>OZ245034.1:4810000-9398701 GCA_965224055.1 Myxococcota bacterium | reverse complement strand
CGAGTCGCTGGTGTCACCGAGACACTCGCGAAATTCGGTGCGACCGCGATGTACCTTCCGCCCTACTCGCCGGAGCTCAACCCCATCGAGATGTGCTGGTCCGTCATGAAGGCATGGATTCGACAGTGGACCCCTCGCGCGAAGGATCGGCTGCTCCAGTCTATCGAGCGCGCCTGGGACGGCGTGACTGAGGCCTTGTGCGCGGCCTGGATCAGGCACAGCGGCTACGCGGTGCCGACGAGTGAATCAGCATGAGTGACCGATGGTGTATTCTCCGTGGGGTACCTGACTGCGCCAGGCCATTCAATGGAAGGGATTCGGTCGGTTCATCCATCGCTTTCGAGGGCGCCACAGCGGGGCCGGCTGCTGGGATGTGCACGGCGGAAGCTCTTCGAGCCGAGACACCATCACGTCCACGCGTTCACCGCGCGCCGGACGATCCGGAATCAGCTCCTGATGTGGCGAGAGGCCTGGCAGCTCGATGCTGACGACCGTCAACGACCGAGCGGTTCCGTGGCGACGAGCAGCGGGAAAGTTCGATGGTGTTCGTGGACCATCCCGAGGTTCCCATCCACCACACCTGCGTGAGCTCGCGCTTCGTGATCCCGTGCCAGGACGCAAGAACGGGCTGTTCGCCGGCAGGGGCGGCCAGCGCGTCCGCTGTGGCCGTGGTGTAAGCCCTCCGCCAAGGTCGGGGGCCTGAGCACGAACGCCGGGCGATCTTCCAGGAGTACCGAATCCTGGAGGAGCAATGGCGACGCGAAGGAAGGTCCGAGACGAGCAGGAGGCGCGTGACCTGCTCGACGAGCTGCGCGGCTCCGGCCTCGGAATGGTCGAGTTCTGTGCTCGTGCCGGCGTGGACGGACGGTCGCTCAACTGCTGGCGGTTCAACCTCGAGCGAAAGGGCGCGGGGGATGTGGGCGTCACTCCACCGTATCCACTCACTGGGCATTCTCGCCGTCTGACCGGACGTTCGCTACCTTCGTCGAGTGCTCTGACCTACGTCATCAGGAACTGTCCGGGTGGAACCGGCTCGAACCGGCCCGCCTCCACCGCCTGACGCCATCGCATTGGCGTCAGCTCCGCGACCCGGGTCGCCGGCCAGTTCGGCAAGCGCTGGAAGAGGTCGTGCAGGTACAGCAGCGGAACCACGCCCTGCAGCTTCGCGCTCTCGATCAGCGAGTACCACCCCGCAGCCGCGACCGCGCCGCCCTCGGAGCGAGAGAACATCCAGTTCTTCCGGCCCACGACCGCCTGGCGGAGCAGCAGCTCGCTGATGTTGTTCTGAAGTGGCACCCGACCGTCCTCGAGGAAACGGTGCATCCTGCTCTTTTGGCTGTTCCCGTACCCGCATGCCTTCGACAGCAGGCTCGACGGACGCAGACTCGGGCTCAGCTCCTCGATGAACGAGTAGACCCCGTCCACCAGGGGCGCCGAGCGTTCCTTGCGAATCGCGAGGCGGTCGTCCGGGTCGAGCGTCTTCAGCTCCCGCTCGATCATGAACAGGTCCTGGAAGGTCGGCAGGACCGCCTTCGCCTTGGGCTCGAGGATGGCGGCCGTCGTGAAGTACCGGCGGAAGTGGCTCCAACACCCGCCCCGCTCCAGACCCAGCTCGGCTTCCGCGAGGTTGTACTCGCTGCCGCCGTCCGCGATGAGGGTTCCGCCCTCGAACCCGAGCTCCGACAGAATGGTCTTCGGGTGCACGCCCTTCTTGTTCGGCGAGAACGCGTAGAAGGCCTGGCGCTGATCGGTGAACACCCACAGGCGGCCCTTCCGCAGCGTCCCGTCGCCCTTGTCCTGAACCGGGTGCCCCGTGTCGTCCGACAGAACGAGCTGGTCTTCGACGACCTGCTTGCTGAGTGCCTCGACGACCGGTCGGACCTGCTCGAATCCGCGCAGGAGCCAGCCGGCGAGGACGTTGGTGCCGAACGGCATTCCCTGACGGGCGAAGCGCCTGCTCTGGCGGTTCAGCGGCAGATGGTCTTCGTGCTTGTCGACGATGACGCGGGCGAGCAGCCCGTCATCGCACATCGAGCGCGGCAACAGGAACGGCTCGGACGCGGCGTACGTCCCGGCCTCGGGGTGGTTCGGGCAGGCGCACTGCTCGCGCTCGACCTCGAGGATCTCGAAGTGCCCCGGGACCCAGCGGGTGCGATGCGACGTGGTCGTTCCGGTGACCTTCAGACCCTGCCCGCAGGAGAGGCAACTCGCCTCTGCCACGGGAACGGTGACCTTCTTCTTCGGCAGGTCGAGGTCCTTCAGCTTCCGACGACCTCTTCGCGGATGCCCACCGTTCTTCCGAGACTTCCTGCGTCCGTCGGTGGGCTCGTCGTCTGCACTGTCTTCGTCCGCGGCTTCCAGCTCGGGGTCGCGAGGCGGGACCTCGATGTCTTCGTCCTCGAAGAGCCGCTGCTGGTTCTGGTCGGCGATGAATCGTTCGGCCTGGGCGAGCTCGCGCTGCTTCTGGATGAGCTCGAGGGCGCGCGTCAGCTTGTCGTTGATCTGCTGTACCGCCTCGAGCTTCCGTTTCAGCTCCTCGAGCTCCTCGAGCTGCTCGCTGAAGCGTTCTGCCTGCTCGCGATTGCGCGCCTCACTCTGCGCCAGCTTCTGACGCAAAGCGGTGTTTTCATCCAGGACTTCAGCGAGGCCGGCCATGCCAGCACCTAACGCTTTCGAGGGGGTGTGTCACGCTGATTCTTAGGATTCCAACGGCTCAGTCGGCGCACATTCGAGAGGTCCAGGCCCTCCAGGAGAGCCGCGAGCTCGGCACGCGTCATTCGAACGGTTTCACCGTCCCCAGAGGGCCAGACGAACCGTCCCCGCTCCAACCGCTTGTAGGCCAAGGTGAACCCGCCGTGCGTCCAGATCAACGCTTTAAGTGCGTTCTTCCGCTTGTTTCGGAAGAGCACCAGGGTTCCATCAAGCGGTTCTTCACCGAGCTGCTCGACGGCAGCGGCGAGCCCATCGATCTGCTTGCGAAAGTCGACGGGGTCGAGAGCCACGACGATGCGCCCGGGAATGGGAACGATCATGCGAGCACCTCGACGACGCGACGGAGCAGCTCGAGGTCGTCATTGCTGTGGACGAGGACTTCCGCCTGTCCGACCCGGACGCGGAGTCCGTCATTGTCGTTCGTGGGCGGTGGCTCTTCATCCTCGACGAGAACGACCTCGGCAAGGCGGGGAGCCGGGTCGGACTCGCGCTTCTGGCGGCGAAGATTCCAGCGCCACCAGGCGAGCGTGTTCGGGTTGTAGCCCTCGCGCCTGGCGAACTCGCGAAGCGAGAGCTCCGAGTGCTGTGCGCGGGCGAGAACTGCGGACCATCGTTGGGCGGCTTGCGACATGGGATTCTACCTCCGCCGCGAACGTCACCTGCTCGCCCAGATTCGGCGAAGATGGCCAGTGACTGGATACGCTCGCGCTTCGTGATCCCGTGCCAGGACGCAAGAACGGGCTGTTCGCCGGCAGGGGCGGCCAGCGCGTCCGCTGTGGCCGTGGTGCACTTCTCGATCGTGTACTCCATGCCAGCGGGTCGAACGTACGCGTAGGTGCGAGCCGTGCTGCACCGACTGCCGGACGCCACGCTGGCGGCGCCACGAAACTGAACGCCGCGGGCATGGGTTGAACAAGCCGCCGACGGCACCTGGGCGGGCGATGTCGTGGCAGATGGGTTCGTGGCGCTTACCGAGCCCCGAACGCGCGAAACCCCGCCTGGCGAACCAGACGGGGTCGAGCGGGATCACGAAGGATCCCGGAAGGGATGGTTGGCAAGACCTACTCTCCCACAGGGTGACCCCTGCAGTACCATCGGCGCCCTGGAGCTTAACTTCCGAGTTCGGAATGGGATCGGGTGGAACCTCCGAGCTATCATCACCAACCAAAGTGATGTCGAGTCGAGTGCACCGCTCGACGCCGAAGCGGAGCGACACACCCTCTCGAGAAGGGATGCGTATAGGGATAGAGTCGACGCGGAATCGATCCTGCGTGCATCGAGCACGCCAGGCGACGAAGCCGAACGAACAATTAGTACGGGTTAGCTGAACACATTGCTGTGCTTACACCTCCCGCCTATCAACCTCGTAGTCTTCGAGGGTTCTTCAGGGAAATCTCATCTCGAGGGGGGCTTCCCGCTTAGATGCTTTCAGCGGTTATCCCGTCCGCACGTGGCTACCCAGCAGTGCCACTGGCGTGACAACTGGAACACCAGAGGTGCGTCCATCCCGGTCCTCTCGTACTAAGGACAGCTCCTCTCAAATTTCCTACGCCCACGGAAGATAGGGACCGAACTGTCTCACGACGTTCTAAACCCAGCTCGCGTACCGCTTTAAATGGCGAACAGCCATACCCTTGGGACCTGCTCCAGCCCCAGGATGCGATGAGCCGACATCGAGGTGCCAAACCGCGCCGTCGATGTGAACTCTTGGGCGCGATAAGCCTGTTATCCCCGGAGTACCTTTTATCCGTTGAGCGATGGCCCTTCCATATGGAACCACCGGATCACTATAGCCTGGTTTCCCACCTGCTCGGCATGTCTGCCTTACAGTCAAGCCCTCTTATGCTATTGCACTCTTCGCCTGGTTTCCGATCAGGCTGAGAGGACCTTTGCGCGCCTCCGTTACTATTTGGGAGGCGACCGCCCCAGTCAAACTCCCCACCAGCCAGTGTCCCCCCGCAGGGGTTAGGCATCCAGCACAAACAGGGTGGTATTTCAAGGTTGTCTCCACCGACACTAGCGCGCCGGTTTCATAGACTCCCACCTATCCTACACAGCCTGAACCGAATGCCACTGGCAAGCTAGAGTAAAGGTTCACAGGGTCTTTCCGTCTTTCCGCGGGTAGAGGGCATCTTCACCCCCATGTCGATTTCGCCGAGTCCCAGGTCGAGACAGCGCGGAAGTCGTTACGCCATTCGTGCAGGTCGGAACTTACCCGACAAGGAATTTCGCTACCTTAGGACCGTTATAGTTACGGCCGCCGTTTACCGGGGCTTCGGTTCGCTGCTTCGCCGAAGCTTACAACTCCCCTTAACCTTCCGGCACCGGGCAGGCGTCAGACCCTATACGTCAGCTTACGCTTTCGCAGAGTCCTGTGTTTTTAGTAAACAGTCGCTACCGCCGCTTTGTTGCAACCACCGTCAGCTCCAGCCGCAGGGCTTTCACCTAATGATGGCACACCTTATCCCTAAGTTACGGTGTCAATTTGCCTAATTCCTTAACCTGGGTTCTCTCGAGCGCCTTGGTGTTCTCCACCTGCCCACCTGAGTCGGTTTGCGGTACGGTCACCTATCCTTCAACACAGCCCGCGGCTTTTCTCGGAAGCGTGGAATCAATCACTTCGGCCCGGAGGCCTTCGACATCAGCTCTCGGCATTGTCCGTGCGTTTTATTCCTACACAGACTGCCTACGGCCTTGAACCAGAATCCAATGACTGGCTGACCTATCCTTCTTCGTCCCCGCACTGCTCCAGATCGGCGGTTCAGGAATATTAACCTGATTTCCATCGGCTACGCCTTTCGGCTTCACCTTAGGGGCCGACTTACCCTGCCCGGATGATCCTTGGACAGGAACCCTTGGGCTTCCGGCGAACGGGTTTTTCACCCGTTTTATCGCTACTCACGCCAGCATTCTCACTTCTGGACGCTCCACAGTTCCTCGCGGTCCTGCTTCAACGCAACCAGAACGCTCCCCTACCATTCCTAAGAATCTCCAGCGTCGGCACCATGCTTAGCCCCGTTATATTTACGGCGCAGAAGAACTTGACCAGTGAGCTATTACGCTTTCTTTAAAGGGTGGCTGCTTCTAAGCCAACCTCCTGGTTGTCTGTGCTCCCCTACTTCCTTGACCACTTAGCATGGATTTAGGGGCCTTAGCTGGGAGTCTGGGCTCTTTCCCTCTCGGCCACGAAGCTTATCCCCCGCAGCCTCACTGCCGTCCGTCACTTGCCGGTATTCGGAGTTTGATAGGGTTTGGTAGGCGGTGAAGCCCCCTAGCCCTTTCAGTGCTCTACCCCCAGCAGTGCTGGACGACGCGGTACGTAAATACCTTTCGGGGAGAACCAGCTATTTCCGAGTTTGATTAGCCTTTCACTCCTACCCACAGCTCATCTCCCGATTTTTCAACATCGGTGAGTTCGGGCCTCCACGAAGTGTTACCAACGTTTCACCCTGGCCATGGGTAGATCACTCGGTTTCGGGTCTACATGCCGTGACTTTTGCCCTATTCAGACGCGGTTTCCCTACGGCTACACCTTACGGCTTAACCTTGCCACGACACATAACTCGCTGGCTCATTATGCAAAAGGTACGCGGTCACCCGAAGGCTCCCACTGTTATGTAAGCACAAGGTTTCAGGTGCTATTTCACTCCCCTCTCGGGGTTCTTTTCACCTTTCCCTCACGGTACTTGTTCACTATCGGTCAGCAAGGAGTACTTAGCCTTGGAGGATGGTCCCCCCAGATTCCCCCCGGATTTCACGTGTCCGAGGGTACTCAGGAACATCGCTGGCCGGCTTCGACTTTCGCGTACGGGGGTTTCACCCTCTGTGCCGCTCCATTCCAGGAGCTTCCGCTAATCTAGACCGTGCCGTTGTGCGAGTCCTACAACCCCGCCCCAGAAACCTGGGACGGTTTGGGCTCTACCGCGTTCGCTCGCCGCTACTTGCGGTGTCTCATTTGATTTCCTTTCCTGCGGGTACTTAGATGTTTCAGTTCCCCGCGTTGGCGTCCCTTTCGGGATGATGTGGTGTCCACACCGGGTTTCCCCATTCGGAGATCCTCGGATCGTCGCGTGCTTGCCCGCTCCCCGAGGCTTATCGCAGGCTCCTACGTCCTTCATCGCCTCTTGCTGCCAAGGCATCCGCCTTGTGCTCTTTGTAGCTTTAAATCGCCTATGCGCTCGATGATCATCGCGTGTCGTCGGCATTACCAACAACACTGCCCGAGACCGGAGCCTCGAGCATGAATCGATACATCGTCTACCCTATCCCTATACGCAATGTGAAAGATCTTCAGAGTCAGACTCTGAAAACCAAGCAGAAGGTGGTCGCACCGTCAATTTTACCTGGATGTCTCGCTGGCCGAAGCCAGGAGTGAGACTCCTAAAGGAGGTGATCCAGCCACAGGTTCCCCTACGGCTACCTTGTTACGACTTCACCCCAGTCGCCAACCTTGCCGTCGGCGCTCCCTTACGGGTCACGACTTCGGGCACGGTCAACTCCCATGGTGTGACGGGCGGTGTGTACAAGGCCCGGGAACGTATTCACCGCGGCATGCTGATCCGCGATTACTAGCGATTCCAGCTTCATGGAGTCGAGTTGCAGACTCCAATCCGAACTGAGATACCTTTTTTGGGATTTGCTTAGCCTCGCGACTTCGCTGCCCTCTGTAGGCACCATTGTAGCACGTGTGTAGCCCCAGACATAAGGGCCATGAGGACTTGACGTCATCCCCACCTTCCTCCGGTTTATCACCGGCGGTCTCGCTAGAGTCCCCAACTGAATGCTGGTAACTAACGACAGGGGTTGCGCTCGTTGCCGGACTTAACCGAACACCTCACAGCACGAGCTGACGACAGCCATGCAGCACCTGTCACCGAATTCCGTCGTTAGACGGCACCAAGGTGTTTCCACCAAGTTCTCGGGATGTCAAGCCTGGGTAAGGTTCTTCGCGTTGCTTCGAATTAAACCACATGCTCCACCGCTTGTGCGGGCCCCCGTCAATTCCTTTGAGTTTTAGTCTTGCGACCGTACTCCCCAGGCGGAATGCTTAATGCGTTAGCGGCGCCACTGAAACGGTAATTATTCCAGCAGCTAGCATTCAACGTTTACGGCGTGGACTACCAGGGTATCTAATCCTGTTTGCTCCCCACGCTTTCGTACATGAGCGTCAGTATCGGGCCAGGAAGCCGCTTTCGCCACGGGTGTTCCTCCTGATATCTACGAATTTCACCTCTACACCAGGAATTCCGCTTCCCTCTCCCGTACTCAAGCGCGCCAGTTTCGGATGCAATTCCGGGGTTGAGCCCCGGGCTTTCACATCCGACTTAACGCACCGCCTGCGTACCCTTTACGCCCAGTGATTCCGAGCAACGCTTGCACCCTCCGTATTACCGCGGCTGCTGGCACGGAGTTAGCCGGTGCTTTCTTGGGAGGTACCGTCAGTACTTCTTCCCTCCCGACAGAGCTTTACGACCCTCGGGCCTTCATCACTCACGCGGCGTGGCTGCGTCAGGCTTTCGCCCATTGCGCAATATTCCCCACTGCTGCCTCCCGTAGAAGTCTGGGCCGTGTCTCAGTCCCAGTGTGGCTGATCATCCTCTCAGACCAGCTACCCATCGTACCCTTGGTAGGCCGTTACCCCACCAACTAGGATTAAATAATGGGCCGCAGGCTCATCCCAGGGCGGCCGAAGCCTTTGATCCGTAGACCATATGTGGTATTAGCCGAAGTTTCCCTCGGTTGTCCCTCACCCCGGGGCAGATCACCTACGTGTTACTCACCCGTTCGCCGCTCCTCACCGAAGTGAGGCGCTCGACTTGCATGTGTTAAGCCCGCCGCTAGCGTTCGCTCTGAGCCAGGATCAAACTCTCCAGTTTGATCTTTTTGGCGCCTTGACCCATCCGTAGACAGGACAAGGACTTTGCTCTATTTGTGTGATGCTGTGCATCACGGAATCGACGTTGCGACCTTGCGGTTGCTGTCCACCCTACACATTCTGCCCGAAGGCTTCCTGTGCTGGTGGCACACCACCAATCCTTCTGCTTGGATTTCAAAGACCGACTGCTTGCGTCAGTCGCTCGCAGACACCTCGCCCAACTATCGTGGACCTGATGCCTGTGAGGCGTGCCCTCTCGAGCGCCGCGGCTCTTATCGAACCAACCGGCGCGGTCAAGGAAAAGTCTTTCGACTTCGGTGATGCCCGAAGGCATCAAGACCTTGCCGGCAAGGCACCCCGCCAGTCTATCGACTGACCGGGTGGCCGTCAAGGCCGTGCCGCCGTTGAGTGTGTTCCCCCCGGCGACGTCTGACATTTATCTGGCTTCGAAGACCCGTCAACCGAGGTCGACCGGTTTTTCGGAACGGGGATTCTGATTTCGGCCGATAGTCAAGCCATCAACCAGATCTTGTAGATCCACGACAGGCCCATGATCGCGAGGAAGCCGCTCGCGAGGCGTCCCTCGTAGGGGGCGAGCGCCGAAAGAAGGCGTCGCCAGCGGTCTCTCGGGTCGATCAACTCGACCAGGCCGAGACCGAGCGTCGCCAGGGTCATCAGGAACAACAGGGATGCGAAGGGCTGATTCGCGATCCCGTGAATCGGATCCAGGTGGGCCCACAAGGTGAAGGTCGTGGTCGCTCCACACATCGGGCAGGGGTACCCGGTGGCGCTCAGGAACGAGCAGCGGTTGAGACCCAGCTGGCGGTGCGTGCCGTGGCCATCCGACGCTGGGTCGAGCCAGATCGCGATCGCGATCACCGTTCCGGTCGCCAGGACCAGGGCCAGGGAGAGCAGTCGAGCGACCCACGGGCGTCCGAGGAGGTCCCATGCCCGCGTGCGCATGCTCACGGCTCTCGCCTTCACGCACCCTCGCCGAGCGCGGCGTCCAGCACCATGCCCGTCGAGGCCAGCTCGCGATCCACTTCGGACAGATCGGAATCGACCTGGCGTCGGAAGCGATCGAACTCGCTCGCGATGTTGAGGGCCGCCAGCATCGCGACCGTGTACTCGTCTGCGGAGCTACCCCGACCCGCGATCTCGGCCATCTTGGCGTCGACGTAGCGGGCGATCGCGGTCAGGTCCTCGTCGTCCTCGTCGCTGCGCACCGTGTACGTGCGACCTCGGATCTGGATCTGGACCTTCATCGTGCTCCTCTGGAGTGCTCTGGAGTGGATCGGGGGGCGTCAGGCCAGGGCTTCGACGAAGGCGTCGGGTTCGAACGGGCGGAGGTCTTCGACCCCCTCGCCGATCCCGATGAACTTCACCGGCAGGCCCAGCTCGGCGGCGATCGTGAGGACCATGCCGCCCTTGGCCGTGCCGTCGAGCTTGGTGACGACCACGCCGGACAGGGGCGTGGCCTCGTTGAACAACTTCGCTTGCGACAGCCCGTTCTGGCCCATGGTGCCGTCGAGCACCAGCAGGGTCTCGTGAGGGCCGTCGGGGACGTGCTTGCGAATCACCCGCTGCAGCTTGCTCAGCTGCTCCATGAGCGGCTTGCGGGTCTGGAGTCGACCGGCGGTGTCGATGATCACGACGTCGCGGGAGCGTGCCTTGGCGGCCTCGAGGGCGTCGTAGACCACGGCACCGGGGTCTGCGCCTTCGGCGTGACTGATGAAGTCTGCACCCGTGCGATCCGACCAGACCTTGAGCTGTTCGACCGCCGCAGCTCGATACGTGTCGGCGGCGGCGAGCAGGACCTCGTGGCCGCTTTCCGCGAATCGGGCCGCGAGCTTCCCGATGGTGGTGGTCTTCCCGCTGCCGTTCACGCCGACCACCAGGATCACCAGGGGCGACTCCGGCCGTGGGTGGGAGAACGCGGGATCGACCGAGCGCAGGATGGTGGCCATCTCGGCGCGCAGTGCATCCCGGAGCGCATCGGCATCGGCCTCGCCCGATCGCGCCATCTCGCGCAGCTTGTCGGTGATGCGCCCCGCGGTCTGCACGCCGACGTCCGCCAGCAGGAGCGTCTCCTCGAGCTCTTCGAACAGCGCCTCGTCGATCGGCTTGCCGAACAGGGCGTCGAACCGACCCTGAAGTGCTTCGCGGCTGCGTCCGAGCGCCTGGCGCAGCCGTGCGACCAGCCCGACGGGTTCTGGCGGGGTGAGAGGCTCGGGCTGCAGGGTGTCGTCGAGGAGGACGCTGGCGTCGGCCCCCGTGCGGTCGAAGCGATTGGGGGCGACCGCCGGACCACTGGAGCGCGGTGCCGCCCCGGGAACGGTGACCTGCTCGACGGCGGGGTCGACCGTGGGGGGTGTGCTGGGCCGAGGCGGAGGGGGTTCGGCCGGGACGTCTGCCGAGCCGGCTCCGGCGTGTGCACCCTCGCCCACGGCCGGGCCGGGAATCGCGCGGGCATCCCCCGCAGGCCGGGTGGGTGGTGCAAATGCGGGTCGGCGCGGCCCGAGCAATGCGGCCCCACCTGCGGCGAGGACCAGCAACAACCCGAGGACCCCGCCTCCGTAGATCGCGGGAGACGGAGCGAATGGAGCATCGAGACCATCGGCGGTGCCTGATGGATGCGTGATCGATGTGCTCGTGCCTTCCGGCGCCATCCCTCCTCCCGGGGACCCAGGCTTATCACGAGGTTCCCCGCCATGTCGTGTGTCGTGTGCGAACCGTGCGCGCGAACCCCTCGTCTCGACAGGGCTCGCCGGCGCTCAGCCCGCGAACGGTCCGGTGCTCACGCCTCGGTCTCGAGGGCCACCGACACCAGGGTGGACACCCCCGGTCGCGCCATCGTCACGCCGTACAGCACGTCGGCGCACTCCATCGTCTTGCGATTGTGGGTGATCACGATGAACTGCGACATCCGACTCATCTCGCGGAGCATGTCGTTGAAGCGCGCGCCATTCGCCTCGTCGAGAGGGGCGTCGACCTCGTCCAGAACACAGAACGGCGACGGCTTCACCTCGAACAGCGCGAGCAACAGTGCGATGGCGGTCATGGCCTTCTCGCCGCCCGACAGCAGGGTGAGGTTCTGCAGCCGCTTGCCCGGAGGCCGCACGAAGATGTCGACCCCCGTCTCCAACAGGTCCTCTTCGTCGGTCAGCGCGAGCCGCGCGTCCCCGCCGCCCACCAGCCGCGGGTAGGCCGACTGGAAGGCCTCGTTCACCCGATCGTAGGCATCGCGGAACCGCTCCCGGCACGTGCGGTTCATCTTGGCGATCGCCGCCCGGATGGACTTCACGCTCTGCTCCAGATCCTCGGTCTGGGCGAGCAGCTCGGCGTGCCGCTCGGCCAGGTCGACGTACTCCTCTTCGGCCGCCAGGTTCACCTCTCCCAGTCCTGCGAGGGTCTCGCGCAGCGCTTCGACCTCCTGCACCATGGTGGTGATGCCCTGCACGTCCTCGGCGAACGAGGGCCCGATGGACAGCGGGTCGACGGCCTCGAGCACGACATCGCGGATGGTCAGGGCCTCCTGCACGGCCTCGGGTGCGTCGAGAACCAGTCGCTTCCGCATGTGCAGCCGGTCGAGCAGTCCCGGCAGCGACACCTGGTAGCGGTCGCCCAGCCGCTTCCTCAGCGCTTCGATCTCCAGCTGCAGCGATTGCACGCGCTGCTCGAGCTCTCCCTGCTCGGTCGTGGCGCGGACCGAGCGGTCGCGGGCGTCCTCCAGAGCGGTCCGAACGCGATCGTGCTCCTCGGCGAGCCCGTCCAGCCGGGCCTTCTCCCGGGCCACCCGCGCTTCGACCTCGGCACGCTGGACCGCCAGGCGCTCCCCCGTCGCCCGGGCCTCCTCCGCTGCGGTCAGCGCCGCTTCCGACCCCTGCTGCACCCGCCGGATCTCGGCCTCGGAGTCGTCTACGACCCCACGCGCGCGTGCGAGGGTCTGGGTGGCCCGCTCCCGGCGTGCCGCCTCTGCCGCCCTCCGTTCCCGACGCGCAGCCGCGGTTCGCTCGGCTTCCTGAAGCACTGCAGCTGCCTCGAGAACCGTGCGCTCGGCGAGATCGGCCGCGGCTTCGATGGCCGGGAGCTCCGGATCGGGCTCGGAGGCTTCGAGTGCGGCCTCCAGCTCGTCCAGCCGGGCCTGGATTCGGGTGATCTCCTCGCGTCGCGCCCGCTCGGCTGCCTGGCGCTCGGCTCGTTCCCGTGCCGCGGTGGTCTGCTGCTCGAGGCGTGCTTCGGCCTGCCGAACCGCGTCTTTCAGGGCGCCTCGCTCACCGGGGTCCGACTCGGACGGCGCCGCGGGGCGAGGCGGAACGGGCTCGGGCCACGCCAGCCCCCCCGCCCCCAGAACGGCGAAGGTGTACGCGGGACCCGGACGGAGTTGGGCCACCGCTGCTCTCCCGGCGACGACGGCGGCTTCCAGGGCTTCGGCGTGCTGGCGACGGGTACGGGCCATTCGTTGTTGGTGGGCTTCCCGCAGGACCCGCTCCGACGCCTCCTGTTCGGCCAGCCGCGCACCCTCCGCTTCGTCGGCGGCGGTGCGGATCGTCTCGCGTCGCTGCGCACGATGTCGCTCCAGCGCTTCGTCTGCGGCAGCTCTTCGGCGCACGGCCGCATCCAGCGCCTCTCGAGCTTCCCCCGCCTTCGACCGCAGCTTCTCCGCCTCTACCCGGGACGCCTCGGCACGGGCCCTCGCGCCGATCAGCGCGTCTCGTACCTCGGCCCAGCGTGCCTCTGGCGCCACGGGAGCCCCGAGGGTGACGACGCCATCCGCATCGACCCGCACGGTTCCATCCCGGGTGGTGACGGGCGGGCCCTGGGACTCGAGGACGTCGATGAGCGCTTCTGGGGTGTCGACCACGACCCAGGCCCCGGAACCCGCCGCCCACACGCCGCGACCGGTGGACTGGGCTGCGATCGCCTCGAGCAGGGCGGTGCGATCGACGATGGGGAGCGCTCCGATGCCGGCGCGCGCAACGTGGCGCGGGTCGTCCTCTGCTGCATGATCGACGAAGACCTCGCGGTCTGCCCACGCATCCGGGATGGAGGCCGAACGACGCGCATCCAGCTCGGCGAACTCGGCTTGCAGGGCCTTGAGCGCCCCCGCTGCCGTCGAGGCCTCGTCGGAGGCTGTCCGGGACGCGTGCTCTGCAGCCTCGAGCGCCGACCGTGCCGCGCGCACCGCTTCGGTCGCCTGGACCACTTCTCGGGCCGGCTCGCTGGACGTGTCGCTGTCGACGCGCTCCAGCTGTTCGGCGACGGCGCGATGGGAAGCGGCACGCTCGGCCGCGTGGGCTGTCCGCTCGGCTTCGAGGGCTGCAGTGTGCGCGGCTTCCGCCCGCTCGAGTGCTCGGGTCTGAGTCGACCGCAGCACGTCGATCCACCGCGCAGCCCGTTCCTCGGCCTGGGCGACGACGCGTCGATGGGCCTGGTCACGCGCGATCCGCAGCGCCCGACGGGTCCGGACCACCCACCGCCTCAGCTCGACCTCACGCTGCTCTCGGGCCTCGCGTGCCTTCTCCCAGGCCCGCATCGCGCGATCGTGGGCGTCTCTGCGGCGGGTGGCCACCTCGTCGAAGGCATCCAGCTCTGTTCGGGCCGTGGTGACGGCCGCGCGCGCCCCCTCCAGGTCGAGCTCGTCGGCGTTCTCGGCGACGGGAACCGCCTGGAGTCCAGCCAGCCGGGTCTGAAGCCGTCGGCGCTCGTCCTCCAGCGCTCCCACCCGCTCGATCCGTCGGGCCTCCGCCTGTCTCGACGCCTCCAGGGTCCGACGGGCCGCGCTGGACGCCTCCCGCGCCTGGTCGTGTCGCGAACGGGCCGTCTCCAACGCCTCGGTTGCCCCCGTCGCCTCCAGCGTCTTCAGCGCCGCATCGACGGCAGCGACCTCCGCCGTCGCCGTGTCGAGCTCGTGCCGAGCCCGCTCCAATCGCTCGCTCGCCCGGGCCCCCGTCGCCTTCAGCTCCTCGAACCGCTCGGTCTGCAGGCGCGCCGCCCCCTCGGCCTCTCTGCGCTGGGCCTCCAGCTCGGCGCTCTCGGCCCTCCAGGTCCGCAGGGCCTCCCGCACGGACTTCAGCTCCGCCGTTCGGGTCTCGAGCTCGTTCGCCAACCGGTCGACGGACCGCGACAGCGCACCGGCATCGTCCCGGACCGTTCGCAGCGTCTGCCGCAGCGCACGCCGATCGTCCGACAACGCTCCGTACTTCACCACCCCGAGCGCGATCTCCCGCTGCCGGATCCGGGCCCGCGCCCGGCGAAAGCGGCCCGCCCTCAACACCTGGCGCTCCAGGGTCCGCAGCCGTCGCCCCATCTCGTCCGACACATCCGCCGCGCGGTCGAGCTGCGCTCCGGTGGCCACGAGGCGGCCCATGGCCTCTTCCCGACGCGCTTTGTACCGGGTGATCCCCGCAGCCTCGTCGATCAGCACCCGACGGTCGTTGGCGGACTGGCTGACGATCCGGTCGACCTGCCCCTGGGCGATGAAGCTGTAGAGGTTGGCGCCCACTCCGGTGTCCAGGAACAGCTCGACGATGTCGCGGCGGCGGCACTTCACCCGGTTGAGCAGGTACTCGCTGGTTCCGTCCCGATACAGCCGGCGGCCCACCTCGATGGCCTCGAACCGCGCGAAGTCGCCGGGGAACGGCTCCCCCTCGGCAGCCAGGGTGAGGGTGACCTCGGCGAATCCCACCGGCGCTCGTGCCGCAGAGCCAGCGAAGATCACATCGGACATCTCGGAGCCGCGCAGGCTGCGGGCGGACTGCTCGCCGATGCACCAGCGCAGCGCGTCGACCACGTTGGACTTGCCCGATCCGTTGGGGCCCACGACGCACGAGATCCCAGAACCGAACTCGAAAACAGTCCGATCCGGAAACGACTTGAAGCCGAAGAGCTCGAGCTTGTCGATACGCATGCGACGGGCAACTGTATTCCAGGGAGCCCGTCACAGGATCCACGCAGAGCCTGGGTGCGGTCGGCGTCAGCCCTGGGAGCGTTAGCGCGCGATCGTCTCGACGTAGTGCTGGGCGGCGTACGCGATGGCCTTCGCCTCTCGCTCACCACACGCCCGAACCACCCGTCCTGGCGAGCCCATCACGAACGATCCGGGTGGGATCACGCGTCCGGGCGGGAGCAACGTGCCCCCTGCGATGAACGAGCCCGTGCCGATGCGGCAGTTGTCCATCACGATCGCGCCCATGCCGATGAGGCAGTCGTCTTCGACCACACAGCCGTGCAGGATCGCGCGATGCCCGACGGTGACCCGCTCGCCCACCAGGGTCTCGCTGTGGCCATCGGTGTTGTGACAGATGCTGCCGTCCTGCAGGTTGCTGTCGGCGCCGAGGCGGATCAGCCCCATGTCGCCGCGCAGCACGGCGGTGGGCCAGATCGACACGCGGGGTCCGAGCTCCACCTCGCCGATGACCACCGCGCTCTCGTGGACCCAGGCGGTGGGATCGATCACGGGGTCCAGGCCGTCGAGCGACTCGATCACGGGCACCTCCACAGACAAGCGCCCTACCCCACTGCTGCCGGGCCTACCAGACGTCTCGACCCGCGTTGTGGTCCTCGACCATCCGGGGGATGAACAGCAGATCGATCAGCTGACCGATTCCGCAGACCCCGCCCGTGAGCAGCCAGATCACGCCCGACAGCCAGCGACCCGCGTACAACCGATGGATTCCGCAGATTCCGAACGCCCAGCCGAACCACAGCAGATACGCCCAGCCGACCTCTCGACGATCGCGCACGACCAGTTCACGACCCATTTCTCACACCTCCACCCGACGTACGGGGAGGCACGCGAGGCTATTTCTCAGGGCCCGTCGGGATCCGTGCCGAAGGGGGTCCGGTCGTCGATTCGCCTGCGGCGCTGATCCATCGCGACCAGGATGCGCCGGGCGATCCAGCGGCCCGCTGAGGCGAACAGGGTGAAGGGGTGCGTCATGCGAGCTCCACGGCGACGGACGGACGACGTGCGGCGTGCTCCACCCATCGACACATCCACGACATGTTGCGAGTTCCGGGCCAGTGTTGCGAACGGAATTCACAGGGTTCCAGCGTCCGCTCGGCTCCTGAGGCGCGAAATCGGTTTCGCACCCCGCACGTCGAGCTGCGAAACCGTCTACGCAGACAGCCTCAGAGGAACACGCCCGCCACAGCACCGGTCATGCACGCCGCGATCACACCGGCGACCATCGCGCGCACGCCCAGGCCGGCGATGTCGCTCATGCGCTCGGGTGCGATTCCTCCGATTCCGCCGAGCTGGATGCCGATGCTCGCGAAGTTGGCGAAGCCGCACAGGGCGTAGCTGGCGATGATGGCGCTGCGCTCGGAGATCTGGGGGGTCTCGGCGTTGATGACGTCGCCCAGGTGGATGTACGCCAACAGCTCGGTGAGCACGATCTTCTCGCCCAGCAGCCGCCCGATCACGCCGCACTCGGACCAGGGAACCCCCATGATGAACGCGACCGGGGCGAACAACCAGCCCAGGATGACGGACATCGACAGGGGGCTGCCCGCGCCAACCGCGCAGCTGTAGCCCATCGACGCGCCCGAATCGCAGAAGGTGAGCGGCACCCAGCTGACCATCCAGTCGAACATGGAGACCAGGGCCACGATGGCGATGAGCATGGCGGCGACGTTGATCGCGAGCTTCATGCCGTCCGTGGCCCCCCGTGCAGCGGCCTCGATCGCATTGGCGGGCTTCTCGGAGTCCGGCACGTCGGGCATGGTGACCGCCCCGCGCGTGGTGGGTTCTTCGGTCTCGGGGACCATCACCTTGGCGATGGCGAGGGCTGCGGGGGCGCTGATGATGCTCGCGATGACCAGGTGGCCCGCGATGTTCGGAACGTCCTGCAGGAACGAGACGTAGGCGCCCAGCACGCCGCCTGCGACGGTTGCGAAGCCGCCGGTCATGACGGCCATGAGCTCGGAGCGGGTCATCTTCCCGACGAACGGGGCGATGAGCAGCGGAGCCTCGGTCTGGCCGACGAAGATGTTGCCCGCGGCCGAGAGGGATTCTGCGCCGGACGTCCCGAGGGTGCGGACCATCGCCCAGGCCAACACGCGCACCACGAACTGCATGACGCCGATGTGGTACAGCAGGCTCATCAGCGACGAGAAGAAGACGATCGTGGGCAGGATCCAGAACGCGAAGGTCTTCACGGGGGGGCTGATGCCGTTGCCGGTGCCCACGTAGAACTGCGGATTGCCGTCTGCGTCGAGGATCTGGTGGGGCTGCACGCTCTGGAAGACGAAGGTGGCGCCGTCTCCAGCGAAGCCGATCAACCGGTTCACCCCGGTGTCGACCGCGATGAACAGCAACCCCTCGGGGGGCACCTTCCAGTCGATCCCGAACCCCATCAGCACCGACTCGAGGGCGGCGTAGAGGTAGTAGGTGAGGAACGCGGTGGCGTCGGAGAGCACCAGCAGCCCGAACACCAGCTGCAGCCCGACTCCCCAGAGCACCGGACGCCAGTCGATGCGCTTGCGGTCGAGAGACAAGCCGTAGGCCACGCCCACGAGCACCGCGATGCCGACGAGGGACAGGCCGCGGTCGAGGAACGACGTCTCGTTGGGGAGGAAGTTGCCTCCCTCGGCGGCCAGAGCGGTGGACGCGAGCAGGAACCAGGCCATGGAGTCTCCGACGGTGCTGACCGGCGGGTTCTAGCGTCTATCGGCGGCTTCCGCACCGTCTCCATCGGACGGATCGCCGCCTCCCCCCGCTGCGAGGCCCGGCGGCACGTACTTGAAGGCAGGTACGAGCACGAGCGGTTGGTTGACCCACCCCACTACCGGCCGCGTCGCGAAGAACGCCGAGGCGAAGACCAGGAACGCCACGAACGACCAGGCCAGTCCCACGCCGGTGAAGCCCACCAGGCGTCCGAGCCAGGATGCGGTCCAGTCCGCAGCCCGCACGAGAGGATGGCGATGCGAGAGGTCTTTCACGGCCAGCAGCCCGTATCTCCCGAGACCCTCGACCTCGGTGGGGTGCAGCTGGCGCCTGGCCACCTCGCCGGCCCGCACCGCATCGAGCAAGGCGCGGCCGTACCACCGGGCCTCGAGCTGTCGCAGGCCGAAGTAGACGGGGAACCCGAGGATCGCCCAGAACTGGTAGTACCCGTCGAGCCACTCGCGGAACCGCACGTCCGACCAGGTGGCCATCTCGGGGTTGCCCGCGGGGATCAACACCGGAAGCACCCACATCACCGTGAACGGGACGGACAGCAGGGCCATGGCGGCGGCGATGCCCACGGCTCCCAGCCAGGACCGGCGGACCATCGGCCAGAGCACCCCCACGTCGAAGAACGCCCGCGCAGAGCCCGTGGTCGCGTAGCGGGCCCGTGCCAGCGGCAGGAACAGCATGGTGGCGACGAACATCGCCACACCGAGCAGACCCAGCACCGGCCCCAGCCAGCGGGCCTCGGCTCCCTTGGTGAAGCTGGTGTCCCAGCCGTACCGCCACGCGAACATCCACAGGGTCGCGCTCGGGAGCACCGCCAGCAGACCGAGGGCCGATCCCCCCGGTCCCAGCCGGACGTTTCGGACGAGACCTCCGATCCAGCCCCACCCACCCGGGTCGGATCCGACCACCCAGCGCGGACGGGCCACCTCGAAGGGCTGATCGCGGTCCATCCGCGCTCGCCACCACTGGAGCTCGGCCGTTCGGGCCATCCACGACAGGCAGAAGCCCGCTGCCAACAGCCCGGTGAGGATCGAGGTGCTCGCGAGGGCCCCGAACACCCAGGCTGCCGCAGCCCCCAGCACGAGCCACGCGAGCCTGGCCGGAGGCCGCACCGCTCTGTGTAGACCGCGTTGCAGACGGCGCTTCAGCCGGGCAGATCGGGGCGAGGAGGGTCGCGCGAGGGTCATCCCCACACCTCCTCGAGCACGTCGCCCTCGGCTTCGGCCCGCGACAGACCCAGCTGCGCGGCGATCGTGGGCATGACGTCGACCTGCTGGGTGCGGCGGCTCACGACCCGTCCCTTCGGAACCCCCGGTCCGCGGAAGTACGCGAACACCTCCCGACACACGGCGTCTCCGAAGTGGTGCTGGAACGGAACGGCGAGCGCCCGGTTGTGGTCGCGCCCGCAGTCCGGAGCGACGACGAGCAGGGTGTTGTCGCGGTACGCCTCCAGCCGGTCGATCGCCGAGACGATGCGCTGCACACCCCGATCCATGATCGCCACGCCGCGCGTGTAGTGCTCGGGGTTGCCCCAGTGCACGTAGTCGCAGTCGTTGTAGTTGAGCATCAAGAACCGCGGCTGCAGCCGCTCGAGGGCCCACAGGCCCAGCTCGGTGATCAGCCGGTCCCCGCGCGGATGCAGGGTTCCGGACGTTCCCCACCAGGCCTCCCACTCCTCCCAGAACGCATCGAGCACGGGGTCTCCGGTGGTGTGTGTGGCCCGGAACCGCTCGAAGGCCCGGCGCGACAGCATCGATGCCTGGTAGGCGGGCCCGAAGTCCGGGTGCTGCGACAGGGCGTAGTGCTCTTCCTGGGGCCGGTTCTCTCCGTTCACGAACGCGACCTGGGAGCGCGGAACGCCCGCCGCCCGCATCAGCTCGAGGAGGGTGGGGTACGGCGACACGAACTTCTCGCCCGCCAGTGGCGCGCCCTGCTCGCCGTTGTAGTCGTAGTACCGCCCGGTCAGCAGGTAGAGCGTTCCCTGGCCATGGCTCGTCTGGATCCGCGTGTCGCCGGGGTCCATCACCATGTCGTCGAACAGGGTCCCCTGGGGCAGCAACCCCTGGAGCAGGAACGGGCTGCAGCTGGTGGCGGGCACGATGCTCTCGCGGCGCCGCACCCCGCCTCCGAAGCGCACGAACACCACGTTTCGTACGGTGGAGGCGGGCGCGTCGGCCCAGGCAGTCGCCGAGAGGCCGAGAGTGGCGGCGATTCCGGCGATGAGGCTGCGACGATCCAGGTCCATGAGCCCTCCACCGGTTGGACCCGCGAGTGCCCGAATCTCGAAAGACCCGTCAGCGGGAGAGGGTCCAGGCGCCGATCGAGCGGCCCTGCTTCCAGACCGAGCCCGTTCCACCCGACCGCGTGAGGACGCCCCGGTAGGACCGGCCGTCCGGCTGCTCGCTCCGCAGGATCACCGACAGTCCATCGGTGTGTTCGGCCCAGGATCCCTCCAGAACGGTGGTCGGCTCCCGCCCTGCGAGTCGCACCCCGCGGACGGTTCCGTCGCCCGCGAAGGTCAGGGTGGCCTCCAGCGGCCGTCCGAGCTCCTCGCCACTCCAGCGACCGGTCAGCGCGGCAGGGTCGACGTCTGGCTGTGGTGACGCGTCGGCCTCGGCGGGACGGTCGGGAGCCGGACCGAGGAAGGGCGCGGGCATGGGAACGGGCTTCCGGTCGATCGTCGGCGCTTCACGGGCCCGGGAAGGCCGCTCGTCCGGACGATCGGCGACCTGCTCGGCGCGCGGAGCCGATTGCGCCACAGGTGCCGGGTCGGGAACGGGCCGCGCTCGCGGGGTGGACGCGTCGTCCTGCGGCTGGGGCTCCAGCGGTGGCGCGATCGCGATCTCGGAATCCACACCACCGCGCACCGTTGGAGCACCATCGAGGCCGAGCCTCGCGGTGATCGGAGTCGGTACGACCTCTGCGATCGACTCCGGGATCGACTCCGTGATGGACTCCGTGATCGGCTTGGCGATCGAGGGCGGCAGCTCCCGCGCGAAGACCACCGACGACAAGCCGAGCGCGAAGGCGGCCAGACCTGCGATCGCCCAGGATGCGCGAAACGCGCCCACCCCCCGTCGGCCGGCAGTCGGTGGGCGTACCTCCGCCGGATCCACGTTCTGGACCGGTGGCGGCAGCGCGGGCAGCGCCTGAAGATGCGAACGGACCGCGTGCAGCGAGTCGAATCGCTGATCGGGGCGCGGGTTGGTCATCCTGGCCAGGACGTCCAGCACCCCGCTGGGGACCCTCGCGGGCATCTCCATATGGTTGCCGGTCAACATATTTCGCAGCGCGACTCCGAGTGCAAACTGGTCGGAGCGTGCGTCGACCGGTCCTTCCGGGGCCTGGGTTCGCGGATCGGCCGCGCCGACGGTTCCATCCACCATGAAGCGAGCGGCCGGGATTCGGGCGATGACGGGGGCCGTCGACCCGGGTGGAGCGGCGACCACACGGATGGCCGACAGAGGCAGAGCGCCCAGGACGATCCCATCGGCATGCAGGGTCTCCAGGGCCTCGATCAGGGACACGGCGAGCTCGACGACACGGTTGGCCGGCATCCCGTCCGGCGGCACCGCAACGGGGTCGTCGGCGTCGACCGGGAACACGACGAACCGCTGATCTGCCCGGATGGCACCGGACTCCAGGGGAACCCGCAGTCCCCGGTGATGCGCGAGATCCCTGGCCGCCGCGCACTGTTCGTCGAATGCAGCACGACGCCGCGGCGAGAGCCGCATCAGGTACAGGTCGGCCTGCCGCCAGTCGGATGCGACGCGAAACAGGTCGGCTCGACCGCTCTGGCCGAGCCATGCGACGATCGACCAGTCGCGGATGCACTGCCCGATACGCATCTCGGGAGGGACTTCGGCCGCCGGTGGAGCTGCGTCCAGGGAAGAGTGCTTCGAAGGTGCGTCATCGTGTGACATGGAGGATCCGGGGTGTATGGGGACTCTGCCTACACCCATACCTTACCCTCGCAACCATATGCAGTCCAACATACTGCAAGCTTACTGTAGTGAACCCCCCGACGAGACGGAGGCCCGCAGCAACGGAGTCGCCTGGACGGGCTCGTCCGAGATCGGAACCCCGTTGTGTACGCGCTGGAAGGCCTTGTCGAGGTTGCGTCCATCGCGGTGGAGCAGCGTGGCGATGGGCTGACCCTCGCTCACCCGCTGGCCCGGGCTGACGTGCACCCACATCCCCACACCGAAGTCGATGTCGGCATCGGCGCGCTCGCGACCCGCACCCAGCTCGAACGCCGCCACTCCGATCTCGCGGGCATCCACCTTCGCGATCCAGCCCTCGCGTTCGGCGACCACCACGGCTTCGCCCGCACCCGCGCCCTTCAGCTTGCTGGGGTCTTCCAACGCATCGATGTCCCCCCCCTGTGCGGCCACCATCTGCGCGAACCGCTCGTAGGCCCGGCCGCTGCGGAGGACCTCGGTCGCGTCGGGGTGGTCGGTGAGCGCGAGCACGACCGTCCGCAGGTCTTCCGGCCCCTCCCCCTTCAGACACGACACGGCTTCCTGCACCTCCACCGCGTTCCCCACGGCATCGCCGAGCGGCCGGTCCATCGCCGTGATCCGGGCCGTGCACTCGAGCCCCGCCCCGGTCGCGACCCGGACGAGCGCCTTCGCGAGTGCCGTCGCATCCTCTTCGGATGCCATGAAGGCCCCCGACCCGGTCTTCACGTCCAGCACGAGCTTCTGCACGCCTTCGGCCAGCTTCTTGGAGAGGATCGACGCGACGATGAGCGGAATCGACTCGACGGTGCAGGTCTCGTTACGCAACGCGTACAGGATCCGGTCGGCCGGCGCGACCTCTCCGGTCTGTCCACTGATGAAACACCCGACCTGGGCGAGGATTTCACGCAGTCGAGGCTCTTCGAGGTCGGTTCGGTAGCCGGGGATCGACTCCAGCTTGTCGAGCGTGCCCCCGGTGTGCCCCAGTCCACGGCCGCTGATCATCGGCACCCGCATCCCGAGCTCGGCCCACAGCGGGGCCAGCACCAGACTCACCTTGTCGCCCACGCCCCCGGTGGAGTGCTTGTCGGCCAGCAGCGGGCCCTCGCGCCAGATCAGCCGCACCCCCGAGTCGGTCATGGCACGGGTGAGCGCCACGGTCTCGGGGTCGGACAGCCCCCGCCGAAACGCATGGACCAGCCACGCTGCGGCCTGAGGACGGCTGAACTCCCCTCCCACGGTGCCCTTCACGAAGGCCCGGATCGCCTCCTCGGACTGCAGCTCGTCTGCACGCATGGACTGGAGGATCTCGTGGGGGGTCGGCATCGACGGTCTCCGGCTGGTTCGGGAGGAACGGGTCGGCCCCACTCTACGCGAGTGTCAGCGCTTCGCAGCCCCGGCCTTCAGGCTCTCCATCGTCTTGACGCCCACTCCCCGGGTGTCTCCGAGAGCCTGCAGCGATGGAAACGGCCGGTTGTCGAGCAGGACGGAGACGCCTCGGTTGTACACACCGGCGTCCCGCAGCGCCTGGGCATCCGCCTCGTTGACGAAGGCGAGTGTGGCCGCCGCTTCGGACTCGGTGAACGCGACATCGTCCACGACGACGGCCGACGGGGACGGTGCGGGAGCGGGCTCGGGCTCCGAAACATTCGCCTGGACCGGCTCCGGAGCAGGGCCGGGCATCGGCATCGGCAGCGGCAACGGAGCGGCGTTCCCATCGGCGGGACGGGGTTCCGGGGCGGGGTCGGGTGCGGCCGGAGTCGCGGGCACGGGGTCTGGCTCGCTTGGAGCCGGCTCGGGGTCCGCGGGGTCGGCATCGGGGTCCGCGGGGTCGGCGGGGTCGGCGGGGTCGGCGGGGTCGGCGGGGTCGGCGGGGTCGGCGGGGTCGGCGGGATCGTCGTGGGGCCCCAGCGCGACGGAGGGTTGCAGCGCATCCGGGGCCTCGGTGGCCTCGCCGCTCGGGGCCATCTGCACGCCCACGAACACCAGGGCCGCGAACACCGCCACCAGGCCGAGTCCGGCACCTGCAATCCCGATCCCGGCGCCCACGGCTCCGATTCCGGCGCCCACCGCCACGCCTCGGGTGGACGGAGCGGGGGTGCGTGTGGTCCCGGCGCCCCCCGCGAAGTCCGCAAGGAACATCTCGAGCTCGGCCACCAGCGAGCGGGCGTCGTCGAAGCGGAGGCCGGGATCCTTCTCGAGGCAGCGCTTGATGATCGCCTCGAGCTCGGCCGGCACCCGGACGCCAGGCGCACGCTCGGCCACGGGCGGGTACGGCGCGGTCATGTGCTGCATCGCCAGCGCCAGCGGGTTGTCGGCCGTGTAGGGAATCACCCCGGCCACCAGGCGATACAGCACGCAGCCCAGCGCGTACAGGTCGGCGCGGTGGTCCATCTCCATCCCGCGGGCCTGCTCGGGCGCCATGTAGGCCGGCGTGCCCATGTAGGTGCCCGCGCGCGTGGTGAAGTCGGAGTCCGACACCGCGGTCAGCCCCTCGCTCGTGACCTTCACCAGCCCGAAGTCCAGGAGCACCGGCCGCTCCCTGCCATCTTCCTCGACGACGATCACGTTGGTGGGCTTCACGTCGCGGTGGACCAGCCCCGCATCGTGCGCCGCTGCCAGGCCCTTTGCGAGGTCGGCCACCAACCGGGCCGCTCTGGCCGGCTCGATCGACGTTCCCCCCCGCACCAGGCTCGCCAGCGAGGGCCCCTTCAGCCGCTCCATCACCACGAACCGCAACCCGGTCTCGGTGGTGCCGTAGTCGTGGACCGTGACCACGTTCGGGTGCACCAGACGACCCGCGACGGCGGCCTCCCGCTCGAAGCGCGCCGAGAACTCCCGCTTGGCGACGCCCTCCAGGTCGTCGCGGAGGACCTTGATCGCCACCTCGCGCCCCAGGGGCTCCTGGACCCCGAGGAACACCTGCCCCGCTCCACCGCTGCCCAGGGGCTCGATCACCCGGAAGCGCCCGGACAGCACCGTGCCCGGAAGCTCGGCGAGACTGACCGCGCTCCGCCCCCCTTCGCCCGGAGACGAGGGTGGACCCGGTTGTTCTGGAGGTGCGTCCGCCACCGATGGAGTGTGACCGTCGGGGGTCGGCGCCGCAAACAACATCTTCGCAAGACTTCGCCAGACCGGGGGGTGCGGTGCTACCCTCCACGCCCTCCCCCACGCGTCCCGTGGAGACCTTCGATGCCCATTCCCTATTCCGATGCCGAGCGACGCCGATGGCGATCCAGCCGGGTCGACAACGCCAGCATCGCGACGCGCGTTGCGCGGGTCCGCACCCGGTCCATCAAGACCGAGTCCAAGAAGCGCCTGCTGCGCCTGGCGCTGAACATGATCGATCTCACCACCCTCGAAGGGCAGGACACGCCCGAGAAGGTGACGGCGCTGTGTCGGAAGGCGCGCCTGCCGTTCCAGGAGATGCCGGATCTGCCGACCGTCGCCGCCGTGTGCGTCTACCCGAACATGGTGCCGCACGCGCGCAAGGCCCTGGGCTCCAACAGTCCGGTGAAGCTCGCGGCGGTGGCCACGGCGTTCCCGAGCGGTCTCGCACCCCTCCCCCTCAAGCTCGAAGAGGTCCGCAAGACCGTCGCGATGGGCGCCGACGAGATCGACATGGTGATCGACCGCGGTGCGTTCCTCGCGGGCGACGATCAGCGCGTCTACGAAGAGATCGCGGCCACGAAAGAGGCGTGTGGCAAGGCGCGATTGAAGGTCATCCTGGAGACCGGCGAGCTCGGGACCCTCGACAACATCGCGGCGGCGTCCCGGCTCGGGATCGCGGCAGGTGCCGACTTCATCAAGACCAGCACGGGCAAGATCAAGCCCGCCGCCACCCTCGACACCACGCTCGTGATGCTCGAGGCGATTCGCGAGCACTACCTCGAGACCGGCGAGATGGTGGGGATGAAGCCCGCGGGCGGCATCCGCGACGCCAAGCTCGCCCTGCACTACCTGGTCCTGGTCGCCGAGACCCTCGGAAAGGCCTGGATGACCAACGAGTGGTTCCGGTTCGGGGCCAGCAGCCTCGCCAACGACCTCCTCCGCCAGATCGCCCGCCGTGAAGACGGCCACTACCAGAGCCCGCGACGCTTCAGCGTCGACTGAGGACCCCATGAACAAGAAGACTGCCAAGCCGCCGGAGCTGCAGCTCGAAGGGGCGCTCGACCTCTCGCCGAGCCCCGAGCGCTGCCCGGTCACCTTCCGCGAGCGCTACGGCCACTTCATCGACGGCAAGCGCGTCGACGGCCCCACCAAGGGCGACTTCGAGACGGTGAACCCCGCGACGAAGAAGCCCATCGCCAAGGTGGCCGCGGCCGACGAGAAGACCGTCGACAGCGCCGTCAAAGCGGCCCGGAAGGCCTACGACAAGACCTGGTCGAAGCTCGATGGCGCCACCCGCGGCAAGTACCTGTACCGCATCGCGCGCCGGCTCCAGGAGCGGGGTCGCGAGATCGCCGTGGCCGAGAGCACCGACAACGGCAAGCCCATCCGCGAGACGCGGGACGCCGACATCCCTCTCGCGGCGCACCACTTCTTCTACTACGCAGGCTGGGCCGACAAGCTGTCGTACGCCACCCAGGGGCGGGAGCACCGGCCGCTCGGGGTCGCCGCTCAGGTCATCCCGTGGAACTTCCCGCTGCTCATGGCCGCGTGGAAGATCGCGCCGGCCCTCGCCACCGGGAACACGGTGGTCCTCAAGCCCGCCGAGACCACTCCCATCACGGCCACGATGCTCACCGAGATCTTCGAGGAGGTCGGGCTGCCGCCGGGGGTCGTCAACATCGTGAACGGCGCAGGAGCCACCGGAGCCGCCCTCGTCAGCCATCCAGACGTCGACAAGGTCGCGTTCACGGGCTCGACCGGGGTCGGACGCGTGATCATGCGCGCGATCGCGGGCACGAAGAAGAAGGCCACCATGGAGCTCGGGGGCAAGGGCGCCAACATCGTCTTCGCGGACGCTGCGCTCGATCAGGCCGTCGAAGGCGTGGTGAACGGCATCTTCTTCAACCAGGGCCACGTGTGCTGTGCAGGCTCGCGGTTGCTGGTCGAGGAGAGCATCCACGACGAGTTCGTCGCCCGCCTGAAGCGCCGCGTCAGCACGCTCCGCATCGGCGACCCCCTCGACAAGAACACCGACATCGGCGCCATCAACAGCGCCGAGCAGTTCAAGACGATCAGCAAGTACATCGACATCGGCACGAACGAGGGCGCCAGCGTCTGGCAGGGCTGCGCCACCGCTCCGCCGGACAACGGCTACTTCATCCGGCCCACCATCTTCACGGGCGTGCAGCAGTCCGACACCATCGTGCGCGAGGAGATCTTCGGGCCCGTGCTGTCGGTCCTCACCTTCCGCACCCCGGACGAAGCGATCAAGAAGGCCAACAACACCGAGTACGGCCTGTCTGCGGGGGTGTGGAGCGAGAAGACCAGCAAGCTCTTCGAGGTCGCGCACGCGCTCAACGCCGGGGTCATCTGGGCCAACGGCTTCAACCTGTTCGACGCCGCGAGCCCCTTCGGCGGGATGCGACACAGCGGCTTCGGGCGCGAGGGCGGGCTGGCCGGGCTCCTCCCCTACCTGGAGGTGCGCTGATGGCACGGCTCCCGATTCAGAAGACGCTGAAGATGTACGTGGGCGGGAAGTTCATCCGCTCCGAGAGTGGTCGGACCACGCCGGTGAAGGCCAAGGACGGGCAGGTGATGAACGTGTGCTTCGCGAGCCGCAAGGATCTGCGGAACAGCCTGGGCAACAACCGGTCGGCGCAGCCGGGCTGGGCAGGTCGGACTGCGTACAATCGCGGCCAGATCCTCTACCGGATCGGCGAGATCCTCGAGGGTCGGCTCGACACGCTGCCCACGAAGAAGAAGGACGCCGAAGCCGCAGTGGATCGGGCCGTGCACTACGCGGGCTGGTCGGACAAGATCGAGCAGGTGCTCTCTACCCTGAACCCGGTCGCGGCGACGTACGTGAACTACAGCCGCGTGCGCCCCCTGGGCGTGGTGATGTCGCTTTCGCACCGCAAGGACGGGCTCCTCGGCATGGTCGACGCGCTCTGTGTGAGTGCGGTGATGGGCAACGCGACGACGCTGGTGGTCCCGAGCGAGCTCGCCGACCTGGCCACGCATCTGTCCGAGGCCCTGGCGACCTCCGACGTGCCGGGCGGCGTGATGAACGTGCTGTCGGGAGACGTCGAGGGCGTGCTGCAGACCGCGAACATCCACGACGACCTGGACGGGTTGTGGGTTCCCGAGGGTGCCCTGTCGGACGACGCGCTGAAGGCGGCGCAGTTCGAGGGCGCCCAGGTGATGCGGCGCATCGTGACGGTGCCGCGCGCGAACGAGCCGCGTCCACCGAGTGATCTGGGCCGGGTGGCCGAGATGCAGACGGTGTGGATGAGTGCGTTCGAGCCGAAGGGTGGGGCTGCGGCGTACTGATCGGATCGTTCGAGCGGGGGGTTCCGAGGCGTACGACCCGGGCGTTCGTTCGAATGACTTCGATGGGTTCAACGCCAATTCTCACCGCTGAGCGCTTCGCTTCGCTGAGGGTTGCGCTGAGGATCCGCTGAGCGCGAACGCTGCGAAAGGGTCGTTGTGTGCGGGCGAGTTCGACCGTGCCGCAGACTCGCGCGTCGACCACGGGGTCTGTCGGTCCCCGCTCGTGTCCATCCCGGGAGTGGGCCCTGTCGACGGTCTCCTCGGTTCGCCGGGATTCAGCGTGGTCTACAGATCGTCGGTATGGGCGGGGCGGTCGGTGTTGCCGGGGCTGCCCTCCGGGCGGGATCTACACGGAGGACGCGGAGATCGACGGGCTGGTCTGGAGCGGTCATCGGTGCACCCCCGTCGACTTCGTTCGGGAGACGTCGTCGTCCGAGGTTGCACGGAGCGCCAACGCCGCGATCAGGCGGTTGGAGTCGGCGTGGTCGAGCGACTCCGCCAGGCGGGCCTACCTGGGCCGGGCTCTTCCGGTCCCCGATCACTCCTCGATGACGACGCAGTAGTCGGTCTCCTGGGTGCAGTCGAGGGGCTTGCACCCGTCGTCGCGACGCTCGCCGACTACATCGTAGGCGGCCTTCGCACAAGAGTCCCAGAGTTCCCGAGGACCGGTCCACACCTGATAGGGCTTCTGACAGATGGAGTCCGGGGCGTAGTCATGATGGCCGTCCAGAGTCGAGCCGACACACTCGCCTGTCGTCGCATCGAAAACGGTCACGCTGCGCGCTTCCTCCGACTGAACGGCCTGAACGTAGTGGAGCCCGTCGGGGCACATCCCGAACTGCACCGCTTGGCAGGTCTCTCCTTCGGCGATCACCTGCTGGATC
Organism: Myxococcota bacterium; assembly: GCA_965224055.1. Taxonomy (GTDB): domain Bacteria; phylum Myxococcota_A; class UBA796; order UBA796; genus JACKEQ01. Next base: position 9,369,148 of record OZ245034.1, on the reverse strand, counting down.
AGCGCTTCGGATTCGAGGTAGGAGAGCTGCTCCCAGTCTGCGCCGCACGCCGACGGAAGAGGCTCAAAGCACTGCTCCGCCTCGACCTTGCATCGAAGGGAGAACGGCTCGCCGCAGGGACTCCAGCAGCCCGCCGCCATGGAGACAATCGCGGCCGTTCCGATCCATTGCGAGCGCATCATCGAGGCGCCCCCAGCACCGCGACGTCGAAGGCGGCACAGCGACCATGGGACGTCTTGCCGCGGTCGCGGTGCTTCATCGTCATTCCTCGATGACGATGCAGTAGTCGGTCTCCTGGGTGCAGGCGAGCGGGTGACAGCCCTCGTCCCGGCGTTCTTCAATCACCTCGTAAGCAGCCTTGGCACACTCTTCCCAGAGATGACGGGGCCCCGTCCACGGCTGGTAGTCCTTGAAACGACACTCCGACTCCTCCTCGTCGAGCTCGTCAGCGTCGAAGGTCCCGCCCACGCACTCGCCAGTCGTGGCGTCGATGACCGTTGAACTGCGACCCTCCTCAGATTGGACTGCGTAGACGTAGTGGATGCCGTCTGGGCACATGCCGAGCTGCACCGCACTGCAGATCTGGCCCTCATCGATCCCCCGTTCCAGGAGTGCCACGTTCTCTTCATAGGGCCGAAACCCCCCTTCGGCTTGATCGCAACCGATCGGTACCGGATCGAAGCACTGCTCAGCCTTGGCCCTGCACCGGAATGAGAACGGTTCGTCGCACTGGCTCCAACAGCCCGACATCATCGAGACAATCGCCAACGCTCCAATCCAATGCAGGCGTCTCATTGGGGCACCCCCAGCACCGCACACTCCGCGGGTGGCGATGTGAGGTTGACCTGCCCACACCCGGCCTGGGACCACGGCCCGATGACCGAGTGGCCACACTTGCTGTCGGTAGAGTTGGCACGGGTGTCACTCGACACAGGGTTCGGGGAAGATTGGGAGACGTAGAGCCGTACAGTGGTGCTGTTGTCAGGCTGAGTTGCGCCGTACATCACGTCCTCTCCGTCTGCGACGCAGATCAGGTTGTCGCCGTACCCGCCATCCAGCGTGTCGATCACGGAGTCGTTCCCGCCCCACAGCACATCCTGTCCGGCGTGCCCGAAGAGCTGGTCGCCACCGAACCCGCCGCCCAGCACCTCGTTCCCGGCATCACCGGCCACGAAGTCGGCACCGTTGTAGCCCCGCAGGTACTCGAAGAAGGAAGGACTCGCGCTGTCGGACCCCAGGATGATGTCTCCGCTTCCGTAACCGCGTGCCTCGACGTCGAGCCCCACATGGCCGTGAGGACGAATTCCGACGGAGATGAAGTCCATGCGCGGGCCGCCGTCGAGCCGGATGCTGGAGATGGTGGCCGACTCGTCGTGGAAAGCGCAACAGAAGTCGTTCCCACTGCTGGTCTCCCCATAGAACACGAAGTCGTACACCTGCGGCGTCTGGTTCGTGCTCGAGTCGATGCCGGGGGTGAGGCCGAACAGGTGGGGGTCGGTGGTGCCGCCGTCGTGGATGTCGCAGGTGATGGTTCCTCCAGACTCCGTGCACACCTGCGCGCAAGCGTCCGACGCCGGAAGCGCGCCAACGAGCTCGTCGTCGCAGGAGACGAAGCGTTGGTCGATGTTGAAGCGGTAGTTGCGGAAGCTCCACAGCGGTGCCCCCGAGTCTCCCGACTGATTGGTCCACAGGCGTGCCGCGAGCGGCTCGTCCGTGGTGATCCCGACGCTCACGGACGTTCCCGCGACCGGTGCGTTGTACAGCTCCGAACCACCCGAACCCAGCTCGAACACCTCCAGCCAGTAATCGTTGGAGGGATTCGACGTCGCGGTCCAGCTGAACGTCCGGTACGCAATGCCCGGTTGGCTCGGAGGGCCAATGTGGGAGTGTGGGGTCGGCGTGGAGAGCACGCTCCCGCCCACCTCACTGAACGGAACGACCTCGGAGCGGTAGTCCGCCACGTCTGAGTAGGTCTCCCGCAGGCGAGCGGCCGCGTCAGCCGTCTTGGTGATGGTGCTGTTGATGATGGTGCCCAGCGGGTGCAGACGCACGGGCCAATAGGGGCCGGGCCCATCGCACACGTCGATCCAGGCCCGGTTCTCGCTGAAGTCCGAGAAGGCGTTGATGCGAACGGCGTCGAAGCGCGTGCCGCCGACGGTCGGGAAGGCAAGCTTCGACATGATGGTGCGGAAGGACTCCGGACCGGTCTGAACAACGAAGGGATTTTGGCCTGGTAGAGTGATCAGGCGCGAACCGTTGGTACAGATGGGATCCTGAATGGCCTCGGTGTTGTTGGGCCAGGAGTAGCCGCACGCGTACGAGACCGAGTCGTCACACCCGACCTGCCAGTCGTGGTCGATTCCCAGCAGGTGCCCGAGCTCGTGCCGAATAGAGTTCCCGGTGCTACCGAACGCCGTCGTCGCATAGGCAGAGTGCGCCGTGTTGGGGCCCGGTGTCTCCGGCGTCACGGCACATCCACCGAAATCCGCGTCCGGAACGATTCCGAGAACGATGTCGGCCCCCACCGCGTCACGGAGCGCGGGTACGCCATCCGCGTTGCCATCCGAGTCGTCGACGAGCTCGGTGCGCATCTTGCATACCTTGTCCGGTGAATCGGTATCCCAATCGATCACCTCGATCCTGCGCAGTCGAAAGGCGTAGTTGCCCACCCGGGCGATCGCATCGTTCGCGATGCTCGTTCCGTTCACGGTCGCAGACCGAATCATCGCCTCCGTCTCGTCGACATCCACCGGGTCGAACACCACGAGCAAGTCGATGATCTCGGCCGCGTTGGACGGGGGTGCAGACGCGCTCTGCATCGCCGGGCTGGAGAGCGTGGATTCGCCAGTCCCCGACACCGCTGTCGTCCCTCCGCCACCGCCGGTCGACGCCTGGGCCTGGGGCGGCGACGGGTCTTCTTCTTCGTTGGGGATCACCTGGGCAACCTTGCCCTTCTCAGACACGGTGAAGAAGATCTCGTGCTGCCCGAGAATCGCGCCACTCCAGCTGTCGCCGGCCTGGGTGATGCTGATGAACCCATACCCCGGACCACGAGCCCTCCAGGTGCGCGTGCCGACGTACAACGAGGTCGCCATTCCCAGCTCGACCGTGACATCGCCCTCCAGACCCCGGTACTCCACCTCGACCGACCGGAAGGTCTGCGTGTTGCCGGGAAACGGCTGGTCGAGCGCGCGCACCAGGTCGAGCACGGCGCTCTCGCTATACCCATCCGTGAAGGAGACGACCGCCGGGGAGCTCGACTGTGCTACCCCCTGTACCTTTGAAAGCGTGACCGGGTGATGAGCGCGGTCGAGTACATTCCAGCTTCTGGCCACCTTCGCGAGAGTACCCATCGCCCCCTGAACCTCGAGTTCCTGGGGGGGACCTGTGCCTCGCGGAGGAGGCCACGGCGGACCGTCCTGTGGGGAGTCGCGCTTCGAGCGCCAGTACAGGGGTGAATGGCGCCGTGGTCTGGCCAAGTTTCACGGAGGTGAGCATGGCAGACAATCCGGTGCTGGTCGTGGGAATCGACTGGGCCAAGGATGAGCACCAGGTGTGCGTCGTCGACGATGCTGGTGCTGTTCGGGTCGAGTGGGAGATCCCGCACTCGGCGCCCGGGCTGCACTCGTTGGCAGAGCGACTTCGCATGATGGCACCCGAGGGCGACACGAGCCGCATTCTCGTCGGAATCGAGATTCCGCGCGGTGCTGTCGTCGACCTTCTGGTCGAGAGGGGGTTCGGCGTCTACGCCCTGAATCCCAAGCAGATGGACCGATTTCGGGATCGCTACTTCCCGGCCGGGTCGAAAGACGACCGAAAGGACGCCTTCGTCATCGCCGACGCGCTCCGGACCGACCGGCACTGCTTCCGAGAGGTCCAAGTCGACCACCCCATCGTGCTGGAGATTCGCGAACACGTGCGAATCGATGACGACCTGCGTGAAGAGCACAACCGGCTGGCGAACCGCATGCAGCAACAGCTCCATCGCTACTTTCCGCAGCTTCTCGAGCTGTCGTCCACCGCAGATGAACGCTGGGTACTTGAGCTGTTGGAGCGGGCTCCGACACCGGAGGCCGCGCGGAAGCTGCGCTTGAAGACCATCACCGCTCTGCTGAGGAAGCACCGGATTCGGCGGATTGATGCCGTCGACGTTCGGCAAGCGCTGAACAAGCCCGACCTGACGTTGGCGGCAGGCACCCGCGAGGCGGCCAGCAAGCACGTTCAGCTGCTGATTCCGCGGCTTCGCATGGCCATCCAGCAGCGCAAGGCCGTGCGCAAGACCATCGAACAGCTCCTGCAGCGCTACGCCGAAGAAGGCCCGCTCCCCGAGCAGCGCGAGCATCGTGACGTCGAGATCATCCTGTCCTTGCCGGGAGTCGGAGTGAACGTCGCCGCCACGATGCTCGCTGAGGCCCAGGGGCCTCTGGAACGTCGAGACTATCGCGCACTCCGCGCTCACGCGGGGATCGCACCTGTGACGAAGGCGAGTGGTCGCCGGAAACATGGTCCGAAGGGCCGAAAGAAGCCGAAGGTCATGATGCGCCAGGCATGCAACGGACGCCTGCGCAATGCGCTCTACCACTGGGGCCGCGTCGCCTCCCAGCGCGACCCGAGCACACGAGACCACTACGCCCGTTTGAGGGCCAAGGGGCACACACACGGTCGTGCCATTCGCGGAGTGGGAGATCGACTCCTCCGAATCCTGATGGCCATGCTTCGAGACGGACCGTCCAGCGCGACGTGTTCGACCCACTGCATCTGCTGTTGGACGCTCTATGACCCTGAGAAGGCCAACAAACGGGCACTCACCCGTTCAGTCGAGGCCGCTTGACAAATGGTGGGGAGTCCCCCCCCCGACGAGCGACGGGGTGCCGGAAGAGTAGGTGCCCAGAGGCACGAGGCCGTCGGTGTGCGGGTAGGCGCGTTCAGTCGCGGGTTCACCGGGCTCATCGAGACCGGTGTCGGGGTTCGCCAGTGCTGAACCCGTGAGGGCCATCAAACAACCGAGCAGCATGGATTCATCCTGGGCTTGAAGTCGATCAACACCGCGAACGTACCATGGGAGCCAATCGATCCGCAACTGACACAGAGCGAACCATCTCGAGATCCTCCGTGCATTACCCCGTGTCCTCCGTGACTTGTACGTTCTGGGTACGGCGACGAGCGATGGGTCCGTGGGGCTCTCGTAGAGAGTTCCCGGACCCATCGCGAGGAGCCGTACCCTGCCTCAGCGGCAAGGGGAGAGCCCGCACATCCTGACCCGTGACTGAAGCTGTGAGCTTGACACGGAGGTATTTCGGAGTGCGGGCTACTTTCCCCTTGTCGTTGGGGTCTTGGAACTCGCTGTGACGAGCCCACGAGGCTGACACGTAGAGCGAGTTCGGCTCTGGAACACCTTGAAAGCCGAAGAGAATCCGGTGGTTCAACCACGAGTATGCAAGGCGGGCGAGGCGTTCACCACAGTGCCGAATCCTGGCGACACCCATTCCAGACGGAGAGAGCATCATGGCCAAAAAGCCCGTTTCTGCAGGCATCGACGTGAGCAAGTCCAAGCTCAATGTCGCCGTTTTCGGCGGCAACGAGGGCGTCTTCGACAACGACGCCGTCGGACACAAGAAGCTCCATAGATGGCTGAAGAAGCAGGCCAAGCGCGCCCCGATCAAGGTCGTGCTGGAGTCGACGGGCAACTACGGCCTGGATGTCGCTCTGATGCTCCATGCGCAGAAGAAGGTGGAGGTCTTCTACGTCAACCCGATGGCCGCAAAGGGCTATGCGACCGCCGGAATGGTGCGGGCAAAGACGGATCGCGTCGACGCCCGAATTCTCGCCAAGATGGCCGAGAACTCCCCCGATGCCCAACCCTGGACTCCTCCTCCTGCCCACTGCAGAGAACTCCGCGCGCTCACACGTCGGGTCCGAGGACTCGTCGAGAATCGAACGCGTGAGAAGAACCGCCTCAAGGCAGCCCAGTCCACGAAGACAACGCCTCCCGTCGTCATCGACGACATCGAGGGCAACATCGCCGACCTCACTGAACGAATCAAGAAGCTGCGGAAAGCCGCAGTGACCCTGATTCATCAGCATGATCAACTCTGCGACGACTTCGGGCTGCTGACATCCCTCAAGGGAATCGGCCAAGCTTCAGGCGCGGAGATCCTGGGCGAGCTCTCCTGCATGCCGCTGGACCTCACCGTGAAGCAGCTCGTCGCGCAAGCTGGCCTTGACCCTCGAGCTCACCAGTCCGGGGCGAAGGACGGCAAACGCCACATCAGCAAGATGGGGAGTCGGTACTTGAGGGCTGCGCTGCACATGGCAGCAGTCACTGCCGTTCGTGAATCCCCGGAGGTGAGGCACTTCTACGACATCCTCACAGAGCACCGAAACAGGCACCACAACGTCGCGATGACGGCGGTTTCGCGCAAGCTGCTGCACTGCATCTTCGGCATGCTCAAGCACCGTCAGAAGTGGGATGCCACCAAGTTCTACAACCCTCGCGTCGAGACCCAGAAGACCCCCGCCAAGGAGGCCGCGGCCTGAAATTTCTGCTTGACACCCAACAGAGAATCTCCGTGGCGTCCTGCCGTTCCCCACAGCAGCACACGTCGCTTCGTCGGCGCGTCTGGCGTTGGTCCGAGCGGGGTACTGGGACTCGGCGATGTTCGGTTCACCGGCAGGCACTCTGCTCAGCTTCGAGCGGGTCTGGCTCGTACATTCTGGCGCCCTTGCGCCAGACTGCGATACGTACATTCAGGCGTACAGGAGGTAGGGATGGTGAACCCAGAGATCGATCTCGAAACCGACATTCTCCCGATCTCCGACTTCCGGGCCAACGCAGCGTCCATGCTGGACCAGGTCCGAGAGACCCGGCGTCCGTTGATCCTGACCAAGCGAGGCCGCGGAGCAGCAGTGCTGCTGGATATCGCGTCCTACCAAGCGCTCCTGGACGAACTCGAGACGCTTCGGGACGTCCAGCTCGCGCTGCAGGATGTCGCCGCGGGACGTGTCCGCGATCAGAGCGAGGTGCGAGAACGGCTTCTCGCGAAGCTCGAGAAATCGTGACTCTCCGCGTCGTCTGGTCGCTGCGGGCAGAGGAGCAGCTCGAGCACCACGTTGCAGACAGAAATGAGCGCCGAGGTGAGGTAGCGGCCCGGACACTGGCAATCCGAATCCTCGACCGTCTGGATGCGATTGCGGAGCTGCCATGGAGTGCGCCGCGGTGGCGGTCTGTCCGGGACCGAACCTTTCGCCGTCTGGTCATCGACGACTTCATCGTGATCTACCGTCTGGATGAACCAGCCGGAGCGATTCAGATCCTGTCGTTCCGACATGGACGCCAGCGCCCCCCGAGCCCGGCCGAAACCGGCGCTCTGTGAGGTACCACGGTCACGGGAGCATGTGGCTCTGCGACTCTGACGACGCCTTCTACCGGACAGCGCCCCCCGAGCACGCCCTCCGTCTTCGCCGGACCCCTGGCCCTCTGAGCCTCTGCGTGAAAACCCAGCGCCTGCCCTGCCCGAATCGCCGATCCCCCGGTTCCTCCGTGCAGTACTCCGTGTCCTCCGTGACTCCGTGGCGTCCTGCCGTTCCCCCTTGCAAGTGAGCCCGGCGCGCAGCGCCCGCCCCGGCCGGTGTCGAGGCCGGCAACGCGCGGGCCTTCCCTGCTCGATCGCCACCTCGCCTGCCGTACGCTAATCCTCGTAGATGCCGACGAAGAGATCGTAGGTTCCACCGTCCGCGAGGGTGAACGTCTGGTTGGTCTCCAAGACCAGAAGGAGACGCTCGGCACTACCGGTGTGGTTTGTGTACGACACACGACTCGTCGAGCCGATGCCCCCGTCGCCGCAGGTCACCGGTCGGTTGTTCACGGGGTCGGGACAGCCTCGCGACACGTAGAGCACCCCGTGGGCCGAGCCCTGAGTGAATTCCGCGTCGAGGGTCTCGCCCGGCTGCAGAAGGACCTCGACCATGCCCTCTTCGCCGGAGAACGACTGGATCAGCGAGCACAGGAGCCCGTGGTTGTTCGGATACCCTTCCAGCGTCCCCGACAACCAGTGCCAGCCGGTCTCGAGCACCTCGTGGTCGCCCGCCGTCGCGCACGTGCGAGCGAGGTCGGCGTCCCGGAGCGTTGCGATCTCGACATCGGCGTCGAAGATGCCGTGCGTCGGATCGCCGCCCGTGTCCCGGAACACCACATGCGCCTCGCGCTCGACCGCCGTTGCGTTGCGAACGATGAGCCTCTCGGACGGCCCGGTAGTGCCCGCGCACACCGAGCAGTCGTACAACAGGCTCGTGTCGAGTGGGGCCCGAGGGCGTGCAATGAGCTGCGACATCGGCGGGACCTGGACGGGGAGAAAGAGCGAGGCATCCGATCCCACGCCACACCCCGCAGGAACCGGTGCTCCGAGTGCGTCCTGGTAGTCCATCGTGTAGCGCCCCCCCTCGACCCATTCGTCCGCGCCGCACGTCCCAGATGCAGCTGACGTGAGGACGGGCGTGTCGCGCTTCACATCCAGAAGGAAGGTGGTGGTTGTGGGAGCGTACGAGTCCACGACCAGGACCAGGGATATGTCGACATCCCCGTGGTTGGTGTACTCGACGATATCGACGCCGCCAATGTCACTGCCATCGAGACACGCGCCATCACAGCCTTCGAGGAGGTACAGCGAGCCGTCCCCGTCGAATCGCTCTCCCTCGACGTGCACGCGCTCGCCTGGGGCGACGGTCAGCTGAAAGTACCCGTCTGCACCGGGTGTCGGTGCGTCGGTGCAGCTTCCGCTCGAAGCGAGTTCGCTCTGGTTGCTGTGGGACGTCAGCCGCCCCCAATAGGCTCCGTCGTCGAGCTCCAGCAGTCCACCATCGCAGGTGTCTGCCGCCTCGACACGGGTGCGGCCATCGATGGGTGCACGTGTCGCCGTCACGACGTGTTGGCTGCGGGCAGAGAGAAGAAGAGGGTTTCCGTTGACCTCCACCTGCTCCTGCTCCACCCGGGCGAGGGTCAGCGAAACCCCGTACGTCGCGTCGTTCCACCCGAGGTCCGTCACGTCGAGCAGGTATTCGCCGTCGTCTTCCAACCGATACAGGCGCCGCACCACGGGTGCGCCCGGAACGAGCGACGGTTCTCCGCTCGTCACCGAAAGGAACAGCAGTCCAGACGTTCCCGGCTCCCAGGTGATGGCGATGGGCTCGTCCCCGATCTCCAACCCACCCAAGGAGGTCTCCGCGATGAGCGTCTGGGGCACGGGTACCCACACGTCATCACTCGTCGGCCCCCAACTGCCATCGGGCACGGTAAGAAACAGCGGATCACCGGCGCTCAACCCCAGCCCGCCAACAGACGCGCTTCCGTCGTACCGATCCTCGGGCAAGCCCGACCGGGGCGCGATGATGGGGCCGATGCCGATAGCCGGCCCGACGTCGTGCGCAGTGATCCAGAAGTCCTCCAAATCGTGACGGGCGGGCTGCGAGACGTCCAGCCAAGTGTCCGGCGCAGTGGGCAGTTGCTCCGCACAGAGGTTGAACCCCCACGGATAGCAATCCGCCAGATTCGGAAACCCGAGCATGGAGTCCGCGAACAGTCCTATGACCCGCAGTTCTCCAGGGTTCACCGAAGAAGTAGGAGACCACGCGAATAGCGAGACACTCCCTTCGCCAGGCTGCGCTACGACGCCTTGACCCGTGTCCACGGGCGGCACGACCGCGGTCTCTTCGGTGGGCGTTTCGCTGGGCGCCCCTGTCTCACCCGGAGCGCCTGCCGAACGACACCCCATGACGAAAACCAGAAGAGCCAACGCTGGCCATCCGCTCGCCGCAGCGAGCGCCACCAGAGCGAAAGTGTCCGGGGTCGACCGCAATTCGGGGGCGGTCACTGGGCACCGAACGCGGCGACCACATCCTCGATCCCGGACTCGACTTGTTGGAGAGAGGCATCACTCTCAATCCCATGGGGACCCGTGCTGATCACGACAGGTGACGTTGTGCCGTCGGCATTCACCTCCTGAGCGACCACTTCCACGGGCTGCGGGACGGCGTAGATCGCGGAGAACGTACCGTCGTCCATGACCACCATGGGCACCCTGGAGCCGTTCGCCAAGCCGTCCGGCGTGGACCGAATGAAGGAGAAGGGCGTGCCAGTCAATGGCTGGAAGTACTCCCCTGACAACGCCCCGCACAGCACGACGGACGACCCGACGTGGGCCAACGACGTCGCCGCGTGACTCCCCCCTCCTCCCCGGACGCGAAGTTGGTCGACAGGAGGTCCCTTGAGCACTTGCTGGACGTCGACCACGTTCACCGTGAACCAGTGCGACCCCAGATCGCCGGGCGGCTTCTCATTCCGGTCGACTCGACCGCTGACCACCATGTCGCAGCGTTCACGCAGAGCAGCAGGATCACGCTGCCACTCGACATCCGATTTCTCCGCTGAGGAGTCCGGCTCCTGCGCGTTGGCCAGCCCCAGTAGACAATTCCAGACCACTTCGACTCCTCAGTACTCCTGTCTGAAGTGAGTATGATGCCGGAGCACACCATGAATGTCATGGAGTTGGCCGGTCGACAGGTCGCGTCTCCTCCATCGGCCTGCGGAGGGAGGGTCACTCCTCGAGCACGAACGAGCATCGTACAGGAACACTCTGACAGCGAGACGCCGAAGGACGTCCGGCTGACGTTGCCGCCAGCCGTGTCCGCGACCAGCGCGATGTACGAGCGAGAATCCTGGCGACGCTCGACGCGCCCGACGGCTCCGGGTGAGCATCCTCCAGACTCCACCTCTCGACACGCTCGGAGCCGAACAGGCGGCGGCCCTCTCGATAGTGCTGTGGCTCTGCGACTCTGACGACGCCTTTTACCGGACGGCGCCCCCTGAGCATTCCCGCTGTTTCCGCCGGACCCTCGGCCCTCTGAGCCTCTGCGTGAAACAGGGAATCCGCCCTTCAGAATCGGCGAACCCCCAAGATCCTCCGTGCAGTACTCCGTGTCCTCCGTGACTCCGTGGCGTCCTGCCGTTCCCCCTTGCAAGTGAGCCCGGCGCGCAGCGCCCGCCCCGGCCGGTGTCGAGGCCGGCAACGCGCGGGCCTCCCCTGCTCGATCGCCACCCCGCCCCGATGCGGCGCCCGATGCCCGCGATCCCCCCGGACCGAGCGAGGCCGTGGAGCCTCACCTCCGAGGGCGGGCCCGGTCTCCAAGGAGATTCACGACTCGATCAGACCTTCGCGCCGTCCACGATGGACTCCACCACGCTCGGATCCGCCAGCGTCGAGGTATCGCCCAGCTTGTCGGGTTCGCCTTCGGCCACCTTGCGGAGGATCCGGCGCATCACCTTGCCCGAGCGGGTCTTCGGCAGCCCCGGCACGAACTGGAACAGGTCGACCTTGGCATGCGCGCCGATCTGGCTTCGACAGGCCGCCACCAGCTCCTTCTCGATGGCCTCGGACGCCTCGTAGCCGGGCTGGAGCACGATGTAGGCGTAGACGCCCTGGCCCTTGATGGGGTGCGGGTAGCCCACGACCCCGGCCTCTGCGACGGCATCGACGCTGACCAGCGCGGCTTCGAACTCGGCGGTGCCCATGCGGTGTCCGGACACGTTCAGCACGTCGTCGACGCGGCCCGTGATCCAGTAGTACCCGTCTTCGTCGCGCTTGCAGCCGTCGCCCGTGAAGTACAGCCCGGGGTAGTGCTGGAAATAGGTGGCGACGAAGCGCGCGTGGTCGCCCCACACGGTGCGCGCCTGGCCGGGCCAGGAGAACTCGATGCACAGGCGGCCCTGACCGGGACCCCGGATGCGATGGCCGTCTCCGTCCATGAGCACCGGGAAGATGCCGGGCATGGGGGTGGTGGCGGAGCCGGGCTTGGTGGGCGTGCAGGGGGCGATGGGCGAGATGGCGATACCGCCGGTCTCGGTCTGCCACCAGGTGTCGACGATGTTGCAGCGCTTCTCGCCGACGACGTCGTAGTACCACTCCCAGGCGTCGGGGTTGATGGGCTCGCCGACGGTTCCGAGCACGCGGAGCGAGCTGCGGTCGTACTTCGTGACGTGCTCGTCGCCCTGAGCCGCGAGGGCCCGGATGGCGGTGGGAGCCGTGTAGAAGACGGTGATGCCGTGCCGCTCGACCATGTCCCAGTACCGGCCGGCATCGGGGTAGGTGGGCACGCTCTCGAACATCAGGGTGGTGGCCCCGTTCGCGAGGGGCCCGTAGACGATGTAGGTGTGGCCGGTGATCCAGCCGACGTCGGCGACACAGGCGTAGACGTCGTCCTCGCGCAGATCGAACACGGTCTCCTGGGTGTAGCTGGCGTAGGTGAGGTAGCCACCACACGTGTGCACGACGCCCTTGGGCTTGCCGGTGGAGCCGGAGGTGTAGAGCACGAACAGCGGATGCTCGGCGTCGACGATCTCGGCGTCGCAGGTGTCGTCCTGACGGTCGACGATCTCGTGCCACCACACGTCGCGGCCCTCGACCCAGCCGACATCGTTGCCGGTGCGCCGGTAGACCAGGACCTGCTTCACGCCCTTCTCGCCATCGAGCGCTTCGTCGGTGACCTTCTTGAGCGGGATGGGCCGCTTGCCGCGGACCCCTTCGTCCTGGGTGATGACGACCTGGGCCCCGCAGTCGCGCACGCGGTCGCGGAGCGCTTCGGCCGAGAATCCGCCGAACACGACGGAGTGGATCGCCCCGATGCGCGCGCAGGCCAGCATGGCGATGGCGGCTTCGGGGACCATGCCCATGTAGATGATGGCGCGCTCGCCCTTCTGCAGGCCGAGCTCCTTGAGCGCGTTGGCGGTGCGACAGACCTCGGCGTGGAGCTCTTTGTAGGTGAGGGTGCGGACCTGGCCGGGCTCGTCGCCTTCCCAGAGGATCGCGATCTTGTCGCCACGGGACTGCAGCTGGGCGTCGAGGCAGGTCTCGGTGATGTTGAGCTTGCCGTCGGAGAACCACTGGATCGGGCCGTCGGCGATCTCGTGGTAGCTGCCCTCGAGGCCGACCGTGGGCTCGGTGCGCCAGCGCAGTCGCTCCCTGGTCTGCGCGAGCCAGAAGCCATCTGGGTCGTCCCAGGTGCGCTGTCGGACTGCGCGCCAGCCGTCGGGGGTGGCGAGGTCGCTGGGGCTTCCTTCACGGACGCGCTCGGGAACCTCGTAGATCTCGGACATGGGGGCCTCCTGGTACGAAAGGCGACCGTTATCGCACAGAAACGCGACGGATGCAGGGGTCCCCGGTCGGGGGCGCTGAGGAGTCCAAGGCGCCCTGAAGGTGGTCAAGACTTGGTGAACGGCGGCCTCTGAAGGGGGTTCACGCGCAACGACTCCCCTGCTCGCGTTAAATCCTCGCGGTTGCACCGGGCGTCCGCTCGGTCCTCGTCCTCTGGAGGATGCATGCGTCACGTCGCCGTCTCGGCTCTTCTCGGCCTGTCCGCGGTCATCGCGGGGTGCCAGGAATACAGCATCAAGGGCGAGCCCGACGACCCCGAGGTGGGCACGGACACGGGCATCATCGAGGACACCGACACGGATCCTCCCACGCCTCCGCCCACCCCGGCCCAGGCTCCGGACATCGAGGTCGAGCCGCTGACGCTGCCGTTCGGCTTCCTGCCCAGCCAGTGCCTGTCGGAGCCCGAGCTGGTCACGGTCCGCAACGTGGGCGCGGGCGATCTGCAGATCAACGACATCTTCTTCGTCGACAGCGTCGGGGCGTTCCAGACCACCGCGGGTGGCGCGCTCACCCTGGCTCCGGGCGAGTCCTACCAGTTCTACGTCGAGTTCCAGCCCCCCGTCGAAGGCCAGTGGCTCGACACCGTGCGCATCGCGAGCAACGACCCCGACGAGTCCATCGTAGACGTGCTGGCAGACGGAACGGGTGCAAACGAGGGCCTGATCACGGACACGTTCACGCAGAACCCCGCGAGCACGGTCGACGTGCTGTTCGTCCTCGACAACTCGGGCTCGATGTCCGACAACCTCAATGCCCTGGCCAACCAGTTTCCGGTGTTCATCAACGCGTTCGTGGGACTGGGGCTCGACTACCAGATCGGCGTGGTCACCACCGACATGGACGACCCCGCACAGTCCGGCAACCTCATCGGGCCCATCGTCAGCAGCACCAGCGCCGACCCCGTCGCGGAGTTCGTCGCGATGACCTCCACGGGTTCGGGCGGGTCCGGCGACGAGCGCGGCCTGGACGCCGCATTCACGGCCCTCGACCCCTCTGCGGGCCTGATCACCACCACCAACGCCGGGCTGGTCCGGCCGGGCAGCAACCTGTCGATCATCGTGGTGTCCGACGAGAACGACGGCAGCAACATGAACCCGGTGCCGTTCAGCGACTGGCTCGACCAGTACCAGGGCGACCCCGACCTCACGAGCCTGTCGATCGTGGGCGGCCCGAAGCAGGGCCTGTTCCCCTGCACGAGCGGCTTCTTCAGCGGTGTCACGGCTCAGCCGGTCCCGCGCTACTGGAACGTCGCGAACCGCACGGGCGGCATCCACGCCAACCTGTGCAACCTGTCGTTCAACGACATCCTCCAGCAGCTGTCGACGGTGGCTGCGGGCCTGCGCATCCGGTGGGCGCTCTCGGGCGTGCCGGACGATCCCACCACCATCCAGGTGCTGGTCGACGGCGTGGCGCTACCGGAAGACGCGAACAACGGCTGGACCTACGACGCGAACGCGAACTCGGTCGAGTTCCACGGCAACGGGGTTCCCGCCCAGGGCGCGGTGGTCGAGATCGTCTTCGAGGGCGAGACCACCTGTCCGCAATAGGGTTCGCTACTCTTCGGATCGCGGTCCGAGGGTCTTCCAGAACATCTCAGCGCCGATGCGGTCGGCCTTGTCGCCTCCGGACGTGCGGCTGCTCATGACCACCCAGGTCCGCGTCCCGACCTGGGCAGACAGCACGCGATACCGCCGATGCTGACCGTCGTGTGAAGCGAGGATCTCGGTGCCCTCGAAGCCGGAAGAGCCTTCCACAGCGACCTCGATGGTGCGTGCTGTCGGCTCGGCGCCCCGCTTCTGCTCTCCCTCCTCGACCAGCCGTACCAGCGAGGTGCGCACCTGCTCGGCCATCCCCCTGGCGTCGTCGGACAGCACCTGGATCATGACCCCGTTCTCGCCGGCTGGCGGCCGGAACGTGAGAAGCCGGACGGAGGGCTCGTTCTTCTCCTCGAAGGCGTAGTGAGCGGGAAGCACGAAGGAGAGCTCGTCGAGGGTGTAGAGCTCTTTCTCCAGCGCGCCTTCGCTCCTGGCGGGGGCAGTCTGCGCGGACGGCGCCGGATCGGGTACGACCGGGGACTGGGCCCAGGCCAGGTTCGTCAGGATCAGTCCGAGCAGCGTCATCGTTCCTCCAGGGGCGTCCACAGTACCCAACCGCACAGGGAGAGACACGCGGGGATGACCATCGGTTCCCGTCGGGGTAGGGCGATCGACATGGCACGCCCACATCACCTGCTGTTCGTCTGCTCCGGCAACATCTGTCGCTCGCCCATCGCCGAGCACCTCGCGGTTCAGCATGCCGAACGCACGAATGTCGAGCTCGAAGCGCGGTCGGCCGGCACGCTGGGCCTGGTCGACCGCCCCGCAGAGCCCCACATGGTCGCGGTGGGCGACGAAGTCGGGCTGGATCTGTCGTCGCACGTCTGTCAGCCCCTCTCCGCCGAGCTGATCGCGTGGGCGGATCACGTCCTGGTGATGGAGCACACCCACTACGCGTTCGCGCAGGAGCTCGATCCCTCGGCCACGGGCAAGCTGGTGTTGCTGGGCCGGATGGTGGGCCAGGACGAGATCTCCGACCCCATCGGGAGCTGGTTCCGCTGGCAGTACCGCCGCACACGCGACCTGCTGACGCGGTGCGTGCACACGTTCATCGACAAGCTGCCGAGCGAACACGAGGATTGACGCGTCGCCCACATCCACCAGGCGGATGGAACACCGGATCCGGTTACACCGGCACCCTCGAATCCCGAACCCCAATGGAGGCGCCATGAACCCCGATACCCCCGCACCCCCGGTCGACATCCCCGGCGACGGCCAGCTGATGGCCCGCTTCGTCACCTCCCGCGGCAACATCGAAGCCGAGCTGTACGAGAAGAAGGTCCCGCGCACGGTCGCGAACTTCGTGGCACTCGCCACCGGCAAGGTCGAGTGGACCACCCCGCAGGGCAAGAAGACCACCGAGCCGCTGTACTCGGGCATCACCTTCCACCGCGTCATCCCGGACTTCATGGTCCAGTGCGGCTGCCCCGAAGGCACCGGCCGTGGTGGCCCCGGCTACCGGTTCGACGACGAGATCGACCGCAGCCTCGTCCACGACGTGCCCGGCATCCTCTCGATGGCGAACGCCGGCCCGAAGACCAACGGCAGCCAGTTCTTCATCACCGAGGTCCCCACGCCCTGGCTCGACGGCAAGCACGCCGTGTTCGGCAAGGTGACGGACGGCCTGGACCTGGTCACCACCATCGCGGGCGCCGGCAACGGCAACACCAAGCTCGAGAAGGTCGAGATCTACCGCGCGTAGCTCGCGTTCATCCGCGGCCTCATTCGCCGCTGGACCCATCGCCCTTCGACACTCGTGTACAGGAGTACACGTCGGTCTCGGTCGATGTGCCCAGCGGCGAATGAGCCACGCGGCCGACCCCAGCAGGCAACGGCTCAGCGGAGCGAGCCGGGAAGCTGCGGCTCTGGAACGGCAACGCTGCGCCCTGCGATAGACCGGGTGGTCGGCGCGATTTCCTGCGGAAGGCTGTTGGTTCGCTTCGAATCTGCTTCGGCACTCGCGAACAGGAGATCTGCTCCGCCTCGGGCGATGCGCCCACACGGGACGAGCGTTCGAAGCCTGTTCCATGGCGCTCGAAGCACTCGTTCACCCGACCAGGCTGGCTCTGCGACTCTGACGGTCTGATCGACCGCACGACGGCCCCCGACCGACACCGTCCTGTGCTCGATCTCGGTCGCGCTCTGCCGCTCTGCGTGATCCCATGAGCTCCAGTCGACTACGGCGCGGACACGGTCACCGAACGCGTTTGCTGTGGTGGTCGACAGCTCGGATGTTCATTTGATGACATCGATCACGTTTCGCAGCAGGGTGTCCAGCGGCGCGGGCTTGGGGATGCGCCGGGCCACGCGGTCTCCGAAGAGCTCGAGCAGGACGTGGTCGGTGCACGCGGTGTGCGACATCACGATGGGTCGCTTGGCCATCCGGTCGATCTCCTCGAGCAACACGAGGCCTCCCAGGTGATCGACCTGATCCTGGTACCGCGTGGCGCGAGGGCCGAGGATGCGGTGCGGGTGGTCGCCGAGGGGGATGAACAGGTCCATCACCACAGCCGTGAGATCGGACTCGAGCAGCCGCTCGACCGCGCCTTCGACGGTCTCTTCGACGTAGACCGGCATCTCGAGGGCCTCTCCGAGGATCTCGGCGATCAGGCCCACGTTCTCGAGCTCGTCGTCCACGAACAGGACGCCACTCATCGCCGCTCCCTCATCGCCATTCCATGCGGTCGAAGTCCCAGTTGCGGGCGGTGGTGCTGCCGGGCTCGACCGCGACCTCGAACGTGCGTCGGCGGCCATCCATCGCGACGATCGACACGGCGTAGCGACCGGGCGGCAGGGCCTTCTCGACGGGCGCATAGCTGACGAACTGCCCCGCGATGTAGACCTCGGCCCGCTGTACGGCCCCGATGCGCACGGTGCCGGTCTGCGCGACGGGCGCTGGAGGCGGGGCGGGTTGGGGCTGGGCCGGAGCCGGGGCGGGGGCGGCCTCGGGGGTGATGTTCCGAGAGACGGGACCGGGAACAGGGCCGGGAACGGGAGCGGGAACCGGATCGGCGATGGGGGCGACGGGCTGGGGTTGCGGCCGGACGACGGGCACGCGGACAGGCTCGCGCTTGGGTGCGGGTTCCGGTGCGGGAGCGGGCGCGACGGGTTCCGGATCCGGCGCAGGGGCATCCTCGGCATCCTCCGCGCCATCGACGTCGACGGCGTCGGGCGCCGGGCCGTCTGTGGCGGAGGACGGATCGGGATCGGGCTGCTCGCCGGGTGCACCGACCCCGTTGGGACCCGGCGGTTCGTCGACGGGTGCGGGCTGGACCACGGCGGGTTCGACATCCGTGGGCTCGGTCTCGACCATGAAGTTCCGATAGGCGAGCCCCGCGACGATGGACGCCAGCGCGACGAAGATCGTGACGAGCACGGTGGAGACGGCCCCGGTGAGGAACCAGCCCGCTCGATTGCGCGCCCCACCGGTGCTCCCGCCTGTGTTCGGGAACGCGACGAGGCTGTGCGGAATGCTGGCGGACGGCTGGGTGGGATGCCCGGGAGGATGGGGCGCCCGACCGCGATCGAAGGCATCGAGGGTCTCGAAGAACCGAACGACCTCGTCGCGCGCGGTGATGGGATCGGGCAACAGAGCCGACAGCGCACGACCGAACTCCTCGGCCGACTCGAACCGCGCGCGCGGATCGCGCTGCAGCGCCCGCACCAGCACCCCCACCAGCCCGGCGTAGTGGGGGTCGAGCGTAGCGGCCATGCGAGCAGCGTGATCGTCGGCCAGCAGGCGCTTGATCTCGTCCTTGCTCTTGCTGTGGAACATCGGCCGGAGTGCGGCGAGCTCGAACAGCACCACCGCGAGCCCGAAGACGTCGGCGGTGGGCCAGACCTCCTGCCCGTGGGCCTGTTCGGGAGCCATGTAGCCCCAGGTGCCCTTGACCGACCCCGCGCGTTCCTTGCGGAGGCGACCCTTGCTGATCCCGAAGTCCAGCACCTTCACCACGCCCTGGGGGTTGAGGATCACGTTGCTGGGCTTCATGTCGCGGTGCACGAGCCGCAGGTGCCGCCCCCGATCGTCCTTCGCGGAGTGGGCGTAGTGCAGGCCATCACACGCCTGGCGCCCGATCTCGGCGATGACCCCGAGCGGGATGCCGATGCGGTGCTTCTGACACAGCCCGATGATGCGCCGCAGGGTCAGGCCCTCGACGTACTCCATGACCAGGTAGTACGTGTCGGCTTCGCAATCGAAGTCCTGGATGCCGACCAGGTTCTGGTGCTGCATCGACGCGCCCAGCCGGGCTTCGTTGATGAACAGCTCCTTGAACGTGTTGCTGTCTTTGTGCTCCGGGAGGATGAGCTTGATCGCGACGCGGGGCGACACACCGGCCAGCGACTCGCGCCGACCCTCGTACACCAGTGCCATCCCGCCCTTGGAGAGCGGGCGAACGATACGGTAGCGCCCAATTCGCTCGAGCTTGGACGGAGGGGTGGGACGGGCATCCATCGGGATGTGCGCATTGTCCCCCACCCCGTCCCAACAGGCAAATCCGCCTACACCAGATCAGAGAAGCGTGAGGAAGAGAGCGGCGAGCACCCCGGTGAACGGGCCGACCAGGCTCGCGACCCCGAGGACGGGCCAGCGCGGTGTGCCGACGACGGAAGCGACGGTGTAGGGCAGCCAGAAGACCGCGACCTGCACGGCGGTGGTGGCGATGCCACAGGCGACAGCGGGCATCGCGGGGATCCCGACCGCCCATGCAGCGAGCACGGCGACAGCGGTGGCCAGCCCCGCAGATGCGACGGGCAGCCCCAGCGCGAGCATCGGGATCGGGACCCGCCCCCGCAGCTCGTTCAGGAGCGTCGGACCGGACACGCCCAACAGTCCGCCCACCACCGCGCCCGCGATGCCCGCAGCGACGAAGATGGGCGACACGAGCAGTCCGATCCCCGACATGGGCGAGCTGGCGAGGAGGGCCAGGGACTGGAGCAGCCCCGGCTCGATGAGAGACAGCCACATGAAGACCGCACCGGCCCACCCCGTCCAGCCACCGACGAGTGCGGCGTCGCGGGCCCAGCGGGCGGATCGGCCGAAGCGGTGTTCGGCGACCTCGAGCGATGGACGACGTGCCGGGAGACCCATGGTCACCTCCTGCTCTTCAGAACAGCAAGGGGTGTGCCAACCGCTGAGGCCTCGAAAACGGCCGTCTGGTCGGGGACCATCGCAGGTCGTTCGACAATCTGTCCCGTCAGGGTGGGGCCGAGCGCCTACCGCCCTGAAAAACTGTCGACGCTCACTCCCTGTCCGGACGGAGGACGACCTCGACGTCGACGCCGGGCTGGTCGCTCCGCGACTCGACGGAGAGGATGGCCGTGCCGCCTACTGGACGCTCGTACTTCACGTTGCGGATCGTCCGGGCATTCCGTTGGTTCTCGCCGCGCGCCAGCTCGGTCCACCCACGGGCCTCGAGGGCGTGGGTCACCTGGGCCTGGATCTCCTCGGCTGCGGAGGCGGGTCGGGCGAAGAACTGGACCCGCAGCTCGTCGGATTCGCTGGTGCCGACCGCGTGCGACAGGTCGGGAACGACGTCCGACCAGGCATCGTCCACTCCGGGGTCTTCGACGAGGCGGATCCGGCTCACCACCGTTCCCCCGAACAGGATGCCGCTGACGGTCACGCCTTCGCCGCTCGGCTTGCGGGAGAAGTGGTACCCCGGCTCCTCGTACAGCGCCTCCCAGCCCGCACCGGTGAGCTGGCGGTGCAGATCGGACGCGGCGCCGTGCGCATCGCCCTCGAGTTTCAGGGTGGGGTACTCGATCGCCAGCTCGTCTGGACGGTTGCGAGACACGACGCCACCGCCGAGGTCCAGCTCCACGTCGTTCCAGACCGTGGGAGGAGCCTCGGGCGGCGCGGAAGAACACCCGAGCAGGGCAAGCGCGAGAGAGAGCATGGCGGACCTTATCGTGCGTACATCTCGACGCGTCGGTTCTCGGCCCAGGCGGCCTCGGTGTGCGCGGGGTTGGCGGGGCGCTCCTCGCCGTACGACAACACCGGGAGCTTGCCCTGCGGGATCCCCTGGGTGGCGAGGTAGCGCTGCACGGTCTCGGCGCGCCGGTTTCCGAGTGCCAGGTTGTAGTCGGTGGTACCGCGCTCGTCGGCGTGGCCCTGCAGCTCGATCCGGGCCTTCTCGCGCAAGCACGGCATGGCCTCGTCGAGGGCTCCGCGAGCCGTGGCCGACAACGAGGCCGAGTCGAGCTCGAAGTACATGACCATGGCGTTGCAGGACGTGTCCGACGAGGTGCCTGCACCGCGAACCGTGAGCCCGGCCCGCAGCGTGGCGTTCGCGCCATCCGGGTTGGTCACGACGACGTCGTGGGTTCCGACGGGCAGACCGGGGCTGTCGAACGACAGCGTGTTGGAGTCGACGTGCTGGACGTTCGGAATGCGGAACGTGCCGATGTCGACCTGGGCTCCGGACGCGAACCCGGCCCCGTAGACCTTGAGCGGGGTGGAGGCACCGGGCTCGATGCTGGCCGGCGCGACGCTGACGACCTGCAGGGTCTCGTCGACGTCGGGCATGTCGACGACTTCGGTGTCGGTGTCGTCGTCCGGGGGGTCCTTGCGGCACTTGCCCTTGGCGCCGAGCATGGCGGGGATGGCGAGCACGAGGAGGAACGAAGCGAGGGAGGAAGGGGCGGAAGGAGAACGCATGGAAAGCTCTCGGAGGGGGCGCACGATGCATAGCACCCGTGGCCCCCCCTTCGCATTCCCTCAGGACATTCTGCGACTCACATCAGCTTGCGGAAGTGCTCTCGCGCGATGATCAGGCGCTGGATCTGCGAGGTGCCCTCGTAGATCTGGAAGATCTTGCTGTCGCGAAGCAGCTTCTCGACGGGGTACTCGGTGTTGAAGCCGTACCCGCCGAACACCTGGACGGCGTCGCTGGCGATCTGGTGTGCGGCATCGGCAGCGAACGCCTTGGCCATCGAGGCCTGCATGGTGTTGGGCTTGCCGGCGTCCTTGAGGGCTGCGGCCTGCCAGACGAGCAGGCGGGCGGCTTCGATGTTCTTGACCATGTCGGCGATCATGAAGCTGACGGCCTGGTGCATGGCGATCGGCTTGCCCATCGTCTTGCGCTCCATGGCGTACTTGCTGGCGTGCTCCATGGCTGCGCGCGCGAGGCCCACGGCTGCAGAAGCCACGACCGGACGGGTGTGATCGAAGGCGCCCATCGCGAGGCGCCAGCCCTGACCGACCTCGCCGACGATGTTGGCCGCGGGGACCTCGACGTCGGAGAAGCTCACGCCACGGGTGTCGCTGCAGCGCTGGCCCATGTTCCATTCCTTCTTGCCGACCTCGACGCCGTCCCACTCCTTCTCGACGATGAAGGCGGTCATGCCCTTGTACTTGGCGTCGCGGTCGGTGTAGGCCACCACGAAGAACCAGTCGGCCACACCGGCGTTGGTGATCCACATCTTCTGGCCGTTGAGGATGTAGGTGTCGCCCTTCTTCTCGGCCGTGGAGCGCATGCCCGCGACGTCGGAGCCCGCTCCGGGCTCGGTGACGGCGTAGGCGGCCATCTTGCACTCCTCCATCATCGGGCCGACGTACTTGTTCATCAGGTCGTCGCTGGCGCCTTCGATGACGGGCTGGAGCGCGAGACCGTTGGCCTCCATCGCGGTGCCGATGCCCGTGCAGCCCCATGCGAGCTCTTCGCTGATCAGGCTGGCGTCGACCGCTCCGAGCGCCAGACCGCCGAACCGCTCGGGCACGTGGGTGTTCATCAGCCCGATCTCGTGGGCCTTCTTGAGGATCTCCCACGGGTACTCGCCGGTGGTGTCGTGATGGCCAGCGGCGGGCCGCATCTCGTTCTCGGCGAAGTCGTGCGCGAGATCGCGAAGCTGTTCCTGTTCCTCGGTGAGCGTGAACCCGATCATGTGGTGCCTCCAGGTGCCGCCCAGGGCGGCTCGATTCGGAATTGGTCGAAAGTGTCCCGGAGCGTGGTCCGAGAAGAGGCACGGGGTATCACGGCGACGTGAGAGCCCGCCCGCGTGGAAACAGGTAGTCTCCCGCCAACCCGACCATGACCGACTTCATCGACCAGATCGCGGCGGCCGTTCCCCGCGAAGACGCCCAGCGCGCGCGCACCCTCGCCGGGTTGCTCGTGGCCTGCGTGCTGTGCGCGATCGGCGCCTTCATCCCGAACGTGATCCTCGCGCCGGAGCCCGCCACGTTCATCGGGTACGGATTCGCGGTGGTGGGCCTGGGCGCCGCGCTGGCGCTCCTCCGCAAAGGCCACGTCGAGGCGGCCGCGCATCTGACGCTCGCGATCGCCCTGATCGCCGTGAACGTCGGCGCTGCGGTCGGGGGAGGCCTGGACGGGGGCTTCTCGGTCAACGCCGTCGTCATCGTGCTGGCTGCGCTCACCCTGCCCCGCCTGTCCGTGTTCATCGTCGCCGTCACCATTGTCGCGCTGGCCATCGCGTTCGCCGCGTTCTCGGACACGCTCCTCGCCTCGAGCCTCGTGACCCCCGGCCCATGGCACAAGACCATCGGCCCCATCGTGAACGTCCTGTTCCTGGGTACGGTCGTCTCCTCGGTCCGCGCGCTCTACCTCCGGAGCATCGCCGACGGTCAGGAGCAGCGCCAGGCTCTCGACACCGCGCTGTTCGAGCTCGAGCGCACGAGTGTGTCGAAGGCGCATCTGGACAACGTGATCGCGGCGGTCCGCGACATCATCCTGGTCACGGACTCCCACAACACCATCACCGACGCCAACCCAGCAGCCGAGGAGCAGCTCGGGTACCACCGCAGCGAGCTCATCGGGCGCCCGATGGCCGATCTGCTCGTGGAGTCGGACCTGTTGGACGCTCAGGTTCTGAGAGCCGCGACCGCTCGGGTGCAGACGAGCGATGGTCGCCAGCTGCCCGTGCTGGTCTCGCGGGGTCGCCTGTCGCCGAACACCAATCAGATCGACGGGTTCGTGTGGGCGCTGTCCGACATGACCGTCCAGCAGGCCGCGATCGAGGCGGTCAAGCGCGCACACGCCCAGGCCGAGACCGCCAACCAGGCCAAGAGCCGGTTCCTGGCGAACATGAGCCACGAGCTGCGCACCCCACTCAACGCCATCATCGGCTACTCCGAGCTGCTGGGCGAGGATCTGGCCGGCCGCGACGACATCGAAGCCGGGCTGGAGGATCTGACGAGGATCAAGGGGGCCGGTCGGCACCTGCTGGGGCTGATCAACGGCATCCTCGATCTGTCGAAGGTCGAGGCGGGCAAGATGGAGCTGCGCCTGGAAGACGTCGAGATCGGTCAGCTGGTGGAGGAGGTGCTGGCGACGGTCCGCCCGCGCATCGAGCGGAAGGGGCTGGTGCTGAAGACCGGGACCGCGGGTGCGATGCCGTCCACCGTGCGGGTCGATGCCCAGAAGCTCAGGCAGATCCTGCTCAACCTGCTGTCGAACGCCGCGAAGTTCACGACCCGGGGCGAGATCCGGCTCGACATCGAGTCGTGGGCACGAGACGGGATGCCCTGGGTGCGGTTCATCGTGGTCGACACGGGCATCGGCATGGATGCAGCCCAGGTGGAGCGGATCTTCGAGCCCTTCTCCCAGGCCGACGAGAGCACCTCCCGCAAGTACGGTGGAACGGGACTCGGACTGTCGATCTCCCGGGCGTTCACCCGGATGATGGGCGGCGAGATCCACGTCGACAGCCGCAAGGGGCACGGCACCTCGTTCACCGTGGAGCTGCCGGTCGGGGAGCTCGGTCAGCTCCGCACACCCGGGGGCGGGCTTCGCCGTCAGTCCCCGGTCTCCCGCTCGGATGGCGAGGAGATCATCCTGCACATCGACGACGACACGGCGGCACTCGAGCTCGTCAAGCGACTGCTGGAGCGCCCGGGTCGACGGGTGATCGGGACCACCGAGCCCGAGGAGGGGCTGCTGTGGATCGAGCGGTTCCGGCCGGAGCTCGTCCTGCTCGACGTCCAGATGCCGCGCGTGAGCGGGTGGGCGGTGCTGGCCCGGATGCGCGACGAGCTCGCCCACGCCGACCCCAAAGTGCTGGTCCTCACGGCCGAGGGCGAAGAAGACGTCGCCCGTGCGCTCGGCGCGAGCGGGCTGCTTCGCAAGCCGATCGACCGAAAGGTCCTCGTGGACGTGGTCGACTCGACCCTCGCCCTCTGATCAGAGCCCCAGCACGTCTCGCGCCCGCTCGACGTCGTCGGGCGCGACGTACAGCCGGCTGATGGCTCGGGCGTCGCGGTAGCGCTCGAACACCTGGGTGGCTTCGTCGAGCCGGGTGGCCTTGCCGCGCTCGTGGAGCACCATGATGCTGGGGGCGCGCCGCCGCTTTCGACCGACGACCGCGTAGCGCGACAACCGGCCGGTCGAGGTGACCGCGATGGGGTCGAAGCCCTCGGCGACCAGCTTGGCTTCTTCGGCTTCGACGCTGGCCTGGACGGGATTGCCGTGCCGCTCCAGCACCCTCGCCCAGGGGTCGAGCTCGGTGACACGCCGGGCCCAGGGATCGTCGACCGCGCCGACCGTCCGCAGGTGCTCGCGCAGCGTGACGTCGTCGACCCGGAGGTAGGCGTCGAGATCACTCGGAAGCGCCCAGTCGCAGGTCGGAGCCGTGAGGTAGCGCTTGAGCATCTCCTCGAAGACCACGGCCTCGTGGTGGAAGTACACCATCAGGAACATGTGGTGCCGGGAGAGCAGGAAGTCGTCGAAGGCGTAGATCGCGCGGTCCTGCAGCGCCAGCCACACCTGCCCGTCGCCCGGCCAGGCCGACAGGTTGCCGATGAGCCAGTCGACGTCGACGTGCCCGTAGATGGCGCCCGTGTAGTAGGCGTCGCGCACGAGGTAGTCGAGCCGGTCGACATCGAGCTCGCTGCTCACGATCTGGGAGAGCAAGCGCCGGTGGTCGAACCCCCCGTCGCGGAAGAAGTCGTCGGGAACCCGCACGTCTCCGGAGATGAGCGCCGCCACGTGTCTGCTGGTGAACGGAAACGAGGCGTCGATGACGTCTGCGATGCCCGTGTGCTCCAGGATGGCGAGGGTGTAGTCCTCGTGGGTGGCCCGCCGGTCTTCGACATCGCCCGATGGCCCCCGGGCCCGCAGCCAGGTGATGCCCAGGTCCTTCAGCGGCGGCATCGCGAACTCGGTGCAGTGGCTGAACGGCGCGTGTCCCAGGTCGTGACACAGGGCCGCGACGCGCACCACGGCCCGAAAACGCGCTTTCGCGTCGGGCCGATCGAAGGCCCACTGTGCGTACGCCCGCTCGAAGGCGCGGCCCGACAGGTGCATCACCCCGAGGGAGTGGCTGAACCGCGAGTGCGTCGCCCCCGGGAACGGAAGATAGGCGAAGCCCGTCTGCGCGATGTGCCTCAGACGCTGCACCCACGGGTGATCGACGACGGCGAGCTCGGATGCGGACACCTGCATGCCGCCATGGATGGGATCCCGGATCTCCACGGTTCCGCTCTACCACTGGTGGAGCCGGGGCGCTCGTGGGTCAGCTGGACCCGGTGGCGGAGTCGGTCGCGCTGTCGGCGTCGTGAAGCCCCACCATCACCGGCACGAGGACGGCGGCTGCACCCAGCATGGCCAGGATGCCGAGACCGGTCATCGAGAACATCGACACGGGACCCGAGAAGGCGAGCGTGGCGAACAGGACGGCAGTGAGAAGAGCGATTGGAGCGATGGCGATGGGTCTCAAGCAGACCTCCGGTCATTCGGGAGATTCGGCGCCCTGGCCGCGGGTGGCTCCCACGACTCCCAGGACGATGGCGAGCACGACCAGGACCCCGACTCCGACCAGCCCCGCCTGTGCGACGGTGCCGATCGTCCCTGCGAAGCCGGACGCACCAGACAGCGCGACGGCCAGCCCCACGAGGGCGAGCCCTACCAGGGTCAGGACGATCTTGACGGGATTGGGGGCGGACATGGTCACCTCGATTACTATGCATGCAACGTAATGCACAGTCTTCAATACCGCAAACTAAACAGTCCGAACTCCACGTCCTGGAATTCGGTGCTACCCGTCTCCCCCTCGACTCATTAAACGCCGCCCCATGCGACCCATTCGGGACATCGCGGCCGTCCGCCCGTCGAGCGTGCTCTACCACTCGGCGTTCGGGTTCGCTCGGGTGGAAGAGATCGAGGCCGTCGCTGTCGTTCTCGACTGGGAGGGCGATGGCGACAACCTCCCCGACCGCGTCGCCCACGATGTGCTCATGCGGGTGTACGCCCTGTGCCCCGAGGGGGGGTTCTTCGACCAGGCACTCAACGACCGGGAATCCCTCGTCGAGCTGCTCGCTGGCAAGCCCATCGAAGCGCTGTCGCTGCTGCTCGACGATCTCAACGGCCCGCAGTCCAAGGCCGATCTCGTCGACTGGATCGTGGGTCGGGAGCTCATGACCCTGGAGTCCGCCGGGCGCTGGTGGGACACCCTGAAGCCCGTCATCGAAGAGGACGCGCGGTTCGCACTGGATGCCGACACCGTCCAGCTGGCCGTCGAAGAGGAGACCGCGGGGCCGGAAGCCCGGTTGAAGAACCCCGCACTGGCCCCCAGTCGGCGGCTGGACCTGGCCCTGGAGCACAAGAAAGAGCTTTCGGACGACGTGTTCCTCGACAACCTGGTGCTGGCGTGGAAGACCGGCGGCTCGCAGGTTCGCGACCTGGCCCTGCAAGCCGCAGCCGACATCGCTCCCACCACCCTTCTCGAAGCCATGCTGGCGCCGGGCCCCGACGGCATCGAAGCGGTGATCCACGTGATCCGTCGCGCGGGTTGGGGCCCCGAAGACGTCGACGAGCACGGCCACACCCTGCTGCTCGACCGCGTCGTGAAGGGCACGGACGCAGGGGGCCCTCTCGACAACGAGGGGCGTCTGGCCGCCACCCTGGCGCGCTGGGAGAGCCCCGGCATCGTCGAGACGCTGACCGACCTCGCATCCATCCCGGACGGCAAGCGCCTGACGCGGGCCACCCTCGCATCACTCCCGCCCAGACGGGCCGAAACGCTCGGCGTGCAGCTGTTGCAGAGCGCGCTCGCGAGCGAAGCCCTGGACGCCGCCAACTGGCTCGCCGGCGAGCTGCTCGGCATCGCGCTCGTCGACCAGGAGACCATGGCCGACCGGCTGGAAGACGACCACCCGGAGCTGGCCACCTGGCTGATGGAGAGCTTTCAGGGCGTCCAGGAGCGCGGCCTCACCTACGAGGACCACACCGACGACTCGACCGCGCACACCGCCGAGATCGACCTGTCCGAAGTGGTCGACGGGCCCATCCCCATCGGTCGGCTGCCCCCGCGTTCCGGAGCCTCGCTCATCGGGCTGGGGCTCGCGATGAGTCGGGCGCTGGCCACGCACCACAAGGACGGCACGGTCTGCCATCCCTCCGCCCAACGCACCCTGGTCCTGCCGAGCGAGACCATCGAGGTGAAGCTGTTCGAAGGGGTGGAGCCCGACGACGAGCCGAACGACGACGTGCCCAAGCCGGGCACCGAGCAGGGGTCCCAGGCTTCGGACGTCTACGCGGCGGCCGTGCTGCTCGTCGAGTGCCTCCTGGGCCGGCAGTGGCCCCGAACCATCCCGGCACAGCGGGCGATTCCGTACCTCCGCTACGTGATTCCGATGCTCCCGCCGGCCTCGCTGGCCCCGCTGGATGCCGCACTGCATCCCGACCCCGAGCTGCGCCCGAAGGACGGGCTCGCGTGGCAGGCCCTGTGGCAGGTGGCGGCCATCGCCGAAGAGAAGCGCACGTACGCCCAGCGCGACCCCGCTGCCCGCCTGCACATCGGCTACGACAGCCACATCGGGCGCACCAAGATCCTGTTCACCCAGACCAACCAGGATGCGCTGTTCGTAAGCACCAAGGGCCCCTTGTCGCTGCTGGTCGTCTGCGACGGGATCAGCACGGCGAACGCGGGGACGGGGGATGTCGCGAGCTCGATCGCGTCCCACGTCATCGCGAACCTCTGGGAACAGGCCCTGCCGCGCCTCGTCCAGGCGGGGCCGGCCGAGATCCGCGAGTTCCTCGACCGCGCGCTGCGCATGGCCAACCAGGCCGTGTGCGAGGCCGCCCTGCGCTTCGCGGGGGGCAACCTCGACGGGCGCGTTCCGATGGGCACCACCGCCGTCGTCGCATTGGTGTACGGCAACCGCGTGTGGCTCGCCTGGCTCGGAGATTCCCGGGCCTACCTGGTGGGCCCGTACGGCGCGAGCCTGCTCACCTTCGACGAGAACCAGGCGAGCGAGCGGCTGCGCGCCTGGCACCTGAACTTCATCGAGCAGTGGGACCCCGCCGGCTTCGCGCTCGTGGGCTATCTGGGCCACTTCGACGAGATGTCTCGCGCCGAGGCGCTTCCCGCGCACCACTTCAGCTTCACCCTGGTGCCTGGCGAGCGGTTGATGCTCTGCAGCGATGGCGTCACGGACTACCTGGGCGACACGCACCCCGAAGCCGCCCTGTTCGTGGCGGATGCCGTTCGCGAAGAGGACCCGTTCGAGGCCGCGCGCGGGCTGGTCGCACAGGCCAACCGGGGCGGCGGAGGCGACAACATCACCACCATCGTGGCCCGGCTCTGGGAGCAGTGATCCGGCCCGTCCCGACCCTCGGGGTGCCGGCTCCACGGCCGTTGCGGTAGGGTGCGGGGGTGTCGGAGACCGCTGAGATCCAGCCGGGCACGAAGGTCGGCCCGTACGTGATCCTGCAGCCCCTCGGCAAGGGGGCGCAGGCGCGGGTGTACGTCGGCGAGGACGCCCACGGCAGGCACTTCGCGATCAAGGTCCGAAGGCGCGGCCAGGACGCCATGGATCGCCGCTTTCTCCGCGAGTTCGAGTCGATGCGGTTGCTGCGTCTTCCAGGCGTCGTGCACGTCCACGAAGCCGGCATCGAAGAGGACTATCTGTGGTTCTCGATGGACATCGTACACGGGCGCCCCTTCCTGCACGTGCTGCTCGAGGAGCGCGACATCGGCAGACGCGTGCAGCGCTGTCTGCGCCTGGGTCGCGAGCTCATGCAGACCCTGTCCCGCCTGCACGGATCGGGGTTCGTGCACCGCGACGTGAAGCCCAGCAACATCCTGGTCGACGACGACGGGCACGTGCGGGTGCTGGACTTCGGGATCGGCCGCTACTTCTCGAGCACCGACACGCTCTCCCAGTCCGGCGAGATCCTCGGGACCGTTCCGTACATGGCCCCCGAGCAGCTCGCGGGTCTGCCGATCGACGCGAAGATCGACGTGTTCGCCAGCGCCACGATGCTCTGGGAATGCATCGCCGGCAAGCGGCCCAAGCCCCTCACCACCATCGGGTGGATCCCGCGCATCTGCCTGGAGCGCCTGCAGCCCCTGGCCGTGAAGTACAAGGCCGTGTCGCTGGAGTTCTCGCGGCTGTTGCAGGACATGCTGGAGGTCGACCCCCAACGCAGGCCCGATGCCGCCGAGGCCGTCCGGCGCTTCGACGCCATCCTGGACGGCTCCGCCCCCCGCGAGTGGCCCACTCCCCTGTTCGTCGACCCCGGCGAGTGGTGGACCGCCCTGGAAGCCGCGCTCGGGCGCGATGGCCGCTCCCCTGTCTGGGTCCTGGAGGGCCAGGCCGGCACCGGCAAGCGCCGGATCGCCGAGCAGCTGCACCGCACGGGTCTGATGTCGGGCATCTGGCCGATCCACCTCACCTGTCACGTCGACCAGGTGGGCGGGCCGCTCGAGCAGTTCCTCCTCCGCCTCACCAAGGGTCTGGACGACGCCGCCCTGGCCCGGGTGATCGGCGACGAAGCCGAGATGCTGCGCCGGATGTGGCCGCACCTCGGGCTGGCTGCGACCGAAGGCAACGAGCCCCCGTCCACGGGCGAGATCGCCGCATCGATCACCCAGGTCGTCCGTCGCTGCGCCGACCACCAGCCCCTGTTGCTGGTGGTGCACGACCTCGAGCGCGTCGACACCCTGACCGCTCGCGCCCTCGTGGCCCTCGCCAAGGAGACCAGCGAGACCCTGGGCATGGTGATCAACCACGAGAAGCGATGGGAGACCGCCCTGTCGCGCCGCACCATCGCAGCGCTCACCCAGCACGGCGCACAGGTGCTGGCGGTTCCGAAGCTCCCCGAGAGCGCCGCCCAGGAGCTGGTGACCGCGCTCTGTCCCGAAGATCCGCCCGACGCCGGCTCGATCGCCACACCCCAGGAGGCCTGCGAGCTCGGCTGGAAGCGCCTCGCAGCCTGGCGGGGCGAGAACTGGTCCGAGCCCAGCGAGGCATTGTGGCCCCTGGCCGTGCGCGACGGGAGCCTGCCCGTCGACGTGGTCCGCTCGCTCACCGGCAGCAAGACCCTGCCCACGGCCTGGGTGCGCCGGAAGGGCCGCCAGGTGGAGCTCCACGGCGAGACCGCCCGCTCTCTGGCCCGGGTGCGGTTGCCCACCCTGTCGGACGCCGCCCGGAAGATCGCCGCCGCCCTCGAGGAGCGGCCCCGCGCGAAGTCCACGGGCTCGGCTGCGAGCGACAGCCATGTCCTGGCCAGCCTGTGGCTGCTGGGCGGGGATGCCGCACGGGCCTGGAATCCCGCCGCCGAAGCCGCCATCGAAGCCGAGCGACGCGGGCTGTACGCGCGTGCACGACGCCTGCTGCTGCTCCTCGACACCCTGCCGGTCACCAGCCCCAAGGGGGGGCACAGCCGGTTCGAGGTGTCGTTCGTGCAGGGCCGCGTGGCGCTGCGCACCGACGTCGCGCTGCGGTCCAGCCTGGTCGAGTTCTGCGAGCACCTGGCCGAGACCGGCGAAGAGCGGCTGCTCGCCCGGATCCTGCGCGCCGAGTACGCATTGCGCGAGGGCTCCGCGCGTCCGGCCCTCGTGGCGAGCCTGCGGGTGGCCTCGGCTCCCGACGCCACCCTCGACATCCAGGTCCGCGCCCTGCTCGTCGCCATCCAGTGCCGCATCATCCTGGGGCAGATCCGCGACGGTCTGCGAGAGCTCAAGCGGGTGGAGCAGCTGCTGGGCAAGGACGGCGACCCACTGGACATCGTGCGGGCGCTGCGCTGGAAGACCGAGATCGCCTACGCGTCGGGCAATCTGCAGGCCACCCGAAAGCTCGCCTCCGCGACCATCCGCCGGTCGCAGAAGCTCCGCTACGAGCGCGGCGTGGCCTACGCCGCGAGCCGTCTGGGCACGGTGCTCCGCAAGCTGGGCCCGCGTCGCCAGGCCGAGGCCTACACCCGCGAGGCCCGGGAGTCGTCGGTGGCCACGGGCGACGTCTACCTGGCGGCCGAGAGTGGGCTGGCGCTGGCCACCCTGCTGGCCGAGCGGGGCGAGATGGCGGGCGGTCGCCACCTGCTCGACCAGACCATCCACCAGATCCGCGCGCTCAACCTCACTCACCTGCTGCCGAGCGCGATGCGGGTGGCGCTGCTCCTCGCCGCGCTCCAGGCCAACACCGCCGAGGCTCAGGTGGCGATGTCGGCCCTGGACTCCCTGCCCAACGCCGACCCCGAGGCCCCCGCCACCCTCGTGCGGTGGTGGCGTCAGCAGAGCGACGTCGATCGCGCCCTCGAGGTGGAGGGCCCCGAAACCGACCCGTACGGACGGGCCCTCTGGCAGCTGGAGCGCGCGAGAGCCGCCATGAGCGGGGGGTACGACGACCTGGCCCTGGGAGAAGCCAAGGCTGCGCTACAGACTGCGCGCAAGCGGGGCTTCGCCGAGCTGGCGATCTACGGCGCCCTGCTCACCGGCGTGCTGGTCGACGTGGACGATGCCCGCTGGACGAAGATCCTGTCCGAGTCGTCCAACACCCTGAACACCGAGACCTACCTGGGTGGGCTGGAGATGGATGCGCGTCGGCTGACCAACAAGGGCGATCACGACGGCGCGCGCAAGCGCTGGCGGGTGCTCGGCGGGCGCAGCGAGGAGCTCGGCTACCGGCCCGGCATGGAGGAGGCGTTCTTCTGGCTGTCGGACGGAGAACTGACGTATTCCGGTCGGCGATGACGGCCGGTAGTCGAGGATGGATCAGGGATCCCAGTAGCGCCGCGCCGCTTCGACCTGGACCACCTCGTCCTCCTCGATGACGTACCCGGACAGCTTGCCGCCGTAGCAGCACCCCGTGTCGAGCCCCATGGTCCAGGGCCGACCCTCGCGCTCGGTCCGCACCAGCCCCCGCAGCGCATCGTGCCCGTAGGCGACCCGGCGCTTGCCCCGATAGACCTGCCACCAGAACGGAGCCTTGCGCTGGTTCATCGGCCAGCGACGCATCAGCTGGGCCATCTTCCGGGTGGTCTTGCGCCGCTTGCCCGACGGATGCAGCCCGGCGTGGACCACGGTCCAGCCCGCCGCTTCTTCGAACAAGGGCCGCGACCGCAACCAGGCCCGCCACGCGGGGTCGGACGCGTCCAGCGTCGCGATGCAGGACCGCGCGTGGGCATCCTTCTTCCGCTTGCCGTCGAGCACGTCGATCAACCGCTGGTCGTGGTTGCCCAGCACCACCCGACAGTCGCGCACCAGGTCGTACACCCCCGCGGGGTCGGGGCCTTTGGTGAACAGATCGCCGACCAGCACCGTCTCGTCGGGCTGAACGCGGTCGAGCAGTGTGGCGAGCTCGTCCGCACAGCCATGGACGTCGCCCACCACGAGTGTGGTGGTCACATCAGCCTCCGGGACGGGTCAGGCCTCCGCCGCCACCGCGGGGCCGGGGACGCGGAGCGGGTCGGGTCCGCCCTCGACGTCCGCCATCCGTGCCGGGTCGGGTGAGGGGCGGGATCACGACGGGAGCCGCCTTGGGCTTGGGGCGGGCCCGGGGACTGGGCACGGGAGCGTCAGCAGCGTCGGAACCATCGGAACCATCGGAACCATCGGAACCATCGGGAGCATCGGGAGCAGCACAGGTCCCCGCGCCGAACTCCACCACCGCGCCCTTCCGGAGGGCGCAGTCGCCGGTGGCCATCACGGCGTGGCCAGTGCCCTCGCCCGGCTCGGCGTCCTCCGGGGTGAATCTGCAGCAGACCGGCACGCACTCGGGACCCGCGACCATCCGCGGATTCTTGTCGGCGTACTCGGACGTACAGGACGCTTCGTCGTCGACCAGCGCATGGGTCTCGCCCATCGGGCCGTCGTAGAGGCAGCAGGCCACATCCGAGACGTCGCCATCGTCCCCCTCCACGGCCTCCGCATCGGCTTCGGAGGGATCGGCAGCGTCATCGGCAGCGTCATCGCCCTCGTCTGCAGCATCCTCGTCGGCATCGCCTCCGCTGGCTGCGGCAGGTGCAGGTGCAGGGGGCGCGGGCGCACCGGGCAGGTCCGCACCGGCGCACGCGAGCAGGAATCCGACGGTAGCGACGCCCGCCATTTGAAGCTGTCGGCTCACGAGGCCTCCGAACACCGCGCCGTTCGACGGAGGTGCCCCGCAAGCCTGCAGTGCGGGCGCGGTCGCGTCAAGCGTCTGCTGCGTGGTGCGTCTGCTCGGCAGCGGCCACGGCATCCAGGCGGTCCTGTCCCCAGAACCGCTCCCCGTCGGGTCGAACGAAGGTCGGCGCTCCGGGAACCCCGATCTGTACGGCGCGCTCGGTGTTGGCGCGCAGCTGGGCCTTGATGTCGGGGTCTTGCGTGCCCTTCAGCAGTGCCGGGCCGTCGAACCCCGCCTGGGTCAGCACCCCGGCCAGCACCTCCGGATCGGCGATGTTCGCGTCGTCGACCCAGGCCGCCTGGTAGATCGCCGCCGTGGTGGCCGGCTCGATCAGCGCGACGCGCAGCGCGGCGATGGTGTTGAGCGGGAAGTGGCTCGTGAAGCGGAACGGCAGACCCCGAAAACGCGACTGGTCGCCCATGTCCTGTGCCGCCCAGCGCTGCTTCGCGGGCGAGAAGGTCGCGAGGGGCACGATGGGGGTGCCGATCTGCTTGAACACGGCCCCCAGCAGCATCGGGCGCAGCGTGACCTCGACGCCGGCGTTCAGCACCGTCATCACGCCCAGGTAGCTGTAGGGGCTCGAGAAGTCGTGGAACACCTCGACCGGGCCGGTGGGCAGGTCGGGCTCGACGTCGGCGCCCAGGTCCTTCGCGAAGGAGACCAGCCGGTCGGAGCCCCACACCATGCGGTCACCGCACACCAGGGTGGGCACGCCGAACACCCCGGCCTCGACGGCAGCGTCGGTGTTGGCGCGCAGCTCGTCTCTGGTCGCCTGAGAATCGATGCAGTCGGCGTCGACCCCGTGCGTCGCGGCGATGCGGCGCAGCACGGAACGGTCGGTGAGGTCGGCGTTGTCGGTCCAGTAGGCGTGCCACAGGTCCTCGGCGAGGCCGGGGATCGCATCCGTTGCGAAGGTGAGCAGCCGCATCGCCTCGACCGTGCGGCGCGGATGGCCTTCGGGGTAGCGAACGACCCGATCCACACGGGCTGCCTGGCGGGTGACGTCGCGCAGGGTGTAGGCCCGCTTCACCTCGGACATGTCGGCCATCGGTGTGGCGTTGCCGATGGCGTTCAGAACGCCGCCGAGGAGGATGGGCCGCCACTCGATGGGTCGACCGGTGACCTTCGACAGCCAGGCGAGGCGTCGGCTGGCGACCCAGGCGTACGGGCAGACGATGTCGAAGTAGAACGCGATGGGCTCGGAGGTGTCGGACATGGCGGAATCCTGTCGGGGCTACACTGTCGTCTGGAGGGTGTATGTCGGTGGTGGTGGGTGTGCGCAAGAGAGACCAGCTGGTGATGGCCGCCGACACGCTGACGTCTGCGGCCGGCATCGCGCATCGCGGCGCCGAGCGGCCCGACTTCTCGAAGATCGTGCAGCTCCCGCGGGGCGGGTACATGGCCTCGGTGGGCAGCACCACCCACATCGCCGTGCTGCGGTCGCTGGTGCGGAACCACGCCAGCAAGCTGGACTTCACCAGCGTCGACAACACCTTCGAAGCCCTGCTGGCGCTGCAGCCGGTGCTCCGCGAGACGTACTTCGTGCGCGCCGACGAGTCGGAGCACCAGGAGTACGACAGCAACCAGCTGGTGCTGCTGATTGCCAGTCCCCACGGGCTGTTCCACACGCACAGCTACCGGGAGGTCCACGAATACGGGCGATTCTTCGCCATCGGCAGCGGAGACGAGCTGGCGCTGGGGGCGATGCACGCGCTGTACGACCGAATGGACGACCCGGAAGCGATTGCGTACGCCGCGGTGGAAGCCGCGTGTCACTGGACGACGAGCTGCGGCGTGCCGATCGAGACGCGGACGGTCCAGCTCGTGACGTGAGGACGCCCGCGAAGCGCTGAAGCGGTGTCGCGGCGGGGTCGACCGGCCTCCCCTGCCCGACCGGCCTACGACCGCGCGAGCGCCTGTCGCTGCCGTTCCAAGCCCTTCCGGTCCGAAGGAATCTCCCCCAGACGACCGGCTACGCAGGCACGTACGTCAGCTCTTCCTCGACGTCGCGGATGCCCGAGACCCCCGCCCGGATGGTGCGCATCACGCGCTGCGGAAGCGGTGGGATCTGGCCGGACTCCGGGAAGTCCCACTCGAGCTTGGCGTCGAAGAAGCGCAGGAAGACCTCGAGGACCGGCAGATCGTGGCCGAGCTCTTCGATGAGCATCAGGTTGGCCTTGACCTGCTTGTCGCGACCGACCTGGATGACCATGCGGGGGTCGATGTCGAGGGCCTCGAAGTGCGGCTGGAGCTCGCGCAGCATGGCGAACTGGTTCCAGTACTCGCGAAACTCCCAGGTCCACAGATCGACGGCCTCGGGCACGGTCATCTTCTTGAGGAGCTTGGGCATGTGCAGCACGCCCAGGGCCACGTGACGGGCCTCGTCGCGCTCGTAGTACGCGAGGAGGTCGGACAGCACGGGCTCGAGGCGGCGTCGTCGCACGATCTGGAACAGGGTGAGCGCCATGGGCTCGATCATCATCTGCATGCCCATCAGCTTCTTGGTGAGGCTGTCGGCGGTGAGCGTGCCGGCCAGGACGCGCTCGGTGGCGGGACCGAGACGGCGCGGGACCTCGTCGAGGGTCTCGAGGTAGTCGTGCATGACGTAGAAGTGACGGGCCTCGTCGTGGGCCTGGCTGGTGGCGGCCATCTTGGCTTCGAGGGGCTCGAGGTGCACGGCGAGATCGGCGCTGATCTTCCAGGCTGCGAGTTCTCCCCAGAGGATGACGGCGAAGATCTGGGCGAGGGCGTGGCGCTGCTCGGCCGGGAGATCGATGCCGCCGTGCTCGTCGAGCAGCTGGGCGAGGACCTTCTTGCCCTCCCAGGCCTTCCGCTGCCCCTTGTGGTAGATGCCAGCGAGCTTTCCGGCGTTCTTGGACTCCCGCGCGTCGCGGAGCTCGTCGAACATGTCGAACGGAAGCACGACGTCGCTGCGGATGCCGCGAGCCTTCTCCTTCTCGGCCCTGGAGGCCCGGAGCCGGGGAGCCCGACGCAACAACTTCAGAGCCTGGCGTGCGGATTTCCGGATCATGGATCCCTCCTGATGGCGATGGTGGCGAAGGTCTCGCGCAGGTCGACGTAGGTTTGATCGACCCGCGCGAGGGACTCGGGGTCCTTGGCGTAGGCGAGCTCGACGATGAGCCCGTACATCGAGGTGCGAACGAGGCGTGCGAGGCGTTCGGGGGGAATGCCGAGGCTCTCGGACTGCTCGCTGAACACGGCGTCGATGCCCGCCTGGAGCAGACTCGTACTCTCGGCCACGAACTCGTCGAGGTAGCCGCGGATGGGGCCGCGATGGGCGCCGAGTGCCAGGATCTCGACCATGAACGGCGCCCAGGCCCGCATGTCGCGGATCGCGTCCCACAGGTTGTCGAGGACCTCGGTGGCCTCTTCGAGCCCGCCGTGACCGGCCCGATAGCGCTCTTCGAAGCGGGAATGGATCTGCTTGAAGGTGGCGCGCTGGGCCTCGATCAGCAGGTGTTCTTTGCTGTCGAAGTGGTAGTGCAGCAACCCCTTGCTGACGCCCGCCGCCCGCGCGACGGCGCTCATGGATGCGCCCTGAAAGCCCTCCCGACCGAAGATCCGCGCCGCAGCATCGACGATTCGGGCGATGGAACGCGCGCCTCTGGAGTTCTTCGCGATGGCGGGACTGGGGTCTCTCGACTTCGGCATCGGGCCTCGACAACAAGGGCCCGGACAGCCGAACTGGCCGCCCGGTACAAAAAGTCTAACCGATCCTGGCGATGCCCTACTGCAGTTCGGGCGCGCACACGCCGGGATCCGCGACTGCGACCCAATCTGCGTAGTCCACGGCATCGTCGGTGAGCACCAGCCCCTGCTGGCCCGCGACGACCGGAACGTAGTCGTCGGTGGCCCAGGCTCCCGCGGCGATGGCATCGGCCTGGTAGATGCTGTAGGTGCCGCCCCAGCGCACGTACGCGTCGAGGACGGTGTCGTCTTCGATGTACAGCTCGGCATCGGGCGTGATGTCGAAGTTGAAGATGTTGAAGTACAGGTTGGTGGGGTCGTTGGTGCCGTTGTCGGTCATGTGGAACACGACGGTGGCGCCCGTGCCCATGGTGTAGGTGGGGAACGACCGCTCGGTGACGCCGGTGGTCAGGATCTTCCAGTTGAAGTCGAAGTCGATGGGCGCACCGGAGATGTTGCGCACGAGGAGCCGGTCGTTGTCGAAGTCGATGGCCTCGATGAGCAGGTCGGCGTCCGCATACGACGTCTGGGGCGCGGGATTCACGGGGCAGTCGTCGACGACGTAGGTGTCGTTGGTGTCGATCACCGCGGTGTCGTAGATGGCGGTGTCTCCGGTGGGATAGACCGCGGTGTCGCCCGTGGGGGTGTAGCCGGTGTCGCCGGTCTCGATGTACGGCACGTAGGGCTCGCACAGGTCGACGTCGGTGGTGGCGGCCCAGTAGGCGGGATTGGTGACGTCGCCCCCGGTCGCGAAGGTGCCCTCGTAGCCGGCGCCGCCCGGTGCGTAGTCGGCCGGAGACCACAGCCCGGCGTCGTCGGCGGTGTCTTCACGGAAGTCGGCGGCACCGGTGCCCCAGTGGAGGTAGGCCTCCATGGACGCGGGGTTGTTGTAGCCGCTGTCCCGGTAGAGGATCATGGTGTCTTCGGAAACCACGGCCATGTCGGGATCGTTCAGGTAGTACGTCCCGTTTCCGTTGGTCCCGTCGCTCGCCAGGTAGAGCTGCACGGTGGCCCCCGGGTCGATCGACATCGTCGGCAGCGCGGTGTTGTACTCGAAGCCGCTCTTGCACAGGCGCCACGGGCTCTCGATGGTGACGGTGCCACTGCTCACGTTGGTGAGCCACAGCACGTCGTTCACCCAGTCGACTCCGGAGATCACGACCTCCTGCGGGTTGCCCGTGGCGGTGTTGGTCACGCCCTCGGGCTGACCGGTGACGCAGTAGAGATCGGTGTCCGTGTCCGTGTCGGTGTCCGTGTCCGCGTCGGTATCGGCATCCGTGTCCGCGTCGGTATCCGCGTCGGTATCGGCGTCGGTGTCCGCGTCGGTATCCGCGTCGGTATCGGCGTCCGTATCCGCGTCGGTGTCGGTATCCGTGTCCGCGTCGGTGTCGGCATCCGAATCGGTGTCGGTGTCCGTGTCGGTATCGGTGTCCGTGTCGGTGTCCGTGTCGGTGTCGGCGATGATGCCGGTGTCGCCACCGGCGATGGTGGCCGTGTAGCTGTAGCGGACGCAGTCCCCCTGGGTGGTGGGGATCAGGTAGACGTTGCTGTAGACCATCACCGAGCTGTCGGTCGTGTTGGTCCACGAGGCGATCTCGTCGTTGTTGGCGCTCATCCCGGAGTCGAGCACGTTCTCGTCGAGGTCGTAGAGCACCAGATCGATGTCGCCGTCGCTGTGGGTGAACTCCACGAGCACGTCGATGCTGGCGCCGGAGGGCACGTCGACGACGTAGTAGTCGGCGCTGTCGTGCGAGACGTACAGATCGACGCCCGTGCTCAGGGGGTACGCGGTGGCGATGGCCTCGTTGGGCTCGTAGGTGTCGTCCGCACACGCGACGTCGGTGTCGGTATCGGCGTCGGTGTCCGCATCTGCGTCGGTGTCCGCATCTGCGTCGGTGTCCGCATCTGCGTCGGCATCCGTGTCGGCATCGCTGTCGGTGTCGGCATCAGTGTCGGAGTCCGTGTCCGCATCGGTGTCTGCATCGGCCTCGACGGGGTCGGGCTCGGCGGGCGGACAGCCGAGCAGCGCGAGGAGAAGCAGCGGACTGCCGCGAAACAACACAGAGCAAGACAACGGGCGCATGGGACCTCCGGAACGACCGGAGGCTACCACGGCAACCCGCGTTCGGCTCGCGATCCGCTCGCTATGGAGCGGGGATGCAGGTGCTGATGTCGCTCAGGGCGGTCCAGCTGGACGGGACGACATTGCTGCCGGTGCCGTCGATGGCGATGCCGTTGTCGGCTCCGGTGACCAGGACGGTGCCCGACGTGGGCCAGGCGTAGGCGTCGCCGGCCGTGCTCTCCCGGAAGCCCGAGGACGCGCTGGCGTCCCAGTGCACGTAGGACTCCATCGAGTCCGGCACGTTGTAGCCAGACGCGTGGTACAGGATGAACGTTCCCGAGTCCGCACCCAGGTCGAAGCCCGCATCCCCCAGGTAGTAGTGGGGATGCAGGTTGGGAGCGACCTCGGTGAGGTGCAGGTAGACGGTCTCGCCGGGCGCGATGGACATGGCCGGCAGAGCAGTGTTGTAGTCGGCGCCGTCCTTGCAGATCCGCCACGGGTTCGCGATGTCGACCGTCGCCGGCGTGTGCTGGTCGGTGACGTTGCGGATGGCGACCACGTCGTCGACCCAGTCGATGGCGGTGACCACGAGCTGCTGGCGGGCCGCATCGGCGATGTTGAGCTCGCCGGACTGGGTGCCGGTCACACAGCTGGCGACGTCGGTGTCCGTGTCCGTGTCGGTATCCGTGTCGGCATCGGTGTCCGCGTCCGTATCCGCGTCCGTGTCGGCATCGGTGTCCGCGTCCGTGTCCGCGTCCGTGTCCGCGTCCGTGTCGGCATCGGTGTCCGTGTCGGTGTCCGAATCCGTGTCCGCGTCGGTGTCCGAATCCGTGTCCGTGTCGGCGTCCGCATCGGTGTCGGTATCCGTGTCGGCGTCCGCATCCGTGTCCGTGTCCGTGTCGGTATCCGCGTCCGCGTCGGTATCCGCGTCCGTGTCGGTATCGGTGTCCGCGTCCGCGTCTGCATCGGTGTCGGTATCCGTGTCCGCGTCCGCATCGGTGTCGGCGTCCGCATCCGTGTCGGTGTCCGTGTCCGCGTCCGCATCGGTGTCGGTATCGGTATCGGTGTCCGCGTCCGTGTCGGTATCCGTGTCCGAATCCGTGTCGGTGTCCGTGTCCGAATCCGTGTCGGCATCGGAGTCCGTGTCGGTATCGGTGTCGGTGTCCGAGTCCGTATCCGTGTCCGTGTCCGCGTCCCCCCCGGTATCGGCCGTGTCCCCCGTGTCCGGAGGATCCGCGTCGAAGAGGACGTTCAGGTCGTAGACCGTGCAGTCGGCCGCGGTGGACGGCGACAACCGGACCTCGACGAAGAACGACTGCGCGAAGGCCTCGTTGTTGACGCCGGTCACCGACTCGTTGTCGTCGACGGTCGCCGAGCTGTCGAGCTCGGTGCCGAACTGGTCGTACAGGATCAGGTCGATGTCGCCCTCGGCATGGGCGAAGAGCGCCTGGACGGTCACGTTGCTGTTGGCCGGGGCCAGGAACGTGAAGAAGTCCGGCGACACCAGCTGCACGGTGACCGAGGTCAGGCCCGCCTGGGTGATGGCCCCTGCCGAGAACAGCGTGTCGTTGGGCTCGAAGATGTCGTCGACGCAGCCCGTGTCGGTGTCGGTATCGGTGTCCGTATCGGTGTCGGTGTCCGCATCGGTGTCGGCGTCCGTGTCGGCATCGGCGTCGGAGTCCGCATCGGAGTCGGTGTCCGCATCGGTGTCCGCGTCGGTGTCCGCGTCCGTATCGGTGTCGGTGTCGACCTCGGTCGTGTCTGAGTCGGAATCCCCATCATCGGACTTGCACGCGGTGAGCAGCGCGAGGACGAGGAGCGAAGAAGTGGTGAACGGACGCATGGACAGGGCCTCCTGGACAGTCCGCACGCTACCACGGTCCCCCGCCGTTCGCGCGTCGGCGTCCGATCCCGAGAGCGCGCCGTGAGCACGATCAGTCGGAGGACGAAGGCTCGAGGTGATGGGCGATGGACAGCGCGTAGTAGCGCAGCACGTCTTCGAGGCCGTCGATCAGGTCCAGGCCGTTGCCCGTGGGGGTGATGGCGCGCTTGAGCACCCGCCGGCGGACCAGGGCCATGCTCGCGAGCAGGTGGATGCGCTCGGCTTCCTCGGCGGCGAGCAGCTGATCGTCGAGATCCGGGGTGATGGCCGCGGTGGCGTCGGCGCTTCGCCTCTGCTCCAGCGTCTCGAACGCTTCGCCCAGGGCGATGGGGGCTCCTGCAGCGCGCAGATCGTCGATGACCTCGCGGATCCGCCCGCGCAGACTGGCGTTGTCGAAGGGGCCGTCGCGAAACCAGGCCGCCGCGAAGATGGGCACGGGCGTGGCCGGGATGACCTCGGCGATGCGGTTCTCGAGGAGCTCGGTGCCCAGGGCCTGCACGGCTTCCTTCCGCGGTTCGTCCTCGAGCGTGTGGATGTCCGGCCCGCCCGGCCAGTCCGACAGCTTCAGCGGCGTGCCGAACCGCACGGCGGCGTAGCCGAACTTCTTGTGGCTGCCCGACGCGACCTTGAACAGGTTGGCGCCGATCAGCAGCGGCAGCCAGAACAGCAGGCCTCCGATGTTGAACAGACGCTCGAACAGGGTGGGCTTGGGCAGCGGCCCGTCTTTTTCGCGCGTGAGGATGCGGTCTTCGAGCACGCGGTCGTAGTTCAGGCCGACGGGCATGAAGACGATCTCGCGGTCGGGCTGGTCGCGACGCAGCTTGATGATGTAGTCGAGGAGCCCTGTCCGCGGGCGTCTCAGCGCTCCGTCGCGCGACAACCCGCCCTCGATGAAGAAGCCGGTGACGGCCCCCTGTCCGGCGATGATCTGCACGAAGCGCTCGAGCACGACGTGGTAGAGCGGATCCTTCTCGCCGCGCCGCACGAAGTAGCTTCCGAAGCTTCGGAACAGCCAGTCGAGCGGCCACACGAGCGCCCACTCCCCCACCGCGTACGACATCGGAACGTGCCGCAGCAGGCCGTAGGCGAGCACCAGGGGGTCCATGTTCGCGCGATGGTTGATGACGTACACCCGGACCGCGTCGTCCGGCACGTCCTGCATCTGCCGCTCGAACCCGCCGGGCTCCACGAGGGTCTCGAAGCAGAAGTCCACGAACCGCCGCGCGATGCCGTTGCCGAACCGGTAGTACGCGCTCATCGAGAAGTACGGCGCGATCTCCTCGACGTAGGTGTCGACCTGCCGACGGACCTCGGGCAGCGTGCGGTCGGTGTCGCGGATCGCGGCCAACACGGCTTCTTCGATGACGGGGTCCTGGGCCAGGCGCTCCCGGATCCAGACGCGGTCGATGAAGCGCGCGGACTCCATCTGGATCCGGTGCTGGCGGACGAATCGCGCCGCCCCCTCCTGGATTCTGCGCCGCGCCCAGCGGACGACGACGAACCGGATCAGCTCGTACGCCGCCCACAGGGCGATCAGGCGCACGGCGAACCCGAACCAGCCCATCGCGAGCAGCGACGTCAGCTCGGATCCTCGGGCGGCTTGCGAGACAGGCGGGTGTCGTGGCCGGACAGCCCGCTCCGCGCGCGGTGGATGGCGTTCGCGGCGTCGGTGTCCTTGCGCTTCTCCCAGTCCGACAGCTGGAGGTTGGAGTACTGCAGCTGCTCGGAGAACGCGCGGATCACGGCCCGCCGGAAGACGCTCCCGATCATGTAGGGCTCGTCGATCAGCGTGTCCCAGCCGACCTTGTCGAGCTGATGGACCAGGGCTCCGGCTTCGGAGACACACGACGCCATCCGGTTCCCGCCGCGCGCGAGCGACACCATCCCGAACGCCGAGCCGGGCCCGAGGGAGTCGACCTCGTGAGGGGTTCCGTCCATGTTCACGACGATGTCGACGGCGCCGGACTCCAGCACGAACATCTTGTCGCCCGGCTCGCCTTCGGTGCAGAGGAACTCGCCCGCCTGGCACTCGAGGGCCGTGAACCACGACGCGATGGGCTCCAGCGCGGGGTCGGGGGCGTCGGCGAACAGCGGAGAGGCCTTGAGCGCCGCCATCGGATGGCCCTTCGCGACGCGGGTTCCGCCGGCTCCGAACAGGCGCTTGACCGCCGCGAAGAACCCCGTGGGGGGCGCTGCGGCCGTGGGGACGCCCAGGCCCAGGTTCGCCACGCGTTCGCCCACCGCACTCAACCGATCGACCTGGCTCTCGAGGGTGGCCCGCTCGATGTTCAGGCAGATGGGGTGCACGGTGTCGCGCAGCTCCTCGTAGCCTTCGCGGTCGAGGACCCACAGCTCGGCTTCGGTGACCGACCGGACGGACGCGGTGCGCGGCAGATCCTCGAACAGCCCGAGCTCGCCGAGCACCGAGCCCGCCGTGACGCGTCCGACCTCGGCTCCACCGGCCTCGATGCGGAGCTCCCCCGAGACCACGCACGCCATGGCGCGCCCGATCTCGCCCTCTTCGATGACGAGCTCGTCTGGACGGGTGATCTTGACGTCGAAGCGACGCTTGGCCGTGGCCGCGTCGATGTCGTTCAGCCCCTCGAAGATCTGCGGGCGTCCCATGCTGAAGCTCCGGCGGTGGCGTGGTGCGTGGGTTCGCCGCACCTTACCCCGCGGCGGGAGCACACCCGGAAGGAACCTTCAGCGGCGCGTCGTCCGGCAGCTCGTCGGGCGGCGGGGTGTAGGACCCGCGCACGGTCTCCCAGCCCAGCTGACCGAGGAGCACGACGAAGTACACCGCCAACCACACGCTGGCCGTGCAGGTGACGTAGTAGCGCTCGGACAGGCCACGGCCTTCGGGATGGGGCGTGAGGAACGCCCACTGGGTGGCCATCTCGCCCAGGAACAGCACGAGCAGCGCCAGGCGGTGGAAGAACTGGGGCTTGCCGTGGCTGGCCACCATCCAGCCGTGCCACAAGAACAGCAGCAAGCGCAGGTTGTAGTAGTTGATCTGGGGATTCGTGGCGCAGTAGAACGGCAGGATGGCCAGCGGGATCAGGGCCCAGATGTCGTCGCGGCGCGTGCGCCAGGTGTAG
This sequence comes from Myxococcota bacterium, assembly GCA_965224055.1. Taxonomy (GTDB): domain Bacteria; phylum Myxococcota_A; class UBA796; order UBA796; genus JACKEQ01. The sequence goes on along the minus strand of OZ245034.1, from coordinate 9,324,262 downwards.
ACCGACAGCAGCAGCACGGCGATCACGGCCACCAACCGGAGTGCGGGCTGCATGTCCTGGATCATCAGTTCCTTGGCCGCGATCCCCTTCGTGACCGAGCCGTCTTCGTGGTGGTAGACCGTCTTCGCCATCTGGCGACGGCTCTGCTCTCCGCGGAACAGGATGAGGTCGCCCAACCCCACCCGGTGCGAGCTGTAGGACTTGTTGTGCATCAGCAGGTTCTTGCTGCTGTCCTGGAAGGTCTGCGGGCCGAACTGAATCAGCGCGCCCCCGACCAGGATCAGGGCGACCAGAGCGGCTCCGCCGACGAACTGCAGGTGCTTCTTCAGGATCTTCCGCTCGCGCACGGTGTCGAGGAGCGCGACGATTCCCCAGCCCCAGAAGAAGATCATGGGGAAGATGCGGTTGAGCCCGGCGTACGCCATGAAGCCGCCAGCGAGCGCCCACTGTCGCTTCTTCAGACAGCAGACCCCGAGCACCAGGGTGGACAGCCAGTCGAACCGGAGCAGCGCTTCGCCCAGGATGGGCCAGCGGCCGCTGAACGTGCAGACGAAGAACAGCATCCCGAACAGCGCGACATCGATGCCGAACGCCCAGATGATCCCGGCGAACATCGCGACCACGAGGAAGATGTCGACGCGCGCGATGCGCTTGATCTCGTCGACCCCGGTGCTGTTCGCCAGGGCAGAGCCCACGAACGACCAGGTGGGCGGCGGGTTGTAGCCGTGGTCGACGTAGAAGTTGGACTGCATCGTGCGGTGGGACTTGGCCCGCAGGAAGAAGTCGACGTCGTACTTGAACTGCTCCCACCGCTCGGGCGTGAAGTTGTCCCGCTTGATCTCGAGACCGTGCTGAATCGCGACCGACACGGGCTTGACGTCGTAGTCGCGCAGGTCGCGGTACTGCCGGATGCACTTGCCGCTCTTGGCTTCGGCCCGGTTGCGGCACGGAGGATGGCGCCGCTCGTGCTCCATGTCGGCCACCAACATGGCCGGGTACAGGCCGAAGTAGCCGAGCTCTCCGAGGTACTTCGAGTTGGTGTAGTAGTAGGTGATATCGACCGAATCGCCGATCCCGTCGAGCACCTTCTTGTCGAACTGGTAGTAGTTGAACCAGCCGAAGACCGCGCCCGCGAGCAGCAGCGACCGGACGACTTCGGTGCCCCACACGCGTTGCCGCTGGGGCAGGCCGCGCGCGGCGACGTACAGCACCACGCCGACCGCCGAGAATCCCGCGATGGCCATGCGCCACCAGTGACTGTCGTTGCGGGAGATTCCATCGAAGCCGATGCAATACAGGGCGGCCACTGCAGCGACGACGATGTACAGAGCGATTCGGCGCATGGGAGACATGCGCCCGCGTGTATCGCACCCTCTGGAGGTTCTCCATGCTCCGCTTGCTCACCGACGCCGACGAACCCGCGTTCAAGCGCGCGCAGGGCCTGGCGTTCGGCGCCGACCCCGAGAGGATTCCCGACTGGTGGGAGCTCGCCGGACGCGACAACGTGTACGTGTTCGAGCGGGACTCCGCGGTTCGCGGCGGGCTGGTCGACGTCCCGATGGGCCTGTGGGTCGGGGGTGAACGCGTTCCACTGCACGGTGTGGCTGGCGTCGCCGTCGCACCCGAGCACCGGGGTCAGGGCGTCGGTCGGGCCATGATGGCGGCCTACCTCGAACGGGTGGCGGTCCACGCCCCCTTGTCGGCGCTCTATGCGTCTGCGCGCTCGCTCTACCGGGGTGTCGGCTACGCCATCGCGGGGCATCGCAACGTCGCCCGTGGGCCCACCGAGCGGTTCGGGTCGATCGGGACCCGCGACGCGCGGTGGCGACCCCTCGAAGCGAGCGACCACGATGCGCTGGTCGCCATCCGACATGAAGACGGCGCGATCCGGCCCGTCGATCTCGACCGGGGCCCGTACATCTGGAGTCGCGTCTGGGAGCATCGCGGCAAGCCCAACGACGGGTTCGTGCACGAGGGCCCCGATGGCATCGATGCCTGGGTGGTGCTCAAGCAGAGTCCCGCCGATGCGGGCTGGCTGAAGATCGAGGTCGTCGATCGACATGCGCGCACCCCCGAGGCGCTCCGACACGTTGCGGGATTCCTCGCGCGCTACGGGAGCATGGCCCGGACCATCGAGGTGCCCTGCAGCCCGGTCGACCCCCTGATCGACGCGCTACCGGAGCACTCCGACCTGTCCATCGAGGTGTTCGAACCCTGGCTGATCCGGATCTGCGACGTTCGTGCCGCCCTCGAGCAGCGCGGGTGGTCGGATGCCCTCGACGTCACGCTCGACCTCGAGGTCCACGACGACGTCCTGCGCGACAACAACGGCCGGTTCCGAGTGCGGATCCGCAATGGCGAGGCCCGCGTTCAGGCCGGTAGCGACGGGCGGATTGCGATGGACGTCCGCGCGCTGGGCTCGCTGTACACGGGGCACTCCGACCCCTGGAGCCTGCGTCTTCGCGGGGAGCTCCGAGCGGCCGACGAACATCTCGCACCGCTGGCGGCGGCGTTCGCCGGACCCGCTCCGGCGCTCACCGACTTCTTCTGAGGCTCACAGCCGGGCCTGGCCGTGGCTGCCTGCGTCGTGGTCGATGGAATCCCCCTGCCACAGCGCCTTCGCAGCCTTCGCGGCGAAGTCGAGGCCCTTGGTGGACCGCATGTCCCAGTACTCGCCTTCCGTGGGCGAGAAGCGCAACAGAGTCGCGTCGGACTGGTCGGCACCGTCTGGAAAGTACAGGTCTGCGCCTGCGTTCCACAACTGGTTCAGCTTCTTCTCGTCGTCGACGAGCGCCGCCTTCCCGTGCACCACGGCCCAGGCCGTCTTGGACTGCAGGGTGACCACGGCATCGGCGTCGTCCTGCACCTCGCCCGCCTTGGGGCTGTTCTTCGAGGTGATGAACCACAGCTCGCCGTCATCGTTGCCTGCGATGCTCATCGGGCGCCCGTTCAGGTCGCCGTCCAGGCCCGTCAGCAGCATGGCGGTGTCGAAGCTCTCCACGACGTCGATCAGTTTCTCGGAACTCAAGATGCCTCCATTTTTGTTTGCACATGATCAACGTAGCCGAAGCATAGTGATTTGCAAACAAAAACCGAGCGACCCCAACGGAGCCGCTCGGTGCGGATTCAGCGCGATATCAGCACGCATTCAGCGCGGGCTGAATCACTTCAGGTCGAACCGATCCAGGTTCATGACCTTGACGAAGGCCGCCACGAAGTCCTGCTTGAACTTGTCGGCGGCGTCATCACTGGCGTAGACCTCGGCGAGTGCCCGCAGCTGGGAGTTGGACCCGAACACGAGGTCGGCACGCGTCGCAGTCCAGCGGGTCTTGCCCGACGCCCGGTCGTTGCCCTCGAAAAGACGCTTCGACGTGGCCTTCCAGCCCGTCTCCATGTCGAGGAGGTTCCGGAACCACGCGTTGTCCAGGGTCCCCGGAGTATCGGTGAACACACCGTGCTCTGGCGAACCGCACTCCAGCACCCGGAGCCCGCCCACCAGGACCGTCATCTCAGGTGCCGTGAGCGACAGCAGGTGAGCGCGATCGAGCAGCGCGGCTTCGGCCTTCACGTCGCTCTCGTCGGAGTGGTAGTTGCGGAAGCCATCGGCCTTCGGCTCCAGCCACTGGAACGACTCGACATCGGTCTGGTCCTGCGATGCGTCCGTGCGGCCAGGGGTGAACGGCACCGTGACGCCGGAGCCCGCCGCTTTCTCGACTGCTGTACAGCCTCCCAGCACGATGAGATCGGCCAGCGAGACCTGCTTGTCGCCCGGGGCCTGCTCGTCGAAGTCGGCCTTGATCCTCTTCAGCGCGTCGAGCACCCTGGCCAGCTGATCGGGTTGGTTGGCCGCCCAGTCCTTCTGGGGAGCGAGCCGGATTCGGGCACCGTTCGCGCCGCCACGCATGTCCGTCTTCCGGAAGGTGACAGCGGAGGCCCAGGCCGTGCTGACGAGCTCGGAGACCGACAGACCCGACGCGAGGATCTTCTCCTTGAGCGCCGCGATGTCGTCGTCGTCGATCAGCGTGTGATCGACATCGGGAATGGGGTCCTGCCAGAGCAGCTCTTCGTCCGGCACCTCGGGTCCGAGCAACCGGGACGCCGGACCCATGTCGCGGTGGATGAGCTTGTACCAGGCGCGCGCGAACGCATCGGCGAACTCGTCGGGATCGTCGAGGAAGCGCCGCGCGATCTTCTCGTATTCGGGGTCGTACCGCAGCGAGAGATCGGTGGTGAGCATGAACGGCGCGTGGGTCTTGCTCGAGTCGTGGGCGTCCGGAACGGTTCCCTGGGCCTCGGGGTTCGTCGCTGTCCACTGCCATGCGCCAGCGGGGCTCTTCTCCAGCTCCCAGTCGAGCTCGAAGAGATTCTTGAGATAGCCCATGTCCCATTTCGCGGGGGTCGAGGTCCACGCGCCTTCGGGCCCTCCGGTCAGCGTGTCGGCGCCCTTTCCGGAACCGTGGCCATTGGACCAGCCAAAGCCCTGAGACTCCATCGGCGCACCCTCGGGCTCGGGGCCCTTCTTGTCACCGGGGGTAGCGCCGTGGCACTTGCCGAACGTGTGCCCGCCCGCGATGAGCGCGACGGTCTCGTAGTCGTTCATGGCCATGCGCCCGAAGGTGACCCGGATGTCGTGCGCGGCTGCGACCGGATCCGGCTTTCCGTCCGGCCCCTCCGGGTTGACGTAGATCAGCCCCATCACCGAGGCCCCCAGCGGCGCGTGGAGCGCCCCCTCGTCCGTGAAGCGCTCTCCCTGTGGCGCCTCGAACTCCGCTTCGGGCCCCCAGTCCACATCGATCTCGGGCTCCCACACATCTTCGCGACCCGCACCGAACCCGAAGGTGTCGAACCCCATCGACTCCAGGGCGACGTTGCCACAGAGGACGAACAGGTCGGCCCAGGAGATCTTCCGGCCGTACTTCTGCTTGATCGGCCACAACAAGCGGCGTGCCTTGTCGAGGTTGGCGTTGTCGGGCCAGCTGTTCAGCGGCGCGAATCGCTGCTGACCCGCATTCGACCCCCCGCGCCCGTCCGTGACCCGGTACGTGCCGGCGGCGTGCCAGGCGAGCCGGATGAACAACGGGCCGTAGTGGCCGTAGTCCGCGGGCCACCAGTCCTGGCTGTCGGTCATGACGTCCGTGAGGTCCTTCTTGAGTGCGGCGTAGTCGAGGCTCTCGAAAGCCTCCCGGTAGTCGAAGTCGTCGCCCATGGGGTCGACCTCGGCCGGATTCTGCGCGAGGATCCGGAGGTTCAGGGCGTTGGGCCACCACTTCGCCGGACCAGACCCACCGTGTGTGGTGTGTTGGTGGTGGATGACCGGACATTTGCCTTCAGTACTCATCGGGACCTCTCCTGTGGGACGGCGCAATCGCTTCGTTCACCAACATCTAGGAGGGTCGACGCCGGACATCCAACTGCGAGTTCCTATTCGTCGCATCGACCGCGACGATACCTCGCTCGATCCCCACCGAATCGACATCGAGCGCGGCTCGACGGCGATCCCGCCCAGGGACGCGCGCTACCAGGAGGCCGTGACCGGAGCGACCTCGAACGGAACGGGCACGGGCTCGGCGGCGCGTACGGCGGTCCCCCACTGCAGCATCGCCCCGTCGGCGCCGACCACCTCGACGTCGAACTTCGCGGGTTCGTCGGGCCAGACGAGCATCGGACCGGCCTTCTTGTGGTCGTTGTCCACCCCGCCGACCGACAGCGCAGCCGCGTCGATCACCACCGGCTTCACACCGGTGGAACACATCAGCTGGGCCTTCACCTCGTCGCCTTTTCGCTTCAGCTTCCGGACTTCACATTGCGCCGGACCCACCGAGAGCTCGCCCTCGACCAGCTCGACGTCGGGCACCTCGATCGGCACCTCGCTGGCTTCAGCCGCGAAGGGCGATGTGACCAGGGCGACGACAGGACGGGCGACCTGGGACCTCCAGGCGAGTGCGCACCACAACGCCGGGGGCGCCACGCGTGTTCCGCATCCTGGCACGTCCGAGGGGTCTAGGTCAGCTCCTGGAGCTTGATGGGCCGCAGCTCGTTGGCGCGCTGGGCGCGAATCGCCGCGACCGCCGCCTTCATGGCCTGGATGTTGGTGATGCAGGGAATGCCGTAGCGCAGCCCCGACAGTCGCATCGACAGCTCGTCGTACTGGGCCTTCTTGCCTTCGGGCGTGTTCAACAGCAGCTGCACGTCGCCGTTCTTGAGGTGATCGACGACGTCCGGCCGCCCTTCGTCCACCTTGAACACGCTCTTGCACTCGATGCCGCGCTCACCCAGGTAGCGAGCCGTTCCCCGCGTGGCGTACAGCGTGAACCCGAGGTGCTTCAGGGCCCCCGCAACGCCGACTGCATCGGGCTTTTCGCGATCGCGGATGGAGAGGAACACGCCGCCCTCGGACGGAAGCTGCATGCCGGCTGCGATCAGCGCCTTGGCGTAGGCCTCTCCGAAGCTCCAACCCACGCCCATCACCTCGCCGGTGCTCCGCATCTCGGGGCCCAGCAGGACGTCCGTGCCCTCGAACTTCCGCCACGGGAAGACCGGCGCCTTGATGAAGAACAGACCCTCGCCCTTCGGCGTGAGGTCCATGTCGGCCAGCTTCTCGCCCAGGCACAGTCGGGTGGCGACGCGGGCCAGCGGGATGCCCCGGGCCTTGCTGACGAACGGCACCGTCCGGCTCGCGCGCGGGTTCACCTCGAGCACGAACACGTCGCCGTCGAGCACCGCGAACTGGATGTTGACCAGGCCCACCACACCGAGCTCGAGCGCGATGCGTTCGGTGTACTCCTCGAGCTTCTTCAGGACGCGGTTGTCGGCGCGCACCGGCGGGAGCACGCCCGCAGAATCTCCCGAGTGCACCCCGGCTTCCTCGATGTGCTCGATGATCCCGCCGATGACGACGTCGGTGCCGTCGGACAGCGCGTCGACGTCGAACTCCAGGGCCCCGCCCAGGTAGCGGTCGAGCAGCAGGCTCCCGATCTCGGAGGCCGCGACGGCTTCGGACACCGCCTTCTCGAAGTCCTCGTGGTCCCAGCAGATCGCCATCGCGCGCCCACCCAGCACGTAGGACGGCCGGACCAGCAGTGGGTAGCCCATCTTCGCCGCCAGCACGCGGGCCTCGTCGACCGTGTTCGCGATGGCGTTGTCGGGCTGGGGGATGTCGAGGTTGCGCAGGAAGTCCGCGAAGCGCTCGCGGTCCTCGCACAGGTCGATGGCCTCGGGAGCCGTGCCCAGGACCGGGCCGATGTCGTGGGAGAGCTTCAGCGGCGTCTGGCCGCCGAACTGCAGGATGACGCCCTTCGGCTGCTCCCGCTTCAGGACGTTGTGCACGTGCTCTCTGGCCACCGGCTCGAAGTAGAGCTTGTCGGACGTGTCGTAGTCCGTGCTCACGGTCTCCGGGTTGCAGTTCACCATCACCGCGCACAGCCCGGCGTCCTTCACCGCGAAGCTGGCGTGGCAGCAGCAGTAGTCGAACTCCAGCCCCTGGCCGATGCGGTTGGGGCCGTTGCCCAGGATGACCACGCGGGGATTGTCGGCGTCGCCCGCTTCGTCCTCGTCTTCGTAGGCGCTGTACAGGTAGGGCGTGCTCGATTCGAACTCGCCCGCACAGGTGTCGATGCGCTTGAAGGTGGGAAGCAGCCCGTGCTGCTCGCGCATTTCGAGGATCGAGTCCTCGCGACAGGCCATGAGACGGGCCAGCTGGGCGTCCGTGATGCCCATGCGCTTGGCGCGCCGCAGCTCTCCGGCCGACAGGGTGCCCACGAACCGGCCTTCGAGCGACTGCTCGAAGTGGATGATCTCGACGAGCTGCCCTAGGAACCACCGATCGATGCGGGTGACGTCGTGTACGGCGTACGCATCCTCTCCGCGCCGGAAGCTCTCGAAGATCGCCGCCAATCGGTCGGGGGTGGCGGTGGCCAGAGCCATGCGGATGCGGTCGTCGCTCCACCCGCTGACGTCCGGGAACCCGCCTTCGAGGCTCGCGATGGCCTTGAGCATGGCTTCCTGGAACGTGCGTCCGACGCCCATCACCTCGCCCACCGAGCGCATCGCGCTGCCGAGCCTGCGGTCCGCACCCGCGAACTTCTCGAAGTTCCAGCGCGGGATCTTCACGATCACGTAGTCGAGCGCGGGCTCGAAGCAGGCCGGTGTCGTCTTCGTGATGTCGTTGTCGATCTCGTCGAGCGTCAGGCCGACCGCGAGCTGGGCCGCGATCTTGGCGATGGGGAAGCCCGTGGCCTTGCTGGCCAGCGCGGAGCTGCGGCTGACGCGCGGGTTGAGCTCGATGACGATGACGTCGCCGTTCTCGGGGTTGACCGCGAACTGCACGTTGCTGCCGCCGGTCTCCACCCCCACCCGCCGCAGGATCTGCAGGGCCAGGTTGCGCAGCTTCTGGTACTCGCGGTCGGTCAGGGTCATCGCGGGCGCGACCGTGATGCTGTCGCCCGTGTGGATGCCCATGGGGTCGAAGTTCTCGATGCTGCAGATCACGATCGCGTTGTCGGCGTGATCGCGCATCACCTCGAGCTCGAACTCCTTCCAGCCCAGCAGGCTCTGCTCCACCAGCACCTGGGTGGTGGGCGACAGACGCAGGCCTTCGGCCGTGATCGCCCGGAACTCCTCCATGTTCCAGGCCACGCCACCGCCCGCACCGCCCAGGGTGAACGACGGCCGGACGATGCACGGCAGGCCCACCTGCTCGACCACCGCTTCGGCCTCGGCCATGGTGTGGGCGATGCCGGATTCCGCGACGCCGACCCCGATCTCGATCATCGCCTGCTTGAAGAGGTGGCGATCCTCTGCCAGGTCGATGGCGTCGGGCTGAGCGCCGATCAGCTTCACGCCGAGCTCGTCGAGGATGCCCTGTTCGTGCAGCTCCATCGCGAGGTTCAGGCCCACCTGACCGCCGACCGTGGGCAGGATCGCGTCGGGCTTCTCGCGCTCGATCACGAACCGCGCGGTCTCGACCGTGAGTGGCTCCACGTAGGTCGCATCGGCGAGCTCGGGATCGGTCATGATCGTGGCCGGGTTGCTGTTGATCAGCACCACCCGGTAGCCGAGCGCCTTGAGCGCCTTGCAGGCCTGGGTGCCCGAGTAGTCGAACTCACAGGCCTGCCCGATGACGATGGGCCCGCTTCCGACCACGAGGATGGTCGAACCGGTGGGGATGGTCAGCGGCATGGATGCTCCGCGGCGAAGTCGAGGAACTGCTGGATGAGGCCCCGACTGTCGTGGGGGCCGGGGGCGGCTTCGGGGTGGTACTGGACCGCGAACACGCCCTTGTCGTGGTGGACGAACCCGCTGATCGTGTGGTCGTTCAGGTGGGTGTGCGTGATCTCGGCGCCGGTGGCGAGCAGGCTCTCTCGCTCGACCCCGAAGCCGTGGTTCTGGCTGGTGATCTCGACCTTGCCCGTGCGTTCGTCGCGGACCGGCTGGTTGCCGCCGCGATGGCCGAACGACAGCTTGAAGGTCTTGGCGCCCAGGCCCAGTGCCAGGAGCTGATGTCCCAGGCAGATCCCGACGCATGGCCGGGCGTCGATGGCCTTCTTGACCTCGGCGACGATGGCCTCCGAAGAGTCCGGATCGCCGGGCCCGTTGCTGAAGAACACCAGATCGACGCCGTCTGCCCAGGCCTCTGCGGGGTCGGTGATGGGATGGACCCGCACGTAGGCGCCCGTGGCCTCGAGCAGTCGCAGGATGTTCTTCTTGCAGCCGCCGTCGACCAGCGTGATGCGCATCTTCGCGTCCGGAGGGTCGCACAGGACGTAGGCCTGGTCGGTGCAGACCTCGCTCGCGAGCTGACGCCCGACCATCCCTGGCCACTCCGCGAGCTTCTTCTCGAGCTCGGCGCGGGGGGTGCCATCGGTGCTGATCACGCACTTCATGGCGCCCTTGTCGCGGATGTGCCGGACGAGCGCACGGGTGTCGATGCCCTGAAGGCCCGGGACCCCGTGGTCTTTGAGGTAGTGGTGCAAACCGCCTTCGGACCGCCAGGAGGACGGAGCGCGCGACAGCTGCCGGACGATGAATCCGGCTGCCCACACACGTTCGCTCTCGGGGTCGTCGAGGTTCACACCGGTGTTTCCGACGTGCGATGCGGTCATGCACACGACCTGCTCGGCGAACGACGGGTCTGTCAGGACTTCCTGATACCCCGTCATCGCGGTGTGGAAGACCGCTTCGCCGACCCGCGTGGTGACCGCACCGAACGCCTCACCCTCGAAGGAACGACCGTCTTCGAGAAGCAGGATGGCGCCCATGGGTACTCTCGTTTCCCGGGTGGCCCTCGGACCTAGCAAGAACATCCAGCGCCCGCCACCACGAACAGACCGTCCCAGCTGGATCCCCGAGGCGGGAGGTCCGGGTGATGGTTCGAGCGGCATGGGTAGGAGCAACGCCTGAATTCACCGCAGTGCGCTGTCGCTCGCAGAGCGCTTCGCCCGCCGAGGTTTCACAGAGCGCCCAGGCCCCGAACAGACGCAGCCTCACCGAATGTGGGCTTCCAGGGGACCACGCCTGACGGATGGTCACTCGGCGTGGATGAGGAGTCCTTTACGTGAGCGGCAGATGTCCGAGTCGCCTCGTGCGACAGTCCGTCGATGGAGGAACGATGCGTGTTTGGAGCCAGCCCGAAGACGACCCCGAGACCAGACCCGATCGCGCCGGAATCGATGCCGGCGCGGCCGATGCGTGGAGCGACCTCATGAATGTGGTGGTCGACGGTCACCATCACCACCGTGGGGTACGGCGACATCTCGCCCGCCACGCCTGCCGGACGGGTCGTTGCGGTCGTGCTGATGGTCATCGGCGTCGGCGTGTTCGGCTATGTCGCCGGGGCCATGAGCAGCGCGATGTTCGACGAAGAAGAGGACGAGATCCTGACCCGTGTCCGACAGATCGATCAGAGACTGGACGCGCTCTCGAGACACCTCGATTCGACGATCACGCGCCCCTCCGCTCCACCAGCGGACCGCTGACACGAACAGAAGTCGCACCAGGCGAAACGGATCGGCCTACTACCGCCCGCAAACGGAATGAGCCGATCCGACATCACGCCGCAGCGAGCACGTGATCCGGCTGGCGCGTCTGGGGCGAGGGAATCGCGAGCTCGCCCTTCATCCACGCCCGCAGCGTCGCGAGAGGCGTCTCCGGCAGCGTGCGGCTGTACGCGAACAACCGCCCCGGCGTGCCGAACATGTCGATGCCCCAGTCGAACAGCGCATCGCAGCCCTCGGGCGCCGGAACCGTCGACACCCGCCAGTGGGTCTGGGGATCGGCTTCGAAGCGATCGAGGGCGTCGAGCAGGGCCTGGGGGTAGTCCCGCCGCTCCAACAGGTCTTCGATGATCGCCTGGCGCGGATGCGTGCCGTCGACCACCTGCTGCAGCTCGTCGCGCAGGTTCTGCAGGCCGTTCTCGAACATCAGGGTCAGCGCGACGTCGTACCCCACGCTCGCGTGCACCACCTGGATGATGTGCGTGCGCAGCGTCTCTTCGCTGATCCCCAGCCCGATGGGGTCCATCATGGTCGTGGGCGCGTCGAGCACCCGCAGGAACTGGTGCCACCAGTGCCCCTTCGTCTCGCCCGACTGCTCGTAGTGCTCGTAGAACTCCAGGTTCGACGGCAGGATGTAGCCGAACATCATGTGGTACGCGCCACAGATCAGCTGCCAGTCGGTCGGCCGCTCCCCCACCAGTCCCGCAGCCTGCAGGCGACCGATCCGCTCGTCGCGCTCGGCCCGGGAGAGCAGCATCCTCGCAGTGGACCCGATCTCGCGGGCCTTCTCGCGCATCTCGGCGCGCGAGCCCGTCGCCATGCGCAGGTCGCGAACCCGGTCGCGGAGCGTCGATCGAATGGACAGGCCGGTGAGCGTGGACATGTGGACTCCAGATTCAGGGAGCGAACGCGTCGATCGCGAGGAAGATGGCATCGGCGCCGATGTCGACGAGTGCGGTGCACTCCGAGGCCGCGCCAGCCTCGTCCTGCCGGGCCACTGCGTCGGTGACCGCCCGATAGCGCCCGACAGCACGGAGCTCTTCGGCGATGACCTGCTGCAGGACCCCGCGACCCTCGGTGTAGGTCGACCGCAGCGTGTTGTACGCCAGCCGATACGCGAGGTTGTCGCTGACCAGGACCAGTGCAGTCCACCACTGGAGGGTCTGTTCCAGCAGGACCTCGAGGGGGGCCGTGGCATCCAGATCCGCGACCAGGGATTGCAGGTGAGCGGCCTGGGCGTCGGTGCGGCGAAGGGCCACCAACCGGGCGACGTCGGGGGCGATGGCGCCGCGCATCTCGGTGACCGCCCGGACCACCGACAGGTCGAGCTGGCCTTCGGGGGAGACCACCAGCGCCGACAGGACCTCCAGCCCGGCGGAGTCCCGGAAGTCCGCGACGCGGCGCGTTCCGGAGTGCGGGGCCACGATCAGCCCGGTGGAGGCGAGCCGGTTGAGGGCCTCGCGCACGGTGGTGCGGCTGACCCCGAGCTCCCGGACCAGGGCGGCTTCGGTGGGCACCTTGTCGCCGGCCTGCCAGGAGCCGTGGAGCACGCGACCCTCGAGCAGCGCCACGGTGGCATCGACGGCGGAGCGGCCGGTGAGCAGGCGGTTCTGGGCGATGGTCTCGGCAGCGGTCATGCCCTCCCTCTAGGATTGTCTGACAATTCAGGCAACCGATTGTCTGACAATTCTTGGGAACCGAACCACGCGGGTGCAACGCCCCATCCCGGGCTACACCTCCCAGATGATGGACCTGATCACCAGTCCCGAGGCCTGGCTCGCGTTCGCCGTACTGGCGCTGATGGAGACCGTTCTCGGCATCGACAACATCGTCTTCATCACCATCCTCACGGGCCGTCTCCCCAAAGAGAAGCAGCTCCCGGCCCGTCGGCTCGGGCTCGTCGTCGCGCTCGTCTCGCGACTCGTCCTGCTGGGTACGCTGAGCTGGGTGATGCAGCTGAAGAACGAGCTGTTCACCCTCGGAAAACCCTGGTCCGGAAAGGACCTCATCCTGTTCGGGGGCGGGTTGTTCCTGCTCTACAAGGCCACCAAGGAGATCTACGAGAACGTCGAACACCCCGGCGGGGACGAGGCGAAAGACGCCCATGCCCTCGGGAAGGCCGTGTCGATGGGCTCGATCCTGGTGCAGATCATGCTGCTCGACATCGTGTTCTCGCTGGACTCCGTGATCACCGCCGTCGGGATGGCCGAGGACATCCGGATCATGGTCGCCGCCGTCCTGGTCGCCGTGGGCGTGATGCTGGTGTTCGCCGGGCCCATCGGCGACTTCGTCAACGACAACCCCAGCGTCCGCGTCCTGGCCCTGGCCTTCCTGGTGCTGATCGGCGCCATGCTCGTGATGGAGTCCACCGGCGCGCACGTCAGCAAGGGCTACATCTACAGCGCGATGGGCTTCTCGCTGTTCGTCCAGCTGCTCAACATGCGAATGGACACCCGGGCAAAGGGCGAAACCTGATAGCAACGGGTCGTGGCGGACGGCTACGAGTTCGAAGGGTGGGAGATCGTCGAGAAGCTCGGCGAGGGCGGCATGTGTGCGGTCTACCGCGTGCGGCGCCCCGAAGATGCTCCAGACCCCGGCATCGAGCGTGCGGTCAAGGTGATGACCGACACCAACGAGAGCGCCACGACCCGGTTCACGGCCGAGGCCAAGCTGCTCATCTCGCTGGACCACCCGAACGTGCTGAAGGTCCACGAGCTGCACGAAGAGGATCCACCCTGGATCGTGATGGACCTGCTGGCCGGCCGCGACCTCGAAGAGCACCGCGACACCCGCGACCCCATGCGTCCCGACCAGCTCGCGGCCTGGTTCGCCGACCTCGCCAACGGGCTGCAGGCCGTGCACGAGCTCGGAGTGGTCCACCGGGACCTCAAGCCCAGCAACATCATGCTCGGCACCGATGGCGTTCCTCGCCTGATCGACTTCGGGGTGGCCCGGGACACGAGTGCAGCGCGCATCACGAAGGCCGGCATCGTGGTGGGCACGGCGAGCTACCTGCCGCCGGAGCTGTTCCTGGAGTCGAACCCGCAGCACCTGCAGGATCAGGCCACCGCCGACGTCTACGCGCTGGGCCAGACCCTGTGCGAGCTGCTGATCAACCGGCCGGTCCACCACCCGGACGAGTTCAACGGGCCCAAGCTGCTGGTCATGATCATGCAGGACAAGATCACCCGGCCGCACCTCGATCCGCGGGAGTGGGACGAGAACATCCCCGATGCGCTCGCGACCATCGTGATCGACGCCACTCAGCAGCTCCCCGAAGACCGCATCTCCACCGCACGCGAGCTCGAAGACCGTCTACGCGCCTGGCTGCACAGCCGAAGAGCCCGGGAAGCCGCTCCGGTGAGCCGCGCCGACGCGAAGACCCTGCCTCCCCCTCCGACCTCGACGTCCATCGCCCCCACGCCACCCCGAAAGACGGCCCCGAAGCGCGGCTGGTCTCGCGTGATCAACACGTTGCTCGGGATGGGCGCCCTCGGGCTGGTGGGGGTCGGGCTCGCTGCGCTGTTGGTGGTGATGCTGGCCGGGATCGGCGTGTTGATGGCGTTTGCGCCCACCGCTGGCGATCCGGCGGCCGATGCCGTCACCGCCGCGGTTCAAGCCAGCCTGAAGGCCGACGCCGGCGCCGTCCATGCGTGCGTCGAGCCCGCTGGCGTCGGGCAGTTCGCGCTGTCGGTCACGGCAGAGGGCGGCCAGTACGTGTCGGTGGCCACGGACTTCGGCGACACGTCCGCGCTGGCCTGCTTGAAAGGGGTGGTCACCTCCTGGCCCGCACCCGACGTGGGGTCCCGAACCGGCGTGACCGTTCCCGTTCGCTTCGAGTAGCTCCGCGACTCCCGACCGGATGGCAGGCGCGATCGACTACGAGTAGGATCGGGCTGGAGGTCGGATGATTCTGTGGATCAGCGCTGCATGGGCATTGGATGACCCCGCTGTCCAAGACCACCTGCTGACCGTGGCCGAAACGCTGCGGAGGGAGACTCCCGATTCCCTCCCGCCTGCGCGACGAGCTGCCAGACTCGAAGCGCTCGACGCCCTGGAGCAGTACGCCTGGGTGGGGGACTTTCCGGACAACCCCGGATTCGTCCGTGCCACATGGCCCGAGCGAGCCCCACGGGTCTACGAGCCCCTGCTGGAGGGCCCCAGCGCGCCGGTGTTCGTGGACGAAGACGGCACCCACTGCGCGGTGGGCTACCTGATGGCGCTCGACGCGCCTGGACTCGTGGACCGGATCGATGCGCGCCACCACACGGACTTCCTGGCGGAGATCGACACGCCGGGTCTGGGTGAAGACGTGGGCTCCTGGGCCGACAGCCACGGCTTCACGGTGAACGAGCTCGCCTGGATCCAGCCGACCTACGAGCCCCAGTACATCGAGTTGTGCAGCAGACTCCCCGATCCGGCACTGACCGAACTGCTCGTCCTGGACAGCACCGCTGGCGACTGTGAGCCTGTCCAGTACGCGACAGCGCAGACCTGCGCCGACACCTGCGAGGAACGGCAGGCCTACGTACCCGTCCAGTGGAACGGCGACGCGCCCCAAACGATCGAGCTGGAAGCCCACGCGGGCATCGACCTGCTCGACACGCACACACAGACGCTGCAGCCCGGAGAACCCACCTGGGTCGGTCCGGTCACGGTCGAGGCCTTCGACTTCCCGATTGCAGCGACGCGGATTCGTACGGACGCGTGCGAGGTCAACACAGGACGTCTCGACGATTCGTCACCGGAAGGAGTGGAGGTACAAGCCTGCCCGGAGGAGAGCTGCGGTTGCTCGTCCGTCGACCCCGCGATGCCTGCCGTCTGGCTGGGCCTGCTGGCGCTCCTCAGAAGGCGGGGAGACCACCGATCGCGCCAGGGACGCCGTTGACGGGCGAACCCACATGAACCTCGATCAGCGCAACGTCGCCACGGAGCACACCGAGCACCACGCGAAACGGATCGGCCCATTACCAACCGCGAATCTGGATGACCCTGCAGTTTTCAGTGGCTCGATCATGGCTAGCCAGGCACGGACGGAACACGTTGAACACCCCGTCTCTTCGGGAGTGCTGGCGCTCTGAGGCTCTGACGTCGCTGTCTACCAGCATGCCTTCGCCGATCGACGCGCTCCCATGCCGATCGTCCGTCGTCCCCTGTGGCTCTGTGCGTGTGCCCGAGCCTCTCCAGCAGCCACTCCCGCTGGTCGACTGGGCCCGTCTCTGGAGGCCACCTGGGCGGCGGAGGCCAGCGATTCCGGCATGCGGATTCGGGCACACGCACAGAGACGCAGCGGACGAGCATGGACGAACAGGCCGAGCGGACCAATCGTGGCGGCGACGAGCCGGAGACAGCGTCGCCAGAGTCTCAGAGCACGAACAGCCCTGCGAACAAGACGTCATCGACGAGGCGAACCCGTCGGTGTCGTGGTCGTCGGTCGTGGTGGAGGTGGTCGGTCGTCAGACGTTCGCCCCGTCCAGCCGTGATTTCGACCGAATCCCGCCGAATATGCGAGCTACTACCAACACGAAAGCCCAAAACAGATCGCGTGGCTCTGACGGAGAGGTGCGGAATGGCCCACGAGCATCCGAGGCCTGTTCCGGGGACGCTCGAAGACGACGAAGCGCTCGTTCACCCGACCAGGCTGGCTCTGCGACTCTGACAGCGTGGTCCACCCCACACGCCCCCCGATCGACGCCGTCTCTTGCTCGATCTCGTTCGCGCTCTGCCACTCTGCGTGATCCCTTGGTGTCGACTCGACGACATCGCGGGCACGGTCACCGAACGCGTTCGCCGCGGTCGTCGAACGATCATCCGGCCTTCTCCGACATCTCTTCGACCGGCTCTTCGGAAGCCTGTTCCGCCTTGCCCACTTCTTCTGCATCCTCCGGCCGTCCCTCGAGACCCGACAGCGACCAGGGGTTGTCGAAGATCCGCCGGATCGTCTTGGCCAGGATGCCGCCCTGGGCGCCGTCCATGAACCGATGGTCGATGGTGGCGGTGATCGTGATCTGCTCGCGAACCGTCAGCTCTCCGGCCTCGTCGACCCAGGGCGCTTTGCGGATCGCCCCCATCAACACCAGCAGCGGGACGTGCGCGAAGGGGGTGGGCGGCGCGAATCCCTCGTCCAGACCGAACACCCCGACGTTGGTGATGACCGCCGAGCCGAACGGATAGGCCTCGAGGCCCAGCGCAGGCACGTTCACGCCCCACACGGCGGTGAGGTAGCCGGTGATCTTGACGATGGGACGGATGATCCACGTCGGTAGCATCTTGATGGGGCCCATGGACTTCCTGAACGACTCGTCCTTGCCCGAGTGGAGCTTCTCGGCCAGCTGGCGCAGCTCGACCGCGGCATCCACCACGGACTTCTTGTCGAAGTCGTTCACCTTGGCCTTCGCGAGGTTCCTGCCCCCCTCGAGGGCCACGAGGAACGCGATGTCGACGCTCTCGTGCTCCACGAACGACCCGAGCCGGATGGTGCCATTGAGGCCCGGAGCTTCTGCGAGCGCCTGTGCGACGGCTTTTCCGACGACGTGGGTGACGGTGACCTTCTCGCCCGAGGTCTCGCGCAACCAGGCGATGTAGGCGCGCACCTCGGTGGCGTCGAGCGTCAGCTTGCCGTAGATGTTGCCCTCGCTCGGGGCGCTCCAGGTCGCGATCGCGAGCTTTCTGCGGACGGTCATGGCCATGGTCGGGAGTCCTCGGGGTCCGGTGCAGGCCGCATCATCGCATCCGACCAGTGTTCAAGGAATGGGACGACCCGAGGCAGCGAGCCGCTCGACCGGGACCGCCGCACCCGGGCTGTCGGGCCAGTCGTCGGCGAACAGGGTGTAGACCACGCAGTCCCGCGGCGCTTCGTTCGGCCAGGGAAGCCGCCTGCGGAGCAGACCCTCGCGCGTGAACCCCGCGTTGTCCGCCACCCGGATGCTCGCGGCATTGTGGGGCTCGATGCGTAGCTCCACCCGATCGACGTCCTCCTGAACGAACGCCAGGTGGCACAGCGCAGCCAGGGCTTCGGTCGCGAACCCCTGCCCCGTCTCGGAGTCCAGCACCCAGTACCCGATCTCCCGCCCCAGCGGCCCCACGCTCGGATGCAGCCCCGACCCGCCCAGGATGCGTCCGCCGTCGCGCGCGTGAATGCCGAATGTGTAGTCCCCGTCGTGGAATCTGCGCTGAAAGACCTCGAAGAGCTCGGCGTAGGCGAGCGGATCCGGGGCTTCGGCTGCAAACGGCATGAATGGCTGCAGGGTCTCCAGCGACCCGGCGACGGCTGCCGCATACCCCTCGGCCTCCTGCGGATGGTAGGGAGACAGTCGAAGACGAGGCGTCAGGAGCGCCCATGCACGAGGGGAATCGGACATGCGTGCAGCATGGAACACGGCGATCCACTACGCAAGCGGTCTGCGTTGTTAAGGTTCGCAGCCATCTTGAAGAGGAGGCCCCCATGGCCGAGCAGACCCCCCACCAGAACGTCGAGTTCCCCTCCAACGGGCACACCGCCCACGGCTACCTGGCCACCCCGGACAGCGGGAAGGGGCCCGGGCTCGTCGTCATCCAGGAGTGGTGGGGGCTCACGGATCACATCGCCGAGGTCTGCGATCGATTCGCCAAGCAGGGCTACGTTGCCCTGGCGCCCGACCTGTACGGCGGCAAGGTCACCCACGACGCCGACGAGGCCGGCAAGATGATGGGCGAGCTTCCCGAGGCGGATGCCGCGCGCGATCTGGCCGGGGCCGTGGACTTCCTGCTCGGCCACGACGCGGTCACGGGCGACAAGGTCGGTGCAGTCGGGTTCTGCATGGGCGGCGGGTTCGTCGTCCAGCTGGCGGCACAGGCGGGCGACAAGATCGGCGCAGCCGTGCCCTTCTACGGCGTGCTGCAGTCCCAGCCGGACTTCTCGAAGATCAGCGCTCCCGTGCTGGGCCACTACGCCGAGACCGACGACTTCGCGCCCGCTCCCAAGGCCCTCGAGATGGGGGTCGCCATCCGAGAAGCTGGCGGAGACGCGAAGATCCACATCTACGGCGGCACGGGCCACGCGTTCTTCAACCCCGCCAACGCCTTCGGAACCTACAGTCCCCAGAACGCCGGCATCGCCTGGGACCGCACGCTGGCGTTCCTGGGCAGTCACCTCGGCTGAGGAGATCGCGGCGACGTCCGGATACGGCATCTGTTCCGGAGGTTCCCGTGGTGACTGCTCTACGAGCCGATCTGTCGAGACGCGAGGTGGTGTCGCTCGACTCGATTCCCTGGGTGCCGTCGCCGGCGAAGGGGGTCGACCGCCGCATGCTCGACCGCCGGGCGCTCGAAGGGACCGGGGGCGAAGTCGCGCGGGCCACGACCGTCGTTCGCTACGCGCCAGCCTCCTCGTTCGACACCCACGTCCACGCGCTCGGCGAGGAGTTCTATGTGCTGGACGGCATCTTCAGCGACGAGCACGGCGACTACCCGGCCGGCACCTACGTCCGCAACCCGCCCGGTTCGAGCCACGCGCCGTATACGAAGGACGGCTGCACGATCTTCGTGAAGCTGCGCCAGTTCGAGCCCGACGACAGCGAGCGGGTGGTGATCGACACCCGGTCCGCCGCGTTCCTGCCGGGTCAGGTCCCCGGCCTCACCGTCCTGCCGCTCCACCAGTTCCGGGGCGAGAACGTGGCCCTGGTCCGCTGGGCGCCGGGCACGCAGTTCCTCCCGCACACCCACTTCGGCGGCGAGGAGATCCTCGTGCTGGAGGGCGTGTTCAGCGACGAGCACGCGGACTACCCCGCCGGCACGTGGCTTCGGAGCCCTCACCTCTCGAAACACACGCCCCACAGCGGCCCGGGCTGCCTCCTCTACGTGAAGGTCGGGCACCTCGCGCCGGACTGAGCTCAGGACTCCCCAAGCAGGTTGAGGTGGTTCCGAACCGCGCCCGCGAGCCCTCCGAGGCGCTCCCGGTGGCCGTCGACGACCACCGACCACGCGTAGCGCATCTGGGTGGCGCACACCTTTGGCTCCATCCTCCCCTCGCCCGTTCCGAGCCCCGGGCACACGATGGTCTCGATGTCCTCGTGGGCCGAACCCACCGCGAGAATCGCGCGGAACGCCAGGAAGGCATGAGCGGTTCGCTCGACGCGCATCGGCACCCGCATCGTGGGCGCGGAGATCAGCCACGGCACGCGTTCATCGCCCGTCGGCACCACGATGGCCTGGCCGACCGGCAGCTCTCCGAAGTGGTTCTCGAGCAGCTCGGCCCGGACGCGCTTCTCGACGTCCCACCCGAAGTGCTGGGAGAGCAGCAGGTCCAGCCCGCCGTCCATGTAGCCGAAGCTGTTGGCCGGGCTCACGATGGCGTCGGCGTCCACGTCGAAAATCGAGCCCCGGTGGACCGTCACGGCGTCGACATCGGCGAACGCATTGCGAAAGGCGTGTTCGAGCGCGTCGTCGATGGCGCAGAGGGTGACCTTCATCCCAAGCGGGTAACCCGGGAGCTCCTATGACTCTCGATGTGCCCGCACTGCCAGATGCAGCGCTTCGAGGAAGCCTTCGAGACCATGCGCCCCGAGCTGAGCACCGAATTGCGAATCGTGCGACGGAGACGGGTTGCTGTGGCCTCGACCTCGCTGGGAGCGCAGGACGCCTGGCGGGTCTCGCCTGTGGCGCGATGCCGCACGGCCACCCCGTCCGCGTCGACCCTCACCTCGAACCCCTCATCGGACAGCATGGTCGTCTCCCTCGACGTCGGGCGCTGCACGCCACAGGACCGCCGCGATCAGCGTCCACAGCACACCGAAGCCCACCAGAAACATCCATTCCTCCCACTGGAGCGGCCAGCTGTCGACCACCAGGGCAGCGACCAGCGGGAGCTCGGAGGCCAGCGCCAGGCTTCCCGCGATGCGAACGCTCCGCTCCTCGGATGCTGCGACCAGGTGCAGCACGCCCGACACGAACAACCACACCAGCACGCCGCCGGGTCCCCATCCGGGCAGGCGACTGCTGGAGACGACGATGGCCCCCAGCAGGCCGAAGACCGCGAGCAGCCCGACCCCGATCAGGGCCAACACCCGACGCACGACATCCATGTCTCACTCCGTCCCCACCGGGACCAGCTCGCCATACGTCGTGGCGGGGTCGACCGGGCGGGTCAGCGTCACGTCGTCGAACACCAGCACCACCAGCTCGAGGGTCGTGTAGACCGAGGAGCCGACCGCCAGGTGTCCCCCCCGGGTGCGCCCCCGGCCATCCGCCACGCTGACGTGCAGGTGCGGCCCGTCCGGACCCAGCGTGCCCGACAGCGAGACCACCTCCAGCGGACCCTTCACCCAGGTGACCGTGTCCCGGTTCGCGAAGCGGATCTGCGCCTCGGTCAGGCTGCCCACCGCCGAGACGATGGCGGCACCGGACCAGTCGCGCTCGGCGCGAAGCGCCTCCAGCCGAGCGCGGGGGTCTTCGCCGGGCTCGAGACGCACGATCTCGTGGTGAGACTGAGCGCTGGTCACCGGCGAACCGGCCCAGGCGAGCGAGAGCCAGAGCACCGTCACCTCCGACCCCGACCGTAGCAGGCGCCAGGGCACCCCTCCCGCTATCCATGACTTCCTGTGCTCCTCGGCATCGCCGATCCCCCCCGCGCAGCGGTGTCAGAGGGGTCAGGGCCAGGATTTCACCGCTCTTCAGATCGAGGGCCTGGAGGTTACGGGCTCTGAGTTCGCTCGGAGGGATGGCCATTGCGGTACACCTGGATGCTGGCGCTGACCTGGCTCGCGCACTCCGCCTGCACGGTGGAGGCTCAGGGCGAGATCCTGCATGTCGTCGGAAAGAAGCCGAACAGCTCCAGACAGACGGTCCAGTCGATGCTGGATCTCGGTGAAGCACTCCACCCCGACATCGCGGCGATGCACCCCGAGGACATCACGCTGGACGACGAGATCCGGGTCGAGCTGCATGGCCGCTTCCGCAACACCTCGCCCCATCTGGATGACGAGGGAACGGTGCACATGTGGCGCTTCTCGGAGGCCGAAGGCGGCTACCGCGCGATGTACGCCCACGAGCTCACGCACGCCATCGCCTTCGACGACCTGGTGGCTCCGGCGCTGGAGGAGTCGGAGTTCGCGGGCTTCTACCTGGAGGGCTGGGCGGAGTACGTGGCGCTGCTCGTCGATCCCGAGAAGACCGGGTTCCCGCTGTTCGGCTACGACGAGGATGTGGTCGTCGGGTACTGGCTCGAACACGACGGGCCGAGGCTGGCAGAGTACCGCGAGCGACACGAAGAGCTGAACCTGCGCTGCCAGGGGCAGGCCTACATCCTTCGGGCCTCGTGGTTCCGCTACGTGGACGAGGAGCTCGGACGCGACGTCCTGTGGGACCTCGCGGCTGCGCGACAGGGGCTCGACCCGGAGCCCGTGGAGGCGGTACTGGGGGCGTCCCTGGAGCAGGTCGACGCCGACTGGACCGCCTGGGCGACCGCCCGCTACGAAGCGCACGCCGATCCCGACGCGGAGATCGAGGGCTACCTCGCGTCGATGGGTTGGTACGAGCCTTGCCTGGACTGAACCTTGGGTCAGCGGGGCCGGTGTTCGTCCGAGCGGCTGACAGCGGGGTCGGCGTCGACGTCCACGATTCCCACTCCCCAGGGGCGCTTCGGCCCGGTGCAGCGGGGGTTTCCGGGGGCCGCAGGTCCGTTCTGCACCGTAGGAGGAAAGAGCGCGTCAGCGCGCTCGGGAAGCTCCGAAAAGGGAGACCCGTTGAGTCGAAGTCGCCGACAGGTCCGGTCTGCTTCGCTCGACCCGGCGTCCGTTGGTCTACCGACCGTCCCGGAACGACGTCCGAGGTCAGCGGGATCGGTGGTCGTCCGAGCGGTTGATGGCGGGGTCGGCGTCGACGTCCACCACGGAGCGCTGTCGCTCACGGAGCGCTGTCGCTCACAGAGGTTTGCACGGAGCGCGGATGCCTCGACGAGGCGGTCTCCACCGCCGTGTTCGAGCGTCCGTCTCCGAATCCGCCCACCGAGGACGAGCTCTCCCGGTCCCCGATCGTGCCCACCACGATTCCCACTCCCTAGGGGCGCTTCGGCCCGGTGCAGCGGGGGTTTCCGGGGGCCGCAGGCCCCTTCTGGGTAGACCGTTGAGTCGAAATCGCCGACAGGTCCGGTCTGCTTCGCTCGACCCGGCGGTCCGTTGGTCTACCGACCGTCCCGGAACGACGTCCGAGGTCAGCGGGATCGGTGCTCGTCCGAGCGGTTGACGGCGGGGTCGGCGTCGACGTCCACCACGGAGCGCTGTCGCTCACGGAGCGCTTTCGCTCACAGAGGTTCGCACGGAGCGCGGATGCCTCGATGAGGCCGGCTCCACCGCCGTGTTCGAGCGTCGTCTCCGAATCCGCCCATCCAGGACGTCCTCTCCCGGTCCCCGCTCGCGACTACCGCTGCCGCTCCCGATGCTCCAGCGCCCGCTCCTTCTGACGAATCAGGGTCCGTACTCGCTCGGCACGCTTCTCGAGCCATGCCGGGTGGTCATCGGGCTGTTCCCGTGCCAGCTCAGCCTCGTAGTGCTCCGCGACCGCGTAGAGGTCGTCGAGGGACAGGTTGGGGATCTCCTCCCACGCGGGGATGGGAAGACCCCGAGGCCCCACGTCACCGCGCTTCCGACCGACGAACCGACCTTGGGAGAACTTGGGCATGTCCCCATGCTATCGCGCCGCCGAAGCCGGAATCTCCACGCCAAGGGCACTACGCAGGTACGACGTACGAAGTTGCGTCGCAGCTTGAATTGTAGTAACGTTTCTACAAAGCAGTGGAGCCCTCATGAGCGCCAAGACCGTCTCCAGCCGCGAGTTCAACCAGGACGTCAGCGGCGCCAAGCGAGCCGCCAACGACGGACCCGTGATCATCACGGATCGGGGGCGTCCCGCGCATGTGCTCCTGTCCATCGAGGCGTATCAGCGACTCACGGGCGGCGGCGCCACGATCGGCGAGCTCCTCGCGCTTCCGGGAGCGGAGGACATCGAGTTCGATCCGCCGCGCGCAGACGGCCTCTACCGGCCGGCCGACCTGTCCTGATGTTCATCCTGGACACGAATGTCGTGTCGGAATTGCGCAAGGTCGCTGCCGGCAAGGCCGATCCTGGGGTCGCGGCCTGGGCGGCATCCACGCCCTCCGGTTCGATGTACATCTCGGCGATCACCGTGCTCGAGCTGGAACTCGGCGTGCTGGCCATCGAACGGCAGGACGCCCCGTCGGGAAAGGTCCTTCGCTCCTGGCTGGACTCCCGTGTTCTTCCGACCTTCGCCGAGAGAACGCTGTCCGTGGACACCGCCGTCGCAGTCCGGTGCGCCGGCCTGCACGTGCCTGACCCGCGAGCCGAGCGCGACGCGCTGATTGCAGCAACGGCACTCGTCCATGGCATGGCGGTCGTCACGCGGAACGTGCGCGACTTCGAGCCGATGGGAGTCGACCTGCTGAACCCGTGGCAGGCCGACGAGTAGACTCGTCCGAGGTCGGCGGGATCGGTGTTCGTCCGAGCGGTTGACGGCGGGGTCGGCGTCGACGTCCACCACGGAGCGCTGCCGCTCACGGAGCGCTGTCGCTCACAGAGGTTCGCACGGAGCGCGGAAGCCTCGATCAGGCCGTCTCCACCGCCGTGGTCGAGCGTCGTCTCCGAATCCGCCCATCCAGGACGTCCTCTCCCGGTCCCCGCTCGCGGGCATCCCGATCGCGACTACCGCTGTCGCTCCCGATGCTCCAGCGCCCGCTCCTTCTGACGAATCAGCGTCCGCACGCGCTCGGCGCGCTTCTGGAGCCATGCCGGATGGTCATCGGGCCGCTCGCGCGCCAGCTCCGCCTCGTAGTGCTCCGCGACCGCGTACAGGTCGTCGAGCGACAGCCTCGGGATCTCTTCCCACGCGGGGATAGAAAGCCCCCGAGGCCCCACGTCACTGCGCTTCCGACCGACGAACCGACCTTGGGAGAGCTTGGGCATGTCCCCGGTGGTATCGCGCTACGAGCCACCGCCAACGCGTTCCAGTAGCGAGCCGACGCCGCCAGTCCTCGAACAGCAGCGTCACGCCCACCTGGGAGCCGACCTCCTCCGTGCCAAGATGGCCACCAGCCAGAGGAGGTCAGATGAGTGACGACGAACGTGCGATCCGCGAGCTGTTCGCGGACTGGATCCGGTCGACCACCGAGGGCGACCTGGAGCTCGCGCACCGCTGCATCGCTGACGACGCGCAGTTCCTCGTGCCGCGCGCCGGGGTGATGGACAAGGCGTCCTTCGCGCAGGCGGCCGCGGGGACGTCTCCGGAAGACGCACCCGCGATCTACGAGCTGGACAGCCGGATCCGGGAGGTGGAGGTGTTCGGTGACCACGCGTACGTCTGGGCGGAGTCAGTGCTCGTCGTCCGGCCGCGGGACGGGAGCGAGGCCTCCCGGATGGCCGGGCACTCGCTATCGGTGCTGGTGCGCCGGGACGGGCGGTGGCAGATCCACCGCGACGCCAACACGATGACGTGACGGAAACCGAGGGCGGACCGTGGGTCAGAGTCGGTGCCCCGTCGCGGTCCGGTCGAATGGCGGCAAGCCTAGCTACAGCACGTCGAAGCGGTCGAACTCCATCGTGAACTGCCCGCGGCCCTTCGTCGCGCTCCGCAGCTCCGTCGTGTAGCCGATCAACTCCTCCAGCCCGCACTCCGCCTGGATCGACGACATGTCGCCCTCCGTGTCGTGCCCCAGGATCGTCGCGCCCTTCGCCTGCAGATCGCCCAGAACGCGACCCGTGTCGCCCTCCGGAACCACCACCTCGACCTTCATGATCGGCTGGAGCACCAGGCCGCCCGCCTGCTGCATCGCTTCGCGAACCGCCGTCGCCGCCGCGATGCGCAACGCCTGCGGACCACTCGCCGAGCCGTGCGTCTCGACCGTCAGGATCTCCACCTTCAGGTCCTGCAGCGGCGCACCCTTCGTGGGGCCGCCCGCAAGCGCATCGTTCGCACCCTGCTCCACCGCCGTGCGCTGCTCTTCGCTGAACTTCGCCTCGGCCGGGCTCCACTTCGCGTTCGCAGCCACCACCTCGATGCCCGCACCCCGCGCCAGCGGCGTCACCCGGGCCGTCGCACCCGCCTTCAGCTCCAGAGACTCCATCTGCCGGTCGACGCCTCCCGACGCCGTCGCAGCCGACCCGATGGTCTCGCGGTTCATCACGCGGGGCTTGCCCACGCGCACCTTCACGCCGAACTCGCGCTGCAGCCGCTCGAACTGGATCTGCAGGTGCAGCTCGCCCATGCCGTTCAGCACCCGCTGACCCGTGTCGGGGTCCTCGGCGAAGCGCAGCGTGGGGTCCTCCTCCGTCATCTTGTTCAGGGCTTCGAGGAGCTTCTCCTCCTCGCGGGACGACTCCGGCTCGACCGCCAGACCCAGCACCGGCTCACGGGCGTCGATGGCCTCCAGGAGCACCGGGGTGTCGGGGTCGGTGAGCGTGTCGCCCGTGGTCGCGTGCCGCAGCCCCGCCAGGACCACGATCATCCCCGCCGTGCCCTCGTCGATGCGGGACTTCTTGTTCGCGTTCACGTCGAACACCCGCGCCACGCGCTCGGTCTCGCCCGTGCCCGCCCGCAGCACCGTGTCGCCCGGCGTGAGCGTGCCCCGGTAGATCCGCGCGAAGCAGTGACGACGGCCATCCAGCAGCTGGACCTTGAACACCAGCCCGACCAGCGGCTCGCTCTTCTCGAGGGCCACGTTCACCGGCTCGCCCTCGAGGGTCTTGCCCGTGACCGGCGGAACCTCCAGCGGAGACGGCATGATCTTGAGCACCGCATCCAGCAGCGGCTGCACACCCCAGTTGCGCAGCGCACTGCCCGAGAACGCCGGCCGCACCGTGCCGTTCGCGGTGAGACGCTTCAAGATCGCCCACACCTCGGCCTCTTCGGGCTCCTCGTCCATCAGGACCTTGTCCGCCAGGGCCTCGTCGTGCTCGCCCAGCGTGAGCAGCAGGTGCTCGCGGTACGGACCGATCATCTCGAGCTCGGACTCGGTCAGATCGCGGGAGGTGACGTCTTCGCCGCGTTCCCCCGCGAACTCGTAGGCCTTCTTCTCGATGCAGTGCAGCACCGTCTTGGTCTCGACCACCGGAACGCAGACCGGAACCGGTTCGTCGCCGAAGCGCTTGCGAATCGTCTCCAGCGCGCGATCGAAGTCCGCGCCCGGCCGGTCCATCTTGTTGACGAACACCATCCGCGGCACCGCGAACTTGTTGGCCTGCCGCCAGACGGTCTCGGTCTGGGGCTCGACCCCCCGCACGCCGTCCATCACGATGACCGCACCGTCCAGCACGCGCATCGAGCGCTCGACCTCGATGGTGAAGTCGACGTGGCCAGGCGTGTCGACGATCTGGATGATGTTGTCGCGCCAGGGGCACTTGGTGACGGCACTCGTGATCGTGATGCCGTGCTCCTGCTCCTCCACCTGCCAGTCCATCGTGGTGTTGCCGTCGTGCACCTCGCCGATCTTGTGCGACGCACCCGTGTAGAACAGCACGCGCTCCGTCAGCGTGGTCTTGCCCGCATCCACGTGCGCGGCGATTCCGATGTTCCGCACGCGCTCGAGCGGCACGATGTCCGCATTCTTGCCCTTACCCACGACTGCCTCCGACGACCGGTTCCGTGAGCGCGGCCTATCGCCGTGTCCGCCCGCTCACAAGCCGTCGAAGAAGCCTACAGCCGCAGCTTCCAGTCCATCGCCAGCTTCTGCAGGGCCAGCAGGTCGGGGTGGTCGAAGCCCAGCACGCTTCCACCGAGCTCCCGTGCGTGCTGGATCAACGCCTTCGCCTCGGACCGCTGCTCGACCTGCAGCATCTGCTTCGCCTTCGCCACCAG
Organism: Myxococcota bacterium; assembly: GCA_965224055.1. Lineage (GTDB taxonomy): Bacteria > Myxococcota_A > UBA796 > UBA796 > JACKEQ01. The sequence goes on along the minus strand of OZ245034.1, from coordinate 9,296,432 downwards.
CAGCGACACCGTCATCTCGACCGCGTGCTGGGAGTGGGGATGCGCGTCGCCCAGCGTGCTCCGGAGCAGCGAAGATGCGCCGTCCATCAGCCCCATCGCCTCGTCGATCCGACCCAGCTGACGGTACAGGTTGGCCAGCGTCACGTAGCGACGCGCGGTCTCGGAGCTGTCGGCACCACTGATCGCCGTCTCCCGCTCGATGGCCTCCGACAGCAGCCCTTCCGCCTCGCCCGGACGACGGTGGTCGATGTGGATCTGGGCCAGGAACGTCAACCGGTCCGGAAGCTGTGGATGCGGCGAATCGCCCGTCCCCAGCGCGCGCGTTGCATCGATCGCCTGGTTCACCCGCCGGATCGCCTCGTCCTTCTTGCGGGTGTGGTACAGCGCCACGCCCAGCGAGAACCCGATCTCGGCCTGTGCGTCGCGGTTGTTGCTCTGCTGCGCCACCTTGTCGAGCCCGCGCCAGGTCGCCACGGCTTCGCGCCAGGTCTCGGTGCGGTTCAGGGCCTTCGCCAGCGTCATCGCCCGCTGGACCGTGCGTGGGTGCGACTCCCCGTGGGAATCGAGCTCTGCCAGCCAGGCATCTCGCAGCGCATCCAGCGCCTCCGAGGGCTTCCCGAGACGCAGCCGCACCTCGCCCAGCTGTGCGGCGACGTTCCCGACGGTCAGCGGCGCGACCTTCTTGCGGATCCGGTAGGCCGTGGCCAGCATCTCCTCGCCCTTCTCGAGCTTGCCGATCCGCGCCCAGTGAAGCCCCAGGTTCCCCGCAACCACCGCGATCCGCAGATCCCGCCCGCTCAGGACCGAGCGTAGACCGTTCCAGGCCTCCTCCAGCAGCGACGCCCCCTCGTCGTTCCGGCCCGCACGCAGCGCCAGGAACCCGAGCGCACCCAGCTCCACGTACGCATCCGGGTGGTTCTTCCCCTGGTTGTCGACGTGCCAGCGCAACAGTCCGCGGGTCACCGCCGTCGCCATGCGCAGGTCGCCCTGACGGTTCCACAGGTCGCGCGCCATCGTGAGCATCGCCAGCCCGGGGTTGTCGGCATCGATCGCGAACAGCCCGTCTGGCAGGGGCGCAAACGCCTCCTCCCACGAGCTCGGCCCGCCTCCTTCGTCCAGGATGCTCTGCCCGCTGTCGTCGAACAGTGCGCCGACGAGCTCTGCCGCTTCGCGGGCGGTCCGCTGTGCCATCCGTCCCTCTTCCCCGGGGTCCGTGCGCAGTCTATCGGGCGGGGTGCGGGTTCTGTCTGTTGTGTGTCCATCTGGAGATTTCACACCGGTCTCGGGAATCGAAGACCGGCCTCTGCGCGGAGCGTTCGCGCAGGGCTGTGCCCGCCCCGTCCATCCAGGTCGTGGTCCGATCGAGGCTGTCGGCGCCACCGCGACGCCGGCCTCCATCTGCTCTGGGGTTCCCTGCTCCGCGGCGACGCCCTGCCAGCGACCCAGGAGCGACGCACTATGGTGAGCGCATGCGCGACCGACGCCGGCTGATCGCCCTGGGACTGCTGCTCGCACTCGCTGCGGGACTGCTGCTGTGGCGCACAGACCCGTCCTCCAGCCCCGGCCCGGCCCCCATCGCTGAACCGCGCGACGACGTCGCCAAGCGGACCCGGTTCGCGCCGTCTCCCTCCAACGCGCCCGTCCCCACGGGGCCCATCGCAACCGAGCCCCCGTCTGCTGCCGTGCCCATCGCCCTCGCAGACGCGCTCGGCGGCTACTGGGTCGAGTGCGACGTGCCGGGCACCTTCCAGGGCGGCGCCATCCGCCGTCGGCACGGCGACACCGTCGGTCGGCCGCCGACCGCGCCTGGCTGGAGCAGGAGATCCTGGAGACGGCGCAACACATCCTGGAGCCGCCCTACTGGGAACAGTGACCCCTCATTCGATGCGATACGCCCCCCAAGCACCTCCATTTGCGCTGGGGTCCCTGCTTCTCGGTGCCGCGGGTCCGAAGCGCGCAACGCGAGGGTCACGAGTACGGGGCGAAGGACACGCTCGAGCCAGTCGGAACGTCGTCCTTCACGAGGTCCGTGAGCAGGAAGCACTCGAGGTCGCGCGGCTCGGGTGTCGTGCCATGGAACCCCTCCTTCCACGCCTCGACGCGAAGCTCGGTGCCATCGACACGATGCACAGTGGCCACGAGCGGACGACCGACCAGCAGATCCGTGGTGCCCTCCAGCGCGACGATGAGGCCACAGCCGGTGATCTGGAACGTCTCGACCACCGGTCGTATCACAGGACGCTCACCGCGACGTCGTCGAGCACGCTGGCTGCGGGTGCACAGCACATCGAGGAGCCACGCTACTGGAAGCAGTGAGGGTCGTGACCAGAACGATCACCGCAACCCGCTCCGCCGGCGGATGATCCAGGCACCCCCCGCGAACAACATCACCAGCAGCGCCAGCAACGGCGCCCGCCACAACGGCGTCTCCTTGCGGTCCCACACCTGACGACCCGCCGAAGGGTCCGTGAGCACGGGCCCAAGCGCGCCTGCCTCGTGATAGCGCCCGTCCACACGGTCGGTCAGCGTCATCAGGAACTGCGGGTCGGGGCTCACCTCGTCCAGCTCGGGGTCGCGGGCCGTCACCGCGTACACGGTCTCGGCCTCGCCCACCATCTCGACCACGTCCGTGACCGCCACCTTCACCCGATGCGTGCCCCGCCGCTTCGCTTCGAGGGTCAGGACGACATCGCCGTCCTCGCCGGTCTCGCCCTCGAGGGTCTGGGTGCGCCCATCGACCGTGACCTCGGCCTCCACCTTCGCTCCCGGGAGCGGGGCGAATCCCGGATCGCGCGCCCGAACCACCAGCCGCACATCATCGCCGATCCCGTAGTTCTCACGGGGCGTCTCCACGGTCACTCGCGACACGCTGCTGTCCTTCATCAACCAGCGGAGGCTGTTCTTCCAGAACCGCAGGTAGGCCTGGTTGCCGCGCCCCTGAGCGGCCTCGGTCATCGACCACCGCCAGCTGGAGTCGACCGTGAGCGCCATGCTGCGCCCCTGTCCGGCCTCCATCACCGACAACACCGGCAGCGGGTTGCCGTCCGAATCGGTGAGCGAGGGGTGGTCCAGCAGCACGGCAGCGTCGTCTTTGGCCCGTACCGGCTGGTTCGTTCCGTCCATGGCGTGCAAGCGACCCCACCAGGCCTGGTTCTCCTGGGATTCTGCCACCAGGCGCGTGAGCGGGTGTCGCGCCCCGTCCTCGGTCAGCCGGGGCTGGAACGCCACCAGGCTCGGCTTCTCGCCGTTGTCCACCTCGACCGGGAGGATCTCGGCGAGAGGAGTGCCCCCGTACTCGCCCAGCCCGAAGCTGCGGTCGCCGCCGATCATCACCACAGCGCCCCCGTCGTCGTGGACGTACTTGCGCATGTTCTCGAGCAGGAACCGGCCTTCGTACCCGAAGTAGTCCTCGTAGTCGAAGTTCTGGAAGATGACGGCGTCGAACGACCACAGGTCGGTGCTGAACAGGTCGCGGTACGGGAACGCGATGAGCGACAGCTCGTTGTCGCCGTAGCGGCTGTCCATGTCGCGGCTGGTCCGCAGGATGAAGAACGACACCAGATCGACGCTGGGGTCGCCCTTGAGGAAGCGGCGGAGGAACTTGACGTCCCAGCTCGGCGCACCCGCCACCTGGAGCACGCGGATCTTGTCGCGCACCACGCGCACCACGATGGGCATGCTGTTGTTGGTGGGAACGGCGTCCGCTTCGTACTGCGGCACCTGCACCTCGTACGCGTAGCGGCCCGCCTTGTCGGGCACGACTTCGAACTCGACCTGGCCCTGCCCGTTGTCGTCGAGGGTGACGTCGGTGCGCTTCACCATCGCGCCGTCGCGCAGCAGGCTGACCGGAACGGTGGCCCCCTCGAAGCCCGTGCCCTCGATGTCGGCCTTGATGTGGAAGGCGTGGCGCAGGAACGCGTAGCCCCCGCTGTCGACGGAACGAACCGCCAGATCGCGCAGCTCGGTGCGGTTCCCCACCTGGTAGACCGTGAGCGGCCCCGACAGCACGGGGGGTTCGGGCTGTTCCTCGCGCGTGAACCGGCGTCGCAACAGGCCGCGGTCGAGGCCGTCGGTCACCACCACCACGCCCGCCAGCTGCTCCCCGGTCATCCGCTCGGACAGCGCATCCAGCGCGCCTTCGAGGTCGGTGCCGGGTAGCTGGAAGCTCTCGGGCTCGCCGACCATCAGCTCGTCGCCGAAGTGGAAGACCTCCAGCCGATCGACCTGCCCCTTCACGTGATCGACGATGGGCTGGACGGCGTCCGAGCGCGGAGTGCCGTCCTCCAGGATCCCCATCGACGCCGAGCTGTCCACCAACAGCGCCACGCGGCCGGGCTCGGTGCGGCCTTCTTCCTCGAGCCAGACGGGTTTGCTGACCGCGATCACGAGGCCCGTGAGCGCCAGCGCCCAGAGCAACCCCTCCCCGATTCGAGCCGCCCACGACCGCTCTCCCGGAAGGGACGCCCCCCAGGCGAGCAGTGCTGCCGCGCCTCCCGCGAGCACGACCCACTGTGGAGCCGTCCAGACGATGCTCCCCGACGGGCCGAGGTCTCCACCCAGCAGCCAGTCGATCACTCGAGCCTCCCCTGGCGCTTGAGGGTCACGACGTGGGCCTGGTCCTTCTTGTAGTTGGCGGTCAGGCTGTACATCACCAGGTTGATCCCAAGCTTCAGCCCTTCGCGTCGCTGTCGTTCACCCCCGGGGACGCAGGCGTGGACGAACTGCCCGGTGTCCTTGCGCATCAGCGCCCCCGACAGGTCGTTGCGGCTGTAGACCAGCGGCGCGAGGTTGCCGACCGTGATGGCCTCGAGGGACTTGTGGCGCGCCAGGCGTCCGTAGGGCCGGTCGATCAGGAAGAACGCGCGGTAGAGGCTGTGGTCCCGCGGAACGGGTGCCAGCTGTCGCGTGGGGAACAGGCGCTTGGCGAGGGTGCGCACGCTGCGGTCGAAGTCGGAGCTCTCGGAGCCCGTGGTGTCGTCGACGAACAGAAAGCCGCCGTAGGCGAGGTAGCGGGACAGCTGCTCGACGCCCTCGTCCTCGATCTCGAAGCGCTTGCCGCCCACCAGGGTGGTGAACGGGTGCTCGAACAGCTCGGGATCGGTGGGCCCGACCTGCACGGCGCGCCCCTGGACCTCGACGCTGGTGGTGTTCTGCACCTCGTACAGCAGCCGCTTCCAGGCGCTCGGGCGGGACTCGGTGGTTCCGAGCTGGAGCTCGGCGACGTCCACCAGCGTGCTCTCTCCGAAGCCCAGCGCTGCGGAGGGCAGGCCCAGTGCGGCAGTGGCGAGGGCACCCTGCTTCAGGAGCTGGCGTCGATCGAGGGTCATTGGAGTCTCCGGGTGGAGAGGAGGGCCTGGAGGACGAGGCAGCCGAACGCGAGCCCCAGCAGGCCACCCGACAGGTCGGCGTGCCGGACGAACAGCTCGGGGTCGATCTCCTTCTCGACGCCCTTCACGGTGTCGTACGGCCGGACGTCCGACTCGGTGGGGTCGGTGTTGACCGCGATCCAGGCGAGGGGTTCGGCGTCTTCGATGGCGAGCGTGTAGGCGCCCGCGCGCTCCGGAGTGAAGAGCACGTTGCTGCCGTCGATGCGGCTGCGGACGGCATCGCCGTCGGGACCGATGACGGTGGGATCGACGTTGAGGTCCGGCAGCGGGATCTTCACGGGCTCGCCCACGATGCCGTCGAAGCGCGCGGCTCCCCCGCCCGACTCGCCCCCCAGGTAGCGGACGATGCGCTGCATGCTCGGCATGAACGCGGCCTGGAGCGGGAAGTTGGTCCAGCTCCAGTCGACGGTGCTGGTCCAGACGAGCACACGGCCCTGGCCGATCCGACGCTCGACCAGTGCGGGAGCGCCGCCTTCGTAGCGGAGCAGGGTCGCGACCTCATCGGGCCTGTCCGTGTACTGATCGAGGGTCAGGATGCGGTGGCTGCGGACGGTGGCGAAGGCGCTGCGACCCGAGCGCGAGAACGCTGCGAACAGCGGGTGGTCGGTGGCCGGGAGCATGAGCGGAACGCCCTGCTCGCCGCGGTCTGCGATGGAGCGCGCCTTGCGGAACGAGGTGGGCAGCACGGCCCCGAGTGCGGCGTTGTACCGGTCGGCCGTGACGTTGTCGCCCGCCGAGATCACCAGGTTGCCGCCCTTGCGCACGAACTCGGTGAGCAGGGGGCCGAACGGTCGCGGATCGGCCACGTTGGCGAGGAACACGACGCGATGCGTCTCGGGGTCGAGGGACATCAGGCCGCCGGGCGCGGTGACGTCGAGGGCCACACCGGACTTGAGCCCGCCCCAGGGCGCGAGTGCGCGTTCGAGGAAGTAGACCTCGGAGCGCGTGGGGGTGTCGCCGGGGTCGCCGTCGACCACGAGCACCCGGCTGGCGCCCACGCGCGGGAGGTGGAAGTAGCGCGCATCGTCGGCGGGCAGGTCGGGGTCTTCGCACACGGCCGACCCCACGCCACCGAGGGCTTCGGGGGGGATGGTCACGCGCTCGGCGGCTTCGCCTTCGGGGGGCAGGTCGGCGAAGATCGGGATCTGCTGGCCGTCCGGCAGGGTGACCTCGCAGGCGACCTCGATGCTCTGGGGGCCGTAGTTCGCGAGCTTGAGGGTGAGCGAGCCGCCCTCCACCCCCGAGCCGTACGTGGCCTCGGTGACCGCGACGTTGCGGGGCGGATCGCCGGCGATGGTCATCGGGAGCACGGAGCTGCCGAGCTCGATCAGGGCTTCGATCTCCGGGCGGGCCTCGGTGACGGCTCGCGGACCGGCTTCGTCCGACAGCAGGATGACCTCGCCGGGCTCCCCGGCCAGCAGCCGCCGGGCTTCGTGCAGCCCCCCCTTCATGTCGGACACGCCGTGGGTGGGCTGGATGCCGCGGACCAGCGACTTCGCGCGCTCCAGATCGCCCGTGAGCTCGGTGGTGAGCGGCCGGCCGACCTCGTCGAACACCACCACCCCGACTTCGGTGCCGCCGGGCAGGCCATCCAGGACCTCGACGGCTTCGTCCCGCGCGCGGCCCAGCAGTGTGGACCCGGCTTCGGTGAGCGACATCGACATGGAGCGGTCGATCACCAGCACCACCCGGCCCGACCCTCCGAACTCCGGGACGCCGCCCGGGTAGGTCAGGCGCGGGCCCGCCGCCGCGAGCGCCAGCAGGAGCACGGCCAGCACCCGCAGTGCCAGCAGGAACCAGTCCTTGATGCGCCGCCGCCGCTTGAGGCGCTTCACGACGCGCTCGAGCAACAGCATCGCCCCGAACGGCTTGCGCTCCCGGGGGGTCTGACGCGCCAGGTGCGCCAGGATGGGCAGGGCCACGAGCGCGGTCAGACCCAGCGAGAGCGGTGCGAGCAGGCCCAGACTCATGCCGACCGCCCAGGACGCCCGTGAATCCGGGTGCTCGGAGAGGGTCGGTCGAGAATCGCCCGCCGCAGCAGGGACTCCAGGGGCTCGTTCGTCGGCGCCTGCAGATAGCGGCCGCCCTGCTCGATGATCCCGCCGCGCACCTCGTCGACGTACTCGTCCACGACTTCGGCGAAGGCGTCCTGGGCCCCCTGGGGGTCGACCGCGAGATCGTCGCCGCCCTCGGGGCTGTAGAACAGCGCCGGCTTCTTGAACTTCAGCGCCCACTCCTCGGCGTCGAACAGGTGGAAGAAGCGCAGATCCGCCCCACGACGCAGGAACGCCGACAGCGCGGGCATCCAGTCGCCGGGTTCCTCCATGCCGTCGGTGACCACGGCCACCCAGCTGCGGCGACGCACCCGCTCTCCGACGCGCGAGAGCGCCTTCGACAGCCCCGCCCGACCCCCGGGCTTCGCGCTGGCGAGCATCAGGAAGCACAGCTGCAGGTGGTTGCGGCCCGACCGGCTCGGAAGCGTGCGGAACGGCAGGTCGTTTCCGGCGATCAGCTCGAGCCCGACGGGTTCTCCGTGGCGATGCAGCCAGTAGAGCAGCGTGGCGGCGAGGGTGATCGCGTAGCCGGCCTTGCTCCGGTCGAGGTCGGGGTAGCCCGCCACCGCAGAGCTGCCGGTCTGCAGATCGGCCGACAGATCGAGCACCACCGAACAGGGCAGCTCGGTCTCGGTCTCGAAGCGCTTCACGACGAACTTGTCGGTGCGCCCCCACACCCGCCAGTCGAGCCCGCGCAGGTCCATGCCCGGCAGGTATTCCTGGTAGTCGGCGAACTCGATGGCCTGGCCCACCCGGCGGCTGCGGTGTTCGCCCATCAGCAGCGAGTCGGTCAGGTGCCGGGCCTTCAGGTGCAGGTGACGCACCCGCGCGAGGACGTCGGCGTCCCAGACGGTCCCGGTTCCCGGATCGACGGTTGGCGCATCCGAGCTCAGCCGACCTCCTCGATGAGCTGCTGGACGACCTTGTCGACCGTGATCCCCGCCGCTTCGGCCTCGAAGTTGAGCAGCACGCGGTGGCGCAGCACGGCGGGAGCGATGGCGCGGACGTCATCGGGGGTGGGCACCTCGTTGCCCCGCAATGCCGCCCATGTACGCGCGCCGATCGCGAGGTACTGGCTGGCGCGCGGCCCCGCTCCCCACCGGATCCAGCGCGAGGCGTCGAGCCCCGCACCCGGCCCGTCCGTACGCGTGGCCGAAGCGAGCTTCACGCAGTAGCGCACCACGTCGCCGTTCGCGGGAAGCCGGCGGAGCAGCTGCTGCATCGCGACCAGCTGGTCGACCGAGATCACCCGCGATGCGTTGGGCATGACGCCCACCGTGGTCCGGCGCACGATCTCCTCTTCCTCGTCGGGGCTGGGGTAGCCCACCGGAATCGAGAACATGAACCGGTCCTGCTGGGCTTCCGGCAGCGGGTAGGTGCCTTCCTGCTCGATGGGGTTCTGGGTGGCGAACACCAGGAACGGCCGCTCGAGACGGTAGGTGTGGCCCGACGCCGTGACCTGGCGTTCCTGCATGGCCTGGAGCAGCGCCGCCTGGGTCTTGGGGGGCGTCCGGTTGATCTCGTCGGCGAGCAACAGGTTGGTGAACACGGGCCCCTTCACGAACCGCAACCGCCGCTCGCCCGTGGCCTTGTCCTCTTCGAGCACGTCGGTGCCCGTGATGTCGGACGGCATGAGGTCGGGCGTGAACTGGATGCGCCCGAAGTCCAACCCGACGGTCTCGGCCACGGTGTTCACGAGCAGGGTCTTCGCGAGGCCCGGCACCCCGACGAACAGGCAGTGCCCGTCCGAGAACATGGCCGTGAGCATGAGGTCGACGACGTGGCGCTGACCGACGACCACCTCCCCGATGGCTTCGATCAGTCGCTCCCGGGTCGGGGCCAGGGATTCGAACAGTTCGACGTCGTTCAAGAGTCCTCCAGGAGGGGCGGGCACCGATGGGCTCCCGCGTGCGGATGCATCAGAGCGCGTTCGCTTCGGCGACGGCCAGATCGAGCTTCTCGGTGGCCTTGCCGCCCGCGCCCACGACCACCGCAGAGACCCGCCCACGCGGGTCGATCACGAACACGGTGGGCAACGAGCGCACGCGGTAGCGCCGCTTCACGGTGGCCCCGTCGTCGAGCACGATGCGGTAGCCCGGATCGCTCTTCTTCATGAACGGCAGCACCTTGCTCACGGGCTCGTCGGTGAGCCCCAGCACAGTGACGCCGTCGCGGTCGTCGAGGGACTTGAGGTGCGGCATGGCCTGCCGACACGGACCACACCAGGTGGCCCAGAAGTCGAGCACGATGGTCTGGCCCTTGTAGTCGTCGAGCGTGACCACGTTGCCGTCCAGGTCGGTGACCCGGATCTGCGGCGCCAGCTCGCCCTTGAACGCCTCTTCGAGCCCTTCGGCGTCGGACGATGCCGCGCTGCCCGGCACCACGTAGTCGCCGCTGATCTCGTGGATGGGCTCGTACTCGACGTCCGACCCGCCCTGCCGCAGGATCTTCAGCAGATCGGCGCGGTGTGCCGCCTCGCGGGAGTCTCCGCGCTTTCCGGCCAGCTCGAACAGCGCAGCCTGGACCGTGGGGTCGTACGGGTTGATCTCGGCGGCGGCTTCGAACGAGGTGCGCGCAGACCGGGTGTCGCCCCGCTTGTTCGCGAGCTGGCCCAGGGTCTTGTGGGTGAGCGCGAACTCGGGGTAGGTCTCGACCGACTTCGACAGCTCGGATTCGGCCGCCCCGAACGCACCGAGCTCGATGTGGGTCTGGGCGATCATGTTCGACAGGTACGGGCTGTTCGGCTCCTCGGGGTCCCGGGCCTTCTCGTACTCCACCAGCGCCGCCTTCGGACGCTCCCGCTCGCGCAGCAGGGTGCCGAGCCGCACGAAGCGATGCAGGTCCTCGCGGCGCGACAGCACGGGATCGGTGGCGCCGTCGTCGGTGCCGTCCTGAGCGAACACCGTAGGCAGCTCTTCGACCTGGGTGTTCGACAGGTTCAGCGTCTTCATCCACTCGATGTAGGCGGTCTCGAGCTCGTCGAACTTCGAGAATCCCGCGCCCCGGGCGAGGGCTTCGCGGGCATCCATCCCGCCCTTCAACAGCGGCAGGGCTTCGAGCAGGACGTCCTCGCCCTTGGTCTCGAAGCAGAACGCCATCAGGGCGGAGACCTGGGCGTACGCCAGCGCGGCGCGCTCGGCGCTCGGGAGCTTGGCGAGGCTCGGGTGCATCTCGTCGAAGGTCACCAGGTCGTTCTCGTCGAGGGCCTTCTTGAGCAACCCCTGGTCGCGGATCGACAGGCGCCAGCGGTCCTTCCCGTCGCGCCAGCGGTTGTCGAGGTACTTGGCGATGGCTTCCTGCAGCCACACGGGCGCCCGGTCGTCGGTGTTGTGCGCGACCACCAGGTGGATGTACTCGTGGGCGATGGTGTCCTGCCAGTCGTAGCCCCGGGCCAGCGCGCGCGGAGAGGTGACCAGCAGGCGCGACCACTTGGACAGGGCCACCACCCCCGTGGTGCGGACGTCGGCTTCGGTGAGCGAGCTGGCGGCGATGAACGACCGGCTGTCCGGGTAGATCTCGAGGTGGGTGGTGCCGGGCGGCGTGGCCCCGAGCAGCGGCGTGATGTTCTGTTCGGTGCGGACCAGCGCGTCGGCGGCCCCTTCGATCAACACCTCGTCGAGACCGGGCTGGAATCGCACGCGGAATCGACTGTCGCTGCCGTCGGGGCTCTCGGGCGTGACCTCGGCCCAGTAGGCGGTCGCGTACAGAGTGCGTTCGTAGAGCGGACGCTGGTTCCAGCGGTCGTCGAAGCCGTTGTCGACCGCGGCATCCATCGCCTCGCGTGCGGCGGGGAAGTCTCCGGCGAAGAACGCCACGCGAGCCTTCTGGGCCAGCAGCCCGGGATCGGTGGTGTCCTCGTCGACCCCCAGCGCTTCGAGAGCCTCCTCGGCGCACGGCACGTCGTTGGCCCGCAGACACTTCTCGACCGCGCCCGCACCGAACAGGCCCTGCGCACGTGCGACGTCGGACACGCCCAGCCCCACGGCCCCGATGGCCAGGACCCCTGCGATCCACCCCATGGACACGGCGCGACTCACTGGCGCACCAGCTCTTCGAAGTAGCGCTTCTTCATCTGGCGGTACTCCTCGGGAACCTCGCCCTCCATGCCCTCGAGCAGCGCGCGACGGTACTCCTCGGGGGTCTGGAACTCCTCGGCACCCGGGATCTCGATCTCGTCCGGGCGGCTGTCGGAGTCGTCGCCGCTCCGATCGTTCTTCTGCTGCTTGCCCTGACGCTGCTGGCCATCTCTGGGCTGCATCTGGCGCTGCATCTGCTGGGCCTGCTGCATGGCCTGCTCCAGCGACTCGCGGGCTTCCTTGATCCGCTCCGCGGCCGCACCCTGGGAGCCTTCGGCCGGCATCGGCTGGCCGTTCTTGAGGTCCTGGCGGGCGTCGTCCATCCGCTGGTCGGCCTTCTCGAGGCTCTCGCCCATGTCCTCGGGCTGCACGTCGAACTGCTGCGAGAGTTCCTCGGCCTTCTGCTGGGCCTGCTGGAGCCGTTCCTGGAGCTGTTGCTGCTGCTGCTCGAGCTGCTCGGTCTGCTGCTGGGTGGCCGAGCTCGGCGGCTGTTGCTCCAGCTGATCGAGGAGCTCCTGGATCCGGTCGAGGTGGGCGTACATCGAGTCGAGGGCCTTCCGACCCGGACCCCGTCGGGCGCCGCCGCTCATCTTCGCGCTCTGGAGCGCCCGGTACATCGAGTCGACCGAGATGGAGGTGGACCGGTGACCCGTGCGGACGCCCCGGAGGTCCTGGGCGTCTGCGGACTGCTGCATCCGCGCCGACTGCAGCTGGGCGTTCTTGGCGCGCTGTTGCTCGGTGAACGACCGCAGCGCGGGCTCGAGGGCGTCGTGGTAGGTGCCGATCTCGCCCGTGAGCGCGGCCGCCTCGGCCTGGATCTCCTTCCAGATCTCGTCGGCGGCATCCGCCTGTTCCTGGTCGGCCTCTTCGCGCAGCTGCTCCACCTGCTCCTGCAGCTCGCGCTGTTCCTGCTCGAGCTCTTCGAGCTCGGCCTTCAGGTCTTCGGCCTGCTGCATGGAGTCGTTCGACTCGCCCTGCTGGCGCTCCATGGTGTCTCGGACGCCCTCGGCCATCTGCTGGAGCTGCTCTGCGAGGCGCTCCATCATCTTCTTGGCGTCGTCCATCCGGCCCTCCTGGATGGCCTTCTGGATCTCGGACATCAGGTCCTTCATCTCGTTGGACCGCGCGTTGACGAACTCCTTGAGCCCGCCGTCGTTGAGCTTGGCGGCCTGCTTCGCGAGCTCCTGCATCATCGACTGGAGCTGCTCGAGCTTGGCCAGCATCGCCAGGGCGTCGGGGTCGTCCTGGTTCATCAGCTCTTCGAGTTCCTGGCCGATCTCCTCCATGCGCTCAGCGGTCTCGACGACTTCGCGAAGCGCGCGGTTCCGGAGCATCTTGTCGAGGGCGAGGATGCCGTTCTCGAGGCTCTCGATGGCTTCGTCGCGGTACTCCTCGGTGTCGGAGACCGCCGCCGGTTGGACCATCTCGGCCGAGCGTGGGTCGAAGGCCACCGCCGTGTAGCGCACCAGCTCGCCCCCGGTCTCGACGGCGTCCGAGAGCACCATCCGCTCGACGCTCCCCTCCTCGAGCCGGGCCCACTCGGAATCCACCAGATCGTTCAGGGGCTGGTAGCGCTTGGCCAGGGCTTCGCCCCACGCCGCGAACTCCTTGTCGGTCGACCCCACCGGAAACGGTTCTTCGAGGTGGTCGGCCAGCACGCCGAGCATGGCGTCGACGAGGTTCTCGAGCTGCTGGTCGCTGCGCTCCTCGAGCCCTCGCGGCCCCAGGACGATCAACCGGACCGCCCGGCTCTTGCCCACCTTGCTCCCCGAGAAGGTGTCGTTGTCCCAGGCTGCGACGGTGAGGTCGACCTCGTCTCCGGGCGCCAGGCCCAGGGCTGCTGGCGTGCGCCAGTCGTCTCCGAACACCTCGGCCCGGCGTTCCTGCATCTGGTAGACCGGCGAGCCCACCTTGTCGCCGTCGATCTGCAGGGCCACCGACCGGATCCCGTAGTCGTCCCGAGCGCGCCAGATCAGCTGAAAGTCCTCGTCGACCGCCAGCTGGAGCTCCTCGGCTTCGGTGTCGAGCATCACCTCGGGTGCCAGATCGTCGTTGGTGGTGATCTGAAAGGCCCGGGACTCCTGACGGGCGGAATCCGGGTTGTCGGCATCGGAGTCCGACCCCCGCCAGGTGACGAGCTTGTAGGTGCCGTCCTCGGTGCCGATCGTGAACGAACCCGTCACCATGCGGCTGTCCGCGACCTGAGCGTCCAAACGCTCGTCGTACGCGACGAGTCCGGCGGCCTCGATGCGATCCGCGCTGCGGGCCGTGATCTCGACACGCGTGCCCGGCGGGCCCTGGGCATCGCCCGTGCTGTTCTCGACCACCCGCGGCTCCAGGCCCGTGTAGTCGGGGTAGGTGTAGCGGAGCACCAGATCGCCCACCTGGGCTTCGGGAGCGGCGTCCTCCCGGTCCAACATCGCCACCGCAGCCTGTGCGTCGAAGCCTTCGGCCCACCAGCGGGCGACCTCGAACGGCCCGCCAGCGAAGAGCGACAGGATCGCCGGGAGGACCAGCAGGAACAGCGACGCCGCGGCGACCACCACCTGGCGAATCCCCCGGTGGATGCGGGACGGACGGGTGTTGGGGAGCTCGGCGACCGCCCGACGTGCCAACAGCCCGAGCATCAGCTCGCTCTCGCCTTCGGTCGCACCCCCCGTGCGCTCGACCGCCGTGACCAGGCGGCCCCGGAGCTCTGGGTTGTCGGCCTCGGCCAGGCGGGCCTGACGGAGCGCATCGCCGGTCTTGCGCCAGCGGAGGATCAGCGGGACCACCACCGCAGCCCACGAACCGGCACCTGCCAGCAGGACGAGCCCCGCAGCGGTTCCGCCACGATCCCAGTCCAGGACCGCCGCGATCACCAGCACGAAGAGGGTCGCGAACACCAGCAGCAGCGCACGACCCGCAACGTCGAGCAGCAGCAGCAGGCGTTCCCGCCAGACCAGCCGCCCGACGAATCGCCGGATGTTGTCGAGATCGTCCGCCATGTCTCCTGTCCACTGACACGGTAACCGCGGCGATGTTCCCGACCGTACATCCGATGACGTTCGATGACGTGAGCGGCGCGCCCAGAGGCCCCCGAGGACCCAGGAACCCGTCGCGAGTGGAGACGATCCGACACGCCTTTCGGGCGCCCCAGGAAGAAACCGGCTGGGCGCGGACGACCTGGGCGTTCGTTCGAACGACTTCGATGCATTCAACACCAACTCTCACCGCTGAGCGCTTCGCTTCGCGGAGGATTGCGCTGAGGATCCGCGGAGCGCGGATGCCTCGACCAGTCCATCTCAGCCGCCGTGTTCGAGCGTCGTCCTGGGTTGCAGATCTGTACTCTCGGAGCCGTCCGACCCCGCCTTCCAAGCGTCCGAGGAGGATGCAATGGGATGGAGCCAGCCGGGTCGGGTGAACAGTGCTTCGTCGTCTTCGAGCGTCCATGGAACAGGTTCGAACGCTCGTCGGAAGTTCCTCACCTCTCCGTGAAATCCTCGGTGTGCTCCGTGACTCCGTGGCGACCTTGCGCTGACCCAGGTTCACAGGTCTCTTCTGGCGGGATCGACCTTCGTTGCAGCACCCATTTTCGGAGCAGCGCGAGTCGGAGGCGGAGCAGAACGTCTGTTCGCGAGTGCCGAAGCCACCGGAGAACGATCCGAACCGCCTTCCGCAGGAAATCGAGCCGAAACCCTCGTCTACCGCAGAGCGCGGCGTTGCAGTTCCGGAGCCGAAGCCACCGGAGAACGATCCGAACAGCCTTCCGCAGGAAATCGAGCCGAAACCCTCGTCTACCGCAGAACGCGGCGTTGCGTTCAGGCCGCGTGTTTCATTCGTCGCTGGGCGCATCGATCGAGGCCGACGCGTACTTCTGTACGCGAGTGCCGAAGAGCGATGTGTCCAGCGGCGAATGAAACCGCGGATGAACGCCAGCTAGATTTTGCGGAAGAGCCCGACGGCGATGCCGATCACCGCGACGTCTCCGCTGTGCTTGTCGACGTAGATGGGCTCCATCGCGCTGTTCGCGGGCTGCAGGCGAATCACCTTGCCCTCGTTGTAGAACCGCTTGACCGTGGCCTCGCCGTCGACCATCACGACTGCGATCTCGCCGTTGCGAGCGGTCTGTTTCTCGCGGACGAACAGGTAGTCGCCATCCTGGATGCCGTCTTCGATCATCGACTCGCCCGTGACCACCAGCGCGAAGATCTTGCCTCCCCGCGGAACCATCGATGAATCCACGCGGAGCGTGCCCTCGTAGTTCTCCTCGGCCAGCAGCGGAACCCCAGCCGCGATGCGTCCGAGGATCGGAATCCCCTGCACGCCGTCGTCCTCGAAGGTGCCCGCGGCCTGCTCGGTGAGCCGGATGCTACGCGGAGCGCCACGACCGCCGACCCGCTCGATGTAGCCCTTGCGCACCAGGGCCTTGATGTGGTCGCTGACCGCGTTGGTGGAGCCGATCCCCAGTGCGCCCCCGATCTCGCGGTAGCTGGGCGAGACGCCGCGCTGGTCGAGCGAGGTGCGGATGAACTCGAAGATCTCTTGCTGACGAGGTGACAGGTCGTCCATGGGCTCCCTCGGTGACGGTACTGCACACACGTGCGGTATGAACGCTTGTACAGTACCTGCTGGAGATCCCCGGCGCAACCCCGCAGCGACCGCGGGGTTCTACGGTGCGGGTCGGACCCCCACCCGGGCCTGGATCACGTCGGTGACGCCGATGCCGCGGTCCTGGGTGAGGACCTCGACCCGGACCTCGACGTGCTCGTTGGCGGCGCGGTACTGCCCCTGGCTGTAGCCGATGCTCAGCAGGGTCTCGTTCTTCCCGCAGCCCACCTCCTCGATGGTCAGGAACGACGCACGCGGGAAGCAGCCCCGCATCCACGCACACCGCCAGCGACGCGCGGTGACCTTGAGCTCGGAGCATCCCTCGGGGTCCATCTTCACCGTGCCGCGCGAGAGCAGGGTCGCGATCTGCCCGTCCAGATCGACCGCTTCGACGGACTCGAGTCGCACGCGGTCGTCGAGCTGGGGATTGGTGGCGATCGGCGTGAACACGTGCTCGGAGGCCTCGAAGGTGAGGTAGACCCCCCCGCGCACGGGAATCGGCCACTTGGCGGTCTCGGCGAGGGTCCGCCGCTTCTCGCCCGCCAGGAACATCCCCTGGGGGGTGCCGCTCCAGGTGTAGGCCAGGTGCTTCGACAACATCTCGCGGCCCACCTCGGTCAGGGCGAAGGCGGCGATGCGGGTGTCGTTGAGCGCCCCCGAGCGGTCTCCGGCGAACACGGCCTCCTGCTCGCACCCGTAGCTGAACCGCTGCACGGTTCCGTCCGTGAGCACGGCCTGGGCGGGCACTCCGGGGAACGCCCCCTCGCAGATCACGTAGTGGACGGGCTGAGTGACGCCGTGCTGCGCGAGGAAGCCGGCCAGCTTGTCGATACTGCCCATCGCGATGCGGAACGGCACCGGACCTGCAGCCCCGTTCAGCGCCGCGAGCTCGGGCACCTCGGTGGGCACCGAGATGGGCTCGGGCGCGGCCTTGCTCTTCTTCTTGCGCTTCTTCTTGCCCTTCTTGCCGGCGGGCTCGGCCTCAGGCTCGGGCTCCATGCTGGGCGTGGGCCCGTCCTGTTGGGCGTCGCGCGCCTCGCCGACCAGCCAGACGACGGGGTCGACCTGGGAGATGGCGACGTAGCCCTCGGGGTACATCCGGAAGTCGAGCCCATCACACGTGAGATCCGGGAACTTGCCGCCGGCCTGCCGGTCGACACAGCCCTTCGGCAGCTGGCCGAGCAGATCCCAACCGCTCTCGGTGAACGTCACGACCAGCTCGTCCTTGCCGACGTACAGCCAGAGCTCGTCGATCGCGTTGCCGTCGAAGTCGGTGATGCGCCGCAGCTTCATCGAGCTGATGTCGAGGGCGTGCTCGCGGATGAACGACGACGGGATGACGAGCACCTTGCTCGCGCCTTCCGTGGTGCGGATCGGCTCGGTCCAGTTGAGGGTGACGGGCCGCTCGCCGGACACCCAGAACAGCACGACGAACGACGCGATGACCAGCAGCCAGGCGGGGATGATGGCCCACGCCATCCGCTTGAGCACCCGGGACCCCGACGAGTCCAGCAGGAACTCGCACTCCCCGATGCGTACCGTGTCGCCGAGCTCGATGGGCATGGGGCGATCGGGATCGAGTGGCGTCCCGTTCACCCTGGTCCCGGTGGCCGAGCCGAGATCGGTGATCTGCCAGCCGCCCTTGACGTGCTGGAGCTTGGCATGGCGCACGGACACCAGCGGATCCGGGAGGTTGATCCCGTTGCGCGTCCGCCCGATGATGGTCTCCTCTTCCGAGGTGTCGAGCGGGAACCGTTCCCCCTCGACGGGCCCGGCAGTCGCGACCAGATCGTAAGCCAAGACGCCTCCCTGATACCGCCGTTCCTACCTTGAGGCGGGGGTCCGAATCAAGCACAACCGTGCGCCCGCGCGCGACACTTCACGCCACACGCCCGGTTGTCGCCCCGTTACAGGAGCACCGTGCCGCAGAATCCCCAGGTCCAGTTCGTGATGCCGACACTCGCTCCGTGGATGCGGAACCTGCTGTTGGTCCTGTTCGGCATGTACGTGCTCGAGCTCGTGTTGTGGAACCTCGGAGCGCCCCTGGGTCTGCTCCCGCTGTACAGCATCGGCTCGGGCTTCCAGCCCTGGCAGCTGCTCACCCGGTTCCTCGTGCAGGGCCGCGGGGCCGCCGTACAGGTGCTGATCTCGCTCGTGGTGCTCTACCTCGTGCTGCCGAGCCTCCCGCGGCTGCTCTCCCGCAGTCAGTGGGTCGACGCCATCTCGTTCACGGCCATCGTCGCCACCGTCATCCCGCTGTTGTCCGACATGCTCGGGATGTTCCCGGGGTCCGTCCGCACGGGCTGGACCTTCCTGGTGGTGCCGCTGTTCGTCGTGTTCGGCCTCGCTCAGCCCAAGGGCGTCATCAACCTGATGTTCGTCCTGCCCATCCAGGCCATCTACATCGTCTGGGGCACGCTGGTCTACGTGCTGATCATGCTCCTGGCGTTCCCCAGCGCCGCCACCCTCGAAGGCGTCGCAGCGTGGATCGGCATCATGGCCTGGTGGCGATTCCGCGGCCCCGAGAAACGCCGGGCCGAGCTCCGCCGCGAAGCCTCCAAGATCGAAAAAGAGCTCCAGCGCTTCCAGGTGCTCGAGGGCGGCAAGTCCGACGGGCCCCTCGGGGGGCAGGGCCGGCAGAACGGCAACGACGACGAGTGGATCCACTAAGCGCGCGTCCCACTGTGCTCGACGGCGGGCTCGCGACCACGCTTCAGCAGCGGGCGGGTCTTCCGCGCCACACGCCGGTCGAGCCCTGGCTGTTCGAGCGACCCGACGCCGTCCGGGCCGCACAGGCCGCGTTCGTCGAGGCCGGCAGCGACGTGCTGCTCACCGCCACCTTCCTGGCCGCCACCCGTCCCGACTGGCGGATCGTCGTCGAGCGGGCCGTTCATCTGGCCCGTGCGGCGGGGCCTTCCGAGGTCTGGCTCGCGCTCGGGCCCGTCGACACGGAGGCAACCGCCGCTCGACTCGTGGAACACGCGATGCAGACGGCGCCGATCGACGGGGTGGTCCTGGAGACCGTCACCGTGGGGACCGTGGCCGAAATCGACGCCGGCCTCTCGAGACTGGAGGCGTGTCGTGCGGTGTTCGAGGGGCCCCTGGTGCTGTCCGTGGTTCCCGGCGAACCTGGCGCTGCACGAAACGGCCGTCCCCTGGGTGAAGTCGCGCGGGAGGCGATGCGACGCGGTGCGAGCGGCTTCGGCGTCAACTGCGTCTCGGGGCCCATCGCGATCCGGGCGGTGGACAGTATCGCTGCAGACATCCCGGTCTGGGTGAAACCCTCCGGTGACCTCGAAGGACCCCTGGCCTTCGCGCACCTGTGGTCTCGGGCCCGGTGGATCGGAGGCTGCTGCGGAACGACGCCGGGCGACCTCCGGGCCTGGCTGGCCTCCAGATAACGACGCGTGTTACACTTTAGATATGCATACTAAAATCACGATCGCATCCACGCTCCTCCTCCTGACGCTGTCCGCAGCAGCTCAACCCCCTGGCGTCACTCCCGCCGGCGGCACCTGGGACATCGACGGAGACGGGCTGATCGGCATGCAGGAGTTCGGCGACGCCTACGACCGCTTCGGCGGGCTCACCGGCTGGGATGCCGACAGCAGTGGCACCCTCTCCGAAGCGGAGTTCCGCAAGGGCCTGACAGAGACGTCGATGATGGACGTCTACGACCTCGACGGCGACGGCGTGCTCGAGAAGTCCGAGATGGACCAGCGCTTCGGAGGCATGGCCTCGATGGAGCGCTGGGACTCCGACGCCAACGGAACCCTGAACCGCAGCGAAATCTACGACGGCCTGTACGACGCGATGGACGCCGACAGCGACCGCCAGCTGAGCGACGAAGAGCTGCAGAAGGGCTGGTACGCGGTCTGGAACACCGACGACACACCCCTCGACGTCGCCGAGCTGTCCGCAGGCCTGGCCCTCGGATGGCCCGCCACCATCGGCCTGGTCGAGCCTCCATCCACCGAAGACCCCACCCCACCGGGGCTGCCGAAGCCACCGCCCGTACAATGATGCTGTGATGCGGTGATCAGTTCATGAGCGGCGGGCCGAACGTGGCGAACTGCCCCTCGGCCACCTCTTCTGGACTGCCGCCGTGCAGCGGGCACTTCCAGATGCGCGACGAGCTGGCCTGGCCGCGCAGAACACCCGGCAGCAGGACGTACCGGCTGTCGGGGTCGATGATGGGATGCGACTGCGTGTACTGCTCGAAGAACCGCAGGTAGAACCGCAGATCCCGGGTCGGAACCAGATCGGCGACATGGCGTGCGGTGCCGTGGGTGTCGACCATGAACCACTCGGTCAGGCCGCGCTCGCCGTCGACCCGGGTGACCACCAGACCACTGGAGTCGGGCAGCCAGGAGAACGCCAGACAGTCCATGTCCGAGATCGCACGCTGCTCGCCGGACTCGAGATCGATGAGCACCAGGCCCTGGTACGGCGTGCCATCCCCTCCGGGTGCGATGGCGCGGGCCAGCATCGTGCCGTCCGGAGACGGGATGAACGCAAGCAGGCCTTCGCCACCGGGCAACGGCGTCACCTGCGCATCGCTGTCGGCCATGTAGATCGCACCGCGGCCGTGCTCGTGCACCCCGTAGAGCACGCGGTCTCCGGCCGTGACAGGTGCACAGAAATCCCCGGGGGTACCGGGCAGGATCTCGGTGGGCTTGCGCATGTCGGGGTCGAGCACCATCATCCGCGCGCTCGCCGACCCCCCCCCGATGAACGCCCCCAGTCGGCCGTCCGAGAGCCAGGTGACGAACAGGGGGCTGCCCTTTGCGAGGATCTTCTGCGACCCGACCTGATCCGGCTTGCCGACGGTCAGCAGCAGGTCGTCGCCGCTCTGGCTCACCACCGCCAGACGGTCGCCCACGGCCGACCACTGCATGTAGATCGGCACCTGGTCCGGCAGGTCGATGACCTCGGAGGCCACCACCCCGTCGAGCGAGGTGACGAGGACCCCTGCATCCCCACCTTCGCGCAGGCGAAAGCACGAGATGCGGTCGCCAGCGGGCGAGAACGCGGGCCAGGTGTGGGCGTAGCGCTCGGACGCCGCGGTCCAGCTGGCGTACACGATGTCTGCCGCACCCGAGGTGAGCCCCGAGCTGCGACCATCGGGCTCGACCAGATGGATCTGCCTGCTCGCGGAGACGTAGGCGATGCGGCTCATCCCTGCTTCCCGGTCGACGCGGGCGGAGGCGTGGCGAGCACGCCATGCAGCACGAACTGGATGCCCCCCTGCATCAGGCGCTCTTGATCGGGGCGGATGCCGATGGCCGACTGCCCCGCCATCCCGTCGATCATCGCCTTCAGCATGGTGGCCATCGCCATGGGGTCGCCGCGGCGGATCTGCCCCTCGTCCATTCCCTGGGCCAGGATGCGCGTGCAGGCGTCGGTGAACCGCTGGTGCACGGCCTGGCACTCCTCGCGGATCTCGTCGTCGCGCACGGCCATCTCGGTCATCATCAGGAAGAACCGCGGCGGCGACTTCAGGCCGGCGAAGTAGTCGAGGTACTTCTGGCCCAGGTCCAGCAGCTTCACGACGGCCGGCCGGTCGTCGGTCTCGGCCTGATCCAGGAAGCTGTAGGTGTTCTCGTGCTCCTCGCCGACGAGCGCCATGAACAGCTCGCGCTTGCTCGAGAAGTAGAAGTACACCGCCCCCTTGGACAGCCCGGCCCGACGGGCGATGTCCTCGACGCGGGCTGCGAGGTAGCCTTTCTCGACGAACACCATCCGGGCGGCACGGAGGATCTGGGCGCGTCGTTCGGCTTCGGACAGGTGCTTGGTCATGGGTCTCGAAGGGACGGAGAAGAATCGGGTTCGGACGACCCGGCCGGGAGTGCGGCGGGCGACCGTACCTCAGTAGCGCATCAGCCGGGCAGTGCGGTGTCGAGGTCGGCGCGGATGGCTCGGCGATCCTCCACCATGGCCTTCAGACCTGACGGCCAGCGGTCCCGCGGCGTGTGGACGAGCAGGTGCCACAGCAGTGCGGCGCCCTCCGGTGCGTGGGTGTGCAGCAGATCGCCCGTCAGGGGCTGGACCTCGGCCAGATCGAGCGCGTTGGGGGCCGGCACGGCGATGGTGGTCGACAGCCCCAGGTTCACCAGGGTCAAGGGCAGGGTCTCCACGGTCTGGGTGTCCGCGAGGCCCTGGAACAACACGGCGTCCCGCACGGCGTGCCCGAACGACCACCCCTCGATCGCCCCGCTCTGCTCGCGTCCATCGACGACACACCTCCAGGATCGCCCGTCCAGCACGACCCATCCGCGATGCGGACCCTCGTAGTAGCCGAACAGATCGATGTCGGGCTCCATGCCCGGCCACACCCGCAGACCGGTGCGCCGCCACACCTCGTCCGGGAGCGTCGACCGCAGGTGACCGATGATCCGCTGTTGGGGGTCGAGGAAGTGCTGTCGGGGCCGACGAGCCGGCGGAGCGAGCGCTCGGAACACCCCGGCGATCCCGCCGAACAGCACGTCGTACACATCGGCTGGGATGTCGTGAGGACGGGGCTCGAAGGGCATCTGGGTGAGCAGGCGCATCGCCAGCCGGACGTCCGTGTCGTCGCCCAGCACGATCGACACCTCGAGCTCGCCCAGCTTCAGCTGCCGGTAGTAGAGCGTCGCGACGGTGATCTCGTCGAGGCGGACCACCAGATCGTCGCCCAGGGGGTCGACCAGGGTGAGCGTGCCGCCGTCCACCACCATCTGCTGGGCCCGATCCCCGCGCCACCAGAACACGGCCTCGTAGATCACCAGCGAGAGCACGAACGGCACCGGTACCCACCACAGCCACCCGAACCACCACACGAGCGCCGAGGCCAGCAATCCGAGCGTCATCTGGAACACCCGTGCGATGGGGCGGATGAAGCTGTCGACCAGCTGAGGCGTCCCGGTCAATACAATGGCGTCCGATGATTCCAGCGCTCGCCTTCCTGTTCACGTGGACCCCCCTCCTATCGGGCTGCTCGTCCGCGACACCTCCGGCCGTCCAGCCGCCGTCCGACGCCGCTGTGCAGAACGCTGCCCAGGACGCGGAGCGCGGTGCTGCGGTGTGGGCCCACGCCGAGACCTTCCTGTTCAACGACCCCCCCGAGGGCGAGCCCGTGTGCACGGTGGTCGCGCTGCACGGCTACAACACCCGGCCGGTTCAGCTCCGGGGTCTGTTCGAGCAGGTCGAGCATCCCCTGCAGGTCGTGGTTCCGCGGGGCCCCCTGGCGCCGAGCCGGGTCGGATGGGCGTGGTTCGATCGACGGGCCGCGGTCTCCCCCGAGGTCCTCGCCGAGCAGGTCGAGGCCCAGGCCCACCGCATGGCGAACGGCATCGCGCACATCGAGTCCGCCGATCTCGCGCGCCCGATCGCGGGGAAGCCCGTCGTGACGGGGTTCTCGCAGGGGGGCATGCTCTCGTTCGGGGTGGCGGTGCACCATCCCGATGCCGTCCGCGCATCCCTTCCGCTGTCGGGATTCCTGCCGGTCGACGCGATTCCAGGCGGACAGCCGGACGACGCTGCCAAGCAGCTCCCCATCGTGGCGTTCCACGGCAAGCTCGACACCATCATCCCGCTGTCCGAGGCCCAGACGACGGTCGACCACCTGGAGGCCCGCGGCTGGTCCGTCGAGCTGAAGGCCTACGACAACGTCAGCCACTCCGTGCCGCACGGGGTTCGCGACGACTGGCGGGCGGCACTGGCCGAGGCCTGCCCCGACTGAGTCCACCCAAGCAGCGCGCGAGCTAGATGTCGAACGTCACGCCCTGAGCGAGCGGCAGGTCCGTGCCCCAGTTGAGCGTGCAGGTCTGGCGGCGCATGTACGCCTTCCAGCTGTCCGACCCCGCTTCGCGCCCGCCACCGGTGTCCTTCTCGCCGCCGAAGGCACCACCGATCTCGGCGCCCGACGTACCGATGTTCACGTTCGCGATGCCGCAGTCGCTGCCGGCGTGGGAGAGGAAGTTCTCGGCCGACCGGAAGCTGTCGGTGAAGATCGCGCTCGACAGGCCCTGATCGACGTCGTTCTGGGCTGCGATGGCCTCGGACAGCTCGCTGTACTCGAACACGTAGAGGATGGGCGCGAAGGTCTCGTGCTTGCAGATCGGCATGCTGGGGTCGGCCTTCACGACGGTGGGCTTCACGAAGAACCCGGGCCGGTCGACCGCCTCGCCGCCGGTCAGGATCTCGCCGCCCTGCTCGCGGATGGTCGCGATCGCGCGCGTGTACTGATCGACGGCATCCTGATCGATGAGCGGGCCCATCAGCACGCCGGACTCGCTGGGGTCGCCGATGGGGATCTGCTCGTAGGCGTTGACCAGGCGCTTGGTGAAGTCGCCCGCGATGCTGTCGTGCAGGAAGAGGCGACGGGTGCTCGTGCAGCGCTGCCCGGCCGTTCCGACGGCACCGAACGCCACGCCGCGCAGGGCCAGGTCGAGGTCGGCGTCCTTCTCGACGATGATGGCGTTGTTGCCGCCCAGCTCGAGCAGGCAGCGGCCCAGACGGCCGGCGACCGCCTGGCCGACGTGCCGGCCCATGCGGGTCGACCCCGTAGCACTGATGAGCGGCAGGCGACGGTCGGCGATCATCGTCTCGCCCACGTCGGCGTCATCGCCGATCACCAGGTTGATCACGCCGCCCCAGCCGTGCTTCTGGAAGACGGCATCGCAGACGCGGTGCGTGGCGATGGCCGTGAGCGAGGCCTTCAGGCTCGGCTTCCAGATCATGGTGTTGCCGGCGGCAGCCGCGACCATCGCGTTCCAGGCCCACACGGCATTCGGGAAGTTGAACGCCGTGATGATCCCGACCACGCCCAGGGGGTGCCACTGCTCGTACATCCGGTGCTTCGACCGCTCGGAGTGCATCGACAGCCCGTAGAGCTGCCGCGACATCCCGACCGCCAGATCGGCCATGTCGACGCTCTCCTGGACCTCGCCCTCGCCTTCGGAGGTGACCTTGCCCACCTCGGCCGTGATGAGCGCTCCCAGATCGGCTTTGTGCTCGCGCAGCGCCAGCCCCACCTCGCGGAGGATCTCGCCGCGCTTGGGAGCGGGCAGCATCCGCCACTCGGCGAACACCCGCTGCGCTTCCTTCACCACCGTTTCGTAGTCGTCGGTGGACGCCATGCGGACGCTGGCCAGGACGTCGCCCGTGGTGGGGTTGGTGCTGGCGACCTCGCGGCCCCGGGTGTCGATGAAGCCGGACGTCGAGGCGGCGCCGGGGTTGCTGGCCTCGATTCCGAGGCGGGCGAGAAGAGCGGTTGGATCGGACATGGTTCCTCCGGAGCGCGGGATCAGCGCTTGGACGGTTTCTTGGATGCGGGACGCCCGACGCGCTCCTCGAGCGCTGCGAGCTGTTCTTCGACCGCTTCGAGCCCATCGGCCGTGGACTCGGCGGTGGTACGGGCGGTGGTGGCGTGCTGACCGGCCTTGGCGGCCTCGGCCCGCGCCTTGTCGATGGCGTCGTGCAGCCCCATCAGCTGGGCTCCGGACGCCTGGACGGACCCCATGGTCATCTTCAGCTTCTTCTCGAGCTTCTCGACCTGCTCCCGCAGCGCATCCACCTCGGATGCCTGAGCCAGGGAGCGAGACCCCAGCTCGGAGCGGAGAACATCGCGGATCCGCCCGTCTACACCGAGCCAATTGCGGATTCGATCGCGTAGTGCCACACCACCTCCAGGGCCGGGACGCGTAATGGGTCCCGACAGCCCCTACCACCTCGACCCTTTTGTGTTGCCGGTCCGACACTGCCCGCCTATAGTGCGCCTTACCGCATAGGAGACGACAATGCGCCTGCACACCCTGCTCGCTTTGATGACCGTTGGCGTCGGCTACGCCGCCCTCACCGCCTGCGATGGCGGCGAGAAGCCCAGCGAAGAAGCCGACACCGACACCGACACCGACGCCGACACCGACTCCGATACGGACGTCGACTTCACCGGCGACACCGGCCCCACGGGCCCGTTCGTCTGGATCGGCTTTGCCGGCGGCGGCAACTACGACATCGCTGGCGACACGTACTCCGGCGAAGAGACCTTCGGCGTCTACGAGTTCAACGACTACGCCAACCCCGACCTGGGCGACGCCACCGCGCTGTGCGAGTTCGCCTGGCCGGCCAGCAACCCCACCCCCGTCCCCGCCCCCTGCGCGGACTGCGACTGGGCTGCCAACGTCACGATGGGCACGGGCGCCGAGTCCGGTCCTGCCGGCGGCTGCGCGGGCTTCGGCATCGACAGCACCGTCAACGACGGCCTGAGCTTCGGCTACGGCTACAACCCCGCCTACGAGTACCAGGGCCAGACCTTCCCGGTCCTGATGTACTACTCGCAGACCAACTCGGCCTGGGGCGCGGGCACCGACCTCGGCGTGTCGTACGACGACACCACCGGTGACTTCACCTACATCTTCCTCAGCGACTACGGCTACCTGTAGGACCTGCGGCATCCGGTCCCGCGCTCGCGTGGGGCTCGGATGAACGAGCCGGCTCGACCGGCTCGTCGGAGACGGCGGCTCACTTCGGTGGGTCGCCGTTCTTCGTTGGATCGTCGGATGGACGGATCCTGCGATCGTCGGATCGACGGGTCGCTCGCTCAGGGAGCAGGTGCCGGCTTCTGCTGCTGGGCCTGGACCTCGGCGATGATGGCTTCGGCTTCGTCGCGCCGATCGAGCTTGGCGAGCACGTTGGCGTGCATGGTCATCAGCTGGACGTCGTCGGACACCGATGCCTCCCGACCCGCCTTCACGGCTTCGAGGGCCTCGTCGTAGCGCTCGAGGTTGA
The DNA here is from genome assembly GCA_965224055.1 of Myxococcota bacterium. Taxonomy (GTDB): domain Bacteria; phylum Myxococcota_A; class UBA796; order UBA796; genus JACKEQ01. Next base: position 9,269,555 of record OZ245034.1, on the reverse strand, counting down.
ACAGCGCCTGCACCACCCAGTAGTGGCTCTCCGGCAGCTTGGGCGACAACCGCCGCAGGGTCTGGGCCTTGCCGAGCAGCGACTCCCAGTCCTGGTCCTGCGCCGAGAGCCGCACGTACGTCAGCGCCGCAGCCCGGTTGGTCGGCCAGAAGCGCAGCTCGGTCTCCAGGTGCTTCATGGCCTCTTCGCGCTCGCCCTTGCCCTGGGCCAGCGCGGCGAGCTGGTGGTGGACACCGGGCTCGGGACGGCCGGCCCGGGCTCCCCGCTGGAGCATCCGGATCCCGTCCTCGAACTTGCGGCGCTTCACGAGCTCTACGCCCACGCGGCCGGCCAGGCTGAAGTCCTCGGGGTCTTCCTGGAGCGCCGCCCGGGCGAAGTCGAACCCCCGCTGCACCTGGCCACCCTGGATCATGGCATCGAACGCCGCCGCCCGGACCCGAGGCGCGTGGGGCATGGCCTCCACCACCTTCAGGTGGGCGTCGATGGCGTCTTCGTACCGCTCGGCGCGGGTCAGCAGCGTCGCGCGGAGCTGGAGCATGCCGGGGTCGTTCGGCGAGCTCTCCATCACCTCTTCCAGGATCCCCAGCGCAGCGTCGGTCTTGCCCTCCTGGGCCAGGGCCCGGGCCCAGCGGGTCTTCAGCTCGACGATCTCGGGGTAGTCGGCGACCATCCCCTCCAGCTCGGCCGCCAGACCGTCGACATCGCCCAGCAGCAGCCGCTTGTTGATCTGCTGGCTGCGGGTGACGAGCTCCATCCGCTCCTTGGGGTCGACGAGGTCCGACTCGGCCACCGGATTCGCGCCCTCGACGTAGCCCAGGGCCGCCAGCTGACCCGCCACGGACGGGTCCATCGCGAGCTCGTCTTCGGAGGGGGCGGCGAACGCGAGCTCGCCCAGCATGCCCCGCAGCTTCTCGACCCGTTCGGGCTCGGCCTTCGCCAGATCGTTCTCCTCGAGGAAGTCCGACCCGATGTCGTACAGCTCGGGCTGCGGCAGGTCGATGAGCTTGTAGCCGTCGGACACCACCGCCACGTGTGGGGCGAAGCCGAAGCGGTTGGTGCCCTGGTACGACTCCATGTAGACGGGGCTGTCGGCGGGTCGGTCCACCATTCCGTCGAGGGAGACGCCGTCTGGAGCGGTGAGGCCCGTCATGCCCAGCTGGTCGAGGAGGATGGGCCCCACGTCCGCCAGGGAGACCGGCCGATCGACCACCGCGGGCTCGATCCCCGGACCCGACAGGATGAACGGGATGCGCTGGGTGCCCTCGTAGACGAACAGGCCATGGGTGGCTTCGGCGTGATCCCCGTGGCCCTCGCCGTGATCCGCGACCACCACGAAGATTGTGTTGTCGTCCCAGCCCTCCACCAACCGGCCCACCTGCTGGTCGACCCAGGCGATCTCGCCGTCGTAGGGGCGCTCGGCGTGGGACTCGGCAAAGGTGCCGCGGGGCTCGTAGGGGAAGTGGGGGTCGTACAGGTGCGCCCACACGAACTGGGGCCGCAGCCCGTCCTGCTCGGCCTTCCACGCCAGCAGGTCGTCCACCACGGCATCGGCCGGCCGCTCGGACTGCCAGAACGACAGCTCGGTGGGGATCTCGTCGAAGTAGGCGTCGAACCCCTGATCGAAGCCCCACCGACGCGTGGTGACGAATGCCGAGACAGATGCTGCGGTGTCGTACCCGCTGGCGTCGAACAGCTCGGCCAGGGTGGTGAACCGCTCCTCCAGGATGTTCGCGCCGTTCGTGCGGATCCCGTGCTTCGGAGGCAGCAGACCCGTGAACAGGGTGGCGTGCGCGGGAATGGTGAGGGGCATCGGCGACCAGGCGCGGTCGTAGCGACGGCCCTGCTCGGCGAGGGCGTCCAGCACGGGCGTTTCGGCGTCTTCGTAGCCATACGCCCCGATGCGGTCGACCCGGGTGGTGTCCAGGGTCACGAGCACCACGTTCGGACGGGCCACCGTGCCGTTCGCCGGCTCGGGTGTGGACTCCGACGCCCCCCCGCACCCGGGGACCGTGGCTGCGAAGAGGCAGAGGAGAGCGAGGGTCCCCATGGGTCTGATCAACGGGATTCTCCTGGCAGGGGGACGAGATGCTCGAGTGGGCCGTCGGACGGGTTGCGCACGACGTCGTACCAGGCCTCGTACCGCTCCGCGGGCTCGCCTGCAGCCCGCGCGATGTACCAGAGCGTGGCGACGTAGTCGGGATCCTGGTCCGGTGCCGGATGTCCGTCGATCGCGCTGCGCGCACCCTCCAGGTCGCCTTCGTCGGCGAGGATGCGCGCGCGGACGTTGAAGCCCAGCGGCGGCGAGACCCGGTTCGTCATCGCCGGACGCCACGCCGCCTGCCGAGCGCACGCCAGATCGCCGGCACGACGGCACGCCTCGGCCCGCCACAGCCCGTACTGGGGATCGCGGATGTCGGCGATGACCGAGAACCACAAGGCGTCTGCGGCGTGCACCGGCTGGCCCTCGAGCATCCACGCCAGCGCCGAGATCAGCTCGTACTGGGCCTCCAGCGACACGGACTTCCGTCGCTCCACTGTGCGATGCAGCTCGGCCTGAGCCCGTGGGAACTCCGGTGTGCCGAGCGCCAGGCGCGCATCGACGAGGGGCTGCAGCACGTGCCCCCGGGGCAGGCCCTGCAGCTCGGACGACGCGGCGTATGCACGGTCCAGCTCGCCCATCCGCCCCAGCGCCGACGCCAGGACGACCCAGGAGCGCTCGGACGACGGGTCGACCGCCACCGCCTCTTCGGCCGCTGCCACTGCGCGCGCCCAGTCTCCGCGCCCGAATGCGCACTCGGCCTCGGCGAGCCAGCCCCGGACGTCGAAGCCGGGATCGGATCGGACTGGATCGAGCACCTCGGACACCCGGTCGCATTCCCCCAGCTGGGCCAGTGCGCGCGCGAGCCCCAGCCGATCCGCGGTGGTCGCCCGCCCCGCGTCCAGCTTGCGTCGGAACGCGTCGACCGCCAGCCGCGGTTGACCGCGAGCGAGCAGCGCAGCACCACCGCCCATCGGCCGGGGCCGGGCCTCGGCGTTCGACAGCGACCCTGCAGCCAGCAGGCCCACGAGCACGGGGATCAGCGGTCCGGATGCCACGCGACGGTCTAACGCGCTTTCCGATCCGTTGGGCTACGCCGGCAAGCGGCCTGCGCGGCCGCTTCGCGACCTTGCGGTTATCGATTGCGTCCGAGACCCGCTCGGGCCATCCATCCGGATGAATGCGGACTCTCCGCGACGATTCGGGTCTCGACCGCAACTCGATTACACTCCGGCCCGCAAGGAGGACCCGTCGATGGCCGGCACGCTGAATCCCGCAGACTACACCGACCCCACCGCGATCCGGGCGCGCGTCGAGGCCATGGACGCCGACGCCGCAAAGGCGCATCTGGACACGCTGGTTCCCGAGCTGAATCGCCACAACCGGCTGTACCACACCGACGACGCCGCCGAGATCGACGACCGCACGTACGACCTGATGTACCGCGAGCTCGAGCTCATCGAGATGGCCCACCCGAGCCTCGTCCGCGGCGACTCCCCCACCCTGCGCGTCGGCGGAGCCCCCGTCTCCCAGCTCGACGAGTTCGTGCACCGCATCCCGATGCTGTCGCTGTCCAACGCCTTCGACGCCGACGAGATCGAGGAGTTCGACAAGCGGTGCCACCGGTTCCTCGGCGACGACGCCCCCGAAGCGATCCGATACGTCGTCGAGCCCAAGCTGGACGGGCTCGCAGCCGAGTTGATCTACGAGAACGGCGTGCTGACCGGGGCCGGGACCCGGGGCGATGGCAAGACCGGCGAGGACATCCTCCACACCGTCAAGACCATCCGGGCGATTCCCGGCGAGCTGTCGGGGTCCGTCACCGAGCTGCCCCTGCCTGCCCGCATCGCGGTCCGCGGCGAGATCTTCTTCGACCTGGCCGGGTTCGAGTCCATGAACGAGCGTCGGGTGCGCCACGGCCAGAAGGCCTTCGAGAACCCCCGGAACGCCGCGGCCGGAGCGGTCCGCCAGCTCGACCCCAGCGTCGCCGCCCGCCGGCCCCTCACCTTCTTCTGCCACAGCTTCGGTGAGGTCGAAGGCACCGAGATGCCCGACACCCACAGCGCCCAGCTCGACGTGCTGCGCGCCTGGGGCCTGCCCGTCAGCGACCTCAACCGCCAGGCCACGGGCCCCTCCGAGGTCAACGCCGCCATCGCAGCCCTGGGCGACAAGCGCCACTCCCTGCCCTACGAGATCGACGGCGCCGTGGTGAAGGTCGACTCCGTGCCGCTGCAGCGTGCGCTGGGCTTCGTCACCCGCTCGCCGCGCTGGGCCATCGCCTACAAGTACCCGCCCCCCCAGGTGCAGACCGTGCTCGAGGAGGTCGGCTTTCAGGTGGGTCGCACCGGCGCCATCACCCCCGTCGCCCACCTGAGGCCCGCACGCGTGGGCGGGGTGACCGTGTCCCGCGCCACCCTGCACAACGAGGATCAGGTCAAGCAGCTCGATCTACGGGTGGGCGACACCGTGGTGATCCAGCGCGCGGGCGACGTCATTCCGCGCGTCGTACAGGCCGTGATCGACGACGAGCACCACAACCGGCCCGTCGTGACCTTCCCCGACACCTGCCCGGAATGCGGTGCGCACGTCGAGCGCGAGGACGACGCTGCGGTGCTCCGCTGCACGAACACCATCTCGTGCCCCGCCCAGCTCCGGGCGGGTGTGCGCCACTTCGCATCCCGGGGCGCCATGGACATCGAAGGGCTCGGCACCAAGCTCGTCGATCAGCTGGTCGACACCGGCCGGGTGAAGAAGGTGAGCGACCTGTACCGGATCACCTTCGAGCAGCTCGTCTCTCTGGAGCGGATGGGCGAGAAGTCCGCCGAAAACCTTCTGCACGCCATCGACAAGAGCAAGGAGCAGCCCCTCGAGCGCGCCATCACAGCCCTGGGGATCCGCGAGGTGGGTGAGGCCACCGCCCGCGACCTCGCCGTGCACTTCCACACGATCGACGCGCTGCTCGACGCCACCCCCGAGCAGCTCGAGAAGGTGAGCGGCATCGGGCCCATCGTCGCGAAGAAGATCGCGGCGTTCTTCGCGGACGACCGGCAGCGCGCCGAAGTGAACGCGCTCCGCGAGCTCGGCGTGCAGTTCCCCGAGGTGCGCGAGGACGAGCGGATCACGAGCGGCGCCGATCTCGAGGGCAAGACCTTCGTCCTCACCGGCACCCTGCCCACACTCAAGCGCGGCGACGCCAAGAAGCGCATCCAGGCCGCCGGCGGCAAGGTCACGGGCTCGGTCAGCAAGAAGACCGACTTCCTCGTCGCGGGCGAAGCGGCGGGCAGCAAGCTCACCAAAGCCCAGGATCTAGGCATCTCGATCATCGACGAGGCTCAGCTGCTCGAGATGCTCGCGGGCTGACGTCTGGCCCGGCGATCCCCCACCAGACGCGCCAACCGGCCGTCTCGACGCACACCGTCGACAGCCCCTGTCCGTAGGCTCCCCGACGCGCCACCCCCCTCGGATGCCCGCGAGCAGGGGCTCTTCGGGCGTTGACAACCTTTCCGGGCGGCAGCATACTGGCCTGGCTTCGCGGAACTGCTCCTGCCAGATCCCGGCCTCCCTCCCCCAAAGGTCCCGATGCCCGTCGACTTTCCCAGCCTACACGAGCTCCCGCGAGAGGAGCTGCTGCAAGCCGCCGCGGATCTCGGAATCGAGGATGCCGCCGATCTCCGCCGCCACGATCTGGTGTTCGCCGTGGGGCACAAGCAGGGCGAGCTCGAGAACAACGCCTACGGACGCGGCGTGCTCGAGGTGCACGGCGAGGGCTTCGGGTTCCTGCGCAGCCCAGCCGACAACTTCCTGCCCGGCGCCGACGACATCTACGTCAGCCAGAGCCAGATCCGGCGATTCAAGCTCCAGACCGGCGACACCGTGATCGGGCTGGTGCGTCCACCCAAGGAAGGCGAGCGCTACCTGGCCCTGCTCCGCGTCGAGTCCGTGAACGGCGAGCCCCCCGGGGTCGAGCCCCCCAGCTTCGACACCCTCACGGCGATCTACCCCGACGACCGCATCGATCTGTCCGGCGACACCGTGCTCGAAGCCGTCGATCGCGCCGCGCCCATCGGGCTGGGCCAGCGGGGGATCCTCGTCAGCCCCAGCCGCACGGGCCGCGTCGACCTTCTGCGCCGCCTCGCCAAGGCCATGACCTCCGACGACGACCTGCACGTCACCGTCCTGCTGCTGGGCGAGCGCCCCGAAGAGATCGGCGAGTGGCGCAGCGAGAGCCGCGCCGAGGTGATCGCCACCCCGTTCGACGAGCCCCCCGCCCGGCACGTCCAGGTGGCCGACATCGTGTTCGAGCGGGCCCGGCGCATGGTCGAGCGCGGCGACGACGCCGTGCTGCTGGTCGACAGCCTCACCCGCCTGTTGCGCTTCTGCCTCGCCGAATACCCCTCGAGCGGGCGCGAGATCGACGGCGTGGACGCCACGGCACTCCATCGCATCCGGCGCTACCTCGGCGCGGCGCGCGCCCTCGAAGAAGGCGGCTCGCTCACGGTGATCGGCGTCGTCTCGGGCGACCAGGATCACCACGTCGCCAAGGCCCTGCTCGACGATCTCCGCGAGGTCGTCAACTGGGAGCTCATGCTCTCGCGGGATCTGTTCGCGCGCGGTCTCAAGCCGCCCATCGCCGTGTCCAAGAGCGGCACCGCCCGCGAAGAGCGGCTGCTGTCCGAAGACGAGCTGAAGGCCCGCGACACCCTGCGCGCCAGCTACACGGGCGACCCCTTCGAAGACGCCCAGAAGCTCATCCAGGGCAAGTGATGCGCGGCGCGGCGGTCCTGCTCCTGGCGACGGGCTGCACGGGAACGCCGACGCCGGAGCCCCCGAGTCCCGAGCCCACCGACTGCGCAGGCGATCGGTCCATCGCCACGCGCGACCAGCTCGCCGACTTCCGGGCCGAGCGCTGCCGCACCCTCGACGGCAGCTTGTTCGTCCAGCTGAACCTCCAGGAGTTCGAGACCCTCGACCTCGGGCCGCTCACCGGAGTGACCGGGCCGATCGACCTGAACCTGAACAGCGGAACCCTCGTTGCAGACGCCCTGATCGACGTGTCCACCGTGTCCATCTCGGCCGGCGTGATCCAGCTGTCGGCCCTCACCACGGTGCCCGACGCCACCCTCGACGCACAGGGCGTCGCCCTGCCATCGCTCCAGTCCGCCGGCACGCTCACGCTGGGCAGCGACGACATCGCGCTCGAAGCCCTCACCGAGGTCGACACGCTGGTGGCGCAACGGGTCACGGTTCCCGCGCTGACCCAGGCCGGGAGCATCGTGGCGAACCAGCTCGCGGCGCCGTTGCTGGTCGAGGCCAGCGAGATCCAGTCGGCAGACGTCGACCTGCCGCTGCTCGAGCAGGTCGACCTGCTGACCACCACCGGCACCACGGGGATTCCTGCGCTGCGCACCGCACAGACCCTGCAGATCACGAGTCCATCCACCGACGCGACCGTGGCACTGCCCCTGCTGGAGTCCGTCGGCACGCTCCAGCTGCTGGGCGAGGCCGCCCTGCTCTCCGCACCGCTCCTCTCGACCGCCGACACGCTGACCGCGCTGCAGGCCGGCGTCGACCTGCCGAGCCTCGCGATGGTCGGTACGCTCCAGCTCGAGCCCCCGGTCGACACCGCCTACCTGCTCCCCGCACTCACGGACGCCGAGGCGATCGAGATCCAGGGCGCTGTCACCACTCTGGATCTGCCCGTGCTCGTGTCGGCCGACACGCTGTTCGCCAGCGCTGCCGGGCCGGTCGCGCTGCCTGCCCTCGAGTCCGCCGGCTCGATCGTGTTGTTCGTGGCCGACACCGACGTGTCGCTCCCCGCTCTGCAGGCCTCCACCCTGGTGTCGATCACCGGCGCGTCGGGGGTCTCGATCCCCCCTGCGGCTGCGCCCACCACGGTCGAGCTGTACGACATCGGAGCCCCCGTCTCCCTCACCCTCCCCCCCACGATGGACCTCGTGCGGCTGGGGTACCTGGAGGGCGGCACCGTCGAGCTGTCCGGTCTGGAGGGCGTCTCCGGCCTCGACATCTCCGGGAGCCCTGCCCTCACGAGCGTCACAGCCCCCGACCTCGTGACCGTCGAGATCCTGTGCCTGGTCGACGTCCCCGCACTGCAGATGCTCGATGCCCCCGTGCTGGCGACGATCACGGGGTCGCTGCACCTGCTGAACACCGCGGCCCTCGACGCCAGCTCCTCGATGGCGATCCAGGCAGCGGCGACGGCGGGGGGCGCCGACGAACCGGGATTCTGTCCCTGACCACACCGATGCGACCGATGAAGGGTTGACAAGGCGTCCAGATCGGAGCATCTGACACCGTCCGACCCTTCCCGCGAGCCCGGCGCGCTGTCTGTGTGCGCCGCGCCAGCCGAGAGATTTCAATGAAGCCCGATATCCATCCCGAGTACCGCTACGTCGTCTTCCGAGACGTCTCCTGCGACTTCGAGTTCCTGACCCGGTCCACCATCGAGACCGACAAGACCACCGAGTACGACGGCGAAGAGTACCCGCTGGTCGTGGTCGACATCTCCAGCAAGAGCCACCCGTTCTACACGGGCACGCAGAAGATCCTCGACACCGAGGGCCGCGTCGACCGCTTCTACAAGAAGTACGGCCTCACTCGCAAAGACGAAGAGTGAGTCGCGCCTGAGGAGCCGGGATGTTCGATAAGCTGCCGTCGTTCGAGCGCCGGTTGGAGGCGCTGGACCGTCAGCTGATGGATCCCGCGATCCTCAAAGACAGCAACAAGCTGCGCGAGGTCAGCAAGGAAGCCGCACGCGTCCGCGAGATCGTCGACGCGTGGCACGCCCACCAGGAGCTCGAGAAGGAGCTCGCGGGCGCCAAAGAGCTGCTGACCGAAGACGATCCCGACATGCGCGAGATGGCACGGGCCGAGATCAGCTCGCTGGAAGAGCAGATCCAGAAGAGCACCGACGCCATCCGGGTCATGCTCCTGCCCACCGACCCCTACGAAGGCCGGCCGGTGCTGGTCGAGATCCGCGCGGGCACGGGGGGCGACGAGGCCGCGCTGTTCGCTGGCGACTTGTTCAGGATGTACGCCCGCTTTGCAGAGTCGAACAAGCTGCGCTTCGACATCATGAGCAAGAACGAGATCTCGGTGGGCGGCGCCGGTGCGGGCTTCAAGGAGATCGTGCTGTCGGTCACCGGAGACGACGCCTACACGATGTTCCGGTTCGAAGCCGGCGTGCATCGCGTCCAGCGGGTTCCCGCCACCGAATCCCAGGGGCGGATCCACACCTCGGCCGCCACCGTCGCGGTCCTTCCCGAGCCCGACGAGGTCGAGGTGAACATCGATCCCCAGGATCTGCGCATCGACACCATGCGCGCCGGGGGTCCCGGGGGCCAGTCGGTCAACACGACAGACAGCGCCGTCCGCATCGTGCACGAGCCCACGGGCCTCATCGTGCAGTGCCAGGACGAGAAGTCCCAGCACAAGAACAAAGAGAAGGCCATGCGGGTGCTCAAGGCCCGGCTGCTCGAGAAGATGCAGGCCGAAGCCCACGCCGAGGTCGCCGATGCCCGCAAGGCCATGGTGGGGTCGGGCGACCGCTCCGAGCGCATCCGCACCTACAACTACCCCCAGAACCGCGTGACCGATCACCGGATCAACCTCACGCTGCACAAGCTCGACAGCATCGTGGGTGGCGACATGCAGGAGCTCCTCGACGGGCTCACCGCAGCGCATCAGGCCAAGCTCCTCGAGGCCGAAGGGCTGGCCTGAGATGGGCAGCTGACCCCGTGCTGTCGCTCGTCGACATCCTCACCCGGACCGAGACCTTCCTCCGCGAACGCGGCATCGACAGCCCACGCCTCGAGGCCGAGCTGCTGCTGGCCCACGCATTGGGGATGGAGCGCCTGCAGCTCTACCTGTCCTGGGACCGGCCGGTGAGCGAGGAGGAGCGCGCCGCGCTCCGCGAGCTGGTGGTCCGACGCGGAAAGCGCGAGCCCCTGGCCTGGATCACGGGCACCACGGGCTTTCATGCGATCGACCTGAAGGTGCACCCGAACGTGCTGGTGCCCCGCCCCGACACCGAGGTCCTCGTCGAGACCGCGCTGAAGTGGATCCCCGCCGACCACGATCCGGTCTACGTGGCCGACGTCGGATGCGGCACCGGAGCCGTGGGGCTGGCGATCGCCGCGGCACACGCCGGGGTCCGGCTGTACGCCACCGACGTGAGCGAAGCCGCCCTCGAGAACACCCGCGAGAACGTGGCCGCTCTCGACCTGGGCAGCCGCGTGGCCGTGCTGAACGGGCCGTTTCTGGACCCCATCCCGCGGAACCGCCCCGTGGAGTGGGTCGTCAGCAACCCGCCCTACATCCCGTCCCGCACGATCGACGGGCTGATGCCCGAGGTCAGCCGGTGGGAGCCGCGCCTCGCGCTCGATGGCGGTCCGGACGGCCTGGAGCCCTACCGGGTGTTGATCCCGCGCGCCCGGAAGCGCGCCACGGCCGGGCTCCTCGTCGAGATCGGCAAGGGCCAGGGGCCGCGCGTGGTGGAGCTCATGCAGCGCGCCGGATTCGAGGATGTGAAGAGCTTCCCGGATCTGGCCGGCATCCCCCGTGTGGTCGCGGGTCTTGTGCCGCGGGGGGCCTAGCTGGTAGACGTACGGGCCGCCTCCTCATCCATGGAGAATCGATGACCCTCCCGTCCACCACCTTCCTGCCCCGCGCAATCGGGGCTGCAGCCCTGTGCTCCCTGGTCGCCTGCTCCGGAGGTGGGGGTGGGCCCAAGGCCGATGGAGCCGGCTCTTCCGAGAAGAAGTGGGAGACCCGCGACACGCTGGTCATCGCCGCGATGTCCGACATCGGCAGCCTGTTGCCGGTCAAGCCGCGCACCGCGACCGACAACTTCATCATCAGCAACCTGGTCACGCCCACCATCGATGCGGACTTCGACTGCTCGCTGAAGAAGAAGCCCGGCGTCGCCACCGAGTACGAGTGGTCGGACGACGGCAAGAAGATCACGCTCCACCTCTCCGACGAGTACACCTGGGAAGACGGCCACCCGCTCACGGCCGAGGACATCGCGTTCAGCTACGAGCTGGCGGGCGACAAGAACGTCGCGAGCCCCCGGTTCGGCTACCTCGAGTACATGCTCGACGACGCGAACCCCCGGGTGGTCGACGACCACACGCTCGAGTTCGAGTTCACCCGGGCGTACGACCGCGACACCCAGACCGCCCACGTCTCGATGGCCGCCACGCCCAAGCACCTGCTGGGCGACGCCGACCGCAGCACCCTCGAGGGTCACGAGTTCGCGAAAGACCCCACGTTCTACGGCCCCTGGCGGCTCGCGAGCCACGTCCCCGAGCAGTCCGTCGTGCTCGAGCCCAACTGGAAGTACACGGGCCCCGAGAAGAACCGGCCGAAGCTCTCCCGCGTGATGTACAAGGTCATCCCCGAGTACTCCGCACGGCTCATCGCGCTCGAGAAGGGTGACGTCGACCTGATGGAGAACCTGCAGATCGCCGACGTCGACCGGCTCCGCAAGGAACACGCCGACGACATCAACGTGGTGCTCCGCGGCTACCGCGCCATGGACTACATCGGCTGGAACGGCACCAAGTACGAGCCCTTCAACGACCTCAAAGTCCGCAAGGCCCTCGCTCACGCTGTCGATCAGCAGCGCATCATCGGCAAGATCCTCACGGGCGAGGACGGCACGGTGTACGGCAAGCAGGCCATCGGCACCATCACTCCCGAGCTGTGCGGCGTGCACAACGACGACGTGAAGCCCCTCGCCTACGACATGGAGATGGCGAAGTCGCTGTTCGCCGAGGCCGGCTGGACCGACACCGATGGCGACGGCTTCATCGACAAGGACGGCGAGAAGATGACGTTCACCCTGGTCACCAACCAGGGCAACAAGCGCCGCAAGGACGCCGCGGTCGAGATCCAGGCCGATCTGAAGAAGGTCGGGGTCGACATGCAGATCGACTTCAAGGAGTCGAACACCTTCTTCGACAAGGTCGAAGACCGCGAGTACGAAGCGTTCCTCGCCGGGTGGTCGGCCGCGCTCTTCGTCGATCCCAGCAACGTCTGGAAGACCGAGACCGAAGACCAGCCCAAGCCCTTCAACCACACGCTCTACAGCAACCCCGAGGTCGACGCGCTGATCGACCGGGGCCTGGCCACGCCCGATCCCCGCGAAGCCGCACCCATCTGGAAGGAGATGCAGGCCAAGATCTACGAGGATCAGCCCTACATGTTCCTGTGGTGGTTCAACATCCCGGTCGCGGTCAGCGCGCGCTTCGAGAACACCACGATCGACGTGCTCTCCCCCTACCGCAACCTGCACGAGTGGGAAGTCCCCGCCGACAAGGTCAAGTACAAGCGCTGATCGATGAGCTTCCTCAAAGGCATTCCCTGGAAGTACGCCGGCCGCAAGGTTCTGCTTGCGATTCCGCTCGTGTGGGGCGTGCTCACCATCATCTTCGTGCTGCTCGAGCTCGCGCCGGGCGACGCCGCCACCAAGTTCATCAATCCGGAGTTCCCTCCGGAGGTGAAGCAGATGGTGATCGAGAAGTACGGTCTCGACGAGCCCGCGTGGTGGCGCTACCTGCTGATGCTCGGCAACCTGGCGATCTTCGACTTCGGCCGGTCCATCACGGCTGAACGGCCCGTGCTCGACCTCATCGCCGATGCCTTGCCCAACACCATCATCCTGTCCACGGTCACACTGTGTGTGGCGTTCCCCACGGGCATCCTGCTGGGCACCTGGCAGGCCATCCGCCAGAACAAGCCCGACGACACGGCGATTTCACTGGGCAGCCTGCTCTTCTACAGCATGCCGAGCTTCTGGTTCGCGATGATGCTGCAGCTGTTCGTGGCCTACTACTTCTCGAACTACATCTCGGGGGTGATCGACGACGGCGGGCCGGCCTGGCTGGACGTCTTCAACTTCGATGTGACCGGCATGTACAGCAACGAGCTGCTGCTCTACATGTCCTCCGACAATCCCTGGCCGTGGATCGGCTACACCGCCGAGAACGGCGACTACGTGCGCGGCGTGCTCACCAGCCCGATCGATGCCTACCACGAGCGCTTCAGCTGGTGGCTGGAGCGGAACCTGTCGATGCTGCACCACCTGATCCTGCCCGGCGTGGCCATGGGCATCGCCAGCAGTGCCGGAACCGCGCGCTACATGCGGTCCAGCCTGCTCGAGGTCATCCGGCAGGACTACATCCGCACCGCCCGCGCCAAGGGCCTGGCCGAGCGCGTCGTCATCCTGAAGCACGCGATGCGCAACGCGCTGCTGCCCATCATCACCCTGTTCGGCCTGTCCATTCCGTTCCTGTTCAGCGGCTCCGTGCTGGTCGAGATGGTGTTCGCCTGGCCCGGCATGGGGCGGCTCATCGTGTCGAGCATCTTCACGCAGGACACTCCGACGATCATCGCCTGCTTCTTCGTGTCGACCCTGCTCGTGGTGGCCGGCAACCTCATCTCCGACGTGTCGTACGCGCTCGTCGACCCCCGCATCCGCTACGACTGAGGCGATGCACCGATGACTGCCATCGAGAAGACCGAGAAGGGGCCGCAGCCCCCGCAGACCTACGCTGGCTACGTGTTCCCCGGCCTCGGGCACCTGCTGGTCGGCGAGGTCGTGCACGGCATCGGGATGCTGGCGCTCACGGCCGCCGGGCTGTTCGCGTTGGTGCTCGGCCTGCCCAACCTGATCTCACTGGTCCTCCCCGAGAGCGGCACCTCCCTCGCCGACCTCGCTCAGATGGTCGCCGACCTCGCAGGGTGGTTCGGCGCTGCCCTCACCCCACGCACCGGCTTCGCTGCAGCGCGCTTCGTGTTCGGGCTCGTGGGCCTGTTCGTGGGTCTGCTCGTCGCCGGGTACCGGATGGGCGGTGCGAGTCGTCCTCAGCCGCTCCGGGTCGGCGCCATCGTGGTGGTCTCCACCCTGGTCATCCGCCTGCTCCTGTGGCTCGTCGAGGTCGTGCTCCCCCTGGTTCCGCTGCCCGGCACGCCCATCGGGTTCCACGCACTGCTCGGCTTCCTCACGCTCGTGGTCGTCTTGCCCGTGCTCTGGTTCCGGGCCCACCGGCGCGCGTTCCCCCGCACGCTCTCCGAAGAGGAGTTCAACTCCAACCGCAACGTGTTCCTGCGCCAGATCCGGCGGCACCGAAGCGGGATGATCGGCTTCTACGGCGTCTGCCTGCTGCTGTTCATGATGATGATCACGCCCCTGCTCGCGCCCTTCGACCCCGACCTCGTCGATGCCGGGCCCGCCACCATCGCCCCCGGCTGGTGGCAGAACCTGGCTCCGATCATCGGCTGGACCGAGGACGCCGCGACCCACGGGTGGGGCGAGTACCTCATGGGCACCGACGAACGCGGCCGGGACGTGTTCTCGCGGCTGCTGTTCGGCGCCCGCATCTCCCTGATGATCGGCTTCTTCGCCGTGAGCCTGACCGCCACCATCGGCACGGTCGTGGGCGCGACGGCCGGCTACCTGGGCGGCTGGGTCGACCGCACGCTCATGTGGTTCGTCGACCTGCTGCTGGCCATGCCCCGCCTCATCCTGCTCCTGGCCGTGGTCGGCATCATCGATCTCGGGGGCACCGCACGGCTGTTCCTGATCATCGGCGTGCTGGGCCTCACGGGCTGGATGGGCGTGAGCCGCATCGTGCGCTCGCAGGTGCTGTCGCTCAAGCAGCAGGACTTCGTCCAGGCCGCGATGGCGCTGGGCTATTCGCAGGGCCGCATCGTGTTGCGCCACCTGATCCCGAACGCCACGGCACCGGTCATCGTGTTCTGCTCGCTGGCCATCGGCTCCACGATGCTGGCCGAAGCCGGTCTGTCGTTCCTCGGGCTCGGCGTGCAGCCCCCCACCTCCACCTGGGGCGTGATGGTGAACGAGGGGCGCGACCCCCTGCGCAACGCCCCCTGGATCTCGCTGTTCCCCGGGCTGGCCATCGTCGCGGCGGTGATGTCGTTCAACCTCCTCGGAGACGGCCTGCGAGACGCGCTGGACCCCAAGCAGCGCACCTGAGGCCGGCCCTCTCGGCTCCCGCGACGGACGCGTTATGTGCGTGGTTCTGCGATAGACCGAGGCCCCATCTCCATGCCGGACATCTCAACGACTCTTCTCATGCACGGCGTATACGCCCTGCTCATCGTGGCTGCGGGCTACTTCGTGGCCGGCTGGGCCACGGGCGCCGCCAACATGGCGCTCGAGCGCACCAAGCTCGACCCCATCGTCCGCCGGCTCATCGTCAGCCTCGTCCGTCCGGCCGTCATCATCGTGGCGGTGTTCTGCGCCATCTCGGTCCTCGGCATCCCGATGACCACCTTCGCCGCCATCGCCGGTGCGGTCACCCTCGCCATCGGCCTGTCTCTCCAGGGCAGCGTGTCCAACATCGCGTCGGGAGCCATGCTGCTGTCGCTGCGTCCGTTCGACGTCGACGACACCGTCACGACCGGCGGGCACACCGGTAAGGTCACGGCCCTGAAGCTGTTCGTCACGGTCCTCGAGACCCCCGACGGCAACGTCATCACCCTGCCCAACGACGTCGTGTTCAAGGGCCCGATCACCACCTACACCTCCACGCCCAACAGCCGCGTCGACGTCACGTTCGTGCTGGCGGCAGACACCAACCTCGAGAAGGCCGCCGGCATCGTGAAGAAGGCGTTCACCGACGACGAGCGCATCCTCGACGACCCCGGCCCCGCTGTGGTGTTCAACGGGTCCACCGACCTCGGCATCGAGATCGTCGGCCGGGGCTGGGCCACCAACGCAAACAAGTGGGGCGCCCGCTCCGACCTGCAGGCTGCCGTGCTGACCGGCTTCCAGAAGGGCAAGATCAAGCTCGCGACGAGGGCCACCTGAGCGGGGCCGCCGCTACTTCGGGCTCCGAGGCCGTCTCCCGCACGGTCGGTCGCTCTTCGGCCAGCGCAGAGCCGAGTGTGTCCGCGTCCTCGTTCTCGAGTGTCGTGGACATGTGGCGGCATCGTGTGGGCAGCACTCCGGACGGAGAAGCGCTCACCTACCGGGACGCCGAGCGGAGCAACGCGTGGGCCACCCTGACCTGGCGTCAGGCCGACCATCGGATCCGGCACATCGCGGCCGGCCTGCTGGCGTTCGGCCTCGAGCCCGAGCAGCGCTGCTGCATCCTGGCGCGCACCCGGGTGGAATGGATCCTGTGCGACCTCGGCATCCAGTCCGCTGCGGGCGCCACGACCACCATCTACCCCACGTCCACCCCGGACGACTGCGCCTACATCATCGACCACTCCGGCAGCGTGGTGGTGTTCGCCGAAGACGACAGTCAGGTCGCCAAGCTCCAGCAGGTTCGCGACCAGATTCCCGACGTCCAGCGGGTGGTGGTGCTGGATGGGCACCCCACGAGCGACGGCTGGGTCCAGACCCTGGCCATGCTCGAAGCCGATGGTCGCGAGCACGCCCGCACCCACCCGTCTGCCGTGCACGACGCCGGCGACTCGCTCACCCCCGACAGCCTCGCCACGCTCATCTACACCTCGGGCACCACCGGCGAGCCCAAAGGGGTGATGCTGTCGCACGACGCCTGGGTCTACGAAGCCGAAGCGATGGACCGCCTGGGGGCCATCAGCCCGGCCGACAGGCAGTACCTGTTCCTGCCCCTCGCCCACGTCTTCGCGAAGGTGATGCAAGTGGCGTTCATCCGCCTGGGCATCCCCACGGTGGTCGACGGCTCGGTCGACGACCTGCTCGACAACCTGGCGGCGCAGCGTCCCACGTGGATGGCCGCAGTGCCCCGCATCTTCGAGAAGGCGTACAACGAGATCCTCCGAAACGTCGACCAGCGTGGGCCCGCAGCGCGCAAGGTGTTCCGCTGGGCCCTGTCCGTCGGGCGGGAGGTCAGTCGGGTTCGCCAGGAAGGCCGCGAGCCCAAGGGCATGTTGCGGGTCCGCTACAAGCTGGCCGACCGCCTGGTCTTCGAGCGCATCCGAGCCCGCTTCGGTGGGCGCATTCGCTTCTTCATCTCCGGCGGGGCGCCGTTGTCCCGCGAGATCGCCGAGTTCTTCCACGCCACCGGCCTGCTGGTCCTCGAGGGCTACGGCCTGACCGAGTCCGCGGCGGCCTCCTGCGTGAACGAACCCGACAGCTACCGGTTCGGCACGGTGGGCCGGCCACTGCCCGGCTGCGAGCTCCGCATCGCCGAGGATGGCGAGGTGCTGCTGCGCAGTCGCGGCGTGATGCAGGGCTACTACGCCGACCCCAAGACCACCCGAGAGGTCCTCACCGAGGACGGCTGGCTGCGAACCGGCGACATCGGGGTCCTGCTGCCGTCCGGACACCTCGAGATCACCGACCGCAAGAAGGATCTCATCGTCACCGCGGGCGGCAAGAACGTCGCTCCGGCCAACTTCGAGAACAAGCTCAAGGGGCGGTGCCCCTACGTCGCCCACGTGGTGATGCACGGTGACAAACGGCCGTTCTGCACGGCGCTGATCACCCTCGACCGCGCCGTGATGACCGACTGGGCCGAGCGCGAGGGGCTGTCCACCGATCCCACCGTCTGGCCGGGCCTGGATGTCGTGCGGGCGTTGATCCAGGCGCACATCGACGAGGTCAATCGCCAGCTCCCCAGCTTCGAGACCGTCAAGCGCTTCGCCATCCTGGACGAAGACCTCACGCTGGAGGCCGGTCTGCTCACCCCATCACTCAAGGTGAAGCGCAAGGTGGTCGAAGCGCGATATCAGCGCACGCTGGATGGATTCTACGCGGGAACACTCGAGGAGTTGGAGCCGTGACCAGTCGGATTCCTGGGTTCTATCGTCTCGATCCCGACGAGCGGCTCGCTGCGCTCTCGGAGCGCGATGCCCTGTCCGACGAGCGGGTCGCCCGGTACCGCGAAGAGGGGCTGTCGCTGCAGGAAGCCGACCTGATGGTCGAGAACGTGATCAGCACGTTCGCGCTTCCCAATGCCGTCGCGGTCAACTTTCGCATCAACGGTGACGATCAGTTCGTTCCCATGGTCGTCGAAGAACCCTCGGTCGTCGCAGCCGTCTCCAACATGGCTCGACTCGCACGCAACGCCGCCAAGCACGGCGGCACGGATGGCTTCGAGGCCGATGCCGACCCCGGGGTCATGATCGGGCAGATCCAGCTGCTCGACGTCACGGACGTCGACGCGACCGTGTCCGCCATCGAGGCCCACCGAGACGAGCTCGTCACACTCGCATCCGGGATCCACCCCCGCCTGGTCGAGCGCGGCGGCGGTCTGCGCGATCTGAACGTGCGCCACCTGCGCTACGAAGAGCCCGGCTACCCCTCCGAAGACATGGTCGTGGTGCACTTCCACCTCGACTGCATGGATGCGATGGGCGCCAACATGGTCAACACCGTGGCCGAGCGCCTGGCGGCCCCCCTCGAGGAGATCACCGGGTGTCGGGTCGCGCTGCGGATCCTGTCCAACCTGGCCGATCAGCGGCTCGCCCGAGCCCGGGTGGTGGTGCCCGCATCGGCGTTCGGCGAGCACGGCGATCAGGTCGCAGCCGACATCGCGAGCGCCTGGCGCTTCGCCTGGGCCGACCCCTACCGCGCAGCCACCCACAACAAGGGCGTGATGAACGGCATCGATGCCGTGTGCCTGGCCACCGGCAACGACTGGCGGGCGGTCGAAGCCGGCGTGCACGCGTATGCAGCCCGAGACGGCCAGTACCGCCCCGTCACCACCTGGCGCTACGCCGATGGTCTGCTCACGGGCACCATCGAGGTGCCGCTGCAGCTCGGGGTCGTGGGCGGCCCGATCAAGGTGCACCCCACCGTGCAGGACAACCTCGCGATGATGGGGGTCACCACCGCCCGCCAGCTGTCGGCCATCACGGCAGCCGTGGGGCTCGCCCAGAACATGGGGGCGCTCAAGGCCCTCGCGACCGAGGGCATCCAGGCCGGCCACATGCGGATGCACGCCCGCACCATCGCGGCCACGGCCGGCGCGCAGCCCGTCGAGATCCCCGAGGTGATCGACGGCCTGTGTGGCTCGGGCGAATTCAGCGTCGAGCGAGCCCGCAAGCTCCTCGTCCAGATCCGAGGGAACCGATGAAGGGCCAGGCGAACGGCAAGCTCATCCTGTGCGGCGAGCACGCCGTGGTCTACGGGCACCCTGCCATCGCGGTGCCCGTCGATCTGCACACCACGGTCACCATCGAGCCCGCCGCCGGCCCGCTGCAGGTCGACCACGATCTGTGGTCGCCCCGCCACGAAGACCGCCTGTACGAAGCCCTCGAAGCCGTGTTCCCCGACGGGGGCCAGCGCATCGTCCTCGAGAGCGAGCTGCCGGTGGGCGTCGGGCTCGGGTCCAGTGCCGCACTCGCGGTCGCGGTCGCCCGGGCGATGGGCCTCGAGAGCGATACCGACGTGTCGTCGAAGGCCATGCAGATGGAGCAGGTGTTCCACGGAGACCCGTCGGGTCTCGACGTCGCGGTGGCCATGCGCGGCGAGAGCGTGTGGTTCGTGAAGGGCAAGCCCATCCGCACCGTCCAGACCCCCCCGTGCGGCATCGTCGCCATCGACAGCGGGTCCGGCGGCAACACGGCCGAGATGGTGGCCAAGGTCAAGGAAGGCGGCGCGAAGTCCGAGGAGATCATCGCCGACATCGGAGCGCTGGTCCACGCCGCTCGTGCGGTCCTCGGAGACCCCCCGTCCCTCGGCGAGCTGCTCACCGAGAACCAGACCTACCTCCGCCAGCTCGGTCTCTCGACCCCCGTGCTCGACCAGCTCGTCGCGATGGCGATGGGGGCGGGTGCCCACGGCGCGAAGCTGTCGGGAGCCGGGGGGGGTGGCGTCGTCCTGGCGCTCATCGACGACCCCGCACCCCTCCTCGCGACGGTCGAGCGTGCCGGGTACGAAGCCTGGACGGTCAGGAGCCCCGCGTGACGCCTCGCGCACGCCAGCTCGGGGTCGCGTGCCTGTGGGTCGGCCTCGTCACGGCCTGTGGGTCCAACGAGCCCACGAATCCCGGCCCTTCGGCCACCGATGCCGAGAACACCCCCGAGCCTGCACCATCTTCTGAGCCCTCCCCTGCCGAGCTCGACCCCAGCTGGGGCAAGGGCTGCGTCGACACCAACCCCGCGGGCTGTGTGCAGTGGGGGCTCAAAGCCCGTCGGTTGGGCGAGGACTACGAGCCGTTCCTGGAGCCCACCTGCACGGGCGGAGACGGCTACGCCTGCCAACTGCTGGCCGACTTCCGCCGCAAGGACGGGGCTTCGTGGGACGACGTGATGCCGCTGTACGAGCGCGCCTGCACCTTCGGCACCGGCGACGCGTGCGGGAGGATGGCCACCCAGACCGAGGGCGATGAGCGCCAGGCACTGCTCGAGAAGGGGTGTGCGCTCCGCTGTGCGCCCTGCTGCGTCGAGGCCGGCCTGCCCGTTCCCGAGAAATGACGACTCCCAGACCGACGGACTCCTGATGCAGACCGCCACCGCCATCGCGCATCCGAACATCGCCCTCGTGAAGTACTGGGGCAAGCGCAGCGTCGCGCTCAACCTGCCAGCCGTGCCGTCGCTGTCCCTCACCCTCGACAGCTTCCGCACCCGGACCCAGGTGGTGTGGGGCGTCGACGAAGATGCCGTGCACGTCGATGGAGCCCCGGCCAACCCCGGCTTCGCCACGCGGGTCACCGACTTCCTCGACCTGTTGAGCCCCAAGCGGCCAGGCTGCATGGTGCTCACCGAGAACAACTTTCCCTCGGGCGCAGGCCTGGCGAGCTCGGCGTCGGGCTTCGCAGCCCTGGCCGTGGCCGCCACCCGGGCTGCCGGCCGGAACGAGGACCGCACCGCCCTGTCGATCCTGGCCAGACGCGGGAGCGGCTCGGCCTGCCGGAGCCTGTTCGGCGGGTTCGTGGAGTGGAGGACCGGCAGCCGCCCCGACGGCAGCGACTCCCACGGCGTACCGCTCGCAGCCCGGTCCTACTGGGCCGTCGCGATGGTCGTCGTCATCGTCACCGACCAGAAGAAGCCCGTGGGCTCGACCGAAGGCATGGAGCGCAGCCGCAAGACCAGCCCGTTCTACAAGAGCTGGGTGGACGCCGCAGAAGCCGACATGGACATCGCGCGCGAGGCCGTCTACGACCGCGACATCGAAGCGTTGGGCGCGGTCATGGAGCGCTCCACGCTCAAGATGCACAGCGTGATGATGTCCAGCGATCCGCCCATCCTGTACTGGCTTCCGCAGACCATGGCGGTGCTCCACGAGGTGGGTGCGCTCCGCCGCGAGGGCATCGGCGCCTGGGCCACGATGGACGCCGGGCCCCAGGTGAAGGTGCTCTGCATGGCGCCGGATGCCGAGCGGGTGGTCGAAGCCCTCCAGCCCCACGCATCCCGCATCCACGTGCTCCACCCGGGTCCGGGAGCCTTCGTCGAGGACGACGAGTGATCCATCACGCCAGCGGCAAGCTCGTGCTGCTGGGCGAGTACGCCGTGGTCCGTGGGGGAGCCGCCCTCGTCACCGCCGTGGCGCACGGGGTCTCCTGCACCGTCACGCCCGCCGACTCCCTGCGCATCCAGACCCCCACCGGCGACGACCGCTTCGTCCGGGCGGCCCTGGAGGCCGTCGATGCCCCGGCCGCCGACTACGTGTTCACCGACCGCGCGCCCCTCGACACGCCCGGAAAACCCGGCATGGGCGGGTCTGCAGCGGCCACCGTCGCAGCCCTGAGGGCCGGAGGATTCCCGGGAAGCCCCGACGAACTGTGCGCCCTGGGAATCCAGGTCCATCGCGCCGTGCAGGGCTCCGGGTCCGGAATCGACATCGCCGCCGCGGCCCTCGGAGGCGGGCTGCACTTTCGGGACGGGCAGGCCACCCCCGCCGTCCTCCCGGACCCCGTCGTGATCTACACCGGCACCAGCGCGAAGACCGGGCCCCGCGTGGAGGCCTACCAATCCTGGGCCGCTGCGAACCCGTCGGATCACGCGGCCTTCGTGGCGTCGAACGACCGGCTGGTCTCGCGGTTCCCCGACGCTCCGATCGACACCGCGCGGGAGGCGTGGCGACTGCTGTGCCAGATGACCGAGGCAGCCGGGATCGACTACCGAACCCCCCCCATCGACGCCCTGGTCGCCGCGGCCGAAGCAGCCGGGGGCGCCGCCAAGCCCTCTGGTGCGGGCGGAGGCGACTGTGTGGTCGCGTTCGTGCCCGATCCCGCGGGCTTCTCGGGGGTCTGCCGCGCGATGGGACACACCGTGCTCGACGTGGTGTTCGACCCACCGCATCGGGCTCCTTAGGGAGGGACCATGCCCGACATCCGATCCCGAAAGGCCGACCACCTCGACCTGTGCGCCACCGACCAGGTCGCCTTCCGCGGCACCTCCACCCTCTTCGAAGAGGTGCAGCTGCTGCACGACAGCCTGCCCGAGCTCGAGGTGGGCGCCATCGATCTGTCCACCACCGTCGTCGACAAGCCGCTCTCGGGCCCCCTCGTCATCGCCGCCATGACCGGGGGCATCGAGCGCGCCGAGCGCATCAACAAAGACCTCGCGTCCGTCGCCCAGGAGCTCGGCATCGCCTTCGGGTTCGGGTCCATGCGCCCGCTCCTCGAGAACGGCATCGAGCTCGGCTACCAGGTGCGGGATGTCGCTCCAGACGCCGTGATCATCGGCAACCTCGGGGTGGTGCAGGCCCGCGATGCCTCCGACCAGCAGATCGTCGATCTCGTCGGTACCACCGGGGTCGATGCGCTGGCCATCCACCTCAACCCCGCTCAAGAAGTGGTCCAGGACGGCGGCGATACCGACTTCCGCGGCGGCCTCGAGACCTACCAGCGCCTGGGCGAGGTCCTCGACGTGCCGCTGCTGGCCAAGGAGACCGGCTGTGGCATCTCCCGACGCACGGGCAAGCGGCTGCGCGAAGCCGGCGTGCGCTGGGTCGACACCGGTGGAGCCGGGGGCACCAGCTGGGTGGGCGTCGAGACGCTCCGTGCCCGAGCAGCCACCGAACGCCTGGGGCAGCTGTACTGGGACTGGGGAATCCCCACGGCCGCGAGCGTGCTCCAGCTGTCGGGGCTCGATCTCGGCGTCATCGCGACCGGCGGCGTGAAGAGCGGCCTCGACATCGCGCGGGCCCTCGCGCTCGGCGCGAATGCGGGCGGCATGGCGCGGCCCTTCCTGCAGGCGCACAACGACGGCGGCCGCGATCAGGCGCTGCAGACCGCACGGGAGCTCCTGCACGAGGTCCGGGTGGCGATGCTGCTCTGCGGGTGTCCGGACGTCCCCTCTCTGCGGGAGGTTCCCCGGCTGCTCGGCCCGACCCTCGAGCGCTGGGGTAGACTCGACCCATGAGCGACTCCTCCGACTTCGACCACGACCTCGACACTCCTATGAACGACGGCTTCCTCGTCGACGAGGCCGATCTGGTCTGCTTCGAGGACACCGGGTTCGACATCCCGCTCGAGCCCCTGGAGCCCGACGGACCCGAACGTCCCCGTCGCCCGCACAGCCGGCCACCCGACCCCGAGCCCACGCTCGGCCTGGGATTCACAGCGGTGGTCTGCGGAACCCCCGTCGTGTTCGGGGCGTTCTACCTCGCCACCATCAACGCCCCCGCGTTCTGGGGGCCCCTGGGCGCCTTCGCTCTCGCAGCGGTGTTCGGCGTCCTGTACATCGGGATGTTCTGGTGGGGATCCCGCTGGATCGAGGCGTATCGCTGAACCTCGGAGCACCTGCCCCCGCGCCCTTCCCCTTCGAGTATTAGGGGGGGAGCCGGAGGGATCGAGTGGTCTGGATGCTGGCGATGGTGGTGTGGGCGAAGCCCCCGGGCTGGGTGCGCAGCACTCCGTTCGAATCTGATCCCGACACGCTGCGCAAGGTGGCCGAGGGCTTCGAGACCGATGCAGCGGTCGCCGTGCTGCTCGACGAAGAGGTCGTGGCGGTCGATGCCGAGGGGCGTCGAACGGTCACCACGCGCCTGATCTGGCAGCTGCGCGACCCCGACGCCCGGGACGGCTGGAGCGTCACCACCGCCAGCTGGGCTCCCTGGCTCAACGAGCGCCCCGTGCTGAAGGCGCGGGTGATCACGCCGGAAGGCGAGGTCATCGAGCTCGACCCATCCACGATCCAGGAGACCGGCTCCAGCCAGTCCACCCAGACCATGTTCGACGACCGGCGCTCCCTGCGCGCGCCCCTGCCCCGGATCACGCCGGGCACGGTGGTCGAGGAAGTCATCCAGACCCAGCAGCACACGCCGTTCATCGGGGGCTTCGACGCTGCGTACTTCTCCCTGCTCGGGAGCCACGAAGACACCGCCTACCTCGTCCGACGCGCCGAAGTGGACGCCAGCCGCGCAGTCGAGTCGCAGCTGTTCGGACGCGAGACCGAAGGCATCGAGATCGAGTCGCGGACCCGCAAGGGCACCACCACCGTCCAGGTCACCCGCGAACGTCCCGACGCCTGGGAGGGCACCAGCTTCCTGCCCAACGACGACCCCGGCCAGCCCCTGCTGATCGTCGACACCTCCGATGCCGACTGGACCGACGTGGGCGAGGCCTATCTCGAGCAGCTCGGCGATCCGTTCGATGTAGACGGGCTCGATGCATGGGTCGAGCGCGTTCGGGCCGCGCCGGACGACGAATCCCGGATCGCCACCGCGTACGCCATCGCCCGCGACGACGTGCGCTACACCGGCCTCGAGTTCGGATCGGCGGCCATCCTCCCGGTCTCCCCCGGAGAGGTCGCCAAGCGCGGCTACGGCGACTGCAAGGACAAGGCCGCGTTGCTCGTGGCGCTGCTGGACGCCGTGGACATCGAAGCCCACCTGGCCCTGTTGCGATCGGGCTTCGGGTTCGACGTGCTCCCCGATCACGTGTCGGCCAACCGGCTCAACCACGCCATCGCCTACCTGCCCCCGACCGAAACCCGTCCCGCGCAGTGGCTCGACCCCACAGATGCACTGCGTCCGGTCGACGAGGTGCCCTGGTCCGATCAGGGTCGGAACGCGCTGGTGATCGACCCCGACGGCCCGGAGCTCCTGAAGACCCCCAGCCCCTCGTCCAGCACCGCGCGCATCACCCACGAGCGCAGCCATCGCTTCGAGGGCCTCGCGGGCGGGCGCCTCGTCGACGTCGAGACCGGTGTGTCGGGCTGGGTCGGCGGGCAGCTCCGCGGCGACATGTGGGAGCTCACGAGCGACGAAGAGCTCGAAGAAGCGCTGTCCAAGTGGGTCGACACCGCCCTGGCCGGCGAGTACGTCGCCCACGAAGCCACCGACCCTCGCGACATCGACACGCCCTACCGGGTCTCCGTCACGGCCGACGACCCCGCGACCATCGGGAGGGGCATGTTCGACGCGGTGTTCGTCCTGCCCGCCGACTTCGCCTACGACGACCTCCCCAGGGTGCTGTACAGCCCGGAACCCGACGACGGCGACATGCTCACCGACCGCACGGAACCGTTCGTCTTCGGTCCGCATCAGGGTCGGTCCACCCTCACCGTCGACGTCCCGAGCGGGTTCGTGCCCACCAAGCTGCCCGAGCCCGTCGAGATCGCCCACGGTCCGGTGCGGTTCACCCAGACCATCGACACGACCGAAGACCAGGTCACCGTCGTCCAGCAGCTCGACAGCGGGGACGGTCGGATGACCCCCGACGAGGCGCGCGCGTTCCGAACCGCCATCGTGGACTTCCAGAAGACCGACCACCACGTCGTCCTCACCCACGAAGCGTGGACCGCCGCCGACGAGGACCGCTACGACGACGCCGTCGCGCTGTTGGACGCCCAGAAGGCCGCCCACCCCGACGATCCCACGCCCTGGGTCGTCGAAGCCGCCATCCTGGAGACCCTGGGACTCCGGGATGCTGCGTACGATCTGTACGACGAGGTGCTGGAGCGCGCACCGGAGTCCGCGTTCGCGTACGGTCTGCGCGGGTCGGTGGCCCTGTCCGATCGCGTCGGGCGCTGGAACGAGCCCCCCATGCGCGCCCAGGACGCCATCACCGCCCTCGAGAAGTCGATCGAGCTCGGATCCGACGACCCCGACGAGTACCAGAACCTGATCGTCGCGCTGGAGTACGAGACCGGTGTTCGCTGGGGCCCCGGGACCGACTTCGAGGCCATCGCGAAGGCGGCCGAACAGCGCGAAGCGCTCGCAGACGACGGGCTGATGCGGGTCAACCACGCCCTGGCCCTGCTCGCCCTCGACCGATGTGACGAGGCCGCCGAGCTCGCTGCCCGGGTCGACAACCAGGACGCCATGATGGTGGCCGCAGCAGCGTGTGACGACGTCGAGGACGCGTGGCGCGAGGCCCGGTCACGAACCACGGATCGGTCCGAGCGCGCACAGCTGGTGGTGGATGCCGCCGCGAACCTGGACTGGGCGGGCCGAACGCGTCCTGCCGCGCTGCTGCGGATGAAGACCATCGACTACGCCCCGAACCCGGAGATGGGTCGCACGATCAACACCACCATCGCCGACGGCTACACCGACTGGCGGTCCCTCCCCGACAAGCCCGAGAACATCTGGTACCGCTTCCTGGGCATGGCCCTCGAAGACCCCGATGCCGCAATCGAGCTGATGCACCCCGACATCCTGGACTTCCCGAACCTGAAGACGACCCTGTCGGTTCGGCCGTTCCGGGAGCTGCCGTTCGCCCAGGATGCGATGGTCGGCGCGTTCTACGCCCTGGGCGAGACCGAAGTGGAGGGGAATCGGAAGACCGGGTGGCGCGTGCAATCCACGGTGTTCGGGGGCACCAGCACGTTCTTCGTCGTCCGCACCGACGAGGGTCTGCGGATCCGGGTGCCGGGCATCAACATGGCCGAGCTCGGTGAAGAGGCGCTCACACGGTCGCTGGCCGGCGACGACAAGGGTGCGCGAACGTGGATCAAGTGGGCGCTCGACGGCCTCGACGACCCCGAGATCGCCAGACGGCTCGCCAACCACCCCATCACCCAGCTGCGTGCCGTGTGGCCCGACCCTCAGGACCCCGAGGTGGTCGCACGCCTGGCTGCCATCCTCACAGCCGAGAGCGAGGCTCCGGAGCCCGCGATTCCGATCCTCGATGCCTGGTACGACGAGCTCGACCCCGGGGTCACGCGGCGGCTCGTCGCGATGTCCCGTTGGAGCGCTCGCTATCGAACCTGGCAGCTCTCTCCGTCCGACTACGAATGGGTGGACGCACTCGCTGAGACCGTCCCCGAGCCGGTCGGCCTCCTCCACAGGATCAACGTCCGCATCGCAGCCGGCGAGCCCGAAGCCGCGCTCGAGGTCGAAGGGTTCGATCGCGCCATGCTGCAGACCCGCGCGCTGGCCCTCGATGCCGCGGGTCGCAGCGAAGAAGCCGATGCCCTCACCTCCGAGGCGTACGCCGCGAAGAGCGTGCCGCCCGGCGAGCTCAACAACCTCGCGTGGCGCCTGCTGTTCCGGGGTCCCGAGCACGTCGAGCTGGCCAAGACCATGATCCACGAGGCCTCGAGCGATCCCTCCATCGCGCGGATGCACACCGCAGCCACGGCAGAGGCCCTGGCCGGCAACCTCTACCAGGCCACGCGACTCCGCCGAGACGCCGCCGAGAAGGCCGGGGGCGCCGAGCTGCTCGACGACGTCTGGTTCGTGGTCGACGGCCTGATCCTGCACGCGCTGGGCAACGAGGAAGCCGCTCGTCGGGCGTTCGCGCAG
The DNA here is from genome assembly GCA_965224055.1 of Myxococcota bacterium. Lineage (GTDB taxonomy): Bacteria > Myxococcota_A > UBA796 > UBA796 > JACKEQ01. Next base: position 9,241,896 of record OZ245034.1, on the reverse strand, counting down.
TACCCCACGCGCACGCCCCGCAGCACCATCCAGCAGCTCTACCCGATCGAGGACCTGTTCCCCGAAGCGGCTCGCTGACCCCGCAGCGCCTGCAGCTCCGGGCTGTCCGGGACGTGCACCGGGCTGGAGAGCCGCTGGTACTGGTCGATGAAGGGCTCCACCTGCTGAGGCTCGTCCAGGCGCGGGCTCCGGAGCACCGACCCGCTCTTCAGCGTCACCACCACCCGGCCGCCCTCCAACGCGACCCCCTCGACATCCTGGGCCGACACCTCCCTCCGGCCCAGCCCCACACCGCGCAGGCCGAACGCCAACCGGACCCGGTCTGGCACCATCGCCAGCACGAACAGCAGCAGCAGCGCGAACACCGACGTCGCGGCCGAGGCCAGCGCCAGCTCGAGCGACCCCGCCGCCTGAACCGCGGTGACCTCCGGCACCACGTACGGGACCTCGAGCGTCAGCGTTCCGGGCTCCGTGAGGCCACCCTCCGATGCGAACCACCCGCGCTGTAGCCCGCCCCACTCCCGTTCGAGCAGGGGTTGCAAGCGCGCGCGTGCCTCGCTCATGGCTTCGGGGGTGATGGGGACCCCCTGGGGGTAGAACGGGTTCGCGACGTCCCCTTCCTGCCCGGCTTCCCACAGTGCGGTCGGCACCGAGGTGGTCGAGCTGCACGCATCGATCGACGGAAGCCCCCCCGCCATCACGTGGTCGATCAGGTCGGGCATGGGCAGGTGCGAGCTGAACGGCAGCGCCGACGTGCCCGCGAACGGATCGTCCGGCGTGGACAGGAGCTGGTGCGCGCGACACGCCTCGTACCAACCCCTGCCGCGGTTCACGATGGCTTCGTGCTCCGGTCCCAGCCGGACCTCGTCCCGCAGCTTCGACCGGGTGACCTCCATCTCCAGGGTCTCGGTCCGGGGGCGGATCGACGCCCGATCCTCCATCTGCATCGCACCGATCGCGACCCCGAGACCCACCAGCGCCACCACGCAGAACAGCAGCAACGCGGGGATCTGCGCCCGGCCGAACGCCGTGCGCAGGTGCAGCTCCACTCCTTCGGAATCCGTCCGCACATCGCCCTCGCGTGCATTCGTCCCAGGATACCTGCACGCATGCCCGAGCGCCTGATCCGGATCCCGCCCCCCTACGACTTCCGGGGCACGCTCGCGAGCCTCGGCAAGGCCGGGATGCGAGCACCGATCGCGCGGTTCGTCGACGGCACGCTGTACCGGGCCACCTCCACCCCGGATGGTCCGGCCACCCTCGCCCTCGCGCGGCATCCAGAGGGGGTTCACGCCGAAGCGTGGGGGCCAGGAGCGGAGTGGGTTCTCGACCGGGCACCCGGATGGGTCGGCGCCCTCGACCGTCCAGAGGGGTTTCAGCCCGATCACCCCTTGCTGGCCGAGCTGATCCGACGCAACCGCGGCCTCCGGCTCGGCCACACCGGGCGGGTCTTCGACAGCCTCGTGAACATCGTGCTGGGCCAGAAGGTCACCGTCCGCGGCGCGAACGCCTCCCGAAAGGCGCTGTACTGGCGCTACGGACACCCCGCTCCCGGGCCCATCGAGCTGTTGGTGCCGCCCTCCCCCGCCACCCTGAAGACCGTCGCCTACTACCACCTGCACCCGATGAACATCGAGCGGAAGCGGGCGGGCATCCTGCTGCACGCCGCACGGGTCGCCAACCGGCTCGAAGAGACCGTCGACATGACCTTCCCCGACGCGCATCGCCGCCTGCAGGCCGTCCGCGGAATCGGGCCCTGGACCTCCAATCTCGTCGTCGGTGTGGCCCTGGGCGACCCCGATGCGGTGGCGGTGGGCGACTACCACCTGAAGAACACCGTCAGCTGGTTGTTGGCCGGCGAACCCCGCGGCACCGACGAGCGGATGATGGAGCTGCTGGCCCCGTACGCAGGCCACAAGCGGCGGGTCGTCCAGCTGCTCGGTCGCAGCGGCCAGAAGGCGCCGCGCTACGGGGCCCGTCTGGCCGTGAACGACATCCGCTCGCGCTGATCACGCCGCTCGCGCGTGTGTTCGGATACAGACTCCGTGATGCTCCTGTTGTGGTCCGCGATCGCCCTCGCAGCGCCGGAGCGGACCCAGGTGTTCGCGTCGGACGAAGACGTCGTGGCGTGGATCCGACGCACGCGCGGGGTCATGCGGGTCACGCTCCCGGTCGTGGGCGATGTCCGCACCCTGCAGTCGCCCCTGTCCGACCTCGATGTCCGCGTGGAGGCCATTCCTCCCAGCGTCGACCCCGACGAAGTCGCGCTCGAGCTGCGAGCCGAGATCGGTGCCCCCTGTGCGCTCGGGATCCAGCGGCTCGACGAGGGCTGGGTGGGCTGGGTTCAGGGCAGCTGCACCATGCGCTACCTGGGCCTGTGGCGCACCGGACTCGATGGCACCGTCGTCGACGACCGCGGACGCAACATCACCGTCCCGCAGTTCGCGAGCGCGAGCGGCGACGTCGAGGTGTTTCGCACCTACCGGCGCTTCGATCGCATGCGGGGCCGCGGCCTGTGGATGTCGATCATCGGCTCGGGCCTGATGTACGTCGGTCAGATCGGGCGGATCGCGGCGATCAACGACAACGCCGACCAGACCCCGTGGTGGGTCACGACCGGGGTGGGCGCCGGCATCACGGGCATCGGCGTGGGCCAGCTCGTGGTGGCGCTGGCCGACGAACGCAGCCACCCGCGCAAGATCGAGGCCCACTACACCCCCGACGAGGTTCGGGAGCGGGTCAAGCGCCACAACGCGGGGCTGCGGATCCTCGGTGGCAGTCCGGCCGGGATCTTCGGGACGTTCTGATCGGCGGGCCGTGATCCTCGGGCTGTCGAACTCCGGCGACCCGGGCATGTGCGCAGCACCCGGCCGACGACGCTAAGGTCGAGAACGTGGCGTTGGATGGGACCAGGATGAATCGCAGCACGATCACGACGAAACGGAGACCGTGGCGATCGCTCTGGCTGGGCATCGCCCTCGGCCTCACGGGGTGCACCGGCAGCACAGACGTCGAGCCGCCCGCCACCGACACCGGCCAGGACGTCGACGTGCCGTGCACCAACGTCGTCGACCGGCTCGAGGGCGACGATCTCGACACCCCGTCGGGGGTGCTCGACTTCTCGGCCGCCGAGGTCCTCGCAGCCCTCGACACCACGGCTGTGGGCGTGCTCACCCCCGGTCCCGACCAGACCCCCTCCGAACCCCACGACCTGGTCGTCACCCTGGTCCCCACCGAACCCGTCGTGCACCTCTCCGAGACGCCACCGCCCTCCGATCCCGACCAGGAGTGCGCCGTCGATCGGTACGTGCTGGAGGCGTCGATCACCGTCGAAGCCTTCGAGACCACCGCGGACACGGGCCTCCCCAACGGCGAGCCTGCACTGCGCCTCACCAGCACGGTCGAGCTCACCGCCGAAGCCGCTGACCGGATCCTGCTCACGGGGTCCGCACCCGCCGAGACCGACTGGATGGCCCAGGAGCCGAGCGACCTCGCGATCGACAGCACCGTGGCCCTGCAGGGCGAGTGGGCGGGCAGCCTCCGCTGGGTCGAGACCAACGAGACCCTCGGCGAGTGGACGGCCAGCCCCCTTTGACGTGACGCAACGCGCCTCGATGAGAAGTCGCGTGTTAGAGACCCCGACTGCACGCGAGGTCCGAAGGGCCGGGGGTCGAAGGCGTATGGCGAAGGTGGCAGTCGTTCCGGGAGATGGCATCGGCCAGGAGGTCGTTCCGCAAGGGCTCCGCATCCTCGAGCATCTGGCAGCCCGCGACGGGTTCGACCTGCAGCTCGACACCTTCGATCTCGGCGCCGACCGCTACCTGCGCGACGGCACCACCCTCCCCGACGAGACCCTCGAGCTGTGGCGCTCCGAGTACGACGCCATCTTCCTCGGTGCGCTGGGCGATCCCCGGGTGAAGTCCAACGTCCACGCCAAGGACATCCTGCTCGGGAGCCGCTTCAAGCTCGACCTGTTCATCAACCTGCGGCCCATCCGTCTGCTGGATTCTCGCTACTGCCCCCTGAAGGGCAAGACCCCCGACGACCTCGACATCCTCGTGTTCCGCGAGAACACCGAAGGTCTCTACACGGGCGTCGGTGGCCAGTTCAAGCGCAACACCCCCGACGAGGTCGCGATCGAGGCCGAGATCAACACCCGCAAGGGCGTCGAGCGCATCGTCCGGGCCGCGTTCGAGTGGGCGCACGCCAACGGCAAGCGCAACGTGTGCATGTCCGACAAGAGCAACGCGATGCGCCACGGCCACGACCTGTGGCAGCGCACGTTCAAGGACGTCGCGTCGGAGTACCCCGACATCGAGGCCTCCCACCTGTACGTCGACGTGCTCTGCATGGAGCTCGTGCGCGCCCCGGAGCGCTTCGACGTCATCGTCACCAACAACCTCTTCGGCGACATCGTCACCGACCTCGGAGCCCAGCTGCAGGGCGGCATCGGGCTCGCGGCGTCCGGCAACATCCACCCGGGCCGGGTCAGCCTCTTCGAGCCCGTGCACGGCAGCGCCCCGACGATTGCAGGCCAGGGCATCGCAAACCCCCTCGCCACCGTGCTCTCCGCCGGCATGATGCTCTCCCACCTCGGCCACGACGGGCTGGAAGACGAGCTGCAGCGCGCCGTCCGTGCCGTGCTCGAGGCCGGTCAGGTCACCACCGAGCTCGGCGGAACCCTCTCCACGCAGCAGGCCACAGACGCCGTGCTGAACCACCTCTGATTCACCAGGAGTCCTCCATGAACCTCGACATCGCCAAGCGCGACATCGTCATCCTCTCCGGTGTCCGCACCGCCTTCGGCACCATGAACGGCTCGCTGAAGAAGATGACCGCCACCGATCTCGCCGTGCCCACCGCCAGGGCCGCGCTCGAGAAGGCCGGGGTCGCGCCCGACGACGTCGACCACGTGGTGTACGGCAACGTCCTGCAGACCGCCAACGACGCCATCTACCTGGCCCGCCACGTGGGTCTGCGCTCCGACGTCCCCGTCCCCGTTCCGGCCCTCACCCTCAACCGCCTGTGCGGCTCGGGCTTCCAGGCCATCGTCACCGGCGCAGAGCAGATCCTCACGGGCCAGGCCTCCGTCGTGCTCTGCGGCGGCACCGAGTCCATGAGCCAGGCGCCCCACGTCACCTACGGCCTTCGCGACGGCGCGCGGTTCGGCCGTCCGCCCAAGATGCAGGACCTGCTCTGGGAATGCCTCACCGACAGCTACACGGGCCTCCCCATGGCCATGACCGCCGAGAACCTGGCCGAGAAGTACGAGCTCGACCGCCGGGAGGTCGACGGGTACGCAGCGCTCACTCAGCGACGGTGGGCCGAGGCCAACGAGCGCGGCTTCTTCGCGAACGAGATCGTCGACATCACGCTCAAGACCCGCAAGGGCGACGTCGTGTTCAACGTCGACGAGCACCCGCGCCCGTCCACGCCGGACTCCCTGGCCAAGCTCAAGCCGGTCTTCAAGAAGGACGGCTTCGTCACGGCCGGCAACGCGAGCGGCATCTGCGACGGCGCCGCCAGCCTGGTGATCGCCGACGCCAAGTGGGCCGAGCAGCACAACCTCGAGCCCATCGCGCGGCTCAAGGGCTGGGGCGTGTCGGGCTGCGATCCGAACATCATGGGCATCGGCCCCGTGCCCGCCAGCAAGCGCGCCCTCGAGATGACCGGCCACAGCCTGTCCGACATGGCGCTCGTCGAGGTCAACGAAGCCTTCGCACCGCAGTACATCGCGGTCGAGAAGGAGCTCGGACTCGACCGGACCATCACCAACGTCAACGGCGGCGCCATCGCGCTCGGCCATCCGCTCGGTGCCAGCGGCGCGCGCATCACCGCCACGCTCATCCACGCCCTGCGCGAGCGCGGCGAGAAGCTCGGCCTGGCCAGCGCCTGCATCGGTGGCGGTCAGGGAATTGCGGTGGTCGTCGAGGCCCTGTAGTCCCGCGCTGTAGTACGCTGCCCGACCCCGAGACCCCGTAGAGGAGGATGTATGGGCGACCTGGACGCATCCGATGTCATCCACGACTGGAACATCATCGGAGAGCGCTCATCTCCGCCCCTGCGCCGGGTCGAGGTGCACGACGAGACCCTGCGCGACGGCATCCAGTGCCCGAGCGCCTTCGACCCCGATCTCGACGACAAGCTCGAGATCGTGCGGCTCATGGCGCAGTGTGGGATCGACTCCGTCGACGTGGGGCTCCCGGGAGCCGGACCCCGCGCCGTGGCCGACAGCAAGGCGCTCGTCGAGCTCATCCGTGACGAGAACCTGCCCATCCGGCCCGGATGCGCGGCGCGCACGCACGCCAACGACATCCGGCCGATCCTCGAGATCAGCGAGCAGACCGGCGTTCCGGTCGAGGTGATGGCCTTCATCGGAAGCTCGCCCATCCGGATGTACGCCGAGTCCTGGGGCGAAGACCGCCTCGAGGAGCTCACGCGCAGCGCCATCAAGCTCTCGGCCGACGCGGGGGTTCCGACCTCCTACGTCACCGAGGACACCGTGCGGTCGCGGCCCGCCACCCTGAAGCGCCTGTTCACCGCCGCCATCGAAGAGGGGGCCACCCGGCTCGTGCTCTGCGACACCGTCGGGCACGCCACCCCCAACGGCGTGTTCAACCTGGTCAAGTGGACCCGCGATCTGCTCGACGAGCTCGGGGTGGCCGACCGCATCACCATCGACTGGCACGGCCACAACGACCGGGGTCTCGCGCTGGTCAACGCGCTCTACGCCATCGATGCCGGCGTCGATCGGGTCCACGGAACCGTGCTGGGCGTGGGCGAGCGGGTGGGCAACACCGCCACCGATCAGGTGCTCGTCAACCTGCGCCTGCTGGGCAGCGAGAACCACGACGTCAGCCCCCTCGCCAAGCTGGTCGAGAAGGTCGCTGCAGCCGTGCGGTGGGACGTTCCCGTGAACTACCCCGTGTTCGGAGACGACGCGTTCCGCACGGGCACGGGCGTGCACGCCGCCGCAGTCATCAAGGCCGAGAAGAAGGGCGACACCTGGCTCGCCGACCGCATCTACTCCGGCGTTCCCGCCGCCTGGTTCGGTCGTGAGCAGGAGATCACCATCGGGCACCAATCCGGCGAGTCCAACATCCGGTACTGGCTGTACAAACACGGCTACGAACCCACCGAACCCCTGGTCTCCGCCATCTTCGAGAAAGCGAAGTCCGGGTCCGAGATGCTCTCCACCGCCGAGATCGAAGCCGTCATCTCCGGTGTTTCGGGCAGCGCCCGCGCATGATCACCCTCACCCGAACGGCCGAGATGCAGGCCTGGGCGCGTGCACATCGGGCGGAGCGCATCGGGTTCGTGCCCACGATGGGCTTCCTCCACGCGGGCCACACCAGCCTCATGGATCACCTGCGGCCGGACGTCGATCTGCTCGTGGCCTCGATCTTCATCAATCCCCTGCAGTTCGCACCCGGCGAGGACCTCGATCAGTACCCGCGCGACCCCGAAGGCGACTCCGCCAAGTGCGAAGCCCACGGTGTCGACGTCCTGTTCGTCCCCGACGACTTCTACCCGGACGACTTCACCACCCGGGTCGCGGTCCACCGCCTCACCGAGCGGCTCTGCGGCGCATCCCGTCCCGACCACTTCGGCGGCGTCACCACCGTCGTCTCCCGATTGTTCGGCGTCACCGGCTGCAACGTCGCGTGCTTCGGCGAGAAGGACTACCAGCAGCTCGCCGTGATCCGGCGCATGGTGCGCGATCTGGCCCTGCCCGTCGAGGTCGTCGGCGCCCCCCTCGTGCGCGACGTCGATGGTCTCGCCCTGTCCAGCCGCAACAAGTACCTCTCCGTCGACGACCGCAAGCGCGCGCTGAACCTCCACCAGGCCCTGTTCGCGATGCGGGAGGCCAGACAAGCCGGCACCACGGACGTCTCGGAGCTCCTGGCTGTCGGGACCCCCGTGCTGCAGGCCGGTTGCGAGCCCACGCAGCTCCGGGTGGACTACCTCGAGATCGTCGACGCCGACACGCTGGAGCCCGTCTCCACCGTCGATCGTCCGTGCCGCGCCATGGTCGCAGCATTCCTGGGTTCGACGCGCCTGATCGACAACATCGCCCTGTGAGGATCGGCGTCGTCACGCCCTGGGTCGGCGAGCCCGACGACGTCGTCGCCCGCTGCATCGCCTCCGTCGCCGCGCAGGTTCGCGAGGACTTCACCGAGCTCGTGTTCGTGCTGGTCTCCGACGGCCGCCCCCTTCCCCGGCTCCCCGTTCCCACCGACCTGCCCGTGCACGGCATCGCCTTGCCCACCCGCACCTCCGACGGCGGTGGAACGCCCCGGGCGGTCGGTTCCGCCTTCCTGCTCGCCCACGGGGTCGATGCCCTGGCCTACCTCGACGTCGACAACACCTTCCTGCCCGACCACCTGGCCCACATGGTGCAGTCCAGCCGGGCCGCCGACGTCGTCAGCGCGCAGCGATGGTTGTGCCACGCCGAGACCGGCGAGCAGATGCGCGTCGACACCCACGACAGCGACGGCCGGGTCTTCACCGACCCCAGCTGCGTGTTCCTGTCGGGATCTGCGTGCTGGATCGGCCGGCTGTGGGGCTCGCGCGACCCCGAGGGTCGGTTCGTCCACAACACGATGCAGGACCGCCACTTCTGGTCGCTCGTGCAGCGACACGTCCCAGAAGCCCGACGCACACGGGCCGAACGCGCCACCGTCGCCTATCGGACCCCCTGGTTGCGGCACTATCCGGTGGGTCAGCGCTTCCAGCCGCCCGCACGCGTCAAGTTGATGGCCGAGCACGCCGACGGTCGCCGCCAGGCCGTGTGGGGCCGCGTCACCGGTCGCACCACGCGGGGCTGGAACGTCGCGGTCGATCTCCCCGATCGCCCGACGTAGACCACGCGGCAGGCGCGAGGCAGACCCGCCCGATAGTCCACCCCATGGATCCGAGCACCCGCATCGTTCTGTCGGTGGCGCTGCTGTTGGCGTTGAACAACGCCATCGTGCGCCTGCCCTGGCTGAAAGACCGCGAGCTGCTGTTCTGGGCCGTCCAGCTCCTCGACGTCTTCGCGTGCTGTGCGCTCATCCTGTACGGGATTCCGGGCTTCGAGGACATCCCCATCATCAAGTGGATGTTGGGCCTGCTGTTCCTGCTCCACGTCGCCCAGAACCTGCGCTGGCGAGCCCGGAGGCGTCGCGAGCACGGGGTGTCCGACGAGACCGAGGAGCGCCGGAGCGCGATCCGGGCGGCACTCGAGGAATCCGACGACGTCTGAGTCAGCGGGCCGACAGCTCGGGTGCGTCGGGAAACAGCTCCGCGAACAGTCCACGGTCGAGCGAGAGTACGTACGACCGCATCAGGCCAGCAAACGGCGAATCGCGGGCGACGAGCATCTTCGGTTCCGATCGATGCGTCTGCTCATCGGGTCGCCTCCACAGCCGATTCAGGCATCCCTGCACGCGTAGCCAGCGCGCGTGGATTCTCGCGCGCAGCAGCCGCCCATTCTCCTTTCGGGAGGCGTGCACATGGAGGAGGTCCATCGCGGTATTGGCAGCAGCAGCGTCTTCCTCATCTGCCGGTTCGAAGTGCACCAACAACTCATCCGCCGAGATCGGCTCCCGCCCCAACCGCTGGCGCAGTCGGCCCACGATGTCGTGCTCACACGGATTCAACAACCCTCCGATCGGGTATTCGGTGTCTCCGCGAACCCGTTGGTCCTTCGTCCAAGACTTCCGGCTCTGGTTGCACCCGTCCGCTGGAAACAGGTTCGTCCACTCCTACCGCTCGTCCTCGAACTGACCGGTCTTCGGTCGAAGGTGATCGACATCCCACGTCGTCGTGAGCTTTCGTTCGCACAGCCAGCACTTGCCGTGGAAGTCGGCGATGAGCTGGTCCCGCACGTCCTGACCGCTGTACGTCGGATTCTCGCCCTGGAGGCTCGCGGGAACCTCCAAAGAGCGCTCCACCCCGATCACGACGCGCTCCGCGCCTGCTTCAGCAGCTCCCGCATGACGATGGGGTGTTCGACCTCTGCCAGATCGTTCAGTAGCTCCGAGTACTGCGCCGTGTGCTGTTTCCCGCTCTGAACGAGCTCATCGAGTTCTTTGATGCGCCTGGTGGTCTCGAGGTCGAACGGCGACTCGATGCCGAAGTGGGCAACCGAGAGCCGGCCGTAGTCCATCCCCCGGAACTCCGACGACATCGCCCCGTCCTTCCGGGCAAGGTCGTAGACGTACGCATCCGGCGTGTTGGCGATGATCGCCGGCGAATGCGTCGCGACGATGAATTGAGCACACGGGAACGCGGCCGTCAGAAAGGGCATGATCCGTTCTTCGAGCTCGGGATGGAGGTGGTTCTCGGGCTCGTCGATGAGGACCACTCCGCGAGGCTCGGCGTCGGGGGACATGATGGAATCGGGCCCGAAAGCACCGATGATTTCGGAGAGGATGGCGAGAACGGACCCATGACCAAAGGCCATTTCGGACATGGCGTAGCTGTGAGCCCCCTCCGTGAAGCGAAGCTCGTAGGTCCGACTGTCGAACGTCAAGAGGAGTTCTGGAACTCCGAGAACGGCTGCCAGGCGCTCGCCAAATGTTCGAAGCCACGTCTTCAGGGCGGCAGAGGCTTGCAGTTCGTTGTTCGCAGCGAGCAGAAGACTCTGAAGATATTGATGCCGGAGCCAGTCGTAGAACGCTCCCTGACTGGGCTGACGAACGGAATGAAGGTCGATGGAATCCGGAGGTTTTCCCTGGCCAGTGCGCGCCTCGAATCCACGCTGTGCTGGCACGAAGCAGTACGGATTCGCATCCCCGAATCCGCGCAGGTGTCGTTCCCCGAGCAGCAGCCAGGCCTTGGCCTGTGGCGTCCTCCGTTGAAGCTCTTCCGGTCCAGCCCACGAAGGGCGCCGTGGACCAAAGCGGCCGTCGAGCTGGTCCGCGAGCGCTCGGAGCGCGATCGTCTTTCCGGATCCGTTGGGTCCCGTCAATACCAGGTGTCTTGCGTCAGTGGGCATCGAGAGACGGAGGGTCCCGAAGACCGGATGTTCGGTGATGTTCAGTCCATCGAAGAGGCGCATACCGTCGTATATCCCTGTGGCGCCCCTGGGGAGTGGGTGTCGTGGTGGGCACGACCAGGGACCGGGAGAGCGCGTCTTGGATGGGCGGACCCCAAGATGACGCCCGGACACGGTGGCGGAGACGGCCTCTTCGAGGCATCCGCGCTCCGTGCGACCTCCGTGAGCGAAGCGCTTTGTGAGCGACAGCGCTCCGTGGTGGACGTCGGCGCCGACCCTGCCGACATCCGCTCGCACGAACCCCGACACCGTCCGCACCCGAGGAGTCAGTAGAGCTTCGCCACCTTCCGCGGCGCGCCCTTCCGCTTGAAGCTGTGCTCCGGACCCGGGAAGTCGCCCGACCGGACCTCGGCCGCGAACTGCTCGAACGCCTCGGTGGCGGTCTCCTGCAGCTTGGCGTACCGCTTCACGAACTTCGGCGCGAACGACAGGTCCATCCCGAGGATGTCGTTGCACACCAACACCTGGCCCGAGCAGTGCGGACCGGCTCCGATGCCGATGGTGGGGATCGCGAGCCGTGCGGTGATCTCGGCCGCGACATCCGACGGGATGCCTTCGAGGACGAGACAGAACGCGCCCGCCTCTTCGACCGCGAGTGCATCCCGGATGACCCGCTCGGCCGCTTCGTCGGTGCGACCCTGCACGCGAAAACCGCCCATGGCATGGACGGATTGCGGGGTGAGCCCGACATGCGCCACGACCGGGATGCCGGCTTCGACGCACGCCGTGATGGCCGGTGCGCTGCGAACGCCGCCTTCGAGCTTCACACTCGATGCGCCCGCTTCCTTCATGAATCGCACGGCACTGTCGAGCGCCTGTGCAGCATCGCGCTGGTAGGCGCCGAACGGCATGTCGGCCACCAGGTGCGCTTGCGTGAGCCCCCGCCGCACACACGCGACGTGGTAGACCATCTGGTCCATCGTGACCGGCAGCGTGGAGTCGTGGCCTTGCACCACCATTCCCAGCGAATCGCCGACCAACACCATGTCGACACCCGCGGCGTCGACCAATCGGGCCATGGTGAAGTCGTACGCGGTCACCATGACCAGCTTCTCGTCGTTGTCGGCCTTCTTCCGAAGGTCCAACACGGTCTTCATCTTCAAGATGTCCTCCAGCCGAACACCCGGACACCGGCCCGGATGCTCATGTACGCCAGAAGATCAGGACGATCCGCCGAACAAGCTCGGCTGGGCCTCCCGGTCCGAAGATCCAGGGGCGTTGGCGTCCTCACCCTCCAGCACCGCCCGGATTCGCCCGAGCAGGTCGCGACGAACGTCCATGTCCGTCAGGTAGTTCATATCGCGATTGTCGAGCTCGAGGAGCGGACAGCGGTTCCAGTCGGCCAGCAAGCGACGGTAGCGCTGCCGGAGATCGATCAGGTACTTCGGCTTGATCCGGTGTTCGCCCGGGGCGTTTCGCTTGGCGATCCGCTTCATGATGGTCTCGATCGGCGCGTCGAGGAAGATCAGCAGATCGGGCGTGGGGGCCTTCTCGCCCAGCGCTGCGGCAAACCGGTCGTACAGCTCGAGCTCCATGTTCGACAGGGTCTTCTCGGCGAACAACCGGTCCTTCTCGAACAGGTAGTCGCTCACCACGACCTCGCTGAACAGCTCCTCCTGCCGGATGGCGGCCTGCTGCTTCCACCGCGTGACCAGGTAGTACATCTGGACCGGGAATCCGAAGCGCTCGGGGTCTTCGTAGAACGGCTCCAGAAACGGATTGGTCTCGGACGGCTCCAGGACCAGGCGGCCATCCCAGGTGTCGGCGAGAAGCTTGCACAACGAGGTCTTGCCGACCCCGATCAAGCCCTCGACCACGATGAAGCGCCGCATCGCTCCTCCAATCCCCGCCGCAGTGTGCCAGAGGTGACCGCGGTTGTCGTCGCCGCCCTGCGCTCCAGACGGCTAGGATGCCCCATGGACGCCCCAAGGAGACGGCGAGAATGCACCGACAGCCGCCGACAGACCCGGATCGGCGGGCCCTCCGGGCGACGCGTTCGCGAAGCGTCTGCCGCGCGGGGCTGATCTTCGCCATCACGGTGCTCACGGGATGTGCGGGCGCGGGCGACTCCGACACCGAACCGCCCACCGACGTCCCCAGTGACACGGACACCAACGACACCGACGACGACACGGATGCTGTGTCGGAGCCCGGTCCACCGTGGGATCTCACGCTGCTCGGTCAGGGCTACCAGGGCGGCAATGGCCTCCTCGTACGTGGGAGCATCGCCGATGAGGAGCTGATCCAGGTCGCCACCGCGTCCGCGCGCATCGAGGGCGGCGGCTTCGCACTCCGGTTCCGCGACGCCCTCGACCCCGAAGAGCCCGGATTCTGGGTGGCGTGGTGGGTCGACCTCAACCCCAATGGGGAGTGCGGGCCAGGCGACGTCGCGTTCCTCGAGCAGATCGGGCCCGTCGAGGAGGACCTCCAGCGCGCGCACACTTTCGACGCCAACGGCATCGATCCCGCAGCCTGTGGCGGGTTTTGACATTCGTGCCGGATCCGCGTTGAAAGCGATTTTCAGCAACAGACGGCAGCCCAGATGAAAATGGAATTCATCTTTCGCTTCCCGGTGCCGATGAAAGTGACTATCATTTGAACAGAGGGAGGCAGTCTTCCTCGTCAGCCCGGGGGTTCCGGTGATCATCTGCTCGTGCCACAGCGTCAACGACCGCGCGCTCGACACCATCGTGGATGACGGGGCCCGCACCCTCCGACAGGTCGGAGACGCCTGCGGAGCCGGCACAGACTGCGGTGCATGCTGCCGCGAGATCCTGGGCCGCCTCAAGAAGCGCAACGCCATCTCGATCGAGGATCCCGCCGAGGAGCGGGCGCCCCTGTCGAAGTAGGTCCAGCGGGCCTCCGAGGCCGTGGATCCGCACTGGAACAGCATTGAAAACCGCTTTCGCTCGCGCGGATCGCGGGTTCTGCGTTACTGCCGCGTCGTGAACGCAGGGCGCCACGAAGCCCGGCGACGGAGGACAGCATGGCAGTCAAGGCCGGCCCCGAGATCATCGCGGCCCTCAACGAGATCCTGATGTGGGAGCTCACAGCGATCAACCAGTACTTCCTGCACAGCAAGATGTGCGAGGACTGGGGCGTGAAGAAGATCGCGGCGTTCCAGCGCCACGAGTCGATCGACGAGATGAACCACGCCGACAAGCTCATCGACCGCATCCTCTACCTCGACGGCCTGCCCAACCTGCAGAAGCTCGGCAAGCTCCGCATCGGCGAGACGGTCAAGGAACAGTTCACCTGCGACAAGGCCCTCGAAGAAGAGGCCATCCCGCGGCTGAACAACGCGATCGAGCTGTGCGTCTCCCACAAGGACCACGGCACCAAGGAGCTCCTCGAGGCCATCCTGGTCGACGAAGAAGAGCACCTCGACTGGCTCGAGACCCAGCTGCACCTCATCGAGCAGCTCGGCGAGCAGGCCTACATCGCCGAGCAGCTGCACGACGAGGGCTGATCCCCCGTCGCGTGGGGGCTACTCCGCGTCGAAGGACTCGATCCGGGTCAGGATCGCTTCGTTCGTCGCGGGAACATCCACCGGAACCCACGGTGAAGACGGGCTGAACGCATGGGCAGCCCGTGAAATCGCCGTGTGGGTCGAGATGGCCAGCATGAACGGGGGCTCGCCCACCGCCTTGCTCCCGTACACCACCCCCGGCTGCTCCGCGCGGTCGAGCAGGTGCACCCGGAAGTCGATCGGCACGTCTCCGATGGCGGGGATCTTGTAGGTGCTGGGGCTGTGGGTCAGCATCTTCCCTGCGTCGTCGAACACGCACTCCTCGGTGGTCAACCAGCCCAGGCCCTGGACGAACGCGCCTTCGACCTGGCCCTTGTCGATGTCGGACGACAGCGAGCTGCCGACGTCGTGCAGGATGTCGACCCGCAACAGGCGCCACTGGCCGGTGAGCGCATCCACCTCGACCTCGCTCACCGCCGCGCCGTACGCGAAGTAGTGGAACGGCTTGCCCTGCCCCTTCGCGCGGTCGTACCCGATGTCGGGCGTGCGGTAGAACCCGGCTGCGGACAGCTGGATCTGCTGGAGGTACGCCGCCGTCGCGACTTCAGCGAGGGTCACCGCACCATCGTCGGTCCAGGCCCACGCAGCCACCCCGTCCTTGTCGGGACGGTCGCCCGAGAACCCGGCAGCCACGGTGATCTCCTCGGTCGACGCGCCCAACAGCTCCGCTGCGACCGGCTCGAGGCGCTCGACGAGCTGTCGACACGCGCTCTGGACCGCGGCTCCGTTGAGGTCACTCCCCGAAGAGGCCGCTGTGGCGGACGTATTGGGGACCTTGGCCGTGGAGGTGTGCGCGTGGACGATGTCCTGCAGCGGACACCCGAGCGCGTGGCTGCACACCTGGAGCATCTTGGTGTAGAGCCCCTGCCCCATCTCGGTGCCACCGTGGTTCAGCTGGACCGTGCCGTCGGCGTACAGCAGCACGTAGGCGCCGGCCTGGTTGAGGAAGCTGGCGGTGAAGCTGATCCCGAACTTCACCGGGGTGAGGGCGATGCCCCGTTTTCTCCACCGGTTGTCCGCGTTGAACGACGCGACCTGTTGCTTGCGGGACGCGAGCTCCGAGTGGTCCGACAGGGCGTCGACGATGCGATGCAGCCGGAAGTCGGAGACCTGCTGGCCGTACGGCGTGCGGTCGTGGGGAGCCGGACCGTAGAAGTTGCGACGGCGCACCTCCAGCGGATCGAGCCCCAGATGCTGCGCGACGGCCTCGACCACCCGCTCGACCACCACCATTCCCTGCGGCCCCCCGAACCCGCGGAAGGCGGTGTTGCTCACCCGGTTGGTGCGGACCACACGGCCACACAGGCGGACGTTCGGAAGCCAGTAGGCGTTGTCCATGTGGAACAGGCCGCGATCGAGGATGGCGAGCGACAGGTCTGCCGCCCAGCCGGCATCCGCGTACAGATCGGCCGACAGCGCGAGGATGCGGCCATCGTCGTCGAATCCCACCTCGTAGTCGGTGTGGAACGGATGGCGACGCCCGGTGTAGGACATGTCGGAATCGCGGTCGAGCCAGAACTTCACGGGTCTGGACAGCCGAGTGGCGGCGACCGCAGCGAGGCACGCCCACGCGGCCGCCTGGGTCTCCTTGCCTCCGAAGCCTCCGCCCATACGGGGGCATTCGACGGTCACCCTGCTCCGACCCCATCCCAGCACGCCCGCCACGAGGGTCTGGACCTCGCTCGGATGCTGGGTACTGGACCAGATGGTGATCTGGCGGTCCTCACCGGGAACCGCGAGGGCCGCCTGGGTCTCGAGGTAGAAGTGGTCCTGGGCCCCGCTCGCCGAGCTGCCGGACAGCCGATGCGGCGCGGAGTCCAGGGTCTCCTGCACGTGTCCACGCTCGATGACGTGGTCTTCGCCGATGAACGATTTGGCGGCGATTCCGGCCTGGAGATCGGGGATGGCCGGCAGGGATTCGTACTCGACCTCGATGGCCTCGAGGGCTTTGCGGGCCGCCGCCATGGAGTCGGCGATGACGGCCGCCACGGGCTGACCCACGCAGAACACCTCGTCGGCCGCGAGCACGGGTTCGTCGTGGATGACGGGCCCCACGTTGTTCTCGCCGGGGAGGTCGGAGGCGAACAACACGGCATGCACACCGGGCACCTGCAGCGCGCGCTTGCGATCGCGACGGACGATGCGTGCCCGGGCTTCGGTGCTCCCGAGCACGGCGCCCACCAACGCGCGCGGCGCACTGGGCAGATCGTCGACATAGCGGGCCTCTCCAGAGACGTGTCGCAGTGCGGACTCGTGTGGAAGGGCTTTTCCGAGTGGCGTGCTGTGACTCATGCGGCACCTCCGGACCGGCCTGGCCGGGCAGGCGGGCGAACCGTGGCCACCGGGAGCTCGTCGAGGGCGTCGGGCTGATCTGCGGTGGACTCCAGGAAGAAGCCGAGCAACAGGTTCCGCGCGAGGCTCGCACGGTAGCGAGCCGACCCGCGATGGTCGGCGATCGGCAGGAAGTCCGCGTCGATCAGCGGCAGAGCGTCCCGGACGTTGTCCTCGGTCCAGGTCGCCCCGAGCAGCGCATCCTCGGCCCGCCCCGCCCGTGCAGCCGACAGCGGCGCCATACCGCCGTAGGCCAGCCGGAGGGTGGTGACGCGATTGTCGTCGTCGGTCTGGACGAACATCCCCGCCGACACGGTGCTGATGTCCATCTCGCGGCGCTTGCTGACCTTGTAGGCTCCGCAGAACGCGTTCCGTGGGACAGCCGGAACTTCGATGGCCGCCACGATCTCGTCGCCCTCCAGCGCGGTCTCGCGGTAGCCGGTGAAGAAGTCGGACAGGTCGACCGTGCGTTCTCCACCGCTGCCTTTCAGCACCACCTCGGCTCCGTAGGCGGCCAGGACGGGTGCCGTGTCGCCGATGGGGCTGGCCGTACACAGGTTCCCGCCGAGCGTGGCGCGACTGCGGATCTGTCGACTGCCGAACCAGCGGAGCATCTTGAACAACGCCGGCAGCTCCTGGCCCACGACCTCCATCACGCGCGTGAGGCTGGCCCCCGCGCCGATGCGCCATCCACCGGAGCCCGACCCCGCCATGCGCTCGATGGCGGTGAGCTCGGTGAGACCCTCGAGACCGATGACGACCGGGAAGTGACGGTGGAACTTGGTGACCGCGAGCCCCAGGTCGGTACCGCCCGCAAGCAGCACGGCATCGGGGTGTTCGGCACGTGCGGCCCACAGCCCCTCGAAGGACGTGGGCTGGATGTAGCGCTGAGGCCCGTCCAGCCCGTCTGGGGCGGTACGATCGAGGGCGGCATCGCGTGCGCGGTACTGCTCCATCGCCGACCGGAACCGATCGGCGGGCCGGAGTCCGCACATCTTGCGTCCGGCCTCGCGAATGGGGCGGTAGCCGGTGCAGCGACAGAGATTGCCGGCGAGCTGGTCGTCGACCTGCCAGTCGAGATCGGCAGCATTCGCCGCCTCGTATGCATCGAGGTCGTTTCGATAGGCCGCCTCGAACAACGACATCACGATGCCGGGCGTGCAGTACCCACACTGCGAACCCCGGGTCTCGACCATCGCGAGCTGAGCCGGGTGGTAGGCGTCGATGTCGTCTGGCGCCCGGCTGCGGTCCCGCAGACCTTCGACCGTGTAGACCCGCTTGCCCTGGATCATCGGCAGGAAGAGCAGGCAGCTGTTCACCGCGCGAAAGGTGGGCGCCTCACCGGTGCGTTCCTGGAGGATGGCCACGGTGCACGCCCCACAATCCCCTTCGGCACACCCTTCTTTGGTGCCGGTGAGGCCGTGGTGATCGCGCAGGTAGCGCAGCAGAGTGGTGGTACCGGGAATCGATGCGTCCCCCGGGATCTCGATGCGTCGGTCGTTCAACCAGAAGCGCAGCACCCCGGGATCTGAAGGTGCGGTGTCGGTGCTCAAGGGCCCTCCTGCACCGCACTCTACGCCATCCTGCACGCCGAGCGGCACCCGTGACCCGCAACGACGAGGTCAGAGCGTATGGATCGTCCGCACGGACAGGCCCATCGTGCCTTCGTCTGCGGTCACGGACGGCGCGATTCGCTGCAGCTTCGCCAGGGACCCGACGACATCCACCGTGTTCCCGGCGTGCAGGTCGTACCGCGGGTCGATCGGGTTCGCGGCGGTCGCCTCGGGGGGCATCACGAGGAGGACCTCCGAAGCGCCCGTGTTCTCGGGGGCATCCGCGGCTCGGGCCCAGAACGCCCGCGGCTGGGCGGCCGGGTTGGCGGGCGCCACGATGCGGAGGTCGTGCACGGTGACGATGCGCCCGTCGTGCTCCTCGGCGCGGATCAGGCCCGACAGGTCGTGCGCGGCGTCGATGCCGTCGATCTCCACCCGGTGCTCAGAGTGCGCGGCGTCTTCGTCCACTTCTTCGCCAGCGTCGGCGAGGGCGGGCGCGTCGTCGAGCGTGTCGGGTTCGGGGTTCGGAGTCTCGGCGATGGGGTTGCGTGGAATCTCGCCCAGCTGCTCGAGCGCCCGTTCGTCGGAGGCGTAGCGCGCATAGTCCTGGCCCCACATCCCGGCCATTCCCACACAGGCGAGGGTCGACAGGGCAATCAGCGTTCCGAACGCGAGCGTTCTCTTCTCCACGGGTCCTCCTTGTCTATGCATGATACTAAATTGCGAACGACATCGCAACCAAACTATGCAGACTTAATAGCCCCCTACTCTTCCGGGGTTCCCGTCTCGGCCACGATCTCCGCCCACCCCGACCGGATGTCCTCCGACTCGGACTGCAGCCGGGCTCGGATCCGGGCCCGGGCACCGGCGACCGCCTGGAGTCGGTTGTAGCGGTTCACCGCTATGCCTCGGCCGTCGATCTCCCAGTCCACCTGCGCGGTCACGTCCACGGTCCTGCCGTCCTGCAGGGTCGCTGTGGCCCGCAGCTCGATGGGGTCTCCCGGCAGCACGGCGATCGCGCCCGGCTTCAGATCGACCCGGGTGACGGGGCTGTCGACGACCTCGACGGCGATCGGGGGCGACTCCTCGCCCGCCACGATGCCGACGACCGTGGTCTGCCCAGCGGACAGGGCCTCGATGTACCCATTGGCATCGACCGCCACGACCGAGTCGTCCTCCACACCCCACAGCGTCTGTTCGGTCGCGTCGAGCAGCAGGCCATCCGCGGTGACCGCCGTGGCTTCGAGCGGCTGACGGCGGCCCGCGATCATGGTCTCGCTCGCGTTGCCGATGATCACGCCCACCGCATCTGCGGGAGCGACGTTCACGCGCACGGGGTCCGACTTCACGCCCATCCAGGTCGCGAACACCTCGGCGACACCGGGCTCCAGGCCCACCAACAGCCCCTCTTCGGTGGCCGCGACACTCGGACGCGTGCTGGTCCAGGTGACGTGTGGAGAGGCATCCGCGGTGCGGCCGTCTCCGAACACCGCCACCACCGCGAGGGGAAGCCGTTCGCTCACCCGCAAAGACGTTCCGTCGGGCTCGATCGACAGCGACGTGATGTCGGAGTCGGCGACCTGTACGGGCATCGACATCGTCTGCATGCCCCGCCAGGTGGCCGTGACCTGGGCCCGCCCGGCACGGAACGCCAGCAACTCGCCGCGCTGATCGATCTGCAGCACGTCGGGGTCGGAGCTGCTCCAGGTGACGCCGTCGTGCAGCTCCTCGATCTCGCCGTTCCCCACCACTCCGACGGCCTTCAGGTCCACCCGGGCTCCGACCGGCAGGCGTCCGAGGGCCGGGGATGCGGTGACGCCGACGATCGGAGCGACCTCGACCGGCACCGGCAGGCTCCGCACGTCGCCGAGCACGGCCACGATCTCGGTCGAGCCCACGGACACGGCCCGGATCTCGTCGTCCTCCACCCAGGCGACGCTCGGATCGGCGATCTCCCAGCGCACTCCGTCTGCCGACAGCAACCGACCGTCCTCCGACAGCATCGTGACCGCGAGCGGCTGTCGTCCCTGGGCGGACAGCGACACGGTCCCGGGCTCCACCAGGATCGCGCTCGGCACGTCCGACATCCCGGCGCCGACCAGGATCTCGATGGGTGCGGTGGTCCACCCCAGCCAGGACCCACGGATGATCGCGCGACCGGGAGCGAGCGCCCGGACCTCTCCATCCGCGGTGACCGAGGCGACAGCGGGATTCGACACGCTCCACTCGGTGACGCTCGTGGCCACGGTCTCGGTCCCGTCCCGGAACTCGGCGACCGAGTCGACGTACGACACGTCCGACGGATTGAGCACGAGCCGCTCGGTGCTGGAGCGGAGGCCCCCGAGCCCGCTGCCCACCACCCGGACCTCCATCGGGAGCGAGGTGTTGCCGCGGTACTTCGCCGTGAGCGACGCGACTCCGATCTGGTTGGTCTTCACCACCCCGTCCACGACCTCGGCCACCGCCGGTGCATCGGACGACCACTTCGCGCGGCTGGCCTCGGCGAACGACCCGTCTCCGAGGACCTCGTAGAGCTTCACGGGCACCGAGACCCCCGCGGGCACGACTCCGACGGTGGGGACGACCACCAGACCCACGGCCGGCACGACCTGGATGGTGGACGCGACGCTCTCGACGCCCTTGTAGGTCGCGGTGACGGTGGCCTTCCCGATGCCGATGGGTCGGATCCGGCCGCCGGGCAGCACCTTGATGACGTCCGGGGAATCGGTCTCCCACTCCACCTCGGTGGTGAGCTGCACGGCCCGACCGTTCGACAGGTCGGCGTCGACGTACACCCGGCCCGTGGACTGGATCCCCAGCGTGAGCTGCGGCGGAGACACCATCATCTTCGTGGGGACCGCATCCCCCGTGGTCACGCGCACCTCGATGGGCTGACTCGCCACCCCCAGGTAGCTCGCGCGCAGGATCGAGCTGCCCGGCCCCACCGCCACGAACACGCCGTTGCCCTCGACGCGACACACCTGAGGGTCGTCGCAGCGCCAGTCCACGCGCGGCCCCACGTCCTGGCTGTCGCCGTCGACGAAGATGGCCGTGGCCCCCACCTGCTGCACCTCGCCGAACGGGATCTCGATGCGCGAGGGCCGGGCGACGAGGCCGACCACCGGGAGCCGTTGCACATCGATGTCGATGGGCGGGGACGACACGTCTCCCTGGATGACCGTCACCCGGGCAGTCCCCTCGCCCACGGCCACGAGCTCATCGCCGTCGCGACGCAGCACGCGCTCGTCGCTGATCGACACCGACGCCTCGTCGAGCGTCATCTGCAGGAGGTTGTCGAAGGTCGCGGTGACGCCGAACTCCATGCGCTCGCCCACCTTCAGTCGCCGGTCGTCCACCTCCAGGCGCAGCGCCACCAGCCGGGCATCGGCGTCGGCCTCGGGGGTGGGCGTGGGAGACGGGACGTCGATGACCGGCAGCAACAGCACGACGTCCTCCACCTCCGAGGGCGCGTTGGTGAAGCGATACGGCCCCACTTCCGTGCTCTCGGCGGTGAGCGTGAGCTCACCGGGGGGGACGGGCTCGAAGGTGAAGCGCCCGCCGGCGGCCGTCATCACGACCTCCCCCGTGGAGAGCCGCACCTGCACGCCCGCTTCGCACGGGTCGGCGCCATCCAGCCGGTCGTTGCCGTTCGCATCGCGACACACCTTGCCAGCGAGCTTGCGGACCGGGCGCACGGGGAAGGAGACCCGCTGGAAGCCCCGCTGGTCGATGTACACGGTGCGCGTGGTGCGACCCGTCGGCAGGTAGCGGGCGTCGAGCATCGCCCCGAACAGCTCCACCTCGTACCGTCCCGTGGCCAGGCCCTCGATCATGCGCCGTCCGTCGACCACCTGCACGGTCTGGCTCCCCTCCACGCCGGTGATCGACACCATCTCGGCATCGACGCCCCACTCGCCCACGTCGAGTTCCTGGTCGCCGTCCAGATCCGCGAACACGTTCACGTCCAGACGGCGCCGCTCGACCAGCGGGATGTCCACCTGTGTGGGCCGCAGTCCCTGGATCACCACAGCGGGCGACTCGTCGGCCAGCAGGTAGCTCGCTGCGTCCACCTGCATCGCGTAGGTGGCGGGATCCAGTCCCCGGATGCGGTAGGTGCCTCCGGCCTCGGTCACCACGGTCTTGTCGAGCACGGTGACCTCGATGCCCTGCACCCCGTAGTCGTTGTCGCCCATCACGCCGTCGCCATCGGTGTCGACGAAGGCCACGCCGCTGACGGACCCGCCCCCCGTGAACATCCCACGCACGTCCCGCAGGTTGCCCCCGACCTCGATCCCCAGCTGGGCGGAGTACTGCACGGTCGGTTCGCTCGAGAGCGGCACGTTGAGGCTGCCGCCTCCGGTCAGGGTACCCCAGGACGCGAATGCCCAGCGCGCCTCGCTGTCGAGCTGAGGCTGCAGCTGGAGCCCCGCTGCCTCGGACGAGAAGACCTGCATCCCGAGCCCGCTGTCGACCGCGACCCTCGCGCGTTCCAGTCGCAGTCGCGAGCCCGCACCGCCGCCTCCCGACCCGTCGTTGACGACCGCCCAGGCGTACGGCCCCACCCGCAGGATCGGCCCCACCTCGGACATCGCCTGGAACCGCGAGGTGAGCTGCTCGAAGCGGGCTCGGCTGTCGACCGCGACCAGTGTGTTGCCCGAGAGCCGAAAGCGCTGCGCGCCCCCCATCGCCACCGACACCTGGCCGATGTGCCGCAGTCGCTCGGCACTCGACACGCCCTGCTGCCACCCGAGCCCGAGGCCATAGCGCAGCCCGAACCGGGTTCCGCGTCCGTAGCTTCCGCCCACGCCCACCACGGTGTCGGTCGACGTGGGGAGCACGCCGGCACGCACGTCGCGGAGGTTGGCGTCGAGCCGCACCGAGAGCGGGTCGCTCACCCGATGCTCGAGGCTGGCAGCGGCGAAGGTCTGCGCGTTCGGGCTGGGGCCCAGGGTCGGCAGCCAGGTGCCGACGCCATTGTGGTAGCCGACGACCTGACCCCGGGTGCGATCGGACTGCAGGGTGGCGCTCCAGCTGCCCGCGTAGCCCTCGCCGATGCGGGCGATCGACCCCCGCGCGAACACGGGTCCGGCCGAGAGCGCCTGCTCCAGGGTGAGCATCGGGAGGACCTGTGGATCCCGACGGGGCACGACGACTCCCGCTCCCACCCGGGTCCGAGCAGGGCCGTAGCTCACCGTCGCCCCGCCCCCCGCGACCACTTCGCCGTTGGGATCGAACGGCGAGCAGCACTGCAGCTGCCAGGTGTTTCCGACCGACAAATCGAGCTCCAGGGGCCCCCCGTCCTCGCCGGGCAGGGGACGCGCCGCAGCCGACACTCCCCGCAACCCGAACGCGACCCGGCCGGGAGCGGGAGCGACCATGAAGTCCCCGAGCGTGAGGTCGAATCGCTTCGTCAGGGTGGTGCTCTCCACACGGCGAAGCCCCCAAGTGCCCGGCCCGACGCCTCCCTGGGACTGCATCATCGCGCCCGTGCGGTGCTGGATGCCGGATTCTTCGCTGCGGTAGCCCAGGTTCGCGCCCAGGGTCTGGCTGAGGATGGGGTCGACCTTGGTGCGCCCGACCAACAGGGTGTTGGACCGCGCAGACCAGTTCGGTACGCCGTCCAGGACGGGAATCGACGCGCCCTCGAAGTTCTGCCGACGGACCTGGCTCCCCTGGACCGTGACGATGAGCGACTCGGTCTGGCCCCCGCGCAGGATCATCACCGTGCCCACCCCGGGTCCGCGCGCCACGAGCCCGAGTCCGCCGGCGGTCGCTCGGAGCGTTGCGGGATCGAGCTCGATGACGTCGGGGTCGAGCGACAGCGCGTCATCGAAGGGAAGCAGCCGTACATCGACCACCTCGCCGACCGCGATGGGCTCCGTCGCCAGTCGCTCTGCGCGGATCCGTCGCTGAGCGTGGGCGTCTGCGCCGAGCCCCGTGCCGTCCAGGCCCATGAGCACGGCGACCGCGAAGCAGAAGTGCAGCACGGCCGCCCTGCAGGCACGCCATGCGATGGGCACGAGACGCGTCATCCAGCGTCACGGCACCACGAAGCGGGTGGACGGGACGGGGCGGGGTGCGGCGTTGCTCGACACCAGCACGCCATCGACGGTGTAGATACCCGGCTCGAGCGCGTGTTCGACCGGGACGTCCACAACCCGGTCCTGACCCGGCAGGAACCGGCGTTCCGCGGATGCGATCCGGGTCACCACGTGGCCGTCTTCGCGCCGGATGATCCCCTTGAACTGGGAGAAGGTGTGCGTGGTGCCTTCCTGATCGACGGGGAGTCGCACGTGGACCCGCCCGTCGGGGATGTCGATCGCCGGCTTGCCCACCGTCACACTGGGCGGAGGGCTGTCCCCGACCTCGACGAGGGTGAGCGATCCGATCCGCATCGCCGGCGCACGGGGATCGGGCGGACGTGCCTCGAAGAAGACCGCCGCGTAGGCGCCTCCTCGGGCGTCCGGGGGAACGCGGAGCTCGAGCTGGACCTCCCGCCGCTCGGAAGCCGCGAGGCGGAAGGTCGCAGGCGAGATCTCGCTCCAGGCGGCCGCGGAGCGCTCGATCGTGCCCGGAGGCGCGAACGCGTGCTCTTCGTCGCGGTACCACCAGTCTTCGAGTGTGACCGTCACCTCGATCGGGTGGGATGTCGTGTTGCGAACCGCGAGGGTGCGCCCCACGACAGCTCCAGGAGCCGATTCGACGTGTACGTACGGCGGCGTGACCGAGAGCCCGAGGGCCCACGCTGTCGTCGAGATGAGGTGCCACATGTGTCCTCCTCAGCCGGGAAGGAAGGTGAAGACGATCTGGTTGGTGGACGACGGCGGGTCGGTGGGGTCGATCTCGGAGCCGATGATGATCTGCTCCGTGAACGGAACCGGGTTGGGCCCCCCGAACAGCTGCACCGGGCCCCCTCCATCCGGGAGGACGTTGGTGGGCGTGGTGACCGCGAGGTCCACGAACCCCTCGTTGACGAACCCGTTCACCCCCGAGCCGGCCGCGTTGGCCTCGGCCGCGACCGTGATGTCGGTCAGACCCGGCTGGGATGCGCAGTCGAGCAGGGCTTCGCCGCCGACGTACCAGAACCCTGCACCGCCGTTGTTCCAGCCGAACAGGTCTCCGATGGTGCCACCCGTTCCGTAGGTGACGCCGGTCACCGTCTCGGTGTCGCTCAAGCCCGTTGCCGTGAAGGCGGCAGGCGTGGCGCCGCTCCCGAGCAGCGTGCAGCTGATCTCGAGGTCGGACTGGACGGTGATGTCGATGGTGAACGGCTGGGCCGTCCCGGTTTGATCCAGCGCGTACGAGCTGGATGTCAGCAACAAGAGTGACGCAATCAAGGTCACCTCCTTTCTCTCTGGGGGAAACGTTGGGAACGAGGAGACAGCCGACGGCCGACGCGGGGAACCCTCCCCGCTGGACCGAGCTGGCGCCCCGACAGGCGACCCTCGAGTCCGGTGACCTCGAGGGGCACGGTCTCGGAATCGACTTCTTCGAGCCGGTAGGTGAGCGGGACGTCGATCCATCCGCCCCGTCTCCACCGGGCCAATCGCAGCGCGACGCGGTGATCGAGCCGTGCACCGGGCCGCACGGGCACGTCGATGCGCGTTCCCACCGCGGACACGGGAACGAGTCCGTCCACGCTCATCCCGACCGGGCCCACCCGCACCTCGGCATCGGCACCGGGAGGCAGCTCCACCGTCAGCGCGTACAGGACGTCTCCAGGCGCCCGGATCCGCCACTGAGTGCGTCCACGGACCTCGACGCGCTCGGGAAGTCGGCGGGTCTGGGTGTCGGGTCCGAGCTGCACGGACAGATCGACCACCAGCCAGTCCCCATCGGGCCGGGAGACGACGGCTGAGGACATCCGGGGGTCGCCCAGGTCGACGTGGGCGCTGAACTGCGAGCCTCCACCCATCACGTCCACCGGAGCGCCCTGCGCGGTCGGGACACGCTCGACCGACACCTGGGGCTGGGCCAGTGCCAGGCTCATTGCGGCGACAACAACCATTGCGCCTTCGATCCGTCGGGGGTCTGGACGAACGTGCCCTGCAGCACGCCGTCGTCGCGAATCACCCCTTCGAACGCCATCGGCCCACCCTGCTCGGTGAACCGGAGTCCACCGTCGGTGAACGCGCCGTCGAAGGAGAGCTGGCGACCACGCAGGGTCCCGGTGGCGACGAATCCGGCCGGGGTCTGGTGGTCGATGTCGAGGATGAACCGTCCCATCGATGCCGTCCCGGCGTAGCGGGAAGCCAGGCGAGCGGCCGGGCGGGGTGTCGGCGCAGGACTCGGAGGGGGCGGAGCAGCGGCCTCGACGGCGGGTTCGGGTGCAGGAGCAGGCCGCGGATCGGTCGTGGGCTCGGGGTCCTCCGCCGGCGGTTCAGGGGTGGGTTCGGGGGTGGGATCCGCCACGGGTGCGGGGATGGGATCCGCCACAGGCTCGGGAGTGGGCTCGGGCTGGGCCACGGGAACCGGCAGGCTGGAGACGTCCGGCTGCAGCAGGTTGGCCGTGACCACGCCCCCGACGCCCATCGCGATCATCACCAGCAGGCCGACCACCGATGCGAGCACCACCGGGCTGCTGCTCTGGCTCGGCGGATCGATCGTGGTCTGCGAGATGGTCATGTCCGAGATGCGCGGCCGGAACGGGGCCTCGGCATCGTCGGGGTTCACCACCGTGGCGTTGACGGCGGGATTGGGCCGCAGCACCGTGTTCTGAGGGACCTTCGGGCCCGCGTTCTCGGGGGGTTTCAGGTCCGAACCGCTCGACAGGCCCGAAGCCACGGGCTCGCTCACTTCGGCCCACGCGTCGTCCGGTGCCAGGGTCTCCTCTCCGACCCCGGCGTCCGCCGGCAGGATGGTGGGGTTCGACAGACCCTCGTCGGCCAGGAACGTGTCCTGACTGGGCGCGTTGCGGGCCCACCCCGTGGCATCGCCGCGCAGCACGTCGCGCAGCGTGGTGCAGTCCGGGATCCGGTCGCTCTTGCTGGTGCGCAGGGCCCCGATGATGGCCGACTCGACGTGCGCGGGGACGTCGGGGTTCAGCTTGCGCGGCGGCGTGTACTCGCCCGCGGCGATCTTGTTGAAGATCTCCAGGATGTCGTCGCCCGGGAACGCCTGCTGCCCCGTGAAGAGCTCGTACAGGATGCACCCGAGCGCGAAGACGTCGCCGCGCGCATCGACGCTCTTGGCGTCGCGAATCTGCTCGGGCGACATGTAGGACGGGGTTCCCATCGCCACGCCAGAACGGGTCTTCGACAGGTTGCTGTCCCCGGCCACCAGCTTCGCGAGTCCGAAGTCCGTCACCTTCGGCACCCACTTGTCGCCCACGCGCTGGAGCAGGATGTTGCCGGGCTTGATGTCGCGATGCACCAGCCCGAACGCGTGGGCGTGGGCCACGGCGTCCACCATCGCCATGAACAGGTCGAACGCGACGTCGGGGTCGGGCCGTGGGGTCTTCAGCAGGAAGTCGTCGAGGGCCGGACCGTCGACGTACTCCATCAGCAGACCCGGCTGGCCCCCGATGTCGAGGACGTCGTGGACCGCCACGATGTTCGGGTGACGCAGGCTCGCCTGGACCCGGCCTTCCTGGAGCATCCGCTCGGTCACGGCCTTGCTGCCGACCGTCAGCACCTTCAGCGCGTGACGGGACGCCAGCTGCTGGTGCTGGACGAGGTAGACGACAGCCATGCCGCCCTGCCCGAGCACCCGCTCGATGGCGTATCGATCGACAACCTCGCCAGCCTGCAGCACGTCTCTCCCCTGCGGATGTGACCGTTCGTCACGTCCGGTGAGGGATCCCCCGACGGGTCCCCAATTCGTGCAGGGGTCAATCCGAGGGCGTGCGCCAGCCCAGCATGGCCAGGATGAACAGCGTGTAGGCCACCACGATGGCGAGCAGCGAGACCACCCCGCGGATCATCGCCAGCACCGACAGCCCGGTGGAGCCGACCACACCCGCCTCGTACAGTACGGCCGGAATGGGGACGAGCAGCACGCCGAGCCCATGGTGGGCGAGCTCGATCACCGCCGCACCCAGCAGGCACAACGCGGGCCGTCGATCGACCGCGAGCATCCGCATCGCGACCAGGATGGCGACCAGCCACATCATCATGACCGGTGCGCTGAAGATCGCCCGCTGGAGCATGGCCCAGAACACGTCAGGCCCCATCGGCGACCTCCGAGACGCCCCGCCCGCGCGCCGCCACCGAGATGCCGAGCGCGAGGAAGAGCGTGTGGACCAGCACCTGCACGAACCAGAACACGTTCGTGACCCACACCGACACGCCTTCGGCGCCAGCAGCGACCACGAACCACTCGTAGACCACCCACACCAGGGTTCCGGTGAGGTCGAGGAGCAGGAACCCTCCCAGCACGACGCCCGCGAGGATGCTGACCGTGCGGTGCTGGGTGATGGTCAGGGCTGCGTACACGGCGCCGACCAGCAGCACCACCCACACGGGCGCGGAGAACAGGATGGGAACGAGTGCATCCACAGCACTCGCATCGTATATGAACCCAAGCTAAGAGGCGGTTCGATTGGAGGCTCCATGCTCACCGTGCTGTCCGCGGTCTGGCTCACGACACAGCCCGCTCTCGCTGGTCCGGAGATGATTCCGGAGAAGGACGTCGATCTGATCGGGCGTACCGCTCCCGAGTTCACCGCGAAGAACGACGATGGGGGCGACTTCGCCCTGTCCGACACCCGCGGCAAGCCGGTGGTCCTGTCGTTCTGGGCCAGCTGGTGTGGCCCGTGCCGCCTCGAGCTCCCGGCCCTGGCCGAGCTGCAGAAGACCCGCGACGACGTCGTGATCTACGCCGTCAACGTCGATCGCGAGCGCGGGAAGGCCAAGCAGTTCCTGGCCAAGGTGAAGTTCGATCTGCCCATCGTCTGGGACAACGACGCCGAGGCGCTCGGCCACTACGACGTGATGAGCATGCCCACGATGTTCCTCCTCGACGAGCAGGGCACCGTGAAGTGGCGCAAGACCGGGTTCAGCAAGCAGAAGGGGCTCGTCGAACTCGAAGAACAGCTGTCCAGGCTCTGATCCCACTCCGGCGAAGCTCGGTGCACGAGTAGAAGAGGGTTCCCGTGGCGAAGAAGCGCAACAAGAAGAACAAGCGGTCTTCCGACGACCAGGACACGCCTTCCGTCGAGAAGACGGACACGGCGTCCGAGAACGAGACGGCATCGAGCGCAGCTGCCCCGGACGGCCCGGGTCCGCTGCGCACCCAGATCGCCGGCGGGCTCATCGCACTGCTGTGCGTGTTCGGCATCGGTGTGGGCCTGTACATGACCTGGCATCACGAGCTGGCGCTGTACGGCGAGGGTTTCGGCGAGATCGCCGGCTGTGCCGAGGCCGAAGGGGTCAGCTGCGACGTCGTCAACACCTCCGAGTGGTCCGAGCTGTTCGGGGTTCCCCAGTTCACCTGGGCCATCCCCACCTACGTCACCATGGGCGCGCTCGCGCTGTGGGCGGCGTTCCGTCAGCGTTCGATGGCGTGGCTGGTCCTGGGCATGGCCGTGTGGTGCGGCCTGTACAGCGGCTGGCTCGCCTACATCAGCAAGGTCGAGCTCGGAACCTGGTGCCTGTGGTGCATCCGGCTGTACGCCGCGAACGCCGCCATCCTCGTGTCCGCTGGAGTGGCCGCGTTCGGCGCCCCCCGGCCCGGCACCAACCTGTTCGCCCCGGCCGCCGGCCTGTTCGCAGTGTCCACCCTCGTCGCGGTCGGCGGGCAGCAGGCCTACCGGAGCACGCTGCTCGAGGGCACCCCCGAGCTCGTCGATCTGCCCACCGCCGACGAAGTCGAAGACGACGAACCCCAGAAAGACCCCGAGGGCCCCGCACCGGTCCTCTCCTGGACCGTCACCACCGAGGATGGCAACGAAGCCACGCTGGAGACGTCGCCGACCGACCCCTGGAAGGGCAACCCCGACAGCAAGGTGGCCGTGGTGGAGTTCGCGGACTTCGAGTGCGGCTACTGCAAGCGCGCCTCGGGCGAGCTCAAGCGGCTGTACGACGCCTACCAGGACCGCGTGGTGTTCATCTTCAAGCACTACCCGATGGACCCTCAGTGCAACCCCGGCGTGAACAACCGCAAGCACCGCGATGCCTGTCTGGCGGCCCAGGCCTCCGTGTGCGCCCAGAAGCAGGGCGTGTTCTGGGGCTTTCACGACCTGGCGTTCAAGAACCAGCACCAGCTCGACCCCGACGACCTCACCGCCTACCTCACGGCCGCGGGCGGAGACGCCGACACGTTCGTGCAGTGCATGCGTCAGCGCGAGGGCGAGTCGAAGGTCGTGGCCGACGGCACCATGGGCATGAACCTCGACCTGCACGGAACCCCGCGGATCTGGATCAACGGAGAGCTGTACCGCGCGGGTCAGAGCGCCGAGCAGATGGCACGCGCGATCGAGGTCGCGCTCGGAGCAACCGCTGCCGACGCCGCCTCTGCCGCCAGAGAACTCCGCACCGAACGCGTCGACGTCGAGCCCGTCCCCGAAGACGTTCCCGAGATGCGGAAGATCACGCTGGCAGACGGCCACACCTTCGAGATCGACACCTTCGAGGCCGGTCTGTCCAATGGAGCCGCGACCGTCGGAAAGCACCAGATCCCGGGCACCCGGATGAGCTGGCATGCCGCAAAAGACGCGTGTGAGTCGGCCGGAAAGCGCATGTGCACCGAGCGCGAGTGGATCGCCGCCTGCCAGGGCGCCTCTCCAGTGGACGACGACGGAGACGGTGAGTTCGCAGACGATCTGATCGAAGGCACCACCTACCCCTACGGCGAGTACCACACGCGTGGTCGGTGCTGGGACGGCCGCAACCGCGACACCGAGCGGCCCGTGTACACGGGCGAGATGCCGGGCTGCGTGTCGAAGGACGGCGTCTACGACCTCACGGGCAACATGGAGGAGTGGGTCGGCGACACCGAAGCCAACGCCGTGCTCCTGGGTGGCGCGTACGACACCAGCAAGGACCACGCGCGCTGCTACCGCCGCAACACCACCTTCGGGTCCGGGTACGCCAGTCTCCGCACCGGATTCCGCTGCTGTCGCTGACCACTCACTGGCCCACTTGGGTTGACCCCGGGTCGCCAGGCGCGCTCTCATGTGGTTCAATCCGCCCCGGGAGTTGGAATTTGGGCAGGCACAGACCCGTCAGCGACGCGGACTGGAATCAGCTGATCACCCTGGCATCCGGCTATCTCGCGCTGGAGTCGGGGGATATCCAGGCTGCGATGCAGCGCGCGCTGGGCGCACACATGGACCTGATCGCGGCGTTGAAGTCCGAGCAGATCGTGGCGACGATCCCCGAGGGCACCGTCACCATGTTCGTCCCCGAGCAAGGGGGCGTGGCACTTCGCCTGGCCGGAGAAGACCCCCCGAAGTCCCCGTTCGCCCCGGATCCCAGCGACGCACCGGCGCCCCCCGCGCTCCCGGGCAACGCGCCCGATCCCGCAGCGGCGGCGTCCGACACCGTCCGCATTCAGGACGAAGATGGGGGGATCACCGAGATCTCGGCTCCCCCCCAGCTCGACGTCGAGACGCCCCCGACTGCGCCCGACCCCAGCCTCGAGAAGACGCTGGCCGAAGGCCCCACCGAGAGCGCCGACGACGAAGATCCCCTCGAGGGCGACGGCAGCCGGACGTTCACGTTCGAAGAGGACGAAGCCTGAATGGACGACCGGTACCGCCGGAACGTACCCGACCCCTCGGCCACCATCCCGGACTTCGGTCCGCGGCCCGAGGTCAAGGTCAAGAACCTGCCCGCCGAGACCACGCGGACGCCAGACGGCGACGTGTCGAACGAGGGCGCGCGCAACAAGCCCCCCAAGCAAGCGGCACCGCGTCCCGTCAACCCCCTTGTCATCGGGGTGATCGGCGTGTTCGTCGCCATCGTGTTCGGTGGGCTCGGTTTCTTCGTCGTCGTGTTCGCGGGCATGTTCATCTTCTTCCTCACCTCGATGGGATAGCGACGGGTTAGGTACGGGGCGCCAAAGCGAGGATCCCCCGTGCGAATCCTTCACCTCCCGTCCTTCTTCGTCCCCTCCACAACCTCCGTTGGGGCCTGTGTGGTCGCCATGGGGCTGTCGTCCTGCAAGGCCGATGGCGAGCCTCCACCCGACGAGCCGGGTCCTCCGTTGGGCATGGTCCTGGATGCGGGAACCTGGGCCGGTGCCGCGGTGGTCGACGTCACGCCTCCCATCGTCGAGACCTTCGACGACGCCAACATGGACAACCTCTTCAACGGCTGTCTAGACGACCCCACCTGTGGAGAAGTGTTTCAGGACGCCGACGGCGACGGTGTCTTCGAGCCCGTGTGGATCGGGGGATTCGGGCCCTTGCGTCCCGCCCTCGAGGTGCACGATCCGATCAGCGTGCGGGCATCCGTCATCGCCCACGACGGCGAGTACATCGCGTTCGTCGGGCTCGACCTCGTGGGGCTGTCGTCCCCGCGCATCGAAGAAGCCCGGCGGCGTCTGGCCGAGGACGGCT
Source organism: Myxococcota bacterium (assembly GCA_965224055.1). Taxonomy (GTDB): domain Bacteria; phylum Myxococcota_A; class UBA796; order UBA796; genus JACKEQ01. The sequence continues at coordinate 9,208,942 of OZ245034.1, read as the reverse complement.
TCGAGGCCGACCACCTCATCGCCGCCAGCTCCCACAACCACGATGGCCCCGACACCATGGGCCTGTGGGGCAACCCGTTCCTGGGGGTGACCGGCCGCGACCTCGACTACCAGGAGCGCATCACCGATGCGATCGAGCAGGCGGTTCGCGAAGCCGCTGCCGACATGCAGCAGGTCGAGCTCACGGTGGGGCGCACCCACATGCGCGACGAGTCCGTGTGGTTCAACGGTCCGCTGTTCGGCGGGAAGAACCCGCGCGACAAGGTGCACGGCATGGTCTTCGACGGGCGGGATCCCGTCATCGTCAGCGACCAGCTGCTGGTGCTGCAGGCCAACGCCGTCGACGCGGACGACACCGTGTTCACGCTCACCAACTGGTCGGGGCACCCCGAGGTCCGCGGCTCGGACAACAACGCGATCAGCTCCGACTGGGTGGGGGTCACCCGCACCGTCCTCGAAGACCAGTACGGCGGCATCGCGCTTCACCTCCCGGAGTCCCTGGGCGGCATGCAGTCCGCTCTCGGCGCCGACCTCCCCCTGGTCCTGGCCGACGGCACCCACGTGTTCCAGACCTGCGAAGAGCCCGCGATCTCCGACCCCGAAGACGACTGCTTCAACGCAGCGCCCGGCTCCACGCGCATCGATGCCGATGGCGACGAAGTCCCCGTGTGGTCCGAGCGCAACTCCTGGGAGTTCGTCACCAGCCACGGCTGGCACATCGCCGAGGCCGCCATCGCCGCGCTGGACGAGGGCGAGGTCATCGAGCCCACCCCCATCCGTGTCGAGCGCGAGTTCTTCCACGTCGCGGTCGAGAACGAGGCCTACCAGCTGTTCGGCCCGCAAGACCTCTTCGACATCCAGTTCGACGACGCCACCGACGACCCCGAGCTCTGCCCGGAAGCCAGCGACCCCGACATCGACGGCTGCATCCAGACCAGCACCTCGCGCGCGCAGCTCGGCCCGATCAGCTTCATGGCCGTGCCAGGCGAGCTGCTGCCCGAGCTGTTCTGGGGGTTCCCCGACGATCCGGTCTACGACCTCGAGTCGAACGACAATCTCGAGCGCGGCCCCGGTGCGCGCTACTTCGCCCAGCACCCCCGCGCGTGCGACGACGTCGACTACACCGAGTGCCGGCAGACCGACCAGTCGATCGGCGAGTGCGACTGCCTGAGGTACCACGCAGTGCCGTATCGCCTGTCGTACGACGACTTCGAGCCCATGCAGACCCAGCTCGACACCGAGTACCGGGCCGTCATCGGGATGGCCAACGACTACCTGAGCTACATCATCCCCGAGCCGGACTTCAACCGCGACGTGAGCCTGTTCTCGGGGGAGGACGGGGATCACTACGAAGACACGGTGAGCCCCGCCTCCAACTTCGCGACCCGCCTGCTCGAAGCACAGAGCCAGATCGACGAGCGCTGGTAGACATCGGTTTCGATGGATTTCTGCACCCAAAGGGCCGGAATCCATCAATTATGATAGAAATGAAGCATGGACACCCTGCTTCTGACCGTTCCCGACGCCACCCGCCTGCTCGCCGAACGCCTGCGCGCCGCCCGCAAGCGCCAGCGTCTCACCCAGGCTGAGCTCGCACAGCGGGCCCTCGTCGGCGTGGCGACCATCCAGCGCCTCGAGCGCGACGGCACCGGGCAGGTCACCACGCTGTTGCGGGTGCTCTCGGCCCTCGGTCACCTGCGCGACGTCGAGTCGCTCCTCGTCCAGGCGGAGCCGAAGACCCTCGACGAACTGCGGGCGCGCCAGTGACCCTCCGAGAGCTGCACGTCACCCTCCACCTCGGGGGCGAACCACGACCCGTGGGCACCCTCGCGGAAGACGATGGTGCTGTGTACTTCGAGTACGACCCCGGCTTCGTCGCCGCGGGCAGACAGCTCTCTCCGTACGCGCTGCCCGTCCGCACCGGACTCCACCGCCACGCCACCAAGCCCGGCGTCCCCATTCCGGGGGTGTTCGGCGACAGTCGACCCGACGGCTGGGGCCTGCGCTTGCTGCATCGGGCGTTCGCGTCCGCCGGACGACCGCGCGCCAGCGTCACCGCCCTCGACGAGCTCGCATTCCTCGGCGACCGCGCCATGGGCGCTCTGTCCTACGCGCCGTCCACCGGACCCGACGTCCTCTTCGAAGCCGTGGAGCTCGGACAGCTCGCCGACCACGCACAGTCGGTCTACGCCGGCACGGTCGACGACGTGCTCCCCCAGCTTCTCCGAGCCGGGGGCTCGCCCGGGGGTGCGCGTCCCAAGGCACTCATCGGGCGGAGCCAAAGCGAGACCTGTGTCGGCGAAGCGCCTCTCCCAGACGGGTTCGAACCCTGGCTGGTCAAGTTCGAGAGACCCGAGGACGACCCCGAGTGCGCCGAGCGCGAGGCCGTCTGGCTCACCCTCGCGGCCGAGGCCGGAATCACGGTCCCAGAGCACGAGACCCTCGCCCTCGGCACGGCGGGAACGGCCCTCGCCACCCGTCGCTTCGATCGCACCCCGCGACGGCACCTCCTCTCGGCGGCCGGAGCGCTCGACGTCGACTTTCGCACCGCTGTGGTGGACTACGGTGAGCTCGGCAAGCTCGCCCTGTTCCTGAGCGACGGCGATCTCGAGCAGGTGGCGGAGCTGGTGCGGCGTGCGCTGTTCAACGTGATCCTGCGCAACGACGACGACCACCTCAAGAACCATGCGTGGCTGTACGACGGCGAGCGCTGGGCGTTGTCTCCCGCCTACGACCTCACGTGGTCCCCGCTCCCGGAGCGCAGCACCCCGGTGGGCGGCCATGTCCACGACGTCCCTCGACGTGCACTCCTCGAGCTCGGCACCCGCCTCGGACTCCCCAGCCGCCGGATCCAGGGCATCCTCGACGACGTGCTGGCTGCGGCGTCCCGTGCACGAGAGGCGCTCCGCGAGCGCGGCTGTACCGGCGTCGTCTCACGACAGGCCGCCGACAGCGTCGAGCAGAGCCTTCGACGCCTCGAGTGAGGTGACGCCGGCTCACGGCTCAGAACGCGTCGGCGGGCCAGACCGGGGCGTCGTCCTTGGCGGGCTCGTACTTCACGACCTTGCACTCCGTGACGGTCTGCGTGCCGTCCGCCGCAATCGCGAAGGTGCCCGAGACCGTGTGCTTGCCCTGCAGCTCGAAGGGCGCACGCATCCGGAACTCGTGGGCCTTGCCCTTCATCTGCCACAGCGCTCGGCCGTACTTGGTGGACTTCGACAGCGCGACGCACGCGTCGTTGCCGATCTGGCCGTCCTTCACCGTGATGTCGACCCGCGGGGTGGTGCCCATGCGCTTCATGGTCTCGGTGTCGGTCGTGAGCCAGACCCGGGCTTCCTTGACCGTCGCGGTGCCCGTCGGGCCGGGGGCCTTGTCGGCGGGCTCCTCGGCACGCGCGGTTCCACCGAGCAACCCGGCGAAGCAGAGACCCAGTACGATGATGCTCGTCGTTCGCATGCCATCCTCCATCGTCGCCACAACCCATGCCGACCCGCGCATCTTCCCACAGCTGGACCCGAGCCATCGTCCTCCGCACCCTGGGGATGGTCACCCTCATCGCGTTCGTCAGCGCCTGGGTGCAGATCCACGGGCTGGTCGGGACCACGGGCATCCTTCCCTTCGACGACCACTTCGATCGGATCGCCACCACGTCCGCCGCGCCGCTGTCGGACGCACCCTCGCTGCTGTGGCTGTGGCCCACCGACGCCGGACTGCACGCGCTGTGTCTCGCCGGATGCGTGCTGTCGTGCCTGCTCATCGCACCGCTCCCCCTCGAAGGGCCCGTGCTGCTGGGGCTCTGGGCGCTCTACCTGTCGTTGTGCCACGCTGGGCAGGTCTTCTTCGGGTACCAGTGGGACACGCTGCTCACCGAGACCCTGTTCACCGCGATGCTCATCGCCCGCTGGAAGCCCGGGACCAGCGGTGAGCCCCCGCTGATCGGCATCTGGGCCCTGCGGCTGCTGCTGTTCAAGCTCATGCTGGGGTCCGGAGCCGTCAAGCTGACCTCGGGCGACCCCACCTGGATGGGCGGCACCGCCCTGTCCGTGCACTACTTCACCCAACCCATCCCCAACCCGCTGTCGTGGTTCTTCCACCACCTCCCGGCCGGGTGGCACAGCCTCGAGACCTGGGCGACGCTGTTCATCGAGCTCGTGCTCCCCTTCGCCATCTTCGCTCGACGCCCGGGTCGGATCGTGGCGTTCGTGGGCTTCACCCTGGTGCTGGGACTGCTGTTCGCGACCGGGAACTACGGGTTCTTCCAGCTGCTGTCCATGGTCCTCGTGCTCTCCCTGCTGGACGACGACATCCTCAGGGCACTTCCCTGGGGGCGCATTCGCGGGCAGCGCATCGCAGAGGCCCTCCACAGCGAGGCCTCTCGCGCCTCTCCCCGCATCCGAGGCGTCCAGGAGGGGCTCGCGGGCATCGTCCTCGCGGGCTTGCTGCTGGTCGGCATCCCCAACCAGATCGGCCGCACCTGGCGCTACGACGACCTGTCGCCCTGGGCCCTCGACCTGGTGAAGACCGCCTACCCCTGGCGCACCGCCAACGCCTACGGCCTGTTCGCTCGGATGACCACCGATCGCCCCGAGCTGCGCATCGAAGGCAGCGACGACGGGCGCACCTGGACCCCCTACGTGTTCCGCTACAAGCCGGGCCCCGAAGACCGGATGCCCCCCGTCGTCGCACCGCACATGCCCCGGCTGGACTGGCAGCTGTGGTTCGCGGCGCTGTCCAACTGTCGACGCGCCGCCTGGGTGCAGCTGCTCATGATGAAGCTGGCCGACAACGAGCCCGCCGTGACCGGCCTGATCGCGACCGACCCCTTCCCCGATGGGGGCCCGCGGTTCATCCGGGCGCAGCTCGAGCTGTACCGGTTCTCCGGAGAGGACGATGCGCCGGGATGGGAGACCGGCGGCGCCTGGTGGCAGACCAGCACAGCAGAACAGCCCTACTGCCGCCCCATCGAGCTGCGCTGAGTCCGCTCCGCCATCAGCCCGCGTCCAGGACCTCCCGCACCGCTGCGTAGACCTCGGGATGGCACCGGCCCAGCCACACCCGGGATCTGGTCGGTCACCCGCATCGCCCCACGCGCCGCGGACTCCTGCCCCTCGCGCACCAGCCCCACGGTCCTGTCGACGCCCTCGTGCAGCAGCGCGAGCCACCTCCGCCAGCGATTGCGTACGTCATCGGGCATCGGGAGCCTCCGGGGCTGTCCCCACTCTGACACACCTTCAGCCTGCTAGATTGGCGACGACCGGAGAACGGCGAACAATGGAGACTGCATGCTCATCGCGTTGATCCTCGCCACCGCCCTGGCCGGTGGCGACGAAGCAGTGGTTCCGCCCAGGCCCGTCCTGACCGGTGCTGCGCTGGCGTCCACGCTCCCCGCCGTCGACGTCGCGCCGGTCGACAACGAGCTCGTCGTTCACCAGGGCGTGCAAGGCGCAGCCGTCATCGTGCAGTACAGCGACTGGCGTTGCCCCCACTGCCTCGTGGCGCTCCCAAAGGTGATGGCGCTCGCCGAGAACAAAGGGGCGCAGCTGCGGTTCCGCAACTTCCCCCTGGACGGCGCCTGCAACGATCTCGTCTCGCGCATCGGCGACGATCAGCGGTGCGAGCTGGCCAGGCTGTCCATCTGCGCCGGGATGAGCGGGCGCTTCAAAGCGTTCGCCGTGCAGGCCGTCGACGACACCCAGGGCGCCTACGAGCGCTTCGCACGGGACCCCGAGCTCGCCGTGTGTGTGAAGACGCCTGCTGTGACGGCCCGGTTGCAGGATCAGGTCGCGGCCGGAATCCAGGACGGAATCCAGGGCACGCCCACCTTCTACGCGCGCATCGAAGGCCGCTGGGTCGAAGCCAGCCTCGACCAGCTCGAGCTCCTGCTGCGCTGAACTGCGTGCTCCGAACGCCACTACCCCTTGTCCTGGCCAGCCTGCTCCTGGGGCTCTGGGGGACGGGGTGTGCGAGCGCACGGCGACGAGCCGAGGACACCATCGTCCGCTCGATCCGCTTCGAGGGCGTTCGCGGAGCGCCCACCAGCCCGAAGACCGACAGCAGCCTGCGCCAGCAGATGACCCAGCAGGCCAGTCCCGCCGGCATCCTCGGCCCGCTGTCGTTCATCCGGAAGCCCGAGCTCCTCGAAGAACGCCACCTGGACTGGGACGAGAGGCCAATCGAGGTCTATCTCGCCCACGAGGGGTGGCTGGATGCCGATCTGGTCCACTGGGAGATCGAGACCATCCGGAAGCCCCGTGGACGCAAGGTGGGTGTGGTCGACATCCGCGGTGTGGTCGAGCTCGGCCCGAAGACCGTCTGGTCCGCATCCCCCCGCCTCGACTGGGTCGGGGTCGACGCGCCGCTGCTGCCCGACGCCTGGCTGCTCAAGCTGATCGCCGTACGCGAGGGGCGCCGAACCCAGCTCGACGAGGTCGAGGCCGCCGAGGAGGACGTGCGAAACGCCCTGTTCCAGCGGGGCTACGCACGGGCTGACGTCTCCAGCCGCATCGTCCGGGGAGGCACCCTCGAATCCCCGACGGCACAGCTCGTCCTCACCATCGACCCCGGGCTTCCCCACACCATCGGCACCATCCGGGTCACGGGGGCCGACAACGTCCGCGATCCAGAGCTGGTGATCGAACGATCCGAGCTGCACGAGGGAGAGATGTGGTCGCGCGGGGACGTGCTCCGGGCCACGGGCGCGCTCTACGGTACCGGCGCGTTCCGGCAGGTGGACGTCGTTCCCGCAGCGGGCCCCGTCCAGCGTCCCACCGCCGGCGAAGGTCGCGCTGAGGCGAGTCCCCTCGACGCCGTCATCGCCGTCCAGCCCGGCCTGCCGCGCCGCGTCGAGCTCGGTGGAGGGCTCGGCTTCGAGGGCGCGTTCTTCATCCCCCGCCTGCACAGCACGCTCACCTTCGACAACCTGCGCAGGCGTCTCGACCCCCTGAGCCTGCGCGTCGACCTCGGCGCCGGCGTGTCGACCGACGGTGTGCTCCCCCTCGTGGGGTTCGAGGCCGACAGCCGCTTCGGCCACCTGCTGGGCCAGCGCTCGCTCACCTGGATCACCCGATTCCGCGCTGGGCAGGACCTCTTCGAACACGTGCTGCCCCGCCAGCAGGTCCAGCTGACCACCGGCGTGGAGTGGCATCCCGCGGACGACTGGACCGGCACGGTGACCGGATCGGGAGGCTGGACCGGGCTGAACGCCGTGTCCCTCGACGACAGCGACGCCGACCGGCTCGCCGAGATGGTCCTGGGCGTGGGCACCCCGAACCCGTATTTCACGGGGGCCGTCGACGCGGAGATGGTCTGGGCGCCGCTGCGTCGCCGCGACTTCCGCCAGCACGGCATCCGCATCGCGCTCCAGGCCCGCTCTGCCTGGGTCACCGCACGACAGGCCCCCATCGGACGCGTCGGCATCGACCTCCAGGGCTTCCTGGCGCCCCATTCGCCCGTGCTGGGGCGGCCCTTTCAGCTGTCGATGCGCGTACGGGCACGCCAGGTCGTCGCCGGTCCCGAGCCCGTCGTCTGGCCCGAGCGCCTGTTCCTCGGGGGGAGCGGGAGCCTGCGTTCGTTCCGCTCGACCGGGGTGGGGCCCTACGACGCCATCTGCGCCGACCGGGCGGTGTACGGCCTCCGCCAGATCTACGTCGCGCGGGGTGGCCGTCGATCCGCCTTCGCACGCGTCGAGGGGGAACTGCACCGGGTGGGCATCCGCGAGCTGGCCATCGCCACCTTCGTCGAAGCGGGGACCCTCGACAGCCGCGGGCGCGTCGGAGCGGGCGTCGGGGCGCGGTACGAGACGCCGCTCGGCCCCTTTCGCATCGATCTCGGGTTCCGGCCGATCTACCCCGAGGATGCGGGTCCACGCTTCGGGGTCGACGACAGCCCGGACGGCACGTATCGCGGGTGTCCCGAGCTTCGCAGGCGCCCCTTCGACCTGTTCAGCGAGATCGGGCGCCGGCAGCCCTTCGATCGCAGCTTTCCCGCCGTGAACCTCCTCTTCTCCCTGGGATTCCCATGAGTCGCCGACCCGGCCGATTCCCCGGGGTGAAGCGATGGGGGCTGCGCCTGGGCTGCGCCGGGCTCGGGCTGGGGGTGGCCGCGCTGGTGCTGTTGGGGGCGACCGGCGTGTGGCTGCGGTCGGAGTCCGGCAACGACGCCATTCGGTCTGCAGGTGTCGGACTGGTGAACGGGCAGCTGGACGGCACCGTCTCAGTCGAGCATCTTTCGACCGACCTGTGGAGCGAGGCCGTGCTCACGGGGGTCTCCATCGATCGAGATGCGAACCACCCGTTGTTCCGGGCGGACTCCGTGCACGTGGCGCTCGACCCGTGGGCCCTGTGGAGCGGTCCGATCACCGCCGTGGACGTGGAGGGGTTCGAGCTGTTCGTCGATGTAGCGGCCGACGGGAGCGTTCCCTGGCTGGAGCTCGGAGCGGGCGCCCTGTTCGAGGAGCTGACCTGGCTCGGGATCGATGCGCCGCTGACCGCACGTGGACGCATGCCGATCCGCATGCCCGACGGCGCCGGGCCGGTCTCCGGTATCGAGGACGTGAAGCTGACCGCCCGACTGGCTGTCGACGCCGATGGCCTGCACTTCCGGGAGTCCGCCCTCGTGGGCCGCCTGGCCGACCCGGACACCACCTCCTGGCCCGTCGTCGCCAGCGGGGATCTGACCTTCGCCGGCGATCAGGTCACGGTCGATGGGCCGTTCGAGCTCGACGGGCCCGTGACCATCCGGGGCACGAACGCCGGATCTCTCGATGCAGACGGGCTGGATCTGACCTCCGACAGCCTCGTCGAGATCCCCGGACTGTCCCCCCTGACCGTCGCCACCCACCTGTCGGGCCCTCTCGACGCCGTGCTGGCCGAGCAGTCCGTCGACACAGCCGGTGTCCTCACGGCCCAGACCCGGTTCGACCTCGTGACCGGACGCTGGACCAGCGTGGTGACGATCATCGACTTCACCCCTCCCGTCGACACCGCCCTCGAGGCCCAGGCGACCGGCATGTGCCGGGGTTCGGGGGAGCTTCCGGAGGGGCTGGATGGCACCTCGGCGGCACTGGACTGCACCTGGACGGCGTACCTCGGCGAGCTGCCCGCCCAGGTCCAGGGCCCGGTCGAGGTTCAGCTCGTCGACGGAGCCCTGGCTGCGCGCAGCACGCTCTCCGTCGATGTCCTCGGTGGGACCTTCGATCTGGAGGCAGCGGGCGATCTGGACGGCGTACAGGGGACGTTCGCCGGCACCGTTCCCCTGTCGGCACTCGGCGTGTCGGGCCGCGGCGACGTCGCGGTCTCGGGCCGCTTCGACGGGCCTCCTGCAGATCTGGCAGTCGGAGGAGACCTCAGCGGCGCAGCGCTTCGGGTGTACGACAGCCGGATCGCTCGTCTGGACGGCTCCTTCACGGGGTCGGCGCGCGACGGAGAGCTGGACGTACGCGCGCCGGTCGTCCTGGGCGAGCTGGATGCATGGGGGCTGACCGCCGATCGCGCAGAGATCGCGATTCGCGCCCGATTCGACGGCCGTCACGCCACGGGCACCAGCTCCTTCGCCACCGTGGGAATCGAGGGGTGGGATGCCCGAGCCCCCCGCGCCACCGGCACCAGCCGCTTCGTCTGGGCGCCCCGCACGCCTCTGTCCATCCAGGGAACGCTCGCGCTCGAGGCCCTGCGACTCGGCGCGCTCGGAGATGCGCCCCTCCAGCTCGACAACACGTTCCGCCTGAACGGCTCGACCCTGCGCGTCGACACGAAGACCCATGCGCTCAAGTCGGACATCGAGTCGCGGGCGGTGCTCGATCTCGCCCGGCGTTCCATCCAGATCGACGGAACCGCCCAACCGCCCGGCGGCGAACCCTGGTGGATCCAGGGGACGGTTCGGCCGTCGACATCCGAGCCCTCCCCGGTCCTCCAGGTCGGGCTGGCCTCGGAGTCCGGCGACCTCGTGACCCTGCAGGGCACCCCCTCCGACCTCGCCGTCTCGGCGGGCATCGACGTCACCACCCTGGCGCCGTGGGTTCCCGGCGCCGACGGCCTGTCGGGCGAGCTGCACGCCGACCTCGTCCTCGACCAGCAGTGGACGGGGACCGTGCTGGCGACCGATCTGACCCGCGGCTTCGGGCTCGACGGCCTGGATGCCCAGCTGACCCTCGACGGGCCCGAGCTGTTCGGCGTGGTCACCCGAGGAGACCTGCCCCTCGCCCAGATCACGGGCGACATCCCGCCCCATCCCGCCGAGCTGGACCAGCAGCCCCTCGACCTCGTCGTTCGCGTGCCGCAGGTCTCGATCCTCGACGTCCCCGAGCTCGGCACACCCCCCGGCTTCGATGCCCGCGTGTCCGCGGCACTCTCCATCACCGGACCCGTGAGGAGCCCCGACATCACGGGCCTGATGGAGGTCGAAGTCGCGTCCGAGTCGGGCACGTTCCGGATCACCCGCGACGACGTCGGACTCCAGGCCAGCGGGCACCTGCGGACCCAGACCGACCGGGGTGCACGCGTCGTCGCCCAGGTGGACGGCACGCTGCCCGTCGCCCTCGACGACGCCCTGGACGCCATCCTCGGAGACGGGACGTTCCCGAGTCCCCTCGTTCGGCCCCCCACCGGCCAGGCCGTCGTCGATCGCCTGCCGCTGTCCGAAGCCCTCGCGCTGGCGGGCGTACCGGTGGTCGCAGAAGGCACCGTGAGCGGTGTCGCGTCGCTGAACGACGGGATCCCCGCGGTCTGGATGGCCATCGCGGACGGACACCTCGGAGAGGCCGATCTCACCGAGGCCCGCGCCAGCTGGGTGGACGATCAGCTCGACCTGCACGCCCGCTTCGTCGCTCCCGACCCCGAGGCCCGCTGGAAGCGCACGAAGAAGGAGGTCCCGATCGAGGGCTCGGTCGGCATCCGCGGTCGGGTGCCGCTGCACGTCACCCTGTCGACCGATGCCCTGATCACCCTCGACGAGCCGGTCGATCTGGACATCACCTCGATGGATGGAGGCCCGGCACAGCTCCCCGTCGCGCTGCTGACCGTCGCGCACCCCACCCTGATGGACGGCGCGGGCATCCTCGCGCTCGAGGGCCACGTGGGACTCGAGCCCGTCGGTCGACTCGTCCGGCCCAGCCTGGATGCTCGCGCCACCCTGGAGGACGGCGCGCTGACGGTCCGCGTGCTGGGTCTGCGGGCGATCGACGTCGGACTGCAGGCCGCGATCCGGGACAACGAGCTGACCCTGGAGCGCCTGCAGGCCGGCACCCGTCCCGCTCGCCGGACCCTCGACTCCCGGGCGTCCCGCGATGCCATCTCGGCGTCGGGCAGTGCGCGTGTGGGCTTCGATGGCGTCACCGACATCGATGCCACCGTGTCCCTGGACAACGCCCTCGTGCTGGGTCGTCGGGAGCAGACCGCGTGGCTGTCGACCCCCGAACCCCTGCGGCTCACCGGTGCCCTCACGCCCGAAGATGCCGGCTCCGGGCCGTTCCAGCTGGCGTCGGGAACCCTGTCCACCCGCGGCACCCTCCACGTGGACCGGTCCGAGATCGCGCTGGACAAGCCGACCCTGATGCAGGCCGACCTCTGGGATGGCCCGCCCAGACGGCTCGATTCGCGGTATGTGTCGAAGTTCGACCCGGCGCGCACGGCCGAGCTGCGACCCGGGATGTGGGGGCCCCTGGACCTCGACGTGCACGTCGATCTGGGCTCGGCCTGTCGGGGCTCCCTCGATCTGGCGTACTTCGAGCAGCTCGGCGGGCTCGGAACGCGGGCCTCCACCATCACCATGGAAGCCACGCTCCAGGGCGATGTCCACCTCACCAGCGGGCCCGACGGACTGCCGGACATCGACGGCCAGCTCGACGTGTACCGAGGCAGTGCGCGCGTCGCGAAGAGCTTCTTCGACATCGAGGAGGGCACGGTGATGTTCGTCGACCGCGACCCCTTTCAGCCCTTCGTCGACGTCGACGCCAGCATGCAGCTCGAGGGCGGTGGCGAGGTGGATCTCGACCTGCTCGGCACCCCGTACGCGGCCCGGGTGACGTTCTCCTCTCCCCAGCTGCTGCAGCCCGATCAGCTGCTCGCGGCCGCCATCACGGGCGACTCCCCCACCGCCACCTCGGGAACCGAAGCCGCCGTCGAGCTCGCGACCTGGCTCGCACTCGACACCGTCCTCGGCGACGCGACGCTCGGCACGCTGGAGATCCGCGACGGCATGGTGCGCTACCCCGTCCCGATCGGCCCCCGCATCCGTCTCACGCCCGCCGTCGGGTTCGGCACCGCGTTCGCCAACGACGTGCTGAGTCTGTCGGCCGCCTACATCGCGACGCCGCACCTGCAGCTCGAAAGCACGGTGGGCAACGCGACCCAGCGACTCGACGCCGTGTGGATGCGCCGCTTCTGATGAAACGTCGGGCGTCGCCCGAAGACTGCACCTCACGCGTACGAACCTCGTTCGCAGGTCGCCGGGGAGCCGGGTATACACAGCGCGTAGCGAGGTGATCATGCGTTGGACGACCGCAATCGTGGCTCTTGGGCTCATCGGCTGTGCCAAGGCGCCGCCAGCGGCCGATCCGGACTTCAACGACGCCGCGATCTTCCTGCTGCGCGAGTTCGACGGTCCCGAGGCGGATCTGGCCTTCGCGCTGCGTCAGATCGAGGAGCAGGTCTACCTGCAGATGGACGTCGAAGCCGAGCGGGTGCAGGACCGCGCGCTCACCCCCGCGGCCATCGAGCGCTCCGACATCGAGCACCTCACCATCGAAGACGCCGATCCCGCCCTGGCCCTGCCGGTGGCCGTCGCGAAGACCTCGGCCTTCGAGCCCGTCGACCACGCGTCGATCCAGATGCTCACCGACCACACCCCCGTCGAGCCCTACTCCCCCGACGTGTACGACCGCGAATTCCTCGCTGGAGACGACTGCTGGGACAGCGTGGACTGTGGGCGGATGGACACCACCAACGAGCTCATCAAGAAGAACGCGCTCATGGAGGTCCCCTACACGCTGCTCAAGGACTTCCGGTGGATCGACATGAACCTGCCGGACCCCAGCAGCGTCGAAGACGGCGAGCCCATCGTCAACGAAGGCGAGCCCCGCTGGGCGTTCATCGCGCGCGCCTGGACCGACCGGACGTTCACGGGCGATGGCGGCAGCGTGCACATCATCCAGTCCTACACCATCGACACCTGGATCCCGCGTGACGGCCAGGGCTTCGTGCGCGACGGAACCGAGCAGAACGTCGACGACGGCGAGTGGACCACGGACTCCACGGGTGGCGGAACGCTGCGCATGCTGGCGCTCTGGGCCGAGACCGATCTGGGCTTCGCGGTGGGCGACGACCTGGTGGTGTCCACGACGCGTGCCGGCATCGACGACAACATGGTCGCAGCCGAAGAATGGCTCGAGAGCCAGTAGCGGGCACCCCGGATCGTTCAGCGGCGCGGCGGACGGCCCGGGCGTTCGCTCGAACGAATTCGATTGACTCAACGCCAACTCTCACTCGAGCGTCGTCCTGAGGTTCGACTCTGTATTTTCGGACCAGCGCTTCGCATCATTTCGACGGACCCCGTTCGCGTCATCGTTTCAGTCGTGTTTGCAGGGCTGTTCGTGCTCTGAGTCTCTGACGACGCTGTCTCTGGCGGGGCCTCCCCCGATTGGTCCGTTTGGCCCGTTCGGCCATCCTTGACGTTCGGCATGGGGAGCGCGTCAATCGGCGAAGGCATGCTGGTAGACAGCGTCGTCAGAGCCTCAGAGCGCCAGTACTCCCGTAAACACGGGGTGTTCGACGTGCTTCGTTTCTGTCTGCACAATGAGCGAGCCGCCGAATACCGCCGGTTCGTTCCGATTCGCGCCCGAATATCGACCGGTCCGTTTCACTGGCTCCGTCCGTGCAGACCTTCGTGCTGCTCCGTGACTCCGTGGCAACATTGCGCTGAAGCCAGTTCGTACGTACATATCCACCGTCACTACCCGTTGGGAAGCCGCTCCCGATCGACATCCGCTCGCGTCACGAACTGCAGCCTGAAGCCTCCTCCGACCGGCAGCTCGGCTCGCCCCGAGAGCAACGGCGGACTGCCGACCGCAATACGATCCCGTCATGACCGCTCACGTCCTCATGTGCCATGCCCCCATCGTCATCCCCGCCATCGCGGGCGACCGGGCGTCCGACTGCGCCGCCAGCACCGCCGCCATGCGCCAGGCCGCCCAGGTGGTCGTCGACGCCCAGCCCGAGCGCGTCGTCGTGCTGTCGCCCCACACCCCGCGCAGCCGCACCCACCCCGATCACTGGGGGCTCGTGCGGGGGGACCGGCTCCAGGGCAGCTTCGTGCGATTCCGCGCGCCGGGCTTGACCATCGACCTGCCGAACGCCCACGAGGCCCTGCAGCACGTGCTCGATGGCGTTCCTACCGCAGATGTGCCGTCTCACGCGCTCGTTCAGGACCACGGGGCGCTCGTTCCGCTGTGGTTCCTGGTCGAGGCCGGGTGGTCGGGGCCCACCGCCGTGCTCGGGGTTCCCTGGCAGAATCGCCATGCCCAGGCCATCGGGGAGCGACTCGCCGCCGCGTCCGGCTGGGCCGTGGTCGCCAGCGGAGACATGTCGCATCGGCTCAAGCAGGGCGCACCTGCCGGCTTCGACCCGCGCGCTCAGGCCTTCGACGATGGGTTCGTCGACGCCCTGCGCAGCAATGCCCCCGACCAGGCGGTCTCGCCGGCACCCGACCTGCGGGAGCTCGCCGCCGAGGACGTGATCGACACCACCTCGGTCCTCGTCGCCGCCCGCGCTGTCTCGAACGACCCGCCTCCGACCCGGGTCCTCTCCTACGAGGGCCCCTTCGGCGTCGGGTACTGCATCTCGGTGTTCCATGCCTGACCATCCCCTGCTCGCCGTCGCCCGCGACGCCCTCGCCGCTCACCTCCAGGGGCAGGGCTACCAGCCTCCAGCGCTCGATCCGCCCTGGAACGACTCCCGAGGCGTGTTCGTCACCTGGAAGCGCAACGGAGCCCTGCGGGGCTGCATCGGGCATCTCGCCCCCACCCGGCCCACGCTCGCGGACGAGGTCGCCACCTGCGCCGTGCTGGCGGGCACGAAGGACGACCGGTTCGAGTCCGTCACCCTCTCCGAGCTGCCCGATCTGGACTGCTCGCTCTCGATCCTCACTCCGCCGGAGCCCACGCGCTTCGATGCCCTCGATGCCCAGCGCTACGGCGTCATCGTCACCGACCAGCACCATCCCCACCGACGCGGGGTGTTGCTCCCGAACCTGGATGGCGTCGACACGCCCGAGCAGCAGATCCGCATCTGTCGACGCAAGGGCGGAATCCCCGCCGACGCCCCGGTTCGCCTGGAGCGCTTCGAGATCGAGGCGATCCCACGGGATCCCGCATGAGGTCCGACCCCACCCGCTGGGCCGAACAGCAGGGCGACCGCTGGAAGTGCACGCTCTGCCCGCGGGAATGCGTCGTGAAACCCGGTCAGCGGGGCTTCTGCTACGTCCGCGAGGGCACCGAAGACGGAATCCGGCTCACCACGTACGGCCGCAGCTCGGGGTTCTGCATCGACCCCATCGAGAAGAAGCCGCTCAACCACTTCCTGCCCGGGACGCCGATCCTGTCGTTCGGCACCGCTGGCTGCAACCTGGGCTGTCGCTTCTGCCAGAACTGGGACATCAGCAAAGCCCGGCAGGACGACCGGCTGCAGTCGCGCGCCACCCCCGAGGCCATCGCACGGGCGGCGGACGACGCGGGATGTCGGAGTGTCGCCTTCACCTACAACGACCCCGTGATCTTCGCCGAGTACGCCATCGACACCGCGGAGGCGTGTCGCGAACAGGGACTGCACAGCGTGGCGGTCACGGCGGGGTACGTCAATCCGCCCGCCAGAGAGGCGTTCTTCGGCGCTCTGGATGCCACGAACATCGATCTGAAGGCCTTCTCCGAGGGGTTCTACCGCG
Source organism: Myxococcota bacterium (assembly GCA_965224055.1). GTDB lineage: Bacteria > Myxococcota_A > UBA796 > UBA796 > JACKEQ01. The sequence continues at coordinate 9,193,013 of OZ245034.1, read as the reverse complement.
AGCTCTGCTTCGCCCGGCTGCCCGAGGTGCTGGACACCATCGCCTACGTCGCCAACGAGACCGACTGCTGGCTGGAGCTCACCACGCTGCTCATCCCCGACGCCAACGACAGCGACGCCGAGCTGGACGCGATGACCCGATGGATCGCCGACACCATCGGCCCCGACGTGCCCCTGCACTTCAGCGCGTACCACCCGGACTTCAAGCTGCGCGACCGGGAACGCACGCCGCTGTCGACCCTGCTCCGCGCACGCAGCATCGCGAAGGCGAACGGCCTGAACCACGTGTACTGCGGCAACGTGCACCACCCGGAGAGCGACACCACGTTCTGCTCGGGGTGCGGCGAAGCCCTCGTCGAGCGGGACTGGTACGTGCTGCGGCGGTGGAACCTGAAGAACGGCGCCTGTCCGTCGTGCGGCACCGCGGTTCCGGGGGTGTTCGAGGAGAGGCCGGGCACCTGGGGATCGAAGCGTCGGGTGCTGGCGATCTGACCCGCGATGGGCGGTCCGTGGTGACTCCTGCTTCTCCTGATCGACGAGCGGGCGTGGCTGCTGGAGAGGCTCGGACACACACAGAGTCACAGCGGACGACGGATGCTCAGCATAGCGAGCGGGTCGATCGGCGAAGGCATGCTTGTAGACAGCGTCGTCAAAGCCTCAGAGCGCCAGCGCTCCCGTGAACACGGGTTGGTCGACGTGTTTCGTCGATGCTTGGTGGGGATGAACGAGGAGCCGACTACCGCAGATTCATTCGGATTCGCGGGTGGTGATCGGGCGTCTGAGGCGTACCGCCGCGAGTGCGGCGAGCAGCACCCATCCCGCTCCCGCGGGACCCGGCGTCGCGCAGCCACAGCCGGTCCGGGTCACACGCAGCTCGCCCTCGCCGGTGAGGTCGGGGTCGGTATCCGTATCCGCGTCGGCGTCTGCGTCGGTATCCGTATCCGCGTCGCTGTCCGCATCCGTGTCCGCGTCGGTATCGGCATCTGTGTCGGCGTCGGTATCCGCGTCCGTGTCCGCATCGGTATCCGCGTCCGCGTCGGCATCGGTGTCCGCATCGGTGTCCGCATCCGTGTCCGCATCCGTGTCCGCATCCGTGTCCGCATCCGTGTCCGCATCGGTGTCCGCATCGGTGTCCGCATCGGTGTCCGCGTCGGTGTCCGCATCGGTGTCCGCGTCGGTGTCCGCGTCGGTATCGGCATCCGTGTCGGTGTCCGCGTCCCCGCCCGTGTCGCCCGTCTCTCCCGTGTCGCAGAGCGTGCAGGGATCGATGTCGTCGCAGATTCCATCGCCGTCCGTGTCGCCCGACGCGTCGTCTCCGTCGCACACGTCGCAGAGCCCGTACACGTCGTCGCCGTCGGGATCGGTGGGCGCGGGGTCGGGATCGAGGTCGCACAGCTCGAGCGGGTCGTTCGCCCAGAGTCCGTCCCAGTCGGCGTCGGTGCCCGCTTCGAGCTCGAAGCGGTCGAGCTCCATCCACCCCTGCCACTCGAGGTACTGGCCCCCCGTGAACCCGAACGTGCCGCCGCTCGCGAAGCGCGTCGTGACGTCCTCGCCTGCCACCGTGATGTCCGGCGTGGCGGGCTTCGGCGTGCCCGCGTTGCGAACGCTCACCATCCAGCTGTCGGTGTCGGCGCGGTAGTCCACCCACAGGCTGAACTCCGAGAACCCGGTCATGTTGGTCGGCCCGGCGACCCAGTTGCCCGCTGCGGCGTCGCGCGCCCCGTCGACCAGCACGCCGACGTGCGCGGGCGCCCCGTCTCCGCCGCCGTCTGGAACCAGGTCGAGCTCCACGGCGATGGAGTCCGCCATGCCCTGGTACCCGAGTCCCGCTCCCCCAGCGCCCGTCGTCGGATTCGCTGCGAGGAAGAACGTGGCCCCCGACGGACTCCCGCCAGACAGGAAGAACTGCACCGCGAACGCGGCGCGGAACGAGGTGGTGGGCGTGAACGACAGCGCCTGAGACCACTGGAAGCGGCCCGCCGTGCCCGACAACACCGTGGGGGTGAAGATCTCGTGGTCGCTGGAGAAGCACGTGGCGTCACCGTCGGTGAGCCACTGCCCGCCGCCGACGGAGGCGCAGTAGTCTGGCGACGGATTCCCCGGTCCGACGAACGGACCGATGGTGAAGTCCTGAGCGAATGCGGTGGTGGCGAGCAGGATCAGCATGCGATCAGTGTACCCAGCGCCGACGCCGGTCAGCGCGGTCCGTGCCTCACAGGCGACACCCGAAGCCCGGCTCATCCGAGGGAACCAGCATGCCGTCCTCGAGCGCGACGCAGCCGGACGTAGGATCCACGGACAGGTCGAGGTGCCCGTCCAGGTCGGCGTACTCGACGTTGGGTCGGGACAGCGCGAAGGCGAGGCCGGCGGCGATGGACAGCGCGCACTCGTCGGTGCAGCCCACCATCACCTCGACACCCGCTGCGCGAGCGACCCCGTTGATCAGAAGCGCCGCATCCAGGCCGCCCACCTTCGCCAGCTTGAGGTTGAGCATGTCCGCGACGTCGCCGCGCGCCAGGAGCAGAGCGTCCGGCAGGGTGAGCAGGCTCTCGTCGGCCATGACCGGGAGCGGCAGCTGGGACGTCAGCTGGCGCATCGCCGCGTGCTCGGCCGCGGGGGTCGGTTGCTCGAAGATCTCCAGCCCCACGTGCCGCACCCGCTCGAACAGCTGCCGGGCCGAAGGCGCGTCGTAGCCCTGGTTGGCGTCGAAGAGCAGTGCGACATCGGGCCCCACCGCTTCCCGCACGCGGACGAGCCGCTCCACATCGGCTTCGAGCGCGTCGCCACCCTTGATCTTCAAGGCGTGAAAGCCCTCGGCCACCCGCTCGGTCGCCCGACGCACCACCTCGTCCGGCGGCTCCAGGAACAGGGTCACGCTCGTGCGGATCCGGTCCCGAAACCCCCCGAGCAGCTGCCAGGCCGGAAGCCCTGCGACCTTTGCGCGGAGGTCGAGCAACGCCTGATCGACGGCCGCTCGCACACTCGGCCCGACCGTTGCGTGCTGCGACGCCAACACCGCCATCCAGCGCAGCGGATCCAGTCCGACCAGATCGAGCGACCCCGCCGAAGCCACGGCCTGGTCGAGTGTTTCGCCGGTCACCCCCGGATCGGGCGCGGCCACACCGAGCCCCGTGTGGGGTCCATCCGTGACGAGCCGCACCAGCACGTTGTCGACCGCGGTCACGGTCTCGTAGGCGATGGTGTACGGCTCGCGCAGCTCCAGCGCCAACCGCTCGACGTCGACCCGGACGATGCGCATCAGACGTCGAACCCCGACCGCCGACCACGGTGCAGATCCGCGAGCGGCGTGCGCTGGAGGAAGTCGGTGAACCGGACCAGGTTGTCGATCATGATCCGCCACATCTTCTCGCCCTTCTCGGCGGTCGCGAGCGTGGGGTCGCCCAGGGTGCCGGTCTCTGAGATGCGACGTGTCCGGACGGGCCACTCCACCGCGATGTCACTGTCGAAGTCCAGGAAGGGGTTGTCGAACTGGGGGACGTCGGGGGAGGCGTGCTCGAGGTAGACCAGGTGGGGGCGCGTCGCGAGTGCGGTGCTGGTCTCGAACTCCCCGGCGTGGGCGTCGTTCTCGCCCTCCATCAGCGCGGCGATCTCGGTGTCGCTGGTCTCGCCCGTGTCCACCGCACAGAAAATGTGGGTGTCGCGGTTGATCAGCTGACAGGCGAAGGCCAGGGCCGCCGCGTTGCCCCCATGTCCGTTGACGATCAGCAGCTTCTCGATGCCCTGGGACGCGATCCCCCGACCGAGCTCGTGCACCGTTCGCGCAAGGGTCTCGGGGCTCACCGACAGCGTTCCCGCGAAGTCCTCGTGGTGGTAGCTCACCCCGTACGGAAGCAGCGGGAGAACCAGGGGCTTGGGGTCTGCGCAGCGCTTGGCGACCTCTTCGCACAGGTGCTCGGCATCCCAGGCGTCGATGTCGAGGGGCAGGTGTGGACCGTGTTGTTCGAGGGCGCCGACAGGGAGCAGGGCGACCCGCGATTCGGCCAGTCTGGCTCGGGCCTGGGGCCAGGTCAGCTCTCCGAGACGCCACGTGGGACGGCCCGCGGGGATGATGGCCTCGTCGTCCACCCCGGTGTCCTCGACCGGATGGGGGGGCCCGACTGCTCCGAGCACCCGGGTCTCCACCCAGAGTGCATCCTCGCTTCGTGCCTTGGTCACCGCGCCGTCCGCGTGCTCCAGGAAGATGCGCCAGGTGTCCTTTCGCAGGTCGCGGGGAACCGCGTTGGTCGGGCTCCGCAAGGGGTCGAATCGCAAGCGGCGGGTGGCGGGCTGGACCGCTGCGACCCGGGCCATGGGGCTGTCGGCGGGGATCTGCCCCGACTGCAGGAGCATCCACGCGAGCTGGGCATGGTCTTCGGAGGCGCCCACGGCCTGCTTGCTGCCCCGCTCCGACAGGGCCGTCAGGCAGCGTCGCTGCACGTCGACCGGGTAGCCGACCTGCCGGGCATCCCGACCGAGAGCGGTGAGCATCCCCACGATGCGACGGCACTTCTCGCAGCGTCCACAGGGCTGGGCGCGTTCGTTGCGGATGGTGGCGGCGTGACAGCTCACCTGCTGCGCGAACAGCTCGGGATAGCGGGCCGAGAGCACGTCCTGCACGAGCAGCTCGGACAGCGGCCGGACCAGGGAGCAGACCAGCAGGTTCCAGCCCTTCTGCGCGAAGTAGCCCGACAGCACCTCGTCGAAGAACCGGCTCTGATCGAACAGCCCGCCGTAGTGCTCGACTGGAGGGCCATCTGGCACCGGGTGCTCGAACACCTGGGTCGTGTCCCACTCGTCGCCGATCAACAGCCGCGTGGCGCCCCGCTTTCGGGCCATGGGCAAGCAGCCGAACAGGAACACCGCCACGGTCCACAGCCGGATCGGGTAGTCGTCGGCCCGCAGCCGCCCGAAATCCGCGCGCACGAACGGCAGGCGGCGCAGCATCCACAGGTAGAGCCGATCGCAGTCCATCCACACCCGTGCGGTCCGCTCCGGACGGGTCGACGAGAGGTGACGCCAGGCGTTGACCGCCGTGAACCAGTGACGGCCGGACTCGTTCGCGAACAGGGCATGGGGGGTCAGCCCGAGCTCCTCGCACAGCCCCTGGGTGAGCAGGCTCTCCTTGCCCCCGCTCGCGAGCACCGCCACCACGGACCGATCGCGACCGAACGCCAGCTCTGGTCCCGGCTCCTCGCCCTCGATGGCCGTGGGGAACGTGATCGGCGCGCACAGCCCGGCCGGATCCGAAGTGGGCTCGAAGTGCACCCCCTCGGCCAGGAACGGGTTGGCGACCCACAGCTTGTTGGTGACGATCTCCACCGCCGTGTTTCGCGCCATGTCGGTCAGGAACGCGCGGTCGTGGACGTCGAACGGCCCGTGCAGCACGAGTCGATCACAGAACAACCCGTAGTTCAGCGCCGCCTGTACGCCCGCCAGGCTCGCGAGCTGTCGATCCGCCCGTGAGGACGGGTCGAACACCGGCTCCGCCCACTTCAGGGTGAGCGTCGTCGACTCCTGGGTCCCATCGCGATGGACGAGGGTGTACGGCATCCGCAGCCGCGCCGGCTCCAGCTGCACCGGACCGACCTCGAGGACCTCGAACACCCGCAGCTCGGTCACGAGGACTCCCGGGCGAGCAGGGCTTCGACGATGCGGTCGACCCCCATTCGGAGCGGTTCCACGGTAGGGAGCCCGGTCTCGGCTTCGATCTGGGCACACACCGCGGCCACCTCCGACCGGGGGATGTCCTCGTGGTTCACCGTGATGGCGACCACCGGGCGTCCGCTCACCAGCTCCAGGGCTTCGATCTGCATCTTCAGCGGATGCAGCGCGTGTCCGGGAAAGCCGTCGTAGAACTTCCGCGCCGGAGCGTGCTGGAGGACCACCACGTCGGGGCGCGTCGCGGCCAGGATCTCCAGACCACCCGGGTAGGCGGGGTTCATGAGCGACCCCTGCCCCTCGATCACGATGCAGTCGGGCTTCTCGTCGTCCCAGGCGCTCACCACGGCGTGCTCGAGCTCCCCGGCGACGAAGTCGTTCACCAGGCTGTCCAGCACCATGCTGTACTTCGCCCCCTGCAGCCAGGCGGTCTGACCCGTGCCGACGAGCTGGGCCCTGCGTCCGTGTTGCTCCATCGCGAAGACGATCAGCCACGCCGTCGTGCGCTTGCCCACCGCACTGTCGGTGCCCAGAACGGCCACCTTGAGCGACTCCACCTCCTTGATCCGCCCGCTGAAGTGGTGCAGATCGCGACGATGCGGGGGCTTGCGGATGTCGCGGATGGTGCGGCCCAGCTTCTCGGCGAGGTCGTTCAGGGGGTCTTCGGTGAGGAAGTCGTGTAGCCCGCAGTCCACGTCCAGCCCGGCCTTCAGGGCCTCGCGGACCACGACACGTCCCGCATCCGGCAGGCGTCCTCCGTCGGGAGCCATCCCGATCACCAGGTGGGTCGGGCGGATGTCTCGGGCTCGGGCGTTCGCGAGCGCCGTCTGAAGGTCCTTCACCACCGGGATGTCGGCGAACCGGTCGTCCAGCACGTCGCCAGCGTCGCGTCCGGCGTGACGGCGGTCGATCACGGACAACACCTGGTAGCGCCGGGTGAAGCGCACGAGTCCGTGGGCGGTCTTGCCCTCCGGGGTGTCGAACGCACCGTCGCACCAGACGATGGCCGGGCCGTCGAGGACCTGGGAGGAACGGGCAATCTTGTCGTAGGTCACGGGGACCGTCCAGTGAGCACGGCGACGTAGCGGTCGGCCGGCAGAGGGGTGTTCGTGTGCAGGTCGACCAGTGCGAGAAGCCCGGCCGTACTGGCCGGGAGCACGTGGAGACCCTGAGTGTCCCGCAGCACGCGGGACATCTTCGTCATCCGCTTGTCGGAGACGTCGGCGACATGGCCGTTGCTGTGGCGCAGGGCTGCGAGCGCGGCATCCCCGTCCAGGCTGCGCCAGTTCACGAGGGGTTCGTTGGTGGCCGTCTCGCGGACCTGTTCCGGCCGCAGCTCCGGAACCTCCGGCAGATCCTTGCGGAACGCCAGGGTGATGGGGTTCTTCTTCCACGCGGACCCGCCCACGAAGCGGGGCATGCGCGAGGTCTTCCCGCGCCGGTCGAGGCTGACGAACCCCTTGTGGATGCCCGCCAGCGTGGTCCCGTTGCTCATCGGCACCGCCAGCATGGCCGGCGCATCACGGAGCTGGTCGTAGATCTCGCCAGCGATTCCCGCGTAGGCCGCGAGCTGCACGGGGACGTTGGCGCCGCCCGGGTTGGCGTCGTACCACTCGTGCTGGACCGCCAGAGCCTGGCTCTGCGCGACCACCTCCTCGTACGAGCCCGGCAGGCGTGCGACGATCGCGCCGTAGGCCTCCATCTCGCCGGCACGACGGGTGTGGTAGCGGTCGGGGATCTGCACGTGGCACTGCAGTCCGGCTGCGTGAGCCGCCATCGCGAGCGCGACGCCGTAGTTGCCGCAGGTCGCGACCGTGATGGTGTCGAACCCCCGTCGCAGCGCGTCGAACACGAGCGCGAAGGCGATGCGGTCCTTCTGGGTGCCGGTGGGGTTGTCGCCCTCGAACTTCAACCACAGCTGGCCGATGCCCAGCTCCCGCTCGAGGTTGCGGGCCCGGAAGAACAGGGTGTCGCCGACCAGCCGCTCGATGACGTCTTCGAAGGCGTCGAGGCGGGTGCGCAGATCGGTGTCGGGCAGCGAGGGGGGCTCGAGCTCGGGGCTGGAACCGGCCTCGGCGAGCAGGGGTCGGATGGCATCCATTGCGCGACCACTCATGCACTGCGCGTGCCAGCAATCAAGGTCGGGCGTCGGGCATTGTGCCCCGTCCAGACGCTCTCGTGCGGGGGAGAGTCCCATTCCGCCCGGTTGAGGATCGCCCCGTTCTGCTACCCTCGTGCGATGCAACGCTCTTCCATCGTCCTTTCGCTCTGTGCGGGCTTCGGCGTGCTCTGCGGACTGGTTGGCGCGTGGGTCCTCGCCTCCCCCACGGCCGACGGTCCTTCGGATCCGGATGTGAAGCAGACCGCCACAAAGGACCCCGCCCGACCGACGGTTCGACGCTTCGAGCCCGATCGACAGAGAGGCGGGCCCGCCGAGCCCGAAGCCCCCGCGAATCCCGTCCACGAAGCGCGGCGCGCCGCGATCCAGCAGCACTGGGGACGCCCTCCGGAGCGGCAGGCCCCACCGCTCGACGAGGCCGAGGTGCGGTCCTGGCTCGACGCTCATGCAGCCGGACGGACGGCGGTGGTCGACTGCTTCGTCCAGCCCTGCGTCGCCGTCGTGATCTCGGACGTGCCCGACCCCGAGCTCCGTGCGGCCTCGAAGGTCGACTACCCTCATTCCATCGCTTCCGGGGAGACCTTCGGCACCCGCGGCAAACGCCGCCATCGAAACGTAATCGCGTTCACGAGCGAGCCCGTCGCGCGCAATTCTCCCGAGGCCCTTTTCGTCCACCGGTTGTCCCGGGCCGTGGTGCATGGAACCTCCGTCTCCGAGTTCGACCGGCTGAAAGCGCAGGCGAAGGCCGAAGACGCCCGGGGGCCCGAATGAAGTACGCCATGTCCTGGCTCGCGGGCGTGCTGCTGGGCTTCCTGCCCGGCCTGTGGATGTTCCACGCAGCGCCAGCAGACCCAGTAGCGTCGACGGGCGCCGGGCCCACAGCGACCCCTCCGCAGAACGCGCCGCCCGAATCCGCGATGGCGAACCCCACCACACCATCCCCTGCTACACCTCGCGAGCCCGCTCCCGAGCTCTCCCAGCCCGAGGACCTGCGTCGTTTCGACGAGCTCTACGCCCACCTGTACGGCGACCCGATCCCGTGGGACAGCGACACCGCCCGAGACGCCATGCTCGCCGAGATCACCTCACAAGGAGACGCGCTGGAAGCCGCCGGGGTCGGGCATGTCGAGGTGGTGGACTGTGACAGCTACCCGTGCGTGGGCATGCTGGTCGCGAAGGGCTCCATCTCCGACGCGATGGGCGCGATGCGCGAACACATGCCTGGGGTCCAGGGCTTCTCCTGGTTCCCGGTGACGGTGGACGGAGAGTCCATGCAGACCGTGGTGTTCGAGCAGACCGTACACGACGTCGAGCGCTACGACGTCACGCTGCAGGGTCGCAAGGCGGACCTGATGATCGACGCTGAGGTCTTCGGCCTCGACCGCGACCTCGGCGACCCGTCCGAGCCCTTCGTCTGGAGTGACTGAAACACGTCGCAACACCCGGCAACCCACGCGACCCCGATCCGTGGCCAGACTCCCTGCAACCCAGGAGTCCGCATGACCGTTCGCCCCTCCGATTCCGTCCCGAGCACCCTCCTCCAGCTCACGGCGGGCCTGCTCGCCCTCGCCGGCGCCAGCGCCGTCGCCGTGTCGATGCAGTTCCTGCTCTGGTGGGTGATGCCGCCCGCATCCGTGTGGGCCGTCTACGCCATGCTGGCCGGCGGAATCGCGACCCTGGTGGCCGCCTGGTTCGTCTCCGATGGGCGTCCCCGCGCCGTGGTCGTCGGAACCCTCCTCGCAGCGGGGCTCACCGTGGGGTCGACCGCCTGGGCGCTCTGGGCGCTGTCGAACCTCTCGTTCACCCTGTTCATGTTCGTCACCCCGGTCCTCGCCGCCTGGTCCACCGTGGTCGTGCCGCTGTCCTTCCCCGCCGCGCGCCGGTGCAGCACGGCCCGCGCCACACTCCCCCGGAGCCCGTTCAGCGCAGCGTGAGATGCGGGATGCGTCGGCGGGATGCGGGACGCGTCGGCGGGATGCGCGATGCGTCGGCGGGATGCGCGAGGCGCGATGCGCGAGGCGGCTGCGGGATGCGCGATGCGCGAGGCGGCTGCGGGATGCGCGATGCGTCAGCGGGATGCGCGATGCGTCAGCGGGATGCGCGATGCGTCGGCGAGATGCGGGATGCGGGATGCGGGATGCGGGATGCGGGATGCGGGATGCGGGATGCGTCGGCGGGATGCGGGACGCGTCGGCGGGATGCGCGATGCGTCGGCGGGATGCGCGAGGCGGCTGCGGGATGCGCGATGCGTCGGCGAGATGCGGGATGCGGGATGCGTCGGCGGGATGCGCGATGCGTCGGCGCGAGGCGGATGCGGGATGCGTCGGCGCGATGCGTCGGCGGGATGCGTCGGCGCGAGGCGGCTGCAGGATGCGTCGGCGCGAGGCGGCTGCGGGATGCGCGATGCGGTTGCGGGATGCGCGAGGCGGGACCGGTCGGGCGGCCGTCGTTCATCGTGCCTCGGCCGGACCGGTTGGGCGGCCGTCGTTCATCGTGCCTCGGCGGCGTGTGAACCGCCGGAGTGGGGCCCCCGCGCTGCGCGCTTGGGTGAGGGGCCCCACTCCGGCGGTCCCCACGCCTGAAGGAGGCACGATGAACGACTACACCTTCAACTTCGAGAACCTCGACGTCTACAAGCTCTCCATCACCGTCGCGCGGTGGATGCGGACGGTCACCTGGCCGGCCAACACGCGCCATCTGCAAGACCAGGCCAGTCGCGCTGCGGACTCGATCGTCCTCAATCTCTGCGAAGGACTGGCCCGGAACGGCCGGCCGCGCGCCAACCACCTCGCCATCGCCCGCGCGAGCGCCGCAGAGGCCTTCGCGGCCCTCCACCTCCTGCCGGACTTCGACGCATCCGCGGAGCGACGCCAGGAACTCCGGCGAATCAGCGCGATGATCAGCCGCCTGAAGCGCTGACCGGCCCGCCCGAGCGGGCAGCGCCAACCGCTGCCCGCTCCCCCAGACGCAAAGTCCGCGCTCAGAGGGCGGGGTCGGTCTCTGCCCGAATCCTTCGGGAGTCCGTCGACGACCTCGAGACTCAGGGCGCGACCAGGCAGAACGACAACGAGTCGACCTGCACCGGATGGTCGTCGCCCGCACACGGGTCGGCGGTGTTCTCGAACGACGTGCAGATGCCCGCGGCCACGAGCGTACAGAAGTGCCGGAAGGTGACGTCGTTGGGGCCGGACTCCAACCAGAACGTGCCGAGGTACTGCAGGTCGGGCGGAGACGGGTCGGCATCGGCCACCAGCCACCGATCCGCGCAGTTGCCCAGCACGGGCAGGCTGCTGGGGTTGGCGGGGTCGTGGACCTCCAGGAAGTACGACTGGTTGAGGTCCGCTCCACCCGCGGCCGGCGCGGCGTAGACGTGCCGCCAGCCCGCCGTGACGGGCCCGATCAGGATCTCGTCGTCGGAGGTGTCGCCTCCAGAAGCTTCGAACGACACCTCGTTGTCGTCGTCGTCGATCTCCGTGAACACACCGCCCGCAGCGATGCACCCACCGTTGATGTCCGGCGGCGGGGTGCTCAGCGGGGGCGGGTCGGAGGGGTCGCCGTCGACCCAGACCGGGTCCGTATCCGTGTCGGTGTCCGCGTCGGCGTCGGCATCCGTGTCAGAGTCGGCATCCGCGTCCGCGTCTGCATCGGCGTCCGCGTCTGCATCGGCATCGGCGTCCGCATCGGTGTCGGCGTCGGAGTCCGCATCTGTGTCGGTGTCCGTGTCGGCTTCGAGCACGCCCGTGTCGTCGAAGCGCGTGAGACCGCCCGAGCCGCAGGCCGAGAGGAGTCCGATCAGGGTCGCAGTGGAGATCCGCACGCCCCCAGCCTACTCCGCGATGTGGCCTTCGGCGAGCCCGAGAGCCCTCGGACGGCCGATCAGTCCGCGCACCGATTCAGCTCCAGCACGAATCCGCGCCAGCCGTCCTCGGCTTCGCTCGCCTCCGACCGGGCCTCGACCCGGACGGTCAGCCCGCGATCGTGGTGCTGGTAGGTGATGCGCTGGGGAAAGTCGTGCTGCGGGTTCTCGAAGACCCAGCATCATGCGAGCACGTCCCGAAGCGCGGAGAGCTCCGCGGGGATGGTGGTCTCGACACGCTCGCGCTCCAACAGCCCCGCCAGCGCGGGCGGAATCGGCACCGTCTCCCCGATCAGCGGTTCGACGACGGTGTCGAACTTGCTCGGGTGTGCGGTGGCCGCGACCAGGCACGGAAGCCCGATGTGCGGCCGGACGTGGAGTGCGGTGGCGGTGTGGGGGCACACCACCTGGCCGGTCTGTTCCCGGATGGCGGGGATGGTCGCCCGGATCGTGTCGTCGTCGACCGAGAAGGCCCGGACGCCGTCCCACAGCGCGCCGTCGAGCTGTTCGTAGCGCTCCAGGTTGCTGGGCCGGCTGACATCCATGGCGTTGGCCAGCGTGGCGACGGTGGGCTGCGGCGTCAGCTCTCCGGTCTCGATGTAGCGGGGAAGGGTGTCGTTGGCGTTGGTGGCCAGCGCCACCTCGGTGATCGGCATGCCCACGCGGCGGGCCCAGATCGCCGCCAGCGCGTTGCCGAGGTTGCCAGTCGGCACCACCACCCCCCAACCGGGCCGCTGGAGCACGCTGGCCGCGTGGTAGGCCATCTGGGGCAGCAGCCGGCCGATGTTGATGCTGTTGGCGCTGCTCAACCGCGCAGAAGCCGTGCAGACGGGGTCGACGAAGGCCTGCTTGACCAGGGCCTGGCACGCGTCGAAGTCCCCCTCGACGGCCAGGGTGGTGATGTTGCCGCCCCAGCACGACAGCTGGTGGGCCTGCCGGTCGCTCACCCGGCCCTTCGGGTAGAGCACGACCACCTCGACCCCGGGCTTTTCGTAGAACGCGCTCGCAACCGCGCCCCCGGTGTCGCCCGACGTCGCGACCAGGATGGTGAGCGGACGGTCGTCGTCGGACGCCATCCGCGACATGCACGAAGCCAGGAACCGCGCCCCGAAGTCCTTGAACGCCGCGGAAGGCCCGTGGAACAGCTCCATCAGCGCGGTCGGACGTTCGAAGCCCTCCAGGTCGATCAGGGGCACCTCGATGTCGAGAGACGCGTGGCAGATCTCCTCGAGGTGCGGCTCCAGCGGGTCGTCCACGAAGAAGGGCGCCAACAACCGCGTCGCGACGGCCGCGATCGAGGGTGGATCGTCTGTCCGGCCCATCCAGTGGCCGAATTCGCGGGTGAACCGCGCTGGGTCGAAGTGCGGCATGGAGACGGGGACGAACAGCCCGCCATCGGGCGCCAGGCCCGTGGCCATCGCGTGGGACAGGGACCAGACGGCACCGCTGTCGGTGCTCGTGGATGCGCGGGTGGAGCGGCAGTTCATGGCGTCGTCACAGGGGCATTCACCGCGGGAGTCGAGGTGTAGGAATCTCGTCAAGCACCGGCCACACGGTTGCGAGCGGCCGGGCGGCCAGCAACGTATCTCACCCACACCGACCCCGGGGGTTCCATGATCACCGTGCTCTTCGCCGTCGCATCCGCCTCGATGCCCGCGTCCGACACGCTCGCCACCGCGACCGACGTCCGCGACACCCGAGGCGAGCAGGAACCCGGCCGGCTCGACGACGACCGCGTGTGGCTCGACACGCAGATCATCAACGGCGAAGAGGGCACCCGCGACGAGTGGCCCATGGCCGGCGGACTGCTGCTCTCCGGCACCATCGCCGTCGGCGGGGGCTTCGACACCACCGGCATGCTGTGCAGCTCCACGCTCATCGCCCCGGACGTCGTGCTGATCGCCGCCCACTGCCTCGACACCGCCGCGCTCGAGCTCCAGACCGGCGGCCTCGAGTTCGAGAACGAGGAGTTCTACTGGACCCGCAAGAAGGACCTCACCGCCTACCAGTTCGGCGCCAACGAGAACCTGCCGAACGACGCCGTCCGCGCCGTCGACGTCGTGCTCCACGAGGACTTCAACCTGCTCGGCATGCAGCTCGGTCTGGCCGAGAACTCCGACATCGCGCTGATGTTCCTCGAAGAACCCGTCCTCGACGTCCCGCTCGGCTACCTCCCGCAGCCCGACACCGAAGAGACCCAGATGGAGGTCGACGAAGAGGTCGTGGTCGTGGGCTGGGGTCAGCGCACGCAGTCCGCGCCGCAGGAGCAGCCCGCCCCCGGCTCGTACGGCGTGAAGTACATGGGGACGTCCCACATCGCCGACAAGGCCCCCTTCGAGTTCAAGGTGGGCGAGGTCCCCACCGACGTCCGCAAGTGCCACGGCGACTCGGGGGGTCCGAGCTTCAAGGCCGTCGACACCGACTCCTCCGACATCTACCGCGTGGTGGGCGTCACCAGTCACAGCTGGGACTTCACCGACTGCGTCGAGACCGGCGGGGTCGACACCCGCGTCAGCTTCTACCTCGACTGGATCGACGAGAAGATGCGCGACGGCTGCGCAGACGGCACGCGCTCCTGGTGTGAGATCGAGGGCATCATCCCGCCTCCGCTCGACGACGGCACGGTCGCCTGGGAGATTCCCGAAGACGTCGAAGAGAAGGGCGGCTGCGCCTGCTCCGCGAGCCCGACCGCTCCGTGGGGACTGGGCGCGCTCGGTCTCGCCGCCCTGGCCCTGGTGCGTCGCCGCCGCTGATCACTCGGGCATCGGTGTACACAGGTCACCGGACGGCAGATCCTCTCCGAGCTGCCCGCGCAGCGCATCGAGGTCCTGCTCCATCTCCCGGTCGAACAGCTCGCCTCCATGCGCGTCCTGGATCATGGCCGCGCGGACCAGGTGAGGGTCGACCCGCTGTCCGCCGACCTCGATGCGAGCCGGCTCCCGAACACCGCTCGCGAAGGAACTGGTCCGGTACGCCTGGATGTGGGCGTGGAACGCGGTCTCGTAGAGCGCCTTCTTCACCCCGCAGTCCAGGGACTCCGCCCAGGCGGCCTCGTCTTCGAGTCGGTCTGCGTACCGGCCCCAGTCCCGCGGAGCGAGGGCCATCTCCGGGATCGAGGTGACTCCGTGGATCGCGTCGTGGTGCTTCGCGAACTCGGTGGGATCGGGCATGTTCGCCGGTTCGACCGCCTCGGCGGGTGCAGGGTCGTCACCGGGCTCGCAGTCGCTCGGTGGACAGGCCGGCGGGGGCGGACAGTCGATGGGCGGGCACTCCAGCGTCGAAGGCGTCCGAACCCCGCGAGGGATGTCCGGGGATGGGCGCGCGGTTGGGCGGGTCTCGCTACCCGACATCGCCAGCGCCGTGAGCGCCACACCGAGCACGAGTCCGGCGATTCCCGCCATCGGAGTCTCCAGCTGCAATGAACCTCCGCATCGATCGTACGCGGAGCAGCGGTCGTGCACCAGACCCGATTCGCGGCGGCGAGCCGCGAACACGAGCGATCCGCGCCACACGGGACTACTCTCTACATCGACCCCTGGAGCCCCATGCGCCTCGCATCTGTCTTCTTCTTCGCGTCCCTGTTCTTCGCGCCCGCCGCGATGGCGGGATCCACCGAGACCGACGACGCGGACGCCAGCGCCGATCAGAACGTGGAAGAGGCCGTCGAGGCGGGGGATTCCGAGGGTTCCGCTGCCAGCGACGACGACGTCGCGTTCGAGGACGACTTCGAAGACCTCGTCATCGTCTGGCCCGACGAGTTCGCCCGCTGGCGCGACACCCGCTGGCTCATCGCCACCGAGGTCGTCATCCCCATGGGCATGTCCTTCGGCATGACCAACAACAAGGCGTTCCGCACCTTCGCCTGGCAGGTCAAAGGCGTGGTCTCCTGCGATCAGGAGCACAAGATGTCCCGCCGGGCCATCGAGGTGTTCTGCGAGATCGAGGACTTCGCCATCCAGTCCACCTCCTACGACCGCTTCACCCGGCCGCGCGACAAGGCCCTGGTGCAGGAGGTGCTCGACGACATCGACCGCAAGCTCACCAACGCCACCATCGAGCTGCAGGTCAACAAGCGCGGCGCCGTCACCAACATCGGCATGCGCGGACTCGACCGGCGCAACAACCGCGATGCCCGCATCAACGAGACGCTGCGGCAGATCATCGCCCGGATGTTCTACCCCTTCCACATGAAGCTCCCGAAGAACGGCGTCGAAGAGGGCGTGTGGCCGGAGTTCGACTCCGAGCTGATGTCCATGCCCAGCGTCGACGGCATCCAGGGCAGCAGCCAGATCAGCCACTGGATGAACTTCTACAAGGGCTACCTGCTCGTCCAGGACGTGGGCGCCGGCATCGTCGAGGTCTCGCGCAACACCGTCAACGAGCTGGGGCCCAACACCTTCGACGACTCCGAGGCCAGTGGCGACAGCCCTCCCACGATGGCCAGCGGGCTCGGCATCCCCGAGGGCTCGTTCGACGAGGGCGGACTGCGCTGGAAGCTCGGAATGGACGGCGTGGCGATCTACAACATCGACAACGGCATCATGGAAGAGCGCGTCTGGACCATGACCGGCGAGCCCACCGCCACCAACCCCAGCCTGCTGAAGTACTGGTACTCCGGTCGGATCCAGCTCCTGGGCGACAACGACGAGCCCGAGATCGGCAAGAGCCAGCAGATCAGCTACCCCGGCATCGAGATCGAGGGGCTGCCGGTCTGGCTGCCGTCCGACCCCGAGATCGCCAAGGACCTCAAGGACTTCCACCCCAAGGCCCAGATGCGGGTCAAGTCCAAGGACGACAAGGCCAAGAAGAAGGGCCACAAGGGCGGAGCGAAGTGAACGCGTGCGTGTCGGCGTGGAGGGTCCTCCCGACCGTGCTGCTGGCCGCCTGCAGCGGCTCGGGGCCCGCGACGATCGACACGCAGGGCGAGACCGACACCGATGTCGGCGTGGCCGTCGAGGTGGTCGAGGTCGGCTCCCCCACCTGCGCCCAGCCCGCCCTCCGCGGAACCGCCGGGCCCTTCTCGCGCCACACCATGGCCGACACGACCCCCGCTCGCGAAGCGTACGTGTACGGCGGGGGAATCGTGGCCCAGGACTTCGATTCGGACGGCCAGCACGAGCTCGTCACCCTCCGCGACCGCACAGCCGAGTACCTCGACTGGGACGGCTCCACCTGGGTCGCCCACCCCGAGCGTCTGCCGGATCTCACCGCCGACGACATGGACTTCGGGTTCGGCGGGGCGGCGATGGACGTCGACGCCGACGGCGACCTCGACCTGCTGGTCACCCGCTGGGGCGCCCCCAACCACGCCTGGCTGAACGACGGCACCGGGCGCTTCACCACTGCCCCGTCCGGGCATCCCCTGGAGGGTCCCCCCACCCACCACAGCATGGCGCCCTCGTTCGCAGACCTGGATGGGGACGGCGACCTCGACCTGCTCGTGGCTGGGCACGGCTTCATCGACGAGGAGGGCGCCGACCCGGAGTTCTTCGAGCCCGGCGACGACACCCTGGTCTACATCAACCGCTTGAACGAGGACGACGGGGAGAGCGGCGGCTGGGAGCTCGACTCCGCGAGGCTGCCGGACGCCGCCCACGACGGCTACTCCTTCCTGGGCGGCCTGGTGGACTTCGACGTCGACGGCGACCCCGACGTGCTGCTGGTGAACGACTTCGGCCGTCGCTACCGGTCTGGCATGCTGCTGTGGAACGACGGCAGCGGGCACTTCACGGCCGACGACAACGCGGTGGGCCTCGATCTGCCGGTGGCCGGCATGGGCCTGGCGGTGGGCGAGCTCAACGGAGACGGCCGGCCCGACGTCCTGGTGCCGTTCTGGGGTGGCTACGCCTACATGCAGTCGTCGGGGAACCTGTGGGCCGACTTCACGGCGGTGTCGAACCTCACCCCGGCGCTGGGCGAGAACCAGACCGTGGGCTGGGGTGCCTTGTTCGGCGACCTCGACAACGACACCCTCGACGATGCGGTCGTGATGCACGGCTACATCGAGACCAACATCAGCGAGAACACCCCCACCCAGCCCGACGCGCTGTTCCGGCAGACCCCCGAGCAGTGGGACAACGTGACCCGCGACTGGGACCAGCTCGACACCGGTGATGGCCGCGGTCTGGTGGTCGCCGACCTCGATGGGGACGGCTGGCTGGACTACGCCCGGCCCGATCTCACCGGAGCGACGCGCATCTACATGGGCCGCTGTGGCACGGCCTCTTGGCTGTCCGTGGCCCTGGAACAGCCGGGCGACAACCCCCGAGCCGTGGGTGCCGTGCTGGAAGCCCGTGTGGCCGGGCGCGAAGCGCCGATCACCCGCTACGTCCTGAGCGGAGGCATCGGGCTCGGATCGGACATCCCGGCCGAGCAGCACTTCGGGCTCTCGGACGCGACGTCGGTCGATCTGAGCATCACCTGGCCCGACGGCGAGCGAACGGAGGTTCTCGGGGTGTCGGCGAATCAGCGGGTGCGCATCTCGCGGTTGTGAGCTGGATCGTGACCCACACGGCGGAGGTCCACGATTCAGAGGGCGAGTACGTGCCGGCGAGGGTCCGAGCAGCGTGGGTTGGGGCAGCGCCCATCCTCACCGCGGAGCGCTGCGCTTCGCTGAGGGTTGCGCTGAGGATCCGCAGAGCGCGAATGCCTCGATGGGGCCGTCTCCACCGCCGTCTTCGAGCGTCGTCTATCGGACCGCCCACTCACGACGCCCTCTACCGGTCCCCGCTCGCGTCCATCACGCTCGCCTACCCTAAGGGCGCAACGAACCCGGTGCAGCGGGGGTTTCCGGGGGCCGCAGGCCCCTTCTGCACGATGGAGGAAACGGGCGCGCCAGCGCGCTCGGGAAGCTCCAAAACAGGAGCCCGGGAGTTGAAGTCGCCGACAGGTCGCGTCTGCTTGGTTTGCCCCGGCGGTCCGGCTGTCTCAAGGATCGACCCGGCTGGGAGGTCCACGATTCGGAGGGC
This sequence comes from Myxococcota bacterium, assembly GCA_965224055.1. Lineage (GTDB taxonomy): Bacteria > Myxococcota_A > UBA796 > UBA796 > JACKEQ01. The sequence continues at coordinate 9,174,413 of OZ245034.1, read as the reverse complement.
GAGAACGTGCCGGCGAGGGTCCGAGCAGCGTGGGTTGGGGCAGCGCCCATTTTCACCGCGGAGCGCTGCGCTTCGCTGAGGGTTGCGCTGAGGATCCGCAGAGCGCGAATGCCTCGATGGGGCCGTCTCCACCGCCGTTTTCGAGCGTCGTCTATCGGACCGCCCACTCACGACGCCCTCTACCGGTCCCCGCTCGCGTCCATCACGCTCGCCTACTCTAAGGGCGCAACGAAGCCGGTGCAGCGGGGGTGTCCGGGGGCCGCTGGCCCCTTCTGCACGATGGAGGAAACGGGCGCGCCAGCGCGCTCGGGAAGCTCCAAAACAGGAGCCCGTTGAGCTGAAGTCGCCGACAGGTTCCGTCTGCTTCGTTTGCCCCGGCAGTCCAGCTGTATGAGGGAGCGACCCGGCTTGGCGAGTCTACGTTGGAGGAAGAGTAGATGCTGGTGACGGTCCAAGCAACGTCCATTTCTCACCGCGGAGCGCTGCGCTTCACAGCAGGATCCTCAGAGCCCGGACGCCACGAAGTTCCAACAGGTGCCGGCGGCTGAGGATCGGCACTGGACTCGGACAGGGTGTCCAAACGTCACCCTTGTAAAAAGGATGTCAGGCAAACACGGCGCCGGGCAACCGCCGTTCACGGCATTGCTGGCTGGTTTCCATGGCGCATCTCGCGGCAAACCACCGCTTCAGAGGAACGCTCGAAGGGATGGCATGGAAAGCCTCAACCCTATTCCACAATGCGAACATAACTGTCCGCATTCGATGAATCGCCACTCCAAGAACGTCGCAACCTGAATCGACAGGCTTGATAGGCACCCTGAAACCGACAAAATCACCACCGGCGCAACCCAGGAGCGGCCGACACACGAGGTCGAGAGCGCTCGATTTGACTTCCCCCCCCCCGCATGTTTCGGTGTGATTCCCCCAATCGACGGAGACCCACACATGCTGATTCACCTCGCCTTCCTGCTCGCACCCGCCCATGCAGCGCCTACGATCTCGGACTGTTCGGCTGTGACGAAGAGCGCACCAGGCGTCTACGACAACGAATCCTGCGCGATCTCGACTGCCGCGTGCACCTTCGCGAGTGGCGTGCTGGTCTGTGACGCCCAGACCGCCGGTTGCGACCCGGACTGGACCGGCGCATACTACGCCGTGGACTACCTGAAGGACCGGTCGATCTCCGTGTTCGGCACGTGCGAGAAGCTGGGCACCCAGAACGCGGAGGACTTCTGCTGCCACATCGAGGACACGCAAGACGAGATCGACTACTTCGAGCTGTATGGCCAGGACGTCGGAGACGAGAGCATCGATTTCATCTGGGCGAACGGACAATCTGATGAGAAAAACCTGAGGCCCACGCACACCAACAATCGCTGGGAGGCCACGGCCATCGGTCGCGGAGGCAACGACAACATCCAGGGCTCGAACACCACGGAGTCCGAGTACGTCGAGACCCTCAAGGGATGGGACGGCCACGACGGGATCTCCGGAAACCAGGGCAACGACATCATCTACGGCGGCGTCGGCAACGACACGATGAACGGTGGCCACGGTGATGACCGCATCTACGGGAGCACCGGGAGCGACAACATCTTCGGTGGCCCGGGCAACGACCAGCTCCATGGCCAGGCGTGGGGCGACTACATCGAAGGTGGGACGGGAGACGACCTGATCTGGGGACACCAGGGAGTCGACGAGCTCTACGGCCAGGCGGGCGAAGACACGATTCGCGGCGGGAACCAAGGCGACGAGATCTGGGGAGGGCCCGACCGGGACATCCTCTACGGTCAGAACGGAGACGACGAGATCTACGGGGAAGCCGGGAACGACGACCTCATGGGCAACGCTGGCGAGGACTACCTCATCGGCGGCAGCGGAAACGACCGCATCAACGGAGGTGACGGTGACAACGACTACCTCTACGGCCAGGATGGCGACGACTATCTTCACGGTGGACTCGGAAATGACTTCCTCTACGGCGATGGTGACGACGACTTCCTCTGTGAAGAAAAGGGCGGCCTTGGCACGTGCTACGACAGCCTCCTCGTCGGCGGCGCAGGGACCGACACGGCCTGGCTTGGGCCTGGCGACGGAGTCTGCGTATCCAACGTCACGCTGACCGGGTCGGGCATCCAGCACGCGGGAAGCCCGGAGTTCGATTGGTCAAATTTCACAGGAGTCGCGGTGGACGTGTACGCCTGGCCGAACGAGTGCTGGGAGGTGATCGATCTCGACCCTCACTTCCCCTGAAGTTCCTAGGTACCTGGCTCTGTTCCTTGTGCTCTCGGGCGCAGGTTGTCGCTCGCATGTAGATGACGAAAGCGAGACAGACAGCGCCTCCTCACCTGTGGACACCGGCGGTGTTCCCAGGACCTGGGTCGAGATCTCCACCGTGCCCTGCGCACGGGATACGGACGGGTTCATCGAGTGCTGGTCGTCGGACAGCTGGGAAGGGATGGGCGCATACCGAGCACCGATCCCACCCGAGGTGCCGTTCCGAGAGTTCAACAACATCGACGGAGGGCTGTACGGCGTCACGACCGGAGGCGCGGTGGTCGCTATCGACTACGCCTTCGGGATCCCTCAGATCGCCGCCAACCTGATCGACGCCACCGAGTTGAACTTTCAATGCGCGCTTCAGGGCACGTCCATCGTCTGCTGGGACACGTCCCCGTCCAAGTTCCCCCCAGACCGCGACTATGTGTTCGTGCATGGACAGCGCTTCAGCCACGCTGCGCTCACCACGACCAACGAGCTCATCGTGGTGGCCCAGACGAGCTCCGCCCCACCTCTGATCTGGCAGCTGCCCGAGACCAAGACCTACACCGACCTCGTGCACTTCGAGCCCAGCGGCGGATGCGCCCTCGCCGACGACGGCACCATCGACTGTCGTGACCCGACCGGGTTCTCGTTCGACAACCCTCCGTACCGCTTCGTCGCCGGTGGATTCTGGAGCGTCTGTGCAGTGCGGGAGGACTGGGTCGTGGAGTGCCGCTACGACCACGAGTTCGACTTCGGGCCCATTCGTGCGATCGAGGTCACCCAGCAGGTGTCATACGAACGCATCGACGTGGGCACCCCAGACGAGCAGTGGTTTCCAATCGAGAACATCCAGGAGGACACCCGGCCGTTCGTCTGCGTGATCACCACCGACAACGCGGTGGTCTGCGACGGCTTCAAGTACGACTTCCCCGATCTGCAGGAAGCGCTACCGCCGGGAGACGGGTCCAGCCCTCCCTGACGCAGCGTCGCGGCCGATTGGCGACGGCGACGGCTCAGTTGATGCGGAAGCCGATCTGCAGGACCACGCCCTGCAGGCTCGCCGACGAGATGTCGAGGTCCGTCAGGTCGACGATGTCGCGGTAGTCGTAGTTCAGCCGCGCGTACACCCGCGGGTGGAACCGATAGCTCGCGCCCACGCGCAGGTGGTAGTTCCACTGGCCGTTGATCAGGCCCAGCATCGGGTCGAAGTGGAACATGAACTGGCCCAGCATCAGCGAGGTGTAGCTGCGCAGCCCGCCGCCCACCTGGGTCGCCTGGAAGGTGGGGTCGTCGGACGGCTCGGACGGGTCGAAGTGGCTGATCAGCACGGACGGCTGGGCCGTGAACATCAGCGCGGGACTCGCGATGCTGAAGGTGGGACCGAAGTCCGACTCGACCAGCGAGCTGCCCTCGGCCGAGAGGAAGCTCATGCCCCCCGCTGCCCCGACCCAGGCCCAGCGAACACCGAGGTTGGCGGTGCCCATGCCCACACCCCCGAGGAGCACGCCGCCCCCGAGCTGGGTGTCGACCGTGGTGCCGAAGAAGTTCACGGCGTACGGGTTGGGTTCGCCTTCGACCGTTGCGGTGCCATCGCCCTTCTTGCGCAGCGCGTTGTGCACGATGACGGCGGCTGCACCGGCTCCGACGCTGGCTCCCTTGGCGACGGTCTCGGCGGTCTTGGCGGTCTTGCGACGCTGCCGCTTCTTGCAGGCTTCCGACGCTTCAGCGCGACAGGTCTTCACGCACTCGCTGTCGCCATCGCACTTCTTCCTGCACCGCTCGATGTACGCCTCTTCGCAGGTGTCCTTGGTGACCTTCGGCCGGTCGGTGTGCTTCTGGTTCCCGTAGTCGTCCAGTGGGTTCGCCAGCGCCAGCGACATCATCCACAGCATCTCCACCTCCTGCCACCCAAGCCCCTCACCCTGTCAGCGAATTCCAGCGGATGCAACTCGCGGCACCGGCACAGGAGCCTCGAATACATCTATGACAGCATGAATCTTCGATTCGCGTATTCGGGACCTCCTGCACGGGCTCTCCGGGCCCCGGAGGTTGGCACAGCCCCTGCACTCTGTCTCCCCAGGAGGTCTCATGCTGTCCATCTTCCTCGCTCTCGCACCCCTCACGAGCCCCGCCCACGCCGGCGCGGTTTCAACGCCACCCTCGGGGGAGGCCCTGCACAGCGTGCGGATCATCGACATGGCCCGCGGAGACCTCGACCAGGACGGGCGCGACGAGGTGGTGCAGCTCGGGCTGGGTGCGGAGGCGGAGATCCACGTGCACGTCATCGACGACGACGGGTCGACCCACAGCCGGGACCTGGGGGTCATCGGCGACATCCAGGGCCCCCGGACGAACGCCGTGTTGACCGTCTCGGACGAGAAGGACACCGGCATCCCGCTCGCCCGCGTTCACGTGCCCGGTGGCGAGTACTGCGGGTCTGGCGACACCACGCGGTTCATCTCCTGGACCGGCAGCGGCACCCCCGAAGTGGCGCTGGACACCTGGACCTGGTCGGATGCCCCGATCTCGGCGAGCCGCCGCGCGACGTTCGATGCGGACACCTTGACGGTCGCGATCGTCGAGACCCACACGGACTGGTCGGCAGACGAGAAGAGCGCCGATCACCAGTCGGTGCAGACCGAGACGCTGGCCTGGAACGGTCGGACGTTCACCAGCCGCTGAACCCGTTCGATTCCAGGCTCCGACCGTGCGCGACGACCGCGGACGCTGTACCGTCGGAGCCGCGAGGACCCATCCATGTGGACCACACGACCCATCCTGTACACCACCGTCTCCCTCGGATGCGCGCTGTCGAGCGCGGCCTGGGCGGACGAGCCCCCCACCACCCCCGTCACGACGGCGTTCGAGGCGGTCGGGCGACACGAGCAGGTGGTGCGTCTGCCGACGTTCGGGCGCTACGCGTTCGAGGCCACGTCCGAGGTGGGCACGACCCTGCAGATCGTGGATCGCATGCAGGGCCCCGGACCCCTGCGCGGACGGCTGGGCGAAGAGGACGGGCGGATCGACGTGTTCCTCGATCAGGGCGAAGCCAAGGTGCTGCTGCGCTCGCCGGACGACGGTCGCGGCCAGGTGAGCCTCACGGTCGACCCCTTCGAGCCCGCCGAGCCGGGGGTGGATCGACAGCTGATCCGCAACCGACCCGAGCTGACCGAGCTCGAAGACCTCCAGACCCGCTCGTGGTGGTTCGAGGCGAAGGGCGAGCAGTCCTTCGAGGTGGCGGGCCGCTACCTGGCCGACGTGCGCCTGTGGCGGGACGGGACCTGGCTGGTCGAGGACGTGCCCCAGTGCGGGATCTGGGAAGCCGAAGAGGGCCGGCCGCTCACCCGGTGCGTGCTGAACGCGAACCTGGAGGGTGGGACCTACCAGCTGGTGGCGTACGGCGGCCCGGGCACGGCCTGGGCGAACGACGTGCCGGACAGCATCCTGAACGTGCGCTGGGACCTGCCGAAGCTGCCGGCGAACGGGCAGCGCACCGGACAGATCGGCCCGACGGGCCTGGCGTTCTTCGAGGTGGACGCCGATGCCGACCTGGCGCACCTGGCCCTGCCCGACACGGCACCCGCCGAGGTCCAGATGCGCGGCTACACCCCGCGGTCGATGTTCGATCTGCCCCGGGGAACCAAGATCACCGACGAGTCGCGCACACCCGAGGCCACCTCGCGCCAGTCCGGTGGGAACGGCAGCAAGGTGATCGCGGTGCGCGGGATTCCGGGACAGCGCTACACGCTGACGTGGTTCGACGAGAAGCGGTCCCACGACATCCGGTCCGGAAAGGTGCTCGTGAGCAGCCTCTCCACAGCCCGACCCTCCGATGACCTCGTGGTCACGGGCATGTTCTGGGAGCGCAGGTCTGTCGGAGGGGTGAAGCGGGCGGTCGCGAACCAGGGCGCGGGCGTGCGCCTGGATGCGGGCCGGAAGTTCGAGCAGCGGTTCAACCTGCTGGGTGATGCACGCCTGGTGGTCGAGATCCCCGAGCGCACCAACGTGAAGTTCGCGGTGACCGAGGGCGAGGCGAAGCTCCGGCTGGAGCCCTACCTCACGAGCTACCCCAAGGACTACAGAAAGCCTGCCTACCAGCGGGGAGAGGTGACGCGCGAGGTGGACGCGGGCTTCTACATCCTCTCGATCACGCCGGTCGAAAAAGGGATCGTCACGCTGCAGGGCTACCGGAACAACTGGTCCGACCTGGCGAACGCCGCCATCGCCGACCTGGAGACGATGCCGCTGCGGCCCGGCGTGCTCGAGCAGCTGGACGTGAACGGCGTCGACCTGTACGCCAGCCTGGAAGGCCCGCCGGGCGCCCAGCTCGGCTTCGCGGTCCACGATCTGCCGCTCACGGGCACCGAGTCGGTGTCGCTGCCCCTGGCCCCCGGAGAGCGGGTGACCCTGCCCGTGAAGACGAGCGAGCCGGTGACCCTGGTGGCGCGGACGCCCACCGGAGAACGCCTGACGCTGCACGGCCTCGGCAACCCCACCACCGAGCTGCGCATGCCGGTGGCCTCGGCGGCGATCGGGGTCGAGAACACCACGGACCAGCCGGTGATCGCGGTGTTCGGTCCGCTGGAGAAGCCGCCGGAGCCGGTCTCGATGCCGGATGGCTTCCGCGACGACCTGCCGGACTACCCCCAGATCGCGTCGGACTCGCCGTGGTTCGGCGATCTGGACCGCAACAGCCGCAAGACGGTGCAGCTGGAGGTCGGCGAAGACGGGCTGTACGCCGTGGAGTCCACCGGACTGCTGGCGATGAAGGGCACGATGCGGTCGCGCGTAGCACTGAACCTCGGCCGCGGGATCAACAACGGCGACGGCCGCAACTTCCGGGTGGCGCGCTACCTCCGCTCGGGCACGTACCAGATCACCACCGAGACCACGGGCCGGTCGACGGGCCACTTCGGCGTGCGCCTGAAGCCCTCGGAGCTCCGGGATGGCGGGCTGCTTCGCGATGGCGACGTCGGAAGAGCCACGCTGGAGCCGGGCGTCGGGGTGTCGTACCGCTTCGAGGTCGACGAGCGCGCCTCCTGGGCGATCCGCTCCGCGGGCCAGAAGCGCACGTTCGCCTGTCGCATCGAAGACGCGGACGGCTGGCCGGTGGTGGCGCCGGATGCCAACTGCGACCGCACGCTGACCCTCGATCCGGGCACCTACACCGTCCGCTCGCTGCCCACCTGGGTCGAGAGCCGTCGGCGCACCTCGGTGCGGCGCATCCGGGCGTCCGAGCAGCTCGAGGGGCACGGGCCGCACCCGCTCCCGCTGGGCCGGACCGTGAGCCATGTGTGGGCCGAGCCTCCCGGAGACGGCGAGCGCCCGAAGGACGTCTGGACCCTGTCGCTGCCGGCCGACCTGAAGACCTCCATCGACCTCGGGGACGAGATGGCGGGCGCGCTGATGCGAGACGGCGAGGTCGTGGGCCGCCTGTCGCCCGGCAAGGACTTCTCGATGGACCTCGACAAGGGCGAGTACACGCTGGAGGTCCGCTCGGCGAGCCGCGGCACGGGCGTTCCCTACACGGTGAAGGTCTCGACCGACGCCCTGACGGTGGGCCAGAAGCGGTCGGTCTACGCGCCCGCCACCCTGGATCTGGCGTTCGGCGAAGCCGGCCAGGTCACCCTCCGCTCCGACGGGAACGCCGACGTGCGCGCTCGACTGCTGGATGCGGACGGACGGGTGCTGGCGGCGAACGACGACCGACCGGACGACTGGAACTTCCGCATCGCGCACTTCGTCCAGAGCGAAGCCCGGCTGCGCCTCGAGATCGAGCCCAACGGCTCGGATCGACGCACCACGGTGGAGGTGATGGCACCCGAGGAGAAGGTCGGTGAATCGCTGAAGGTCGGCAACCGCCGTCACACCCTCGAGGTGGGGCCGGAGACCGGGGTGTACCCCCTGGAGCTGTCGCCCACGCGCACCGAGCTGTCGGTGGTGGCCACGGCCGACCAGAACATCGGCGTGGCGGTCGAGATCCAGACCCAGAACGGCTGGCAGAGCCTGGGCTCCGCGTCGGGTCCGGCTCCCGCGATGCTGGCGCGCAGAACCCCCGGCCTGCCGGCGCGATTGCGGGTGTGGTCGCTGGATGGCCGGCGGGGAACGGCCGAGGTGACGGTGGATGCCGACAAGCCCCGCACCCCCAACGCCGATCAGCTGCAGTCGGGCTGGAGCATCCGCAAGGACGCGTTCGTGGCCGTGCGCGGCGACCGGGTGGCGCCCGGCCTGTACCGGGTGCGCTCGGATCGCAGCGAGCTGTCGGTCTGCCCCCGGCTCGGCGCGCCCTGCCATCCCGCCGGCGGGGTGGTGACGATGAACAAGGCCAGCGTGCTGTTCGGCAGGCGCTTCCAGCTGGAGCGCGCGGACCTGGCCGGCGAGCCCGTGCCCGTCGAGCTCGATTCCCGTCCGACCGCCCTCGAGACCGGGTTGAAGGGCCTGGTCGCAGTCGAGCTGCGTGCAGCCTCCGGCGTGGCCCTCGCCCGCATGGAGAACGATGCCGCCACAGCCGTCAGCGAAGACGGGGCCCTCGCCATCGGTCGCGGAGAAGCCGCGGTTCAGGGCGAAGGCGTCGGGCGCGTCCGTGCCGTGGCGCTCACCTGGACCCGGACCCCCTTCGACCCCGAAGCCGGGTGGTCGGGAGAGGTGCCTGCCCGGTCGGCCATCGAGCTGCCCCTGGGCGACGACAGCGACTCCAGCCTGGCCGTGAGCCTGGAGCGGGGCCTGGTGGCGCAGGTGGGCGAACACGCCGTGTGGGCCGACCGGGACGCGCTGTCTGCGACTCTGGCGGCCTCCGAGGCCGGCGCCAAGGGCCTGGTGCTCGCCAACCCCACCGATTCCCCCGTGCTGGCGCGGGTCTCCCTCGATTCGTCCGCGGCCGCCCCCATCGTCTCCGGCCAGCCGGTCGAGCAGCTGGCGCCCCGGGCGGGCGTGCTGCACCGCCGGGTCTCCGGAACGAAGGGTGGCGATGGACGACTGCGGGCTGCGAACGCGAGCCTGATCTACCTCCGCGACGACGGCGAGCTGTTCACGGCCGATGGAGCTGCTGCGCTCGACGGGGTGCCGCTGGGCGAAGGCGGCCAGGTGTGGATCCGCCACGGAACCGGCTGGTTCGCGACCTGGTCGGACGCCGGCGGCGTGGGCCCGTGGCCCGCCACCGATGCCGAGAACCTCGCCGTGAACGCCGGCGTCACGCACATCGAGGCCGATCTGCCCTACGCGGCCCTGGTCGACGTCGATGGCCAGCGTCGCGTGGAGTGGCGCCCCGAAGGCGGCATCGTCGCCGTGCTCGCGGCCGAGGGCGGTCGCGTGCAGGTCCGGTCGCTCGGCGTCGATGCCCCTCGACCCGTCGTTCCCCGCGTGGCCCGCCAGGATGTGACCGAGATCGGCGAGGGGCTCGGACCCGAGGTGCTGCTGGATGCAGGCGGCGCAGCCTGGTTCCGCTTCGAGCTCGACCAGGACGGGCCCGTGGGGATCGGAGCCCGCGCAGGCGCCGACCGCGTCGAGGCCACCGTGGTGTCGCCCGACGGAAACCCCGTCGCACACGGGGTGGTTCGCCGGGTCGAGCTGGAGAAGGGCACCTGGTACCTCCGCCTCACCCAGCCCGCCGACGCCTCCCCCGTGCGGGTCCGCCCCGCCCTCGCCGGCCTCGAACGCCCGGACACCGGTCCTCCCGACTCGGTGATCCAGACCTATGTCGACTCGAAGAACGGAGGTGCCCAGTGAACGCGCTGTCCCGACGCACGCTGGCCCTCGTCGTGGGCCTCCTGTTGACCATCGGCGCGGCGGTGACCGCGGTGGCCGGCGGCAGTGACGTCCTGCTCGACGCGCTCCTGCAGCGGCCTCACACTCTTGTCGGCACCGAAGTGGTCCCCGACCGCTACCTGCGCCGGTGGGATCCCGTGACGATCTTCTTCACCTCCAACCGGGGCGAGACCGGGCCCGAAGACCGTCCGGAGCGCATCGTCGAGCTGGAGCCCGAGCACCCCGGCGCCTGGGAGTGGCTGGACGGCCGCACCCTGCAGTTCCGTCCGGCAGAGCCGTGGACCCCCATGAGTGCCGTGGCCATCACGGTCGACAATCGCACCACGGACGTGTTCACCCTGGCCCCGCCTCCCCGCGAGACCTGGCCCCGCGACGGCAGCCGCAACCTCGACCCCGTCACCTCGCTGCGGCTCACCTTCGACGACCCCCTGCCCTCCGAGACCCTGGCGCGCCTGACCACCATCGAGCTGCGTCCCCTCCCCGGTCTGTCGGACGACGGGCTGGTGGTGCTCGACGCCGACGACTTCGAGGTGAAGACCCTGGAGCGCAGCGACTCCAACGCGCCGGTCACCTACACCCTGGTCCTCGAAGAACCGATTCCGCGGGGCCTGCAGGCCCGGGTGAAGATCGGCCTGTCGCTCGACACCGAAGCCCGCGAGGCCGTGCACACCGTGGTCTTCGCGACCGCCGAGCCGTTCCGTGCCGTGGCAGCGGGCTGTACGGGCAGCACCGTCCCGCTGGCCCCGTCCGGGTCGCGCTATGCAGCCGAGCAGCCGCTCACGTGCACCAGCAGCCGATCCGTGCAGGTTCGCTTCAACGCGACCCCGTCTGGACTGGGTCCGGTGGAGGGCCGCAACCTGGTGCGCTTCGAACCCGCCGTGGAGGGGCTCACCTTCTCGACGAGCGGCAGCACCCTGACCGTGCGCGGAGACTTCGCCGAAGAGACCCGCTACCGGATGGCCGTCGAGCCCGCGAACCTGTCGGACGTCGCTGGACGCCCCCTGCAGATGGACGGATCGAGTGCCGTGTACTTCCGGTTCGAGCGGAAGAACCCCTACTTCAAGTGGGGAGCGGGCGAGGGCATCGTGGAGCGCTACGGCCCCCACCGCGTGCCCATCGAAGGCCGGGGAACGGGCCAGGTGGACGTCCGCGTTCACCAGGTCGACCCTCTCAACCGCGAGCTGTGGCCGTTTCCGAGCGCTCCCATCGCCATCGACGAGCGCGTCCGACCCGCAGGCCCGGGCGAGCGTCCCGACCCCCTTCCCGAGACCGCTCGGGTGGACGTCCAGGGGCTGCGCTCCCGGCTGAAGGTGCTGGGGACCCCCGGGTTCTCGGGCCTGATGGACGTGGGCCTCGAGGGTCCCGCCGCGAAGTCCGGCCTGGACCTGGACGAACCGCTGAAGCAGCTCTCCGGCACGAACGGCCCCGGCCACTACCTGGTGGGCGTGCGACGCGTCGATGGCGCCAGCGAGCGGCACTGGATGCGCATCCAGGTCACGGATCTCGCGCTGACCACCCTCGAGACCGGCAAGGAACTGCGCCTGTTCGTGAGCAGCTTGTCCTCCGGAAGGCCCGTCTCCGGCGCACGGATCGAGGTCCAGGGCGTCGTGAACCGCACCCGGCAGGACCCCGTGTGGGAGACCGTGCTGTCCGGCACCACCGACGCAGCGGGCGGCGTGGTCCTCGAGCCGCCGGGAATCCAGCCCGGCACCAGCGTCCGCGTCCAGCGCATCGTCGTGAAGAAGGGCGAGGACACCCTGGTGATGGATGCGCTGCAGCCGCCCGATCGGTTCGCCAACGGCGGCTGGCGGAGCGGTCGCGGCTACGGGTCGCAAGCCTGGCTGCAGTGGGCGTTCAGCGGTCTGGGCGGACGGGTGGAGAAGAAGCGGCAGCTGGGCCACGTGTTCACCGAGCGCCCGATCTACCGACCCGAAGAAGTCGTGCACATCAAGGGCTACCTGCGCACCCGCTACCAGGGCGACCTGTCGCCGCTGCGGGCCGAGGGCGAGGTCCGCGTGCTGGGTCCGGGCGGCACCAGCTGGCGTCTGCCCGTGGACGTGAGCCAGACCGGCGCGTACTACGCGAAGTGGGACGAGTCCGACGTTCCGACCGGCACCTACCGCGTGCAGTTCGCGAAGAAGGACGGCACGGTGCTGGGCACGACGGACTTCCAGGTCGAGGCCTACCGACTGCCGACGTTCGAGGTGGAGGTGGAGCCCGCGAACGACGAGACCACGGTTCCCAACGATGTTCCCTTCGAGGTGAACGCCACCGCGACGTACTACGCGGGCGGCCAGGTCGCGAGCCGGCCCGTGCGCTGGAACGTGACCCAGTTCCCCTACACGATGAGCGACGGCTGGGAGGGGCTCGACGGCTTTTCGTTCAGCTCGGACGGACGATACGGGCGGTCGGGACGCTTCGACAGCACGCCGGCCATCCAGCGGACCGCCACCACCGACCGCACGGGCCGCGCATCCCTGGTGCTCGATCCCGGCATCGAGCCCACGGCCCAGCCCCGCACCTACGTCATCGAAGCCACGGTCACGGGGGCCGACGAGCAGACTGTCACCGCCACCGAGCGCATCCACGCCGTGCCCGCATTCGTACTGGGTCTGAAGGTGCCGCGACACGTGGAGCGCGCGCGGTCGATCCCCATCGAGGCCGTCTCCGTCGGGCCCGATGGCGTGTTGAAGCCCGGAACCGACGTCACGCTGCGGCTCGTTCAGCGGCAGTGGCACAGCGTGCTCCAGGCCAGCGACTACTCCGACGGGGTGGCGCGCTACGTCACCGACACCGTCGACGTGCCGGTCACCGAGCGGCGCCTGACCACCACCGACGAGCCCCTGTCCCTCGACCTGCCGATCGACGAGGCGGGCGTGTACATCGTGGAGCTCGAGGCCCGCGACGAGCTCGGCCGGGGCCAGACCGTGTCCGTGGACCTGTACGCCGGCGGGACCGGGGACGTGACCTGGGATCGCGCCGAGGCCGGGGTGTTCGGCGTCACGCCCGACCAGGAGTCCTACGCGCCCGGCGAGACCGCCAAGCTCGTGCTCCGCAGCCCCTACCAGTCGGGAGCGGCCCTGGTGGTGATCGAAGCGCCGAAGGGCAACCAGTACAAGGCCGTGAACATCGTGGGCGGCAAAGCGACCGTCCCCGTGCGCATCGAAGAGGGCTGGACCCCGCGCATCCCCGTGCACGTGCTGCTCCGCAGAGGACGCGTCGCGGACGCCGGTGTGGTGGGCGCCACCGACCTCGGCAAGCCCGAGACCCTCGCCAACACACGCTGGTTGACGATCCGTCCCGAGGAGAACCAGATCGAGGTCGCGCTCGCCCATCCCGACAAAGCGATGCCCGGCGAGACCGTGGACGTGACGGTCACCCTGAACGACCCCGACGGGAAGCCGTTGTCGGGGGAGGTCACCCTCTGGCTGGTCGACCAGGCCGTGCTGGCGCTGGCGCCCGAGAAGCCCCTCGACCCGCTGCCCGCCTTCATCCCGGATCGGCCCAGCCGGTTCTCCGCGGTCGACACCCGCAACCTGGCCTTCGGCCGCCTGCCGTTCTCCGAGATGCCCGGTGGCGATGGCGGGGCCGAAAGAGCCTCCGCCGAAGGCCTGCTCGATCAGGTGAGCGTGCGGCGGAAGTTCGAGTCCGTGCCGTACTACGAGCCGTCCATCCAGGTGGGCGCGAGCGGCACGAAGACCGTGAAGGTCCAGCTCCCGGACAACCTGACCGTGTTCAAGGTGCGCGCCAAAGCCACCAGTGGTGCCGAGCGCTTCGGCGTCGGCAAGTCGTCGATGCGCGTGCGGCTCCCGGTGCTGGTGCAGCCCGACCTGCCCCGCTTCGTGCGGCCGGGCGACGCCCTCGAGATCGGGGGGCTCGGCCGGGTGGTCGAAGGCGAGGGAGGCCCGGGAGAGGCCGAGATCCGCGTCGACGGGCTGACGCTGGGCGAGTCGGCCACGAAGTCCTTCACCTGGAGCACCGACGAAGCGGTGGAGCTGTCGTGGCCCATCACCGTGCCCACACCGGCGCCCGACGCCCAGGGGATGCTGTCGCGGACCCAGGTGAAGGTGACGGTCGGCGCCAAGCGAACCTCGGATGGCGCGGGCGATGCGGTCGAGATCGTGCTCCCGCTGCTCGACGACCGGAGAGCCCGTGTGGATCGGACGATTCTCGACCTGCCCGACGGAGAGACCGCCCAGATCGAAGCGCTCGGCGAAGCGGTCCGGAAGGGCTCGTTGTCGCGGAGCCTGCTGGTGTCCGACGAAGCCGGGCTGATCAAGATGGCCGCGGCCATGGACGTCTTCGTGGGGCGGCCCGGATCGACCGGGAACTCCTCGGGTCGCACGATCGACCGGGCCCGGGCGCTGATCGGCCTGGAGCAGCTGCGGGGTGTGCTGGGGATCGACGACAAAGCGATGCTGGACGGGGCGGTGAACGACGCGCTGGCCTGGCTCCCGTCGGTGGTGACGAGCAACGGGCTGCTGTCCGAGTGGCCCGGTGGCCAGGGCCGCGTCGCGCTGACGGCGGACGGAGTCCTGCTGCTCGCCGACGCGAAGGAGGCCGGGTACCCCATCGACCCGAAGCTGGAAGCCACCCTGAAGCGGGCCCTGGTGGCGTCGCTGCGCAGCGACTACCGCTACTTCCTGGACGGCTCGAGCTGGTACGAGCGGTCTCGTGCTCTCGAAGCGCTCGCAGCGATCGACACCTTCGACGAGGCGTACTTCACCGAGCTGGCCGACCGCGCGTCGCTGCTGGGCCCGAACGGCCAGGCGCACGTGCTGCTCGCAGCGGTCCGGGCCGAGCAGGCCGACTCCACCCTGGCGCGGCGCCTCACGGGCTCGCTGCAGGACGAAGTCATCCTCGGGCTGTACGAAGGGGAGGAGCGCTACCGCGGGCTGAAGTCCACCAATCCCCTGTCGCCGCTCATCCTGGCCGGCGAGACCTACACCGTGGCCGCGATGACCCGCAGCCTGGGTCGGGCCGCTCCCGAAGCCGAGAAGGTGCCCTACCTGGTGGACGCGCTGGTTCGCCTGGGTGGCGAGGACGGCTGGGGAGGCCGCGCGGACGCCCCGGCGATGATCGCGCTGGCCGACCGGCTGACCGGGGCGCGTGGGGACTCGGTGACCGTCGACGTGAGCGGCACGGCGTTCTCCACGTCGGAGGGGGCCGTGAGGATTCCCCTGGCAGACGCGAAGAAGCGCACGGTGAAGCACACGGACGGTCCGGATGGCGCTGGCCTGGTGACCACCCGCTGGATTCCCGCCGAACCCGGAAGCCAGGCCGACAGCCGCAACCTCGGGTTCGTCGTCACCCGCGAGCAGGCCCTGTACGTCGAGGGCAGCAAGACCCCCAGTCGCGTCGAGCTCGACGAGGGCGGCCGCGAGATCACCCTGAAGACGGGCCAGATCGTCGAAGAGCACGTGCAGATCGTGAACCCCGAAGACCGCGCGTACGTGGCGGTGGACGTGCCGTTCGCGGCCGGGGTCGAGCTGCTGAACCCCGCCCTGGCCACGGCGCCCCCCGAGGCCCGACCCAGCGGTCCGGACACGCTCCCCGCGACCTGGGTGATGCGCGGCGATGCATCGGTGACGTACTTCTACGAGCAGCTGCCCAAGGGCACGTACGACTTCCGGTTCCGCACGCGCGCGACCACCCCGGGCGCGTTCATCCAGCCTCCGGCGGTGGCCGAGACCGTGTACGACATGTCGATCACGGGCAACAGCCCGGGCGCGCGGATCGTCGTCGAGTGAGACGTGCTGCGAAGCATGCGTTGAGGCACCCCGTGCGGACGGGGCTCTCGGCGGGGTTCATCGGCTTCGGGCTCGTGTTGCTGGGCCTGCTGGCGGTCGCCGTCCCCAGAGCCACGCTGCGCTCGCCCGCTCCGAGCGTGATGCTGACCGACCGGCAGGGCACCTACCTTGGCGAGGTGAACGTCCCGGACGACGGCCGGCTGGGCTTCTGGCGGTCGGGCGACCGGCGCTGTGCCCCAGAGGAGGAGGGCGAGGAGGGCGTCGAGGGGGCACCGTGCCTGCCCGCCCGGGTGGTGGCCGCCACCCTGGCCATCGAGGATCGGCGCTTCGATTCCCATGCAGGCGTCGATCCCGTGGCCGTGCTGCGGGCTGTCCGGCAGAACCTCACGAGCGGCGAGCGGATCAGCGGTGCGAGCACGATTGCGATGCAGGTGGCGCGCCTGCAGGACCCCGGGCCGCGCACCTGGCCCCGCAAGGCCGTGGAGGCCGTGACCGCGCTGTTGCTGGTCGATCGCTACGGTCGCGAGGCGGTGCTGGCCCAGTACCTGACCCGGGCGCCGTACGGGAACAACGTGCACGGCGTGCGCTACGCGGCCCGGCGGTACTTCCACAAGCCCCTGGCCGACCTCACCTGGGCCGAGGCGAGCCTGCTGGCCGCGCTTCCCCAGGCGCCCGGCCAGATGAACCCCTACGACCTGCGAGGCCGCAAGCGGGCCGTGCGCCGCGCCAACCAGATCCTCGATCAGCTCCATGTAGACGGGACGATCGACCCCGTGACCCTCGATGCGTCCCGACGGGAGCTGGCCGTCTTGACCCCCGGCTACCGGCCGCACCGTCCCGAAGCGGCGATCAGCCAGGTGCTGGCGCTGGACGCGATGCTGCCCGAGGTCGTCGCCCCCGAGCTGCAGACCACCCTCGACCTGTCGCTACAGGAGCACACCGAGTACACGCTGCTGGACTGGGTGCATCGCTGGCGATCGCGGGGAGCCGGGCAGTCGGCGGCCATCATCGCCGAGCGGCTGGACAACGGCTCGCTGGCGGTGCGCGCATCGGTCGGAAGCATCGGCTACCACGGCACCGACGCGGGCTCGATGGACTTCACGCGGGTCGCGAGGACCCCCGGCAGCACCCTCAAGCCGTTCCTGTACGCCCGTGCGCTGGACCTGGGACACCTCCGGCCGAACACCATCGTGGACGACCTGACCTTCGGCCCCGAGGGCATCCGCAACAGCGACGACGGCTTTCTGGGCCCGATGCTGCCGCGGGCTGCGCTGGCGAACTCCCGCAACGTGCCGACCGTGCGACTGGCCGACTCGGTGGGGTTGGTGGAGGTCTACGACCACTGGCAGCGGCTGGGGCTGCACGACGGGTCGCTGCCAGCCGAGCACTACGGGTTGGCCCTGGCCATCGGCGGGATGCCCGTGACGCTGCAGGACCTGGTGCGGGCCTACGGAGCCCTCGCGAACGACGGCCAGCTGCGCGACCTGACCTGGTTCGAGGACGCGACGCGAGCCGGCGTGGACGTCACGTACAGCGGCGAGCGTCTCTTCAGCCCCGAGCACGCGCGGCTGATCACGCGCTGGCTGTCGGATCCGGTGGCGCGTACCCCGACGTTCCCGCGAGCGGGCGTGACCGAGCTCCCCTTCCCCGCTGCGATCAAGACCGGCACCAGCCCCGACTACCGGGACTCGTGGGCGCTGGCGATCACGGACCGCTACGTGGTCGGCGTGTGGCTCGGTCATCCGGACTGGCGGCCGATGCAGGGCCTGGGGGGCTACGGTGGCTCGGGGCGCATCCTGCGGTCGCTGCTGCTGCACCTGCACGACCAGGAGACCGACGGCCTGGCGAACACGGGGCTGGCGAAGCCCGAGGGCTGGTCGTCCGAGACCGTGTGTGCGCACACCGGCGCCCTGGCGACCGACCACTGCGACGCCCCGCGCACCGAGCTGTTCCCGCCAGGCGGCGCTCCCGTGCACGACTGCGAAGCGCATCGGCTGGTGGACGGCCGCGTCGTGACCGATCTGCCGAGCCGGTACGCGAGCTGGATGGCGAGTGCCGGCATCACCCCGGCTCCGCGCGCGACGGTGGGCCGCGAAACGCCCGTGTCCGTCGACCTGATCGCACCGTTGGACGGCACGCGGGTGATCCGCGATCCGGAGGTCCCGGAGGCCCGCAGCACCCTGAAGCTGGCGGCGGCGGTCGATCCCCCGGCCGGCGACCTGGTCTGGTACGTGGACGGGGTGCCGTTCGCCACGGTGAGCCCGCCCTATGAGGTGCGCTGGCCGGTAGAGCCCGGTCGGCACACCTTCGAGGCGCGCCTGGCGTTTCGTCCCGAGCGGTCGGGCGTGGTGAGCGTCGAGGCGCTCTGACGCGCTTTTCTCTCGCCGGAGTGGTACGGTCCGCGCGAACCCGGACCGTGGCAATATCGTGCGTCTCGACCGCCTCGAGCTCGACAATTTCCGCCTCTTCGAACGCCTGGATCTCCCACTTCACCCAACGGTCACGGTGCTGGCAGGGCTGAACGCCTCGGGCAAGTCGACCGTCCTGGATGCCCTGGCTGTTGCGATGGGTGCGTGGCTGTCGGGAACATCGAACGCGTCAGGAGAAGCGCGCTCCATCCTCGCAACGGATGCCCGACTCGTTCGTCAGGACCAACAACTCCCATCGCTGAATGCACGCTACCCCGTTCGCGTGCGTGCCACCGGGGAGGTCGCTGGAGACACCGTCCAATGGACGCGGGAGCTGCGAAAGAAGGACGGACGAACCACCACGGTCGGCGCGAAGTCGGTCCGGAGTCGAGCGGCGACGCAGGAGATCGCCGCAGTGGAGGACGCTGACGCCGACCTGCCCCTGCTCGCCTACTTCGGTACCGGACGCCGCTGGGTCGAGAAACGCCGGAGCACCAGCCCGCCAGACGAACCCTCCCGACTCGACGGCTACGCGGCGTGCCTGGAGATGGCGTCCCAGACACGGCTCTTCGAACGATGGATGCAGCGGAGGACCCAGGCCCGGCTCCAGACCATCGCTCGGGAGTACGAAGCGACCGGTCGGCTCGAGCTCGGGAGTTCGAGGTCCCCCCATCTGGACGCGGTCGAAGAAGCGACGAAGACCATGCTGGACGGTGCCTCCCGGTTCTTCTACAGCGTCGACCACTCGGAGCTCAGAATCGAGTTGGTCGATGGCAGGCTGTTGCCTTTCGACCACCTCTCAGATGGCCAGCGGAGCCTCGTCACGCTCGCTGCCGAGCTCGCGTGGCGGGCATCGCAGCTCAACCCGCATCACGGCTCACATGCCGCAGAGCGGACCCGCGGAATCGTGCTGATCGACGAGATCGAACTCCATCTGCATCCCGGTTGGCAGCGCACGGTGCTGGAGCGACTTCGACGGACCTTCCCACATCTCCAGTTCATCTTGTCCACGCACTCTCCCCAGGTCCTGGCCAGCGCCGAACCCGAGTGGATTCGCATCCTCCACACAGACGGACAAGTGACCGGTGTGACCCACACCCGGGGGAAGGACACCAACCGAATCCTGCAGGACATCATGGGCGTTCCACCACGACCCGCATGGATGGACGAGAGGCTCGGGAGACTGGGTTCTCTCATCGAGAACGAGCGACACCAGGACGCCCGGCAGCTGATGAACGCCATCCGAGCAGACCTCGGCGACGACCCATCTCTGCTCGGCTACGAATGGGAGCTCGCAGACCTCGAGGCTCGCAGTGCGGACCATTGACAAGGGGACCGCTCCTGCCTGCCTGACGGACGCGGTCGCACACGCGGAGACCCACGGATACGATTGGCAGAACCTGTCGAGTGGCTGCAAGGAGGACGTCCGGCAGGCACTCCATGCGGAACAGCGAGCACTCTGTGCGTACTGCAGCCGGAGAATTCAACCGGCCTCCTTTCACCGGATCAGCGCTCCATCGGGAACGAAGATCGAGCATCACGCTCCCCGGTCTCTGCACGCAGAGCGGATGTTCGACTGGGACAACCTCCTTGCAGTCTGCGGCGGCCAGGAGCACGTCGGAGACGACGTCGTTTCAACCTGCGACACCGCCAGGGGCAACGCTCCCTTGAACGTCCATCCGGCTCTGCCCAGCCCTCCGACGCCGGAGCGCGTCTTCGAGTTTCGGCGGCATCCACCAGAAGACCAGGAGCCGCCGTTTCCGGGGGTCTGGATTCACGGAAAGACGCCGGAAGCGCAGTCGGACATCGATGTGCTGAACCTCAACGCCGAGCATCTGGTCAGGCGTCGTCGCGACGCGCAGGCTCAGATCGCACAGAGACTGGCATCCGCTGGCGGCAACGCGAATCGAATCCGAAGCATCCTCAACGGCGCCTGGCTCGCATGCACCGAAGGCGATGAGCGAGGGCTGACCGAGTACGCGCCGATGCTTCGGAGCTACATACTTCAGCGCTCGCCAGAACTGACCCCTTCCTGCTCGTCAGAACTGCCCCCCCGAGATCGGTCGGCTGGGCGGCATCCCCCTCGAGCTACTGGCATACCGCCCTCTCCGCCTCCGGCAAGGTCGGGAGCACCCTTCGCGCCGAGCAAGCTCGGCCCTGCAGGGACCCGCTCCCTCCCCTGCCTCCGTCTCCGTGGGCTCGGTAGGCGGCCAGCACGAGGAGCATGCAGCCCTGTGGCCTGACGCGTGGTACACTGCCGGTCGCCCGAACACGGCAGCCGTACGCCGTGTTCGCCCCCGCGAACAGGCGTTCGCCCCCGCGAACGTGGGGGGTCATTTTTGGCGAGCGGAAGGGGGTCACTTTTGGCGAGCGCTCAAGACATACGGCCGAAGCTCGACCAACACCTCGGTTCCTCCAGATAGATGGGTGCTGGCCGGCGCGAAGCGCCCGCTGGCACGGTGTCGCGGCCCGTTCGTGCGGACGGGGGTCGACGAGCACGCCAGGCCTCGCTGCGGACCCGATGGACGGCCGGCTTCGGACCGCGCGAGTGCCCGGTCGATCCACTCCGAGGGCGGGCCTGATCTTCAGGAATCCCCACCCTCGCTCGCGCCGTTGGACCGACCGAACCGCCGCGTCGCAGCGAAGGCCAGCAGCCAGATCATCGACCCGCCGGTGGGAACGGTCGCGCATCCACGCACCTCGTCAGCGTCGCGCTCGTCATCGGCAAGGGAATCGGCCTCGACCCACTGCAGCTCGGCGTCGCACGGGGTTCGGTCGAGGTCGTTGGACGCATCCACCGTGAAGCAGACGTGCTGCGACCACACGAAGTCTCCCGCACCGGGCTCCCCGTCGCCGTCGACGTCGTTGGCGACCACGTACAGGGCCAGATCGCCGGCCTCGATCGGGGTGAGCTCGATGTCGAGTGCGACCGAGCCGTCCGACCAGACGATGGGCGCGCGATGGGTCAGATCCCCGTTGTCGAGGCGGGTGGACTGCAGAGCTCCATCCAGCGAGACCAGAGCTGCGGCGCGATCGATGCCGGACGCTGCATCCAGGGAGACGACCGCCAGCGAGATGCCCAGGGCCCGATCGGCCCCCGTGAGCGCGGAGTCGACGCGGACGCGCAAGGCTCGCGGCTCGTCCAGCACGAGCGGATCGTCGATCGACCCCTCGACGTCCCCGCCCACGAGCGCTGCGGTGATGGTCGGACGCGCTTCGGGAGGCGCCACATCGAGGAAGTTGCCGGTCTGGTTGTGACACTGCCCGCAGTCGAAGGCGAGCTCGCTGGGGCTGGGCTCGGGCGTGAATCCGGTCGAGAAGGCGAAGGCCGCGGACGCTGTGAGGCCGAGAGTCGGGATCATGAGCACCTCCACCCCGAAGGTGACGCGGACCCACTGTACCGTCCATCCAAACTACCCGGCCTGGATAATTCAGCTCATTCGAACAGTCGATGACCGAGACGCGGTCGAGGTGCTGGACTTCAACCCCTGAGCCCCGTCAGGGAGAGCAGGTCTGGGACTCGGTGACCGTGGGGTCCGGGCAGTCCGACCAGCCCTCGGGCATACAGGGCGTGGCGAGGCGGTAGCACTGGTCGGGGGCCGTGGCGGGACGCCCCCAGGTGGGCCCACCCGGCAACGAGGTGCTGGTGGGCGTGCACACGGCGGGGTCGGCCAGGACGTCGGGAATGCACGCGACGTAGTCGACCTCGGCCTCGTAGCACCAGCCGAACGCATCCTCGGTGGTGAATCGGCCCATCTGCACGCGGCATTCGGGGTCGGCGCCGCAATCGGTCCGCCTGGCGGAGTTGCCCACGCTGTCGAGAGGCTCGGAGAAGTCCGGACCGTAGACGTCGCAGTGCGCGCCATAGGGTTCCAGCGGCGTGCTGCCCCCATCGTTGCAGGCGCACAGCAGGAGCCCGACGATGCACGCGGCAACGGACCACGACCTGACAGCCATACGAGAGACCTCCGGACCCGACACCCCCGTGCGTCGAGCCAACGCATTGTCACGCGACCGCGAACGACGTTCAAGCACCTGGGAGTGGCACGGCAACCGTAGTAGGGTGTCGCGTCTGCAGAGGAGCCTCCCGTCATGACGCCCCGCGTGCTCGTGCTCGTCGGTCTGCCCGGAACCGGGAAGACGGCGTTGGCCCAGGCGATTGCAACGCACCGCATGGCCCGTGGTCGGCCGACCTTCGTGCTGCACACCGACCTGTTGAAGCACACGCTGCGCCTCGCGGGCTTCCGCTCGCTCGACGGGCCGATCTGGAAGGGCGATCCCGCCGAGAAGTTCCGGATCCTGCACCCCTACATCCACCAGCACGCCGACAAGGCGCGTCGAGACGGGTACGACCTGATCGTCGAAGGCAGCCTGGCCATCGGGTTCTCGGCGGCCGACCGCTACATCCAGCTGCAGGTTCCCCGCTCGGTCCGCACGGCCCGGATCAACCAGAAGCACGAAGCCGCCCGGCACGCGCTGCAGAACGTGGACTTCGATGCGCTCGAGAACCTGATGGAGGACCACGCGGTCGACATCCGCGAGGTGCTGACCACCGAGCACGACATCGATCAGCTGGTGCTGGGCGTCGAGTCCACCTGGAACCCGCCGCTGCAAGGCAGCTGAGGCCCGTACACGGAGCAGACACGCGATGGGAGATCCGAGAGTCCGCTGCGAGATCGTCGTCGGCAAGCTGATCGCCCACCGCTGCGGTCGCGGCAAAGCCACCCGCTGCAGCTCCTGCGGACGCACGGCCTGCCGGCGTCACCGCGACTCGAAGACCCTCTGCAAGGTGTGCGCGAACCAGATGGACGAGTCGAACGCCACCTTGAAGCTGGCGGACTTCGGCGACCCGATGGACTTCGCCCCCGAGGTGTACGCGGCGTTCGAGCGGCGGGCGGGGGCTCCCGAAGACGAGCTGGCCGGAGTCGACAGCTGACGTGCGCACGCTGATCTGGGCCACGGGAGGCGGGCTCGGACATGCGACGCGTGGACGGGTCCTGGGCGAGCGGCTGGCGGCCGAGGGCGACGCGGTGACGGTGGTGCACAGCGCTCCGGACGCAGCGGGAGCCTCGGAACCGCCCGTGAACACGGTCTCGTTGCAGGAGTGGGCCGGCGATCGCTCGGTGGCCACGGTGCGCTCGGCCCTCGAGGCTGCGCTGCGCTCGGTGGACCGGCTGGTGGTCGACACCTTCCCGCTGGGTGTGGACGGCGCCCTGCGCGGCGTGTCGATTCCAGAGCGCGTGGAAACGGTGCTGGTGGCGCGATGGGTGGATCGGGCGCGCGTGCCCGAGTGGCCGGCCGGACAAGCCTACGACGAGCAGGTGGCGGCGTTCGATGCGGTGTGGTTCCCGTATGCCGAACACGCCTCGGAGTGGGACGACCCGCCCGCTCACCCGAACGCGCACTGGCTCGGGCCGATCACCCGGCCGGTGACGCTGTCGGACGAGCGTGTGGACACGCTGGTGATCGGGGATGCTCCGCCGGGCTGGTCGGGTGCGATCGAAGCGGCGGTCGCGGACGGCGGGCGCTGGGTGACCACCCGGTTCGAGCAGCTGCCCCGGGCGAACGCGGTGGTGGCCCTGGCTGCGGGCTACAACCTGGCCTGGGAGCTGGTGGGTCTGGGGTTCCCCGCCCTGGGCTTCCATCCCCTGCCCCGCCGCTACGACGACCAGTTCGCGCGCGCGGCGCGGTTGGGCACGCCGCTGTACCACCGGGCCGACCTGGAGCGGTTCCTGCGCTATCATCGCCGCGATCACGGGAGTCTCGCGCCGTCATGCTGAGGTCTGGAAAAGAACGGGTGTCCGACTTCGGCCGGGTGTGGCTCGAGCTCGAAGACGAGATGGCCCGCCGCCGGCGCAACCTGTTCCTGATCGCCGGGCTCATCGCGGGCATCCTGCTGGTGGGGATCGGCACGTTCGCGGTCGTGATGGGCGGATCCGACGCCATCGGCGGCGTGTGCATGATGACGTTCATGGTCACGATCTTCGGGGCCATCTTCTTCTTCGCGGCCTACCAGCGCATCGGGCGCATCCAGGCCAAGGTGGACTTCGCGAAGGGCGTGACCGAGGCCCTGGCCGACGACTACCACCCGGCCCGGAAGATCCACTACTACATGGACCTGCGCGCCTACGACGCCGAGGACAAGAAGTACTGGTCGGGCCGATCGATGCATGGCAACGCCAAGTACAAGTACCTCGACCGCTGGTTCCGCCAGAAGTTCTGGCTGATCGACGGCACCCGGGTGGTGGTGGAGCGCAAGGCCGACCACAAGGTGCGCAAGGGTGCGCTGATCCGGCACAAGCGGCGCGTCTACGTGAAGGTCTACCCGGGTGAGAAGGCCTTCGGTCCCGGTCCCTGGGCGGGCGACGACGACCTGGAGATGATGGTCAAGCAGGCGGTGGACGCCTCGTTCCACGACCCGCCGGAGGTCCTGCGCATCCGCCGCCAGGGCCCGCGCGACCACGTGGGCATCGCGCTCACCCAGCTGGATGCCCCCATCCTCCCGGGCGAGGTGGTGGCGCTCATCGAGTCCATCCTGCTCTACCTCCAGATGAAGCGCTGACCCCGTGTGGCGTGCCCTGCGAGCGATGCAAGCGCTGGAAGAGCCCGCGCTGAAGGGCCTCAGAGCCGCTCACCGTGCGGGCCACTCGCCCTGGCTGGTCTCGGCGAAGCTCAAGCTGGTGGACGGCTGCAACCTGAAGTGCTTCATGTGCGACTACTGGAAGCGCGACCGGGCCGGTGAGCTCACCACCGCCGAGGTGCTCGCGGTGCTCGACGACCTGCAGGCGCTGGGGTGCAAGAAGGTGCACTACACGGGCGGCGAGCTGTTCCTGCGCAAGGACGCCCTGGAGCTGGTGGAGGCCGCCAAACAGCGTGGCATGCGCACCAACCTCACGACCAACGGCACGGCCCTGTCGAAGCCCAGGCTCAAGGCGCTCTGCAAGATCCCCGCGCGCAGCATCACCCTGTCGCTCGACAGCCCCGTCAACCACGTGCACGACCGGATCCGCGGGGTTCCCGGCGCCTGGAAGAAGACCGTCCGGACCCTCGACAAGCTGCTGGAGCGCCGGGGTCCGAAGACGAAGATCCGCGTGAACACGGTGGTGTCGCGCCGCAACGTGCGCACGCTGGTGCAGATGGTGCCGTTCCTGCGCGAGCGGCCGATCGACGGGTGGTTGCTGATCCCGGTCGACGGTCCCGAAGCGATGACCACGGACGACATCCGCTTCTACAACGCCCGCATCGCGCCGGTCCTGGCCGAAGCCACGGGGGTCCCGCAGTTCGACCCCTGGGTGTACGGGCGGAGCGACGCCGACATCGCGCTGGGCGCCAAGCAGGACTACGCACGCGGCTACTACCGTAGAAAACCCTGCCACATCCCGTGGTTCCACACGCTGATCGGGCCGTCGGGCGACGTCTACCCGTGCTGCCAGACCCATCGCCGCATGCCCCCCATCGGAAACGTCCGCGACACGCCCCTGCGCGAGCTGTTCGCGGGCGAGGGCTACCAGGCGCTGCGGCGTCGCATGCTGGCCGAGCGGCTGCCCCACTGTGCCGGCTGCGACGACTTCATCGCGGAGAACCAGGCGATCGACGCGTTCCTGCAGGGCACCCCGCAGTCCGGAAAAGGAGCGCCTCCGGCGTGAAGGTCCTGCTCGCGAGCTTCGACCCGCTCCCCGCGGCCAAGGGAGCGGCCCGACACATCCTGCGCAACCACCGGATCCTCACCGACCTGGGCCACGACGTGTCGCTGCTGACCCTGGGCGACGGTCCGGCACCGGGCCTGCGTCACATCGCGCTTCAGCCTCCGGGCGACACCTGGCTGGAGCGGGCGGTGGCGTTCCACGGGGCCGTGGCCGACATCCTCGCGAAGCATCGGGACGCGGGGACCGGGTTCGACGTGGTGCACGTGCGCAGCCCGTTCGAGGGCCTGGCGGTGCCCTCCGACGTGCCGGTTGTGTACGAGGTGAACGCCCTGTACAGCATCGAGATCCCGGTGCACTACCCGGATCTGATGGGTCACCCGGGCTTTCGCGACAAGCTGCGGGCGAACGAGCTCCTGTTGCTGGAGCGGGCGGCGGCGGTGTGCACGCCGAGCCCGGTGACCGCGCGCTACCTGGGCGATCTGGGTGTGGAGCAGGTGCACGTGGTTCCGAACGCCCCGTCGATCCCGAAGCCGTCGCAGGCCCGCCGTGCAACGAGCCCGTCAAGACCGGGGCGATTCAGGAGGAAACGGCTCAGCGGAGCGAGCCGGGAAGCTCCGGCACAGGGTGCTGTTCGGCTGGTCTACATCGGAACGCTGTCGCCGTGGCAGGGGCTGCACCAGGCGCTGCGCTGTCTGGGCCGGCTGACGCATCTGGACTGGACGCTGGACATCTACACGGGTGCGAAGCGGACGAAGTGGGTGCACAAGCTGGTGGCGAAGCAGGAGCTGCGGGACCGGGTGCGGGTGCGGCCGGGCGTGGAGCCCCGTCGGCTGGGGGAGGTGCTGGGCGCGGCGGACATCGGCCTGGCACCGCTGACCCCGAGCGAGCGCAACCTGGTGCAGGGCTGCATGCCGGTGAAGCTGCTGGACTACCTGCGGGCGGGCCTGTGCGTGGTGGCCCCGGACATGGAGGTGGCGACGCACGTGCTCGGCTCGGGCGCGTCGACTGCGGGTGCGCTGGGCTCGCCCCAGCTGTACCGGGCCTGGTCGCGCACGAGCCTGACGGAGACCCTGGAGGCGCTGATCACGATGGATCCGGAGGATCGAGCGGCCATCGGGCGCGCGAACCAGGCGTCGGTGGAGGAGCGGTTCTCGGAGTCGGCGCAAGCGGACGCGCTGGCGGAGGTCTACGCAGGGCTCGGGGGAACGAAAGTCACCTCGTGTTGATCGGCTAGGCACGCGGATCGAGCCGCGGACGGCGGAGACCCGTGGTACGCTCGCGCATGTCTGTATCCGCAACCCGTTCTCGCACTGGGCACCTCGCCAACGCTTTGACACTGATGCTCGTCGCCTGTGGCTCGCCATCCGTGTCCACCGTCCCTGACGACACCTCGGCGCCGACGCCCCCCACCCCGCCGGTCTGCATCGTGGAGGACGACGCTGGAACGTCGATCGACTGCGCCGATGTCGACCCCTGCGACCCCGATGCGCTGGGCATCCGCATCGACTGCTGCGACTGCGACGAGGCGTACTGCACCGCGGACTGCGGCTGGGACCAGATGCCCGAGCCCTTTCCCCCGGACTCGGGTGCCGAGCTGGTGTTCGAGGCCGGGCTGCAGCAGGAACTGCGCCCGCTCACCTTCGATGTGTGGATCGGCCCCGATCCCGACGGGCTACTGCTGGTCCCGCGTGAGCAGATCGCCGACGCGACCCCTGCCGTGTGCGCCCGCACGGGCAACACGTTTCGGTGCGAAACCCCGCTGGAGGCCGGCACGACGATCTACGAGATGCTCGAGGTGCGCGTCGCCGACCAGGACGGAGACGGGATGGTGGACAGCGGACAGATCCGCGCGTTCGGACGCTCCGCCCCACCGAGCACCGGCGGTCCATACGGCGTCGACGTGGTTCTGGAGCCCGACTCGATCCTTCGCTTCGACGTCGACAATGCGGACTGGTCGGGCTGGGCCGACCCCGAGTTCGACTGGCTGTGGACCGTGCCTCCCGCAGAGCCCAGGGCGAACATCGCCTTCGACCACATCCGTTTCGAGGAGGCTCCATGAGCTGGTTGATCCTGCTGTTCGCCTGCGGAGGCGGGGGGCCCGCTCCCGACACCTCGGATCCACCGACCTCACAGGACACGGACGACACCGACCTACCGGTGTGCACGGCCGACGTCGACGGAACGTCCACGGACTGCGCCGCGATCGAGGCGCTGTGGTGCGACGATCGGACGGGGTTGCTGGAGGCGAAGACCACCTGCTGCGACTGCGCCGACGCGTTCTGCAGCACCACCTGCGATGACCCTCCCCCACCCGACTTCCCTCCCGACTCCGGGCCAGAGCTGGTGTTCGAAGGGGGGCTGACCGGCAGCCTGCTCCCGATTCCCCAGTCGGTGTGGATCGGGCCCGACCCCGAAGGCGTGCTCCGGATGACCGCGACCGACCTGCACGGGATCCAGCCGCTGACCTGCACGCGCACGCTGAACACCCTGGAGTGCGCAGACCACACGGCGCATCAGGTGCCCTTCTCGCTGTTCGATGTGCGCCTGACGGACGCGGACGGGGACGGCGTGGCGGACGGCGGCCTGGTGCGGGCCATGGCCCGGATCGAAGGCGACGACACCGCGACCTATGCCACGCTGGAGGCCGACACCACGGGCCTGAACACGGGCTTCGCCGACGATCCGCTCGTGCCTACCGACCCCATCGAGGTGCAGCTCCGCGAACCGGTCGACCCCGACAGCGTTCCCGCGCTGCTCGACGGCGTCGGTCCGTGGGAGCTGTGGATGGCGAACGACGACGTGGCGGTGGGAGTGCGTTCGCTCGGAATCGCGGAGTGGGGCAGCTCCGTGTCGATCGACGGGCTGACCGACGTGTCCGGCAACGACATCTCGGTCGTTCCCGCAATCGTCGTGGACGACCCGGGGCTGGCCAACGACAACCTGGACTTCGAGCTGGACGGGGTGGGCTGGGCCAGCACACGAGGCACGCTGCACACCGACCAGCTGGCGGTGCCGACGAGCGGAACGCACGCGGCAGGGGTCTGGCGGGATGCCTCCATCGTGGGAGAGCTGCAGGTCCCGGTAGACACACCGCTGTTGTCGTTCGACTGGCATCAGACGGTCGACGGCTCCAGCTCCGATGCGCTCCTCTCCTTCGTCGTGGTCACGACCGAGGAACGCACGATCCTGTGGACCCAGGACACGGCACAATCCACGGCTGTTCCGAACGAATGGGCGACTGTGACCGTCGACCTGTCCGCGTGGGCGGGACAGACCGTGTTCGTCCGGTTCGAGGTGGACGCCTCGACGCCGAACACCGACGACTGGGCGTTCTTCACCTGGACCGTTCCGCCTGTGCCCCCACCCACCCTGATCACGTTCGACACCCTGCGCTTCGAAGCGGCCCCGTGAGCGGAGGGAAGCCGTGAAGGAGATCTGCAGGGGCTCCGATTGGCCTCGAACCCCGGGATCATGCATGCTGAGGTGTGCCGAGAAGCCGCCGCCGATCCCTGCTGAAGCGATCCCGCCGGGTCCGCGCTCCGTTTCCCGAGCCGGATCCGGACGACGCAGACCACGATGGACGCGGATCGAGATCTGCAGCTGAGCCGTCTCCACCTCCCGATCCAGACGACATCTGGCGCGGAGACTGGAGCGACGACTGGCGCGATGAGGACGACTCCCTCGGTGTGACGATGGAGGAGCTGCTCGCGTACGACGGCACCCTGGATGTGCCCGGACGCCCCGAGACACCGGACCCGCCCGCGCCCCGGCCCCCGACCGATCCGACCCTCGATCCGGATTCCGCCGAACCTCCGAGCCCCGATTCCGCCGGCCCACCCTCGCAAGCGAGGGATGAACCGACCGAATCCCTTCCATTCGAATTCTTGACGCGTTCAGGTACCCCCGGAAAATGTGCTCGTTCCTCCGCGCATTTCGGGGGCACCGTTCTCTCGGCCGTCGAGAATTCCGCCGAGACTGCACCTGCGGCGGACGACCCACCCGTGGCGACGCGTACGCCAGCACCCCGTTCCTGGGGCCTGCTGTCGGCGGTGCTGGTGCCGTTCCTGGGCGCCTTCGTGGTGACGCTGATCGCAGTGTTGGTGCCGTGGCTGGTGTTCGTCTCCCCCCAGATCGACGCAGCACGCCAGGCGCGTCGGGCCGCGATGCAGCCTCCGCCCCCCACCATCGTGGAGGTTCCGAAGCCCGTGATCGTGCCGCAGTTCGCGCCACCCGAAGCTGCAGCCGGGGAGGACGACTCGACCGATGCCGACGACGATTCTGAAGACGCATCTGCAGAGAACGCCGTGCAGGACGGCCCGACCGCGGTCCGGCCTGCGCCACGCCCGCGTCCACGGGCCCGGCCACGCCCTCGCCAGCCCGCTCGGTCCACGAGCCGGTTCCTCCAACGCGCGGAGCCCGAGCCTGCAGAGGAATCCGCAGCGAAGAGCGATGCCGAGGACGCGAAAACGGCCGCCGACGCATCGAAGAGCTCCGCGCCAGAACCTGAACCTGCACCCGCAGCCGAACCCGTCCCTGCGGCGGCACGGGTCCTGGGGGGCCGGATGACCGGGCGGATCGGCGGAGACGACGCCATCGTCGAGCTGGCATTCCAGCCCGGCAACCGGGTGACCGCCACCATCCGTCGGGCCAACGTGGTGGTGAAGGCCCGCGGCACCTACCGGCTGGACGGCGACGAAGCCTGGGTGAACCTCCGCGGCGACGAGTCCAGCACCTTCTCCGGGACGGCCTCCCGACGGGGGTTGTTCGGCCATGCGGTCCGACCGGACGGCGACCGGGACCGGCTGAAGGTGAAGCGCTGATGCGAACGCTGCAGTCGGGCGATGTGCTGGGTCGGTGGGTGGTGGACCACGTGGCGTCCTTCGGGTCGCCGCGCATGCTGGTGGCGGCCGACTCCGAGGGCACCGAAGCGCTGCTGATCCCCTTCGAGGACGATCGAGCCCCGCACACCCGGGTGATCCGGGCGCTGGAGGCGTTCGACCACCCTCACATCCCGAGGCTGCTGGACGGGGGCTCCGACCACGGCGGGGCGTGGGTGGCCGTCTCCCGCTTCGAGGCCGACTCGGTGTCGGATGCGCTGGTGTCCGGCCCCGTGCGCTGGGGCCTGGCCTGCCGGTGGTTGCACGGTCTGGCGCTGGCGCTGCAGCACATCCACCGCGCGGGCTGGGTGCATCGCGCAGTCCGGCCGGACGCGGTGTTCGTGGGTGCCGACCGACACGTGGGCCAGGTGCGCCTGCTGGGCCTGGAGCGCGCGGGGCCCGTCGACGACCCTCTGGCTCCGGACGTGCAGTCGGGCCTGGCGTACGCCGCACCCGAAGCCCTGGATGCCCCCGAGCTGGCGGGCCCGCGAGCCGACCTGTACGCATTCGGGCTCGTGGCGTACGAGCTGTTGGCCGGGGAGCCTCCGTTCCCCGCGGCAGCACGGGCCGATGGCGAGCACTCGCTGCTGAACTGGAAGCGCCAGGTGGACGCCTTCGACCCCGGCCCGGACGTGCCCGACTGGCTGCGCGACCTGGTCCGCAAGTGCACGCACCCCCGCCCGGAGTCCCGTCTACCGGACATGGACTCGGTGGTGTCGTGGCTGGAGGCGAGCCGGCGGTCCTGGGAGGCGCCCTCGGTGCCGCCCGCGAGCCGTCTGACTCCGATGAACGTACCCCGTGAGCACCTGCCGGCCCTGAACGTGCAGCCCACGTTCCTCGACCCCGACCAGCTGGCAGACGTCATCGCCCAGCGCGCCCTCGAGATGCGAGCGGGGCCGGACTGGTCGGCGATGGCGCTCACCTCGGGCCTGCTCGGCTGCGTGGCGGGCCTGGCGGTCTCGGCGCTGGTGGTGCTCTACATCGAGCTCGTGGCGCTGGGCTGATTCCTGTCCCGCCCAGGACGACGAGAACGGCTCGGGGCGGACGACCCGGGCGTTCGTTCGAACGACTTCGATGGATTCAACGCCAATTCTCACCGCTGAGCGCTTCGCTTCGCGGAGGGTTGCGCTGAGGATCCGCTGAGCGCGGATGCCTCGACCAGGCCATCTCAGCCGCCGTGTTCGAGCGTCGTCCCGGCCTGTCTCTTGAACCACCTTGGCGGCGGAAGCCAGCGATTCCGCCAGGCGGATTCGGGACACGCACCGATGGGATCGATGCCGCGAACGCGTCCGTCGTGGTGGTCGGTCGTGGTGGAGGTGGTCGGTCGTCATCCGGTCCGACGTTCGCCTGGCGGCGACGACCCCCACCACGACAACGACAACGGCGGGATCGGCCGTCTGCGATGGGTGTCGACTCGTTCGCTCCGGCAGGGAGGGGTTCCTCCCAGGAGAGAAGCACGTCAGTCGTGGTGCCGGGGGGTGTGCTCGCTCCCCGTGCGGGCCGTGAACGTGTCGGCGTCGACGACCTCCTGCCGGTAGGTCTGGTGACAGCGGGTGCAGACCGCGAGGGTGGCCGCGGTGGCCTGGAGCACGGCCTGGGCGTCCTCCTGCTCGGCGGCGGGCGCGATGCGGTCGGCGGCTTCGTGGAACGACAACGCGAGCTCGGTGAACCCGTCGGCACCGGCTCCCATGTGCTCGCACTGCTGCTGCATCTGCGGCGAGGACTGGATGGGTTCGGCAGCCTCGGCGACCGCGGCGAAGTCGTTCTCGGCCAGGGCTGCGGTGATGGCCTCGATCGCCTCGAGGTGCTGCATCATGTTCTGCTTCTGATGCCACGCCATCCTGGGCTGGAGCGGCACGGGCGCCCGGGTGTCCATGCTGGCCAGGGCGTGATGGGGGTCGGGCTGCGAATCCGCCGATGGAGACGGGCTCGCGGGGGGTGTGGGCTGCGAGCAGGCGCCGAGCAGCAGCAGCGGAAGCAGGGTCAGAGGCGGGAGACGATTCACGGGACCTCGGGGGGACGGAGCGCGCGGGAGAGGGCATCGAGGGCCGCCAGCACGACGTCTGGCGCGGGATCGGACTGCGGATCGAGCCGGGACAGCACGGTGCGGAAGTGCTCGGCGCTGGCGCGGTCGACCCGGGCGGCGGCCTGCCGACCGGCATCGGTGAGGGCCAACAGCCACGACCGGCCATCTTCGGGGTTGCGGACCCGCTCGACCTCGCCGGCGTCTTCCATCCGGGCCGCGAGCCGCGAGACGTTGCTGCGGTCGATGTCGAGATGGGCGGCCAGCTGAGTGACGGAGCGCGGCCCCTCGGCGAGCTCGAGCAGCGCCCAGGCCCACCCGGTGGGGAGCGGCGTTCCGCACGGACGTCGGGTGGGATGCAGGGCACCGTGCGCGACGACGAGGCGTCGGACGGCATCGCGGAGCTGGTGCGGGTCGGACAGGACGGGCTCGAACTGTGTGCGTTCGCATGCATTGTAGATGCGTTCGCACGCAGATGCGACTGGAGTGGCGGGCGCCCTTTCCGACCACGATACGGCTGCGGGCGAACGACGCGGGCGTTCGTTCGAACGACTTCGATGAATTCAACGCCAATTCTCACCGCTGAGCGCTTCGCTTCGCGGAGGGTTGCGCTGAGGATCCGCTGAGCGCGGATGCCTCGACCAGGCCATCTCAGCCGCCGTGTTCGAGCGTCGTCCTGGGTTTCATGCCGGTCGTCGGCTGTCTCCTGCGGCTCACCTGGCCTCGCCCGCATCCAACCCGTTCTGACTCCAGACCGCGTCGAAACACGTCGAAAACCCCGTGTTCACGGCACAGTTGGCGCTCTGAGGCTCTGACGACGCTGTCTACCGGCATGCCTTCGCCGATCGACCTGCTCCCCATGCCGATCGTCCGTTGTCCTCTGTGCCTCTGTGCGTGGGCCCGAGTCTCTCCGGCAGCCACTCCGCACGCCGACCCGGCCTGTCTTTTGAACCACCTTGGCGGCGGAGGCCAGCAATTCCGCCAGGCGGATTCGGCACACGCACCGATGGGATCGATGACGCGAACGTCCGTGGTGGTCGGTCGTGGTGGAGGTGGTCGGTCGTCATCCGGTCCGACGTTCGCCTGGCGGCGACGACCACCACCACGACAACGACAACGACCACGACGAGTCTTGGCGCATCCACGACGCTTGCCAACCCGGTCTCGCCCGCATCGGACCCCTCCTGACGACCAAGTCCGGCCCAATACGCATTTTCAAAACTACGCTATGAGCCGAAACGGATCGCGTGGTCCGTGAAATCCTCGGTGTGCTCCGTGACTCCGTGGCGACCTTGCGCTGACCCCGGTTCACAGGTCTCTTCTGGCGGGATCGACCGTCGTGGCAGCACCCATTCTCGGAGCAGCGCTTCGCTTCGCCGAGGGTTGCGCAGAGGAGCACCGTTCGGCGCGAAGCGCCCGCTGAAGCGGTGTCGCGGCGGGTTCGCTGCGATGGCCTCCCGGCGAGCACGAGCTGTGGCGGACGGACCCGATGTTCGGCGGCTTTCGACCGCGCGAGCGCCTGTCGATCCGTTCGGAGGGCGGGCCCGATCTTCCGAAGCGGACCCTACAGCCCCAGGGCCTTCGACGTGCGCGCCGTGACCTCTGCGGTGCGCTTCACGGCAGCGCGCTCACCGAGGCGGTTGGCGTACTGCACGATGGTGGCGTTGTCGGCGGGCAACATGCCGAAGCGCAGCAGGAAGCGGATGGTGGCGCCGAGGCACACATCGGCCATCGAGAAGCGCTCGCCGAGGATCCAGGGACCGGGGGTGACGGCGCTCTCGAGCGAGGCGATCATGGACTCCCAGCTGCCCCACCCCGCCGATCCGGGCTGGTACTCCCATCCGGCCCCCTTCGCGTAGGCGCAGGGCTCGACGACGGACGGACCGAAGAGAATCCAGCGCAGGTAGGTGGCGCGCGCGGGGTCGTCGGGTGCGGGGGCGAGCTCGCCGAGGCTGTAGCGGTCGGCGAGGTAGAGCCCGATGGCGGCGCACTCGGTGATGACGACCGCTCCATCCCCATCCCCATCGACGAGGGTGGGGAGCTTGCCCATGGGGTTCTTGGCGAGGAAGTCGGGGTCGCGCTGCTCGCCCTTCTGCAGATCGACGGTCTGAAGGGTGTAGTCGAGACCGAGCTCCTCGAGCATCCAGACGACGGTGACGGCGCGCGAGCGGGGGTGGTGGAACAGGGTGATGGACATGGGAGGCACCTCGGCGCGGAGAGGGTGGATGGACGGCGCCGCACCCTACCCCGGACGCGTTGCAGGCGGGCCACCGAACCGACCCGTCTGGGCCGGGCTCACGCTGCAACACTCTGCAACGGGCCCGTCAGGACTGCACGAGTGACATGATGGTCGTGAGATCCACGGAGCCTGTCATGAACGCGATCCGCCTGCTCGTGCTGCCGCTGCTGCTGACCGCCGGATGTCTCGGTCCGGCCGAGCGCCCCTCCAGCGAGTCGGACACGGATACCGATACGGACACGGATTCCGATACGGATGCGGATTCTGACGCCGACACGGATGCGGATTCTGACGCCGACACGGATGCGGATTCTGACGCCGACACGGATGCGGATTCCGATGCAGATACCGACGCGGATTCGGATGCCGATACCGACGCGGACACAGATGCCGACACCGATGCAGATGCAGATGCCGATGCGGATTCCGATGCCGACACCGATGCGGATTCCGATGCCGATACCGACGCAGACACGGACTCGGACACCGATGCAGATGCCGACACGGATGCGGATGCCGATGCCGACACCGATGCGGACTCGGACGCAGACACGGACTCCGACACCGATGCAGATGCAGATGCAGATGCAGATGCGGACTCCGACACCGATGCAGATGCGGACGCCGACACCGATGCGGATGCCGACACCGATGCGGATGCAGATGCGGACTCCGACACCGATGCAGATGCGGACGCCGACACCGATGCCGATGCGGATGCCGACACCGATGCGGATGCCGACACCGATGCGGATGCAGATGCGGACACCGACGCGGACACGGACACCGACATCGAGCTGGGCTCCTGTGGTGCGCCGATCCCGATTGCGTGCGGCGAGACGGTGCAGGCGACGAACGTGGGCGGCGAGCAGCTCGTGGACCAGTTCCCCTGCTCGTTCTTCCCGACCAACGGGCCCGAGGTGTGGTTCGAGATGGACAGCGACGCGACGCAGGTGGTGACGTTCGAGGTGAGCAACCTGACGGCCGATCTGGACCTGGCGGTCGGGACGTTCCCGTGCGGCTCGGGGTCGTGTGTGGCGAGTGCGACCGGTGGCACGGTGAACGAGCAGGTGACGCTGGACGTGACTGCGGGCGAGATGATCGACATCGCGGTGGACGGCTACCAGCTGGCGGAGTCGGACTTCTCGATCACGGCGACCTGCTCTCCGGCGGGGACCTGCATCGACGACGGCAACGAGCCCGATGACACGAGCTTCGACGCGACTGCGCTCCCCACGGTGTCGCTGGGCGCGAGCCAGAGCTTCGGGCCGTACACGGGCGCGGACGACGACTGGTTCGTGACCCAGGCGGACCCCTTCACGGAGAACGCGTTCACCATCAGCTACGACAACAGCGACGGCGAGTGGGAGGCGTTCCTGTGGGACGAGGACCTCGACCTGCGGTACTCCGCGCTGGGCTCGGGTGGCGAGGTGGAGGTGTTCGAGTGGTTCGTGTTCGGCGGCACGATGTACCTCGAGGTGGTGCCCGCGAACGGCGCCTGCGGCACGTACACGATCGATGTGGTCGGACGGCAGCCCACCAACCCGTAGGCTTTTCGCAGCTTGATGGTCGGCATGCAAACTCATAGTATGTTGTCATGCATACAATTCGACGGATTCGACATCGGGTTCCGACAGCGGCGCTGACCGTCGCTGCGCCCATCTGGCTCGGGCTGTTCTCAGGGTGTCTGGACGATCTGCCCACCGGCACGACGCCTACGCCCCTGGCCTGCCCGGTCAGCCCGCTTCCAGCGGAGTCCGACTGCCAGTCTCGCGCGTATGCGATCTTCGCCCTGCGGACCGAGACGGACGACGAGCAGGACACGGACGACGCCCTGGCGTACTGCACGGACGACCGGAATGCGCGCTGCCTGGAAGACGCCTACGAGCTGTTCACCTTTCCGGACGACGCCACTCCGGACTCGGCGGCCTCCGATGCGGTCTCGCTGTGCAGCACCTGCGATCTCGGGAGCTGTGCGCTGGATGCGTTCGGCGTGCTGTCACTGGCGGACGACGGAACGGACGGCGAGTACGTCTCGGCCGCGGTGGACTACTGCTCGCGGACGGGCGATGCGGCGTGCCTCGAAGACGCCTGGTCGGTGTTGAGCCAGCGCCCGGACAGCTCGGATGCAGAGGACGTGGACGACGCGGTGGAGCAGTGCTCGACGGCGGCGGCCCCGACCGAATCGGATTTATGATTGCGTGACAAATAACTTTGCATTACAATGACAGCGTTCCATCCAGGAGGGTTCATGGTCGTCTTGCTGTTGTCCGGTCTCGCATCTGCAGCTCCCACAGTCACGCAGAAGGATGCGCACACGGTTCACGGCGAGGTGGTGGTGGATGCAACGCCCGCGACGGTCCGCGAGCACGTCGGAGACGCCGAATGGCTGGCGGACATCGACCCCAGCAACACGACGATCGAAGTGGCGGGCCAGGACGGAGACTGTCTGATTGCAGACTCGAAGAGCCCCAATGCATTCAAGACGGTGCGATTCCGGGTGAAGCGCTGCCCGACGGACGACGGGGTGACGGCTACGCTGGTGGAGAGCGACACTCTCGACGCGTTCTCGTACGTGTGGAAGATCACGGATGTGGACGGCGGAACGCACATCTCGTACGATTTGACGATCGACGTGGGCATGGCGCCACGGTTCATCGTCAACCGCGAGGCGCGCAACAGCATGGAAGCGCTGCTGACGAAGCTCGAGGACGTCTTCGACGAATGATTCAGGGTGCATTCCACAAGTGACGTTGTCGGCGGAAGGCGTGCTTGGACGACGGTTTCAGCGCACGGTCGCCACGGAGTCACCGAGGATTGCACGGAGAGCTGGTGAGGTCGGAGTGGTCAGCGCTCGTGCCGACGACCTCGAGTGGCGAGCGCTGTGGATTCACGGCTGAGCGACCTTGCGCTGATCGAGGTTCACAGGCATCTTCCAGCGGGATCGACCGTCGCTGCAGCACTTGTTCTCGGAGCAGCGCTTCGCTCGCTGAGAGTTGCGCTGGACCCCGGCCCCGACCCGCTCGTTCCTCCCAGCATTTCGGGGGCACCGTTCTCTCGGCCGTCAAGACATCGACCGGTCGGAGTCGACCGGTGTCGCCGGCAGCCGACAGGGTCTTGCGCGCTCCGATGCTCGGGCCGGACCGATGGACGGCCGCACTCCCCGGCGCGGAGGACGGGCTTCGAGCACTCCAGCCTCCGATGCAGCGGTCTTCAGGAAGAACCAGCCAGGACCGACTCCCAGCGCTCGACCTCGGCCTCCAGGGTGGGCACGCTGCGGCGCGCATTCGCACCGATCCGCTCTGCTACGCCGTCTACACGGGTGGATTCGAGGACGTCGGGCAGGGCATCGAGGTCGGTGGACGGGAGCAGGAAGCCGGTCCGACCGTGCTCGAGGACGTCGGGCAACCCGCCGACGGGGGTGGCGACGACGACGCGCGCGCAGGCCATGGCTTCGAGGACGACGTTGGGGAGGCCGTCGTGGCGGGACGGTTGGCCGAGGACGTCGACGGCGGCGTAGGCGGTGGGGAGCTGATCGGGGGGCAGCCAGTCGATGACGATGGCGGCGTCGGGGACGAGGTGGCTGACGCTGGGGCGCACGCGGCCGACGACGAGGGGGAGCCAGCCAGCGCGGGCGGCGATGGTGAGGGACTCGACGCCGCGCTTGGGCTTGAGCTCGCCGAAGAGGCCGTAGACACGCGTGGATTGAAGGGGGATGCCGTGTTGGGAGCGGAAGGCGCGGACGGCTTCTGGGGACGCGGGGCGGAAGCGCTGCGGATCGACGCCGTTGCCGACGACGGTGGCGGTACAGCCGGTCCAGGCGGCGACCTTGGCGGCCATCTCGTGGGAGACGGTGCAGACGGCATCGGCGCGTTCGATGGACCACCGGAAGAGGGCGTGGCGGCTGGGGTCGAGAAAGTCGCGGTCGAGGTCGTTGCCGCGCAGGGCGACGACGGTGCGGACTCCGAGACGGGACCCGGCTGCGACGGCGGCCTGGGCGGGACCCCAGCCGTACATGCCGACGACGACGTCGGGCTGGACGGACCGGATGGCGGCTTCGACGTGATCGACCCGTGCGGGCAGGGGTAGCCGGGGAATGCGCCAGCGGGGATCTCCGGGGTTGGCGGGGCTGACGTCGCCGGGAAACCGGTGCTGCTCGGGATGGAGGCGGACGGCGGTATGGCCGCGCGCGCGCAGGCTGGCGAGGATGCGGGTGGACGAGGTGTGGACCCCTCCCCCGTCGGCGGGATCGGGCGTACAGAAGAGGATGCGCATGGCGGCGTGTATCCTCCGGCCCATGTGGATGACGCTGTGGATGGTGGCGGCCGCCCTCGGGTGCACGCCAGAGGAGCTGAACGCGGCGGCTGAGACGTCGGCAGCGGCGATCGAAGCGGGAGATGCCGAGGCTGCGCTGGCGGCGGCCGAGACGCGGCTGCAGTGTGCGGAGGTGCTGGAGACGGGGCGCGGGGAGGCGGCGTACGACCTGGCGATTCTGCAGGAACAGCTGGGACTGGACGCGACGACGAGCTTTGCGGCGGCGACCCGCTACCTGCCGGCGGGACCGGACCGGAGCAGCGCGTGGCTGCGAGTCGGGCTGTACGCATCCCTCGAGGGCAATCCGAAGGGCGTCGAGTGGCTCGAGCAGGCGGTGGAGGAGGCGGGTCCGCACTGGCAGGTGATCGAGTCGACGGTGTGGCTGGCCCGGGTGCTGGCGAAGACGGGGGATGCGGAGCGCGCGCTGACGCTGCTGGACGAGCTGGAAGCGGAGACGCCGGACGAGTCGGTGCAGATCCGGAAGGCGCAGTCGGTGGCCTGGTCGGAGGTGATGCGGAACCGGCAGGCTGCAGGCGATGTTCCGGGAGCGCTCGAGGCGGCGGAGACGTCGCTGTCGGTCCTGGGAGACGCGCCGGAGTCGGGCCCGGACCCGATGGCGGAGGACCGGGTGATGTCGGAGCTGGCGCTGGGGCAGCGCTTGCTGGAGGCGGGGCGTCCGGTGCCGTCGCTGCCGTACCTGGAGCGCGCCCAGGAGACGTTCGCCTCGATGCAGGCGGGCTCGATGGGAGATGCGTTCGCGTCGAGTGCGCTGGCGGAGGCGTATCGGCAGCTGGACCGCGCGAACGAAGCGCTGGCCCTGGCGAACCGGGCGGTGGAGGTCTCGGCGGCGGCGGTCGGCCCAGACCATCCGGACACGGCGGCGTTCGCGATCCGCCAGGGGTCGGTGTTGTCGTCGCTGGGACGGAACACGGAGGCAGACGCGGCATATGCGCGGGCCGAGGCCGGGCTGACGGCAGCGTACGGGCCCGACCATCCGGACGTGTTGTTCGTGCAGCACGACCGCTTGCAGCTGGCGCAGGAACGCGGCGAGATCGGGACGACCCTGGCGAGGACGGAACAGCTGCTGGCGCGATGGATGCGGGTTCGCGGCGCGGAGCACCTGGACACGATCGAGACGGCGAAGCTGCGGTGCGAGCTGCTCGGGACGATGGGACGGGTGCGCGAGGCGGCGAGCTGCTCGACGGCTGCGCGAGAAGCGTTGGCGGGGCTGCTGGGCGAGCATCCGAAGGTGGTGACGGCGCTGGCGACCGAGGGACAGGCCTGGTTGAACGCGGGGAGACCGAAGCGCGGCCGCGCGCGCCTGCAGGAGGCGCTGGACCTGAGGATCGCCCTGTCGGCGGTGGCCCCCGATCCGGAGTGGCGGACGATGATCGCGCTGCAGCTGGCCCGAGCGGAGCTGAGGATGGGTCGCTGGGAAGCGGCGATGGACCTGCTGGGCCCCCGTCCTCCGGACTCCCCTGCCCTGCGCTACCTGTGGCACACGGTTCAGGCGGAGCGCCTGGTGGAGGTGGAGCCCGACGCGGCGATTCCGCACCTGAAGCGCGCGTTGGAGGTGGCTCCGACGCCGAGACAACGCGGCGTGGTGCAGTCGACCTGGGGGTTTGCGCTGTTGCGGCAGGGCGACCCGCTGGCGGCGCGAGCGATGCTGGAGACGGCGCTGGCATCGGTGCTGGAAGAGGGCTCGGACCCCACCAACGAGGCGACGGTGCGGCTGCATCTGATGCAGAGCTACCGGGCGACCCAGGACCTGTCGCGCGCGGGGGAGCAGCTGTCCGAGATCGCGCGCACGTTCCGGGAGGCCGGAATCGACACGCATCCCGCGTGGGTTCAGGCCCAGACAGAGCTGGCGCGGTGGACGTACGTGCTGGAGCCGGAGGCCGCACGGGCGTTGCTGTCCACGGCGCAGGAGAGCGCAACCAGGCTGGGAGAGGACTCGGTCGAGCTGGCAGCGGTGCACCAGGCGTACGTCGCGCTCCACGTGGATCAGGTGAACGCAGGCGTGGAGCTGCCGGCAGACGCCCCCCTGTCTACGGAAGCGGCACTGGCCCATGGCGAGGCGGCGCTGGACATCCTCACGGCGCGGTACGGACCGGTCCATCCGCAGACGGTGGCGGCCCGCAACGGCCTGGCGGTGGTGGCGCTGGGACGCCCGGATGCGGACGTCGATGCGGTTGCACGAGCGCTCCGGCGCCTGGACACGGAGCTCGTTCAGGCCTGGGGGGACGACCACCTGGAGCGCATTGCGGTGTTGACGACCCTGGCGCACGCGGAGCGGATGCGCGGCGATTCCGAGGCGGGGCTCGCGGCGGCGAAGACGGCACTGACCCTCCAGGAGGCCCGGCTGGATCTACTGCTGTCGGGGTCGGAGCGGCAACGGATGGCGGCCGCGTCGGCAGGACGGATGCAGCTGGGGATCTACCTGGCGCTGGAGACGGACACGGGGGCGGCGTATTCTCGCGCTCTGGCGTGGAAAGGCCTTGCAGGACGGGCGTTTCTGACCCGACCCCCCGATTCTCCCGAGCTGGCGGCGGTCCGGCGGTCTCTGGCCGAGCTGGTGTTCTCGCCCCCGGCCGATCAGTCTCCAGAGGCGATTCGGGACGAGTTGGTGGCGCTGACGAACCGAAAGGAGGCGCTGGAGGCGTCGGTGCGGGCGACGACGACGTCGGTTCGCTGGAAGGCCCAGTGTCGGCAGCTCGAGGACGACGAAGCGGTGGTGGACTGGTATCCGGCATTTGCGGGTGGCGATCAGGTGTTGAAGGCGTTCGTGCTGCGCGGGGGCGACTGCGATCAGGTGCAGGGGGTGGATCTGGACCCGGAGGCGGTGCACGGCGCCCACGCGAAGTACCGCCGGGTGATGGGGAGTCGCGGTGCTGCCCGGATGGCGGATCGGGTGAGCGCGATGGTTCGCGAGGCGCTCTGGGACCCGGTCGAAGCGGTGCTGGACGGTCGGACGCGGGTGACGCTGATCCCGGATGCCTCGCTGGCGGACATCAGCTTCGCCGGGCTGGCGACGGCGGACGGGGGCTACCTGGTGGAGCGGTACGAGCTGACGACACTGCAGCACCTGGCGGACCTGGGGGTGCATTCGAAGCCGGTGTCGCTGGACACGGCCCTGGTGGTGGGCGGCGTGGCGTACTCGCGGTCGGAGGCGATTCGAGATGCTCCGAAGGTGGCGTCGCGCTCGCAGCGTGCGGGGTGTGGCTGGAAGAGCTTCGGCGCGCTCCCGGGTGCGTTGACGGAGGCGGAGGCGGTGGGCGCGTTGCTGTCGGACCAGGGATCGGTCTCGGTGCTGACGGGCTCGGACGCGACCGAGGACGCGGTTCGCTCGGGCCTGTCGGGGGCTTCGGTGGTGCACCTGGCGACACACGGGTTCCACGCGAGCCGGGAGTGCCGTCTGGATGCGTTCTTCGAGCCGATGTCGTCGGGGATGTCGACGCTGGGTGTGGTGGGCATGAACCCGATGCTGGCGTCGGGCCTGGCCCTGGCGGGCGCGAACGACGAGCCGGGCCCTGCTGGCGATGGTCTGTTGACGGCGGAAGAGGTGGCGGGGGTCTCGGTGGACGCGGACCTGGTGGTGCTCTCGGCCTGCGAGAGCGGCCTGGGCGAGGTGGCGCCGGGCGAAGGGGTGCAGGGGCTGCAGCGCGGGTTTCGTGCGGCGGGCGCGGACCGGGTGGTGTTCAGCCTGTGGCAGGTTCCGGACGAACCGACGCAGCGCTTGATGGAGGCGTTCTACGCGGGGCTTGCGGCGGGCTTGCGACCGGGTGCTGCGCTGCGCGAGGCCCAGGTGGCGATGCTGGAGCGGAACCGGGAGCAGCGGGGTTCGGGGGCTGCGACGGACTGGGCGGCGTTCGTGGTGGGGGGATGATCGCGGGGGGCGTTGACGGGTTGGGCGGGCTTGTTAGGTGGGCGGGGTCATTCCCGCATAGCTCAGTTGGTTAGAGCATCGGACTGTTAATCCGAGTGTCGCTGGTTCGAGTCCAGCTGCGGGAGCCATCTTGGATTGAGGCCGTTTTCGTCATCGAAAACGGCCTCATGTCGTTCCAGGGCATACGGCGATTCCGGAAGTAGATCGAACGGAATCCGCCAGGTGACCGTCAGCTCGTCGTTCAACAATCGCGAGTTCGAGCGCAGCTTGTGGAGCAGGGACCGCCTTTCGTCCCGACTCATGTCTTTCCAGGTTTCGCGCGCCATTGTCGCCAATTCGAGCAGGGCGATACCGAGCTCCATCGTCTGGGCATCGGCGTTGGAGAGCGCCGCGAGCTGGTTCCGGATCTGCTCCAGCTCGATGTGCCACCCCTCGGAGAGCTCGGCGTACATCGACGGCTGGAGCCGCGAGGCGAGGCGGTCGTCGTAGGCGGTGGCCAGGTTCCGCCGGATCTGCTTCTCCTTCTCGAACAGGCGGTCCCGGTCGCGGGCCGACTGGCTGGTGATGTCCCGGGTCATGCCGCGCAGGGCGTCGGAGACGAACTCCATGATGGGCTCGGGCAGGTAGAGCCGCGACAGCTGCTTCAGGACGAGCTTCTCGATCTCGTGCTCGCCGTAGTAGCGGGCCCGCTTCTCGCGCCGGCAGCGGGCGCAGGCGTAGTAGATGTACTGCCCCTTCTTCATCTCGCCGCACAGCAGCCGAGTCTGGCCCTCCTCGTGGCACACGCCGCACTGGATCAGCCCGCTGAAGGTGAAGGTGCGCACGCGCTTCTGGCGGGTGCTGCGGGACTTGCTGTCGAGCATGTCCTGCACGTTGTCGAACATCGCGCCGGTAATCAGCGGCCGGTGCTTGCCCTCGTACCACTCCCCCTTCCAGCTGAACATGCCCATGTAGAGCGGGTTCTGGAGCATGTAGTGGATGGTGGCTCGCGAGACCTCCTTGTTCCGGGTCGTGCGCAGCCCCTTGTCGCGGGCGTACCGCACCAGGTCCATGATCGAGTGGTCGCCCTCGGCGTAGAGCTTGAAGATCTCGCCCACGATGGGCGCGCGCTCCAGGTCGAGCACGAGCACGTTCTTGCCGTGCTCGTTGCGGACGTTGCGGTAGCCGAGCGGCGCGCGCCCGGGCCAGCCGCCCTGCTTCGCCTTCTGGGTCAAGCCCTTGCTGACCTCCTCGGAGAGGTTGTCGATGTAGTTCTTCGCCATCAGCACCTTGATGCCGTGGATGAACTTCTCGTGGGACTTGGAGTCCTCGGAGAGCACCCCACCCTCCTTCACCAGGTGGATCTCGAGGTCGAGGGCGTCCAGGGTGACCCAGTCGCTGATGTTCCGGTACAGGCGGTCGGTTTTCTCGACGAGGATGAGCCGGATCTGCTCCTTCTTCAGGAAGGCGAGCATCTCGCCGAAGGCCTGGCGTCCGGCCTTCTTGGCGGTCTCGACGTCGACGAACTCCTGGACGATGTCGATGCCGTTCTCGGTGGCGTAGCTCCGGAGCAGCTCCTGCTGGGCGTCGATGCTGAAGCCCTCGACGTGCTGCTCGGTGCTGGACACGCGGGCGTAGAGCACGGCGCGCGGCCGGCTCGTGGGGGTGGACTTGGCGGCCTGCTTGGCGACAGCTCCGGTTCCGGGGCGGCGACGGTTGCGACGGGACATGGCGTGACTCCTGGGTCAGTGGTGCCCCGCGAAGTTGACGTAA
This sequence comes from Myxococcota bacterium, assembly GCA_965224055.1. Taxonomy (GTDB): domain Bacteria; phylum Myxococcota_A; class UBA796; order UBA796; genus JACKEQ01. The sequence continues at coordinate 9,129,489 of OZ245034.1, read as the reverse complement.
TCACGCCGGCCTGGGGAGCCCGATTCGGAGATCCGGCCAGAGCGGGGATTCCCGGCGTTGAACTTTGGTTCGGATTGCATCCAGCTGCCCCCGTCAAGACCTGCGGCCCGCGGGGCGGGGTCACGACGCGGTGTTCCGGTCTCGCGATTCGAAGCGGACAAGGGCCGGATCGCGATGGTGCGCCACCGGGCGCCATCCACGTTCGCCCGGTTTGAAGACCACCTCGTGCAGCACCGTGCCCTCATCGGTGAGCCAGAGGAACGGGACCTCCGTTCGCTCGTGGTCGATCACCCGAGGGAGGAACACGTGGTAGTGCTCCCCTCGCACGCCGGGCGGGCGGACCAGCAGCGTCCACTCGGGCTCGGGCATGGTGACCTGCAGCCGCCCCTGCTTCCGCTTCGGCGCCACGAGCGGTGCTTCCCCCAGGCTTACGCGCAGGCCGACGCCCCGACGGGAGCGGAGCCACCGGTGGCAGGTGATCTCGAGGAACACGGACAGCGCCCTGCCGTGGAGTCCGCCGATCCCAGGCATCCGTGGAGCGAGTGCGTCGCAGATCTCGATGACCGACGGCGGTTCCACGCCGTGGCGGGAGTCCTCGAGGTAGACGATGTTGCTGGTGTCGATGGGACGGCGCGACTTGCCGCCGCGTAGGAGGCGTAGTTCAGGCCGCATGGGAGACCTCCTCGCGCTGGACCTTCTTCCAGCTGCCCGACACGAAGTCGTAGACGACGTCCGCGAGCCTGAACGCGTACGGAGGCTCGAGACCGACCAGCACGCCATCGATGCCACGGAGGCCGATGCGCTTGGCGATGCCGCACAAGAAGTCGAGCTCGGCCTCCTGCGACGGTGACAGCCAGAAGACGTCGTCGGGGTCGAAGGAGAGCAGGCCCTGGTAGTGCAGCTGGCGAGCGACGTACCGGGCCTGGCCGTGCCGCTCGAGCACGTGGTCGACCCGGTAGGGTTGAAGCAACGCGAGCTGGGATGCGGGCACGCGGGCGGATTCGATGTCAGACATCATGGCGGTCCTCCTGGAGTGTGAAGCGGCGGTCGCGGGCGACCTCGATGCGGTACCCACCTTCGACTTCGGAGCGGGCGCGCAGGTTGCCGACGAGCGAGCGCCCGTCGGGATGCGCACCGGCGTGCGCGTTGAGTCGGGACACGAGCTGGCGCAGGCGGCGGTCGAGCTTGGTCGGATCGGTGAGCACGCGCCCGCGGTTGGTGAACTCGTCGGGGAATAGCACCGGCAGCAGATCCCCGCGCGTCGCGTAGTTGTCGCCGGCGTCGAGCAGCGCCTGCACCAGGGCCTGGTGCTGCGGGTTGCGCCCGACGCTCACCCAGCGGCCACCCCAGAGCAGGCGCGTGCCGTCCACCACCAGGTCGTACCGGGGCCACAGCAGGTCGGGCGAACCCAGCCGGAACCGCAGCCAGAGCTCCGAGAGATCGAGGCGGTCCGGGTGGGTCCACACGTCGGCCAGACCAAGACCCAGGATTCGCGTCCGTCCGCGTCGGCGGACCGGAGGCGCCACGCTGCGGATGGGCGCGAGCACGACGAGGGCCTCGGGCGCGTGGTCGTCCACGAGCCGGTCGAGACGGACGGGATCCACCCTGGAGGGTCGTGGGCACCAGGCGAACAGCAGGCCGTCGCCGCCGATCCGCCGCTGTCCCAGCACACAGAACTCGGCGTCGAGGGGGCCCGGCTCGACGCCACATGCCGCCGCCAGCGCGAGGGTCACCGCGTGCGCCAGCACCCGCGCACGACGGGGATCGACCTCGTCCGGCTGGCAAAACCCGGTCCGGCAGATCGCCAGCCAGCGCTCGCCCTCGCGGAGCAGCTCGCGGTCGCAGCCCCCGCACGCGTTGTCGAACCACAGGTCGTGCTCACGGGCCGCGACGAGCTGCACCAGGCCCCGGGCCTCGAGCACGTCCAGCGCACTCCCCCACCGCTGCTGCGCGCGCACGATGGGCATCACCAGCTCGGGACCCGCGCACAGATCGGCACAGAACGCCGGGCTCATCCGACCTTCCTCATGTCCTCGACGCCGGGAGCGAGGAAGCCGCGGGTCTCGAGGAACTGGCGGACCACCCGCTCGTCGCGGGATCGGTCGTAGACCAGGCGGTTCGGTGGACGCAGCTTCGTGCGCCGACCCCGTCCGCCCCCCGTGAAGTGCATCTTCAGCTCGGCCGAGATCAGCGCACCACGCTCCGGCTGCCAGCGGAGCATCCGCAGCACGCCGAATACGTCCTGCGAGACGACCTTGACCCGGCCCTCCACGGCGCCGCCGATGCGGTACTCGAGGCTGATCAGCTCGACCCGGTCGAGCCCTGGGGTCCGGGCGATCGCGGTGGGCCCGGTGAGGAGCGGGTGCAGACAGACGATGTCGTCGGCGGTGAACCAGGCGACGTCGTCGAAGAGCACCTCGCTGAAGCCCTGGAGGTAGGCGCGCACCGTGAACGCGTTCGGCGCGCACACGCGGATCCGGTGGGTCCGGTTGTCGTACACGACGACGTCGATCTGCCTCGGCCGAAGCTCGATCACGTCCTCGTAGGTGTGCTGGGCCTCGACCTCGACCACTGGCTGGGCACGCAGCGGCCGGCCGTGGGAAACCTCGAATACCAGGCAGTCGTCGTGGGCGTGCACCCGGATGTCGCAGTGGCGGCTGGAGCCACGCTTCTCGAACGCCGTGCCGAGCCAGCGCTCGAGCTCGCGGTGGGTGGCCTCGTCCGGATGCGCCAGGCGGCGGGGCTCGCGTCCCGCGAACTCCTGGAAGTGCCCGCGGTGGCTGAACCTGCGACGGGCGTGCAGACGCTCGAACAGCTCCCGGTTGTCGAGCCAGGCGCCGGCCGCGAAGTCGTAGGTGTTGGCGCCCTCCTGCACGAACAGGGGTCCCATCGATTCGGTGAGCATCTCGCGGCCCTGGTCATCGGCCATCTGCGCGATGGCGCGTAGCGTCCGGACGAGGTCACCGGGCAGGGTCGCCGAACGCTGCCGCAGCTGGTCGCGGTACGCTGCGACGTTGGCCGGCGCCTGGACCCCGTGAAGCGCCAGCAGGCGGAGGAGCGACGCCTCCGACGTCATCAGAAGCGTGTCGATTTCCTCGGGACGGAGCGGGGTGGGCATGCGTTCATCTCACGGTCGGGGGGACACCTGGAGATCAACATGGGCCGCGGTCAATTTCTGGTCTGTTGACATGTCCACCGTTCAGTGCGCCCATCGTCCCCCCCGCCGACACGGCCTGCCGGCGTCGCCCCTCGAAACCACTCGAAGGGATCGCGTTCAGGATCCCGGCTTGCGATCCCGATCGTCCTGCTGCCGTGACCGGGGCAGCCGTCGCCCGAACCACGACCGGGCGACATCAGCGCGGGTCTGCCACCCGAGCCTCTCCGCAGCTGTCGCCTCCAGGTAGGCCTGCCAGCCCGCCAGCGTGGGCGGGAGGACCGGCACGAAGCCCGCGTTCTTCGGCTTCACGATGTGCAGCACGCCTTCACGCACGCCCGGGATGAGCGTGTTCGAGTACCAGGCGCCGTACAGCGCCTCGATCACTGCATCATCCGCGAGCTCCCAGGCGCGACGGACCCAGGCATCCGGAGCGCGCGTCCATCCCAGGCGCGACCAGTCTCCCGTTCGGCCCAGGGTCCGCTTCACGGTGTCCTCGAGGTCGTCGCGGTCCAACGCATCGAAGGGCGGGAGGTCCATCGACTCCGGGGTGATGCCGAGGTCGGCGACCTCGTTCAGGGACTTCGCGTGCCAGACGTAGGTTCCTGCCGCTCGCACGCCGATGCTCCCGCCATCGACGCGCCCGAACTCCATCGGCTGGAGCTCGCCCGTGATGGGGTGCGGCACCCCCGCGCGCAGGCCCTCGAACACTGGAGCGGCGCCGTTGTCGGGCACCAACATCGGTCCCTGGCGTGCACGGCTCGCCCATCGCGCCCACGGCCAGGCCGAGCGGTCGATGCGCTCGAGATCGGCGAGGCGCGCTTCCCCCTCCGCACGGAGCCGTTCCGCGTCCTCGGGCTCGGCGCGCTCCGCCTTGCGGAACCGGGCGTCGGCCGAGCGAAGCAGTCTGGCGGCGTCCTTCGCGAGCTTCGCCCTGGCCTCGGCCTCCTTGCGGGCCCGGACCTCGGCGAGGCGTGCTGCCGTCTTCTCGGGGTCGCGGGAGACCAGGAGCAGGATCTCCTCCGGCCCCAGCTCCATCTGCGCGCCTGGGTTGTTCGTGGCGCGCTCCTGCGACTTGAGCAGCTCCTGCATCCAGCCGAGCTTGCCCTGGATGAGGTTGAACCGGAGCCCGTCCATCGAGCGACGCGCGAAGTAGTAGCTGATCTCGATCGCCGCGAGGGTGTTGCCCTGGCGCACGCCACGACCGTTGCGCTGCTGAAGCGTGGCCGGCTCCCAGGGGAGGTCGAGGTGGTGGATGGCGCACGTCCGGCGCTGCAGGTCGATGCCCTCGTAGGCGATGGCGTTGGCGATCACGACGTCGAAGCGTGGCGGCTCCTCGTCGGTGCCGTTGAACTGCGTCGCGATGCGCTGACGGTCGGCGCTCGCCTTCGCGGTGTGGGCGTTGAGCACGGCGATGCGGTCCTTCGGGACGCCAGCTTCCACCAGCACGTCCCGGACCCACCGGTGGGCGGCCACGTTGTCACAGAACACGATGTGCCCGCAGGTCTGGTTCTGCCGGACCCGCTTCGCCAGGGCATCGAACTTCGGGCTGTGCGGCGTGCCCACCTGCCCCGCGGTCTTCCACGACCAGCCCTCGTCGAGCGCTTCGTGGATCGCGACCAGCGACAGGCGCGCGAGCAGGCCCAGGATCTGCGCCTTGTCGGAGGGGTCGGAGCTGTCGAGCGCGGCCTCGATGCGGCCGACGTAGGTGTCGTACTTCTCGGCTTGGGCGGCGTTCATGTCGACCTCCACCACCGACACCGCCGGCTCCGGGAGCTTCAGGCCGACGTCCTCGGCGGTCTTGAACTCGGCGTAGCGGAACAGGGTGTCGCGCAGCTCGTGGAGGTTCTGGAAGCCGGTGACCGCGGAGCGCTCGACGACGTCCATCTTGGTGTCGACGACGGGCTTCAGCTCGATGCGCAGGTACCGATCGATGAACTGCTCGGGGTCGCGGATGCCCTGGCGGGCCCAGACGTCGTGGTCGACGAACTGGATGAGGTTGTACAGCTCGAGCGGGCTGTTCTTCGCGGGCGTCGCGGAGAGCAGGACGATGCCCGCCCCGCCGGTGTGCTCGCGGACCACCGCAGCGCGGAAGTCGAGCTGCCAGGCCCGCTTGCTGCCCGTCCCCGCATTGCCCATGAAGCGCGGCACGCCACCCTCGCGGGCCTCGGGCAGGTACAGGTTCTTCATGTTCTGCGCCTCGTCGACCATGAGCAGATCGACGCCCAGGTCGTCCCAGCGGATGCCGGGGTCGGGCTTCCAGCTCGCGGGCAGCTCCATCATCTCGGCGACCCAGGCCGCGACACCCTCGGCGAGCACGGCCTCCTGACGTTCGGTGAGCTTTTTTGCGTTGGCCGCGTTGCGCTGGCGCAGCCGGACCTCGCGCTGGATGGCCTCGGTGCGCTCAGCGTAGCGCTTCACCGCGTCGGGGTTCATCTCGGTCCGGGCGAGCGCAGTGTAGGTGAGGATGACCACGTCGAGCTCGCCGGCCTGGAAGCGGGTCCACTTCGCGGCGCGCTCCTTCGGCGAGTCGGTGACGGAGGTGAGCTGGCCCTTGCGGGGTCCCGAGCCCACCGTCTTCCGCTTCGAGCCGATGACGGCGTAGCGGTAGCCCGGGAGCACGTGTTCGATGTCGGCGGCCCACTTCCAGGCGATGCTGTTCGGCACCACGATGACCGGACGGCGGACCCAGCCCTCCTGCCGCGCACGGGCGAGCACGGCGAGGCCGGTGTAGGTCTTGCCCACGCCGACATCGAAGGCGAGCAGCCCACCGCGGTTGGCGAGCAGCCGACGCGCGCCCGCCGCCTGGTGGGGATGGAGCTGGACGGCCTCGTCGTTCCAGCGGGCGATGGAGAGGGGCTCGTCGCTGAAGGTCGGCGCGACGAAGCCGCGGAACGAGCGGTTGTAGGCGTCCTCGATCGCGGACCGGCGCTCCTCGGTCCGTGCGCACCACTGCCGGAACGACGTCTCCCAGCTCGCGGCGTATCGGAGACGCACCTCGTCGATGTTCTCGTGCCGGCGCTTCCGAGGGCGGAACACCGTCTTGTCGTGGTTGATCCATCCGATGCACCAGCGGGCCTGCGGGGACAGGAGCGCGCCGTCGATGTCGTCGTAGTCGACGCCGGCGACCTGCACGACGCCGCTCTCGCGGGTGAGGCGGACCTGGCGGTAGCTGTCGTTCAGGGTCTCCGTCATCCAGACCGCGACGAGGTCGAGCGGGACCCAGCCTTGCCGCGGGGACACGCCTTCGATGTCGTCGAACAGCGCAGGCGCGATGGCGTCGAGGAGCAGCGGGACCTGGGCGCGTTCACGGGCGTTCCCCTTCCGAGCGCGATCGACGCGGGGCCACAGGTGGCCGGTCAGGTACACCTCCATCGGGAGGGCCTCGATACCGTCCAGGGCCCAGGTGGTGGCGGGCAGGCGGTCGAGGATCTGCTCGCGGGTGCGAAGACGCCCGCCGATCTCCTGGTGGAAGGCGAGCAGGCGCCGGAGGGAGACCTTGCGCTCGTTGTCCCAGAGCATGCGGGCCTGGCGCTCGAGGTCGAGCCCGCGGCCGTGGTAGCGGAGCTTGACCTCGGGAGGCTTGGCGAGTCCGGCGATGAGCTTGCCCGACTTGGTGAACGCGCCCAGGAGGCGAGCCACCTCAGGAGATCGGCTGCGCGCCAGGACCGCGTTGCGGTGGGGGTTGCCGTGGGCGGTGCGGTGGTCCTCGAGGTCGGCGTGGAGCTCGGGCCAGAGCTCCCGGGCGCGCTGCGGGTCTCGGCTGACGAGGGCGAGGTACTCCCCCACCCGACGGCCGAGGGCGGCGGTGCGGTCCGGGGGGCGCTCCGACCTGGACGGCTTGCGCTTCTTCGGGGCGGCGAGCCGCGCCGGTGCCAGCACGCACTGGCTGCAGATGGGACGCTCGATGAGGGCGGGCAGCCCCTTGAACTCGCCGACGACCTGGTAGCCCCAGCGCGGCTTCTTGGACTGGTCGATGCCGCCGCGCTCCCGGCCGACCTCCTCGCCGAGGATGTGGTCGGGGTGCTCGAGGAAGTAGCGGCCATCGACGATGGGATGGTCGGCGGGGTCGAGCTGGGCGAGGGTCCCGCCGCGTGCCCGGAAGAACAGCAGATCGGTGACCAGGTGCGCGCCCGGGAACAGGCCCGACGGGAGGCGGAAGGCTGCGGACAGGTGGTGGCGGAGCAGCACCTTGTCGCGGAGGTTGCGGATGCGCGCCGAGGTCCCGGTGAGGAAGCCGGCGGGGATTAGGAAGACGCCGAGTCCGCCGGGGGCGAGCAGGTCGAGGCAGCGCCGGAGGAAGTAGGCCCAGGCCTGCTTCTCGCGGTAGCTGCGGTCTGGGTCGTCGGTGATCGAGCCGCCGCGCGGGCCGTAGGGCGGGTTCGCGAGGACGATGTCGATCTGGCCGGCGAGGTGGGCGTGTTCTGCGACCCAGCGCTCGAACGGGCCTTCGTAGACGTCGAGGTCGGGACGCATCGCCGCGAGCATGCGGGCGGAGAGCGGGCTGCGCTCGACGACGTGCCAGTCGATCTCGGCGAACGCGGGACGGTCGGCGGAGTCCAGGAAGCGGCCGATGCCGGCGCTGGGCTCGAGGGCGGTCAGGCGGCCGGCTCCGAGGGTGGGGAGCAGGGGCTCGATGGCGTCGACGATGGCGTCCGTGACGGCCTTGGGGGTGTAGTACTCGTGGACCAGGCCGGCGGGGTCGGGCTTCGGGAAGTCGTCGGGGAAGCGGTGGGCGACCTTGCGGATCGAGAGGCCACCCCAGCCGGTGTAGCGGCGGAGGGTGCGGCGATCGGCGGCGGTCAGCTGGTGCGGGGGGTGGGCAGCGAGCTCCATGGCGGCGAGGTTCGCCTCGGTGCGCTCCTTGACGGTGAGTGGGGCCTTGTCGTCAAGAGCTTCGCGGAGAACCTCGAGGAGGGTGTCGCGGTGCCGGTCGACGAAGCCATCCAGATACTCGACTGTGATCCAGGGTGGAAGCTTCGTACGAACGATGGCGACGAGGGTCTCGAGGGTGATGATCATGGGGGACTCATGCCCCGAGGGGAACCAAGGGGCTGCCGCTCTTACTTCCCATTGCTTCCCACATCGGATAGCTCCCGCCAGCCGTGACGCCCACGGTGGGCTAGGATCGAGTCATGTCGAACCGAAAATACGAGCCGAACGAGAAGCACAAGCACCCCAAGGGATTCGGGTCGTTGTGCCCCCACCCGTTCGATCTTCGCGACGCCCAGACCCTCTTGGACAACGCGGTCGACGGGAGTGGAAAGAAGCTGTGGGCGGCTCAGGGCCGTTGGTGCTTTTGCGCTCACCCGACTCGGATCGAAGAAGGCACCTGGCATGGATTCCCGGTGATCGGCGGAGATGTTCCCGAGAGGATCCTGCGTGCCTTGGAAGACGCCGGCCACATCACCAAGCGAGAGCGAAAGACATTGCGTCGTCAACGAGAGCTCCCCGAGGAGTGGCCGTGAGCGAGTGGTACAGCCGCCTCGTCGGTGACACCGCAGAGTTCGCCCTGCGGATTTCGTTGTCCTCTGATCCAGACGCGCGCCCCAGCGAGTCCGAAGCCACCTCGTCGTGGGGTTCCCTGGAGATCTGGGCTCGCGGGCGGTGCCTGACCCGCTCGCGACACGCAGACGGCGCGTATCGCGACGACGTCCAGTGGTTCCTGCTCCCCCTCCTGGAGTGGTGGGCTGAAAACCTGCCATATCTCGCAAACGAAGAGACTTTCCCGCTCGCCGTCAGCCGGGATGACGTCCGACACGCGGCCGACTGGATCGACGCAAGTGAGGACCCCCTTGTCGGGCTCACGGAGTCTGAAGAAGACGATTGGTTCGAGCGACGCTCTGACTACAAGTGCCGCCATGGCCTTCGATTCGGCGCCCTGGACGCAGCCCTTCCCATGCTGCTCGTGCGACGCCTGGGGAGCTTCATCGAGCTGTCTTGGGACAATGGGTCGTGGGGTACCTCCAGACGGGGCCTAGAGTTCACAGAAGTTGAGGGCTCCTGCCTTGTGAGCGCGTCGCGCTTCAGCAAAACAGCCGCCACCGCAATCGTAGAGACATGTCGGGTTCTGGAGGAGCGCGGCGCAGTCGACGCGAAAAGAGTCCGTGCGAAACTCGACAACACCCGCCCAAGGTGGAAGCTCCTGCTTCCTCCCCAACTGAGGAGCGCAGTTGGAGCTATCAAGTCCATCCGCGAGAGAATCGAGGAGGCCCAGCCGCCACGTGGGCTACTGGCGGTGCATACGCCGGAGACGCTAGCACTCCGCGGACTCCGAGGCGCTTCGCCAGCGCTCCTGGAGCGAGTCGCCGCCGTGGCCTCCCCAGAACCTGGAAGTTGGCCCCGACTCCTAGAAGAGCTCCGAACCCCAAGCCTGCCCACATCCAGGGCGCCATGGCAGCAGGGATACGAAGCTGCAACCAGAGTTCGAGACACACTCGGATGGTCTGATGAGCCCGTAGAGACTCAAGTGGGCGACCTGCACCGCTGGTTGACAGACAATGTCGGGGTTGCGACGGCAGAGGTCGACTTCGGCAACCAACTCGACTTGCTTACTGTCGGAATCGAGAACACCACCCCAAAAATCCTCGGCGGAACCCATAAACGTGGCAGCGCGATGGCGTCAGCCTCTGGCCTTGGGCATCTCCTGATGGACATGGAGCCAGTCTCATTCGAGGGACCGACGGAACACTGGCCTACGGCCGCTAGAGCCAGGGCATTCGCCGCGATGCTGCTGATGCCAGAAGACGGCGTAAGAAGCGTTCTAAGGCAGGAAGGTGGCGCAACCGCCGAGGGAGTGCGGTCTGTGATGAAGAAGTACAACACAAGTGCTCTCTCCACCACCTGGCACCTGCGAAACCTTGGGATCATCGGAGACCACCGCCGCGCCGAGCTCCTCCAGCAAGTCGTAGCCTAGCTGTGCGCCTTACAACTCGGTGTTCCCCCAAAGCCTAACCGCGGACCGACTCTCGAACTGCAGTCCGGAATGCTTCCAGCAGGACGACATCGGCGTCGTCGTCCGCCATCGGCCGAAGGTCGCCAGTCAAAATCTTCCCCCGCACGTGCTCGATGTGTTCGTGCACCCGCTGCGCCTTCGACCCCGACAGCGACGCCGCCTGGCGCCCCGCCTCGACGAGCAGCTCCTCGGCGACGTTGGCGTGCCCCTCCCCCACCCGAGCGTTCGCCTCGGACACCAGCCGCCGGGCGTACGCATACGCGCTCTCCCCCTTGTCCCGCGGCATCCGCGCGTACTCCACCCGCCCAGTCACCGCATCCGGCTTCTTGCAGCCGCAGCCCTTCTTCGAGCCCAGCTTCTCCGTCGGGTTCGCACGCTCCTTCGGCTCGGGCAGCGGGTGCGTCGCCGCCCACTCTGCATCGACCGCGCTCCGGCGCCGGGTGTCACGGTAGCCGCACGCCTCCTTCACCAGCAGCATCGCCTCGGTGATCCCGGCCTCGATCGCCTCCATCAGCGTGTGCACGTCCGAGCCCTCGCGGGTCTTCGCCTCGCCGTACCAGCGCCCCGACCGCTCGAACGACCAGCTCCACCCCGTCGGCGTCGAGCGGCACACCAGGCTCCCGTACGCCGCCAGCTTTCGCTTCAGCTCGATCGACGGCTGCGTACCGTCCCAGGTCAGCGCCCCCATCCACCGACCACGAAGCGTCTGCGGGCCCTTCGGGGGTACCCCGCGCTGCGCAGCCTTCACCCGCGCGATGGCGTCCGACGACGCCACCGCCTCCGTCCCCACCCTCGGAGCGTCCCCACCAAGCAGGATGCGCGCTCGCCCGCCCGACACGGCGACGCGCACGATGTCCCGGTTCCCGAGCCCGGCGGGCACCGTCCCGGCGATCTGGAGCACCTTCGCGCCGACCTGGACTTCGCTCTTCTTGCCCAGCTTCAGCCGGCCCGTGGTGCGCTTCTCGCCCGGCTGGAGGTCGGCGCTCCACAGGGTGCAGTCGTCCTTCGCCAGCTTCACGAACACACAGCGCTGCTCGGTCGGCCGGAGCACAACCGCCAGCTCGGCGCCGCGCACCCGGCCGTACGCGCGGAGCAGCCGAGGACGGTCCTCGAGCTCGCCGACGATGTCGAGCCGGAAGCGACGGGGCTTCATGCCGACCTCTTCAGGAACACGGGCACCGCGATCCCGGCCGTGACCAACGCCAGCGCGCCGACGAGCATCCAGCCTGTCTTCTGCGCTGGGTTCTCGACGGGCTCCACGGTCGACGCGGGCAGCTGCCGTCCTTCCCTGCTCGCCTCGACCCGTGCCTCGAGCTCCTTCTCGAGAAGCGCGGTGTGGTCACGCAGGTTGAGGGCGTACTGGAGCGCGGCGATGGCCCACGCGATCCCTGCGATGCCGAGCACGACCCCGCCGACGACGAGCCCGATCGGCACACCCTGCACACCCGCGGCTGGACGGGCATCGGCGTAGAACCCGGCCGCGAGCAGGGCGTAGCGGGTCTCGAGGTCGGCGAGCTTGGGCCGGAGCTCCACTGCCGACACCGCGAGCTGCTCGCAGCGGTCCAGCCGCTGGCGAGCCTCGTTCAGCGCCCCGGTGAACTCCAGGACCTGCGCCTTGAACGCGTCCGGGTTCGCTCGGATGTGGCTGTGCCAGGCTCGGACAGCGCGCTCACGGAACGCCTGCCAGGACGGGGTCCACGCCTTCGCGAGGTCGACGTTCAGCATCTGCACTCCCCCTCGCTCATCGCCCTCACGTCCTCGGCGTCCGCCCAGTCCACAGGCGGCTCCTCCTTCTTCAGCGCCTTTGGCAGGATGGGCTTCTTCTGGTTGATCGCGCGGTTGGCGGCGGTCACGAGGAGAGGCGCGAGCAGCGGCAGCACGCCGACCTCCGTGCGCAGGGTCTCCTCGGGCACCGCTGCAACCAGCCACAGACCCGGGCGGAGCTGCACGACGGCGGCGCGATGCCCACGGCGGGCCTGCAGCCGGAGCTGTTCGCCCAGCGGCATCGGCCGGCTCCAGGCGCGGCGTGGCACCGGCAGGGCTTTGCGGGAGCGCTTCTTCGAGGGCCGCGTCCGCAGGGGACGGGCGCGTTTCAGACGCATCAGGCTTCTCCGAGCATGCCCAGACGGGCGGAGGGGTCGTCGCGGTGCCAGCGGCCGCCGACGCGGTACCGGACGATGCAGTGGTAGAGGCCCGGCCGGTCGGGCTGGCCTCGGGTAAGGAGCAGGACCTGGGCCGGGATGGACTTCAGGCGGAAGCGGCGCGCGGTGGCGTACCCGCCATCGACGGACGACAGGGCCTTCCACCCGCGCGCGATGAGTTCGCCGGCACGGGCGGCCGCGAGCCCATCGCAGTCCTCGTGGCCCAGGGCGAGCATGTTCAGGTAGTCGCACCAGATCTCGTCGCGCTCGCGCCGGTAGCGCACGCCGGACGCGTACAGCCCGGGCAGATCGGGCCGTGCGCGCAGGATGACGGCGTTCTCCTGGGCGAGCCAGTTGAGCAGGCGGACGGCCGCCTTCTCGTCGAACGCGAGCTTGACGCAGACCTTCACCGGCGCGTCCCCGTGACCACGATGACGTTCGGGTCCTCGATCACCGGGTTCCCGCCGTCGAGCCGGAACGGCGTGTTCGCCATCACCAGCGCGTAGGCCTGAGCCGGTGCCCCGGGGATCACCAGGCGTACCCGGACGAACCGCAGCATGTGCGGCACGGTCACCAGGTAGGGACGCTCCCGCGGGGTGAGCGTGGACACGACCGTCCAGCCTTCCTTGTCCGGCGACATCTCGACGAGCAGCTGCGGCTCAGCGGCAGGCGCCGGCGCCGAGACCACGACGACGTCCGGCTTGTTCGGGTCGGTGGGGGTCGTCGGAACAGGAGGTCTCGCCGGAGCCTTGGCGGCCCGAGTGACCCCCGGCACGCGAAGGATCGCCCAGATGAGGAAGCGCGCGACGTGGTCCGGCGTCTCGCCGTCGAGCGGCTGGACCGACAGCGCCGGCCCTCGCACGTCCCGCGTCGCAGTGTCCCCCATCACCAGCAGGGGCTGGTTGTGACGGAACAGCATCGGTCAGATCCCCAGCTGGAACACGACCCGGGCCAGGTACGGACCGGTGATCAGCTCCAGCTCGCGCGCACCGCCGACGAAGATGCCACCGTCGGGCTGCTCCTCGAGACGCGTCACCCCACGACGCCGGCCGTCGCCGTCGATCGTGTAGATGTACCCCTCCTGTCCGGGGTTCGAGGGCTCGACCCAGGCACGCTGGGCGAACGGCGGGATCTTCACGCGGTGCGGGATGATGTTCGGCTCCGGGTGCTCCTCGGCCTCGATCATGTTCAGCCGGACCTCGTACTGGTTGCGGGTCTCGGCGTACCCGTCGGCGACGGTCACCCCGACGAGGTTCTCCTTGCGGTCGAGGTTCTTCACGCGAACCTGGACGGTCCGGCCGTAGACGCACACCCGCGTGGAGTGCGGCACGGTGATGAAGGCTTTCGCGCCGGAGCCGTTCGCCGCGGACCAGAGCAGCTCGATGTCGAACGGTTTGCCCGCCATGCTCGACACCTCGACGATGCGCCAGGCGTCGACATCGGCCTCGCTGTAGAGCACGTCCTTCCAGACCGGGTCGTTGGCGCCGGCCAGCTTCACCCGGTCGGCACGGGTGGTCAGTTCGGTTCGGGTACGGAACATCAGCAACCTCCGTGGGTCGGCTTCAGGCCGATGAGAGTGGCGGTGAAGAGCCCGGGACCGGGCAGGGAGCCGTTGACGATGATGTCGAGGCCGGCCTTGAGCGACTGGCCCTTGAGCAGGCCGCGCATGAAGCCGTTGGCCGCGAACACGCCGGCGTCGATGCCGTCGGAGCTCGACCAGACCGCGCGGTCGCCGAAGAAGATGCTGTGGACCTTCGCGCCCTGGGCGGAGCCGGTGAACGTGATGTCCTGCGCGCGGAAGTCGTGCTGGAGTCGGATCTTCAGAGAGGTGCTTCCGCCCTGGCCGCGGTCGAGGGTCTCGGAGGCGGACACGGCGGTCGCGCCCCAGCCCGTGGGGAGCCCGTCGTTGTCCGGGTCCTTCTCGAGCTTCTTCTCCTTGCGGTCGATGCGGCCGAGCTTGCGGCCCATGCGACGCTCGATGCGGTCGCGCTTGCGGCTCAAACGGCGCTGCTTGCGGCGGCGGCGGCGCTCCGGGTCCCGGCGGAAGAAGCCGAGCTCATCGTCGTCGTAGCCCTCGAACTCGTCCTCGTCGTCGTAGCCGAAGTCGTCATCGAAGCCTTCGATGTCGTCCTCGTCCCAGCCGGAGAGGTCGTCGCCGGCGAAGTGCGTCCGGCGGAGGGAATCGGTGTCCACGACCAGTTCCCCGGTGCGGGGGTGGCGGTAGACGCGGGCATGGCCCAGTGGGGTGAGTTTGTTCATGGGGTGGGAATCCTGGGGTGGGATCGTTGGGTGGGATGGGATGAATCACTCGGGGTCGAGTTCTTCGGTGGGGTCGTCGTCGTCGAAGTCCGCGAGGTCGGGACGGCGGCGGCGACGGAAGGGCCGGCGGCGACGGCGACGGCGTGGACGGGGCCAGCCCTCGAGGTCGTCGTCGGGTTCGGGGGTGAGCAGGACCTCGCGCATCGGTCCTTGGACCTCGGGCTCGGGCATGAGCGGCGCGGCGGGGAGCAGCGAGGGGCCCTGGATGAGCGTGGGTGCGGGTGCCGGGACGGGTTCGGGGGCCTTGGCCTGGCGCTTCTCGGCGAGGGTCTGTCCCGCCTTGATCGCGACACTGGCGAGGAAGGAACCGAGCACGCCGTTGCCGATGGCGAGTGCGTGACCTCCCGCCTTGCCGCCGGTCATGGCTTCGTAGACGCCGTAGCCTGTGGATGCGAGGCCGAGCGGGGCGCGGACGTCGACGTTCCCGATCTTGAGCTTGTCCTCGCCGAGGTAGCCCTCGGCCATGGACGCCAGGAACAGGCTGCCCTGGGTCTCGGCGGTGTGGACGACCATGGTGCCGGTCTCGACCATGGCTTCCTTCGAGGCCTTGGCGCGGCGCGTCAGGCTGGCGATCTTCTTGACGGCGTCACCGAGGGCGGACTTGGCCTGGCGGTCGGTGACGGGACCGCCCTTGATGGCGGTCTGGAGTGCGGACTTGGGTGGGGGCATGGCTGCTCTCGATGAGCCGACGGTGCGGCGGGTTCATCGAGAACGTCACGGGTTCGACGGGGGTGCTCCAGTTGTACGCGGGCGTGGGCAATGCGACAGAGACCCCGTTCCGCAGCCACGTTCAACGCGGTCAGCGTCAGCGTGACGCCGCGCGCAGCGTGACCGGGTAGGAAGGCTCCGCCGGGACGAACCCGGCGGAAACCCAACCCGGCGCGGACCCTTGGTTTGGCGGCCGGAATCCACGCCTTCGACCCGTTGAGGCGTGTGGAACCTATTGAACACGACCCCCTCGTGCTCGCCGATCTCCCGGACATCGACCGGGTTCGGCCTGCAGCCTGCCCCCGATGTGCTCATCCGGCCCGTGCTGGCGGCCGTCTCCACCTGTACGGCCACGGACCCCGGTGGCGATCCGTCGTGATCCCTGGTCGCGACCTCGGCCGGTGTCGGCTCGTGACGTGCTGGGTCCGCCGGTTCCGCTGCCAGCGCTGTGGGAAGCCCTGCTCCGTGCTGCCCGACGGCGTGTTCCTTGGGTTCACGTACAGCGTGGCCTCCATGATCGCCGTCTGGCTCGGCATCACCGGTCCACCCGTCGGCAAGGGCCTGTCCCACGAAGAGGTCTACGCCCTCCAGGGCGTGGACCGACTCCACCTCGAGGCCCACCGATCAGGCCCAGTGCGCTGGAGGCAGCCGAAGCGATGGGCAGATCGGCTCCTGATCGACTGGCCCGGAACGACCTGGAAGCACCGCGTGCAGGCGTTCCTCATCGACCACGCGCGGCGCGGTGCCGCTGTGTGACCGCCGCCCCCCAGACCTGCACACCATCGGTGATCCCGTTCTTTTCGGCCGATCCCAGGTGACCAGGGCCGGGCATCCACATCCAGGAGGACCCGATGCCCGAACCCCAACCCACACACGCCGAAGCGGTCTCCGCCTTTCGGCTCTCCGTCGTCGGCGACCTGCTCGTCCGCGATCTCGACCTCGGAGAGCTCACATCCGAGCTCAAGCTGCGCGCTCGCCGCCGCTACCGCCCGCCCGGCAGTGACAGCACGCGCACCTTCCACTGGAAGACCCTGCAGCGCTGGCTCATCCAGGCTCGTCGGGGCGTTCGCACGCTCCAACCCAGGTCCCGCAAGCGTGGCTTCGCCCTCGCCCTCGACGACACCCAGCGCCAGACCCTGCTCGACGTGCGACGCGCCCATCCCACCGCCGCCGCCGAGCTGATCCTCTCCGAGGCCGTCCGCAACGGGCTCGTCGCGGAGGGCCAGATCTCGGTGAACACCCTGCGCCGGCTGTTCCGCGCCCACGGCCTGTCCCGCGACAGCCTGAACCGGACCTCCCGTCGCTCGAACCGGCGCCGCTGGAGCGCCCGGGCAGCAGGGGATCTCTGGCATGCGGACGTCTGCCACGTCCGGGCGACGACGCCGACCGGTAAGACCCGGACCTGGAAGGTCCACGCCATCGTCGACGACCGCAGCCGCTACGTCGTCGCGCTCGAGGTCTGCGAGACCGAGACGGAAGTCGACCTCCTCCGCATGCTCTGCACGGCGCTGATGCAGCACCAGGCATGCGGCGTCTTCTACGTCGACAACGGTGCCTGCTACCGCGGAGACGTTCTCGCCGCGATGGCGCAGCGGCTGGAGATCCGGCTGGTGCACGCAAAGCCCTACGACCCCGAATCGAGGGGCCTGATGGAACGGCTCTGGAGAACGATGCGCCAGCAGTGCACGGACCATCTGGAGCCCATCGAGACGGCTGGCCAGCTGGCAAACGTGCTCTGGGCGTGGATCGACAGCTACCACCGACGGCCCCATGGCGGCCTGATGGGCAAGCGTCCTCGCGACATCTACCTCGCCGAGACCCGCGGCAAGCCCACCCAGACGGCTGCTTCCATCGCAACCGCACTGGAACAGACCAAGCGGCGGCGGGTCCGGAAGGACGCCACCCTGACCATCGACGGCACCCTCTACGAGACCGAAGGCTGGCTCTCCGGCAAGACCCTGCAAGTCCGTCTCTGTGGGCTCACCGGGAAGCTCCTGGGTGCCTGCCACGATGGCAAGAACGTGCCCCTCGGACCCTGCGATCCGGTCGCGAACGCCAGCCGACCCCGGCCTCCTGAGAAGCCGAATGAGATGAACCCCGCCATGCCCTTCCACCCCGTCGAGGGCTGGCTCGCTGCCGCCCGGGAGACCCACGATGTCTGATCCGATCCTCACCACCTTCCGCTTCACCCGCATGCCCTTCGCCAAGGGCCTCGACAGCGACGACCTCTGGCTCGACGACACCCGCAGCCGTGCCGTGGAGGCGCTGGTCTCGGCCTGCGAGAACAGAGAGCACGCACTCGTTCTCGGCGAGCCGGGCGTGGGAAAGACCACCGTGCTGCGCGCGCTCCGCGACCGGTTGTCGCCCGTGCACTTCAGCTGCCACTACCTGGCCTTCGTCACGCTCTCGCCGCGTGATTTCATCCGCCAGCTCTGCCTCGCTCTCGACCTGGAGGCCAAGGCCACCATCGCCGCGCTCTTCAACGCACTCCAGGCAGAGATCGCCCATCGGCACCGCGAGCATCGGGTTCATCCGGTGGTCGTCATCGACGAGAGTCACCTGATCCCGGACCGCACGTTGTCCCAGCTGCACGTGCTCGCGAACTTCGACTGGGACAGCCAACCGCTCGTCTCCTTCGTCCTGGTCGGCCTTCCCGAGCTGCACAGCCGCATGAAGCTGGGCGTGCATCGGTCGCTGCTCACCCGGCTCTCGACCAAGGTCGAGCTGATGCCTGCGACGCCCGAGCACACCACCGCCTACGTCCGCCAGCGGATCAACGGGGCCGGTGTCACCGCCGAGCTGTTCGCGCCCGACGCCCTCGGCATGCTGCACGAGCTCACCGGCGGGGTGCTGCGGTCCATCGATGTGCTCGCCACCGAGGCGCTGCGGATCGCAGCGGTCCAGGACGTGAAGATCGTCGACCGAGCCCTTCTGGTACGCGCCCATCGGGCTTCGCCCCTTTCCTGAACCTTCCCTCGACCTCGTCCATCGGACGGGGTCGAGCTGCATCTGGAGATCGACATGAGCAACGATGAAGAACCCGAGATCCCACCGCTCCCCGTCGTCCGGCTCGGACGCGTGAAGACCGAACCGGACCGCCAGCGCTGGCTGATCCAGGGCCTCTGGGCCGAGGCCGCTGTGGGCTGCATCGGGGGCACGCCGAAGTCGGGCAAGACCTGGCTGGCGCTGGAGATGGCGATGGCCGTCGCCAGCGGAACCCCGTGCCTGGGCAGGTTCCCGGTGCCGAAGCGCGGGACGGTGTTGATGTACGCCGCCGAGGACCCCGCGCAGGCCATGAAGGACCGGGCCACAGAGCTGGCCAGGGCCAGAACACTCGACCTGGACGGCCTGGCGGTGGGGTTGATCACCGAGCCAGCGCTGCGGCTGGATGTGCCTGGGCATCGGCTCAGACTGTCGGCGACGGTCGAGACGCTGAAGCCCCGGCTGCTGGTGCTGGACCCGCTGGTCCGTCTGCATCGGGCGGACGAGAACAGCTCGTCGGAGATCAGTGAGCTGCTGGGGTTCCTGCGGGCACTTCAGCGCACCCACGGGGTGGCCATCGCGGTCGTGCACCACGTACGCAAGTCGGGTGCTGGGCAGCCCGGTCAGTCGCTGCGGGGATCGGGCGATCTGCACGCCTGGGGCGACTCGAACCTGTACCTGCTGCGCCGGAAGGGCCGGCTGCAGCTTCACGCCGAGCACCGCTCCCATCCGTCGCCCGAGCCGCTTGGAATCGAGCTGCTGTCGAGTCCGGCTCGGCTGGAGATCCAGGAGCTTCCGGAGGTGACCGACGACCTGGAGCAGGCCGTGGTGACGGTGCTCTCCGAGGGTCCGCTGTCCCGGACGAGGCTTCGCCAGCGGGTCCGCGTTCGCAACGAGCGGCTCGGCGAGGCGCTGGTTCGGCTGGAAGGAGCGGGTCGGGTGTGTCGCACGGACGCCGGGTGGGCCGTTCCGCGTTCCCGCCCGTCGGGATCAACGGGAACGGAACGGGCTGGAGGCTCATGATGGCGGGGCTCTCCGTGTGTCAGGCCGCTCGGCCCGTTCCCGCGCCGCGTTGAGCGTGGTTGCGGTCGCCGCATTGGACGTGAACGGCAACAGCAAGGCTCGGACCACTTGATATGGTGCATTCGACGGTTCGAGAATCGACGACTGTCGACGGACGGCTGTCACGGAGTACGCGATGCAGGTGACGCTGAACGACTCCCAGTACCGAGCCCTGAACCAGCTCCAGGGGCTGCCCCACGATGCCCACATGTTGGTGATGTGCTCGCGGGCCACGTGCGACGCTCGACGGCTCCGCAGCTGCCTTCGATGAGCTGGTCGACTTCATCGGAGAGGAGATCGCCGATGGAATGCTCTCGGACAGTGCAGCAAGAACGCTGGCATCTTTGGCTGTGAAGATCGATCCCAGCTGTGCTGACTGGCTCGGGATGTGACGAAGCGCCGCTACGGGGACGACCCGTCGAGCGCCTGAACGAGGACGGCCAAGAGGCGGTCGGCAGTCGTGAGGCTCTCCCTCCCTGGATTCCTCATCATGAGCCTCGAGCGATCCGCGGCGGGCCGACTGCGAATCAACGCCACCGCCCTGCGCACCTCTTCGCAAGTCCGCGCCCCGAATCCCTCCCGAACCTTCAACCCGGCGCTCCATGGAGGCAGGTCATCGAAGGTCACCTCGCCCGACGCCAGGGCGTCACACGTGGTTGGATTCGCCCACGGGTCCGCCATCACGGGAAACCTCCGAAGCAGTTCGCCGGCGTCCGTCAGGTCACGTGGGGCCAATCGGTCAGCATACGCCAGGAGCTTCAGGACGAGCATCCCGGCGGGGGATGGGACCGCCACCTCCGCAGTTCCGATTTGTGTCCGCTGCGACAGGGCATACGCCTCAGCCAGTCCCATCAGGTTCAGCTCGCGGTCCGAGTTCGGAATCCGCAACCGCTCGAGCCGCGCGACGCCGCCCCAGGGCACAACATCCACCTTCACACCCGAGGATCTGTGGCGCATCGTGAGATCTGCAGCGTGAACGTCGAATCGCAGCGATGCGGCGGCAAAGAAGGCATGCACCTCATCCCAATCGTCCGCGCGCATGGCGAAGTCCACATCTCGCGTATTGGCGCGGTTTCGGTGGAGCTGGAGCGCGATGTCCCTCGCCCAGGCACCGACCAGCATCAGCTCCCGTCCAGACCTCCGTCCGACCTGAACCGCCGCTTCCAGTGCGTCCAGCATCTCCTTCTTCACGACGGGAACGTACCGCGAATCTGCTCGGTCAGCGCCGTACGGCAGGCGTCGAGCCGCTCATCCCTGTCGAGCAGTAGTTCTGCCCGAATGAGGATCGGGTGCGCCAACGGTCCCCCTCCCGCGACGCTGCCGAACTGGGCGCGGACGACGACCGGGCCAAGCGAGTCGGGGACCAACTGCACCCGGCGCAGAACAGGCGCATCCCATTCGACCACGTGGAGCGCAGCCGTCGCGGCGACGATGTCGAGTCCGAGCGCCTCGGCCGCGGCAGCGCCCCCCAGGTGGATGCCTTCGCCCAGCTCCGGCTCGATGTGCCTGAGCCATTCCTTGAAACTCTCGAGTGGCCGATAGCGACCGTGTTCGAGCTTGGAAGCCAGGCGGTCTACGTAGCCACGCTCGAAGGCGCGCCAGAGTTCCACGAAATCCAGTTCTCGACGACCGGGCTCCCCCATCACCCACCCTCGCGAGGTCAGGGCACCCAGCGCGCGTGTCGCGGTTCCAACCCCGACCCCAGCCGCACGGGCGATCTGCCGAACCGTGCCGGCCGCCAACCCAGGGTGGGCCAAGAGAGTGAAGGCGACCTTGTACGCACTGCCCGAGAGCCCCGTACTCGAAGCGGAATGGGCGCGGCGAGCCCCGGAAAGGAACACGACCCCGAAAGGACCGTGAAGATGGGCGTTTCCCGCCATGTCCAGGAATTGCACACCGGCCTCTCGGAGACTCCTGGCCGACTCGCGCCCAACGTGCTCCGTCACTACGGCCCACGGCTCCGTCGGTGCAGACTCGCGAACCAGTTCGACGTGCGCGACACGGAATCCCTTTCGAGGAATCAGGTGAACGACATGCCTCTCGCCTTCGTGCCGAATTCGAAGGTCACGCCCAACGAGCTGACAGTCCAGCCCGGCTTCTTCCGACAATCGTTGGACTGCTGCGTTCATCATCATGTTCACGACTCTATCGTGTTCCGAATTTCGGAACATCTGGAATTATGGAACAGACTGCGTGTGCCTCTCACTGGTCGACCTTCGACCGTCCGATTCCACTGACCGTGAGCGCCGCATCCATGTGGACATGCCAGCCAGCTTGAGCGGCGCGTTATCACCGTTCGCCCGATTGCCAACACGTTGCCAACACCGATGTCGCAGCCGGGAGCGCCCTCGTAGAAGGCGTCCCCGGCCCTTGTCTGGGCCTGTTAATCCGAGTGTCGCTGGTTCGAGTCCAGCTGCGGGAGTAGGTAGAACGCCGATTGTCGTCGTTCCGAAGGCCCGCCGAGCTGTTGGCAGCTCGGCGGGCTCTTTCGTTTCCCAGGACCGGATTCCACGGTGAAAACTGCATAGTTCGCTGGCCGCGCACGACATCGCTGTTGGCAAGCGAAGAGGTGGATTCCGGCGATAGCCTTGTTCCTTCGTGAGCTTATTCACTCCAGCACCCAGACAGCTGCTCCGAGTGTCGCCAGACTCCGGTGGTCAGCCTCTCGACATCCCGTGCGAAGCCGCGACTCGAGCGAGCGCCGCCTCGACGTCGGTGCCGGCGAGCCGCAGCTCCTGGGCAGCGCCGAACACTTCGGCCCGCAGGACCCGAGGTCGAGGGGAGCTCGTGGGAGCGGAAGCCCTGTAGGAACGCTGAAGCACGTGCTCGACCATCCGACGCTTGCCGAACGGCGCGGGCACCGGCAACGACTCACGGGTGCGGAGCGTCCACTCCCGCAGGCGAGCCCCCTGGTACCCCGAGAAGACCTCGAGCAACGACGCGACCCAGGGGTGGTCCGAAGCGGAGATCAGCGCCGGGACGAGCGCACCATCCACCACGCGGGCTTCACACAGTGCCCGGGGCAACAAGCGCCATCCTCCGTCGCTCGCCTTGCTGCTCCTCGTGGGTGTCGCGCGCCACGATCTGCACGACCAACGCCCGCTTGCCCTCCTGGGGCCGCAGCACGCGACCGACCCGCTGGACGAACTCCCGCACCCCGTGCGAGCCTCCCGCGACGATGGCAACGTCGGCCGCCGGCACTCCGTCGAAGCCTACCGCCCCGCTCTCGATCGCCTCGACCGGTCTGCCAGACCGACCAGCTCCTTCTTCACGACGGGAACGTACCGCGGAATCTGCTCGGCCAGCGCCGCACGGCAGGCATCGAGGCGCTCGTCCCTCTTCGAGCAGCAGTTCTGCCCGAATGAGGATCGGGTGCGCCAACGGTCACCCTGCCGCGATGGTGCCGAACTGGGCGCGGACGACGACCGGACCATGCGGGTCGGGGACCAACCGCACCCGCCGAACTGTTTCAATCGCCAACCCAGGTCCAGCTGTGGGAGCCCACGCGAGCCGCGCGCTGTCACGAAGGCCCGCGCTGGTTCAACCATCTCGAGCAGCGCCCCTCGAGGTCGAGGAACACTCCCGCGAGGTGGTCCACGAGCGCGCGCACGCGGGCCGGCACGAACACGCGACTCGGGTACACCGCGTAGACGCCGTCCGTGCCCCCGAGAACGTGGGGCAGAACCCGCACCAACCGACCGGCCTCGAGATCGCCGACCACATCGAGCAGCCCCTTGAACGCGATGCCATGACCTTCCACGGCCCACTGCCGGACGAGCAGCCCGTCCCCGCACATCGGGCTCTCCACTGCGACACTCTGCGAGCCCAACGTCCACGACCGTTCCGGAGAGTTCCCCAGCTGTAGTGTCAGCAGTCGATGCTGGTGGAGGTCGTCGAGCCCGTCGGGTACCCCGGCCCGCGCCAAGTAAGACGGGGCGGCGACGAGCACGCGGGGGGACGCAGCGAGCTTGCGCGCAACGAGGGTGCTGTCCTTCAGGGAGCCGTACCGGATCGAGAGATCGAGCGCGTCCTCCAGCACATTCTGCAGCGTGTCCGTCGGGTGGACGACGACCCGTAGCCCCGGGTGCCGCGCACAGAACGCCGCGACGGCCCCACCCACGACCTGGTGCACCGTGTCCGCTGGGGCGGACATCCGGAGGCTTCCTTCGAGGGTGGCCTTGCTGCCGCGGGCCTCGTCCAGCGTGCGCTGCCATCGGTTCACCGTCTCCCGACAGCCCTCCAGCACGATGAATCCCTCGTCCGTCGGGTGAAGCGTGCGGGTGGTTCGCTCGAACACCCGAAGGCCCAACGCGCCCTCGATGCGCTGGACCGCAGCGCTGACCGCCGCAGGCGTGAGGTCGAGCTGCCGCGACGCACGGGTCATGGACCCGGTCTCTGCGACGCGAAGGAGCAGCTCCATCTCCTGGATCTTCATCGGCTATTACCAAATGATTCTTGAAAGTTATTCATCCATGCGAGCCCTAACACCAACGTCTTGTTGTGAGTAGGGTGTTCCTGAAGCAGCTGCTTCGAGGAGAGAGAGCATGAACGTCCAGATCATCGGGCCATGGGAGAACGCGCCACGCACTCCTCCGGTGGGCACCGTGCACTACCACCGTCACGCCGAAGAACGGCAAGCGTTTCGGATCGACCCGGATGGGGAGACCGGCCGCCTGATCGCTCCAGACCTCGTTCCCACCCAGGTCGAGCTGCACGATGCGCGGGACGACGCTCCGAGCTTCGATGAAGACGGGGTCGTGTTCCTCGAAGCCCCCTCGGCGGCCTCCTTCCCCGAAGCGGGTTGGCAGCACGTCTACGAGGCCGAGCTCGTAGAGTTGCTGACGACTGTGCTGGGTGCCCAGACCGTCCGGCCGTTCGATCACACTCTCCGAACCGACGACCCGAACGCAGCACGACGCCCGGCCCGCAACGTGCACACCGATCTCAGTCCCGCCAGCGCCCGCGAGCGGCTCCACACCATCCTCGGGAAGGACGCCGATGCCTGGGCCGCGGGACACTACGCCTTCGTGAATGTGTGGCGACCCGTGTCCAGGGTGGTCGAGAGCGCGCCGCTGGGCTTCGTGCGACCGAACACCGTGCATCCCTCGGACTGGCTGCCACTCGACCTCGTCTACCCCGACCGCGTCGGCGAGATCCTGGGCCTGGTGGCCAACCCAGCTCACGAGTGGATCTACCGGTCGGCCATGACGCCTGACGAGGTCGCCGTGTTCAACATCCACGACAACCGTGGCCATCCCCCGGTGGCCCACAGCGCCATCGACCTCCACCCGAGCACTGGCGCCGTACGGCGGAGTCTCGAGAGCCGCCTCCTCGTTCGCTACGCCTGAACCCTTTCGCAACTGGAATCCAGATGAAGACCCTCCTCCTCACCGGCGCCACCGACGGCATCGGCAAGCTCACCGCCAGGCGCCTCATCGACGCCGGCCACCGAGTGCTCCTGCACGGCCGCAATCCCGACAAGCTCGCGACTGTCGCCTCCGAGCTCGGCGGACAGACCGAGACCTACGTAGCCGACCTGTCCGACCTCGCGGCCGTCGACGCCATGGCCCGCGCGATCCGGGCCAACCACGACCAGCTCGACGTCCTCATCAACAACGCAGGTGTGCTGAAGACCCGACACCCTCGGACCGACGAGGGACTGGACGTCCGGTTCCTCGTGAACACCGTGGCGCCCTACCTGCTCACCAAGCAACTGCTGCCCCTGCTCGGTCCGACCGGCCGGGTCGTGAACCTGTCGTCGGCTGCGCAGGCTCCCGTCGACATCGAAGCGCTGACCGGACGCACGCACCTGTCCGACATGGCG
The DNA here is from genome assembly GCA_965224055.1 of Myxococcota bacterium. Lineage (GTDB taxonomy): Bacteria > Myxococcota_A > UBA796 > UBA796 > JACKEQ01. The sequence goes on along the minus strand of OZ245034.1, from coordinate 9,104,344 downwards.
GCCTACGCACAGAGCAAGCTCGCCATCACGCTGTGGACCCGACACCTCGCGGATCGGCTGCCCGAAGGGCCCCTGGTCGTCGCGGTGAACCCGGGCTCGCTGCTCGGCACCAAGATGGTGAAGGAGGGGTTCGGACAGTCGGGCAAGGACGTCGGAATCGGCGCGGAGATCCTCGTCGACGCCGCGCTCGGAGAACGTTTCGCGGGACGCTCCGGCGCGTACTTCGACAACGACGCCAGACGCTTCGCCGACCCCCATCCCGCAGCGCTCCGCCCATCCCACGGTGCCGAGGTCATGGCGGCGCTCGAAGCGTTGCTCCCCCGTGACGCCCACGGCGAGGTGTCGCTGTGAACGTGCTGTTCTCCTTTCTGGCAAGCGTGCCCGCCTTCGCCGGGCCTCCCGATGTCAGCGTGCGACCGGCCACCGAGCTCGAGTGGACCGCGCTCAACCCCGCCCGTGGTGATGCGAGCCCGCGCGCAGCGACACTGTGGGGGGATCGTGCAGCCGAGGGGCCATCGGGCTTCCTGGTCCGGTTCGCCGACGGATTCGCTTCGCCACCGCACATCCACAACGTCTCCTACCGAGCGGTCGTGATCTCGGGCGAGGTCCACAACGACGACCCCGACGCAGCATCGATGTGGATGGCCCCAGGCTCCTTCTGGACCCAGCCACACGCCGAGGCCCACATCACCTCATCGCGCGGCATCTCCACCGCCTACGTCGAGATCGACGACGGGCCGTACCTCGTACACCCCGCCGAACAGGCCGAGGCCGTCGCCGAGAAGCCGGTGAACCTGGACGCTACGAACCTCGTCTGGACGGCGACCGGCGTACCGCACGTCGAGGTTGCCCGGCTCTGGGGTGCGCCCGACGAAGGTCCAGGCGGCGTGATGGTGCGGGTGGCGGCCAAGCGACGAGCCCGCATCCAGGGCGCCGAGACCGTACGCGCCATCCTGTTGACGGGCGAGGCCTCCGCGGCATCAGCGCGCCCGCTCGAGGCAGGAAGCCTGCTCTCGGGGACCGACGTCCCCCTTCAATGCGAGAGCGCCGAACCCTGCACCTGGTACGCCCGCATCGATGGTGGATTCAACCTCGCCAGGGAACAGTGACGTGGAACACCTCCAACTCGACGCCGCCCGGGATCTGGCCGTTCCCGAACGGCATGCAACCCTCCGCCGGGACCCAGAGGTCGCCACCTTCTGGCAGTGCAACACGACCCTCCTCCGAGAGGCCTGGGCCGAGTGGGACGACGCCGAGCGGGCTCGCTTGCCCGTGCTCGACGAGTCGCTGCTCGACCCACGGCTCCGGGACGCCGTCGACGCCGCCTGGGAAGACCCCACCGCCCCGAGTGACGGGCATGCCCCGTTCTGACCGTTCTACCCAGAGAGATGGTTGCGAATGACGAGATCGGCGTTGTCCTGCGCAACATGACTGCCGATGATCTCGGGCCAGTGCCGCTCCTGGTCGGCGATCTCCCCCGTCAGCCCCTTCTTGCTGCCCCACCAGACCCCCGTCTTGAAGTCGTCGGGGTTCAGCAAGACGTCCACGTAGCGCTGAGCACCCACGTCCACAGAGTGCGCCCGACCGAGGGCCTGCATGACCCACATCGCGCTCTCCATGGTCCACCTCTGGTACCAGGGAAGCGACGCGGTCCCGGAGGTGCCACGTGCCATGCCAGGATCGACGGTGATGAACCTCATGTCGGGGTGCTTTCGGGCCATGCTCATGGTCCACAAGGCACCCATGAGCTTCACGGAGCCGTAGATGTCCGTGTAGGTCTTGTCGTGCGCGAACTTCTGGCCGTTGACCACGGCAGTCCATTCTTCGATCGACCCCTCCGCAATCGGGGGTTTCGCAGCGCCGACCTCGGGGGCTCCCCTCGCGGCGAAGCTGGCGACGTACATCACCGAGCCTGCCTTGGTCAGCGTGCCGTTCTCCATGAGGAGGTCGACCAGGTGGACATGCCCGAGGACGTTGATCGCGAAGATGTGCATGACCCCGTCACCCGTGAGCCTGGTCGGATCGGTTCCGCCAGCGCCTCCGGCGTTCAACACGATTCCGTCGACGGGGCCGTCGAGCTGTTCGGCAGCCCGTCGGCACGACTCCAGGTCACCGACATCGACGAGTAGAATCTCGAAGATCTTCCTGTCGGTCAGCTCTTCCAGCCGCCGGAGAGCTTCCTCCGCGCGCCCCTGGTTGCGGCACGCCAGAACGATCCTGGTGATGTCCTTCCGCTGAGCGAACTGTCGCGCAGACTCGAACCCGAGTCCGGAGTTGGCGCCGGTGATGAGAATCGAAGAATGTGCCATCCGAGTGTCCAGTTGTCTGCGGTGAAAGGGAGGCCAGAGCCGACGCCGCCGTGGGGCCCTGACACCGTCAATCTAGGTCGAAACAGACATCATTGAACAATCCTCACACGCCAACGTTCCATCCTGAAGCGCCAAACTGGCCGGGCATCACGCCCGAGCCGCGTCGGTCACCAGCTGCCGCCGAAGCCTCGCGGGGGTGGTGCCCGTCCATCGCTGGACCGCCCGGAAGAACGAGTTGGGCTCTTCGAAGCCGAGCAGGTAGGCGATCTCGGTGGCGGACAGCTGAGTGCGACGCAGGTAGTTCCTGGCGAGGCTCTCCCGGGTGGTGTCGACCACGGACTTGAAGTTCGTGCCTTCGCTCCGCAGCCGCCGCTGGAGCGTGCGTGAGCTCACAGCCAACCTTCGGGCGACGTCGTCCATGCCGAACCGGCCGCTCGGTAGCCCCTCGAGCAGCACAGCCCGGGTACGCTCGGCGAAGGTGGCGTTGCCCTCGAGGTCGGCGAGCCGCTTCCGGAGCTCGGGCTCGAAGATGTCCCACATCGCTCGGCTCGCCGTGAGGAACGGACGGTGGGCGTCGGTGGGGGTGAAGGTCACCTGGATGACCTCGCCCCGGGTCATCCGGATGCCGAGAAAGTTCTCGAAGGGAAGCGGATCACGCGGGAGTTGGGGCACGACCACCGAGGTCGGCCGGACCCGGTGTCGGGTTCCCAGGCGCGCGAGCTGCGTCGCGAACAGCACCTCGGCGCCGTTCATGAATGCCAGCTGGCGCACCTCGGGGTCCTTCCACTGGTAGGTGAGCGCAAGCCCCTCGTCGCCGTCGAGCACGTCGAGCGTGATGGGACCGAGCAGCGGCTTGAAGCGCGCCACGCGCTTCGCGGCCGTGGCGAGGTCGGGGCTGCACAGCGCCGCGAACACGGGCGGAGTGAAGAACTCTGGCCGTGTCGCCTCGGTGAATCGAACCCAGAAGGACTGGTCCTCCACGCTCGCATCGAGGGCCGCGAAGAAGCGGAGGAAGGCCTCGCTCGACAACCGCAGGCCATCGCGGTCGAGGGAGTCTTCGGGGAGCTGCGCCCGTCGGAGCACATCGGCATGGTCGACACCGACCTCGGCGAGGATCGCCTTCCATCCGTCTCCGATGGCGTATGTCTGAACACCTGGCATGGTGAACCCTCCAGATGGATTCTACTACCACGACATGCCATTCAACTATCATCATGCGCCAACAACCAAGCCTGGAGCGCCTGGGTCAAAGCCCGATCCGGGCATCGGGGAAGGCCGCTTGGACCCTCACGCCCCCGAACCGACCTCAGTGCATCTCAGAGGACACCCGATCTCTGCGGGGTGAAGCTACGCAGACACCAATCACGGAGATCCGATGTCCTCTCTGCCGCGCCAGGCGTTCTACGGTCAGCCGATTCCCGAAGCGGTCGCCAGCGCCATCGACGAAGGGCTGACCGCGAACGACGAGACCGACCTCGTCGCAGCACACCTGGCCCACAACCGCGCCTACTTCGGCATCATCGACAAGACGCTGTCCGGCTTCGTCGTGATCGGCGACCAGGATGACGACTACCTGCTCGCCGACGTTCGCGGGGGCGGACAGATCTGGCAGCAGTACCACGAGGACCGCTCGATCACACCGGTCTTCGACAGCATCGAGGAGATGCAGAGAGCGCGCGCGGCGGTCCGGGAAGCACGCGAAGAGGACGAAGACGCCGACGAGAACGCGATCCTCGAGGGATTCGCGCCCCGAAAGCCCCGCCATGGCGACCGGATCGTGTCCACCAGCAAGCTGCTCGAACGCTACCAGTGGTTGGTCTGGGCCCTCTCTCAGCCCCTGGACGTGCATGGCCAGAGCGTCGCGGACATCATCCGCCTCATCAACGACGCCAACGCGCGCTATCCCTTCGACGGCGACCAGGCGGCGAAGCGCTTTTCACGAGAGCGGAAGCACCTCCCCGACGACCCCCATCTCGCCATCTACTGGTGCCTCCACGCCAGACTCTGGGACGAGACCGAGTGGCTGGAGCAACTTCGCGACACCCTCGCCGATGTCGGCGTTCCGTTGGTCCAGGCATTCCTGAACAGCGATCTGGAGATGGTCGCAGACATCGAAGCCCGACGGGCCCTCCTGCGCCACATTCGCGCGCTGGGAACGGAGGGCGTCGAGTCCCACCGGCACAACCTCCGCGCACTCGAGCTCCACAGCAGCCACCACTGGTTCGGCAAGACCTTTCCCGTCGCAACAGCCCTCGTCGAGGGCCATCTCGACGCCGAGCTCGTCGAGTCCACCCTCGCGAAGTGTTCGCCGTCGACAGGGGTGGACTTCCTCCGGGGTGCGCTGGATCGGCTGCGCTCGACGCCCTCACCCGCTGCCGACCGGGCCCTGACTGCACTCCTCGGTCGTCCAGGCGTTCAAGCGTTCGAAGCTGCCTGGCTCCTGCATCCCGTCGCTTCCGACCTCACGACCCTCACCACCATCGCCAGCCGTAGTCTCGCTGAAGATCCCTACCATCCCCGTGTTCTCGAGCTCTGCAAAGCGATCCGCCTACGCGCTCCAGAAGCCTTCGGGGACGAGGGCGACCTCGACGCCCGCATTGCCGTCGCCAAGGCAGCCATCGAGCCTCTACGCGCTCTGTCGGAGGGCGCCGACCCAGACAGCCTGGACGTCCCCCCCGAGGTGGCCGAGGTCCTCTCACGACGGCTGTGCTTCCGTCCGGCATGGGGATCGCCCCGCGCCATCACCTGGGCGGTCGAGACGGTGCTCGCCTCGGGCGCAGACGACCGGTTCCGGGTCGTCCGCTCGACCTTCGATGCGATGGAGGCCAAGACACTCGGCACGCTCCTCCCGGCCCTCACCACCACCATCGACTCCGCCGACCATCCGATGGCCGACGTGCTCATGACCGTGCTCGAGGGCATCGAGCAGCCGGAGTCGCTGCCCTTCGGCCAGAAGTGGGAACTCCAGAAGAAGGTCGAAGCGCTCGTCCTCGCCCTCGCCCCGTACGCTCCGGACGCCCCGCTCTTCGACCGCTGGATGCGTCTGGTCGAGGCGAGAGCTTCGTCGATCGTCACCGAGACCCTCATCAAGAAGTACTTCGACTACGGCCGCGAAGAGTACGCCGTCATGCATCGCATCGACGATGCCCAGGCGGCGCGCATCGCACGGGCGCTGATCGCACTGCACCGCCACCCCGACATCCACGTGCGCAACGCAGCCGGGCACAAGCTCTACCGGGTGAAGCACCCCGGAGCGACCGAGGTCGTGATCGAAGCGATGAAGCGCGTGACGGCGGCCCTGGCGGTCGAGAGGACGGAGCCCGACGAGAACCTCTCGGCCAACCTCTACAGCGTCCTTCTGAACCTGAAGAGCGCGGCATCCCGCGCCGCGTTGGTCGAGCAACTCTTCACCGAGCGACGGGAGTTCTGGCGCCTCTGCAACGCCCTCGCGACGGCCCAGAAATCGGTCCGGAACACGGCGCGGAAGCGCTTGCTGAAGTCGAAGGACGCCCACGCCGCCGCCGTCTGGATGGCCGGCCTCGTGCAGCACGTGAAGAACGCCGAGATGCAGCTCGACCTCACACGCGCGGTCGTGACCTGGCCCCTCCCCGACGATGTGGAAGCGCGGAGCTGGCTCGTCTACGTGCTCCAGCAGGGCGTCCGTGCAGCGCTCGAGGCGAAGGACAACGACCTGGTCCGGGCGGCCTGGGAGCGGTCGCTCGAGCTGAACGCAGCGCCCGTGAGCCCCTACCACCAGGACACCCTTCGCTGGAAGCCTCCGTTCGACGGTGAGGGCGAAGCGCACCACCTCGCACTCGAGGCCGTGCTCAGCGGAGAAGCGGACGATGCCGCGAAGGCCGTCAGGGACCGCGCCGCTGCCGACCGTAGAGCTGGAAAGCCCCGCAAGCGCATCACGGACGAGGACCTCTCCCTGCTCGCAGGCGCCACGATCACGGAGCGCTGGTCACGCGACAAGAAGACCGGCGAGATGCTCCTGCGGGACTCCACCGGTGCGTTCCACTGGTTCGACGGCTTCGACGTGGTCGAGCCCCCGTTCGACATCACCCCGGAGATCACGCGGGGTTCGGGGGCCTTCTTCGAGGGCCTCACCGAGGTCTCCGAACGGCATGTGCTGTGGACGAAGAGCGCGGGCCACTTCGAGGAGTGGGTCCGCTACGAGGACCGCATCGTCAGCGGTCGTGGGGTGAACAACGGGTACTTTGCCGGGCGCATGGGCATGCGGTTCCCATCCACAGTGAAAGCGGCCGCGTTCATGGCGTCGGTCAAGGCCAACCCGACGAAGGGCTACACGGCGAGCGAGCCCTGGTACGTGGCTGGGCGCGGGGGCATCTACCGGACCTGGTACCGCGGCTCGAAGCGCCTGCTCGCCGGCGCGATGGGACACCGCGTCGACGGGCAGCAGTTCGACAGCTGGGAAGAGACCGTCGCCTGGCTCGACGCCTACGATCTCGAGACCTGGAAGCAGGGGGGAACCGTCACCCGGGTCGAGTGGATGGACCCGCGCAGAAAGGAGGACACGACACTCCAGGAGCACTTCTCGTCGCTCCTCCACGAGGCGGGCACCCACCCCGTGCGGCAGCTCGAGGCCCTGTCCGCCATGATCGACTACCTCACCGCGCATGGCATCGAGGTGCCCGACGTGTCGCTCGAGCTCGGGGAGCCCGCAACGGACACCGCCATCGAAGCGGCCTTGTCGGGACTTCCGGATGAAGCCACGACCGGAATCGCCATGCTGTGGCGCCAGCACGGGTCGGTCGTGGCTCGCGCCGGCGCCCGCTCCACCGAGGTCCTGTCGCCGGACGTCGCCCTCGCCAGGCGTCTCGAGGACGGCTCGCTTCCGCTGATCGAACAAGACGGTCAGGTCTTCAGCGCGCTCGACGGGGGCGGGATTCCGGTTCGACGACCCGGCGAGACCACCTCCGGGTGGGGGGCCATGCAGTTCCTCTCCCCCGTCGTCCATGCCTTTCGAAAGAGCCTGGTCGACGCCCGGCCCGAGATCGCGGGCATGTGGTTCGGTCAGCCGCACAACCCCACGGCAGAGCACGTCGCCATGGCACGGGACGGCGCCACCTGGGAAGCGTGGCTCGACCGGCGCTTCCGGGTCTTCTCGCACTGCACGACGCGCAAGAACGGCGAACCGACCTGGACGGTGAAGCGCTTTCCGACCGAGTCCGCCGCGGTCAAAGCCTTCGAGCGCGCGCGAAAGTCGCGAGAGAAGAAGGGCTGGAGCGCACTGGACGCGTGAGTCTCCGGGCGCGGAAGCCCGTCTCCGTCCATGTCGGTCGGCCGCGTCAGTCCGTGAGCGCGAGCTGGACGTACGACAGAACGGCCATCCCCTCGGGGACCCGGGCCAGACGGGCGGCCCACGCCGAGACCACCGCTTCGAGCTCCTGCGGTCGGGTTCCGCTGCACGCCGCCGGCGTCCCCATGCGCCTGGGATGGCTGGTCGCCAGCGTGCCGGCCGCGCTCGACGACACGCCGTCTACCGCTCCCCTGGCAACGCGGCAGTCATGGGCACGCACGCGTACGGTCCTGCCCTCGTTCCTCGACTCCGACGTCCAGCTCGACCCCGCAGACCTCTCGCGGCTGCAGGTCCGGGAGATCGTCTCCACCGTCCGGTTCCGCGTCTACCGCCACTACACGCTGACCGCGGGCTCCACCGTCCTGATGCGGAAGTTCACCGACGAAGCCCGTGTCGCCTACGCTGCCCGGCGCATCGCCGACATCGTCGATCGCCCCGTCGAGGTCGTTCGCCTCTGACAGACCAGGCCCACACTCGGAGGCAGCTCGACACGGCCTCGCGCGGGCTGTCCGTCCACACCGGGAACACCCGCGGAGTCCACCCCCTCTGCCCGGCTGCTCGTCCCCCCGACACCGCGACACCGGCCGAATGCGGGCGCTTCGCGCCGGACACGAGGAACGAGCCCGCGCGAGGCCGTGTCGCGTCAGGGAGCGGCCGGCACCTCGAGGTCCGCCCAGACCGGGCAGTGGTCGGACAGTGACTGGGAGTACACGTCGAAGTCCGTCTCGTCGTACACCAGCTGGTCAGACGCCTGCATCCAGCCGCTGCTCGTGGGGTCCAGCACGATGTGGTCCAGGAACTCCGTGAACACGTCGCTCCAGCACGGCGTCGGGGTTCCCTGGGGAATCGAGCGGGTGAGGTCGGCGCCCACCGGGTCGTTGTCGTCGATCTCCAGCCACGCGCTGTCGTTCGCGGTGAGGAAGCGGTTCCAGTCGCCCAGCACCACATAGGCCTCGCCCGCCGTGGTCCGCGCGTCGATCCAGGCCTCCACCACGGCCAGCTGGTCGAAGAACACACCGCAGTCCGAGGCGCTCTCGCCCGACAGACAGCCGAACTTCAGGTGCAGCGCCAGGATCCGCAGCGACTCGGAGCCGTCCCGCGAGAGGGTCAGGTCCAATCCCTGCCGCAGGTTGGGGTCGCTGTCGTTGAGTGCGGTCACGTCGGGGTTGCGGGTCAGGGTCCAGCCCGACGCCTCGCGCAACACCACGCACACGTTCTGGGAGGAGTCGCGGTTCTCGCACTCCGCCGCCCAGTCCGCGTCCGAGAAGATCGTCTGGGTTCCGGTCACGCCGCGGACCTCCTGGAGCGCCACCACATCGGCCTCCAGGCGATCGACGTACTCCGCCATCAGCGCGAGTTCCTCGGCCGTACGGGGATTGTCGCCTTCGCCCTCCACGTCGAGGCGCGACACGTTCCAGGTCGCCAGGCGCAGCGAGGCGTCCTGCACATCGGTGTCCGTGTCGGTGTCGGTGTCGGTGTCGGTGTCGGTGTCGGTGTCCGAGTCCGTGTCGGTGTCCGTGTCCGACTCGGGAACGGTGGCCGGATCGGTGTCGTCGGGATCCGGGCATCCGCCCGCGCTCATCAACATGACAGCGAGCAGGGGGATGGACGCGATGCGGGACAGCGGCTGGTTCATGGGGTCTCCTCCGGCCGCGCCCCTATCCCGGACAGCCACGGCTGACACCGCTACCGCTGACCGCCGGGTCACTGCTGAAGCGCCACCCACACCGCGTTCGGGCGCACGTCGCGCTCCAGGCGAGACCACGTGCCGGTCGTCGATGCGCGCACCGCGGATGTCTATCCCGACCAGCCCGCCGCCGACGCGACGTCTGGCCAGCGATGCGCCCAGGGATCCGCCTCCTCGAGCTGGTAGGCGAGCCCGAACAACCGCGCGTCCTGGCCTGCCGCCGCCGCGAACATCACCCCCACCGGAAGCCCGCCCGCGGACCACCCCAGCGGCACGCTCATCGCCGGTGCACCGGCCGGGTTGTGGACCGCGGTGTAGCCCGCCAACAGGTTCGTGCGGTCGAGGATCACGTCCATCGGCAGGTGCGGAGCCAGATGCCCGAGCCGTGGCCGCTCTCCGGGGACCGTGGGACACAGCGCCACGTCCACCCCCGCGAAGAACCCCGCCATCTGGCCCTCGATGCGCTCCAGCGACGCGGCAGCCCGCGCCACCGCCCCGTCTGCGCCGGTGGGAAGCGCGTCGAACCACTGCAGCAGCGCGAAGGTGAACGGCTCGACGTGCTGGGGGCCGAGCGACCCTCCGAGCATCGGCGCCATCATGTCCCGCAGCCCCGCAATCGCTGCCCCCGCCATCGTGAAGAACGCCTCGCCCACCTCGTCGCCCGACACCGGCGGAGGCGGGATGCGCTCGACGTGATGGCCCAGCGCGGCACACACCGACGCCGCGTGCTCCAGGGCCTCCGCAGCCGCCGCACACGGCCGGTCGCCCATCAGGGTCGCGTCGTAGACGCCGATGCGCAGCGGCTCCAGCGCCCGTCGGCCGTACGGTGCCCGCGACGAGCGCGCCATCGCCGCGAGCAGTGCGTCACTGTCGCGTACCGACCGGCTCACGAAGTGCTCCGACGTATTCGCCGCAAACGGGGTCTCGTGTGCGACCGCTCGAGCCGGGACGTGACGGCTGGGCTTGAAGCCGAACAGCCCCGTCAGCGACGCCGGGCCGCGGATGCTCCCCCCACCATCAGAGGCATGCGCCACGGGAACCAGCCCCGCCGCCACCGCAGCGACCGCTCCACCCGACGACCCGCCCGCCGACAGGTCCCGACCCCACGGATTGCGGGTCACACCGTAGACCCCGGCCTCGGTCGAGCCCAGCAAGCCCAGCTCCGACGTCGTGCTCTTGCCCAGCACCACCAGTCCCGACGCATCGAGGGCCTCGGTGTATGGCAGCGGCTCGGTCGGCACGTGCTCGGCGAACAGCCGGCTGCCGAACGCACAGCGCAGTCCCGGCACCGGCAGCAGGTCCTTCGCCACGGTGGGCACCCCCGCGAACGGCCCGTCCACACCGGTCTTCACGCGCTCCAGCGCCCGCTCGGCATCCAGGGTCGCCACGCAGTTCAGGGTCGGGTTCAGGGTCTCGATCCGGCGGATGGCGGCCTCCACCAGCTCGGCGGGCGACAGCTCCCCACCCTCCACCAGGGCCGCCTGGGCGGTCGCATCGAGAGTCCACAGGTCGGAATCGTTCATGGGGTGCTCCTCAGCAGTGCGGCCAGACCCCCGATCTGGAACGTCCAGAACGAGGCCAGCGCCGCGGAGATGTCGTCGGGGTGGGAGTGGGCCTCCAGCACGTCCACGATGGTTCGCCGAGCGCCGTCGAACACGCAGCGCAGGACGAATCGCATGTGCGGAGACACGGGGTGTCCGGCATCCACCGTCGCGAGCGCACGGTCCACCAGCCCCGTCACGAAGCGCTCCGAGAACCCCTCGTGCACGGTGTCTTCACAGCGGTCCAGCAGCAGGATCACCTGCAGGCGATGCGCCACCAGGAACGTCAGGAACTCGGACTGCCGCGCGCGGGCCTCGTCGTCCAGCACGCCCGGCTCCTGCAGGGCCGCCAGTGCATCCACCCGCCGGTCCAGCACCTGCTGCAGCTCGGCGATGAACGCATCCGGCAGCACGGCGGCGAACAGGTCCTGCTTGTCGTCGAAGTACCGGTAGATGTTGCCCGCAGACACCCCCGCTTCCCGGGCGATCCGGGCCATGCTGGTGGCGTGGAACCCCCCGTCGGCGAAGCACACCGTGGCGGCGTTCAGGATGGCATCGCGAACATCGGGCTTGAGGACCTGGGGCATGAATCATGAATAAACCATTCATTATTCATCGCAAACGCGATCCAACCTCCGAGAAGGCGCGTTCGAGCCGTCAGCCGAAGCCGGGGTCCACCGCGTCGCGGACCTCGAGCCCCTCCAGCCGGTACGTGTCGTCCTCGAACACCAGGTGGCCCTCCAGACCCCGCTTGCGAAGCGCCCGCAGCGCCGAGTGCAGCCGGTTCTTCAGCGACGGGTAGCTCGACGCATCGCCCGGCCAGCACGCTTCGATCAGCGTGTCCGTGTCGCACGGCCCGTTCGCGAGCGCGCGCAGCATCGCCACCGAGACCGGGCTCCGCTCCAGCTGCACCTCCTCGTCACCCACCACGAACCGCGTGCCGTCCCGCAGCACCCAGCCCGCCGTCGGAGGACGTGCCATCACCAGATCCGGCAGCCCCGGCGGCCCCTCGTCCTGCCAGGCTTCCTCGAGCCACTGCCGAATCTCGCCGGCATCGTCACGGGTCAGAAAGCGGCGTGCCTGGATCAGCGCCTGGCGGGCCGGCTCCTCGCGCCCTGCCTCCCGCTCGGCCAGGGCCACCACCGCCCACGGAGCACCGGGGTTCAGCGACACCAGCGCGTCGTCCTCCAGGATGGTCCTCGACCGCTGTGCAGCCTGCTGCAGGTCGCCCGACGCCAGGAACGCGCGAGCCCACGTCCACTCCAGGTTCCAGCGGTCGCGATCCGACAGCCGGATCTGCGAGCCGTCCAGCGCGTCGATCAGCTCCAGCTCCTTGCGCATCCGCGACCCGTCCGGCCACTCGGCCACCGCGAGCAGTACGCGCAGGTGCAGCTCCCGAAAGGGCATCGACAGCCGGTGCGCCAGGCCGATCCCCTTCTGCAGATGGGGTCGGGCGTCCCGCCGCTGGGCCTGGGCCAGCACCGCCTGGGTCTGGTGCACGAAGTGCCACTCCTCCTCGGCCGGCACGTCGGCCATCAGGGCTGCGACCCGCGACGCGGCCTGTGAATCCCCCGCCTGTACCGAACGAATCGCACGCAGGAACCGCACGAAGAAGCGCGCGCGATCCGACATCGCCGCCGCTTCCGCCCGATCCAGCCACCGCCGGGCCTGATCCTCCCAGCCGCGCCATTGCGCCGCTCTCGACTGCTCGATCGCCGCCCACGCCGCACACCGCTCGCAGACCGCGTCTCCCAGCTCCTCTTCGCGGAAGATCGCCAGCCACTGCGCCACTTCGGGCGCCGACGACCAGCGGCACCAGTGCTCCAGTGCCGCCCGCGCCGCCCGATCCCCCGCCCCCGCACAGCGCAACCGATGGAACGCCGCTTCCGCACTCCGCGCCGCACGCTCGACCATGTCGGCCGACGGTTCCAACTGCGCTCGCCGCCATCCGCGAATGCCCATCGGAAACTGCCGGTCGGGAGTCAGCCAGCCCGCCTCCGACAGCTCCACCAGCGCCAGCCCCACCGCCTCGTCCGACAGGTCGGCCACCTTCGCCGCATCCCGGTCGAACGCCGCCCAGTCGCCATGGGCCACCAGAAGGTCCCGGGTGCCCTCACCGAACGCCGCGAACCGCGCGTGCAGCAGCGCCGCGAGCTCCGATTCCGCCACCACCAGCGCCGCCACCCCCACCGGATCGGCGTCGGGCGTGGAAGCCAACACGGCCGAGACGCGCTCCGCGATCGGTTCCAAGAGCGGCGTCATGGTCTCGGCGTGAAGCGCGTCCATGGGTGCCAGCCTACTCCGCGCGAGGTCGGTGATGGCGTCTGGGGGCTTCTTCGGAAGAGGATCAGGCCCAGGCTCGGAGGCGTGCGACACGGCCTCGCGCGGGCTTGTCCCGCCAACACCGGCCGCCCGCTGACATCGATCTCTCTGCGAAGTCGCTCGGTCCCCCCGAAACCGCGACACCGGCCGGAGCGGTCGCCTGCGGCGCCGGACTACGGGACGAGAGCGAGCCGACAGGGGTGGCGTCGACGTTCGCCACGGAGTCACCGAGCGCTTCGCTCACGGAGGATTGCACGGAGCACACCACCCTGTCCGCTTTGGGTCTTGGTAGGGATACCCGACGTTCTCGGGCTGGCGGTGGTGGTAGTCGCGGGGCGAACGTCGGACCGGATGACGACCGACCACCCTCCACCACGACCGACGACCACGACGGCCCCCCCGTTCGCGTCATCGATCCCTCGTGTTCGCAGGGCTGTTCGCGCACCGAGGCTCTGACGACGCTGTCTCATCATCCTCCTCCTGTGATGGGTCCGTCTGGCCTGCTCGTCCGTGCCCGTCCGCAATCGCGCGCGAGCGCGGATCCGCCGGCAGAATCGCTGGCTCACCGCTACCCAGCTCGCCTCGAAAAACGGTCCAGATCCTCCGTGCAATCCTTCGTGCTCCTCCGTGACTCCGTGGCTTCCAGGCGCCGAATTCACCAATCCACGCGTCTCCGCAGGTTCGCTCTCGGCCCGGTCTCCATCGTCGCCTCGATCACCCCGAAACGAGACGTTTTCAGACGGTCTTCCGCCCTTCGTTACCGCGCCCACCCGTACGCTGTACCTCCACCCTCGGAGGACACGTGTGGAGCGCGCTCGTCGCAGTCTGGATGTCCGTCGCGAGCGCGAACATCTGCGCCCCCGCCGATCCCGCGACCTCGGCATTCGTGTACCAGGGCCGGCTGGTCCTCACCGAACCCCACGGTTCCGATGGCTCGCGCCTGGGCATCGAGGTCCGCCACGTCTGGGCGGGCGAGGTGCCACGCCTCGTCCCGATCTCCCTCCGAGACGCCGGGCCCGGCATGCTCGGTGCCGACTTCCTGGTCGCCACCGACGACCTCGACGCACCCGTCGGATGCCCGACCCGCGTGCCCCCCGGCGCCGATGCCCTGTTCATGTGGCCCCCGCGCGACTCGGTCGTGCTCGGGCCGGGCCGCCTGGAGTCCTTGCAGGATGCCCTGACGCGATGCGACCCCGACGACGCACACACCGCCCTCGACAGCCAGCTGGTCGAGCTCGACCTCACCCCCTTCGCACAGTGTCCACCCGAGATGATCGTGGAGGCGTTGCGACACGTCGACCGTCCGCCGAACTGGCTCTTCGAGGCCCCCACCGACACCGTGCTCACGGTCCTGAACGCCCGTCCCGACCTCACGCGCGCGATGTTCGAAGACGCCGTTCCCTGGGGCCGGGGCGACCTGCTCCGCGCGCTCTGGGAGCGGATCCCCGCCTCGGACCGCCCCAAGCGGTTCGACAGCGTGCCTCCGGACATCGACACGCTGGACGCCGTCCTCGACCTGACCGACCCCGACGAAGCGCAGCGCAGCCGTCTGCTCTGGCTCTGCTACACCTGGGAGGAGGAAGGCACCGGCCCCCTGAAGCCATCGCGGACTCGACGTCACGCAGCGGCGCGCTACCTGCTCGATCGCAGCGTGCCCCTCTGGGAGCCCGTGCTGGCCGAGGCGATTCGAGACGGCCTCGAGGACGACTGGGTGCTGGAGCTGCAGCGCCGTGCCGTCCCGCACCCGAACCGCGACTCCGACGTCTATCGAGCGGTCGCCGAGACGGGCCGGGTGGAGCTGCTCGCCGACCTCGCCGCGATACGGGGCGACCTGATGACGCCATCGACCGAGTGAACCGTGGGACGCAACAAGAAGCGCAAGAAGCGTCGCAAGAAGGGCCGGCGTTCCAAGCAGATGAATCGCCCCGCCCGGCTGAAGTCCGCCAAGAGCTGGGTGGAATCCAACCGCGGTCCGAAGCTCCTCCGGCGCTACCGCAAGCACTACGGCGTCGACGTCCGCTGTGCGGTGGTGGAGCTCGGAATGCTGGGCGTCCTGAACGAGGCCCGGGTCGCCGAGCTGTTGCGACAGGCGGACGACCGAGCGCGGGCGCGCGACGAACGCCGAGCAGCACGTGCCAGGAAGCGCGATGCGAACGCCCACGGAGGCTACGGCGTCGACTGGGACGACACGTTCTCGTTCATCGCGGGGTTCACCGCAGGCGGAGTGCCCTACGGAACGCCCTGGCCCACGTTCGACGACCTGCCGATCCCCGAACCGAGTGTGGATGCACCCCCCGCTACGCTCGAATGGCTCACGGCGAACGAAGGGGAGGTGCACGGCATCACCCTGAAGTCCGACAGCCGCGGCTGGACCGTGACGGCGGAGGTCCAGTCCCTGGCCGACCAGGAGCTGTTGTTCGAGCGCGGTGCGCACTTCTGGGTGCGATGCTCCATGCACGACGGGCTGTTCGAGGGCGTGGGAGGCCCCGGCAGTCTCATGGAGATCCTGTCGATCCTCCGAGGTTGGGCGAGCTGAATGTCTTGACGGTCAAGAGAGCCGTGCCCCCGAAATGCGCGAAATTGAGCCCTTTCAAGGCCGACTCGCAAGGGGAGACCTGAGCGAGACGTGCCGACCGACCGAGGAACGAGAGAGCGCAGAGGCCGAGAATCGGCCGGAGAAGGAATCTTCAGGTGCCTCGAGGATCCGGCAGCCTCTCGCGGAGCCGGGCGACCTCGCTTGCGGCCACGACGTGGGGCTCCATCCGGAAGCTGGTCATTCGACCGGTCTCGGTGAAACTCACCTGCTTCACACGGACCGTCGCGAACGCACCGCACTCCGGGCACACCGCGGCTTCCATCACGTCCAGCCGTGGATGATCGTCGGTTCCTTCCGGCAGTTCCGCGAGTCCGTCCACGTCCCAGTCTTCCACGAGCTGCTCCAGAGCTCGGTGCGGCACCCAGAACGCCACAGCCTCGAAGTCGTCCACCCAGCGTGCGCAGGACTCGCAGTACGGGGCCGAGGTGGCGCCCGACGCCAGGAGCCACCCGAGACCCGCGAAGAGCACCGCGGTGCACAGCAGGACCAGTGGCGAGAACGGCTCACCTCCCGCCGAGAAGACGATGGACGGCGCTGCGAGGACCCGTGGATCGAGCGCATCGAGGGGTCCGACGGGCGCGTTCTCCGCCGCCAGGACGCTGTACAGGAACGCGGCACTCGCGACGTAGGCGGCGACGAGGCCCGCGAGCAGCGCCACCAGGCGGCCGACCCACACGTTTCGGACGTGGCCCAGCCGGAGGATGCGGTTGTTCAGCCATCCGAGGCCGAGCGACAGCAATGCCGGAGCGAGCACCCACACCAGCAGCAGCTTGACGCTCGGACCCACTGGAAAGAACGCCGCGAACCCTCCGAGCATGGCCCCCGTCATGGCGGCAGGCACCAGGATCAGCACAGTTGCGGGGAGCGTTCGAGGGCTCACGCGCCCGGAAGGCCGGTAGAGAGTCGCCATGGCTGGGCCTCTAACGGCGTTCGAGCTACCTGGGCGTCGACCACGCCTCCGAGGAGCCCAGATGCTGTGGCCCCCTCTTCTTCTCTCCCTCGCCCCCGCACAGGCCGCCCGGCCCACCCAGGTCGTGGCCGGCGATGCTCACGTGTGCGCGCTCGACACCCGCGGTCGCGTCACCTGCTGGGGCGACAACCAGCACGGCCAGCTGGGACGGCCTCCCGGCTCACAACCCACGGGTCCCGTCGCGATTGCAGTCCCCCGGATGCGCGACCTGACTGCGTCCAGCACCGTCACCTGCGGTCTGACCCGCGAGGGTGCGGTGTTCTGCTGGGGCACCGCCGGCGACCACCTGTTCACCGGCCCCACCGAAGCCTCCAGCTGGCTCGTCGAGGGCGCCGAGCGTCCGCCAGGCCGGCTCGACACGCTGTTCTCGCGCGGCACGAACATCGTCTGCGGCGCAGCGGGGATCGAGCCGTACTGTCTGACCCCGTCTCTCATCTGGCGACGCGTCGCCGCGCGTCCCACCCAGTACGCCGGGACGAACCCGGGCATGATCTGTGGACGCACAGGAGGCCAGGTGTCGTGCCATCCGAGCTCGCTGACCCACAGCTGGAACCTGGTCCTCGACGAGCTCCTCGACTCCGAACCCATCGATCTGGCCGGCAACGCCATCGACCTGGCCGTGGGCGACATCGGCTGTGCACGCCTGGAGGACGGCCGGATGCAGTGCTTCGACCACGACGGACGCACCCGTCCTCCCGAACTGCCCCGCGACCAGGCCTTCGAAGACGTCGCGGTCGGCAACCAGTTCGTCTGCGTCGTGCAGAAGCGGGCCGTGTGGTGCGAGGGCGCCTGGCGCAGCGGGCAGCTCGGCTGGCACCCCTGCCCCGACCACGAGAGCTGCTCCGCGCTCGACGCCCCGCGTGGACCCCGCGACTGGACCCGCATCCCCCTGTAGCTCCGCCAGCCGGATCAGCGCCGCGTCAGCGTCCCCACGCCCACCACGTGGATGCGACCATCCGCCAGACGGTAGACGGTTCGCCAGTCCGTCCGCGCGAGGTGCTGCACCTCGACCAGCCCGGCATGCGCGCTCGTGTCCCGAACCGCGTCCTCGGCGATCGATACCTTCGCGGACATCGTCGAGCCGGTCCAGAACCCCGCCAGGTCAGCGGAATCCCACGGGACGACCTCCCCATCCGGGCCAGCGCCGGTCGACCCGACGATGGGGTCTTCGCGCGTGCCGGCCCCGTCGTCCGGTGCTCGGATGCGCGCGTCGCCATCGAGGTGCAGCGGCACTGTCGCGCGGCCGTCCCCATCCGTCCACACGCGTCCACCCTCCCGCCGGACCGGCCCGTCGTAGCCGAGCAGCGCGAGCTCCACGGGTGCGCCAGAAGCGTCGCGCACGAACACCTCTCTGCCCGGCCAGGGCTCCAGATCGACCGTGACGTCCTGTCGTCCCCCGTCGAACGCCACCCTCTGGCGCGACCACCCGTCCGGCCCCGGCACCGCCAGCACGTACCGACCCGCATCGAGCCCGGTCCAGCTGGAGCCGAGCACACCGACCTTCCGCTCGCCCGACCACAGCGTGCCGAGCACCTCGTCGCCCGTCATTCGCAGGCGAGACGGGAGCTGCAGACGACCGACGCCGTCTTCCACGGTCACCGCGACAACGCGCCACTCCGCATGCCCGACGTCCAGCGACACCTGATTGCACGGCTGCACGCCGCCCAGCGGGGCTCCATCCGGCCCGACCACCCGGCACGACTCCATCGGGGTGTCGAGCTTCAGGGTGAGCACCTGGGCCACGGGCCGCTCGGTGGCCGACCGACGTCGACCGTGCACCGCAGTGAGGGCGCCGCGCGGCAGCCAGGCGCGACCGTCCGCGTCCGTCTCGAACAGCCGATTCCGCGCGAGCACCAGAGCGCCCGGCACGGGCTCGCCGTCCTCGAGCACCTGGGCCAGCACGGCTTCGACGTCGAGCGGCGGCATCCGATCCGCCCACGCCCGGTCCGACCAGGGTGCCGCCACGGTGCGCGCGACGTCCTCGACCACCAGCGGCCCGACCTCCTCGAAGTGCCCGTCGCCCCCGAAGAACAGCGACCACACGACGTCGGACGGCAGCTCGAGCACACCTTCTCCCACGGCGTCCAGCGTGACGCGAGCGGCCGCGCGGGGAGCCCGGCTCCACCGGACGAATCGCTGAGCCTCGTCCGAGAGGTCGGTCCACGGTCGGGGCTCCACCGCCCACACGTGGGTCCCCGGAGGCCCCACCACGCGAATCGTCCGGGTCGGGCGCTCGGGCTCGAAGGTCGGTCCGGGTGCATCCGGAACCTCCTCCACGCGATGGAGCGAGAGCGAGCCGATGGCGCGCGGGTCGTAGGGCTCCGGCTCGCCGGGAACGAACACCTGCCCGTCGACGAAGAGCAGCCTGCCATCGGCCGAGACCTCCGGTGGGGTGTCCGACCGGGTTCCCGGAACGCCCCATTCCAGCGGACCCGTCTCGGATCGGACCTCGTGGAACGGCCGGTCTCCCCGGAGCGTCAGCACGACGTGGGCCTCGCCGGGCGTCAGGTGTCGAACGCCCGCCTGAGTGTGGAGGTGCGCGACCTCCTCGCCGGCCAGCGTGAACACCCCGACCTCGTCACAGTTCGCGCCGGCCACCCCCCACACGTGCTGCCCGACGAGCTCGGGCGCCCCGCACACCGACGGAACCTCGCGCACCACGAAGTCCCCATCGTCGAACGCCCATCGAAGCGAGGTCTTCGTGCTGGTGAGCAGGACCCTGCGCCCATCCGGAGCCCGTCGGACCACAGCCACGCTGGCTCCGCGCCACGGACGCCACTGCTGGGACCCAAGCTGCTCGCACGCCGGGGCCGGGCAGTGGGGGCGCGTCATCCCCGTCTTCAGCCCCTGGAGCTGGAATCCCAGTGCGCCGAGGCTCTGTGGGGTCACGCCCACGGCTGTGTCCGAGGCGTCCACGAACGCCTCGGCCTGAGCCTGCCAGCTGTCCTCGCACGCCTCGACGTCGCCATGGATGCACGAGGCCTCGGCTCCGTGCGAGACCTGCGAGAGAGAGGACAGCAGCATCGACAGAACGGCACTCATCGTCGCTTCACCTTGGCCCGGCCCCGTCGTCCGCATATGCGGGTCGAGAGGAGGCGGCATGTTGTGGTGGGTTGTACTCGCCAACGCCCAGACCTGCGATGGGGGCGCCTGTGGCGCCGCACTCGCATCCCTCGGACAGCGCGCCGCAGGGCAGGTCGAGCAGGGACAGCGCCCGTCGCCAGCGCTGCTGACCGCCATCCGCGCCGTGCACCTGCAGCAACGGGCCGCCTCGGGAGCGGACATCGAGGCGCTGTGTGGCTCGATGCGCCTCTCCGCGTCGCCTGCATGTCCAGACCCGCCTCCGGGACCCGAACCCGTGGCGCCGGAGGTGCGAGAGCGACCTCCACCCGAGCCCATCCCGCGCTGGCTCGAGGGGACCGTGCGTGGTCCCGAGCGTCAGCCCGTCCCAGGCGCCCGGGTGACGCTGCAGGTTCCCCATCGCCAGCCCTCCACAC
This sequence comes from Myxococcota bacterium, assembly GCA_965224055.1. Lineage (GTDB taxonomy): Bacteria > Myxococcota_A > UBA796 > UBA796 > JACKEQ01. The sequence goes on along the minus strand of OZ245034.1, from coordinate 9,084,099 downwards.
CCCTCCCCCTCGGAATGGGCCTGTTCGCGCGCGCCACCACCCCCATCGCAGCCACCACAGCCGGTCCAGACGGGGAGTTCCGCTTCGACCCCGTCCCGGAGCACCCGAACGCGCGGGCATACGCATCCGGACCCATGGTCACGGGCGATCCAACGGGACACCGCGATCTACGCGCGAGCCGCCGGATCCGGGTGGAGACCCCCGACGGCCTTCCAGCCCCCGGGGCGTTCGTGGTCGAGGCGCACCCGCATTCCCCGCGCACCCACATCGCCGACTCGGACGGGGTGGTGTGGGTCCCCGCACGCCGAAGCGTGGTCGCGACCTCGGCCGACGGCACCCTGCTCGGGCAGAACAAACCCGGTAGCGTCGGTAGCGAAGGGAGCGAGGTCCTCGTGCTGGACCAGACCCCACCCACGTGCCGGTGGGTCTACACGGGCTCCGACATCGACGCCCACCCCGCTCGGCCGTGCCCCCAGGTGATCACCCTGTCGCCCGAGGAACAGGGCACGCTGTGGGACCACGACTGGTACTTGCAGATCGACACCCTGGTGGCCGACGTCGACCCCCCGTGCACCACCCTGGGCACGGTCGCCCCCGACGGCTTCGACGTCCTCGACCTCCGTCTGCACGACGCCACCGGTCGACCCGTCTCCACCTGCCGTGCCCCACGAGCCGAGACCCTCGATGCTCAGGTGTGGGTTCGGCCCTCGGGCGGTGGAGCGGCCCAGCTGGTGCACGGTCGCATCACCGTCGACACACGCGGCGCCACCACCGCCTTCGATGCCGCGCCCCCTGCCCCGCCGCCTCGCACCGCCCGCACCATTCGCTTCGCCGACGGCGAGCCGTTTCCCACCGCCCCCCTCCACGTGCTCCGCCCAGACGGGTCGATCGAGCGGGTGTTCGCCGATCACGACGGTCGGGTCGAGCTGGTTGCCGACACCCTGGGCGGCACCTGGTCTGCGCTGCCCCAGCCCTCGTGGCGCTACCCCGCACGCGGTGGCAGCCACGTCGGGTACGACTGCGGACGCGACGAGCGCGTGGTCGACGCGTCCCGGCCGACCGGACGACCCCCGAAGAAGTGGTGGCGAGGTCCCTACCAGACCCCGTTCGGAGCGCCCCTCGACCCCTCCCGCTTCGACCACGTGGAGGTCGTCGACCACGGGGTCGTGATCCTGCGCGGTCTCGAGAACGACCCCCTTCTGCTGGCGTGGGTCGACGACACACGGGCGCTCGCCGTCCCGCTCTCGGGCGAACGTCCCGCCTGGCCCGTCTACACCAGCGCGTTCGCAGTCCCCCACGCCATCGCGCCCCGCCACGCCCGCCCGCCCGTGGGCGAGCTGCACTTCGGGTGGTCCGGACAGCCCGAAGTCGAGGTCGTCGTCGCCTGCGACCTGCTCGATCACACCGTTCGCTGCCTCGATGCGGCCGCCAGCATCGAAGCGTCGCTCACATTGTCTCCGGGCGTCGAAGGCATCGGCGGAACCCTGGTGACCGACCACATCGCGGACGTCCAGGAGCTCGCGGGGTGGTTGCGGCGGTGGAGCCCCGATGACGCGGTTCCCTGGCGCATCCAGGTCGGTTCGAACGCGCGCTACGACACGCCGACGGCATGGCTCCTGGTGGACGGCCTCGTCCGCTGGTCCGGCGCCCCGGACGCTCTCGGCCCCGACGAGCTCGACCGTGCCACCGCCCATCTGCCGTCTTCTGCCAGCTGCCGACCAGGCGCGTCGCCGATGTCAGGTGCCCCCAGACCGTGAACCCCATGCGTGCGGAGTGCCATGCGACTCGCCATCCTTCCCGTCCTCGTGTTCCTGCTCGCTTGCTCCGGCGTGCTCGACTTCCCACCGCCAGCCCCGCCTCAACCGCCGCTCCCGAACGTCGAGCGCCCGCTGCCAGGGGCCCCCGAGGGCGAGGGCACCCCGATTCCGGGCGGAGTCGTCCGCGAGGTCCGTTGGTCTGCCGAGGTGGGACTGGCCTCGAAGCTGTGGGTCTACACCCCCGATGGCGACCCGCCCGAGACCGGGTGGCCCACCGTGCTCGTGCCGCCGGCGGGATCCTCGCAGCTCTGGGGAATGGGCCTCGCCGAGGGAGACCGCGCCGAGCACCTGCCCTACGTCGAGGCCGGCTATCAGGTGGTCGCCTACGAGATCGACGGAATCGGCGAGCACGAAGACGACATGGCCCAGTTCGGGGCCGCCAACTCGGGGCTCGACAACGCCCGACACGCCTTTCGATACGCCCTCGACGTGCTGCCGAGCGACCCCGACCGCGTCTTCGCCGCCGGACACAGCTCCGCGGGCAACCTCACCATGCTGTTCGCGGCCCATGAGCCCCGTCTCGCGGGGGCGGTCGTCTACAACAGCCCCGGCGACGGCTGTTGGTGCCAGGCCGACGCGTTCCTGGCCACGCTGGCGCTGTCGTTTCCAGACCTCCCCGCCTGGTGCCAGCAGGGGCATCCAGCCAGCCATCTCCACCACCTGGAGGTCCCGCTGCTGCTGTTCGGCAGCCGCGAAGACCTGGTCACGCCGGCCGACGAGATCGAGGCCACCGCGGCAGCGCATCCCGATGCCCCCATCGAGCTCCGCGTGCTCGACGAGGGCGACCACTACACCTCGATGATCGAGGCGGAGCTGCCGGCCGCCATTCAGTGGATGGCCACTCAGACCCGTGGGGGTCGCGGCGGGTGACGCCGTTCAGCGGGTCCGTTCGCGCGCGTTCTCGAGGATGCGGTCCGCCCGGTTGCGGGCTTCTTCGAGCACGCGCTGCTCGGCCTTCCGCGCCTGGGCGAGCGCCGCATCGGCCGCCTTCTCGGCTCCAGCCCTCACCAGCGGATTGTCGCCCGCTCGCTCCACCAGCCGATCGGCCTCGGCGCGCGCTTCACGACGCAACCGGCGCCCCTCCCGCTCGGCCTGGGCCAGGATGGTGTCCGCCCGCTCCCGGGCTTCGTCCAGCGCCTCGTCGGCCGCATCCGCGATGTCGTCTTCGATGGCCTGCCGCGTGTCGTCCACGGCCTTGCCCACCAGCGACCCCACGGTGTCCCGCGCCGCACGCTCCAGAGGCGCTGCGTCCACGGACAGCTCGGGATTCGCAGGGGGACCCGTGAAGCGCAGGCGCACATCGACCGATTCGGGAAGCGCATCGGCGAAGTCGCCCGTCAGGCCGAGCCCTTCGAGCGCACCTGGCGCGATGCGTCCTACCGCGCCGTCGCCCACGGGCACCTCGGACGCCAGGCCCAGGTCGAGCTCCGGACCCGCGAGGTCCACCGCACCCGAAGCCGTCGTCGAGAAGGAGCCCAGCGACACGGTCGTCGGCCGAAGCTCCAGTCGCCCCTGATCCACGGCGAACCGCAGCGTCTCCCGGTCCACCCGGATGCGGTCCGCGGAGCTCCCCAGCCGGTCGGCCGCCCGGGTCAGCACCTCGGCACCCAGGGCCACGTTCGCGACGGTCAGTGCCCCCGAGCCGTCGATCGAGGCGGGTTTCAGAGCCATCTCGCCATCGAGGGCGCCCGAGACGTCCAGGCTCCCTCCCAGACGACCCGACAGGTCGACCGCCCCCGGCACGAAGCGACCCACGATGTCGAAGGAATCCCGAAGCGCCGAGGCACTCGCAGACTGCAGGTCGGCGCGCAGGTCGATGTCGGCGCGGCCGGATCCCCTGGGTGCGTACGAACCACTCGCCGTGACCCGCCCATCGGCGATGTCGGCACCCAGACGTTCGAACGACAGCGTTCCGTCGCGCATCGACACGGTCCCGTCCACGTCCGTCAGCGTCCAGTCGTCCATCGACACCGCTCCGGCATCCAGGGCCACCGTCACGTCCAGCTCCTCGGGCACGGTCAGCACCCCGGAGTCCTCCGACGACCCTTCGGATCCGCCGTCTGCATCGGTCCCGTCCGCGTCCTCGCTCATGAAGGGCGTCAGATCGATGCGGTCGGACTGAGCCGTGATCCTGCCCGACAACACAGTGCCGTCCAGCGCGTAGCCCACGAGGTTGGTGAGCGTCGCGTCCCCCGACATCGCCGTCTCACCGAAGCGGATGCGGTACGGCTGCACCTCGGCACCCGTCGACGTCAGCACGATGTCCGCCTGCTCCACCTGCAGTGGGTCCGGCATCCAGTCGAGCCAGAGCGTGATTCCGTCCGCCTGCACGGTCCCATCCACGTCCACACCCTTCGATGTGCCCGCCACCAGGGCGCTCTGGCGACCCTTCACCGCTAGATCGAGGTCCAGCGTGCCTTCGCCGTCGTACCCCTCCATCGGGATCGCCCCGAACACGGTCGCCAGGTCCAGGTCGCCCGCCACGTCCAGGTCGAGCGCGGGGTCGCCCAGCACGTCGTCCACCCGGCCCATCACCACGAGATCGGAGTCGTCCACGTGGGCTTCCAGCCGGCGCACGTCCACCGAGGTGGCCTCCAGCGGCCCCTGTTCGTGCAGCACCGTCACGTCGAGCGTCATGGGGTCGATCCGGCGAGGCATCCCGGCCAGCCGCGCCGAGCCTTCGCGCAACGACAGCGCCCCCTCCAGCCTCGGATACGCGTCGTCGCCAGCGTCCAGCAGCCCGTCGATCGCCAGCTGAAGCTGGACCACGCCATCGGCCTCGAGCTCGTCCATCGGGCCCCGGTAGGACGGGGGCACGAGGGAGATCAGCTGGCGTGCTGTGCCTTCTTCGGTGTCGAAGTCCGCTTCCACCTGCCAGGCCTCCCCCTCGGGCTGCAGCGACAGGTCGAATGCCACCGGCAGCTCGTTCAAGGTGGCCTTCGCGTCGGACACCTCCAGAAGGCCGGAGTCCAGGTCGTACGTCCCGGATCCGTCGGCGGTCAGACGCAGCGAGTGCACCACCGCCTCGTCGTCCGAGAGTGCCCTCAGCTCGGCGACCTGCGATTCCGTCTCGAACGCGACGGTCGAGGCATCGATGCCGCCCTGGCCTTCGAGCACCAGGTCGTCCATCACCAGGCTCAAGCCGCCTTCCCGGTCGGTCCAGCGCACATCCACGTCCGACAACATCACCTGGTCGAGCCGGAGCGAGGGGGTTCCGGCGTCCGATGCCTTCTCGGCTGAATCTGCACTCGCCGACTCTGCACCGAAATTGAAGTTGGTCGCATCCCCGTCCACGACGGCGTTCAGGGCCGCATCGTCCACGTACAACGACCGGACGGTGTACTGCCCGTTCCACACGTCGATCAGATCGAACGCCACCCCCACCGACCCCGCGGTCAGGAACGCGGACTCGTCGAACGCGCCAGCCCCCGCGATCGAGACGTCGGACAGCCGCACCTCCACCCGGGGAAAGGTACGCAGGAGATGGACGTCCGCGTACCCCACTTCGGTGGTGGCCCCGAGCTGCCGGGTCATCACGCGCTCCGCCTCGGCGATCAGTTCGTCGCGGAACAGAGATGGCCCGAACACCACCGTGGCTCCGACCAGACCGATCAGGCCGAGACCCGCTCCTGCTGCCATCTTCGTCCGCTTCGTCATGGTCGCCTCGCCGCTCGGGTTCCCTGCAACCATAACCATTTTCCTTGCATTGTCTAGTCAGTGTAGTAAGCTAGAAGCAATGAAACGACAGTTGAACATCTTCCGTCCACACGCCCTTCCCCTGCCGTGCCCTTCCGAGCGCCCCTTCGAGTGCCCCTTCGAGGATCGGGCAGAGGTGCCGGAATGAGCGGGAGTGTGATGACCAGTGCAGCGAGTCTCGTCACCGAACGCAGCCACCGCGTTCGCGACATCGCGTACGAGATGCTTCGACTGTTCAGCGCACAGGCCCGCGTCACCACCGGGTTGTCCAGCAAGGGTCAGGACGTCCCCAGCAAGCTGCGCGACAGCCTGCAGACCCTCGGCGTCACGTTCGTCAAGCTCGGCCAGACGCTGAGCACGCGCCACGACCTGCTCCCAGAGCCCTACATCGCGGCCCTCTCGGAGCTCAAGTCGGACGTCGAGCCCATGTCGTTCGACGTCGTCCGCCAGGTGATCGAAGACGCCTACGGACAGCCTCTCGAAACGGTGTTCGACCACTTCGACCCGGAGCCCCTCGGGAGCGCGTCCATCGGTCAGGTGCACGTCGCCCGGCTGTACGACGGTCGCGAGGTGGCCGTGAAAGTCCAGCGGCCCGGAGCCCGCACGCAGGTCGACCACGATCTCGCGCTGCTGCGCGGGTTCGCTCGCAGTCTCGAGGGCGTGGGGGTCGACGCCCGCATCAAGCTGTCCGAGATCGTCGAGAATTTCGCCACCACCACGCGACTCGAGCTCGACTACCGCGTCGAAGCCCGCAACCTCATGCAGGTTCGTGAAGCGCTCCGGAGCCACCCCCACATCGTGGTTCCCCGTGCGCACATCGACCTCACGAACCGCACGGTGCTGGTCATGGAGCGCGCCCACGGTACGCCCCTGTCCCGCATCCAGGAGCGGCCCGACAACGGCACCGAGCTCGCAGAAGCCGTGTGCGAGGCGTACTTCACGCAGATGTTCGAGGAGGGGTTCTTCCACGCCGACCCCCACCCCGGCAACCTGCTGCTCGGCGACGACGGCCGTGTCGTGCTGCTGGATCTCGGAATGGTCGAGCTCCTCGATCAGCGCGACCGCACCACCATCGCGCAGCTCGTCGTCAGCCTGTCCAACGGCTCGGCCGAGGTCGTCAGCGAAGCCCTGCGCCACCTGTGCGAACGCACCTCGAGTGCCGACGATGCCGCGATGGAACGCCAGGTCCGTCGGCTGGTCCGCGAGGACATGGCGCTGCGCGGCGTCGAGCCCACCTTCGGCAGCACCACCCACAAGCTCATCCGGGCGATGCTCGACCACGGCTTCCAGCCCGCCCCCCAGCTCGCGTCCCTCGCACGAACCCTCGCGATGCTCGACGAGGTCCTGCTGGTGCTCGACCCCCGCTTCGACCCCGCGCTCATCCTCGAACGCAGAGCCGGCGAGCTCGCGGTCGACCAGGCCTGGCACGGGCTGTTCGGAGCCCACAGCGCAGAGCAGGGCCTCGAGCTGACCCGTATGGCCCACCGCGGCCCGCGACGCCTGGTCCAGCTGCTGGAGCGCCTCGCCACCGGCGAGTTCACCATCAACGTCGATGCCTTCGACGAGACCGCGACCCTGCGCTCCCTGACCAAGATCGCCAACCGCATCGCCGCGGCCGTCATCGTCGCGGCCCTGCTGCTGGCGGGCGCCATGCTGGACGGCACCGGATCCGCCGTCGTGGCTGGGCTCTCCATCCATTCCGTCGTGCTGCTCGCCATGGGCAGCCTCGGCGCCCTGTTCCTGCTCGCGTCGGTCTTCATCTTCGATCGCTGAGCAGGCACGGACCCTCGATTCCACCCCTCACCCCAAGGAGGACCCCATTTCCAACGAGCACCCCTACGAGGACCGCAAGCAGCTGTTCGACGCGATCGACAGCTTCACCACCGCGATGCTCACCACCGTCAGCCCCGAGGGCGTGCTGCACAGCCGGCCGATGATGGTCGCCGCGCGGGAGGGCAGCACGTTGTCGTTCCTGAGCCTGCTCTCGTCCGACGTCACCGACGAGACCCGCTCGTTCGAGCACGCCAACGCGAGCTTCCAGTCCAACCTGCTCTACGTCTCGCTGAGCGGGCCGACCCGGCTCGTCCGGGACCGCGAGGCCATCCACGAGGTGTGGTCGGACAGCGCGAGCACCTGGTTCCCCAACGGTCCCGACGACCCCGAGCTCGTCCGCATCGACCTGGACGGCCGCAGCGCCGACATCTGGGATCTACGCGGTGCCGCCGGGCTCAAAGCGGCGATGCGGGCCATCACGTCCACCGTGGTGCGCCAGATCGAGAAGACCCGTGCGAACGTCCAGACCCACGTGACGCTGGCCGCTCTGCTCTCGCTGCTCGTCCCCGCCGCCGCCCAGGCCACGCCGGTGCCGCCCGCACAGGCGCCCACCGCCCCAGAAGAGCTCACCGTCATGACCTCGGCCCTGCCCGAACCCGACGATGCCAAAGCCGAGCTCGAGCGGGTCCGCGTCGAGCGACGCATCGCGAAGATCCTCCGTCGTTCCACCCGACGCGCCCTGCGCAAGGCCCGCAGAGCCGGGGATCCGGACCGGGTCGCCACCCTGCGCGCCACCCTCGACGAGCGCGAAGACCTGCTCGCCCACAAAGACGCGATGGTCACCCTGCGCGAAGAGCAGGTGGAAGCTGCGCACGCCCACCAGCGCTGGATGAACGCACGTGCCCATCGCGACCTGCACCTCGCCGACGTCCGGCAGCGCAAGCTCGAGCGGGAGCTCGACGATCTGGTCGCCGCCCGGGCAGCCGTGAACACCGCTCCGTCGCCCGACACCGCCGATGCGCGGATGGCCCTCGCCACTCCGGACGCGGACCAGCTGGATGCGCCGGCCACTTCGGAGCCCCGCCCCGACTACGCGACACCCACCGAAGACCTGCGCCCCGACGAGATCGCCTCGGTCCCGGCACCCGTCGTCGACGACCCCGACAGCGTCACCCACCGCACCACGCTGCGGGACGCAGACCCCGATCCCGGAACGGCCGTCGACATCCGAACCGAGCAAGCCATCCAGGAATGGATCGACCAGCACGACGCCACGACCTTCTTCGTGGACGTCGATGTCGACAGCGGAACGGCACAGCTCACGGGCCTCGTGCCCGATGAAGCCGCGCGCAAGGCCCTCGTGGCCCACGCCCGGAGCCTGGACGCCGTCCACCACGTCGACCCGCACCTGGTGATGCCCGGAGACAGGTCCCCCGTCACCAACGCAGTCGAGCAGGACGGGCCGATGGTCAGCATGGACGAACGTGAGGTCCAGGCCAACGTCATGACCCAGCTCGCGACCAGCCCTCTCATCGATGGCGAGGGCCTGATCGTCGACCGCGCCGACAACGGAGCCCTGCTGCTCGCCGGCTACGTGAAGTCGGCCACCGAGCGCGACGCCGCCCTGAGAATCGCCAATCGGAACGGGGCTGTTGCGGTCGTGGACGACATCACCATCCTCGAGTGACGATCACCGCGCGATCCCGGACCGGCTGGACCGACCCGGACTGTGCGAAGACGGATCCCAGATGTACTGGCGGTTGCACCGAGAATGTCGAGCATGCCGGCACAGGATCCCCGTGAGACTCGATTAAACGCCGATTACACATCTCGAGGTGTACTGGCCGACAGCCGTTAGACTCGTCGTGAATCGCCCCACTCCGGGGAGGTTCGAGCCGGAGGTCCTCGCATCCCGGAAGACCCACCAACCCTGCCCGACGTGCACCACTACCTCGACTACCGGGCGTTCCTGTCCGACTGGTTCGATGCGAAGAAGGCGGCCAACCCGCGCTTCTCTCACCGAGCGTTCGTGCGGCGTACCGGGCAGCGGTCGCCGTCCCTGCTGTCGGACGTCATGGCCGGCCGTCGCAACCTCACCACCGCGGGGCTCGAGGGCTTCCTGAAGGCCCTGAGGCTGTCGCGCAACGACGCGCGGTTCTTTCGATTGCTCGTGGCCTTCGACCAGGCTGAGACCCCCGCCGAGAAGAACACCATCTGGGTCGACATCACCGCCAGCAAGCGGTTTCGCGAGGCCCGGCAGCTCGAGGGCGACAGTTTTCGCTACCTGTCCACCTGGTACCTCCCCGCCATCCGCGAGCTCGCCAATCGCGAGGGGTTCGTCGACGATCCGGCCTGGGTCGCCCGCCAGGTCCGGCCGCGCATCACCCCCAAGCAGGCTCGAGAAGCCCTCGAGATCCTCTTCGAGCTCGAGCTGCTCGTCCGCGAAGACGGTCGCATCACCCATGGCGGCGGGAGCGTCGTCACTCCGCACGAGGTCGCCGGTCTCGCCGTTCAGAACTACCATCGCGGCATGCTGGAACGCGCCACCCATGCCCTGCACGAGGTCCACTCCGACGAGCGGCACTTCCTCGCGGTCACCGTCACCGCGCCTCCGTCCCTCATCCCCAAGCTGAAGGACGAGCTCAACGCCATGCAGGAACGCATCCTCGAGCTGTGCGCTGGCGCAGAACCTCCTGCCGAGCAGGTCCTCCAGTTCAACCTGCACTTCTTCCCGCTATCCACCGAGAGCGACACATGACCCTCCCCCTTCCCAGGTCCCTGCTGCTCTGTGCCGTGCTGGTCGGTTGCGGCGACATCAACTGGGGTGGCGGCACGGCCATCGGCAACCCCACCACCGCCGTTCGACTCGCCCCAGACGACGATCAGCCCTGGGACATCGCCACCGCTCGCACCGTCGAAGCCACCGTCGAGCGATGCGGAGGCAAGTCGCGCAGCACCACGTGGACCGATGTCGACCTCATCGCCGGCCCACCCCTCGAGTGGCCGCTCGGCGGGGAGCTGTGTCGCATCGAGCTCGTGATCACGGGGCTTTCCGCCAACGGCAGCGCGCTCACCCGCGACTCCGCCACCCTCGACCTCGACCTCCCCTCCCTCGTGCTCGACGCCGCAGACGACGACCTGCTGCTGGAGCTCGGCGATCGCAGCGACCCCGCCGACATCGAACGTCGCTCTGGCCTGTACCGCGAGCGCATCGCAGACGGGGTGCTCGACAGCCTCGAGCGCAGCGACGGAGCCCTGGCCGCATCGGCCGACCGGCAGCCCGATCCCGTCGACGTTCCCGTACTCGCAGTCGTGGGCGAACCCGAATTCGCCACCGTGTTTCTCGCAGAAGACGTCGACTACCCCCAGAACGACGGCCCCGAGAAGCTGTTCGACGTGGCCTGGTCGTCCGACCGCATCGTCGCCGTGGGGGGCGAGGACATCGGCATCGCCCAGGTCTCCTCCGACCAGGGCCTCACCTGGGAGCCCGTCACCCTGCCCCAGTCCACCGGCTCGATCACCCTGTCGAACCAGGTCTTCTACGCAGCGGGCTTCCCCGGTGGAATCCAGCAGTCGACCGACGGACTCGCCTGGACCCTGGTGGCCGAGACCGGTCTCGTCACCCAGGGCATCGCCGCGGGTCCGGACGCGCTGGTGTCCGTGGGAGGCGGGGGCGTCGCGCATAGCCCGAACGGAACGGACTGGACGCGCATCGACCTCCCGGGAGCCCCGTCCCTGTGGGGGATCGGCTGGGGTCCACCCGGCTGGGTCGCGACGGGCGAGGGGGGCACGCGGTGGTTCAGCGACGACGGCCTGGACTGGGTCGAGACCGACACGGGCGGCCAGAAGCTCACGTCCGTCACCTGGACCGGTACCGAGTACATCGCAACCGGCGAGAACGAGGTGTGGTCGAGCCCGGATGGGCAGGCCTGGACCGCGCTTCCAGCCAAGCGTCTGTACGACACGGCCATGCACGATGGCGTCTTGTACGGCGTGGACGAGCGGTTCGTGTTCCGGTCGGACGATGCGGGCGTCACGTGGGAGCTGTGGCGGGAGGCGGAGGACGGGCAGTTCCTGAACGCGCTGGCGTCGTCGGTTCCTTGAGATTTCGCCATGTCTCGGCGGGCGGAGACCGGCCTCTGCGCGTGTAGGCCGGTCGAGGCTGCTGCAGGCCCGTGAACAGGGGCGTGTCGAGAGGGTGGGCTGCCGTCGGTGCCGCGACGACGGCCTCGAGTTGCTCTGGGGTTCCCTGCTTCTCGTGGGTCCGGGCGAGTCCGGGATGTCGAGGGTCTCGGCGATCGTTCGAGCGGGTGTCGCCGGGGCCCGCTCGACGTCCACCACGGAGCGCTGTCGCTCACGGAGCGCTTCGCTCACGGAGGATTGCACGGAGCGCCGGTGCCTCGATCCCCCCGTCTCCACCGCCGTGTTCGGACGTCGCCTGCGAATCCCCCCATCCAGGTCGTGCTCTACCAGTCCCCGCTCGTGCGCATCCCAGATAGGTGGGTGTGTGCAGATCGAGCAGCTGGTTCCTGAGTTCGTGATCTCGGTTCACGGCTTCCTGTCACCGGAGCGGTGCGGCGAGCTGATCGCCTGGAGCGAGGCCCAGGGCTACGAGGAGGCTCGGTTGTCCGATGGCTCCCGGCGGACCGAGGTGCGGAACAACGACAGGCTGATCTTCGACGACCGTGCGCTGGCCTCGCAGTGGTGGAACCGCATCCACGCGGCCGTACCCGCGCTGCCGTTCGCGAAGCCCTTCGGCCTGAACGAGCGGTTCCGGTTCTACAGGTACCATCCCGGACAGCGTTTTCGACACCATCGCGACGGGGTGTTCCAGCGCAGCGAGACCGAGTTCAGCCAGTTCACGTTGCTGGTGTACTTGAACGCCGACTTCGAGGGAGGCGGCACGTCGTTCGGACGGTGGAGCGTCACCCCAGAGATTGGGATGGCCCTCTTGTTCCGGCACGAGATCGAACATGCCGGGGAGTCGGTGCTCGAGGGATGCAAGTACGTGCTGCGGACAGACGTGATGTTCCGGTCTCCGGAGCAGCAACCGTGAGGGGAATGGCGCGTCCACGACGAGCCCCTACAGCATGAGGGGTCGCAGCACGTCCATCAAGAACACCAACAGCAGCAGCGCCAACAGCGCCCCGCTGCACAGCCGCGAAGCGCCCTTGGCGGTAGGCGGAAGTGATGGGCACGAGCGGGGACCGGTGGAGCCCGTCGTAGCTGGGCGGTTCTGAAGACGACGTCCGAACACGGCGGTCGAGACGGCGCGTTCGGGACGTCGGCGCTCTGCGGATCCTCCGCGCAACCCTCAGCGCAGCGGAGCGGCTCAGCGGTGAAACCTGGCGTTGCTCGAGCCGACTCCGCTCGCCCTCACCGGCACGTTCTCACCCTCCCACGCGCGGACGCCTAGGGGGTGGGAATTGTGGTGGGCACGATCGGGGACCGGCAGACGGCGCAGTCATTGGGCGAATCCGGAGACGACGCTCGAACACGGCGGTATCGACGGCCTCCTCGAGGCATCCGCGCTCCGTGCAAACCTCTGTGAGCGACAGCGCTCCGTGAGCGATAGCGCTCCGTGGTGGACGTCGACGCTGACCCCGCCGTCAACCGCTCGGACGAACACCGATCCCGCTGACCTCGGACGTCGTTCCGGGGCGGTCGGTAGACCAACGGACCGCCGGGTCGAGCGAAGCAGACCGGACCTGTCGGCGACTTCAACTCCTCGGGCTCCTGTTTCGGAGCTTCCCGAGCGCGCTGGCGCGCCCGTTTCCTCCATCGTGCAGAAGGGGCCTGCGGCCCCCGGACACCCCCGCTGCACCGGGTTCTTGCGCCCTTAGGGTAGATGAGCGCGATGGACGCGAGCGAGGACCGGTAGCGCACGTCCTCGATGGGCGGACTTGGAGTGACGCTCGAACACGTCGATCAGGCCGGCCACTTCGGCCCGTTCGCGCTCTGCACCTCTGAAGAAGCCGTCTACACGGCATCGATCCCCGACCGGTCCGCTCCCACTCCCAGACCCGCGGGCCCTCTGCGCCTCTGCGTGTTGCCCGAGCCTTCCCAGAAGAGCCGGCTGGCCTCAGATGCAGAGCCGCGGCAACGTCCCCGTGCAGTCCAGCGTCGAGCCGTTCGCCAGTGGCAGATCCGCGCGTCCCACCTGGTTCGTCGTCAGCCCCATCGCCTGGGCCAGCGTCACCAGCAGCTGGTTGTGCGGCGCACCGATCAGCACGTTCTCCCAGGGTCCCGAGACCTCGTGGGTCGGCGCCCAGCGTACGATCCGGTCGGTCGTGAACACGTTGGTGCCGCCCGCCAGAACGATGGGGATGTCGGTGTGGGTGTGGTGCCCCGTCGCGAGCTCGTTCGTCCACACCACGATGGTGTTGTCCAGCAACGTGCCGTTCCCCTCGGGGATCGAGTCCAGCCGGGCCAGCAGCTCCGCGAACCGCTGCGCGTACCAGGTGTGGTAGTCCGTCATGATCGAGGCTGCGCCTGGATCGGTGTTCGTGTTGTGCGCGTAGTCGTTGTGCAGATCGCCCGGGGGCGCTGCGATCTCGGCGTTGTCGATGTCGCCCGCCCGAATGGTGATGACGTCGGTGAGCCCGCACGCGAGCGCAGCCGTCGACAGGTCGAACCAGGCGTTCAACCCGGCCACGCTGTCGTACCAGTAGTCGCCGTGCTCGGGCTCTCCGGGATCGGTGCAGGTGAGGCCGGAGACCGCATCGATCTGGACCTCCAGGTCGCGGATCAGGTCCCGATGGGTCTCGAGCTTCGCCCGGTCGGCAGCCGAGAGTCGCGGGATCAACGCGTCGAATCGATTCGCGGCGGCGTCGAGCACGCTGGCCTGACGCAGCGCGACCCGCTCGGCACTGGTCATCGGCGAACCGCTCCCTCCGATGCCCCCGAACAACCGCAGCCAGGCCTCGCGCGGCTCGCCCTCCATGGGAATGCGCTGTCCGTTGGTGTCGAAGCACGGCGACCAGCCGTAGCGCATGGTGTACTCGAGGGTGCGGAAGGGCGTGTCCTTCGTCGCCCCGATGAGCTGGTCCAGGCTCGGACCGTCCGCGATGCCGATGGCGCCGTCGATGGGGACGACGTTCGCGCCGGACAGACAGGTCGCGTGGCCCTCGTCGTGCTCGTTGGTCCCCGCCAGGATGGACGGCGCGTGCGCCAGCCCGTCCAGGATGTTGAGCTTGCTCGCGTGCGGCTGCAGCGGAGCCAGGATCGGACTCCACTCCCCCGGCGAAAGACCCGAAAGGCCCGAGAATGTCCAGTCGCTGACCTCGTCCTGCCCGGTGGGCCGCATGCGCCAGTTGTCGTAGACGGTGCCGTGTCCGGTCACGAAGAACAGGATGCGCGTCGCGGGTCCCCCACCGGTGGAGGCGAGGCCGCGGCTCGGCAGGAACAGCGATCCAGCCGTCAGACCGAGGGCCTGGAGGACGTGGCGTCGCGAAAGGCTCGTGTTGGGCGGGGTCATTCGGCCCTCCGGGTGCGGAAACGGTCGGTGAGGGTGAGGTCGACGAGGAGCTGGGGCAGCTGGCCGCCGGTCCCCCAGTAGGCGTCGGCGAGGGACTGCAGGGTGAGGGCGTCGCCCGGCGCTTCGGAGCGGCCCAGCGCGTAGCGGTACCACTGCTTGCTGACGCAGGCGTGCACGGACTGGGAGCTCGCGAGCAGTGCGGACATCTCCAGCGCTCCGTCGTAGCTGGTCCCGGCCAGGTCTCCATCGACGAACTGTCCGGTGGCGTCCACAGCGGCGCCGTTGTCGGTGGTCTGGTAGCGGCCGATGGCGTCGTAGTTCTCGAACCCGAACCCGATGCCGTCGATGCCCTCGTGACAGCCGAAGCAGGCGGGGTCGCTGCTGTGCGCGGCGTAGCGGTCGCGGTTGGTGACCACGTTCACGGGGTCGTTCTCGGACAACGAGGTGTCGATGTTCGCGGGCGGGTCGGGGGGCGGCACGCACAGGAAGCGCTCGAGAACGAACACCCCGCGCTGTACGGGTGATGCGAAGACCGGATGCGAGGTGGCGCCCAACCACCCGACCCGCGTGAGCACACCGGCTCGCTCGCCGGCGGGGAGCTGGGTGTCGCTCGGGCTGGTGCCGTACAACACCGAGATGCCCAGGTTCGGCGTGGTGTCGGTGGAGGTCAGCAGGTGGTCGAGGGTGGGGTCGGTGCCGAACGCGCTGTCGTACACCAGATCCTCCATCTCCACGCGTGCATCGACGGCCATGGCGGGCTCCCACACGGGGTAGGTCGCCGGATCGGGCGCGATGCCGTAGACGTGGTCGAGCTCGAGCCACAAGCGGTGGAAGTTCTCGACCGCCCGCTCTGCACGGGGGTCTTCGACCATGCGCCACGCTTCGGCCTCGATGCCGGCGGGCGTATCCAGGTCCCCGTTCGCGGCGGCGTTCAGCAGCGCTTCGTCGGGGGTGGAGTTCCAGAGGAAGTACGACATCCGCGACGCCAGCTCGTACGGCCCGAGGGCCACGGCGTCGCCCGGGGCTCCCGCCACGGCGTACTCGGGCAGGTAGAGGAACGAGCCGCTGTTCAGCAACACCTGCAGGGTGAGCTGGAGCGCCGCGCGTCCGTCGCCGTCGAGCGCCAGCATGCCGTCGTAGAACCCCGTGATGTCGGCGAGCTCGTCGACGTCGAGGGGTCGACGGAACGCCCGGCGTCCGAAGCTCTCCAGGAATCCGTGCACGCACGGGACGTCCGGCGTGTCGATGTCGCACTGGATCCAGGACGGGGCGGCTCCAGGGCTCACGGCCGAGAGCGCGGCGACGACCAGGTTGCGGTCCTCGTCGGGGCTCAACCACAGGTCGTTCTCGAGGGTGACGCTCACGGTGTGGGTGCCGGCCTGGAGCGAGACGGGAACGCTGTACGACGCGTAGACGCCCTCGTTCTCGACGTCGATCACCGGCCCCACCGGCGCTCCGTCGACGTGGACCTGCATCTGGACGGGCTCGGAGCCGGCTTGTTGCCCGTACGCGGTGACGACCACGGTGTGCACGCCGTCGTCGACCACCGTGAAGTCGGCGAACACCGAGTCGCCCGGACCGCTCACATTGTGCCCTTCGGACATGGGGTATCCCCCCGCGCTACCGAACCCGGGGTCGCCGAAGCTCACGGTCTGGGACGTGCCGCCGCCGCTGTTCTGCTCCATCGCAGCGGTGGTCACGGCGAGGGACATGGCGTGGATGTCGTCGATCAGGAGTGCGGTGGGCGTCTGGCTGGCGGCGTTGTTGTCGAAGCCGTGCAGGAGGGGGTCTTCGACGATGCCGAGCTCGGGGATGCTCACACCCGGGAACAGATCGGCCACGGTGTTGCGCAGCTGGGACTCGGTGAGCCGGCGGATCGGAGTGCCCGGGACCTCGGGAGGGTCGACCGAGACGACGGGGTCGCACTGTCCGGGAACCCGGGCCCGCGCCACGAACTGCTCGAAGTCGCTGTACCCTGCGCTCCCGGGCGCGAATCGCACGCTCCCACCGTGCTGATCGTCGCCTCGGATCTTGGTGAGCAGCAGCGAGTCGCCCGCGAGATCGGCCAGGGCCAGGGGCAGCAGCGTCTCGCGGTTGAGCGTCAGGTGGTCGGGCGTGCTCTCGGGCACCAGCACGTTCTGGGTGTCTTCCGCGAGCCCACCCGCGACGTGACACGCGATGCAGTCTCCCGCGATGTGGGGTGCGATGCCGTCCCGGAACTGGTCCTCGTCGTCGTAGCACCCGTCCGGATCGGTGTCAGTGTCGGTGTCCGTATCGGTATCGCTGTCCGCGTCCGCATCGGTGTCGGCGTCGGCGTCGGCATCGGCATCGCTGTCGGCGTCCGCATCGGCATCGGTGTCGGAGTCCGTGTCGGTGTCCGTGTCCGTGTCCGTGTCCGCGGGCCCGTCGCAGGAGGCTCCCTGGTCGATCCATTCGCGCACCAGCGCGCGGTCCACGGCATCGAGAGCCGGGGCCGGGGCGGGCGGCATGGCGGTTCCGGATCCGCCAACGCTCTCGTGCGTCCCGGCGAGCTTGTGGACCAGGTAGCTGTCGTCCGCGGCGAAGGGCGCGATGATGTCCAGATCGGCTTGCGTGGACGAGAGCTCGACGCTGTCCTCGATGTCGGTCAGGTCGAGGCCGGCGAAGGGAGTGGCTCCGGAGTGACACACCAGGCAGTCCGCCAGCACGGTCTCGACCTCGTCACACCCGACGCTCGCGACGTCCGTATCGCTATCCGCATCGGAGTCGGTGTCCGTGTCCGTATCCGCGTCCGCGTCGGCATCCGTGTCCGCGTCGGCATCCGTGTCCGCGTCGGCTTCGTTCGGGCTGGGCGCCGGACCCGTCCCGTTGCAGGCGACGAGAAAGGCAAGCATGAATCGTGGCATCGCACCCTCCACCCCGAGCATGGCAAGCCGCCGCCCGAAGCGGAAGGGTCGCGGGTCGGGTTTCCGTACTGAGCCCCAGTACGGCTTGTGCTGGTGTCCCGGGCGCGCCCGCGTGACGGCTGTACAGGACGTTGGAGGCCAGATGCGCTGGGGGATCGTGGGACTGCTGTTGCTGGGGTGCCCTGCAGATCCGCCTCCGGGGGATGCCGACGCGGACTCCGATGCAGACACGGACAGCGACGCGGACTCCGATACAGATGCGGACTCGGACTCGGACTCGGACGCGGATTCCGATGCCGATACGGATGCGGACTCCGATGCAGACACCGACGCCGACGCGGATTCCGATGCGGATACGGATTCCGACGCAGACGCGGATGCAGATGCGGACGCCGATACCGACGCGGATGCGGACACCGACGTCGAAACGGCCGTGGACACGGGGTCCTCGGACACCGATGTCGCGTTGGGCACCGGCGACACGGGCACTCCGGCCGAGACCGGCGAGACCGGCACCCTCGACGACACCGGCACCCTCGACGACACCGGGAGCCCGGGCCACACCGGCAGCCCCGCCGGAACGCCCATCTTCGTCGCGCAGGGCCACCTCGGCAGGACCGTCACCTCGCTCGACGGCGGGCTGACCTGGGGGTTCGACCCCACCGAGACCGACTCCCAGGAGTGCTGGGCCCCCGGCGGCCCCGAGTGTGATCACCAGCCCGACAGCGCCCGCGGAATCGTCGCGGGAGACGGGGTCTTCGTGGCCACCTTCGGCTGGGGGTTTCCGGGCGGGATGTTCCGCAGCACCGACGGCATCACCTGGACCGAGACCCTGTCCGGCTCCACGGGCGCGGGCATCGCGTACGGCCAGGGAACGTTCCTGGCGGGGGATTTCGCGCCCTGGAGAAGCAGCGATGGCGGGCTCACCTGGCAGCAACAGGCCTGGGCGGTGAACGAGAACGCGCGCCGCATCCACTGGATCCCCCACGACGGCGGGCGGTTCCTGATGATCACCGACGGAGGGCTGGGGATCTCGACCGACCTCGGGACCACCTGGAATCAAGTCGCCACCCCACCCGACTGCGCGACTGGCGGGGCCTACATGTTCTCGGGTGGACTGGCCTACGCGGATGGCGTCCTGGTGGCGTGCACGGAACAGGCTCGACCTGCCGCTCTCTCGACGGAGGCGACACGTGGACGGTGACCGACCCCGTCGCCGCGCAGCCTGTGGAGGTCAGCACCCGCCTCGTACACGACGGCTCGGTGTTCGCCGTGCTCTCTTCGGGCGCCCTGCACACCAGCTCCGATGGGCTCACCTGGACCACGACACCCACCGTTCCGGCCGTCTACCTCGACAATGTGCAGGTACAGGACGGGATCTGGGTCGGCGTGGGCAACGCGTACGACGCCCAGGCCTGGTGGCGCTCCGAGAACGGCGTCGACTGGGCGCCCGCCGTGGGCCCACAGGGGCATCCCATTCTCGAGATCGCAGCGCTGCCGGCACCCTGACCGCGCATCGCCGCGCATCGCCGCGCATCGCCGCGCACCGCCGCGCACCGTGCAAAGGCCCCGTGTTCACGGGGTGTTTCGCAGAGCCCGCCCCATCGCGAAGTTGGCATCTGCGTTGCAGTTCACCGGGACGACATCCTCTGGAGGATCCCGATGACTGTTCGCCTGCTTCCCGTTCTGCTGCTCCCGCTCCTCGCCCTGGGCTGCGATGGGGGTGACCCCGCGACCCCGGCCGAGAGCGACACCGACACCGATGCCGATGCCGACACGGACTCCGACACCGATGCCGACACCGATGCCGACACCGACTCCGACTCCGACACCGATGCCGACACCGATGCCGACACCGATGCCGACACCGATGCCGACACCGATGCCGACACGGACTCCGACACCGACGAGCCCTTCATGGCCGGCATCGTGGGCTACGCGTACGCCAATCAGGAGTCCGCGGCCGCCCCCTACTCCCCGACCGTCACCTACGCGTACAACGCAGCGGGTGGGGACATCACCATCACCCGGGTCGGAGATGGTCGGTACGACGTCGACTTCGCCGGGCTGACCCTGGACGACCCCGTCGCGATCGCCACCGCCTACAACGGCGACGGGCAGGAGCTGTGCCACTGGTCCGGGTTCGCGGGCTCCGTGGTGTCGGTCCGCTGCACGGATGCGGGCAACAACACCGACTCCCGCTTCGTGGTCACCGTGTTCGACGACGGGGTGGACGCCCAGCTCGACCCGGCCTCCGTTCTGGGCTTCGCCTACGCCAACGACGAGGCGTCCGCGAGCTACACGCCCCAGGCCAACCGCTCCAACAACGGCGCTGGAGACGGCACGGTCACCGCGACGCGCGACGCGACGGGCGAGTACGCCATCACCTTCGGTGGGCTCGCCGCCTTCGACATCGCGAACGTCCAGGTCACCGCCTACAACGACACGACGGGCCACTGCTACGTCGACTCGTACCTCTTCGACACGGTCGAGGTCCGCTGCTTCGACAACGAGGGAACGTCGACGGACATGGCCTACCTGGTGTCGCTGTTCGGCGACGTGCCCGGAACGGCGGAGGTCACGGCCTACGCCCTGGCCGACGACGAAGCGGCCGCGAGCTACGAGCCCATCACGTTCCACAACGACGGAGCGGGGCTGGTGACCGCCACCCGCACCGACACCGGCACCTACTCGCTGCAGTTCGCGGGCAGCAACTTCAACAGCGGCGCCCACGTTCAGGTGAACTCGTACTCCGAAGGCCGCCACTGCGGCGTCACGGCCTGGGCGGGCGACACCGTGAACATCACCTGCACCAACAGCTCGGGGGACCTCACCGACAGCCCCTACGCCGTGGTGGTCCTCCAGGAGAACTGATCACGGGGGTTACGTGGCCCGGCATGGGTCACGTCATCCCGCTGTGGGCCGAAGCCGTCGCGCGGGCCGTCCTCGGGCCTCTCCGTCGCTACCACCGCTTCTCGAGCGTGGGGGTGGAGAACGTTCCCGTGGACGGTCCCGTGATGTTGATCGTGCACCACAGCCTCGCCAGCTACGACGCCTTCCTCATCGCTCGGGACATCATCGAAGCGACGGGTCGGCAGCCCATCGGGCTCGGGGACGACAACCTCTTCCGGGTCCCCGTCCTCCGTCGACTGTGCCACGACCTCGGCATCCGCCCCGCCAGCCCCGAGGCCGGGCGTCGGGTCCTCGCAGAGGGAGGCCTGCTGATGCTGGCTCCCGGCGGAACCAGAGAGGCCATCCGCCCCTCGACCCAGCGCAACCGATGTCTGTGGCACGACCGCTTCGGATTCGTCCGGCTGGCCATCGAGATGCAGGCCCCGGTCGTGCTGGCCGGCTGCCCCGCCGCAGACCGCATCTACCACGTGTACGACAGCGCGCTCACCCGGCAGGTCTACGAGCACCTGCGCTGGCCACTCCCCCTCGCACGCGGGGTCGGCCCGACCGCACTGCCTCGCCCCGTCCGGCTCACGGGCTACGTCGATCCACCTCGCACACCGCCCGCCACCACACCGGACGACACCGAGGCCGTTCACGCCTTCCACGCCGAGCTCACCACGGCCATGAACGCCCTGCTCGCGCGCTGACCAGAGCCCGCGCGATCCCCAAGAGTTCGTGCGGAGTCGTGGACAGGTGGCCTGCCTGCGTTAGTCAGCCGGCGGAGAGCAGACTCGCCTTCGATGAGAAGGGAGTGCTCACCAGGGGACGCCAATCGGGCGTCCACGGTCCGGGCCTCTTGCCCGGTGCGCGACCATCGTGTCGCATGAGAGAAACGAGATTCAGATGAGCAACAAGCTCTTTGTCGGTGGCCTTTCCTGGGACACCAACGACAGTTCCCTGCACGCCGCCTTCGACGGCTTCGGTGAGATCACCGAGGCCAAGGTCATCACCGAGCGTGACACGGGTCGTTCCCGCGGCTTCGGCTTCGTCACCTTCACCGATGCGTCGGCCGCACAGGAGGCCATCGCAGGCCTCGACGGCACCGACCTCGACGGGCGCACCATCCGCGTCAACGAGGCTCAGGACAAGCGTCGCGGCGGCGGCGGCGGCGGCCACCGCGGAAACCGCTGGTAGTTCCCAGCGCATCACGCCTTCGAAGGCCCTCGTCCCGCTCGCCGGGACGGGGGCTTTCGTCGTTCAGCGCCGAGCAACCCGCGCCCACACCGGGCCCGACGGACGCGCGGTGATCGAAGGCTGGAGCTCCGGAAACCCCGTGGACTCGGGCTCGATCCGGACCTCCGCTGCCCAACGCCCCAGGAGCAGCCGGGCCTCGAGCTCGGCGAAGCGCAGTCCGATGCACTTGCGGGCCCCCAGACCGAACGGCAGGTAGGCGCCCCGCGGCGGTGCGGTGGCCTCGGCCGAGAACCGGTCTGGCCGGAACTCCGCCGCATCCGGCCCCCAGGCCCTCACCCAGTGCATGGTCACCAAGGTGGAGCGCTGGAAATTCCCCCAACCCCCTGGCGGCGGTATCGTCATCGTCGAGTGGCCCTTCGTCTTGCGCCGTTCGTCCCAGTAGCGATTCTGCCGGCCCACCCTCGTTCTCTGGAGATCGCGACAAGATTCCGAGGCTGGGCTACATCCGGCGAATCCCAGCCCCGGAGCGTCGGATGCTCGACCCCATCGTCATGTTCAAGGACGGCGGCCCCTTCATGTACGTCATCCTGATGGGAGGGCTGTGCATGCCGCTGTTCGTCGCGGCCGCCGGGGTGCTCGCCGCCACACGCCTCCGGGTCCCCGCAGCCCTGCACCTGCTGATCGGAACCAGCGTCCTGCTTCTCGGCGCCGTCGGAACACTGCAGGGGCTGACGATGCTCGACCGGGCACTCGCGAACTGCTCCCCCGAGATGTACGCCACCCTCGCCGCAGCCGGTCAGTTCGTGGCGCTCTTCCCCCTCATCGCCGGAGGGCTCATCGCCGCGCTCACCCTGGCCGGTATGGGAGCGGCGGTGGGCCTGGGGACCGCCGTGCGCGTGAAGGACCGGCGCCTGACCGTGCTGCACGCCGTCGCCGCGATTCCGGTCTTCCTGGCGGCCGCCGGCTTCGTGGTCGCAGGCTCGGTGTCCGGGGTCGTCATCGCACTGCTGGGCACGGCTGCCATCGCGCTCGTGGCGGTGTTCGCGTCCACCGACGACGACGAGAACGGCCGGCTGGCGACTGTGCGCGCAACGGTCGGCGGGCTCGTGACCCTGGCGTTGTGCAGCCAGGCCATCCAGCTCGTCGCCATCACCGGCGCCCCCTGGTACCAGGCCAAGGCGCACGCATCCGCCGAGATGCGCGGACAGCTCCTGGCACTCACCGCCGATGCACTCGGCCCCGCCATCGGTGCGTCCGTCGCCGCCATGCTGGCCGGGCTCCTCGCCACCGCACTGCTCGTCGCACCCCTGTTCAAAGGCCTGTTGGGCGGTCGCGCCGCAATCGGCACCGTCGCAGCGGGGCTCGCACTGGTCCCCGGCGCGCTGCTCCTCGGCTACACGGGGCTTCGGCTCTTCGAGACCCACCAGGAGACCATCAGCGCCGCAGAGGTCCGCCACGCCGCCCTCGCCGAGCTGGGCGTCGAGCTCCCGACCCTGAAGACCGACACCGTCCGCCGGGGCATTCTCCCCCGACCCACCCTGACCTTCCTCGCAGACGGCACCGTGCTGCTGGACGGCGAAGAGACCTCGCCGGGACCCCTTCCCGCGCTCGTCCAGGAGGCTGGACTGAACATCGAAGCGTCCCCCTACACCCCGCTGTCCGCAGTCCTCGCCCACGAACCCGACTCGGCCCGCGAGGTCCACTGGGTGGTCCAGGGTCCGGACGACCCGATGTCCTTGAAGACGCTGAAGATCCGTCCCGAAGGCGACAGCAGCGATGGATTCGTCGAGATCGTGGCGAACGGCATCGTGGTGGTCGTCGAGGGCGATGTGGCGCAGGTGGGCCTGGCACAGCGCGGCGAGATCGGGCCCGCCGTCGAGGGTCCCTGGTCCGAAGTCCCCGCCATCATCGCGAACATCCGCGTCCAGTACCCCGACGAACAGGACGTGTACCTGTGGCTCCCGGCCGACCGCACCGCCCAGGACCTCGTGGGATTCGTCGACACGCTGATCGACCAGGCCGACGACACCGGCCGCGACCCCGCGTGGGTGCACTGGCGAACCGACCCGCCGCCCGAGCTGTCGGTGCTGGACGAAGACGACCCGCACGGCTCGACCGACGATTCCGACGCTGCGGACCCCAGCCTCCGCATCGTCCGCGGAGGAGAGGTGGTGACACCCGCCACTCCGACCACGAGCCTGGGTGAGGCGTCCGTGCTGGGCAGCCTCGACCCCGACATCGTGAAGCGCGTGGTCCGCCGGTACTCGGGCCAGATGAAGTACTGCTACGAATCCGAGCTCGCGAAGCACCCCGAGCTCGCCGGCAAGATCGTCGTGAAGTTCGTCATCTCCGCCGAGGGAACCGTGAGCGCGGCATCGGCCGACTCGGACTCCATCGGAAACCCATCGCTCACCGAGTGCGTGCTCGCGAAGGTGAAGCGCTGGACGTTCCCCAAGCCCCCGGGCGGCGGCATCGTGATCGTGAAGTACCCCTTCGTGTTCGACACCCCGTGAGTGCTCCCGAAATGCGCGGAGGAACGAGCACGTTTTCCGGGCGTGGGCCGGCGGAATAGGGAAGAACACCTGACGTCGCCGACTTGAGAGCACGAGGAGGAGCGATGGCCCCCGACAGCCCTGCCCGCGAGGGCTTCGTCAGCGACCCGCTGACCGACGACGGCGCCGCGCTCCCCTCTGGCGACCGGTTTCCCGAGATCCTGGTCAACCGCCAATCTGCCGTTCCGCTGCACATCCAGATCAAAGAGCAGATCCGCTACGCGATCATCAGCGGCGACCTGGCTCCAGGTGCAGCGCTGCCCTCGATCCGCGACCTCACTGCGGAGCTGCGGGTGCATCGCAACACCGTGCATCGGGTCTACCTCGAGCTCCGCGCTGCCGGGCTGCTGATCTCCCGCCCCGGCGTGGGGATGTTCGTCGACGAGTCGCGCGCGAGTCCCGTGTCCTCGGCCGTCGTCGACAACGCCAACGCGCTCATCGAGAAGCTGTTCCAGGAAGCCAACCAGCTCGGCATCAACCCGGTCGCCGTGTCCCGGCTGGTGGCCCAGCGCGCCCCCTCCTGGGATGCACGCCACCCCACGGTCGCCTTCGTGGAGTGCACCGCTCACCAGTCGGTCGAGTGTGCGAAAGACCTGTCGGATGCCTTCGGAGTGCGCGTCGAGCACCTGCTCCTGGACGCCCTGACCGAGGACTGCGACACCTGCGGAAAGCTGCGCCACGTCGTCACCTCGGCCTTCCATCTCGACGAGGTCCAGGAATGGGCGGCCGGCACCGGTCGACGCGTCCACGCGGTCACCTACGGCCTGCATCCCGCCACCCGGAAGGCGCTGCGGGGGCTCTCGCGCACCGCTCGGCTCGGCTTCATCTGTCAGGACGCCAACACCGAGGAGGTCATCGGCCGTCAGGTGGCTGCGTCCGCCCCGGATGGCGTGTACGTCGGCGCCGCCAACCTCGAGATGCCCGACGCAGCCCTGGCCCTGATCGAGGAGGTCGACACCGTCATCCTCACCGAGGCCGCTGCCCCGTTCTGCATCGAGCACTGCACACCCGAGCACGAGCTGGTCGAGCTGCACTTCGCGCTGCACCCCAACAGCGTCGAGAACGTCCGCCGGATCATCCAGCTCGAACGCTGACGACTACTCGTCGGACAGCCGTCGGACCTCCCACGCGGTCACGGCTTCGAGGGTGGGCCGGGTGAGCACCATCCCGACGAGTGCCAGCACGAACAGGACCACCGACACGATCACCGGACCGCCCGTGAACGACGCGACGCCCGCCATGATGGTCACGGATTCGAAGAACGCCCAGCGAACGAGCCACGCCGACTGCGCGTGAAGCTGGGCGAAGAACCGCGGGGCCAGGAACAGGCCGAACGCCCACTCCGCGAACGCTACGACAGCGAGTGCGATGGGCACCGTGGGCGCGACGTCGGCCTGGCCGGCCAACCCGAACATGAACACCCCGAAGAGGATCCCGTGCGAGACCAGGAACGCCGGCCAGAGGATCCGCAGCTGCCCCATGCCTGCGGGTTCGTCGGTGCTCATGCTCTCCGCCTGCGGACACCCAGCAGCACAGCCCCCAGGATGAGCAGCCCTCCAGCTCCACCGTCGCCCAGGCTCGTGCAGCGACAGCCACCCTCGAAGTAGCGGTTCACGACCGGCCCCGTGTCGGTGTCGGTGTCGGTGTCGGTGTCCGTGTCTGCATCGGTGTCGGCATCGGTGTCCGAGTCCGTGTCCGTGTCGGTGTCCGAGTCCGAATCGGTGTCCGTGTCGGTATCGGCCTCTCCGGTATCGCCTGTGGCCCCGGTCTCAGCGGTGTCGATGGGCGGAGCGCCCGTCTCGGCCGTGTCCGCTGTGGCGCCGGTCTGCATTCCGCCCGTCTCGGCGGTGCTCACCGGTGCTGCCGTGTCTCCGGTGTCGGGTCCGCCGGTGTCCCCCGTCTCGACGTCCGTGTCGGTGTCGGTGTCCATGTCGGCGTCGGCGTCGGCGTCGGCGTCGGCGTCGGCGTCGGCGTCGGCGTCGGCGTCGGTGTCCGCATCTGAATCCGCGTCGGCATCCGCATCCGCGTCGGCGTCTGAATCCGCATCGGCATCGGCATCCGCATCGGTGTCCGTGTCGGCGTCCGTGTCCGCATCGCCACCGGTGTCTCCGGTGTCGGTATCGGTGTCCGCGTCCGTATCGGCGTCCGCGTCCGCGTCGGCGTCGGCGTCCGCATCTGCATCCGCATCCGTGTCCGCATCGGCGTCCGCATCCGCATCCGCATCCGCGTCCGTATCCGCATCCGTGTCGGCATCCGCATCCGTGTCGGCATCCGCATCCGTGTCGGCGTCCGCGTCTGCATCGGCATCCGCATCCGTGTCCGAATCGGTGTCCGTGTCCGTGTCGGCGTCTCCACCGGTGTCTGCCGTGTCCATCTCGAGGGGGTCGAGGTAGTTCGGAATGCCGTTCCCGTCGTCGTCGTCGTCCTGGGGATTGCCGTTGTTGTTCGTGTCCTCGTCGGTCGCGGTCAGCAGGCCGTCGCCGTCATCGTCGATGTCGAGGTAGTCCGGCGTCATGTCCCCATCGGTGTCGTCGTCCAGGGGGTCGCCGTTTCCGTCTGGGCTCTCGTCGATCGTCGGCACGTTGTCGTTGTCGTCGTCAGGGTCGAGCACATCGGGGATCGTGTCGTTGTCGGAGTCGCGTGGGTCGGACGGATCGGGGACCTCGTCGCCATCCAGCACGGTGTCGTCGTCGGAATCGGGGTCGCACTCGCTCGACGGGCCGTTCACCTCGTCCAGATCGCCGAGCCCGTCGAAGTCGGAGTCGGGGAGGTTGGGGTCCGAGCAGTACAGACAGGTCTCGTCGAGGTCGGTGATGCCGTCCATGTCGGTGTCGTCGGTGCCCGACACGGTGATGGGGAACACGGCACTGCGCTGCTCGCGCAACCACGAGTACGTGTCCATCAGCGCCTGGTCGCCCTTCCCGGCTTCGGTGAAGTTGCCCCAGGCGCGCGCGTTCACGTTGGCGTCGAAGGGATCGGTGCTGGGCCCGCTGTCGACGCCAGACGGCCCCGACCGCTCGAGTCCGAGCTCGCCGTTCGGCATCAGGATGGCATCGGGATGAACCAGCTGGTCGTTCCAGTACATCGGCAGCGGGGTGCGGCCGCCCGACCCGTCGACCTCGAACATCCGGATGCCTTCGTAGGCGGTCTCGACGTCGCGAGCGATGAAGTGCTGCTCACCCGCGGTCATGATCAGCTGGCAGTCGTAGGTGCCCGGCGGGGTGATGGCGCCCAGGTTGTTGGTGCCGTCCCAGTTGAACTGGTTGAACCCTGCGGTTCCCACGCCGAGGATGTGCAGATCGTTGGAGTCCGTGAGCTCCAGGTCTCCGTCCTCGTCGATGTCGCACACCAGGTGGTACACCCCCGGCAGGGTCGAGACGAAGTTGAAGGTGCCGACGATCTCGACGTTGTCGCAGTCTTCGGGGGCTGCGGCGTACGACAGGTTGAAGATGCTCGGCGTCAGCGCCTGGTTGGCCGAGGCCTCGGGGGGGTTGAGGTACAACGGCCACTGGTCGGCGAGGCTCTGGCTGGTGTCGGCCTGGGAGCTCGCGCGGGCGTCGGGAACCCCCTGGGCGGTGGCCGCGAGCAGGTACGCCGCGCCCCCGACCGAGTCGAACCGGACCTCGGTGACGGCATCGGTGAGCCCACGCTCCACCCGGGCGTACAACGACGACGTGAGCATCGCGCCCTCGGCGAACCCCCCACCCGAGTTGAGCGACCAGGTCGTGGACCACACCCGGCCGCCGGTCGCACCGGACACCGCGATGTCCCAGGTGGTCTGCGACTGCTGCAGCGACAGGACGTAGGCCCCGTTTCCGTCGATGGGCGTGATGGTGTCGCCGGGACCGAACAGCCCGAGAACCGCACCCTGCGGACCGATCACGAAGATCTGACCTGCACCGTTCCAGGTGAAGGTCTCGGTGTTCGCATCCAGGATGTCGACGTTGAGGATGGTCGCGGGAAGCACGGTCTGGCCGGGCAGCTCTGCCCCGCCCTCTGCACGAGCAGTGCTCGAGAGGCCCGCCAGCACGAGCCCGGTGGCGATCGAACCTGCGACACGCACGGCGATGCGGGGCTCATTCGGCAGCATCGGTGCTCTCCCGGATCACGAACTGGACGCGACGGTTCTGGGCCCACGCGGCTTCGTCGGAGCCCACCTGCAGCGGCTGATCCTCGCCGTAGCCCTGGATGACCAGGCGTTCGGGGGCGACTCCGGCATCGACCAGGTACTGCCGGACGGCCTTGGCGCGGTTGGTCGACAGCTTCAGGTTGTACGAGGACGACCCGCGCTCGTCGGCGTGGCCCTGGACCTCGATCAGCTCGATCTCGTCGCGGTCGATGAGCACGGCCGCGACCTCGTCGAGCAGCTGGAACGAGATGGGCTTGATCTTCGAAGATGCGGTCTCGAACAGCACCTTCTCGAGGATGCGGATCTGGTCGTCCTCGAGCTCGGTGCGGTTGGGCGACAGCTGGATCTTCACGGTCTGCTCGCCATCCACCACATCGAGGCCCTCGACGCGGGTCTCGAAGCCTTCGGCACTCGCCGTGACCTGGTACGCGCCGGGCCAGAACTCGAGGGTGACCTCGCCGTCGGGCAAGAAGTGCAGCGCATCGGGGAACGGGCAGATCTCGGGCTGGTCGACGAGCTTCAGCCGCGCGTTGTCGATCGGCTCGTCCTCGACGTCGACGACCAGGAAGCGCGTGGGGAACGCCGAGCCCGCCAGCTCGACCTCGAGGGTGTTCGGCCCTTCCGCGAGCACCGCGGAGGTGGTGCCGTCCAGACACTCTGCACGGGCCAGCACGTCCCATTCCTCGCCCGGCATCTGGTCGCGCAGCACCACATCGCGCGTGCTCACGTACTCATTGGGTTCGGCGTCGTCGACGGACACGTTCCAGGTGACCTCGACGCGCTCGTCGGCGGGGTGCACCGCGTGGAGCGTGACCTCGGCCAGCTCGTCGGGACAGCCATCGTCGTCCTTGTAGCCGTTGCGCTCGAGCTCCGGCTGTTCGGGACACTTGTCGACTTCGTCGATGAATCCGTCACCGTCGGTGTCTGCAGGCGGGCGCTTCAGGAGGCCGTAGCCGCCCCCGACGAAGACCCGGACCTCGGACGAGCCCACGCCCGGTGTGACGCTGGTGCCCACGCCCCCGAGGAAGTGCGCCCCGGACTCGAGGCGATGCCGAACGGACAGGAGCGCCTCGCCCGGGCTCTCGCGGAACGGCTGGGACTGGTCGGCGAGCGGCACCCGGAGGTGGCCTTCGAGTGTGACGCCGGTCTGGTCGCCGATCAAGCGACCGACGGAGCCGCCGAGCACGATGGTGTCGGACCCGGCGATGTTGAAGGCGTCGATCGACCCGTTGAAGGCGACGCCACCGGAGCCCGTGACCGTCCACGGCCCGAATGCGCCGGTGACACTGGCATCGGCGCCACCACGAACCGCCCGCGAGCCGAGGTAGCGCGCGGAAGCCCCTGTGGGCAGGGCGATCCAGGGACGAATGCCCACCCCGCCCTCGTCATCGGTGCCGAAGGTGTAGGGCACCACCATCGCGGCCGCCGTCAGGTCTCCGAAGGCCGGCCCGCCGCGCCCGAACTGCCCGCCGCTCGCGACGAACACCGGCACCGACAGATCGAGGCGCACGCGATCGACCGGCGCCACACCGGCTGCGAGATCGAGGCCCAGCACGTTGTCGAGGGCCGCCGTGCGCACGATGTCGCCCTCGGTGTCTTCGACGAGGTACAGCGGCGCTTTGGCGTACCCCAGGATTCCGGCGGCGTACCACTCCAGGCTGTTGACCTGTCCCGGACGGTTGAACGTGACGGGGTCGCGCAGGTCGCCGTCCTGAGCACCGGTGGTGAACCCCCAGGCGTTGAAGCCGTCGGCAGCGGTGCTTTCCTGGGCGTGTGCGCAGACCGTGAGCATGGTCAACAAAGTGATCACGGCGCCAACCTACCCCAGCGGGGCGCGACACGGGACCCCCGAACGCCGAAAATCCGGGTGTTCCTCTCTCGAAGACCACCCAGACTGGATGCAGGCGCCTTACGCATTCCTGACATCCGTGCTTCGCGCCCCCGGAATGCGGCGTCAGTCGTCCGGGGAAGCCATTTCAGTACGCATCAGCACCGATCAGTATCCGATGGGATCGTCGAGGTCCGAGCCCGTCTCGGAGAACACGTGCGCGTTGAAGTAGATCAGCAGTGGAAAACCGAAGAACCAGGTGGCTGCCACCCAGCCGAGCTTCCCGAGGAGCGTCAGACGCTCGTTCAGCGCGAGGTGGGTGCCTGCGAACACGACGAGCACCAGCAGGCCCACGGACATGACGAGGTTGCCCAGGAACAGGACGGGAACCACCAGACCGAACGTGCCAGACGCCCCGAACGGGTCGAACGCCGTGAGACCCAGAATGGAGAGGACGGTGAGGCCACCCCACCCGACGACGAGGGACAGGAGCCCCTTCAGCACCCGGTTTCGAAGGGCGTAGAGGCGCATTCGACGAAGCTCCTCGTCGAGGTCGGCCTCGGACGTGTCTCCTCGTTCCAGGGTGTGATCGCAGGCGGGGTCGTATGCGGCAGCGGCGTGGGACATGGGAACCTCCAGTTCACCCCGCTGTCCTGCAAGCGGGCGGCCAACCCAGAACGCAGGTTTGCCCGTAGACCGACCGACGGACGTCCGTCACCGACGGTCGTCGGGCCGACAGTGGGTCCCGACGACGGACCTCAGTGCGACGGGAGCGTCTCCAACAGAGTGGCCCCGGCCTGGCGGTCCAGCACGACGGTCTGCGTGTCTCCACCGCGGGTGACCGTCAGGGAGACGGTGCCCATCGCCCGGGCCTCTGCGTGTCCCGACTCGTCCGACAACGCTGCATCGACCGCGACCCACAGGTCGGTCACCGCCGCGTCGTCGAGCACGCCTTCTGCGGGATCTCCGCCCGAGTACGTGCCGCTGGAGCTGCGCTCGGGGGTCATCGGATCGTACGACCACCGTGCATCGGGCTCGTCTGGACCGCGCTGAACGCGGGTGACGTTGTTGCTGCCGTCCGCCACCACGACGCTCCACGGCGCTGCGGGAACGGCCGACTCGGCGGCATCGTCCGAAGACGCGGGCGACTCACCAGAGGCAGCAGGCGGAGTGGACGGCGTGGACACGCAGGCCCCGAGCAGGAGGAACAACACGGCTACAGTGTACGTCAGTTCCGGCGGAGTCCATCCGACCCCTGCTTCGATTCCTTTACCTCCGGCCGATTCTCGGCCTCCGCCCTCCCTCGTTCCTCGGTCGGTTGGCGCTGTCTCGCTTAGGTCTCCCCTCGCGAAGCCCCATTCGAAGGGGTGAATTCAGCGCTGACGGGGACGACCGTCGCTCGATTCAGCGTCGCTCCCGGCCCGCAAACGTCCAGGTCGAGGTGGGCTCCGTGTCGTGTTCGACCACGAGCGACGAGGTTCGGGAGCCGCTGGGTTCTTCCCCGCGTTCGAACCAGTCCTGCCGGCGCTTCACGCGACCGTCCTCCACGAAGCTGCGCTCGACGTGAATCCAGGTCAGCTCGATCGTCTCCTCCCGTCCATCGTGGCACAGCACCGTCGGCGCGCCGAGCATCACCTCGTTCGCGACCGTCTCGGCATCGGCCTCGGCGAGTCGGGATGCCAGCCATCCATCCGTACTCCCTCCGGCCGCGCACAGGCGCTGGATGCCCGGCGACGGCTGCGGACGGGCGCACGCGAGCACGCACATCAGGGTGGCGAGCCCGACCACGATGGACCGGACTCCAGCCGTTCGGAACTGGCACGAGAA
This sequence comes from Myxococcota bacterium, assembly GCA_965224055.1. Lineage (GTDB taxonomy): Bacteria > Myxococcota_A > UBA796 > UBA796 > JACKEQ01. The sequence continues at coordinate 9,052,026 of OZ245034.1, read as the reverse complement.
ATACACGGTGTACCGAATCCCGTAGGCAGTCGACGGCCCGATGTCCCGCGGGTCCGAGCGAGCGCACCGAGATCCTGTAAAACCGTCGTTCTGATTTGCCCGCGCTCGGGGGAAAGCTGCTAGGTTGCGGCGGCATCGCAGGAGGTCTCCCCGTGTCGCAGCAGCTCTCTCCCGAACGCGCAGAGGTCGTGTTCGACGACTTCAAGGCGCCCTACACGCTCCAGGCGGCCATCGCCGAAGCCGAGCGGTGCCTGTACTGCTACGACGCGCCGTGCATCCAGGCGTGCCCCACCGAGATCGACATCCCCACGTTCATCCGGAAGATCGCCACGGGCAACGTCAAGGGCTCGGCGAAGACCATCTTCGACAGCAACATCCTGGGCATGAGCTGCGCCAGAGTCTGCCCGGTCGAGGTGCTCTGCGTGGGCGACTGCGTCTACAACCGCGAAGACAGCCCGCCCATCCAGATCGGCAAGCTCCAGCGCTTCTCGACCGACATCGCGTTCGAGAAGGGCTGGGAGTTCTACGAAGCCGGCCCCGACACCGGCAAGAAGGTCGCGTGCCTCGGCGGTGGTCCTGCCTCGCTGGCTGCTGCACACCGCCTGCGTCGCTTCGGCCACAGCGTCACCATCTTCGAGAAGCGCGATGTGATGGGCGGCCTCAACACCACGGGGGTCGCGCCGTACAAGATGAAGGCCGACCGCAGCACCCAGGAAGTCGACTGGATCCTGGGTATCGGCGGCATCGAGGTGAAGACCGGCGTCTCCATCGGTGAAGACGTCACGTTCGCCGACCTCGAGCGCGACTTCGATGCCATCTTCGTCGGCTTCGGGCTCGGCCCCGACCGTCACCTCGGCACCGAGACCGACATCGACGGCATCCACGGCGCGGTCGACTGGATCGAGGAGTTCAAGCTCGGCCCGTTCGACATGTCCGACATCGGCACCGTCGCCGTGCTCGGAGGCGGCAACACGGCCATCGACGTCGTCCGCGAAGCGCTCGGGCTCGGCGCCACGGATGTCCGCATGGTCTACCGCGGCACCGAAGACCACATGAGCGGCTACACCCACGAGTGGAAGGCCGCCAAGGTCGAGGGCGCACGGGGCGTGTGGCGCACCCAGCCCATCGGCTACGCGTCGAAGGACGGCCGGGTCACGGGCGTCCGCTGTGTGCGCGTCGACGAGCACAAGCAGCCCATCGAGGGCACCGAACACGTCATCGACTGCGACCTGGTCCTGGTCGCCATCGGCCAGACCAAGCAGGGCGCGTTGCTCGAAGCCCTCGACGGGGTCGAGGTCCAATGGGGCCGTGTGGTCACCGACGATCACGGAGCCACCGGCCGAGAAGGCCTGTACGCCGGCGGAGATTGCCGCAACGGCGGAAAAGAGGTCGTGAACGCCGCTGCAGAGGGCCGCGACGCCGCTATCGCCATCCACGCATACCTCGGAGGGAACTGATGCCCGACCTGACTTCGAACACCGCCGGCATCATCTCGCCGAACCCCTTCTGGCTGGCCAGTGCCCCCCCTGCGAACTCCGGCGACCAGATCATGCGCGCCTTCGACCACGGGTGGGGTGGTGCCGTCTGGAAGACGCTCGGAACCCCCATCCAGAACGTGTCGAGCCGCTTCGGCGCCATCGACTGGAAGGGCCACGCCGGCGTGGGCTTCAACAACATCGAGCTCATCACCGACCGGCCGCTCGACGTGAACTTCCGCGAGATCGCCGAGGTGAAGAAGAAGTACCCGGGTCACGCCGTCATCGTGTCGCTGATGGTCGAGACCCGCGAGGAGTGGAAGGAGATCATCCAGCGCTCCGAAGACGCCGGTGCAGACGGCCTCGAGCTGAACTTCGGCTGCCCCCACGGCATGTGTGAGCGCGGCATGGGCAGTGCAGTCGGCCAGGAACCCGCCGTGAACGAGCGGATCACCAGCTGGGCGAAGGAATTCGCGAACGTCCCCGTGCTCGTGAAGCTCACCCCCAATGTCGGCGACATCGTCCCCCACGGACTCGCAGCCCAGAAGGGCGGCGCCGATGGCGTGTCGCTCATCAACACGATCAAGAGCATCATCGGGGTCGACCTCGACTCCCTGGTGCCCAAGCCGGTCGTGGGCGGCAAGTCGTCGAACGGCGGCTACTGCGGAGCGGCGGTGCGTCCCATCGCCCTGCACATGACCGCAGCCCTGTCGCGGGACCCCCGGTTCAACGTGCCCATCTCGGGTATCGGCGGCATCACGAACTGGCGCGACGCCGTCGAGTTCATCCTGCTGGGCAGCAGCTCGGTCCAGGTCTGCACCGAGGTCATGCTGCGCGGCTACCGCATCGTCGAGGACATGATCGAGGGCCTCGACACCTGGATGGCCGAGAAGGGCTTCGAGACCCTGGACGACGTCGTGGGCAAGAGCGTTCCCGCCTACTCCGAGTGGGGGAACCTCGACATGAACTACGAGACGATCGCGAAGATCGACCCCGAGACGTGCATCGGCTGCAACCGCTGCATGGTGGCCTGCCACGACGGCGCGCACCAGTGCATCCATCCGAACCCGAACGGCATCCAGCCGATCATCGACGAAGACGAGTGCGTGGGCTGCAACCTGTGCCAGATCGTCTGCCCGGTCCCGGACTGCATCTCGATGGTCGAGGTCGACAACGGCTGGTCGCCGGCGACCTGGAACCAGCACCAGAACGAAGGCGTTCAGCTGCGCCCGAAGAAGGGCGCGCACTGAGGGTCGACACCCTGCCAACACGCACCTCGGTCCTCGGCGCGAGCCCGCCGACCAGGCCTCCGTGCCGTTCCCCGTGATCTCCGTGACTCCGTGGCGAACCGAGCGCTCGCCCCAGATCAGCCCTCGAAGTACCGATCCGTGATGTCCAGCCCGCGGTCCACGATCGCGTACGCCTCACGCAGCTGCGCTTCCGTGATGCACAGCGGCGGGTTGCACATGAAGCTGCCCCAGCGGATGAACGTGAACAGCCCGTTCTCGCGGAAGAACTGCCCCAGCTCCTGCATCGCCGGGTGCGTCCCGTTGTAGGGCGCCATCCGCTCGCCTGCGCTGTTCTTCTGGACGTCGATCATCCCGAAGAGCCCGATACAGCGGCCTTCCCGCACGCTCGGGTGCTTCGCCTGAAGCCGGTCCATCTCGCTGCGCATCACCGATTCCAGGCGCGCCGCGTTCTCGACCAGGCCCTCCTCCATCAGCACGTTCACCGCCGCCAGACCGATCTCGCACGCGAACGGATGCGCGTTGTACGTCAGCCCACCCCAGAACACGTGGTCCTGGAAGTGCGCCGCGATCCGGTCGCTCACCGCCATCGCACCCAGCGGCACGTACGAGCTCGTCAGCCCCTTCGCCGTCGTCACGATGTCCGGAACGATGTCGCCGTGCTCGAAGCCGAACAGCTTGCCCGTCCGACCCCAGCCCGCCATCACCTCGTCGCACACCAGCAGGATGCCGTGGCTGTCCAACAGCTCCTTCAAGCCCTTCAACCAGCCCTTCGGAGGCGGCAGGATCCCGTTCGTGCCCGTCACCGACTCGATGAACATCGCCGCAATCGTGTCCGCGCCCTCGTACATGATCACTTCGTCGAGGTACTGCAGGTTGTTCGCCACGATCTCCTGGTCGCTGTCGCCGAAGCTGTAGTGGTACGGGTACGGCCCCATCACCTTCACGAAGCCCGGCGCACCCGGCTCGTTCTTCAGCCGGCGAGGGTCGCCCGTCAGCATCATCGCCGCGTTCGTCGCTCCGTGGTAGCTGCGGTAGCGAGACAGGATCTTGTGCTTGCCCGTGAACAATCGCACGGCCTTGATCGCGTTTTCGTTCGCTTCGGCGCCGCCCAACGTGAAGAACATCGTGTTCAGATCACCCGGGAACAGCTCCGCCAGCCGCTTGCTGAACGTCGCCCGGATCTCCGTCGCAGAACCCGGGAACGCGTAGATCAGCTTGTCCGCGGCCTCCTTGATCGCCGCGACCACCTTCGGGTGGCTGTGGCCGATGTTCACGCTCATCAGCTGGCTGTTGAAGTCCAGCCACTTCTCGCCGTCCTTGCCGTACAGGTAGATGCCTTCGGCACGGTCGATCGGCAGCGGAGACACCTTCCCCGTTGCAGACCAGCTGTACATCGTGTGCTTGAGGCAGGTGTCGATCATCTCTTGCGTGTTCATGGGCTTCCTCGAAGGGGGTCTCGTGATGCATCTGCGCAGATAGGGGTTCGCGCCTCGACGGTGCGTCTCACACCGCCTTCCGCGCAGGAAATCGTGCCGCGTCGTTCGTCTACCGCAAAGCGCAGCGTTGCGTTCAGGCCGTGTGTTCCATTCGCTGCTGGGCGCATTCTACGAGGCCGAGCTGAACTTCTGTTCGCGAGTGCCGAGTGGAATGTGTCCAGCGGCGAATGGAACCACGGATGAACGCGAGCTAGCTCATCCAGTTCTGATCGGACTGGAGCGCCCACTTGCTCGTGATCTTCCGCTGACGCGTCCAGAACCGGTAGCCGTCCCAGCCCGTGATGTTGCCGTGGCCGAACTTCGAGTCGTTCCAGCCGCCGAACCCGAACGGCTCGCGCGGGACCGGAACCCCGATGTTCACGCCGCACATCCCCGCTTCGACGCGACCCATCACGCGCTGCGCGATCTCGCCGTTCGTCGTGTACACGCTGCTCGCGTTGCCGTACGGGTTGCTGTTCTCCAGATCGAGGGCCTGCTCGACCGTGTCGACGTGCACGATCGACAACACCGGACCGAAGATCTCCTCGCAGGAAGCCGGCATCTCGGGCGTGACGCCATCCAGCAGCGTCGGGCCCACCCAGTAGCCCTCGCCCGGGCCCTTGCCCCGACCGTCCACCAGCACCTTCGCACCCGCCTTCTCGGCCTCGTCGATGTACCGGGTGATGCGCTCCACGCTCGCCTGGTTCGTGATCGGGCCCATGTCTTCGCCCGTCGCCATCGCCGCCGACTGCTTCGCCACCTCGTCGATGATGTGCTGGACGTCGCCCACCGCCACCATCACCGAAGCCGCCATGCAGCGCTGGCCCGCGCAGCCCGTGTAGCTCGCGACCACGTTCTGGGCGGTCACGTCGATGTCGGCATCTGGCACCACGATCAGGTGGTTCTTCGCGCCACCCAGGCACAGCGCGCGCTTGCCCGTCGCCGCGGCCCGGCCGTAGACCAGCTTCGCCACCCGGGTCGAGCCCACGAACGCCAGCGCGTCGATCCCCTCGTGATCACAGAGGCCCTCGACCGCTTCCTTGCCGCCCTGGACCAGGTTCAGCACACCCTTCGGGAGCCCCGCGTCGTCGAAGATCTGCGCCAGCTTCAGGGCCGACAGCGGCACCTGCTCCGACGGCTTCAGGATGAACGCGTTGCCGCCCACCAGCGCCTGGGGGAGCATCCACAGCGGGACCATGAACGGGAAGTTGAACGGGGTCACGCCCGCCACCACGCCCAGCGGCGCATACTCGATCTCACACGTGACGCCCCGGCTCACCTGCAGCTGGTTGCCCGCCGCGATGTTCGGCAGCGAGCAGCCGTACTCCACGCACTCGATGCCCTTCAGCACCTCGGCCTTGGCCTCGCTGAAGATCTTGCCGTTCTCGTGGGACACCAGCCACGCCAGCTCGTCGACCTCCTTCATCATCAGGTCGCGCGCGGCGTACATCACCATCGCCCGCTCCCGCAGGGGCCACTCGCGCCACTCCGCGAAAGCCGCCCGTGCCGCCTGGACCGCTGCGTCGACGTCGTCCGAAGAGGACTGCTGACACGCCGCCATCGACTTGGCGTACCGCGGGTTCAGCACCTGGAGCGCATCGGGACCGGACGCATCGCGCCACTCGCCACCGATGTAGTTCTTCGCGTCCGTGTAGGGGGTGAAGTCGTAGGAACTCGCTTCGAATCGCGGGATCATGCTGGATTCTCCGTAGGCTGGGGGTTCCACAGCTTCATGCCGACCAGGTGCAGTGCACCCGCCAGGATGAAGCCGTTGAACCACGCATAGGTGTAGATCGTGTCGAAGATGGCCGGGACCTCGGCGAGCGCGCCCGCCTGATGGAGGAAGCCCGGCAGATTCGGGAGCACCGCGATGGCGAACGCCACCAGGGCCACCGGGTTGATGCCGTTGATGTACCGATACGGGCCGTCGTGCTTGAACAGCCCGTCCAGATCGAGCTCCGTCTTGCGGAGCAGGAAGTAGTCGGCGATGAGGATGCCGCCGATCGGGCCCAGCAGCGCCGAGTAGCCGATCAGCCAGATGAAGATGTAGTCGCCAGCGCTCTCGATGAGCTTCCAGGGCAGGATCGCGAAGCCCAGACCGGCCGTGAGGTAGCCGCCGACCTGGAACGAGACCTTCTCGGGGGCCACGTTGATGAGCGCGTTCGCGGGCGACACCACGTTCGCGGCGATGTTGGTCGACATCGTGGCCACCGCCAGCGCGAACAGGGACAGGATCACCGCGAAGCCACCGCCGATCTCGCCCGCCAGGATGGTCGGATCCCAGATCGGCTCGGCGGGAGTCCCGGTGACGGGGTCTGCGAAGATGACGGTCGTCGATGCGGTCACCGCCACGCTGATGAACGCGAACAGCGTCATGGTGGGCGGCAACCCCAGCGCCTGACCGAGGATCTGGTCCTTCTGGGACTTCGCGTAGCGGGTGAAGTCCGGGATGTTCAGCGACAGCGTCGCCCAGAAGCCCACCATCGCGGTCAGCGACGGGACGAACACCGAGAGGAACTGCCCTTCCTTGTCTTTCCCCGGCCCGAACTGGGACTCCATCTCCCACATCGCGCTGAAGTCCCCGGCCGCGACGTACGCCCAGCCGAGCAGCAAGAGCCCGATGCCGATCAGGAACGGCGCCGCCAGCGTCTCGAGCAGCCGGATGCTCTCGACGCCCTTGTAGATCACCGCCACCTGGATGGCCCAGAACGCCACGAAACACCCGAGCTCACCGGGGTTGATGCCGAACACCGGCAGATCCGTGCCCGCCAGCAGATCGCCCGTGAGTGCGTTCAACAGCTGGTAGATCGCAAACCCGCCGAACCAGGTCTGGATGCCGAACCACCCGCACGCCACCAGGGCTCGCAGCAGGCTCGGGATGTGGGCGCCCGCGATGCCGAAGCTCGCACGCGCCAGGACCGGGAACGGAACGCCGTACTTCGTGCCCGCGTGTCCGTTGAGGATCATCGGGATCAGCACGATGACGTTGCCGAGCAGGATGGTGCCGACCGCCTGCCACCAGTTCATCCCGTTCTTGATGAGCGTCGCAGCCAGGGTGTACGTCGGCACGCACACCACCATCCCGACCCACAGCGAGGCCATGTTCATCACCGACCAGTGGCGCTCTTCGGGCGTCGCGGGTCGGATGTCGTCGTTGATGAGGCCGGGGTCCGGGTTGCGGACCACGTGCTGCACGCCCGATGTCGCCACGCGCTACTTCGCCGCCGAGCGGGTCACCGCCGTGGGCTCGGCGAGCTCGTTCACCTTGTTCTGAGCCGTCCAGTACGGGGCGAAACACGGCTTGTGGAGGTACTTGCCCCGTCCACGCTGGGTCTTCAGCTCGCCGTCCTGCCAGACCACCATGCCGCGCGACAGCGTCACCGCTGCGTTGCCCGTGACCTCCATCCCTTCGTAGATGTTGAAGTCGATGTTCTGGTGGTGGGTCTTGGCGCTGATGGTGCGCGTCGCCTCGGGGTCCCAGACCACGATGTCGGCGTCCGCCCCCACCGCCAGCGTGCCCTTCTTCGGGTGGATGTTGAAGATCTTCGCCGTGTTGGTGGAGGTGACCGCCACGAACTCCGCCGGGGTGAGCTTGCCCGTGCGCACGCCGTGGTGCCAGAGCACGCTCATCCGGTCCTCGACGCCACCCGTGCCGTTCGGGATGCCGCGGAAGTCCTCGCGACCCATCCGCTTCTGGTCGGTGCAGAAGCAGCAGTGGTCGGTCGCGGTCGTCTGGATCATGCCCGACTGCAGGCCGCGCCAGAGCGCTTCCTGGTGCTCCTTGGGCCGGAACGGCGGGCTCATCACGTAGTGGGCCGCGGAATCCCAGTCCGGGTTGCGGTACACGCTGTCGTCGATCACCAGGTGCTGGGCCAGGACCTCGGCGAACACGCGCTGCCCCTCGAGCCGCGAGCGGGTCACGGCCTCGAGTGCGTCGATGCAGCTGGTGTGCACCAGGTAGAGCGGCACGCCCAGCACCTCGGCGATGCGGATGGCGCGGTTGGCGGCTTCGCCTTCGACCTCCGGCGGACGCGACAGGGGATGCCCTTCCGGACCCGTGATGCCCTTGTCGTAGATGTCCTGCTGGAGCACGTAGACCAGGTCGCCGTTCTCGGCGTGGACCGTGCAGAGCGCCCCGAGCTCACGAGCGGTCTTGAAGCTGTTCACCAGCGTCTCGTCGTCGCACATGATGGCGTTCTTGTAGGCCATGAAGTGCTTGAAGCTGTTGACGCCGTGCTCGGTGGCGAGCGTGATCATGTCCTGCTTGACGCTGTCGTCCCACCAGGTGACCGCGACGTGGAAGCTGTAGTCCGTAGCGGCCTTCTCGGCCCAGCCCCGCCACTTCTGGAAGGCGTCCATCAAGCCTTCCTGAGGGCTCGGGATGACGAAGTCGATGATGCTCGTCGTGCCGCCAGCCGCCGCAGCGGACGTGCCCGTGAAGAAGTCCTCGGACGCGACCGTTCCCATGAACGGCAGCTCCATATGGGTGTGGGGATCGATGCCGCCCGGCATCACGTACGAACCGCCCGCGTCGATGATCTCGGCACCAGCGGGGGCTTCGAGGTCCGCACCGACGGCGACGATGTGCTCCCCGTCCACCAGCACATCCGCACGCGACTCGCCCTCTGCGGTCACCACCGTACCGCCCTGAATCAGAATCGCCATTCGTCACCTCCGCCGTTTTCAACGTCCGCCCGACCTATCGGAATGGCCAGGCCCTGTCACCCGCCCGGGCGGCAGCATTGACCGATGGATTACCAGTGGCGGATGGAAATGCTGCTCATCTGGAAGATCGTGGGCGTCGCCGCCTATCTACTCGTGCTGCTCGGCATCGGCATCGCTGCGTCCGGCAAGATGGAGGACATCGGCGACTACTTCGCTGCTGGCAAGGACCTGTCGTTCTGGGCCGTCGCGTTCAGCGCGCGTGCGACGGGCGAATCGGGCTGGCTGCTGCTCGGGCTCACCGGCATGGGGGCCGCCTTCGGCGTGCGCGGCTTCTGGGTCGTGCTGGGCGAGGTCCTCGGCGTCGTGGGCGCGTGGATCCTGCTCGCGAAGCCCTTCAACGAAGCCACGCGCAAGTTCGGGTCCATCACCGTGCCCGACTACCTCGAGGACCGGTTCCGCGACTCCTCGGGCGCCATCCGCATCGTCAGCGCCGTGGCACTCACCATCTTCGTGACCATCTACGTCTCGGCTCAGATCGACGCGACCGGCAAGGCCTTCGAGACCTTCCTCGGCCTGGACTGGCTCACGGGCGTGCTCATCGGCTTCGGCGTCGTGATGGCCTACTCCGTGACCGGGGGCTTCAAAGCCGTCGTCTGGTCGGACATCTTCCAGGGCTCGCTCATGTTCGTGGGTCTGGTGGGGCTTCCCATCGTCGGGACCATCTGGCTCGGCGGGCCCGCAGCCGTCTTCACCGGCCTGTACGACATCGATCCCGGCCTGCTCTCCCCGGCGGGTCCCGCAGGGTGGTCGCTCATGACCGTGCTCGGCACCGTCGCCCTGGTCCTGATCGGCCTCGGGTTCCTGGGCTCGCCGCAGATCTTCGTGCGGTTCCTGGCCCTGCGCGACCCCTCCGAGGTCCCGAAGGGCGCCCTCGTCGCGTTCGTCTGGACCCTGCTCGCCGACAGCGGAGCCGTCCTCGTCGGAATCGTCGGGAGGGTGCTGCTCGAGAAGCCCGGCGAAGCGATGATCGGGAAGGGCGCCGTGCTGGGAGAAGGGGGCGAGAGCGTCCTGCCGATGCTCGTCGAGATGGTGCTTCCCGGCGTGCTGGTGGGCCTGTTCATCGCCATCGTGCTCTCCGCCATCATGAGCACGGTCGATTCGCTGCTCGTCCTCGCTGGAAGCGCCGCAGTCCGCGATCTGTACCAGAAGGTCCTCAACCCCACCCTCCCCGACGACGAGCTCGTGCGGCTCTCGCGCTTCGCCACCTTCGGACTGGGAGCGGTCGCCCTCTCGGTCGCCCTGGCGGTCTACTTCCTGGTCCCGGGCCGCACGATCTTCTGGTTCGTCATCTTCGGCTGGTCCGGCATCGCCGCGACGTTCTGCCCCGTCATGATCCTGTCGCTCTTCTGGTCCGGCTACAGCCGTGAAGGCGCGCTCGCGTCCATGGTCACGGGCTTCCTGGCGGTGCCGGTGTTCAAGTTCGCCGTGCCGCTGATTCCCGTCGTCGGTCCGTACATCGGCGCCCTCGAAGAGCTCACGCCGGCGTTCCTGCTCGCTGCGGTCGTGGGCATCGGGGTGAGCCTCGTCTCGCCACCGACCCCCGAGGCCGTAGAGGCGTCCACCTGAGAAGGTCCGGACCTGTCATTCGGAAGATCAGGCCCACCCTCGGGGGCCCACAGGAGGAAACGAGCGCGCCAGCGCGCTCGGGAAGCTCCGACACTCGAGCTGACACGGCCTCGCGCGGTCCGGGAGTATTGCGAACATCGGGCGCCGCAGCGAGGCCCAGAGCCGGTCGAGCAGGGCAGGCCCGCGCCTGGCCGGCCGCGACACCGGCCGGAGCGGGCGCTGCGCGCCGGACGATCATCCGACGTGCGTCAGTGCAGCACGTCCACGTTCAGCAGGTTCTCCGCACCCCGAATCCCGTTGTAGTAGGTCCGGCAGTGGACCGGGCGCAGGTTGATGCCGCCCACCACGGTGCCGTACGCCGTGTGACGCGCGTACAGCGGGCCTCCACTGTCCCCGCGGTTCATACACAGGTTGCTCCGTCCCAGATTCGTGACCGTCGCCCCGTCGCTGAACGTCTCCGTCACGCCGAGCGCCCGGACCTCTCCGCAGGAGGTCCCCGTGGTCATTCCGCTGGCACAGATACGCATCCCCACGAAGCTCCGGCCGTCTCGATGGATCTCGTACTCCTCGTCACGCGTGCTGCCAGCAACACCCCGACCAGCACTCGGACGCACGAAGACCCAGTTCTCGGGAGGACTGACCGGGTCGTTCTGAATCGCGATGATCGCCACGTCGCCACGCAGGTCGTCGATGAAGTTGTGCGACTGCCCCATGAACAGTCCCGCTCCGGTCGAGGTCTGCGCCGTCAGGTTCGGCGGCGTCCCCCCACCCGTCCGGACCGAAGGCGCCCCGGACAGACAGTGCCCCGCCGTCATCGCGTACAGGAGCCCGTCGTACCGGCTCTCTGCGATGAACCCCGTGCTGCAGAACGGGGTGAAGCTCGGCCCCACGGCATCGAACGCGACCCCGCCCCGCAGTGGCCGGTCGCAGTCGGACCCGACGCAGGCGTAGCGCTCCGCCGGCTCGTCGTAGTGGCCGACCACCACCGCGCCAGCCCCCTGCGCGACGAGCTGATCGACCAGCTCGGCCTGGTCCGGAGGGAGCGGCTGAAGCGTCGGCACCTCCAGCTGCACGACGTTCAGGTCGGGCCGTAGGCTACCGATGATCAGGTTGTCGCCACCGAGGTCCACGAGCGCGTCGCGGACCGTTGCGTTCAGCGCCTCCAGCGAGGCCAGACTGCGCTCGACCTCGACGACCTCTCCGCCTGCGGACACCCCGTGCTGCTGGAGCAGGGCTTCCCCCAGCGCGACGTCCGTTCCGGCCACGACGCCGAGCTGAACGCGGTCGCCCGCCTCGACGTCGATCCAGATCCCGCCGAATGCATCGTCTCCGAGTTGCTGAACGGCCGCATCCTGCAGGTCGCCCAGCGCGTCCTGCCAGGCAAGACGCTCGGCTGCCTCTTCCTCGGAGATCCCCCGGTCCTCGGCGAGAGCGTGGACGTCGAACCCATCGAGCTGAGACGCCGCCGCCGTGAGCGGGGTGAGCAGAAGGAGAGCGGCGAGGGACGTACGGACGGTCATGTGGACTCCATCGAAGACAAGGCGCAGGAGCGCGCATCCCGGAGAGACGCTCCGGACTGCGACATGACTCACCGATGCAGCAATCGGGGACGGCGGGCGGTCTCCCTCGGGGACGCGCCGCCATCCACAGGGAGGTCCGATGTCGAAGTCCAGCTCCCCGTTCTCGCACGAAGACCATGTGCTCATGCGTCGCCTGGTCCGGCGCAGGTGCCCGCCCCCGCTGCGCGAGCAGCTCGACGACCTCACCCAGATGGCGCTGATGCGCGTGTTCCGGGCCCTGCGTCGCGCCCAGCGGGACCGGCCCGAACACGTGCCCGCCCTCGAGAACCCCGCGAGCCGGCGGGCCTATTTCGCCCGTGCCGCGAGAACCACCGTGCTGGACGAGCAGAAGCGGGCCCGGCATCGCGAAGAGGTCCGGATGTCCACCTCGGCCGAGGGACGCATCGAAGCCCGCCAGCCCACCCCCGAAGATGCGTGTCGCGGCCAGGAGCTCGCCACCGCACTCGAGCAGGCCATCACCAACCTCCCCCCGAGTCGCCGCGAGCCCGTCCGGCTCTACCTCGCGTCGCACAGCATCCGCGAGATCGCCACCCGCATCGGAAAGGACCGCAAACAGACCTCGAACCTGGTGCACCGGGGGCTTCGCGCTCTGCGCGTCCGTTTTCGGTCCCCGTCCTTCGACCCCGATTTCTGAGCGGCTGCTTCGACTCCCGCAGACCCCGCCGTGATAGGCGAACGCGGGAGAATCCATGAACGAAGCCGACGTCCTCGCACTCGTCGAAGAACACCGCGACAACCGCGCCCGTGCGAACTGGCGCGCCCTCCACCCCGACAGCCCGCTCACCGCCATCGGTGTGGGCCTCACCAAGCTACGCAAGGTCGCCAAGCAGGTCACCCGCGAAGCCGGACGCGACCCCGCGCTCGCCGACACCCTGTGGAACAGCGACGTCTACGAGCTCAAGGTCGTGGGCCTCCTCGTCGACGACCCCAAGCAGATGACCGCCGACAAAGCAGAATCGCAGGTCGACCAGCTCGGGTCCCTGAACGGTGCCGGCCAGCTCGCCCACGTCTTCGCGTCCTGCGACGCCACGCTGGCGAAGTCGTCCATCGCCGCTGATCTCGCCGAGCGCTGGACCGTGCACGACGACCCCTTGCGACGCCGCTGCGGCCACACCCTCGTCTACGAGCTGTCCAAATCCAAGAAGAAGTCCGCTCCCGAAGACGCCTGGTTCCAGACCCGCATCGACCACATCGACGCCACCTGGCGCGACGAGGACGTCAAGGTCCGCATGGCCATGGCCACCGCCCTGATGGGAATCGGCAAGCGCAGTGCGGCGTTGTGGTCTCCGGCCCTGCGGGTCGCCCGCGACATCGGGCCCATCGACTTCGACCCGAGCGGGTCCTGCGAGCCCATGGACGTCACCAAGCACATCGACACCGACCGCATCCGAGCGAAGCTCGGGGTCTGAAACACTCCGCGAGCTCGCGATACAGTTCGCATCTCTGGAGTTCCACCATGCGTTCGAGCGCCCTCGCCGTCCTCCTGCTCGCGAGCACCCTTCTCGCCGTCGCCGGCTGCAAGGTCGTCGATGCGCCCGAGAACCTCGAAGACCTCATGGTGTTCGGTTTCGAGAGCTTCGACGACGACCGCGCCATGCTCGCCACCCTCGACGAGCTCGTGCCGCTGATCGACGAGAACGCCGAAGACCTCTCCGACGGCTACCGCATCGCGACGCTCGGCCCCGAACACCTCGCGTCCGCCGGCATCGAAGACGTCGAGGTCACCGGAATCACCGGCGCCATGGGGCTCGTTCCCTATCGCAACCCCGTCGACCCCGTCGTCGAGCTGATCACCAGCCACGAGAAAGACGTGCTGTTCGACCACATCGAAGCCTTCTCCGCCACCGACATCGGCGACCGCGACTGCTTCCTGGCGCACGAGTGCAGCTCCTTCTCGCAAGAGGTCGAGGAGACCGCGAACGTGACCCTGCTTGGCACGGCCGAGCGCCGCTACACGCACACCGTCCAGTGGATCGACCACGACACCTACGGGTCGGTCGCCGCCATCCGCTCGCTGTCGCCCGAGCCCATCGAGTTCAGCTCCAACCTGGCCAACGTCTTCCAGCAGTACGGCCTGGTCTTCCTCCTGCCCGAGGGCCAGGGCGCCAAGCGCATCGAGGCCTTCTGGGCGGACTCCGAGATCATCGGCCTGGACGTGCCGGACAGCTTCTCGGTCGACACCGCCGTGAACCAGATGGGCAACACGGCCACCACCATCGACGACATCATCGACGGCGTCGAGTAGCTCTCTCCGCTCCCAAGGAATCCGAGGCCAACGGGCCGGGTCGACTGGGGCGGCGCCATGCCCCTCCACGGCGAACGGCCTGGGCATCGACGACAACGATTACGGTGGTGCCAGCGCCATTTTTCACCACAGTGCGCTGTCGCTCGCAGAGCGCTCCGCTCACGGAGGGTTTCACAGAGCGCGGGCGCGACGGAACAGGCCACACCCACGGACGTGTGCAAGCCCCTCTGGGCCACCCAGCACATGGAGCGACAGCGCACTGTGGTGAAACAGGTCGTTGAATCTATAGAAGTCGATCGGTGATGGAGCGTCCGTTCGCCCCAGAGCCGTTTCATCAACCGGGATGGGAGATACGACCACCAGCATGCTGACCCTCCTCCTCTCCCTGTCGGCCAGTGCATCGTCAGGCGACCGCCCAGGCCAGCCGCCCGCTTCCGGCTGGGTCGCCACCCCGTTCGGAGACGTCACCGCCCACAGGCTCCAGGGCTTCTGCACGTCGCCCGACATCGTCATCGGCACCATCACCGAGGTCGAGAGCTTCGAGAATCCCGGCTCCACCACCGAGCTGCCCGACATCGCCTCCCACGTCCAGTTCACCGTCGGCGCCACCGTTCGCGCTCGGCACCCGATCCCGGAGTCCCTGCGCCTCGTCCTCGCCGGAGGCACCGTCGGCGATCGCGTACAGCCCCCGTTCCGCGACCGTATGCAGCCCGTCCGTGGAACGCGCTGGCTCATGGCCTACCTCCCGCGGACGGACGCCCGTGGCCCCCTGAAGAAGGGCGATCCCTCCATCGGAGCCGCGTTCCAGCTCGACCCCGACCTGAAGCTCGACGCCACGCAGATTCGAACGCACGTCCAGCGAACCCTCGCCGAACACTGCCCGTCCCTGCAGTAGACTTGCGACCGGAGGCCTCATGAGACCCGCCCTGGCCGTTCTGCTCGCGATGTCGGCCTGCAAACAGCCCGCGCCCACCGAGCCCATCGAAACCGACGCCGATGCCGACACGGACACCGACGCGGACACGGACACGGACACCGACGCAGACACGGACAGCGACACCGATACCGATACCGATACCGATACCGACGTAGACGGCATCCGCATCGAAGGCACCGTGCACTTCGAAGCCCCGCCACCCGCCTGTGCCGCCGAGTGCTTCCTCGACTACGCCAACCCGCGCGAGCTCCCCGTCCGATTTCACCGGGTCGAGCTACGCAACCCTGCAGGCGACCTCTTGGCCGAGCAGACCACCGACACCGACGGCCACTTCGCGTTCGACTACGTCGGCTCCGAAGCCAGCGGCACCCTCACCCTGCTCGCCGACGTCACCCTGCCCGGCAATCGCGGCACCATCCGCGTCGAGGACAACACCGACGGGCTGCTCTGGGCCTCGGGGCTCGGAGACGTCGATCTCACCGTGCCCATCGACCTCGACCTGCTCATCGAGGACGGCTGGAACGGCACTTCTTACGATCACCGCGCTTCTGGGCCGTTCGCCCTGTCCGACAGCATGATCGAGATCAGCGAGCACTACCTCGCCGTCGATCCCGCCTTCGACCTGAACGATCTGACCGTCTTCTGGTCCCCCGAAAACCGCCCCGAAGACGGCGACATCACCCTCGGACAGATCGGCACCAGCTACTACTCCGACTCCCAGGAGGCCCTGTACATCCTGGGTGCCGCAGACATCGACACCGACGAGTTCGACCGCCACATCGCCATGCACGAGTGGACGCACTTCTTCCACAACACCGAGTCGCGGTCCGACAGCCAGGGCGGCAGTCATCCCTTCGGCGCCTTCCTCGATCCGCGCGTGGCCTTCTCCGAGGGCCTCGCCACCGCGGTCGCCACCCTGGTCTACGACGACGTCGACTACACCGACACGCGCGGGCCGGGCCAGGTGGGCGGCTTCGACGACGACCTCGAGGTCACCAGCAGCTTCCTCGGCTGGTGGAGCGAAGAGGCCGTCGAGCTCGTGGTCTACGACCTGTTCGACGCCGCCGCCGAGTCCCACGACACCGTCGCCCTGCCCGAAGATCAGCTCTGGACCAGCATCCTCGCCCTCGAAGACGATCCGTCCTTCGTCACCATCTTCACGTACGTCGACACCGTGCGAACCCTCACGAGCGACCCCGGCATCGACGCCATCACCACCGAAGCCGGCTTCGATCCCGTCGAGGACGTCTTCGGCACCGGCGAGACCCACGACGCCGACTGGTCCGCCAACCTGCCCGTCCACCACAGCGCCGATGGCGGCACGGTCACCATGGACCTCGACGGCGACGTCTTCCGCAACCGCCTCGGCGCCCACCGGCTCGGCATCTTCACGGGCAACGGCGGCCCCATGACCGTCGACGTCACCTCCACCGCTGACGTCGACATCTACCTGTACCGCGACGACGTGTTCATCGACGACTCCCGCTTCTTCTGCAACGACCCGCCCTGCACCGAGAGCATCGACGTCAACTCCCTGGCGGGCGCCACCTACCGCGTCGAGGTCGAAGCCTACGACCCCGGCGAATACGCCGCGACCTTCGAGGTGAACTGATGGTCCTGCTCCTCTCCGTCCTGTTGGTCGCGTGTCAGAAGTCCCCGCCCGTCTCCGAGGTCGACAAACCCGCCACGGAAGCCCACGAGCCCACTCCGAAGGCCGGCGCCCCGGTCGAGCTCTCAGCGGACGTCCAGCCCGAAGAGGCCGTGGTCACGGCCGTCTTCAGCGGTGAAGGCGTGGATGTCCAGCTCACGGCGTGGGGAGCGACGGGGCTGTCCGTGGACGGGGAGCAGCTCCGGTGGAGCGGGGATGTCCGGGACGGCCAGGAGGTCACCGTGCCCGTTCCGTACGAAGGCACCGGGGATCTGGCGGTTCGCGTCACAGGGACCTTCGGCGGCGAATCGATCGACGAAGTGCGGTCGTTCACCGTCGGCGAGCGCTCGCCCACCCCCGTTCCGACGGACGGAAAGACCAAAGGCTGGGACGCCACCCGACGCTGACGACGGAGTCTGGGTGTAGCGCCACTCCGGATTCGGAAGATCAGGCCCACCCTCGGAGGAGGGTCTCCACGGCCTCGCGCGGTCCGAGCGGTTCGCGAACATCGGGTGCCGCATCGACGTCCAGGGGCAATCGAGCAGGTCCAGCCCGCGCTCGGTCGGCCGCGACACCGGCCGCAGCGGGCGCTGCGCGCCGGACCGACCTACGCGCGGAACGGCACCAGCTTCCGAAGCAGCTGGTCGAACGGCGCTTGCTCCGAGATGGCGTAGCCACACATGTCCCGCGGAACCTCCTCGTCTCCGATGCTGAGTCCCCGGGCGTGCGTCATGACGACGGTCGGACAGAAGGCCGGCTCGAGCCACCGATCCGGGTCCGTCCCGAGGTTCGTGAGCGGCTCGGCGAGGTCGTTGAGCGCCTCCATCCCGTCCTCGTCGATGAATCCGCGTGCGACCGGATGCCCGTCTTCGAACCCGACCCAGCCGCCCGATTCGCAGACGATGAGGTCGCGGCTCTGAACGTTCGACGGGAGAGCCTCTGGAGTCGGGCGCATCCAGGACCGGTACGCGACGTCGCACTCCGTGAACGGAACTTCTGGAATCGCCAGCGGATCGTCGACCGCGATGAGCTCCCGCGCCGCGTCCACGACCTCCAGCAGCTCCGGCACCGCGACCGAGAACGACACGGAGCCGTGCTGGGCGTGCAGGGTGAGCGTGGGTCCCAGTCGACCCCCTTCCGGCACGGCGTTGAGCACCCGACCCGGCGAAAACCGCTTCAGGGCGCGGTCCAATCGCCTGGTCGAGCGCTCGACGGGCTTCCAGGCTTCCGTCCCACAGCGGTACTGGGGCGTGTCCCCCTTGAACAGCAGCGCACACGAAGCCTGCGCCCCCCGAAGCTCCCAGGAGATCTGGGTCGGGGCATCGAACGGAGCCGCGTGCGCGGGGCCAGCGAGGAGGAGGGCGAAGGACAGCATGGGAATCTCCGGATCAGCATCGTTGGACCCCTCCAACGAGGCCATGTCCGGCGCCTGACACCCGAGCTTGTCGGGAGATGTCACCCAAGCGTGGCGGCCTGGACGGGCCTCATGGTGACGCCAGCGCTCGTCGTGGTGGCGGGTGGCGGGTCGTTCGCGAGAGCCGACGTTGCTCGAATGGAAACGACCACCACCGCTACCACGACCCCGACAACGGTGCGGTTCGCCCGTCAACGATGTCGACCTCCCCGATCATGCTCGCCACAGCTCCCGGGCATCCGAATTTTTTTCCGCCGGATACCGAAGATTCAGGAGTTACTATCGGCCGAAACGGATCGCGTGGTCTGGAGAACGAGACAGGATCCGCGACGAGGTCGAGAATGAGCACCACTCGCATCACCAGCCAGCCAGACATCATGACCGGGAAACCGTGCATCGACGGAACCCGGATCACGGTGGAGTACATCCTCGAGTTGCTCGAGGGTGGTCACCCCATCCAGGAGATCGTGGCCGAACATCCTGTGCTCACCCGCGAAGGAGTGGAAGCCGCCATTCCTGCAGTCACGGTGGTTTCTCACCGAGGCGTGCGTTCACGCTCGTGAGAAGCCCGTCGTACCGGCCGGGTTCGGGCCCTTCCTCCCAGTTCAGCACGCCGGTTCGATGCCAGCGCTCCCAGTCGTGCGGATGGTCCGACCGGATCCGGTCGATCAGGCGGGTTCGGGACACCCGGTCGATCCGCTTGCCGTCCGTCGAGCTCCGACCCACCACGCGCATCTCGGCGGGCTCGTAGACCGACAGCTCCAGCGGAAACCGCCCCTCCACGTGGAAGTGCAGGTAGGTCTGGAAGCCGTTCGGGGTCTGGATCAGCACGTCCTCACGCTCGTAGTGCCAGCGAAGGTCGCGCAGATCCCGCTCCAGAAGGTCGGGATGCGAGGGGAACACGTGCAGATCGATGTCGCTGCCGCGCCGCACATGGCCCGTCGCCACCGAGCCGATGAGCCGGGGACGATGGGCCTCGAGCACCTCCATGTGCTCCAGTGCGGTGATGCGCATCGCGAACAGCCGCGCCCCCTGGTCGTCGCCGTCCGACCACGCCGTCAGCCGTCGCACGGCCTCGCGGATCTCCCCGTTCGACGGCAGGTCCTTGCGTCGTGCCCAGCCTCCGCGGAGCACGGTCTTGGACGCCTTCTTCTTCGCATCGAGGTAGCCGAGCTCCTCGTCGATCATCAGGCGTGCAGCCTCTTCGGCGATCAAGCGCCGGTATCGGGACTCACGCATACTCCGTGGCGAATCCGCCGAGGGATTCCAGAGCTTCGAGCACGTGCGACACGGCCTGTTCTGGGCTGCACACCCGCGCGAAGGGGTCGCGTCCACCGAGGTCCCAGCGCCGCAACCGCTGGAGGTCCCGCAGCTGCGGGGTGTTCGCGAGGCGCCGCTGAGTCAGACGCCGCTCGCGCAGCAGATCGAGATGGTGTGCGACACACCACCGCGTCCGGTCGGGCAGCCCGATCAGCATGTCAGCACCGACCACGTCGTGGTCCGGACCGCTGATGGCCTTGCCGACGTCGTGCAGCAGCGCCGCCGCCAGCAGCTCGGGCTCTGCATCGTCGTCCGCGGCGTGCTGGTAGACCTGCAGAGAGTGGAACAACGCATCGCCTTCGGGGTGAAACCGAGGGTTCTGCTCGACGCCATCGAGGGCGTCCAGGAGAGACAACAGCTCTTCGTACATGTCGAAGCGGGAGCGTTCGCCGCTGCCATCGTGCAGCGGGGGCCATGCCCAGGGGTCCCGCATCACCAG
The DNA here is from genome assembly GCA_965224055.1 of Myxococcota bacterium. Classification (GTDB taxonomy): domain Bacteria; phylum Myxococcota_A; class UBA796; order UBA796; genus JACKEQ01. The sequence continues at coordinate 9,031,952 of OZ245034.1, read as the reverse complement.
CGTAGCACCCGACGGACTCCCCAACCAACCATCCCGGGCGAACTCCAGGTTTCACGCAGAGGGCTCAGAGGGCCCAGGGACCAATGGACGCGCACGCAACGCTCGGGGACCGTGGTCCGGTAGACGTCTGCGCCAGAGTCGCAGAGCGCGTGAGCGAGCGCCCAGCACAGGACGACCACCACCGCCACGACGACCTCGACAACGGGCGTTCGCCCAGCTCGACCCGCCCGGATCTGCAGCCGCTCAGGCGAGCAACCGCGGCTTCGGACGCTCGATCAGCAGCTCCGCCGCCGTCTCGACCGACCAGTACAGCGCCGCAGCGTCTCCGACCGCGATTCGCCCCGTGTGGCCGGGCTCGAACGGCAGGTGGTTCTCCGTCCACAGGGTCGCGACCACCCGCTCCATCTCGTCCTCGCCCGTCAGCTGGCCCACGTGCACCAGCATCGATGCCGCGTCCAGCATGTGCGCCTGACCCAGCCGATACCAGGGGTCCTGCACGCTGTCGTGGCCGATGCCCACCGTCACGCCGAACCGCCACAGCTCGTCGACCCGCGTGATGCCGCGCCGCTTCGGATACCGGTCGTAGCGGCCCTGCAACACCGTGTTGTCGAGCGGGTTCGCGACCACCTGCACGCCCGCGGTCGCCACCAGCTCCATCACCTTCTCGGCGTACGGGTGGTTGTAGCTGTGCAACGCCGTGCAGTGCCCCGTCACCACGCGCCCTGCGAAGCCGCGATCGATGGCGCAGGCCGCCACCACCTCCAGGTTGCGCGAGATGGGGTCGTCCGACTCGTCGCAGTGGAAGTCCAGCTTCGCATCGTGCTTCTCGGCCAGATCGAAGGCCATGCGCACCGACTCCCAGCCCTCCTCGGTCGTGCGCTCGAAGTGGGGAATCGCCCCCACGCAGTCGCAGCCGAGCGCCACGGCCTGTTCCCACTGCACCTTCCGACCCGGCGCCCGGAGGATGCCTTCCTGGGGGAATGCGACGACCTCCAGCGTCATCCCGCGCGCCTCGAAGTCGGGCTTCAGCCCCACCAGCGTCTCGACGGCCAGCAGGTTCCCGGTGTCGACGTGCGACCGGATCTTCAGCGTCCCTCGCTCGCGATACATCTCGGCGGTCTTCAGGGCGCGCTCGCGCACGTCCTCGACCGTCAACGACTCACGCAGCACGGCCCAGTTCGCGATGCCCTCGCGCAGCGTGCCGCTCTTGTTGGGCATCCGCGCACCCAGCAGCGCGGCGTCCAGGTGGACGTGGGGCTCCGCCATGGGGGGCGTGATCCAGCCGCCCACCACGGTCTCTTCGCCGTCTCGCGCCTCGATCGACCCCGCCGGCTCGACGGCCTCGACGGTGCCGTCGCGAAACCACACATCGCGCCGGGCATCCCCGACGCGCACATCGACAAAGAGCATCAGGCTTCAGCGGGGCCGTTGTCGCGGATGATCTGCGGCTTGAACCCGGGATCGGCCGCTGCGCGCAGCCACTCCGCGTACTCGTCGAGCCGCTGGGTCATCTGGAAGCCCCACTTGTCGCGCACCTGGCGGCAGTGGTTGAGATCGATCTCGCTCACCAGCACGCCATCACGCACGCGGGAGAGCCCCGGAGTCCGCCCGCCGTTCGGGGCCGCGACGTAGCTCGAGCCGTAGAAGTGCCCGAACTCGTTGTGCGCATCCTTGCCGTCGCCGCTGGTGAACGCGTTCGGGAAGCGCTCGGTGCCGATCCGGTTGATGCCCGCCACGAAGTAGTTGTTGGCGATAGAGGCACAGCGGGCCTCGATGGGCCACAGCGGCTCGGACAGCGCACCGACCGTCGCAGACGGGTTGAACACGATCTCGGCGCCGTTCAGGCCGAACATCAGCCAGTTCAGCGGATGGTGCCGGCCGTAGCAGATGTTGATGGCCACGTTGCCGTACTTGGTCTCGAAGACCGGATGGCCGTCCTGGCCTTCCATGTAGTAGGTCGACTCGTTGAAATCGCCCACGCGCGGGATGTGGTTCTTGCGGTGGCTGCCGATGATGTTGCCGCGGTTGCCGATGACGACGGCGGTGTTGTGGATGGTGCCGCCGTGGGTCTCGTCGCGCTCGAGGATCGGGCTGACGATGACCATGTCGTACTGCTTGGCGAGCTTGGCCAGGAACTCGGTCGAGGGGCCGTCGACCGGCTCGGCGAACTCGAGCCACGGCATCTTCTCGCGCGTGCAGAACGCGAAGGGCATGGTCCAGGCTTCCTGCAGGCCCAGCACGTTGCAGCCCATCTTCCCGGCCGCGTGCACCATCTCTTCGATGCGGTCGCACAGCGCCTTGAACTGCACGTCGACGGGGTCCGTCGTCGGCTTGACGATCCGGTTCTGGATGACGCCCACCTTCACGAGGCGTGGCTTGCGGCGCTGCTCCTTCGCGGCGTGGAACTTGTAGGACGCCACCTCGAAGTCCCGTGCGGCTGCGGTCTTCAGCACCTCTTCGGGGATGGGCATCACCTGGGGAAGGTCTCCGTACAGGATGCGGAACGCCTCTTTCTGGTCGGCTTCCGGGAGCTTCTCGAGGATGGCCTCGAGGCTCTTGGTCTCCTCCTGCGCGACCTTCGCAGCGCCCTGCAGCAGCGCTTCGATGGTCTCGGGTTCCTTCACTCTGGACATCCGGCCTCCACAGACGAGCACAGACTGCTCGATAATCGTTGGGCATCGCTTGTAACCGACGCAGTCGTCCCTGCCCCGCTACCCCGGGGCCACGCTGAAGAGCGCGCGCGTCAACTGAGGCAATGGCCTACGGAATCTGGTCGAAGACTCACACATCGACGGCGAGCGCGGGAGCCCCGCTGACATTGGGTGGACGGGATTGTCCGGGCAAAGGTGAAGTCAAATTTGGAATCGCTATTGACACCACAAGAGCTACAAACGTAGTGTGGCAGCGAACCTACAGACCCGAGACACCATGAACTCCATCGGCGCCACACTTCTCCATCTGGCCCTCTTGACTGGTCCATCGTCGTATGCTTCCGACACCGGACTCGACACAGCCCCCCCCCAACGGTAGCGACCGCTGAATCCGCGCTCGAAGGGACCGAGTACATCGACGTGTACGTTCACCGAGAGCTGACGTACCCCTCCGGCGAGGTCGTTCACGAAGAGTGGGGAGATCCAACGCTGACGACCGCAGAGGGCGAACCCATCGACATCCACCCCTTCACACTGAAAGGCACGGACGGACTGCAGTACGGATTTCGCAGCGGAATTCGCCAGGACGAGGAGGGCGGCCCCATCATTCGGGAATTCGCCATCGCGATGTTCCCTGACGGGGTGACACTCACGGAAGCGGAGCGCGAAGACGTCTACAACGCCCGCCAACCCGAAGATCGCACGCTCAGCTGGGACGAAGCGCGTCAGCGCTACTTCACGACCCCCGAACCGCGACCCGTACTCGACTCGCAGGTGACCGATTGGGTGGATGGTGCGGAGGATGATGAGCGCACCACTGTGATCGTGGACGTGGCATGGGATCACCCTGACCCACTTCCCCGAGCCCATGCTCCGGTGTTCGAGGAGAGCCCCACCCTGGCACTCGAGCTGCAACTCGACCGGCTGGTCGCCATCGAAGACCGCACGAACCGCTTGGAGAGTGCGTCCGCGGGGCTCGTTTCGGACCTTGAGGACGGTGGAGGAGAACTCCATCAACTACTGCCGATTCCCGGCGCGGTGCAAGTGACGCTCTCCGCTGCGCAAGTGAGTGCACTTGCGTCCGACAGCCGCGTCCGGGGTGTGCATCCTGCCGTTCTGCCCACCCAGGGTGGCGGGTACAACACGGGGATTCAGATCCGCGATGCCACCCGCGTCGACGAGTTCTGGAGTTCCGGCTACCGCGGCGAGGACGGCTCCGGATTCAGCTCGTTCCCCGGAGCAGACGACATGTTCGTCCTGGTGGGCGACAACTACATCGACGGCGACCATCCCGCGTGGGACGACTGGCAGAACGGGCCGTCCCGAATCATCTCCACCACCTGCATCGGCCCCAGCGCGACGAACTACGTCAACAACAACAGCACCAGCTGCCTGTCCACGAACAACACCGGGTCCAGTCAGTTCAAGCACGGCAACTTCGTGACCGGGCAGGCCGTCGCCGACCTGACCAACGACCAGGACGGGAACCAGGGCGCCACCTGGGAAGGACGACGGTCCGGCATGGCCCCAGAAGCCGCGATCGGGTTCATCCAGACCTACGATGGCGGCGCGGGGCCGTTCATGTCGACCATCGTGAACGAGATCCTGGCGCTCAACCTCCAGCCAGATGTCTTCAACGGGTCGTTCTACGCTGGCGCCGCTTGCAACGAATCCGACCTCGGCAACGATCAGATCGACGTCCTCGCCTGGGACGGTACGCTCGTCGTGTGGCTCGCCGGGAACGAGAAGCACTCGGGCAGCAACTGCACGCTCGTGGACTACGCCACCGCCCCGGGCGCGTTCACCGTCGGCGGCACCGACGCTACAGCGAACGATCTCACGACAGCTGCCATGTACCCGAAGTCGTCCAGAGGGGGTACGGCCAGCGGTCGGCACGCCGTAGACATCCTGGCACCTGCAGGCAGGACGGCCGGGTGCTTCGCCTGCAGCGGCACGCTCACCAAGTACAACGACGCCTACGGTGGATCTCCCGCAAAAGGCACGTCCTACGCGGCACCCGTGGTGTCCGGGGCGGCGGCGGTCTACAAGGAACACCTGCAGGACGTCATCGCACCCACCTTCGCCAACCAACCTGGCGTCATGCAGGCCCACCTGCTCCTCCAGGGAGACCGATACGGGAGTGGCTACCATCACGGCACGACCGACCTTCAAGGTGCCGGCCGGCTGAGCATGCGACTCTTCGACAACAGCGATCTGACAGCACCGTGGGGCGAACAGTCGTGGCAGCTGGTGGTGGACGACGGGCTGACCTACCAGGGCACGATGAACCTCCCCACGGGCACCCAGGAAGTCCGATCGGCCCTGTGGTGGCTCGAGTTCAACGCCGCTGCCGGAACCGTCGCTGATGTGGACGTTCAATACTTCAATCGCAGCGCGAACTCCGACATCTTCGTGGCCGGCGGGTCTCCGGGGGCGAAGACCCTGCGATTCACGGGACTCAAACACTGGCCGTTCACCGGGTACAACACCAACATCGACGGAAGCTGGACCTGGCAGCTCATCGGTACATCGGTTCCTGCCCTCGACCATGCCCAGTTCCCCTGGACGGACAAGTCTCGACAGGTCGTGCTCGCGCACTACTGGGAGGGGTGATGCGGCTGTGCAAGTCCATCCCGCTCGTCTTGCGAGCGGTTCCAGCGTCCCTGTTCCTCATCGGCTGCGCCCCGAAGCCCGACTGCTGGGCGCCCAGGTCCGCAGAAAACGAGGTACTGCTGTTTCCGAAGGGGGAGCCCCCTGGAGAGATGCCGGATGTCCTTGCCGTGGAACGAGAAGGAGACTTCTACACGGCAACGCTTCAGGCCGCCTTTCGCGGCGACTTCGCCAACCTCCACCTCTTGAACATCCACATCATCACGCCTGGCCGTACTGGCTACCAGCTGCAGATCAACACCAGCCAGATGGAGTGCGATCCGGAGTCCGGGTACCGGCGTACGCCGGACCTGCCCTTCGAGAGTCCGGTCGATGTCCATCGGGAAGGAGTCACTTATGGAGCTGGCGCTGACGTGAAGCTGCACGAGTCGTCCAACGACGACTGGGGCCCTTGGTCGTTCCCACGCTGGACACTCGACGTCCCGGACGAAGGGGAGGAATGATGCGCCATCGCCCCACACTTCTCGTGATCGCCATCGCAGTGGGCGGCCTGTGTGCGCTATGGGCGCTACGCCCACCAGCACCGCCCGAACAGGTGCCGGAATCGCAGTCTCAGGAGCACAGCCAGTGGCAAGACACCCGCCACCCGCGTCACCTCCAGGCGCTGGCCGTGCACGCCGGCCGTTCGGACGAGGATGGAACCCTTCGTGCTCAGCTGGACTCCGAGTTCGAAGAACGCCACGGCGATCCCAGCGACGCCAGCGTCAGTTCGATGATCGCCTCGGTCGAGGTCTCCGACGAAGCAGTGGAGAGCTACTACGAGAAGCATCGCGACCGGTTCGGGGAACGGGGCTTCGAGACGTCTAAGGACGCCGCTCGGAAGATGCTCAAGATCGAAATCCTGCTGGGTCGCGAATCCCAGTGAGACCCGCCCAGCGGGCGAAGCTGTCAGCGCCCCCTGGGAATCACTCCCGGATTCCCTGGAGCGCTGCGCCGATCTCCTCGGGGGTGGTCTTCGGGGACCAGCGACGGATCGCATGGCCATCGGGATCGACCAGGAACTTCGCGAAGTTCCACGGGATCTCGGGACCGTCTCCCGCGCTGTCCTCGGGCTGCTCGGACTTCAACCAGTCGTACAGCGGTGCCGCATCGGGGCCGTTGACCTCGATCTTGGAGAACATGGGGAACGTGACCCCGAAGCGCTCGGTCGCGAACTGCAGGATCTCGGCATCCGTACCGGGTTCCTGGGCTCCGAACTGGTTGCAGGGAAAGGCGAGGACGTTCAGGTCCTCAGTGTCGTCGTGAAGGGTACGCAGACCTGCGTACTGAGGCGTGAGGCCTCAACGACTCGCGACGTTCACGATCAGGTTGTACTTGCCGGCGTACTGTCGGAAGTCGACGGGCTCGCCTTCGATGGACGTCATGGTGAAGTCGTGGAATCCCATGCAACGCCTCCTGTGTTGGGGGTTCCCCACAACCGTAGCGTGAATCCCCCATGAAAACCGGTCCGGATGGGTGCACCGGTCGCTCCAGGTGAGCACATTGAGAGGGTGAACGTCCTTCTCGCCCTGCTCGCTGCGGGTCCCGCCGCATACGCCAGCGCCATCGCGCTGCAGCTGTCCATCGCGCGTGCCCGGCACAACCAGGTGAGCAAAGGGCCGCCCCCTCCGCCGGGGCCGCTGTTGGCCGAGGTCCGCCGCAAGTGGAAGGTCCGCAGCTGGGCCGTCGTCCCGCCGCCTCCTCTGCCCACCGACTCCGACCAGGAGGTCCCCGTCCTCTGTGTGCACGGCTTCGTCGGGCGTCCCGGCCACTTCCGCGGTCTGCAGCGCTACCTGCACGCCCGGGGCATCCCCACGGACACGGTCGATCTGGGCTGGAAGTTCCTCGGCATCCCCAGCTACGCGCCCGCCCTGGTCGAGGCCCTGCGCAGCCGTCCGCGCTGGCGCGTCGTCGCCCACTCCATGGGGGGAATCGTCCTGCGGCACGTGCTGTCCGAGAACCCCGATCTGGCCGAGCGGATCTCCCACGTCGTCACGCTCGGAAGCCCACACAGCGGTACCGATGCCATCATCCTGCCGGGCTTGCGCCTGCCCAACGGCCAGTCCACCGACATCGAGCACCTCGCGCCGGACTCTCCGTTCCTCGAAGCGCTTCCGGGGCTCGACGAGCTGCTTCCAGATGCCGCACGGGTCGCCATCGCCGCCGAGTGGGACGTCACCGTGTTCCCCGTCGAGCGCGCCCTGCCGAGCGGGATGTCGCACGTGCTGCTCGAAGGCTTCGGCCACATGGGGCTGCTCACAGAGGAAGCCACCCACGAGGCCGTCCAGGCGGCCCTGATCCGCTCTCACCCTGCGTAGACGCCATGCAGTGGGGCCTCCGACGGACGACCCGCTGTAGGCGCGGTGCAGGTCGATCGTCGAATACAGAGCGTCGACCGCCGTCCCAGTCGCCGGATCCCACCCTGGAGTCTCCATGACCGTCGCCAGCCTGCTCGTGTTCCTGGCCGTCTCGGGCCCCGCCTTCGCCGAGCCGCCTCCGATGTCCGCCGCCGAGCTCGAAGCCGCGAAGGAGGCCGCTCGCCAGTCGATCCGCGAAGGGGAGCAGCACCAGCTGAAGTCGAAGTACTGGCAGACCTACGACGACGCGAACGGCTGCACGCTGGTGGTCCCGTCCTACGCCGAAGCCACCGAGAAGAAGACCGCGGCCGGCTCCACCTGGACCCTCGACCTGGCGGGCGACTACGTCGTGACCGTCACGCGTCCCGCGACCCAGGACGCAAACGAGGCCGTCACAGCGGCCCTCTCGAAGTACCCTGGCGCTACGGTCGTCGCAGAGGACACGCCCACCGGTCGGGTGTTCCACATCCAGCACAGCCGCACGTCCGCCGATCTGGGCGTCCACGAGGAGCCGTTGGTGCTGCTGGAGCTGACCGCCCCCGCCGGCAAGCTCGACGAGACCGTCGCCGATCGGGTGTGGCAGGGCCTGAGCGTGAAGTAGACTGGGGTGCGTGCTCCGCTTCGTCGCCATCCCTGCTGTTCTCGTCATGGCCTGCTCGAACAGCACGTCCATGTCCGGCAGCCTGCAGATCGACGACACCGTGTTCGAGCGCTTCGACCGCGGCTACACGTGCGCGGGCGGCTTCGGAGCCACGGGGACCACCGTGCTCGATGGCGATGCCACCCTCCGCTCCCAGATCTACCGCAACCCCGCTGAAGAGCCCGTGATCACGGTGTTCGTCGGCACCGACCTCGATGCACCCACCCGCGGCGACGACGACAACTGTGACGACGTGTCGACCGGCGACATCGACGCGCAGACCATCCGCATGGCGTACTCCCTGTCGGCTGGCGACTTCACCACGTCCGACCTCGGCGACGGGCTGCTGATCCAGATCGCCGATCTCGAGCTCACCCCCGACCCCGACTTCCTGCCCTACATCGACGCCACCCCAGAGGACTTCGACACCGTGCAGGCCGTGTTCGTCGAGAACGCCACGGTCGGTCCCGTCGGGTCCACCGGCCGCCCAGAGCTGTTCTGAGTTCCTACAGCCGGGCGATCGGTGCCGACAGCGCGCTCTTCGGGATCCGGAACGCTTCGCAGATGTGCAACGCGTCTGCGCTCACCTCGGCGCAGAGCGCATCCACCTCTTCGCGGATGGCGGATGCCTGAGCCGCCGCCACGTAGCCGTGCTCCAGGAACCACCCCAGGTCCGACTCGATGCGATGCAGCGCGTGCAGGCTCCGCAGGGTCGACAGCACCCGCCGGACGCCCGCATCCTGCTCCTGCTCCTCCGCCGCCACGAAGCGCTCCAGGATCTGCTGTTCGACGTGCCGCCGCGCCAGAGTCAGGGCCGCGTTCTGTACGCCCAGGAAGGCCTCGAAGCTGCTCGACCCGCTCGACAACGACTCCCGCATCGACCCCGCAACGGCCATCACGTGGTCCTGGGTGCGGTGTCGCAGCAGGTCGCACTGCAGGTCGGCATCCCGCAGGTGCTCGCGGCTCGTGACCCGTCGCTCCAGCGGATTCACGCGGTGCAGCGCACTCTCCGCCCGGTCGCGCAGGAACCGCATCAGGCCCAGCACCCGGTCGTCGGTGAACTGCTGCGAGAACCCGGTCAGCAGCGACTTCGCGACCAGCTGGAGCAGCACCGTGTTGTCGCCCTCGAACGTCGAGAACACATCCGAGTCCGCCTTCAGTGCCGCAAACCGGTTCACCGCCAGATAGCCCGCACCACCGCACGCCTCGCGGCACATCTGGATCGTGTGCGTCGCCTCCCACGTCGCGACCGCCTTCATCCCCGCTGCATCGGCCTCCAGCTCGCGTCGATCGACGTCTTGCAGCGCCTGTTCCTCGTAGCGGCGGGTGAGGTCCTCCAGCGCCAGGTCGAGGGCCACCGCCGTCGCGAGCAGAGGCATCAACCGACGCTGGTGGGACGGGTAGGTCGCGAGCGGAACCTCCGTCCCGTCCTCCCCACCGAACTGCCGCCGCCGCACGCTGTACCGGACCGCCGTGGCCAGAGCGACCTTCGAGGCCGACAGGGCCGCGTTCGCGACGCTCACCCGTCCGCCGACCAGCGTGCCGATCATCGTGAAGAACCTGCGGGACGGGCTGGCGATGTCGCTCTCGTACACCCCGTCCTCGGTGACCCGCCCGAAGCGGTCCAGCAGGGCCTCGCGCTCGACGAACAGCGCGTCGAAGGTGATGCGCCCGTTGTCGACGCCGTCCAGGCCCATCTTCTTGCCGTTGTCGACCACCCGCACGCCGTCCACCAGCTCTCCGTCGTCGCTGCGGATCCGGACCAGCAACGCGTGCACGCCGTAGTCCTGCCCGTCGACGCACAGCTGCGCGAACACGGTCGCGAATCGTCCGTGCTGGGCGGCGTTTCCGACGTAGTCCTTGCGGTCGCCCTCGTGGGGCGTGTCGATCACGAAGCCCTTGCGCTCACCGTCCCAGGTGGCCGTCGTGCCCAGCGCACGCACGTTGCTGCCGTGGCCCGTCTCGGACATCGCGAAGCAGCCCAGCATCTCCGCCGACGCGATGTCGTCCAGGTGCGCCCGGTGTCGCTCCGTGCCCAGGAAGTACACCGAGCCCCCGAACAACCCGAACTGCACGCCCACCTTCGTCCACAGGGACAGATCGAACGTCGCCAGCGTCTCGAACTGAGCCAGGAACGGCCCCATCGTGGGGTGCGGCGAGGTGACGTCGGGGAAGGCCAACCGGCCGAATCCCACGCTCGCCAGGGCCTTCAAGCGCTCCAGCGTGCGCTCCCGTTGCTCGGCCACCGTGTCGCCGTACACGTGCTCGAACTGCTCCAGCGTCTGGCGCAGGTCCTCCCGGTGCGCTTCGTACGGACCATCCAGCAGGGTGCCCAACCGACGCACGTCGAACGACGCCTTCGTCGGATCCGGGGTCGGCCAGCGGTGCACGTACGGAGGAGCCAGCTGCACCGCGCGAGCCGCCGACAGGCGAACGCCCACCGCGTCTTCGAGCTGGCGGATGGTCTCCTCTGGTGCCGCGGTCACGTCGGGGCCTGCTTCGCGGATCAGGTCGAGCATCCGGGAGAGCTCGTCGGCGGTCGGCGGCTGATCCGGATCGAGCCAGCTCTCCAGCGCCTGTCCGAGCGCATCCCCGCCCACCACCTCGCGGATCCCGTGCACTTCTTCGGGCTCCAGCTCCAGATCGCTCCACGCCACGTAGATCAGCGGGAACACCCCCAGCAGTCGGGGCTCGGTGTCGGGCCATACGCGCGGATTCTCGGCAGTCATCCAGACCTCCTCACCACTCCCCTATGCAACCGGGAGGTGTGCGGGAGGTGCTGCCGTCCGCGGCCGACCCGGCTATTCGTCCGAATGCCCGACATCCGCTCCCGCCCCGTCCAGATCGTGCTCGCCCTCGTGATCTTCGTCTCCGTCGGGCTGTTCGTGATGGGTGCCCGCGATCGGGCCCGTGTGAACGGGGCTGCAGAGCTCTCCGAGCACGCACGCGCGCTGGGCGCCGTCGAGCTGATGGTCGAAGCGCCCGACATCACGATGTACGACCGCTCGGAGTCCCCCACCAGGCTGTCGTCCTACCGCGGCAGGGTCGTCCTGGTGAACTTCTGGGCCACCTGGTGCGGGCCGTGCATCGCCGAGATGCCGTCGCTCATCGCCCTGCAGGGCAAGCTCGATCCCGACGACATCGCCTTCGTCTCCATCGCCGAAGACGACTTCTGGCCCCCGGTCGACCAGTTCCTCGCCAGGAACCCGCTGCCCTTCGACGTCTACCGCGACCGTCCTCCGCGGGTCGAGAAGCACTTCCAGGTCGGCTCCTACCCCGCGTCCTTCCTCATCGATCGGGATGGCACCGCGCTCTACCGGTTCAACGGCGCGATGGACTGGAACACGCCGCAGGTCGAAGCGCTGCTGGCCAGTCTGGACGTCGGGACGCGTTGACTCGGGGCCCTCCTACGGAACCGAGACATCCACCCAGACCGGCCGGTGGTCGCTGATCGGGAACGGGAACGTGCCGATCAGCTCGAAGTCCGCGTCGGTGCTCTCCGGCCAGAACACCCCGGCGTCCCGCAGCGTCATCGACGTCGACGGCAGCGCGTAGTCCAGCCGCAGGTTCCCCACGCCCTGGTCCTCGAAGTCCGCGGTGTCGTGCTCCGGAGGCGTCGTGTGAGACGTGTTGATCCCACCCTGAGCCTCGGACTGCTCCGCTGCACCGGGGCTCTCCGGGATCGGGCTCGCTTGCACCCGCGGATGGTCGAGCAGCTGGCCGATCGCGCCGTCTCGCGCACCCCCGTCGTTGGGGTCGGCGTTCAGGTCGCCCACGATCACGAAGTGCTCGTCCGTCAGCGCGCCCGACTCTCCCGCATCGTCGACGTGCCAGCTGTCGGATCCCCCGTCCAGGTAGTCCGCCCACAGCTTGATCTCGTCGTGGTTGCGACGGCCGTTCCGGTCTTCGGGCCCGTCGAACGAGGGCGGGGTCGGATGGCTCGCGAGCAGGTGCAGGACCTCCCCGTTGTCCAGCTCCACCGGCAGATCGACGTGGTTCTTGGACGACAGCCGGAACACCTCGAGGGCTTCCGGGCTGTAGAAGTCCGGCGGGAGGCTGTTGTCGGGCATGTCCGCCCAGCGCGTCTCCCGGAAGGTGCGCGGCTCACCGAAGGGGAACCGCGAGAACACCGCGAACCCGTACTGGCCGGGGTACTCGCCGAACCCGAAGCTGTCGTTGCCGTAGGCCGTGTTGCCCGGCGTGGTCGCAACCGACCCGTCTCCATCGAGGTCTTCGCCGCTCGACACGCCCGTGTTCGACGTCGCCACGTACACGTACGGGTAGTCCAGGGGCTCGAGGCCGTTCTGCCCCACCGCCAGGAAGTTGTCGTTCAACAGCTCCGCAGGCGATGGCCCGTTGCGCGACTGGGCCGTGTCGAGCTCGTTCAGCAACACCACGTCCGGACGCAGGATCTGCAGCACCTCGGCCACCCGTCGCGCCTGCGCGTCATCCCCTTCGAGCCGGGTCGGGATGTCGTTCACGTTGTCGCCGAACAGACTCACGTTGTAGGTCATGACCCGCAAATCGACCGATTCCACCGGGACATCCGTGTCATCAGAATCGTCGGAGTCGGACGGGCCGGGACAGCCGGTCAGAGCGAGGAGGAGAGCCAGCGTCGAAGACAGTCGCATGGCGTCGCGTAACCCAGGACTGCTGCTCGGTGGCGGGGCTTTTCTGGGCGTGCCGCACCGGCCTCGCAGGCTCGGCCAGTCCGTCGGGCCTCCTCTCGGGGTTCGCTGCGCTCCGTCCTTCGGACCGGCCTGCGGCCGCCCTTCGGGTCCCTCACGCGGGTGGACGGCCCTCGAGGCCACGCGTTGCGTGGGGCCGGTTGCTGTGTGAGAACCCTGCATGACCCGCTTGATCCCGTCCGCCCTCGTCGGTGGGCTTGCCATCGTCTCGATCTTCGCCTCCGCGTGCCGATCGCCCGAGCCCTGTGTGGGTCTGGACGTCGACGGAGACGCGATCTGCGACCGCGAGAACGCCGACTTCGGCCGCGATGCAGAGGTGCCGGACGGCGGGCGCGCCAACATCTACGGCCTGCCCCCCGACCAGCTCGCAGCCGTCACCGAGCGTGGCTTCGAGCACAGCCTGCACTACCCCGTCGACGTCACCGGGCTGCTGCTGCCCTACCAGCCCCTGGTCACGTTCTTCGACCCCGACAACGAGGATGCCGAGCTGTTCCGCAGCGCATTCGCGACCGTGAGCGGCATCGACAGCCTGGATGCGCTGTACGCCGACGCCGGGCTGCTGCCGTTCGACGACCCCTCGGTCCTGGCCGACGCCGACGAGCCCTGGGCACAGCAGGTGCCGGATCGCCTCGTCGACACGAGCCGGATGGGGGTCACGGTCGCAGACAGCCCGCGTGGACAGGGGCTCACGTTCTCCTGTGCTGCGTGCCACACCGGTCGGTTCCTGGGCCGGAGCGTGCGCGGCCTCACCAACCGGACCCCCCGCGCCAACAGCTTCTTCGTGTTCGGAAAGGACCTGCTGCCGAACGTCCCGGTCGACGTGTTCCAGGACATCACCCACGCCACCGATGCCGAAGCCGAGATGCTCGAGGACGCCGCCGAACACCTGCGGCGGGTCGGCCTCAAAGAGCCCGCGCAGCTCGGTCTCGACACGTCGCTGGCCCAGGTCGCGTTGTCGCTCGCCCGGCGCGGCGACGGCCCCGAAGCCCTGCCCGATGCCGATGCCGAGCAGGCCCCCCGCGAAAACCCCCTGTCCACCGAGCTCGCCGACAGCAAGCCGATGGTCTGGTGGACGCTCAAGTACAAGAACCGCTGGCTGGCCGACGGCGCGATCGTCGAGGGCAACCCGGTCTTCACCAACTTCCTGTGGAACGAGATCGGGCGCGGCGCCGACCTGCCCGACCTCGAAGACTGGCTGGTCACCGAAGCGAAGGTGGTCGACGAGCTCACGGTGGCGGTGTTCAACAGCCAGCCGCCCCGCTGGACCGACTTCTTCGCAGCCGACACCATCGATCTCGATGCCGCACAGCGCGGCGAGGCCCTGTTCGAGCAGCACTGCAGCGGCTGTCACGGGTCCTACGAGAAGGGCTGGAGCGACAGCTCGCTCCCCCTCGAAGATCAGCTCGCCACCGTCGCCGTGCACTACGACGCCACCATCGGCCCGGTCGACGTGGGCACCGATCCGGGTCGGGCCGACGGCATCGAGCACTTCGGTCCGCGGCTGAACGAGCTGCGGCTCTCGAACGAGATGGAGACCGTGGTCGAGACCCAGCAGGGCTACGTCCCCCCGCCGCTGGACGGCATCTTCGTGCGCTATCCCTACCTGCACAACAACAGCGTCCCCACCCTGTGCGACCTGCTGCTGCCGGCCGACCTGCGGGTCTCCTCGTTCGTCCAGGGGCCATCCGAAGCGCCCGAGGACTACGACGCCGACTGCGTGGGCTACCCGGTGGGCGAGGCGATTCCCGAGCGCTGGGACCGCGAAGGGGCCGAGATCACGGCCGAGGGGCCGGGCCTGTCGAACGTCGGCCACGACAGCTTCCTCACCGCCCAGGACGGCTCGCCGCTGCTGTCCGACGACGAGCGGGCAGACCTCGTCGAGTTCCTCAAGACGCTCTGACATGCTCCACTGCGCGTGAGCGATACACTCGGGTCACCCGCATTGCTCAACCGGGTTGGACCTCCATGCGCATCAAGCGATTCCGCGTCGTCGGCTACAAGAACTTCACCGAGCCCGTCGAGCTGGTGACCGACGGCCCGATCACGGTGATCTACGGGCCGAACAACATCGGCAAGTCCAACCTGCTGGAGGCGATCGGGCTGCCATTCGAGCTGCTGTCGGCCTTCGGCATCGCCTGGCCCCAGGCTGACGAGCTGTCTCGCGAAGCGCTCCAGAGTGCACGGTATTCGGTACGACACATCTTCAACCTCGCGGACCCCCAGCCCATCGAGATCGAGCTCGACCTGGAGTTCTCCCCCGACTGGCTCGACGGCCTGAAGCGCCAGGTCGAGCCGGTTCCCAAGGAGATGGAGCTCCACATACAGATCCATCCGGGACCACCAGAGCTCACGTGGCACGTCACCCACGTCACGCTCGATGGGAAGCCCGGATCTGCCTACCAGGCCGAACTGAAACACCTCCTAGGTGCCGTCGGGCGCAGCTACCACGTGCATTTCGGCCGGCAGCGTCGCTTCGAGGTCGTCCATGCCGCTCCGATTACCGGGCGGGCGGGCTTGCCCAACCAACTCTGCCTGGACCTGTACGACCGCCAGAACGAGACCAATCCCGAGCTGTTCGCTCGATGGACGATGTTCACGGACCTCGTGGCCCGGTTCGAGGATCTGCTGGGCACGAAGACCGTCACCGCCGTCTACGACCGAAAGACCGAGCGCGCCGACCTGCTCCTCACGTACGGGAAGGTCCGGATGTCCGCGGCCCTGTTGGGGGAGGGCATCCAACAGCTGCTCGCGCTCTTCGGAGCCATCGCCACGACGAACGCTACGATTCTCGGAATCGAAGAGCCCGAGTCGAACCTCTCGTTCGAGCTGCAGCGCCGCGTCCGCACGGCGCTGGAGAGCGTCGCCATGTTCCCCAATGGCCCCACGCAGCTCTTCTTGACCAGCCACTCGCCGCGCTTTCAGGTCGGGCCAGACTTCCACATGCTCTCGAACGGTCCAAAAGGGGCGCCAGAGCTTCGCCGGCATCCCGCCTCCCAAGCCTCGATGGCCACGGGCTTCGACATGGACGCCCCAGGCCCCGCGGGCACTGCGCCGCTCGCCTGGGTGACCCACGACGGG
Organism: Myxococcota bacterium; assembly: GCA_965224055.1. GTDB lineage: Bacteria > Myxococcota_A > UBA796 > UBA796 > JACKEQ01. The sequence goes on along the minus strand of OZ245034.1, from coordinate 9,015,889 downwards.
CTGGTGCAGCTGCCGGATTGGGTGCGCGAACAGCTCGCCGTGAGAAACGGCGGGGGCGTCAGCTTTCTACCTGGTGACGATGGTGTCCGGATCGTCACGGACGAGCAGGCCCTCGAAGAGCTGGGACTGGACGAAGAGTGACGCCCGCCCAACTGATCGAGGAGCTCGCGCAGTCCCCCAGTCTCGCGGTCGACACATCGACCATTCAGGGACACGCATTGTTCGAGCTCGCAAACCTCGTGAACCGCTGCAACACCCAGCACGGTCTCGACATTCGCATCGCGGTGTCGACCCTGGTGTACACGGAGCGGCAGGCCCAGGCACGGCGGCACTTCGGGAGAGACTTCCGAGCCGAGACAGTCCGGCAGGGATTGGCGAGCAAAGGGATCGAGATCGAGTCTTTCACCCTCGACGACGCCGAGCAAGGCTCCGCACTTCTCGCGAGAGCCGCTCCTACGCAGCAGGCCTGGCAGGACCTGAAATGGTCACGGATCGCACGAGAGCTGAAGGTCACGCCAAACGCACACAAGCGAGTCTCGGGAACGATCGACTGGTTCATCGCTGCCCACGCAGGCGCTCGCGATTGGGTGCTGGTGACCGACGACCAAGGACCCGAATTTCAGCAGCTGGCAACGAGGACCACATCGGCAACCCTCCGCGATGCGCTTTCCAGCCTGTTGAACGGGTGAATCAGGCGGTTTCCAACAGCCGCTTGAGGTTCGCGTAGTCGTTGTCGATCGACCGGCGCACCATCCCCGTCATGCCGGGCATCCAGCGCAGGTACCACGGGGGCTGACCGGTCACCTCGGCCCGGACGCGACACCGCCCCTCGTCCAGCGCTTCGACCGACCGCGTCACCTGGATGGGGAACGTGCTGACGATGCTCTCGATCCGCACGCGTTCACCGGGCTCGTAGGCGGTCACCTCGAAGGTCGTCCGGATCTCGCGGCCCAGGAAGTGTGCGAGCTGCGCATAGGTCGACCCGACGGCGATCGGCGGCTCGCTGGTCCACTCGCAGTGGTCCATTCCCCCCTGCCAGGCCGGGTTGTTCTCGAAGTCCGCCAGATAGGCGAACACCTCGTCCGCCGGCCGGTCGATGTCGACAGTCGCGACGTGGTGCATGCGTAGGGCTATCTCGCCGCAGGGTCAGGCTGTAGAATCCGGCCCCGCCATGCATCGCTGCCTCGACCGATACGTCCTCACCGAACCCATCGCATCCGGCGCGCACGGCCAGGTCTGGCGAGGACGACACCTCGCGACCGAGACCCCCGTGGCCGTGAAGGTGCTGCTCGGAACCGCCGAACGCTTCGAAGCCGAAGCTGCGGCCGTCGCCCGCCTCGACCATCCCCACATCCTGCCGATCCTCGATCTGGGGCGGCTCGACACACCCCTGGAGGGCGTGGCCCCGGCAGACGCCCCGGTCCTGGTGATGCCCTGGGCAGACGGCGGAACCCTCGCACGCGCGTCCCTGCCGCCCTCCAGCGTACGCGTCATCGCCCGGCAGATCCTCGAAGCCCTCGCGCACGCCCACGCACGCGGGGTGCTGCACCTCGACGTGAAGCCCGCCAACATCCTGCTGCACGACGACGACGTCCTGCTGGCCGACTTCAGCATCGCGTCCCTCGACCCCACACCGGACGTCATCGCCGGCACGCCGCGCTACATGGCCCCCGAGCAGCTCCGCGGCGAGCCCCTGTCCGACGCCACGGATCGCTACGCCCTGGGCTGCGTGATCTACCGATTGCTCGCTGGGCGGCCCCCCTTCGCCACCCGCGACAGGCGGGAGCTCGCCAAGCAGCACCTCACCGCCGTTCCTCCATCCCTGCCGAACGACGTCCCCCCGAGCCTGGCGCGCTGGGTGTTCACGCTGCTCGACAAAGCCCCCTGGCGGCGCTTCGACACGGATCGCGCAGCCTGGCAGGCCCTCGACGAACCCTCCGTCGATGCCCCGATCGAGGTGTCCGTCGAGAGCGAAGAGCCCTCCGAGACCCTCACGATGCAGGGCGCCTCCCTGGACTTCGACGACGCGCCGTTCTCAGCGCCGACCGGCGATCCACCCGTGCCCACGGGCCATCCCGCCGTCGACTCCGGGATCCGCCCGTCTCCGCCAGGTCTTCCCGACTGGCGGGAGTTCCCGGTCCCGGTGCGCGGACGGCTCGACTCCGTGGGCAGCGCATCCATCCAGCTGCTGCGCCTGCGTACCCTGCCGACCATCGGGCGCATCCCCGAGCGCGACACCCTGTGGAGCGCGCTGTCGGCCACCGTCCAGCACCCACGGCTGGTGATCGTGCACGGGCCCTCAGGGTCGGGAACCTCCCATCTGGGACGCTGGCTGCAGACGCTGGCTGTCGAGCTCGGCGTCGCGCAGGCGGTCGATCTGGAGACCGAGGTCGCGCCCGGTCGCCGTGGTGTGTGCTGGCTGGACGACCCCGACCGGAACACCCAGGGGCGGGTGCTCGCGGCTCTGGGAGCGGCCGAGCGGGGTGCGGTGCTCTACGTGCTCACGATGACGTCGTCGCCCCGACGTCCCCTGGCCAGCCTCGGTCCCCTGATCGAGCTGGGCCCGCTCTCGGCCGAGGATCACGCCGTGTTCACGAGCCAGGTCCTGGGCCTCGATCCCCCGAGCATGGCCGCGCTGTTCCGGGCGACGTCCGGGATGCCGGGCCCCACGCTCGACCGGATCGGCCAGGCCGTCCGACAGGGCGCGCTGCACGAGGCCGGGAGCCGCTGGACCCTCGATCCGACCGTCCAGCACGACGATAGCGCCGCCCCCATTCCCGAAGACCCCGCCCAGCGCCTCGCCCTGGAGGTCGCAGCTGCGTTCGATGGCGCCGTCTCCATCGACGACTGGCAAGCCGGCTGTCGCGTCCTGGGCCTCGATCGTCCACGACGCCTGCTTCCGCTGCTGGAACCCCTCCTGCAGCCGCTCCTCCGACGAACGGGTGGCGTGCTGCTGGTGCGACCCGACGTCCGCGAAGCGCTCTCCCGCGATTCCGACGTTCCCGCCCGGCTCGTCGACGAGACCTCCCTGGGCTCCCGGGCCGAGCGGGGACGGTGGGCCATCGCCGCCGGCCGACCCCTCGAAGGCGCCCATCTGCTCCTGGACGAGGTCGAGCGCCGCGTCCGGGGGCGTTCCCCCACCCTCCAGCCCTGGCTCGTGGCCGCCGGTGACGCCCTGGCAGCGTCGACGGACACCCCCCGATCCTCGGGGCTTCGGGCCCGGCTGCACTACATGCAGGGTCGCCGCCAGGCCATCTACCGCCGCTTCGAGCCCGCTTCACAGGCCCTCGATGCTCTGAGAACCCTCGCGACAGCGTCCGCGACCATCGCGAACAGGATCGACGCGCTGGAGGCGCACCTGCTGCAGTGTCGCGGGGAGAATCGGGCGACGGTCGAGCACGCCGAGCGCACCCTGGCAGACCCACCCGACGACCCGTTGTTGCGGGTGCACCTGCACTTCTCGGCCGGCTACGCGGCGGGGGCGCTCCACGATGCCGACCGGGTGCACGACCACTTCGTCGCTGCGGCCGAAGCTGCGCGGAACGCCGGGCTGCACGAGTGGGAAGCGGGCGCGCTCGCGGACTGCACGGGCTGGCTGGGCCGCCTGGGAGACGACCGCGCAGAGGCCCTGGCCCAACGGGCGCTTCGGCGTGCCGACGCGCTCGGACTGGACGAGCTCTCGGCGCTGGGCCGGATCAACCTGGCCGAGTCGGCCCTGCAGCGCGGAGACCTCGAAGCGGCGCACGACACCTTTCGCTCCGCGGAGCGCGACCTGGCGGCGTTGGGGTCCATCCTGGCGCTCAGTGCCCGCCTCCTCCGTCTGTGCGTGGCGTTGGAGCAGGGAGCCCCCGTACGAACCCGCCTCACTGCACTCCGTCGGGTGTTCGAGGGCTTTCCGACCGCGTCCGTCGACCTGTTGCGCTGCCGGGCTGCGGAAGCCCTGGCGGCGGCACGGGAAGGCGAGCCGAGCCGGGCCGTGTCCCGGGCCGAAGAGGTCGCGAGGACGCTCCGCGACCATCCGCACCTCCACCTGCCGGCGCTGAATGCGCTGCTGGCCCAGCTCGCCGACGCCGTGGCGCCCCACCGCCCAGATCTCGGCTGGATTGGGCGCCCACCCCCGCCCACTGGGCGCCCAGCCTGACGGAACGGACGAACGCCTGAAATCGACGGAATCTCGTTGGCACCCGGCCTGCACAGGTCTGCAGTGCACTTCACTGGAGATTCCCCATGCGCCAGCCCATCCTCCTGTCGCTCCTCGCCCTGCTCGCCTGCAAGGACGGCGAACCCGAACCCGTCGAGAGCGACACGGACACCGATACCGACACAGATTCCGATACGGATGCCGATACGGACGCGGACACCGATGCCGACACGGACGCGGACACCGATGCCGACACGGACACCGACTCCGACACCGACTCCGACACGGACACGGATACCGACACCGACACGGATCCGCCGACCGGCGCGGGCACCCTGTCGTTCGAGGCCGTGTGGGGCAGCAACATCGGGCAGGCGTTCCAGGGAAGCATCTGGCAGGCGCCGATCGACCTGAACCTCTACGAGGACGACGGGCACGTGCTCGTCTTCATGCTCTGCGAGACCACCGACCCCACCTGCGACGCGCCGGTGCTCGTCCGCGAAGTCACCGCCACCGAGTCCGACGGAGCGCTCATCCAGGGAGGCTTCGGTCCGGACGTGACCCTGACCGACCTTCCCGAAGGCACCTTCCTGTTCACCGTGTTCGCCGACTCCTCCCTGTCGCGGTCCCGGGGGTTCGCCTGGGACGACGCGTTCCCGACCACCGAGGTCGCCTGGGGCTCGGTCATCAGCGAGTTCGACGCCGTGCTCTCGGACGACCCCCAGAGCATGAACGTCAATCCACCGATCGCGACGATCGAAGTCGACATCAGCCCGACCGCGCAAGACCTCGGGACCCTCACGCTCGCACACTTCCACGAGCGCGACATCTCCCCTCCCATCCCGGCCGAGGGCGGGCACATCGGCGTCGCCGTGGAAGGGGGCCTGCGCATCGTCGACCTGGACACGTACACGGTCGAAGACGCGGTCGGGTTCCTGGGCGAGACCTACCAGATGGTGGATGAGAACTCCGACCCCGTCGCGGGCGACGTGTGCGGCATGGTCGAAGCGGACGATGGCCTCGTCTGGCTCCTGTACGACGGCGGTTTGTCGGGGTCGTACGCGATTCCGTTCGACCTGGACGCCCGCGCTCAGGTGGGAGGCGGCAATCGGGTCGATCTGGGCACGGGAGACGCGCCCTGCCGTGGCATCGCGGCCGACGTGAACGGCATCCCGCACCTGTTCCTCACCAACGCCGGCGCCTCCCGTCTGAACGAGGACGAAGCAGCCGCCGGTGAAGGACTGTGGGTCGCCAACGTCGCCGACATCGCGACCGCCGACGTCACGGCCACCCAGCTCGACGGACAGGACGACGGGATCTACGAGTGGGGAATCGACGACCTGGTGTGGGCGAACGGCGCCCTGTGGTTCAGCATCTCGCCCGATGCATCGGACACCACCGCCCCCATCGACTGCCAGGGAATGCACTGCGTGTTCCGGGCAGACGTCGACACCACGACGGGTACCGTGCTCGATCCGCAGCCCGGCGGAGACTACAGCTACGTGGTCGCGCTGGACGTCGCGGACACCGTGCAGACCGCACAGGGCCCCATCGACTGCGCGTGGGACAACCCCTGGGCCGGCATCGCCCACGGGTCCTTCCACGACGGCCGGGACCTCCTGTTCGTCGGCGGCTGCACCCAGATCGCCGCGGTCGACCTGGACGACGAGGAGCTGGTGGACTTCGACAGCACGCTGATCGGCCAGCAGCACCTCGACGCGAGCCTGTACGGACAGGGCTTCACGGCCTTCTCGCTGTCCCCCGACGGACAGACGCTGTGGGCGCTCCCCCAGAGGAAGAGCGTGGTGCACTTCCACGTCCAGAAGGGCCTCGATCCCACCGACCGCCAGACCTTCAACCGGTACATGGTCCTGCCCATCGACCTGTCGACCGGAACGGAACCGGGGCCGGACGCCGCCTACACCACGGGCGACCTCGACGACTGGAGCGGGCTCACCAACATCGGGCCCTACGAGACCCCTGCGGACGACCCGGGCGTCGACCTGAACTTCGCGACCCAGGTGGTCTACCAGATGTACTGGCTGCCCTCGACCGCCGGCTCGACCTTCCAGTCGGCGTCGATCCCCGTGGGTCCTTCGATGGTCGCCACCGACGCGTCGCTGTGGATTCGCGGCTCTGGGATTCCCGGCGTGTCGGGGCTCGGAAAGGCCGGTGATCTCGAGGTGATCGACCTCGCCAGCCGCTCGCCGATCCTCGCTCCGCACAGCCCGGACTTCTACGAGTACTGGCAGGGCACGCCCGCCGGAGACATCAAGACCGGCTTCGATCTGTCGCCCACCTCCACCGACGAGACCGCGACCTACGGCCTGGTGTACCGCCCGCTGTGAGCACACGGTTCGCGATCCTCGATAGGAGGCGCCGCATGTCGGACACCACCCTGACCGCGACGTCTCCCTTCGAGGCACCGGCCGATGCCCCAGCCATCTGGGGGCTCGGCATCGCCTGGAGCCTGGACGAGCCCGAACGCTGGGGGGAGACGCTCGTACTCCGGGGTCAGGAAGGCGAGCTGGGCCGGGGGCCCGGGGAGGATGGCGGACACGGTGAGCGACTGGCTCCGTTCCGCATCCGACCCGGCGCCACCGCATCGCGTCCACCCCTGGCCACCCGGCGCATCTCCCGGCGTCAGCTGAAGGTCCGCGGGGGCGCACGACTGACCCTCACCCGGATCGGCAAGACCCGCCTGCTGGTCGGCGGTCGAGCGGTCGACGAGGTGACGCTGGACGAAGGGGACGTGGTCGAGCTCGAGAACGCGCTGGTGCTGGTCGTCGTGAAGCGACCCCTCGATCCGCCCGCCCTGACCGACCCGTTTCCGGACTTCCCCTTCGGAACGCCCGACGCGTACGGCATCGTCGGGGAATCCCACGCGGCCTGGGAGCTTCGCCGGAGCCTGGCGTTCGTCGCCGGCCGGCCCGGACACGTGCTGCTGCAGGGCCCCTCCGGTGCAGGCAAGGAGCTCGCGGCACGGGCGATCCACGGCCTGGCCGGGCGAGGCCCCTGGGTGGGTCGGAACGCCGCGACCATCCCCGAGTCCCTCGCCGCCGCCGAGCTGTTCGGCAACCGGCGCAACTACCCCAACCCCGGAATGGCCGACCGGGTGGGGCTCGTGGGCGAAGCAGACGGCGGCACCCTGCTGCTCGACGAGATCGGCGAGATCCCCGTGACCGTACAGGCGGGGCTGCTCCGCGTGCTGGATGCTGGCGAGTACCAGCGGCTCGGCGAGTCGAACACCCGGGTCACGAGCGCGCGGATCCTCGGAGCCACCCATCGGCCGGTCGAGTCCCTCAAGCACGATCTGCTCGCTCGCTTCCGACACCGCATCCACGTTCCCGGTCTGGATGCCCGCCCCGACGACGTCCCGCTGCTGGCCCGCCACCTGCTCCGTCAGGCCGCGGACGACCCCGTGATGCGCACGTTCGTGCCGTCCGATTCCTCGGGTGCTGCAGGGCATCCCCGCGTCACGCCCCGCTTCGTCCAGACCCTGGTCGCGCGCAGCTGGGAGACCCACGTCCGCGAGCTCGACCGCATCCTGTGGGAGAAGGCCCGGACCACCAACGCCGACTTCCTGGACGCGAGCCAGCCCCCGCCGCCGCCCGAGACCCTCACCTCCACCGATCCCGCGTCGCTGTCCCGGTCCGACATCGAAGCCGCGCTGGAAGCCTGCGATGGTGTCGTCTCCCGTGCGTGGAAGCACCTGGGCCTGAACAGCCGCGACCAGCTTCGCCGCCTCATCAAGAAGCACGGCCTGCGCTAGAGCGAGCGCAGGTACGCCTCGAGGTCGTCCAGCTCGGCGTCGGTCATGCCCGCTGCGGACCCCATCTCGCCGGACATCGCCAGGTCGAGGACGTCGCGCAGCGAGTGCGCCGAACCGTCGTGCAGCCACGGGCCCGTTGCGGCCACCCCCGTCAACGAGGGCGTGTCCAGCGTGACGCCCCGGATGGCGTGCATCTGCAGGTCCGTGTGGCGCGGGCCCGCGTGGCACCCGCTACACCCGGCCGCCACGAACTGCTCGGCTCCTCGATCGACCGCCTCGGGGTCGGGCGTGGGCAGATCCGGGATCGGGGTCCAGTCCACGAACGCCGCGATGGCATCGAGCTCGCTGGTGGTCAGCTCCGAACCGCCGAGCCGGCCCAGGGTGGTGATCTCGGCTTCGTCCTGAACCGTGGGGACGTTCGACCGCCAGGTGACCGGAGCGGTCTCGCTCACCACGCCAGCGAGCGACGGGGTCTGACGCGGACCATCGTCGAACGTCCAGGTGATGCCGTCGTTCCGGCCCTCGAAGTGGCAGGTGGAGCAGGACACCCCGCTCCCGCCCATCGTGGCGCCTCGCGCCATGTAGAACAGCTCGCGACCCTGGAGGACGTCCGCGGGCAGCGTGGCGTTCGCGACACTCCAGGATGCGAGAGGTTCTGCCCGCTCGGGCGCGACGATGAACGGATCGATCGCCATCTGAGTGAGCCCCTCGGCGGCATCGACCTCGACCAATGCCTGATCGAACGCGGCGTTCGCGAACACGCGGGACCCTGTGATCCGCACGCCCGACACCCCGTTTCCGGCCTCGAGCGCAGCCATCTGCACGACCTCGAAGCCCCCGTCCTGCACGAAGAAGGTCGGCACGGGCATCAGCTCGCTCTCCGTGCCGAACAGGAACGGGTCGAACCCCAGGATCTCGAACGGCTCGGTGTCCGGATCGAACAGGACGACGGCTCCCGAGGCCTCGACGGATGCCGCATAGGTGACGCCGTTCGATGTAGCGCCCGACAGGTAGCTTCCGACCCGGTCTGCGACGTCGGGCTCACTGGTTGGGAGGCTGAGCTCGGCGAACAGCGCGCGCATCGTGTAGACGCCCCCGCTGGGCGAGACCACCACCTCGGCGAGCGCAGGAGTGACCGTGTCGAGCATGCCATCCGAGGCATAGCCTCCGCCCGGCGCGAACGGGTCGCCCCCCGTGTCCGAGACGTCTTCGATCTCCTCCACCGAGGACAGGGCCGTGACCGGCGTGGTGGTGTCCAGATACACCGTGGGAATGAGGACGTTCACCCGATCGACTCCCCCATCGTCCACCCAGAGATCCCCGGTGACGCGGGCCGACAGCGGCGTGGGCCCGGTGTTCGTGAACGGCCGGTTGGTCGCGGGCATCAACAGCGGCATGGCCGCGCCGGAGTCGAGCGCGACATGGGACACCCCTGCGGTTCCGCGCCCGAAGCCGACGAACAGCTGCATGCCGTCGGGCGACAACCCGAGGTAGCGCGGCTCTCCGGAGTCCCACGCGAACGAGCGCAGCACCTCGAGCGACTGGGCGTCGAGCTCGACCACCGTGTGCGCCTGAGAAACCGCGACGTACAGCCGGGTTCCGTCGCCGCGCATCACCATCCCGACGGGCTCCGCACCCACCTCGACCGAGCCGATCGGCCCGTCGGCGAGCGCGGCCGCGTCGAGCACCACCACCCGCCGTTCGCCGCGAAGCGAGACGTACACCCGATCAGCGTGGACCGCGATGCGACTGGGCTCCGCGCCCACCGGCACTTCGAGGACCGCTCCGGTGTCCGGGAGCGTGCGCGTGATCGAGCCGGCGTCGGGGTTGACCGTGTACACGGCCCCGTCCTCCGAGAGCGCCATCGTGGACGAGCCCGTTGCGTGGTTGGTCGGCAGAACCTCCGCGGGAACCGGCTCGAGAGAGGGGTCGGACTGGAATCCGTTCGACTCGGACACCGGGGGCGCCACCTGGGACGGCGGGAAGGGGCTGGGATCCAGCACGACACCGGGCGTGATCTCCGGCTCGGGCTCCGGAGCGACGGCCGGGTTCGAGCATCCGACCACCACCAACGCGAGTACCGACAGCGAGCGCATCCGCACCTCCTCGGCCGATTCTACCGGTCCACGACCACACCTGCCGCGGTAGCCTCGCCCCATGCCACTCTTCGAGAACTGGGCGGGGAATGTCCGACGACCGTTTTCCACCCTCGCTGCTCCCCGGAGCCTGGAGGAGCTCGCCGCGATCGTTCGGGAGACCGCGGCGCGCAACGGGCGGATCCGCGTCACGGGCGCGAGCCACAGCTGGAGTGACGCGGCGGCACCCGACAACGTGCTGGTGAACCTCGACGCCCTGGCCGACCTCACGGCGGTCTCGACCGAAGACCCTGCCGCGTCCACGGTCACCGTCCAGGGCGGGATGCGGCTGGAGGCCCTCAATCGGCTGCTCGACGAACAGGGCCTCGCGCTGCCGATGCTGGGCTCGATCGACCAGCAGAGCGTCGCGGGCGCGATGAGCACCGGAACCCACGGCAGCGGCCTCCCGCACGGCAACCTGGCCACGGGCATCGTGTCGATGGACGTGATGGGGCCAGACGGTGCGATCACCCCGTTCGACACGAGCGATTCCGAGGGTCTGGCTGCGGCGCGGGTCAGCCTGGGAGCGCTGGGGATCGTCACCGCCCTCACCCTGAAGGTCGTGCCGGCGTTCCGGCTCTGCGAGACCCGCACTCCCATGCCCTTCGATGCGGTCCTGGAGAGGCTCGACCCCCTGATTCAGACCGAGCCCTACCTCAAGATCTGGTGGCTCCCCAACACGGACGAAGCGCTGGTGTTCACGGCCAGCAAGACCACCGCACCCATCGATGTGCGGCCGATCGAGCGGCGGGTGGACGCGCTGATCAACCGGGGTCCGTTCCGGGCCCTCCTCGCGACCGGTCGGCGGTTCCCCCGGCTCATCCCGCCCAGCAACCGCCTGGTGCGCCGCCTGTACTTTCAGCAGCGCGTGCGGGTCGACGTCAGCCACCGCATCTTCAACCTGGTCATGCCGCCCAGGCATCGCGAAGCCGAGTGGGCCGTTCCCCTGTCCGAAGCCGCGGCCGGAATGGCGGCGCTCCGCGACATCGTCCTCGAGCGCGACCTGCGCGTGAACTTCATCCAGGAGTTCCGGTTCGTGGCCGGAGACGACGCCTGGCTGTCGCCCGATCACGGCGAAGCGCGCGTGCACATCGGGGCGTACTGCGGCGAGGGCCCCGACCAGCAGCCCTTCTTCGACGCCGTGGAAGCGCGGATGCTCGCACTCGATGGTCGTCCGCACTGGGGCAAGGAGTTCGCGTGCGGTCCGGACGTCCTGGCCGCTCGCTATCCGCGCTGGAACGACTTCCTGGCGCTGCGCGACGAGCGCGACCCGAATCGCGTCTTCGGCAGCCCCTTCACCGACCGGATCTTCGGCTGACGAAGCAGAGGTTCACGTTGCAGCCGCCGGGATGGCGGAGCATACTGACTGACAGTCAGTCACCATGCCCTCCAAGACCCCCGACCGCCGAACCCAGATCCTCGACGCCGCCCGCGAATGCTTCGTGCAGCACGGCTTCGACGGCACGCCGGTGTCCGCCATCGTCAAAGCGGCCGGAGTCGCACAGGGCACGTTCTACCTGTACTTCGACAGCAAGCAGGCCATCGTCACCGAGCTGCAGCGCGAGGTGGTGCGCGACTACGACCGGGTGATCGAACGGGTGGCCGCCCTCGATGCCCCGGTCGACGAGCGCTTCGCCCGCATCGTGTCCGGCATCTCGGTCGCGGTCGGTCGCAACATCGAGATCGAGCGCATGTTCCGCGCCGCCGGCAGCGGAGAGGCGTCGCTCAAGGCCGCGCACGAGGGGCGGCTCCGCATGTCCCGCCGCGCCGCCGACCTGCTCCGGTCCGACCCCCGCTTCGACCTGCACGACGCCTCGATGGTCGCCCGCTTCGTCGTCACCCTGTTCGACCAGATCCTGTTCGAAGCCCACGCCTTCGATCCCGACACCGTTCCCGCGGTCCTCGACAGCTCGCTCCGGTTCATCCTCCGGGGCCTGGGCGTGTCCGAAGACCGCATCGAGACCCTCGCCCAAGGAGCCCAGCCATGAAGTTCACCGAAGAGCACGACATGCTCCGCAACACCGTCCGCAAGTTCGTCGAGAACGAGATCAATCCCCACGTCGACGAGTGGGAGAAGGAGGGCATCTTCCCCGCGCACGAGGTCTTCAAGAAGGCCGGTGAGCTGGGGCTGTTGGGGCTCAACCGCCCCGAAGAGTACGGCGGGAGCGCGCTGGACTACTCCTACAACATCGTCTACGCCGAAGAGCTCGGCACCGCGCACTGTGGCGGTGTGCCGATGGCGATGGGCGTGCAGTCCGACATGGCCACCCCCGCACTCGCGCAGTTCGGCTCCGACGAGCTGCGGCGGGAGTACCTCACCCCCGTCATCGCGGGCGACCAGGTGTGCTGCGTGGGCGTCTCCGAGGCCACGGCCGGCTCCGACGTCGCGAACATCCAGACCTTCGCCAGGAAGGACGGCGACGACTACGTCATCTCGGGGTCCAAGCTGTGGATCACCAACGGCATGCAGGCCGACTGGATGTGCGCGCTCGTCAACACCTCCGACGGCCACCCCCACCAGAACAAGTCGCTCATCATCGTCCCGATGGATGCCGAGGGCGTCACGCGGGCCCGCAAGCTCGACAAGCTGGGCATGCGCAGCTCCGACACCGCCGAGATCTACTTCGACGAGGTGCGGGTTCCCCAGAGCAACCGCATCGGCGACGAGGGTGCCGGCTTCATCTACCAGATGCTGCAGTTCCAGGAAGAGCGGCTGTGGGGCTCGGCCAACGTGCTGCGGGGGCTCGAGAAGGCCGTGGCGGACACCATCGAGTACACCGGCAATCGCCGGGCGTTCAAGAAGTCGATCCTCGACAACCAGGTGGTCCACTTCCGTCTCGCCGAGCTCTCGACCGAGATCGAGCTGCTGCGGAGCCTCGTCTACCGCGCCACCGAGGAGTACGTCGCGGGCGAGAACGTCACCCGCCTGGCGTCGATGGCCAAGCTCAAGGCCGGCCGGCTCGCACGCGAGGTGTCGGATTCCTGCCTGCAGTACTGGGGCGGCATGGGCTTCATGTGGGAGACCCACATCGCACGGCTCTACCGCGATCTGCGCCTGCTCTCCATCGGGGGTGGCGCCGACGAGATCATGCTCGGAATCATCTGCAAGATCGACGGAACGCTGCCCAGCAAGCCGAAGAAGCGCTGACCCCGGTCAGTCGACGGTGTTCAGAAGCTTCGCTTCGAGGTCGGTGTGCAGCCCGGCGTGGCCGTCCGCCATGCGCGTCGCGCGGCCCTTCAGCTTGGACAGCGACTCCCAGGCCTGACCCGAGTCCGCCGAGAACGCCCAGTGGACCGGTGCCACCGAGCTCTCGTGGCCCAGCGCCGCATCGCCCGTGAACACCGTGTCGCCGATGACGTACGCCATGCTTCCTGGCGTGTGACCCGGCAGGTGGATGGTCTCGATCGTGAGGCCGTCCACGAAGATGGTGTTGTCGTCACCGAGCTCCTTGAACTCCGGCAGGTCTTCTGGGTAGGCCATGATCGACGCGAAGATCCCGGCCATCAGCGAGCCCGACGACTCGTCGCCGCGCGCGATTCCCGCTTCTCCGGGCCCCACGTACACATCCTGTGCCCGCAAGCGCGCCAGTCCAGACACGTGATCGGCGTGCCCGTGCGTGACGAGCACCGCGCGGATGCGCTTCTCGCCGATCTCGTCGAGGATGGCCTCGGCCTGCTGGTCCATCCCCGCGTCGATCAACACCACCCCCGTGCGCGTGGGCACGATCCAGGCGTACGACCCACCGGTCTCGACCCCGATGAACTCCCCACCGTCGATGCGGGCGCCCTGATGGGCCGGAAAGCTCACGAAGATGCTGCCCATGAACCCCGCGCACGCGAGCACGGAGACCCCGACGAACGCCAACGCCAGCCGCCATCCTGCCTTCATCCGTCCTCCTCGCTCCCAGGATACGCAGACCGACTATCGACTCGAGACCTGTTCTGGAGGCTCCGATGCCCACCCGTCCCTTCGGCTCGACCACCCTGGCGCTCGTCCAGGCCGACATCACCACGATCCCGGCGGACGCCGTCGTGAACGCCGCCAACGCTGCGCTGGCGGGAGGAGGCGGTGTCGACGGCGCCATCCACCGTGCCGGCGGCCCCTCGATCATGGAGGAATGCCGAGCGTTCCCGTTCGTGGCGCCTGGCGTGAAGTGCCCGACGGGCGAGGTCCGTACGACGGGCGCGGGGGACCTCGACGCCCGCTACGTGCTGCACGCGGTCGGCCCGATCTTCGACGCCACCAACCCCTCCCACTCGGCCCGACTGCTCGATGCGGCGTACCGCAGCGCCCTCGACGAAGCCGCGCGCCTGGAGTGCAGAACGGTCGTGCTGCCGAGCCTCTCCACGGGTGCGTACCGGTTTCCGCTCGTGATGGCGGCCCCCACGGCGGTGCAGGCTGTGGTCGGCCGCATCCACGCGCATCCCGACGCCTTCGACCGCGTGACGTTCGCGTTGTTCTCGGCGAAGGATCTCGAGGTCTACGGCAAGGCGCTCTCCGCGCTCGGCTGAGGTCCCCGCCCGCGTCCATTCGCGGGTCTACCCTCGTGGGCGGATGGTCCGGAATTGCTTCGAGCATTCTGCAAGGATTCAGCGCCCTTGTTCACCGCTGAGCCGCTTCGCTGCGCAAAGGATTGCGCTGAGGATCCGCTGAGCGCGGCTGCCTCGACCAGGCCATTTCAGCCGCCGTGTTCGAGCGTCTTCCTGGACTCGGACACGTCGACCGCTCGGTCTCCCCCGATCCTCACCACGCGGAACGGATCGACCGATTACAACCCGCAAACCTCAACAAACCCGCGAATGCGGCACCTCGTTCATCGCCCGTCAGACATCGACGGAACACGTCGAACACCCCCTGTTTACGGGAACGCTGGCGCTCTGAGGCTCTGACGACGCTGTCTACCAGCATGCCTTCGCCGATCGACCAGCTCGCCACGCGCAGCGTCCGTCGTCCGCTGTGACTCTGTGCGTGCGCCCGAGCCTCTCCAGCAGCCACTCCCGCACGTCGACCAGGTCCATCTTGAAGACCAGCTGGGCGGCGGATGCCAGCGACTCCGCCAGGAGGATTCGGGCGCACGCACAGAGCCACAGCGGACGAGCATGGCCGAACAGGCCAAACGGACCAATCGGGGTAGGCCCCGCTGGGGATGGCGTCGTCAGAGGCTCAGAGCACGCACAGCCCTGCGAACACGACGGGATCGATGACGACAACGTCCGTCGTGGTCGTGGTCGTGGTCGTCGGTCGTGGTGGAGGTGGTCGGCCGTCATCTGGCGCCACGTTCGCCCCGCGACGACCACCACCGCCACCTCGACTTCGACCTCGACCTCGGCCTCGACGACTCTTCATGAGCTGAGACGGCTCGTGGTCCTCTGCGCCTCTGCGTGAATGCCGAACCGCCACACCCACGACGTCGACTGCCGATCAGCGACCCCGCCGACGAACGAGCACGCCGACCAGCCCGAACAGCAGCAACGAGCCCATCGGCGTCGGGCTCGACGAACAGCCGCACGCTCCGCCCAGGTACTCGCCCGGACCCGCGCCCGGCGGCTCGAACGTCACGTCGGTGTCCGTGTCCGTGTCGGAATCCGTGTCCGTGTCGGAATCCGTGTCGGCGTCGGAGTCGGTGTCGGTATCCGCATCCGTGTCGGAATCCGTGTCCGTGTCCACATCGGTGTCCGCCTCGTCTCCGGTGTCACCCGTGGGGAGGACGTCGGTGTCGTCGGTGTCCGTGTCGTCCGTGTCCAGCCCCGTCTCGTCGGAGGTGTCCCCGCCCGTCTCCGCCGTGTCGATCGGTCCGGTATCGGAGGTGTCCACGTCGGTGTCGGTGTCGGTGTCGGTGTCTGCATCCGCATCCGTGTCGGCGTCGGCATCCGTGTCCGCGTCCGCATCCGTGTCCGCGTCCGCATCCGTGTCTGCATCTGCGTCGGCATCCGTGTCGGCGTCGGCATCCGTGTCCGCATCTGCGTCGGCGTCTGTGTCCGCGTCAGCATCCGTATCCGCGTCCGTATCCGCGTCCGCGTCTGTGTCCGCGTCAGCATCCGTATCCGCATCTGCGTCCGCATCCGTGTCCGCGTCGGCATCCGTGTCCGTGTCGGAGTCCGTGTCCGCATCCGTGTCCGTGTCTGCTTCGCCCGTGTCTGCGGTGTCGCCCGTGTCGTTCGGAGCAGGGTCGACCGTCACCACCACCGTCGCGTCGTCCGAGCCCCCGTTTCCGTCGTCCGCGGTGTAGGTGAACGTCTCGGTCCCGAAGAAGCCCGGCGCAGGCGTGTAGATCACGTCGGTGCCGCTGATCGTCGTGGTGCCGCCCTGGTTTCCGGGGGAGACCGCGCTGATCGACAGGGTCTCGCCGGCATCGGGCGCGATGGTGTCGTTCGCCAGCACGTCGAACGCCGACGGACCGGAGTCCTGATCGACGGTGTAGGCGTCGTCCAGGGCCGTGGGGTCGTCGTTGACGGGGTCGACCGTGACCACCACCGTGGCCGTCGCGGTGTCGGTGCCGTCGGTGATGGTGTAGGTGAAGGTCTCGGTCCCGAAGAAGTCCGGCGCGGGCTGGTACTGCACCTGGTTGCCCGCCACCGATGCGGAGCCGCCGTTGTCGGGGGTCGACACGCTCACGAGCGTCAACGGGTCGAGGTCGGGGTCGCTGTCGTTCGCCAGCACCGACAGCAGGGTGGCCGCGCTGTCCTCGTCGACCGTGAACGCGTCGTCGACTGCGATGGGCGGCAGCTGCAGCTCGCTCACCTCGACCGTGACCGTGGCGGTGTCCGAGCCCCCGTTCCCATCCGAGATGTCGTAGGTGAAGGTCTCGGTTCCGCTGAAGCCGGACGCGCTGGTGTAGGTGACGACGGAGCCGTCCGTGACGATGCTCCCGCCGTTCGACCCCGCGGAGACCCCCGTGATCACGAGGGTTTCGCCCACGTCCGGTGTGATGAGGTCGTTGGCGAGCACGTCCAGGTCGATGCTGGTCGCCTCGTTCGCGCTGAACAGGTCGTCGATCGCCGTGGGGTCGTCGTTCACCGGCGTGACGTCGACATCGACCATCACCGTGACCGTCCCACCCGTGTGGCCGTCGGTGATGGTGTACGTGAAGCTCTCGGGCCCGAAGTAGTCGGGGACCGGCGTGTACTCGAGCACATCGCCGTTCACCACCACGGTGCCGCCCTGGTCGCCCTGGGTGACCGAGACGATCTGGAGCGCCTGGCCCACATCGCCGCTGTCGTCGTTGGCCAACACGTCGAGCACGGCATCGATGCTGTCCTCGGGAACGCTCGGGGTGTCGTCTCCGCCGATCGGCACCACGTTGGGGACCGAGACCTCGTTGCTGCCCGGCTCCGACGTGTTCCCCGCACCATCGGTCGCCATCGAGACCACGATGTCGCCGCCGTTCAGGGGCTGAAGTGCGGGGGGCACGGACAGGAAGCAGCTGAACGTGCCGTCGGCTGCGGAGGTGCAGGAGCCCACCAGGCCGTCGGGCTCGCCATGCGCGACGTTCAGGCCGTCTCCGAGCTCGACCTCGCCGTTGTTGTCGCCGTCGTCGGTCGCCAGGTAGACGTCCAGGTCGAAGGTCTCGGCGAGCACGCTGCCCGACGTCCCCACGAAGCCGACGATCTCGAGGATGTCGCCGCTCACCCGCGCGGCCTCGAGGATCGGGTAGTCCACGAACTGGTTGCCGCCCGTGCTGCGCACCCCGTCGTTCGGCGTCACGCCGTCGCCAGAGCCGCTCCCGTTGGGGTCGTCGTCGTCCGCGTCGAGGTCGATGCACAGCCCGATGTTGTTCGCACACGCGTTGCCCACCACCGTGACCTGCTCGGCGGTGGAGCTGACGCCCAGACCGACGCCGAAGTTGTCTTCGATCAGGTTGTAGGAGGCGGTGGCCGTGCTGCCGGTGGCGAGGTTGCGGAACACGGTGCCGATGTTCTCGGTCGACGGCGCGCCGGCGTTCTGGCCGTTGCCCACCCAGGTGTTCTCGGTGAGCAGCAGGTCGTCGAGCGTTCCGCCGCTCCAGCCCAGCTCGAACGCGGCTCCACGCTGGTCGGCCACGCGGTTCCAGCGCAGGACGGCACCGGACTCGGTGTCTGCGACCCCGGCGACCACCAGGATGCCGTCGAAGGTGTCGGACTGCCCGCCCGTGGGCAGCACCACTTCGTTCTCCTCGACCACCAGCCCGCTGGCTCCCCCGTTCCGGCGGATCCCCGAGTTGTTCACGGCCACGTAGTTGTGCCGCGCGGTCAGGCCGTCGACTCCGTCTTCGAGGAGCACGCCGATGGTGGTCTGTGCGGCGGGAGCGGTCCCGTCGGCCTCGAGCCCCACGAGCGAGTCGGACACCGTGGCTCCCGCGCCATCGAGGTGCACCCGGCCGCGAACGGCGACGTTCGAGAGCACGGCATCCGGACCGACGTCGACATCCAGGTTGCCCAGATCCAGCTGCAGCTCGGGGAAGTCGAACAGGGGCAGCGCATGCTCGTCACCGGTGTTGCGGATGCCGTCCGGGCCCACGCCCACCGTGCCTCCGGCCCCCATGGTCCCGGGGTTTTCGTCCCGGACGTCGCCGAGGGTGCAGGAGATGCCGTTGCACCAGGCGGTCCCGTCGAAGTCGAGCCCGGAAGGCAGGTCCAGAGCCGATCCAGCGGTGAAGGTCCACCAATCCCCCGTGCTGCCCGAGTCGTTCGGCAGCACGATGGGGGTGAAGCGCGCCGACAGCGGGCCGAGCGCGCCCCCGTTCAGCAGGAGCTGAGTGACCGAGCCCTGAGCGAACCGACCCGAGAGCAGGTCGTCGTCGGTGTCGTCCAGGTCGGTGACGACGTTGGACGCGAACCCGAACACGAGCTCGACCGCGCCCGACCCCGAGGCCTCGCCCACGTGCTCGGCGACGCCCACGTTCAGCACCTGCAGATCCGAAGCGGTGGTGCGCCCCCCGAAGCAGGCTCCGTCGGCCCCCAGCTGCTGGGTTCCACCACTGCCGTCTGCACAGAACACACCCACGGAGCCGTACGTCTGCTCCATCCACGCCGGCTCTCCGACCAGGTCGGTCGAGTCGATCGCGAACCACCAGGTGCCGTCGAGCACCGTGGTGGTGTAGGTGCCCGCCGGACCCGTGGCGCCGGCGTCCAACGGAAAGTCGTCGATCCCCGTGGGCAGGCCGTCGATCAGGTCTGCATACCCGATGACGTCCACTCCTTCGATCGGGATGCCGTCGGACAGATCCCCGTCCCCGTTGGGGTCCTCCATCACCGTGACGGTGACGTCGAGGGCGTGGGCCTGGGGCAGAAAGGCGAGGAGCGAGGGAAGAAGCAAGGGGAACCTCGGAGTGTTCCCCGCATTCTAACGTCGGGTCAGCGCCCTGGCAGGTGGTACCGGTTGGCCCGCTTCACGATGCGCCGGGTCTTCTCGAGCTCTTTGAGCGCCTGCATCACCTGGGGCCGGGTCGCGTCGCAGTCCTTGGTGAGGACCGCGATCATCACGGCGGGCAGCAGCCCCTTGCCGTGTGCGGCCTTCAGCCTGCTGCGGGCCTCTTCGCCGATGCGCTGGGTGACATCCACCTTGCGACGCTCGCGTAGCGAAGTCTTGTTGGACTCCTTCTCGGCGTCCTTCCAGCTCTCGGAACCCGCGAGGACGAAGAACGCGGGACGCACCCGGTCGACGAGCTCGTCGATGTCGACCTCTCCGAGATCGCCGTGGTCGCCCGACTCGTGGAAGGTGTCGAACGCCTGGCGCCACTTGAGGACCCGTGCGGGGTCCGGGGATTCCTCGGCCACGAGCAGCAGATCGATCCCCGCCAGATCGGCGATGGTGAATCCCCCCTCCTCGGTGGCGTCGAGCGCATCGTAGGCCTTGGAGAGCACCGCCTTGACGGTGGCTTCGCCCTCTGGCGTCTCCAACAGCGCGCCCTGACGCACGCCTCGCTCGGAGGCCCCGCTCTTGCTCAGGATGTCGTCGGCACTGGTCGGCTGCTTGGCGGCATCGAGGACGTAGTCCAGGGCCTTGCGCATGCCGTCGGTCTCGCTGCCGGCCTCGGACAGCTCCTTGCGCTTGTCGGGCCAGCCCTCGTTGCCTTTGAAGCCGTTGACCGGAGACAGCCAGGCCAGGGTTCCGACCCGCGCGGCGAACGTCGCGATGTCGTCGGCCTGCAGCGGATCCTCGAACCACCCATCCAGAGTGGCGACCACTGCGTCGTGTTGCGTCAATCCGGTTCCCCAGCTTCCCATCAGACCTCCTGTTCGTTCCGTGTGGACTTCCGTATAGCGAGGTCGTGGTCCACGTCACGAAGAACCCCGTCGTCCGGAATGGGGATTCGCAGGATTGCACCTGGCGCATCACGGAGAATTCCCTTTCCGCCCACATCGCCTTCGAGCGCCCCCAGCTCCTCAAAGTAGCGGCGAGGCCAGAGCACGGGATTGCCCGGACGGCTCCGCGTGGCCGACACGTGCTCGGGAACCACGACGAGGTGCTGAGTGCTGGCGGTGTGGGCGCGCACCAGTGCCCGGAGGTCTTCGGGGCGGACCCAGGGCATGTCGCCGAGGACCACGAGCGCGGCGTCGACCGGGAGCTCGGACAGGGTGCGGATCCCGGAGCGGATGGAGGTTCCCATCCCGTGTTCGTGGGCCGGATTGTGGACGAAGCGGACATCGAGCCCGTCGTCGCGGGACGCGAGCGGCTCCAGCGCGCTCCGAACCGCGGCATCGTCGTGCCCCAGCACCACCACCACCGGGGAGATGCCCGCCTCGAGGACGTGCTCCAGGGCATGCGCCACCAGCGGACGACCGTCGAGGGGCTGCAGCAGCTTGTTGATGCGACCCGCACGCCGCGAGCTGCCGGCCGCCAGGAGCACGGCCCCGACCCGCCTCTGAACCCGCTTCCGGTGGCGGGCGGCCACCACCTCGGCCAGGATCGACAGCCCGATCTCCCCAGCTCCCACGGCATCGATGGGCAGCCCCGCTGGCCCGCGGAGCCGCGACAGATCGGACGGTTCGACCCCCTGTTCGGCCAGCCGTTCGAGGCGGGAGCGCTGGGTCTTCCGACTCCCGAGGGCCCCCACGTAGAACGCCCGGCTCGGGAGTGCCCAGCGCAGTCCGGGGTCGTCCAGCGACGCGTCGTGGGTGAGCATCACCACCGCCGTGTCGTCGTCGACCAGCCCTGGTAGTGCATCCTCGGGACGCTCTCGGACGATGCGGACCCCGGGGAACCGTCGCTCCTCGGCGAACGCGGCCCGCGGATCGACCACGATGGGCTCGAAGCCGACGTTCAGGGCCAGCTGCGCGAGCTTCTGAGCGATGTGCGTGCCCCCCACGAGCACGATGCGGGGCGGCCGGGCCAGGGGTTGCACGAACACCGGACGCTTCGATCGCTGCACGAGCACGGGCCCCCCGCGCCGTCCGACCTCCAACAGCGCATCTGACAGGCCCTCAGCAGCCCCATCCCCGTGAACGGGCTCGCAGTGGCTATCCAGCAGATCGACCACCCGAAATGGCGCGCCGGAGGCATAGGCGTCGACCGCTTCTGGCGAGGGTGCGGGCGCGATGTGGATCCGGACCTCTCCGCCGCAGGGAAGCCCGACCTCGGCCGCCTGGCTGTTGGAGATCTGGTAGGTCGACAGCTGGCTTCGCTCGGATTCTCCCGACAGGACGTCGAGGGCCGTCTGCACGACCGCAGACTCGACACACCCGCCGCTGACCGAACCCCAGAACCGCCCGGTGGCATCGACGACCATGTGGCTTCCGAGGGGTGCGGGACTGCTTCCGACCACCGACACCAGGGTGGCGAGGGCGACCGGACCGCTGGTGGCCCGGAACATCCGGATGGCATCCCACGCGGTGTCGGCGAGCTCGGGAGGGTCGGGTGGATCGGCGTCCACCGTGCTGGGCGGATCGTCCATCGGTGGCGATCCGTCGGCGACATCGGGTCGAAGCGCCTGGGAGAGCGCCGCTAAGGGCAGACGAACGCACTGCACCCGGCTCGGGTACGCCGGGACCTCCGAGAAGCACGCGAACGCACGGGAGCCTCCCTCGCCCGGGGGTTCGCCGGACAGCGCGGCCTCCAGCTGCAGCTCCAGGGCCTCGATCGGCGTGCCCTGAACCAGCGCTCCGCACAGGGTGTGGGCGGACGCCGCACAGATCGCGCAGGCCGACCCCTCCCATCCCGCGGCGACCACCCGTTCGCCCCGCAATTCCAGGCCGATCCGGACGTCGTCCCCGCAGAACCGACTCCGCGCACGGCCCTCGAGCGTCGCGTTCTCGGGAATGCCCCGGTGGCGATCGGACCGAGCACGCTGCAGGAGCTCCTGGGAGTACAGCGAAGTCAGCCCCATCCCTACTCCGTCGGACACGGACCGCCGGCGGCCCCCCAGGTCTCGAACCGCTCCACGAGCTCGGCGTGCTCGATGGGTGGCGCCGTGCGACCGGAGTGCCAGCTGGTCTGCAGCAGGTGGTCCTCGGCGATGTGCTGGGTCAGCCCGATGTGGCCGCGACCGCCGTTCACGGCCCGGTCCTTCAACTGAGCGCACAGCTCTGCAGGCGACCGGTCCTGGAACGCCATCGCGCGGGGCGGCATGCTCCAGATGGGGTCTGCCGGCGGGAGCGGAGCCAGCCCGGTTCCGACACCCTGGGGCGCGTGGCAGGTGCTGCAGTGCAGGCCGTCGAGCGGACTGAAACGGGTCACGCCCATCACGTGGGGAATCGACGCATCGGTCTGCAGGGGCGCGTCCCCATCCGGATGGCAGTTCATGCAGCGAGGGTGCGTCGCGACCGCGTAGATGTCGGCGAACGCGGCCAGGCCGTCGTCCTTCGAGGCCGTGACCTCGGGCTGCTCGATCGGGGGGAGCTCGGGGCGCAGCGAACCGATGTGGGCGACGATGGCCTGGATGGCGTCGTCGACCCCCGCTGCGAGAGCCGCCATCTGCTGGCCGAGCGCGTCGGACCCCTCGCCCCCGCGCACGCCGTCTCGAAAGTGCCGGAGCTGCCGCGTGAGGTAGTCGGGGTGCTGGTAGAGCAGACCCGGTGCGTTCAGGTCGGGGTTTCCGGTGGCGTCGTCGCCATGGCACGCCGCACACGGGACATACGCGGCCTCGCCCTGAGAATCGGCCGACTCCGGCGGGAGGACCTGGGGTTCGAGCTGCGCGACGTAGGCCGCGATGACGGGGATCTGCGCATCCGACAACCCCCGCGCGATGGCCACCATGGGTTCGCCCTTCGCATCGTCGGGATGGGTGCCTCGATGGCCCGCCCGGAACCCCTCGAGCTGGCGCTGCACATAGGCCGCCTCGAGCCCGCCGATCCGCGGTGCACCGAGCTCCGGGCGACCCTCGCCATGGGCTCCGTGACACGACACGCACACCCCGTATTGCCACTCGACCGGGAGCATTCCCTCGGGCGTCTCGACGGCGTCGCCGCCGCTGGCGTGGGCTCCGCCGAGCAGCGCGATGGTGAGTGCGAGCATTCGTCCTCCAATCCGCCGGACAAACCGAAACCGGCCGAACACCCGTACTCCCACGGTGGAGACCGGTCCACCCCGTGGCACCATCCGCCAGCGGTCTGACGTCATCCGCGAATCGTCGGGGAGCCAACCCCTGGCCTCAGCGCTCCAGGCAGTCCCGGTAGCGACGCGTGGTGCGCTCCGCGAACGACCCCGTGGTCCACCGGCCCGACAGCTTGGGCGAATCCAGTGCGATGCCCGGGATCCGCGCCGTGTCGGCGGGAGCGATCGCCCCCGACCGCGCTTCGAACGCCGTATACACGGCCTCGTAGGTGCGCGTGCGCGCGAACACCAACGTCTTCTCGCGCTTCAGGTCCCGGCGGATCTGCCGCTCGTCCAGATCCACCGTCCCGTCCTCCACCAGCGACAGCAGCGCCGCCGCCGTCGCGCCGTCGGGACTCCACACGGGCCGTCCGCGGGGAGTCCAGGCCAGCAGATCCCCGTCCAGTGCGAGCTCGACGTCCGCCAGCTCGGCCACCCAGCCCTGGAATGCCGCGTTGCGACTCGCGAACACCCCTGCGTTGAAGTCCGCGAAGCGCATCGTCGCCGCATCCAGCCCGTCCAGACCGGCATCTTCGTAGTCCGCCCCCGCGAACAGCCGCGCGGTGCCGTACCGCACCCCGCCATCCACCGTGTACAGCGCGTCCCGGACGTCCTCCCGCTCCACCCCGTTCCTCCCCTTCGGTCGGTGCTGCTCGGCCCAGTCCACGCTCACCTGCATCGATCCCACGGTCCGCACCGGGTTGTGCCGCTCGTCCAGACGCGGAGCCAGGATGTCGACCACCACTTGTACGGGCCGCGCACGCTCGCCGTGGAACGCCACCAGGTCCCGATACACCCAGTCCAGCTCCCCTTCCGTCCGCACCTCGGCCAGGCGCTCCGCGAAGGTCGGCTCCCCGGGTGGACCGGTGTCGATCAGCCACGACAGAGCGTCGTCTCCCAGCCAGCCGAGCTTCTCCTCGGCGTCGATCTCCAGCTCCTCGAGCGCCATCTCGCCCAGGCCCGGCACCTCCGGATCCGCAGCGTAGCCGGACTCCTGCTCGATCACCGCCAGCACCTGACACGCCGACTCCCGCGTCACGGGGATCTCGATCGCCTGGAGGGCATCGTGCACAGCACTTCCCCACCGCGATGCATCCGTCGTCCCGGGCCTGACGAGTGCTTCGACTTCGGTGGGCCCCAGCCCTGCGGGCCCGTTCGTCCGTCCACATCCCGACAGCCCTGCCAACAGGGCCGCTCCGACTGCCCATGCGCTCCGAAGCGCCATGTCCACCTCCGATGCATCACCCTCGCGCACCGGCATCGACAGGGCATCCACGTCGATTGAACAGCAGGTGAAACGAGCTCCGGCCCACCGAGCGCGTCCCAAGGTGACCTACGACGTGCAATTCGCCGATTCATCTGTCACAATGAAGCTGTAGTCACGATGTTGGTGGCTGCGGGTTGTTTGCGGAGTTTGTATGCGATTGCTCGGAGTAGCGGTGGGTCTGGCCACCTTGTTGGCCTGTGGGAACGAGACGGGTCTCAAGCCTCAGCCCGACGACGTCGAGCTCGGTGACACGGGCGACGGGGCCGACGCGGACACGGATGCGGACACCGACGCGGATGCCGATACGGACGCCGACGTCGATGCGGACACCGATGCAGATGCCGATGCCGACACCGATGCAGATGCCGATGCCGATGCCGATGCGGACACCGACGCAGACGCAGACGCAGACGCAGACGCAGATGCAGACGCGGACACCGATGCAGACGCAGACGCAGACGCAGATGCAGATGCAGACGCGGACACCGATGCAGACGCGGATGCCGACTCCGATGCCGACACCGACACGGATGTCGACGTCACCGGAGGCGTCACCGGTCGGGTCTGTGCGCCGAGCACCACCACCTGGGTCTCCCATGCGGTGGTCGAGGTCCAGCACGCGAACGGCGTCACCACCGGCGTCACCGACGGCGACGGCTACTTCCTGGTCGACGGCCTGCCCGACGGCCCCGTGACCATCACCATCACCAAGGGCTCGTTCAGCCGGACCACCACCGCGACCGTGGTGGGCGGCCAGATCACCGACCTCGGCGAAGACGAGTGCCTGGAGCAGGGCAACGTCCAGCTGCTCGTCGTCGAAGGGCTGTACGACGACATCGGAGCCGTGCTGGACGGGCTGGGCCTGACCTACGACACGATCGACGGCACCACACCGGGCATCGCGGGGCCCTACCTCGCGAACAGCGCCAACACGGCGCCCTACGACGTCATCTTCCTCAACTGCGGGATCGACGACGCCTGGCTCGCCAGCAATGCCGGGGTGGCGGCGAACCTGAACGCGTTCGTGAACAACGGGGGCTCGCTGTACGCCAGCGACTGGTCGTACGGCTTCGTCGAGACATCGTTCCCGAACGAGATCGACTTCTACGGCGACGACCTGTTCTACGGTCAGCCCTTCGCGGGCGTCGACCAGTCCACCACGGGCAACGTCCTCGATCCGGGCTGGCAGAACCTCGTGGGGACGACCGCGGCCATCAACTACGACCTGGGGGGCTGGTCGGTGATCGCCAACAGCCAGGCCGAGATCCTGATGGACGGCACGTTCCTGTACTACGCCAACCCCGCCGACCCGTTCTCGCCCATCCTCTCGGGCACGAGCCCGCTTGCGGTCCGCTTCGATCAGGGCGGTGGCACGGTGATCTTCACCACGTTCCACAACGAGCAGCAGGTCACCTTCGACATGTCGGTGTTGCTCGAGGACATGGTCCTGAGTCTCTGACCCCGCCGGAAGACGCAGGCCGAAGGTGAGGGATGAGCCCGCGTGCCCGGCTTCTGATCTACGCCTTCCTCGACGAGATGGGGCCGCTGTACGCGCTGTACGTGGTGTGGTTCGTGAACAACGGCATGTCGGCGTCGATGGTGAGCGCCCTGTACGGGATGTGGGCGTTCATCGGGTTGGTGGCCGAGATCCCCAGTGGCGCGCTGGCCGACCGCGTGGATCGCCGGGTGGTGATGGCGGTCTCGCTCCTGCTCCGCGCGCTCGGACTGGCGATCTGGGTGGTGTGGCCCAGCCCACCGGCCTTCTTCGTGGGTGCGGCCCTGTGGGCGATCCACTCGTCGTTCGCATCGGGCACCTGGGAGGCGCTGGTGTACGACCAGCTCGCCGCCGCGGGCCAGACCCACACCTACACCACCACCATGGCGCGGATCGGTCAGGCCATCAGCCTCGGCGGCGCCACGGGGATGCTCGCCGCCCCCGCGATGCTCTGGCTCGGGATGTCGATTCCGATGACGGGCTGGGTCACCATCGCCGTGCACGTCCCTGCGGTGGCGGTGCTGCTCTCCCTGCCCAGGGTCGCCCCCCAGGAGGCGGCGTCGACCGACGCACCCGCGATCGACGAGGATCGGTCCGACTTCGGTGCCTGGTGGAGCACCCTGAGAGCCGGCATCGTCGCGGCGCTGAGCGGTGGCCTCATCCTGCGCATGGTCGTGCTCGGCGCCCTGCTCGAAGGCCTGTTCAACATGGACGACTACCAGCCCCTGGTCGCCACCGCGCGGGGAGCGCCAGATGCCGTGGTGCCGTTCCTCGTGTTCGCCGTATGGGCCGGACTGGTGGTCGGAGGAGAAGCTGCCGCTCGCCTCCCCCGGCTCGCCGCAGGATGGGTGGGTGCCGTGGTGGTGGCTGCGGCCGGCGTCACGGCAGTCGCCCTGCTGGCCGGCGGAATCGCACCGCTTGCCCTGATCGGGCTCGCCTACGCCGGGCAATACCTCGCCTGGGTGCTCTGGGAGGCCCGGTTCCAGGAGCGGATTCCGGGGCACCTGCGCGCGACCGTCGCCAGCGTACGGTCGTTCTTCGGCAACCTGCTGTCGATCAGCGTGTTCGGGTTCGTCGGACTGGTGAGCGGCGCCGATCCCACCTGGGCCCTGCTTCCCCTCGTGGGGCTGCTCGCCGGTACGGGCGTGCTGATGATGATCTGGCTGCCGCCGTCAGGGAAGACGGCGAGCCCGCTCCCAGGCGCCGATGGCGAGGAGGATGGCCGAGACGCAGTAGAACAGGAAGGTCTCCTCGGGGGGGACGGTGGGCCCACCCGCACCGTGCAGTAGGCCCAGCAGGGTGCCGCACATGGCCCCGATGAGCCAGATGCCCGCACGGACCTTCGGAAACGCCCACACCCCCACCACCGTGACCACGCACACCGCCACGAGCACACTGGCAGTCCAGGTCCACTGCATGACGCGGACCTCGGGCTGTTCGGGAAGCACGATGAGCGTGAGCATCTGGACGGCCACGATGCCCGCCAGACAGAACCAGGTCGGCAAGAAGCTGCGCGAGAGAGCGTCCACCCCCAGAGCGTAGCGTCATCAGGGCGTGTTGGTGAGCAACTCCCACGATCTGGCGTCCGGCCCCACCTGACGGTTCCGTTCCACCGGTGGCCCTCGCCGCGGTGTGGGTCCTGCGGGTCTCACGCCCATCCCACATCTCGGGTTGAACGCGGATTCAGACGATGCACCGGGGCCTCCACGGGGTATGCTGGCCGCGTCCATCCCGAGCCGTTCTTGAGTCGAAACGCCCAGCTCGCCACGCTCTTCGAGCGCTGGTGTGATTCCCCCCGAGAAGAGTGGAAGGCAGCCCTCGCCGAGCTGTCCGACCCCGAGCTGCGCGAACGGTTGTCGGCGTTGCTCGAGGCCGATGCCGAAGCCAGCAGGCTGTTCGAGGCGGGCGAGGACGGCCCGGGACGACGACTGCTCGGCTTCGACCTGGCCGACATGGACTTCACCACGGGCCAGGCGCCGAAGGCCGTCGGTCCGTTCCGCATCGTGCGTCGGATCGGCGCGGGCGCCATGGGCACCGTCTACGAAGCCGAGCAGGACCACCCGCGGCGTCGGGTCGCGCTGAAGCGGCCGCATCCGTGGGCCCGGTCCGAGGTCGCGCTGGAGCTGTTCCGGTTCGAAGCCCAGGCGCTCGGTCAGGTCAGCCATCCCTGCATTCCCGTGGTGTACGAAGCCGGCGAGGTCGACGGAACGGCCTACCTGACCATGGAGCTCGTCGATGGAGTGCCCCTGCTGGAGTGGGTCCACCGCACGAACGCGTCCCTGGACGACCGCCTGGACGTGCTGATTCAGGTCGCGCGCGCTGTGGGGGCCGCCCACGCGGCCGATCTGGTGCACCGGGATCTGAAGCCCGCGAACATCCTCGTCTCCGACGCGGGCGAGCCCAAGCTGCTGGACTTCGGGGTCGCGATGCCGGCGCTGGCCGAAGGGCTGCAGGCCGCCGAGAAGGTCGGTGTGGGCACGCCCACCTACATGAGCCCGGAGCAGGCTCGGGGCGAACCCGTGGGGGCCGCGTCCGACATCCACGCGCTGGGCACGGTCGGCTACCAGCTGCTCACCGGGCGCCTGCCGGTCGACGGCGGCACCCTGGCCGACATCGCCGCGGCCAAGTCCACGCTCCCCCTGCGCGCGAACTTCCTCGAACCCGAGCTGGACCCCGACGTCGCCCGGGTGGTCGAGCGCGCCCTGCAGCCCGACATCAGCCTGCGCCCCCCCACGGCCGAGGCCTGGGCCGACGACCTGGAGCGCGCCCGTGCCGGAGAGCCGCTCGACTGGGTACCGGCCACGCCGTTCTACCTGCTGGAGCGCTTCGTTCGTCGCCACGCCACGGCGGTCCTGCTGGTGGTCGGGGTGCTGATCGCCGGTGCAGGCGTCGGGATCGGGGCCTGGGCGTGGCAGAAGGTCGCACAACACCAGCGCGACCAGCTCGCAGCCGAGCGCCTGGTCCGCATGCAGAAGGCCGTCACCACGGCACTGGAGCTCGACGACCTTCCGGGTGCCGAGCGCGCACTGCGCAGCTTCGTCGACGACCCCGAGCACGCCTGGACCCCCGCCCGCGCCCAGGCCTGGGCCTGGTGGGCCGATCAGGTGGTGGTGCGGGATCCGGGTCAGGGGCTGGACGCCCTCGCCGAGGCCTGGCTGGCCGCACCGGATGCCGCGACGTCCGACGATGTGGGGCGGCAGCTCGCACGGCGATTCCACGAGGAGGCCCGCTGGTCGTCGTTGTGGAGGCTGAGGGGCGCATTGAGCCCGCAGGCACGGGCCGATGTGCGTCCCCTCCTGCGAGATGCCGCCACCGCCCGGCGCGACTTCGCGGGGGCCCGCGCCCACTACGACCCCTCCGATCGCCGCGATGCCGTGTCGGCACAGTTGTTTCGGGCGCTCGAACCGTCCCAGCGCCTCGGGATGGATGCCGTCCGCGCCCACTGGAAGGACCTGCAGCAGGACGGCGTACCCGAGCTGGTAGCCAACATCGGCGAGCTGATCGTGATCAAGGACGCCCTGGCGCGCACCGACCACGGGGCCCTCGACCTGCCCGCATCGGTGGGTGAGCCCTACCCGCAGCTGTTCGAGACCGTCGGGGAGTGGACCTGGCTCGTCAGCCCCTACCGCGGCGGCCGGCTGATGCGATTCCGATTGCAGCGCACCGATCGCGGCGACGGCACCCAGCTGGCCGTGCATCACGAGACCCTGCTGCAGGGGATGAACGACGCCCGCCTGCACGACCTCGAAGCCATCGAGACCCCCGACGGCCTCCGACTCGCGGTCGCGACGGCGTACCCCGCTCGCGAAGTCGTGTGGCTCGACCCCGAGGCCCCGGACGGTGCCGCGATGGTGCCCAGCCTCCACCCCCCGACCGACGCCTTGAGCAGCGACATCATGGCGATCGAGCCCTTCGACCTCGACGCCGACGGCGACCAGGAGGTGATCGTCTCCATCGGAGCCTGGGCGGCCGACGAGGTGCGCGTGCTGACCCCCACCGAACCCGGCGAGGCGACGGATGGGGAATCCCAGCGCTATCGGGTCGCCGGCCGACTCCGGCTGGGAACGGTCAACGATCTGCTCGTGCTCCCGATGCCCGACGGTCCGCCGAAGATCCTGGCCACCAAGGCCGACCTGGAGGGCAACCTGCGGATGTACCCGGCCGACGCGCCGTTCGGTCGGCCAGCGGGGGTGTACCTGCTCGGGTGGACCGGCGACGCCCTCGAGGTCGAGCAGTTCTTCCCGATTCCCGTCCGAGACGGCGTCGACAGCGGTCCCGAGAAGCTCGTCCACCACCCGTGCATCGGGGACTTCGACGGGGACGGCAAGCGCGATGCCGCGTTCTCGATCGAGCACATGGACCACGGCACAGACCACCTGGCCTGGATCGTCAGCGACCTGCACGGTGAAGCCGTCAGCCACATCCTGAACGGCATCCAGCCCCAGTCGGCAGCGGACATCGACTTCGATGGCGACGACGAGCTGTTGGTGCTGGACGAGCACGCCGAGGTGTGGGTGATGGGGGCGGGCGATGCCGTGCTCCCCATCTGGGATCAGGAGGTCAACACCGTGGAGCTGGGTCCACCGCCCACCGACGAACCCATGCTCCAGCGAGGGTGGCAACGCGCTGAACAGCTCGTGTCGCTGGGCCTCGCTCCGGAGGCGACCGCCGGGTTGTCCGTGCTGCCGGGCCTCTCCGACAGTCCGGATGCGCAGTCCGAAACCGCAGCGACCGCAGCGCGACTGTTCGAAGCGGCCGGCAAGATGGAGCGCGCACGCGAGCTGTACACCACCGGAATCGCGCGCCGACCCGACGATCCGGCTCTGTGGGCCGGGCTCGTCCGCACCCACGTCGCGCTCGGAGAGCTCCCCGAAGCCCGCGACGCCCATCGCAAGCGCCAGGAGCTCGGCGGGTCGGGGTCGGAGTGGGCCTGGCTCGACGACATCCCAGACCGCGTGCGTCTGCTCGACGGCGGCTCGCTCGAGGGCTGGGCGCTGGAGCAGCCCGGCGTGTTCACCCAGACCGACGAAGGGCTCCACATCGAGGCCTACAACGACCAGGGCGTGCTCGCGACCCGCAACGTCGTCGTCGACGACGATGTGGTGGGAATCGACATCCATCTGTCGATCGATGCCGTCGAGCTCGGCGCCGGGATCGGGGTGGAGCTCGTGCCCGCGGACGGTCGCCTCGACAAGCCCGGTGTGGCGTACCATCCCGGCGCCATGCTCGCGGTGTGGGGGCAGGGCGGCGGCGGCATCACCAAGCTCTACCAGAACTGCGGTGGCCAGGCCGTCCAGACGATCGGCTCCGACCGCATCGAAGGGCCGCTGGACGTCCGCATGTCGGTGCATCGGATGAGTCCGGTGAGCACGGTGCGCTGCCGCGTGGAGCACACCCAGGCGGGTACGCGGCGCCTCCCGTCCTTCGACGGCCGCCCCCTCGAGCCCGGCCTGTACACCCTGAGGCTGAAGGCCTGGGGGGTGCCCTCCTACGATCCACCCACGCGGATCTCGGCCACACTGCACTCCCTGACCACCATCGGGCTCGACCCCGTCGAGCGCCCGCGTACGCCCGCTCAGCTCGCTCGGGCCGCCCTCTTTGCAGGCCAGACCGCCGAAGGGCTCCCCCCCGAGGAGCTCGCCTGGCGCCACCTCGCGAACGGCGACATCGAGGGGCTGCGAACCGCCCTCACCGAGCGCTGGACCGCTGGCGATCGCCGCCGGATCAAGTGGCTGATCCGCTCCGCGGGCGCCGACGTGGTGCCCCTGCTGCCCGGGATCACGGGCGATGCGTTCCCCGAGCTGTTCCGCGATGCCTGGTCCGAGATGAGCGATCCCCTCAAGCGCACGACCGCCGTCGAGACGGAGCTTCTGCGGCCCATCGTGACCGACCTCCCGGCCAGCGATCCCGCAGGCCGGTCCCTGCGCCTGGTGCGCGCCGACATCCGGGCCCGTCGGGGTCAGCGGGCACGTGCCAGAGCCCTGGCCCGCAGCGTGCTCGACAGCGATCCCTCCCCCGAGCAGGCCATCGACGCGTGGCTGGTGCTCGCCCGAACGGCCACGAACGACGAAGAAGCCCGGGTGGCCGCCCGCAAGGCCCTGGAGCTCGACCCCACGGGGTACACCGCCACCCGCATCGAGCGCTCCCCGCCGCTGGCGAACCTGATCACGCCGTAGCGCGGTCCGGGTTCCGAAGAGGAGTTACAACCGCGTTGCACCTGCAGCCGGACTGTACGTGCCCGAAACCTGAATCGTGACGCCTCTCCTCCCCCTCCTCCTGGCCATCGTGGGTCTGCTGGTCGGACCCGCGCTGTATGCGGTGCCGCACTGGCGGAGCTGGGATCGCATGCTCGACAGCTTCACGGTGGCCGCCGTGGGGGGCCTGTGTGTGCTGCACCTCCTCCCCGAAGCCCTCGCCGAGGGGGGCGCGATCAGCCTGGTGTTCGCGGTGGGCGGTCTGCTGCTGCCCCGCGCGCTGTCCCGGCTCGAAGGGGCCGGCCCGTGGGCCTTGTTGGTGGGTCTGTTCGCGCACGCCGCGCTGGAGGCGGCCGCGATGGGGGGCCTGGGCGCGAGCGCACTGCTGGGTCTGGCGGTGGTGCTGCATCGCGTGCCGGTCGGGCTGGCGGTGTTCGCGATGTACCACGAGCATCCCCGCACCAACGGCATGGGCTGGGTGGCGATCGGCGCGCTGGTCTGCGCCACGGGCCTGGGGTTCTTCGTGGGCCCACCCCTGCTCACGGCCATCGGCCCGGCCATGCAGGCCATTCTCGATGCAGCCGTCGCCGGGATGCTGCTGCACGTGGTGTGGGAGCACGGTCATGGCCACGCTGCTCACGACCACGACCATCACCACGACCACGACCACGATCACCACGACCACGACCATCACCACGACCACGACCATCGGAGCACGGGAGGCGCCTGGGTCGCCGCCGCTGCGCTGGCCGGGCTCGCCCTCGTCATCGCCCTCACCGCCCCGGATGCGCCGCACGGCGACGGGCACCATCACGACGAAGCCGGGTCCACCATCCTGGACACCGCACTCGACCTCACCCTCGAGAGCGCACCCGCCCTCGTCCTCGCCTACCTGCTGGCAGGCCTGCTGCACGGCCTCGCTTCACCGGCGGCGACCAGCTGGCTCGGGACCGGTGGACGCTCCTCGCAGGCGCTGAAGGGCGTCGCCTTCGGGCTGCCGTTGCCCATCTGCAGCTGCGGCGTGCTGCCGATGTACGAAGCGCTGGTGCGTCGGGGGGTTCCCGCCACGGCCGCGCTGGGCTTCCTCGTCGCGACGCCGGAGCTCGGCATCGATGCGCTCTTGCTGTCGATTCCCCTTCTCGGTCCGGAGCTCACGCTGGTGCGTGCGGTCGCCGCGTTCGCGGTCGCCATCGGGGTCGCGGTGTTCGTGGGCTCCGTGGTTCCACCCCTCGACAGCCCCGCGAACACGGAAGAATCGACCGACGCCTCCTGGACCACGCGCCTGCGAGAGGGCCTGCGATTCGGTCTGGTCGAGCTGGTCGACCACACCCTGCCGTGGGTGCTCCTGGGGCTGCTGGTCGCCGCGTTCGCTCAGCCGCTGCTCGCCAACTCGGCGCTCACCGGCCTGTCGGTGTGGCTGCAGATCCCCGTCTTCGCCCTCGTCGGGATTCCCGTGTACGTCTGTGCGTCGGGCGCCACGCCCATCGCCGCGGTCGCCATCGCTGCCGGTGTCGGCCCCGGGGCCGCGATCGCGTTCCTGCTCGCCGGCCCCGCCACCAACCTGACCACCTTCGGCGTGCTCGGACAACTCCACGGCCGTCGGATCGCCCTGGTGTTCGGCGCCACCGTCACCCTGGCGGCCATCGGCATCGGCGTGCTCGTGGAGCTGCTGATCGCGTCGGGCTCGCTGTCGGCGTCCGTCACGACCTCCTCCGTCCACGAACACGGAGCCAGCCCCGTTCAGCTGGTCGCGCTGGTCGGCCTCGCGGTGTTGACCCTCGCGAGCCTCGTCCGCCAGGGTCCGCGAGGCATGATGCAGCACATCACCGAGCCGATTCACGCCCACTGAAATGTCTCGACGGTCAAGAGAACGGTGCCCCCCGGAATGCGCGGAGGAACGACCGGCGACGCAGCGCCAGCAAGCCCGCGAACAGCCCCATCCAGACGGGCCCGCTGCCCGATGACCCCGCATCGCAGCCACACGCGCCGCGCACCTGGGGCGCTCCCTTGTCCGCACCGTCGCAGTCCTCGTCGATGCCGTTGTCCAGCACTTCCGGGGTCTCCGGCGACACCGAGGCATCGAGGTCGTTGCAGTCGTCGGGCACCGGAACGCCGTCGCCGTCCTGATCGTCGTCGTTGCCGTCACAGTTCTGGTCGATGCCGTCGTACCAGATCTCGGCGACCGCAGGCCCGATCAGCACGTCGTCGTCGTCACAGTCCAGGTCGATCCCCGCACCGTCCCCGTCCCGGTCGTCGTCGTTGCCGTCGCAGTCCTGATCGACCCCGTCGTACCAGACCTCTTCGGCATCCGGGTTCACCTCGGCCGTCGTGTCGTCGCAGTCGCCGTCGATCAACACCCGCCCGTCGAACACGCAGTCGAACACGGGCGACCCCGCTCCGAACCCGTCTCCATCGAGGTCTTCGTACAGGGTGAAGTTCTGCACGTCGTTGTCGACCGCTCCATCACAGTCGTGATCGACGTCGTCACACTGCTCGATCTCGCCCGGGTTCACGTCCGCTCGCAGGTCGTCGCAGTCGCCGGGAGCCTGCACGTACCCGGTGGGCTGGTTGCACGCCGACAGGGTGAGCTGGCTGGTTCCGTAGCCGTCGCCATCCCCATCGCCGTACCAGGGCATCGTGCCCGGCGCGCCATCGTCGATCACGGTGTCGCAGTCCTGATCGATGCCGTCGCAGATCTCGACCGCTCCGGGGGAGCGCGAGGCATCGGAGTCGTCGCAGTCCCCGTTGTCGGCCGCGAAGCCCGCAGCGATGCCGCACGCGACCACCGCCGGACCCGTTCCGTAGCCGTCGCCATCGTCGTCGAGGTACTGCACATCGCCGACCACCGGATCGACGTCGACCGTACCGTCACAGTCGTCGTCCAGCCCGTTGCAGGACTCCTCCCCGTCGGGCGACACCGAACCGTCGGTGTCCAGGCAGTCGTCCGCGTTCAACACGTAGTCGACACCGGGAGCCGAGCAGCTGGAGGTGGCGGGCCCGGCTCCGAATCCGTCGCCATCGCCGTCGACGTACCAGCTCTGCAGCATCTGGCTGTCGGGCGTGGCGGGATCGCAGTCGTTGTCGACCCCATCGCACAGCTCGAATGCCCCCGGGTAGGTCTCGGGATCCGTGTCGTCGCAGTCCCCGGAACTCGCGGCGAACCCGGAAGACAGCGCACACATCACCACCGCAGCCCCGGTGCCGTAGCCGTCGCCGTCCCCATCGGAGAAGTAGCTGGGGGTTCCCACCACGAACACCACGTCGTCGTCGTCGTCGTCGACGTCGCCATCGCAGTCGTCGTCGCGCCCGTTGCACTGCTCGGTGGCGTCCGGGCTCACTGCCGCGTCGGCATCGTTGCAGTCGGTGCTGTCGACCACCCCGTTCATCGGCTGGGGGCACTGGGCCACCGTGCTGCTCCCGCCGGCGCCGTCTCCGTCCAGGTCCAGGTACCAGACGGTCTCCGGGTTGCGGTCGGGATCGGTGTCGTCACAGTCCCCCGACACGAACACCACCCCTGGCGCGCCCGGGCACGCAGTCAGGGTGGTGGCGTCGCTGCCGTACCCGTCTCCATCGGCATCCGACCAGGCATCGATCGGCCCTCCGACCGCGGCGTCCGAGTCGTCACAGTCGCTGCCCTTCGAGACCGTGCCGGCAGGCTGAACACAGGCGGTGACGGTGTCGGTGGCGTCTCCGAATCCATCGCCATCGGCGTCGGCGAACCACACCGTTCCGGGATTGCGGGACGGGTCCAGGTCGTCGCAGTCTCCGTCCACGGTGGCGAACCCATCGGGCACGACACACGACGAGCTGGCGGGACCGGCACCGAACCCGTCTCCGTCGTCGTCTGCGTAGATCGGGAACGGATCCGCCACGTCTGCATCGGCCGGATCGCAGTCCAGGTACGCGACCACCCCGTCTCCGTCGTCGTCTGCGAAGGGCCCGTTGTCGGAGGCCGGCCCGCCGAACGCCCCCACGTCCGAAGGGGTCCCATCCGGATCGACGAGTTCTCCCTGGTCGATCAGCGAGCTACCTGCCGTGAGCCACACGCTCTCGCGCGAGCAGTCTCCGGGGACCCAGCTGGCGAACATGGGGTCTGCTGCGGGAAGCATGGTCTGCTGGGTCCACTGCAGGGTTCCGGTGTTGTCCCACAGCACGGACGACACGATGCGACCGGTGTTGTGGAGAACGGTGTTCGACCCTGTCTGCAGCGTGAGGATGGAGTCGGACTCCTCGCCGTCGGTGTCGGGGCCGCCCAGGATGGCCGAGCCGTTCCCACTCGCCCTGTTCGCCACGAAGGTGTTGTTCCGTCCGCGATACAGCTCGGCATCCCACAGCGTGATGGCGCCACCGCTGTTGCCCGCCTGGTTCTCGATCAGGACCGAGTTCGTCAGGTCTCGCGTGCCGCTGGTCAGATGCAGCGCTCCGCCATCGAGGCCCGCGATGTTCCGGCAGAACAGGTTGTTCGCCAGCGTCGCATCGCCGTGGTGGAGCCGCACACCCGCTCCGTAGTTGTCGGCCGTGTTGTCGACGAAGTCCGACCCCTGGAGGGTCAGGATGCCGTTGTCCGCGTAGAGCCCCGCGCCCTCGTTGTCGGCGGTGTTTCGGTCGAACCGGCCACCCCGGATGGTGACCACCAGGTCGGGCAGCCCCCCGACGTAGAGACCTCCACCCGAGACCGTCGCGTGGTTCATCTCGAACAGCACGCCCACCAGCTCGACGTCCATCCGCGCGAACACGCCCCCGCCCCGTGGTGCCGTGTTGTCGGTGAAGGTGGCGTCCGAGATGTTGACGGTGCCGCTCCCCGCGAGCTCGGCTCCGCCCCCGTCGTCCGTCGCCACGTTGCCCGAGAACGACCCGCCGGTGACGACCAGATTTCCCGAGCCGTCGACCCCCACCCCAGCGCCGTCGACCGCCGAGCCGTTGCGGACGTCGCAGTCGTCGAGGGTCAGCGAGCCCAGGCCGACGTAGAGGTTGCCGCCCACGGTTGCCGCAACGCCCCCGTCGAACAGGGTGTTCTGGGCCACCATGGACGCATTGGCGCCGTTCACGAGGACGTTTCCGCCACGCCCGCCGCTGGTGCCCCCGCTGACCGTGCTGTTGGACAGGGTGAGCGACGAGGCCTCGTACAGGCGAATGGTGCCGCCGTCGCCCTGACTGGACCCGTCGCGCAGCACGGCGTTGTCGATCGTGAACTCGGCATCGTCGAGCAGCGCCAGGGCTGGATGGGCATTCTCGCCGTCGATGGTCAGCCACTCGAGCCGGACGTCCGAGAAGTTCCTGCCCCGAACAGGGCTGCTGTCGCGGGTGAGCACCACCGCGCTGGGGTCGCCCTGTACGCCTGCGAGCTCGACGTCGTAGGAGAAGTCCTCGTCGATGACATAGGTGCCCGGCGCCAGGGTGAGCCGGTAGATGTCGCCCTGGGCGTTGACGGCCTCGGCTTCGACCAGGAACGCCGCGAGATCGTCCGGACTGCCGACCTGGATGTCGATCGTGTCCGCGTACGCAGAACCGGGGAGCAACATCGAGAGGAGGAGGGTCACGCCCGCATCATACCCGGGGGCTGTCGCGCTCGTCTGCGTGGCCCGGCAGCTGCCCCAGCCAGGCCAGCACCTGCCCCCAGATCGCCCACCACTGCAGCTCGGGAACGCGGTGTGGACAGTCTGGGATCACCTGGAGCTGCCCGTCCATCGCGGTGACCAGCCGACGCGTGGGCTCGAGGGGAACCACCTCGTCCTGCTCGGCGTTGATCGCGAGCACCGCCCGACCCGACCACAGAGCGGGGTCGGGGTCCAACGCGCCCGGGATCGTGGGGCTGCCGAGGATCGGAATCCCGAATCGCACGCGAGCGTCGAGCCGCATCCCCTCCCACAGCGAGAATCCCCCGAGGGAGATGCCCGTGATGCCGAACGGACGCGCGAGCCCGGCCTGCTCGCACGCATCCAGGATGGCGGGAATCTCGGCACCCGCGGTGTGGATGTGCTGCTGGAGCGCACCGATCCTGTCGGATTCCCAGCGGGCGTCGCGCTCGGGATCGAAGCGGCGACCGTGCTCCGGCGCGTCGACGCCCACCACGTCGAAGCCCGCACCACACAGCAGCGCGAGCTCCTTGGCGTTGGCGAGGGCATCGGCCCCCTGTCCGTGCAGCAGGAGCACCGTCCCACGAGGTCGCTCGGCGCGGCCCACCATCACGGGAGCCGGACCGAACGTGTCAGCGGTGAATTCTTCGAACAGGGCGACCTCCGGGCGCAGCCTACAGCACGCCCCGAACCCCGGACGCAATCAGGTCCGCTGCACCAGACCGAACGAGGCTCCACCGGGATCCGCCACCAACGCCATCCTCCGCATACCGCCATCCTGCATCACCGGAGAGAGCCGGCGACCCGCGTTCGCCTCGACCCGGCCGAGGGTGTCGTCCAGGTCCTCGACCAGCACCCAGGCCACGAACGTCGAGGTCCCGTCCTTCGAAGCGGTCACGCCCCCGCGCGCCTCTCCGTCGACCTCGAGGATGTGGTACGGCCCGGACGGCATCTGCTCGACGTGATGCGCGAAGCCGAACGTCTGCGCGAGCCAGGCCACGTCGTCGTCCGGCGTGGGGCTGTGCAGATCGACCCAGGTGATGCTCCCCGGGACCGGCTTCGCCAGCTCGTCCTGCTCGACCGCCTGGTACAGCCCGAACGCCGCACCCGAGGGCGTGGTCACGATCGAGAACCGTCCGGCGGGCAGGTCGGTGGGGGGCACGAGGAGGGTCCCGCCGGTCTCGACCACCCTGGCGGTGCTGGCATCCACGTCGTCGACGGACAGGAAGCTCGACCAGGCAGCCGGCCCGCCCTCGGGGGCCTGGATGTGGGCCACCTGTCCTCCGGGGCCCGCGAACACGGGGCTTCCGGGCCCCTCGTCCGCAATCGTCCAGTCCAGGACGCGGGTGTAGAAGCCCTTGCCCGCGTCGACGGGGGTGGCGATTCCGTGCCAGCAGAAGGTGTTGTGCTGAATGCTCATGATGGTGTCCTCCGGGCCGTCGTTGGCCGCACCCCGGTCTTCACCCGAAACCCTGACAGAACTTGTCAGGGTCACCTCCGGTGCGCGAAGATCCCTGACAGGTTCTGTCAGGGTTCGAGGAGATGGTGGGATCATGAGGACTGCAGCGCGCCGGGATCGCCTCCTGAACCTGTTGCACGGGGGGTCCACCACCATCCCCGCCGTGGCCGACGAGCTGGGGGTGTCCGTCCGGACGGTGCATCGCGACGTCGCCGCGCTGCGGGAAGCGGGTCACGACGTCCAGGCCACGCCCGGCGCCGGAGGCGGCATCCGCATCGCTCCCGACAGCCGCCCCCGCGCCGTGCACTTCGAGGTCGCCGAGATCATCGGGCTCGCCCTGTCGGTCGCCATCCTCGAGGCCACCCCGTACGTCCCGTTCGCCAAGAGCGCCGCGGCCGCACTCGATCGGGCACGTCGGGCCCTGTCGTCCGAGCGCCAGCGCGCCATGCAGCGGTTGCAGCGGCGCATCCTCATCGGCGCCACGTCGAGCGTCGCGGTCCAGGAGTCGGTGGGGCCGGTCGACGCGTCGCTGCTGTCGGTGTTCGAGCAGTGCTTCACCTCAGAGCGCGTGATGCGCTTCGACTACACCGACCGCTTCGGGAACCCGTCGTCACGGCAGATCGAGTGTGTCGCGCTCGTGCTGAGGTCCCCGGTCTGGTACGTCTGCGCCTGGGATCTCGACAAGGACGCGCCCCGCACGTTCCGGATGGACCGCATCTCGGCCCCCGCGTGCGGCGACGTCCTCGTCGCGCGCCATCCGCTGGCCGAGGTGGTGGCCATCGTGTGTCCCGACGCCGAGAGCGCCCATGCCGACTGGATGGGCGCTCCCATCGGGTAGTCCGTCAGAACTGCTGGGCTTCCGTGCTGGACTCGAGCGCCAGGGTGCTCGCCTGGCCGCCCGAGATGACGTTCTTCACCTCGTCGAAGTAGCCGGTGCCCACCTCGCGCTGGTGCCGGGTGGCGGTGTAGCCCGCGTCTTCGGCCCCGAACTCGGCCGTCTGCAGCTCGGCGTAGGCCGCCATGTCGCGCTCGTGGTAGCCCTTCGCGAGCTGGAACATGCCGTGGTTCAGGGCGTGGAAGCCCGCCAGCGTCACGAACTGGAACTTGTAGCCCATGGCGCCGAGCTCCCGCTGGAACTTCGCGATCGTGGACTCGTCCAGGTACTTGCGCCAGTTGAAGCTGGGCGAGCAGTTGTAGGCCAGCAGCTTGCCCGGGAACTTCGCGTGGATGGCTTCGGCGAACTGCTTCGCCTCGTCGAGGTCAGGCGTGCTGGTCTCGCACCAGAGCAGATCGGCGTAGGGTGCGTAGGCCAGGCCGCGCGCGATGGCCATGTCGAGTCCGCCGGTGATGCGGTAGAAGCCCTCGGCCGTGCGCTCGCCCGTGAGGAACTTCGCGTCGTAGGGATCGATGTCGCTGGTCATCAGCTGGGCGGAGTTGGCGTCGGTCCGCGCGATGACCAGGGTGGGCACGTCGAGCACGTCCGCAGCCAGGCGCGCAGCGGTGAGCGTCCGGACGAACTGGCTGGTGGGGACCAGGACCTTGCCGCCGAGGTGGCCGCACTTCTTCTCGCTGGCGAGCTGGTCTTCGAAGTGCACGCCGGCCGCACCGGCCTCGATCATGCCCTTCATCAGCTCGTAGGCGTTGAGCGCACCGCCGAACCCGGCCTCGGCATCGGCGACGATGGGCGCGAACCAGTCGCGGGTCACCTCGCCTTCGGCGAACTCCACCTGATCGGCCCGGGTGAGCGCCTGGTTGATCCGCTTCACCACGCTCGGGACGCTGTTGGCGGGGTAGAGCGACTGGTCGGGGTACATCTGGCCCGAGAGGTTGGCGTCCGCCGCGACCTGCCAGCCGGACAGGTAGATGGCTTCGAGGCCCGCGCGCACCTGCTGCACGGCCTGGTTGCCGGTCAGCGCCCCGAGGGCGTGCACGTAGTCCCGCTGGTGGAGCAGCTCCCACAGCCGGCGGGCGCCGCGACGAGCGAGGGTGTGCTCGACCCGGAGGGAGCCCCGGAGCTTGAGCACATCGGCGTTGGAGTAGGGACGCTGGACGCCGTCGAAGCGGCGCGCGTGGAGGTCTGGAACGTCGATGAGTGCGGACATGTCAGGATTCCTCGGTGAAGGTGAGCAGCCGGGGGTAGGCCGGCAGGGTGAGAAAAGGGACGAGCCGCTCGGAGGTGGACAGCTCGCGGAAGAGCTGGCCAGCGGCTTCGAACTGCGAGGCCCGGAAGCGCTCGGGGCCGAGCTCGGACTCGATGGACGCGAGCTCTTCGTCGAGCCAGGTCGCAAACGACTCGGCGGTGACGGGCGTTCCGTCGGACAGCGACGCGCCGAGCGCAATCCACTGCCACACCTGAGACCGGCAGATCTCGGCGGTCGCGGCGTCCTCCATCAGGTCGTACAGGGGCACACAGCCGTTGCCGCGCAGCCAGGCCTCGAGGTAGCGGACCCCGACCTGGATGCTGTGTCGCAGGCCTTCGAGGGTGCGCGTTCCGCCTTCGATGGGCCGGAGCAGATCCTCCTGGGTGATCGAGACGTCCTCGCGCAGCACGTGCCACTGGTTGGGCGTGGGCATGTGGGCGTCGAACACCTCCCGCGCCAGGGGCACGAGGCCCGGATGGGCGACCCAGGTGCCGTCGTGGCCGTCGGTGACCTCGCGCTCCTTGTCGGCCCGCACCTTCGCGAGCGCCGCCTCGTTCAGCTCGAGGTCGCGCTTGATCGGGATCTGCGCCGCCATGCCGCCCATCGCGTGCACGCCACGCTTGTGGCAGGTCTGGATGACCAGGGTGGTGTAGGCCCGCATGAACGGCGCGGTCATGCCCACCTGGGAGCGGTCGGGCAGCAGGTACGCGCCGTGCGCCTTCAGCGTCTTGATGGTGCTGAAGATGTAGTCCCAGCGGCCACAGTTCAGTCCCGCGCTGTGCTGGCGGAGGGCGTCGAGGATCTCGTGCAGCTGAAAGGCCGCCGGGAGCGTCTCGACCAGGACCGTCGCTTTGATCGTGCCGACGGGGATCCCGAGCTCGGCCTGGGCCACCTCGAAGACGTCGTTCCACAGCCGGGCTTCGTCGTGGTGCTCGAGCTTGGGCAGGTAGAAATAGGGCCCCGAGCCCTTCGCGATCAGCGAGATGGCGTTGTGGAAGAAGTACAGCCCGAAGTCGAACAGCGACGCGGACATCGGCAGCCCGTCGACCTCGATGTGCCGCTCCTCGAGATGCAGCCCGCGGGGACGGACCAACAGCGTCGCGGTCTGCTCGTTCAGCGTGTAGGTGCCCTTCTTCGGGTGCTCGAAGGTGATCGTGCCCGCCACCGCGTCCCGCAGGTTGATCTGGCCTTCGATCACGTTCTTCCAGGTGGGCGAGGTGCTGTCCTCGAAGTCCGCCATGAAGTGCGTCGCACCCGAGTTGAGCGCGTTGATCACCATCTTCCGGTCGGCCGGGCCCGTGATCTCGACCCGCCGGTCCTGCAGGTCGGCCGGGAGCGGATCGACGGTCCAGTCGCTCTCCCGGATGGCCCGGGTGTCGGGCAGGAAGTCCGGGAGCGCGCCCGCATCGATGCGTCGCTGGCGGGCTTCGCGGGATGCGAGCAGGGTGCGTCGGCGCAGGTCGAACGAGCGCTGCAGACGGGCCAGGAACGCGATGGCCTCGTCTGTCAACACCGACGCCACCGCGTCGTCGACCGGCCCTCGAATCTTGACACCATTGACCGCTGCTCGCACCATTCCCGCCTCCGTGACCCTGCATCGTGACGCTCAGAACGTGCGATGTTCACGGATCCGTTGCAAGATCAGGCGTCAGGGCCGAGACCGGTTTACAATGGCGTCGAGAAAACACTGTAAAGCCTTTACATGGGTGTCGAGATGTCCGAACAACCCCGCCTGGGCGGGAAGATCCGCGCCATCCGCCGGTCGCACCGCATCACCCAGGCCAAGCTCGCCGAGCAGCTCGGAATCAGCGCCAGCTACCTGAACCTGATCGAGCACAACCGCCGTCCCCTCCCCGCTCACCTGCTCATCCAGCTGGCCAGGCGGTTCGATCTCGACCTGCAGACCTTCGGCGAGGACGACTCCGCGCGCGTGCACACCGAGCTGATGGAGGTCTTCGGCGACGAGCTGTTCGACGAGCACGGGCTCACCAAGGCCGACGTCACCGAGCTCGTCGAGCATCACCCCAACGTCAGCAAGGCCATCCGCACGATGTACGACGCCTGGCGCAGCGCGCGGGAGCAGGCCCGCCGCCTGGCCGGAACCACCGAGAACGACGGCGTGGTGGGCAAGCGGGTGCTGCCGTCCGAAGAGGTGTCGGACTTCATCCAGGAGCACGACAACCACTTTCCCGAGCTCGAAGCCGCCGCCGAGCGCCTCATCCGCGAAGCCGACCTCGATCCCCACCGGATTCAGGGGGGTCTCGTGCACTGGCTCGAAGATCAGCTCGACGTGCGCGTGCGATTCGTCGAGGCCAGCGCGATGGGCAAGGCGGTCCGCCGGCTCGACCGGGCACGGCGAACGCTGGAGATCTCCGAGCTGTTGCGCCCCCGCTCCCGCCACTTCCAGCTCGCCCATGCCGTGGGGCTGCTCACGAAGTCCGACGAGCTCGATCGGCTGGTCGACCACGCCACCCTCTCGCGTCCGGAGAGCAAGCGCCTCGCCCGCGTCGCCCTCGCCAACTACTTCGCGGGCGCGGTGCTCATGCCCTACGAGGCCTTCCTCGAGGCCGCGCAGACCAACCGCTACGACGTCGAGCTCATCGGCCACCGGTTTCGCGTGAGCTTCGAGCAGGTCTGCCACCGCCTCACCACCCTGCGTCGACCGGGGCGCGAGGGCGTGCCGTTCCACCTCATCCGCATCGACATCGCGGGCAACATCAGCAAGCGGTTCAGCGCCTCGGGCATCCAGTTCGCCCGCTACAGCGGGGCCTGTCCGCGGTGGAACGTCTTCCGGGCCCTGCTCACCCCGGGGGTCATCGCCACCCAGGTCTCCGAGATGCAGGACGGCGAGCGCTACTTCTGCCTGGCGCGCACGCT
The DNA here is from genome assembly GCA_965224055.1 of Myxococcota bacterium. Classification (GTDB taxonomy): domain Bacteria; phylum Myxococcota_A; class UBA796; order UBA796; genus JACKEQ01. The sequence goes on along the minus strand of OZ245034.1, from coordinate 8,971,322 downwards.
GCGCAAGGGCGACCGGGGCTACCACGCGACGCACACCGTGCACGCCATCGGGCTCGGGTGTCGGCTCGAAGACGCGCCAGCGCTGGTCTACGCCGACGGGGTCGATCTCGGGGCCGAACAGGCCGTGCCCATCGGGGTGACCTGCCGGCTGTGCGAGCGGACCGACTGCGACCAGCGCGCGATGCCGACGGTGGGCTCTCCCCTGCGGGTGGACGAGAACCTGCGCGGGATGTCGTTCTACGCCAATCCGGAGTGACGACGTGGACCTCCCCGCACCCGACGCTCGCCATCCGGTCCGCATCGAGACGGGCCTGGACGGCTCGCGCATCGACCTGCTGATCACGGCTCCTGCACGGCGTCATTGGGAGATCGCAGCGGGAGCGCTCGTGCTGGCGGGGCTGTTCGCGCTGTGGAACGTCTGGGTGGGCGCTGCGATGGGGCTGGTGGCCGTCGCTCTGCTCCGGCGTCCGAAGGGGATGGTGTCGACGTTGCTTCGGCTGGACGTCGATCGGCGAGGCGTGCACCACCGGGGGAAGCGGGTGGTGGCGGACTGCGACTTCTTCGGGGTGACGATCGACGGCGAGCACCACGTGGTGGTGGGCGGCCTGACGAAGAAGGAGCACGACACGCTGCGAGACCTGTTCGTCCGGCCGGATCCAGGGACGGCAGCGGACGTGCCGTCACGGATTCGCCGACTCCAGAAGGGCACCGACGCATCGGACTGAACCAACGTTGGCAGAATCGATACATTTCCACGGAGCCGATTCCGGACCCAATAGTGAACCTTCAACCTCATGAAAAGCGCAATTCAGCGCTCGAGCCCCCGTGAGAGGTTGCAGTGGCAGAGCAGCTCATGTACCGTCCACCTTGACCATTGGAGGTCCCATCCTGATCTTGATCCAGAGTGCGCTCGCAACTGTGCCAGCGCCCCCCCCCCAGCCCACATCGACGTCGCTGTAGAAGGTGACCAGGTCGGCATCGCGCTGACATCCGAACTACCGTTCGACCAGCCGTCTACACTGGTCTTCCGATACCACACAGGTGTCGAGTCCATCGAGTGGACGGAATCGGTAGACCTGGCGCCAGAGAGTTCGTTCGTGTTGGCGAGTTCGTTGCCAGCCGATGTCCTGGCGAGCCTCGCGACCACAGAGCACGACGCCTGGCTGAGCACGACGCTGCACGTCGGCACTGGCATGAAGCTCGGTGCCGCGCCTGTTCAGCTGGCGGGGGAACCCAGCGAAGCAACGCTCGAGGAAGTCGACGGCGAGCAGGTGCTGGCCAGTCAAGCCACGGTGGTTCAGCACTTCGAAGGCCCCGTTCCCCATCTCGTCGCTGGAGGCACCGATGATCAGTAGCCTGCTTCTCACAGCCTTCATCGCTGATGCGGACGCCGCCATCGTTCGCCAGCGCCTCTGCTTCTACTACGACACCGACTTCGTGGATGCCGACTCCAGCGTCGGGGACGACTTCGTCACCAGCAACGCGCTCTACCCGGCGAAGCACGCGCGGGCCCGCGTCGTCTCGACGAGCGGAGGCGGCACCATCCACGATGCGTATCTCCCGACGACAGGGTGCATCCAGCTCAACATGGATGACAACCACACCCACACCGTGGCGCTCTACAGCGACGCCAAGGTGCCGTCTGGGCCTCGAATCCGCGCAGTCACCGACCGTGTCTACGTCAACGACCACATCGTCCAGACCACCGGTTACGTCCCCACCGGGGTGGGAACCACCGTGGTCATCGCTGACGCATCGAACACTGCGCAGAAGTGGGCGAATGTCATGATGGCTGCGACACATGCCATCACCCGCCATACGTCCGGCTGGATCACGAATTCGGGCGACTACCTGTTCTACGTCGAGGACACGGACACGGACGATGATTGTGGGTCTGGTGGAGACACTTGCCTCCAATACTACGACAAGAACGGCATCTTTCTATCCAACCCCGGTGTGCAGATCGACCCCGTTCACAATGACTGGGAGTCCATTCGACGCAAGTACATCTTGGTCCACGAACTCGCGCACGGTCTCGACTTCAAGCAGAACTGCGACGGCAGCCCGATCGGATGTGACGCGACCTTCACGATGAAAATCAACTACAACGCAAACCAAGACGGCTGTGGTCCGAGCTGGAACCCGTCCCATGCGTACAACTCGAAGGAGTTTCAGTCCGCGGCAGCCGTGGAAGGCTGGGCGCACTTCGTTGCGGCGTTCGCCTTCAACAACCCCACCCACAGCGACTGCCGGATGGAGCCCAACGGATACATCTGGTGGAACAACGACACGAACGGGAACGGGGTCACCAACTTCTCGGACCTGGGGGAGTCGAATGCCCCGTTCAGCTGCGAGGGCAACGAGAACGGCGTCGCGGACATCGGCGGTGCGGAGCACACCGTGCCGCCCACGCCGGTCGATGCGCGTGACTACTACACGGATTTCTGCTTCGCTACCGGACACGGCATCACCAACTCCAACCGCGGCACGGAACTCGACTGGCTCCGGTTCTGGTGGGATGTCGTCAGCAACGGGCACGGCATCGACTTTCAGGATGCCGCCGAAGTCTACCAAGATGCGGAGTCCTACAACTGGTGCGCAGGAAGCAACTTCGGCACCTGTACATTCTCGGACAAGCCGGAGCGGCGGGTCGAGCTCGCATTCAGTGCGGCGGGATACGGCTCTGTCTACGCCACCGAGGACAACAATGGCGTCACGCGGTAGCACACTCCTCCTCGCAGCCACGATCGGGGTGGGCTGCAAGATGTCCACCCCGTCCGCTCCTTCACCATCTGTCGCACCCACGGGAGACACCGCACCGGTTGTCGACACCGGGCCGTTCGATGCGGACTTCGATGGGTGGCCGGCCAGTCAGGACTGCGACGACACCCGTGCTGGAGTAAACCCCGGCGTCGTGATCGATGGTCGTCACCTGTGCAAAGGCATCGACCACGACTGCGATGGCCTGCTGGATGGCGAAGAAGACCATGACCAGGACGGACAGTCGTATTGCGACTTCGATTGCGATGACGCCAACCCGGAACGCTTCCGGGGGGCAGCCGACCCAATCGATGGAACAGACCAGAACTGCGATGGCACCGATGGCGTCGGGGAGACACCTCACCTCATGCTCGAAGGGACCACCCACGCTTCCAATGCCGGTACGGTCTTGCGGGGCGGCGACATCGACGGTGACGGGTGTTCGGACCTGCTCATCAGTGACGCGTCCCTGACAACGCAGACGAACTTCACAGGGTCCGGAGGAACGGGCGGGCTCAACAAGATTCACGTGCTGCGGGGGTGCCAGGAGCCACAAGCACCACTGCTGACCTACTCCGAGCAAGTCTCGGATGGGATTGGTGCAATCCTCGAAACGTTCGGAAGCGGAACCTCGACGCGGGTTCTCTCAGTCGGCTGGTACAATCCTGGCGAGAGCGGGATCGCCCGCGTGATCGACTTCACCGTCGATCCGCCCATGCTGGAGACCTCTTTTCAAGGAGACGACCCGGGTGACATGCACGCAGCTGCCATTCTGAGAAGCGGCAGTGACGAGTCCGCGCTCTTCCAGTCCTACAACAACAATGGGAGCGGCCCTGGAGGCGCATGGTCCATCCCGTTCTCCGAACCAGTCGTCTTCGACACCCCCGAAACGCTTTTCTGGGCCGAGATGCCCGGTTCGGGATTCGCATACAATCTGGTCCCCTTCGACCGGGATGGCGATGGTACCGACGAGCTCGTCACGTATGGACGCGAGACGCAGACATCTGTGGCGGGAACCGTCTACGTGCTCGCCGGCCCAACCATAGACCAGGACCCTCTCGAGACCTGGACCGGCGACACGTCCATCGGCTCTGCATTCGGGAGTCGCCTCTACCCCGCACCTGGGGTTCCCGATGCCGGAGTTCGGAGCCTGCTGGCGGGTGGCGTGAACTACCTGGAGGGTGGAGCGCTCTACGTCCTGCCGCCGCTCGGAGACGGCGCGCACGACATCACTCAAGCCCCACACGTGTTCAAGGGCGAATTCCCGAGTGAGTGGTTCGGCTTCTCCGCTGCGGTGGGGGACGTCACGGGCGACGGGGTCGCAGACGTCGTGGTCGGAGCGCCGCAAGTCGCCGACGTGGACGAGAGATCGGGTGAACCTGGAAAGGTCTACGTGTACGAAGGCCCCTTCGATGCCCCAGTCCTGGAGCGCCAGAACGCCCGGGTCTTCGTGGGTACCCAACCAGGGGCACTGTTCGGCTGGTCGATCGCTCTGGCCGACCTGAACATGGATGGGACGAACGAAATCTACGTCGGACAACCCAAGACCAACCTCGTCGAACCTCCGACTCACGGTGATCAGATTGGGGTGGGAGCCGTCTACCGGCTCGATCTCTGATGCGAGCACGGGTACCCCCCTGGGGTACCTTGAAACATACCCCCTAGGGGTATAGGGATCGTCCAGAGGGAGGATCTCGATGCACCTCACCGAGCCCGAACGCAAGAAGCTCCTGGCCCGGCTCAAGCGGGCCGAAGGCCAGGTCGCCGCCGTCCGTCGGATGGTCGAAGACGACGCGTACTGCGTCGACGTCCTGCTCCAGCTCCAGGCCGCTCGCGGGGCGCTGGGCAAGGCTGGACAGGTGCTGCTCCGGTCCCACGTCGAGGGCTGCGTGACCGAGGCGTTCACCCATGGCGGTAAAGCCGAGCGCACGGCCAAGATCGACGAGCTGATGGACGTCTTCGGTCGGTATGCCGGCCTCGGGAGGCGATGATGGACGTTCTGCTCCCCTTCCTGACCACCCTGTGGGGCGTGCTGCTCGAGCTCGCGCCGTGGCTCCTGCTCGGGGCCGTCGCAGCGGGCGTGTTGCACGTCCTGGTGCCTCCGGGGCTCGTGCAGCGGCAGCTCTCGGGGTACGGCGGCGTGGTGAAGTCCGTCGTGCTGGGCGTTCCGCTGCCCCTGTGCTCCTGCGGGGTGATTCCTGCAGGCATCGGGCTCAAGCGGGACGGGGCCTCGGACGGGTCGTCAGTCGGGTTCCTCGTCGCGACGCCCCAGACCGGGGTGGACTCGATCCTCGTGAGTGCCGGGTTCCTGGGCTGGCCGTTCGCGCTGGCCAAGGTCGCGGCGGCCCTCACCACGGGCGTCGCTGCGGGATGGCTCACGGAATCCCTCGGGAGGTCGGCCGACACGGGCGCTTCGCAGGCTCCAGTCGTCGAAGCGCCCACTGCGAAGCGCACCTGGGCCGACGGGCTGCACCACGGGGTCGACGTCATCCGGATGATCTGGGGCTGGTTGCTGTTCGGCATCGTGCTCTCGGCCGCCCTGTCCACCTGGCTCCCGCCCGACGCGTTCGCCGGGCTCGCAGCACAAGCGTCGATCGGCGCCTTCCTGGCGGTCCTGCTGCTGTCGCTGCCGCTCTACGTGTGTGCGACCGCTTCCGTGCCGATTGCCGCCGCGCTCGTGGCTGCCGGCATGCCCACCGGAGCCGCGATGGTGTTCCTGATGGCGGGTCCGGCGACGAACACGGCGACGCTGGGGGCCGTCTGGCGCGCGTTCGGCGGGCGGGTGCTCGCGGTCTACCTGGGCACCATCGTGGTGGGCAGCATCGGCTTCGGCCTGGCCTACGAGCAGCTGTTCGGCGCGCTGTCGGTCACCGCCGTGCACGACCACGTCCATGCGGGGCTGGGCAGCCAGATCGCCGCGGTGCTGCTGGTGGCGTCGATGGCCTGGTTCGCCTGGGAGGACGTCTCGGCGCGCCTCGCCAAGCTGCGGGCTCCGGCCGAAGCTCCGACGCGCGAGGTCGCGATCACGGGCATGACCTGTGGCGGCTGTGCGAACAAGCTGGAGCGCACCCTGCTCGCGACCGAAGGCGTGGACGCTGCCGAAGTGCGCATCGCCGACCATCGTGCCGTGATCACGGGGGTGATCGACCTCGACCACATCCAGCAGGCCGTGCAGCAGGCGGGATTCGAGGTCGCCGACGCGTAGCGACCGGTTTCGGGGATCAGTGGGCGGGCAGCAGCGCGATCAGCGGAATGCCGTGCTCGGTGGGAGCGGTCTCGGGCACCAGCATCGTCGCGCCCGTCCGCGTGGGGGCGATGCACGGCAACCGCACGTGGAATGTGCTGCCCACGCCGGGCGTGGACTCGACGGTCAGCTCGCCGCCCAGCATCTCGGTGAACCGGCGGCTGAGCACCAGACCGAGGCCCGTGCCGCCGTACTTCCGGGTGGTGGAGGTGTCCGCCTGGACGAATCGCTCGAACAGCCGGTCGAGCTCTTGGGGGCTGATGCCGATTCCCGTGTCGCGGACCGAGACCACGAACCAGTCGTGGGGCTGGCTGCGCACCTCGATGGTCACCGTGCCGTTCTCGGTGAACTTCGCCGCGTTCGACGCGAGGTTGAGCAGCACCTGGTAGCAGCGGGTGCGATCGGTCAGGACGCGCGGCAGCTCCTCGATGTCCAGCACCAGTCGGTTGGCGTTGCGTCGGATCGCCGGCCGGATGGCGTCCGCGACCTGCTGAACGACCCGCTCGATCTCCACCGCATCGATCTCCAGCATCATCTGCCCCGCTTCGATCTTGGAGAGGTCGAGGATGTCGCTGATCAACGCCAAGAGGTGGCGTCCTGCGGACTCGATGCGCTGCAGGTCCTCTTCGGACTCCGGGTCGTCCGATTCTTCGATCAGCATCTCGCTGTAGCCGATGATCGCGTTCAGAGGGGTGCGCAGCTCGTGGCTCATGTTCGCGAGGAACCGGCTCTTCGCGTCGCTGGCCTGCAGTGCGGCATCGACCGCGTGCTTCAGCAGGCGTTCGGTCTTCTCCCGACGCGCGAGCTCGGCGTCGCGCTCCAGCACCATCTGCTCGGCACGAGCCCGCTCCGACCGGGCGGATCTCAGGCTGCTGCGCAGCTGGAACACGGTGTAGGAGCACAGTACGCCGATCATCGCAATCGATGCGTAGCGGGTCAGCAGCTCGTCGAGCGCACTCGCCTCGCCGTACGGCGTCCACCCGTTCTGCTCGAGCCAGAACATCAGTGTCGTGTACCCGATCGCGATGACGCCCACGAGGAGCGTCTGGCGCATGCCGAGCACGATGGCCGAGACCACCAGCACCGTGGGCCAGGCCAGGAACGCCGGTCCGTGAAAGCCCCCGAAGAAGGGCGGCGCGACGATCAGCAGCACCACGAGACCCCACACGGCTCCGTGGGCTGCCACCCTCCGGTACCCACGACACCAGGCCAGCAGCCCCAGCAGTGCCATCACACAGAACGTCGAGTGCGTGAGGAGCGCCAGACCGTCGCGAAAGAGCGCCGCGTGGATCGCACCGACGAAAGTGGTCAGCGCGTTCAGGCCGAGCGAACAGGCCACGACCCATCCAGCCGGTCTGGAGTTGTCCTGGGACAGGAGATGCATCGCGCTCCCCATCGGATCCGACGGGCGATTCTTCAGTCCTTCCTCCCTCTCGCCGGAAGATTCGCGGGTTCGGTGTAAGCGTTCCGGACAAGCGCGCGTTGGGGTCCCGACGAACACACGAACCCGGCCCCGAGAGGACACCCATGCGCTTTCTCACCCCCTTGCTGACCACCCTCGCCCTCGGCTGCTCGCTGCACCCGGTCGCCGCAGACTCCTTCGACGCGCCATCGGTCGCCGATACGCCCGAAGAAGCGCCGGCCGAGAGCAAGCGCCTGCTGTCCAGGCTTCCCGAGACCCTCGACGAGCACGTGGCGGACTGGTTCGACGTGCACCAGGGCCGACGCCTGTACGTGCAGCTCGACCGCCCGATGTACCGCCCCGGCGACAGCATCTGGTTCAAGGCCTGGAGCCTGCACACCCGCGATCTCGGAGGAGACCGCCAGGCCGTGGCGATGACGGTCGAGCTCGTCGATCCGTCCGGCATCACGGTGCAGAACAAGCGCGTCGGCCTCGACAGCGGCGCCACGACGAACGATTTCGTGCTCCCGGCTGCGGCTGCAGGCGGCAAGTGGACCGTGCGCTCCACCGTGAGCTTCGGCGGCGAGAACGAGGTGACCGAGCGCGACTTCGTCGTGTCGTCCTACACCGCCCCCCGGATCGACAAGACCCTGGACTTCGTGCGCGAGGCGTACGGCGCGGGCGAGACGGTGGATGCGCTCATCGAGCTGTCCCGCACCACGGGGGAGCCTCTCGCCAACCACCCCGTGCACGCCCTGCTGCAGCTGAACGGCGTCACGCTCACCGAGCTGGATCTCACGACCGACGACACCGGCGCCGTGCTGGTCTCCGGAGACCTGCCCGACGAGCTCGCCACCTCGGACGGCCTGCTCACCGTGCTGGTCGAAGACGGTGGCGTGACCGAGTCGATCAGCCGGTCGATCCCGATCGTGCGCAGCGACGTCCAGCTGGCGTTCTTCCCCGAAGGCGGCGACCTGGTGCAGGACCTGCCGGGCCGGATGTACTTCGAGGCGACGGATGCCCACGGAGAACCCGCCGACATCCAGGGCTACGTGACCGACGACACGGGTGCGAAGGTGGCGACGTTCTCGAGCCTGCACGACGGACTGGGACGCTTCGCCTACACGCCTGCGGCGGGCCGGACCTACCGCGCCCACATCACGGCGCCGGCTGGGATCGCCGACACCTTCGAGCTCCCCGCGGCCCTCGAAGCGGGCTGTGTGCTGCGGACCTACGACGACGTCACCACCCAGATCAGCCAGACCCGCGTGGGCGTTCGCTGCTCGAGCCGCCAGGACGTCGTGGTGACGGGCGTTCTGCGGGAGAAGACCGTGGACAGCGCTGTGGTGTCGGCCAGTCCGACGCGAGAGGGTGTGGTCTACCTCGATCCGCCGGCCGAGATGGAGCAGCGCCAGGGAGCGATGCGGGTGACCGTGTTCGATCTCGACCTGGCCCCCCTCGCCGAGCGGCTGGTCTACCGCAACGCCGGACGCGACCTGTCCATCGAGATCACGCCGGACCGGGACGCCTACACGCCACGGGACGAGGTCGTCCTCGCCATCCAGACCCGCGACCCCGCTGGAAAGCCGGTTCCCGCCGAGCTCGCGCTGTCGGTGGTGGACGATGCGGTCCTCACCCTCGCAGACGACGAAGAGGGCCACATGCTCTCGCGGATCTACCTCGCTCCCGACCTGGTGGAGTCCCCGGAGGATCCGGGCTGGTACTTCGACGACGAGGAGGAGGATGCAGCACGGGGCCTCGATCTGGTGATGGGCACCAAGGGCTACCGCCGCTTCGAGTGGGCGCCCGTGATGACGTTCGACAAGGACCAGGCCCTCGCGCAGCTCGAGATGCAGAAGGCCGCCGCACAGGCCGAGCTCCAGCGCCAGCAGTACGCACAGCTCGGCTATGCCGAAGAGGACGAGATGGTGCGCCTCGAGGCCCGCCCGCGCCGCCCCCGACTGCCCCGAATGGCACCGCGTCGGGCCAAGGAGGCGCCGATGGCACCGCCCCCGATGGCGCCGATCCCCGTGGCCGCCCCCGCACCGCCGATGGATGGACCGATGGGAGGTGCCCCGATGCCCGTGGAGGCACCGGTCGTCGTGGCGGACGTGATGGGAGGCGACGTAGCGGACATGCCGATGGCCGAGCCGATGCGGGACCATCGAGGACTCAAAGGCGGCCCCGCGGCCGGGAAGGTGATGGCCGCCCGCGAAGCCCGGATGTGGGTGGACCCCAACGCCGCCTGGGCACCCGTCCGCGTGTTCCCGACCCCGGACTACAGCGCCGGCTTCGACGGAACGCGCAGTGACTTCCGGGACACGGTCCACTGGGCGCCGAGCGTGAAGACCGACGAACACGGCGAAGCGACCGTGCGGTTCTACCTGTCCGACGCCCTGACGGAGTTCCGGGTCACGGCCGAGGGTGTCGGTGCGGCGATGGCCGGCCACGGCGAGGGAACGTTCGTGTCGAAGCTGCCCGTGAGCCTCGACACCAAGCTGCCCGTCGCAGTCGCTTCGGGAGACCGGATCGACCTGCCCGTGACCGTGCGCAACACGCGACCCGAAGCGCTGAAAGCCCATGTGAACGGGACGTTCGGCGACCTGGTGTGGTCGGAGGCCGACGCACAGGGCCTGAAGGTGGCCGCCAACAGCTCCGACACCGTGTGGATGCCGCTTTCGGTGGGTCAGGGCGCTGGAGAGACGTCCATCGAGCTGTCGGTACAGGGCGGGGGGCTGACCGACACCGTCCAGAAGACCATCGCGGTCGAGCCTCTCGGGTTCCCGCGCGAGTGGTCCGACTCGGGGATGATGGAGAAGAACGAGCCGTCGGTGGCGAACCTGCACCTCGAGGAGTGGGTGGACGAGTCGCTCACGGCCCGCGTCACCTGGCACCCGAGCACGGTGTCGAACCTGATGGAGGGCATGGAGGGCCTGATCCGCGAGCCCGGTGGCTGCTTCGAGCAGACGTCGAGCACGAACTGGCCCAACGTCGCGATCCTCAACTACCTGGAGGCCCACGACGGCGACCCGCGCCTGAAGGTCCAGTCGGCCCAGAAGCTGGAGTCCGGCTACAAGCGGCTGACCGGGTACCAGGTCACGAGCGGGGGCTTCGAGACCTTCGGGAACGGCCCGGGCAAGGAAGTGCTGTCGGCGTTCGGCCTGCTGCAGTTCCACGACATGTCGAACGTCTACCCGGTGTCGGACGAGATGATGGCCGAGGACGTCGAGTACCTGCTGTCCCAGCGGGACGGAAAGGGCGGCTTCGACAACAGCGGCACCAGCTCTCACGGCTTCGGGAGCTCGCCGAAGCCCATCGGAGACGGCTTCATCACCTGGGCACTCGTCGCGAGCGGTCACGCAGACGAGCTCGACGCTGAGATCGACCAGCAGGCGGACGTCGCGAAGACCGAAGACGACCCCTACGTCCTGGCCCTCGCTGCCCGCACGCTGTCCGAGCTGAAGCACCGCGATGCGGACACGGCTCTGAAGCGCCTGGCGAACATGCAGGCGAAGGACGGGAGCTTCCCGGGCGCCGAGACCAGCATCACCCACAGCCACGAAGCCAACCTGGACGTGGAGACGACGGCCCTCGCCGCGATGGCCCTCATGGACGGAGGTCCCCGCTGGCGCGCCCAGGCCGACAAGTCCGCCGAGTGGCTGGTGAACGCCCGCCAGGGCCAGGGAACCTGGGGAGCGACTCAGGCCACCGCGCTGGCGCTCGGCGCCCTCACCCGCCACGCCGAGGTCAACACGCGCCCCCGCACGGGCGGCACGCTGTCGGTCGAGGTGAACGGGTCCAAGGTCGCCACGGTCGCCTACGAGGCCGACCAGCAGGAGCCGATCGAGATCACCGGCCTGGAAGACGTGCTGCAGAAGGGCGACAACCGCATCGTCCTGCGCCAGAAGGACGGCGAGCCGCTGCCCTACTCCATCGACATCCAGTGGCACACCAACACCCCGATCAGCGACCCCGGCGCCGAGCTGTCGGTCACGACCCGACTCGATCGCCAGACGGTCCCGATGGGCGAGACGGTCCGCATGACCGCGAAGGTGAAGAACCGCACCGACGACATCGTGCACTCTCCGATCGCGCGGATCGGCCTGCCCGCAGGGCTCGAAGCTCAGACCTGGCAGCTCGAGCAGCTCCAGGAGCGCGGCACCATCGCGTTCTTCGAGACCCGTCCCCGCGAAGTGACGCTGTACTGGGAAGGGCTGCACGCCGACGACACCCACGAGATCGCCCTCGACCTCGTCGCCGCGATTCCCGGCCAGTACACGGGGCCCGCCACCAGCGCCTACCCCTACTACGACGACGACGAGAAGGCGTGGGATCGCGCGCTGGCAATCGCCATCACGCACTGATTAGGGCGAACAGCCACCCTTCCCCACATCGTTTCTGGAGGCCCCCATGGCCATCGAAGTCGGACAGTCCCTTCCCAACGCCGAGCTCCACGAGGGCAACCCCGGCAACAAGGTCGACCCCGCCGAGGCGTTCGCGTCGGGCAAGCACGTCCTGTTCGCGGTTCCGGGCGCCTTCACGCCCGGCTGCAGCAAGACCCACCTGCCCGGCTACGTCGAGGACTACTCCAAGCTGAAGTCCAAGGGCGTCGACAGCATCGCCTGTGTAGCCGTGAACGACGCGTTCGTGATGGACGCCTGGGGCAAGGCGCACGACGTGGGCGACAAGATCCGCATGCTCGCCGACCCCGGCGCCGCGTTCACCAAGGCCCTGGGCCTCGACGTGGACGCCGCCGTGCTCGGAGGCACACGCAGCAAGCGCTACGCGATGGTGATCGAAGACGGCAAGGTCACGCACCTGCAGGTGGAGCCCGACGGCTTCGGACTGTCGTGCAGCCTGGCCCCGGCACTCGCCGAGGTCCTCTGATCAAAAGCTGGGGAACGCGTCGGGCCCTTCCCAGCGCAGCTCGATGCAGCCATCCGGCACCTCCGCCGCCGCGACCTGCAGGTGGCGGACCGACTGGAACTCCAGGCAGGTCGAGCCCGAGAGCGGGTCGAGCATCGTCGCCGGGATCGTCTCGGTTCCCGCCGATGCGGCCGTGAAGCACTCGGTGAACCGGTCCTGCGGGAGGTGGTGGTTGTTGTTCGTCAGCGTGTAGGCGAACCCACCCGAGCCCGCGTCGGTCCAGGTGACGGTGCCCTCTCCGGGCGTGCACGAGTCCCCGGCCAGGGTGAGCCCCACGGGCCCGAGGTCGGTGGTCGGCACGGCCTGTGCGGGGGACGTCACGAGCACGTCGTCCCACTCCACCTCGATCGACAGCGACGTCAGGTCGAGGTTCGGGTCCACGGTCTCGTCGATCGAGCCATCTGCTCCGACGGCGAGGGTCTGCACGTCCGCGCCATCCGTCAGGCGTACGGACAGGTTCGCGTACGCCTCCGGAACGTCGACGCACCCCGCCCCCGAGAAACCCGGATCGTAGCCGCAGACCGTTCCCGGCCCACAGGTGATCGCCAGGCATGCGCTGGAGTCCCACTCGTGGTACGCGCAGCCCCCGGACTGCTGCACGAGCGCACCGACGTTGGGGTCGCGCCCGTCCCGCACGGATCCACGCGCGTAGGACGTGGTCCCGGACCGCACGATCTCGACGAGCCCGATCCGGTCGAGCGCTTCGCAGGTCTCCCCCGCGACGGCATCGACCAGCATGGGGGAATCGGTGTCCGTGTCGGTATCGGTATCGGTATCGGTGTCCGTGTCGGTATCGGTGTCCGCGTCGGTATCCGCATCCGTGTCTGAATCGGTGTCCGCGTCGGTATCGGCGTCGGTGTCTGCGTCGGTGTCCGTGTCCGTGTCCGCTTCCTGGGGATCGGTGTCGTCCTTGCCGTCGCAGCCAGCGGTCAGTCCGAGCCCGAACAGCAGTCCTGGAATCACGAGCATCCTGAAGGTCTTCGTCGTCATCGTCTCTCCCGGCGTTGACTCCCATCGTGCCCCGCCGACGCCCGGTCGGCCACCATCCGGCTCGCCTTCGGCCCGAATCTGTGTGCTCGTCCCGAGTACGCCCTCTCTCACAGACAATTGAAGACGTGAATTTCATGAACGACGCTGCGAATCACGCTAGATGGCGCGGAACCTGACCCACCGGAGGCCGGATGGCGAGCGCAGAGCCCACCGACGAGCCCACCCCCATCGGCGAGGAGCGGCTGGAGAGCGGGATCAGACCCAATCTCCGCTACGACCTCCCCGCCGGCCTGGTCGTGTTCCTGGTCGCGTTGCCGCTGTGCCTCGGCATCGCCCTGGCGTCCGACGCTCCCCTCATCTCGGGCATCGTCACGGGGGTGTTGGCCGGTCTCATCGTGGGTCCGCTCTCGGGATCCCAGCTGTCGGTCTCGGGTCCCGCAGCCGGCCTCACCGTCCTCGTGGCGGGCGGGATCAGCACCCTGGGCAAAGAAGCCGGAGTGACCGACCCCGTCGAGATGTTCGAGCTCTTCCTGCCCGCTGTCGTCCTCGCGGGCGTCATGCAGTTCGTGGCTGGAATCCTGCGCGGTGGCGTGCTGGCGAATATCTTCCCGTCGTCGGTGATCGACGGCATGCTCGCTGGCATCGGCATCATCCTGATCCTCAAGCAGATCCCCCACGCTCTCGGGCGCGACAAGGACTACGAAGGCGACCTGTCGTTCTGGGTGATGGGTCACCAGTCCCACACCTTCGCCGAGATCTACGAAGCGTTTCGCACGGTCTCGCCGGGTGTTCTGCTGGTCAGCCTCGCGTGCCTGGCCGTGCTGCTGCTCTGGCAGCGGCCCTTCATCGCCGACAAGAGCTGGTCGCGCATCATCCCGGGTCCGCTGGTCGCGGTGCTGCTCGGCATCGGGATCAACGAGTTCTACCGGTGGTTCGTGCCGTCGTTCTTCATCCGGTCCGAAGAGAAGCACATGGTGAACCTCCCGGTGATGGAGTCGCCGGTCGCCCTGTGGAACGCACTTCCCACGCCGAACTGGTCGCAGCTCGACAACCCCGAGCTGTGGACCGTCGCCGCCACCATCGCTGCGGTCGCGTCGCTCGAGACCCTGCTGTCGGTCGAGGCCGTCGACAAGCTCGACCCGTTCCGCCGTCAGTCCGACACCAACCGCGAACTCATGGCACAAGGGGTCGGCAACACCCTGGCGGGGCTGGCGGGCGGCCTGCCCATGACCTCGGTCATCGTCCGCTCGTCCACCAACGTCTACTCGGGTGGTCGCACCCGCATGTCGGCCTTCGTCCACGGCGTGCTGCTCGGTGGCCTCGTGGTCGCGGTGCCGTTCCTGCTGAACCGCATCCCGCTCGCCGCTCTTGCCGCCGTGCTCCTGCTCATCGGCTACAAGCTGGCGCGCGTGTCGCTGTTCAAGAAGATGTACAACGCCGGCGCAGATCAGTTCGTCCCGTTCCTGGTCACGGTCACGGTCACGGTGTTCTCCGACCTGCTCATGGGCGTGCTGTGCGGCCTGGTCGTGGGCGTCATCATGGTGGTGATCACCAACTTCACCACGGCGATCTCGGTGGTGAACGAAGAGAACGCCTGGCTCATCCAGTTCACCAAGGACGTCAGCTTCATGAACAAGGCAAAGCTGCGCACGGTTCTGCGGAACATCCCGAACGGCGCCGAGGTCATGGTCGACGGCTCCCGCGCGATGTTCATCGACCACGACATCTACGAGATGGTCCAGGACTTCAAGGCCTCTGCGAAGTTCCGCGACATCACGGTCGAGTGCCGTCATCTGGAATCGAAGGACCATCCCATCCGACTCCCGGGAGCCTGAAATGGAAGCGTGGAAGCGACTGCTGCTCGAGAACAAGGCGTGGGCCCAGGATCTGGGGTCGCATGCCCAGTCCACCGAGCCGGTCAAGAACCCCGAGTTCATGTGGATCGGCTGCTCGGATGCCCGGGTGCCGGCCGAGCGGCTGACCGGCAGCAGCCCCGGCGATCTGTACGTCCACCGCAACGTGGCGAACCTGGTGGTGCACACCGACATGAACCTGCTGTCGGCGCTGGAGTGCGGCGTCGGCTACCTCGGCGTGCGCCACGTCGTGGTGTGTGGCCACTACGGCTGCCACGGCGTTCGGGCGGCCCAGAGCCGGCATTCCTACGGGATGATGAACACCTGGCTCAACCAGATCAAGGACGTCTGGTACGACCACCGGGACGAGCTGCAGATGCACGACGAGCTGCAGAGTCATCGGCGGTTGGTCGAGCTCAACGTCATCGCGCAGATCCGCAACCTCGCGCGGACCGAGATCATCCAGCGCACCTGGAACGCGGAGCAGCGTCCCACGCTGCACGGCTGGGTGTTCGAGCCCCAGACCCACCTCATCAAGCCCCTGGTCAAGGTCGACGCCAACAGCTCCCTCGACCGGATCCTGCAGCTGGCCGAAGATGGCGGGCCCCTGATCGAGAAGAACGACTGACCACGGCTACGAGGGGGCCGGCCGAAGCGTGAGGACGCGCCCGACCGTCCCGTCCTGGTCGAGGGAATCGACGATCCACCGCGCAACAGCCCCGATGGGGACGCGGGTGAACGAGGTGGTGGTCGCGGACTCCGAGGCCTCGAGCGACACGGGGTCGTCGGATTCGTCGGATTTGTGGGATTCGTCGGATTCCGCCAGGATGGGAGGTCGGACGATCGTCCAGCGGAGCGCGCCGTCACCGTGAGTGGGCACCTCGCGGAGCAACGCATCGGCACGGGCGTGATCTTCGAACGCCGGACGCAGGTTGGAGAACTGCACGAGCGCCCGGAACGCCCATCCTGCACGGGGTGCCGAGTCGCCGACCCCCTGTGCCGAGAGCTTCACGAGCCGTCGGGGGGTGTCGGACGAGCGGAGCAGCTCGATGAGCAGTGCAGTGGACCGACTGTGGAGGTCGGTCGGCCCGGTCACCGCCGAGAACGGAGACCGGGAGCGACGCGGGATCGACAGCGCGGTCACCACGGCATCGACCCCCGAGAGGGCCTGTTCGACGGCCGCTTCGTCGAGAACGTCGCCCGGGAACGCCTCGGCACCGGCCGGAACGCGCTGCGGATCTGCGCTCCGCCCGAACACCACGGGCGTGTAGCCCCGCTCGAGCGCGACCTCGACGATGGCGCGGCCGGTCCGTCCCGTGCCTCCGAGCACGAGCAGGCGCCCGTTCACACCGCACACCCGTCCGGGCCACAGGCATCCCCGCTCCCGACGTTCTCGGAGGCATCCTCGGTGGACTCACGGGTGTCGATCGCGTGCTCGAACGCCTGGACCAGCACCGAGGCCGGTTGTGCGCCGGACACGGCCACCCGCTGGTCGATCACGAAGAACGGCACGCCGCTCACCCCGAGCTCGCGGGCCAGGTGCTCTTCGGCACGGACCTCGTCGGCGTAGCGCGCCCCCGAGAGCACATCGACCACCTCGGCTTCGGGCAGTCCGACTTCGACCGCCAGACGCTGCAGGACCTCCGAACGACCCACGGCTTCGCCCTCGGAGAAGTACGCGTCGAACAACCGGGCCTTGAGCGCGTCCTGAAGCCCGTGGGACTGCGCGAGGTGCAGCAGACGATGGGCATCGAAGGTGTTGCCAGGCCGGATGGAGGCGAAGTCGAACGTGACGCCGACCTGCGCACCGCGCGCGGTCATCTGGTCGACCATCTGCTGGGCCTGATCGCGGCTGCGCCCGTACTTGCGACCGAGCATCGCCACGTAGTCGCCCTCGACCACCTCCGGAGACTCGGGATTGAGCTCGAACGCCCGCCAGCGGAGCTCGATCGACTCGCCGTGCTCGGCCTGGAAGTGCTCCATGGCATCGAGGACCTGGGCTCGCCCGACCGCACACCACGGACACATCACATCGGACCAGACATCGACTCGCACACAGGCCTCCAGGAGGTCGTCACCACGCCGATCGCGCGGTGCGGGACTGCGTCCCTATGCACCGACCACGGACCCTCGCGAATCGTACGCGCCGCTGTGACAGATCATGACCGACGGACGACCCCGCCGTATCCTAAGACTCAGGGTGATTCCGGGAGGACCCATGAAGCTCGATTCCAGATTCGACGCCAAGCGCATCGCCATCCTGACCGCCCTCACGCTGCTGCCGGTCACCGCCTTCGCAGCAGCGGCCGCCACCGGCGTAGACGGCGGCTTCAGCGGGTCGCTCTGCGAGGCCTTCGCATCGATGTTCAGCTGCAGTGGCGGCTGCCCACATCCGTAGCGACCCGCACAGTAGTGGCCGCACGGTAGTGGTCCGCACGCAGGGCGTTCACGAAGCGTCGACGACTGTTGACCCCGCTGTCACCCGGTCGTGAAGCCTGCTCCATAGGGCTCCGGTGTTCTCGCACCCGGAGCCCGTCGTGCATGCAGCTGCCAGCCAGTCCGCCCTTCTCCATCGACTGCTCGACCGGCGTCCCCGCGCGGTTCCGGCCGACCGACTGATCGATCTGCTGGCCCTCGAGGCGCGGCCCCACTCCATCCTCGTCGTGGGCGACGACCGCGCGCACGAAGCGGTGGCGACCGCGTTTCCGGCCGCCCGGGTCGACCGATTCGATGGGGTTACCGCGAACGGCCCGGCCCACACGGCGCCTTCGCACGACGCAGTCCTCTGCGTCCAGGGAGTGACGCGCGGATTCGCCAGCGATCGCGCGTTGACCCGCTGCCTGGTCGATCGCCTGTTGCCAGGGGGCCATCTGGCGCTGCTCGAGCTCGCGGTCGCGTCCGAGCTCCGCAGTGCGCTTCGCGGCGTCGTGGGCCACCGGCCCCTGGTGAACGAGCTCGGACGGTCCCTCGTGCCGCTCCATCACTCCGAGGAGTCCTCCTGGCTGGGCATCTGGCGACACCTCCTGTTCGTCGGACGCAAGGGGCGTGTGATTCGCTGATCCAATAGAGGAGCGCATGACCGACTCCCCTGCTCTGCGCGTCCTCCTCGCCCTCCAACCCGGCTCCCCCGCCGCCGCCCTGCGCGACAACACGGTCGCCTGGGTCCAGGCCATCACGGGTGCCGCTACGATCGACATCTGCACCGTGCGGGATTCGGCCATGCCTGCCGATCCACTGCACCTCGACGGGGACTCCGACAATGTCGGCCTGCGCTCCGTCGAAGCTCAGCGCACGCTCGCCGATGGCCTGGCCGAACAGCTGGCCGCGGTGCCCGAGGCTCTGCAGGGCCGCACCCACCTCCTCACCGGAAACGTCGCGACCGCGCTCCGAGAGGCTGCATCCCGCTTCGACCTGCTGGTGGTGGGCAGCCACCATCGACGGGAGATCGAGCGGCTCCTCCTCGGGTCCGTGTCCGAAGCCCTGGTTCGCGACGCGCCGTGTCCGGTCCTCGTGCTGCCGTCCACCCCCGCCCCGCCAGCAGACACCATCCGGGTCCACCTGCCGATCGACCCCGATCAGCCGGACTTCTCGGCAGCCGAATGGGTCCGACGCATGCTGCCGGACGCCGAGAGCACCGCGGTCTACCGGTTGCCCTGGTCCGAGGTGTTCACGGGAGCCAACGCCTCCAACGAGCTCGACGCCGCCCAGCTGGAGCTCGACCGTGTGCTTCGGGATGGCGGCTACGACGACCTCGACAGCACCGTCCTGGTGCGGGAGGAGACCAACACGGGCGACGCACTCGCAGCAGGCGCCGAGGCCGCCGGAGCCGACCTGATCGCGCTCCCCAGTCGCGGACGCGTCGGCGTGGTCGCGTTCTTCTTCGGGTCCACCAGCGAGCGCGTCGTGCGGGCGGCGCATCGAGCGGTCCTCGCCGTCCACCCGCTGTAGCCCCCACCCCGGCTATTTGTGTACTCCATCGACCGATGAACGGACCGATGAGCATCGGGTGGCACCTCCCGCTTCCCATCGACAGACCCTGATCCTCTGCGCACGGCTCATGGCTGCCGTGTTCGGGATCGGTGCCGTCCTGAGCGTGCCCTCCGCCGTCGCCACGTCTTCGCCCTCCACGGTCTCTGGACCCGCTCTCGTCAGCATCGTGGCGATACTCGCGGCGTGGCAGGCTCCCCGACACCCGGGCGTCGCGAGGTTCCTCCTGTCGGCGGTCGCGTTGGTGTACGTCGTCGCCACCTACACGGTCGCTCCCATCGGCATCCGCACCACCGTCGCCTTTCCCCAGGCGGCGCTGTGCGTGCTGCTGTTCCACGTCGTGCATCGGCCCGACGTCGCGCTCCGCCTCGGCGCACTCACCGCGACCGTCGTATTCGCGGCGCTGGCGGCCCTGATGACGCGTGATCCGTCCGTCCTGAACGGGCCGCTCCCCCTGCCGAGCGTCGTGGCTCAGCCCGCGGTGCTCCTGCTGTCCAGCGTGCTGCTCACACGGATGGGTCGGGGCTGGGAGCGCGCGCTCACCGAGTCCGCGCGGGTGCGCGAAGAGCTGCTGCACCAGGCCGACAGCTCGAGCCAGGCCAGTGCGGCCAAGAGCGCGTTCCTCGCGTCGATGTCCCACGAGCTCCGCACGCCGCTCAACGCCGTGATCGGGTACGCCGAGCTGGCCCGCGACCAGCTGAGTGTGGACGGGACCGTGAACGACGGGGATCTGCTGCGGATCGAGCGGGCGGGTACCCAGCTGCTGGAGCTGGTCAACCAGGTGCTCGATCTGTCCCGCGTGGAGTCGGGTCACCTGGGGCTGGAGCTTCGCGACGTCGAGCTCGGACCCCTGGTCGAGGAGGTCGCGGATACCCTCCAGACCACGATCCAGCGCAACGGAAACACCCTGCACATCGAGCTCGACGACGTTCCCGAGCTGCTGCTCGACCCCCTTCGGATCCGGCAGATCCTCACGAATCTGCTGGCGAATGCTGCGAAGTTCACCGAGAACGGGACGATTCGGGTCGTCCTGGCGCGGCGGCAGGGGGAGATCGCGCTGTCGGTGCGCGACACCGGACCCGGAGTACCGGTCGCCGACCAGCGGCGGATCTTCGAACCCTTCATCCAAGCCGATTCCACCATCCAGTCCCGATACGGCGGAACCGGGCTGGGGCTCGCGATCAGCCGCAAGCTGGCGGAGGGGATGGGCGGGACGCTCACGATCGACAGCGAGGTCGGGGTCGGTTCGTGCTTCACACTGCACTTTCCTGCGGCTCCCCCGCCCGTGGTCCCGGCCTTCGGTCCGGACGCCGCGACGAGCCCGCTCCGGCTCCGGAATCGGGAGGACGCCACGGGAGACGACCCCTCCGATCTGGGCGATCGCACCGCGCGCCCTGGTATCGGGGCCCCGGTTCCGAACCGTTCGCTGTGACGCCGCAAAGACCGTCTCCACCGGCGGATCGCGCCGATCTCCGGAAAATAGTGCGCGATCTCGAGCGGTCCGACGTGGAAACATGTACCTGACGCCAGGTCCAGTCCATCTCATGCAGTCCGCAGACCCATCCTCCCATCCTCCCGACGGCTTCGACCCCGCAACTCCCGTGCGGCCCGACGATTCCCCGTTGCGTCCGGGAACCGCGTTCGGGGCGTACGACATCCAGAGCGTTCTGGGAGAAGGGGGCGCGGCGCGGGTCTACCTCGCGAAACACCGCGAAGACGGCATCCTGTACGCCCTCAAAGTGCTGAACAGCCCCTCTGCGAGCCTACGGGACCGGATGCTCCGCGAAGGTCACCTGCAATCGAGGCTGCGCCACCGCAACATCGTCGGGGTGCGCGAGGTCCTGCATCCTACGGACGGCTCGCATCCCCCCGCGCTGGTGCTCGAGTACATCAACGGGCCGAACCTCGACACCCTCGTGGGCAAGCGGGCGCTGGAGATCGACGAGATCGACCAGATCGCCAACGGCTTGTTCCGGGCCGTTCGGTATGCCCACGCACACGGGCTGGTCCACCGCGACCTCAAGCCCGCCAACATCATGCTCGCGTTCGAGGGCGACCGCATCATCCCCAAGCTGACGGACTTCGGCCTGGTCAAGGACGTTCACGGCGAGTCCAGCACCCAGCTCGGCATCGCGCTCGGCACCCCCCGCTACATGTCTCCCGAGCAGATCCGCGACTCGGGCAGCGTCGACGTGCGGTCGGATGTCTTCGCGCTCGGGGCGGTGGTGTCGTTCATGCTCACCCGTCGAAACGCCTTCGGTCACGGCGTCGAAGACGTGTGCGAGGTGTTCACGGCCATCATGGAAGCCGATGTCGACGCCCACATCGACGCCATCCGACAGGCCCGTCCCGACGCCCCCCAGCGCATGCTCGACGCCGTTCGCGGTGCACTCACCCGGGAACGCAGCGAGCGCCTGGCGCGGGTCTCGGTGTTGTCCGCCGTCTTCTCGGGCCGCGAGACCCTGCGGGCCGCCACCCCATCCCCTGCAGAATCGAGTGAGTCTCCGCTCGAGCGCGGTCTCGACGACACCATCGACCCCGAGTCGTCGGAGCCGGTGGTCCGAGCGCGCTGGCCCGCACAGATCCCCCGCGACATCGGGACGCGCATGGCCCTCGCCGCCGCGGTCGCCGTGTTGCTGGGCTTCGGGCTGATGGCCATCGCTGCTGCGCTGTTCTGAGCGCTCAGCCCTTCAGGAGCTCCGCGACGAGGGCGACCTCCTCCTTCAGACAGCTGAGCGCGATGGCGAACCGCGGCGCTTCGATCCGCACCTGGGCGTTCACGGGGTCGGCGGCGAGCTTCTCCGCGGCATCGTCCACCGGCAGCTCTTCGCGGGAGGCCTCTGCCATGCGCTCTGCCAGGAACAGCACGGCGGGAAGCGCCAGCGACGGGTCTGGCGTACCCCGGTTGAGCGCGCGCACGGTGTGGTGTCGCCCGACTCCATCGACGAGCGGCTGGGGAAGGTTCCATCGCACCATCGCCTGGCTGGTCAACGCGGCGTGGTCCAGGCCGTACTCCTTGCGTTCCGCCGCGATGAGCCGGATGTCGTCGAAGCCGTAGCGCTCGAGGAGCGGAAGGTAGGTCTTCGCCTCGAGTGCCAGCATCACCTGCATCCCGAGATCGTGCAGCAGCCCCGCCACGAAGGCGTCTCCCTTGGACACCGAGCTGACGTAGCGCGCCAGCAGCCGTGCACCCGCTGCGACCTCGATTCCGTGACGCTGCAGCGCGTGGCCGTAGACCGGGGTCTCGGCCCCGATCGCGTTCAGCGACAGCGCCCAGGCCAGGTCGCGCGTCGACCCGATGCCGATGCGGAACACGGCCTCGCCCAGGGTCGACACCGCGCGGGCGCTCCCGTAGAACTCGCTGTTGGCGAGCTTCAAGAGACGCGACGCGAGGACCGCATCGAGCGCGATCACCTTCTCCACCTCGGAGATGTTCGCCTGCTGCCGCCAGAGGACCTGGATGCGCTGCGCCGTCGAGATGTTCAGCCGCAGCTCGTCGATCCGGTCCACGAGATCGATGGATTGCATGAGATGTCCCCGCTCGGGGCTCTCATCGGACGGCGGCCGACAACGTGTAGGCCAGCAGGTACGACAATCAGAGATCTTCGGAGATCACGTCTCCGTCGGCCGAATAGTTCTCGGCGATGAAGTACTCCGCCTCGATCTCGGCCAACGGCGGAGGGGTCCAGTCGAGGAACGCGATGCTGTTGCGCCCCGGCTGGTAGAGGACCTCGCACGTCTCGGACTCGGTGTCCGGCGTGCACACTTCGAACGCGAACGTGATGGGCTCTCCGTCGGGGTCGTCGACCGGGTGGACCACAGCCCGGATCTCGAGGAGCAGCTCGGGTTCGGTGACCGGAATCCGGGACAGGAAGAACTCGTCCTTCAAGCCCGCGACCTGCAGTCCGAGGCGATCGAGCATGGGCTCCCAGTCGGGCTGACAGATGGATCCCACCTCTCCACCCGTGGTGTAGGCGTAGTCCATGTAGTCCACGCCCGGTCGCAACCAACCCGTGCAGTCGGCGTCGTTCGCCATCTGAACGATGGCGTGCATCGTGACCAGACCCGGCCGCGACTTGAGGTTGGCCGCCCACTGGAGGAACTCGTCACGCGTGGGCTGGTTGGAGTTGTCGTAGGTGTCCGACACGAAGATCAGGTGCAGCTCGGCGCTGTCGCGGATGAACCCGACGTTGCGGGGGTCGTCCTGGCGAAGCTCGACCGCGGCGTAGGCGGCAGCTCGGCCGGATTCCTGAGACCCCGTCAGCACGCCCAGGCTGTTGGTGAACCCCGAGAAGGTCTGCTGGGGCTGGGGGTTGTCGCTGTCGATGTAGTTGAAGCCGTTGAACACCCGTAGCTTTCCGGAGTGGTCTGGCAGCTGGACGTCGGTGCTGACCATCCCGATGTGGTAGTCGAGGCCCGAGCCCAGGAAGTACTCCAGAAACAGCGGGAAGTTGAGCTGCAGCGCCTGCTGCTCGTCTCCCATGGACGACGAGTTGTCGACCACGAACAGAATGTCGACCTTCGGCTCGGTCTGCTGGACGATTCGGTCGAGCTGAACCGGATTCTCGGGGTCGGGGGGCTGGGACAGCGTGGGGTCGGCGTCGGGCGCGACCAGCGAGTTCTCGCTGCTGCACGCGAGCGTGCCTACCAGCAGCAGGCTGAACAGAGAGGGGACGGGGTTTCCGAGGGATCGCACAGGTGCTCCAGAGGTGCCAGCCTAAACCTAGCGTCGCAAATCACGATCCGCCGTGATCCCCGTCGATCACCAGCAGGGATCGTTGGGTTCACCCGGCGTGCCGGGCTCGCCGCCCAGGGCGATGACGGTCTGCTGGTCGCACCACACGGTCGGGTCGTCGTTGCCCAACGCGTCGAGCTCCAGAGGGTCGACGCCCATCGCAACCCCGTTGGTGAACCAGGTGTCGTCGTACTCCAGGCGGTCGATCTCGACCCCGTCGGGCCGGGTCAGCACCACCTCGTCCGGGCTGTTGGCCAGGGCCAGGCCGCCGCCGAGCGACACCCGCTGGAACCAGCCGTCACACGGAACCCCACCGTTGAGGTCCACGGCCGTCTCGGCACACATCACGAAGTAGCCGTGCGCCGGAACGACGAACGGCCCCGTGAGCTCCCAGCTGTCGTAGTCCAGGTCGTGGAACGCGTATCCCGCCACGTCCACGGGATGCCCCGCCGTGTTGTACAGCTCGACCCACTCGCCGAGCTCGTCGTCCACCACCTCGGGGTTGATCATCAGCTCGGAGAACACCAGATCGCCCGGCTCGGCCGGAAGAATCTCAGGCTCCACGGGCTCTTCCGGGTCTTCCGGGTCTTCGGGAGGTGTCGGATCCTCGGGAGGGTCGGGCTGCGCGGGATCTTCCGCATCTTCGACCTCATCGTCGACCTCATCGTCTCCGACCGTGCCGTCCGCTTCGGACGGGTCGTCGATCTCGGTCGGCAGCGCGGGCTCCGCCGGTCCGATCGCCGACACGCCGTACTCCGTGCACCCTTCGGCCACGCCGACCAACAGCACGAATCCCGCTCCACTCAGGAGCTTCACCACAATCCGGACCACACCACGCAGGTTCGCGCGCATGACGCCTCCAACAACAATCAAGACAAGCAATCTGGCAAATGCGGAGCCATGTGCCCCACGGTTCCAGCATAAACCGAACACCCATTCCGGTCCACCGCTCGTCGGCAGCGACGGGTGTAAGAAATGGACGGGATCCCCGTTGGTCGGGTGTTGGTACAGTGCCCACGGAGGACAGATGCTGCTGCTCGGACTGCTCGCCTGCGGACCCGCTGGTGCGGAAGAGGTCGCGGCCGTCATGGTCGTGTCCGGCGATGCCATGATCCGCCGGGATGGCGCGCTGCTCCCCGCCGAGCCCGGGCTCGCGCTGCGCACCACCGACACCCTCGTGACCGACGAGGACGACGCGATCATCGTGCACCTGAGCAACGACCATGTGGTGCGCATCGACTCCGAACTGGAGCTTCCGGTGTCCGGCATCGTGATGCTGAAGGCCGACGAGTCGGCGGTCGAGCCCGGCGAGCAGCTCGCCAGCCTGCTGTACACCGACGAGCGCAGCGGCATCGATGCGGACCTCCTCGACCGCGCCGAGCGAGTCGCGGGCTGGCACAGTCGCCTCACCGCGGCCGAGGCCTACACGGGCGTCACGACCGAGGCCGGTGCGGAGTCCGAAATCTCCGACATCTCCGACATGGAAGAGGAAGCCGCGGACGCGCCGTCCCCTCCACCACCGCCACCCGCTCCCGCTCCTGCAGTCGCCGCTCCTGCCAAACGGGAGAGCGCCAAGAAGGACAGTCGCCCGGGCGGGACCACCCGGGACTACGGTGGTGGCGGCGGGCTGGGTCTGGAGGGCGCCGTCCCCGACGAGGGGTCCGACGAGCCGAAGGGCCGCAGGAGTCGAAAGAACCGCAAGAAGCCGAAGCCCGGCAAGACGAGGGATGCGTCCAACAGCAACGAGGTGCCGGCCGACAGCCCCGGCCGTTCCATCGCAACCGTCGGTGGAGAAGCCCCCGCTCCGGACGCCTCCATCACCCCTGCCGCGCTCGCCGAACGATTCGCTGACGGGGGCGACCTCCGAACGTGCGTCGTGGACTGGGCCGATGGACTGCCCGTCTCCATCGCGTCGATCGACGTCACCGTGATCGTCGATGCAGACGGACGTATCGAGCGCCTCGCCGCCGGAGGGGGCCTGTTCCTGCCCGAGTGTGCGAGGAGTGCCGCCGAAGACGCCCTCCTGGAAGGCTCCGACACGTCCCCCGTGCGCTTCTCCGTCGAGCTGGACTGACGATTGCGGCTGGCACCCCTCGTCGGGCTCGTGCTGGCCGTACTCCTCGCCGGGTTCACGGGCTGGCAGCGCTCGGCTCTGCGCAGCGACGACTGGGCGCGCACGGACTTCGCCCTGCTCGACAGCTGGACCCGCCTGTCTGCACAGCTGGAAGCGAGCGGACTGGCGCCGCGCCGACCCCCTCCGAGCGACCTCGTCGTCGTGGCGATCGACGACGCCACCGTAGAGGCCCATCCCACCCTGCTCGAGCGACGGGCCGAGATGGCCGCCCTCATCGAGCGCGTGGGGTCGGCGGGTCCCCGGGTCATCGCCATCGACCTGTTCTTCAGCGACCCCGAGCTGCTCCTTCCCGCACCGATCAAAGCCGACCTCGACGCCTGGATCGCCGAGCCGACCCCCGACACGCCCTCCGAGGCCGCCGAGCTGCTCACCCGCATCCACGACGAGACCCTCGGAGACGACGCCCTCGAAGCCGCGCTGGACGCCCACCCCACCCTGCTCGCAGCCCACTTCGGCCGGAACGGCGAGCTGGCGAGCGACGACCGTAGCCTCACCAAGGCCACCTACGCCCAGGTGGTGCCCGGCGAGCAGCTCCCGGCCAGCGCGCCGCGGGTCCTCGCCAGCCTGCCTCGCTTCAACCGGGCCGCGTCGCGACTCGGGATCATCACCGTGTACGAGGATCCCGGCGGTGTCCGACGCATCCCGTTGGCCGGTCGGTCGGGGCCACGGCACTTCGTCCCCTTCGCGCTACAGGCCGTAGCCGCGTTCGACGGCACCTCCCGCGGAATGCTCGCGTTCCTGGGCACCGACAGCACGGCGATGCTCGGAGAACGCCGCGTAGCCGGGCCCGACAACGCGCTGTGGCTCGACTGGCGCCACCCGTCCGCGTACCCCACCGTCTCCGCCGCCGCCCTCCTCCGAGAAGGGGGGCCCGACGCCGCCACCCGCGAGGCCCTGGCCGACAGGCTCGTGTTCGTGGGGTTCGACCACTTCGTGCACGACCGGGTCCCGACCCCCTTCGGATCCATGCCCGGGGTGTTCACCCATGCCGCCGCTGCGGATGCCGTGCTCTCCGACTCCGCTCTGGTGCGCGCCCCCGCGTGGGTGGACGCCCTGCTCACGGGCGCGCTGGGAGGCGTGGTGGCGCTCGTCTTCGCCATCCCGGGGTTTCGGACCAGCCGACGCCTCGCGACGGTGCTGGTGGTCGGCGCCGTCGCCGCCGCGGTTCCCGCAGCCGCACGGGTGTTCGGCGCCGTGTGGATCGGGGGTCTCGGGCCGTTGGTCGCCGTCGGGCTCGTGGGCGCGGCTTCGGCGAGCATCGCGTGGCTGCGGGAGGGCGCCCAGGCACGGGAGCTGCGCCGGATGTTCGCCCACTACGTCAGCGACGACCTGATCGCAGCCATGGTCGCCGACCCCACGATGGTGCAGGTCCGCGGAGAGCGTCGCGAGCTCACCGTCCTGTTCAGCGACATCCGGGACTTCACGAGCTTCTCAGAGCAGCTGCCGCCCCTGGAGCTGGTCGCGTTCCTGAACGCCTACCTCACCCCGATGACCCGAGCCGTGCTCGACCATCGCGGGTTCGTCGACAAGTTCATCGGCGATGCCGTCATGGCCCTGTTCGGCGCACCCGTGCCCGATGGTTCCCACGCCGACAGCGCCGTCCAGGCCGCCCTCGCCATGCACCGCGCCCTGGAGGACGTCCGACCCGTGGCCGCGCAGTACGGCATCTCCCTCGACATCGGGGTCGGGGTGAACACCGGCGAGGTCGCCGTCGGCAACATGGGGTCTGAGGAGCGCTTCGAGTACACCGTGCTCGGCGATGCGGTGAACCTGGCGAGCCGGCTCGAGGGCCTCACCAAGCAGTACGGCGTGTTCTGCCTCGTGGGTCCGGGCACCGCGCGCGCCCTGTCGGGATCTGTCCGTCTGCGCCGGCTGGATCTCGTGCGGGTCAAGGGGAAGGCCGAGCCCGTCGAGGTCTTCGAGCTCCTCGGCGATGCGGACACCACCGTGGCGTCCTATCTCCAGCCCGAGACCTGGGACGCCGCGGTCCGTGCGTTTCGCGAAGGCGACCTGGAACGGGCTCGCCAGCTGTTCCAGGCCTTTCGCGACGCCAACCCGGAAGACCCCGTCTCGAGGGTCTACGCCGAGCGCCTGGCCGCCCTCGGAGACCGGGTGCCGACGGGCTGGGACGGGGTGTTCACCCACACCCACAAGTGAGCCACAAGTGAGCTGGAGTGGAGCGTGAGCGCACGCGGGTGGCGCCACGTCGCCTGGCCATCTAGAATCCGCTCGTGTGGTGGATCGCGACAAGTCTGGCAGCGACCTGGAACATCCCGGGTGACTACTCCTCGATCCAGGACGCGTTCGACGACGCTTCCGTGGTCGACGGAGACGTCCTGTTGGTCGGCGCGGGCGCATTCGACGGGGCCCGGCTGGACAACGGCAAGTTCGTGACCGTCCGCGGTCAGGGCATCACCACCGTGCTGACCCACCCCACCCCCGGCGACGAGAGCGTCGTGATCGACGTGGTCGCCTCCAGTCTGGTGCTGGAAGACGTGCTGATCGACGGCGAGATGCTGGCGGCAGGCGTGCACTCCGAGGGCAACAGCGCGCTCACGCTTCGGCGCGTCACCGTCCAGGACACCCGGGATCGCGCAACGCCCCTGCCCGTGGGCGGGGCCTGCGTCTCGCTCCGCGACACCGAAGCCGTCATCGAAGACAGCATCCTCACCCGCTGCACGAGCGACAGCGGTGGCGGTGGAGCGGTCCGGGTGCGCAGCGGCACCACCCTCATCCTGCAGGACACCGAGATCTCCGAGAGCAGCACCCTCGGGCGCGGTGGCGCGATGGAGATCGAGGTGGGCGGCTCGGCCACCATCCAGGACACCGAATACATCGGCAACACCGCTGGAATCACGGGCGGGGGTCTGGAAGTCGCCGGCTCGGCGACCCTCGAGGGCGGTCGGTTCGCGGACAACACGGCCGAGACGGGCGGAGGGGCGGTCAACACCGCGTCGTCCTCCGCGATCCTGGATGCCACCGGCGTGGTCTTCCAGAACAACGACGCCACCACGGGCAACGGCGGCGCATTGGCCGGGCCGGGCATCACCACGCTCCAGGCCGTCCGCATCGAGGGCAACACCGCCGCCCAGGGTGCAGCCATCGCATCCCCGGGTCCCGCAGCCCTCACCCTCCGCAACGCCTTTCTGTGCGGGAACATCGCCAGCACCGACAACCACGGCATCCTCGGCGCTGCGAGCGGGCCCACGCGCGAGATCAGCAATGTGCTGTCCTACGGAAACGGCAACGGGAGCGGCACCGTCCACAGCATCGACGGCACGCTCTCCAACATGTCGTTCTGGCTCGACGATGCCGCCACGCTCGTCCGCATCACCGGCGGGAGCCTCACCGATGGCGTGGTGGTGGGCGCGGCCTCCGATCTTCCCGTCGGTCTGACCACCAGCAACGCCAGTGTCACCGTACAGAGCACCACCGTGTTCGACGCCACCACGGGTGGGCTGATCGGCGCGGTCGACAGCGACGATCCCGGGCTGGTGCTCGGGGGCACCGACTGCGCGGATGTGTTCGACGCCTTCGCGGTGAACGTCGTCGACACGGGGTCCACCGCCACCACCGATACCGACGGGTCGCCCACAGACCGCGGACACCTCGGCGGGCCCGATGCCGATGGGGCGTTCTGGCTCGCAGATGCCGACCAGGACGGCTCCCTGCGGCCCTCGGACTGCGACGACAACGACGCCACCGTCTCCCCCGCAGCAGAAGAGGTGTGCGATGGCGTCGACAACGACTGCGACACCCTCACCGACGACGCCGACGACAACCTGACGGCGCTCACCTGGTACCTCGACGGCGACGGCGACGGACGCGCACCGGACTTCGCGCCGAGTGCCGTGTTCTGCAATCCACCCGCCGAGTACGTGCTCTACCAGGGCGACTGCAACGACTCCGACCCCAGCATCTACCCCAACTCCATCGAGGCGTGCACGGCCGACATGGTCGACAACGACTGCGATGGTCTGGTCGACCAGGCCGACCCGAGCTGGTCCGACGTCTCGGTGGCCGTGGCCGAAGACGCCGATGGAGACGGG
The DNA here is from genome assembly GCA_965224055.1 of Myxococcota bacterium. Lineage (GTDB taxonomy): Bacteria > Myxococcota_A > UBA796 > UBA796 > JACKEQ01. The sequence goes on along the minus strand of OZ245034.1, from coordinate 8,941,242 downwards.
TTCCCCGGGAGCGGTGGAGCCATCGGCGCGTGCTCCGGCGAGCAGCCCCCGGGCTGGGTACCCCTGGCGGTCGGAGCCGACTGCGACGACACCGACGGGCTCGTCAATCCTGCGGCCGTCGAGGTCTGCGACCAGGTCGACAACGACTGCGACTCCATGGTCGACGAGGACTTCCTCTCCTCGGCCTACTACAGCGACCTCGACCAGGACGGGTTCGGAGACGGCAACTCCACGCCCGTCCTCTCCTGCGAGCCGATTCCCGGACTCGTGATCGGCACCAGCGACTGCGACGACACCGACCCCGACGTCAACCCCGCAGCCGATGAGGTCTGCGACGATGTCGACAACGACTGTGACACCTTCATCGACGAAGACCTGTTCTTCCAGGACTACTACCCGGACGTCGACGAAGACGGTTTCGGCGACGCGTCGGCCACCCCGATCAACGACTGTGTCACCCCGCCTGACACGGTGACCGACGGCACCGACTGCGACGACGCCGACCCCGACATCAATCCGGACGCGACCGAGGTGCCGAACGACGGCATCGACAACGACTGCATGGGCGGAGACGAACAGACCATGCTCGTCGACAGCGACGGCGACGGAATCCCCGACAGCATCGACCCCAACCCCGACGGCGTGGGCGACGTGACCGGCTCCCCACCGTCTCCGGCGTTCGGCTGTGGGTGTGCAACCGGGCCCTCTCCCCTGTCTGGTCTGTGGGCCCTCCTCGGTGCCGCTGCGCTCTTCGTTCGCCGGCGTCAGTTCGCCCTCGACTGAAGCGCGATCCAGGTCAGCAGCCCCGGGCCTTCGTTCGGGGGTTCCGTGGTGGGCAGCAGCCCCGACACCAGGCGCCCTGCACGCGTCTGTGGGGGGCTGGCCTCTCGAAGCACCCGGATCTGCGCGTCCGTTGCAGGCTCGACCCGCCAGAGACCCGACGAGCGCGGCGCGACGGCCGTCTGCAGTGCCAACCCGACCCGACCCAGGGTGTGGCGGGCATTGGTCTCCAACCAGGGGTGCAGGCGGAGGCCCTCCGGCGTCTGAACGACCGCTGCATCCACCGACAGTGGCCCCCGAAAGCCCAGGCTCGCCGCCCAGGCTCCGGCAGCTGCCCCCACCTGCTCGAGTGCCGTGAACACCGCCCGGTCGCGGCGTCCGTCCCCATGCAGGAACCGTCGAACCGGTGTGGGCAGGTCCCGGAACGCGTCGCCCAGCACCGTGCCCCGGTACGCGCCGTTCCGGTCCGTGATGAACCGCGTCCAGCCATCGATCCGCACCCCGTCGCCCACGGTCACGTGCACGGACAGATCGACCACGCGGGTGTACCAGGGCTGCTCGACCACGGCTCCCCACTCCGCCAGCGCCCGATCCAGCCAGCGTCGCTGGGAGTCACTGGGCGGCCCCTCTCCGCGGATCCGGCGGGTCCCGGACGTCGAGAACGGCGCCTTGAGAACCCACCGTCCAGCGGGGAACGGCGACGCAGGGGACGTCCGGACCTTCCCGCGACGATCCGGGGGCAGGACGGCGGGATGCTCGAGAGGATCCGAGAAGACCTCGGCAGCCCGGAGCTGGCTGTCGACCTTGGAGGACAGGGCGGCCCAGCGGGGATCCCAGGGCTGGGATGCCTCGAACAGCCCATCGGGACAGGGGCCCCAGGCCTCGACCGCATCGACGGGCACGGGTTCGACGGCCTCGGGCGTGTCCGCGAAGCGGGGGATCTCGAACCCGGCATCGGCCAGGCGGGCCAGGAATCGGACCGATGGACGCGGCGCCAGCACCACGTCCTCCTCGCGCAGCAGGAACATCGGCAGGGTCGCCAGGCTCGTGTTGACCACCCGCGCCATCTTCGACCGGGAGCCCGTCGCCAGGACGTCTTCGATGCCCGCGTCGAACCACAACGCACGCCCCGGCCGACCCCGACTCCCGCCGGCCACCCGAAAGGCATCGATCGCGTCTTCGTCGAACCCCGCCGCACGGCGCCCCTCCCGATCGAAGCCGATTCCGCGGGCCCGAGAGGGGGTCAGGGGGCTCGGGAGCACGTCCTGCCAGGCCCGAACGAGGGCTTCCCCCGTGATCGGCTCGCGAGGACGGGCGGCATCGCCTCCCCACCGCCCGAACCACACGCGGCCGTGGGCGACATGCCGGATCTCGTCGGCGTACACCTGGTCGAGGACTGCAGCGGTCTGGTCGTCTCCGACCTCGGCGAAGCGGGCCCGCCAGTGTCGGCAGTAGTCGAGGTTGGCCTGCTCGAACGTCAACGACAGGCCGGCCACGAACGCCTCTGGCCCCTCCACCCGGGCGAGCGAATCCCAGAAGTACCGGCTCACCGGACGGGTCCCCAGCGTGCCGCCACTGGCTTCGAGCCGCTGCACGTACATCGCGCAGTGCTGCTGCTCGTCGGCCAGGGTCGCCACCAGACCCCGCCGGAACCCCGCTGGCAGGTCGGGCCAGCGCAGCAGTGCCACGCAGATCAGCTCGATCGCCTGCAGTTCGTGGTTCGCGAGCTCGTGCAGCACCTGGGCACGGCCGGACTCCCGCTCCAGGTCCGGTCGTGCTGACGGGGACTTCTGCGTCGGGAGCGCCAACCCGTCGGGACGCCCCGGAACCTCGGGAACGGCCCCTCCTCTCCGGTCGTCCCGCCACTCGGGCCACGGGGCCAGCTTCTCGCGCAGGGTGGTCGCTTCGAGGGTCCGCGTCGCGAGCTGGTGGAGCGCATCCATTCCGAGAACCTATGCCCGCGTGTCGCCCACGACGATGCGTCCGGGCGTTGCGACGGCTGCCCAGGTGCCGAGCCGCTGCTCTCCGTCGTACAACCGCCACAGATGCGAGACGTAGGTGCTCTGATCGGCGATGCCGCCGGGCGGCACGACCCCGTACGCGCGCTCCTCTCCCTGATGGTCGACCCAGCGCCGATCGAGCACCGACGTGGTGCGATTCCACACGACGATGCTGGTGGCTTCGCCCCGACCGGATCGGTCTGCGTCGGTGGGGTCCAGGTCGGTCCAGACGAACGGTGCAGGACGGTACGACCCGCTGTAGATCGCGTCCAACAGCGCGTACGCATCGGCATCGAAGCGCTCCAGCGCCTGGGGTCCGGCCGTTCGAAGCCCCGGAGGCCAGTCGCCGTGACTGCCGACGTACCACATGGTCAGCTCGGCCCAGCGCTCGTCGGCGTTCGTCGACGCGTAGGCCGGCGCCCACCGATCGCTCGTCTGGTCGTGAAACGCCCGCCATCGCGCCCGGAATACGGGGTCCACCCCGTAGTCCAGCACCGTGTGGCCCAGCTCGTGGCTGCAGATGTCGCGATGATCGGCGTGCCGCGCCGAGTCCAGCCCCAGCAGCGCCTCCTCGCCCATGCACGCATGGAGGCCGCCGTAGCCCCGCCCCCGCTCGTCCATCGTCCGCTCGCCGTCGAACGCCTTGCCCTTCATGTGCCGGTACATCGGCAGGTCGGTCACCGACTCGGACTCCGCGAAGATCTGCAGCTCAGCCCCCGCACGGGCGAGGTTGTCCGCGATGGCAGGGGCTCGCCCCAGGAGCCGCGCCACGCGTCCCACCGCGATGTCGATGGCCGCGGGACGCACGCGCGCCGTGCCCCGGATCCGCACGCCCCGGACGGACGTTTCTCGAGGGAAGAAGCCTCGGGGCCCCGCGTTCAATAGAGGATCCGGCCATCCGGCTGACGAGGGGCTGGCAGGTCGGTCTGGCCGTCCATCTGGCGGATGTCGCGCTCGATCCCCCGCGCCATCGCCGTGATCGGCACGTCGTTCGGCAGCCCCTCGAAGGGGTTCTCGGACCAGTCGCCGATCTTGTCGGTGGTGAGGTAGACCCACGACACCAGCATGCTGAACGGCACGGTCATCCACACCATCCAGTCGCCCAGCGCATCGAAGGCCGGCAGGATCCCGCAGGGGACCAGCACCGCGAACAGCACGGCGAAGATCTGGTTGACCGTGGCGTATTGACGGGGGAACGGGAAGTTCTTGATGCGCTCGGCCTTGCCCTGCTGAGCCATCAGCTCGACCAGCAGCTCCTGCAGCACCGTGTGCCCGAAGCCGTCGATCAGGCCGCGGGCTCGGAGGTCGGCAAGGTCGCGGGACTGCTGCGACAGGAGGTGCGCTGCGGGGTTGATCTGGGCCAGCACGTGGTCGACCTCCTCCTCCGGGAGGTTGTCGAGCAGCACCGAGCGCAGATCCTCGCGGTACTCGGCCACGTTGGAGGTCCGGCGGAGCATGTCGTAGTCCGGCCCCTGGTGCTCCCAGCTCTTGATCTTCCGCAGCTGGTGGCGGAACGCGTCCATCCAGGCCACGTGCCGCAGCACCAACCGGCGCCGGATCTGCTGCAGGTCTTCGGTGTCGACCGGCTGCTCACCGGGACGCACGAGGTCGCGCGAGCTGAACGCCCAGCTGCGGGACGCGTTGACGATGGCCCCCCAGATCTTGCGGGCCTCCCACAGGCGTTCGTACGACGCGTTGTTCTTGAACCCCAGATAGAACGCCACCGCGACGGCCATCGCGGACAGTGGCAGCCAGTCGATCCCGAGGAAGGAGAACCCGAGCACCTCGTAGGCGAAGGTGACGGCGAGCGCCCAGGCCGCTGGGTAGAGGGCGTTGAAGCGGGACCACCGGAAGGTCTGGCGCCAGGGGTATTGACGGCCGATGTGCATGAGAACCTCGCCGGGGCCCCGTAACTACAGGTCGGCGGACTCGCCCTGCTCCTCGGGTTCGATTGCAGGTTCGTCCTCGGAGACCTCCGGCTCGACGGGCTTCTCGGACGGGTCGGTCGTGATCCGCACCGTGCGCAGGACGACATCGGTGTCCGGCTTGTTCGCGTCGTTCTGCGGGAGTCGGGCGATGCGCTTCACCAGCTCGATGGACTCGGGCTCGCACTGGCCGAAGATGGTGTGCTTGCCCGAGAGGTGGGGCGTGGGGACCTCGGTGACGAAGAACTGCGAGCCGTTGGTGTCGGGGCCGCTGTTCGCCATGCCGAGCAACCCCGGACGGTCGAAGGAGGCCCGCGGGGAAGGCTCGTCGGCGAACCGGTAGCCTGGCCCTCCGCGCCCGTTGCCGTCGGGGTCGCCGGCCTGGACCATGAACTCCGGGATGACGCGGTGGAAGATCGTGTCGTCGTAGAGCGGCTCGGTGACCTCGGTGCCGTTGCGGGTCCACGGCTGATCGCCACGCGCCAGGCCCACGAAGCTCATCACGGTCACGGGGGCGTTGTCCGGCCACAGCTGGCAGACGAGCTCGCCCTGAGAGGTGTCGAGCACGGCGTACAGCGGCTCGGTGATGGACTCGATGCCCAGCCAGTCGAGGTAGGCAGCCTCGCGGTCCTCGACCCCTTCGAAGCCGGGCCCGACGACCGGCGACGCATCGTCGACCGCCAGGGTGAGGTACGTGTCCAGGTCGCCCGTCTGCAGCGCCATCTTCTCGAGCTTGTCGGCGACTTCGGTGTAGCCCAGATCGTAGACCTTGCGGTACCCCGCCACGGCGGTCTCCAGGTCGCCGTCGGACTCGGCCAGCTGCGCGACGCTGTACCGCAACGACAGGTCGTCGGGGCTCTTCTCGACCGCGGCCTGGAATCGCTCGGCCCGCTCGGTGGCGGTGCTGCCCGACAGCGCGTAGAGCTCGGCCACATCGGGCTGATCGGGCCACACGGCGTAGGCGCGCTCCACGTTGTGGACCATGCCCGGGATGTCGCCGCCCTTGAGTGCCGCGGACGCCGCCATGACCGAGAGGCACGCATCCTCGGGGTACTTCTCGACCAGGGGTCGCAGGTCGATGGCCTGGCCCTTTCCGAGGATGTAGGCCGCCGCCCGCACCGTGCGCTGTGCGGGGTGCCGCTTGAGCTCGCTCGACCGGGCGATGGCCTTGGACACCTGGCCGGACTCCAGCAGCCGGCGGACGTCCGACCAGCCTTCGGCGTCCTTCTTCTTGAACCGGCCCGCCTCGGGCACCATCGACACGCAGATCCGCGGTCGCAGGGGATCGAGGTCGAGCCAGACGGGTTCCGAGAGCGCAGCGGGAGCCTTGCCGGCGAGGGCGACCCCCGGGAGTGCGAGAATGGCGAGCAGCGCGTTCACTTGGGAGACAGCTCCAACAGGGTGCGGGCCAGCCCTATCGAGTCCCCGCGCGATGGACGACCCCCAGCGCGACGCCGGCCTTCCCGTCGTCGAGGTCGGGCGCGAGCAGCACGGCATGCACGGTCTGGGTGAGGTCTGGCGTGAAGTCGACGTAAGGCTGCCGGTCTCCGTCCATGTCCGAGGCCTTCGCCGCACCCTCCTGGCCGTACAGCACCAGGTCGAGGCGTCGCACGCTCGCTTCGGAGCACCCGAAGAACCGGTAGGTGTTGCCGCTCACCAGGGTCATCGTCCAGGTCGCCTTGTCACCGGCATCCAGCATGCGTGCCTGCACGGTCCGCACCCGCCAACCATCGTCGTACCCGTCCCACACCTTGGTGTTCACGCAGGCCTGTGCAGCGGCTTCTCCAGCGGGTCGCTTCGGCGCGGGGGGTGGCTTCGGAGCGGCTCTCCGACGGGGTCGGGGCTTCGGCTGGCTGGCGCGCGCGAGGCGTTCGGGCGACAGGGTGTCGAGGATGTCGGACAGGTCGACGGCGACCTTCTCGAGGGTGAAGCGTCCCCGGATACGATGGGTGTCGGTCAGGAACCGCAGGGTCTCGCCGTCGCACTGGAGCGTGGTGGTGCCCTTCAGCGCGCCGACCTCGAACCCGACGATGCGGTCGCCGTTCTCCTTCACGGTGACGCTGCCGGACTCGGTCCACTGCACGGCGAATCTCAGGCCGCGCATGGAACAGGTCTTCGAGCCGGCGTCTGCGAGGGCGGGCGACGCGAAGAGGCCCGCCAGCACGGCGTGGATCATGGGTGAATCTACGGGCAGTAGGTGGCGGAGTCGACCTGCTCGACGAAGCGGACGCTGTGGGCTTCGACCTGGAATCCGGCGCTGTAACCCGTGTTGAACGCCGGATCGGTGACGCAGTCACCGTTGACCGAGTCGTTCGCGATGGTGTTCCCGGTTGCGCCATCCGTGCAGCTGTCGATGCTCGCCGTACCAACGAAGGTGAAACACGCGAATCCGCAGTTCGACACCTGGATCGTGTCCGCGGTGGAGCCGTCGAGGCTGACATCCGGCTGAAGGCCCAGGCACGCCGCAGCATGAAGAGCGGTGGGGCAAGACGCCGTTCCGGGGAGGTTCAACAGTGCCTCTGCCGACACGATGCCCCCGAGGTTTCCGTTCGTGAGCTGCGTCAGGAACACGCCATCGTTCACGACCGTCGCTTCGAACCTCGTGTTGGAGAGGTCTGCCGGGCCAACGACCACCGGGTCATCCGTCGCCAGCTGCACAAAGGGTGCATTCGGCTGCGCGTTGTTGGTGTTCGTCGGGTAGATCCCGTTGTCTGGATCGTCTGCGTCATCGAACACCTGGGGCGGCACGCACTGGGGGAACTGGCTGCTGTCGCTGAACACCGCGGCATCGGGAGCGTCGATCCACGGAGGCGGGGAGTTGCCGTCGTAGGTCGGTGCGGGGCATGCCGGGTCGACGAGCGCGTGTGTCGAGACCGCGATGTCCCCATCATCCGTGAGCGAGTCGACGTCCGAGAAGCTGAAGGCCACGGCAATCGACCCATCGTTGATGCCGTCCTCCAGGAGCGGATTCGCAAAGCCCGCGACCAGTCCGCTGGCACCTGTCGCGAGGATGTTGTCGACGCCGGTGTACGGGTTGCCGTCTCCATCAGCGTTGTCCAGGTCGAATCCAGCCCCATCGGCGATGACGAGGCTCGTGAAGACCAGTGAGCTCTCCAGCAGGCAGCTGTCGGCGATGCAGCCATCCAGGTCACAGGAGTTCCCGTCGTCGCACTCCTCGCCCATGTCGAGGAAGCCGTCTCCACAGGTCAGGTCGGTGTCGGTGTCCGTGTCGGTGTCCGTGTCCGTGTCCGTGTCCGCGTCGGTATCGGCATCCGTGTCGGCGTCTGTGTCCGAATCCGTGTCGGCGTCCGTGTCCGAATCCGTGTCGGCGTCTGTGTCCGAATCCGTGTCGGCGTCTGTGTCCGAATCCGTGTCGGCGTCTGTGTCCGAATCCGTGTCCGAGTCCGCGTCGGTATCGGCGTCCGTGTCCGTGTCTGTATCGGTGTCGGAGTCCGTGTCGGAGTCCGTGTCGGTGTCCGTGTCCGCGTCCGTATCGGTGTCCGTGTCCGAATCCGTGTCCGTGTCGGCGTCCGTGTCCGTATCGGTGTCCGTGTCCGTATCGGTGTCCGTGTCCGTATCGGTGTCCGAGTCCGTGTCCGTATCGGTGTCCGAGTCCGTGTCCGTGTCGGTATCGGTGTCGGTGTCGGTGTCCGAATCCGTGTCCGCGTCGCTGTCGGTGTCCGAATCCGTGTCCGCGTCACTGTCGGAGTCCGTATCGGCGTCGGTATCGGCGTCCGTGTCCGCATCGGCGTCGGTGTCCGTGTCCGACTCCTCCACGACCGCGGCTCCACCACCCGTGCAGCCGCTGGCCACCAGCACCATCCATCCGATCGACCATGTACGCATGCCGCCTCCTGCCGACCATCCTACGCCATGCCGCCCGTCGTGCGCGCCTGAGGTACCCTCGACCCTCACCCGACCCGGCCCGAGGAAGTCGACATGCGCTGGTTCCTGCCCCTCCTTTCCGCGCTCACAGCCTGCGTCACCGATGCCGAGCTGGAAGCTGCACTCGACCGGGACCGTGACGGCTACCTCCCCGTCCAGGCCGGGGGTGACGACTGCGACGAGTCCCGAGCGAGCATCAACCCGGGGGCCCAGGAGGTCTGTGGCGACGGGATCGACAACGACTGTGATGGCATCGTCGACGACGATGGGATGAACTCGCGCACCTTCTTCAGGGACGGGGACGGAGACGGCTTCGGCGACGAAACAGAGCCTACGGTCAGCGCGTGCGCACCCCCCGAAGGCTTCGCCAGCAACCCCGGAGACTGCGACGACGCTGATCCGGCGATGAATCCCGCCGCCGAGGACCTTTGCGACGGGCGGGACAACGACTGCGACGAGGTCGTGGACGACGACGCGCTGTTGGTTCTGCGCTACCCGGATGTCGACGAGGATGGGTTCGGGGTCGAATCGGGTGGAGTCTACGCCTGCGAGGACCTTCCCGGATACTCCATCTACACCGGTGACTGCGACGATTCAGATCCCACGGTGAGCCCGGTCGCGGAAGACACCTGCAACGGAGACGACGACAACTGCAACGGGCTCGTGGACGAGGACGCGGTCAACCTCCTACGGTTCCGGGATGCAGACGGCGATCAGTTCGGCACGGATGCGGACACCGTCGAGGCTTGCCAGGACGTCCCTGGGTACGTACTGGTCCCCGGCGACTGTGACGACGCTGATCCGGCGACCAACCCGGCAGCGCTGGATGGATGCGATGGGGTGGACCGGGACTGCAATGGCGCAGTCGACGACGATGCAATCGACCAGACCTGGTACCTGGACGACGACGGCGATGGCTTTGGCCAGGATGGCGTAGCGGTCGCGGCGTGCGACACCATTCCCGGCTATTCGCTGACACCGGGAGACTGCGACGACAGCACGGCTGGGATCTCACCTTCCGTGCCCGACGACTGCGACGCCACCGACAACAACTGCAACGGCATCATCGATGAAGACGCGGTCGTGACGCTTTTCTACGCCGACGTCGACGCCGATGGTTCGGGCGACGCCCAGTCCTCAGTCGAGGCATGCGTGGCACCGCCAGGATTCGTCAGTGCGCCGGGCGACTGCGACGACTCGAATGCCACGATTCGACCGGGTTCACTTGATCCGTGCGACGGTGTCGATCAGGACTGCGACGATGCGATCGACGAGAATGCCGAGTTCACCATTTGGTTCCAGGACGCGGATGGCGATGGGCTGGGAACGTCAGACACATCGACCTCCACCTGCGACGGCGCACCGCCGGGGATGGTCTCCCAAGCCGGCGACTGTGACGACTCGGATGCGAGCTTGACCGTTCCGACCTGGTTTCTCGATGGCGACGGTGATGGAAGCGGGACGGTGTCTATGTCGATGACGGCCTGCACGGCGCCTGCCGGATTCGTGTCGTCAAATGACGACTGTGACGACACCAACGCAAGCGTCGCTCCGACGCAGCTGGAAATCTGCAACAACCATCTGGACGACGACTGCGATCCACTGACGGACTGCCGCATAGTCAACACCTATTCCATCTCCGACCTTCCGATTCTCTTGGAACTCCCCGATGATGTATCCGATCTAGGTGTCTTCCCTGATGTGCTCGGTACAGGGCCGGGGACCTGGGTGTACAAACGCGACCAAACAGACTGGTTTTTTGCCTCATCCCTTCACTTTCCGTTCGACGCAGCAGACACGCCGCTACCATGTGCGTCGCGACCGCAGCCGGTGAGGGACTTCACAGGTGACGGACTTCCGGACCTGTACTGCCGTGGCATCGGACTCCCATTTCGTGTGCTGGTTCTTGAGTCAGGTACTCTAGAACAGTGGACCACCATCGAACTGCCAACCGCGGCCAATACCGTTGCTCTACCCATGGAGTCTACGAATGAAGGCCCGGGAACCTGGCTTCAGACCGGCTCCGAGCTGAGATTCTATCCGCGCACCGGCGCGACAGTGGTTCCAGAAGATGGCTTCTTGCAGTCCCTGCCCTGTGCAGGGCCGTCCAACGTCTTCGAATTGAGCGGATCTCCAGACTTGATCGTGACGTCATGCAACACCGGAAACTCAGCAACTGCTTTCGCGTACCCCGCCGATCAGCTTCTCACCGTGAACGACCCATTCGACGCGATGTGGACGATGATTACTCCTCCGAATTCCAACGGTGGGTACTCACCCGTGTACCTGACCGGCGACAGCGCCGGATCGATGTTCTGGGGAGCCTCGTTGACTTTCATCTTCGACCCAGAACTGATCTCCGACTTCAAGATACAGCTGTTTGAACAGCCCTTTACAGAGGAACCCGGCGCTACCGCGCTCCTTGACCCACCAGCGGGCACGGTCAGCAACGGGTTTCCGGTGGGTGATTTGGATGGAGATGGGTCCGTCGACTGGTTGGTGGACACCGAAGGCATCCGATTGGACATCGCATACGGTGGGCCAGAGGTCGTCAGCCTGGCAAACACGTCCACTGTTATTCTCTCTGGATTCGACCAGATGATGGACCCCTACCTCTCGCTCTATCCACACGACGGCAACGGCGACGGATACGATGACCTCGCCATCGAACTCCAACGAGACGACGGCTCTAGAGCCATTCACGTGCTCTACGGTTCTGGCCAGTAGTTCCGTCAATCCACGCCGAGCTTTTCGCGGAGGTGCTTCGCCCGGCGGCGGCTGACCTTCACCGACGTGCCGCCCTCCACCACCGCTTCCCACGTGCCCGAGTCGCGGGGCACCAGCCGATCCACCCGCTCGATGTTCACGATCGCCGACCGCGACACGCGCGCGAACGGCGGGTCCGGCAGCTGGGCCTCCAGCTCCGCCAGGCTCTCTCCCAGCCGCGTACGCTCGTCCTCGGACGTGTACGCGAACGCCACTCCGTCCTCCACCGCGATGTAGCGGATCGACGCCACCGCGATGGCCTCCACCGACGCGCCCCGATGACCCGTCACCGTGACCGGACCCGCTGGTGTCGGCGCCGGCGGAGCGGGTGCGGCTCCACCCGACTGCCCCGCACGCGACCACACCGCCTTGCGAACCCGACGCAGACACGCCGAGAGCCGATCCCGCTCGACGGGCTTCAGCAGGTAGTCGAGGGACTCCAGACCGAACGCTTCCACCGCGTGCTCCGCATGGGCGGTCGTGAACACGACCAGCGGGCGCACGGTCTCCGGCAGATAGTCCCGCAAACGGCCCGCCACCACGGTGCCATCGGGGCCCGGCATCCGGATGTCGAGGAACACCAGGTCGGGGCGGAGCTCGAGCACCTTCTGCACCGCATCGTCCCCGGTCGCCGCCTCTCCGATGACCGCGATGTCGGCGTGGGGCTCGAGCAGGCGACGCATGCGCGACCGCGCGCGAGGCTCGTCGTCCACGACCAGGGTTCGGATGTTCATGAGGGCTCCTGAAACGCAGGCTTCTGGGGATCGGGCGGACCGGCCAGGGGGAGATCGAACACGAAACGGGTGCCTTCGCCCGCTCCATCTCCGTCGTCGAGCACCATGGACGCTTCGGTGTCCGGCCAGGCGAGCCGGATCCGCTCCACGACGTTGCGCAACCCGCCCGGATGGACGTCGCTGTCGACCGGCTCGTACAGCGTCTGGAGCACGGGCTCGGGCAGGCCGGGGCCGTCGTCTTCGACCACGATGCGCAGGCGAGGCCCCTCTTCGTGGTCGACCCGGGTGGCCCGCACGGTCACGCGTCCGCCCTCGGCCCGCCGCGCGACCCCGTGCTGGACGGCGTTCTCGACGATGGGCTGCACCAGGAGCCCGGGAACACGGGCGTCTCCGACGTCGGGCGCGAGATCGAGGGTGTAGGACAGGCGTTCCTGGAGGCGAGCCTTCTCGATGCGCAGCAGTCGCCGGACCATGTCGAACTCCTTCTCGAGGGGGACCCGGGTGGCGCTGCTGTCGAGGGCGTAGCGCATCATGGCGGCGAGGTCGGCGACCAGATCCTCGGCTTCGTCCTCGTCTTCGTGGACGACCTCGGCCAGCGTGTTGAGGGTGTTGAACAGGAAGTGGGGGTTGATCTGGGCCGAGAGCGCGGTGAGCCGGGACTCGAGCGCACGACGTCGGGCCTCGGCGAGCCGCTCGGCGTTCGCCCGGACCTCGATCTCCAACCGTCGGTGGGTGTAGGCCAGGCCCGCGATGGCGGTGGAGAGCAGACCCGCTGCACTCCACAGGGCGACCGCGCGGGGCCAGCGCAGCACGGCGAAGGGAAGGCCGTTGGTGAAGCCGGTGGTGGCGGTGATGACGAGCACGCCGACGACGAGCACACCCACATCGAGCCAGCTGGTGACGAAGCCCGGCAGATCGGACCAGATGCGCCGCACCACCAGGGTGACGCCGCCGGAGAGCACCACGGCCCACACGGCGGTCTGCAGCTTGACGGCGTGGTGCAGGAACAACAGCGCGACCAGGCCCACACAGAGCCCGGCCGCGACCATCGCCAGCAGACGCCAGACGTTCATCGGGGTGCGGGAGTGGGTTCAGCGCCGCGCAGGACCGACCAGAGCCCCCCGATGCCAGCGCAGGTGAACGCGAGCCACGCGAGGTTGCCGAGCCACGGCAGGGCGCACAGCGCGATGAGCGGCACGAGGCCGATGGCGAGCGAGAGGTACGGCGACCCGATGGCATCGGGCTGGAAGCGCTTCAGCAAGAAGTCCCCGACGGCCTGGGCAGCGAAGATCTGACCGACGTAGGCGAGGATACCGAACGTGGCGAAGCCGAGCAGCCCGAGGGGGAACGGGACGACCGTGGCGATGGCGACGAAGCTGGCCATCGGGAGCACACAGGCCGCGATGAACCCGATTCCCAGGGACTTGCCGGGGTTGGCGGCGACCTGACGCCCCACGCTGGCCATGCGGTTCCCGCCGACGACGAGCAACACGAAGCCGACGAGCAGCTTGGTCAGGAAGCCCCAGCCGCGCATGCCGCCCCACCACAGGGTGTCGGCGAGGATCGAGGACTCCTCCTCCTCGACGTGCAGATCCTCGAGCGCGGTGTCGAACTCTTCGGGTTCGACCTCTTTGATGGTGTGCGTGACGTCTCCGGAGACCCGACGCTCGAGCTCGGCGTTGCGCTGGGGAGAGGCGTAGTCGAGGGAGCCGGCGATGGTCGCCCCACTGCCGACGACGACTTCGCCGACCTCGAGCTCGACATCACCGGCGATGGGCGCCGCGAGCTCGACATGGCCGGACTGGATGGAGACATCGCCCGCAATCGGGGCGCGCAGCACGACTTCTCCGGCGGCCACGATCACGTTCCCCGAGACCGCACCCCCCTCCAGGATCTCGACCCGGCCGCCCATCGCGTACACGTCTCCGACGACGGGCGCATCGATCTCGACCGACTCGCCCATCGCGTACACGTCGCCGCTCATGGGGGCGTCGATGGAGACGTCCTGGGCGAGCACGAAGGCGTTGTCGTCCACCGGTGCCCGCAACCGCGCATCCTGGGCCAGCACGAACAGGTCGTTGGCGCCGCCCTTCACCTCGACCCGCTGGTCGGCGAGCATCCGCGCGGCACGATGGACCGTGTCCTCCGCATCCTCTGCTTCTTCGACGGCTGCTTCGACCGCGTCTTCCGCTTCTTCGACGGCTTCCTCGACCGCGTCCTCGACAGGAGCGGGCGGAGCCGGAGGGGTGGGAACCTCTTGAGCGAGGGCAGGCGACAGGGTCAACGCGAGGAGAAGAGACATGGGCGCTCCACAGATTGGGGTCGCCTTGTTCTTCGCCCGGAGGATGTCGTCGCGCGGCTCTCGACCGCTGACCGGTCGCGTCCTCCGCTGAACGGTCGTGGGGCTCAGCTCACCCCAGCGAAGCGCGCGCCAGGATGGCCTCGAAGTCGGTGTCGGGTGGAAGCACCCCGTACATCCGGGCCCCCTGGCCCATCCGGGTCGCAAGGAACGCGGTGGAGACGGGCTCGGGCGCATGGTCGATCAACAGGCCGGCCTGCAGGGCCACGGCCAGCTGCTCGACCAGCCAGCGGGCGCGGACCTCGAGGGTCTCCGGTGCACCGAGCGCGGTCTCGATCGATGCCAGGACCCGATCGAGACGGGAATCCTTGCCCTGGTGACCCGCCAGCTCGTCCTTCAGGGCCGCAAAGCTGGCCGGCGACCGCTGCATCGCGCGCAGCACGTCGAGGCACTGGATGTTCCCCGACCCCTCCCAGATCGAGCCGAGCGGCGCCTCACGGTACAGCTGGCTCATCGGGAAGTCCTCGACGTAGCCGTTGCCCCCGTGGCACTCGAGCGCTTCGGATGTGAGCCCGATCACCCGCTTGGCCAGCCAGTACTTCGCGACCGCCATCGTCGCGCGACCGAACGCCTGCTCCCGCAGGTCGGGCTCGGGCTTGGCCGCGGCATCGAACGCCGAAGCGAGGCGCATCGACAGCGCAGTCGCCGCTTCGACCTCGATGGCCATGTCTGCCAACACGTTCCGCATGAGCGGCTGGCGGATCAAGGTCTTGCCGAAGGCGCTGCGATGGGTGCAGTGGTGCACAGCGAGACGCAGCGCCTGCCGCATCAGCCCCGCCGCACCGACCGCGACGTCGAGGCGGGTCTGGGCGACCATCTCGATGATCGTGGGCACCCCGCGCCCGGGAACGCCGACGCGCTGAGCCCAGGTGCCGCGGTACTCGATCTCGGAGCTGGCGTTGCTGCGGTTGCCGAGCTTGTCCTTGAGCCGCTGGATGAAGAACGGGTTGCGGGACCCATCCGGGCGAATGCGCGGCACGAGGTAGCAGGTGAGCCCCTCGGGCCCCTGGGCGAGCGTGAGGAAGGCGTCGGACATGGGCGCACTGCAGAACCACTTGTGGCCCAGCAGCTCGACGACACCGTCGGATTCACCCGGGATCGGCGTGGCGGTGGTGGAGTTCGCGCGGACGTCGCTGCCGCCCTGCTTCTCGGTCATGGCCATGCCGAAGGTGACGCCGGACTTCTCGTGGGCGGGCACCAGACGCGGGTCGTAGGCGTTCTTCAGCGCGAGGGGCACCCACTGCTCGGCGACCTCGGGGCTGTGCTGCAGCGACGGGACCACGGCGTGGGTCATGGTCATCGGGCAGGCCACGCCCGCTTCGAGCTGGACGTACAGGTAGTGCAGCGCCGCACGTGCCACGAAGGCGCCGGTCTTCTCGCGGTGCGTCCAGCTCAGGCTGTGCACACCGTGTTCCTTCCCGATGGACATCAACCGGTGGTAGGCCGGATGGAACCGGACCTCGTCGATGCGATGCCCGAACCGGTCGAACAGCGTGAGCTCGGGCTCGTTGCGGTTGGCGTCGCGCGACAGCTGTGCGCCTTCGTCCGACACCACCACCCGGCCGAGCGAAGACAGCTGGTCGTCGGCCCAGGAGCCGCCGTACCGCGAGACCGCCTCGGACAGCGGAACATCCGTGGTGTAACCGTCGATCTCGGGCATCGGCACGGACTGGTTGATCACCTCGTGGGTGTACGTGGGCTCGGTGGGCTGAGCAGTCGACGTCATGGTTCCCCTCGGGGCTCGGGGTGGATGGCAGCCATGCAGAACCGGACGATGGCCGGGAGCATCCGGGGACCCGCAGGCCCCAGGACGGACTCGGAGAGCGCACCGACCAGGCAGGAGCTGACGACCTCGACATCCTGGTCGGGAAGCTCACCCGAGGCGATGCCTTCGGCGAGGGTGGCCGCGAACAGCTGCGCGTAGTCGGCCCGGGCGCGGATGCGAACCGCTTCGACCTCGGGCTCGACGGGCTCGTGGAGCAGGGCGCGCGCCAGGGTCTGACCGGCGTGGGCGCGCTGACACCACGTGGAGACCGCGAACGAGATCCGGTCGGCGACCCGCGGGCTGCCGGCCTGCTCGGGCTCCAGGTTGTCCTTCAACACCCGGATCTCGTGCTGACAGACCCGCGAGTAGACCTCGACCGAAAGCGCGGTCTTGTTCGGAAAGTGCCGGTACAGCGTGCCGGTTGCGACGCCAGCCCGCTCGGCGACGCGCGCGACCTGCAGCCCCGCGAACCCCTCTTCGGCCACCAGACCGTGGGCCGCTTTCAGCAGCTTCTGGCGGGTCTTCTGGAGGCGGGCGCGAACGCGATCGGTCTGTCGGTATGCCAAGTCATGAACCCGTATTCACTTCTTGGCGAGACCACAAGGCTCACCGACGGACGACGAAGTGCACCCGACGGTTCTTCGCCCAGGCCTCGGGGGTGTGGCGGTCGTCGGCGGGATCCTTCTCGCCACGCGCCACCACCGTCAGGCGTCCAGCGGGCACGCCGCGCGCGATCAGCGCATCGGTCACGACTTCTGCGCGACGCTCGGACAGATCTTCGTTGTACGGACCCCAGGCCCGCTCGTCGGCGTGCCCTTCGACCGCGACCCGCCCCAGCTCGGGGTGCTCGAGGAGATACCGCGCCACTTCGTCGACGATGGCGAGCGCCGCTTCGGTCAGCTCCTCGTCACCGTCCTCGAAGTAGACGGTCTGTGCCAGCAGGCGACCGCCGTCGGAGTCGCGTCCGCCGGGTGCGGGCATGTCGATGAACCGCGAGATGGGGTCCCTCCCGACGTCGAGCTCCACCTTGGTCCGCGCGCCGTCGGGGGTCCGCACCAGGAGGGTCTGCGTGCCCCGACCCAACAGGATCTTCCCGTAGCCGCCCTCCATCCGTACAGGCTCACGGGGAGCGCATCCAGCGGGCACGGACTCCGCGAACGCCACGCGGGCGCGCTCGACGGGTTCTCCGAACGAGGAACGCACGATGAGCTCGACCTCGGTGAACAGCCGTGGCTCGAGCTGCAGCCGCACCTTGCGATGACGGGGCTCGACCTCGAACGTGGCCTGGGCCGCATGACAGCCGAGCCCGGCCCCCACGGTGACCTCGGTTCCGGGCACCAGGTCTTCGACCAGCAGCGTGCCCGTGCCCCGGGTGGTCTCGCCCTCGACCGTGAGCAGGACCTGGGCATCCTCTTCGATCATGGTGGCGAACGACGAGGCCACGGTGACGCTCGACAGGGTGTCCGGACAGCCGTCGTCGTCCATCCAGCCGTTGTCGGTCTCGGGAATGCGCACGCACGCGTCGTCCCGGTCGCGAATTCCGTCACCATCCAGGTCGGCCGAGCCCCAGAGCGGCTTGGCGAACACTGTGTTTGCGAGGATCAGCAGCAGCGGCATCACACCTTCCATCGACGTTGCTTCACCTGTGATGCATAAGCGAAGCGGCAACCCACAAGCAAGCGCCGTCCCGTCGGAGTTACGGCGCCGTCGTGTCCCCTCCTCCCGCCCACGGCCCTGCTGCTGCCTCTGCTGCCTCCCTCGACGGAGCGGCCGACGGCGGCGAGCAGGCCGGACCTCTGCTCATGGTGGCGGCATCGGGGGCGTTCACCGGGATGATCACGCTCGTCGAGCTCGCACGGGCCTGGGGGTTCGACACCACCGAGCTCATCGGCTGGCGCATCGTGGGGGCGATTCCAGCGCTGATCCTGCTCACCGGTCTCGACTGGCGGGTGAAGCGCTGGGGTCTGCTGGCCGTCCGGTGCACCTTCGGGTTCTGCGCCATGTTCTGCTTCTTCACCGCAACTGCGGGTCTGGGCGTCGGCGAGCTCACGGTGGTCACGAAGCTGCAGCCGATCTTCGTCGCCATCCTGGCCCCTCTCGCACTCGGACGCTCCGAGAGGCCCGGCCCACCGGAGCTGTTGGCGCTCGGCCTCGGGATTCTCGGGACCGTGTGCCTGGTGTGGCCCGACCTCGACGCAACGGGCGCGAGCTGGACGCTGCCCGCGACCGGTGAGGGTCTCGGACGGGGGGCCGCCCTGGGCATCGGCATCTGTGCGGCCGGATTCAGCGCCTGTGCACACACCACCCTGCGCGCCCTCGGCGCCACCGAATCCCCGGCAGCGGTCGTGTTCTGGTTCCAGCTGGCGGTCGGCGCTGCCGTGCTGTTCGGGCTCGCGCTCGGGCCCGCCGTCGCACACGTCCCGGGGCCGGGGAACCTGCCGGTTCTGGTGGGCATCGGGATCGCCGCTGTGCTCGGTCAGCTGTGGATGACGCGCGCATACCGCATCGCCCGTGCGGCGCGCGTGGCCGCAGCCAGCTACGTGTCGCCGCTGATGGGGTTCGCCGTCGATGCGGTGGTCTTCGGAACACTGCCCACCTGGTGGACCGCCGCGGGTGCGGTGCTCGTCATCGCCGCTGGTGGCGTATTGTTGGCGGGAAAACCACGGGAGAGCGAATGAGCGACATCCTCGAGGCGAGAACGGGCGACGCGGTCGTCCGCGTCCATCGCCTCGGTGCGACCATCCTGTCGTACCAGCCTGGAGCCGACGCTTCGGATGTGCTGTGGGTCAGCCCCCACGCCACGTTCACCGAGGGGTCGTCGATCCGGGGTGGGATTCCCGTGTGCTGGCCCTGGTTCTCGAAGGATCGCCCCGGACCGAACCACGGCATCGCCCGCACCCGGATGTGGACCCCCCTCGACGCGCCAGAAGGCCAGGTGCGCATGGAGCTCGTCGACGACGGGTCGACCCGCGCCATCTGGCCCCACCCCTTCCGGCTGCAGCTCGACGTGGTGCTGACGGATCGGCTCGAAGTCACGCTCACCCACCACAACCGCGCCGACTCGACCATCCTGTGCACCGGCGCGCTCCACACCTACCTTCGCGTCGACGATCTCGGATCGGCCCGTGTCCTCGGGCTCAATGGCATGACGTACCGCGACAAGGTCGCCCAGGAGCGCGGTGAGCAGTCGGGGCCGCTGTCGTTCGGCGGCGAGGTCGACCGCATCTACACCTGCAGCGGCCCCGCCGTGCTGAACGACGGTGCCCGCGTGGTCCGGGTCGAAGGCAACACGAACACCGTCGTGGTCTGGAATCCCGGCCCCGACATCGCGCGGACCAAGGCCGACATCGGCGAGGGCGGACACACGGGCTTCGTGTGCGTCGAGACCGCGGTGACGGGTGCCGAAGTGGCCGAGATCGCGCCGGGCTCTGTGTACACGCTGAAGACCACGATCCACCAGCCCTGACAGTCGGCTGCAATCCCTGAGGCGTCGCAGGGGTTACTCGCGAAGCATGACCGACACCACCGACACCGATCAAGACAGCCCCTCCATCGATCTCCTCGTCGACGACGTCACGTGGGAGCTCGATCCCCTCCTGCAGGACACCGAGCCCGACGTGCTCGTCCAGCGCGCGCTCGACCTGACCGAAGCCATCTCGAAGCACCGCGGCGAGATCGCGAACATGGACGCCGAAGCGCTGTCCGCCCTGCTTCGCGATGTCGAGACCGTGTACGAGACCATCGGCCGGGTGGGGCACCACGCCCGGCTCACCTACGCGACCGACACCGCGAACCCCGAGGTCGGGCGACGCATGATGGCCGTCCAGCAGCAGACCAACGACATCAGTAAGGATCTGCTGTTCGTCGAGCTCGAGTGGGCAGCCGTGGACGACGAGCGCGCCGAGGCCCTGATCGCCCATCCCGCACTGGCCTGGTGCCGCTACCACCTCAAAGCACGCCGTCGCTACCGGCCGTTTCTGCTCTCCGAGCCCGAAGAGCGCCTGATGGCCGACAAGGAGCTCACGGGGGCGCGCGCCTGGGAGAGGCTCTTCGAGGAACGCACCTCCGCCATCCAGGTCCAGGTGGAGCCCACCAACGACGATGCGCCGAGCCAGGTCTCCCTCGAAGCCGCGCTCGGCGATCTGTTCTCTCCCGACCGCGACCTGCGTGACCGCCGGGCCGACCAGGTGGCCGCCGCCCTCCGCGAGGACATCGGCTTGCGTGCGTTCGTGCTGAACACGCTGATGGCCGACAAACACGCCGAAGACACCCTGCGGGGCTACCCCACCTGGATCACGTCGCGGAACGTGGCCAACGAAGCCACCGATGCCTCGGTCCAGTCGTTGGTCGACGCCGTCACGCGTCGCTACGACGTCTGCCAGCGCTGGTATCGCCTGAAGGCCCGGCTGCTGGGGGTCGACGAGCTTCAGGACCACGACCGCTACGCCCCGCTCACCCAGGACGACACCCTCATCGACTGGCCCACGGCGAAAGGCATCGTGCTCGACGCCTACGCGAGCTTCTCGAGCACCCTGGCCGACGCCGCCAACCGCTTCTTCGACGAGAACTGGATCCACGCCCCCCTCAAGCCGGGGAAGATGGGCGGCGCGTTCTGCTCGTACACCGTGCCGAGCCACCACCCCTACCTGCTCGTGAACTGGACCGGCCGCTCGCGGGACGTGCTCACGCTCGCACACGAGATGGGGCATGGCCTGCACGCCTGGCTCTCGCGGGAACAGGGCGTGTTCCAGTTCCACACGCCCCTCACCCTGGCCGAGACCGCTTCGGTGTTCGGCGAGACCGTCACCTTCGCGACGCTCATGGACCGGGTCGAGAGCGACGAGGCGCGCCTCGACCTGCTCGCTCAGTCCATCGAGGGCAACGTGGGTACGGTGTTCCGACAGGTGGCGATGAACCGCTTCGAGGACCGGATCCACACCCATCGGCGCGAGCAGGGCGAGCTGTCCGTCGAGGACTTCGACCGGCACTGGATGGAGACCCAGCGCGCCCAGTACGGCGACAGCGTCGTGCTGAAGGACCGCTACGCAGCGTGGTGGAGCTACATCCCCCACTTCGTCGGGGTTCCCGGCTACGTCTACGCCTACGCGTACGGCCAGCTGCTCGCACTGTCGGTCTACCAGCGCTACCGGGAGCAGGGCACTGGGTTCGTACCGTCCTACCTCGACATGCTCCGGGCCGGAGGCAGCCGGTCACCGGCGGAGATCGCGGCCATGGTCGACTGCGACCTCGAGGATCCGGGCTTCTGGGATGCGGGTCTGGCCCTCATCGAGAAGCAGATCGACGACGCGGAGTCCCTGGCGGCCTCGATGGGTCGCCTCTCCTGAACGCGGGGCCCGCTACAGGTCGCGGGCGCACCGGACACCCATCCCCGAGTAGAAGAAGTCCGGCGGATGGAAGGTGCGCTGGCGGGTGCGAGGGGTTGCCGCGCTGTTCACACCACCCCCGCGCATCACGCGGAACTCGTTGAGGATCTCTTCCTGAGCGGACCCGTCGTCGGGGTGCGTCGTGTAGTCGTCCCAGAACCAGTCCTGGTTCCACTCGAAGGCGTTGCCCCCCATGTCGCAGAAGCCCCACGGCGTGTCTCCGTCGGGACGCGAGCAGACCTCCCACAGTCCGCCTCCGCACGAACCGGCGTTCCCGGTGGGGAGGTTGGCGCGCGTGCAGTCCGGCTCCTCGTCGCCCCAGGGGTACTCCCACGATTCCCCGCCGCTGGTCGCGACGTACTCCCACTCGGACTCGGTGGGGCGACGACCGCCGAAGTAGGCACACAGATCGCCCGCCTGCGCCCAGTCGATGCAGTTGGCGGGACGGTTCGCGTTGTCGGGGTCGAAGGGGTCGAGGCAGTTGCCCTGCCCTCCTTCCTCGTGCGCGCAGTCCCCGGCTTCCAGGCACTCCCGGAACATCGCGTTGGTGACTTCGTGCCGCAGCATCGCGAACGAAGGCACGGTGACCGGGTGCGGAGGCGTCTCTCGACGCGTCTCGGGAGGCGACCCCTCGGGCCAGTCGAAGCCCATCACGAAGGTGCCGCCTTCGACCAGGAGCCACGGCTCGACGGGGGTCCAGGGGTCGGTCGGCGGATCGGTGTCGGTGTCGGTGTCGGTGTCGGTGTCGGTGTCGGTGAAGACGTCGGTGTCGAAGTCCGTGTCGCCATTCGGGCCCGTACAGCCCATCCAGACCATCGCGACCCCGAGCCAACCGGTGCTTCGGACCCATGCGCGCAGTGTTGATTTCACCCGTTCCATGTCCCGGAGAGTATCGCTCGCCGCGCCGGCTGTGAACCATCTCGGCCCCACCTCGACCCCACACTCCTCGGCGGATTCCCGCGCAGGCGGCTACAACCCTGCATGCGCTGCTGGTTGCACATGTTCCGCGGTCGACGCGATCGCCGGATGCTCGCAGTCCTCCTCGCCGGAGCCTCCGCCTGCACGGGCCCGATCGCGACCATCCCCACCGAACCCGTCGTGGATACGGACGTTCCGACGGCCGACACCGCTCCTCCCCCACTGGAGGAACCCTGGGTGGCCGTCCCCGGTGGGTCGTTCGAGATGGGCCGCGCCGACGCCGAAGATGCTCAGCCCATCCACACCGTGACCGTCGAGCGGTTCGCCCTCGCGCGCCACGAAGCCACCGCCACCGAGTACGCCGCATGCCTGGCCGACGGGGCCTGCACCCCGCGTCCTGCCGGCGTGGTCGACTGCTACGACGTCACCGCCGCCGAGAACGCCCTGCTGCCCGTCAACTGCATCGACTTCGCCCAGGCCACCGCCCTGTGCACCTGGATGGGCGGACGCCTGCCGACCGAGTCCGAGTGGGAGTACGCCGCCCGTTCACGCACCAACCAGACGGTCTACGCGTGGGGAGACGAACCGCCGGACTGCACGCGCGCGAACACCTCCGGGTTGAGCGCTCCGGACCACTGGTCGTGCGACAACGCCGGGTTGTGGGAGGTCTGCTCGCGCCCCGCCGGAGACAACGCGCTCGGGCTGTGCGACCTGGCTGGAAACGCCTTCGAGTGGACCGCCGACTGGTATGCCCCCAACTACACCGCCCATCCGACCGACGGCAGCGCCTACGAGGTGGAAGGCCCGTTCCGGACCATGCGTGGCGGCGGGGTGGGCAGCGCCGAAGAGCTCGTGCTCGGCACCCGCACCTTCCACCCTCCGGACTTCTGGTACGGCGGGATGGGCGTTCGCTGCGCGATGGACCTCTGACGCTGAACGAGGCGTCAGATCGGGGATGCCACCCGGACCACCACCTCGACCCCCGACGCCTCCTGGCTCTCGACCGGCCGCAGATCGACGCCCACGGTGACACGATGCTGCTGGACGATCGACACGAGGCCCAGACCGGATTTGGACGACATCGAGCTCAGCGCGGCCTGGGCCCGAATGCGGTCTTCGGTGGAGAGGTCGGCGAGGCTGTCCACGGCCTCCCGCAAGCTGCGAGCCTGCTCCGGTGTGGCGCGATTGACGACCTCGAGCGACAGCACGTCGTCTTCGACCCACGCTCGGAGGTCGAGCTGCCGATCGACGCCGTACTTCACCGCGTTCTCGACCAGCTCGTTGACCACCGTGGACGTGGTGAGGACAGAGGTACGACCGCGCTCTGGCAAGCAGAACATCGTGACGTAGTCGGCGATCCGACCGCACAGCGACCAGTGGTCGCGCACGTGCGACCGATCCAGAGCGAGCTCGAGCAGCGGACGCCCCCCGATCTCGCCAGTCGGTGCGAAGGAGCCACGATCCGGGCCTGCTGTCGAGACGCTCATCGGCGGATGCTATCCCAGGTGACGCACGGGAAGCTACCGCCGCCACCACAACATCCACGGCAATGGATTGACGGTAGTGGATGGACGGTGGTGGACGCCGTGCGACTATAGTTGGCGCTCTGGTAGACGACGCAATCGCTCCCGGCCTTCGCAACCGCGGGCCGCCTGGTGGCTTCTTGACCGACCTGTACAATCACTCTCTGGACGATGCGAAGCGCGAACGCCTGCGCGAAGCGATGGAGGAGACCGAGACCCTCCTCGCAGACCCCGATCTCGACGAGCGCGTGCGGCGAACCCTCCAGCGCTGGAGCCAGGTCGCGGCAGACTCCACGACCCTCCACCGCGAAGTCACCGACCTGTCGATTCTCTACAACACCGTGGTGAACCACGCGACCGGTGTAGAGGCCGAGTTGCTGCGCAGGAACGCCGAGGTCAGTCAGTTCCTCGCGGGGATGTCGCACGAGTTCCGCACGCCTCTCAACGCGATCATCGGGTACTGCGAGCTGGCCTGGGAGCTCGCGAACGAGACCGGCCGACCCGACCTCGCCGCCGAGATCGCCAATGTGTCGACCGCCGGGCAGCAGATGCTGTCGCTGACGAACGACGTGCTCGACCTGTCGAAGATCGAGGCCGGCCAGCTGGAGCTCGTGCCCGAGCGGGTCGGCGTCGAAGACCTCGTCGGTGCGGTGGTCGCGACGATGCGCGCGCTGGCAGCGGGCAACGACAACGAGCTGGTGGTGCGGATCGAGCCGTCCGTCGACCAGATGTTCGTCGATGCGATGCGGCTTCGCCAGTGCCTCACCAACCTGGTGGGCAACGCCTGCAAGTTCACCGAGAACGGGCGCATCACCGTCGAGGTCCGTCGGGAGCAGGGCTGGGTGCTGTTGGCCGTGTCCGACACGGGGATCGGCATGTCCGAGGAGCAACAGGCCCGTCTGTTCCGGGCGTTCTCGCAGGCGACCCGTACGACAGCCCGTGACTACGGGGGTTCTGGGCTGGGGCTCGCGCTGACCCGCCAGCTGGTGGACGCCATGGGCGGAACCATCGCGGTCGACAGTCGGGTCGGCACCGGGAGCACGTTCACGATCCGGCTGCCGGAACAGGTGCTGGTCGACGAACCCGACGAGCCTTCGTCGTGAACTCGGGTTGGCAGCCGGTCATCGTCGATCGCGCGGCGATGTCCTCCTCGGAGTGGAACGCGTTCCTGGCCGACCACCCGGTGTGGCGCACCACCGACACCCTGCACAGCCAGCTCGTCGAGCTCGTTCGCACCCGCAACCCCGCCAAGGAAGACCTCCCGCTCGAGGCGTGCGAATCCCACATCGAGACCCTCCTCGACGGCGTGCCCATCGAGTGTTTCGGGCGATGGGTCTACTACCCGTGGTCCGGCGATCTGGTGCACGTGCTGGGGCCCGACGCCTTCGACGAGCTCCGCTCGGATCGCAACCGGTTCAAGATCACCCCCGAAGAACGGGCCCATCTTCGCCAGCTGTGCATCGGCGTGGTCGGGTTGTCGGTGGGCAACATCATCGCGTTCACGCTGGCTCAGGAGGGGCTCGCGGGCCACCTGAAGCTGGCGGACTTCGACGAACTCGAGCTGTCCAACCTCAACCGCATCCGCGCGGGAGTCTGCGATATCGGGGTCAACAAGGCCGTTCTCGCTGCCCGGCAGATCGTCGCGATCGACCCCTACGCGTCGCTCACGGTCGAGACCGCCGGGCTCACCGAGGACACCCTGGACCCGTTCCTCTCCGACCCGCGCCTGGATGTGCTGGTGGACGAGTGCGACGGGATCCGGATGAAGTTCCGCATGCGGGAGCGGGCGCGGGAGCTCCGGATTCCGGTGCTCATGGAGACCAGCGACCGCGGGATGCTGGACGTGGAGCGCTTCGATCTCGACCCCTCGCGGCCCCTCTTCCACGGCCTGGTGGGCGACATCACGACCGCGCAGCTAGACCGCATCGACAGCGAGCGCAAGGCCGTCCTGATGATGGCCATCATCGGCAGCCAGACCGTCTCTCCGCGCGCTGCGGCGTCGTTGATGGAGATCGACCGCTCGATCTCGGCGTGGCCGCAGCTGGCGTCCGACGTCACCCTGGGTGGCGCGACCCTCCCCACGGCCATCCGCATGCTCGCGCTCCGCGGCGACCTGGAATCCGGGCGGCGTTTCCTCGACCTCGAGCACCATCTGAGGCACCCCGCTCCCGCTCCGCCGCTCCCGGACTCCGAGCCTCCCCGTCCACTCCCCGCGCCTGGCCTCGCCGAACACGCCCACGACCTGGACGACATTCCCGACCACGTGCAGCGGCTGGTCGAGAAAGCGACGAAGGCGCCGTCCGGCGGCAACTGCCAGCCCTGGGCGTTCCGGTGGGACGGCGAGTCGTTGTGGGTTCTGCACGACGCCGAGCGCTCGCGGAACCACCTGGACGGACGACGGCACGCGAGCCTGCTGGCCATCGGCGGTGCACTGGAGAACCTGGAGCTCGCGGCCACCGCCACCTCCCAGGCCGTGCGCATCCACCGGTTTCCGATGGACGATCGACCTGACGTCGTCGCCCGCGTGACCCTGGGGGCAGGCACGCCCCCCACGCTGCCCCTGCGGCGTCTCGCAGAGGCCATCGACATCCGGATGACCAACCGCCGCTTCGGCCGCGAACGACCCCTGGCCGGCCTGGAGCTGTTGGGGTTGCTGGACGCCGCACGAACCCATCGCGCCAGCCTCGATGTGTGCGTCAACCCGTCGGGCAGAGCCCAGCTCGGCCGCCTGCTGGGTCGCTCGGACCGGATCCGGATGCTGTGTGGTCCGCTGCACGCCGAGCTGATGGGCGAGGTCCGCTTCGGTTCGGGGCCCCACGCCGAAGGCATCGGGCTGGACCAGCTCGAGATGACCGAGTTCCAGAAGACCGCCACCCAGGTGATCGCTCGACCCGATGTCGCCGCGAGCGCCCGACGTCCGGGACGGGGCCGTGCGCTGGAAGAGGGGTCGCGAGACGCCATGGCGCACTGCAGCGCGGCCGCACTGCTGTCCATCGACGGCTCCACCCCCACAGACTGGCTGAGCGCCGGAGCCGCGGTCCAGCGGGTGTGGTTGACCGCCTCCACCCTCGGGCTCGCGATGCACCCGATGACCGCGGTGCTCTACATGTTCGAGCTCGCCGAAGACCAGCCGGACCTGTTCACGGACGCCGAGCGCGAGGAGCTCGCGGGTATCCGGCGCGACCTGTACCGGGTGTTCCCGAGTACTCAGGGGCGTACGCCGGTGTTCCTGTTCCGGCTCGCCCACGCTCCAGAGGCGACCGCTCGCTCGGGTCGCCTGCCGCTGGATCGCGTGCTCGGGCTGGGGAGCCCGATCGACCTGTAGGGATCAGTCGATCTGAACCGTGACGCCGTCGTACAGGCGGGCGATCAGGTGGAGGGTCTTCTCGTGCCAGACCGCGTTGCTGGTGCCCTTGAACACGAGGGGACGCCCTTCGGACCGGGCCAGCAGCACCAGGCGCGAGATCCCCGTGATTCCGGAGCTGTTCAGGAACTGGACCTCGGAGATGTCGATGGTGTAGGGCTCTTTGCCGTTCAGGATCGCCTGGCGCACGGGCAGCAGGCGTTCTTCGTAGGCTGCGGGCGAGGGCAGCCGGAGCACCCCCGACAACACCGCGCGGTCGGGATTGGTCACGTCGAGCTCGAAGCTCTCCTGTCTGCTCAGCATTGGGCGGCCTCTCCGTTCAGCAGGGGATCGAGCTCATCGCGCTGGATCATCACCTGTACCGTCACCTCGTACATCCCTTCACCTCCAGCATCCATCGAGCGTGCGATGCGCGCGCCGAGCCGCACCCCCTGGTTCATCGACAACGTGATGAAGCCGAGCTGCGACACCAACGCATCCTCGACCGCAGCGGACTCCACCTGCTCGACGAAGAGCTCTTCGGGGTTGCCGTGCAGCACTCTCCGGATGCACTGCTCGAGCTGGCGTGCATGCGGCTCGGTGCAGAGGTTGGACACCCGGAGTCGGATGGCGTCGTCGAAGTTGTCGACCGTGACGCTGACGGGTTCTTCGACATCGGCACAGAACTTCACCGCGTTCTCGATCAGCTCGTCGAGCATGATCGAGATCTCGACCCGCGCCGACTCGCTGTCGGGGAACGTCGGTGCGACGTACCCGGCCAGGAAATTGGCGGTGAGGGAACACCGCCCCCAGTGCACCATCATCTCCATGGCCGAGACCTGAAGATCGACCGAGGTCGTGGGCACACCCTCGACACTCGCGGTGCAGCTGCCGAGGCGTTTCTCAGCGTGCATGGTGGACTCCGAAATAGTCGACAGCGACCGTCGACGGAACGGTGAGACCGTACCATCTCGGATGGATGTCGAGTTCTGGAATGACCAGGTGGCTCTCCACTGGATCCCCTGGCGCCCGATACCGGGCATGGTTGCGGTAGACCGGGAACGGCCGGATACGACGGGTGCGGATGCCCAGCACGCGCCACAGACGAAGGATCGAGACCTTTCCGCACAGCACGAGCAGCGGCGGGTCCTCTCCAGCGTCCAGGAACGTTCGTGCATGCGAGACGCCGAGCAGCAGGCGACCGAGCCCGCGCTTCTTGAAGTCCTTGCGGACCACGGCTTTCGTGAGCTCGATCATGGTGCGGGGCGCGTCCGCATCGACCCCTGCCTCGTGGAGCATCTGCTGGATGTCGCCGGGCGGGATGCGACCGTAGGCGCCGACATAGGTGTCTTCCACGTAGAGCCCCGAGCTCGCGACCAGCTGATCGCCGACGTGCCCCATCAGCAGCCGATCGGGCAGGCGCTCGACCCCTCCGTCGGGATCCACCGACGAATCGGAGGTGAGCACCACGCCGTACTCGTCCAGGTAGGTCTGGGCGATCAGCTCGTTGCACGCGGCGATCTCCGCAGGTGAACGCGCGAAGTCGACGGACATCTCGAGGGCGGGGCCAGAGTTGACGATCATGCGTCCCCCTCGCGCTCGAATCGCTCCTGGACGAGATTCAGCGCAGTGGACGTGCCAGGACGAACGTGACGTCGTCGTGGTAGGTGCCGCCGGTGAACGCCTCGAGCTCGGACAACAGCCGCTCCCGGATGTCGCCGAGCGCCGCCGAGCCCATCGACTCGAGCAGCGTCGCCACCCGGCCCGACTCGAACATGCCCTGTGCGTACTGCCCGTTGCGCGCGGCCTCCGTCACACCGTCCGTCGCCATGAGGAGCAGATCCCCGGGCCGCATCTCGAACGAGCTCTCCAGGAACGCTTCTTGTGGAAATTCGTCGAGAAAGCCGAGGTCGTGCGGGACCTGCGTCACCTCGAGCTGCTCCACCTGCTCGGTCTCCTTCCGCCACACGTACACGTGATCGTGGTTGCCGCTGTAGGAGTACCGCTGACTCGCGGGGTCCTTCCGCAGGGCCACCAGCGTCATCGAGCGCAGGTCGCCGAGCCGTACGAGGTTGCGAAACAGCACCCGGTTCGCCAGAAAGGTGAGCTCTGCCGGACCGATCTCCCGACCCTGCGTGTGCAGGATCGACGCGATCACGCTCTGGGCCATGAGCATCACGAGCCCCGAGCTCAAGCCGTGACCGGTGACGTCCCCGACGAGGATCCAGCTGGTTCCCCCGAGCGTACAGACGTCGTAGTAGTCGCCGCCCACCTCGTCGGCCGGACGCATGAACCCCTGGATCTCCAGGTCGGGTACGCCTTCGAGCTCCGAGGGGCTCGGCAGCACCCGCATCTGGATCTGCCGAGCGACATCCAGCTCCGCTGCAATCGTCGCCTGCTCGCGGGTGATGGCCTCGAGGACCACTGCCGGACCGAACACGGACAGGGCGAAGACCACGACCAGCGCAATCGTGAACCCCAGAGCCGTGAAGTCGGGTTCCATCCGCAGGAACGGGTAGTCGAACTGGTGCGCGACGATGGCCAGGCACGCCAGCATCAGGCCGCGACCAGAGAGCGTGAGCTGACGCCAGTGCTGCAGGATCGCTCGACCGGCGGTGAGCATCGTCGGAAACGAGGTGCCCACGACCACGGGCAGGGAGAGCAGTGTGAACGACACTCCGGCACCCCAGCACGCCACGCCAGCCGCGATCCCGACCGCGAATACCCCAGCGAAGAGCTTCATCGGGTACGCCATCCCCAACAGCCGGGTCACCAGCCGCGCGAACGCCAGGTTGGCCAGCCAGAGGCTCGAGAAGCCGAGCACGATCACCAGGTGATTGTCCTCGAACGTCCCGGTCGCTCCCTGCACCACGAATGCGAACATCATCGCGGCCCAGATGGCGATGAGGTCTCGATACAGCATCGAGCGGTTGGACCACCACATCAGGCTCGAGATGATCACGTTGAGCAGGAGCAGACCTGCGTACAGGCCCAGAAGGTTGACGAGAACGTCGCTCACCTGGTTCTCCAGACTGGAACCTCGCGCCACCAGAGCGGCAGCGCGAAGCGCACACTAGCACCCGCCGGACTCGCACAATTCCCCCGTGTACGTTCCGTCGGTCGCGCCCGTCGCGAGGTCCAGCAGACCACTTGCCACGATTTCGCCGGTCACATCTTCGAAGCAACCATCCCCGGTCCACACGGTGACGCGGGTGACGAATCCCGCCTCTCCGTCGAACCAGATCTCGCCCGTGTCGTCGCCGTAGAGCGTGCCGCAATCGGTCTCGATCACGCTCTCGCCCGTGAACACCTCCCGCGTGGGGTGCTCGGCGGTGGGCTCGGGAGTCGAGGTGAACATGGTGAACGCGTAGGAGCCGTCCAGGTCGCCTTCGAGCGCACCCAGGGTGCAGAACCCGATGGGCGAATCACAGCCTTCGATGACGGGCGCGGACGAGAAGTCGCCCTCGATGTCCCAGCAATCCGGCGCCCACCAGGGACCGTTGCCGTTGCCCCATCCCCAGCCGTTGCCATTGCCCCAGCCCCAACCATTGCCGTTGCCCCAGCCGCCCCAGCCGCCCCAGCCACCACCGTTGCCCCAGCCCCAACCGTTGCCGTTGCCGTTGCCCCAGCCGTTGCCGTGGTTGCCGTGGTTGCCGTGCCCGTTCCCGTGCCCGTTCCCCGCCGATGTCTGCGCTGGGACCGACAATACGAACGCCCCAGCGACCAGCACCAACATTCCTCGAAGGCTTGCACGCATCTCTCACTCCCGGTTCGTCGTCGTTTCTGGAAAACGGCGCGCACGTCCGTCGTCCGGCGCCCTGCCCGAGCGCACAGAAGTGCTCTCGGGTTGGCTTCCGGTGCGATTTCAGCCGCAGTCGCCCCACATCGAGTGTAGACGCCGAACACACGATCGCAAACCAATCACAGAAGTTTTCTTCCCCGTGCTCGAACTTCTGTCGACGCAGAACCCCGCGCGCACGGGCGCTCTTCCGGGGATCGTGGTCTGGACGATCATCCGGACTTCATAGGTGCGGTTTGGCAATACCCACCACTTTTCCACGCCCAACGGGGCGGCGAACGTCGTCAGGGGAGGGTGGCCTTCCCCGTGTTCACGTCCTCGGCACTCCACTCGATCACCGGCAGACCGAGCACTTCGACCTCTTCGCGCTGGGTCTCGCCGTCGCCGACCACCACCCAGGTCAGGTGATCCGTGGACATCCACTGCTCGACCGTGCCCTTCACGTCGTCGACCGAGACCGCATCCAGGCGGGCCTGCTGGGTGGCCAGGGTGTCCGGAGGCAGGTCGTAGCGCGCCAGGGTCCGCAGGTGCGCGAGGCGGGCATCCAGCGTCTCGAACTCCACCAGGCCCCCCTTGCCGAGCATCGTGCGCGCGATCACCAGATCGTCCTCGTCGAAGCCCTCGCCGTAGGCGTCCACCAGATCGTGGGCGATCTGCAGCGACTCCTTCGTCACATTGGCGCGTACGCTCGTGAACAGCCCGAACGGCCCGGGAAGCATGCGCTCGGAGGCGAAGGCGTACGCACCGTAGGTGTAGCCCTTGTCGATGCGCAGGGTCTGGAACAGCTGGGCACTCGACCCGCCTCCCAGCCGCTGTCGGGCGATCTCCAGGTCGAACCACTCGTGGGCGCCGCGGGCCATGGCCACGGACCCCGCGTAGATCACGGACTGCTTGCTGCCCGGGATGTCGATGAACACGAGCTCCGGCTCGCCAGGCGCGGGAACCAGCTGGAAGACCGCCTCCTTCACGGGCTTGCTCCGCAGTCCCGACGCCAGACGCCCTGCTGCAGTCTGGACCGTGGCGCGGTCGACGTCGCCCACCACCGTCACGTCGGCCACAGTGGTCGAGAACAGCTTCTTCCAGCGCTTCTTCAGGTCCTTGTCGCGCAGGGGCTCGACGGTCGAGACCACGCCGTCGGCCGGCCAGCCGTAGGGGTGGTCGTCGCCGTACAGCGCCCGGTTCAGCGCCAGGCTCGCCATGCTGCGGGCACTGCCCTCGCGCGCGGTCAGGCTGGTGAGTCGCTCGGACTTCAGCCGCTCGAACTCGGTGGCGTCGAAGCGGGGCTCGGTCAGCATCTCGACGGCCAGATCGAACACCTCGTCGAACTGATGCGCCAGGCACGACCCGTTCAGCACCAGCGCATCGCGATCACTGCGGATCGACAGCGCGGCCCCCAGCTGGCCGATGGCGTCCTCGAGCTCTTCGGGCGTGCGGTTCGCGGTGCCTTCCTCGAGCCACTCGGCGAGGAGCGAGGTCATCCCGGACTGCGACAGATCCTCGGTCCGATGCCCGCCGTCGATCAGGATGGAGAACCGCGTCAGGGGCAGCTCGGTCTGCTCCAGGTGGTAGATGCCCATCCCGTCGTCGCGCCGCTCGAAGTGGATCGCCGGAGGCCCCACCTCGCTGGGCTCCCCGAGGGGAGGCTCGCTCGATCGGTCCATCTGGGTCGGGGTTTTCTCGTAGTCCCCCTCCACCACCTCGGCTGGCGGGGCTTCTGCGCCCTTCACCACCTTCTCCTCCACCACCGCGGCGGTCTCGGCGCCCTCGACCGCGAGCTTCGGCGCATCCCGGGGTACGAAGCTGGTCATCACGTGGGGCTGGCTCTCGATGTACTCGCCGAACACGCGCTCGATGTCCGAACGCGACACCTCCAGCGTGTTCTTCAGGTCGGTGGTGACGAACGCCGGATCCCCCGCGTACACCTGGTAGAACGCCAGGCCGAACGCCTTGTCGAGCACCCCCTGGATCCCCGTGTAGAACTCCCGTTCCTGGCGGGCTTTGATTCGCTGCAGGTCGCGATCTTCGAAGCCCTCTTCGGCGAACCGCTGCAGCCCGGCGTTCACCCCTTCGAGCACCTCGTCGAGGTCGACACCCGCCTTCGCGCGCACCCCGATGGTGAACGACCCCGCCAGCTCGCCGTTGCTGTCGTAGGCGTACACCGACTGGGCGATCTCGCGCTTGGTCACCAGCTCGTCGTACAGCTTCGCGCGCTTGCCCCGGGTGAGGATCTCGGCCAGGGCGTCGAGGGCGTACCCGTCCTCGTGGAACCGCTCGACGGTCGGGAACGTCAACCGGAGCTCCGGCAGCTGCGCGAAGGCATCGAGGTGGACCAGCGACTTCGTCGACTCCAGCTCGACCGGCATCGGCTCGGGGGTCTCGACCTCCGGACCGCGCGGGATCTCGCCGAAGTAGGCCTGGATGAGCTCCTTGGTGGGCTCGATCTCGAAGTCGCCCGCCAGCACGAGCGTGGCGTTGTTCGGGCCGTAGAACCGGTCGTAGAACGTGCGGACGTCGTCCAGCGTGGCCGCCTGCAGGTCTTCGAGGCTGCCGATCACGCTCCAGCTGTACGGGTGCCCTTCGGGGTAGAGGTTGCGGTTCACCACCGAGCCCGTGTGGCCGTACGGCGCGTTGTCGACCCGCTGCCGCTTCTCGTTCTTGACCACCTGCTTCTCGTTCTCGAGCGCGCCCTTGGTGACCGTGTTGATCATGTACCCGAGCCGATCCGAGTCGATCCACAGGATCTTCTCCAGCGAATCGGACGGCACGACCTCGTAGTAGATCGTGTGGTCGCGATTGGTTCCCCCGTTGCGAGAGCCGCCGAGCTCCTCGATCCGCTTCCGGTTCGCGCCACGCGGCACGTTCTCGGAGTCGTTGAACGACATGTGCTCGAAGAAGTGCGCGAATCCCGTACGTCCGGGCTCTTCCCGGCTCGACCCCACGTGCACCAGGGTGGCGACCGCCACGATGGGGTCGGACCGATCCTGGTGGAGCACGACCGTCAGCCCGTTGTCGAGCTCGAACCGCTCGTACGGGATGGTCAGCTCCTCGACGGAGGTCCGGGTGTCGGACGAGGTCTCGGCCGCACCTGCACGGGGGAGCGCCCCCAACGCCAGACCGACCACGGCGGACACGACTACGGGTTTGAGCCAGGGCACGGGGACACCTCCGAGCCGTGCCTAACAATCCGGCGCACCGATCCGTCAGGAATGGGGACCCCGACCCTCGGAGCCCCCGTGTCTACCGGACGCCCCCTCCCGTCGGCCGTCGCCTTGCTGGTGGCGACCTCCCTCGGCGGCTGTACGCCGACAATGCTGTACGAAACCCCGAATGGCACCGTCAACCTCCCGTGCCAGGGCACGCCGGGTGACGCCCCTTCGGTCGTGTTCCTGAGTGCCGCGGGAGACGCCGGACACGAGCAGTGGTGGCGGATCCAGGACTCCCTCGCCGAGCCTGCCCACAGCTGCATCTTCGATCCGCCCGGTGTGGGCGGGGCTCCCGCACCTGCAGTCGCGCTCACGCCCGCGGACACGGCGGAATCTCTGGTCCAGGCGCTGGAGCAGGCCGGCGCACCGGGCCCGTGGGTGTTCGTCGCGCACGCCCACGGAGCGCTCCACGTGCGGGTGCTGGGCCAGACGCACGCCGAGCGCATCCACGCCGCAGTGTTCGTCGATCCGATGGTGCCCGCCTTCATCCCCGACCAGCCCGAGGCGCTCCGCGACGCGCACTTCGACCCCGAGGGAACGGCCGAGCAGGCCAGCGCCGTCATGTCCTGGACGGGTGTTGCCCCGGTGTTCGTGCACTCCCACGACCCCGAGCAGGCCGTCGCATTCCACGGCTGGACCGAAGAAGCCCAGCAGGTCTGGTCGGACGGCCAGCAGGAGTACGCCGCGCTGACCGGTGTGGGCGTGCAGTCCGACATCCCCGGTACCGAGCACTACCTGCATCGCGAGGCCCCCGACGTGGTGCACTACACCATCGAGGCCGCCCGCGTGTTCCCGGACGATCCACCGAAGTGGAGGTAGAGGAGGTAGGAGCTGGACTCAGCGGCGTCGCGCCAGGCCCGCCACGAACAGCATCGCGCCCAGGAACGCCGGCCAGAACCGGACCCACGGTGCGCTCGCCGGTGCACAGCCACAGCCCTTGCCCTCCACGCCCGCATCCACGGCGTCGGTGAACGCCACGGTGTCCGGCATCAGGTCTGCGATGAGCTCGGCGTCACCCGACCGTCCGAACTGCTCGATGGAGATGGCCTGGATGTCGGACGCGTTCGCGAGCCACCACTCGCTGTCGGTCTGCCCGTCGTCTAGGACGTCTTCGGCGCTCGGCACCCGGTAGTCCCGGCCGTCCGGCAGGCGGATCCAGCGCTTCGCAGACAGTGTGTTCCCGCCCGTACAGGCCTGGTAGAGGGTCGCGGCATGGATGTTGGACACGCTCTGTTCGGCGTCGGGGTTCAGCACGAACACCGGATCGACGGTCATCTCGTCGGCATCCAGGCTGGACGACAACCGCGTCACCCAGGTGGCGTCCGTGAGCCGTTCCGCCCGACGCAGGGGCTCGAACACGTAGGTCTCGAGGTCTTCGTAGAGTGCTTCGAGGTCGACGCCGGCCAACCCCTGGGTGAGCAGGTCGCGGTTGGCGGTGACCGCCACATCGTGCCGTCCGAACGCCGCCAGGACGTTGCTGTTCTCGGCCAGGCCCAGCGACAGGTAGACCCGCGCGAAGTCCGCGGGGTCGGTGATGCCCGCGAGCGTTGCGACGGTCTGCTCGTCGGCGTCCACCCACAGCTGATCCCGCAGGGCCAGGGTCGGCCCGGCGAAGTCGGTCGCGAACGCGTGCCCTCCCGCCTGATCCGCCGCCGCCGAGACCACGTCGTAGTAGTTGCTGCCCCCGGAGAACCAGTCCAGCTGGGCCTCGTTGACGCGCACGTGCAGATACGACTCGGGCACGGCGCGGTGTTCGCCGAACACGCTGACTTCGAGCCGCAGATCCGGGGCTGCGGCGAGGGCGGTCAGCTGGATGGGGATCGCTGCGGCGTCGCCCTCGTAGGTCCAGCCCAGCGGCGCGATGTCGCCCACGTCGGCGTCCTTCGACATCCGGACCGCGAGGAAGTGGGCGTCTTCGGACAGGTAGGGCTGCAGGAGCGCTTCGAGACCGTCCGGAATCGGGAACGCCTGCTCGTCGAGCCAGTCCAGCAGGGCATCCGAGGTGTCGGCCTGCAGCACCACGATGTCGTACGGGCCCACCTGTTCGTCGCTCACCACCTCGACGACGGGGGCTTCTGGTGGCAGCCCGCCCGGCGCGCGTGGAGCCGCATTCAAGGAGGTCTCGGATGTGCACCCGAGGCCCGACGAACCGCGCGAGCGGGGAAAGCAGTTGCCCCGAAGGTCGGGGGTCACCTGGACGACCGGCGCGAGCTGGAGCCCGAGGGTGTCGAACAGCTGATCGGTCGACAGGAACACGTCGGGGTCGCTCTGGACCGGCACGATCCACGCGAACTCGTCGGGCGGCCCTTCGTAGAACACCTGTACGTGGGTCTCGACGATGCCGGACTGCTCGTCGACGTGGAATGCGATGCGCTCGGCGTTCTGCACGACCGGCACGGGCCCGTTGCACGCGAGGCCCCCGCAGGCCAGGGCCGACTGGAGGGTCAGAGGGAGAAGCGTGAACATCAGGACTCCTTGCGACGGCGGAGCAGCACGGCTCCGAGCGCGGTGAACAGCAGACCCCCGAGGGGCCCGAACGGCGCCTGACCGGGCGTACAGCCGCAGCCGCGCTCCAGGATGTCGGCCTGGGCGAACGCATCCGACGACAGGTCTGCGATCAGCTCGGCTGGACCGGACCGTCCGGTCTGTTCGATCGCGATGGCCTCGATGTCGGACTCGCGCTCGAGCCAGTAGTCCTGGTCGGTCGTCGCCGCGCTCTGAAGCTCGTCTGCGGTGAGCAGCGAATACGTGCGACCGTCGGACAGCTCGAGCCGTCGCGGCGCTTTGTTGCTCCGCTTGCCCTTGCAGTCGGTCACCACCGTGGCTTCGTGGATGTTCGACACGTCCTGCTCGACGTCGGGGTTGAGCACGAACACCGGGTCGATCGTCATCTCGTCGGCGTCCAGGCTCGACGACAGGCGCGTCACCCACCGCCGCGCGAAGAGCTCCTCGGCGCGCTGGAGAGGCTCGAACACGTACAGCTCGAGGGCGCTGAACAGCACGGCCAGATCGGCGTCCTGCAGCGCGTTGGCGGACACCGTGAAGCTCCCGGGCTGCTGCGGCTCCAGCGAGCTCGGCGCGAGAGCGACCCCCGCGTCTGCGAACGCTGCTTCGACGCTCGCGTTCCGGGTCAGGCCCATCTGGTTGATCCGGTTCGCGAAGGTGGCGGCGTCGGGGATGGTCGACAGCTCGTTCGCCGCGCGCTCCCGCACGTCACTCCACATCGTCCCGACCAATCGATCGGTCGAACCCGCGAAGTCGGTCGCGAACGCGTGGCCCCCGGCCTGATCCGCGGCCCGCGCCACGACGTCGTAGTAGTTCGACCCGCCATCGAACCAGTTTAGCTGGGCCTCGTTGATGCGCACGTGCAGATACGACTCGGGCACGGCGCGGTGTTCGCCGAACACGCTCACTTCGAGCCGCAGATCCGGAGCGGTCGCGATGGCGGTGAGCTGGATCGGCACCGACGCCGCATCCCCTTCGTAGACCCAGCCGAGCGGCGCGATGTCGCCCGTGTCCGCGTCCTTGGAGAGGCGTACGGCCAGGAAGTGGGCGTCCGGCGTGAGGTAGGGCTGCAACAGACCGTCCAGCGTGGACGGAATCGCGAACTCGGCCTCGTCCAGCCAGTCGATCAGCGCGGTCGAGGTGTCGGCCTGAAGGACCACGAAGTCGTACGGGCCCACGCTGCCCTCGTTCACCACGTCCACCGGCGGCGCGAAGCCCCCGTCGTCGGTTTCCGAGCTGTCCCGGGCGGCGAAGTTCACGGCTCCACAGCCCGGACCCCCACCTCCTCGACAGTTTCCGACGGTCTCGAAGTCCAGCCGGACCACCGGGGCGAGGTCGGTCGCCAGGCGGTCGAACAGCATGTCGTTCGACAGGAACACCTCGGGGTTGCCCTGGACCGGCACCACCCACGCGAACTCGTCGGGTGGCCCTTCGTAGAAGATCTGGACGTGGGCCTCGACGGTTCCGGCGTCTTCGTCGACCGCGAAGGCGATGCGCTCCGCGTTCTGGACCACCAGCGACTCGGTCGGCCCGGGGTCGCAGAACATCCCGCCACAGGCCAGGGCGGCTTCGATCGTGAGTGCGAACAGCATCAGGACTCCTTGCGGCGACGGAGCAGCACGGCTCCCAACAGGGTGAAGGTCAGACCGCCGAGAGGCCCGAACGGCGCCCGGCCGGGCGTACACCCACAGCCTCCCGTCAGACCGTCCGCCTGGGCGAACGCATCCGAAGACAGATCTGCGATCAGCTCGGCTGGACCGGACCGGCCGGTCTGTTCGATCGCGATGGCCTCGATGTCGGATTCCCGCTCGAGCCAGAATGCTTCATCGGTGGTGCCCTGCTCGCTCAGCTCCCCGCTGGTGAGCAGCGCATACGACCGGCCATCCGTGAGCTCGAGACGGCGCGGAGCCTTCTCCCGCCGCTTGCCCTTGCAGTCCGTGAACACGGTCGCCGAGTGGACGTTCGACACGTCCTGCTGCACGTCGGGATTGAGCACGAACACCGGATCGATGGTCATCTCGGCGGCATCCAGGCTCGACGACATCCGGGTCACCCACGGTCGGGTGAAGAGGTCTTCGGCGCGCCTCAGGGGTTCGAACACGTACAGCTCGAGGTTGTCGTACAGCACTCCCAGATCGACGTCGCTCAGATCGCCACCGGCCACCAGCCCCCCGTTCGGCGGCACTCCACTCGCGTCCAGGGCCTGGAGATAGCTGGCGTTGGGCGGGAGGTTCATCGCGTTCAGCGTCGATGCGAACGCCACGAGCTCGTCCGTTCCGGCGAGGCCGGCCAGCGTCGTGGCCTGGTCCTCCATCCGCGATGTCCACAGCGAACCCTGCAGATCCCGCGTCGAGCCCGAGAAGTCGGTCGCGAATGCGTGGCCCCCCGCCTGATCGGCGGCCCGCGACACGACGTCGTAGTAGTTCGACCCCCCATCGAACCAGTTCAGCTGGGCCTCGTTGATGCGGACGTGCAGATACGACTCGGGCACGGCGCGGGTTTCGCCGAACACGCTCACTTCGAGCCGCAGATCCGGGGCCGTCGCGATGGCGGTCAGCTGGATCGGCACCGATGCGGCATCCCCTTCGTAGACCCAGCCGAGCGGCGCGATGTCGCCGGTGTCGGAGTCCTTGGAGAGCCGCACCGCCAGGAAGTGGGCGTCCGGCGTGATGTACGGCTCGAGCAGCCCATCGAGGGTGTCCGGGATGTCGAACTGCGCGTCCTCGAGCCAGTCCACGAGCGCCGTCGTCGTGTCGGCCTGCAGCACCACGAAGTCGTACGGCCCCACGCTGCCTTCGTTCACCACGTCGACGGGATCGGGGCCACCCGTGTCGAACACGACGTCCGTGTCGACGTCTCCCGCGAGGAACGTGTTCTCGGAGCGGGCACACCCGATCCCGCCGCCTCCTCCGCGACAGTTGCCGATCGTCTGGAAGTCCAGCTGGACCACCGGAGCGAGCTGATTCCCGAGCTGCTGGAACAGCTGGTCGTTGGAGAGGAAGACCTCGGGGTTGCCCTGCACCGGCACCACCCACGCGAACTCGTCGGGCGGACCTTCGTAGAAGATCTGCACGTGGGCTTCGACGGTCCCCGCACCTTCGTCGACGGCGAACGCGATCCGCTCGGCGTTCTGCACGACCTGGGTCTGCGTGGGACCGGCGTCGCAGAACATCCCACCGCACGCGAACGCATCGGCGGCGAGGAGAAGTGTCAACGCTGTCATCTTCGGCTCCATGGAGCCGTGCCCAGCGCCAGTCTACTCAATCTGTTCAGCGCCGTCACCCATTGAATGTCTCGACGCGTTCAGGTACCCCCGGAAAATGTGCTCGTTCCTGCGCGCATTTCGGGGGCACCGTTCTCTCGACCGTCGAGACATTGGGCCCATTGTTCGACCATTCCGAACAGACGAGTTTCGATCGTTCGGACAGAACAGACGTTGACGAGCGTCCTCACGAGTTGCTACGCTTCAGATGCAGGGCCTGTTGGTCCCGCCGGGGCGATGGCCCTGTTTGTACTTGAATTTTGATTTGTGCCGAGGTGCCTTGTGATTGCACTGCTCGTTTTGATGGGCTGTGGTGGCTTGATTGGTTCTGGACCCGACGGAGACGGGCCGGATGCGACATCGAACCCCGAGACCCCCGAACCCGCGGACCTCTCCACGCTCACCGTCGATTCGCCCACCGAGGCGTCGTACGAGTCCAGCACGTCCATGTCGGTGTCCGGCAAGACCACGCACATCGCCGATCTCACCATCGACGGTGCCGCCATCCCGCACGACGGCGGGGACTTCAGCCGCACGGCCAGCCTGGTTCCCGGGCTGAACGTGATCGACATCGGGGCCACGGGCACCGACGAGCGGGTGCATCGCGAGATCCGCTCGGTGCTGCACGGCCAGTTCGAGTCTCCCGACGGGTTCGTCGACCGCGCCGTCCAGGTGCAGCTGTCGGGCAGCGAGCTCGACGCCCTCGCGCCGATGCTGTCCGGGATCCTCGACCCCGCGGCCCTGTCCTCCGAAGTGACCGCGATGAACCCCGTCATCGACGACGGCGACATCCTGGCCAACGTGCTCGGTGTGGAGTTCGACGAGCCGATCATCGAGCTCCTCCCGTCCGATGGCGTGCTCCAGCTGGCCGTGACGCTGCCGCAGTTCGCGGTGCCCCTCGAGGCCGAGACCCAGGTGCTCTTCTTCCCCGTCACCGTCGAAGGCGCGCTCACCGCGTCCGAGGTCACCATCCTCGCCGACCTGACGCTGGCCGCGGACGGTCAGGGCGGTCTGCAGCTCGATCTGGTCGACAGCGACCTCGAGATGGTGGACTTCTCCATCGACATCGACGGTCTGGCGGGCCTGTTCGCAGGCGGACTCGTCGACGAGCAGGAGGCCCAGATCCTCCTGGCCGGCGAGCTCGAAGGCGTCCTGGCCGAGCTTCCCCAGATGGCCAACACGCTCCTCGAGGACGTCGATCTGTCGCTCGAGACCGAGATGATGGGCCAGCAGATGGTCCTCGACACCGCGTTCTCGGACGCTGGCGTCACCGTGGACGGCGTGTACCTGGGCGTCGATCTCGCGCTCGACGTCGCAGATGCCAGCGCAGCCGGGCCGGGTCACCTGGTCCAGGGCGCAGCGCCCCGTGCAGACGCGCCGGTCGAGGGTCTGAACGTGCAGATCGCCGACGACTTCATGAACCGGTTCCTCCACGAGCTCTGGGCCGCAGGGGCCATCGACATCGAGCTCCCGATCGAGCCCACGGGCCTGGAGAGCGCGCTGCTGCTGATGTTCGGCGGTGAGCAGGGGGTCGGCGGGAGTCTGTCCATCCGCTCCGACCTGCCGCCTACCTGGATTGGTGGAGGGATCGGAGGCAACGGCGAGAACCGCCTGCAGCTCGGCGCCATCACGATGGTGGTCGACACTCCCGGCGGCGCGTACGGCGACACGGTCGAGCTGGCCATGGCCCTCGATGCGAAGGCCGACATCGGGCTGACCGAGACCGACGAGGGGCCCGGCATCGGGATCCTGCTGTCCGACGCCGACATCACCCTCGCTCCCAAGGGTGAGGGCCCCGAGCTGGACGAGCTCCGCGCGAAGATCGGCGAGATCGAGTCCGGAATGGGCATCGGCATCGGCATGCTCAACGACCTGCTCGCGTTCCCGGTCGACGGCCTGGACCTCGAGACGTTCCCGGAGCTCGACCTCCAGCGCGACCCCGCCGGCGCGGGCCAGACGCTCGCCCTGTCCCTCGAAGGCATCGATCTGGAGGGCCTGTTGAACGGTGAGGATGCAACGGACCCCGCGGACCCGAACGATCCCAACGATCCGAACGCGGACCCCAACGATCCCAACGATCCCAACGACCCCAACGACCCCGTGGACACGGGCGATACGGGAGACACCGGCCTGCCTGCGCCGCCCCTGCCCGAGCCCATGTCGGTCTCCATCCCGGCCGATGCCACCGTGCACAGCTCGGATGCGACCGTGGACGACGACGCTGCGGTGGGCTGGGTCTGCCGGAACGACGAGGTCGAGGTGAACGGCAACGACGGCGTCTGGTACGCGGACGACGACAGCGAGCTGACCATCTGGGGCACGGGCCACACGGTCTACGCCTACGACGACGCGGAGGTCGTGCTCGAGAGCGGTGGGAACACGGTCTACGCGGATGTGGGCGCGACCATCGACGACGTGGACGGCACGAACCAGGTCATCTGGGTCGACCCGATGGACTTCGACGACAGCGCGGTGGTGGACGGCTGCTGAGTGCTGAACGGGCGGCGTCCTGGGGACAACTCCAGGACGCCACGGAGGCACGGGGAACACCGAGGATTGCACGGAGAAATCGGCTCCCGGGGCGGACGGCCCGGAAGTACCTCGAGCGCTTCGCCAGGGTTCAGCGACATTCTTCACCGCTGAGTCGGACCCCGCCCACCGGGCGCCGAGGAGGATCAATTGTGGTCGTTCCGACGATCACGGCGAAGGCGTTCGGTGACCGTGCCCGCGATGTCCTCGAGTCCACGTCAAGGGATTACGCAGAGTGGGAGAGCGCGACCGAGATCGAGCAGATGACGGTGTCGATCAGGGAGCGTCGCGTGGTGGACCACGCCGTCAGAGTCGCAGAGCCAGCCTGGTCGGGTGAACGAGTGCTTCATCGTCTACGAGCGTCCACGGAGGCTTCGGATGCTCGTCGGCCATTCCCCACCTCTCCGTGAAAACCTCGGTGTGCTCCGTGACTCCGTGGCGACGTTGCGCTGATCGAGGTTCATAGGCCTCTTCTAGCGGGATCGACCGTCGTTGCAGCACCGCCTCCGCGCATTTCGGGGGCGCGGCTCGAAGCGGAGGAACGGACGTCAGGCAGCCTTGCCGCCCGCCGCAGCCGCCTCGTCCCGCTCGACCTGCTTGCGGCTCTTGTCGCGGTAGGTGCGGAACGCGAAGTCCCACAGCGGGCCCGAGATGCCGTGGTTCCACTCCGGATCGTCGAAGTGGTGCAGGTAGTGCAGCTTGCGGAGCCACTTGCCGAACGCCGTGGTCGGCTTGCCGTGGTGCTCCCAGTAGTGGGTCCAGTCGTAGGCCAGGTAGCCCATCATCGTGCCCGCCAGCAGCGGCAACGCCCAGGCCCAGCCCAGCACCAGCACGTAGAGCGTGGCGACGATGGCGCACACCGGCCAGGCCATGATGGGCGGAGCGACCAGCCGCCAGGGGTCGTTCGGGTAGTCGTGGTGGTAGCCGTGCAGCATGTACATCTGCACCTTGTCGAACTGCCAGCTGGACGGACGGCGGTGGAACAGCCAGCGATGCAGCACGTACTCGAGCAGGGTCCAGCCGATGAACCCGGTGACGAACAGGCCCAGCGTGGCGGCCCAGCCGGCCATCGGCGCGCCGAACCACAGACAGACCGCAGCGCTCGGGATGGTCCACAGACCCGGCAGGATCGGATGCGCGGTGGCGAACCAGTCCTCGATGAAGTCGTTCTCGAAGACCCGGATACGCTCGACACCACGGGCCTCGGCGCTGGGTCGGCCGACCTCGCCCGACCAGCGCTCGATCGCGTCTTCGCACTCCTTGGTGAGCGTGAACAGCCCCATTGCGTCCTCCATCGACCGAGGGCGCCTGTACAAATCGCGCCCTCGCGTGCCCCCAGGTAGCACGCTGGGGATCGTCGTGGGAATTACGACCGCTGACGCCCACACACACGGGCCCTGTTCGCGCAGTGCTCCC
Organism: Myxococcota bacterium; assembly: GCA_965224055.1. Taxonomy (GTDB): domain Bacteria; phylum Myxococcota_A; class UBA796; order UBA796; genus JACKEQ01. The sequence continues at coordinate 8,897,146 of OZ245034.1, read as the reverse complement.
CACCGGCATAGGCCACCGCTTCCAGAGGAGCACCCGTGCCCGACAACACCGAGTCCACCGACGCCGCGTCGAACCCCCCGTCCTTCGGCGCGCTCGGGCTCGACCCGAAGATCGTCGAAACCCTCACCCAGATGGGCTTCGAAGCAGCGACCCCCATCCAGGCGGCCGCCATACCGGTGCTGTTGGAGGGCAAGGACGTGATCGGCGGCGCCCGCACGGGCTCCGGCAAGACCGCGGCGTTCGGGCTGCCCCTCATCCAGGCCCTCCAGGCCGACAAGGCACCTCCGAAGGCCCTGGTGCTGGCACCCACCCGCGAGCTCGCCCTGCAGGTCAGCAACGCGCTGGCCGAGATGGCGGGCAACACGAAGATGGCGGTGGCCACGGTCTACGGCGGCTCCCCCTACCCTCCGCAGATCCAGGCGCTGAAGCGGTCGGCCATCGTGGTGGGCACGCCCGGCCGGGTGCTCGACCACCTGGAGCGCGGCACCCTCGACCTGTCGCAGCTGAAGACCTTCGTGCTCGACGAAGCCGACGAGATGCTCCGCATGGGGTTCATCGACGACGTCACCACCCTGCTCGACGCCACTCCGGACGACCGCCAGATCGCGCTGTTCTCGGCGACGATGCCCGACGCCATCCAGAAGATCGCCCAGAAGTACCTGCAGGATCCTGTCGAGGTGCAGGTCGAGGAAGGCGAGCTCACCACCGAGCACATCCGCCAGGTGTGGATGCGCGTGCCCCGTCGCCATCGCCTCGAAGCGCTGGTGCGCGTGCTGCGCGGCACCGACCACGACGCGGTGCTGGTGTTCTGCCGAACCCGTGCCGAGTGCGCGCAGGTGGCCGATGCACTGGCCAAGCGCGGGGTTCCGGCAGATGCGCTGCACGGCGACCTGTCCCAGAGTGCCCGTGAGCGCGTGCTGGCCCGGTTGCGCGCGAAGCGCCTCGAGATCGTCGTCGCCACGGATGTCGCGGCACGCGGGATCGACGTCGATCACATCACCCACGTCATCCAGCTCGAGCTGCCGTCCGAAGACGAGGTCTACGTCCACCGCATCGGTCGGACCGGACGCGTCGGACGCAAGGGCACCGCCATCCTGTTCGCCACCCCCAAGCAGAAACGGCGGGTGCGACGCCTGGCGAACGTCCTCGACATCGACATCGAGCAGGTCCAGCCTCCGTCCGACAGCGCCATCGCCCAGCGGGAGCAGGACGCGCTGCGCGAGCTCATCGAAGATCACCTGGACGAGCCCGAGGACGGTCACGCCTGGCTGGCCCGCACCCTGGCCGAGACCGGCTGGGATCCCGCCCAGGTCGCAGCGGCCTCGATCCAGGCCCTGGCCGAGTCCATGAACGTCGAGCTCGGGGAGATCGAGGAATCGGGGCCTCCGCGCTGGGCGAAGAAGGCCAGCGAGCGCAGCAGCCAGTCCCACCAGGCGTCCAACGAGGTCGAGCTGTTCTTCAGCATCGGTCGTCGAGACGGCGTGCGGCCGGGCGATTTCGTCGGTGCCCTCGCGAACGAGTACGGCGTCGACGGTCAGGCGATCGGGCGCGTGAACATCTTCGATCGGAAGACCTTCGTGGGCCTGTCCAAGGCCGACGCCGAGGCGGTTCTCCAGCAGACCAACAAGATCGAGATCCGCGGCAATCCAGTGCCCGTCGCGATGGCCTGGGGCAAGCCGGACGGGGACTCGGATGGCGACGAGGGTCGCGGAAGAGGTCGTGGAAGAGGCCGGGGTCGCGGTCGTGGAAGAGGCCGCGGAGGACGTGGCGGCGGCTGGCGTGGACGAGGGCGCGGTGGCGGCGGACGGGGTCGTGGCCGTGGTCGTGGTCGTGGCCGTGGTCGTGGTCGTGGTCGTGGCCGTGGTCGTGGCCGTGGAAGAGGTCGGGGTCGTGGCCGTGGACGCGGTCGGGGCAACTGAATGGCCCTGAAGCCCAGCCGCACCCCTCCCGCCGACGCTCCCGTGCTCGACGTCCTGCCCGGTCGGAAGGCCGACATCGGCATGCCGGTCGTCCGGATGCTCCCCACCGCCGGGCGACGCTCGGTCGGCCCGTGGGTGTTCGCCGATCACTTCGGGCCCACAGCGCTCGCGAAGGACGGTGGCGTCGCACCCCATCCCCACTGCGGCCTGTCGACCGTGACCTGGCTGCTCGACGGGGAAGGGCTGCACAAGGACAGCCTGGGGACGACCCAGCGCCTCCGGCCCGGCGAGCTGAACTGGATGACCGCCGGACGGGGGATCACGCACTCCGAGGAGATGCCCGCCGGACGCGTCCACGGGCTGCAGCTGTGGGTCGCACTGCCGCCGGAGCAGTGGGACTGCGAGCCCGCGTTCGAGCATCGGGACGACCTGCCGCGCGTCACGACCGAAGGGGGCATCGCGACCGTGCTGGCGGGCTCGATTGCGGTGCAGGGCGCGCAGACCACCAGCCCGACGACCGTGCACTCCCCCACGGTCGCGATCGACCTGGCGCTCACGGGCCCCGTCACCCTCGAGGTCGATCCCGCTCACGAACACGGGCTGATCGTCGCCGAGGGCGCCGTGCGCATCGACGACACCGTGCTGGAGCCCGGACAGCTGGCCTATCTGGGCACACAGCGGCAAGAGCTGCAGATCGAGCCCGTCGACGGCTCCGCGCGCGCCATGCTGATCGGGGGCGAGCCCCTGCGCGCACCGGTGCTGATGTGGTGGAACTTCGTGGTGCCGTCCTGGGATGCGCTCGTCGACGCCACCCGAGACTGGGACGCCGCAGCGGAGCGGTTCGGCGACGTGCCCCACTACACCCGCGGCCCCCGGCTGGACGCCCCCTCGCTCCCAGGCGACTGAAACCGTGGTAGAACGCTCCGGAACGCCCGAGCGGATCCGGACATGCGCACGCAGGACCAGAACCAACGCGAAGTGCTGGCGCGATTCGCGATGGCGCGGAACTCCCGCCAGCTCGGGGAATCGCTCGGGTTCTGGATGGAGTCGGGCGCGCTGGGTGCGCTGGTCCTCTGGGTCCGCGACCGACCCGCCGCTCCGCTTCGGGCGACGTGGCATCGAGGCATCGTGGCGGACGACGCCACCTGGAGCGCCTACGCCCGGGCCGAAGCGTCCCCGATCCGGCTCGCCGTCGAGACCGGAACCCCCCAGACCGCCGATCCGGCGGCCCCGCCCCTCGCGTCCTCTGGACTGTCGCACTGGACCGCCATCGCACTGGACGATGTCGACGGGAGCCGCGTAGGTGTCGCGCTGGTCGGTCGCCAGGAGCCCGGCCAGGCACCGGGCTCCGAGGTGGTTCTTCGCGTGCTCGGTCCCGCCCTGTCCCGCGTGCTCGAAGCGGAGCGCAACGCCGTCCGCGCGGGCCTGTTCGACCACCTCACCGAGCTCACCGCCGACGGCGTCATCGTCGCGACGCCCGACGGGGACTACCTCGCGTACAACCCCGCGCTGGAGAACCTGTCGGGGTGGTCGGAGACCGAGATCCGACGCCATGGCTGGACCCACCTGGCCTACCCCGACCCCGCCGTGCGACGCGAGCTCCAGCGGGGCATCGCGGCACTGGTTCGCGGCGCGCCTTCCGAGGGCATCGTGCGCAGCATCCGATGCAGCGACGGCACCGACATCCAGGCCCGGATCTGGAGCCGACTGCAGCCCCACCCCAGCGGAGCTGCCCCCGCGATGCTGGGCGTCATCCGCGACGTGACCAACGAGAGCATCGGGCGACGCAAGGCCATCTGGGAGGAGAGCCACACCCAGATCGGGCGGCTCGCCGGTGGAATCGCCCACGAGTTCAACAACCTGCTCGCAGCCATCCTGGGGCATGCCGAGCTCATCGCAGCCCACGCCGAGGAGGGGTCGGCCATCGAGAGCTCGGCAGAGACCATCGTTCAGAGCGCCGAGCGGGGCAGCGGCCTGTCGTCACAGCTCCTGGCCTTCAGCGGCAGCCGCAACCTCCGGCTCCAACCCGTCGACATCCGCCGTCTCGTCCACGACGCCACCCGCTTGTTCGCTCCGCGGCTCCCCGATGCGGTCTCACTCCGCGTCGTCGACACCGGAGGCGAGAGCACGCTGTTCGTCGAAGGGGACGCCAGCCAGCTCCAGCAGGTGCTGGTGAACCTGCTCACCAACGCGGTGGATGCGATGTCGGACCACGACGGGGACGGGCAGATCACCGTGACGGTCGACAGCCAGCCGATGCCGGAGAACGTCCGCTATCGAGCTCCGGGCGCCCCCGACCCCACAGCCGAAGTCGTCCGTGTCCGCGTGCACGACCAGGGTCCAGGCTTCTCCGAGGACGCGCTGGCGCACCTCTTCGTGCCGTTCTTCTCCGGAAAGGCCCATGGACACGGGCTCGGACTGGCGGCCGTGCGCGGCTTGATGGCCTCGCACACGGGCGCCATCGACGTCCACAACGACGAGGAGGACGGGGGTGGCATCGTCGATCTCTACCTTCTTCCGAGCCTTCGCCCCGAGCTGACCCTGCCCACGCCCCCCGAGGACAGCGCGGGTCACGAGCGGATCTGGGTGGTCGACGATCAGCCCGCGATCCTGGAGTTCACCCAGATCTCCCTGACGAGTCAGGGGTACGCGGTGCGGGTGTTCGCAACCCTCGAAGCGGTGATGACCGCCATCTCCGACCTCGAGCACGGCCTCTCCAGCGCGACACCCGCCGTGGTGGTGCTGGACGTGGTGATGCCCGACGGCGGGGGGCCGGTGGTCCGAGAGGCGCTGCGCAGAGCCGGGATCGACGTTCCCATCCTGTGGACGTCCGGACACGCACCCGAGCACGTCACGCTGCCCGAGGCGGATGGCGCGTTTCTCCAGAAGCCCTTCCACGGGGCCGATCTCGCCGCCGCTATCCGCCGCCTCCTGTGACGCTCAGCGACCGGACTCCAGCTCGCGAACCAGCTCGGCGAGGATGCGCTTCTCGTCCGGCGTGGGCGAGGTGATCCCGGAGAGCAGCCGTGCAGAGTCGTCGGCTCCGCGGTGCGCACGCTTCCACAAGCGCTGCTGGTCGGCTTCGGAGAGCACCAGGGTCGCGAAGCGATTGCGCAGATGCGCCCAGTCGGGATCGGCCCTGCGCTTGCCCTTCTGCATCTCCTGCAGGACGTCGCTGGCTCTCGGGCCGGATTCCGCGGGCTCGGGGGCAGAGTCGGGTCCGCCGGTGAGGTCGGAGACGAACTTCTTGACCGAATCCCAGAGTCCCATGCCTTTCCTCGTGAGGAGTTGTCCTGCCTCGTAGCCGGATACGGGTCCCCATGCTTCTCGCTCTCGTCGCATTGTCCGGCTGCGGCCCGTACTCCAGCTGGCCAGACCCCGAGTCGGTGTTTCCCTGGGTCTACACGCCACAGTCGGGCCTCGAAGACTACGAGCAGGTGCGCTGGGAGACCGAGACCTGGTCGCCGTCGGACGTCGAGATGACCGGCCTGTACCTCCAGAAGGCGTTCTTCCACCGGCCCTCGGCGCCCATCGAAGTGCTCGACCACTACGACACCATGCGCGGTCGGATCCCTCCGCTGTCGACGTCGCCCAGCGGTCCCACCCTCGCCTTCGTCGGCGACATCATGTACGTCGAGCCGCCCGAGACCGAGGCCTGGTCGACCTACACCCAGCCCGCGAACGCGCTGCTCGACCACGCCGACCTCCGCATCGGCAACCTGGAGACCCCCACCTCGTCCGACCATCCCACCGACGAGCGGGCCCTGGGCACCTACGCGTTCAACGCCGACCCCGCGATGCTCGACGGGCTCCCGATGGACGTCCTGCAGCTCAACAACAACCACAGCCTGGACGCCGGAGACGACGGCCTGGCCAACACGATTGCAGAGCTACAGGCCCGATCGCTCGTCCCCACGGGCGTCGGCGGGGCTCCGGGGCTCGATCCGTTCGCCACGGTGGGCGTGAACAGCCCCTCGGGTGTCGAGGACGTCACCTTCCTGGCCTACACCTGGGGGCTCAACGACGCCCGGCGCTCCGACGTCTACGACCTCCACATCGTGCCCTTCGGCCATCTCGACGCCGACCCCATCTCCCTCGACGCCATCGCGGCCGACATCGACGCCAGCTCCGGCGACCACGTGGTGGTGATGCTGCACTGGGGCTTCGAGTACGAGTACTACCCCGACCCCCACTTCCTGAAGCTCGCCCGCCGCATCGTCGCCATGGGTGCGGATCTGGTGGTCGGCCACGGCCCCCACGTCGTGCAGCCTCCGGAGATCTGCGCCGTCGACACCCCCGAGGAGGTTCCCGGAATCGGGACGTGCAGCGTGCGCTCCGAGTCCGGCGACGGGCCTCCACGCACGGCCGCCATCCTGTACTCCCTGGGCAACTTCGGGACCGCGATGCCCACCCTGCCCTGTCAGGTGGGCATCATCGCCACCGCCGAGCTCGGTCCCTCGGGGGTCGAAGGGCTCGGATGGACCCCCGTCGTGTCGATCGAGCACGAAGGCGTCCCCACGGTCGTTCCACTCGAAGCCGTGCTCGACCCCACCAGCGAGTACGGCGCGGCCGACCCCACGCCCTGGGCCGAAGAGGCCGAGCGCCTGGAGTCCCACCTCGGCGCGAACTGGAGACGGCCGTGAGCTTCACTCCCCGCGACGACCACGCCAGCCTCGGCGAGCCGTTCTTCGACGTCGTCACCCCCGCCACCTTTCCGCAGACCACCGTCCGCTTCCGAAACGACCGCTGGGCCGAGCGCATCGGGCTGGAAGGGCTCTCGGAGTCCCGGTGGATCGAGCGATTCGCGGGCTTCGAGCCCTTCGAGGGCAGCCTGGAGCATCCACTCGCCCTGCGCTACCACGGGCACCAGTTCCACCACTACAACCCGGATCTGGGTGATGGCCGCGGGTTTCTGTACGCGCAGGTCACCGATCCCGCAGACGGCCGACTGCTGGACTTCGGAACCAAGGGCAGCGGGCGCACCCCCTGGAGCCGCACGGCCGATGGACGACTGACCCTGAAGGGCGGCGTGCGCGAGATCCTGGCCACCGAGATGCTCGAAGCCACAGGCGTCTACACGTCGAAGACGCTGTCGATCATCGAGACCCACGAGGCCCTGCAGCGCCACGACGAACCCAGCCCCACGCGCTCCTGCGTCATGACCCGCCTGTCGCACAGCCACGTGCGCGTCGGGACCTTCCAGCGCCTGCACTTCCACGAACAGACCGACGCCATGGGCCGGCTCGTCGACTACTGCCTCGACCGCTACGTTCCGGATGCTTCGCGCACCCACCCCGAAGAATCCCCGACCGAGACGCTGTTCTCGGCGGTCGCCGACGCGAACGCCCGGCTGGTCGCGAGCTGGATGGCGGCCGGGTTCGTGCACGGTGTGTTGAACACCGACAACCTCAACATCACCGGCGAGTCGTTCGACTACGGGCCCTGGCGATTCCTGCCCACCTACGACCCCCGCTTCGTGGCCGCGTACTTCGACCACTCGGGTCTGTACGCGTTCGGGCGCCAGCCGAGCCAGGTGTTCTGGGTGCTGCACCGCCTCGCCGACGCGTTGTCGCTGCTGGTCGACTCCGACCGCCTCGCGGCCATCCTCGAGCGGTGGCCGGCCCGGTTCCAGGCCGCGCTGAACACCGCCGTCGCGGCACGGCTGGGAGTCGAACACCCACCCGACGAGCTGGCCGGACACACCTTCGCCATGCTGCATCCGGTCGGCGAACAGGGCGGCCACTTCGAGCAGTTCTTCCACGACTTCTACGGTCGACCCGGCGTGCAGCCTCTCGACAGCCCCCAGGCCGATGCCTACCGGGGCGAGGCGTTCGACGCCTGGCGCGCCCTGTTCGACCAGTGCACGCCGACCCCCTTCGCCAAGCGCTCTCCCGTCCCGCGCGGCCCCTGCGAGCACGTCGAGATCGACGAGGTGGAGCGGATCTGGGACGCCATCGACACCGAAGACGACTGGCAACCGCTGCACGACAAGGTGGCCGCCCTGCGAGAGCAGGCCCGACTGCGGCCCTCTCCGATGCATCCCGAGGGGCACGTCGCCATCGACACCCCCTCCCCTCCTCAGGAGTCCTGAGAAACTCGCGATCAGGCCGTGCGGCGCATCACGGTCTTCGCGACCCATTCCCGACCCCGCCGCTCGTACACGGCGTCTTCGGACTTCACGAAGCACAGCTGCCCCTCGGGCGCGAGCTCGGGGAGCTCTTCGGCCAGTTCGACCGGGGGTGCCCACGCACCCTCGTCGAACAGCCGGGTCGCGGTCTGGGGGCTCACCATGTCGTCCTCCGGGGGGTCACCCTCAGTGGTACGCGCCAACACGCCGATGGTTCGTCATCGCTTGTCAAACGCGCGGTAGGATTCGGACATGGCATCCCAACCCACCGCTCCCGCGCGCGTCGGGGACTACCGGCTCGAGCGGCCACTCGGGCAGGGCGGGATGGCACGGGTCTACAGCGCTCGGCACGTCCAGACCGGCACTCCCGTGGCGTTGAAGATCCTCGATCCGGCCTCGACCACCCGCCGACAGGTGGACGCATTCCTGCTCGAGGTGCGCGCCATGGCCCGGCTGCGCCACCCGCACGTGGTGTGGATCCACGATCACGGCATCGTTCCCGAGCGCGAGGCTTTCGCAGGGGCTCCCTGGCTCGCGATGGAGCACTGCTCGGGAGGCGATCTGCGGGGCCGTACGGGGGCGATCACCCGCTGGGGAACGCTACGGGCCGTGCTGACCGAGCTCCTCTCCGCCCTGGCCCACGCGCACTCGGCCGGGGTGCTGCACCGCGACCTGAAGATGTCGAACGTGCTGTTCGCGACGCCGAGCGACGCCCGACCCGGACTGAAGCTGGCCGACTTCGGCATCGCGAGTGTGGCCGGAGAACGCGCGGGGGACTTCGGAACCCCGATGTTCATGGCGCCCGAGCTCGATCACGCCGTGCGGCACGGTCCTCCCGCCGACCTGTACGCCCTCGGTGTCCTGGCCTGGCGCGTCGCGACCGGGGGCTGGCCGTTCCCCGAGACCCCCATCCAGCTGCTCCATAAGCATCGGACCGCGCTGAACCCGTTCGAGCCGCGCTTCGAGGTGCCCGACGAGCTGGAGCGGTTCCTGGAGCTGCTGCTCCGCGCGGATCCCCAACAGCGCCCCCAGACCGCCGCCGATGCGCGTCAGATGCTCTATTCGCTCGGTGCAGACGGGCTGGATTCCGTGCTGAGTCCCACCGGGCGCCCCCTTTCGCGGCCGATTCCGCCCACCATCGAGACCGTGGATCCGGTCCTGCCTGCCCCGGGGATCGGTCGTGGCGGATCGACGCTGCTCGACCAGCGCCACCTCCCGCTGCTGGGGCGCATCCAGCAACGCACAGCGCTCTGGGACGGCGTGGTCGCCACCGAAGCCTCGGGGAGCCCGTCGATGTGGGCGGTGGTGGGGCCCGAGGGAGCCGGACACACCGCGCTCGCCGTGTGGTTCGTCCGCAGCGTGCGGGAATGGTCGGGAGCACGTGCGCTGTACGCCCGTCGCGCGGAGCGGCCGGGGATCGCCGTGCTCCACACCATCCTCGCCGAGACGCTGGAGGTGTCCGACGACGTCAGCTGGGCGCGCGTGGCCGAGGAGCTCCGAGACCATGCCAGCTCGATGGACGGGGCAAGCGAGGCAGGGGGAGTTGTGCCGCCCGTCGAAGCCCTCGCCCGGGCCCTGGAGCGGGTTGCGCAGGGGCATCTCGACCTGCTGCCGGGGGCCGTCGTGGCGGCACTGAACCACAGCGCGCTTCGCCCGGACACCCCACGCACCACCCTGCTGTGGCTCGACGGCTACCTCGATCCGGCGCTGCGGGACTTCCTGGACATCGCGGACCGGGAGCTCATGGGGCCCGTGATGATCGGCGTGTCCGGGGTCGAAGACCCACCGGGGCCCGTGCCGGCCGGCCAGGTGCTGCGACTGGGTCCGATGGGGCCGAGCGAGCTGGGTGCGGCGCTGCAACACCTGCTGCCCCTGGAGAGCGACACCGCCGTGTCGATCGCCCAGGAATGCGGGGGAATGCCCGCCGTCGCGACGAAGGCCGTGCGTCGGGCCATCGCGGTGGGTGCCTTCGAGCTGGGACGGTCGGGTCGATATCGTCTGCCGGGCCCGCTCCCCGAGCCCGAAGGCCTCGGATCGGCGGGTCCGCTGGGGCTGTCCGACGACCAGTGGTCCATCGTCGAGTGTGCCGCTGCCTACGGGCCTCGGGTGCGGCGCTGGGCCGTCGCCAGTGTGTCGCGGGCGCGATGGGCGGATCTGCTGCTGACCGAGGGCCTGCTCGTGGCTCAGGGGGCTCTCGCCCTGCACGAGGACAGCTGGGTGCTGGCTCCTCATCTCCGGCGGTTCGCGCTGTCCCGACCCGACGCCCCGTCCTGGGCGCGATTGTGGGCCGACACCCTGGATGAGGACGACGATCCCCTGGTTCGGATCGACGCGTGGATCCGCGCGGGCGAACCCCACCGAGCTGCCCGGCTGTACGACGAGGAACGGGCTCGAATCGCCCGCTGGCACGGGTCGAGAGCGGAGGCAGCCGTGGTCCGGGCCTGTCTGGACGCACTGTCGGACGTGGCGCCCGACGAAGACCTCCACGGGATGCTGTGGGCGCGCGAGATCGGGTCGCTCGCCGAGGTGGACGACTACACCGCTCTGGCGCGCAGTCGGGCCGAGCAGGCGACTCAGCGCGGCTGGAATCGCACGGCCGCGGAGTGCCTGCTGTCCGGCGCATTCATGCAGCCCATCGAGACCAAGTCCGCGATGCTCGGCGAAGCCCTGGAGCTTGCGCCCGAGGGGTCGTTGGTCCGCGGAAAGGCCTTGCACGCCATCGCGTTCCTGCACTCGAGGACCGGGGGCCAGTGGCGACCTCAGGCCGAGGAGGCGCTGTCGATCCTGGGCGACACCGACGACGAGGGGGCCCAGCTGCACGCCCTCGCGCTGAACCGCTTGATCGCGACGATGGACCAGGACTTCGATCGCGCCGTGGCCTACGCCCGCATGGCCGTGGACTTCGTGCGGTCGACCCATCCCGCCCAGCTCGATCTGCACCTCACCCTGCTGGCCGATCTCGAGCTGCGACGGAATCGCCTCGAGGTCGCGGAGTCCCTGCTCGAAGAGGCCATCGGGACCGCCGAGCTGTGCGCGGGAGGAACCCGGATCGGACTGGTCCTGGGCAACCTGCTCGTCATCGCCGGCAAGCGCGAGGACTGGCCCCAGGTCGACCACCTCATCGTGCGCTTGCGAGCCAGCACGCACAACCCGCACCTGCTGGGGGTCGCCCAGGTCCACCAGATGCTGGCGCGGCTGGGCCGTGGCGACCTGCGCGGAGCCGAGAGTGCGCTCCCCGAGATCGAGCGCTGGCTCGAGGGGCCACACGAGGCCGAGCTGGACACGGTGGAAGCACTCGAGCACGCCGTTCGACTCGTCCCCGCGGGGTCGATGTCGCGGCGACTGCGCAAGCTGGCCGTGCAGGAGCGGCGCATGGCGATACCGGACTGAGCTGCCACGCCGCACGTAGCGTTCCCGCGGGGGTCGAGCGCCCGAGCGTGGCCGACCCATGCCATTGCTCGAACCCGCAGAACGAGCTGTTCTGGGCGGAAGGGTCGAGTCATCGTCGAACGAATCAGGCATGCTGGGCCTGCACTATCCCGGAGTCGTCATGTTCATCCGCACCCTTCCTCTGCTGATCGTCGGTGGTTGTGGGATCTGGATCCCGTCCAGCACGCACGACGGACGCAAGATGGACCTGTCGGAAGCCGATGCCGACACGGATGCCGACACCGATGCCGACGCGGACACGGATACCGACGCCGACACGGACGCCGACACCGACTCGGATACGGACACCGACACCGAACCCAGCGTCGACCTCGAGATCCAGGCCTTCGACCCCTCCGAAGGCCTGCTGTGGTGCGGCAGTGACGCCCAGAGCCCCGGCGTGGTCCAGCTCGGGGTGAACGCCGACTACGCCGGGCAGAACGTCACCGTGCTCATCTACCCGGACAACGACGCCACAGCGGGGAATCCCGAGACGGTGTCGACCGGCAACGTCGTGATCGCGAACACCGTGGTGTTCCAGACCAACGTGAGCACCGGGCCCTTCAGCGACCCCTTCGACAGCTGCGCGTCCACGGGCAACCCGTTCTGTCCGGTCAACGTCAGCATCAACGTGGCTGCGATGAACGGCGAGAGCGATCTCGCGACCGACACCTGGGCCGTGATCCCCGAGTACGCACTCGAGCCCACCGCCCAGATGTCCGACAACGGCAGCCTGGTAGACATCGACCTGGCGGTGCGGAGCGACGGCGCCGGCCCCGACCCCAGCATCTACCCCGCCCTCCAGATCGGGTTCGACGACTCGCTGGTGGAGCTGGGGCTGTCGACCGCCGACGACTTCGAGCTCCAGGCCTGCCCCCCGTCCGCCGTGGTGGGTAGCCCCGACTGCATCGACCTGACCGAGACCCCCCTGTCCAGCGGGCCGGACGACGTGACGTGGACCGTCCCCACCCTCGAGCTCGGCGATGCCTCCTGCGCCACGCTCCCGCAGACCGAGTACGCGATCTGGCTCGTCGACCTCGGAAGAGAGTGCCCCTTCGACCCGGTGCTCGTGGTGCCCGCACGCACGTGGACCAACGAGGACTGCGACAACGACGGCGTCACCTTCGGAAACAACGACTGCGACGACCTCGATACGTCGTTCAACCCCAACCAGCCCGATCCATGCGGCAGTGGAGTCGATGAGGACTGCGATGGGGTCGACGGCACCGGCTCGTCCTCGGTCGCGATCGACTCCGTGATCTACTCCGACCTCGAGGCCGCCCTCGACGCCGCAGTCGACGGGGACACCATCCAGGTGTGCGGAGACCACACCGGCATCGCGGCCGACATCGACATCGCCACCGGAGAGAACCTGACCATCCAGGGCCAGGGAGCGATGTCCACCACGCTGACGGGCACGGGCTCCAACTCGGTCGTCGCCGTGTCGTCCACCCCCGGTCCGATGAGCGCGACCCTGACCCTCTCGGACGTCACGATCACGGGGGGTTCGGGAATGAACGGCGGTGGCGTCGTCGCCCAGGATGCCAGCATCGCGCTCACGAACGTCGTGCTGACCGGCAATGCCGCCAACAACAAGGGTGGCGGTCTGTTCATCCGTGGTGGAGGCGGAACGCTGAACAACGTCGAGATCACCGACAACTCCGCAACGCTGGGGGGCGGAGCCGCCTTCGAGGTGGGCACCGACGGCGACGTCACGCTCGCGTCCTCCTCCATCTCGGGCAACACGGCCACCGACTGCGGGGGAGGGCTGCTCATCCAGCGCGCCAGGGTGGTGGGCACCGACACCACCATCGGAGCCAACACGGCCCTCGAAGGCACCGCGGTGTGCATGGTCCAGGACGGGATGATCCCCCCACCGCCCACAGGCACCCTCCCCTCGCCCGCCCTGACAGATGCCGCCATCACCGACATCGACAACGGCGCATCCGCCATCGCGATGCGCGACCTGGAGGCGGCTGCGGTCCCCGAGCTCCAGGCCGTCACCATCAGCGGGACCAGCCAGGCCGACAGCATCTCGATCACGGGTGACGGCGCGACCGTGTCCCTGAACGGCGTGATGGTCGAGGACGGTACGAGCTCCCGCGCCCTGGTCGTCGACCTCCCGAACGGCACCGTGAACGTCTCTGGCAGCAGCTTCACCGGGAACATGGGCCCGATGCCGCCCGACTTCGGCGCAGGGGTTGCCGTCCTGGACGGCACCGTGGTGCTCACGGGGTCCACCATCACCGGCAACATGGGCCCGGACGGTGTCGGCGGGTACATCGCGGGCGGCACCCTGCAGGTCGGAACCGGCACCATCGTCGACATGAACCAGGCAATGGGCACCAACATCGCCTTCCGCGTCGAGGACATGGGCGTCCTGGATGTGTGCTCCGACATGATGGTCACGGTGAACGGCGACCTCACCCCGTCCAACGAACCCGTCACAGGATGTGGAATGGGAACGGCGTCCGGCTTCACCGCCGGCGTGTGTACCTGTCCGTAGGGCGGCCCGCGGGGATCAGGGAGTGGTGCAGCGCTGCATCTGAGCGATGCACGTCAACGACACCGGGCTCAACGGGCCCTCGCCATCCGGAATGCGGATCTGCCCCGCGACGACGGGGTCTCCGCTGTCTCCGGAGCCGAAGGTCGCGAGGACGTAGTAGGTTCCAGCCGGCGCGGACCCATCCGTCACGACCGCACCGCCGCCCACGGGCTTCAGCTGAACCGCGCTCGCACCGGTGAACGTGACCCGCGCTTCCGGGGGAGGCGCCGCGGGCTCGGGCTCGGGGGCCGGTTCCGGATCGGGTGCAGGGGCTTCGACGGGGACGGGGTCTGGCTCCGGAGGCGGGTCCGGGCGTACGGGAACGGGATCCGGAGTGTCGACGGGGACGGGATCCGGAGTGTCGACGGGGTCGGGATCCGGGGTGTCGACGGGGTCGGGCGCTGGGGCTTCGGCGGGTTCGGGCTCCTCAGCGTCCACAGGATCGCCGACGCCCACCTCGGGTGTCGCGTCGCTGCCCAACAGCTGCGTGCCGACCACGGTTCCCACGCCGATTCCCAGCAGCGTCACCCCAGCCACCAGCCCGACCACCATCAGCGGGGAGGCGCCGCGCTTCGGCGGAGTCGACGTTCCCACGGGAGGAACCGTGTGGATCTCGGATGACGGAGTCGGCAGCACCGTGTCGTTGGTCGCGACGTCGATGGTCTCGGCGTTCTGTGCGGAGATCGACCCCGCCTGGCGACGCCGGGTCTCGATGGTCTGCACGGCCTTGCATATGCGCCGGTCGAGCCCGAGCCGTACCCGGACGTCCGGTGGGGTGCTGGACACGGGCAGGGACTGCAGTGGCGCCCCGCTCGGCTCCAGGGTGTCGAGCTCGCCGTCCAGGTAGCGGAGGATGGTGCCGCAGTCGTCCAGACGCTCGGTCGGCTCGACCTTCAAGCAGCCCTCGATCACGGTCCGGACGCGCGGTGGCACGTTCTCGACGTGCTGGGTGGGGTCGATGTAGCGCCCCTCTGCGATGGCCGAGAACAACGACAGCAGGTTGCTTCCATCGAACGGGAACTGCTGTGTCACCAGCTCGTAGAGCATGCAGCCCAGCGCCCAGATGTCGGTGCGCCGATCGACCTTGCCGGAGTCCGCGATCTGTTCGGGCGACATGTAGGCCGGCGTGCCCATCGTGGCGCCCGTGCGGGTCTTCTTGTACAGCTCGCCGTCGCGTCCGAGGGCCTTGGCGAGCCCGAAGTCCGCCACCTTCGGCACCACGGCGTTGCGCTGGACGGACATCAGCACGTTGCCCGGCTTCAGATCGCGGTGGATCAGGCCCTCGTGATGGGCCACCGCCATCCCGGAGCAGATGGCCCGGAACACGTCGACTCCATCTTCGACTGAGGGCCCGTGCTCATCGAGCAGGTCGCCCAGGTCGGGTCCGCGGATGTACTCCATGAGCAGCGCCACCGCGCCGTCGACCTCGAGCACGTCCGAGACCGCCACGATGTGGGGGTGCTGCAGACCGGCCTGGACCTGTCCCTCGCGAACCAACCGCCCTTCCTGGTCGGGGTCGGCGGTGGTCAGGACCTTGAGCGCCTTCTCGGTGCCGAGGGTCTGGTGCCGGACGCGATACACCGACGCCATTCCGCCAGCGCCCACGAGGCCCTCGATGCGGTAGCGGTCGATCACCCGACCGATCGCCAGGTTCACCGGCCCACCGCAATCCCGACGGCGCCCGACCCGACTCCCACGGCGAATGCGATACCCGACCCGATGACGAGCCCATTGGTACGGGCTCTTCGGCCGTCCACGTTGTCGAGGGTGGTGGTGTCGCTGTCGTAGGAGGTGCGACTGGCAGACGCCCCGGCGAGCAGCCCGACGCCGGACGCCAGAGCGACGCCACCGATCGCCAGCAGGGGCACGCGGAGCTTGTTCTCGGACGCCTCCACCGGGGCGACCGGGTAGGCCGGCAGGGGGTCCGCAGGCCAGAGGTACTGGGAGACCTCGGCGTTCCCGGACAGCTGCACCCACTGGTAGACGGTGGGGTGCTCGGTGGGTCGATCCCGCGTGGGCCGGCCGTCGAACCTCAGCGCGCCCTCGGGCGGGACGGGGGCTTCGGTGGTCTCGGAGCGTGCAGGCGCGTCGCGGTACATCGACCGGAGGGGATTGCCGACCGGCGCCCAGACATCCGGGAACACGAACCCGGGCTCGAGCCGCTTGGCGCTACCGAACGCCTGCCGCACCCGATCCTCGTCGGACGCCACGAACGCTGCGAGCCCTTCGACGCGATGCAGCTGCGCCACCACACTGGTGGAGAGCGGCCCCTCGAGACACGGCACCACGCGGCGAACGTCCTCCAGCGCCACCTCGAACCCCCGCAGATCTGCGGCGGCGTACGCAGACGATGCGCGGTCGAGGGCCTCCTCGACATCGGACCGCGTGGTGGATTCGCTACACCCCGCGGCCCAGGCCCATCCGGTGATTCCCGTGACCAATGCGACGATGCTCGTCATGGCTCGCACCCTAGCATGCACACCCCCCGCATCGGACCTCCTCTGTCCTGTTCGACACCGGAGTCACGATGCGCGGCAGGGAGGGTCAGTCCTTCAGCTCGTCTCCGATCTGGTCGACCAGCTGACCGATGCGCCACTCCGTGCGATCCGCGACCTCGTCGCCGCCGGAGGAATGTGCGCCGAACAAGACGTACCGGGCGTCGTCTCCATCGTTTCGGAATCGCGAGCTGTTCATCGACATCGAATGCCCATCCCCCAGCACGCCCTCCGTCCAGCCCGAGACCTGCTTGCCCACGGCCTGGTTCCAGTCGACCGTCTCGTCGTCGGAGCCCCCCCCGACGTGTTCGAGCACCGCGATGCAGGGGTACTCGCTGCAGTCCACCCGATCGATCACGACGTCGGGTGCGGACTCGATCGCCCGCGCCAGCTCGGCCTCGAAGCGCTCGGGTCGCATCGCATCCGGGACGTCTGCATCGGCCCACTTCGACGGCGTACCCTGCTCGGCCTGGAGCTGGCCACGCACCAGAGCGCCCGCGAAGCGCTCGGTCTCCAGCGCCGTCCGGGTCTCGTCGAGCTCGGCGTTGAGCGCATCCAGCTTGTCGATCAGCTCCTGGGCACGCTCCGGTGTTCCCGGCTCGGGCGGAGCCTCGCGCTCGCCCGTCCTGCCCGACTGTTCTGCGTCGTTGGGCGCGAACACCCGGCGCTCGCCGGCCGCAACGGTCACCGGCGTGCCATCGTCGGCGAGCACCACCGCCGAGCCTTCGTAGACGGTGATGGTGATGGCGGCGCCAGCGAGAGCGCCGAGCAGGGAACGGGTAGCCATGGGATCCTCCAGGGACGTGGTGTGCTGGGCATCACGCACGACCCCCTCTGGCGGTTCCACGAAAATCCGAGCACGACCGTCGAGCTCGATCGCCCGGTCGCCGGCGAGCAGGTTCAGATCGCCGGAGACCACCGATTCCCCCGCCACCAGCTGCAGCCGCTCGGGCTGAGGAGGCGGGGCCGTCCGCAGGAACGCGAAGAACAGGGCCGCGACGGCGACCGCCCACGGAAGGGCCCGACGCCAGGGGGCCTGTCGTGGGCTGCCTGCTTCGCGCGGAGCCTCGGACAGCACGTCGTACACCTCGTCGGGCAGAGCCGGAGGCGCCATCTGGCCAGGCACCTCGGGCAGGGACGCCAGCGCATCGGCCACCGCCTGCATCTCCTCCCACGCCCGTGCGACCTCGGGCTCCGTGGCGATCCGCTGACGCAGTGCCGCAGCTCGCTCGTCGGGCAGATCGTCGGACAGGAGCCGGGACAGTTCCTCGTCGAGACTCATGAGCTCCTCCGTCGGACCCGGTCGTCCGCGCGCAACCTCACCGCCAGCCTCGCGCGACCGCGATGGAGGCGCGACTTCAGGGTTCCCACCGCCACCCCGAGCTGTTCGGCGATCTCGGGGAGCGGCACCCCGTGCAGGTGATGCTCGACCACCACGAAGCGTTGATCGGACGGGAGCTGCGCGACCGCAGCCTCCAACCGAGCCGTCTCCATGCGGCTCCCGACGACCTCGTCGGTCGATCGACCCGAGGATGCGAGGCCATCCAGGCTCACCACGTCTCCACGCACGACCCGACGGCGATGACGGTCGGTCAGATAGCGACGGGCGATCGTGGCGATCCAGCCCTTCAAGCTGGCAGACCCCTCGGGATCGAAGCCACCCAGCGCCCGGAAGACCTTCTCCCAGATCGCCTGGTAGGCATCGTCGGCCTCCCCCGGCGCCAGACGGCGACACATCCCGTAGATCATCGATCCGTGGGCGTCGACCAGTGCTCGTGCCGCAGCGCGATCTCCGGCGACGGCGCGTTTTCGAAGGGTGTCGTCCATGTCCTGCCTGCAGACACGCACGACCCCCCTATGCGGTTCCCACAGAATCGAGGAAGTCCGTGATCGCCGCGGTCACGGCTTCGGGATTCTCCAGGGTGGAGGTGTGCCCTGCGCCGGGAATGTCTCCCCACTGGGCGCCGTCGATGTGCTCGATCAGCAGCCGCGCCCGTTCCCGGGCGATGGCGTGGTCCTCGGTCCCGTGCAGGACCAGCGTCGGAGCTTCGATGTTCTTCAGCTCTCCGACCACCCCCTCGCGCTCGAGCACGCCGCGAACGGCCTTGTAGATGCTGCGCTTGTTCTGCATCAGTCCGCGCTTGAGACGCTCGCGATCCGCCGCGCGAGACGGGTCGTTCAGCACCGTGTCGCCGGTCATGATGGGGAGCACCCGCTCGGCCAGGAGGCTGTTCACGCCCATGATGCGGGCGGCCCACAGGAGCTTGCCGTACTTGGGCAGGTGCGCCTCGGGCTCGGGATCCGGTGCGGTCTCGATCAGTATCAGGCTGCGCACCAGCTCGGGGCGACGTGCGGCGAGCCGCATTCCGACGAATCCCCCCATCGACAGGCCGACGAAGTGCACGGGCTGGCCCAGCGGTTCGAGGAGGGCCAGCGCGTCTTGGGTGACCTCCTCGATCGAGACGTCTCGCCCGGACGGGACGTCCGACCGCCCCTGGCCCCGATGGTCCCACGCGATCACCCGGTATCGATCCCGCAGGGCCTCGATCTGGGGACGGTACATCTCGGCCGACCACAACAGCCCGTGGCTCATCGCGATGATCGGCTTGGCCCCGCCCGTGTCCTCGACCCACAACCTGCAACCGCGTACGGTCCGCATCTCACCCGTCACGTCGCCTCCCGATCCCGGATTCGCCGGCCTACCCTCGCAAGCGAGGGATGAACCGACCGAATCTCTTCCACTGAACGTCTCGACGCGTTCAGGTACCCCCGGAAAATGTGCTCGTTCCTGCGCGCATTTCGGGGGCACCATTCTCTTGACCGTCGAGACATAACCGGCCGGTCGCGGTGCGATAAGACGTTCCATGCTCGACGCCGACACCCTCCTGGCCTCCATTCTCGACGCCTCCGACCGCAGCGCCTCGCGCGAAGCCCGGATGGTCTACGCCGACGCGCTCCTCGAACAGGACGACCCCCGCGGCACGTTCATCCAGCAGCAGATGGCGCTGAGCACACGGACGGGGTTCGAAGACGACTACCCCGACCTGCTGGTGTCCACGGCCCGACTGGCCACCCGGCACGGGCCCGAGTGGGTGCGGCCCATCACAGATCGACTGGGGATCCAGCCCGACCACTACGGGCGGATCGAGATCTCGGACACCGCGAACGCCGTGTTCGTGGACGGGTTTCTCCAGCGCATCGCGATGGGGCCGGACGATCTGGATGCCCAGTACTCCGCCATCGCGGACGTGGAGCCGATCGAGGGTCCCGAGCTGCTGCTCCCCGGGCCGCTCGGTTGGGGGCCTCACCCCGTGGCCTCCACGTGGCGGGTGCTCAAGGTGTCGATCGACGACTGGGTGACCTCGATCGATCTGGCCCGCATCCTGAACTGGCACCTGGAGGCTCTCGAGGTGCTGGACGTGTCGGGAATGGACCTGCGTGCCGATGGCGCCTACCTGTTGGCGGGCCTCGCCGACGAGCTCGATCTGGGAGCCACCTGGGACGACTTCATGATGCCCCCGCCGCTCGCTCCAGGGCAGATCCACGAGCTGCGCGTGGCGGGCTGCAAGCTCGGGGACGCCGGTCTGGCCGGGCTCGCGATGGCGGAGGGGTTGTCGCTCACCACCCTGGACGCCAGCGGCAACCAGCTGACTGCAGCCTCCATCGAGACCCTCCACCACGCCGCATTCGATGGGCTCACGGCCCTGTCGATCGCCGGCAACGCGCCGTTGGGCCCGGGCCTGGCGGGGCTGGCGGACACCACCTGGAAGGGCTCGCTCACCCACGTCGGGCTCGACCGCTCCACCACCGCGGCTGCACTGGCGGCGTTCCTCACCCCGTCTTCGTCGCTGCGCTCCCTCGACCTGCGAGGGGCTCGTGGGCTGTTCAAAGAGGCGGGTGCGCCGTCCACCATCGCGCACGCGACGGAGTCCTGGCTCGATCTGCAGCTGGGCACCACGGGGCTCGGGGATGCAGGACTGGCCACGATCCTCGACGGGGCCGCGGCTCAGACCCTGCTGGTGCTCGGGCTGGCTCAGTGCTCCCTGACGGACGCCGGGGTGCGCACGGTCCTGGATCGCCTCGTCAGGCTGGTCGATCTGGACATCTCGTCGAACCGCCTGTCGGACGCCACCCTCCACGCACTCGCCGAATGGCCGGGGCGACATCGACTCGCCCGTCTGCGGATCGGCAACAACCGGAAGCTCACGCGGGACGGCTGGGACGCGCTGATGGCGAGCGAAGGCTTCGATCCCGCCGTGCTCGACGTCGGAAAACAGAAGGACCCCGCACTCCGGGCCGCACTCACCGAGCGATTCGGACCCGCGCTGCGCTGTAGGATCTGATCCCCGTCACGGCCGCTCCGTCTCGTCGGTGGCGTCCTCGCTGACGTGAACGAGCCCGTCGTGAACGATGTGGGCGACATGGTGGTCGACCAGGGCGTAGAGAACCCGGCGACCGTCTCGCTCCGTCCGCACCAGCCGAGCCTGGCGCAGCACTCGAAGCTGGTGGCTCATGGCCGTGCGCTCGATGCCGATGGCGTCCACCAGCTCGCTGACCGAGCGAGGTGCCGCGACCCGCAACAGGTCGACGACTTCGAGCCGAACGGGGTGGGCCAGGCACCGAAACAGCGCCGCGGCCACGGCGTAGTCGTCCTCGGGCACGGAATCGGAGGCATCGGGGTCCATGCATTCCGCATAACGTGAAGCATCCTTCACGTGAAGATCTCTACACGTGACGGACGTCCGTCAGGAATTCTACGCTGGAACCTTGGTTTTCGACTGGCACCAACCGTGCAGAGGTCCCCGGGCCCCACAGGAGGTCTCATGTCCGCTTCGCAAGCCGCACCCGCTCCCCTGCGCTCCTGGTCCGCTGATGGCCGCAGCTGGACCCTCGAGCCCCACCCCGACTCCGCCGAGTTCGAGGTGGTGGTCGACGACCGCGTCGAGCTTCGATGCTCCCGCTCGGCGCTCGATCTGCTGGCGCGCCAGGCACTCGCCGAGGTCCGCGGCCGGCCGGTCAACTCCGGCAAGCGATGGTCCGAAGAAGCCGACGACGCACTGCGCGTGGCGTTCGCAGCCGATGGCGTCGCCGTCGCCGAGCTGGCGCGTCGATTCGGCCGGAGCAGGTCCTCGATCAAGGCCCGCCTGGCTCGTCTCGGCCTGATCGAAGACGACGGCTCGTACCGCCGCTACGTCAACCGCCCCTCGACGCCCGATGAGAACGGCTCCACGGACTCCACGGACTCCACCTGATCGCACACCGGAGTGCTGGTCAGCTCGCGACCGACTGCTCCGTACACGCCAACAGGCGGATCAGGTCGGACACACTCGCGCCCTGCTCCACCGGATGCCGCATCGGACGGTCGACGTTCACCACATAGTGGTTTCGCCGTCCGTTCTTCTCGATGTCGATGTAGCCGCTGACGGTCAGGTCCCGCACGATCCGATGGACCGCACGCTCGGTGATTCCGACCCGCTCTGCGAGGTCACGCATCCGGAGATCCGGGTCGTGCGACATCAGCAGCAGGATGTGGGCGTGGTTCGTCAGGAAGGTCCAGTCGGTGCTCATGGTCCTCTCCTCGAGGGGGTTGTCGGGGGATGGGTCGGGTCATGGGTCATAGGGCCAGGGCCGCTCTGAGGGCAGCGTCGGCGACGTGCAGGCGGTACTCGGCGTCGGCTTCGGCTTTCTGCGCCGAAGCCGCGGCCTTCTCGCGCTGCAACAGCTGGAACAGGTCGCTTCCACCGAGCTCGAAGCGACGCCGCTCCAGCGTCAGCACTTCCTGGGCGCGCTGAGCAGCCAGTCGTGCGGCTTCGGCCTGTTCCTCGGCGAGCCGTCGAGCGAGGAACGCGCCCTCGATCTCGGCGCGGATCGCGTCTTCGAGTGCACGACGATCGGCTTCGGTCGCCATTCGTTCCGCGTCCGCCCACCGACGTGCGCCGGTGCCCGCACGGAACGCGAGCGGGGCTTCGATGGCGACGCCCGCCATCACCTCGCGCTTCTTGTCCGCGTCCAGCGGCTCGAAAGCCGCGCCCGAGAGCGTGACCTCGGGGAGGAGGCGGTTGCGGGCCCACCGCTGCTCGACGTCGATCGCGGAGACCTTCGCCTCGAGCTTTCGTTGGTCGGGACGGAACCCGAGATCGCCGAGCTCCGGCACCTCGGGGATGGGGTCGGGAGGGGGCCAGACGGTCGGCAACTCGTCGGTTCCGGGAACCCGCGGCACGCCCTCGTCGGTGCGCAGGAACAACGACAGGTCGAGAGCCGCCAGCTCGAGCTTCGACCGGGCGGAGGCCACCTTCGCCAGCCGCTCGTTCAGCACGCGTTCGTTGTCGACGAGGTCCATCTGGGCCCGATTGCCCATCTGCACCTGGCGCTCGAGGGCCGCCGTCCGCCGTCGGGCGAGGTCGAGCTGGTCTTGCGCCACCCGCAGCACGGCCCCGGCCGCCACCCAGGCCCAGTACCGCTTGGCGGCCTCGAAGCGTACCTTCCGGACGATGTCGTCTCGACTGGCCTCGGCACCGACCTGCTTTGCGAGTGCGCTCGCCAGCGCAGCTCGCTTCTCGCCGTAGCCGAGCCCCTCGAGCAACGGCAGATCGAGCCGGGCGTACACCTCGCCCGACGGGCCGGTCTCGTCGGCCAGCTGATATGGCGGGACATCGCCCACACCCCGCACCCAGCCCACGCTGAGCGACGGCCCCCACAGGGTCTTCGTCTTCACCGCGGTGTCCACGATGTTGCGGGGCTCCTTGCCCCCGTAGACCGACGCCTTGCCCACGACCGTGGGATCGAACACGCCGCGCTTCTCGAGGGTCGCACCCGCCGCAGCCTCGACGCGCGCCTCGGCCGCCTCCATGGCCGGGATACGCTGGTCGGCGGCATCGAGCACCTCGGAGAGCTCCAGGGGGGCCCCGAGGGCTGCGGTGATGGCGAGAATCCACGTCATTTGAGAGACGCCGGCGCACGGGGCTTCTTGTTGGTGGGCAGCGATGTCTTGTCGCCCTTCTCGACCGACGGCATGGGCGGGAACCCGTTGATCTGCCGCCACAGCTCGTACCCGAGCGGCACGCGACCCAACAGGAAGAACCCCTTGGCGCGAACGCCCTGACGCAGGTGTACGCCATCGGGCCACTCGGCCTGCTCGGTGGGGATCACCACGGTCCGGAACTTGCCAGCCCCATCATCGGTGGCGTCGATGAAGGCCACGCGACCCTCGAACGTCCCGGTGGACGCACCGTGCAAGCCCACGAACTGCAGTGCAGGCCACCCCTCGAACACCAGCCGCACCATCGTGCCCTCGTCGATGAACGGCATGTCGTTGCCATCCACCCACAGCTCGACCGCCCGCGAATCCGTGGTGGGAACGAGCGTCGCCACGGCGTCCCCGGCTTTGATCTGCCCACCCCCGAGACCGCCATGCAGACGCAGGATGGTGCCGTCGCGGGGGGCCCGGATCACCTGTGAGGCCTGGCGGGCCACCTTGACCTCGCTCTCGAGGACCTTCCGGTCGGCTTCGGCCAGCTTGCTCCGAGCCGCCTCGAGCTCGGCGCGCGTGCTCTCGATCTTGGACTCCGCCTCGGCACGGGCCTTCTGCTGAGCCTGACGCATCGCCGAGATCTCCCGATTGCGGGCCTGGAGCGACGTCTCGGTCTTCCGGGCCTTCATGCGGGCGACTTCGAGGTCGCGCGTGGAGGCGATTCCCTCCTGTGCCAGGACCTCCAGGCGGTCCAGGTTGAGCTGCGCGGTCTCGCTCTCGGCGGCTTCTCCGGCACGCTTCTGGAGTGTTCCCTGGATCTTCGCCTCGAGCTCGGCCACCTGCAGATCCCGGGCTGCGATCGCCGCCTCGAGCTTGCGTTCGTAGCTGGCGATCTGCTGCTCGGCTGCGGTCCGCGCCGCCATCGCGGTGTCGCGCTTGCCTTCCAGGCGGCTCATCAGGTCGGGGTCGTTGTCGCGCAGCTCGACGAGGGGCTGGCCCTTCACCACCCGCTCGCCTTCGGCCACGAACCAGGTCTCGATGCGCCCCGAGATCGGGGCCTCGATGGGCTGCTGACGCTCCTGAGGCGCATAGGCGATGACGCGTCCGGACGACAGTGCGTTCTGCTGCCAGGGCACCACGAGCGCGATGAACGCGAACACCGGAATCGCCAGAGCGATGAGCCAGGCAACCCCACGCACGCTCGCGGGTGGCCGGATGCGAGCGAGTGCCGGGCCTTCCAGAGCTGGATTGTCCGGATGCGGACGATCCAGGATCGTGTGCTCAGACCGTCGTGAGGCGGGGACGGACATGCAGGGCTCCTTCTCGAAGCTCGAGAACGTTGGGGAGGCGGTTGGCGAGAGAGACGTCGGCCGTGAGCAGCACGAGGGTCCAGGGAGCCTGACCGTCGAGAAGATGGGACACCCAGCGGTCGACCCAGGACTCCGGGATCCCGTCGAGCAGACCATCGATGACCAGCAGGCGGGGACCGAGCAGGATGGCCCGCGAGATCAGGACCGCGCTCACCTGGATGTCGGACAGCGGCGTACCCGACGGCGTGAGCTCGGTGTCGAGGCCCTGGGGAAGGTGCCGGACCGCATCTGCGATGCCCACCTCTTCGATGACGCGCCACAGCTCGGTGTCGGACAGTCCGTTGCCCATGGTGAGGTTGTCGCGGAGAGAGCCCGCGAAGAGCCCGTCAGGACGGGCCAGAACCGCCTCGTCGTACAACTCGGCCGGGCGCAACGACTCCACCGGCAGGCCGTCCCGCAGAACGACGCCGGACACCGGCCTGCGGACCCCCAGGACCAACTCGGCGACCGTGCTCTTGCCACAGCCTGGAGCGCCGAGGATCGCGGTTCGACTGCCTGCACCCAGGGTGAGCTCGAGCGGCCCGAGCGACGCCGACCCCGGGAATCCGAAGCGAACCTCCTCCAGCCGAACGGTGGCAGGTTCGGTCGCCGGCTCGCGATGTGCGCCGTGGGTGCGCTCGAGCGGCAGATCGAAGAGCGCTCCGAGCTTGTCGACGCCCGCCAACAGGTCGTAGACCGTCTCGAGCTTGCCCGTGAACTTGGCGACGCCTGCCAGCGCCGATGCGACGATGAACTCGGCAGCGACCAGCTGGCCCAACGTGAGCTGACCTTCGAGGACGAGGAACCCGGTCATGATCAGCAGCGTGACCGGCAACAACACCTGGATGACCTGCATCCCGATGTACTGCCGGAAGAACACGCGGAAGTGGCCTTCTCGCGCTTCGAGGTACGCGTGGGTGAGACGGTCGGTGCGGCCCTCGCCGAGCCGGTTGCCACCGAGCTTGAACGCCAGCGGATGCCGTGCGAGCTCCTCGATCCAGGCTGCGACGGCGTACTTCTTCTTGGACTCGCGGATCGCCGAAGCCTCTGCGCCGCGCGACATCACGAACAGGACGAAGGCCACGCTCCCGACCACGAAGACGTCGAAGATGAGCAGGAGGGGGTGGTACAGCGCCAACAGCAACATGCCGACGAGCGCCTGAAGCGCCGCCGCCAGCCCGTCCAGGAGCAGGGCGTTCGCGGCTTTCTGGAGGGTGAGCACGTCGAAGAAGCGATTTGCGAGCTCGGGGCCGTAGGACCGATCGAAGCTCTCGACGCGCACCCGAGCCAGGCGAGCCGACAGATCCGCCACCGTCCGCGCGAAGATCCGGCGCTGGATGATCTCGACGGCGTAGCGCTGAGCCGCCCGCATCGCAGCCACCAGGGCGAGGCACAGCAGCAAGGCGACGCCGATCGTGATGATCGGCTGCAGCAGCACCCCGAAGGCGAGCCAGTTGATCAGGATCTGGATGGCGATCGGGGTGGCGAGGGACAGGACCCCGATGGCCACCGCGTAGATGACGACCAGTGCGATGTCCTGCTGCTCGGCCTGGAGGAGCGACATCAAGCGTCGGAATGGCGGACGCGGCCCCTTCTTGCCGGGTCCGAGCGGGGTTGCCGGCAGGATCGGGACGATCCGTGCCCACGCCCGCTCGTGGTTGCCGAACACCCGCAGGGGGTCCTTCCACCCGTGGCCGATGCTCGAGCCGTAGCTGTGCACGCGCACCCGGTTGAACCGAACGGAATCGACGATGACCCACTGGCCGCCGGTGTCGTCGTCGACCCACGTGACCAGGGGCATGTCGGAGCGGGCGTGCTCCAGCGCAACATCGGGGCCGCCCCGGAGCCATCGCAGGGTGAGCCCGACCGCCGGCAGCGCGCACTCGAGGCGATGCATCCACTCTCCGTCGACGCGGACAGCCGCCTCCAGCGAATCGAGGGCTGACGGCGAGACTTCCTGCCCACCGCACTCCAGCAGCGTTCGCAGGACCCCTTCGAGTCGATCGGGTTGTGTGGTGACCGACCGAATGGCCGACATCGCGCCTCCGTGGCGAGAATTCTACGAGACTTATTTCACGTCAAGAACTTCTTGTCCTCGAATACATGAAAACCATAGCATATGTAGTACTCGGGGGCACCGGAGGCAACCGACGCCTGCAAATTTCTCTACACCCCCGCGCATATCACGCTCCGCCAGCAGGCCCTGATCGTCCTGCGTCGGGGATTTTCCCGCGCAGCGCAAGGCTGCGGAAGCCAGCCGGCGAGCCCCAGTCCCATTACGCACGCATCCTGGAGGCTGGATGGATTGGCTCGATCCGCTCTTCTTGAGTCGGATTCAGTTCGCGCTGACGATCATGTTCCACTACCTGTTCCCCCCGCTCACGATCGGGCTCGGAGCGGTGATGTTGGGCACGGAGCTGGCCTGGCTCCGCACGGGCGACCGGCAGTGGGAAGCCGCGGCACGCTTCTGGACCCGCATCTTCGCGGTGAACTTCGCGATGGGCGTGGCCACCGGCATCGTCATGGAGTTCGAGTTCGGGACCAACTGGGCCGCCTACTCCCGCTACGTGGGCGACGTGTTCGGCTCGGCCCTGGCTGCCGAGGGGATCTTCGCCTTCTTCCTCGAGTCCGGATTCCTGGGCGTGCTGGTCTTCGGCTGGGACCGCGTCTCGAAAGGGGTGCACGCCTTCGCCACGGCCATGGTGTTCCTCGGCGGCCTGTTCAGCTCCATCTGGATCGTGATCGCGAACAGCTGGATGCACACTCCAGCGGGCTTCCGCGTCGTCGAGACCCCCCTCGGCCCGCGCGCCGAGATCAACGACTTCTGGGCGATGGTCTTCAACCCCTCCGCCATCCCGCGGTTGTGGCACGTCTGGTCGGGCTCGTTCATCCTCGGAGGCGCGTTCGTGATCAGCATCAGCGCCTGGTACCTGCTGAAGAACCGCCACGAGATCTTCGCCCGCCGCAGCTTCGTTGTGGGGCTGGTGGTGGCGTCGCTCGGCACGGGGTCTGCGTTCCTGTCCGGTCACACCCAGGGAGAGGTGGTGGCCGAACATCAGCCCGCGAAGCTCGCAGCCTACGAGGGGCACTACGAGACCGGCCCCGCCCCGCTCTGGCTGTTCGGGGTGCCGGACGACGAGTCGCGCACGGTGAACTTCGGAATCGCCGTCCCAGGCGGGCTCAGCATGCTGTTGCACTTCGATCCCGACCACCCGGTCGAGGGGCTCGAAGAGACTCCCCGCGAGGACTGGCCCAACACCGCCATCGTCTTCCAGACCTACCACGGCATGCTCGCCGTCGGGATGTTCTTCCTCACCCTGTGCGCCGCGAGCTGGGGGGCCCTCGCATTCGGGAGGCTGCCCCGGCCACTGCTCTGGGTCGCGGTGCTCTCCCCACTCCCCGCCTACGCCGGCAACCAGCTCGGATGGGTCAGTGCAGAAGTCGGTCGCCAACCGTGGATCGTCCAGGATCTGATGCGCACCGAGAACGCCGTGTCGACGACCATCTCCGGCGGTGAGGTCCTGAGCTCCATCCTGATGTTCGGGACCATCTACGCGCTGCTGTTCTTCGTGTGGGTCTACGTGATGAACAGCAAGATCCAGCACGGCCCGGACGACCCCGCGGAAGACGACACCCCCCCGTCAGGAGGCCTGCTCGACGCCGCGGCGTCCCGCGCAAATCCCAGCGGCAACACGCTCCTCCAGCGCGGGGAGGCGTGATGGACTGGGCACTGCTCTGGTTCGTGATCATCGGCGTGCTGCTGGCCGGCTACGCCGTACTCGACGGCTTCGATCTCGGGGTCGGGATCCTGCATCCGTTCGTCGCTCGCGACGATCACGAGCGGCGCCTGGTGATCAACAGCATCGGCCCGCTGTGGGACGGCAACGAAGTCTGGCTGGTCACCTTCGGAGGGGCGCTCTTCGCGGCGTTCCCCGAGGCCTACGCCACGGTCTTCTCGGCGTTCTATCTCCCGTTCATCGGGCTTCTGGCGGCTCTGATCTTCCGGGCCACCGCCATCGAGTTCCGCAGCAAGGTCAAGACCACGCTCTGGCGACGCTTGTGGGACGGGGCGTTCTTCGGCGCGAGCCTCCTCGCCACCTTCCTGATGGGCACGGCGGTCGGTAACCTGGTGTGGGGAATGCCTCTCGACGGCGACAGCCGCTTCGCCGGCAACGTGCTCGATCTGCTGAACCCGTACAGCCTGAGCGTCGGGGTGCTGGCCGTCTGCCTGTTCGCCATGCACGGCAGCCTCTACCTGTACCTGAAGACCGAAGGTGAGCTGCAGGAGCGCATCGTCGGCTTCATGTGGCGCACCTTCGGCGTGTTCAACGTCGTGTACATCCTGGTGACCATGGCCACGCTGGTGCTGCGTCCGGACGTCACCCGGCACCTGCAGGCCTACCCGGCCGCATGGCTCATCGTGGTCGTGAACGTGCTGGCCGTCGGCAACGTCGCGCGGTCGATCCACAACGGTCACGCCGGGCAGGCCTTCCTGTCGTCCACCACCGTCGTCGTGTGCCTCGTCACCCTGTTCGGCGCGGCACTCTTCCCCGAGCTCGTCCCCACCCGGCTCGAAGGCGGGAACTCGTTGACGCTGCACGAGGCCGCTTCGTCCACCGGAACGCTCCAGATCATGACCACCGTGGCGGTCATCGGGATGCCGCTGGTGTTGTCCTACACCGTGGCCGTCTACTGGACGTTCCGCGGCAAGGTGAAGCTGGACGAGTTCTCGTACTGATCCCGGGATCGGGGGTCTTCTCGCTACACGTGACCGCGATGGACGGCACCACTGCACCTCTGGTGGACGGCTGGCCGAAGCGCGGCGTATCGGGGTTCCACATCGCATCGACCGAAGCGCCGCCCAGAGAGTACAGCTTCTTGTCTGTGCGCATCGAGAGGCCAGGACACCGCTTCGACCACCGGGTTCGCTGGCCCGACCCCGGCAAACGCTCCAGCAGCATCTCCGCCCGCAACCTCCTGTCGCCCAGCGAAACCACCGTGTTCACGGTCATCCGAGACGACGGAGTCGCCTGCACCCTCGAGGTCGAGCGCCCCTGAGTCCGACGCGGACGAAAGAGCGCCGACGTACCCCCGTGACCGCGCAATTCATCCGGCGATGTCGAACGGGATGGTTCGCCCCGTGCGGGTGGTGAGGGTCCAGGTGTCGGTGATCGGCGCCTCGAAGGTCCGCTCGTCGACCCAGTCGAGATGCGAGACGCTCGACGTCGTCTCCGCGGGAGAGACCAGAGATTCCACCGTGTGAGAAGCGACTTCCACACCATCCCGGTAGATCCGCACGCCGATGCCGGGCTCCCGGGTGCGCCAGTCGACGGTGAACCCCTTGTCGTCGGCCGTCATCGTGGCGTAGTCCGCGACGAAGATCACGATGCGTCCGTCCTCACCGACGATGTAGGACCCGCTCCCGTCGTACGCCTCGGAGGTGACGGTCCGGCCGTCGGCGGATTTCACGGTGAATCCGTCGCAGGCCTGCCACTCGTCGACGTGGATGCGGTCGGTGGCGCCGTGGACGAAGCAGCGTGCAGCCACGGTGTCCGCGTGAGCAGGGGCGGCGATCATGGTGAGCAGTGCGAGCATGGGAACCTCCTCGGTGGGAGGTCCAACGCGAAGGGTGTCGCGCCCTTACACCCAGAAGGCGGACGCAGGCCCCCTGGAGGCGATGGGATTCGAACCCACGACCTCCTGCGTGCAAAGCAGGTGCTCTCCCAGTTGAGCTACACCCCCGGGGGGCCTCGCCGAGCTGCACGGTGCGAACATGCGCGCAGCAGGGGTGGCGAGGGATGGGCCTGGGCAGATTTGAACTGCCGACCTCACGCTTATCAGGCGTGCGCTCTAACCAACTGAGCTACAGGCCCTCTTCGGGAGACCCAGGGGCCCCCCAACCACCGGCGTGAACTAACAACGCCCCGCCAGCCGGTCAAGCTGTGCGGGGCGCCGTTGGTGACGTGATCGACCGGGTGGGTCGGAATGCCTGCCCGACCCGGTCGGCCTGGCGATCCTACTGGGTCGCGAGCACGTCGAAGTAATGCACGGAGTTGGGCAGGGTGACGGCCATGACGCGGCCATCGCCCGACACATCCAGCGCCGAAGCGGAGCTGGGCGTGGGCAGGTCGGCTTCGACCTCTCCGGTGAGCCCATCGATGACGATCAGCTCGCCACCGAGGGACGATTCGATGCTGACAGCCGCGCTGGCGGACTCGCCCATGTGGGAGAGCGCCGTGATCGAACCGTCGACCGCGACTTCCCAGCGGAGCGCGCCGTCGGCTTCGAGAGCGCGGACGGTGTCGCTGCCGAGAGCACCCAGGTAGAGCGCATCGGCATCTTCGTCCCAGGACAGGCGGGCGTTGGGCGTGTCGTCGACCGACAGGATGTCTCCGGCCTGCGAGACGCGCACGACGCCGGAGTCGGTGGAGACCCAGGTGGTGCCCGTGACGGGGTCGGTGGTCATGTCGGACTCGCCGTCGCACTCGATGCCGAGGGATGCTGCGCTCGCCACGACCTGACCCGCATCGTCGAACCAGGTGACATCACAGTCGAGGCCGGCGGTGGGCGGAACGGAGGAGGCGACGAAGCCGGCATCGGTCTTGCGGGCATCGATGACCCCGATGACCTCGAACGAGCTGGTCCACGGGAACTGGTCCGGCGTGGTGATGTTGACCTGGCCGGGCGTGATGACGACCGCGGAGATGCCATCGGGCGTGGTGGACGCGTCGACGACGGTTTCGCTGTCTGTCGGGTAGTCGAAGTCGTCGGACATCATCGCGAACTCGGTGGTGACCGAGCACGTGGTGTCGAGCATGCCGACGTTGGACACGCGGCCATCTTCGCCGAGCTGGACACCCCGGGTCTGCGCGGTGAGCTCGGAACGATGTTCGAGCGCGACCGAGTCCGGGCTGGCGCAGCCGACGAGAGCCGTCGCTGCAATCGCTGAACCGAGAATCATCCGCATATCGAGCCTCCGCATGTCTGTTGAAAAGTGTAGCGCCGTCGTGACGGGTCGTCAGAAAAAATCCGAAGACGTCCGACCTCGTGAATCCTGTTGTGGACCATCGGTCGGACCGTGGTGCGATGTAGAGTGCATCGCTGCAGCCGGATGTAAACCCGACGACCTGCGGACTCGAGTGTCCGTCGGCCGAGAACCCCGCCCGGCACTGCATCGTACCATGTCTTAGCGAGTCGTTACGCCCGACGAGCACACACGCCCCAGCGACAGCCCGGATCCGGCGTGGAAATGTCAGAGAATCCCGCGATCCACCGCGTTGTGACGGGATCGTCGGGCGACTCCACACGAATTGTCACGATCTGCTGAATCGCCGATGTCTCGACGACCGGGTGACCGGTTCCCCCGAGAAGGTGAGACGGCGGAGGCCGATCACCATCCCGAGCCGATCGACGCCATGAAGCGAAATCCTCCCGGCACGGTGGGGCCCGCCAGACCATCGCTGAGCAGCGACGACGGGATGCCGTACGCCCCCCGGATGGTCGAGTTCCAGCGGGCGTCCCACAGCGACGCGCCCACCCGGAGCTCGGCTGCGACGTCGCCCAGGACCACCGGAGGTGCCCGGCCGGCGCGCCGCCCCGTGAACACCGCTCCCATGTGCCCGCCGAGCTGCCCGAACACCTCGTCCACCGAGATCGGTCCGAGCTCGAGACCCCGGTCGGACGCCGCCAGGTCGCGCGCCAGGGGGAACCGCCACGCGAGCTCGCCCACGCCCACGTGCTGTCCCGACACCGCGAACGGCGCGTAGCCCGGCATCCCGCGCGTGGCCTGAACACGGCCGTTTCGCAGGGCATACGGATGATCGCCCCCGACCGGAAGGGCGTCTTCGGGGTGCACCGTGCGATCCGTCAACCCGCCGCCCACGCTCGCGACGAAGCGGTGATCCTCGCCGAACGGGGCGTCGAAGACGGTCTTCGCGTCGAGCTCCACCCGGTGGTAGGCGTAGGCCTGTTCTCCGGCCGACTCTCCACGCGAGAACAGCACCCGACTCGCGGTCCCCCGCCGGGTGTTCGACCGGTGCAGTGCCCCCGCGTCCCCCGTGCGCATGCCGACCGCCAGCACGCGGCTCGACAACACCCGCTCGAACCCCGAATCCCGCTCTCTGCGCGAGAGGAATCCGAAGCCCGAGACGTCGAACGACAGCGTGTCCGACCACGGGAAGCTCACGGTCACCGAACCGGTCGTCAGCATGCGTCGATCGGGGTCCTTGCGGCTCGGATCGGCGGCCAGTCCCGGCCCCGTCGCCCGTCGACCGGCCCAGTGCGACAGGCGGAAGCGGACGTCGGGCCAGAACCGGTGCCACTCCCAGCTCGTGGCGACGTACGCATCCCCGCCCACCCAGAAGTCCAGGCTCCAGGTGTGGACCTCCACCGCATCGCGGAGCCGCAGATAGGCCCCGAGCCGCGGGCGTACCCGGCCGTCGAACCCCCGATCGAGCCGCAGCGTCGGGCCGATCGCGAGGCCGGCGAGAGATCGCAGCGGGCGGTACGGGCGCGCTTCGTGCTCGGATGGCTCTGGCGGACCGCCATCTCCACCGACGTCCTCCACAGTGAAACGATCCGTCTCGACGTCCCACGCGAACCGGGTGCGCGGCAACCCGAACGCCTTCCACCCGAACGCCGTGTACTGGGTGTAGAGGAGGTGGCCTTCGGGCGTGGTGGACGGGCTCACCGCCCCGGTCGTCACCCGGGTCACCCGGCGGATCTCCTGGGACTCCGGACGCCACACGAAGATGTCGAAGATCCCATCGACGTCGGCGGAGAACCAGATGCCATCATCGTCCCAGTGCGGATCGACCTCCTCCCAACCGTCCGAGGTCAGGGCCCGAACGGACCCCGCCGCCACATCGGCGATCCACAGGTTCTGCTGGTCGTGGCGATGCGCCCCGAACACCACCTGCGTCCCGTCGGGCGACCAGTCCGTGCCGCTCGCCCAGCTGCCGTCGGTCCAGGACGTCAGCGCGCGCTTCTCGGTGCCGTCCAGTCGCGAGATGTAGACGTTCGACGACCCGTTCCGGTACTGGGTGTACGCCAGCCACTGCCCGTCCGGCGAGACGCTGGGGTCCATCGCGCGCAGGGTGCCGGGAATCGCCTCGAGCCGCTCGCGGACCGCACCATCTGCGGCGTCCAGCACCTCGACCGTCTCCCGCCCCCCGTGGTGACGGCGTTTTTCGGTGGTGGGGCTGAGATCCACCCGGTAGAGCTGGGTCCATCGCCAGGCTTCGGGCGCCAGCGACACCCGATCTTCGCCCTCCCAGGCCACCGACACCAGGGTGTCGACCGGCTCCCCCTCGGACCCGGGGACGAAGTCGAAGTCCGCCATGTACCGGGACGGAAGCCAGATCGACAGCCGTCGGTCCCGGTCCCGTGCCGCCCGGGTCCGCTCGCGGTCGACCTGCTCGCCCGACAGCGCACTCCACATGTGCTCGTCGATCGCCCGGACTTCGAGCCACCCCGACCGATGCCGACCCAGCCACGTTCCGTCCGGAGAGTACCTGGTGTGCAGGTGGATGGATCCCGTCGCCTCGCGCGCATCCTCGCGGTCGTCCGCGTCGCGGTTGGCCCACCAGTCGGCCGTCCAGGTGTACCGCTCCTTCCAGGACAACGGCCACAGCGACAGCTCCTCGCCCTCGACACGGCCCCGAGCGTCGACACCGGCCACGACAGCGTCCGCCTGCGCACGCATGTCCGCCTCGAACGCCCGCTTCAGCGCCTTCATCGACTCGCCCGCGACCTCTTCGACCACCCGGTCCCAGTCCAGCCGGAAGCGCCGTCCGGCCCGCTCCATCACGGTGCGCCAGGCGTCGTCTCCGTATCGCTGCGCGAACCAGCGATGGAACGCATAGCCCTGCTGGTAGGCCCGCTCGCCGTCGTACCAGTCGTCCAGGCGATGCGACACGCCCCACTCCTGCTGGGAGAGCAGCCGACCGTTCCGAACCGTCGTCCGAAGCGTCATGTCCCGGGCGCTCGTCCACCAGTTCACCCCGATCCGCTCGGACCAGAACTCCGCCGCTCCCTCGCTCCACCAGTGGGGATCCGTGTCGTCCAGATCGAACGACACCCCCAGCTGGTTGGGACCGTCCTCCGCCAGCCCGCCGACCTCCACGCCGTAGGCGCCCGACCCCTCGGCCAGCCAGGCCGCGTGCTTCAGCGTGATGACGTGGGCGAGCTCGTGGGCGAACAGGTCGTCCACCCAGTCCAGCCGGCCGCGCATCCGGGCGAGCTCGGGACCTGGGTTGCCCGAGAAGACGATCCAGTCCTGGGGCGTGAGCGTGAAGCCTTCGAGCTCGTCGGTGTGCTCGAGGATCACCACCTGGATCCGCTCCCCCGGGAAGTACCCGATCTCGCTGCACAACCGCAGCCAGATGTCGTCTGCGACCGCCGCCAGCCGCTGCGCAGTGCCCTCGCCCGACACCCAGCGGGGATGGGAGGGGTCGCGCCGGGACACGGGGTAGTGGATGGCCGTGTGCTCGGTCTCGATCGTGAACCAGCGCAGGTCGGGATGGTTGTGATCCATGGCGTAGCGCGACGCCTCGGCCGTGGGCACCCCGGGCCCGACGGCCAGCACGAACGCGGCGACGAGGGTTCGAAGGGCGGTCCCCACGCTCACCACCGGATCCGCGCTGCGAGCGCCGCTGTGCGGGTTCGGGCGGGATGCAGCTCGTCGAGCCGCACGAAGTCGCGGTCCTCGCCCACCACCACCCAGTGCAGCCGCGCCTCCAGCTCGAATCCCCGGGTGAGGTTCACGAGCATCCGCCCCCCCGTGTCGATCGATCCACCGCCGCTGCGCCGGACCGGGATCCACCGATCGTCGTCGTCGGCCACCTTCACCGCAGCCCGCGCCACCGAGCGAATTGCGGGCCCGAAGGCCAACGGACCCGCCTGAACGAGCCCTTCGAGCTGTGCGGTCGCTACAGCGCCCGGCTGGACGCGTCCTCCGGCCCCCCCGTTCACCCAGCGCGCCCGACCCGCGAACCGATGCATGGCCGTGAGCGACAGCTCGATCCGCAACCCCGACCAGGCCCGGCGCGCATCGAGCTGCAGCTGGACATCCCCCGTGCCGGTCGTCAACGGAACGCGCTCCCCGCCCACCAGGTCGCCACCCGCGAACCCCAGGGGCATCCGGCCCACCAGCCCGACCCCGATGCTGTGGAATGGGGCCTCGGACCGCTGCAGGGCGACGCGGGTGCCGACCTCGACCGTGGAGAACCCCGCCTGCACGGGCCCATCGGGATCGGGTTCGGCGAGCATCAGGGGCACCGTGCCGAACACCTCCCACCCCGGCGCCAGCCCGTAGCGGAGGGTGGCGGCCGCGCGCGTGGTGCGCCACGGCACATCGAGGGGGACCGGTGTGCCGTCGCTGTCGAACGCGTCCCGAGCCCCGGCCCGGGCCAGATCCAGCTCGAGCTCGGTCCAGCCCTTGGGCAGGGTGACGGACTTCTCGATCTCGCGGGACGGGAGCGGCTCGCGGGAGGTCCGCACTCCGAAGCCCGCCCAGGCGGCGGCGATCAACAGCTCGATGTCAGGCGCCCCGCATCGTTCAGGCGCCCCGCAACCAGGCGATCACGGAGAGCATGGCGCTGCCGAGCACCATGGTGACGAGCAATCCGAGCGTCGAGCCCCACGCGAAGCCCATCGTGAGCGCCTCGGTGGTGTTCTTCGCGACGATGAACGAGGCGCAGATGCTGACCACCACGCTGGTGGAGTAGCAGACGAAGATGGTGCCGCACCCGATGGCGCAGCCGTTCATCACCATGGCGAGCTGGTCGAGCCACCACTCCTTGTCGCGCGGAATCGCGTTCCACAGTTCGATGAGCTTCTGCACGACTTCAGGCTAGCACGCCCGGTTACTCCCCACGGCACCCGGTTCCCGGGAATCCACAGGAGCAGACGACGTGGTCCTCCTCGGACTCTTCGCAATCACAGGCGCAATGCCTGCCGCCGACGCCTCGACCGTGGTGATCGGAGACCCCGCGTGGCGCGCACCGGATGGCGTCGGCGTGGCCCGGGTGGCCGCGGACGGCTCGGTGTGGACCCTGTCGAAGCGCGGCGAGGTCACGGGATTCGAGCCCGACGGCCAGGTCGTCACCACGTTCCAGGCCTGCCCGGATCGCGGCGTGCACCTCGAGCTGGTGATCGACGCCGGAGGAACGAGCGCGGGCGTCGACTGTGGCCCGACGTTCTCGGTGTTCGACCTGCCGAGCGGCGAGGAGCGCTTCGCCATCGACGCGTTCACCGTGGATGCGGCGTTCAGCCCGGACGGGCGCGAGATCGCCGTGCTGGGCGAGCGGATCGTCGACGGGGTGTCCGAGGAGAAGAGCTGGCTCCTGCGCTACGACGCCCGGTCCGGCGAGCCGCTGCCCCCCATGGAGTCCGACTGGGAGGCGCTGTGGGGCGTGTCCGACGGCTGGGTCGGAGCTCGCATCGACGGCGACCGCATCGAGGGCCGCGGAACCCTCGTGCTCGAGGCCCGCAACCAGGTCGGCATGGGCGCGGCGACGAAGAACGTCGTCTGGAAGTTCAAGGCCCCCGACGATCAGCGCACCACCTGGGACTGGGGCGCGCGTCAGGCCGTCGCGGTGATCGACGACGGTCGCCGGGTCTGCGTACAGGTCGACTTCGGGGGCGTGTGCCTGGACGGGCGCATCGGGGCCGTGCGCCAGTTCTGGAGTGTGCCGAAGAACCAGCGGTCGGAGCGCACGCGGGCCCGGCCCCACCCCGACGGTCTGGCGGTCGGCGAAGAGCTGTGGTTCCTGCGCGGCAGCGGCGCCGACGAAGCCGTGTGGCGTTGGCCGGTCGACCAGGACCCCGTCATCCAGCCCATGCCAGAGGGCGTCTTACCCTTCGTTCCCGCTTCGGACCCGTCCGGGCGCCATCGGGTGCGGGTCGAGACCGCGCGGGTGGTGCCGGTGGACGCCGACAACGCAGCGACCCTCCCGGATGCGCAGAACACCTGGGATCGGCCCGTGTCGGTCGATCGCACCGCAGATGGGCAGACCCTCGCCCTCGTGGACGCCATGGGACGCGTGTTCGTGGGGAGGCTGGTCGGAGGTTCCGAGCGCATCCAGACCCCCGGTGTGCCCGGGTCGGCCACCTCAGTTCGCATCGAGCCCGATGGCCAGGCGGTGTGGGTGTTCTCGGAAGAGGGCCCCACCGTGCGGATCCCCCTCGACGGATCGTCCCGCACGACGTCCTCCACCCCCGCTGTCGCCTTCGTCCAGGTGGACGGTCGACCCGTGGTGCTGGGCATCGGAGAGTCCGAGGGGCAACCCCACGTCGGCCCCGTGTTCCCGGGGTCTTTCGAGCCGTGGACTCCGGTCGCTGAAGCCCTCGAGGTCACGGGTCTGCAGGCCAGCCCGATGTCGGATCCGCAACGCCTGCTGGTCGAGTACGCCCAGGACGACGCGTTCCACCCCTACACCCGCGACCCGGCCGAGGCAGACTGGGTGCAGGGCGAGCTGGGCGCCCATCCGTTTCTGCGCCAGACCGACATCGAGCTCGGCGCAGAGCGCGTCTTCACGATGGAGGAGTCCGACGACGGCTGGACCGCGGGGCCGACCACGGTGCCGTTCACAACGAGCCTGCGCTGGTTCCCGGAAGCCGCGGAGCCTTCGCTGGTGCACCTCGCCGACGACTCCAACACGCTGAACGTCGTGAACAGCGCGTCCGCCGGGTCGCTCACCCACACGCTCCCGGGCCGCGGAACCGACCTGTGGACGTTCGAGGGCGTCGTGGTCGTGGCGCTGGCCGATGGCCGCCTGGTGTTGTTCGAGCCGTAGGACTGGAGGGCGCCCCTACGGCCCCTTCCCCGGCTGCTTGATGAGCGACCAGTCGTACGGGATGTACTCGATGGTCGCATCGGCCGGCACTTCGTCCCGGAACTGGTGGATGAAGCCCGCGGCCCCACCCGAGTCCTCGAAGTCCACCGCGTACCACTCGAAGATCTGGCTGACCTCCCACACGCCGTCGCTGCCTTCCTTCTTGCGGACCTTCTCGGGATGGTTGACGAAGCGGGTGGTCTGCTCGTCGAGGAAGGCGTCGAGATCCTCGGGATAGAACGGGGTCTGCGGGAAGATCGGGCACCCACCGGACTGGCAGTTGAGCGCGAAGTGGATGCGGGGGTCTTCGAAGCGAGGCCGGATCACCTTGTTCTCGAGCCGGTACAGGTCGAGCTTGTCTCCGCCCAGGCTGTAGCGGGTGTAGAAGAAGTACTCGACCTTGATGTCGTCGACGCTGTTCAGCCCCGGCCGGTCGATCACCCCGCGAATCGCGAGCGCGTTGTAGGCGTTGATGTAGTAGGCCATCTCGTGCCAGCGGTCCGGGAACAGGTCGGGGTCGTTCTCGGGGGAGACCCGCGCGATGAACCCGGTGTACCGGTCGAGAGCCTCGCGGTCGGCCTGGATGGCGGCGTAGTCGATGAGACCGTCCTCGGTGACGCGACCCTCGAGCACTTCGGCGTAGATGTCGTGGGGGAACTCCCCGGCTGCGGGGTCTTCGTCGACCTTGACGAGGGGCTTCTCGTACTTGAAACAGCCCGTGTTCATCGGGAGAATTGCAAGACCCACCGCGAACGCGACCGCACTGGGCCACCGGCGGAGAATGGACGAGACAGGCAGAGACATCGGGGCTCCTCGCGGATCGCTGAGCGAACGGGATGGACCCTACCACCCGCTCTCGACCGATCCTACGGCTCACCGCACCTTGCAGATCGGTCTGCAGGTCGTCCGGGGGCCACCCCGGTGGTATAGGGTCGGTCCCGGCCACGTGGTCTGGAGGTCTCCGTTCCCACCCGTGGTCTGCTGATCGACACCGACCCCGCGCTCGGGCTGCCGCTGTCCGACGTGGACGACGCGATCGCGATCCACTTCGCCGTGGCGTCCGGCCTGGACGTCGTCGGGCTCACCAGCTGCTACGGAAACGCCCCGGGCCACGACACCTGGCGCGTCACCCGAGAGCTCGGCGACCGGTTCGGTCTGCCGGTGGCCAGAGGCGCCGACCAGCCCGGACAGGTCGAGTCCGATGCGGTGGATCGACTGCTCGACCACCAGGGCACCGTGCTGGCGCTGGCGCCGATGACCAACATCGCGGCGGCCCTGCTCCGGGGGGCTCGGTGGGAACGCCTCATCGTGCTCGGAGGCACCAACCGCCGCATGCCCAACCTCCGTCCGCTGCACACGACCGAGTTCAACTTCGCGTGCGATCCAGCGGCGGCCGCCGTCACCCTGGAGCGTACGGATGTGCTGTTCCCGATGGAGGTGTGCCGACAGGTGTGGTTCGGGGCAGAGGAGGTCGACGTGCTGCCGGCCTGGATGGCGGAGCGGTGTCGGCACTGGCTGCAGCTCGCGCCCCTGCTGACCGGGCGGCCGGCGTTCCATCCATGGGATCTGCTTCCCGCGATCTGGCTCCGGTTCCCCGCCCTGTTCACCACCACCCGGGCGCGACCCGTCTCCGCTTCCGTGCCGCTGTGGCGGGGCCGGATCCGCTTCGCGCCTGCGACCCCCGACCGGTCGTGCGAGGTCGCGCTCCAGGTGGACGCACCGCGATTCGTCCGCTTCTGGCGAGACATCGCGCAGGGCAGCGCGTAGTCAGTCCAGCGTGGGGTAGGCCGTCGGTTCGCTGTCGCCGCCCGTGCTCTGTCGAACCGCATCGAGCTCCACGCTCTGGTGCAGGGGCCGGGATCCCAGCGAGTCCGCCAGTGTGGTCAGCGACTCCGCCAGACGCCTCGCAGACGGTCGTTCCGAGGGCTTCGACGCCAGACAGTCGGAGAGCACGGACAGCAGTGGTGCGGGCGCGCCCAGCCCGTGCAGCCCCGGAGGCGTGACGCCGTCCTCCTGGGAGACGGGTCGCTGGCCCGACAGCACCACCCAGCCCACGACGCCGAGCGCGTAGATGTCGGCCGCCACGCCCGTCCCCGCCCCCGCGAGCTGCTCGGGCGCCATGTACCCGGGGGTCCCGACGACCACCCCGGTCCGGGTCAGCGGCTCGGTCGACAGCGGGGAGCCCTCGCCGTCCGTGGTCTCCTCTCCGAACCGCGGCGGCAGCGAGCGAAAGAACTCGCCGGTCTCGGCGTTCTGCTCGATCTGGGCGACCTGCACGGCTTCCCGGAGCTTGGCGATGCCGAAGTCCAGCAGCTTCAGACCCGGAGCCGTACGGGTGCACATGATGTTGCCCGGCTTGATGTCGCGATGCACCACCCCGCGCTCGTGGGCCGCTGCCAGAGCTCCGGCCAGCTCGGCCAACAGACGGGTCGCGACCGGCGGGGCGAAGCGCCCGTGCCGGTCCAGGACCTGGGAGAGCGGCTCCCCCTGGATCAGCTCCTGGACCTGGTAGAGCGTCCCATCCTCGTCGATGTCGACGTGGAGCATGCGCACGATGGCCGGATGCCTCAGCGTCGCGACGGCCTCGGCTTCGCGCAGGAATCGCTTCAACAGCCCCGTGCTCCCGAGGTCCCCCCGCACCGTCTTGATCGCCACGCGCTCCCGGGTGTGGCGATCGACTCCCTCGTAGACCGCCCCCATCCCGCCGACCCCGATGCGGCGAAGCACCTCGAAACGCCCGTCCAGCAGGCGTCCTTCGAGAGGTCGGGTCTGGATGTCGGCGTCCGCCAGGCGTTCCAGGGCCACGGCCAGCGCGCGGGACCGGTCGCGCACCTGGGTCCGGAGCTGCAGGTTGAGGGCCTCGATCTGCTTCGAACGCTGGAGGATCTCCTCGACCTGATCGGCCACCCGGCGCTCGAGGGCGGTGTTCAGCGCTTCGAGCTCCGACTGCTGGGTGGCGATGATCCGCCGCTGCTCGAAGTCCCGCTTGCGGGCGCTGTAGAACAACCAGGTGATGGCGACGGACGCGATGGTGACGGTGGGCCCGTTGAGCAGGAACGGCCGGCGGAGCTCAGGATCGTCCTGGAATCCGAACAACGCGCCGAGATACGCGACCACTCCGACGGCCCACACGCCTGCGGCGGTCGTCGGGTGCATCACGACCACCAGCGCACACACGATGGAGTACGCGAGAAACGGCGTCACGGTGGGGATGTTCAGCTGATCGGCCGCGGCGATGGCCGCCCCGTGCAGCAGGTAGACCAGCACGATGGACGGAGCGAGCACCCGCATCCAGCGCCGGGGACCGAACCACACCAGGCCGGCGAACGCGACGTCGACCACCGCGGTGGCTGCATGGATCCCGACCACCATCGCTCGGAACCGCACCATGTCGGCACCCAGAGCAGCCTGTTCGGATGCGGGGACCCAGAACGCCCAGACGTGCACCAGGTGCGCGACGATCATGGCGGGCACCACCCAGCGGACCCGCTGGCGATTCACCCCGTCGACCTCGTCGCGGAAGCTCTCTGGGCGCTCGGCGTCCGGGTGCGTCACGCAGGCGACATCACTTTCCGAACAACTTCTTGCCGCCGATCTTCACGCCCTTCTTCACATCGACCTCGACGCCCTTCTTGCCGCCGACCCGCACACCCTGGGTCTCGCTGTCCTGGCCCATGACCACGCCGTTGTCGCCCCCGACGCGCACACCCTGGGTGTTGCCGTCGTTGCCGGCCATGACGCCGTACTCGCCGCCGATGCGCACCCCGTCGACCTCGTCCTGGGCACCGACGAGCACGCCGTTCTTGCCGCCCACGCGCACGCCGTCTTCGATCTCGACGGCCTTCTCGCCGCCCGAGCCTGTCGAACCGCTTGCAGCCTGTCCGCTCGAACCGCCCGTGGTGGCGGGCCCTCCAGCGCCATCGTGTGCATCCGCACCGTCTGCGGCGGACGCTTCGCCCATGTCGGGTGTGGGGACGACGACATCGCCGGTAGACGCCTGATCGCAGGCGAACAGCCCGGTGCTCACCAACAAGAGGGTCGAGAGTCCCGTGGTCCGGGCGACGATTCCGAGCGTTGTCATGGCTCCTCCTTGACGGGACTCTACTCGATTCGTCGCACATCCGGGTGCGCCCGTGACCGGACACTTCTCGGGCTGCGACGGTGCATCGTGCACTGGGCCCGGTGCGTCGACCCGGATACCTCCCCGGCCGTGCGACTCTTCCAGCCAAGCTCTCTCGCGATTCTCGCAGTCCTGACGCTCGCGACCTCGACGGGGCCGGGATGCGTCCGCAAGACCGTCGACAACCTCACCATCAAGCGGGTCGTGCCGACGGCCCTGGCGGTGGGCGACGTCGATCGGACGTGCAAGATCGGCGAGGCCCTCGGACATCCGCTGGGCGCGATCCCCAACCAGCCTCCCCAGGCGGCCATGATCATCGCCGACGCCGTGGCAGCGCTGTGCGACGAGTCCCGCGCCTGGGAAGCCGAGCTCGACAGCGTCACCGCACAGACCATCGTGCCCGTCGGACCGGGTCGGGTGGCGGCCGTCAAGGATGCCCGCGCGCGCGAGTCGCGCTACCGCAGTCGATCCGCGCTTCGCGACGCCAGCGCATGGAACAGGGCGAACCTCTATTTCGGAGAGCTCGGAAACAGCGCCGAGTGCCCTGCAATCAAGCGTAAGGACGAGATCGCGTACCTGGTGGGTCTGGTTGCCGGAACACTCGGAATGCTCAACGACAAAGCCAGCGGCGGACACGTCGGTATCCCTCTCGACACGGCCTCACGGGTCGGTCGGGCCGCTCCGTGTCTGGACGACGCCACGTGGTGGCACGTCCCCTCGGCATTGCAGGCCGCCAGCTGGGTGGCCGTTCCGGGGTCGGGCCCCGAGGACATCGATCATTGGCAGGCCCTGAAAGACGCCGCCATCGCGGGCGAGAAGAGCGGTGTGCGGATCGGGTGGGCGCTCTACACCAAGCTGGCCGGGAACGCCGGCGACGACGAGCGTCTGCGCGAAGGCATCACCGCGATGGCGGAATCCCTCGAGAACACCCCGCGCGCGCAGGAATGGGCGATGCTCGACGAGTACGCCCGCACCGTGGTCCTGCACGAATCCGACCTGCTGTGGGCCCGGGAGCGCGGCCATCGCACCGAGGACTTCGGCGAGCTCCCCACCGACGAGGCGGTCACACCGCAACCCTCCGAAGACCCCTTCGCAGAGGACCCGTTCGGCGC
The DNA here is from genome assembly GCA_965224055.1 of Myxococcota bacterium. Lineage (GTDB taxonomy): Bacteria > Myxococcota_A > UBA796 > UBA796 > JACKEQ01. Next base: position 8,853,245 of record OZ245034.1, on the reverse strand, counting down.
CGACCCCTTCGGAACGCCCGATTCCACGGACGATTCCACCGAAGACTCCGCAGACGAACCAACAGAGGACGCACCATGAAGCTCATCTCCAAGATGCTCGGTCTTGCCCTGGGCCTGGGCTCGCTGGCCGGGATCGCCCCCGCCGCCGAAGCCGCGACCCTGTGCGCGTACGACCCCGCTGGCAAGGCCGGCGAGTACCACGCGATGCTCGAGGAGTTCGCGCTCGAAGCCCAGGGCTGGGGCGAGTCCATCGAGATCAAGGCGTACACCGACGAGGAGACCGCCGCGAACGACTACGAGGCCGGCAACTGCGACGGCGTCGTGGCGACGGGCGTGCGGCTGCAGCGGTTCAACCGGTTCCCCTCCACCATCGAGGCCATGGGCGCCCTGCCCGACTACGCGCTGCTGGGTCAGCTCGTCACCACGCTGGCGAACAGCGACGGGGCCGCGAAGAAGCTCGTGAAGGACGGCAACGAGACCGTCGGCTTCATCCCCGTGGGTGCGGTCTACCTGTTCGTGCGCGACAAGAACGTCGACAGCGTTCCCGAGCTCGCCGGCAAGCGGATCGCCACCATGGACTACGACAAGGCGGCCCCGGCCATGGTCGAGCGGGTGGGTGCTGTCATGGTCGCTGCCGACCTCGGCACCATCGGTCCGAAGTTCAACAACGGCGCCGTGGACGCCTGCTACATGAGTGCTCCCGCCTACGAGCCCTTCGAGCTGCACCGCGGAATCGGCGACGAGGGGGGCATCCTCAAGCGCCCGCTGGCTCAAGCCACCATGCAGGTGATGGTGCGCCAGTCCAAGTTCGGCGAGGGCTTCGGGAAGAAGGCCCGCCAGTGGTTCGCCAAGAACTACGACGACGCCGTGAAGGTCGCGAAGAAGGCCGAAGACGGCATCCCGGCCGAGTACTGGGTCGACATCCCCGCAGGCGAGTCCGACGCCTGGTCCCAGATGTTCCGCGAAGTGCGGATCGGCCTGCGCGACCAGGGAAGCTACGATGGGCAGATGCTGAAGGTCATGCGCCAGCTGCGCTGCAAGGCCGACAGCAGTCGCGCGGAGTGCGCCGACAAGCTCGAGTAGCCAGGAGGCCCGGTGGGGCCGATTCCGACGTTTCTGAACGACCTGTGGAACGCGCTGACCCTCGAGGTCGTCTGGGACCTCCTGCAGGTCGCCTCGGTCCTGGTTCCGCCGCTGGTGGCGATCCTGTTGGTCTTCGTCAGTCGGGTCGTCCGACGCCTCCCCCCGATCGGGGTGTGGATCGCGCTCGCCGCCATTCCCATGCTGGGCGCGCCCTCGACCAGTGCGGGTCTGTCCCTGTCCGCTGCCGTGTTCAGCGGGATCGGTTGGACCCACGCGCTGTTCCGACTGCACCGCTTCGGCCTGCCTTCGAGCGGGAGTCGCGCCATCGCCACCCTCGGGCTGGCGGTCGGGGTGTTCGCACTCGGGATCGGCACCACGCCCATCCGGGTGGGCTTCGGGTTCGCGTCGATGGGCGTCGTCCTCGCCCTGTTCCCGATGCTCGAACCCCGAATCGGCCCTCCCTCCCGGCTCCGGCGCGCGGTTCCCGTCGTGGTCAGCACCTACGTCCTCCTCGTGATGGCCGGCATCTTCGCCACGATCGCCCAAGGAAGCCCCGAAGGGCACTACCCGATGCCTCCCCACGGCCTCGACCTGCCGTCGGACGAGCTGTGGTGGATCGCCACCTGGCAACCGCTCCTCATCGCCGCATCGCTGCTGCTCGTCGCCGGCCTCGCCACCTGTCGCACCCGACGGGAGCTCGTCGCGACCGCACTCGCCACCGGAGCCGTGCTGATCGGGGTTCTCGCGCTGCTCCTCCCCGAACGGGCCGTGCTCGTCGAGCGCTGGGAGACCCGCACTGCAGACATCCCGCTCGCACCGGACGGCCTGACCCCCGACCCCTTCTTTCCCGGCTCCCGCGCACTGCCTCCGGAGACCCCCATCGACGAGCTGCTGCCCGCGATCGCGAAAGGGGAGCTGAAGATCCAGGCCCACAAGCTGCGGCCCGGGACCCACCTGGGTCTGGGCACGTTGCGGCTGCTGCCCCACTGCTCCCATGCACCGAACGCCGAGCGCATCGAGCCCGTCGGCACCCTGGGTGACGTGATCGATCAGTGCCACAGCACCCGCTGCGTGGTCGCGATTCCTCCCGCTCCGGATCACGATGCAGAGGAGGCCCGTGCCCAGAGGTTGTTGGACGAGCTGACCCAGCTCACCACCTGGCATTCCGACGAAGTCACCGACCACGAGGAGGCCGCCCGGCTGTCGCTGCAGCTCCGGGCGCTGGTCCACACCCACGCCACGTCGCGTACGTACGCCTCGCGGGTGTGGGAGGTGCCGTGGGAGTGGGCCGGAAAGCCCTTCGAGACGGGCGATCTGGACTGGGTCGAGCCCACGGCGTTCCCCGATGCCGAGCTGCACCTCATCGACCACCACCAGCCCGATGGGTTCGCCGCGCACACGATGGCACTCAACCACATGCCCCGCACCATCGGGCGGATGACCACCTGGTCGCGGGTGCCGCGGCGCGCCGAGTCCTGGGTGACGGGCCCGCAAGCGGTCGACCCGTCGCTGCCGCCCTACATCCCGGATTTCCTGGTGGTCGTCCAGGATGGGATGGTGATCGACGTCCGCACGAGCGCGCCCGACCCCGCACTCATCCGGGAGTGGCTCGACCTCGAGACCACTCCCCGTCCCCGCCTGGACCAGGCCGAGCACCTGCTGGAAGCGAGCGACTGCGAAACCGTTCCGCCCGCGACACCGGGGCCGAACGGATGTGCGAAGCAGATCCTGACCTGCGACGATCGGGTGGTCGATCGCCTCACGGTCGACGATGCGAATGCCTTCCCCACGGCGTTCTACGAGAAGCGCGAACGCTCGCTCCAGGGCTCCTACAGCCTGGACGGAGCCGACCGCGGCTGGATCGTCGACGTCCCGGCGAACACGGTCGCCCGCGTCGACTTCCACACGGCCTGCGGCACCATCAACAACGTCCTGTTCAGCGGCGTCCCCGACAACTGGAAGAGCTGCGTGCAGAACGCAGAACACGCGTCGTCCATGGACTATCCGTGGCGTCCGGGGTTCACGGAGGGCTTCGTGTGGATGAAGACGGGCCGCCACATGATCGTGGTCGAGACCTCGATCACCCCCGCCGCGTACGAGCTCGAGGTGACCTGCTCGCAGGCGATTCCGGGGAGCGGTGTGGACACCGGAATGCCGGCCGGGCTGTACTGATCAGATCGCTGCGCGAATCGCGGTAGAGTCGCGCCGTGTCCGCCACCCCTCCCGCACGAGACCCCTTCGATCGCGTCGTCACAGCCGTGGTCTTCGGGCTGTTGCTCCTCGCGATGGTCGTCGGGCTCGGGGCCAACGTGTCCACCGTCGCGATGCAGCTGGGCGGCAGGATCTGGGAGGGCTACGCCGCCGAGCTGCGCACCGATCCCGACACGCCCACGTGCGACCTGGACGAGCTCGACGAGCGGCTGAAGGCCTGCCCTGCGGACGCTGCTCCCTCCCCCACTCCCGAACCTGGCGCGGACGACGACCCCTTCGACGGCGAAGACCCCTTCGGTGACGAGGATCCGTTCGGCGACGAGGACCCCTTCGCGGAAGACCCCGACCCCGCGCCGGCTCCAGCGCCCGAACCCGAGGATCCGTTCGACGGCGAGGACCCCTTCGCGGACGACCCCGCTCCAGAGCCCGATGAGGCGGGCGATTCGAAGGATCCCTTCGCGGGCGAAGACGACCCCTTCGCAGAGGAAGGCGACCCCTTCGCGGAAGACCCCGAGCCCAGCAAGCCCGACGTCAACTGCCCGGCACTGCGCAACCTGCGTGAGCGCTGTGCGGCCGACCACGAGGCCTTCGCAGCCATCTCCGAGCGCCTCACCCCGTCCGTGCGGGCGTTCCGAACGGTCGAGAACGCGATCAGCGCGGTCTCGAAGTTCCCGTACAGCAAACACCTGCTGTTGCTGCTCGTGCTGCTCGGGGGGCTCCAGACCACCCGCCATCGCGCCCACATCTCGCTGCGCGACCCCGAGACCCTTCTCGAGCACCGCGTCTCCCAGGTCGCTCAGCTGGTCGCGTTCGTCGCGTGGGCGGGGTCGAGCATCGACCTCTGGCGGGTGAAGCAGAGCGGGGGCGCCGAAGCCGACAACCTCGAGCTGTACCCGATGTGGGCGGCCGGGTTCGCCGTCCTGGCCGCTACGAGCGCCTGGCAACTCGCAAAGCCCCCCGCGTTCTCCGACACCCGGGAGCGGTCGATCCCGCGGCTGTTCATGGTCGTGCCGCTCTTCGCGTACATGGCGCTGATCGCCTTCGTGTGGTTCGTGCTGCTCGAAGAGACCGACTCCGGCGACCCCAACTGGTCGGGCCAGGCCATCGCCCTGGACTCGTTCCTCCAGGTCCCGAGCGTCTACGTAGGCATCGGCCTGTACATCTGGGCGGGGATGCTGCTCGCGAGAACGCGCGTCGCCCGCCTCGTGTTCGACCTGCTGCTGCCCTTCGAGCTCCCGCCGAACCTGCTGGCCTGGCTGGTGGTCGTGCTCGCGGCACTCCCCACCGCGTACTCCGGGGCGTCGGGCATCTTCGTCATCGCCGTGGGCGCCGTGATCTTCGAGCGCCTCACGGCCTACGGCGCCCGTCCGCGCATCGCGCTCGCCGCCACCGCGATGTCCGGCAGCCTCGGGGTCGTGCTGCGGCCCTGTCTGGTGGTGGTCCTCGTGGCCGTCCTCAACACCGAGGTCACCACCGATTCCCTGTTCGGCTGGGGCCGCTGGGTGTTCGCGCTCACCGCGGGCCTGTTCCTGATCGCGATGCTGGTCCGCAATCGCGAGCCCCTGAAGCTCCCTCCGATGGGGTCGGCGCTGAAGAAGTCGGGCGCCGCTCTCGTCCCGCTGCTGCCCTACCTCGGCATCGGCGTCGTCATGCTGCTGGTCTACGCCTGGGTGCTCGGCACCACGGTCACCGAACACACCGCTGCGTTCGTGCTGCCCGGCATCCTCCTCGCCTGGATGCTCTGGGATCGGCGCGGCGCCACGGGCACCCCCGACGACCCGCACACCTGGCGCGCACTCAGCAGCGGGACCGGCGAATCCGCCCATCACGTCGGGGCGCTCCTGTTCGTGATGGTCGGATCGGTCGGTCTGGGCAAGGTCGTCGAGCGGTCGGAGGTGATGAGCCTGCTGCCGGAGGACCTCGGCTCGCCCTTCACCGCGATGGCGTTCCTGGTGGTTGTGATGGTGTTGGTGGGGATGACGATGGACGCGCTCGGGGCCGTCATCCTCGTCTCGTACACGCTCAAGGGCGTCGCGCTCGCGAACGGCATCCACCCCGTGCACTTCTGGATGATGGTGCTCTGCGCGTTCGAGCTGGGCTACCTCACGCCCCCCGTGGCCCTGAACCACCTCCTCGCGCGCCAGGTCATCGGCGCGGCGGCCGACATGGAAGACGTGCCGGCCGACACCTGGTTCCAGCGGCACGAGCACATCCTGGTGCCGATGCTGGTGATGGGGACCGCGTTGCTGATCGTCGCGTTCGTCCCGTTCCTGTGGGTCTAAGCACACGGGAAAGCAAGCACTCGTTGACGAGCCGAAGAGGATCCTGTACTCTCACACTTGGAGGATTCGTGAGCTTTACCCCCCCCCCAACACACCCGTCCGCACGTTGGTGGCCGTCGCCGCCCTCATTCTGTTGGCTTACCCGGCGGCATCCCATGCGTTCACAGTTGATGACTGTTCTTCCGGGGAAGCGCCCTCACCCTGGGTGAGCGAATCCTGCTCCAACTTCTGCGCAGCTGAGAAAACGTACACGCTGCGCTGCCAGACCACGCCCAGGGGCTGCCTGGCCGACGTAGACATCTACGCCGTGAACTACACCGGTTCCGATGAGAGCATCACCGTGTTCGGTGACTGCGCAACCGACACCACCCACGTCTACTTCTGTTGCCACGCAGAGGACGATGGTGGTGCGGAGGTTCGACAGGTCGAACTCTACGGAAGCGCGCTAAATGACGAGGACGTGAGCTTCACCTACGGCGGTGGAAGCTACAATCTTGAATACTGGACCTCCGGCGACCCGATGCATGGCGTCGCGTATGGAGGAGCAGGATTCGACGTGATGCGAGGCTCGCACTCGACGGCCACCACCTACGACGAACTGTTGGAGGGTCAGGATGGCGACGACGTGATCTTCGGGAACCCTGGGCATGACGACCATATCCGCGGAAACGCCGGCGACGACCGAATATACGGAGGGAACGGTTTCGACCGCATCGACGGTGGAGACGATGTAGACGAGCTCTACGGAGGAAACGGCGCCGACTGGTTGTTCGGAGGCGCTGGCAACGATGAAATATTCGGTGGTGCGGGCAACGATGAGATCTGGGGCGAGGCGGGAGCTGACATCTTGGAGGGCCAGGGGAACGCGGACACCCTTCACGGTGGTGACGGAAACGACATCCTCAAAGGGCAGTCCGGCTACGACGTATTGTTCGGCGGCGACGGCGCAGATACCTTGCATGGGGGAGCTCTTGCTGATGAACTCCACGGCGGCGACGGGGTCGATGACTTGAACGGCCATGGTGGCAATGACGTTCTTTACGGCGGGCTAGGCTCCGGGGACTCCGTGGACGGAGGGGATGGCGCCGACGTTCTATGCGGAACTTCCTACCCCGAGAACTCCGTATGCCCCACAGCCTTGGAGTTCATCGGAGGCAACGGCGACGACAAGGCATGGCTCGAAGAGAGCACCTGCACCTTCATCTCGCTAAGCGGTGACGGCACCACCGAGACCGCCAGAGACGACGTATGGGCGTGGACGAGCTTCGTCCTCGACCCGGTGGTCGGCGTGGAGGAGAACAACTCGACGCCGTACGCGGAGTGCAGTGACATCATGTCGGCCTTCGGTAGATAAATGTTGGTCGCAGTCGCAGTCTTGTCGGCCTGCACGAGTGCTATCTCCGACTCAACGGAGACTGGCACAGTCGCTACCTCATCGCCACCCTCATGGACAGAGTTGTCGTCTCACCCCTGCGCACGGAACGAGAGCGGCCGAGTGGCGTGCTGGAACTCCGACGATTGGCCGGAGGGCAACGAGTACTCACACATCGGCGATAGTCCATGGCGCACCGCCGTCTGGCACGCCAACGGCGCGGTGGGGTGGGGAGTCGGCCCCACTGGACGAGCCGAGAGATGGCACTGCGGTTGGCCCGAAATCGGGGGATCCGACTGCGACATCATCGAGGCGGAATTCGTGGAGGCGACGCGTTCATGCGGGCTTCTCGAAGGAGGGCTCACCCAGTGCTGGGGAAACAGTCAACCGGACCGGGAAGCGCCGATTCGGCACATCCACGGAAACAGCACCTTGGTGGCGTTTGAATTTGAAGACGGCGAAATCAGCGTTCCGACACTTCAAACCACCATCGCAATCTCTCCCGATGAAATCGTGCGAGATGTCGCGCCGATCATCATCGGAGCGTGCATGCTATATGACAATGGCACGATCGACTGTGACGGAATGCTCCGAGAGGAAATGCAAGGTCCTGTCGAGTTCGACAACCCCCCATATCGATTGATCGCCAGCGGCGGCTTCGCTGTGTGTGCCGTGCGGGATGACTGGATCATCGAGTGCCACAACGGAGAGACATTCGACTTCGGCCCCATTCATGAGCTGGCGGTGCGAACCGACCCTCTACTCACAACGACAGAGCCCGGTAGTCCTCCAATGGAGGAACACCACGCGCTTCTGGACTATAGCATATGCGTGATCACACACGAGGACACTATCGAATGCGTAGGTCCTCGTTATCCCGTCGACCTGCTGGAGCACCTTGAGACCGACGCTGGGTGACGTTCCATAGACGTTGGCGGGCTCTTCAGGCCAGACAGGGAATGTCGCGCAGCTCGACCCCGAGGTGCAGGATGCGACTGCCGGTCTGGTTGAGCGGGTTGACGCTCTTGCCGATGACGATGCCGGACTCCGGGGCGTGATACTCGCGCAGCACCTCTCCGAAGAGGTCCCGGACGACGGCGATGCGCTCGCCCTCCCGCACCGTGTCGGCCACGTCTGGGAACACGGTGAGCAAGCCCCCGATGTCGGTGTACATCCAGTAGGACCGCTGCACGAGGGTGGTCGGATGCACCGCGCAGAGCAGCTCGCCGTCGGTCATCTGCAGGTCGATCAGGACGTTGCGCACGCCCTGCAGGCCTTCGCGGATGACCTCGTTCTGGAAGATGCCGGGGTCCTGGAGTTCCAGGGTGATGGCGTCGACGCCGACGCTCTCGGCCGCACCGCGAAGAGTCCGGTCGTTCGGCGGGTTGTCCAGGATGATCCTCGGGTTCTGAAGTCGCGCCATCCGCTCGGTCGCAGCCTCGCCCATGTCGGCCCGCACGTAGAACGAGTTCACGCGCCCTTCGCTCGCCGTGTGCAGGTCGAGCAGCTTGTCGAGCGGACGGATGACGCGGTCGAGCAGGCGGTGCACGAAGACTTCGCTCGTGCTGCCGTTCGGGCGCCCGGGGAAGATGCGGTTGGGGTCCTGCCCGTCGTTGAACTCACGCTGCTCGAGCAACATGCCGGGCACGTTCACGCCGGGAATCGCCACGACGGTTCCGCGCAGCGACTCGGGATGCAGCTCGTCGAACAGCCGCCCGATGATGGGGATGCCGTTGAGCTCGTTGCCGTGCAGCGCTGCCGTGAGACCGAGAACCGGCCCCTCTTCGGCACCGCGGGCGACGAGGAGCGGCAGGTGGATGGGATGTCCGAGCTTGTCGTCGACCAGATGCAGCCAGCGACAGTGCAGCTGGCCCCTCTCGAACGACTCGATGTCGACGTGCTCGACGACGGGATGGCTCATGTCGCCTCCATCCCGGCAGTATCGCACCTTGTCGTGCCATCGAGGTTGCGTAGACTGCACCGTGACCGATTCCCCCCTCCCATCCACGAACGCCGAAGCACGCCCCGTGGCCCCGTCGGAGCGATCCGGTCGATCGACGTCGTGCGCGGCATCGCCATCTGTGCCGTGCTCCTCGTCAACGTGGTGGGGATGACCGGCCCCCAGTTCGCCATGCTCGATCCCCACGCCTGGCTCGAGCCGCGCCCGGTCGACATCGCGGTCTTCCACCTGGTGCGCACCTTCGTGGAGGGGAAGTTCATCTCGATCTTCAGCCTGCTCTTCGGCGTGGGCCTGGCCCTGCAGACCCAGCGGCTCGACGCGGCTGGCAGGTCGAAGATCTACCTGCGCAGACAGGGGTTTCTGGCGTTGATGGGCATCGTGCACGGCGTGCTGTTCTGGTACGGCGACATCCTGTTCGTGTACGCGGTGATCGGCACGGTCGCGTTCGGCTTGCGCAACGTGAAGCCCGACACGCTGAGGACCGCGTCGATGCTCGCGATCGGGGCAGGGGCGATGGCCATGGCCACGGGGGTGGCCTCCGGAGTGCTGGTGCCGCAGGAGTACCTCGACCAGACCCTCGCCCAGGTCGAGACCCTCGAGATCCCGCCCGACGCCGACGTCCCCGCCTGGCTGGTCGAGATGCTCGCGCAGTCCGACCTGTTTCGCATGTTCTCGGTGTTCGAGGTGGCGATGTTCACCAAGACCGGCCTCCTCGGCGCGACGCTCTACCGGGCCCTGCTGTTCGTCTCGACCGCCTTCTCGAGCCTCGCAGCGCTCGGGCTGATGCTGCTCGGGCTGTTCACCACCGGCATCTGGCTCGTGCGCACCGACTTCTTTGCAGACACCCCCGACGCCGCGGCCCGTCGACGCGGGTGGATCGCGCGAGGCCTCTTTGTCGGGCTCGTGCTGGAGGGGCTCGGCGGGGGTCTGGCTGCGTGGGGCGGACACGACCTGCTCGGCCCCGCGACCGGAATCGGCGAGGCGCTGCGCACCTTCGCCAAGCCCATCCAGGCCCTGGGCACCTTCGCGCTGCTGATCCACCTGTGCACGGGCGGCGTTCCCCTCCTCCTGCGCCCGTTCGAAGCGGCCGGACGCCTGGCGCTCACCAACTACGTGCTGCCGTCCGTCGTGTTCGCGTTCCTCGCCGTCGGGCTCGGTTGGTACGGGACGATTCCCCGCGCCAACGCGATTGCCATGGCGGTGGGCCTGATGGCCGTGCTGGTCGCGCTGTCCAACCTCTGGCTGCTGCGCTTCCGGATGGGGCCGCTGGAGTGGGTGTGGCGGCGCGCCACCTACGGTGCCGGCTCGGCGACGCCGAAGTAGCGGCTACTTGCGGTTCATCCCTCGCTTGCGAGGGTCGGCCGGCGGAGTCCGATGGCCGCCAGCGCCGACACCACCACGCCCGTGATCAACGTCCCGAACGCGCCCGCAGCCATGTCGGCGCCCGAAGCGCCCACCAGCACGGCCCCAGGGACGATGAACACCAACGAGACCCCCGCCAGCGCGGACCCGCTCGCGACCTGGAGCGCGTAGCCGTGGTCCTTCCGGGTCAGGTAGAGCGCGGGCAACAGCACTGCGAGCTCGAGCGCGGTCGCGACCAGGGGGAAGATGGCGTTCAAGCCGGCCTGGGCCGCGATCACCTGCCAGATCGCCACCAGGATCCCGAGGAGAACACCACCGATCACTGCGGGTTGCCATCGCACAACGAACCTCTCTTCTTCACGGGAACCAGGTGTCCCGTACGTCGGGCGGACGCACGGCATTTCGGACGAACCGGGTCGAGCGGGGCACGAAACGGACTCGCCACCAGCACCGGATCAAGCCCATCGCAGATACCATTCCCGAGTGGCTGGACCCGAGAGCGCGGACAACACCATCGACGACCGCTTCGCGCGCGTCGCCGGTTCCCTGGCGTTCGGGCTGACGATTCCCCACATCGTCGGGCTGTTCGGACCGCTCACACCGGCCGATCCGCGCTTTGCACTCGGGGTCGTGTGGTTCGTCGTCCTGGCCTCTGCAGTCTGGGAAGGCAACCGCTGGCTGCTGTTCCGCCAGCGCGAACGCTGGGACTGGTTCACCACCCCGATCGCCAAGCTCGTCTTCCTGGTCGTGGGCTGCGTGTTCTACACCGCCCCGCTCACAGCCGGTGCGCTCTGGGTGTGGTACGCCGCCGTGGTTCCCGGCCCCACCGACGTCGACGCCATCGCGATGTGCGTGCTGATGAACGTCATCTGCGTGCTGGTCGTGACTCACGTCTACGAGACCGTGTTCCTTGTGAAGGCGCGCTACGCGGACCGGTTGTTGCTGTCGGAGCTCGAGCGTTCCCGCGCCGAGGGCGAGCTCGCAGCCCTGCGGAGCCAGATCGATCCGCACTTCCTCTTCAACTCGCTCGCGACGCTCAAGTGGCTCGTCGACACCGACCCCACCGCAGCATCGGTGTTCACGGCGCGGCTGGCTCAGGTGTACCGCTATCTCCTGTCGACGCGGGACGATCCCCTGGTACAGCTCTCCGACGAGCTGGCGTTCTTCGACGACTGCCTGCACCTGCTCTCGGTGCGCTTCGGTCCGGCCATCCGGGTCGAGCGAAGCGGCGCGCCCGGCGACTTCGACGCCTACCTCATCCCCCCGGCCTCTCTGCAGCTGTTGCTCGAGAACGCGGTGAAGCACACGGTGTTCAGCGAGCGCGACCCCCTCACCATCGAGCTCGAGATGAACCCCGACGGGCCCGACATCGCCGTGACCAACCCCATCCGTCCCCGCGAAGCCGACGGCGAGGGCGTGGGGCTCGACAACCTCGCGGAGCGGGTGCGCCTGCAGATGTCGCGGGAGCTCGCGATCGACCGGTCCGACGGACGGTTCCGCGTGGTGGTCCCGCTGTTGAGAGTGGCGTGACGCTGCGCACCCTCATCGTCGAAGACGAGCGACCTGCGCGGGAGCAGCTGATCGCCGCGTTGCGGGCGTGCAGGCCCGACGTCGAGATCCTCGGAACCCCCGACAGCGTCGCCGACACCCTCGCCTGGCTCGAGTCCCATCCCGAGCCCGACCTGATCCTCGCCGACGTCCGCCTGACCGACGGCCGATCGATGTCCGCCTTCGAAGCGCATCCCGTCCGCTGTCCGCTGCTGTTCGTCACCGCCTACGACCGGTACGCCATCCAGGCGCTCGAGGCGGGAGGCATCGCATACCTCCTCAAGCCCGTCGACACGGACGCATTGCAGCGTGCCCTCGACAGAGTGGCGGCCCTGCAGGCCCACTTCGCCGCCCGCAGCGCAGATCCCCCGTCCAGGCGGGCCGTTCCGAGCCTTCCCGCGCGTCTCCTCGCCCACAGAGCAGGGGCCGTTCACCCCATCGACCTCGACGACGTAGCGTGGATCACCACCGAGCATCGGCTCGTCTACCTGACCACCTTCACGGGCCAGCGCTATCGCCTGGAGCAGACCCTGACCGAGCTCGAGAGCCAGCTCGCCCCCCGGTTCCTGCGCATCCATCGCAGCTGGCTCGTGTGCGTGCGCGCCGTCCGCTCGTTCCGGTCGTACGGGAAGGGCCGGTTGCTCCTGACGCTGGAGCCCGACGCCGAAGCCGTGGTGAGTGCCGACGTCGTGCCGCGGTTTCGGGAGTGGCTCGACCGTCCGGCCTACTGAAGCTCCGGCGGCAGCGACGTGTCCAGGAACGGCAGAGGCCGGGGGTTGGACGTGTCGACCATTCCCCGGTCGGACGCGTCGCGAACGATCGAGGCGTAGACCTGGTCCGCCGAACGGAACTCGGCTGCGGCGTCCACGTACGCCTTCGTCGCCGCATCCGCAGCCGCGACAGCAGCGCTGTCTCCGCCGGGCCCGTGCGGATCGACCGCCAGGTACGCCGTGTAGGCATCACAGGCCTTCGGGTAGAGCGACTGGCCCTTGTTCCAGTGCTGGTCGCCCGAAGCGAAGGAGTCCTGCCCGCCCGCCTTGCCACGGACGCTCGCCGAACCGCCCTGCCGCAGCAGACGACGACTGACCTCGGCGCGGCCCATCGACGCCTGACAGATCTGCCGCGCGTTCTGCACCTTGCTGTGCGCCACCGTGAGCGCCTTCGACGGTTCCGCAGCCTCCCCGGTCTCGTGGGCCCGGAGCTGGTCGTTGTCGCGTAGCAGCCCCGCGAGCTGTCGGAGGTCCTCGCCGATGCCCTTCAGGATCTCGGTCCGAGCCGCGTCCGGAAGCCCCGGGTACGCGGCGGGATTGCGCAGTTTCTCCTGTCGCGCCGCCACCGTGCTGTACAGCTTTCGGACGTCGGACTGCACCGTGTTCACATCCTCGCCGTCCGCGATCCGACGCCGCAGGTCCGCAATCTCGCCCTGTACCCGCTGGCGCCCGACCGACCCCGTCACCGTGTCGTCTCCGTCGATGGCGTAGTCGCGCTCGTTCTCCGCCATGTCCTCGTTGCCCGGGCACTCCTTGAGCGCGCGGATGGCGTCCGGCCCCTTGTCCGCGAAGTACTGCACGAGCACCTCCTTGCGGGCATCCGGGTCGTTCCCCGCCTTCTTCAGCGCGTCCTGCAGGTCGGTGTCGCCCGGATCGGGCTGGTAGTCGCCGCTCGCCACCTTCTCCGCGAAGTTGTCGACGTGCTCCTCCTTCACCTCTTCTTCCACCGTGTAGGTCTTGCCCGACTCGCCTTCGGCCCACACGTCCTTGGTGTGCCGATCGCCTTCGGCCTCCACCAGCCCTTCCTGCGCGGCCGCAGCGCTGTCCGCCTTCACCTCGGAGCGCAGCGTGTAGGTCGTGCTCTTCTCGCCGTCTTCGCCCGTGGTCTCGCGGATCGTCAGGCCGTGCTTGCGCTTGTCGTCCTCGGCGCCCGTGACCTTCGCGTGGTTCTCGTTGTGGCCGTACCAGGTGCGCTGGGTGCGCTTGGAGCCGTCCTGGAGCTCTTCTTCGTAGTACCCCGTCTCGGAGACCTCCTGAGCCGTCGCCACGTCGCCCGCCACCGAGATCCCCTTGCCCGTCCGCGAGGAGTGCCCGCTGCCCTTGCTGGTCACGGACGTCCCCGCGCCCGACGGCACCGCTTCGGGGTTCTTCGACCACCGCGCGTAGGCGTCACGGCCCTCTTCCGTGCTCAGATCCAGCTCCACAGCCGTGTGGCTGGCTTTTCCGGAGCCCATACTGCCGTCCACCGTCACGACAGCACCCGCGTTGGCGCCGGCTCCCGAGCGCGACAGGTCCATCACCGTCACTTCGACCTTGCCGTCCTTGCCCTTGGTGACCTGCACCTGCCGTCCCTGGCCGGCCGACGCCGACACGCCCGCCGACACCGCACCGGACGACACCGAGCCGTCCAGGCCGAAGTCCGTGCCCTCGCTCATCGTCAGCGTCTCGCCTTCCTTCATCTGCTCGAGATCCGGCGCCACGATGTCCGGAACCGTGGGAATCCCCACCGCGACTCCGCTGTCGACCAGGGCCTGCGCCTCTTCCGCCGAGCCGAACAGCTTCGTTGCCCCCACCGTCTGCGTGTGCTGGGCGTTCACGGACACACCGCCGTTCTTTCCGGCCCCGCCACCGCTCGCGCCGGCGGTGAACGTCCGCTGGATCGTCACCATGTACTGGCTGCCCTGCTTGATCGGCCCGGTGAGCTTGTCGCGGTAGCTGAACTGCCCGGACACCTGCACCGGCCCCACCTTGGTGGTGACCGCCACGCTGGCGCCGTCCAGGCCCACCGTGCCGTCCTCGTTCATCTTGAAGTCCGCCGACCCCGAACCCGACACGCCCACGTCCAGACCGCCGTCCGTGGTCGTTCCGGTCCCGCCGCGCAGCTCCGCCTTGCCGTCCGTGTCCATGCTCGCACCGCCGTGTCGCGTGCGCTTCTTGCCGTCTGGACCTTCGGTCTGGGTCTCCCGGTCCAGGTCGCCCTTCACCTTCTTCGAATCGACCGACGCCCGACCGTTCGACGAGGTCTTCCGCTTCGTTCCGTCGTCGTCGGTGCTGTGGGTGTCCAACCCCGCTCCGCCAGTTGCGCCGTTCTTGTCGATCTTCCCGTCGATCTTCGCGGTCTGGGAGCGGTCGCCGTCGTCGTGCGTGTTCTCGTACGACCCCGTCCCCGGGCCCCCCTCCGCGCGCGTCCCCTCTTTGGGCTTCGAAACATCCACGTCATCGCCGGTCTTCGCAGACCCACCCGTCTTCGGCCCCATCTTTCCGGCCTCTTCCGATGCCTTGTCCGCTGCGTCGTCGCTCTTGCCGGCGTCGTCTTCTCCCTCGACCTCTTCGGGTGACAGCCCGTTCGTCTCCAGTTCCCCGTCGTCCACCGAGGGGCCCCCGGTCAGGTAGGCCGTCACCTCTCCACCGGCGTTCGACAGGGCGATCTGCTTGGCCCACGTCTTGTTGCCCGGGTGTGCGGCGATCACGCGCTGCAGCGCTTCGGCCGCCCCCCGCGCCGCGTCGCCGGTCAGCGACGCCGTCGCCTTCGCGGCCCCCTTGATCCCCGCCGCGCTGATCACCTCCGGCATCACGGCACTCATCGCCGACGAGATGGCCGCACCCGCCCCCCCGGCGGATGCGGCCACTGTCGAACCGGGCACGACGAAGTTCCCTGCTGCAGCCCGCGTGGACTGGTCGACCCGCTGCTCCGCGGCCAGCACATCCCCGGACATCTCGGCCCACTCCGGCGTCTGCCGGTCCTCTTCCGACACCGCCATGACGGCTTCTCCGGCGGACAAGAGCCGCTCGTCCGCCCGCGTTCCATTGGAGGAGGCTGCTGCGCCCGCCGCCTGGAGCACGCCGACGTCGGGGTCCCGAATCGCTCCCCCGGCCTTTGCGGCCTCCCCCATCAAGCCGGACAGGAAGGTGGGGATCTCAGCGAGATCGGCCTGCACCTGGTCCCGCAGGAACGCCAGATCGCCGCCATGCCCCGCATCGGGGCCCTGCTGGCCGGGGTTCTGGGGGGAGCGTCCCCCATCCGGTCCGCTGGACTGGGGACCGGACTGACTGGTGGGGGCGTGCTGCTTTCCGGACATGTCCACTCCTGCAGAGCGGGCCGGACCGAGGAGCGGGCCCGCCCACACTTGCAAGGTAGGAGCGCGTCTGGCCGGCGATTCTTAAACCCGCAGGGCGGCACTTAGGTTTGGGCGGACCGCGGAGGATCGCCGCAGCCGATCGGCGCCCGGCGCGGTATGGTGAAGGCCGGGCTCGGGAGGGACGACATGCTCTGGTTGGCAGCGACGTTGGCCGCGTACGCGGCAGCACCCGGCACCTTGTCGGGCACCTGGGTGCACAGCGGCAACAGCACCGAGATCGACAAGAAGGACGCAGCAGTCGAGGCCACCGCGCAGACCTTCAACTTCGCGTTCCGGCCGATCGTCCGCGGGGCCCTCAACAAGACCGCCCGTCTGGACGAGACCATCACGATCTCGGGCGACGAGAAGACCGTCGAGATCGTGTTCCGCGGCGAGAACGACCGCGAGAGCACCGGCCCATCGGACGGAACACCGACCGACGTGCGGGGAGCCAGCGTCACCTTCGTGGTGGTGACCGACGACAAGATGACGATCACCGGCAAGACCAGCGACGGCGGCAAGGAGAGCATCTACGACCTCACCGGTCCGGACACGATGACCGTGCACCACAAGGTGTTCAGCGGCCGACTCGACGCGCCCCTCACCTGGTCGCTCACCTACAAACGCAAGTGATGCTCGACCTGGACTCCTGATCCGCAGCGCCCCGCGGCCCGTATCCCGAGCACACCCACCAGCACTGCGCCGCACGAGGGCCGACCTGCGAATCGCCCGGGCCACCCGAGGCCATTCGCGCTATTCTCCGCGTGCCCGCCGTTGGTTTACCGACACTCCCCGGAGCTTGCATGCACGCGTACGCCGATCACGAGATCACCCACCTCCGCGAACGACTGCGCGAGACGTGGGAACGGCTGACGCCCGACTACCAGCGGCGCAACCAGGTTCTCGGCGCCAAGCGCTCCATCGGTTGCGTCGCGCTCGAGATCACCCAGCGCTGCAACCTCGACTGCTCGATCTGCTACCTGTCCGAGAACAGCGAGAGCACGCCCGACATCCCCCTCGACACCATCTTCCACCGGATCGACCGCATCCGGCAGGACTACGGCGTGGGCACCAACGTGCAGATCACGGGCGGCGACCCCACCCTGCGCGACCACGACGAGCTCGAGCGGATCGTCAAGCACTGCGTCGACAACAAGCTGATGCCATCGCTGTTCACCAACGGCATCTACGCCACGCGCGAGCTGCTGCACCGGCTCACCGAAGCCGGCCTGATGGACGTCGCGTTCCACGTCGACCTCACCGAGAAGCGCAAGGGCTACAGCCGCGAGAAGCAGCTGATGGAGGTCCGCGAGGAGTACATCGAGCGCGCCCGCGGCCTCGGCCTCACGGTGATC
Organism: Myxococcota bacterium; assembly: GCA_965224055.1. Lineage (GTDB taxonomy): Bacteria > Myxococcota_A > UBA796 > UBA796 > JACKEQ01. Next base: position 8,835,964 of record OZ245034.1, on the reverse strand, counting down.
TTCAACCAGACCGTCTTCGCGCGGAACTTCGACGAAGTCTCCATGCTGGCCGACTTCTACAAGCGCAACTGCGACGTGGTGGGCATGGCCAGCTTCCAGCTGCAGGCAGACACCGGCCGGGGGCTCACCCGCAAGCGCAAGGACACCATCAGCATCGACAGCGTCAGCCGTCGTCTCGAAGAGGGCCTCGGAACCCCGCTGTCCTGGGACAACGTCCTGTTCGGCCACCCGAAGTGCCACAAGATCGGGTACGCCCTCGTCATCGACCCCAAGGGCCAGGCCAAGCCGGTCGACATGTTCGACGACAAGGAGATGCTCATCGAGATGCTCCACGTCTTCGACGACGTCTACTTCGACCGCCGCAAGACCGGTCGCGCCGTCGTCCAGGCCGTCGAAGCCGCCGTGAAGCGTCGCTACCTGCGCCAGGGTGCCAAGTACTGGGGGCGTCGCCTGCTCGAGAACCTGCCCGATCTGGTCAAGGCCCAGGGGCGCGTCCGTAAGCTGTCCTTCTTCATGCAGAACTTCCAGGACGCCCAGAACCTCGACCACGAGCGGATCGACAACTGCAGCTTCCACTGCATGACCGAGGGGGGCGGCGTGTCGATGTGCGTGCACAACGCCTACCGCGACTACTACCTGCAGGGCGGCACCGGCTACCCCGCGCACTACCGCCAGCTGCGCAAGAAAGAGGGCTACAAGCCCGACGCAGCCGGACAGGAGCGCCCCGCTGCCGCAAAGTGACCTGTCCGACGACCCGATCACGCCTCCCACCCTCTCCGAGGACGTCTGCACGGGGCTGATCGGCGTCCTCACCGATGTCGACGACACCCTGACCACCGACGGTCGCCTGCTCCCCGAGGCCTACTCGGCGCTGCAGCGACTGCGGGATGCCGGGCTCCGCGTGGTGCCCGTGACCGGACGTCCGGGAGGCTGGGTCGACCAGATGGCGCGCCTGTGGCCGGTTGATGGCGTCGTGGGCGAGAACGGGGGCCTGTGGTTCTGGCGGGATGCTGGCGAGATGCACCGCCGCTTCGCGCAGACCGACGCGGTCCGACGCGCCAACCGGGAGCGCCTGCTGGACCTGGGCGCCGACATCCTGCGCCGGGTGCCCGGAACCGCGCTGGCCAGCGACCAGCCCTACCGGGAGCTCGACCTGGCCATCGACTTCTGCGAGGACGTGCCGCCGCTGGACGACGCGGCGATCGACCGGATCGTCGCGTGTTTCGAGCACGCCGGTGCGGTGTGCAAGGTGTCGAGCATCCACGTCAACGGGTGGTTCGGCGACTTCGACAAGCTCTCGGGGGTGCGCGCCTTCGTCCGCGACCGCTGGGGCGACGATCTCGAAGAGCAGCTGGATCGGTGGCTGTACGTCGGGGATTCCGCGAACGACGAGCCGATGTTCGCGCACTTCCCCAACACCGCTGGCGTCGCGAACGTGCGCCGGTTCCTGCCTCGCATGAAGGCACACCCGCGGTGGATCACGGCCCGTGAGGGCGGGCTCGGCTTCGCCGACCTGGTCGACCAGGTGCTCACGAAGCGCAACGTGTCTACAATGCGCCCATGAGTGATGATTCTTCCCGTCGTCGCACCGCACCTCCCATGCGCGTGCCCGCCAGTGTCAAGTTCGGCGAGGGTCAGCCCCCGCCCAACCCCACCGCCCGTGTCGCCGCGGCCAAGGCCAATGCGAGCGCCCGCCGGGTGGTTCCGGACGCAGCCCGAGCCGCTCAGGAACGCGCTGCCGCCGCCGCCATCCGGGTAGGTGCCGATCGGTCCACCCTCCACGACGCGGGCGACGCCCCTCGACGCCGCGAGCGCAACCGCCACACCTTCGTCCCGAACGAGCCGCGCTCCTGGGACGAAGCCGGCCTCGATCCCGAGATGGCTCTGGCGCTGGTCCTGCGAGGGCTGGTCGGCCAGTCCAAGGTGTCCGGCAAGCAGATCTCGGATTGGAGTGCGCTGCCGCTTCCGCTCGTCGGAGACGTGCTCAACGCGATGAAGCAGCGCAAGCTGATCGAGTACCTCGGGACCAACGCCATCGGCGACCACCTGGTCCAGCTCACCAACGCCGGGAAAGAAGCCGCGCTCGATTCCCGCAAGATCACGAGCTACCTGGGCACCGCTCCGGTTCCGTACCGCGCCTACCTGCTCTCGATCCGGCAGCAGTCGCTGCAGCACGCCAACCCCGGCCCCGAGGATCTGAAGATCGCGTTCTCGGACATCGATGTGTCGGAAGACATGCTCGATCGGCTCGGGCCCGCCATCGCGAGCTGCAAGTCGCTGTTCCTGTACGGGCCGCCCGGCAACGGCAAGACCACCATCGCCGAGCGCATCACCAAGGCCTTCGGCGACGCCATCTGGATCCCCAAGACCATCACCATCGGCGGCCAGCTCGTGAAGCTGTTCGACCCCGCCGTGCACACCCTGGTCGAGCCCGACCCCGAGATCCTCAGGCAGTACCGCGTCGATCGTCGATGGGTGCTGATCGAGCGCCCCACCGTGATCACGGGCGGCGAGCTCACCCTCGACATGCTGGAGCTGCAGACCGACGAGGACAACAACGTCTCCGAGGCTCCGCTCCAGCTCAAGGCCAACTGCGGAACCCTGGTCGTGGACGACTTCGGGCGTGGCCACACCTCTCCCACAGACCTCCTCAACCGGTGGATCTTTCCGCTCGAGAAGCGCTACGACTTCCTCAAGCTGCCGGACGGCCGCAAGGTAGAGTGCCCCTTCGACTGTCTGCTGGTGTTCTCCACCAACCTCGAGCCGCGCGATCTGGCCGACGAAGCGTTCATGCGGCGCATTCCGTACAAGATCTACGCGAACAACCCCGACGAGGAGGAGTTCAAGGCCCTGGTCGAGAAGACCGCCGAGAAGTTCGGGATCCGCTTGATGCCGCACTCGGTCAAGTACCTGATCGACCGCCACTTCAAGATGGCCAACCGCGAGATGCGGTTCTGCCACCCCCGCGACCTGCTGTCCCAGGTGGTGCACTACGCCGAGTACACCGGGGGTGACCGGAAGTGTGGCCCGGCCGAGTGGGACCGCGTGGTGCAGAACTACTTCGGGTACTCCTGATGTCCGTTCTCCTCGTGTTCTCCGGGCTCATCGCGCCCTGGGCCCACCGAACCGTCTACGCGCCCCCGGACTGACAGGATCCCCGGCACGGGATCGCATAGACCCGTGAAATGACCTGGCTGCAGCCATCCTCCCGGTCGCCTTCGTCCCGATCGATCGCGACGGTGTGCGTGTCGCTGGCGATCCTGCTGTTGCCGCTCCACGATGCGACCGCCCAGATCACCCGGCTGGTCGGGCCCGTTGCGGCATCGATTCCGATCGAGGGTGTGCTGCGGGGCCTGCTGGCGGGTCTGGTCGCCATCCGGGCCGGTCGGCCAGACCTCCAGGCGGGGCGCCTGCTCGCCTCGATCGGGTTGGTGGCCTGGGCGGCCGCCATGGTGCTCGGGCTCACCCACTCTCCGGGCACGGCGTTCACCGTGCTGCTCACCACGGTGGGGCTCGTCGCCGCGCTGCTCCCGGTGCCCGTCCCCACTCCCCTGGTCGGCACCGCCCGCTGCCCGCTTCCCCTCCTCGCTCCGTTGGTGGCCCTGGGCGTCGGCGTGGCGCGCTGGCAGGCCGGTGTTCCCGAACTGCTCGTCGAACGGGCCGTGAGCGTGCTGCTCTACGCCACCCCGGCGGTCGGCATCCTGCTGGCCGGACGCCGCCATGGGCTGGTGTGGACGGCGCTGTTGCTCGCTCCGCTCCCTTTGTTCGGGTCCTGGGTGCCGTCGCTGTCTCCCCTCGCGATGCTGGGCCCCGTGCTGCTGGTGGGCTGGGCCCTCACCGAGCGCGCCGTGGAGTCCGATCCGCGGGAAGCGGGTCGCGCCACCGCCCTCGACCTGCTGCTCCTCCACCCCTCGCGCGCGCTGGTCGTCTCGTTCCTCGTGATGTGCGGGGTCGGAACCCTGCTCCTGGCGCTCCCCGCCTCCACCCATACGGGCGACCCGCTGTCGTGGCTCGACGCCGCGTTCACCGCCGTCAGCGCCACCTGTGTGACCGGCCTCATCGTCGTCGACACTCCGGTCGCGTTCTCGCTGTTCGGCGAGCTGGTGGTCCTGTTGCTCATCCAGGTCGGGGGCATCGGGATCATGGTGTTCTCGGCAGCGGGCATCTTCCTGCTCGGACAGCGGCTGTCGATCCAGCACGAGCGGGTGGCCGCACACGTCGTCGGCGCACGCAGTCGCAAGGGCCTGTGGCAGATGCTGCGGACCGTGCTGGTGGTCACCTTCGGCACCGAAGCGCTGGCGGCCATCGCGCTCACCGCGGCCTTCCTCCGCGCGGGCGACCCCCCGCTCGAGGCCTGCTGGCGCGGCGTGTTCACGGCCATCTCCGCGTTCTGCAACGCCGGGTTCGCGCTGCAGTCCGACAGCCTCGTGTCCTATGCGGACGACCCGTTCGTGCTCTGGGTGGTGATGCTCGCCATCGTTCTCGGCGGCCTCGGACCGGCGGTGGTGGCCGCCCTCTTCCAGTGGCGCGACCCGCTGCAGCGCACGCTCCACACCCGCCTGGTGCTCGTATCCACCGCCCTGCTCGTCGTGGGGCCGGCCCTGCTGTTCCTCGCGCTCGAGTGGGACAACACGCTGGCCGGCATGTCCGTGCTCGACCGCATCACCAACGGCGTGTTCCAGTCGGTCACCCTGAGGACCGCGGGCTTCAACAGCGTCGACCTCGCCGCCGTGCACCCCGCCACCTGGGTCGTCCTGGTGGTCCTGATGTTCGTGGGCGGCAGCCCCGGATCGACTGCGGGCGGCGTGAAGACCACCACCCTGGCCGTGGTGTGCGTGGGGGTGTGGAGCGTGATGCGTCAGCGCAGCCAGGTCACCGTGTTCGGCCGGGCCATCCCCACCCAGGTGGTGCTCCGCTCGGCCACGCTCGTCGCCGTCGCCATCGGGGGCGTGCTGATGGGCGTGTTCTCGCTGCTGCTCACGCAGGACATCGCCCTGCCCGTAGCCACCTTCGAGGTGGTGAGCGCCCTCGCGACCGTCGGGTTGACCACCGGCGGGACCGCGGCCCTCGACGAGGTCGGCAAGGTCATCGTCATCGCGTGCATGTTCGTGGGTCGCGTCGGGCTGCTCACGCTGTTCGTCTCGTTCACCACCGGCGGCGAGCGCCCCTCGGCGACCCGCCTCCCCCACGCCCCCGTCCCCGTGGGCTGATCCGCCCGTCCACCTCCCAGAGCCCCGCAGGAGCCGTCGTGTCCAAACAAGTCCTCGTGATCGGCCTCGGCCAGTTCGGTCGCTCCCTCGCCCGCGCCCTCGTACAGCAGGGCGCCGAGGTGATCGGCGTCGACTGCGAGGAGGCCCGGGTCCAGGAGATGGCCGCCCACGTCACCGAGACCATGTGCTTCGACGCGATGGACGAGAACGCCCTGTCCGCCATTGCTCCGGGGCGCCGCGACATCTCGGTGTGCGCCATCGGAGACGAGAACCGCGAGGCGAGCATCATCGTCACCGCCCTGCTCAAGCAGCTCGGCGCCAAGACCTTGATCGCGCGCGCCACCGACCCCCTGCACGCGCGGATCCTGCACCTGGTCGGCGCCACCGAGGTCGTGCATCCCGAAGCCCAGTTCGGCGAGCGCCTGGCCGTGCGCCTGGCCTGGCACAACGTCATCGAGATGCTGCCCCTGGGAGACGATCTGGTGCTCACCGAGATCCCTGTGCCCGAGGCGTTCGTGGGGCGCACCCTGGCCGAGCTCCAGCTGCCCAGGCGCCACAGCATCACGGTCGCCGCCGTCCAGCAGCACACCGAGCGCGGTTCGGTCACGCGCACACCCGACCCCGACCGGAAGCTCGAGGCCACCGACACGCTGATGCTCGTCGGCGCGACCGATGCCGCCCGACGCCTGACGGAGCGGTTCTGATGCGTCTACGAACCGAGGTCACCCTGGGGATCGGGGGCATCCTGGTGGTCCAGGTGCTCCTGGCGTTCCTGGCCATCGCACTGCTGGCCCGCATGGGTCCGGCCATCGAGCACATCCTCGAAGAGAACGTCTACAGCGAGGAAGCCGTGGAGGAGATGCTGGCGCTGCTCGCGGATCCCCCGGAGATCACGGGCGATTCTCAGGTTCCTCCCGCGTTCGATCACGCCCTTCAGCGTGCCGTCGAGAACGTGACTGAAGCCGAGGAACGTCCGCTGCTGAAGCGCATCCGGAGCGGCTACGTGGCGGCGTTCGAGGGCGATCGGTCCGTCCGGAGCGACGTCGTCTCGGCGTTGAGGGAGCTCGGACACGTCAATCGGCGATCGATGGCGCGTGCCGACGACCAGGCCAAGCGCCTGGGCACCGCTGGCGCCTGGGCGACCGTGTTGCTGGGCACCATCGCGTTCGCCCTCGGCATCGTCGTGTCCCGCAGGCTGCGGCATCGGCTGCAAGAACCCGTCGAGCGGATCCGGGCCACCATCCGCGAAGCCCGCACGGGGAACATCCAGATCCGGTGCCCGTCCGAAGGGCCCGCAGAGCTCCGCGAGATCGCCGATCACCTGAACTGGCTGCTGGACCGGCGCCTGCAGGAGGATCTGGCGGACGAGGCGAGTGGGGAGGCCGACAGCCAGCGCTATGGCGATGCGCTGCGGGCGCTGCTCGACGCGAGGTCGGCTCCGACGGCCATCTTCGCGACGGACGGACGCTGTGTGGCGGCGAGCTCCAGCGCACTCGAGCACGTCTCGAACACCGAGATCGACGACGACCGGTGGGACCTGACGGCGATCGAAGACACGAACTGGGCCGTCGCAACCTGGACCGCCTAGCTCGCGTTCATCCGTGGTCCCAGACACACGGCCGACCCGAGCAGGCAACGGCTCAGCGGAGCGAGCCGGGAAACTGCGGCTCAGGAACGGCAACGCTGCACCCTGCGGTAGACCGCGTGATCGGTAGGATTTCCTGCGGAAGGCTGTTCGGTCGAGTCTACTCGCGACAGGCCTAGAGCAGAACCTCCACGTCGAAGGTGGCGCCTGCGCTGTTGGTCGCGGTGCCGGTGATGGCAGTCGAGCCCACCGTCCGGATCGGCTGACCGCTGCCGTCGTCTTCGATCGGGCCTTCGATCGCCAGGTCGAGGTCTACCGAGCCCTCCAGGTCGCCGTCGAGCAGGAAGCTTCCGTCGAGGGTGCCGTCCATGGTGCCGTCGGGAATGTCGCGAAGCTGGAGCTCGATGCGCGCCGGATCGTCTTCGGGCGTGTCGTAGGCCAGCTGGATCGGGTCTTCCTCGTCATCGATGGTGAGCGTGTCGAAGTCGGCGTAGTCCACCAGCACCACATCGAGCCGGAGTCCCTTGTTGTCCGACGCTCCCTGATCGGCCTGTCCAGACACGTCCATCGTGCCGGCGATGTCTCCCGAGCCCGACTGGGGCGGGATGTTGGCCGACGTCGCTGCTGCGAAGCCGTCCAGTCCGAGGTCGAGGGCGCGCTCGATAGCGCCCTCCAGCCCTCTCGCCGCCACCTCGGCCTCGGCTTCGTTCGAGACCTGCGGCCCACATCCCGCGCTCAGTACGAGTACTCCCACCCAGGCCATCCGTCGTGTCCACCGCATGCGTCCCTCCACTGGAGAGACCGTATGGCACGGGGACGCTGCCACCATGACGACAGCGCTACATCTGGTCTTCGGGGACCACCGGATGCGGGAGCGGCTGGTCGTGGACGAGCGCACGCAGGCTCGCGCCCACCTCCTGGGCGACCCGCTGGCCCAGATCCGGCGCGTAGCCCGCACCGTGGGGCATGAACCAGACCCCTTCCACACGTGCGCCCTCGGCCAGGGCGGGCCAGGGTTCGGTGGGGAAGACGTCCACGGCCACCCCGCGCAAGCGACCCGTCTGGACCGCACGAACCGCAGAAGTGACGTCCAGGGAGCCGCCCCGGGCGGTGTTCACGACGACCGCATGGGGAGACAGCAGCGCCAGCGCGCCAGCATCGAGCAAGCCGCGACTGGACGCTGTGAGGGAGCAGTGCAGGCTGACCGCATCGCACATCCGCAGCCCCTCGTCGAGGGTGACGGGCTGCACGCCCTCCACGTCGGACAGGCCCCGGGGGTCGAAGCCGAGCACCTGGACGTCGAGGGCCTGGAGCACGGTCGCCATCTTGCGGCCGATCACCCCGAGACCGATGAGAAGAACCGTGGACCCCCGCAGACCGAGGGGCGCGAGCTCCGGCAGATCGGCCCGTGCCCAGCGTCCCTCCTGGGCAGCAGCGAGCTGAGCCGGCCAGCGCTTGGACAACGCGATGAGCGCCCCGAGCGACGCCTCGACCACGGCGTCGCGCCGCGCCAACGGACACCGGCCCACCGCGATTCCGCGCTCGTGAGCCGCGGCGACGTCGATGTGGTCGAACCCGCTGGTGGTCGTGAGGACCGTGTGGCCGTCGAAGGCATCGAGCACGGCAGCGTCCACCTGCGCTTTGCTCGTCACCACCAGGACGTCGACGCCAGAGAGGCCCGGCACCACGCGCGGATCGGGCGCAGACCTCCAGGAACCCCCGAGCTTGCGGGCGTGTTGCGCTTCGAGGGCCAGATCGGCCTCGCGTTCGTAGGCGGATCGGCCCCATCGCAGCACACGGAGCCCGCTGGAGCGGTCGCGGTCGGCACGAAGGCGGTGAGGAGACGTCAAACCGGAAATCCAGAGGGCGTGGGTGGCAGACGGACACATTCTGTCCGCCAGGGAGGCCGAGGGTCGGCTACAACCCGCAGCATGGCGAAATCCAAGACAGTCTACGTGTGCCGCGAGTGTGAATACCAGTCGGCCAAGCCGCTCGGGCGGTGCTTCCAATGCAAGTCCTGGGGCTCGTTCGAAGAGCGCACCCTCGCGGGCGGGTCGGGATCCGGCAGTCCAAAGGGCCGGGGGGCCAAGCTGTCGTCCCTGTCCAACGCCGATCGCCCGATCCCGCTGTGCGACGTGGTGGTCGAGGGCGGGGGCGAGGTCCGGCATCGCACCGGCTTGTCCGAGCTCGACAACGTGCTGGGGGGCGGGCTGGTCGCGGGGTCGCTCGTGCTGCTCGGCGGCGATCCCGGCGTAGGCAAGTCCACCCTGCTGCTCATGGCGCTCGATGCGTTCGGTCGTCGGGGGCTCCCGGTGCTCTACGTGACCGGCGAAGAGAGCCTGCGTCAGGTGCGCATGCGGGCCGACCGGCTGGGGGTCCAGGGCGAGGGGCTGCAGCTGTTCGCCAACACCGATTTTCCTTCGGTCGAGCGGGCAGTTCAGGACTCCAAGCCGCTCGTGGTAGTGATCGACAGCGTGCAGACCATGGCGGTCCCCGAGGTCCAGGCCATCCCCGGCAGCATGTCCCAGGTGCGCGAGGTCGCACATCGCGCCATGGTCCTGGCCAAGTCCCAGAACGTCGCCATCCTCCTGGTCGGGCACATCACCAAGTCCGGCCAGCTCGCGGGGCCCAAGGTGCTCGAGCACTTCGTCGACACCGTGCTGCAGTTCGAGGGTGATGGCCGCACCACCCTCCGCATCCTGCGCAGCGTCAAGAACCGCTTCGGTCCCGCCGGCGAGCTCGGGCTGTTCGAGATGGCCGAGCAGGGGCTGCGCGAAGTGCCCGATGCCAGCGCCCGGTTGTTGTCCGAACGCCGCGACGATGCCGCCGGAACCGCAGTGATCGCCACCCTCGAGGGCTCTCGGCCCCTGCTCATCGAGGTCCAGGCCCTGGTGGGTCGTCCCACGCCCAGCACGCCGGGCCGCACTTGCGTCGGCACCGACCGCACGCGGGTCCAGATGCTCATCGCCGTGCTCGAGAAGGCGGGGCTGGCCCTGCACGACCGCGATGTGTTCGTGAACGCCGCAGGGGGGGTGCGGCTCGACGAGACCGCGGCCGACCTCGGCATCGTGGCGGCCATCGCCAGCAGCCTCACCGAACAACCCATCCGCACCGACACCCTGGTCTACGGCGAGGTCGGGCTGGTGGGCGAGGTCCGGGCCGTTCCCCATCCCACCCAACGCCTGAAGGAAGCCGCGCGACATGGCTTCTCCCGCGTGATCACGCCGCGTTCGTCACACCAGGAGGTGCCGCGGGGTCTCGAGGTCATCGAGGTCCGGTCGGTGCGCGAGGTGCTCGAGCACATCTTCTGACGCGGGCGGAGAGGCTCGTCACCGCGTCCAGTGCGGGGGCACGCCCACCACCTTCGCCGAGCATCGAAGGCGAACGTCCTCCCGGGTCGGCGCGTCGCCCTCAGGTGTCGCGCGCGGCACGGTCGACAGGACGAGCACATCCGGGTCTTTCGGGTCGAACGAGACCACGGTTTCTCGCTGTACCGGAAGCGGAGCACTCGCGGCCTTGCCGTCCTGCACCCAGGTGTGCTCGCGCGTGCGGACGAGGACCCGGTCTCCCCACGCCCGTCGCGACTCCGAGCGATTCAGCTGGTTCGGAACCGAAGGCAGCTCGGCGACGAACCGCTCCGAACCGTCGAAGTTCCGTCCTTCGATCACGCTCTGGCCCGCAGATCGGTAGGTGTAGACCACGCCGGCCTCGTCCGCGACCACGCGCCCGACCCTTGCATCGTCCGGAAGTCGCACGGTGAGGAGGGGCTCGGCCGTCGGGGAGAAGACGTGGATCCGCCGCTCGGAGCCATCGGCACCGCTGCGATCCGAGACCGCCACCCGGTCGTCCCCCACGAACAGCGCGTTGATCTGGCCCGCCTCCACCGGCCTGCCGTTGACCACCAGCCCCGAAGCGCCCGACTTGTCGACCGCGATGGGATGCAGGATCTCTTCGGGCTCGCGTAGCCGCTCCAGATCGCCATCGAGTGCGTGGACCCACCGCTTGCCTTCCGCGTCGACCAGGGTGACGAGCAGCGCACCCTCGGCATCCAGTTGGACGGACCGGACCCCGTCCAGCGCTGCCTTCGCAGTGACGGCGTCCCCCTCGATCCGGACGATCTCCAGCGGAGACCGCCCGACCACCGCGTAGAGCGACCCGTCGAGCACCGCCAGATGCCGGGGCGGCGACGACAGCCCGTCCACCCGCTGCCCGTCGATGTGGACGGCTGGTCCGCCGCGGATGGTGTGGGCGTACCCCCGATCGTCGACGGTCACGCGCGTCTGCGGAGGAACCTCGGTCTCCGTTCGCGACAGCTCGACCAGCGAGGCACACGCGCCGTTGTCGGAGACCACCGGTGCCGTGTCTTCGGTCCCTGCAATCGGACTCCAGCTCGTCAGGGCGCTCGTGTCTGCCCACCGGCCCGCTGGTGGTCCGCCATCCGGACCCAGGACGGTCCACGAAGACGCTGCGGACGCGCCTCCATCCCCGTGTGCCACGGCTCGGACTGTGAGGTCGCCACCTGCTGGGACCGGCTGCAGCTGCCCCGTGTCGTTGCAGCGCGTCAGCGCTCCAGACCACAACAGGGTCGGGCCAGAGGCCATGGGCCAGCGTCGGCTGATCGCGCCAACGCCCTGCACCTCCAACGACAGCCATCGCGTCCCTTCGGGTGCAACCACTTCGCCGCGAACATCCGAGCGTCGCATTCGTGGCTGTCGCGTCCAGGTCACCTCGCCTGGCGGATCGAGCGGCGGTGACGCCTTCGCGACCGGGAGGTCGCGCAGCGGGAACCAGGCACTCGTGACGGGGATTCCGAGCCCCGTGACGCGCTTGCTCGTCGCATCGAAGTCCCCGCGCTCCTCGAGGGTGATCGACCCGTCTGGCCAGGTGGTCTCGGGGATCAATCTGACGTCCAAGCCCAGCGACTCGGCTCGGATCGGGATCAGGGTTGCATCGGGTCCACGAACGCGCAGCCGACCCGCCAGGTCCTCCGCAGAGCCCCAGGTCGATCCGATGACGATGGGCGTCTTCGGGCCCACCGATTCCTGCCACAGGAAGGTGCGAGGCGGCTGCCCGATGCACATCGCCGGACTCTGCGACATGAACAGCAGCGCGATCACAGACCCTCCCAGCGCGCCGGAATGCCGGTTCCTGCATCCGTACACCGAACATGCACCTCCGTCCGCAGCAGGTCACCGGTTGCGGGGTCCATCTCGATCGCCGTCACCACGAACTGCTCGTCGTCCAGCGGATCCGGACGCACTCCCACGGGACCCTCCATCTCCACGGCCGTGCTGGCACCGGAAGGCGTTTCGACCCAGGCTCGCTGGCCATCCGTGGCGAGCACCCGATCGCCCCAGGGCAACCGCGTCGTGGACGACGCGTCAGGCTGCTGCACCGTCCTCGGGACCTCGGCGCTCCACCTCTCCGATCCGTCGAACGTCCACCCCTCGATGACCGTCGCCGCCCCGGTATTCGTCCGAATCACGACGCCCTCCTCGTCGACCCCGACTGCATCGGGGTTCGGCAACAGGCGGTGGAACTGCAACGCCCCCTCACGATCGAACACCCAGAACGGCATGTCTCGAGATGGCAGCCGGACACCCCCGAACCACACGAAGCGTCCCATCACGTGACCGGTCGCATCGGGGTGCACGTGCACGCTGTGCCCGTTGATGGTCCACGTTCCGGGTTCGTGTTCCACCAGCTCGACGGGGTCAACCACGAGGGCAGGCTCGGCGACGGGCTGCAGGTCGAACGAAACCCGATGCAACCAACGCCGACCGGCCGGATCCCGCACCGTCGCCCCGATCGACCCGTCCAGATCGAGCTCCACCGGCGTCACGTTCGTGCCCAGCAGGTGTTCGGCGACGACGACACCCCGTTCCACCCCGACGAGCCGCGCGGGCTGCTCGGTGAGGAAGACGGAACGCTCTCCCTGTCGGACCAGGCGAACCGGGCGACGCAGGCCGTCGATGCGCTGTCCATCGACGTACACTCCACCCTGCACCGACACGACGTGCGCCGTCCGACGCTGATCGAAGAGCAGATAGCTCCCGTCTGGAACAGGCGTCTGCCGAGTGTCCACGCGTTCGAGGGTGGTACACGAGCCGGTTCGCACCTCCGTGGGCGTCCGTGGCCACCACACGCTCACCTCCTCCCACTGCGACTCTACAGGGGTGGGCTCCAGCGCACCGGATCGCAAGACACCTACGTCGTGCCAGGCACTGACATGCTCCACCCCATCGCTGTGCGCGACGACCCGCACCTTCAGGGGCTCGCCGAGTGGAAGCCCGATGGGGTCGTGCTCGCATACGCCCCCATCCGTCCGAACCGGTGTGGTCCCCCACGCGCTGGGCGGAACCCGGAGCACGGACTCCACGATGCCTGCGGACTCGACCTCCAGCTCGATCCACCGAGTTCCCTCGGGGGTCGGGACCATCGCCCGCACGACCGGGTCTTGGAACCTTCCAGGCTGAACGGTCCACTCCACCCCTTCCAACGTCCGAATCTCAGGCTCGACGACCACGTTCACATGCTGGAGCACGAACCAGTGGACGGAGTGGTCCAGCCGGTCGTGCGGGGTGGGATGCCCGTCCGCATCGACGTACACGCGCTTCTCGACCGTGAATCCCCCCTCCGGCCAGCCGTGTTCCGGGATCAACCTCGCGAAATACCCGTGTTGTTCGGCCCGAACAGGCAGTAGCCTCCCATCGGGTCCCCGCAGGCGGTGCTGTTCGAGGTGTCGACCGGGATGGAGCGTGGCTCCGAACACCAGGGGTTGGTGCTCTGCGACGGTTCGCTGCGGATCCACGACCCACGCACGTCGAGGGAGGCAACTCGCGTGAGCCACGGACGCAATGAACAGCAGCGCGATCATGGCTGGCTCCAGCGGGCGGGGATCCCCAGTCCGTCGTCGGTGCACCGATAGCGGGTGTCCTCCCGCACGCGCTCCGTGACGGACGTCCACACGATCTCGGATGCGACGACAACGTCCGGGTCGAGCGGATCCGGAGCTACGACCGCGCCGGACCGCAGCGGAAGGCCGGTGCTGACACCATCATCCGCTTCGACCCAAGCGGTACGCCCCGACTGCGCCAGGGTGCGCGTTCCCCACGGTCGCCGCGTGACGCCTCGCCCAAAGCGGTGATCGACCGCACCTCCCAGCGACGGGACGAACCGCGGCGACCCGTCGAACGTCCACGCCTCGATGACCGTCTGCTCCGAGGTCTGGCACTCCACGGCCACGCCCAGATCGTCCAGTTCCACCGTGCACGACTGGGAACCCGCGGGGGTCGGCCGTACGAGCTCGGTGCGACCATGCGGGTCCACCACACGCACGTGCTGCGAGAACTGCCCGCCAGGCAGGGGCCGAGCCTCGATGAACGCCACCCGATCCCGACCGACGAACACCTGCACGCCGAGGTCGACCACGAGCCGTCCGTTCACGGCCCAGCCCCCGTCGCCCCACTCTCGGACCTCGATCGGATCGACGACCTCCATGCGCGGCGCAAGCTCGGTGAGATCGGGCGAGAACCGATGTAGCCACCGGCGATCCTGGGTATCGATCACCGTGACCCGGACGTCGCCGTCGACGTCGATGCCCCGAATCGCATGGGCGTCGATCGTCGCACTCGCCACCACCCGACCGCCCTCGATGGCCACGATGCGCGTTCCCTCGACCCGCGCGAACAGACGAGGCCCCTGTCTGGCCAGGGCCGTGGGAGGTCGGCTGAGCCCCTCGATCCGCACGCCGTCGATCCGCGCTCCGTCGTCGGAAGACACCTCGTACGCCCGCCCCAGCTGATCGACGAGCAGGGCCGTGTCCATCGCCACGGTGCGGCGCTCCACGCCCACCTGCTGCAGGCCCGAACACGACCCCTGGCGCTCGATCGGCTCTCCTGGCGGCCGCACGACGTCGACCGCGCTCCAGGTCCGCACCTCGGAAAGCGATGGGGACGCGTGCCTGCTGTCCGAAGACAGCGGCCCCACGTCGGTCCAGGCGCCAGCCGAGCGGGCTCCCCCGTCTCCGTGCGCCACCACACGCATTCGAAGAACCTGCCCCAGGGGAAGCGGGATCCCATAGCGATCCCGACAGACCACGCCCCGGGTCGTGATCGTCGTCGGTCCGGTCTCGTCGACCACCCGACGCCCGACGACCCCGGCGCCCTGCAGCTCGAGGTCGACCCACAGAGCTCCGTCGGGAGGGCGCGTCTCGACCGTGATGGAAGGCCCGTTCAACCCGCGCTCGTCGTCGTGGGTCGTCCAGTGCACGTCCCCGAATCCCCCGATCGCGGCGCCGCGCGCCTCGACCTGTACTCTCGCCACCGGCGCCCAGGCAGCGTGCGTCGGGGCCTGGGTGAAGGGCTCCACGTGCAGTCCATCGGCTCCGAAGAGCGCGCGGCGTTCGATGGTCACGGAGCCGTCTGGCCACGCCACATCCGGCGTCAATCTCACTGTTCCTCGTAGTTCGTCGGTCTGCACGGGCACGAGGCGACCGTCCGAACCTCGCACGCGGAGCTGGCTCGTAGCGGCTTCCGCCCCCAGGTTCTCCGTGAACACCACCAGCGGCGTGGTCGGTGCCAGTGTGTCCTGCTCCAGCCAGAGCCGGGACGGCCCCACCCGCGGGCAACCCGCCACGGCGTCCGCAGAGAACAGCAGCAGCAGCGCGATCACCGACCCTCCCAGCGCGCAGGCAATCCACGCACGACGTCCGTACAAGTGTATCGTTCGCGGACCTCGACCCGCGCCTGACCAGCAGGGGCATAGCGAAGATGCGCGACCTCGACGACGCCATCGGGCACTCCGTCTCCGCCATCTCCGACCCGAATCGACCGGCCACTCGCAGGCAACGGCGCGCTGGCCACACCATCCGCGTCCTCCACCCACCACCATGTGGAATTGGCCACGAGGCCGACCACCACCGTCCGATCCCCCAATGGCAGTCGCGTCCCCGGCGAAGCTTCGTCCAGGCGAACGCCTACCGGTCGCAACTGCTCTTCGCCGTCCACGACCGCCAGCGACGGACAGCTCCCTCGATTCGTCACCGTTTCGCCGGGGGGCGCGCCGCGAGCGATTCGCGTCCAGGTCTGCAGGTGCTGCGTGTCGGACGGCGTTCCAATCGGCTCCCCGCCCCCTGGACCCAGCGTGACCCACGGTCCTGCGGCCACCGCTCCTCCGTCTCCGTGCGCCACCATTCGCACGGTCACATCCCCGTCGGCCGGGATGGGCTGCAGCCCACCGAAGACGCTGCACCTCGAGTTCCGCGCGGTCCGGAGCATCATCGGACCACCGACCAGGCTGTGCCGATGGATGGGCCCGACCCCCTCTACTTCCAGATCGACCCAGCGTGCGCCTGCAGGCGACCAGAGGCGCCCCCCGACCTTCGCACCGCCAGACCAGTCCGTCCGCGTCCACTCCACGCCGCTCGGCGCGGACAGCCGCTCTGGAGCATCCACCACATCCAGCTGCGCCAGCGCGAACCACCCTTGATGCGGGGCGTCCTCCGCCTTCGTACGCGTGCCGTCCGAGTCGTAGAACCCGCGCTCCTCCACCGTGATCGACCCGTCTGGCCAGGCCTCTTCGGGGAGGAACTGCACCAGGACCCCGAGCGCTTCGGCCCGGATGGGGAGGAGGGCTGAGTCGGGCCCGCGAATCCGGAAGCGATTCGCCTGTTCGGCCGCGGTGCCATGGTTCGAGAACACGTGCAGCGGCGTGTCCGTACCGACGGTCTGCTGCTTCACCCAGGATGCCGGTGGCGACGCCGTGCACCCCGCCTGGGCCTCGGCCACGCCGACCGACCACATCGCAGCGAACGCAGCACCGTGCAGGAATCCGCGCATCCAACCTCCGAGGCCCCCGACACCCCCTGCTGTCTGCAGTTCCAATCCGTCCGCACGGCGCACGTCCCGCGGCGATTCGTGCTAAAGATCCCGAACCGGCGACCCGACTGAATGAGCGCTCATTCACCCGGCACCGGACACGACATCCCACGCACAGGAGCTGCCCATGGGCGCGCTGGAATTCTCGGTCGATCTCGACGACGTCTCCTTCATCCTCTTCGAGCAGCTCGACATCGACGCGCAGCTGTCCAAGATCGAGCGCTACAGCGACTTCGATCGCGACACGTACGACGCCACCCTCGAAGAAGCCGCGCGTCTCGCGAAAGAGGTGCTGGCCCCCATCAACGCCGTGGGCGACCGCGAGGGCTGCACGCTCGACGACGACGGAAACGTCACCACGCCCACGGGCTTCAAAGAGGCGTGGACCACGATGGCCGAGGGCGGCTGGTTCGCCGTGAACGCCGATCCGGAAGTCGGTGGCGTGGGCATGCCCGGCATCGTGAACGTCGCGGTGGTCGAGATGTTCGCCGCCTCGGCCATGGCCTTCTGGATGTACCCGGGGCTCACGGGCGCCGCAGCGCGCTGCATCCACGCGTTCTTCGAAGAGGACCGCAAGGTCGCCATCGCCGAGAAGCTGTTCACGGGCGAGTGGTCGGGCACCATGTGTCTGACCGAAGCAGGCGCGGGTTCGGACGTCGGGGCCAACCGCTGTCGGGCCACCCCCCAGGACGACGGCACCTACCTGCTCGAAGGCGAGAAGATCTTCATCAGCGGTGGCGACTCGGATCTGGCCGAGAACGTCGTGCACCTGGTCCTCGCGCGCACCCCGTCCGCACCGAAGGGAACGAAGGGTCTGTCGCTGTTCGTGGTCCCGAAGTTCTGGTTCGACGACCAGCTCAACCTCGGCGAGCGCAACGGCGCGCACGTGGTGGGGATCGAGCACAAGATGGGCATCAACGGCTCGGCCACCTGCACCCTGGCGCTGGGCGCGAAGAAGCCCTGCAAGGCCTGGCTGCTCGGCGAGGAGATGCGGGGCATCGAGTACATGTTCACGATGATGAACGAAGCCCGCATCGGGGTCGGTGTGCAGGGCGTGTCGGTCGCTGGCGCCGCCTACCAGTACGCGCTGGCCTACGCGAAGGAGCGCACCCAGGGCGCCGACGTGAAGAACTTCAAGGACGCCGATGCGCCGCGCGTGCCGATCACCAAGCACGCCGACGTCCGGCGCAACCTGATGACGATGAAGGTGCTCACCGAGACCATGCGCTCGATGCTGTACCGCCTGGCCCACCGCCACGACATCGCCGAGACCACCGACGACGAAGCGCTCAAGAAGAAGTACGAGGGCCGCATCGATCTGCTGGTGCCCGTGCTGAAGGCCCACTGCACCGACCGCGGGTTCGACGTCGCCGTGACCGGGGTGCAGGTGCTCGGCGGCTACGGCTACATCGGCGAGTACCCCGTCGAACAGCTCGTGCGCGACGGCAAGATCATGAGCATCTACGAAGGCACGAACGGCATCCAGGCCCTCGATCTGCTCGGCCGCAAGATGCGCCAGCAGGGTGGCCAGCTGTTCATGGACTGGATGCAGGACGGCCTGCAGCTGTGTGCGAAGGGCAAGGAAGCGGGCTTCGAGAAGGAGGCCGCTCAGCTCGAGAAGGCGGTGAACCAGATCGGCGCGACCGCGATGCACCTCGGCCAGGTGGGCATGGGCGGCAACCTCGAAGGCACGCTGCTCCAGGCCACGCCGTTCCTCGAGATGTTCGGCACGGTCCACCTCGGCCTCGAAGCCATGGACCAGGCCATCGTCGCCAAGCGCGTCATCGAGCGCGACGGCGAGACGAAGCACCTGAAGGGCAAGGCGCTCAACCTGGCGTTCTACACGGCCAACCTGCTGCCGAAGGCCGTGGCACTCGGCAAGGCCATCCAGGCGGGCGACGAGAGCTGCCTCACCGAAGGCCTGTTCGAGTAGTCAGTCAGAGCTGACGCGCGGACCTCGGAGGCCGTCCACTCGTTCTTGAAGGTCGATGAGCGTCGACAGGATGGTCTTCCGCATCCGGACATCGAGTGCGTCGCCCTGCAGGGAGGACTCGACGGAGCGCAGGCTGGACTGCACGGCGCGCACCTCGTCGGTCTGCGCGGCTGCGAGGTCCTCTCGACGCCCGAGCTCGTCGAGTTGTTCGCGAACGGCTCGCAGCCGCCCCTCCAGCTTCTCGCGGCTCTCGACGGGTTCGTCCCCCGTCGGCTCATCCCGGTCCTTCTTCGGTTCGGCGGTCACAGCTCCTCCTGGAGTCGCCCTATCGATGCAGGTGCCGCGGCTCCAAGATCTCCCCCGATCAGGGGCAGGACCACGTCCAGGTCTCGCGGGTGGGTGCGCTCCCGACGGGCTCCTGCAGGCTGGTCAGGAGGCGTCCCTCGTCGTCGTAGGTGTTGTCGAGGGTGCTCGTCACCTCGCCATCCGTGGTGACCTCGGCCTCGGCGACCGTCCACTGCTCGTCCCAGACCCACACCTGCTCCGTCGTCGTCGTCGCGAAGCCGTCTCCACCGGACTCGTCGCGGAAGTAGAGGAGGTTGTCGTGCGGCCCCGCGAACTCCTGGTCGACGTACCGATAGCTGGCCGTCTGCTCGGACTCGTACCGGCTGACCCGCCCCTCGTCGTCGTACTCGTAGCGGTCCTGGGCATCGATCGCGCCGTCTGGGCCGAGGTCGTACGTGGCTCCGGCCAACAACTCCCCGTCCCAATCGTACTCGTTGGCCTGATCGGTCGTGCCGTCGTCGCCCCGGTCGACCTCGGCCTCGACGTACGGGTGGACACCGTCGTTGGTGTACGTGGTCCGGTCGGTCGTGCCGTCGATCGTCACCAGGACCTCTTCCAGGAAGATACCGTCCCACGTGCGCCGCTCGGACCGCTCGGTGGTCGTGTTGGTGAGCGCGTCGGTCTCCTCCAGCGAGTCCAGCCAGGGCCCCCGCCATTCCTGCTCGAGCTCGTAGAACAACCCGCTGAAGTCGCCATCTCCGTCGAAACGGTCGTAGGCGAGGTTGCCGTACTCGTCGAAGGTCTGGATCCGGGAGAAGTAGGGACGCCAGTTGCCGTTCGGACGCTGGGCCTCGGCGACGGCCTCGGCTTCGCAATCGACGTAGCGCGCGTTCTGAACCGTGGGGATGTCGGGGTCGAGACCGTCATAGGGGAGGCAGCCGGTCAGAGTCAGGAGCGACAGAAGCAACATCGGGCACCACGGCAGTTGAGGGACGAGCACGAGAGGCTCCCGACCGTGATAGCGTGTCTCCGGCACGGACGGGAGCGCCCATGGCGACCCGATTCCAAGACAACGTCCGGAACATCCTCCGAACCACCCTGCTCCTCTGCGCGTGCGCGGCGAGCGTCGCCACCAGTCGGCTCGAGCACTGGTACCAGGACGTCGTGCCCCTCGATCTCACGCTGGACGCGGGGGAATCGGTCGATCTGATCGTCGCGCTCGACGCGCGGGTGGGTGCGATTCCGACCGGCACCGACGGCGCGGGATTCCAGCTGAACGCGCCGGTGGCCGTGGATGCACAGCTCCTCCTGCTCCCCGACCCCGACGACGATCCCGACGCACCGAACGTAGATCTGGGCCTCCTGACTCTCGATGCGGACGAGGTCTGGCAGGACACCTGGGACCACGACCCCCTCGCAGACTGCCCCACCGACACGCCCTGTTCGCGGGACTACCTGCTCACCCTGTCGAACACCGGCACCGAGGCGTTCACCGAGACGTTGGGGTTCTCCCTGTTCATCGACGCGCCGTTCGATGGCGAGGCTGTTCGTCCATCGCCCACCAACCTGCGCCTCCTCGTCGAGCGAGTCGGGCCCGAGGACTGAGCGAGGCCGGCAGGTTCAGGTCATCGACCGGGCCAGGCCGGCCAGCAGCTGGGCTCCGACCGGGTCCATCGCGTCATCATCATCGTCGGTGAGAGACCGACCATCCAGCTCGACCACCGGCGCCAGCCCACGCGTGGCAGAAGCGATGTAGAGCGCATCCCACGGGCCGTCCGCGAGTGCACCCTGCTCGACGACCGGGATGCCGCCGCTCTTCGCGAGGTCCTTGAGCTGAGAGACCGTCGTGGACGGGAGGATCCGCCCATCCGATGGCGCCGTCCACACCTGGCCGTCCACGACCGCGACGATGCCGGAGGTGGTGCCTTCGGTGAACCGCCCGTCCTCGTCGACCAGCAGCACCTCGTCCACGCCCGCCCGCTGGACGGCCGTCACCCATCCCGCTCGGCTCCCGTGCTTGACCGAACCCGACAGGAACGGATCGGCGGCGAACGGCCCGGTGACCGCGCGAACCGGTGCCCCGAACCGCTCCAGGGAGACGGGCTCCGCGGCCACCACACGGACCCCCGAGCCCGACAGCGTGACGCGCACGCGCGCCCGACCCGTGACCCGCTCGGCCACGTCGGCCATCTCGCGGGCGATGGCGTCGAGACGCCCGTCCGGCAGGGGCACCATGGCGTCCCGACAGCTGTGGGCCAGGCGTCGCAGGTGCAGATCGAGGGCCGGGATGCGCCCGTCGAGGGCCAGCGCGGTCTCGAACACGGTCCATCCCGCGAGGAACCCGCGGTCGTTCGCGGGCACACGAGCCTCGGACAACGGCGACAATTCTCCGTCCACCCTCGCCCATCCCGTGGTCTCCACCCTCGCCTCCCGAACCCGCCACCGACCCACGCCCCCGAATGGGGACAACAAGTCGATGCAGCGTGCAGACCCTTAGCGAGCAGACGGTTACGACGCCCGACCACCCCGGACACGCTTGCATGCTGGAGGGCCCGGTGGCTTACGAAGGTCTCGATTTCTACGACATCGACGCGCTGCTCACAGAAGACGAGCTGGCCATCCGCGACACCGTGCGTGGCTGGGTCAGCGAGCGGGTGCTGCCCATCATCGAGCAGCACTACCAGGACGGCACGTTCCCGAACGAGCTCATCAAGGAGATGGGCGAGATGGGCTTCCTGGGCTGCAACCTCCCCGAAGAGTACGGCTGCGCCGGCCTGAACAACGTGGCCTACGGCATCATCTGCCAGGAGCTCGAGCGCGGCGACAGCGCCATCCGCTCCTTCGCCAGCGTGCAGGGCAGCCTGGTGATGTACCCCATCTACGCCTTCGGAACCGAAGAGCAGAAGCGCAAGTGGCTCCCGAAGCTCGCGAGCGGCGAAGCCATCGGCTGCTTCGGCCTGACCGAACCCGACCACGGCAGCAACCCGAACGGCATGATCACCAACGCCGTCGACAAGGGCGACCACTACCTGCTGAACGGCGCCAAGATGTGGATCACCAACGGCACCCTGGCCGACGTCGCCGTGGTCTGGGCCAAGCTCGACGGCGTCATCCGCGGGTTCCTGGTCGAGCGCGGCATGGAGGGCTTCTCGGCCCCCGAGATGAAGGGCAAGCACAGCCTGCGCGCCTCGGTCACGAGCGAGCTCGTGTTCGACGACGTCAAGCTCCCCAAGGAGAACCTGCTGCCCGGCGTGAAGGGCCTGCGGGGTCCGTTCAGCTGCCTCAACAACGCCCGCTTCGGCATCAGCTGGGGCTCGCTCGGTGCTGCGATGGCCTGCTTCGACTCGTCGAAGAACTACGCCCTGTCGCGCATGCAGTTCGGCAAGCCCATCGCGTCCTTCCAGCTCGTGCAGAACAAGCTCGCCTGGATGCTGCGCGAGATCACCAAGGGCCAGCTGCTGGCCTGGCGTCTGGCGAAGATGAAGGACGACGGCTCCATGAAGCCGCAGCAGATCTCGCTGGCCAAGATGAACAACGTCGACATCGCGCTGCAGATCGCCCGGGTGAGTCGCGATATCCACGGGGCCAACGGCATCCTGTCCGAGTACCCCATCATGCGGCACGCGGCGAACCTCGAGTCGGTCTACACCTACGAGGGCACGCACGACATCCACAACCTCATCCTGGGGCGGTGGATCACGGGTATTCCCGCGTTCGAGTAGCTACGACAGCCAGCCGACGTAGCGCAGGCCGACCACCAGGCCGAGCGTCACGAGCGCGCTGACCAGCCCGCCTCCGACCACGCTCACCATCACGAGCCACCGCTGGGTGTCCTGCTGCTCCTGCAGCGCCTTGCGGATCGTGGCCTCGAAGTCCTGGCGTTCGTGCTCGATCTCGTCGGCGAGCCGCGCGAGGTTCTTCAGCGCCTTGTCCGACGCTTCGTGGGTCGCGGGGAGCACGTCGTTCACGAGCTGACGGAGCTCCGCCGCCGACACCGACAGGTGGCCCAGCTCCGCCGCAGCCGCGTTCCGGGCTTCGTGGAGCGTGTGGTGCTCCATCGCGATGCGCTCACCCAGGCTGCGGAGCAGGTCGCCGAGGTGCCGGTTGGCCGCGGGAGCCTGCTGCAGCGCTTCCTGCAGGACGAAGTGATGCTCGCTCTGCAGCTTCGACACCTGCTGGAGCTTGTGCTCGATCCGAGCGGTCCGCTGCTCCAGATCCTCCGAGAGGTTGGCGAGGTCTTCGGCGATGGCACCGTGGATTCGGCCGAGGCCACGCTCGAGGTTGCCGAGCCGTTCGTTGAGGGGCTCCAGACGCTCACGAGGAGACGGCGCCGAGAGCGGATCGGAGAAGCGAGAGGGGGGCAAGCAGACCTCGTGGGCGAATCAGCCAGAAAAAACATACTCGACGCGCGTAAAATTCGCCATCACAGCGATGTCTCTGCCATGACATCGATGTTCCCGCACCTTTGAGCGAGGCTTCTCCGAGCTCACGCGACCTCACGCGACCTCTTGCGATCTCATGGAATCGGGGCGTCGTACACCAGCGCGTCCCGAAGTTCTTCCAGCTGGGCACGCAGCGTCGTGTAGGCCGTGCGCGCGGGCTCGGCGAGGGCCTCGGGCTCGATCCCCGCCAGGAGGTTCTCGGTCTCGCGGGGGTCGAGGTCGAGGTCGTAGAAGAGCTGGCCGGTCTGGGGGGCTTCGAAGACGATGAGCTTGAAACGCCCGTCCGAGACGGCCCGAACGCTGGTGTCGTGTGGACCCGGCCCGTTGGGCTCGAAGTTCTCGGTGTAGTTGACCACTCTCGACCGGGAATCGAGGTCTGCGAACACGGGCAGAAAGCTCTCGGAGTCGCGCGGAAGAGCGCCGGGCATCGCGTCGAGGGCGGCCAGATCGGCCCCGGCCATCGCTGCAACGGTGTCGAACACGTCGACCGTGTGGACGGGTACGTCGGTGACGCCGGCGACCTCCACGCCGTTCCCCGCCACGATGAACGGCACGTTGACGCCCCCTTCGAACACGGTGCCTTTGGCCGGGAGCACGGGGGTGGACATGCTGTTGCGGGCCGTGCCGTTGTCGCCGATGACCATCACGGTGGTCCGGGCGCGCAGCGCGGGGTCCAGGCCATCGAGCACCCGTCCGATGGCGATGTCCGCAGACTCCACCATCACCCGGAACCGCTCTGGGTCGGTGTCGTCGGCTGCTGGTGTGTAGACGAAGTCGTCCGGAGGCTCGTGGTACGGGATGTGCGCCGCGCTGAGCGGAACGTACAGGAACCACGGCTCGGGCATCGCCCCCGCAAGCCCCCCCGCCTGCTCGGCGGTGTAGTCGGTGACGTAGCGGGTGTTGTACGAGACGCTGTTGTTGTTGTTGTTCTCCCAGTGGAAGTACCCCTTCTCCTCGCCATCCGGCACAGGCAGCGGAAGCGCGGTTCTTCGCAGGTTGTCCATCGGGCCCACGTGGTAGTCGAACCCGGCCCCGACCGACGGGTGGTCGAAGTACTGCAGCTCGATCCAGGCCAGGTGCCACTTGCCAGCCATCGCGGTCGACCACGGGCTCGGAGCGTGCGCGAGCATCTCCGGAATGAAGACCTCGTCGTACCCCAGGATCTGGGTGGGATTCGCTTCGTCGATGATGCGACCCAGGCCCGTGCGGCGACCGAAGCGCCCGGTGAGCAGGGTGGCCCGCGTCGGGCTGCACACCGGCGTCGACCAGGCCCGGGTGAAGCGGATGCCCTCCTCTGCGAGGCCGTCGATCACGGGGGTCTGCGGAGGATGGTCGTCGAGCTGGTCGTACACCCCGACCTTGTCGACTCCCACGTCATCCAGCAGGAACAGCAGGATGTTGCCCGCCAGGGGAGCCACCTCGACCTCGGCGGACCCGCCATCGACCGCGCAGGACCACACCCGACCGACGCGGGTGGTCGCGGCATCGATCGTGCGCGATTCGACACCGGAGCCGCTCACCTCCACGCCGTCGACGGTCCAGACCACGGAACCCTCACCCCCCATGCAGCTCAGCGCATCGCGGCCCTGGACCGGCTCGACCGGCTCGATTGCGACATCGACCGCCGATGGGCCCGTGTCGTCGGGGCCCTCCGAGGGCACGTCTCGCTCTCGGCACGCCACCACCGCAACGATGGCGAGCATCGCACGCGACCTGAAAGCCGAACCGACGGGCAACATGGCCGTAGATTAGCCGCTGGCGTCGTCTTCTGCCGACTTCGAGGCCGCTGAAGCAGCCTCGCGCTGACCCTCGAGTGCCGAGCGCTGACGGTTGGCGAACCGGGCCGCACGCTCGGCGCGGGTGGGATCGACCTGCAGCATCGCCTCGGCCGCCAGCTCGCCGCACAGCGCCAGATCGGCGTCGTAGGTCCCGAGCTCGTCGAACCGGTCGTAGCTGTCCACCAGCGCGTCCCAGGTCTCGAGGTCGCCCTCGCGCGCCGCGAGCACCAGCCGGATCACCCGACCCGACGCCGCGAACTGGCGATGGTCGAGGGCGTCGAGCTCTTCGATGGCCTCGTCGAGCCGCGCAGCCACCCCCTCGGTCCGACCGAGCTGGATCTCGGCGAGCGCCTGGTTCAGTCGATACACCCACGAAGACGGGCTGTTCACGACCCGAGCCGCCGAGAACCCCATCGCGTAGTGGGTCCCGGCGGTCTCGAAGTCTCCCAGCCGACGCGCGCGTTCTCCGAGCGCGTTCGCGTACGCCGCCCGGGGCATCCATCCAGACGACTGCACCAGTTCCTCGACCGAGGCCAGCTCGGCCTCCGCACGCTCCTCGTCGCCCAGGTGCGCGAGCACGACCGAGTTGAAGATCGCCCCGTTGATCCGCCCGGCGGGGTCTTTTCGGCGCTCGGTGGCCGACGCGAGGATGTCGAGCGCCTCGTCGAACCGCGCCTGGTGGAAGCGGATCACCCCCACCACCGCTTCGGCCTCGGCGGCGATTCCATCGTGTTCGGTGCCCGCCAGCCGCATCGTGATGCGCAACAGCTCCTCGGCGACGTCGAGCTTGCCGTTCGCGTAGGCCGCCCGACCCGCGAAGTACGCCGCAGCCCCGTGGGCCGCAGACCAGGTCTGTGCGCGCTCGACCACCTCGAGCGCGTCGTCCAGCAGCTCGGCACCCTGGGTGTCGTGCCAGCGCAGCGCCATCTCGCCGATGTCGGCCCAGATCGCGGCCTCTTCGTTGTGGAGGCGCTCCAGGGTGGACCTGAGCGTGCGCACCACGTCCTCGAGCAGCTGCCACTCCTCGATCACCATCAGCGACGAGCAGGCTTCCTTCAACGCCACCAGCGCGCCCTCGATGTCGCCGGCCTTCTCGAGGTGGAACGCACGCCGGAGCACGGTCTCGGGCTCCACCCGGAACGACAGGGCTGCCGCGCGGTTCAACCGCGACAACGCCGGCTCGGATCGCTCCAGGAGCAGCTCGCGCACCAGCCGGTCCGCGAATCGGAAGTCGCTGGTCCCCCCCAGGCCGAGGGGCACCGCGAGCCCTCTGGAGAGGAGCTGCCCCGCGAGATCGGGCGCCAGGGTGACCCGCGCCCTTCGCAGCACGTCCTTCCAGCGGGTGGTGTTCACCTCCATCCCCAGCACGGCCGCTCCAGCAAGCGCGATGGGCGCGTAGCGATCCCGACCGTCCAGGATGGCGTCGATCCGCTTTCGCCACACGGTACGCGGGTCGACGCTGCCCGGAGGCGACACGCCCTCGATGGGTGCATTCGCATCGTCCAGCAGGCCCTCTTCGCGCCAGTCTTCCAGGACGAGTCCGGCCAGCAGCACGTCTCCGTCGACCGCTGTCGCCAGGGCGGCGGCGGTCACATCGCTCTTCAGACCCAGGGTGCGGGTGAGCCGTTCCTGATTGGCGGAGAGCGGCAGCGGCGGCAGGTCGATCACCCGGGCACCGAGGGCCTCCAGCCGGTCGTCGATCGGGCTCGTACCGTCCGAGCCGGTCTCCACGGTGGCCAGCACGAGAAAGCGCCCGCCCCGCTGTCGCAGCCAGTCGAGCCAGGCCAGCGTGCCGTGCGCGAAGTGCAGGTGGTCGAGCCATACCAGCGGGACCCGCCAGCCGGCCTCGCGCTCCAGGAATCGGGCGAACAGCTCGAACCGCTGGTTCTGCCCGCCGAGCGACACGTCGGGCCGTTCCCCGGGTCCGAGTGCAGGCGACATCATCCGCAGCAGGGCCGCAGCCTCCCAGGTGTCGGGCTCGGACGTGCGCCCCAGCGGATACCGCTCGAGGAAGTCGGACAGCCGGCGGTAGGCATCCCGACGATCGAGGTCGAAGCAGCGGAGCTCGCGCGCCACCATCCCCGCCATGCCGGTGCGCGGGCCGGGGTGCTCCTGGTGGGTGGCCAGATCGACCGACCCCGCTCCGGTCTCGTGGACCTCGTGGCACATCCACATCGCCAGCTCGCGCTTGCCCACACCGGGGGGCCCGCGCAGCACCACGATCTCGACGTTCCCCGCGTTCGCGCGATGCAGGGCTTCCCACAGGATCGTCTTCTCGTCTTCCCGACCGACCAGCGGTGGTGTGCGGATCCGCGACAGCCCGACCCCGAACGCGTTCGAGGGTGGCAACGGGGCCGGTGGAGACGGGGGAATCGTACGGGCACCGACCGGAAGTGGCTCGGGGAGCACGGCCAGCACGTGGTCTTCGTCTTCGAAGTAGGGCTGGGTGACCGCGAACTCGGAGTCGGCTGCAGGACCCACCCCACCGAGCAGGTCTTCGAGGGGAGACAGGTCGTCGTCCGGGAGCTCCCGCAGAGCCGCCAGTGCATCCGCAGCGCGTTCGTACCGGTCTTCGATCCGCTCCTGGCGCAGCCGGGAGACCCACGACCCCAGGGTGGCCGGCACCGGAACCGTTCCCCCGCGCGGCAACGTCACCAGATCGAGCGCCAGCCGACCCAGGGCGTACAGGTCGGTCCACGGCCCCACGTCGCGCCACCGCCCCTGCCGCTGTTCGGGGGGCATGTAGCCGGGGGTTCCAGCGGGTTGTTCGTGCTTGCCCTGCTGGAAGGTCTCGAAGGCACGCGCCAGCCCGAAATCGACGATCTTCACGTGCTCGTCGGCCAGCAGCACGTTCGCGGGCTTGAGGTCGCGGTGGGTGATCCCCCGTGCGTGCGCGTGCGCCAACCCCTCGAGGAGCTGGACGAGCCAGGTGCGCACCACCGGCCAGGGCGTCTGACCACACCGGTCGGACAGCTTGTCGGGGGCGCGCTCCATCACCACGAACGGCGAGCCTTCCGGATGACTGCCGCCCTCGCCGAACACGCCGTACGCCAGCACCTGCACCACGCTCGGATGGGACAGGGTGGCCATCGCGCGGACCTCGGTCCGAAACGCATCGAGGAACGCGGGCTGGTTGGCCTGCTCGTCGGTCAGGACCTTCACCGCGACGGGCTGTTCGTGCAGTGTTCCCGCGTACACCGCCCCCATCCCGCCCCGACCGAGGGGTGTTCCGAGGGTGAGACCAGGCAGACCGGTCACGGCGGCGTCGCTCATGCCCTGTTGTACCGCAAGATCGGGGCGGACTGGACGCTCATGGTGCGGGGGCACAGGGAATCGTGGCGGCCTGCACCCGGTCTCCCATGAACGCGTCGACCTGCGCGCCGAAGGCCTCGGCCTGCTCGACCGTGGTGGGCTTGTCGCTGGCCGACAGCTCGATGGTCCCGTCCACACGGGCCCAGCGGTGCATCACGTGCGAACAGGCCGACAGATCGCCCTGCTGCACCAGTCGGTCGACCGTTCCATCGTCTGTTGCATCGGGCGTGCGGTACAGCGTCACGAATCCGCCGCAGGGAACGTCGCAGAGGCCGTCGATCACCGAACCGTCGACGCCGGCTGGGGGCCCCTCCACAGCATGACAGCCTCGGCACGCATCGAGGGCGCGAGCGAGCTTGTCCTCAGGAGCTTCGGACGACCACCAGGCCCGGCCGACATCCGATTTGTCGGCAGCCACCGAGGCTTCGCGCCCCCAGACCGCGGCGTCGACCAGCACCCGACCCAGGCTCGCGTGCGATCGCTCCTCGGGATCAGGTGGCGGAACGGACATCTCTCGGTGACAGTCTCCGCATGCGGTCGCCAGCGCCGCCACTCCGTCCGCGAGCTCCTCCTCTTCTGCGACCTGCAGAAAGCCCAGGGCCGACCCCACATTCGCGTTCCCGAGCTCCTCTCCGTCGGGCCCGACGCCGGCGGTCATGTCGCGCGCAAGCGTGTGCGCGACGTCGATCTGGCCCGTCACCACGGCGTCCACCAGGCCCTCCATCCCGCGGAAGTGCACCATCACGGGGCCGTCGGGCGGTGGAGTCGTGTCGGGCCCGAGCGCACAGGCGATCGCGAACACCCCTGTCGCGAACACGCCCCCGACTGCCACTGCCCGACCCCGCATCGTCCGACCTCCTCGGACACCGTATTGCGCCGTGCTCCCCGCGGGAGTGCTACCGTGCCGCTGGATGGCGACCTTCCGCGAATCCCCCGTGAACCGCTTCCTGCATGCGGCGATGACCCGCTGGCGTGGAGAATCGCCGCCGATTCACGACGTGCGGCGGTTCCGCGAGCTGCTTCGGTTCGCTGGGGTGTTCGTGGTCACCATCCTGCTGCCCGTGCTGCTGCTGTCGTACTTCGCGCTGTCGTCCATCCGGAACGAGGAGCTCGCCCTCGACGCCGATCTGCGCGCACGGGCCGCCGCGGTCGAAGGCCAGGTCCAGCAGGAGCTCGTGAACGTCTTCGCGCGCTTCGAGGAGCGTACGGCGCAGCGACTCGGCGAAGGGGGCAGTCCCCTGGACCGACTGGGGGAGATCTCGCCGTTCCTGCGGGTGGCGTTCCGACTCGATCCCACGGGCCAGCTCGCCGCTCCGTTCGCACCACCCGAGTCCACGCCGGTCTACCCCGACAACGCCGCGTTCCGACGCCCGTGGCGCGCCGGGGTGGCCGCCGAGCGCGACTCGGACTGGGAATCCGCAGCCGAGGCCTTCGAAACGGCCCGCGACCAGACCCCGAATCCGGTCCTGCGTGCCGAAGCCGCCTTTGCAGCGGGCCGGAACCGGGCACGGCTCGATCCGAGGCAGGGTCCCGAGATCCTCTCCGACGTGTACGCCGACCACGCCACCGTGCGGGATCGACGCGGTTTTCGCATCGGCGACCTGGTGGTCCTGACCCAGGGGCGCCTCCGCATGCGGTCCGACCCCGAGACCGGTGCGGTGACTCTCGAAGCGCTGGTGACCGACCTGCTCAACCGTCGCTGGACCCTCGGTCAGCCGGGCGAGCCAGCGGTCGTCCGCGCCGCACTCGATGCCCTGTCCTCCACCACCGATCCCGACTGGCTGGCCCGGATGCGCGACCGGCTGAACGAGCGCGTCGCCCAGCTGCGATGGGCCGAGTCCGTCACCGCAGAGCTCGAGCTGCTCGCCGGCACGCCTCCGAACGAAGGCGGCTGGACCTACAACACCGGCCCGACCCAGCAGGCGCTGTGGGCCAGCATCGCGACCGACGGCGGCGAGCGCTACCTGTTCGCCTTCGCCATCGAAGAGGTGTTCGAGCACCTCGACGAGACCGCCCAGCGCGCCACCTCCACCGACACCGAGCTGGTCGCCAGCCTCGTTCCCGCCGGCCAGACCGCCCCACCCGAAGCCCTGGTCCAGCGGTCGCTCGGCGAGCAGATGCGCTTTCTGAACCTCATCGTGGCCCCCGCCGATCCGGAGTCCCTCGCGGCACAGAAGGCCAACCGGCGCCGGGCGCGGATCGCCATCGTCCTGCTCACCGTGTTCCTGGTGTTCGTGGGCGTGCTCCTGTCCGCGCGCATCGTGGGCCGCGAGATCGAAAACGCACGAATGAAAGCCGACTTTGCGGCGAATGTGAGCCATGAGCTGCGCAGTCCGATCACCCAGATCCGCCTCAAGGCCGAGAGCCTGCAGCTCGACCTCTGCTACGACGACGACGACCGCCAGGACCACTACGACGCCATCGTCCGCGAGTCCGAACGGCTGTCACGGCTGGTCGACAACGTGCTGGACTTCGCAGCCATCGAGCGGGGCGCCAAGCGCTACAGCTTCCGCCCCGACGACCTCGCCGCCGTCGTGCTCATCCAGGTCGAGGCCGCACGCTCCGCGCTCGAGCAACGGGGCCTCGAGGTCGAGCTCACCCTCCCGGACGATCTGCCCCCCATCCGCCTGGACCGCGAGGCGCTCGGTCAGGTCCTCACCAACCTGCTCTCGAACGCCGCCAAGTACGGCGCGGAAGGCAAGTGGGTCGGGGTTCGTGTCGCGCGCAGTCAGGATGGAACCGGCGATCAGGTCGACGTGAGCGTGTCCGATCGGGGGATCGGGATCGCGTCCGAAGAGCTGCCCCATGTCTTCGACGACTTCTTCCGCTCGACCGATCCCCAGGTCCGCCGCAAGAAGGGAACCGGGATCGGGCTCGCCATCGTGCGCTACATTGTCGAGGCCCATGGCGGAACCATCTCCGTGGAGTCCGAAGCGGGCCGGGGCACGACATTCACGTTGAGCTTCCCGATCGAGCCCCAGGCGGGCCCAGCCGGGGCCGGAGGTGCATCCCACAATGCCGCGCATCCTGTTCGTTGAAGACGAGACCGCAGTCCAGGACACCCTCGAGCGCTTCTTCAAGCGCGAGGGCTACGACGTCCACCTGGCCCAGTCGCGGTCCGAGGCCGTCGAGATCCACGAGCGCTATCCGCCCGATGCGGTGGTGCTCGACGTCATGCTCAACGAGGGCCCAGAGCCCGAGCACGACGGCTTCGCGGTCTGCAAAGCCCTGCGCGACGACGGCTACGAAGGGCCCGTGATCTTCGTCACCGCCCGCACCTCCGAAGACGACAAGCTCACCGGATTCGACCTCGGAGCCGACGACTACGTCACCAAGCCCTTCTCCCTCAAAGAGCTCAAAGCGCGCGTGGGAGCGGTCCTGCGTCGCACCGGGGGTGCCCGCAGCGTCTACCGCTTCGGCACGGTCGAGGTCGATCTCGACAACTACGTCATCCGCCATGATGCCGCAGAGGGCGACGAAGCCGAGGAAGAACGGCTGTCCAACCGCGAGCAGGAGCTGCTGCGCTACCTCATCGAGCATCGCGGCAAGGTCCTGCCCCGGGGCGAGCTGCTCACGGGCATCTGGCGCTACTCCCCCAACGTCACCACCCGCACGGTCGACACCCACATCCTCAACGTGCGCAAGAAGCTCCGCGACGACGCCAGCAATCCCCGGTTCATCGAGACCCTGCACGGCGTCGGCTACCGCTTCATCGCGAACGAGGGCTGATTGCTCGTCGCGCTGCTGGGTCTGATCCAGCCCGTCGCACACGGGTCCGAAGCGCGGGAGCAGCTCGAAGAGGCCTTGCTGGCGCGCTCGCTCGGCGATCATGCGGGTGCCCGGGCCGGATTCCTGACCCTGTCGCGCAGCCTCGCCGCGGACGATCCCGTCCGTTCCTGGGCGCTGCTCTGGCTCGCGCGCACCCGCATCGAACGCGGGGACGGCATCGGCGCCCGCGAAGCCCTGCGGGAGTGCATCCGCACCACGGCCGCCCGCCAGCCCTGCGTCGACCAGCTGGGCCGACTGGAGATCGAGAGCACCGCCATCACGAAGACCCCCACCATCTGGACCTTCGACGACGATCACGGGGTGGTGCACAACTGGAACCAGGCCGACCGGGGCTCCATCCGGCTCGACCGCATCGACGGCGATGCCGTGCTGGTCTGGGTCACCCGGCAGGACGAGGACGACCCCGGCACGGTGCTGTTCGGCGTCGATCAGCCCACGCCCACGCCCACGTTCTTCACGGCCACGGTCGAGGCCCGCGAGCGCAAAGCCCGCATCGGGGTCGTGTTCATCGACGACCGCGGCAACCTGTTTCCCCACCCGGATGTCCGCGCGCTGGAGCCGGGAATCCCCGTCACCCTCGACCTGCGGCTGTCCGAAGCCCGCGGCGCCAACGGCACCCTCGACCCCACCGCGCTCGAGAAGGTCCTGCTCCGCGACGTCACCGCCGGCCAGGACAACTCGGTGTTCCTGCTGGACGACGTCGGGCTCAGATGAGCGACGCCACCCAGCCATCGTGGACCGCGCGCACCGCCGCATCCACTTCCGCGACGTCCACCGCCCACCAGCCCTCGTCGCCGGACGCCCCGAAGCGCGTGGCGCCCAGCTGCTCGGCGATCGCCAGCACGTCGGCCGCGCGCTCTCCGAAGCCCGAACCCACCGCCGTGACCACGCCCACCGATGCCAGGCGCTCCCCGTGCAGGTCCGGAAAGCGGCCGTGCAGGTTCCGGACGTCCAGCCACACCTCGCCGTCGATCGTCCGACGGGGACGGGCTCCCGCAGCGACGACCCGCTCCAGGTCCGACCCAGACGGCCCCGACGACGGGCGAATCCGCTCCAGAACGTCCGACGTCACCGCAACCGGCGCTTCTCGTCGCGGCGCTCCAGGCTGGATGCGGCTTCCCGACCCCGGACCGAAGGTCGCGCTGGCCTGCAGGACCACCCCGTTGTCGCGGGCGTAGCGCACCGCGTCCTCGAACAGCACCTTCGCGCCGGCCCTCGCCAGGGACAGGGCTTCATCGAGCCCCATCTCGTCGAGCTTCTCGGCCGTCTGCACGATGCGCGGGTCGGCCGAGAACACGCCGTCGACGTCCGAGCAGATCTCGCAGTGCTCGGCCTTCAGCGCCGCCGCCAGGACCACCGCCGTGGTGTCCGAGCCCCCGCGCCCGAGGGTGGTGACCTCGCGGCTGCGCGACACGCCCTGAAAGCCCGCCACGATCACCACCCGGCCGTCCGCCAGCGCCTGCTGGATGCGCGCTGGCCGGACCTCGACCACCCGGGCGTCCGCGTGGCTGTCGGTGGTGATGATGCCGCTCTGCGACCCCGTGAGCGACACCGCATCCACGCCGCGATCGCGCAGGGCCATCGCGATCAGGGCCATCGTGATGCGCTCTCCGACCGACAGCAGCATGTCCAGCTCGCGCCGGTCGGGGTCCGGGGACAGCTCGCTCGCGAGCGCGATGAGCTCGTTGGTGGTGTTGCCCATCGCCGAGACCACCGTGACCACGGCCGTGCCGTCCGCAGCCGTCGACGCGATCCGGTCGGCGACGCCGCGGATCTTGTCCAGGTCGGACACCGACGAACCGCCGTACTTCTGGACCACCACCCGCATCCTGCTCCTCCGCGCGGATTCATCTGCGTTTCACATCGTCCTCGTAGGCTGCACCCTCACGGTGTGCACACTGCATGTGCGACTGGGATTGCGTGTCGTCGTTCAATCGCCTAGAAAAGCCCACCACAGCGGAGATTCCGTGCTGCGTCACTTCCTCAACCCCCCGAACTGGTTCACGGCAGCATCGATCTTCTGCAGCAGCTACGCGCTGATGCTCATCGCCAACGGGTCCGCAGTCACCTCCGACATCCTGCAGAAGGCCTGCGTTCTCGTGGTCTTCGGCGGCATCTTCGACCTGCTCGACGGGCGCGTCGCCCGCATCACCAACCGCTACACCGAGTTCGGCGTCCAGCTCGACAGCATCGCCGACATCATCGGCTTCGGCGTCGCCCCCGCCATCATCGCCTGGAACTGGAAGCTGCACAGCATGGGCTGGCTCGGCGCAGGCGCAGCCTCGTTCTACGTCATCTGCGCGGCCTTCCGGCTCGCCCGCTTCAACGTCGGCAAGGGCGACAGCGAGGACGCCGGGAGCTGGGAGCTCGCCGGGCACTCCGAAGGCCTCACCAGCACCATGGCCGGGGGCTGCCTGGTCACCGCGGTCTGGATCTTCAACGGCTACCTCGACGGCTTCCGCATCCCCGCCTGGACCATGGCGCTCTTCGTCACCGCGCTGGGCTTCCTGATGATCAGCCGCCTGCCGATGCGGAACTTCCGCGACCTGCGCGACAACCACACCGCCCGCTACATCCTGGCCGTCTCGCTGGCAGCGTGCGCAGTCGGAGCCGTCGTCCACCCCAGCCTGTGGTGGGGCATCGGCGCGGCCATCTACCTCACCCTCGGCGTGCTCGACGGCATCGTGGTCGCCATCCACACCCGCCGCGTCAAGGAAGCCCTGATGGTCGACGAGATCGAGCGCGCCTGGGATGGTTCGCTCTACGCCGACTACTCCGAGGGCGAGTACACCGACGAAGAGGCCCCCGAGTCCGCCCGGTGACGACCGCACGCTTCGAGGGGATTCCGCTCGTCCTGGTCGGCGCGATGGCGCTCTCGGGCTGCCCCGGACCCGACGGAGACGACTCCGATGGCCCGCCGGTGTGTGATGTGCGCGTCGTGAGCGACATCGACGAGACCCTGACCGTCTCGGACGAGGAGTTCCTGCAGCTGCTGCTCGACCCCACGCACGAGGTCGAGATGCGCCCCGAGGCCAACGCCGCCATGCAGGACTGGGCGGACGCCGGCCACATCATCACCTACCTGACCGCCCGCGGCGCCGAGATGGAGCTCTCCGACGGCCAGAGCGTGTTCGACGCGACCGATGCCTGGCTCGACCAGCACGGCTTCCCGCGCTCGGACGGCGATCTGCTCCTGGCGCCGGGGAACGGGGTGCTCGGTCAGGACGCGGCCGACCACAAGACCGAGACGTTGCAGGCTCTGCTCGACACCGGGACCACCATCGCGGCGGCCTACGGCAATGCAGACACCGACCTGCAGGCGTACGACAACGTCGGGCTGTCGCCAGACCAGGTGTGGGTCGTGGGCGAGCTGGCGGGCGATCCGCGAGGCATGGCGCTCCCCGACGACGAGGCGTACGCCGCCCATCGCGCGACGCTGGACGTCCCCCTCGCCTGTCCCTGACGCTCCCAGCCCATTACGGTGGCCAATCCCCTGTTCGAGGAGTCCAAATGACCACGCACAACGCCCACCCGAACTTCGGCTGCCAGCAGTCCCCCATCGACTTCGACGAG
Organism: Myxococcota bacterium; assembly: GCA_965224055.1. GTDB lineage: Bacteria > Myxococcota_A > UBA796 > UBA796 > JACKEQ01. The sequence goes on along the minus strand of OZ245034.1, from coordinate 8,800,179 downwards.
GCCGAGGTCTTCGACACCTCCGACCTCGGGATCGAGGTCACCTGGACCACACTGCAGGTCGAGGGCGTCAAAGCCCGCAAGTTCGCGGTCACGAAGGCCGATGGCGTGCTCATCCGGAACGGCGAGCGCTACATCCCCATCGACTTCCACTGGCACCTGCCAGCCGAGCACACCCACGGCGGCGAGAAGAACCGCCACCCCGCCGAGGTCCACGTCGTGCACGTCCACGAAGACGACATCGGCATCGCCGGCAACGGCTTCCTCGACTGGCTGCGCATCGCCGTCATCGGGGTCTACATCGAGTCCGGCAAGACCTCCTACGCGCCGTTCGAGCTCGAAGCCCAGCTCATCGATGCCGATGGAAAGCCGAAGAAGGGCGCATCGGGAACCATCTCGCGGGACGCCGCCTTCCCGGAGCGCCACACCGCCTTCCGCTACAACGGTGGGCTCACCACCCCGCCCTACAGCGAGAACGTCACGTTCTTCATCTTCGGCACGCCCGCGAGCGGCCTGCCCGGCCAGTTCGACAACGGCGGTCGCCCCAACGCCCGCGCGCTGCAGAGCGTCAACCGACGCGTCGTGGCCAAGGGGGACGTCAAGCTGTCCGGGAACGCCAACAGCTGAACCAGACCGACGGGACCGTCCTCAGCCGTAGGAGGCTCCGGCTGCCATCACGATGATGAGGCCGCAGCGCGTGCACCAGCTCGGTCTGGGCCAGAGCGCGCGCCATACGCCGGATCCTATCCGATCGACCCTTCAACCGTCTTCGGCGGCTTCCTCGGCTTCCTCGGCCGCCTCGGCCCGGACGCGGTCGACGATCGCTTGCAGGTCCTGCCGGTAGACATCGCGCTGGAGCTCGTTCGTCGCGAGGTCCACGGCCCGCTGGTACGACAGCATCGCCCGGCCGGCCTCCTCGCGCATCTCGTAGACCTGCGCCAGGTGGCCCCACTCGTCGGAGTCCTCCAGACCCGCGGTCGGCAGCGAGGCGTGGCGGAGCATGAACACCATGTTCTCGTCGTGGGTGTCCCGGTGCAGGTTGAGCGGCGCGTTGTACTCGATCCGCATGTTGTCGTCGGTGTTCAGCGGGCTGCCCTCGGTCGCCTCCAGGATGGTGTCGCGGTCCATCTGGAACATCGCGACCAGTTCGTAGGGGTCGGTGACATCGACCACCCGCAGCTGCCGCTTCACGTTCGGATGGGCGAACAGCCCTTCTGCGAGGGCCGGATCGGGGACGAGGGGCGAATCCGACCCGATGAGCACGAGGTCGGCATCGTCGATGGTCGCGTAGAGCAGGACGTGGGGGTAGACCTCGGCGAAGGTGCGCAGCAGGCTCTTCAGGTCCCGGTCGTCCATGCCGTACATCTGCACCCACTGCGACCACACGCCGCCGGGCTTCAGCCGCTTCTTGCCCATCTCCCAGAACTCGCGGGTGAACAGGTTGGACACCCCCGTGATCCAGGGGTTGGAGGGCTCGCTGACGATGACGTCGTAGGACTCCTCGGGGGTGACCAGCAGGTGGTTCCGGCCGTCGTTGGCGAGCAGCGTGACCCGCGGGTCGTCCAGCACGTCGTTGTTGAACGCCCCGAACTCCCGGGCGGCCTGCTCGATCGCCGGCTCGAGCTCGACGATGTCCATGTGGCCCAGATCGTCGAGCTGCGTGACAGCTCCGGCCGTGATGCCCGACGCCAGGCCGATCACCAGGACGTCTTCGTGGGACTCCGCGAACTGCATGGGCAAGAGCGAGCAGAGCACCTGGGTCGGCATGTCGGTCGTCGTGGAGGCGTCCACCTTGCCGTTGTTCGCGAGCCACATGTTGCCGGACTCGTGGTTCTTCGCGACCGTCACCACCGAAGACAGGCCTTCTTCGTAGTAGACGAGGTCGTACAGCCCCACGGAGTACTCCAGGATGCCCTCGCGGCTGTGGTCGTCGAACTCGGTCACGTAGTGGTACATGCCGCTGGTCATCAGCATGGGGTCCCAGGGCGGCGGGAGGAGCACGAACGCCAGGGACGCCGCCACGATGGCCACCGGTGCGCTCATCCACGGCTGGAAGGTCGTTGCAGCCATCTCGGATCGATCCCGCGCGGCGAACAGCGCCACCGCACCCGCGACCAGGTTCCCCACCGCAGCGATGAAGATGGTGGACTGCACCCCGACGAAAGGCAGCAGCACGAATCCGGCCAGGAAGGCTCCGACCATCCCGCCCACGGTGTTCGCGGCGTAGACGTTCCCGACCGGCCCCCCGAGCGCTTCGCGGTCGCCCACCACCGCACGCACCGCCACCGGGAACGCGATGCCCATCAGCACGGCCGGGGGCGTCATCACCAGGCCGCTCACCACCAGCGAGGTCACCCACATCATGGTCGGGGAGTCGCCCGCTCCCAGCGCGTCGAACACCCACACGTACCAGAACGGCAGCTCGGGGAAGATGTACATCAACCCGTAGGACAGCCCCGCCACACCGAGCTCGATGCCGGCGAGCAGCTGCAACACCCCCGCCTGGCCGCGTCGCTTCAGGGCCCGGTCTGCAATCGGCCCGCCCAGCTTGCCCCCGATGGCGATGCCCACCAGGAACGCGAGCAACATCACGCTGAACGCGTACACGCTGGCGCCGATCATCAGGGCCAGCACGCGGGTCCAGGCCACCTCGTAGACCAGGGACGAGAAGCCGGCGACACCCAGTGCGATGGCGACCGGCACCAGGTGGGGAACGAACGGCTCGGACAGGTCGTCCTCGACCTCGGGGGCCTGCTCTTCCGCGGCTTCGTCGCCCGACCGGGCCCAGATGGACAGCCCGATGGCGGCGCCGCCCAGAGCCAGGTTCGCAATGGCCGCCAGCACGGTGGTGGTCCACAACCCCAGGCTCGGCAGCAGGATGAAGCCCGCGAGCCACGTGCCGAACACGGCCCCGGCGGTGTTCACGGCGTACAGCGTGCCGATCCGGTCTCCGGCCGCTCCGAGCTTGCGGGTCGCGAAGCGGGCCAACAGCGGCAGGGTGGCGCCCATCGCCGCGGTCGGGAGCAAGAGCGTGACGCCGACGATGGCGAACTGCAGCAGGCCGAACAACAGCGGTGGCGGAGCGAGCTGCCAGGCGATGGCCAGGTACACGGTGGACGCGAGCGACACGAGCCACGGAAACGCCAGTGCGTACAGGCCGATTCCGATCTCGAGGGCGCCATAGGCCAGCAGCGGCCGGGGCAGGTCGTCGGCGAAGCGCGCCATGACCGCCCCGCCGAGCGCCAATCCGGCCATGAACGCGGCGAGGACCGTGGCGATGGCGAAGGTGGACGTCCCGAAGACCAGGTGCAGGTCGCGGTTCCACAGGGTCTGGTAGATGAGCGCGGTGCCACCGGACACGAAGAACAGCGGCAACAGCAGCGCGGTGGCCTGTTCGCGGCGCAGGTTGGCGAGGAATCCGTCCTCATCGGTGCGGGAATCAGGGGCGGCTGGCTGTGTCACGGTCCCTCGCGGTCGTCCGGGACTAACCCGAGCCCACCCCATCGCGCCCTTCATCACCCCGCGGTACATTGCCTGGCCTCCGGCCCCGCGAACGAACCCATGCTCCCCGCCCTGTCCGGCATCGTCCAGCTCGGCTGCCTGCTCGTCCTTCTCTTCGAAGCATGGCGCTACAGCGCGCTCCGTTCGCGGACGTCCTTCGCGATGCGCGACTTCACCGTCGACCCTTTCGACCCGAACACGCTCGACGTCACCGCCTCGGCGACCTTCGTGTTCCGCTGGGACGCCGATGCCCGGCTGCTGCACTTCCGTCGCCGCTTCCGGCCGGTCTCGGGCGAGTGGGGACACGCCGGAGGCACCATCCAGCCCGACGGAACCGTCCACTGGCAGCCCTTCCCGCTCGTGATCATGCCGCTGTTCGCACTGCTGGCGCTGTTCGGCACCATCGTGCTCTCCGTCCTGGAGTCGAACCCGCTCGTCGTGCTGGCCAATCCGCTCGTCTGGCTCTTCTGCGCAGGGTTCTTCGGGATGCAGGTCCACAACGCCCGGACGTTGCTGACCCGTCATCTCCAGCGGGAGCTGCAGCAGATCTTCCAGTGACACCGGAGTCGTTAGGGGGCTGACCTCCCGAGAGGCCCCCCTGACCCTGCTCCTCGCCACCTCCGTCGGCGGAACCACCTGGCTGTCGCTGCTCGTCCCGGCTCTGCTCGCGGGCCTCGTCGCCGTCCTGGTCACCGTCGCCATCGAGCGCTTCGGGGGCATCGTGGGCGGGCTGCTCGGTACGCTCCCCAGCACCATCGTGCCCGCCGCCTGGGGCATGTTCGCGACGCTTCCCGAGGAGGCGTTCGTCGAAGCGATGAGCACGGTACCCCCCGGCATGCTGGTCAACGCCGCGTTCCTGTACCTGTGGCGCGCGCTGCCCCCCATCGTCGATCGACGCCTGCCCAAGGGCACCCTGGCCGCGAAGCTCACCGTCATGGTCGCGCTCACCCTCGCCGGATGGGCGGTCGGCGCCCTGGTCGTCGTGGTGGGCACCAACCTGGCGCTCTACTCGGGCGTCCCCCCGCTCGTTGTGGGAGGAGCCGGACTGTCCGCCATCGTCGGAATGGGCATCGCCGCCTGCTGGACGGGCGTTCCCGCACCGAAGGGTCGCAATCCGGTCGGTCTCGTCGCCCTCTTCGCACGGGGAGCCCTCGCCGCGACCGCCATCGCGGCCTCTCTCGCCATCGCCGGTCTCGGAATCCCCTTGCTGGCGGGCGTCGCGTCCGTCTTCCCCGCCATCTTCGTCACGGCCATGGTCTCGATCTGGTGGGCCCAGGGAGACGCGGTCACCGGGGGTGCCGTCGGCCCGATGATGCTCGGGAGCAGCTCGGTGGCGGCCTATGCCCTGTTCGCGGCGGTCCTCTACCCGGCCGTCGGACCCGCAGCCGGCACCGCCATCGCCTGGTTCGGCGCCGCGCTGCTGCTCACCCTGCCCGCGACCTTGTGGATGCGGACCCGACGGGTTGCCGCATGATCCCGTTCGTGGGATATCTTTCGCTGTCCTGCCTCCCCCTGCCCGCCCGCGCCCCTTCCCGGAGCCCCCGATGTACCCCCACCACAAGCTCGACTGGCACCTCTCCCGCTTCGAGAGCAAGCTCGAGAACACGCCCGACGACGGGGCGCTCCGGCTCGACTACGCCGAACACTGCCTGTCGAAAGCGCGCTTTCACGATGGTGGAGAGGCCTGGTACAACCGCGCGCTCACCCAGGCCCGGCGGGTGCTGTCGTCCGACCCCGACAACGCCGGTGCCCTCGTCATCGCAGGGCTCTCGCTGGTGGGTCTGGAGCGCATCGAGCCCGCCACCCGCTACCTCGACCAGGCGCTCAAGGGGCACCACACCCGAGCGGACGTGCACTTCGCGCTCGGGGCGATGCACCGCGCAGACGGCGACAAGCACCAGGCGCTGCGCGAGCTCGAGATGGCGTGCCGGCTCGCACCCGAGAGCTTCGAGACCCACCACCTGCTCGCTCTGCTGCTCTGGGAGCGCGCGCGGGAGCTCGGGATGCCGAACCGCCTCGTCGAGCGCAGCCAGTTCCACACCACCCGCGCACTCCAGCTCGACCCCACGCCCAGCATCGCCCAGGCCCTGAACTGGCACCTGGCGATGACCGCCCTGCACACCCAGCGCTGGACCGAAGCCCACAAGCTGCTGGTGTCTGCCCAGGACAGCGAGAAGTACCGCGCCAAGGCCAAGTACTTCCTGGGTCTCGCGAGCTACCACCTCGGCAAGCACAAGAACGCCATCCTCTACCTGCGCCAGCACCTCGAGACCTTTCCGGACTCGCCCAGGGTGTACGTCCGCATCGGCATGTCGTACCTGCAGCTCGGCGAGGTCGCCAAAGCACGGCAGGCCTGCAATCGGGCCCTCGCCATCGACCCCCGCGACCCCGACGCCCGCTGGACGCTCGGCTGTGCGCTGCTCGAAGAAGGCCAGACCGACGACGCGGCACAGGTCCTCAAGGAGCTGCTGGCCGACGTCCCCGACCACGTGCCGGCCTTCACCGAGCTCGTGCGGCTGAGGGTCGCGACGCGAGACCTGGGATGGCTCCGCAAGGCCCTGCGCGCCGAGGTCTCGGGCTACGACCGCTACCCCGTGAAGGCGCTCATCGACGGCCCCGACGGCGAGCGCGAGATCGAGCCCCGAACGTCCACCCGCAACCGCATCGCCATCCTGCTCGATGCCCTGGGAGAGGCCGACCGGGACGCCGTCGGTCCGATGCTCGGCGCCATGGCGCTCACCACCGACGAGTCGCTGCGCTACCTGCTCTGGGAAGCCGCCCTGCAGTTCTGCAGCCTGGAGCGCGCCCGTCGCTGTGTCGCGCACCTCGAAGAGCCCGGCGTGCGCTTCGACGTGCAGGTGGGCCGCGAAGTGCTCGCGCTGACCGACCTGATCCCCGAAGATCTCCTCACCAGCGGTCTGAACGTGGGCGAAGAGGACCTCAACCGAGCCGCAGTCGACCGACACGGCCCGGCCCGCGATCTGTCCGCCCACCGCAAGCGGATCGAAGCCGAGCGCCAGATCGCCCGAGGCTGGCAGGCCCTGTTGCTGCTGGGTCTCGGTCAACGGGGGTCCAGTCACGGTCGAGCGCTGCTCCATCGCTGGGCCGCCGAGGCCGACCAGGATCTGGTGATCGCCGCGCGTGCCGCCCTCGCGCTCCAGGGTGAGGAAGAAGCCATCGACCTGCTGCGCAACGATGTCCGGCGCTACAAGGCCGAGCCCCTGGTCGACGCCATCCTGGCCGGGCTGGGTCCCCGGGACGTCCGGCCCACCGTTCGTGCGCTTCCCGACGACACCGATGCCCACTGCTCCACCTGTGGACGCCGCTCTGCGGATGCGGGTCACCTGCTGGCCGGCGGGTCCGCGGTGGTGTGCGACCACTGTATGCGCGACATCGCCACCCGACGCCGAGAGCTCTCGATGGACGACCCCGGCGCCACCTGCAAGCTGTGCAGCAAGGCCAACACGATGGTTCGGGCGGTCTACGACTACCAGGGCGTGCCGGTCTGCACGGACTGTCTCGACCGCAGCCTGGGGATGATGGAGCGCGAAGCCGTCGATCGGTTCTTCGTCGGGCTCTAGCCCAGTCTGGGAATCGGTCGTTTCCGCAATGTGGATTCACAGTCTGCATTTCGTCAGGCGGTTACGATTCCGCATGGCCCGCTCGCTCACCGCCGTCCCGCTCCTGATCGCACTTCACGGCCTGGGACTCTTCGACGCCGCACGGGCCGAGGTCCCGCTGCCCGACTACCGCGACACCGTCGTCCAGCGCACCTGGCACGACGTCGACTCGCTGATCGAGGCCGCCTGCACCGGCCCTCCCGGGGCACAGACCTGCAACGAGGAGCCCCTGACCGAGGCGATCGAGACCGCCGCCGCGTTTCAGGACGTCGTCACCGAAGATGCGCGGCTCGAGTACCTCCTGGGCCTGGCCTACCTGTCCAAGCGCGACCGCGATGCGGGCCGCACCCACCTCGAAGCCGCCGTCCGCCTCGATCCCGACCGTCCCGACGCCTGGCACGATCTCGGCGAGGTCTACCTGCAGGACGGCCAGATGGAGCAGGCCGGCGTCGCCTTCGAGCACGTCACCCGCCTCGTCGCCACCGGCAGCAAGTCGTGGCTCGGGCCCTGGCGCCAGGCCGAGGTCGCGGCACACCAGGGCGATCCCGAGTCGTTCGAGACCCACATGAAGCTCGCTCTGAAGCGCGGCTTCTCGTTCAAGACCATCCGCGGCCTGCCCAACTGGCGGCGCTTCTACGCCGATCCGAGGATGCAGTCGTCGATCCGCAAGATGGTCACGGTCTACGGCACTCCCGATGTGCTCGAGAGCCTCGAGACCGCCCCCGACGTCGAGGTGAGCACCGACGGGCTACCGCGGTGATCCGGACCCTCGCGACCGCTGCCCTGCTCCTGCACGCACCAGCGCACGCGACCCAGTTCGAAGCCGAGATCGGCACCGTCCTCCGACAGCAACAGGCCGGAGCCCTCGTCGACGACGACCTGTTCGCCTTCGACACCTCCGAAGGCGTCACCGCGGGGGGTCGGGTCCGACTCGAATCCGACGATGGCCGCGTCGGTCTGGAGATGCACGGCGCCATCGACACCCTCCTGCTCTTCGACCGCGACGCACGGGCCCAGCGCTGGGGAGGCAGCCGGTTCCTGCTGGGGTTCCGGGGTCGAACCCCCCTCACGCTCACCGCCACGACCCTGCGCTTCGGCATCATGACCTTCGACATCCGCGAGATCGCCCGAGAAGACCACGCGCCCTGGAGCTTCGGAGCGGCAGGCCTGGAGGTCCGGCGCTACTCCCGCAACCGCCTGCAGATCCTCGAAGGCGACTTCATGGCCAACGGCCGCGCCTGGGGAGGCGAGATCCGGACGCGGTACGGCTTCGGGCTGGGCAGCTCTCAGGTCTACCTCGCCGTCGGCGGCGCCACGTCGCGCTTCCAGAGCTGGAAGAACCGCGAGCTCGTCCAGGTCACCTACCAGCTCGAGGCGGTGCTGATCATCCGGCCGGGCAGCGACAACGGACGCCGTCAGGAAGCGGTCCGGCAGTAGCGGCCAGGAAGAGTCAACGCCGCGTTCCTGGCGTCCCAGGAGAAGAGAATGCGGTCGTTGGATGACCGCCGCCAGCGCGTCGGTGACCCGGTGAACGAGTGCTTCGTCGTCTTCGAGCGTCCATTGGAACAGGCTTCGGATGCTCGTCAGCCATTCCCTTCTCTCCGTGAAATCCTCGGTGTGCTCCGTGACTCCGTGGCGACCTTACGCTGATCGCGGTTCATAGGCGTCTTCTGGCGGGCTCGACCGTCGTTGCAGCACCCATTCTCGGAGCAGCGCGGATGCTTCGACCAGGACCGACGCGTACCCCGGCGCCCACCAGAAGCGACGAGACCCCGCAACCAGCCGGTGAACACGGCTCGATTGCGGGGTCATCGACCACTGAACGCATCACAGCCTTCCGCAGGAAATCGAGCCCAAGAACCCGTCTACCGCAGAGAGCAGCGTTGCCGCTCCGGAGCCGCAGTTTCCCGCCTCGCTCCGCTGAGCCGTTGCCTGCTGGGTCGGCCGCGTGTCTCATTCGCCGCTGGGTGCATCGCGCGAGGTCGACGCGTACCTCTGTACGCGAGTGCCGAGTGCGATGTGCCCAGCGGTGAATGAGACCGCGGATGAACGCGAGCGCTAGAAGCCCATGCCGCCCATACCGCCCATGCCGCCCATGCCACCGTCACCACCGGGGGCCGGGGGGGCCTTCTCGGGGATCTCGGCGACCATGGCCTCGGTCGTGAGCAGGAGGCTCGAGACCGACGCGGCGTTCTGCAGCGCGGAGCGGGTGACCTTGGTGGGGTCCATGACGCCCATCTCGACCAGGTCGCCGTACTCACCAGAGCGGGCGTTGTAGCCGTAGTTTCCGTCGCCATTCAGGACCTTCTCGACGATCACGGCGGGCTCGAGGCCAGCGTTGGTGGTGATCATGCGGAGGGGCTCCTGGCAGGCGCGACGGATGATGTCGACGCCGAACTGCTGGGCAGCCGGGACCTTCAGGTCGTCGAGCACCTTGGAGGCGCGGAGCAGCGCCACACCGCCGCCCGCGAGGATGCCTTCCTCGACAGCCGCCTGGGTGGCGTGGAGCGCATCTTCGACGCGCGCCTTCTTCTCCTTCATCTCGATCTCGGTGGCCGCACCGACCTTGATGATCGCGACACCACCGGAGAGCTTGGCCAGGCGCTCCTGGAGCTTCTCACGGTCGTAGTCGGAGGTGCTCTCCTCGATCTGGGCCTTGATCTGCTTGATGCGGGCCTGGATGTCGGCGTCGCTGCCGGCACCGTCGATGATCAGCGTCTTCTCCTTGCTGATCACGACCTTCTTGGCCTCACCGAGCTCGTCGAGTCCGATGTTGTCGAGCTTCATGCCGAGCTCTTCGGCGATCATCTTCCCGCCGGTGAGCGTGGCGATGTCCTCCATCATCCGCTTGCGACGGTCTCCGAAGCCCGGCGCCTTCACGGCAGCGGCCTGCAGCGTCTTGCGGATGTTGTTGACGACGAGCGCAGCGAGCGCCTCGCCTTCGACGTCCTCGGCGAGAACCAGGATCGGGCGGTTGCTCTGCACCACCTTCTCGAGGAGCTTGAGGAGGTCGCGCATCGCCGTGACCTTCTTCTCGTGGATGAGGATGTAGGGGTTCTCGAGAACCACTTCCATCCGCTCCTGGTCGGTGACGAAGTACGGCGAGAGGTAGCCGCGGTCGAACTGCATGCCCTCGACGACCTCGGACGTGGTCTCGAGGCCCTTGTTCTCCTCGATGGTGATCACGCCTTCCTTGCCGACCTTGTCCATCGCGTCCGCGATGCGCTTGCCGATCTCTTCGTCGCCGTTGGCGGAGATCGAGCCGACCTGCGCGATCTCGGCGCTGTCGTTGACCGGACGGCTGTTCTCGTGCAGGCGGCCCACGATGGCATCGGTGGCGGCGTCGATGCCGCGCTTGAGGTCCATCGGGCTGTGGCCGGCCGCGACGAGCTTGCTGCCCGTGCGGAAGATCGACTGGGCGAGAACGGTTGCAGTGGTGGTTCCGTCGCCAGCGACGTCAGAGGTCTTGCTGGCGACCTCCTTCACCATCTGAGCGCCCATGTTCTCGAACTTGTCCTCCAGCTCGACCTCCTTGGCGACCGTGACACCGTCCTTGGTGACGACGGGCGCGCCCCAGGACTTCTCGATGACGACGTTCCGGCCCTTCGGCCCGAGCGTCACCTTCACGGCGTTGGCCAGCGTGTCGACGCCCGCCAGGATCTTGTTCTTGGCTTCGGTGTCGAAGATGATTTCCTTAGCACCCATCGTTTCCTCCGATGTCTTGATGCGGATTCGTACAGAATTGAAAGTGTTGTGTGGGGGGACGGTCCTTCAACCGTCGCCCCGGTCTGCCGATGGGGATTCCGGGACTCATCCAAAACAACGCTTGGACGGACCGATGGAATCGACCTGCCGGCAGGAGAGCGAGCGGCCCTCAGGCCTCGACCACGCCCAGGACCTCGTCCTCGCGCAGCACGAGACGCTCGTGGCCGTCGACCTTGATCTCGTTGCCGGCGTACTTGCCGAACAGGATGCGGTCGCCGACCTTGACGGCGAGTGGCTTGACCTGGCCGTCGTCGGTGAGGCGCCCCTGGCCGATGGCGATGATCTCGCCTTCGCTGGGCTTCTCGGACGCGCTCTCGGGGAGGAACAAGCCACCCTTGGACTTGGACGGGCTCTGGACTCGCTTGACGAGGATCCGGTCGTACAGCGGGCGAATCTCCATGGTCGAACTCCTTGCGACTGCCGACGAGCGGCTGGTACGATTTGCGATGAGATGCAGCACACGGTCCGGAGTGGATGCGCGCCGCCCCCCAACGTCTGGAAGGTTCGGGGGTCCGATGCCCCCGACGAGCCCCCCACACACGGGGGCCTCGAGAGGGCGTTGAGGTACGCACTGCCGATCTGGACGTCAAGGGGGTCGTGAATGAAACCCACTCTCACCCGCGCGGACAACCTGTTCGACTTCTTCCACGCTCGCGTAGAGGACGCCCGAAGCGAAGCTTCCGTCGGGATTTCCGACGACACGTCTCTGTACCTGGCATCGTTGCTCACCGATCGCGCCCGAAGCGATCAGGGGCCGGATCCGGTCGAGACCCTGGCCGAACTCCACGCCCGGGCCGCTCAGTCGCCCCCCGGAAAGCAGGCCAGCACCTACCGCGAGCTCGGCGATCGCTCGCTGTACCTGCTCGGGTTCTTCCGCGAACACCTCGATCGCCGGCGCCGCGTCATCGGCCCGTCCTACTACGAGGACATGGGGATGGCCGCGTACCACAAGGTCGATCTGGTCTTGAAGCGCTGGTTCTCGGATGCGTTCGGTCCCGTGTTCCACGAGCTCGCTCAGGGGTTCCGGGAATGTGTCGCCCTGCTCGACCGGGTCCGGGAACGCAGCACCCCCGACGACACCGACGGTCTGCTGTCCGCCTACGAGGACTGGCTGGTCGCGGGCGATCGGGGTGCGGCGGCCACCCTGTACGCGGGTGGACTGGTCCTTCCGAACGAACCGACGGACGAGTGCTGATCCCATCGCCCGGGCGCGCCGTCGGAGTTGGCTGGTCTGGTTGACATGGGGACCCGCACTCTTTAGTGCCTGATGTTCCCACGCATCCCGATCGCCGGAGGATCCTTCATGGCGCGTATCACGGTCGAAGACTGCCTCGAGAGGGTCGAGAATCGCTTCTCCCTCGTTCTCGTCGCAGCCGAGCGCACCAAGCAGCTCGTCAAGGGCCGCGAAGCCCTCATCGTCAACGAAGACGAGAACAAGGAGGTCGTGACCGCTCTGCGCGAGATCGCCGCCGGAAAGTTCGAGATCGACGAATCTGCCGTCCTCTCCGAGGACCGTTGGAAGCCTGTCGAGCGCCAGTCCGCACCCGCGCTCGACGACGAACTGCCGCCGGAGGCTTGAGATGAGCGAAGAGATCGAGTTCGACGTCCGCACCGTGCGTCACCACCTGCGTCGTCAGAAGATCACGAACGACCAGCTCCAGAAACACCTCGATGGTCTGGCCGACGACGCCGACCACGCCGAGGAGACCGAGACCCGCTTCGTGGGCTACTTCGAGCAGCGTCGCGCCGAAGAAGCCGACAACGAAGACGAGGACTGAGCGAAGACGAGGACTGAGAACGTCGCGGGCCGGGGAATACTCCCTCGGCCTGGCGTGTCACCGCTCTGTACGGTCGGGTCACCCCACGTCACGGTCGGTCACACGCAGCCCGGCGTCCGAAGAAATCCGGACCCGTTGCGTCTGCTGACTGTCGATCGGGATGAACCGATTGCGACCCGACCGGGGGTGAGCAGATGAACGCACTTCGAGTCCTGCCTGGCAGTGGCCTTCCAGACGACGACGAGATCAAACGTCTCGCGACGACCGACAAGCGCCTCGGCGCCGAGCTGATCGTCCGGAAGTACCGAGACCGGCTGTACCACCACGCCTGCTACATCCTCAAGGACTACCAGCAGGCAGCGGACGTCACGCAGGAGGTCTTCATCAAGGCCATGCGGGAGAAGCGATTCTTCCAGCCCGAGTTCAAGATGAAGGCGTGGCTCTTCCGTGTGACGAGCAACCTCTGCTTCAACATCCGTCGCGACAAGAAGCGCCGGGCCGCGATCCTCGAGACCGTGCCCAAGCCTCGCTACAGCGACGCCGACCAGCTCGACCTGGTGTTCGACAGCGAGCAGCAGGAACACATCCTGTCCGCGATGGACCACCTCACCGAGAACCATCGGAAGATCCTGATGCTCCGCTACTACGACGACCTGTCGTACGCCGAGATCGCCGATACACTGGAGATCAAGCTGGGCACCGTGATGAGCCGCCTCTCGCGCGCCAAGCGGCAGCTGATGGAAGTACTGGACGACCTGCGGGAGCAGGCATGAACCCGCCGGTCCACCCGGCATCCCCTACGGAGGTCTTCTGATGCGCTGCTCCTGGGTCCAGGATCGCCTGGTCGCATTCGCCGACGACGAGCTGTCGCCCGGAGAGAGGGTGTTCGTCGCCGAGCACCTGCAGGCCTGTGACGCCTGCGCCTCCCTCGACGTGCGACTTCGCGCCGCGTCGCCCGAGCCCGCGCTGATCGTTCCCGCGGGCATGCTCGCGTCGATGGCAGCACAGGTCGATGCGGCGATCGAGGCAGAGCTGGCGGCCCCGGAACAGCATGCGGCCCCGCCCCCTGCCGGACTCGCGACGCTTCCGGGGGTCGCGCGCGCCGGAAGGTGGCTGCGTCGGGATCGCGAGCTGTCGAACGGCGCCATGGTCGCCTGGGGCCTGCTGTTCGCGGCCTGCTTCGGCTGGGGTCTGTCGAACTGGATGGCGGTTCCCGATCCCACCGCTCCAGCTGCGCCCACGTACACGGCCGCACCGAGCCCTTCTGCCGAGATCGACAGCGAGCACTATCGGCCGGCTTCGTACTCGGTCGACGAGGAAGAGGACGACTGGCGCTGAGGAGCGGCGAAGCCCCGGTTCGTCGACGCGCCGATCCTCACCGGTCGCAACCCGGCCCCGAGCCACGAACGCCGCTTGACCGGCCTCGGCCCTCTTCGCTAGCGTAGCGCTCATCCGTCCTCCGACACACCGGGGGCCACACCAGGAAGGTCGTGAGTACGCCAGCGCGCAAGAGTGCCGCCACGAAGGAGCTGCTTCGGCAGATCGCGCAGCGATCGACCGGTCGACTGGAGCTCGAGCACGAAGGGGTGTCGTTCGCCATCTTCCTGATGAACGGCGACGTGATCGGGGCCGTCCGCCCCGACGACGACCTGCTGGTGATCCGTCGCCTCCGGCTCGCAGAGGCGATGCCCGCCGATCGACTGCGTGAGCTGGAGCTCACAGCGGGGTCCGGACAGTCGGTGTTCGGCCAGCTACTCGACGAAGCCGACGGTGAGCTGATCGAACAGATCCTCCTCGACCGATACCGCGACAACCTCGTGGGCTTCGTCGCATCCGGGGTCGAACCCGAGTTCGACGCGCTGGCAGGGGTGTTCGTCGACAACATGCAGATGGGGCAGAACGCCGCCCGTCTGATCGACGCCACCTGCAAAGACGCCGATCGGGCGAACGAGCACGACCTGGAGACCCGTGTGGTTCCGGGAACCGCCGCCGCGCGCGACGACCTCGACCGCCAGCTGGTGGCGATCGCGCTGGAGCAGCCCGACGGACTCAGCATCGGGCACATCCTGGTGAAGGCGCCCACCGAACCATTCCTCGCACGCGCCGCGATCGCACGGATGATCGCCGACGGCGTGCTGACCCTCGAGTCGGCCCAGGAACCCGATCCAGCCACCGCCACCGACCTGGAAGCCGATCCGGCCGAGCTGAGTGACTCCAACCTCGAGGTACTGAACGAGCCAGAACCGGAGCCGGAGCCGGAGCCCGAGCCTGAGCCGGAGCCCGAACCGGAGCCAGAGCCAGAGCCGGAACCAGAACCCGAGCCAGAGCCGGAACCAGAACCCGAGCCAGAAGCAGACGACGAGGAACCCACCGAGGCCGTCGAACCTGTCGAGCCCGGCGACCTGTCCATGTGGCTCGACACCGGCGACACCATCTCCGAAGAGGACCTGGCGTTCTTCGAAGACCACGAGGCCGACCGTGGTGCGGGGCAGGGCGGCTTCTCGACCGAGAGCCACAACCTCGACAAGGTGGATGTCGGGGGCGACTCGGAAGTCCTGGAGGCCGACGAAGCCCCGGCTGCGAAGTACTCCGCGCCCGTGCTCGCCGAGTCCGATGCCTACGAGAAGGTGGAGGTGTGCAACGACGTCCTGCGCACGGTCACCGCGGCGTTCGACGCCATGAGTGGTGCCGGGAAGGGCCGAGCCCAGGTCCAGCTGCTGGTCGACGGCGCCCCCAGCAAGTACACCGCCCTGCTGCACGATCTGACCATCACCGAGGCCGGTGAGCTGCCCCCCGAAGAGCTGCTGGACAACCTCGCCGGCCGTCCGCCGAGCGAGCACCGCCAGCTCATCAACTCCGCGCTCAAGAACGTCATCGAGCGCGCCCTGTCGTCGGCTGCAGACCAGCTCGACGACGACGCGTTCGATGCGGTCTACGAGAAGGTGGCGGGGTACAACAAGCGCCTGGGCCTGTGAACCCCCGATGATCGCGCTGTGGTGGGCGTTGACGAGCGGGCCGGGTCTCGTGGCCCTGGCGGTCCGTCCATCCGACAGCGTCCTTCCCGACCAGACCCGTGCCACGGCGGTCGAGACGCGCACCGCCCCCCTCGCCGAACGCATCGATGCCGTGAGCGAGACGATGCTCGGAAAGCCCTACGTGGCCGACCCATTGGGAGAGGGAGACGGCATCGACCCCCAGCCCACCGTGCGGTACGACGCCTACGACTGCCTCACCTTCGTCGAGGAGGTGCTCGCACTGTCGATGTCCGGCGACCCCGAGCACGCCGCCGAGGTGCGACTGGCGCTGCGCTACGCCGACAGCGAGGTCGACTACACCCGTCGCAACCACTTCATGGAGCTGCAGTGGATCCCCCGGGCCATCGAGGAGGGGTGGCTGCGCGATTCCACTGCGGACTACGGCCCCACCGAGCACCTCGAGCGCGTGGTCGACGCGAACACCTGGGCCAGCTGGCGGAGTCGCGGCCGGTTCGCGCTCAGTGACGAGCAGCTCCCCACCGGCCGGATGTCGCTCGACATCCTGAGCCTCGACGACGCCATCGCCGCCGCACCGGACATGCGCCCCGGCTCGATCCTGCTCACCGTGCGGGCCGATCGCACCTGGAACCCCATCTGGATCTCGCACCTGGGCATCGTCGTCCCTGGCGACCAGCCCACGGTCCGGCACGCGACCAAGATGGGCGAAGGCGGGACGAAGGACCACATGCTCGTCTGGTACCTCGAGCACCTGAAGACCTACGAGAAGTGGCCCGCAGCCGGCGTCGCGCTCCTCGAACCCATCGAGTTCGGCCCCCGCCTGTCGCGGTTGCCCGACGAGGTTCGTGCCGAGCTGACCGGAGCTCCGTCGAAGGAAGCCGCACCGCCCGATGGGGAGTGAACGCGCAATGCCGTAGAGACGACGCAAACGTGAATCTGATTCGCACTCGTGCGGATCTGCTACACGCTGCAACGAGCGATAGCCCGCAAGCCATGGTAGGCTTCCACGACTCGAAGGTGGAACTCCATGACGCGCCCCCTCCTCACCCAAATCCTTGCTCGACCCCGCATCCTGGCCGCTTCTCTCGCCGGGCTGTCGCTGTTCGCCGCCGGTTGCTCGAACGGCCTCACAGCCCTCGGCGATACGTCGCTGATCCCCGGGGATACCGATGTCATCGACGAGACCGACACCGACGTCGAGACCGACACCGACATCGACACCGACACCGACATCCCGATCCCCAACAACGCTCCGGTGGCCGACGCGGGCCCCGACCAGACCAGCCTCACGGGCGCCGTGATCGCGCTCGACGGCAACGGCTCATCCGATCCCGACGGCGACGAGCTCGACTTCACCTGGACCATGCTCTCCAACCCGCCGGACTGGGCCGGGTCGATCATCAACGGCAACCGCGCCGACGCTCAGTTCTTCGCCGACGCACCCGGCCCCTACATGGTCGAGCTGACGGTCGACGACGGCGAGTTCACGGCCACAGACACCATGGAAGTCGTGGTCGAGGAGCCCAACGAGGTCCCCGTCGCCAACGCCGGGTCCGACCAGTACGTCGACCAGGGCAGCACGGTGCAGCTCAACGGGTCCAACAGCTACGACCCCGACGACGATCCGCTCGGCTACAGCTGGGTGATCATCGATGGGCCCGTCGGAACCGGCGCCACCCTGTCCGACTCCACCAGCCCCCTGCCCACGTTCACCGCAGATCTGTCGGGCGTCTACAGCATCGAGCTCATCGTCACCGACACCATTGGCAACGTGAGCGCACCGGACGTCGTGCGCATCACCTCGCAGGAGGTCGATGACGGCGGTGGCAGCGGGAGCGGCGACTGCTTCAGCTGTGTGGCCCAGAACGCCCAGCACCGGTTCAGCACCGGGTCTGCAGCGATGATTCCGGGCTTCCTGGTGCTGCCGGCCTTCCTGATCGCGCGCCGTCGTCGCGAGGACTGACACCGCTCAAAGCAGCGTGTCGACCGCCGCCTGAAGCGCTTCGAACCGCTCGTCCAGCAGGGCTCCGTCTCCGCCTGGCGGCCCGCACACCTCGACGTAGACCTTGAGCTTGGGCTCGGTTCCGCTGGGCCGGAAGATCATCCGGGCCCCGGTGTCGCCGTCCAGACCCGACAGCTGCAGCACGAGCACGTTGCGCGATGCCGCATCGCTCTCGGAGCGGATCGGGCCGTGCACGCCCTCGGGATCGCGATGGTCGACGAACCCCTCGACCGAGCGCCCCTCGACCGCAGCAGGCGGGGATTCCCGCAGTCGGTCCAGGAACCCGGCCATCTGGGCGCGGCCGCGAACCCCCTCGAAGCGCCGGGTCACCTGCCCGTTGCGGACCGGGCCGTACACCGCGTCGAAGTCGCCCAGGACATCGATCAGGGTCCTCCCTTCGGCAGCGGCATCCGAAGCCGCGACGGCGAGCCACATCGCCCCGCCACCCGCGTCTTTGTCGCGCATGGTGGTGCTGGTGAGCAGGCCGTGGGACTCCTCGCAGCCGACCGCGTAGCGCGGGCCCCCTTCTGCGAGCCCGTTCATCACGGCCGCGATGTACTTGAAGCCCACGAGCAGGTCGTCTCGGACGGTGGCGCCGTGCCCCTCCGCTACGCGCGTCACCAGGGTGCTGGTGACCTCGGTCTTCACCACCAGGGGGGTCTCGGCGTGGGGCCAGCGCTGCAGGATCGTGTCGGTGACCAGGGCGGCGATCTGGTTTCCGGTCAGGAACGACCAGCCGTCTGCGTGTCTCACCATCGCGCCGATCCGATCGGCATCGGGGTCGGTGGCGAACACCACCACCGCATCCTCGACGCGCTCGAGGGCGTGCTCGAACACCTGGGGTCGCTCGGGGTTCGCCACGGCATCGGGAACCGTCGGGAACGCCCCGTCCGGCGCCATCTGGCCCGCGATGGTCTCGGTCGGAAACCCTGCGGCCTCGAGGATCTCGTGGACCCGACCCGCACCGTGCAACGCGGTGTACGCCACGGTCACCGGGCTCGACACCTCGGGGCACTCGGACGCGACCTGGTCGACGTACGCCCGATGATGTGCGGCGGTCAGCCACTGCAGCTTCGGGCTCGCCTCCTCCCAGGACAGTGCCGTGTAGGACCGGATGCCCGCGACCTCGTCGAGCAGCTCCTGATCGTCGGGCGGCACCAGCTGTCCGCCGTGCTGATCGTAGAACTTGCCCCCGTTGTCGTCGGGCGGATTGTGGGACGCCGACACGTTCAGCCCGCCCTGGGCGCCCAGGTGACGGATCAGGAACGAGAGCTCCGGCGTCGCCAGGCAGGTGCGGTCGGACGAGGGCTGAATCCAGACCGTCACTCCATGCGCCGCGTAGATCCGGGCTGCGAGCTCGGCCAGGCTGCGGCTGGTCAGGCCGTCGAGGGGGCTCGGCACCCCCTTCGGGTAGCGTTCCCGCACATCGGCGAACCGCCGGACGTCGTAGGTGACCACCACCGCGATGTCGTCGTCTGCGAATCGGCGCCGCAGATAGCGCACGTGCCCTTCGACGCTCGTCCCCAGCGTCCAGGGGTTCATCCGGTTCGGACCCACCCCGACCGCACCGCGTCTTCCGCCCGTCCCGAACGGCAGGATCCGGGCGAAGGCGTCTGCGAGCTCGTCATAGCGGCCCTCTGCGGTCATCGCTTCGAGAAGCGCGTGCCAGCGGCTGGTGTCGGGAGAGGTCGACCAGCGGGCCAGCTCGGCCAGGGCGTCGTCGGCCTGGTCTCCGAGTCGTTCACGCAGGGCACGGGCAAGGGTCATCGGGCGTTCTCCTGCGAGCGGGCGAGCTCAGCGCGGCCGCGTCAGCCCACCGTTCGGTTGAGGCTGCGGTTGAGGTTGAGGCTTGGGTTTGGGTTTCGGTCGGAGGGAGGGCTTGGGCGGTCGCTGGTTCGACGGCTGCTCGGTCTCGGGCAACGCCAGCGGCCGATCCTCGTCGTTGGCACGGGGATGCACCGGCGCGGGGTCCTCCCGCTGCATCTGCTCCGAGACGCGCTTGCGCTGGGAGATGCGGTAGTCCAGGACGCGGATGTAGCGACGCGAATGCCGGGTTCCGAGCTGGATGGCCGCCTGCTTCGCGAGCTTTCGGGCGGGGTAGAGCTCGCCCCGCACCTCGTGGGCCAGAGCCAGGTTGTACAGCGCCCTGCCCTTCACCTTCGGGTCGCTCGACTTCGAGAGCTTCTCCCAGCGTTTCTCGGCCCCCTTCCAGTCGCCCGCCTGCACGTGACGCCGGGCTTCCTTGAACTCCTTGCGCCCGAAGTAGTCACGCGAGACGTAGACGTAGAGCGGAGCGATGCGCGCGCCGTAGACCCGGCCGGACGACGAGCCGACGATGCGGGTGGTGTCGTAGATGTTGGCCAGGGACGCGACCGCAGCCGCTCGGGTGCGCGCGGAGGCCGACCAGCTGTCGCCCCGGCGGTAGTCGCGTACCTCGTCCAGGACCTGACCGTTCCGAGCGTCGTACAAGCGCCAGGAGCTGACGACGTTCGTGTCGCGGTAGGCGTCGTGCATCAGCACGGTGAGCGAGCGCCCCTGACTGTCGGTGTCCTTCTCGGTGTGGGTGTCGAAGCTGACGATGGAATCGGAGTCGAACGCATCCAGCGCCACCAGCGCGTCACAGCCGTTCTGCCGACAGATCTCCTTGACCTGACCCCGGGTGAGGGGCTTGTCGAAGATGTCGGGCGGAAACCGATCCCGATCGACCAGGGGGATCACGGCTTCGTAGCGCGGGCTCTCGCTCAGGGTGTCGACCACGCCGTACACCGCCGATCGCGCGCCCTCCCGGTCCGCGCCGGGGGCCTCGCCCGTGAGCGCCCCCTCGATGGTGTCGAGCACGCCCTGTCCGGTGTTCTTCGGCCGGGACCGATCCAGGACCGCGATCCGGTCGATGTGGGCGGGCAACGTGACGTCCGCCGGCTGCAACACCTCGAGGTTCACGTGGTGCTTGCACCCGGTGAGGAGAAGGAGGACGGACAACAACATGGGCGCTCCGGGTCGAAGGACAGCTCTCCGACGCGCCCACCCTGCCAAAATTCGGACGCTCAGTCACCCCACAGGGCGACCGAGGTGGGTCATTCGCCGATGTTGACGTGGTTGGCGAGCTGCCAGATGCCCAGCGTGTCGCTGTCCCAGTCCATCGCGACCAGGTTGAAGTTGTTGATCGCCCAGTAGGTGCCCGTCACGACGTCGTCTCCGGCGGCGCTGGTGACCTCGAGACGCGGACAGTCGTCCCAGTCCAGGAGCACGGGGCAGTCGCCGAACTCGACGAGCGTGATGGTGTAGGTGGTGCCGTTCGTCTCCCAGTCGAACGTGTCGCCGCGGTCCATCAGGCGCTCGGCGAAGCGCAGGCTGTCGTCGAAGGTGATCGTGCCCTCGGGGGTCTCGACGGAGTGCAGGTTGATGCCGAGGTTGCCTTGCACCGACCACTCCATGGAGCGGACGAAGTCGCCTTCGGCGCAGTCTGGACCGGCGTTGAAGCAGTCCTTGGTGTACTCCATCGTGTAGCGACGCACGTCGTCCACGATTTCTTCGTTCACGATGCGCGCGACCAGCTCGTGGTCGAGGCCGACGTCCTCGTTCTGGAACCGCCACTCGCAGTCGAGGTTCTCGGCGAACTCGAAGTAGTCGGTCATGTCGACGCCGCCTTCGGGGATGGGTCCCGGACCCGTACAGGCACCGGTTCCGACCAGTGCGAAGAGCCCCACGACGAACCCGGTCTGGCGCAGCTGCAACATCGATTCCTCCAAGCGTCCGCACCTCTAACGTAGCGAACGCACGAACCACCGTCAGAGTGGTCAGAGAGGCGTCAGGTCGTAGGGCGGCAGCACCGAGCAGGTGGGCGTGGCATCGAGGGGCGCACAGGCGAGCGGGTCAAAGCGCACCACCCCAGAGGGCCAGTCTCCCTGGGGCCCCCGACGCCCTGCCAGCGCAACCGACCCGTCCGGGAGCACCGTTCCGTCGATCAGCCAGCCATCGTGTCCGGTCCACTGCCCGCCACCGAGACACCGCACCTCGCTCCGCGCATCGGCATCGACCGTGAGCACCACATCCGTGCCGTCCACCACCGTGTACAGATCGACACCGTCCTCCTCCGCGAGCACCGGCCCGAGTCCGTCGGCCAGCGTGAACGGACGCAGCACCCCATCCGTCGCGCGGGCCTCCTCGGCGTTCGGGACCACGAACAGGCCCGTCGCCACGAGGGCCTCCGACGCGCCCATCGCCAGCCGGGGGTTGGGGCCCGTCTCCCAGGTGTCGACCACCTCCCCTGCTTCGTCGAGGGCGATCAGGCGGCCATCGATGGAGGTGAGCACCGATGCCCCCAGCTCCGGATCCTCGAACAGGCGCTGGGCGGCGACGACCAGCAGTCCATCCAGCACCAGGGCGCGATCCAGCTCGGGGTTGCCATCCGGATCCGCAAACGCCGACAGGTCGAGGGTGTCCACCTGCTCGCCTGTCGCGGGATCGACGACGAGGACCTCCCCCCGGCCGTAGGACGTCAGCCACAGCTGATCCGCGAACCCCACCAGGTCGTGCACGTTGGCGTCGTCGGGCAGGGACACCTGCCACACCGGCGTTCCGGGATCTGCGAGGTCGATCCGGGTGAGCACTTCGCGGCCCCCGCGCTCGACCACGTACAGCTGGGATTCCCCGTCCATCCGTGCGACCCGGACCAGCGCATCACCCGACACCGACAGGACGGCTGCACTCGTGACGCCATCCGCGTCGCCCAGCACGACCTGTCCCGCGTTGAAGTCCGACATCACCCCCGCGAACACGGGGGTTTCGAGGGCCTCGACCGCGGGCGCATCACACGACGGGTCCGGCCGACAACCGAGCAGCACCAGGATCGAGAGGAGGAACGTCATGGCGCCTCGAAGCGCAGGGTCACGAGGAAGGTCCGACCCGGAAGGGGATAGCCCACGAAGTCCGCGAGAGGCACCCGAGCCGTGCCTCCATCGGGATCGGCCGGATTCGCGGGGACGCGCCCGGTTCGCGTGTCGAGCACGTTTTGGACATCGAGATCGAGGACCAGTCCTGGCGCGAAGTGGTCGATCCGGCCCACCGGGATCCGCGCGAACGCCCCGTTGAGGGGTCGTCCAGGCTGGCGGTACACGTTCGCCGCGTCCGTCCAGATCCCGTCCGTGTACGAGAACGTCCAACCCAGGCGCAGATCCGGGAGCTCGGGGTGCACCACCGCCGCCCGCAGATCGAGCTGAAACACCGGTGTGCGGGGGAGCTCGTTGCCCACATACGGTTCGGCGAAGCTGACCGACTGCTGCAGCGTCGCGTTCGCCTGGGTCTCGAGCCACGAGCGGGTCGTGGTCCAGGCCAGCTCCGCTCCCCGGACGGACGTGCGACCCAGGTTCTCCGGGATGCTGATTCGCTGCGCATTCTGGACGTAGACGATCAGATCGTCGGACGTCACCCAGAAGCCTCCGAGGTCGAGCTGGGTGCGGTCGGTGGTGATCCGGAGGCCCACATCGAGCTGGGTTCCCCGCTCCGGGCGGAGATCAGAGCGGCCCTGCAGCGCACCTCGATCGCCGAACAGCTCGGTGGGGCCGGGCGGCCGGAAGTAGCGACCCGCATTCGCCCGCAGCTGCACGGGCCCGATCACCTGCCACATCGCTCCGAGGCGCGGCAGCACGGCGCGTTCGAGGGACGGTTCAGCACCGGATCCGGCGTCCAGCCTCGAGCCCAGCGACACCACGCTCACCGTCGGCGCCACCAGGATCCGGCGCTTCGCCGCCCACAGTGACAGGCCGGCGTGCCCCCGGAGCACCGTACGGACGGCATCGGTGGGGACCCCGTCGCCCTCGAACCCGTCCCGCAACAGCGAGCCCATCGCGTCGACCCGCCACCAGGGAGCGCCGGCGTACCCCGCTCGCAGATCTGCCCCCACCGAACGGGTCGCCAGCGCCTGGTCGCCCGACAACTCCCCTTGCGCGTCCGTCAGATCCTCCTCGCGAAACCGCCCGTGCACCCGTGCCATCACCGGAACCGCCCCCGAGACCTCCAGCTGGCCGACCGTCAGGCTCTGCCCCGCGCCGTACCGGACCCCCTCCAACGGGTTCCCCAGCACGCCCGGCACGCCCTCCTCCCGGGTGAGCGCGGTCTGCAGGAGGGTGAGTCGCCATCGATCCCGACCGACCCGAAGTCGCGCGAATCCCACACCCTGTCGCGTGTCGTTGTTGCCTCTGCGCACCGTGCGGTCGTCGTCCGGCTGAAACCGCGTCCCGCGGTCGTCGAGCGCCGGGTAGTCGCCCAGGGTCGACAGGAACGCGCCGGACAGCCAGACATCCCCGTTCAGCCCGTCTCCACCGCGGCTCTCGAAGGATCGGAGCGCAGAGCCCCGCAGCCGCGCCGTGGTCCAGCTGCCCGCCGACCCCGCGATGGCCGTCGCCCCTCCTCCGCGGTCCGGCGTCACCAGGTTCACCGACCCGCCCATCGCGGTTCCGCCCAGTCCGACAGGGGCGTTGCCCCGCCACAGCTCCACCCGCTCGAAGGCACGCAGCGGCAGCTCCGACAGATCCACGCCTCCCACGCCATCCGGGTTGAGCGGGATGCCGTCCAGATGAATCGTGACCTGGCGCGCCGTCGATCCCCGGATGCTGACGCTCGTGAAGTCGCCGAGACCGCCGAGTCGCTGGACCGACACGCCGCTCGCCCGCCCGACCACCGCGCCCAGATCATCGCTCTCCGGGATCCGGTCGTCGATCTCGATCACCGTCACCGAAGCGGGCGACTCGGTGTCGATGGGCGCGTCGGGCTGCTCCACGACGACCACTTCCGGATCCACCTCTGGATCGGCCGCCCAGGCGACGAGCGAGGCGATCACAACCACGTGCGCACCCCGGCGTACAGCGGTGCGAGCGACGGGTGCCGCCAGATCTCCCAGAGGTACAGCGCGTAGATCAGCTGCAGTCCCGCCACGCCCAGCACCGTGGTCGAGACGCCCGCCACCACGAGCGCATCCAGGCGGCCGAGGGGCTCGGACCCACCCCGGTCCACCGCAGGATCGAACCCGCGACTGTCCAGGGTCTCGGCCAGCACGCGCGCCCGGCGAAGCGCCCGCATCACCAGGGGTCTCAGCATGAGGACCTCGGCTCGGACCCATGCCACCGGGCCTCTCCGGGACAGACCCCGCCCGCGACGCGCCCGGGCGGCCCGCACCACCCCCCACTCCCGCGCGACCACCGGCACGAAGCGCAGGGCGGTCACCGCCAGGAATGCGAGCGCGCCCGGGACCCGCAGTCTACGCAGCGCTCCCAGGAGCCGATCGGGCGAGAACGTGACGGCGAGCGCCAACCCGACGCAGCTCACCGCCACGAACCGGGCACTCTGGACCGCCCCCCAGGTCAGCCCTTCCCACCACAGAGCCACCGGACCCAGCTGGAACACCGCGTGGCGGGGAACGTCTCCGTAGAACAGCCCCTGGCCCACCATCGTGCTCCAGACCACCGCCAGCAGCCCCAGCACCAACCTGCGTCGCATTCCCCGGCCGATCCGCTCCACGGGCCGTGTGAGCAACACCAACACCCCGAACAGCGCCAGAGCGCCGAGCAACACCGGCCCATCCAGGAGAACCGCCAACATCCCGACGCCCAGCACGCCGACCATTCCTGCGAACGGCCCCAGGACCGGTTCGGGAGGATCGGGCTGCGCCTGTTCGGACCGGGCGACCAGCGACGCGTGCTCGGGTGCGTGGGTCGGAGAATCGGATGGGGAGGGCGCGCCCGACTCCCGGGTCGCCAGCTGGCGGGTGACATCGGTGATCGGCCAGCCCCGTCGGGCCTGTTCGCGCTGCAAGGGCGGAAGCGGACCGTGCAGCAGGGCCTCGTGAGGGGGTCCGTCCGCAACCAGCCCGTCTGCACCCAGCACCCAGACGCGCGTGGCCCACCGCAGTGCGAGCTCCACATCGTGGGTCGCGAACACCAGCACGTCTGCGTGTCTCGACGCGACCGCCAGGGTGGTGTCGACCGCATCGCGATGCTGGCCTGCAGTCGGCTCGTCGAGCAGGAGCACGTCCGGACCCGCCGCAACCGCAGCCGCGACGGCCAACCGCAGCCGCTGACCCCGCGAGAGGCCGTGAGGCGACCGGTCCGAGAGCCCGTCCAGCCCGACGTCTGCGAGGGTGATCGCCGGAGCGCGCCCCCGCTCCTGCGGCCCGTACCGAAGCTCGGCGTCGACCGTGGGACAGAACAACGACAGGTCGGGATTCTGAGGGACCAGCACGGCATCGGCGGTGGTGGCGAGCGCGTCGAGCAACGTGGACTTCCCCACTCCGTTGGGCCCGACGATCGCCACCCGCTCCCCCGCCCCGACCGACAGCTGCGGCAGGGACATGAGGGTGCGATCGCCCCGTGTCAGCGGGCCCGCATCGAAGGTGAGCTGCGGAACGCCCGGCACGGTGGGATCGGGAACACTCGCCGGACCCCGCAGTGCATTCGCCGCCTGGACCCGACGCAGCGGAGGCACCTCGAGCCCCACCCCCTCGAGCCAGGGGAGCTCGACCTCCGCCGGATCGCCATCGAACACCACCCGGCCCGCTCTCAGCACGACCACCCGATCCGCCCAGTCCAGCGGCGCTTCCAGGCGGTGCTCCACCATCACGACCGCCGTACCGGCCGCTGCACGGGCCTGTAGCGCCCCGAGCAGCTCGGTCGACCCCTGAGGATCGAGGTGCGCGAGGGGCTCGTCCAGCAGGAGCAGGGATGCCGTCGAGGCGGCGGCCACAGCCAGGCGCTGCTGCTGCCCGCCCGACAGCGCCTGAGGAGCCCGCCCCGGCGAGACGTCCAGCCCGACCGCGCAGAGCTTCTCCCGCACCGCATCCGGACCCAGCGAAACGCCTGCGCTCACGGCCGCAAAGCGGATCTCGTCGCCCGCCGAGCCCGTCACCAGCTGGTCTGCGGGCTCCTGGAACACCAGACCCACGCTCCGCGCGCGCTCCGAGCCCGACCACGACGCTGGATCCTGGCCGTTCACGGTGATGGATCCGGTCAGGGTCCCCAGGCCGTGGAGCTGGAGCAGCCCTGCGATCGAACGCAGCAGCGTGCTCTTCCCACACCCCGAGGGCCCCGTGATCAGCACCTTCTGTCCGGGCTGGACCTCGAGATCGACCTGGTCGAGGGCCACGGTCCCATCGGCCCAGGTCCACCCCAGCCCCCGAATCGCGAGCGCCGGCGTCATCCGACCCTCCTCAGGGACCGGGCGAACGGCACGGCGACCGCGCATCCGACCGCGGCGTACACCAGCCCCGGGAGCGCAACGGTCGCCACCAGGTACCAGTCGGCGTAGTACAGGCGGTACAGCACGACCGAGATGGCGAGCCCGGTCGCGGTCCCGACCGCGTTGGGAACCGCCAGGCCGACAGACAGGCGCAGCCAGGCCAGGCGCCCCTCGAGCCAGTGAGCGTCGCCCCGGGTGACGCCCGACACGAAGAG
Source organism: Myxococcota bacterium (assembly GCA_965224055.1). GTDB lineage: Bacteria > Myxococcota_A > UBA796 > UBA796 > JACKEQ01. The sequence continues at coordinate 8,773,080 of OZ245034.1, read as the reverse complement.
CATCGTCTCGGTCCAGCAGATGGCCGACCCGAGGTAGATCAGATCGACCGGATGCACGGCCCCGAGCGCCAGGGCTCGCATCAACCAGCCCACCAGGGTGGCCAGGGCGAAGATCCCGACGCGAGGAACCAGCGCGAGGAGCGCCCCCACCAGGCACATTCTCAGGGCGTCGTCCGCCAGGCCCAACACGAAGGGCGAGAACGGACCCAGCACGCTCGACAGGCCCAGTCCCACGAGCTGGCTGGCGGCTCCGACCGTGAACGAGAGGCTGCCGAACACCGCGATGGTGGTGAGTCGACCCGTGGAGACCCGCAGCCATCGACGCAGCCCGAACGCGATGCCCAGCCAGCCCAGCACGGCCGAGCCACAACCGAGCGCCAGCAGTGCGGAGGCCCAGGGTGTTCCGCGCTCCACCACCATCGGTACGACCCGGGAGTGCAGCACGGCATCGCTGCCGAGAGGCGTCACTTCGACGTGCACGGACTCCTGGAACACGCCGCTGACCGGAACCTCGCTGCGGTCGAGGTAGATCGGCAGGGTGACCGCGACGGTCTTCCCCGCCGGCACGCGCACCAGGCGTCGGACGGTGTCCAGGTCGGTGGCGTCGCGCATCCGGGGCCGGAATGCAGGATGGTCGGATCGGCTGGCGACGACCAGGTTGACCGGCGCGTCTCCCCGGTTGTCCAGCTCGACCGAAAGATGGGTACGGGGCGCCTGGTCGTCCCGAGGTCGGAATCCCAACCGCAGCCGGTCGAGCACCTGCTCCCACCACACGGCCGCGAGGACGATCCGCCCTGTTGGCAGGGTTCGATCGACCGAGCCATCGGGGTGTGCGGGATAGGTGATGGCCCCGATCTGCAGCTGTTGCCGGGCGTCCTCCACCGACAGGGCCCGAGGGACCAGGCGGACGATCCGCTCCCCGCCCGCCAGCCGCACCGCCACCTCCAGGGGCGCATCGGAGACCTGCACGGGAATCACCCGCCGCTCTCCGTCCACGACGTCCGCGCGCTGTGGAGGAGCGATCGGCGCTCCGCTGGCGTTCACGACCCAGGCGAGCGTTCCAGCCGCGTGCACGTCGACACCCACGCCCACCCGCACCGAAGCCCCCGTCGGCACGGGCACCTCCACGGCCTCGCTCTGAGAAACGCCCCGTCGGGACTGGCCGAGCGGCGCCTCCACCCACATCGAGAACGGCCCGGGGTCGGGCAGCATCACCTGCTCCGTCGCCACGTCGGATGGAGTCCTGGCCCGAATCGAGAACGATCCCGGACGCAGTGGCGCCCGCAACGTGACCCGGTCGGTCGGGGGATCCGGGCTCCGCGCCACCAGGAGGGCTCCGCGGTCGTCCCGGAGCTCGACGTGCACGAGGGGCTGATCGGCCTGCACGACGGCCCCTGATCGATCGAGGGTGTCGACGCGAATCGTGAGGGGTTCGGGAGCACAGCCCGTCAGCGCGAGCCACGCCCCCAGCATCGTCAGGAAGAACGGCACGGCATCCGGAGTGCGCGGGGGATCAGCGGAAGATCGTCACCCGATATTCCCCTCGGACCACGTCGCCCCGCTTCTCGGGGAACGACACCACCGCCACGCGCCCGTCATCGGCGATGGCCGTGCGGAAGAACACGGGCTCACCGGTGCTGCACACGGCGGCGAGGCGGTCCGCGCCACTGCTGTCGGACGCCCCGGAGCGATCGAACACCATCACCCCGTGCTGATCCGCCGGACCGTCCGTGGCGTCGGGGGCGGTTCCGACCACCACCCACCGGTCGGACACGGTCATCCCGTGCAGGGACTCGCTTCCGTGCCAGGTCCAGCGGGTCTGCAGCGTGTCCGGATCCAGCGCGAAGAGCGTGTTCTCGGCGGGGTGAGGCTCGGGCGGCTGGAGCTCGGCGCGGTTGGCGCTGAACGGGATCGAGGTGCCGCTCGTGACCACGAACACGGCCTCCCCTCCATCGACCAGGGTGCCGATGGTCGCGGCGATCGGCACGTCGCCCGCCAGGATCGGCGTCGAGAGCTCCCGAACGGTGGGGGAACCCTGATCGTCGGTCCCCGGACGCCACACCCGACCGTCGGCCAGACCCAGGGTGAGCTGGTCTTCGGCGCCGATCCCGATGGCTTCCCAGACGAACGCCTTGTCGAACCACGGGGTCAGCGCAGACGGCACGTGCGCGCTCTTCAGCTCCAGGGTGATGGCGTCCAACACCGCGACCCCACCCACGGGAATCCCTTCCGGCACGGGCCCCGCAGACGATCGACTCACCGAGACGCCCACCCGCCCGTGGGCGTTGGGGGCCTCCATCGCCAGGAAGGTCGCGTCGGCGGGGGTCTCGGGCCATCGCGCTACTACGTCGAACCCCTCGGAGCCCGGCGTCAGCCGCAGCAGCTGGGAGCGATTGCGGCGGCCCTCGGGCGTGTTCCAGCCGTGCGCCCCGAGCAGCAGCACGGAACCGTCTTCCAGCACCTCCAGCCCGTACGGCCCCGGGAGCGTGTACAGGCCATACAGATCGTCCGGGCCCGGCGGAGCGGAGGTCTCGATCACGTCTGCCAGCCGAAACGGAGGCGACACCGGGGACAGATCGTCGGGCGACAGGGCGTGCAGCCAGGCATCGGGGGACTGCTCGGCGACGTAGAGCACCGAACCGTCGGGACTCCAGGCGACCTGCTTGGCGGCCGACTCCGCGAGGGTCTTGCGGGCCTGTACCTCCCCTCGTCCGTCCAGCACGACGACCTCTCCGAGGTAGGTCCCCACCGCCAGCAGCGTGCCGTCGGGACGCCAGGCGAGTGCCGTATCGGGGGCGCTGATCCCCTTCGCGACCGCATCCGTGAGATCGCCGAGCCCGGCCCGGCCGACCGCCACACACCCCGCGACCGCCGGCGCCTCCACGCCGTCCAGCACGTCGCCGGGGGACCAGTCGCGCGCTTCGAAGTCGGCACCCCGGACCACACCGCCGCGCACGAACACCGGCGGAGGGCCCGTCTCCACGGGGGTCTCGGAGCTTCCACACGCGAACAGCCCCAGGACGACCGGCAGGATCAGTGGGACAGCAGCACCGAGTCCATCTGGTCCTTCACGAACGCCGCTCCGTCGGGGTCTCCCAGCCGTACGAGCTGGGTGTGGGCGTGCTTGCCGGCGACCCGCACGACGTTGCGCCAGTCGTTGCGGACGGCGATCGCGGTGATGTCGACCAACAGGTAGGCGATGTCCTCGTCGACGACGTCCGCGATGCCGAGCTCGCTCGCCGACCAGATCCAGGCGTAGGTCTGATCCTCGTCGTTGCGATGGGCGAGCATCGCGGCGACCACCAGGCGGTAGGTGGCCCACAGCCAGTGCGCGGGCATCTCGGCCAGGTGCGCGGAGACGGCGTTGGTCCGGTGGTACAGGTCGTCGAGATCGTTGCGGTGCAGGGCCACCATCGCGAGCCCGAGCTCGGCGAAGATGGCAGCTTCCTTCTTCTTGTTGACGCGGGCCCAGCGCGCATGGTCGTTGTACAGCCGCGATGCGGCTTCCATGTCGCCCTGGCGCCGGTAGACCTCGGCCTGCCGATACCGGGCCTCCATCACGATGTCGGTGGCCCCCAGCTCTTCGCCGATCGACAGGGCCCGCTTGAACTCCTCCCAGGCTTCGTCGAAGCGCGACCGCTGCCGCAGCACGATGCCCTTGCCGATCAGGCACCAGGCGGTCCCGAGCAGGTCGTCGCCCTTCTGGAACGCCTCGATGGCCTCGTCGTAGATCTCGTCGGCGTCGTCGAACTCGCCCCGGCGGATGCACACGAAGGCCGAGCCGCGAAGGGCCTCGCCGATGCCGCGTTCGTCGCCGAGCTTGCGCCAGGTGTTGCTGGCCCGGGCGAACAGGATCTCGGCGCCGTCGAAGTTGCGTTTCTGCTGCTCGAGCCAGGCCCGCCCCTGCACGACCTCGACCTCGACCCGCACATCGCCGGCCTCCCGTGCGGTCTCGAGCGCCGAGACGTACATCGCATCGCAGGCTTCGAGGCGACCCATCTCGAGGTTGGCCCACGCGAGCCCGATCTGCGCCAGTGCGGTTCCCTTCAGATCTCCGAGGCCCCTCAGGTGCTCGGCAGCGCGCTCGAAGTGCTCGACGCTGCTCTCGACCTCGCCGCGCAGCTGAAGGCCCCGACCTCGCCACAGGGCCGCCCAGCCGGTGCGATCCGCGATCTTCGGCGCGCGGTAGGTGGCCTCGACGGCGAGCTTGCTGGCCTCGACGAGCTCGTTGGTGTCGCGCTTTCGATAGGCCAGGTCGCAGGCGGTCATCAGGTGATCGATGGCTACCTGGAAGTCGCGTCCGGCCATCGCATGGCGACCGACATCCAGGTGTGCGACGTCTCCGCCGGTCTCTCCGATTCGCGCCCAGGCGCGCCCCAACCTGCGATGGAGGTATTGGGCGTCCTTGCGTTCTTCGGCCTGCTCCCGGACCGCCTGGTGCAAGAGGTTCGAGCCGAACCGCAACCGATCCTCGCCATCGGTCCACAGGCCACAGCCGAGCACGAACTCCTCGAGATCCTCGCCCGCCAGCGACAGCAACAGGTCGCGGGGGACGTCCAGACCCGCCATCGCCGCCATGTGCACGGTGTCGCGGAAGCGTCGATAGCCCCCGCTCGCCTCGGCCAGCCCCTCCACCCGGTCCTGGAGGAGTGCGCCGGCATCGGTGGGGAGGACCTCGGAGGTGTCGACCCCCTCTCGGAGCCCGAAATCCCGACCTTCTCGCACCAACCAGTCGCGACGGGACCACTCCAGCAGCAGCTGCTTGGCGAACAGCGGATTGCCTTCGCAGCGCTGGGCGACGAGGTCCGCGAGGTCCGGCTCGAGGGGCAGACACTCTCCGAGCAGCGCCCGGGTGCCCTCGACGTCGAGGGGTTCGAGGTCGATGCGCGTCGCCCCCTCTTCGAGCATCACGGCCAGGCGGTCGGAGAGCTCGCTGTTCCGCTGCAGCTCCTCTTCCCGGATGGTGACGATGCACAGCGTGCCGGGGATGGCCGCGCCCTTGAGCATGGTCTCGGCGAGCCAGAGTCCATCGCCGTCCTCGAGCCCCCAGTGGGCGTCCTCGATGAGCATGACGGACAGCCCGCGCCAGGACCGGGCCTCCAGATGACGGTAGACCTCGCGGAGACCCAGACCCTGTGCGACCGGCTCGGCTTCCTGCTCGGGGTCGTCGGTCACCCCGCACCAGCGGGTCAGGAGGTTGACCTCCTCCTTGAGTGCCGCGTCGAGCACGCCCCGCTCGCGAGCCAGCGTGCGTCGCAGCCGGGAGATCAGCGAGGCCTTCGATTCCTTCCATGGACGGAGGATCTCGCGTGCCGCCCCCGGATAGCCGTCGTCTGCACCGCGCGGATTCTGGTGCGTGAGCGTGACGGCCTCGGCCCAGCCGCCCTCTTCGAGACTCTGGATCACCGAGCGACACAGGTGGGTCTTGCCCGTGCCGGCCGACCCGACCACGACGACCACCTGGCTCGTGAACCCGTCGCGAACCTGCCGGGCGACGTCCCACAGCGCCTGCCGCTGCGATTCCCGCCCGACCAGGGGGAGCTCACGCAGGGCGAAGAGCTGGAGCGACCCGCGTGCAGAGGCGCTCTTGCCGGCCTGTGACGGGGCGGCCTCGGGCAGCTCGGGAGGGAGCGGGCGATTCCAGACGGGAACGTACGGATCGAGGCCCGGGGACGTGTCCGGCTGCTCGCCCATGGACAGGAGGAGCTGAGAGGTGGTCTTCACCCTCGCACCCGGGCGACCGGCGTCCGCTGCGACGGTGCCGACCCGCTCCTCGGGCCCGTCGAAGTCCCCTCGGCCCGCGTCGGGGTCCCCGAGCGCCAACAGGTCGGTCCGGAGATCGGCCGCCAGGTCGTAGCGGGACAGGGGCTCCGCATCGAGGCAGTTCTTCAACACCAGGGCCAGATCGGCGGGCACCTGCAGGCCGGGGCGCGGCTCGAGGGTCGGAAGCTCCGCGTTGGCCGAGGTGAGGTGGGTCTCGAACGGCAGCGAGCCCGCCACCAGCTGCCAGAGCACGGCGCCCACCGCGTACAGGTCGGTCCAGGGGCCGTACTCGCGCGGCAGGCCCATGGCTTGTTCCGGCGCCATGAATCCAGGGGTGCCCTCGCGACGGCCCTTGCGCTTGGCGAGCGCGATGGAGGCGTTGGCGAGCCCCAGGTCCGCGAGCCAGACGTGCCGCTGCTGGTCGGCGCCCGTGAACAACAGGATGTTCTCGGGCTTCAGATCGCGGTGCAGCACCCCGCGCGCGTGCAGGTGGGACAGGGCGTCGAGCAACTCGAGGGTGAGGCGCAGGATCTCGGGCCACTCGGGCGACTCGGCCTCGAGACTCTTGAAGCTGCCGGCATCGGCGAGGGCGAGCCCGAGGAACGGGGTTCCGTTCGGGAGTTCGCCGTGATCGTGCAGCGGCACGATGTTGGGATGGGTGAAGCGCGCCGACACCCGCACTTCGAGATCGAACAGCTTCCGAAAGCGCGGATCCGCACCGAGATCGGGCCGAACCACCTTGATCGCCACGGGCAGGTCGAGGATGCGGTCGCGCGCCTGGAGCACCCGACCCATCCCCCCCTGCCCCAGGAGTGGTTGCGGCGCGAGCTCGTACCGCTCGGGCAGCTCCAGTTCCGGGTACTCGGAATCCACGTCGCGCATGATGCCATCGGTAGCCCCTTCCGTGGTAGGTCGACACCCCGGGAGGACGCGTGTCGGTCTTCAGAACACTCAGAAGCCGCTGGTTGGATGCGGGCGTCATGGAGGCCACCGCCATCCGCTTCGCCCATCACACGGGGCCCGCGTACGTGACCTTTGCCGAGCTCGAACAGCGTGCCCTATGCATGGCGGCCGGGTTGCGCGCAGCGGGCATCGGAGCCGGCGACATCGTGACGGTGAAGCTCGACAAGTCGCTCGCGTTCCTGGAGCTCCACCTCGGCGCGTTGGCGATCGGTGCCGCGATCCTGCCGCTCCATCCGGACTCCACCGAGGCAGAAGTCGCGGATCGTACGGCGGACGCGGGCGCGATCCGGTGCGTCGACACACTTGCGCACGCCGAGCAGCTGCGCGCCGCCACCCCACTTCTGCTGGCCGACGTCCCGGACGTGCCGGGCGACGCCCTGGCGGTGCTCTGCTACACCTCCGGGACCACAGGACGCCCGAAGGGCGCGCGGATCACGCACGACAGCCTGCTCGCGACGGTTCGAGCACTGCACGAGGCCTGGCGGTGGTCGTCCGAGGACACGATCGTCCACGCGCTCCCGCTGTTCCACATCCACGGGTTGTTCGTGGCCCAGCACGGCGCGTTGTACGCCGGTGCCACGGCGCACTGGATGGCCCGGTTCGACGTCGAGACCGTGCTCGACGCCCTGTGCGACGCCACGATCTACATGGGTGTGCCCACGCACTACCACCGCTTCCTCCGAGCTGGGCCCGGCGGTCGGGACCTGTCGGGGATGCGCCTGTTCACGTCGGGCTCGGCGCCCCTCCCCGCGGCCGACCACGAGGCCTTCGAACAGGCGTTCGGGCATCGGATCCTGGAGCGCTACGGGATGACGGAGGTGGGCATCGTGCTGTCCAACCCCTACGACGGCGAGCGCCGGCCCGGAGCCGTGGGATTCCCGCTGCCGGGCGTGCGGGCGAAGGTCACCGACGAGGCGGGCGAGACCGTTCCGGCCAACGTCACCGGAGAGATCCGCATCGCCGGACCCAGCGTGTGTGCGGGCTACCACGACCGTCCCGAGGCCACCCGGGCGGCCCTGGGCGATGGCTGGATGCACACGGGCGACCTGGGTTTCGTGGACGAGGACGGGTACTTCCACGTGGTGGGCCGCATGTCGGACATGATCCTGTCGGGCGGGATGAACGTGTACCCCCGCGAAGTCGAGGCCGTCCTGGCCGCCCTGCCCGACGTCGCGGAGGTGGCCGTGTTCGGCTTGCCGGACGCCGACCTCGGCGAGCGGGTGAGTGCCGCGATCGTTCCGACAGACACGGCGCGATCACACGGGGGCCCCTCGATCGCCACGCTGGAGTCGGCCGTTCGGGACGCTCTGACGCCCTACAAGCTCCCGCGACGGTGGTTCTTCGTGGAGGCCCTGCCCAGGAACGCCATGGGGAAGATCCAGAAGGCACGGCTTCGAACGCGCTTCTCCATCACGGTGCGAGACGCCACCCCGGACGACCTCGATCGGGTGGTGGCCTGGAACCGGGCGTTGTGCGACGAGACCGAGGACTTCCAGCTGGAGGAGTCCACCGTGCGCGCCGGGGTGGAACGGGTGCTCTCGGGAGCGGTGGGTGCGCGCTACCTCGTCGCCGAGCGGGATTCCGAGCCCGCTGGTCAGATGATGCTGACGACGGAATGGAGCGACTGGCGCAACACCGAGGTGTGGTGGATCCAGTCGGTCTACGTCCCTCCCGAACACCGGAGGTCCGGGGTCTACCGGGCGTTGCACGGCCACGCGGCCCACCTGGCGAAGCGCGCCGGGGTCGCGGGTCTGCGATTGTACGTCGAGACCACGAACACCCGCGCCATGCGCACCTACGAGCGAATGGGGATGACGGCGGAGCACTATCGGATGTACGAGCAGATGTTCGACGGAGCGGGCGACGAAGACGGAGGAGAGGGATGAAGCTGCCCTACAGCGAGGAGATCGCGTCGCTGCGCAAGCAGGTCGACGAGCTGAACCGGGTCCAGATCCTGGCTCAGCAACTCAAGACCGACCGAGCCGCGATCGACATCCTCCAGATGCAGGACCGCGACGGCATGCCGACCCCGGACGAGCTGCCCGGCGAAGCCGTGATGGACGACCTGGCTCGCACCTACGCAGGCCTGTCCGAGCTCCGGGCCATCGAGCGGGGCGTCAGCGACAAAGCCGCCCGCCTCGCGGCCCGACGACAGCAGATCGAGTTCGCCCTGCAACACCTCGCGCCCCTGCTCGGAGAAGCCGAGCGCCTCGCCGGTGAGCTGCACGACCTCCAGCACAAGCAACACCACGAGCTCGCCGACCCGAAGTACGCCGACGCCGTGAAGGAGCTGCGCGAGCTCGCGGATGCACGGGACGCCTTCCAGGAACAGAAGCAGCCCGTCCAGCTCCAGCTGAACTACATCGACCCCGTGCGCTCGATGCTGCTCGAGTTCCATCCCACGCTACAGCGCGAGCTCATCGACGCCGCACGCACCGACGACGCCGACGGCCGGATCGCGTGGCGGGCCGCCATGATGGCCCAGCAGATGCTCCTGGGTCTGGTGGACGTCTCCAACAGCGTCGGGGTGCCGATCCAGCCGCCCCACGAGCCGATGCTCCCCGATGCCCCGCACCCTCGGCATCGCCGTCGCCTGCGGGACGAAGCCGGCGCCGTGCTCGAGTGGATGGTGCAGTTGTCGAAGTCGCTGGAACGACACGCGGTGGTGCTGCGGGAGCGACTCGACGGAATCGAAGCGGAGCACGCACGCTACGTGGCGATACTCCAGGAGCGCATGGGATGACACGACTGCAGGACAGCAACGGCGGAACCCCTCCCACCGAGCGATTCCTCCGGGGCGACTGGGTTCCGGCCATCCGTCGCGGGCTCGAGGCCATGGTGGTCGGGCAGGCCGGCGGCATCGCGGCCTTCGACTTCGACGACACGATCCTGGACGGGGACATCTCCCTGGCGCTGCTGCACGTGTTGAACGAGCAGACCGACCGCGATCTGTTCGCGGAGTACGAAGCGGACTGTCTCGTGGACGTCCGATCCGGGTACGCCAGGCTCGTCGAGACCCTGCTGGTCGGACGCACCGAGATGGAGATGCGGGCGCTCACCGAGCAGGTGCTGGACGACGGGCTGCGCACGGGACGCCTCCGCATCCGACCCGCGATCACCGACCTGATCTGGGCCCTGCAGCGCTACGGGTGGCGGGTGTTCGTGGTCACCGCTTCGCCCGCCGTGATGGTGTCGGTGGCCGCGCAACGGGTGGGGATCCCGGCCGACCATGTGCTCGGGATGTGGTGCCGCCCGGCCGAAGACGGTCGCTTCACCGCCCCCACCCAGGAACCCATCACCTACCGGGACGGCAAGCTGGATGCGCTGTCCGCCGCCACCGACGGCCAGGCTCCCACCTTCGCGGTCGGGGATGCCGTCACGGATCTGGAGATGCTCCAGAAAGCTCGATACGCGCTGGTTCTCGACCGTGGGAACGCCATCCTGCGCGAAGAGGCCGCCATCCGCGGATGGTGGCTGCAGGGAGGGTTGTAGTGCCGAGCAAGCCGGGAATCATGGTCCTCGACTTCGGAGGCCCTCAGAACGCCGACGAGCTCGTCCCGTTCCTCACGTTGCTGCTGGAAGACGTGCTGCCGTTCCCCGACTGGCTCTCCCGGTTGGCAGCACCGCAGATCGCCAAGCGCCGCCGCAAGATCGTCGAAGAGAACTACCAGATGATCGGCTGGTCGCCGCTCGTCCCCACCCACATGAAACAGGTGGAGGCCCTCGAGAAGGCCCTCGCAGACGGCCCCGACGGCGATCGCCTCGGCCAGATCCCCATCGCGTCCGCGATGATGTTCACGCCTCCGTTCGCCGAGAGCGCGCTGAAGTCGCTCCTGGAGCAGGGGGTCGACCACATCGTCGCCCTGCCGATGTTCCCGCACTTCAGCTTCGCGACCACCAACGCGGCCTTCTCCTTCATGTTCGCGGCCATGAAGGACCTGGGGATCGGCGACATGCCCGTGCACTGGATCCCCGCCTACTACGACCATCCGCTCTACCTCGACGCACTGGCCGAGACCGTGGTCGAAGGGGTGAAAGCCACACCGGGAGACGGCACGTCGCACGTCATCTTCACGCCCCACGGCCTTCCCCTGTCGTTCGTCCGGCGCGCCGACCCCTACCCCGATCAGATCCGCGAGAGCGCACGCCAGGTGATGCGCAAGCTCGAGTGGCCCGACCCCTGGTCTCTCGGGTGGCAGAGCCGGGTGGGCCCCGTGAAGTGGCTGTCGCCCGGTACCCCCGAGGTCATGGAGCGCGTCGCGAAGGAGGGCGGAGACCGCGTCACCCTGGTGCCCATCGCCTTTGCCGCCGAGCACATCGAGACCCTGCACGAGATCGACATCGAGTACGCCGAAGAGGCCCACGAGATGGGCATCACACACTTCGGTCGCGCGCCCGCACTGGGCTTGCAGCCCGCGTTCATCGAGTGTCTGGCGTCTTTGGTGCGGGACGGGCTCGCGTCGTTCGAACGCTACCGGTGCGTGCGCTGCTTGATTCCCAAGCCCGAGGCCCACCGACGGCAGGTCCGCTGCCCCAACTGCAGCTTCACATTCCCCGCCTACCTCACACAGGGGGTCCAATCCCTGACCTGAACCACGTGCTCCTCTCCGACCCCGCCGAGCTCGAGCTACCAGACGGCCCCATCGCGATCGACACCGAGTTCCACTCGGAGAAGCGCTATGTGCCACGCCTCCATCTGGTGCAGGTGCGCGGGGTCGAGGGCCCGGCCTGGCTGATCGATCCCCACCTGCCCGGAATGCTCGACGGCGTCGCCCCGGTCCTTCGCGCGCACGCGTGGATCCTTCATGCCGGACGCGTCGATCTCCAGCTGCTGGTCCGCGCGCTGGGGGGAGTTCCCGAGGTCGTCCACGACACGCAGATCGCCGCTGGGCTCGTCTCCACGGTCTATCCAGCGGGCCTCGCGAGCCTCCTCGAGTCGCGCCTCGGCCTCGAACTCGACAAGTCCGAGACCCTGTCCGACTGGAGTCGACGCCCCCTCTCGGACCGTCAGCTGGGCTACGCCGCCGGCGATGTCGCTCATCTGCACGCCCTCTGGGCACATCTGGTGGCCGAGGCGCGGGATCTTCAGCGCGAAGACGCCGTCCACGGTGCGTGTCGGGAGGCGCGGGACACCGCGATCACCGCCCCACCGGTCGAGCAGGCCTGGACGCACCTCGCGGGCTACCACCGGGCCGTCCCGGAACGGGCCGTGGTTCTCGAAGAACTCGCCGCCTGGCGGGAGCAGGTCGCGCGCGATCACGACCAGCCTCCGGGTTCGGTCTTGTCGAATCGCGTGCTGTTCGATCTCGCGAAGCGCCGCCCGTGCACGAAGGAATCTCTGCTGGCTGGCCGACGCGCCCCACGCGGTGCGCTCAATCGTCATGCCGATGATCTGCTGGATCGCATCCGCCGAGCCGTAGAGCGTCCGCGCGAGTACTGGCCCGCCACCTGCCCGAAAGGTTCGCTGGCCGAAGCCCGACTGGCATGGCTCACGGCGTTCGCCCTGGCTCGGGGCTCCGAGGATGGATGGTCCGGACAGCTCGTGTTCCCCGAAGCATCGCGAATCGCACTCGCCACCGAACGCGTCGACCCGAGCTCGGAATCGTTCCTGGCGCCGTGGCGTCGCGAGCTCCTGGGGCCGTCACTTCATGCGGCAATCGACCCTTCCGACCCCTCCAGAATGGGGTTGCCGTACCCCGCGGGAGCCCGCTGAACGATGGCCGCGATCCGTGCGCACAATTTTTCTCGAAAATTTTTTGCCGTGATCCAGCCCGTGTTTGCGGGGTTTTTTTGGTCTCGTCAAATTTTTTTCGGCAGAATGCCTTGCGTGGAACGAGAAGAGGTGTGACTCTCTGGGTGCGGGAAGGACTTGAGCCCCCGCGGGCGTTCAACCACAACCCCTCATCTCAATCGCACCAACATTGGAGTCTCTCATGAACTTCCTTCAGGACGAGAACGGCGCTACCGCCATCGAGTACGGCCTCATCGCGGCCCTGGTTTCCATCATCATCATCGCGGGCCTCGGCCTCCTCGGTGGCGCTCTGGACACCGCGTTCAGCTCCATCGGCAACAAGGTCGCCAACCCCTGATCGGCAGCCGATGAGCAAGTCGGGTCTCGCACCCGACTCGCACTCGAATGGGCCCGCCAGGCACCCTGCCTGGCGGGCCTTTTCTCATTCTCCGGCCGGCCTCCTGCCCCGCCCTCGGGTGGTGGTGGACTCGCACCGACCGCTCACGATAGACTCGCATCTGGCAACAACCCCATTGCGGAGGCGTCATGGCCAAGACTTCGACCGGTGGCCGCCTGAAAGCGGCCATCTTCCTTCTCGTCTCGATGTTCGCGGCCGCGCTCGCCAGCCTGGTCATCTTCACCGTCATCCGCAACTTCCAGGCGCAGCTGGCCGAAGCCCAGGCGCCCATGGAGTACAAGACGATCATCGTCGCCAAGCGCACGTTGTGGCCGGGCGCCACGATCGCCGAGCAGGACCTCGAGCTGAAGGAGTTCCTGCCGGACTTCATCCCCGCCGAAGCCCTGCGCGTGAAGGAAGAGGCCATCAACCGCGTCCCTCGTGAGCGCATCCTGGCTCAGGAGTTCATCCGCAAGGAGCGGTTGGCCGACCGCGAAGCCGGCCGTGGACTCAACGCCATCGTGCCGCGGGGCATGCGCGCCGTCAGCCTCGACATCCAGGGCGGTTCCGCCGTCTCCGGCTTCCTCAACCCCGGCAACTACGTCGACATCCTGGTCACCATCGGCGAGCAGGGCTCCGCACTGCAGACCGTCACCATGCTCCAGGCCGTGACCGTCCTCGCCGTCAACGACCGACTCGGTGCCGCCAAGACCCCCAAGGGCAAGAAAGGCAAGAAGGGTCGCAAGACCGGCAAGCGCGGCAAGCCCAGCGTCACGGTCGCCGTCACCCCGGACCAGGCCGAGAAGATCACCTACGCCCACACCCAGGGTGCCGTGACCCTCACGCTCCGCAACGACATCGACGTCACGAGCGTCGAGACCCACGGTGCAAAGAACACCAACCTCATCGGCACCGCGGGCGACGGCGGGAACCGCATCACGGTCCGTGAGTATCAGGAACGACTCGCCCAGCAGTCCGATGGGACCTTGATCATCATCAAGGGCGACAAGAAAAGCGAGGATTCTGTCCTCGTTCCATAGCGGAACCTGATACCCTCCGCGCCGACCCGTCAGGACGGGCTGTTTCGGTCCGTCCGGCGTTTCTCATGCCCATGCATTTCACCATTGCGGCGATCGCCGGACCCCAGCCCACGAAGCCCTCCAGGCTTCGTCGGAATGGCGTCACGAACGAGAGCTGAGATGAAGTAGTTGCGTACACCGCGCCTCGTGTCGTCTGGTGTAGCATCCGCTCCAACCCCCCGATGAGGATCACCGATGCGCCAACCCCTGGCACTGCTGGCCGGACTCCTGCTCGCCAGCGTCACTTCCGTCCTGGTCGCGACGCCCGCTTGGGCACAGGAAGAACGGGCTGACTGGCTGGACATCGAGCTCGGCAAGTCCGTTGTGCTCGAGACGCCGCAGACCCCCACCGCAATCGCGATCACCGACCCCGAGGTCGCCAACGTACAGAGCCTCGGCCTCGCGCGGAAGTTCCAGGTACAGGGCATCGCCATCGGCACCACCGACCTCGTGGTGCAGTTCGGGCCGGGCGTTCCCCCGATGATCTACGAGGTCACGGTCCACCGCGACCTGTCCGAGCTCGTGCGCCGGGTCGACAGCATCGTCGAAGGCGAAGCCCCCCGCGTCTACCCGCTCGAAGAGCGCATCGTGGTCGAGGGCGCCGTCGACGACCTCGACACGCTCGAGCAGGTCGCGCTCGTGGCCAGCATCTACGACCCCGAGTTCGTCAACCTGATGTCGGTCCGCGGCGACCACCAGGTCCAGCTGGAAGTCCTCTTCGCCGAGGTCTCCCGCTCCGCTGTCCGCGAGCTCGGCTTCAACGCGCTGTACGGCAACCAGCAGCTGGGCCTCGGCATCAACAACGGTGCCAACCAGACGCCCCAGTGGCTGCAGCCCGCGCTCCTGAACGTCACCAACGGCGGCATCGTCGGTACCCCCGCAACGGCCACCAACATCATGAGCGTCGGGGCGATCATCTCGGCCATCAACCTCACGGTCGTGGGTCAGCTGCTCGACGAGTACCAGATCGGCAAGATCCTCGCGCAGCCGGTTCTCGTCAGCCTCTCCGGCCAGAAGGCCGAGTTCCTCGCCGGTGGTGAGATTCCCCTGCCGCAGCCCTCCGCACAGGGCCGGATCACGATCAACTTCAAGGAGTACGGCGTCCGCCTGCTCTTCATTCCCACCGTGCTCGCCGGCAACGTCATCGACGTCCGCCTGCAGGTCGAGATCTCCGAGATCGACGACGCGAACGGTGTCCCGATCGCCGGTATCCGCGTGCCCGCATTCATCACCCGCAAGGCCTCTTCCCACCTCCGCATCGAGTCGGGCAAGACCTTCGCCGTCGCCGGCTTGCTGAACGAGACCACGAACTTCGGTCGTCGCGGGATTCCCGGGCTGAGCCGGCTGCCGATCATCGGCGCGCTGTTCCGCGGTGTCCGTCACTTCCGCTCCGAGACCGAGGTGGTGCTCTACGTCACGCCCCGGCTCGTCCGTCCGCTGGCCGCTGGCGAGGTTCCGCCCGCACCCGGCACCACCGAGAACAACAACCCCAGCGACCTCGAGTTGTTCCTTCTCGGCACGGCCATGCGTCCGGGTTCCCGGACCGCCGAACCCACCGGCGTGGTCGGCCTGCAGCGCTGAGCCTCCTGGAGACCTGACGTGAGAAACCTCGGAAAATCCGGCGGCGCCGCCAATGTGCTGCTCGTCGGGCTCGACAACGAATCCATGGGCCAGATCCGCGAGACCCTCGCGGCCGAGGCCAAGCTCCCGAACAGCTCCATCGGCTTCGGCGATGCTCTCGACGTGATTCGCGCCGACAAGCCCGACGTCGTGATCGTCGGGTACTCCAACGCGATGGACGCGTCGCTCGAGCTCGCGACGCTCATCACGAAGGAGATGCCCAACATCGCGCTCATCGCGCTCGCCGACCGCTCGGATGCCCAGTCGATCCTCCAGGCCGTCCGTGGCGGCTACAAGGACTGCGTGGTCCTCCCGCAGGACGCCGCCCGACTGCGCGATGTCGTCAAGGAGCAGGCGTACGCGTCCGACGAGGACGAAGACAAGGGCATGGTCATCGCGATGGTCGGTTCCAAGGGAGGGGTCGGCAACACCGTGCTGACCACCAACCTGTGCACCGAGCTCGCGGCCATCCACACCGTGCTCTGCATCGACTTCGACTTCGGAGTGGGCGACGTCGCGTCCCTGCTCGACATCAAGACCCGCGACACCCTCGCCGACCTGCTTCCGCGCGCCGATCGTCTCGACGAGCGATCGCTGACCGCCTCCGTCGCGGTCCACAAATCGAAGGTCCACGTCGTCCCGGTTCCCGAGAACATCTCGATGAGTGGCGAGGCCAACATCGAAGAGCTCTACGCCGTGCTCAACATCGCGGCGAAGGCCTACCACTACATCTTCATCGACTGCGGAACCCACATGGACGACGCGGTCTCGCTCGCCGTTCAGGCCGCTGACAGTGTGGTTCTGATCACCACACCCGACGTCACGTCGGTGCGCGATGCCTACCGCCGTCTGAAGCTCATCCGCGCCATGGATGTCCCGAACGAACGCATCCGTCTGGTCGTGAATCGCCAGCACAAGAACGCCTTCGTGTCCCTGTCGGACATCAAGGAGAACCTGCAGTTGCCGGTGGTGGCCACGGTCGCTGACGATCCCCGAACCGTCGATCAGGCGGTCAATGAGGGTAAACTGATTCGTGAGGTGAACCGAAAGAGCGATGTCGCACGCGACATCAGCGAGCTCGTCGCCGTTCTCACCGAAGACGCCGTGGGCGAGTTCGATCCCGACGACGACGACGGTGGGAGCAGCGGGGGCGGCGGATTCTTCTCGCGTCTATTCGGATGACACGGAGTTGAGGCATGGGCGGCGGACGACTGATCGACCGGGTTCGAGGAGCACAAGGCCGATTCAAAGGCGGTGGCGGACTCGCGGGTGGCGCTGCTGACTTCGAGCAGGTCAAGAAGGAGCTCCACAACGAGCTGATCGAGTCCCTGGACTTCGAGCAGGTCGGGAACACTCCGCGCGAAGAGCTCGCCGCGCGCCTGCGAAGCACCCTCACCGAGCGCGTCGACGCTCGACAGCTCCCGCTCAACCGCATGGAGCGCGAGCGTCTCGTCGACGAGATCCTCGACAACATCCTGGGCCTCGGTCCGCTGGAGCCCCTGCTCCGCGACCCCGAGGTCTCCGACATCATGATCAACGGCCCCAAGGTCGTGTTCGTCGAGCGGAAGGGGCGCCTGGTCAAGACCAACGTCCAGTTCAACGACGACAAGCACCTCCTGCAGATCATCGAGCGCATCGTCGCCGCGGTCGGTCGTCGCGTCGACGAACAGAACCCCATGGTCGACGCGCGGATGCAGGACGGCTCGCGCTTCAACGCCATCATCCCGCCTCTGGCGCTCGACGGCGCCGCGGTCTCCATCCGCCGCTTCGGCACCATCCCGATCACCGCCGAAGACCTCGTGGCGCTCGGCTCCTGTCCGCGCCCGATCATGGAGGTCCTCCGCGGTGCGGTCCGGTCCGCCCTGAACACCATCATCTCGGGCGGTACCGGGTCCGGGAAGACCACCCTGCTCAACGTCCTGTCGTCGTTCATCCCCGACGGCGAGCGGATCATCACCATCGAGGACTCCGCCGAGCTGCAGCTGCAGCAGAGCCACGTCGTCCGACTCGAGACCCGCCCCGCCAACCTCGAAGGCAAGGGGCAGATCACCCAGCGAGAGCTGGTCAAGAACTGCCTCCGGATGCGTCCAGACCGCATCATCCTGGGCGAGATCCGCGGCGGTGAGGCCATCGACATGCTCACCGCCATGAACACCGGTCACGACGGCTCGCTCGCGACCGTCCACGCCAACAACTCGCGGGACGCGCTCGCTCGATTCGAGACCATGGTCGGAATCGGCATGCCGAACATGGGCGACAAAGCCATCCGCGAGACCATCGCCCGCGCACTCGACTGCATCGTCCAACAGGAACGCCTCACCGACGGCTCCCGACGCATCATGTCGCTCACCGAGGTGACGGGAATGGAGGGTCCGGTCATCACGACCCAGGACATCTTCATCTTCGAGCAGCGGACGATCGACGAGTACGGCAAGGTCCGCGGTCGATTCCGGGCCACCGGCATCCGACCCCGCTTCTCGAGCCGCCTGGCCTCGAACGGCATCCGGTTGTCGGCCGAGCTGTTCCGCTTCGAGATGGAGGTCTGAGATGCCGAACTGGGTACTCGTCATCCTCCTCATCGTCGTGTTCACGGCGGTGCTCGCCATCGGCCAGGGCCTGTACTGGGCCTACGTCGGTCGCGTCGAGCAGAAGCAGGAGGAGCTGAAGCGACGTCTCGGCCAGACCGGCGAGGACGCCGTCGAGATGGAGAGCCTCTTCCGAGAGGAAGAAGGCGACATGGCCGCCAGCGCACTCGGCGGCGTCGGTGCGCACCTCCGGGCGCTGATCACCCAGGCCGAGGCCGGCTACTCGGTCGGCCACTTCGCCGCGCGCGTCATCCTGTGCTTCGGTGCCGGCATGATCGGTGGCGGGCTCGCGCTGCAGTCCCTGGTCGGCATGATCCTCGGAATCCCCGCCGCTCTCGCGCCGTACATGCTGCTTCGCTACCAGGCCAGCAGCCGCACCGCCAAGCTGATCGAGCAGCTTCCCGACTCCCTCGAGCTGATGGCCCGCTCGCTCCAGGCCGGGATGGGGTTGTCGGACGCCTTCAAGCTGGTCGCCGAAGAGATGCCGATGCCCATCGCCGCGGAGTTCGGCCGGGTGTTCGAAGAGGTCCGGTTCGGACGCGACTACCGCGAAGCCTTCGACAAGATGCTGAGCCGCAACCCGGGTGTGTTCGACCTCCGGTTGTTCGTCTCCTCCGTGCTCCTGCAGCGCGAGACCGGCGGTAACCTCATCGAGATCCTGAACAACATCGCCAACACCATCCGCAGCCGGTTCGTCTTCGAGGCGAAGGTCCGCGCGATGACCTCGGAGGCCAAGTTCACGGCCGTCCTGCTGGGCTGCCTGCCCATCTTCGTCATCGTGGTCCTCTCGATCATGAACCCCACCTACATCTCGCCGCTCGTCGACGACTTCCTGGGCAACATCATCATCGCGTGCGCACTCGGGATGTACGGGGTCGGCACGTGGCTGATGTACGAAATCTCCAACGTGGAGGTCTGACATGACCCTGAACGTCATCTTCATCGGCATCGCCGTCTTCGTGATGGTGATCTGCCTGGTGATGGCCTACGGTCTGTACCTCCTGTTGAACCCCACGCGGACCGCGTCCGACCGACTGCGCGACCTGCAGGGCGAAGAGGTTCAGGAAGAGTACGTCGACATCATCGTCAACCGCGAGGAGGACGCCGGGCTGCTGTCCAAGCTCTCGGCTGGCTCCTCGGCGGAAGACCGCAACATCATGCGCCGAAAGCTCGTCCAGGCGGGCTACAAGCACAAGCACGCGCTCGAGATCATGTCGTTCACGCGGCTGGCACTCGCCATCGGCCTCCCGATCATGATGCTGCCGTTCACGCTGACGCAGGACCTCATGGTCGCCCTGGGCCTCACCGCTGGCGCCGTCGCGTTCGGGTACATGGGCCCCTACCTGATGATCGAGAACGCGGTGAACAAGCGGAAGGACGAGCTGCTCGCCAGCTTTCCCGACTGTCTCGACCTCCTGGTCTCTTCCGTCGAGGCCGGCCTGGGTCTGGATGCCGCGTTCCGCCGGGTGTCCGCCGAGATGGAGCAGGCTGCACCGGCGCTCGCCAAGGAATTCCAGCTGGTCAACAACGAGATCTCCGCGGGTGTCCCGCGCGTCGAAGCCCTGCGCCACCTCGAAAAGCGCACGGGTCTCGACGAGATCCGCAGCCTCGTCAACATGCTCGCTCAGGCTGAGCGGTTCGGTACCTCCGTCGCGAAGTCCCTGCGCGTGCACGCCAACGTGACCCGTCAGAAGCGGATGGCCCGCGCCGAGGAGGAGGCCGCCAAGGTCTCGCCGAAGCTCACGGTCATCATGATCCTCTTCCTCCTGCCCGTTCTCGGCATGGTGCTGATGGGCCCCGCCCTCATCAAGGTGTACCGCCTGTGGAGCGGCCGAGGGTGAGGCGCGCTCGAACCCATCGCTCGTGGCCCGGAGGGCTGCTGGCCTCGACCACCTGTGGCGTCCTGCTGGCCTGTGGTCCGATGCACCGGCCGGCCGAAGAGGCTCCGCGCTGGATGACCGAGAAGCAGACCGTGCGGATGGAGATCGTCGGCACGCTGCTCGAGAACGGCGAGACCCTCCAGGCGCTCGAGCTCATCCGGCTGATGCGCGCAGACGGCGTCGACGAACCGCAGCTCGACATGCTCCAGGGCATCGCGATGCGGCAACAGGGAATGATGGAGCAGGCCGAAGCGCTCCTCGTCCAGGCCGAAGCGCGGGATGGGCGCAACCCCGCCGTGTGGCGCGAGCTGTGTGTGCTCTACGCCGACGACGAGCGCACCGAAGAAGCCATCTCGGCCTGCGAACGCGCCACCGGCCTCGACGAGGGCGACGCCCAGGCCTGGAACAATCTCGGCTTCCTCTACCTCACCGTCGCAGAGGACCCCACCGCCGCCAAGCGCGCGCTCCAACGGGCCGTCTCCCTCGACGGAACTCAGGCACGCTACCGGAACAACCTCGCCTATGCGCAAGTCGCAGACGGCGATCACCGTGCAGCGCTGCGCACCTTCCTCACCACCGGAACCCCCGCGGACGCGCACTACAACGTCGGCACCGCCTTCGAGCGGACCGGTGACCTCGCGACCGCCAAGACCTATTATCGGCGTGCATTGAAGATGGATGCCGACCACCTCTACGCAGACGAAGCCCTTCAGCGGCTCAGCGAGTCGGATCCCCGGCCCGCCCAGGAGAAGTGACGATGTTCGATCGCAACCGGCTCATGACCCCCATCGCCGTGGCCGCCCTCGTGGCCCTGGCGGGCTGCACCTCGCCGCTGCACCTCACCTACGATCACGGCCGGGCCTTCACCGAGGCATTCCTGGCCCAGCCCGACCTCACGCGTCCGGCCATCGCGGGCTCGACCTACAAGCTGTACGGCAAGGAAGCCGCCGACATCCGGCTGCGCGTGCAGGAGACCACGACCGACGCCGAAGACACCAAGACCACGCTCAAGACTCAGTAGCGAGCGTCTCGTGACTCCAGGGTGGCCCGACGTCCCCGCGGCATCGGGCACGTGTGCGTAAACGCCCGTCCGCACTGCTCGTTCTCGGGGTCTACGCCGGCGTGATCGCCGCACTGGCGATCCTGCCCGCCGCCATCCCCCTGTTGACCCGCCTGGTGTGGGCCGAGGTCCGCGCCACCCAGGCCGAGCTGTACGCACGAACCGCCGCCATCGGTCAGTCGATCGATCGCGGTCGGGATCCCCGCACGTTCCCGACCATGCAGTACATGCGGGCCGTGCGAGCCGACGGGACCGAGCTGCATCGCACCGGGACCCTCGAACCCGAGCCCTTCCTCGAAGACGCCGTGTGTGGCGAACCCAGCGGTGTCGCCCGTGCGTCGGTCGGCGAAGCCCCCGTCACTGCAGTCTGCTACGAGAACGCACGACTGCGGGTCTTCGCACTCTGGGAGACCCCCAGTCGGAGCTACCTCGGCATCGGAGGCTTCGTGATCGCGCTGGCATTCGTGGCCGGGTTGGTCACTGCACTCGGCGTGCTGCAGGTGCTCCGCCCCCTCTCGAAGATGCGTCTCGCGCTCGAGGAGGTCGGTCTCGGCCGTCGCGGCGTCCGGGTGGCCTACACCGGGATCTACGAGCTCGACGAGCTGGTGACCCACCTCAACAACACGGCCGTCGCCATCGAGGAACGGGAGCACGCGATCCTCGCGCGCGTCGGGGTCGTGCAGGAGATGGCGCGCATCGTCGCCCACGAGATCCGCAATCCCCTCCAGAGCCTCGAGCTGCTCACCAGCCTCGTCGCCGAAGAAGTCGATGGCGCCGAGCGGCGGCAGCTCGCAGCGAACATCCACGCCGAGATCCGGGCACTCGACGATGTCGTGACCCGACTGCTCCGGGAGGGCGCCACCCGAGGTGCGCTTCGTCTGCAGCGCCGGCCCTGCGACCTCGGAGCGCTGCTGGACCACATCCAGGCTGTGCGCGGCGCCGAGGCGAGCAAGAAGGGGGCACGCATGGAGGTCGCCAACCACGGGGTCGGGCAGGTCCCGCTGGACAAGGCCCTGTTCTCCCGGTCGATCGAGAACCTGGTGGCCAACGCGATCCGCGCGGTGCCCTCGAACACCGGCATCGTCCGCGTCACCGCCGAGCGCGACGAACAGGTGTTGAAGATCCGCGTCGAGGACAACGGACCCGGCGTGAACCCCGAGCTGGGCGACCGGGTGTTCGAGCCCAACGTCAGCGGTGAGGCCGGAACCGGGCTCGGACTGGCGCTCACGAAGGGGGTGATCGAAGCCCACGGAGGAACCATCGCATTCTCGGAGTCCTCGCTCGGAGGCGCGTGCTTCGAAGCGCTCGTGCCCCTGGACGCGCCGGACGACTGACGCCATGGGCGAGCGAGGCAGGGCGAACGTTGCTAAACACCTGCATGCTCAAGATCCTCGTCGTCGACGACAACCGCAGCAGCGCCGATGCGATGACCCGCATCCTCACCAAGCAGGGCCACGACGTCAGCTCTGCCTACGATGGGGCGAGCGCCATCCAGCTCATCCGCACCGAGCCCTACCGGCTGGTGCTCACCGACCTCCGGATGGAGCCCGTCGACGGCATCGAGGTACTGCGGGCCGCCCGCGAGCTCACGCCTCCCGTCGAGGTCATCGTCTTCACCGCGTTCGGAGCCGTCGAGCGAGCGGTCGAAGCCATGCAGCTCGGGGCGCGCGACTTCCTCACCAAGCCCGTCTCGGTCGACCAGATCCTCGAGCGCGTGCGCGCCCTGTCCGGCGATGAGCCCAGCAACACGGCCGTATCGGGGCCGTTCGTCGCTGAGAGCCCCGCAGCACGGACCCTCCTGCACACCCTCGAGTCCGTCGCCGACGTGCCCACTCCGTTGTGGCTCGAAGGCGAGATCGGCTCCGGTCGGCTGCAGGCCGCAGCCCAGATCCACGCCCTGGCGGACGACGACACGCCATACACCGTCGTCGATCCCACCGATCCCCGGCCCTGGCCCGAGGAAGGCACCATCGTCCTTCCCGCCGTCGACGATCTGAGCGACGCCGAACAACAGCTGGTGGTGCGGCGCATCAAGGCGATTCCGCCCACGGTCCGGCTCATGGCCACGGCACGCCCGGGGGGCCGCCGCCGCGTCGCCGAGGGCGAGCTGCGCAGCGACCTGTACTTCGCCCTCGCCGTGGTGGTGGTCGACGTCCCTCCCCTCCGCCAGCGACCCGAGGACGTCGTGCCGTTGTTCGAGGAGGCCCTCGCGCGGTTCTGCGAGAAGTACGAGCGCAAGAAGCCCGAGCTCGAGCCCGCCCAGCTCCAGTCGCTCACCAACCACAGCTGGCCCGGCAACATCCGCGAGCTGCTCAACCTCGCAGAACGAACGGCTGTTCTGGGTGCGGAGGGCTTCGGCCTGGAGCCCGTGGCCGCCACCCGTCCCGGCGTGCCGATCCTCGAGCCGGGGTTCCGACTGGCGCAGTACCTCGAGCAGATCGAGCGAAGCATCCTCGAAGAAGCCCTTCGCCAGACCGACAACGACCGCAACGCCGCCGGCCGACTCCTGGGCGTCGAGCGGAACACCTTGCGCTACAAGCTCAACAAGTACGACCTGCTCGACCGATGATTCCAGGCGTTCCGGGGCTCCTGCTCGGCAGCAGCCTGGCGCTCGCGCATCCGGTCGGTCGGCATGTGGTGCAGCACGACCTCGAGCTGAATGTGGGGACGGACACGCTCCAGGTGGACTACACCACCGTGGTCCCTCCCGAGATCGTACGCGACCGGCCGGGGCCCGCGGTCACTCGCGAGCTGGCAGCAGGGCTGCTGATCACGATCGACGGCCGCACCGTCTCCTGGACCCCGAGCACGGGCGAGTCGGAGTCCGATCCCCACGGGTCGCGCATCCACATCGAAGGAACCGTGCCGCTGCCCCAGGGCTCGCCGATCGAGGTGTCCGTCAGCAACGGCAACCTTCCGGAGACCCGCAGCGTGTTCCGCACCACCACCACCGTGGCCCCGATGCTCAGGGTCGACGACAGCTCGCTGTTCGTGATGCACGAGGGGGCACTGGCGCGGAGTGACGAGGGGCGCCTCCGATCCGACGCCTCGGCCCGCCGCACGACCCTGACCATCGACCGTCCCACCGGGCTGGCGACCCTGCACCGCGCCCTCCAGTCGGGCCCTCTCGCCCAGCCTCGACCCGCCGAAGCGGCCCGCTGGACCTCCCCCTGGACCACCAACCAGTCCAGACCCTGGATGCTCACGGCCGTGCTTCTCGGGGTCTGTGGCGTGCGGCTGCCACGGACCGATCACGACCCCATCCCTCGCGGGGCCGTGCCCGTGGGCCTCGTGGCCATCACCCTCGCCGATCTCGCCGGCCCGACGGCGCTGTCCGCCCCCCTCGTCGCGGTGGGTGGCGTCGCAGCACTCGCGTGCGTTCGACTCCCGGCGCTGGCCTGGCTCGTGCTGCCCGCCCTCGTCGCCAGCCTGGACCTGTGGGGGCTCGGCACCCTGGTGGTGCTGCTCCAGGCCGTCGCATTCCGCCTCGGGGGATCTCCGACGAGCGCCCCTCGCACGCCCTGGGCAATCGTGGCACTCGGGGTCGTCCTCGGCCTCGCTCAGCTGGGGCGTCTGCTCGGCACTGCCGCCTGAACCACCCGCCGACGGAGCCGTGTACGAGGGCCGCTGCGCGTCCGGACTCAGGTAGAGTGGGCCGCAACCCCGACAGGGCTTTCGCCACCGGAGCGTTCATTGCGTCGCATCGTCCTGCTGGGCATCGTCGGGCTGTCCGGATTCGCAGCACTCACGTTCGAGACCCTGTGGTTCCACCAGGCCGGAATCGGGCTCGGCAACGGTGTGTGGGCCTCGAGTGTGGTGCTGGCCGGGTTCATGGCCGGCATCGGGATCGGGAACGCGCTGACCGCCCGGATCGGCGACCGGCTGGCGCGGCCGCTGCGCACCTACGCCCTCCTCGAGGTCCTGGTGGCGCTGATCGGCACCGCTGTCGTGTTCCTGCTGCCCACGTTCGGGGGGCTCGTGGCATCGGCGGTCTCGGGCAGCTCTCCGGTCGTCATGAACATCGTGCGGCTGCTGGTCGCGTTCGGCGTGTTGTGCGTGCCCTCGGTGGCCATGGGGATGACGCTGCCGGTCCTCACGCGGGCGCTGTCCGGTGCGGGCGTCGACTTCGGAGCCGCGCTCGGCGAGCTGTACGCCGTGAACACGCTGGGTGCGATGCTCGGGGCGCTGACCGCGGACTTCGTTCTCATCGAGACCCTCGGCATCCCGGGCTCCGCCATCGTGGCGGGTCTGTGCGATCTGGCCGCGGCGGCGGGGGCTCTCGCGCTCTCGAACCGCTTCGGGGCGCTTCCCCGACAGGAAGCCCCCGCTCTGCCCAGCGCAGCAGGGGGAGGCCCGTTCCTCCTGGCCACCTTCGCCTTCGGGTTCGGTGTGCTCGCCCTCGAAGTGGTGTGGTTCCGCTTTCTCAAGCTCTATCTCGAGGCCTCTACCGGCACGTTCGCGATGATGCTGGCCGTCGTCCTGCTGGGAATCGGGGTGGGCGGTTGGCTGGGGGGCCGGTTGCTGGCCGTCGACGAGGAGGGGCATCGCTACGCGCCTGTCGTCGCCTGTCTGTGCACCATCGCGACGGTGGCCGGCTACCTGGCCTGCCGCTGGACCGTGCTGGCCGTCGGCAACGGACGACCGGACGGGCTCGCGGACGACCTGCTGATCGGGGTTCCGTTGATGCTGCCCGTGTGCATCGGGTCGGGCATCCTGTTCCCGCTCCTCGGCGCCGCGATTCGCGAGCACGTCGGCCAGGACGCCGCGGCCGTAGGGCTGCTCACCCTCGCCAACACCATGGGGGCCGCCCTGGGCTCCCTCGTGGCGGGCTTCGTCCTGCTCCCCGTGCTCGGCGTCGAGCAGTCGATGTTCCTCCTCGCCGTCCTGTTCCTCGTCGTGGGCATCGGACTCGCCCTCGTCGAGCCGACCGGCCGCCGCTTCTCGGCGATGGTCGCCATCACGGCGATGCTCGGCCTCGCGATCTTCCCCCACGGCATGATGGAGAAGTTCCACATCCCCGCCCGCGCCGCGTGGTTCTCGGGGACCATCGCGGGGGTCAGCGAAGGCCTCACCGAGACCGTCGTCTACGTCCAGAACCAGTTCCACGGCGAGCCCACGAGCTACCGGATGGTCACCAACAGCCACTCCATGGCCGCCACCGACTGGACCTCCCGCCGATACATGAAGCTGTACACCTGGTTCGCGGTCGCGCTGAAGCCCGACATCGAGAGCGCCCTGCTCGTGAGCTACGGATGCGGGCAGACCGCCAAGTCGCTGACCGACACCGAGTCCCTGCAGACCATCCACGTCGCCGACATCAGCCGCGAGGTCGTGCAGATGAACTCCGTCGTGTTCCCCCCCGACGAGCTCCCGACCAACGACCCCCGCATGGACGTGTTCATCGGGGACGGCCGGTGGTTCATGCAGACCACCGACCACACCTACGACCTGATCACCTCGGAGCCCCCTCCCCTGCTGGATGCCGGCACCGTGAACCTGTACACGCAGGAGTACTTCCAGCTCGTGCACGACAAGCTGCAGCCCGACGGCATCGTGACGTACTGGCTACCGCTGTCGGGGATGACGGACCGGAGCATGAAGTCCATCGTGAAGGCGTTCTGCAACGTGTTCGACGACTGTTCGCTGTGGCAGGCCTACCAGGGCAACCTGATGCTCGTCGGGACCCGCGGCGGCCTCGCTCCCGTCTCGGCAGAGGCGTTCACCGCACAGTGGCGTGACCCCGAGGTCCGGGAGGAGCTCGCGTCCGTCGGGTTCGAGGAGCCCGAGCAGATCGGCGCCCTGTTCCTGGGAGACAGCACCTGGCTGAAGGGCATCGTCGCGGACTGGGAGCCGCTGCGTGACGACTATCCCAAGCGCATCGCCGAGGGATTCAGCTCCACCGATCCCGCCGCGCGGGCCCGCTACCCGAAGTGGGACGCCAACCCCGACAGCCCGTTCGTCCGACCCTACGAATACCCGACCCACAGCCACGACGTGGACGCACCCAACGCCCTGTTCCAGTCCTGGGTCGATCCCGACGAGGGCCCCGAACAGCGATTCCAGACCAGCGAGTGGATCCAGGAGCTGTGGCCCGCGTCGATTCGCGAACGCACCCCGCCCTGGTTCGCCATTCAGCGCGCCCTCGAAGACCGGTTCCACGAACGTGTGGTCGATCTTCAGGTGATCGAAGACGTGCTGCAGGACGGCAGCCTTCCCCACACCGCGCTCCTGCTGCTGGGCAGCGACCCCGACACCCAGCGCGTGCTGGACGCGCTCTCCGCAGAACAACGCGAGCACCCCGAGGTCCAGTACCACCTCGGCGCCCGGGCACTCGCCCAGGGCCGTCCCGCCGAAGCCATCGCACACTTCGAAGCGGCTCGGGCCCACGAACCCCTCGCCGAGGACGCCCGGACGTTCACCGAGCTGTCGAAGCAACTCGTAGAACAAGCCCGCGCAGCCGAAGAAGCCAGCGCCGAAGAGGACCCTGTTCAGCCCTGATGCAGGCGGGTGCCCAGCGCATCCGCGACCGCGCGCAGGCTCTTCACCCGGTCGGGGTCGAATCGCTCGCCCGGGCTGAGGTTCATCAACTCGAGCACCCCGAAGCACGTGTCGCCCGCGATCACCGGCACGACCGCGATCTGCTCGGTGGTGTAGCCCGTGAGTGCATCGACCTCGCCGCAGTGCCGGGGATCTTCGTGCGCGTCGTCGAGCACCACCACGCGCTGCTTCTCCATCGCGAAGCCCGCCACTCCGGTCCCGAGGGGCAGCCGGACCCCGATCAGGCGGCGGCTGTGCGGCCCCACCACGCTCACGAACCGCAGATACCCGCGATCTTCGAGAATGACCGCGCCCGACTCCGCCGGGACGTGCTCCCGCGCCAGGGTGAGCGCCAGAGAGGCCGCGCTGGCGGGGCTGTCGGCCTGTTCGATCGCTTCGAGCAGCGCCTCGCGGTTCTCGCGGTCGGCTTCGTCGGTGAGCGGCTCGATCTCGACCTCTTCGAGCTCCAGGGCCTCGCCATCCATCGCATCGACGGACTCGACCTCCTGCACCACGAACCCGGTGCCGGTCTGGACGTCGCGCGCGATGACCGTGCCGTTCG
Organism: Myxococcota bacterium; assembly: GCA_965224055.1. Taxonomy (GTDB): domain Bacteria; phylum Myxococcota_A; class UBA796; order UBA796; genus JACKEQ01. The sequence goes on along the minus strand of OZ245034.1, from coordinate 8,744,903 downwards.
GCAACATCTCGCACGCCAGCCGCTCCAGGCCCCCGGCGCGCTCCAGCGCTTCCAGGCCCAGACCGAGCGCTGCAATCCAGTTCGGGGCTTCCACCTCGACGGCGGCGAGCCCACGGGAGCTGACGGAGAACGAGCCCACGGGTACCTCGCGCGTACCTTACCAAGTGACGAGACCCGACTGCTCCCTTAAAAGCCAGCCCAGGACCCTCCAGGAGCACGTTGGATGGCAGACGAGCCGAAGAGCGACGCGCCCCGGCCCGACGCAATGCAGAGCTTCCGCCGCTGGGTGGCCATCGCGATTGCGGTGTCGGCACTCGGCTTCATCGCCTACGGCTTCTACAAGGACCTGCCGGGCACCATCGAGCAGCTCACGAACTTCGACTGGCTCGTCTACATCGGCGTGTTGCTGCTCACCCTCGTGAACTACGGGCTCCGCTACGGCAAGTGGCACTACCTCCTGCACCGGCTCGGGGTCCCCATCCCCCACGCCGCCAACCTGCCCATCTTCCTGTGTGGCCTCGCCATGGTCATCAGTCCTGCGAAGGCCGGAGAAGTCGTGAAGCCGTACCTGGTGCGGGTGATCACCGGCACCCCGATGCAGCGCACGATCCCCGCACTGGTGGCCGAGCGGGTGACCGACGGCATCGCGGTCGTCGCGCTGGCCACCCTGGGCATCTCCACCTTCGCGCCCGACCGCATCGACGTCATCTTCTTCGCGTGCGCCGTGCTCGGCTCCGGGTTCGCGGTGCTCCTGTCCAAGCGGCTGTCGCTGTTCATCCTGGCCCAGATCAGCCGCCTGCCCGTGGTCGGCAAGGTCGGAGACAAGCTCGAAGAGGCCTACCTCGCGATGCGCGAGTGCCTGTCGCCCATCCCGCTCACGGTCACGGTGATCATGAGCCTGCTCGCCTGGTTCGCCGAGTGCCTCGGCCTCTACCTCGTCTACCTGGGGCTCGGAGCCCCCACCAGCGTCGAGGTCGCCACCTTCCTCTACGCCTTCGCGACCACCGCCGGCGGGTTCTCCCCGGGTGGGCTCGGCGTCACCGATCTCGTCCTCGGCGAGCTCGGCCTGGCCCTCATTCCCACCCTCACCGAGGGCCAGGCGGTCGCGGCCTCCCTGCTCATCCGCATCGCCACCCTGTGGTTCGGCGTGGTGCTCGGCGCCTTCGCACTGCTCCGCATCGAGTCCGTCATCCAGCGCTTCAGCGCCCCATCCAGAACCGAAGGAGCGTGATGCTCGCTGCCGCCGTCCAGCTGTCCTGCACCTCAGACGAACCCGCGAACATGGCCGCTGCCGAAGCGCTCATCCGTCGCGCCGCGAGCTACGGAGCCGGCTTCGTCGCCACCCCGGAATGCACCAACTACCTGGGCCCCCACGACGACAAGGTGGCCCGCGCCGAACCCCTCGACGGACCCCTGGTCGCTCGGCTCTCCGCCCTCGCTGACGAGCTGTCGATCCACCTGCTGATCGGCAGCATCAACGAACGCGCGTCCGATGAGGAAGCCGCCCGCGGTCGCTGCTACAACACGTCGCTGCTGTTCGATCCCGACGGGAAGATCCTGGCGGCCTACCGGAAGATCCACCTGTTCGACGTCGACGTGAGCGACGAGGTGCGGTTCTTCGAGTCCGACACCTGCGTGCCCGGCACGGATGTGGTCACGGCCGCCATGCCCTTCGGCACCATCGGCTTGTCCATCTGCTACGACCTGCGGTTCCCCGAGATCTACCGGATGCACGTCCAGCGTGGCGCCACCATCCTGGCCGTTCCGAGTGCGTTCACCCTCACCACCGGCAAGGACCACTGGGAACCCCTGCTGCGCGCCCGCGCCATCGAGACCCAGTGCTGGGTCATCGCACCCGGCCAGCACGGCAAACACGGCGATGGCGGGCTCCGCGAGTCCTTCGGGCACTCCATGATCATCGACCCCTGGGGACAGGTGGTGGCGATGGCTCCGGACGGCGTGGGTCTGGCGCTGGCCGAGATCGATTCCACCCGTGTGGACCGGGTCCGTCGGGGCATGCCCGTGCAAGCCCACCGTCGTGCAGCGGGTCTCGTGACCTCCGACTGAGAAAGTCCGCTGAAAGCCCGGCGGACGGTATGGTTCCGGCATCCCCAACCCCGGAGACGCCATGCTGACCCTCGCCGCCCTGTTGCTCACCCCCACCGCCGACGCCGCCAAGATCAAAGTGGTCGACGGCGACCTCGCCGGGCTGGCCAGCCACCGCCGCATCTACGTCGAGTGGGACTACGACGACCTGATGATCGGGAAGAAGCGCGACAAGCTCACCGACGAAGCGTACATCCAGCGAAAGGTCGACGAGAAGGAGCAGGACGAGCCGGGGTCCGGGATGTCGTGGAAGGAGCGCTGGCTCGGCGACCGGGAGGCGGTCTACCACCCCAAGATGAAGACCCTGTTCGACAAGTACGCCGACAAGACCGACACCACGCTCACCTTCGACGAGTCCCAGGGCGACATCAAGATGCACGTCGACGTCACCTGGATCGAGCCCGGTTGGTACGCAGGCGTCATGGAGCGCAACGCGGAAGCCGACATGACGATGACGCTCACCAGCATGGACGGCAGCGAGACGTTCGCCGTGATCGAGGTCTCGCGAGCGATCGGCGATGCCCGGCCCTCCGTGGCGGACCGGGTGGGCGAGGCGTACGCGTGGACGGGCAAGTACTTCGCGAAGTTGTTCAAGAAGAAGGCGAAGTAGGTGGAGCGGTTCCCTACCGAGCCCGCAGCCGTCAGCTGACCGCTGACCGCTACATTCAGCTGGCTGCTGACGACTCCGCCGCGCTCAGGAGGTTCTACCGTCCCAGCAGCTCCGCCAACACATCCACCCCCGCCCGCACGCGCTCAGGCTCCGCGCTCGTGAAGCACAGCCGCACGTGCGTCGGGTACGGGCCGAACGAGGGCCCGGGTGCCACCAGAAGCCCCCGTGACACCGCCTTCTCGAGCAATCCGGTCAGTCCGGAGTCGTCCAGCGCATCCGCGACGTCCAGGAACACGAACGTGCTCCCGTCCGGGCGTTCGACCCCCAGCCGGTCGGCCGCGTACGCCCCGAGCTCGGCGTACTTCGCGCGGGCACCGTCCACCCAGGCCGTCCCCGCCGGGCCCAATGCACGCAAGGCCGCGATCTGGGCGCCCGTGGGGGTGCTGTAGAAGGTGTGGGTCGTGACTTTCTTCGTGTGGCCCAGCAGCTCGGCCGGACCCACCAGGTAGCCCGCGCGGTTGCCCGCCATGCCGTAGGACTTGCTGAAGCTGTGCAGGGACACCGTGCGTTCCGGCGCGAAGGGCCGCGAGTACACGTGATCGCCCGTGTACACGTACTCCTCGTAGACCTCGTCGCTGAAGATCCACAGGTCGTGGCGGCGGCAGTGCTCGGCCATCGCTGCCAGCCAGGCCGCCGGAATCGCCTTGCCCGTGGGGTTGTTCGGCGTGTTCCAGTACACCGCGACCGTGCGCTCGGTACGCGCGGACTCCAGCACCTCGACCGCCGACTCCGGGCTGTCGGCCACCCCGATGAACGGCGCCTGAACCGGCGTGCCACCGAACGCCTTCACCATTCCGGCGATCAGGGGCCAGTGCGGAGCGAGGATGATCACCTCGTCGCCGGGCTCGACGATGGCGCCCACCAGCCCACACAGACCGCCCGTGGCGCCGGCCGAGACCAGGACCTCGTCCGGAGAGGGCGTCAGGCCGGTGCGTTCCGCGAATCGAGCTGCGATCGCGTCGATGAGATCGGCCCGCCCGTGGACCGAGGCGTAGCGATGCATGCCCGGGTGGTCTTCGACGCGGATGTCCTGCAGACGACACCCCTCGGCCGGCTCCATCCAGGTGTCGCCGATGTGGAGCGGGTACGTCGGCCCGTCGTGGTCGAGGAGCCGCCTGGCCAGGTGCGAGTACACCGAGCCCTGCATGTTCAGCACCGATTGCGCGAGCTTCATGGAACCTCCGACCGCGTTGTAACGGCCGGATCCCCTGGAGCCGTGCTCACCCGCCCGCGAAGTACCCGAACACCAGGTAGCCGACGTAGATCACCACCAGCCCTGCCCCCTCGACCCGCGACAGCCGACCGCGCAGCACCACCGGCACGATGAGTCCGACCATCACGAACGCGATGATCATGTCGCGCAGGAAGCCGGGCCCCGAGACGTCGATGGGCGCGATGATCGACGTGATGCCCAGCACCATGCAGATGTTGAGGATGTTGGAGCCGAGCGAGTTTCCGACCGCGAGATCGGTCTCGCCCTGACGGGCCGCCTGGACCGCCGTGGCGGCCTCGGGTGCAGAGGTTCCGAGCGCCACGACCGTGAGCCCGATGAAGCGCTGGGACAGCTCGAGGGACTCTGCGAGGTGGACCGCCGCGTCGACGAACAGATCGGCGCCGATCACCAGCACCACCAGCCCCACGAGCAGCATGACGGCGTGCTTCCAGAACGGCTCGTCCTCCTCGACCTCGAGCTCGTCCTCGACCGACAGCTCGGCCCGACCCCGCATCACGTCGTAGACCAGCCACAGGTTGAACCCGATGCCGCACGACAGCACGATGACGCCGTCGATCCGCGAGAACCACCCGTCGAGCGCGAGGATTGGAACCAGCGCCTGCAGGCCCAGGCAGAACGGCACCTCGCGGCGGATGAGCGAGCGCGAGACCACCAGCGGCGACACCAGCGCAGCCAGGCCCAGCACGAACGCGATGTTCGCGATGTTCGACCCGTTCACGTTCGAGATCGCCATCTGGGTGCTGGCCTGGGTGGCCGCGATCACGCTGACCGTGAGCTCTGGAGCGCTCGTGCCGAACGCCACGATGGTCAGCCCCACCACCAGAGCCGGGATCCGCAACGCCAGCGCGACGTTTCCGCCCCCCTTCACCAGGAGGTCGGACCCGACCACCAGCATGACGAGACCGAGGAGGAGCAGGATGAGGAACAAACAGGACCCTGGTTGATGCCCAGCTGTGATGCGCGGGAGCGACCCGGCGACGCGAGATCGATCGGGAGAGATCGGACCTGCGGACGACGACGTCAGACCCTAACGTTCAGGCGTCGTTCCGCCCAAGGTGGTGCCTCGTTCGAGGACCTCTGCGACTTCGCGCCACAGGGACTCGCGCGCCCGGCGCTCCTCCTCCTCGTCGGCGCAGCGCGGCACCACGAACACGCGTCGAGCTCGTCCGCCCACGTGCAGAGCCACGGTGGTGCCCGCGCCACAGACGTCCATGCAGTGCCCCCCGTGAACCACCACGTGCTCGCGCACCCCTTCGGCGCGGGCCCGGTCTCGCAACCAATGCCGGAGGGCCTGACCGGCGTCGCGGCCGCAACACCCCCGGCGACTGCGGGCCGAACGCTGGTTGCAGCAGACGACGACCGACAGCGACCAGCTGGGGTCGACCTCGATCAGCGGATCGCGTCGACCCGACGGTTCGGTGGACTTGTCGTTGATGGGATCGCCCGGTCGGGTAATGGGGGCCTCCCCCGTGGAGGCCTCATGCTGCCCGAAGCTCTCTCCCCCCTGCAAGCGCTCTCGACCAACCTCTGGTGGACCGATCAGGCCGAGGCCTGCGAGCTGTGGCAGTTCATCGATCCCGTTCGCTGGGAGGCCTGTCACCACAACCCCGTCGCCCTGCTCCACGACATCGAGCGGGGTCGCTGGGACGAGCTGGCCGCCGATCCCACGTTCGTCGAGACCGCCGAAGAGCTCGAAGCGAAGATGAACGCCGACCTCGCCTCTCCCCGCTGGGCCACCTCCGAAGCCCCGCAGCTCGAGGGGAAGACCATCGCCTACCTGTCGATGGAGTACGGCCTGCACGAGTCGCTGCGCATCTACAGCGGCGGCCTGGGCGTGCTCGCGGGCGATCACCTGCGGTCGGCATCGCTGCTCGGCGTACCCCTCGTGGCCGTCGGGTTCCTCTACCGCGAGGGCTACTTCCGGCAGGTGTTCGACGACGGTGTGCAGACCGAGTCCTACCCCCCGGCGCGCTTCGAGCGGCTTCCAGTGCGGCGCTGCGAAGACGAGCACGGCCCGCTGTCCATCACGGTGCCCATCGGCGAGTACACCGCCAAGGCGCACATCTGGCGACTGGCCGTGGGGCGCACCCCCCTGTTCCTGCTCGACACCGACCTCGAGGAGAACCCCGAACCCATCCGTCAGCTCACCCGTCACCTCTACGGCGGCGACCAGACCACCCGCATCCGTCAGGAGATCCTGCTCGGCGTCGGCGGACTGTCGGCCCTGCGCAAGCTGGGCATCGAGCCCGACCTGCTCCACCTCAACGAAGGTCACTGTGCGTTCGCCCCGCTGGTGCTGATGAGCGAGTCGGACGCCGATTCCGCCCGCCAGCGTTGCGTGTTCACCACCCACACCCCCGTTCCGGCCGGCCACGACCGGTTCGATGCCCCCCTGGTTCGCGTTGAGCTCGGCCCGTGGTGTGCTTCCGTCGATCTCGATGTGGAAGAGGTCATCAGCCTCGGTCGCGTCGACCCGGAGGACGAAGAGGAGACCGTCTGCATGACCGTGATCGGCATCCGCCTGTCCCGGTCGACCAACGGCGTCGCCGCCCTGCACGGCGTGGTGTCCCGCGAGATGTGGAAGGAGCTCTGGCCCGACCTCGAGGTCGAAGACGTCCCGATCGGCCACGTCACCAACGGCGTGAACACGCCCTTCTGGGTCGCACCCGCCACCCGCGCCTTCTTCGATCAGCACCTGCCCGGCTGGCGCACTCAACCGTGGGACGACGCCGTGTGGAAGCGCATCCACGACGTGGAGGACGCTCGGATCTGGCTGCTGCGTCACCACCTGCGCGTGCGCCTGCTCGACGAAGTGGAGCGCCGCACCGGCCGAGCCCTCGACCCCAACGCCCTGACCATCGGCTTCGCGCGTCGGTTCGCCCCGTACAAGCGCGGCGATCTCATCTTCACCGACCCCGAGCGCCTGCTGCGGCTGCTGAACGGCGACCAGCCGGTGAACCTCATCTTCGCGGGCAAAGCGCACCCGAAGGACGTCAACGGCAAGCGCATCGTCCGCAGCGTGCTCGACTGGGCCAACCACGCCGACTTCCGCGACCGGGTCGTGCTGCTCGAGGACTACGACATCCACATCGGCGGCCTGATGACCTCCGGCAGCGACGTCTGGCTGAACAACCCCCGCCGTCCACGCGAGGCCTCGGGAACGTCGGGCCAGAAGGTGATCTACAACGGCGGCCTGAACTTCAGCGTGCTGGATGGCTGGTGGCCCGAGGGCTTCGACGGCGAGAACGGCTGGCAGATCGGCGACGGCAAGATGTGGGACGACATCCCCGCCCACGACGCCCACGACGCCGCAGCGCTCTACCAGGTGCTCGAGAACGAGATCCTCCCGCTGTGGTCGGACCGCGACGTGCTCGACATCCCGGCGGGCTGGGTTCAGCGCATCAAGCGCAGCATCGCGACGTGCGCACCGAAGTTCAGCAGCCACCGGATGGTCCGCGACTACGTCCAGAACGTTTACGGACCGGCGTTCGGCCCGTCGTAGACAGTACGATGCGGGCGTGACCACGGCCCTGGCGATCCTGGCGGCACTGCAGTCCCCTGCGTTCGCGGGTGGCATCGGGCTCGCTGTCGATGACTGGCCCGACGAGGTCGAGCCTCCGGAACTGTCGGGATGCGGAGAGGTGACCTGGCCTCCGGGGCTCGCGGGGCCCGGCTTCGAAGCGCGGATCGACGCCGTGCTCACCGGTGAGGGCGCGCTGGTCGACCCCGTGATCGACCTCCCCGTCCCGGAGCTCCGACCCGCGATCGGCGCTGCGCTGTCCAGCTGCGACGTCCAGGTGGCCCGGATGGACGGCCGGCCCGTCGATGCGCCGATCACCCTGGTGGTCGAGATCGATCCGCCTCCCGTCTCCGTGTTGGCCACGGTCCGGCTGCGCGGCTCGGGCGTGACGCTGCCCGACTTCCCCCTCGCGATCGGCGGGCAGCAGGTCCGGACCGACGACGCTGGGGTGGCGACGTTCCGCAACCTGGCTCCCGGAGACGCCCCAGTCCGACCGGGGGATCCGCGCTTCCGCCTGACGAGCGAGCCCGTGGTCGCGGTGCTTTCTGGCGGTCCGACTGCAACGGGCCCCGCCGAGCCGGTCTCGATCGAGGTCTGGGTCGCGGAGGACGCGGGGTGGGAAGTGGTCGGGCGCTACTCCACCGAGACCGACCGGCCCAACACCTACACCATTCCCCAGGAGGAGATCCGGATCACTCCCGGATCCCTGTCGGACCCCGTCCGCGGCGTGTCCACCCGTCCCGGCGTCGTGCGCACGCCCTTCGACTCGGGCTGGTTGCTGGTCCGCGGCGGAGACCCCGGTGACACCGGCCTGTACCTCGACGGGGTCCGGATTCCGCTGCTCTACCACCTGGGCGGCTTCACCAGCGCCGTACACCCGAACATGGTCGAAGAAGTCCGCTTCTGGCCCGGCTCGACGCCCGCCCGCTACGGTCGACAGCTCGCCGGTGCCGTGGACGTCGTGCCGAAGGAGCTCGGGGACGAGGCCCAGGTGGTCGCAGGCGCGAACGTGGTGTTCGCCCACGCCTTCGTCGAGATCCCCACCAAGGGCGGTGGCTTCGCTGCGTCGTTCCGGAGATCCTACCTCGACGGGGTCCTTGGCCTGGTTCTCGACGCCGAGCGGGCCCGCATCGCGCCGCGGTTCTGGGACGTCCAGGCCCGGCTGACGGGCAAGCGGTACAGCCTGAACTTCATCGGGCTGTCGGACGCGATCGACGCCCCCACCGGCACCGGCACCGAGACCGTCGAGATCCTCCAGCGCGCGGGCCAGCTCCAGGGGCGACTCGACATCCCCATCAAGAACCTGGAGCTGTCGATCCGCCCGTGGATCTCGAGCTGGACGCGGGGGATCGACGGAGCCAGCGAGCCCCAGGAGACCGTGGAGTTCTTTCCCGGAGCACGGGTCGAACTCGCCCCCGCCATCCCCTCCACGATCCGCTGGAGAGCCGGATTCGAAGGCGAGTACCGCACCTACGCCATCACCCAGGGCACCGTCGCGCGCCGCAAGCCCGCCCAGCTCGTCGACCCGTACCTCGACGTCCGGGTCGGAGGCGCGCTCCAGGCCGACGTCGGGGTCCGCCTCGAGACCCTGTTCGTCCCCGACCAGCTGCCTCGCGCCGATGTCTCGCCCCGAGCGGCCGTCCGCTGGCAGACCACCGACTGGCTGACGCTCCAGGCCGAAGCAGGTCGATCCCACAAACCCCCCGACGCCGCCTTGCTGATCGGGCTGCCGGACGGCGCCTACCTCGATCTGGAGCGGTCGGATCACGCGGGCGTGGGCTTCCAGGTGCAGACCGGCGTGTTCGCTCTGGAGTCCAACGCCTTCACCCGGCGGATGTCCCGCCTGGCCGGGTTCGAAGAGGACGACAGCGTCGGAGGGCTGTTCGGCCGCGCCGACGGCATCGAGAACCAGGTCACGCTCTCCTGGCCCGACCTGCAGGTCCGCGGGATCTACCAGTACACCCGGAGCACGCGGTGGGAGGATCCCGGGGGCCAGCTCGAGCGCAACCCCACCCCCTGGGACCAGCCCCATCGCGTTCAGGTCGTCGCACTCGGACAGCTCCCGAGAGACTGGGCGCTCTCAGGTCGGATCCGCTACAGCAGCGGGTTTCCTGCGCCTCGCCGCGAGCTCACCGCCTACGACCTGCTGACCAACGAGACCACCGAGCTCGGGCCGGACATCGGGCGTCTGGAGCCGTTCGCCAGCCTGGACGTGAAGCTGTCGCATCGGTTCCTGTTCCGCACCTGGCAGATCGACGCCTACCTCGACCTCGAGAACATCGGCCCACGTGTGTTCGAGCCCATCATCACCGGGTTCGACGACACCGAGCCGGCGTACAGCAAGGGGTTGCCCTTCCTGCCGGTGTTCGGGGTCGACGGGGTGTTCTGGCCAGGCCGCAAGCGCGCCCGCTCCAGGAGCGCTCCGAAGTAGCCCGCGCATGACGTAGGATTCGAACCAACGGCTGGACGAGCCGATGGAGACGGACCCGTGAACGAAGAAGAGCAGCAGACGACACCGGTGCAGGTCTGGGGCGGCAGGCTGGTCCGCAACGGGCTGCCCGCACTGCTGACCCTCGAGTTCCTGTACTTCACGGTCAACCGCTTCCAGTGGGAGGTCTCCAAGATCCTCCTGCTGTCGCAGCTCGTGCTGCTGGCCACCTTCTTCCTGTTCCGCACCGACCCCGTGAAGGTGTCGTGGCGTCCCGACCACGTGTTCGTCGCGCTGTTCGGTACGTTCGGGCCGTTCATCCTCGGCTTCTTCGTGCGTGTTCCGTCACTCGAGCTGCCGATCGCGCTGGTGCTCCAGGCCCTCGGGGTCGGGCTGTCGCTGGTCGCCATGCTCTCGCTGAACTTCAGCTTCGGCGTGCTGCCCGCCAACCGGGGCGTGAAGACCGGGGGGCTGTACCAGTTCGTCCGTCACCCCATCTACTCGGCCTACCAGCTGCAGCAGATCGGGTACTTCATCAACCAGCCCACCGTGACCGCAGGGGTCATCGTGGGCCTCACGCTCACGGCGCAGATCCTGCGCATCATCGCCGAAGAGTCGGTGTTGAGCGAGGATCCCGCGTACCGCGACTACAAAGCACAGGTCCGGTACCGGCTGATCCCGCTCATCTGGTGAGCCACCCAGGAGCCCCTCAGGAGACGCGCCCCGTGGCGAGCCACTTGTCGAGCACGCCCGCGAAGCGACGCTTGTCGCGCTCCGAGAACGCCTTCGGCCCGCCGGTCATCTCGCCCGACTCCCGCATGGTCTCCATGAAGTCGCGCATCTGCAGGCGCGCCTTGGCGTTGCTGGCGTCGATCACCTGACCCCGGGGATCCACGCACACCGCCCCCTTCTCGACCACGGCCGCGGCCAGCGGCACGTCGGCACTCACCACCAGCTCGCCCGGCTCCACGTTGTCGACGATGAACTCATCGGCCACGTCGAAGCCCTTCCCCACGACGCGCAGCGTGACGTTCGTGAGCTTCGGGGTCTGCATCCACTGGTTGGCGACCAGCGTGATCTGCCGCCCCGTGCGCTCGGCCGCCCGGAACAGCATGTCCTTCACCGCTCGCGGCGTGGCATCGGCATCCACCCAGATCCCGGGCTCGCTCATGGCGTCTCCTGTTGGTCGGTGTCCGATGCCCGCGCGTCGACCACCACGATGGCCGCCGACCGCCAGCCATCTGCAGCGACGAAGGCCTCCTGTACCGCGTCGCAGGCCCCGTGGGGAGTCCGACCCGTGAGAAGGCCCGCCAGCACGGACGGATCGAACGCCTCGACGATGGGCCGCGTCACCAGGACGACCCGCGACGCCTCCGCGACCGGCACCACCGCATCTCCACCCGAGCGAAGGTACTCCAGACGCCCGTCCACCAGGGTTCCGACCCGCACCGAGCCGTGCCAGCCGAGACGCCACGCAACGCCTTCGTCCGCCTCCACGAGCTCTGCGAACCCGAGCGGCAACCCCACCTGACGCGAGAGCTCGAGAACGCTGGGAGTCAGGCTCGATCGGACCGTTCCCGGAAGCCCTCGCACGACCGATGCGCGTTCCGCCCCGTCCGCCAGGGGTCGCTGCAGCTCGTCGGGCTCCGGAACCGCCAACACCCCCACCTGGGGAAGGTCGGCAGCCGGACCGAACAGCAGGGGCAGGTCGTCGGGCGCGCGTGGAACGATGGACGCGGCCCAGTCCAGGCGCGGATGGGGCGACAGATCCGCCAGCAACCCCGCCCGTGGCGTCGGACCCGCGGGCGCCGTGGTGGGCCGGGCCGGGGGACCGACCAGGCACAGCGAGCCATCGGGAGCGTGGAAGGCGTGGACCGCCGCCGACAGATCGGCACCCGGACTCCAGATCTCGCAGCGCTCCGCAACGGACTGGAACGCCTCCCGGTCGCGTTCGGGCCACGGCAGCGCTCCCAGCGGCTCCAGCTCGGCCGGGTACAGCTCGACGACGGGGTCGAAGCCCAGGGTGGTGACGGGCGCCTGTACGCCAGGCACGTCCAGGAGCGGCTCGTCCTCCCTCCGGAACACCGCGAGGCGCGCCTGCCCCGCATGGTGGACCAACCACACGGCGCGCTGCCCACCCGCGATGCGTCGGACCGGATGCAGACCCGGAACCGCATCGCCCAGCTGGGGTGGACCCCGCCACGGCCCCCCGAGCGGCTCGACCAGCTCGGCCGCGATCGATGGGTCGCCCCAGAAACCCCCGTGCCACACGAGGCATTTCAGGGTCGGGTGCGCGTCGAGCTGCCGCTCCAGGGCAGGGTCGAGATCCAGAGGCGCATCGATCCGCACGCGTCGGATCGGGCTGACCAGAACGCTCGACACCCACCTCCGCAGCGACGTCGGCGCCGAGCCCGCGACCCGGAGCACCAGCGTGTCCACGGCCAGAGACGGAAGATCCGGCAGCAAGGCACCGGCGTCCACGTGGAGTTCCGTCACCCGTCGAGACTGGCTGGCGACTGCGAGCAACGCCTCGGGCGACCGCACCCACAGCCGTTCGACAGAACCCGCAAAGATGCCTGCAACCGCGGGGTCCGCAGTCTCGATCCGGCGCAGGGCATCGAGCTGGGGATGGTCGAGCAGGTCGGGTCGCCCCCCTCGGACCACCCCCGCGACCGGCATCCCGAGCTGCAGCGACGTCGGCTGGAGGATAGGGGCCAGATCGCCCAGCACCCGGGGCCACAGAGCTGCATAGTCGCGCAGCACCCCCAGGCTCTGCCCCTCGGCGCGTTCGCGATTGATCAGGGCACCCAGTGCGCGGTCGTCGGGGTCTTCGCGGTCGAGCAACCAATCGGCCCAGACGGCGCGGGGGCCATCCGCGTCCAGATCCGTCAACACGGCCTGCAGCATGGGCGGAATCGCCGTGCGGTCGCGACGCTGTGGACCATCGGCGGCCCCGGGTGCTCCCCCGGCCCGCCACCAGTCCGTCAGCGACTCCCACACCCCCAAACCGTCTCTCCTCGCTCCTCCTCTACCCTCCCCGGCACCTCGTCGACACGTCGCCTGCGGGACGGGGTTAGCGGGCCGCCATGGCGACCTCCTCCTCCCAGACTCCCTCGACGGCCCTGGCGATCACCGCACGGGTGGCGCCCATCCTGGTGGTGTTCGTCGCGACGGTGGTGGCCATCGAAGCCGGCGTGGACGTGTCCGAACGGCCGGGTCTGCCCGAGCAGCCGCTCCCGGTGCAGCTCTACTACGCCATCGGGTTGTTCGTGCTCGGCGGGCTCGATCTGGGGGTGCCCGTGGGCGGACCCACCTGGGCGCGCGGCCTGCTGTGGGGCGCGTACTTCCTGGGTCCGGCCATCACCACCACCGCCGTCGCCGAGGGCGCGCTGCGGGTCGCCAATCCCGCCTGGCTCGGCCGCTGGCGCAACCGCGACCACCTGGTGATCGTCGGCATGACGCGCGTAGCCCGGGTCTACGAGACCGTGGCCCGGAGGCTCGAGCCCCATCGCCGCATCGAACACCTCACCTTCGACGCCTATCGAACCGATCCACGCCGGGTCCGGGCGGATCGGGCCTGGCGGGTGGTGCTCGCCGATGCGGACGACCTGGCGAACCTGGGAGCGGCCTGGGAGCTGCACCGCATGCATCCGGACGTCGACGTGGTCGCGCACGTGGGGTCGATCGCGCTTCGTCGCGAGGTGGCCGAGATGGCGGAATCGGCCGGCGTCTCGGTGTTCAACGCCCACGAGCTCGCCGCCGCGGCGATCTTCGAGCGGAACCTGGCGCCTCACTTCGCAGCGACGCCCGGCCAGGACGTCGTGGCCATCGTGGGGTTCGGACGCTTCGGCCAGACCGTGCTCTCCCACCTCCAGGACTGGGCGCATCGCGACGTCGCACGCGTGGTGACCGTCGACCGGGATGCTGCGCGGAACGTGCGCAACTTCGCCGCTCAGGTGGGCCTCGACGAGACCATCGAGCTCACGGCACTCGACTGCGACGTCCGCGATCCGCACGCCTGGGCCGAGCTCTCCGAGCTCCTCGTCGCCGATGTGCCCGCTGTGGCGGTGCTCTGCACGGACGACGTCGCGACCAACCTCCAGGCCGCAGCCGGTCTCCGACAGCGCAACCGGGACGCCCGCCTGTTCGTCCGCTGCTTCGACGACTCGATCTTCCTGGATGCCGTGGAGCAGCGCTACGACGTGCAGGCGCTGGGCATCGAGCGCATCCTCGACGACGCCCTGCGCCGGGACTACCAGCGGTCCTGAGGTAGGGTCCGCCGATGCTGTCGGTTCTGCTCTGCCTGTCCACCACCCATGCGTCCGAGACGCCCCGCGCGCCCGTCGTGCTGGAGCCCGGGGTGCCGTGGACGGTCCCCGAGCGCGAACGATGGAGTGGCCGCTGGCCCACGGCGACCCCCGAAGAGTCCGGGATCGACCGGGAGAAGCTCGCGGCCCTCAGCGAGTACCTGTTCGCCCGGAACGGCGACGACAGCGACCGCGCGGGCCAGCGCACGAACGCCTTCGTGGTGATCCGGCACGGCAAGCTGGTCTGGGAGCAGTACGCCCGCGGAACCCAGGAGGACACGCCGCTGCTCACCTGGTCGGTCACCAAGAGCTTCGGCAACACCCTGTACGGCGCCGCGGTGCAGGATGGCCTGATCAGCCTGAACGACCCCGTCTGCAAGCACTACGAGCCGATGTGCACGCCGGGCCACGACGACATCCGGGTCACGGACTTCATGCGGATGAGCTCGGGTCTGCACTGGGTCGAGACCTACGAAGCCAGCCCGATCTTCTCGAGCGTGATGGGCATGCTCTACACCCGCGGCTCGGACGACATGGCGGCCTTCACCGCTGCGCGTCCCATCGCGCATCCGCCCGGCACCCACTGGCTGTACAGCTCCGGCGACAGCAACGTGCTCTCGGCCGCTCTGAAAGCGCCGCTGGGCGACCGCTACGACACCTACCCCTGGACCGCGCTGTTCGAACCCCTGGGCATGAAGACCGCCGTGTACGAGCAGGATGCCGCGGGTACGTTCGTGGCCAGCAGCTACCTGTACGCCAGCGGTCGCGATCTGGCGCGGTGGGGGCAGCTGATGCTCGACGATGGCGTCTGGCAGGGCGAGCGGCTCCTGGCTCCCGGCTGGGTCCGCTACAGCACCACCATCGCGCCGAGCTTCTACACCACGCCCATCAGCTACGAGCACGTCAGCAGCAACCCGGGCGCCCAGTGGTACGTCAACGTGGGCGACGTGAACCGGGCCCTCGATCCGCCCTGGCCCGCGCTCCCCGCCGATGCGTTCGGAGCGAGCGGCCACTGGGGCAAGTTCATCTGGGTGATCCCGAGCTGGGACATGGTGGTGATCCGCCTCGGCGACGACCGCGAGTACGGCTGCAGCTACCCGGGACAGCCCGAGTGCGTGGAGGACGTCACCCGCGCCTTCACCAAGACCTACTTCCTCGAGCAGCTGGCCGACGCCGTCCAGTCCCACGATCCGCCCGAGGTTCCCGGGGGTCCGGAAGGTGAACCGTCCGACACGGCCGTCCCCACGGGCCCGGAGCAGCCATGAGGCGCTTGTGGCCCGTGCTGAAGCCCGTGGTCTGGACCCTCGCCGGCGCCGTGCTGCTCGTGATGGTCGGCACGGGCATCTGGGTGGCGATGAACTGGCAGGCCCTGTCGACGTTCCCGGGCATGCCGTCGTCGTACGAGGCCAAGGAGTACTGCTCGTGCCGGTTCGTCTCCCGGCGCGACGACGCGTTCTGTGCGGCCTACGTGGCGCAGTCCACGGTCCCGATGCAGGGGCGCGAGGTCGACGAGGCGAACAAGACCGTCACCTCGACCGCGCTGTGGGTGAGCAACACCGCGAAGTACGTCGACCAACGCCGGGGCTGCGTCCTCGTCCGTTGAGCAAGCGTTCGTCGAGGGTCAATCGGTCGAGAGAACGGGGGTCTGGTGGTGCAGCACCGCCTTCCACTCGCCGTCGATCCGCCGGTAGGTGGTGGCGACGACCGCGTCGTAGACCAGCCCGTCCCTCGAAGCCCGAGCCTTGTAGATGGCGGTAGCGCTGTCGTCGTCGTGGCGCATCACCTGGGTGTCGGCCCGCTTCACCTGGTCCCACGGCCCGGTCTCCTCGACGCCCTCGATGGCCTGCCCCCGGGTGCGGATCTCGCCGGGCGGGAGGATGCACAGCCCGCTCGAGGCCATGTGCTCGGTGTAGTACCCCTTGCTGCCCTTCAGCCAGAAGCCTTCTTCGATCTCGAGAATAGCTGCTTCGTCGTCCGTCATTCGACCTCCGGAGCCCCCCTAACGCTCGAGCCCGGCCGCCTGCTGCCAGGCCCGACTGCGCGCGACATCGGCCTGGTACGCCGCGATCTCGGCCTGGGTGCGCGCGTCGTCCCAGTCGAGCAGCTTCGCCATCCGCTCGCCCACTGCGCCACAGCAGCCGAGTCCCTGGTTCGCGTCGCGGTAGTACACCTGGGTGCGGCGGATCAGCACGTCCGACACGCTCGCGGCCATCTCCTCGTTCACGGCCCAGTCCACACAGGCGAGGATCTCGGGACGACCGGGGATCAACGGCTCTGCCAGCTCGGGGGCCTCCAGCGTGAGCTTCGCGACGTCCACGCCCCGCATCCCGTAGGTGTTGGCGAGCAGGCGGCAGGTCTCGATCGACAGGCGGCCGTTCGACGCCTCCTGCACCTGCAGCGCGACCGCTTCGTGGTCGTCGTCTTCGGGCCAGCCCACCGCACCGGGCAACGGCTCGACGTCGGTGTGAGCGGGCTCCAGGCGCTTTGCCGAGCCCGACTTCATCCGGAGCACCTGAACGGCCTTGTCGACCACCTCGGCTGCCATCCGCCGGTAGGTGGTGAGCTTGCCGCCCGCGATGGTGATCAGGGTGTCCTGACCGACCACGATCTGGTGCTCGCGGCTCACGCTCGACTCGTCGATCTCGCCGTCTTCGCTGGCGGGCGACATCAAGGGCCGCAGGCCGGCCCAGGTGGCGATCACGTCGTCGGCGGTGAGCGGGTGGCCGGGGAAGTAGTGCCCGGCGGCGTCGATGAGGTAGTCGATGTCCTCCCGGGTGGCGGCCACATCCGCGGGGTCGCCCTGGTAGTCGGTGTCGGTGGTGCCGATGTAGGTCTGCTCCCCCCAGGGAATCGCGAACAACACGCGTCCGTCGTCGGGATGCAGGCAGACCACCGCGTTGTTGACCGGCAGCTTGTCGGCGTCGACCACGATGTGCACGCCCTTGGTGGGACGCAGCAACGAGCTGTTGAGGGGTTTGCTCATCGCGACGGTGCGCTCGGTCCAGGGGCCGGTGGCGTTGATCACGACGTCTGCGCGGACCTCCTTGAGCTCGCCGGTCTTCACGTTCTCGACCACGGCTCCCACGATGCGGGCGTTCTCGTCTTTCAAGAAGGACTTGCAGCGGGTCCAGGTGGCGACCGTGGCCCCCTGCTGTGCGGCGTCGATGCCGTTCTCGAGGGTGAGCCGCGCATCGTCGGTGGAGCAGTCGTAGTACAGCGGCGCCCCCGTCATGCCGTCCCGGTTCACGCTCGGCTCTTCCTTCGCGATGTCGGCGGGCTTGAGCGTGCGATGGCGCCGCGGCGACCGGAACAACGACAGGCCTTCGTAGACCCACATGCCGGCGTTGATGAACCACAGCGGACGACGGCTGGTGTCGTAGATCGGGAACAGGAACCCGAGCGGGTTGACGAGGTGGGGCGCGATGTCGAGGAGGATGCGGCGCTCGGAGACGGCCTCGAAGACGAGGGAGAACTCGTAGTGCTCGAGGTAGCGCAGCCCGCCGTGCACCAGCTTGCTGGACCGGCTGGACGTGCCGTAGGCGAAGTCGTTCTGCTCGACGAGTGCCGTGGTGAGGCCTCGCCGTGCGGCGTCGCGGGCGATGCCGGTCCCGGTGATCCCGCCTCCGATGACGAGCACGTCGACATCGTCTCCGAGTGCATTCCACATGGCTTCGCGCGTGATCGACATGACGTCTCCGGGTCCCTGGGAATCGAGCCGTATCCCGCGCCGAACCCCCGGACGAACCCCACGGAGCTCAGAGCTTTCGCGGGCCCCAGTCCGGCCGTTCGCCCTTGCGGATGGCGGCGAACGCCTCGCGTCCGATGGCGGCTTCTCCGGCGTCCACGCAGTGTCCGTACGCGGCTTCCTCCCGGGCGATCCGCTCCTCGGGGGGACGGCCCACGCTGTCGAGCACCGCGCGCTTGAACGCAGCCAGGGCCGTGGGCGACTTCTTGGTGACGCCGAGCGCGAGAGCCCGCGCCCGCTCCATGCCAGCGGGCACATCGGAGACGTGTTCCTGAACGAGCCCGATGCGGACGGCCTCTTCGGCACCGATCCGCTCTCCGGTCATGCCCAGCCGGAGGGTCTGAGCGACGCCGACGTGGGCCCAGAGGTCGGCCGTGCCCCCTGCACCGGGCAGGATCCCCAGTCCGGTCTCGGGTAACCCGAAGCTCGCGGTGGACGCCGCGATCCGCCAGTCGCAGCACAGCATGTACTCGGTGCCCCACCCCAGCGCGACGCCGTTCACGACCGCGATGTGGAACACCGGTGCAGCGCGCAGCGCCAGCAGGACCGAGCGCTGCCAGGCCACGTGCTGCTTGACCTTCGCATCGTCCCAACCCACCCGCTCGGAGACGTTGGCGCCGGCGACGAAGATGGGCGTGCCCCGCTTCGAGACGCGCTCGGAGACCGTGATGACCGCCACCGTGCCCTGGTCCACGAACCAGCCCGGGAGCTTCTCGAGGTCGCGCAGCACGTCCGACCCCACCTCGTTGGCCTTGCCGTGCTCGAACCGGACGATCGCGAGTCGACCGTCGTGCTCGGTGGTGACGTGCAGCGCTTCGAAGTCCATGCCGTGCCTCTCTCGTGGGGGTCGGGAGGCGGTCTAACCCTTCAGCGCATCCAGACGCGCCAGCTCGGGGGTCATCCCCGCGGACTCGAGCTGGGGCCGGATGGCGTCGGCTTCGGCGGCGGCTGCCCCGTGCGCGACCCCGGCCAGCGTCTCGGCACGCAGGGTGCGCACGCGGAGCACGTACGGCACGTCTCCCTGCAGGTGCCGCTCGGCTTCCTTCAGCGGCTCCATGCGCGCCAAGCCCTCGAGCAGCCCGGCCCGAGCGAGCTCTGCGCGACCGGCCTTGCGGAACAGCCCGAACTGCAGGGCCTGTTCGCGGACCTGCTCGAGACGCACCCGGTCCCGCGTGGCGATCCCGTGGGCGAGGCCCAGATCGATCGCGAGCGTGACCATCTTCCGCTCGGCGGCCCAGGACAGCCCGGCCTCGAGCGACCCGGCCGGCCCGGGGAGCGGCTCCAGGCCGGCGTCCACCAGACTCCGGATCCGACCGGCCTCGGCACGCCACATGAGCGAGAACCGGCCGGCCTCCCGGTGCTCCTCGGACGAACGCGCCCAGTCGTGTGCGGTGCTCTCGGGATCGCCCTGCAGCGCCGCGATCTCGCCGCGCTCGGCCTGGACACCGCCCCGCCCGGCTCCCGCACCCGCGATCTCCTCCAGATCCATCTCGAGGTCGGCCAGCAGATCGTCCGCCTGATTGAGCGCCCCCGACAACCGGAGCTTCTGGGCGGACCGGAAGGCATGCGCCCAGGCGTTGGGCTCCAGATCGGCCAGCAGCGCGTCGAGCACATCGGGCTTCAGCGGACCGTACCCGAGTCGCGTGCCGAAGCAGGCATCGGCGATCAACACCTTCAGCTCGGGTTCCCCGGCTTCGGCGCGCATCCGGTCGAGCACGTCGATCGCCCCGAGACCGTTGCCCAGCTCGACCATGCAACCGGTCATCCGCACCTGGAACACGACGCGATCGGCATCTGGCAGGGGCTGCTGCGACAGCGCGACCCGCAGCGCATCGCTGGCCTCGACGATGCGATCCGCCCGACGGAACGCCTCGCCTGCCGCACCCCATGCGACGCGCGCGGCATCCGTGGCTCCGGCCTTCACCGCCAGCGCGCCGGCCCGCGCGAACGTGTGGCCGGCTTCCTCCCAGCGCAGCTCGGCCTGGAGCGCTTCGCCGTACGCCAGGGCCTCCTGGAATGCGGCGGCGGGGTCCGACCCGTCTACTGGCACTCGCCGGTCCAGTCCTTCCCGTCGAACGCGAACGCGCAGTCGCCCTTCTCGACCTCGAACGACCCGCGACCACGCCCCGCATCGCTCTTGATGGCGGTCTTGTAGCGGCCCTCCGCGAGATCGAGCTCCAGCGGCTCGGCGCCGTTCCACTCGGCGTGGAAGTCGGGCCCCTTGATGGTGATCTCGGCGTCGCCCTGGCCGTACGTCAGCGCGACCTTGGTGCCGCCGTCGTTCGACTTCACGATCTCGAAGGCCTTCACGGGCTCTGGAGGCTCGGGCTTCACGGGGTCGGGCTTGGGCTGGACGGTGGTGGAGGTGCCCCCGGGCTGCATGCTGTACAGGCCCACTCCGATGAGCACGAGCAGCAGCACACCGACCACCACCACGAGCAGCAGCGCGACGGCGCTCCCGCCGAACAGCAGCGTGAGCAGCCCGCCTCCACCGCCTTCTTCGGCAGCGGTGTTGCTGGGCGGCGACGAGACCGCGCTCGAACGATTGGCCGTGGACTGGGGAGCGGAGGTGCTGCCGGGAATGGCGTCTCGGGGCACCCGCATGGTGGGGGTGTTGCCCTCGGGCTCGTCCAGGAACTCCGAGCCGATGTTGGAGCCGATACCGGACACCTGATCGGCCCGGATGCGCTCGGTGGGCGGCGCGGCGAGGTCGTCGTCCTCTGCGTCGACGAAGGTGGACGACATGCCCTTGCTGCCGCCGAACGACGCCGACTTGTCTTCTTCGACGATGCGGCCCGTGAGGGGGTCGCCCGTGTCGAGGTCCGGGAGGTTGGCCTTGGCCTCGGCGACGAGCGTGCGGCAGAACCGGCGCAGGCCCATGTCGTTGGCGTCTTGAGCCAGGAGCTCCATGATCTCGACCAGCTGGGCCGCCGTGGGGCGCTCGCTGGCTTCGTACGACAGCATGAGGCGCAGCGTGTCGCGCACCTGGTCGCACCACTCGGGATCGCCGGACAGCGGCAGGGAGCGCACGCGCTCTTCGACCTTGGTGGCGAACTTGTTGGGCCGTGGCGGGATGCGACCGAAGCTCTCGAGCGACAGGATCTCGTAGAGCGCGATGCCCAGCGAGAACACGTCGGCGGCTGGAGTGTCCTCCTCGCCCAGCATGCGTTCGGGAGCCATGTAGCCCTGGGACCCGAACGCGAGCGCCTGGGTCTTGGCTTCGCGCTCGGCGAAGTTGGCACGGGCGGTGCCGAAGTCGAGCACCTTCACGCCGCCCGCGACGGTGACGAAGATGTTGGACGGCTTGATGTCGCGGTGGATGACGCGCAGCGGCTGCCCCCCCTGCAACGGAACGCCGTTGTAGGCGGCATCGAGGGCCGAGGACACGGCCAGGACGATCTCGAACAGGGCTGCCCGGGGAAAGTCGAGCCCGCGCTCCTGCAGGAACGAGATCATCCACTTGAGGTCGCACCCCTCGAGGTACTCCATGACGATCGCGCACTTGCTGTCGATCGCGGTGAGATCTTCGACCTTCACGATGTGCTGATGGCGGATCAGACCGAGCAGACGTGCTTCGTCGCGGGTCCGCATCACGACTTCGTCGTGGCTGGACCACTTTGCGTGGAGGAGCTTCACCGCAACGATGCGGGAGAAGCCGTCGCTCGAGATCTGTTCAGCAAGGTAGACCTTGCCAAATCCGCCCTCGGCGATCTCCTTGATGATGCGGAATCGACGCCGTCCGGCGCTCATGGACCCTCTGCCCGGTGAAGCACGGGGGCGACTATAGCAACTGTCACGGAACTCATGGACCACACAGCCCGTCGGGCTCGTTGGCGATCTCGGTCAGCACGTGTACCAGCGCGAGGTACTCCGCGGTCGTCTGCCGGATAGCTGGGTTTTCGCTCTCGATGGTCGCGAAGCTGCCACCGCCGAGAAATCCGGTCGACCACGGACCCCGCTCGTTCACGGCGTCGTTCTCGCGACCGAGGAGGAGCGCCGAGACCCCCATCAGCGTGGCGTCGTTGCGGCGCCCCCGCTTTCGCTCCAGTCGATTGTAGACCGGCAACGCGGTCCCGGATTCTTCGAACCAGGCCTGCTCCTCGAACAGGAACAGTGCGTTCGTACCGTCGATCACGTCGCGCTCGCCGCGCTCTTCGAGCACGATGAACCGCATGGCGTCGTAGGGCTGCGGGAGCCCGCTGGTGGTCGGGCAGAAGGTGCTGGCGACCTCGAGCCCCTGCTCCTCGAACATCTTGCGGTAGCGCTTGGCGTTCTGTTGATGGAGCCGCTCGGCGATCTTGGCCGCCCGCTCGCGGTGCTCCTGATCGAGCCCCATGACCTCGAAGTTCTTGCGGCGCTGGCGGGACGAGTAGGTGAGGTGCCGCAACGGTTCGCGCGCCAGCTCGGGGTCTTCGTCGACCTCGAGCTCGGGCACCTTCTCCTGGTACACGAGCGCACCGTTGAGCCCGAGCGCCAGGAACAGCGCGAGCACGACCAGCCAGGGTCTCCACTGCACGTCAGCCCCCCTTCCGGGTGCGCCAGCTGCGGACCTCGGCCTTGCTCGGGATCTTGAACTGCTCGCAGTACTCGCCGTCGAGGGTCCACTGATGCCAGGGCTCGAAGGCCTTGATCTGCGTGGAGTACTCCTTGCCGTAGTAGCAGACGGCCAACAGGTGCTGCGCCACGATGTTGTAGGCGTAGTGCTGGGTCTCGGGCATCAGCTGCGACCCGCAGGTGCGGCGTCCGAGGTGGTCCTTGCACAGGATCTGGTCGCCGTAGAACCGGGGTCCCCGCTCCAGACCGTTCTTGGACATGTAGGCGCGCAGGGCGGGCAGGATGTTGGTCTTGCGCACGGCTCCGTTCCGGAACGGCGCGTCGTTGTAGCCCGAGTTGTGCGACAGGATCGTGGCCTGCACCGCCGAGCCGCTCGCGCGGAAGTCGGGGTCGTTCCAGGCCTTGCCGAGCGTGTAGATCGCCGCTTCGGTCGACTTGATCAGGTCGGTCCGGTCGTCGATGGCACAGGAGAGGATGCGACAGCTGGGCACGTCGTTCTCGATCGCGACGTAGGGGCTGTTCCGCGTACCGGGCGGCGCGAGCTTGGTGGGCGACCACTTGATGTCGCTGCGTCCGGCCAGCCGGCAGTTTCGCACCCGGAAGTCCTGATCCGACAGCGTGCCGACGCGGTGCGCGACCTCGGGCATGAACTGCCAGTAGCCCTTGGCGCACACGAAGCTGGTCATGTTCGGGCCGTAGCGGGACTCCTGGTACGGGATGGCCGCGAAGACGTCCGGCAGGTCGGCCTTCCGGAGCTCTTCGGTGACGGTGGCGTACTCCTGGCGCTTGTTGTCGAGCTGGCGGAAGAACCCCTTCTGGCGGACGTGCCGCTCGACCGACTTGGCGACGTACTGGTAGAAGCGCTGGTCCCAGTTCTCGGGATTGTCGAGGCCCTTCTGGTTGCGCCCCGCGGCCAGCATGTTGGGTTCCATGACGAAGGTGTACAGCGGCCGTTCGAGCCCCTTGAACAGGTCTTTGTCGACGCCGTCCGAGATGTCGACCGACTCGAAGAACTCGTACTTGTCCTCGCGCGGGCCGAGCTCCTCGACCTCGTACGAGAGCAGGAACGCCGTGGTCGGGATCAACAACAGGGTCGCAGCGGTCGCGGACAGCATCAGCGTGAGGCAGCCCAGGAACCACGCGGGGGTCATCGAGGTGCGCAGGCGACCGACCCGCCGTGCGTCGTAGGCGGTGGGAATGCCCCCGGCACCGACTCCGGCTCCGTGCCCGCCAGCGAGCTGTCGACCCGCCTCGGACTGCCCCATCCCGGCATCGACGTCGGAGCGGATGTCGCCGCCCTGCCACATGCCCAGGCGACGGCACTCGACGAACTGCAGCGTCGCCCCGCGGGTGACCGGACCGATGTGCAGGGCCGCGCCTTCGGACAGGTACTCGGGACCCGAGATGGGGTCGATGTCCTTCCAGTTGACGTTGGGGTGCGGCGCGAGGCGGACCTGGTTGGTGCCCACGGGCGAGACCGCAGCGGTCCCTCCCGAGTAGGCCGTGATCGTGCACTGCCGGGCGTCCAACCCCCGGTAGCCCTTGAGCTCGACGCCCCCTGGCCCGGGGTTCGCGCCGATCCGGACCGTGGGACCGCGATAGACCTTCTCGCCGGTGTGCGCGAGTGGCCCGTCGAGGATCTCGAGGACGACGTCCCAGCGTTCCTGTTGACTCATGAGCGCACCTGCACGTGAAGCGGACCGCTGCTCGGCGCGACATCGGCCAACACAGCGTGATCCGCGAGGACATCCCCGTCGACGACGAGGTCGAACGCGGCGAGGGACTCGGGTCCGGAGAGGCCGAGAAGCGTCCCGAGGGCGCGCTTCAGCCGGGCGACCGGAATGGCGGTGGCGGTCACGGTCTCGACGATGCGAGGCGTGCTGCCGCTCGTCGCCTCGACCTCGAACCGCACCGGCCGGATGGTGTTCTCGATGCGCTCGAGGGTGAGGGCTTCGTCTCGGACGGGCGAGTCGAGCGGCACATCGCCAGCGGCCCCGACCAGGCGGTGCCAGGCCACGGTGTGACCGAGCAGGTCGGTCTCGGCGAGGGACAGCGCGTCGAGCGCCGCCTCGCGCAGTGTCGCACCCGTGGGGCCGCTGGCGACGGTCACCGTGCGCCCCCCGAAGGTGACTTCGACCGTGCGACCAGCGGGGGACTCCTCGGGTTCGGGGCCTTCGGGCTCTTCGGAGTCCCGACCGGGCACGATGGTCCCGGCATCCGAGAAGTCGTCCGCGGAATCACGGGCCTCGATCGCGTCGTCGTCCGAGCCACGGGGTTCCTCGCGCGCCTCTTCTGGAAGCGGCGGTGCGGTGGGCTTGGGAAACGGTGCGGAATCGCCTCGCCGACGACGGGACGACCGCCCGATCCGGGGCCCGGACGCGGGCTCGGTGTCGTCGGCATCCACATCGGACGCGTCGTCGGACCCATCGACGGATTCGTCGTTGTCCTCGGTGTCGCCGGTGTCGCTGGTGTCGTCATCCGCTTCGTCATCTGCGTCGCTGTCGACGTCGTCCGGGCCGTGCTCGCCAGAAGACGACCGCAAGCGCTGGAGCAGGGCAGCTGCACGCCCACCCGGGCGGCGGCGACGACCCGAGCGACCCCGACGTCCGCGCCGACCGCGGTTGGTGGGCTCCTCTTCTTCGTCTGCGTCGTCTGCGCCGTCTGCGTCGTCGTCCTCGGCCGCGTCCTCATCCTCGGACACGTCCGCATCCTCGGCGGACTCTCCGTCTGTCTCGTCGTCTGCGTCGTCTGCGTCATCTGCGTCGCCTTCGGAGGAACCGGACAGGGCCTCACCGACCGCGTCGGCGTCCTGCACCTCGGTGCGCTCCTCGTCGTCGGCCTTCGAAGCCTCCAGCGCCGCGCGGACGTCCTCGGCGTCTTCGACGCGGGTCTCCTCTTCGGAAGTGTCGACGGAGGTATCGATGTCGTCGTCCGACTCGTCGTCGGACCCGCGGCGACGGCGTCCCCGCCTCCTCGGGCGATCGGGCAGGTCGCTCGAACCGGAGCGCCTGCGCCGGCGTGGACTGGGGCCCGACTCTCCATCCCGTCCGCGCAGGCGGGCCAACAGCCGCTCTCGGGCGCTGGATGTGCTGCTGGAGCCGTCGGAGCTCTTGGAGGCCTCGGACCGTTCCTTGCTCCTCCGACCCCGGCGACGACCGCGGCGCGGGTT
Organism: Myxococcota bacterium; assembly: GCA_965224055.1. Classification (GTDB taxonomy): domain Bacteria; phylum Myxococcota_A; class UBA796; order UBA796; genus JACKEQ01. The sequence continues at coordinate 8,719,170 of OZ245034.1, read as the reverse complement.
GGCGGCGGGCTCGGAGGCATTGCGCGTCGACCGCTTCCACCGGGGCTTCTCGCCGTCTTCGTCCTCACGGTCGGACTCGTCCGGGCGGGGCTGGCGGGGATCGGGAATGCGTGTGGGCACGCCCTCGTTGTCGATGTCGGCAGCCAGCTCGGCCAGCTCCGAGCGGGTGAGCGCACCGGTGTTGCCCCCCACCACGGCCTTGCCGCGCTTCTGCCGGGCGCGAACCCGGGTGACGAGCTCGCGCAGCGACGGACCATCCCCGGAGTCGATGCCCCCGAGCAGGTCGTGCATGCTGTAGACGAAGTCGAGCCCGTCGCGATGGCGCGCGTCGGGATCGGGCTTGAGCGCCTTGCCGAGCACGTCGCGAATGGGCTCCGCCAGACGGTCGCGCCACTGGTAGAGCTTGCGAACTGCCTCTCCGCGCGTGGCTTTCTGGCGGATGTCCTCGACGAGCCCGTCGTACACGGGCCGACCGACCATCAGCTCGAGGGCGACGAGGGTGAGCGAGAACAGATCGGAGCCGATGTCCGAGAACGGCTCGGCCGCCAGGGTCTCCGGGGCGCAGTAGCGGAATCCGTCTTCGCTCGGGAGCTGGGTGTCGTCGTCGAGGAAGACCTCGATCTCGGGGCGCGGCAGGCCGTAGCCCAGCACCACCACCTGGCCATCGGCCTTCAAGGCGAGCTTCCACGGATCGACGGAGCCGTGGCTGGCCAGCCCGCTCTCGACCTCTTTGTCTGCGGCCTCCACCAGGATCTCGGCCGCCAGGAAGCACAGCTCGAGCCCCGCTTTGACCCCGCCCGCCTCGCCTTCGGCCGCCAGCTCGCGCACGACCTCGGCGATCGACCACACGGTGCCCGTGGGGTAGACGAACGCGCCTTCGCCGGCCCTGTGCACGGCGAGACGCCCGAGGCCCGTGATGTCGGGCTGCTCCATGAACCCGAGGTGCGCCTGCAGGTCTCCGGACAGGCTCGGGTGGTCCCGGTAGACGGGCTCGAACACCACGGCCGTGTGCTTGAGGTCGCCTTCATCGACGACTTCGACCAGGCTTGCGCCCGGCCCGGCCAGGCGGCGGCCGGTTCGGTTCATCCCCGCGATCGACTCCATGAGATCCCGTTGCTGCGACGTTGCTGTGGGGGGCGCGCGCGAGGAGCGGCGAGACGCGCTGACATCATACAATACCGATCCCTCGACCCAACCCTCCACTCGAACCGCCACATGCGCGACCGGAGGACGGAGACCACGGATGGCAAAGCCCAGCGGACCCGGAGATCCCACCCGCCACGCCCACAAGAAGGCGGATCCGCAACAGGATCAGGAGCAAGAGGAAGACGCGGGCGAAAAGGAGAGCAAAGAACCCGAGCACGCCACCCAACAGAACACCCTGGGCAACGAGGCCCTCCAGAACCAGATGATCAACACCGGGAATCCCGGCGGCGGACCTGGAGGAGGCGGGGGTGGCGGCCTGGCGATGCGCACCTCCCAGGAGAAGGAGGATCGCGCCTACGGCGGCGAGGACGACGGCGGAGACGATCTTCCCCTCACCCTCGAAGACCTTGTTCGAAGCTGGAATCCCGGAACCAACAAGACCCAGGATCGCGCGGCGTGGCTCGAGCCCATGCCCGACGACGAGCTGCCCCCCGAAGACCCCGAGTGGGTCGAAGCGATTCGCGAGAGTGCAGGCTCGTTTCGCGTTCAGGGCGGGTTCACGGTCGACAGCCAGCTGCAGCCCTCGGTGGCGGTGGTGGCGGCGAGTCTGCTCGACTGGACGCGCGGTCTGCGCCGGTGGACCAGCCCCGACCTGCTGACGCGCGCGGTGGCGCACGTGACCATTCCCCCACGATCCTTTCTCCAGGACGTCGACGGGCGAATCCTGATCTCGCGGGCGCGCGCTGCGGCGATCGGGAGCCTGCTGTTGCTCGATGGCCCCGCCCTGTCGGCCGAGCCCGTGCCCTCCGCGCTGGTGGCCTACCTGGGGATGGGTCTGGAGCTGCGCGGTCATCGACGGCACCAGGAAGCCGTGCGGATCGATCCGGGGGTCGAGGGGAAGCAGATGCCCAAGGCGGTCACGGTGTTCCAGCGGGCGTTCTCGGAGCCGCGCTACCAGGACAACGCCGTCGATCCCCGCGCGCTGCCCGAACCCGCGCGCACCGACCTCGCGGCACTGGTGTCGGGCCTGGTCGACCTCGAAGACCCGGCAGTCTACCTCCCGGCGTTGATCAAGGCCCCCGATCCCGACGAAGAGGAAGAAGACGACCCCCTGGGCCTCGACGCCGTGCTGTGGGAGTTCACCGGCGCCAAGAAGGACCCCGAGGCTCCGCTGTACTACGCGGCGATCCAGGCGGCCGAGAAGCTCGCCGCGGCGACGGCCCGCACCCGGGTGCACCTGGCGTCCACGGCAGTGGCGATCGCGCAGGTGTCGCGGATGTACAGCTCCGGCGCACCGGTCCGGACCCTCCTGCGGGCGTGCGAGCAAGCCGACGGCGAGACCGACCGCAACCTGCGCCTGTTGGTCGAGATTGCACGCGCGGCCCAGAAGCGCTCGGTGCCGCCGAAGGGATTGAAGGCGGGTCTGAAGCGCGCAGCTCGGGCCCTGCGGACGTCCCAGCGGGCCGGCACCAGCAAGCTGGTGGACATCGTGGGTGGGGTGCTGCCGGGCGACCCCGTGATCGATCCGGCCTCCCCTCCCCCGGCCGACCCCCTCGAGCACGCCTGGCTCGACGGCAACCCGGTGCACGCGGTGGACTGGCTCGGCTCCCTGGAGGGTGCAGAGTCCCGTGCCGCCCTGCTCCTCACGCGCGCTGCCGCCGGCGACCCCGACATGGCGGGCCTCTCGGCGGGTCTGCTCGCTCTCGTCCCCGAGATGACGCGTCCGTTGCGGGGTCGGATGCTGGAGATCGCCGCAGCTGCCCTGGCCCTGCGTGCCGGGGATGCCGAGACCGCCCAGCGGATCGGTCGGGACCACGTCGAGCTGGGAATGGAGCGCCGCAACGGCATGCTGCTCGCGAACGGCGTCCTGCTGGGCGTCGAGGGGCTTCGTGTCGCGGGTGACCCCGATGCTGCCGAGAAGCTGCGGTTCGAAGGCGGCCAGCGGGCCTACGCACTCGGGGCTCCGGGCGCCCTCACCCTCCTCGCGCGGTACACGACCGAGAACCAGGCCAACCCCGAGCCGCTACCGGAGCCCGAGGCCCATCCGAGCATCCAGGAGGAGGAAGAGGCTGCGCGCACCGACGATGCGTCCGAGGAGTCCGCGGCGAAGTGATGTCAAGCGCCTCGCAGGGCCGCGAGCATGGCGCGGGCGGTGGGGTACCGCTCGCTCGGATCGACCGCGAGACCCCTGAGCAGGATCGGCACCATGTCTTCGGGTAGACCGTCGGGCAGGGACTCGATCGGGTTGGCATCCCGCCACTTCAGGCGGTCGATGGGGGTCTTGCCCTCGAAGGGCCAGCGGGCGGTCCCCACACGTACGAGCAGAACGGCGAGCTGGTAGAGGTCGGACCGCTCGTCGAGCACGCGTCCGCGGGACTGTTCGGGGCTCATGTACGCGACGGTCCCGGCCACTCGGCTCCGTTGGCCGTCCATCGGCAGGGCCACACCGAAGTCGATGAGCATCGCGCCCCGCTCGGCGCACATCACGTTGGTGGGCTTGAGATCCCGGTGGATCACCCCCGCATCGTGGATGGCCGACAGGGCTTCGAGCAGCTCGACAGCGAGCTGGCGCAGCGCATCCCCGCGGAGGGGGCCGTCCCGCCGCACCCGATCCCGCAGGGTCTCGCCCGCGATGGGCTCCATGGTCAGGAACAGCACGCGCCGCACGGGATCGATTCCCCAGTCGAGGATGCGACACACGCGCGGGTGGCGGATCGCCCATCCCAGACGGGCCTCGCGGTAGAACGCCGAGGCGTACTTGAAGTTGCGGGCGTAGCGCGCGTGCAGGGCTTTGAGCACGACGACTTCGCGAGATTGCTGGTGGACGGCCCGGTACACGGCCCCCATCCCGCCTCGGCCGAGCTTCTCTTGTATGCGGAACGGCCCCACGAACCCCGGGATGGTCTCGTCGTCTTCTTCGAGCTCGATGTCGGGCTCCACGTCGGGCTCGGAGGGCAGGTCGGTCTCGGGGACGCTGAACTTCAACAGCGCCGGCCGAACCCGCCACCCCTCGATGAGCTCGACGCGCCCCCCGAACCGCGACAGGATGCGCGAGAAGCTCGGGGCCTCGGTGAGGTCGGGCTCGACGGCGGTGCGCCCCCACCCGACCCCGCGCAGCACGGTCATGGCGCGGTCGATGGCTTCGCCCACCACCACGGTCTCCTGAGCCTCTCCGGACAGCGTGATGATGGCTCCGGAAGCGAGGGCGACTGCACGGTCGGGACCCGACACGGCTTCTGCGACCTCGATGGCGCGGGTGAGGTCTTCGAGGATCCCGATCACGTGCCCGTTCGCGACCTGGATCCGCTCGATTCCCTGCAGGCGGAGCTCGGCTTCGACTTCGGGTACGGGGGATCCGTCGACACGCGACCAGGGAGCTGGAACCGACACCACCAGCGCGAAGCCATCGTGCATCTGGCCCGTGATTCCGGTCTGATCGTAGGCCCACTCGCTCGCCAGCCCGTGGGAGACGAACCGCGTGACGGTGAGCACGTGAGGCGGCCGCCAGCGCTTGGCCACGGACACCACGGACTCGCCGTCGACCCGGGACCGCACGACGAGCTGAACGGTGCCCCGCCCGACCTCGACCCGACGTGGGAATGCGCCGCGCTCCGTGATGTCGACGACCACCTGGCTCGGCCCCTCTTCGACGACCTCGATGTGCATCGCTCCCCGCACCGGACGCACATCCAGACGATGACAGCCCGGCCCCAGGACCAGATCGGCGGTGACGACTTCCCCCGTCGGAACCACCTCCTGAAACACCACGTGCGGGGTGCGTGCCGGGGACTGGATGCAATCGACGGGCACCTCGAACGCGCGGATGTCCGGGGTGGGTCGAAACGCCACCTCGACGTTGTCGATCAGCGCTCCGTCGTATCCGACGTTGCAGCTGCCGCAGTGAACCGTGCGCCGGCTGAAGTCCAGGGCGGTGAGCTCCTGCTTCGCGCCCAGACAGATCGGACACAGCAGCAGGAACCGGGTCTCCAGCGCTCCGCTGCCGACCGCCTGCATGCACGCCTCCAGCACCTCGTCCAGCGGCCGCTCGAGCTGTTCGGCCAGCCGGGCGGGCTGGATCCGGCACTGGGTGGACAGGGGGGCCGTCGTGACGAGGCGTTCGAGCGCACCGCGCACGGCATCGTCGGTGACGGCCGTGAGACGACGCTGCAGCGTACCGACAGCGTGGTCTTCGAGGTCGGGTGGGGGGTCGAAGCGGGGGGAATCGGACTCCACGGCTTCGACGACCGCATCCAGCGCGCGCTCAAGCGGAGGCGCGGTGTTCAGGCGTGCATCCACGGCGATCAGCGGCCGTGCGAGCGCATACCGGGGCTTCAGCCGCACCCGGTAGTCGATTCCGGTTCCCACCTCGGTCTCCACCAATGCGAAGTCCGCCGTGACCCTGGCGACCGGCCCCGACTTGAACACCCGCACCGACCGCAGCGCACCGGGCTCCCGATACTCGAACGGGCGCTCCTCCCACTCCAGCAGCTGCCCGAAGCGCCGCACCCGCCCGATCCGCACGACGGACCCATCGGGCTGCGGGGACTCCTCGAACGAGAACCCCAGACCCGCGATGCGGTTGAAGGCGTCGGTGTTCGACATCGCCTTCCACACGATGTCGACGGGAGCACGGACGGCGCGCTGGAACCTCAGCTCGACCGACTTCATCGGCCCGCCTCAACCCACTCCGCTCTCGACGCACCCGCCGCTGGAGCAGGTGGGTTCATGCCGGCTTGTACCCGCAGATCGCGCAGCTGGCGGCATCCGTGAGCGAGCGCTTGTGCTCGTAGCAGCCCACGTGGAACACGCGCCCGCACCCGAACACGCAGTCGGCTTTGACGTCCTGAGTCACCTGACCTCCGCAGATGCCACATGGGAACGTCACGTTCGCGACGGCATCCTGGACCTCCTTACGGGTGACCTTCGGAAGCGGTTCAACGGCGCCGTACCAGGCCAGCCATCCGAGCATGATCCCGATGGTCCCTGCGATGAACGCGGGCCCCATGGCGATGGCGAGATCCCACCAGCCCGTGCTCATCAGGACCACGGTGGGGATCGGCACGAGCAGCAGGAGCGGCACGAACATGAGGAAGCCGGTGATCGGGATCTTCACCGAGCTACCGAGGCCACCCCACAGGTGACGCGCGAGAGACGTGCAGATGAGCGAGAGGCCGAGACCGGGGAACAGCCCGGTGATCCAGCCTTGATCGATCGTGAGCGCCAGGGCCCAGCCGCCGGTCCACGCCAGCAGCACGAAGACACCCGCCACGACGTTGAGATTGCCGGCACCGGCGTAGCCCTGATTCGGGGGGTACTCGGGTGGACGTTCCTGGACGCCGGGCTCTGCGGGCTCCGGGAGGATGTGGAGCAGCTCGTAGGGAACGATCCCGAGATCCTGCAGCCGCTCGTTGGGCTGCATGAGTCGACCCCGCGCGCGGAGGTAGAAGATCCGCCGTTTTCCGTCGGGCCAGAAGGCATCGAGGCTGGCATCGCGGGCGACGCGCTGGGTGAGGTCGCTGGCGGGCAGGTAGGCGGGCAGGATGAGATCGAGCGACTTCGGCTCGAGGTCGATCACCTGCACGTTCACGGGGACGGTCTGAGCGTCCTTCGGGGCCTGGGTGCGCTGCACGTGATCATCGTAACAGAGGGTCGCGGGCCAATGCCGCGAGACAGGTCGCGAGCAGGGTGGTGGTGAGGATCGGGCCCAGCTGCACGCCGATGGTCGCGGTGAGCGGTGCGAGGGCGACCGGCAGCAACCCGACCAGGAGCCACACTCCCCACTCGCCCCGAAGCGCCCCGTGCTCGATGCGGTCGACGGCCGCGAACACCCCGGCGCCGGCGAGCAGCATCAGGTCGTAGTCGAACAGGTAGGGCGAGCAGAGCGTGGTGGCGACGAGCAGCACTGCGGTGGCCCCCCACTCGCGACCGCGCCGCGCGAATGCCCAGGCCACAGCGCCGCCCGCGACGAGTGTGCTCGCGATCTGTACGGCCCACGCGGCGGTTCCGAGTCCCAGCGTGCGTGCGAGCACGTAGGGCGTGACGAGCTTCTTCGGGGGCAGTTCTCCGCCGTCGATGGCCTCCCCCACGATGGAGAGGTTGTCGACGAACGCGACCCAGTAGTCGAGACCGAACACGGCGGTGCTGACGGCACACCAGGCCAGCAGCGAAGCCGTGGTGGCGGCGAACGCCCGGGGTCGTCGGCCGACCGCGAGAGCGATGGGCAGCAACACGCCGTAGTGGGGCTTGATCGCGAGGCACCCCAGGATCAGCCCGCCCAGCACGGGCCGATCGCGGAGCACCAACGCCATTCCCCCGACGAACACGGCGGTGAGCAGGAACCCGTTCTGACCGTGCGCGAGGTTCAACAGCGTGGCCGACCCTGCGAGGCCGAGCACCAGCGTCTCGGTGCGCGGGAGGACCCGATGGAGGACGAACAGGTAGATCGGGATGCCGACGAGCCACCACAGCCAGGCCGAGGTCACCATGTCGGTCAGGCCGAGCGGCAGCACGAACAGGTGGAAGGTGGGCGGGTAGTTCCACAGGAAGTGGGCGACGTTGCCCTGCAGCGCCGCATCCTGGGCGGCGAAGAACGCGTCGGGGTCGAAGGCTTCGAGGGCGCGACCCTCCAGGGCCATCCGCGATGCGGCCCAGAACGTGACGAAGTCGCCTCCGAAGGGCATCCCGTTGTCGTCCACCCAGCCGTTGCGCGCGAGCTCCCAGGTTCTTCGCCCCCACGCGATGGCGTACATGCCCACCAGCAGCGCACCGATCCCCAGACGCACGGCGGGCCGTTGCCACAACTCGGGTTCGGACGCGTCGCTCATGCGCCCGATGCTATGTCAGTTGTGGTGCCCGCGGCGCTTGGAGGACGCCATCAGCTCCCGTAGCGCAGACGGTGGAGGCTCGTTGGCGCCCTCGCCATCTTCGGTGTCGTCGTCCATCGAGCCCAGAGCGGCGCAGATCTCGTCGGCGTACGCCAGGGCTTCGGGCGGCAGCGGCCGCGTGTAGACCGGTGGGCCCAACCAGCGCTCGATGCGCAGTCGTTGCCCTTCGAGGGAGAGAAAGGCGATGTCCTTGCGGCGGATCGCACGCCCGTCGAGCATCACGCCACCGGTGTGGACCTGCAGCTCGAGGGGGCGCGCGCGACGCAGCAATCGACGGAACGCCACCAGCGCGACGATCCAGGCTGCGAGCAGGACGGGCAGCCAGAGCACGATGGTGTCGAGCAGCAGGGCGCGGACGAACTGCGCACGCTCGTAGGCGGTCTGGGCGGCCTCGTTCGCTCTCAGGATGCGTTCGTGCCAGTAGGCGTTCTCGATGGCGAGGAGCGCGTTCCACTCGCGCTCGGCGATGTCGCGCCACTGCGAGGTCTCGGGGACGCAGGCGCCGCTCTGGTTCGCGGCCATGCGCAGGAACTCGAGGTTGTGTGCGTAGCCGATGCCGGCGCGCACGCGGGTGTAGGCCACGAGATCGGAGTCGCTGGGGTCGTCTGCGAGGGAGCACGCGCGTGCCCGAACATAGGCATCGCGGTCGGGGTAGGCCCAGGTCTCGAAGCTGGGTCGGATGTCGTCACACACGGCCAGACCGCGATCGGCCCGCGCTTCACAGACGCTGTAGTCGGCCGGCGGTGCGGGCTCGTCGAGCTGGGTGGCGAAGAACAGCGTGACCAGGGCGCCCCCGGCGAGCAAGGCGTACGCAAAGCGTTGTAGCAACCGTGCATTCCGCACGGGTGCCCGCATCGCGACCCCCTCGTGGCTCCACCGCATCTCCATACTGTCAACGTAGCCAAGGTGCGGGTCCCCCGCTGACATTCCCTTGACGGGTGTACTCTGGGCCATGACCGCTTACCTCGTCGACGGGACCCTGGAGCTGTTCCGCTGCTTTCACGGTGCGCCGCGGGCCAAGCAGGATGGACGGGAGGTGGGGGCGGTTCGGGGCCTGGCCCACACGCTGATCTCCTTGCTGCGCACGCCCGATCTCACCCACGTGGCGGTAGCTTTCGACCCCATGGGCGGCACGGTCCGGCTACCCGGGGATCGCAGTCCGAACGCCGTCATCCGGGAACAGTATCCCTTGGCGGCGGCCACGGTCCGGGCTCTGGGAATCGCGCTGTGGCCGATGGTTCGCTACGCCGCCGACGACGGGCTGGCGAGCGGTGCCAGACAGCTGATGTCCACAGGCCGGGTGGTGATCTGCTCGACCGACCTCGACCTGATGCAGTGTGTGGTCGCCGATCGGGTCGTGCTGCTCGACCGGATCCGAAAGCGAACGACCGACGAGGCCGGTGTGATGGAGCGATTCGGGGTCTCCCCTACTCTCGTCCCCGACTGGCTGGCCCTGGTGGGCGATCGCTCCGATGGGCTTCCGGGCGTGCCGGGATGCGGTCCGAAGTCCGCCGCGGCACTGCTGACCTCGTTCGGTTCCGTCGACGCGATCCCCCTCGACCACACGGCCTGGCCGTCCTTCCGGAGTCGAAAGCGGGTCCATGAAGCGTTCGTGGAGCGCCATCGCGAGATCGCCCTGCACGCTCGTCTGTCGCGCAAGCACACCGATCTGGCGATGGTCGTCGACCCCGATGTCCTCCGATGGCGCGGCGCCGACCAAGCCACATTCGAGGCGCTTGCCGCGACCCTGGGTGCACCCGACCTGCTCGATCGGACGCTTCGGTTCGCGGACTGAGCCGCCAGCTTCCCGAGTGCGCCCGGCGCACTCGTTTCCTCCTCCGGTGTGGGCGCATCCCGGGAGCCCGAACAGAACTCCTCCAAACAGCCTTCCGCAGGAAATCGAGCCAACCCCTGCGTCTACCGCAGAGCGTGCGATGCGTGCTTCTGCGTGTCATATCCGTTGCTGGGCGCATCCCGCGAGGCCGAACAGAACTCCTGTTCGTGAGTGCCCACCCGAGGAGGCAACGAGCGCGCTAGCGCGCTCGGGAAACTCCGCTCCAGGAGTGGGATGTGTCCAGCGGCGGATAGGACCGCAGAAGTACGCGAGTCAGCGCATGGCTTCGATGGTGCGCTCGAGCTCGTCGCTGATCCGCGCGAGGGGCTGAAGCAGCCGCTCGAACTGCTGGAACCAGCGCAGCCAGGTGTCGTCGGTCTGGTCCGGACCGGGGACCTCGGCGTTGACCCGCCGGATGAACTCCGTGAACTGCTCGATGCGGTCGGTGGTCCCGGGCAGCGGGTTGTAGAAGTCGTGCCCGTAGGTGATGAGCGAGCCCGCCGTTCGGTACAGCACGCGGTCGGAGGTGCCTTCCTCGATGAGCAGGAACTCGGCGCTGATCAGCGAGCCGTAGAACGCGACCATCCCGATGGACTGCTCGGCCAGGGTCTGGGTGCGGTACAGCGCGCTGATGATCTTCTTGTTCAGCCGGATGAACTCGACGACGCGGGGCTTGAGGTACGACTCGGCGGCGCGGGACTGACGACCAGCGCGAGGCACCGGCATCTGGACCTGGATCATCCGCCCCAGTCGGACGTTCACGCGGCACAGCGCCACGGCATCGGGATGCTCCTCGTCGGCGGGAAGCAGCTTGGGCGCGCTGGACTCGGCGATGCGGGACTCCCGCTTCTCGCCGGTGTCGAACACGGGTCGGGCGCTGTCGGGATCCGGCCGCTCGACGTGGAACAGCCACAGCATGTACTCCCCGTCGGACTTGGGGACCTCGAGCGGCACGGCGACGTCCTGGGGCAGCTGCACCCCCTGCCCTTCGCGGGTGATCCCGTACCCGGCCTTGATGATGGCGGTGTACTTCTTCTTCTTCTGCTCGAGCTCGACCTGCAGCCCCTGCACGATGCCGAAGCCGTGCATGAACAGGGAGTGCCGCTGCAGGGTGCGGCGGTGGTAGATCTGCTCTTCCAGCAGGTCGTTGGACGTGAGGCACAAGCCCTCGAAGGGGTTGAGCCGGCTCAGTCGATGCTCGAAGGTCATTCGGAATCCTGGGGAGTGGAGAGGCGGAGACGGGGGCCGGCATCCGAGGGGTCACCCCGGACGCACCCGGGTCACCGCCGGTCGTCGAAGATCACGGTGAAGCCGACGTGCGTGGGCCGTTCCTGGCTCACGACGTTGACGATACGCTTGAGAACCTGGGCGGAGCGCTCGCCGAAGCGATTCTGGAACCGCTCGCGAGGCTCGAGCATGAGCTGGAAGAAGCTGGTGTCCTTCCGCGAGGTGGGTTCCATGAGGTAGGCCCCGAGAGGCTCGTTGCGATGAAAGCGCGCGGTGACGTCGGTGCCGCCGACCAGTGGCGCGCTGCCGAGTGCTGCGGGCGGCGGACGCACCCGCTCCCGTACGCGCACCGGTGCAGAGGTGAGCACGCGGACCATCTCCTCGATGCCGAGACGGGTGCCGCGGGTGCGCATGAGCCGGATGGCGCGCCGGACGAGCTCGCGCTGCTGGTGCACGGGAAGCGACTCGTCGAGCTCGAAGCCCACCCAGCTCGCGAGCCAGGGCAGGAACCGCTTGTCGCACAGCAAGGGGTCGGTCAGATCGACGATGTGGTCGATCTTCTCGGTCACGGTGGTCATCACGTGCTGGAAGATGAACAGGAACCGCCGCATGGGGTCTTCGTCGACGATGATGTCGGTGGTGCGCACGTCGTGCATGTCGGCACCCATGTACCGCTGCACCTCGGTGGTGCGGGTCATGGCGGTGGTCTGGGCGTGCACGGGGCCTTCGCCCTGGAAGATCTCCGGGAGGAACCGCAGGTAGCCCCGGACCGGCACGTACAGCACGATCTCGTCGTCGACGACCAGGTTGCGGCTGCGCGAAGCGGCGCCCTCGACGATGGCCCGGATCTGGACCAGGTGGTCGGGTACGAAGAAGCTGGCGGGCATCCCGTTGGCGAGCACGCGCTCCCCGTAGATCCACGTGCGACTGCCGCCGTTCGCGTGGCGCACCTCGACGGCCCGGACCATGCCGATGGCCTCGCCACGACGGGCTTCGACGAGCTGATAGCGCACCCGGTTGCCCATGTTGCGCTGCAGATACGCCTTGGCCGACCGGATCGGGAACTGGATGGTCACGACCTGCTCGAGGTACCGCAGATCGGTGGTGGCCTCGCGTAGCGCGAGGGCGTTGTCCCGACCGCGACGCCGGGCTGGCAGGCGACGACGTCTCATGAATCCTCGCTCACGACGCGGACGTTGCCGACCACGAACAGGTCCTCGTGGTCCAGCGGCACGATGCTGGCACCCTGGCTGCGTTCCCAGCCCGGCGCCCGGTCACGTGCGTTGGTCATGTCGTAGACGAACACCTCGACCACGTGCCGGACCTCTGGGATGTCGGTGACCATGCGCCCGAAGTCCTGGCCGTACAGGGTGGCGTTGAACGGCCAGCCCTCGGCATCCAGACCACCCTGGTAGGGGTCGAGGAACCGTCGGATCCAGTCCTGGGCGTTCTGCCGCACCTGGAGGAAGTTGGCGTTGGGCCGGAGCCGCAGCGTGATGCTGACGTCGACGGGCTTGAAGGTCGCGAGCCGGACCTTGGGCTGCACGTTCACGAGACACCGCCGCCCGAGGTAGCGCTGGACGTGCTCCTTGAGCCCCGTGGACAGGAACGGATCGGGAATCACCTCGTTGGGACGCTTCTGGGGCAGCACGATGATCTCGATGACCCCGTCGTCGCTCATCGACCCCTCGCACGCGGCCCTTGCGACCTCGGCGGACGCTTCGCGCGCGATGACCTCGAAGTCGGCCCGGGTGACGGCCCGATCCCGGCTCGTGAGCACGGACGGGGCCCGGCGGATGATCTGCTCGATGCTCTCGGCGTTGCGACCACCCGATGCCGGCAGGTGGTTGGTGACGCGCGCGACATCGGCGTAGCCCTCGGCCACGTTGATGGCCCCCGGCCCGACGTTCCCGACCGAGCCCGGCACCGTGTAGTACGACTCGATCGCGATGTTGTAGTTGCCCACGGGCGTGAGCTTGCCGCGGATGCCGTTGCCGAAGGTGAGGGTTCCGTCGACCGGATCGACGACGAACACCCGGTCGTCCTTGGACGCCGTGAGCAGGCTGTTGCCCGGTGCCCGCCGCCACTCGCGACGCTCGCCGTCGTCTTCGGTGACGTAGACGCGCAGATCCGGGAACTGGTCGGGATGCCGGAAGACGGCACGCTCTTCGCCTTCGGGATGCAGGAACACGGGGTAGCGGCGCAGCTGCACGGTCTGGTGCGGCACCCCGAGCCCGTTGAACTTCTCCATCCGGAACTGGTGGAGGTTGATCGCGTCCACCGTGTTGAGCAGCAGGTGGGACATCGGCGGCAGATCGGGCATGGGCGAGCCTTCCGGCGGACGGAAGATGGCCCGGATCCAGTTGCCCGCATCTTCGGGCTTCGGGATGGGGTCGGGGTAGTCGAACTCCAGCGTGCCCGTCCGGTTGAGGCGGTACGGGTTCGCGCCGTCGTCGTCGTCTCCGACCAGCCTGCGCCACTTGATCTGCTTGGTCTTGCCGCTGACCAGCTGCTCCCAGTTCACACTGGTGCCGGCCGGCAGGTAGGTCTCGCCCCGACACCGGAACATGAACGCGTGGCGAGAGCCCATCGGCAGCGGCTTGTCGAGCTCGATGTACAGCGCGTGGTGACCGGCCTCGCGGAGCGCTTTGTTCTTGCCCGCTGCGATGTCTTCGGTATCGATGTACTCGTCGAAGGGCTGCTGCTCGTAGAGCCGACCGGCGGAGCGCACGATCGACCGCGACAGACGGCGGTTGTCGGCGCGGTACTCGACCGTTGCGCTGCGGATCCCGGGCATCGGCTGCTCGTAGACGTCCTTGCCCACCACTCCGTCGACGCCGAGCTTGATCGAGTAGACCTTGATCGACATCGGGAGAGGGAGCGACTTCTTGTCCTTCTGGTAGGACATCGTCGCGCGCGTGACCTCGAACCGCAGCCAGCAGGTCTCCTGCTCTGCGATGATCGCCCGGAAGATCCCCTTGAGCTGGGTCTTGGGGTCGAGGGGGATGCGGATCTTGCGGCGGTCTGGGAGCTTTGCACCCTCGGGGTCGAGGTCGGCGAAGGTGAAGTCCGAGAACGTGCCTTCTTCGGTGTGCACCACGCGCCAGGTGTCGGCCGCCCGGTAGGTGAGCTGGAGCTGGTAGTCGTCCTTCGGCTCGGGGATCGGCTTGCCGTCCATCTCGAAGCCGACCTCGATCTCGAGCATGCACGACTTCTGCGCGCGGTTCTCGAACAGGTCGGAGCCGACGAAGAACTTCATCCCCAGCAGGGGCGGCAGCGTAGGTGCGGGCTGGAACGGGACGCGTGGCAGCTGGTGGGTCCAGAAGTACGCGGCTGCGTCGGTCTCCGGGCCGGCAGCGAGGTGCACGACCACGGGTCGCATCCACGTCAGCTCGAGCTCGATGTTGGGGATGAGGCCACGCATGAACACGGTCTCGATCCGCTCGGCACGCAGGTTGTAGCCGTCGCTCGCCATCTCGGTGAACGGGCCGGTGAGCACGATGGCCGTGCCCTGGTAGCGAATCCGATCGGTCGGGAGCACCTCCCACTGATCGCCGCGACGGTACAGCCAGCGATAGCGCGGGAAGTAGGCGTTCCGCCCGGCAGGAAGGCTCCGATCGACCATCGTGAACCGAACGGTCCAGCCAGCGCGGATCGGCGGCATGTCCTGGATGAAGAACTCCAGGTTGCGACCGGTTGCCCGCACGTCCCAGTTGCTGATCAGCCGCTCTTCCCCACCCCGATCGTCACGCCAGGTGATCTCGAGATCGGCGTTCATCCGGTGCGCCAGCCACAGCTCGTAGTTCACGACGCCGCGGATCCAGTGCTGATCGGGCTCGACCACCGCGGGTCGAGGGAACGGATCCTCTTCGTTTCCGAACTCGTTCACGGGCTGGATGCCGTTCATCAGCGCCTTGAGCGAGTACTCGGGCAGACCGAGGACCTCTTCCTCCTCGCGCTCGATGGTGAGCGGCCGCCAGCCGTTCTCGGTGCGGTACTCCCACCGGAACATCGAGGTGACGGGCAGGTTCTCGTCGCTCGCTGTACGGACCCGGATGCGCCCGAGGGGCTGCGGGTTCTTCTCGTCCAGCTCGATGTTCATCAGCCGGAAGTCGTCGTGCGCCAGGTAGAGGTACTGGTACGGCGTGTAGGCGCGCGGGCCGTGCTCGACCTCGTCCATCTGGAAGATCTGCACGCCCGACCCGTTGCCGAACAGGCACACCTTGTGCTCGACGTCTTCCTCGTCGCCCGGATCCCAGCCCGGCGAGCGGAACGGGATCTCGCGTACCATCGGAGTGTTCCCGGCACGCACGGCGACCATCCGCTTCACGTTGCAGTCGTGAATCGTGAGCGCTTCGTTGGTGAGGTAGTGCAGCGCGTCCTTGCCCTGCCCCGAGCGCGTCGCAGTGCGCGTGAAGGCCGGGATCTCGACGTGGTCGACGGCCTTGTTGTGCAGCGTGAACGTGAGCGGAACCCGAGCGGGCCGCGCCTGACGACGCTCCTCGCCGATGAAGTTCAAGAAGTGGACGTAGGTCTTGTCGGGTACGCGGTTCAGCCGGAAGATCGTCATCTCGGTCATCCACGCGAACAGCTGGACGAGCGTGATCCCGGGGTCGGCGTCGCCGAGGTTCGTCCACTCGGGCGTGTACTGAGGAATCAGCGCACGGGCTTCGCGGACGATGTCCTTGTACCGACGATCATCGAGGTTCGGGGGCTTGATGGGCATTCGATTCGCCTCGAGGGTGGAGAGAGGGGTGACGCGCGCGGGGTCGGGGGCCTCAGCCTCCCGCCAGCAGCAGCGTCAGCTCCTCCTCACTGAGCGTGGAACGGACTTTGTAGTGGACCTGCACCTGCATGGCGCCCTGGGGGTCGGGCCAGGCCTGGACCTGGGTGACCTCGATGCGCGGTTCCCAACGGACGAGCGCCTCCTTCACGTAGGCGGCCACCGAGTTGGCGGTTGCCTGCGTGTTGGCGGAGAACATGAGCTCGTGCATGCGGCAGCCGAACTCGGGGAGCATCTGCCGTTCTCCGGGCTTGGTGCCCAGGATCACAGTGATGCTCTCCTTGATGTTCTGCTCGTACTCGGAGTACGCCACGCCACCGGTCGCCCGATCGAACTGGAAGGGGAACTTCCATCCGCGCCCCAGGAACTCCTTGCGCATGTCACCTCTGCAGAAGGGGGGCATTGCAACACAGGTGGCCGCCAGGGTCCACAGCCCCGTGCAACTTCGCGTCGGAACCGGGGAATGCGGCAACGATCACACCCGTCGCGATCCTGTGGCCGGAGCCCGGAACCCCGCGATGAACCGGCGTTCCAGATAGACCGGATGCTCAGCAGCGAAGGCCGCTCCAGCTGGAACGGCCTTCGAGGTCGGATCGTCCGGATCCTGCGACACGGACGGTCGCGTTGCTGGAGTCGGGCTCAGGCGGGCTTCGTGTTCGAGCAGAAGGTGAGCTCGGTGACGAAGCCGGACTTGTTCGAGATCCGATGCCGCGAGCTGACCACGAAGACCTCGGGGTTGAACCCCGCCTTCTGGTCCTTGAAGTTCACCGGCGCACCCGCGTGCAGGTTGCCGTCGCCATGCACCGTGGCCTTGCCCTTGACGCCCATCCGCGCGAGTCGGTTGAGCTCGGCGACCGCCATGGCCTTCGCCATCTCCTGGCTGTTGCACCACACGTCCGAGATGACGGCTTCACCCGTGTAGGTCTGACCGCCCTCGGCCACCATGTTGCCACCGCTACCGATGCTCTGGATGTCGCCGGGGCCGGCTTCTGCCTCGATCTTCTTCTTGGTGAGGTAGTCCCAGCTGATCACGCGGACCTTCTGGGGAATCGAGCGCGTGGACTCGTTGTAGTCGAGGCTGATCACCTGGTCGCGCATGATCTCGATACCCCCGTCGTACTGGGGCTTCTTGAAGTCGACCTTGCCTTCGTTGGCGCACAGGATGAACCCGTTGCGGGCCGCGAGGCGACGCAGGAAGTGGTAGTCGGACTCGTTGCGCTGGGTGGTGTACGGCATCTTGATGTCGGACGTGTCGACCGTGCCCGCGACTCCGTACCTGCCGAGGATCTCAGACACGATGTCCGAGTCCGGCACGCCGGTCATGCCGTCTTCCCAGGTCTGGGTGTTCCGCGACGCCATGATCTTGGCCAGGGGATCCATGCACTTGAGCGTGAGCGCGTCGCGCCCCTTCGCATGGCCGTGCTTGGTGCCCACCACCGTGCCCACGAACACCTTGCGGGAGCTGTGGCCCAGCGTGATCTCGACGTCGGCACCGACCTGGACGCTGCTCCAGTCGATCTGTGCACCCCCCTGCTTGGCTTCGGGCGCTTTGAAGGACAGCTCGGCCACACCGATCATGTCGATGTGATCCTCGACCATGGTGTAGTCCATGCCCTTCGGCTCATCGTGGGTCAGCTCACCGACGCCGGCCACGTTGATCTTGTAGGTAGGTACGGACCATTTGTCTTGGTCTGTGGAGGCGGCCATGATGGTTCTCCAGGTGGGACTGGGGGTTCATCGGGTAGAGGAAGAGGAAAGGGCGCTTTCAGTCGCGCTCGGGCGCCTCGAAGTCGGGGTCGCCGAGGACGTCGTGCGCGGTCTCCTGCGCGGTGTCGACCGCGTCGTGGGCCTGGTTGCCCCCGTCCGTGATCGCGTCGTTGGCGTCGTCCTTCAGTCCGGAGACCTCGTCGCCGAGGCCCACCTTGTCTGCGACACCCGCTGCGCCGTCGATGACTTCACCCGCGACTTCGGAGGCTTTCTCCTCGGCCTTGTCGATGATCTCGTGCGCCTTCTCGGCGCCCTTGTCGACAAGGGGCAACGCCTTGCCCGCCAGACCCGAGAACGCCGACAGGTCGTTGTCGTCGCCGGACAGGTCTCCGAGCGCTCCGCCGAGCGGGCCCTGGGAGAAGGGGTCGATGTCGCCATCGGGCGCGAAGTTGGCGGGGCTCTGGCTCAACGCCTGGTTCGCCAGCACGTTCGCGAGCCCGTCGTCACCGGGCACCACGACGGGCGTGCCTGCAGGGACGTTCATGGGATCGGAGATGTGCGGGTTCGCCTTCGCGAGGGTGCGGACGTCGGTGTTGTTCTGGGCAGCCGTCTGGGAGAGCGTCTGGTTCGGGCCGACCGTGGTGGTGGTGGCCGACAGCGCCGCTCCGCTGAACATGGTGTCCATGGACCGAAGCGTGATGTTCGATCCCGAGCTGATGTTGGTCGAGCCGTTTCCGCTCTCGACCTGACGTTCCTTCAGCGTGACCGTGACCTTGGCGCGCACCGGCGTGCCGTCGGCCTTGAACATCAGCATGGTCGCCGAGATCTTCTCGCACACGCCCTGGAAGCTGAAGTCCTTCCAGTTGAAGTCGATGTACGGAGGACGCTTGGCGTCGCCACCTGCGTTCTCGACGGGCTCCGAGGTGTTGAGGAACGCCCGGAGCGCGTTGATGCGCGGCTGGACGCTCGACCCACCGGAGTCGGTCGTGTCGAAGACGAGGTCCATCGTCAGGGAGGCCGCTTCACCCTTCTCGTAGGTGAGGACGGGCTGGGGCTTCCCCTGCTCGTCCGAAGACTTCCAGGCTGCCGTGTCCTCGAGCTTCAGCTCTTTCGGATTGTACTGGACATAGAACTTCTGGCCGCGCTTGTCGGCGTTCTCGAAGTATGCCTTACCACCACTTGTTACGCCCATCAGGGTCCTCCCGGCGACTGTCCAGTTCCTCGAAGTACTCCATGGTGGAGTCCAACACGGACTTGTACAGCGCATCCAAGTTCATATCGCCATCTTCGACGGACATTCCCGGAACACGGGCTCCGCCTTCGGCTCGCGCCTCATTGCTGTCTTCGGCCATCCGCACGCTGCTGCGAGCCTCGGTCCGCGCGTGTTCCGCGAGGTGGATGAGGTTCATCAGCTTGTCGGCCAGCTTCGTGATCTTGTTGGCCCCGACGCCATCCTTGGCTGCCGAGAGCTGGTGCAGATCCGGCGAGCCCTTCCGCGACCGCGAGGCCCGGGTACGACTCGTTCCCGCCGCGCCTGGCAGTTGGCCAGGGCGGATGATGCGCGACCGGCTGCGAAGCACGGCGACATCGTCGGGGTCGAGGCCAGCGATGGTCTCGACCATGCGCACGGCTTCGTTGGGCAGGGCCTCGCGGAGGCTGGCGACTTCACGCCCCCGCTCGAGGATGACCTGCACCAGATCTTCGGCCCGTTCGGCGCGAACGAGCGCACCCATCAGGCTGTTCGGCGACCAGTCGTCTGCCCGAGAGGAGGTCGGGCTGGACGTACGGGTCTGTGAATCTTGGCTGTCCCGCTGTGCGGCGCTGGTTCCGGTGACCGCACGACGGGCCCACGAGGGCGAGTCGGACGGCACATCCGGCGCGTCGCTGTACTCGGCATCGGCGAGAACCGGCGCGATGGTGCCGAGCTCTGCGGCGGCCGAGCGACGCTGCCAGGTGCGACGACGCAACAGGGGTCGACGGGCGCCCGGGGTTCCGGGGGCACCGGCCCGCGCATCGAGTCGAGCACCGAGCCGGGTGTCGTCCGGACCCGCGAGCACGTCGAGCGTGTCATCGAGGCCGGCGAACCGGAGGTCGGCAGGTGCGTACGCGTCTGCAGTGCGGCCGGGGATGAAGGGTGCACCCGCGACATCGATTCCGACGGCATCCGTGGAGGGACGCTGCACGTAGGTGCCACCGGCATCCTGCATGGTGCGCGCCCGACGCTCGGCACCCCGGCGACGCGACACGGTCTCGTTCGCACGGCGAGCCCGGGTCTCGGCCCACTCGGCTGCTCCGGGAGCGGCCTGGGGTTCGGGCAACGCAGGGGTCATGGTGGGACCGGCCACCCGGCGCACCTGCGCTTCGACAGCGCTCTCGGGGAGCGTCATCTGGGTGCCCGTGGTCGCATCGATCGCCGAAGCGCGCAGGACACGGCCCGTCTCGTCGACGGACAGGCGAACCTGGTAGCGCGGACGAGCGGCGTCGGTGCGGGCGGTGCGGGTGCCGGACCCGGGTTCGGCCTGGGGCTCGAGCTGACGCTGCGGCGACGGCAGCGTGAGCACGGTCTCGGTGGCACGGGACGCGGCTGCGGTGGTGGCAGCACGCATCGCCTGCTGCAAGCGCGAACGCGACGGAGCCCCGGGACGCGGCGCGACGGCGCGACGGCCACCGGCAATGGACTCCGGTGCTTCCTCGGGCGGCGAATCGACCGGTGCCGCGAGCGTCATCCCATCCGCGAGATGCGAAGTGGGACGCGAGGCACGGGTCTCGGGCTGGACGCGGTCCCGAGCACGCTCTGCGACCCGCGATTCGGCACCGCTGGTGCTACGCGTGCGCAGGCTGTCTCCGGGCATCGCGACATCGCGATCGAGCACGACGTCTTCGGATGCGGCGTAGACCTGCTCGGGCCCCCCCAACATGCGGGTGACGGCACGATCGGTGGCGTCCGACCCCACGGGGTGTGGAACGACCGACCCGGCGTCCTGCCGCACGGCAGACCGACCCACTGCGCGACGGCTCTGGCTCGCGCGATCCTCTCGCTCGATCGACCGCGAGACCGGCGTGGCGCCATCGAGGGGGTCCTCGGAGGCCCCTGCGAAGGGCTCGGGTGCGGCGTGGGAGAGATGGGTGACCGCGGAGTCCGACACGGCGTTGCGCCGGACGTCCATCCGACGGGACGCACGGACCGTGGCGCCCTCGGGATCGATCTCCTCGACGGACACGGGCCCGTCGTGATCGGCCAACGGCGTGAGTGCAGGCGCTTCGTCCGCCAGACGCGCCTCCCGACGCGTGGCGGTCCGGAAGGCGGTGCTGCGAGCGGTCGCTGAGCTCTCGGTGCGGAACGCGGCCGATGCCTCGGTGGAACCGGACGGAGTGCGCAGTGCGACGGTTCGGGCGTGGTAGCTCCGCGGGGTGCGCCAGGCGATGGACCGCTCGACCGGGGTGCTGTCGGTGCGAACCGCACGAGACGGCACGACCCGACCAGACTCGGTGCGCACGGGCTGACTGGCTCCGGTTCGAACCTGGTCCTGCGACGCTGCGCGGGCCCGGACGACTTCGGGAGTCGGCGCGGGGAGCACGCTGCGACGAGCGCTTCGAGACCGTTCGACGCGATCGGATGCCCGCGATGCGAGACCTGTCCGGGGCGTCGCGACGACACCTTCGGAAACTGTGGAATCCGCGGAATCGGAGGCCTCGGTGGGCTCGGGGGCGGCCAGGGTCAGCGGAAGGGCTTCGACGCGCTCGGCGCTCCGCATCACACGACCGTCGCGCTCGAGACCGACAGACCGAGCCGGTGCTGCGTCGGCACGCTCGAGGCGATGGCTCGATCGCAGCGACGCGGGTGCGTCGGGAGCGGTGGCGGGGATGCCCGGCTCTTCGAACTGTGCCACGACACGGGGAGCGAGCAGCTCACCGGTCAGGCCCACCCGCTCGGCGCTGGAACGCTCGGTGGCGCGAGCCACCGGACCCAGTCGAGTAGACGGGATGGACGGCTCCGCCGCCGTGGGCGCGGCCCGGGTGGAACGGCGGGACGGTCTACCCGCTGCGCGACGCGAAGCCGGCCGGCGCGACGGCACCCGGGGTGCCTCGGCACCCTCCCCTGCGTCGTCCTCCGCGGCGGCGTTCTCGAGCTGCGGCTGGGCGTACACGAGCGGTGTCGCATCGAGCCGGGCGCTGACGGGCCGCGAGGCGATGCCCCGGGCGAGCGGCGCAGCATCGAGGGCGCGACGGGCATCGGTGACGTCGACATGAGCGGTGGAGGAGGGGCTGAGGAGGCGACCCCTCGCTCCAAGGCGTTCCTGAGCGAGCGCACGGCTGGCGGCCCGCACCGTGGGGAGCGCGCGGCTCCGACGGCTGGGCCCACTGCTGGCGATGGCTCGCTGGGCGGATTCGGTTGCGTCGGACGCCGGAGCCTCTCGACGGGGGATGGCGACCCGCATCTCGGACGCGTCGGCGGAATCGGAGTCGACCGTGCGCAGCGAGACGGGAGGAGCGTCGGCTCGGGACGTCAGACGGTCGGAGGTGCGCTCCGGCGTCTCCGCTGTCTCGGGTGTCGCGCTCTCGGAGGCCTGGTCGGCCAGACGCTGGGTCGGCGGACGGGACGAGCGGGGAGCGCGGCCCTGCGCAGCTGCTTCGGGACCCGCCTCGTCGTTCTCGTCTGCATCCGTGGACAGTGCCCCCTGGGGGGTCGCCATGACGAAGCCCGGTGCTGCAGCAGCTGCCTGCTGCGGGCGGGTGGATGCGTGGCGCTGAGTCGCTTCGCGAGCGACGGCTGCAGCGAGCTGGCGCGACAGGCCGACCTCGCGACGATCGACACCGGCGGAGAAGGCGCGGCTGTCGATGGGCGTGCGGCTGATCGCGACGCGGGACGCCGGTTCGGCAGCGACGGGTTCGCTACGGTGGATTGCGCGAGCCATCGGCGGCAGCGCGCGGCGCACCACAGGAGACGCTCTCCGTGCACGCGCACCCGGTCGGACCGTAGCGGTAGGCGTCCGGACCGCAGCGGTGGGCTCGGTGCGGGTGCTGGGCGTGCGAACGGGATCGCTCGCTCTGGTGGAGCTGGTGGGCGTACGGTGGACGCGAGCACGACGGGGCTCACGGGTGACCGGGCGCGAAGACTGCGCCTGCGGTGCATCCTCAGGTGCTTCGACTGCGGCGTCGACCCCGGACTCCTCGTGCTGGATCGGAGCCATCTCGGGTACGGAATCGACCAGCGAGGCCGTGCGAGGCGCCGCGGTGATCCGACCTTCGGCGGTCTGCGTGAGGCGACGGCCCACATCGCGATCGGCCGCGACGTAGCCCGTGGTGTTCAGAACACGACCCGAAGCATCGGGCAGACCCGCTTCGGCGCGCACGGCGATGCGGCGCTCGAGGCTCTGGGAGGCCTGATCGGCTTCGGGGGTGGACCGGTATGCGGCTTCGAGACCGCGGCGGGTGTCGGTGAGGGGTGTGGCCTGCTCCAGCCGCATCGATCGCGCGATCCGCTCCGTGGGACGCGAGAGGGCCAGAGGATCCGCACGCCGTTCGGTGCGGTTCTCGACCGGTGGACCCGCGCGGCCGGCATCGGCCTGGTTGCGGGCCTCGCGGGCGACGGGCGCCACAGGAACCCGACGATGGGCACGGGGGCGGATCGCCGGACGACGGGATGCGCGCTGGACGGTCGGCTCGGGCTCGGCCTCGGGTGCCGGGGACTCCGGCTGCTCGAGGGTCATGACGATCGGGCTGTCTTCGGTGACCCGGCGCAGACCCTTGGGAGCAAAGAACGAATCGCGTGCGGTGGCGACCGCCAACGGACGGGTGCCGACCGAACCCGCCTCGGTGGCGCGGGCATTCAGAGATGTGCCCCGCGCAGCAGCGGCCTGGGTGCCGCGCAACTTGCGGGTGAGCTGACGCGCAGCTGCAGGCTGACGCCGACCCGGAAGAGCGGAGATGGACTGTGCCCGGCGTTCGGCCACGGACTTCTGGGCGGCACCGACGGAGACGCGTGCCAGAGACTGGAGCTGCTGGAGCGTGTCGGACGCTTCGGTGATCCGAGCCCGGAGTGCACGCTCGGCGGCAGACGGGCGGCGGCGCTTCGGCATGTGGCGCGCAGCGGCGACGGCGACGGCGTCGGCCGGCTCTTCGATGCCGAGCTCTTCGAGGTCGAGCTGGGTAGACCAGTCGATGAACGTGGGGTCGTAGCGATCGAGCATCGCGGCGCGAGCGGACTCGGTGGCGACCGACGTGCGAATGGCCTCGCCGACCCGGATCTTCTGACGCATTCCCGAGATGCGGTAGAGCAGCTTGCCCCGCAGCTCGGACAGCCCGCGGAGCTCATCGAAGTAGGCCTTCGAGCTCAAGAAGGAGAACAGGCCCGCACGACCGGCGGAACCGGACGGTGCACCTGGATCCGAGACCGTGCCGCCCTCGTAGGGGCTCTGCAGGCCGAATCGTTCGAAGATGCCCTTGCGGGAGCCGATCCGGGAGTTTCTGGCCGACCGCGCCATGAGACGGTCTGCGAGACTGGAGCCGGTTTCGCTCGTGGTGGCCATGGGCCTTACCCCCGACGCTGGTTTTCAGAAGAGAAGAAGAAGAGAAGAGCAGCAGATGTCGCCATTAGACGACAAAGGAGTAGGCACCGTCAACTGACGGCCAACCCCTCGTGTGCGATCTCGAGTGTTTCGATCGCGAGCTCGGACTCGCCGGCTTTGAGGGACGGACCCTCCCAACTCACCGGCCAGGCGTTCTTGAAGCTCCACCGGCGCACGGGCTGGCCGGCGTTGTTCATCAGGGTGATCGAGCCATCCATGCGCTCGCTGAACTGATCCTGGACGAACTTGTCGCGCCACTCGAGGAGGCGCATGCTGGTGTTCGTCGCGTAGCGCAACACCACGTTCTCCCAGCGGGACTGGCCGGGGCGCTTGTGGGTTCGACCGTTGAGGCCGCCCTCTTCGATCTCGAAGACCTGCGCTGCGCTCTTGAGGCCCGAACACTCCATGAAGTGGCCGACTTCGGTGTTGTCGAGCTCGAGCACGAAGTAGTAGTTGCCGTACGGATTCGGATCGTTTGACATGAAATACCTCTAGAACCAGACGACAGCCGAATGAGGGTCCAACTGCCCAGGGGATTCATCGCGTTCCCGAGGAGCCGGGGGTGATGCATCTCCTGTATTCTCTCACTGGCCGAGTCGAAGGTCTACAACAATGAACTCGGCCGTCGAGATCGGGCGTACGGTGACGCGAACGTTCACCTGCCCTGCGTCCCTCACCTCCGGAGGATTCAACTCCTCGTCGCACTGGACACTGTACTCAGATCCTGCCTGATCGCCGGTGAGAAGTCCAGCGACCCACATGTCGTCCAATCGGTTCCGAACTCCGCGTTGGAGCAAATTCCAGAGTTCAGGCCGCTGATTCTCGAAAACGACCCATTCCGAGTCGCGTCGGATCTGCTCTGCGATCAAGGAGACGATCCGGCGCGAGTTGATGTGCATCCACTGATCATCCATGGACAACGTACGTGCTCCCCAGATCACCACACCGCGGGCCGGTTGGGTGAGGATGGGGTTCACGCGGGCATCGAGGTACTGATCGCTCTCGCTCCACTTGATGTCGATGCTCGGGTGCGTGACGCCGCGCAACACCCGGTTGGCCGGGGGATGTCGGACGCCGTACATCATGTCCTCGGACTCGACCCGCGCGTAGATCCCGGCCACGCATCCAGAGGGCGGAAACACCGAGTCGCCGCGAACGAGCCACGGGTAGTACATCGCGGCGTAGGACGAGTACGCACGGTTGGATTCGCGAAACCGGGTGACCCAGTCGAACAGCGCGCCGTCGTGCAGATCCTTGGGAGTGTCGAGGATCAGGAAGCGGTTGTTCATCTCCCAGCAGTGCTCGAGGAGAAGCTCGAGGGTGGGCTGGTACGGAACCTCGGCGCGGCCTCGGCGATCGAAGGTGATCGGGAGGTATGCGAGGACGGGCATCGCGAGAAGACCGAGATCCTCGCGCTCCCGAAGGCGGTCGATGATCTCGTGCCAGAGGACCTCGAACGGCTCGTTCGTCATGAGGTCGCTCTCGTCGTCGATGCACAGACCGAAGAGCTTGGCCTCGCGACCCCCGTTCTCGAAGAACTGACGCACGGCGCGCAGCGTGACCGGATCGATCAGCCGCGCGCTTCTCGCCGCAGCGAGGTCCGACAGGCTCTGCAGCTCCACCTCCATGAAGTTCCCGCGCTGCACGCCGTTGGGCCAGCGAACGGCGGGAATCACCCCGATGAAGCCGATCAGGTCGCTCCGAACGACATCGACGTCGCGGGCGACGTCGCGGGAGTGGCGGATGGTGATGCCAGGACGCACGGAGACTCCTGAAGGCGAAGCGCGAGGTTCAGCGGCTGCTGTTGATCTTGTCGTTGATCGACGAGATCTCGGCCACCCACATGTGCCGCTCTTTGTGCGACATCTCCATCACGCTGTCCTTGGACCAATGGAAGTGGTAGGCGACGAACGCTACCTCCTTGAAGATATTTTCAAGGGGGTAGCTAACTATTCCCCCAGGCGGCCAAACTCCTTCTCGAACCGGGCGCCGCACTCGGGGCAGGTCACGGAGACCATCGCCTCGTCTTCGTTGATGCGGTTGTACATCTCCTCGAGGAAGCGGAGGTCGCCAGCGAACAGGTTCTCGACGACCTGGGCGTTGACATCGTCGAGCGTGCCGAGCTCGGTGATCACCCGCGCGAGCAGGACGATGATGAGGTAGGCGCGGTTGCGCTGAACGCGGAGATCGTTCAGTGGAATGATCTCGTCCTTCGCGTTCGCGAGCCGCATGACGCCTTCGCGGTGGACGTTGCCCTCGGCGTCGACGTAGCCGCGCGGCAGGACGAATTCGTACTCGGTCTTGAAGCTCATGGCCCTTCCATGGTGAGACCAGCTTGCCAGCCAGTCGATGCAAATCAGGGGGCGGTTATCGCATCGGGCCGTCGGGAAGGTCAACAGCAGCCGTGGATCGGCGGGAAACGCCCGGTATGACCTGGCCGAGGGGTCGGATCATCTGACGGGCCGCGCGCGCCAGGATCGCGCGTTCAACGAGGGGCATCGCGTGATCCAAACGAAACGGGCCGATGAAGGTCTCCCCTCACCGGCCCGCCGCGATCAGCCCCGAAGGACTGTTCGTTGTTGATCAGGCGCGCTCGATCTTCTCGACCGCCAGCTCGATCTTCTCGATCGCCATGGCGCTCTTGTCCGAGTCGACCTCGGGGACGTACCACTTGCAGGGCCACCCCTCGTAGAAGTTGTACTGGGCCACGATGGTGTCGAGGTCCTGGTCGAGCATGGTAATGGTGCCCGAGCGACGGTCGATGATGCCGTCCTCGATGTTCTTCCGCCACTTCCACAGGTCATCCGTCGCCGTGAAGCCACGCTCGAGGATGATGTTCGCGTAGGTGGTGCGACCCGGCTTCTTGCGGACGACTTTGTCGTTGCCCTGCTTGAACTCGATGACTTCAGTCTCGGAGTCCATGCCGCTCATCGACTTGAAGCCGCCGATGATGGTGGTCTGGGAAGCGGTGATGCCCGAGACTTCGAGCAGGAAGTGGTAGGCGCCAAAGAGTTCTTCGGTCGGCATTGGTGTACCTCTGTCGTTGGAGTTTCATCCCTCGAGGTGGCAACGAGGAACTTACGCTACCGAGGGAGTTTGATCCCCATCAAACGGGGTTGCCACCAACCCTCGGAGCGAAGCAACACCTGAAGACTACAACCGGGTGGTCGTCTTGTCATCGGCTTCTTCCAAGTATTTCGGCCGACCCAGGTAGAACCTGCACAATCGCCACAGAGATCCCGAATGCGATCTCGTGGAGGGCGCGGGGCGCGCGAGCGGCGTCGTGCACCTCGGACGCACGGAACCCCCGACTGCGCTCGGCAATCGGGGGTCCTGGCGCCGGCATTCTCCTCATCGGAGAACACCGGCAGAGTTTGAAGGCTGGGATCACTCTTCGATGAGGCCGCCGCCGTCCCACTGACCGATCGAGAAGATGACGAACTCGGCCGGCTTGACCGGGCAGATCCCGACCTGGACGTTCACCTGGCCCGCATCGATGAGGTAGCGCGGGTTGGTCTCCTCGTCGCACTTGACGTAGAAGGCCTCCTCGGGCGTCTTGCCGAAGAGCGCACCGGAGCGCCAGACGCGCATGAGGTAGGCGCGGACGTCACGGGTGAGCTTGCTCCAGAGGAACTGGTCGTTCGGCTCGAAGACCGCCCACTGCATGCCCTGCATGATCGACTGCTCGACCATGATGAACAGACGGCGCACGTTGACGTACTTCCACGACGGGTCGGACTTGGTGGCGAGCGTACGCGCACCCCAGACGCGGATGCCGCGGTCCTTGAAGATGCGGATGACGTTGATGCCACGGTCGTTGTACTGACCCTGCTCGATCCGGTTGATGTTCTGCGACAGGCCGGTGATGCCCATCACGATCTCGTTGGCCGGCGCCTTGTGGACGCCACGCTCGGTGTCGACGCGGGCGAAGACGCCTGCGATGTGACCACTGGGCGGGACGAACAGCTCGTTGCGGTCGGTCTTGATGAGCTTGCGGCGCAGGGCGCTCGGGACCTTGATGTGGTCCTGGTTGCCGACGAACCAGCTCGGCTTGGTGATGCGGAGCCACGGCACGTACAGGGCACCGAAGCCCTTGTTGGAGGCGGGGATGTCCATGTCGCCGGTGGAGACGATCGGGCCGTCGAGGATCGCGAAGCGGTCCTTGCGGGTCTCGCAGTGCTCGAGCATCTCGCGCTGCTGGTTCATGGACAGGCCGGGGGCGACGTGCATCGCCATGTCGTCGGCGTCGTCGAACGCGTACAGACCCAGCTTGTCGGCCTGGTTCTCACGGATGGAGCAGTCGAGGTCCTTGACGCCCATCAGGTAGACGTAGGACTTGCCGCCGCCGTTGTCGTAGAAGCCGTTGACGCCCGCCACGAAGTTGAAGATGGACGGCTGGGACAGCCACTGACGGAACTCGTCCTTCAGGTTGTCGTCGCTCGTGAGGGCTTCGAACACGGCGTCGGCAGCGTCGTCCGGGTCGTCGATGGTGCGACCCACGAGGTCCTCGATCGAGCGGGTCTCGACCAGGAACTGCGCGAAGTAGCTCTGCAGCCAGCGGAAGAACTCGGACTTGTTGGTGACCGGGAACGGCGGGACCGAGTACTCGGACATCATCGCCGTGCCTTCGGCCGACTTGAACTCGTACCCGTAGACCTCGAGGAGGTCCTTGGCGGTCTTGGGCTGGGGCTTGTCGAGCGCGAACGTCTCGTTGACCTGGTTGAGCAGGTCCTCGACCGCAGCGTCGTCTTCGGTGATGACCTTGCCCTGCGCGTCCATGAGCTTGTCGCTCACCTCGACGCTGGACTTGCCGACCGTGATCTTGGTCTTGCCGGAGCCGCCCTTGCCGATGCTCGGCTTGTGGCCGTTGAGCTCGAGCAGCGCCTTGACGTCGCGGACGGCGCCGCGCTTCAGGCGGAACGCCTGGGTCAGAGCCGTGACCGCCTGCTCGGCGCTCTTCGAGGGGATGGACCCCTTGGTGTCGACCAGCTGGGGAACGACCTTGCCGCGGATGGCGCGGGTGCCGTCACTCGCGCTGATCGCGACTGCATCGATGTTCGGCTCGTACTTGAAGAGTCCGATGAATCCCGGAACCGAAGTGGCAACCGAAGCAATCGGCTTCGCGCCAGAGTCGACTTCACGGATGTAAACGCCTGGAGTGTGGTATTCCATTTCCTACCTATTCCTCGCTTTCACTAGAGCTTTCGTCGTCGAACCGACGCGGTTTGTGGCCTTGAGGACCGAAGGGGGTCTTGAATCGACCAGAGCCAGGCTCCGGCGATTCTCGGGGGTTGAGCCGACCGGACGGACGTGCCCGGGCAGGCTTCTGAGAACTGGACGGCCGAGCGCCGCCAGAACGAACCGTCGTGGGATCAGCCGCGACGAGACTGCCTTCCATGGAGCACCGGGCGCAGTACGTGAGGTACGGGCGGTACGGAGCTTCGTGGATGGTGAAGAAATTGATCGCGTCACCGATGGACATGTCGTCCTCGAGCGCGAGGGCGACCTTCTCCATGATGAGATCGTCGTCGTCCTCTTCCGACTCGTAGTCTGCGCTCCAAGGACGCCCACGCGAATCCAGCAACTCTCCCCCCGGAAGGATGTATCGGCGGGGACGGTACAGCAGGTGGGTGGTCTCTTGCATCGCGAGGAGCACGAAACCGAGCAAACGCTCCGCGTCAGAGCGGAATTTGCTGTGTACGGCGATCAGGTAGAAGAGGTCGAGGTAGAGCGGGGCGCGCTCGTAGTAGATGCGCCCGAGCTCCGGCTTGTTGAACTTGGCGCCGCGGAAGCGCTTGCTGTTCATCAGGGCGGTGTTCTGCACGGCCCGGTACATGTAGACGTAGATGACCTCTTCGCGATCCTTGGGGACGAAGGAGAGGTCTTCTTCGATGCGGGGCGGGGCGCGCTCGAACTCCCAGTTGTCCATCAGGTGGCGATGGAGCGCTTCGGTGACCTCGCCGATGAGGTCGACCCCCTGCATGGGGCCGCGTTCGGTGCCGGGGGCGAGCGGACGGTTGGTGGTGATCATCGCCGCACCCCGCCTTCTCGCGCGGACGTGCGGATCAGCCGGCCGTCCGGGCCGAACTCCCCATGGGTTCGCAGGGCCTCGCGTTCGTCGGCCGCCTCGCGTGCGCGACCGAACGGGCGATCCCGGTCGTCCGGGCCGTACTCGACGTCGGACAGGGGGCCAGCAGCCGCGCGCTCACGGGCGTTCTCGCGGAACACCATCTGAACGGGCGCGTGCCGGAGACCCTCGTGAGCGACCGCGGTGCGACGCTCGAACAGCTGCTCGCGCATGGGCTCCAGCGGCTCCATGACCGCGGGGTAGCGGATGATCCGCTTGAGGAGCGGGGCGTTCGGTCCGGCCTCGGGCATCTTGAACTGGGACATCGGAACCGCCCGGTGATCCCAGACCAGCCCGGAGCCATCGGACAGCTCGAAGCCCTCGTACACGGACCGGTCGTCGTGGCGCTCGACCAGACGCAGGAACAGACGACGCTCGAGGGTCGTCGATTCACCGACGACCTCACGAGACATGCGCCATTCTGCGACGTGGCGGGGCTTCACCCTCAGACGACCCTCCCCCATCTGGCCGGGAGAGTGGTCCCGGCCGGGTTGGGAGGTTTCCCACTTGGGGGGCGAAAGATCAAGCCCGGATCCAGACGTTTTCGATTTCGGGGTCCGACAGGGGCGCTGCTGGACGCCCCGAACAGCCAGTCGACGCCCGGTCCGCGCGGGCTCGACGGGGGCCGGACGAGTCCAGCGTGATACGTTCCCCGGCATGGCGAATGGCTCGGATCAAACACGCACCACAACGGTCGGTGAGGTGCTCGGACGCAGCTCGGGCACCAGCAAGTCGAGCAAGTCCGGCCTCACGGGACTGGCGGGCGCGGTCGGGAACGACGAGCTGCTCGGCCGACTCGAACAGGGCAACGGTTCGCGCGACGAGCTGCTCGAGCTGTTGAGCGCGCGGCTCGAGTCCATGCACAACGCCCAGAAGGCCGAGATCGAGCTCACGCATCGGATGGACAACACCTTTCGCACCGAGCTCGGGGACTCGGACCGCAAGGGCGATGGTCCCCGTCCCAAGCGGTGGGGGGTCGCCGCGGCCCTCTACGAGGATGCCGCTCGCGCCTTGTGTGCGGGGCAGCTGCATCGGGGCAACGACCTGATGGAGAAGGCCGTGAAGGCCGACAAGAAGGCGTTCGCGGAGGTCCAGCCCCTGGTCGAGTACGACAAGCGCCTGGCCGACAAGGGCGTCGAGCTCGACCGGGTGTCCGAGATCTCCGCCGGGGTGTCGTCGAGCGTCGCCTGCACCGACTGCCCCCTGCCGGACAGCCTGGGCATCGCCCACGAGATCCAGGGCGTCAGCAACGAAGGCCACGAGCAGATCAAGGGCCAGCGTCGCGAGCTCGACCCCTGGTGGATGTACGAAGAAGAAGAAGAGGAAGAGGAGGGAGAAGGTGGGTGATTCGAGTCAGGTGGTCGGTCTTCTGGAGCGACTGGTCGCCTACCCCACCGTGTCGGACCAGCCGATCCTCGAGTGCGCGGCACACGTCGCCGAGCGCTGCGAGAAGCTCGGGTTCCGCGTCGAGCGGTTCGTCGACCCACGGGATGCGAACAAGGCCAGCGTCATCGCGTCCATCGGGCCTCGGGGCACGGATGGCCTCGTGCTGTCGGGCCACATGGACGTCGTGCCCGTGAAGGGGCAGCCCTGGACCACCGATCCGTTCCGCCTCACGCCCGTGGGATCGGGCTCGGACGAGCGGCTCGTCGGGCGTGGGTCTGCCGACATGAAGGGGTTCATCGCCGCCACGCTGTGTGCTCTGGAGCGCATCCCGGTCGACGCCTACACCAAAGAGCTCGTGCTCATCTGGACCCACGACGAAGAGGTGGGCTGCCTCGGCAGTGCAGCCCTCGCCTCCCACCTGGCCGAGATCGAGCGGCCGCTTCCGAAGGACGCCCTGATCGGAGAGCCCACGAGCTTCCGGATCCTGCGGATGCACCCCGGACACGTCGCGGTCGAAGTGGACGTGTTCGGAGAAGCCGCGCACTCCAGCCGACCCGACCTGGGCACCAACGCCATCGTCGGGCTCGCCAGGGTCGTCGCGGCCGTACAGGAGGTCGCAGACGAGCTCGCGCGCGAACCCGCCGATCTGCCCGAGCTCGAACGGCCCGTGGTCGCGGTGAACGTCGCACGGATCGCCGGCGGGTCCGCCATCAACATCGTTCCGGACTTCGCGCGGGTGGCGATCGGCTACCGTCCCCTCCCCGGCCAGGATCCCCACGCCGTCTACGAGCGGATACGCGCGCGCATCGCCGATCTGGCCCTGCCCGGCGGGTTCGAGACCCGGGTCCTCCGGGTGACGCCCGCCATGCTCACGCCGCGCCACACGCCCCTCGAGTCCTGTCTGCTCGACCACGCGCACGACTCCGACGTGGGGGCCGCGGGCTTCGCCACCGATGGCGGCAACCTTGCCAAGCTCGGGATGCGCCCCCTGGTGTTCGGCCCCGGCAGCATCGACGTCGCGCACAAGGCCGACGAGTACGTGGCCACCGCAGAGCTCGTCGAAGCCGTGGATGTCGTCGAACGGGTGGTCCGGGCGCACTGCACCGGCTGATCGACTCAAGCGCCTTCGGGTGCGCGCAGGTGCTGCAGGTTCGCGGGAGGGTCCGGCACGTCGTCCGGCCGATAGCGTCTTTGCGCCTCCTCGAGCGCCGCGACAGCCTGATCCAGGCTCTCCTGCGAGCCGTCCCACGCGATCGGCACCGTCACCCCGCCGACCTCCACGGTCAGAACGCGGGTGGGGTGCCGAACGGCCGCGAACTCCACGTCCTCCCAGAGGGCCACCAGGCGTTCGGGTCGACCCAGACGGGCGCGTTGCACGGTCAGGGTGTCCGGGCGGAGCTCGAGCACGGTCGCCCGGCGATCCGGCACGAACCACGCCACCAGGGCGAGCACCCCGAACGCCAGGAGGCGCTGCTCGACCGGGCCCGCGAGGACCAACAGCATCGCCGCAGCGGCCAGCACCCCGAGCCAGCGGCGATGAGACTCCCGACGCGTGGGCGCCGCGATGCGCAGTCCGTGATGATCCCGCGCTTCGAACACCCCGTCGTCGACGTCGACGGTCACAGGTCGCGCTCGGGGTCGATGTGCATCGTGCGGGTGTTCTCGTAGGGGTCCGACGCCGCCGAGCCCGCGCCGCCATGGGTGCCGCCCAGCACGCTCGACAGCGGATCGAGTCCGGCCGCCAGGTTGGGACGCTCGGCGTTCGGCCGATCCGTCTGGTTGCCGGGGCGAATTCGACGCTTCGGCGCCTCCCCGCGACGCACCCGCTCCAGATGCGCCTCCAGGCCGGTGTCCTCGACCTGTGCCGGCAGCACCGGAATCCGCGCCAGGCCCGCTCCCAGCAGCGACAACACCAGGTTGAGCCCCCACCACTCCACGCCCGCGAACGCAGCGACCGGAAGGCTGAAGACCCCCAGCAGCACGGCCCAGATCGCGACATCCGACGCCACCAGCTGCTTCGGGTCGGCCCAGCGGACCCCCAGGATGTAGGCGGGAGCTGCGGCGGTCGCCAGCCCGGCCATCGGCTGGTTCCCGACGAGCAGGACCAGTCCGGACTGCAGCACCACGAGCGCCGCAGCCTCCCCTGCGATGTGGGGCCACGGAATCCACGGAATCCACGGATGCGACGACTTCACTGGCGGTACCGCTTCCAGCCGCGCTGGTAGTACTGGGCGAGCCGCGCTGTGGTGAGCCGGTTCACCTCGACGGGTCGGCGCGCCATGTCCTTCGGGAAGGTCCACATGGCGTCGAGCGCGGTGGAGTCGAGGAACCGCGTGTCGGCGGGCAGATCGGCATCCCGGGGATGCGTGCCCGCAGGAGTGACGACGGCGAACCCCCACTCGCCGAAGGACGGCACCTGGACGTGTGCGGGGTGGACGTCGCGTGCCACGGGCCCATCCGCGACGGCGGCTTCCAGGGTGGCGACGATGCACCAGAACGCATCCGGCGCGTAGAACGGGCTCGTGGACTGGGTGACCAGGGTGCCGTCGTCCTCGAGTCTCCTCAGGGCGAGACGGAACGTGGACAGGGCGTACAGGCGGGACAGCGCGTCGTCGTTGGGATCCGGGAGATCGACGATCACGACGTCGTAGCGTCCGGCGACCTCCTCCAGGTACTTCACGGCATCCATGTGGTGCAGCGTCACCCGCGGGTCGCGCAAGGCCTCGTCCGACAGGCCCGCCAGCGCGGGATGATCGCGGAATGCCGCCGTGACCTCGGGATCCAGGTCGACCAGATCCACCGAGCGGACAGCAGGGTGGGACAGGACGCGTTGCAGGGCCAGTCCGTCGCCGCCCCCGAGGATCAGGACCCGCTCGGGATGGGTCGACCCCAGTGCCGGGAGCACCAGTGCCTCGTGGTAGCGGTACTCGTCGACACTCGAGAACTGCAGGTGCCCGTTGAGGTAGAGCCGGGTGTCGCCCCGCCAGCGGGTCACGACCATCCGCTGGTACGCCGTGTCCTCGGCGAAGACCACCGTGTCCTGGTAGAGCTGATCCTCGAGCCACCGGGTGGTACCGCCTCCGGTGACGAGCACGATGCCGAGCAGCACGGCGACCCCGATGCTTCCAGCGGTCCAGGTCCGCCAGTTGGCGATGTGTCGGTGCAACACGCCCAGCGCCAGCCAGGCGACCCCCACGTTGAGCAGGCCCAGCAGGGCGGCAGCGCGAACGGCACCGAGCAAGGGCAGCAGCACGAGCGGAAACGCGATCGACCCCGCGAGTGCCCCTACGTAGTCGAGGGCGAGCACGTGGCTCACCGCGACGCGCAGATCGACCTGCTGCTTGAGGATGCGCAGGATCAGTGGGATCTCGATGCCCACCAGCGCCCCGACGAGCAGGGTGACGACGGCGAGTACCAGCGTGTAGCCCTCGCCGAGCCAGGTGAACGCCGCGAAGAGTGCGAGCGCGCTGGTCCCCCCGATCAGGGCGACCACGATCTCGGCCGCGACGAATGCACGGGGCTCCTCGCCTTCGGGGACGTATTGCGCGACCCACGCACCCACGCCCATCGCGAACAGGAACCACCCGATCACGAGGGAGAACACGAGCACCGAAGCGCCCAGGAGGTACGTGGACAGGGTTCCGGCCACGAGCTCGTAGACGAGACCGGCCAGCGCGACGCCGAACACCGACGCCAACAGGACCAGCTCGCGCGGACCCGGGCGCTGGGTGGCGTCGACCACCTACTTGCCCCCGCGCAGCCCGCCCCCGATGAACACCCGGCCCGCTCCCGGCGTGCCGTTGCGCACGGAGCGAACCTGGGTCGACAGCTCGCTGTCGGCGCCCCAGCCGCGCATCCCCGCGTAGCCTGCCAAGGCCGTGCTGACGGTACCGCCTCCGAGGATGGCAACCGTGGCGATGATGGCGATCGAGCGTCTCACGCGTCCTCCCTGCGCTGGTTCTCGAATCGGAAGAACAGGACCAGGAGCAGGACTCCGACCCCGCCGAACACCGGAACCAGGCAACAATTGTATCGGGACAGCATGCCCCCCTGCCGGACATCGACCGTGACCGCGGTGGGCCGGTCGTACTCGAGGGTGCCGGACAGCACGTACTGGCCGGCGTCGGGGGTCTTGAGCCAGCGCCCCTCGCTCCGCGAGCCCTCACTCCAGTTTCCGTCGTCGTAGCCGTGGTAGTACCCGACTTCCTGGCCGATGGCGCCCATCATCGTGTCGGATTCGTAGTCCAGCAGCTCGAGGTCGATCCACACCCAGGAGTTGTCGACGTTGGTGTCGTAGCCGACGTAGATGAGCGGCCCGTCTGCGGGGTCGAGCGTGAATGGCGGGCTCTCGACCGACTGCACACCCGTGGTGGACGCCGGAATCGTGAAGGACACCACCGAAGACGACGGCCAGACCGTGGCGATCCCGATCATGATCACGTTGAGCGCCGCCACCAGCAGCGCGGCGAACGCGGCGATGCGCATCGATGCCCACGGATTGGGCTGGGCGTAGTGAACGGTCCACGGCGACCGGCCGGATGTCTTGCCGAACGCGGCTTCGACCGTGCCGGCTTCGAGCCACTCGCCCTCGAACACCTCCAGCTCGTTCGTGGACTCCTCGACCGAGAGGAGCTTCGGCGGGTTCGACAGATCCCAGGTCTTCTGCTGATCGGTTCGGCGGGCCTCCCAGGGAAGCGCGCCATCCACGTAGTCCAGAGTGGACAGCCCCCGCGCCATCAGGGAGTAGGTGGTGTCGCCGAACTTGACCTTGGTGCCCCGACCCGCCCGACGCAGCGAGGCCAGCGGGAGCCCCTTGCCGGTCGGCCGGCTCCAGCTGAAGTGCCCGCAGTCGTACTCCAGCCACAGATACCCGTTGCCCTCGCTCCAGAGCAGGTATTCGTGGGTCCAGTAGCCCTCGTCGTCGACGTACTTCATGCGACCGACGACTTCCCACTCGACCTCGAGCAGCGTGCCCCGATCGCCGACCTCGAGCGCGAACTTCTCTTTGCCCGGGTTGAAGTCGAGCACGATGCTCGCGGCGCCATCGACTTCGAGGATCGCGTCGCAGTTCGCGCACGACGTGGTCTTCGCGGGGTCGCCCTGCTTGGGCAGCTGCACGGGCGCGCCGCAGTTCGCACACTCGATCGAACGTGCCGACTGGACCTCACCCGTCGCGCCTGCGGGGGGCCGGTCGCCCTCGAACCGGATCTGCTCGACCGGGATGTTCTCCCCGAGGAACCCCTCGCCCTCCCAGCCCTCGGCGGTCTGCTCGAACTCGAAGGTCAGGACCCGGGTACCTCCGAGCTCGACCAGGTCGACGTAGACGAGCTTCTCACCCGGCGTGATGCGGCGAGGCAGCTGGCCCTCACCACCTTCGCACACGGCCTCGCCACGCTCGCGGACCTCGAAGGGCGTCTCGTCCACGTAGACGCCGTCTCCCAGGCCCATCTGGGGATGTGCGCCGTCGGGAAGGGCGTCCAGCGTGGTCTCGAGCGCGTAGCGCTTCTCGTCTTCGATGAGCCATCGCTGCGTTCCGCTCGAGGTCTGGACGTACCACTCGTCCCAGCCGCCTCGATCGTGGCGGATCCGGACCCGGCCGAGCACCTCGACGCTGACGTCGCCCACGCGTCCCGACGCCCCGATGCGGATGTTGCTGCGCGGCTCGCCGACGATGGACTTCTCGCCCTGACGCAGCACCCCCTCCTCGAGGTACAGCGTGCTGTCGCAGCGGTCGCACACGATGACCGCGATTCCGGGGTTGGAGGGTTCGTGGACCGCTCCGCAGTTCGGGCAGGCGAGCGCAGGCATGCAGCCTCGTTCAGGTGATGGCGGCGGCGACGATGATCGCGATGCCGATGAACATGGATCCCAACATGATGCCGAGGGCGGTGTTCTGATCCTCCTCGATCTCCTTCACGATCGAGAACGGCGCCAGCTTGCTCGCCAGCCACAGCGAACCGCCGAACAACAGCAGTCCGAGAGCGGTGTACAGCAGGGTCGCGAGGAGGATCTCGGGGTGCAGATCCGGCATGGGGTCACTCCAGCGGCTCGATCGTTCGAAGGATGCGCCACCCGAGCGCACGGACGCGCGCCGGGAGGTCGTCGGATGCCGCACCATATCCGTCGAGCGTGATGACGCCCCGTTCGGGCCAGGTGTGCAGCACCACGGTTCCCCGTGGTCCGAGGCGCACGATGCTCACTCCGACGGGCTCGAAGCGGTGTTGCCAGGTGTCGCCGACCGGCACCAGGTCGAGGGCGAGTTGCTCGCAGTCGGTTGGATGGGAGCGGTGCGCCAACAGGATCCGCGTGGACTTCGGTGGGGACCTCATGGGGACCGGCGCTCCACCAGATCGGCCCGGACGGCTTCGGGGCGCAGGTGGGCCCGGAGGACGGCGTCCGCGACGTGCGGATCGAGGGCGATGCAGCTGAACACGTCGACCAGGGCGGCGCGATCGGCGGCTCGTGTGTGCACCGACGCGTGGCTCTCTCCCAGCAGAACGACACCCGCGAGGCCCCCGTCGATCGGCTGGACCCGGGGCGGCACCATCACCGTGAGCGACAGCTGCCGGGCCAGCTCGGACAACAGGTGTTCGAGTGCCGTCGCGTCCTCCAACGCAGCTGGATCGCACCCCGTGGCCTGCGCCAACCAGTGCCAGCCCAGCGGTGCAGCGGGCGGCATCACGCTCTGGTCCCCGTGGCGATCGCATCCAGATGCGGGCGAGCTGCCGAGAGCACACGCTCGCGCGCCGGGTGACGGCCGTTCTCCAGGAGCGGCGCGCCAGCCACCCAGACCTGGGACACCCACTCCGGGGTGGCGTTGAACACCGCAGCCTCCAGAGGCGGAACCGACCAGGCGGCGGGCCGGTCGAGATCGATGGCGACCAGATCCGCCGGATCGCCGACGGCCACACCCGACCGCTGTTCTTCGGGGTGCAGTGCCCGGCGGCCCTCCGACGTGAGCGATTCGAGGAGCCGGGTCGCCAGGCTGTGGCGCACGCCCGGCTCGGCGAGGAGGTTGCGCCGACCCGCCAGAGCGCGGCCGTGTAGCTCGAGGGCCCGGGCTTCTTCGAGGGCGTCGATGCGCGCATGGCTGTCGGTGCCGATGCACAGGGGAAGATCGCGTGCGGAGACGGGCAGGAACCCATCGCCGAGATCCAGTTCGGTGGTGGGACACACCGCGATCCGGGCTCTGCGCTCGCGGATCCGCACCAGATCGTCTTCGGTGGGATGGGTGAGGTGCACCGCCGTGAACCGCTCGGACACCAGCCCGTGATCGTCCAGCAGCGCGAGGGGCGTGCGCCCGGTGGCCTGCAGGCTGGCGTCGATCTCGGCGGGCTGCTCGCTCACGTGGGCGTGAACCGGGCCTGCGTACCCAGCGAGCTCCTCGAACCACTCCACGGGCACGGCGCGAACCGAGTGGGGAGCGAGCCCCACCGAGACGCGCGGATCGGGGTGGGACCCCAGCCTGGACACGGCCAGCAGGGCCTCTTCGGCGGTGTCGGTGCGAAACCGTTGCTGGTGCGGGCCCAGAGGCGTATCGAACCCGCCGCGGGCATAGACCACGCGCAGCAGCGCGATCCGCATCCCCACGTCGAGCGCGGCGGCGATCACGCGCTCGGCCAGCAGATCGGGTGCGGCGTAGGGCGTGCCGTCGGCGTGGCGGTGCAGGTAGTGGAACTCCCCCACCTCCGTGAACCCGGCCTCGACCATCTCCAGGAACGCCAGGCGACTCACGGCTTCGATGCCCTCGGGCGTCAACCCGTTGGCCGCGGCGTACATCCGATCGCGCCAGCTCCAGAAGTCGGACCTGCCCGAAGAACGGGATGCGTGTGGCGTCCACTGGACGTGACCGCGAATCGCGCGCTGAAACGCGTGACTGTGCGCGTTCACGAAGCCCGGGACGAGCAGCTGACCCGGCAGGTCGACGATCTCGGCATCCGGCGGCAGCGCCGTCTGGGCCGCATCTGGGCGTGCCGGGTCGACATCTGGACCGCGAAGTTGTACGATTTGAGTGGTGAGCACTACGCTCACGCCGCGTCGCGGGCCTTCCTCGGTCCAGACCCACTCGGGTCGAAGCACGCGGGTTTTCGGTTCTGACATGGTCTGATCTGGAGGGGTTTCAGTGGCTCGACGCAACGAAGATGGCAAGCCGTCCCTAACCGAGCGCCTCACCGCTCGTTCCAGCACCGGACTGTCGCGTCGGTCGATGCCCGGCGGAGACGCCGTCTACAGCGGCTCGCTGGCCAACCAGGCCCTGGATGCCGTCGGCGCTCGCGCGATGACCTACGAGGGCGATGTCTACGTCCGCGACAACTTCGATCCCACCGGCAACGTCGACGACGCCGCGCTGTACGCACACGAGCGCACCCACATGGAAGGCGGCGGCGGCTTCGACCACAACAAGGGCGACGACGAAGAGGAGAAGCTGGCCCAGGCGGTCGAGCGCATGGTCCATCACCGGGCCGGCGGCGGCGAGGATCTCGGAGAAGTCCTCGCGGACATCCGCAGCGGGCTTCCCAGCAACCAGGACCAGGCCGAGCAGCAGGTGCGCCACGCGATGCGCGCCGACAAAGAAGGCGACGAGCGCGACCAGGCGATGATGGCCTACTGGTCGATGCGCGCCCGCGGGTTCTCGCCCCACGCGATCAACCAGATGATGACCGACTTCGTCACCGAGACGATGATGCAGATCGAGGAAGACCAGAACTTCCGGACCAGCGAGCCCAACAAGTTCTGAGTGTCCCTGAATTCAGGAGGAAACGGCTCAGCGGAGCGAGCCGGGAAACTCCGGCTCGGGAATTCGGTAGACTCGGGGCATGAACGACACCCGGATCTTCGCCGACCTGGCACGACGCCTGCGTCGCACCGACCTGCTCCTCCTCCGCGCCGTCCGACGGCAACGCGCACGTCCGGCCATGCGGGCCAAGGGCCAGTTCTGGGGCTCGGTCATCACCGACGACGAGGTCGACGGCCTGCTCCGCGCTCACGGCGAGATCGACTATCCCATCGGCGCAGACGGGCTGGATGACGCCATCGCTGCCAGCGAGGCCTACAGAGACGCGCCGGGCGGCCGGTTCACTCAGCTCCGCGAGGCGTTCGGGCTCGACGGCGACGACATGGACCTCGTCCTGATGGCCATCGCCCCCGAGATCAGCGCCGGCTACGGCAAGATCTTCGCCTACCTCAACGACAACCTGAACCAGGCCTACCTCACGGTCGACCTCGCCACGCGCGTCCTGCGTCAGGAACGTCGCCAACGTCTGGTCCTGCAGAGTCGGCTGCTCCCGGGCTCGCCCCTCATCCAGAACCGGCTGCTGCTCCTCAATCCGCCCGATGGCATGGACACCCACACCTCGCGCCGCGTACATCCGGCCCCTCGCCTGCTGCGCTGGATGCTCAAGGGCGACTCGGTGTCGCTGTCGGACGGCGCCAAGCGGCTCGACACCTCGCTCAAGCCGTTCGTTCCGGTCATGACGCGGGAGCGGCTGTCCAAGCTGGTCGACAGCATCGAGACCGCGGTCACCGTCGCCATCGTGGGCGGCACCGTGGGGATGCGCGAAGGCGTCGCCATGGAGGTGGCCCGCCAGGCCGGACGCCCGCTGGTGCGCATCGACATGGAGCGCGCCAAGGCGTACATGAAGCAGCCGTACGACCTGGTCCGCGACCTGATGCTCGACGGCTCGATCCCGTTCCTGCTCAACGTCCCCGACACCGACGAGGAACCGCAGATCCGCCTGCAGATGCTGCACGTCGGCACCGCGCTCGCGAGCCTCCCCTACGCCGTGATCGTCGCGGGCAACGACCGACGTGCGGTGGCCACGATGCTGGGTGCGGAGCGGCCCAACGTCACCGTGCCCGTCGGTCGATCCACCAACGCCGAGCGCGTGGACGCCTGGCGCGACGCCCTCATCCGGCGCGGCTGGGAACCCGAGAAGGCCCCCGAGATCGCCGAGCGCTTCCACAGCATCGGCGGCACCACGATCGAGCAGGTCCTCGAGCGCAGCCTGGCCGAGGCCGGCGGACGCGAGCCCGATCTCGAGACCATCTGGTCGTCCGCCCGCGAAGCCGCGCGTCCGGAGCTGTCGGGTCACGCCCAGCGCGTGGTCCCCCGCTACACCTGGGAAGACCTCATCCTGCCGCCCAAGATCATGGGCCAGCTCAAGCACATCGAGCAGTACCTGGCGCAGCAGGAGACCGTGATGCACAACTGGGGGGCGTCCAAGATCCGGCCTCGCGGGTTCGGCATCAAGGCGCTGTTCTCGGGGGGTCCGGGCACCGGGAAGACCATGTGTGCCGAGGTGATCGCGGGGTCACTGGGTCTCGACATGTTCAAGGTCGACCTGTCGAGCGTCATCTCGCGCTGGGTCGGCGAGACCGAGAAGAACCTCAAGCAGATCTTCGACGCGGCCGAGGGCGGCTCGTCCATCATCCTGTTCGACGAGGGCGACGCGCTGTTCGGCAGCCGCGGCGAGACCAAGTCCGCTCAGGACAAGTTCGCCAACCAGGAGGTCGCGTTCCTGCTCCAGCGCCTCGAGGTCTTCGAGGGGTGTGCGGTGGTCACCACCAACCTGCAGGAGAACATCGACGAGGCGTTCCTGCGTCGCTTCGGCACGGTCGTCGAGTTCCCGAATCCACGGCCTCCGGAGCGAATTCGCCTGTGGAAGCGGGCGATTCCCGAGCACGCACCGCGCGCACCCGACCTCGACATCGAGTACCTCGGCGAGAAGTTCATCCTCGCGGGGGGTGCCATCATCAACGCGAGCATCAATGCCTGCATCGTGGCCGCATCCGAAGGCAAGCCCATCGGGATGAAGCACTGCGTGTTCGCCATCGCGCGGGAGCTGCACAAGAACGGCAAGCAGATCAACAGCGTGCACTTCGGCGAGTACTACGACCAGGTGAAGGACCTCTTCTGATGCTCGTGCGGATCCGGGATCTCGACCTGTCCTTCGATGGCGACCGCATCCGCCTGCGTGCTCCGACGCGCGGGATCGGGGCGCGGGTGCCGACCATGGCCGTGGCCGTGCTGTCGTTCTGTTCCGAGCCGCGCACCAGAGAGCAGGTCGTCCAGGTGTTCGGGCCTCCGGGAGGGCAGCTGTACGAGGGGCTGGCACAGCTCGGGGTCCTGGTCCCGCCCGGCGAAGCCCTCGACACCCCCGTGTTCTTCCAGAACTTCGCGTCCCTCGACACCCACCGGCGCATGCTGGACGACCGGGGCCGCCTGGAGGCCTACCGGGCCGCCTTGAACGAGGTGGTCCAGCCGGGACACGTGGTGCTGGACGCCGGAACGGGCAGCGGGGTGCTCGCCATGCTCGCCGCGAAGGCGGGCGCAGAGCGGGTGCACGGCATCGACAACGCCGAGGTCGTCGAGCACGCCCGATCGGTGATCGACACCAACGGTCTCGCAGAGCGCATCCAGCTGCACGCGGGCGACTTCGCGAAGGTGGAGGTGGGGCAACCCGTCGACGTCCTGGTCACCGAGACCTTTGGCGCACTGGCCTACGCCGAAGGCGCCACGCCCGACCTCGTCGCCTGCCTGGAGAACAACGGCCGGGATGCCGTGGTGGTGCCGTCTCACGTGGAGCTGTGGGCGGCACCGGTCGGCGTCGAGACGCTCCACACCGTGATGCAGGGCTTCTCCGACTTCGAGGACCTGCAGTTCACGCCCCTCGAGAAGGCCTGTCGACACCGGGGTGTCAGCACGGCGATCCCCGAAGACGCCCTGCTCGCCGAGCCCGTTCAGCTGTCCAATCGCCAGTGGCCCCGGGACTCCGACGCGTTCCGCGCCACCGCCCGCTGGGAGCTCTCTGGTGAGGTCGGTGGGCTCTGCGCCTGGTTCGAGCTGCAGATGTCGCCGTCCGTGCGTCTGTCGACGAGCCCCCGTGCCCCCCTGACCCACTGGCGCCAGACCCTGCTGCCCCTCGATCCGATCGACGTCTCGGCCACCCTGACCCTCGATGTCGAGCTGGGCCCGCCTCCGAGCGATCGTCGCGGCTACGCCCTGGAGGGCCGCCTGGCGATCGATGGCGACGAACGCCCCGTGCACTGGCGCGTGCGGTAGCTGCGGACGCTCACGGAACGCGGATGGACAGGCAGGTCAGCGACCCGTCGCCCTTCGCCATCTCGGTGGTCTGAACGAGCCGGACGTCGAACCCCGCGGCATCGAGAGCCTCGGCCGTGCGGGGGTGGCCGTCGGCGCAGATCACCCGGTTGCCGTGCCCCACGCAGTTCGCGGCGTAGTCCTCTTCGTCCGGGACGATCACGGCCGGGAGCCCGATGGCATCGGCGAGGGCTCGGGTGGCGAGGATCCGGCCGTCCGGCAGCGGGCTGACCGCACACTTGAGGTGCAGGACGCCCTTCGGGAGCGCGACCGGCTGCACGACCACGCCGAGCAAGCCGCCCAACGCAAAGGCGCCTTCGGGGTTGGTTCGCGCTGAGAGCCCGACGTAGGCGGTCTGATCGACGATCATCACGTCTCCGCCGTCGGCGCGGGCGATGCCGGTCATGGAGACCAGATCGAGCCCCCACTTCGAGAGCGTGGGCGCGAGCCGGGGCCCCTCGAGGGCACGGACGGGATGCGCACTCTGGAGCAGGGCCGCCCGGTAGCCGTGCACGACCACCGGATCTTCGACGAAGACGGCATCCGCACCCGCCCCGTCGTCGGGCAGCACGGACACGTCGTAGCCGAGCCACTGCATCGCCTCGACGATGG
Source organism: Myxococcota bacterium (assembly GCA_965224055.1). Classification (GTDB taxonomy): domain Bacteria; phylum Myxococcota_A; class UBA796; order UBA796; genus JACKEQ01. The sequence continues at coordinate 8,674,795 of OZ245034.1, read as the reverse complement.
ACGCGTGCTGGGCGCGCGCCCGGTCGAGGTCGATGTCGGGGGCCTCCCCCATCGTGGTCGCCCCGACGTACGTGTCGGGGACGGCCTGCATGAGCGCGCGAGGGCCCATGGGTTCACTTCACCCGGTCGTCCTGGCTCTGGATCTGCCGGCCGTCGAACGCGATGACCTCGTTCTCGGGGAGCGGCTCGAGCTTGGCATCGAGGGGCACCTGCTCGGATGCGACCAGCTGGACGTACGGCAGCGACCGGCCACCCTCGCCCAGCTGGGACGACGGCGTGACGATGCCCCGGGCTTCCATGACGTTGGAGAGCAGCGACTTCTCTTCGAGATCGAAGGTGGCCTGGGCGACCATCTTCATGTCCCACATGTTCAGCGGGCGCTCGTCGGCTCCGGTGATCGCCGGACCGCGGGTGCCCTGCCCGAAGGCGTCGATGATCACGTTGGAGCCCTTGGTCTCCTTGACCTGGGCGTCGGACTTCATCCCGCCCATCGCGCCGACGAGGCTCGGGAAGCCCATGATCATGGGGTCGCGGAGCTCCCAGGTCTTGCCCTTGTCGTCGCCCTTCTTGGGCAGCTGGACCTCGAGACCCGCGAAGGTGCGGCCGACCACCAGGCGCATGGTCTGCACGATCTCCCGCGTACGCTGGTTGGTGCGGGGGTACTCGACGCCTTCGATCTCGTAGGTGAGCAGGCGGCCGTCGAGGGCCCACTTGAACACCATCACGCCACCGGTGAGCTTCTCGTCCCACTCGTTGACGAGCGCCAGCATGTCGTTCTCGTCGCCCCGCGTCGGACGCATCTTGAGCGCGATGTCGTCGATGGTGCAGTGGACCTCGGCGGCCTTCTTGCCGAACCGATCCTTGGCCTCGCAGGTGGTGACCATGTTCACGTGCCAGTCGAGAATCCGCCGGTCGATGTTGTTCATGGTCTTGACCATGATCGCCGAGGACATGGCGGTCTGGCTGGCCAGGACGTACCGGCGCTTCTTGCCGATCTCCCAGTCCCACTCCAGGCCCGTGGTGGCCGATGCCGGAGCGGCCAGGCCGAGCATCAGGGTGGCGCCGAGCAAGGGCTTGAAGGTGTCGCGCAAAGGCATGGAGCTTCTCCTCTCATCGTGGCGATGAAGCATTCGCGGGCACTGTAACCAAACGGCCAGTCCCGACATGTACACGTGCAGACCCGCGACCCGCCTGTTCACGTCCACGACGCATCTTCAGAAGCGCGCAGCGACCCCGGCACGTGCGTACAGCGTGTAGAGCGAGGTGCGGTCGGCCCCCTCGTCCCACATCGACTGCGGGAAGCCGCTGCCTCCGACCGTCATCCGGATCCAGGTGCCGCCTTCGGGTTCGAACGGGAACCCGATGGAGACGCGCCCACCGACTGCGTGGTGGGCCGGGTGATGCCAGCTGTAGTGCGCGGCGATGAGCGCGGTGGGAGCCCGGCCCGTCGGGCGGAGCAGGTAGACGCCCGCACCGGCGTAGGGATGCACGAACACCGACGTGTCGACGTTCTCGACGTCCGAGTCGCCCTTGGCGTGGGTGATCGTGTTGCCCGGGGTGATCGCGAGGTCGGTTCCGCCGAGGATCGCGAAGTTGTAGATCCCGAGCTCGAAGCCCAGGCTGCCCATGCCCATGGGTGCGATCAGCTGGTTGCCGTCGGCGTTGTCGAACAGGGCACTGCTCATCATGCCGCCGCCGATCTCGCCCACGCCCACGAACGTGACCGGACGCTGCTTCAACAGCTCGGCGCCGTGTGCGTAGGGCAGCACCACGGTCTTGCCGTCGACGTCGGAGCCCACGAAGATCTCGCCGCCGTAGTGACGCGACAGGGCCTCGAGCGACGCGCGCACGCTGTCCGGGAACCCGGTGGTGGTGTCGTCGTCGACGCGCTTCTGGGCCGCCATCATCTCGTCGATCGTGACGCGGGGTGTCATCGCGGATTCGCGGCCCTCTTCGACCCGCACCACCTGTCGACCGCTGACCACGCCGTCGCGCACGACGTGGATCCAGTGCCGCCCCGCTGGAAGCTCGATGGGCGCCATGTCGGGCTCGACCTCGATCTCGACGCCGTCGACGAACACCTTGGCACCCGTGTCGACCGAAGCGATGGCGAGAGACCCGCGCTCCCGTTCCTGGAGCTTCTCGAACTCCTTGAGCAGCGTGGGGTACGTGGCGCCGTCCGCGACGTCCGATGCCAGGGGCTCACGGGAGGGCTCGAGGGCGAACGCATCGGCCCACGGCCGGTTCCCCACGCCGCCCGTGCGGGTGTAGCGGAACGGCGCGGCGCGCTTGCCATCGACCATCTCGTCGGGTTCGAACGCGACCTGGACCGCGGCGCCCTGGAGCATCAGAGCTTCGACCAGCTCGTCGAGATCCCGGTCGGAGCGGATGACGGTGAGGCCCTCGATCTGGGCTTCGAGCTCGACCGCGATGTCGTACTCGACCTCGAACTGGTCCCACCGCTTCAGGCTCTCGTCGACGGTCTGCCGCAGGGTCTCCCAGGCGGCCTCGTCCTCCTCGCTCTTGGGCTGGGGCGGGTACGCGAGGTCGTAGTAGGCCAGGTGCTTGGTGCCGCCGGTCTTGTTATCGGCCTTGGTCGTGACCTTCTCGTCCGGGACCTCTTCGCTCATCCACACCACGATGCCAGCATGTGCGGCGGTCGCGGCGAGCCAGGAGATGAGAAAGGCTACGAGGAATCGCATGACAGCTCTGCTCCACTGCCGTCGGCAGCTGGGGATCCAGGCCGACAGATCGACGTCCCGGGGAGGGTAACCCGCAGCTGGCCGGAAACTGAGCGCTCACCGTCCAACTCCGCCTCGATCGTGCAAGGAGCCCGTCCAGACAGGGGGATTTCGGACCCGACCGCGCGCGCGCTGAAGCCCTCGCACTCCACCTCGACCGCGCGAGCCCCCGGAACGCGGAGGATCCGCCCGCTCCCCTGACCCGAGAACAGCATCCAACCTGCACCGAGCCCGAGGAACGCCGTGAGGACGCCCACTCGGGCCAGATGCCACTTGCCGGGCGGCTTCAAGGAATCAGAAGGTCAGGCCGGCCTTGAGCGTGAAGCCGAAGGCGGGGATGGCGCGCCCGATGCGACGCAGCCGGCAGCTGTCGTCGATGCAGGCCTCGTTGCCGCCCCCCGCAGCCAGCGGCGCCCAGACCGACCCGTTCTGGTCGCCCTCGGCACCCCGGTTGAGGTAGACCGGGTTGTCGTTGGTGGACCCCGGCGCCTGGTTGCTGATCAGGAAGATCGAGTCGCGGAACGGCAGCGCCACACCTGCGAACAGGTCGGTGTCGATGACCGGGAACACGCGGGTGTCGGCCTTGTCCTTCTTGCCGAGCGGGGCCTTGATCGACCAGCCCGCGTGGGCGGTGAGGTCGACGGCGTGGGGCGCGTTGTACCAGCCGGTACGGGCGGCCAGTCGGGGCCCGAAGCCGTAGGCGGCGTCCTTGAGGAACACCCCGCCGATGGTCAGGAAGGCGCCTCGCTGCCAGGTGAGCTCGCGCAGCACCGGCGTGGTGATCGTGCCGGACGCACCGGTGCCGCTGTCCTGGGTGAGGATGCGGTCGCCCTCGACCTCGCCGTTGGAGGCGGTGTCTCGCACCACCGAGCAGTTGTTGAAGCTCTCGTCACACGAGACCAGCTGGTTCTGGGTTCCGGTCTGCGGGATCTCGCGCCAGACACCGTCCTGCAGGTTGACCGAGTAGTCGACGCCCACACCGACCATCAGGCGGCCCCAGTGGCCCCGCAGCTCGAAGCTGACCGGAAGCCCCTGCGCCTTGGGCTTGAGCGCCTCCTGGGCCAGGCCGACGAGCTCCTCTCCGGGCTCGAGGTTGGCCGCGACGTCGGGGTTCAGCGTGGGGTCTTCGAGGGGGTTGTTCACGCCCAGGCCAGAGAACGACAGACCCGTTCCGACGAGCGCGACGAAGCGGACCGGGAACCCGCCCGTGTTGTCGTTGATGCGGATGAGCGTGCCCTGGTCGGGGACCCAGCGCCAGAGCAGGATCTTGTGGACCGAGCCACCGACGGGGACCGCGATGTAGATCTCGCTGCCCTGGTGGAGCTTCTGGTAGATCGCCAGGTAGTTCAGGATGTCGCCGTCGATGTCGGGAATGCACTGCTCGGGGTTCTTCATCAGCTGCTTGATGAAGTCGAGCCCCATGCGCTTGCGGGCCTGATCCCGCACGCCGTACAGCTCTTCGCTGTCGAGCTTGACGGCCTCGATGCGGACCGACATCGAGTGGCCATCGGCGCGCTCGAGGTAGACGTCCATCAGCCCCGGCGGCACGTCGTAGAGCGCCTCGAGATTGGTGATCTGGTCTTCCAGACCGTTGAAGTAGACCTTGTACTCCTCGGTGAACTTGGCGGCGTTGAACCGGCCTGCGACCTCGAAGTTCAGGGTCATCGGCGAGTAGCGACCCGACTCGATGTCCTTCTTGATGTTCTCGACGTTCCGGTACATCTCCTGGTCGTTGAGCTTGGACATCAGGGCCGGATCGCGGCTGGCCATCGCTGCGGCGAGGTACCAGTAGTAGTTGACCCCGATCCCGGCGACCTCTTCGAAGAACGGCGGAGTCGGGTTGTTGCTGTTCTCGGCGGCACGCCCGATCTGGACGTAGAGCAGGAACATGGGCTCGCGCAGCTCGGGGCGATCGATGAACCAGATCTCTTCCGTGAGCTTCTTGAGATCGTAGGCCTTGATCCCCCACTCGGTCTCGGAGAGCGCACTCCACGGAATGCTGGAGACCTTGTCGACCGCCGCCATGATGGTGTCGATCGCGGAGTCCGGCACCTTGGCGCGCTGGTCGAGGGGACGCAGGGTCTCGTCGGGCTCTTTGCGGCCCGCCTGGTACAGGTCGACGTCGGGGTAGAACTTGCCGTTGGGACGCGCGATCCGGGTACGGATGTTCCGGCGCAACGTCTCGTTGGTGTAGTCGACGTCGGAGTCCTGCCACTGGAGGATGACCACGCGCGCCTGCTTCTGCGCCTGGGCCTCACGGAGGCGCTCGAGGCGTTTCTCGGCCTCTTCCTGCTCCTTGGTCTTCTTCTCGTCGATCTTCTCCTTGGCGGCCTCGATCGGCTCCTTACCGAAGGGACCGAACTGCTCGGCCTGCTCGGCTCGAGCGCCGGGCTCGGTGGGAAGAACATCGGGTGGACCGGCGTGGGCGCTCGGCAACAGCAGCCCTGCGACGACCAACAACGCACTCAGCATCAGCCTCTCCTCGCGTCGGGGGCCGAGCATAGCGCATGCGGCCCGTTGCGACCCGTTCAGAACGTGAGTCCGGCACTCAGAGTGAATCCGAACGCCGGAATCGGGGTGCCCAGCTTGCGCACATCGCATGCCGACGGGTCGAGGCATGCTCCCTGATCGCGACCCCCGCGCGCCATCGGCGTCCAGAGCGTGTCGCCCTCGTTCGTGGTGAGCGACGTCGCCTCCTCTCCTGTGCCTTCGAAGGTGGTGAGGAGCAGCTTGCTGTCGCGGAACGGCACCGCCATCCCGGCGAACAGGTCGGTGTCGATCACCGGGAAGACCCGCGTGTCCGCGCGATCGGTCTTCTTCATGGGCGGCTTGATCGACCACCCCGCATGGGCGGTCATGTCGATCGCACGCGGCGCGTTGTACCACCCCGAGCGCAGGCCCAGACGGGGCCCGAAGCCGTACGGCGCGTCCTTGCCGAGCACGCCCGCGACGTTCACGAACATCCCCCGCTGAAACGTCAGCTCCCGCAGCGAGCGCCCGTCGATCTCGTTGACGTCGCCCCGCGCGATCCGGGCATCCCCGTAGGTCTGCTCGTAGACGGTCGCGTTCCCCGATCCCACCGTGGGCTCCACCAGATAGTCGCGGTTCCCCCCGTCGTAGCGCAGCTCGGTCCACCGCTTTCCGTCCGCTCGCAGTGCCAGATCCATCTGCAGTCCCACCATGAGCCGGCTGACGTGGCCGCGAAGCTGGAAGGCCAGCGGAAAGCTCGATGGACGCGGGGTGAGCGACTGCTCCAGCAGGGTGCGGGGCCGCGTCACGCCGTCCGTGTCCTCGATGGTCTTCGTGGGGTCGAACTCCGCGGAGAGCCCCGAGAGCACGACTCCTGCGCCAGCCAACGCCACGAAGCGAACCGGGAATCCGCCGGTGTTGTCGTTCACCCGCGTGAGGTGCCCGCGATCCGCGTTCCACTTCCACAGCAGCACGTCGTGCACCGACCCCGCCCGCGGCACGGCGATGTACAGGTCGGCTGCGGGGTGTAGCTTCTGGTAGATCGCCAGGTAGTTGACGATGTCGCCGTCGATGTCCGGAATGCACTGCTCGGGGTCGAGCATCAGCTGGTCGATGAGGTCGAGACCCATCCGCTTGCGGGCCTGCAACCGCACGTTCTGCAGCTCCTGATCGTCGAGCCGCACGGCTTCCAGCCGGACCGCCAGCGAGTGGCCGTCGTCGCGCTTCAGGTACACGTCCATCCGACCGGGCGGCACGTCGAACAGACCCTCCAGGTTCGAGATCTCGCCCTCGAGCCCGTTGAACCAGACCGTGTACTCGCTCACGAACCGGTTGGGGTCGAACACCCCGTCCACCTCGAAGTTGATGGTCATCGGCTGGAACTCGCCGCGATCGACCATGTCCTTGAAGGTCTTCACGCTGTCGTGGCGCTCGGTGTTGGTGAGCTTGCCCATCAGCGACGGCTCGCGCGAAGCCATCGCGCCCGCCAGGTAGTAGTAGTAGTTGACCCCGATCCCCGACACCTCTTCGAAGTACGGCGGGGTGGGGTTGTTGCTGTTCTCGGCCGCGTAGCCGATCTCGGCGTAGGCACGGAACAGGGCTTCGCGCAGCTCCGGACGATCGACGAACCAGATCTCGTCGTCGACCAGCTCCTTCAGCTCGTGAGCCTCGATACCCCACTGGGTCTCGGACAGGGCTTCCCAGGGCGTGGACTCGATCTCGTGCACCGACGCCATCACCCGGTCGATGGCGCTTGCCGGCACCGAGCCGCGCTGATCGAGCGGCCGGATGGTGGAGTCCGGCTCCTTGCGCCCGTGCTGGTACAGGTCGACATCCGGGTAGAACCGCGCAGAGGGCCGGGCGATGCGCGCTCGAACATTCCGCCGCAGGATCTCGTTGCGGTAGTCGACGTCCACGTCCCGCCACTTCAACACCACCACCCGCGCCGAGCGCTCCTGGTTGAGCGCCGCGAGCCGCGCGAGGCGTTCCTGCTTGCGCTTCTCAGCGTCGGTGAGCTCGACCTTGCCCTCCTCGAGCAGCTCGTCGACCGGACCGCCCCGTCCGAAGGGGCCCGCAGCCGCGTCCATCGCGATGAGCCCCGTCCACACGAGCAGAATGCAGCCCACCAGCTGCAGACACACCCGTCCTGTCCCCGCGCCGAAGCCCAGTCGTCTCACACACCCTCCGTCGGGCCGCTGGGAACTGGAGCGCGATCAGTCGCGCATCTGCAGGCCCCGGCGGTCTCCCGTCATCGTCCGATCATCTTCTGGACCTGTGACGGAGGGGAGCAGCCAAACGTTGGAAACGAAGCTCGAAAACCTCAGCGACAGGCGAGCGCGGACGAGCCCAGGGGCTGACAGTTCAGCGAAACCCCCGGATCCACCGAGAGTTGTGTGGTGATCGTGCCGCCCTTGAACGACACCCGACAGGTCTCGCTGGGCACCCCGGTGAACACCACCCGACCCGCCGAGGGCGCCTGACGGACCCGCTTACCACTCGGGCACGACAGCTCCACCTGCGTGATGCGCACCGTTCCGGGAATCGTCAGCGTGATGCTGTCTGGCGCGGGACCCGTGGGCTCGGGGGGTTTCTCGGGCTCGGGATCCGGGACCACCACAGGCGCGGTGCGGGTGCCCCCACCCCCGGTGTTGCGTCGACTCCCGTCCCGGATGCGCAGCTCGCCGAAGTCCTCGTCTTCCCACTCTTCGACCGGAGGCGGACGCGGATCGTCCTGCACCACGCGATCCGGTTCGGTGGGCCCCATGTAGCCCCCCGCGAACAGCCCCACGGTGACGGCCACCACGATGAGGAGCAGCCCCGCAGACGCCGCGAGCGCCCCGAACAACGCCAACCAGATGCCGAGCCCCGAGCCGCGCGCAGGAGGCGCCGCATGCTGCGCCACCACCGGATTCACCACCATCGGGCCGTGCGCCATGGGCTGCTGCATCCCGAAGCCGCCGGGAGGGATCGGCGCCGGTGGTGGAGCGGGTGCGGGCTCGGCGGGAGGGGACTCTGGAGGTGCGCCGGCCGCTCGGGCCTTCGGCAGCGAGATCATCCCGGTCTTGGCGTGCGATGGGGCCCGCCCCCCACTCGAAGCCGGCTTGCGCGGAAGCGCCCTGGGCTTGCGACCCCGTGCGCGTTCACGACCCCCTGCACGGTTTGGGTGGCGACGCGGTGCAGATGGCCCTGGACGGCGGCTCAACCGCGCCTCACTGACAGGCGAGCGCGCTGGTTCCGAGCGCCCGACAGTTCAAGCTCTTGGGGGCCTGGACCGTGACCTTGGTGGCGACGGTTCCGCCCTTGAAGGTCATGGTGCAGTCGCCCGCGGGTACGCCGTCGAACACGGCCTTGTTGCCGCTGACCGGCGCCCGCTTGCGGTAGTTGGTGCCCGTGCAGTTGAGCTCGACCTGGGTGACGTGGATCTCGCTCGGGATGGTGACCGAGACCTGACCCGGCTCGCCGGCAGCCGTGGCGTTGGACGGTTCCGGAGCCGCCTTGGGTGCGGGCTTGGGGTTGGATGGGCGAGGCCGGGGACGCGGCTTGGGACGCGTGACCGGTGCGGGCTTGATGGGCGCGTTCGCGATCCCGGCTCCACCCGTGTCGACGTCTCCGATGGGCGCGATGGGGCGCTTCACCTGCTGGTCGACGATCTCGGGCAGCTTCTCTTCTTCCTGGTTCGCGATGACGGCGAACACCACGAGGCCGACCGTGACCACGAGCGCGGCGCACACCATGCCCGCCAGGCCCAGGACCACGCCGAACACGCGGTAGGAGGTGGTGCGGTTCTCGTCGGGGTTCGGCGGCACGAATCCCGCAGCGCCACCGGCCTGAGGACCCGCAGCCATAGGGCCCGCCGCGACCGGACCCTGGATTCCGACGACCGGAGCGGGACCGACGGGCTGAGGACCTGCTGCAGGAGCCGGACCACCGGGCGGCATGCCCCCGCCGGCTGCGGGAGGCGGCGCCGCCGGCCTGGCCCTGGGAGGCTCGGACTTCTGGCGATTCGCATGGGGGATCGCGAAGAACTGCGTAGAGGAATCCGGCCGCTTGCCATCGTCGTACGTGTCGTCGGACTTGCCGTTGAGCGGCACCATCTGCAGGTGGTCGTCTTTGGCGTTCGGCGCGTCCGGAGCGGGCTTGGGCGGCTTGGGAGGAGGCTGCGACGGCGGCTTGACCGGTGGCTCGGCGGCCGACCCACCCCCGCCGGGCTTCCAGCTCGCACCCCCCTTGCTGGGGCGCGGTCGACCCGACGGGCGCGTCGACTTCTTTCGGCCTCCACCCGCAGGCCGAGGCGGACCCTTGGGACGTGGGGGATTGGAGTTGTTGGCCATGCGTGGAGTCTCCAGCGGCGTCCGGACTGTTTCAGGGTAACCGAAGCGAACGGCGTTCCGGGCGGGACAAAGCGCCGTCAGCTCCCCAACGGCCGACGGACCGGCGACTTACACCCGTCTTCGACGAATACAGCGAGGTCACTTGCGCCGGCGCGGTTTGGCGCGACGGAAGATGGCGCGGCGGGCGTTGAAGCTGGCGGCCCCGATGTAGTTGAGGAACACCAGCAATCCCAGCAGCGGCATCAACACCGTGAGCGCGTGGTTGAGCGAGGTCAGCGACGCCCAGCGAGCGCCAGGCTCGGTGGTGCCGGACGGACCGTCGAACCAGGGATTGGGGTGCAGCTCGACCGTGGTGCGCGAGCGGTACCCCTGCTGCAGTCGCAGCCCCACCTCGAAGCTCTTCCGGTGGTAGATGGGGTTCGGGACCCGGTAGGTGACCTCGAACCACCGATACGACTTGGCCGCGGCCTCCAGGAACACCTGGGCGAGCCCTCGCGGCTTCTGCTTGACGAACGACCGACCTCCCCCGGCCTCGGCGAGCCAGGCCAGCGAGATCTGGTCGATACCGAACACCTCGAGGTTGCTGTCGATGCGCTCGTCGACGTACTGACCGCACAGCGCGCTCGGCGTGACCGACTGGTTCAGGCCTTCGGGCTTGGTGGCGTCGCGGTACCGCTTGCCGAGCCCCACCGTGTAGAGCACCGGCTTCACCGTGGTCCCGCCCTGCCCCTGCCGGGCCTTCTTCACCACCTCGAGGGTCTCGGTGAGGCGCGGGACGTTCGTTCCGCACGTGTCGGATGCCTTCTCGTTGTTGAAGCCGTCGGTGAGCACGATGAACGTGGCGCGCGCCTGGCCGGTCATGTGGCGCTTGATGTTCTCGTGCCGCATCAGCTCGGTCATGCCCGTGCGCACGGCGCCGTACAGATGCGTGAAGCCCCCGCTGCGGACGAGCAGGTGATCCTTGATGGTCTCGCGGTACTTCTTGGGGCTGCGGATCACCTTGGGCTCGCCGCCACCGAGCGGCATCAGCTTGTCGGTGAACTGCATCAGCACCACGCCGGTCTTCCGGTCGCCCGCCGGGAAGAACGCGTTCACCACCTGCTTCGACATCAGCGCGCGGTAGACCTTCTTCACCCGCTCGCCTTCGTTGTCGTACATCGACGAGCTGCCGTCGATGATCACGAAGTAGATCTGTCCGGCCGTGCGGGGGTCGTGGGGGATGAGCTGGTAGTCGGACTGCCGGGCCTTGTCGTGGCTGACGAGGATCTGGTCTTCGGCCAGCGGGATCGGGAAGATGTTGGTGCTGACGGGCTCGCGGAAGGTGAAGCTCAGGTGCACCTCGCCCGTGGCCCGGTCCACACGGGGCCGACACAGCTCCACCTCGTCGATCTTGGCGCGGGCGCACTCCTCCTGGGTGGTCAGGATGTCGAGGAGCAGCTCGGACTCGCGCTCCTGCTTGTCGTCGTCGATCCGATACGTCGACCCGATGATCGGGGCCGGATGCACGGCGGTCTGACAGGCCATCAGCAGGGCGAGGAGCCCCCCGAAGATGGCGAACACTCCAACGATGGATGTCCGCCGCATCATCTCTCCTCTTTGGGGAGCAACAGGAACTCGACCTCGGACGACTCGCTCGCGCTGCCCATCAGGATGCGGTCGCCCATGCGCAGCTGGGTCTCGAGAGGAGCCGGGCGACGCGGGTCGTAGCCGAGGTTGATCTTCTCGAGGAACCGCTTCACGAGGGTGGGCTGCACCGACAGACCGCGCACGGCGTAGTTGTGATCGGCGTCGACCACGAAGCTGGTGTGCAGCTCGGCCACCCCGTGCTCGGCGGGCATGTACATGTCGAGACCGCGCGGGAAGTGCCCGACGAACCGCTCCGAGGGCTTGCCGTCGATGTGGTCGATGGGGATGCGCAGCCCGTAGCGTTCCGGGCTCAGGATCCGGATCCAGCCCGCGTACAGGTCGTCGGGGATTCCCCAGGTCAGAAGGCCGTGGAACGTGCCCCACAGGAACGCCGCGGCCGCGGACGCCAGGTAGAGGTCGCCGCCCACGTCGCGGTACTGCCCGAAGTACTGCCAGGCAGCAGCGCCGAAGACCGCCGCCGAGAAGCCCCCGCCCGTGTGGTAGAAGAGCTGGGCGAACCGGGTGGACCACGTGTTCGCGCGCGGCCGGACCGACCCGTCGACCCCGATGCCGAAGGTGCGGGCCATGAACCGCTGGGTCTTCCGCGCCAGGAACGGGCCGAGGCCGCTCATGACCCCTGCGAGGGACCAGACGGCCAGGGAGTAGCGCAGGGTGACGAGGGACGGGTCTTTGGTGACCTCGAGGTACCGCTCGGTGCTCATCCAGGGGACGATCGCGCGGAACACGGCGTAGACCGTGGCGGTTCCGAAGAACGTCAGCATGGCCGCGTACATCGCGTAGAACCCGCGCCAGAACATGCCGCGCCGCCGCAACGAGCCCTCGGTGAGCACGCTGGTGAATGCGATCGACGCGCCGATGAACGACAGGAACACCGCGCCTTCGAGCGACTGGGGCCAGTACAGCCCCATCCGGTGGAACGTCGGCGCGAGCCCGATCACCCACAGCTGCGTGACGTACCACGCGACAATCGCGGCTCCGCCTACGTTCAGAGCGAGCACGATGTGGCGGAACCAGGTGTACGGCACGAGGTAGATGTTCACGCCTCAATCATACTCGACCGCGGCCTCTCCCCCCATCCCGGCCGACAGTGAGGTACGCTAGGAACATGACGTTGGTCACCTTCCTGCAGCTGTCGCCCGAGTTCGGTGGGATGCGATTCGGCCCCTTCAAGGGGGTCGAGATCCGACTGGGGTGCGATCCCGAAACCAACGACATCTCGCTTCCCGAGACGCTCGGGGTGTCGCCGCAGCACGTCAAGGTGCTCCAGCAGGGCGAAGAGAGCTTCATCATCGCCCCCGTCGACCGCACGGCCACGGTCTACATCTGGCGCGCGAACTCCAACAAGCCCAAGCAGATCGTCACCCCGATGGCGGTGCGCACCGGAGACGGCTTCTCGCTGGTCACCCCCGAAGGGCCGCGGTTCTACATCCAGCAGGAGCAGCCCGAGAAGAAACGCGACGGCGTCGGGGGCAGCCTGGCCGACAAGGCCATGAAGCGCATGCCCACCAGCAAGGGCCTGCTCGAGGAGATCAAGCGTCGCGGGCTGGCCAAGGTCATGTCGACCAAGGCCGGTAACTTCTTCCAGTACGGCTACCGCTTCGTGGTGTCGGGGCAGATCTTCAACCCCGTCTACATCGTGGCCGGGATCATGATGATCTCCGGTTGGTTCTTCGCGGGGGGCGCGTCGTGTGCGGCGCTCTCGCAGAACTCCAGCAAGAACAACTACGTCACCAAGTACGAGACCTGCAAAGACCAGCTCCAGGGCACCGGCGATTCGGGCTCCGGCGGGCCGAGTGTTCCCCAGCTCACGCAGAACATCCTGAAGGACCGGGAGTGGCGGTCCACACTGCTCGATGCCGGCGAGATCCGGAACGCCTACGCCGAGTCGCTCAAGCGCAGCTTCGGCCGCGGGGGCGACTACCAGTGGGTCTACGCCTCCCGCAACAGCGAAGCCGCCAAGTTCTACCGGGCCATGGGCAAGGCCGTGCCGCCCAGCGCCGCCGAGACCCTGTCGTACGTCGCGGCACAACCCGACCGCGCGGGCTCCCAGGAGTGGCGCATCGTCGAGGACAGCAACGGCGAGCAGGTCTGTGGACGCGGGCCCCTCGCGCTGACGTACCGCCAGGCCGTGCGTCTCGGTCTCGAGAACGTGCAGCTCGACGCGCTGGTGAGCAACTCGGTGGCGCTCTCGGTCGACCCCGACATGAAGATCGAGGCGCTGCTCAAGACCGCCGACTTCGGCCCCGACCCCATCGACAAGAACGCGCTCCTCGGCACCAAGATCGCCGATGCCGGCGGAACGTCCACGATGGGCGGCCGGGAGTGCATGCACGTCGAAGGCGAGGACGACCGCGACAACCTGAACAAGATCGCCCAGCGGTTCGCCGTGCACTTCGGCGCCAGCGTGCGCGGCCTGCCCGACGAAGGCGAGCCCTACTGGCTGGCTCAGCGCCTGGTGAAGCTGGCCGCGATGGACTTCAAGTACGACTACGACGAGCTGAAGTTCAACGACCGCAGCCTCACACCCATCGACAACCTGGCCAGCCAGAAGATCCTGCAGCCCCAGCGCGAGTGGGTGGCCCGCTACGTGGGCGACATCATGTCGAACGCCGTCGCCACGCGGTGCATGGCCGTGCTCGACAAGGAGTACAAGGACGCCCCGCCGGACTTCCTGGGCGAGCTGCCCGAGCTGTCCCAGTGCGCGATCATCAAGGCCTTCGTCGACTACGACCGGATCTGAATCGACCTCGACCCTATCGACGTGTCGGCGGGGCGCACGCATTGCCGACCGTTCGGGCGATGCAACAGGATTCAGCTCCCCAATTCCACCACGGTGCGCTGTCGCTCGCAGAGCGCTTCGCTCACGGAGGTCGCGCAGAGCGAGGAGGCTTCGAAGAGGCCCGCCCTGCCGCCGTGTCCGAACGCCGTCTCGCCGATGGGCCTGCCGGCACGGGCTCTCCGAACACCGCGCGACCGGTGCCTCGTTCATCGCCATCCAGACACCGACGAAACACGTCGACTACCCCGTGTCTACGGGAGTGCTGGCGCTCTGAGGCTCTGACGACGCTGTCTACCAGCATCGCTTCGCCGATCGACGCACTCCTTTGTCGATCGTCCGTCGTCCCCTGTGGCTCTGTGCGTGTGCCCGAGCCTCTCCAGCAGCCACTCCCGCACGTCGACCGACCTGCTGGCGACCACCTGGACGGCGGAGGACACGACGGGTTCGCCCGACAACAGCGGTCGGTGCTGGTGGTCACAGGCAGCTCACCGTCACCGCGTCCGGCACGGAGAGCCCGACCTCCACTGCGAGCTCGGCGCGGATGGACCGATAGCGCACACACACCTCGAACACCCCCGTGTCTGCGGGCCGATCGAAGGGCAGGACCACCGAACCGCCCGGCGGCACGGACCGATGCACGACCGCATCTGCGTCGACCGGGTTCGCGACCGGTTGGCCGTCGCGCAGCAGCTCGGGGTGAAGCGGCACCCTCTCGCCCGTCCATTCCCCATCGAGCCGCGACTCCACCCACAGCGACCGCGTCACTGCCGCCCCGTCCGGCAGCGCGTGGCCGGCCAGGTTGTCGAGCCGCACGCCGTCCCCGGTCCACGCAAGCGCCATCCCCCGCTGCAGCAGCGCTGCAGCGTCGGCCTGCAGCCCCTCGAAGCCGTGCCCGTCCAGGTGGCAGTCCTGACACGTCTGCTCGCCTCCGGATGCCGTGTAGTCCTGCCAGGCCGAGAACGGCTGCTCCTCGAAGCCCGCGGGCCCATCCACCTCGTGACACGCCCCACACAAGGCGCTGTCGTTCAGGAACCCCCCCGGCACCGTCGCGTGCGGCGCCCCCTCCCCTCGCCCGCCGCGCACGGGCCCCGTCTCGTCGAGGATCAGGTGTCCGTTCGGAGCGCCGTCCCCCGCGAACGCCCCGATCGCGCCGTGGCAGTCCACACAGGTGATGCCTTCGGAGCGGTGGCACCCGTCACAGAACGCGCCAGCGTCGAGCCGGAGCGCCGCATCCTCCCGAAGCGCCCGGAACAGCGGGCTGGAGTCGGGGTCGGCGTGCCGGGACGCCGCCAGGGCCGCCGCTTCGTCCGGATGACACGTGCCGCACTGCGAGGCGTGCGCACCGATGCTCTGCTCGCCCAGATCCGGCAGACACCCGGCCACCAGCAGCAACGGGACGAGACGCCTCACAGCCGGTAGTTCACGCTTCCGAGGACCTGGGCGACCGCGGAGGTCTTCAGCTGGTTCGACACGCTCCCGGTCCAGGAGCCATCGGGCGCGGTGCCCGACGCGTTGCCCATGTACAGAAAGCCCGTGGCGGTCGACTCCAGGCTCCACCCCCGCCCCAGCGCCACCTCGGCGATGCCCCCCGCGTGCGCCCCGAACAGCACGTCGGTGGTCGACGGCGGCCGGGTCGCGCGATCCCCGATGGGACTGTCGATCCGGAAGTCGACACAGGCCCCGATGGTGGGCGAGAGGAACCAGCGCTCGTTGCCGATCAACGCCGGCGTGTAGGCGTGGAATCCCAGGATGTGGTCGTGCCGCGCCACCGCGTCACGCACCAGCAACGTGTGGTCCGCGAAGCCTTCCAGCCCCACCTTCTCGGACGCCGCGATCTTGATGTGTCCGCCCACGGCCGGCGCGCTGTAGGGGCCCGTCCACACGCCCGCCCGCGTGCCGATGGCGATCGGCCGCTTCGGGTCGTGGACGTCGATCGATCCCGGGTCCGCCGCCCAGGCCCATCCCATGCTCATCATCGCGATCACTGCACACCTCCGTCCCCATCGATTGGAGGAGTGCGACACCAGCGTTGCTCCGGCGCGTCACCCACGGGTGCTCACGACGTGCTCACGCGGCGATCATCCGAGCAGGCGTGCCAGTCGCGCGCTCGCCTCGGCCGCCATCTCGCGGTGCTCCGGCGTGCGACCGAGGGTGTGGTGTTCCCGGTCGGGGGTCATCCAGCGGCCGTTCACCATCATCCGATCGATCGCCGGCGAGACGTCCTGCATCGCGAGGGACCGCAAGATGTCGTTGGCCGGCCACATCGCGGGATGGTCGGGGTCGATAACGAGCAGGTTCGCCCGACATCCCTCGGCGATCCGCCCCGCTCGCAGACCCGGATGCAGCGCGCCGGGGACGTCCCAGACGCAGCGGAGCACGGCTTCGGCGTCCATCCCGTCGGCCTGCCGAGCGGCTCGGGCCTCGGACACCCCGTCCAGCAGGGCTCCGGTGGAGGGTGAGTTGTCGAAGAACGCGCGGTAGGCGGGGTCGCGGGCGACGCCGAACAGCGCCCCCGCCGCGAGCAGCCGGAGCTCGTGCTGCACGTTCATGCCGTCGTTGCACGCTCCACAGTCGGTGCCGAGGACGACCTCGAAGCCCGCCGCACGCCAGTCGGGGATCGACGCGGGGAACAGGTACTGGATCTGGCTCGCGGGGCAGTAGCCGAGCACGTCGCGCCTGGGGTCGAGGGCTGCGAAGTCGGACGCGTGGATGAACTGTCCGTGGACCAGGACCGTGCTGGGGGCTTCGCCCAGCCACCCGCCCTTCCCCAGCATGCCGATCGGGCTCATTCCGGTGGCGTCGACCGCGCGGGTGTACTCCTCGCGGCTCTGGGCGCAGTGCACGTGGATCGGAAGGTCGTGCCGGCTCGCGACGTCGGCGATCGCGTCCCAGAACGGCGCACTGACGGTGTCGGTGGCGTGTGGGCCCAGGGCGGCGACGATGCCGGCATCGGCGAGGGACGCATCCTCGGCGATGGCCACGGTGGCTTCGAGCTGAGCGTGGCGACCGGGCACTCCGGGACCATCCAGATCCTGGAGTGTGGGTGCGATCACGGCCGACAGCCCCACGTCGCGAAACGCGGAGACGACCTCTGGAGCGGCGTAGTAGTGATCCCAGACCACCGCCGTGCCCGCACGCAGGACCTCCAGCGCTCCCAGTCGCGCGAACGCCTCGATGTCACCGGGCTCGTAGCGGGTCTCGACGTGGAAGTAGAGGTCTTCGACCACGTTGCCTGCGAGCGACGACAGCCCGACTCCCCGGAACACCGCCATGGCGAGGTGGGTGTGTGCATCGACGAAGGCCGGGGCCAGGATCCGACGCCCCAGGCGCACCACCTCGTCGACCGACGCCCCGAGCACGTCGTCGGGATCGGAGAGCCGCGCATCGAGATCCGCAGCCGACACGCCCCGCTCGACCGCGACGATCGTGGTCCCGTCGACGATCACCGCCGCCGGCCCGACGCGCAGCGTGGAAGCGCGAACATCAGCGGGACCGGAAGGCGACGAGAGCACCGCGCAGTCGGAATGGAGCAGCCGTCTCGACACGCCGCATGCTAACCGCTACCGACCGCGCGAACGAACGGAGTGGTCGCGTCCGGGACCCCGAGCGCTTGACGTCGCGCCCGTTCGTGCTTTTCATTCGATCCCTTTTCCCCTGTCACCCGCCCCGACTCCGCGCTAAACTGCGTGGCCTCCTGGAGTCCCGTGATGTCCGAGACGAAGCTTCCCCCCGACGAATACCTGTCCGCCGAAGAGGTCGAGACCCTCAACGGCATGCTGAACGAGCAGCTGAACGGCCTGCTCAAGCAGTCGAAGGAGGCCCTGCACGACCTCACGGACGTCCGCTCCACCGATGCCGATGCCCTCGACCTGGCCGTGAGCGAGTCCAACCGCGACTTCTCCCTGCGCCTCGCCGACCGCGAGCGTCGCCTGATGGGCAAGATCCGCCACGCGCTGGGTCGCATCTCGGAAGGCGAGTACGGCGTGTGCGAGTCCTGCGGCGCACCGATCACCTACAAGCGGCTCCTGGCCCGTCCCGTGGCCACGCTGTGCATCGACTGCAAGACCGAAGCCGAGCAGCTCGAGCGGCGCAAGCGCGTCTTCTGAGCGCCAGCGCTACGAGCGGGGGCGCATCGCTTCCGGCCACTCGTGCGGGTGCACCAGCGCCGCGTAGAACGCCAGGCTGATCGGGGCGAACGGCCCGACGTCCATCAGCACCGTCAGGGCCAGATGGAACACCACCCCGAGCACGGCGTACACCCAGCGCACCTGCAGTCGGTTGAACGCCGCCCGCACCCGACCCGGACGATCCGCGGTCTCCGAGAAGTAGAACGCCACCAACCACAGCGGTGCGAACACCTCCCAGAACCAGCTGACTGCCGTGCCGATCTGCGTCAGCGGGAAGATCGACGCCACCCAGCGCATGTCGAACCGGTGCCAGCTCGGCTGCTGCAGGATGTAGTACAGCGCCGAGAAGTCCCCGCCCGGCGTCCAGTACGACGACAGCTTCTGCAGGCCGGTCGAGCCGTACATGATCACGAGCTGGATCACGATGAGGTAGCGCGCCCACACCCCGACGGGGGCGTCACTGGTCCAGCGACCGGTCTTCAGACGGCAGTGGGCCGACAGGGTGGTGGTGGTGGGCGCCAACACACACAGCCACAGGGCGTTCTGGAGGAGCTCGTCGTAGCTCCCGCCGGCCAGCGCGTTGATGTCGACCGTGGCCATGAACAGCTGCAGGGTGACGAACGCCACTGCGCGCCCCGCGATCGGACCCCCGAATCCGCCCGCCAGCACGAGCCCCATTGCACACGTGAGCCAGGCGAGGCCCGTCATCACGGCCGGTGTGGGGCCTCCGAGTGCGTTCACGATGCGCCCGGGGGCGATGCGCGACATTCCGCCGTGCTCGGGCGAGACCCAGAGGACGTGGACGAGATCTGCGGCGATGACCCACCCGACCGTGAGCACGACGCACAGCCCGATCAGGATGCGGAACACCGCGATCGAGGTCCCCGCCTCGGTCCGGCTGGTGAACCCGACCCAGCTCCGCCACACCCTGCTCATCGCGGTCCGGCCCCCGGTGGTGGCGCGCGGAACTCCTCCAGCTCGAAGAGCAGGTTCTTCTCGAAGCGCCCGTCGGGCAGGTTCCCCGACGCGACTTCTTCGGGGGACGCGGTGCGGTACTTCCAGAACTTGAGCTGCACGCGCGTCGCATCGGGCTGCTCGCGGGCCACCTGCGCGGCCACCCAGCGCCCGAACCGCTTGTAGTGCGAGCGATACGGCCGCCAGCCGAAGCGGAAGATGGCGGCTCGCATCCGGTCGTGATCGAGCTGCGTGGCATGCCAGTCGAAGCGCTCGTTCCGCGCGACGTACAGCAGCTCCCAGCCATCGGGGGTCTCGACCTCGATCTGCAGCCGAGCCGGGTAGCGATGCGGCGCGACGAACATCCGCCAGCTCTGCCAGGTGCCACAGTAGGTGTAGTACGGCTTGAACGGCCACAACAGCGCCCGACGGACGTGCTGGTAGCCGCTCGCGAGCTCCCAGGCGGTGTCCTCGACCTCGGTCTGCGACCAGTCGAGGCCCAGGGCGTTCAAGCGGGTGGTCCACGCTTCGAACTCGCCCTGCACGGTGGGATCGCGCCACGCCGACCGATTCATGCCGCCGTCGGGGGCTGGAACGGCCATCAACCCGATCGCGACCAGGTGGAGCGCGATGAGCAGGGCCCGCAGGTGAGGCCAGATGCCGCTTTCGCTCACGGACTGCCCAGCGAGAGCCCCGGGACCTCGACGGCCTCGATCTCCTGGACGGACACCGGCAAGCAGTACACCTCACCGTCGTTCGGACACGGGTTGCACTGCACGCCGAGCCCCTGAGCGGTCGCGCAGACCTCGTTGGGGTCGTTGCTGCCCAGGAGCGGGCCCGCGAATCGGGTGTCGCCGACCCCCCGGACCGTACCGCCCCCGATCTGCGTGCCATCCGGGCTGAACGTGCCGGAGAAGGCGAACGAGTAGACGGGGATCACCACCGAGCTGACCTCGAGGTTCACGACCGGCGCTTCGGCCTCGAAGTAGGGCTGCTGCGAGAAGTCGACGACCGGAAACGGGATCGGCGGCTGGTCGTCCTGGGTGATGTTGCCGTCGTCGTCCTCGTCCCCGATGGCGAAGCTCAGGTGGAGCTGAGACGGGTTGGCGAGCGGCACGCCGATGAGTGTGGGCGTGTCGAAGAACAGCGTGAGCAGCGGCGCCACTCCGCCGGGCTCGAGCCAGTCGGCAGACCCGATGTCCAGGGAGTAGGTTCGGCCCTGCAGCGCGGAGGGCCCGCCATCGATGGGCCCGCCGTACTCCGAGGTGGTGAACGGCACGGTGCGCGTCCCGTTGCAGTCCACCAGGTGCAGGGTGTGGGCGGTCGACGCTTCGAACGGCGCATCGTGCTGGACCGTGAAGCGCAGGCTGTCGGGGGCCCACTCCAGCGTGCTCGGCAGCCGAACGCCGTCGGCATCGGTGACGAACGCGTCGTAGGTGGCCTGGTTGCGGTTGGTCGTGAACACCCGTGGCATCTCGCGCCAGTACCAGTCGGTCTCGCCACCCTCGGGCACCGACAGCTCGATGCGGTTCGGACAGCCTCCGTCGTCTCCGTCGTCTCCGGTGTCGGCAGCGGTGTCGGTGAACCAGCCCGTGTCCAGCAGGGGTTCCGGGGGGTCGCTCTTGCAAGCGCCCGCGAACACGAGGCCCACGAGAGGCAGCAGCGTCGGGAGCACCCGATTCATGGAGGCTCCTCGGGGTTGCCTTCGAGCAGCACATCCAGGGCGTACCAGTGCACGGCGGAGCCCCGACCGTCTTCGGCCTGCACGCGGACGTACAGCGACTCGTCTCCATCGCTCGAGAAGGTCAGGACGGGGTCGCGCTCGAAGCCCTGTACGCCCCGCTCGAACACACACGCGTCGTTGTCGGGGCCACAGCCGGGCGATGCGCCGGTGGCGTCCTTCAGCAGCAGCTCGGTGTCGGCGGGTGACCCCAGATCGAAGCCCAGCACGGACACCGTGAGCTCGTGCCGACCGGGAGGAACGTCGATCCGGAACAGGTCGCGGTCGTCGTTGTCCTCGAGCACGCCGAACACCACATCGCCCGACAGCACCGGATTGGACAGCTCGACGTCCGCGATGGCGTCGTTCGGCTCGACCTCGCTCTCGGTCCACTCGATGGGCGCTTTCTGCACGGTGGCGATGAGGTCGTAGAACCACCGGTCGTTGTCGTCGCCCTGGCCGCTCTGCTCGAGGACGATCAGGGTGTAGACGCGGGGGTCGGTGGGGAACAACAGGTGGATGTCGGCGGTCTCGCTGCCGTCGTCGCGCAACACCGCCAGGCCGTCGTCGCCGGACAGCAGCACGGACGGGTTCGCGAACGACCCGTTCTCGGCGGCGTCGACCCGGATGCCGAGCCAGGTCTCCTCGGTGACCGGGAACGACCAGAAGTCGCTGTCGGCCGGGGCGCCGAACACGCCGCAGGCCTGGGCTTCGAGCGGAAGCATGTCCGCCTGTTCGTCGCTGTTGTTGGGCTCGGACTCGGGCCAGTCGCACGGCGGCGGAGGCGCGGTGTCCATGCCGGCGGTGTCGGGCTGGGGCTCAGAGGTGTCCGCGGGCGTGGGCACGCTGGGCTCCGGACGGCACTGACAGCCCGCCACCACGAGCCCGGACGCACCCAGCAGCGCAACGAACCCGAGAGAGCGGGCGCTTCGGAGAGCGACATCGTGGCGGACGGCGACAGGAGGCATCGCCGGAGCTTAGCCGGTGGAGGGGGGTTCCGCCGACCAGGCGAGCCCGAGAACCCGAAGGGCGTCACCACGCGAGGGCGCTACCAGGAATACGGTTCGCAGACATCCTCGAGGCCACCCGCCCACGCGTTGGCGGTGGTGGCGACAGTGCCGGGGACCGAAGCGCACTGACCGTTGAGTGGGCTGATCTCGGCCAGGCAGTAGCCCGTGGTTCCCGGCCCCACGTCGACGCAGGCCAGGGGCGCGACGCCATCCCGGTCGGTGCACCGCAGCGTGGAGTCGCAGGGCAGCACACACACCCCGGCATCGGCGGGTTGACCGGGCGCATCGGTGGGTTCGCACCAGGCGTTCCACTCCACCTGCCAGCAGGTGTCGTTCGACACGCTGCAGGCTTCGCCCATCCACGGGAAGTCGTACGGGTCGTCGGTGTTCAGCCGCGGGAACGACTGCAGGTCGTCGAGGTGGTCGAAGCTGTAGCCCCCCGCCACGAGCGCATCGATCAGTGCCTGGAGCTCGTCGGCGGTGTTCTGGTGGATGTCGTGCAGCAGGATGACGCCACCGTCGAACGCATCGACCTGGGCCATCGTGTAGCCGATCATGTCGTTGGTGTAGGTGGGCGGGACGCGCCAGTACTCGGCCGGACTGCAGGTGCCCCCGCTGGCGTAGCACCAGTCGGCGGTGTCGGCGTGCCAGCCCGCGACCAGCTGCCCGTAGTCGTCGCGCACGATGTCGGCGGTCTGGCAGGTGCTCGAGCCGAACGGGAACCGGAAGAAGTCCGGCGTGACATTGAAGGTCGCGAGCAGGTCCTCGGTGTCGGTGATCTGGTCGTGCACGGCCGGGGTGGTGAGCATCGACATGTCCGGGTGGTCCCACCCGTGGTTGGCGATGGTGAACAGGGGGTCGTCGCGGATCTCGTCGACGATGCTCCACGTGGCGGGATCGGCGACCTGCACGCCGAGCACGAAGAAGGTGGCGGGCACGTTGTTGGCCTGGAGCACATCGAGGATCTGGGGAGTGACCGTCGGGTGGGGCCCGTCGTCGAACGTCAGCGCGACACGCCCGCCCAGCGGGGCCGGATCGGCGGGGTCCATTCCAGAACACCGGTCTCGGCGGCCGAACGAGGCACCGGTCGCCAGATCGGTGCAGCCGAGGTTGGCGTAGTAGCTGGGGTCGTGGCCCCAGGCCCAGCAGTTCCCCGCGTCGTCTTCCAGGTAGTAGGTGAGGTCCATCCCCGACCAGAGCAGGGTGGTGGAGCCTTCGACGACGTCGTTCGGCGACCCCACCTGGTCGAGGGAGAGCTGGGTGCCGTTGATCGGATGGCAGAACAGGAACCCACCCGTGCCGACGTAGCAGTCTTCGCCGTACCACCCGGCCGTCCCGGCACTGGTCTCGGCGATCCCGAAGTTCCAGTCGGTACGGCCCAGGGGGTCGGTGATGGTGATGTCGACCATCGACGACGGGGAGCTTCCGGTCCACTCCACCTCGACCACGGGGTCGGCATCGGTGTCGGTATCAGTGTCGGTGTCCGCATCCGCATCACTGTCGGCATCCGCGTCGCTGTCGGCATCCGCATCCGCATCACTGTCGGCATCCGCGTCCGAATCGCTGTCGGCATCCGCGTCCGAATCGCTGTCGGTATCCGCGTCCGAATCGCTGTCGGTATCCGCGTCCGAATCACTGTCGGAATCGCTGTCGGTGTCCGTATCCGCGTCGCCGTCCGCCTCCGGCGCCACCAGGTTGGACTGGCACCCGGCGACCAGCGCTGCCCACAGAACCCAACGACCCACGACTGCCCTCCTCGCCCCATCGCAATAGCATGCTGGAGAACCGATCCGCGCCCGCGCGGTCCACGCTCCGGAGGAATCCCATGAACATCCCCGTCCCGGCTCGCATCGCCCTCGTGGCCGGACTGGCCATCGTCGTCGCTGGCGGCGTGTTCGTCGTCGTCGGCGGGACCAACACCGGTCCCAGCATCGACGAGACCCGTCGTGCCGAGATGGATCCCAGCGTCGCCGGCCGAAAGGCCCTTCCAGACGGGCCCGCCCCGGAACCGCCCGCTCGAAAGGCGCCCCAGCGTGGGCCGGATGGACGTCCGATCGTGGGCGCCCCGCGCAACCAGCGCAAGCGGGCGATGCTCGAGCGCGAGATCGTCGAGGACGTTCCGTACGAGCCGGGTGACTGGGATGCCGAGCGCGCCCGGGCCGCCGAGGAGTGGCACGGCAAGTCCAACATGGTCGCCACCAAGTGGCTCGACCAGTTCCCGAAACAAAAGCAG
The DNA here is from genome assembly GCA_965224055.1 of Myxococcota bacterium. GTDB lineage: Bacteria > Myxococcota_A > UBA796 > UBA796 > JACKEQ01. Next base: position 8,650,784 of record OZ245034.1, on the reverse strand, counting down.
CAGGACGCCATCCTGGCCCTCAAGACCTACACGTCCAACGTGATGGAGAGCCGCGAGAAGATGGGCACCACCCGGATGACGCGCGATCAGCTCCGCGAACAGCTGATCGACCACCGGCTCGACGTCGAAGACGAGATGACCCGCATCCTGGGCGAGCGGGGAGCCGACAAGCTCAACCAGCACCTCGCCGAGGAGATCCCCGGCGGCGGCTGGTAGGGGCTTCAGGGTGTGCAGCTGCGGTCGGGCGAGTCGTAGCTCGGCACCGACAGCGCACCGAAGCTGCCCGTCGGCCAGTCGACGATCCCGACGTCCCAGACCTCGTTCCGGGTCATCGAGCGCTGACCGCTGTACACCTCGACGCCGTACGTGAACACCTTCACGGTCGCGACCACGACGTCGTCGCCGTGCTCCTCCCAGTAGTGCACCCGCACGGTGTACTCGTCGTCGGCGGGCGCGAGGATGTTGATGTTCTCGGGGCCGAACCCGCCCTGATCGTCGAGGTCGAGTCGGGGGTCGTCGTCGGTGCCGGCATCGCCCCAGTTCGGGCTGCTGTTGCAGAAGTTCGCATCGTCGCCGGGCTCGAAGATGTCGGCCCCGCCTCTCGCGAGGTGCAGATCGAGGTCGGCGGCCGGGGTGTCCCACGACAGCTCGACGTGCAGCTCGTCTTCGGGGATGGCGTCGATCTCGCAGCGCTCCGGAGCCGAGATGGTGCCCAGATCGTTCGTGACCACGAGCTCGACCACGTACAGCCCCGCGACGTCGGTGAACAGCGCGGTGCTGTCGGAGACCAGGTTGGTGAGATCCTCCTGGCTGCCGTCGGGCTGGGAGACCAGGGTCCACTCGTAGGTCAGGGGCTCGAAGCCCGCGGGGTCGAACGATCCGGAGCCATCGAGGTCGACCCAGATCGGGGGCGCGCTGGTGCCCGGACAGTCGATCTCGGCCACGGGGTACTCGAAGTCGCCTCCGCCGTTGCCCAGCAGCACGACCTCGGTGAGCGGCTCGTCCGGATCGGCGCTCGGGAACCGCAACATGCCCGAGTCCCCCTCTTCGGAGAACGGCGTGTAGGTGATGAGCACCGGCACTTCGGAGTTCGGGCCCACGATGTCGCCGCTGGGGTCGGTCGAGAGCGTGAACGCGCCGCTGCCCTCCTGGTCGACCTGACCGAGCTCGAGCGGGGCGTCCCCGACGTTCTCGAGCAGGAGGAACTCCGTGACCGCGCTTCCCTGGGTGACCGCCCCGAAGTCCAGGGTGAGCGGGTCGATGCGGATGTCCGGCATCGGGGCGTCGACCCCCACGCCGGTGAGCGGGATGCGGACCTCGGGGGTCTCGTCGTCGTTGGTGGTGAGGACGAGCTCGCCCGTGTAGTCCAGGAAGCTCGGTGGTGCGAAGCGCACGTCGACCGGCACGGTCTCGTCGACGCCCACTTCGATCTCCCCCTCTTCCAGATCCACGAAGGTGAACGCATCGTCGCCCTCGATGGACGCTTCGAACCGCAGGACCGCCCGACCGGCGTTGGTGACGAACACCGTGTCGACGGCGTCGAGCGGCACGGCCACCTCGCCGTACTCCAGCGACTCCGGCGCGGTGGCGATGCGCGGGAAGAGCGTGGTGATGCCGGTGTCCTGCTTGCACCCGGGCGCGAGCAGGAGCGAGGGTGCGATCAGCACGGCGGACATGGGGAGAATGCGGGTCGTCATTGCGGCAGCTTACGCGGAGATCGGGCCACTCACCACCTGCTACACCGGAAGCTGCAGATCGACCTCGCGGTGCCGCTTGGTGTCCTTCAGCGCCCGGGTGGCTGCCACGACGTCCGTGTAGTCGTCGCTGTCGAGGTCGCCGAGCTCTCTCACCCTCGCGATGAGGGTCGGCGAACCGCCGCGCACGAAGGGGTTCGTCGCCTGTTCCTCGGCGATGGTGGACGGCACGCTGCACCGCCCCTCGGCCCGTAGCGCCCAGACCTCCCGGATCCGCGCTGCCAGCGCTTCGTTGTCGGGCTCGACCATCCACGCGAACTTCAGGTTGTCCTCGGTGTACTCGTGCGCACAGCACACCAGGGTGTCGCCCGGGAGCTCGACCAGCCGCTGGAGCGACTTCGCCATCTTCGCGGGCGGGCCGTCGAACAGATAGCCGCAGCCCCCCGCGAACAGGGTGTCTCCGCAGAACACCGCAGACTGGCCGCGCCCCTCGGCGTCGCCCTCGATCACGAACGAGATGTGGCCGTCGATGTGCCCCTCGGTGAGCATCACCCGCACGGGCACCCCGAACAGCGAGAACACGTCGCCCTCGTCGACCGGCACCGTGAGCCCGGGCACGTCCTCGGCCGCACGCTCCGGGCCGATCACCCGCATCCCGTCCAGAAGGCCGCGCTTGTCGAGGTCCTGGTTGATCCCGATGTGATCCCAGTGGGTGTGGGTGTTGAGCACCGTGGTCAGCGTGGCGCCGACCTCTTCGCACCGCGCGAGCACGGGCCCCGCGTCCGGCGGACCATCCACGACCGCGGCCTCCAGTCCGTCGTCGCCCTCTCCGACGATCAGCCAGACCAGGTTGTCCTGGAACGAGGGGATCTGATGGACCGTGAGAACGCCGTTCGCGATGGGGAACGGCTCGCGGGGCTGGGTGACGACGTGCTGCATACGACCTCCGCACAGCCCCTATCGACGTGACACGGCGCTACCAGTGCGGGGGCGGAGGGTTGTCGAGCGGTTGCTGGGACGACTCGTGCTCGGCGCGGAGCTGCTTCAGCCGCTCGTCGAGGTCCTGAAGGCGCGCGATGGTCTTCTGCAGCTCCTCGTCGAGCTGGGCGATGGTGTGCTCCTGGAACGCGAGCTTCACCTCGAGCTCGGTGATCCGCGCCTCCGCGCTCCTGCCCTGTTCTGCTGCCGCGCTGTTCGTGTCGTCTGCCATCGGTCCTCCCGACCTCGCCGCACCGGGCCGTCGTATCCCCGAGCCGGACCCCGGCCCACCCGTTATGCGGAGGGGTCCTTTGGAGGCCCGGTGGAGCACACGGACGCCGTACACCCCGTGGTTGCAGACGAGCTCGCACAGCTGGAGTCCGTCAGCCGGCTGCTGGCCGAGAACCCCTACGACACGCCGCCTTCCGAGAAGTCGATCGTGGCCGAGCTCGTTCGCCTCCGCGAGGAGCTGCCGAAGTCGAAGGAGGAGGACCGCGGCGCGTTGCTGATGCAGTACGACCAGCAGCACGCCCTGCTCCGCCAGCTCCGGGCCACCCGCGACCGGCCCCAGGTCGACCCCGACACCCCCTACTTCGCCCACGTCCGGCTCGAGGAGAACGGTCGGCAGCGCGACGTGTTCCTGGGCAAGGCCACCCGCATCGACAACGGGATGCGCATCGTCGACTGGCGCAACGCGCCGATCAGCAAGATCTTCTACCGGTATCAGCAGGGCGAGGAGTACGAGGAGGAGCTCGGGGGCCGCCTGGTCGAAGGCAAGGTGGTGGCTCGCCGCACGGTCACCATCGAGCGCGGCGATCTGCAGCGGGTCGACGCCCCCGAGGGCACGTTCGCGCGCACGGACGCAACGTCCGACGGCTCGGCCGAAGCGGAGGAACCCTCCTGGGAGGCCCGTCGACGCGAGCCTCCCCGGATGGCCGGTGGCGAAGGGGCCGCCCTGCGCGCCCACGGCGCCGGTGAAGGCTCTGAACGCAGACTGGGCACGGATCTGGCGGGGAACCGTCGCCGGACCGACAAGCGGCTCCCGGACATCGCCGGGCTCATCGACGCCGAGCAGTTCGAGCTGATCACCAAGCCCCGCTCGGGCTTCGTCGTCATCCGCGGGACCGCCGGCTCGGGCAAGACCACGGTCGCGCTGCACCGCATCGCCTGGCTCGCCTACGAGAGCCCCGAGTACGACACCCCCCTCACCCTGTTCCTGGTCTTCAGCCGAGCCCTGAAGGACTACGTGGGGCACGTGCTGCCCGCCCTCGGCGTGAACCGCGCCTCGGTCCAGACCTTCCGCGGCTGGGCCCACTCCATGCGGCGGCGCCACTTCTCGAAGATCCCGCGCGACATGCGGCACACCGCCCCGGCGGTGGTGGTCCAGCTCAAGCAGCACCCCATCCTGCTCCGCGCCCTCGAAGAGCAGGTGGAGCGCGTCGACGGCAAGGCCACGGCCGATCAGGCCATCGACGACTGGATCAGCGCGATCACCGACCTCGAGCTCTTGAAGACCGTCGTCCGAGAGCACGCTCCCGGCGCGTTCACCGACGCCGAGCTGGCCCGCGCCACCACCTGGTGCCACGACCGCACCTCCGAGCTGCTGGCCCGACTCGACGGCGACAAGGAAGCCGACGCCGCCATCGAGCCCGAAGACGAGCCGCTCCTGCTCCGGGCCTGGCAGCTCCGCGTCGGGCCCCTGCGCAACAAGTCCAAGCGGCCGCTGCGCTATCGGCACCTCGCCATCGACGAGGTCCAGGACTTCTCGCCCACCGAGGTCCGCGTCCTGCTCGGATGCCTCGACGACAAGCAGAGCATCACCCTGGCCGGCGACACGCAGCAGCACGTCATGCGCGACAGCGGCTTCACGAGCTGGACCGACTTCTTCCGGCACCTCGGGGTCGAGGGAACCGCGGTCAACACGCTCAAGGTCAGCTACCGTTCATCGGCCCAGATCGTGCAGTTCGCCCTCGATGTACTCGGCGACCTGCGCGAAGACGAGGACCCGCCGATGGTCACGAAGTCCGGTCCCCCCGTCGAGCTGTTCCGGTTCACCGACCACGGCGCATGCGTGGCGTTCCTGGCCGACGTGCTCAAGGAGCTCATCGAGAGCGAACCCCTGGCGTCGGTGGTGCTCCTCACCCCCGGCCAGGACGTGTCCGCGACGTACTACGGCGGGCTGCGAGCGGGCGAGGTGCCCCGTCTGCGGCGGGTGTCCGACCAGGACTTCACTTTCGCCCCGGGCATCGAGATCACCGAGCTCGACCAGGTCAAGGGGCTGGAGTTCGACTACGTCATCCTGGTCGAAGCCAACGCAGCCCAGCTGCCCGACACCCCGTCTGCACGGCGCTTGTTGCACGTCGGAGCCACGCGGGCCGTGCACCAGCTGTGGGTCACCAGCGTCGGCACGCCGTCGCCCATCATCCGCGAGGCCCTGGGCGAGCAGCTCTGATCAGGGCACGGGGGGTGCACCGACTCAGCCGGACAGCGCGGCCTCGATCGCCGCGAGCACGGCCTCTTCGGTGAACGGTTTGCACACGTACCGGGACGCATCGGGCCAGATCTCGGCGATGGTGGTGGCGTCGTGCCCCGAGATCGCCACGAACGGCGCATCGACCCCCGCATCGCGCAGCCGATCGACCAGCATCGCTCCCGTGCCGTCGGGCAGGGAGTGATCGACGAGCAACACGTCGACCGGGCCAGGCTGGTCGAGTGCCGCTTCGACGGTGCCTGCCTCGACGACCTCGACGCCCGCGCGGGACAGCCAGGCACGCAGGATCAGCCTGGACTCCCGACTGTCGTCCACCACGAGCGCCCGGACGCCGCGACCGTACTCCAGCACGGTCTCCTCCAGCGTGGCCGCGGGCACGGGCTTGGTCAGGAACCCGTCCATCCCCACCTGCCTGCACGACGCGGCGACCGCATTCGTCGCATGGGCGGTCAGAGCCACGATCGGCGCCGTGAATCCGGACTCTCGGAGCCGTCGCGCGGTCTCCAGCCCGTCCAGGCCGGGCATGTGGACGTCCATCAGCACGAACTCCACGTCGCGACCGGCCCGTTCCGAACGCTCGACCTCGTCCAGCGCCTCCTGCCCGGATGCGGCCTGGACCACCGTGTGGCCGACCCGCTCCAGCAGGGCTGCCGTCACCGCCCGGTTGTCGACGCTGTCGTCGACGACCAACACCCGACACCGTCGAACGAGGCGCCGACGACCGGTCGACGTGGGGTGGCCCGGCGCCGGACGAACGACGGGAAGCGGCAGGCGGACGTCGAAGGTGGTTCCCTCGCCCACCCTGGAATCGACGCCGATGCTCCCGCCCATCCGCTGCACCAGCTCCCGGGTGATCGCCAGACCCAGACCCACGCCGCTGGTGGGACCGACCTCGGACACGCCGACGCGAGCGAGCTGGTGGAAGCGCTCGAAGATGCGGCCCTGCTCCTCGAGGGGGATGCCGGGACCCGTGTCCTCGACGGTGAGCACGACCTCGTCGTCGTCCTGCACCACGGTCACGCACACGGTCCCGACCGTGGTGTACTTCAGCGCGTTCTCGACCAGGTTGACGACCACCTGCCGCAGCCGCGACTCGTCGCCGCGCACCCGGTCGGGAAACCCCGAGCCCACCTCGAGCTCGAGCGTCAGACCCCGGTCTTCAGCACGGGGTCGCAGCATGCCCAGCACGTCGGTCACCATGGCCTCGAAGTCCATCGGCGCGGCGCGGATCTCTATCTGACCCGCTTCGATCCGGCTGAAGTCCAGAATCCCGCTCACCAGGTGCAGCAGGGAGCTCGAGTTGGCCTTCACCGACTGGAGCAGGGCATCGGTGGACAGCGGGGCGTCCTCCTGCAGAATGAGCTCGATCAGGCCCACGATCGCGTTCAGCGGCGTCCGGATCTCGTGGGACATCTGCGCCAGGAACGCGCTCTTGGCCCGGTTCGCCTGCTCGGCTTCGTCCTTGGCCCGCTCCAGCAGCGCCGCAGCACGACGGACCTCGGTGACATCGCGGCAGTACACCGACACGCCCACGTTCTGCCCACCGACCTGGATCGGGTTCAGGTCGACGTCGAACACCCGCGAACGATCGGGAGTGGTCCAGTCGATGCGCAACGGGCCCTTTCGCAGACAGCGCCGATAGAGCTTGTCGTGCCGGGTGCGGTGCGGCTCCGGCAGCGATTCGAGGGTGGTGTGCATCTTTGGTGTGAGCCCGAAGCCCGTCTCCATGAGCTCGACGAAGGCCCGGTTGAACGCCCGCAGCACGAGGGATTCGTCCAGCACCCACACGGGGTCGCGGGTGCTCTCGACCAGCGCGACCACCATCGCCTCGGAGCCTTCCAGCCGCTTCGCCACGCGTTCCTGACGGCGCAGACGCCGGTCGACCGCCATCAGCGCCGTGCGACCCATGTCCAGGAGTGGCTCCAGCAGGGCTTCGTGGCGTTCGTCGACCTCGGGCAGCCCCGCGAACACCAGGATGCGCCCCGCCAGCTGCAGCGTGACCGCAGGCCCCAGCGGGGTGGGTTCCTCGCTCCCGACGCGGATCGCCAGGGCTTCGGTGGCCGACACGGCGCCGCCCTGCTCCCCAGCGTCCATTCCCTGCAGGCGCGCCCCCACCAGGGCCTCGGGCTGGCTGGCGGTCACGACCTGACCCTCGACCAGCATGGTGCTGCCGGCCAGGAGGAGCTCGGACCCCACCGAGAGCACCGTGCGCAGGACCGTCTCGGCGTCTCCGGCTTCCGAGAGCCCCGCCACGGCGCGGAGAATGCGGGTCTGTTGTGCGAGGGTTCGCAGCACCGTCAGGGTCCTCCGGATCCGGGTCTCCCCTTCTCCTCATCGCTCGTCGCGTCGCCGTCCACCGTGTTCACCCAGGATGCCAGCCGATCGACATCGGACCCGAACAGCACCGAGACCACCCGGGACTGGTCGTCCAGGACGAACACCGACGGAACCCCACCGATCTTCAGGGTCTCGTAGGGACTCGAGGTGCTGCTCCACCAGGCCAGCCCCAGCGCACCGGCCTCCTGCCCGGCGAAGAAGGCGTCCACGGCGTCCTGCTGCTCGTCGACCGCCACCGCCAGGAACCGGACGTCCGGATGATCGTCGGCGAGGCTCTGGAGCTTCGGCAAGGCCTGCACACACGGCCGGCACCACGTCGCCCAGACGTCCACCACCGCGGGGCCCTCGATGGAGTCCAGCCCCAGGACTCCGCCATCGACGACGACGTCGACCCCCGGTAGCGGCCCGCCCACCAGAGATGGCGGCTCCGGAGGGGCTTCGCCGGGCTCGCCGACCACCTGGGCCACCCAGCCCTGCAGCCCACCGGGGTGCCAGATCGCGGCATCGGGCCACCAGCGACGCAGCGCAGCCCAGCCCGCTTCGACGGTTGCAGCTTCGGCGGGATCGCGCTCCCGAACACCCCGAGCCAGGTGCACCGCAGCTGCATCCCGTTCGCCGAGAGCGGCCAGCACCAGCCCCAGATGCAGCTCCACCGTCGGATTGTCGAGCACGCGCACGGCTTCGAGCAGGTCCGGCACTGCTTCTGCATTCCGCCCCAGCCGATGCAGGGTCCAGCCCCGGGTGTCCAGGGCCTCGGCCACGCGTCGGGCACTGCGCGCCTTCCACTCGGGGTACGTCTCACCGGGCCAGTCCCGGTCCGAGAAGCGAGCGGCCCGAAATCCCTGAACTGCGGCGGTCGCAGCGACCCGGGCCTCCTCCAGCGCGTCCGGGCCGGGCGAGTCGAGCAGGATGGTGTGGTAGGCGAACCAGTTCGCGCGGTCGGGATGGGTGGGCGTGCGCGTCCACGCGTGCCGATACGACTCGGTTGCCGCGTCCAGATCGCCCAGCGAGCGCTGGAGATCGCCCCGCGCGGTGTGGAAGCGCGCCTGGATCTCGGGCGTGTCGCGGAGCGAACCCGACAGGGCATCGACGCGTTCCAGGGCTACGGCAGGATCCGCCACCCGACGCGCACGGCTGATCCGGCGTGCATCCCCGAACCGATGGGGGTCGGGATGATGGGACTCGAGCAGCTGATCCGCCTGGTCGAGCGCAGTGCGCCCCCGGGGAATCGACCGGACGATCCCCGGCCGACCGCGGGCGTCGTTCCAGGCATCCAGCACGACGAACGCATCTGCGAGAGCGGCCAGATCATCGACGGATGGCGGGGGTTCTGGCGGCGAATCGGACCAGGATGCGACGACGTCCACCGCGCGCTGCACGACCAGCCGCTGCAGCGATCGAGGCGGTGCCGCCCGCTCCTCAGCGAACAGACCCACCATCCGCCCCAGCAGGGCAGGCTCTTCGGAGAGCGCTGCTTCGATGCGTCCCGCCTCCACAGCGTCGATCCCGCCCTCCATCGCCAGGCGGACGACCAGCGCACGCACCCCCTCCACTCCCGATGCGACCCCATCGGATGCCAGGGACGCGACCTCGTCGACCGTGGGTGGCGACGCATCGGTCCCACATCGGGTGGTCGCGGCCTCGCGCGCGAGCCACGTGCTCCAGATCCGCGCGTCCTCACGGGCTGGTGACCCCGACAACAGCGCGGCGATCTCGTCGCACCACGCGGGATCGAATCGCCAGGCCGACAGCAAGGCATCTGCCAGCACGATCCGGCGGATGGGGTCCCGGGCGTCCACGGGCCCGGAGTCGAGCCAGGCCCGGTGTTGGGCGACGATCGCCCGATCCCCGTCGATCCGGGCTCTCGAACGGCTGTGTACGCGCTGCCAGCCCACATGGGAGGCATCTTGCTCCAGTGCGCGGGCGGCCAGGGCCGAGGCCTCGGTCCACGCCCCCACCCGGTACCGCGCCCAGGCTTCCTCGACGCTGGCTTCGTGGGCTGCGGGCACCGCCTCTGTGGGAGATCGCTCTCCACCCACCGACCCCGCGAGGGCCAACGCGGTCCACACCTTCGGGAGCGCGAACGGGGTCATGTGGCGGATGTCCTCCCTGGGGGGCTCTCGGCCTTCAGAGTCGGGCGGCCGCGCACGATACCATGTCCACTGACATGACCTCAGCCCTGCTCGGCCTGTTCATCGGCCTGTTCCTCGGCCTCCCGTCCGCATTCGCAGCGCCGGATGCTCCGGGTACGGGTGCGTCTGCAGGGGTCGGTCCCCAACCGCTGGAGCGCGTGGAGCGCGGGTCGGTGTCGGTCGGCAATGCGCTCGGCGCCATCGAGGTGGACGGGGTCCTCGATGAACCGGGCTGGAGCGCCGCCGAGCCCGCGCAGACCTTCCTCCGCTTCCAGCCCATCGACGGCGGGCCCGCTCCCGGCCGAACCGAGGTCCGCTTCCTCCAGGACGACCGCAACCTCTACGTCGGCGTGCGGGTGACGGATGCCGGGTACCGCATGCGGGCGCGCGTGTCTCAGCGCGAATCCATCAACGCCGACGACCAGATCGGGGTCTACCTCGACACCTTCTCGGACCGCATCTCGGGCTACATCTTCTACTTCAACGCGATCGGGGTTCAGCAGGACATCCGACACAACGCGGGCGACTGGAACGTCAGCTGGGACACCGTGATCCGCAGCAAGGGACGCGTGATCGACGACGGCTTCGAGCTGGAGATCGCGTTTCCGTGGCGCTCGCTCAAGTTCCCCAGCAACGACGCCGATGGCCTCGACGACGGTCAGCAGGACTGGGGCGTCATCCTCACCCGCAAGGTGCCCCACGAAGGGGCGAAGTACAGCTGGCCTCAGCTCGAGCGCGGCACGCCGCGGATCTTCGCGATGGCCAACCGCCTGCGGGGCGTCCGACCCCCATCGAGAGGCAGTGGCCTCGAGATCACCCCGTCCATCACGGCCGGGTGGACCGATCCCCTGCCCGAGGGCCAGAGCCGCGAGCCCCTCGACGTCGTCCGCCCCTCCCTGGACGCGCGGTTCGGTCTGACCCCCGACCTCGGCCTGGCCGCCACCCTCAACCCCGACTTCAGCCAGGTGGAGTCCGACGTCAGCGACACCCGGCTCAACGCGCGGTTCGCGTTCGACTTCCCCGAGCGGCGTCCGTTCTTCCTCGATGGCGTCGACTGGTTCACCGACCGCGGAGGTACGCTGTACACCCGGTCGATCAACCAGCCGCTGTACGGCGTGAAGCTCGGTGGACGCGAAGGGCCGCTGACCATCGGGGTGCTGCACGCCCTCGACCGCGACCCGCTCCCGAGCTTCACCGAAGGCAGCTCGCCGGGCTTCTCGGCCGAAGACGTCGAGGATGCCTGGGCGTCCAACACCCTGCTGCGTCTGCGCTCCGACGCGTTCGGGCTCGGGTACGTCGGCCTGGTGCTGGGCGACAAGCGCATCGTCCGGGACGGCCAGGACGGACCCCAGGGCACCCATCAGGTGGGCGGCGCGGACTTCGAGGTGCCGCTCGGAGACCGCTGGTTCGCCAGCAGCAGCTTCCTGCACAGCATGACGGGCGGCCGGGCCCGTCCCAAGACGTCTCCGATCGAGCCGATCGAGCCGGCCGATCCCGACGATTCGCCCATCCCCACCGACCCCGATGCAGAGGAACACCTCTGGGGCACCCAGCAGATCGCGCGGATCTGGCGCGCGAGTGGCATCGGGACCGGCCTGTCGGCCTCGTTCGGGCATCGCTCCGCGGGATTCCGCAAGGAGCTCGGCTTTCTGACCCAGGCCGACATCACCACCGGTGCCGTGTCCATCGACCACACCTTCACGCCGGGCGGGCCCCTCGACACCTGGACCCCCAGCGGCTGGGTCGAAGGGCAGCAGGAGGGCAACGGCGACCGATACGCCACCGTGGGCCACGGGCAGACCTTTCTGTTCGACGGCATCCACACCGTGTCGTTCGGCGGATGGGGCCACACGTTCCGTGAGGGCGGTGTCGAGGTGCACGGAGGCGGCGGGCGGTTCGGGTGGGCCAGCAACCTCGGACGCGCCGTCGATCTGTCGGTGAACGCCGACATGGGACGCACCATCGACTACTTCGCGCTGGTGCCGGCCACCACCGGCCAGGCACGGGTGGTCGCCACCCTCCGCCCCACTCCGGGCATCCGGACCGACACCGAGGTCCGCCTGCGGATGCACAGTCCGAAGGGCACGGTCCTGCAGCGCACCGAGCTCATCCGCAACCGGCTCAACTGGCAGTTCACCCGGGAGCTCGGGGCGCGATGGGTGCTCGACTACAGCGCGGGGACCATCCGCAATCCGCGGGTCTACAACCAGCTGCTGCTCACCTGGCTGCGCAACCCCGGCACCGCGTTCTGGATCGGCGGCAGCGTCACACAGGTGCCCGGCGAAGGCATCGTGGAGCGCACGGTGTTCGCGAAGGCCACGCTGCTGTTTCGTCCGTGATTCCGGGGCTCCTCGCCGGTTCATCTGCTTTTCACCCGGTCCACACGTGGGATTCGGGCGCCACGGCGTAGAGTCCGGGGCATGCAGGACGAACGACGACCGTTGAAGACCCGGGCCGCCGAGTGGCCCAAGACCATCGCGCGGGGCCTCGTGGGCGCCGGGATCACGCCCAACCAGGTGAGCCTGGCGTCGGTGGGGTTCGGGGTGCTCGGCGCCGCCCTGATGCAGCTCCCCGGAGGCTGGGCGCCGCTCGGGCTGCTGCTCGGGGCGGGGATGGTGCAGCTTCGGCTGCTGGCCAACCTGCTCGACGGCCTGATGGCGGTCGAAGAGGGCCAGGGAACCCCGGTCGGAGCCCTGTACAACGACATCCCAGACCGCTTCGCGGACGGCTTCTTCCTGGTGGGCGCGGGCTACGCGGTGGGCTGGGGCGGGCTGGGATGGGCGGCTGCCTGGATCGCGGTGCTGGTCGCCTACGTGCGATTCGTGGGCACCGGCCTGGTGGGGTCGCACGACTTCCGGGGCCCGATGGCCAAGCCCCACCGGATGTTCGTGCTCACGGTCGCGCTGGTGCTGTCCGCCATCCTGCACCTGGCCGGACTCGCTGCGGCCTGGGCGGGTGCCCCCATCGTGGTCGCACTCGTCGTCGTGGTGGTCGGAGGGCTGTTCACGTTCTTCCGCCGCCTGTCCGGAACCGCGTGGACCCTCACCCAGCCCGACATCCAGCCCGACACCGATCTCCCGCCCGAGGAGGAGGAATGACCCCGTTCGCGCGCTGGTTGCTACGCACCATGGTGCGGCTGTGGAACGGGGCGCGTCGCGAGCCCTTCGATCTGGAGGGGCCGGCGGTGCTCTTCGCCAACCACGGCTCTCACCTGGACACGCTGGTGATCTGGGCAGCGCTGGGAGACCGGGTCCGACCCGTCGCTGCGGCCGACTACTGGGGCGGGTCGATCCGCCGGTGGATCGCCGAGGAGATCCTGGGGGCCCTGCTCATCGAGCGCACCAGGGACCGGGACTCGGACCCCATCGCGCAGATGACCGAAGCGCTGCGCAACGGAGACGTCCTGCTGCTCTTCCCCGAAGGTACGCGCACCAAGCCAGGCGAGCTCGCCACGTTCAAAGGGGGTCTGCACATGGTCGGTGAGCGCGTACCCGATGCGCAGCTCGTGCCGGTGTACGTGCACAACACCGCCGCAGCCTGGCCGAAGGGCACGAAGATCCCGCTTCCCCTGATCTGCAGCGTGAAGGTGGGAGACCCCCTTCCGCCCACGTCGATCGAGGGCGGCGAGGAGCGCGGCGCCTTCCTGGACCGCGCGCGTCTGGCGCTGCTCACCCTGGCCAATGGGAGGCTCTCGTGATGGACCCCGTCCTGATGCCCGTGATCGCGGGCGTGTTGGGCCTGCTCGTCGTCGCCAGCCTCGTCACGGCGGGGCTGTACGCCCGGAGCCGCGCGAAAGGCCAGGCCATCCCCGAGCCGGTCGTGAACCTCCGCCAGCGCATCACGGCCTGGTGGTTCATGGTCGCCGTGCTGGTTGGCGCCACGGCCGTCGGTCCGGTCGGGATGTTCGGCCTGTACGTGCTCCTGTCGGCCCTGGCCCTGCGGGAGATCCTGTCGCTCGCGCGAACCGGGCCGGCCGACCATCTGGCCCTGGTGGTCTGCTTCTTCGTCGTGCTGCCCAGCCACTACCTGTTCGCGATGGTGGGCTGGTACGCGATGTTCCTGCTGGCCGTGCCGGTCTACGGATTCGTCGCGATCGCGGCGGCGCTGGCGTACTCCGGGGACACCGAGCACTTCCTCGAGCGCATGGGCATCCTGTTGTGGGCCGTGCTGGTGGGCGTCTACTTCGTGTCCTACGTGCCGATGATGCAGCACCTGGAGCTCCCCGGCACGGACGTCGGCTCCGCCCGTCTGCCGGTGTTCCTGGTGTTCGTGGCGCAGATCTCGGACGTCTTCCAGTACATCGGCGGCAAGATGTTCGGAAAGCGCAAGCTGGCGCCGACCGTCAGCCCCAACAAGACCATCGAGGGCCTGGTGATCGGCGGGGGTGTGGCGGTCCTCGGGGGTGCAGCACTCCACAGCCTGGTCCCCTTCGGCCCGTTCGGCGCAGCCGGGCTGGCCCTGGTGATCGTGCTCGCAGGGGCCATCGGCGGCCTCGTCATGTCGGCCGTGAAGCGCAGCCTGGACGCCAAAGACTGGGGCGCGGCGATTGCGGGGCACGGCGGCGTGATGGACCGGCTGGACAGCGTGGTGCTCTCGGCCCCGTTGTTCTTCCATCTGGTGGTGTTCTACGCCGATCTCGAGGTCGCCAACGTCCGCCCGGAGTGGCTCGAGCAGGTGCTCTTCTTCCGCTGACGCCCCGGGCCTCCCTGCGTCTCGGTACATCGAGGACCTTCGAGACATCGCCCCGAGCGGGCCGGTCCTCGATCCTCTCGCGTGCGTCGGGTAGGATGTGCCCTCTTCTCCGGAGCGCCCATGCTGACCGCCTTGATCCTCACCGCCGCTGCCAACGAGGGCATGTGGATGCCCGATCAGCTCCCCGATCTGCAGGAGGAGCTGACCGAGCTGGGGATGGAGACTCCGGCCACCGAGCTCATGAAGCTGGACGCCGCGCCGCTCGGGGCCATCGTCGACTTCGACCACTGCTCGGGCGCATTCGTCAGCGAAGACGGCCTGATCGCCACGGCATACCACTGCATCGGCGACGCCATGCGCCACGCCTCCGCCCCCGGAGAGAACCTCTTCGAGACCGGCTTCTACGCGGCGAACCGCGGCGACGAGCGCTGGGCGGGCAACACCTTCGAGGTCAAGGTCACCGTCCGGATGGAGGACGTCACCGACACCGTTCTCCGCGGCACCTCGCGGCTCGACGGCAAGGCCCGGTCGCGCAGGGTCGACAACAACACCAAGGCCCTGGTAAAGCGCTGCGAGAAGCCCGGCCTGCACTGCGAGGTGGTCAGCTTCGACCACGGTGCCGAGTACCAGCTCATCGCCCAGCGCGAGTTCGAGGACGTCCGCGTGGTCTACGCCCCTCCGCGATCGGTCGGGTACTACGGCGGCAACAACGACAACTGGCAGTGGCCCCGTCACTCCGGCGATTTCGCGTTCCTGCGCGCCTACGCCAACGACGACAACGAGCCCACCGCCTACCGGCAGGACAACCAGCCCTACAGCCCGGAGCACTGGCTGCCGGTCGCGAAGACGTCTCCCGACAACGACGAGTTCGTGATGGTCGCAGGCTACCCCGCGGGCACGTTCCGCTGGCTCACGGCCGCAGAGATCGACTACGCCCGCGACGCCGAGTACCCCCGCCGGATCGCCACCCTCGCCGACCTGCTCGAGGTGATGCGTCGCTTCGCGGCCCAGGACGCCGACACCGCCAACAAGGTCGGCCCGCGCATCCTCTCGCTCAACAACCAGCTGCAGTACCTGCAGGGCAACCTCGCCGCGTTCCACCGGATCGACGCCAACGAGCGCAAGTGGTCCTTCGAGACCGACCTCGCGCGCTGGATCGCCGAGAAGCCCGAGCGGCAGGAGGAATACGGCAAGATCCTCGACAAGATGCACGAGCTGCAGGCCTCCGAAGCCGCGACCGCCGCACGCGATCACGTCGCCACCGAGTTCGTGAAGCAGTCGAACATGTTCGAGGTCGCCCACAAGCTCTACAAGCTCGCCAAGGAATCCGAGAAGAAGAACTCCGAGCGCGCGGCCGGCTACCAGCAGCGCGACCGCGTCGAGTTCGCCGAGTGGCTCGACAGCGTCGACGAAGAGTACGAGTTCAAGGTCGACATGGTGGTCACGCGGTACTTCCTCGACCGGATGCTCCGGCTGCCCGAGGACATGCGGATCCCCGAGCTCGACGTGTGGTTCGCCGCCCAGCGCGGCCGCACCCACGACGAGAAGCTGTCGAACGCGATCACCAAGCTCTACACGGCCGGCAGCGACCTGGCCGACGCCTCCCGCCGCCGCGCGCTGATGGACACGAGCGCGTGGTACCTCGAAGCCAGCGGCAACCCGTGGTTCGAGCTCGCTCGTGCACTGCACCCGTTCTACGAGCGGATGGAGGACGCCAGCGGAGCGCGCGAGGCCCAGTGGGCGGAGGTCCGTCCGACCTATCTCGATGCCATCCAGGCCTTCATCCCCGAGCACCGGCCCCGCTACCTCGCCAAAGAGAGCCAGGTGCGTCCGGGCCTGTTCTACCCGGACGCCAACAGCACGCTGCGCGTCACGATCGGCAAGGTCGACGGCTACTTCCCCCGGGATGGCCTGATCGCAGCCGCGAAGACGCGCCTGGACGGGATCGTCGAGAAGGCCGGAGACGAGCCCTACGACGCGCCGATCGAGCTCATCGACGCCATCGAGCGCGAGCAGTACGGCCCGTACGAGCAGAACGGCAACGTGTCGGTCAACTTCCTGAGCACCGCCGACACCACCCTGGGCAACTCCGGTTCGGCCTCGATCAACGCCAAGGGCGAGTTCATCGGCGTGCTGTTCGACGGCAACTACGAGTCGATGGCCACCGACTGGATGTTCGAGGAGGCGGTCACCCGGTCGATCCACACGGATGTGGGCTACATCCTGTGGTACCTCGACGCAGTGGCGGGTGCCGATGGGCTGCTGCAGGAGCTCGGCCACGAGCCCGCGATCGACACCGACAGCACCGCAGCTCCGTAGGAAGGCCAGCGTGGCCCGTCGGGCACTCATCACGGGCGCGAGCTCGGGGCTGGGCGAGCACCTCGCAGTGACGATGCACGCCCGGGGCTGGGACCTCGTGCTGGTCGCGCGTCGAAAAGATCGTCTGGACGGGCTCGCAGCGACGTTCGATGCCGAACGACCCGGCTCCACCGAGGTGTTGGCGGCCGACCTGCTCGATCCGGCCCAGCGAGACGCCGTGATCGAGCGGCTGTCGCGCGACGACATCGACGTGCTGGTGAACAATGCGGGGTTCGGTCCGCCCGGGCCCTTCGCCGACGACGATCCGGAGCGCGCGGCACGGGTGGTCCAGCTCAACATCGAGGTGCTGGTCCGCCTCACGCACGCCGCACTGGGCCCCATGCGCACCCGAAAGTCCGGGCACATCGTCCAGATGGCCAGCCTGGCAGCCTACCAGCCGGCTCCCAACTTCGCGGTCTACTCGGCCACGAAGGCGTTCGTGCTCTCGTTCTCGGAGGCCGTGCACGAAGAGGTGAAGCGCGACGGCGTCCAGATCCTCACCATCTGCCCGGGCTTCACGCGCACGGAGTTCCAGGACAGCAACGACGCCCACGCCTCGTTCCTGCCGGATGCGCTGTGGAGTCAGCCCCAACACGTGACCGACTGCATCCTCACCCATCTCGAGACCGGTCGAGCCGTCGTGATCCCGCGCTGGCACGACTGGCTGACGGCCCAGATCACGGGCTGGCTGCCGCGGGCCTGGGTGCGTCGCATCGCGGGCTCGGTAGGCGGAAGCGTCTAGGTCGCGATCGATCGCTTTACCAGTATTCAGCGTCATTTTTCACCGATGCGCCCGACCCCGTGGGCGTCCCAGGAGGATGACTACGGCTCGGGGCGGACGACCTGGGCGTTCGCTCGAACGACTTCGATGTATTCAACGCCAACTCTCACCGCTGAGCGCTTCGCTTCGCGGAGGGTTGCGGATAGGATCCGCTGAGCGCAGATGCCTCGACCAGGCCATCTCCGCCGCCGTATTCGAGCGTCGTCCTGGGTTGCGGGTCCGTATCTTGGGAGCCGTCCTACCCCGCCCTCCGAGCGACCCAGGAGGATTGAAATGCGGTCGTTCGACCACCGCGAGCGCGTTCTGTGACCCTGCGCGCGATGTCGTCGAGTCGACACCGGGGACCGTGTAGGCGCGTCGACCGAAAGCGCGGGGGGACCGCGAGCCAGGCGCATCCCACAAGGCCGAACAGAACTCCCGTCCGAACAGCCTTCCGCAGGAAATCGAGCCGAAACCCTCGTCTACCGCAGAGAGCAGCGTTGCCGCTCCAGTACCGCAGCTTCCCGGCTCGCTCCGCTGAGCCGTTGCCTGCTCGAGTCGGCCGCGTGTTTCATTCAGCCCCTGGAGCGGAGCTTCCCGAGTGCACCCGGTGCACTCGTTTCCTCCTCCGGTGTGGGCGCGTCGACCGAAACCGAGGTGTACTTCTGTACCCGAGTGTTGAAGGCCACCAGGAGGAAACGAGCGCGCCAGCGCGCTCGGGAAGCTCCGAACATTGGAGACGTGTCCAGCGGCGAATGAAACCGCGGATGAACGCGAGCTACGGAGCGCAGTCGCCGCCGTCCTGATTGAAGACCGGGCAGAGCAGGTTGGCGCCGGTCGAGCCGTCGTCGCAGACCCCATCTCCGACCCAGTTCGCCGGCACGCAGACGCCATCGCAGTCGAAGATCCCCGCCGCGAACGGGTTGGCGGAGGGCGTGCACAAGCCGCCCCCCAGGCCGGAGTCCCCGAACAGACCGGAATCCCCGAACAAGCCGGAGTCCCCGAACAGACCGGAATCCCCGAACAGCCCCGTTGGCAATGGGGTTCCGCCGGTGTCTCCGGAGTCCCCGAACAGGCCGGAGTCCCCGAACAGACCGGAGTCCCCGAACAGACCGGAGTCCCCATCGGTGTCGGTGTCGACGGGGCTCCCCGAATCCCCCGGGAATCCCGAGTCGGCATCGGTGTCGGCATCCGAGTCCGCATCCGCATCGGCGTCTGAATCGGCGTCGGCGTCTGAATCGGCGTCGGAGTCCGCATCGCTGTCGGCGTCCGAGTCGGCGTCGCTGTCGGCGTCCGCATCGCTGTCGACGTCGGTGTCGCTGTCGGCATCCGCGTCGCTGTCGACATCCGTGTCGGTGTCGGATTCCGACTCTTCGGGCTGGCGGTCCTCGAACTCCTCGAACCGCAGACACCCCGACGAGAGCAGCATCCCCGACAGGAGGCCAGGAAGCAGCACAGACATCAGCACAGAGCGGGACATACGAGACCCTCCACAACACACCAGGAATACCGTACCGGACCGGGACCGTCGACGGCTGGAATCACGGACAGTCGCCTTCGTCGGAATTGAACGCCGCGCAGTCGTAGTTCGCTTCGCCAACCCCACCATCGTCACAGATCCCGTCCCCGAGCCATTCCACCGGACCACACACCCCATCGCAGTCCAGCAACTCGAACGCGCCGCACGCGCCGGTGTCGACATCCGTATCCGTGTCGGTGTCGTCGGGGATCCCCGAGTCCCCGTCGATCCCGCTGTCCGGGAAGCCGGTGTCGGCATCGGCATCGGCGTCCGAATCTGCATCTGCATCCGCGTCCGAATCTGCGTCCGCGTCCGCGTCCGAATCGGCATCCGCGTCCGAATCTGCATCCGAGTCGGCGTCGGCATCCGAGTCCGCGTCGGCATCGGCGTCCGAATCCGTGTCCGCATCCGAATCTGCATCCGCGTCCGAATCGGTGTCGGTGTCGGTGTCGGCGTCGTCGAGCGTGGGTTTGGACTGCGGTGCGAAGCAGCCGATCAGAGCGTAGACAGCGATGAAGGCGATGGTGAACATGCTGGGGATCTAGGGGCGGCCCCCGTCATCGCCAAGCACACGCACCATCCTGCAACCGACTGCAACAGAGGCGTCGGCTACGGGCAATCGCCGCCATCGTCGCCGAACTGCGGGCAGAAGTAGTTCACGCCGAAGGTCCCGTCGTCGCAGATCCCATCGCCGAGCCAGCTCTCGGGGCCGCACACCCCATCACAGTCGAGGATCCCCGGCGAAGCCGGATCGTAGCTCTGAAGGCAGTCGCCCGAGGTGTCCACCGTAGCTCCGGAGTCGCCTCCCCCGAGACCGGAATCCCCTCCGAAGCCCGAGTCGCCTCCGAAGTCGGTGTCTCCGCTGTCGACCAGCCCCGAATCCGCATCGGCGTCGGCATCGCTGTCGGCGTCCGCATCCGCGTCACTGTCTGCGTCCGCATCGCTGTCGGCATCGGCATCCGTGTCGGCGTCACTGTCCGAATCCGTATCCGTGTCGGCATCCGCGTCGGGATCGGACTGGACGCCAGCGGGGGTGGGCTTGGAGCTCAGAGAGCCACACGCGAACAGACCAGTGAGCATGCCGGCCGCACAGGCCAGCTTGAAAACGTGCATCATCACAACAACCTCAAAGCAAGAAACAAACGCGGACATCGCCGCCCGGGCAACATAGCGTTGCAGGCAATCGGCGGCAACGAGACGGGCTGTCGTGGCCGCGACGATCGCAGAGGTCGCCCGGAGCGGAGCCGGTTCGCGCGCGTCCAGTTATGACCCCGCCGATGCGCATCCCGCTCGGTCCGTTCGATCTCGTCAAGCCGCTCGCAAAAGGCGGCATGGGTGAGGTGTGGTCGGCGGTTCACCGGGCCCAGGAGCTCGAGGTCGCGATCAAGGTGATCACGGCCGACTACGCCCGGCATCCGGGGTTCGTGGCCAGTCTGCGGCACGAGGTCCGCGCGATGGCAACCCTGTCGCACCCCCACATCGTGCGCATCCTCGATCAAGGCGAGGTCGATGGCGAAGCCGCGCGTGCGTCCGACTACCAGCTGGTCGAGGGCAGTCCGTACATCGCGATGGAGATGGTGCGCGGCGAGACCCTGGGGGCGTACGTCCTCAAGCTCGACTGGGAAGACGTCCGCGAGATCCTGATCAAGCTGCTGGGCGCACTCGCTCACGCCCACGGCCGCGGCGTGCTGCACCGCGATCTCAAGCCGGCCAACCTGCTGCTCCCCGAGGGCGGCACCACCTGGCAGGTCAAGCTCACCGACTTCGGCATCGCCCACCCGCTGTCGGCCGAACGCCGCGAAGGCCCGCGAGTCGCCGGAACCCCGCACTTCATGGCTCCAGAGCAGCGTCGCGGCGAGTGGCGCAAGTACCGGCCCGCCACCGATCTCTACGCCGTGGGTCGCATCGCGAGTGCCCTGCTCAAGCGCGACGAAGACGGCACAGCAGCCGTGCCGCCCGGCTTCAACGGGTGGATGGCCCGGATCCTCGCCGCCACGCCCCAGCACCGGTTCGCGTTCGCCGCCGATGCCGCCTGGGCCCTGCGCCGCCTGGGCGAGCCCACCGACACCCTCGACGAGTACTTCGAGCCCGGCCGGCCCGCGACCACCGCGCGCACCACGAGCCAGGGGGATCACACCTTCGAGTTCGTCGAGTCCGACGGATCGGGTCGGCAGCTGTGCACCACCACGTTCGACCAGGCCGAGCGGCCCCCGATGCCGCCCAGCTGGCGGATGCCCACCCCCAAGCCCCCGTCGCGCCAGTTCAAGAACGCCGGCACCGGCTTGTTCGGCATCCGCACCATCGAGATCGTGGGGCGCATCCAGGAACGCAACAAGCTGTGGAGCCTGACGCACCGGGTCCATCGCGAGGGGCGCGTCCACGTGGTCCTGCTCCGCGGTCCCGAAGGCATGGGCAAGGGCACGCTGCTTCGCTGGCTGTCCGAGCGTGCGTTCGAGGTCGGAGCCGGCTGGCCGCTGCACGCCGCGTTCTCCCCGGTCCCCGGCGGTGCCGATCCCCTGGCCACGATGGTCGCCCAGGAGTTCAACACGCTCGGACTCGACAACGACGAAGCCCGCCCCCTGGTCGCAGAGCTCGCCGGGATCTTCGGCACCACCGACGCCGCGGACGTCTCGGCGCTGACCGAGCTGTCGAACCCGGCCGGGCAACGCAGCCGCACGCCGTTCCGCTTCTCGAGCATGGACGAACGCCTGCACGCCCACGCCCGCTTCCTGCGCTGGATGGCCCGCCGACGCGCGCTGCTGGTGCACCTCGAGGAGGTCCACTGGGGGCTGGACGGCATCCAGCTGGTCGAGAAAGCCCTGGAGCTCGACGGCGACGACTCGCTGCCCATCCTCTTCGTGATGTCGGTCGACGATCAGGCCCTGGCCACGTGCCCCATGGAGCGCGAAGCCCTCGACCGCCTGAAGGAACACGCAGGCGACGCCTGGCACGAGATCGCCCTCGGCCCCCTGCCCGGCCCGGAGCAGCGGGCGCTCGTGTCCAACCTGCTCGGGCTCGATCCCACCCTGGTCGCCCGCACGGCCGAGTCCACCGAAGGCAACCCGCTCCACGCCGTCCAGCAGGTCACCCGCTGGCTCGAGACCGGTCAGCTGGTCGAGGGCAAGAACGGCCTCGTGCTGAAGTCCGGCCGCGAGACCGTGGCGTCGGCCAGCGTCGAAGATCTCTGGAAGCACCGCCTGGCCGCGTTCCTGGAAGATCGGGAGCCCAAAGACGCCATCGCGCTCGAGCTCCTCGCGGTGCTGGGTCACGATGTGCCCCGGGTCGACTGGGCCCGCCTGACCCGTCGTGCGGGGTTCCAGCCGTCCCACTGGCTCGTCGACGGGCTGGTCGAGAACGGCATGCTCAAGATCAGCGCCGCCAGCTCGTACAGCTTCGCCCACGCCAGTCTCCGCCAGGCGGTGCTCGATCACGCCGAGAAGGCCGGCCGCCTCGAGTCCCACCACCAGAACTGCGCCGACCTCGTCAAGCGCTACGCCACGGGCGGTGACCGCGACGGACGCGTGGGCGAGCACCTGCTCTACGGCGGCCGTCCCCAGGCGGCTCTGCACTACCTCTACCGCGGCGTCGAGCACGCCATCCAGGAAGGCGACTCCAGCCGGGTCCGCGAGCTGTTGGTCCTGTGGAATCGGGCCCTCGACAAGCTCAACCTGCCCGACAACGACCCCCGGCACGGAGACGGGCTGTTCCTGCAGGGTCGTTCCGCGCAGCGCACCTTCCAGAACGAGAAGGCCCGCCGCTTCGCCGAGCAGCTCCGCAACCGCGCCCGCGCCCACGACTGGCCCAAGCACCACGCACGCGCCCTGGCCCTGATCGGCAACCTGCTGTTCGTCGCCGGCGAGATCCGCGAAGCCCAGATCACCCTCGGCGAAGCCGCCAACGAAGCCGAGGATGCCCGCGACCCCATCACCCAGGCCGAGGCGCTGTACGACCTCGCCACGCTCTACACCCAGCAGGGCGAGGTCCGGCGCGCCGCCCGCAAGCTGGCCCAGGCCCGTGGGCTGTTCGTGGCCGCCCGCAGCCTCAAGGGCGAGACCCAGTGTCTGCTCGCCGCCGCCACCATCGCGCGGCTCGACGGTCGCCCCGACGAAGCCCTCACCCTGGCCGATGCTGCGCGTCAGCTCGCCGCCAAGGACGGCAGCCGGGTCCGCCAGGCCGATGCGCTCACGGTCGCAGGCGAGGTCCATCGCACCGAGGGCCGCACCGAGCTCGCCGAGAAGGCCTACCGCGTCGCGATGCAGATCATGCGCAGCACCCAGGGCCCCTACCGCAGCATCCAGACCGAGCTGAACATCGCGATGCTGATGCAGGAGCGCGGCGAGCACGACCGCGCACTCGAGCTCATCGGCAGCTGTGTCGAGCGGCTCCACAAGAGCGGCCGTCGGGCCCAGCAGGCCATCGCACACTCCCTGATGCTGCCGAGCCTGGCCCACGCCACCAACCGCATCGCCTTCTCGCGCCACCTCTCGGCCGCCCAGAACCTCTACAAAGAGACCGCCCTCACCGACGAGGCCGCGATTCGCGCGCTGGACGCGGGCGCAAAGCAGGCTCGTGAGCACGGCTGGACCCGCGAGGCCAACCAGGCCACCCTGCTGCTGCGGAAGATGAAGCAGGTCCACATCAGCCCGCCCACGCTCCCGCCGCCCGTCTGAGCAGAGCCCCTTCCCCCTGGAGGCCCGTGTGAGCTCCGGTTCGCTCGTCACCGACCGCCGCTTCGGCCCGATGTTCTGGACGCAGTTCTCGGGTGCGTTCAACGACAACTTCTTCAAGAACGCGCTGGTCATCCTGGTGGTCTACAAGGTCGCCGGAGCCCTGCCTGCCGATGCTCCCGTCGTGTTCGGCATGGGCAAGGACGCCTTCGCCCCGCTCGCGAGTGCGGTGTTCATCCTGCCGTTCTTCATCTTCTCGGCCCTCGGCGGTCAGCTCGCCGACAAATACGAGAAGTCGCAGTTGATCCGCGGCATCAAGGTCGCCGAGATCGGGATCATGGTGCTCGGAGGCTTCGCGCTCTCGATCGCCAGCGTCGAGCTGCTGGTGCTCGTCCTGTTCTTGATGGGCACCCAGTCTGCGTTCTTCGGGCCCGTCAAGTACGGCATCCTTCCCCAGCTGCTCGACCGCGAGAACCTCGTGGGCGGCAACGCGCTCGTCGAGACCGCGACCTACCTCGCCATCCTCGGCGGAACCATCGCGGGCGGGGTCCTGGTCAATGTCGAGAGCAGCAGCGGCCAGCCCATCGGGGTGTGGATCGTCGCGGGCGGGGTCGTGCTCGTGGCCCTGCTGGGCCGGTTCTTCGCAGGTCGAATCGTGAAAGCGCCCGCCACCACGCCCGATCTGAAGGTCCAGCTCGATCCGGTCCGCCCCACGTGGGACATCATCCAGATCACCCGCGCCAAGCGCCCGGTCTGGCTTTCGATCCTCGGCATCACCTGGTTCTGGGGCTTCGGCGCCTGCTTCCTGTCGCTGTTCCCCGGCTACACCAAGGACGTCCTCGGGGGCAACGAGCACATCGCCACCCTGTTCCTCGCCGTCTTCAGCGTCGGCATCGGGCTCGGCTCCATGGCCTGCGAGCGGTTCAGCAAGCACCGGCTCGAGCTCGGCCTCGTCCCCCTCGGCTCCATCGGACTGTCCGCGTTCACCCTGTTGCTCGTCCTCATCGGTCAGCCGTGGGAGGTGAAGTCGCCGTCCGATTCCCTGCCCGTGCTCGACCTCGACATCGGGGTGGTGAACGTCGAAGAAGCGACACTGGAGCCCTGGGACGGCAGCGAGACCGTGTCGCTCACCGCCCCCCAGGTCGCGTCCATCACGGCCCTCGCGAAGTCCGAGAACCCCGTGCCCGTCGACGCGCTCCAGGTCACGCCAGACGAGCTGTCTGCGCTCCTGGGCACCGGCGTCGTCACCAACGCCGAGGGCAGCCAGCTCCAGCTGCGGCTGATGGGGATCGTCGAGTTCATCACCCGGCCGTTCGGGATCCTCATCCTGCTCGGGCTCGTGGGCATCGCCGCCAGCGGCGGGCTCTACATCGTGCCGCTCTACACGATGATCCAGCAGCGCAGCGACGACAGCGAGCGGTCCCGCGTCATCGCCGGCAACAACATCATCAACTCCGCGTTCATGGTGCTCGCGAACGTCGCGCTGATCGGGATGATGGAGGCCGGACTGACGATTCCCCAGGTGTTCCTGATCCTCGCGATCTTCAACATCCTGGTGGCGGTCTACGTCTACACCATCGTGCCCGAGTTCCTGCTCCGCATGGCCGCCTGGCTGCTGTCGAACCTGATGTACAAGGTGGAGCTGAAGGGCATCGAGAACCTGCCCCGCGAGACCCGTGCGGTGGTGGTCGCGAACCACGTGTCGTTCGTGGACTGGCTCGTCGTGATGGGCGCCATCCAGCGGCCGATCCGCTTCGTGATGTACCACGGCTTCAACAAGGGTCCGCTCGGCTGGCTCGCCAAGCACGCCAAGGTCATCCCCATCGCGGGCCGCAAGGAGAACCCCGAGGTCTTCGAGCGGGCCTTCGACCAGATCAGCGAGGAGCTCCAGGGAGACTGGGTCGTCGGCATCTTCCCGGAGGGCAGGATCACGGCGACCGGCGAGATCAACGCGTTCAAGTCGGGGATCGAGCACATCATCAAGCGCGACCCCGCACCGGTCGTGCCGATGGCGATCAACGGCCTGTGGGGGTCGATGTTCAGCCGCAAGGAGAAGGAGGTCGCCAAGCGACGGCCCCGCGGCTGGTTCACCACGATCACGCTGACCCTCGGAGAGCCCGTCCCCGCCGAAGAAGTCACGGCCGAGGTGCTCCAGGAGCGCGTCACTGCGTTGTGGGAGGCCGGCGGATCCCCGTGAGGCCCGTCTACAGGTCGTGGGTGAGGTCGTTCAGATCCTGTGGTGCGTACCCCTTCGCCCGAACCTGCTGGCGTGTCCGTTCGGTGATCGTCGGAGCGATCGCCACCTTCTCGATGGTCCAGGAGCCATACTTCCGGTGGGCGTCCAAGAACCTCTGGATGTGCCCGTCGAAAGAATCGAGGTCGGAGACGAGCCTGGCCTGCGATCGCTTGCAGGTACCAAATCGGATCACCCGATCCAACCCGTCGATGGCCACGAGATCGATCTCCGTGTCGCTGCGATCCCAGTACCCTTCGATCGTGTTCGTGAGTGCGAAGCCCGGAAGGTCCTTCTTGCTCCGCTCCTCGTACAGTGCAGCAGCGAGCCTCTCGAGCCCGTGACCCTCTGCATCCAGGAGTCTGGCATTCGCGGAGTCCACCAGAACGTGTTCGGGTCGGAAGTTGATTGCAGAGACGGGGTTGGCCAGCGCGCTCAGCCAGGCTCGAAGGAAGTTGTCTCGAATGTAGTACCGACCCTTTCGGGCCTTTCGTTTCGCGAAGATGGGAAGCCGCTTTTCGACCATCCTGTATCGGTCGATGAGGATCTTCAGGTACCCCCCCGACCTGTTCCGCCTTGTTCGGGCTCACGGACTGCACGTGGCTCTTGAGGTCTCCGTTGGAGCACCCAGGATGCCGGGCCAGAAACTTCAGGACGACATCGTATCGGCCGCGGAGCTCGTTCAGGAACCAGTTGTCCGCCTCTGTTCGTAGTGGAGACGAGCTGCGGAAGAACATCTGCTGAATCAGCTCCTTCCGGCTGCCATCGAGCACGCCCTGTTCGAAGCAGTCTCTATAGAACTTGGGCACGCCTTCGAACAGGTTCCACAGGAAGAGCAGCTGCTCCGGGTCATCCGTGGAGTGTTCGCGGAGGATGGCGAGCACCGAGGCGATGTCCAGATGGTCGAGCTCGATATGGTCGGTTGTTCGATTGTACAGGGGAGCGCGCCGATCTTCGAGCAGGGCCACGAGCTCGGTGTGAATCGAACCGAGCACGAACAGCCCCCCAGGGACCTCATCCGCGCGCTCGGACAGATCGTCCACGGTCGCCTGCAGGTGCGACGTGAACTCGTACAGGACCTTGCGGTTGAAGTACTGGAACTCGTCGATCGCTACGATGTACCCGTCTTCCGCCAGGTGGCCGATGGCCTGAGCCAGCTCGCGCAGGGTGGTGGGACGTCGGTGTCGGCCGGTGTCGATCTCGAACGTGTCCAGCGCATCGGCGAACGCCGAGAGGACATCCCGTAAGTGCTGAATCCGGCATCTGCACGTACAGCGCCCGCTCCATATCTGCGGCAGAGAGGGCGAATCAGAGTGGTCTTGCCGATCCGCCTCCGCCCGGTGACCCGGGCGAAGAACCACCGCTTGCGGGCCAGGATGTCGGCAAGCTCGGCGAGCTCGGTTCGTCGCCCGTAGACTCCCCACGCCATTCTCACTCTCCAGCACCTTGATAAGGTAAAAGGTTTTACTTTACCATTCATCCTGCGATTAATGACCGGACAACCCAAATAATCTACGGTCACTCTCGGGCGTCCGTCAGTCCTTCAGCCCCTTGTACTCGAAGCTCGCCCACAGCCGCTCGTCCAGGGCCAACAGCTTCTCGAAGTACAGCTGCTGCCCATCCAGCGGCAGGCTCACCTCGACCGGCGCCGCGCCCTGTCCCAGCGCACCCGCATCGGCCTGGATGCCCGCCGACTGCTGGACCGGCGCATTGCGGTTGTCGAGCTGCAGCACCGTCTGGGTGCGGACCGGCCGCGAGAGCGTGTCGACCTCGCGCAGCGTCCCGTCCATCGTGCGGTTCTTCACCTTCGCATCCCACGGCGCGTAGACCGTCCAGGCCACGTAGGTCGTCGGGGCGTCCGCGTTCGGCAGATCCGCCAGGAAAGTGCCCTTGCCCTTCGCGTTCGGACCCGCACCCGTCTCGACGTACACCACGCGCACGCTGAACGCCGCGAGCGCCCCGCCGGACGCCTGCGACCGCACGAGGGGAATCAGAAGCCGATCGTCCGACTGGGCCGGCTGGACGGCTCTTCCAGCGACGCTCGCGCTCCACAGCTCCGCACCGTCGGGCAGGGCGAGCCGCAGGAACTGCCGCCGGTTGTTCCGGACCTGGTAGTTCACACTCGTCAGCCGCCGGCCATCCGCCGTGAACATCGTGGTCGCCTCGGCCTGATCGAGGAGCGTGACCAGCACGTCGACCTCGTCGTGCTCGCTCACCGCCAGGGGGATCACGGGGTTGTCGGAGAGGTACTTGTAGCCCAGCAGCACGGGCGTTCCGGTCACCCCGATGATGTCGGCAGGCAGGGTGCGGACGTCGACCGGTGCTGCGTTCTGCACGCCATCGTCGGTGATCTCGAGGGCTCCGAGCGCCTGTACGCCCAGCCACCCCTTCGAGCGCTCGACGCCCAGGGGCTGCACGATGGGCGCCTGCACGTCGCCGTCCGCGAGCACCTTCTCCATGTCGATCTCGAGCTCGTAGCTGCCTTCGGCTTCGTAGTTGAGCAGGGCCGTGAGCGTCCCGTCGTCGGCCAGCGACCAGTCCCGCAGGCCGTTGCCCCGGACGTCCAGCACGGTCATGTCGCCCGGCACGGCGACCTGGAGCTGATCCACCCCCGCGAACAGGATGGTCTCCTTCACCGTGGCGGTCGCACGCAAGAGCCCGTCGCCCACGCCCACCAGGGTGTGGACTTCGGCGTACAGCCGCGCATCCTCCTCGTCGGCCTCCTCGATCTCCCGCTGCCAGCTGACGGCCAGAGAGCCCGTGGCGGGAAGCGTCGCCTCGACCACCCGGTTGCCGCCCTGGACGCGGTCCTGCTTCAGACGCGCGTTCGCGACGGTGAAGTCCAGATCCTGCTCGGTGGGCACGGACAACGTGAGCTCGGTGGCCCCGGACGGCTGGAGGGGGAAGGTGAACCCGCTGCTCCCCTTCGCGGTCGTGACCGCCACCGCGAACTGCACGTCGATGTCGAAGCGACCCGTGCGGTCGGTGACCAGCGTGTAGGCGCCGTTCTCGAGCACGAGCGGCGCATCGGCCCCGGCCACACGGGCCCGTTGCACGGCCACCCCGCTGGAGAGCACGGGGATCCGGGCCCAGCCGTCCTTCTTCAGCACCTCGACCGAGAAGGTGGCGTCGAACACCGCAGAGGTGGGCTCGTCGTCGTCGAACACCACCCGCCCGGTGTAGTCGGCGTGGGACATCGCGTAGGATCGCGGTGCCTTCTCCGGCTTGTCCGGACGGTTCTTGGTGGCCTCGTACATCTGGAGGAACTCGGTCAGGGTCAGGGTCACGCGGTCCGGCTGGTCCTGAGCGAAGGCGGGCGCCGACAGCGCGAGTGCCAGCACGAGGGCGAGGGGTCTGGACATGCTCACTTCCTTGGGTTCTTCTTGGACTTCGCCCGGATGACGATCGCGAGATCGGCGTCGGCGGGCAGCAACAGGTGTTGGTAGCGGACGGTCTCCCCGAAGGTGGGGATGACGACGTCCAGAGACGATGCGGTGACGTCGAGGGGTGCGAATCCGGGGGTCTCCTGCACTAGAGCGGGCTCCATCCCGGCGTCGTCCCCGTCGGAGCCCAGCTCGAATGCCGAGAGCTCTTCCTCTTCGTCGGCGAGATCGATCGTGACCCACCCCGCTTCCGGAGCTGGCTCGCTCTCAGGAGGCGGGGGTGGTGGCGGCGGCGCGGACTTCTTCGCCCCCCCGAACGACGGGAGCCGGATGCCGCCCCGGCTGCGCTTCAGCACAGCGGGCTTCGAGGCCGGCGGAGGCTCCTCGGCGGGAGAGTCTCCGGCTCCGCGCGCCGCTTCGTAGGCCCGCATCTCCTCGGCCCTCCGGGACTCCTCCTCCATTTGTCGCGCGGCGCTCTCGGCTGCGGCCCGCTCGGCAGCGTCGCTCTCCTGCTGCGCCCGGCGGGCCGCTTCCTCTGCCTCGCGCCGGGCGCGCTCTTCGGCCCGTCGACGCTGCTCTTCCGCGGACCGACGCAGCAGATCGTCCAGCTCCCCACCGGACTGGCCCTGGATGTAGGCGCCGTCGGGCTTGGCGAGCTCCCCCGAGATGTCCTGCCCCTCGAAGTCGATCTCGGTCCGATCGCGCGTGGCGCGCTGATTGTCGGGAAGGCCGTCGACGCGACGCCCCTCCGCTTCGCTCACTTCAGACGGCCCTTGGTTCAGCGTGACCTTTCGCTTCTTCTTCTTCTCGGACTTCGTCTTGGACAGCTTCTCGGTGACTGCGACGTTGCTGTAGCTCTGCTCGACGGACTCGGACTGCTCGATGCGCTCCAGGTTCTTCCCGATCTCCAGCGCTTCTTCGTAGACCTGCTCGGCCTTCTCGTAGTCTCCGGACAGGTACGCCTCGTCGGCTTCGGTCAGCAGCTCGGCCTGCTTGGCGACGTCCTTCTTCGCCCGCGCCTGGGCCTGCTCCTTGACCCGCCGCTGGAGCGCGACCGCCTGGCCACTCCCCTTCTCGGCCTCCTTGTCCTCGCTGAGCACGAGGTCGATGTTGGACTTCAGCCGCGCGACGTTCTCGTTGCTGGCTCCGATCGCTTCCAGCTCGTCCAGGGCGCCCTGAGCGGCGTCGAAGTCGTTGGACATCCAGGCGCCGACGGCCTCCTGGAACAGCGCATCCGCACGGGCGACGTTCGCATCCCCCGTCTTGAAGCCGTAGGTCAGGCCCTCGCCTTCGGTGAAGTCGCTCACCACGCCCTGTTCGCCCGTGTCGAGCTTGCTCTGCCACCCCACCGGCAGCGACAGCGTCACCCGGTTGACCGCCACCTCGGCATCCAGGGTGGGGAGGACGATCGCGCGCTCCTCCCGCTTGTCGAAGGGGTCGTCGTCCTGGAGGAAGAGCAGGTCGACCGGGAACGACAGCAGTCCCTGGACGGTCTCGACCGACTTCTCGAGGGGCACGAGCCACACGCCGCCATCCTTCGCGACCGCGACGGGCTCGCCGTTCACCCGCGCCCCCACGATGGTGGTCTGGCTCGGCGGCTGTACGCGCAGGAACGCGCCCCGGTCGTTGCGGACCGTGTAGTGCGCCCGCATCAGCAACCGTCCGTCCTCCGAGAACGCCCCGTTGTAGGCAGCGACGTCCACGATGGTGGGCGGCCCCGACACGGGCGAGAACCGCAACAACCCCAGGGTCGGACGCGAGGAGTCCGTGATCTTCCAGGCGCTCGCGGGCGTGCCCACGATCAGATCCTGCGCGACCTCGGGCAGCTCGGCGCTCGGGAGCGGCTGCCAGGCTCCGAAGTCCGGCACCACCTCCCGATCCCCATCCCGGGCGATCTGCACGGCCGCTTCGCTGCGGAACGCCCCGTCCAGCGCGACGGTGGGGAACGGCACCTTCACCTCGTCGCGATCCGGCAGCGACACCGACCAGCGCGCCTCCAGCTCCACCAGGGCCCTCTGGGGATCGAGCAGCTCCACGGTCACCCGGTCGCCGCTGCGGTTCCAGCGCGCCACCCCGTCGCCTTCCACCTCCAGGTCCGGCCCGGCACCCGGAACCGTGAACGCCACCTGCTCGTAGGCTCCCCGCACCACCTGCCAGCGCAGACGCGCCCGCACGGCCATGGTCTGGTCGGAGACGGTCACACCCAGGCCGACCCGCCCCACCGCGAGCTGACCCGTCTTCGCGGCCGGCTCCACCGCACTCGTGGTGACCTGAACGGTCTGCGCGCCCGTCCAGAAGGCGTTGTCGAGCTCCACGACCGCTGCCGAGCCCGCCGTGATGTCCACCACGGGGTCGTCGGTCTGCACGCGCATCCGCCCGACCGGCGCCTGGAGCAGCGACACGGCCATCCCCCGCCGCAGGTCTCCCACGATCTCGCCTTCGAGCACGAGCTCGGTGGGCCCTTCGATCCAGGCCACCAGGTGCCGTCGCCCGTCCCGCAGCGCCCGGATCGCCACCCGCTCTCCATCCAGGGTCGCCGAGTCCACGCGCATCGCGGCATCCACCAGCGGCAGATCCACCCACCCCGACTCCACCGCGTCGATCGACCAGGTCGCCCGCACCCGCACGGCGTCCTCGGCTTCGGTGAGCAGCACGTCCCGCGCGGACACCCACGGACGCGGCCCCTTCTCGGGACGCTCGGGGTTTCGGACCTCGGGCGGGATCATCGCCTCGAGCCACGACTTCGGCAGGTGCACGGTGCCTTCCGACAGCACCACGTCCGCCGATTGGGCCCACGCCCCCTGTCCGAGCAGCAGCGCGAGCAGGCAGATGTGCTTCGAAGCGCGGTTCATCCCTTGGGCGTCTCCAGTTCCAAAACCAACTCCGCTCCTCGAACGCACGTCGCGGCCGGACCTTACACGACCATCGGTGCCACCGACGCGGCGTCGTGTGAAGTGCGGATGTCCTGGGAGCGGCTAAAGGGTCGTGCTCCCGGGAGAGAAAGACATGGATGTCAGCCGCTGGTTCCAGGACGTCGGGGATCTTCCCGCGCGCAGCCCCAACCCCATCGTCGGCGCGATGAAAGGCAGCGCGATCCTCGCGATCGCCGCCGAGATCCAGGAGCGTCGCGCAGCGGGCCACCCGGTCGCCAACTTCACCATCGGCGACTTCGACCCGTCGATCTTCGGCATCCCGCCCGTGTTCCGCGACGCCATCGCCCAGGCCTACGCGGACGGGCAGACCAACTACCCCCCCGCCATCGGCACCGCAGAGCTCCGAAGCGCGATCCGCTCGTTCTACGCGGCGCGGTTGGGGGTCGACTACCCCGAGGGCTCGGTGCTCGTGGGCGCTGGCGCCCGTCCACCGATCTACGCGGCCTTCCGCAGCATCATCGAGCCCGGCGATCTGGTGGTCTACCCCGTGCCCACCTGGAACGTCCGCTACTACGTGCAGATGAACCAGGCGCGCGAGGCCGTCGTGCAGGCCAGGGCCGAGAACGGCTTCATGCCCACGGTCGACGAGCTGCTCCCGCACCTGTCCGAAGCCCGGATCCTGCTCCTCAACAGCCCGCTCAACCCCGCCGGCACGGTGATCGCCGACGACCAGCTGCGCGACATCACCCAGGCCGTGGTCGACGAGAACAACCGCCGGTCCAAGACCGGTCAGCGCCCGCTGTTCATCGTCTTCGACCAGGTCTACTGGCAGCTCACCTTCGAGCGACCGCACAAGAGCCCCGTGCAGCTCGTTCCCGAAGCCGCGCGCTACGTCATCCACATCGACGCGATCAGCAAGTGCTGGGCCGCCACCGGCATCCGGCTCGGCTGGGCCGTCGTGCCGCCCTGGATCCGCGACCGGATGAAGCCCCTCATCGGCCACATGGGGGCCTGGGCGCCGCGTCCCGAGCAGATCGCCACGGCCAATCTCCTGAACGATCCCCAGGTCCTCGATCCGTGGATGGACGACTTCCGCGGGCGGCTGAAGGGCCTGCTCGGCCAGATGGCCACGGGCCTGCGGGAGCTGCGCGACGAGGGGCTTCCGGTCGACTGCCTCGACGCCGAGGGCGCGCTCTACCTGTCCGCGAACTTCGATCTGATCGGACGCGAGGGGATCGGCACCGACGAACAGCTTCGCTCGTTCCTGCTGCACGAAGCGGGGCTCGGGGTGGTGCCGTTCACGGCCTTCGGGCTGCCCGACGGCACCGGCTGGCTGCGCGTCAGCGTCGGTACCGCTACGCCCGACGCCGTCTCCGGCGCACTCGACCGCCTGCGGGGCGCGCTGAAGAAGGTGTGAGCGTGCAGCTGTTCGCCCTGTCCGACCTGCACGTCAACCACGCGAAGAACCGGGAGACCCTCGAGGCCCTCCCCGCACATCCCGACGACTGGCTGATCCTGGCTGGCGACCTGGGCGAGAAGATCGACCATCTCCGGTGGGTCTTCGAGACCCTGGCCCCGAAGTGGGCCCGTCTGGTGTGGGTTCCCGGCAACCACGAGCTCTACACGGTCCCGAGCGAGGGGCCCGACGGGCTGCGCGGTGTGGCGCGCTACGAGGCGATGTGTGCGCTGTGCGAGGAGTACGACGTGCTCCACCCCGAGGCGCCCTACCCCGAGTGGCCGGCGTTTCCGGGGCTGGTGATCTGCCCGTTGTTCCTGCTGTACGACTACAGCTTCGCCCCCGAGGGCCTGTCGCCCCGCGAAGCCGTGAAGTGGGCGGCCGAGCAACGGATCATCGCATCCGACGAGACCTATCTGCACCCCGATCCCCATCCGACCCGGCAGGCGTGGTGTCATCAGCGGGTCGCCATCACCGAAGCCCGTCTGGAAGCCCTCGAGGGCAAGCGCACCGTGCTGATCAACCACTGGCCCCTGCGTCTCGACCTGGTGCGGTTGTTCCGGATCCCGCGGTTCGCCCCGTGGTGCGGCACCCGCGAGACCGAGGACTGGCACGTGCGCTTCAACGCCGAGGTGGTGGTGAGCGGCCACCTGCACATGCGGGCGACCGACTGGCGCGACGGCCACCGCTTCGAGGAGGTCTCGCTCGGCTACCCGCGTCACTGGCGCGACTCCATCGGGGCCAGCGGCTACCTCCGACGCATCCTGCCGGCCCCCGCGCCCCCCGAGTCCCCGGACGCGGGCCCGTACTGGCATCGATAGGGCATCGATAGGGCATCGATAGGGCATGGATAGTGGTTAGGGCGAACCCTGGCACTCTGGAGGATGCATGAGCGAGGGGATGGACGCGATCGAGGCGATGGACGACGCCACGCGCACCGAGGTCGAAGCTGCGACGTTCCGGCGGCTGGTGGCCCACCTGCGCGACCACACCGAGGTCCAGAACATCGATCTGATGATCCTGGCCGACTTCTGCCGCAACTGCTTGAGCAAGTGGTACGTCGCCGAGGCCGGCGAACGCGGGGTCGAGGTGGACTACGACGCCGCGCGGGAGCGGGTGTACGGTATGCCCTACAGCACCTGGAAGTCCGAATACCAGACCCCCGCCACACCCGAACAGCTCGCAGCGATGAACGCCCGCAAGAAGAACTCGGGGTGAAAGCTCCGGGGGCCCTCGTGCGTTGGAGGCACGTGCACACCAGACGACGATGCCTGCAATGGAGTGGTAGAACTATGGTCGAGGATCGATGAGCGAGTTCCACTACGTCCGAACCATCGGGCCCGACGGCGGTGTGGATGCCGCCGAGGGGTCTGCGATCGGGCTGGACCTCGAGGCGGTGCTGGACGCCGGTCTGCCTCCGTTCAACGTCGCGCTGCAGATCATCTCGGCCGTGGCGGGCATCCTCGCGATCGCCGCCGAAGACTCCGTCACGCACGGCGATCTCGACCTCGGAGACGTGTTCGTCGACGACACGGGTGCCGTGTCCGTCGAGGGCTTCGGCCAGACCCGCAGCCTCGCCCCCGAGAAGACCCCCGTGGGCCCCGAGACCGATCGCTTCGGGCTCGGTGTGGTCGCGTTCGCCCTGTTCTCGCCCCGCGATCTGCCAGCGCTCCCCGAAGGCGAAGAAGATCACGAGAACGCCGCGATCGACGCGATCCTGGCGCTCAACTTCGACGAGCTCCCAGAAGAGCTGATCGGCGACATCCAGTGGTACCTGGCGCGGCTGCTCGCCTGGCAGCCCGGCGACCGCCCTCCCGCCGTCGAAGCCTGGCGCGCGTTCGAGCGGATGATCGAGCTGGTCGACGGCCCCGACTTCGCCACCTGGTGCAACGAAGCCATCGATGGCGGTGGAGAGCGCCGCGACAACGACGAAGCCAGCCGGCCCATGAGCCGCGGGCCGCTGTCGGATCTGCAGGACACCACGGTCACCGGAGGGCCCCTGCCGAAGGGGGCGGTCAACTTCGCGGACGGTGCTGGCGACAAGGGCCGCAACACGGCGTTCTGGACGCGCGGCGACATGAAGAAGGCGCTCCAGCGGGCGCTGGCGAGCGACTACCTCGAAGACCCCGACACCGACTGGATGCCGGGCACACCCATCCCGCCCCTCGATCGCACCGGCAAGCCGGACACGTCCAAGCCCCGTCGCGCCCCGGGTACGGCCAAGCGACGGAACACCGAACCGCGAACCAACCCGCGCCTGCATCGCGACCCCGACACCGCCGGAGCCCTGCAGAACAACCTCGGAGACATCCGCGTCGACAGCGGGTTTCCGAACGACCCCTCGCCACTCGCGACCGGCGATGGGGTCGACCAGACCAACGCCCCCGCCGAGCCCCTCATGGGCATCGAGGACATGGGGCTGCGCACCGGGCCTCCGCCGATGGCCCACGGTCTCGACGACGGTGGGTTCGCCGGCGACGACGCCATCGCGCCACCCCCCGACGCGCCGCTCCCGTCCGACTTCGACTTCGACGACCCCGCGAGCGACATCGGGCTCGAGTTCGACGATGGGCCGCAGGAAGACGCCAAGACCGAGCAGGGCAAGCTGGTGGTGCCCACGAGCCGTCCGCCGACGCCCCGCCCCGCCCCCGTGCGCTCGCCTGGCCCGGCCAAAGCGCGCAACTTCGAGCCGCCCATCCCCACCGACTCGCCGACCGTGCCCGCGCCGTCGATGGAGAAGCCCCGGGCCACGCGCAAGCCCCCGTCTCGTCCGCGTCGCGAGGTCGGAGGGCCCACCGTCACACCCGCCCCCGCTCCCGACGCGCGGTTCGACCGACAGCAGCCCGCGCCCCCACGCTCCGGGCCCCTGCCCGCCGACCCCGACACCGTTCCTCCCCAGCTGGTCAAGCGGCCGCCGAGCCCGGCCCGGCCCCCCGAGGAATCCCAGCCCACGCCCCAGGCGCCCATCGGTGCCATCAGCCCCCTCGACGAAGGGCTCGGGGGGCGCGATCCGACCGACGACGTCGTGCCCATGGAGCACACCGACGCCAAGGGGCTGCCGCCCGGGGGTCAGGGTGCCGACAACGCCCCGCGCAGCAGCGCGATGGACGACCCGATTCCGGACTTCCGCAACCGCGGCCCCAACCCGTTCGCCGACGACGACGAGGAAGAGGCGGGCGGCGCCAGTGGGCTGATGCTCGGCGGAATCGTTCTGGTGGTCGTGGTGGCCGTGGTGTTCTGCGTCGGAGTCGGCGGCGTCACCGGCATCGCGGCGTTCATGGGCATGCCCACCGAGTCCACGCCCGACCGTCCGCGCACCCGCATCGTCAAGGCCGATCCCGCGCCCGCAGGCTCCGCGACCGAAGAGCCCGTTCCCGACGTCCGGCCGGCGACCCGGCGCACCCAACCCCGCTCGAATCCCCGGCCCGGCCCCCGCGCAGCCCCACGGCCCTCCCCCACGCGCATCGCCCCCTCGCCCGGTCCGTCCCCGTCGCCCTCTCAGCGCACCGGGGTTCGTCCCAGCCCGTCTGGAACGCCCTCGTTGCCCGACATCGGCAACACCACCGCACCCCAGCCGAGCTCCGTACGGCCAAGCTCCGTGCGCCCAAGCTCTGTGCGGCCCAGCTCCGTGCGGCCCAGCTCCGTGCGGCCGACGCCGGTTCCGGGCACGTCCAACGACGGGGTCGGGATGAACGCCGCTCCGTCGCTGCCGCCCATCCCCCTCGACGACGACAACAGCTCGATCATCTCGGACCTCGTTCCCGAGCCCGCCCCCAACCCCGACGGCAGCGGGCCCTCGATGCTCCAGTCCAACATGCGCGCCCACCTCACCACCGCCACCGCCGCGCGCAATGCCGTCATCCAGGGCGATCCCGTCGCCGCTCGCGAAGCCGCGCGCACCCTGGAGTTCGTCAACCAGGACGAGGCTCTTCCGCCGGACTGGCTCCCCTACGTCGTCGACCTGCAGATGGAAGCCTGGCTCATGGGCAACAGCCCCGATCTCGCAGCCGCCGGCTTCAAGGTGGCCCAGATCGGCCAGGCCTGTGCCAGCTGTCACGAAGGCGTGCGCGCCGGCCCCACCGTCACCCCCACGGCCGTTCCCCAGCGGGTGTTCGACGAGCAGGAGGTCATGAAGCGCCACGCCTGGGCCGTCGACTGGATGTGGGTCGGACTGCTCGCGAACGACCAGGCCGCCTGGAGCAAGGGCGCGAACGAGCTCGCCGAAGCCCCCTTCCCCTCGGTGATCCTCGAGCAGTTCCCCGAGCAGGGCTTCATGGACCTCGAAGACACCCTGCACGAGCTCGCCGTCGAGGGGCAGACCGCCACCAGCCCCGACAAGCGGTCGCTGGTGTTCGGCAAGCTCCTGGCCACCTGCGCCCGGTGCCACGCCAAGTACCGCGAGATGGAAGAGAAGGCCGGCCTCCGGTGAGGTCCACGCCAGCACCCGCGATCCCCGTCGTGCTGGCGGGTCTATCGCTGGGTGGCTGTGCTCCAGACCCTGTCCTGCCGGGCTATTCGGGCGAACCCCTGTGGGCGCAGCCCGACACCGACGCTGCGGTCGACCTGGGCCACACGCCGGCTCGGGAGCCGCTGGCGGGCGGGCCCATCACCTTCGTCGACCAGACCGTAGAGCGCGGTCTGGCGAGCGCGGTGGGCGGCGGGAACACCCACGGGGTCGCCCTCGGGGTCGTGGATCTCGACGGGGACGGCGCGCCGGAGATCCTCGTGGTGAACGGCCACGGCAACCGGTCCGAGCCCCCCGACACCATCTGGCCCACCACCCTGTGGCACAACGACGGCACCGGGGTGTTCACCGACGTCACCGCATCTGCCGGGCTCGGTGGGCTGGCGGACCTCGACGGGTACTCCGTGGCCGCCGGCGACATCGACCGCGACGGCGATCTCGACCTGTACCTCGCCGCCCAGCCCGAGAACGTGCTGCTCGAGAACCAGTCCAGCCCCGGCTCCCTGTCCTTCGTCGACGTCACTGCGAGCTGGGGCGCCGAGGCCACGCCGTCGAACCCCGACCAGGTGGCCGACGGCCGCAGCAAGCTCGTGGCGATGGGCGACTTCGATGCAGACGGCTGGCTCGACCTGGTGAGCACCACCTCCACCCAGCCCGGGCCCGGCGGAACCCTGCTCCGCAACACCGGCGACCGCGCCTTCGAGGACTGGACCACCCGCTCGGGACTGCGGATCCAGGGCGATGGCCACCCCTGCGCGCTGATGTTCACGGACTACGACAACGACGGCCGCGCCGACCTGTGGATCTGGAACGACCGCGGGGGGCACACCCTGCTCCACCACGACGGCGAAGCGTGGGAGTACCTGGGCTCGAACGCCAGTCGGACCTCGATCCGCAACCCGATGGGCATCGACGGCGCCGACATCGATCACGACGGGGACCTGGACTACTACGTGTCGAACATCGGCACGCATCCGCTGCTGATCAACGGCGGCGAGGGGCTGTTCGACAACGAGTCCGAAGACCGCGGAACCGCCGGCGACTTCGGCTGGGGCCTGGCCTTCGAGGACTTCGATCGAGACGGCTGGCCCGACCTGTTCGTCACCCAGGAGGACGACCGGCCCTGGCTGTCGTACCGCAACGCGGGCGGCGGCGTGTTCGAGCCTGCGGACAGCTGGTCGCACCCGGCCATCGCCAGTCGGGCCCAGGCCCACAACGTGGCCGCGGCCTTCGGAGACCTCGATGGAGACGGGCGGATCGACGTCGTGGGCGCGAACTCGGACGGCACCCGTCTCACCGTGCTCATGAACCAGACGAGTCTCGCAGGCCACTGGCTGGACGTGGTGGTTGCAGCCGAACCCGACGAAGGCTCCGTGATTGCGGGGGCTTCGGGCGGTGTGGGCGCAAGAGTGGCCGTGACCACGGGGGATGGCGTGCAGTTCCGGGATCTGACCGCGGGCCACAGCCGGGCGTCCCAGAGCGACCTGTCGGTGCGGTTCGGCCTGGGGGACTGGACGGGCGCCGAACAGGTGGTCGTGCTCTGGCCGGATGGTCGGCAGATCGTCCGCACCGGAGTCCCCGGCGACCAGGTGTTGCGGCTCGAAGCGCCCTGAGCCCACTTGATCCGGCGCCGATCGTCCAGTACGATGTAGAGGACTCTTTCTCCTCGGAGTGTGATCTATGGGCAACCGTACCCGCCGCAAGGCCTCGACCCAGTCGACCAGCAAGGCATCGTCCAGCGACCGCCGGCCGACCAACAGTGGCTCCAACAACGGGGGGCGCACCCCCACCCAGAAGCCGAAGGGCAGCCAGTTCGGCACCAGCTCCACGGATCAGGAGAACCACGTCCACGTGCCGCCCGAGCTGATGCCCGAGATCTACGGCAACGAGTTCATGAACACGATGCTCGCCTGACAGCGGCGCTTCGCCGGGTCTCACCGGCACTCTCGAAACCCATCCCGGCCCTGTGCCCGGATGGGTCTTCCATTTTCTGGACCTGTTCTGGAACCGCAACGCCCGTCTGCGGTCTCTCTTCACAGCGATGGCGCCGGTGCCGTTCGACCGCCCGGCCGCCGAACACAGTGAGGAGTTCGTATGGCCCAGAACGGCCCTGCGCGTACATCCGTGCGTGCCCATGTCCTTCGGATCGGCGTGATCCGCGATGCCCGACTCGTGCTCGAGCGCACCCTTCCGCTCGACAGCCCGGTCGACCTCGGGGGTTCCCACACCGCCCTGCCCCTCGACGGCGTCCCGACCCATCGTCTGTTCACGCCCCTGTCCACGGGGAACGACGATCCCCTCGGGTTGGTGGTGGACGACGCGATTCGACCCCGCACCCGGCCCCGTCGTGGCGAGCTGGATGCGACCCTGGCGCCCGGCGACCGCGGCCGGATCGACCTTCCCGGCGGGTCGGGCATCGTCGTGCTCTACCAGGTGGTCCCCGCTCCCGTCGCCTCGCGCCCCCAGCCCGTGAGCGCCCCCGACGAGGTCGACCTGCGTCCCCGCTGGTTCGACGAGGACGAGCTGCCGTTCGTCCAGTCCCTGGCCCTGTGGAGTGCGCTCGGAGTGCTGCTCGGCGTGTTCGTCGCGACCTCGCCGGCGCCGCGCACGGTCAGCGTCGACGAGCTGCCGGCCTACCTCGCGACCACACCGGGACCCGTCTACCTGCCGGACGAGACGCCCTCCACGCCCGAGCCCGAGGTCGACGACGACGCGGTGGCCCAGGTCGACAAGCGCGCCGCCGAGCCGCGACCGCGCCCCGACACGCCTCCCGAGCCGCTCGACATCGACGATGCGGTCGCGGATGCCGGCACCCCTCCGCAACCCCTCCCCACCGATGGTGAGCGCGCCCTGGCCGAGCAGGAGCGCCGGGACGCGCTGGTGAACCGCTTCAAGAAGGCCGGCCTGCTGGGCACCTCGGGCGAATCGACCTGGGCCATCGACAAGGACGACGCCATCGCGATGGACCACCTCGAAACGCACGGCGAGGCCGACCTCGATGCGCTGCAGGGTCTCCGCGGGCCCGACGGGACGGGAGGCGGACCGCTGGGCATGGACGTGGACATCGACGACGTGGCCCCGGACGGACCGGGGGGTGGCCCGGCCGGTGTCCCGTGGAATCCCGACTTCGAACCCATCCCCGTGGGCCTGCCCGAGATCGTGGACGACGAGGCCACGGGCACGGGGGACGGGAGCTGGATCGCGCCGATCGTCCGTCGCTACCGCGGGCAGATCCAGTACTGCTACGAGAACGCCCTCAAGCGCGACCCCACCCTGGCGGGCCGGGTCGAGGTGGCGGTGGAGGTCGACCAGGGACGGGTGGTCGACGCCTACATCCTGTCGGACACGATGGACGACGCCGGCGTCACGAGCTGCATGCTGGACAAAGTGGAGCGCTGGCGCTTCAGCGGCGGCCGCGAGGAACGAAGCGCGAGCTTCACCTGGCCGTACATCTTCCGTCCTGCGGAGTAGGCGGCCTGACTACAGCTGGAACCCGAGCGACAGTCGCCCGATGGTCTGCGTGTCCTGCAGCTCCCCGAACGGCGTGCCGGTGGTGTCGCCCTCGACGTCCAGCCGGCGCCCGATGACGGACAAGCCGATGTCGGCGTAGAGGTTCTCGATGATCGACACGCCCACGTCGAGGTCCCAGCCCGTGCGGTAGCCCACCGTGCCGAACGCCAGGCCGCGGGAGAGGTTGGTCACCCCGTGGATGCGGCCCACTTCGACTCCGATCTCGCCGCCGACCTCGAAGCCCGGCAGGGTGAGCGGCTCGTACTCCACCGTGCAGCCGGCCTGCAGACAGTCGCCCTTGAACACGATGAAGTCGTCGATCTGGAAGCCGGCGCTGGCCCCGAACCACAGGTGGTTCTTGCCGAAGGCGATGGGATAGCGCCCCGTGAGGTTGGCGCGGAAGTGGTACAGCCAGTCGGGCGCGTTCTCGCTGAAGGTGTCGGCCGTGATGGTGTACCGACCCGCCCGGAAGCCCACGTGCACACCGACGTAGTCGATGAACCACGCCCGGCTGTCGAGCTCGACGCCCCCGACCGGAGCAGCACGGCCCCCTTCGCTGCCGCCCACGATCAGGCTCCCCGGGAGCAGTGGACCGGGGGTCTGGGTGGGTCTCTGCGCGTAGCTGTACGAGCCGAAGGCGGCACCGACACGGGTGCGGAGGAACGGCAGATCGCCCTTCTCGGACGGGGTCTTCGTGGGGCGCGGCTTCGGAACGTTCGCCACGGCACCGGGATCGATGGGCAGGGTCTCTCGCGCCATCGCGCCGGACTCGGCGACCACCGACACCTTGAGCTCGCCCGACGCCTTCTTGGGAATCGTCAGCTCGCTGGTGTACGTGCCATCCCCGGCATCCTCGACCGGACCGAAGGTGCCGGCGTTCGTGAGGAAGTCCATCGACTCGCCGGTCACCGCGAGCCCGTCGTCGGACAGCGCCCGTGCGGAGATCGTGGCCGAGCTGCCGGGCGCGATGGCCTTCGGCAGCGTGACGATGACGGAGGCGACGTCGACATCTCCGTCGGCGAGGCCGGGCTCGTCGGTGCCCTCCTCGGGATCCGAGGTGGCATCGGGATCTTCGGGCGCGGTCATGGCGACTGCGGCCTTGGGTGCGACGGACGGAAGCCGCCCCTCCCAATCGCCCTGGACCCCTTCCGAGCGCGGCCACACCGCGTCGATCGCAGCATCGGTGGCCACCAGCCCCGTGCGCGTGGTCCATTCTCCGACCGACCCCGTGATCCGCACCATCCCGGTGGACTTCGGCCCCTTCAGCGTCGCGGTGGCGATGCCCGTCGACCCGGTCTTCACGGAGGTGGTCAGCGTGCCGTCCGAGGCCTCGAGGGCGATCGACTCGCCGGCCACGGGGTAGCCGAAGCGGTCGACCGCAGCGATGAACAGCGTGGTCTCGGCGTCGTCGCCCACCAGCACGCGGGCCTTCGGGACGATGACGACCCCGGCGACACCCGAGCCCTTCGGGGCCGTGGGAACGCCATCGAGCGCATCCCAGGCGACGGAGTCGGGCAGGGCTTCGAGCACGGTGGCGTTGATGGTCGTGATGTTCTTCTTGGAGCCGGGCAGCGAGGCCTGGAGGGTGACGTCGCCCGCCTCCGCCGGCGTGAAGTCCACCTCGTAGATCCCGTCTCCGAGATGGCGGGCCGCGCCCACCTTGCCGCTGTCGGCCGATACGGTCAGCGAGGCGCCTCCTTCGGGGCTCCCGTCTGGCTTGCGGACCGCGACCCGCACCGGATGGGGCGAGCCGTCAGCGGGAATCGCGCCCACCAGCGGAACGAAGGCGATGCGACGGGTCTCGGGGATCTGCAGGTCGAAGGGTGCTTCGTCGCGCTTGCCGTCCTTCACGACGATCTTCCGGGCTTCGTTGATGCCTGGAGACACGATGATCGGCACCTTGCCCTTGCCCGATGCGTCCATCTTCACGGGGCCGTAGTCGCGGTCGGCGATGCGCAGCACCACGCTGGAGCCGGCCTCGGCGGTGACCGGGAAGTCGACCGCGCCCTGCAGCCGGACGACCGAGACCGCGGCCTGCTCGGGCTGGTTGCGCGAGACGGCCGA
Source organism: Myxococcota bacterium (assembly GCA_965224055.1). Lineage (GTDB taxonomy): Bacteria > Myxococcota_A > UBA796 > UBA796 > JACKEQ01. The sequence continues at coordinate 8,607,172 of OZ245034.1, read as the reverse complement.
GAGGATGGCCAGGTGCGGGTAGTTCACGGAAGGCGCCGTGTAGCGGGCGGTCCACGAGCCGCCGCCCATGTCGGTCAGATCGGACAGCTCGCCGCTCGACGCCGCCAGCTCGAGGTCGGTGCCAGGCAGGTCGCCGTCGATCGTGAAGCTGACCGACACGCCATCCTCGCGACCGAGCACCATGCTGGGCGGGTTGGGGGCGATGGTGAGGGAGCCGCGACCGGCGGGCACGACGGGCACCTCGAGCTCGGAGCTGTAGGAACCGGCACTCAGCGACAGGGTGACGTCGATGTGCTGGCTGGTGGTGGGGGGCGTGAAGTCGAAGGCGTACCAGCCGTCGCCCATCGAGCGCAGCGCCGTGGTGGAGCCCTCGGTGGCCGAAGGCCGCTTGCCCTTCAGACCGGTGAGCGCAGACCCATCGGGCTCGCGGGCCAGGACCTGCAGCGTCACGGTGGTGGACCCGTCTCCGGCGACCGCACCGACGGGGACGATCGCGACGGTGGGCGCATCGAACACGTCTGCCGCCACGGCGTCGTCGGCGACCATGCACACGAGAGGGGCCAGGGCGACAGCGAGCCCGACGGGGTGAACACGGATCATGAGGGGTCCTCCATCGGGCCCGCGTATCCGGGATCCTCGGCGACCCGCAACGCCTGCGGCCCAGGGTTTGCCTACAACAGACGACGCGCCTTGATCTCCAGGTAGCGAGCGAGGAGCGCCGGTGTGAGCGCGTCGACCGGCGCATCCACCACGTGGGCGCCCCTCCTGCGCAGTGCGGCCAGCTTCCGCTCGCGCCACACGGCGATCTCGGCGGCTGCGCCGCGACGCCATCGGTCCAGCGGGTCGGCCTCGGGGCGCTCGAGCATGGCGTCGATGGCCGGATCGCGGACGTACACGGACAGGGCGACGTGGCGCCGTCCCAGGCCTCGAAGGAGGTTCTCGGCCAGCGTCCCGTTGACGTCGTCGACCACCGCGGTGAACAGCACCACCAGGCTCCGGCGACGCACGCGGGTGGCGAGGTGCCGGAACGCCATGGCGTAGTCGGGCTCGGCCAGGCTGGGCTCGATGTCGTAGGTCGACCGGATGAGCCGCGAGCCCGACCGCTTCCCGCCCCTGGGGGGCAGCCAGGTGCGCACCCGGTCGTCGAACACCAGCATCCCCACCCGGTCGCCGTGCTTCAGCGCCACCTGCCCCATCATCAGCGCGGCGTTCAGCGCGTGGTCGAAGGCGGTCAGGCCTCCCCCGCCCGGGTTCTCGTCCCGTTCACTGGCGTACTCAGCACTCATCATGCGCCCGGCATCCAGCAGGAAGATGACGTTCTGGTTGGACTCCTGGCCGAACTCCCGCGTCACGAACTCGCGCTTGCGAGCGGTCGCCCGCCAGTCGATGTGCCGGTAGGGATCGCCCGCCACGTACGGACGCAGCCGCTGGAACTCGTTCTCGCCCCCCACCCGGCGACGGGAGCGAACGGGCACGCGTTCCTCCTGCAAGCGGGCGTCGGCCCCCCAGGACCGGAGCTGGGCGAAGTCGGGGTAGACCCGCAACGGCGTGTCGAACGCCACCCGGCGCTGGCGTTCCCACAAGCCGAGGGGAGACCGCCACCGGATCCCGATCGCATCGAAGCCGTAGGCGCCGCGACGCTCCACCACCGTGCGATACGCAAGCTCGACCTCGGAGTCGCCCGGCAGCGCGACCCCCATGGGCAGTCCACTTCCGGAAGCCCCCGTCAACACGGGGCCGGGCGGGGTGTCGGTCACGCGAACCACGCGGGTTCGGCGACCCCGGTTCACCACGCGCAACACGACCTCGAAGGGGGTGCCGACCGACTGGACGGGCGCGACCCGACGCTGGACCACCAGCCCCCCGTCACCGGACCAGCCCCCCGAGAACGTGATCCAGAGCCCATCGATGAGCAGGACCACGAGCAGGAGCGCATCGAAGACCAGCAACGGCAGGAGGGCTGCCGACAGGCCGATGTACACGATGGCCAGCCCGATCGGGATGGTCCACAGCACCACCTGACGAGGCGTGGGGATCAACACCGGCAGCGACGCGCTCACGCGGACTGGCCTCCCGGGACCGGCACGTCTTCGAGGATCTCGTCGATCACCCGGTCGGTCGAGACGCCTTCGAGCTCGGCGTCGGGCTGCAGCAGGAATCGATGCCGCAGGACGGGGTGCGTCATCTCCTTCACGTCGTCGGGCACGACGTAGTTGCGGCCCGCCACCCCGGCGACGACCTGGGCGCAGCGCAGCAGACCGATGCTGGCGCGCGGCGACGCCCCCAGATCGACGGCGGGATGGGCCCGGGTGCGTCCGACCACGGCGGCGATGTAGTCCAGCAGCTGATCGTCCACGCGGATGGTGCGGGCCTCCTCCTGACACCGGGCGATGCCCGCGGCGTCGAGCACGGTCTGCAGCCCGACGGCATCGAGGTCTGCGGCATCGAAACCCCGGACGGTGGACCGGAGCAGCGCCACCTCCACCTCGAGGGTGGGATGGGTCACCAGGGTCTTGACCAGGAACCGGTCGAGCTGGGCTTCGGGGAGCGGGTAGGTCCCTTCGCTCTCGACGGGATTCTGGGTCGCGAGCACGAAGAACGGCTCGGGCAGGGGTCGGGTCGCGCCGTCGACCGAGACCTGGCGGTCGCTCATGGCTTCGAGCAGGGCGGCCTGGGTCTTGGCGGGTGCGCGGTTGACCTCGTCCGCCAGCAGGATCTGCGTGAAGATCGGCCCCGGCCGGAACACGAAGTCGTCCTCGCGCTGGTTGAAGATGTTGCCGCCGGTCACGTCGCTCGGCATCAGGTCAGGGGTGAACTGGATCCGCTTGAACCCCACGCCCAGCGCCCTCGAGAGCGAGCGCGCGAGCAGGGTCTTGCCCAGCCCGGGAGGCCCTTCGAGCAGCACGTGGCCCCCCGCGAACAGCGACACCAGCACGGTCCGCACCACGTCGTCCTGGCCCAGCACCACCCGCTGGACCTGGCCCATCACGGCGTCGAAGTTCGCCTTCAACCCATCATTCGTCCCAGCCATCGACCCATCGGTCATCGGGGGCGCATCACGTTCCACAGTTCCTCCAGGGTCGACATCGCATCACCCGGTTCGCGGGTCTCGGTCTCGGTCTTCGGGTCTTCGGGGTTCGAGGCGTCGAAGTGCTCTGCCAGCACCACGGTCCGCTCGGCCAGATCGTCGGCGTCCTCGGCGCTGTAGCCGTGCCGTCGGGCCGCCAGCACGAGCCCGTTGCGACGCACCCGCTCCAGGACCCAGGCAGCGTAGGCCCCCGCCACGTGCACCCCGCCACCAGCCCGTGCAGACCGGGCGTATTGACGGGCCAGGGCGTCGACGTGCTCCGAGAACCCCCGGCGGCCGTCCGACGGCGGATCGCGCAGCGGCACGAACGGTAGCCCCCGCCACCACACCACCACGATCCACAGCGCGAGGACCTGGAGCACGAACGGCAGCAGGTTCAGGTTCGCCACCGACCCCGCGGGGTTCTCGGGGGGAGGGGCCGCTGCCAGGGTCGCGAGCTGCACGCGTCCGGGCTGGTCGATCGGCCAGCCCCGGGCGATGCCGCGGTTGAGCACGTCGCCCAGGAACGCCTCGTTGTCGGGCACCACCAGGGCGCCGTTCCACAACAGGACCGGATCGATCACCGCCAGCACCACGCCGTCCCCCACCGCAGCCCAGGCGATGGGCGCCGCTCCGTTCAGCGGATCCGCTGCGTCGACCAGCACGGGCTGCCCTTCGGAGAAGCCCCGGCCGGGCGGACTCGGGAACACGGGGGTCGCGAGCCCCTCGGCCTCCAGATCGCCGGCCAGCACGAGGTCGTCCTGGGTCGACTGCAGCTCGCCGAGCTCCGGGAACGTGCTGGTGACGTCGCCCGTGACCCAGAGCACGTGGCCCTGCTCGACCCACAGGCGCAGCGAGGTCCAGTCGGCCTCGGTGGGGGTGAGGCCCGACGTGTCGAGGACGAGCACATCCGGGCTGTCCGGGTCGTCCGACTCCTCCTCCATCCCCTGCAGCGCGCGCAGGCGGTACGAGACCTCGAAGCCGTATCGGTCCAGAACGCGCTCGATCCCCACGTCTCCAGCGGGCCCGTAGCGCTCGTTGGCCGCATGGGAGGGAGCGGTCGCCAGCCCGAGCAACAGGAGCAGCGCCGCGCCGGGCGTCGACACGCGGTTCAAGAGCCTGGCCGCTGCGTCCAGCGCGGCTTCGACCCCCGCCACGTCCAGGGGGATCCGCCCCCATCGGTGCTGCTCGGCGACGTCGAGGACGGCCTGCAGCTCGCTGCGGATGGCCTGTCTGGACGCCGCATCCCGGGTGGGTGACCCCTCCACGGGAACATCCGGTGCGCGCCCGGCCTGGCGGACGTACTCCCGGTCGGTGCGGGCCCGGTGCAGCTTGATCACCCGTCGCTCCCCCAGGCGGCGAAGCACGGCTCCCCGGGCCAGGGTCGTGCTCTTGCCCAGATCTCCCGACGCGAGTGCCGAGCGCGCCTCGCGCAACAGGGCGTCGCTCGGCAGATCCGGGACGTCGTCCACGGCCTCCGCGAACGTCTGCTCCTCGTCGTCGTCGGGCTCTCGAACCGCACGAACCGGGGCTGTCGGCGTGTCTGGGCGCAACCCCAGGTAGCGCAACAGCGCGATGGCGACCCCCGCGATCATCAGAGCGACGAGGATGGCCACCCCCCAGCCCAGGAGCGTGGAGACCGCCCCGGCACCACTGCAGCCTTCGGACTCCGAGTCGCAGCCCAGATCGGGGTCGTCCCACTCGGCGCTGGGTTCTTCGGGTGCCGACGGCATGTTCCCTTCGCCACCGCCCATCATCTCGCTGGCGTTGCAGCCTCTGGACGGCGCGGCCTCGGGGTCGGCACAGAAGGCCCGCAGCCCCGCACACCGGTCTTCGGGCACCTCATCGAGAAGCGGGCAGAACACCTCGTTGAACCGGTGGTCGGCGTTCTCGTGGCAGAAGGTGAAGTCCGGGTCGTCGAGCACCGTGGGGACCGTGGGCGCGGTGGGATCGGACTCCTGCGCCACCGCCCGGTTCGCGCCTCCGGGCCCCAGGAGCCCCGCGCACACGAGCCCGATGAGGGCGATGCCCGCAAACAGCCCGTTCCGGATGGGCCGGTAGACGATGGAGTGCGGTGAGCTCACGTCCGCCGCCCCCGACGCGCGATGCCCGCCGCACGCAGCCCCACCTGCAGGTCCCAGCCCTCGACCCGGGTGCGTACATCCACGTAGAGTAGCAGCCGGTACACCGCGTGGATCGGCTGTGCGACCAGGATTCCGAGCAACAGGAAGGGCGTGACCTCCCCGTTCAGCGCGCTCCCGAAGGGCTGTCCGAGCTGCAGCGTGGTCGAGAACAGCACCTGTCCGAACGACTCGGCCACGGCGGCTGCCCACACGGTGAGGAACCCGCGACCGAACAACGAGAACAGCGCGATGCCTGGATTGGCGCCCGCCAGCCGCATCGACCGCTGGACCCCTCTGGTGGCCGGCACCCGCTCCAGCAGGGCGGTCTCGGGGATCCAGGTGATGGCGGCCATGGCCGGGACGTACATCGTCAGACAGGTCAGGACCGACACGCACCACGCGAAGAACAGCGTTCCCCACGCCCCGAACAGCCGACCGAGCGCGCCGGGGATCTCGCGCAGCACCCCAGATGCGGAGGCCTCGGCATCGAACAGCAGGCGCCCGGACAGCAGCGTGAACGGCGCCTGGATCGGGGTCAGGAAGGGCAGGACGAGCAGCGCGACCCAGGGCTCCCCCTCGAACCACCAGGCGAACGGCACGACGAGCAGCCACGGCGGCAGCACGGTGATCGCCAGCAGACGCAGGAACGCCCCGAGGTTCTCGCGCACGAACACCCAGGTGAGATCGAACACCTCGAGGGGACTGCGAGGCCTGAGAACCACGCGGCACAGGTTGGGATTCACGTCGCTCCTCCCCTGCCGAGCCCGGGGATCCGTCGCCCTCCGAGCCCCAGCCAGAGCACCACCAGCACCACCTGGATCGCGGCGAAGGGGATCTTCACGAACCAGGGAAGCGGACTCGCGCTCCAGAAGCCCTCGATCGCAGCGGCGACGAACAGCATCAGGGTGAAGCCCGCCACCAACCGGAACAGAGTGGGACCCGCAGCCGACAACGAAGCGGCACGCGACCGGCCTTCGGTGACCAAAAGTGCCCAGCCCATCCGCAGCCCCGCGGTGCCCGCCACGACGATGCCCGTGAGCTCCCAGGCGCTGTGGCCGCAGGTGAACAGGAACAGGTTCCAGCCGCGACCGTTCGCGATCAGGTAGCCCTCGACCGTGCCGAGCATCGCGCCGTTGTACACCAGGAAGAACAGGCTGCCGAGACCCGCGAACGCGCCGGTCGCGAAGCACCGGAAGGCGATGCCCACGTTGTTGTTCACGTAGAACCCGGCCATCTGGGCGTCTTCGGATGTGGAGCCCCGGCCGATGCTGGTGCTGTACATCGACTCCATCTGCTCGAGCTGGGCTTCGGGGAGCACCTGAAGCGCCAGCGACGGCTCGAGCAGGCAGCTGACCGTGCCCACGATGAAGGGCCCGTAGAACATCAGGTTGGCGAGCAGGAAGAAGGCCCAGTTTCGTCGCAGCTCGCGGGGAAAGTCGATGGCGAGCAGACGCAGCGGAGAGAAGCCGCCGAGGCGCCGACTGCCGTAGAGCACGTGATGGGCCCGCCCGGCGAGGTCGTCGAGGTAGTCGAGCACATCCCGCGGCTGGTCGGTGCTGTGCGCCGTCGAGAGATCCGCTGCGACCGCCCGATACAGCCTCGCCAGCTCGGAGGCATCCGCCGCGGTTCGCTTGCGACGCCCGAGGTTGTCCTCCAGCGCCTGCCAGCGGTCGGCCCGCGCCCGGACGAACGCCTCCCGCCGCTCGGGGACCCGGACGGTTCCGCGGCTCACGACGCCTCCGCTTCGGGCTCGTCGAGCACCCGATCGCGCCCGGTGGCCCGGGCATAGGCCAGCACCAGCAGCCGCTCCGGGCTCGCTCCCTCCACCTCCAGACCCACAGCCTCGGCGAGGGCAGGGGTCAGCAGCTCGGCCAGCTCGTTGGCCCGGCCATCCGACATCCTGGCGCGCCTGCGGAGCAGCTCCTCGATCACCGCCAGCTCTTCGCGCGTCAGATCGACCCGTGCGGGCAGGGCTCTTCGCTCCTCTTCACTCACGGGAGGCCGGATGGGAGCGCTTCCCAGCACGTCGCCCTGAGACTCGTCCACCACCACCGTGCCCGCGACCTGATCGCCGATCCTCCGCAGCTGCGGGTCGACGAGCATCACGAGCACCCCGATCCCGTACCCGATGGGCAGGAAGTCCGCTCCGCGGAGCAGGTTTCGGAGCACCAGCTGAGAGAGCCGGGCAGGCGCCCCCGACTCGGTGACGACCCGAAGCTTGAACGCCAGCTTTCCGGGTGTTCGCCCCGACCACAGGGTCTCGAAGAACGCGCCGTAGAACCACTGGACGAAGAACACGGCGAGGAGCATCCCGCCCATCCCCACCCCGTCCAGACCGATCACCCCGAACAGGGCTGCGATGCTGCCGAACAGCGACAGGAGGACGGCCTGGACGACGGCATCCAGGCACCAGGCGCCACTCCGCCGGCCGGGACCCGCCAGCCGGTGGCGGAAGCGGACACGCTCGGGCGTATCGATGGCGGTCGCGGTGTCGAGGAGCACACCCGCGCCTAACAAACAACCCCGGTCGTCGGCGGACTGCAGACGGATCGCGGGGGTGTGTCGGGTGGTGTCCCGAGGTGCTAGAGTGCAGCCGAATCCCTGTCACTCCGGATCCGTGCACCACCCACAGACCCGGAATCTGCCCCTCGCAACGCCCATCGATGTGCGCGGGGCCCGAAAGGACGTTCCATGCCCTCCCCCGACCGCCCCACCCTTCGCTCGAAGCTGATGCGACTCCCCGTCGTCCTCGGCATTCTCACTGGCGGAACCGTCGCGCTCGGCGCCACGGTCACGCTGTCGAACATCGGGCACTTCGACGACGCGCTCGGCGGTGGATCCGACAACGTGACCACGGCCGGGGGCGGCGTCTCGGTCGACGTGATCGACAACACCACGGGCGACTGGTACCGCGGCTACTACGACGGCGGCACCACCTGGCAGCTCGAGATCGAGAAAGACACGCCCGCAGCGGCGTTCTGGACCGAAGAGGCCTGTCTCACCACGGCGGCCAACCCCTATTCGGCGTCCGACTTCTCGATGGTCGCGGGGGTGCCGTTCCGGACCGGGCCTGCGGCGGGGGCCAGCAACGAGCTCGCGATCGCAGATGGCGCCAACTTCGACCTGCCCATCAACCCCACCGAGCTCACCGAGATCCAGTTCTTCACCGGCGGTGCACGCGGCACGGGCGCCACCGTCGACTACACGATCACCGTGGATCAGGCGTCCGGTCCAGACATCACGTTCGACGTGCCGATCGTCGGCGCCGACCTCACCGCACCCGGCGATCGCGACAGCTCCGGTGCGGGCAGCGAGGGAGGCTCTTCCTGGACCGTCGAGACCCTCGGTGCCGTCGAGCTCGATGCCGACACCGCAGCCAGCTGTCTGGGCGACGGTGGAGACCTCGTCACGCTCGTCCTTCCGGCCGGCACCAACGTGCGCGACATCACCATCGAGTACCCCACCGAAGGCGACGGCGGCCCCGACTGGCTCAACGGCCCCCTGGCCCTGAACGCCTACTCCACCGAGTCCGACGTCGAGGACGCGTTCACCTGGCGCGGCACCTACCAGACCTCGAACTCGGCGACTCCGGGCGGCGACACCGCCATCACGGGCGCCACCTTCGGAGCCCGCGCGATCTGGACCGAGTTCGCCTGGACGGCTGACTTCTCGGGCACGGGCATGTCCGACGTCGACGTCTTCGTGCGCTGCGGCGAGGACTCCAACAGCGACAACACCATCCAGAACAGCGAGTGGAAGGCCGACGACACCTCGGGTGGCAACACCTGGCAGGGCCCGTACAACCTCGCCACCGCGTCGTCCCCCATCGACATCGATGACTGCACGGGCGACTTCTTCCAGTACCGCCTCGAGTTCTACCCCGAGTTCGACGCCTCTCCGTTCATCGACCAGGTGCAGATCGAGTACATCGCCGACGTCGACGAGGACGGCTTCCCGGCCGAGACCGCGCCGGGCTACCCGATCCCCGACTGCGACGACTTCGACGACACCCTCACCCCGGCAGACGCCGACACCGACGGCGAATCGAGCTGCGAGGGCGACTGCGACGACACCGACGACGAGATCTTCTCGGGGGCCAGCCTGCAGCCGAGCGACGTCGACGACGGCATCGACCGGAACTGCGACGGCTTCGACGAGTGCTTCCAGGACGGCGACGGCGACTCCTACGGCAACACCACCATCGTCCCCGACCTCGACAACGACGGGCAGTGCCTGGCGGCCGACAACCAGTCCGTCACCAACGACGACTGTCTCGACTCCGACATCGACGTCAACCCCGGTCACACCACGGTCGCCACCGACGTCGGCGATGGGCTCGACAACGACTGTGAAGACGGCGAAGAGTGCTTCCAGAACGACGATGGCGACCTGTGGGGGCGCAACAACATCATCGACGACGACGGAGACGGCGTCTGTGAGCCCGCCGACGGAGAAGCGGTCGCCCAGACCCCCGTGGGTGGCGTGCAGTTCGACTGCGCCGACGGCAACAGCGACGTGTTCCCCGGTGCTCCGATCGATCCGAGCGACATCGACGACGGCATCGACAGCAACTGCGACATCGGCGGGCGCGACGAGTGCTTCCGGGACGACGACGACGACGGCCGCGGCGACGACACCCCCGGCAGCTTCATCGAGACGAACAACGGCAACTGCAACGACGCCAACGAGTCCGACAACCAGGACGACTGCGACGACACCGACGAGGACATCTACCTCAACGCGCCCATCGGCCAGGCCCAGATCCAGAACGGCGTCGACGACGACTGCGTCGGCGGGGTCGACGAGTGCTGGCTCGACGACGACCAGGACGGGCAGGGCAACGACGAGGGCACCGTCCGCCAGGACAGCGGCGACGGCGTGTGCAACGACTTCAAGGAATCCGCCTCGGCCACCGACTGCAACGACGCCAACGCCGACGCGTTCCTCGGTCGCACCATCGAAGTGGGCGACATCGCGAACGGCGTCGACAACGACTGCATCGGCGGCGTCGACGAGTGCTTCCAGAACGGCGACGGCGACGCGTTCGGGGTCTCGACGGTGGTGCAGGACACCGGAGACGACGGCTGCCTGAACGGGCAGGGAGAGGCCGACCAGGCCGGTGACTGCGCTGATGGCGACGACGAGATCTTCCCCAACGCGCCCATCGTCCCGGGCAGCGTGAACGACGGCGTCGACCAGGACTGCAACGGCCGCGACGAGTGCTACCGCAACGACGACGGCGATGCGTACGGCGTCAACGAGTACATCGACGACGATGGTGACTTCGTGTGTCAGGGCTCCGACGACGAGGCCTTCCAGCTGCTCGACTGCAACGACAGCGATCCGAACATCAACCCCGGCGAGACCGAGGTGGTGGGCAACAACACCGACGAGGACTGCTCGGGCTCGGTCACCTGCTACGCCGATGCCGATGGCGACACGTACGGCGACGAGGGCGGCGCGCTCGCGTTCGACACCAGCGAACCCTTCCAGTGCAACGCAGCCGGAGCCGGTCGCGCCAACGACGACAACGACTGCAACGACGGCAACGCCGACATCAACCCCGGCGAGGACGACAGCTGCTCGGGCTTCGGGGGCGACGGCATCGACAACGACTGCTCGGGCAACACCACGTTCGACGACGACTTCGACGGCCTGGAGTACGACGACGAGGTGCTGTTCGGCACCAGCGACTGCGATGAGGACAGCGACAACGACGGGCTCGAGGACGACCAGGAGTTCGGGTACGACTGCGACACCATCACGCCCGGCATCCAGTCCCTCGACGGCAACAACCCCGACTCCGACTTCGACGGGATCCTCGACTCGAACGAGCCGAACTCCGACACCGATGGCGATGGTCTGCGCAACCGCTGCGACTCAGACGACGACAACGACGGCATCCCCACCATCGACGAGGACCTCGACGGCGACGGGAACTACGCCGAGCACGACGCGGACGGAGATGGCATCGCGGACTATCTCGAGGCCGACGACGACAACGACGGCATCCTCACCATCGACGAGGACCTCGATGGCGATGGCGACTACTTCGAACACAACTTCGACGGCGACGGCCTCCCCGACTACCGCGACCCCGACGACGACAACGACACCATCCCGACCGCGTACGAGAACGCGCTGCCGCCTGCAGATGGCGACGGGCAGCCGAACTACCGCGACGACGACTCCGACGGCGACGGCTACGACGACATCGAGGAGCTGAACGTCGACTCCGATGGAGACGGCACCGACGACTTCCTCGACCCCGACTCCGACAACGACACCCTTCCGGACAGCGCCGAGGTCGACGAGAACCGCGACGGAGACGGCCTCCACAACCGGATCGACGCCGACGACGACGGCGACACCGTCCCGACCGCCCAGGAGAACTCCGGCGGGTCCGTGCTCGGAACCGACTCCGACAACGACGGGATCCGGGACTACCGGGACTTCGACGACGACGACGACGGCCTCGACACCGAGGACGAGAACTACAACGGCGCGACGCCCCTGAACGACGACACCGACAACGACGGCTTGCCGGACTACCGCGACCCTGACGACGACGACGACGGCCTGCCCACCCTCGACGAAGACCTCGACGGCGACGGCGACTACACCGAGCACAACGCCGACGGCGACGGCCTGCCCGACTACCGCGACGACGACGACGACAACGACGGCATCCCCACCATCGACGAGGACCTCGACGGCGACGGCGACTACTTCGAGCACAACTTCGACGGCGATTCCGAGCCCGACTACCGCGACCCCGACGACGACGGCGACGGTCTCGACACCTCCTACGAGAACGGCTTCGCAGCGGGCGATGGCGACGGCTCGCCGAACTACCTCGACATCGACTCCGACGGCGACACCTACGGGGATGCCATCGAAGGCGCGACCGACAGCGACGGCGACGGAACCCCCGACTTCCTGGACTCCGACTCCGACGACGACGGCGTGCCGGACACCCAGGAGCTCGACGAGGACCGCGACGGGGACGGCGACGACAACCGCGTGGACGACGACGACGACAACGACGGCATCCTCACCATCAACGAGGATCCGAACGGCTCCAACGGCCCGACGGACGACAACTCGGACGCGGACGGCCTGCTCGACTACCTCGACGACGACGACGACAACGACGGGTTGCCGACCATCGAGGAGAACTACAACGGCGGCGATGCGCGCGACGACTTCACCGACGGTGACGCGCTGCCGGACTACCGCGACAACGACGACGACAACGACGGCATCCTCACCATCCACGAGGACCTGGACGGCGACGGCGACTACGCCGAGCACAACGCCGACGGCGATTCCCTGCCGGACTACCGCGACGCGGACGACGACGACGACGGCATCCCCACCGCCTCCGAGAACTACAACGGCGGCGATGCGCGCGACGACGACAGCGATGGCGACGGAACCCCCGACTACCGCGACAGCGACGACGACGGCGACACCATCCCCACGTCCTACGAGAACGGCGAGCCTGCAGGCGACTCCGATGGCGTTCCCAACCACCTCGATCTCGACTCGGATCAGGACGGCTTCTCGGACAACGACGAGTGGACCAACACGTCCGGTCCCGGCCGCGACTCCGATGGGGACGGCACCGACGACTTCCTCGACCTCGACTCGGACGACGACGGCGTGGTGGACGACGACGAGCTCGACGCGAACACCGATGGCGACAGCGTCGACAACCGCATCGATCCCGACGACGACGGCGATGGCGTGCCGACCATCGACGAAGATCCGAACGGGGTGAACGGCCCGATCGACGACGACACCGACGGCGACGGAACGCCGGACTTCCTCGACGACGACGACGACGACGACAACATCGCCACCAGCGTCGAAGGCACCGACGACCCCGATGGCGACGGTCTGCCGAACTACCTCGACCCCGACTCCGACAACGACACCTGGGACGACGTCTACGAAGGGACGGTCAACACCGATGGCACGGATGAGCCCGACTACCTCGACATCGACTCCGACAACGACACCGTTCCGGACATCGACGAGCTGGGCAACGAGTCCAACCCGACCGACACCGACAACGACGGCACCGAGAACCGGCTCGACGACGATGACGACAACGACGGGATCCCGACGCGTCGCGAGCACCCGGACACCCTGTCCCCGGGCCTCGGAAACCCCGTCGGTGCAGACTTCGACGGCGACAGCGACGACAACTACCTCGACACCGACTCCGACGACGACGGGTACTCCGACAACCACGAGTGGACCGAGGTCGCCTCGGTGCTCGGGGGCGGCAACCGCGACTTCGACGGCGACGGTGCGCGCGACTTCCTCGACGAGGACAGCGACGACGACGAGGTCGACGATGTGTTCGAGCTCGACGAGGACCGCGATGGCGACGGCCGGGAGAACCGGATCGACGCCGACGACGACGGAGACCTCATCCCCACGGCCGACGAGGAGCCCGAGTCCAACGACGGCAACCCGCGCAACGACGACAGCGACGGGGACGGCACGCCCAACTACCTCGACGACGACGACGAGAACGACTCCGCGCCCACCGCGTTCGAAGACGCCAACGGCAACGGAAACCCCCTCGACGACGACACCGATGGCGATGGAGTGCCCAACTACCTCGACACGGACGACGACAACGACGGCATCCTCACCGAGAACGAGGACGTCGACGGCAACGGGAACCTGAACGACGACACCGACGGCGACGGCCTCGACAACCTGATCGACCCCGACGACGACAACGACACGATCCCCACCCTGACCGAGATCTCGGACGGCACCGGCTCGCCCGTGCCCAACGACCAGGATGGCGACGGCACGCCGAACCACCTCGACACCGACTCCGACAACGACACCTGGTCGGACCAGCACGAGTGGAGCGAGACCAACGATGTCGCCGGAACCCGGGACTTCGATGGAGACGGACTCAACGACTACCTCGACACGGACTCGGACGACGACCAGGTCGCGGACGTCGACGAGCGCGGCAACGAGAACCAGAACCTCGGCCAGCGCGACACCGACGGCGACGGCAACGAGAACCGGATCGATGCCGACGACGACGGCGATGGCGTACCCACGGCCGAGGAGCAGTACGACTGCGCGAACGGAGGCCCCGCCGACTGCACCGGCAGCGACGACGGCAACCCGCTCAACGACGACTGGGACGACGACAACGCGCCCAACTTCCTGGACGACGACGACGACGACAACGTCCCCACCACGGTGGAAGACCGCGACGGCAACGGCGATCCGCGCAACGACGACAGCGACGCCGACCTGATCTTCGACTTCCTCGACACGGACGACGACGGCGACGGAGTCGCGACGGTCGCCGAGATCGACTGCGACGGCTCGCCGGCGAACGATCCCACCCAGTCCGACACCGATGGCGACTCGACGCCGAACTACCTCGACATCGACGACGACAACGACACCATCAACACCCTGATCGAATCCGCCGCACTGGCCAACCCCGACGGGGACGGCTGCGAGAACTGGGTGGACGAGGACAGCGACGACGACGGGTGGCTCGACATCGACGAGTGGACCAACGCGTTCGTGCTGGACGGCGTCCGCGACTTCGATGGCGACGGAACCGACGACTACCTGGACTTCGACTCCGACGGCGACAACGTCGACGACGAGGACGAAGGCAGCTCGTCGATGCCCATCGACACCGACCTCGACATGATCGAGGACCGCCTCGACATCGACGACGACGGCGACCAGGTCCCGACCATCGATGAGGAGCACGCCTGCGGAGGCGCGGGTCTGCCTCCCGCCGGCTGCGTGGGCTCGTCCGACGCCAACCCGATGAACGACGACTGGGATGGCGATGGCATCGCGAACTACCTCGACGACGACGACGACGACGACAACGTCCCCACCTTCGACGAGGACTGGGAGTCGCCCCCGACCGGCACGCCGACCGACGACGACACCGATGGCGACGGCGCCCCCGACTTCCTCGATCGCGATGACGACAACGACTACCTGCTGACCGAAGAAGAGGACTGGAACTCGCCTGGCGAGCCCCTGCTCACCAACACCGATCAGCCCGATCCCAGCGACCGCCTCGACATGTTCGAGCTCGGAGACGACCTGCCGGACTTCCGCGATGCGGACGACGACGGCGACTCCATCCTGACTGTGGACGAGGACCGCGACGGCGACCTCGACCCCCGCAACGACAACACCGACTTCGACGCCGGGCTGCCGCTGTGTGGCACCGGGCAGCGGGTGCTGTGCTCGGACGACATCCCCGACTTCCGCGACCCCGACGACGAGGGCGATGGCGCTCCGACCTGGGCCGAGCTCGTGTTCGGGACCGGTGAGTACACGACCGACACCGACGGAGACGGCTTCGCGGACGGACGCGAGTGGATCAACTTCCTGGACTTCGGCGAAGTGGACCCCGAGGACTGGGTCGACCTCGCACCTCCGTGTGGTGGCGACCCCTTCACCCTCGAAGCCGACGGCCTGCCCGCGTCCACCGGCAAGGTCTGGGGAATTCCGTGGGACCGCGACTGTGACGGGGTCATCAACCCCCTCGACGACGACGACGACGGCGACGGCCTGGGCACCGGGTTCTTCGGATCGGGTGGTGAGAGCAGCGCCGACCTCGACTGCCTGGAAGGCACGGGCATCGTGCTCGGCGACGGCATCCCGAACTGGCTGGACATCGACTCCGACAACCAGACCCAGATCGTCGCCGCCGGTGCGCACCCGAACTGCCCCGCGGGCGGTCCGGACTGCCAGCTGACCACCGACAGCGAGGAGAGCGACACCTTCGACAGCGACGGCGACACCTTCCCCGACGCGTACGACTGTGACGACTCCGGCCCCGAAGGCGACCCCGACCTCGATGGTCTGTCGAACCAGGTCGAGACCCAGCTGTGCCCCGAGGACCCCGACGGCAGCGGTCCCATGCTGCGCCCGGGCCTCGAGAACTGCCCCGAGGACTACCCGTTCATCGGCAACAGCTGCGCCAACAACCCCGACAGCGACTGCGATGGCGTGCTGGACTGCGAAGAGCTCGGCCTGCCCTGCCCCGCTGGTGTGCCCTACACCGCCGAGCAGACCGTGCCCTCGAGCCTTCCCGACACCGATGGAGACGGCGCACCGGACATCTACGACGGCGACGACGACGGCGACACGATCCTGACGGTCGACGAGCTGGACTTCGACTGCCCGGCCGGTGCCAGCGCTTCGCCGAGCGACATCATCCCCGAGACCGCCGATCCGCCCCTGCAGTGGCAGTACTTCTGCGTCGAGGACTGCCCCGTGGGCCAGTCGTGCCCGACCGTGCTGGTGGGCAACGAGCTCGACCCCACCTCGCAGAACACCGACGCGCCCGGGGCGTTCATGGCGCCCTTCCCGCTCGAACCCGACCAGGTGCCCGACTACCTCGACACCGACGACGACGGCGACGGCGCACCCACGGCCGAAGAAGGCACGGGGGATGTCGATCAGGACGGGACCGTGAACTACCTCGACCCGAACGACCTCGACGGACCCGAGGCGGACCCCGACCAGGATGGTCTGTCCAACGGCATCGAGAGCGCACTCGGCACTTCGCCGTACAGCGACGACTCCGACAACGACGGCCTGACCGACCTGTACGAGATCGGTGACCCCAGCGATCCCACCGACACCGACGACGACGGAATCATCGACGCGCTCGACGACGACGACGACAACGACGGCCTGCTGACCACCGACGAAGGCATCGAAGATGTCGATGGCGATGGTCTGCCGAACCACATCGACACCGACAGCGATGGCGATGGTCGGGACGACATGGCCGAGAACCCGAACGGCGACGCGACCCTCGACGACGACTGCGACGGGGCGCCGAACTTCCAGGACTTCTTCGACAACGACGGTCCCTGTGCCGTGCCCACGGGCGACACCGGGTTCGGCGACGATGGCGGCGGATGCGGGTGTGCATCGAGCACCAGTCCGGTCGGGGCCGTTGGAGTGGTGATGTTGGCGGGCCTGCTGGTCCGTCGGCGTCGCCGTTGATGTCTTCCGTGATGTCTTCCGTGATGTCTAGGAACGTCAAGCCCCCTTTCCGCTCGAGAAACCGCGATTAGGATGAGTCCGGAACGTCAGCAGGAGGTCCCATGTCTGCAGTGAAGGTCGGCGCGCACCCGCTCGTTGTCGCCGTTGCGATGGGCCTCCTGGGTCCATCTGCGCTGATGGAGATCGATGAGCGGGACGACACCCGCAAGTCCACGTCGGCCACTTCCGTGTCTGGCGGGCTGTTCGATGCGGGCCCGTCTTCCGAGGTGCCCGAGCCCCCGTCCGAGGACGAGTTCGCACGGGTCGAGCACCTCTGGCACGAAGTCCGCACCAACATCGAGTAGCGACAGACAGCGGACAGCTCCGGGGCAGACGACGCGGGGGTTCACTCGAACGGCTTCGATGGATTCAACGCCAACTCGCACCGCTGAGCCGCTCCGCTTCGCTGAGGATTGCGCGGAGGATCCGCTGAGCGCGGATGCCTCGACCAGGCCATCTCAGCCGCCGTGTTCGAGCGTCGCCCGTCGGATCGGTCCGAAACAGCCTTCCGCCGGAAATCGCACCGATCCCGTCCTCTACCGCAGAGTCGAACCCCGCCCTCCGGGCGTCCCAGGAGGATGAAAATGCGACCGTTCGACCACTACAGCGAACGAGTCTGGGGATCGTGCCCGCGATGTCGTCGAGTCGACACCCAGGGATCACGCAGAGTGGCAGAGCGCGACCGAGATCGAGCACACGACGGTGTCGATCGGGGGGCGTCGCATGGTGGACCACGCCGTCAGAGTCGCAGAGCCAGCCTGGTCGGGTGAACGAGTGCTTCGTCGTCTTCGAGCGTCCATTGGAACAGGCTTCGGATGCTCGTCGGCCATCCTCCCTCTCCGTGAAATCCTCGGTGTGCTCCGTGACTCCGTGGCGACGTTGCGCTGATCGGGGTTCATAGGCCTCTTCTGGCGGGATCGATCGTCGTTGCAGCACCCATTTTCGGAGCAGCCCAGCGATGCGTTCAGGCCGCTAGAACCAACCGTGGATGAACCAGAGCCCGTCCGAGAAGAAGATCCACCCGGTCCGCTCCCGTAGCCGCACCACCCAGTAGGTTCGCTCCCACGCCAGCTGCGGACGCCACCACTCGCCCGACAGGCACTCCGGACCCAGCCGCGCATCCACCGTGTGCCAGCCCGACTCGAGCAGCACCTGCACGGGCCCTTCGTCGTCGGTCCGCACCTGGATGGGTTCGGGGCGCTTTAGAAGCTGGGTCGGACGCGCCCAGCGCAGACCGGACTCCCAGCGCTCCTGCACCGCAACGGGGTCGTCCGAGAGGGGCTGTGGGCGACGCAGGGGTGGGATGAGCTTCAGCTCGACGGGGGCCCAGGACGCCTCGGGACGCCAGGAGTCCACGGGCTCCGCCGCGAACACCGCCGCCTCGCCGAACGCGTCCTTCAGCCGGGCCAGCACATCCGGGAGGGGCTCGACCGCCTCCGAGCGATCGGTCAGACCCGGCTGCCAGCCCTGCTCCGGAACCGCTTCGCCCACCTCCAGCACCCATTCCTCGACCGGTGCCGCGAGACGCACCCTCTCGAGTCGCGTGCGAACCAGCCGCTCGAGCGTCGCCACATCCCGGGTCGGCCGGCCCACCCGCACCCCGAACGTGACCGGCCCCCGCCCCGCACCGGGCCCCCGGACCGAGCGCTCGAGGTGCAGCACGCACCTGATACGGACCACGGCCAGGTCGCGATCGGCCAGGGCATTGACCAGCTGGGAGAGCAGACCCGGGAGCACGAACGCGAGCTGGAGCGTGGTCGTGGCCCCTGCCAGATGAGCGCTCACCCGCGGGAGATCCTCGCCCACCCAGGCGAGCGCGGTCTCGGTGGTGAGCGTCGTGACGCCCCGCGCGATGCGATGCAGCTGGGCACCCTCGGCTCCGAAGCGATCCGACACCGATGCGGGATCCAGGGCTGCCAGCTCGCCCAGGGCTTCGATCCCCAGCGCGCGGAGGTTGGCGCGCAGATCGTCGCTCGGATGCAGAGCGGTCACGGGGAGCGGGCTCAAGGCCTCGGCCATCTCGCCGAGCGGAACGATGCAGCGCGCCTGTGGAAGGGTGGACGCAAGTGCGAGGGCCCCGAGCGGATCGTCCGTGATCGCGACCGACACCCGGTGCCCGAAGCGCTCGGCCTGCTCGACCGCGCGGGACACCACGCCCTCTTCGCCCCCCAGCGCACGGGCGGTTCGGGAGACCTCGGCGACGAAGTCCTGCTCGCCCATCGGCTGTACGCGGTCCGACAAGCTCTCCAGCAAGCGCAGCAGCTCCCCGCGATCCCGGGCTTCCTCGGCGGGGTCGAGCGGATCGAGCTGGACGTCCGGAATCAGCGAGCGGGCCTGGGCCACGGTCATGCCCGGCTGCAATCCGACCGATCGGGCCGCTGGAGTCAGGGCCACGAGCCGCATCGCGTTCTTCTCGAGTGCGATCAGGGCCGCGATGTCCTCGGCGTCGTAGCCACAGCGCTCCAGGCGGAACGCGGGCAGATGCATCGCCAAAAACCGTGCAGACCGCGAACGCGTCGCGGGAACGGTCACGACAGATCCCACGGGTCGATGTGCGCCCCCCAGCGCGGCAACATCCCGATCGCACCGGCGCGCCCGCGATGACCGGCATGCGGTGTGCGGTCTCGCGCGACCGTGATGCGCGACCCCTCCGCACCCCCGTCGACCGCGAGCCGGACATCGGCCTGCAAGCGACGCCACGGACGCCGGGTGACGACCAGTGCCGTGGCATCGCCCTTCTCGGCTGCCTGACGCCAGCGGGTGCCCGCGAACCGATGCGCAGGAACACCGGGATCGGGGGTGACGACCACCACCCGGAAGCACCCGGAGCGCAACAGCTGCTCGACGGCCCAGGTACCCGCGTGCCGCCCGCCTTCGGTAGAGCCCGCAGGAGGCTGGACGATCAGCAACCGGTCGAGATCCACCCCGATCGCCAGGGCTGCCGGAGGATGCAGGGTGCGCTCGCGATCGACCCATGCCACCCAGCGCCGCGCACGGGTCTCGGCAGCCGCGATGGACAGCGCGAGCCGAACCGCACCGCAGCCCGGCGCACCCGTGAGCTCGACGAGCCCCGGGCGAGCCAACCCTCCGATCAGCCCATCGACCGTGGGTGAACCGGACGGCACCCGAGCGTGCTCGACGCGAGGACCGCCTTCGAGGGCCTGAATCTGCGCGCGAAGCTCCGCGATGGAGACGACACTTCCCATACGTGAACGTTAGTTCAGTGCCCGCAGAACATCAACACCCGAGCGTCGAGTCGGACATTTTCAGTCCGACTTTGCAACCCTCATCCCGATCGCGATCCGCAATATATCTCTTCCGGTTGCATATCTATTCATGTCGATATACTATCTACAGGAATTCCCCAAACTCACCCGAGGAGACCAACACACGATGCCCGAAGATCCCACCCCATCCTCCGGAACTGAAACCGACGGCGTGAAGGATGCTGCGTCGAGCATCGAGCCACTCGATGTGAACACGCTGGCCGACACGCTCCTCGAGACACTCCGAGGATGGGTCGAGTCCACGATTCAGCTGATGCCCAACATCGTGATTGCGCTAGTCGTACTGGTCGTCGCCTGGTTCATCGCCCGCTTCGCGTCCAACCTCGCCGAGAAGACCCTCGACCGCTTCTCCAAGAACCGGCAGATCAACAACCTCGCGACCACCGCCACCCGCATCGCCATCCTCGGTGGTGGACTGTTCGCTGCACTCGCGGTGCTCGGCCTGAATGGCGTCGTCGCCTCGCTTCTCGCCGGTGTCGGTGTCGTCGGGATCGCCCTCGGTTTTGCATTCCAGGACATCGCGTCCAACTTCATGTCGAGTGTCCTGCTGGCCGTCTCGCGGCCCTACAAGGTGGGCGACCTCATCCGCACCACCGACTTCTTCGGCATCGTCGAGCGCACCGATCTGCGGACCACGCACATCCGCACGCTCGATGGCGAGCTCGTGCTCATCCCCAACAAAGACGTCTACAACAACCCCCTCACGAACCTCACCGAGACGCCCGACCGGCGCGTCGAGATCGCCGTGGGCGTGGGCTACGACGACGATCTTCGCACGGCGAAAGAGGCCTGCACCACCGCCCTCGAGAACCTCGAGATGCGCAATGCAGACAAACCGGTGCAGATCTTCTTCACCGGATTCGGGGGCAGCTCGATCGACTTCGAAGCCCGCTTCTGGGTCCAGGTCTCGGGTCAGGCCGAATTCCTGAACGCCCGCTCCGAGGCGATCATCGCCATCAAGGAAGCCATCGACGAAGCCGGACTCAACATCCCCTTCCCGATCCGCACCCTCGACTTCGGTGCCAAGCCGGTCGGCGGCGAGCGTCTCGACACCGCCCTGCGGCCCGTGTTCGCCGCAAACGACGCATGAGTCGACCCATCGAAACTCCAACTACGAGGAGACCGCATGAACCGCACGACCCTGCTCGCGATCCCCGCACTGACCTTGCTCACCGCCACGGCCTGCAACTGGCAGCCCGCTGGGCCCGTGGAGCCCACGCAGCTCCTCGAACCCCTCGCCGGCGACGAGATTCCCACCGACCGTCCCGAAACGCCCGTCCAGGCGGCCTCCGCGGAGCTGAAGACCGCGGACGGAGACGCCCTCGGAACCGTGACCTTCTCCCGCGAAGACGACGGAGTCGCCGTCCACGCGAAGCTGACGGGCCTCGAGCCGGGCAGCACGCACGGCATGCACATCCACGAAGGAGACAGCTGTACGCCACCGGACTTCGCATCGGCCGGCGGGCACTTCGCCCCGGATGCCAACGACCACGGTGAACGCGGCATGCAGTCCCACGCGGGCGACCTCGGAAACGTCATGGCGAACACCGACGGCGTGGCTCAGCTCCACATCGAGACCGACGACATCGCCCTGTCCGGTGACGACTCTATCGTGGTTCGGACCGTGGTGCTGCACGAAGGCCGCGACGACCTCGAGTCCCAGCCCAGCGGCGACGCCGGACCCCGACTCGCCTGCGGCACCATCCGTTCTACCGAGAGCGAGTGAGCTACTCCTCGATGGCGGCGTCCGACAACGCCAGCCAGTAGTCGTACAGATCGAGGTCTTCGCCCACGGCCCGCAAGCGCGCCATCTGCTGACCGTACGGGGCCAACGGCGCGAACACCTCCGGTGCCATCCGGATCGTCTCGGCCACCTCGCGCGCCGCGGACGCCACCCGGCCACGCTGGCCGCACCATACGGCTGCCGCCACCAGATCGTCGAAGTCGAACACCGCCTCTTCGAGCTCGTCGTCCTCGGCATCCGCCCCCAGCATGCCTTCGACCTCCTCTACGAGCGGCTCCACCTCGACCTGCTCCCAGAGCTCGTCGATCAGTAGCTGCCCCGGACCCGCTCGCCACACGCGCGCGGCCTCCAGCCGGTCCGGCGGCGCCCCCAGCCGCTCAGCAAGGCCTGCACACGTCGCGATCTCGAGCGCGTCGCTGACGTCGACCGCCCCCGCGCCCAGCAGCTCGTCCAGCTGCGTGACCAGCACATCCAGCTCTTCCATCGTCTCCACCCCGCCTTCCCGGTCCGCACGCTCTACATCCAGACCGCACGCTGTGCCACAATCCGCGACCGCACCCCGCTCGGGAGCCCCGTGATGCAGCTCGTGTTCGCCACCAACAACGCCCACAAGGTCACCGAGGTCCGCGCCATCCTCGCCGAGGCTCTCTCGGGAATGGACGTCGCGATCCAGACCCTGTCCGAAGCCGGGCTCGACGTCGATCCCCCCGAGACCGGCGACACCTTCGAAGCCAATGCCCTGCAGAAGGCCCGGTTCATCCACGAGCGCCAGGGAGGCTGGGTGATCGCGGACGACAGCGGGATCGAGGTCGATGCCCTCGACGGCCGACCGGGGGTGCACAGCAAGCGCTTCAGTCCGCAAGCCACCGCCCAGGCCAACAACACGCTGCTGCTCGAGAAGCTGGTCGACGTCCCCGCACCCCGCACCGCGCGGTTCCGCTGCTGTCTCGCACTGGTGGGGCCCGGGGTCGAAGCCACGGTCGACGGCCGCTGCGAAGGCGTCATCGGCTTCGCGCCGAGCGGCACGGACGGGTTCGGCTACGACCCCCTGTTCGTCCCGACCGAAGCCGACGGCCGCACCATGGCCGAGCTGTCGCCCGCCGAGAAGAACGCGATCAGCCACCGTGGTCGCGCCTTTTCCCAGCTCCCCGAACTCCTGAAGACCCACGGGCCCGCATGACGTCACGTTCCGCCGCGCACATCGACCTCTACCAGCTCACGAGCCTCGTCGAGCACGTCGCAGACCGACGCGCCGACACGCCCGTCGTCATGGCCTTCTTCTCGCGCCGACTGCCAAAACGCCCGCACGACGGGGCTCCTGCCCGGGGCTACCTGCTGTGGGCCGGGCTGCAGCGCTGTCTCGACCACCTCGAGCACGCCCGGTTCACCGAAGAGCACCTCGCCGTGCTCGATCGGCATCCCGCCCTCGGACCCGCCATCGCGAGCGTCCCCGAGATGCGCGACCTGCTGAAGAACTGGCGGTTCTCCGGCCGGATCCGCGCGCCACTCGAAGGCACGCCGCTCCTGGCCGGGCCCGCGGTACGCCAGGATGGACGCCCCCTCGACATCGATGGTGTCCGACCGGCTGCGTACTGCCCGTACCTCGAGGTCGAGACCGACCTGCTGTCGGCCAAGCTCATCGAGACCCCCCTGCTGTCGATCATCAACCACATGACCATGGTCGCCACCAAAGCCAGCCGCGTGGTCCGCGCCGCCCGGCAGCTCGGGTCCGAGCGCGCCGTGCTGGAGTTCGGCCAGCGACGCACCCACGTCGATGCCGCCGTCGACGCCGCCCTGGCGGCCTACATCGGTGGATGTGCCGCCACCAGCAACGTCGCCGCCCACATCCAGTACGGGATCCCGGTCAGCGGAACGATGGACCACTTCGCCATCCAGGCCTGGGAGCAGCCCAACCTTCCGCGATGGCGCACCGAGCGCGCGTTCTTCGAGGCCTTCAGCAAACGGTTCCCGGGCATCGACGTGCTCCTGGTCGACACCTACGACACCTACGGCGAGCAGACCGGCCTGCGGAACGCCGTCGCAGCCACCGCAGACGCTCCAGAGGGTCCGGGCCCCTACGGCGTGCGGCTCGACTCGGCCATCACCCGCGAGAACCTGTTCGAAGCCCGCCGGGTCCTCGACGAGCTGGGGGCCACGCACACGAAGATCTTCGTCAGCGGCGGCATGGACGAGCACGCCATCCGCGAGCTGGGCGATGCACCGGTCGATGGCTACGGCGTCGGCGAGCGCATCGTCACCAGCCCGGATGCTCCGGTCGGAGTCGGTGCCGTCGGCAAGCTGTCCATCGTGGGCGACCGTCCCAGCATGAAGCTCTCCAGGGGCTCCGGGAAGGCCACGCTACCGGGTCGATTGCAGGTCTGGCGCGACGGAACGCAGGACCTCGTGGGCCTCGACAGCGAGTCCCATCCCGGAACGCCCCTGCTCACCGAGGTCTGGGGGCCCCAGGGTCGCGTGCAGGGACCCTCGTGGCCCGACGTCCGAGAACGGGCCATCCGACAGCTCGATGCCCTTCCAGACGCCCACCACGAACCGCGCCAGGTCGAGATGACGGTGTCGGACCCCCTCGCCGAGCTCGTCGAGTCCCTGGTGCGCGCCGCAGGCTGACGGTCACTCCGTCCGTCGCTCCTGCACCACCCCGCGGATGGCCAGTCCAAGCGCGAGCAGGCCCAGGACCGTGAGCAGCCCGACCGTCCACCAGCCCTGTACAGACGGGTCCTTCGAGAGCCGGTCGAGGAACGGGAACACCACGACGCGTCCATTGGCGCCGGTGTTGTAGACCGCCACACCCGCCGCCGTGACGAGTAACAGCGCGGGGGTGAACAACCGGCTCACGTCAGGTCACAGCTCGACGGCGACGCGGATCCGCCCGGTGTAGAGGCGGCCGTAGCGACCGAACGGTGGCAGGGACTCGGCCTCTTTGTTCGGCCGGCTGTGGCCTCCCGGAGCCCCGTAGAACTCCCCACCGATCCGCAGGCGTTCCTTGACCAGTGCGTCGGCACCGACCGAGAACGTGGGCCCGAAGTAGGGGTGGAGGTTGTTGGTCACCACGCCGTCGTCGCCGATGTAGAAGAACGTGCTGGCGTCCATGAACCCGCCGGCGATGTACGGGACCACGTCGCCCACGTCGAAGCCGATGATGGCATCCATGCCGAAGGTGCTGCCCACGTACAGGTCGTCGAAGGCCTGATCGCCCTCGACGAAGGGGGTGGCGATCTCGCCCACGGTCTTGCCGAGGGAGTAGTGGAATCGGGCGCCGGTCTGGAACACGGTGCCGATGGGTACGCCCACCCCGAACTCGCCGGACACGATGACGTTGGTGGTGCCCAGGAACTTCACGGGCGGGATGTAGGCCACGCTCGCATAGGGCACGAAGCGACCGACCGACGGGAACGCGAACGAGGCCCGGAGTCGCGGCACGATGGGGGTCTTGTTGGTGTCTTCGGTCTTGGTGCCCTGGAGCACGATGCGGCGGTTGCACCCGAGGGGCGGGATGAACCCGAGATCGAGCCCGATCGAGCCGTGCCCGGGGTCGTGCGGGATGGGGCCGTGAACCCCCGAGTACGACGTGGCGAGAGCGACGTAGTTCGCCAGGAAGTCCTGCTGGGCCTGCTCGTTGTAGTCGGAGGGCAGCTCGTAGTCGGCGCACTTGGGGTCGACGAAGGCACTCGCTTCGGTGGAGACGAGCGATGAGAGGAGTGCCGCAGCACCCAGGATGACAGACGTTCGCACACGGACCTCGTGGGGTGGGCTACTCGAGGGAGGCACCAGCTTCGATCCAGTCGAAGATGGGTTGGATGACGGCATCGGGCAGGGGCTCGGAGACGCCCAGGGGCATGATCGAGGTCTGGTCGGACTGGTCGGTGATCACCAGCCAGAGCTCGGACGCCATGGGGTCGCCGGGCACGACGTAGCGGCCGCTGCCGTCGATGATGTCGTCGGCGATACCGATGGGCATCTCGGGTTCGCTCAACGAGGGATGACACCCTTCGCAGTGGTCGCCCATGAAGGTCTGAGCACCATCCCAGTCCGCCGTGTACGATTCACCGCCGCCGCCGCCCTCTCCGGGCAACGGAAAGGTGTGGTCGTCGCAGCCGGCGGCCAGCACGAGTCCCAGACACAGTACGCGTCGCATTCCTGCCTCCACGACGGACTGTACACGAACCCAGCCACCCGTTGCAGCCGTGCAACGGATGGGCGCAGGGCCCGTGAGCGCCTCGTGAGCGGCCTTGCCGAGCATCCAGGCCAGGGATAGCTCGCCCCCACGGGGTGTGGCGCAGTCTGGTAGCGCACCTGCTTTGGGAGCAGGGGGCCGGTGGTTCGAATCCACTCACCCCGATTCCACTCCACACGCCGGCTACGATGGGCCCGTTCCGACGTCGGGGTGGACGGCCGGGCAGAGCCGATCGACAAGTGTCCCGCAAACTGTCCCGCAATCTGTCCCGCAGACCGAGATCGGGGCCGCCCCGTGGGGCTCTCCAGTGTCCCGCATCCGACGGGTCGTGACCGCCTCAGCTCACGGGTCACCGGGCCCGGCCCCGCCGGCACGTGCCGCGAGATCGGAGAACAGCTGGTTCCAGGCGGCCTGTAGATACGGAGGCGCCGCGTGCGGCGTCGGGATGTGGTCCTCCAAGGTCAGGCGCTCGTCGGGCGTCCCGCATGCGTCAGCCGCTCTGGTGAGCGTTGCCAGCGCCTTTGCTGGGTCGCCAGACGAACCGACCCACCGGTCGAAGGTCTCGAGTGAGACCACGGCCACATCCGCGGGCCCGACGAAGTCCTGGGGAATCCCGGAGCGGTCCATGTGTGTGTGAAGCGCCTTTCCGACGTGCTCTCTCCAGAGCGTGGGCCCGTTGCCCAGCAGGAACTCCTCTCGGGTGACCACCAGCAGCTGGTTCCGCTGCGCACCGTCGGTCGCGTCCAACCGGTACGCTGTCTCCAGGCACTGACACAGCGCCTTGATCACGCCCTTCCGCAGCTCGCGCCGGTCGTACTGGGCCGTGGGGTTCACGCGCTGGAACCGATTGGGCGCCACCGCCTTCGAGTCGACGACGAGACGAACGCCGCCGACGGGATCGCAGGCGAAGTCTGCCACTCCCTCACCGGGCGAGAGGCCCCGCTTCAGCGCGGCCTCGTCGTGCACGGCGAACCCGAGATGCTCGAGACCACGACCCACGTGAGCCTCTTGGAGGTAGCCGTGCCGCTCGCCGATGCAGTCCGGATCATGGGCGCGGAGCGTCGCGAACACCGCGTGCCTCATGAACATCGACAGTACGCCC
The DNA here is from genome assembly GCA_965224055.1 of Myxococcota bacterium. Classification (GTDB taxonomy): domain Bacteria; phylum Myxococcota_A; class UBA796; order UBA796; genus JACKEQ01. The sequence continues at coordinate 8,579,573 of OZ245034.1, read as the reverse complement.
ATGGATACGGCCGCGAAGCTGTCCTCGTCGAGCTGGAGCAGTGGCTTGCGGACGAACGGCGACCGGGCCGTGAATTGCCACTCCCGCTTCTCGAACCCAGTGGAGACGAACGCGGACGCATGCTCGATGGGCACGGAGATCGACAGGAGGGCCTGGTGGACCCGCTCCACGTCGAGTCCAGGGGTGTTGCGAGGTTGCCCGCAGTCCGGAGGAGGGGCTGACTCGGCTGTCGCGAGTCGGCCCACAGGAGGATCAACACCCTCAGGAAGTCGGGAACGGGGAGCCCAGTGATCTCCGTCATCCGCCGGGCGAGGTCGGAGGAAGCCCGCTCGACCCGGCGCGACGTGAACCTGGAGTGGGCGCCATCGGTGTACCAGACGACCTGGCGAGCGAGCTCCAGACTGGTGGGAAACCGCTGGTGGTGGAACTGCTCCGCTCCCGTGGCCCTGAGAAAGCGGAGCACGCCGCCAGGTTCGTCGAACAACGACGACTTCGGCAGATCACTCATCCGGTCGAGAATCCCGAGGCACTCCTCGATGTCCGAGGGCGTGGGCCGCCGCCCGGCGTTCAGCTGACCGAACTCGAGTCCCCACCGCATCAACAACAGCAACCGCCACGGAGGAAAGGCGACGAAGATCCTGCGGGACTCGTCGCCGTGCACCGATCGGCACAACCGGATGCACTGCAGTGCGAGCATCCTGGCGTCGAAGGTCTTCAGCCGCGCACGGAGCTTTCGGAAGCTGGTTCGGAAGTGGTGCTTGCGGCCCATGTCAACGACCTACGGCAAATCGTCGAAAGGCCCTCTGCCACCAAGGGCCCTCCGGGATTGGGAGCGTAGCCAGGCGACGAACGAACGGCCGCACCGCGGTGCTACGCGTCGTGCGAGTCACCGTCCTCTTCGTCGACAGGGTCGCCCTCTAGGCCTTCGACGTCGGCGTCGATCCCCATGCGGGACATGATGTCGGCGGTGTGGTCGTCGGTGACGTGGCTGTAGACCTCATCGAGCATCTGGCTGGTCTTCCATCCACCGATGTCCATCAGCGAACGTCGGTCCACGCCCGCCGACGCCAGCCGGCTCGCCCAGCTGTGGCGGAGACCGTGAATGTGGATCGGCTCGATGCCGGCGCGCTCACAGCCCCCGCGAAGGGCGTGGCGAAAGGACTTCCGCGGGACGGCCGGGTTCCGCGGCGACGGGAAGATCCACTCCGCGTCCGACCACGTCTGCGCGTCCCACAGCGCCTTGCGAAGCGTCGGCGTCAAGGGGATCACCCGTGAGCGCCTGGTCTTCGGTTTGAATCCGATGTCCGGCTGGTCTCCCACGAACACGGAACCCAGCGGACCATCCTCCCAGCGGATGTCCGTCCACTTGCGGGAGAGGATCTCACCCCGACGCATGCCTGTGTTCAGAGCCATGAGCACGGCGAGCCAGGTGTGCGGGTCGCGTCGTACCGGAGGACTCCCCCGGGTCACGACATGAGGCTGGGGCGCGCTGGGGTCGAGCGCGGCGAGGAGCCGTCGGGTCTCGTCGTCGGTCAAGAACCGATGCGGCTTGGCATCGGTGAGCTTGACTCGTGGGAATCGAGGCACGCGAGCGAGCTCGTCACGCAGTACGGCATGCTCGAGCGCGAGCTTCAGGAACGCGAGCTCCAACTGCACCGTGCGAGTCCGAACGGAGTCCGTCCGCTGAAGCACGTAGTCGTCGAGCATCGCGTAGGAGATTCGGTCGAGGCGGACCTTGCCGAGTGCGTTGGAGATCGTCCGGGCGCGCTCGCGGAAACCAACCATGGTGCTGTCCTCGTACTGCCTCGCTGCCCGCGGCAGGTACGTGGTCTCGAGGTACTCCCCGAGCTGTCGGCTCGACTGGGCTGTGCGCTCCGGCGGCAGAGGCTCATCGGGAGGCGTCCTCCGCGTCGAGGAGCGCGGAGAAGGCTGCGGCACGTCCACGCCGTCGTCCGGGTCCAGCAGGGCGCCGGTCGCGAGCAGCCCCTCGAACACCTTCAGCTTCCGATTCGCCTCCCGCATCCCGATGAAGCCGAGGGAGCGCTGGCGCTCCTTGCCGAGATGGTCCCTCCACGCGATCGAGAGGTACCTCTCCTTCCTGCCGGTCGCGGGGTTCTTGCGCTTGAGAGTCTTGATCCAGGCCATGGTTCACCTCCTGGTACGGGGTGAGAGATGTGAAGAGCCGATCGCGGTGGAGCCTCCAGAGACGGCCGCACTTGATGGCGGCGCTCGACAGGGTCCCGTCGCGGATGAGATTGCGGATGTGCCGCTCGGACACGGCCAGGGCGTCGGCGGCCTCGGGGATCGTCAGCCACTCGCGCAGGTCCGGATCGACGATGGCCCGCGGCCGGTCCTTCGCGATGGCGTCCAGGACGTCGCCCCACCGGTAGACGGGCTCCGGCAGGTTGGTCGATGCCGGCGCCAGTGAGCTCAGCCATCCGTCCAGCGCGTCCGCGCTGCCCGGAAGAGCCTCGGCCAGCTCGAACGCGGTGAGCAGGGCATCGGCGTGGAGCTCGCCACGAAGGACCAGCAGGCGGAGGCTCATGTGGCGCTCCAGGCGGTGGCGCGGCCCTCGCCCGTGCGAACGATGCGGCCCGCTTGCTCCAGGGTCAGCAGCACCCGGTTCAGGGTGCTCCGGGCCATTCCGGTCTCGCGCCGGAGCTCTCCGGACGACTTCGGGTTCCGGAGCAACCGGACGACCTGGTCGGTGGGGTCCACGTCTCCGGCGCCGAGCGTGATCGGACCGTCCTCGAGGATGGCTGCCCGGAGGAGCAGGCTACGGAGCTCGCGGACGTTGCCGGGCCATTCATGGGCCACCAGGACGCGCCGGGCTCCCTGGGTGAGCTTGCGGTCCCTGAGGGCACGCTCGGTGCGGAAGAAGTGGTCGGCGAGGAGGAGCACGTCCGTCTCGCGCTCGCGAAGCGGAGGGAGCTCGATCACGAGGCCCGCGACGCGGTGGTAGAGGTCCTCGCGGAAGGTCCGCTCACCCACCATGTCCACCAGGTTCTTGTGGGTCGCGGCGATGACCCTGACTTCGACCGGGATCTCGGCGGTGCCGCCAAGGCGGCGGACGGAGCCCTCCTGGAGTGTGCGCAGCAGGCGCGCCTGTGCCCCGAGCGGGAGGTCCCCGATCTCGTCGAGGAACAACGTGCCTCGGTGGGCCTGCTCGAAGAAGCCGCGATGCTGGCGGTCGGCGCCGGTGAACGCGCCGCGCTCGTGCCCGAAGAGCTGGGAGCTGACGAGGGTGTCGGTCAGGTCCGCGCAGTTCACGGGTACGATGGGCCCGTAGCGATCCGAGCGCTCGTGGATGTAGTGGGCGAGGCCTTCCTTGCCGGTGCCGGTCTCGCCATGGAGGAGCACGGGGAGCTCGAACGGGGCGACGCGACGCGCGTGGTCGAGAGCACGGCGAAGGCCAGGGCTGCGGCCGATGATGGGTGGCGAGGTGTTGGGCGACATGGGCATCCCTCCGATGGGGACAGCGTCACCGGTTCGCGCTCCGGGGATGGGGACACGAGAGCGCTGGTGGGGACACGGCGGCTCTCGACGGCACACGAGGCGTCCGAGAACTGGCGTTTTGTCGTCGAGTCATGCCGCTCCACGCTTTGGTGGTGACCTCGACACGGCGATGGGAACACGCCCTCCAGCACGGGCCGGAGAGGCTCGACGCTGATGCGTTGGTCCACGCCGCCCAGCCAGAGTCGGCATTTGCTCGTTCACACCAGTGTGGGAGACTCCGTACGTGCCCCTGGTCGCGATCATCGATGGTGAGCGTCTGTTCTGTCCCGACCTGTCGGCGACCGAGTTGTCCGCTTTGCGCAGGCGGTACCGGAACGACGACTCAGTGGTCCGCATGACGTGCTGCGACGCCCCCGGCTTCCTACGCATGAGCACGCACGGCATCCTCCATGCCGTTCACCGGGAGCGAGCGGGTTGCGCGTCACGGGAGTCGTGGCAACACCAACGGATGAAGCTGGATTTCGTTCTCGGGGCTCGGCGTGCTGGATGGAACGCGGATGCCGAGGTCGACGGAGATGGCTGGCGGGCAGATGTTCTGTGCACCCGAGGGCGTCGCCGTGTGGCGCTCGAGGCTCAGTGGTCCCGACAGACGGCCGAGGTCACCCGAGAACGAACCCGAGTGATGCTCGGTGCTGGGATCGATCGCGTCGCATGGTTCTTCCAGAGCACGCCGAGAGGACTCGAACGCGGCCCCGATCTCCCCTTCTGGCCGGTCCGCGAAGGCAACGGAGCATTCGCCACCTCCGTAGGCCACGACATCGACCTCCCGCTCGCTGACGCTGTCGAGCGCCTCATGTCGGGCAGGCTCTGCTTCCGTGCCCAGTGTTGGCATCCGGTGGACGGGTTCACGATCGGTGTGATTCTTCGAGACGACCACGAGTGCGGACACTGTGGAGCGTCAATGCGCCCGTATCGGCTCTCGGTGTGGTCCGAGGGAATGCCGCACTTCATGGGTGACACCGCCACGGACTGGGGATCTGGCCCACGTGATCCCAACCCCTGGATCCGGGACACCATCGAAGAGCTCCGCCGGAAGGGACACCCTCTGCCCCTCTGGCGGAAGGTCCAGAACCGGAGATTTCGGAACCTCATGGAGTGGCGGCAGGTCTGCCCCGAGTGCGTTCGCGCGCTGACGGTTCCGAGCATGGTTGGGGCTGCCGCATCCGAGCCGGACTTCTTCTACGTTGTGGATGTGGACGGCTTCGAGCTCGAGGACGAACCGCACTGGTGTGATGGCCGATGTGATCGGCCGCACAATCCTCCGAACTGGCGTAGCGCCAGACTTCGAGCTGCGCGGTCGGGTGACTGGCTCGATTGGTAGGAGTGCTCCAGCGCTCACCGAATGGGCTCCACCGGTGCCACTGTCCTGTGTTCAGCCCAGTGGTGAAACACCCGGTCCACGTCGTTGGTCATGTTCACTCCGGGGACCAAGACCCCGAGGATCATTCGGTACTCCCGCGAGTGCCCCAGGAGGGTTCCGCTGTCATCGAGTAGTTGTCCGAGCAGCGAACCGTGGGCCTGTGCCGACAAGACTCTGTAGAACCCTGCGTAGTGTGCGCTCATCCCGACCGTCTTCGCTCGCTTTTGGATGGACGGTACGGAAGCGGTCGGTGGCCTCTCCGACATGAAGGCCTCGATCTCGGCGCCACGGGGATGGTTGGCCAGATCCGGGAGCCCGCCGTGGTTGTGCGTCTGCACGATCGCCCGCGCATCGAGACGCCCGGCGTCGAACCAACGGGCGCTGTTGGCTGCGCTCTGGAGGGCCCAGCGCAGGGTGACCGCACCTTCGAACAGCGAGCGAGCCAGAGTGGCGGCTGGTGCCTGCCGCCCCTCTTCGACCTGGTCGGCGAAGGAGAGGGCAAACGAGATGGCACGAACGGACATCGCAAGGGCCGCGATGTCCCGCAGATCGCTCGGGGAACGTGTTGGCTCGAATGCCCGCGTGCGCGCATCCAGGTGGAGCGCGACCCTACGAATCTGGTCGACCCACTGGCGCGCTTGTACGGGGAACTCTCCCGCCACGATCAGGTCTTGTCGATGGGCGGGTGCGGGTCGTTTCCTGGCGCGATCGTGTTCTTCTGCCGCACCTTGCCGCCGGTGTTCTTGATGTTCAGCTCGCCACCTCCCTGGTTGACGAGATTCCGCCTTGCGGCGTCCACGGCATCGCGCTGCGTGCCATGCACGCTGGTGGCGCGGTGGGTGTTCACTCGCTTGTTCTCCCAGCGGCCATCCGGGCGCTTCTGGACGAAACGGTCGTTCTTCTTGGTCATCTTCGACCTCCTATGCTCTCACTCGAGCCGGTTGTGGGGGTAGTGACGCGTGATGCGCCAATGCAAGAACCTCCCCTTCGATGGGGCTGACAAGAAGGCGTCGAACACGTCGGATGGGACGCCGACGTACTCATACAGTCGGCCGCCGTGGAACCGGACGTGAAGCACACCATCGGACCAGCCGATCGCGGCGACGTTGCTTGATGAAACGGGAGTCAGAGACATGGTGGTTCCAGGGCCGTGCCGGGCTCACCCAGCTCGCTGCCCCGACCCAGTCCGGCGATCGGGCAACCACCAAGACCCGCCTCCCTGCTGTCGTTTCAGCTTCGGACAGTCGACGGGCCTGATACACGGTCGCCCCTCGTCGCCCCGATGTCTGTCACCGGATGTCACGTGATCGATCGAACTCGGCTTTGTAGGAGCCCATGACGACGCACCTCGATGTGGACATGTCGGGGATACAGGAGCACCTGGAGGCCGGTCGCTCGAAGTTGCTCCTCGGCTAGCGGATCACGGAATGCGCCCGCCAGGTCCAACGCGAGCCCAGACATGTGCATCGAGTTCGGCACACCCCCGACTGCCCGGTTCACCGCCGGACTCCGATACCCGCTGTTCACCCGCACCGCGTCGTGCCCGTACCGCTCCCGCAGCGGATCGAGCACATGCCGCACCATCCACTCCAGGTTGCGCATCGCCCACTCCGGCGGCGTGTTGTCCAGACCGAGCCGCTTCGCCGTCGGCGACACCGTCAGCTCCTCCCACGTCCAGTGCTTCCCCACCCGCCCGGTCGGACGTCGCCCCTTCGCTGGCGAACCCGATCCAGCCGCGAGCGCCAGCACCCCGGCCCCGACCAGTCCCGTGAGCACGAGCCCCTTCATGCCGCACCTCGCGACATCCGGCGTCCCCACCACCAGCCGGCACACCCGGCGAGGTCGGTCCACGACAGCTCACCGCCGTCGGCCTCGGTGAGAAATCGCTTCCAGCCCGCCTCGGTCGGCGGAATCACGACACCGCTCCGCAGCTCGGCCCCGCCTGCGATGCGCAGCCGCCCGTTCACCAGCGGGACCTTCTGCTGCTTCGCCCACCAGCCGCCGACCGACGCTAGCTTGTCGACCACCGCGTCCCCGGCCTCGCTCCATGCGCGAGACACCCAACCGTCCGAGCCCCAGGACCAGTTCAGGCCGGGCCAGTCGCCGCTGTAGCGCAGCGCCCTCCCGATGCCCTCCGCCAGGTCGACCCCCTCGTCCCACACGGGATCGAGGTCCTCCGGCCGCAGCCCCAGCTGTGCGACCTCGTCGAGCCCGACCGCACTCCAGGTCACCGAGCCCGCACGGCGAAACCCGACCTGTCCCTGCCGCACCCGCCCGAACTCGAGCAGGACCTCGAGGGTCGGGTGCTTGGCCCGCAGCCCCTCGAACACCGGGACCTGCCCCTCGAGCGGCACCAGCATCTCCGTTCGGCGCACCGCGTCCGCCCACGGCGCCCAGGGCCACGCGGCCGGGTCGATCCGCGACAGCTCGCCGAGTCGGTCTTCGGCTTCGGCTCGCAGCCGTGCCGCCTCCGCTGGGTCCTCTGCGCGTTCGGCCTTGCGGAAGCGCGCATTCGCCGACCGGAGCAGCCGTGCGGCATCCCGAGCCACCTTCGCGCGGGCCTCGGCCTCGCGGCGGGCCTTCACCTCCGCCAGCCGCGCTGCGGTCTTGTCCGGATCCCGCGACACCAGCAGCAGGATCTCCTCCGGCCCCATCTCCATCTGCGCGCCCGGGTTGTTCGTGGCGCGCTCCTGGGACTTCAGCAGCTCGGTCATCCAGCCGAGTTTGCCCTGGATGAGGTTGAACCGGAGCCCGTCCATCGACCGGCGCGCGAAGTAGTAGACGATCTCGATGGCGGACAGTGTGTTGCCCTGTCGGACGCCGCGGCCGTTGCGCTGCTGCAGCGTCGCCGGCTCCCAGGGCAGGTCGAGGTGGTGGATGGCGCAGGTCCGCGTCTGCAGATCGATGCCCTCGTACGCGATGGCGTTGGCGATCACGACGTCGTACTTCGGCGGGCCGTCCTCGCCGTTGAACTCGCGGGCGACGCGCTGTCGGTCCGCGCTCGCCTTGGTGGTGTGGGCGTTCAACAGGGCGATGCGCTTCTCTGGGATCCCGGCCTCGACGAGCACGCGCTTCACCCAGCGGTGGGCCGCGACGTTGTCGACGAAGACGATGTGGCCGCAGCTACGGTTCGAGAGCACCCGCCCGGCGAGTGCGGCGAACTTCGGACTGCTCGGGTCGCTGACCTTGTCTGCGTCCTTGAAGCCGTAGCCCTCGTCGAGCTCGGCGTGGATGGCGACCAGGCTCATGCGGGCGAGCAGTCCCAGCACCGAGCCGCGGTCCGGACCGTCGAGGGCGGCCTCGATCTCCGCCACGTACTTCGCGTACTTGGCGTCCTGATCGGCGTCCATGTCGACCTCGACCATGCGCACGTCGGGCTTCGGCAGCTTCAGGCCCACGTCCTCGGCGGTCTTGAACTCGGCGTAGCGGAACAGCGTGTCGCGCAGCTCGTGGAGGTTCTGGAACCCCGTCACCGCAGCACGCTCGACGACCTCCATCTTCGTGTCGACGACCGGCTTGAGCTCGATGCGCAGGTAGCGGTCGATGAACTGCTCGGGGTCACGGATGCCCTGCCGCGACCATGCGTCGTGATCGACGTACTGGATGAGGTTGTAGAACTCGAGCGGGCTGTTCTTCGCCGGAGTCGCCGAGAGCAGGACGACACCGGAGCCACCCGTCCGCTCGCGAACGGCAGCCGCTCGGAAGTCGAGCTGCCAGGCACGCTTGGAGCCGGTGCCCGCGTTGCCCATGAAGCGCGGAACGCCGCCCTCGCGGGACTCGGGCAAGTAGAGGTTCTTGAAGTTCTGTGCTTCGTCGACGATGAGCAGGTCGATGCCGAGCTCGTCCCAGTGGATGCCGGGGTCGGGGTCCCAGCCGGGCGGCAGCTCGAGCATCTCGGCGACCCACGCCTTTACGCCCTCGGCGAGCACGGCTGCCTGGCGCTCGGTGAGCTTGCGGGACTTGCCGGCGTTGCGCTGGCGGAGGCGGACCTCACGCTGGATGGCCTCGGTGCGCTCGGCGTACCGGGTGATCGCGTCGGCGTTCAGCGCAGACCGGGCGAAGGCCGAGTAGGTCAGGAGCGCCACGTCGTACTCGCCGGCCTGGAAGCGGGTCCACTTCGCGGCGCGCTGGGCGGGCGTGTCGGTGGCAGAGGTGAGCTCGCCCTTGCGGCTGCCGCGCTTGATGGTGGTCTCGTTGCTGCCGATGACGACGACCCGGTAGTCCGGGAGCACCCGCTTCACGTCGCGCGCCCACTTCCAGACGATGGAGTTGGGCACCAGGACCACGGGCCGACGGCACCAGCCCTCCTGGCGGGCCCGCGCGAGCACTGCGAGTCCGGTGTAGGTCTTGCCTACGCCAACGTCGAAGGCGAGCAGGCCGCCTCGATTCGAGAGCAGCCGCCGGGCGCCCGCGACCTGGTGGGGGTGCAGGCGCAGGTCGTCGGTCCACCGCGCGATGGGCAGGTGCTCCGACGAGTATCGAGGAGCGATGTACCCGCGGAAGGCGCGGTTGTACGCGTTCTCGATGCGGGTCTGGCGGTCGGTGGAGGCGTGGCACCAGTCCCGGAACGCCTGCTCCCACTTCGCGGCGAGCCGCAGCCGGACCTCGTCGATGTTCTCGCTGCGACGCTTCCGCGGCTTGAACACCGTCTTGTCGTGGTTCATCCAGCCGATGCACCACTGCGCCTCGGCGGACAGCGTGGCCCCGTCGATGTCGTCGTAGTCGACCCCGGAGACCTGCACGAGCCCGTCCTGGCGGACGAGTCGGACGGTCGCGTGGTTCTTGTTCAACGTCGCCGAGAGCCAGTGCTCGACGAGCTCGAGCGGGATCCAGCCCTGCCGGGGGGAGACGCCCTCGATGTCCTCGAACACCGCGGGCTGGAGCACCTCGGTGAGCGCCTCGAGCTGCTCGGTGTACCGGAGGTCGCCGGAGTCCGCGTGCCTGCGGGCGCGGTCGATGCGCGGCCAGAGGTGGCCGGTGAGGTACTCGGCCATCGGTAGCACGCGGTCGTCGTCGATGGCCCAACCGAGCTCGGCGAGCTTGGACACCACCTCGGCCGGCTTGCGCAGCGGTCCGCCGAGCCCTCGATGAAAGGCGAGAAGGCGGAAGACCGGGAGTGTGCGCTCGGTGCGGTACAGCGCCTCGGCCTGGGCGACGATGTCGTGGGCAGGGCCTGCGTACCGGGGCTGGACCACCGGCTCCTTCGCCAGGCCCGGGATGAGGGCACCGCCGGAGGCGAAGGCGGTGAGGAAGCGGCGCACGTCGGCGTTCTTGGAGCGCTTGAGCGTGAGGTTGCGCTTCGGGTTGCCGTGCGCTTCGACCCAGTCGGTGAGCGCGCCATGCAGCTCGGGCCAGAGCTCGGCGGCCTCGCGCTGGTCCTCGGAGGTCGCGATGGCCAGGTAGCGGTCGACCCGCCGCCCCAGAGCCGCAGCGAGCTCGAGGGCGTCGGGCAGCGACTCGGATGCGGACTTGCGGCGCTGCTGCGGTGGCGGCCGCTGAGTCGCGGGCACCGTACAGGCGGAGCAGATGGGGCGCTCCACCAGGTCGGGCAGCCGCTCGAAGTCGCCCTCGACGCGGTACCGGCGACCGTGGACCTCAGTGCCGAGAATGTGTCCCGGGAAGAGCTCGAAGTAGCGACCCTCGACGAGTGGAACGTCCGCCGCATCGAGCTCGGGCAGCTCCCCGTCCCTAGCGCGGAAGACCAGCAGGTCGGTGACGAGCTCGGTTCCGGGGAACAGGCCCGATGGCAGCCGGTAGGCGACCGCGAGATGGTGGCGGCGGAGTACCTGCTCGCGCAGCTTCCGGTTCCGCGAGCCGGACAGGAAGCCGGACGGCACCACGAACACGCCCAGACCGTTGGGCTTGAGCAGGTCGAGACAGCGGCGGAGGAAGTAGGCCCAGGCCTGCTTCTCCCGGTAGCCGCGGTCCGGGTCGTCGGTGACCGAGCTTCCCCGCGGCCCGTAGGGCGGGTTCGCGAACACCAGGTCGAGGGTGCCCGCAACGGACGTGCCGTGCTTCGCCACCCAGGACTCGAAGGAACCCTCGAACACGTCCAGGCTGGGCTTGATCGCCTGGAGCATGCGCGCGGACAGCGGGCTCTTCTCCACCACGTGCCAGTCGACCTTGCGGTGCTTCAGGGCGCGGACGAAGCGTCCGATCCCCGCGGACGGCTCGAGCGCCACGACACGGTTCGGGAGGAGCGGTGCGATCACCCGCGCGACCTCTCGAGCGACGCGCGTGGGGGTGTAGTACTCGTGGACCAGGCCGGCGCGTTCGGGAACCGGCAGCCCAGCCGGGAGCTTGTCCTGCACCTTGTCGAGGGACAGTCCTCCCCAGCCGGAGTACCGCGCGAGAACGGCCCGGTCCTGGGGCCGATGGGTGGCGCCTCCGGCGAGCTTGCGCATCGCCTTGAGGTTGGCGCGGGTCCGGCGGGCGGGCGTCCAGAGATCGGGCTCTCGCTCGGCGAGCTGGGTGGCGATGATGCCGATGAGCACGGCGCGGTTGCGGCGCACGAAGGCGTCGATGTCGTTGGCGGCGTAGCCCCGGGGCGGGGTCGCGCGAAGGACCGTGTGCACGCGGTCGAGGACGGTGGCGGGTTCCATGGGCACCTCCGATCAGTCGTTGAGGGCGGCCGCGACCGCCTCGGAGAACGCGGCGAGCAATGCAGCGTCCTCGGCGGGTGGGTCGGCGGATGGGGTCGTCGAGTTCGTTCGCGTCTTGGAGCTCTGGCTCTGTGATGGCGGTGCGGTGCGGCGGCGCTTGGCGCCCGACGTCGTCGAGGGCTTGCGCGTCGAAGGCGAAGCCGAGCGCTTCGTCGTTGCCGAAGACCGGGACGTCGAGCGCTTGGAGGGGCTCTTCCGCGACGACGGCCGCGTCTTCGTGGGACCACCGCGTCGCGAAGTCGTTCCCGTCGACCTCTCGCTGCCCGCGGCGCTCGACTGCTCGGCTTCCTCGTCCGGCTCCACCAGTCGGTCGGTGGGGTTCCGCGTGGCCCGTGGCGGGCGGACCGGATGGGACTCCGCCCAGTCGCGATCGAGGGCCTGGCGACGGCGCGTGTCCTTCACTCGGCAGGCGACCTGGACCAGCCCGAGCGCGCCGAGCACACCTGCGTCGATCGCTTGCACGAGCGTCGCGTAGGTCTCTCCCTGGAGTGCGTCGGCTTCGCTGAACCACTTCTCGAGGCGCTCGAATCGCCAGGTCCATCCATCTTGACCGCTCTCGATGCGGAGCCACCCGTAGCTGGCCAGCTTGCGGCGGAGCCCCACCCGAGGTTGCCCCTCATCGCAGACCAGCGCGCCGGCCCACTGTCCCCGGAACGCCGTCGTCCCAGGCTTGCCCGTCTTCAGTTGGAGCCGCTTGATCGCGCGAACCGCATCGCCGGGATCCACGTCGATAGCCGGGAACTGCGGCGAGTCCGCAGGCGCGAGCACCGCGACCTTGTTCTCCACGTCCACCGCGACCGACAGGACGTCCCCGTCACCGACCTCGGCGTCCGTCTTCAGGTGGAAGCCCTTCATCGCCAGCGGCCCATCGAGCACGATCGCTCGACGGCCGAGCGGGGACACCTTGGTGCGCGCCCGCACCCGAGGCCAGTCCATGGGCACGTCGTTGCCGACGGGCGTCCACTGCTGCGCCCCATCCTTGCCGATGCGGACGAGCAGTCCGGCGTACTCCAGCGGACGGAGCACGAGCGCCACCTCCGCACCCTTCACGCGTCCGTAGGCACGCAACAGGCGCGGGTGGTCCTCGAGCTTGCCGACGATGTCGAGGCGAAAGCGCTTCATGACGACCTCCCGCGCCACGCCAGTCCCAGTGCACCGATCGCCAGCCCGCCGAGGAGCAGCCAGCCGACGTTGCGGGCCGTGCTCGGCGACTCCACCGTGGATGGCGGCAGCGTGCGCCCGTCCCGGCTCGCTTCGACGCGCGCCACGAGCTCCTTCTCCAGCAGAGCCGTGTGCTCTCGGAGATGGACCGCGTACTGGTAGGCGGCGATCGCCCAGGCGATGGCGACCACACCCACGCCGATCCCGGCCACCACGAGCAGCGGCGGCCCCTCGAACCGCTCGTCCCCACGGTCGGAGAGCAGCCCCGCAAGGAGCACGGTGTACCGCGTCTCGAGCAGCCCCACACGGGCATCGGGCACGCCGAGCTGCCGGATGTGGTCCAGCGAGGTCCGCGCCTGCTTCAGGGCCGCGACGAAGCGCTCGACATGGGCCTGGAAGCGCGACGGCTGGGCCCGGATGGCTTCGGCGTAGGCGACGACCCCAGCTTCCTGGAGCCGTCGCCACGCCGCGGTCCACACCCGCTCGGTCAGGGGTGCGTCACTCATCCCACACCTCGGCCTCGTCGGGGTTCACCACCGCGTGCACGTCGTCCTCGTCCGCCCAGTCGGCGACCGGCCCCGGCAGCTGCGGAGGACGCGGCTTGCGCTTCTTGCCCTTCATCGCAGCCTGGGCGGCGGTGACGATGAGCGGGGCGAGCAGCGGCAGCACACCGAACTCGGGTTCCAGGTGCTTGCTGGGCACGTCCGCGACCAGGTACAGCCCCGGCCGGAGCTCCACGACCGCAGCCCGATGACCGCGCGCGGCCTGGAGCCGGATGTGCTCCCCGAGCTCCACGAACGAACCCCAGCCGAGTCCGGCGAACCGGCGCTTCGCCCCGCGGAGGGAGCGCCCGACGGCACTCTGGTACCGCTTCATCGAGATGGCCTTCAGCATCCGCATGGCGACCTCCCGGCGAAGTTGGCCGGCCCCGGCATCCCGAGGCGCAGGCTGGGGTCGTCGCGGTACCACCGGCGACCGATGCGGTAGCGCACGATGCAGTGGTACTGGCCCGGCTCGAACTGGCCCGACCGGGTGAGCAGGAGCACCTCGGCCGGGATGGAGCGGAGCCGGCGCGCGCGCGCGTACCCACCGTCCGTGGGCGAGAGCGCGGTGCCGCCGCGGGCGATGAGCTCACCGGCGCGTGCCGCGGCGAGCCCATCGCAGTCCTCGTGACCCATCGCGAGCAGGGTCAGGTAGTCGCACCAGATCTCGTCCGGCTCTCGCTTGTAGCGAACCCCGGAGGCGTACAGCCCCGGGAGATCGGGCCGTCCCCGCAGGATGCGCGCATTCTCCTGGGCGAGCCAGTTCAGCAGACGCAGGGCGGCCCGCTCGGCGAACGCCATCTTCAGGCAGATCTTCATCATGACCTCCCGACGACGATCACCGCGCCGCGCTGGACCTGGGCGTGCAGCGAGAACGGCGAGGAGCCGAGCAGGATGGCCCGTGCCTCGTACTTCAGGCCGCGAGCGACCACCCGCGCCCGCACGAACGGGAGCATGAAGGGGACCCGCACCACGCGTGCGGGCTGACGCGGCAGGTGGGGATCGAGGGGGACCCAGAGGTCGCCGTCCGCGCTGACCTCGAACAGCAGCTGGGCGTGGCCCTCGGGCTCTGGCTTGTCGGGCTTGTCCTCCTCAGGCTCCGCGGCCGTGATGCGGGACTCCCCCGACACCTCACCTCGGGTGGTGAGCGTCGACCAGAGCACGAAGCTCTGCTGGGCATCCGAGGCATCGTGATCGGCGGGCCGGACTCGAAAGGCGGTACCGGTGATGTCGGTGGTCCGGAAGCCATCGACCTCGAGGAGGGTGTGTGCGTGTTGGTAGAGCATGGTTCCCTCACAGGTTCAGGTGGAAGATGGCGCGGAAGGGCAGCGGGGCTTCGCTCTGGGGCCAGAACCAGACCTCGCTCGCCCCGCCGACGGGCACGCCCTCAGGGGGCTGGTTCGAGACCCGCACCCCGCTGCGCTGCTTGTTGTCGCCGTCGATGACCCACAGCACCCCGGACGTGTCGTCCGGGTCGTAGGTCTCGATGCGCACGCTGCGGGCGAAGGCCGGCACGCGGATGGCGTGGGGCCCGCTGGCGCTCCCCTCACCGCGCACCTCGAGCTGGTTCTGGGTGTGGGCGAAGCCGTCCGCCACCGTCACTCCGACCGCGTTCGGCAGGAAGTGCAGGTTGCGGGCCCGCACGGACACCGAGCGGCCATAGATGCAGACCCGGCCCGCGCGCGCCACGGTCACGAGCGCCTTGGAGCCCGCCCCGTTCGCGGCCGACCAGGAGAGGTCAGCGTCGAAGGGACGGCCGTTGGCGCTCGAGAGCTCGACGATGCGCCAGCCGTCCTGCTCGCCCTCGGCGAAGAGCAGGTCGACCCAGCCGGCCTCGTGGGACGGCTCCAGCGTGACGCGCTCGGCGCGGACGGACAGATCCTTGCGGCCGAACATCAGCAACCTCCCGAGACGGGCTTGCTGCCGATCAGCGTGGCGGTGAACACACCGGGACCGGGCAGGGAGCCGTTCACCACGATGTCGAGACCGGCCCGGAGCGACTGGCCCTTGAGCAGGCCGCGCATGAAGCCGTTCGCGGCGAACACGCCCGCGTCGATGCCGTCGGAGCTCGACCACACGGCGCGGTCGCCGAAGAAGATCGAGTGCACGAGGGCACCGGGAGCGGAGCCGGTGAAGGTCACGTCCTGGGCACGGAAGTCGTGCTGCAGGCGGATCTTCAGTGCGACAGCCCCGGCCTGGTCGATGCGTTCGGAGTCGGAGACGGCGGTGGCGCCCCACCCGTTGCCGACGCTCGGCTCGTTGTCCTTCTTGCCGTCCTCGTCGTTCAGGCCCCAGCGCTCGGCCTTTCGATCGAGACGATCGGACTTGCGGCCCGTCCGGCGGGCCAGTCGCGAACGCTTCCGACGGAGGCGGCGTTGACGGCGCTCCCGCTGGCGCTCGGGGTCCCGACGGAAGAACCCGAAGTCGTCGAGGTCCTCGTCGTCGTAGCCCTCGAAGTCGTCGTCGTAGCCTTCGAAGTCGTCGTAGTCGTCGTCGTACCCACCGCCACCGGCGAAGTCCGCTCCGGCGAAGTGGGTCCGGCGCAGGCTGTCGGTGTCGACGACCAGCTGGCCGGTGCGGGGATCTCGGTACACGCGGGCATGGCCCAGGGGGGTCAGGTTGGTCTTCATGTCACACCTCCTCGGTGTCGGGTTCGGAGTCGAAGTCGTCGAGGTCGTCGCGCTCACGGCGGAGACGGCGACGCATCAGGTTGCGAGGGGCAGGGCGTCCGCGGCGTCGACGACGGCGACGCGGCAGCCAGTCCGGGCCCTCGAGGGACTCGGACTCGGGGGTGAGCAGGACCTCGCGGAGCGGGCCCTCGAGCCCCGGCTCGGGCAGGGGTTCGGGGAGTCCGGTGGGTCCCTGGATGGCCGGCGTCAGCTGGAACGGCGGGGCCGGCACCATCGTAGGTGGCGGATCGGCGCGCTTCTCGGCGAGGGTGCGTCCGGCCTGGGTGGCAACGGACGCGAGCCACGAGCCGAGCACGCCGTTGCCGATGGCGAGGGCGTGCCCGCCGGTCGACTTGCCCGACATGGTCTCATACAAGCCGAAGCCGATGGCAGCCATCCCGGCGGGGGCGCGCAGATCGACGGACCCGAGCTTGAGCTTGTCGGGTCCGAAGTAGCCTTCAGCGAGGCTCGCCAGGAAGAGCGAGCCGTTGGCCTCTGCGGTGTGGATGACCGCCGAGCCGGTCTCGGCCATGGCCTCCTTGGAGCGCTCGGCGCGCCGCGTGAGGCTGGCGATCTTGGTGACAGCGGCGGACAGGGCGGACTTGGTCTGGCGTTCGCCGACCTTCTTGCCCTGCATCGCCGCTCGGAGTGCGGTGGGGTTGTCTGGCATGGGTTCCTCCTCGAGCCGACGTGAGCAGGTCGGCTGCCGGGAGGAACATCAGCACTTTAAGTCGATTCGTCCTGGTGTTTCGCTTGCCAGTACCTTCGCGGAGAGCTGGTAAGTGCCCCGGTGACCGCCACCCGTGCCGGAAAGCAAAAGGCCCCCTACAGAGAAGGACGCATCATCCAATCGGCCATGGCGGCTCGTCTCGGTACCACCTCGACGCAGGAACGAACCAGGACGCGAAGAACAGGTCACAGCCGCAAGATGCGAACAGCACCCGACAGCACGAGGAGCCCGACCCCGGTACCCACGACAAGATCCGGGACTGCCGACTCTGTGACGAGGACGAGGACTCCGGCGACGATCACGCCCAGGTTGGCCAGCGCATCGTTGGTGCTGAAGATCCAGCTCGCCTTCAGGTGCGCCCCGCCGTCCCGATGGCGGGCCAGCAGCGCGACAGACGCCAGGTTCGCAACCAAGGCCACCGAGGCAACGCCGATCATCAGAGTTTCGATGGGTTCGCTGCCGCCGATGGCGCGGCGCGCGACTTCCACGAGCACCCCCACCGCGAGCGCGAGCTGCAGCCACCCACTCAGCCGGGCCGCGCGCTGTTGGTCCGCCACCGCGCGGCCCACCGCATACAGGGACAGTCCGTAGACCATCGCGTCGGCGAGCATGTCCAGCGAGTCCGCAATGAGGCCGGTGGACTGGGCCCAGAACCCGAAGCCGAGCTCGGCGACGAACATCGTCCCGTTGATGACCAACAATTGGCGGAGCACACGCTGCTCACCGACCTCGTCCTGGCGCGTGAGAGGCGCTTCGGCGTCGGTGGTCCGCTCCAACCGTGCACCGAACCCGAGTGGCTGGAGCCGCTGGAGCACTTCTTCCACGGGGCCTTCATGCTGCACGGTCACTGTGCGCGCATCGAGGTCGAAGCCCATTCCTTCGATGCCCCGGATTGGGGTGAGGGCCAGCCGGATCATCCGCTCCTCGGACGGGCAGTCCATCTTGGGCACGACGAACACCGACTCCCTCACGGCTTCTGCCCGGTCACCAGGAAGCCGCTCCCCCGTACGTTCTCTTCGATCAGGACGTCGTCGAGGGCGTCGGTGAGGAAGGCCTTTCCATTCCGCCAGCGCGCCCAGAGCCGGTCTTCGTCGAGGTCGTCCTTCGAATCGACGCCTGCGGCGCGCAACACGCAGTGGAGCATCGGGTCGACGACGTGCCGGCGCAGGCCCGAGCGTGCGCGGGTACGGTGCAGATCCAGAATCGCCAGCCGTCCCCCGGGCTTCAAGACCGCGACCGCCTGTCGCAGTGCGGATGGCAGGTCCTCGACGATGCCGAGCGCCCAGGTGCTCATCACCGCGTCGAAGCCCTCACCGACACCTTCGAGCTTCGCCGCGTCACCACGAACCAGGGTCACGTTGCGCCAGTTCGCCCGCTCGGCCTTCTGCCGCGCGCGGTCGAGCATGCCCTGCGAGTAGTCCAGCGCGACCACGTCTCCCGCGGCGCCGACCGCATCCACGAGCAGTGGGAGGTTCAACCCCGTTCCGCAGCCGATGTCGAGCACCCGATTCCCTTCGGCCAGATGCAGAGCCGCCACGGTGCGCTCGCGGAGACCCGACATCCCAGCGAGCGGCTCCGCCACCCACCGATCCCAGAAGTCGTAGGTTCGCGCGAGTCGATCGTAGTTCTCGCTGACATTCTCGAGCTTCATTCGAGCCTCCTCAGGCGCAGGACAGGGCGGGGTCGTCGGACTGCTCCAGCCCGACCACCTCGAGGGTGGAGTGCTCGATCCCCGCGTCGTGGAGCACGGACCGCACGGCATCCCGAATGACCGCTGCTTCGGCGAGCGTGGAACCATCGATGACGAGGTGCCCGGTCAGGACGTGGTGCTCCCCCTCCTGTGACCAGACGTGCACGTGCTTCAGGTCGACGACCCCTTCGATGGCCCGCACCGCTTCTTGCAGGGCTTCGAGCTCGATGTCATCGGGCACGGCCTGGAGGAAGACGGAGATGGTGCGCTTCAGGTTCTTGGCTGCGTTCCAGCCGACCCACAGCGTGATGGCAACCGAGAGGATCGGATCGAGCACCGGCGCGTTCACGAAGAGCATCACGACCGACACGACCAGGACGGCCACCCAGCCGAAGACGTCCTCCAGCAGGTGCCAGGTCACGACCTGCTCGTTCAGCGAGGAGCCGGCGCGTACGCGTAGAACCGCGGCGCCGTTGACCACCACTCCGAGGATGGCGAGGAGCAGCATGCCTTGGGCATCGGGCTCGCCGGGGCTCCAGAGGCGTGGAATGGACTCGGTGAGCACGATGGCGCCTCCCACCAGCAGCACGATGGCGTTCACCAGGGCGCCGACGAGAGACAAGCGCTTGAAGCCATAGCTGAACGAGGAGGTGGGCTTCTGGCCGGAGAGCCCCTGCATGCCCCACGCGAACGCGAGCGCCATGCTGTCGCCGAGATCGTGCACCGCATCCGCTGCGATCGCGGTGCTGTTGGTGAACCAGGCCCCGACGAGCTCGACGAGGGTGAAGGCCACGTTGAGCGCGAACGCGAGCCCGAGACGCCCGCCCGCGGTCCCGTGGCTGTGGTCGTGACCGTGGCCATGCGTGTGTCCGTGTCCCATCACGACCCCTCGCCGAGCTCAGCAGCATGCTGAAGGGTGTCTTCGACGATGCAACCCACGTGGTCGTCGTGCAGGCGGTATTCGACGCGCTTGCCCTGCCGCTCCCCCACGACGAGGCGAGCCTCGCGGAGATGGCGCAGGTGGTGGGACAGCGCGCTCTGCTCGACACCGAGCTCCAGACGCATCGTGCCCACGTCTGCCGGACCGTGGCGATGCAGTCGAACCAGCACAGAGAGGCGGATTGGATGAGCCATGCAGGCCAGGATGTCGACTGCGCGTTCGAGGGCGAGGGAAGAGGAGTCCATTCTGGGTTGCCTCACATGATATGATCATCATATGATGAATACATCATCTGTCAAGGAGTTGGACATGTCTCGGTACGAGCAGGGGGTGGCCGATGCCGTCTGAAGGACGCGCGTTCTGGGAGAGGAGCGCCGCACAGTACGACCGGTCGATGCTGCTGTTCGGTGGGCCCCTCCACGCGATGCTTCCTCTCGTCGCAGACGAAGTCCATGGGCTCGATCGCGTGCTCGAGCTCGCGGCTGGGACCGGCCTGGTCACCGCGGCCATCGCTCCCGTGGTCGGGGAGGTGGTCGCGACCGACTACGCCCCGTCGATGGTGGCGAAGCTGGCTGAGCGGGTCGACGCGGAGGGCCTCCGTAACGTTCGGCCTCGTGTGCTGGACCTGTACAGCCTCGACGGCACCGAGCAGTTCGACGCCGTCGTCGCTGCCAACGTGCTGCACCTGCTACCCGACCTCGACGCGGCTCTGGACGCGATGGTCGGTGCGCTGCGTCCGGGGGGGCGCCTGATCGTGCCGACATACTGCCACGACCAGACCGCCATCGCACGGCTGGCCTCGGGTGCGCTGGCGCTCGTCGGCTTCCCCGGGCAGCGTCGCCTGACCCATGAACGCCTGTGTACCCTCATCACCGATCGCGGCCTACGAATTCGACGGGACGCGCTGCTCCCCGGACTCCTTCCCATCGGCTTCGTGAGCGCCTCCCTGCCCTGACCGCGGCACCCAGCGCGCGTACAGCGCGGGGAGGACGAACAGCGTGAGCATCGTGCTCGTCACGAGACCTCCGATCACCACCGTGGCGAGTGGCCGCTGCACCTCCGCGCCCGCCGATGTGGAGATCGCCATCGGCAG
This sequence comes from Myxococcota bacterium, assembly GCA_965224055.1. Taxonomy (GTDB): domain Bacteria; phylum Myxococcota_A; class UBA796; order UBA796; genus JACKEQ01. Next base: position 8,559,210 of record OZ245034.1, on the reverse strand, counting down.
GAAACCGATCGCGTCGGTCAGCGCGGTCATCAGCACGGGCCGGAGCCTGCGCTTGGCCCCCTCCAGGGACGCCTCCCGTGGACCGAGTCCCTCGCCCTGGAGGTCGAGGATGCAGCTCACCAGCACCACGCCGTTCATCACCGCGATTCCGAACAGCGCGATGAAGCCCACGGCCGCGGAGATCGACAGCGGGAGTCCCCGGGCGAACAGTGCGACCAGGCCACCGGTGACGGCCAGCGGCACGTTCGCGTACACCAGCAGGGTGATCCGCGTGGAGCGGAAGTTGGCCTGGAGCAGCACAAAGATCAGCAGTAGGACCAGGGGCACCAGGATGGCCAGACGTCCGCTCGCCTCACGCAGGTTCTCGAAGGATCCACCCCACCGGGGCAACACGCCAGCGGGCACCAGGCCCTCGGCGGCAATTCGCTCCTGGGCCTCGGCAACGAAGCCAGCGACGTCCCGCCCTCGCACGTTCATCTCGATGGTCAGCCGCCGCTGCACGTTCTCCCGTCCAATCTGGAGCGGTCCCTCCGACACGGTGAAGTCGGCGACCTGCCCGAGTGGCACCTGGACGCCGCCCTGGCTCCCGACCAGCACGCGCTCGAGCATCTCGGGGTTGGCCCGCATCGCATCGGGAAAGCGCACCTGGAGCGCGAACCGCCGCTGTCCGACCAGCACCTCTCCGGCAGGACGCCCTCCGATGGCCTCGACCGCGTCCAGCACGTCCCGCGCGTCGATTCCGAGGCGTCCGATGGCCGTCCGGTCGATCTTCACGTCCAGGATGGGCAGGCCCGCCAGCTTCTCCACCTTGACGTCCTCGGCCCCCTCGATGGCCGACAGCGTGCGCACCAGGCCATCGCCAACCGTCTTCAGCTGGGCGAGATCCTCGCCGTACAGGAACAGCGCCACGTCGGCACGGACTCCTTCGATCAGCTCGTTCACACGCAGCTCGATCGGCTGCGAGAACGCGAAGTTCACGCCTGGAACGGACGCCTCGAGCTCCTCCTGCATGGCCTCGACCAGGTCCGCCTGGTGGCTGCCACGGGTCCACTCCGACTCGGGATGGAGCATGACGTAGACATCCGAAAAGTCGACACCCATGGGGTCTGTGGCGATCTCGGCCCGTCCGGTACGTGAGATCACGGTGCGCACTTCGTCGGGGAACTCCCGCTTCAGCACTGCCTCCACGGCGGTCGCCTGCTGAAGCGACTCCTCGAGGGAGACCGAGGGCGGACGGATGATCTGAAGCGCGATGCTGCCCTCGTCGAGCTTGGGCACGAACTCGGCCCCGAGGAACGGCGTCAGAGCGAGACTGGCGGTGAAGGTGACCACCGCGACGAGCCCGATCAGGTGAGGATGTTGGAGCGCGCGGCCCACCAGCGGGTCGTAGACGAAGTGCGCCGCGCGCATCGCCAAGGTCTCCTTCTCGGAGGCGTTCTTCAAGAAGAACGACGCCAGCACCGGGACCAGGGTCATCGCGATGATCAGGGAGCCGACCAGCGCGAACACGACGGTGAGCGCCATCGGACCGAACATCCGGCCCTCGATCCCGGTGAGCGCGAGCAGCGGCAGGTAGACGAGGATGATGATGCTCACAGCGAAGACCACGGGCCGGGCGACCTCGCGCGTGGCCCCCAGGATGGTGGCGTCGTCGACCTCCTTGCCCTGCTGTCTTCGCTGTCCGACCACGCGGACGACGTTCTCGACCATCACCACCGAGCCATCGACGATGATCCCGAAGTCGATGGCGCCGAGGCTCATGAGGTTCCCGGACAAGCCCGAGACGACCATCCCGATGAACGCGAACAGCATCGAGAGCGGGATGGCGATCGCCACGACGATGCCGCCGCGGATGTTGCCGAGCAGGAGGAACAGCACGGCGATGACCAGCAGGCCGCCCTCGAGCAGGTTCTTCTGCACGGTGTGGATGGTTCGGTCGACGAGCTCGGTCCGATCGTAGAACACGTCCAGGGTCACGCCTTCGGGCAGACTCGGCTCCAGTTCGTCGACCGCCTCTGCAAGCGACTCTGCGACCACTCTCGCGTTCTCGCCGTAGCCCATCATCGCGATGCCGATCACGGCTTCCCCACGACCGTCGCGGGTGACCGCCCCCTGCCGGATGAGCGGCGCGAACTTCACGTCGCCGAGGGCCCCGATGGTCACGGGCGTGCCTTCCGGGGTGGTCGCTACAGACACCGAGGCGATGTCTTCGAGGCTCTCGAACAGCGCGGTCCCGCGGACGAGCATCTGCTCCCGACCGCGCTCCAGGTAGCCCCCTCCCACGGTGAGGTTGTTCGTCGACAGGGCCTCGAAGACATCCGCGAGCAGGAGGTCGTGAGCGACCAGCCGCTCCGGCCGCACCTCGACCTGGTACGTGCGGAGCTCCCCTCCGAAGGCGTTGACCTCGACCACCCCGGGAACCGAGCGCAGCCGCGGAGCGACCTGCCACTCGAGCACGTCCCGCAGGTCCATCAGGCTGTACTGGCTCTCGAAGCCCGGCTCTGCGCGCACCTCGAACTGGAAGATCTCCCCGAGCCCCGTAGATGGCGGGCCGATCTCGGGGTCGCCGAACCCGGTCGGGATGTTCTCCCTGGCGTCCCCTAGACGTTCGGCCACCAGCTGGCGCGCCCACCACAGGTCGGTCCCGTCCTCGAACACGACCGTCACGACGGACAGACCGAAGCGAGACAGAGAACGGACTTCCTCGGTCTCGGGCAGGCCCGACATGGCCGTCTCGACGGGCCAGGTCACGAATCGCTCGACCTCCAGTGGAGAGAGACCGGGCGAGTCCGTGAGGATCTGGACCTGGACGTTGGTGACATCGGGCACGGCATCGATCGGGAGCTCGTTGGCGGCCCGTGTCCCGAGCACGACCCAGAGCACGACCCCGATGAGCACGAGCGCTTTGTTGCGCAGAACCGTGGCGAGCAGACGGTCGAGGACCCCGGGTCCGCTGCCGGAGAGCAGCGCTTCGTCTTCAGTGCGCATGGCCCTCTCCCAGCTCGCTCTTCTCGAGCTCGCTCCGGAGCGCGAAGGCCCCCTCGGTCACGACACGCTCCCCGACCTCCACGCCCGCAGCCAGCCGGACCCGGCTCGGCGTCCGCTCAGCGACCGTGATGGACCGAGCCTCGAAGTGTCCAGGCTCCTCCTCGATGAAGACGACCTCGGCGCCCTCGACCGGCTGGACGGCCTCGACGGGCACGACGATGCCCCGCTCCCGGACCTCGGCGTCCGCTGCGAGCTGCGCGGTCGCGAACATGTTCGGCTTGAGCTTGTGCTCGGGATTCGCGACGACGACCCGGACCTCGACCGTTCGTGCGTCGGGCTCGATCCAGTCCCCGACCTGTGCGACCTCGCCCTGGAACGTCTCGCCCGGCCAGGCCTCGACACCGAACTGCACGGACTGCCCCTTCGAGACTGCTGCCAGGTCACGCTCGTACACATCGAGCAGCAGCCAGACCTCGTCCAGCGCGCCCACCCGGAACAGGGCCTGGCCTGGCTCCACGCGCTCCCCGACCGAGGCGTCGGCAGTGAGGACGGTGCCGGCGATGGGGCTGCGCACGGGAACCCGTGAGGGAAAGTGCTCGCCCTTGTGAGGGTCGCCGAACGAGAGCGGGATCCCGAGGATCCGGAGCCGCTCCTCCGCAGCTTCGAGCTGGCCCTCGGCTTCGGCGTGGTCGGCCTCGGCCTCGAGCACCTGGGCGCGCGAGGAGACCCCATCTGCCTCGAGGCGCTTGAGTCGCTCCAGGCGCGCGTCGGCAGCCCGATCCCGGGCCTCGGCCGTTCGGAACGCCGCAACGGCGGTGCCGAGATCCGGCGACTGCACCTGGGCGAGCCGCTGCCCCTTCTTCACCGACTCCCCGGGCCGCACCGAGATGGTGTCGACCTGCCCTGCGATCCAGGCGCTGACGATAGCCTCACGGCGGGGATCGAGGGTGATGCGCGCCGGGAGCGACAGTCCGTTGGACAGCGCTCCTTCCTCCGCCGTGGAGACAACGATTCGCGCAGACGCCATGGCCTCGGGAGTCAGCTCGACAACCCGGACCTCGCTGCCGTGCTCGTCGCGCTCATCGTGTCCGTCGTGCTCGTCGGCCTTCCCTCCAGGAAGGGAGCAGGCGAGCATTCCAATCCAGATCCACATCATCGGGCACCTCCGAGCAGGGCGTCGTCGTCGTTGGCGAGCAGCTGGTCGATGCGGGCATCGGCGAGCAGGCCCCGGAGCCGCACCACCGCGGCCTCGCCATCGAGGACCTGGGTTTGGAGGAGGACCGCTGTGGAGAGGTCGATCTGGCCGGCAAGGACGCCCGCCTCGATGCTCGCCAGGGCGGCGCGGGCCTCTTCGATGTCAGCCTGCACCCGCTCGGCGGCGGTGTTGGCCTCCGACACGCGCTGGCTCGCAGTCGTCTGCTCGGTCTCGGCGCGGGCCCGGACCTGCTGCAGCTGACCCTCGGCCACAGCCAGCCGACCGTTGCTCATCGCGCGCTCCTGCTGGTTCCGGTCGAAGACCGGCAGGGACAGGCTGATCGAGGGTCCCACGAAGGCCTGCCCATCTTCGACAGCGACGCGGGCGCCGACGGACACGGGGGGAAGCACGGCCGCACGGGCTCGCCGGAGTTCAGCCTCAGCGCGAGCCACTTCGGCTTCCGCGGCCTCCACGTCCGACCGGGGCGATGCCGGCGCACTGGCTACGGGAGTCGCAGCTTCGGGGTCGTCGAGCAGGTCCGCTGCGGTGACCGGCTGTGCGACCCAGGACGCCAGCACCCGCAGGGCCTCTGCTTCGGTTCGCCGGGCCTGCAGCAGCCGTGTTGCAGCTTGTACCTCGGCGAGCCGGGCGAGCCTGAGGTCGAGCGTCGAAGCCTCACCTTCCTCGTGCTTGCGCCGGACGGCGAAGCTCAACCGCCCAGCGAGATCGGAGCCTTCGCTCGCGACGCCCACGAGGCCCGTGGCCACGACCGCATCGACATAGGCGAGGCGGGTCTGGGCCGCGACCTCTCGGCGGCGTCGGCCGACGGTCAGCTCGGCCGCATCCAAGGACGCCTTCGCCGCGCTTCGTGCGTGCCAGCCCTCGCCGGTGAGCGAGAGGGGTTGAGCGAAGCCGAGCTCGGCTCGTGCGCCATCGGTCGACGTCCAGCCCGAGAGGTCGGGGTTCGAGAGCAGGACGGCGGACCGACTCCGGTCGGCTCGTGCAACGGACACGGCCGCATCGGCTGCTTGGAGATCGGGATGGGCGGAGAGCGCGCGCGCCACCGCCTGGTCGGGGAGAAGCGAGGGAGCGTCGGCCCAGGCCGGAGCCTGGAGCAGCGAGACGCCCAGCGCGACCCACCCGAAGGAGATCGGGGAGTACATGGGTGAAGCCTGTCGACGAGAGGTGGACGACGGCAGCCGTCCAGGATCTCACGGGGCAGCAGGCGCACCACGCCAACCGAGCCCGTGAGGGTTCACGGTCGAGTCGTCAGGCGGCGATAGGAGGGCGCACGGGAGGGGCGTTCGCCCGATTCACCATCCGTGCGAGCAGCTCGGGCGGACGGACCTCTTCGAGGAGAATCCGGGTGGCATCCAGAGCAAGCCCGTCCGGGAGGATCACGGGAACGGAGATGTGGCAGCCGCAGGAGTGGCTCATGGGCGTGCAGCCGTGTTCGGCTTCGAGCGCTTCATGCGCCGCAACGTCTTGGTGGTCGTGGCCATCGTGGGCCTGGTGATCCTCGGTGTGGGCGAGGTGGCCGTCGTGCACCAGGTGCTCGAGGTTCTCGAGCACCTCGACCCAGCCAGGCATCAACGTGATGCATAGTGCGAGGGTCAGGAACGCTCGACAGAGACTCGACATGAGCTGATCCTAGTCGACCCCCCTGTTGCGGGCCACTGGCTGGTGACGCGGGACATGAAAATTGGAGTGCTCTTGCTCACTCGGGGACCTCGAGCTACGACAATGCGTCGTAGGAGAACGAGATGGCCCGGAGCCCGGAGCTCGAACGCCGAGTGCTGGACGTCCTGTGGTCGGGCGCAGATACAGACTGGTCCGTGCGAGCCGTGCTCGATGCGGTGGGTCAGCCCCTCGCCTACACCACCATCGCAACGGTTCTCGATCGGCTATTCGAGAAGGGCCGTGTCGAGCGCGAGAAGCACGGTGTCGCATGGCGCTACCGTGCTGCTCGCACCCGCGAGCAGGCACTCGCAGCCGAGGTGGGTCGCGTGCTCCAGCGCGCCGAAGGCGCATCCGAGCCCTTGCTCGTGGCCTTCCTCGACCAGGTCGAGCAGGTCGATCCCGAAGCGCTCGACCGCCTCGAGGCCTTGCTGAAGGCGCGGAGGCAGCGGTGAGCGCGCTCTCCCTGCCGATCGCGGTGCTGGCGCTGTTCCTCGGAACCGCCTGGTTCACCGGGCTCGTCCTGTTCCCGCCGGCGACCTGGGGCTTTCGACGTTGGCCTCGGCTTGCCCGGCTCGCGCCGATGGTCGCGATGCTCCCCCTGCTCGCGGGTCTGTGGGTGGCGGTAGCCGGACTCCTGCCCGGTGATCCTCACCTCGACCACGTGCTGGGCTGCCACTGCGCCCACTCGATGCCGGGCTGGCTGCACCTCTGCCCGGTGCATCCGGGGAACGCTGCCGGGTTGGTGCTCCCTGCTCTCCTGGTCGTGGCCGCACTGCTTCCCAGGCGGGTGCGGGCCTGGGTGGCCTGGCTGCGCGAGCCGCGCGGTCAGGGCGCAGACGAGCCGGTGGTGATGGACCTGCCGCTCCGTACGGCTCTGGTGGTCGGCTGGCTCCGTCCATCGGTGGTCGTCGACCGCGTCCTGTGGGAAGCCCTCGACGCACCGGGTCGCCAGGCCGTCCTGGCCCACGAGCGCGCCCACCTCACCCGTCGGGACCCACTCGTGCTGGCGGTGCTCCTGGCGCTGGTCTCGCTCACACCACGCCCGCTCGGTCGGGCGTTGGTGAGGTCGTGGCTCGACCGTGCCGAGCTCATGGCCGATGCCCTGGCGGCTCGGGAGGTCGGGCCGCTGGTGCTCGCCGAGACGCTGCTCCGCTGTGCTCGCCTCGGCGCGCGGCCGGCCAGCTTCGCCCCCGCGTGGACGGGTGGGTCGCTGGAGCGGCGGGTCGAGCAGCTCGTCGGCCCCGGGGGTGGGTCCTCGGACACTGCGGATCTGGGCCTCGTCGACGTCGGTGTCGTCGGGCTGCTGACAGGCTCCGCGCTGCTCGCGCTTCCCTGGCTCCACCACCAGGTCGAGCACCTCCTGAACCTCTCTCTGTAGGACCGCCACGTGCGCCTCCCACCGAAGCTGCCTCGGCCCCCAACTACTACAATGTGTCGTATTCTCGGTCTGGCCGTGCTCTTCGCGGGTCCCGCCAGTGCCGCCGAGGTCTCGGAGCTCGAGCTCGTCCAGAGTGTGCTCGAAGGGCCCGTGGTCCGTGCACAGCTCGACGCAGCGGGGCTCCGGCGTCACGCCGATGCGGTCGGCCCGGGTGTGCTGGCGGATCCGAGTGTCGGCGCACGCCACGAGCAGGCCAATGGTCCTGCCGGCGCCTCCACGGACGTCGTGGGTGGCAGCCTCACCCTCGATGGACTGGGACTGGAGCGTGTGCTCGCCACGAGCGCGGCGGGCATCCGCCGTCGCGCCGGACCGCACTGGGAAGAAGCCCGGCGACTCGCGGTCGTCTGCGGATTGCGCGGCGAGGCGACCGACCTCCATGCTGCGCTGGCCAGCGCCTCTGCGAGCCGGGAGGGTCAGGCACGCCTGGATGGCCTCTACACGAAGCTCGAGGGTCTGGCCGAAGCGGGAGAGGCGTCGGGGTACGACCGTGATCTGGCTGCCCTCGCACGTGCCGAGCACCACCTGTCCCACGTGGATGCCGAGGCGGCGGCGACCACGCTTCAGGCCTGGTTCGCAGCTCGATCCGGAGTCGAGGCCGAGTCCATCGTGTTGGCGAACACCTCGGCCGAAGGAACGGCCGAACACCCAGAGCTCGCGGCGCTCGAGCTGGAGGTGCGCGCGGCCGAGCGCGACCAGGCCGCTGCGGCACTGGGTGCGCTGCCGGACCTCACCGTCGAGGGTGGGGCCCGCTGGGACGCCATGCCGGACGGGAGCCAGCGCACACCGGGCTACGAGATCGGCGCGTCCGTGCAGCTGCCGATCTTCGAGCGCAATCGCCGCGAGACCCTGGCTCGCCGCTCCGATGCGGCGGAGGCCCGCGCGACACTCGAGCGACGCCGGGCCGAGCTGACCTCACAGACGGTGGCCGCCGAGGCCCGCATCGCGCTGCTCAACCGCAGTCCCGAGAGTCCGGATCCCGAGCCGATCTGGACGGCCGCGGAGCTCCGCTACCAGGCGGGCGAGTCCTCGCTCGAGGAGCTCCTCCAGGCCGCCGAGCGCGTCGAGGCCGCAGCGCTGGCGCGAATCGAGCACGCCCGCCGCCTCCGACACGCCGAGCTCGACCGCTCCTGCGCGGCCGGAGCCCTCCCCGAACCCTTCGCTTCCCTCGTCCGGGAGACCCGATGATGCTGACCCTGCTCCTGCTGGCCTGCGCGCCAGAGCCCTCCGGCCAAGGGCACAGCCACGGCGGTCACGACCACGGGGGTGGCGACCACGGCGACCATGGTGAGGAGGACGGAACCACCCTCGCCATCACCCGGTGGACCGACTCCCATGAGCTGTTCGTGGAGCTCGATGCGCCCGTCGCCGGGCAGCGCTTCGGCTACCACGCCCACGTCACCCGGATGGACGACAACCACGCCGCCACCGAGGGGGCGCTCACCTTCCGGTTCGAGCAGGGCGGCTTCCCAGCGGAGTCCCACACCGACGGGGAGGTCGCGCGACCCGGGATCTTCGCAGCGGATGCGGCTGCCCCTCGCACCCCGGGGCCCTACCAGCTCTTCCTCACGTACGTGAACGGCTCCGAGACCGCGGAGTGGGACGCCGGGACCGTCGTGGTCGGCGCCGGGGTCCCCGTCGCCGGAGAGGAGCAGACCGAGGGCGAGGTCACCTTCCTCAAGGAGACCCAGTGGCAGATCCCGTTCGCCGTGGCGCCCGCCGCAGAGCAGCCGCTCGCGTCGAGCCTCACCGCGTCCGGCATCGTCCATCCCTCCCCCGACACGACCGCTCTCGTCGCGGCCCCCCTGGACGGACTGCTCGCCTGGGCCGACACCGCCCCAGTGGTCGGACGGACGGTGAAGCGCGGGGAGCGACTGGCCACGCTGGTCCCTGCCGGACAGGCGGAGTCCTGGTCTCGCCTGCAGGCCGATCTGTCTTCGGCCCGTGTCGACCGGGAGCTGGCGCAGAAGGAGCTGGCGCGGGTGGAAGGGCTCGTCGCGAAGGATCTCCTGCCGGCCCGTCGCCTGGAAGAGGCCCGTGCGAAGCTCGAGATCGCGGAGAGTGAACGCTCTGCGAGTGCCCGCCGGGTCGGGGCCCTCACCAGCGGGAACAACGGCGGAGTCGCGATTCGCGCCCCGGCGGACGGGGTGGTTGTCGCCGTCGGTGCCGGGCACGGCGAGGAGGTCCACGCAGGGACCCCGCTGGTCAGCGTGTCGTCCGGAGCCGGCGTGCTCGTCGAGGCGCGTGTCCACGACCGCACCCACACGGATCTCGGCTTCCCGAGCGCGATGACGGTGATGCGCGGGGGCTGGGAACAGCCCGTGGACGTGCTGGAGGTCGGCGGTCACCTGCTCACGGAGCAGCTCGTGTTCGACGGTCGCACGCTGTCCGCGCCTCTGACCGTGCAGATCCCCGGCGGGACCGGTCTGGTCCCCGGCGATCTGGTCGAGCTGACCGTGGCCGTGGGCGATCCGACGCCCCGGCTCGTGATCCCGCGCTCGGCCGTGGTCGAGATCAACGGCACCGATGTGGTGTTCGTGCAGAAGACCGGCGAGTCCTTCACCCGGCGACGGGTGACGCTCGGCGACACCGACGGCACGCGCGTGGAGGTGCTCAAGGGCATCGCACCGGGCGAGATGGTCGTCACGCAGGGCGGGTTCGACGTGCACGTCGCGTCCCTGTCCGGCGCCCTCGAGTCCCACAAGCACTGAGACGATCGCATGTGGAACGCCCTCATCCGCTGGTCCCTCGCCAACCGGGCCGCCGTGCTCGCGCTGGCCGCCCTGTTGCTCGTCGGAGGCACCTGGGTCGCCAGCAGCCTGCCCGTCGACGTGCTCCCCGACGTGAACGCGCCCACGGTGACGGTGCTCACCGAGACCCACGGCATGGCGCCGGACGAGGTCGAGACGCTGGTGACGGTGCCCCTGGAGACCGCGCTCAACGGTACGCCGGGCCTGCGTCGCCTGCGCAGCTCGTCCGGAATCGGCATCTCGGTCGTGTGGGCCGAGTTCGAGTGGGACACCGACCCCTACCTCGCCCGCCAGGTCGTCACCGAGCGGCTGCAGGTCGCCCAGAGCGCCCTCCCGGACGACATCCCGCCCCCCGTGCTCGCGCCCATGTCCTCGATCATGGGCGAGATCCTGTTCCTCGGGCTCTCCGGTGACGGGTCCGTCCATCCGATGGACCTCCGCGACTTCGCCGAGTGGGAGCTCCGCCGACGGCTGCTCGGCATCCCGGGCGTCGCCCAGGTCACCCCCATCGGTGGGGAGCTCAAGCAGGTCCAGGTCGTGCTCGACCCTGCCGCGATGGAGGCGTCCGGCATCGGCCACCGTCAGATCCTGGATGCAATCGAAGGCGCCAGCGAGAACGCCCCGGGCGGCTTTCTCACGAGCGGGCACAGCGAGTACCTGGTGCGGGGCCTCGGTCGCGCTCGCACCCTGGAACAGCTCGGCCAGACCGTGGTGGGCCGTGTCGACGGCGTACCGGTGCTCCTCCAGTCCGTCGCCCATGTCCAGGTCGGCCCCGCCTTGTCTCGCGGCACCGCAGCGGTCGACGCCGAGGCCGCTGTCGTGCTCGCCGTACAGAAGCAGCCCGAGGCCAACACCCTCGACCTCACGGCACGGATCGACACCGCCCTCGACGAGGTCGAGCGTGCACTGCCCGAGGGCATGACCCTGCACCGGGCCGGCTTCCGACAGGCCCGCTTCATCGAGACCGCCATCGGCAACGTGCGTATGCACCTCATCGAGGCGGCCATCCTGGTCGTCCTCCTGCTGACGCTGTTCCTCGCGAACTGGCGAACGACGGTGATCTCGCTGTTCGCGCTGCCTCTCTCGCTGCTGGCGGGCGTCCTGACGCTGTGGGCGCTCGGGGCGGGCTTCAACACCATGACGATGGGCGGGCTGGCCATCGCCATCGGCGCGCTGGTCGACGACGCCATCATCGACGTGGAGAACGTGTACCGGCGCCTGCGGCTGCGGGCTGCGCTCCCCGAGGAGGACCGACCGCCACTGCGCGAGACCGTGTTCGCCGCCTCGGTCGAGATCCGCAGCTCCATCGTCTACGCGACGGCCATCATCGTGGTGGTCTTCCTGCCGCTGTTCTTCTTTAGCGGGCTCGAGGGACGGCTGCTCGCCCCGCTCGGCACGGCCTACGTCGCCAGCCTGCTCGCGTCCCTCGTCGTGGCGGTGACCGTCACCCCCGTGCTCTGCAGCCTGCTGCTCCAGCACGTGCCGCCGGGTGAGGAGGAAGCCGACGCGCGCGTCGTGCGCTGGATCAAGGCACTCTACCGGCCCGTGCTGCGGCTGTCGCTGCGTGTTCCGCGCCTGGTGATGGCGCTGTCCTTGGTCGGGGTCGTGCTCTCCACCGTCGCCCTGCTCACCTTCGGCCGGTCCTTCCTGCCCGCGTTCAACGAGGGCGCCTTCACCCTGGCCGCAGCGACGGCTCCGGGCACGCCGCTGGCCGAGTCCGACGCGATGGTGCACCGGCTCGAGGAGCGGGTCGTGGCGCTGCCGATGGTGGAGGCCGTCGTCCGTCGCACCGGGCGGGCCGAGCGCGACGAGCATGCCCAGGACGTGCAGTTCAGCGAGCTCGAGGTCACGGTCGCGGAGGACGTCGACGCCGAGGAGGCCGCTGCCGCGCTGCGAGAAGCCGCCAAGGTGCCCGGCCTCGTGGTGAGCGTCGGGCAGCCGATCGGCCACCGCATCGAGCACATGCTCTCGGGCGTGAAGACCTCCATGGCGATCAAGATCTTCGGCGACGATCTGGGGGAGCTCCGCCGCGCTGCGAACGACGTACAGGCAGCGATCGCCGGTGTGGAAGGGCTGGTGGACCTCTCCATCGAGCAGCAGACCGAGGTTCCCCAGGTCGTCGTCCGCCCTCGGTACGGCCCGCTCGCCCACCTCGGCCTGACACCGGGTGAGGTCGCCGAGTGGGTCGAGACCGCCATGCTCGGCCACCCGGTCGGCACGTGGTGGGAGCGCGGTCGCGCCTACGAGCTCGTTGCCCGCTACCCGGACCGCTACCGCGCCGACCTGGACGCGCTGGCCAACGCGCCGATCGATGCGGACGGCCAGCGCTTCACCGCGCTGTCCCAGGTCGCGCACGTCGACCGGACGCTGGGCCCGAACCTCATCCAGCGCGAGAACGCCAAGCGCCGCATCGTCGTCATGGCGAACGTGCAGGGCCGCGACATCGCCAGCGTCACCGCCGACATCCGTGCTGCGCTTCCGCCGCTTCCGGGCATGTACGTCGAGCTCGGCGGTCAGGCCGAGAGCGAGGAGAAGGCGACGCGGACCATCGGCGGGCTGTCGGTGCTGGCGGTCCTGGCGATGTTCGCGCTGCTCTGGTCGGCCCTCCGCAGCGGCCGAGACGCGCTGCTCGTGATGGTGAACCTGCCGCTCGCCCTCATCGGCGGCGTGGTGGTGGTCGCGCTCGGCGGGCGGGTGCTCTCGGTGGCCTCGCTCGTCGGCTTCATCACGCTGTTCGGCATCGCGACGCGCAACGGCATCCTGCTCGTCACGCACTACCACCACCTCCTGCACCACGAGGGTGCCGATCTGACCGAGGCCGTGCTCCGCGGGAGTGAGGAGCGTCTGGTCCCGGTGCTGATGACCGCCCTCGGTACCGCGCTGGCGCTCGTGCCCATCGCCCTGGCCGCCGGAGAGCCCGGCAACGAGATCCAGGCCCCGATGGCCGCCGTGATCCTGGGCGGGCTCGCCTCGTCGACCGCCCTGGTGCTCGTCGTTCTTCCGGTACTGTACGTCCGCTACGGGCGTCCCCCCGAACCCCTGGAGACCTGATGTTCCTGTTCGCACTGCTCGCCTGTGGAGGCGAAGCACCCACTCCCGCAGCCGACGATCACGGCCACGACCACGCGAAGGGCGAGGCACACGAGGGTCACGACGAAGGCCATGGTCACGACCACGCCGAGGGGCACGACCACGACGCCGGACACGCCGCGAAGGTCCCGGTCGACGCAACAGAAGTCGTCGTCGCGATGGGGTCGCACAAGGCCCGCTTGGTCCCGGGCGGCGGACAACTCGAGCTGCAGGTCCTCGGGGAGGACGGCACCCCGGTGGCGGCGGAAGGCGAAGCGAAGATGGTGCTCACCGGCACCGGCCAGGCCGAGCAGCGCATCGTGCTGAAGGGCGAGGGAACGAGCTGGAAGGGCGAAGCGAAGCTCGACGGCGCGAAGGGCTACCTGGCCGTCGTCAGCGTGCCGGTCGGCGGCGCGACGCAGAGTGCGAGGTTCGTGTGGGGCGAGGTCCCAGCGCCAGCGCCGGCATCCGCTCCGCATGGCCACGGGAAAGGCGACCACGACCACGGCGGGGGTGACCACAACCACTGACGCCGTAGTGGCTCTGACGTCAGTTCTGGTCGACTCGCGTGACCGAATTGTCCCTTCGGTCCACGAACCACAGGTTCCCATCTGGATCGACCTCGATGCCCAGCAGCTTGCCCGCACCCGTCTCCAATCGGCCCAACTCCTCCCCCGTCACCACATCGAACGCGATGATCTCGGCGGTCTCGGCATCCCCGATGTACAGGGTCTGGCCATCGATGGCGATGCCACTCGGCATGACCATTTCCTGGTCGGCGAAGACCTCCCAGACCTCGCCCTCCATCTGAGCAAGGAGAGCAAGGGGCTCGTTCGTGAAGGGCAAGTCAGCGGCCTTGCTCCCGCTGTCGATGTCCATCCGCAGGACCTGGGCGTTGCCTGGGTCGCAGATGTAGAGCCAGCCGGTCGCCTTGTCGACGACCATGTGCGACGGAATGTCGGGCATCCGCTCGATGGGCAGCGAGGAGTACCGACGCACGCGCCCATCCGCGTGGTCGTCGTTGCCCGGGCCGTGATCATCGCCGAAGTTGTAGCGGACGATCTCGTTGGAGTAGCCGTCGAAGACCCAGAAGGCGTTGTCGACCTCGTGGGCGATACCCATCGAGTTGGGGCTCTGGTGGAGCATGTCGAGGTGGCTTCCGTTCCCGCCCGACGGCTGCGCGAAGACGTCGAGATCGCTCGACCACAGGCTGGGACCGGTGAAGGTTCCGCCGGAGTGGTTGGCGTCAGTCACCTCGGGCGAGGTGGCCCAGTTCCCGTTGTCGTCGCTGAAGGCGAGTGCGGTCGTCAGGTTCATGAAGTGCCAGGCGTTCCCATCCTGCCGCTGCTCCGCCTGCTGACCCGGTGATCCCGCATCGTGGACGATGACTACGTCGCTTCCGGTGTTCTCCGTTCCGCGATTGACGACCCAGAGCTCTCCCGCCCGGTCCGGATGGAACTCGAGGTCCTGCGGCCGCTGGACGCCGTCATCCGCGTCGACCACGACGGTGAATCCGGGTGTGTAGTCCGGAAACCCAACGACCTGTTCCTCGGGTTCGTCGGGCTTGCAGGCGCTGGAGATCAGGCAGACCGCGACCGCGATGGTCCCGGTGAGCTTCGGGGGGGCTGTGAAGAGCATGAATCGTCCTGGGGCGGAAAGGCTACGGGGTGACGTCGAAGCTGGTCATCATCCCGAGCTCGGCGTGCTCGAGGATGTGGCAGTGACCGAGCCACAGCCCGGGGTTGTCGAACATGGTGAACAGCTCCAGCTCGTCGTCACCGCCGACATGAATGGTGTCGAGCGGGCCAGGGATGTCGCCCTCGACGCCGTTGCGGGACAGCACCTCGAAGAACTGGCCATGCAGGTGGAACGGGTGACCCGCGCCCGACACATCACGCAGGTGGATGCGGGTCGGCACGTTGCCCTGGATGGGGATCGAGTCGCCTTCCTCGTAGCGTTGCCCGTTGATCAGCCACGCCATGCCCATCATGCCGCCCGACCCGAAGTCGAGCTCGACGTCGACTTCCTGGGTCTCGGGCATCGGGTCGGGCATCGCCGCCGCGGGCCAGGTGGGGACCGCGGTCGACGCGGGCGGGCCCTCGATGCCGGCCTCGAACATCGGGAAGCGATCGAAGCCCGTCTGGGAGGGGATCAGCACACGCAGCTTGAGCTTCTCGGCGTCGGCGCGAGGGATGACCTCGACGTCGAAGCGTCGCCCGACCGGGAGACGCAGCCGGTCGGTGGTGTAGGGCTCTTCGAGCAGCCCGCCATCGACGCCGACCACGCGCCAGTCTGCTCCTCGCACATCGGCGTACATGAGCCTCGCGTTGGCCGTGTTCACGATGCGCCAGCGCTCCACCGTGCCCGGCTGCACGGTGTCGGTGATGAGCTCGGTCTGCCCGTTGGCCAGCAGCACGTTGCCATGCCGACCGTGCATCCCGTCCATGCCGCCGGTGGAGAAGCCGTAGTGGCGCCCGTTCTCCTGCAGGGCGACATCGTCGAGCACGAAGTAGCGGTCACGGTCGACCGTCGGCTCGCTCTCCTGAGCCTCATGGACGACGAGAGGCCCGTAGAGCCCGCGGTCGACCTGCTCGTGGCCGCGGATGTGGGGGTGGTACCAGTAGCTTCCAGCGTCGGGCAGCACGAACTCGTAGGTGAACGTCTCTCCCGGCTCGATGGGCTCCTGCACGGCAGGCACTCCGTCCATGGCGTTGTCGATGCGCAGGCCGTGCCAGTGGATCGTGGTGGGATCCGGCAGGTCGTTCGTGAACACCACCCGAAGGGTGTCGCCGACGCGGGCGTGGATGAGCGGGCCAGGCACCTGCCCGTTGTAGGCCCAGACGGGTGTGGCGCCCCCATCGATCCAGTCCTTCTCGGTACGTGATGCCGTGAGATGCACCTCGACGACATTCGGATCGTCGTCGTGGTCCTCCGCCGCGGCCACGCCCTCGACCATGGGAAGGGACGGCTCCTGCGGACTGTCTTCGACCGTTTCGGGGGTGCACGCCAGGACGAGCGGGAGCAGGACGAGGTATTTCATGGAGGCCTCCGGCAAGCCCCGATAACATGATGGTACCGACGGTCGAACGTCATCAATTCGCCGAATCGCGAATCGCGGATTCGCAGGTCTGCGACCTGTCTGCTCCCGGTGCCATCTCGGAAATGGAGATCCTGGGGATGGTGGAACCAACGCGTACCCGGGACTACCTTTGCGTAGTGACCAGGTTGGCTCGCTCGAAGATTCACGTAGCCGTCGGCATCTGGGCTGCCCTATGCGGCTGCACCGACAACGCAGACCCCTGTCCCACCCCAGAAACCATCGGCTGGCTCGACGAGCCCGACACCATCGGACAGAGCATGGGGTTCGCTGCCTACCTCGTGGCCATCTGGCACGATGTCGAGCTGGCCGACGGCACCGCTGCTCGCATGGAGCTCGATCCTGGGCTGGATCCCGAGGGCGTCGTTCGTCTCCACCATCAGGGCGAGGCTTGTGAGCCCGTGCTCTCGACAGACGCGCGCGCACTGGGCTTCATCGATGGCTCCTTCGATGTTTCGGTCCCAGGCACGTTCTACGCACTTCCTGTCGGGGACGGGGATGCCTACGCCCGCCTCACGTCGACCGTCGACGGGGAGGCCTGGACGGGTCCCCACCTCGGTGCGGCTCCCAACGAGCTCCGAATCGAGGCCTTCTACGGAAACTACTCCTCCTGGGGATCGGTCATCGGAGTCGACGGTGACGCCCGTCAGACTCTCGTGTCCTGGGATTCTCGTCCGGACTAGCCTGATACCGTGGCTGGCCAGTTCGTTCGCGGCCTTCCTGGCGGCCTCCGGCACGCCCCGATAGCATGCTGGTACCAAAGGATAAACGCCGTCAATTCGCCAATTCGCGAATCGGCTGTTCGCATGTCCGCGACGCCTTGCCTCCAGGAGACCCGATGAATGAGATCCTGACCCAGCTCGAGTGGGTGCTCGACACGCACGAGGGCTCCACCGCGTCGCTGTACGACCAGGTGGCGCCTCACTACGAGACCTTTCGCCAGCTCTGGATCGAGCTCGCGGGCCTGCAGGCCGAGCAGGCGATGCTCGGCGACCTCGCCGAGATCCTGGTCGGCTCACCCACCGTGCTCGATGCCGGCTGTGGCACTGGCGCGATGACCCGAGAAGTGATCGCCTTCTGCCCCGACGCGCGGGTCACCCTGGTCGACGCCTCGGAGGGCATGCTGGCGCAGGCCGGCGACCTCGGCGAACGCAGACTCCAGGCGGATCTCGCGGAGCTTCCCTTCGCAGACGAGAGCTTCGATGTCGTCGTCTGCGCGTGGGTCATCGAGACCGTGGCCGACCCCAAGGCCGTGGTGACGGAGCTCCTTCGGGTCCTGAAGCCCGAGGGGCACCTCCTCTACACCTTCTGCTCGCTGCCAGACGGCGTGCTCTCGCGCGCAGCGACCGCGTTGTTCCGGAACCGGGTCACCGAGGGGTTCGCCGGCGAGTTTCTGGATGCCGAGGACACGCCCTGGCACGACTGCCCGCGCAGCCGGCGCTTCAAGACCGATGTCGGGCTGTCGACCTACATCCTGTTGCGGAAGTGCTGCGCGGTCGAGCCGGGTGTGCTTCCGCCCGTCGGGCCCGAAGACGTGCCGCAGACGCTGCTGTAGGGGGCGAGATGTGGTGGATCTCCCTGGCGCTGGCCCAGTGCGTGGACGTGGAGCAGGGTCGTGGATGCCGACAGGACCTGGCCGGGTGGCGGGTGCTCGACCTGCACGGCACCGACCACGCCATCGGACAGGCGTACGGCGAGCTGTTGAAGGAGGAGCTCGTCGGGTACTGGATCCCGATGGTGGAGGAGATGCACTTCGCGCGGATGCCCGGCGTCTTCCGCAAACTCCTCGCCCGCCATCGCAAGCATTTTCCGGACTACTTCGACGCCCGAGCCAGCGAGAGGGCCCGCGGGCTCGAAGCGGCACTGTCGGTCGAGGCCGGAACCGTCGAGCGCTATGCCTGGCTCGCGGATCTCGCGTCCATCGGTCCCGCGCTGCAGCTGGCCCTGGGGCGCACCGTGCAGGTCGACCCCGTGACGGGCTCCGTCGGCAACCGCTGCACCTCGGTGGTCGCCAGGGATGGCGAGCACACCCTGCTCGCGCGGAACCTGGACTTCTGGGGCATGGGGGAGTGGCAGCCGCGCGCCACCCTCACGTTCGTGGAACCCCTCGATGGAGAAGGCGAACCCAATGGCTACCGATACGCGCAGGTGGGCACCGTCGGTGAGGTCTTCGCGGGCTCGAGCGGGCTGAACGAACGCGGCCTGGCCGTGACCTCTCACCTCCACGTCACCCGCGACGCCGCGCTGGTCTTCGGCCGGCCCCGGATGAAGACGCCAGCGTTGCTCTGGGAGGGCCTGACCGGGAGCCATCCTCGCGGCGGCACGGCCATCTACGTGCTCTTCGAGAGACTCCTGCGCGATGCGGCCGATGTGGACGAGGCCATCGCGATCCTCGAGGAGGTACAGCCGGTCGGGGCTTGGAGCTTCGTGCTCGCCGACCCGTCGGGCGATCGCGCGGTGGTGGGGCGGAGCTACAGCGACATCCACGTGGCCCGCGGCCACACCGTGAACACGAACTTCTACCTGGACGAGGCGATGCACGCGCGGGAGCTCCACCCGGCCCGGGGACCGCTCGAGGGTGCGCGGTTGCGCTACGCCAGAGCGGAGGAGCTCCTGGGCGACGGCGAGCTGACAGTCCCCGAAGCCGCCGATCTCCTCCGCGACCGGTGGGATGCCGCGGTGGAGAGAGACCGGCCGCTCAGCGCGAACTCGGTGCTGTCGGCCGACACCTCGCAGTCGGTCGTGCTCGAGCTGTCTCCAGATGGTGAACACATCCTGTGGCTCGCCGACCCCCACGCCGACGGGTTCACGCCCGCGGCGCTCGCAGGATTCACCGCCTTCCCCTTCGCCGACGGCTTCGCTCCGGGCCGCAGCCGTGGAGCGCAGCTACCGGCGCCACCGGTCGCGCACGCCGAACCGATGGCCGCGTACCTGAAGGCGATGCACCAGCGGACCGACCTGCACGACCCTGCTGCAGCCGCCGGTACGTTGCGCGAGATCGACACGGACGACGCGGGCATGCGGCTGATGTCGGCGTGGGCGACCGCCGCGACCGGGGATCTCCAGGCCGCTGAGGCGGAGCTGAAGCGCGTGGACAGGGCTCACCTGTCTGAGCACCACGGTGTGCTGGCCGGATGGCTGGAGGGCGAGATCGCCGCCCGTACGGGCCGGCCGGAAGAGGCCGTCCGGATCTGGACCGAAGTCCGCGACGGGCTGGATGGAGACGACCCACCCGCCTGCAGGGACCTCGACGAGATGCTTCGCCTGGTGTTGCAGGACCGCTTGGACGGCGGCTGGAAGAAGACGGAGCTCCCGTTCCCCGACCTCAAGTTCCAGGACGTGATCGAGCTTCGGCTGAGTCGGCAATGACGAGAACCCGTCCGCGTCGAGGATGTAGATGAAGAAGAACAGTCGACTCAGTCGTCGAGGCCTACTCGGGTCGATGGCGGCCGGTGCGGGATTGTTGTCCCTGCCACGATGGGCCCAGGCAGGCTTGCCTTCCGCCCAGGAAGAGTGGGAGCTCGTCATCGAGCGCACCCGGCGCCCCATCGCGCAGGGCAGGGGACGGGTGATCACAGTGAACGGCCAGTACCCCGGCCCCCTCGTGCGGCTGCGCGAGGGGTCCGAAGCGGTGCTGCGCGTGCGCAACACCCTCGACGAGTGGTCCTCGATCCACTGGCACGGCCTGTTGCTCCCCCCGGAGATGGATGGTGTGCCTGGCGTCAGTTTCGCAGGCATTCCTCCGGGCGAGACCTTCGAGTATCGCTTCCCGGTTCGCCAGAGCGGGACGTACTGGTACCACAGCCACTCCGGACCCCAGGAGCAGCTCGGGCTCGCCGGGCCGCTCGTCATCGACGGCGAGGCAGAACTCGAATCCTACGACCGCGAACTCATCATCATGCTCACGGACTGGACCTTTCGTGACCCAGCTCGGATCATGGCCATCCTCAAAAAGGACGCTGGCTACTTCAACTATCAGAAGCGTACGGTCGTCGACGCGCTGTCCGGGCGTGATGGCATGGGGCTGGCGGACACGGCTCGCTGGGGTCGGATGCGAATGGATCCCACCGACCTGTCGGATGTCACCGGCTCGACGTATCACTATCTGATCAACGGCCACACCTCCGTGGAACCGTGGACTGGCGTGTTCTCACCCGGTGAGCGGGTGCGGCTGAGGATCATCAATGCAGGAGCGATGACGTATTTCGACCTGCGCATTCCCGGGCTCCCGATGAAGGTGGTCTCCGCCGATGGTATCGAGGTTCGCCCCGTGGAGGTGGACGAGCTGCGGATCGCGGTCGCCGAGACCTACGACGTCATCATCGAGCCTGAGGACCGTGCCTACACCCTGTACGCCGAGACGATGGACCGAAGCGGCCACGTCCACGCAACCCTCGCTCCGGAGCCCGGCATGGTGGCCGACGTTCCCGAGCGGAGGCGGCGCCCCCTGCTGAACATGTCAGACATGGGGATGTCGATGGAAGGGATGTCCGGCATGGACGGGACGTCCGGCATGGACGGGAAATCTGGGATGGAAGGGATGCCTGGCATGGACGGCATGAGCATGAACCATGGCTCTGGCTCAGAGGATGGCGCCAGCCACATGGAGGGCGTGGCTCACGGCGACATGGGCATGGATGGCAAATCTCCTACAGAAAAAGTCACCAATGAAGCGGCACCACCTGGGCCTCCCTCCGGACACCACATGGCCCGCATGAAACAGGCCGACCTGAGCGGCGCCACCTACGCACAACGCAGCGCGGCGAAGGGAATCGCTCCCGCCGATCTCGATGGCCTTGGCGCCGTACCAGCTCACGGCTCGGGGAGCCACGGCTCGACCAACCCGATGGTCGCCCAGCAACCCCGTCGCCGACTCGCTGAGCGACCCACCGGACTGACGGACGTGCCATGGCGTGTCCTTTGCTACGCCGACCTCGAGGCCCGCCACCACCGCCCGGATCCTGGCCCGGTCTCACGCGAGATCGAGCTCCACCTCACGGGCCACATGGAGCGCTACATCTGGTCGTTCGACGGCAAGAAGTTCTCGGAGGATCCGTTCATCGACCTGACCTACGGGGAGCGCGTCCGCATCGTCTATGTCAACGACACGATGATGAACCACCCTCTGCACCTGCACGGCATGTTCGTCGAGCTCGAGAACGGGCGTGGCGCGTCGAGACCGCTGAAACACACCATCTCGGTGGCGCCCGCCGAGCGAATCAGCCTGCTGGTGACCGCCGACGAGCTCGGGGACTGGGCTTTCCACTGTCACCTGCTCTACCACATGGACATGGGCATGTTCCGCATTGTTCGGGTCCGACCCGGAGACGTTGCGAGGAGCGACCGATGATCGCTCTGGTAGTGAGCCAGGCACTCGCCGTGGAGCCGCTCCAGCCGGACTGGCCTCTCCCGATCAACGACCACCATCCCCGCGGAATGCTCCTGGTCGACCAGCTCGAGGTGCGAATGCCGGGAGTGCCCGGAAGCGCGGCAACGGACATCGAGGGCTGGTACGGAGGCGACCGAAACCGCTTGCGATACCGAGCGGAGGGCGCCCTCGACTTGGCGGAGGTGCGGGGCGACATGGAGCTCGGGCTGGCATACAGTCGGCTCGTGGGACCTTGGGTCGAGCTTCAGGTCGGGCTTGGGGCCGAGGCGCAGAACGAGTCGGGGGCAGGCTGGGAGAGTCGTGTGGAGATAGGCCTGGAGGCCGTCATTCCCTATGACTTCGACGTTGAGCTCTTCATCCGGGTCTCCCATCGCGGGCGGGTGTCTTCGCGAATGACGGCCATCAAAGAGCTGCGCATCTCGCAGCGACTGATCGTACAGGGGCGGTTGGAGGCAACGGCAGCGGTGCAGACCTCCGATGCGTTGGACAGTGCAGCCGGCCTGGAGAACGCCGCGGCAGGCCTGCGTGTGCGGTACGAATTCCGTCGGGAGCTCGCCCCGTACCTCGGCGCGCGGTGGACGGGTGGGATGGCTCCCCCGACCGCTCAACGCTTCCAGAGCCAGCTTCAGGCGATGGGGGGCCTTCGCGTATGGTGGTGAAGACCGCTCCGTCGGGCCGCCCTGGGGGAGGCGTCACCCTTCGGCATCTTCCTTTGGTCCCGCCTGGCATCGGGTCGCGAGATCAGCGCTCGGTGAGCTTTGGGATTCGCCTCCGAACCAGCTCGAGATGCGTTCGGTCAGGCTCTGCGGCTGCCCAAGCAGATGGCCGGGGGCGAGGGCGACACCGGGCGTCTGCCACGCTACGCCGAGACGGTGGAGCCACGCGGGTGCAGAGGAGCTGCCGTTCTCTGTGAAGGCCGGAATGGTGTCCATCATGTAGTCGCGGTGCGCCCTGGCCGAGGCCACTCGGTCACCCGTGTCGAGAGCCGATTTCAGAGCCATTGCCTGCTCCAGCATCGCCTGTGCAGCTTCAGCGGGCAGTCCGTTTCCGAAGCGGTCCTGTACGTAGTTCTGGTTCTGGAGTTGCCGAACCAGAGTCGCTGGAATGTCACAGCTCGCCAGGTCGCGTTGGAACTGCGCCCGCACAGGGTCGTCGAACTCGTGATCAGCAGGTGCATCCCCGACGATCGCAGAACGAGCGTAGCCAGCAATGCCCGCCGTCATCTCCGACCAGAAGCTCGACTCCTCCCTGGGCTGGGCCGTTGCCATCTCGTCGCGCACCGCTTGCATCGAGGACTCAGGCATGCGCTGACCAGCGCTTTCGGCGGCTGGGTCGAGCGGAGTGGGTGGGGAGCTCCGTGCGCGCTTCTTCATGGATGGATTCTACCATATCCGTACAGAGGCCGGTGGCCCTTGAAGCGTCATGAAGCTAAGGTTCGCGATGGAGGTACCATGAAGGCTCTCGTTCTCGCATCCATGCTGCTCACCACCAACGTCGCCCTCGCCTGCGGCGGGCACACCACGGCCACCGCCGACATCAGCGAGGCCCCTGGCACCCACGTCACCTTCGCCGTGAAGGGCATGTCCTGTGGGTCCTGCGCCGACCGTATCACCGCGAGCCTCACGGAGCTCGATGGCGTCAACGCCGTCGCCGTCAGCCACGAGACGGGCAAGGCCGAGGTCGCCTACGACGCGGCGAAGCTCGACGAGAAGAAGCTCACCGAAGCCATCGAGGCGCTCGACTTCAAGGCGAAGGTCGAGACCCCGAAGAAGGGCTGACGCACTCACGTCCAGCCCGTGAGGGCTAGCGCGTGGCCACGTCTGCCAGCGCAGCGGCGAGCCCGTCGGGCGTGAGCGCTCCCGGGTGGTGCCACGCCGATGTGCCGTCTCGGCTCACCAGCCAGGAACTGGGCACGCTGTCGGAGCCCAGGCTCCCGCGCACGTCTGCCCGCTGTGCGAGCCACCAGGTACCTGGAGGCTCGTCCGCCGCCTTGCGAATGGCCGTCACCGTGTCGTCGACCGCGATCACCTGGAGATCCAGCTGCGGGTGGGTGCGCGCGATGGTCCGGAGCGCATCGAGCTCGGACCGGCAGGGTCCGCACCAGCTGGCCCATGTGGTCACCAGGGTCAGCTCGCCCTCGAGCCGGAGTTCTCCTGCTTCGCCGGCCAACGTCTTCACCTTCAGGTCTGCGGGCCTCCAGGTCGCGGGCGATAGATGGGTGGCGCCCGGAGGAGGCAGACTGTCGGACACGTTCGGTAGGGTCGATAGTGGCGTTCGCTCGCCTACGAGACCGGACTTCTCCGTCCAGATCGTCCAGAGGTTGTCGCCCAACACCGCGGCCCGGGGAAAGCCTGTGCTCCGGCTTGAACCCGTGGCGGCGATCTTCACGGGATCTCCCCCACGCAACCCACCCGGGCCGGCAGCGAGGCGCCGCGCGTAGATCCCGTCCGAGCCCAGCCAGGTCACCACGGCTTCTGTGCCAGCCGCCACCAGGTCGACCCGCCCCGCCGGCTCGGTATCTGCTGAAGCGACCACGCCGACGCGCCCACGGAAGCTCGCCCGCACCTCGAGACCCGCCGTTCCGGTGGTCCATGCGACGACCCGCCCCGCCGGGAGTTCGATCACGCGCGGCCCGTTCACCGGGCACCCCGGGATCTGCCACCCATCGTCAGCCACCCGGCCCGTGCTTCCGTCGCCGTCCACGAACGCGATGTCGCGGAGCTCGGTCTCACTGCGGTCCCTGTAGACGACACGCCAGCCATCCCCGTTGGCCATTGCGTCCGTGCCACAACAGTCGCAGACCCGATCATCGAGGACCCGCGACGGCTCGAACCCCCCATTCCAGCGGGCAGTTCTCAGAGTCATCGGCCCTGAGTCGGCCGTCAAGCGCCCATCGAGCCAGAACACGCGAAACCCCTGACCGTCGGCGACCAGCGAGGGAAACCCGTGCTCGGTCTGCGTCCCGTCCCGATGTGGAGAGCCCAGCTCCGTCCACTTCGTGCCCGACCACCGGGACACCACCACATCGTAGGCGTAGGTGCCCTCACCGGACTTGCGCGGGTAGGCCACAATGGACGAACCGTCGCCGGCGTGCCCGAGGACGGGGGTGTCGGCCCAGTTCACGAACAGCGCCTCGTTCTGGGCAACGACCGTGGGGCGGGACCAGGCGCTCCCGTCGTGGATGGCGTGGAGTACCTGGGGAGCGCCATCCTGAGGCTCGATCCAGACCATCTCGACATGGTTTCCGTACGTAGTGAGAGAAACGGCAGAGCTGCCATTGCCAGACGGGAGGTCCAGTGGAGCGGCGAAGACGGGGACAAACAGGACCATGGTTCACCTCAATGCGCACGGCAGGCTGCGTCTTGGACAGCACCTACCCCGTGCCGGCCTCGCGTGCGGACTGATTCCTCCTTTCGCGTATACGCGACAAGTCGAGGCGCAACTTGGCGAATCCTGCAGGTCGAATACTCAGAAACCACAAAATGTGCGTGTTTGGAGAACCGGTGAGAGTTGCCCTGTCGATCCTTCTCTGTGCTTGCAATCCCCCGCCGTCCGAGGCCGACCTGGCCCAGACAAGAGGCGGGCGGATGGACGTGTATTTCAACGATCCCGGGACCCGCGCCGAGAACATGTGGGACCCGGATGCCGTCGATGTGATGGTCGAGCTGATCGACGAAGCGTCCGCCTCGATCGAGCTCGCGGTGATGGGCTTCAACCACGAGCGCGTCATCGACGCCTTCGAAGACGCACATGATCGCGGTGTGCGCGTTCGCATGGTGGGCGATGCGGGTCACCTCTACAACGAGGGCTACCAACGCTTCCTGGACCGGCAGATCCCCATGGTGCCCGGCAACACCAACCACATCATGCACAACAAGTTCATGGTGGTCGACGACCGCTTCGTCTTCGGGAGCACGGCGAACTGGACCGACACCGACCTCGTCCGAAACTCCAACAACTTCTTCCTGATCGATCATCCTGGCGTCGCTGAAGACTTCCAGACCGAGTTCGAGCAGATGTTCGCGGGCGCTTTCGGACACAGCAAGGTCGAGGTGTTCAACGGACGCAGCTACCAGGTGGGCGACACACTCGTCGAGGTCTGGTTCAGCCCGAACGAAGACGCCATGGGCAGAATCCTCGAGCTGGTCGACGGTGCCCAGGACTCCATCCGCTTCACGATCTTCGCGTTCACCAAGGATCAGGTGGGCAGCGCGTTCATCCGACACATCAACAGGGTGAAGGACCGTGGCGACTTCACCCCGGGCTCGGACCCACTCGAACGCGAATACCGCGGAGTGAGCGGCGTCATCGATCGGAGCCAGCTGCACTCCAATGGGCAGTACCACGAAGCCTATCGCCTCCTTGGACACGACGCGGATCTTCGGATGGATGCCAACGACAACAGCGTCCAACCCGGCGACTACCAGGCCGGGGGCGGGCGACTCCACCCCAAGACCATGATCATCGACGCTTATGGGGAGCGCCCGCTTGTCATTTCCGGCTCCTTCAACTGGTCCAGCTCCGCGACCGTGTCCAACGACGAGTACCTCCTCGTGATGCATGGCTCGCGCGTGGCCGAGGCCTACATGGACTACTACGCATCCCTGTGGAAGGACGGAAAGCGGCTCGGGGAGGACTTCATCGGAGAAGATGGACTCTCGCCGGGCGATCTCGTCATCAACGAGATCCAGTGGTACGGCGTCACCGAAATGGACAACGACGGATCGGACGAGTTCATCGAGCTACGCAACACCACCGACCGCGACATTCAGCTCGACCTCTGGCAGATCGCGAACCCCGACGACTTCGTGCTCGGCTTTCCGCCCGGTTCGATCGCACGAGCGAACAGCACCTTCCTCGTGCTCGACCACCAGACCGAGCCCTACGTCGACGGCGCTCCACAGGACGAGGTCTCGGCCTACTCCAACGCGGATCTGGTCGTGAATGCCTACAACGACAACCGGCAAGCGCGGCTGTACCTGAAGGACGGACAGATGGAGCTGTTCCTGAAGGACCCTGCAAACCGGGTCATGGACGCCGCTGGGGACGGTGGCCCCGCGTTCGCGGGAGGGCCCAATAGCGGCCGGGTGTACAGCATGGAGCGCCTGGCCTCGCCCGGGGATGGGCGCTTGGCGGGCCGCTGGAAGGCCTGCAGCGCCGAGTCGGGCGGTGCGAATGTGAACGCCGCGTTCCGAGACACGATCATCGCCACTCCCGGCGAACCGAACAGCCCATGACGGAACGTGCGATGGAGTTCATGGTGGAACACGCTCAGGGGAGGCACGAGCAATGATGGAGGCCTTGCCGAACGCCCATGCAGCGGTGCTCCACTTCCCGATCGTGCTTTTGCCCGTCGCCATCGCTCTCGAGGCGATCGGACTTGTGCGTCGCTCGAACATCGAGATCGAGCGCCTCTCCGCCATCGGTTGGTTGATGCTGGCGGTGTCCACCGGTGTCACCTTCCTGCTCGGGCGTGCGGCCGCAGATGGCCTCTCCGCAGTTCCTCCGAAGGCTCAGTTCGCCCTGGCCGCGCATGCCGACGCCGCGTGGGTATTCCTCATCGGCGTACTCGCGGTGTTCCTCCTACGGATGGGCGCCTTCGCGCTTCGTGACCGTGCGCGGACGGTCGTTCGTACACTCACGGCCCTTCTCGGCTGCGTCCTCGCCCTTCAACTCGTCGCAACGGCCGATCGAGGAGGAGCCCTGGTCTACGGTCACGCGCTCGCGGTACAGCTGCCTGCGGTTCCGCAACCCGAGTGCCCTCCATGCGAGGGGACCGATGATGAGGTCGACGCCGCGCCCACATGGTCCGTCGCCTCCGACGGCTCGGGCACCTGGGAGCCCAGACCAGGAGACCTGCGCGAAGGGCGTCAGGGGGTTCGCGCGCTGGGGTCCGCGCAAGAGACAGGTGACGACGTGTTCACAGTTCGGGCGGATGAGCGGGCACTCGTCCTGGCACCTGGATCGTGGGGGAACGTGCAGGTGAACGTGTCAGTCGACCTCTCCGCCTTCGAGGGCACGGTCGGGGTCGTCCATCACGTGTCCAGCGCTGAGGAGTTCGATGCGTTCGAGATGTCGACCCGGACAGGGGTAGCGCGGCTGGTCCGTCATAGCGCCAAGGGCCCCACCATCCTGCACGAGGCAGAATCCGGGCCTGCCCCGGCCATCCTGTCGGTCTCGGCCGCGGGCTCGCACCTCAAGGGCCTGCTCGACGGGAACCAGGTGAGTCACGGTCACGCCCGTGCCGTCCCCGATGGTGCTGTCGGGCTGCTTCTGAATGGAGAGGGAGAGGTGCGGCTCCTTCGTCTTGAGGTCATCCCCCTGGGTGCGCATTGAGCCGCGTCTCGTCGTGCCTGCTGTTCTTCGCGACGTGTTCCTGCAGCGGTCCGCCCACCCCGGGGACCGCGGCAGTCGTTGACACTGGCGCCACCTGGTCCCCGGCCGAGGTCAGCACATTCTTCCAGGCGGCCTGCGTTCGATGCCACGATGACGACGACGGTGCGCCAGCAGGCAATATGAATTTGGATGCGGGGAGCTGGTATGGGAACACCGTTGGCATCCCCTCCTCACAGGTTCCCCGGCTCCAGCGAATCTCCCCGGGAGACCCCGATGGGAGCTACCTGCTCTTGAAGCTGAGCGGTCCGGAGGTGGACGACCGACTGGACGAGGTGCCCGAGTGCCAGGAGGACTTCGGTGTGTGTGGGCGCCCCATGGGGTCGGGGCCCATCTACCCCACCGCATCGGATGTCGAGGGGCTGGCGGGCTGGATCCTCGCCGGAGCGCCCCAGTAATCTCTCACTCACCTCGTGAACAGGGGCACCTTCGAGCCATCGGGGCGCTCGATGAGGTCATGACCGTCGACGTAATGGGACGGGATCAGGTCTCGGGCGCGCTCGTCGACTCCCTGAAGCATTCCAGCCACGGTCAGGAGCGCCCACTGCGTTGCCGCCTCATCCGGAATGTTCCCATCCACGGTGGCGCGCACGTGGTAGACCAGCAAGGTGCCGCCCCCGATGCTGGCGAGGATCCACCCTCCGTCGTTCTCCGACACCCACACGGCGTCCGGGTCCTCCACGGTGGCGCCACGCTGCGGCGACAGCGCCCACGTGCGCTCCCACACGCGGTTGCCGGCAGAGCGTAGGAGCGCTCGGTTGCTCGTCACGTCGATCACCCATTGGCGATCGGCGAACGGCCAGGGCAAGCCGATTCTCTGGTAGAGCACGCGATCGGCAAAGGTACTTCCCGGGAGGTCTTCGTCGACGTAGCCATCGACCACGACCCAGTGGTTTTCATCTTGAATCGCGACCCACAGCGCATCCCTCGGTGCGTCGGTCCATAGGGCGCCGAGAACGCGGTCTGCCCCCTCGAGCTTCTCCCGTCGCTTGATCCCTTTCCCGTCGGCGAGCCGGCCCCATTCCTTGGCGCTGAAGGTAGGACGGTGGGTCCAGTGTGACGTTGTGAGCTCCGCCCAGTCCCTCGAGAGGACGTCAGCACTGGGTGGAGATGCCCATCCGCACATCGAAACCGCGAAGACCGTGCCGATCGTCACGATGCTGAGCTCGACCGCGCGTCAATCCGCGAGGACATCAGCAACCCTCAGGCTCTCGTTGACGGTGCGCTGCGTGATGACGGGTGACCGTCGAAAATAGCCAAAGGCACGCACCATCTGCCCACTCCCTCTGAGCTCCGGGTCGATGGCGACGGTTGCCTCGAGATCGGGCTCCTCCCAGGCGACACCGGCGTCGAGTGCACGCTCCCGCAACCGAGTAGCGACATGACAGGCAACACAGCTCACAGACCCTGGATGGAACTCGGACGCCGGATCGTCGAGACGAACCGTGAGGTCCAAGGCTTCGGCCACCTCCTCGGGGGGTGCCACCAGTTCCCAAGGCCCGCCGATCTCTCCGGCCGCGGTGCCGGCGAGGGGCTCGAGCGCATCATCCACCTCGGAAGGAGGCTGCATGTTGAAGGCGTCCTGGGGCAGCAGCGTGGTGAAGAACTGCTCGGGCTCGTCGATGAGCGGAATGGGGGCGGGTGAGGCTTGTTCGTCGAAGACCGTGAACAACCGAAAGTCCCAACTTAGGGAGGTGCCAGCCATCGTGGCCACCTCATTGAGGGCCCCCGATCGAACAACGTCCCCGAGCAGGGTCAACAACTGCATCCCGAAAGCCCCAGACCATCCCTCTCGCTCGAGAACGGGATGCACTCCGAGAGGCGTAGACGCGTCGGTCCTCGGCAGGTTCAACCACTGCAACCGAATTTGCTCGAAGTCGTCGTCGCTCAGGTCGAAGAGCAGATGTATGGCACTGTCTTCGAACTCCAGCGAATCCTCGCGGTCCGTCATCGGCTGTGCAACGACTCGTACCTGTTTGCGACACTCCGCCGAGCCGGGAAAGCAGGGATCGATACGCACGGCCACGGCGGTCCAGTCGTCGAGTTCCAGATCCCGAAAGCCGAGTCCGTCGTAAAGCGTCGTCGAAAGCAGGTTCGGGGCGTCGTTCCCGCCGTCCAGCTTGACGCCCTCGTCGAGCGTGCCGGGAATTGGGAACAACACCGACACATCGTTGACGCCCAGCTCGCCACCCGGGAGGTCTCCCGGGTCGCGCGCCTCGCTCGTGCAACCCAGGAAGAAGAGTGTCAAGGGAAGGAGTACCCGCTTCATGGGAGGTCCGTCCGTTCGGCACGCACGATCACCGCCTCTGAAGGAACATCGTCCACCATCACGAACAAGAGGTAGTATCCGGAGGGCAGCAGGACGCCGTCGGCCGGAATGTCGACCGAGAGTGTTTGGGGCCCCGTCTGGGTGAACGCGAGTGACAGACGGCGGTTCGTGCCTCCGTCCACCCAGTGTGTGACCGCGCCCGTGTGAAGCAACAGGACCTCGGTCGGCGCCAGCGTGCGGCTGAAGTTCACGGTCAGAGAGGCTCCTCGAGGCAAATCGGTCGCTGAGACCGCGTCGATGCGCGGACGAAGCCCGCGAAACAGATACGGGGGCTCATAGGCTTCCACCGAGTTGTCCGTTGCTGCCGCGCTGGCCTGGTTGCTCGTGCCGCTCGTGGTCACGACACGCCCGTCCGGAACCAACAGTGTAAGGGCGTGGTACTCGCGCGGAAGCAGCATGTCTGCCACGGCCCGCCACGAGTCGGATCCGGGATCGTAGAGGTCAGAGGTGGCGACGGCTGGCCACGCAGGATCGAATGGAACGACCGCGCCCCCCTCCCAGAACCCACCGGCTGTGAGCACCCGTCCGTCCGGGAGCATCACAACTTCGGGCTGGCTGCGCTCGACCGCGGGAGAGGCGCCCGCAGTCCACAGCTCGGTCGTCGGGTCGTACCGCTCGACCATCGCCCCGCCGCCCTCGTTGCCGATGATCAGCGCGTCTCCGTCGCTCAACATCACCAGCGTGTGATCGGAGTGGTCGGGGAAGCCTCGATTGGGCTGCACCAGGGTTCCGGTGGCTCGCCACTGGCCCGTCGTGGGGTTCCACAGCTGTGGAGGGGACCAGGTGTGGAGCACTTCTCCCGTGTAGAGCAGGGCGCCCGGCGAGTACTCCGACGCGGTGAGGGTGTCACCAGTCACGGTCCAGGTTCCCAGATCGGGGTCGAACACTTCGCAGGTAGCGGTCCTGGCGGCGTTCGGAGGTTGGCCTCCGCCACACGCAAGGGCTCGATCGTCTGGCAGTCGGACCAGCGATGGATACCAACGCGCCTCGTTGAGGTCGGGCAACTCCTGCCAGGTGTTCGAGCCGTACTCGTAGGTCTTGACGAGTGGAACTCCGTCGACGAAGGACGCCGGGTCCGAGTCGGCTTGTCCTCCGACCCACAGCACACGCCCGTCCGAGAGCAGGGTCTGCATGTGACAGCCCTGTGAGGACTGGGACATGGCCCCGAACGAACTGACGCCCGAGAGCGGATCGACGATGACGCTGTCCTGGGTGTCGTGACAGAACATCGTCGATCCGTTCGGAAGCAGCGTACCCGAAGGGGTACCCGCGAAGAACTCGGGATTCGTGTCCCCGATCACGGTCCACCGACCCGGCTCGATCTCGGCCGGTAGCGCGAAGTCGCGCACGAGCGCCCCCGCTGTCAGGTCGATCGTGTCCTCGATGTAGGCGTAGGTCTCGGTGGCAGCGCCCACTGTGAGGGGGCCAACGGGTGCGCCGACGAAGACATATGCTCCGGCGGCGTCCGTGCGCTGCTCGTCGAAGAAGTTCGCGGAGGCGTCGTGGAGCACGACGCGCACGTCGGCGAGCGGGGCCCCCGTCGCCTCGGACGTGACCACGCCGGACAGCGTTGCCGGCCCGCCGGTGTCGGTGTCGGTGTCGGTGTCCGCGTCCGCATCGGTGTCGGTGTCCGCGTCCGCATCGGTGTCCGCATCCGCGTCGGTGTCGGCGTCCGCATCGGTGTCGGTGTCCGCGTCCGC
Source organism: Myxococcota bacterium (assembly GCA_965224055.1). GTDB lineage: Bacteria > Myxococcota_A > UBA796 > UBA796 > JACKEQ01. Next base: position 8,527,185 of record OZ245034.1, on the reverse strand, counting down.
ATCGGCGTCGGTGTCCGCGTCCGCATCCGTATCGGTGTCTGCGTCCGCATCCGTATCGGTGTCCGCGTCGGTGTCCGCGTCCGCATCGGTGTCGGTGTCCGCGTCCGCATCGGTGTCCGCATCCGCGTCGGTGTCCGCGTCCGCATCCGTATCGGTGTCTGCGTCCGCATCCGTATCGGTGTCTGCGTCCGCATCCGTGTCGGCGTCAGTGTCGATGTCCGCATCCGCGCTATCGCTGTCGAAGTTGGGATCTGCCTTGGGCTTGCAGGCCACAATGAAGATCAGGGAGACGAGCAGGCGCATTGCGCACTCCTTTAGGAGGTGGTGTGGAGCGTGGTGCAGGATTCGGGCAGGGCGCTTCGAGCAAACCAACTCCTCATCCTCGTTGTCGACGTAGTCGAGGTCCTTCTGCTCTCGTGGGCACTGAGCTGAGAGCCGGCACACGCTCGCCATCGCCGGTTCCCATCACCTTGTGTGCGACCGAGGTGCCCTCGTGAGTTCGGTCCCTGAGCGCTGGAACGCCGACGAAATCTACCTCGTGCCTGCCGAACAGCCGACGAGGGAGGCCGAAAGGACACGACAACCACGGAGACCTCCACAAGTTCGGCCCCCACTCGTATCGCAACCATGAAATGGTGGCCAGAACCACGCGAATTCGCCAAATTGCGAACAATATCCGCAAATCCACGACTCCCTACGTCTTGTCGCGTGTAGATGTCGAACTCTCAGCTGTCCAGGTGCCCCCGAATCACGGTCCGCAGGCAGCGAGCGGCGCAGGCGCTCTTGTCGCGGATCGGCGGCAGCCAAGTGGCCGTGGCCCTTGCGAGCTGGCGTCGCACCGGACTTGAGCGCTCGCCAAAAGTGACCCCCTTCCGCTCGCCAAAAATGACCCCCCACGTTCGCGGGGGCGAACGCCTGTTCGCGGGGGCGAACACGGCGTACGGCTGCCGTGTTCGGGCGACCGGCAGTGTACCACGCGTCAGGCCACAGGGCTGCATGCTCCTCGTGCTGGCCGCCTACCGAGCCCACGGAGACGGAGGCAGGGGAGGGAGCGGGTCCCTGCAGGGCCGAGCTTGCTCGGCGCGAAGGGTGCTCCCGACCTTGCCGGAGGCGGAGAGGGCGGTATGCCAGTAGCTCGAGGGGGATGCCGCCCAGCCGACCGATCTCGGGGGGTCAGTTCTGACGAGCAGGAAGGGGTCAGTTCTGGCGAGCGCTGAAGCACCGGAGACGCCGCCGGATGTTCGAGCATGAGAACACCGAGCCATCGCTGACGCTCGAGTCGCATGACCACTGTGGGCTCGATAGCGACGCACGTCGCGGTATGGCGGCCCCCGAAGATCGCCGAGCCGACTCCCACCGTCGCCCCCGGTGGGGACACGCCGAGCTTCAGAAAGGTGTGTGGATCGAGTTCGGTGACCGCGAGCAACGAACCCGAGCGCACCAGATGCACTGCCTCAGAGACCCTTCCTTCTCGGATGAGCACCTGGCCCGTGGCGAGTTCGAGCGGTTCCCCAAACACTCCAAGCTCCTCGAGTAGCGCGATCGGGTCTTGCAGCGAGCTCCTGCGGGTAGCAAGCGTCCTCCTCTCCGTCGGCGTTTCAACGATGCTTGCAAGGAGAGGAAGCCCAGGCAAGCCGGCGTCGTTCTCCCGAATGAACTGTCGCGCCTGGGCAACGGAGTCGTAGTCCAGGCCCCGTAGGAGTCTGCAGATGGTCCGGACGGCGGACAGCTCCAGCGCAGTGCCCACTCTCGGTACGCGGATTGCGATGCGGTCAAGCTGTTCGAGGTCCGCGATAAGGAGGCGACACGGTTTATCCGCGACAACGGTGAAAGTCCGCTCGAGCTTCGCGAACACATCCTCGCCGCCGATCACGCTCCCTGGCTCTAGCTCCATAAGCGAACGCCCTGCAACCTCCACAGAAGCGCGACCCTGTTCCAGCCAGGCCATCATGGGGTCCGTCGTGCCCTCAATCGTGATCCGCTCCGTTGCTTCCACGTTGACCGCGGAAAGGTGCCGAAGGGCCGCCTGCCTGTCCTGAAGAGACAGCCCCTCGACCAATGAACCCAAAGTTCTGTCGGTGGGGTACATCCGACCTCCTGTTTGCTTCATCGTTCCGATTGTTCAAATTGCCAACGGCCACATGGCCATGACACCCACGCCGATCGTCATGAACGTGGCGGCGCCCGAAATCGCGGTGGTTATGGGGAGTCAACCCGCCCTCCTTCAGCACATCGGGCGCTCGGTGAGCCACCTCATCTGGGTGACAAGAGGAATCACAGCGAAACGCCGCCGTAGTAGCCGAGGTCGAGGGTGTGGCCCGCCGGGTTCACCGCGCTGCCGAAGAACGTGGCCTCGAAGGGCTCGAGAGTCGTGACGACCCACTGTTGAGTGTAGAAGTCGCTGCTCTGAAAGACCAGCGGGGGTTCGTTCCCGTACAGTTCGATGCGGAATTCGCCGTCGTTGACATCGATGGCACCGGTGCTGTCGGTCCCATTGAAGATTCGCATGTACGGGACGCCGTCGTTGTCGTCGATGAGCCATACGACCGATCCGAGATCGTCGACGCAGCCCCGCACGCCCGTGACGTCGGTGACCATGGCGTACTGATTCACGAGCAGATTGGTGAATTGAAGGTCCGCACTGGCCGCCTTCCGATACGCAGCCCCGATGTCAGCGCACGGTTGGCTGCCATCGGTGTCGAGGTTCTGTACGACACCAGGGGCTACGCAGCCCGGCCCAAGTGCTATGGCGACACCGAGAATCAATAGACGCATATCTCCCTCCACAAACCGGGGTTGCAATATTTGTGCCATCGACCTCGCTCCTTGACGAGGGTGCCACCGGATGCCTGGCGCAAGTCTTGCATCCGCAGGACACAGGAGATTCCAATGCACCGTAGTTCTTTGCTTCTGACAGTGACACTCGCAGCCCAACTCTTGGTGGCATGTGTGCCAGCGCCCGAGCTCGATGCTCTCGAGCGCTCGCTGGTGGAGCTACACAAGCGTACTGCCGAACTCGAGCACCGCCTCGAGGCTCTGGAACAGGCTACTGTCCGCACGACTCCACCCAACAATGCCGTGGTGGATGGGCCGGCGCTAAATGAGCGGGTGCGGGCGATGCGGGTCAGGGTTCGCCGGACCGACCAGATGGTCGGTGCGGTCGACGAGGATCTGGGGGCACTGGAGGAGCACGTCGATCGGCACATGAGTCGACTCGAGGTTCTCGAGGCAGCGGTCCAAGAACTCCGCGAGGTCACCAACAGCCACGCCGACTCGATCGACCTCCTTGCGAACCAGATCGACGCGTGGCAGGACGAGATGGACTTCGTGGCCGATCTTCGAGGTGTGGTCTTGGTCGAGGACGGACGCGTTGTGATTCGGGACGCCAACCTCCTCATGCTTCAGGGCCGCAGACCCGAGGACGGCTGGCCGGCTGCCAACGGGATGATCATTACGGAGCTTTCTCCGGAACCGGAGTCGCCTCGCTGAATTTCCGACGCTGCTCCAACCGGAGCTGCAGTGTTCGTCGGCGCACCGGCCACTCGACCCGGCCGAGCTCATTCTAGATGCATGGCATGTACTCCAGCATGCCCGGCGAGGCGGACGCGACGGAGATCAGGCTGACTCGCCCCTTGCGGACCTTCACACGGAGATCCACGAACGGGAGGCCGTCTCCGGGAATGTGGCCTTCGGTTGCGGGCGTCGACGGCCCCGCTGGTGCACATGTGCAGGGGACCACTGTCGTATCACGAAGGACACGGGGCACCGCGACGCCATGCGGAAACACAGGTTCGAACGTGAGCACACTTGCATCGTCGGCCAGGGCTGCAGTGAGGAGAAACATCATGGGACACCTCCACTCGCTTGCCATGCAAATCTTGTTCCGGGTTCGAGAACACCTTCATGAACGGGTCGAGTGTTCGTGCGTTCTCAACAATCTGAGTCGGCACATGCGAACAGACAGACAGTGGCATTCTCGGGTACACCTTGTCGAAACGGAGGAATGATGGCCCGCCTGCTTATGTGCATTTCCCTCACTGCTTGCCACGTCGCCGACCCGGGCGAGGGCGTCCCGATCCTGGACGTTCAGGTGGAGTCGCTGAGTTGCGAGGGTGGCTACTCAACCCCTCCTGACAACAGCTGTGATGGTGAAGACCTGCTGCGCGTGGCTTTCGTCGACCTCCAGGAAGAGGTGGCTGACGGCGTGTGGAGCGCTGGAGAGGCGCTTCATGTGGAGCTCGATTTGACGACCACCCTCGACGGTACGGAGAGTCACGTCAACTACCCTCGGTTGTTTGCTGAAGTCTCAGCACCCTTTCCCCCCAGACCACCAGAGCTCAACGGAGCGGTCGCCAGCTTCTACGCCATCCTACCGGGCGATTCGTTCCCAGTGATCCACACTCTCGTGTTGCCGCAGGAGCCGGTGGAGCCGGTGGAGATCGTCTACAGCGTCGGAGCGCTGAACTGCCAGGGCAACCCGGGTTGGGGCCCCTGCCCCAACCCCAATCCCATCCGCCTCAACGTGGGGCTCTAAGCGGCCGCCTCCGCGGGATGTCTGCATCGGCTAAGGCACATCGAGCGGCGCACCGACGAGGAGCTCCGCTTCCACCTGCATCCGGTGCGTCTCTATGGCAGCGATGACGACGGCCCGCTCGAGACGGAGCAGGGCCACTTCGGCGTCGAATAACGAGCTGAACCCAGCCTTCCCGACCGCGAAGTCCGCTTGGGTCGTCTCGAGGGCGGTGGTGGCCTGCGGAATCAACGAAGTGCGGTACTCCTCGGCCTTGTCGAAGGCGCGCTCCCACCGCGCGGCAGTCGCGGCTCCGGCTGCAGCGACGTCGTTCCGCACGTCGGCGAGGCGGTTCCGAAGCCCGCTGGCTTCGGCGAGTGCAGCCATCCGAGCTCCGTTCGCCCGCCGGCCGGAGCCCGTGGGGATCGGCACCGACACGCCTCCACCGAAGAAGTCGGTGCCCGGATCGCTCTGACTGGGAAGCCGGAGCCGATACCCGACCGACAGCGCAGGATCGATTGCGGCGTCGGCACGAGCGGCCACCGCCCGTGCTTCTGCAGCTTCGATCTCGGCCTCGATCTGGGCGAGCATCGGCCGCGACGCATCGGCAACGCCGACCCAGTCGACCTCGACAATCGCCATCGGCTCCACGCCGTCGGGCGTGTCGGCCTCGGGTGGCTCGACCTGCCCGAGGACGGCGGCCAGCCTGGCAAGCAACTCGGCCTCGGCCCGGTCGAAGTCACCGAGCTCGTCGGCGAGGCGATCCCGAAGGACTTGCATGCGCAGCACGGAACTCTGTCCGGTGGCACCCACTTCGTACCGAGCAGTCACCGCTCCGAGTAGCTCGTTGGCACGAGCGAGGTGTTCTTCGGTGATCCGGCGGAGGATCCGCGTCTGCGTGAGCGACCACCACACGCGGGCTACGGCCGCGCGGACCTGAATCTCCGCTTCCTCCACCGCATGCGCTCTCCCCGCCGCCACCAGCTCGAGGGGTTTTCGTTTGCGGGCACTCCAGTTGGGAGGGCGAAGCACCTGCATGGCCCGAATCTGCACACCCGACATCGGGTGCTGGCCGAGCACGAAGCTATCCACCGGCACATTGCTGTATTCCACGGCGACCACGGGGTCGGGCCAAGCCCCTGCCACGCGGCTCTGTGCTTCTGTGGCCTCGACAGCCTGGCGTGCGGCCTCCACCCCTGGGTTGGCCTGGACAGCACGGGTACCGAGCTCGTCCAGTGTGGACGCCTGTGCGGCGGTGACGGCGAACCAGAGTCCCATCATGGCGCCTCCTAGGATGCCCCGCGCTCGGCTGAGGCCGACAGCTGATGGCGAAGGTGGAACCGCTGCCAGAGCAGGTAGATGGCGGGCAGCACCACAAGGGTGAGCACCACCGCCGAGATCAGCCCACCCACCATCGGGGCGGCCAGGCGGCGCATCACACGCGAGCCCGCCTCGGTCCCGAGCATTGCAGGAAGCAGGCCCACCCACGTCGTGGCGACGGTCATCATGAGGGGGCGTACGCGGCCGGAGGCCCCGGAGGCGACCGCAGCTCTGAGATCGTCGATCGTCTTCAGGGTGCCGGCCTTCTGGGAGCGTTCGACCGCGTCGTCGAGAAAGCCGACGAGCACGACCCCCATCTCGGTCGCGAGCCCGACGAGGGCAATGAAGCCGACCCCGACGGCGACCGACAGGTTGAACCCCATGACCCACAGCAGCCAGACCCCACCCACGGGGGCGAAGATCACGGTGGGAATCAAGACGAGAGCGGGGCTGCTCAACCTCTGGAAGTGCATGTAGAGCAGGATGAAGATCAGCCCGATGGTCAGGGGAACCACAACCTTCAACCGCTGGTTCGCCCGCTGCATGTACTCGTACTGCCCCGACCACTCGACGGAGACCCCGGCGGGCAGGCGCACCTTTTCGTCGAGCACGCGCTTGGCCCGCTCGACGTACCCGCCCACGTCCGAGGTCGTCAGGTCGACGTAGATCCACGCCGTGCGCCGTGCATTCTCGCTCTTGATCCCGGGTGGTCCTCTCGTCACCGCGATGTCGGCGACCTGCCCCAGGGGAACTGTGTGCCCTAGGGGCGTCTGCACAACGACCTGACGCAAAGTCTCGAGGTCGCCGCGAAGCTCTCGTGGAAAGCGAACGTTGACGGGGTAGCGCTCGAGACCCTCCACGGTCTCGGTGACATTCATCCCGCCGATGGCAGACGTGATGACCTCTTGCACGTGCCGGACGTTCAGGCCGTAGCGAGCTGCATCCGCGCGGCGGACCCGGATGTCGATGTAGTTCCCACCGACGACCCGCTCACTGAAGACGCTCGCTGTGCCTTCCACCCCCTGGAGCGCACCCTCGATCTGGATCCCGAGCTCTGAAAGCTCGTCGAGATCGTCCCCGAGCAGCTTGATACCCACGGGTGTCTTGATTCCCGTCGCCAGCATGTCGATGCGGGTCTTGATCGGCATGGTCCAGGCGTTCGTCACACCGGGGACCTGCACCATGTCGTCGAGCTCCGCGATGATGTCCTCGATTGTCTTCCCAGCGGGCCACGTCTCCCGATCCGTGAGGAGGATCGTCGTCTCCATCATCGAGAGGGGAGCGGGGTCGGTGGCGCTCTCGGCACGCCCCCCTTTTCCGAGGACGTGGCGGACCTCGGGGTGGGCCGCGATAATCCGGTCCGTCTCCTGAACGAGGTCGCGAGCCTCGGTGATGGAGATCCCAGGGGGCGTTGTCGGCATGTACAGCAGGTCACCTTCGTCGAGCGGCGGCATGAACTCGCTGCCGAGTCTGCCGAGTGGCCACGCCATGGAGCCCACTAGCAGGGCGGCTGCGCCGACTACAACGAGCGGTCGGCCCAGCGCGACGGTTACGACCGGTCGATACACCCACTGGAACAAGCGTGAGAGTGGGTTGCGCTCGGCCGGTCGGATGTTGCCGCGCACCAAATAGTACATGAGGACGGGGATGACCGTGATCGCGAGGATGGACGCCATGGCCATCGTGAACGTCTTCGTATAGGCAAGTGGGCCGAACAGGCGCCCCTCCTGCTGCTGCAGTGTGAACACCGGCATGTAGGAGGCGGTCACGATGAGGAGCGAGAAGAACAAAGCGCTTCCAAGGCCTCGCGTCGACTCCAGGACGAGCTCGAGCTGTCCGAGCCCTGGATTCTCGTCGCGCGTGCGGTGCATGTCCTCGACGAGGACGACGCTGGCGTCGTCGAGCACCCCAATAGCGAGTGCGATGCCTCCAAGGCTCATGACGTTCGCGTTCACGCCCAACAGGTACATGGGCACGAAGGCCAACAGCACAGCGAGCGGAATCGCGATCACGGCCACGAGTGCACTGCGCAGATGCAGCAGGATCACCACGCACATGAGCGCCACGACGCCCATCTCCTCCAGGAGCGTGTGCTGAAGCTGACTAACCGCCCGGTCAATCAGCTGAGATCGGTCGTACGAGACGTGGACCTCGACCCCTTCGGGAAGCCCTGCCTTCAGCGCGTCGAGGCGGTCTTCGACACGACGGATGACCTCACGAGCGTTTTCGCCGAACCTCATGACAACGACACCCGTGACGACCTCGCCATCACCATTCATGTCGACCAGGCCACGGCGTACCTCTGGACCGAGTTGAACACGGGCCACCTGCGACAGGAGGATCGGTGCGTGCTGATCGAGATCGATCCCCACGGGCACGGTCTCGAGGTCCTCGAGCGATGTGATGTAGCCGGGTCCTCGGACCATGAACTCGGTCTCGGCCATCTCGATCAATCGTCCGCCGACGTCGAGATTCGCGTCTCGAACCGCCCGCTTGACCGCGCCCAGAGTCACGCCGAACGCCCTGAGCTTCTCGGGGTCGACCTCGACCTGGTACTGCCGAACGAAACCTCCCACACTGGCGACCTCGGCGACGCCGTCCACCGCCATCAGGTCGTACCGTAGGTACCAATCCTGAAGCGATCGTAGCCGGTCGAGCGAGATGCCAGCGAAGTTCGCTGCGCGTCGGAGCTCCTCTCGACTGATCCGGCCGTCCCGGCTGCGATCGAACGACTCCACCAGGTAGTGCAACGCCTCGTCGGTCCACGCGTCAGGCGACGCGGCCTTCGTGGGAGGGGCGTCGACCCGGAGGATGGAACGCAGCGCGCCTTCAGTGTAGAGGTGAGGGTCGGCTTCATCGTCGGGGGTCGGCAGCTCATCGTCGTCGACGGCGCCGTCACCGTTGCGGTCGAGGTGCCGACGCAGCACCTCGGCTCGTGGGGTGAAGTCGGTCAGCGAGTATTCGTAGACCCATCCCACGCCCGTAGCGTCGGGCCCGAGCTGGGGCGACACTCCGTCGGGCAACCGGCCCTGCGCGACGTTCAGGTACTCCAGCACGCGACTGCGGGCCCAGTATAGATCCGTACCGTCCTCGAAGATGACGTAGACCATCGAGAAGCCGAAGAACGAGTACCCACGTACATCTTCGGCATACGGGACAGAGAGCATCGCGGTGGACAAAGGGTAGGTCACCTGGTCCTCGACCACCTGCGGAGCCTGGCCGGGGAACTCGGTGTAGACGATGACCTGAACGTCGGAGAGATCCGGAATAGCGTCGACAGGTGTGCGCTGTAGTGCCCACACCCCACCGAATGCGGCAAGCACGGCGAGGAGGATGACGAAGAACCGATTCCGGACGCTCGCCTCGATGATTCGGTCGATCACTGGGGAGCCTCGCGCTGACCGGCGTGTTCGTGCCCGGGTTCTTCGTCATCGCCCTCAACCTGCTCGAGGAACATCCCGCACACCGGGCAGCGGCCGGGCGCGTTCTCCACGATCTCGGGATGCATCGGGCACGTGAACTGGCCGGGTCGCGCAGCCACACCGTGGACCTGGTGGCGCTCCTCAGGCGTGCCTTCACGCTCGACGAGCGCCATCCCGCACTTTGGACAAGTGCCCGAGCCGGCCGCGACGACCTCTGGGTGCATTGGGCACGACCACACGGTCTCAGGATGCGCGTGAGCCTCCTCGGTCGCAGCTCCTCGAGAGGATGCGAGGATCTTCTCGAGGGCTTCCTGGAGCTGAGACTCGGAGTCGACCAGGAACTGGCCGCTCGTCACGACCCGCTCCCCGACTTCGACGCCGCTCGTGATCTCGGTCATCCGGTGGTCTCCCTGCAACCCGGTCGTCACGTTTCGTGGCTCGAACCGACCTTCGCCGAGGGCCACGAACACGAGCTGTCGTCGACCCGAGTGGAGAACCGCGCTGGTCGGAACGGCCAGGACGCCGTCCTTTCGTCGGTACTCGACATAGACCGTCGCGAACATTCCCGGCTTGAGGCCGACGCCGGGATTGTCGAACTCGAGCCGCGCCGTCAGCGTGCGGCTCTTCTCGTTCAGCGTGGGGTAGATGTACGCAACCTTCCCCCCGACGGTGCCACCACCGATGTTCGTGAGCTCGAGCTGGGCAGGTTGGCCGACCTCGATCCAGGGGGCGTCGTGCTCGTAGATCTCCGCGGTCACCCAGATCCGGTCGAGATTGCCGATGCGGTAGAGGTCCTTCCCCGCAGGCACCCGCGCGCCCTGCACCACGCTCTTGTGGAGCACGAACCCGGCGCTCGGGGCGCGCACCGGGACTGTTCGCGAGGCTTCACCCCGCTCGACGATCCGCCGGATCTCGGAGGCCGGAAGGGCCCAGAGTTCCAGCTTCTTGCGTGCGGCACGTGTCAGGGGCGCGTCGGCACCCTGAGCGCGCAGCGCGAGCAGGTACTCCTCCTGCGCCGCTACGAGGTCTGGGGAGTAGATATCGAACAGACGCTGGCCCGCCTTCACGGGGTCACCTGTGCGGTCGACATGAATCCGCTCGACCCAGCCGGAGTAGCGGAGGTTCACCACGGACAACTCGTCCTCCCCCACCTCGACCTCACCGACGGTGCGGAGGTGGCGGTAGACTGTCGTACGTCGGACCGGGCGGGTCTCGACGCCGATCTGTTGGATGACTCCGGGCGAGATCTCGACCACGGACGTATCCCCGCCGGTTTCGCCAACATAGACCGGGATCAGGTCCATCCCCATCGGTGACTTTCCGGGGGCATCGCGGATATAGGTGGGGTCCATGGGCGCGCGCCAGTAGGCGACCTCACGTTCGGCGTCGGGCCCGGGTAGGGTGGGGTCTGTTGCGCAGGCCACCAGCATGGAGAGCATGGCGTAGGAGATTCGAGGCATGACTTGGATTTCCTGTCGAACTCATCTGCATCCATCGTGCCAACCACGCTGAACGGAATCTGGGTCCCACGGAGTGCCCTGGGGGACCATGGCATCCCGGTTGTGGGATTCAGCACGGCCGCGTGTGCGATTTAGCTCATGGCTTACCGGCACGGCTTGGTGGTCGGTGCGAACCGCACAGCGCATGGCGGGTCTGAGGTGTCGAGGGTGGCCTGGAGTGTCGCGAGCGCTTCCTGGGGCGAGTCGACAACCTGGAGTCGTTCTGCATCCTCCGCCGAGATCAACCCATAGTCGACCAAGGCATGCAGGTTCACGACCTCGGCCCAGAACTCGGCTCCGTACAGAAGAACGGGAATGGGCTCCTCGAGTTTGCCGGTCTGCACCAACGTCAGGACCTCGAACAGCTCGTCGAGGGTGCCGAAGCCCCCCGGGAAAACGACCGCTGCCCGGGCCAGGTGCACGAGCCAGAGCTTGCGCATGAAGAAGTAATGGAACTCGAGGCTCAACTCGGACTTCAGATATTGATTGGGGCGCTGTTCGAACGGCAGGGCGATGTTGAGCCCCAGTGTCTGTGCCCCGGCGTCGGCCGCCCCGCGGTTGGCGGCTTCCATGATCCCCGGTCCACCACCAGAGCAAACGACGAATCGACGCCAGCCGCAACAGAGGCCTGCGGACCACTCCGACACCAATTGCGCGAGCTCTCGTGCCTCGCGGTAGAAGCGCGACATCTGACCCTCTTCGGTGATGCGCGCAGACCCGAAGAACACCACGGTGTCGTGGATTTGCTCGCGTTCGAGCGCCTCCAGGGGCTGCAGGTATTCAGAAAGGATTCGAAGGGGTCGGCCTGCAGACCCGTTCAGGAACACGCGGTTGAGGTACGCCAGCTCGTCAGACATCGATGGACTCCAAGTCGTGGGCGACCTTCGCGTGCCACCCCAGTTCCTCGGCGAGGTGAACGCGCATGGCTTCGGCCGCGCGTCGCTCCCCGTGGTTGATCCGGATGCACGACGGCGCCGGAGCGCCCGACATCCAGCGGATCAGTTCTCGCCAGTCAGCATGGCCCGAAAGCCCCCGCATCATGAAGCGCTCGGCTCGCACTCTGACCCGCTGGCCATGGATCTTGAGGGAGTCAGCCCCTTCGGCCAGCAACGCCCCGCGGGTGCCGCCCGCCTGGAATCCTACCAAGAGGATCCCGTTCTTTCGGTCGCCCGCATAGGCCTTCAGGTGGTGAAGGATTCGACCGCCAGTAGCCATGCCGCTGCCCGCGATCAGGATCATCGGGCCCCCGCGCTCGTTCAACTCCTTGGACCTCTCGGCGGTCCTGACGTATTCGGCGATGCCGCACATCCGGCGACACTGAGACTCCGCGAGTCGGTGGCCCTCGGGATGCCGACAGAAGATCCGACTCGCATCGATCGCCATGGGGCTGTTGAGGTACACTGGAACTTGCGGAATGCGCCCCTGCTCGAGGAGCTCCGCCAGGAGGTGCATGACGGCCTGGCTCCGCCCAACGGCGAACGCTGGGATCATCAGGACACCGCCGCGTCCGCACACCCGATTGACGATCTCCGCCAAGCGGGACGCTGCATCCTCCGATTCGTGGAGCCGGTTGCCATATGTCGACTCCACGACCAGGAGGTCGGCGCCCTCGAATGGCCGAGGAGGCCGCATCAGCAGATCGCTCGGCCTCCCGACGTCTCCCGAGAAGAGCACCGACCGACCGGCCCGCGCAAGTCGCACGCTCGCCGCCCCGAGCATGTGGCCCACGGGGAGGAGGCGACCGCTTATGTCGCCGAACGAGAAGGGCTCATCCATCGGCACGGGATGCATGAGAGCAAGGGCCTCCTGCGCGTCCTCGGTGGTGTAGAGCGGAAGCGCTGGGTCGTGCCGACTGGTCTTCCGTCGATTCGCGCGGCGCGCGTCCTCCTCCTGCAGGTGGGCGGCATCAAGCAGGAGAATCTGGAGAAGGTCTGCGGTAGCAGGCGAACACACGATCGGCCCGCGGAAGCCCAGCCGGACCAGGCGTGGAAGCCATCCCGAGTGATCGAGATGCGCGTGGGTCAACACAACGGCGTCCAGGGATTCGGCGTCGTACGTGGGGACGCGCCAGTTCCTCTCGCGTAGTCGCTTGAACCCTTGGAACATCCCACAATCGACCAGTACTCGTGAGGTGGGTGACGCAACGAGGGTCTGACTGCCCGTGACGGTCTCGGTGGCGCCGTGGAATGTGACGCGTAGCGCTTCTGATGTGCTCATCGTCAGATCCCCCTCAAGCGTCGCTGTTGCTCGCTCGTGAGCATTCCGGCTGCATCTCGGACGGCGCGGATGTAGTCGAGCCGTTGAGACGCGCGAGCGGACTCCAGATCCTGGAGCAAACCGACCAATTGCTCATCTCTGAACGTCGGGTCACCGGTGAGCACCCACACCTGGAGCTCGAGGTTGTCGATCTTCTCCTGCTGCGAGTACCATGCCGCGAGAGCCGCCTCCTGGGTCGTCTTCAGCGCCTTCACCTGATCCGCACTCAGCTGGAGTCGCCGACGATAGTCGCGATAGAAGCGCGGAACACCAAGGTGCAAAAGGTGGGACGCCTCGGGTAGCGGCCCGTGGTCGTCAGTAGCCCCTACGGGGCACTCTCCCATGGGCGGGCGAGCGCGGAACAGCTCGATGAGGTCGGGAATCCCATTCCCGAATGAGGAAGGGTCGTTTCCGATGTCGCTCTGGCCCCATGCGGGTGCCGAGAGGGCCAGGAACGAAACAGCTGTGAGAACCATCTGTGCCTCCTGGCGTGCCAGGGTGCAGGTTTCATGCCAAACATCGAAGTTCGATTTGGTAGGCCAACGCGACCGCGCGGAGATGCTCATCGGGGGCATCTGCACCCGTGTCTCGGTTCGCAATCCTGCGAGGCGTCGGACCGCCCACCCGGCGATGGCGCCGCCGGGGAGCACCGTGGTACGTGAATTGCAGTGGTTTTCGCAAAGGAGCGAATCACATGGATTTCGAGCTCAAGGCGGACGTCGAGCGTCGTCTGAAGCGTATTGAAGGGCAGATCGGGGGGGTCCGCAAGGTATCCAGTCACTGGCCATCTTCGCCGAATCTGGGCGAGCAGGTGACGTTCGCGGCGGAGGTAGAATCCCATGTCGCAAGCCGCCCAACGATGGTCCGCAGTTCTCGCCCGCGCACAGCACTCGGAGCTCTCGCTTCGCGAGTTCGCCAGGCGCGAGGGCTACAACCCGAACACGCTCGCCTGGTGGCGCTGGAATCTTCGCCGCCAGAAGCGCGAGTCCGACCCGGCTCCCCGCCTTGCCGAGGTCGTTCTCGTCGAGGATGAAGAGCCACCGCCCACGAACGACAATGACGGACTCCGCGTCCGGGTCGGACAGGCGGAAATCCTCGTCCACAGCAATGACGACCTCGAGCTGCTCCGTCGCGTCGTCGAGGTGCTCGCATGATCGTTCCCATTCCCGGGCGCATCGTCGTGGCTCTCGACCCCGTCGACTTTCGCAAGCAGATCGATGGGCTCGCCGCTGCCGTCGAGCAGCTCGGTGAAGAACCGCTTGATGGAACCCTGGTGCTCTTCCGAAACAAGCGGAAGAACGCACTTAAAGCGTTGATCTGGACGCACGGCGGGTTCACCTTGGCCTACAAGCGGTTGGAGCGGGGACGGTTCGTCTGGCCCTCTGGGGACGGTGAAACCGTTCGAATGACGCGTGCCGAGCTCGCGGCTCTCCTGGAGGGCCTGGACCTCTCGAATGTGCGCCGACTGAGCCGTTGGAATCCTAAGAATCAGCGTGACACACCCCCTCGAAAGCGTTAGGTGCTGGCATGGCCGGCCTCGCTGAAGTCCTGGATGAAAACACCGCTTTGCGTCAGAAGCTGGCGCAGAGTGAGGCGCGCAATCGCGAGCAGGCAGAACGCTTCAGCGAGCAGCTCGAGGAGCTCGAGGAGCTGAAACGGAAGCTCGAGGCGGTACAGCAGATCAACGACAAGCTGACGCGCGCCCTCGAGCTCATCCAGAAGCAGCGCGAGCTCGCCCAGGCCGAACGATTCATCGCCGACCAGAACCAGCAGCGGCTCTTCGAGGACGAAGACATCGAGGTCCCGCCTCGCGACCCCGAGCTGGAAGCCGCGGACGAAGACAGTGCAGACGACGAGCCCACCGACGGACGCAGGAAGTCTCGGAAGAACGGTGGGCATCCGCGAAGAGGTCGTCGGAAGCTGAAGGACCTCGACCTGCCGAAGAAGAAGGTCACCGTTCCCGTGGCAGAGGCGAGTTGCCTCTCCTGCGGGCAGGGTCTGAAGGTCACCGGAACGACCACGTCGCATCGCACCCGCTGGGTCCCGGGGCACTTCGAGATCCTCGAGGTCGAGCGCGAGCAGTGCGCCTGCCCGAACCACCCCGAGGCCGGGACGTACGCCGCGTCCGAGCCGTTCCTGTTGCCGCGCTCGATGTGCGATGACGGGCTGCTCGCCCGCGTCATCGTCGACAAGCACGAAGACCATCTGCCGCTGAACCGCCAGAGCAAGCGCTTCGCCCGTCAGGGAATGCCGTTCGGCACCAACGTCCTCGCCGGCTGGCTCCTGCGCGGATTCGAGCAGGTCCGACCGGTCGTCGAGGCACTCAGCAAGCAGGTCGTCGAAGACCAGCTCGTGCTGTCGGACGACACGGGGCACCCGGTTCAGGACAAGGGCGACGGGACGCTGCGGAAGGGCCGCCTGTGGGTGTTCACCGATCAGCGCCAGGCCTTCTACGCGTTCTCGCCGAACAAGAAGGGCGTGCACCCGAAGACCATTCTGTCGGAGCTCGGGTTCGAGGGCGGAACCCTCATCGCGGACGGCGGCAGCGAGTACGACCTCGCGGAAGCCGAGCTGGGTCTGGAGCGGGGCGGGTGTTGGAGCCACTTCCGCCGGTACTTCACGACAGCCGCCATCCTCGAGCCGAAAGCGAAGGCGGTCCTGCCGACCTTCCAGGACCTGTTCATGATCGAGCGGGAGCTGAAGACGCTCGACCCGGACGACCGCCTCGCGATTCGCAAGGAACGCTCGGCGCCCCTGGTGGACGGGGTCTACTCGTTCATCGAGGAGCTGAGCCCGAGTCTGCGTCCGTCGAGCCTGCTGTCGAAGGCATGCGGGTACGGGGTCAGCCAAAAGAGCAGGATGCACCGTTTCCTCGAGGACGGTCGGGTGCCGCTGCACAACAACATCAGCGAGCTGCTGCTCCGCCAGGCCGTCGTGGGCCGGAAGAACTGGATGTTCTCTCGCTCCGAGGGCGGCGCGGTCGCGGCTGCGGGGTGGTACTCGCTGATCGAGAGCGCGAAGCTGCAGGGCGTGGTTCCGCTGCTGTACCTGCACGACCTCTTCCAGCGCTTGCCGAACTGGCCGGCGACCCGGGTCGCGGAGCTGACGCCAATGCGATGGCGTCAGGCGGTGGAGGCGGGCCGGTTCGAGCCGGTTCCGCCGGGGCAGTTCCTGATGACGTAGGTCAGAGCACTCGGCGAAGGTAGCGAACGTCCGGTCAGACGACGAGAATGGTCAGTGACTGGATACTCCGCAAGATGGTGGACGAGGAGCGCTACTGCGTAGACATCCTGCTCCAGCTCGCCTCTGCCCAGGCGGCGCTCAGCAGTGTTGGGAGTATGGTGTTCGAGGCGCACATGGACACCTGCGTCCGGCGTGCGCTGCAGACGGGAGACCCAGAAGTGGCGCAGGCGAGCATCGACGAGGTGCTAGGGGTGCTCAAGCGCTATTCGGGGCTGCTTCGGCATGCGATTCGCTAGGCGCCCCGAGGAGCAGAGTGCGTGTTCTGGTTCTGAACGGATGGGTGCGTTTCGAGTCCGTGGCGCAGCTCCCACGCGAGCGAGGCGCTGATGACGGTGCGGATGACCACGATACCTGCCAGAACCGCCAGATGTTCGAGCGAAGGGGCCCGGATCGTCTCCACGATGTCCGCCGCCAGAAGGAACTCCAAGCCCAGCAACAAGTAGTACCCGACCCGTTGCCGGAGTGCGACCTGCTCTGAGTCGACGTTGGCCCCTGATAGTCGGGCGATTTCGGTCTTCACCAGAAGGACGATCCCGACCAGCACGCCCCATGCGACGACCAAAGCCCCCACCGCGCCGATGCCGACGGCGAGCCACTTCAGAGTTTGTAAGAAGAGAACCAACGACGCACCTCAAAATACCCGCCGGTCGTGGGGTCGAAGCCCTTCCCAGCCTCGGCCCTTCACGCCTGCGCGGACCTAAAGCGACGGTCGACCCGTTTGAATCGCAGCGATCCAGTGCACCAACGCCCACCGGTCCTCCGCGGCGAGATGGGCGAACCCGGGCATGGGCGTGCCCCCGATACCCGTTGTGATCGTCCGATAGATGTCTGTGGGCTCGCCACCTCCACGGAAGTGATCCGCTCTGCCGAGGTCCGCCGCCCGTAGGGCCCTGCCACCTCCATCCGTCAATACCGGCATCCCGCGAGCCCGCCCCCCCGGGCCGTGGCACGCGATGCATCCAGCCTCTTGGTAGACCTCGGCCCCCCGCGCCACTGACGCGGGAGTGGCGCCAGGCATCTGGGGGATGTCGATGGGCTCTGGGGTGGGGTCGGGGAGCGGCGGTGCCAATGCGCGGAGGTGGTAGACGAGCTGCCAGCGTTCCTCTTGGCTCAGGCCAGACCAAGCCGGCATCGCTGTGCCAGGCATTCCTCGCGAGATGATGCGATAGAGGTCCTCCTCGGTAGCCAACCCGTTGGGGATGGATGTGAATTTGTAAGTACCCGAGGAGAGATCACGCGGCTGGGGCTCCATGAAGCGTGCCGCTGGTCCGTCTCCTCCTCCATGCCTGCCATGGCACGTGGCGCACTGTCGGGCATACAACCTGGCTCCCAACCGAGGATCGGGATCGGGCCGAGCGACTTGAACCACACCAACCGTCGCCGTTTGAACGTGTGGTTGCCCCCCGCCCGCGGGCTCCGCGCGCTCTTGGTCTACTTGAGCTGCGCCGTCCGTGCTCGGGTCATGCGTTGAGGCTTCCGTCCCAGTGGGTTCGTGCTCGGGCTCCGGTTTGGGCTCGGCCAAGGGCGGGCTGCGCTCCTCGGTCTTCGGCGTCGCGTTGGGCTTCGACGCCTCGGGAGCTGGCTTGGTCTCGAACGTGTGCAAGTAGGCGACCAAGGAATCGAGCTCCGCGTCCGACAAGGTGGCGCCGAACGGCCCCATCAACGGCGACAATCCCGCCGCCGCGCCCCCTTCCTTGATGACCTTGCGAATTCGGTCATCGTCGCGGGCCGACCAGAAGTTCGCATCCGAGAAGCTCGCGGGCTTGACCGGCAGGCTTGCCGCTGCCGGCCCGTCCCCCTCCCCATTCTCCCCATGGCAGGACGCACAAACGGTAGCGTAGTACTTCTCCGCTTCGAAAGCCTGCGCGGTTGGGCTGAACGCGATTCCGAGCACCACACCCAATGCTGACGTCCACCGAACGATGACCCTAGATCCCATGTGCATGTCCCTCTTCCTCCTCATCCGAGAGGGTGCTGCCCTCTCCCTCGAAGTCCACTTCTCCGGCTAGCACCGGCAATGTGTCCAGGCCGGGGGCCAGCGGTCCCGAATTCGTCGCGATGACGATCACGCCTCCCCGAATCGCCCCGAGCTCGAATGCGCCGAGATCCGACGCCCCGAACAGCGTCAGCCAATCGTCATGCTCGAGAAGCTGCATTCTGGAGAGCATGACCGAACCGCCGGCCTCGGTCTCCTCCGCGTGGTCGTCCTCTGACTCGGCATCACCACCCTCGTCAAGTCCGTGCGCATGACCGGCAGAGCCGCCCGGCTGGGGGAGCCCCGATCGAGCATGCTCCGCCAGCTGAAGCATCGGCGCGTAGTACAGACCCTCCGGGAGCTCGGGCAGCTCGAAGGCCTCGACGGTGCCCGTGCCGGTCGGCACGTCGGTGTGGATGGTCCCGGTGCCTGCTGCGAAAGCTGCAGAATCCAGCACATCCTCGAGCTCGGCCGGAACCTCGACCAGCACCGGCTCCAGCGAGACGTGCACCGACAGGACGCCGAGATCGTCCAGTCCACATCCAGCCGTGCTGGACGCTGCGAGCATCGCCAGTAGAATTCTTGGCAAAACCTTCATCTCGCGCCCTCCTAGAAGGCCAGGTCGATCGAACCGACGACCGAGCTGTTGGTGATGTCCTCAAGGTCCTGCCGCCAGGCCAGCGTGGTGAGGACATTCGAAGCGACGTTGTAGGTGATGTGAGGCCCGAGCTCGAGCTTCCTCAGCGACTCGTCGTCGGCACTGGTCACCCCGTCGAAGCGAACGGACGATGTGAGACGCGGCGTCACGAACCAGACCGCCTCGGCCCGGTAGGCCATGAAGGACACAGGCAGGCCATCCGCTTTCGGATCTGTGTGTCGGCTGCCGTAGACCATGCTGAATAGATTCAGCGGGCCGACATCGAGCTCAGCCTCGAGGCCGAGAATGTCGAACGAGTCCCGCTGGGCGAGCAACACGTCACCGAGCTCAGTCTGGAACTCGGACGTGCCCCGGTACCCAATGGCCCCAAACGTCAGCTGATGATTGGTGTTCTGAAACGCGGTGTAGGTGAGTCGGGCGAACACATCCTTGAAGTCGTCTCGCTCCAGACCTTCGGGCGCATCGCCCGTAACGACGGCGACCTCGTAGTGGACCGGACCCCAGCCCGGACGACCGTAGACCACCACCCCGTCCGTCGCCTCGGCGAAGGTGAATGTGTTGGACCCCACGAAGACGTTCGAAACGGCTGTCACGCCTGGACTCAGGAACCGATGACTCGGCCGCTGGAAGTCCAGCAGAAAGACCCGTCCGACCCGAATGTTGAGGGTCCCCTCGCCCAACGTGCCGGAGAGGAGGTTGTGAAATCCGACTTTCATCTGGTGAAGTGACGGCTCTGGGAATGGGGTCCACGTGAAGTAGAACGAGACGTCCTTCGCAACCGCGCCTCCGCCGCTCACCATGGAATACACGCTGTTCTGAACGACAGGCTCGTCTTGTGAGTCCACGGGCACAACGCCGAAGAGCTGTCCACGGAAACTCAAGGGGAGCTCCTTGAACACCTGCATGACCTCTATGGCCCCTGACGATTCCACCGTTGTAGCGTTGCAAGCCCAGTGACCGGGTGAGGGCTCCGGCGTTGCACCTTCGCTGGCACGGGCGGGAAGTGGGCCCGCAGCGTAGAAGCTGCGGGCCCGCACCTTCGGCGAACACGGTCTGCCAACCTGCCGAATGTGCCTGCCCAAGCAGGTGTGTCGTCTATTCCGTTCGACGGCCGCGGTCCCAGACCGTTCGTCATCGCGGTCTACACCGACGGCCAACTCCGCAGTTCCATCCTCGACTGTCCCTTCGGACGATTCGAGGAGACATGCGCGATCTCGAAGCACGGCCGCCGGGCTCGGAAGACCGGACCGACCCACCCGCTCGCCGTCCTCCACTGCGCCGTACACGACCGCTACTTCTCGGTGTATCCGCCTGAATTCGTGCCCTATGCCCGTCGACAGCTCATCGAAGGCGCTGCACAACACGGCATCCCGTCGCTCATGGAGACCGTCGATCGCGCCGCCGAGGATGGACCCGTCGACCGAGAACCCGCCGGCGGCTGCTCCTGGAGTACGCAGAACCGCCTGCTGGGGCGGGTTTCCGCGCTGTTCGGTCTCGATGGCGAACAGCGCCGCCAGGAGGTCTCCGCACTCGTCGGTCTGCCTCTGATGGACCTCGACAGCGCTGCCCGAACGCGTGGCGTCCAGCCCAGGGCGCGCGCCCTACAGCGACTGCGGGAAGGCCTCGACGCGGACGTGCTGCTCGGTCTGGGTGCGCTCGCGGGGCGCTGGGGACCTCCACATCGCTGGCTCGAACACCGCGACCAGCTCGTACCGCTCGGCCTGTCTCCGTAGGCTCCAACGACTTCGGGTCGTGACTCTCGGCCGTCCATCGGCTCGACTGCAGCTCCCATCACCTGGAGCCACATCGTGCCCCCGAAGGCCCCATCCGACATCGCTCTGTTCCGCTTCAGCGTCGTCTCGGAGGTCCGCGTCCGCGTCGCCAGGGGACAGGTGCGCGCGCACGCCATCCGCGAGACGGCACGCCAGGTCCACGTCCTGCCGGACGGATCGCGCCGGCCCGTCGGGCTTCGCACCGTCTACCGCTGGCTCGCCGCCTACGAAGCGCATGGCCTCGACGGCCTCGAGAACACGCCCAGACCCGCCACAGACGGCGTTCTCGAACCCGCGCTCGTCCAGTTCCTCGTCGACCAGAAGACCGAGGACCCGCGGGCCAGCGTGCCTCAGCTCCTTCGACTCGCCGCCACTGTCGGCCTGGTCGACAAGGCCACCGATGTGCACCGCACGACCGCGTGGCGGGCCCTCAAGCGCCGGAAGATCGACACCCGCAGGAAGCGACACGCCAAGGACCAGCGGCGGTTCAACAAGGCCCATCGCCTGCAGCTCGTGCTCTGCGACGGCAAGCGATTCCGCGCCGGCCCCACCCGTCGCAAGCGCGTCGCCCTCTTCTTCATCGACGACGCCACCCGCTACATCCCCGAAGTCGTCGTCGGCTCCACCGAGACCAGCGAACTCTTCCTCCGCGGCTTCCACCGTCTGCTCCGCTCCGTCGGCGCCATCGACGCGATCTACGTCGACCATGGCTCCGGCTTCATCGCCAACGACTCGGCAGCCGTCATCGCCAGCCTCGACATCGCCCACATCCTCGGACTCGAGGGCTACCCCGAAGCCCGCGGCAAGATCGAACGCTTCAATCTGACCGTTCAGGAAGACCTGCTCCGACATCTCGCCCGACCCGGCGTCGATCCCGACTACCGCGCGCTCGAGCTGCGCATCGGTCACTACCTCCGCACCGACTACAACGGTCGCGGGCACCAAGGGCTGGCCAAAGACGAAACACCTCGCTCGCGCTTCCTGGCCGATCCGCGACCGTTGACGCCCTACAGCGACGAAGCGGCACTGCGGCAGCACTTCTTCGTCGACGTCGAGCGCACGGTCAGCAACGACCACGTCATCTCCATCGACGGCCGGTCGTGGGAGGTCCCGCGCGGACTGGCCCGCCAGCGCATCACCGTCCAGCGCGACGTGTTCGACCCACTGCATCTGCTGTTGGACCACGACGGTCGGACTGTGCGCCTCGCGCCACTCGATGCCGTCGCCAACGCGAACAGCCATCGCGGCCGCCCCGCTCCAGCCGAGCCGGACGCGCCATCGACCTCCCGAGGAGCCGCCCTGACGGCGTCCGACGAGGCATTCGCCCCCATCACCACCCCCGACGGCGGCTTCTCCGCCTCGGAACCGGAGGACTGACCCATGGAATTCAACGCCCACTTCGGTCTGCGAAAGACCCCGTTCACACGAGAGGTCCTCGTCAGCGACATGTTCACCCATCCCCAGCAGGAGGAGGTCGTCGCACGGCTCGAGCGCGTCGTCGAGGAGCGGATGTCCGCCGGCCTCTGCGCACCAGCAGGTCTCGGAAAGACATCGATGATCCGGGCGCTTCGCGATGCCCTGCCGGATCTCCGCTACCACGTGCACTACGTCAAGGTGACCGGTCTGTCCAAGCGTGACATGTGCCGCGAGATCGCGAAGGCCATCGGCGTCGCCGACGCGGGGACCTACCCACGGCTCGTTCGTCTCGTCCAGGAGGCGGTGGAATCGCGCTCCTTCACCAGCGGCGAGCGCTCGATCCTGATCCTCGACGACGCGCACGAGATGCGGCCCGACGTGCTGGGGATGTTCAAGGCGCTGACCAACTTCGACATGGACAGCAAGCTGGTCCTGTCGATCCTGCTCATCGGCCAGCCTCGGTTGACGAAGCTGCTGCGCCGCGCAGACCTGGTGGACGTCGCGCAACGCTTGGTCTGGTACGGCGAGCTGCGGCCGCTTTCGCGGGACGAGACGACCGCGTACATCGATCACCGCTGCCGGATCGCTGGGGCGACGCGCGAGCTGTTCGACGGTCGTGCGCGGGAGGCGCTGTACGAGATGGGCCGCGGGAACCCCCGCGCCACCGATGTCCTCGCACGGGGTGCCCTCGAATGCGCCCATCGGGCCGGGGCCGAGACGGTAGCGGCCTCCCATGTGGTCGACGCCCGCGCGACGCTGCCGCTGTGAGCCCGCTCACCCGGACCCGACTGCGGGACAACCCGGAACTCGCGATGCTGGTCTCCCTGGCTGCCCAACTGGAGCTGCTCGAGGTGGTCTTCGCGACCGTCCACGGCGGCGAAGAGCGCAGCGCTCTCGCGGAGCAGGCCCGCAGCATGGCCCGCGTTGGCCGTGTGCTTGCGCACCAGATCCGCGCCTACACGGACATGACCGACGTGGATGTTCCGAGCGCCCGCTTCCGATGAGCTGTGCCATCTACGCTGCAACGAGCGACGCCTCGGGGCGTGCAACGCAACAACCGTTCGTTCGACCCGGGCAGGCGCCTCGGCACCTTCCGGAAGCTGGAATCCATTTTCCCGGAATCTCCGACCAAACTCGTTCAACCGAGGGTAGTGCCCTTGGTGGCAACTCCCGCACGCCATCTCGTATTTTCGGGCAAAGGGCGGAATCGCGTGCGCCTCCACGGGAAGAAGGACGGCCAGCACGATGGCCGCGAGGATCGTTCCCGTGAGGGCTCTTAGCTTGGACATGGTATCGCTCCTGACTCGGAGCGCTAGCAACCATCATGCCAAAGTCACCCACGCTGCTACGCTGCTGACGTGGCACACAGCTTGCACCGAGCGAAGCCAAAGGAGGTCACCATGAGGACCCATGCTCTCTCGCTCTCTTTGGCGCTCGCACTGACTACGGGCTGCACCCAGGAACAAGACATCACCAATTCGTTGATCGCGGAATATGAGGCCCGCATCCAGGCCATGCGCTCCGCTACTCAGGACTACGTAGATGACGTGGACGGCTGTTGCCGTTCACGTCCAATGCGGCGACCGCAACCACGCTCAACGCGGCGCGGGAACGGGCCGAGCGGCCTGACACACGGAGAGCCCCGCCATCATGAGCCTCCAGCCCGTTCCGTTCCCGTTGATCCCGACGGGCGGGAACGCGGAACGGCCCACCCGGCGTCCGTGCGACACACCCGACCCGCTCCTTCCAGCCGAACCAGCGCCTCGCCGAGCCGCTCGTTGCGAACGCGGACCCGCTGGCGAAGCCTCGTCCGGGACAGCGGACCCTCGGAGAGCACCGTCACCACGGCCTGCTCCAGGTCGTCGGTCACCTCCGGAAGCTCCTGGATCTCCAGCCGAGCCGGACTCGACAGCAGCTCGATTCCAAGCGGCTCGGGCGACGGATGGGAGCGGTGCTCGGCGTGAAGCTGCAGCCGGCCCTTCCGGCGCAGCAGGTACAGGTTCGAGTCGCCCCAGGCGTGCAGATCGCCCGATCCCCGCAGCGACTGACCGGGCTGCCCAGCACCCGACTTGCGTACGTGGTGCACGACCGCGATGGCCACCCCGTGGGTGCGCTGAAGTGCCCGCAGGAACCCCAGCAGCTCACTGATCTCCGACGAGCTGTTCTCGTCCGCCCGATGCAGACGGACCAGCGGGTCCAGCACCAGCAGCCGGGGCTTCAGCGTCTCGACCGTCGCCGACAGTCTGAGCCGATGCCCAGGCACATCCAGCCGCAGCGCTGGCTCGGTGATCAACCCCACCGCCAGGCCGTCCAGGTCGAGTGTTCTGGCCCTGGCCAGCTCTGTGGCCCGGTCCTTCATGGCCTGCGCGGGGTCCTCGGCGGCGTACATCAACACCGTCCCGCGCTTCGGCACCGGGAACCTGCCCAGGCACGGGGTTCCGCTGGCGACGGCCATCGCCATCTCCAGCGCCAGCCAGGTCTTGCCCGACTTCGGCGTGCCCCCGATGCAGCCCACAGCGGCCTCGGCCCAGAGGCCCTGGATCAGCCAGCGCTGGCGGTCCGGTTCGGTCTTCACGCGTCCGAGCCGGACGACGGGGAGCGGTGGGATCTCGGGTTCTTCATCGTTGCTCATGTCGATCTCCAGATGCAGCTCGACCCCGTCCGATGGACGAGGTCGAGGGAAGGTTCAGGAAAGGGGCGAAGCCCGATGGGCGCGTACCAGAAGGGCTCGGTCGACGATCTTCACGTCCTGGACCGCTGCGATCCGCAGCGCCTCGGTGGCGAGCACATCGATGGACCGCAGCACCCCGCCGGTGAGCTCGTGCAGCATGCCGAGGGCGTCGGGCGCGAACAGCTCGGCGGTGACACCGGCCCCGTTGATCCGCTGGCGGACGTAGGCGGTGGTGTGCTCGGGCGTCGCAGGCATCAGCTCGACCTTGGTCGAGAGCCGGGTGAGCAGCGACCGATGCACGCCCAGCTTCATGCGGCTGTGCAGCTCGGGAAGGCCGACCAGGACGAAGGAGACGAGCGGTTGGCTGTCCCAGTCGAAGTTCGCGAGCACGTGCAGCTGGGACAACGTGCGGTCCGGGATCAGGTGACTCTCGTCGATGACGACCACCGGATGAACCCGATGCTCGCGGTGCCGATGGGCGATCTCTGCCTGGAGTGCGTTGAAGAGCGCGGCGATGGTGGCCTTGGCCTCCAGGTCGAGAGCGAGGCAGAGCTGGCGGATGAAATCACGCGGCGAGAGCGTGACGAAGGCCAGGTAGTGGCAGCTGAAGTGCACGGGCGACAACCGGTCGCGGAGCGCGCGCAGCACGGTGGTCTTTCCCACGCCCGGCTCGCCGAGAACGAGTGCGTGCTCTCTGTTCTCGCAGGCCGAGACCAGCGCCTCCACGGCACGGCTGCGGGTGTCGTCGAGCCAGAGGTCGTCGCTGTCGAGGCCCTTGGCGAAGGGCATGCGGGTGAAGCGGAAGGTGGTGAGGATCGGATCAGACATCGTGGGTCTCCCGGGCGGCAGCGAGCCAGCCCTCGACGGGGTGGAAGGGCATGGCGGGGTTCATCTCATTCGGCTTCTCAGGAGGCCGGGGTCGGCTGGCGTTCGCGACCGGATCGCAGGGTCCGAGGGGCACGTTCTTGCCATCGTGGCAGGCACCCAGGAGCTTCCCGGTGAGCCCACAGAGACGGACTTGCAGGGTCTTGCCGGAGAGCCAGCCTTCGGTCTCGTAGAGGGTGCCGTCGATGGTCAGGGTGGCGTCCTTCCGGACCCGCCGCCGCTTGGTCTGTTCCAGTGCGGTTGCGATGGAAGCAGCCGTCTGGGTGGGCTTGCCGCGGGTCTCGGCGAGGTAGATGTCGCGAGGACGCTTGCCCATCAGGCCGCCATGGGGCCGTCGGTGGTAGCTGTCGATCCACGCCCAGAGCACGTTTGCCAGCTGGCCAGCCGTCTCGATGGGCTCCAGATGGTCCGTGCACTGCTGGCGCATCGTTCTCCAGAGCCGTTCCATCAGGCCCCTCGATTCGGGGTCGTAGGGCTTTGCGTGCACCAGCCGGATCTCCAGCCGCTGCGCCATCGCGGCGAGAACGTCTCCGCGGTAGCAGGCACCGTTGTCGACGTAGAAGACGCCGCATGCCTGGTGCTGCATCAGCGCCGTGCAGAGCATGCGGAGGAGGTCGACTTCCGTCTCGGTCTCGCAGACCTCGAGCGCGACGACGTAGCGGCTGCGGTCGTCGACGATGGCGTGGACCTTCCAGGTCCGGGTCTTACCGGTCGGCGTCGTCGCCCGGACGTGGCAGACGTCCGCATGCCAGAGATCCCCTGCTGCCCGGGCGCTCCAGCGGCGCCGGTTCGAGCGACGGGAGGTCCGGTTCAGGCTGTCGCGGGACAGGCCGTGGGCGCGGAACAGCCGGCGCAGGGTGTTCACCGAGATCTGGCCCTCCGCGACGAGCCCGTTGCGGACGGCCTCGGAGAGGATCAGCTCGGCGGCGGCGGTGGGATGGGCGCGTCGCACGTCGAGCAGGGTCTGGCGCTGGGTGTCGTCGAGGGCGAGGGCGAAGCCACGCTTGCGGGACCTGGGTTGGAGCGTGCGAACGCCCCGACGAGCCTGGATGAGCCAGCGCTGCAGGGTCTTCCAGTGGAAGGTGCGCGTGCTGTCACTGCCGGGCGGGCGGTAGCGGCGGCGAGCGCGCAGCTTGAGCTCGGATGTGAGCTCTCCGAGGTCGAGATCGCGGACGAGCAGGTCGCCGACGACGGAGAGCCGAAAGGCGGAGACCGCTTCGGCGTGTGTGGGTTGGGGTTCGGGCATCGGGTCCTCCTGGATGTGGATGCCCGGCCCTGGTCACCTGGGATCGGCCGAAAAGAACGGGATCACCGATGGTGTGCAGGTCTGGGGGGCGGCGGTCACACAGCGGCACCGCGCCGCGCGTGGTCGATGAGGAACGCCTGCACGCGGTGCTTCCAGGTCGTTCCGGGCCAGTCGATCAGGAGCCGATCTGCCCATCGCTTCGGCTGCCTCCAGCGCACTGGGCCTGATCGGTGGGCCTCGAGGTGGAGTCGGTCCACGCCCTGGAGGGCGTAGACCTCTTCGTGGGACAGGCCCTTGCCGACGGGTGGACCGGTGATGCCGAGCCAGACGGCGATCATGGAGGCCACGCTGTACGTGAACCCAAGGAACACGCCGTCGGGCAGCACGGAGCAGGGCTTCCCACAGCGCTGGCAGCGGAACCGGCGGACCCAGCACGTCACGAGCCGACACCGGCCGAGGTCGCGACCAGGGATCACGACGGATCGCCACCGGGGTCCGTGGCCGTACAGGTGGAGACGGCCGCCAGCACGGGCCGGATGAGCACATCGGGGGCAGGCTGCAGGCCGAACCCGGTCGATGTCCGGGAGATCGGCGAGCACGAGGGGGTCGTGTTCAATAGGTTCCACACGCCTCAACGGGTCGAAGGCGTGGATTCCGGCCGCCAAACCAAGGGTCCGCGCCGGGTTGGGTTTCCGCCGGGTTCGTCCCGGCGGAGCCTTCCTACCCGGTCACGCTGCGCGCGGCGTCACGCTGACGCTGACCGCGTTGAACGTGGCTGCGGAACGGGGTCTCTGTCGCATTGCCCACGCCCGCGTACAACGGCGCCCCGGACATCGCCGACGTTCCCCCTGCTCAGACCGACTACATGGCCGCGATGGAACTCGAGCTCACCGAGCTGGACCATGCGTTGGAGGGGTTCCACGACTGCGGAATGATGGGGGATTCTGAAGCCCGGGTCGAGCTGGCGAGAGCAACGGCGGCCGAGATCCAGGCAGTGGTAAACGGTTTGCCGGAGCTCCACACCACGCACACGCAGCTCACGGAGTGTGTGGACGTGGCCGAAAGCCTTGCCGTCGACATTGGAGGCCACATGGGAGACCTCGAACAACACAGCACGCCCTGGAGTTCGAACATGTCCTGCATGGGCCACGACGAGGACGAGGACGAGGATCCCGACCACGTGGACTGAGTGATTCTCTGTTCCCGAATGGAGCGGTTCCCTCGTGAGCCTCTGTCCGGCCGGGACCGCCAAGAGTGCGCGCCAGGTCACATCACACAGCCCTCATGAACAGCGCCCGCCACGGTTGATCGAAGTGCTGCTTTGGTTGATCTGGGCGGGCCTTCTATTTATCGAACTCCGTCTCGTGTTGCCGCCCGTTCGAGCGGCGTAGCGTGTCTTGTCCGGACGGCGAACCGCATAGGGGCAACGAGCGGGATCGAGTCCGGCCGCTGAGAGGTTCATGCCGCTCTCGCGAAGGTGAGATGCTGTCTTGCCTGGCACGGCGTTCGGTGCCCGTGCTTGGCGACCAGGCAGCCGTGGTTGTAGCGCTCCTTGAAGGCCTGCAAAGGCACGCGCACGTCCTCGATGCTCTGTCATCCGAGAGCTCCGTGGCGAGCGCCAGCTTCCGGCTACGCTCGCGAAGCCGGGCAGGGAGGGCATCATGCTACAGCCCCGGAGCTCGCCAGACGGTCGAAGGAGGGAGCGGGGTGCCCCCATGGGGCATACTAGTCCACGGTGTGGGACTTCGCCCGGATCGGTGTGTGATTTCACACCCTGCTGTCGGGCTCGATGGGCGTCACCGACCAAAGGTAGGTTGCAAGCGAGCGTTCATCGACGCGCCCCAGATCACTCAGGCTGCGCCGGCAGCCACTCGCTTTCGCAAGAGCTTCCTTGCTTCGAGCACGGTGACGGGAATCAAACCAAGGCCGATACTGAGCACGCACTCCCCGAGACTCAGGGGCAAGACGTGGAATAGCTCCATGGCGAGGGGAACGTGGTGGATGGCGATCTGGAAGGTGCCCATCGCGACGACGACCCCGACGAGCTTCAGATTGGTCCATACGCCGAGCTCGAAGAGCACGTGCTCTTCGCTGCGAGCCGCGAACGCGCGAAACAACTCGCCGAAAACGAGCGTGCTGAACGCGAGGTTGCGGGCGACGCCAAGACCATCGGGCAGGTAGGCGACGAACACACCCAGCGTTACGAAGGCCTGCAGTGCGCCAGAAAGCGCGATGCGCTTCCACTCCGGAACACCCAGAATCGGCTGGGCGGGGTCGCGGGGTGGACGCTCCATCACATCGGGATCGGCCGGGTCCATCACCAAGGCCAATGCCGGCAGCCCGTCTGTCACCAGGTTGATCCAGAGCAGGTGCAGTGGAAGGAGCGGGAGCGGGAGGGCGGCGGCCGCTGCTGCCAACATGACGAGTAGCTCTGCGGCGTTCCCCGCGAGGAGATAAACGAGCGTCTTCTTGATATTCTCGTAGATAGCGCGTCCCTCACGCACTCCCTCGACAATGCTCGCGAAGTCGTCGTCTGTGAGGACAACAGCAGCCGCCTCACGTGTGACCTCGGTGCCCGTCACGCCCATCGCGATCCCGACGTGGGACTCTCGGATTGCGGGGGCGTCGTTGACGCCGTCCCCGGTCATCGCGACGACGGCTCCCTCCCGCTTCCAGGAGCGGACGATTGCAATCTTGTCCTCGGGCGTCGCGCGCGCGTGCACGATGCCTGTTGCATCCTCTCCGGGAGCCAGCACGCCGAGCTCGCGCGCAATCGCATGAGCCGTGACGGGATGATCCCCGGTGATCATGACGGTCTTGACCCCCCCTGCCCGGGCCGCGGCCACGGCGGCCACTGCCTCAGGACGCGGTGGGTCGGCCAAACCGAGGAGGCCCACGAGGCGGAGTTCGGTGAACTCGCGACCGTGGCCCACGGCGACGGCGAGCACACGAAGCCCCCGCGAGGCCATGTCGTCGAGTGCCGCCTCGGCTCCTTCGAGGCCCGAATCACAGCACGCGAGGATCTTCTCGGGGGCGCCCTTGACGTAGAGCACGTCATCTTCCCGAAGGATCGCCATACGCTTCGTGGCGGAGTCGAACGGCTCGACGAACAGACGAGGGTTGTCTTCTTCGATCGTGTCCTTCGAGACTCCAATGCCCGCAGCAGCCTCGAGGATCGCGAGCTCGGTTGGAGTCCCAACACCCCCCTCGGGCCCGATCTCGGCGTCCACGACGCTCGCTGCCGCTGTGAGCAGCGCCCGGCGATCGGTTCCCCAGCACTCCCGTACGGACATGACGCCGGTGGTGAGCGTCCCGGTCTTGTCCGTGCAGATGACTGTGACCGCCCCCATGGTCTCGACGGCCGGTAGCCGGCGGACCAGCACATGTCGCGATGCGAGGCGCTGCACACCCACAGCCAGCGCGATCGTTACAACCGCCGGAAGTCCTTCCGGCACCGCGGCGACGGCCAGGGACACCGATGCGAGCAGCACATCCACCGCCGGCTCTCCGCGAAGCAGCCCCAGTCCCCCGACGAGACCAACGACTCCGAGGCAAAGAAGGAGAAGCGATCGGCTCACAGCTGCGAGGCGTACCTGGAGTGGAGTCTCTCCACTCTCGGCGCTCGCCAAGAGCGTCGCGATTCGCCCCATCTCGGAGTGCATTCCGGTCGCAACGACCTCGGCCATCCCGGTTCCTGTGGCCACCGAGGTGCCAAGAAAGACGTGGTCCGACCGTTCGGCGAGGGGGGTGTCGCCAGCAACTCTCTGGGCACTCTTTGCAACCGGAAGGCTCTCTCCGGTCAGGGTGGCCTCGATCGTCGCCAGATCGTCGGCCTCGACGACCCGGGCGTCTGCGGCGACCACGTCGCCAGCCTTGAGCAGAAGAAGATCTCCCTGCACGACTGCCGCCGCAGGGATCACCGTCGCCCGGCCCTCGCGCCGCACCGTGGCTCGCGGCGCCGTCATGTCGCGAAGGGCGAGCAGAGCACGCTCCGCCCGGTGCTCCTGCACGAAGCCCACTACGCCATTGAGTACGACGATCGACGCGATTGCGATCGCGTCCACCACCTCCCCCAACAGGCCCGACAACACGGACGCCCCCAAGAGCAAGAGCACCAGTGGGCTCGCAACCTGCCTCACGAGCATCACCCAAAGGGCAGTGCCTTCTGCATGCTCGAGCTCGTTCGGTCCCTCGGATGCCAGGCGAGCGGACGCCTCGGCCTCGGTCAGTCCGCTCGCTGGGCGAGCCGTTTCGTGAGCCATGGTTCCTCCTGAAACCCAGACGGACTGCAACTCGCACGCCAACCCTACAGACCGACCCGATGGCACCGAGATGGACCCTTCGAATCGCACAACTGCGACAGGGTTTCGCTCGTTTGCGAGGAAAGAGGCGTCCACTCGGGAATGTGGAGTGAGCAAACGCACGACTCGAGCAGGCACACATCCTGCATCTCCTGATCGCCCAGCTTTGGGGCAGGGCCGATGGAGGCAACAATGGTGTCTAGAAGGGCGGCAGTCGTAGGTGCGATCGTAGGGGGGCTGGGAGTATTTCTGGCCGTGACGTGGTCAGACTGGGAGGCGAGCCGAGAGTCCGAGCCGGCTGCATCAGCCCAGTACGACGCGGAGGCCGTGCGGGTGAACAAGGCGCCCTCGTGAGGCTGCTGCACGAAGTGGGTGGTTCACCTGCAAGACAACGGTCTCGAGGTTTCGGACGTCCGAGAAGCGGATCACGCGACCATGCTCGCGGTTCGGGAGCGCCTCGGCGTTCCCGCGGACGCGCAGAGCTGCCACACAGCGACGGTCGGTCCCTACGTGATCGAGGGACACGTCCCCGCCTCGGCGATCCGGCGCTTGTTGCGGGAGACGCCCGAGGGCGTCGTCGGGCTCGCGGTGCCTGGCATGCCGCCCGGCTCACCCGGGATGGAGGTGGGAACAGCGTCGGTCTACGACATCTTCGCAATCGGTCAGGACGGGACCCTGAGCGTGTTCGCTCGGGTTGGCAAGGAGTGACGTGATGTCTCCGCGGGGCGGTCCCATCGTCCTTGTGGGTGGCTCGGGCGCCGTCGGGAGCCGGGTCGCCCACAGCCTGGCCGCCGCGTATCGGGGCAGGGTTCGTGTAGCGGGGCGACGCCGGGAGCGGGCGCGTGAGGTCGCTTCCACCGCCGGAAACGGAGCGGAGGCCTTGGTCGTGGATGTCGGTGACCCCCGGACCTGGGCGGCCGTCGAGGGCGCCTCCCTGGTCCTGGTGTGCCTGGACCAGGAGACGACGTCCTTCGCGAGGTTCTGTTTGTCCCTCGGCGTGTCGTACGTCGACATCAGCGCACAGGGGAGCTTCCTCAAGCAGGTCGAAGAGCTCGACGCCGTCGCACGCCACTACGGCGCGTCTGCCGTCCTGAGCGTGGGGCTGGTGCCGGGTCTGTCCAACCTCCTCGCCGCCGCCGTGACTGAGCGCCTACCGGCCCTCGATCGTGTCGATATCGTAGTGCAGCTCGGGCTTGGCGACGCCCACGGCGCCGCCGCGATCGCGTGGATGCTCGACCAGCTGGACGCCCCGTTCGATGTCGGCCTTCCGGGAGCTCGGGTACCCACGCGCGGCTTCGGCGAGTCGCTCGAGTGGCGCGAACCCCGAGGCGGGCCGCGACGGGCCTATCGCTTCAACTTCCCAGATCAGCACACGCTCACGACGAGCCTGGAGATCCAGGTCCACAGCTGGTTCTGCCTGACGAGTCGGCTCACGACCCGGCTGGTCGCCGCCTTGGTCCGCTGGGGTGGCGCGAGCTGCGTTCGTGCGCCAGGCATTCGCGGGCTGGTCGAGGCGGTCCTGCAGCGAGTCCACGTCGGCTCGGATGCGTGGTCCATCGCTGTTCTCGGCGCGGGGGGGCGGACGTTGGCGAGTGTGCGGGGGCGCCGTGAAGGCGTTGGAACCGCGGCGGTCGCGGCGGCGACGTGTCGTCGGGTCCTCGAAGGGCGCGTGCCGCCGGGTGTGTGGCACCTCCACCAGGTCGAGACGCTGCGGCCGATGCTCGAGGCGATGGCCGAGCAAGGGGTTGTTGTGGCCTACAGCTCGGACTCAGTCGATGCCGAACCGATTGAGCAACGACACGCCGCGCGGCGTGAAGAGCAGCCACCCGAGCAGATATCCGCCCACGATGCTCGCCACGAAGCCGGGTAGGAAGTGCAGGTACGGGTCGTCCGCGCCGCCGAAGTAGCGGTAGTGACGGTCGAGGACCATGCAGAGCGCGTTGCAGGCCACGCCCAGGGTCAGGACGCTGGTCACGGTGGTGGCGGCGATGGCCGCCGCCGGTTTCACGCGCCCCACCACGAACAGGTCGAGGAACGCTCCCACGCTTAGCCCCATGCCAAGCCCGCAGAAACCCAACGTCCACAGCACCTTGTAGAGCAGGCTCCCCTCATCACTGAGGTACACGCCGTAGTACAGCAGCAGCAGCAGCTCGGCGGTCAGGGTGAACGCGGTCGCGACCTTGATCGGACGCAGGAAGGTGGCGCGGGTCGCCGGGTCGATGTGTGTCATGCGTGGCCTCCTGGGCGCGGACGGACCGCTACCAACGGTCGACGCCGAGCGCGGCGTCGGTTCGTTCGATCGACGTGGGACCGTCGCAGACGTCCATCAGCGCTCTCACGGCGTCGATGTTCTCCGGGACGACGATGGCCTGGTTGTCCACCTGGTGGCACAGGAAGACCTCGGAGCCTGCGACGTGGAGGACGTCCTCCCACAGCCCGACCTCCCAGAGATCTCCCCGGGGGCGGCCGAGGTCGCGCGTGAGCTCCAGGACCGCGTTCAGCGCTCCCAGCCCCGCCGATGCCTTGAGGAGCGCGATCCGGGGTGCGCGAACCAGCAGGTCGACCACCTGCTCCCGGTCGCCGCTCCGCTCTACGTCCAGCCACCAGTAGTGGAGGTGGGACAGGGTCTGCGACACCTTGCAGGCCATCGTCACGATGTCCATCTCAGCGAGGATCGTCTGGGCGTCGACCGCCTGGTGGGACGGGATGTGCAGCTCCGGCACGATGGTGTTCATGATGCCGCCCAGGTGGCTCTCCCACGGGTCCGTGGCCCGCCGGATCAAGACGCCCCGGGCACGCGTGATCCCAAGAGGCGAGAGCGCGTGCAGGACGCGCACCGTGGCTGTGGTGTTGCACGACACCACGCGAGTCGAGGGTAGGCCTCGCGCTGACCCGAAGTTGGCCTGGGCCACGAAGCTGTGGCCGGTCAGGTCATGCGGCTCGCCCCCCTGGAAGATCGAGCGCACGCCAGCCGCTCGGTACGCCTCGCGGTTGGACGCCGCGACGCGCTTGGGCGTGCAGTCGATCGCCACGTCCACTTCGGCGAGCAGGTCGGCGAGCACCCCATCGAGCTGGAGGCCCGCCGCCTGCATGGACGCGCGCTCAGAGTCGGTGGGAGCGAAGAGGGAAAAGCCACGGCCCACTGCGACTCGGATTCGGTGGTCCGTGGAGACGTCGCAGATCCCTGTGAGCTCCATGTCTGGCTGCGCAGCCACGGCGTCCGCCACCCGCTTGCCAATCACTCCGTACCCCACCACCGCGACCCGAACGTGTGTCATCTCGACCTCCTGGTTCCCTTGTGACTGCAAGATTCGGGCCGCCTCCTTGTTGATGCGGGTGCCTCAGATGAGGGGGCAGCACCAGTGCGAGGTCGAGACGATTCCACTCGTGATGGCCCTCAGGAGAAGGCTCCATCCGGCCTTGATCAGGTTCTGCTCTCGCCGACCTGAAACCGGAAATCGCAGCGCTCGGCCCCCGCCGCGAGCGTGGCGGATCGATGCAGCTCTGCTCCCCAGGCCCGGGCGAGCTCATAGTCCAGTTTGCACCAGGAGTCGACGCAGAGCTCACCGAGGCCGCGCGCCCGGAAGTAGTCTGCGGTGGGGCATCGCCACACATCGAGCCCGACCGCGCCGGTCTCCTGGACGTCTCGCATGTCGTACGCTGGCGGGCCGAACGGGAACACCCGCATCAAGTCGAGACCCAGCGCGACCCGCCGCGCGGGTCCGCGCCGCAGCAGCTTCGCAGCAGCGGTCGGGACTGCCGTCATCCCCCGGTACACGTAGGCGGTCACCAGGGACGTGAGTCGCCGCGCCTCATCCGGCGCGCGTCCGCGGGCGACGAGCGCTGCATAGAAGCTCGCCGTCAAGGCGGCGAGCCGGACCATCAGGCGACCGCCGACGTTCGGCTCAGCAGGGAGGTCGGTCCGCTCTCGGTCGTAGCGCTCGAACGCGTCGTCGAGCACCGCGTCGAGCTCCCCGGG
This sequence comes from Myxococcota bacterium, assembly GCA_965224055.1. GTDB lineage: Bacteria > Myxococcota_A > UBA796 > UBA796 > JACKEQ01. Next base: position 8,492,032 of record OZ245034.1, on the reverse strand, counting down.
GTCAAAGGGCTCGCCGCGAAGCGCGCGCCGCGCCGCTCCTCTCAGCAACCGCCGTCTCACGCGGGCCTCCGAGCCGGCGCCCCCGTAGCCTCGCGGGCGCTGGCCAGCGCGTTGTCGATGGCCATCCACTCGCTCACGTTCTGCGCTGTGAGCAGCCCCACGATCTGTCCGCCGACGACCACCGGCACGCCCTTGCCCCCGGAGACGCCCAGCTCATCGACCACGTCCGACAGCGGGGCGTCGGGTGCGGCTGCCGTGACCTCGGAGACCGCGAGCGCTCGGATTGGTTCGTCGAGCCTCCCGGCGGCGAGTCCGCGGATCAGGGCGTCCCGGTACAGCATGCCGGTGTAGTGGCCTTTGGAGTCGACGACGGGGAAGTCGATCTGCTCCCCAGCGAGCAGCTCCTCCATGGCCTCCTTCAGGGGCGCGTCGGGGTGGAGCGCGCGAACGCGCCGAACCATCGCGTCCGATACCGTCGCGCCGCGCATCGCCCCCTTCGCCTGGACCGCCCGCGCCTCCTGCTCGGCGCCGATGTAAACGAACAGGGCGATGAACAACAAGAACCAGTTCACGAACAGGCCCACGACCCCCAACAGAATCGCGACCCCCTGGCCAACCGAGGCCGCAACGCGCGTGGCGCGGGCCCGCTCGATGCGCATCGCTAGGAAGGCCCTGAGCACGCGCCCTCCATCCATCGGGAAGGCAGGGATGAGATTGAACACTGCCAGCGCGATGTTCACGAAGAGCAGGTTCGCGACCAGCCCAGCGCCAACGCTCGGGGTGGCTTCGACGCCTGCAAGACCGTCACTGAGCCCGACGAGGATGGCCAGGACGATGGCAATGCCAACGTTCACGGCGGGACCCGCGAGTGCCACGAGCAGCTCCTCGCGAGGCTCGTCGGGAATCCTCTCCAGGCTCGCGACGCCTCCAATCGGGTACAGCGTGATGTCCCGGGTACCAACACCGAACGCGCGTGCGGTGAGGGCGTGCCCGAGCTCGTGCAGCACCACGCAACCGAACACCGCGACCATGAAGGCCACGCCAACGAGCGCGGCGGAGGCCCCGTGTCCAAGCGACAAGTGCTGCCAGCCTGCCCAGATTAGGAGGAGCAGAAAGGTCCAGTGGACGCGGATGTCGATTCCCGCCGCTTGACCCATGGTCATGGCACCCTGCATCTCACGAGCCCCGGGCGACGCCATGATCGCTCACGTCGCCTATGTCGCCGACGCGTCCCTCACCGGCAGGTCGGCGGCTACTTGTGGTCATGGTCGTCATGGCCGTCATGGCCATCATGGCCTCCCATTTTCCGGCCACCCATTTGGTTATCGGCCGGGTGGCCCTTGCGGACGAGCTTCATGGAACACACGGGACACTTGCCGTCCCCAGGTCGGCCTGCGGCATAGTGCACCTTGCCACCCATGTCGCAAACCCAGTTTCCGTCCGGGATTGCGGAGATGTCTACCGCCGGATCGAACCGCGTGCCGTCGGGCTCGACCGACGTGGGCTTGGCATCCCCGACTTTCGCGGAGTCGGGCTTGGAAGGACTGGTTTGCGTCGAATCACCGCAACCCGCCGAGAGGACGAGTGCGAGGGCCAGCATTGCACGGCAGGCGAGGTTTGGAATCGGGTACATGGGTTCTCCAGGGTTGAGCACTCAGTGGTGCTTGTAGGTTCCGACACGCTTGATGTCGGTCCAGCTCGTCGTCTGGTGGCATGCGAAGCACTGGTCGATGCGAGCGTCATGGCGTCCCGCCACGGTTCGGGAAATCATGCTGAAGTGCATCATGTAGTGGCTTGGGGGAGCCTGATGGCACTGCGCGCAGTCCCGTGATGTCGCGGGTGGATGGCGGAACTCCGGCAGACTCCACTGCTGGGTGTCGTGGCAGTCCGAACACTGCTCACCAAGCAGCTCGAAGTGGGGATCGGCGTTCCGATGGCACGTGGCACAGTCGAGAACGATCTCGTCACCCGACAACCGGGGGTTCACCAGGTCGGAGGAGCCCGACTCGGTCCAGTGTCGAAGCCAGGACCGCAGGCGCGCCGCGGCGAGTCTGGACTCCCCATCAGCTGCATCGTCTGTCTGGAGGTTGGCGAGCCCGATTCTCGCGAGGGCCCGGTGATTCATGAGGCCATTGAGCATCTCGGACCCGGCGTGCTCGAGGTGGCACGTGGCACACGAGCCGATGTCCGCGTGAAAGGCGGTCGGCTGGCGACCCAACAACTCGGTCTCGTTGGCATGACAAACGACGCACTTGGCGTCGGCCGCTCCGGTCACCGGCTCGTGGCACGCCCCGCAGTCGTGTTCCAGGAATGCGTGCTCTCGGGTGAGCGCGCCAGGGCTCGCCATACGAACGAACGCGTCGGTTTCAAGGAAGCCCTGGCGTCCGTCTGGGCCGTGATCCCACGTCCAATATGCGAACCCTGCGAGCGCCAACAACACGGCAAGACCGACGAGCGCGGCAGTATCCAGCCTCATCCCAACCACCGAAGACCGAAGTGGATGCCGGCCCAGACGTGGAGCCCGAGCAAGACATAGAGGACCAGAGACAAGACGATGTGCAGCTTCAACCACGCCCGGAACATCCGCTTGAGCCGCTCGTGGGAGGACAGGGCGTATTCTGTGTCTGCGATCGCGTCTGCGATGCGGATGACCAACAGTTGGGGCGGAATCGCATCGAGAGACCCCCACGCACTCCACGAGATGCGTGACCGCACGATTGCGAGGACCCCGAGCGAGTCGGGAGGCTCTTCGCGGATGCGACGGCGGAGCCCACCCATCTCGGTTTTCAGCTCACCCAGCCTCGTCTTCAGGTCACGGATCTCAGAGCTGATGTACGTGAGGAGATACCGTCCGACGAAGCCGCTGGCGACGACGATGAGCGTCATCGCAGTCAGTGCCACGCCCAAGGCACTGTCGAACTTGTGTCCCGTATGAAGCACCACGAGGATGGGGCCGGCCACGCCCGCGTAGATGTGCCAGGTGAGCAGGGTCCGCATGGACACCCACCGAGTCAGGGCGCTCTTGAGCCGTGGAAGGCGCTTCACCAACATGTAGGCGAACGGAACCATCATGAGCACCGATCCACTCACGCCGAGTACCCCGCCCAGCGCGCTGCCGGCGAAACGGGGGGACCGGTGCACGAAGAACCCGAGCCATAGCACCATCATCAGCAAGAACAGCCCGCTGACGACGACTCTCTCTCGCTCCCGACTCACGCGTCCACCTCCACGTCCGAATCGGGCCGCGCTTGGCATGCGAGGATCACCCCGTCCTGCTTCTCCGCAGCAGTCAATGCGTCTTCGACCGGCATGGTGACGCTTCCTGCGAGCAGCTTGACCTTGCAGAGCCCGCACTGCCCAGTGCGGCAGCTGTTGTCGATCTCGACACCCAACTCATCCGCGAGATCGAGGACGGTCTCCTCGAGCGCAGGGGTCCCCTGTTTCGAGGACCGCTTGAAGGTCACCTGAAAGGTCTCTGGTGCCGCTGGCTTGGGTCGATTCGGCCTCCCTCTCTTTGCTGGGGGCCCAAATGCCTCTGTGTGAATCTGACCCGAATCAACACCGACAGCCGTCAGCATCTCACTAACGGCAGCCATCATCGGCGGTGGCCCGCACAGATGCACGCGTCGCTTGGCCAGTCCGGGTACGAGATGCTCGATGATCTCCTTGGTGAACCTACCCTTCAGCCCCATCCAGATAGCACCGTCGTTCCGCGTCATCGACGCGTACACGTTGAGATTGGCGTGCCGCTGCTGGAGTTGCTCGAGCTCCTCTCGAAACATGAAGTCGCTTGTGGTTCGGCAGGAGAAGAGGAGAAAGATCTCCCGATGCCACCCGATGTCTGTGAGGTAGCGAATGACGCTCATCATGGGAGTGATGCCGACGCCGCCGGCTATGAGCACAATGCTGTCGTGCTCCTCTCCCGTGAACGTCAGCTTCCCGTTCGGAGCCGACACCTCGAGTGTGTCGCCTTCCTGGACCCTGTCGTGCAGGAACCGCGAGAAGACACCGTGTTCCTCCCGCTTCACCGTGATCGCTGCGTAGTGGTTCTGAGTGGGAGAGGACGCGATCGTGTAGCTACGTCGCACCACCTTTCCGTCGATTTCGGCACTGAGCGTGAGGAACTGGCCGGGGAAGTAGGTGAAGGGCAGGGACACATGGTCCTGTGCGGCGAGTCGGAACGTCTTCACATCCCGCGCCTCGTCGAAGATCCTGCAGACTTTGAGGTGTCCGCTCCACTTCTCCACGGGTTCCGAGCGCGACTTCATCTCAGGGAACGAGGGGGATGGCTGGACCGGACGCCCGGGATCGGGCAGTCGAGGGAGAGTCGCGGCCGGGTGCCCTGACTCGGCCTCAGGAGGCTCTGATGCATCGTCCGGCCCGGCTCCCCTTGCTTTCGAGACGTCTGGAGAGTTGTCGGCCCCTGTGAAGGACGCCACCAGCGCTGCGGCTCGACGCAATCGGAGGATGTACATCACCAGCGACAACAGGCCGAAGAGCGCAAGGAGTCCAATCAAGAGCAGGTGATTCCGCTCCCGGGTGGAATCCGCATGCAGCTGAGCTCCGCCGGCAGGATTCAAGTTCATCTCCTTCTTGAACCAGCGCAGAGCGACATTTCTGGGAGCACGCCCCTCGGCCAGCGCTCGATTTGCTGCGAGCCCGCTCTCGAACCGGGCGACCCCCTCGTGGAGATCGGGCATTACGACTTCCATCTTCGCGAAGTCTTCGCGGCGTGCGGCTGTGGCCATCGACTGCATGGCTGATTCCATCAGCTGGGCACCTTCGACCATCCGTGCGTGAGCGTCTCGCTTCACCCGGTCTCGCTCTTCGGGTGGAAGATCGGGCAGGCTCATCAGGGATGGGTACAGATCGCGGGGTTTCGGCGCGCCCATCTTCTCCATCATGTCGTCCATCATGCCGCCCATGCCGCCCATACCGCCCATTCCGGAAGGCTCTGCACCACTGCCCTCTTCCAGTGGTGGGTGGTGTGCAGCGTGGTCGTCCGCCGGGGTCTGCGCATCCGCCGGATGCCCGGCAACGAGCACGACCGTCAAGGCCAGCGCGAACAGCCTCGAAGCGCTCATGTCATCTTCCTCCGTGAGTCTGCGACAGCGAGGCCTCGCCAACCAGGACCTGCCGTTGCTCTGCAGTGAGGACCTGTGCGGCATCCCCGACCGCTTGAATGAAGTCCACTCGCGCTTCGACGTGGAGGCCGGCGAGTTTATCGACTGCCGCAGACACCGCGTCGGCGTCGAGCCGAGGGGCAGCGGTGAGTACGAAGAGCTGATGTTCGGCGTCTTCGATCTTCGCCTCGGTCTTCGCCAGGGAGGAAGATGCGCGATCGCGAATGCCCTCGAGACGGTCCCGCTGGACGCCGGTGAGCATGACGTGTTCGGGGTGGTCGAGGTAGAACCCAGTGGCCCCGACGTGGTAGATGTGGGACATCCCTGGGAATCCGGGCAGCGCGGAGGTCGCGTCGAGAATCATGCCAGCCGACGCGCCGGGGTCTCGGCCCATCATGCCCATTCCACCCATCCCCGTGTGGCCCATGCCCATGCCGCCCATGCCCTTGCGCCCCATACGGGCCTTCGGCCCCATGCCCTTGTGGCCCATGCCGGCCTTCGGCCCCATGCCGCCCATGCCCTTGTGCCCCATGCCGCCCATGCCCATACCATCCATGCCTTTGCCGCCCGTGACCGTCTGTTCCTGCGCAGGATCCGCGGTCTTCATCGTGCCCATGCCCTTGTGCCCCATGCTGCCCATACCCATTCCCGCCCCTTCCATTGACGGGTCCGACGCTTCGACGGGGGCCAACTCCGCCGCCCGGGTGCGCTGCCCAGGATCGAGCACAGCTGCGGCTCGCACCACTCCGTCGATGTAGGCCTTGCGCCTCTTCGCAGTGAGCTTTCCGATCTCGGTAGCCTTCATCCGAATGGACTCGAGCTTTGGCGCGTCGGACGCCGTCAGGCGCCAGAGCTCCTCTTCGAGAGCCCCGACACGTCGGTCCGACGCCGCAAGCTCTGTGGACACCTCCTGCTTGATAGCACCGATTCGCTTCTGTTGGTCGACGGTCAGCGCAAGCTCGGCGGCGAGGTCGAGGAAGAACGCCTTGGCGCCGACATGGTGAACGGCCTTCGACGCCGGCTCCCCCCCCATCGACGACATCGGATCAGGCCCGCCGCTGCCCATCATCGGACGGCCAGCGGGCGGCATCATCGAGCCCATCCTCATACCGCCACCCATACGCCCACCCGTGCCCGGCGCCGCGTCATGACCAGCGCCCATGTCGGCCTGCCCCCTGTTGCCGCAGCCACCCGGACGGCCGCAGCCATTGGCGTCCGAGGCGCCTTCGATCGGACCGAGGCTCTCGACGAGCTCGGTGGCGACACTGGGGAGCGGCGAAACAGCGTGTTCGAGGGGGGGCGGCTCGACGGCTGCCTCCTTCTTGCACCCGGCGCCCGCCAGCAGCGCCAACAGTATTGCGCTGGCATGTGGAAGGCGGGCGTTGAGTGAGCGACTTCGAGGGGTCATCTCGGTCTCCGGTGATGTGGGTGTCACGATGCGGAAGCACGACTCGTGCCAACTCCTCATTGGGTCGCCCACATGCCGCGATTCCGTTTGAAGTACCTTGCTGTTCTCGACATCAGGCGAGGATGTACCTGCTTCGGCTGTTCGCGCGTTTGATATCGAGATTCGCAAACCTGCGAGGAAGCCGTGTCGCGATACGCGACGCCGGTCTCAGTTTCCTCAGTGCGAGTTCGAACTCCGAGCCGAGTCGGATCGATGCTCGCGTGCCCTGCCATTCAGGTGCGCCGAAGGGTCCCCGTGCCCCCGTGGGGCATTGGCTAGAGATGTGCGAAAAGACACGGCCCGGTGTGCGGAAGACCACACTGGTTGATCTGTCCTGTTGTCGGGCCCATTGAGCGCTCGCCTCGTCGCCCTCCGTTTCACGACCGCGAGAGGCGACAGCAGCGAGGAATGGACGTGCTCAACTCGACGGGCTGGAGGTTCGGTGGGTGCAGTACGAGAAGTAGCGCCCCAGCACGAGCCCCATGAACGCCACACCGGTCAGGGCCTCGGCGGCCACCACCAGGCGGGCGGCAGACGAGGTGGCGACGATGTCTCCGAAGCCCACCGTCGTGATCGTGACCACGCTCAGGTAGAGCGCGTCGACGAACACCTCGAGCAGCGCGGAGAGATGCATTCCGAGCGTGCCCGGATGGGGGGACCACATCATCGCCATGCCCGTGAAGTGCGGCTCGACTGCGCTCGTCTGGAGCAAGGCGAAGACACTGGCGAACCCGAGGATCAGGGACGCGTACATCTGCAGGAGCAGCCCGAGATGGAACTGGCGTGGGTCACCGAGCAGCCTGCGCCACACGTCGGCCACCATGAGCCCGGGCAGCAGTGCACCGACGATGCCCAGCGCGACCAGCAGTCCAGAGGACGGCGGACCCAACAGCGCGAGCTCGCGATGCGACCAGAGCAGGAACGCCACCAGGCCCACGAAGGGCAGACCGCAGAGCGCCAGGCTCACGGCGAGGTGGCGTGGCGGTGGACGCACAGCGTTCAACGGCGCCGCCGCCACGCGAGGAGCAGAGGCACGAAGGCCAGGCCAGCAGGCGCGTCCGAACCCGCTGCACAGCCACAGCCATCCGCCTGGTCGACCGGAGCGGGTGCGTCCGTGTCGGTGTCGACGGGGTCCGTGTCGTCGGTGTCGATGGGTGGGTCGGTGTCGTCCGTGTCGACGGGCCCACCATCGCTGATCTCGATGTCGGCGCACTGGTAGTAGCTCGACCGGCCGATGGGATCGGCCACCGGCGCGGTCGTGTTGCCGTCCATGATCTGGACGAGCTGCAGGGTGCAGTTGTCGCAGGGCGTGTCGGGCAGGGTCACCTCGACCTCCCAGAGGTCGCCGTTGCCGGTGTTGCCCGCAGAGCCCGAGGGATCGGGGATGTCGAGCAGGATGTTCGCGTTGAAGTCGTCCATGTCGGCCCCGTCCGGATCGAACGCCACGCGCCACCGTCCGGCATGCCCGATGGTCTCGCGCCAGGTCAGCGTGACGGTCTCCCCGGGGGCATAGGGGGTCACGTAGACCGACCGGTCCGGGTCGCTGCGGTCGTTCGGGTCGTCGCAGAGTCGGTTGCTCGCGCCGACGCCGCAAGGGCAGGCCTTGTTCGCGGTCGAACCGTCGGATGGGTACCGCGGCAGGGGCTCTTCCAGGGCCATGTGGCCCAGGGCAATCGTGCTCATCCAGATCATGGATCTCTCCTCTCGACTCGGTTCGTTCGCGCGGCCCGCAGCCACCGCGCCAGGTCGCCCGCCGACCTCGGCTCCCCGCTGGCGGGCTCGAAGACGCCCTCCGCGAGGCGCTTCCAAGCCGTCACGGGCACCTCGCAGTCAGGGTCCAGCGCCACCCAGTGCGCGATGCTCTGCACGCCGAACGCCTCCCGAAGGGGTGCGTGTCGGTCGAACCGGCCGACATGGACCACGACCTTGGACCACTGCTCCAGCTCGGACTTCAGCGGCTCCTGGTCCTCGAGCTGGCGGACCCGCTTGCAGTCGCCACACCATGGCGCGCTGAATGCGAGCAGCACCGGTCGATCACTGGCGACTGCACCATCACAGGTCTCGCGGATGAGGTCGTCCAGCTCCAGGTCGGTTCGCTCGACCCAATAGGGCTGGGCAGGCTCGGGGGCAGGAACGGGCACAGCTTGCGGCGGCTCCGGCGTGATGGGCTCGACAACCGCAGGTTCGGTGGTGCAGGCCAGCAGCAGGGCGGTGAGCATCACGGGACCTCCGGGGACGGCCGGACGGGCGCGGGCAGGCGCCATTCCTCGTAGGCGCTGTACAGCACGGGGACGACGAACAGGGTCACCAGCTCGATGGTCATGCCGCCGAGCGCAGGCAGCGCGAGCGGCACCATGATGTCCGCCCCCCGGCCTTGGGAGGTGACGACCGGGAGCAGCGCCAACAGTGTGGTCGCGGTGGTCATCAGGCACGGACGCACGCGCCGGGACCCCGCCTCGAGCGTGCGTGCGCGCACCTCGTCGACGGTCGTTGGCGGACTGCGCTCGAAGACCTGCTTCAGGTAGGTCGCCATCACCACCCCGTCGTCCGTCGCGATGCCGATGAGCGCGATCACCCCAATCCACACGGCCACCGAGAGGTTCACCGTGCCGACCTGGAACAGGTCGCGCATGGGCATCCCGAACAACGCGAAGTCGAGGAACCACGGCTGGCCGTAGAGCCACAGCAACCCGAACCCTCCGCTCACGGCGACCACCACGCCCGAGTAGATGATCGCGGTCGTCGCGACGCGGTGGAACTGCAGGTAGAGCAGGATGAACACCATGCACAGCGCGATGGGGATCAGCACCAGCAGGCGCTTCTCGCTGCGCACCTGGTTCTCGTAGGAGCCCGCGAAGTCGAAGCTCACGCCATCGGGGAGCTCGAGCGTCCCGGCATCGAGCCGGTCGCGGATGAGCGCGCGTGCCTGCTCGACGACCTCGACCTCGGCTACGTCGGGCACGCGGTCGAACAGGACGTAGCTCGTGAGGAAGGTGTCCTCGGCCTTGATCACCTGCGGACCGCGCACGTATCGGATGTCCGCCAGCTGCGTGAGAGGCACAGGGTCTCCGCTCGGCGTCGACACCGACACGCGCTGAAGTGCCTCGAGGCTGTCACGGTCCTCCCGCATGTACCGGACACGGATGGGATACCGCTCGCGGCCCTCGACGGTGCGCGTCAGGGTCATTCCACCCAGCGCGACCTGGAGCACCTGCTGCACGTCGACGATCGTGAGCCCGTACCTGCCGATAGCCTCGCGGTCCAGATCGATCTCGAGGTAGGGCTTGCCCACAACTCGGTCGGCGAACACGGTCTCGGGGCGGATCGAGGGTACATCCTTCAGCGCCCCTTCCAGCGCGTAACCGAAGGCCTCGATCGCTTCGAGGGACGGCCCCTTCACCTTGATGCCCATCGGGGCTCGCATCCCGCTCTGGAGCATCACGATGCGGGCGTTGATCGGCATCAGCACAGGCGCGCTGGTGACACCCGGCAGCTCCGCCGCAGCGGTGATCTCCGTCCAGATGTCGCGGGGCGTGCGGATGTGGTCGCGCCACACCCGGACACGCGTGCCGTCGGGCTCGGTCCGGTACTCGGGGTGGTAGGTGATGATCGTCTCGATCATGGAGATGGGTGCCGGATCGAGCGCGGAGTCGGCCCGGCCGAGCTTGCCTACCACCCGGTCCACCTCGGGGATCTGCGCGATGGCGGCGTCCATGGTCGACAACATGTCGAGCGCTTCGCCGATCGAGGCGTGGGGCATCGTGGTCGGCATGTAGAGGTAGCTGCCCTCGTCGAACGGCGGCATGTACTCGCGTCCGAAGCCGGGGAACGCGTGGGCGACGGCCGAGACCGGGCGCGTCGTGCGCACGGCCTGCGGGACGAAGCCGAACACGGCATCGAAGCCGAGCCAGGCGGTCGCGCCGAACAGCACGATGGCGACGGGGCCGAGCAGGAAGGTCTTCTTGTGGGCGAGCACCCAGGTGAGCGCGCCACCGTAGCCCCGCTCGAACAGCCGGAACCCCCCGAGCACCACGGCGATCACGACCCCCACGAACAGCAGGTTGAGCACCAGCCCGTTGCCAGGTCCCAGGGGCAGCCAGTCGCTCGTGAGGAGCACCGTGACGACGAGGATGGTCAGCACGTTCTCAGCCAGGGTCCCGCCGTCGACGGCACGCGTCGACACCAGTGGTCGCGCGAGACGCCACACCCCGAGACCGAGCACGAGCAGTGCTCCGAGCCAAGTCGTCGGAAGCAGCCAGAGCCCCCCGGCGATCAGGAGCCAGTCCCGCAGGTGGGTCGCTCTCGACACCGAGGCGAGCCAGCGTCGCGGGCCGGTCGCGGTCGTGTCCGGTGGGCCCGGTCGCTCGCGGAGCACGACCAGCGCAGCACCCGGGAGCAGCAACAGCGAGATCACGAGCGCTGCGGACATCGCGAAGGTCTTGGTGAAGGCGAGCGGTGCGAACAGCCGGAGCTCGGTGGCCGTCAGACCGAACACCGGCAGGAAGCTGACGATCGTGGTGAGCACCGAGGTCAGGACCGCGGGCGCCACCTCGGCGGCGGCCCTGCGGGTCGCGACCTCCCGCTCGGCATGGGACTCCACACCCTCGAGGTGCTGCTCGATGTTCTCGACGAACACGATGCCGATGTCGACCATCGTGCCGATGGCGATAGCGATTCCGCCGAGCGCCATGATGTTCGCGTCGACGCCGGTGGTCTTCATCACGATGAAGGTGCCGAGCACGCCGAGCGGCAGGATCGAGGAGATCAGCACCGAGCTGCGCAGGTTCCGCAGCATCACGAGCACGACGATGATGGTGATCAGGATCTGCTGGTAGAGCGAGGTGGACAGCGTTCCGAGCGTCTCGTCGATCAGCGTCGTGCGGTCGTAGAACGGCACGATGGTGACCTGGCTGACGGTGCCGTCCGCCAGCGTGCGCCGCGGGAGCCCGTCCTGGATCCCGGCGATCCGGTCCTTCACGTTCGCGATGACGCGGCGGGGATTCTCCAGGTAGCGGGCGACCACCACCCCACCGACGGCCGGTGCGCCCGCGTCGTCGAGCGCGCCTCGCCGGAGCGCGGGGCCTTCGGTCACCCGGGCGACGTCGCGGATCCGGATGGGGGTGTGCTCACGGGCGACCACCACGGTCTGCTCGAGGTCTTCGAGGCTCTCCACGAAGCCCAGCCCGCGGATCAGGTACTCGACGCGGTTGATCTCCAGGGTGCGGGCGCCGACGTCGAGGTTGGAGCGTCGGACCGCGTTCGCGACCTGGCCAATGCTCACCCCGTTCGCCCGGAGCGCTTCGGGGTCGACGTCGACCTGATACTCGCGCACGAACCCGCCGATGGAGGCGACCTCGCTGACGCCCTCGACGGACTGGAGCGCGTACCGCACCGTCCAGTCCTGGATGGACCGGAGCTCGTCGGGGTCCCAGCCGCCGACCACGTTCCCATCGGAGTCGCGGCCCTGGAGCGTGTACCAGAAGATCTGCCCGAGAGCGGTGGCATCGGGCCCGAGGGTCGGGACCACGTCGTCGGGAACCGTCCCCGGAGGCAGGGACGACAGCTTCTCGAGGACCCGGGTCCGCGACCAGTAGAACTCGACGCTGTCGTCGAAGATCACGTAGATCGTCGAGAACCCCAGCGCGGACGAGCTGCGGACCGTGCGAACGCCCGGGATGCCCAACAGGGCCGTGGTGAGCGGGTAGGTGACCTGATCCTCCACATCGCGGGGGGACCGGCCAGGCCAGCTCGTGAACACGATCTGCTGGTTCTCGCCGATGTCGGGGATGGCATCGACCGGGACCGGGTCGCGGGGCAGCCCGCCGACCTCCGTGTCGAACGGGCTCACCGACAGGCCCCCGATGATCAGCATCACGGTCAGCAGGAAGACGATCAGCTTGTTCTCGATGAACCAGCCGATCCCGACCTCCCAGAGCCCCTGGGGTGCGTCTTCGCCGGCCATCAGTGCACGTGCCCTGCAGGGGCGGGCCGCGAAGGGGTCGCACTGGTCGCACCCGGCAGGAATGCACCGGGCGCGATCTCCGAGCGGATCTCGCCGCACTGGCGCATGGAGGCCCCGAAGTAGCTGTTGTCGATGGTCTCGCCCTGCTGCACCCAGCGTGCACCGCGGTTGTCGTCGGCCATCGGGCAGAAGGCCACGTGCAGCTCGGCTTCGAGGGGATTCCCGAAGGTACGGAGGAGCCCCTCGACCGCCGCACTCAGCGGCTCGAAGCCCGCCCGGGCGCCCTCGATGTCCTTCGACCGCGCCACGTGTTGCGCATGGCCGCGCATCTCGGGCGCGAGCTCGGCCCAGGCCGCGGCCCCCTTGTCCAGGGACACGGCCTCGATGACGGGGAGGAGCGCCTCGGCCGAAGCGACCGCCGCCTCGTGGTCGTCTTCGGCGAGAGCCTTCTGCACCTCGAGGTACGTGCGCATCACCGGACCCAGGCGCTCGCGCTCGGCTGCAGGCAGCTGGACGACGCTCGCCCAGGGCCCCGCGGACAGGTCGTCCGGCTGGCTCATCATGCTCGGCCCGCCGCGGATCTGGAGGTCGGCGTCGAGGGCGAACGCACCTCGGGTCACCACGCGGTCACCCTCCGAGAGCCCCGCCACGACGGGGTAGTAGTCACCCAACCGCGGGCCGAGGCGCACCGTACGGGGTGCGTACGCCAGGGTCTCCTCGTCGCGCAGCTCGACGTACACGACCGAGCGCTTGCCGGTGAACAACGGTGCGGACGCGGGGATCACGAGTGGGGCCTCGTCCGAGGTCTCCCCCGTGAAGACCGTGGCCTCGGCGAACATGTTGGGGCGGAGCAGGCCATCGGGGTTCCCGACCTCGACCCGGACTCGAGCGGTGCGCCGCTGTGGGTCGAGCGTCGGATCGACGAACGCGACCCGGCCCTCGAAGGTCTGACCCGGGATGGCCTCGACCTGCAGCGAGACCTCCTGCCCGACCTGGAGGCGCGGCAGGTCGCTCTCGTAGGCGTCGAGCTGGATCCAGAGCTTCGAGAGGTCGGCGATCCGGTACAGCGGCGAGCCCGTCTGCACGTACGCGCCCTCGGTCGCGACCCGCTCGATCACGGTCCCGCTGAACGGAGAGCGGATCGGCACCGACTGCCGCGGGCGCTCTGCAGACGCCATGCGCTCCAGCTCGGCGTCGGGCACGCCCAGGAGGCGGAGGCGGTCCTCGGCAGCGGCCAGTGCGGACCGGGCGGCCGAGACCGCCGACGGGGAGGCCTCGCCCAGCCGCTCGACCTGCTTGCGGGCGGTGAGCAGGTCCTGGTGCGCGGCGTAGACCTCGGGGGAGTACAGCGTCGCGATCACCTGACCCTTGCGGACCCGCTCGCCGGTCGTGTTCACCTGGAGCTCGTCGATGCGGCCGCCGATCCAGGTGGTCACGGCCTTCTGGGTGGACTCGTCGGGCTCGACCCTACCGAGCAGGCGGACCTCTGCGGCGGTGCCGCCCTGGCGTCTCACCGGCTCGGTCCGCAGCTGCGCCAGCCGCCGAGCCCGATCGGAGAGCACCACCTGGTCGTTGGCGCTGCTGGACGACGCCCCACCCGCGGGGATGAGGTCCATCCCGCAGATCGGACACGAGCCAGGCTCCGACTGCCGGATCTGCGGGTGCATCGAGCACGTCCAGACCGTATCGGCATCCACGTGTCCGGCGTGAGGATCGGCTGCGTCGCCACCACCCCCCGTGAGAATCGAGCCTGCCGCGAACGCGAGCACGGCCACGAAGAGAAGGGCGAGACAGCCTGGAGCGCGCCCCAGGAGGGACTTCCACGCGTCAGACATCGGAGCTTCCTGTGGTGACGGAGATCATGGGACGACCCCGGTGAGGGAGGTGAGGCGAGCCCACTGCATCTGGTGGTCGGCCATCGCAGAGAGGCGCTCGAGGGCGAGGTCGAGCAGATCCCGCTGCGCGAGCAGGGTCTGCGAGACCTGGGCCCGCCCGACCGCGTACTCGCCGAGCACGGCTTCGTAGGCGGCCTGCGCCTGGGGGAGCAGGGTCTGCTCCACGAGCTCGACGCGGCGGGCGCTGTCCCGCACCCGGGCCGCCGTGGCGTCGACGGCGGCCTGGAGATCGTCCTCTCGCGCCAGTCGACGGGACCGCAGACTGTCCTCCATGCGACGCGCGGCAGCGACATCGTGGCCATACGTGCCCTGCCACAGGGGCACCCGCAGGCCGACCCCGAGCGCGACGGCGTCCTTCCCGGAGTCGGCGACCCCGTCCATGCGCGCGGGGCCCGTCACGATCCAGTCCGCGCCGACGGTGAAGTCCGGGAGCCGCTGGCCTGCTGCGGCGCGCGCACGGTGCTCCGCAGCGCCCGCCATCGCGTCGAGGGAGCGGAGCCTCGGGTGAGCACCTGCGGACAGCTCGCCCTCCGGGGGCTCCGCCAGGGCGGGCTCTGTCGTGGTCGGCGCGGCATCGACGGCGTCGCCCACCGCTGCCCGGAGCTGCGCGATGCGGGCCGACTCCTCCGCGTCCAGCGTCGCCAGCGCATCTTCCAGCCTGGACCGGGAGAGCTCCACCTGCTGGAGATCGGCGAGCGATGCCTGCCCGACCTCGACCCGAGCCCGCACGGTCGCGGCGAGGCCCTCGAGGATGGTGAGGTGCTCGGCGCGCAGAACCCGCTGCTCCCGAACCTGCCACAGCGCCCAGTAGGCGAGCTCGACACGCTCGCGGATCTGCCGCTCGGAGGCATCCACCAGGAGCTCGGCGGCATCGGCGTCCGACGATGCGGCCTTGCCCGCCTGCACGAGCCGAGACGGCCAGGGGATCGCCTGTTGGACGCCGAGTCGCGCCTGCTGTGGACCCACGCGTGTCTCGACCGACTGCACGAATCCCCCCACCGACACGCGCGGCTCGGGCAGCGTGCGCTGGCCCGGGATCCGCTCGAGCGATGCCTGCCAGGCCGCCCGGTCGGCTGCGATGTCGGGGTGGTTCGAAAGTGCAGTGGCCACGTACGTCTCGACCGCGCCCGGTGAAGACGGGTCGGCTGCGAGGGCGAGGCCGGCGAGGAGCGTCAGCACGGGCGCTACTTCTTCTGCACCAGCTTCATGCCGCACACGGGGCACTCCCCCGCACGCGGGGCGGCGTAGTGCACGGTTCCCATGTCGCACATCCACGCCCCATCGGGGACTTCGGAGGTGTCGACTGCGGGATCGTAGCGCTGACCGTCTGCGGGGAGCTTGGACGCAGCCGCGGCAGGTTCGGGAGGGGCCTCGGGCGTGGAGGGGCCTCCGCATCCCGCGAGGGCCATCAGGGTGAGTGTGGTGATGACACGAGCCATGGGGTGGTTCTCCTACGTACGGGCCCCAAGCAAGATGCGCGCCAACGCCCAACAACGCTAGAACCTGAATTTTCACGCGCAGTGGTTCGCAGCGATACGAAGCGATTTCGCATGCCTGCGAAGCGAATGCGTCATTGTCGGCGTTGGTCGGTTGCGCCTCCGTCGGCACGCGAGTTGCTCTAGAGGACGTTCCATGGCCACCCCACCCCCTGCTCGTGTCCGGCCCCTCGCACGCCGCCTGATCCTCTGGTTCGTCGGCGTCGCGTTGGTCCCGCTGTTGGCGACAGTGCTCCTGTCGTACTGGAGCAGCCGGGACGTCGTGGCGGGTCTCCTGGAGGAGAACCTCGGCAAGACCGCGAGGCTGTACGCCTCCGAGGTCGACGACTTCCTCGCGGAGAAGACGGCCCTCCTGACCGCTCTGGCGGGGGGCGTCGAGGCCCAGGACGCCGTCCTGGCCGAGGTGGTCGCCCGCTCCCCGATGATCGAGGAGTTGATCGTGCTCGATGCCACGGGGCAGGTCATCGCGCGGTCCGACGACCATGCATCGTGGGCGGTCGAGGCCTGCCGAGCACAGGGCGGCATCGCGCGCATGCAGCACGCGCATCACGGGGGGCACGAGGTCGTCGTGGCAGCGCCTCGTGACGGGGGTGGGAGCCTCTGCGGTCGCGTGAGCTTCACGCTTCACCAGGACATGATCAGCGAGCGCGCCCGGAGCACCTTCGGAGGGCTCGCCTACATCGTCGATCGCAACGGCGACGTGGTCTGCCACGCCTTCGAGGAGGACGAACCCCACGTCCACCCCGGTGAACCGATCCAGGGAGCGGCAGCCGAGCACGCCCGCGTCGGCGAGGCCTGGCACGGCGTCGTCGAGGTCGACGGGGAGCGTCACTTCGCGGCCTACGCCCCAGCCGTGAACCTGCCCTGGGGCGTGTGGGCCGAGGTGCCCGTCGACGAAGCCGCGTACGTGCTCCAGCCCATGGCGACCCGAGCCCTGATCCTGGGTGGAGTGCTCACCGCCCTGCTCGCAGGTGTGATCCTGCTGCTCGTCCGCCGCATCGCCGCCCCGATCGAGGAGCTCGCGAGCGCGTCGCAGCGCATCGCCCAGGGTGCGTATGGCGAGACCGTTCCGGTCCAGAGAGACGACGAGGTGGGGCTGCTCGCGCGGGAGTTCAACGCCATGAGCAAGGCGCTCGCCGACGCCGTGCACACGCTGGATGCGAAGGTCGAGGAGCGCACGGCCGAGCTCGACGCCGCCCGCAAGTTCTCGGACACGCTGCTCGACACGCTGGATCACCGCATCGTGGTCATCGGTCCCGATCGACGCATCCTCAAGGCCAACAAGGCGGCGATGGACGCGTACGGGCCCGCGATCGTCGGGTGCGGCTGCCGCACGGTGCACGAGACGCCCGAGGGGCAGACGTGTCCCGCCGAGGCCTTCTTCGCGGCCGACGACACGGCTCCCGAGCCGCCGCAAGAGCGGGTTCGCAGAACTGCGAACGGCGACACCGAGATCCTCGCCGTCGAGCGCTTTCCGGTGCCCGGCCCCGACGGCCCGACCGCCCTGCTCGAGATCGAGCGCGACGTCACCGCGTCGAAGCAGCTCCAGGCCCACCTGGTCCACCAGGAGAAGATGGCGGCGCTGGGTACCCTCGCGGCGGGCCTGGCCCACGAGATCGGCAACCCCCTGGCGAGCCTGAGCTCCGAGCTCGAGCTGCTCGAGATGGACCCCGGCTCCGTCGGCGACGCGCTGCCCGTGCTGCGGGACCAGGCGCGCCGCATGGGCGTCCTGGTCCGCGAGCTCGTCGATCTCGGGCGCACGCCGACCGACCAGCGTGCCCGGTTCGACGCGGACGAGCTCCTCGACGACGTCGCCCGGCTGCTCCGCCACTCCGCCCGGGAACGGGGCGTCTCGCTCTCGGTCGAGGCCGACGACCTGACGCTCTGCTCGAACCGTGACCGGCTGGTGCAGGTGCTCCTCAACCTCGGCCTGAACGCGGTGGATGCGTCGCCTCGGGAGGGAACGGTCCACATCCGGGTCCGCGGAGACGGGGAGCGCGTCGTGTTCACGGTCGCGGACGAGGGCGAAGGGCTCCCCGACGACACGAGCACGCTGTTCGAGCCGTTCTTCAGCACCAAGCCGGTCGGGCAGGGCACGGGGCTCGGCCTGTTCGTGGTGGACCGCCTGGTCACGGCGCTGGGCGGCAAGATCACCGCCGAAAACCTCGAGACCGGTGGAGCGAGCTTCACCGTGGAGCTCCCCGACTGCGCCTGCGGGAGCGAAGGATGACGATGAACGACCCGATCCTGGTGGTCGACGACGAGGCGGTGCTCCGGAACAACCTCGCCCGCTACCTGCGCCTGCAGGGCTACGAGGTCGAGACGGCCGGCTCCGGCGAGGAGGCGCTCGCCGCCCTCGAGTCCACGACGTTCCGCCTCGTGCTCACCGATCTGCGCATGCCGGGCATGGACGGGCTGGCGCTGATCCGCCACCTGCAGACCGAGCATCCCGACGCGCTCACCGTGCTGATGACCGCCTATGCGTCCGTGGAGTCCGCGGTCGAGGCGCTGCGGGTCGGTGCGTCCGACTACCTGCTCAAGCCCATCGCCCTCGACGCGCTGGGACGTAAGGTCGCGGACCTGCTCGAGAAGCGGGATCTGCACGAGCGCGTGCGCCGCCTGCGCCAGGAGGTCCGCGAGCGCGCCGGGATCGACCTGGTCGGGCACTCGCCCGCGATGGCCGCCGTGGAGTCGCTGATCACCCAGGTGGCGCCCACCCCGGCGAACGTGTTGCTGGAGGGCGAGTCGGGGACCGGAAAGGAAGTCGTGGCGCGCGCGCTGCACGAGCGCTCCGACCGCTCGGATCGCGACTTCATCGCGGTGAACCTGGCCGCGCAGCCCGAGACCCTCGTGGACGCCACGCTGTTCGGGTACGAGAAGGGCGCATACACCGGTGCGACCGGGGCACGCGACGGGGTGTTCCGGGCGGCCCGCGGCGGGACCGTGTTCCTGGACGAGGTCGGCGAGCTGCCGCTGGCGACCCAGACCAAGCTGCTCCGGGTCATCGAGAACCGCGAGGTCGTGCCGCTCGGCTCGGACCGCCCGCGGAAGGTGGAGTTCCGCCTGGTCGCGGCCACCAACCGCCCGCTGCGCCAGGCGATCGACGAAGGGAGGTTCCGGGAGGACCTGTACTTCCGCCTCAACGTGATGCGCATCGAGCTCCCACCCCTGCGGCAGCGGCTCGACGACCTGCCCGAGCTCTCGCGGCGCCTGCTGGAGCGACACGCCCGGTCCCTGGGCCGCGCCACCCCTCGCCTCACCACCGAGGCGCTCACGAAGCTGCGCAGCCACGGCTGGCCGGGCAACGTGCGCGAGCTCTCCAACGTGCTCGAGCGGTCCGTCCTGTTGACTCGGGGGCCCTGGATCGACGCCGGGGACCTGCCCGACCCCGACACCGGTGGGCGCACTGCGAACCTGCGTGAAGCCATGGAGCGCTTCGAGCGCGCCCACATCCAGCAGGTCCTGAGCCGTTGCGACGGCGACAAGCGCCAGGCCTCCGAGGCGCTCGGCGTGCACCTGGCGACCCTGTACCGACACATCGAGCGACTCGGAATCGACGCTTGAGCCTCACGAACCCCGACTGACCCGAGGACCCCATGGACCGCGATCCCGTCTGCGGCATGACCCCCAAAGCCGACACACCCCACCGCCACGTCCATCGCGACGAGGAGTTCCTGTTCTGTAGTGCCGGCTGCAAGGAGAAGTTCGTCGCCGATCCGAAGGCCTACCTGCCGAAGGACCCCGTGTGCGGGATGACCCCTCGCACGACGACACCCCACCGCCACACCCACGAGGGTGAGGACTACGTCTTCTGCAGCGCGGGCTGCAAGACGAAGTTCGAGGCCGATCCCCAGAAGTACCTCTCGCCAGGAGAACCGGAGCCGCCCGCCGATCCCGAAGCCATCTACACCTGCCCGATGCACCCCGAGATCGAGCAGGTGGGCCCCGGCGACTGTCCGATCTGCGGGATGGCGCTGGAGCCCAAGACCTTCGATCCGAACGCTCCCGCAGACGACTCCGAGCTGCGCGACATGACCCGGCGGTTCTGGGTGGCGACCCTGTTCGCGCTGCCGGTGTTCGCCATCGCCATGGGTGACATGCTCCCGGGGCGCCCGATGTCGAGCGTGCTCGGTGAAACGAGACCCTGGGTCGAGCTCGTGCTGGCGACCCCCGTGGTGCTCTGGGCCGCCTGGCCGTTCTTCGTGCGGGCCGTGGCGTCCGTGCGCAACGCGAGCCCGAACATGTGGACGCTCATCGGGCTCGGCGTGTCCGTCGCGTACGGCTACAGCGTGCTCGCTACCGTCGCGCCAGGGCTGTTTCCCGAGTCCTTCCGCCAGCACGGTGAGGTGCCGGTCTACTTCGAGGCCGCTGCGGTCATCGTGGCGCTGATCCTGCTCGGCCAGGTGCTCGAGCTCCGGGCACGCAGCCAGACCAGCCAGGCCATCGCCAAGCTGCTCGAGCTGTCCGCCAAGGAAGCCCGGCGGGTCCGGGACGATGGCACCGAAGAAGACGTGCCTCTCGAGGAGGTCGAGGTCGGAGACCGCTTGCGGGTGCGTCCCGGCGAGAAGATCCCCGTCGATGGCGAGGTGCTGGAAGGGCGTTCCAGTGTCGACGAGTCGATGGTGACGGGCGAGCCGGTGCCGGTGAAGAAGGAGGCTGGCGATGCGGTGATCGGCTCCACCGTGAACGGCACGGGCGGGCTGCTGATCCGCGCGGAAAAGGTCGGCGCCGACACGCTGCTGTCCCGCATCGTGACCATGGTGGCCGAGGCCCAGCGGACGCGCGCACCCATCCAGAAGCTGGCGGATCAGGTGTCGGGCATCTTCGTGCCCACCGTCGTGCTCGTGGCGGTCGTGACCTTCGTCGTCTGGGCGCTCGTTGGACCGCAGCCGCCCATGGCGTATGCCCTGATCAACGCCGTGGCGGTGCTGATCATCGCGTGCCCGTGCGCGCTCGGTCTGGCGACGCCGATGTCGATCATGGTCTCCACCGGAAAGGCGGCCGGCCTCGGCGTGCTCTTCAAGGATGCGGAGGCCATCGAGGTCCTCGCGCGGGTCGACACCCTCGTCGTCGACAAGACTGGCACGCTCACCCTCGGTCGCCCGGCGCTCACGGCCGTAGTTCCCGAGGGCCTCGAGGAGTCCGAGCTGCTCGCGCTCTCGGCCGCACTCGAGCGCAGCAGCGAGCACCCACTCGCCGAGGCCATCGTGGCGGGTGCCGACGAGCGGGGAGCCGAGCGCCGCGAAGCCGGCGACTTCGAGTCCGTCACTGGCAAGGGCGTGCGCGGCCGGGTCGGAGATCGAACGGTCGCCCTGGGCAATCGGGCCATGATGGGCGAAGTCTCGGTCGACGTGTCGGACGCCACCGAGGCGCGCGCTCAAGAGCTGCGCAGCGAAGGGCAGACGGTGATGTACGTGGCCGTGGACGGGGGGTTCGCGGGTCTGGTCGGCGTCTCCGACCCGATCAAGGAGACCACGCCGGACGCGATCCGGGCGCTGCACGCCGAAGGCCTGCGCATCGTGATGCTCACGGGCGACGCAGAGGCGACCGCGAGAGCTGTCGGCGCGAAGCTCGGGATCGACGAGGTGGTGGCGGGCGTGCTTCCCGAGGGCAAGGCCGCGAAGATCGCCGCGCTCACGGACGAGGGACGCACGGTGGCCATGGCGGGCGACGGCATCAACGACGCCCCTGCACTGGCGCGTGCCGCGGTCGGCATCGCGATGGGGACCGGGACGGACGTGGCGATGGAGAGCGCGGGCGTCACGCTCGTGAAGGGCGACCTCATGGGCATCGTACGCGCGCGGAAGCTGTCGCGGATGACGCTCGCGAACATCCGGCAGAACCTGTTCTTCGCGTTCGCCTACAACACCGCCGGCATCCCGATCGCCGCGGGCATCCTGTACCCGTTCTTCGGCGTACTCCTTTCCCCGATGCTGGCGGCGGGCGCGATGAGCCTGTCGTCCGTGTCCGTCATCGGCAATGCCCTGCGGCTCCGGATGCAGAGGGTGGCATGACGAGCCGCGTCCTCCAGACCGGACTGGGCCCGTGCGGGTGTGGCCACTCCCGCCACTCGTGTCGCCTCGTCGCCGTGACCGGGGGCCCCGGCGCGGGGAAGACCGCGGTCCTGGAGGTCGCGCTTCGTGCGTTCTGCGAGCATGTCGCCGTCCTCCCGGAGGCCGCGGGTGTCGTCTTCGGCGGCGGCTTCCCACGGCACGACACCGGCGCAGGGAGGGCGGCTGCCCAGCGGGCCATCTTCCATGTTCAACGAGAGGTGGAGCGTCTCGTGCTCGAAGAGGGTCGAGTGGCGGTCGGGCTCTGCGATCGCGGAACGGTGGACGGACTCGCGTACTGGGCTGGCGACGACGCGGACTACTGGATGCAGGTCGGCAGCTCTCTGGAGATGGAGCTGGCCCGCTACACAGCGGTCATCCACTTGAGGACTCCGGCTGCCCACCAGGGGTACAACCACTCGAACCCGCTCCGTGTCGAGTCGGTCGACGAAGCGCGTGCCCTCGACGAACGCATTCTGGCTGCATGGAGCGCACATCCCCATGTCCACGTCGTGGACAGTGCCTCCGACTTCGTCGCGAAGGCACGACAGGCGCTCGAGATCATCCGTGACCAGCTCCCAACGTGCTGCCGTGCACATGCGCTCCACCTGCCGGAGCGACCGTGATCCTGGTCGCGACGATGGGGGTGGCGTGGGGGCACGACGCCATCTACCGAGCCTCGTCGGAGGATGGGGTGCTGCGAGCCACCATCGACGTCGTCGTGGAGCGCGAGGCCGCGTCCCTGTGGCCCCCCCTGAGCGGGACGGGCGCTCAGCACGCCTGGGTGCCCTACATGAAGACGGCCTCGGTCACTCGCGTCGAGGCGAATGCTATCGTCTGTGATGGGCTGACCAATCTGCCTTGGCCGTTCCGCGATCGGACCTGGTCGGTCCGGATGACCACGCGAGCTGGAGGTTCGGACAGCCCCTATGTGGCGTCGTGGGAGTACGTGCCTGGTAGCGGAACGCTCGACGACACCTCGGGTTCCTGGGCCCTGGAGCCTCTCTCCGGGGGACGCACCCGGGTGAAGCTCACGGCGATGGCCGACCTCGGAAAGCCCGTCCCAGGCCCCCTGCTTCGCTGGGCCGAGCGAAAGGCGCTTCCGCAGATGGTCGACGCTCTCCTCGAGCAGACCGGGAGGACGCCCTGACCCGCCCGTCTGCCAAGCGCCTGTCCGAGGTGGTGACCACGTTCATGCTCGAGGGGCTTCACGTCCCCGCGGCGCGGATGCGGATCAGTAGCTGCGCCAGCCTGTCCTGCCGCCTGCACTGCACCTGGGCCCGGTGGACCGGACGCCGCGTCTCGGACCACCCGTGGCCGGTCGGTGTCCGCATCGCGTTGACCCGGTTGGGGCCGGCGTTCGTGAAGATCGGGCAGATCCTCTCCGTCCGCACCGACCTGATTCCCGCCGAGCTGGCCGAAGAGCTCCATCATCTCCAGAGCGAGGTTCCGCCGGTCCCCACCGAGCAGATCCGCGCGACCATCGAACGCGAGCTGGAAACGCCCATCGACGGGGTCTTCACACACTTCGAACCGGAGCCCCTCGCTGCGGGCTCGGTCGCCCAGGTCCATCGCGCCCAGCTTGCGTCTGGGGAGCAGGTCGCCGTGAAGGTGAAGCGTCCCGGAATCGACGCGATCGTCGAAGAGGACCTCGGCATCCTGCTCTGGCTCGCCGAACAGATGGAACGTCACTGGCCAGCAACCCGCTCGTATCGGCCCGTGGCGGCCGCTCGCGAGCTCGCCGAGTACACCCGGCGCGAGCTCGACTTCCGGATCGAGGCCCGGGTCGCCCGTGAGGTCGGCGCCCGATTCGCCGACTGGCCGGATGTTCGGGTTCCCACGATTCATCGAGAGACACGGGACGTCATCGTCATGGACTTCGTCGAGGGGTTCCCGATGGACGACGTCCAGGCCCTCGAGCAACACGGGATCGATCGTCGAGCCCTCATGCGACGCGGTACCGAGGCGGTCCTCGCCCAGATCTTCGACTTCGGCTTGTTCCACGCGGACCCCCACCCTGGCAACCTGCACGTCACGCCGAAGGGTGAGATCGTGCTGCTCGACTTCGGGATCTTCGGCCGGCTGAACGACCGCATGCGTCGGCAGTGCGCCTTGCTGCTCTGGGCACTCGGCCGGGGGGATGTCGATCTCGCATCCTACTTCCTCCTCCGAATGGCTCGCCTGGAGCCGAATGCCGACGTCGCCGGTTTCCGGGATGCGGTCGAGGCGAGGTACCGCGCCTGGCACGGCAAGAGCGTCGCCGAGTACGGCTTCGCCAAGCTGGTCTACGAGGAGCTGTCCATCGGCGCGCGTCACGGTGTGATCTTCCCATCCGACACCGTGCTGCTGGGGAAGGCGCTGGTGACGGTGGAGGGCGTCGTGCTCGCGGTCGATCCGACCATGGATCTCTCCAAGGAGGCCGAGCCGTACCTGGATCGTCTCAAGGACCAGCTGTTCTCGCTGGAGCGACTTCGGGACGGACTCGAACGGTCGCTACCCCTGTGGTGGGAGCTCGCAGAACGCCTCCCACTCGGGGCAGCCGAGATGCTGGAACGCGGCGTATGGCCACAGCCTGCTCCGGCGTTGGACGCACAGGATGGGGCACGCGGCTCCATGGTGGTCCCGGCCCTGATTGTCACAGGCGGGCTCTGCCTCGCGTCCGCCGTGCCTCCGGTCGCGGGGCCGGGCTGGTCCGTGCTGGGCACGCTCTTCGTGCTCGTGGGTCTCATAGGAGCCTTCGTCGATCGGAGGTCGCCGTGAAAGAGAACTACGAAGCCGGAAGCCTGTCTCTGATTTCCACGGTCGCCCTCGGCACGGGCGTGATGATTGGTGCCGGTGTCTTCGCGCTGACGGGCCAGATGGCCGAGCTCACCGGAGCGCTGTTCCCCTTCGCCTTCGTCAGCGGCGCGCTCGTCGCGGCGTTTCAGGCCTACAGCTACGTCAAGGTCGCCAGCGCCTACCCCTCCGCGGGCGGCATCGCGATGATCCTGAAGAAGGCATGGGGACCCGGCGTGATCACGGCAGCGGCATCCCTGATGATGGCGCTGTCGATGGTGATCAACGAGAGCCTCGTGGCCCGTACGTTCGCGACCTACGCCCTCCGTCCGTTCGATCTCCAGGGGCACGCCATCGCCGTCCCTGTCATCGCCGTCGCCGTGGTCGCGATGACGCTGGTACTCAACCTGCTCGGTAACGACGTCATCGGTCGTGTCGCGACGCTCTCGGCCGCCGTGAAGGTCTTCGGTATCCTCGTGTTCGGCATCGTCGGACTGTGGGCTTCCGGCCTGTCTTTCCCGGTGGCCGAACGGGGCTGGACCGAAGGCGGTTCGATCGGCACCTTCATTGGCGCATCGGCCCTCGGAATCCTCGCGTACAAGGGCTTCACGACCATCACCAACAGCGGGGGCGAGGTCGTCGATCCCGAGAAGAACGTGGGGCGGGCGATCATCCTGTCCCTCGTGGTGTGCGTGGCCGTGTACCTGGTGGTCGCGTTCGCCGTGGGCTCGTCGCTCACGCTCGAGGAGATCGTGCAGGCGCGGGACTACGCGCTGGCCGAAGCCGCTCGCCCCGCGCTCGGAGACGCGGGAGTCACGGCGACCGTCGTGCTCGCCCTGGTGGCCACGTCGAGTGGGATCCTGGCGAGCATGTTCGCGGTCTCGCGCATGATCACCATGCTCACCGAGATGGAGCTCATCCCGCACCGCCACCTGGGCATGCCGGGCACTGTGCTGGACCACAACACGGTGTACGTGGCCGCCATCGCTGCGACGCTGGCAGCGTTCTTCGACCTCTCCCGCATCGCGTCGATGGGGGTGTTCCTGTACCTGACCATGGACATCCTCGTTCACGTCGGGCTGCTGCGGTCCCTGCGGGAGGAGGTGAACGCCAACGTGGCCATCGTCGGCGCCGCGGTGCTTCTCGATGCCGTAGTGATGGCGGCGTTCGCGTGGTTGCGGATCCAGAACGATCCCCTGATCGTCGGGATCTCGGTCGCCGTCGCCGGAGCGCTCTTCGTGGGGAGTGCGGTGTTCCTCCGAAGCCGTGCGGGGGGCTCATGAGCGAGTCGAGCCTGACCCGAGGGCGCTACGACCGGATCGCGCCCATCTACGACGCCGTCGACTGGGTGATGGAGCTGTGGTACCGGGGCTGGCGCCGAGCGCTCTGGGAGCAGGTGCCGGGCGGCCGGATCCTCGAGGTCGGGGTCGGCACGGGCAAGAACCTCCCGTACCACCGTGCCGATCACCAGGTGACCGGAGTCGACCTGTCACCGAAGATGTTGGAGCGCGCTCGGAGACGGGCGGGTGCCCTCGACAGCACCGCCGAGCTGATTCAGGCGGATGTCCAGGAATTGCCTTTCGAAGACGAAACCTTCGACGTCGCCTGTGCGACCTTCGTGTTCTGCTCGGTGCCCGACCCGGTACGGGGTCTCGAGGAGGTTCGCCGTGTCGTGCGCCCCGGAGGTTCGGTATTCCTCCTGGAGCACGTGCTGTCCCACCACGCCGTCCTCGCACCCCTGATGAAGCTCGCAGACCCTCTGCCGCTCCACTTCTGGGGGGCGCACATCGACCGCGACACGGTGAGCAACGTTCGGGCTGCCGGTTTCCGAGACGTGCAGGTCTCCCCGAAGCTACTCGACATCTTCCTCGAGATCCGGGCACGTGCCGATTGACCTGTGGCGCTGCGAAGCAGCCAAGTGAAGGCAGCATTAGGAGAGCCGCATGCGTCTTCTGGTTCCCACCCTGTTCGTCGTCGCCTGCTCCGGTCCGTCCACGCCGGCAGACACGAGCCTCCCGGCGTCGGCTCCAACGCCCACCATCGACACTGTCGACACCGGAATCGTCGAGCAGCCGTTCTCCAATGAGGTGGCGGTCACCGTCACGCTCGACGGTCAGCCCGTCGAAGGCGCCTGGGTGAGCGTGGGCGGCGGGATGCACACCTCCACCGACGCCGCTGGCGAAGCGACGGTTCGGCTCGATGGGGGTCGGTGGATCATCGCCTCTCATTCAGAAGCTCGAACGGGCGCCACGAGCCCGATTGGAGCGAACGCCTCCATCGCGCTCGTCCGGTTCCCGACGGTCGACAATCCCGACTACGTGTTCCAGGACCCCGGCGTGGCGGGTGAGCTCGGGAACACGAGCCAGTGCGGGCACTGCCACGGCTCGATGGTGACCGACTGGACGGGCTCGCCTCACCGCGACGCGGCGTCGAACCCCGTGGTCCACGACGTGTTCGCAGGCACCGCCGCGCTCGGTGATGCGGCCGCCTGCTCCGACGCCGGTGGGGTGTGGCGACCGGGCCTCGCTCCCGGCACGCAGTCCACGGCGGACCGCTGCTACCTCGGGTCTGGAGCGCTTCCCGACCTCAATTCCGACTGCGGCGAGACCACGAGCTGCGACGGCATCGCCACCGACACGGCAGGCTGCGCCGATTGCCACGCTCCCGGTATCGACGGCGCTCTCGGGGGCCGCAGCCTGCTCGAGGCCACGGGCCGCGCGTACACCGAGGGCATCCACTGCGATGTCTGTCACAAGGCCGAGTCCGTCGACCTCTCCGCGCCACCCGGCGTCGGCGGAGCCCTGACGCTTCTCCGACCGTCCGACCCCTCGTCGATGCTCGGCTTCGAGTGGGCTCCGCTGACCTTCGGCCCCTTCCCGGACGTGCCGAACCCGAGGATGGGCTCTGTCCAGCGCGACCATTTCCTCAGCGCCGAGTTCTGCGCCACCTGCCACGAATCCAAGCAGCAGGCGCTGATCCCCGGCGAGTCCCTCGACCCCGAGCGGTGGCCCGACGGACTGCCGGTGCACTCCACGTTCTCCGAGTGGTCGGCGGGCGCGTACGCCCCGTCCAGCCCGTGCCAGAGCTGCCACATGCCCCCGGAGACCCGGTACGGGAACGCGGCCGACCTCACCGAGAGCGCGCCCCTCATCGACCTGGCGACGGGTTGGTTCCGCGCCCCCGGCACCGTACGCCGGCATCTCTGGGATGGTCCCCGCGGCGATGGACCGCTCCTGGCACTGGCGGCGGCGGTGGACGTCCAGACCGAGGTGGTCGGCACCCAGCTCACCGCGACGGTGGTGACCTCCAACGTCGGTGCGGGCCATGCCATCCCCACCGGGGAACCGATGCGGTCCCTCGTCATGGTGGTCGAGGCGAGATGCGGTGCCGAGGTCCTCCAGGCGACGGGCGGAGACGTGGTGCCAACCTTCGGCGGTGCACTCGATACGAAGACGGCGACCGAGGACTGGACGCTCTGGCCGGGAGCGGTCGCGGGCGAGCGCATCCGCGTCGTGAGCCGGACGGGATTCCGGGAGTACGACGGCCCGGGGCCGTTCGGAGACGGCACGTTCGCGACCCCCGAGAAGGGTCTGCCGACGGAGGCGTTCCTCGGTGAGCGCACCATCACGGGGGTCGTCGGCGACGTCGTCACCCTGGATGCCCCGCTCCCCGTGGGCGATGTCGCCTATCGGGTCGACGGGGCCGGCCTGCCAACGGACGGGGAACCCAGTCGAGCCTGGGCCGGCGCCCCTGGTTTCGCCTTCGCGCGCGTGCTCGCGGACAGTACCGGCGCGCTCCAGGTCCCCCACCACCGCGCGGTCGATGTCGTGAGCGACAACCGCCTCCTCCCCCAGGACAGCTTCACCACCGTGCACACCTTCGACGCGCCCTGCGCCGATCCGGAGGTCACCGCTCGGTTGATGCATCGGCCCTACCCCCTCGGGGAGACCCGCCTGCGCCGCTGGGACGGGCGGGACCAGCTGATGGCGGAGGGCCAGCGATGATCCCGCTCGCCTTGCTGGGGTGTACCGGCCCCGGCCCGACACCAGCCACGCCAGTCGACACCGACACCGACACCGAGGTCCCGAGCCCGACGCCCACGGCAGACACCGCGGCACCCGCACCGGAGGCGCCCACCCTCCTCTCGCCAGCCGAGGCCCTCGACCTGGATCCGGCACCGGATGTGCTGCACGTGTCGCTCGTGGCCGCCCCACACACCTGGGATGGCGTAGACGGCTACGCCTACAACAGCCAGGTCCCGGGACCCACGCTGCGGGCGCGGGTCGGCGACACACTCGTGGTCGACCTCGACAACCAGCTCGGCATGCCGACGAGCATCCACTGGCACGGTGTCGACGTGCCGTTCGCGATGGACGGAGCGGGCTGGCAGGTGAGCCCGGTCGGGGCGGGGGAGACCTTCACCTACACGTTCACCCTCGAACAGGCGGGCACCTTCTGGTACCACCCGCACTTCGACACCGAGCATCAGGTCGACCTCGGGCTCTACGGCGTGTTGATCGTCGAGGATCCGACTGAACCCGTCGTCGACTCCGAGCTGGTGGTGGTCTTCGACGGCCCGGCCGAGGTCGCGGCATCCGAAGGGGACCCCACGGTCGACCCCACTCCGACGACCTGGCTGGTGAACGGGCTTCGTGAGCCCGCCTGGCGACCGAACGCTGGCGAGACCGTGCGGGTGCGGATGTTGAACGCCAGCAATGCGGGCTACGTCGCGCTCGACGATGTGCGGGTCATCGCCCGTGACCGCGGCCTGCTCGGGGCCCCCGACGCGGCCGTGGTGCTCGCACCCGGGGACCGTGCCGAGCTCGAGTGGGCGGTCGACGCCACGCCCCTGGCGGTCGACGCCGTTCCGTGGTCGCTCGCCGGCCCGACCGTGAACCCCGCGGTGCCGCTGTTCACGGTCGAACCCGTCGGCGCGTCGGAGGCGCCGGAGCCGGTGGCGTGGCCGTTCAGCCCTGCAGGGCCCGCTGCAGACCCCGGACACACCGACCTCCGCTACACCTTCACCGGCAGCGCAGCGGAAGGCTGGGAGATCAACGGTCAAACCTGGCCGGCGATCGCTCCAGACGTGGTCTCGCTGGGTTCGGAGATCATCCTCGAGATCCGGAACCCGTCGCCGGCGCACCATCCGTTCCACCTGCACGGCATGGCGTTCGAGGTGCTGTCGATCGACGGGGTCCCTCCCGCCCAGAGGCTGACCGAGGACACGCTGGACATCGGCGTCCAGGAGACGGTTCGACTGCGGATCGAAGCGGACAACCCCGGCGACTGGATGAGCCACTGCCACATCCTGCCCCACGCCGAGGACGGCATGATGACGGTGTTCAGCGTCCAGTGAAGTGATCACGGAGGAGACGCTCGGACTCTGCCGAGTACACCCAAGCCACGAGCGACCGACCGTTCCGTTCGAACACCCGCCGCCGCGCCAGCCGTGGGTCCGCCTTGCGTAGCCCGAGCTCGCTGATCGCCATCCCCACGCGGTGCGCCGACACCCCGAGCCGATGCCCGATCTGCGTCGGCGTCGACCACCCGTCCGGGATCGGCCCCCGCAGGTCCGCGAGGTCGTACCCGAGCACGAGCTCCGCAGCGTGGATCTCCCACTCCGCGAGGCTCGTCGCATCGAGCTCGCCCGCAGCATGCTTCGCCCGGGCCGCCGCGCGAAGCGCCTTCGCACGCTTCCAGCGCTGATCGAACGCCCACTGGTCCATCTGTGCCTTCCAGAAGGCCTGGAGATCCGCGCTCATCGCACACCTCCCTGGTCGTCCGAGACCCAGTCGCGGAACGCGTCCCAGTCGGCGGTGTGCGCACCCGGCACCGCTCGCCAGAACCCTTCGGCCCAGCGTGACCGCATCCGCCCATCGAGCACCACCATCGCCCCACCGTGCGCGACCCGGCTCGCGAGCAGCCGGAAGCGCTGCACGGCTCGCGGCATCCCGACCGTCCGGAACCACCGGGCCGTTCGCTGGCGTTGCGCAGTGTGCGCCGGCTCGCCCACATCGAGCGGAACCCGGTCGAGCACCACCACCCGCGACAGCTCGACCTCCCGTGCCGGATGTCCAATGGAGACCGAAGCCGAGAGCTGCGAGCGCAGCGCCCGCCCGAGGTCGTCCCGGTTCCAGGCCGACGCGAGCACGGTGACCTCCGGCGCGAGGCCGACCACCCTGCGCGCCGCGTCGACCACCTGGGTCGGCCACTCCCGCTCGGAGTACCGCGGCAGGTGGGGCGCGAAGAGGAGCAGGTCCTCGCGCACCGCTCGGGCGTCCACGTGGGGGGCGGCCTGGAGCCCGAGTTCCTGCATCGCGAAGGACAGGTCGCCGTCGACCGCCAACGCCCGTCCGAGCACGGTCACCCTGGACCGCTCGAGGAACGACGCCATCGCATCGCCGGCCGAGACGATGTCCGAGCGAAGCTCGCGTCCGCGCCGGGTCCGCTGCAGGTAGAAGACGCGGTTCGGGTCCGAGCGCAGGAGGTAGGGCACGCAGGCCAGCTCGGTTCGGCGGAGCTGGTTCGCCGACACGAAGCTCGTGCTCCCCTCTGCGTAGCCGAGCCCCAACCGGGACTCCAGGAAGCCACACGCGCGGCTGTCCTGGGTGCTCGTACGCAGTGCGCGGCGAAGCCGGTCGACCAGACCGTCGCCTTCGGCGATCAGCCAGTGGTCGAACGCGGGCAGCAGCGCCTCGAAGGGCTCGGCGGCGATGCCGTCGAAGAACACGCGCTCGTCGATGACGACCACGGGTCCAAGCTCGACGAGGCCATCGCCCCAGCGGACGGCGGTGATCTCGGTTGCCGGCAGGCGCTCACCGAGGGCCCGGCAACATGCGTCGAGGGCTCGGGTGGGGACGACCACCGCCAGGGTCCGGGCCTGGCGGGCGAGTGCCGTCGCGGTGAGCACGGCGGCGTCGGGGTGAGGGGTCTCGACGACCCGGGAATGCTGGGCGAGCTCGGGCGAGGCGAGCAGGTCAGCGAGGAAGGACAGGGAGTCGTTGGGCATCAGGGCCTCCAGGGTTGTGCCCCGACCCATCGCAGGAACCGGACCAGCTCTCCGATCCCGCTTCTTCCCTGGTTCTGGCTCGCTCGACGGTAGAGCGGGTCGGTTCGGTCGCCGATCTGGGACGCTTCCCATCCCCGCACGAGACGATTGTGAGGGGCGATCACCGATCTTCCCTCTCAATCCGCGAACCCGGCTTGCCGTGAGTCCTTGCCTCCAGCCGGGCAACGGCCTGGGCAAGCGCTCACCGAGGCCGCCGAGAACAGCGGTGTAAGCGACACAGTCGTCGCACGCGACTCGCCATGTGCGCGGCGAACGCCTTTGTCCCGGAGATCGGCGGCGGCCACGTTCCAGGCACACCCAGCCAGGAGGTGCCCCATGGAACCCCACATCGAATTCGACGGCCTCGAGCCGACCATCACCGCGATCCGCGAGCGCGCGGATCAGATCGCCTACCTCTTCCTCCAGGACCGCTCGATCCCTGGCTGCGACGAGGCGGTCGGTCGCTTCGACTTCAGTGAGGAGAGCCTGTTGGAGCTCGAGGAGGACGTGCCGCTGCTGGAGCAGCTGTGCGACGCCGCCGAGCTCTGGCTCGAAGAGACCACCGCCGAGCTCACGCATGGCCATCGACAGAAGCGCTTCCGCGTGCGCTGCATGGCCCCAAAGGGCTCAGCGATGGTGCACAGCGCGCAGTTCCTCGTCCGGGACACCCGACCGCCCCCACCGCCCGACCCACCCGACCCGAGGCCGGAGCTGAAGCTGCCGCAAGCGGACTTCAGCAACGTGGAGCACACCCAGGTCACGCGGAGCCTGCACGCCCTGGGGGAGCTCTACACGCGCTTCGGGAACCTCGTGCTCGGCGCGGTCGGCAACCTGCAGCGCATCCACGACTCGACGACGACCCAGCTGCACCAACAGCTCCAGGAGAGCCGCGCACAGACCGACATGCTCGTCGGCAGCATCCTCGAGGCGCGCGCCTCCGAGCTCAGCGTCGCCGCCGAGCGCCAGGCCGAGTCCGAGCAGTCCGACGCCCGCAGCGCGCTCGCCCGGGACGCCATCCAGCAGATCGGCGAAGCCGCTCGGGTCCTGCTCGGGCAGCAAGGCCTGAAGCCGGAGACCGTCGAGCTGCTCCAGATGCTCCGGACGAGCCCGCAGCTCGAGGCCGCGCTGAAGGACCCCAAGGTCCGTGGCCTGATGCAGCAGCCGGGTCAGCTCGACCAGCTCGCCGCCCTGCTCCGCGCCGCAGCCGAGCAGAGCGCCGCTCCACCGGCGTCCGCGCCGGTCCCCGAACCCGAGAACCCCAACCAGGAGGTGCCCGATGGCCCATCCGTTCGCTGAATCCCTCTACGCCAGCCTCTTCGATGTCGACACCGAGGAGGAGCTCGAGCAGTCGCTGCTCGACTGGTCCCAGTTCCCCAACACCGAGCGCAGCTTCGCCTCGGCCCAGATCGCCTGGATGCTCACCGAGCGCGTGCGCGAGCTGACCGAGGAGGTGCGCCTGACGCGGTCGCTGCTCGAAGACCTGGCGACGCGTCCCGAGCGACCGCCCGACGTCATCGACGCGGAGGTGGTCGATGGCTGATCTCCGACTCCGTCTCGTGCTCCCCGTGTTCCGGATGGGACCGGTCACCATCGACCCCATCAAGGCCGTGCTCGGTCAGTCCGTGTGCGACATCTTCGGTCCACTCGTCACTGCGAACCGGGACACTGCGGACGGGCAACAGCTCGACGTGCGACTGCCGAACCAGGTGGGAGCCAACGTACCGCTCGGGGTCATCGGCGAGGCCGGCTTCCGCAACGAAGGCGGCAGGCTGATCCTCTCCATGCCGCGGTTCATAGCGGGCCAGACCGAGCGGGCGCTGTCGCCGTACGTCGTCGCTCGACAGCTGGGGCCGAATGGCCTGGAAGAGCTCGCGGTGGAGCTACCACCCGGTCGCCCCATCGAGCTCCCGCTGGGCTCGCTCGCCACGATCACGATCTGTCGGATCGGGGCGATCTGAGCCCGAAGTGGCGGCGAGGCCCGCAGCGAGGGCTCCGTCGCCACTTCCCCCCTTCGCCATGGTCTGGCGAAAGAGCCAAAATTTGTCCGCATACAATATTCACCTGTTGCGTGTTCAGGAGGGTCGCCGTACAGTTGATCTCCTGAGGGGTTGGGACCCCGGGGTTCTCTCCTTCCCAAGCCGGGAACGGAGAGCGTGAACACGTGCGCCTGGGAGGGCCGTCATGGCGAACACTGCAGACTTCTGGACCGATCACCCGCTCTACACGCCGCCGGAGTTCTGGCTCCAGGGCCTGCGGACCTCCGACTACTCGAAGTGCATGGCACTGCTCGAGAACAAGCAGGAGCTGCACAAGGAGGTCGTTCGCATCCTCTCCCGCCGCCAGGTCGCGCTGGTCGTCTGCCGGGCACTGAACATCGACGCGGGCGGCACGCTCAAGGAGGTCCAGGATCGGGTCACCGAGCACCCGGTCGTCATCTACCTGCTCATGGCGGCCCGCTTCGCCGCGCGAAAGCGCCGGGCGGCCATCGCTGACGTCGTGTTCGGCGTGCTCACCGAAGATGCCCGCCGGGAGTGCTGCTACGAGACCGAGTCCGGTGACATCGGAGAGCCCGACCGCGTGGCGGCGCTCATCCGGCTCTACATGGACGACCCGCAGAACCTGCGCTTCGTCCGCGCGCTCCACCTCTGGCACAGCTCGTCGGCGGCATCGCTGGTTCTCGACGACCACCCCATGGGCCTCCTTCCCAGCCTGTCCTTCGAGAGCTTCGTGCTGCGCGACCCGGCATTCCACCCGGCGCTTCACGGCGTGAGCGTGCGCTTCGAGGGCATGTTCCCGCGGGGCAACGGCCAGTGGCTCATCTTCGTCAGCCACCTCTACAAGGAGGGCACGCTCGTCGTGGACGGCGTGGTCACCCACGGCCACCACGAGGAGCTCGTCGTCCTCGACTTCCAGGAGGGCGGGCGCGCTGTTCGGATCTCGTCGAAGTCCAAGCCGCCGCCCGTGAACATCGCCAACGCCATCGCGAAGGCCTACTTCGGCCGGGACTGTCGCTACGGGCCCGACCTCGCGACCTCTGCGCCCCCATCGGTGCAGGCGTTCATGGCGCAGGTGCTCGACCCCGACGATCACGACCTGCCGCTCGAGTACATCGAGATCTCCGACGTGCCCGGTCTGGCCGGCGAGCCTTCGATGTGCCTGTCCCGCTCGTCGTCCCGCCGCATGGAGGAGGCGGTCCAGGGCATGGAGTCCAAGATCGGAGACCTCACCGTGCGTCCCGAGCGCATCGCGCGCTTCGACATCCGCTACGACAACGCGCGCATCGGGCTCTACGTGCGCCGGAAGGACGGCGAGCACGTCGTTCAGTTCGCCGACGGTCGCACGAACAACCACCGCGCCGAGCGATTCCAGCGCGAGATGCTCGAGACGTACGGCATCGCCGTCCGCTCGGCTCGGACGCCGAAGGCATGACCGCGACCGCGAAGCAGGCCGGCGCTGCGCTGTCGCCGGAGACCTACCTCCCCCGGGACGGGTCGGACGTGGGGCCCGAATACGTGAGCCTCGTGCAGCCCTTCGTCGACGTCGGGCTGGTGACGCTGGAGCCGTACGACGTCGTGTACTGCTCCGAGGTCGAGGACGACTCGGACGACCGCGACCCCTGGTGCGACGCGTTCATCGAGCCCCCCGACTCCGAGGAGCTCGAGTGCATGGAATGCGGGCACGTGCTCTGGTACGAGCCACACCACGTCCGGCAACGCTTCCGCGCCCGGGTCGATCAAGCGACGGTCGAGGCCTGGCTTCAGGCTCGGCTCGAGCAGGAGGGTGAGGTCGAGCGCCTGCGCGGCGGGTGCGCCTGGCGCGTGCTCGTCGAGGGTGAGGAGATCGTCGTCGCGGTGCTCGACTGGAGCGAAGATGCCAAGTGGGTCGACGCGGGCCGGATGGACTCGGATCCCACGGTGCTCGTCCTGGTCGAGCCGTTCCGCTACCGGACCGCGCTTCGCGCTGGCGTGGTCGCGGTCGACCTCGAACAGCTGGCACTCGGTCTCGAGCTCGGGCCGAGCTGGCAGGCGGCCCGAGACTCCGTGATCCGCTTCGACCGGCCGCGGGCCTGGCTCCCCTCGCACACGCTGCCGAATCGGTACCACAGCCGGAAGCTCGGCGCGCACATCCTGGAGGCCGTCGATGGCGTGCTTCGTGTGGATGGCGTCGAGATCGAGCGCTCGTCGGGCGCCTACCCGGTGGTGCGCTGGCTGGTCGCCCGGCATGCGGAGGATGTCGCGGACGGGAAGACCGCTACCGAGCACTGCTGGTGGCCGGCGCAGGAGCTCGCGGACGAGATGTCGAAGGACGCCTTCGTGAAGCGCGGCACGGTAAAGCGGGCGCTCGCTCGTTTCGTGGCCGAGCTGAGCGAGGTGTACCGCGACGCGACCGGGCTCCCGCTCGGGCCGGACGCGGTGATCGAGTCGAGCCGGGCGGGCTACCGCCTGAACCCGGCGGTGTACGGGAGGCTGGCCTGATGGTGGTCAACGCAGGGATCCGGAAGGTGCTGGAGCGGCTGCCGCCGCGGTGTCCAGACGTGTCGGTGGAGGAAGCCCGGGCGGAGCTCGCGCGGCTCGACGGGCGGCGCTGGGCGGTGCTCGACTTCGAGACGGCGAGCTTCCACGAGCCTCGGGTGATCGAGGTCGGGCTGGTCGCGTCGGATGGGACGGTGCTGATGGACGAGCTCGTGGACCCGCGGATCCCGATCACCACGCGGGTGACCGAGATCCACGGGCTGACCGACACGGATGTCGCGGGAGCGGACGCATGGCCCGCTGTTCAGGCCCGGCTGGGTCGGGTGCTGCGAGAGGCCGGGATCGAGGTCGTGGTCGCGTTCAACACGTCGTTCGAGGCGATGTGCTTGGCGTACAACGCGGAGGCGTACGGGATCGCGGGACTCAAGGTGGAGCTGGTGTGCATGCAGCGGGTGGCGCTCGGCCTGCTCGGGCCAGGCGAGAGCGGCTGGCTGTCGCTGCGGCGAGCGTGCGAGCAGGCCGGGGTCGAGGAGGTTCCGACGCATCGGGCGGTCGCGGACTGCGTCGCGACAATTGGCCTCCAGTGCGCACTGCGCCGCACCACTGCCGCTGCCGCCCTCGATGGGAGCCGGGACAGACTCGGCGTCCTCCGTCTCGCGACATGAAGAGACCCCGGCAGGCTTCGTTGTTCGTGCTAGGTTTCGCGCGCCGCCCCGGCAAACGTAGAACAGGACGCTGACCCGTGGACCCCTCATCTCGAGAGCTGCTTTCTCGACTCGGGTACCTCGACTGCGGCTCCTTCCTCACTCCAGCCGACTTCGAGCGCCCATCGGAGTTCAGCCACATCTTCCGTCGCGCCGTGAGCACCTTCGATCTGGTCGGGGTTCTTGCATTGGGTCCGGAGCATGGTGGCGTCAGCACGCCCGTGGTGTACGTCGCTCAGGGAGCGACGGTCGCCGAAGCCGACCGAATCCATCGCCAGGTCTGGAATCAGAACGTCGCCCCATTCGTCATCGTCCAGACTCCGGCAGATGGGCTGATTCTCTACGCTGGCTTTCGGTGCTCTCCAGACCGCGAGGACAACGTCCTGACGGTCGTGGATCACCTCGATGACGCCCTTGATCAACTGGACGCGCTGCGCCTCCCGGCGGTGCTCGATGGAACAGTCTGGCGAGCGCACCCCGATGCCCTGTCGTCGAAAGGTCGCGTGGATTGGAAGCTTCTGGGCAATCTCCGAGACCTCGCGAAGGAGCTCACCGCTCAAGATCTGGACAAGCGTGTCGCGCACGCGCTCATCGGCAAGTTCGTCTTCCTTCGCTACCTCCGGGACCGGGCCATCCTCACCGATGCTCGGTTCGAGGCGTGGGGACTTCAACCGGACGCGGTCTTCAGTCGCCACTGCACCCGCGAGGCTATCGAAGAGCTGCTCATCCACCTCGACGCCTGGTTGAACGGTTCGGTATTCCCGCTGGACCTTGCGTCGCCTGGGGCTCCGGACAACTCACAGATCCAGCTCGTCGCGAGCGTCTTCGCTGGAGACGACGTCGACGGACAGCTCCATCTGGACTTCAAAGCCTACGACTTCTCGTTCATTCCCATCGAGACGCTCTCCATCATCTACGAGCAGTTCCTCGACATCGAAGGCCGTCAGCGCTCGATGGGCGCCTACTACACCCCGCTCCCGTTGGTGAACTTCCTCCTCGAGGAGGTAGACGAGTACCGTTCCGTAGCGGCACCGTGCCGGATCCTGGACCCGTCCTGCGGATCCGGTGCCTTCCTGGTGCAGTGCTTCCGGCGCCTCGTAGAGCGCGAGAGATCTCGTGTCGGCCAAGACGCCCTCACCCCATTCCATCTCTCCGCCTTGCTCACCTCGACCATCTTCGGTGTCGACCGCGACCAGGATGCGTGCCGGGTCACGGAACTGAGTCTGGTGCTCACGCTCCTCGACTATGTGACGCCCCCAGATCTCATGGCCCACCCGACCTTTCGTCTCCCGTCGCTGAGCGAGAGGAACGTCTTCGAGGCGGACTTCTTCGACGCCGACTCTGGTTTCGCGAATGCGGCAGAGGAGAAGTTCGACATCGTCGTCGGGAACCCACCGTGGTTCCGGCTCGGCGAAGGAGCCGACGATGCCGCGGCCAACGCTTGGGCTGCCGCCAACGCCTCGAAGTGCCCCGTCACCGAGCGACAGGTAGCGGAAGCGTTCGCCTGGAAGGCTCTCGACCACCTCGGACCCGATGGAGTCGCCGGTCTGATTGTGCCTTCCATGTCGCTGTACAAGGCCCCCGCGAGCTTTCGAGCGGCGTTTTTCTCGACGGCCCACATGCACTCTGTTGGGGACTTCTCCAACTTGCGGGAGGTCTTGTTCGGTGGTCGCGGACGCCAGCCCGCAGCATCCCTGGTCTACGGGCTGAGGAACGAGTCCGTTTCGAACGAAGAGTCGATCGTGATGTTCGCGCCGAGCGTGATCAATCAGGAATCCAACCGACCAGCGCCCGGACACCGGATGGACACCTGGAGCCTCGTCGTGAACGCGAGCGAGGTCAGCCTCGTTGACCGCACCGAGGCCGCCAAGGGAGCAGCAGTCACCTGGAAGCTGGGAGCGTACGGCTCTCGCCGTGATGCCATCTTGATGACGCGCCTGCACGATTCGGTTCCGACTCTGGGGGAGTTCCTCGAGTTGCGCGGCCTCCATGCCAGCGAGGGCCCACAGCTGCGTGCGTCGATGGACGCGAGGGAGCAGTTGGACTCGGCTCCAGAGTTCAAAGGCCAACGTAGAGTCGTCACCAACAACCTAGGCTCGTTCGGTCGTCTTTTCGCCTTTCCCGAGGTTGCGCTTGAGGTGGTGCCAGCAGACCTCGACAGCGTCCGACGCGGACGGAAACGAACGCCTCTGCAAGCCTGCCGTCCTCCGCATGTCCTCGTGAATGCCGGACGAGCATGGGCCATCTTCTCGGATGAGTTTCTGATTCCCGCGGCTCGCCAGCTCGGAATCTCGGGTGCGCCTGAGCAACGCGACAACCTCATCCTTCTGACCCTGTTTCTCAACTCCGACTTTCTCGCGTACTGGGAGTTCCTCACCACCGGGCAGGCCGGCATTTATGGTGCGCTTGCCACCCTGAAGTCGCTGAGGGCGACGCCATGTCCGTTGGGGTCGCTCGAACCGACAGAGCGGCAGGAGTGGCTGCGCCTCCATGAGCGGCTCGTCGACAACAGCCGCGCACGGATCCACCACGAACAATCCGGGTCGTTGTCCAACGCCGTGAGACAGTCCGCCGAGTCCTTGGAAACGGAGCAGCGAGTGTTGCTCGAGGAGCTCAATCGCCGGGTCTCACAGCTGCTCGGACTGACGACTCAGGAACGCTGGTTGGTCGAAGACCTCGTGCACGTCCGCAAGCACGTCATCGAAGGCAAGGTCAGCCGCGAAGCCGTGGATCCGCCGACAGAAGCGGATCTGGAGGGGTACGCGAACGCGCTCGAAGGCGAGCTGGATTCGTTCTTGCGAAGCAGGGCTAAGCACGACGTGTCATGCATGTGCGGCAAGCGAGCCGGCATCGTCTCGATCCGCCTCCACGGGCAGACCCTAGACAACCTTGAGCCCTTCAGGCTCGATCAGGTGTTCGACCGCCTTCATGCTCACCACAATCCGGCCTGGTTGTACTTCGACCGAAATCTGCTCCTCTTCGACGACCACGCAGCGCATTTCTTGAAGCCTGCGCAGCGAATCTGGTGGACCCGGTCGCAGGCGCTGCAGGACGCCGACCGTCTGATCGCCGACTCCCTCGGGGGCCAGTAGCGTGTCGATCCGTCGATCGGTGTCTTCGAGTCCGATGAAGGGGCCTTTCGCGAAGGTCTATCAACAGGAGTTCGTGGCTCAGGTCCTCGAGCTCGTCGACGTGGCCTTCTCGCGCCTTCGCGTCGGCACACTCGGAACAGAAGAAGAGCCGTCCATCACAGGCTTCCTTGTTCAGGCGCTCCGCGACTTTCAGGCCGAGATGCGAGGGTCGGATCACTTCGTCTGGCGCTACAGCTTCCATGACGACCCCCCAGTGAACGTCGGTGGCCGCACCGGCAAGCGCCGGCCGCGGGTAGATTTGCGTCTGGAGGCCGCGCATCGGGAGGGAAATCCTACGTTCCCGATCGAAGCCAAGCGCCTCGGCAAGGGGCACGGGTGTGGCGAGTACCTGGGACCGACCGGACTTGGATGCTTCCTCGAGGGCACCTACGGGTCCTCTTGTTCCGATGTGGGCATGCTTGGGTACGTGCAGACCCCAACGGTCGAAGACTGGGGTGTTCGGGTCCAGAAGGCTCTCAGCAGCGCGCGGATGAAGTTCGGTGTCCTTCCCGCCTTGGGGGATTGCTTCTTCGACATTCGGACCACCGCCACCAGCTGCCGGTTCCGGTCAGACCATGAACGATGGCCGCGAGAATTCCGGGTTCACCACATGCTGTATGCCTGTCATCCCGTCTGATGCGGACCCTTCCAGGTGTCCCGCAGAAGAGGTTCCAGATCGTTCCCCTGAGGGACAACGCCTTCCCCGAAAGCCCTGATTGTAGCGGTATCAGCGTGATTTCGAGGAGCTTTGGGAGCAGGGGGCCGGTGGTTCGAATCCACTCACCCCGATCCATTGAACATCCGAGCCGTTGTTCGGATGTTGGGGGACTCCATTGAACATCCGAGCCGTTGTTCGGATGTTGGGGGGCTCCATTGAACATCCGAGCCGTTGTTCGGATGTTGGGGGGCTCCATTGAACATCCGAGCCGTTGGTCGGATGTTGGGGGGCTCCATTGAACATCCGAGCCGTTGGTCGGATGTTGGGGGACTCCATTGAACATCCGAGCCGTTGGTCGCCGCGGCGCTCGAGGCTCGTCTACCCCGGCATGTTCACGAACACGATGCCGAGGATCAGCAGGATGGCGGCCGCGAACACCGCGAAGAACACGATGCTGAACACGGCCGTGATGATCGCACCCCAGATGGTCCGGCTCACCCACCGTCGCATGCCGCGCCCCGCGCGCTCCGACACCGAGCCGCCGACACCCGGCAGCAGCGGCTGGAGGAAGTACGGCAGGTGGGGCTTGAGGTAGTCGCGAATCCGCCGCTTGATCATGTCGATGGCGGTGTTCTTGGCGTGGTTGCCGAGGGCGGCGCCAGTGCGGGCCGCCATGTCCTTCTTCGCCTGCGCGAGCGCATCGGCGCCCTGGGCGTTGGCATCGGCGATGGCCTGTTGGACCTCGGGACTGTTGTGGGCGTCGGGGACGGCCTGAGGAGCGGTGGGCATGGAACCTCCTGATTCCAAGCTACCGCCCGCCGGATTGCCCGGGACTTAGAACTCGCGTCGAGCACTTAGGGCACGTTACCCGACAGCGTCATCCGGACCTCCGACGGGACAGCCAGACTCCAGCTGACTAGGGGATGTCCAGACTACGGCAAGATCATGAACAGGCTTTGAACACCTGTCGACGCATGCCCCTGGAGCGCTCATGTCCGCACCCAAACGAGCCCTTGTCATCGGCGCCGGAATCGGCGGATTGAGCCTCGGGATCCGGCTGGCAGCCGCCGGCTTCCAGACCACGATCGTCGAAGCGTTGGACAAGCCGGGGGGCCGCGCGTACGTCCGCGAGCAGGACGGCTACACCTTCGACATGGGGCCCACCGTGCTCACGGTCCCCCACTTCATCGAAGAGCTCTTCGCCCTCGAGAAGGGCAGCGACGGCGGGCTCGAAGCACCGGACTTCCCCGCCGAGATCCTGCCCCAGACCGACCACGCCACCGAGCTCCGCATCCGCGAGGGCATCAGTGGCGGTCCACACACCTCCCGCTACGTCGAGATTCGTCCGATCCTGCCGTTCTACCGCATCTATTTCGACGACGGAACGTACTTCGACTACGACGGCGACCCCGAGAGCACGCGGCGTCAGATCGAGGCCATCGAGCCGGACGATCTGGAGGGCTACGAGCGATTCCACGAGGATGCACGGGCGATCTTCGAGCGGGGCTTCCTCGAGCTCGGCTACACCTACTTCGGCGACCCGTGGACCATGGTGAAGGTCATCCCGGATCTGCTCAAGCTGGGCGCCGTCCGGTCCCTGTTCTCGTTCACCAGCCGGTACTTCAAGAGCGACAAGCTCCGGCAGGTGTTCTCCTTCGAGACCCTGCTGGTCGGCGGCAATCCGCTACGGGTCCCCGCGATCTACGCCATGATCCACTTCGTCGAGAAGACCTGGGGCATCCACTTCGCGATGGGGGGCACCGGGGCGCTCGTGAACGCCTTCGTCACCAAGTTCGAGGAGCTCGGCGGCACGCTGCAGCTCAACGCGAACGTGCAGCGCATCGTGGTCGACGACACCAAGGCCGCACGCGGCGTCGAGCTGGCCGACGGCACCGTCCTGGACGCCGATCTCGTGGTCAGCAACGCCGACTACGCCACCACGTACAGCAAGCTGATCGACAAGAAGCACCGGTTCTGGAACCCCGACTGGAAGGTCCGCAACCTGCGCTACTCGATGAGCCTGGTGGTCATCTACTTCGGGTTCAGCAAGAACGACGGAGAGACGCTGGACCTGCAGCACCACAACATCATCCTCGGTCCGCGCTACGAGGAGCTGCTCACCGACATCTTCGACCGCAAGCTGCTGGCCGACGACTTCAGCCAGTACCTGCACATCCCGACGCTGACCGATCCCAGCCTGGCACCAGAGGGCCACCACGCCTGCTACACGCTCATCCCCGTGCCGCACAAGGGCGCCGACGTCGACTGGGACGAGGTGGGGCCCGGGTTCGTCGACAAGGTGCTCACGATGCTCGACGAAGAGGGCTACATCCCGGGTCTGAAGTCCCGGATGACCACGATGAGCTACATCACGCCGGACTACTTCGAGGGTCCGCTGCAGAGCTTCCTGGGCAACGCCTTCGGGGTGGAGCCCCGCCTCGAGCACTCGGCGTTCTTCCGGCCGCACAACCGCAGCGAGGACATCACCGACCTGTACCTGGTGGGCGCCAGCGCTCAGCCGGGTGCCGGAACCCCGTCGGTGATGATGTCGGCCAAGATGACCGCCCGCGAGATCGTCCGGGATCACGGACGGCAGGCGGTGGGCGAGCGCTCCGACGATGCGTCCGGTGAGCCCGGCCCGGTCCCCTCCGCGGCGAAGTAGCCTCCGGGCTCCCCCCGCCCGCGAGCCTATCCGCCCCGCTCCCGCTACGAGGACGCGAGGAGAGCCGATGGTCCAGATCCGCCGTGCAACCCCCGCAGATGCCCCAGCACTGGCGACGTTCGACGCCCGCCGCCTGTCCGAGCCCGCAGACACCCTCCGACCCCTCATCGAGGCCGCACTCACCCGGGGTCGCGACAAGGTCTGGCTGGCCCACGACGCGGACGACACGCTGTGTGGCTACGCCAAGGCGTACTGGGTCTGCCCGACCTCGCAGTCCAGCAAGGCGCCCGACAGTCGGGGCGTCCGCTCGGGGTTCCACCTGATGGGGCTCGAAGTCGCACCGGAGCACCGGCGCATGGGTGTGGGAACGGCCCTCACGCGCGCCCGGCTCGACTGGTGCGCGCAGCAGGGGGCTCCCGAGGTCTTCTTCGTCGTTCGGCCCGACAACACGGGCTCGTTGGCCCTGCACGCCGCGCTCGGATTCGAGATCGTGGGCGAGGCCTCCTACGACGGGCGCGACACCAGCCGGGTCGGGCGACTCGCCCTCGATCCCCCGCTTCCCCTGCGCATCCGCGACCCCCTCCAGCAGACCGGGCTCGCCCCTCTCGCACTCGACGCGGTGGTGCCGCTGTACGACGCCGTCGGGTGGAGCGCCTACACCCGCGAGCCCGAGCGCCTCATGGCCGCCATCCATCGATCGTCCTGGGTCGCCACCCGCTGGTCCGGCGACCGACTCGTGGGCCTGTGCAGGGTGGTGACCGACGACATGTCCATCGTGTACCTCCAGGACATCCTGGTGCACCCCGACCAGCAGCGACAGGGACTCGGTCGGAGCCTGGCGCGACTGGCCCTCGATCGCTTCGACCACGTGCGGCAGCTGGTGCTGATCACCGACGACCGGCCCGCCCAGCGTGCATTCTACGCCTCCCTCGGCCTGACCGACATCGAGGGCAGCCCGCTGCGCTGCTTCGCCCGCATGCCCGGACTGTGACGCCTCGGAGGCTCAGGGGCGGCTCACCACCACCCACCCGC
The DNA here is from genome assembly GCA_965224055.1 of Myxococcota bacterium. Lineage (GTDB taxonomy): Bacteria > Myxococcota_A > UBA796 > UBA796 > JACKEQ01. Next base: position 8,447,577 of record OZ245034.1, on the reverse strand, counting down.
GACGCGCACCGGACTCCGGATCCGCCGTGTCCATGGCCGCGTACAGGTCGGAGATCCGCACCCAGTGCGGCGGGTACTTGTAGCGAGCGGTGTCCAGGATCAGGACCCGATCCGTGTCGGCATCCCAGGCCGCGAGCGGCGACACGTGCCCGCCTCCGAGCTGACCCAGAGATCGTCGGTCGTAGTTCACGAGCAGCACGTCGCCGTCCTCCGAGAGGTTCCGCGCGACCTCTTCCCGAAACGCCTCCAGGCCGGCGCCGGCCGAGGTGGACGTCGCAACGAGCCCGTGTGCATCGAGCTGTTCGGCGAGGGAGTCGCGCGTCATCCCGAGGAACAGGGTGGTCCAGTACGAGCGCACGGCTTCGACGCCGGGCGTGAACCAGGACTCCTGGTCGATCCCGACACCCGCATCCGAACCGAGCGCATTCACCGCCGCCACACCGCTCGCGACTGCGCAGAACGACCCGTACTGCTGCTCGACGAAGCTCCCCTGCAGCGCTGCGAGATCGGCCGTGCCCTCGGCGTGGTCCAACAGGGTCTGCCCGCGCTCGGTGTCCAGCACGATGGCGGGCTCGGGAGGCACGGCATCGATCCGCTCGGGCGGTGTCCTGGCCAGCCGAATGGCCCCGAAGACCAGGAGCACCAACAGCACGGGAGAGCCCGCGAGGACCGTCAGCCCGAACCGGAGCAGGCTGGAGGTGAGCGTCCGCTCGGGCGGCATCAGTACAGCGCCGAGTCGTCGCCGTCGGTGACCGTGACCACCAGGATGGTCTCGTCCTTCGTGGTCGCGTCGAGCCCGGCCCAGGCGGCCTCGATCTGGTCTGCGGCCACGCTGTCGTAGGCAATGACCTGCAGCATGGCCCGGTCCCAGGCATCAGCAGCAGAGACGTTGGCGGTGGCGAGCAGGACGTCCGAGAGCTTGTCGTTCAGCAGATCCTGGGCCTCGGCGAGGGTGTAGGGGTCCGAGGGCGGGAAGTGGAACGCCCGGGTGACGCTGACGCCCACCGAGACGCCGTCGATCTCGCCCAGATAGTCGGTCTTCTTGCCGTTGGGGTCGGTGTACACGATCTCGGGCTCGGTCTTGACCAGCAGCGCGAGCTCGCAGCGGTACATCACGTCGAACGCGATGGCCTCGGACTCTCCGGAGCTCCCGCCCAGCGTGCCGCTGTCGAACACCTCGAAGCCGCCCGGCGACAGCAGCGACGCATCGAACGGCGTGGTCCCGAAGTCGACGGCGTTCCGGAACAGGAAGGGGTCGGTGCTGGCCCACTCGGTGTCCAGCACACCACAATCCCCCGACAGCGTCCCGTACCCGGCCAGAGGGACGGTGTCCGTGTCCGTGTCCGAATCCGTGTCCGAATCCGTGTCCGAATCCGTGTCCGAATCCGTGTCCGAATCCGTGTCGGAGTCCGTGTCCGCGTCCGTATCGGCATCCGTGTCCGAGTCCGTATCGGCGTCCGTGTCCGAGTCCGTGTCGGTATCCGTGTCGGTATCCGCATCCGCTTCGGGAACCGGCGTCGAAGTGACCGGTTCGGGTCCATCACAGGCGAACAGCGCGAGGAGCAACAGCATCGGGCCTCCCGGCTCCCGACTACCCGATCCCGACGCGTTCCACCATCACCACTTGCGGCCTCGGCGTGCGTGCCGACGGCCCAGACGCCGCATCCGACCGAGGTGCCATCGCCGGAGCCAGGACGGCAGGAACTTCACCGCGCTCACGGTGGTGGACGAGACCGGGCCGAAGCCGCTGAAGCGCAGGGTTCCGACCAGCACCGATCGATGTGCCGACCGCCAGTACAGCGCCGCGTACACCGGCCGCGGAGAGTCCATCGTCATCACGACGTGCGCCGACCGCCCCTTGAGCAGCCGGGTGGGCAGCGGCCAGGGGTCGTTGAACCGAAAGGCCCAGCCCGGCAGGAAGGCACGGTCGAAGAAGCCCTTCAGCACGGCGGGAGCGCTGCCCCACCACACCGGAAACGACAGCAGCACGTGGTCCGCAGACTCGATCGCCTGCTGAGCCCGCACCAGGTCCGGCTCGAGCGGCTGGATCTCCGCATACCCCTGATGCAGCACGGGATCGAAGTCCAGCGCGTCGAGCTCCAGGATCTCCACTTCCGCACCGCCGTCGCGCGCCCCCTCGAGGTACGCCTCGGCCAGGGCGCGGTTGAAGGACTCTGCACGGGGATGCCCGTGGATGGCGACCACTCTCATGAGAGGTCCTTAAAGCAATTCTCACACCTCGTTCGGGCCCTCGAGGACCTGGTCGGGATCCAGCCGGTACCCCGCCTGTTTCGACGTCCGAATCGCCGACTGCAGCCATCGCGTACGCGCGGACTGGGGGTCGGCACGCGCCACCACCCGCTCCAGCACCGGGATGATGGACGCATCGACCTCGGGCGACGTCGCCGAGCGCAGGTCCTCCCACTGACGCGTCGGCCAGTCGGTGCCGAGGGCCATCAACAGCAGCTGACAGATCCGAAGGAGCTCCCGACGCAGCCCCAGGGCCGTGATGCGCGCCGCCAGGACGGCCGTGGTCCGGGCGCGCTCGACGTGCCCTTCCGCAGCGAGCGCCAGCGCGAAGTTCACCATCCCGACGCCCGACTCCAGCTCTTCGAGCGCTGCGTAGTGGGTCTCGCCGAACTGCACGGCGTCCGCGAACCGCTGGGTGTCGACCAGCAGGTGCATCCAGGTCAGTGCCCAGCTCACGTACGCGAAGTCGCCGTGGATACTGGTCGGAACCGTCCGTGGAAGCAGACTCGGCTGCTGGAGGAACGTCGCCAGGCTCGCGCGGACCAACAGCACTGTTCGTAGCGCGACATCCGGACGCGAAGCCCTCTCCAGGAGCCGATCGAGCAGTGCCCGCCAGGGCCGCCCCCCCTGTTGGTAGGCCACCACCGCGGCCCCGAGCGCGTACAGATGCGCGTCGACGCGACCCGTCGCCACTGACGCCCGCACACCTGCCCGCACGGCTCTCCCGGGATCCAGTCCGGGCTCGACCTTCAGCAGCAGCCGCTCTGCCACCGCCCACACCAGGGTCCAGCCGTTCTCGCGGGCACGCTGGGCAAGGCCCTCCAGCTCGGAGCGCCTCCGAGGTCGCTTCCAGGCCGTGCCTTCCAGCAGGCGACACATGGCCAGCACGCCCCGATGGGGATGATCCGCTGCCACGGCGCGAGCATCCAGCTCCACCGCGAGCACGTCCACGAAGAACACCGGAGCCGCGATGCCGTGCGCCATCAGGTCGCTCAACGCGTCCCCATAGCGGGACAGGGCGTCGGGATGCCCGGCCAGCACGGCGTGTCGGAGCTGCTCGACCTCTCCGAACCGTCCCGAGCGGGGAATGGTCGCGGCGATGTCGTGCAGCGAACGCAGCTCGACGTTCGACAGCGACTCCAGCATCACCCGACGCAGCGACGGAGGAATGCGCCAGCGCGCGTCCAGGGAAGCCACCCGCGACAGTGCCCGGAGGTCGGGCTCGACGCAGAGAGCCTCGCACATCGCCACCCACGTCTCGGTGCGGAACCCCTCGCTCAGCACGGCGGCCGCGACGAGCGCGCGGGTCCAGGCCTGACCGTCGCGCGCCTGCAGCTGGGCCCGCCATGCCTCGGTGGTCTGGTGGGGTCGGTCGTCCATCGGACCGGCCGGACGCAACCCCCACGGCGCCGCGACGAACCCGGGCTGCTCCATGAAGTCCTGGATCAGCACCTGGGCGACCGCGGGAAGCCCCACCGAGCGACGGGCGATCTCCAGCGCGACCGCGGGCTCGACGGGGATCCGGGCCCGCACCACCCAGTACAGGTCGAACACGTCCAGCCGCCGAACCGTCAGTCGGGTGACGGCGGGATCCCGACGATCTGCGGGATAGCGCGTGAACACCACCACCCAGGGCTTGCCCGCAGCACGCTCGCGCCACGCCGCCTCCAGCGCGTCGCTCCAGGGTTCGTCCACGGCCACGAGCGCCGGCCCGTCCACCGGTGCGTCCACCGGTGCGTCCGCCACCTGCCCGCCGCGGATCCGCAGGTCGAGCAGCGCAGCGCGCACCTGGCTGCGCCGACCCACGCCATCGCGTCCCACGAGCCCCACGAACGCGGGCGAGTTCGCGGCCGCGGCGGCTTCGGTGCGCTCCACCAGGGCTTCGCGGACCGCGGCGTTGCCGACCACCTCGGGGTCGCCGCGATCCAGCAGGGCCGTGTTCGGTAGACGCGGACGGTAGGGGTGCTGACGTCGGAACAGATGACGCACCCGGCGCTCCGGCGAGACCTGCACGTCCAGCGCCAGGTCGTCGGCTGCAATCGACAGCACGGCGGTGGGCTCCAGCACGAACGTGGGCTCGGACGGCCCCGGGATTCCCCGTGGGGGAATCGGGCGCGCCACCCCTCCTGCCGGGGCCGCCAGCGCCAGCAGCCCCGCCGCCGCTTCGGCCGCGCTGGACGGGCGATTCGCGGGATCGATCCGCATCAGCCCCCGCAGCCAGGCCTCGTAGCCGTCCGGCACGTCCACCAGGGGCTCGAGCTCGGGCAGCGGGTTCGACATCGCCGCGACGATGGCCGCCGGAGAGCCGATGCGCGGCGGAAGCCCCGTGGCCAGCGCCCACCCCAGACACCCCAGCGCGAACAGGTCGCATCGCCCGTCCACCGGCCCCTTCCGGAACTGCTCGGGAGCCATGTAGGTGGGGGTTCCGGCGACCTTCCGCTCGTCCATGCCCGACAGGCCGAAGTCCGACAGCCGAACACTCGTACCGTGCTCGATCAGGATGTTCGCGGGCTTGAGATCCCGGTGCACCACCCCGGACGCGTGGGCGTACGCGAGCGCGTCGAGCAACGCGAGGAGCACGGACTGGATCGACACCCAGTCCAGCCGCCCGAGGGCTTCGGCCAGCGAGCCCCCCTCCACCAGCTCCATCACCAGGTAGCCCTGACCCGGATGGAACACGTCCGGCCGATGCGCCGCCTCCACCGGGCTGACCTCACCGTAGTCCAGCACGCTGACGATGGCCGGATGGTCGAGCCGGCTGATGATGTCGATCTCCCGTCGGAACAGCGCGACCTTCTCGGGGTCTTCCGAGGTGAGCAGCTTGATCGCGACTGCACGACCCGTGGGCGCGAACCGCCCCTGCCACACCGCTCCCATCCCGCCCTGGCCCACCGCGGCATCGAGCTCGAAATCCCCCACCACGGGGGGCGCTTCGAAGGACGGCTCCACCAGCGGCACGAAGGACGCGGGCCGCTCGAGCCACGCAGCGAGACGGCTCCAGGTATGCACCCGACAGAAGGGACCTGCATCCCGGAGACTGCGCACCACCTGCAGCACGCCGGAGACGTCCAGGCGGGGGAGCCGCCGGATCCGCTGGAGGACCCGATGCAGCACCGAGACATCCCCATCCAGGCCCGCCACGCAGGCCCGCACCAGGTGCCAGCCGGCCGCCCACTCCGAGCCCGAGCGCGCGATGACCGTCCAGTGTTCGAGCAGCTCGCGTGCCTCGTCGACCTTTCTGGCCTCCAGGAGGCGATACGCCCGCTGCACCACCCGCACCGCGGGCTCGGGGTCGTCGGCCGTGAGCACGAACCGACGCGCGAACGTCAGCTGTCCCATCCGCACGAGGTCCTCGGCAGCCCGCCGCCGACGGGGCAGATCGGGCTCCAGGCCGACGTCCAGGAACACCCGGGCCAGTGCCGTCCCCTCGTTCTCCAGCGGGGCCGCCGACGAGCGCCCCAGCATCCACTGGCGGTAGAGCAACAGCTCCCGCGACGGGCCCGGCGGAACCGGTGGTTCGGACGGCCGGACCTTGGCGCGCCACGACCAGTAGTCGAGCCTCGCGCGCTGTGCGTCGGTGGTCGCGAGCCGCGCCGCTACCTGCAACAACCCCCGTGCACGCGGGTATCTCAGCAGCTGGAGGGCGGCGCGGACCAACAACAGCAGGCCCTCGAAGTCGTGCGGCTCGCCCGAGTAGCGCAGGGCGTCGAGCTCTTCGAAGCGCCCGAGCTCCAGCAGGCGACGCATCCGCGCAGTGCGGTGAGTGCCTCCGAGCCGCTCGTTCGCCGCGAATGCCCGTGCCACATCGCCCTCTGCCAGCGCCTGCTCCACCACGTCGCGGAGTGCTCCGGGGTCATCCGGGAGCGTCCAGGGCCAGAGGATGGGTGTCGGTTCGGCCCCCGTCGGCCCCCCGTCCTCCTCCTGCGCTTCGACCACCAGCCGGGTGTGCTGCTCCGGGCGGCCGCACTCCCGCGCGGGCCCGGTGCACACCAGCACCACCGGCACGGGCCACACGCGCAGCTGGCCCAGCAGCAGATCCCCTGCCACCGCGGAGTCGTGCAGCCACACCGCCGGCACGGGCCCGTCCACGCAGTCGGCGAGCGGCTCGCCGAAGCGCAACGCCTCCATCGCTCCGGGTGCGGCGGCACTCCATGCCCGCGCCACACCCGCTGCGCCGGGCCCTTCCAGGGACACGACCTCCGGGAGCCCCGTCGACAGGGCGCGTTCGGCGGCATCCTCCAACCAGGCCAGGGCTCCGGCGGCGTCCATCCCCACCGCTGTCCGCTCGGCATCCATGGAGGTCATCGCGGGCATTGTAGGGGACTCACGCGAACACGTCGTCCAGCCAATCCGTCACCGCGCGGATCCGCGGCGCATCCACCAGGGCTTCGGGGACTGCGCGCCACAGCGGACGCGCCGGCACCTCGCGCTCCACCACCGTGAGTCCGCCACACGCAGCTGCGGGCAGGATTCCCAGGCCCAGGCCCGCGCGCACCGCTGCAATCGAGACCGTCAGGCTGGTCGCCGCCAGGGTCACCCGGCCACCGAGCGCCCGCAGCAGCGTGTTCTCGGGGCCCTTGGTGTCGAGGAACCCGATCAGCACCACCGGACGGTCCTCGGGTGGCAGGGCCACCAGCGCTTCGGTGCCCGCCACCACGAGCTCCAGATCCGCCAGGCGCTTCGCGACCAGACCCGCCACCTGGGGCCGCTCGAGCCGCAGCGCGACGTCTGCCTGACCCCGCTCGAGATCGAGCAGCTGGTTGGTCGCGTACAGCTCGATCGCGAGCTTGGGATGGGCCTGTTGAAGCGCGCTCAATGCGGGAACCAGACGGGTCACGAACACCTCGTCCACCGCCGTGATCCGCACCCGACCCGTGGCATCCCCCTTGGCGCGATCGACGTCGTGCTTCAGCTCCCGCGCCTCGCGCGCCATCCGGTCGCATCGCGCCAGCACGGCCTCTCCCGCCGTGGTCGGTCGCCAGCGACGGGGGGTTCGCCGGAACAACACCGTGTCCAGCTCCTCCTCGAGGGCCGTCACCCGTCGGCTCACGGTCGTCGGGTCGAGGCCCATCGCGCGGCCAGCCCGCGTGAGGCTGCCGTGCTGTCCGACCGCCAGCACCACCCTCAGGTCTCGCCAGTCCATCCATCCTCCCGGGCCTCTGCAATCCTACAGTCCCCGACTGCGCGCGACTGCACGACTGCAGCAGTACGCTGGATGCAGGAGGTCGCCATGCCGCCCATTCCCTCCCCGCACACCCCGTTCTCGCTGTCGACCCCCGACCGCGTCGAGCTCGGCGCAACGCTCACCAGCGCCCGTCCCCCTCTGGAGCGCCACCGGGGTCGAGCCACCGTGGTCATCGCCGGCGCGACCGCCGTCCCGCACCGCTACTACCGGCCGCTCGCACGCTGGATCGCCGAGACCCTCGACGTGCGGGTGCTCTCCTTCGACTACCGCGGGATCGGCGCGTCCAGGACGGGCGATCTGCGGGGTCACCCTGCGACGTACCCGGACTGGGCAGACGACCTGCGTACGGCCGTTCGCTGGGCGGCGGAGCGCGGAGACGTCGTGGTGGTGGGCCACAGCTTCGGCGGTCACGCGTTCGGGATGACGGACGCCCACCAGCAGACCCGCGGGCTGTACACGTTCGCCACCGGGGCCGGCTGGCACGGTTGGATGGCGCCCGCCGAGCGCGCCCGCGTGTGGGCCTTGTGGAACCTCCTCGCTCCGCCCCTGGTGGGGTGGCACGGCTACCTGCCGTTCTCCAGCCTGGGGATGGGAGAAGACCTGCCGCTCGGCGTCTACCGCGACTGGAAGCGGTGGTGTCGGCACCCCGGCTACTTCTTCGACGACCCCGTCGAAGGCCCCGAGTGGACGCGCCGGTTCGAGCAGGTCACGGTTCCCGTCACAGGCGTCAACAGCACCGACGACGCCTGGGCACCCCCTCGCAGCGCGAAGGCGTTCCTCTCGCACTACCCCCGGGTCCGCTGCGAGACCATCGAGCCCGCCCAGCTGGGCCTGAACGCCATCGGTCACATGCAGTACGTCCGACCCCGCTGCCGGGACCTCTGGACCCCGATGGCCGAGTGGATCGACGCCCGGCTGCAGAGCACGGCAGACCGACGCGCCAGCTGACGGCGGCCTACCAGGGGATCGGCTGACCGTCCCAGGCGAAGAACCCCCCGCTGTCGTCGGGAGTCAGACCGTCGATCACATCGAGGAGTTGCTGTGCGGCGCGCGAAGTCGAGAACAGCTTGCCCTCGGGCACGTTGCGCTGAAACGGCTCCGAGAGCCCCGTGTCGACGGTGCCCGGATGCACGCCCACCACGATGAGGCCCCGTGCGCGGCGCTTCGCCTCGATCGCCAGGGTCTTCGTGAACTGGTTCTGGGCGGCCTTCGACGCCCGATAGGTGTACCAGCCGCCGATCCGGTTGTCGCCGATGCTCCCCACGCGTGCCGAGAGGTTGGCCAGCACAGCGCGACCCCCGTGGGCGAGCAGCGGGAAGAAGTGCTTGGCCACCAACGCGGGCCCGAAGGCGTTCACGGCGAACACGGTGTGCATGGCCTCGGCATCCAGATGCTCCAGGCGCTTCTCCGGACCGAACCCCGGACCGTGCAGCACCCCCGACACGTTCAGCAGCAGGTCGATCCGGTCGGTGATCGCCGCAGCCTCCTCTGCTGCACCCGCGATGCTCGCCTCCCGAGCGACGTCGAGGCGCAGGACCGGGACCTGGAGCGCGTGTAGCGAGGTGGCATCGCTCGGCGAGCGGCAGGTTCCGATCACGCGGTACCCCCGCTCGATCAGACACTGTACGAACGCGAGGCCGATGCCGCGATTGGCACCCTGAACGAGTGCCGTCGGGCGAGCGTCAGTCATCACCCGCAGACGTAACGAGCGCTGCGTAGATTGCCTGCCTTCCCCGCACCGACCGGACGTACTCGACGGGCTCCGCGCCGCGGCAGTATCCATTCCGCACGACTTCGTGCTGAAGCGTTTCGCGATCGGAGAGCCGGAGCAATCGGGCCGAGACCGCGTCCCACTCGAACGGATCGTCGCCTTCGGCGTGGGTGAGTCGCATCGCGTCGTCCACGTGTCCCATGCCTGCGTTGTACGCGGCGAGCACGAAGGGAACGCGCCTCGGACCCGTCCAGTGCGGCGGACTGTCGGGCACCCCTGCCCGGCTCCGCTGATCGATGCGTGCATAGTACCGATCGAGCTTGCGCAGATACCGGCCGGCCCCCTGAACCGCGGCGTAGGGATCGCTGGGATCGACGCCGAGCTCGGCTGCCGTCGCGGGCATCAGCTGCATCAATCCCTGGGCGCCCGCCCCCGACACCGCGCCGGGATTGAACCGGGATTCCTGCCAGCTCACCGCGGCGAGCCAGGTCCAGTCCCAGTCTTCGGGACGCGTGGCGGTCCGGAACGCCCGATCGTAGTCCGACACCCGCACCGAGCGGGGCTGGTAGCGCTTCGACAGATACGTGTCCGCCGCCCACTCCACCACGTCGGGATTCGCGGCCAGCCAGTTGTCCAGCGACACCCCGAGCGAGACCGCACCCGACCGTGTCGCGAACGTGGCGTAGCCCGAGCCCGGCAGGACGGGCCCCGCCGCGATTCCCGGCGTGTCGAGCAGCGGCGCCACGAGGTCTTCGCGCGCCACCAGCACCCCGTCCTCCATGCTCCGGTGCCGCACGGCATCCTCCAGGCTGCGACCGTCCGGGAGCGTCACGATGGATGCGGTTCCCAGGAGCGCCAAGTCGAGTGCGGCGACCGCAGCTTCGGCCCCGGAACCCCGCACCACCTCGATCCGCCGGGCGTCGACGAGGTCGTCGAGGCTGTCGATCTCCTGGCCGGACTGGACCCGCTCCACGCTCTGCACCACCTGGTAGAGCACCGGGTGCACCGGGTGGAGCGTGACTCCGGGCTGCTCGAACATCCCCAGTCGCCCCGCCACCACATCCAGCTCGCCGGACGCCAGGCGCTGGAGGCGCTCCTCCACCCCGTCGATCGGCACCAGCTCGAGCCGTAGGCCCTTCCCACGCGCGTAGGCCTTCAGAATGTCGTGCTCGAAGCCCCGGAACCGCTTCTGATCCACGAACCAGCTGGTGGAATCGGCGGGCAACCCGACCCGCAGCACCCCCGATTCGACGATGGCGTCGAGGTCCCGCGGATCGACCGGCGACTGGCCGGGCCCCTGCAGCTCGGACACCGTGAACGGCGTCGTCTCGGCGGGGGGAGGCGTGCTCCATCCGCTCATCATGCCCGTCAGCATGGACGTTCCGAAGGCCACCACCGTGATCGCGCCCATCGACGCGACGCCGATCGCCATCGCGACGACGACGGCCCGAATCCGCGCGGAGGCGTCTTCGACGGGACGGGGTGCGGGGTCGGTGGAGATCCGCATGGACCGCATTCTATCGCGTTGCGATCTACAGACCGTCCAGCACGTTCTTCAGCGCATCGCGGCGGGCCTCTGCGTCCAGTCGCGTGGTCCCGTCCAGGGAGTTCATGTCGAGCAGCGACAAGCCCAGCGGCAGCGCGAACGCCCCGTCGTGGAAGGCCTCGAAGATGGCCCGGGCCCTGGCATCCGTGGAGGTGTCGGAGGCCTCCTCGCCCCGATGACAGCCTAGCCGGCTCCCCGTGGGCGTGATCAAGCAGGCCCGTCCCCCCGACACGTCCACCACGAACCCCTGCGGGTCCCAGGCGATCCGCGGCGAGCGGCCGATCATCGTCGCAGCGGCGGCATCCACCTCGGACCCCGGGTCCCGGACCGTGGCCGGAAGCGGGAGGCCCAGCCGCCGGAGCACGCTGGGATCGAGCTGCAGCGCGCGCTCGTACATCCCCATCGCCCGTGGATCCGAGGCGTTCCACAGGTGATCCGCCGCCAGCGCCGCCACCCGGGCTCTCAGCAGCACCTCGGCCTCCGGGAGGCCCTGCAGGGCGGCGTCTGCGAGGTCGGGCGTGCGCGACTGCCCCCGCGCCCAGGCCACCTCGGCCTCGTAGGCGTCGTAGTAGGCGTCGATCCCAGGAAAGTCGTCGCGCGTGCGCCCGTGGTCGATCGCCGCCTGCATCACCCCCGGACCCAGGATGTGCACCAGATCGCCCGCCAGCCAGATCGCCGGCATCATCCCATCGTCCTCGTACGGCCCGAGCGACCGGGTGAGCAGCTCACCGTCCTGGAGGATCCCGGCGATCTCCAGCTCGTCTTCCCAGGCCCCGGCATCGGGCACCCAGCTCGCGAACCAGTGGCCCGTGCGTCCGAAGACTCCGTCCATCGCCGCCTGCTCGGCCGCCTGTTCGCGCTGCAGCCGTCGGATGGCCAGGCGGATCAACAGGTGGCTGCCCTTGGTCGCTTCGTGGGACGTGGACGTGCTCGCCCGGCGGTCCGGGAACTTCAGCGCCCGATCGATCACCTCCCGCGCCTTGTCCCCGTTGCCCGCCACCAACAGCACGGTCGCGAGCGTGGAGTCCGCCCCCGCCCGGCTCTGAGCGCGGTCCTTGGGCTTCTGGCCCTGCCGCCAGGCCTGCATGCGACGCACGGCGTCCACGGCCTCCGCTCCCCGGCCCTCCTGAAGGTACAGGCTCGCCAGCGACCGCCAGGGATTGGTGCTGGTGCCGCTCCCCGACCGCGCAGACAGCTTCAGCAGCCGCTCGCACTCCTCGAAGTCCAGCACTGCAGCGGCCGTCGTGCTCGCGTTGTAGGCCGACACCAGGATGCCTTCGCCGTTCGCGCGGTCGAACTCCAGGCTCTCGGTGCACCGGTCGTTCGCGGCCTGGCGGTTCACCAGCTTCGCTTCGAGCGCGCAGAGCACGTTGTAGCCGAGGGAGTTCTGCCAGGTGTCGTCCGACGCCAGGCCCTCCTCGGCCACCGCGCGCGCTTCGTCCACCCGCCCCGCCTTCATCAGCGCCCAGCCCGTCTCGGCCTTCAGGTCGGGGTCGTAGCGCTCGTTGTAGTCCTCGACCGTGTCCAGGAATTTCTTGGTCCGCTCCATGCTCTCGGCGACGAACGCCTTCCCGCGCAGCACCGACCAGTGGGTCTTCCAGCCGGTGTCGCCCAGCTCGATGTCGATGGCCGACTTGTGCCAGTCGTACAGCGAGTCCGCTTCATCGAAGTGGTGCGCCGCCCGGGGCAGGTTCCCGTCGGCCTCCCAGTAGACCTGGGCCAGCACGTAGTGCGCGAGGAACGCCTCGCCGTCCGTGGGCGTCCCCGCGAACACCTCTTCGGCCAGGCGGCGCGCAGTCAGGTTCTCGCCCGCCTGCACCTTCTCCAGGGCTTCCGCAGCCGATGCCCGGGCCACACCCGTCCCGACGGGGCTCAGCAGCAGGCACGCCGCGAGAACAGCGGTGGAGACGGAGCGGATCATCGCTTCAACGACTTCCGGGCGAGGGTCTCGAGAGGGCGCGCACAGCACTCGGCCACCACGTCCTCGGCCGCCCCGCTCCCCGGAGCCAGCTCGATGCGGTGGGCGAACACATACGGCGCCAGGGCCTGGATGTCGTCGCTGCTCACGTAGTCCCGACCATCCGCCAGGGCGCGGGCCTGGAGCGCGGGCAGCATCAACACCAGCGCCCGCGTCGACACCCCCTGCACCGCACGCTCGTTGTTCCGGGTGGCTTCGGCGATGTCCACCAGCGACTCGTGGATGGGCCGGGCGATGTGGACCTTCTCCTTCAGGGTCGTCCGCGCGTCCAGCACCTCGGTGCGCGTGACCCGGGGGATGTCGTCGCCGGCTCCCTTCGTGACGTTCTTCAGGTCCGTCAACAGCGACAGCTCGGCGTCCCGGGAGATGTGGGTCATCTTGATCTTGAACAGGAACCGGTCGAGCTGGGCGGCCGGGAGCGGGAAGGTGCCCGACAGGTCGAGGGGGTTCTGGGTCGCGATGACGAAGAAGAACGCATCCAGCTTACGGGTGCGGTTGTCGACCGTGGTCTGCTTCTCGGCCATGGCTTCGAGCAGCGCGGACTGGACCTTCGGAGACGTCCGGTTGATCTCGTCGGCCAGCACGATGTGGGCGAAGATCGGCCCGGGCCGGAAGAAGAACCGGTTGGTGTTGGGGTCGAAGATGGTGGTGCCCGTCACGTCGCCCGGCAGCAGGTCCGGCGTGAACTGGATGCGCCGGATCGTGACGATGTCGTCGTCCGGCATGTCGTCGATGATGCAGTCGCCCAGCGCCTTCGCCAGCGTGGTCTTGCCCGAGCCCGGGAAGTCCTCGAGCAGCACGTGCCCGTCGGCCAGCAGTGCGGTGATCACCAGATCGATGACCTCGTCGCGGCCCACCACCGACTTCACCAGTCGATTGCGCAGTCGGTCGACGACGCCCTTCGCCGCGTCCAGCGTCGTGATCCGCGCCGCTTTCTCGTGCGTGACGTGCCGGCTCTGGTCGAACTCCCGTTCGCTCGTCTTCTCACTCGCAGATGTGGGGTCCACGGACTCTCCAGGTTTCACGTTCTTCACTTGATTCTGTACATGACGGTGGGGTCGAACACGCCCAACCAGCGGCGCCAGCGCGGGCGGCTCCTGGCGATCTCCACACGGAGACGGAGCAACAGGCCCGTCCAGACGGCCCGACTGCGCCCCTCCTCCGCAGAAGCCCCCGGCGCACCGAGGGCGCCGCGCAGGTGCATCGCGGTGAGGGTCTGCAGTGCGGGCATGTCGAGACGACGGGCGAAGGCCTCCCGGGTCTCGCCGGGCTGACGGATCAGCCCCGCATCGGCCAGCTGGTCGAGTGCCGCACGGTAGGCCACCCGGGACATCGCGCCCTTGCCCGCCCAGAGCGGGCGCGCCCGGCGCCAGGCCTTGACCGACCAGTGCAGGATCAGCAGCGCGGACAGCAGCGTCGCGACCACGCCCCCGGTCGTGTAGCCGAGCCAGGTCCAGATCCAGGAGTAGTCGGGCCGCGGACCACTCGGAGTGTCGGGCTGGTGACGCGCCATCTCGCCCAGCATCGCGGCTTCGTCCTCGTCCGGTGGATCGCCCTCGGGGTCGAGATTCTCGGACGGCGAGACGTCCATCGGCACCCAGCCCACGCCCGCGATGTACAGCTCGCTCCAGGCGTGAGCCATCCCGGACCGGACGATGAGGGTCGAACCTCGCCGATCGGCCTCTTCGACGGCGTAGCCGGTCGCCACCCGGGCCGGAATCCCGAGCTCGCGCCAGAGGTAGACCGACGCGTGGGCCGAGTGCACGCAGTACCCGATCATCCGCGTCGACTCGTCGGGGCCGAACAGGAAGTCCGCCGTGGGGTCGGGCGCGTCGGCGTGCCGCACCGCCTTGCTGTACTTCATGTTCTCGGACAGCCACACCGTGACCGCGGTGGCCTGGACGTACGGGTCGGCCTTCAGCATCTCGAGCTTGTCGGCGATGTCCGGCGGCAGCTCGGCGTCGTCGGGGGCATCCGGACCCAGGGCCTTCTCCCGCACCCGGGTCTCCAGATCGGCCCACAGATCCGCGCGGATCTGCAGCGCGAGGTCGGAATAGCGCGTGTCGTCGGGGGTCTCGAGGTACTGAGCCCGCAGATCCGCCGACCAGTCGGGGTTCCCCACGCCCATGGTGATGAACGCCGACAGGTCCGAGACCGCCACCATCTCCGAGACGAAGGAGTAGCTCCGGTCGAACCGCGCGGGGTTCGGATTGGCCCGGACCCCGAACTCGACGGGGGCTTCCGGACCGAACGGGTTGGGGTGCTCGACCAGCAGCGACACCGAGCCGTGAACGGTCCGACGGTAGGTCGTGGGGGGCTGGAACGCGAGTGGTTCGGGCTCCAGGGGGTCGGTCGGAAAGTGATCGAGGATGTCGTCGGTCGCACCCGGCACGCTGGACTCCACGAGCCGGGTGCCGTTGAAGTCGTCCAGCACGCCCTGACGCAGGTACCAGTACCCGCTGGGAGGGGTGTAGTCGTCGTCGATCAGCACCACCGCCACGACGGAGTCGCCGCCACCCGTGCCGCCCTCGAGGGGGTCTGGAGGCTCTTCCGACTCGCCGGACTCGCCGGAGGACTCCCCTTCGCCCTCTCCCGATCCGCTGTTGGGGTCGCCGTCCTCGGAGGACTCTCCGCCGCCGGACTGTTCGCCGTTCTCGCCCGCACCGCCGTTCTGGCCGTCCTGGGGGTCCCCATCTCCGCCATTCCCCTGGCCATCGGCGTCCTGCCCGCTCTGACCGTCGCCATCGCCATCGCCATCGCTCTCTCCGCCCTGACCGCCGTTGCCGTCGCCGTCGTTGTCCGAGCCCTGGCCGCCGTCCCCGTCGCCATCGCTGTTCTCGGAGCCGCCCTGCCCTCCGTTCGACCCGTCTCCATCGGACGTTCCGTCGGCCTCCCCTCCATCACCCCCGTCTCCGTCGGACGACTCGCCGCCTCCGCCCCCGTTCGCGCCGTCGTCGCCGCCCGCAGCCTCTCCGTTCGCGTCGCCGGCCTCGGCGAAGAGCTGCTCCGGATCCGGAGGTTCGAGAGCGGGGAGCTGCAGCGCCAGGAAGAACGCCAGCAGCGCGAATCCGGGGACCACGACCCACGCCAGCCCGGGCTTGCGCCGCTTCGCGCCCAGCAGGAGCAGCGTCGCCAGCAGCAGGGTGAGGATGGCGCCGAACACCAGCAACACCCGGCCGGGGTCCACCCCGAACGACCACGACCAGTCCGACAGCCACAGCGGCCGCGCGATCGAGCCGTCCCGGTGGGAGGCGACCGCGTTCGCGAGCAGAGCGCCCAGCACCCCCAGCTCCACCACCTGCCAGGCTGGCCCTCTCAAGCCGGTCACGCGCAACAGGCCCGTCAGCACGAACGACCCGACGCCCACCACCGCGAGCCAGGTGAGCCACACCGCCCCTGCCGGCCCCACGATCGACGGCAGCACCGCCCAGCGCGTCCCGAACCCGCTGCACACCACCGTGAGCAGGAACAGCCCGAACCCGCCGCCCAGCAGCCACGGAATGCGCGCCCGACTGCGTCCAGCGAGCTCCCCGCCGACGAGCCCCGCCCAGGCGCCCAGGCACGACACCACCACCCAGGAGGCCCCGCCCACCGGACCCACTGCAGCGCCGAGCGCAATCGCCCAGGCCAGCGCGCGCACCGGATGCTGGACTGCGCGCACGAACCGGTCCCAGGGGCCGGGCTTCAGCAGCTGGTCGTCACGAGGGCTCATGCTGCACCTGTCAGCCGCGCCAGGTGGGCGGTTCCGTAGACCTGACCGGACTGACGATCCGCGACACGCACCGTGCCCACGCCCCCGAGCCGCTTCACCAGCGACGCCAGCTGCTCCCTGGTGACGTGGACCCGACCCGGATTCTCCTCGGCGTCCGGCCGCACCAGCACCCGCGACAGCCCGAATCCCGACGCGCCCGGCACCACCGCATCCACGCAGAGCACCAACTCCAGCTTGGTTCCGCGCGCGACGTCGAGCACCCGATCGACCCAGGGCCCGTCGACCCCCGGCGCGAACACCACCACCCGACGCGGGTTGTCCGCACTGGCGATGAATCGACCCAGCCCCGACCCAGCGTGATCGTCCGATTCCTCTTCGGTTCCCGCCGACCGCATCACGACGTCCAGGGCCCCGCGACGCTCTTCGGCCACATCGGCGCAGCGATCCGCACCGAAGCGCCACTCGTCTCCCAGGGCTCCGTTCTCGAACGCCGTCTTCGCAGTCCCGGCCGCAGCCTGGTCTCCCTGGCCCGCCACCAGGTAGGCGGCGGTGCGTCGAACGGGCGACAGCGCGCGCTCGGGCGTGCGGACCACCAGGGTGCGCGACTTGGCGAACACCTTCCACAGCACGTACCGGATGGGGTCGCCGTCGCCGTAGGCCCGGATGTCCATCAGGTCGCCCTGGGGCGAGCCCTCGGGGTGGGCGAACTGGTCGCCCGCTGCGAGCCCGCGGACCACCTGGACCCGCTTCAGCGCCCCTTCGTCGGGCAGGACCGTGATGGACGTGCCGTCGGCCGTGCTCCAGTCCAGCGGGAAGCGGATGCCCATCAGCCCGAACGCGTCGGACACCTCGAACCAGCGGGTGATGTGCTGGGGACGCCCGCGACGACGGGGGGTCCACTGCTCGACCAGCAATCGGCCCCGTGCCACCAGGGTGGATCGGACGTCGGGCCGCTCCACGGTCCAGCGGACGTCGAGGAACGGCAACCAGAACGGCGCGGTGATCTCGAACCCGGTCCGGCCCGGGTGCCCGGCCACGAGGGTGGTCTTGATCGGCGGTGCAGCGCGGGCCGACAGCCAGATGACGACTGCACCGAGCACGGTGACGACGAGCGCGACGGCGAGCAACAGCAGGCCCGCCACGCCGGCCACGACGAGCACGCGGTCCTCACGCCACATCCCGAACGGCACCAGGGCCACGACAGACCCGAACAGCACGGTGAACCCGGTCGCAGTGAGCGGGAACAGCCCGAGTGCGCGTCGGAGGGCCCGGATCATCGATTCCATGTCGCTGTCGACATCCGCGGGGTCTATCGGTTCGGACGTCCTCGTGCCCGGCCGAAGGCTCCTCCGGTGGCCGTGCCTCTGCCCGAGGTCGGGTGTCTCGGCCGCCCAGGGTGGTGAGAACGGCCGTAAGGCGAATGGACCTGGTGGCCATCCGATCGACTTCGGTAGTTTCGACAGCTAATTTCACCGCAGTGCGCTGTCGCTCGCAGAGCGCTTCGCTCACAGAGGTTTCGCAGAGCAGTGAGGCGGCTGCGGCGCGCCCTTGCGACTGCCATGCACGTCAGACCGGGACGCCACTCATCACCTGGATAGAGCAAATCGTCAGGTGAGGAGCTTGGGTCGACAGTCGCCTGGTTCGCTTCGGCAGGGAGCTGGCAGGGTTGATTCAGCTCCTTCCGGGGTCCGACTGAGAGATCTCGTCGCATTGCCGTAGGCATGGATGGTTCACCTCAACCACACCCCTCTGGTCGAGGAAGTCCGACGCGACGAAGTCACCCCTGGCGCGAGAGCCGTCGATGACGACTCCGTCCCCCTCTGGACGAGCAGGTCTTCCTGGGGCGAAAGCGGCCCGACGACCCGTTCGGCCACCGAATGAAGACAAATCTCTGCGAGCGAAAGCGCACTGTGGTGAATTAGACGTTCACTCACCAGGAAACTCGTCGCCTACCCGAACGACGCCCCCTCTAGGAAGGACGCTCCTCCCGCCCATCGATGTGGATCGCGAACCGCTCCGCATCCGGCTCGTGGATGGGGTCGTTCTTCTCCCAGGGCCAGCCCCCGAACTGGGTCCGTCGGTAGTCCTCGAAGGCCTGCTGCAGCTCGGCGCGGGTGTTCATCACGAACGGCCCGTAGTGCGCGACCGGCTCGCCGATCGGGCGGCCCTGCAACACCAGCACCTCGCTCGGCGCATCGCCGTTCACCAGCTGTACGTTGGCCTCTGGACGCACTCGAGCAGCGAGACCCTTCTTCAGGTCCGACTCCACCGGGCCGCCTTCGTTGCGGATGCCCACCGTGCCGCCCGTCACGAAGTACAGCGTGCGGTTCACGCCTTCGCTCGCGGGGGGCAGGCTGACCTCGGCGCCGGCCTCCATCTGCACGGTCCACACGGCGACTTCAGCGCGTTCGCGGCTGGCCCAGCTGTTGGGCGGGGGTGCGGGGACCTCCGCATCGTCGATGGCCCCGGCGACGACCGTGATGAGCGTCTTCTTCCCGCTGGCGTCGGTGCGGGTGATCTGCGGGATGTCCTCGGACCAGAGCATCGTGAAGTAGGGGTCGACCAGCTTGTCCTTCGCGGGCAGGTTGATCCAGATCTGGAACAGCTCGACGGGGTTGGGCCCCTCGCGGTCGAGCAGCGGGAACATCTCGCTGTGCACGATGCCCTTGCCCGCGGTCATCCACTGGACGTCGCCGCGACCGAAGCGCGCCTTGGCGCCCAGGCTGTCGGAGTGGTCGATGAAGCCGCGTCTGGCGAGGGTGATGGTCTCGAAACCCCGGTGGGGATGGGACGGAAAGCCCGGCACGACATCGCCGTGGTACATGTTCCAGCCGTCGATGTTCGCGAAGTCCTGACCGATGTGGCGGCCGGTCAGCGGCGCATCCGGGCCGAATCTGTCGTTGGCCTTCGGATACCCGTCGTCGTGATGCACGCAGAACAGGAAGGGGTCGAAGGTGCGCCAGGGAGGCGCACCGAGGGAGAGGATCTCGAGCACGGCGTCGGACATGGGTGCTCCTGGGGTCGGAGGTTCGTCGGAACGGAACCCTAATCACGCGATGCGGGCGGCAAGGCGGGGCGTGTCTCACCACGTTCCGTGCTGGGCGGCGGCCTCTCCCGCTCACCCTGGAGCGCTCGGGAGTCACCAGGCATCCTGATTCGGCCAATATTGCGCTTAAAAAGATGAAGACACGCGATTCTAGCGAGACACGGGATGGCGCCAGACGGAACCACACCACCTGTTCGACAACGATTGTTCCAGATGAGGCAACAGGGCGTTGTGGCGAAGCGTGGCGGACTCACGGGTCAGCCTGCGCTCCGAAATGGCCGCGCCAGCCATGGTCGATTTCACCCAGAACAGGCGTACGAACCGACTTCAGCGCAAGGTTGCCACTGAGTCACGGAGCGGCACCGAGGATTTCACGGAGCCACACGAAACGGATCGGCCGATAATCACCCGTGAATCAGAATGAGTCCACGGTTTTCGGTGGCTCGTTCATTGCCAGACAGGCGACGAAACACGTCGAACACCCCGTGTCCACGGGAGCACTGGCGCTCTGAGGCTCTGACGACGCTGTCCACCAGCATGCCTTCGCCGATCGACCCGCTCCCTCTGCCGATCGTCCGTCATCCGCTGTGGCTCTGTGCGTGCGCCCGAGTCTCTCCGGCGGCCACTCCCGCACGACGACCCGGCCCGTCTTGGAGACCACCTGGGCGGTGGGCCAGCGATTCCGGCAGGCGGATTCCGCTGGCCCACCCTCGCAAGCGAGGGATGAACCAACCGAATCACTTCCACTGAATGTCTTGTCGCGTTCGGGTACCCCCGGAAAATGTGCTCGTTCCTCCGCGCATTTCGGGGGCACCGCTCTCTTGACCGTCAAGACATTCGGGCGCACGCACAGAGGCACAGCGGACGAGCATGGCCGAACAGGCCAAACGGACCCATCGGGGGAGGCCCCGCCGGAGACAGCGTCGTCAGAGGCTCAGAGCGCGAACAGTCCTGCGAACATGACGTGATCTGTGACGCGAACGTGCGTCGTGGTCGTCGGTCGTGGTGGAGGGTGGTCGGTCGTCATGTGGTCCGACGTTCCCCCGCAGGCCCGAAACGGATCGCGTGGTGCGGAGGGGATGCGGTTCTGCACCCGTGGACTCCGGCCGACTGCGGGGTCAGCGGGACACCCCGTCGATTTTCGTTCGTATTCACAGGCCTTTCCGAGACAGGGCTCCGGCTCAGCCCATCAGAGCAGGGCGTTCAGAGGGTGGTCCCGCTGACCCCGGAGTCGAGCGGCCGATCGCCATCGATGATGTCTGGAGGCAGATCGAAAAGAAGGTGGCCCCATTCGACTCGCAGTCCTTCGGGACCACCCGACGCTCCGTCGGAGCCACACGAAACGGATCGGCCGACCACCTGGAAGACGGGCGAACCCCGCCGTTGTCGTGGTCACGCCGCGGTCAGCAAACCCTCCGTGAAGCCCTCCGTATTGATCCGTGGCTCCGTGGCAACGTCGCGTTCATCCCTGTTCATACTTCTCTTCTGTCGATACCGACCGTCGTTGCAGCCCTGTCTTCCGAGCAGTGGGCGTAGACTGCAGCATGCGATGGGCGTCGATTCTGGCAGGAGTGCTCTTCTTCTCGCTGGCGTGCGGTGGGGGCGAGCCACCGGACTACGCGGAGTACACGTTCCTCTCCCATCGGGACTGCGGCCGCGACGCGAGCTATCCGAGCCTGACGCTGCTCACCCCCGACGACGAAGACCCCTCGGGGGCCCCGACCGAGTGGTGGACCCTGCTGGGCAGCAGCGACATCCGCTGGGGACGCCGCAGCACGGTGCGGCTGCGCTACGACCGAAACAACGTCACCCAGCACACCTCGGTGACCGTGGACACGGTGCTGGAGGAGGTCGAGACCCCGGGCCTGGAGTTCCGGATGCGGGCGTGCGGCGCCACCTTCCTCGAACCCTCCGGCCGGGCGCTGATGGACGGAAAGGCGTTCGACTGCGCACCGAACGTGTGCGCCGCGCTGGACGCCCGGATCGCCGCCGGCCAACACGAGCGATTCGACCTGGTGTTCCGCTTTTCGTCCGATGTGGACGGGCCGCTTCAGCTGCTCGCCGTCGAAGACCGGACCTGCGACGACTCCCTGGACTGCCCCGCCAGGGACCGCTGTTGCGCGCCTGGCGTCTGCAAGCCGTTCCAGGAGTGCGACGTTCGGTTATAGGCCCCGGATGACACGATTCACGACGATCCTGGCCGCTTTGCTCACCCTCACCGTCTTCGGCGCTCCCCTGGCGGGCTGCAAGTCGCCCACGGCGCCTTTCCCGGACAGCGACGACACCGACGCGCCGCCAGCGCCCGATCCGCTGGACATGCCCGAAGCCATGGGTCCGCACTCGGTGACGATGTTCCTCGAGGACATCCCGAGCGCCGACCGCACGCTGCGCACGCGCATCTTCGTGCCGGACACCGAGCTGCGGTTCGTCGCCATGATCCTGCCGGGCTTCCTCATCGAGCCGTCTCAGTACGACAGCTACGCCGAGCACCTCGCCAGCCACGGCTACGTCGCGATGATCGTGAACCTGCCCGGCGGCGTGGGCAACAACCGGCGCACCCACGTCGAGATGGCCGCAGACGTCGGCTTCGCGCTGAACTGGCTCGACACTCAGGACGAGTCTCGCCTGCCGGGGATCGACGTGTTCAACGTGTTCATGGCGGGCCACTCGCTGGGCGGGAAGATCGGCCTGCTCCGCGCCACCGAAGACGAGCGGATCCGCGCCTTCGTCGCCCTCGACCCCATCGACAGCAGCCCGTACGACACGCCGGACTACCCTTCGGTCACGCCGGAGCTCATGGGCCAGCTCGACATCCCCATCGCGTTCGTGGGCGAGACCGTGAACAACGAGACCTGCGCGCCGGAAGCCCAGAACTTCGACGCGTACTACCAGGCCGCGACCGGCCCGGCGCTCAAGGTCCACGCCCTCACGGCCAACCACGTGTCCTGGCTCGACGACCCCGAGTGCGGTGCGCTGTGCAACGCCTGCGCCGACGGCACCGACGACCCCGCCATCACCAAGCGGATGACGCGCGGGCTGATGCTCGCGTTCTTCGAGCACTTCCGGTTCAACCGCCCGGGCGCGCGCGACCACTTCCTGTCACTGGCGGAGTACGTCGGCAACGGAAGCGTCACGGTCGAGTCCAAGAACGGCCTGTAGCGCCGTGGCTTCCGCACCCCGGAGGCCGAGATCGTCCGTGTGGACGGGCATCGTCGGGGTAGGACTGCTCGGATCGCTCGCCATGCCGGGCCGGGCCGAGGCACCGGTCGCGTTCGGGTTCACCCCCGGAACCGCCCCCATCGCCCTCACCGATCCGCCGCTGCCCAGGAGCTGTGAGCCCTGCCACGAGCAGCAGTACGAGGACTGGCACGCGAGTCGGCACCGGGTGTCATGGTCGAACGACCTGATGATCGCCGGGTTCGTCGCCGAGCCCCTGCCCTTCTGCGTGAACTGCCACGCCCCCCTGGTCGAGCAGCGCGACGAGGTGCTGGCCAACCGGGCGTTCTACGCTGCCCTCGATCCGCGGTCGGGCGCGACGTCCATCCCCGCCCGCAAGCCCGAACCCCTGGCGGCCCACGGCATCCACTGCGCCACCTGCCACGTGCGCGACGGGAAGATGCTCGCGCCCGAGGCGACGGACTTCAGCCCTCACGATGCGCGATCCGTGCCCGCGATGCGCGAGGGGGCGTTCTGCATCGACTGCCACGAGTTTCCGATGCCGGTCACCCACGACGGCCAGACCGTGCTCACCGACGCTCCGATGCAGCAGACGGGGACGGAGTGGCGCGCATGGCTCGAAGCCGGCGGCACCCAGACCTGTCAGGACTGCCACATGCCCGGGGGTCGACACGTCTTCCGTGGGGCACACGACCGGGACTGGCTGCGCGAGTCGGTGGACGTCTCCCTCGACCTGTCCGACGATGCCGCTCGCTTCACCCTGAAGAGCGTGGGCGTGGGTCACGCGATGCCGACGGGCGACCTGTTCCGCCACCTCACCCTCGAGGTGCAGCGGGGCTCCTCGAGCGGCGGTACCTGGCAGGTCGTGCACTGGATGGGGCGCCGTTTCGAGCGGGATGCCGACAACGTCCGCCGTGTGGCGTCCGATACGTCCCTGCAGCCCGGAGAGCCCCGCGTGGTCGAGGTGGATCCGGGGTTCGATCGCTGGCGGCTGGTCTACCACTACGGGTCCGAACACGACGAGACCCGCGGCCTGCTCGACCCCGAGGCGATCCGGTTCACGATGGCGGCGGGCACCCTCGACCGCTGATCGGCGTGCGCACCCATTCAGCGGTTCGTCGCCGGGATCGGACTGGGCGGGGCCCCTCGGGGGTTAGGCTTTCTACAGGAGGTTCGGACATGGGCGAGCTGGTCAAGCGCGAGATCAAGTGGGTGCCCGTGCTCCTCGAGCTGATCCCGGGCTGGTTCCAGATCTTCGGCCTGGGCCACCTCTCCCAGGGCCGCGTGGGCATGGGCCTGTTCATCATGTTCTCGTACTGGGGCATCCAGGTCGTGAACAGCTTCCTCACGCTCTTCTTCGGCCTCGGGTTCGTGACCGGGTTCCTGACCTGGCTGTTCTACATGGTGACCGCACCGATGAACGCCAACGACTACGACCCGAACGCGCGGTAGGCAGACCTCGAACACGCAGGGGCGAGCGGTCAGATCAGCTTCGAAACCGGGCGCTGCATCCACAAAACGGATCGGCCGAGCATCACCCGCGAGATTGACTGAACCAGCGGTACTCGGTGCTCGTTCACCGCCATCAAGACACCAATGAAACACGTCGAACACCCCGTGTTCACGGGGTCAGGTGGGACGTTCGCCACGTGCCCACCACCACCGCGAAAACGCCGGTGTTCGACCATCCACAACGCGCACCCCATCCCTGTTCGCCAGGTCCAGCCGTGATTTCGACCAAATCCCGCCGAATATGCGAGCTACTACCAACACAAAGACCCGAAACGGATCGCGTGCTCCGTGCAACCCTCCGTGCTGCTCCGTGACTCCGTGGCGACGTTGCGCTGATGTCGGTTCACAGGCCTTCTCTGGCGAAACCGATCGGAAGACCAGCCGACCTCGTCAATCCAGCGTGACGGTCATGTCGTAGGTGTCGCAGGTGGACGCGGTCGGAGAGTAGTGGAACATGTGCACGGTGAGCGTGCGCGGCTCGATGCCGTCGTTCCGCCAGGAGCCGACCTCGGGGATGGCGAGCACGTCGGTGTCGAACACCTCGTTGCCCTGGTCGTCGTACCCGATGAAGTCGATGTCCCCGAACCCACTGGAGTCGTCCATGCTGATGGACAGGGTCTCGCCGGGCTCGACGGTCACGAAGTAGAAGTCGCCTGCGATGCCCGAAGCGGTGAACGTGTTGGTGCCGAGGGGCAGCGCGATGGCGTCTTCGGCGCTGTGGTTGTCGTTGCCGTCGTCGGTGCAGTTCGCGACCGCGAAATCGTAGGACGTGCACTGGCCGGCTCCACCCCACGGGAAGATGCGCACGAAGTAGGTCTCCGTGACGCTCGTCGAGTTCGTGACGGTCGCGATCTCGGAGTCATCCACGGTCGCACCAAAGGCGACCTCCACCAGGTTGCTGTCGAAGATCTCGGTGTCGATGTCGGACTGGTCGTCGTCGAAGACCACCTGGACCTCGCGGCTCTCCCCACCCGGGATGTCGAACGAGTACCAGTCGTCGTCGGACCCCAGGGTCAACCCGAGTGCGGACGTCAAGGCCGTCGCCTGTGCAGACGAGTCGTTGTTCGCGAATCCCCCGCTGGTCTCGGCGAAGTCGCCGGGGCACGCGCCCACCGGCGTGAAGTCGAGGGTGGTGTCGCCGCACGAGAACCCGAAGTCGGTCACGCGGGCCTGGAGCGTGACCAGTCCCGAATCGTTGCCGAACGGGGGGCTCCGGAACTGGCCGAACTCGTCGACGTACAGCACGGTGCCGAAGCCGGACTGCACGGGGTCGACGATGCCCTCGAGCGGAACTGAGACGCCCAACCAGTCGGTGTCGTCGCTGCCGATGGAGAAGTCGAAGGTGTCGGCGGCCGGCGTGGCGAGGGGTTCGACGTCGTTCACCTCGAACGCGTCGTCGCAGGTGTCGCCCACGAGCAGGTCGTAGCGCACACAGGCGGTGGCGTTCTGGATACCCACGGTGAACGTCGCGTCCGCCACGCCCGCGGAGTTGTCGAGCAGCACGCCAGCGGCATCGCTCGCTCCGGTCTCGCTGGAGAGGGCGATTCCGTTGGGGGAGTACGCAACGAGGTCGATGGCGCCGCCCTGAATGCGGTCTGCGACTGCTCGGGTCACGGTCCCGGCGGGGACGACGACGTCGAAGAAGTCGTCGGACCCGGGGTTGGCCCACAGGTCGGTGCCGTCGGTGTCGGTGCCGAACAGCAGCGCGCCGGCCAGGGTGTCGTTGGGCTCGGCGAGGTCTTCGTTGCAATCGAACCCGAGGTCTACGGCGCTGCAGGCGGCTTCGCTGACCACCCGTGCGGTCCAGGTCTCGTGCCCGAAGCCGGCGTTCACCGCGATGAGCGAGACCGATCCGAACGTGGAGGCGGAGTCGAACAGCACGCCGTTGGGGTCGTACAGCTCGACCGAGGTGGCGAAGTCCCCCACCGTGGACACGTCGATGGTCCGGGTGGCGTCGTGCGCCACGACGAACTCCAGCCAGTCCTCGTCGGAGGGAGAGGTATCCAGGGCCAGAGTGTCGGCCTGGAAGCCCACACTGGTCGCGGTTCCCGGGGTGTCGTCGTCTTCGAAGGCATCGTCGACGCACGACCCCGAGTCATCGATGATCGTGAGGTCGTAGGTGTTGCACTCCAGCGAATCTCCATCCCACATCTCGACCTCGACGAAGTAGGTCGCAGTGGCCCCGGTGGTGTTGTGCAGCACGACGGACTCGGTGTCGACGATTCCGGCGGACGAGTCGATCTCGTTGCCGTCGGGGTCGGTCGCGACGAGGTCGATGTCGCCGTTGGCGTCGACGAAGGCGGCCTCTGCGATCACCTGCTCACCCGGAGCGAGCGCGATGGCGTAGAAGTCCGAAGACGTCTGGCTCACCAACGCCCCGATCACGAACTCGCCCGCGACCAACGTCTGCACAGCGGGGTCGGTCGGTGAATCGTTCGGCTCCGCCGCGTCGTCCGGGCAGGGGTCCGTGTCGGTGTCCGTGTCCGTATCGGTGTCCGTGTCCGTGTCCGTATCGGTGTCGGCGTCGGCATCCGTGTCCGTATCGGTGTCGGCGTCGGCATCCGTGTCCGAATCCGCGTCAGTATCGGCGTCGGCGTCGGCATCCGTGTCCGCGTCGGCATCCGTGTCCGTATCGGCATCCGTGTCTGTATCGGCGTCCGCGTCGGCATCCGTGTCCGAATCCGCGTCCGCGTCGGCATCCGTGTCCGAATCCGCGTCCGCGTCGGCATCCGTGTCTGTATCGGCGTCCGCGTCGGCATCCGTGTCTGTATCGGCGTCCGCGTCGGCATCCGTGTCCGAATCCGCGTCCGTGTCGGCGTCTGCGTCGGCATCCGTGTCGGTGTCCGTGTCCGAATCTGCGTCGGAGTCCGCATCGGTATCGGTGTCCGTGTCGGAGTCCGTGTCGGTGTCGGTGTCGGCGTCTCCGCCCGTGTCTCCGGTGTCGTCGAGCACCGGACCGGACGCCAGGCTGTAGGTGGTGCAGGTGCCACTCTGGAGCAGCACCTGTACGAAGAAGCTGAAGTTCGACGGGTTGGAGTTGGTCACGATCACCGACTCGCCGTCCGTGGACGACGTGGACTCGGCGATGACCGTCCCGAAGTTGTCGGTCACCCGGAGATCGACATCCCCATCGGCGTGCACGAAGTCGAGATCGATCGCCCAGGTCTGGTTGCCCGGCACCGACACGATCCACCAGTCGACGGACAGGTCGCTGACGACGAGGTTGGTGCCCTGAAGACGCGGCACGGCCTGACCCAGCAGATCGTTCGGCTCGTCGAGGTCGTCGACGCACACGGGATCGGTGTCCGTGTCGGTGTCCGTGTCGGTGTCCGTGTCCGTGTCGGTATCGGTGTCCGTGTCGGAATCGGTGTCCGTGTCGGCATCCGCGTCTGCATCCGTGTCGGCGTCCGCGTCCGAATCCGTATCGGCGTCGGCATCGGTGTCCGCATCGGTATCGGCGTCGGTATCCGCGTCCGCATCGGTGTCGGTGTCGGTGTCTGCGTCGGACTCGCTGGGCGTGAGGTCCTTCGAGTTCGTGCACGCGATGAGCGAGAGAAGAACGAGTGACGAGGCGGGGTTCAGTCGCATGGTGGCATCCTGTACGTTCCCCGAAAGGTACCCGGGCACGCCGGATGCAGCCACCGAACAGGGTCAGTTCAGCAGGCTACCGTTGCAGTTCTCGTCGGTGTTGTTGAGCCCGATCTCGGATGCGCCGGGATTCACGTCGCTGTCCTCGTCGTCGCAGTCGTCCCCGCCGTGCGCGTCCGAGTCGTAGCCATCCCCATCCTGGTCGTAGTCGCTGGCCCCGTCGCAGTCCTGATCGACCCCGTCGTACCAGACCTCGGCGGCTCCCGGGAGCACCGTCGCATCCTCGTCGTCGCAGTCGGGCCCTCCGAAGTCCATCGCGTCCACGCCATCCCCGTCCTGGTCGTAGTCGCTCTGGCCGTCGCAGTCCTGATCGACCCCGTCGTACCAGACCTCCACGGCACTCGGGCTCACGGTGGCGTCCTCGTCGTCGCAGTCGGTTCCCCCGGAATCGGTGGAGTCGGCGCCATCTCCGTCCTGATCGAAGTCGCTCGCACCATCGCAGTCCTGATCGATGCCGTCGTACCAGACCTCGACTGCGTCCGGGCTCACCGCGGCGTCCTCATCGTCGCAGTCCGCGCCCCCCGCGATCGAGGTGTCGAACCCATCGCCGTCCTGGTCGTAGTCGCTGGCCCCGTCGCAGTCCTGATCGATGCCGTCGTACCAGACCTCGGTGGCGCCGGGGTAGATGTCGGGATCGCTGTCGTCGCAGTCGCCCTGCGCATCCGAGAAGCCGTCGCCGTCGGTGTCGTCGGTCGGGTCCTCGTCGATGTTGTCGTCACAGTCGTCGTCGATGCCGTTGGCGGGATCCTCGGTCTGGCCCGCGTAGATCGATGCATTCTCATCGTCGCAGTCGGTCCCGCCGTACTGGTCGGACGCTTCGCCGTCCATGTCCGCATCGAAGTCGTCGTCACCGGCACAATCCTGGTCGAGCCCGTCGTAGAACACCTCGGTGGCGTTCGGCCGGATGTTCGCGTCTCCATCGTCGCAGTCGCCGTCCAGCTCCGAGAAGCCGTCGCCGTCCACGTCCAGATCGGACAACGCCTCGTCGACCGTCCCGTCACAGTCGTTGTCGATGCCGTCCGTCTCGTCCTCCAGCACGCCGGGCGACAGGTTCGGGTCGGTGTCGTCGCAGTCCCGCCCGTCGACATCTTCGGTGACGTACCCATCCCCGTCCTGGTCGAAGTCCGAGCGCATGTCGCAGTCCGAGTCCACGCCGTCGTACCAGGTCTCGATCATGCCCGGGTTCACCTGGTCGTCGTCGTCGTCACAGTCGTCCCCTCCCTGCTCCAGGGCATCGAACCCGTCTCCATCGGCGTCGTTGTCATCGGTCAACAGCCCGTTGCAGTTCTGATCGATGCCGTCGTAGAAGATCTCCTGTGCGTCCGGGCCGATGTCCGCGTCGAGATCGTCGCAGTCGGTGGCGAGGGGCGCGCCGTCCCCATCCTGATCGGTGTCGTTGCCGTCGCAGTCCTGATCGATACCGTCGTACCAGATCTCCGTCGAAGAGGGTCCGATCAGGGGATCCGTGTCGTCGCAGTCCTCGGGGGGCGCCCACCCATCGCCGTCCTGATCCGTGGCCTCTCCGGGCTCGATCTCGACACCGTCTCCCTTGCATCCGAGTACGCCCGACAATCCGATCAGTGCAATCCAGGTGACCACGCGCATGTCCGCTCCTCCGCGCCCCGTTCGGGGTCGTTCGACACATTCGAGTGTCCCCGTCCGAGCGGCTCGTCGCTGCTTCAGGAGTGCTTCAAGCGCCGGCCTTGATACGCTCATCCCGTGGCCGACCTCGACACCCAGACCCCGCCTTCTCCGCCGGCCTCGACCCCGACCGGCACGGTCCCCACGGACGCCGAGCTGAAGGCCCACCTCCGCGACGCCGGGCTGCGCGCCACCCGGCCTCGCCTCACCGTGCTCCGGCTCCTGCACGACACCGAATCCCCCACGTCCCACCCCGAGCTCACCGACCTGCTCGCAGACGAGGGCTGGGATCGCGCCACGCTGTACCGCAACCTGGTCGACATGACCGATGCAGGCCTGCTGGCACGGGTCGACCTCGGGGATCACGTGTGGCGGTTCGAGCTCGCGGGTCGCCGCGACCACGACGCCGTGGCCCATCCCCACTTCCTGTGTACTCAATGCGGCGATGTCGCCTGCCTTCCGGATCTTCCGCTGTATTCACGGCCGAAGAAGGGGGACCTCCCCCGGTCCGTGCGGCAGGGCGACGTGTCGATCCAGCTCCGAGGTCTCTGCGACGCGTGCGCACCCACCCCCTCCGCCTGAACGGCCCTTCGTTCTTCGCTTCCTCGCTGCTCACCGTGCTCCTGCTCTCCATGAGCGGCTGCATCGGCTCGGACGACCGTCGCAGCGGGCCCATCGTGCAACCGAGCACGCCCAAGCCCGGAGCCCGTCAGCCCGACGACGGATCTCCGCGTCCCGAACCCTCCGACGAGGATGCAGAGGATGGAGAGGATGGAGATGAGGGGGCCGACGGCGAAAACGGCGAAGACGGCGACGACCCGGAAGACGGGTCCGAAGACGAAGAGACCGACGACGGCACGCTGGTGATCAACGATGTCCGGCCGGTTCCGGCGATTCCCCAGTCCGTGATCGACGACTGGCGCAAGACCGGCGGCCGCAGCAACGTGAGCCAGCCAGCCATGCCCACGCCCGGAATCGACGAGTCCCAGTGCGAGGATCTCACCGACGGCGGGCCCGTGGGCTCGGACGGCTGCGTCACCGCCGAGATCTCGTGCGAGCAGCGCATCATCGGCCACACCAAGGGCGGGATCGACCGATATGCCGGTACCTTCTACGAGAAGAAGCACTGCTGGCCCAACACCCGCGACCACGACGGTGGCGATGAGCGGGTCTACAAGCTGACGATGCCCGAGGGCGAGTGGCGGGCGTGGGCCACGCTGTACACGCCGTGCGCGGATCTCGACCTGGCCGCCGTCCGACACGACTGGGGCGGGTGTCCGGACCTCGCCGACAAGACCGGCGCGTGCGAGATGAAGATCACCGACTACAACGCGGCCGAGCGGATCGAGCTCACCACGCAGACCAAGCGCCCGGGTCAGAAGCCGGTCTGGTACATCATCGTCGAGGGCAAGAACCAGGACGAAGGGCCGTTCGAGCTGCACGTGCAGTGCCGCGAGGGTGTGGGCGGCACCGTCGATCCGTGAGCTTCAGATCTCCGCCACCCACTGCTCGGTGTGGGTCCACAGCTTCTCGGCCAGGCCCGCGTCGCGTCCGTACGCATTGGGCGTGTCGACGTTGCAGTCCGAGAAGTACTCGCCGTTGTACTGCGCAGCGTCGGGATGGGTGGCCAGATAGACCTGGGTGGCGCTGCCCTGGGGCACCCGCTTGAGCGCGACCGCGGGGCCCACGACCCCCGCGATGGCCTGGACGAAGCCGGGCATGTGACGGCCGAGGTTGGTCCAGATGACGCCGGGGTGGACGGCGTTGGCGCGCTGGTCGCCCTCGAGCTGCCGGGACAGGTGCTTGGCGAAGAGCAGGTTGGCGAGCTTGCTCTGCCCGTAGGCACCCCACGGAGAGTAGTTGGCCTCCATCGAGATGTCGTCGAACTGGATGCCGCCCTCGGGGCACTGGGTGTGGGCGGTGCTCGACAGGATGACCACGCGTCCGTCGTCGGCGAGCTGACCGAGGACGCCCGTGACCAGGATGAAGTGCCCGAGGTGGTTGGTCAGGAACTGCAGCTCGTGGCCGTGCTGCACGGTTCGCTCGGGCAGGGCCATGATGCCGGCGTTCGCGATGATGCCGTCCAGGGTCCGACCGCCGGAAACCACCGTCTCGACGGCCTTGCGCACATGGTCGGGCTCGGAGAGCTCGCAGGCGAGGGGCTCGGCCGACCCCTTCCCTGCGTTCTCCTCGATGGCGCGGGTGGCTTTGGCTTCGGTTCGCGCGGCGGCGATCACGTGTGCGCCGCGCTTCAGGAGCACGCGAAGGGTGTCTTCGCCGATGCCCGAGTTGCACCCCGTGAGCAGGTAGGTCCTGCCCGACAGGTCGAGCCCTTCGGTGACCTCGTCCGAGGTCGAGTTGTAGCCGTACCCGGTCTTGCCGGGCCCTTTGAACCATCCGTAGATCGACATGGACACGCCGTAGCGCTCTGGATCCCGCGGCGCACATCTGCTACAGTGCGGTCGCGGCAGATGGCCGCACTTGCACATCTGTCCGATTCCCGCGGTTGGCCGGGTTTTTGAGTCGGGCAGAATTGAGATTGGATTTGAATATGCAAAACGTTCCGATGTTCGGACTGGTGCACTCTGCGCGCCAGAAGTGGTGTACCGCGATCTGTGGAGCCAGCCTCTTGCTGGTGAGCGCGTGTGGCCCCGATCGCACCGAGGTCCTCGAAGACGACTCGCCCACGGTGGCGATCGATGGCGAGTTCCTGGTGGACCGGGCCCTGACCGACTCCCAGGCTCGCCAGGCCGGCCTCGAGCTGGTCGTCTTCGAGAAGGAGGTGGGCTTCGGCCTGTACCGGGTGACCGCCGACGGCCCGAACGACCTCGAAGCCGTGCACGACCGACTGGTCGAGGTCCTCGGAGATGAGGCGGCCGACACGCGCATCGAGCCCAACCTGTCGCGGAGCCTCGCGACCAACGACCCCCTCAACGTCCAGCAGTGGAACCTGTCCCTGCTCGACATCGAGACCGCCTGGCAGACCACCCGCGGAGCCGGGGTCACGGTCGCGGTGCTCGACTCCGGGGTCTACACGGGCGGAAACGACGCACCGACGTTCCTGCTCCCGGGCTACGACTTCATCGACGACGATGCGGACGCCGACGACGAGCACGGCCATGGCACCCACGTGGCCGGGACCATCGCCCAGGCGACCGACAATGGGTTCGGAGTGGCGGGCGTCGCCCCGGATGTCGCCGTGCTTCCCGTGCGCGTGCTCAACGAGAACGGCAACGGCAGCACCTTCGCCATCGCCCGGGGAATCACCTGGGCGGTCGACAACGGTGCCGACGTCATCAACCTCTCGCTCGGCAGCAACGGCGGGTCGGCGGCCGAGCAACAGGCCGTGCAGTACGCGCTGGATTCCGGTGTCGTGGTGGTGGCCGCGAGCGGGAACCAGGGCGAGGCGCAACCCCTCTTTCCGGCCGCCTACACCGGCGTGATCTCAGTCGGTGCCGTGGGCGGGGACGCCGCGGTGGCGCCCTACAGCAACCAGGGTGTCGACCTCGTCGCTCCAGGCGGTCGGCTGGCTCAGGACATCGACAACGACGGGATTCCGGACGGCATCCTCCAGGAGACGGTCGTCGCACCCGGCGAGACCGACTTCGTGTTCCTGCAGGGCACCTCGATGGCCTCGCCCCACGTGGCGGCGAGTGCTGCGCTGCTCCTGTCTGCCGGCGCCGATCCCGCAGACGTTCCCGACCTGCTCACCTCGAGCGCGTTCGACCTCGATGCGCCGGGCTTCGATGCCCGTTCGGGAGCGGGACTGGTCGATCCGGTTGCGGCCCTCGAGGCGCTGCAGACCCCGACGAACCCCAACCCGACGCCGGATCCGAACGACCCGGCCGATCCCAACGACCCGAACGATCCCAACGATCCGGGCGTGACGCCTCCTCCAACGGGCACGTTCTCGATGGACGACATCGACATCGACCGGTTCGGCAGCTGGGTGGAGCTCGAGTGGACCACGGACGTTCCGGCGACCTCCGAAGTGCGGTTCGTCGGCTACGGCGTGGTCGGCACCGAGGATCTGACGACGGACCACCATCTGACGCTGCAGGTGGACTTCTGGGAGACGTACTTCATCTTCCTCGAGTCCACGGATGCGAGCGGCGCGACGGTGCAGTCGGATCTGGAGATCCTGCTTCCGTTCGACTGACAATCGGCTTCGGGGCGGACGACCAGGGCGTTCGCTCGGACGACTTCGGTTGCTTCGACGCCAATTCTCACCGCTGAGCGCTTCGCTTCGCGGAGGGTTGCGCTGAGGATCCGCTGAGCGCGGATGCCTCTGATGAGGCCGTCTCCGCCGCCGTGTTCGAGCGTCGTTCCGGAAACCGCCCATTCAGAACGCGCTCTGTGCGGTCCTCGCACCTGCCCACCACGAGCCCCGTTCCCAAACGGCGCTTCGACTCGGTGCAGCGGGAATTTCCGGGGGCCGCAGGGCCCTTCTGAACCGTAGGAGGAAAGGAGCGCGTCAGCGCGCTCGGGAAGCTCCGAAACAGGAGCCCGTTGAGTGGAAGTCGCCAACAGGTTCCGTCTGCTTCGTCCCTCCCGGTGGAGGTCGCTGGTCTACCGACCGGGCATCGGGGCATCGGTTGGAGGAGCCCAGCAAGCCCTCACGTCACTCTTCGACGATCTCATCGAAAGAGGCCTCGAATTCGTCCATGAACGCCTGTGTCACCTGGAATCCAGGACACCGGCCAAGCGCACGGGCCTTCCTCACGAAGCCCTCGGGAAGCGGCACACCGTCGCGCCGCACATAGACTTCCAGGGAAGCACGCCAGACCCACTCACCATCAGAGACATAGGCGATTGGCGCATCGAGAGCCTCGCCAGACGTGATGTCCACGGCTGACTGACCCGTCGTCACGATTGTCACGCCCGACGCCATGTAGTTCGCCACCTCGGGGTCTGGCTTCACCTTCCCGAGTCGCTCCGAGAGCCTGCCGTACATCGAGAGAACGGCAGGAATCGACTCGAACTCGAAGAACGTGATGAGCTTCATCCTGTACTCCTCGGCGAGAAGGTAGCCTGGCCAGATGGGTCAGATGTGTCGACCTCCACCAGGATGCCGAATCGGGATCGCCACCATCGCTCAGCAGCAGCAGCTCCGTCCTCCGTGCCCCCTCAGTGTCCTCCGGGACTCCGTGGTGGATTGGCGCAAATCTACCGTTAAACCTAACTCTCTGTCGACCAGCCAGTTTCGGAGCCGCGTATCGGGCACCGATTGTTCGGCCCATCAGAACAATACTGATTTTCAGATTCTATTTGCAAAGACGGTGTCCAGGCAGCGACACTGAGATCGAGCCGGATGCGGCTCGCTTTTGATTGATTGCCTTTGTTGTTGCTTTTGTTTTGTGAGGTCTCGCTATGCCTGCCCACGCTCCTCTGCAGGTCGCTCCCCGCCAGCCCGAAGTCCGGCCGGCTCCCCCCGAGAAGAAGCCCGTCGCGGCTCCGACTCCCTCCAACAGCGCGGTTCAGGAACAGCTGAACCAAACCGCCGACGGCGCGCCCACCACGTCGCAGAAGAACATCGGCGGCGTCGACGGACTCGCGAGCGACAACCCGCTCCACACCCGCCAGGGCGGCGGTCGCAGCACGTCCGGCAAGAAGCCCGGTTCGACCAAGCTCACGGAAGACCCCTTCGGCTTCGGGGTGCAGCACACGTCCGAAGAGTCGCAGGTCACGCGGAAGAAGAAGCACCACCTGGCCGAGAAGCGCCGCACCGAGCGGACCCACAACGCCGGCCAGATCGTCGATGGCGACCTGCAGCTCAACCGCACCACCGTCCGCGAGAACACCCGCGGGAAGAAGACGTCGAGCCGCACCGAGACCACCCACGGCGCCGAGATCGACTTCGACAAGCCCCTGGAGTCCAAGTACACCGGCTCGCGCAGCAAGACCGACGCCAGCGGCAAGACCACGACCAACTCCATGACGGTCGGGCCCGACGGCGGGTCGTTCACGCGCAGCACCGAGAAGAACGGCAAGACCTCGAGCTTCGGCGTGCACGGCAACCCGATGGAGCGCGAGGTCGGCATCCATGGCGGCGTCGGCAAGAAGTTCAAGGGCGGCAACAGCGTCGGGCTGAACGGCCATGTGACCGCGAAGCTTCCGGGTGTGAGCCAGGGAACGGTGAAGGCCGGCGACGACTCGGGCCTGGTGCACGACGAAGCCCTGCGGGTCTCGGGCGAAGACGAGCTGCAGTACTACGGCGAGGACAACGCCCTGTCCCTCGGGCTCGGGGTGAACGCGAAGCTCGGTGTGGTGGGCGTGCAGGCACACGGGCACTACGCCAACGAGTCCAGCACGAACTTCTACAGCACGGGCGGGCTGTCGGACGAGCAGCTCGAGAAGCGCGGCGAGGAGATGATCCGCACGCCCGAGGGCGACCGGGCCAGCAAGCTCGACGATCTCAACCTCCTGGGCCGCGAAGGCGAGGATGGCGAGAAGATCGCGGGTCTGCAGCCCGGCGAAGGCGTGTCGATGCAGAGCGCCACCTCGGCCGGCGGCGGCGCCGGTCTGTCGGTCTACGGCGTCGGGGCGGCCGGGTCGTACAACAACGAGCAGGTCCAGCGCACGATGGTGCACCGCAACGAGGACGGCAGCACCACGTTCGACATCACCACCGCTGACCTCAACCAGGGCAAGGGTGAGCTGCAGGTCGGAGGTGGCGCCGCAGCCGCGGGCTACGAGGCGAACTGGGGCGACGCGAGCAACATCAACCTGACGTTCGAGGACAACGAGTCCGGCCGCGCGAAGATGACGGAGTTCGTGAAGACGGGCGTGATCCCGGGGGCCATGGGCGAGAACGACCCCGAACGCGCCACGTACGAGCGGCTCGCAGCGAAGGAAGACCTCTCCAAGGCCGAGCGCGCGCAGCTGGCGAGCATCGCCGACCGCGTGAACGGCTCCTACATGGAGGCCAGCGCCTTCGAGGCCAGCGGAGATCAGGACGGCGACGTCCGGATCCGCACCAGCAAGGGCTCCCACGAGGCGGGCAAGGTGTACAGCTCGGTGCTCGGGATGGAGACCAGCGCCAGCGAGAAGACGACGTACGACGAGCGCACCCGCTACGACGAGAACGGCATCAACCAGGTGGGCGACAAGGGACACCGGCTGCAGGACAACGTGGTGGTCGCCGAAGAGAACATCCGGTACGACCTGAACCCCGAGTTCGGCGGCGACACCCGGATCGAGGCGGATGCGCGCAACTGGGACGGCGAGCACAGAAACGAGTTCACCAACTCCGGCAAGACCTACCCCACGTTCGACAGCTTCTTCGGTGGCAACGAGACCGGCGAAGCGGGCGTGTGGGGCGACGGAAAAGCGGGAACGACCCAGGCCAGCGTCGACTTCTCGGAGCGCGACATCGCCACCTTCCAGGACAAGGCGAAGAACCTCGATCTGACGAGCCTGACCTCGACCGACCGGGCCGCCGTCGAGAAGGAAGCGAAGCTGCGCGCCGATGCGAACCGCCCCCTGACCGGCGACGAGCTGGCCTCGCATCTGGCTCGGCAGCAGGCTGCAGCCGACCTCGAGAAGATCGTGCCGCGCGACGACCCCGAGTTCGAGTCCATCGTGGCCGAGCAGTCCGAGCGCCTGCTGAAGGACGGGAGCGACGCGTTCCTGGAAGGCAAGACCCCCGAGGACCTGCTCCGCGCGACCGAGGAGATCAAGGCCCCGCTCTGGGAGGCGCTGGCGGAGGGCAAGGCCAACGGAATGCAGCACGCGCTCGCGGGCATCGAGAGCGGCGAGGACTTCACGAACGCGCCCTACGAGGTCCGTCGGGCGCTGCTCGACCGCGTGGTCGCAGGCGAAGCGGGCACCGAGGACCTGAAGAACGTCTCCTACGACAACGACACCTGGCAGGCGGCCCTGGCGATGCTCTCGAACGGCAAGGGCAAGACCGACCGGGCGCGGGTCTTCCACGGCCTCGTCCAGGACGACATCCGGGGGGGCCGCGGCAAGGGCGACACCAAGAGCTCGTCCGCCAACCGCGTGCTCGACACCATCACGCACACCATCCCGGACATCGGCGACCTGCCCCAGCACGACCAGGGCCAGGATCCGGAAGCCCTGCAGCGCTTCATCAACCGGCAGATCTCGCTGAAGCGCCAATAGAATCCGGGCCCTGAGAAGAACGACCCGCCGCGGCGCCATGCCGGGCGGGTCGTTTCATGGATGGGCCGGCGCAATGTCTCGACGGTCCAGAGAACGGTGCCCCCGAATCAGGGACAGACGCGCTCGAGACCGAACAGGTCGGCGTTGTCGCCATCCCCACCGTCGACCCACTCGAGGCCGGGGTCGAACACGTCCGAACCGTCGTTGTCGCCTTCTGCGATGTCGCAGGCGCGGATCAGGTTCTGGTTCTGGGTGGTGATGTCGCCCGTCGAGTCTTCCCAGCGATCGCCGGGATCGACGCCGATCTGGCCGATGACGTCGATCAGCGACCCCCCACAGGTGAGCGCCACCGCGTCGTCTCCGTTGAAGTTCAGCGAACCCCAGGTCTGGTCGCAGCCGCCGCCCGGAAGCCCGGTGGCGTAGTCGGCACTGCTGTGGCAGATGACGAACCGCTCCCCGTACGCGAGCGTGACCATGTTCAGGCCCTCGCCGTCGGGCGTCGTGCCGCCGTTGCGGTACAGCTCGATCTCACAGCCGGTGAGGTCGAAGTCGGCCGTCGCCAGGTTGGTGATCTCGATGAACTTGTTGTTGCCGCTGCTGCCTTCCAGGTAGCGCGTGATGATGGGGCCACTGCCCACGACGGCTTCGGACACGTCGACGTCGACCGTGAGCATGCTCGCGCCGAGGGTGGCGGTGACGACGTCCGTTCCGGCGACAGCACCGGCGGTCACCGTGAAGGTGGCCGACAGCTCGTCCTCGGGGACCGTGACCGTGGCAGGAACCGTGACGGTGCCCGTGGACGACAGCGTGACGTCGGTTCCGCCCGCTCCGCCCGGCACGTTCAGCGTGACGGTGATCTCCTCTTCGTTCGTGGTGCTGACCGACAGCGGGTTCGGC
The DNA here is from genome assembly GCA_965224055.1 of Myxococcota bacterium. Lineage (GTDB taxonomy): Bacteria > Myxococcota_A > UBA796 > UBA796 > JACKEQ01. The sequence goes on along the minus strand of OZ245034.1, from coordinate 8,409,150 downwards.
TCCAGCGCTGCGAGCTCGCGCACGGTGGCGTCGTCGTAGACCACGACGTCCGACATCAGGGTGACCGTGTCGAGGGTCGCGGTGACCGTCGCGGGGGTCGGGGAGGCCGCCACACCGGTGAGCTCGATGCCGTTGACCTGCTCGCCCACTGCGAAGTCCAGGGTGCCGGGGCAGGTGAGGTTGGCGGTCGGAGCGCAGTCGACCGTCACGGTCTGCGCGGTGCCCGTCGGGTTGGAGAGGCTGGCCGCGAGGAGCGCGTCGGTGGTGACGCCGGCTTCGATGTAGACGGTGTCCGGGGTGAGCGTGGAGAGCACGACGTTGCCCGCCAGCGCGTCGAAGGCGCTGCGGGGCTCCAGCTTGTGGTCGCCGTTCGCGAAGCGCAGCACACCCTGGAGGATCGAGAAGGTCTCGCCCACCGCGGGGGGCGGTGTGACCAGGTAGAACTCGTCGTGCACCCGCAGGCTGCCGCCCACCTCGAACTCGTTGGTGGGAGAGCTGTCGCCCGGGCCGGGCGCGAGGTCGACCGCAGTGACCTCAGCGTCGGTGACCTGGATGAACACGCCCTCGAGCTGCTCGGCACGAGCGCCGCCGGTCGCGACCTCGGCCGGGGTGACCGACACGGGCGTGGGGTCGGCGTTGTCCGTGCTGTTGACGTTCAGGAACGTGACGCCGTTCAGCTGGATCTGGCTGAAGAACTCGTCGACCGAAGCGCCGATGTCGATGCGGTCGCCGACCTCGGGCTTGGGCTCGATGCCGGGCATGTAGACGTACACGCCGGAGTAGTCCTCGCCGTTGAAGGCGGCCTGACCAGGCACCCGCTGCACGAAGGCGCCCTGATCGTTGACCGCGGTGACCTGGACGTCCTCGAGGACGACGTTGGTGCCGAGCGCGATGGTGCCGTCCTTGATGTCGTAGACCGTCACCGGGCAGGCGCCGTCGAAGCTCTGGAAGTTCGGGCAGGCGTCGCACGCGTCCCCGATGTAGTCGCCGTCGGTGTCGTCCTGGTTGGCGTTGTCGGCGTTGGGGCAGTTGTCGTCGAGGTCGACCACCCCGTCCATGTCGCCATCGCGCCAGGTGCAGGTCTGGCCAGTGGTCAGCGGGCAGGGATCACACGCATCGCCCATGCCGTCGCCGTCTGCATCGGCCTGCATGAAGCCGTCCATCGGACGCTCGGGGTTGAAGATGTCCGGGCAGTTGTCGGCCGCGTTGTCGATGCCGTCGCCGTCGAAGTCCATCGTGGAGCTGGTCGGGTAGACGATGCCGTCGTTGTCCTCGTTGTTCCGGAACGGCTCGCAGGTGGGCTCGTCCGGGGGAACACCGCAGATGTACAGCTCGTAGGCGTTGGCCCCCACCGAGGCTTCGATCGCCGCCAGCGTGATGCCCGCGTCTTCCTGGGCGCAGACCACGTTGTCGGAGGCGCAGCTGGCCAGCGCATCACAGGTGCCAGCATCGGTGCGGAGGGCCCCGATGAGGTCGGCGTCGCCGGTGAGCGGCTTGCTGCCACGGAACACGACCTCGACGTCTCCGATGTCGGCTTCGATGACCGCGCGGTGCAGGTCGCGGGCTGTGCCGTCGAACACGGCGATGTCGGCCACGAGACCCGGGCGGAGCGAGCCGATCTGGCCCTCGGCGCCCATCGCGACCGCCGCGGAGCGGGTGACCATCAGCCACAGCTCGCGGTCGCTGAACTCGTTGTCGTAGTGCACCTCGTTGAGGTAGTCGGCGCAGGCCAGCTCGCGAAGGAGAGTGGCCGAGCCGGACGGGGTCCAGTCGGTGCCGAGCGCGATCGGAACGCCCATGGCCCGGTAGACCGGCACAGAAGCGGTCTCGCCGTACAGCGAGATGTTCGAGCGGGGCGACCACACCAGGTGTGCGCCGCGGTCGTGCACGACCTCGATGTCTTCCGGGAACAACCCGATGCCGTGGATGATGCTGGTGTTGTCGGCGATCAGGTCTTCGCCCGCCGTGGCATCCGAGACGCACTGGAACTCGTTGTTCGCCTCGGCGTCGATGCCCTCTGCGATGTGCGGCAGGTAGACCTTGTCGTTCAGCACGAAGTCGCCGTCGATGCTGTAGGAGCCGCAGCCCGACGCTTCGAGGGTGCCGCTCTGGTCGTTGAGCGGGAAGGTCTCGTAGCCGACCTCGCCGCCGCCGAGGCCTTCGGTGTACTCCTCGCCGTCGAGGTTCCGCATCAAGCCCTGCGCGTTCACGCTCGAGATCGAGCCCGCGATGCTGGTGGCGCCGCCCAGGAGCATCCGGATCTCGCCGTACATCATGGCTTCGCGCGAGTTGTCGCTGAACGCGTCCAGCTCGGTGTGGCCCCGTGCGCCCGTGCGCCAGTCGTGGCGGTGGTCGAACCGCTCGTCGCCGGCGCTGACGGGGGATTCGAGGTTGTAGCGGATGTGGTCGTGGGCGTTGATCAGGCCCGGGCTCACGACGCCATCGGGACAGCTGACCGTCAGGGTCTCGGCCGGCGCCTGGTTGGCGCAGTCACAGCCGACGCATTCGATCGCCCCGTTGTCGCCGCGCTCGAAGAGGATGGAGCCCTGCTCGTAGGCGATGGTGTCGCCCAGGATGTCGCCCTCGATGAGGATGTGGGTGGCCGTCGCGGGGTCGCCCGTGACGCCACACAGCTCGCCCGTGGGCGGAGCGGGAATGGTGTTCGTACACGTCTCGATGACGGCCACATCGGCATCCGTGTCGGCGTCGGTGTCCGTATCGGTGTCGGTGTCGGTGTCGGTGTCGGTGTCCGAGTCCGTGTCGGCGTCGGTATCCGCATCCGTGTCGGCGTCGGTATCGGTGTCCGTGTCCGTCTCGGTGGGGGGATCGTCGTCCTTCCCCTTGCAACCGGGGGACAACACGAGTGGCAACAAAGCCAGGGGAACGAGCATCAAGGCGCGCATGGCATCTCCGAAGGGCACTTCATGGGCGAGAGGCCACGAGTATCCTGAGCCTGGACGACCCGATGTGCCGATGTTGTCACGAACCGGGTCAGCAGCCGTCCAGACCACACAGGACATCGCGATGCCCCCCACCGATCCATGCGATCCGCGCGTTCGCGCCGCCTTCGATGCCTTCGCACCCCCGAAGCGCACACGACTGCTCGCGATGCGCGACCTCATCCTCCAGACCGCCGCCGAGATCCGGGAGGTCGGCCCGATCGAGGAGACCCTCCGTTGGGGGGAGCCCAGCTACCTCACCACCGAGTCGAAGTCGGGCACGATGCTCCGCGTCGGCGGGAAGGCTCCCGACCAGGTCGCGGTGTTCGTGCACTGCCAGACCGACCTGATCGCCCGGCTGCAGGCCCGGTTCGGCGACCGGATCACCACCGAGGGCAGTCGCGCGGTCGTCTTCTCGGTCGAGGAGGGTCCGGACGAGGAGGTCGTACGCGAGCTCGCTGCCCTCGCACTCACCTACAAGCTGCGCCGTCGCTGACCGTCAGTCGCGCAGCTCGCGGATCTCCTCGGGCACCTCGGACGACGTGCCGTGCCGGTCGCGGGCGGTCTCGATGGCATCGTCGAGCCAGACCCGCTCGGCTTCGCTCGCACCGGTCATCAGGATGTGGTGGGTCTGCCCCTTGTGGGGACGGATCCCCAGGCCCACGGGCACGACATCCACCGCCTTGACCTCCTGCAGGGTCATCCGCACGGGTCCGTTCATCGAGTCGAAGGTCAGGATGTTGCCGTCGAGCTTCAGGACACGCGCCTTCTTCCGACCCAGGACCTTCAACCCCACGAAGCCCAGGCCCACGACCGCCATGAGCCCGAGGATCCCGGCGATCACGAAGACGACGGCGGCATCCCCGAGCTCTTCGACGGCGACGAAGAACCCGAAGAACACCGCGAAGAAGCCGAACACCATCGTCAGCCCGATCCCGGACCGCGCCGCGCCGAAGCACCCTCCGGCCGGAGCCATGTGCACCACGCACTCGAACCCCCGGTCGGTGAACGTCACGTCGAGGGACTTGGGGGGCTCACCCACGGGGGTCCTCCAGCTCGCCCGTCCCTTCTCCGCGCAGCCGGGCCAGTGCCGCAGGGACGTCCGCAGGCTCTCCGTGCGCGACGATAGCTTCGCGAATGCGCTCTGCAAGCCAGTCCAGCGCGCCTTCCCGCTGAGCGAGCTGTAGATTCAGGCCCGGCGAGCCTTCGAGGTCGAACGACAGGCCCACCACCGTACGTCGCACACTCAGGATCTGCTGCAGCGGCACCTCGATGTCGATGCCTTCCACGGTCATCCGGCCGTCCTGGACTCTCAGTCCGTGCACGCGACCGCCGGTCGGATGGATCAGCGACACCGCCACCGCCAGCAGGCACAGGCCGACCGGAATGGAGGCCAGGAGCATGACGAGGAGCGACGCCACCGCGGTGACGACCGGTACGGCCGCCGTGAAGCTGCCCGCAGCCCCGGACAGGCGGACCGCGAAGCGCATCGGACCCTCGGTGGTGTAGCCCAGCTCGGTGTGCAGGGCGGAGATCGCGAGCTCGTCGGCGGTGTGCACGCGCCAATCCTACACCGCGCTCAGCGATTGCCAGCGATTGTCAGTGATTGGAGTCGCCTGGACTGGGCGAATCGAGGATCGTCCACCGCCCCGAGCCGTCTGGGACCCGCCCCCACGACTCGCCTTCGACGAGCGCCGGGACGTCGACCTCCTGCACGGTCTCGCCGTCGGCCGACCGCAGGATCAGCACCCCCTCGGAGATCGACAGCCCCTCGATCACCCGGAAGCCCCCTGCGCGGACCTCCACGCCCTCGGGGATCGTCCACGGTGTGCGGGTGTCCAGCTGCACACTCCACTCCCCGATCGACACCTCAGCATCGGTCTGGTTGATCACTTCCACCCACGTGGGGCCCACCTCGTTGAGGCCGACGGGCGGTGCAGGAGCGCAGGCCCCGACGAACGCCGGGATGAGAAACAGAGCAGGACGGCGCATGGGGACTCCCACGGGTATGCCCGACCTGGACGGTCGAGGGCCGGGCGCCACGGTATCCGCCACCGCCGTTCCCGCCACGGCTCCCGTCGAGCGGGACGGACCGACCTACGCGCGACGGCCGCTCTCCCCGAGCTCCACCGCTGCCCCGATGAGATGGGCCAGCCGCAGCGGCTCGGGCACTTTCCCCCGGTCCGTCAGCACCTCCAGCAGACCCGCAGCCGTCTCGGGGTCCGTCCCGATGCACTGGAACACGAATCCCCCCTGCTCACGGATCGGCCCCGCCCGCTGAATCATCGCCCAGCGTTCATCGGCGTCGGGCTTCTTGCGCAGGGTGGCCTCGAACTTCGCCAGATCCGGTCGCCGCCGCATCACCGCGATGCACGGCACCCCCGCCGAGTCGTGCAGCGCCTGGAGATCGAGGACGTTCAGCCCGCCCACCGTCAGGCCGTCGGTCAGCACCGCGTGGACCTGCGCTGCGAACTTGCTGCGCGCGAGCATGCCCGTGATCACCTGCGTCGCATCGCGTCCGTCCACCCGCGCCCGGCCATACAGCATGCCTTCGAAGCGCGTCGCACTCGTGACGACGCCCGCGATCGGGACCGGAGACCCCACCCGACGGTGGAACGGCGCATCGTCGAAGCCCACCACCCGCGGACGCTTGCCCGCCCTCAGGACGTCGGCCAGATCGCGCATGCCGGACGGGCCTATTGGGGGACGAGCACGCGAGACTGCCGTGCGCCCAGGGGGATCGTGATGCTGTCGCCGCTCGAGGTGAACGTGTCTCCGGTGAGCACGTCGCGCCAGGTGCCCTCGGGAAGCCCCGCGAACGCCAGCCCGTTGGTGAGCGTGCGCTCGACACCCTCGCGGTTGATCAGCACCAACACGTGGTCGTCGCCGGCCGACCGGGCGTACCCGAGCACGCTGTACTCCCGCCACCACTCGGTGACGCCCGGCGCTGCGAAGGCCGGGTGCTCGCGGCGCGCGTTGGCCAGCGCCGCCACGTGCTCGACCACCCGGGCCGGATCGCCGCCCACCTGACCCGCCATGTCGTCGACGCTCGACACCTGGTCGAGGTCGGCCAGCCACCACAGCGGCTGCCGGTTGTCGGGGTCGGATCGGCCAGGCATTCCGACCTCGTCGCCGTAGTACACGAGCGGGACGCCAGGCTGGGTGAACACCACGGTCCAGCCGAGCATCATCCGCTCGTAGGCCTCGGTGTTGTCGACCACCGGCGCGATCTGCAGCGCCCCGTCGAAGCACGCGCCACTGCCCTGCCCGCCGGCCTCCGACATGAACCGCGCGACGTCGTGGTTGCCCAGGAACACGCTCATGATGGCGTCGGCGTAGCGCCCGACGTAGCGGACCTCGCTGTCGGCCAGGGTGTCGAAGAGGCCGCCCAGGTCGTCGTTCCCGACGAACGCGCCGCGAAGCGACCAGTACAGCGGGAAGTCGAACTGCCCATCGAGCTGGGTGTCGCTGATGTAGGCCTCGATGGCCGGAGACCCGTCGAACGTCTCGCCGATGGTCCAGAACCGCTCGTCTCCGCCGGCCATCCGGTGCTCGATCTTCTCCTCGACGGCCGCGTTCAGGTTCCACACCACCGAGTGCGGCATGTGCTTCACGGCGTCTACGCGAAACCCGTCCAGCTTCAGCCGCGTGGCCCAGTCGATGCCGTCGTCGAGCATCACGAACAACGGCTCGGTCTTGGTGAAGTCGAAGTCCGGCAGGTAGGGCGCGAACCGACAGGTCTCGGGGATCAGGTCGAAGTTGATGGTGCCGTTCTGGTAGTCGAGGCAGTTCGCGGGTTCGTTGAACCACTCCGGGTGCTCGGTGGCCCAGGGGTGGGTCTCGTGGACGTGGTTGGCGACCCAGTCCATGATCACGCGGATGCCGCGGTCGTGAGCCTCGTCGATGAGCGCCTGCAGCTCGGCCTCGGTGCCGTAGTGCTCCTCGATTCCGTCGGGATCGTCGGGCCAGTAGGCGTGGTAGCCCGCGAAGGTCTCGCCGCAGTCGCCCGCCCAGGCGCCTTCGGTGTTGTCCTGCACGTTCGACAACCAGAGCACGGACACCCCGAGATCGTCGAGGTAGGGCAGCATCTGGCGCAGGCCTTCGAAGTCGCCCCCCTGGTAGCGGCCGAGCTCCGCCGTCGCGCCTTCGGACGTGTCGTTGCTGGTGTCGCCGTTCTTCAGCCGGTCGATGAACGCGAAGTACAGCGTGCTCGACTCCCACTCGAAGTCGTCCGTCCAGAACGGGAGGATCACGGGCTCGACCGCATCGGGGGCCGTCACCACGATCTCGTGGCGGCCGGGCTCCAGGCCGCCCACCGTGAACGTGGGACCGTCGACCGGGAAGTCCGCGCCATCGACCGTGACCCCGACGACGTCCGACCCTTCGATCGACACGTCCACCCTGCCCGCTTCGCGATCGATCTCGACGGAAGACACGGACAGCACGGTGCGACTGCAGTCCGGCACGCGGATCACGCTGTTGCAGCTCTCGACACCGGGGGTGCAGTCGTGGGTCCAGCTGTAATCGCCGGCCGCTTTGTAGCCGGGGTCGCACTGGATGTAGGGCTGCAGCGGATCGCAGGCCCACTGCTCGCCACCGAATCCACCGCCTTCGACCACGATCTTGTAGGGGTGGTCGCCCACCGGCAGCTTGGTGTCGAGGCGCCAGGTGCCGCCGTCGTTCTCGAGGGGCATGGCACCCGGCGTCCAGTCGTTGAACGCGCCCGCGATGCTGACGGCATCGGCCGTTCCGGACCACTCGAAGGACACGTCACAGCCTTCGAGCGGACCGACGGGCTCCTCGCCGCCGTGCACCGTGAGCACGGTGGTGCTGATGTTTCCGCAGGCATCCGTGGCTTCCAGCGTGACCGTGGTGGTGCCCCGCCAGTCGGGCTGGGGCGTGACGTCGAGGGACAAGCCATCGACCTCGGCGATCACGTCGTTGGTCTCCTCGATCGCCACGATCACGGGCTCGCCGCGGTCGTCCGAGACGTACTGGGAGAGGTCGATCGTGGTGGTCTCGGTGACGTAGAGCTCGTCGAGCGGGGACCAGACGGGCGCCTCGCCCCCACAGCAGCCGGACAATGCAAGGAGGAACGGTGTCATCCGGTCGACCTATCGCGACCAGCCGCGCTCGCCCGCTCCCTCTCGCGGATTTCACACGCCCATGGCGATACATGGGACCGATGATCCACGTCCTGCTCCCCTGGCTGCTGGCCGGATGCGAGGCCGACCCTCCCGTCGACTCCGACATCCCCACCCCCGAACCCTGCGTCGACGCCATCGTCACCGACATCGACGAGACGCTGACCATCGCCGATGCCGAGTTCCTCACCCAGCTCGACGACCCCACCTACGACCCCATCGAGCGGCCCGACGCGTCGACGTTGATGCAGGGCTACGCAGACCTCGGATTCACCGTGATCTACGTCTCGACGCGCGGGCGGAACATGGACATGGGCGACGGCTCGACTGCGACCGAAGCCACCGACGCCTGGCTCACCGCCCACGGTTTTCCCCGCTCCGAGGGGGACACCTTCCTCTCCCGGGGCAACAACTTCGCGGGCGGCGAGAACGCGGTGAACCTCAAAGCGGACGCCGTAGACGACCTGGAAGCGATGGGCTGGCGCTTCGCGTTCGCGTACGGCAACGCGGCGACCGACATCGAGGCCTTCCAGCAGGCGGGCATCCCCGACGACCAGATCTTCCACGTCGGGCGGCTCGCCGGAACCATCGACGGCGTCGACACGATCTCGGACGACGACGCCTACACCGCGCACCTGCCGCACCTGGACACCGTCGAGCCGAGCTGCCCCTGACGCCGGAGCTCGGCCGGTGGGTCAGTTGATGCGGGTGTCGAACGCGTCGATCCCGGTCAGCGTCAGGGCGTACGCAGCCCCCGTGCGCCAGATCGCCGGATCCCCGTCTCCATCGTCGGGATGCAGGTCCAGCACGATCGAGCCGCCGTCGCCGAACAGAAAGCGACCCGTCCCCTCATCGAACCGCTGCTCGAGCACCGCGTTCAGCACCACACCCTCCATCGCCCCGTCCGACGCGGGCCGATCTCCACCCTCGCCTGCGAGCACCGCGTTCCGGCCGAGCACGACCAGGTCGTCGCACGTCAGCTCGATCACCCGCACCGCGCCCACGTGAGGCAGGGGTCCTGGCCAGCCGACCTGCAGCCGGAGCGACCCGTTCCGGAGCTCCACGCGATGCCGCGATCGATCCGCTGGATCGGACGCCACCGACATCACCTCGACCCACATCCGACCTCCTCGAGAGTCCAGCACCCCTTCGGATGCCCGCACTCCCTGGTACCGTCAGCCCTCCGAGGAGCCCATGTCCGACATCCCCGCTGGACTGCGTGACACCCTGGTAGCCGGATTCCTGGCGAGTGCCGCCCGCGTTCCCGATCGACCCGCCGTGAAGGTCGGGATCGACGGCGACCCGCTCACCTACGCCGCCCTGCTCGACCGCGCGACGCGCATCGCTGTTCTCCTGGCCCGACACGACGACCGATCCGCCGAGCCCCCTCTCACCGCCGTGCTCGCGCGCCGGAGCCTCACCGCCAGCGCCGGCATGCTCGGTGCGTTGCTCCGGGGTCACGGCTACGTCCCCCTCAACGCCACCTTCCCCGCAGCCCGCACCGTGAACATGCTGCAGCGGTCGGGCTGTCGCGCCATCATCGTCGACGAGGCCGGTGAGCACGGGCTCGACGACCTGCTCCCCTCGCTCGACCCCGGACGCGTGGTGCTCCTGGAGGTCGCGCCTGCGGAGCGGGTTCGCGAGCTGGCCGCCCGGCACCCCGACCACACCGTGCTCGGCGCCGACGATCTCGCCGCGGTCGACCCGTCCGACTGGACCCCTCCCGACGTCGCGCCCGACGCCATCGCCTACCTGCTGTTCACGTCCGGGAGCACGGGCCAGCCCAAGGGCGTGATGGTCGCGCACCCCAACATCCGCCACTTCGTGCGCGTGATGGTCGACCGCTACGGGCTGCGCGAGAGCGACCGGTTCAGCCAGACCTTCGAGCTCGTCTTCGACCTGTCGATGTTCGACCACTACTGCGCCTGGGAGGCCGGAGCGTGCGTGTGCGTGCCCACCGACCTCGAGCTCAAGCTGCCCGCCCGCTACGTCGCCGCCGAGAAGCTCACCGTCTGGTTCAGCGTGCCGTCCCTGGGGCTGGTGATGAAGCGACTTCGCATGCTGAAGGCCGGTTTCTACCCGGATCTTCGCTGGGTCCTGTTCTGCGGAGAGGCCCTGCCCGTGGGCGTCGCGCGCGCCTTCGCAGACGCCGCTCCCAACGCCTACGTCGAGAACCTCTACGGCCCCACCGAGGTCACCCTCGCCTGCACCCTGCATCGCTGGGACCCCGGCGCAGACGAGAGCGACGACGACCTCGTGCCGATCGGCGACGCCTACCCCGGCCTCACCGCACGCATCGTCGACGACACCCTGCACGAGGTCGCAGACGGCACCCCTGGCGAGCTCCTGCTCACCGGACCCCAGGTCTGCCCCGGCTACTGGGGTGATCCCGAGCGCACCGCCCGCGCCTTCACCGCCATCCCCGGCCACGACGCCATCCACTACCGCACCGGGGATCGCGTCGTCCGGCCCCGGCCCGATGCCCCCATCCGGTTCCTGGGGCGCGTCGATCACCAGGTCAAGATCCGCGGCCATCGCGTCGAGCTCGGTGAGATCGAAGCCGCTGCGCGAGAAGTCGGCCCCCTCGACGTCGCCGTCGCGATTCCGTGGCCCGAGAGCCCCTCTGGGCCGGAAGGTGTCGTGCTCTGCACCGATCAGCCCGTCTCACCGGGGCTCACCGAGGCCTTGTCCGCCAGACTGCCCGACTACATGGTCCCGTCGGACATCCACGTGCTCGACGAGCTGCCCCTCAACGCCAACGGCAAGATCGACCGGCCGGCCCTGAAGACCTGGTTGAGCGAACGGTGATCGCCGACCCCCTGTTCCTGGCGTGCATCACCCTGGGGCCGGTCGTGTACTGGGTGCTGCCGGAGCGCTGGCGCAACCATTTCCTGGTCCTGCTCTCGGTCGGCTACCTGTGCACCCTCGCGGTGTGGCCCACCCTGGTGCTCGTCGCCTGGACCACCCTGTTCTTCTACCTGGCCCCGAAGGCGAAGGACGCCAGCAATCCCCGCCGGTTCACCGGAGCGCTGGTGCTCGGGATCCTCGGGTGGATGGCGCTGTTCAAGTACGTGCCGCGGCTCGTCGACGCCATCGCCACCACCTCTCTCGAGGCCCAGATCCTGCTGCCCCTCGGCATCAGCTACTACGCGTTCAAGCTCGTGCACTACGCCATCGAGGTCGGGCGCGGACGCATCGGCGAGCACCGTCTGGGCGACGCGCTGGTGTGGGCCACCCTCTTTCCCGCCTTCTCCGCCGGGCCGATCGAGCGCTTCGATCACTTTCTCGCCCAGCGCCACGCACGTCCCGACGCCGCCCTCGTCGCCGATGGCATGACCCGCATCGTGCACGGCCTGATCAAGAAGGTGTTCTTCGCCGACGTCGTCCTGCTGGGCCTCGCCGGCACGCCCCGCGAGCTGGTCGCCAACCTCGACACCACCTCCACCCCCGCGGTCTGGGGGTTCTGCTTCGTGATGTACCTGTGGGCGTACCTCGACTTCAGCGCCTACAGCGACATCGCCATCGGGGCGAGCAAGCTGTTCGGCATCGAGCTGATGGAGAACTTCAACTGGCCCGTCCTCGCCGCCAACCTCTCCCAGTTCTGGAAGCGCTGGCACATGACGCTCGCCACCTGGTGCCAGGCCTACGTCTACCTGCCGAGCGTCGGGCTCACCCGCAATCCCTACCTCGCCACCTACGCCACCTTCCTGGTGATGGGCCTGTGGCACGGGGCCGCGTGGAACTGGCTGCTCTGGGGGCTGTTCCACGGCACGGGCGTCGCCACGAACCTCACCTGGAACCGCTACAAGCGCCGTCGCAAGTGGCACAAGTGGATGGACAAGGGCTGGTACGCGTGGGTCGGGATCCTGCCCACCACCGCCTTCGTCACCGCCGCCGCCGCCTTCACCACCACCGTCGAGCTCGGCGGCTGGGCGGGCCTGCGGGTGTTCGCCAAGCTGTTCTTCATCGGGTGATGGAATGTCTTGTCGGTCAAGAGAGCGGTGCCCCCGAAATGCGCGGAGGAACGAGCACATTTTCCGGGGGTACCCGAACGCGACAAGACATTCAGTGGAAGGGATTCGGTCGGTTCATCCCTCGCTTGCGAGGGTGGGCCGGCGGAACCGGGGGGTGCCATGAGTGAAGAGAGCTTCGGAACCCGGTTCTGGCGAGGGTTCACCCAACCGAGCATCACCGCCCTGGCGTCTGCTTCGGCGTCGGTCATGCTGTGCGGCGCCCTGACGCTCTTCGGAGCGGGCCCGTGGATGCTCACCGACGGGCGGGTGCGCACCTTCGCTGCCGACGACGAGGACGACGCCGCTTTCGTCACCGCGCGGGTCTGGGAGCGTCCGGAGGCCGGCACCGACACGCCCACCGTCTACCTGGTCGGTGGGAGCGGGCTCAGAGAGAGCCTGACCAGCACCGAGGCCCTCGAGGACGGGCTGATCGAGGCGTCGGGCCGCGAAGTGGACGTCGTCGACCTGACCATGGACGGCCAGACCCTCGTCGAGTCCGCCGGGCTCGCGGCCGTGGCCAACACCGAGCCGCCGGGGATCGTGGTTCTGGGCCTCTCCCCCGTCCGCATGCAGTACTCCGCCGAGGCCATGCGCCCCGCCATCGACCCGCCCCGGCTCGGCATCCGCAACGACACCTTCCTCGAGGAGCTCGCCATCGCGGGGGTCCGCGTCCCCTCCACCGGCTGGCCGCTCCTCGACGCCTCGCGGCTCTATCTGCCGCGCCTGCCCACCTGGCCGCTGCACCTCGTCACCGGGGGCACCGAGCAGCGGGTGCACGCGTATCTGGGCGTCACCCCGCAGCTCGACCGGTTCAGCGAGGACTTCACCGAGCGCCTGGCCCTGCTCGAGGAGAACTTCGACATCCACGCCGCCACTGTGAAGCGCCTGGTCGAGCGCGCGCGAGACGCCGGCCACACCGTGCTGATCTACGAGGGCCCGTTGCGCACCGACATCTTCGGAGACCCGCTGGAGCCGACCTATTTCGACACCTATGCCGCTCGGAGCGCCGCTCTGAAGGACCGATTGCAGGTCGAGGTCGTGTCGACCGCCCCCGCGCGCCTGCAGCCCACCGACTTCGCCGACCCCGTGCACCTCAACAACGCCGACGCCCAGTCCCGCGTCACCGAGACCGTCATCGAACAGCTCACCCCCCACATCCGCGCCCTGGAGGCCGAGTGACGTCCCCCGCCATCCCGGTCGAGCAGCGCGGGGTCGTCGTCCTCGGCGCTCCCCGATCCGGCACCACGCTGATCCGCCGCATCCTCGACGCCCATCCCGACTTCGCGTGCCCTCCCGAGACCACGCTCCTGTCCGCCTGCGCGCGGTTCCTGCACGAGCAACCCCTCGACAACGGCGTGCAGTTCGGGGTGCTGGAGGGCTTGTGTCAGGCCGGGTTCGACGAGGAGGTCGTGCTCGATCGACTGCGGAACTTCGCCCTGTCGTTCTGGGCCGATCACGCCGCGACCGCCGGTAAGCCCCGCTGGGCCGAGAAGACCGCTGCCGACGTCTTCCACCTGCCCGCCATCGAGCGCCTGCTGGGGAGTCGGGTCCGCTACCTGTGCGTGGTCCGGCACGGTCTGGACGCCGCGGTGAGCCTGGCCGATCTGACCGCGAAGTCCGGGGGCTATCTGGACGAGATCCACGCGTACGTTCAGCGGGAGCACCGTCCGCTGGTGGCCTTCACGAACGCCTGGATCGACGCCACGACCGCGGTGCTGGACCTCGTCGAGCGACGTCCCGACGACGCAGTGCTGCTGCGCTACGAAGACCTCGTCGACGACCCCATCTCAGCGCTGCAGCCCGTCTTCGCCCATCTGCACGCGTCTTTCGGCCCCGAAGACCTGGAGAGGGCGCTGGGCACGTCGTCTGCGGGGTTCGGCGACTGGAAGACCTGGAGCCGGAGCGCCATCGATGCGAGCAGCGTGGGTCGGTGGAAGAAGGGCATGAGCAAGCACCTGCGGGCGGAGCTCGTGCCGCGGGTCAATCCCGTGCTGGAGCGGGCGGGCTATCCCCGCGAGAAGGTGCCGAAGGTCAAGCCCATGGATGCGAAGCGCAGGATGGACCTGGCGATGAAGCTCTCGGCGCTCCGAGGGACGTCCGACGAGTGAATCGGGGGTCTGGTGGGTAGCGGTGGCGCTCCCGGGGGCGGGCGGAACCGGCGGCCGTGCGATCGGTTCTGCTGGTATCAGCGCCATTATTCACCACAGTGCGCTGTCGCTCGCAGAGCGCTTCGCTCACGGAGGGTCGCACAGAGCGCGAGATCGACCGACCAGGCCGTCTCCTCGGAGGTGTCCGAGCGTTGTCCCCTACGTCGAACCTTCCAACCGGTGCATACGGAGCCCAGCGGAGCGGGCTTCGTCCAGGGCCTGACGAAGGAAGGACCTCGAACACAGCGGGGGTCGTTCAGGGGGCGCAGCCCCCTTCACAGGTAGACCGGGGAGTCGAAGTCACCGACAGGTCCGGTCTCCAGAGCGTTGTCCTGCCGATCAGGCCGTCTCCGTCGGGGTTCACGGACGTGCCGTCGCCGACTGCCGGGCCGAGCGGTCTTGGTGGCCGGTCGAGCGTATTCGCAATGTTCAACGCCAGATTTCACCGCTGAGCGCTTCGCTTCGCAGAGGATTGCGCAGAGGATCCGCTGAGGGGGAAACATGCGCTCCAACCGGTGCATACGGAGCCCAGCGGAGCGGGCTTCGTCCAGGGCCTGACGAAGGAAGGACCTCGAACACAGCTGGGGTTGTTCAGGGGGCGTCAGGGTCCAAGCCGCTTCCGCAGGCTCATACGAGACCCCGGCCACCCGAACCGCACCCGCCACTCCACATCCTCGGCCTTCCACAACGCATCCGCCCGCAACACCTCCAGAACGCGCCGACCAGCGGGTCTCGAGTGCTCCCCGAGCCGAAGAAGACACGCAGCCGCGGCCCATCGCCGCACCCCGCCGCGCTCGACCAATGCAATCAGGTCCTCTATGGCGTCGGACAACACCCTGACCGGGACCTGGTTGAAGAATCGAGGCCCAATCCGGTTGCGCAGCCAGTGAAGGTCACCGGCCCGGACGAAGCGCTCGCCGTTCGCTCGAAGGCCCACCTGGGGCTCCTCCAGCGGATGAACCAGATCTGAATCGACCAGCTCGAGAGCCCGAAGCAGCGCCCAGCGGTCGGGCGCCACGTCGCAGAGCGCCAGCACCGACAGCGCGCCGACCACCCCGTCCCGATCCGCGAACACCCGCAGACCATCGACGTCTTCGAACTGTCGGAGCACCTCGATCACCGCGATTGCTCGCCGCTCGTCCGACCCTGCGCTCCGGATCGGCCCGAGCAGCGACCGCGCATCGAGCTCCGCGAGCAGCTTCAGCGTCTGCAGGGCCACGGCTTCCCGTCGATGGGAGAGCAAGGGGACCAGCCATTCGACCCGCGGAGCAAGGCGTTTCCGGACCTCCTCCCGCTGCGGCGCCATCCAGTCCGGGCCATGTGGCGGGCCTCGCACCGTCGTCCGGAAGATGGCGAGCCACTCGTCGTTCCCGCTCTGAACCGCCTCCTCGAACACGGCTTCGGTATTCGTCACATCGAACCAGCGATGCGGGCGACTCGGCAGGAACGACTCCCCACACGCCGGACACGCGGGATCTCCGTCTCGGAGCCACTCTCCGAGCTCGACGAGGCCGACGTACGCCATCCAATCCGCCAGGTCCTCGCAAGACATCGACCGCGACAACCTGCTCTCCGGTGCCGGCCCGACCCGCTCCGAGCGCGGCAGAGGCTCGTTGCAGCTCCGGCACCGGACGCCGCTCCAAGCATCCTGCAACGGACACGCGATGGCAGGATGCCCGGACACCATCGCGAGCAGGCTCGCCAGCCGCCGTCGACCCTCGACATCGACCATGTGGATGTGCTGCCCCAGCAGATCGCGCGCGTCTTCGAGGGCACGCTGGAACGGCACACGAAGCTCGACAGGGACGAACCGGTGGCGCCACCAGATCCGATGCACGGCAATCGCACCCACGCCCCCCAACAGCTCTGTCCGAGCACTCGACAGGTCGACCTCCCGAGCGAGCCGCACGAAGTGAGGAACGACCGCGAACGACCACGGAAACAACGTTCCCTGATCGCACGCCGACACGCACAGATCTGCCAGGTCGCCGAAGTTCCCGGCCTCGACTTCGCGAAGCGTCGAGAGAACCCAGCCCGGGGTGTCGAGGGTCTTCCATCCAGGGTCGTGCAGAGGAATCACAAGGGTCTCGAAGAGTGCGGGCGCCAGGGCCACCTGTGGGAGAGTCGCGCGCCGCGCCTCGACAGTGCTCCACAGGAAATCTAGCCAGTCACCTCATCTACCGCAGAGAGCAGCGTTGCGTGAAGCCCGCGTGTCACAGGCGCCGCTGGGCGCATCGACCGAGACCGACGTGTACTTCTGTACACGAGCGTCGAAGGGCGATGTGTCCAGCGGTGTCTGGGACCGCGGATTCACGCGAGCTACGGCTTCCACTCCGTGCGCATGGTCACGAACTCCTCCGCCGACGTCGGATGGATGCCGATCGTCCGGTCGAAGTCCGCCTTCGTCGCCCCCATGTTCACCGCGATCGCCATGCCCTGGATGATCTCGCCGGCCTCCGGGCCCACCATGTGCACGCCCAGCACGCGGTCCGACTCGTCGTCGACCACCAGCTTCATGAACGTCTTCTCCTGGTTGCCCGACAAGGTGTTCTTCAGCCCGCGGAAAGTGGACTTGTAGAGCCGCAGCGCACCGTGCTTCTCACGGGCATCGGCCTCGGAGAGCCCCACCGTGCCGATGTTCGGCGTGGTGAAGACCGCTGTCGCGATGTTCGCGTAGGAGACCTTCTGGTCGGGGCCGCCGAACAACTGGCGCGCCACGTACATCCCCTCGGCCAGCGCGACCGGGGTGAGCTGCACGCGCTCGATGACGTCGCCCACCGCGTAGATGCACTCGTTCGAGGTCTGGAACTCCTCGTCGACCACGATGGCGCCGCGGTCGTTCACCTCGACGCCCGCCTTGTCGAGGCACAACCCGGCCGTGTAGGGACGCCGGCCGACCGCGAAGAGCACCGCCTCGGCTTCGCAGTGGTCGCCGTCGGTCAGGTTGACGCGCACACAGGTGTCGCTCGTGCGCTCCACGCTCTCGAAGATGGTGTCGAAGTGGATGCGGATGCCCTTCTTGCGCATCTCGTTGCCGATGTGGTGCCGGATGTCCTCGTCGAAGCCACGCAGCACCATGTCGCCGCGGTAGACCAGCTCGACGTCCACCCCGAGCCCGTTGAAGATGCTCGCGAACTCGCACGCGATGTAGCCCCCGCCCGCGATGACCATGGACTTCGGCAGGGTCTCCATCTCGAACAGGTCGTCGCTCACGATCACGTGCTCGTGGCCCGGGAAGTCCGGTAGCCACGGGCGCCCGCCGACCGCGATGAGGATGTGGTGCGCGCTGACGGTGCGTTCACCCATCCGGACCGTGTGGGGCCCGTCCAGCACGGCGCGTTCGTGGAACACCTCGACGTCGACGCGGTCGAGGATGCGCCCGTAGACGTCGTTCAGCCGGGCGATCTCGGTGTCTTTGTTCTTCTTGAGGACCGACCAGTTGAAGGCGGTCTCGCCCACCGACCAGCCGAAGCCCGCGGCATCTTCGAAGTCCTCCTGAAAGTGGCTGGCGTACGCGAAGAGCTTCTTCGGCACACAGCCGACGTTCACGCAGGTTCCGCCGAGGTAGCGCTCCTCGGCCATGCCCACCCGCGCCCCGAGCGCCGCCGCGATTCGGGCGCCGCGCACGCCACCCGAGCCGCCTCCGATCACGAAGAGGTCGTAGTCGTACTCGGGCATGGCGGGCTCCAGGAAGCGGGCGGACTGACGTAACCGGCCTGACAGCGCTTCGAGACGGTGCAGGGCGTCGGACCGTCACCCGGCGTAACCCCACGTCGAAGCCCGGCCGGTACGTCAACAGCATCCTCAGGAGGTCCTCATGTCGACGCAGACCCGCCGCAAGCAGCACGCCCAGACCCCGTCCACCACCTCCACGGAGGCGTTCGGGCCGGCCCTCCCACCGACGCTCGGAAACGCCGCTCAGTGTGAGGCGATGTCGGGCCCGACCTGTGATTCCTCCTGGCTGGACGCGCTGGAGGCGGAAGGCGCGGGCGGAATGTCGCTGGAGGACGGGAGCCAGTACGACCCCAACGCCAACGTTCCCATGGACGTCGACTGGAGCCCCCTGACGACGTTCGCGAGCGATGCCGCGAGCTCGGGAATCAACATCGCGACGACCCTGGCTGGCATCAACGACGGGGTTCAGGCCGCCGAGGGGTTCCGTGCGGGCGAGGTGTTCAAGACATCCGCCGCCGGCGGCTCGGGGCTGTCCACGGGCCTGTCGGTGGCGGCAGGACTGCTCACTGCCCTCACCCACGACTCCGCAGCGGAGGGGCCTGTCGGCGTGATCGAGAACATCGGGATGGGTGTGATCGATGGCGCTTGGGGCGTGGCAGGTGGTCCCGCGGCCGTGCTCGACAACGCGACCGGCGGGGGCATGTCCGGCATGCTCAAGGCAGCCGCGAACGTGCCATCCGCAGCGCTCCACAGTGCCGCCGCGGGAAGCATCGACAACCAGATGACCAACAACTTCACCGAAGACATGCACCAGGGGAACTACGGCTCGATCATCGGAGCAGCTTCGGTCGCTGGC
This sequence comes from Myxococcota bacterium, assembly GCA_965224055.1. Classification (GTDB taxonomy): domain Bacteria; phylum Myxococcota_A; class UBA796; order UBA796; genus JACKEQ01. Next base: position 8,390,376 of record OZ245034.1, on the reverse strand, counting down.
GACGCGATCGGACAGGTGGTCAGTGGAGAGAGCGCTGAGGAGGGACTCGACCTGTCTGCCGCACAGCAGCTGACAGACTCCCTGCACGACGGTGCCTGGTGGAACCCGCTCACCGCTGCCTCCCATGCCGGCACGGCGCTCGGAGACGTCGGCTACGACGCGTACTCCTGGCTCACCGACTAGAGAAGGTCTCGACGGTCAAGAGAACGGTGCCCCCGAAATGCGCGGAGGAACGAGCACATTTTCCGGGGGTACCTGAACGCGTCGAGACATTCAATGGAAGAGATTCGGTCGGTCCATCCCTCGCTTGCGAGGGTGGGCCGGCGAATCAGACGTCGCTCACAAATAGCCGTACTGGGTGATCCAATCGTAGTCGAACACCCCGCTGACCTCGTCGTAGTCGACCCCCAGCACCACCGCGGCCCAGGTGACCGTCGCCTCGTCCCAGTACATCATCGTAGGCTGAGCGACGCCCTGGTAGACGTAGCTGGGCGCGTACCCGTAGCCGAACGCCTGGTCGCCGAGCACGGTGGCATCGACGGAATACGGCGCACAGCCACCGACGGGACCGGTCTCGACGCCCCCGTCGAACGATACGGTGAGCGACCAGTCGCAGTCCGTGCAGGTGCCGGGGAACGGTGTGGTTGCAGGCGGCGTGGGGTCGTTGTCCAGATCGACGACGTCCCAGGTGAACTCGCACAGCGTGGTCACATCGTTGATGTCGGGGTTCGCCTGGTCGTTGAACTCCAGCACCGCGAGGCTCTCGATACCCGTGTAGGACGTGACGTTCGACGGATCGACCGCATCGCGCACCACGGTTCCCTCGCCCAGGTAGGCAATCGCTCCGAGCACCTGGGGAGCGGCGGTGTCCACGTCGGTGTCGCTGTCGGTGTCCGCATCGGCATCCGCATCCGCATCGCTGTCCGCGTCCGCATCGGCGTCCGCGTCGCTGTCCGCATCCGCATCCGAGTCGCTGTCCGCATCCGCATCGGAGTCGCTGTCCGTATCCGCATCGGAGTCCGCGTCGGAATCGGCATCGGTATCGGTGTCCGTGTCCCCTTCGACGCCGGGCTTGTTCTGGTACGTGAGGCAGCCGGCGAGGGTGAGCAGGAACAGGGTCATGTCGGACCTCCGAGCGCAGCCTATCCTCAGCGCGGCACACCGGCTGCCTCGGCCAGGACGACCCACTGGACCCGCAGGGCTGCGGCCGCCTCCTCGAAGTCGAGGGTCTCCACCACGTCGCGATGGGTGTGGTACTGCCGGTAGCCGAACCGACCACTCCAGAACGCAGGAACGCCCAGGATCTGGAACGGGAAGTTGTCGGACGCCGGGCTCGGCACCCCCGCATCCACGGGCTCCAGGCCTTCGTCGGTCGCGACGTCCAGGGCGAGCGACCCGAGCTCGGGATCGTCGGACATCACCAGGAAGGTGCCCTCCTGAGCCCAGAGCACGTCGAGGTTCAGCACCAGGTCAGCGTCCTCGGACTGGTCGGGATGGGCGTCGGTGTAGGCGAGTGCCCCCTGCAGCCCCTGCTCTTCGGCCCCCGTTGCGAGGAACACCACCGTGGGCTCCGGCTGGACGGGGCTGTCGGCGAGTCGACGGGCCAACAGCACCATGGCCGCGACTCCGATGGCGTTGTCGGCTGCGGAGTGGCTGGGGTCCCACGAGTCGATGTGCGCGGTGACGAACAGGGTTCGGTCGGTGGTCCCGGGCACCTCTCCGAGCACGTTGTAGGAGGTGTGGTCGGGGATCAGCAGCGTGTCGGCATCCAGGGTGACCAGCGCTCCGGCGTTCGCGCGCAGCGTGGCTCCGACCTCGGCATCGACCGCGACGCTGGGGATGGTCAGGCCCATCAGGGTGTGGCCGACCTCCACCAGCAGCTCGCCGTCGTCGCCGGTGGCCTCGGTCACCCGGATCATGCCCGCAGCGCCCTGGGTCGCGGCCCCGATGGCCTGCGCGCCCCGACTGGTTCCCTGATCGGTGACGACCAGGAACGCGCCGTCCGGATCGCCGCTTCCGTCGACGACGATGGGGGCCGTGCGCCCTTCGGTGGGTGGCGTGGGCGACAGAGGGCTCGCGAACAGCTCCATTCCGTCGGGCGTCCCGTCATCCAGGGTGAGGGTCGCAGCGCCGGGTGCCCAGGCCTCCCACTCGAAGCCCTCGCGACGGATGTTCTCGAGGCGTGCATCGGCGAACAGGGCTTCGACGAGCTCCACGCCCTCGAGCTCGGCCGGAGTGGCGACGAGCCGGGCGCCCAGATCGGTGATGCGGGTGGTGACGTCTTCGAGCGACGCGGCGTCGAGGGGTTGGACCACCCCGGGCTCGGGCTCGGTCGGCACGGGCTGCTTGCACGCCGACAGGCCGATGAGCACTGCCAGCATTGCGGAATCGAGCCTCACCTCACTCTCCGACGAACGTCGTGCGGCCGGTGGCGCCCTCAAGCACTTCGTCCACCGTGAACCGGACCGGCAGGGTCTCGTTGGCGAGCCACAGCCGGGCCTGATCGGCGAAGTTCTCGTCGTCCACCAGCCCCGACTGGCCCCCCGGGATGATGTTGCGGCCCTCGACGCCGTCCGGCCCGAGGGCGAACACCATCCGCATCACGGGACCGCTGCCGTGTCGGAACCTCCGCCCCGACAGTCCGGGATTCGCGGCGTCGACACAGCGGTTGTCGCCGGGCCGGGGGAACCACTCGAGGTCGCGTCGGGGGTCGCCGAACTCGATGTCGTCGGCGAGCGGCAGGGTGTCGGTGGTGACCGCGAACTGCTCGAACACCGGGCCCAGCAGGGGGTCGTCGATGTAGGCGCTCACCAGCGACCGGAACTCGACCTGGTGCCGCAGACCCCAGATCCAGGCGTCCATGTCGTCGGTCCCGAAGCCGCCTTCGCCATCATCCGTGGGCTCGGACTCCAGGAAGTCCAGCGCGTTGGCGAGTGCCGTGAGCAGCACCTCGTCGCTCGACTCGCGCTCCGGGGTGTCGAGCACGTCCCAGAACACGCTCTCCTCGACGTCGGGGTCGTAGCTCGCCAGATCCCGTGGATTGCCGGGACCCCGGCCGTTCAGCAGCCCGTCGAGGATCCGCAGGCGCCCCGCAGATCCGCCCCCCTGGTACATCCGACCGGGAAAGCCCTCGTCGTTGATCGCCAGCGTGATGGTGTCGCCCAGCCACACGTTGAAGATCGTGGTCGCCACCGCATCCGCACGGTCGTCGTCGCTGATGTCGGGATCGTAGAAGGTCTCGACCCCGCTGGCAGCCTCGTACCCACGGGCCGACCAGCCGGTCAACCGGTCGAAGACCTCGTCGAACCGGGCCTGATTGGCGGTGTACGTGCTGAGGAGCCGTGCATCCGGGGTTCCCGGCTCGGGAGGCACCAGCGCCGAAGCGAGGTCGCGGGCGTGCTCGATGGCACCGAGGAAGTGGTGCAGGTGATGCGAGCCGATGGCGCTCTGGTGCTCGCCCTGGATGGCTTCCATGGTGTCGAGGTCTGCGGTTCCGGCGTTGACGGCCTCCTGCAGCCCCGACCGGATGGTCTCGGCCCGGTAGCCCTCGTTCCACGGACCCCCGATGTGCCACGGGTCGTTGAACAGGTCGCCGTCCACCTCGAGCCCGCCGGGGTCCTGGTTGGCCGTGAGCAGGAAGCCCGAGTCCGGGGTGAAGCTGTGCGGGTAGTCGTCGAACGGAATCACGCAGCGGTACGGGTCGGAGTCCCCTTCGATCGCCGTGAAGTCGTCGGCCACGGGGATCTCGAACGCGCCGTAGGTGCTGCCGTCGAGGAGCATGGTGGGGTTCGCGCCGTCCATCCAGTCGCCGTTGCCGTCCCGGGGCAGGTACTCGCGGCAGGGCACCATCTCGTAGCCCGTGTAGTAGATGTCTCCGGACGAATCGGCCGCGATCAGGTTCTGGGACAGGGCCTGGGACTTGCGTACGCTCTCGTGGAAGTCCTCGATGTCGTCGGCGTTCGCGAACTCCTCGAACTGCAGGAACAGGTTGCCCGGGTCCAGCCCCGTGAAGTCGAAGCTGATGGCCGTGATCCGCCCGTCTCCGTCGACGTCCTGCGGCACCACCCAGCTCCCGGCCAGGTTCACGAGCGTCTCTCCGGCCTCGAGCGTCTCGTCCGGACTGGCATCCCGGCCTTCGATCTCGGTGATCCACCGGCCGTCGAAGGTGGTCCAGCGGGTCCAGGACTCGGTCCGACCGACGCTCCCGAGCGCGGGCACATCGGCGATCTCGTAGGTCTCCTCGAAGGCCTGGAGCGGCTCCCACCCTCCCTGCCACCGACTCGCGGTGGGCACGCCATCGTCGTCGAGCTGCAGCTCCTCGGCGTACCAGTCGGTGATGTCGCCGGAGTGCTGGGTGCTCGACCACGCCACCTGGCCGTTCGTGCCCACCCCGAGCACCGGCATCCCGACCAGCAGCAGCCCCACGGCCTTGTACTCGGTGTCGTCGCCCGACAGGTGCTGCACGTCGAGGCCGATCTGGTACATCAGCGCGGGGATGTCGAGCTCCAGGTGCCCGTCGCCCGCCATCAGCGCGCGTCCATCTGCGCTGGCTTCGCCCGACACCGCCCAGGCGTTGCTCCCCCAGCCCTCTTCCTTGTCGCGCCCGAGGCGGTCCTGCTGCCGCTCGACCGTGGTCTTCAGGCGCTCCAGCATCCCCCGCTCGACGGGGGCGGGACGGGACAGCGGCCGACCGTCGGGTGCGGGAGCGTTGCGGAGCATGCCGTTCGGCCCGAAGCCGGGTGCGCTGGGCACGGAGAACACGGGCGTGACGTCGCGCCAGTACTCCTCGGCCCCGGCCTGACGGAGTGTTCCGAGAGGTTGCCCGTCGAAGAGCCCGTCGAGGCGGGCGAAGTCGGCGGTGCGGCTGATGTCGTCGGTCTCGTAGCCCAGCCGGTAGGCGATGGTGCCTCCGATGGCTGCGACGTCCCGAACGGTCCACTCCACCAGGAGGTCTTCGGGGTCGTCGACGCCCACCAGCGGTGCCGCGAACTCGTACTCGCTGGGCGGCGGGAGCTCCCCGCGCTGCACGGCGGCGATGTACGCGTTGAACCCGTCTGCGTAGGCCTGAAACCACGCTTCCTGCTCAGGGGTGAGGCCGGCGATGAGGGTCTCGGTGACGTGGGTCATGCCCAGCCCGCGGGACTCCTGGTCGCTCTCCAGCACGACGTCGCCGAGCAGCTCGGACAAGCGCCCCTGGGACAGCCGGCGGACCAGGTCCATGCTGAAGAACCGGTCGCGCGCGACGAGGAAGCCCTGCACCCGGTACAGGTCTTCGCGGTTGTCGGCGTACGCGTGCGGAATGCCCCCTTCGACGGTGACTTCGTAGGACTCGCTGGTGAGGCCGGGGATGACGTACCGGTTGGTCTCCTCGACGTCGAGCAGCGGCGACGGGTCGGGCTCGGGGACCTCGGTGGCGGGCCCTTTGCAGCCGGTGAGCGAGGTGACGAGGGCCAGGATCGGGAGCGACAGGACGGACATGGGCGTTCCTCCGCGCGTTCGCGCGCAACGTCGCAAGCTATCCGCTGACGCCGTCTCCTGCTCGAACGCGCCCTGTTCACGGGTGGATTCGCTGTCAGTGAGAATCGGTCGTTGCGCATCGCATGGGTGTGGTACATACTCGGATTTCCCGACACAGGAGTTCTCATGTGGATGTTGCTCATGGGCGGGGCGCTCGCGAATCCGGTCGACACCGGTATCGAAGCGGACGTCCCCCCCCTCCCCCGGTGAAGATCGAGTTCCCAGACGGTAGCTGGGAATACGAACCGACCGAGTCGACACCAGAGGTCGGCACACAACGATGGGAGGACGGCGTGCTCTGGCAGTACGAAGGCCAGCAACGCTTCCATCTCCGCCCCGAGTCGACGATCGAAGACATCTACCCCGATATCGTGTCCGGCGAGGTACCCGTGGCGGGCCTGGTCGGCACGGTTCGTGCGACGGGACACGATGAACGCTGGATGCTGGTCGACTTCGACGAACTGGAGCTTCAGCTCACGCCCGAAATGCTCGCAGCAGGAGAGGCTCAGGACGAACCAACACCAGGTGCAACATGGACACCGATGATGTGGAGTTCGGCAAGCTGCTCGAGCGGAGGAGTCACCAGCACATGCCGAATGTACAACGGCGAGAGTCGTGCGAACGTCACGAGCCCGTCCTCGGTGCATGACCTGCACGGAGCCACGGTACTGATTCGGACTGGCTTGGGGACGTGCTCCGGCACACTCCTCGGGCTCCGTGATGTGCTCACTGCGGCCCATTGCTTCTCGGATCCGGACGGCGATACGTCCGTCATCGCTCCAGCGCTCGGAATCTGCACCGGCGGGAACTCCGCCCTCCCCGCGGCAGACGCCGATTGCATCTGGTCTCCACCGGGCGGATTCACAGTCACAGTCAATCCGGCTTGGGTCTCTGGAAGCACCAACCCCGGGGAAGACTTCGCGCTGGTGGAATGGGCACCCGACCTCAGCAAGGGCGCCAGCGACAGCTCGGTGCTCGATGATCACAACTCGCTGTCCACTCCAGGCACTCAAACGGTCGCACTCTCGAGTCGGTCTACGAGTTCGATCGAGGGCACGCAGAGCGTTCTCGTGGGCCACCCTCGGTTCGTCAGCACCGCCTGTACTGACCAGTGCGTTTTGGTCCGCGAAGACGTCAGCAGCAGCACGCCGCTTGGATGTCAGATGATCCAGACCGAGTTCCGGAGCGACCAGAACCTCACGAACAACCGGTTCCGCACTCGGTTCGACACGACCCGGGGCCAGTCTGGTTCCGCCGTTTTCCAGTGTCCTGGAAGCAGCACCGGCTCCTGTGCAGCTGGGAGCGAGGAGGTCGCTGGGATGCATGTGGCGTTCCGTACCGGGACCACTCAGTCCAGAAAGAGCGTTGGGCCCCACGCACCCAAGATGGCAGCCTTCATCACCGCCAACCTGCCTGGGAACTGACATGGTCATCTTCAGTCTTGCATTCCTCTCCGGGTGCACGCCGTACGAACCGAGCCCGTGGGGTGGATGTCTGCAGGGAATCGACCCGGTGGGTGTGGACTACACGGTGGACGGCGGAAGCAGCGCAGAGCAGCTTGCAGCGGAACTAACCGGTAGCGTGCGGGCCGAGAACAGCGCATGGCCAACCTTCGACCTGGACTTCGACACCAACCGGCTCTCCGTCATCCACTACGACCTCCAGGACGATTGTGATGGCTGGTCGGATTGGTTGCACGTGGACGGCATCGCCACCGTCACCACTCCAGGACTGAATCGACCGGCGCCGGACGCCACGGTCGGGTTCCTGGACACGTCCGCTCCAACGGGCTCCTTGCGCCCATCCTGGTCGCAAGACCTGCCTTCGAATGCGTTCACGAGCTGGATCGAGGAACGAGCACGTTCCACCAGTGCGGGAACCGACATCGACGAGCTCGCCCGAATCGAAGTGGGGTTCGAGTGGCCCGAGCAGCGGGCGCTGCTCTACGCCTACTTCACACCAGGGGAGCCAGAGGCCCTACCGCTCAACGAGCAGCTCATACAGATCGGGTACGCTGACGTCGATGAGTTCGAGACCGGCTTCCGCTACATCGATCCTTGACTGCCGTGGTTCGGAATGGGCAACGCACCGCGGTGAACCAGAATCTGTCGGACACAGCGTTCAGAACCTTCTTCGACAATACCGAAGGCCAGTCGGGCTCACCTGTTTTTCTAGTCTTCGTGCGCACACTCCGGAGCTGAACCGGCACCATGGCAGTGCTATGAGCAGTTCACCGTCGTCAGCATCGACGAATCGGCCGCGACGTCGAGCAGCGGCGACGGGTCGGGCTCGGGGACCTCGGTGGCGGGCCCTTTGCAGCCGGTGAGCGAGCTGACGAGGGCCAGGATCGGGAGCGACAGGACGGACATGGGCGTTCCTCCGCGCGTTCGCGCGCATCGTTGCAAGCTATCCGCTGACGCCGTCTCCTGCTCGAACGCGCCCTGTTCACGGGTGGATTCGCTGTCAGTGAGAATCGGTCGTTGCGCATCGCATCGGAGTGATGCAGACTCGGACTTCCCCGACGCAGGAGTTCTCATGTGGATGTTTCTCATGGGCGAGGCGCTCGCGAATCCGGTCGACACCGGCATCGAAGCGGACGTCCCCCCCTCCCCCGGTGAAGATCGAGTTCCCAGACGGTAGCTGGGAATACGAACCGACCGAGTCGACACCAGAGGTCGGTACCGAACGATGGGAGGACGGCGTGCTCTGGCGCTACGAGGGCCAGCAACGCTACGGCGTGTTCGTGCCCTATCTCGAGTCCTACCCCGACGTGTACGGCGAGACGACGCATCGCGGAGGCATCGAAGGCGCTCGACGGATCACCGGCTACGGCGAGATCTGGACAGCGCTGGACTTCGACGCCGAGAGCCTGGGAGTCACGGAGGACATGATCGCCGCAGGAGAAGCGAGAGACGAGATCGAACCGGGCGCCGAGTGGTCCCCGACGTCGTGGACCAACTCGTACTGCAACCCGGACATCGTTCGGCTCTACAACAGCGAGAGCCGCACCGTTCTTGCAGCACCGTCGTCTACGCACGAACTCCACCGGTCAACTGTACTGTTGTACACAACCAGAGAGAAGCCCGACGGCTCAGACGAAGCTGGGCAGTGCACGGGTGTGCTGATCGGCACGCGCGACGTCCTCACCGCCGCACACTGTGTCTCCCACCCGAACAACCCGAACGCCACTGGCGAGGTGACCGCGGTGTGCAAGGGCGGAAACTCCTCCAGCGGCGTGGCCGACGCCGACTGCGTGTGGGCTCCTCCGGGCGGATTCCACGTCACCATCAACGGGGCCTGGTTCACCGGCTCGACGAACCCCGGCGAAGACTACGCGCTGATCGAGTGGAGTGGGACGCTTGTTGCCAGAGCTGGCGATGATCAAATCCTGGACAATCACAACATCGCTACCAACTCCGATACGAACACGGTCTCCGTGTCAACCCGTACGGTCTCCAGCATCGAGTCCGGGCAGAGCCGCATCGTCGGTCACCCTGAAAGAGACAGGACATGCTTCGACCTCTGTCAGCTCACGCCTCAAGACACCATCACAGGTGCCGCGGCCTGTTCCATGCTCCAGACGGAGTGGCGCTCGGACCAGAACCTTACCACCAACCGGATCCGAACGCGGTTCGATACATCCCCGGGCCAGTCCGGTTCCCCCATCTACCAGTGTCCGACAAGCCCGTCCGCATCCTGCAGCGCCGGCACCGAAGAGGTCGTCGGGCTGCAGACGGCCTTCACGGCATACACCACCCAGTCGCGCAAGGTGGTTGGGCCACACGCCCCGAAGTTCCTGGGGTTCGTCAACGCGTTCACCCCGGGAGATTGAGATGTGGTTGCTCATGGCCCTGCAAGGATGTGCCACCTATCCCATCGGCGGAAGTGGTTCGATTCACGACGCGTGCATCGGTTCATTCGTCGACCCCGTCGGGAGCGCACCGGACCCCCACGAAGACCTCGCCCACGAGCTCTCGGGCACCTACCGCTTCGAAAACGACCTCTGGCCGCAGCTGACGCTGAACGTGCGCCCCGAAGACCTCGACCTGAGCTTCGGACAGCAGCTGGAGGGCTGCGAATATCCCAACCTGCTCACGGCGGGTGGCGAGGCCACGGCCAGTTGGACGCCCGAGCAGGGCGACGGAAGCGCCGGAGTGGCCTTCTTCTCGGCCTCGGTCACGTCCGCAGTCGCCGGTACTGACCCCACCCCCTTTGCGAACTGGATCGATGAGTCCGCCCGGGTGTGGAACCTCGAGTTCGGCGCGCTGCGCTACTTCGAGGTCACCCTGATCTGGCCGGACCAGACGGCCATTGTGAACGGCTACTTCAACCCCATCGGTCAGACCGGGGGTACGCCCGAACAGATCGGGCCGTCTCTCATCCCCGAGTGCGAGACCACCTTCACCAAGATCGAATGACGACCGGCTATTCCCGTGTGGGAGGCTTCACCGTAGAGGACTGAGATGTGGTGGCTGCTGCTTCAGGGTTGCGTGGACTATGGCGACGAAGGTTTCTCCGATCACGACGCGTGCATCGGTTCATTCGTCGATCCCGTCGGGAGCGCACCGGACCCCCACGAAGACCTCGCACACGAGCTCTCCGGCACCTACCGGTTCGAGAACGAAGTCTGGCCGCATCTCTCGTTTGAGGTGCTGCCCGAAGACCTTGAACTGAACCTGGGAGAACAGCTGGACGGATGCGACTACCCGAATCTGATCACAGCGGATGGAGAGGCGACCGTCGGGTGGACACCCGAGCAGGGAGACGGAAGCGCCAGCGTGGCGTCGACTGCCCTATCGGTCGGCATCATCTCAGCGTCAGCCACGTCCGGTGTGGTCGGGGCCGAACCCACGCCCTTCGCGGTCTGGATCGACGAGTCCGCACAGGTGCCGCATCTCGAGTTCGGCGCGCTGCGCTACTTCGAGGTCTCTCTGATCTGGCCGGACCAGAAGGCCTTCGTCCAGGGATACTTCAATCCGATCGGTCAGAGCGGCGGCACGCCCGAGGAAATCGGTTCAGAGCTCATCCCCGAGTTCGAGACCACCTTCACGAAGATCGAGTAGATCTGCGACACCCCCGCTGCACCCGGTTCGTCGCGCCTCTAGGAGCAGGCGAGCGCGGTGGACACGAGCGGGGACCGGTAGAGTCCGTCCTGGACCGGCGGTTCTGTCGATGACGTCCGAAGACGGCGGTGGAGACGGCCCGTCCGGGGGCACCCGAGCTCTGCGGGACCTCCGCGAGCGAAGCGCTCTGTGAGCGACAGCGCACTGCGGTGAATCCCGGCCCTACTACTGGCTATACCGCTCGGGTCGTCTGACATGGGTCCAGCCCTCCCGGACGCGGACGTCCGTACCGACGCGGTCGAGACACAACCGGACCGCCGAGCCGAACGAAGCAGACGGGACCTGTCGGCGACTTCAGCTCAACGGCTACACAGAAGGGGCCTGCGGCCCCCGGACACCCCCGCTGCACCGGGTTCGTTGCGCCTTTGGGAGCAGGCGAGCGCGGTGGACACGAGCGGAGACCGGTAAAGCCCGTCCTGGATGGTCGGTTCTGGGTTGCCCGGCGCGCAGCGCCCGCTCCGGCCGGTGTCGCGGCCGGCCAGGCGCGGGCCTCCCTCGCTCGATCGCCTCCCGACCTCGATGCGGCGCCAGATGTCTGCGATTCCCCCGGACCGCGCGAGGCCGTGGCACACCCTGAGCCAGAGCTTCCCGAGCGCGCTGGCGCGCTCGTTTCCTCTTGATCGACCTCCGAGGGCGGGCCTGATCTGAAAGCCCTCTCAGAAGACGACCTCGCATGCGTAGACGCTCTGCATCCCCTCGTCCGGTTCGAGATCGAACGCGCACACCTCGTCGCCCACCTCGGCCTCGAGGGTGACCGCCTCGCCCGCTTCGCTGATCACCGGCAGCCCTTCCAGGCGCTTGAACGCCACGAACGGCGGAACGCCCCCGGTCGCGACCAGCGAGAAGTCCACCGTCACCGTGCCATCCGAGTTGTTCGTGACCAGCGCACTCGACCCTCCAGACGGCGGGGCCAGCTCCTCCAGGGTGTCGTCGAGGGTGAAGCTGTCCGTGCCGGGGTCGCCGTCCGCGGGCTCGTAGGTGAACGTGAGCGTGTCGCCGGCCGCCGCAGAGATCTCGGCCCGGAATGCGCCCGTGCTGTCGGGGCCCTCGACGGTCGCGGCTCCCGAAGGGCCCTCGATGGCGAGGGTTCCACCGGGTTCGTACGCGCCCGGCAGACCGAACACGGTGACGACCCGCGCCTCGGTGAGCGGCGCCTCGGCGGTGTAGGTGACCTGCTCGGCATCGAGGTAGCCGGTCTCGTCGACGAAGGGATCGGGGTCTTCCGGGGGACAGGCCGCGAGGGGCAGGGACAGAGCGAGCAGAGCCAGGCGGGAGCGCATCAGGATTCCTCCACGGGCGTGATGGCCACGGTGACACCGAAGCGGCGGTAGTCGCCCTCGGCCAGTGCGGTCTCTTCGAGGTCGATGGCACCGTGACGCAGGGTCCGCACGGTCTCCTCGATGAAGGGGGTGACGTCGGCCTCGCGCGCCGCGAAGAACCAGCTGCGAGCGCGGGCACTGTCGTCGTTGCCGACGTGGAAGCGCTGGTGGACCGACGAGACGAGGATGTCGAGCTGGTGGTTGAGGCCATCCAGGCGACGATGCAGCCTTCGCCGCCTGAACCTGGACACGGGGGAGATCGAGGTGGTGCACGCCTTCGAGCAGGACGGCTGGGTCTCCCACATCACGGTCGCCGACGACGGCCGGGTGTTCTGGGTCCGCGAGGACACGACGCTCGGTACGATCGCCCTCGACGCGCACGAGGTGGAGACGAACACGACCACCCTGGACTTCGCGGACCAGGCCCCCGACGACGCCGTGTGGGACGTGCAGTTCGGGGACGACATGCTGTTCTGGACCGACCGGTCGGGCCTGCATGGCGTCGCCACCGACCCCACGCACTTCGGGATGACGAACACCTTCCGTGGGCTGTCCGACGGCGCGAGCCTGTTCCACTTCACCGTGACGGACGACGCGCTCTGGTACACCGAGTCGATCCACGACGACCCCACGGGGGAACGCACCGCCCGCCTGGGGTGCTTCGACCGCTGATCAGCGAGGGTGAAGACCTCGATGCCGGACGGTTCGTGTCGGAGGAGGCACGCCTCCGCAGAGCGGATAGCCTTCGTTCATGTCCGAGCAGACCTTCTACGAGCGCATCGGCGGTGAGAGCGGGGTGCGGTCCCTCGTCGACCGGTTCTACGACGCCATGGACCGACGCGAGGACGCCGCCCACATCCGGGCGATGCACGCGACCTCCCTGGCCAGCTCCCGACAGAAGCTGTTCATGTTCCTGTCGGGCTGGCTCGGTGGCCCGGGGCTGTACGTCGAGAAGTACGGCCATCCCCGCCTGCGGATGCGTCACTTCCCCTTCGCCATCGACCAGGCCGCGGCGGACGCCTGGATCCGGTGCATGGACGAAGCGCTCGAAGGCGTCGAGGACGACCATCTCCGCGACTTCCTGGCCCAGCGGTTCCGACACGTGGCCGACCACATGCGCAACCGCGAGGGCTGACGATGCCCGATTGGTGGTTCCGCCTGCGCTCGTTCTTGCGCAGGCTCTGGGTCCGGACGGCCTTGTTCTGCCTGCTGGCCGTCCTGGCCGCGGTCATCGGCCTCCCGGTCGACCTGTCGATGGGCGACTACCTCGCCCGGTTCGCCGAACCGGAGGCCATCGAGCAGCTGCTGGCGATCCTGTCCTCCAGCATGCTGGTGATCGCGACGTTCTCGCTGGGCACGATGGCCTCGGCCTTCGCGACGGCCTCCCAGACCGCCACCCCGCGCGCCGAGCCGCTGCTGCTCGAGGACTCCCAGTCCCAGACCGCGGTCGCCACGTTCGTGGGGTCGTTCCTCTACGCCGTGGTCGCGCAGCTGGGCCTCGGGCTGAGCCTGTACACCGCGGGCGGACGCCTGGTGCTGTTCGTGATCACCCTCGTCCTGCTGGTGGTCATCGTCGCCACGCTGGTGCGCTGGGTCGACGAGATCGCCCGCCTGGGACGGGTCCATCACACGATCGATCGCCTGGTGGCGGCCGCCGGGGACGCCGCTGCACGACGCGGTTCCGACCCCTACCTCGGAGGCCAGGGGTACACGGACCTGCCGGCCGGGGTCGACGTGCTCGCCGACGCCCTCGGGTCGGTGCAGAACGTCGACGTGACGGCGCTCGAGCGGGTTCGATCCGAGCTACCCGGCGCGGGCGGGGTCTACCTGCGGGTGACGCCGGGGGATCTGTGCATGCCCACCACCCCGGTGCTTCGACTGGTGGGGTGGTCGGACGACGCGGTGCAGGCACTCCTCGATCGGCCGTGCCCGAGCGTGGCGCGGATCGGCGCTCGTCGCAGCCTCATGGCCGACCCCGGCTTCGGGCTGATCGCCCTGTCCGAGGTGGCGTCGCGCGCGCTGTCTCCCGGCATCAACGACCCCGGAACCGCGATCGACGTGCTGTCAGGCCTGGCCCGCGTGCTCCAGCGCGGGGTGGACGCTGCGCTGGACCGGGACGCGTCCGAGGTCCGGCGACCGTGGCTGTTTCACCCCGAGTCTCGGCATGAGGAGATGCTGGACCGGACATTCCTGCCGATCATCGCCGACGGGTCAGCCCGCCTCGAGGTCCAGCTGCACGTCCAGCAGACGCTGGCCGGGATCGCGAGCCTGCATCCCGATCTAGATGGCCCCAGCACGCAGCTGGCCCGACGCGCCTGCCGGATCGCGAGCGACGCGCTGCCCGACGACGAGAGCCGAACCGCCCTCGCCGACGCACACGCGCGCCACTTTCCGACTGACCATCCTGGGGAGGTCACTCACGATGGCTACTGAAGCGGATTCTTTCAGTCTTCCTCAGGGTCATCCGAACGTCGTCGCCGAACAACATTCGGGTTGGTCCTGCTGCGCTCGAGCCGTCGTGTAGCCGGACTGGGTGCGAATTGCGTAAGACCCAGCAGAAGGCTCACCCTCCTCACCAAATCCGCGCGACGTCCAGGAGGCAGGCATCCAACTCGCTCCAGCACCGCGCTCTTCGGAATCGGCTGAAGAAGGGACACCAGAGCGAGCGTGTCCTTTGGCAAACCGCCTTCCCCAGCATTCACCAGCAACTCATACGATGGCGCACCGTCGATCTTCGTCGTACATGGGACGATCACCACAGTGGGACACTCTACCCGTGCCACGAGTTCCCGAGATTGCGCGACGATTGCAAACCGCCGTTCATGAGTCGTGCGCCGGCTGCTGGGGGTTGCGGGAAACGAAACGGTGTGGTCTTGAACCGTGATCACATCACCCGGGCCGAACTCTGTCACGGTGGGCACTGCGTCCAGAAATCGCCGGACGAGACTACTCATCGGGAGCAAGCGCAGGATGTTGGTGCATCGCGTCCTTCCGTAGCCCCGACCATGCTGCGAAGACCCGCTCGAGGGCCTCTTGGTACTCTTCGGACGGTGCCGGCTCGTCTGTGAACCCATCGCGTACGTGGTACACAGCGTATTCGATTGTCGCGTCGGAGACTGTCTTCTGCAAGGCAGTAAGCCGACGTCTGAGGTCGAGGATCTCTGATTCACCTCGCTCCCGGAACAGGTACTCCAACCCGGTTTTCGCGCCAGGCGAGTCGGGGTCTGTGTTCATGAGGACGCGTCCGGCAAGCTCCGCACATGTACCCACCTCGCCGATTATCGAGGCCGCAACCGCCAACCGGCACAGAAGATGGTTGTCGTCCGGCTCGGTACGTTCGATCGCTTCATCCAAGAAGGCCTGTGCCATCTCCCGATGCCCGTTCGCAATACACACCTTCGCCGCAACAGCTCGGACCCACACCGCCGTCTCAGGTTGCTCCAAGACGTCCGGCGATTTTCGAATGGCGCTCTGCAGCAGGCGCAGCGCGTCCGCGGGACGGTCGTCACTCAGCACGGCATCGACGAGATTGATCTCGCGGACAACCGACGGTGAGACGTCGAAGGCGCGGCGGAAGTGCGTGACCGCAGAGCTGTACCTACCTTCGAGCGTATCCAGCGCGCCCAGGAGTTCCAACGCCTCGGCGAGGTCAGGCTCACGCACGAGCGCCCGCTCCGCCCGACGTCTGAACCTCGCGCGAGTGAACTCGTCGAGGCCTTGCGGGGAAATTGCGCGTACAAAGCACTCACCGAGTTCTTCGGCAATCGTACGGGGTGCAGGGTTCATCACCAGAGATGTATCACGCCAACCGACACGAGTACCCCCTGGACCAGACTAGAACGGAACGCGACCCTCGTTCTGCACGCGCTGCACGAACTCTTCGACGGTCAGGCTGCCGATGTCGCCGTCGTCACGGGACCGGATGCTGACCGTACCGCTCTCGAGCTCGCGCTCGCCGATGATGGCCATGTACGGCACTTTCTTCCCGTGACACTGGCGGATCTTGTACCCGATCTTGTCGTCGCTGTCGTTGTAGGTGACGCGGATGCCAGCCTCGATCAGAGCGTCTGTGACGGCGCGCCCGTGAGACAGGCTCTTCTCGGACACGGTCATGACGCGGACCTGCTCGGGCGCCAGCCACACGGGGAAGTTGCCCGCGTAGTGCTCGATCAGCACGCCGATGAAGCGCTCGAAGCTGCCCACGATGGCGCGGTGGATGACGACCGGCACGCGGTTGTCGTTGTCGGGACCGACGTACGACAGGTCGAACCGCCGCGGCAGCTGGAAGTCGAGCTGGACCGTGGCGCACTGATGCCCACGTCCGAGCGCGTCGAACACGTCGAAGTCGATCTTCGGCCCGTAGAAGGCGCCGTCGCCCTCCTTGATGCCGTAGTCGATGCCGCTCGCGTCCAGCGCTTCCTTCAGCGCGCCCTCGGCCTGGTCCCACAGCTCGTCGCTACCGAGCTTGTCGGCGGGACGGGTCGACAGGTGGATCTTCACCTCCATCCCGAACGCCCCGTAGATCCGCTCGACCAGCGAGAGCAGGTGCGAGACCTCGCCCGCGATCTGCTCTTCGGTGCAGAAGATGTGACCGTCGTCCTGGCTGAACTGCCGCACGCGGGTGAGCCCGGACAGGGTGCCCGACAGCTCGTTGCGATGGAGCACGCCCTGGTCGTGGATGCGCATCGGAAGCTCGCGATAGCTCCGCTTGCGACTGCCGAAGATCAACATGTGGCTCGGGCAGTTCATGGGCTTGAGCCCGATCACCTTCCCATCTTCATCGACCTCGTCGCCCTCGTGATGATGGCCGTCGGAGAAGTGGTAGAGGTTCTCCTGGTAGTGGTCCCAGTGGCCGCTGGTCTCGAAGAGCTTCTTGTCGAACAGGAGCGGGGTGCGGACCGCGACGTAGCCATCACCCAGGAGCAGGCTGCGCATCCGGTCGGCGAGGATGTGGTACATCACCTCGCCGTTCGGCAGCCAGAACGCCGCCCCTGGCGCATAGTCGTGGAACATGAACAGGTCGAGCTGCACACCGACCTTGCGGTGATCGCGCTTCTTGGCTTCCTCGATCCGGAACAGGTACTGATCGAGCATGTCGCGCTTGGGCCAGACCGTGCCGTAGATGCGCTGGAGCTGCGGGTTGTTGCTGTCGCCACGCCAATACGCGCCGGCGATGCGCAGCAGCTTGAAGTGCTTGCACTGGCCGGTCCGCATCACGTGCGGGCCCCGACACATGTCCTCCCAGGTCTCGCCGGTCTTCTTGGAGGGATTGCGGCAGACCGTGATCTTCCCGTCGAAGCCATCGAGCATCTCGACCTTGTAGGGCTGATCCTGCTCGACGAGCTGCTCGCGGAGCTCGGCGGGGTCGACCTCTTCGAGCTGGAACGGCTGGTTCTCCTTGCAGATCCGCTTCATCTCCTTCTCGATGATGGGCAGATCGTCCTCGGAGAGCGTCTTCCCGGGGATCTCGATGTCGTAGTAGAAGCCGTCTTCGACGGGCGGGCCGATGGCGAGCCGGGCTTCGGGGTGGAGGCGCTGCACGGCCTGAGCCATGACGTGCGCGGTGGAGTGGCGCAGGCAGTACAGTCGGTACGCCTCTTCGCTCGCGAAGTCGTCGCGACCGAGGCCTTCTTCGGATTCCATGATGTCTCTCCATGTGCGGTCGTCCGTCGAACGATGACGGGCCGGGTTCGTGGGAGCACGGCGCTCGCACCTGCCGACTGCTCCGTGGACGACGTAGTCCCGCAGCCCCGGCCGGGCAAGCCTCGCACCGCGACGACCTTTGCCGAGCCCGAAAGGGTGCGTACGATGGGGAGGTGACGTTCGACCGCCTTCCGCCGATGCCCGACTCCCTGAATCAGGTGGTGTGGAACGAAGGCGACGCGCTGTGTGTGTGGGTGGCGTCTCCGTCCTGGAAGCGGGAGCTGGCCGAACACGTCACCCGGGGGGTCCTGGCCTGCGCGGTCGTGACCACGCTCGTCACCCTGGGCTTCGGCATCGCCTTGTGGCTGCTCTGGATTCCGATGCTGCTCGTGTTGTGGCTGTGGGTGCGTTGGCGCCCGACCCAGCACCGCATCGCGCGAGTGGGTCGCGGATCGGTCCGTCTGGACGGGCTCTTCGCGCCTCGGGTGCGCACATCGCCCGGGAGCCCCGTGGTGATCGACGGCAACGTCGGCCGGCCGATCCGGATCGGGGTCGACGGAGTGCTGCTGGTCGATGCCGACATCACGACCGACAGTCCGTGGACCCTCGACACCCTCACCTGGTTCGCGCAGGCGGTGGCGACCCAGCTGGGCCGGCCGATCGACGACCGCCGACCGATGCAGGCCTGGCGCGACTGGGAGCGCGACCCCCTCGAGCGGGCCGCCGTGCAGTTCGACATCCTCCGAGCGGACAACGCAGAGGAGTACCCGCAGCTGTACGCCCAGCCCGCCCGCCCCCTGTCGATGGACATGGATCACCATGGCGCCCGCATCCAGGTGTTCAAAGGCAACCTCATGATGTCGCCCGTGTCCATCTCGCTCACCAACACCACCCTGAGCTGCGGCGAACACTCCCTCGAGCTGACCGACATCGTGCGGGTGGGCTGGGTGGCTCGGGACCGCACCGACATGAGTGCGGAGGCGGACAGCCTGGAGCTCCACGTGCTGACGAAGACTCGCTGGATCCGCCTGTTCCACATCGTCTCCCACGACGACACCCCGTGGTACGCGGCCCGACTGACCTGGCTCCAGACCGAGATCGCCGACCGGGTGATGGACGCGCGGCGTCGGGCCCGGATGCAGCAGGGCCGCGGGTCGAGCGCCGACGTACCCACCGAGCTCGCGAACCTGATGGGGGCCGTGCGCGCGGTGGCGGAGCGCTGACAGGCGAGCCACCTCCGAGAGTGCTCAAGGCGGGTCGGCGGGGTCCGATGGGACAGCAACCCGGAGTTGCTCATGTCCGATCCGACCGCCTCTGTCGCCCGCGACCCCTCCGCCGACCTGCCCCGCCCCCCACGCGGAATCGAGCTGGGTGCGCGGGTGCTGCTCGCCCTGGAGAGCACGGATGCCGGCATCGAGGTGCGCCTCGCCGGCGTGGACTCCCGCGGGGCCTGGTTCCTCGCCCTGCCCATCGGCTGCACCCTTCCGGTCGGCGAAGCAGTGCGCTGCTACGTCGGCGAAGGCCAGACCATGCAGTGCTTTCACAGCCGCATCGCCCGATCGCGCGTCCAGGACGGGCTCCCAGGCACCCTGGTGCTCGAACCGCCCCTCAGCCCGGCCTCTTCCCGGACTGCAGCCGCGGCGAACTCTCCGGCCGCCAGCCCGTCCGGCCCCTCGAGCCACTCCTCCGAAGTCGAGGCCGCCCGTCGCATCGCGGTCGAGCCCGTGCCCCCCATGCGAGCGGTGGTGCGTCCCCCCGGCCGTGGCCGTCCCGCAACCGGCGAAGTGGTCCAGCTGGGCGCCGAGGCCGCCATCGTGCACCTCCGTCACCCGCCGACCACCAGCCGGATGACCCTCTCTCTCGACCCCTCCGAAGGATTCCTGCGCGCCAAGGCCCGGGAGCTGGAGCGCAGCCGACCCGGCACGTCGCACACGCTGTGGCGGCTGCAGAAGGTGTACTCGGTGTACTTCGCCGGGATCGAGGCGCACCTGCTCGACGACCCCGAAGACGTGGCCTGCATCGAGACCGAGGACGGACAGCGCTGGGTCTGCATGGTGGAGTTCGAGGACGCCCACGTCGGCTGCGCGGACCTGGTCCGGTTCGAGACCGAAGAACGCATCCGGGAAGAGGCGATGGAGGCGTTGCAGGTCGAGCAGGCCGAGGCCGCCCGGGACGCGCTCTGGCGTCGGGCGCTCCGGTCGGCCTGAGACCGCGTGCGGTGCGAGCGCCCTACGGCAGCGGGGGAACGCGAACGAGCGGCGGGTGGCTGAACAGGTCGAGCAGCTCGGGATCGACGTCGGCTGTGATCCAGATGCGGTAGCGGATGTTCTTGCCCGCCCAGTCGGGTGCGGACGGCACGAACTGGCTGCCGATCAGCGGGGTGACGAGGTCGGACAGGCCGGTCCCGCCGGTTCGACGGGCGTCGTGCCACGGGGGGTCGCCCCAGAGCGTGCCCAGGGGTGCGAGCAGGGCGTCCGGGCCGTCCGCTGCATCGTCGCGCATGCTCAACAGCCCCATCGTGGTGCGACGGGAGGTGTCGACCGCGACCTGAATCCGGCTGCCGTCTCCGCAGGTGACCGCGAACCACCCATCGGAGGTGACGGGGTTCCAGGTCTCGTACTGCTCGCGGTTCTCGCGCGTGCGCACGGTCCCGGCGTAGGACTGCCAGGTGATGTCGTCGACGCCGTCGGCACAGACCATCGGGGACAGGGCGATCGAGAGCAGGTCGTCGGAGTCCTGGGGGTTGGCGATGGCGGCATCGACCTCGAGCACCAGCCCCGGGAACCCGTCGATCCTCGACAGCTCGCGCCGAACCGTGGTGGCGCCGCTGCAGGTGGGCATGAGCCACACCTCCTGCCGGGTGGCGCGCAGGCCCCAGGGATCGACCTCGCTCCCGACCTGGCCGCCCGATGCGGTCCCCGACCCGCCCAGACACTCCGTCATCGGCGGCTGGAGGATCGGCAGCACCGGGACGTCGGCCGCGGTCAGATCCCCGACGGCGTGGGTGGGGTCGCCGGGGTCGTAGCTCCAGGTGAGCCGCGTGGTGGACAGCGCGGGGGTGTCCATGAACAGCACGACGTTGATGATGTCCTCGTTGGGGCCCGGATCGAAGGAGTCGTACCAGGCCCTCAGCGGAAGCGGGGTTCCGGAGCGGTCGATGATCAGACCGGTCTCGCCCTCCCAGACCCCCGCGGGCAACCGGAGCTGGAACGGGATGGGCGTGGGGCCCGACGCATCGCGGGGATTCACGACCTCGAGGTCGAAGACGGGCAGTGGGTCGGACTGATCGGCGAGCTCCCACGCGCTCCGCGCGGCTGCGAGGGCCTCTTCGGAGTACTGGGTCGCGCTGAGCTCACGGTCGGGGTGCAGGCTGGGCGCCGCCAATCCGAAGTTGGTCGTGGACAGCGACAGCAGACGGGGCTCGAGGGCGGCGTCGACCGCATCGCTCGTGGGTTCGTCCTGGGAAGCGATGAACTCGGCACCGGCCTCGAAGCGACGCGCCTGCTCGATGCGGGTCCAGACCTCCTGGTTGATCGCCTTCTCGGCCCAGGATCCGAATCCGTCGCCCACACCGTCAGCGACGTCTCCGGGGAGCTCGACACTGGCGGCCTGGTCGTGCGTCGCCAGGTAGTCCGCGATGTTGACGTACTCGACGAAGTCCAGGTCGGCGATGCTCGCGAGCTCCTCGTCGAACGTCTCCCAGGAATCGCCGTCGGCGTCGAAGTGGATGACGAGCAGGGTGTCCTGGTCGTAGTTCGCGTTGAGCTGCTGGACCCAGCCCCGCATCCCGCCGTGGTCGAGCAGATCGCCGTGGTGGTAGACCGGAACGGCCTGCATGGAGGCGTTCGTGACGGGGTCGACGATCTCGAAGGGGTTGTAGGCCGCGGCACCGCTCAACAGCACGTCGTTGCGGGGCCCGGTGAAGCCGTTGGCGCTGTAGAACAGCGTGACCCAGTCGATGCCGAGGTCGGTGTACCGGCTGATGTCGTCCGGACTGAACATGTTCTCCTGGGGTTGGACGCCAGGCACCCACTCCCCGAACGCGGCCTCGTTGCTGTCCATGGCCCGCAGCATCGATTCCTCGAACTCCCGATCGGTCGAGCTCGCCATGGCGCCGTTGTTCCAGCTCATCAAGCGAACGGAGTCCTGGCCCGACGCGACCCGCTGGGCGATGCGATCGAGGATCTCGGGGCTGTACTCCGGCATCCAGTCGTCGGTGGTGAACGCGTTGTCGCTGTCCCAGTCGGCGTGGACCTGGGGGTGGTCGTCCAGCCAGTCGATGACCTCGCCGATGATGCGGATGTCGCGTCCGAACCCGTCTTCGGTGGGCTCGTCGCCGCGGTAGGAGTGGTAGTAGTTGACGTGGAACGACAGCGCGACGTGCACGGTGCCGTTCTTGGGAGGCTCGGCGCGCTCCCCTTCGCCCTCGACGAGGCTGTAGACGTCGCCGCCGCGAACGATGCCGGTCGAGCCTGCCACGCCCACGGCCGGCGTGATGGGGGCGACCTGACTCCACGTGTCGTCCTGCAATCGCCACAGTCCACGCGTGGCGGATGCGGCGTTCAGCCCGTTCTGTGACCAGCTGACGTCGACGATGTCGGACGGGCCGAACAGCGGCGTCCAGCCGGACGTGTCGAGGCGGACGACCCCGTAGTCCATGGTCCCGACGTACAGGGTTCCGTCGTCGGCGAGGGCCACCGACGTGGGGTGGTTGCTCGGGAAGTCGTTGTCGGCGTCTTCGAAGGTCAGACCGCTGGTGCGCGAGAAGAACACGCGCCCGGACAACACGCCGGCGAACTCGCTCGGGATGAGGCTCGAGGGCAGCACGGCCACCCCGGCCACGAAGTCCCCGCGTGCGGCGACGTCCGAGAACACGACGTTGCTGTTGCCGCTGGTGGAGATGTCGGCCAGCTCCCAGTCGAGGCCTTCGTTGGTGCTGAAGTACAGCCCGCCGATGGTGGCGAGCCAGGTGATGTCGCCCGCTTGCGCCATCGCCCGCGGGATCGGGCGGGCGCCGGGCTTGATCAGGTCGAGTGCTGCGCTCTGCAGACCGGTGACGGGTTCCCACACCCCACTGTTGGCCCACGAACGGTAGAAGCCCTTGCCGAACACGTGCGCGAACAACCACTCGCGCGAGCCGTCGATGTGCCCCAGGAAGGTGACCTGGCCGGCCGGGAGATCTCCCCGCTCGGCGAACTCGAACGCAGACTGCGGGGCATCTCGCACCGCGAAGTCGTCGTTGAGCACGACCCACAAACGACCGTTGTCGCCGAGCACCATGGCGTCGACGTCCCCGTTCAGCTCCTGATCGAGCTCGAAGTGGCGCGATTCATCCGGCGGAAACGGCGCTACGGGAGCCTTGCATCCGGCTGCGCCCATCCATCCGATCAAGCCCAGCGTGCAGATCATCCGGTGCAGCGCTGGACGGCGTCCTGTGTTCGGCATTCGTCCTCCGTCGGTCGCGCAGTCTACCAACGGACGAGCAGACCCGCCCGACCTCCCGCGGTGCCCACCTGTCTGATCGGAGGGGTTGCACTCCCCTGAGCGCGTGTCCAAGCTCGCTGCGATGCATCGCTCTCCCCTCGAACCCGCCTTCGATCCCCGCGTCCGCCTGATGGACCCCGCGGACTCGACCCCTCCACCCGAGCTCATCGTGCGCCTGGAGGAGATCGCCGAGATGGTCGACCACGACCCGGACGTATGGATCGTCCTCCACCCTCAGGATCCGCCACCCGCGGACGTGTCGATGGCGCTGTTGCGCGCCGACCCCGACGACGACCCCGACGAGGATCCCGCCCTCACCGCATCCCGCTGGCTGCAGCAGGGCTACCGGGCCGTTCTGCCGGACACGGCGGACACCGACACGCTCGATGCCGCGCTGAGGGCCGTGATGGCGGGCCTGGTCGTGCAGCCCGTCGCAACGGACCCGTCCAGGACGGGGATGGGGACGGGGAACTCGGGAGGGCTCGACGTGCCGGACCTGACGCCACGCGAGCTCGAGGTGCTGGAGCTGCTCGCACAGGGCTTCTCCAACCGGGAGATCGGCGAAGTGCTGTCGATCTCCAGCCACACCGCGAAGTTCCACGTGCAGGGGCTGCTCGACAAGCTCGACGCGACCACCCGGACCGAGGCGGCCGTCCGCGCTGCCCGGATGCTCATCATCTGACCCTGCCTGATTGCGACCTGCCTGATCGGGGAGGACCTGTCCAGGTGGGCAGCTGTCGAATCGCCCGAACGACGTCACCTTTGGAACACAGGCACCCCGCCCCCACCTCTTCCTGGAGCTTCCATGTCCTTCTCGAATCTCTCCAACGGCCTCGCTGACGCCGTCGCCTCGGTCGCCCCCAGTCTGTACGGGCTGGTCTCGCGCCGACGCACCGGAACCGCCGTGTCCGTGGGCGACAACCGCGCCATCACCGCGGCACACCTGGTGCGCAAGTCGTCCGGGACCCTCGCCCTGCCCGACGGCGGCACCACCGAGGCCCGGGTGATCGGAGTCGCTCCGGCACTCGACCTCGCACTGCTCGAGACCGGTGCCGGCCTGCCCGCCGTGACGTGGAACGACGGGGTGCGGGTGGGCAACCTGGTGGTCCCCGTCGGCTTCGGTCCACGCGCCACGCTGGGCCTGATCGCTCGACTGGGCGGCGCCTGGCGCACCCCTCCCGGCGCCGAGGTCGACCGGTGGATCGAGGTGGATGGCACCCTGCCCGCCGGCTTCTCGGGTGGACCTCTGGTCGGTCCGGACGGTGTGATCGGGCTCAACACCCATCGGCTGGTTCGCGGCGGCACGACCCTCCCCGCGTCCACCGTCCGCGCGACGATTGCGCGCCTGGAGGTCCACGGCACCGTGGAGCCGGGCTTTCTGGGCATCGGCGCTGCAACGGCCACGCTCACGAAGGACCAATCGGCAGCCGGGGGGCAGGACGAAGCCCTGCTGGTGGTCGCCATCGAGCCATCCAGCCCGGCCGAAGGGGTGTTGACCGTAGGCGACATCGTCCTGCGCGTCGACGGAACCGAGGTGCGCGGCGTCCGCTCCCTCCGAGGGGCGCTGACCGGCATGGGTGCCGGACACGAGGCGACCCTCGACGTGCTGGTGGGCGACACGGTGGAGCAGCGCGGGGTCACGCTGGGCTCCCGTCCGTCTCACGTGGATTGAGCTCCCGACGCGTCGACCGAACGGATCCCCAGCGCGTCCGTCGCGAGCTCGACCGCCCAGGCATCGAGCGCCTCGTGGTCGGGCCGGTCGGGCAGCGGGCTCTCCGGCAGTGCCGCGTCCAGGCGGGCATCCATGGCCTCGGTCCAGGTGATCAGCTGGTCGTAGGACCACGCCCCTCGTCGCACCCCCTGCAGCTCGTCGGCATCCCGGCCCCCGCGCCAGACGTGGACCTCGCCGGTCTCGACGATCTCGACGGCCATCGTGAGCAGGCGCACCAGGTGTGAGCCGTGCTTGGTGTCGTAGCCGAACTCCGCTTCGAGGGCGGCCCGCTCGGGGTTCCGCTTGCGCTTCCAGGTCTGGTACTGCTTCCAGTGTTGTCGGGCCCGGCGATAGCGACGCTCGCGCGCCATCAGGTCGACGAAGTTGCTGTCGAGCCCCACCCACCCCGCGGCTGCACGGAACCTCTGCTCGTCTTCGGACCCCTCGTCCGACGTGCCGGTCTCCGCGAAGGCCCCCAGACCAGCGCGGATCTCGGCCAGGACGTCGGCGATGCGCTGCCGGATGTCCACCGACGTCGCGGACGACACGCCGGACAGATCGAGCTCCCAACGGTCCACCTGCTTGCGGATGGCCGACCGCGCGGCATCCAGCTGTTCCCGTGGGACCACCGACACCTCGGGGAGCCCGAAGGCCTCCCGCGTGGGCGCGACCGTGGGCGGCTCCAGCAGCCAGGCCCGGTGGTTCTGGATGCGCTTGAGCTGCGCCGATGCGTACCCGCCGAAGGAATAGCGCGCGCGCTTCGAGAGAAATCGCGATGCCCCCGCTCGAAGCGCCCGTCCCACAGGGGTGATCCGGCGGATCTCGCGCTCGCGACAGAACAGCGGCTCGAGGATGTGCGGGTTGCAGTCCGCCGCCAGCCGCATGACCTTCCGCAGGGCGAAGACGCTCCCCTCCAGCTTCGTGTCCGCCGCGATGGCCTGTTCCTCGTGCGTCAGGTCTGGCAGGAACACGTCCATGTCGCCCGCATCGTCGGCCTGGGCGAACGGCGTGGTGAGCTGCAGGTGATCCGCGAGTGGCGGCACCGCGACCCCGCGCAGATCGACATCGGAGTCGGAACGGGCGAGACCATGACAACGGCTCCCCGCGACGGCCAGGACGATGGTGTGTGTGCGGAGATCGAACGGAGCGGACATGCTCCGAATACAACCAGGCGCTGTGGAGGACGCCAGCATGCCACCCGAATCCGCCGACATCGACCCCCGGCTGCAGCCCGATCTCGACCGCGGTCGGCGCTTCCTGGCTGCGCATCCTCCACCGGGTCGCCCCCTGCTGGTCGCGGTGACGGGAGCGCACCTGTACGGCTTTCCGTCCGTCGACAGCGATCTCGACCTGAAGGGGATCCACCTGGCCCCCACCCGCTCGGTGCTCGGCCTGTCGCCCACCGACGCCGCGCACGACCGGCTGCGGGTGTTCGAGGGCCAGGAATGCGACCTCACCACGCAGGAGCTCGGCCGGGCCGCATCGCTGCTGCTGAAGGGCAACGGCAACCTCCTCGAGCAGATCACGAGCCCCCTGCAGCTCCTCGAGTCCCCCGAGCTGAAGGCCCTCCGGGAGGTGCTGCCCTGCGCGCTGTCCCGCCGCGTACACGCCCACTACCGCGGGTATCTCAGAGGCATGCGGCGCGAACTCGCCCGTGAGCGCAGGGCCAAATCACTGTTGTACGCCTATCGGGTCGTGCTCACGGGGCTCCACGCCCTGAAGGCCGGCGAGATCGAAGCCCACCTGCCCACCCTCGCGAGCCTCCATGGAGTGACCGGGCCCAGCACCGGTCCACTGGACGACCTGATCGCGTGGAAACAGGCCGGCGAGAAACGCATCCTGGATCCCGATCTGGCCGATGGCCACGAGGCCGAGCTCGACCGCCTCGCCCGCGCGCTGGACGACGCACTGCCCGACTCCGTGCTTCCCGAGTCGCCACCGGATCCCGCAGCGGTAGAGGACCTCGTCGTCCGATTCCGGGTCGCGGAACTGTGAGACCGCGCCCGACGGGCGTGGCGACACCGCCGTGTTTCCGCGCACGACACCTGCTCCCCCATCCTCCAGCTTCAACGCGTGGAAAAGGCCTTGTTTCACATTTTGTGAATAGGCCGGTTTTCCATCTCGTCCGGAACGGGCGACAACAGCAGTAGAGGAATGGGCGACGCGCTCGGGACGCGGGTTCGCCACCTCCGTTCCCCATCGAAGTCCGCCACGGAGCCCTCGGCTTCGCGCAGGACCGTTCGCGGGGGCGAACGTGTTCGCGGGGGCGAACACGACGGACCGGCAGTGTACCACGGGACAGGGCTGCATGCGTGCTGGCCGCCTACCGAGCCCACGGGACGGAGGCAGGGGAGGGAGCGGGTCCCTGCAGGGCCGACCTCGGCGCGAAGGGTGCTCCCGACCTTGCCGGAGGCGGAGAGGGCATGCGTAGCTCGAGGGGGATGCCGCCCAGCCGAGCTCGGGGGGGCAGTTCTGACGAGCAGGAAGGGGTCAGTTCTGGCGAGCAGGACCGGTGCGGGTCGGGACAGAGACGTGCCGGGGATGAACCGGCGAGGGAGGTCACCGTGGAGAGAAGCCTGGAAATCGCGCGCCTGCTGCAGGGACGCAGCAATCTCGCGCTACCCGAGATCCTGGAGTGGGGCTGTGCCGCGCTCGACGAAGTGTACGAGGGAGACCCCGAAGCCTGGCGGTCCGAGGGGAGCATTCCCCTGCGACAGCTCGCATCGGCCGCCCAGCTGAGCTCCAGCACGCTGTACCGGTACGTAGCCGTGGCCGCGTTGTGGCGGGCGTGTGGCGAGCCGAAGCTGAAGCACCTCGGCATCAGCCACCTCAGGGAGCTCCTGCCGCTCTACCCCCGAACCCAGCGCGCCCTGTTGCGTCAGGCGGAGCGCGAGAAGTGGACCGTCGCCCAGATCCGTCGTCGGGCGGGCTACCAGCAGCGCCGTCCCGACGTGCTGGGCCGGGGCCGGCCTCCCCGGTCTCCCGGCTATCTCCACGCGCTGCGACACGTCCACGCCTGGAACAGCACGGAAGGCCGTCTGGAAGGGCTCGAGAACGCGACCGAGATGTGTGATGCAGAAGCCAAGGAGCTGCTTAGACTGCTGCGGACCATGCGGATGGAACTCGAGATGGTCGAGATGCGCGTCCGCGGCGACGGAAGGGACTGACCCCACCCAGCATGACCACACTCTCTCCACAGACCCCGATCCCCCGGCGTCCCGAGGTGTCACCGTCCCCCCTGCAGGTGGGATCGTGCATCGGCCGGGGGCGAGTCGGCACCGTATACGCAGGGCAGTTGGCCGGGCGTCCGGTGGCGGTGAAGCAGGTCCCCAACGAGCACGTCGAGGCCCTCGAGCGGGACTGGACCGTGCTGCGCTCGGTCGACCATCCCCACGTCGTCCCTGCGCTCCACTTCGCGCGGGTCCCCGCCGGCGCACAGCTCGTCCTGGGGCGCGCAGACGCGTCCTTCGAGACCGTCGTTCCCGACACGCGTACGCTCCTCCGCCTGGTAGAGCAGGTCGCGTCCGCCCTCGACGCGCTCCACGCCGCCGGGTGGGTCCATCGCGACGTGAAGCCCGGAAACCTCCTGCTGCACGGGCGGGATGTGTGGGTGTCCGACTGTGGACTCGCCCACCCCGTCGGTTCCACCACCCCCGCCGCTCCCGTCGGAAGCCTCCCCTACATGGCGCCCGAGGCGTTCCTCTGGCAGACCGGCCCCGCCAGCGACTGGTTCAGCCTGGGCGTCACGCTCTACGAGCTGCTGACCGGTGCGCTTCCCTTCGAGGAGGACACGCTCCAGGGCGAGATCCTCGCCAAACAGGCCGGGCGCCATCGTCCCCTGCCCCGACTTCGGATTCCCTGGCAGAACCTCGTCGATGGCCTGCTCGACCCCGACCCCACCATGCGCTGGGATGGCGACGTCGTCCGGGAGTGGCTGGAGTCGGTGTGCAACCCCGTCAGCGCTTCGGCGTGATCCCGAGCTGCTTCATCAGGTTGTAGAAGTGCGACCGGGTGAGGTCGAGCTGCCGGGCGGCCGCGCTGACGTTGCCCTTGTGCTCTTCGAGGGTGCTCTCGAGCAGGGCCCGCTGGAAGCCTTCGAGGTGCTCGGCGTACGTGGCGGGCTGCGCATCGGGGGTGTTGCGTCGCTCGGGGAACAGGTGACGCCGCGCGACCTGGAACGCGCCCTGCCCTGCAGCGAGGACGGCGCCGCGCTCCACGAGGTTCGCCAGCTCCCGGATGTGGCCCGGCAGGTCGACGGACTGCAAGGCGTGCCGTGCCGACGGTGCGAGGATGAGGTTCGGCAACCCGTGGCGTTCGGTGGCGCTCGCCAGGAAGTGCCGGGCCAGCTGGATGCGGTCGGACGCCCGCTGGTCGAGGCCCGGAACCTCGATCGCGAACACGTTCAGCCGGTAGTACAGGTCGGCCCGAAATGTCCGCTCGGAGATGGCGGCCTCGAGGTCGCGGTTGGTGGCTGCGATCACCCTCGCGTCCGAGTGGTGGGGCGACGATGACCCCAGCGGCCAGTACTGCCCGGACTGGATGAACTGCAGGAGCTTGGCCTGGGCGGGGAGCGGGAGCTCGCCCACCTCGTCGAGGAACAACGTGCCCCCGTCGGCGGCCTGGACCTTGCCGAGCACCCGCTGGGTGGCGGTGCTGTGGGCTCCACGTTCCGCACCGAACAGCTCGGACTCCAGCAGATCGGTGGGAATGGCCGCGCAGTTGAGCTCGACGAAGGCGTGATCCGAGCGTGGACTGCTGTCGTGGATCACCCGCGCCACACTGGTCTTTCCCGACCCCGTGGGCCCTCCGAGCAGCACCGCGAGGTCGAGGGGAGCGACCATCGCGACGTCTTCGAGCAGCCGTGCCAGTGCCACGCTGCTGCCGATCAGCGGCTCGGCTCGGAGGCGGTCGCGCCACACCTTCGTGGGGTCCGACGCCTCGGGTTCGCGGCGCACCAGGCGGTCGGCGTGAGGGGCCAGGTGCCGGGCGAACAGCTCGATGCGCTCGACGGCGGCCCGTGTGAACGGGCCTGGTTGGTGTCGCCCCTGCAGATACACCACGCCGACGGGCCGATCCCGGCTGTTGGCCATGATGGGCGCGCACACGGCGGCTTCGATGTCGTACTGCTGCACGCTCTCGCGCTCGCTGAACCGGGGGTCTGTGCGCGCAGACGCGGTCTGGATGGTCTCGCCGCTGGACAGCGCTTCCTGCATGATGCCGTCGGACAGGCTGCGTCGGACCTGGTCGATCTCGTCGGCTTCGAGGGCGGTCGACCGGGACCAGACGTGGTTCGCGAAGGGGTCGGTGACCTCGAGGTACCCCGCGCGGGCCCCGGCGACCTCGACGACGAGATCCAGGGCTTCTTCCAGGAGTCCTGCGAGGTCCTCGACGAGCCCGAGGTTGAGCAGGGCCCAGAAGAACTCCCGCTCGGGAATGGGGCGTCGCGCGTTCATCACGGGGGGGTATCACCTGTCCACTGTGGTGGACACCCCAGGTGGGAGGTGTGGTCGGGGGCGCACACCGGCCACGGGAGAACGCCGACAACGGACTGGCACGGAGCCTGCTTTGGGGAGGGCGTGCAGGCGGCAATCCAGCCGCGATGCTCAACCGAAGGATTCGGTCCGATGAAGAAGTCAGTCGTCAGCGTCTTCAGCCTCGCCGTGGTCACCGCATTGATGGGTGTCCCGCTTCATGCAGATGCGGCCTTCTGGGGAGGCACACCCGACCTCGGCTTCAAGGTGGACCGACCTGCAGGAGGATTCGTCGATGGTGATGTTTACGTCCACAAGCTCCGGGTTCACCACTGTGATGGTTCCCACCAGGACTACACGATCAACCAGTGGGTCGACCCGGTCGCAGGACACAGCGTCCAGGTTCAAGGAGGCGATCTCTGCAGTGCAACCTGGTACTGGACCAACGACGTCGACATCGATGGAAACGGGTTCTCGGTGACGGCCTGGCCCGACACCACGACCGTGAACCTCGAGTCGATCAAGCCCGTGGAGATGCTGCCACACAGGTACTCCGGGTCCGCCCCCTACCCCTGGCAGCCCCCCGAACTCCACACAACGATCGAGTGATGTGAGGCTACCCGTCGCTGAAATCGGTGACGGGAAACAGGTTCAAGCACACCTGATACACCCGGTTCCGAGGCTCGTCGTCCTCGGCGACTGCCTGGACCACCAGTTCCCGCTCGAGCTGCCGTGCCTTCGCCAGGATCTGCTCGTACCGCGCCTCGCTCAGGGCAAACGTCACAACTCCGTTGTGACGCTCATTGCTCCGAAAGGCCTTGAAAGCTCGCTCGGCCAGCTTCAATCCGGCCATGTGCTGCTGGTAGATCACCCTGGAGATCGCACCTGCTGGAAGGCTGCCATCCGCCCACACTTCTTGCGGGACCGGCTCGAGTTCTCCGACGTCGGACGGTTGGAGCATCCCCAGACGCAACAACGTCTGCAGCGCCTCCTCGGCCTCCTCGGGTGAGATGGGAGGATTCAGGACGCCCGCAATCCAGGAACCCTGGGTCGGCCTGGAAGTCCTCACAGCTCGCCAGTTCGTAGATGGCGGGGATGAACCAGCGGGAGAAGGCGCCGATGACGATTTCATCGGGCGCGCTGTCCTCCGCGAGATAGCGCTGTCGCGCCTGGATCGCCGCCCACGCAGTCTGACGCGCAAACGCCGATTCATTGTCGAGATCGACCAGCGCCGCGAGGATGTGCCGCTCGTCCTCTGACATGTCGAAGAAATCCGCGAGGGTGGGCACCAACGACGCGCGCAACCGGCGCTTCTTGGACAGCACCTGACTCATCATCGAGTCCGACAGGCCGAGCGCCTCAGCGAGCTCCTTTCGACTCTGTTCGCGGACCCTGAGCGCCTCGATCACGAACCGCCGGTAGTCCGTGAACTGGTCGATCAGGTTGGGTGTGCGTCGGCCCATGCCCCCGACGATACCGCCATGGCGTCTTGGATTGGCAATCTGCTTGTGGGATTGCCATCGCTTCGCCACACAGTCGTGCCGCGCACCCGCATCGGGAAGGTGGACTTCAATCGTCCGTGTAGTCCGACATCGGAAACAGGTTGATGCACAGCTGGAACACCCGGTTCGGGGGCTGTTCGTCGTCTTCGACCGTCAGGACGACGAGCTCCCGCTCGAGGACGCGGAGGCGCTGCAGCACCTGTTCGTAGCGGGCTTCGCTCACCGCGAACGTGACGCCGCCCGAGTGGCGCTCGCTGGAGAGAAACTCGCTGTAGGAGCGCTCGGCGTGTTCGGGGTTCACCTTCTGCAGACCCGCAATCAGGTCGGACATCGCGCCCGCAGGAATCCGACCGTCTGCCCAGACTTCCTGGGGAACCGGCTCGAGCGCCCCGCCATCCGACGGCCGCAACAACCCCGCCTTGAGCAGGGTCTGCAGCGCGTCCTCCGCCTGTTCGACGGTGATCCGCGGATTGAGGACCGTTGCAATCCACGTCGGGTCGGCTTGAAAGCCCTCACAGCCCGCCAGCTCGTAGATCGCGGGCACGTACCAGTGGGTGAAGGCCTGAAGGAACACCTCCTCGGAGGGCTTGTCCTCGGCCAGGTACCGCTGACGAGCCTGAACCGCAGCCCATGCTGTTCGACGCGCGAACGCGGACTCGTTGTCGAGGTCGACCAGCGCCGCGAGCATGTGGCGCTCGTCCTCTGACATTCCGAAGAAGTCCGCGAGGGTGGGCACCAACGACGCCCGCAACCGGCGCTTCTTGGACAGCACCTGGCTCATCATCGAGTCCGACGGGCCCAACGCCTCGGCGAGCTCCTTGCGGCTCTGCCCACGCTTCTTCAACGCCTCGATCACGAACCGCCGGTAGTCGGTGAACTGGTCGATCAGGTTGGGTGTGCGCCGGCCCATCCCCCCAACGATACCGCCGAGGCGTCCTGGGGTGGCAGTCTGGTGAGCGACAGGCGTCGCTCGCCACACAGCGCTGCCGCGCACGAGAATCGGGAACGTGGGCGGTCAATCGTCCGTGTAGTCCGAAATCGGAAAGAGATTCACGGACAGGTGGAACACCCGGTTGGGGGGCTCGTGGCTGTTCTCCGCAATCAGGACGACCAGCTCGCGCTCCAATACGCGGAGCCGCTGACGCACTCGCTCGTTGGCGGTGCGGGAGCGCATGGCGGCGGGAACATACCCCCGTCGGACCCCGCCCTGACGAAAGCTGACGGTCCCCGGGCTGTCCGATGAGGTTCGGGTGGCTACGGTTGTCTGCCAGGCGACGCCGCTCGCCCCGACTCCCCGGAGGCCCCGTGCTCGACATGCTGTTCGGACGCAAGAAGACCGTGATGCCCACCCCCGACTCGGCCCTGCCCGGCAGAGACGCCGCGATGGCGGGCGTTCCGGAGTCCCACCATGTGAATGGCGCGCCACTGAAGGGCCCGTGGCCGGAAGGGATGGAGGTCGCCTACTTCGGGCTGGGCTGCTTCTGGGGTGCCGAGCGCAAGTTCTGGCAGACAGACGGCGTGTACTCCACGTCGGTGGGCTACCAGGCTGGGCTCACGCCCAATCCCACCTACGAGGAGGTCTGCTCGGGCAAGACGGGCCACAACGAGGTGGTGCAGGTGGTCTACGACCCGTCGAAGGTGTCGTTCGAACAGCTGTTGGCGGTGTTCTTCGAGTCGCACGACCCGACGCAGGGAATGCGGCAGGGCAACGACGTCGGCACGCAGTACCGGTCGGGCATCTACGTGACGTCGGATGCGCAGCGCGAGGCGGCCGAGAAGGCGAAGCAGGCCTACGCGAAGAAGCTGGCAGACGCAGGCTACGGTCCCGTGACGACGGAAGTGTTGGAGGCACCGGAGTTCTTCTACGCCGAGGCGTACCACCAGCAGTACCTCTCCAAGAATCCGAATGGGTACTGCGGGCTCGGTGGGACAGGGGTTTCCTGTCCTGTCGGCCTCGACGTCTGATGCCGAAGTGCACAACGATTCCGGGTCGCTGTGCCAGGGCGCTCCCAGGCGCTCCTGCATCTCGAGCTCTCGACGTTCAATCACGGTGGAGCGAGCCAGTTCTCGGGCCGTCCCAGCACAAGGCCCTCGGACGGCTTCATGAAACATGAAGTGCTGGGTGCGCAACGACAATTGTTCGCACCCACCCCGGTTGCACGTCCAGCAGACGATCCCGAACTACCCGAGCGCGGGATTCCCTGGTGGTCGATCGACAGCCAATGAAGCCGTGAGCTGTCGTAGTGCCGCGACGACCGGTTCGTAACGTGCAGGAAGGGCCACCGGTCCCGTCCAGACAAGCCACAGCGGTTGTTCGACCCGCTCCGGAAGCGCTGCGACGCGAAGCCGGTCTCCGGACGGAAACGCGTCGACGCCGCTTCGTGGCATCAGGGTGTAGCCCAGACCGTGCGCCACGGGCTCGAGGATCTGGCCGATCTGGTTCACGAAGGTACCGCGACGCAGGCGCTACCTCGACTCCACCTTCCAGCGGGATAAACTGACCGCAGATGTGTTCCGGGATGCGGGTGTGCCCGCCGCGCGCGGAGGATTCGTCCGGATCCACGTCGACACTGGTGATGGGCCTGTCTATTGGGGGCTGTACACCGCATTCGAAGACCCTGCTGGAGAGCTGCTCGACGACTGGTTCGGCGATGACGCATGCGCCCAGGACACGGCCCGGAGCAGCGGGACCACCGAGGTCGCGGCGAGCATACCGGCCACGCGCTCGGCGAGCTGCACGCGCCGACGGCATCTGCTACGCGCGGGACGGATCGACCAGCACTTTACCGCCCGTCCCCTTCTGGTTGATCGCCCGCAACGTGTCCGGATCGAGCAGGTCTTCGAGCCCCACCGTCTGTGCGTACTCGCTCGCGAAGATGCCGTTCCGCTCCTCGACCGCGTACTGCCGCATCTGCCGCGTGCGCTTCGGACCCAGGGCCTTCAGTCGCGGGCTGACCAGCCACCCACCGACACTCCAGTACATCCCGTAGGACGGCTTCAACAGGGTCGGCCCGAAGTCCAGCCGGCCGTACTGGTACACCTGCTTCAGCACCGGCGTGCCGTACAGATCCGCCGACACGCCCCGCTTCTGGAGCGCGACCTCCATCGCGGTGAGGACCGTGTTCGCCATCTCGCCGCCACCGATCGCATCGAAGCACAGCGTGGCCTCGGTCGCGACGAGCGCAGCCACCAGGTCCTCGAAGAACGTCTCCGTCGAGCTGTTCACGACGTGGGGTACGCCCAGCTCCGTGAGCAGGGCCGCCTGGGAGTCCCGACGCACGATGGCCACGAGCGGCACGCCCTCTTTGCGACACAGCTTCGCGAGCATCTGGCCCAGGTTGGACGCCGCCGCCGTGTGCACGATGGCGGTGTGGCCCTCCATCTGCATCGTGGCCAGGAAGGCCTGGACGGTCATCGGGTTCACGAACAACGACGCTCCCTCCGCGGCGGGTGCCCCCTCCGGGAGCGGAACCACGGCCTGCACGTGCAGCACCCGGTGCGTGCGGTACATGCCCCCGCCAACCATCGTGACCGTGCGGCCCATCAGCGCCTGGGCAGCCTCCGAAGACCCCGCCGCCACGACGGTTCCAGCACCCTCATTGCCCACCGGCAGCCGGTCTCCGATTCGTCCACGCACCAACGCCCGCGCCGCGGGATGCACCGGAGCGACCAGTGCGGGATACCCGTTCACCGTCGAACGTTCGGCCTTCGACAGGTCTGCCGGGCCGACCAGTACGCCCAGATCACTCGGGTTGACCGGGGCCGCCTGCACCGCGACGACCACCTCGTCGGGGCCGGGATCGGGCACCTCCATCGGCTCGATCGACAGGACGAGCTCGTCGCCCTGGGGGATGGTGGACGACAACTGGCGGGCGTTCGGCACGTGCATTCGCGCCTCCTGGGGTCTGGGACTCATTGGGTGTTCTGGGCGCGACGGCTCGCCAGCTCGACTTCCAGCTGGGCCAGCACCTCGTCGGAGCTCCGAGCCTGCTCACCCGACTCGGCGACGGCTCCATGGTACAGCTCGCGGAGGCTCTCCAGCAGCTTGTCGACGCGCGACTCGTGCTGCGTCACCACCCGGCGGGCAGACGCCCCGTCTCCCCCCAGGCGTTCGTCGGCCGTGGCGGCCTTCTCGGCGCGCTGGATCTCCAGGAACAGCACGCGGACCTCCTCTCGAGCGCGACTCGCCACCCCGGCCGCCTCGCCACCGCGGGACCGGATCTGCTCGACCAGCTCGACCACCGCGTCCCAGCGGGGGTCTTCGGGATCTGCGTCGCTCTGGGGCGCCGCCGCGATCATGGCGGTTCCGAACGGTCGACGGCTCAGCTGGACCGGCGCTCCATCGATGGTGAGGCCAGCCTTGGGCACTCCGCCCTGCCACTGGACCAGGATCGAGACGTCATGGCCATCGACGGTGGTCGCCATCCTCTCTCCGGCGTCGACCTGGGCGGCATCGACCCACAACCCCGGCCGCTGCCCCTCGACACGGACCACGATCTCGTGCCCCTGCCAGGCCGCCGACCACTCGTGCCCCTGCTCTTCCTCTTCGCTCGCCACCGTGGCCGCCGCCGCAGCGCCGAAGAACACCGCCGCGCCGATACCCACCACCGCCAGGGTCGCCAGTGCGAGCCCCAACAGGATGATCAGCTCCACGAACCCCAGACCCATCGACAACCCCTCCGCGGAGAGTCCGTATCCTCCGTATGGGACAGCGGGCGACCCTCCCGCGAAGGGGACCGTGCGATGGTCGTGGTAGAGCTCCCTCGATTGGGGGACCGTGGATCTGGTCCAAGCGCATCCACACCGTGGTCGATCACGCGGCTTCGCGCTCCAGGGCCGTCGACTATCGGAGCGACAGCGCGCCTTCGGCGTTCGACGGTTCGACCTCGTCGGCCCCCTCCCCCCGGGTCCGGCACGCCAGCGGCGAGCTGCTCCGCACACACACACTGAGGCATGACGGTGGGCGTGGATCGATCAGATCACACGCGACTCCGCAGGCGCGCTGGGTCTGCGCCTCGGCGGCGTCTCGACCCCCTTCAGGGTCTTCCGGACACGCGCCACTCCACTCGAACCACGGGTCCCGCTCGAAGCGATGCTCGCCGATCCGGACCTCGCCAGACCACACCTGGACCTCGTCGGTCGATGGGGAGCACGCGAGCAGGAGGGTCCAGAACATGCCTCCGACCTCACGCGTCCGACCCGATCGTGCGTGCACGAACGAAGCACTCGACCGGGTTGGAGAGTCACTCGGGTGCGGCCGCGCGGAACACGCGATTCACCACGAACTCCACCCCGTCGATCCGGACCTCCATGCGCTGGCGCATCGTCTTTCCGCCGTCCTCCACGGTGCGAACGATGCGTGCGGTCGTGGAGACGCCGTCCCGCACGGCCTCGCTGCGGGTCTCGAGCGCGTCGCCCGACCAGCGATGCGACACCTGGGATGGTCCCTCCGACGTGGTCTCCTCCCGGGTCTTCCCATCCACGTGCAGGGTCATCGACTCCGTGCGAACGGCCGACAGCAGCTGGACCTCCAGGGTGTCACCCTGCTGGACGATCACCTGGGTGACCTCCATGTTCGCCGCCAACTTCCGCTTCATCCACCCCATCCCGCGTGCCTTCATCAACGGATCGAGAGAGTCGGATGCCTCGAGATCGAGCGCCCACGTGCCCGACAGATCGATGGGCGCCGCGACCGCGAAGCACGGCAGCACCATCAGCAATCCGAGCAACAACCACCCCACGAGCACCTGGCGCATCTGCACCTCCTGCCGTGTTCTACGAACCCGATGTTGCAGACGTGTGGAGACGACCCCGAACCGCCTCCGCCAGGCGCACGCCGAGCTCTGGCCCCTGGTCGGGGTAGAGGTACGGCTCCACCAGCTCGACTTCGATGACCACAGGAGCGGTCGCCGGCGCATCGCCCACCCACACCAGATCCACCCGCGCGTAAACCGGGGTTCCCCAGCCTCGGGTCCGGATCGCCTGCATCACCCGCTCGGCGACGGCCATCTCCGCAGCAGTCGCCGTGTGGTCGAGCTCCGTTCCTCCGTACAGCGACTGAATCCGGTAGTCGGCCCCCGTCGGGACCTTCCGAACGGCGTGGGACAGCGCACCGTCCACGTACACCAGGCTGGTCTCGCCCTGCTCGAGGATCGAAGGCAGGAACGCCTGGACCAGGATCGGCACGTCGAACGTCGGAATCGACTCGCCGCGCTTCACCCGTTCCTGGCCGAACGCCCCGGCTCCCACACGTCGCTTCAACACCAGGTCGTCCGAGTCCAACACCTCGAACGCCCGGCGGATGGAGGGGGCATCCGGCGCATCGAGCCACACCGTCGGGATGCCCGGGACCCCCTCGGCCAGGAGCTCCCGAAGATACGTCTTGTCGAGGTTCCACCGCACCATCGGGAGTGGATTGAAGAGCCGCGACCCCGCGGCGAAGCGCGTCAACGCGCCCAGGAACGCGTCGCGCTTGCGCCAGTAGTCCCACGGGGTGCCGATCAGCACGGCGTCGAACGCATCCGGCTGCGCATCGGGCCCGTCCCACACGACGGGTTCGAGGGTCATGCCCGCTCGGCGGAACGCAGGCTGCAGCACCTCCAGGCTTCGAACGTGCTCGAACGCATCCGAGCGCTCGGTCTGCGGATCGACCATCTCCCAGGCCGTCAGGTAGGCGACCCGCTTCATCGTTCGAGCCCGCTACTGCAGCGGAAAGGGAGTGAGGACGAAGTCGCTGCTCGAACCACCGTGGCACCCCGTGCACGTCGCGTCGCTGTTGCCGTCGCCGAACACCGACCCATCGTACACCTCAGGCGGGTTCGTCGTCATGAGCCCTCCGTTCGATGGGCGCACCGGACGTTACACCCGCTCCATGGCGCGCCACCGCCCGACTCTGTCGCTGTTCTTCGTGCTGCTCTGCGCCTGCGCCCCCATCGCGGAGCCCGTCCTCGATGCCGACCCCACCCGAGACGGCACCTGGGGAACCCTCGGTCCGAGAGCCGTCGTGCTGGAGCAGCGCTCCGCAGCCGCACGCGTCGAAGACCGCGTCCAGTACGAGTGGATCCGCCCCGACCCCCTCGAAGACACCGACCCCGTCGTGCTGTTCGTGCACGGGGGTCTGGTTCCGGCCGAGCGCTACCGATGGATCGGCATCCACCTCGCGAGCCGCGGCTATGCCGTCGCCGCACCGTCTCACAGCCTCGACCTCGCCATCTTCGAGTCGGGCAACACCCGCGACGTCCTCGACGACATCGAGCGCCGCCGCCCGCGCACCCCGGTCGCCGCCGCCGGACACAGCCTCGGAGGCGTGATCGCAGACTGGGCCTTCCAGGACGACCCCCGCATCGAGGCCGCCGCCCTGTTCGCGAGCTTCCCCGCCGGGTCCGGGCCGGTCCCTCAACCGGGTGCCGTGCTGTCCCTGTCCGGCACCACCGACCTCTCCGCGCTCCCCGAGGACGTCCAGGACGGTGCCGACCGCTATCCAGACGCCCGGCTGCACTTCGTCGAGGGCTTGAATCACTACGCCTGGACCGACGGCGCCACCGAGGGCGAGCTGGAGGGAGACGGGCCGCTCGAGCGTCCTCTGGACGAGGTCCGCGAAGATTCCATGCGGGTGTTCGACACCTGGCTCGACGCTACGCTGCTCGGCGACCCCGC
Organism: Myxococcota bacterium; assembly: GCA_965224055.1. Lineage (GTDB taxonomy): Bacteria > Myxococcota_A > UBA796 > UBA796 > JACKEQ01. The sequence goes on along the minus strand of OZ245034.1, from coordinate 8,350,950 downwards.
CGCGAGCGCGCGCCTCGACCAGCCGTTTCCCGGGGTGATTCCGAGGGTGGGCCCGTGATCGTCGCCTGGTCTCTCCTCTCGGCGGCCTGGGCCGACCCCGCAGCCCTGCGCGCCCCGGGACGCCCCACCAGCGCCATCGAGGTCGGCACCCCATCCGTGTCCGTCGCCGGATGGAGCGGCAACCGGGGGATCGGGGGCTGGGTCCGCACGGATCTCGGGAGCGCCGGCCTCGCCGTCGGCCTGCGACACGTGGCGAACGCGCGAGTGGGGTTCATCGGGCACGCCTCCACGGGCATTCTCGCGACCCTCACCCGCCCCGGGCTCGGTCTGTACGCCTCGGTGGCCGGAGGCCTCGGCTTCAGCGGAGACCGGGCCGCACACCGACTCCAGGTCGTCGTCCCCGCATCGGCTGCTCACGGGCGTGTTCGACTGCCCCTCCTCCTCGAAGGCGCCTCCAGCGTGAGTGTCGGTCCTGTGCGGATCGGCGGCCGTGGCGCCCTGGGGGCCGTGTTCACCGACCGACGCCCGGCACTCGCCATTCAGGGGGGGCTCGTGCTCTCGATCGCGTCTCCACCGGCTGGATGAAGTGGCAGATGAGCGGCCGCCCTCCGCTCTGGTCGCGAAGCCCACCACAGGCACGGAACTTGCTTCGCCGGAGGCATGCTCGCCCTCCTCTTCGCGACTGCGACCGCCTACGAAGTCGACAGCTGGACCCCTCACCAGGACCCGCCGGACGACGTCGCGCCCCTCGCGAACGCGGTGATGGATCACCTGCTGGACGAGGCCGTCGAAGACGTGCGCTGCCATCCCGACGACACCGTGCTGCGACGCCGTCTGGCCCGGTCGATCCGCAGGGTCGCCGCCCGTCGGACCCTGCTCCTGCGGCTCGACGAAGAGGCGCGTCCGCTGCCGAGCCGCCTGGGATACGGCCGGTACACCGCCTGGCTGGAGTCCGATCCGCTCGTCCCGCGCGTGACGACGGGCTCGGACGGGATGTTCTCCGAGGTCGGTCTGCTGGACGGCGCCATCCTCCACATCGCCGGGACCGCGTCCACGGTGCGCCTGGGTGAAGTGCTGGTGGGCACCGACAAGATCGACCACTTCCTGGCCACCGGGCAGTCCTACCTGCGCTGGTCGAGAGACGGGCTGGACCCGGAACGTGCCGCTCGGCGGGGAGCCCGTACCGAGCGCCTGCAGTTCGGACGGCTCACCAGCAAGGCGTTCTCGTATGCGGATCTGGCTGCGAACTGGGACGGATACCGGTTCTACGAAGGGCTTCTGGGCCCCGACAGCGCCATCCAGCGCGACGGTCCGTGTGCGCTGCGCACCCGGGCATTCGACTGGGCGGACTGGGTCGCCCCCGACTGGGACGAGCTCGCCAACCCCTCCGTCTACGGCCCCCGCGTGCGTCGCGCCATCGAAGAGGCCGTGCAGGACGAGCAGGATGCGATCTGTGCCGCCTACGCGCCCGCTCCACCGCGCGTTCCCGTACCCGGCCACGCTCCCGAACAGTCCGGTCCGCTCGGCCAGTCGTTCTGTAGCGAGCCCGAGGTCGTGCCCCGGGGCACATCGCCCCGCTGACCCGCAATGCCCCCGAATCGGGCCTCAGCTCCCCCGGCGACGTTGGCACGCTCTCTGCTTCACCGCATCGCATCCCCGCCACCGAGCCTGGAACGCCCCAGTGCCGGCGGGAATCCCGGAGAATTCATGACCCCCACTCGTTCCATCTCCCTCGTCCTCGCCATCGGTCTGACCCTGGCGGCCTGCCACAAGACGCCGCCCGAAGTCGCTTCGGATCCGGTCCCGTCCGAGGCCACCGAGGCGCCCCAGGGCGTGCCCGCACACGTGATCGACACGCTCGTGGAGCGCTTCGCGAAGGTGCACTTCGACTTCGACAGCAGCACGCTGACCGACGCCTCGAAGGCTGCGCTGACCGCGAACGCCACCTTGCTGCAGAAGCACCCCGGCCTGCGGATCGAGGTGCAGGGCCACGCCGACGAGCGCGGCACCACCGACTACAACCTGGCCCTCGGCAACCGCCGGGCCCAGGCCGTCACGTCCTTCCTCGCGACCAGCGGCGTGAACGCGAACCGGCTCAAGGTGGTGTCCTACGGCGAGGAGCGTCCCGACGTCACCGGAACCGACGAGGTCGCGTGGTCGGCCAACCGCCGCTGTGAGTTCCGCATCCTCACCCGCGACGGCGACGTCCAGGGCACGGTCGCCGACCTGTAGTCCGGCGTCAGGAGAGATCCCTCCACGAGCTGCACAGCCCCGGATCGGGCCCCAGGGGTCCGCAATCCGGGGCTTCGAGCCGCTCGAGGACGTCGCGCAACAGCGCCAGGCGTGCGGCCTTCTTGTCGTCGCCCTGGACGATGGTCCAGGGCGCGTGCTGGCTGTGCGTGCGGTCGAACATCTGCGTCTTGTAGAAGGTCAGATCGTCGAACCGCTCGTGTGCGATGCGGTCGGTCGGCGAGAGCTTCCAGCTGCGGAGTGGGCTGCGTTCCCGCTCGTCCAGGCGGGTCTTCTGGACCTCCTCGCTGATCGACAGCCAGTACTTGAGGAGGTGGATGCCGTCCTCGACCAGCATCTGCTCGAGGGGCACCACCTGCTGCAGGAACCGTTCGGTCTGCTCGGCGGTGCAGAAGCCCAGGGCGGGCTCCACCACGGCCCGGTTGTACCAGCTCCGATCGAAGCACACGATCTCGCCCGCTGCGGGAAGGTGCTGCAGGTAGCGCTGGAAGTACCACTGGCCCTGCTCGCGCTCGCTGGGCTTCTGCAGCGCCACCGACCGGGCGAAGCGAGGGTCCAGGTACTGGAGCAGCCGATTGATCGTGCCGCCCTTTCCAGCGGCGTCGCGGCCCTCGAAGATCAGCAGCACCCGCTGACCGGTCTTGCGGATGTGCCGCTGGAGCTTCACGAGCTCGACCTGAAGCGCGCCGAGCGCCTCCAGATACGGCGGATCCAGCTCCTCGAGCCATTCCTCGGTCACGCGACACCTCCTCTGCAGACCCGCACCGTCACTGCAACCAGCGACGGGACCACACGAACACCCCGCAGATCACGGCACATCCGAGCATCAGCGACCAGACGTAGGCGTATCCATAGGGCCAGTGCAGCTCGGGGATGTGGTCGAAGTTCATCCCGTACACCCCGGCGATGAACGTCATCGGCACGAAGATCGTGGTCACGATGGTCATCAGCTTCATGATGTCGTTCAGCCGGTGGCCGGTCACGGCGAGGTGCAACTCGTACACCCCCACCGTCCGGTCGCGGCTGGCATCCACGATGTCCATCACCTGGTGCACGTGGTCCAGCAGATCCCGGAGGAACGGCTGCACGTCGGGGCCGATCGGGCTCTCGGAGTCATCCATGCGGACCAGCTGGTTCACCGACTCCCGCAGGGGCCACGCCAGCCGGCGGAAGTCGGACAGCTCGCTCTTGAGGGCGAAGATGATCTGCAGATCCAGCCGGTCGTCGGGGTCGATCGCCCGGCCCTCCAGCGCATCGACCCGGGCTTCGAGCACTTCGAGAGCGAAGAACTGGTGGTCGACCACCGCATCGAGCAGCGCGTGCAGCAGGTAGTCCGACCCCATGCGGCGGATCCGTCCCTTCGCAGACCGGATCCGGTCGCGCAGCTCGTCCCAGACGTCGCCGGGACGCTCCTGGAAGGTGAGCACGAAGCCGTCGCCGAGCACCATGGAGACCTGCTCGTGGGGGACGAGGGTTCGTTCGCCGTCGACATCGACCACCCGCACCATCTTGGCCACGACCAGCACCTGATCGTCCATCCGGTCGGTCTTCGCGCGGCTCGACGGGTTGCAGATGTCCTCGATCCACAGCGGGTGGACGCCGAACGCCCGACACACCGCGGTGACCTCGTCGACCTGGTGGATCCCGACCAGATCGATCCAGCTGACCGTCGTGGTCCCCGCGTACCGCGCCAATCGCCCGGAGTCCGAGACCTCTGGAGCAGACACGTCGTCCGCGGAGTAGTCCAGGACCGACACCTCCACGGGCGTGCCCTCGATCTCGCCCGTGTAGACGGGGGTTCCGGGCGGCAGGCCTCGCATGGAGGCGTTTCGGCGCGCCTGGTTGCGGCGACGACGCGCGCGCTTGACGTTGGACATTCCCACCTCGGGGCACGACGCCTCCTATCCCCATCCGAGCCCCGCATGCCCCACTTCCGGTTGGCTGCGGCTTGTCGAAGCCCGGAAAGCCCAGACCGGGTACCCTGTGCACGTGACTCCCTCGTTCACCCGCTTCCTCCAGACCCACACCGCCCGCCTCGGCCTTGCGGGGATGGTCCTCGCGATCGGCCCGATCCTCGTGGACGGAGTCACGGCTCCCACCACGGGGCCGTCCACCGCGAACGCCACCACTCCAGACCCCGACAGCATCCCGTTCATCAAGCTGCGGTCCGAGGTCTGGGAGATCGTCATCCGGCGGGCAGGCCCGGGTCGCGCCGAGGTCGAGCGCGTGTGGGCCAAGTGCGACGGCGAGTGGGTGAACGCCTGCTACCCGGATCTCGACGCCGCTTCCCGTCAGCGCGCCCTCACCAGCACGTTTCGCGAGTCGGTCCAGCTCCAGGGCGACTTCACGTACTGCTCTCGCGTGGCGATCGATCTCCCCCACGACATGGCGCGCCAGCTGGTCCGGCCCTCCACGGGCGATCTGTGCCTGGCGCTGAAAGGTCCCGGCCAGGCCACGATCTACAAGCCCGGCGACCCCGGAACCGTCGCCACCACCCAGGCCCGCCGCGGCTCTCAGGCCCTGCCCGCCTCCCGCGGGACCCGGGTCTACAAGGGAGGCGAGATGCCCGCTCCGGTGCCCGCACCGCAGCCACTCGCCCTCGATGACGGTCTGGAGGGCGTCTACACCCCACCCGCACCAGCGCCCACAGCCCCCGCTCCCGACCCCGAGCTCGATGCACTCCTGGGCGACGTTCCCCAGTACGAGTCCACCGGTGCCCGAATCCAGCCCGCCTCCACGGGCTCTTCCGCAGCCCGACCCCCGCAGAACCCCACGGGCACGCCCCCGCCACAGCCCATCGCGCTGGACGACGGCCTGGAGGGCGTCTACACCCCACCCGCACCGGCGCCCACAGCCCCTGCTCCCGACCCCGAGCTCGATGCACTCCTGGGAGACGTTCCCCAGTACGAGTCCACCGGTGCCCGAATCCAGCCCGCGTCCACGGGCTCTTCCGCAGCCCGACCCCCGCAGAACCCCACGGGCACGCCCCCGCCACAGCCCATCGCGCTGGACGACGGCCTGGAGGGCGTCTACACCCCACCCGCTCCTGAACCCACCGCTCCTGCTCCCGACCCCGAGCTCGACGCGCTGCTCGGCGATGTCCCGCAGTTCGAGTCCACCGGCGCCGTACGTCGGCCGCCTGCACCGGCTCCCACGCCGTCCGCGGCCCGACCGCCTGCCAAGCCCGCGCCCTCTCCACGGTCGTCCGTCCCTGCACCGGTACCACCGGGTACACGGCCTTCCGCGAGCTCCCCGGTCGCCGCTCCCGAACCCGTTCCAGCACCGGCTCCAGAGACGGGTCGGCGCGGCCGGAAGAACCGGAAGAACCAGGGTCCGACCGAGCTCGAGCTCGAAGAGCAGGAGCTGCAGAACCTCGCGCCGATCCGCCGGCGGGACGCCGACGAGGACGAGGAACCCGTGGGTGTGGTCGGACCCCGCGGGCGCTACCTGATCATCGACATCGAAGCGCTCCCCGAGGACGACCTGGTGCCCGAGCGCGAAGAGACCGACTGGGGCTTCGATCCGGACGCCGAGCCCGTCGATCCATCGCTGGTCGAAGACACCCCCCGGTGACTCACTGCAGCAGGCGCGTCTCGCGGTCAGCCCGCGCCCAGGCCAGCAGCGCTTCGGGATCGCTCGCGTCGACGTAGTCGGGCAACCGATCGAGCGACAACGTCCGGATCCGCGTCGCGGTCTCCAGCCGCCGCAGCTCCAGCTCGCGCTCCTTGAGCCCGATGAACGCGCGCACGTTCCAGGCGAGCAGCGGCAGGCCGATCACCACACCCAGTGGAATCGCGACGATCGACGCCATCCCCGTGAACACCGCCAGGATCTCGAATGCTTCACCCATGTCACCCTCCGCAGGACTGCGGGTCGTACGGCGGGTCGGGCGCCCCTATTTCAGGGATCTCAGAGGAGCTCGAGCGCGCGCAGGGCCGCCGACAGCGCAGGGCGATGGGCTTCGGACAGGGGCGACAGAGGCAGACGGAGCTCGTCGTTCATGTGGCCCATCTCGCCGAGCGCCGCCTTGAGCGGGATCGGGTTGGACTCCAGGAACAAGGCGTGGAACAGCGGGAACAACCGCGCGTTGATGGCCCGGGCATCCGACAGGCGCCCCTCGAGGCCGGCGGTCACCAGGGCCTTCATCTGGGTCGGAGCGACGTTGGACGCCACCGAGATCGTGCCGTGCCCCCCGCACGCCAGGAACGGCAGCACCGTGAAGTCGTCGCCGGACAGCAGCGTGAGCGAGCCCCCGACGCGGCGCACCACCTCTGAGCAGTGCCCGAGATCCGCAGTGGCGTCCTTCAGACAGGTGATGTTGTCGATCGCGGCCAGGCGCTCGATGGTCTGGGGAGCCAGGCGGACGATGCTCCGGCCCGGCACGTCGTACAGGCAGACCTCGACCGACACGGACTCGGCGATCGCACGGAAGTGGCGGAACAGCCCTTCCTGCGTGGGCTTGTTGTAGTACGGGGCGGTGGCCAGCACGCCCTGCACGCCCAGATCCTCGGCCTGCTTCGCAGAGGCGATGGCGGTGGCGGTGGAGTTGCTGCCGATGCCCGCGAGCACGGGACGGCCATCGGCTTCCTCGACGGTCCAGCGAATGACCTCGATGTGCTCGGGAACCGGAAGTGTGGGTGCTTCGCCGGTGGTCCCGCAGGGGACCAAACCGTCCACGCCCCCCGCAATCTGACGCTGGACGTGGGCCCGGAACGCCGCCTCGTCGAGCGCACCATCCGTGAACGGGGTCGCGAGGGCAGTGAGCAGACCGGAGAACTTCGAGCGCGTCATGGGACCTCCCGAGGGCCGGTAACCCCGGCAGGATGCCCGGCCAACAGCCCCGCGAGGAGCACATCGAGGGTCCACGACGTCTGCCGCTCGGTGGGCCCGCTCAGCTGCTGCAGACCTCGCAGGTGGACTCGCAGGAGTCCTCCTGACACGACGTGCCTTCGAGGCCGGACGTCGTGCACTCACACACGCCGTTGGTGCACTCGTGGAACGACTCGCAGCTGGAGCTGGAGCTGTTGGTGTCCTCGGTGGTCGAGCTCGAGCAGGCCGTTGCGAGGGCGAGGCCCGAGGCGAGGAGCAGGACGGAACCGAGGGGCTTCAGGGCAGAAAAGGTCATGAGCGTCTCCATTGTGGCGCGACCCGATAACGCACACGTCCATCGTCGTAGTCCCGACCGGATATCGTGGGGCATCGGAGGATCCGTGGGCCGCCCAGCTGGACCAACCCTGCTCTTGCCGTCCATCGCCGTGCTCGTATGGGGCTGTGCCGCCCCCGATCCGTGCGACGTCGGCGTGCAGCATCGCTACGACCCCGACGCCGACACCCTGCTCACCTGGCCCGACGATGCGCTGACCGAACCCGACCCCACCAGCCGCACCGGCAAGGTCATCCGGACCGCAGACCGACCCTGGCTCGAGCCCCTGGAGCCGTTGCTGCGCGAGATCGCCGAGCAGGCCGATGGGCTCGAAGGGTTCGCGGCGATGGGCGAAATCCGGCTGACGTTCGCCGACGCCCTGGGCACGCCGCCGAGCGGCTCGGATGCCAGCCTGAATGGGCGCACCCTGCAGCTGTGGGATCTGACCGCCGACACCCGGATCCCCTTCGAAGCCCGGCTGGCCGACGCCGACCGGCAGCTGGTCGTGGCCCCGCTCCAACCCCTGGCCCTCGGGACCGAACACGCCCTCGTCGTCACCACCGACCATCCGGCGGGCACCCAGTGCGTCGCCCCCGCGATGCGAACGGTCGCAGCCCTCGAGAACGGCGAACACGACGACGTCCTCGATCTGGCAGCGCTACACGTCGACGAGGTCGCGGCCCTGGTCCGGTTCACCACTCACGACGACCTGGGCCGGATGATCGACACCGCAGCACACGCGCGCGCTGCCAGCCAGTCCTGGGCGGACGAATTCGAGTGCGACACCCCCGAGGGCGCGTCCTGGCGGGTCTGCGAGACCTCCTTCACGCCTGCGGAGTACCGGCGCGACCCAGAAGACGTCGAAGATCCCGATGCCGGCCTGGTCTCGCCCGACATCCGGCGGCGCCGACGGGTACCGGTCACCTGGTGGCTGCCCGACAGCGGCGATCCGGCCCCGGTGATCATGGTGGGTCACGGCCTCGGCAACGGGCGCAACATCAACGACGCCCGGCGCACCGCCGAGTTCCTGGCCGACCTCGGGTTCGCCGTGGTCGCGTCCGATGCTGTCCAGCACCACGAACACCCCACGGCCACGGGCAGCGTGCCGCTCCTGAACTTCCTGGGGATCAACCTCGCACCACCGGGCGTGAACGGCCGACAGCTGCGCTCGAACTTCGACCAGTCCATCCTCGAGCGGCTCCAGCTGCTGACCCTGCTTCAGGACCAGCCCGACCTCGATGCAGACGGCACCGACGACGTCGATCCGAGCCGCATCGGCTACGTCGGCGTGAGTCTCGGTGGGTTGATGGGCGGCGGGCTGCTCGCGCTGTCACCCGACGTCGAGATGGGCGCACTCCCCGTCGGTGGCGCCCGCATCACCGCCGTCGTCGCCGGAACCGACGCGCTCGGGGCCTTCATCCCCATTCTCGAAGAGGTCGCAGGGTCCCGAGAGGCCTTCGAGCTCTACCTCTCCGTCGTGCAGACCCTCATCGACCCCGCAGATCCGGGGCTGTGGGGCGCACGCGTCCTGAACGACCGCCCCGTAGAGGGCGATCCGCCGGACGTCCTGCTCCCCGTCGCGCGCTACGATCAGGTGGTCGTCCCCGATGCCGGGATGGCGTACGCCCGGGCCTTCCCGCTCCCGCACATCCCGCCGGTCGCCGAACCCGTCGACGGGCTGGTCGTCAGCGAGGCCACATCGCCCGTCATCGCCAACCACGCGTCCGGCGCCACGGTGGGGTTCTTCCAGTTCGACCAGGTGACCGACCCCGACGGCAACGTGGTCGACGCCACGCACTCCCTGCCGGACAGTCTCGAGGCCCGGGTCCAGCTGGAGCACTTCGTCACCACCTGGCGGGACGGCGCCACGGAGATCCTCGCCCCCGACGCGCCGTGATTCCGCGTCGACGCCCGCCGTGCCCGGTCACTTGCAGGTCCAGGTTCCCGCAGCGCTGGGAGAGCAGGTCTGGCCCGCCTCGACCGGGAAGGTGGCCGGGCCCCCCGTCACGATGGCCGTGCACGTCTCGCCCTCTGGAACCCGGGGAATCGCGCCCGACCCGTTCTGGATGGCCGTTCGGGCCCGGAAGTTCGACCCCGGGCAGCGCACCTCGAGCTGCGTCGCCTGTCCCGCACCGGTCACCTGGACGGGAGACTGGGACTTCGGTGGGTGGAACGCCATCTTGCCGCGTACGACCGGCTCTCTCGTCGGTGGAGGTGTGGGCACGAGCCCCGTGTCGACGGTGACCGGCGGAGACGTCGTCGGTTCCCCAGGCGGCTCCTCGTCGCCCGCGAGCCAGCTCCACACCCGATCGAGCCAGCTTCGATCCGCAGAGGCAGAAGACGCAGAGGACGATGCGGCCGCGACCGTCACCGACCGGCCCGCCGAAGCGCTCGCGGCCATGGGCAGGATCCCGCACTCCGCTTCGGAATCGTCCGTCTGTCCGGGCGTGTCCGAGGGCTCCGCTGCGAACACCGGCGCCGATGCGAGCCCGACCGCGGTCAGGCTGCCGACCATCCAGCGGCGGAGCCGATCGCGCTTGCGGCTCGGGCGAAACAGCAGGTTGCCGTCGGCGTCGGCCCGATACTGCACGCAGCGGCCATCCTGGACCACCGACGCGGCTTCTTCGCGGGTCATCGCAGACAGGTCGTGCACGTGTTTGTCGCACTGGTCGCAGAAGCGCTTGCGGTCGGTGCCGCGCATGGATGCCCAGGGCACGTCGCAGGGTTCGTCGATCACGATCTCGTCGGTGCGCATGGGGCCTCCTCCCGTCTGCCAACGACCGAGTGTACCTCTACTTACAGCTCCATCCACGATCGGGGTCGAGACTGCTCCGGAGGCTTCACCACGAATCAGCGCAGTCTGAAGCGCTTGCCGGGTCCGTCGTACTCCAGGTGAAAGTGTTCGAGCACATCTCGCCCGATCAGCATCTGGGGTTCGGAGAAGCCGCCCTCGACCACCCGCCACTTGAACTCGCGGCCGGCGATCTCGAGCTGCGCCAGGAACTCGGCGCATTGAGACTCGTGGCCCTGGTCGAACGCGCCACGGGCACCGATGATGCCGACCCGGTTGATTTCCACGAGACCGAGCTGGCCAGGAGCGCCGCCCATGATCATCGTCAGATCGGCACCCGTGTCCACCAACCCTCTCAACGTGAGGTGGGCCACCGGATTCAGGGAGCGGTCGACCATGCCCGGAAACGGGTGCCGGACGACCACTTCTACGAAGGCACCGCTCGCCTCAACGCGGAGCCACCCCACTACTTCACTCGGATGACCGACGGCACGAAGTACACGGGATCCCGTTCCCGCACCTCACGAACCAGAGCGGGTCTCGGATGCAACAGCGTGGCGGTCGATGCCGCCTCGACGTAGGTGTCGAAGACCCCTACGCGATCCTCCCCCGAGTACACGACGAACTGACCCGAATGCTCCTCGAGCAACTCGGCCCGATCGGCGTTGAACGCTCGCTCTTCGGTGTCGGTCGGCATGGGGAGGTCCTGGGGTGGAGAGTGGGGAGGGATGACGACGTTGCCTGCATCGTGCCGTCTCTCTTGTTTCACAAGACGCGATCACCGTCCAACGAAAACAGGCGCACACCCGGGGCCAAAGCGCCCAGGATACCGTGGGCCCAACGACAAAGGGCCCCGTTTTCACGGGGCCCTTTCGAGTGCGGAAGGGGGGAGTCGAACCCCCACACCCTTTCGGGCACAGGAACCTGAATCCTGCGCGTCTACCAATTCCGCCACTTCCGCAGTGACCGTCGCGACGTATCCCCGGGCCTGTAGGGCGTCAAGCATCCGAGGATCCTGTCCCGACACCCCTGCTCCGTGGGGTACAACAAGCCAGGAGACCCCCATGATCACGGCCCTCTTGCTGCCCCTGTCCGCAACTGCACCGGCCCAGGCCGGCCGAACACACCTCCACCTCGCGGCCGGACACGAGTGGGGCGTACCCATGAGCGCCGAAGGCGGCCGACTGGGTCCTGGAATCCAGGCCAGCCTGGGGCCCAGCTTCAGCCTGAAGATCGCCCGGATCATCCCGGAAGTCGGCGCCAGCTACCACTACGAGTCCGAGGTGCTCGTGCCCCGGGTGGGTGGCCGGGCGATCATCGGATGGATCCTTACCCCAGGCGTGTACGCACATGCCAACGCCGCCGTCGGAGGGCCGTTCGTCGAACCTCAGTTCGGCTTCGACGCGGGGGTGAGCCTGCACCTGTCCATCCCCTACGTCCGGGTCGGTGGGTACGGTGGCATCGAGGTGTTCGGCGGGGAGTCCGGACCGACCATCCCCGATCAGAACTTCATCGGCGGCCTCGAGATCGCCCTGTCCATCCCCGTGGGCAAGAAGAAGGAAGAGGAGGACGACGCCCCTCCGCCGGCACCCTCGCCGACGCCCCCAGCACCTGCGCCTGCACCGATCCCCGCACCCGCGCCACCGCCCGCACCTGCACCGCCGAGCCCGGATCCCGGACCCGTCGCCCCGCGCTGAGGCCCGGCCTCACGACCGGATCTCAGGGTCTCAGCCTTCGGAGCCCGCCTTCTCGGGGGTGTCGGACGGAGCGTCTGCAGGCGGGGCCGTGTTCTCGGAGGCCTCCGGGGCCCGGAGGCGCTGCACGATCAGGCCCGCACACACCACCACCAGGAGCATCGAGCCCCACTGGCCGGGCGTGAACGGACCGTAGCGGGCATCCGTGGCCTCGGGTCGGAGGAAGTCCATCCCGAAGCGGACCGGACCGTAGAGCAGGCCGAACAGCAGCACCTGTACGCCGTCCTTGGTGGACCGCATCCGGTCGAGGGCCATCAGGCCGAGGAACATCGCGAGCGACCACAACGCCTCGTACAGCCCCATGTCGTGACACGCGACGCTGGTGTCGGGCTGGCCGTGGCAGATCCCGTAGACGCCGAGCCAGAAGTCGGTGGGCGTGCCGGGATGGTCGTGGGCGACGAAGCACCCCATCCGACCGAAGAACCACCCGATGGCCATGCCGTGGGCCAGGTGATCCATGTAGCGCCAGACGTTCAGCTTCTCCTTCCAGAAGAACCAGATCGCCAGAGGCACGCACACCACGAAGCCGCCGAAGCTCGACAAGCCCTGCCAGAACTTCAGGAACTCGACGGGATTCGCGAGGTACTCGTCGGGCTTGTACATCAGCCCGTAGCCGATGTGCCCCCCCACGAAGGTGCCGAGCACCAACCAGCCGATGAGCCGGTTGATCGCATCGGCATCATCGCCTTTGGCGCGAGCACGGCGCTGGGCGATGGTGCCCCCCACCATGAAGCCGATGGCGACCAGCAGGCCGAAGCCGTGAAGCTCCAGCGGTGGATCCGTCACCGGAATCTCGAGCACCGGAGGTTCGAACCAGGGGATCAGAGGCTCCACGCCATCTCCGCACGACAATGAGGGCCGCAGGACCACGTAGTCGGCCCCACCCCGCAAGGTATAGTGCGAAGAGCAGCCGTCGTCTGCGTTCCGGGGCCTCCTCCCCCAGGGCATCATGGCCGTCATCAACTTCGCACACCGGGAAATCACGGCGAAGATCGTATACTTCGGCGCGACAGGTGCGGGTTGCAACACCAACGTTCGAGCCCTGTACGAGCTGCTGGGCGACACCGCCCCGAAGAGCCGGTTGCACAAGTTCGGCCCCGACGACAGCTCGGAGCGCAGCTGGTACTTCGATCTCGCCGTGCCCGCCGAGATGCTCTCGGGCTTCCACCTGCGCTGGCGGATCTACTCGATGCCCGGCGGCCTGCAGCTGGACGTGCACCGCGAAGAGGTCATGCGGGGCGTCGATGCCATCGTGCTCGTGACCGACTCCCGCCCCGACGCCTCGGCCGACAACGAGCGCGCCCTGCTCGAGCTCGAAGAGCAGCTCGCCAACCAGGGGCTCGATCTGGCGGGCCTCCCGGTGGTGTTGCAGGTCAACCACACCGACCGGGACGGCGCCCGCGACGAATCCGCTGTGGTGTTCGACCTCAACCCCTACGGATTCCCGGTCTTCTCGGCCGCCGCCAAGCAACACGCCGGGGTTCGCGAGACCTTCGAGGCGATCTGCGAACGCACCACCGAGCGCGTACGCCAGGCGATGGCCGGTGAAGAAGGCGCCATCGCACTCACGGCCGTACACCAGCCCAACGAACCCACCGACCAGGCGGTGGTGCGCCAACACCTGGCTGCGATCCTCAAGGACAGCGCTGTACAGCGGCCGCATGCATCCGGAACCCCGGACGCGTCCGGCACCCCTGCAGAACCCCCGGGCAATCAGGTCGAGGTCGCCTTCCAGCCACGGGAGTTCGCGGGCTCCTACCCCGTGCGGATCGTCGAGGCCTCGATGCTCGACGGCCAGGTGGTGGTCGACGTCGAGTTCGAGCGCATGGGCGGCGGCGAGACCCGCCAGCTCCGGGTGAAGCTCGCCAACCGCCCCACCGACAGCCCCGCGATGCCGCGTCCGGTCGATCTCCCGGTTCCCAGCGCCTCTCCGGCGATGAACGTCACCGACGGGCTCCCGGACAAGGTCGACTTCAACACACCGGTCGACGAACCCGACATTCCCCCCGTGTTCTACGGCGTCCTCGGCGTCGGCGGCGGTATCGCGGCGGGGTTGATGCTCGGGTTCCTGTTCTTCCACTAGCGCGCGCAGCTCGGGCCTCGCGCTCTGGATTTCCGGTCGGACGATCCCTGCGACGGTTACCCACGCCCCATGGTCGATCAGCCCTCTCCGCCGCCCGCCCTTCCCTCCCGCGCTCAGTCCTCCCTGTCGTGGACCGGCTCGCTGTGGTCGCTGCGCCCCGTCGAAGCAGAGCGGGTCGCCGCCATCGGTCGCTCAGCGCGGCTCGGCCCCGTGGCAGCGAGGTGTCTGGCGCTGCGCTGGTCCGGCGACGATCTCCCGGACACCCGCTGGCTGAAGCCCAGCCTCGATGCCCTGCACGACCCCTTCGCGATGCATGGGATGCAGGCCGCCATCGACCGTCTCGAGCGCGCCATCGCCGACAAGCAGCGCATCCGCATCATCACCGACTACGACGTCGACGGAACCACCAGCAGCCTGATCCTTCAGGCCGCCCTGCGCCTGCGCGAGCGCTCGCTCGACATCGACTACCACATCCCCAGCCGGTTCGGAGAGGGCTACGGCTTCAGCACCAAGGCCGCCGAACAGGCCGTTCAGGACGGGGTGGATCTGATCGTCACCGCCGATATCGGCGTGCGGGACCACGCGGCGGTCGACGTCGCGGCGGACGGCGGCGTAGACGTGCTGATCTGCGACCACCACCTGCCCGCGGGTGCGGACGTGCCCACGCGTGCCCTGGTCCTCTGCCCACCCCAGTCGGCGTGCACCTACCCCAACCCCGCGCTGGCCGCGTGTGGCGTCAGCCTGAAGCTCGCCACCGCCCTGCTCCGCGAACACCCCAAGCGGCAGGCGATCCTCAAGTCACTCTTGAAACTCGCGGCCATCGGCACCGTCGCCGACCTCGTTCCCCTCACCTCCCAGGAGAACCGCGCCATCGTCTCCCTCGGGCTCGAGGAGCTGAACACCGGTCGCCACCACGCCGGGCTGGCCGCCCTGCTCGGGGTGTGCGCGATCGACGGCGCCATCCGGGAGTCGGACCTCGGGTTTCGCGTGGGGCCCCGCATCAACGCCGCAGGTCGCCTCGAAGACGCCCGGATGGTGGTCGAGCTGCTCAACACCCGGGATGCAGCCCGGGCAGACGAGCTCTCCAAGCAACTCGACGCGCTCAATCGCGAGCGGCGCTCCATCCAGAAGACGGTCTACGACGAGGCCATCGCCCAGATCGATCTGGCCGACCCGCCGGGATTCGCCGTGGTCGCGGGGCAGGAATCCGCGGGCTGGCACCGGGGCGTGGTGGGGATCGTCGCCAGCAAGGTCAAGGAGGAGATCCACCGCCCGGCCGCCATCGTCAGCATCCAGGGCGAACACGCGGTGGGCAGCGTGCGCAGCATCGACGGCGTGCATGCCGTACGCGCCCTCGACAGCGCGGAAGACCTGTTGGTGAAGTACGGCGGCCACCCTGCTGCGGCCGGGTTCACCGTGCCCACCGACAAGCTCGAGGCCCTGTCCGAGCGCCTGTGCGCCTACGTCGCCGAGCACACCACCGCCGATCAGCTCACCCGGCAGCGTCGCGTCGACGCCGAGGTCGACCCCCGCGACCTGACCTGGGATCTACACCGCCAGCTCGGCGCTCTCGGGCCGTTCGGGATGGGAAACCCCCGGCCCCGCCTGCTCGTTCGCGACGTCCAGGTGCTCGCACCCCGTTCCATGGCCCAGGGTCGCCTGCTCAAGGGCTTCGTCGCACGCGAGGGCACGGGCCACATCAGCATGCTGTGGTGGGGCCAGGGCGAGCGCGCCGAGTCCCTCGAGAACCGGCGGGTCGACCTGCTGGGTCAGCTGGGCGTGAACACCTATCGGGGGGAGCGCACGCTCCAGCTCGAGGTCAAGGACGTTCGCGACGCCTGAAGCCCCGGGTGCGCACCAGTCCGAGCCACGCCAGCCCCAGGGTGGCCAGCCAGGGCGCAGACGCTGCGGGCGATGCCTGACATCCGCACGGTTCGTCGCCGCCGGGCGGTTCGATGGGGCCGGTGGTGCCGGTACACCCCTCGTCGGCGATTCCGCTGCAGTTCTCGTCGATGCCGTTGCCGCAGATCTCATTGGCGCCGGTGAACACACTCGCGCTGGTGTCGTCGCAGTCGCCCTGGACGTCGACGTGGCTCCCGGGCTGATCGCACTGCATGATGGTCGCGACGTCGTCTCCGTCGGCGCCCTGCCCGTCGGCATCGAAGTCGGGGTACCAGATGGGCCCTTCGTCCACGTCCTGGTCGGCGCCGTTCTCGCAGTCGTTGTCGATGCCGTCACAGACCTCGAGGGCATCCGGGTTCACGTCGGGGTCGTCGTCGTCGCAGTCGCCGCTCAACGGCACGGCGCCGGGCTCGCACGGTGCGGGCAGGTCGTCGTCACCGTAGCCATCCCCGTCGAAGTCGAACCAGGCCAGATCCTGTCCCACGCTCGCATCGCGGTCGTCGCAGTCGAAGCCGCCGCACGCGGAGTTGTCGACGCCATCGCCGTCGATGTCGCAGACGATGCCCCACAGGCTCGTCCAGAACGCCTCTTTCGCGGTCACTCCGCAGTTGCTGTCGCTGAAGAAGTCGTAGTCGGCGACCAGCACCACGCCGTCCTCTTCGACCGCCACCGTCATCTCGAACAGCACGGCGTCGATCAGGCGGCTGTAGTTCAACAGCACCGTGCCCGAGCCGGGAAGGATGCTGCCGCACGTCTGCATCGACAGAGGGTTGCCCTGGTCGATGAGGTCGGTGGAGTTGACGACGAAGGTCTGGGCGCACTCCGGCTGCCCCGTTCCCGTGTCGACGGGCTGGGTGTAGCTGTAGCCCTCCTCCATCGTCATGGAGCGGCCGAGGCCCGAGAGCAGGCCGTTGATCGCCGTGGCCGACAGCGGTGCGGCCGACGCGCTGTCGCCCACCACCACCAGGTAGCCGCCGTCGTCGAGGTAGTCCTGAAGCGCGTCGACCTGAGCCGTGTCGAACGCGTCGATCGGACGACCGATGATGACGATCCGGTAGTCCGACAGGGTGAGGGTGGTCAGGTCGGCGCTCTGCTCCTCGACCGTTCCCCCGAAGTTGACGGAGATGTGGTTGTTGAAGTCGGCCAGTCCGGAGTCGGCGCCGCCGTTGCCGGAGTACCAGAGGATGGTCGACGACTGGGCGTGCGCGCTCGGCGCCCAGGCCAACGCTGCCAGGCCGATCCCGGCCGAAACGAGAACACGGGTCGCTGCGGTCACCTGCTCACCTCCACGGCGACCGTACCATCGGCGTCCACGAGCCGCGGTTACAGTCCGCTTTCCGGTTCGCCACGCCCCATGACCCGATCGAGGGATGCGCGTCGGGAAAGCTCGGCGATGTGCTCCACCGACACCGTGGGGCTGCGCTGCTCGCTGCCGATCCGGAACACGTGGTCCGGCAACGGCCCGTCGACGGGCGCGGGGGGCCCCAGGACCAGCTCCACCTGAAGCGAGCGCTGTGCGTGACGGAGGACGACGCGCTCCGTGCCCGTGGGCTCTTCGGGGGTTCGATGCGCGATCCAGCCCGCGGATGCGGCCCGATCCACGCGTCCACCCGCGTCGAGCAGGGCGTCCAGGCCGGGCCCGACCACCCCCGTGTGCGTCGCTCCCTCCGAGACCGAGACGGCGCCGTGCTCGCGCCATTCCGACGGGAGACGCCCCCAGATCGCCTGCGCCCAGACTGACGGCGTGCTGGCGAACATCGCCTCGAGCGCCACCGCGGCGTCCGGCGCCACCACCTCGCGCTCTCCCACCATCTCGACGCCCACCGCCCCGTGCGCCACCCGCAACACCACCCGCGGGCGCCCGAGGGGGTCCCGAAACGCCAGGTGTGCACGGGGGCCCTCCTGCACCCACACCCCTCGGCCCACCTTCAGTCCGTCCACGGTCACCACCGCGCTCCGACGCTGGGCAACGATGGGCTCGGTCGCCGCGAGGAACCCGTCCAGACGGGGGATATCGCGGCCCTGGAGCACCAGGAACGGGAGGGAGAGCAGGAGGGTCCGCAGCCCGGTCATCGCGCCGCACACCGGGTCTGGGCCGAGAGCCGCAGCGACTCCGAGATCTGCCCCTCCAGCACCCGGCACGGATGCTGGTCGACGAGGGGCGAGAGCCATCGATCCGCCCCTTCAGCCGTGTCTTCCAGCAGCCCGAGACCCAGCATCGCCCGGGTGACCGCTGAGTCCGACACCTCTGCCGAACCCACCACCTGGCCGTAGAGCGTCCGGGCGTCGTCGACCCGCCCCTGGCGCCGCTCGAAGTCCGCCTGGTGGAGAACCGCCCAGCGGCCGCGATCGAGCCGTGCCACCCAGCTGTGCGCGCGCTCGGCAGCCACGGCGTCCCCCCGTGCTTCCGACACGGCAGCCTTGAGCGCCCAGCCGAGTGCCAGGGGATCGCGACCCCTCTGGGTCGAGCCCTCCACCGCAGACCCGACAGACCCCACCGGTCGACGCGGACCGCATGCGAGCAGCAGACCTGCCGCCACGCCCACGCACAGCGCCGTGCTCCATGCCAACCTGCCGTCGCTCCGTCCCATCGCCCAGCACGATACCCGACCGGCGTGCTCACCCTGCGCCTGCTGCTGTGGTACCTCGCGACCGTCGGGGCCCTCGGCATCTCCCCGTTCCTGGCGGTCCGACTGTCGGACGTCGGCCTGCCCGACCCCGCCGTGACCGCAGTGCTGATGGCGCTTCCCCTGGGCACCCTGGTGGGCGGGCCTCTGTGGACGTCGGCGGTGGAGCGCTACGGGCGCGGTCGAGAGGTCCTCGTCGGCGTGCAGCTCGCAGCGGCCCTCGCGCTGGGGGGCCTCCTGGTCGCACATCCCCTCGCCGCCGTGCTCGCGATCCTCGGCTACGCCATCGTGAAGGGTCCGATCTTCCCGCTCACCGACGCCTTCACCGTGTCGCGCCTGGGGACCGGCTACGGTCCCATCCGGGCGCTCGGATCCGTGGGGTACATCGCCCTGGTCGTCGTGGGCGGGGCCGTTCGCGACACCTCCCCGCTCGTTCCGTTCTGGCTGGGCATCGGTGGACTGGCGTTCGCTGCCCTGGTCGCAGCCACCCTGCCGTCGTTCGACGCTGCGGATGCCGCCGACGAGACCCCCATCGCACAGCCCGGAGAATGGCGCTCCCTGCTCGCAGATCCCGCCATCCGGGCCCTGCTGATCGTCGCGTTCCTGAACTGCCTGTCGCTGACCGCCTACGACAACCTCTTCGCGCTGTACCTCGACCGCAGTGGCGTCTCCTCCACCCTGGCCGGCATCGCGATCGGATGGGGGGTGGCGGCCGAGGTCCTGGTCCTGCTCGCGGGCCGCTGGCTGATCGAGCACGTCGGAGCCCCGCGTCTGCTGCTGGTGGCGTGCCTGGCGGGCCTCCCGCGCTACGCGATCACGGCGCTGGCCATCGATCAGCCCGTGCTCGTCGGGCTCGTTCAGGGGCTGCACGGCTTGCAGTTCGGCGCGTTCTGGGTCGCTGCGGTCCACCACATGGCTGTGCTCGCCCCTCCCCAGCTCCGGCAGACCGCCCAGTCCCTCGTTCCGGCCTTCGGGTTCGGGCTCGGCACGTTGTTCAGCCTCGGCGGCAGCACGCTCTGGCTGGCCTGGGGTACGCCGCGCGGTCTGTTCGCCGCCCTGTTGGTGCCCGCGTTCCTGGCGAGCCTGGCGGCACTGCACCTCGTCCGCGCAAAGCCGAACCCCTGAAAAACGCCCGCCCAGACGGGCCTCTCGAAGTTTCTGGGAACCCGCAGGTGGTATCGTCGGTCGGACATCCGTGTGGAGGCAACCATGGAATCGAGAGCCAAACTTCGCGCCCTGGCCGCGGCCGGTCTGGCTGTGGTGCTCGGGTCGACGGCGTGCGTGTCGCTGTTCGTCGTGCTCGACAGCTATCAACAGCAGCTCGCCGAGACTCAGGGGCCGGAAGACACCGTGATGGCGATCGTCGCCGCTCGCGAGCTCTACCCCGGCATCCCCATCACCGAAGACGACCTGATCGCCATCGAGCTGCCTCCGCGGTTCCTGCCGGCAGGGGTGTTCCTGACCCCCGAGCACGTCGTGGGGCAGCGTCCACGCGAGCGCATCCTCGCCAACGAGCTGGTCCGCGCCTCGCGGCTGTCCGACCCCCACAACGGCGTGGGCCTGAACGGCGTCATCCCACGGCAGATGCGCGCGATCAGCGTCGAGCTGTCCGACGGACCCGCACTGTCGGGCTTCCTCGATCCCGGGAACTCGGTCGACGTGCTGGTCACCCTCGACCCCACCTCCGACGGACGCGGCGGAAAGGACGTCCAGACCCACATGCTCATGCAGTCGGTGTTCGTGCTCGGTGTGGATGGCCTCGCCGAAGCGGCCAACTGGGATGCGATCGAGCCGGACAAGCGTCCCAGCGTCACGCTCCTCGTCACGGCCGAGCAGGCCGAACAGGTCGCTCACGCCGAGTCCACGGGCGATCTGCGCCTCACCCTGCGCAACGACACCGACAAAGACTGGGTCGGCAGCGACGGCATCTCCATCGGCGACCTGATCGATCGACTCGAGGCCCCTGCCCCCCGCGTCCGGAGCACACCGCGCCCCGAACCCGTCGAACCCGTCGAGCCGACCCCACAGGGCCTGCGCTACTGGCTCATCAACGGCGACGACGCCCAGCAGGTCGAGGTCCCCGCAGAACAGGGCGCCGAAGACCCCGCGTCTGCCGGCGCCGACGACTGACCCCTTCACATCCCGGGCTGCCCGCAGCGACCAGAGATGGTAGGCTGTGCGAGCCCCAGCTTCCGGAGTGTCCATGGATTCCCGCGGAACCATCCGAGCGCTCGTCGCCCTCCTCGTCGCCGTCTTGTTCGGTGGCGTGGCCGTCGTCGCGCTCTTCCAGCTCATCACGAGCTACCAGGCCCGCATCGACGAGGCCAAGAAGCCCGAAGACACCGTCATGGTGATCGTGGCTGCGCGCGACCTCTACCCCGGTGTCACGATCACCGAAGACGACCTCGTCGCGGTCGAGATCCCGCCCCGCTTCCTGCCGGGTGGCGTCTTCCTCTCGCCCGAGCACGTCGTGGGTCAGCGCCCGCGCGAGCGCATCCTCGCCAACGAGTTCGTCCGGGCCACGCGCCTGGCCAACCCGGAGTCCGGCGAGGGGCTGAACGCCATCATCCCGCGGGAGATGCGGGCGATCTCGGTCGAGATCTCCGATGGCGCCGCGCTGTCGGGCTTCCTCGACCCCGGCAACTACGTCGACATCCTGGTCACCATCGACCCCGAGAGCGAGAGCAAGGGCGGCAAGGACGTCGAGACCCACACGCTGCTCCAGGCCGTCTTCGTCCTCGGCGTCAACAGCAAGGCCCAGAACGAGGCGATGGACGCCAACTCCGCCAGCAAGCGGCCCAGCGTCACGCTGCTCGTCACCGCCCAGCAGGCCGAGCAGGTCGCCCACGCCGAGTCCATGGGCGATCTTCGCCTGGCCCTGCGGAACGACCTCGACAACAACTTCGTCGAGAGCCAGGGCGCCAGCGTCAAGGAGCTCCTCGGCATCCTGAAGAAGCCCGAGCCCCGCCGTCGCGCACCGGCTCCCAAGCCCGCGCCCGTCGCGCCCGACCCCGAGCCCGCACCGCCGTCCGTGCTCATCATCCAGGGCGACAAGACCACCACCGAAGAGGTCGTCGAGGAGTAGTCCCCGACGGTTCCAAAGCGGAACAAGCCCCCGTTCGCTTCGTGTGGACGGGGGTTTTTCAGGATCAGCCTTCCCCAGGAAATCGAGCCGACACCCTCGTCTACCGCAGGGCGCAGCGTTGCGTTCAGGCCGCGAGGCTCATTCGTCGCTGGGCGCCTCGACGGAGCCCAAGCGTACTTCTGTACGCGCAGCGGCGAACGGCGAGGTGTCCAGCGGCGAATGAGCCCGCGGATGAACGCGAGCTAGAGCGCGTCTTCGAAGAGGCCTCGCAGCTCGTTCGCCGACAGCGACTTGAGGAACCCGCCATCCGTGCCGATGGCCGCATCTGCGAGGTCCTTCTTGGTCGCCTGCAGCTCGAGGATCCGTTCCTCCACGGTCTGCTCGGCGATGAGCTTGTACGACACCACCGGCTTGTCCTGCCCGATACGGTGCGCGCGGTCGGTGGCCTGCTGCTCGACCGCGGGGTTCCACCAGGGGTCGAGGTGCACCACGTAGTCGGCAGCCGTCAGGTTGAGGCCCGTACCGCCGGCCTTCAGCGAGAGCAGGAACACCGGGGGCCCGTCGTCCGACTGGAACCGGTCGATCACCTTCTGCCGGTCGCGCGTCGAACCGTCCAGGCGCACCCAGTCGATGCCGAGCTTCTTCAGGCGCAGCTCCACCCGGTCCAGCAGGCCGGTCCACTGCGAGAACACCAACGCCTTGTGATCCTCGAGCACGACCTCGACCAGCAGGTCTTCGAGCCGGTCGAGCTTGGCCGCCGCCACGCCGTCCCCGATGTCGCCGGGCAGCAGCGCGGGGTCGCAGCAGGCCTGACGCATGCGCAACAGCGCCTCGAGCACCTGGAGTGCCGCCTGGCCGCCGGTCTTGTCGGCGAGCGCCCGCTGGACGTCCTCCCGCGCAGCGAGACGCACGGTGTCGTAGACCTTGCGCTGTTCTTCGCCCATGGAGCACCGCACCACCTGCTCGGTGAGCGGTGGGAGCTCGGTGGCCACCTGCCGCTTCATGCGTCGCAACACATAGGGACGGACCCGGGCCCGAAGCGCCTTGCGGGCCCGCTGACTGCCGGTCTCGATGGGTCGGCTGAACCGCTCCCGGAACGCCTCGAGGCTGCCGAGCAAGCCGGGCATCAGGAACCGGAAGAGGCTCCACAGCTCCTCGAGGCGGTTCTCGACCGGGGTGCCGGTCAGGGCCAGCCGGTGCTTCGCCCGCAACAGACACGCCGAACGCGCCGTCTGAGACGACGGGTTCTTGATCGCCTGTGCTTCGTCGAGCACCGCGTACGTCCACTCCCGCTCGCGAAGCTGCTCGAGGTCGAGACGCAGCAGAGCGTAGGTGGTCAGGGTGATGTCGCTGTCGTCGAGCGCGCGCGTGGGGCCGTGGTAGACGTTGACCGACAGCGAGGGCGTGAACCGCTTGGCCTCGGATTCCCAGTTGCGGATGACCGATGTGGGCGCGACCACCAGGTGTGGCCCCCCCGCCTGGAGCATGGCCGCGAGGGCCTGGATGGTCTTTCCGAGGCCCATGTCGTCGGCGAGCACCCCCGACAGCGCCATCTCGCGCAGGAAGCCCAGCCACTGGAGCCCAGCACGCTGGTACGGGCGCAGATCGGCCTTCAGATCGACCGGGATCTCGACGTCCGGAAGCCCATCCGCCCCCTCCAACCACTCGCGCAGCCGTCGGAGGTCTGGGGGCACCGAGCCCTTGGTGTCCTCCAGCAGCTCGACCAGCGCGGCGGTGGCGTGCCGCTCGATCCGGCCGCTCCCATCGCGTCCATCGAGGAGCTCCCGCAGGAGCGCCCCGTGTTCCTTGAGCCAGTCGAGGGGTAGCGGTGCGTAGCCCCCGTCCATCAGGGGAACGAGCGACCGGTTGTTGCGCCAGGCCCGCATCACGGTGTCGGGGTCGGCCGACATCGGGGGCCCGTCCTCGCCGTCTCCCAGGTCGAACGCGACGTCCAGACGCCAGCCCCCGTCTTCTTCCTGCTCGACCGCGATCGACGGCTGGACCGCACGGCGCTCGATGTGGAACCGGTCGGGATCGACGTTGCCCCGCGTCGGACCGTCGTGCATCGGCAGCTTGTCGCGCAGGAACGCCGCGGCCTTCTCGGGGGTGAGTCGTTGCTTGTAGCCCACGGGCATCGAGAAGCGGGCCTCGAAGCGCCGAACGGCCGCGCGCTCTGCGGCCATGTCGCGACCCGCCACCACGGTGCCGCTCAACCTCTCCAGCGCGCCGCCCGGCGTGATCTTGGCCACGGGCGGATCCCCGTACACCAGCGTGGCCTCGACGGTCAGGCCGTGGGGGGTCTCCTCGGTCTCCAGCAGGACGCGGGGCTGCAGCGCATCGTCGCTGGGCAACCGCTTGGTGGCCACCACCACCTTGATCCGCTCCCGCAGCCGGGGCAGGTAGTCGCTCACCAGTCGCGCGACCTCGTCGGGCTGGAACACCACGCCCCGAAGCAGCATGCGGCGCTGGTCTTTCGTGAGCTGACCGTGCGAAGTGGGTGCCAGCACGCCCTCTCGGAGCGCCGCCCCCCGAAACAGCCGGTCGATACCGGGCGGCCGGTACAGCCCCACCTTGAACCCGTCGTTGGCGTCGGTGACCCGCACCTCGAAGCTGCAGTCCTCGTTCGACAGCTGCACCTTCTGGCCGTCGAGCGTGGCGTCTGCATCCCCCTCGAGGATCCGCAGCAGCCGCCGCAGGGTCTCGCCGGGCAGAGGCCCTCCGGGATGCATGACCAGCAGGGTCTCGGCCTGTGCATCGGCCCGGCCCACCAGCACGTCGGCATCCGACAGCGAGCCTTCGAGCTTCTCGGTACGCCCGGTCTTGTAGACGATCCGCCGCTGAACGGTCAGTGCGCTCTTCTGACTCTGGAACGCGTACTGGAGCGTGACCGCGTAGGTGTTCTTCGGCTCCGGCAGGCTCTCGCCCTGCTGCTTGCCCTGAGACGTGGCGATGGCGGCCGCCGCCACGTGGATGCAGGCGTCGCCCGGCAGCTCGCAGTCACAGCCCCAGTCCTCGTCGTCCGGCCACAGGTAGACCTCGTGTGGCAGCGCCTTGCGGCCCTTCACCTGGAGGTGGATCTCCTCGCCGTCGTCGCTGATCCCGCGAACCGCCCCGCCGCGCGCGAGCTTCACCGCAGCGCCCCACGCACGGGGACCCGCCGCCTCGCGCACCGCATCGACCAAGCCAGCCATCTGTCTGTCCATCGTCCCGAGATAACGGCCGCTCGCGCACCAGTCCCCCCACCAGCCACATCCCGTCCACTCGTTCCCGGCAGAAATCCAGGGTTCCGACGATTCGAAGCACCTGCGTTCGTCGCACACATGTCACAGGATCGGGGAGTGGACAGGTCGGATGTCCACGGGGTACCAGGAATCCCATGAGTGCGAATCCCATTCCCCTTCCCTCGTCCGTCGGCGTCCTCGCGGATCTGGCGGCCCGTCTCGACAACGCTTCGCACGCCGACCGCATGGCGTGGGCCTACCAGCTGGGAGAGGCCGAGCAGCTCGCGTTGTTCGAGCTGTGCGACGGCGCGGAGGGGTCGCGACTCACGGTCGACGACGTCGTCCTCCCGAACGAAGGGGTGTTCATCCATCCGGGTCGCAACGGCCTTCCCCGCTTCAACCGGTTCGAGAAGCGCTTTGCGAAGCTCGGTCGGGAAGTGGTGGGCTACAACCACAACGACCAGATCGGCGGTCCCCTCAACTTCCTGGCCAAGCGCATCACGGGCCCGGGCCACTACACCGCCTACAACGGGCCGAACGGCAACGAGATCTGGATCGACTACCGCGCGATCCCCACGCGCCGGCATCCCGAGTTCCCCGCGCTGATCGACAACGACCACGGCCTTCGCGCGCTGGTGTTCGGGAACATGGTCGACGTCCTCCGACGCGTCAGCCGCCACGTGTTGATCGGCAACGCGTTCAAGGACAAGAGCCGCGGGCGCACCCTGTTGTCGCGCCTGGGGAGCCGGTTCCCGACCGCACCGTTCGTCCTGGTCCAGCCCGAGACCACGCACGCTCTTCGCGACCGCCTCACCGCCTCGGCCTGAGGATGCACGCGTGACCGAGTTCGATCGACCACGCGACGGAGACGCGGAGAACACCGCCCCGATCGGTGGGGTGGTGATGATGGTCGCCGGTCTCGTGCACGCCGGCGTCGGCGTCCTGCACGGGATGCTGTTCACCCTCGGCATCGGCGTGGCGTTCCTCGACCCCGAGCTTCAGCGCGAGCCCCTCCTCGCAGCGGGCGTAATCGGCGCAGCGGGGCTGTGTTTCCTCACGCCAGACGTCGTGTCGCTGGCGCTCGGCGCACTGCTGATCCTGTTCGGTCACCGCACGCGCACACAGCTCGCATCGCCCGTCTCCACCGGCCTCGCCGTGACGGGGTTCCTGTGGGGGCTGACGCGGATGGGCCTCGACGTCATGACGTGCAGCTGCAGCACGCTGTTCCTCTACATGCTGCCGATGGTGTTCAGCCTGGTGGCCGTGGTGTTCCTGGCCCGCCAGGAATGAGGCTCACGCCTTGTCGAGGCCCTCGACGAGCTTCTCGAGCTCGCCGGATTCCCACATCTCCATCATGATGTCGCTGCCGCCGACGAACTCGCCCTTGATGTAGAGCTGGGGGATCGTCTTCCAGTCGGAGAACGACTTGATGCCCTGTCGGATGTCGGGGTCGGACAGCACGTCGAAGCTGTCGTAGGGGACTTCGAGGGCTTTCACGATGGCTGCGGCCCGCATCGAGAACCCGCACTGCGGGAAGTCGGGCGTGCCCTTCATGAACAGGAAGACCTGGTTGTCGGTCACCATCTTCTTGATGCGTTCGTCGGTGCTCATGGAGTCTCCTGCCAGGCGTCCGGGGTGAAGGTCTTGAGGGCGAGGGCGTGGATGTCGGAATCCATGTGGTGCCCGAGGGCGCCGTACACCAGGCGGTGCTGCGCCACGCGGTTCTTGCCCACGAACGCCGAGCTGACCACCCGCGCGGAGAAGTGCTCTCCGTCGTTGGCATCGTCGTTCACGATCGCCGTGCACTCGGGAAGCTTGTCTTCCAGAATGGATTTGATGCGCTCTGCGCTGAACATCGTGCCCTCCAGCGTGACGACCTATTCCTCGGCCGGACCGAAATCCAGCACAGTGGTCCGACGGTCCTTCTCGCCGTGCACCGCATAGCGGCCAGGAGGCAGGGCAGCCCCCGTGACCCACGCGGCCGTGCGCTCGTCGGTCGACTTCTTGGTGACCGCGGACTCGTCGAGCGATGCGGTCTTGCGCTCGAACTCGGTGTCGGACGTGAACTCGAGCCCGATGTACGACCAGGGCTTCATCGAGATGATCGTGGTCTTGCTGCTGCCGAACTTGCGGTCGTCGCTCGGGATGAGCGGATGGAACTGCATGCCTTCGACCGTGCCCTCGCCCACCATCACGAGGTGGTCGTCGGGTCCGATGCGCACGGGGTTCTTCGGCAGCGTCTCGGGGTACGTCGCGACTTCCGAGTCGCTGTTCCAGATGGGTTCCTTCTTGATGTCGGCGCTGGTCTTGATGCTCTGAAGCTCGCCGTCCTTCAAGCGATACAGACCACTCCCGCTCGGGGCCATCCAGGCCTTCAGCGCGAGGTTCTCGGCGCCACCGTCCGGGATCTCGTCGGTCTCGGCGAGCCAGAGGTTCTCGTTGGCCGGCTTGACCTGGTAGGGCGTACCCGAGCACAGCTCACCGAAGGTGAACGCCCCCTTGGCGTCGGTGGTGGCCTCGAAGGTCGAGCAGGTGAGGCTGGTCTGACCGGTGGCCTCGGCGATCAACCGCATCTCGGCGATGGGCTCACCGGAGAGGCCATCGGTGAGGGTACCCTTGGCGGTGGGGTTGGAGCAGCCGACGATCAGGGCTGCGGTGGAGACGGTGAAGAGCGCGTTGCGCATGAAGAACCTCCGAAACTCCGCACTCCCTAGCCGTGGTTGCGATTCGGGGCAACACACCAGCCCTACAGGCTGACCGCAATCGCCAGTGCCCGAGCACGCTCGGCGACGCGGGCCTCCCAGCCCACCCCCTCCCGCGGCACGTCTCCATAGAGGATTCCGCGCGACGAGGTCGCCAGGAGCCCGCCTCCGTCGGCACGACGATGGCCCAGGACGTCTTCGGGCCCGGCTCCCTGGGCGCCGATGCCGGGAGCCAGGATCCACGCGCCGGGCATCCGTTCCCGCCACGGAGCACCCGGCAGGGTCGCCCCCACGACAGCCCCGATGGGCCCCGGGTCGCCCCCGAACGTCTCGTTCTGAGCCCGGATCCAGTCTGCCACCCGCTCGGCGATACCCGCCTGCCAGACCTCGGCGCCCGGATTGCTGGTCCGGACGAGGAGGAACAGCCCCTTGCCCCGCGCCACCCGTGCCACGAAGGGTGCCAGCGACTCGGCCCCCAGGTACGGCGACAGCGTCACGGCATCGGCACCCATCGGGCCGTCGTCGTCCAGCGTCGCCCGGGCATACGCCTCGGCCGTGCTCCCGATGTCGCCGCGCTTCGCATCCAGCAGCACGATCATCCCGCGCTGCCGGGCATACCGACACGCGTCGCTCAACGCCTGCACCCCCGCCGCGCCGTACTGCTCGAAGAACGCGACCTGGGGCTTGACCGCCACGGCCACCGGCGCCACCGCGTCTACCACCGCGCTGGCCCACATCCCCAGAGCGGCGTGGGGGTCGACCATCCGGTCCAGGATCGGGATGGGCAGCCGATCTGCATGCGGATCGAGGCCCACCACCACAGGAGCCTTGCCGCCGTCGATGGCGCGCGCGAGTCGTTCCCCGAACCCCATTCCCGTCCTCCGCTCTCTACGTTCCCGTGCTGCGGTGCACCTTGGCGCGCAGCCGCTCGTCTGACCCGTATAAGGTGCTGAGCATCCACCCCGGAGGTCGATGATGCACCCAGTCTCCACCCGCTCTGTTCCCCGCCCGTCCGCACGCACCGTCGTGCTCCTCGCTGCGTCCGTCGGGCTCCTCGGCGCCTGTGATGCCGGGGGCGGCGGGTTTCCCGACCTCCCCATGGACACCGACGGCCAGTGCACGGCCGTGGCCGGCGCCGGATGGGTGGGCGCGAGCTCTGCCGATCTGACGTTCAACAACCTGCTGATCAACGATGCCTTTCAGGCGACGGACATCACCAACATCACGGGATGCGTGCGGGAAGACGGCACCGGGGCCGCGTGGCTCATCGACGACACCGCAGGCAACCCGCTGATGGCCATCATCAACGTCAACGGCAACACCGGCGCCCAGCCGGTCACCAGCGGCACCTTCCTGATCGACATCTACGGCTACGACCCCGCGATCAGCTTCTCGGGGGCGGACTTCTTCACCGAGCAGTGGCAGATCAACAGCCTCAACCCGTACCAGGTCTCGTTCGAGGGCTCCGCCAACAACAGCGGCAACCACCAGCTCGACCTCAACTACCTGGCCACCGCGACCCCGTAGCCCGGAGCCGCGACCCGCTCGACGGACGCCGAAGCGCTACTCCGGCGCTTCTTCTTCGTCCATCGCGGCGTCGTCGGGAAGCCGCGCCATCTTCCACTCGTCGAAGAAGGTGGCGAACTCCTCTTCGTCCTCGACCCGCTCGGGCAGCGAGTACGTGAGGTAGACCGTGACCTCGAGGGGCTCGGGCTTCTCTTCGCCCTCCTCGACCGGTGCAGGCTTGGGCAGCTCGTCGAACGACCACTTGCGCAGCCGCTTCGCGATGCAGCCCGTGATGTCGCGGTTCTTCAGGCGCGACTTGTCTTCGGTGTAGATGCCGTTGACCCGACCGCGGTTGTTGATCACCACCGACATCTCGAGGCGACCAGAGGTCTCGGCGAGCTCGGACTCCTCGTCGTCGGGGTCGTACTCTTCGAGCGCCTTCTCGTGGGCGAGCAGCTGGCAGTACTCCACCGCTGCGGTCTCGCGACGGAAGGCATCCTCCATCTTGGCCGTGTCGATGGGCTCGGCACCTTCTTCCATGTCGCGGGGACCCGGGGCCTCGATCTTCACGCGCAGCCAGTTGTCGTTCTCGGGAAGCTCCCAGACCTCCATGGCCTGGTCACGCCACTCGTCGACCTCGCCGAGCGAGATGCTGCACCACTTGTCGTTCGGGATGGCCCGGCCGTCGTCGTGGCTGTTCTGCGATGCGACGCACGAGGAGGCCACGCCTTCGACGCGTGCCCGCTCGCTGACCAGCACGTGCACGCCGTCGGAACCGGTCTGCTCGAAGATCGCGTCCGTGTAGAACAGCGGCTCCTTGTCCTCGTTCTCCCCGAACCAGTAGGTGGGGCCCCAGAACATCTCCTTGTACCCGGCATCGACCCAGATGTGCTTCTGCAGGTCGACCTCGGCCTCGACACGGACGGGCAGGAAGCCGAGCTGCTTGTGCGCCAGGGCGGACGGAACCAGGGTCTCGCTGCCGAAGTCCGTGGCGCGGAGCAGCAGCATGAACTCGCCGCCCGGCAGGGTCTTGGCCATGTCGAGCAGGTTGGTGGCGTCTTCGCTCTTGCCGATGGCGATGAGCGGGATCCGCTCGGTGCTGATGGTGGGCGGCGTGCAGTCGGGCCGGCCGTCGCAGTCCAGCGGCGAGCTGTCGGCGTACCAGCTGGAGCCGTCCCAGGCCGACGTGCGGCGCCACTCGCGCTTGGTGATCGGGTTGCCGTCCTCGTCGTAGCCCACCGTGAAGTCGTGGTAGACGATGACGTCGCCGTAGCCGCCGTTCGCGGGGCTGGCCGGGACCGCAGCCTTCTCGATGGTGACCGCACCCGAAGCGAAGTCGGTGCCCCACTCGTCGAACAGGGCCCGCGCCGGAGCGTGGGTTCCGACCTCGAGAAGGGCGTTGGTGCGGGATTCCTCGACGACGCGAACCGTCGCCAGGCCCGCGACCAGGATGAGCGTCGCGAACACGTCGACGAGCGTGAACCGCTGGACGATCTCGCCGAGTTCGTTCATGAAGCCGAAGAACGCGATGAGCACGGCCACGCCGAACGAGGCCCAGGCCAGCGTCCAGACGGGGTCGGCGACCTGGTTCCACTGGACGACTGCGCTCGGCAGGTCGAGGCCCAGGGTGGACCCGTTGGGACCGAACATCGCGATCTGCGTGCCCATCGACACCGCGCGACCGCCGTACATGACCGCCAGCACGAAGCAGGCGGCGCTCGTGAAGCGCATCCCGGCGACCCGGAACGCGTGCTCGTAGACCGCGCGGCGAGCGCTCGAGAACGCCACGCCGAGACCGCCGAACAAGACGACGGCGGCGACGAGCTGTGCCTCGAGATCGAGACCCTTGCCCAGGCCGTACGCGGCCAGACCGATGGCGCCGACCACAGAGGTGAGCGCTGCGAATGCGGCAGCGAACGGCGTGAGGCGCGTCTCGGAGGAGGGACCGACCGCGATGGTGGCACCGACACCCGCGCACCAGGCGCACAGGACCAGGAGGAATGCAGCGACCCAGCGGGACAGCCAGTCGACCGTGAGCGCGGTCCACAGACCCTGCATCGCGACGTCGTTCAGGCTGTTGGCCGGAGCGGTCTCGATCGCGCTGAACACGTTCCCGGCGCCGCTCCAGGCCCCGATGGCCCCGACTGCACACACCAGGATGGGCATGATCGCGAAGGCCGCGAGCGGAACGCGCTTCTTGGTGAAGGAGAGGCCACCCAGAATCAGCGCGACGAGTGCGCCGAGGCCTCCGAGTCCCAGGACCGCCATGGCCATGGGGCCGCCATTTTGCAGGATATCCGACATGGACGTCTGTCTCCTCGTGACCCGCCGGAGGTAACCCGAGGCTCCGAAGCCGGATCCGCCCCGGAACCCCCGCGACCGCAGCAACGCCGAAAATCCAGCTTCGAGAATACTTTCTCCGTTGTAAAGCTCCTGTCTGGAGATCCGGAGGTATGCTCGCCGCCCAACCGATCGCAAACCACCCCATCTGTCCCAGACGGAGGCTCCATGCGGCTCGCGGCACCCTTCGTGCCCTCCACGCCACTCTGCTCGCGCGCATCCCGTTCGTGGCTCATCCTGTCGATGGCGGTGGCCACCCTCACCTCCTCCACCGCCCGCGCAGGCGACCCCATCCTGGACGCCCTCGTAGACGAGCTGGAAGCGACCCAGGAGGCCTGGGAGGCCGAGGAGGACGCGCCCTACCACCTCACCTACCGCGTCTCCGACGCCAATCGCTGGACGATCGAAGCCCGGTACGGTGCGCTGGCCCAGACCGAAGAGCGCCGCCGCGCCATCCTCGACGTCGATGTGCGCGTGGGCTCGATGGCCCTCGACAGCACCCATCCCGTCCGTGACGGCGACCGGTTCTCGCGCAACTTCCGTCAGTCGTTCGACCTGCCGGTGATGGGCGACGACTCCCTGACCCCCGACGCCATCCGCACCACGATCTGGGAGGCGTCCGCCAAGGAGATCCGCGACGCCCAGGAGCTGTGGAACAAGCTGGAGACCCTGCAGGCCGTCAAGGTCGCCGAGCAGCACGACGCCCCGGACTTCTCCGAAGCCGCTGCCGTGGTCGACGAGGGGGATCGCGCCGAGCTGACCGTGGATCGCGGCGCCTGGGAGGAACGTCTCGTCGCGCTGTCCGACACCCTCGACGACCATCCCGACGTGCACTGGAGCGAGGCGGGCCTCCGCGCCGTCGCCGAGACCCAGTACGTGGTCAACACCGAGGGCACGCGCATCCGGCAGCCCCGAACCTGGCTCCGGGTGAGCATCCAGACCCGCACGCGCGCCGAGGACGGGATGGATCTCCGCCTCTACCGCTGGAAGGACGTCCGCGATCCCGGGTCCCTGCCCACGCAGGTCGAGCTCGAGACCTGGGCCGAGGATCTCGTCGACCACACGGTCGCCCTCCGAGACGCCCCGCTGGGCGCGCCCTACGACGGTCCGATCCTGCTTCGGGGCCCTGCAGCCGGGGTGTTCGTGCACGAGGTCATCGGCCATCGGGTCGAGGGGCACCGGCAGAAGGACGACGACGAAGGTCAGACCTTTCGCGACCGGGTCGGCGACACCCTGCTGCCTACGTCCATCAGCATCGTCGACGACCCCACCATCGACACCTGGGCGGGAGAGCACCTCAACGGGCACTACGCCTACGATCAGGAAGGCCATCCGGCACAGCGGGCGACCATCGTCGACAACGGCGTGTTCGCGGGCTTCCTCATGAGTCGGTCGCCCATCGACGTCGAGGGGTTCGAGCAGTCCAACGGGCACGGCCGCGCACAGGCGGGCCGGCAACCGGTGGCGCGCATGGCGAACACCATCGTCACCACCACCGACCCCGTCCCTTTCGAGAAGCTCCGCCAGCAGCTCGTCGCCGAGGTGCGGGCCAGCGGTCGGGAGTTCGGTCTGGTGATCGACGAGCTCGCGGGGGGCTTCACGCTCACCGGCCGGATGATGCCGAACAGCTTCAACATCCGCGCGCTGTACGGCTGGAAGGTCTACGCGGACGGACGCCCGGATGAGCTGGTGCGCGGAATCGATCTCGTGGGCACCCCGCTCGTCGCGCTGTCCAGCGTGGTGGCGGCGGGCGACGACCCCGGCGTGTTCAACGGCTTCTGCGGCGCCGAGTCGGGGAGCGTGCCGAACGCCGCCGTGAGCCCCTCGCTGCTCATCCGGCAGCTCGAGACCCAGAAGAAGGAGACCGGCAGCGACCGCCCGCCCCTCCTCACCAAGCCCGGCGGCCCCGGGAGTGGCTCGTGAGTCCCCTGTTCCTCACCGCCCTGCTCGCCAGCGGGCCCGTCTACGCTCAGTCCTCCGCCCAGTCCTCTGACCGCGCGACTCCCGAAGACCCCGTGCGCGCGGGCCTGTCCGCAGAGCTGCAGCGCTCCGTGGAAGAGCTGTCGCTCGACGACGCCGACCCGCCCTACTTCATCGCCTACCGGCTGGTGGAGCGCTGGCGGGGCAACATCCGCGCATCCCTCGGCGCCGTCGACTACGACCACGCTCTGCTCGACCGGGATCTGATCGTCGAAGCCCGGGTGGGCAGCGTCGAGGACGACAGCGCCAACTTCGCCGCCGGGTTCCGCTCCAAGCAGGGGATCGTCCGCCGCCAGCTCGTGATGGGGGACGTGGAGGACGCGATTCGCAAGGACGCGTGGCTCGCGACCGACGAAGCCTACAAAGAGGCCGTCGAGAACCTGTCCGCCAAGCAGGCCGCCGATGCCCGCCGCAGCTCGGTCGACGAAGACCCCGGCCCGCCCGAGTTCACCATCCCCTCGCCGCCCACGGTCCACAGCGCCGCACCCGCCGAGAAGCCCCGACTGGGCGACCTGAGAGAGCGGATCGTCGCCGTGTCCGAGCGCTTCCGCGAGCATCGCGGCCTGGCCCTGTCGAGCGCGACCGGAGACGCGGCCGGTGGGCGGGTTCTGGTGCTCGATTCCGGCGGTACCGACGTACAGCGGCCGTACGCCCTGGCCTCCATCGGGTTCAGCGCACAGGTCCTGGCCGAAGACGGCACGCGGATGTCGGATGGTCGACGCTGGCACGCACGCACGGTCGACGAGCTCCCCGACCTCGCCGCACTCCACGCCGAAGCCGACGCGATGGCCGCGTCGCTGATCGCCTGGACCGACGCCGAGATCCCCACCGAACCCCTCATCGGGCCCGTGTTGATCGAGGGAGACGCCGCCGTCCAGCTGTTCCGGGAGCTGCTGTTGCCCGCGCTCGAAGGCACGCCACCCAAGCAGCGGCCGAGCAAGGGCTCGCGGATGTTCGACTTCGGGTCGGGCAGCGAGACGCTGGGCGTGAAGCGGCGCCTGCTCCCGCCCGGCTGGGATGTGCGCGACGATCCGGCCATCGCACCCGACTCGCCCGCCGCCGTGTCGCACGACGCCGAGGGCACCCCGGTCGAGCCCATCGACCTCGTCGTCGACGGCATCGTGAAGACCCACTACGCCAGCCGCACCCCGTCCGACAGCGTGCGAACGAGCAATGGCCACGGGCTGTTGAAGCTCCGCTCCGACATCGTGCGGGGGGGCGCCATGGTCACCGCCGTCCGGCCTCGCAAGGTCCAGTCCGACAAGAAGCTCCACAAGCTCGCCATGAAGCGCGCCGCGGCGTACGGCAACGACAGCTACATCGTCATCCGCCGCTTCAAAGAGGGCGGGAACCTGGGGCGACTGACCCTGTCGAGGTCGAGCGACGCGCTGTCCACCCCCGTCGAGATCGTCCGGGTCACCCGGGACGGTAGCGAGACGCGGCTCCGAAACGTCGCCCTGGACGGCCTCGATCGTCGAGCCCTCCGCGATATCGCCGCTGCAGGCGTGTCCAGCGACCTGACGTTCTCGAGCGGCATCAGCCGGATCCACCTCGAGGCGCCGACCGTCCTGCTCGAAGAGCTCGAGGTCAAGCCCAACCGCGAGTCCGTCGAGAAGCCTCCGCCCCTCGACCCACCTCTCGCGCGCTGAGCCCGGGCATCCAGGCACCTACAGCGGGTTCTCGTAGACCTTGTACGTCTTGTGGATCGACAGCCCCAGCTTCTCGAGAGCGCCGCGCATCCGGTGGTTGTCCTCCAGGATGAGCGAGGCTTCGACGCTCTGGATGCCCAGATCCCAGGCGGTCTCCCAGGTCTGCAGGTAGAGCGGCGCGCCCAGCGGGAGCTTCTGGAACTCCTTCTTCACGCCCAGCACCAGCACGCGGAGCCGGTCGATCTTCTTCCGGCCGGTCAGGAAGTGCCACCAGCCGAACGGGAACAGTCGCCCGTTCATCTTCACGGCCACCTGGTTGTAGTCGGGCACCGTCAGCGACGCGGCCGCCGGCTCCCCGTTCACGTACGCCATCAACGCCAGATCGGGATTGATGATCTGCTTGAGCCCCCGGGCCTTCTCCATGAACTCCTCGCGGGTCATGTGGATGTGGCCCCAGTTGTCCTCCCAGGCGTCGTTGTAGAGCTGCCAGAACTCCTCGCACTGCTCCCAGTAGCGCGACATGTCGAGGGCTCGGATCTCGACTTCCGGGTGCCGCGACATGAAGCGTGCCGCGATCTTCTTCACGATCTCGGGCGGCCCGTTGCGGTCCATCAGGTAGGCGTACCAGTCGCGGACCTTCTGCAGCCCGTGCGCCTCGTAGTGGTCGGGGTAGTACGCCGCGTTGTACGGATTCGCGATGCAGGGGATGTCGTCGAATCCGTCGGTCAGCAGGCCGAACTCGTGGTTCGTGTTGAAGTTGAACGGGCCCCGGATCCGCTCCATCCCCTTCGCTTTCAGCCACGCTTTCGCAGCGTCCAGAAGGGCTCCGGAGACCGCTTCGTCGTCCACGAACTCGAAGAATCCGAACAGGCCCACCCCCGGTTCGGTGGTCTGCAGCTGCTGGTCGACCGTGGCCGCGATGGTGCCCACCGGCGTGCCGTCGCGCGAAGCGATGAAGCACTGCACCTCGGCGGTCTGGAAGAAGGGGTTCTTCTTCGGGTTCAGAAACCTCAGGATGTCCAGCCGGAGCGGAGGCACCCAGTTGGGGTTCCCTTGGTAGATCGGCCACCACACGTCGATGAAGGCCTTGGCATCCTTCGGCAGCTGGATGGAGCGGACGTCGATGGCGCCAGACACGGGGTCCTCCGGAGTCGACACGGCGCGCCCTCGTTAACCTCTCCGGATGCGCATCTGCATCACCGGCGCCACGGGACTCCTGGGCGCGAACGTCGCCGCACGGGCTCGCGAGGCCGGTCACGAGCTGGTCTGCACCCGCCGGGCGACCTCGAACACCGCCCATCTGGACGCTCTGGAGCTCGAGTGGACCGAAGCGCCGTTGTCCGACCTCGACGCGCTCACCCAGGCGTTCGACGGATGTTCGCACGTCATCCACTGCGCGGCACGCACCAGCATGCTGCCCACCGCCACCCCGGCGCTGGTCGCGGCCAACGTCACCGGCGCGGATCACGTGGTGACCGCGTGCGAGCGGGCGGGCGTCGAGCGCCTGCTGCACGTCTCGAGCACGGTGGCGGTCGGGATCAGCTCAGACGGCACGCCCTGTGACGAGTCCAGCCCGTGGAACCTCCCGGAGCTCGGCCTCGACGACGGCTACGCCACCACCAAGCGCCAGAGCGAGCTGAACGTCCGACAAGCCGTCCAGGACGGGCGAATCGACGCTGTGATCGTCAATCCGGGCTTCATGTTCGGGCCCTACGACGCACGGCCGAGCTCCGGGGAGATGATCCTGCAGGTGGCGCGCGGCAACGGACGCGTCTTCACCCGCGGGTGCAACTCCTTCTGCGACGTGCGCCGGGTCGCCGACGGCATGCTCGCGGCACTCGAGCGCGGAGAATCCGGCGAGCGCTACATCCTGGCCGGCGAGAACCTCTCCTACGGCGCCATCTTCGAGCGGATCGCCCGCGTGGTGGGTCGCCCGCCGCCCAAAGTCCCGGTCCCCCACGCCGTCGCCCGGCCGGTCGGCTGGGTCGGCGATCTCGTCCAGTGGTGGACCGGCAACGATCAGCCCGTCACCACCATGTCGCTGCGCTGGGCGTACACCGAGGGGTTCGTCATGTCCTCCGAGCGCGCGATCCGGGAGCTCGACTACGATCCGGGAACCCCCGATGCGGGGATCGAAGCGGCCTGGGACTGGTTCCGCGAGCACGACCGCGTCTGAATGTCTTGACGGTCAAGAGAGCGGTGCCCCCGAAATGCGCGGAGGAACGAGCACATTGTCCGGGGGTACCCGAACGGTCCTGCGACGACGTGCGACGACGGGGGGGCACGGTCCTCTGGGGGGTTGCACGGCGCGCCGTTCCGATTAAGCGCCGACCTTCCCCAGATCTCCGGAGGATCCCCATGAATCTCGGCATCGACTTCGGCACCACCCGCACCGTCGTCGCGGTCGCCGATCGCGGCAACTTCCCCGTAGTCCAGTTCGAAGCCGACGATGGCGACGTCTACGATCACTTCCCCAGCGTCGCGGCGAGCGATGGCACCAACCTGGTGTTCGGGCACGTCGCACGCGCACGGCTGGAACAGCCCGGCTGGTCGGGGCTTCGGAGCTTCAAGCGCATCCTGGCCCGTCCCGACGCCGCTTCCCGGCCCACCGTCCGCGTCGGAGACCTCGAGATCGAGCTCGACGCCCTGCTCGCCAGCTTCCTGACCGCACTCCGGGAGGCCATCGTCCACCGCAGCACGGCCCCGCTCCCCAAGAAGGGCTCCCCCGTGCTCGACACCTTCGTCGCCGTTCCCGCACGCGCCAGCTCAGCCCAGCGGTTCCTGACGCTGGAAGCCTTCCGTCGGGCCGGATTCCGCGTCGCCGGGATGCTCAACGAGCCCAGTGCGGCGGCCATCGAGTACGCCCACCGCTATGCCAGGACCCTCACCTCGAACCGCTCGAAGGTCCTGGTCTACGACCTCGGGGGCGGCACGTTCGACATCTCGCTCGTCGAGATGGCCGAAGACCGGCACACGGTGCTGGAGAACGCCGGCGTCAACAAGCTCGGGGGCGAGGACTTCGATCGCCTCCTGCTGAAGCTCGCGCTCGAAGATGCCGACGCGTCGCCGAACCTCGACGAGGTCGCGCTGCTCGAGCGCTGCCGACTCGCCAAGGAAGGCCTGTCGCCCAACAGCCGCCGGCTCGTCATCGACCTCGGAGATGGCGGAGATGGTGCGGACGGCGACGAAGACGACGACATCACGGCGACGGTCAAGGCGAAGGAGTTCTACACCGCCGCCCGGCCGCTCATCGAGCAGACCATCGACACCATCGGACAGGTCCTGCCGCCGGGTCCGAAGCCCAGCAAGAAGGGCGAGAAGCAGGAACGCTTCGACACGTCGGACCTGGCCGGGGTCTACGTCGTCGGTGGCGGCTCGGACCTGCCCGCCGTCAGCCGTCAGCTCAAGGAGGTCTTCGGCCGCCGGGTCAAGCGCAGCGCCTATGCATCCGGTGCCACCGCCGTGGGTCTCGCCATCGCCGCGAGTGACGAAGCCCCCGAGCTGCACGAGCGGTTCTCCCGCACGTTCGGGGTGTTCCGGGAGCTGCGGTCGGGGGCCGAGGTGGCGTTCGACCCCATCCTCGATCGCGATACCCGCATCGCACCGGAAGGCAGCGAATGGACCCGTCGCTACCGGCCTGTTCACAACATCGGCCACTTCCGGTTCGCGGAGTGCGACCGCATGGGCGACGGCGGGAACCCGGTCGGCGACCTCACCCCGTTCGGCGAGCTTCGCGTCCCGTTCGATCCCGCACTCCGGGAGTCCAGCGACCTCGACGGGATCACGGTCCAGCACCAGAGCGACCTGCCCGTGGTCGAAGAGCGCTACCGCGTCGATCCCGACGGAATCGTGAGCGTCACCATCACCGACCTCGAGTCCGGCTGGAGCCGCGAACAACGGATATGAGCGTCAGCGCTGGGAGATGAAGAGGTTGCCGACGCACATCTCGTCGGCGCTCCCCTCGCCCCAGTTGGCGTCTTCGGACCGGTCGTTGTCGAACCGGCACGACAGGTGGAGCGCGTCGCCCGGCTCGAACCCGACGGGCTCCATGAACCGGTAGTTCAGCTGCCAGTCGAAGTCCCAGTCCGTGACGTGCAGGAGCTCGACCGACGAGCCATCCGCCCGGTCGACGCGCACGGTTCCCTCGCGTCCGAGGTCGTGCATGTGCAGCATCGCCGCGTGGATGTCGAAGCCCGCATCCAGGTCGAGCTCGCTGTTCAGCAGCT
Source organism: Myxococcota bacterium (assembly GCA_965224055.1). Taxonomy (GTDB): domain Bacteria; phylum Myxococcota_A; class UBA796; order UBA796; genus JACKEQ01. The sequence continues at coordinate 8,311,691 of OZ245034.1, read as the reverse complement.
GGAAGAACTCCCGGGGATCGCCTTCCTGAGTGTGGGTGGTCTCCTGGCCCGCGGGGATGGCCATGTTCCCGAGGGGCCACAGGGGGTCGAGGAACGGCGCGAAGGCTCCGACCCGCTCCACACTGGGCTCGGTGATGAGCTCGATCCGGCTCCGGTCCGGGGTGCCGTCCCACGCCGGGGTGTTGTAGTGCAGCTGCATCACGATGATGCTGCCCTCCGGCACCGCGATCCCCACGCCCTCGGGGAACAACACGGCCCCGTTGCCCGGCACCCACTGCGCGACCTGCTGGATCGGCACCTGGCTCCCCTCGGCGCCGCTGGGCCCGCCGAAGCAGGTGTAGCCGGGACCCGCCTCGGCGCTGTCGAAGTCGCGGAACGTGTCGAGCACCCCTTCCCCGGCCAGACCGTCCGGACGGACCAGGAACGCAGCCACGTGGTGCACCACCGTCGTGTTGTCCGGCACCACCTCGAACCCGGTGACGTACTGCGTGCCCGCTTCGGGCCAGTCCACCAGGAAGCAGCGGTAGTCGTCGTCGACCGTGTTCTCGGGGGAGTAGGCCTCCGGCATCTCGAGCGTGACGTCCACCCGGGGCAGCTCGACGCTGATCGGAGGCAACGCAGCGCCTTCGTCGTCCGCATCGCCCGCCTTCATCCCGCTGTCGACCCAGTTGCGGAACAGAGCGATCTGCTCGGGGGTGAGGCTCGGATCCCCGTCGTAGGCGACATCGGTGCCCTCCGCCTTCCACGGCGGCATCTGGCCCGACTCCACAGCGTTGGCGACGATCTCCCCCACCGCTGCGACCTCGTCGTAGGTCTCCAGCGGAAACGGCCCGATTCCACCGGCCTCGTGGCAGCTCGCGCAGCGATTGTCGACGATGGGCTTGAGGTCTGCGTAGTACGTCGGCGCGGGCTCGGCGCACCCCATGGACCCGCCGAGCGCGAACAGCAGTGTTCCGGTGAACGACAGCGCTCTGATCGATCTCGTCACGGATCCTCCCGTTGCGGGCGCGTAACGCAGCCCCGCAGATGCCAACGCAGTCGTGACCAGACCTCAACAACTCGGGGCGACACTCGTCGTCCACGCGCACCCCGGAGTTACGGAGGAAGCGATGCCCTCTCCGACCCCCGCCACAGCCTGGTCGCACGTCGTGGCCACCACACTCGTCTTCGCGGTCGCCGGGTGCACATCCGAGCCCGTTCAGTTGCTCGACAACACCGCGTGGAGCCCCGTTCCGGAATCCGACCCGAGAGCGGGGGCCGACTGCTCCGACCTGGCGTTCGGGCTCGAGGGGTCGGCACTCGAGATCGACACCGAGGGCTGCTCCCCGGTGGCCGTCGAGCTGGCGTTGGCCGATGACATCCGCGCCGGAGACCTCCTCGAGATCGTGTGGTGGCACGACTGGTTGACGTACCCCGAGCCGGTCGACGGCACCTTCACCCTGTCCGTCGACGAGGGCGTGTTGTACGAGCGCATCGAGCCGATACCGGGCGGTCCAGCCGCCTACACCGAGCAGTTCGAGGCCCCGGTCACCGCGGGGGCCGGCCAGCGGCTGATGTTGACCGTCGACAATCACGGCGCGAACACCTGGAATCTGTTGCGCCTGACACGCCTGTGAACACGAGCGTTCCGAAGTTTTGCACTCCGCTGTCCAGCACGAATCGCCCCGACTGAATACCTGGGCACGATGCAGACGCCGATGTCACTCGACCAAGGCCGCTACTCCCTGACCCGCTGGCTCGGGGCGGGGGGCATGGCCGAAGTCCACGAGTGCTACGACCACGAGCTCGACGCGTGGCGTGCCGTCAAGCTGCTGCTGCCGGAATACGCCCAGCACCCCGTCATCCGGCGACGCTTCGAGAACGAGGGCAAGAGCCTCTCCCAGATCGACCACCCCCACGTCGTGCAGGTGTACGACGTCGGCGAGGATTCCGGTCGCCTCTACCTGGTGATGGAGATCGCGCGGGGCGGCTCGCTCAACCACTACCTCGAGCAGCACCTGCGCATGCCTCCCCGCCAGGCCGTCGAGGTCATCCGGGCGGTGGCCGAGGGCGTTGGAGAGGCCCACGAGCACGGGATCATCCACCGCGACCTCAAGCCCGACAACATCCTGGTGAGCGAGAAGGGCATCTGCAAGGTGACCGACTTCGGCATCGCCCAGGTCACCACGGTCCCGGGCGGCGGCGGTACCCAGACCGGCGTGTCGATGGGCACGGTCGGCTACATGGCACCCGAGCAGCGCAACGACGCCAGCAAGGTCTCGATCACCGCCGATATCTACGGCCTCGGCGCCACCCTGTTCACGCTGGTCACGGGCGACACCCCTGGCGACCTGTTCATGTCCCACGACAAGCCACGCCTGTTGAAGCCGCTGCCTCAACCCCTTCGGCCCGTCATCCAGAAGGCCACCGCCTACGACCCCGAAGACCGCTACCCCGACACCCAGGCCTTCAGGGATGCGCTCGCCCAGGTCGCCTACCACCTGCCGCCCAAGCCCATCGATGCCCCCTCGCTCGTCGTCGAGTTGTTCGACGAGTCCCCGATCCCCCAGCAGTTCGTGCCCCCCAACCGCGAATCCGCCACCCAACCCCTGCGCACCACCGGGGGCGCCGAAGAGACCCTGCTCGACCACACGATGGCCCCGGCCAACTCCACGCTGATCGCCGAGGATGCCGCGACCGGTCGCACCACCGGCTCGAAGGACCCCCTGGCCCGTGTGAAGAAGGCGGCCACCCCCAAGCCGATTCCGTACCGGATGCCTGGGCAGAACCTCCAGGCGTCGAGCAATCCGGACTACATCGACGAGGACGCTCCCAGTCAGCAGGAGCGCAAGCGCGCCGCCCTGGAGCGCCTCGCGGCCCTGAAACGCCGTGGAGACGGGCCGGATCCCGATGCGGTGCTCGAAAACACCCCGCGTGCAGCACCTCCTCGGGGGGACGTCGCGCCATCCACGCTTCCCGGCGAGGCTCCGCACACCCCCGAGCCCGAGGAGCGACGCACCCTCACCGGAACCCCCGCCCCCGCCAAGCAGCATGCACCCGACCGTCTGGTCGCGGGCCTCGCGGGCATGGGAGACGGCGCGGTCCAGGAGGTCGTCCGGCTGTTCATCCAGTTCATCGTCGGCCCGATCAAGCCGCTGCTGCTGCCCATCATCCTCGTCGTCCTGCTGGTGGGCTTCGCGTCGGCCAACGGCGCCTGGAAGGTGCGCACCGCCGCGACCGAGGCCAAGCAGGCTCGCGTCGACTACATCACCACGATCGACGAAGAGCAGCGCCTGATCGAAGACCTGGCTGCGATGGGAGCCCAGGCCGCCATCGTCGAGGTCTCGCTCGCCCGGTTCAGAGCCGCCGAAGACGACGAGAAGCTCGAAGCCGCCGACGAGTACATCCTCGCGATCCACGAGCAGATGCGCCGGTTCGGGGCCAACCCGCCTCCGAGCGCGGTCGAGCGCGCCAACACGGCCGCCAGCCGCCTCAAGCGCATCGAAGCAGCCCGAGACGCCTACGAGCAGCGCACGCGCGAATGGAAGAAGATCTCGTCCGGGTCCGTCGGGGCCATGGCGTGCTCGCTCCGCATCGCCAGCTGTCCGGAGTAGTCCGGGCTCCGCGGGCTCAGGGGTCGATGCGCGCGAGCGCCAACCGGAGCGGCCCCAGCTGGCCGTCGGGCCCGACGCGCCGCCCGGTCACGTAGATCGAGACGAACCCCCAGTACGACCCCAGCTCGACCTCCTCGGCGCGGAAGCTCAGCAGCTCGGGCGACTCGCGATGCCGGATCCAGTCCGGACGCTCCAGGTGCAGCGGGCCCGCCACCCCCGAAGGCGACGCCACGAACACCGCGCCGTCCACGACCCAGGCCGCAAGCGACCCGTCCACAGCGACGTCTTCGGCACCCGGCACTGCGAACACCTCGCTGCCGTCCGGGGCCAGGACCGCCCCATCGACCACCGCGTGCCCGCCCGTCAGCTGGTCGGGGTCCGACCAGGGCAGCTCGATCGGCGTCACCCCGTCCTCCCAGAGCACACACGTGTCCCCACACACCACGGGATGGCCATCGAGCACGCCACAGAGCGGATCGGACGCGGGGATCGGCGGCCGCGAGGGGTCGAAGAACCGCAGCCCGGCGGGTCCGCACGCGAAGTCCGCTTCCGCCGAACCGAACACGGTCTCGTCTCCACCGATGTCCAGGGGCGCCTCGTCGACCCAGGTGGTGACGCCCACAGGCCCCGTTCCCGCCGACCAGAGCCCGACATCGAGCGCGACGTGCCCCGAGCGCGTCTCGGTCACGAACGGCAGCGTCAGTCCGGTCCAGGTGGCGCGCCCCCCGAAGGCCCGGACCTCGGCGTTCGTGAGCGAGACCCAGTCCACGTGACCGCGAGGATCCGGAGCCACGGGCAGCACCGCCCCCCACAGCCCCGTACCGTCGGCCGACAACACGGCCTCGTAGAAGTCCGACTGCACGAGCTGAACACCCGAGCCCCGAACGCGTCCGTCCAGGAGGACCAGTCGAGGTCGGAGTGCGTCTCCGTCACAGTCGATGTCGCGCGGGAGGCTCGGACGCTCCGGGAGGCCCGGATTCACGAAGTCGTTGTCGTCATCGCAGTCGGCAAGGCCCGCCACCACGTGCCCGTTGGCGCCTCCACCCGCAATGTGCTCGCGCCAGGCGTCGGATTGGCCGGCCGCGATCCAGCCATCCCCGTCGACATCGAAGTCGTTCGAGCCATCGCAATCGGCATCGAGCCCGTCGTACGGCACATCGAGCGCATCCGGGTGGATGTGTGCGGCCGTGTCGTCGCAGTCGCCCACGCGCACCTCGAACGGCGCCATCCCGTCCAGAAAGCCCACGATGTAGTTCTGGAGCTCGGCGGCGTGCGCCTCCTGCACCCATCCATCGCCGTCGAGATCGAAGTCGTTGGCCCCATCGCAGTCGGTGTCCACCCCATCGTAGGGCGGATCGTCCGCCGCGCCCGGGTGGATCGCGGGGTCCAGATCGTCGCAGTCGCCCCCCTTCAGTTGCGCCGAAGCCGGGAACGGCGAGGGAAACGTGTTCTCGTGCGCGTCGACCCAGGCGCGCGCCAGGGTCAGGCCGTCCTCCCAGTGTCCGTCCACCCAGACCCGGTCCACGACGTACCCATCCCCGTCGAAGTCGTACTCGTTCGTGGGATCGCAGTCGGTCTCGACCCCGTCCCACGGGGTCTCGTAGTCGCGGCACCGCGTGGGGGACTCGGCGGTGGTGTCTCCCGAAGGATCCAGCTCCGACGAGCTACTGCAGCCCACCAGGAACGAACCGAGCAGACCGACCTCCCACCGCGTCCGCATCCGGAATGGCGGTCGGGTGTGCATCCGGGTCCATTGTACGGTACTCGGCAGCATGTCCGCCCGCGTGTTCCTGCGTCAGTTCTTCGCCGACCCCGTCACCATCGGAGCCGTCGCGCCGTCGGGGCCGCAGCTGGCGAAGATCATGGTCGACGAGGCCGCCATCGAGCCCGGCCACGTCGTCGCCGAGATCGGGGCGGGTACCGGGCCCATGACCGCCGAGCTCCTGAAGCGCCACCCCGACAACCCGCTCGTCGTGCTCGAGCCCGTCGAAGAGCTCGCAGCCGAGCTCCGCAAGCGGCACCCCACCGCCCACGTGGTCGAGCGCTACGCACAGGACCTTCCCGAGATCTGCGCCGAGTGGGGCCATCCGCAGGTCGACCGCGTGGTGAGCAGCCTCCCGTGGGCGATCTGGCCCGTCGAGCAGCAACAGGCCATCCTGGACGGCCTCCTCGCCGCCATGACCCCCGACGCCCGCATGGTCACCTTCACCTACTGGCACGCCCAGCCGCTTCCGGCCGCGCGGCGCTTCAAGGCCTTCCTGGGCGAGAACTTCCGAGAGGTGACGCGCAGCCGCATCGCCTGGGCCAACCTGCCGCCCGCCTTCGTCTTCAGCTGCCGCCGCTGAGGCGCGGGAACGGCCAGGGAGCGAAGCACTCCAGTCGATGGAAGTCCGGCGCCGGGCCCGGAACGGGGGTCATCGCCAGGTAGCGCCGGGCCTCGCCAGTTCCATGGATCGCGTACGCGTTGAACCGCGCCGGACGCATCGGGAGCATTCCCAGAGGGATCTCGGCCATACCCCGCCATCGGTCGCCCTCGATCGTGGCCGTCCAGGGCACCACGAGCCCCGACTCCACCGGGTTGCGCACCCCCGACAGCTGCAACACCAGCGAGTGGCCGTGGGGACCGAGCTCGACCTCGAGGTACGGAGTGGGTTCGCCAGCGGGAGCCAGCCCGGCCACGAACAGCTCCACGACCTCGTGCTCCCACAAGGCGTCTGCCAGATCGGTCGGCCCAGACGGGCTCTTTGGAGGGGGGTCCCCGAAGAAGGGCGCCTCCACCTGGACGGTGAGCACGCCGGGGCGCCCTCCGGACGCGTGGGGCGGCTGCAGCGTGAGTCGCGCGCGCTCGGACGCGGGCACCGGCTGTCCGTCCCAGGTGAATCCGATCTCGGCGATGTGACTGGCCGGCATCACTTCTTCCAGTCGTCGAGGGGCAGCTTCGCCTCGGTGATCGCCACGCCGAGCTGCCGCTGGGCATCCAGGTGCAGTCCGTGCTCGTTCTGAACGGTGACCCGGGGCGAGGTCGACGCCTCGATCTCGTCGGTCAGGAACGGCCGGATCCGACCCGGGGGGACGACGAACAACTCGGCTTCGATGTCGGTGGCCTTGCCGGACGGCGCGAAGGCCCGGCCCGGCTCTTCTTCCAGCACGACGACCAGCCCGGCATGGTTCTCGGGAACCTCCAACAGCAGGTTCTCGAAGGGGTCGACCACGCGACCGCGCGCATCGATGGTCTCGAGCCACGCGACGTCGAATCCCGCCTTCTGGAAGTGGGCTTCGACCGGCGGCCGCACCTGATTCTGCAGCGTCGCGAGGGAGTCGCCTCGGACGGTGCGCTGGACCACGAGCCGGATCGCCAGCCCGGAGAACCGGAAGCCATCGACCGCCGCCTTCGCCTCTCCCGCGTACTTCCCGTTCGGGAACTTCTTCAGGTACACGCGGTACTCGAGCGGGCCGTCCTTGGTGGTGGCGTCCGCCCAGAACAGCTCCTCGCGCTTGCTCCGGGCTTCGTCGGCGTGACCGCTGTTCGGGTAGCGCACCAGATAGCGGCTGTAGGCGTCGATCGTCCCGTCTCGGTCGGCCTCCTCCCACGCGATCTCGTCCAGACGCGTGCGGGCCTCCTCGGCGTGCGGTCCGGTGGGATGGGCGCCCAGGTACAGCTCGAACGCCTGCCGGGAGCCCTCGGTGTTCGCGGCGGTCCAGCGCGCCGCTTCGAGACGGGTGCGGGCCTCGCCGATCCTGGCCGAGCCCGGGTGGAACGCGCAGTAGGTGCCCCAGGCGTCGACGGAGTCGCGGGTGATCGCGTTCTTCCAGTCCAGGGCTTCGGTCCGGGTGAGCGCTTCCGAACGCCAGGGAGAGGTGGGGTTGCGGGTCGCATACGCCCGATAGCCCTCGGAGGTGTCGAGCCGCTTGGTCTGACGCCACTCCTTGCGCGCCGCCGAGCACCCCTGCAGCGTCGGCACCGCGAGGGCGACCGTGCTGACCAGGACGAGGGAGCGAACAATCACGGAGTGGAGCGGTGTGCGTGGCATGTCCCTGGGTACGCCATGGCGCCCGACCAACGCAAGTGCGCTGGCGCGAATGTCTTGACGGTCAAGAGAGCGGTGCCCCGGAAATGCGCGGAGGAACGAGCACATTATCCGGGGGTACCCGAACGCGTCGAGACATTCCATCGAAGTGATTCGGTCGGTTCATCCCTCGCTTGCGAGGGTGGGCCGGCGGAATCGACGTCTCCGCAACATGCGACATTTATTGCGCACCTCAATCCAGCCCGTTGTACCGGGATCTGGGACACGCGTGCCCCACCTTTGGACGGCGGTGTCGCAACGGATCCGTGTCAGACGGGAGAATCTGTCCCTCGGATGTCCCACCGATGCCCCGAACTCCCGCCCATTTCTGCGAATTCGATTCACATTTTTCGGAAAGAAGTGGCTTTTCAGCGATCAGAAGAGTTGGCACGCACCATGCATCGTCCTCCAGCGAGACTTCTCTCGACTTTGACTCTTTGCCCTGTGAGGTTTCCGATGCTCAGCCCCGCCCAGATCCAGAAGGATGTCCTGAAGCTCGTCGAAGGCGGCGTCGCCACCACCGTGATCACCATGCAGGCGTTCGTCGCCATGGTCGCGGTCTACGTCTACTGGTAGGCCTCACATCCCAGAGCGGAGCGCTCCTCCAGAGGACGCTCCGACACCCGTGATCGGTGCACCGATCACCGTGTTGACCCGCAGGCCCGACGCACTCGTCGTCGACAAGCCCGCGGGTCTTCTCGTTCATCGGACCGCCCTGTCGCCCGAACGCGACGTCCTGCTCACCCGGGTGCGGGACACCATCGGCCAGCGGGTGTGGCCGGTCCACCGTCTCGACCGACCCACCAGCGGCACCGTGTTGTTCGCGCTGTCCCCGGGTGCGGTGTCGGCCTGGCAGCACGCGCTGTCCGACGGTCGCAAGACCTACTACGCCCTCGTTCGGGGCCAGGCCACACGCTACGACGACCACCTGGTCGACCGGCCCCTGAAGGTCGACGGCCGGATGCGTGCCGCCCAGACCCACATCCGTGTGCTCGCCACCCTCGCCGAGCCCCGCTGCTCCCTCCTGCGTGTCGAACCCCGTTCCGGTCGATTCCACCAGATCCGCCGCCACCTGGCGGGCCTCGGACACCCGGTGCTCGGCGACTCGAGCCACGGCGACACCCGGGTCAATCGAGCCTGGCGCGCGCACGGTCTGCATCGGCTCGCCCTGCACTGCGCCACCCTCGATCTGGCCCATCCAGACGGGCCGCTTCACGTGACCGCCCCGCTTCCACCCGAGCTGGCGGGCCTGTTGAAGACCCTGGGTGTGAACGAGCCTACGGGAGCGGGTTGATCCCCAGGAGCCGGAGCACGTAGGTGCCCAGGTACATCGGAAACAACCAGAACATCACCCAGCCCATCATCAGGCCGGTAGGCGGCTCCCACTTCCGCGGATTCTTCGTGATCAGTCGCGCTGCGCCGATGACGCCTGCGACGTTCGCCCAGATCAGGAGCAACAGTCCAGACGGGCTGTAGAACCAGGCGTCGACCAGATCGAGCCGGATGCCGTGCACCCACGACCGGGTCATTCCGCACTGGGGACAGGGCTGCCCGGTCGCCATGATCATCGCGCAGGTGTCGCCGAACTGCATGCCGCCCGGAAACGCCACCCACTCGGTGCCCATGGGCTGGAAGAACAGCGACAGGGCATCGCAGACCACCGCGATCCCGACCAGGACGGCCGGCCAGATCCACCAGGCCATCTGGCGGCTGAAGAAGAACGCGGTGAACGCGTCCAGCATCGCGACCATACGCTGCATGCGCCCGGACCTAACCGGTTCCCGAGCGCGAACCGGACCCCGCCTCGGAACCCGGAGCGTCGCCCGGATCCGGAAGCGCGAGCAGGAGTCCCGTGACCCCGAGCCCCACGAGGAAGGACGGGACCCCCCCACAGGCGAGCGCCACCAGCTCCAACACGGCCGTGCGCATCACGGTGCGACGCCCCGAAGCACCCGCCAGCACGGCTCGAAGCCCGGCGACCACCTCGATTGGCCCCAGGATCAGCAGCCCACAGCCCAGCAGCGCCGCACAGCTCCCGAACCCCGCCATCCACGGGGGCAACCCGATCACCGTCAGCGCGGCCGGAACCCCGCCGTACAACCCCCAGCACATGATCATCCACAGCGCGAACGTGTTGATCAGACCGGCCACGATCTGCGCCGCACCCGCCACACGGACCGCGATCTCGTGCCGTTCGACGGCGATTGCGTGCTCGCTGACCATCATCGGAGCCGGAGCGCGGGGCTGCAGCTCTTCGGTGGCATGCTCCGACAGCGTCGCGTCCTCCGTCGGAACGGCGTCTTCGTCGAGATCGGGCAGATCGGGCAGGGGCTGGAGGGCCTCTGTGCGCTGGGCGGGTTCCACGGGGACGTCGTCCAGCGCACGTTCCCGGGTGTTCAGGGGTCGGCCCAGATCCTGGTTGGTCTCCTGGAGCGTGGCGATGTCGTCCTCGAGGCCGCGGTCCAGCCGTTCGAGTGCTTCGTCCGAGAGATCCGACAGCGGTGTGTCCTCGATGCCCGGAACGGTCCCTCCGTTCCAGGTGGCGGCCGCTTCGCCCCCCAGCAAGACCGGCGCCGGGGCTTCGGCGCCCTCCCAGTCCTCGAGGATCGCCAGATCCTCGGGTCGGGCGAGGCGCTTCAGGGCGGTCGCGAACTCGGAGGCCGTCGCGAACCGGTCCTCGGGATCGCGCTCCAGCGCCCGATCGAGCGCGCGCTCCAGGCTCGGAGGCAGGTTGGCCCCGTGCACCTCGGGAGGCACCCGCGCAGCATCCGCGACCCGCTGCATCGTGGCGTAGTCGGTGTCTCCAGCGAACGCCTGATGGCCCGTGACCATCTCGAACAACACCGCTCCGAGCGCGAAGATGTCCGACCGCCGATCGACCGACGACGAGCTCCGGACCTGCTCGGGGCTCATGTAGGCGTAGGTCCCCACGGTCTCGCTGTTCAGGGTGCGCGAGCGACCGGCCACCTTCGCGATGCCGAAGTCCAGGACCCGCATCGTCCGGCGTCGGGCCCCACTCGCCTCCCCGCCGTTCTTCGTCGCGAAGGGATCGGCGATGAACAGGTTGGACGGCTTCAGATCGCGGTGCACCACCCCGAAGTCGTGGGCGTAGTGGACCGCACCCAGGACCTGCAACATCCACGCGACCGCGGCTTCGACGCCGAGCGCCCCCTGTTCGAGCTCGACGTCCAGGGGGGTTCCGACCAGCAGGTCCATGACCAGCCCTGCCACACCGGGTTCGCTGACCAGGTCGGTCACGCGGACGATGCCCGGATGCTTGAGCTGGGCCTGCAGTCGTCCCTCGTCCAGGAACCGCTGCCGGATCCCCGCGTTCGCCACCAGATCGGATCGCAGCACCTTGAGCGCGTGGGTGGAGCCGAGCACCGTGTGCTTCACCCGCCACACACTGGCCATGCCTCCCGAACCGATGCGGTCCAGGACTTCGTATCCTCCGACCTGGGTTCCGGGTTCGAGCGCCATGACACGCGCATCATATCCGCGATCCGCTCGTTGGGACGGGCGCGATCACACCGATCCGGAAAACCTCGTGAATGGAGTGACACTTCAGACGTCCATCGGTGTCGAGTCAGGTGCAGAGTCAACCGGAGGACTCCCATGCTTTGGTCGAAAACCCCCGCGACGCTTCTCGCCGCATCCATCGCCACCCTCGCCCTGTCCGCCCCCGCGGCAGCCCAGAGTGTGAGCTACGGCGGCGGCGGCGTCACCGTCCACACCACCCAGATCCCCTGGCAGGTCCCCGGTCAGGTGGGCGCCAACAGCCTCGGCTGCATCGGCGGCATGGGCTACCGCGCCAAGAACGGCAAGCGCGGCGGCGGCGAAGGGCACTTCTGCGACGGCCCGTACGCCAACATGGCCATGGGCGGCGCGCACTTCGGCTTCCAGGGCAAGCGCGGCGGCTTCTGGTTGATGGGCTACAACACCGTCGGCGCCGGCTGGATCGGCGTGCACGGCATCGACTCGGGCCGCTTCGACGGCATGTTCGTCTACACCCGGCCCTCGTTCGGCGCAGGCCTCGCGATCGGGCACTGGGCCGCCGTCGAGGGCAGCGTCTTCGCCAACCTCCCCCTCAACGTGCTCGGCGTGGCGGGTCGCGACATGGACCCCCAGTTCACCTTCCCCCACGTGGGGCTGCAGGCCACCCTGCTGTTCGGGGACTTCTCGCGCAAGCGCAAGCAGGAGCCCGTCCCGGCCTACGCGCCGCCTCCGCCCCCACCCGAGCGCCACGCGCACGGCCATCCCCGGCCGCCCGCTCCTCCGGCACCTCCAGCGCCCCCAGCGGCTCCGAAGCCCCCAGCAGCACCCGCAGCTCCGAGTGGCCCGCTCCGCCCGGGCGATCTGCCCCCTGCCGGCTCGGACGACCCGCCGCCGCCGCCTCCGAGCGACAGCCGGCCGCTCGCGATCCCGGGGTAGCTAAAGCGCGCGAACCAGGCGGAAACCGATCGCATCGCTCCAGTGGCCGTCGCGTACCAGGCGTCTCAGACCGACTGCACTCCGGGTGGCGTCGTCGAGCCAGGACCCCCCGCGCGCGACCTGCAAGCCCTTGGCCTGGCTGACGGGCACGCACCACGATGCCATGTTGCTGGCCAGCCAGCGGATTCCGTAGACGCTCACGTCCAGGGTCTCACTGGAGACGGATGCGGGTCGGGGACCATCGGGCCGGCTGTCGCGGAAGCGTCCCCAGCCCACATCGGCGTGCGGGCCCCACACGTAGGTCCGGCCGTCCACGCCTCCTGCCGCCTTCTCCCACTCGAGCTCGGTCGGCAGGCGCCACGCCTGACCCGTCTGGGTCGACCACCACACCGCGAAGGCCTCGGCGGCGACGAACGGAATGCTGTGCACCGGTGTGTCGGGCGGACCGGGCTCGCCTTCGGGGGCGTGCTCGGGGTGGGCTTCGAGGAACCGGCCGTAGACGTCCCAGGTGACGGGGTCGCGCTGCATCACGAAGCTGTCGCACCACGCCCAGCGTCGGTCGGCGCGCCGGGAGAGGAAGTGGCCCGCCGCCACGTACCGTTCGTCGTCCGAGAGGTCCGAGAGCCCCGGCAGCACGAGTGGAGCGGGCCCCGGTGTCGCTGAGAGGTCGGCCGTACGACCCGATGCGCCGGTCCCGACGTGCTGGAGCGGGGGCCAGATCCCGCGACGCTTGAGCAGGACGGGCACGCAGATCGGCTGGTGGCCCGGCGCCGAGAGCTCGAACAGGTAGCTCCCGAACGCCAGCTCCATCGCGTCGATCGGCGTGGAACCCAGGGACTTCTCGCGGCCCGGAACCAGTCTGCGGCCCCGCTCCTCGAGCGGATACAGCGTGACCTCGGCGTCCGGAGTGGCGGCGAGGGTCACGAGCCCCTGCCCTTCGAGGTAGCTGGCGTACCGCCCCCCGTCGTCGTGGAACCGCAGCGTGTGTCCGATCCGGGCAGCCTCCCGCGTACGTCCGGCGGACTCCAGGCGCAGGTGGCTGTCGCGCAGGGTCTGGGTGAGCAGCTCGGTGGCGATGTCGTGGGACGGCACGTGGGCCTTGGCACCGAGCAACAGGTCGACCGCGTGCTGCTCGGCCAGATCGCCCGCGAGCTCGGCATCGGAGGCGCGATCCTCCAGCGCCCACATCGCTTCCTTGTCGGCCAGGGGCGCGTGGACTGCGGTGGTCTCGCGCTCCAGAGCGGCATCCTGGCGCAGCTGTACGGCGCGCTTGCGAGCCTGGCTCATCTGCTCGAGCAGCACCTGGGCTTCCGCCACCAGCTGATCCGCCTTGCGCCAGGCGACCTCGAGCTGGCGAGACCCCTCGAGCCACTCCTCCAGATCGCGCGCCATCGCGGACGCATCGGGGTACCGCTCGTCGGGATCCCAGGCCAGCGCGCGTCGACACACCGCCGCCAGCCCTCGGGGGACGTACAGCCGGCCCCGGATCGCGCGCCGCTTGCGCTTGCGGAGCGCCATCAGCACGTCGTAGCCGGATCGTCCGCGGAACGGACTGCGCCCGCACAGCGCCAGGTAGAGCACGGACCCCAGCGCGAACACGTCGCTGCGCGCGTCGTGATCGCCGTTCTCGAAGTTCTCGGGCGCCACGTAGCCCGGCGTTCCGAGGAGGCCGTCGGTGAGGTCCTGAGCGCGGACGATGTCCGTGAGCCCCTTGTTGCTGCGGCTCTCCAGCGCGTGGACGTCGATCCCCAGCGACTCGACGTCGATCTCGGCGGTGTCCTCGCCCAGGACCTTGGCGATGCCCCAGTCGAGCACCAGCACCTCACCGTGCTTTCCGAGCATGATGTTGTCGGGCTTCAGGTCGCGATGGACGACGTCGCGGCCGTGCGCGAACCCGACCGCGTCGCAGGCGATCCGCAGCGCGTCGATCACCCGCCGCAGCGTGACCGCCCGACCGTAGACCTGCTCGTCGCGGAAGCGGGCCGCCATCAGGTCGCGCAGGGTCACGCCTTCGACGATGGGCATCACGAAGGTCAGCCGGCCTTCGAGGATCCCCGCGTCGAGCACGGTCATGATGTTCGGGTGGTTCAGGCGAGCCGTCAGCAGCACCTCTCGCCCGAACCGCTGCTGCATCTCGCGGTCGAGCTCGGTGGACTGCTTCAGCGCGACCTCGCGGCCCAGCACGAGATCGCGGGCCCGGTGCACCACCGCCATCCCGCCAGCCCCGATCTCGCCTGAGATCTGGTAGCGATCGGCGAACGGACGCCCATCGAACGCCGGGTCGGCCCCTACCTCGGCCCCTACGTCGGTCGCCACGTTCTCGGGGTCGTCGATGTTCGAGAATCGTCCCACGGCGCGAGTCTACCCGTCTGCCCTCAGAAACCCACACCGGATCGATTGACGCTGGGTTTTCACTGATTATTGAACATTCAACAAGTCGTACAGCATGCGAAACCCCGAGGACGTGCGTGCCGCTGAATCCCGAGTCCGAACAGTACATGCGCGAGCACTTCGTCGAGGAGATCGCGCTGGCCCTCGAACGCGAGGGGCTCCCCCGGATGACCGGCCGGGTGCTCGGGCACCTGCTGATCTGCGCACCCCAGCAACAGTCCTCGTCCGACCTCGCCGATGCGCTCCAGGCGTCCCGCGGGGCCATCAGCCAGTCCACCCGGGCCCTGCTGGCCGCCGGGCTGATCCAGCGCGTCCCCCGCCCCGGCTCGCGAAAGATGTACTTCGAGGTCACGCCGGACTCCCTCGATCGGGTGATGCACGCGTCGGTCGCGCGCATCCAGATCATGCGGGAGCTCATGGACAAGGGGCTCGCGCTCCTGGAAGACCGCCCGGCGGAACAACGAGAGCGCCTCCAGGCGTTCAGAGACATGTTCGCCTTCATGGAAGAGCAGTACCCCGCGCTCCTCGAGCGCTGGGACCAACGACGCAAGGAGTCGTGATGTCCACACCCCTCTCATTCGTCCGGCACGGGCTGTTTGCCCTGCTCCTCTCGATCTCGCCCGTGGTGGCGGGGCTCTCCGCGCCTTCGATCGCGTTCGCGGAGGAGGACAGGCCCACCATCGACGAGCTGCTGAACACCACCGACGACATCCAGCGGGGCGACAGCTCCGAGGCGGTCATGGTGATGGACGTCAAGACCAAGCGGTTCGAGCGGTCGATGAAGATGCGGGCCCTGTCCAAGGGCACCGACAACAGCCTGGTCACCATCCTGGAGCCCGCCAAGGACGCCGGCACCACCACCCTGAAGGTGGGCGACAACCTCTGGAACTACCTTCCCAAGGTCGACCGGACGATGAAGATCCCGGCCGGGATGATGGGCGGCAGCTGGATGGGCAGCCACTTCAGCAACGACGACCTGGTCAAGCAGAGCCGGATGTCCGAGGACTACACGGCCGAGCTGAAGTCCGAGCCCACCGACGAAGCGCCGGAGACCAACTGGGTGATCGAGCTCACACCCAAGCCCGACGCTCCGGTGGTGTGGGGCAAGGTCGTGGTCACGATCACACCCGAGAAGATCCCCGTCTCCATCGAGTACTTCGACGAGAAAGGCACGCTCCAGCGCACCCTCGCCTTCTCGGACGTCCAGGAGGTGGGCGACCGCATGGTTCCGATGACCATCACGCTCACCCCCGAGGACAAAGAGGGCGAGTACACGAAGATGACCTACGAGAAGCTCGACTTCGGCGTCGAGCTCTCCGACAAGCAGTTCACCCTGCAAGCCCTGAAGCGCTGACATGAGCGGATGGATGCAGGTGGCCCGCCTGGCCTGGCGCAACCTCTGGCGGCAGAAGCGTCGCTCCCTGATCACGGCCGGGGCGATGGCGGTCGCGGTCGGGATGTGCATGGCGATGATCGCCTTCACCGACGGCACCTACAGCAAGCTGTTCGACGTGATGGTCGAGCAGCAGCTGGGGCACCTGCAGGTCCATCATCCCGAGTACCCGTCGGGGCGCAAGCTGTACGACACCGTGCCGGAGGCCGGAGCGACCCTCGACCGCATCGAGGCCGTGCCCACCGTGGTCGCAGCAGCCGCACAGCTCAACGGGTTCGCGCTCATCGGGGGAGAATCGGAGTCCGCCGGCGGACAGCTCGTGGGCGTCGAGCCCAGCCGGGAACGGGTCGTGACGCGCGCCGACGAACGGATCGTGGAAGGTCGATTCCTGGCCGACGACCCCGCGCAGGAGATCGTGCTGGGCGTGGGCCTGGCCGAGGAGATCGAAGTCGGGCTCGGCGATTCCGTGGTGGCGGTCACCCAGGCGGCAGACGGCAGCCTCGGAAACGCGCTCTACGAGGTGGTGGGGCTGTTCAAGACCGGCAACAGCGCCCTCGACAAGTCCGGCTCGATGATGCACCTGGCCGATCTCCAGGATCTGCTCGTCCTCGACGATCAGGTCCACAAGATCACCGTCCTCGGGCAGGACCCCGACGCGCTCACCGAGCTGAAGAACGCGGTCGTCACCGCCGTGCCGGAGAGCGCCGAAGTCCAGACCTGGCGCGAGGCCAGCCCCCAGACCGTGCAGATGATGAGCATGCAGAGCTTCAGCAGCGGCATCGTGCTGGCCATCGTGTTCGCCGTCGCGAGCTTCGGCGTGCTCAACACCATGATGATGTCGGTGTTCGAGCGCACCCGGGAGCTCGGCGTGCTCAAGGCCATCGGCATGCGGCCCGGTCGGCTCGTGCAGCTGGTGGTCGTCGAGAGCGTGTTCCTGGCGGGGCTGGCGGGCGCCATCGGCCTCGTGCTGGGCGGGCTGGCCGACCTCTGGCTGGTCACGAAGGGCTTCGACATGAGTGCGGGCAACCCCGACGGTCTGTCGTTCAACGGCGTCACCCTCGACCCCATCCTGTACGGCGAGGTGCACATCGGCGGCATCCTGCAGGTGGTCGCCGCACTGCTGGTCGTGAGCGTGCTCGCGTCCCTGTGGCCGGCCTGGCGGGCCTCGCGCCTCGACCCCGTCGAAGCCCTGCGGGCGGACTGAGATGCAGATCCTCTCGCTGGCTGCGCGCAACCTCACCCGAAACCTGCGGCGGACTCTGCTGACCGGGGCGGCCATCGCGTTCGGGCTCGCGATGATGATCGTGATGATCACCATGCAGGCGGGCCAGTACCGCGAGATGCTCGACCAGGGCATCTCGGTGATGGCGGGCCACGTGGTCATCGAGCACCCCGACTACGCCGAAGAGGCCGAAGCCGAGCTCGTGGTGCCGGATGTCGACGCCACCGTCGCCCGGCTGCAGGAGCAGTTCCCGGACGCCCGGATCACCCCGCGGATGCAGATCGGCGGCCTGCTCACCAGCCCCACCAACTCCGTCGGCATCGGGTTGCGGGGACTCGACCCCGCCGTCGAGCAGCACGTGATCGACCTGCCGAGCCAGATCCAGCAGGGCGAGTGGCTCGCGCCGGACGACGAGCGCGGCATCCTCATCGGGGTCGCGATGGCCGAGCGTCTCGCAGTCGAGGTGGGCGAGAAGGTCGTGTTCATGGGCCAGGGCGAGGGCGGCGACGTGGAGAGCCGTCTGTTCCGGGTCCGCGGCGTGTTCAAGACCGGAGGCGCCGAGCTGGACGGCTTCGTGGGCGTCACGTCCCTGGCCGCCGCCCAGGCGCTCAACCGAACCCCCGATGCCGCCCACCAGGTCGCGGTCCACCTCTCCGATCCCGCCCAGACCGACGCCGCCCGCACGGCATCCGAGCCCCTCGCCCCCGACGGCATGGCGGTCATGACCTGGCCCGAGGCGCTGCCCGAGCTGGTGTCGATGATCGAGATCGACCGCATCTCGAGCGACGTGATCAGCCTGATTATCGCGCTCATCGTCGGGATGGGGGTGCTCAACACCATGTTGATGAGCGTGCTCGAGCGCGTCCGTGAGTTCGGGGTGCTGCTGGGCATCGGCATGCGTCCGCGCCGGCTCGCGTCGTTGGTGGTCACCGAGGGCCTCGTGCTCGGGGTGTTCGCCACCCTCGTCGGCATCCTCATCGGACTGGGCCTGTCCTACCCCCTGGTGGCCTACGGCCTGGACTACAGCGCGTACATCGGCGAGGCGATGGAAGTCGACGGCCTGGTGCTCTCGGCGGTCCTGAAGGGCGCGTACGACCCCTCCCGCATGGGCTGGTACGCCCTCGGAACGGTCCTGTTCACCCTGGTCTCGACGGTCTACCCCGCCTGGTACATCACCCGGCTGGAGCCCGTCGACGCGATGCGGGCGGTCTGATGCAGCTGCTGATCCTGGCCCTCCGCAACCTCACCCGAAACGGGCGTCGCAGTGTCATCACCACCGCCGCCGTCGCGGTGGGGCTGGGGATGATGATCCTGATGGCGAACCTCAACCAGGGCGTGTGGGACGACGCGATCGCGACCGGAACCGCTGCGCGCGCCGGCCACATCGTGCTGCAACACCCCGAGTGGTCCGAGGACGAGCCGGCGGTGTGGACCGACGGGATGACCCATCTGCCCACGCTGCAGGAGACCTTTCCCGACGCCACCTTCACCCCGCGCATCCAGCTGTCCGGCCTGCTCACCTCCCCCACCAACAGCGTGGGCGTGGGGATGCGAGCCGCGGATCCCGTCGCCGAAGCCGAAGTGGACGCCCTCGACGAGCGGCTCGTCGAAGGCGAGTGGCTCACCGACGACCATCCCCGCGGGGTGCTGATCGGGGTGGCGCTGGCGAAGGCCCTGTCGGTCGAGCTGGGCGACAAGGTGGTGTTCATGGTCGCGGACGGCGACGACATGCGCTCCGAGCTGCTCCGCGTGCGCGGCATCTTCCGGTACGGCGCCGCCGAGATGGACGGCTTCTACATCTTCGCGCCCCTGGCCATCGGTCAGAAGCTGGTCGGGGCCCCCGATGGCGTACACCGCCTCTCAGCCCACTTCGACACCGCCGCACGCGCGCCCGCCGCTCGCGAGGCCGCCCAGGACGCGCTCTCCGACACCGACGTCGCGATCCTCACGTGGGACCAGGCGCTTCCAGAGCTCGTCACGCTCGCCAAGGTGAAGAAGCAGAGCGCCGACTTCGCATCCGTGCTGCTGGCCCTGATCGTCGCACTCGGGGTGATCAACACCATGCTGATGAGCGTGCTGGAGCGCACCCGCGAGCTCGGGGTGATCCTGGCCCTCGGCATGCGGCCCCGAAGACTCGCGAGCCTGGTCCTGCTCGAAGGCGCGATGCTCGGCGTGGTCGGCGTGGTGTTCGGACTGCTGTGGTCGGTGCCCGCGTCGTACTGGCTGGCCACTTCGGGCCTCGACTACCGGCCCTTCGTCGGCGACACCCTCGACACCGGCGGTGTGGTCATCGACGCGCTGTTCTTCGGAGGCTGGGACGTCACGCGCATGGTCGTGTACTGCCTCGCCGCCATCGTGCTCTCGGCGCTGTCCGCGGCCTACCCGGCCTTGTGGGTGGCACGCCTGAACCCCGTCGACGCGATGCGCTCGACCTGACTCCACCGACTCCCTGAATCCCAGGAGGACCGCGATGTCCATCGTCTCAGTACGCGGCTTGAAGCGCACCTACGAGCAGGGCTCGACCCAGGTCCACGCCCTCGCTGGCGTGGACATCGACATCGACAACGGCGAGTTCACGGCGCTGATGGGGCCTTCGGGCAGCGGCAAGTCCACCCTGCTCAACTGCATCGGCGGCCTGGACTCCCCCACCGCCGGCACCGTCACCGTCGACGGCACCGAGCTGTCGTCGCTGTCGAAGGGGTCCCTGTCGGACCTGAGGCTCGAGAAGCTCGGGTTCGTCTTCCAGTCCTACAACCTCATCCCCGTGCTGTCCGCCTACGAGAACGCCGAGTTCGTCCTGCTCCTGCAGGGGATGAGCGCCTCCGAGCGCAAGGAGCGGGTGATGCAGACCCTGAAGGCCGTGGGGCTGGACGGCATGGAGCACCGACGTCCGAGCGAGCTGTCCGGAGGCCAGCAGCAGCGGGTGGCCGTGGCCCGAGCGATCGCCGGTCGCCCCGCGCTGGTCCTGGCCGACGAACCCACTGCCAACCTGGACTCCAAGACCGGCGAAGACCTGATCGCCCTGATGCGCGAGCTCAACGAGGACCATGGCATCACGTTCGTGTTCGCCACCCACGACCCCAAGGTGATGCACGCCGCCAAGCGGGTGGTCCGGCTGGTCGACGGCCAGATCGCCGAAGACGAGCGGAAAGGCGCACCTGCGGTACCCCAACGGTGAATCCCGTGCGGGCCATCCTCGCGACAGCCCTGCTGCTGTTGCCTCTCAGCACGGTCGCGGCCGAGGAGCCCGACCCACCCGAGGCGAACAAGCGGTCGCTGGACATCGACGCCCGGCTGAACGGCGATCTCAAGACCTTCTTCACGGCGACGTTCCCGTACGACCACGTGCTGATGCCCGACGCTCCCAGCGGTCAAGGCGCCTTCGACCATCGCACCAAGCTCGTGGTGGAGTCCGGTCCGCTCACCTTCACCGCGCACCACACCGTCACCCTGTTCACGGGCGCGTCGGGCATGGCGTCCCCCACCGGGGGCGGACTCGGAACCAACACGGGGGTCGGTCTGCAGGCCCCCGAGCTCGTCGATCTCTCCTGGGTCGCGTTCGACGAGGACCTGACCCTGCGCGGCCGGGTCGACCGGCTGTCCCTGTCCTACCGTCCCGATGGGATGGGCCTGACCGTGGGTCGCCAGCCTGTGACGTTCGGCAACGCCGCCGTGTTCACGCCCCTCGACCTGGTGAACCCGTTCAACCCCGCCGTCATCGACCAGGAGTACAAGCCAGGTGTGGATGCCGTCCGGCTGGACCTGTACGCGGGCTTCGCGAGCAAGCTCACCCTGGTCGGGGCGTGGGCCGGAAGCCTCGACGTGGACGGGCTGATCGCGGCCGCCTACGGCCAGACCACCGTGGGCGTGACCGACCTCGGACTGTTCGCCGGGAGCGTACGGGGAGACGCGGTGATCGGGACCAGCATCGCCACGTCCGTGGGTCCGATCGGCATCACGTCCGATGTCGCGTTCACCGCCCCCCGCAACGCCGACGCAGCGGCTGGAGACGAGGAGAACCCGTTCGTTCGCGGCACCCTCGGCATGCTCTGGCGACCCGGTGCCAACACGACCATCACGGCCGAGGGCTACATCCAGACCCTCGGTTCGCCCGATCCCGACGGCTACGTGGCCGAAGCCAGCGATCCCCGGTTCGCCCGCGGGGAGGTCTGGCTCATGGGCGTCGCCTACGTCGCCATCGCCGCGAGCCAACAGGTCACGCCCACCATCACGGGCTCGGTGGCCGCGATCACCAACGTGGTCGATCCCAGCGCGTTCATCGCGCCCACGGTGTCCTGGTCGGTGGCCAACAACGTGGACTTCGTGGTCGGGGGCTTCGTCGGACTGGGTGCGCGCCCCGAGGACATCGAGCTGGTGGATCTGCTCGGACCCGACGGGATGCCACGCGATCCAGCCGACCTGACCTACCTGCGCAGCGAGTTCGGCACCTACCCCGGTGTGGCGTTCGCCCAGGCGCGGATCTACTTTTAGGCATGCTCCACCTGCTCGCTCAGCTCCACCTGCTCGCTCTGCCCGCGGCCTTCGCCGCACCCACCGTCGAGGTCCGCGACGACAACAGCGTGGTGGGAGAGGTGACCGTGAAGAGCCCCATCGACGCGGTGCGCGAGAAGGTGGCCGACCCCGTCTGGCTCGCAAAGACCGATGGCGGCGGCACCGAGGTGACCGTGCTCGCCGACGAAGGCGAGTGCCTGAAGCTGCGCCACGTGACCCCCAACGCCATCAAGACCGTGCGCTACACCACGCGGCAGTGCCCGACGAAGACGGGCTTCGAGAGCGTGCTGGTCGAGTCCGACAACTTCACGTCCTACCGCGTGGAATGGACGCTGGACGCCCGGGAAGACGGGTCGACCGCCCTGCGGTACCTGCTGCACTTCGAGACCAACATGATGGTGCCGCAGTTCATCATCAACCGGCAGAGTCGAAAAGGAGTGGAGCATTTGCTCGTCGCCCTCGAAGAGGTGTTCGGCGGCGTCTGACTCCCGGAACCTCCCCACTGGCGAAAAACTTCTGTACACTGGGGTCGGAGGAATCCGTGCGGGAGAATGCACAAGGCCCAGATCGCGTCACCGAGACCGAATACGTCAGCGCCACGCAGGGGCCGAACCGCGACACCGAGAGCTACTACAAGGCCACCCCCGCACCAGGTGAGCTGCGCGACGACCGCACGGCTCCACCCCCGTCCTCTCCATCTCACCCGACCCTCACGAGCGACAACACCGGAGAACGGCTGTCGCTCAGGACCCGCTCGAACGCCGACCAGTCCGACGTCGGCGCCGGCCCGCTGTCCCAGCTGTCCGGCCTCCCCTGGCTGTGGATCGGCGGAGGCATCGCAGCCATCATGTGCATGTCTGTTGTCGGCGGCGGGTTGCTGTTGTACC
Organism: Myxococcota bacterium; assembly: GCA_965224055.1. Taxonomy (GTDB): domain Bacteria; phylum Myxococcota_A; class UBA796; order UBA796; genus JACKEQ01. Next base: position 8,289,195 of record OZ245034.1, on the reverse strand, counting down.
TGATGTGGGGAGGGGGCGAGGAGCCTCAGTCCGCCAGCGAGCAGCAACAGCAGCAGGACGAAGATGAGTGGGAAGGCCTGAAGGTGAAGAAGGGACTTCGATGAGCACGCGGGATTCCGATGCGTCGGACTCGCTTTCAGAACTGGACACCGATCCACCGGTGCCGTCGCGCTCGTACGCCCCGCACTCCCTGAAGCCCTTCCGCCCGCTCCAGGTGCCCGAGCTGTCCGACGAGCCCATCAGGCCGTCACCCGCCAATCCCGACCGCACCGCCTGGATCATCGGCGCCTTCGGGGCCCTCGGGCTGGTCGCCTTCGTCATGGGCGCCCTGTACGTCGTGTCCGGCGGCTGATACCCGTCCGGCGTGCTGCGCCTGGAAGATGCTGTCGTCTCTGCGGGGGGCCACGATCTGCTGATCGGGGCCGAGCTGCACGTGCGTCCGGGCGAGCGTATCGGCCTCGTCGGGCGCAACGGTGCCGGCAAGACCACCCTGCTCAAGGTGCTGCTGGGGCGGATGGATCTCGACAACGGTCGACTCACCGGGCAGAAGGACCTCCGCATCGGCTACCTGCCCCAGCAAGCGGTCGAAGGCAGCGATCAGCCCGTGTGGGACGAGGTCCGCGGCGGGATGACCCGGCTGGTGGCCCTGAAACAGCGGCTCGATCGGGCTCAGGCTGCTGTAGACGCCCGTGAGGACGGCGCGATCGAGAAGCTGGCCGAGGCCGAGGCCGCGTTCCACCTGGCGGGCGGGTACGCCTGGGACCAGAAGGTCGGCACCGTGCTGCACGGCCTGGGCTTCGACCCCGAGATGTGGAGCACGCCCTGCGCCGAGCTGTCCGGTGGCTGGCAGATGCGAACCGCTCTGGCGAAGCTGCTGCTCTCCGAGCCCGACCTCGCCTTTCTCGACGAGCCCACCAACCACCTCGACATCCACGCCCGATCCTGGCTGGCCGAGGCGCTGCGCACAGCCAGCTGGACCACGATCCTGGTCAGCCACGATCGGCACATCCTCGATCGCGTCGCCAACCGCATCGTCGAGGTCCGGCACAAGCGGCTGTACAGCTGGACCGGCAACTTCAGTCGCTTCCTGGTCGCCCGCGAGGAGGCCCGCGAGCAGCTCGAGGCCGAGAAGCAGAAGGTCGACGCCGAGATCGCACACCTGCAGAAGTTCGTCGACCGGTTCGGCGCGAAAGCGACCAAGGCCAGTCAGGCCCGCAGCCGGGTCAAGCAGATCGAGAAGATCGAGCGCATCGAGATCGAGAAAGACCCCGTGCTGCCCAGGATGCAGCTCCCCGAGCCCCCGGCCAGTGCCCAGCGGATGGTCCGGCTGGCGGGCGTGGACGTCGGATGGCCCGATCACGACGCGCTGATCACGGGCCTCGACCTGGATCTGGAGCGCGGGATGCGCGTCGCGCTGGTGGGCGACAACGGCGCAGGAAAGTCCACGCTGCTCAAGACCCTGGCGGGCGAGCTTCCGCCCCAGGCCGGCCGCCGCTTTCCGGGAGACCGGGTCCGGATGGGCGTGTTCCATCAGGATCTGGCCGCCGACCTCGATCCGGAGGCCACCGGCGTCGACGTCGTGACCGCCGCAGCTCCCATGCTCCCCACGTCGAAGATCCGGGCCATCCTCGGAGCCCTCGGGCTGCCCGGCGATGCGGGGATGCGTCCGATCGGACGACTCTCCGGCGGCGAGAAGGCGCGGGTGGCACTGGCATCGCTCACCGCCAAGCCCCACAACCTGCTGCTCCTCGACGAGCCCACCAACCACCTCGACGCCGAGACCGTAGAGGTGTTGGTGCGGGCGCTCAGAGCCTGGACCGGGGCGATGGTGCTGGTGAGCCACGACCGCTACGTCGTCGAGCAGCTCGCCACCCACGTGCTGCGACTCGATGGCTCGAATCGCCTGGTCGACTTCACGGATCACGGTGTCGAGCCCTGGGTGTTCGAGCGGACGACCGTCGCCACGACCACCGAGGTCGACCGGTCCAAGCGCATCGACCACGCCGCACGCAAGAAGCTCCAGCGCGAACGGGAACGGGCGGTGCGCCGACTCGAGCAGCTCCCGTCCGACCTCGAGGCTGCCGAAGCCGCCGTGGCCGAGGTCGACACCCGGCTCGTCGAGGTCGCCGACGACTGGGAGAAGGCCAGCGCCCTGGGCGAGGAACGGGCCAGCAAGCAGGCCGTCGTAGACGCGTTGTTCGAGGAGTGGGAGTCCCTCGAAGCCGATGTCGAGCGCCTCACGGCAGAGCTCGAATGACGGCTGAGAAGGCAGCGCTTCGGGAGCGGATGAAGGCGGTGCGCGCAGCGATTCCGGCCGAGCAGGCCAGGCTCGCTGCAGAAGCGGTGGTGGCGCCCATCCTCGAGCGGCTGGACCATCCCTCGGTGTTGATCTACATCGGGGTGCGCGGAGAACTCGACACCGGTCCGCTCCTGGATGCGCTCTGGGCCGCAGGGCATCGGGTGTCGGTGCCGCGGATCACCGGTCCGGGCACGATGGTGGCCGCACACCTGCCCTCCCGCGAGGCCCTGAAGCCCGGGCGTTTCGGGGTCCCCACCTCGGAAGAGCCTGTGAGCACGGACGTCTCGGCGGTGATCGTTCCGGGACTGGCGTTCGACCGGGGCCGCGGGCGCCTCGGCTACGGGGCGGGGTTCTACGACCGGTGGCTGGCCGGCCGCGCCCGACGGGTGCAGTCGATCGGGCTCGGGTTCGACCAACAGCTGGTGGACGCCGTGCCGATGGACCCCCACGACCAGCGGCTGGACGCCGTGATCACCCCGTCGTTCCGCGTCGGCTGAACCACCCCTGTCCGGCATCGGCCAGGCCGTTCGCGCTCGAGGCCGACAGCTCGGGAGCCTGGGGGAACCGCGCCCGGAAGAGCTTGCGCAGCGCCTCCAGGTCGACGGACGAGCGAGTGGTCGACCCCAACCAGCCCGCGATCTGCACCTGTTGTCGCGCATCGATCCTGAGGCGGGCCGGGATCAGGTCGCCGTGCACCACTCCACGGCCGTGGGCCCAGGCCACGATGCGACAGGCCTCCACCCAGCAGCGCACGAACTGCGCGTCGTCGAGCCGGGCCTCCTCGAGGGTCTGTCCGTGCATGGCCTGCACCGTGACGTACCGGGCGCCGTCGGGCAGCGTGCCGGTGTCGTACACGGGCGGGATCCCGGCGACCTCCAGCTGGGCGCGCTGGCGACTCCAGCGGCGGAAGCGACGGACATCGCCCCGCCAGCGGCACAGCACGACCATGCGATCGAGCTCGGTGTCGAGGACGTCGAGGGTCTCGATCGGGCCTTCGATCCGGCCGGTTCCGAGCAGGCGGTAGCGGGAGGGAAGCGGCAGCTGTCGGGAGTCCATGCGCTGGGTGGGTGGATCCTCCTCGAGGTCGGGCAACACCGCAGGCCCGTCGGGCTCGACGTCCTCGGTGTCGGGCTCGGGTGAAAGCGGCGGCTCGGACGCCCGCAGCGACAGTGCGCGGGCTTCGTGCGACGGGATCTCCTCGGTCGCGGGCCCCTCCTCGTTCTCCTCGTTCTCGTCGTCCTTTCCGCTCACCCCGAGCTCCTCGCTACCCGTGTCTGCGCCACTTCGACAATCGCATCCGCCAGGATTCCCCGCCCAGCGGACCGGGCCCGCTCCGCAGCGAACGCGAAGCAGACCACGCTGCGATGCACGCGGGATCCCGCAGCACCTGGATGCTGGCGGATCCGCTCCAGATGATAGGTCACGTGCCGCCAGTCGGCCTTCTCGCTGGCCACGGCCAACGCCGCGCAGTGCAGCGGAACCAGGGCCGCCCGACGATCCTGTCCGGCGGGGAGCAGGTACCGGTGCCGGTCGAACACGTCCACCGCGCGACGTGGATGGCGATCGAGCACCTCCAGGGTCACGGCGTCCGCCAGGATCTCCGGAGCCATCGGACTGCGCATCGCCACCGCGAGCTCCAGCGCACCCGCAAACACGGATCGGGCCTGCGTCCAACGATGGGCGTCCTGCAACAGCGTCGCCCGGAGCCGCTGAACGGCGAGTCGTCCGTGGCCCGCACCCGAGTCCGCCGCCACCCGGGACGCGCGATCCAGGGCTGCCAGCGCCTCCTCGAGATCGCCCGACACCTGGGCCCTCGCCGCAGCGGCCATCGGTTGGATGTGCGCGACGTCCGGGTCGTCTCCGGCACAGGTCGCGGCTTCGTGCAGACACTCCGCCCACCGCGTGCGTTCCCCCCGTTCCAGGTGGGCGTTCCCCAGGGCGACCCACCATCGGGCCCGTGTGTGCGGGGGTGCTGCACGGTCTCCCAGCTCCAGGGCCCGGGAGTACGCGTCGATCTGGGCCTCGTCGTCTCCGCGCCCCCGGGCGACATCCCCCAGCGCCGACCAACACCCTGCTGTGAGTGCGTCGTCGTGCAGGACTTCGGCGGTTCTAAGGGCGGTCCTCGCCCGCTCCTCGGCGTCGTCGAGCTGACCGGTCTCGGCGAAGAGCCGGGCTTCGAGCTGATGCTGGACCGCGGTCCAGCGCAGCCGTGCGGGCCCCTCGAGCTTGTCGACCGCCCGCGCGAGCTCGCCCAGGGCCGCCAGACCGGCCTCGGCACCGTCTCGGGTCGCCACGCGCCACACCCCCCGAGCCAGGGGCTGCAGCGCACGCTCGGTGTCGCCTGCGGCGAGCAGATGTCGACCGAGATCCAGGTCGGCGGACGCATCGCTCGCTTCGATGACCTCGGCCACCCGTCGGTGGTCGGAGGCGACGTCGACGGCATGCTCGAGCACGGCCTCGCGGAACGGCACCGACGTGAACCGCCACACCCCCCGCCGACCGGTCACCCAGGCGCCCAGGCCGTCTTCGAACAGGGCTTCGCGAACCCCGGCGCGCAACGCAGCGCGACTGCGTCCGTCCACGGCTGCCCACAGCGCTTCGTCGACCTCGTCGCCGAGCAATGCCGCACGCTGCATCGATCGCGCACCGTCCGGACCGACCCGCTGCAGCATGGCCTGGTGACGGATCGAGGCGACGACCGCCATCGTGGGGGGCAGATCGCCATCGACGTCGTCCACCACGTACCCGTTCGGGCCCGGACGCAACAGCCCGCGAGACCCCCAGTGGGTCAGGGTCTGCACGAGGAATCCGGGGCTGCCCCCCGCCCGCGAGACCAGCCGGGACCGGACGTCTGGATCGAGCATCACCAGCGCATCCGCCATTCGGTGCATCGCGGCGTCCTCGAGCGGCCCCAGGCGCACCGCGACCTCCTTCGATCGCGTCTCGGCATCCGGGAGCTCCACCTCCCGATCGACCACCACCACGACCGGTGCGTGGCCCATCTCCAACAGCCGGGCGACGAACCCGGGAACCTCGGGCGTGCGGTCGGACCCCACGAACCGCAGCACCAGCGGGCGGCGCTTGCCCAGGTTCGCAAGCGCAGCGCTCAACGTGGCCTGCCAGCTGGGGTCTCCGGCGGACCGGCGCACCAGCATCGCCGCGGTGTCGTGCAGCCACGGCCCCGAGCCCATCCAGGTCTCCAGGTGGTCGAGGGTCTCGGACAGCGAGCGCGAGCCCACCCGAAACCAGTGTCGAAGCGCCTGCACCACCTGGTCTCCCAGCGGCCGCCCCGGAATGCAGCGGATGGTCAGCGACACCCCCTGTCCGGTTCGCTCGGCGGTCTCGCACAGCCACTCCTGAAACCGCGATCGACCCACCCGGGGCGGGCCCGTCACGGTCAGGAGCGCGGGCTGGCCCGTCGTGGCGACCCTCCGGAGGATCTTCCACGCTCGATTGCGCTCGGCCTTGCGTCCGATCAGCGCAGGCCGTCGCAACCCGAGCAGGTTCAGACCAGCGGCGTGCATCCGGATGTTCGCCTCGGACTCCGGCGGGGGGTCCTCCATCGGGCGCACCATGGGTGCCCGGGGGGTCGGCACCATCTCGTCGTCGTCTTCGTCCTCGTCCAGGGGGATCAGCGTGCCGGCCTGCTCCAGGGGCATCCAGATCCCAGCCGTGTCGGTGTCGGGGAACGCCATCAGGGCTTCGGACGCATCGGCCGCGAGCTGGAAGCGCTCAGACGGGTCTTTGGCGGTCATCCGCTCCAGCCAGTGCTCGATCCCCGGTGGCACCTCGAACCGGGCCCCCGGCCACCCGAGTGGCTTGTGCACCATCGCCAGCGCCAGGTGACTGCCCTGCAGATCTCCGAAGGGCTTGTGCCCGGTGACCAGGCGCCAGGCGAGCACCCCGAGGGCGTACAGGTCGGTCCAGGGGCCGTGGTCCTCCCACTCGCCCGCGACCTGCTCCGGCGCCATGTAGCGCGGGGTCCCCACGCTCCGGGTGGTCTCCTCGGAGTCCCCGAGCGCATGGGCGATCCCGAAGTCGGCCAGCTTGATCCCCGGCCGCACATCCGCGTCGGTGGACACCAGCACGTTGGCGATCTTCAGGTCGCGGTGGAGCAGACCGTGCGCGTGCGCGTGCGCGAGCGCATCGAGCAGCTGCTTGAGCAACGACCGCGTGCCCGGCCAGCTCAACCCCGGCGCGATGTCCTTCAGGGTTCCCGAGCAGTGCTCCATCGCCAGCCAGGGCCCACCAGGCGGGGTCCCGACGATGGCGGCGGCTTCGGGAGACAAGGTGCCGTGGTCGTACAGATACACGATCCCCGGGTGCTCGAGCCCGGCCTGCCAGCGGATCTCCCGCTCGAAGTCCCAGCGCACGCCGTCGTCGTGCACGAGGTCCGGTCGCACGAGCTTGATCGCGACGGGGAGCCCGCTGTCCACGTGCTCCCCGCGCCACACCTCGCCCATGCCACCCGCCTCGAGGCGATGAAGCAGGCGAAACGCACCAGCCCGCGGTTCCTCCACCCGAGGAGCCTACACCAACCGTCCTACGGACGTACCCGACTCAATGCGACCCACCCCGTGCGGCCGTCGTAGCTGACCATCACCGGCCCCACGTCCTCGAGCTCGGTCAGGCGGACCGGCCCCACCACACCCCCCTCGGTGAACAGGTACCAGCGACGCCGATGCGCGAATCGCCCGGCGAGCCCGCGAACCTCCTCGCAGGCCTCGTCGTACGCCCGTTGTTCCTCGGCGTCGATCACCCCGTTCCCGTCGGCGTCCCAGTGGGTCAGCACGTAGGCGTGCTCCTCGGCGGCCTCTCGAGCGTCCGCCTCCTCTTCCAGCTCGTGCTGGAGGGCCTCGACGCGTTCTGCAGCGCGATGACGCCCAGCGGCGTGGAGGGTCTCGGCTTCCTTCTGCAGCTCCCAGAGCAGGTGCGACTCCCGCCAGCGACTCGGCATCAGACCCAGGCGCTTGAGGAGGTAGGGCGTGAGCAGGCTGGTTCCCGGGAGGGGCAACACCTGATTGGTGGCCACGACCAGCGTCGCCGGGACCAACCGGAGCAGATCGGCCAGCTGGCTGCGCACGGTGTCGGCCTCTTCGGGCGACAGCTTCTGGCGCGACCGGGCACGCTTGCCCACCAGCGCGAACATCTCGCGGCTCTCCCGCACCTCGCCCACGGCCAGTTCCCACTGGCGCTTCGCCGTGTCGAGGGCGCGGCGCGACAGACGTCGGACCATCCCGGGTTGCTCGACCACGTCCAGCTCGTCCTGCAGCGGCCGCAGGTGCGCGACGTCGATCCCCTGAGCCTCGAGCTCGTCGGCGAGACGTCGGATCCGGTCGCTCATCGCTCGCTCATCGGTCACCGTTCGGTGGACACGGGTGATCGGCACAGAACGCCGAGCGGGCAGCCTTGGCATCGGCCAGTCGGGTCTGGGCGTGTGACACGTCTCGACGGGTGCGCTCGGTGGACTGCTCCGCATCCTGGGCCTCTACGGCCGCCACGGTGCCGGCCCACCCGCGCACACGCCACGTGAACAGCTCGGCAGACCGGGCGTCGTTCATCTTGCCGGTCGCGAGCGCGGCCTCGGACCACTGGGCCAGCAGCTCGGGATCGCCGTCGTGCTCGACCAACCAGGATGCGAACCGGTAGGCCATCTCGGGGTCGTCCTGCTCGGTCACGTTCCAGTGCCAGGCCAACAGGAACTCGAACAGCTTCGGATCGTCGCGATTGGCGGCATCTGCGGTCAGGATGTCGAGAATCCGCCGCTTGGGTGCGCCGGGCCGACGATAGCGCGCACGAAGACAGGCCCGATGGCCGTCGTCGAGGTTGCCCCCGGCCGCGTAGTCCTCGAGAGGGCCCAGCTCGTCGCACTCCCGCAAGCCTTCGACGATGACCTCGAACGTCGGACCACACTCGCCTCGGTGCAGGCACGGTGCGGCGACGATGAGGTAGTGCCGCGCGCGCCGCTGGGCCTGATCAGCGGCCAGTCGGTTCTCGTCGGTGGGAGTCTCGGTGTACGCCTTCTGCTGACGCAGGGCCGCCTGCAGCGAGGTCTGCACCAGCATGTCGTACAGGTTCCGGACCATCTCGTCGTAGTTCCGGCGGTTGTGCAGCCAGCGCGTCCGACCATCCATCGCGACCCGCGACCACCGGAGGATGGCGTCGGTGTACGGCGGATCGCCCGTCTCTCCCGAGCGTTTCCAGAGGTAGCGTGCGTACAGGTAGGCCACCTCGGCGTCGGTCGTGTGGTACGTCGCGAGATGGCGCTGCATCCGCTCGCCATACAGATCGAGGGCCTTTCCGGAGTAGGCGGACAGGATGAGCACGAAGCTGCTCTTGGCGCGCTCGCTCGCATCGCCCTGCGACAGCCGCCCCTCGAGGCACTGCTCGATGTCGTCCGGAAGCCGACCCCGCGCCGCACGGAGCTCCAGGGCCGGCAGGTCGCCACAGCCCGAGGGGTCGGTCGGAGCCGCAGCCGCCCCGCCGAGCAGCCATCCCATCCACAGTCCGAAGAGCACGCTCACGGCCACAGTCTACGCGGTTCGCGCACCACACGCGGCCCAGACCGGCTCCTCATCGCGCCCGACCGACGGCCATCCGGTACGACCGGCTTCCCGACGATCCGAGCTCGACCATGTCCTCCAGCTCCAGGCCGGCTGCCGCCGTGACGCTGAGGAAGTCCTCCTCGTAGGTGACCGTGCCGAAGTCGATGGTGGTGAGCTTCTTGAGCATCGGCTTCGCCCGCTCCATCAGCGGAGAGCGTCGGGTCTGGAAGGTCTGGGTGAAGTACACGCGCCCATCGTCGGTGAGCTGGGTGAGGATCTGCTCCAGCGCGGCCTGCGGATCGGGCAGGAGCATGAACGAGGCCGAGAAGTAAGCCCCCTCGAACGGCCCATCGGTGCACTTGTAGACGTCCTGCAGCCGGATCCGCACGAACTCCTCGAGATCGGCGTCCGCGACCTGCTTCTGAGCCCGCTCGATGTACGCGGCATCGATGTCGATCCCGAGGACGTCGAGCTGGTTGTTGCGCACCAGATCGGCGTTGCGGCACAGCGCACCAGCCGTACCGACACCGATGTCCAGCAGGCGAGCCCCGCGAGGCAGGCGCTCCAGCACTGCGCGGTACCAGCGGCTGGTGAGCGGAAGCAGAGCAGCGTCGTAGATCAGCGCGCGCACGGGGTCCTCCGGACGGTGACGCCCCTGGTATCTCACTGCATCAGGACGTGCCGGGGCCCCTGGACGAGGTAGGTCCACCCGAGGTCGCCCATCCGGCTCCAGACCACCAGATCCGTGCCCCCGTCCTCGCCCTCGACCTCCATGTGACCGCCGATCCGGTCGCGCACGGCCTCCCGGACCTCGGCGTTGTCGAACCGCTTGCGACGCAGCCACCGACTCCGGAGTGCCGAGCTGCTCGAGCGCTCGTCGGACACGGTCGACATCAGGATCTTGCCCTCTTCGTCGAGCACGTAGGCCTCGGCGATGCCCGCGAACTGCTCCATCTGCAGGAGGTTGTCGACGATGTACGAGAAGCTGATCTCGAGGGAGGCGACCCCGACGAACTCCCCGTCGTCGGAGTAGATGCCGAGGGACACGGGCAACAGCGTGGTCTCCCCCGAGGCATCGAGGTGGGGATTGCCCCAGACCGGGGTGTAGCGCTCGCGGGCCGCTTCGTACCAGGGCTCGCGGCGGGGGTCGACGCCGGGCGCGATGCGGTCGTGGCCGGGATAGCTCACGCCCACGCCATCTTCGAGGCCCACGTACACCCACTGCACGGGGGAGATCCGGTCGCGCAGCACGTTCTCGGTGCGCTCGGGGTCGAGGGTGACCATCGCGGCGTCGTGGGATTCCAGCATCACGCGCCGCAGCGGAGTCCGCAGGACCGAGAGCTTGTCGCCGAGCACGGCGACCTCCCGAAAGCCGTCCTCGGGATTCCGGGCGACCAGGGTGTTGGGATACTCGAGCGAGATCTCGAACCCCTCTCCGTAGACCTTGGACGGCGCGAGGTCGGGAGGGTCGAACCGGGTGTCCCACACGGCCTCGTAGCCCGGCGGTGCCAGGGAGGGGTCGTCCTTGACGTAGAACAGCGGCTTGCCCGCGTAGCGCGTGCTGGGCGGCAGTTTGTCGGGGTCATCGCGCAGGGCTTCCACCGTCGCGGCCGTCATCACCTTCAGCAGCGCCTGATAGCTCTGAAAGCGCGAATCGATCAGGTGCCCCTGACGGGAGACGTTGGACAGCAGCCGCGACAGCTGGGCCTCGCGGATGGACGCCGAGCGGACCGTGAACAGCGTGGACCCGAGCGACCCGATCGTGATGACGCCGAAGATCATGAACCCGACGAGCACGCCCGTGAGCACGACCTCACGGTGGCGCGAGATGAACCGGTAGAGCCGCTGGAGGGGGCCTTCCCGCAGTGCGGTGACAGGCTCGCCGCGCATGAACCGCCGGACGTCTTCGGCCAGGTTCTTCACGGTCTGGTAGCGCTTCTCGGGCTTGCGTTCGGTGGCCTTGCGGATGATCGCGGCCAACGCAGGGGGGATGCGCTCGCGTTTGGAGTAGTGCTGGAGCGGATCGATGTCGGCTTCCTGCATCCGGTCGAGGATCTGCATGGTGTCGCTGCCCGACACCGCCGGACGCAGACAGACCAGCTCGTACAGGATCAATCCCAGCGAGAACCCGTCGGAACGCCCGTCCAGACGCTCGTTCATCCCGGCGGCCTGCTCTGGGCTCATGTAGGCGGGGGTCCCGAGCACCGCGCCGAACCGGGTCTTCTGGATGCTCGTGCCGCCCACGTCGACGAGCTCGTCGTCGATCTCCTCCTTGGCCTCCATGATGCGGGCGATGCCCCAGTCCATCACGTAGACCTCGCCGTACTCCCCCACCATGATGTTCTCGGGCTTGAGGTCCCGGTGGACCACCCCGCGGGAGTGGGCGTAGGACAGCGCGTCGCAGGCCCGACAGAAGTGGTCGAGCCGCGTGAACAGCTCGTGGTCCTCGTCGAGAGGCTGTTTGTTGGCGTAGAAGTTCTGCGTGTCGTCGATCACGGCCGCGAAGGTGCGTCCGCGGACCAGCTTCATCGTGTACGACAGCGGCTTCCCGTCGGCGCTGTCGAGGCTGTAGACCGGCACGATGTTGGGATGGTCGAGCTGTGCCGTGATCTGCGCTTCGTTCAGGAACCGCCGCGCGAGCTTCTTCTTACGCGCGATGGACGCGTGCATGCGCTTGAGCGCGACCTTCCGCTGCAGCGTGCGCTCGCGCACGATGTGGATCTCGCCCATGGCGCCCGCGGCGAGCTTGCCGAGGAACTCGAACCGCGGAGGCGGCGCTTCGTCGGTCGGCTCTTCGTCGGGAGCATGGTCGAAATCCTGGAGGCTCCCCGCGTCCGTGGCGGCTTCGCGATTGGCGGGCGTGTCGACCGGGGATGCGGGAACCGGCGTTGCCGCGACCGCTCCCACACCCGCTTCTCCGGATGCGGCGTCCACACGTGCGCTGTCGGGCGACTCGATGGCGGGAGGCAGCCCTTCTACGAGCGCGTCGTGCTCGGCCTTCCGCATCCGTTCGAGCCGCACCGCTTCTTCGGTGAACTCCCGGTTCAGCTCCTTCTGGGTGTTCTCGTCCGGGTAGAACGTGGCGTCGGCGAGCGAGTCGAAGCTGGTCAGCACGAGCTTCCCGCCCGCGTGCAGGCCCCGGAACGTCTGGGCGCTGATGTGCCCGCCTTCGTGCAGCCACGCGACGAACTGGTCCAGGTCCCCCGAGCCGTGGAGGTCCTGGAACTGTCCGTACAGGGCGTCGATCTGGTCCCTCTTCGAGGGGCGGACGCTCGCCTTGATGTCGTCCAGCTGCATGTCCCGGTATACCCTGAGAGGTGCACGACCCCTCAACCATCCGCGTACCCGCGCTCCCGCTTCCCGTCACTCCATGGCGCCCGGGTTCGCCTGGCAGGCCCGTGGAACCGGCGCTGCCCGAGGCGATCGCCACGGGTCCGGTAGCGGTCTGGCACGGTGCCGACCTGTTCGACCACGGCGCATACTGGGAGGCGCATGCCATCTGGGAAGCCGTGTGGCGGGCACGCCCCCTGGGGTCTGTCGAGCGGGAGGCGCTGCAGGCACTCATCCAGGTGGCTGCGTACCACCTGAAGACCACGCCCGAGCTGGCCCGAGCAGCCCTCCGTCTGAAACAGCGCGCTCTGATGCGTCTGGATGCGGTGGTGGACCGCGGAACGTCCCGTCTGCACGGGCTGGATCTGGTGACCTTCCGCGACGCGCTCCGACAACACGTGCCGGGGGAAGGTCCGCTGCGACTGCAGGGGGGCCCGCCACCCGATAGCGGACTGCACCCATCCCCCGTGGAGGACCCATGACCCTCGCTCGCACCCTGGCCTTCGGTGCCGTAGCTGCCGTGTTCGCCCTGACCGGGTGCTCCATGCAGACCTCGACCCCCGCGTCCGCCGCACTCGAAGTCGATGCGATGGCTCCCGACTTCACCCTGACCGACCTCGACGGCACCGAGCACACGCTCTCGAAGTACCGCGGGAAGATCGTGGTCCTCGAGTGGTTCAACCCCGGCTGTCCGTTCGTCGTGGCGGCTCACGGAGAGGGCCCCCTGAAGGACCTCGCGTCCAAGCACGCCGATGACGTCGTCTGGCTCGCGGTGAACAGCGGTGCGCCCGGCAAGCAGGGCCACGGCGTCGAGACCAACAAGAAGGCCGCGGGCGAGTGGAAGATGGAGCATCCCGTCCTGCTCGACGAGACCGGCGAGGTCGGAAAGGCCTACGGAGCCACGAACACGCCCCAGATGGTGGTGATCGATGCGAAGGGCACCGTGCAGTACCAGGGCGCCCTCGACAACGCGCCGCTGAACGAGGTCAAGGGCGACAAGCGCATCCCCTACACCGCGAACGCCATCGCGGCCGTGATGAAGGGCGAAGACCCCAAGCCCGACCAGACCAAGGCCTGGGGCTGCTCGGTCAAGTACTGAGTCCCGTCATGAGCTTCGTGCGCGACCCCCTGCTCGGTCACACCCTCGGCGGGTGGCGGCTCACCTCCATCCTGGGGTCCGGCAACATGGGCCGGATCTACCGGGGTCGGCGCGTCGTGCCCGGCGAGGATGCGTCCACCCCACCAGAGGTGCCGGACGTCGCGGTGAAGGTCCTGCCCCGCGAGCTCGCGCGCGAACCCGAGCTGGTCGAGCGATTCCACCGCGAGTTCGACAACGCCTCGCGCATCGTGCACGAGAACGTGGTGGCGATGCACGCCGCCGGCGAGTCCGACGGCATCCACTACCAGGTGCTCGAGATGCTCGACGGGCGGCCACTCGATGCGCTGATCGCCGACGCGCCCCTGCGGCTGCCGCGCATCGTGCACCTGGGTCGGCAGATCGCAGCCGGGCTCGAAGCCGCGCACGCCCGCGGCGTCGTCCATCGCGACCTCAAGCCCGAGAACATCATGATCCTGGGCGACGGGGACTGGCGCACCGAGCGCGTGAAGCTGTTCGACTTCGGGCTGGCGCGGTCCGACCACCCGGCCCAGGCCACGATCACCGCCCACGACCTGCGGATCGGCACGCCGATGTTCATGGCCCCCGAGTACATCGCGGACGGCACCATCGATCACCGGGCCGACCTGTACGCCCTCGGGGTCGTGCTGTTCGAGCTCGCCACCGGAACCGACCCTTTCGAGGGGCCGTCGTTCAAGATCCTGCACCTCCACGTGAGCCAGGCGCCTCCGACGCTCTCGGAGCGCGTCGACACCCCCGCGCCCGCACTGGAGTCCCTGGTCGCGGACCTGCTCCAGAAGAACCCCTCGGACCGGCCGCAATCCGCAGCAGAGGTGCGGGAACGACTCGTCTCCATCGACGTTTCCGAAGGCTGACCTACAACAGGCCCGGCGCCAGCGCCCGAACGAACCGCTCCGGTGTGCGGATGCCCTGGTCCAGCATCCACTTGGCCGCCTCGGCCCGGGGTGCACCGCCCTTCGCGAACATGGCCACCGCGCTGCCGAGGCTCTGATCGGTCTGCTGGAAGGCGGCGACGACCGCACCGGGATCGGGCTCGTGGCCGCTCTCCAGGCGCCCGATGGCCCCCTCCAGCAAGCGCGACCAGGGTGCGCTGAACGGCCGGTCCAGGCGCTCTGCCGCAGCGATGGCACTGCGGGCCTTCTTGAGCATGGTCGACGTGTCGCCCCCGGACTGCGCCATCGCGATGCACGCCCGCGCCCGTGTCATCCACAGCTCGAACCGGAGGATGGGCGGGGCGCTCGACATCCCGGTCTCGACCTGATTCCAGCGCTCCTCGAGGTACTCCCACGCCGCCTTCGGTCGCCCCTTGTACAGCTCGAGGTGGGTCCAGGCGACCACCAGACGGAAGAACGGGATGTCGACCTTCGCGGCCAGCATTCCGGCGACTTCGGTCAGCTGGACCTGGGCTTTTTCGGGGTCGTTCTCGGCCATGCCCAGCCACGCGATCACCGTGGTGTGGAGGATCGTGAGGAACAGGGCGTTGTCGACCTGCTCGAGCTCGCGCACCAGGGGGAGGGCCTTCTCGGCTGCCGCCCGGAAGTCGCCGCGGAACATGTGGGCGCGCGCCTCGATCGACCGGCACACGAACCGCTCCCAGGCGGCCCCGATGTCGTGGTGGCTCAGCATCTGCTCCGCGGACGCGGCGAGACGGGCGGTCTCGACCCAGTTGCCGTCGTGCAGCGCACCGTGCGCGGCGGAGTAGGTGGCCCGTGCGATCGCCTGGTGGCTCCCGACCTTCTTGGCCTCCTCCAGCAGCTTGTCGTAGCGGGGCTTCCACTCCCCATCTCCCGCCTCGGCGCCGAACCGGATCTCGACGGCGAGCGCCCGCATCGCCCGCTCGGGCTCGGCCTTGTCGAGCGCCTGCTCGAGGTGGATGGTCTGCGCGACCGCCCCCTTCTCGGCGTCCACGAGCGCCTTGCCCATCGCGTTGGTCCAACACAGATCGACCTTCAGCAGGTCCTCGATGCTCACCGCGGTCTCGGGCTGGGCCGAGAAATCCAGGCCTCGCCACCGCAGACGCATCCGCCGCATGGCGTTGAGCGAGCCGCCGAACCAGCCCCCCGATCCCGAACGGACCCCCACTTCGCTCATGAGCTGCTCGAGGATCCGCGTCCCCTCCTCGATCTGACCGCACCCGATGAGCTCTTCGGCGGCGCGGTGCATGAGCTCCCGCGCCCGGGCTGCAGCGGCGTCCCCGGCTGCTTCGATATAGGCCTCTGCCGCAGCTTTGCCCGCACCCACGCGCGCCAGGGCGTCCGCGAGTCGCGCCAGGATCGTACGGCGCTCCCGATTGTTCCAGTCCCCGTACTCGCGAGCGCGCTCGAGCAACCAGATCGCCTCGTGTACACGGCCCTTCTTGAGGGCTTCGTCCGCTGAGAGCCAGGCCACCAGGCCCGCCTTCTGGAATTGCTGTGCGCCGGCGTAGTGATGGACCAGGCGTTCGGCCGCGAACTCGCCACGGGCCTCCATCGACTGGGCGATGCGGCCGTGGTACTGGCGGCGCCAGTCGTCGGCGATGCGGTCGAGCACGAACTCCCGCACCTTCTCGGACCCGATCTCGAGGGTGTCGCCCGCGACCGCGCCCGTGACGCTCATCAGGTTGAGCGCGCGCAGGGTGGTGATGGCGTCGAACGCGTCAGCCGACAGATCGGCGGCGATCATCGCGACTTCGGTGGGGAGCGGTTCCTCGCACAGCGACAACACGTGCAGCAGGTTCCGGGCGGGGTTCGGCAGGTTGCCGATCTCGGCCACCGTGATCTCGTTGAGCTCCTCTTCGACGTACGAGGCCCGGCTGTCCTGGAACTCGTGCTGACGGACGAGTTCCTTGATGAACTGCGGAACACCGGAGCTCTCGAGGGCGATGCGGCGCACCCGCTCGTCGGACGACTCGAGGCCGAGCATCTCGGAGGCGATGACGCAGGCCTGCTCGAAGCTCATGGGGTCGAGATCGATGGTCCGCACGTCGATCCCGGCGTCCTGAACGGGCGGGATGAAGCGACGGATGAACACGCTGGGCTCGTCGGAACGGAGGGCCAGCAACACCAGGATCGGGATGTCGGTCGCAAAGCGCAGGATCTCGCCGAGCACCCCTGCACTCTCGGCGTCGCCCCACTGCACGTCGTCGATGAAGATGAGGATCGGCATCTTGCCGGCCAGCTCGCGCAGCAGCTCGAACAACCCTTCGAATGCCCGCTGACGCCGAACGGAGTCGTCGATGCGATTCAGGTCGGCGGGCTCGGTCAGCCCGAAGGCGTCGACCCGCTCGAGCACGGGGAACAGCGCAGACAGGTAGGGAAGACCGGGGTTGGCGAGCTTGCTGACGTCTCGGTGGTCCATGCGTCGGAGCGCACGCGCCAGGTTGTCCATCAAGCCGTCGAGCGCCTTGTACGGCATCGATTCCCACTCGAAGCAGCGGCTCTTCAGGATCACCACCTCGTCGCGTCGCTTCACGCTCTTGATGAACTCCCGCGTGAGGGTGGTCTTGCCGATCCCCTGACCGCCGCGCAGGAGCAACGTGACGGCGCGACCCCACTTGGCGGCCTGGAACGCCTGGACGAGCTCGTGGGTCTCGGGATTGCGGTAGCGGAACCGAGGCTGCGCGCGAACCCGCACCCCAGAAGGCGAAGCGGCACCCGTCCGGAACACCGACAGGATCTCGGCAGCGCCCGGGCGTTTCTCGGGGTCGCGGTCGAGCAGCTGGATGCACAGCTCTTCGAGCTCCTTCGGAATCCCGTCGACGTGCGCGCTCGGCGGCGGCGGATCCTCCTCCTGCTTCATGGTCAGGATCTGGTAGAGGTGCCCCGAGTACGGCCAGACGCCCGTGAGCGCCTCGTAGAGCATGACGCCCACCGAGTACCAGTCGCTGGCCTCCGACAGCGGCTTGCCCACCGACTGCTCGGGCGACATGTAGGCCGCGCTCCCGGCGATGTTCTGGTGCAGCGTGCCCTCGGTGTAGTCCTGGTCGATCTCGGCGACGAGCCCGAAGTCCAGGATCACCACCCGCCCCGCTTCGGTGACCAGGACGTTGCTGGGCTTCAGGTCGCGGTGCACCCGACCCGCTGCGTGCAGGGTCTGCACCCCTTCGGCCAGCTGCCGCATGGACGACCGCAGCCGGATCAGGTCGGGCAGCGTGCCCTTCTTCTGACGCCGTGCCTTCTCTCCGGTCTCGTCGCTCGCCGCCGATCCGGCCGGCGCAGACTGGTTGAACGCGAGGTCGTGGTGCGTCGACCACGTGTCGCCCTCGGTGTTCGTCCGGCTCTCGCGCTCGGGGTCGTGCCCGCGGCAGAACGTGAGGAAGTCCACGCCCTCGACCAGCTCCATGGTCACGAACCAGCCCTGCTCGGAGTGCACGAGCTCCGAGAAGCTGACGAGGTTCGGGTGGTCGAAGTGCGACAGCGCCCGGAACTCCTGCTTCAGCCGGTAGAGGCTGTTGGAGTCCAGATGACGCAGGGTCTTGAGCGCGACCACGTCACCGTGTCGGCGGTCTTGCACCCGGTAGACGACGCACATCGACCCGGCTCCGAGCTGATCGATGACCTCGAACCGCTCGGTTCCCTGGAACATGTTCGCAAACGATGCGGTCTCGGCAGACCCATTCAAGGATTGGGCTCCGGGCGCTTCTCGGGGTCCCTCACACGGGCATCATGCCACACCTGGCGCGTTCACCCGGAATCGCGTTCGCTCGCACGATGCGCACGGCGACGGGATGTCCGCTTGCGCTCGCCACTCCGGGCAGTCGTCGCGCGATCGTTCTTGTCGTACAGCACGACCGCCGAACAGGGCTCGTAGCCGTCCTTCAGCTTCTCCTCGATGCGTCGCTCCATCATCTCCTCGGCGATGTCGGAGCTCGGAAAGCGGCGCCAGATCCAGGTGCCCCGGGTTCCGAGTCGACCGTAGCGCACGTGGTGAACGGTCTCGTCGACGCCGATCTCCCAGAAGAACCGACGCTTCTCGGAGCGCAGCTCCAGGCGCACGACGTCCAGATCGCGGGGTCGGCTGGGTTCCTCCTCGTCGTCGTCCTCCTCGGGGCGGATGCGGACCTGACCCACGAGCGCGAGGTGAGACGCCCGCAGCGTGGCCAGGGCGTCTTCGGAGACCACCCCGTCGAACACCACCTCCTCCAGCCGCTCCAGGCGCTCCAGAGCGCGCACGTGACCGCTGTCGACCTCCATGCCCGCCAGGACGAGGCGCTTGGCGCACGGCCCCACGGACAGCGCCGCGAGCAGCGTGGGCATGGCGTTCCAGGACGGAGTGAGCGAGAGCTCGTCGAGCTGACCGAACACCCCGGACTCCGCCAGGGCCTCGGTGCTCACCCGATCGATCCCGTGCACGGCCAGCTGGGTCAGCGCACGCGCACCCTGGATTCGAGCCGTCCACTCGGGCGTGAAGCGAACATCCAGCGCGTTCAGCCCCGCCATCACGGCGTCTCCGACCAGATCGCACACGCCCCGCACCTTCAGGGCGTTCAGTCGCGGCAAGCACGTGCGGAGCCGGTCGAGATCCAGCGGCTCGGACGACTGGAAGTCCCCGCCCACCACACCGGTGTGGAGCGCCAGTCGACGCACGGACGGCAGCCGCCGGGCACCGGCCACCTGGACCGCGGACGGAACCTGGAGCACGACCTCCTGCACGAGCCGGAGGGCGTCCGAGGCGAGCACCCGCACAGCCGCACCGGCCGGATCGGTCCCACGATGGTCGGCGGGATCGAACCGCACCGACCGGACGTAGCCGTGCTTCCAGGTGCACTGGACCTGGCCCGGAAAGGGGTCCAGCGCCCCCATCAACACGTCTCGGTGGGCCTCTCGCAGTGCGACGGCCTCGTCGTCCCGCCCGGCGAGCTCGAGAGCCAGCACCTCGCCGCGCACATCCCCGTTCGACTGCAACCAGTCGGCGTGGACCGCCAGCGCGACCGGATCGTCGGGGTTCTCTTCGAGCCGGTCCCACATCGGCGCAGACGCGTCCCGCTGGTCGGGCTCGGCCAGATCCGGCAGGGCGACCACGCGGCGGTAGCCCTGCTGGAGCATCGCGCGCACCGCGTCGTCGTAGGCAGCCTTGGCCGCCCGCTCCGACCGACAGCGCTTGGTTCGCGTGCGCCCGTCGGAGCCCAGATCGCCGTACTGGAAGGTCAGGACCTCTCCATCCAGAGAGACCTCCCAGAACCGCTGCATGCATCCGTCGTCGAGCTCGAAGCGGGCCATGCCGATTGCCCTATCGCATCCGCGCAGCACGATCTCCACGGCCTCCTCTGGCAGACTGGCGGACTGGAGGTCCCATGCCGCACTCCCCCGCACCCGCTGACGTCGCCGAGCAGGACTGGATGGCCCTGTCCGCAACCGAGCTCGCGGCGCGCGTCAAGAACGGGGACGTTCGCCCCTCCCAGCTGCTCGAAGCACACCTGGACCGAATCGAGCAGGTGAACCCCGCGATCAACGCCGTGGTCCAGAAGCGATACGATGCCGCCCGCGCCGAGGCGGTCGAGGCCGACGCCGCCCTGCACCGATCCGGAGACGTCGGGCCCCTCCACGGTGTTCCGTGCACCGTGAAGGAATTCGTCGCCGTCGAGGGTCTGCAGCACACCGGAGGTCTGGCGATCCGCCGCGGGGTGTCGGCGCGCACCGACGCCACGGTGGTCGAGCGGCTCCGCGAAGCGGGCGCCATCGTGATGGGCACCACCAACGCGCCCGAGGGCGGCCTGTGGCACGAGACCCACAACACGGTCTACGGCCGGACCTCCAACCCCCACGACCTGTACCGGACCTCCGGCGGCTCCTCGGGGGGCGAAGGCGCGATCGTAGCCGCGGGCGGCTCGCCCTTCGGCATCGGCTCCGACGTCGGGGGCTCCATCCGGATCCCGGCTGCGTTCTGCGGGATCTTCGGCCACAAGCCCACCCACGGTCTGGTCCCCAACACCGGCCACTTCCCCCCCGCCCCACCGGAGCCGTACATGGCGATGGGCCCGATGACGCGGTCCGCTCGCGACCTGATGCCGATTCTGCGCGTGCTGGCCGGGCCCGATGGAGAGGACGCTCAGGCCAGGGAGTGGGCGCTGCACGATCCGGATGCCGTCGATCTCTCGGGGCTGACCATCTACCCGCTCCCGACCAACGGCCAGGCCTCCATCTCGGCCCCCGTGCAGTCCGCGGTGATGGATGCGGCGACCGCGCTCCAGAATCGCGGAGCCCGGATCGGCGAGCTCCAGGTCGACAAGCTGCGCCACGCGTTCACCATCTGGGCCACGCTGATGTCCGATCTGGGCATCGCCTATGACGATCTGGTGACCGACGGTGGAGTCGTGCCGCTCGGCAGGGAGCTCCGACGATGGCTCCGGGGCCGCAGTCGACACACCGGGGCCGTGCTCGCGATGATCGGCATCGAGCGCGCGCTGCACCGGCTGCCCGACCAGACCGACCGCATGCGCCAGCTCGCCTCGGACCTCCAGTCCGAGCTCGAGGTCGCGCTCGGCGACACGGGCGTGCTGCTCCATCCTCCGTTCTCTCGCATCGCGCCGCACCACCGCACCATCGGCATCGGCAACCCCACCGACGCCGGAGTGACCGCGGTGTTCAACATCCTCCAGTTCCCCGTCACCGTCGCACCCATCGGCACCCATCGCGGCCTTCCGACCGCCGTCCAGATCATCGGTCGACGCGGGAACGACCACCTGACCATCGCGGTCGCTCAGGCCCTCGAGGACGCGTTCGGCGGTTGGCAGCCCGTCTCCCCCCGCCGCGGCCCGCGTCCACGGGTCGTCCTCGCCTGAGCGAGGCGTCGGAGTGGGCGCTACATTCGCATCATGAGACGCACATCGTGGCCCGCACCCTGGCCCATCCTGATCCCCCTGCTCTTCTGCGCTCCCGCACTCGTCGGGTGTGACGACCCGTGCAGCGGAGGCAGCAACCCCACGCTCGAGCTCGGAATGGGCTGGGATCGCTTCAACCCCGTTCAGCCCGGCGACGAAGTGCCCGTGGTCTACGGGCAGCAGGGCGGCTTCCACGTCGATCTCGCCGTCGCTGCCACCGAGCTCGACGGCAGCGACGTGGTCTCGGCCACCCTCTCCGGTACCCTCGACGGAGCCGAGGTCGCCGCGGGGCAGCCGTGGTTCGAGCTCACCTGCGACGAGGACGATCAGCGGCTCGAAGGCGCTGGCCTGCGTCTGGTGTTCTTCGGGGTCGTTCCACCGGACGTCGACGGGCAGGAGATCGAGGTCACGGCCACGGTTCGGGACTCCCGCAACGCCGAAGCGAGCGCGGTCCAGACGTTCACGGTCGTCGACCCCAACTGACCCGGGATGGCCTCGGGCTACAACGGGTAGAGGCAGAGCTGCTCGGGGTAGAAGTGCACGCTGTTGATGTTGTCGCTGTCGCACGTCTTGTCGGCGTCGACCGTGTCGTGGAACTGCGGGCAGGCCCCCGTGTCGCGGTACATCGGGCAGTAGTGGTGCAGCTCCAGCACGTTGACCCCCGCCTCGAGGGGGAAGGTGCCGATGTAGCGCGTGGTCCCGGCCGGTAGCGCGCCGTCGTTGTCGGGGTCGGTCAGCACGCGAACCCCGTCGCAGTTGGGGAACAGCGGCTCGCCCGACGGGTTGAGCGCGTTCGGGACCAGGACGTAGGCGGACTCGTTGCGCTGGCTGTCGCCCGACTCCGCGATCGAGGTGTTCCAGACCTCGTACACCCCGTCGACCGGCACCTCGATCTCCCCGTACTGGACGGGGTTGTTCCACGAGTACACCGAGATCTCGCCGGGATCGAAGGCCGCGAAGAACCCGCCCTCGCAGGAATCGTCGGCGTACTCGTCGTCCGGCTCGTCGTAGTCCAGGTCGTCCCGATCCCCGTGACCGATGTCGATCCCCGGGATCTCGTCCGGCGTGTCGTCGGTGGTGATGTCGATCCCCGGGATCCGCCCGGGATCGTCGGTGGTGACGTCCATGCCCGGGATGTCGCCGGGATCGTCCGACGTCGTGATGTCCATGCCCGGGATGTCGCCGGGCTGCAGTCCGTCCGTGGACGCAGCCGGGGATTCCTCCGCGAGGTCGTATTCGTTCGGATGCTGGTCCAGCCCGTACTCGGAGCAGGCGGACAGCGTCAACGCAAGGGTGAAGAACATGAATGGCCTCTTCGTAATGCAAGCCAGAGCTACACAGCCCCGGTGGGAGGCCCCCATCAAGCAAGTTCCGGGCCAGCCTGCGATTCGCACCCACACCCAATCGAGCAGAGCACCTGCGCACTAAATGTCGCGATCTGGTGGGACTTCCCCGGACGGTTACCCACTAGGCGGGCACAACAGACGAGCGTGCTGGCGCGCTCGAAACGCTCAGAGGACGGGAGTCAGCCATGTCGACGTCGACCCTGCACGCCCGACTGGCGGAGCTCGCGCACACCGCACCCGACGCGCCCGCGTACACCTTTCTGCACGACGACCCCTCGAAACCCCCGTCCACACGAACCTGGTCGGCGCTCCACCGGCGAACCGGCCAGTGGGCACGGACGCTCCAGCAGGCGGGCCTCCTCCCGGGCGACCGCGCCCTCGTCGTCTTCGAGGAGGGGCTCGACTACCTCGAAGCGCTGTTCGGCTGCATGCGCGCCGGGGTCCTCGCCGTTCCGGCCCACCCGCCCGATCCGCGACGCCTCGACCGCACGCTGCCCCGGCTGCACGCCATCCACCGCGACTGTGAGCCCCGGGCCATGCTCTCGACCGCCGAGCTGCACGACGTCACCGCGACCGACCCCGAGCTCGCTGGGCTGATGCGCCTCGTCCCTCCGCCAGACTCCGCAGATCCGGAGCCCGAGCCGCTTCCCGCCGAGGACCGCCTGGCCTACCTGCAGTACACGTCCGGCTCCACGGCCGACCCCAAGGGCGTGATGATCCGCCACGGGCATCTGCTGCACCAGCTGGCGGACTTCGACACCGGCTACGCGCACACGGGCGACGACATCGAACCCGGCGTGATCGTCAGCTGGATCCCCGCCACCCACGACCTCGGGCTGGTCTACGGGCGATTCATGGGGCTGTACAAGGGGCTGCACACGGTGTTCTTCGCACCCGCCACCTTCATGAAGCGGCCGCGGCTGTGGCTCGAAGCGCTCACCGAGTGGCGGGGCACCCACTCCCCTTCGCCCAACTTCGGCTTCGAGTACGCCGCGCGACGGGTCCGCGATGTCCAGGGCCTCGACCTGAGCCACGTGCGCGTCCTGCTGAACGGCGCAGAACCCATCCGTCGGCGCAGCGAGGCCGCGTTCACCGAGCGATTCGCACCGGCCGGCCTGCCGCCGCACGCCATCACGCACGCGATGGGCATGTCCGAGAGCACCGCCAAGATCGTCACCGAGCCCATAGATCGGGTGGCGCGGTTCCTCAGGGTCGACCCCACCGCCCTCGCCGACGACCACGTGGTGGTGCGCGACGATCCCGACGATGACGACCCGGACGCCATCGAGGTCGCCTCCAACGGCCGCACCGTGCTCGACACCGAGGTCTGCATCGTCGATCCCGACACGCACGAAGACCTCGGAGAAGACCGGGTGGGCGAGCTCTGGGTGAGCGGAACCACCGTCGCAGACGGGTACTTCGGGCGCGACGACGCCACCCGCGAGACCTTTCGCGCCCACACCGCCGAAGGCGTCGGCCCGTTCCTGCGCACGGGCGATCTCGGCTTCCTGCACGACGGGGAGCTGTACCTCGTGGGGCGTCGCAAGGACGTCGTGATCCTGCGCGGCGCCAACCACCATCCCCAGGACCTCGAGTGGGCGTTCGACGGTGCACATCCCGCCCTGCGCCCCAACTGTGCCGCCGCCTTCCAGCTCGACGAGGGCTTCGGAGTCGTGGCCGAGGTCCGTCCCGACCGCGTCGACACCCCCGATGCCGTGTTCGCCGCCATCCGCGGGCGACTGTCCGAGCTCGGTGTCGCCCCCGACGCCATCGCGCTGCTGGAGCCCCGCGGGCTGCCCAAGACCTCCAGCGGCAAGATCAAGCGAACGGCCGCACGGGAGGGCTTCACATCCGACACCCTGCCCGTCCTGCACCGCTGGACGCGCCCCCGAGCCGCAGAGAGCCCCGACGAGATGGGCCCGTTGACGGACGACACTGCAGACACCCCTGCTCGGACGGGCCTGACCGCACAGGGGGTCGCGAGCGTGCTGGTCGAGGAGCTGGCCCGTCTCCTCCACCTCGATGCCGACGACATCGAGTCCGACCAGCCGTTCAAGGAGCTCGGGGTCGACAGCGTCACCGCGGTGGAGCTCGCGGCCGCTTCCTCCGACCGGGTGGGCCGTGACGTCCCCGCCACCTGGCTCTGGGATCACCCCACAGTCGATGCGCTGTCTGCTGCCATCGCCGGGTCGAACACCGAGCAGGCGACCACGGTGGATTCGAGCAGCCCGCCCACCCCGCGCGACCATCGCGCCGAGGTCGCGGCGATGAGCGATGCCGATGCCGAAGCCGCCCTGCTGGCCGAGCTGGCCGAGCTCGAGGACCTCTGAGATGCCGTTCTTCCCCCCCACCACTGCACGACCGAGGCTCGTGTGCCTGCCCAACGCCGGAGGCGGCACCGCGGACTTCCACCGCTGGATCCGCCACCCGAGCTGGTCGAGCGATGTTCAGCTGCTTCCGGCGCGCCTCCCCGGGCGGGAGAGTCGCCTGGCCGAGCGTCCGTACCGCAACCTCGAGCCCCTGGTGGACGACCTCGCAGACGAGCTGCCCACCGACGAGCCCTACGTGATCTACGGCCACTCGATGGGGGCCTGGACCGCCTTCGAGCTCGTGCACCGGCTCCGAGACCGGTCGGCTCCGCAGCCCCGTGCGCTGCTGGTCGGCGCCCGCCACGCTCCGCACCTGCCCACCTCCACACCTGCACTCGGCCGGCTTCCCCAGTCCGAGTTCCTGGAGGGGATGCAGGCCCGCTACGGCGCCATCCCGAAGGTCCTGCTCGACGATCCCGAGCTGCTCCGCACCTTCCTGCCCGCCCTGCGCGCCGATGTGGTCGCCCTCGACGACTACCGGTTCGTCGAGCGCCCTCCCCTCGATCTGCCCCTCACCGTGTTCCACGCCCCCGACGACCCCACGATGAGCGAAGCCGAGGCCCAGGCGTGGAGCGTCCACACGAGCGCCGACTTCACCCGCATCCCGGTCTCCGGGGGCCACTTCTTCCTGCGGGACGACGCTGCGATCGCCGTGATCCTCGAGGCCGCCGACCAGGCCCTTCAGAGCTGATCCGGAAACAGCGGCAGCTCCCGCGATTCGTGGTCGAGCAACCATCGCTTGCGCTCGATCCCCCAGGCATACCCGGTCAGATCGCCATCCCCGCCCACCACGCGATGGCAGGGGACGAACAGCGGCGCGGGATTCGTGGCGTTCGCCCGCCCCACCGCGCGTGCGACGCTCTCCAGCTCCACCGCCAGATCCCCGTACGAGCGCGTGTCCCCCGGGGGAATCGCACGCACAGCCTCCCAGACGCGCTGCTGGTAGGGCGTTCCGGAGAGCTCCAGCGGAACCGACCCGAGCGCGTCGAGCTCGCCCCCGAAGTAGCGGCTCAACGCGTCGGCTGCGCCCAGGGGATCGGCGAAGTCCTTCCCCTCTGCCCGACCCGCGGCTTCGAGTGCCGGCGTGGCTTCCTCCACCGACCCCGCCACCCAGCGCATCGCCTGTACGCCGTTGCGGCCCTCCACCACCAGGAAACCGAGCGGACCGATCACGGCCTCGGACCACGGGAACAACCAGCCTTCCATCACCGCACCCCTACGTAGCGATGGGCCACGCCCCGCTGATCCTCGGTCAGCGATTCGGCCCGGACACACTGCCCATCCTCGCAGATCGGGTACGGGAACATCAGGTTGCCGCCCAGCGCCTCCTCGCAGCTCTCGGTCCCGATGCACGTCGGGGTGTCGGCGAGGGCATCGGTGCGGGAGGGATCCCGCTCGACCGGGTGGAACAGGCCCAGGAAGTGCCCGGCCTCGTGGGCCATCGCCTCGCCGAACAGCCGCACCTCCTCGCTGGAGAACGCCCCGTCCGTGCCGGCTGCGAGCCCAGCGGCGACCCCCACCACCCCGCGCGGCGCACCGTCGAACCGGGCGTTGGGTGCGCTCCCCGCATGGCCCAGCGCGCCTTCTGGACTCGCGATCTCCTCGCCGACCCAGAGCACCAGATCGGCGGACTCGCCTTCGAGCTCGGCGGCAATCCGCGGATCGCCGAGCAACAGATCCGGCACGATCACGGGGAGATCCCGCTCCTCCACCACGACGTCGAGCCGCAGATCTGCCCGCCGCCACACGCGTTCCCAGCGATTCAGTGCCCGATCCAGCCCGTCCACCAGGGCCTCGTCGAGGGTCGAAGGCACCAGCACCCGCACCGACACGGTCCCTTTGTCGAGGGTGTCGTCCACCTTGGTCCGCAACACGCCCTCGACGGCGACCCCGTCCAGCGGCGCCAGCGCTTCGTCGTACAGGCCCACCACCACGGTCCAGTCGCCGGGCGTCAGCGGCCCGTCCGACGCTCGCACCGGCCAGTTCAGCACGGTCTGCTGCTCCTGGGCGAACACCGCCGTGGTGAGCTGCTCGGCGCCCAGCCACCCCTGCCAGTCCAGCACCACTCCGTCGGGCCCCTCCACGGAATCCACCGCGAACCGGGCATCCCCGTGGAGTGCGACCAGAACGCTCGTCTGCTCGGAGACGACGATGGGAATCCGGACCTCGCCCGCCTCGCTCACGGCCTCGATCGGCTGTTCCGCGAATTCGACCGGGCCGGGCCGACAGCCCAGCAGCAGCGCCGTCCACCACACCTGGACAGCATAGCCTGGCGGGCTACGCGATCGGATGTCCGACCGCCCCGTCATCGGCCTGCTGCTGCCCGCTCCCGATCGCCCGCCCCGTCCCCCGTCCGAACAACCGATCGGACGCGCGGCACGCACTCTGTCCGATCGCCTCACCGTGCTGATCGGCTCCGAGATGGTGCACGGGCGGCTGCAGGGCCACATCGCCATGCCGTCGGGGTGGGTCGAGGCCAGTCTCGCTCCCGACGCCGTGATCGACCGGTTCCCGGGCCAGAGCCGTCCCATCGCCCACCGACGCCTGCTGCACGGGCTCGGGAGCTGTCCGGTGTGGAATCCCCCCCGTCTGGTCGGGCTGTTGTTCGACAAGCTCCGCACTCAGGCCGTGCTGGAGGGGCTGGGCATGCCCCCGGTCTGCGCCGATCCCCGCCGGTTCGCAGCCCACCTCACCGCGTGGGGAGCCGCCTTCGCGAAGCCCCGGTTCGGCAGCTTCGGACGCGGGGTGCAGCGCACGAAGACCCCACCCCCCGCGCGGATCGAGGTCGACGGACGCTCGGACCCCACCCTGCTGCAGCGCGCTGTCCCTCCCCCCGAAGGCCACGCCGGAGTGGCCGCCCGCATCCTCGTACAGGACACCGGAGAAGGCTGGCGCGCGAGGCCCGCGGTCGTCCGTCACTCGCCCACCGATCCGGTGGTCAACCACGCCCGCGGCGCGAAGGTCGTGTCCGCAGCCGATGCCTTCGGCGTGGACGTCGCATCCGCCCTCGAGTCCCTGGCGGTTCGGGTGGCAGCCCGCCTGTCGGAGCGGTTCCCCGGCGCCATCGAGCTGGGTGTCGACGCGGTCCTGGATCCCGCGCTCTCGCCACACCTCATCGAGGTGAACGCCCGACCCCGTGGGCGTCTCGGAGCCCTGGCCGCCCAACACCCCCAACGCTTCGGCGCCCTCCACGACCAGGCGTGCGAAACGCCCTTCCTCACGGCGCTGCACCGCTTGACCGCCTGAGCGCCCTACATCGGCGTGAGCTGCCAGACCTCGCGCCCGCCCTCTTCGGGGTCCGGATCGTTGCGGAGGTCCCGCGCCAGCCGGAAGCCGATCTGACTCATCCGACGCGTCACCCGGCTGTTCTGACGGACGAACGCCCGAGCCTGGTCGTGGGGGATGTTCCGGAACCCTCCACGCCACACGGCATAGGCGTTCTCCTCGGGGCCCACGGCGCGACGGATCACACGCCCGTCCTCGATCCGGAGTGTGGGCCGCCAGGAATCCGCACACCACTCCCCCACGCCGCCGGTCATCGACTGCACCCCGTAGAGGCTCACGTCGTCGGGATAGGCATCGGCGGGCTTGAACGCCGGGCGGGGTACGGCACCCCGGACGTCTGCCCAGGTGGGATCGAGGTGCTCTCCCATCACGAAGCTGCGCCCGTCGACCCCCCGGGCCGCCTTCTCCCACTCGTCCTCCCAGGGGAGTCGCCAGGCGAAGCCCGTTCGATTCGCGAGCCAGTGTGCGAACGCCACGGCACAGGCGTGATCGACGTTGATCACCGGTCGATCGGGCTCGAAGGCATCGGACTCGACCGCACTCGGGGGCCGGAACAACCCCTCGTCGTTGCGCTCGTAGCAGGGGCCTCCTGCGGTGCGGGGCTGGAAGCGAAGGGCTGCGGATTCCCGGCCCTGTCGGACCAGATCGTCGAGAAACTCCAGGTACTCGGCGTTGGTGACGGGCAACCGCCGCATCACGAAGCCATCCACCCACACCCGCTCGGTCGGCCGGGGCCCGAGCTGGGTCCAGCCCGCGGGCACGTAGCAGTCGTCCGGACCGATCTCGTCGGACCAGGGAAGCGGGATGAAAGAGGGCGCCCTGGCCCCCGGCTCGATGGAGTGGACGTGCTCCCGTCGCCCGACGAACACCGGGAACCGCACCGTCGCCCGACCTGGCGCGGACAGCTCGAGCAGCCACGAGCCCGCTCCCAGTCGTTCGCGGTCGAAGGGCGTGTTCGGCAGATCGCGCTCGAACACCGGTACCAACCGCCGCTGCTGGGTCTCCATGCGGAACAGCTTCACGGAAGCCCCGGCAGGACGGGTCTTCAGCGAGATCGAGCCCTCGCCGTCCAGGTAGGAGGCGTACGTTCCGCGGTCGTGGTCCTGCAACAGCTTCGCGTACTGCGCGGTCTCCCGGACGTCGCCCAGCTGCTCGGCCCGCTGGTGGCAGAAGTGGTAGACGTACGCCAGCCGCTCGTGGATCGCGTTCAGACCCGGCATCTCGTTGAGTGCCGACCGCAGGATCTGCAGCCGCTCCACCCCCACCAGATCGGCCCGCAATCGCTCGGCGGCGCTGCGATCCTCGAGCTCCCAGCCCTTCGCCTTGTCCTCGACGGGGGCCCAGGTGTCGACCCCATCCAGCAGCTCGGCCGCTTCACGGGCCAGGCGTGCGGACTCCTGGAGCGCGAGCTCGACCTCGGGCTGGAGCCGATCGGCCTTGTCGACGAGCTTCATCGCCCGCTCCTCGCGCTCGGCGCCGTCGAGCCACCCCCGCAGCGCGTCACCGAGGGCCGCGGCATCCGGGAAGCGGTCGCTGCTCTCGCGCTGGATGGCCCGATTGCAGACGTCGGCGAGACCGGCGGGCACCGAAGAGGGCAGCGGATCGGGCGGACCGCGACGGATGGCCTCGAGAACCTCCTCTGGACGGCCCTCGTAGGGGCGTCGGGCCGTGAGGATCTCGTACAGCACGGCCCCGAGCGCGTACACGTCTGTCCACGGACCCACCTCGTCGTGGGCACCGCGCGCCTGCTCGGGGGGCATGTAGGCGGGGGTTCCGACGACGGCACCGAGCTTGGTCTTGAGGCTCCCGAGGTCGGTGACGAGGGGCGCGCTGGTCTCGTGGGTGCCGGTGGCTTTGACGAGCCCCCAGTCCAGGACGACCACCTCTCCGAACCGCCCGACCAGCACGTTGGCCGGCTTCAGATCGCGGTGGATCGCCCCGTGGGCGTGGGCGTACGCCACCCCGTCGCACACCCGGGCGACGAGCTCGACGAGGCCACGCAGCGTGTAGCGGCCCTCGCCCGCGAGGTAGGTCAGGATGACGTCTTCGAGGGTGCTCCCGGACAGCTCGGTCATCGTGAAGAACCAGCGACCGTCGGGCAGCGTGCCGATGTCGTGTACCGGAACCACACCGGGGTGCTGGAGCTGAGCCGTGGCCTGGGCTTCGGCGACGAACCGCACCACCGCGCCCTTCTTGTCGCAGTACTCGGGCCGGAGGATCTTCATCGCCAGGAACCGGTTCAACACCACATCGCGCACCCGACGGACCTCGCCCATCCCCCCCATGCCGATCAGGCCGAGATCCAGGTAGCGTTTCTCCGGCGGCTCGTTCACCGGCAGGACCACTTCTTCGGTCTCGGCCTGGGTGAACGCCACCGTGGTCCTGTCGGAGTAGGTCTCGCCGAACGAGGCGGTCCCGATGCTCACCTCGACCGAATCGAGCCGCATCCGCCGATCGACGAAGTCCTGCAGGATCGCAGCCTGGTCGTCGTCGAGCCCCTGCTCGGCGGCGTACAGCTCCACGATGCGGTCCCAGTCCTGGCCATCGGCGCGCTTGCGGCGGGGAGGCAGCGCTTCGTGGAGCGCATCGGCGGTTCTGGTGTCGTCCTGGGACATGGACGCGCAGTCTATCCGGGTGTCGAGCCGCCCGACGCCCCTCGCTCGTCGACGTCCAGTTCCCGGTGTTCGAACGCCCACTCCCCGCGACGCACGGCACCCACGGTGTGACCGGATCCGCGGGCGGTCCATCGGGTCGTGAGCAACCCATCCACGCCGACCGGCCCGCGAGCGTGGATGCGGGAGGTGCTGATGCCCACCTCGGCGCCCAGCCCGTAGCGGTACCCATCCGCGAAGCGCGTCGACAGATCGTGGAACACCGACGCGCTGTCGACCCGCTCTAGAAACGCGTCGGCGGCATCCGCATCCCGGGTGACGATGCACTCGGTGTGGCCCGACCCGAACCGGTGGATGTGCGCGATGGCGGCGTCGAGGTCGTCGACGATGGCCACCGAGGCCGCGAGATCGCTGTACTCGGTGTGGAAATCCCCCACGGGCCCGATGCCGAAGCGCGCCACCGCCCGGGAATCCCCGCTCAGCCGGACCCCGTTGGCCTGCAGCGCTGAGATCAGCGCGTCGCCGCGGCCCGATTCGACGTAGTCGGCGTTCAGGAGCAGGGTCTCCATGGCGTTGCAGGCGGCCGGATAGTCGAGCTTGCTGTCGAGGACGACGCGCTCCGCGATGGCGGGGTCGGCGGCGGCATCGACGTACACGTGACAGACGCCGTCGGCATGACCGAGCACCGGAATCCGCGTCGAGCGCTGCACGTGCTGGACCAGCGCATTCCCACCCCGGGGGATCACCAGATCGATCACGTCGTCGAGCTCCAGCAGCTGACCGATCTCGGCGCGGGTCTCGATGTGGCCCACCACCGCAGGCGCGATGGGATGCAGGGCTTCGGTGAGCACCGCGTGCAGGGCCCGGTTGGAGTGCAGCGCCTCTTTTCCGCCCTTGAGCAGCAGCCCGTTGCCGGACTTCACGGCCAGCGAGACCACCTGGACCAGGGCATCCGGCCGCGACTCGAAGATCACCAGCAAGACGCCGATCGGCACGGTGCGCTGCTCGAGAACCACACCCTCCCCGAGTCGCGTGCGACGCAACAGGCGATCGAGGGGGTCCGGTGCGTCGGCGAGGGAGCGAAGACCCGCGATCAGGCCGTCGATCTTGCTGTCTGGGAGCGGCAGCCGGGCGGCGAGGGCTTCGGTCATGGTGCCGTCCCGCACCTGGGCCCGGGCGGCGTCCACATCCCGCTGATTCGCCTCGCGGATGACGCCCCGGTGCGTGTCGAGTGCGACCGCCATGCGATGCAGGGCCGCGCTGCGGTCTTCGGCGGGACGACGGGCCAGATCGCGACCGGCTTCACGGGCGGCGCGGGCGAGCTCACGGGTCATCGGCGGACTCCACTTCCCGGGATTCGCGGGCATCGAGGGATTCGAGGGATTCGGATGTGCCAGCGGCGGCTTCCAGCAGGGCGAGATCGTCGCGGTGGAGCACGACCCCACGGGACACGCCCAACCCCTCGATCAGGGCGGTGCTCGGCTTCCCGACGATTCCCCGGGCGATCACCCGGCCTGCGGCGGCGACCTCGACCACAGCCCCGCTCTCGAAGACGCCCTCCACAGCGGTGATCCCGGGCCACAGCAGGCTGGCACGCCCGTTCAGCAGGGCGTCTGCAGCCCCCGCGTTCACGACGAGCCGGCCCGCCGGGGCCGTGGCGAAGGCGATCCAGCGGCGGCGGCGGTTCATCCCGGGCTCCGCTGGGAACCGGGTTCCGACGTCGTCACCGGCCAGGACGCGATGCAGCACCCCGGGAACCAGACCACTCGCGATCACGGTGTCGACCCCTGCTGAAGCCGCGATCCGGGCGGCGCGGACCTTGCTCGCAATCCCCCCGGTTCCCCGCGTTCCAGCCGAGCCGGCCTCGAAGTCGACCGAGCGGCTCATGACCGCGATCCGCTCGGCGTCGGGGCGAGACGGAGGGGCCGTGTAGACCGCATCCACGTCGGTGAGCAGCACCAGCAGATCCGCGCCGAGGTTGCCCGCGACGAGGGCCCCCAGCCGGTCGTTGTCGCCGAACACCGCCCGACGACCCGACGCCCCGGGCGCCAGGGCGAGCTCGGTGGTGCTCACCACGTCGTTCTCGTTGATCACCGGCACCAGACCCAGCTGCAGCAGCCGCTCCAGTGCCTGAGCCAGGTTGAGGTAGTGCGCACGATGATGGAAGTCGGACTCGGTGAGCAGGACCTGGGCACAGTAGCGGCCCTGCCGCCGGAAGAGCCCGTCGTACAGGGCGATGAGCGACCCCTGCCCCGTTGCGGCCGCTGCCTGACGGTCTGCCAGCTCGGTCGGGCGCTCGAGGCCCAGTCGCGCGGCCCCGACCCCCACCGAGCCCGAGCTGACCAGGAGCACCTGATGCCCCGCATCCGCCAGCTCGCAGAGGGTCTCGACCAGCGCCCCCAGGCGTCCGAGCGCGAGCCGACCGTCGGAACGCGACACCACGGCGGTGCCCACCTTCACCACGATGCGCCGCGACTCCCCGGTCATGGAACGCTCGTCTCGGGCAGGTGCTGCGGGGGGAAGGGCGCGGTCCAGTGCGTCGGACCGAAGGCGTCGAACGGGGCAGCGGCCGAGTGGGTCGACGTGGGCAGGATGGTCTCGGTGGGCACGCCGTCGACCGAGAACGTGAACCAGCGCGAGCCGTCCAGACCCGGCAGGTCGGGGTGCCGGCTGACCAACATGCCCATCGTGTGGCCGTTTCCGATGCGATGCGGCACGAAGCGCACGCCCGCCACCGGGATGTCGAAGCTCAGCATCTCCTCCTCGGCGGGATCCGCGTTGCGGTAGAGCCGGTCGATCGCCATGGGCTCGGTGGTGAACGCGAACAGGTCGGTGCTGGTGGTGGGGCTGTCCACGTTGAACCAGATCAGGCGATCGGCGTCGAGCATGGGCAGCGTTCCGATCTGGGTGACGCCTGCGCTCCCGTCGGACTCCCACACCGAGATCCCCTGGGCCAGGACCGGCTCGTGGGCCACCGCGAGGCGCAGGTCGTCCGAGATCGCGACGGCGCGCGCCCCCGGCACGTCGAAGGTCGACACGTTCGGGAGCTGGCCCGAGAACGTGAGCAACAACGAGTCGGGGGCCTCGGTCGGAGCGAGGATCGAGCCCGTGAACTGCTGGGCGATCACCAGCTCCGGAACCGGAGACCCATCGAGCTGCCCGATGGCGAAGTCGACCGCGCCGTTGGTGGGGACGGTGACGGGGGTGAAGGTGCGCATGCATCCCCCGTTGCCGTCGGGCTGCCCGAACTGCACCCGGGACTCCACCTCGTAGTTGCCGGCCTCCTCGGCATCGAGCACCACCAGGTCGTCGCAGCCGTCCAGATCGAAGTCCGCGACACCCACCTGGTCGCCCAGACCCAGCTCGGTCGGCAGATCGGTGGCCGAGAACGCGACGTCTCCCCACCAGATGTACGCCTCGCCGTCGGTCCCCACCGCGACATCCTGGATGCCGTCCTGATCGAAGTCCCCCACCACCGCTTCGCCGCCGCCCACCACGGCCAGGACCTCGGAGGCCCCCGTGGAGTCGGCCAGATCGCGCTCCAACACCACGGAGTCGTCCGTGATCACGAGGGCATCCAGCCGCGCGTTCGCGTCGATGTCGAGGTAGACGACGTCGTTGGGGGTCTCGGTCCAGCTGCGAACCAGGGTGCTCTGGGGCGAGATCTCGATGATGTCGGTCAGCTGGTACAGGCCGTCCGCACCCGCCAACAGGATCTCCCGCTCGGTGTCGCAGTCCGCTCCGCAGGCCGCCGACCGGTCGCAGTTGTCGTCGAAGGGGGTGAGCGGATCCTCGTCGAAGCCCGCGTTGACCTCCAGCGCTGTCGGATCCGAGGGATTGTCGACACAGTCGCCCTGGGGCCCGTACTCCGGGTAGGGCAGCGCGCAGATCGACTCGACGACCTGGATGGTGCCGTAGTTGAAGCCCCAGCCGTCTCCGTCCTCGTCGGGGTACAGGAAGATGCTGGGCGCTTCGTCGTCCGGCCCCTGCAGGCAGTTCTGGTCGAGGCCATCGCAGGTGTCGTCGGTGATGTGGGGGCCGATGGCGTCATCGGTGTCGTCACAGTCCCCCTGCTCCTCGGAAGTCGGGAAGCCCGGCGGAGGGTCCTGGGGGCACTGGTAGAAGCCCATGGCCTCGTCGTCGCCGTGGCCGTCCTCGTCGAGGTCGGGGTAGAGCACGACGCCCACCGACTCGGTCTCGACGACCTCCAGATCGTCGCAGTCCCCTTCGAGGGTGTCGCCATCGGGGAGGAACAGCCCGTCTCCGTCGCAGTCGTCCACCACGAAGCGCAGGGGGTCGTCGCGGAACTTCAGCTCGTGCAGGGGGGCCTCGCAGCCCGGTGCGTACACCCGCAGCCACAGGTCCCAGTCGGCTCCGATGTCGGTGCCTGCGTCGATGTCGTCGATGCAGGTGGTGAGCTCGGCCGACCCGATCCGCCAGTCGCCACCCCCATCGAAGTCCAGCTGACGGACGATGCAGGTGGTGTCCTCCGGCCCCTCGGGGCAGGCGCGGGCTTCGACGGTGAGCACCTCGGGGTCGATGTCGGACAGCTCCAGCTCGGCGACGACCACGGGAAGCGCCGCGGGATCGAGGACGACCGGAGACTCGAGGACGTCGGGACTGGCCCCGTCGATCTCCACGGCCGGATCGGCGTCGGAGAGGATCACCACGTCGGAGACCGCCGTCAGCTCGGCGCCTCCGAGGGTCAGGGTCGCAGACAGCTCGGGCCGACAGGTGGATGCGGGGCACGCGGCTGCGATGTCGGCCGCCGGGAGCAGAAAGGTGCGCGTGGTGCCCGAACCGTCGAGCGCGGCCATTCCGGTGAGGTCGTCCAGGGCCCAGTCCACCCGGGCCAGCCCGTCGACCGGCGTGGACAGCTCGACGGTGATGGTGGCATCGCCACACGGCGCCAGAGGCTCGGGAACATCGGTGATGGCGAGAGAGGCCCCGGGAACCAGCTCGCTGGGGTCGGAGGACGGACAGCCGACCAGCGCCAGGGCGACGACGGGAAGGGCGAGGCAGGAGAAGAGGCGGCAGGGCATGGGCCATCCTGGGAAGGCGGAGACGCCGCACGGACGGCGGACGACGGGAGGCCATCGTAAACCCCCGGTCAGAGATTGTCATCGCGGGCAATGGACGCGAACTGCGCGCGTACACCCTGTGTCAGTCGCGGTCGACGCTCCCTTCTTGCGCACCCATCGCACACCCCTGGGGGGCGTCCACCGCGGCTGCTACATGTAGCGGCGACGCATCAGGGTCACGACGGCGAAGGCCGCCGCAGCGCCGGGCACGAACAGCAGGCTGATCAGGCAGACCCCATTGACCTCGGCGGCACTGGCCTCGAGGGTCTCGCCCTCCTGGGGGCGCTGGCCGAGCTGGTCGTCCTCTTCGACCAGCCACGCCAACGTGTTCAGGAACAGGTCGCGGTTGTTGCCGATGTCGATCCAGGTGTTCGACGCCCAGTCGACGTCTCCGAACACCACCAGCCGGCCGCCCGTGGCGGGGGTGAAGTCGGCGGGGACCGCGCGCCCGACCTGGTCGATCAGCGCGTCCGAGGCGAGTGGATTGCCGGGCGACCCCGCGTCGGACCCGTCTGCACCGGGCTGTTCGGGGGTCGACGGCGCTCCGGGCACGGCGACGTCGATGGCTCCGAGGGCTTCGACCTCTGCCCAGACGGCGAGTGGGACCTCGCTCGTGACCTCTTCGGGACCGGGGGAGAGATCCTGGAGAAGGGGGTCGGTCTCGCCCCAGCTCTCGGTGCTGGCCCGGAGCAGGGGGTAGTGGGCGATGCCCGGGGTGTTCTCGTCGAAGGTGACCGAGCGCGCTCCGGGGACGATCACCGCGCCACCGAAGCCCGAGGTGATGGGGTGCGACACGATGCCCGGACCCGTGATGGTCAGGGTGGTGCCGTCTTCGATGCCGACGAACTGATTGGTGGGGTCGGGATCGATGACGATGTCGTCGCCCACGGTGACGCCGTACCGCTGAAGCTCGGCCACGAGCTCGTCGGGGGTGGCCGGCGGCGGACGCCCCTGGAGCTCGGCGAACACGCGGTAGGCTGCGGGATTGTCGTCCAGCAGCATCATCACGCCACCGCCCTCGGCGAGGTAGGCCGCCAGCGCTTCCCGCTCGTACGGGAGCCAGTCCTGGCGGGGCAGCGCGATCACCAGCGCCTCGCACTCCCGGTCGATGCCCTCGGTGGCGATGTGCTGCCGCAGCACCTGGTAGTTCAGCCCCTCGGCCGCCAGCACCGCCGACGACAGCCCCCGCTCGGTCTCGTCGTCGGCGTCGATCTCGCTGTGGCCCGACGACCAGCAGATGATGTGGTCGGCATCGGACTGGACGACCACCAGCTGCTCGACGATCCGGCGCTCGGACAGATCGGTCAGGAGGCGCTCGGTCCGCTCGCCCTGCTGGAGCACCAGCGCACCGTCGGTGACGTCGTACATCCGGGCGCGCTGGGGATTGGCGTAGGGGTCGACCCACTCGAGCTCGATGTTGGCGTGGCGCCCCAGCTCCTCGATCACGCGCTGATCGTCGGGGTCGAGCTGGCGCGTGTTGAAGAACGCCAGCATCTGCACGGGTTCTTCGATGCCGTCGAGCACCTTCTTCGAGTGGTCGGACAGGGTGTGCGCCCCGGACTCGGACAGGTCGAAGGTGGTGTCGTAGCGCTCGGCCAGCACGTAGCTGACGATGCCGATCATCAGAAACAAGGCCTGGAGCAGCACGCTGCCCGTGGTGTAGCTGAACGCCCGCGAAGACGTGGCTTCCTGCAGCCCGTCCCGGTCCAGCGCGGCGTACGCGAGCAGACACCCCGATCCGACCGCCAGCAGGGCCGTGACGCGCCCGTCGAACGCGTTCGCCACGTACCAGACGCTCCCAGCACCGATCAGCGCGAGAAGGCCCAGCACGGCCAGCACCCAGACGTAGCGCCTCAGCCCCATCGGAAGCTCTCCAGGCGCTGGTGCGTCACGAACAGCCCGAACAGGGTCAGGAAGCCGAAGTACACGATGTCGGTGAGGTGCACCGAGCCGAGGACGGTGTCGGCCAGATGCGGGATCAGGGCGATGCGGTAGACCCAGGTGTCGGGGGTGTCGGCGAAGGTGCTCACCAGGAACAGCCCCAGGCCCCCGCCCAGCGCCAGCACGCTCGCGACGATCTGGTTGGAGGTGTAGGCGCTGAACACCATGCCCATGCTCACGAGCACCGAGCCCATCGCCAGGATCGTGGCGTAGCCGACCAAAAACGCGGGCAGATGCGGATCGGCGAGCCACCACAGCATCAGCGGGTAGTGCAGCGTGCACAGCTGCAGCACCACCAGAAAGCCCATCGCACCGAGGTATTTGCCGAGCACGATCTCGGCGATCGACACAGGGCTCGTGAACAGCAGCTCCAGGGTGTGCTGCTTGACCTCTTCGGCGAACAGCCGCATCGAGATGGCCGGGCTGATCATCAGCACGATGATCGCGATGTCTCCGAAGAACGACCCGATCATGCGCGGGAGGTTCTGCTGCTCGGCGGCGTAGGGCTGGTAGACCGCCGAGGCCGACAGCTCGACGTACGACAGCAGCTGGTTCATCCAGAACACGCCGGTGGTGAGCAGCCAGGCGGTGAGCACCAGCCAGCCCACGGGAGTGGTGAACAGGGCGGCGAGCTCGCGGCGGGCGATGGCCAGGACCTTCACGACGCCTCCGCGGTGGCCCGGGAACGACGGCCTTCGTGCGTGAGCTGGATGAACACGTCCTCCAGAGCGCCTTCGGTGCGGAGCTCGAGCAGGCCGAACGGCACCGCGATGCGGGCGACGTCCTCGCGCACGTCCGACGTCGCGATCACGACGAAGCGGGTGCCGGAGCCCGTGCTGGCGGGGGTCTTGCGGCCTTCGTCCGTGAATCGCTCGACCGACGCGACCCCTTCGAGGGCTTCGAGCGTGTCGACCAGCGCAACCTCGGGCCTCGCGATGCGCAGCACCACCCGCTGCTCGGCCTGGGCAGCCAGCACGCCGTCGCGACCGATGGTGCTCTCGAGCTGGATCTCGCCCCCATCGATGATCACGACGCGGTCGCAGATGGCTTCGACCTCGGGCAGCACGTGGGTGGACAGGATGACCGTGGTGTCACCTTCGGCGAGTTCCTTGACCAGCGACCGGATCTCGACGCGCTGGGCAGGATCCAGACCGGACGCCGGCTCGTCGAGGATCAGGACCTTCGGCTGGTGCACGAGAGCCTGGGCGATACCGACACGCTGCCGGTAGCCCTTGGACAGGTGCTCGATGAGGCGGTCGGCCACGGGCGACAGGCCCACCCGCTCGATCACCGGACCCACGTGGGCGGGGTCTCCGCCCTTGATGCGCGCGCAGAACTGCAGGTAGCGACGGACCGACATCTCGGTGTAGAGCGGCGGCCGTTCCGGCAGGTAGCCCACCATGGCTTTGACCTGCTGGGGCTGGTGGAGGACGTCGATGCCCCCGACCTTCGCCGAGCCCGAGGTGGCCGACAGCGCCCCGGCCAGGATGCGCATGGTGGTGCTCTTGCCTGCGCCGTTGGGGCCCAGGAACCCGAGGATCTCGCCGCGCTCGACCGTGAACGACAGGTCGTGGATGGCCCGGGTCGCCCCGTAGACCTTCGTGAGCTCGTTCACTTCGATCATGCCGGGCGCACTAATCCAGCACTTCGCTCGCATCCACAGCGGCCTCTGTCGGGTCGGGTGCCGTGACCTCGAAGCGGATCCGACCGACCTCCCGCTCCCCGGCGGTCTCCACCCGTACGCGCCAGCTCCCGAGCCTCATGTGCCGCTTGCGTGTCCAGCTGCGCCAGCCCCCGTGTCGCCCCCCTTCGATCGACTGGGCGATGCGATCGGTCTGGACCCATTCTTCGGCATCGTCGTCCCACAACTCCCAGACCGCGAACAGCTGCAGATCGATGTCGGACGGCGCGAACACGGCGGTGTACACGGCCACGGTCTGCCCCGGCTCCCAGTCGATGGTGGGCGGCCCCAGCAGGATCTGCAGGACCGCGGCGCGCCGACGGGGCTCGATGATCGCGTAGGGCTCGTCTCCCCCCACCCGCTGCACGTCCCGCGCGAGCACGGCTTCTCGGAGGACCAGGGGCAGCGGCGGCACGATCCCGACCTCGATCAGGGCGAGCAAGCCAGCGACCGAGAGCGCCGAGGCCCCCAGTGGCACGCCCCGATCGACCATCCACCGCCGGATCCGCCTTCTGGCACGGGAGGTTCCGCGCCTGCCCTTCTTTCGTCCCAACGGAGATTGATGTTCTCCCATGTCGATGGCCGCGAGCAGCATGGCCGAGATCATGCCCGCACCGAGGATCCCGAGGCCCGGCCCCACCAGGCGACCGAACAGGACGGGAACCACCAGCGAGGTCAGCTGGAAGGCCAGGAACGCCACCATCCCGAAGCGGAACACGATGCCGCGAAACGCGGTGGCCCCCACCTCGTTGGCGATGGCGAGGCCCACCAGCAGCCCCAGGAACAGCGCTGCAGGGCCCGGATGGGTGGCGCGGAGCACGGTGATGCCGAGGGCCGAGAGCAGGGCTCCGAGGAAGAACGACGACGCGAGATCGAGCACCCACGCGCGGTCGACCAGGAGGTTGGGCACCCAGCGGTCGCGCTCCACCCGCATCTGGAACGCGAACGCGCACAGCAACCCCGCGAAATACGCGAGCAGCAGCAGGTGATCCAGCGTGCGATCGATGCGCAGCGTCAGGTAGTCCCACAACACGCCGCCGAGGAACATCGCGGGTTTCCACACGATCCGGTATCGGCCCCAGGCCGCCCGAACGCGCGTGAGGACGGGGTTGTCGGTGATGGACGAGGACACGTGAGGGGTTCCGGCGGTGGGGGCGAAGGTGCGGTCGGGGCCCGTCATCCACTACCATCGCCATATGTCCCGACAACAGATGCACCTGCTGATGGCCGCCGCGGTCCTCGGAGCGTTCCTCCTGAGCCTGATCCTGGTCGGCGGCGGCGGTGGCGACGCTCCGACCCTGGACGACCTGGAGAACGACGAGGAGTTCCAGGCGATGCAGTCCGAGTGGCGCGAGATGAAGGCGCGTCGGGCCGAGGAAGGCCGCGGGGTGCCGAAGATCGCGGGCGGGAACGGCGTGCGGATGAGCGGAGGGTCGGTGGACCCCGAGCAGACCCGCACGATCGAGACCAAGGTGGCCGGGGCCTACTACCCGGACGACAACGAAGAGGACGAGAGTG
Organism: Myxococcota bacterium; assembly: GCA_965224055.1. Lineage (GTDB taxonomy): Bacteria > Myxococcota_A > UBA796 > UBA796 > JACKEQ01. The sequence continues at coordinate 8,248,252 of OZ245034.1, read as the reverse complement.
CGGTCGTCGCGACGCTGACCGACCCCCTGGTGTGCGCGGGGGTGGGCGGCGGACTGGTGTTCGGGCTGATCGGCGGGGTCGCGTGGCTCGCGCTCGGCATGTTCGGGGGCTCGGAGCCGGAACCCGAGCCGGAGCCCCCCTCGGACGACGACCTCATTCGCTTCGACTGACCCCCGCGAGCGCACGGACGAGCGTCGTGCGGGTCGCGTCGGGCAGGCCCGAGAGCAGCTGGGCCCCGATGAAAGGCGCGAACCGCAGGCCCGTTGCCTGGGTCCACTCGGATTCGTCCATGAATCCGGTGCTCTCGAGCCCACAGGCTGTCCAGAGGTGTGCGCGCTGAGCGTCGGGCTGCAGAGCGGACAGATCGGCGACGATCCGCAACCCCTCGGCGCCTTTGCACACGGCCCCCCATGCCTCGGGCGCCTGGGTGACGAGGGAGAAGTCCAGGGCGACCCGCTCGCTCGGCGCCAGCCCGGGAATGCGCGTGAAAGCCCGCGGTGCGTCGGGACACGAGCGGGTGAGCACGGCAGCCGCCATCGCCACCCGGCCATCGACGTCGGATGCGTTGTCGAGGGAGGACAGGCCACGCTCGACCATCCGCAGGTCGCAGGGTTCGTCGGCCAGGGCCGGAACGGGAGCCGAGCAGGCCAGGAGGATCAGCGGGATTCGTGGATTTCGGCGCATGGGGGGGAATACTCCGGTCGCGGACGGCCTTCATCCACTAAGCTCTCGCTCGACCACTCCCGGAGACCCCATGCGGACCCTGCCTGTTCCCCTCCCCACCCTGTCCCTCGCCGCGTCCGTCGCGATGTGCCTCGCCCTCGGCCCCCTGCTGAGCGGCTGCGCCGGCGGGAAGAAGACCGACGCGAGCGCCAACGGGGACGAGATGAACGACGCAGACGACGCAGATGACGACGCCTCCGCGGACGGGGCGGAGGGAGCCACGATGGGCGACGACGACCGCAAGACCCGCATGCCGAGCCCGAGCCGTGCCGCCCCCCGCCCCCTCTTCAGCTACGCCACCACCCGGTTCGCGAACAGCCTCCACGCCGGCCTCGCTGGCGACACCCTGGAGAACACCGCCGTGAGCGGGCCGAGCGCCCAGCTGGCGCTGTCGATGGTGGCCCTCGGCGCGACCGGCGAGACCGCCAACGAGTTCTCCCAGTTGTTCGACCGGGGCGAGGACTTCGAGGAGCCCCAGCCCCTCGAAGAGGCCTGGCACATCGACAACGAGCGCGCCATCGCCGCGTGGAACGACACCGCGGGCATCGAGCTCGCCGTGGCGAACGGGGTGTGGCTCGACGAGCACTTCGAGGTGAAGGAGCCCTATCTGCAGGCCGCTTCGACGCACTACGGTGCAGAACCCTCCACCCAGCCGTTCGGATCGGATGCCGACGCCGCTGCATCCGCCATCAATGCCTGGGTGAAGGAGAACACCCGCGAGCGCATCGAGAAGCTGGTGGAGGCTGGAGACGTCTCCGGAGCCGCGCTGGTGCTGACCAACGCCATCGCGTTCAAGGGCAAGTGGGCCGAGCCGTTCGACGAGGACAACACCCGCGAATCCGCGTTCCAGGCCCCGTCGGGCGAGGTCCAGGTCCCGATGATGGCCGGCCGCCGCGAAGGCCTGTCGTACGTGGACGGCGAGGGCTACACCGCCATCGGGCTGCCCTACGCCGACCGCGGGGCCTACATGATCATCACCCTGCCCGACGAAGGCGTGTCGCTGGCCGACGTGGAGTCCAAGCTCGAGGACAAGCAGCTGCACCGCGCCACGATGTCGGGTCGCCGCACGGTCGACGTCGCCCTGCCGAAGTGGAAGGCCGAGACCACCTACGACCTCGTTCCCGTCCTGAAGGACATGGGTCTGCAGACCGCGTTCACCGCCGGCACCTTCGGCGACATCTCGGACGAGAAGATGGCGATCAGCAAGGCGATCCAGAAGGTGTTCGTCGAGGTCGACGAAGAAGGCACCGAAGCCGCCGCCGCCACGGGCATCGTGATGCGCACCACCAGCGCGGGGCCGCCGCCCATCGCCTTCACCGCCGATCGCCCGTTCCTGTGGACGATCTGGCACACCGAGACCAAGACCCCCCTGTTCATGGGCCGCGTGGTCGATCCCAGCGCTGGATCGTGACCGGGGGCCTGCTCGCGCTGCTGCTGTCGCTCCCGGTCCAGGCCGCGGAGCTCACGGTCCAGGTCGAGTCCGTGGGGGCCACGGTGCCCCAGACCACCCGATCCCGCCTGCGCCAGACGCTGGGTCGGGTTTTGGGCTTCTACGAGCACACGCTGGGCATCCGCTATCCGTCCGAGATGACCATCCGCGTGACGGTGTACGGCGACGAAGCTGCGTTTCGAGAAGTGGCGCGAGCGCGGGGGCTGCCGGACTGGTCGGACGGATTCTTCGGCGCATCGAAGGACGAGAACGGTCGGATGCGTCCCGAAGCCGCGCTCTATGGCGACGATCTGGCCGAGATGCACGGGGTGTTCCTGCACGAAGGTGCCCACTGGCTGCTCGGGGTGGGCGGGCGCGCACCGAGGTGGATGAACGAGGGGCTCGCGCAGGCCTTCGAGCACAGCCGGATGTCCGGGAACGTGCTCACGGTGCATCCGCCAGACCGGTTCGTCGAGATCCTGGCCCGCAGCGATGCCCCGTCGGTCGAGGGCATCGTCCTGAATCCGTCCAGCTGGAACGACCTGCCCGCCAACCAGGCCGGCGTTCTGTACATCCACGGCTGGGCGCTCACCGCCTTCCTGCTCTCGTCCGACGCCGGGCACGACACTCTGGCCGCCATCCACGCCGCGTACCGCGAGAAGGGCACCAAACAGAGCGGTCTGGACGCCATCGACGCGACCTACCGGGGCGGAGTGGCCGGCCTGCAGGGCGATCTGGAGCGCTGGGTCGCGAATCCCCCGTCCAGCGTGGTGATCCCGAGGCGTCGCGTGCAGGAGCAGAGCAGTGATTCGCTGTGGACGACCTGCCCGGATGGACGGCTGGTGTCGCGCTCGATCGGCTGCGATTGAGGGGTCCTGTCAGCGTTGCCGTCGTGGCTTCAGGCTCCGGGCTACAGGCTTCAGGGCTGCTGACCACGGCCATGTCGGCGATCCCGATTGCGCTCGACAGGCATGGTTACAACTTTGCTATCCGGTGGAAGGGCGTCTCTGTCGACACCCGCTGGCGTCACGTCCTGGAGCCTGTAGCCTGCAGCCTGTAGCCTCCTCGGCCCTATCCAGGCGGCTTCTTCCCAGGAAACGCTGAACGCCTCACTACTCGGACGTCTCGTCCCCGCCCGATTCCGAGCCTGATTCCGTGCTCTCGTCCGCGCCCGATTCCGAGCCCTCTTCCGAAGCGTCCGACACGCAAGGCGTCGCCGCCAGGTAGTCCAGCCGCTGCTCGTAGGAGACCGTGAACCCGAGCGCGGTCCCGACCGTGGAGATGTTCTCGGCGCTGGGGAACACCTGGTCGCCCACCTGCTGCTGAACGAGGTGGAACTGGGTGTCGTGCAGGCGCAGCTTCAGCGGCCACTCTCCCAGCACGAGCTTGCGCGGGAACATCACGGACACCCGGCTGACCCACTGGCCCTCGGGCATGTAGGACGTGACGTCGATGGTGGGGGCGTTAGCGCTGTCGGTGATCGGCGTCTCCTGCACGAGCTCGATCGAGCGGGTCTCCTCGTTCCACCGGGAGTAGGCGTAAGCGGTGCTGGTGTCCCAGCCCTCGATGCTCCGGCGCAGCAAGCTGGTCGGCGAGCCGCCGTGCTCGTCGTTCACCGTCACCGAGCCGCCCTTGGGGTCTTCGGGCTCGGGACTGTCGTTCACCACGATGCTCGCGTCGATCTCGCCCACCACCGGGTAGATCGGCACGTCGACGGGTTCTCCGTCCTGTACGACCTGGTCGGTGACCGAGTAGCGGAACGCGGTCCAGGTGCCGTCTTCGAGGCGCCCGTTCCAGGTGCCCTCGTATTCGTAGGGGGTCTCGCTGGTGCGCCGCCAGAACGACGCTTTCGACAGCAATCCCCCTGCCACGAGCAGGTTCCCCGACAGGTCCCAGCAGCCGTCCGGACCGTCGATGGCGTCCTTCGACATCGCTTCCCAGCGCTCGAGGTCGTCGCGATCCACCCCCTCGGGAGGGTCGGCCCAGGCGGACGGAACGAAGGCGGACAGGGCGAAGAGCACGGTCATGACGGGCCATCCTGGCTGGAGGTGTCGCGTTTCCCGGAGCCGCGACGACGGGGGTGAACTGGATGTTGAGGCCGACGTCCAGGATGCCGCCGATGGCGGTGTCGCGCCAGGTGACGTCGAACGCCAGGCCGAACGGGTTGATCGGCACGCCCAGACCGGCCCGCCACTCGGTCTCGGTGCCGATGACGGGGAACACGGGATCGCCGGACGTCGCGCGGGCTCGATTGCCGGCGACGAGGAAGGCCGGGGTGAACCCGACGTTGACCTGGATCCGACGGAAGTCGAAGGCCACCAGGGTGCCGAAGGTGACGAACCCGGCGTCCTGCAGCTCGTACTGCTTGGCGATCCACCGCTCGCGTTCCCAGCGGCCCCCGACCTCGAGCTGGATCCGCGCGGGTCCGAGCCAGGGCCCGATGGCGGCGTTGGCCCCGAGCCGCCGACCGTTCGCCGCGCCGATCGGAGCGGTGCCGTGCAGCGAGATGTCGGCCGCGAGCTGGACCGGCAGGTCCTCGAGGGTCCAGAAGCGCCGACCCGCCGAGAAGCCCATCCGCACGCCACTCCCGCCCTCGTCGGGACGGAAGAGGCTCGTCACGCTGAAGCGGGGTCGGACGTACCAGCGACCGCGGATCAGCGATCCCACCCCGAACTCGTCGGGGTCGAAGCCGGCTTCCTCCATCAGCCGCTCGAGCTCTTCGGGGTCGGAGGTGATGGCCTCGAGGTCCTTCACCGTGCGCGTCGCGCTGGGGAGCGGGGCCTCGAGCGGGGGGATCTCGAACGTAGGCGGCGGGTCGGGTTCCGGAGCCGGCTCGTCGGGCGGTTCTTCGGCCTCGGACTCCGAATCCTCCGTGTCGACAGGGGTTTCGGAGCCTTCGTCTGTGGGGACGGCGTCCGGGGCTTCCTGCGCGGAGGCGCTGGCGAGAAACGGCAGGATGGAGAGAAGTGCGATCAAGAGAACCTCGACGTCCATACGACAGAGGGTCCAGGACTATTCGCGTCCCTCCCTATCGGTATCCGGCGGCCTGGAGGCGGAACAGGTGGGCGTACTGCCCGTCGAGGTCCATGAGCGCCTCGTGGTCGCCGGCCTCCACCACCTCGCCGCCGTCGAGCACCACGATGTCGTCGGCCATCCGAACGGTGCTGAACCGGTGGGAGATCAGCAGCGCCATCTGGTCGTCCGCCATCTGTTTGACGCGCTCGAAGATCTCGGCTTCGGCTTCGGCGTCCATGGCGCTCGTGGGCTCGTCGAACACCAGCACGCCGGCCTCGTTGCGCATGAACGCCCGCGACAGCGCGATCTTCTGCCACTGCCCGCCCGACAGCTCGCGCCCGTTCGGGAACCACCGACCGAGCTGGGTGGTGAGCTGGTCTTCCATGGGCTCGATGAACTCCCAGGCCATGCCGCGCTCGGCGGCGTGCTGCTGGCGGTCCAGGTCGTCGATCGCCTCGACGTCCCCCACCCCGATGTTCTCGCCGACCGTGAACTGGTAGCGCACGAAGTCCTGGAACACGACGCCGATCCGCCGTCGCAGCGCCTTGGGTTCCCACTCAGCGAGGTCGAGACCATCGAGCAGGATCCGGCCGGCATCCGGGGTGTACAGCCGGGTGATCAGCTTGATCAGGGTGGTCTTGCCGCTGCCGTTGTGGCCCACCAGCGCCAGCTTGCGTCCCGGGGGTACGTGCAGCGAAACGTCCGTCAGGGCCGGGCTCTCAGCATCCGGGTAGGTGAACGAGACGCCCTCGACGCGCAGTCCGTCGCTGGGGTCGGGACCTTCGGTCCGGGTGCCGCCGGCGGTGTGGATGGGCTCGTCCAGGAACTCGTAGAGGTTCGCCACGTAGAGGTTGTCCTCGTACATGCCCCCGATCGACTGCAGAATGGCCGAGAATGCCGACTGGCCCTGCTTGAAGACGAGCAGGTACATCGTCATCTGGCCGAGCGTGATGCGCCCGAGTGCGGCCGAGAACGCGATGAAGCCGTAGGCGCCGTACAGCGCGGCGGTCGACAGGGTCCCGAGCACCAGCCCCCAGCCCCCGCGACGCAGGGTCAGGTTGCGGTCCTCGCCGTAGAGGTTCTCGAAGATCGAGCGGTACTCCGCCACCAGCCGGGGCCCGAGCTCCAGGAGCTTGACCTCCTTCGCGTAGTCTTCCCGAGCGACCACCACCTCGAGGTAGGCCTGCTTGCGCTTCTCGGGGGTGCGCCACTTGAACAGCCGGAACGCCTCGCCTGCGAAGCGGGTCTCGGCGATGAACGCGGGCAGGGCCGCCACTGCGAGGGCCAGGACCGCGAACGGGCTGAACGAGATCAACAGCGCCCCGTAGGTGACCAGGCTGATGCCGTTCTGGAACAACCCGAAGCTCTTCCGGACCAGGGCCAGTGGCCGAGAGCTGGCCTCCCGGCGCGCCTGGGTCATCCGGTCGTAGAGCGCGGCGTCCTCGAAGTGCACCAGATCGAGCTCGAGGGCCTTCTCGAGGATCAGGACGTTCACCCGGTGTCCGAGGCGGGCACGAAGCAGGGCGTTGCTGATCGAGATGCCGCGCTGCAACCCCGCGAGGAGCACGACCAGCACGGCCTCGGCGGCGACCCAGTACAGCGCGACCCGCACCAGCGCGGGCTCTCCGTTGGCTTCGCCTGCTGCGACCACGGCGTCGACGAGCCCTTTGCCGACCCACGCGATGGCGGCGGGCACGAGACCGGCCAGGATCGTGAGGCCGAACATGGCGACGGTCAGCGGCTTGCTGGTCTGCCAGACGAGCTCGATGGCGCGGCGGGTGTAGGCGAACACGCCGAGGGAGCGCCGGAACCAACCGACGTCGGACTTCTTCTGCAGGGAGCGGGAGCGAGGAGGCATGCTGGCGAAGCTCTACACCGCCAGCGCCTCGAATACCCATCTGATCGGGCAGGTCTCTTGGACTCAGCCGGGAGCGGCGTCGTTGCCGGGCTCGGGGATGGGTTCCTTCTCGGGTGTGGCGGGCTCGGGCTCGGGGCTGCGCGAGCTGTTGACGGGCGTGCACTTCTGCATCGGGCCGTCGTTGAGCGACAACCCTTCGTCGCCGGCGTCGTGGACGTAGCGCACGGCCATTTCGGGCTCGGCGGTGAAGGTGCAGTTGAGCTGCCGATCCTTGAAGAACACCTGCATCAGGTGCAGGCCGGGCTCGATGTCGTAGCGGCCGGGCTGGCGGACCAGGTGGTCGCCGAGCTGAGCCTGGGCATCGCTCGGAATCCAGACCGAGACCTGGACGGTGCTGCTGTTCTGGGGTTGACCCGCGGTGGTGGTGGTGCCCGAGTCGGAGAACAGCTTGAGCATCACCAGGCCCAGCAGCAGCACGACCAGGAAGCCCAGCGCACCGACGAACAGGTACGGCGTGTAGCGCGCCATGTTCGCGGGAACGGGGCTGGGTCGGGTGACCTGGTTGGGGTTGGTGACCTGGCCCGTGACCTCGCGCAGGAACGCGTCGTCGCCCTCGCCCTGCATGGCTTCTTCGGGGGCCGTGCGCGGCCGGGACTCGTAGATCGGCAGGACCGTGGTGCGCGCGAACTCCTCGAGCCCGATGCGGTACTGCGGGTCGATGGCGTAGAGCAGCTGCTCGAGGTCGCGGGCGCACTCGACGGCACTGGGCCGGTATTCACGGGTGTAGGCGCACATCCGCCGGATGAGGTTGCGGAGGTCTTCGACCGCGGCGTCGCTCATGCCCTGGATCTGGATGTAGCCCAGCTGCCGATTCATCGCGGTGTCGTGGTTCACCGGGTTGATCGACAGGCTCATGGTGCGGCCGGTGAGCAGCTCGAACAGGCTCATGCCGGTGCTGTAGACGTCGACGCTGGGCGAGTCGCTCACGCCGTCCAGGCGTTCCGGAGCCATGTACGGGCGCGACCCCATGACGACCGACTCTGTCTCGGCTTCTCGGCCTTCGAACTCCCCTTTGGCGATCCCGAAGTCGAGGACCTTCACCTCGCCGTGCACCGACAGCATGATGTTGGACGGCTTGATGTCGCGGTGGATGACGCGCAGCGGCCGGCCATCTTCGCCGAGCGCCTTCTGGTAGGCGACGTGGAGCGCGAGGAAGGTCTCGCGGGTGACCTCGATGGCGACGGCTGCGGGCAACCCATCCTTGAACCGGAGCAGCAGCGCATCGAGCGACACACCCTGCACGTGCTCCATCACGACGACCGGCCGACCTCCGACCTCCATCAAGCGCTCGACGCGCACGATGTTCGGGTGGTTGATGCGCGACAGCAGCCGGGCTTCGTCCCGCGTCCGGTTGAGGATCTTCTTGTTGGTGGCGTAGGCGCCCTTGAGGATCTTCAGAGCCACGCGGCGTCGCAGGGGGTCTGTGGACACGCGCGCGACGCACACCGTTCCAAACGACCCTTCTCCCAGGATCTCCAGGATCTCGAATGGACCTGCCGCCCGCTTCACCACGCCTCCGGAGCGGCAGTATACCAGCGAGCCCGCACGGGCGGGCGTCTCAGCGCTCTGGGTCGGTCAGAGCCTCGCAGCACCCTCACTTCTGAGTGGCGCGTGCGGCGATCCCCTCCAGCTGCTCGGTGAGGGAATCGCTGGCGAGCCATCGCTTGATGAACCCCGGAACGCTCCGGCCGCTGTCGGTCTCGGATCGGTAGATGAGCCGGGATTTCCCGTCGACTTCGTAGATCTGGTAGGCGCCCTGGACGTCGACCAGGTCGTTCTCCTTGGAGGTATCGAGGCGGTAGCGACACCACCGCTTGCTCTCGTCGAGGTCGTACAGCACGTTGAACTGCACGCGGGTCCCGATGACCGAGAGCACCCATTGAACGCCCTTCTTCGTGGGCGTGTCGGTGTAGATGTTGGCCTCTTTGAGCCCGCTGATCTCGCCCACCCGCGCCTTCACGTCCATCACGGCGGCCCACACGTCGTCCGGAGGTGCGGCGATGTCGATCACGCCCAGGACGCCGCCTCCGGTGCCGCTGTCGTCGAAGCGGACGGGGATCTTGCCTTTGCCGAGCTGCTTCTGCTCCTGCTCGGTGAGCACCACGGGCTCGGGGGGAGCGTCGGGGACGGCGGCAGGTGCGGCTGTCGTCATCATCGCCACCATCCACAGCATCCGACCTCCTCTTCTCGTTCGCCGTCCGTAGCCCTATCCCACCAGCCCGCCGAACGTGGTGTTACGCCGAGGACATGTCGCTGATCAAGGCCACCTGGACGCTGTACAAGGACGCCGCCGTGGCAACGGGCAAGACCCTGCCACGCAGCGGGGTCGCACTGCTCTTCCTGGTGCTCGGGGCCTGCGCCGAGATGATCCTGGCCGTGATGGTCCTGCCCCTCGGGTTCGCGGGCGGCTTCATCCTCGGGCTGTTCGATGCCTTCCTCTGCGCCTGGTACCTGGCGCTGCTGCGCATCCTGGTCGTCGGGAACCGCAAGCTGATGATGTCCGACCTCCGCGAGACCATGGGCGACCACTTCGGCGAGGTCATCACGATCAGCTTCCTGTTCGGCATCCTCCAGCTGGTGCTGGGCTTCGTGTCGATGCCGCTCGTCTTCGTCTACGTGCCCATCGTCGCCCTGCTGTTCAACCCGGCCCCCGAGGTCGTCTACCAGGACGACCGGCTGTCCCTGGAGTCGATCAAGCGGTCGCTCGCCTTCATGCAGGAGAACTGGCCGGAGTGGATGGCCGGCCACGTCTTGCTCTTCGCCGCACTCGGCAGCGTCGTCTACGCCGTGATGGCCGCGCCGCTGGCAGCCAGTGGCTCCGAGTTCGTCGCCGCAGGGGGCGCGTTCGGGATCACGGTCGCCTACATGGCCGGCCTGTACGGCCCCTTCTTCGGCTTCATGGGTCTCGGCCCGATGGGGATCAGCCTGCTGGCTGCAGGAACCACCGGCCTCGTGGTCTCGATCGTCCTGTTCGTGTGCAGCCACCTGGTGATGGTCTTCCGGGGGCAGCTCTACAAGAAGCTGTCCCGCACCAATCGTCGCGGACGCGCCTGGCAAGCGCGCATGTAGCGCGGGCGGATCTCAGTCCTGGCGGCGGAACGCCAGTCCCAGCAGGCCCATCGCGAGCACACCCAGCATTCCAGCCGGTGCAGACGTGCTCGAACACCCGCAGCCCTTCGGCGTGACGGACATCCGCGCTTCGGGGTCGACCACCACCACGAAGGTCTCGGCCGGGGCACTCGAGGACTGACCGTCTCCGACCCGGACCCGGAACCCGTAGTTGCCGGGCTCCGTGGCCACGAAGCTCGGGGTGGGCGTGTCGAGGGTGTCGAACTGCACATCCGGGCCGTAGGTGCGGGTCCACTGGTAGACCAGCGGCACGCCTTCGGGGCCCGTGCTGGCCTCGGCGTTCAGGACCACGGTGTCGCCCATGTACGCCAGGAGCGGATCGCCCACCACGGCCGTGAACGCGTTGTCGACCGGGACATCGGTGTCGGCATCGCTGTCGGTGTCCGCATCCGCGTCGGCATCGGCATCCGAGTCCGCATCGGCGTCGGCATCGGTGTCCGTGTCGGTATCGGTGTCCGTGTCGGTGTCGGCCACCCCGAAGGTGGTCTCCTGGTCGATCATCGACCACAGGGCGGGGTCGTCGTCGTCGTAGTTGAGCGCCCAGAACCCGATGCCCGCGATGCCCTCGTTCACGGCGTACTGGACCTTGGCGCGCATGGTCTCGACGTCGTTGTTCCAGGTCTGCGTCAAGCCGTCGTAGTAGTACATCGACTCGCCCGTGGCCTCGTGGGTGGCGCTGGGCATCTGGGGCGCCGAAGCCGCCCAGGTGACCGAGCCGTTGTCGCCGTTGGACGCGGTCGGCACGTTGTTGTTCGACACGAAGTAGCTGCGGCCGTAGAGCGGCAGGCCCAGGATCAGCCGGTCTGGAGCGGCTCCGTAGAAGAGGTAGTCCTCGACCGACCAGTCCAGGGCGTGATCGCTGGCCCACACCGTGCCAGGGCCCCCGTGGAGCGGGTCGGTCGGGCCGGACTCGCTGCTGCCGGACCAGTGGTAGCCGTACCCCATGATGAACAGATCGGCGTTGAGGGTGAGGGCGTCGAAGTCCCAGGCCGCCTCCCAGTCGACCGCCGGAACGGCCAGGACGACATCCCCCACCGCAGCGTCGAGATCGGCCGTGAACTGCACCATCTCCTGCTTGCGGGAGAACGGCAGGTTCTCGAAGTCGATGTTGATCCCGTGGGCCCCCGTGGTGGATTCCCACGAGGCGAGCTGGTTGATCAGGTTGGTGCGCGCCGCGGGGTTGCCGAGCAGGGTCTCGAGCTCGCTCGTGCTGAAGTTGGTGACGCACAGGTGCACGCGGACCCCGTACGGAGCGGCCATCTGCACGGCGGTCGCGGCCTGATCCCAGCGCGACGTGTTGGAGAGGTTGCCCGCGGTGTCGACGTCGGCGTTGAAGATCGCGATGTCGGAGATCTGGTCCCACGGCACCTGGTTCAGATCGTCGTCCCAGTACGCGAGGTAGCCGTAGACCCGGACATCCGGACCGGGCGTGGCCGGGGGAAGCCCACCGGGAGCGGGAGGCGTGGGCAGACCGGGGGCGCCGCCACGCTGGAGCATCTCGCGCGCGTGACCCCCGAGCCAGTCGACGTCATCGGCAGAGTCGGACACCACGGACGGATCGGACGGACCAGAAGCAGCAGAGCCGGCCGAGAAGCCCACGGGCACGGGCCGAGCGCTGGCCGATGCCGGGATCAGCCCGAGCGACAGGGCGAGGACGGAGAAGACGTCGACAGAACGAGACACGCGGAGACCTCCCGAGAGCGGGTTGGGCTTCTTAGCGCAGAATGCCTCGACGGCCAAGAGAACGGTGCCTCCGAAATGCGCGGAGGCACGAGCACATTTTCCGGGGGTACCTGGGCCGGCCGAATCATCGGAGCGCCCAGATTCCCAGCGCCGCGGCGGACAGCCCCAGCACGACGTTCAGGGCCAGGTTCGCGATCGCGGCCGCGCGGTGGCCCGACTGCACCAGCGAGAGCGTCTCGACCGAGAAGGTCGAGAACGTGGTGAGCGCGCCACACAAGCCCGTGCCCACCAGCAGCTTGATGTCCGGCGAGGCCTCGGTCCGCGCGACCCAGGTGACCAGCGCCCCCAGCACGAACGAGCCCACGACGTTCACGAGCAGGGTGCTCCAGGGCATCGATCCCCACGTGAACGGCTGGAACTGCCCGTCGGTGGGAACGCTCCGACCGACGATCGAGGTGACGCCCGCGCCCGCGAGATGGCGCAACACGGCCCCCGCCGCTCCGCCCAATGCCACCAGGAATAGTGCCTTCACGCACCCGGAACTAGCGCGATCGCCCGCCGATCGCCCGGCCATGCAATACACTTGGGATGTCGGGGGTACGGTTGGGTGCGGGGCTCTTGCCCGGCGAGCGTGCCGGGCATACCCTCTCCACAACCCCAGGGGGTCAGTCACACATGGGTTTCTTCGATCGGCTCGCCAACGTCTGGCGCGGTTTCCTCAATCTCTGGGTCTCCGACATCGAGGCGCGGAACCCCGAGGCTGTGTACGAAGCGGCCATCGACGAGCGCGTCCGGAAGCATCGCGAGCTCAAGAAGGCAGTCAGCGGGATCGTCTACCTGCGCAACAAGCTGTCCACCGAGCTCGAGGCCAAGGAGAACGAGCTCCGCGATGTCATGCAGCAGCTCCCCGTCGCGATCGACACCGGCGAAGACGAGGTCGCGCTGGTCCTGATCCAGAAGAAGGACGAGCTCACCGCTTCGATCGAGAGCCTCTCCGCCGAGCTCAAGAAGGTCTCCGACCAGGCCGAGGACGCCAAGTCCGGCCTGCTGCAGTTCCAGTCCGAGATCGAGAAGCTCAAGCGCGAGAAGGAGAAGATGCTCGCCGCCAAGGCCAACGCCGAGGCCCGCATCGACATCCAGGAGACCCTCGACGGACTGTCCACGGACGCCGACGTCAAGGCCCTCGACAACGTGCGCGAGCACATCGACAAGCTGCAGGCCGAGGCCGACATCGGCGCCGAGATCAAGGGCGACTCGCTGGATGCGAAGCTCGCCAAGATCAAGGAGAAGGCCAGCAACGCCAACGCGCGTACGCAGCTCGCCGAGATGAAGCGCCAGATGGAAGCCCGCAAGTCCGCGGCCGCCGAAGGCGTCAAGAAGACGATGTAGGCGGGTCCGATCTCGGAATCCCCACCACACGAACCGTCCGAAGAAGGCGTCCTCCCGGCCCGTACCCCCGAGGCCGAGGACGCCTTCGTCCGTGAATGGCTGGATGCCGACGACGCGGACAACACCGACGAGCTCGTCGAGATCGTGGGCTACGCGATCGAAGCGCGGCGTCCCAAGCTGGCCGGTCGGCTGTTCCAGCTCCTCGACGATCGGATCGATCCGGAGCCTGGCAGCGCGCTCGACCAGGCTGCGCGAGCCGCGCGGTTCATGCTGTTCCGCAAGACCACCCCCGAAGACCACAGCTGGAGCGCGCTCGACGAGGCCTGGGCGAACGCCCGACGCGCCCGCGTGCGGCGGATCAAGCAGCGCTGGCGCGACCGCCTCGCCGGGGTGAACCGACGGATCGGTCGGTTCGACCGGAAGAAGCGGTGAACACCGACGGGAGCCCGCGAACACGCTAGATTGCGTGGGTTCCGCAGGAGACCGGGTGTCCACCGACGACGCTGAAACCCCCGAAGCCCCGTCCGGTGTCGAGGCCCGTGCCGACCGCCGTCCTCTACTCGTCGCGGTGCTGCACGGACTGGTCGTCCTGGCGTGCATCGTGGGCGTCGTCTGGCACCAGTTCCAGTTCTGGGGCTGGTACATCGAAGACGCCGCCATCTCGTTCGCCTTCGCCCGCAACTGGGCCTGGGGAGAAGGGCTGGTGGCCTACCCCGGCGGCGAGCGGCTCGAGGGCTACTCCAACTTCACCTGGGTGGCGCTGCTCACCGTGGCAGAGCTGCTCGGCTTCGACAGCTTCGATGCGTCGAAGGTTCTCCAGGCCGTGCTCGGCGGCATCACGGTCCCGCTGGTCTACTGGCTGGCCCGTGAAGCCTCGCCCAACGAGGCCGGCCAGCGCCACGCCCCCCTGGTCGCTGCGAGCTACCTCGCAGCCGCCAGCACCTACGCGATCTGGGCGTCGTGCGGACTCGAGAACGCGCTGTTCAACTGCATCCTGGCCGCGGCCCTCCTCCGGTCGGCCATCGAGATCCGCACCGGTGGCTTCCCGTTCGCGGCGTTCTTCTGGTTCCTGCTCGCCATCTCTCGCCCGGAAGCCATCCTGTACTGCGCCATCGCGGGCTTCCTGACGATGTGCTTCGCCCTGCACGCACACGGCACGAAGGTGGGCGTGAGACGCACACTGCAGTGGCTGGCGCTGTTCTTCGTCCCGTTCGGGGTCTACCACGCCGTGCGGTTCTCGTACTTCGCCTACGAGTTCCCGCAGACGTACTACGGCAAGATGACCACGAAGGACCCCAAGATGGCGTGGAACACCCGCGGGTGGCGCTACGTCCGGAACTGGTCGCACGACCTGTGGACCGCGTACTTCCTCCCGCTGTGGATCTTCGGGCTCGTCGGAACGCGTGGCTGGCGGGGCATCGTCGCGCTGTTCGCCCTGCTGTTCATGGCGTTCTGGCTGATCTACCCCACCAACGACGCCTTCAACACGATTCCGTGGTGGCCCCAGGGGATGCCGGCGCCCACCTGGTGGGTCGACGGGCGGTCCTGGATGATGGTCGGCGCCGCCCTGTTGCTGCCCAACCTGGCTCTGGGCGGACGCAAGGGCTGGCAGGCGCGCGTGCTGTGCTGGGGGATCGCCGTCGGAGTGCTGTTCTTCAGCATCTACACGCTGGGCGACTGGATGAAGGCCTGGCGCTGGATGAGTCTGTTGCAGGTCCCCGCCGCCGTGCTGTTCGCGATGGGGGCCGGCGCCCTGGCCGACGCCGTCGATCGGGTGTTCGTCCGGGCCCGCTCGTTCGCGGGCGACAAGGTGTTCTGGGCCGTGATGCAGGTGGTGCTGATCGTCATCTGGACCGTCGCAGGCCCGGAGTTCGTGCTCGGCAAGTGGTGGCTGCTCGCCATCATCGAGGGCGCGATGATCACGGCCCTGATGGGCGGATTGCTCTCGGAGCGCTCGAGAGGCCCGTGGACCATGGCCGGATGGACGGTGCTGTCGCTGATCGCCGCCACGGCACTGATTCCGAACATCACCCACACGATGGCGGTGCTCCCCTTCCCCGAGACCGGTCCGTTCGCGATCAAGAAGCGCGTGCAGTTCGTGCTGGACCTCAAAGACACCCTGGAGATCGAGGGGCCCATGGTCGATCTCGACGTCGATCAGGGCGCGCATCTGTGGTGGGGTCGGGGCGAGCTCGCGATGATGGACATCGCCGGGCTGGTCGACATCCCGATGGCCCAGCACCGCTTCCAGAAGCCCTTCATCCGCGAATACCTGTTCGAGGAGCGGCGCCCCCACTTCGCGCACGTGCACGGGGGCTGGGCCAGCAACTCCCGCATCCCCACGCATCCCGAGTGGCGGCGCGACTACGTCGAGATCCCGGGCTACCCCGCCGGCCGCACCAAGCTCCACATCGGCAACCACGTCCGGCGCGACCTGTTCCTGTCCCGGCGCTACGAACCCCGCAGCGACCAGCCCGACCGCCGCATCCCCATGCAGGGCGGGCTGGTGCTCGAGGGCTTCGACCTGCCGAGCGAGCCCGCGCAGGCCCGCTTGATGTGGGTCGAGATCGCGATCCGCAACGCGCTGGCCCGCAAAGAGGGCGAGGACGTCGCGGTCCACATGTTCGCGAGCCAGAACGGAGAGCTCGTCCAGACCTGGGCCATCCCGCTCAACTACGGGTGGCTGCCCGCCGACGAGTGGAAGCCGAACGAGGTCAACGTGGGTCGCTACAAGCTGCCCATCCCCAAGGACATGGCCGTGGGCGACTACGACATCGGGTTCGCGTTCTTCGATCCCGACGGCGCCGTGCTGCCGCCACGACCCGTCCCCACCCCCGACGACCCCGAGGTCCAGCCCGACCCCGACGAGCCCGAGCCCACCCTCCCAGACGGCGCGTGGATCGGGACCACCGACGAGGACGAGGTCCGGCCCACCCGCGAGCCCATCTACGTCGAGGGCGAGGTCGTGTTCCCCGGCGCGCTGACCGTCGTGTCCCTCGACGAGCTGTCCACCCTCGCCAAGACCGATCGCCAGGAAGCCCTCGAGCACGGACGAAAGGGACGCTGCGAGAAGGCCGAGCACAGCTGGTTCCTCTCCAAGCGCCACCGCCCGATCGACAAGCGATACCGCAACCAGCACGGCCCCACCGTGGCGATGCAGCTGTCGATCTGCTGGTCGTGGCGCGCGAAGCAGGAGCCCCCGGACTCCGAGCTCGCCGTCACCTACCTCGAGCGTGCTCGCCTGCACGACCACCGCCAGCCCGCCTATCTCGAGGCGAAAGACCCCGTTGCGGACGCCCACTACGCCCTGGGCATGGCCGCGCGGGAGGCCGGCAACTGGGAGGAGGCCTTCGAGCACTTCTCCCGGGTGCTGCGCGCCGATCCGTGGCGCTCCTGGGCCCGTCGCTACGCCGAGGAGGCCCGAGCCCTCCGCCTGGGCATCGATCCGGAATCCCTCGCCGAGAAGGAGGCCAAGCGGGCCGCCGAACGCGAGGAGAGGATGCAGAGAGCCCGCGAGGCACGGGAGAAACGCGACCGAGCCGCCAAGGAGCGGAAGCGGAAGGCCAAGAAGCCCACGCCGCGCAAGTGACCCCATGACGCAGCTGCTCGACGCCCTCGCACGACGCTTCGCCGCGCTGTCCCCCACTGGGCGTCGCCACGTCACCGGCATCGTGCTGTGCATGGCCGTGTACTGCTTTCACGCCGTGTGGTTCAGCACCTGGCTGATCGAAGACGCCGCCATCAGCTACGCGTTCGCCGAGAACATCGCGCACGGCGAGGGGCCTGTTCCCACCCCCGGTGCAGAGCCGGTCGAAGGCTTCAGCAACCCCACCTGGACCCTGCTGCTCGCCGTCACCGCGTTCTTCGGCCTCCCCCCCTGGATCACCGGGAAGCTGCTGGGGCTGGGCTTCGGGCTGGCATGCCTCCCCCTGGCGTACCTCTGGGCCCGTCGCACTGCCGAAGAACAAGGGGCCGACCCCGGCAACTGGCCGCTCCTCGCCCCCCTTGTGCTCGCCGTGTCCACCCAACACGTGCTGTGGAGCGCATCCGGACTGGAGAACGGCTTGTTCACCCTGCTGCTGGCGGCAGGGGCCGTGCGGATCCTGGCCGAGGGCGACCGACCGAGCTGGGGCCTGTCCGGCGTGCTGTTGGGCCTGCTGGCGATCACCCGGCCCGAAGCCCCCATGTACGCGGGGGTGATCGCGGTGTTCGGGGCCATCTGGGCCGTCCGTGCCGGAGGATTCCGCTGGTTGGCCAGCTTCGCGCTCGCCGGACTCGCTCCGTTCTGCACCTGGCACGCCTGGCGATACTGGACCTTCGCCTGGGAGTTTCCGAACACGTACTACGCCAAGCTCACCGACGAGAAGTTCCAGCCCTTCGGGTGGGGAGAGCGCGGCTGGAACTACGTGCGACGCTGGGCTCTCGTCAGCACCCAGGGCTTCCTGCTCCCGCTGTACACCCTGGGCCAATCGGGCGCGCGCGGGTGGCGCGGGATGGTGGGGCTCGTCGCCACCGGGATCCTGATGGGCGTCTGCTTCTCCGGCGTGCACTGGTTCCGCGCGTACGGCCCCTTCGACCTGCCCCCCGAGCCCGAGCTCGCCGTACAGATCCGTGTCGGCACCCTCATCCTGTGCGCGGCGCTGTTCCCCCTGCTCGGCATCGGAAGAGGGGGCCACACCGCCCGGATGCTCGCGTGGGTCCTCACCCTGTGCGCCCTGTTCTTCGCCGTGTACACCGGCGGCGACTGGATGCGCGGCTATCGCTGGCTCAACATGGCCTACGTCCCTCTCGCCGTGCTGCTGGCCGACGCCGCCCGCCACCTGGCCGCGACCGGCAAGCCCCTGGCCGACGCGATCAGCATGCGACTCGCAAAGCGCCCCATGATGCCGGGCGTCATCGCGCTGTTGCTCGTGTTTCCCGTGCTCGCCAGCGGCTTCGGCCAGACCGTCTCGTTCCTGTTCGGCCTGGAGACCACGCCCTTCGACGTCCGCCGTCGCGTTCTGTACATGCAGGGCGTCCAGGCGCGCCTCCACCTCGATCACGCCAGCCTTCTCGAGGTCGACATGGGCGCCCACATGTGGTGGTCGGGCTTCGAGCTCACCGACATGGCGGGGCTGGTCGACGTGCCGATCGCACGCCATCACTACGACCGCGCGTTCATCGACGACTACGTCCGAGGCGAGCGGAACCCCACCTTCGCCCACGTCCACGGCGGCTGGGCCCGAAAGACCGGCATCGACAAGCGCCCCTGGTTCCGGCCGAACTACGTCGAGATCCCGGGCTACGGCCACAGCCCGAGCAAGTTCCACGTCGGCAACCACGTCCGCAAAGATCTGTTCACCGAAGACGTGTGGCACGGGACTCCGGGGCGTCGCGTCGACTTCGGCAAGGCCCGGATGAACGGGCTCGAGGTCCCCGCTCCCCAGGTCCACCCCGGCGGTGGGCTGTACGTCGAGATCGGCTGGTCCTTAACGCGCCGCCCCAACGGCTTCCGCGCGCTGCTCTTCCTGTCCCAGACCGGCGAGGGGCCCGCAGGCCTGCGCGTGGTGAAGGAGCTCCCACCTGCATACGACTGGATTCCGGTTCCGCGCTGGAGGCGTAAGCAGGTGATGGTCGGCCGCCATACCGTGTCCCTTCCCGACGACCTGCCCCCAGGGCGGTACGACGTCGGAGTCGCCGTGATCCCGGACGATGTGAACGACGCCCGATTCGCCGGCACCCCCAAGGACGAAGCGGGCGAGACCGACCTGAGCCGCCAGGTGGGTCGTCCGGTGTTCATGGCCGGAGAGGCCCGGTTCGTGGGCCTGATCGAGGTCGCACCCCGCAACCAGGTCGTGCAGACGGCCGATTCCGGGGTCCAAGCCGCTGTCGAGGCCGCCGATGCGGGCCGATGCGACGAGGCGTGGAGCCGCTGGAGCCAGGCGCGCCGACACCTCCCCCCCGAAGACCCCTGGCACACCTCGACCGACCCCCGGGTCGACGCCGCCCTGGCGAGCTGTTGGGCCCGCCAGGCCGAAGCCACCGACGACCCCGCGCTGATCGCGAAGGCCCGCCGGTACGACCACCACCCCGAAGCCGTCGTCCAGGCAGGGTCGGTGCTCGCCGACCGCTGGGAAGCCGAAGGGGATGCCGCATTCGCAGCCGGGGACGATCAAGCCGCCTTCGCGCGTTGGACCGATGCACTCGCGGCCGATCCATCCCGAGCCTGGGTACGACGCCGCGCCGAGAAGCTCCGCGCTCGCCTGCTCGACGCCGACTCCACCGATCGCGAACTGGAGACCCCATGAGTCGCCGTGTTCTGGCCCTGTCCATCGCCCTGCTGCTGGTCGTGACCACCGCCATCGCCACCACCGCCGACCCCCGTGGCTGGAGCGAAGGGCAGATGGCCATCGGTGCACCCCGGGTGCTGGCCGGCCCCGACACCTCCGAGCTCCCCGAGCTGTCGTTCGACGACGACTTCGCCAAGAAGCTCGGGAAGGGCCGGTCGTTCATCTACTACTTCTCGCCCAGCTGCCCTCACTGTCAGGCCGTCGGCAGAGAGCTCGGCGATCTCGGACGCGCGCTGAAGGGCAAAGCCACCGTGATCGGCGTGGCCACGGGCAGCTCGCTCAAGGGCGACGTCGAGGACTTCCGCAAGGAGTACGGCATCGAAGACGAGGTGGTCGTCGATCTCGGGCGCACCATCTCGAGCGAGCTCGGCGTGCGCTCCACTCCGTCGGCCATCCTGGTCGAGCCGGGCAAGAAGAAGGGCACGTACCGCATCGTCGACCTCTGGTACCCCTATCAGCCGGGCTTCGACACCTACGTGAAGATGCGGGTGCTCGACGACCCCTGGAAGGCCTTCGACGGCACCTACCTCGGGAACGGCAGCTGTGGAGGCTGTCACCAGCAGGAGCTCGAAGGCTGGGCGCTGTCCCACCACTCCGTCGCCTGGCGCACGCTGGTGAAGAAGGGCGACCACGACAACCGCGAGTGCACGGGCTGTCACGTGACCGGCAACGGCGAGAAGACCGGCTGGACGGGCGATTCCACACCCGACCTCGTGAACGTCGGGTGCGAGTCGTGCCACGGGCCATCGGGTCCGCACGACGGCGAGAAGACCGACGCGACATCGACCTGTGCGGGCTGTCACGACGAGAAGCACAGCATCGCGTTCACGGTCGAGAAGGGCCTGCCGCTCATCGATCACTACGCGGGCGTGGCCATCTCGGACGACGAATTCCGGGAGCGTCGCCTGGCGCTGGTCGACGGCGAGGCTCCCCGGCCGCTCCTGGCCTTCGAAGACGCCGAGACCCGCGGCGCAGAGGCGTGCAAGAGCTGCCACGAAGCCGAGTACGCCGACTGGAAGAAGACCCCCCACGGCACCGCGATGGCCACCCTGAAGACGCCCGGCGAGAAGGTGCCGGAAGGGGCCGAGGAGGACGTCGCGTGCGTACGCTGCCACGCCACAGGCGCCAGAGGCGGGCCTCCAGGGTCGGACCTCGCCGCGTTCCGCATCGACGAGAGCGTGGGCTGTGAGGCCTGTCATGGACCTGGTGGCGCACACATCGAGGCCGGTGGCGGGAAAGACAACATCGAACGCCTGGGCGACGACTGCCCGGTGTGCGTCATCGAAGCGGTCTGCACCTCGTGCCACACCGAGAAGTGGGACCCCGACTGGGACCTGGACCGCGACCTGCCGCGTGTCGGCCACGGCTCCGGCGACTGATCAGCTCTCCGAACGCGGCAGCGCCCCGGCGCCGAGCACGTGGTTGGTGAGCGCGTCCTGCACCCAGGCGACGATGCGGGCATCCTCGCGCTCCACGTCGTCCGGGATCGACAGCGTGGCCTGGCCATCGCCGTCCTGCATCGACACCTCGACCAGGGCCCGCACGACGTTCGCGTGCGACAGGGTCTTTCCGCTGTTCTCCCCCCGCGGGACCACGTTGGTCTTCTCGGGCTCGACCAGGGCTACGAAGACCGTGGCGTTCTTCGGAGCATCGCCCGTCTTCACGCTCACGGACACGGTGTCCTTCGCGAAGCTGGCCTCGCCCGAGACCGTCGCGGTCGCGGGTTTCGACAGGGCACCTGCGATCAGCCCCTTCACCAGGCCGCGGTTCGACCCCACCGCGTGATCGGCGCCGTTCACGACCACCTGAGGGGTGTAGATCCGCCCCCCTTCCCCGAGGCTGGCCGAGTAGGCGCGCTGGCGAGCGGTGAACTCGGCATCGCTGTAGGGGTCGGGCCAGCCCAGGCGGTTCCAGTAGTCGACGTGGAACGACAGCACGACCAGGGGTTGCTCTCCGCGCCGGGCTTCGGCCGCGAGCTCCTGCGCGAGGGCATCGGCAGGTGGACACGAGCTGCAGCCCTGGCTGGTGAACAGCTCGACGAGGGCGACCGGCTCGGCCGCGACAGCGGGACCGGAGAGCGAGAACAACAGCGCGGCGAGAACGGACATGGACGCTCCGGGGTGGGGGCTCGACTCGGGGTATGCCGGAGACTGCCGAACCGTTTCACCCGACGCGATGGCCTCAGCCGAAGCGCCGCTCGATCGCCTCGCGTCCGAACATGCCGGACCGCACGGCCACACCGAGTCGCTTGAGATCGGAGTGCAGGACCCGGTCGGACTCCCAGCGCGGGACGAGCCCCCGCACGACCGCGTGGATGGCGGCGGTTCCGGCTCCTGCTCGCTCGACCGCGACGGACACCCGATTGCCATCGGGATCGACGGCATCTCCAGCCAGGTGGAAGTCGAGCCCCTGAGCCGCGCACAAGAGCTCGATCGCGACCACGTCCGAGAGCAGATCGACCAGATGCAGCGCACCCGATGCCGCGTTCGGGCCCATGGACACGTGGTCTTCGTGATGCTGGATCGTGGGGAGGCTGTCGACGCTGGCCGGATGGGACAACCCCTTGCACTCGCTCACCAGACTGGCCGCGGTGTACTGGGCGAGCATGAAGCCGCTGTTCATCCCGGTTCCGTGGACCAGGAAGCTCGGCAGGCCCGACAGCTGGCCGTACACCAGGCGGAACAGGCGTCGCTCGGCCATCGAGCCCACCTGGGTGAGCCCGGCCTTGAGGTGGTCCATCACCAGCGCCACCGGGGCGCCGTGGAAGTTGCCGCCTTCGAGGACCTGTCGGCTGTCGGCGAACACCAATGGATTGTCGATGGCGCCGTTCAGCTCGCGCACCACGACGTCTTCGCAGTAGCGCACCGTGTCGTAGGCCGCTCCGAGGGCATGGGGAGCACAGCGGATCGAGAACGAGTCCGGCATCCGCTGAGGCGTCGCCAGGGTGCTCCCGTCCAGCAACAACCGCAATCGGCGCCCGACCTGGACAGCGCCCTGGTGGTTCCGCGCGACGAGAGGCCCATCTTCGAGGCAGTGGACATCGGCTTTGACCACCTCCATCGACAGGGCACAGGCGGCCACAGCAGCGTCCAACAACGTGTGCGCCCCGGCCACGGCCAGCGCGCCCATCGCCGTGGTGAGGGTGCTGCCGTTGATGAGCGACAACGCGTCCTTCTCGGTGGGGGTGAACCAGTCGAGCCGCGCCATCGCCTCGGCGGCATCCAGACGCACCCCGTCGACCTCGGCCCGCCCTCCGTAGCGGCACATCACGCGGACGATGTGGGCCAGCGCGATGCTCCCCCCGACTCCGACGGAACCCACGCGGGGAACGACCGGCGTGATCCCGTGCTCCAGCATGGCCACGAGCAGCTCGGCCGCCTCGCGACGCGCACCCGTGAGGCCGGTGGCGAGGACGTTCGCCCGCACGCACATCAGCGCGCGCACGACCTCGGTGGGAAGCGGCTCGCCGACCCCTGCGCAGTGCCCCTGAATGAAGGTACGGATCGCAGCCGCGGATTCTGCGGGTGCCTCGCCCCCGACCAGCAGCGACCACTTCTCGCGGATGATGGACCGCGGGAACATCGCGGCGGACTCGGCCATGCGCTGCAGAGCTGCGGGGTCGATCGACACCGACGCGCCCCGAGCGACATCCTGGACCTGGCGGGGCGTGAGCCGACGACCATCGAGCACGACATCAGCCATCGAGGACCCCCTGGAGCGGCCCCGTGGCCTGCTGGACGCGGTCGATCAGGCTCCCGTCGCGGACGATCCGCCCCAGGGCTTCGATGTCGTCCGCCGGTGCTTCGGAGGTGCGCCGCCCCCCGAGGGCCGCCTCGACAGCGTCCAGAGCGGCAGCGGTGCCGACCCCGAGCTTCGCGGACGGATCCTTCGTGAGCCGCGACCACAAGCCCTTTGCGGCGGCCAACAGCTCGATCGCCACGATGTGGTGGGTGTTGTCGACCACCTCGGCTGCTCGACGCGCGGCCGTGGTGCTCATGGCGACGTGATCCTCCTGGTCTTCGCAGGTGGGGATGCTGTCGGCCGAGGCCGGGTACGCCAGCTGGCGGTTCTGAGCGACCAGGGCGGCAGCCGACACCTGGGGCATCATCAATCCCAGCCGCAACCCGTCTTTCTCGGCCAGAAGTGGAGGCAGCCGGGCCGACAGCTTGTCGGTGGTGAGCCGGTAGATCCGTCGCTCCGAGATGGCCCCGACCTCCAGCACGCACAGCTTCAGGTGGTCGGCCGCCATCCCCAGTGGCTCGCCGTGGAACAGCCCCGCCGAGAACGCCTTGTTGGGACCGTCGACGTCCAGGAGCACCACGGGGTTGTCGGTGACGCTGTTCAGCTCGACCTCGATCTGCCCGGCCGCGTAGCGGATGCCGTCCCGCGCAGCCCCGACGACCTGGGGCATGCACCGCAGGCTGTACGCGTCCTGCACCTTGTCTGGCAGCGCATCCACCAGGCTGCTCCCCTCGACGAGCCGCAGGAGGTTGGCCGCCGTCTGACGGGCGCCGACGTACGCGCGGAGCCGGTGCACACCCGGGTGGAGCGCGCGCGTCACCGCGAAGAGCGCCTCGAAGCTCATGGCCGCCGCGATCTCGCTCGCGACCACCAGTCGACTCGCATCGACCGCGGCGAGGGCCGCGATCGCACAGGTGAGCTGGGCACCGTTGATCATGCCCAGCCCCTCCTTGGGAGCCGGAACGAGCCGCTGGATCCCGGCCTGGCGCATGGCCGCAGCCCCGGACATGCGACGCCCATCGTACAGCGCCTCGCCGGACTCCCGATCCTCGACCGACCCGTCTGGAGCGGACGAATCCCGAGCCGCATCGCGCGGCCCCTCGAACACCACCAACCCCAGGTGGGACAGCGGCGCCAGATCGCCCGACGATCCACAGCTGCCCCGTTCGGGGACGATGGGCGTGACCCCGGCCTCCAGCATGGCGCACAGGGTGTCGACCAGCGCCGGACGGACCCCCGACGCCCCCTTGGCCAGCGCGTTCGCGCGCAACAGCATCATCGCCCGCACCACCGCAGGGGACGCCGATGGCCCCACCCCTGCCGCGTGACTGCGCACCAGGTTCCACGACAGCTGAGCGATGTTGTGGTTGTCGATGCGCACCCGCGCCAGCGACCCGTAGCCCGTGTTCACGCCGTAGACGGGCATGTCGTCGTCGCCGGACACCACGCTCTCGACCCAGGCCCGCGAGGCCGCCATCTGCTCGCGCGCCGAGGCTGCGAGTGCGACCGGCCGTCGGGACCGCGCGACCGCCGCGACGTCGGCCAGGGTCAGATCGTTTCCGGTGAGCTCGAGCGGTTGCATCCGCGACCCCTATCCGGCCCACCCCTGGGAGTACAATCGCGCCATGAACGACAACCCGTATGCCGACCCCGCGCTGTACGACCTCGAATACGCCGCTCACACCGAGGATATCGAGTACTACCAGGCTCTGGCGCGTCAGACCCGCGGCCCCGTGTTGGAGCTCGGCTGCGGGACCGGTCGGCTCACGCTGCCCATCGCTCGGGCCGGCATCCGGATCGACGGCGTCGACCTCGAGCCCACGATGCTGGAGGGGTTGCGCCTGAAGCTCGCAGCAGAGCCCCCGAACGTCCAGGCACGCATCCGCTTCTGGGAAGGCGACTTCCGGCAGCCCTCGGGCACGCCGCGGGACGACTACGCGCTCATCCTGTGGCCGTTCAACGCCATCCATCACTGCAAGGGGCCCGACGACGTCGTGCAGACCCTGACCTGGATCCGCGATCACCTCGGCCCGAACGGGCGCGTTGCGGTCGACGCCTACCTTCCCGATCGGGAGCTGTACGACCGCGATCCCGACCGGACCTACGAGCACCGGATCTTCTCGGACCCGCGAACCGGCCAGCCCCTGCACACCTGGGAGCAGGGGTGGTGGGACGAGCCTTCACGCACCCACCACGTGCTCTACACGTACCGCCATCGCGACGGCAGCGAAGAGAAGTGCCATCTGCGCCTGCGGATGTTCGAGCGCGAGGAGCTGGAACAGCTGATCCAGGATGCTGGCTACCGGGTGGTGTTCCGAGCAGAGGACTTCGCCGGCCACCCCCTCACCGCGAAGTCGCTCAAGTGGGTCGCTCAACTGGTCCCGCGCTGAGTCATCCCGCGCTGAAGGGCTCTCAGTAGCCCGCGCAGAGGTCGACTTCGGCGTCCTCGATCTTCTCGGTGCGCAGGTCGCGAGCGCCCCACTTCTCACCACGGATCCGCGGAACGTCGAACTCGCCCTCGACGAAGATGCGGGACTGGCTGTCGGAGCCTTCGAGCATCAGGTGGAAGTAGCCGTGCATGCTGCCACCCTTGGTCATGTCGGAGTCCGGCGTGACCATCACCCAGCTGTACGCGAGCTCGGACCAGTTGTCGAGACCGGCGATGTTGCCGTCGTACTCGCGCCAGCCGTTGTCGTGCCAGATGGGCTCCATGCCCCAGATGTCGTTGACCGCGGGGGAGGTGACGAGCTCGTACTCCCTGCGGGTCTGGTTGCGATGCTGACGCGCCAGCACGCGCTGGTCGCTGTACTCGAGGCAGGTGGGATCGCCTTCGCAATCGTCGACGCCGAAGTAGATGAGGTCGGGCTCAGCTCCGCCGCCGATACCGGCATCGGCGAGCGTGTAGGACGCCGGATCCGCGAAGCGGTTGTTGCGCCCGGTCATGTCCTCTTCGACGAACGTGCCGAGAGAGTAGCCGGAGCGCCAGGCCTCGGGAAGCGTCCAGGTGGCCTGCTCGGCCGAGTCGGGACCGGGGTTCCACTGGAACGAGAAGGCGTTCAGGAAGAACAGGCTGCCGCCCTCGGCGCCCTCGGCTGCGGTGCGCATGAACGGGGGAACGTCGTCCGCGTCGCGCTCGAGGATGTTGTCGATCTCGGTGGACCAGTTCTCGACCCAGTTGCCGTCGATGTTCTGGGTCTCGACGCCGCCGTTGCCGTCCGGCGCGCACTCGGTGGGCTGGAAGTCGGGGTCGATGGTGAAGATGAACCGGAAGTCCTCTCCGCCGGGCATGCGCTGGTGGAAGCCGATCTGCAGATCGCCTTCGTTGAGCAGGATGGCTTCGCCACGCCACGGATCGAGGGGCTCCTGGAAGCCACGGTAGGCGCCGAGACCCAGCCAGACCTCGCGCTGGGGCGGGTAGTCGCCGTCGTCGCAGATATCGAGGGGGTCGTCGAGCGAGAGGAGGTCGCCGTCTTCCTCGAGCTCCCGGCAGTCGACGTTCCAGGACTCGTTCGCGTCTTCCGGATCGAAGTTGCCCTTGATCAGCGTGAACGAGGTGGTCGCGGACAGGAAACCGACGATCTGGCCTTCGACGACTTCGGCGGACTGCGGCGCACAGCCGACAGCGAGAAGCGCGAGAACAGGCGCGAACCGGAACATTCAGGACTCCAGAAGCAGCGGGGGAACATCAAGTCCCGACCCATGACGTGCCCTTATAGGCGGTCGATCGGGGGTGGGTCAACCGGAAACACAGTGTCGCGAGGGCCCTTTTCGTTAACGGGATCCGGGCCGTTCGCAGCCCGGGGCAGCGTCACCCTCGTGCAGCCGGCGTTTTCAGGGGATGGCGGTGTCGGCCGTGCTTCCCGTGCCGCCCGTGGAACCCGGCCCACCGCTACCGGTGTCCGACGTGTCCGACGTGTCCGACGTGTCGACGGGAGTCAGTGGCTCGCTGCCGGGTGCGGGAGTGATCCGCAGCCGAGAGGACTCGGGGTCGACCCCCCAGGCGTCCATGAAGCCGTCGCCATCGTAGTCGGCGATCGCCAGCGCACCCGTGATGGGACGGCGGGTCACGAACACCTCGGGGTCGCCGAGCTGCTCGCCCGTGTGGCGGTAGACCACGATCTGCCCCGCATCGTGCAACACGACGTCCGCGAAGCCGTTCGCGTCGACATCTGCGATCGAGGGCTGCCCGCGACCAAACACCGTGGTCCCGTCGATCTCGGCGCCATCCGGCCAACCGACGACATCGACCACCTGACCGGCTGGCCCCACCGGACCCCGGACGATCTCGCAGCCGTTGCGAGCGCAGGTCGAGGTCCCGAACTCGTCCAGGAAGAGATCGACGCTCCCGGCGGCGCCGCTGGAGCCCACCTGGGTGAGCGTCGCGTCCAGGAGGAGGGCGGTTCCGTTGGCCAACACGCTGACGGGCCCAGCAGGGCCGGGCCCACACGCCACCCGGTCGCCGACCAGCGTGGCGGAGTCGAGCAGCACCGGATCGTCGGGATCCGAGACGTCGACGCGGTACAGCGCGTCTTCGAGCAGGACGAAGACCTCGTCGTCGCACATCGCCAGGTCGCGAAGCGGCGTCATCTCGGAATCCAGCTCGACGTCGCCCCGCGTCAGGAGCCCGTCCGCGTTGACGCTGAACACGCGCAGACGGGTGGAGCCCTCGCCGCCTCTGAGCGCCACGACCTCGGCCGTGGCGGAGTCGCCATCGAGCTCGGCCAGCTCGAACCGACCGTCGCGAACGGTGATGCCCGGGGATGCCAGCGGGCGATCGATCACCCTGAACCACTCCTCGTCGGGGTCGGTGGGATCGGAGGTCGAGCGACCCTCGATCCAGTGCCAGGCCTGCTCGCCCGCGACCAGCAGACGGTCGGTTCCCGGAAGACGAGCGACCGGGCCCCCTTCTGGAAGCCCCGTGAAGAGCGTGTCGGTCTCGAGGCCGTCCCGCTCGTCGTTCACGTGCACCCCGAGCAGGGTTCCCGAGCCCTCGGCGAACAGCAGGTCGATCAGCCCATCGCCGTCCAGATCGTCGATCGCCACGTGTGCATCGACGCGGTTGATGCCCGTGAACGTCGAGACCTCTTCGTCGAGGTCGAACATCACCACCCGGCGCTCGGTGTCGGCCAGGTAGGGCGGAACGAACAGCAGGTCGTCGGTGCCGTCGGCGTTCAGGTCGCCGGGGGAGTACACGCGCGTGAAGGCCTCGAGAGAGAGCTCGAGCGCCGGACCGATCGGGGCGAAGCCGTTCTCGTACTCGAAGAACCGGTTCCACTGGCCGCCCTCGACCGTGACCGTGAGCTGGTTGCGGCCTTCGGCCACGTTGTCGCCCGCCGCCACGTCGAAGGGCAGGTCGACCAGCACGCGGTTCGGACGTGGGCTGTACTCCACGCCGTTGCCCATCCAGACGTCCAGCCGACCCATGGAGGGGGGCCCGACCCAGGCGACGAGCAGATCGGGGATCCCATCGGTGTCGGCGTCCCCGAAGTCCACGCCAGCGACGCCGTGTGAAGGCGACCGCAGCTGAGCGGCGTACGCCATCCCGCCGTCGGCCCGACCGCGCAGGAAGTGCACGGTTCCGCCCGCCCAGATCGCAGCATCGAGCACGCCGTCACCGTCGTAGTGGCCGCTGACCA
This sequence comes from Myxococcota bacterium, assembly GCA_965224055.1. GTDB lineage: Bacteria > Myxococcota_A > UBA796 > UBA796 > JACKEQ01. The sequence continues at coordinate 8,219,260 of OZ245034.1, read as the reverse complement.
TGCCCCCCAGCCGACCATCCGTGACCAGGACCCGGTGCGGGGGCAGGACATCGCTCGACCACCACACTTCGGTCTCGCCCGCGGTGAGGATCCCGGTGCCGGCCTGGATGGCGTCGGTCGTGGTCTGCATCGGTGGAGCGCTGCTCTGGCGCAGCCCGAATCCCGGCCAGTCGGACCCGTACACGTGGGTGGTCACTTCGCTCGGCCCGACACGGACCTGGTACGTGCCCGGCTCGTCCAGCACGATGCTTCCGTAGCCCTGGGCACCGATCGGCACGGTCTGGGCGACGCCATCGACCTCCAGCGTCGCATCCGGCCCGCCCACACTGCCTCCGTTGGCGTTGAACGAGCGCACGAGGACGGCGGCTTCACGCCCTCCAGAAGCCGCAACGACCTCGGCCCCCACAGCCGGAAGGGAGTCGGTGAAGGAGGCGGGAGACGGCGGACCGAAGTCCGGGTCGGGGCGACAGCCCAGCACGAGCAGCACGATCATCGACCGCATCGTACCCGCCGTCGCCACGCGGGCACCAGGAACAGGGGAAGGCACAGCGACATCCACAGAGGTCGTTCGCCGCATCCCATCGCCTCGCGGGCCGTGGGGTACGGGTCGGGGAGACGCGCGCGACCGGCGCCCAGAGCAGGATCGAGAGACCACCCGGGAACGTCGGACAGCGCGTGGACCTGCAGCCACTCGAACGCCTGGCGTGGGGTCTCGTCCGCGGCCGACATCCGGATCGCGATCAACCCGGCCACAGCGGGCGTCGAGGCGCTGGTCCCCGAGAAGCCCTGGGCCCCGTACGTGAGGGTGCTCAACCGATCCGGACCCGCGATGTCCGGCTTGCCATGCCCGGCATTGTTGGGGCCCCAGCTCGAGAACGACTCGGTGGGCGAGGTCTGGTAGAGGTCTGCCCGCACCGCCCCCACCGCGACCGAGAGGGGGTGGTCGGCCGGAACGGTGACACTGTGCGCACGCACGGGCTCCACGAACGCGCCCCCTCGGGCGAGCAGCGCCAGATCGAGGTCGCCCAGCGCGCCCCCCGCGTGGTGGACCTCCAGTGCGTACCGTCCGGGCACCAGCGCCGGAAACCGCAGGGCTTCGACGGGCTCGCAGCGATCCGCATCGCGGGACTGCACGTCTTCGGAGCGCGCCAGGATGTCGCCCTGGAGGTCGGTGACGACCAGGTCGAGATCGGTCGCTCCGCAGTCGAAGTGCTGATCCCAGTTCAGGTTCACCCGACGCCGATCCCCCTGGTTCATGTCGAACAGCAGGCGATTCGAGCCGTCGAAGTCCATCCGGCCATCGAAGTCCGCGTCCGTGAATCGCCCCTGCCAGTGTTCCCGGGAGGTGTTCCCGGCACTCGTCACCAGCAGGATGTCGTGAGCTTCGAGGCGGTGCAGCAGCGGGTCGAACGGCCCCGTCCCATCGTGGAAGCTGTCGTTGTAGAAGCTCACCGACATGCTGATGATGTCGATGTCGTTGCGGATCGCCCAGTCGACCCCGTTCTCGAAGGACGTGAACGAGCCGGTTCGAACCAGGAACAGCTCGGCTTCTGGAGCCAGATCGCGGATCACCTCGGCACACCCCACGCCGTGCTTGCCGTCCTGTCGCAAGGGGTCGAACGGCACCGCACAGCTCTGGGTCGCCACGCAGTCGTGGGTGGTGTACGCACCCAGCTCTTCGGCACTCGCCGTGTTCCAGCCCGGATCGAACACCGCGATGCGCACGCCCGCACCCCGGTGGCCTTCGGCGTGCCACAGGTCGGCATTGGTGACCTCGAGCAGCTCGAATGCCGGAGACAACCCCGGCGCCCCGGTCTCCTGGTCGTCTTGATCGATCTCGGCGATGGGCTCGCGTCGCCACGCCACACCGGGCTGCGGAGGGCCGAGCAGCACCGAACCCGTGCTGGAGCGCACGATCGCATCAGGGTGGTCGGGATCCTCGACCCGCACGAGCTCGAACGGGTCGTGACCGTCGAATCCCCCGATGAACGTGGGCTCGACGTCGCCCTCGACCGCGAACACACCCGGGCTGCACAGTGCGAGTCCGAGGAGCGCGAGGGCGCCGGCAGCAGGGTTATCAGCCATGTCGAACCGTACACCGCAGGATCCCGGCTCACCATGACCTCGCCCCGGACCTGGTCCCTCGCCCTGCACGGCGGCGCGGGGTTGATCGCCCGAAACTCCCTGTCCGACGACGAGATCGCACGCGCGACCGCGGGCATGGACGCCGCGCTCGACGCCGGAATCGCCGTGCTGACCCGGGGTGGATCCGCTCTCGACGCCGTCACCGAGACCATCGTGGCCCTCGAGGAGTGGCCGCACTTCAACGCGGGTCGGGGCAGCGTGCTGGCCGCGCACGGTCAGGCCGAGCTCGACGCCGCGGTGATGTCCGGAGACCGCCGTGCCGGTGCCGTTGCCGCGTGCCGCACCACCCGCAACCCCGTCCGACTCGCCCGCGCCGTGCTCGACGACGGGCTGCACGTCTTCCTGGCGGGTCCAGGGGCCGATGCCTGGGCACGGGATCAGGGTCTGGAGCAGGTGGAGCCGGCGTTCTTCGTCACCCCCCATCGGGTCGCCCAGCTCGAGCGGGTGCGACGCACGGGCGACGTCGTCCTCGATCATGACACCGTCGACCAGGACACCCCCTCGGAAGACGGAGCGGTGGGGACCGTGGGCGCCGTCGCTCTCGACCTGCAGGGCACCCTCGCCGCCGGGAACAGCACGGGCGGGATGGCCAACAAGCGGGCCGGACGCGTGGGCGACACCCCGGTGATCGGGGCGGGGACCTGGGCGTGGAACCGCACCTGTGCCGTCGCAGCGACCGGTCACGGCGAGCCGTTCATCCGGGTGGCCGCATCCCATCGGGTCAGCGATCTGGTCGAGCTGTCGGGCCTGTCCCTCGCCGCCGCAGCGACCCAGGTGCTCGAAGAGGTCCGCGAGCTGGGCGGATCGGGCGGTCTGATCGCCATCGACCCGTCCGGCACGGTCGTGATGCCCTTCAACTCGGGCGGGATGTACCGCGCCACCGCGAGTGGCCGGGAAGAAGACGAGCGATCGCGGTCGATCGACATCTGGTGAGCGTCAGCCGGGCTCGACGTGCGCCCACTCCCCCCGTGACCAGCGAACCCCGGGCTGGAGTGCGATTCCTGGTGCGAATCGCCCATCCGCCCGGTCCGACGACCCGTACGTGCGGGACGCCACCTGCTCGCCGTCGGCCCCCGAGACCCGGACCACGACCCGGAGCGAGCGCGCATCGTGATCCTCGGGGAGGCCCGTGAGCACGAGGTGAAAGCGCCCCACCAGGGGAGTGGGCGGCACCCACACGTGCAGATCGACGTCCTCCGCGCCTTCGAACACCACCTCGGCGGACACCCCATCGATGCGGCGTCCCCGTCCGAGCCAGCCGCGCACGGTGAGGGTGGGTTCGCGTCCTCCCGTGCTTCGCGCCACCACCGGAGCGAGCTCGAGAGGAAGCCGCGCGATCGTCCGACTGCGCATGGCCGCACCCACTCCAGAGGCCCCCGACACCATCGCGAGCCCGCCCAGAAACAGGTCTGCCGCACCGACGGCCCAGACCGTACCGGCCACCGAGCCGACCACGGCGATCGCGGTCAGACCCAGCCACGCCGGAGCCGACAGCCGTTCCACCACCTGATCGATCGCTTCCAGTTGTCCCTTCCCTCGCCCCAACCGTTAATCTGCGTTTCGCGTGGCGGGCACCCTTTCCGAAGCCCCGACGCGTGTGCACAGTACGGTGAACAGTGCGGATGCACGAACGGGTTGGCCACCCCATCAGAGAATGGCGTGGCACGGAGGTGACAATGGGTCTGTGGAACATGCTGAAGCAACACGCTGGAGCGCAGTTCCTCGACGTGGTCGAGTGGCTGGACGACACCAACGACACGCTCGTCTGGCGATTCCCCGTGTTCAACCAGGCCATCACCGACAACAGCAAGCTCGTCGTACGCGAAGGCCAGGCTGCCGTCTTCGTCGCCGAGGGCCAGCTGTCCGACGTCTTCGGGCCCGGAACGTACACGCTCGACACGAAGAACACGCCGATCATGTCGTTCTTCAAGAGCATCGCGTACCAGTTCCAGTACCCCTACAAGGGCGACATCTACTTCTGCTCCACGCGCCAGTTCATGGACAACGGCTGGGGCACCCCGCGCCCGATCATGCTGCGCGACGCCGAGTTCGGCCCCGTGCGGATCCGCGCCTTCGGAAACTACAGCTACCGCATCACCGACCCCGCAGAGTTCCTGCGCCAGGTCGTCGGCACAGACGGGCTGTTCACCACCGACGAGATCAACGGTCAGCTCAAGAAGAAGCTGCAGTCCGCCTTCGCATCCGAGGTCGGGGCCAGCAAGATCCCGATCCTCGACCTCGCAGCGTCCTACATGGAGTTCGGCGAGTCGCTGAAGTCCAGCATGAGCGGCAAGATGAGCGATGCGTACGGCATCTCCATCACCGACTTCGTGATCGAGAACATCAGCCTGCCCGAGGCCGTCGAGAAGGCGCTGGACGACCGCTCCAAGATGGGGATGCTGGGCGACCTCAACGCCTACACCCAGATGAAGGCCGCCGACTCCATCGAGACCGCCGCCAAGAACCCCGGGATCGGGGGCGCCGGCATCGGCATGGGCGTCGGATTCGGCATGGGCAACATGATGGGCAACCAGATGGGCCGCGCCATGAACGGAGGCGGAGGCCAGTTCAACCCCAACCAGGGCATGCAGGGCGGGGGTCCACCCGCGCCGCCTCCTCCGCCCCAGGCCGCCAGCTACCACTACGCGGGCCCCGCGGGTCAGGGCGAGAAGTCGCTCCAGCAGATCGTCGCGGCGATCAGCGCCGATCGCGATGGTGCCCACAACGTCTGGCAGGCCGGCTGGTCGGGCTGGAAGTCCTGGAAGGACGTCCCCGAGATCGCCGGGCAGGTTCCCCCTCCCGCCGCTGCACCTCCCCCGCTTCCGGGCGCTGGCGCGAAGTACCACTACAACGGGTCCGGCGGGTCGGGCGAGATGACGCTCGAGCAGGTGGTTCAGGCCGTCAGCGCCGACCCCGATGGCAAGCACCACGTCTGGCAGAACGGCTGGGACGGGTGGAAGGCGCCCGCCGACGTCCCCGAGATCGCATCCGAGCTCGGGAGTGGCGGTCCGCCTCCGCTGCCGCCGGGCTGAATGTCTCGACGGTGAATCCCGGCTACTCGTCGCGAGACGTGCTGAATCGAAGGGCGAGACGGTAAGGCCGTCCGTCCTTCGTTCCGTTGAACGACCAGCTCTTCAGCAGGTCGGGCACGAACGCGTCCAGATCGCCACATTCCGACGTGATGTTCGTGGCCTCGCGTTCGACCGCGTCCAGCGACACCATGCAGGTCTCGGCGTCGCCCTTCAGCTTCTTGTACAGCTTCTTCGGGGGCTTGCCGGCGGGCAGGGCCAGGCAGTTGTAGCGGTCGTCGGTGCGGCGATTCGTGACGTCTCCGTCGGCGAAGACCTCCATCGACAGCGTGCAGGCCCCGGACCCCTCTCCGGACTCCGCTTCGTACGAGCGGAACAGCTTGCCGAGCACCTCGTCGCTCTCGCTCTTCAGCAATGCACCCGACGCTCCGTCGAACGTGAACGGCACCGGCACGCGGGCGTAGACCTTGTCGCCATCGCGCATCGGAGACTCGAATCCCCAGCGCGCCACGGCCTCTTCGATCGCGGCTCGGATGGGTTTCTGGCACTTGCTGCCTTCGTCTGCCGCGACGTCCTCGATCGTGATCCGCCCGTTCTCGTCGACCAGGAGCGTCGCGATGCACGCCGAGGGACCCGAGGGCTTCATCGGGTAGGACGGAGAGCGGTCGCGCGTGAGGGTCAGCTCTTCGAACGACATGGGGACCGGATCCTCTTTCGTCCCGGCGGGGACGGGCGGATCCGCGGGTTCGTCCGCGTCGTCGGCTGCGAGGGCGTCGGACAGGATCAGCAGTGACAACACCGGGACCAGGAACAGGCTGGAGCGCACGGATCACCTCCTGCAGAGCGTTAACGCCGGCCCTGCTCCACCACACCCACGATCATCCGCTACCCTGATGGTAGTCGTCGAACGCCACGAGGCGAGGAACATGCTCTGGATCCACCTGCTCATCGGATGCACGCCCACCCCAGCGGTCGATGCACCCGAACCTCCCGCACAGGAGCGCGCCGGGTGCACGATTCCTTTACCTCCGGCCGATTCTCGGCCTCCGCCCTCGGTCGTTCCGCCCTCGGTTGGCACTATCTCGCTTAGGTCTCCCCTCGCGAATCGGCGGTGAAGGGCCCCAATTCGGCACCGACGGGGACGACCGTCGCTCGATTCGCACCCGCTTCGACCGGGATCTGGACGGGGAGATCGACGAGGAGCTCGAGGAGACGTACGACAGCGACGGTCGCCTCGTGCTCAGCACCCACTCGAGCGGCTCGCGAGCCGAGATCCGCTGGGAGGACGACTGCCGGACCGAGGAGCGCGTCTGGTCGACCGACGGTCCGCAGGACGTGTTGCGCGAAGAGACCCTGCAGACCTGCGACCGCTTCGGCGACCTCCTCCAGCTGGACCACGCGTCGTACCAATCCGACGGCGAGCTCGACTACATCGAGTTCTCCGAGGTGACGCCCCGCTACCCCGATGCGAACACGCCGCGCACCGGACAGCTCACCGAGATCAGCGGAGAATGGCCGGGGTGGGACGCCGAGCCGGACGAGGTGGCGCGCACCTTCGACGACACCTGGATCCTCGACGACCAGGGCCGGAGGGTGCGATTCGTCCGTGAAGACAGCCTCGGCGGAACGACCATCACCACCACCGAGTACGCCGATCGGACCACGATCCGCACGCGCTGGAACGGCGACGAGACCGAGGTCCTGGCCCGCGAGACCCTCGTGCGCGACGAACACGACCGCGTTCTGGTCGAACAGGACGAGTCGATCGACGGTCCGACCGTGCGCATCGAGACCCGCTGGGAACCCGCACGCTCCGCGCCGATCGACCGCACCTTCGCCTTCGACGGCACCGTCACGCAGGCCGAACACTGGTTCTGCGACGGCAGCAGCAGCGCTCCCTGGGAACGGTGCGAGGTGGCGGTCGATCAGAGCCCCACCGGCGAGGCCATCGACGGGTTCGCCGATCAGCTCCGCATCCTCGAATCCGACTGCGACTGAAGATCGGCAGCCTGCCCGGGCATCCAGCGGGCCGCGAGACCTTTCGGAGGACCGCCTTCGACAGCGCGGACCTGACCCGGGATTCTGAGGTGACGACCACCTGGGACGGCGACTGCCCCGTCCTGGAGGTGGCAACGACGGACGACGGCGGTCCCACCGAGATCCAGACCGTGGTACGGCGCTGCGATCGGTTCGGAGATCCCGGCGTCGTGGACGTCGAGACCCTCGTGAACGACGCCGTGGCGCAACGCTCGTTCACGCAGTACTTCCCGACGTACCCCGACGATCCCGAGGCGCGCCGCCAGCGCGATCGGGTCGAGAGCGAGAACGAGGTGCTCGGCCCCATTGGCGGCCAGGAGGTGTACGGACCTCCATACGGTTGGCCCGACCCGGGCAGCACCGAGTACCGGGACTACGAATACGACCGACGGAACCGGCTCGTTCACGAATCGCGACGGCTCGACGGCTTCACCACGACGCTTGCCTGGAGCTGGTGGCGAGACACGTCGCTGCCCACCACCCACACGGTGTCGTTCGGCGGCAACACCGCCGCCGAGGAATGGGAGTGGCAGCGCGACCGGCACGGGCGCGTGGAGGTCGAGACCGAGCAGTCCGTCGATCTCACCGAGACTATCACCACCTGGGAAGCCGACCGCTGGGCCCCGATCTCCCGACGGACCACCCAGGACGGCATGCTCCACGAGACCGAGAGCTGGACCTGTGAGCCTGGACCCCTCACGACCTGCGAAATCGACATCGACATCGGCCGGGGCATCAACCCGCCGGACGGGAGCCCCGAGACCCGTCGCACCGTCGAGTACGACTGCCCGGGATAGGAGCCGGCATGAAGTCCCCTGCCCTGCTCCTGCTCCTGGCGGCCACGGCCTGCAGCTCCGTTCGCGAGCCCGCACTGTCCGACTGCACGATCACCACGTCGATCGACCTCGATGCCGACGGCGTCGAAGACGAGCTGCGGGTCGAGACCACCGACCGCGAGGGCCGCATCGTGCGCCGGACCATCGACGCCGATGCCCGCGCCTTCGAGATCGACCTCACCTGGGAGGACGACTGCGCCGTCCTGGAATCCTCGGTCGACGAGGGTGCGGCAGCGTCCGGTGCAGACCGGATCGTGGACGTGGAGCGCACCTGCGACCGGTACGGCGACGTCCTCGAGCAAGACACCCTGATCGTCGACAGCGCGGCCCCCTCCGAGCCCTTCTTCAACGAGATCTTCACCTTCGAGCCGACCTATCCGAACGGCCGGGAACGCCGGGGTCGCCGGACCGCCGAGGTCGAGCAGCGCTGGGACGAGCTGGGCGCGCTGGCCGACCCCAGCGCAGAGCCCGACCAGACGCGGGAGTCGACCTTCGCGTACGATTCGCGGGACCGCCTCCTGAATCGCACCGTCTCGACGGTCGGATCCGAGGCCCGCACCGAAACCGAGCAGTCCTGGTGGGAGAACTCCGACCGCCTGCTGAGCCGAAAGCTCACTCAGATCGGCGCCGACGGGGAGGTGGACGACGTCCGTGAGGAACGCTGGGCCCGCGACGAGCACGGCCGTCCGACGCTGCTCGAGACCTTCGTGAACGACGAGCCCTTCAGTCGGGAGTCGTGGACCTGGGAGGAGAAGCGCTGGGCCATCGCCGAGCGACGCATCCTCGAGAACGACGTGCTGGTGCTGATCGCGACCTACGACTGCGACGAGGCCTCGCCGGCGAGCTGCGTGGAGTCCCTGGACTTCGGAACCGGCAACGACCTGCCGGACGGCCAGCCCGACCAGATCCTCGCGCAGACCATCACCTGTCGCTGACCCCGTCGACGCGCCCGTCGAACACCCACTCGACCGTGAACGGCCCGGGCTCGTCCCGCTCCAGCGCCCGACCGATTGCATACTGCGCCCCGCCCCCCTGCAGGACCTCGGAGAGCTCTCGAACCTGCGCCGGGGGACAGGAGGAGGGCTCGGCCCGATACGTCCGGCCGTCCACCGTCAGGCGAAGTCGACACTGCATGTCGGGAATCGTGGCGAGCCGCTGCCCCATCCGGCAGTCTCCGTGCTCCACGAAGTGCAGGGGCGGGTTGTCGAGAAAGACGCCCGGCAGACCCGCCCTGGACCGGATCACGCAGTCGGCATCTGACGCGATCGGTGCCGAGGTCTTCGTCTCATCCGTCCCGGGAACCCACACGCGATCTCGCGAAGCGAGCAGGTTGCGGAGGGTCCGCTCCCGGGTCGTGTAGACCCAGTCCGACACCGAGGCATGCAGGGCCCGAGCATGCTCCCAGCGGCAGTCTTCGCCGGACACCGTGATCATCTGCGGGGATTCCCGCCAGCTCCCGACCCAGGACTCCACCTGGCAGTGCGCGCCGGCCAGCTCCGTCGCAGGCACGTCCACAGGAGTCACCAGGAACGCCTTCTTCTCCTGCGGTGCGTCCGGCATCGCGGCCCACACCCGCGGCGGCTGATCGACCACACCCGGAGCGAGCGTCAGACGCATCTCGACCGGCGTGTTCTCGGGACCGATGAGCTGCAGGGCCGACACCCACGGCCGAAACCGCGCTGGACACGTGGAACGGTCCACCCCACCGGGGCTCTCCAGCGGTCCAGCCGTCCCGGACACGGTACACGATGCCGACTCCAGCGGAGGGTTCTCGCGGATGGCGTTGAACCACACGTCTCCCTGCGCGTCCTCCACCCAGGCGGAGCACGGCCCACCTTCGCTCCAGAAGCGCTCTCGCACCACCCCATCCACGTTCTCCAGGACCCCCACGAGCCGACAGGGCCCCTCGATGCTCTGGTCGGCCGGTGTGCCCTCGGGGACTGCGAGGGTCTCGAGGGGAACCTCCACCTGCTGCTCCTCGGCGTAGGAGACGCTCCGCTGACCGGGGTCGTTGCGGCTCGCGTTGTCGAACCACCACGGGCCGGTCCGCGGCCGAACGGCTTCTCGGGCGATTCCCCGAGCGACGTCCGCTGGACAGCGGGGCCCGACGGATGCTCTCCAGATGCCGCCCTGCCCGTCTCGGAAGCGGCTGAAGTGCACTCCCATCCTCGTGCGCAGCGTGCACCGGGGTCTGTGCATCACAGGCAGGGCGTACACGCCAACGGAATCGCTTTGCGTATTCGCAACGGATCCCACCGACACGACACGAACGACATCCTCGGCCAGCTTTCGCTCTGGAGGGCCCACCTCCCCGGGTGAGCCGACCGAGACCGTGCCGAGCAACTGGGCATCCGCCGGGCTCCCGACGACAATGTCAATGGCGAGACGGTCTCGGCTCTCCCCGAATCGGGGTGACTCGATGTTGAGCACCGGCGTGAGTGCCTGCTCGAGGTCGGGGTCGCAGCCCTGACGAGGGTCGACACTCGCAGAGAAGGGCCGCTCGGTGCCCGACAGCAGGGTGCACTCGAAGACCTCCCCCGACTCGGGTGTCGGCAGCGGTGGGAGTCCACGCAACACGATCTTCAGCAGGTCGTGGCTCAACGGCGTGATCGCTGGCTCGACCAGGCGTCGGCCCGCCCAGACTGTCAGCCCCAGTCCGCCGACATGCCCGCTGGGACTTCGGTCCCACAGGGTGGTGCGGACCACGGGCAACAGCCCGTCATCGACCTCGTTCGGGGTGAAATGCACCCACACCGCGCCGTCGGACGGCTCGACCCGGACCCGACCCGCCTCTCGCTGGAACGCCTCGGGACACGGCAGTTCCGGGCGGGACGCGACCGACGTCACCGTCCGCGCATCCCCCGAGCCGCGCACCTCGCACAGGGCCTCCAGCCGCTCGTGGGGTGGATAGACCGGCCCCGACGGCTCCGTGGCTTCGGCGCCTCCCGACAATCCCATACTGATGGCCGCGAACCACATCGTCATCGCTTCCGCACCGTGTCGACCGGGCCCTCCAGGATCCACCGCCTCTTCGGTACCTGTCGGTGCGGCGCCGTCGAGGTCCGTAACGCGCGTCAGTCGGTCGCCTACCGCCCGGCATCGCCTGCGAAGACCGTCCAACGCTGGACATCCTCCAGTCGAGCGAGCTCGAACCAGATCCGCGAGAAGTCCTCGATCGCAGCCGGGCATGGCTCATCGGCGACCAGGCCGGACGACCCGACCGTGAACGTGCAGCGTCCCTCGAGTGCGGGCGGGTCGAGGTTGGCATCCGTCCCGACGCTGTGCATTTCGTCGCTGCTCCAGACCAGCGTTCTGCCGTCCTCCGCGAAGAACGTCACGGGGTCGCCCGGTGGATCCGCGCCCTGTCCGGTCCATCCTGCAGCGGCCCGGAAGTCGACGCGCACCCGCGTCTTGGCAGGCCTCACCAGCGGCTCGGTCTCTCCATCGACCGACCACACCCAGCCGTCGAGAGCCTCGAACACCGAGACCGCCCGCGCCCAGGAGCATCCGGTGACGGACACCCGCCGCGGACTCCCGGCCACCAGGATCGTCTCGATCCGACAGGTCTCCGACGGCCCCTCGACGTAGCGGGGCTGCACCGTGCGCACGGCGTCGATCAGCACCACGTCCACCGGCGGTTTCGCGACCGCACCGCTCATCAGGCCCATCCACACGACTCCGATCATCACTTCACCCGCTCGATCTGCACTCGATGGTGGGTCGGAACCTCGACGGTGTGAACGCTGCCGTCCGGCCAGGTCACCGTGATCGTGGCGTCCGTGGCATCCGCGACTCCCACGTGGACCTCCAGGGGCCCCGAACTCGCGAAGTTGGTCGTGCCCGAGAGCATCCAGCGGCGCTGCGTCGTTCCGCCGGCATCCACGTCGATCACCGCCCCGATGGCGTCCCGGTTCAGGCCGGGCTGCTCCAGCTCGACGATCACTGCATTGCCGGTGCAGCGCCCCAGGTGCAGGAGCGCATTGCCCTTCAGCGCCCGGCGGACGAGGTCCAACGCCCCATCGCCGTTGAGGTCGGCCAACACGAAGCCCCGCGAGAACCCCGTGTCGGTCAGACCCCATTGGGTGGCCTGCTGCGAGAAGACCCCGCCCTCGTTGACGAACACCGACTCGGGCTGCTCCTCGGGTGCGGGCAGCGGCCAGTCCTCGGACACGCGCAGGTAGCCGTTGACCACCAGCGCATCGAGGTCCATGTCGTTGTCCAGGTCCTGTAGATCGGCTCCCCAGGCGATGACCCGATCGGTCTCGACGTCGGGCCCGATCCCCACGGCATCCGCAGTGTCCGCCCACACCACGCCATCGGCGGTCTGCACGGACTGCATCAGGAACAGGTCGTCCCAGCTGCTCATCAACAGGTCGGGGACCCCATCGCCGTTCAGGTCGTTGATCCCGAGGCCCATGCCCTCCATCACCACGTCCAGCCCGGACGCGTTGCCGTCTGCCGTGAAGGTGCTCCCGGTGTTCCAGAGCAGCTGGTTGGGGAACTTCCAGCCGAAGTCGTTCACGCCGTACAGCTCGGGAAGCCGGTCTCCATCGAGGTCGACGAAGCCCCCCGTGAACGTGAACGCTTCGGTGAAGTCGGCGGGGAGCTCGGCCGTACGCTCGACGAAAGCGCCGGGCTGGGCTTCGAACAACCCGTTGGCCGTGGCGCGGTCGGTGCCCTGGTTGCCGAAGTTCGCCACGAACAGGTCGAGATCGGTGTCCCCATCCAGATCGGCCCAGCTGCTCGAGATGCTCTGACGCCCGTCGTCCAGGCCCCACAGCGGCGCATGGTCCGAGAACACCCCGGATTCATTGATCAACAGGGCGTTCGGGCGCGAAAGACGCGTGTGGTACAGGTCGAGGTCGCCGTCGGCGTCGAAGTCCAGCACGCTGGCCCCCACCCCGCGCTCGAAGGTGGCCAGCAGCGCCTCGTTGGCCCCTCCGCGAGCTGCATCGTCCTCGAATCCGTCCGGCGTGCCCCAGAACAACTGCGCCCGCGTGGCCCCCGGCAGGAAGACGTCGAGCCACCCGTCCTGGTCGAAGTCCGCCACGGCGAGCCCCCCGCCCGTGTACAGGTAGCGGGCGTTGTCCTCGATGTACTGGGTGTCCCAGTCGCCTCCGGGTTCCCAGGCGTCGAAGCCGGGCGTCGCGTCATGACAGGGGGTGAGCGGCTCCACCTCGACCCGCACGGGCGCATCGACGACATCCGGTCCATCGGAGTCGGCCGGATCGGGGCATCCGAGCAGGGCGAGCCACAGCATGTCCCAGGATAGTCCGCTCGGACGGCGTTCGGTCGAACCAGCTACAGTGGGCGCGTGGAGACCGTGCACGTCGGCCGCTACGCCATCGGTGAGGTCCTGGGTCGCGGGGCCATCGGAGAGGTCCGCGCCGGGCTCGACCTCCACACGAGCCACCCGGTGGCCATCAAGCTGCTCACCGCCGAGACCGCGCGCTCGAAGGAAGCTGGAGCGACGTTCGCACGCGAGGTCCGGGCCGTTGCCCGACTCAACCACCCGGGCGTGGTGGCGATCTTCGATCAGGGGCGCCTCGATCCCGACCACGCCGCCGCTCTGGAGCGCCCACCGGACAGCCCCTGGTTCGCGATGGAGCGCGCGGAGCACTCGGCCCAGCGGCCCATTCGGGACTGGGCATCGCTGCGAGCCCTGCTGCTCGACCTGCTGGACGGGCTGGCCTACTGCCACGCACGAGGGCTGGTCCACCGCGACCTGAAGCCCGCCAACGTCCTGCGCAGCGAAGGCCGATGGAAGCTCGCCGACTTCGGGCTGGCAGCACCTCTCGAAGACCTGGGCGACCGGATCGCAGGCACGCCGATGTACATGGCACCCGAGCAGTTCACCCATCCGCGCGACGTCGGGCCGTGGAGTGATCTGTACGCGCTCGGCTGTGTCACCTGGGCGCGCTGTACCGGCTCTCCGCCCTACTTCGGGGATGTCCGCGCGCTCCAGCACGCCCACACCTCCGAGCCGCTGCCCGAGTTCGACGGCCTGTTCGAGCTCCCGCCGCGCTTCCAGCTCTGGCTGCGACGCCTGCTCGCAAAAGACCCCGACCAGCGCTTCCAACACGCGGCAGATGCTCGAGAGGCCCTCCCAGACGGGCCCTCGGGCTGGGACTTCGAGGACAGCCCGTCCGCGAAGGACCGTCCGAAGGGAGCCGCGCTCATCGGGATGCGCGAGCTGCCCCTGGTCGGGCGCGAAGAGGAGGAGCGCGCGCTGCTGGCCTGGATCGACGAGACCATGGCCTCCGGCGGCCGCGCCGTTCACGTGGTCGAGGGCGTTGCGGGAACGGGCAAGTCGTACCTCGCATCCCAGGTGGCATTCCGTGCGGCGGAGTCCGGAACCGTGCGGGTGTTGGAGGTTCGCCACGACGCCGACGACGTGGGCGGGGATGGGCTCGCGGACTTCGCGGAGCGACTGCTGCAGCGCCCCCGCAACCCGATGTCCGACGCCACCCGGCGCATCCTGTCGGCGTGGGTGGACTTCCGCAGTCCGACGCCCCCGTGGGACGACCGTCTCACAGCGCTGCTGGACGCCATCGAGTCCCTCAACCGCTCCCGTCCCACCCTGCTCCTGGTCGACGACCTGCAGTGGGGGCGCGAAGCGACGGCGTTCGTCGAGCGCTTGCTCGAGGTGGGGCCCACCCCCCTGGCGATCCTGGTCACCGAGCGCATCGAACCCCCTGCGGGCTCGGTGTTGCCGGCCTCGTGGCCCCGAACCCGCCTCGCGGGCCTGTCGTCCGAGACCGCCGAAGCCCTCGCCGCAGAGGTCCTGGGCGAAGACAGCTTCCGGGCGGTCCAGCTGGCCGAGTTGAGCGGTGGCAGCCCCCTGCTGGCGGTTCAGCTGGCCGTTCACTTCGCTCAGACCGGGCGATTCGCGATTCAGTCCGACCCGCTCGACGCCTGGCGCACCCGACTCGACAGCGTGCTCGACGTCCATCCGGAGCTCTGGCCCACATTGCTGGTGGGCGCCGTCCTGGGGGGCGAGGTGCTCGATCGGGAGTACGCCCTGCTCAGCAGCGATGCACGGGAGACCGGCGAGGGTCTGGACGGGCTGGTGCGCGCATGCCTCGCCGATCAGACCCGCCATGGCTGGCGCCTCGCTCATCCCCTCCTGGCGGAGGCCGTGAAGCAACGCGCATCCGATGCGGTGTGGGTGCGGCTCAACACCACGGCGGCGGTCACCCTTCGCGACGCCGACCCCCTCCGTCGTGCCCGGCTCTTCCT
This sequence comes from Myxococcota bacterium, assembly GCA_965224055.1. Classification (GTDB taxonomy): domain Bacteria; phylum Myxococcota_A; class UBA796; order UBA796; genus JACKEQ01. The sequence goes on along the minus strand of OZ245034.1, from coordinate 8,203,974 downwards.
GGCGGCGGGCGAACAATCCGACGCCCTCGAGCTGGCGCTGCACGTGCACACCGAGGCCCACGACGCCGGGGATTTCGGTCGACGCGACCGCGCATGGGAGGTCGCCGAAGCGTGCCCGGAGCCCACGGGCAGCCTGGGGATCCGCCGCGACATCGCGGGCTTGTTGCAGGGTCTGGGCGAGATGACCCCCGACGCCGCGCTCGAACAGGCCACTGCCCTCGTGGATCGGGCGGTGCTGGCGGACGATCTGGGCGAGGCCGAGGATCGGGACGTCGCGCGGGCCTGGCGGATGCTCTCGATCGTGCGGATCCGCCGGGCCGAGTTCGACGCCGCCGGACAAGCCCTGGATGCTGCCCAGCGTCGCGCACCGGACGACCCCGCGAACGCCAACGCCCGCCTGCAGCTGCTGCTCCGCGCGGGCCGGTTCGCGGAAGCCCAGGCGTTCGTGCTGATGCAGGGCCCCCCCGGAAAGGACGCCCGCCGGGTCGATCGCGCCGCGTGGAACCGCAGCGTGGGCCGGGTGGCGTTCGGTCTCGAGGCCTTCGAGCGCGCCCAGAACCACCTGAAGCTGGCGCTGGAGCTGGCCATGGACGCGGGCGCACCGGGTCTGGCCAACACCATCCGGGCCGAGCTCGGCGAGGTGATCCGCTGGCTGGGCCGGCCCGACGAGTCCGTCGCGATGCTGCAGGAGGTGGTGCGCCTGGACCGCCGCAGTCCGAAGCTGGGTCCGGTCGCCCGGCTCAACCTCGCGCTGGCCCTGATCGACGCCGGGAGCCCCGAGCGCGCCTCGGCGGTGCTCGACGAGCTCGACGACGCGGGCGGGGTGTGGTCCGAGCTGTCGCCCATCGTGCTGGCGAGCTGGGCGCGGTGTCTGGCCGAGCTCGGCCGTCTCGACGAGGTCCCTGCCCTGCTCGAACGCATCGAGCGGCCGTCCCACGACCCCGACTACGTCCGCCAGCTCCAGGCCCTCGAGCCGATGTGCCTGTACGAGCCCCGGCTGTACGATCGCGTCTCCGCCCTGCTGAACGAGGCACAGGCATGATCGCGTTGCTGTTGCTGGCGGCCTGCAGCCCCGAGCCGGCGGGCGCTTCGCATCCCTGTGCCGTGAACGAGCCCGTCGAGCCGGCCGATCTCGACGCTCTGATCGCGCACATCGACGCCCTTCCGCGCCCCATCGATGCCACCTGCCTGATCCACAGCCTCGGTCGTCCGCTCCGGGTGACCGCCAGCACCAGCGGGTTGTCCGCACAACCGAGCTCCGGCGCACACAACCCGCGGATCTTCTTCTTCGTCGGCGAGGTCACGATGTCCCTGGTCCCGGAGGGGATCGGCTCGGAGGTCGTCGAGTTCGGCGTACCGGTCGACCGCGACGGCACCGATCGGCACACCCTCAAAGGCGAGCTCGCCCTGCCCATCGAAGGTGCGCTGGACGCATTCGCCCCCCACGACAAGATCGCGGCAGAGGACGGCGGCACGGTCTGCGCGACCTGTCACGTCGAAGAGCAGGCGGAGGATCTCGGCTTCAGCTCGGTGGCGATCCGGACCGAGCCCGACGAGGTGATGACCCTGTCCGAGCTCGAGGCCCTGTCCGAGGAGTGCACCCTGGCCCTGGACGCCGAGCGCTGCGGCATGCTGGACGCGATCTTCGCCGGCGAGGTCGTCGAGCAGCCCTTCCCCGACCACTGGCCGACGATCTTCGACCTCTGACGGTCAGCTGCAGAGATCGGTCAGGTGCTGCCGGAGCGCATCGAATCCGGCGACACTCCATCCCCTAGCCGCACGCATCGCGGTGACGTGGTCGAGGGTGTCCACGTGAGCCGGGTGCAGCTGCGCGGGGTCGACCTCCGCCCGCACGGCCTCCAGCGCAGGATGGGTATCGTCCGAGTCCGGCGGGATCGCAGCGAGCTGGAGGGTGGCGATGGTGAGGCGATGGATGGCGAACCGCCTCAAGCGGTATCGCACCCGAACCGCCATTCCGACGCCTTCCAGCCGACCCTGCCGGACCCACATCTCCGCGAGGGCCAAACGCGCTTCTGCATCGTTGCCCGTGTGCGACGCCAGGCGGATGGCCTCCACGAAGCACGCGATGGACCGTTCGTCGTCGCCCTGCCGCTCGGCGAGTACGCCGAGCTCGGTCCAGGAGGCGGCGCGAATCGCGGTGGACTCCGCATGCTCGATCGCCCGCTGCAGATGTGCGTGAGCGGCGTCCATGTCTCCATTCGCAGTGGCCCAGTTGGCTTCGACGTGGGCTGCGTACCCATGAAACCCGAGGCGATTCAGGCCGTCGACCGCCCAGTGGATCCAGGCCTCGCCGTCGAGGTCGCCGCGCCATCGCCCCCGCACCGCTCGGTCGGCAGCGGCCAGGACGCCCGCATGGGTCTCGGGACCGATGGCGTACGCACGGGCGAGGATCTCGCGACGCTCTTCCCAGTCCAGCGGAGGATCGGCGTAGGTCGACAAGGTCAGGCGCGCCCACGCTGCGTCGTGCGGGTCCGAACAACCCGCGGCCATCGACGCATCGGCTTGCTCGACGGCTGCTCGAAGCGCGGCGGTCGTCGTCGGGAGCAATGCGCCCGCCGAGACCGAGACCGTCACCCGCGCCGGATGGTCGTCGTCGGCACCGACCCGGCCGAGGGCGTCCACCAGCGCTTCGCGCAATCGTCGAGCCTCGGGCAGCCGACCCATGTGCGCCAGGGCGCGCGTCCCCTGCACCAGCAGCGGAATGGCGCGTTCGAACGCACCCGCCCTCGCCAGGAAGGCCCCCTCTCGACCCGGCTCGGACGCGACGTCTGCCCAGGCCATCCGCACAGCACGAGGATCCAGGGGTCCGGTGCACAGGGTGGCTCGAAGCGCGGGGTCGAGGAACCGCACCGTTCCAGCGTCACGGTCGACCCACAGGACGCGACGCGTCACCAGCATGCGCACTACGCGGGTGGGCCAGTCGAGCCCGAACGCGCGGAGCACCTCCACCGACTCCGCCCGGTCGATCTCCTCGTCTCCCAGCGCCAGGCACTGCAACGACCGACGAGCGGTGTCCGAGAGCGCGTCCACGACTTCGACGTCCGCGACGCGTTCCTGGAGGTCGGGTTCTCCGCGCACCGCCCATCCGTCCTCGGTGTCGACGAGTCGATCCTCTGCCGCCCACTTCTGCAGCACCTCGAGCACGGGCCCGAGCCGTCCTGCAGACCACTCCGACAGCAGGAGCCTGACCGGGGACGTGAGGGGGAACCACAGCGCCAGACGTTCGCGCAGGGTCGCCGGGGTGGGGGGAGGAACGACGAGGTGCACCCCCCGCCCGGGGCGCTCGCCGACCACGATCAACAGCAGCGGACAGCCCTCGTCGATGCGTTCCAGCGCCTTCTCGAGCTCGAGGGCTCCGGGTACGGACCGACGGATGCACGTCACCGAGGCGGGGAACCGGAACGACAGGTGCCCCGCCGGGAGGACCTCGGCGAGCCCACATCGCCCGGCTGCGTCCTCGAACCAGTCCACCAGCTCCTGCGCGGACTCCTCGCCTTCCAGGACGACCATCGCGGGCCGACCTCCGGTGACGACGCCGCCCAGCATCGACCACAACACGTCCTTCTGATCGTCCAGACCCAGCACGGGAGGACGGTGGACGTGGAACAACCCGGTGCCTTCCAGCTGCTGCCAGCTCGGGTTCATCAGCTCCCGCCAGTCCGGGAGCTCCACGACCATCGGCTCCTCGGTCGGCGGACCCGGAAACGAACCGCTGCTCTCCAGTCCGAAGTCGAAGGTGATCTCACCGGCTTCTTCGATCGCCACGGGAACCCCGGCGGGATGGGGATCCGGGTCGAGGGAGGCGATGCGCATCCGAACCAGGCGTGCGTGTGCCGGACGGTGCACCGGCGTCTTGTCGAGCAGCTCTCCCAGGATGGCCGGGAGCCCACTCGGGATGGTGAATCGCGGGACGAGGTCGGGAAGCGGCCGCTCCAGATGGGCTCTCGCGACCTCTTCCGGCTCTCCGTCCCATGGAGGCGCGCCAGCGACGAGCTCCCACAGCATGCAACCGACGGCGTACAGGTCGGCTTCGATACCCAGGGGACGCGACCGGAAGCGCTCCGGAGCCATGTACGCTGGCGTCCCGCTCGGCCGAACCACGTTGCCGATGGACGCCTGCAGACCGAAGTCCGACAACCGCGCCCGCTCCCCGTCCAACAGCACGTTCGCGGGCTTGATGTCCAGGTGCAGCAACCCCGCAGCGTGAGCGGCCGCCAGCCCGTCCAGCACGTCACAGATGATGGCGGACGCCCGATCCCAGTCCAGGCTGTCGAGCTGGTCGTGCACAGACCCCTGTGCGAGCGGCATGGCCAGCCACGGGGTCTCCGGATCGACCCCGAGCTGGGTGGCTGCCGCCGGACCCACCCGCCCGGCATCGACGACGGGCACGATGTTCGGGTGACGCAGGCGGGCGACGGCCGCGATCTCCTCCTCGAACATCGCCACCGCCCGCGGATCGGTCAGCGTCAACAGCTTCACCGCGTGCACATCGTCGGTCCAGATCGCGCCCATCCCCCCGGCTCCGACCTGGCGACGGACGACGAACGGCCCGATGGGTACGGGGGAATCCGAAGGGAGCCTCGTGATGCGCGCCACTGCAGCGTCGCGCTCGGGAACCTCGCCGACTTCCAGGATCTCGCGGGTCGCCAGGACCGAGATGCCCGTCTGCCCCGCTTCCTCGGCCCGCGACGCGATGCGATTCATGGCGATGGACCAGTAGTACGGAACGACCCCGAGGCGTCGCAGGCGCGGTGCCGTCCGGAGAAGCTCCGCTTCGAGGCCTGTGAAGTCCCCACCCTCGGCCTGGACCATCCAGTCCACCACCTGTGAGGTCCGTGCGGCCTCGCCGTCGGGCAGGAGCGAGCGAACCTCGATGGCGGTCTGCGCGATCGCGGGGTCACCCGCGAGCAGCTGCACCCAGGACTCCGCCCAGCGCACCTTCCCGAGTGCGGCCGGCACTTCCGAACGGCACACGGCACTCGCTCTCGCCGCGGCACGAACGGCTTCGTCGTACCGCTCGGTCTCGGCGAGCATCGTCGCGAGCCCGCTCAACGTCTGGACCCGGAGCCAGGGGGTCCCCCATCGATCGATGAACGGGACGGCGCGCTGTAGCTGTCGAATCGCATGGGGACTGGACAGGGGCAGCCGTACCGCGATGGAGCGAGCCCGGGCCAGCGCGTGCTCGAACCCCGCCTCACCGACACACTGCTCGGCCCGCTCCGCCCACACCGCAGCCTGGCTCCTGGCACCGTTCTCGTGCACCCAGAACGCGCAGGACCCCAGAGTATCGGCCAGATCCGCGGGCTCGCCGAGCCGCTCGACATCGCGGATCAAGCGCTCGCACGCCGCCAGCAGGCCGGGGTCACGGCGGTAGAAGGCCCGCTCGGCGCGCACGAACGACGCCGTAGCGCGCAGCAGCGGGATGTCCGGTTCTTCGAGACGCTCGACGAGCCCCGCTTCGGTCGAGCGACGGGCCGAGGGGAGCGCACGCGCGAAGACATCCAGGGCCTGATGGCGTACCGACTCCTGGGTAGCGCGCGCCAATGCGAGCTCGGCGGCCTCCAGGGCGCGATCGACGGCCGCCGTCCAGCGCCACGCATGGCTCCGGAGCACCAGCGCAGGCGCGTCGTCTCGGGACCCGACCGCCTCGAGCACCGCCTGCCAGTCCCGGACCCGCCAGGCCGCGCGCGCCCGCTCCAGGGTCACCGGCTACTCGGCTCCCGCGGGCGAAGGCCTGGGAACACCCGCCAGCACGTGGATCTCGTCGACCACCTCGTCGAGACGGTCGAGCAGACGGGACTCCCAGCCGTGAGCCAGCGCGTGGACCACGGCGTCGTAGTACCAGAGCGTGCCGTCCTTCTTGCCGCGGAACCGCTCGAAGATGCTGTTCCCGATGCGCTTGTGGTCCATCACGATGGTGGTCGCGTTGTGGAGCTTGTCGGCACAGCTGATCAGCTTGATGTCGGGGTCTTCGTGCTTGAGATGGGCGAGATACGCCATCTTCCGCTCGCGCCACGGGGGCTTCGGCTCGCCTTCACAGTCCGACAGCGCCACCACCATCTTCGCGACGCGGTCTCCGAACTCCTCGGCCAGCTTCTCCTCGGTCGCGCCCGGAATGTCCTCGATGTAGTCGTGCAGGATGGCCGCGCACAGCTGGTCTTCGTCGCCGCCGTACTCGCCCACCAACGCGGTGACGCTCAACAGGTGGGTGGCGTACGGCACCCCCGACCCCTTGCGCACGATGGGGCGGAAGGAGTCGAGCGCGAGCGCGACCGCCCGGTCGAAGCGTCGACTGTAGGCGGCCGCGGTCATGGGTTCACTCCTGGCTGGACGTGTTCTTCACGTGGAGCTCGACGAGCTCGTGGGGGTCCACCGTACCAGGTGCGCCGGACATGAGGTCCTGGGCGCTGGTGGTCTTCGGGAACGCGATGACGTCACGGATGCTCTCGGTGCTGCACAACCACATGATCAGCCGGTCGAACCCGAACGCCATGCCGCCGTGGGGAGGCGCGCCGTGGGCCAGTGCGTCGAGCATGAAGCCGAACTTCTCCTGCTGCTCCGCTTCGCCGATCCCCAGGGCTGCGAACACCTTCTGCTGGGTGTCCGAGTCGTGGATACGGATGGAGCCCCCGCAGATCTCGTTGCCGTTGCACACCAGGTCGTAGGCGTCGGAGAGCACCTCGCCCGTGCGATCGGTGCCGACGAGCTCGGCCTGCTCGGGCTTGGGAGCGGTGAACGGGTGGTGCATGCTGGTCCAGTTGCCGTCGTCGTCGGCCTCGAACAGCGGGAAGTCGACCACCCAGGCGAACGCGAACCCCTCGCCCACCAGGCCCTTCTCGCGGGCCACGTGCACACGGAGCTTTCCGAGGCCCGCGTTCACGTGCTTCGCAGCACCGGCGGCCACGAGCACGACGTCGCCGGCCTCGCAGCCCGCCGCCTCGCGGAACGCCGCATCCTGGCCTTCCGGAACGGCCTTCTTCAGCGGACCGGACATGCCGTCGTCGTTGACCTTGCCCCAGAGCAGCCCGCCGAGCCCGTAGTTCTGCACGAACTTCGTCCAGGCGTCGAGGACCTTGCGCGACGTGCCCTCGACCCCGCCCTTCAGGGTGAAGCCGCGCACAACGCCCCCGCTCGAGAGCGCGTTCGAGACGGGCGGGAAGGTGGAGTCGGCCACGATGTCGGTGAGCGTGAACAGCTCCATGCCGAACCGCAGATCCGGCGCATCCACGCCGTAGCGTTCGATGGCTTCGTGGTAGGTCAGCCGTGGGATCTCGCCGACGTCGTGGTCGAGCACGGACTTCCAGATGGCGCGCGTGACGGTCTCGGCGACCTCCATCACCTGGTCGCGCGGCGCGAAGCTCATCTCGATGTCGATCTGGGTGAACTCGGGCTGACGGTCGAATCGCAGGTCTTCGTCGCGGAAGCAGCGGCAGATCTGGAAGTAGCGGTCCATGCCCGCGACCATCAGGATCTGCTTGAAGATCTGCGGGCTCTGGGGAAGCGCGTACCAGTGGCTCTGGTGCACCCGGCTCGGAACGAGGTAGTCCCGGGCCCCTTCGGGCGTGGCCTTGGTGAGGATTGGGGTCTCGATCTCCAGGAAATCCAGCTCGTCGAGTGCTCGCCGCGCCGCCTGGGCCGCCTTGTGGCGGATGACGATGTTCTGCTGCAGCTCCGGGCGCCGCAGATCGAGGTAGCGGTACTTCAGCCGGGTCTCCTCGCTGGCCTCGGACTGCTTGCCGATCGCGAAGGGCAGCGGCTTGGTGCCGTTGAGCACGGTGAGCTCGGACGGGATGATCTCGATGGCTCCCGTGTCCATGTCGTCCTTGACGGCGCTGGCGTTGCGGGCGGCGACGGTTCCGCGCACCTGGATCACGTACTCGAGCCGCACACCCTTGGCGGCATCCCGGACCTCGTCGGTGCAGCGCTCGTCGACGGTGATCTGCACGATCCCGTGCCGATCCCGCAGCAGGATGAACGCCACGCCGCCGCGGTCTCGCACGGCACTGGCCCACCCCTGGACGACGACCTGTTGGTCGACGTGGCTCGAACGCAGCTCCCCACACTGGTGGGTTCTCCGGGTCAACATCACTCTCTCCTCGTCTGGTCGCAGAGTCGCCGCTTCCCATACCTCCGTGACGGGGTCATGACATGCGTTGGTTACTCGACCCGTCGAGCACGCAGGTTCCGCGCAGAGGATCGACCATCCAGCTCTCGACCGCAATGTCCGACGGCCTCCTCATGCTCGTGGCGTTCGCCGCGTGCATGTGGCTTCGTTCGCGCGGAGAACGCTACGCGTCCACGGGCTTCATGCTGATCGGCATCGCCGCGTTCATCGGAGCGGTGCGCTTCGGCGTGAACCCCGATCTCGCCGAGCTGCACGGCTTCGTCTCGGCGCTGGCCACCGCCACGGGTCTCCCCCTCATCGGTGTGCAGTTCCTGTCGACGTGCTGGAACCGACCCGGTCCGGATGGCCGGATGATCACGATGGGCACCAGCGTGGTCGGCTTCGCCGCATTCGGGCTCGCGTTCCCGTTCGAGGCCTATGGGACCGTGGTGGGGGCGCTGTCGATGGTCGCAGTCATCGTCGGGGCATCGCGCTGTCTGCCCCACCATCCCAAGCGCGGGGCCGCCGCCATCGTCGGAGCCCTGCTGTTCGCCGTCGCCGGACTGGTGATCGGCACCGAGGGCGACGTCGGGCCGTTCCTGGCGATCGATGTGTTCCACGGGGTTCTCTGCATCGCGGTCGGAGGTCTGGCCTGGGGCCTGCCCATCCGTGGCGACGACGCCGTGGTCTGACGCAGCGCTCGCGGCCTACTGGTCTGCGCAGGCGCCCCCGAGCACGGTCCATCCGTCCGGAACGCACGCCGTGTCGAAGTCCCAGCACGCGCCATCGCTCGGATCCTCGGCCGCAGTGGGCTCCTCGGCACACCCATCCGGATTGTCCGCCGCGCATCCAGCGTACTGCTCGGCGCCGTTCACGCGCGTACCGACGATCTGCACGCATCCGTCGACCTGGCCGCACGTCTGCTCGGACAACCCCTCGCAGTCCGCGGCCTCGGTGTCCGTGTCGATGGGATCGGTGTCGATGGGCTCCGAACCCGAGCATCCCCCGACGCCCCAGAACACGAGCGCTCCGATTCCACACAGCTGTCGCATCTGCGCACCTCCTGGCGGGAGCATCGCTCAGATCACTCGATGGTCGTGGTCCCGTTCACGGTGACCTCCGCAAAGAACGCCTCGACGACGGCGGGATCGAGGCCCACGTCGCGCACGAACACATCGCCCTGGACCACCTGCAGCGACTGCAGCCCCTGGAGCTCCTGGAGCATCGGCAACCCCTCCAACCGCAATCCACCGTCCACCTCCACCACGTTGTGCAGACCGAACAGCGAGGTCATCGCCGGGTTGTCGTGGATCTCGACCGTGCCGGACACCGTGGTCAACGTCTGGAAGCCGTCCAGCGTGGGCAACACGGCGTTGTCGTGCACGAACACCCCACCCGCACTCACCAGGAGCGGGAAGCGGAGCTCGTCGACCACGTCGCCATTGGCGATCTCGACCGTGCCTCCCACCGATTCCAGCGACGGAAACCCGACGACCGCCTGGCCGCGGAAGTCGTCCACCACCAGCCCCCCGTCGATCGACTGCAGCGCCCCCAGCAGATCCAGGTCGTCCACGGGCCCGATCTCGGAGATCCGCACCGACCCCGTGCTCGTCACGAGCGCCGAGAACGCCCGCAGCTCGTCGAGTTCTCCCAGATCCACCACCTGGACGGGCCCCGTCGCGAGCAGCCCCCCGAAGGCATCGACCCGGGTCACCCCCAGCCCCTGCACCCGCACGCCCCCCACCACCGCCTGCAGGCTCGAGAACCCCTCCAGCACGTCGAGGGACGGGTGATCGACCAGGTGCAGCGCGTCCGGCAGCTGAGTCGGTGCAGCGGGCCCCATCGGAGGAACGAGCTGGGTCAGCCCGGCGTTGTCCCGGACGTCGACGATGCCCTGCACCCCGCGGATCGCGTCCAGATCCAGGAGCGGGAGCGCAGCGTTGCCCCGCACCACCAGTGCACCCTCGACGAACGCGAGCGAGTCGACCAACACGTCCAGCAGCACGGGGTTGTCGCGCACCCGAACCCCGGGAGCGCGCGTCAGGGCGGGCAGATCGAGCCGGGTGAGCGCGGGGTTCGCGACCACCTGGACAGGCCCGGACTCCTGGAGCCCCGGCAACGAGACGCTGGTGATCGCGCTGTCCTCGACCACCAGCCCCCCGTCCAGGCGACGGAGCCGCGGCATGACGAGCGGACCCTCTCCCGCATCGGCATCGGCGACGAGCACCCCTCCGACGCCACACAGACACGATGCGGTGGTGGGGTCGCCGTCCAGGACCAGGTCGCCTTCGACCCAGCGAACCGGCGGGTCGGCGTCACACAGTTCCCCGTCGAGCTCCGACAGGCGCACATTCCCGGAGAGGGTCTGGCCCGCACAGGCCTGGGTCTCGGGCTCGGGCAGGTCCGGAAGCCCGCAGCCCACCCACGTGGCGAAGTCGTCCCGCTGGCCCCGGGTCGGCTGACGGGGGGCGGTGGAGGGCGGCATGCTGGGGTCGTCTCCCGTACCCACGGCCACCATCTGGTTCGCGAATCCCTCGACTCCGTCGGGCGGATCGAAGTTCAGCGCCTCGGGAGCCCCGTTGCGGTCGGGCCCTTCGTTGGAGGCGCTGTGACAGTCGGTGCAGATCGACACGAACGGCGCACCATGGCTCTCCCAGGAGACGCCATCACACTCGGGCGACGGGGGCCCTCCCGTGTCGGTCGGAACCTGGCTGTTCCTGCACGACGCCAGGCCCGCCCCGATCCCGAGGCAGCCCAGCAGGCCCAGCGATGCGAACCACGCGCGCATGGCCTTTCATAGCCGTACGCCTCACGGATTGCCGAGGATCTCGACTTCGCCCGCGTGGTTGAACACCCGGATCTCCTCGAGCGCGTCGTCGTCCTGCCAGACGTCCACCAGACGAACTGCACCCAGATGTCCGCGCGTATCGAGCTGGTAGCCGCCGGACGGCACCTCCAGGAGCACCGCTCCCACGTGGCTCTCGACGTCCACCAGGCCGGGTCGCTCGACGAACTCGAGCTCGACGCTTCCCGCGTTCGCGAACACCTCGACATCCGCGGTCAGGTCGTGCCCTTCGATCGCACCCGTGCGCACCTCGGCGACGACCGGTGCAGCCAGCCCGTCCAGCTGCAGATCGCCGCGCTTCACCCAGGCGTCGATCGGGAGGTGGTCGGGCACCACCAGCTCGACATCGCCGCCGCAGAACCCGCAGCGGTAGTCGATCACCAGCGTCTCGCCCTCCATGTAGCGGTCGACCGCGTCGCCGCCCCCCATGCCGCCCACGTCGGCCTCCATCCGGATCGCATCGATCCCCGGCTCGGCCCGGATGGACAGGTCTCCGTTGGACAGCTCGACCCGGACGTCCTGGAAGTCGCCCCGGATCGTGTAGTCCCGCTCGTCTGCGACTCCGTGGCAGCCCACGAGTCCGATGAAGCCCATCGCCAACAGGCAGATCTGGCCGGTCTGTGCAGTCATTACGCCTCCCTCACGCCCGTTGAACACCACAGGCCGCCCCAGGTGTCACCCGGCTGAGGAGAATTCCGGTTAAGCGCACCCGATGCCCGATCCCGTCCTGTTGCAGACCCCTCGTCACAGCATGCCGCTGTGGCAGCCCGTGTGCGCGGGGCTCGTCGCGGTCGTCGCCGGCTGCGGGCCCACCCAGGCCGTGCTGATCGACGAGACTCCCGTGAACAGCGGAGAGGGCTGGGTCGACGAGGTCCCCACCGGCGGAGACCCCGACGATCCCGAACCCGAAGACTGGGCGATCTACGAAGAGGCCACGTTCCGCATCCTCTCCCCCGAGCCCGGCGGCTTCCGCGCGTTCGGCGAGGTCCGTCCCTACGAAGCCGAGCTCCTCGCCGCAGACGGCACGCCGTTGTCGGTCGATCGCATCGAGTGGTCGAGTGATGTCGACCCCATGTGGGACGGCCTCGGTGCGTTCTTCGAAGACGACTCGATCGACGTCGGCGTGCACGACATCACCGCCACCGCGTACCTGCCGAACGGCGACGTGCTGTCCTACACCTCCGGTGGCGTCCGCGTGCAGCACCCGCTGGCGGGCACCTTCAGCGGGTTGTTCACAGCCACGGGCGGCTACCAGCAGTTCCAGTTCAGCTGCTCCGGGAGCGCGCTGGTCCAGGTCGACGTCTACGGCGAAGTCGCCGCCGGGACGGGCGACTGCGTGGCCAGCCTCATCCTGTTCGACCTGCCCCTCGACTTCGTGTTCGACCTCGAGGTGAACCCGGCCAACGGCGAGCTCACGGGTCAGGCCGGCGCCGCGATCCTCGGCCCCATCTCCTACGACTTCCCGGCCGAGGGCGAGATGGAGCCCACCCAGATGGACCTGTCGTGGGCGGGCACCGTGCTGCTCCTCAACTTCGACGTCGAGGCCGACATGTCGGCGGATCGCATCTCCCGAGATCCGCTGCAGTAGAGGCCGCATGGCGTCCGACGACCGCCCCGATGACCGCCCGCTCCTGCTCGGCACCGCGGGCCACATCGACCACGGCAAGACCAGCCTGGTCCGCCTGCTCACGGGTCAGCATCTGGACACGCTTCCGGAGGAGCAGGAGCGCGGGATCACCATCGCGCTCGGCTTCACCCCCCTCGATCTGCCCGATGGCCGTCGGGTGGCGCTGATCGACGTGCCCGGCCACGAGCGCCTGGTCCGCACGATGATCGCCGGGGCCACGGGCCTGGACGCCGCACTGCTGGTGGTCTCGGCGGTCGACGGCGTGATGCCCCAGACCCGCGAGCACCTCGCCATCCTCCAGCTTCTGGGCCTGCAGCGCGGGATCGTCGCGGTCACGATGGCCGATCTGGTCGACGAGGAGCTGCTGGAGCTCGCGTTCGTCGACGTCGAGGATGCGGTGGCCGGCACCTTCCTGGAGGGCGCGCCCACCATCGCCACCAGCGCGGAGGACGGCCGCGGAAAGGACGCCCTGCTCGACGCGATTGCAGCACTGCCCCGCAATGCACCCCAGGAACACGGGCCGTTTCGGTTGCCGGTCGACCGGACCTTCAGTCGGAGCGGCTTCGGAACCGTGGCGACGGGCTCGGCGTGGAGCGGAACACTGACCGACGGCGCCACCGTCCACCTGCTGCCGGGCGACACCACGGCCCGGGTGCGGGGGATCGAGGTGCACGGCGAGCCGTCCGAGGTCGCGCGGGCGGGCCGACGCATCGCGCTCAACCTGGCCGGAATCGACACCGACGCCGTCTCGCGGGGGGTCGTGGTCACCGACAGCGACGCGGTGCCGTGCCCCCACGTCCTCGACGTCACCTACACCCAGCTCGCCTCGATGGGCGCCCTCGACGACCGGACCAGCGTTCGCGTGCTGCTCGGCACCACCGAGTGCATCGGTCGTCTGCACATCGCCGCCGACCGCGATCAGGTCCCGCCCGGGGTCACGGTGATGGCCCAGCTGCGACTCGATCAGGCGCTGCCCTGCATGCCGGGCGATCGCTTCGTGGTCCGGCGAACCAGTCCGATGGAGACCCTCGGCGGGGGTCGGGTCGTGGATCCCTGGGCACCGAAGATGCGTCGCCGGGACCGGGTTGCACACGGCGAAGGAACCCAGCGCCTGGCCGACGGCGATCCTGTCGTCTGGCTCGAGCGGGCGGGCGATCTCGGGCTGTCGACCTCGGAGTGGACCGTCCGAAGAGGGGGAGTACAGGGTCCGGCCGCGGACGAGCCGCGCGGAGCGACCACCATCGGCGACCGGGTGCTCGCACGCAGCGTGGTCGGTCGGCTCCAGGGAGCCCTGCTGGAAGCCCTGCTGGCGTTCCACGAAGAGCATCCCCTGGCGCTCGGCGCCCAGCGACGCGAGCTGAAGCGCGGTCGATTGGGACACCTCCCGGACCGGTTGTTCGACACCCTGGTCGATTCGTTGGTGGACGCGACCCGGGTGCAGATCGACGGTCCGATGGTGCGTGCGGCGGGCTTCGCGGTCGAGCTCGACGCCGAGCAGCGGGCGCTCCGCGACGACGTGCTCCAGACCATCGTGACGGCGGGTCTGGCCGGGGTGTCGCCGAAGTCCCTGCACGCCACCCATCCCGAGCCCGAGGTCGCGGCCCTCACCAAGCTCCTCGAAGACGATGGGGAGGTCCTGCAGGTGGCCAGCGTGGGGTGGGTCGCCACACCCGCACGCGACGCTCTTCTCCAGCGGCTCCAGGGCTGGTTCGCGTCCAACGAGGTCTTGAGCCCCGGCGACTTCAAGTCGCTCACCGAGCTGTCGCGCAAGACGGCCATCCCCTGGCTCGAGTGGCTCGACAAGGGCCGCTACACCGCCTTCGGAGCCGAAGGCCGGCGCACGCGAGGCTCCCAGCTCTGAGGGGCTGCACCGCGAGGGTGGGCCGAGCATCTGGATCCCCGACCCGTTAGGAGCGGCCACTCCGGAGGAAGCATGGCGGACCCCACCGACCAGTGGCACGACAACGTCGGCGGCGAAGCGAACATCGATGGCAAGCGGGTGGTGTTCTACGTCGACCGCGAGTGCATCCTGTGCTCGGTCTGCTCGGACTGTGCGCCGAACAACTTCCGCATGTCCGACGACGAAGACCACGACATCTGCTTCAAGCAGCCCTCCGATGCCCAGGAGCTCGCGGCCTGCTACGAGGCGATGGAGAACTGCCCGGTCGAGGCCATCGGCGACGACGGCTAGCTCGCTCGCGTTCATCCGCGGTTTCATTCGCCGCTGGACACGTCGCCCTTCAACACTCGGGTACAGAAGTACACCTCGGTTTCGGTCGACGCGCCCAGCGACGAATGAAACACGCAGCCTGAACGCAACGCTGCGCCCTGCAGTAGAGGACGGATCGGCTCGATTTCCTGCGGAAGGCTGTTCGGATCGAGTGTACTCGCCGCTCGAAGCCCTGCTCCAGGGGATGAAACACGCGGCCGACCCAAGCAGGCAACAGCTCAGCGGAGCGAGCCGGGAAACTGCGGCTCAGGAACGGCAACGCTGCGCCCTGCAGCAGAGGACGGGGTCGGCTCGATTTCCTGCGGAAGGCCGTTCGGGGCGGGTGCCGCAACGACGGTCGTTCCCGCCGAGCTCCCTGCGGTAGAGGACGGGATCGGTCCGTGGGCACCGGTGAGCGCGCGCCCTCTCTCCTTGACTTATCTTTGCATACTTGCTAAGATACAAGACAAGGAGGACGTATGGAAAACCTGAAGTACACGCTACTCACTGCCACCGCCCTCGTCACGGCCTGCAACTGGAGCCCCGCGACCGTCGGGATGGACGAGACGCCTGACTTCGCCGGCATCACAGAAGAGCCCGCGATCCTGCCCGCCTGGGGCGACGTCCCCACGGCTCTCGAAGCCGAGATCACCGGTCAGGACGGCCTCGATCACGGGACGGTCACGTTCATGCCCGAGCAGGACGGCCAGCTGGTCGCCCACGTCGCGCTGCACAACCTCGACCCCCGTGAGGAATACCAGGTCGGCATCCACGAAGCCGCACGCTGTGGCGAAGACGGCTTCGGCGCAGCCGGACCTCGGGCCTGGCTGATGATGGAGCCCGCTCCTCGTCGGACCACCGAAGGCGTGACGCGCGCCGAGATGGCCGAACCCCGCTACATTCAGCCCGACCCCGACGGCACACTCACGATCGACGAGCGCATCCCGTACGGCGTGGCTGCGATGGACGACCGCGCACTGGTCGTGAGCCGCGCCGACACCTCGGAGCGGATCGCTTGCGGCATCATCGACCCCTCCGCCTGATCCGTCTGCTGTCGGGCGCTCAGCGGTCGCGCTCGGCCCGCCGCTCGCGACCCATCAGCTCCACCAGCGCCTGCTTGGCGGGCTTGCCTTCGTACAGCAGGTCGTAGATCTGCTCGGTGATGGGCATCTCCACGTCGAGCTGCTTGGCCAACGCGCGGGCGGTCTTCGCAGTGATGACGCCCTCGGCCACCTCGCCCAGTTCTTCGAGGATGTCGTCGAGCGTGCGACCCTCCCCGAGCGCCAGACCCACCCGACGGTTTCGGGACAGGTTGCCGGTACAGGTCAGGACCAGGTCGCCCATTCCCGCCAGTCCGGCGAGCGTGAGCGGATTCGCGCCCTTGGCCACTGCCAGCCGCGAGATCTCGGCCAGACCGCGGGTGATGATGCCCGCGCGCGCATTACTGCCGAGCCCCACGCCGTCGGACACACCACACGCAATCGCCATCACGTTCTTCAGCGAGCCGCCGATGCACGCGCCCACGGTGTCTTCGGTGTGGTAGCAGCGAAACTGGGGCCCGTGGAACGCATCGGCAGCCACCCGTGCCGTGGCGTCCGGCCCCGCGGCGACCACCGCGGTCGGCAGGCCCTTCGCGACCTCGAGCGCGAACGACGGTCCGTACAGCATCGAGATGCGCTCCGGCCGTCCCGTCAGCTCGACCATCACCTCGTGCATCGTCTTGAGCGTGCCGTCTTCGATCCCCTTCGTCGCGCAGGCGATGTGGGCGTCCTCGGGCACCTGATCGACCGCGCGGGCCATCACCTCGCGCAGCGCGTGGCTCGGAAGCACGGGCACCAACAGCTCGGCTCGGGCGGCGGCCTCGTGCAGGTCGGAGTGGGCCGACAGGTTCTCGGGAAGCTCGATCGTCTTCAGGTAGCGGGGATTGCGATGTTCGTCGTTGATCACCGCGCAGCGGTCTGGATTGCGGTCCCACAACCACGTCTCGTGCCCCTGCCTCGCGAGCTGCACGGCCAGCGCCGTCCCCCACGAACCCGCTCCCAGAACCGTGCACCGCATCTCGCCTCCGCCAGTCGTTGTCGGCGGCCGCAGCCTACCGCATCCCCGCCGGGATCATGGCCCCAGCACTCGCACACGGGTACGCACACCTCATGAACATCGGGGTCGTCATCCGCGCCGCAGCGTCCGTCACCCCGACCTGGACGACCGCGGCCCTCATCGCCGCAGCCTCCCGCCAGGGCCACCTGGTGTGGGTGGTCGAAGTGCGCGACCTCGGCGTCGACGTCCACCGCGTGACCGGTCGCGCCTTCCGCTTCCCCCCCGACCCCCAGAGCAGCCCGGCGACCATCAGCCAGACCCTGCAGCACCGCACGGCCCGCCGCAGCCTGATCGACATGGCCCGACTCGATCTGCTGATGCTCCGGTGCGCCCCGCTCGACCCCACGCTGCTCGCACTGGCACTGCGGATCGAAGACGCCGGCGTCGAGGTCGTCAACCGTCCTGCGGGCCTGGCCCGGGTCCTGTCGAAGGCCTGGCTCGCATCCCACGACCTGCCCACTCCAGAGACACTCGTCACGCGCAGCCGGGGCTCGGCACACCTGTTCCACCAGGACCACGGCGCGGTGGTCGTCAAACCAGACCGTGGTAGCGGGGGTGTCGGGGTGTGCGCCGTCCAGAAGGGCGACATCCAGGGGCTCGACGACGCCTTCACCCGCGCGCGGCGAGCCGGTGGGCTGGTGGTCCTGCAGCCCCGCCTGCACGACCCCGTGGGCGAGCGACGACTGGTGGTGTGCGACGGCCATCTGCTCGGGGGCTACGTCCGCCACAACGCCCAGGGCGAGTTTCGCCACAACCTCAAACGCGGGGCCACCCCGGGTCCGCTACCCCCGGATTCACGGGATGAACGCATCGTGTCGAGACTGGCTCCCCTCCTGCAGGAAATCGGGGTACGGTTCGCCGGACTGGACGTCCTCGCTGGGCGGCTGGTCGAGGTGAACGCCGTCAATCCGGGCGGCACGGTGCATGCGGATGCATTACACGGAACCCGGTTGGCAGATCGTGTCGTACGGCTGCTCACACGCGCGGAGAGGATCGAGGATGGGCTCCCCACGCCCCCTGACGAAGAAACAGGTCGTCGACCTGATCGCGCGAGGTGAGTCCCTCGCAGGCCTCGACCTGCGGGGCAACGACCTCTCGGGCGTCAACTTCGACGGGGCCGACCTCGCAGAGTGCAAGCTCGCAGAGTGCAACCTCACGCGGGCCACGTTTCGTGGTGCCAACCTCCAGGCGGCGTCCATGTGGCACTCCGACTGCACCGATGCCGTGTTCGACGGTGCCAACCTCGAGGAAGCCGACTTCGACTTCACGATCCTGGATGGGTGCACCTTCAAGGGCGCCAAGATCCGCAAGGCGATCTTCCCCCTGAGCCGGGTCAGCCTCGCTACGCTCCAGCAGGCCGTGAAGACCGGCAAGCGTATTCGCATGGAACGTCGTCCGACCGACGACTGATCCCACGAAGCCGCGGTTCGGATTTTCGACGCGCGTCGCATATTCTGGGAACCCGACCCCACCCCCTGTTGTCGAAGGATGCGAGACACCCGAGATGTTCCTGATGCTCGCCATGGTCCACCATCCCAGCGATGCCGAGCTGGTGAGCCGCTTCAAGGAGGGAGATCGCACCGCATACACCGAGATCGTCAGACGCTACCAGGACCGGGTGTACAGCCTGTGCCTGCGGTGGATGCGTCACGACCAGGTGGCCCGAGAGGTCGCGCAGGACGTGTTCCTCGCGCTGTATCGCTCGCTGCCGAAGTTCCGCGGAGACGCTCAGCTGTCCACGTGGATCTACCGGGTCGTGATCAACCACTGCAAGAACAAGAAGCTGTACCGAAAACGCCGGCACGTGAACTTCCACGAACCCCTCGAGGGCAAACGCACCGACGAGGACCAACCCGTGAGGCAGATCGCCCACGATGGTCCGGGAACCGATGCGAGCGCCCACCGCAGCGAAGCCGAGAACCTCGTACGCGAGGCCCTCGACCAGCTCGACGAGGACCAACGCACCATCATCGTGATGCGGGACGTGGAAGACCTCGGATATGAAGAGATCGCCGAGATCCTCGGCCTCAACCGAGGCACCGTCAAGAGTCGGCTCCACAGGGCGCGCGCTCAGCTCGCCCGGGTCCTCCAGCGCAGAATCGACAAGCGAGATGTGATCTAGACCACAATGTCCGAACCGTTCGCCAACATCGACGCCACCGAGCAGCTGTCCGCCTACCTGGACGGAGAGCTGACCTCCGAGGAGCGTCGCGCCGTCGAATCCAGCCTGCAGGGCGATGCCTCCCTGCGTGCCGAGCTCGATGCCCTGGCCGATGCCCGGGCGTTCCTGGCCGAGCACGGGGCCGTCTCCGCGCCAGCAGGCTTTCTGGAAGACGTGCTGGCCGCTGTCGACGAGGAACCCGAGGTCGTCGATCTGGGATGGTTCCAGCGCATGCGTCGGGCGTCTCGCCAGACCCTCGGGGTGCCCATCGAGGGGATCGCGGTCGCCGCAGCAGCGCTGTTGGTGGTGTGGATCGCGCTTCCCGGCGGGTCCACTCCCGACACCGGCGCCCAGCAGGCCGATCGCGGCAAGCAGGCCCAGGGCATGGGCTCCTCGCTCCCGTCCAAGAGCGCCGACAGCCTCGACAACGATGCTGTCACCGATGCCGCCATCGACGCCGAGAGCGCAGGGTCCGACGCGGGCGAAGGCGCCGAAGCCGCCGTCGACACGGGCCTGAAGCAGGCCAAGCCCGCAAAAGTCGGTCTGAACAAGAAGGAAGCCGGCTACGCCTACGATGCTGGCGAGGTCGACGACGACAAGGCGATGGTCGGCGACCTGAACACGATCGGAGGCGTCTCCGACAAGGTCAGCAAGGGCAGCAAGGGCGCCGGGTCCGGCGAGTCCGTGGATGGCTGGGCAGACCCCTCCAAGAAGCTCGTTCCCGAGACCGCACCGAAAGAACCGCTGGATGCCGCGTCGAAGACCGGTGCGGACGGCGAAGACACCGAGCCCGAGGGCACCCGCTTCACCCGGGTCCCCTACAGCTACCAGCTCACCACCGACGACCCCGAGGTGCTCTACCGCCTGGCCGCCATCGCTGCGAAGCACCGGGGTGAGGTCACCGACACCAAGGCCCAGAGCCTCGAGGTCACCGAGCTCACGGGCTCGAAGGGCGCCACCGTGCTGGTCAAGATCCCGTCCCACGCCCTGCAGGACTTCGGCCGCGAGATCGCCGCGCTGGGGCTGGTCACGGCCACCAACGACAACACGATGTTCGCCGGAGACCCCGTCGAGGTCCGGGTTCGGGTCGAGCTGGCTTCTGGAGCCGCCGAGGGCGAGGGCACCACCCCGAACGCCACCCGCAAGAACCGCGCGAGCGAGATGGACGCCTACCAGGAGGTCGAGGAGGCGCTGTGAGGGCGCCCCTCAAGAAGAAGGCCCGGCGACGCTTCGAGCGCGAGGGCTGGACCCTGGTGCGCGGACTCGTCCCCCGACGCACGTGCGCCGAGGTCCGCCAGGCGTTCCTCACCGAGGTCAAGCCCTGGACCGGGCCGCTGCTTCGTCAGCTGACCAGCATCGACGAACCCCACCACTTCTCGGCAGACGGCTTCGTCACGAACCCCGTCGTGAATCCGCGCATGCGGCCGCAGTTCCCGCGGTTCTGTCGCATCGAGGAGACCGTCATGCGGGCCTGTCCGCTCGTTCCGGTCGTGGGAGAGCTGCTCGGAGCGCCGCCCGGCATGCTCCAGAGCGCGTACTACGAGTCCAGTCGCGGCACGCACACCCACCTGGACTTCAACCCCGTGGATCGTGAGCGACCCATGCTCGGGGTGTGGGTCGCCCTCGAGAACATCGCGAGCACAGCGGGCCGGTTCCACCTGTTCCCGCGCAGCCACACCCTGCCGATGGACGACCGGATGAAGCGGTTCACCGGGCTCGCCTGGGTGAACTACCGAAAAGCGTTCGTCGATCTCGACCCCGAGACCGCCGAGGCCGAAGCCCAGGCACTGCTCGGGGAGATCGCGCAGGACCACGGACTGACGTGCATCGCGCCCGAGCTGCGCACGGGGGACGTCCTGTTCTGGACCAATCACGTCCTGCACGGGAGCGCGGTCCCGGAGCCCGGCGGAGGTAGCCGCAACAGCCTGCTGTTCCACTTCGTCGAGCTGAGCCTGCTGCACGCCCACGGCCTGCTCGGCGATCGCAGCCCACCCGACGTCACGGGCTCGCCGACGACCGTCGCCGGATCCGACGACAGCTGACGCCCACTGGCCGCCCATCGAACGGTCGAAGCTCGCGAATCGCGATGCGGAGCCCTGGCACCGGCCCTGCATGGGCAGCGGCCAGGAGGTTCGAATGGGACTGCGGGAAGACTACGTACAGAGAGGCGCACAGCCCCTCGGAGATGCCGAGCTGCTGGCGCTCGTGCTGGGAACTGGAGTGGCCGGCCGACCCGCTCTGCACGTCGCGCGAGACGCTCTCGATCGTCTGGGTGGGGTGCACGGGTTGCGGGATGCCGAGGCCCACGAGCTCGCGGGGCTGCACGGGATCGGGCCCGCCAGGGCGGTGCGGTTGCACGCAGCGCTCCAGCTCGGTCGCCGTGCACTGGGCCCGCGAGGCTTCGATGCCGTGATCCGCACGCCGGAGGCGGCGTTCGCCATCCTGGGGCCCGCGCTCGAGGGTCGTGCCGACGAAGAGCTGCACGGCCTGTTCCTCGATCGGCGGCGGCGGGTGCTCGTCCATCGGATGCTCACGGTGGGCAGCCACGCGTTCACCATCGTCGATCCCCGCCAGGTCTACCGGGTCGCGCTCAAGGTGGGCGCATCGGCGGTGGTGCTGGCCCACAACCATCCGTCCGGCGATCCCGCCCCCAGCAGCATGGATCGCGACATCACGGAGCGGGTTGCGGCAGCTGGTCGGGTGCTCGGTGTTCCGCTGCTCGATCACCTCGTGGTGGGGGCTGGGCGTTTCACCTCGTTGGCGGCCGAGGGCGCGATCCCGGGAACGCACGGCAGCGCGTCCGGATCGGTTCCGCTGTGGACGCTGTGAGCGGTTACGTGAACGGCCTTCGATGCGTTGGGTGGAGAGACCAGGATGACCCCCGGAGACATGGAGTTCGCCGTTCGTGAGATGCGCTTTGCGTGCGAGCGCGGGAACGTCGACAAGGTCAAGCACCTGCTGGCGTGGGGGGTCGAGGCCGACCAGGAGGTCGACGGCACGTCGTTTCTCGAGACCGCGGCCCGGAACGGCCACAACGTCGTGACCAAGATCCTCCTCAAGGCCGGCGCCAAGCCCAGCATGCGTGCGCTGTTGGCCGGGGTGTTCTCGGGGTCGCGTCACGTGGCCGACCACATCGCCGACGAGCTGCACTTCGTGGGCGAAGACCCCGCGGCATTCCCGTGGGGCACGGTCCTGGGCAAGCGCGAGAACCTGGAGCAGCTCACGGCCGAGATGGCCCAGTGGCTGGTCGACAACGAGATCGACGTCGCCGAGACCGACTCTTTCGGCCGGTCGATCGCCGAGCTGGCCGACAAGCACGCCCGGCGCGAGGTCGCCGAGATCTTCGCCAAGCACGCCTGAGGGCGCGATGACGCTCGCTCGTCCGCACACGGTGGTGTTCGACCTGGGCGGCGTGTTCGTGCGACTGGACCCCGGATGGACCCGTCTGCACGGGCTGGATCGACAGCGCGTTCGCGAGTGGCTCGCCACCGACGGGCGGTTTCACGCTCACGAGCGCGGCGAGCTGTCCGATTCCCGCTTCCTCACCGGTCTCGCCGGGTGCGCGACTCCACCCCTCCCCCACGACCAGGCGCGCGACGCCTTCGCTCGGTGCGTCGCGGGTCACTACGCCGGCGCCACCCAGCTGCTCGACGACCTCCGGGCTCGGGGGATCCGTACCGCGTGTCTGTCGAACACCAACCCCATCCACTGGTCGGTGTTCGACCCACAGCGACACCTGCGCGACCGGCTGGACGTGGTCCTGGCCTCACACCATCTCGGCGCCCGCAAGCCCGAGCCCGCCATCTTCGAGCGGGCCGCAGCGATCCTGGGGAGCTCCGGGCCCGTGTGGTTCTTCGACGACAGCCCCGTCAACGTCCAGGCGGCGCGAGACCACGGGTGGACCGTATTCCTCGTCGACGCCACCGATCCGATCCCGGTGCTGCACCACGCCCTCCGGACCGCGCTCGGCTGAGTCTTCACTCCACCGGGATCAGATCCGGGTCGGCGTAGATCGACGCGGGCGTCACCACCTCGCGGTCCAGGGGAATGCCCCGCTGCTCCAGCCCCGCTCGCATCTCGGGGGTCAACGGGAAGTCGTCGACCCGCTCCCGTTCGCCCAGCGTCACCCCCACCTCGGCGAACAGCTTGGTGACGAGCTCGCTGCAGTACAGCCGATCGTCGTCCCACGCGAACGCCAGGTCGTAGGGCCGCCCGAGCATCTTCTCGCCCGCCGACACCAGGCTCGCGCGGTCGGCATCCGTGATGCCTTCCAGACGACGGGCTCCGAACACGCCGTCTCCACGGGCCTTCCAGACCTCCCACTCCGTGAGACGCACCGGCTCGACGGCCTCGAGCACCACGCGTCGGTCCGAGAGCTCGACCACCACGCCCACGTGGGACCACGGGCTGTCGGTGGCCTCCCGGATCCATCCGGCCTGGCTGCTCCGGGAGTCCTGGAACACCAGATCGCCTTCGCGAAGCTGCTCCTCGTCCACGTCCCCCGCGAATCCCATGCACCCGGCCAGCAACCACCACATCGGCACCTCCTGGAACAACATCACGTCTCGAACCGCCACGATGGACGCAGCCGCTTCGCAGATCCCGTGCAGCCGGGGTACGGAGTTGCCATGTTCCCCACCCTGTTCGAGCTGCAGACCCAGTCCGGCGCCGTCGGGCTGCACACGTACGGTCTGTTCATCCTGCTCGCGTTCTGCTGCGCGTTCATGCTCACGCACGTGCGCGCGCTTCGCATCGGGCTGCACCCGGACAAGCTGCTCGGCATCTACATCGCCGCGTTCGTCGGGGGCTTGTTGGGTGGGCGCATCCTCTACACCCTCGCGGTCGACCTCGACCGGTTCCTGGCCAACCCCCTCGTGCTGTTCCAGCCGTCCGGGTTCGCCGTCTACGGGGGCGTCATCGGCGGCACGCTCGCCGTCGCGGCCCTCTCGTTCGCCCAGGGGATCCGGCCGTGGAAGCTCGCCGACATCGCCGGTCCCGCCGTGCTGGTCGGCATGGGCGTGGGTCGGATCGGGTGCCTCTTCGCGGGGTGCTGCCACGGCGCCGTCGCACCGCACACTGCCCACGCCACCGGCATCCTCCCCGACAGCTTCGAGGGCGGGCAGATCTGGGTCTCCACCAGCCTTCCCTTCGTCACCACCGAGTTCGCGAGCCACACCGAGAACGTGGCGCGCATCCAGGACACGCCGCTGTACCCCACGCAGATGTGGTCGATCGTGCTGCTCCTCGGCCTCGCCGCGTTCCTCTCGTGGTGGTGGGAACGCAAGGCCTTCGACGGGCAGATCGCAGCGCTGACCCTGATCCTCGAGCCGCTCTACCGCATCACGGTGGAGGCGTTCCGCGACGACGACCGCGGCTACGTGCTGCTCTTCCAGGTCACCGAAGCCGTCGCGAGCTGGTTCCCGCCGGGAATGACCCCCACATCCGAGCTGGGCGTCACGATGCTCGGCATCACCACGTCCCAGGCCATCGGGTTCGGCAGCATGGCCCTCGGATTCGGGATCTACGCGTTGCGAGCCGGCTCGGGCGTCGACACCGAGATCCCGGTCTCCTCCGAGCCCGAAGACGACGAGCTAGACGAGTTCGACGACTTCGACGACGCCGTGCTCGACGACCTGTAGGCCTCTCTACAGCCCCGTGTCGTCGGCAGGTTCCGCGGTATCCCCGGTATCCCCGGTGTCCGACGTGTCTGCCGTGTCTCCCGTGTCGTCCGGCGGGTCGGGCGTGAACGGCGGCGCGCCGTAGCAGGCGCTCATGACGAGAGAGGTGACCACCCCTCCCATCAGACCCAGGGTCTTCTTGGCATATGGCGAACGGGACTCCTCCATGGGGCCTCCTCAGGGAATCATCAGCTTCATACAGAATACCGAACCGCCGGACTTCAGGAACTCGCTGGTGTCGAGCTCGACCACCTGAAAGCCCGCTTCGCGGACTGCTGCGACCGTGCGCTGGGCGCCTCGCTGGACGATGAAGTGCTCGCCGTCCGGACAGTGTCCGTTGCACGCCAACAGCTCGGCCGCCTCGTCGAACGGGACCTCGATCAGCGTGTCCCAGACCCGCTCCAGCACGGCACGCCCCTGGGCGTCGAACGCGTCGGGAACCCACAGCGCGGTGCGTTCGTCGAGGGGCGCGAGGCAGGTGTCGAGGTGGTAGAAGCGCGCATCGGTCAGGTGCACCGCCACGACGTCGACCTCCAGCACCCGAGCGATGCGGTCGTAGGCCTCGCGATCGGTCCGGAAGCCGTATCCACCCACGATGAACCGGCGGGACGGGAACCAGTGGGCGTCGCCCATGCCCTCGAAGGCGATCTCGTGCTCGCCTCGCCGCATCGCCAGGGTCCGCGCGCCCCGGTCGTCGTACCAGGCCTTCACCACGGGGACCTCGGGCTTGCGCTGGGGACTGTGCATCACCGACATCAGCGCCACCCACTGCCCACTCGGGAGCTGCGCCGGAAACGACTGATTGGCGGTGAAGACGAGGTCGGGAAGCCCTGGAACCCCTTCCAGCACGTGCACTTCGTAGCCCAACCGCGCGTAGACCCCACACAGCGCGGCCCACTGAGCCCGAGCCCGGTCGGTGTCGACTTCACCGATCTGGCCTTCCATGTGCGGGTTGATCACGTACTCGACATCGAAGTGCGCCGGATCGGCCAGCAGCACCCCCACCTCGCGTGGACGGGGCGGGAGCGAGGCCACATCGAAGCCCCACTGGTCCAGCTCGGCAACGGTGTCCGCGACCCTCCCCGGCGTGGGGTCAGCTCCAGTCTTCACGAGGGGTCTCCGAGCCGGCTCAGGGCGCGCTCCAGGCGCTGTACCCGACGCGTCCGATCGAGGGACCGCCACGTCTCCAGCGCCAGAACATACGCCGTTTTGGCCCGCTCCCGCATCCCCCGTGCCTCGGCCCGCTGTCCGCACACCTCCACCACCCAGGCGGTGTCCTCGTCTGCCGCCCGCAGCTGGGCCAGCCGCTTCGCCCCTTCCTTCCAGTGTGCTTCCCAGACCGCCCACTGCTTCGACTCCGCCGCACAGGCCGCCAGCGCGAAGTGGGCATTCATCTGGCCCCCCCCGTCCCGCAGCTCCGAGAAGTGGTCGAGGGCCCGGCGCAACGCGTCTTCGGCCTGCTTGACCTGCCCCCGGGCCACGCGGGTCAGCGCCAGGTTGTACTCGGGGTAGACGGCCGAAGCGCTGCCGATGGCCCGGAAGAGCCCGCCAGCACGGCGATACAGCTGCTCCGCCTCGTCGAGGTTCCCATCGTGACGGGCCGCATCGCCCGCGCTGTTGATCGCCGATGCCCGGCTCCACCGGTTCCCCGCCATCTCACAGAGCTCTTCGGCCTTGCGGAGAAGCTGCCTCGCCTGCCGATAGTCTCCGGCTTCCTTGCGAACCTCGCCGAGCAGCTGCCAGCACCGGGCCTGACCCACGACGTCGTCGAGTCGCTCGTGGTCCTGCAGCGCGGCCTTTGCAAAGGACGTCGCGCGATCCAGCTCGCCCCGCACGGCCGCCAGCTCTCCGAGCTCGAACCGGGCCGCTCCGATGAGTCGGGGCTCCCGGATGGCCACGGCATCTTCGAGTGCCCGCTTGAGCGTGCGCTCGGCGACCGCACCGTCCCCCGCCAGCCGCAGCATCCGCGCCCGAAACACGCAACACTCGACGGCCACCGCAGGCCAGCCGTGGTCTCCCGCTGCGTCCTCGATGCGGTCCAGCCAGTGGACCGCATCCCCCTTGCGACCCTGACGACGGGCGATGTGGTAGTGCGGGATCAGGTTGTCGGCCCAGAGAACGTCTGCGGGCGGCACCCGGGCGCTGCGCAGGGCCTCTTCGCGAAGCTCCACCAGCTGCTCGGCGATCGCGTAGTCTCCCGCGTTCACCCGCTCGATGATCCCGGTCCGGAGGTGGGCCAGCGCGGCCTCGGGCTCCTCGGCGCGCAGCAGGTGACGCCCCAGCCGCTCGCTCATCCCGACCGGCGTGGACGGCAGCAGATCGAGGCGGTCGAGGAGCAATCCCGCACAGGCCGCATGACACGCCACCAGCCTGCGAGCCCGTGCTGCACGGCCCATCAGCGCCTCGGGGAGCTTTCGGTGCGCGAACACCCACCCGAATCCGCCATCCCCGGTCTGGGCCAGACCCGCGTTCAGCAGCGCCTCGACCAGCCGGGCCGACGCCTTCACCCCCAGCAGCTCGGCCGCCTGGACCCACTCGGAGCGGTTGACGGTCATGCCGAGACAGGCCGCCAGCTCCAGCGCACGCGCGTCGTCCTCCGGGCGATCGGCCAGCAGCCGATCCACGCGGCGCTCCCACACCGATCCGATGTCGTCCGGAACGGTGAGCGTCACGCCACGACGGGGCACGAACCCGGTCTCGCCCGGCTCCAGCAGGTTGCGCTCCACCCAGTCTCCGATGAGCTGCACGGTGAACAGCGGGTTGCCTCGCGAGCCCTGCTCCACCGCCTCGCCGAGAGTGGCATCCAGCCCCAGCACCTCCTCGATGAGCGTGGAGCGCTTGTCGGGCGGGAGCGGACCGACCTCGATGGTTCGGACACGCGGATCGACCAGGACCTCCTCCCACACGGCGTACTCGTCGGGTCGCTCGGTCAGCGCCTCGTCGGTGGCGGTCATCACCACGAGCACCGGACGCTCCAGATCGTCCTCCAGCAGGCGCCGCACGAACCGCAGGGTGTCGGGCCCCCAGTGCACGTCGTCCAGCCACATCACCACGGGACGCTCGGTGGTGGCGCGCTGGAGCAGCTGCACGATGGCGTAGTGCCGTTCCTCGCTGCTCCCGAACCGCACCGCACCCGCGCCGGGCGCCAACAGCTCCAGCAGTGCGTCGCGGTCGTCCTTGGACGATGCCAGGCCCCGCACCCGCTCGGCGATCCGGGCGCGATCCAGACCTTCGCAGCGCAGGAACCGGAACGCCAGACCCGCCAGTCCATCGCGGGGGCCCGGCACGGGTGCGTGGGTCGCGCGCATGCGGATGGCAGACCCCACCTCGTGGGCCCGCTGACCGATCCAGTCCGCCAGGCGGCTCTTCCCGAAGCCCGAACCGCCATGCAGGGCCGCGACGCGGACACGGCTCTGCTCCTGGACCTCGCGAAGCAGCGACCACAGCGCGTCCCGCTCGGCATCTCGCCCCACGAACGGAATCGGACGCAGACCGAACAACCCGAGCCCATTCGGCACCGCCTGCTCCCCTCGCCGCTCGTCCAGCTCCCGCCAGTCGTGGGGCAGCGGGGGCGCACGAGAAGCCGCGGAACCCACCGTGAACACGGGCTCTTCGGTGGGTTGGAGCGGCAACTCCATCAGCGTGGACAGGGTGTGGAGGCGGAGCGTCTCCAGATTCGCCCTGGGTGCGGGGCGAGGAGCGGAACCCTGCCGAGCCCGGCCGAGCTCCGGTGGGCCCAGCTGCACGAAGTCGTACAGCGCATCGGCGGCGCGGCGATAGCGGAGCGCGGGGTCCTTCTCGAGCAGGCGACGCAACCAGCTCTCGAAGCCCGCGGGCACGGCGAACGGTGGCTCCAGCGCCGGAACGGTGTCCTCCCGGTGGGCGCGACGACTGTCGGCGAACGACCGCGACGGCCCGTGGGGCGGCGTGCCCCGCACCAGCGAGAACAACACGCAGCCGAGCCCGTACAGGTCGGTCCACGGCCCGTAGTTGCGCCAGTGTCCGTCGAACTGCTCGGGCGCCATGTACGCGGGCGTTCCCCCGTTGAAGTGATCGTCTTCGGTGCCCTCTGCCGCGTGCGCCAGCCCGAAGTCCGAGAGCTTCACCACCAGCGGAACCCCGGCACGGACCCGCCGGCCCAGCAGCACGTTCGCGGGCTTGAGATCCCGGTGGTACACCCCGCGCGCGTGGGCGTGGGCCAGGGCGTCCAGCAGCCCGAGCACCACGTCCATCAGCCGCATCCAGTCGAACGTCCCGCAGTGGGGCAGCAGCGTGCCTCCCTCCACCAGCTCCATCGCGAGCCAGGGGGTTCTCGACGCCAGGCGTCCATCCGAACGCTCCGCCTCGTCGTCGGTGACCTCCCCGAAGTCGTAGACCGCCACCAGGTTGGGGTGATCGAGCTGAGCCGCGCTGCGGATCTCGTTGCGGAACGCCCGCCGGTACTTGACGTCCAGCGCTGCCCGGTCGGTCAGGAGCTTCAGCGCGACGCGTTGATCGAGGCGGGTGTGCGTCGCCGACCACACCTCGCCCATCCCGCCCCGGCCGACGGCTCGTCGCAGCTCGTACGAGCCGATGCGGATGGGCACCTCCCAGCACTCCAGAGAGCTGCCAGAGGATACCGCGGACGTCGCTCCTCCCGTTCGGCGTCTATCTGCTGGCGGAGTCCAGGCGGCGGGCGAGAGCTTCGACATCCCGCCACTCGCGGACCACGGACGATGCATCCCATACGCGGCGCATCGCGACGGCCTGGTTGGCCAGACCCGCCCAGTCGCCGGACGCCAGGGTGCGGCGGATCTCGGCGTCGGACAGCTTCACCACCGGGCCCTCGACGGTGGTGCTGGGGCCCCCGATCTGCACCGCCACGCGGCGCCCGGCCCGACCCAGCTCGCGATCTGCCCGTGCCTGTGCGGCTCCCAGCGCTTCGGAGAGCTTCGGGACGACACCCCGCAGGCGCGGCTCGGACGCCCACACCACGTACCGCTCGTGGTTCTCACAGGCGTCGTCCGGCACCAGTCGCGGCCCTTCGATCTTCGCCCACAGACCGCCCGAGACGACTTCGGGGTCGCCATCGAGCTCGATGAGGACCGACTGCGTTCCGACCACGGCGGCGCGGCCGTCGTCGAAGACCTCGCTGCCCGCGCGCAGGACCGGAATCGGCTGGGGAGTGCCCCGGAGGTTGCCCCCGGTCTCGAGCACCGCGACGCCCCCTGCCGAAGTGGTCGCGAGCCCCGTGCACACGGGTGTTCCATCGAACGGGAGTGGAATCGCGCCCACCGGGACGGACGCACCGTCCCACCAGCCGTCCGCATCGCTGTCGAATCGGGCGGGATCGGTGCCGAACATGCGCTCACCCACCAGCGGCAGGCCGTCCTGATCGGCGTCGGACAGCGCCCGGGCCTGGACGGAGACCGGTGCCCTGAGGACCTCGCGCAGCGCTTCGCCGGGCTGACCGGCCTCGGACAGCATCTGATCGAGATCGACCCAGTCGACATTGTCGTTCTCGGGCCACAGCGCGCGCTCGGGCAGCACCAGGCTGGCCAGACGTACCAGCCGGGCCGCACCGAGGTAGGCATCGGTGCGCATCAACGGATTGACGCTGGGCCCGTGATCGTCGTTGGCGCGCCATCCCCGGAGGTCTGGCATCGCGACCAGCTCGCGGCCATCGTCCCACTGCAGGGGTGCGAGACCCGGTGCGCTGTGGACCATGCAGTCCGCCAGCAACTCTGCCCGCCCCTCGACCAGCGCGGTCGGACCGGTCTTCACCCACGCATGCGCGACCTCGTGGACGATCACCTCGTCGAGATGCGCGTCCTCGTCGTCGAGCTCGATGCGGTACAGGCCATCTTCATCGGTGCTCGCGAGCCCTCGGAAGTGCTGCCGGACGTTGCCGCGCTCGATCCGCACCTGATCGTGGGCCTCGGCCTCCCAGCCCGTGCAGGCCACGGCTGCCGACCAGGCCCGCTGGGCGACCACCGCGTCTTCTGCTTCGTCGGCCACGAAGGTCGGCGCAGCCGTCGCCGTGCTCGCGACTCCGCAAGCGACAAGCCCAGTGATCACCCGTCGAACGCCCATGCTGCCCTATGACCTCGCTACAGCATAGCGGTTCCAGCGAATTCCGGCCGAATCCGACGAGCGATCAGACCGGAGCCAACGATGTGAACGGATCGAAGTCGGGATCCAGCTCTGGCAGGCTGTCCGACGCGCCCAGGGTGTCCTCCAGCGTCTCCTCGTCGTCGAGCCACAGCCGACCCGGCACGCTGTCGTCGAGCTCTCCCGCCAGGCACACCTGCAGATCGACCGCCACATCGGGCTGGATCGTCGCTCCGCTGTACCGGACGCACACCACGTAGGTGCCCTCGGCCACCGCCTCGATCGCCGCGGACTCGAGCGCGATCCCGTGCTTCGCCATCCGGGTGAGCAGTCGTTCGCGCCAGTCGGTGGGCACGGCGTCGGTCGGAATGCGGATCTCCAAGAGAACCTCCAGAGAACGTCTGTGATTCGAGCCTCACCACAGACGTACCGATGTCGCGATCCGACCGGCCTACAGCCTGGTTACACGGCGTCGGGAGGTGTGGAATGCGCGTACTGGTCGTCGGAACCACGGGAGTCATCGGAGGCGCGGTCACAGAAGCGCTGCAGGCCGGCGGGCACGAGGTGATCGGGGTCTCGCGCAGCACCACGCCGTCGGTCGATCTGGACGATCCCGCGTCGGTCCGGGCCCTCTACGAGACCGTCGGCTCGGTCGACGCGATGGTGTGTGCGGCCGGCCAGGCGAAGTTCGGGCCCCTCGCCCACAGCAAGGACGACCTGTTCCGCGTGGGCATCGTGAACAAGCTGATGGGCCAGGTGAACCTGGTGCGCTTCGGGCTCGAGCACGCCAGGACGTTCGTGCTCACGGGCGGATTGCTGGCCCACAAGCCCTGGCCCAACACCACCGCACTCGCGATGGTCAACGCCGGACTCGAGGGCTTCACCCGAGCCGCCGCCGCCGAGCTGACCGACCACCGCGTCCTGTGCGTCTGCCCGCCCCTGGTCCGCGAGACCGCCCAGAAGATGGGCATGGGCGAGCAGGGTGCGCCTGCAGCCGAGGTCGCGAAGGTCTACGTACGGGCCGTCGAGGGCGACGCATCCGGAGAGACCCTGTTCGTCGAGGGATTCACGCCCTGACGAACCATTCACGCTTCGTCGAGATGCCCCGCATCGCTGTCGCCCATCTCGACCTTTCCGTCCGGGAAGTAGTCGGTCCAGCGATCGCTGACGGTCTTCGCGGTGTCGGGGTCGCAGAACAGCTCGTCCGGATAGCCCGGCTTCATCCGGGAATCGATGGCGATGGCGCCTTCGTAGACGATGTGGTGCCGCACCACCCGCATGCTGGCCGCGTGGATGTCGGCCGCCGGCTCGAACCGGGTGAACACGGTCCACAGCCACCGGATGTTCGTGCTCGCGGCCCGCTCTGCGTCGTCCACCACGCAGATCAGGGGCCAGTCGCCGAACTGCTTCACCACCCAGTCCGCGAAGTCGGGGTCTTCCTCGAACGAGGGCCCCGAGACGCACAGCACACCGGGGCAGAACACGGCCAACCCCGTGATCGGGCCCGTCGCAGCGGGGCGTTCCGACGGTAGCTCCCGCCAGGGCTCCCCCACCCCGAGCATCACGCCCTTGCTGCCCAGGTTCACCTCGGGACCGCTGTAGTCGAGGGTGTCCATCGACAGGTTGGACAGCACGTACAGGTCGGTCTCGGGTCGGAACCGCGGGAGCAGATGGGCCAGGACCGCCTTCGGATCCTGGAGATCGAGGGGCGTGTCGACCGCCCAGAGGAACTTCGTGAGCGCGAGCTGCCCTTCGCCCAGGATGCGGAACGCCGCACTCATGGCCTCGCGCCGGAACCGCTCCTCGACCACCGCCCCCGCCAGCGCGTGGTAGCCGGTCTCGCCGTACGACCAGAGGTCCTTCACGTTCGGCATCACCACCGGGAAGATCGGCGAGAGCAAATCCTGCAGGAAGTCGCCGATGAACAGGTCCTCCTGCCGGGGCTTGCCCACGATGGTGGCCGGCCAGACGGCGTTCTTGCGGTGCGCCAGCGCTTCGACGTGGAACACGGGGTAGTCGTGCTGGAGGCTGTAGTAGCCGTAGTGGTCGCCGAACGGCCCTTCGGGTGCGACGTCGTTCGGCTTGACGTGCCCGATGAACGCGTACTCGCAGCCCGCGATGAGGGGATGGGGCCCGGCGGGGTTCTTCGCGCGCGGTAGACGCTCTCCGAGCAGCAGGCTCGCGAGGAGCAGCTCGGGGACGTTCTCGGGAAGCGGCGCGATGGCGGACACGATGAGCCCGGGGGGCCCGCCGACGAACAGGGTGACGGGCAGGTTCTCGCCGCGCTCCTGGGCGATGTGGTGGTGGAATCCGCCGCCCTTGCCGATCTGCCAGTGCATGCCGGTGGTGTCGGGGCCGTGTCGGTGGATGCGGTACATGCCCAGGTTGTGGCGGCCGTCGTCGGGGTGCTCGGTGTAGACGAGCGGCAGCGTGACGAAGTCGCCTCCGTCCTGGGGCCACGACTTGAGCATCGGGATGCGGTCGATGGCGGGGGGCCGGTCGATCACCTCGGTGACCGGCCCGCGATCGACGGTCTTCATCCCGATCCCGAGTGCCTGCCAGAAGAAGTTCCGCTCCTTCCAGGCTTTGCCGAGCGTGGGCGGGACGAACTCGTGCAGGAGCCGGACGGCATCGCTGACGAACTGCTTCGGACGGCCTCCGAACGCGAGCTCGACGCGCTTGCGCGTGCCGAAGAGGTTCGTGACGACGGGGGTTTCGTAGCCCTTCGGGTTGTGGAAGAGCAGCGCCGGGCCGCCCGCGGCGATGACCCGGCGATGGACTTCGGCGATCTCGAGGTTCGGGTCGACCTCGGCTTCGATGTCGACGATCTCGCCCTCTTTGCGGAGGACGTCGATGAAGTGGGGGATGTCGCGGATCATGGGGAGTCCCTATCGAGCGGATCCCGACGGGTAGAGCAGCCTGCCGTTGCACCCGTGGCCGAACGCCGACCCCACCTCCGGAGGTGGAGCAGGTGCTGACACCCCCTGGACACCTGTCTGGGCTCTGCAAACCCCGTCCACACGGGCGAACCGCGACGCCGCGCTGCGGTCCGGACCCCCATCCCCCATCCCGAGGTCCCCATGCTCGTGTCCCTGATCCTGTCGTCCCTCTCCCCATCGATGACGGCCCACGCCCAGTCGCCCACCGTGCTGCCGGTCCAGCGCATCCGCTTCTACGAGACGGGGGTGGCGTGGTTCGAGCGCGACGGCGTGGTGAACGACCGGACCGCACTGCCCGTTCCCACCTCTCACCTCGACGACGCCATCAAGACCCTCGTGGTGCTGGGTGGCGACGTACAGCTCGGGTCGGTGTCGTTCCCCTCGGCCCTCGAAGAGGAAGCTGCACGCGCCCGAGCAGGCGTGCAGACCGGTGGCGATGCGATGCCGTTCGAGGAGAGCCTGCGCGCGCTGCTGGGCGTCGAGATCACCGTCGAGGCAGACGGGTCGCGGGTGGCTGGCGTGCTGGTGGACGTGGCCGGACCCCTCGAGGTCGTCAAGCCCACCGAGCTGTCCGAGAGCCAGGTCCTCGCACCGGAGTACGCCCTGACGATGTTCGCGGAGGATGGGTCGATCCACCGCGTCACCACCGGCGGAATCACAGCCATCCGCTCCGACGAGGTCGAGGTGGCGGACCGATTGACCACCGCCGCGCGCAGCCTCGCACACACCCGGGCCCAGCGGCCCAACGCCCTGCAGGTGGATCTCGAGAAGGGCGGGCGCCTCGGGCTCGGCTACCTGGCGGAGGCACCGGTCTGGCGGGTGTCGTACCGCATCCTGAACCCCGAGGACGGAGAGGCCGACCTGCAGGCCTGGGCACTCGTTCACAACGACACGGACGAAGACTGGGACGACGTCCAGCTCGAGCTGGCGAACGGCGAGCCCGACAGCTTCCTCTACCCCCTGGCAGCACCGCGGTACGCCGAGCGCGAGCTGCGAACCCCCGACCGCGATCTGGGAACGGTGGGTCAGCTGACCGCGCAGACCGCGGATGCCCTGTGGAACGCAGCCTCGAAGGGTACGGGCATGGGCGGCCTCGGGATCGGAGGCTCTGGATACGGCGCGGGAGGCGGGTCGTTCGGGAGCGCGGGCATCGGCACCGTCGCCACCGCAGCGGCCCTGAAGACGGCCGAGCCCGTCGAGACCCCGACCCAGTTCGTGTACCGCGTGGCCCAGCCCGTCGACCTCGCCGCCCACCACACGGCCCTCGTTCCACTCGTCCAGGACGGCGTTCCCGCAGAATCGGCCGTGGTGTTCAGCCCGCACTCGACGCGGGCACGGAACGGCCTGTGGCTCCGCAACGGCACCCGACGGACCCTGCCCGAAGGCGTGCTGTCCGTGCTCCAGAGCGGCGGACTGGCCGGTGAAGCCGAGCTCGAGCGACTCAAGCCGGACGAAGTCCAGATGGTGACGTTCGGCAACGAGCTGGACGTCGATCTGGAGGGGCACACGACCGACACCGACTCCGCTCCGACGGGCCTGTCCCTGGTTCGCGAAGCACACGAAGATCTCGCGGTCGAGGTCTCGAGCGCCCGGCTGGAGCTCACCTCGGAGACCCGAGACACCCACCAGTACACGATCCGCAACCGCAGCGGCCGCGACCGGAACGTCTGGGTGGGCCTGGAGTTGTCGCCGACCGAGAACGTGCAGGGCGACGTCCGCAACGAGATCGATCCCCACACCGGCTGGACCTGGGCCGTGCTGGACGTGCCCGCCGGGACCGGGGAGCGGACGGTCGTCACCGCGGAACCCACCACCGACAGCCTCGATCCCGCCCTGATCCGCGCACACCAGTGGCGGGAGTGGGCCACACAGGACCTGGCGGACGCGAAGATGCTGGCCGCCGCTGCAGATGTGGCCGAGCGCATCGAAGCCATCGACGTCGAGCGAAGCACCCTGAGCCAGGAGCGGTCCCGCGTGCAGTCCCAGCTGTCGGGCCTGCGCCAGAGCCTGTCCGCCGCCGAGGGCAGCGACGCGATCGCCCCGCTGGCACGCCGCGCCGGGTCGGTCGAGTCGGAGCTGCGCAAGCTCGACGAGGACGGGTCCGACCTCGAACGACGGTGGCGGAAGGCGGTGCACGACCTGCTGGAGGTGCTGGCGCCCATCACCATCACCCCGGACGGCAGCGCCGATCTCGAGTAGCCCGGGCACCGTCGTCAGCGGGCCGTATCAGGGCTTGGTCAAGAAGCCGCGCCGGGCCAGCAGACCCCCGTGAACAGGGGTAGATTCGCCAGGTCGATTCCTGGAGGCCCGTGTGGCACGCGCGATTTCCGTCCTGCTCTCCGTTCGTCCGCTGCTCGCAGGCCTGCTGGCCCTGACCGCGTGCACGGCCGGAGACCCCCTCGAGACCGACGACGTCCCGGACCTCGATCCCGACGTCGCCAGCTACTCCCCGGCCGCCGCACCCCTCGCCGACGTCCAGCGGGTGGTGTTCCTCGGCGACTCCATCACGGCCGGATTCGGCATCGACAACCCCGCGCGCACCTACACGTCGCTCCTCGTCGAGAACGACGACACCCGCTGGCCGGAGTTCGCCGGCGACGACCTGACCACGCGCTACGGCGATCTCGACGTCATCGACGTGTCGGTGTCGGGCGCCGAGGTGCCGAACATCCTGAACCAGCAGATCCCCAACCTCGACGACGCGCTGAACGCCGACGGGAACGAAGGGCCCACCCTGGTGTTCGTCACGATCGGCGGCAACGACCTGCTGGGCGCCCTGCCCAACCTCGACGGCCTGGCCGAGCAGATCTCCGGGGACATCGAGGACATGGCCCTGGAGCTGACCGATCCCGACCGCTTCCCCGACGGATCCCTGCTGCTCCTCACCAACATCTACGAGCCGACCGATGGCGAGGGGCAGGCCGACCAGTGCTTCCTCGGTCTCGACGTCACCGCCCTCGAGCCGATCCTCGACGACACCAACGACCGCACGCGCGACCTCGCCGAGCAGATCGGCTTCTCCTGGGTCGACCTGCGAGGCCACTTCCGCGGGCACGGCTGGAACTTCGACGACACCTCGATCGACGCCTACCACCCCGACGATCCGAGCCGCTGGCTCCAGGACGACTGCATCCACCCCAACGCCCGCGGGCACCACGAGCTCCGACGGCTGTTCCTCGCAGCGGCCGACAACGCGCCCCTGACCCTCTGGACTCCCTGAATCACCGAGGCCCCGCCGATCAGCCCTGTGATCAGCCCTGCGTAGACGGCTCCTGAGCGCCCTGGGGTGCGAGAGGGCCGGTGGGGAAGGGGCCATCGAAGTGCACGTCGAGCTGGGGGAACGCGATGGTGACCTCGGCGCCCTTGAGGCCGTTCCAGATCGCGAACGCCAGGTCGGAGCTGACCTTCAGCTTGCTCCACGGGTCGGCGGTCCACACGCTGACCTCGAAGTCGACCGAGCTGGAACCGAACGCCACCAGGGCGACCACCGGCTGCTTGGACGGCATCCGCGAAGCGACGCTGCTGGCGGCGGTCTGCAGCGTGCGGAGCACCAGGTCGAGGTCGGACTCGTAGGCCACCCCGACCACGAGTCGGATGCGGAGCGAGTTGTCGTTCAGGGTCAGGTTCTTCACGTTGCTCTGGACCAGGAAGCTGTTCGGGATGATCAGCTCCTCGTCGTCGAGGGTGCTCGCGATGGTCGACCGGATGCCGAGCACGCGGATCCGCACCATCCGGCCATCGATCTCGACGATGTCGCCCGGCGAGATGGAGCGCTCGGCCAGCAGGATCACGCCGGACACGAAGTTCTGCGCGATGTTCTGCAGTGCGAACCCGATGCCGACCGCGAACACCGCACCGGCCGTGACCAGGGTGGTGAGGTCGATCCCGATGAAGTCCAGCGCGACGGCGACGCCCAGAAACCCCGTGGCGTACTGCACCAGGCGCGACACGCTCGCGATCGTTCCGCTGTCGCCGATCTTTCGGGAGGTCAGCGCGCGATTGGTCCCCTCCCGCGCGAAGATGCTGCCGTACCAGGCGATGCCGAGCAGGGTCGCGAAGATGACGACGGTGACCGGGGTGATCTCGACGTCGCCGAA
The DNA here is from genome assembly GCA_965224055.1 of Myxococcota bacterium. GTDB lineage: Bacteria > Myxococcota_A > UBA796 > UBA796 > JACKEQ01. The sequence goes on along the minus strand of OZ245034.1, from coordinate 8,166,106 downwards.
CTTGGTGATCTGCCAGTTGCCGAGGCGGTCGAGCAGCACCGGTACGTCGATGCCGAACAGCCCGAGCATCGCGACCAGGTTCGCCACGACCGCGATGCCCAGCGCGATGCGATTCGCCAGTTGGGCGACGACCGACTCCTCGAAGAACCGCCAGGTGACGAACCGCACGACGGCCACGAGTGCCAGCGTGAGGACCAGCGTGAGCAGGATGGGGGTGAGCCAGGGAGGGGGAATCGGCATCGCGCGCTCCTAACGCACGTGGAGGGGCACGTGGAGGGGCTCCACCCGAGGCCGATCACCGACGCCCCCGCGACCCACTCCATCCCGACTGGGTGAGAGATGAACCCGGGCTCAGTCCTTTTGCGAACGCGGTTCAGTGGGCGTTCGACACGGGATCCGTTACTTCCGAGCCGTGGCCTGTCGCCACGCTTGTCTGACTCCGGATTTTGTCTATGTCTTGCCTGTCCTGGCGCCCCACTGTGGGCACCGCCGCTCTGTCCATCTCCGTGCTCGCGTTCCTGGGCACGGGTTGCAGCTCCAGCCTCACCGCGCCCAGCGAGCGCGTCGCCAAGCCCGGCGAAGCCCCGGTCCCGCCGACCCAGCAGCCGGAAGACCCCGGAATCACGGACGATTCCGAAGACGACGTGCAGGATCCGCAAGATCCCCCCGAGGAGCCCGAGGAAGAGACTGAGGACGACCCGGTCGAAGACCCCGACCCGCCCCAGGACCCCGACCCGCCCGAAGATCCCGACCCGCCCCAGGACCCCGACCCGCCCACCGCTCAGTCCGACCAGGCCTGCTACCCCGGCGCCGACCTGTCCTGGACCACGTGCTTCCCGCTGGTCGACGCCTCTGGCCTGGGCTCCGCATACGCCTACCCGGCCGCCCTCAACGGCAGCCCGCAGTACCGACAGCCCGAGCACTTCCTCGACCTGAACGCCCACGCCGGCGACACGATGCTCGCGCCGAACTTCCGCCTCGACGAGGTCGCGCAGAGCTGGAAGGGCCAGTTCGCCATCGTGCAGCCCCACGCCATCGACCGCCTGCAGGACCTTCGGGACGATCTGGGCGCACTGGTGGTGAACAGCGGCTACCGTCCGCCCGACTACAACGCCTCGGTGGGGGGTGCGACCTACAGCCGGCACATGTACGGCGACGCGTTCGACCTCGACCCCGTGAGCGTCTCGCTCACCACCCTGCAGAACACCTGCTACTCGCACGGTGCGGGCTACGTCGGCGTGTACTCCACGCACATCCACTGCGACTGGCGTGACGACAGCGTCTCGGTGGAGTTCTTCGGCTCCAACACCAGCAGCTTCGCCTTCGACATGCCCATCCTGGACGGCTTCATCCGCAGCGACGTCGACCTTTCGGCCATCGGGACCGACGCATCCAGCGATGCCGTCGTGCTCGACGCGCCGGCCACGGGCTGGGACGAGGGCGAGCCGCTTCGTGAGTGGACCGCCTACGACGTGGACGGCTACGCCATCGACTTCTACGTCGGCGAGACCTACGAGCCGCCCCTCGACGCCGCCTCCGTCGAAGTGTTCATCGGACGCGAGGTCCTCCGCACCATCAGCCTCTGAGGTTCGCATCCGCGCGGGTTTGCAGTAAGCTCGCCCGGAGGAGAATCGATGCGTTCTGGAGGTTTCCCGGTGTTGTCATCCCCCTGTCGTGCGGCTGCCTGGCTCACGGCTGGCGTACTCGCGTTCTCCGCGGGATGCAGCGCCCCCCCACCCCCGAAGGACGACGCTCCAGAAGTGCCTCTGGTGCGCATCGGGGGCTCGGAGACCATGACGCGCGCCCTGGTTCCCGCCCTCGTCGAGGCTCACGAGAAGGGCAACAAGTCCCTTCGCTTCGAGGTCACCGGTGGCGGCACGGGAGCCGGACTGCGTCAGCTGATCGACGGCACGCTCGACCTCGCGGCCGCATCGCGCGAGCACCACGACGCCGAGAACGACCAGGCGAAGGGCGAGGGCTTCGACCTCAACGCTCGCGGCGCCCGCACGGTGGTGGGGCTGGATGTCGTGGCGGTCGTCGTCGACGAGTCCTCCCCGATCGACAGCCTCACCTACGACCAGGTCATCGGGATCTTCTGCGACCGCACCATCGACGACCTGAGCTTCCTCGAGCTCGGAGACGGCCCGATCCGCCCGGTGGCACGCGATCCCCGGTCCGGTACCCGCACCCTCTTCGAAGACTTCTTCTGCGCCTCGGGCATCCACAGCCGGGTCGAGATGCTGACCACCGACGAGATCGAAGCCGCCATGGAGAACGACCCCTCGGTCATCTCGTTCGCGTCGATGACGGAGGACTTCGGCAAGCCGGTGGCCCTGATCCCCCAACCCGGCGGAGAGCCCATCCAACCGAGCGTCAAGAACATCGCGAACGGCCGCTACCCGCTCTACCACGATCTCTACTTCTACACGCCCGGTCCCGCGTCCGGCAGCGCCAAGAAGTTCGTCGACTGGGTGCTGGGCCCGGCCGGCCAGGACGTCATGGACAACCAGCGCTTCGTGCCGATCTACCACCGCACGAAGCAGTTCGACGAGCCCCGGCCGCTGCGCGAGACCATCCACTTCGACCAGGGCGAGACCCTGCCCAACCAGCGCAGCATGGCCCGCATCCAGCTGCTGGTCCAGGAGCTCCGCCAGAAGGGCAGCAAGGGCGAGCACGTCGTGCTCGAAGGCTTCACCGACGACGAGGAGCCCAACGCCATCGCCCTGTCCCAGAAGCGCGCCGAGACCGTGCGCGACCTGCTCGACCAGCAGCTCGAGGGCATGTACTTCGAGATCATCCCCCGCGGCAGCATCCGTCCTCTCGCCCCGAACAGCACGCCCTACGGCCAGATGCGCAACCGCCGCGTGCAGATCTACCTGGCCGACGAGGAGAAGTTCGACGAGATCGTTGTCCAAGAGGAAGTCGAGGAGGAAGTCGTCGAGGTGGAGCCCGGAGACGGCCAGGAACCCGCGAGCGAGAAGATGGACGACGGCGCGAACGAAGAAGGGTCGGACTGACCGGCTCGCGCACCGACCTCACGCGCCTTCTCGAGCGGATCGACGGCCGCTCCTACCCCGCGTACAAAGACCTCCGCGGCCGGTCGTTCGATCTCGGAGACTGCATCGTCTGTGTGGACCACGTGCAGGGAGACCCCTTCGCAGCGCCGTCCAGGCTGGCCGTGCGGGTCGACACCACCCTGTCCACGGGCGATCTGGCTCCCTGGCTCGCTGAGAGGCCGGCGACACGGGCCCTCGAGGATGTGTTGCTGAGGCGCTTCGCGCAGGCACTGCAGGGCCATCGACCCCGACGAGGCTCGGGGAAGTCCGGGCAGCTGTCGGTCTACCAGCCGGGCCCCGAGGTGGTGGAGCGGAGTGCGGTCCGGGTCTCGGCAGACGGAACCGCCGAGGTGCGCTTCACGGCCGGGCTGCCGGCGAAGGGTCGGCGGATCCGCGGTCGCCAGGCGCTCGCGATGCTCACCGAAGACGTCGTGGACGCCGCGCGCTCCCTGGTCGTGGACCCCTCGGAGGTCGCGCCGCACATCGACAGTGTGCGTCGCCAGGCCGCCTTGCGGGACGCACTCTCCGCCGCCGGGCTGGTGGCGTTCATCGAAGACGGCAGCGTCCTTCCCCGCCGCTCGGGGGTCGATGCGCGTCCGCTACCCGATGCCGTCCCCTTCGAGAGCCCGGCCGAGCTGCAGGTGACGCTGGACACCCCGTTCGGTTCGGCGACCGGGATGGGAATCCGGCAGGGCGTCACCGTGATCACGGGAGGCGGGTTCCACGGCAAGTCGACCGTGCTGGCGGCCCTGCAGAACGGGCACCTCGACCATGTTCCCGGCGATGGACGCGAAGGCGTCGTGGCGCTGGACAGCGTGGTGAAGGTCCGGGCCGAGGACGGACGTGCCGTGCACGGCGTCGACATCTCGGCGTTCCTCTCGACCCTGCCGGGCGGGCGCGACACCACCGCGTTCCACACCGCTGACGCGAGCGGGTCCACCTCCCAGGCCGCGGCCATCGTCGAAGCGCTGGAGAGCGGGTCGGCCCTGCTGCTGCTGGACGAGGACACGAGCGCCACCAACCTGTTGGTCCGCGATGCGCGCATGCAGGCGCTGATCCCGGACGACCAGGAACCCATCACCCCGTTCGTCCGACGCGTCCGACAGCTCGCGGAGCACGGGGTGTCGACGGTTCTCGTGATCGGGGGCGTGGGCGACTACCTGGCCGCCGCCGACACGGTGATCGCGATGGCGAGCTACCGGCCGTCCGACGTCACCGGACGCGCCCACGAGCTGGCCCCCGATCGGCCCCGTTCCCCCGGGCCTCTTCCTGCGATCCCTGCACGAATCCCCCGTCCGGACGGGCTCGATGGACGCGTCCGTGCGCGCGACATCCGGGCGGTCTCCCTCGATCGAGAGGAGATCGTGCTCACCGCGGTCGAGCAGGTCCTCGACGCCGCCCACGCCGCGACGCTCGGCCACGCGCTGCGATTCCTGGGTGAGCTCGCCGATGGTCGACGCACCCTGCCCCAGCTGCTCGACGCGCTCGAGGCCATCCTCGACGACGAGGGAGTCGAGGCCCTGTCGCCCTTCGATGCCCCGCTCGGAACGCTGATCCGGCCACGGCGTCACGAGGTCGCTGCCGCATTGAGTCGCTTTCGCGGGCTGTGTCTGGCGTCCGGCACGACATCCGCAGACACCCCGTGACTCGCGGCACCGGGGCCGCATGCGGTACGGTGTTGCGGTGAGTGGCTCTTCCGCTCTCGTTGTTGCTATGCACTCTTCTCTTGTTTGGAGCACCCATGGACGCGCTGATGGACCCCGGCGTGCACGTCATCGGGCTGGTCGGGCTCGCGATGGCCGCCGCCTTGCCCTACCTCCAGGACAAGTTCGACTGGGAACATCCCATCGGCGCCTGGGGCCTGCTCTGGCTCACCGTCGGGTGTGGCCTGGGCCTGTTCTGGGCCCCCAAAGAAGACATGATGGGCGACGTCGGACGCATCCTCTATGTCCACGTTCCCGCCGCCTGGATCGCGATGGTGGTCTTCACCGTCGCGTTCATCTGCGCCATCGGCTACCTCTTCTCCGGAAAGCTCGGGTGGGACTGGGCCGTCGAGAGCGCCTGTGAGGTCGGCGTCCTCATGAACGGCCTGCTGCTCGTGCTGGGCTCGATCTTCGCAAAACCCACGTGGAACACGTGGTGGTCGTGGGACCCGCGCCTCACCGCATCGCTCGTGATGATGCTCACCTTCATCGGCGTGCTGCTGCTCCGAGGGGCCGTCAACGACCCCAACCGGCGCGCCACCTGGACCGGGGTGGCCACCATCGTGGCCTACCTGAACATCCCGATCACCTACATGAGCGTGCGCTGGTGGGCGTCGCTGCACCAGCAGCAGTCCACGCCGGACACCATGAACGACGACATGAAGTTCGTCATGCGGATGTGCGCCTGGGCGTTCCTGATGATCGCCATCTGGTTCATGGCCCGACGCTGGCGAGTGGCCAAGGTCGCGGCCGAAGCCGAGATGCCCGAGCCCCTCACGATCGGGCGTAGCGCCCAGGAGGCCCGCTGATGTCGCTCCTGTTCATCACGACTGCACTTGCCGCCCAGCCCCCCTCGGGGAAGATCGAAGGCGGCTGGGAATACGTCATCGCGGCGTATGCCATCACCTGGATCACGTTCGGACTCTATACATTGAGCCTGTGGGCCCGTGCCCGCCGGGAGGAAACATGACCGAAGCCATGAAGCGGCGCATCTTTGCGCTGGTCGCGCTCACGGTGGCTGCGGTCGCCCTCGGCGTCATCAGCTTCTCGAACATGGGCGAAGACCTCGTCTACTACTGGTCGCCCACCGAGCTCCTCGCTCGCGACGATGCCGAAGGGTACGTCGTGCGGTTGGGAGGCCAGGTCGAGCCTGGCACGATCGATTGGGACAAGGACGCCCAGACCGTCGCGTTCTCGGTGTCCGACGGCCAGACCTCGCTGCCCGTGTTCAGCACCGGCAACCCGCCCCAGATGTTCCGCGAGGGCATCGGGGTCGTCGTCGAGGGCGAGCTGGGCTCGGATGGGGTGTTCCACACCGAGAAGGTCATGGTCAAGCACAGCAACGAGTACCAGGCCCCCGAAGACGGCGAGAAGCCCGAGATGGCCACGCTCTCCGACGGCGCCGAGTAGCGTCGGCATCGCGGGTGTGCGATAAGCGCACTCGGAGGTCGCACATGAAGTGGGTGAAGCGAATCGGGGCCGTCATCGCGGCCCTGGTGGTGCTCGTGATGGTGTTCGCCGGCTGGGTGTGGTTCCGCACGAACAGCATTCTGAACACCCACTGGGACGTCGAGCGCGTGCGCATCGAGCATCCCTGGCCGTTCGACGACGCAGACCTGGCCGAGATCGCAGCCGAGAACGCCGAGCGACTCGCAGCCGAAGACGCCAAGAGCCCCGCCCCGACGGGCGACTCCGACGGCGACACTGCTGAGGAGCCCGCGCCCCGCAGTCCGTACGAGGGCGTCGATCTGGCAGCGCTCCGCACCACCCGTGCTGTCGAGCGCGGCGAGAAACTGGCGACCCGCCTCGGATGCCTCGACTGTCACGGCCCCGACCTGGGGGGCAACGTGCTGATGGACGTGCCCCCGGTGATGGGCATCATCGCGCCGAACATCACGCTGGGTGAGGGGGGGCTTCCCGGCGAGTACTCGCTCGACGACTTCGATCGCATCGTGCGCCACGGCGTCAAGCGCGACGGCACCACCGCCCTGATGCCCGCCATCGACTACGAGTACCTGTCCAACAAAGAGGTGAGCGATCTGTACGCCTACGTGCTGTCGCGACCCAACGTCGATCGCAAGATGGACCCGCCGTACTGGGGTCCGGTGATGCGCCTGCTCGTCGCGACGGGCCAGGTTCCCAAGCCCGCGGCGTTCCGGATCGATCACGACCGGGGCAAGCGGCAGACGCCCCCCGAGAAGGCGGTCAGCGTGGAGTACGGCCAGCACATCGCGCGGACGTGCCGTGGGTGTCACGGCGACAGCTACAGCGGAGGGCCCATCGCGGACGGAGACCCCGACTGGCCACCGGCCGCGAACCTCACGCCCCACGCCGAAGGCATGAAGACCTGGAGCGAGGAGGACTTCTTCACGGTGATGCGCAGCGGCCAGCGACCCGACGGCACCTCGGTCGATCCCGTGGCCATGCCGTGGCAGACCGTGGGCCGCCTGGACGACACGCAGACCAGCGCGGTGTGGGCGTTCCTCCAGAGTCTTCCGCCCCAGCCCACGGGGGCCGGTCACTGACCGCTGTAACCCTGCAGCCCGAGCAGGCGTATCCAGAGGTGAGCACTTCGAAGCGTTCGAAGATGCCGGAGACGTCGTGGTCCACACCCTGCACATCCCCGCGAGCACGCGCCCCCATCCCCGGGTGCCAGGTGCGCATTCGCCGGATACCATCGCACCGTTCCGGGTGTCGCACGTGCACAGCCGGCGCTGGATGGTGATGGACGAGTCGGACGAGACGCTGATGCAGCGCTACGCCCGCAAGAACGACCGGGCTGCGTTCCAGCGGTTGTTCGAGCGATACGGCGGACGGTTGCTCGGCTACTTCCGGCGGAGCGTCGGGGACGTCACCGCGAACGACATGGTGCAGACCACCTTCATGCACGTGCATCGTGCCCGGAAGGACTTCGACGTGAATCGCTCGTTCCGGCCGTGGTTGTTCGCCATCGCGTCCAATGTGCGACGCGAGCACTGGCGACGAAAGGCCCGCAAGCCCGAAGCGCCCCTGGAGCCCGGGTACGAAGGCAGCGTGGGTCCGGATGCCACCACGGCCACCGACCGGTTGGTGCGTCGGGCCATCGCCCAGCTCCCCGAGAACCAGCGCGAGGTCGTCCTGCTGCGCTGGTACGGCGGGCTCACCTTCCCCGAGATCGCAGACACCCTCGGCATCAAGACCAACGCGGCGAAGGTTCGCTCCCACCGCGCGAACAAGGCGCTCCGCACGATCCTCGGAGGCGGGGATGGCTGACGACCAGAAGCACGAAGCGGGTCTCGAAGCGCTGAAGGCCGACGTCGATCAGGCGATCGAGATGTCTCCCGACCTCTGGGCCGAGATCGAAGCCGACCTCGATTCCCCCGGTCCACGCGACGCGCTGGTGTCGCTGTCCACCCCGGTGCGCCGCCTCCTCGCCGTGTTGGGCCTGTTCGTCATCGGGGCCGCGATCGTCGCGCTGCAGGGCGTGCGAGGCGACCTCGATCAGGGCGGGTGGCTCCTGTTCGCCGCGTGCAGCTCGACGCTGATCGCCGGGAGCCTCGTGGCCGCGGCGTTCTCGCTGCGCAACCGCGCCGACGCACCGATGCCCGCCTGGCCGTGGGTGCCCGTGGCCTGGGCCTGGACACTGGGTGTGGCGGCCATCGCCCCCTGGCCCGGCATGACCGGTGTTCCCCCCGAGATGATCCTGCACTGCTTCGCCTACACCAGCGCGATGGTCGTGTTCGCCACCTTGTGGTTCGCCCTGCTCGAGCGCGCGACCACTCCGGTGCCCTGGCGCATCGGGCTCGCCGCAGCGGCCGCAGGCATGGGGGCGTTCGCGTTCCAGAGCGTGTTCTGCCCCGGCGTGGACGTGCTGCATCTGGTGGTCGGTCACGGAGGCGCCAGTGTGGCGGGCGCTTCGGTCGCTGTGCTGCTGGCGATGGGCCTGCAGTTCCTCCGCAGGTGACGTCCGGCGGGCTGTGATTTTCCGTCACCCCCTGCCTCGTCGTCCCCACCGCCGGCGCCACGGGTCTACGATGGATCCGACAGCCCGCTCCCGCCTTCGTTCCACTCCCTTCGTCCACCTTGTGGTACGATTCAACCGTTCTATTTGTGAGGCACCCGTGTCCCTTTCGGCCACGCCCCACGCCCGCGGCCATCGCCGTGGTCGCGTCAACTACACCATCCTCGGCATCGGCCTGGCGATCACGCTGTCGCTGGTTGCCATCCTGGGCAGCGGATTCGGCAAGGATCCGCACCGGATCGACACCGACGCCCTCGAGGGCAAGCCGGCCCCGGTGTTCGAGCTCGTCGACCTCGAAGGCAACGCCGTCTCGCTGTCCGACTACATCGGCAAGCAGTGGGTGGTCATCAACTTCTGGGCCACCTGGTGCCAGCCCTGCAAGATCGAGCATCCGCACCTGGTCAAGGCCGCAGAGCTCTACCCGGACGTCAAGTGGCTCGGGGTGGTCTACCAGGACGAACCCCGCAAGGCGCGGGTCTTCCTCACCCGCAAGCGCGTCCAGGATGCGGGCGCCAACGGCGGCAACGATCCCGGATTCCTGTGGAACAGCGACGGCGCTCACCTCATCGACCCCTCGGGTGCGATGAGCGTGGACTACGGCGTCACCGGTGTTCCCGAGACCTTCTTCATCAACCCCGAGGGCATCGTGGTCAAGAAGTACGCCCAACCCATCGGCGCACCTCAGATCATGTCGCACCTCGGTCCCCCCAAGCAGAGGATGCAGCAATGACTGCGATGACGTGGATGCTGTGGCTCGGTCCGGGCCTGGGAGTCGGTCTGTCCGTCTCCCTGGCCGCACGGGCCGCGCTGAGATTCGGCACGGTCCCCCGGGACAACGAGGTTCCTCCAGACCCCCTGGAGCGTCCTCTACTCGAGGACCTCGGCGGCTGACCTACCGCCAATTTGTTTGTTTGAACGTTGTTTTTTGCCTACCTCACCACCCAACGGTGGGGTGCGAGCTGTGCGCGCTGCCCCGAGGCTTCGAGCTCCAGGGGTCGGCTGACCATGGCCCCCGCGTAGGTCGGCGTCACCTTCACCGGGATCGTCAGGATCGCTCCGGCGGTCTGCGGCGTGGTGGTGAACGACACCCGATCCTGCTGGACGTCGGACGATGCCACGCCGGCCGTCTTCTTCAGGGCATCCGCATCGACCGCCATGCCGGACGGCAACCCCTGGGTGACCGTGACCGGAACCCGGGACGGCGCCGCGATGGTGAACGTGAGCGTGCCTTCCTGCCCCGCGCTCAAGGCCCCCTGCTCCACCTCGACATCCACCCCCGGTAGCGCCTCGGTGCCCGTCCACGGGAGCCAGGACCGCTGGTCGACCACGAAAGACAGCCCGACCGTGGCCGGATCGGCGGTGAGCGTGATGTCGGTGCCGCCAGCGAGCGCCCCCGGAGAGGCGACCAGCACCGCGGGAACCCGGGGTTGAGACGGGTCGACCGCAGCCTGCGCGACCTCCTCGCCATCGACCCGCAGCACCAGGCGTACCGGCTGATCGACCGTCGGGAGCGCCGTGAGAACGGCCTCGAGCGCGATCGCGTCCGCGGGACCGCTTCCAAAGCCGCGATCCGCGCTGTAGTGCGTCATCAGCTCGGCCACGAGGTCGCCGGCGAGCTCGGGATGGCTCTCCGACAGCGCCAGGGCGGTCCACGCGAGCATCTCGGTGCGCCGCGGACGCCCTCCCCAGGCGGACACCACCTCGGACGGCACCGCGATGGTCTTCCTGGACTCGTCCTCCACCTCGACCAGGGCGTCCAGCACGATGGGCTCGAGCGTCGCACGGACCGAAGCGCTGTCGGCCACGGCCAGGAGTGCGGCTGCCGTGTAGGGATCGTTCACGTTGGGAAGGTTCCGCTCGACCGCCCCTTCGCCGCGCAGCACCGGACCGGTCTGATCGGTGTCCCGAAGCCCGTGCAGCGCCACCGCGGTCTGCAGCAGGACCTGTTGGAGCGTCGCCCGGGACTGGCGTGCCCACGTCCCATCCCCCCGCTGGCCGGAGACGACGGTGGACACGAGCCGGTTGCGGAGCCCGGTCACCAGGGTCTCGTCGGCGGGCACGTCGGTTCCGAGCCCCAAGAGCAGATCGGCCGCCTGCCCGGCGTCAGGACTACGAGCCGCCCGGACCAGTCGCTGCCAGGCCCGGATCCGCAGCGTGCGGAGCTGTTCGGCGTCCACCTCGGCACCCGACTGAGTCGCGAGCCGCTGCAAGTTGCGCGCGAGACCGTAGGCGTACGCCCCCGACGCGCTGCTGCCCTCGATCCGCTCGAGCTCCGAGGCCAACACCGCGAGCGGACCCGGATGCACGGACACCACCATCTCGGCGGTCCGTGCATCGGCGCCGTCCGGCCACTGCAGCGTGAGCGCCCGCTCTCCCCTGAGCACCCCACCCCGTTGGTCGCTCACCGGCCGGCCCGTGGGCTTCACCGACCAGGTCTTCTCGACGGCATCCACGCCGGCCAGCTCGGCCGACAGCGACGCCACTCCGGCGGTCTCACCCAGCATCGCGACCGAGCGAACCGCCGAACCATACGGACCGATCGCGATCGCACCCGCATCCGAGCCCGACGCCGCCTGGTCGAGACGCACCGTGACCTGTGAGGACAGAGCATCTGCGCGGTTGTTCACCACCTGCACCGGCATGCGCAGCTCGTCGCCGACGTACATCCAGCCCGGCTCCACGGGGTCGATGTAGGCCGGCAGCGTGCTGTCGAAGGTGTGGGTGGTTCCGGCCTGATGCCCCGTTCGATCGTGGGCCAGGGCCAGCACCCGCCAGGTGGTCAGCTGGTCGGGCACCCGCACGTCGAGCTCGGCCACTCCGTCGTCGGTGGTCTGCACGTTGGGCTTCCACAGGAACGCCTCCGGAAACCACTCGCGGACGGCGACCTCGGAGGCCGCCGGCGCACCGCCCACAGACCCGATGGTCTGCTTGGCCCCGAACTTCCCGCCTCCTTTGCCGTAGCCGGACACCCCGTCCTCGTCGGCGGCGATGGACGCATCCATGATCAGCCCCGCCGCAGCGGGTGCCGGACGCGGAGCGGGACGGGGTCGCGGCTTCCGGGCGCGGGCGCCCTCGCCAGCGTCCTCCGCCATCTGTATCTCCACGAAGCGATCGGGGATCTCCTCCATCTCGTAGTCGGGCTCCGAAGCCGCCATCAGGCAGCCCGGGAGCAGCGCGAGGGTGGGGATCGGCGCGCGCATCAGGAGCCTCCCAGACCGGTCTGCACGGTCCACACGAACGGTGCCAGCACGGCGTACTGTCCGCTCGCCGCCAGCTCGAGGGGCCGCGTGGACATCCGACCCGCGTACTGCGGGGTGACGTCGAGCTTCAGGTCCATGATCTCGCCGGCGTTGAAGGCGCGGGTCTTCATCACCACCCGGTCGGCCTCGACGCGATGCTCCAGCACCAGCGCCCTGGTGGCGGAGGGGAGCTCGACCGACGTGCCCACCGGAATGCCCTGGACGATCTCGAGGTTGGCGCCACTGGGGGCGGCAGCGGTGAGGGTCAGCGTGCCCTGCTGCCCCGCCACGAGCGGACCGCTGGCGATCTCGACCTCGACCCCGGGCAGCTGCTCCGCGCCGGTGAACGGCTTCCAGGCCGTGTGGGTCGCGACGAATACGAGACCGGGCACGGAAGGCTCCGCGCTGACGGTCACTTCGCCACCCTGCTGCGCTTCGAGCACGGCGGGCAGGTGGGGTTGCGAGGGGTCGACGCTCCCGGACGCGACCTGCTTGCCATCGATGGCGACGCTGATCTGCACCGGACCATCGATGGTTCCAAGCCCGTCCCGGACCGCCTGCAGGGCGACGGGATCGAGCGCTCCTGCCCCGAAGCCCCGGTCGGCACTCCAGCTCTGGAGCAGCTCGGAGACGAGGTCGCCGCGCCAGTCGAGATCGTCGCGATCGGACAGCGCCATCGAGGCGACGGCCAGGCTCTCGGCCCGGCTGGGATAGCGACCGAACGGGTTCTTCACCGCGCCACTGCCCGCCGACCAGCGCCGGGTCCCATCGTCCCGCTCGGAGATGCCTTCGAGCACGATGTCCTGCAGCTGGGGACGCAAGCCGGGGCTCACGAGATCGGCAGCGAGCACCCAGGCGGCGGTGTAGGGGTCGTCGATGTTCGGCAGGTTGCGCTCGATCGCCCCCTGGGCCCGGATCTGGGCGCCGGTCGCGGTGTCCGGCAGGGCCATGGACGTCGCGGCGGTCTGGACCAGCACCTGCTGCAGGGTGCTCCGGGAGTCCGTGGACCAGGTCCCGTCGCCCCGCTGCTGACCTTCTACGGTGCGGACCAGCCGATCCCGCATGTTCTCCGAGAGCGAGTCGGAGGGATTCTGCAGTCCGAGGAGCAGCTCGGTGGCGGTGGACAGGCTCGGAGACCGGCCCTGACGGACGATTCGCTGCCAGCTCCGGATCCGCAGGCGACGCAGACCCGGCTCGTCGATCTCCACTCCAGCGGCTTCGGACAGCCCCCGGACCCCGTCGATCAGCGCGTAGCCGTACGCCCCGGGTGGACTGTCCCCCACCCGCTCGAGCTCGGACTGGAACACGGCGAGAGGACCCGGGAAGACCTGCACCACGATGCGCTGCTCGCTGGCTTCGGGATCGTCGAGCCCGAGGGTGCGCGGCCCCGACAGGCCTCCGCCCACCTGCTTCGTGATCGGGCGTCCCGAGGGATGCACGACCACCGCGCGCTCGGCGCCATCGACCCGACTCCCGTCGAACAGCTCGGCGGTCACGGTGCCCGATCCGCTGCGCTCTGCCGTCAGGCCGGTCCAGACCACCCGGCTCCCGCCCCCGGACAGCGAGACCGCCCCGCCCCCGAGCCCGGACAGGCTCCCGGACGCCCGGACTTCGGCACGTCCCGCGAAGGGACCGCCCATCGAGACCACCTGGGCGGGCGTTCTCACGACATCCCCCACGTACAGCCAGTCTGGGACGACCGGATCGACGCTCACGGGCATCCGGGTGTCGAAGGTCTCCACTGCTCCGGCCTGCTGCCCGTTCCGAGCGTGAGCCAGGGCCAGGACCCGCCAGGTCGTCAGCTGGTCGGGCACCTTCACATCGAGGCTCGCGACCCCATCGGTGTCGGTCTGCACGCTGGGCTTCCAGAGGAACGCCTCCGGGAACCACTGGCGGATCCGGGCCTGCTCGCCGGCGTCCCGACCGCCGCGCTCCTTGGCTCGTCCGCCGGGCTTGCTGTCCTTCCGCTTCTTGCCCCCCCGGATCACCGCGAGCTTGGCGGGGGCTGCGTCGTCGTCTGCATACGCAGCTGGGGCCGCCGCCTCCTCCATCTCCATGTCCGCGACCTCGGCACCATCCATGCCGCCGTAGCCGCCGGCATCCATCGCGCGCCGGTCCATCGGCGCCTCTGCAGCAGGAGCCGACTGGGCAGACGTCAGCTCGTCCTGGAGCGCACATCCGGTGAGCGCGAGGACGACGAGGGCAGGAACAGCGACCATCGATACGCGGCTCATGGGGCGTTCTCCTGGACCCACGCGGGCCAGTTCGTGACGTCCTCGGGGAGTCGTCGGCTGTCGGCCACCACCTGTCGCGGACCGGTCTGCTCGAGCAGGTCGGACGGCAGGGTCTTCAGCGTCAGGTCGCGCCCATACGCGTCGACGATGGGGTCTTCGGCGCCTGCCAGCACCTCGGTCCAGAAGCCCGACAGGGTCTCCGGCGTCATCTGTTCGTCCTTCGGAGCCTCCTTCTCCCAGGTCCGGACCCGGTCGACCAGGGCTTCGAGCGCCCGGTAGAAGTTGGTCGTGAGCACCTCGGTCACGGGTGGAGACACGTGGCCGTTGGCGGCGATGCGCAGATCTCCCGCAGTGTCCTCGGGCAGGTTCTGGACCTTCAACACGGCAGCGAGCGCGGCGTTCTCCCCCCGGATCTGACCGAGCTGCAGCGCCCGCGGACCGAACTGCCCGAACGCGTCGGTTCCGGTGGCGCGGACGGTCACGCGGCCCCAGTCGTCGGGGCCCAGCAGAGGCGCCAGCTGACCGAGGGTCTTGTCGACGCCAGCCAGGCTGACCGCCGCCGCCGTGGGGGACTCCCCCGCTGTGGTCGTGACGGTGATCCTGGCCGTATCGCCGGGCCGGTACACGTCCTGATCCGTGGAGAGATCGACCGCCAGCGCGTCGTCCGGCTGCACGAACACCACCGCCTTGGCGCCGCCCCAGCGGACCTGCAGGAATCCGTCGACGCCATCGGGCACCTGGAAGGTCGCGGTGCGGGTGTCGGGATCGACGTCGGCCTCGGCGACCTCCTTGTTGCCCGCCTCCAGCTTCAGCTCCTTCGGCAGATCGCCCGAGAACGTGGGCCCGCGGAGCATCTCGATCGCAATGGGCTCGCCAGCACGGGCCAGCGCGGGGGTGGGCCTGAGCCGCAGCCGAGGGATGTCGCCGGTGCTGAACCGTACCCGGGTGTCGCCCAGCTTCTCGTCGGACGGCCCGGTGGCAGCCACGGCGAGCTCGAACCCCGTACGGGTGGTGGCCTGGGGTCGGGTGGACCCGGGCGGCTGGGGAACCGACAGGTCGATGCGCACCACGCCCATCCCCGGGCCCTCGGCGGGCTCATCGAGCTGGGCCGCGGTCAGCTGCCGCTGCACGCACGCGAGCACCCCTGGAGACAATCCCGTCGCACCGCCGCGGTTCCAGTTGATCCGCGGACTGCGTCCCCCCTTCTGGATGGACCACTGCCCTTCGAACACCCGCGCACCCGTCTGGCCGGTTCCCCGGGGCATGCAGGGACGCGCGCGAATGGCCGCGGACCGGAAGGCCGACTCGACCGGACTGGTCTGGCCGTGCACGTCGACGAAGCTCATCCGCAGGCTGGGCTGCAGGGAGTCGGGCACGGTCCAGGTCAGGTCGTACATCCGCACGTCTCCCGGCCCGAAGCTGAGCCTGCGCATCGCAGTGGCCACGCAGCGCTCGAGGGTGCCGTCCCCCGTGACGACGTCCTGGACGGCCCCTCCCGACGACACCATCAGTCCGGCTTCGACGGGCGTGTTTCCGACCGCGAATCGACCACAGGCCGAGATCGCGGGGTGGATGCGGTCGAGCACCCGGCGCTCGGCCAGGTTGAGCGAGCGACCGCCCGGATACGCCCGCGCAGACGAGATGGATGGCGCGTCGGGCTCCAGAGGCCTCGGGCGGACGGGCGGTGGAGGGTCGACGATCGTGACGGGCTTGCCCGGATCGACCTGGAGCGCAGCCACGCCGTCTGCGTCGGTGGTCGCCTCCATCTCGGGCTGGCTGGGATCGTAGGGATTGGTGAGGGTCAGCGCCGCATCGGCGACCGCACTCCCGTCCGGACGCGTCACGCGCAGGTAGGCGCGGTTGTTGAAGTCCGCGACCAGGCCATCGCCGAGCTCGGTGACGGGCGTGACCACGATGTCGTCGACCGACAGCTGCAGAGTGGTGCCCCCGCGCGCGGTCTCGCCGGCTTCGTCGACCACCCGGGCCGACACCGAGATGCCCGCGCGCTCGATGAGATCGGCGGGAACCTCTCCCAGCTCGAGCTCGAAGCGACCTTCGGCGTCGGTCTGCCGGGTGCGTTGTTCCTCCCAGTCCAGCGGCATCGGCCAGCGTCCGGACACCCGCGACAGGTCGATCGTGACCTCGCTGTTCGCGACCGGGGCCCCGGACGTGTAGCGGGCGGTTCCGGTCACCGTGATGTCGTCGTTGGGGCCGTACCACCGCTCGTCCGGCTTCAGCTCGACCGTGAAGCGCGGCAGCTCGAAGGGACGCACCGCGAACGTGACCTGATCGACGTCGTCGCCGGTGGTGTACTGGGCGGTCCAGGTGCCTACCGTCGCGCCGGAGTCGAGGGGGAACGTGGTCGCAGACACGCCCCAGTCGTCGGTCGGGACCTTCTCGACCAGCATCTCGGTGCCGTCCGGCGCCCGGATGGTCCACGTTCCCGGGCGTCCTCCGATGGGCGTGCTGTCGGTGCGGCGGAGGACGGCCGAGCGCAGGAGCACTTCCTGGCCGGGCTTGTACAGGGGGCGGTCCGTCATGAGGTGCACCAGAGCGGGCGCATACAGGCGCAGGTCTGCGTCCACCTCGACGGTCTCGAACCCCGAGTCGACCGTCGCCCGCAAGCGGTAGTCGCCGTCGGGGACCTCGGGCAGCTTCATCTCGAGGTTCAGGCCGTGATCCCAGTCGATGTCGCGGGTCTCGATGCCCGCAACGGTCTCTCCGGCGCCGTCCAGCAGCGAGAAGTCGACATCGAAGCCCCGGGGCACGACGGCGGTCTGCAGGTTCGCGTACGGGCCATCCCCGTCGAGCCACTGGGCGGTGGGCGTGACCGACACGTAGCCCCAGTCGCCGCGCACCATGTTGCGGGCCGACAGATCGGCCTGAAGCCGCAGATCCGTGGCCGGGCACTGCTCCAGCCACAGTCCGTACGGCACACCGGTCGAGACGCACGGAACGCCCGTGCACGCGCCGATACAGATCAGGCTGGTCCCGACGACGATGCCCGCGGGCACCAGGGTGGCCGCCAGGGGATTGCGGCGGAGTGTCTGCAGCATTCGGTTCGCTCCCACCTGCTGAAAAAAAGCCTGCTCGAAGGGGTCTCGAGCGGCGAACGCGCGGGTCGTCCGAATCTTACAGGTGCACGGTTCGCCAGGTGATTCCTACCGACAGGATCCGGCCACTGCGGTTCCGCGGCCGAAGTCGTAGCACCACTTCGCGTCGCCGCTCGCGTCGACCGTGATCGAGAAGCTCGCCTTGTTCCCCGCACTGTCGAGCTGCACCTGGTGCGAACCCACGGGAAGCTCGAGCTTGCTCGGCGTGGCGCGGCCACTGGGCTCGCCATCGATGGTGATGGCGGCGGACGGCGGCATCGAGAGGATCTTCACCGACGCGCTCGCCGGTGCGCGCGGTGCGGGAGGCGGGCTGGGCTGTGGGGCGGGCTCCGGTTGTACCACGGGCGCGACGTCCTGCACAGGTTCCGCGGGTTCGGCGGGTTCGGGTGCGGGCTCGACATCCTCGGGGTCTTCGGGATCTTCGGGATCTTCAGCGTCTTGCCCATCCTCCGGATCCGCGTCGGGCGTGTCGTCCACCCGCTGCACGGGAACCGGCACCCGAGGCGTGCGGGCCGGCCTGACCTCGACCGTGGTGGGCGGGAGGCCCAGCAGCAGGGGCGCTCCGAAGCCCACCGCCGCAAAGAGCAGGGCCACACCGAGCACCCCGAGGGATCCGAGTACCAGGGCCGCGGCGACCAGCTTGCTCATCGGGGACTTCGGCGGCTCCTCGTGCTCGTAGCCCATGAGGGTGCCGTCCATCTCGGTCTCGGACGTCGCGCGGTCGAAGCTCTGCAGCGCGCGGGCAGCGGTGTGGCGACGGGGAGCTGGAGCGGGGGTCTCGCCGTCTTCGCCGCGGGGCGCGAGGGTGAGCGGGGGCACGTTGCTGGCCAGGGACACCAGCGGCGGGGGCTCGGGAAGGGTGTCGGGATCCTCGGCGAGGTCCCAGCGTCGCTCCCCGCGCAGCACGGCCCTCAGCGTGTCGCAGTCGGGGATCCGCTTGTTCTTGTCGACCTGCAGACAGCCCCGGATGGCCTGCTCGACGCGGTCGGGCAGATCGGGCACGAGCTTGCGGGCAGGCACGTACCGACCGAGCGCCACGTTGTTGTAGATGTCGAGGGTGTCGTCGCCCGGGAACGCGCGGCGTCGGGTGATGACCTCGTAGAGGATGCAGCCCAGGCTGAACATGTCGGCGCGCTCGTCGACGTTGCCGGCATCCCGGATCTGCTCCGGTGCCATGTAGCTGGGGGTGCCCATCGCGACGCCCTGACGCGTAGAGCCCTTGCGCAGGGGTTTTCCGCGGATGGCCTTGGCCAGCCCGAAGTCGGCGACCTTGGGCACGAACCCGGCATCGGTGGGGTCGAGCAGCACGTTGGCGGGCTTCAGATCCCGGTGGACGATTCCCCGCTCGTGGGCGGCTCGCACCCCGGCCAGCACGCCCAGGAACAGGGTCTCGGCGTCGGCCATGGTCAACCGGTACTCGAGGAGCGCGTCTTCGAGGCTGGGCCCCTCGATGTACTCCATCAACAGGCCGGGATTGCCTCCGACGTCCACCACATCGGTGACCGCGACGATGTTCAGGTGGCCGAGCAACGCCTGGGCCTTGCCTTCCTGGAGCAGTCGCCGCCGGATGGACTCCCCGTGAATCGTCAGGAGCTTCAGGGCATGTCGCGTTCCCAAGCGGTTGTGCCGCACGCGATACACCAGTGCGGTTCCGCCGGCTCCGAGGAGCTTCTCGACGGTGTATCGGTCGACGGTATCGCCCCGTTCGAGCTTCACCCTGCGGGATTAGCCGACTTCGGCCGGTTTCGCCTGCTCCGGACCTGTCGGAACGCCTACTCGAAGCATTCGACCGACAGCTCGAAGTTCCCGCCGTCGTTGCCGTCGCCCTCGACGATGAGGTGCACCGTGCCGCCCGGGCCCACGAGGAACGCGTCGTACTGGTCGGTGGGCGTGCCCTCCCGGGCGAAGTCGCACGCGTCGAGGGGGGTGTCGTGGCAGCTCGTGGAGTCGCGATGCCAGAGTAGCTTGCTGGGGGAGCACGACCGGAGCTGCACCTCGAGGGCGTTGATGTTCGCGGGCGGAGTGATGCGGTAGACCCGCTCGGGCCCCGACAGCTCGTCTCCCTGGGACGTGCCGGAGCACATGAAGAACGCTTCGCCCGGGTTGGTCCCGAACTGGGTCGAGCCCCCGACGTTGGTGGCCGTGATGGTGTCGCCGCAGCTGATCTCCGCGGTCACGCACGCCGGGAGGCCCGTGCCACCGGGGTCTTCGGTGGGGTAGGCGCCATCCGAGCAGTCCAGGCCGGGCGGATCGGTGTCGGTGTCCGCATCCGTGTCGGCGTCGGTGTCGCTATCGGCGTCCGAGTCGCTGTCCGTGTCGGTGTCGGTGTCGGCCTCGACGGTGTCGCCATCGTCGGACTTGCACCCCGGTGTGGACACCAGGAGCCAGCTACCGAGCACAACCGGGACGGTCGTCAGTCGCACGTCACGGTCATCAGGTAGTTCGTCGGCCCCGCCGCAGCGCTGGAGTCGATGATCACCTGGACCTTGTTGGGCCCGTTGGTGAAGTTCACGACCTCGGCTTCCTGGAGGAACCTTCCCTGGACCTCGTCGAAGTGGTCTTTCGGCGCCTGCGTCGACTCGGCGCAGTAGTCGGTGAGGTCGCCCATCGAGATCCAGCTCGCCCAGGTCTCGGTGCAGGACTCGATGGTGAACGTGACCTGCGCGTCCTGGAACAGCGGCTCGAAGGCGTAGACCCGCTCTGGACCGTCGACCTTCTCGGGTTTGTTGATGAGGGCGCCCAGATCGCTGGCGTCCGACCAGTACTGGTAGTCGTAGTCGGTGCTGCCACCGCCGGTGCTCCCGAAGATCACCTGACCGCAGAACACCTGCTCGGTGACGCACTCGGGGAACGCCGTGTTGCTCCCGGGAACCGGGGTGTCGTACGGGCTCGTGCAGTCGAGCTGCGGCCCCGTGTCGACGTCGGTGTCGGCATCCGAGTCGGCATCGGCGTCGGCGTCCGTGTCGGCGTCGCCATCGTCGGAGGGAATCGGCGTGGAGGTGTCGACCGGCGTGAGCTTCTGCGAGCACGCCACCACGATCAACAACAACAATCCTGCGGTGAATCCCCGCATCCGGTCCTCCTCGGCCCATGCCCGGCCGCGTCTGCTGCGACTGTACCACCCGGACGCACGATCCGGGCGCCGCTACTTGACGACCAGGTTCACCAGGCGCCCCGGCACGAAGATCTCGCGCTTGATGTCGCCCTTCGCCAACCACTCGGCCACGTTCGGCTCGGCCTTCGCCGCAGCCAGCGCATCGTCCTTGCCCACATCTGCGGGCACGTCGATGGTGCCGCGGACCTTGCCGTTGACCTGGATGGCCAGCGTGATGGTGTCGACCACCAGCTTGGCCTCGTCGTGCTCGGGCCAGGGGGCATTCGCGATCGACCCGTCGTGACCGAGCCGTTCGTAGAGTTCCTCGGCGATGTGGGGCGCGAACGGAGCCAGGATCCGCACGAAGGCGTCCAGCTGATCGGCGCCCACCTTCTTCGCCTTGGTGGCGGCGTTCACGAACTTCATCAGCTCGGCGACGCTGGTGTTGAAGCGCAGGTCGTCGACGCTCTCGGTCACCTTCTTGATGGCCTCGTGCAGCGCCCGGTCCAGATCGGCGTCGTCCACCGACTCCACCACCTTCGCCGGCCGCTCACCGGTCTCGGGATCGACGACCAGGCGCCAGGCCCGGTCCAGGAACCGCTTGGTGCCCGCGACACCGGAGTCCTCCCACTGGGCCCCGTCTTCCAGCGGACCCATGAACAGCTCGTACAGGCGCAGCGCATCGGCGCCGTACTCCGCGCACAGATCGTCGGGATTGCTGACGTTGTAGCGCGACTTGCTCATCTTCATGTTCTTGACGTACGCGGTGTCGCCCGTCTCCTTGACCGTGGCGGTGTCGCTCTTCCCGTCGTGCTCGACCTCGTGGGGGTAGTAGAACTTGCCCTTCATCTCGGGGTCGGAGTTGAACGCCAGCGCGTGGATCATGCCCTGGTGGAACAGGCGTTCGAACGGCTCGGGGGTGGTCACCAGCCCCTCGTCGAACAGCACCTGGTGCCAGAAGCGCGCATAGAGCAGGTGCAGGACCGCGTGCTCGTTGCCGCCGACGTACAGGTCGACGGGCATCCAGTACTTCTCGGCCTCGGGGTCCCACGGCACGTCGTCGCGGTCGGGCGAGAGGAAGCGCAGGTAGTACCAGCACGACCCCGCCCACTGCGGCATGGTGTTGGTCTCGCGGCGCCCCCGGGGGTGGTTCACCCACTCCTCGGCCCGTGCCAGCGGGGGCAGCGGCTCGCCGTCCGGACCCGCGGTGGGCTTGTACTCGTCGAGCTCGGGCAGCTCGACCGGGAGCTCGCTGGCCGGCAGCAGGTGCGGGTTGCCGTCGTCGTCGAACACGATCGGGAACGGCTCGCCCCAGTAGCGCTGCCGGCTGAACAGCCAGTCGCGCAGCTTGTAGTTGATCCGGCCACTCCCGATGCCCTGCTCCTCGAGCCAGGCGATGATCCGCTCCTTGGCATCGTCGGTGTGCAGGCCGTTCAGGAACTCGCTGTTCACGTGGGGACCCTCCCCGGTGTACGCGGCTTCCTGCACGTTCCCGCCCGACACCACTTCGCGGATCGGCAGTCCGAAGGTGGTGGCGAACGCGTGGTCGCGCTCGTCGTGGGCCGGGCACGCGAACACGGCTCCGGTTCCGTACGACGCCAGCACGTAGTCCGCGATCCAGATCGGAACGGCCTCGCCGTTGACGGGGCAGATCGCGTACGCCCCCGTGAACGCCCCGGTCTTCTCGGCGTCTGCGGACTGGGTGGTGCGGTCGCGCTCGGTCTTCGCGGCCGTGGCCTTCTGGTACGCCTCGACCTCGCCGCGCTGGGCATCGGTGGTGATCTGCGCCACCAGCTCGTGTTCTGGCGCCAGCACGGCGTAGGTGCACCCGAACAAGGTGTCGGGGCGGGTGGTGAAGACCTCGAACGACGCATCCGTTCCCTGAACCTCGAACCGGAACTGCGCGCCCTCGGACCGACCGATCCACTCGCGCTGCTTGGTCTCGGTGGAGTTGGGCCAGTCGACGTCGTCCAGACCCGCCAGCAGCCGCTCGGCGTACTCGGTGATCCGGAACATCCACTGCTTCATGGTGCGCTGCTCGACGGGGTCGCCGGTCTCGACGTACTTGCCGTCGTTGACCTCCTCGTTCGCCAGCACGGTCTGCAGCGCCGGGCACCAGTTGACCGCGACATCCGCCTGGTAGGCCAGCCCGCGCTCGTACAGCTTGCGGAAGATCCACTGCGTCCACTTGTAGTGACGGGGATCACTCGTCGCGAACTCCCGCGACCAGTCGTAGGCCAGCCCCAGCTTCTGCAGCTGCCCGCGGAAGGTCTCGATGTTGCGCCGGGTGACGGCTTCGGGGTGGATGCCCTCGCGCACGGCCTGACGCTCGGACGGCAGGCCGAAGCTGTCCCAGCCCATCACACCCAGCACGTTGAAGCCCATCATCCGCTTGGCGCGCCGCACGACGTCGGTGGCGACGTAGCCCTTCGGGTGACCCACGTGCAGCCCCGATCCGGACGGGTACGGGAACATGTCGAGCACGTAGTACTTGGGCTTGGACCGATTCGCGGCGGACGCGTCGGAGAGCGTCGGCGTCTTGAAGGTCTCGTTGTCGGCCCAGTACTTCTGCCACCGGGCCTCGATGGCCGCGTGGTCGTAGCGCATGTCTTCCTCCTGCCGGAGCACGAGGCATATTCCGGATGTGCTGACCCGTCGTCCATCCGCGCAGCAGGTAACCAATCGGAATTCGTGGCATACCCGGAGGCGTGGAGGGTCAGATGACACGCGAGAAGACCTGCATTCTGCTGACGACGATGCTCCTGGTGGGGTGCGGAGGCGGACCCGTCGGAGATGGCGATGGGGTGCTCGACACCGAGGAGATCCCGGGTGTCGGCTGGGAAGCCGAGATCATGGGCACCGCGCACGACGTGGCTGGCACGGCGGTCATCGTCGACGAGGACACCATCGAGATCGAGGGGTGGACCTTCGACGGGGGCGGGATCAACGCGCGCATCTTCCTGCTGGTCGACGGCGACGACTTCAACCGCGACATCGAGCTCACCGACAACCTGGTGGGCGATCCATCGGACGGCGACACCCTGGTGCTCGATCTGCCGGGCGACGTGGGCTTCGAGGACTTCAACCTCCTGACCGTGTGGTGCATCCCCGCTGGCGTGTCGTTCGGAGACGGGTTGTTCGAGCCGCCGGAAGGTGGAGTGGCGGAGTAGCGCCTGGAACAGCGGTACAATGCCCCATGCATCCGAGCCGAGCCGAACCCGAGTGGTTCCACGACGGGGTCGAGGTCTGCGTCGAGCCTGCCACGTCGAAGACCCTGGCTGCAGGTCTGCCCGTGCTGGTCTCGGTGGGCATGATCACCGTGGCCATGGGCACCAGCGTGCTCGCGATGCTGATCCCCGAGATGGCCGTCGACATGGGGCTCACCGCAGCACTCGCCCTCGGAAGCCCCGTGCCGCTGTGGCTCACCGCCCGCTGGAGTGCGCCCACCCGCTTCTGCGCGGGCTACACCGGCGTGCGCATCGGTCGTCGGACCATCCCCGCCTCCGAGATCCTGAACGCCGACATCCGCCGCACCTCGAACCCCGGGCAACGGGTCGTCCACCTGCTGCTCGACGACGGCCGGATCCTGCGTTCGCCACCCGTTCGGCCCGACGTCGCGGAGGCCGTTCGATGCGCATTCTCGCGGCCGGCAGAGGTCTTCGCGGGTCCGCTCGTGGCCTGTCGCACGGAGCGAGCGGTGTCCGGTGTCCGTCGACAGGCAGCGGCCGGCCAGAATTCCCCGGTATAGTCGCCACATGAAGCGAATCCCCCTGTCCCGAACCCCGCGCACCTCGATGCTCGTCGCAGCCACCCTGTTGCTCGCTCTTCAGGTGGCCTGCTCCGGAAGCGGTGCCGCAGAGGGCCCGTGCGACGACATGTGTCGCGAGCTGGTCCAGGCCTGCGAATACGCCGCGTTCCCCGACCTCGAGAGCTGTCTGTCGGGCTGCAACTACGAGCGCGATCAAGGCGCCGACGTCGCCCAACAGGCCACGTGCGTCGCCGATGCGATGTGCGACACCTTCCTCATCGTCGAGTGCCAGCAGTCCTACGGCCTGAACGAATGACCCGCCCGAACCCACAGATTCCCCGAACCGGAGCCCTCATGTCCAACCCCGTCGAACACCGGAGCCGTCTCCCGGGTGTGCTCGCGCTCACCGCCATGCTCGTCGCGTGCAGCCAGGACTACTCGATCAGCTCGGAGCCTCCGGAGGTCGACCCCGAGGACATCACCGAGTGCGGGTTCACGCAGGTGGGCGACGAGGGCCAGGCCGCTCTGTTCAAGCGCTACGACTGCAACCCGGTGTTCACCGACTCCGGCGAGGCCTGGTCGGCGGGCGTGCGCTCCACGGGGTTCCACGCCGAGCTCGTGCTGGGTCACCCCTTCTACCAGCTGTGGTACAGCGCCGATCGCGCCGATGGCAACGACTACAGCCTGGGCTACGCGATCAGCGCCGACGGCACCGACTGGGTCCCGCAGCCCAACAACCCCTTGCTCCCCGTGGGCACGCCCCAGTGGCGCGGTAGCTCCATGGACGGCATCACGGTGGTCTGGGACAGCGACAACTACCAGTACGTGATGACCTACCAGGGCCTCAACCTCGACACGGGCGACAACGGCATCGGCTTCATGACCTCGGACGACGGCCAGTCCTGGACCCCCCTCAACAACGACCAGCCGATCATCGACCTCACCCAGGATCAGGGGCAGGTGAGCTACTGCTGGCCGCTCACCCTCACCCACACGCCCGGCGAAGGGCTGCGGGGCTACATCGCGGGTGGGCCGGCACAGACGCAGACCTGCCAGATCTACGACATCGCGGGTCCGGACGCGAACAGCCTGGTGCCGAACAACCAGCCCGTGCTCGAGGCCGGCCCCAACAACTCCTACGATGCCGGAGGCATGGCGAGTGCCGCCGTCGCCGTGCTCGATGGCACCTACTACATGTTCTACACGGGCATCCGCGAGTTCCGGCCGCTCCCGGGCACCAACTTCGTGACCGCCTACAACACCACCCTCAACGTCGCCACCAGCGCCGATGGGCGTACGTGGACCAAGCACCCCGACAACCCCATCCGCGAGATCGGGGTCACCACCAACCCCAACCAGATCCTGAACATCGCCGCCCAGACGGTCGGGCCGCGGATCCACCTGTGGGTCGACGACTACTACCCGGAGCTGGACCGCCAGGCGACCGGTTACTTCCTCTACGAGCCCACCCCGGTCGAGAGCTCCGACGGCTCGGAAGAGTAGGACGGCGGACTGATCCGACGCGACAAGCCAGGCGTACCCTCAGTGTCGTCGTCCTCTGACTCCACGTCCTCCTCCGCCTCCACCTCCGGTGCGGACGGCTCCGGGACCGACGACGGGGAGACCGTGCTCGGAACCCGCGCCACCACGAACGCTGGCGCCCGTCCGCCCGGGCCTCCTCCCGCCGATTCGGCCCAGGGACGTGCACCGCGCCGCCCGGGAGACGAGCTCGCCGAGCTGCTCGCCCGCGCCGCACAGCGGGATCACGATGCCTTCCGCGCGCTCTACGAAGCGGTGGGCCCACGCCTGCGGGCGTTCGTGCGCAGCCGCTGCAAAGACCCCGGCCTGACCGACGAGATCACGCAAGAGGTGCTGTTGACCCTGTGGAGGCGGGCCGATCGCTACGATCCGTCGCGGGCTCGGGCCATGACCTGGATCTTCACCATGGCCCGCAACCGGGTGATCGACGCGCAGCGCCACCAGAAGGTCGTCGAGGCCGACCGCCGCGACCCCCGGTTCGTGCCCGAGCCCCCGCCGGCAGTCGACGCCAACCTGGTGGCCGAGCAGCGTTCCGAGAAGGTCCAGAGCGCGCTGGAGACCCTGCCCGAGCCCCAGCGAGATGTCCTGATCCAGGCCTTCTTCGAGTCGCGCAGCTACCCCGAGATCGCCGAGCGCGGCGGGATCGCCCTCGGCACCGTGAAGTCCCGGGCGCGCCTGGGATTCCAGCGCCTGCGGGCGGTGCTCGACGAAGACGAGGTGTCGTGATGGATCAGCCCCGTCCCACCGCCGGCCTGCCGAGCCACCACGTCCCCGACGAGTGGGTGGTCGCGGCCGCCAACGGAACCCTGAGTCCCGCCGAGCGCGTGGTGTTCGCCACCCATTCGACGCTGTGCCCCATCTGCCGTGCACGGCTCGAGGTGGCCGAGGCTCTCGCGTCCCGGGTGCTGGACACGCCCGTGAACACAGGGTCTTCCGACGGCAACCCCGCGTTCGTGCCCAACCCGCCAGGCGAGCTCGAAGCCCTGCTCGCTCGCCTCGACGAGCCCGAGCCGCCTCCGCCCGCACTCCCCGACGACCCCGTCCTGCCCTGGCCGGTGCTGGAGCACACGGGTCCCCTCGCGTCGGTGAGCTGGAGCTGGTTGGCGCCCGGAATCCGGGGATTCGACCTTCCGTTCGAGACCTCCGGCCTCCCGCTTCGCCTGATCCGGATGAACGCCGGGACCGCGCTGTACCACCGTCATGCGGGGGCCGAGGCCGGGGTCATCCTGGCGGGCGGTTGGGACGACCAGTTCGGCACCTACCGCCGGGGAGACGCCGCATTTTTGCCCGCCGACATCGAAGGCGTGCACGAACAGCGCATCCACGACGACGAGGACTGCGTGGCCCTGGTGCTCAACGAAGCCAGAGGAATCGTGGACGGTCTCGCGGGCCCGATCGCGAAGCTGCTCTTCAAGATCTGAGCAGGCGCGTCAGTCCAGCTTGAAGCGAACGCCCGTGCGGGGGGCGAAGGTCGGAGCGTCGCCGGCTGCCGGGACCACATCGGTGGCCAGCAACCCCGCGTAGATCGACCAGGTGCCGTTGGGCGAGAGCTGCAGCGTGCCCGCCGCCCACTCCGACCAGTCGAATCCGGCCCCTTCGAGCTGGACGTTGCCCTTGGTGGAGAACACCCCACCTGCGCCCACCCGGAAGTCGAGCGTGCCCTTGGTGCCGATCTGCACGCTCAACGGCGCGAACTCGAGGCCCAGGGTCGCACCCCCGGTCCACTTCAGACCGTCGGCCCGCGGAACGCCCGCGAACACCGAGCCCTCGACGCTCACCCGCTGTCCGAGATCGAAGCGCGCAGCGACGCCAGGATCGACACCGCGCAGCTCCATGCCCAGATGCAGAGCCCCCGCGGCCTTGCGCCGATCTCCGTCGCGCTCGATGGTGTAGGTGCCGGCCACGTCGATCGGACCGTCTCCGTCGACCTGGGATCCATCTCCAGGCTGTTCGGTGGACTCGACCCCATCGGAGGCATCACCAGGATCGCTAACATCGTCTCCGGCGAACGCCGTGGAGGCGAACGCCAACAGGCTGGCGAGGAGCGAGGTCATGGCACGATCATGGGAGCACGGATCCGGGGCGTGGATGTCTGGTACCCCGTCCTACGTGCCCGCGTGCGGACTATTGCAAACCTTTTCGCCGGCTCACAGCGACGCCGCACGCTCGACGAGCCAGGCCCGGAACCGGTCGCCCACCTCGGGATGCTCCAGCGCCAGCTCGACCACGGTCTGCAGGTACTCGAAGGGTTGCCCGGTGTCCCAGCGGGTGGCGTCGACCACGGCTGCGACCACCTTGCCCTCGGCGCCCAGCGTGTTGATGGCGTCCGACGGGAAGTACTCCCCCGACCCGTCGGCGTGGGCCGCGAGCCCCTCTTCGAGCAGGGCGAAGATCTCGGGCGTGTAGAGGTAGCGACCGAGGGAGACGAGGGTGCTCGGTTCCTCTCCCGGAGCGGGCTTCTCGACGATGCGACGCACCCCGATGGCGTCGTCGGACCGGTCCATGGGCTCGAGCACGCCGTACCGGGAGACGTCCTGGCCGGGCAGGTCCATCGCGGACATCACGCTGCAGCCGGTCTTGTCGTAGGCCGCGATCAGGTCGGCCGCGCAGTTGCCTCCGGTGAACAGGTCGTCGGGGAACGCGATGACGACGGGGTCGTCGCCCGCGAACGTCTTCGCGTGCAGGATCGCATGCCCCGTGCCCTTCATGGCGTGCTGACGGATGAACTGTACACGCGCCTTCGGCGGAACGAGCCTGGCGAGCTTGTGCGGACTGTCGGCCATCGCATGCTCGAGCTCGGGATGGCGATCGAACCAGTCCTCCAGCACCTTCTTGCGCCGCGAGGTGATGACCAGGATGTCCTCGATGCCCGCGTCGACGTACTCCTGCACGATGAAGTCGAGCGCCGGTCGATCGACGATCGGCAGCATCTCCTTGGGCAGGCAGCGGGTGATGGGCAGAAAGCGCGAGCCGTAGCCCGCGGCGACGATGACTCCCTTGACCGGCATCGGACCTCCGGCCGGCGATTAACAGGTTAGCTGCGCCGCGTAGAGCCGCTCGAGTGCATGCCGGGGCAAAGCCCGGGGAGACCGAATGAAAGTCCTGACCGCCATCGCCGAAGGCAACCCCGACGCCCTCGCCACCGCACTGTCGGAGGGCGAAGACCCCCACACCGTCGACACCGAAGGCGTTCCCGCCGTGCTGCACGCCGCGGACACCGGTCGGGTCGACCTCGTGAAGCCCCTGCTGGACGCGGGTGCCGTGCTCACCGCCACCGACAACCTCGGCTGGACGCCCCTGATGGCCGCTGTTGCTGCGAAATCCTCCGAGCTGGTGGGCGTTCTGCTCACTCACGGCGCGAACCCCAACCACGTCGCGCGCGAGGACACGCCCCTCACCATCGCGGCCAGCGAGTCCGAGCTGGGCATCGTCACGCTCCTGCTCAACCAGGGGGCCGACCCCGATCTCCGCCGTCCCGATGGGTGGACCCCCCTGATGCTCGCCGCGTTCCGGGGGGATGCCGCACGGGTCCGACTGCTCCTCGAACACGGCGCCGACCCCACCGTCACCATGGGCTCCCGGCTCGTCGATGCCGCAACCGTCGCTGCCGCGCACGGCCACGTCGAGGTGCGCGACCAGCTGCTCGCCGCCGCACGGGAGGCGGCTCCGTCCATCGACGACCTGTGGGGCGGGGTCCAGAAGTGGTGCGAGACACGCGCTCCCGACCTCGCAGCGAAGTTCGTCACGCGCACTCCCGACGCCGACGCGCCCGACCTTCCCGAAGACTGGGCCGATCTGCCGGACGACGCCCGACGCCAGCTCACCAACTGGGCAAGCGGGCTGCCCTTCTACGACTACGAAGGCCTCGATCTCGAGGATGCGGTCGCGGTCTGGACCCGTCTGGACGAGCAGGTCGCGAGCGGCGAGATGGTCGGCCGCTCTGCGAGTGCCCTGGGGCCGGACGAGCCCATCGCCCGTCGCTACTGGCACTCGGACTGGGTCCCGGTCGCTCGGGATGGCGACGGCAACCTGCTGATCGTCGATCTCGCACCCGAGGACACCGGAATCCCCGGCCAGCTCGTGTCGTGGTCGGTCGAGCAGGGTCCGCTGTCGGTCCTGGCCAGTGGCCTCACGCCCTACCTCCGGCTGCTCGCTGCTCGCCTCCGCGGCGGTCGGCTCAAGGTCGACAAGCGCTCCGGCGGCCTCATCCCGGTCTGACCCCCTCTCCGCGCCAGGCCTCCAGGATCCGATCGTACGGCTCGGACTGCTGGAGGATTCCGCGCCGGACCTGGTCGGCGATCGGTGCCAGGTACTGCGCCGCAGCCTCCCGTCCGCCCCACATCCACAAGTAGCCGGACCCTCCGAAGAGCACGGCCAGACGGGCCTCGACGAGCTTCAGCTGCTTCTCGCCCCCGATGTGATGGGCCAGCATCAGGTCGACCCCGTAGGCACGCCGTTCCCAGTAGGCGCGATGCGTCCTCCACACCGGGAGCGGCGTGAGTGCGTAGGACACGTAGAACGCGAGGCCGGTGCGCTGCTGATCGAGCTGATGGACGAGCTCGTGGGCGAGGGTCGCTGCGAGGACATCGCGGGGGAAGTCCCCCAGGGGCCGGGGCAGGTAGACCGTGCTCCCGATCACGGTGGTGTAGCGGGACTCGAAGTCGGGAACGACCGGGCGAAGCACCACACCCGCCAGTCGCATCCACCACACGTCGCGTTTCTGGACGATGCGCAGATCCGGCACGTGGGTCCGCACCAGCCCGAGCATGCGGTCCAGTCGGTCGGGTGGACCCTCGCCCTGATCGTCATCCGTGCGATCCATGGGTTGAACTGTATGCGAACGTGTCTAGGATTGTCAGGACACGGGAGGACGTGGAATGAACTGGTGGCGGGTCGCCGGCGTGGCTGGCGCACTCGGAGTGGCGCTCGGAGCCTTCGGCGCACACGGGCTGCAGGACGTCGTCAGCCCCGAGCACATCGATCGGTGGTGGAACACCGGTGCGCGCTACCACCTCGTCCACGCAGCCGCTCTGGTGGGCGTCGCCGCTCATCCCGCGTCCGACCGTCGCGCGCTGAACGTGGCGGGCGGGCTGTTCGTGCTCGGCATCACCCTGTTCTCGGGGTCGCTCTACGCGATGACCCTGTCGGGCATCACCAAGCTGGGCATGATCACGCCGCTCGGCGGGCTCGCGTTCATCGGGGGGTGGCTGGCGCTGGCGTTCACCCCCGCACCTGCCGCATCCGTGGCATCTATCGATGAGGACACCTGATGCTCGGGATGTACCTGGCAGCGCTCGGTTTCGGAAGCGTGCTCATCGGCGTGTCGATCTTCTTCGGAGGGAGCGACAAGGACTTCGACAAGGACTTCGACGTCGAAGCCGACGCCGACATGGATCTCGAGGGGGACGTCGACCTCGATGGGGACCTCGACCTCGATGGGGACCTCGACCTCGACGGGGACCTCGACCTCGATGGGGACCTCGACCTCGACGGGGACCTCGACCTCGATGGCGACGTCGATCTCGATGGGGACCTCGACCTGGACGGGGATGGCGAAGCCGACTTCGACAATGACCTCGACCACGACATCGGCGACTTCATCTGGCTCGTCTTCAGCATGCGCTTCTGGACCTTCGGCAGCGCCGCGTTCGGCTTCACGGGCACGGTCCTGACCCTCGGCAGCGCGGGGTTCCTGCTCACCCTGCTGGTCTCGCTGCTGTTCGGCTCGGTCGTCGGCGCGAGCGCCGCCTACTTCTTCCGCGCCATCAAGCACGACAGCGTCTCCAGCGCCACCACGCTCAAGAGCTACGTCGGTGAGGAGGGCGAAGTGATGCTCCCCATCGAGCCCGGCGGGCGCGGCAAGATCACGGTCGACAGCCCGAGCGGCCGGATCACGATGCTCGCGACCACCCGGGATCCCGAAGCCATCGAGCGCGGCCAGCCCATCATCATCGCCAGCGTGCGCGACGGCGTGGCCAGCGTGAGTGCCCTCGACACCGATCGTGGCGAGCGCATCAAGAAGCGCGCCCAGATCCTCGAAGCCCGCACTGCACAGGGCGCTTCGACGGCTGCGGCTCGCAACGCAGCCACCAAGAAAACGGGCGCTGCCGGGTGAGATTCCCCAGCAACCCCGCCAATCCCCTATCCTGCCCCCCAACCCGAGGAGCCCCATGCTCGAGACCATAGGTGCGATCGGAGGCGGCATGGCCGGCGTGTTTCTCGCCGTCGTCGTGTCCGCGCTCGTCTTCGTCGCAAAACAGTTCTTGTTCGTCGGCCGTCCCAACGAGCTGTTGATCTTCAGTGGTCGCAGCCACACCCTCGAAGATGGGCGCACCATCGGCTACCGCGTGATCCACGGCGGTTGGGCCTGGCGCGTCCCCCTGTTCGAGAAGGTCGACCGGATGCCGCTCGTGGCCCTGCCCATCGAGCTCCAGATCCAGAACGCCTACTCCAAGGGCGGGATCCCGCTGTCCGTGCACGCCATCGCGAACGTGAAGGTGAGCTCGGACCCCCGGCGCCGCAACAACGCCATCGAGCGCTTCCTCGGTCGAGACCCCGCCGAGATCCGTCGGGTGGCCAAGGAATCCCTGGAAGGCCACCTGCGCGGCATCGTCGCCCGGATGACCCCCGAGGAGGTCAACGAAGACCGGCTGAAGTTCGCCGAGGAGCTCGCCGAAGAGGCCGGTGACGACCTGCACCAGCTCGGGCTCACTCTCGACACGCTGAAGGTCCAGAGCGTCGCGGACGACGTGCAGTACCTCGACAGCATCGGTCGCGAGCGCCTCGCCAACGTGCTCTCCGAAGCCGAGATCGCCGAGTCCACAGCCAAGGCGGACGCCGAAGAGGCCCAGGCCACCCACAGCCGCGAAGGCGAGGTCGCTGACGAGAAGTCCGAGACCGTCATCAAGCGGCAGGAGAACGAGCTCCGCCGGGTGGTCGCCGAGCTCGAAGCCCGGGCCAAGGCCGAAGAGGAGCGCGCCGAACAGCGGGGTCTCGAGGCCCGCGCCAAGGCCGAGGTCAAGCTCCAGGAGATCCGCGCCAAGCTCGAGCACCTGCGACTGTCCGCCGATGTCGTGCTTCCCGCCGAAGCCGAACGTCAGGCCAGCCAGCTCCGCGCTCGCGCCGAAGCTGCGCAGATCGCCGCCGATGGTGCCGCCCTCGCCGAGGTCCTGCGCATGATGACCGACGTGTGGATCAAGGCCGGCGACGATGCGAAGGACATCTTCCTCATCCAGCAGCTCGAGACCATCCTCAAGACCGTCACCGAGCGGGTGAAGGCGCTGGATGTCGGCGAGGTCACCCTGCTCGACAGCGGGGACGGGCGTGCCCTTCCGGGCCACGTCGCAGCGCTCCCGGCCACCGTCGGTGCCGTGCTCAAGGAGTTCACCAACACCACGGGCGTCGACGTCACGGGCATCTTGAGCGGCGACCCCTCCAAGAAGTCCAACAGCACGAGCTCGTTGATGGGGTCGGCTGTGGCCGCCGCCGCGCGGTCACGGAACGCGGACTCCAACGCCGCATCGTCCACCGGGGAGGCCAGCTGATGTTCATCGTCTACTTGATCCTCGGCGTCATGGCGACCCTCGCCATCCTCACGCCGATCGTGGGCCTGTCCCTCGCGAACAACCTGCTCTACATCTGCGAGCCGAACGAGGTCCTCGTGTTCTCCGGCCGGGGCGAGCAGGGCTACCGCATCATCAAGGGAGGCCGCGGCTGGCGCACCCCCCTGCTCGAGCGCGTCGACCGCCTCGACCTCACCAACATGATCATCGAGGTCAACGTCACCGGGGCCTACTCGAAGGGCGGCATCCCGCTCAACGTCCAGGGCGTCGCGAACGTGAAGATCGATGGCCACGACGCCCTCGGCAACGCGGTGGAGCGCTTGCTCTCCAAGCCGCGCGAAGAAGTCGTCCGGATGGCCAAGGACGTCCTCGAAGGCAACCTCCGTGGTGTGCTCTCGCAGCTCACCCCCGAGGAGGTCAACGAGGACAAGATCGCCTTCGCGCAGCAGCTCCTCGACGAGGCCGACCACGATCTCGCCAAGCTCGGGCTGAAGCTCGACACGATGAAGATTCAGAACGTGCACGACGACCGGGGCTACCTCGACAGCATCGGGCGGAAGTCCAGCGCCGAGATCATCCGGAACAGCCGGATCGCCGAGGCCCGTGCGAAGGCCGCGGCCATCATCCGCGACGCCGAGAACCGCCAGCGCTCGCGCGAGCAGCAGATCGATGCCGAGAAGCAGATCAAGGTCGCCCAGGCCGAGCGCCGCATCGCAGACGCTCAGACGCGCGCCGAAGCCCTCATCGCCGAGGCAACGGGTCAGGTCCAGGCCGAGATCGCCAAGGCCGAAGCCGGGATCGACGCCGAGACCGCCCGCGTCGAGCAGGTCCGCCGCCAGCTCGAAGCCGACGTGCTCGAGCCCGCCCGCGCGGCCATGGAGGCTGGGGTCAACGAGGCCAAGGGTCGCGCTGCACGCATCACCGAGGACGGACAGGCCACGGTGAAGGTGCTCGAAGACATGATCGCCGTCTGGCAGGTGGCCGGGCCCAACGCCCGCGACATCTTCCTGATGCAGAAGCTCAACGTCGTGATGGACGCCATGGTCGAGACCATCGGTCAGGTCAAGGTCGACAAGATCACGATGCTCCCGGCCGACAAGGGCGGATCGGGGGGTGACACCGCACGCACCGCCGTCCGTCTCGTCGAAGAGCTCAAGGGTGCCCTCGGGGTCGATCTCCCGCAGCTGCTCCAGCAGGCGGCCGGCGGAAAGAGCCGCGACAGCATCGACGCCAACGGCTGACACTACCGGCCGATCGCAGGTTGACGCCCCGTTCGCCCCGTGCGGACGGGGCGTTTTTTTGGTTGTGGGGCTCAGTCGAGCGCTTCGTAGCCCATGGCCAGGTCGCCGCAGTACGTGTCGGGGTCGTCGCCGAGGGTGTCGTACAGCCACACCACCGTGCAGTCGTCGTTCGCGTCGTCGATGCACATTCCGGTCGCTTCGGACGCGTCGCACGGCTGGTCGGAGGGAGTGCCCCCGCTGTCTTCGCACGCGGCCTCGAAGTCGGACGGGAGCGTGTCGGCCGTGTAGTCGGCGCACCAGGCGGGCCCGTTGCAGCTGGCCACGACATCGCACACGTCGTTGAGCGCGTCGTCGAAGTCGGGGTCGGCGGCGGGAGGAGGCGGCTCCCCTGCTTCACCCGGCGCCAGCGGCTCGCCCTCCTGACCGCCCAGCGGCTCCCCTTCCTGACCGCCCAGCGGATTGAAGTCGGAGCACCCCGCGAGCCCGAGGGCCAGCAGGAGTGCAGCAGAGGTCCAGAACGAGGAGCGGATGAGCGTCATGGGCAGAACCTACCCGCTGGAATCGGGATCGGTCGAGTTGAATGCTCCCGGCAGCGGGGTTCCGTACGCATCGGGAGTACGAACCGCGGGCGCCGGCGGTTAGGGCAGGCCTCTTGGAACCCCTCTACGGCAACACCAATGGGCTCAAAGCCCATCAGAACAAGGCCTTTCGCGCGCTGTACCGCCGGCGGGTCGACCGGCAGACGTTCGTGTCGCCGCCCCTGGCCCGCGAGCTCACCGAGCTGTCGCAGGAATCGGGTCGACGCATCGGCGTGCTCGTCGATCGGCAGGGGTCCATCGACAAAGTGGTCGTGGGCGACGCCCATCGGGTGTTCCTGCCCGACCTCGGTCGCTGGCGGGCCGGGGCACAGCGGTTCCGGGGCCTGCGGCTCGTGCTCACGGATCTGCGTCGGATCGGCCTGACCGAGGACGATCTCACCGACCTGACCCTGCTGCGCCTCGATGCCGTGGCCGCCGTCGAGGTCGATCCCGCCACCGGACTGCCGGGCACCATCCAGTGGGCGCACCTGCTCCCGCCCACCGACGATGGCACCGTTCCCCGGCAGGTCGAGACCGTCGAGGCCGTGCATCGCTGGGATCTGCAGTGGCTCGACTTCATCAGCGACCTCGAGTCCCAGTTCGCCCAGCCCACACAGCTCGAACGCGTGAACGACGGCGAAGGCGCCATCCTGGTGGGCGTGAACACCGAGCGGTCCCGCCACGACGCCCAGCGGAGCATGGAAGAGCTCGCCCGTCTCGCGGACACCGCGGGGCTGCAGGTCCTCGACACCGTCATCCAGTCCCGCCGGAAGATCGACGGACGCACCGTGATCGGGAAGGGAAAGCTCCAGGAGCTCATCGTCCGGTCGATGCACCTCGGGGCCGAGGTCCTGATCTTCAACCGCGAGCTGTCCCCGTCCCAGCTGCGCAACATCGCCGAGCTCACCGACCTGGGGGTCCTCGACCGCACGCAGCTCATCCTCGACATCTTCGCCCAGCACGCCACCACCAAGGAGGGCCGGCTCCAGGTCGAGCTCGCCCAGCTCCGCTACCGCGCACCCCGCCTCAAGCTGATGCCCACCGCGATGTCGCGGCTGACGGGCGGGATCGGCGGACGGGGCCCGGGAGAGAGCAAGCTCGAGATCAACCGCCGCCGGGCCAACGAGCGGCTCACCCGGCTGGAGCGGCAGCTCGAGAAGATCGGCAAGCGACGCGAGCTCCGCCGCAAGCGACGTCAGAAGAACCGCGTGCCCGTGGTCTCGATCGTCGGCTACACCAACGCCGGCAAGTCCACCCTGCTCAACCAGGTCACCCGCTCCGAGGTGGTCGCCGAAGACCAGCTGTTCGCGACGCTCGACACCACCACGCGCCGCTTCCGGTTCCCCGAGGAGCGCGAGATCATCCTCGCCGACACCGTCGGGTTCATCGAAGACCTCCCGGACACGCTGGTGAAGGCGTTCAAGGCCACCCTCGAGGAGCTCGACGAGGCCGACCTGCTGCTCCACGTGCTCGATGTCTCGGATCCACATGTCGAGCACCACAAGGAGAACGTCGAGCAGATCGTGGGCGATCTGGGCTTGTCCGACCGGCCGGTGCTCCTGGTGTGGAACAAGTCCGACATCGCCGAGCCCGATGTGGTCGCAGCCCGACTGAATCAATTCGGGGGTCTCGCGGTGAGTGCACTCGAAGGGACCGGTCTCGAAAAGCTCCTCGACGACGTGGAACACGCGCTGTTCCGCGGGGGTCTGACCAGCTGCGTGCCACACGACTCCGCAGGGATGCCCGTTGATCCCCGCTGAGGCGTGGGGTACACCATGAGAGAGCGTCGCTGTGATGGCGACGAGGAGGAGACCCCCATGAGATTCGCACATCTGGCATTGATGGCCGGTAGCGTCGCGCTGACGCTGGCCTGTGACGCTACGGACACCGAGATCTTCGACACGTTCGACACCGGCGACAACCCCACGCAAGAAGCCGGCCCACCCCTGATCCAGGGCATCAACCCCGCCGGCTGCAGCGGCGCGGGCGCCAACCGCTTCGAGTTCGCGATCGAGAACAGCGGCTGGGCCGAGGATGCCATTCTCTACATCTTCGACACGAGCTACGAGTTCGCGTACGACGAAGAGCACCCGATGAACTTCGTCGAGGGCGACCAGGACGAGAACGGCTTCTACGACATCTGGGACGTGTCCCTCAACGTCGTCGCTCTCGAGAACCAGGTTCCCGGCGAGAGCACGGCGTTCAACTGCGCCGACGCCACCGACCCCGGTGCACCGGGACCCGGTCCGGGCGCCTACACCTACGCCATCGAAGTCTACGACGGAAACACCGTCGCCGACTGCGCGGTGTTCGGGTCCGACCCGCAGGAGATCATCGACGGCTCCTGGCCGGACGACGGCCACACCAGCGTGAACGGCACCGTCATCGGAAACCAGTTCTCGAACTGCATCAACTTCAACTAGGCACTTCGGTGATCGGTTGAACACGCCCGCCCACAGGCATCCCGGCGAACCCGCCCATGTCTGTGGGCGTTCGTGCGTCTTCACCCTGCAACACGCCCTGCTGATCGGCTTCGTCGCCGTGCTGGGCTGCTATCCACGCGGAAACGCGACTCCGGACACCGACCCCGTTGCGATTCCCCCCGAAGACAATCCCGTCTACGAGAGCCTGACCCGCTCGTGCGACCCCGAGATCGGGGCCTGGCTGGTCGAAGCCGAGACCGTGAACGACTCGAACGGCATCCTCTCCTGGTGGACCGTCGACGGCACGGTGATCGAGCGACAGCGGCTCGAGGTGGTCGAGTCCGACCCTGGTGGCGCCTGGACGCGGGTGCGCGGCGAGCTGTTCATCGTGAACGACTGGCGGGACGTCAACCCGGGCACCTCTACGCAGTTTCGCTGCAACCAGGGCGTGACGAGCGTGTTCTGGTTGCTGAATCCCCTCGGGGCGCGGGTGCAGTGCGAGACGTGGGGGCCGAATCCGGAGCTCTTCGACGACATCGAGGGGGTTCCCGGCTGCCCTTGAGGACTGCGCGGACAATCCTGCGCGCTCTCGCTCCAGGTTCAGCGCCCGAATCCACCGCTGAGTTCGACCCCGCCCTTCGGCCGTCCCAGGATGCTGAGCGTGGGCTCCGGGGCGGACGCACTCGCGACCGTCCGCGTGATGCACAGGATTCCGCTCCCCATTTCCACCACAGTGCGCTGTCGCTCGCAGAGCGCTTCGCTCACGGAGGTCGCGCAGAGCGCGAACGCTTCGAAGAGGCCCGCCCTGCCGACGTATCCGGGCGTCGTCTTGCGGATGGGCCTGCCGGGACGGGCTCACTTGCTGTGTATTGCCGTTCGTCTTGGGGCTCTGGTCGAAGTACGCCAGTCCCAAGACAGAGTCCCCGGATCAGACGACGGCCGTTCCGGCTCCGTCCACCTCTGGTCGAATCCGTCTGACGCAGCGCCGGTGGGCGAACGACTCAGTTCACCCGCCCAACGTCGCCAGGGCTCTGCGAGCGACAGCGCACTGTGGTGAAATTCAGCGTTGGCCGATCAACATCGTTGGCCTCTTCAGACGAAGAGGTACATCAGCAGGTCGTCCCGGAACGTCCCGTCCTCCATCCGGTACTCCTTCGGCCGTCGCCCCTCCTCCTCGAATCCGAGCGACCGATACAACCCGATCGCCCGCTCGTTGTCGGCGAACACCGCGAGCCCGATCTTGCTCACCGGCGCGTCTTCGGCCCAGGCCAGCGCGGACTCCAGCAGGTCGCGGCCCAGCCCCATTCCTCGGGACCGCTCCTCCACCATCACCTCGAGCTTCACCACGTGTCGGGTGCGCTCGAACGGCGGGGGGCGCAGCGACACCATGCCGCGAAGACGCCCATCCTCGCGGGCCACCAGCACGGTCCAGCCCGGATCGCCCTTCATCCGCGCGAGCATCTGGATCTCCTGCTCGACGGTGTGATCGACCGAGGTGCCGATGAACCAGCGCCCCTCGGCCAGCACGTCGCGACGCAGGGTGAGCAGCTCCAGCGCATCCCGCGTCCGCGCTTCGCGGATCTTCAGCGCTCCCACTCGTCCTTCTTCTCGATCTCCACGACCTTGTGGTTGTCGAGGTGGAGATTCGCCTGGTAGCGACCGACGGACTTGTACGTCTCCTTGCTGCCGGGCGTGTAGATCATGTGCTCACCGTCTTTGGTGATTTCGACCCGGTACTTGAAGATGATCGAGGTCCGAGCGGTGCGCTTGGTGGTCTTGACCTTGTCGTAGGGCGGGCCCCAGGCCATGTAGACCATGTCCTGCGTCCAGCCGATCTTGGGCTGGCGCGACAGGATCTCCTCGCGCTCGTACTCGTCGTACTTGTAGAAGCGGTCCCAGTAGCCTTTCTGCTTGAGCCACTCGTCGCGCTCGTCCGACGTCTTGAGCTTCAGGTAGGCCTTGTGCTCCTTCTTGTCCTCGAACCACACCTTCAGCGCCTGGTAGTGGTCGCGCTCGTAGTCCTCGAGGCGGTCGATCTTGCCGGCCATGCCGAGGGTGAGGGCGACGAGCGCCCCGGCGATCGCGAGGGCCTTGCGCGCGGACGACGGGGTGGACGGTGAGGTTCGCATGGGCATCTCCGGCGTGGCTGGGGTGCGTCTGGCCAACTAACCCGCGAACCCGCGGAAGCCTGCCGCGGCCCGTGGCCGACGGGACGGGAATCGTCCGACGCAATACCCTGGACACCCGACGGGTACAGGTCTGCATGAATCCCATCTCCACCATCGCAAACGCCCTGTGCACCGGGCTCATCGCAGCCTCGATGCTCTTCGCGGTCCGTGCACACGGGGCCGAAGGCGTGGTCGACCGCGTGGCTGCGGTGGTCGACGACGACGTCATCGCCCTGTCCGAGGTCTACGAGCTGGGAGGCGAGTTCATCACCGAGCGGTGCAGCCAGCCCTTCGGCAAGACCCGCTGCGTGTACGAGGCCGAGCTCGAGATCCTCGACGCCCTCATCAAGCGGTCGCTCATCCGCGGCGAGCTCGACCGGCTGCGCATCGACGTCGCCAGCACCGAGGTCGATCAGGCCATCGACAGCATCGTGCGCGACTACGGCATGGCCGACCGCTCAGCACTGCGCAAAGAGGTCGAGGCCAGCGGGCTGAAGTGGGACGCCTACCGCCAGCAGCTCCGCGAGCAGCTCCAGGTCCAGCGGTTCCAGCAGCGCATCCTCGCGCCCCGGGTGTCGGTGAGCGACGACGAGGTGGCCGACCTCTACAAGCGCACCGCGCGCGGCGAACGCACACCCGTGGTCACCCTCGACGCACTGGGAATCGTCCTCCCGCCCGACCCCGAAGCACAGGAACCCGTCATCGAGCAGGCCGCACTCCTGGTCGAAGCCCTGAACGCCGGCGAGCAGGACTTCGACGAGGCCGTCGAGCTGTACGACGGCGCGAACCTCGCCGGTGCGGTCGGCGACAAGGCTCACAAGAAGGGCTCGCTGGTGGAGGGGCTCGACGCGGTCGTCTACGATGCCGAGGTCGG
Organism: Myxococcota bacterium; assembly: GCA_965224055.1. Lineage (GTDB taxonomy): Bacteria > Myxococcota_A > UBA796 > UBA796 > JACKEQ01. The sequence continues at coordinate 8,125,534 of OZ245034.1, read as the reverse complement.
TAAGTTTCTCGCGCCCATCCGTCTCGGGGCGGTCCTGGCCATCGTCCGCGTCAACACGCGCGAGATCGCCGAGGGCGATGTGAAGCCCTTCGACGAGATCGAAGCACAGCTCCGCAACCAGGTGTTCTCGCTGAAGGTCCAGGAAGCCGAAGCCGAGTGGTATCAGCGGGCCCGCCGCGAGTCCGCGGTCGACGTCAAGCTCCCCGCCCCGAGCTGACTCCCCCGATGGCTGCCCCGCTCCTGCTGACCCCCGGCGACCCCGACGGGATCGGACCCGAGGTGGCCGCGCGGGCACTACAGGGCTTCGATCGGCACCCCGTCCGCATCGTGGGCGACGTCGCTGCGATGGCTCCCTGGATCGAGCGCTGCGACCTGCCGGTGGAGGTCTTCGATCCCGCCGAAGTGCTCGGCGACGACGAGCCCATCGAGGTCCGTTCGCTGCGCTGGGCCACCGCCGAGTGCCTGGCCGGTCGCGCAGCCGGGATCGTCACCGGGCCCATCCACAAGGCGAAGTTGGCGGGTCAGGGCTTCGAGTGGCCCGGCCACACGGGGTTCCTCGGGCACCTGTGTGACGTCGAGGGCCCGGTGATGGCCTTCGTCGGAGGTCGGGTGCGCGTGGCGCTGGTGACCGTGCACCTGCCGGTCTCCGACGTCTCCGCCGCACTGACCGTCGACGCCATCGTCCACACCGTGCAGACCGCCGACCAGGCGCTGCGCGACCTCGGCCTGTCGGCGCCCCGCCTGGCCATCTGCGGACTGAACCCTCATGCCGGCGACGACGGGCTGCTGGGCCGCGAGGAGATCGACGTCATCGCGCCCGCCATCGAGGTCTGTCGCGCCCGGGGCATCGATGCACACGGCCCGATGAGCGCCGAGTCGGCCTTCATGCCCGGCGGCCGGGACGGCTGGGACCTCATCGTCGCGATGTACCACGACCAGGGGCTGGTCCCACTCAAGGCCCTGGACTTCGGCCGCACCGTCAACTGGACCCTGGGCCTGCCCATCGTCCGCACCAGCGTCGATCACGGCACCGCCTACGAGCTGGTGGGCACCGACACGGCAGACCCCTCCAGCATGCGCGCTGCGCTGGACTGGGCCGCGCGCCTGGTCGCCCGGAAGGGCTGATGCGCTGGCGCGACCGGCTGCTGCGGTTCCTGCGCAAGCCCCACCGCCATCCCCGCATCGCGAAGCACTACCCCGCGCGCTTCCGGACGACGAAGACCCAACCGTTGTCGGAGCTGGTGACCTGGTTCCGGGATCAGCTGGACCCCGAGAGCCGGGCGTTCGACGCACAGTACGGCACGGCGACGAGCTGGTTCGATCTGGGGAACTACGAGCCGACTCCCCCGTCCGTGATCACGGCCATCCTGGACGACCTGCAGGATCTGCCGCCGGAGGACTGGGCCTTCGTAGATCTCGGAAGCGGAAAGGGGCGCGTGGTGTTGATGGCGGGTCTGCGGCCGTTCCGGGAGGTGATCGGCATCGAGAAGCGACGGGCCCTGCATCGCCGGGCCATCCGGAACCTGGAGCAGTTCACGGGCGATCTGGTTCGTCGTCCACGCCTGATCTGCGGCGACGCCCTGGAAGCGCCCCTGCCGGACGGGCCGATGGTGCTGTTCCTCTACAATCCGTTCGGTGCAGACGTGCTGGATGCGGTGCTGCGTCGCTGCCCCGGACGCGTGGAGCTGGTGGCGGTGAATCCTCCGAATCCGGCGTGGCTGGCGGAGCGGGGGTTCGAGCAGCGGACGTGGGTGGAGCATGCGGTGGATGATCGGCGGTGGGGGCGGTTCTGGCGAGACCGGTGATCGTGCGGGCGTGTCCGAGGCTCGTCGCTCGAGATTCACCACAGTGCGCTGTCGCTCACAGAGCGCTTCGCGCACAGAGGTTCACACAGAGTGTCCACCGTCCGCGATCGAACCGGAGACGAGGCGGTGAATTCCACCGTCTTTGAGTCGGGACACATTGAAGTTGAGAAGCAATCCCAACTTCCGGCCCGAGAGTTTCAAGTAGGTCAGCAGCTGAGCCCGATGGATAGCGTGGACCTCGTCGATGGCCTTCACCTCTACGACGAGTTGGTCGTCCACGAGCAGATCGAGCCGGTAGCCAACGTCTACCATCGGTACACCGTGATAGCGGAGGGGGAGCCCCTTCTGCCGCTCCACCGTCATCCCCCGTCGTCGTAGCTCGAACGCCAGGCAGGTCTCGTAGGCGGACTCCAGTAGCCCAGGCCCGAGGGCCGAGTGGACAGCGAAGGACGCCCCGAGAACCCGACCCGACAGCTGGTTCAGTGGAATGGAATGGCGATGCGCATCCATGCGGTCTCCAGTTCGATCGGCAGGATGTTTCCTCTTGCGGCACTCCGTGGGAAGAATCCAGAAATGCCCGAGCCACGCCCTCTGGATTTCCGGTTTTCGCGAGATCGTCTCGATGCCAGTCGGTTCCCCCCCACCGGCCTCTGTGTCGACCTCTGGGAGCGAAGCGCTCTGTGAGCGACAGCGCACTGTGGTGAAATTCAGGCGCTCACCCTGCCGACAGCGGTTCGCACATCCCCGAACTGACGGTCCCTGAGCAGGAGAACCTCACTCCTCCCGCCACTCCGCCTCGCGCCGGTACAACGTCCGTGCCGTGATCCCCATCAGGCTCGCCGCCAGGTTCTTGTCGTTGTTGCAGTACCGCAGGGTCTCCTGGATCATCTGGCGCTCCACCACCTTCAGCGGCGTACCCACCTCGAACGACAGCTGCTTGCGTCCCGCCACGCCGTCGCGCATCTGGGGCGGCAGGTCGCCGACGTCCACGCGCTCGCCGCGGCACAGCACCACCGCTCGCTCGATGGCGTTCTCGAGCTCGCGCACGTTGCCCGGCCACTTCCAGGCGCACAGCGCATCGATGGCTTCGGGCGTGAACCCCGCCAGCTCCTTGCGGTTCTTCCGGACGAAGCGCACCAGGAAGTGCTGGGCGAGCAACGGGACGTCGTCCGACCGCTCGCGCAGGGGCGGAACCAGGATCGGGACCACGTTCAGCCGGTAGAACAGGTCTTTTCGGAAGTTCCCCTTCTCGACTTCGTCTTCGATGTCCCGGTTGGTCGCCGCGATCACCCGGCAGTCGGCGGTCAGCGTCTCGGTGCCGCCCACCCGCTCGTACTCGCCGTCCTGCAACACCCGCAGCAACCGCACCTGCACGGCCGGCTTCATCTCGGTGATCTCGTCGAGGAACAGCGTGCCGCCCCGCGCCAGGTCGAACCGGCCCTCCTTGCGCCCGGTGGCGCCCGTGAACGCACCGCGCTCGTAGCCGAACAGCTCGGACTCCAGCAGCGACTCGGGAATCGCCGCACAGTTGACGGTCACGAGCCGCCGGTCTCTTCGGGCACTCATCCTGTGAACCGCCCGTGCCAGGCGGCCTTTTCCGGTGCCTGACTCGCCCGAGAGCAGCACCGTGGCGTCGCTCGGAGCCACCTGCTCCACCTCGTCGAGCAGCGCCCGCATCACCTGGCTGGTCCCGATGATGTCGCCTTCTCCGACCTCGGCCAGCTGCTCGCGGAGCCGCTTGTTCTCGAGCAGCAGCGAGCGCTTCTCCAGAGCCTTGTCGAGCACCGTGGTGAGCTCCAGGCGCTTCAGCGGCTTGGCCACGAAGTCGTACGCGCCCTCCTTCATGGCTTCGACCGCGGTCTCGACCGTGCCGTAGGCGGTCATCACGACCACTTCGATGGCGGGGTCGACCACCTTGGCGGCCTTCAGCAGATCGATGCCGGACATCCCGGGCATCTTGAGGTCGGTGAGCACCAGATCGACGGGCACATCCGGCCCCCCCGACCCGGAGGTGTCCCGCAGCGTGCCCATCGCTTCGCGCCCCGATGCTGCGTGGGACACGTCGTAGCCGGCTCGTTTGAGGATCCGCTCCAGGGTGACGCGGTTGGCGTCGTCGTCGTCGACCACGAGAACGTGGGGCTTCATGGGGTTCCTCGGGAAGGGTCAGTCGAAGGGCAGTGGAGCGGGGCTCAAGGAATCGGAGGCGGAGGCCGCGAGCCGCAGGGGCAGCACGAGTGCGATGTCTGTACCCCGTCCAGGGGTGCTGCGGACCCGGATCCCCCCGTCATGGTCTTCCAGGATTTGTCGCGTGATGGCGAGACCCAGTCCCGTTCCGCTGGCCTTGGTCGACCAGAACGGGTCGGTTGCGCGCTCCACGTCTTCGGGCTGCATCCCGGGGCCGTCGTCCGACAGCTCGATCTCGACCTGGGCTTCGCGTTCGCCCGAATCGACAACCCGGGTGGTGAGCACGAGGGTCTTCGCCCCGGCCTCGACGGCGTTCCGCACGACATTCAGCAGGGCCTGCCGGAGCTGATTGCCGTCGAGCAACAACCGGTCGAGATCGGCCAGCTCCAGGGTCAGCGTCACCCCCTGGGACTCCAGCTCGGCGGCGAGCAGGCGGGCGACGTCGCGCACGAGGTCGGACAGGTCGGTGCCGGCGAGCTTGGCGGGCGGGCGTCGAGCGAGCTGCAGGTAGTGCGCCGTGACGTCCGTGAGCCGGTCGATCTCGGAGCTGATGGTGTCCAGGATCTCCCAGCCTTCGGTCCGACGCTCGGGATCGTAGTCCGACAGCTCGTCGGCGAGCATCTCGGTGTTGAGGGACAGCGCGTTGAGGGGGTTGCGGACCTCGTGGGTGATCTGGGCGAGCATCTGGCCGATGAGCGCCAGGCGTTCGGACCGGGCCAGCTGCTCTTTGGCGCGCGTGGCTTCGGTGATGTCGGCGGTCACCACCACGGCTCCCTCCCGGCCGAACGGCGTGACGCGGACCTCGTGCAGGGTGCCGTCGGGGCCGTCCACCTCGTACCGGCCGGGCTCGAGGGTCGCTTTCAGCCCGTCTGGGACGGTTCCTTCGCGCTCGGCATCCCAGATCTCGGCAGCGGCGGGGTTGGCCAGGGTCACCACCCCGTCTTCGAGCACGAACAGGCCTTCCTGCAGGCTGTCGAGCACGCTGGCGAGGTAGTGCGACAGCGTGTCGAGCTGCTCGGCACGGTCGACGAGTGCTTCGTCGCGGGCCTTCAGCGCCTGGACCATCTTGTCGAACTCCATGGCCAGACCCGCGATCTCGTCGCCCCCGCGCACCTCGACCCGACCGGAGTAGTCACCGGCGGCGAGGCGCTGCACCTGGTCGGTCAGACGTCCGATGGGCCGCAGGGCGTAGAACACCAGCCCCAGCAGCACGAAGGTGGTGAGGAAGGCGACCACCGACAACCCCGCTGCGATGGCCGTGGTGCGCACGCGCTGCGCCTCGGTGTCGGAGGTGAGCTGTGCGATGCGGGTGTCGATCTGCCGCGACAGGGTCTCGATCTCGTCGCCGAGCTCGGTGGAGAGCGCCAGCAGGGTTCGCCCTCGGGTCTCGGCCAGCTCGCGTTCACCGGCCTCGGCGAGCTCGATGACCTCGGCGGCTTCGAACCGGTAGTCCTCGAAGAGCGCATCGATCCGGCCCAGCTGGATGACGACCTTGTTGAGGACCGCCTGCTCCTGGGGCTGATCGGCCAGGGACTGCGCAGCCCGGGCGTGGTCGTAGGCGGTGTCGAGCTGCTCTTCGAGCTCGTCGGCGTAGATCGAAGCGGCAGATCGGGCACCGATCCCGGGGCGTGCCTCGTCTCCGAGCAACCGCCGGACGTCGTTGTCGATCCGGGCCTGCCAGGTGGTGAGCCGCGCGACGGTCTTGGCGAGCGGCAGGTAGCCCGCGGTGATGAGCTCCTGGGACTGCGACACGCCGCGGTACTGGACGACCAGCACGCCGATCGCCGCCAACATCACCAGCATCCCGGCCAGGAAGGCGACGAGGATGCGGACCCGGATGGAGGCGAACAGGGGTCAGCCTCCGGGGGCGAAGCTGGAGCCGGGACCACTGACCTCGGGCAAGCGCCCCTCGGCCAGCTGCACCACGACGGGCACGGCTCGATCGAGCTCCAGGCGGCCGTTGGCCCACACCACCGTGCCGTCTGCGGAGCGGACCCTGAGATCGTACGAACCGACGGGCACCACGACGCCCTTGTGGCTGTGCGCGTCGACCCGGTAGCGGTCGCCGTCGAGCTGCACGATGACGCCCTGGCTGCCCACCACCCGGAACTGGAGCGTGGCGGTGCCCGACTCGTCGGACTTGCCGTCCATCTGGCCGGTGGTCAGACCGGTGCGCCCGACGACCACGGTGGCCTTTCCGGACACGGGGACCGTCACCCTGCCGGTGCGGGGACGACCGTTCGTGAGGACGAGGATCTCGTGCGGGCCGACCGTGGCGCTGACCGAGAGCTGGGCCCCCGTGAACAGCTGCGCGATCACCAGCCCGTCGATGCGGATCTCGGCGGGAACCCGGGTGTCGAAGGCGATGGTGCCCAGCTGCTGGGCTTCGGGCATCAGCGCGTCGAGGGCCTCGACGTCCTCTTCGGAGAGCGCGTCGACCTCGGAGGGCGACGGTGCTGTGGGGATGTCGGCCGGGGGAGAGCCGGCCTCGGGGTTCATCTGGGGACCGGCCGAGAAGGCCCCGGGAACGGCGAGGAGGACAGCGGTGAAGAGGGCGATGAGCATGCCTGGTAGTAACAAACTCGGTGTGATAGGTCGCTCCGACCTCGACGACGCGGTCGAGGCGCGGAACCGCATCTCTGGAGGCGACCGACATGGCCCGAAGCACACTCCTCGGAGCGAGCATCCTGATGGGCGCGAGCCTCCTGGCCGGCTGCAACGGAGCTCCTCCCCCCGATCGGTCCGGTGGGTTCGACGCCGTTGCCCGACAGGGTCGCGGAGAGCCCGTCGTCACCGTGGGTTCCAACACCATCGGCAGCGAAGAGATCGAGATGGAGGCCGCGCTGGTCACGCCGGAGGACGGCCAGGCCCTGTCGGACACCGAGCGGCAGGAGATCGTCGACAAGCTCGTCGCCGAGGAGGTCCTGTTCCAGAAGGCCCTGGACAAGGGGCTCTACAACGACAGCAAGGTCCGGAAGATCCTGGTGAACCTGCTGCTGCGCGAAGAGGTCTACAGCCAGGTGAGCGAGCAGGACTTCACCACCGAAGAGCTCGAGGCCTACTACACCGAGCACCAGGACGACTTCGTCATTCCCGAGAAGCGTCAGCTCAAGCGGATCTTCCTGGCCGTCGGGCCGGATCGCGACCTCGAGGCCGCCAAAGCCCTCGCCGACAAGCTGCACGGCGAGCTGACCGACGAGCCCCGGCTGTTCCCCGAGATCGCGGCCGCGAACTCCGATGGGCCCTACAAGCGTCGCGGCGGCGATGCGGGCTTCATCTCCCGCGAGGGCAAGCCCGGCCTCCAGCCCGAGGTGGTCGAGCACGCGTTCACCCTGCCCGTGGGCGAGCTGGCCGAGCCGTACGTCACCGAAGACGGCGTGCACCTGCTGCTCGTCACGAACAAGAAGGACCGCGTCGAGCGCCCCTTCAAGCAGATGCGGGCCAGCGTGGTCCGATTGCTCAAGCAGGAACGCTACAAGTCGCTCACGGATTCGTACATCGACGATGCGAAGAAGGGCGTGAAGGTCGAAGTCGACGAGGAGAAGCTCCAGTCCCTCGAGCTGCGCCCTCGCACGCCACGCGGCCCCGGCGGGCGCTCCATCCGTGCCCCCGGCGGAGATGGCCACGGGCACTGAGGCTCAGCGAGGAACCCGCAGCACCGCGCCTTCGGGCACCCAACCGCGCTCGTCCTCGCCGGTCTCGACGAGCAGGAAGCCCCGCATCGCCTTCACGACGCCGACCTCGGCACCGGGCTCGAGGGTGAACCGCGAATCGGCCGATGCATCCGGGGTGGATCGGGCCACGGCTGGATTGTCGACCACGACCGCGAGGGGGGCGTTGGCCTGAACCCACCACCCGGACATGGCGATGCCGACCACCATCGTGCCGCCGAGCGACGCCGCGACGCCTGGCCACCAGGCCCCCTTGCGACGGCGACGGGTGACGAGCGCGCCACTCCCGAAGGCCGCGATGCACAGACCCAACAAGCCCAGCTCGCCGGGGGTCAGGATGCGCATCCAGACCGCGGGTGCCCCGATGGGGGTGGGCACGCCGGTGAGCTCGCTGCGGGCCAGGGCGAGGTTGTGAGAGACGCCCGACGTCCGCGGGCGATACACACCGGCTGCCCGCCAATACGCGATGGCACGAGGGAGGTCTCCGCGACGGTAGTACGCGTTGCCGACGTCGAACTTCACCCGCCCCGAACCCCATCCCGCATCCGCGGCGGGCGTCCACTCGGCGAGCGCGGCTTCGATGTCGCCGTCGGCCCAGGCTTCGGCGCCGTCGGCAACGGGCCCGGCAGCCGCATCCGGCACGGATCCGCAGAGCCACAACGCGAGGAGCAGCAGACACGCTCTCATGCGGCCTTCGCCCCCTTCTCCATGGCCTCGATGGCCTGCTTCACGCGCAGCACGGCATCCGGGGGAACCGGACCACCGGCGAAGCGAGCGCGATCGAGCCCGGTGAACGCCTGACGCACATCCCGGGCGATGGGCTTGGGAAGCCTACCGAGTGCCGCCTCGCGGTCGAGACTCCCGACGGGAACCCCCACCTGATCGGCCAACACCTCACGAAGCGCCAGGTCGCAGACCGCCAGCTGCTCGATGGGATCGCGCGGCGGCACGTCGAGACGCCCGCGTCCACGGAGCTCGACGGTGGGTCGGACCCGAGACGCCCACCAGCGACGGAGGAATCGGACCACATCGGCGCTGACGACGAGCACGCCGGGGATCAGGACCGCCAGCAACGCCAGGGGCAGGAGCGGCGCCAGTGGGGGCGTCACGGCAGACCCCCAGGTGTAGACCTCGACCAGGTCGACGGTCTCGACCTGCGAGGGGTCGCCCACGGCATCGGGGTCGGCGAAGTCCTGCAGGTCGAGGGTGGTTCCGATGCCCATCACGGACAGGGTGCCGAGCTCGACGGTCTCGGTGACGTAGCGCCCCTGCACGGGGTCGAAGAACACCACCGACAGGTCCGGCAGCTCGTGGACGCCGCGCTCGGTCGGCACGAGCACCATGCTGAACGCCTTCTTCGCTTCGTAGGTGCCCTCGTCCATCCCGCCGACGACGCTGCTGGAGTCGCGGTACACCCGCACGCCGTCCAGCCCCTCGAGCTCGGGCAGCTCGAAGCCGTCGAGCACCCCGTCGCCGAGCACCGTGACCGTCCACCCGATCGACTCGCCCACCTTGATGCGGTCGGTCTTCTCGAGGGTGGAGTAGATCCGGAACCGGCCCACGGCCCCCGAGAACCCATCAGGCGCGGGCGGGAGCGGCTTGATCTTCAGCGGAGCCTGGGTCCCGACCTCCTGCACGGTCTTGGTGATGGCCATCCCGAACACCGAGCGCCGATCGCGAATCTGGGAGACGCTCGCGACGGCGGGAGGCTGGGTGCGGTCGCCCGTGCCCGCGGCGATCAGCGGGACCACGGTCTTCACCACGGTGATGTCGCCCGAGGGGTCTCCGATGCGGGTGGTGGTGGTCTGAGCGTTGACGTCGGACGGCACCTGGAGCCCGTCGAACTCCGGAAACCGCCAGCGCACGTCGCGGATCGGCACGCGCGCCGTGAGCTCGGCGTCGTACAGCACCACCTCGCCTTCCCAGACGTCGGTGCGACGGAAGCGACTCTCGGCGCGGAGCGGGACGACCGTGGCGGCCTGCGCAGATCGGGGACTGACGACGAGCGTGACCGGGGAGGCCTGCAGGGTTCCGCTGCGCAGGGCGACGTCGACCGGACCGATCTCGAACTCCCCGACCTCCCGGGGATTGAGCGCGTAGTGGAACCGGTAGGTGCGGACGATTCCGGTGCTCGGCGTGCTCGAGAACTCCGACCGCCGGCCCTCGTAGCGGATGTCGACCCCGTCGATGGGCTCGAATGCCGGGGTGCTCAGCGGCTGCTCCCCCACCACGACCACGGTGATGGTCGTGCTCTGGCCCACCTCGAGCTCGGACACGCCCAGCGACAACGAGACGTTGGCCGCCCACGCCGGGGATCCGAGCAGGCCGAGGAGCAGCACCCCCACCCAGATCATCGCGGTGGTCACGGAGATCAGCGGGGAGACCCGGCGATCGGTGCGTGTCACCAGGGCTTGTCCGAAGTGGAGCCCGTGATCCGCACGCGCTGGCGGCCCTCTTCGACGCCATCGAGCATGCGGGAGGCCTGGGCTGGGGTGATGTTCCCGCCTTCTTCGCCCATGTCGCCGCCATCCCCCGCGACGCCGTCCTGGCTCTGCTCTTCGCTGCCCTGATCCCCGTCGAGCTCGTCGGGGTCGGTGGCATCCGAACCCTGGTCGGGCTCGCCGTCGGTGCCCTCGCGCTGGGAGGGATTCTCGGCCGAGCCGTCCTGGCTGTCCGGGTTGGCGTCGCTCTCGCCCTGCTGGCGGGGCTCTCCGTCTTCGGAGCTGTTGTCCTGGGGGTCGCCCTCTGGGTCGCCTTCGGACGAGCCTTCGCTCTGGCCCTCCTGCTCCCCCGACTGCTCCTGCTGGCTGTCCGACTGCTCGTCGGAGTCCCCTTCACCCGATCCCTCTTCGTCCTTGCTGTCGCCCTCCTGGGGCTTGGGCGGAGGTGGAGGCTGCTGCTGGCGCCGGACCTCGATCTCCCCCGACACGAGTTCCTTGTTCTTCGCGGCCCGCTCGTGGCCCGAATCGACTTTCAGAGCGCGGTCGTAGCGTTCCAGGGCCTCTTCCAGCTGACCGGCGCGGTAGCGGGCGTTGCCGGCGTTGTACTCGGCTTCGGCATCCCCGCCGCGCAGCCGCGAAGCCTGCTCGAAGGCCCGCGCGGCCCCGAGCCAGTCGTTGTTGCGATAGCGGGCGGCCCCGAGGCGCTGGTAGAGGTCGGAATCGCCCGGGTTCTCGAGCGACAGCTCTTCGAGGGCCTTCTCGGCCGCGCTGTACTCGCCCTTTCGGTACAGCGCGTCGGCTTCTTCGAGGGTGGACGCGGCTGCGACCCCGGCGCCCAGGGGCGAAAACGCGACCGATGCTGTGATCAGCACCGCTGCAGCGGCTCCGAAGCGACGTCGGCCCTCTCCGAGCCAGGACCCCGCCAGCCACAACAGCAGGGCGGCTCCCAGGGGGTACTGGTAGGCGGTCTTCCACTTCTCGGTCTGCTGGGTGTCGCGCTCGACGGCGGTCAGGGAGCTGCGGATGGCGCTGCGGTACAGCCCCTCCATGTCGGCGGCCGACGGCAATGACCTCACGAACCCTCCCCCCGTGATTCTAGCCACTTCGGTCATGGTCTCGAAGTCGGGATTCGTCATCACCCGTTGGCCGTCCTTGCTCAGGAACCCTCCGCTGCCGTCCTTCAAGGGGATGGGCGCGGGTTCGGACCCCACGCCGATCAGGTAGACCAGCACACCATCGGCTTCGGCCTCGCGCGCGGCTCGCAGGGCGTCCTCGGGGTCGTGGGTCTCGCCGTCCGAGATGACGATGATGGCCTTGCCCGCCTTGCCCTCGTCGCGACGCAGCAGCTCCCGGCTGACGTCGAGGGCTTTGCCGAGCTGGCTGCCCTGGGCGCTGAACATCGACGTGTTGGCCTCTTCGAACACCCACTCGACCGCCCGGTAGTCCTCGGTGAGCGGCAGGCGCGGATAGGCCTCGCCCGCGAAGAACACCACGCCCACCCGGTCTCCGGTGAGCAGGTCCAGCAGGTCGACGACCTCGCGACGGGCCCGCTCCAGACGGCTCGGATCGACATCCTGTGCGTCCATCGACCGCGACAGATCGACGGCGAGGACGAGGTCGACCCCCTTGGTCTTCACCTTCACGATCTCCTTGTCGAAGGCGGGCTCGGCCAGAGCGATGCACCCGAGCACGAGGGCCAGGAGCGCGCCGACATCGCGGAGGAACCGCCGGGTACGGACAGAGCGGGGAAGCACCCGTGCGAGCAGCTCGTCGCCGAAGATCTCGCGCAGCCGACGCCGGTGCCACCAACCGCCGAACGCCACCACGAGCGCGATGGGGACGACCAGCCAGGGTGTGGCGAGGTAAGCGGGGGCAATCCAGTTCACGGACCCCTCCGCAGCCAGGTGTGCGACAACAGCATCCCGAGTGCGAGCACCACGAGGCCGGGAATCAGGTAGCTGCGGAACCGCTCTTCGTAGTCGACGATCTCCTTGACCTCGGCCGTGCTCGGCTCCAGCTCGTCGATGTCGTCGTAGATGCGCTGCAGCGACCGGGTGTCGGTGGCTCGGAAGTACTGGCCCCCGGTGAGCTCGGCGATCTGCTTGAGGCCCCGTTCGTCCAGACCGTCCCCGCCCCACGGGGTGCTGCTCCGCTTGGCGCCGACCCCGATGGTGTAGACGGTGATGTCGAGGGCGGCGGCGGCTTCGCTGGCCTGGAGCGGAGACACGCGACCGGCGTTGTTCTGGCCGTCGGTGAGCAGGATGACGACCCGGTCGGGCGCTTCGAGGTCTTTCAGGCGCTTGGCCCCGACCGCCAGGGCGCTCCCGATGGCCGTGCCTTTGGCGCCCGCGACCCCGATCTCGATGTTGCGCAGGCTGTCGGTGAGCGTGTCGTGGTCGAGGGTGAGGGGCACCTGGGTGAAGGCCTCCTCGCCGAACACCACGATGCCGATGCGGTCGTGCGGCCGACCCTCGACGAACTCACCGATGACGCCCTTGGCGACCTGGAGCCGGTTGACGGGCAGTCCGGACTTCTGGAAGTCCTCGGCGCGCATGGACCCCGAGGTGTCGACCGCCAGGATGATGTCGAGCCCCTCGGACTCCACGCTGACCGACCGATGTGCGACCCGCGGGCGGGCGAGGGCGAACACGACCAGCGCGAGACCGACCAGGTGCAGCACGGTGGGGACCCAGGCGACCAGCAGGCGCAGCGACCAGCGCTTCTTCAGCCCGGAGAAGCCCGGCACGGCGAGGCGATTGCGCCCTGTGACGAAGCGCTGGACCAGCGGCACGAGCACGACGGGGATCAGGGCCAGGAACCACAGCGGGGTGCCGAACTCAACCACGGTCGGACCCCCCGGAGACTTCGCCGGATGCGGGGTCGGACCCGGTCTCCTGCTCCCACGAGCGCGGGCGGGTGCTGCTCACGAAGGCGCGCAGATCGGCATCCAGGTCATCGAAGAAGTCGGACTCGGGGGACACATCGGCGTACTTCACGAGGTCGGTGGCGCGCAACAAGCCCTTGGCCCGCGGCACGTTGCCCTTCGGCAGGTGCGCCATGGACTCGAGGCGCTCCAGGATCTCGGTGGAGGTCCATGCGACGGCGGGGAACTGCAACACCTCCTGCACGTATTCGCGGAAGATGCGCGACAGCTCCTTGGCCTTCTCCTCGTCGGTCAGCACGGGATCTTCGCGGACGGCCTCCCAGGCGCGGATGCAGCGCACATCGGGAGGGTCGAGGCGCTCGACGGTCTTGCTCGGACGTCGGAGGTAGCTGGCGAAGCCCACCACGAGCCCCCCGAGCATCAACCCCGTCACTCCGCACCCAGCACCGATCCAGCCCCACGGGATGGTCCAGACCACGCTGGGTTCGGTGATGTCGCCGATCTTCTCGGCATTCGGCGCTTCTTTCCCGAGGTCGATCCAGATCGCGCGACTCTGACCTTCGACGGGCTCCGCGGGCGCCTCGTCCTTTGCGACACCGCGGGTACCCGTGACGACGAGGGGCGGAACCTCGTAGAACCCGGGATCACCGGTGAACGTGAACGTCTGGGTGAGCACGGTCCGCTGGCCGAGCGACTCGGTGGTGAGCGCGCCGTCCTGGAGCTCGAGACCCGGCACTTCGGGTGTGGGCAGGGCCACCGACAGGTCGTCGTCGTGGGTGGTCTGCACGACCAGGGTGCCGCCGGACTTCGTCATCTGACGCGTCCACACGTCGACCTCGATGGGCGAATCGCTGTCAACCAGCGACCCCGAGCACGCGGTCAGGCCCCCGAGGAACACCGCAGCCATCGGAGCCAGAGCGGCCGAGCGGCTGGATCGCACCGTGGTCACGGGCCTCACCGCCGGCTCTGCTGCTGAAAGTACGCGTGGAGCTGGGCGAACGGATCGTCTTCGGTGTCGATGGCGATGGCCCCCGCACCCATCCTCCGGATCCGCCGCAGGCGTTCGTCGACCGACTGGCTGGCCCGGTACTTCCGACCGTCGACCAGCATCGATCGGCCGGTCTCGGCGTCGACCACCTCGACGAGGCCGAGCTTGCCCAGGCCTTCGTCGAGCCGGTCGTGCACGAGCATGGCGTGCACCTTGTGCTTTCGGGCGAGCGAGCCGAGCAGGGAGTCCCAGTCGCCGTCGTCCAGGAAGTCGGACACGACGATGATCACCGCCCTGCGCCGCTGGACCTGCCGGACGAAGCGGAACAGCTCGGTGAGATCGGTGCCGCGGTGCTGCCCCTCGGCCGAGAACACGGTCTGGATGATGGCCCACACGTGCCCGCGGGTGCGGCGGGGGGTGAGGAACTGCTCGACGCGGTCGGTGAACGTGACGAGGCCGATGCGATCCTGGTTCCGGATGCTGGCGTAGGCGAGCCCCCCGGCCACACGGGCGATCTGGAGGCGTCGATCGGTTCGCCCGTCGCGGCCACCGGACCCGACGCGCGTCGACCCGCTGACGTCGACCAGCAGCAGCACGGTGAGCTGTCGTTCTTCGCGGAACACCTTGATGTAGGGCTCGCCCGAGCGCGCGGTCACGTTCCAGTCGATGTGCCGTACGTCGTCGCCCGGCATGTACTCGCGGACTTCCTCGAACTCCATGCCCTGGCCGCGGACCGCGGATCGGTAGTCGCCTGCGAACAGCGAATCGACCTTGCGTCCGGCCACGAGGTGCAGGCGGCGCAGCTCCCGCAGTTCCTCCGGAGTGAGTGACGGCATGGCCGGCCCTTATCGCGATCGCGTCGTCGCGCGACGGGTCACCCGCGCTTCGGGTCGGGATCGAACGAACCATTACTTCGCAGGATGGGTGCATCGGGCCCATCGCAGGGTGCGCGCTCGGGTTGACGTCGTTAGGCCGCGTGTCTACTTCCCGTCCGGGCCGATTCCGGCTCGTCCACACGGGAACCTACGAACCCAGAACACCCTGTTCAACCTTGTGATGGAGGGAATCCGATGACGGCACTCGTCCGGTCGCAGTCTCTTCGGAACACGCGCGACGAGACCACCCGACGCTGGCTGAGATATGTCCGCAACATCCCGCGGCTCGAAGACCAGGAAGGGATCGATCTCGCACGGCGCTTCCAGGAAGGCGACGCCCAGGCTGGCGAACAGCTCGTAGCTGCGCACCTCTACGTCGTGATCCAGGTCGCGATGCGGCTCCACGTCCAGACCGACCAGGCGTTCGACCTCATCCAGGAAGGCAACGCCGGGCTGCTCGACGCTCTGCATCGTTTCGATCCGTCGCGCGGCATCCCGTTCTCGGCCTACTCCCGCTACTGGGCCCGGGCCCGCATGCTGGCCTGGGTCTCGTCACACCACCGCATCGTGCGCGTGGGCCGGCCCACCCGCGAGCTCGCCCACCGCCTCGCCCGCGAGCGCGAGCACCGCGAGGTCCTCGGGCTTCCGGTCGACGCACAGAGCCTCGCCGATGCCTGCGACACCACCGTCGTCGAGCTCGAGCGCGCACAGCAGCTGATGACCTACCACGAGGACGCGCTGGATGGCTCGCCCGACGACGGTCAGCTCGCCCTGGCCGAGCGGATCTGCGCCGACGGCCTGTCCCCGGAAGACGAAGCCAGCCGCCACGAGATCGCCCACCGGCTCGGCGACGCGGTCGTGGCCTTCGCAGACACCCTGGATGTCGAGCGCGACCAGGTGATCTTCTTCGAGCGCGTCACGAGCGACGACCCCGCGTCCCTGGCCGAGCTCGGCCGTCGGTTCGGCGTCAGCCGCGAGCGTGCCCGGCAGCTCGAGGCCCGGATCGTGCGCAACTTCCGGGCCTTCCTCGAGGACTGGGCGCTCGACTGGGCCGCTTAGCTCGCGTACTTCCGCGGGCTCATTCGCCGCTGGACACATCGCCCTTCGACACTCGGGTACAGAAGTACTCCTCGGTCTCGGTCGATGCGCCCAGCGACGAATGAGCCACGCGGAAGCACGCATCGCGCGCCCTGCGGTAGATGACGGGGGTGGGCGCGATTTCCTGCGGAAGGCTGTTGGGGCTTGTCACCTCGGGCCGTTCGGAGCCTGTCACCTCACGGTGTCGGCACTCACGAACAGGAGTTCTGTTCGGCCTCGCGGGATGCGCCCAGCGACGGATATGACACGCAGAAGCACGCATCGCGCGCCCTGCGGTAGATGACGGGGGTGGGCGCGATTTCCTGCGGAAGGCTGTTTCGCCTCGCTACTTCGCGGGTGCCAGGTCGGTGCAGGTGAGGTTGCCCGACAGCGCGCCCTTGCTGCTCGTCCAGCTCGAGCCCTTCTTCATCGACTTCCACCTGGCGGCCTTCACGGCGCACTCCTGCTTCGTGCCGTCGGGCTCCTTCAGGTGCACCACGTAGCGCTCGTTCTTCGTGCCGATGCGCGTGCAGCCCACGTCCTTGCAGCCCGTCGCCTTGGCGTCCGGCCACTTCGGCGTGTCGGCCAGGCCTCCCTTCGCGCGCTTCGTGTCGTGGGTCCGCCAGTCGTCCTCCTCCCACTCGCACCAGTCCGCCATCACGGGTTCGTCGCGGTACTTCGGCGTGCACTTCTCCTTGGTCTTGAACGTGCCATCGCCGTTGTCGACGTTGACGGTCTTGCACGTCTCGCCGTCCTTGATCTTGCGGGTCTTCTTCTTCTTCTTGGACTTGCGGACGTTGCGCGCATCGGACGGCAGCTTGGAGCACCAGTCGTCTTCCTGCACCACCTTCAGCTTCTCGATCTCGATGGTCCGGGTCCAGCTGTGGTCGGTCACGACCAGATCGGTCGGAGACGCCCAGAACGTGTTGATCAGGCAGAACAACGCACCGCCGATCACCACGAGCCCCACGAGGCCGAGGCACCCCATCCCGAACATCCCCATGCCCGCAGCAGCCGCTCCGGCTCCGCCCCCTGAGTCCGAGCCGTCTGCATCGGGGGTTTCTCGGGCCTTCGCCGCGTCGCGCTCTCCCTTCAGCGACCCGGCCTGTGCCCCGGCATCGACCTCTTCGCGGCGGTCGACCGACCCCGCCTCGTCGAGCGGGCTGCCACAGTTGACGCAGAACCCCGCAGCCGCTGCATTCGGTGTGTCGCACCCCACACAGGTGACGTCGGCGCCCTGGAACTCGTGGTCCTCGACGGCCACTTTCTCGTCTTCGGGTGGAAAGTAGCGGCGGCCGGGATCCTGGGGTGCGCCACAGTTCGGACAGTGACGATGCGACTTCCCGAGCAGCTTCTCGGTGCCGCAGCGATCACAGTCCCAGAACATCTCGTACGTCGGCATGGCTTCCCTCCCCGCGATCCCCGGTGACCCGCAGTCCCGAGCGGCAGGAGAATCGCATGCGCCCCTTCGCGTGACCAGCCCTGCGTGCCGTGGTCTGTGAAGCAAATGTACTCCGACGATCGCACATGGACTTGCAATTCCCGTTATCTTTGCATACACTATAAATGAAAGCACGGAGAGCTTCCGCGACACCACACCCGCGTCGAGGCCCGATCCGAGCACCCACCCTTCGATGGAGGACCCTTGACCCCGCACGCGACCGACAAGCCACTGCTCGACGAACCCCAGCTGAGGCGCAAGATGACCGCAGCGCGAACAGAGCTTCCGAACGGTCCGATCGTCCCGCAACGCTGGCACGCCAACAGACGTCGCCTGCGCCCCCGCTTCGTGACCGCGAGCGTCGTCGTCGCCGTCAGCAGTGCGAGCATTCTCGCCACCGCCATCGCCGCCGCGACCACCACCGTTCCGATCGGCCCGCTGATGGTGATCGGCGCGTCCTCGATCCTGGCGACCCTGCTGGCGTTGTTCGCCACCTGGCCCCGCAACCGCAGGGCTTCGCCCGTTCCGCGCATCCTCGCGGGAATCGCCGCAGGCGCGACCCTGTTCGCCGTCGCAGCCATGACCCTCGACTTCGCAGCGTGATCGCGAGAGCACCCGCCGGCCAGCACGGGACGCGTCCCGTCGAAATCGAACAAATCGATAAGAAAGTGTTGACCGGTCAACGGGTTTGCATTACGCTTACAGTGCGACTTGCCCCTGCACGTCGTGCGCGCCGGTCGGATCACGTGTCGTACACGTCGAACCGTCCGCCCCCTCGAGTCGCCGCCCGCTGCCTGGGTCGGCCACCCGGGAGCCACGTCTCCTCCATGTGACGAGACGTCGCGTTCGCCCGCTCTTCCACCCCAACAAGGAGGCCGACTATCCAGGCCCGAGCACGTATTCGCTTCTCACATCTGTACTTCCTCAAGCGGCGATCCCCTGCGGCCAAGAAGGCCAAGGCCCGCAGCGCACGCTCCTCCGAGCCGTCCGACACGAAACCCCGGACCGCCAAGAGCGAGCCGATCGCCACCGCACCCAAGAACGCCGAGCCCGCCGAAGCGCAGGCCCCCGAAGTCGACCGTCTCGTCGTCCGTTCGACCGACGACGGCTGGAGCCTCATCGTCGACGAGCTGAAGACGCCCGCGTGGACCGTGTCCACGAAGAAGAAGGCCGTCAGCGCAGCCACCGAGACCGCCAAGGAGCTCGAGGCCGAGCTGGTCATCGAGACCGCGTCCGGCAAGGTGCAGAAGACCCACGACTACCAGGCATCCGCCTGAACACCCCTCTGGAGGAACACATGAGCGAAGAAACGAAGACCGAAAGCCCCAAGAAGACCTTCACCATCGGTGACGGCAGCGACACCCAGGTCGTCACCGGCCGCAAGGATGCCGTGCGCACTGCGCGCGAGATGTCCGAGCGCACCTGGCGCCCCGTGCGGATCACCCGCGCCGACGAACGCGTCGAGATGACGTTCCGTCGCGGTGAGCTGATGAACTACGCCTACCGGGCACGTCGCGGGGGTCGCCGATGAGAAGACGCAACCGCTCCCGGCCCGTACGCGACAACAAGGGACCCCGCGTCAACGATCGGATCCGCGTACCCCGCGTGATCCTCGTCGACGAAGAAGGCAAGCGCCTCGGCGAGTTCCTCACCCAGGACGCACTCCAGTTCGCACAGGACCGGGGACTCGACCTCATCGAAGTCGCACCCAACGAGCGCCCGCCGATCTGCAAGGTCGGAGACTGGGGCAAGATCAAGTACGCCCGCAAGAAGGCAGCCCGCGCCAGCAAGAAGAACGCGAGCCAGCCCTCGATGAAGGAAGTCAAGGTCCGCCCGAAGACCGACGACCACGACATCGAGTTCAAGATCAAGCACGCGCAGAAGTTCATCGAACGAGGTGACCGCGTGAAGATCACCGTCTGGTTCCGCGGCCGTGAGCACGCGCACCACGACATCGGCGCTGCCCAGTGCCACCGCATCTACGAAGGCGTCGAGGACATCGCACGCATCGAGCGTCCGCCCCACATGGAAGGGCGCCGGATGCACATGATTCTCGCACCAGCCAAAGAAGCAGGAGGCAACGGATGACGATCGAGCTCCCCACCAAGCGGGCCAAGCCCGACGAGATGGACCCGGAAGACCGGCTGTTCACGCACAAGAACCGTCCCGCATGGGGTGTCGGCGTGTGGATGCGCGAAGAGCGCACCCGGCGACGCCTCCGCTTCGAGGACGGGCAGATGCGGGCCTTCAAGAAGGGCTACTACGACATGCTCGTCCCCGTCGACAGCGAAGCCACCGATGTCGACGAGGTGTTCGAGCGCGTGGTCGGCGAACACGCCGAGGCCGTCACGCTCGGTGCCAGCGGCAACCCGCCGGTGATGTCGTTCGCGACGCAGATCGACGTGTTCCTGGCCCAGTTCCCGGACGGATTCCGTGGCGAGACGTACCAGGCCGCCTGGGGCGAGGACGCAAAGGGCAAGCACAACCTGCCCGATGCCGTCCTGCGCGCCAAGGCCCTGAAAGACGTCACGGATCCCGAGCAGGCCGGCGCACTCGCCACCGAGCTCATCGCATCCACCTCCCTCGTGGCCCGGCGGCGGCACCAGTCGCTCACCGAGCTCAACGAAGCCAAGCGCATCGAGTTCGGCCAGGCGGTGATCGACCTGCTGCACGGCGACGCCCGCTTCGGGAAGCGCTTCGCGGCGTGGCTCGTGGCCCTCGACGGGCTCGGCGTCGACATGTCGTGGCGTCTGTCCACGGCGCTGCTCGGCCTGTACAGCGCCCAGAAGCACCCCGTCGTCCGTCGTCGGGTCTTCCAGCTCCAGGCACGCAGCACCTCGCCCTGCAAGCTCCCCGCGACCCCTTCGCTGGCCGGCTACCGCCGCGCTCGCCGGGTCGCTCGCGTCACCCGCGACAAGCTCGTGGCCGCCGGACTGGAGCCCCGCTCCATGCTCGACGTGCACGCGTTCATCTGGGAGACCCTGCGCCCGAAGGGCCAGGACATCGCGAAGGAGCTGGGAGGAAAGCGTGGAAGCTGAGCCCAACATCGCGTGCTTCGTGGACTACGAGAACGTGGCCCTCGGCGCACGCGACGCCAAGCTCTCCCGATTCGACATCACCAAGGTGCTCGAACGCCTCCACGAGAAAGGGAAGCTCGTCGTCAAGCGAGCCTACTGCGACTGGTCGAACTACGCGTCCGACAAGAAACCCCTGCACAGTGCGGGCTTCGAGCTCATCGAAGTCCCTCATGTGTCGTACAGCGGGAAGAACAGCGCCGACATCCGCATGGCGGTCGACGCAGTCGATCTCTGCCACACGAAGTCCCACTTCGATGTGTTCGCGGTGGTCAGCGGAGACAGCGACTTCTCGCCCCTCGTGGGCAAGCTCCGGGAGAACGACAAACACGTCGTCGGCATCGGGGTGAAGTCGAGTACCTCGCGCCTGTTGGTCGACTGCTGTGACGAGTTCATCTTCTACGACGAGCTCGTGCACAACGAGGTCGATCAGGCCGAGCGGGGCGATCCCGAGAAGGCCGTCGAGCTCGTGGCGTCCACCGCCAGCCGACTGCTGCGCGACCGGAACCCACCGGTGTGGGGAAGCCACGTGAAGCAGGTCCTCAAGCGGAAGATCCCGCACTTCAACGAGGGCTACTTCGGGTACCGCAGCTTCAACCAGGTGCTGGAGGCCGCAGCGAAGGCCGGACGTCTGGAGATGAAGAAGGACACCCCGTCCGGTGGCTACCAGATCCACGACGCCCAGTAGCTCCACCGAGCGACTGGCACACACAGAGCACACGGCCCATCCTGCTTCGGTAGGATGGGCCATGTTTCGTGTACACGTCCTGGATCGAACCGGCGAGCCGACGTCCTCGCTGACGATCGGCACCGACCCCGTCTACCTGGGTCGCGCGCCGACCAACGATCTGGTGCTCGAACAACCGAGCATCAGTGGTCGGCACCTGGCGGTCTGGGTCGCCCAGGGGCAGATCTGGGTCGAAGACCTGGGTTCGCGCAACGGGTCGTTCCGAGCGAACGGCCAACGGATCCGCACCCAGACCCGCATGAAGGACGGCGACGAGCTGCGGCTCGGGACCGATGTCCGCATCCGCCTCGAGGGGCGCGACACCAACCGCGCCGACTCGCCGGTGGTGCTGGTGTGCGACGTCGAGGGAAGCGCCGCCTACCCCGTGCGCGGCAATCGGTTCGTCCTCGGGGATGCGGACGGAGCCGACGTACACGTCGATGACGCGCCGACGGTCACCCTGATCCTGCACCCCACGGGCGAAGTGTGGCTCGGCACCGACGACGACGAGGCGCCGATCGCCTTCGGCGAGCCGTTCTCGGTGGGGCCACGACGGTTCGTGGTGAAGGGCAGCTCCGCGCGCCTGACCGCCACCTGGGACGTCGATCGCGACCGGTATCCGTACACGTTGACCGCCGGAATCGACGGTCCACGCGGGCCGATCGCACGGCTGATCGATCCCGGGGCCGATCGCACGCACGAGGTCACCGCAGAGAACCGCGCCACGCTGCTCTACCTGCTGGTTCGCCAGCTCGTGAACGATCGCTCCACCGAGCAGCCCGCCACTCACGAAGGTTGGGTGTCCGACGCCGAACTCGCGAGCGGGATCTGGGGCAAGGCCGGCGCCCACCGCAACCTGAACGTCCTGGTCACCCGCGTGCGAAGCGAGCTCCGAAGCGCGGGGTTCAACCCGTGGTTCATCGAAAAACGCAAGGGCCACACCCGGGTCCAGCTGCAGGACGCGGCCCTCGACGACAGCCGGGAGTGACACCACCTGGCCTCGCGGCTCGGTAGACTGCGGACATGTGGTCCAACCCCTCCGTACTGGTCGCCCTGATCGCGACCCTGCTGTTCGTGGCGCCCGCCCGAGCGGCGTGTCCGAGCCCCGTGTCGCTCGCGGACTGGCGATCCGGGCTCACCGAGGCCGAGGCGCGCTTCGAGGACTTCGACACCGAGGGCTTCCAGTCGGCACTGGAGTCCGCCCAGCTGGCCCTGCGCTGCGTCGATGCCCCGCTCGACCCGGAGGACGCGACGCGTTTCCACCTGTTGCTCGGGATCGCGATCCACAGCCGCGGCAACCAGGAGGACGCCCGGATCTCTTTTGCGGCCGCCCGCGCGATCGACCCCAACGCCCGGATCCCCTACCGGCTGGTTCCCGAAGGCCACGAGATGCACGAGCTCGTCGAGCGGAGCTCGGTCGCCGGCACCACCGAGTCCGTTCCCGCTGCGGCGTCTGGCCAGCTGCTGTTCGACGGGACGGCGTCCACCGATCGCCCGAGCGACCGCCCCACGATCGCCCAGTGGGTCGGGCCCGACGAGACCCGCACGGACTACCTCGACATCGGCGAGCTGATCCTCGACTACCCGGAGGTCCAACCCGAGCCTGAGCCCGCCCCCCCGCCATCCCCGGTGCCACAACCTGTGGCGGCGCCTGCCCTGCCCGTGCCGGTTCCCGCGCCCACACCCCAGCCGGCTCCCGTCCCACGGGAGAAACGCGGCATGAGTGCGGGAAGAGCCCTGCTGCTGGCCGGTTCCGGCGTCGCCCTCGCAACCGCCGGGGTCCTGTACGCCCGCGGGGGCGCCGAAGCGCAGAAGATCGCCGGCCCGCACCCACCCGAGACCACCCTCGCCGATCTGCGCGCCACCCAGGATCGCGCCAACACCTTCGTGGTCGGTAGCGGCATCGCGGGGGGCGTCGGGGCCATCGCCTTCGTCGGATTCGTGGTCGTCCGGTGAGCGAAGGCCTGCGCATCGACGGCCAGCCCGTGAAGCCGGGCACCCGTCTCGATCGGTACGAGGTCGTCGGCCCGCTGGGGTCGGGCGGGATGGCCGACGTCTTCCAGGTCCGCCACGCCGAGCTCGGAACCCTCCACGCCCTGAAGCTGCTCCGCGTCCACATGCCCGGCCTGCAGGACCGGCTGGTGGTCGAGGGTCGGGTACAGGCCAGCCTCAAGCACGAGAACGTCGTCGCAGTCACCGACATCATCCGGGTCGGAGGCATTCCCGGTCTGGTGATGGAGTACATCGACGGACCGCCCCTGGACCGGCTCCTGGCGGCGTACCAACCCAACGACGCCCAGGTGGACGCCATCGCGCGCGGCATGCTTCGCGGCGTGGCGGCCGCCCACCAGCGCGGAACGGTGCATCGCGACCTCAAGCCCGCGAATGTGCTGATCGCGAGCGAGCGCAACGGGCGCAACGGGTCTGGAGCCGCGCGGATCGTGCCGAAGGTGACCGACTTCGGACTCGCAAAAGCCCTGGCCGATCAGCCTCAGCCGAGCCTGCGCACCCGCTCCGGAGCAACGCTCGGCACCCCGACCTTCATGGCCCCCGAGCAGTTCCGCTCCGCCAGGAACGCCGACCATCGCGCCGACATCTTCTCGCTCGGCGCCATCCTGTACGAGCTGATCTCGGGTGCACCGGCGTTCATGGGCGAGGACCTGATCGAGATCTACGACCAGACCTCGACCGCCGGCTACCGCCCCCTGCGCGAAGTGGCTCCGCACGTCCCCCAGCGCATGGCCGACGCCGTGGACGCAGCCCTTCGACCCGACCCCGACGACCGGCCCCAGAGCGTCGAAGACCTGCTGGCGATGTGGGCCGACGGCACACCGGAACCCGACGCAGCCTGGGAACCCACCCACGTGGAGCTGGTCTCGAGCCTCACCTCGGAGGTCGATCCGAACCAGATCCACGACGTGACGATGGCCGGCGGCGTGGCTCCGACTGAGGCGAGCGGGCCCGCTGTTCCAGCGGACCCGAGCGTCGATCGCCCCGTCGTCACAGGCCTCTCCGGCGGCTCTGCCCCCCTGGAGCCCGTCGAGGAGCCCATCGTCGAGCCCGCACCCGCGAAGCGTCCCAACCGCGCGTGGGCGGTGGTGGTCCTGATCGCGGTGGGCATGCTGGTGTTCGGGGGGATGACGGGCGTGGGCGTGCTCGCCGCGACGTGGTTCACCTCCGAGCCGACCGCCGAGCCCGAACCAGCACCCGATCCCGAACCAGCACCCGACCCGGTTCCTCCACCCGACCCGGTTCCTGCCCCCCCACCCGACCCCTCTCCGGCACCCACACCCGACCCCTCTCCGGCACCCACACCCGACCCCTCTCCAGCACCGCAACCCGAGCCCGAGCCCCAGGGCCCAGTCGGAGCAGACGACGCGGTCGTGACCCTGAACGGCGTAGACCGCGGGTTCCTCGTCGACATCGACACCGGTGCTCGCTACGCCATCGGTACCGTGCCCGCGGGCACGTACCATCTGTACGTGTACGTCGACGACCGCGAGCCCGTTCGGGTGCTCAAGCTCGGGCTGACCCCCGGCCAGCAGCGCACCCTCACCTGCAAGGGAGACATCTGCCGATGACGCGCTCCGTGCTGTTCCTGCTCCTGGCCAGCTGTGCCTACGTCACCGACGACGAGGTCGATGCGCAGATCGACGCAGACGGGGACGGCTTCGCCGCGGTCCGCTGGGAGGGCACGGACTGCAACGACGGCGATGCGACCATCTTCCCAACGGCCGAAGAGGTCTGGTACGACGGGGTCGATCAGGACTGCTCGGGCGACACCGACTTCGATCAGGACGGCGATGGATTCGCAGCTGCGGACTACGGCGGCGCCGACTGCAACGACACATCGGCCCTCGCCAATCCGGCCCTGGCCGAGAACCCCGGCGACGGGCTCGACAACGACTGCGACGGGATGATCGACGAGACGCCGTCGACCGTGGACGCCGACGGCGATGGATGGACCGAGGCCGACGGCGACTGCGACGACGACAACCAGTTCGTGAACCCGGACATGGAAGAGGTCTACTACAACGGCTTCGACGACGACTGCGACCCCGAGACCCGCGACATGGACAAGGACGGCGACGGGTGGGATGGGCCGACCGACCCCGACTGCGACGACGAGAACCCCAACATCCACCCGGGCGCGACCGAGAACGTCCTCACCGGGCAGATCGACGAAGACTGCGACGGGAGCACCATCACATGACCCCTCTTGTCCCCCTGTGGCTGGGCCTGATGGGCTGCCCGACGGCGAACGACCCGATGGACACGGGCCCATCGACGGACAGCGACGTGGACACGGACACGGACGCCGACTCCGATACCGACGCGGACACCGACACCGACGCGGACACCGACAGCGAACCCGTGCCCATGCACGGAGACCTGTTCACGGCTGCGCCCTACGACAGCCTGCGCATCGTCGTGCACTACCGGGCCGGCGCCGAACCCCGAGCGGGCGGGCTGCTCCGCCTGCGCAACAAGCTCGCCGACCTCGAGACCAGCGGGCACCTCGACAAGCCGGGCGGGATCACGGTCGAGCTCGGAACCGAGCTGCCGGCGTCGTCCGACCCCGACGTCGTCCGCACGTTCGCAGAGCTCGACGCCGATCTGGAGAGCGTCCGGGGCCCCTTCGTCGACGGGACGACCGCCGTGATCCACGGGCTGTACACCGACGGGGGGTTCGGGCAGGACGACGGCAACAGCCAGCTTCTGGGCTACGCGTATGGCAACGTGCGGTTCGTGATGATGAAGGACAACATCGACGAAGCGTGCGATCAGGGCGGGCTGCTGGACCTGCTGGGGCTCGACGCCAACGAGCGGGCCTGTGCCGTGACCGAAGCCGCCGTGCTCCTGCACGAGCTCGGCCATCTGTTCGGGCTGGTCGACAACGGGCTACCCATGGTCGCCGATCACAGCGACGCGCCCGATCACCCCAACCACGACGCTGACAGCGAGTGCTTGATGTATTGGGCGGCCGACACCCCCACGATGGGGGACCTGATCGCACAGCGGTTCCTCGACGGCAACGAGGCGATCCCGCCGTTCGACCCGAACTGCCTGGCAGATCTCGAAGCCGCGCACGACACGCCCTGACGCCCCGTGAAGCACCCTTGAAGCTGTGACAGACCTGTGCTCCGGCCATGCTGAGAGCATGACGACGCAAGCACTGACCAGTCCGCGATTCACACTTCCCAACAGCGGTTTCAGCCGGTTGACGAGCGCCGATGGCGTGTCGATCGTCTGTGAGTTCACCCGGCAGGGCCCGGTGGTGGAGGTCCGCCACCGGGAGCCCGACAAGAAGGTGGAGATCCGCAGCCTGGTGCGCGCCAGCCTGATCGCGATGCTCGTCATCGAGGGGCAGGAGACCGCCAACCGGTGGGTCAGCGCCCGGGTGCTGCGACGCTCGATCTGGGGTCGTAGAGCCTCCATCAGCCTGATGCACACCACGCTCTACCGCATCCGCGCGTCGCTCCGGAAGGCCGACATCCCCGCCGAGATCATCGAAGCGGACGAAGGGCTCGTGCGACTCGCTCCCCCCGACGCGCCCGCACAGCGAATCGCCGCCATCGATCGGTTCAACCAGGCCCTGGCATCCATCCGGAGTGGTGAGCCGGGAGCGGACGCCCACCTGCAGCAGGCCGCCCACGAGGTCGCGGCGCTCAAGGGACTGTGGATTCGCGCCGAAGACCTGTGATGGGTAGGTGGACGACAGGAGGAACAACCCCATGATCACTTCACTGCTGGCGGGCGTGCTCGCGCTCACCGGATGCAAGGGCATCGCCTTCAACGTCTCGCAGGAATCCGAGATCGTCGTCGAGCAGGGCACCCCACTCGAAGCCCTGCTGGGCGACCTGACGTTCGGCGAGTTCTCGGACCTCGACATCACCAGTCGCGACGTCGTGCAGAACCAGGGTGTCGAGCCCGGAGACATCAACGAGGTCCGCCTGACCGAGCTCGTGCTCACGGCCACAGACCCCGACGACGCCGATCTGTCGTTCATCTCCACCCTGGACTTCTTCGTCGAGGCCGACGGTTTGCCCCAGGAGCTGGTCGCGTCCCAGGACGACTTCCCCGAAGGCCAGGCGGTCGTGCCCCTCGAGCTCGAGGACCTCGATCTGACGGAGTACGCGCTCAAGGACTCGATGACGCTCACCACGGACGTGTCCGGCGGCCGCCCCGAGGTCGACACCACGGTGCTGGCGGAGTTCACCCTGCGCATCCGGGCCACGGGCAAGGGCATCGTCAACCAGGCGAGCAACTGAACACGGCGTTCGGCGCTATGGAGTCAGGCGGATCCCGACCATCACCTGGAACGGAGCCGTCGGACGCGCGCCGAACGGACGCCAGGACTCCGCAACGCGCGTGTTCGTCGCGTTGATCAGGGTGCTGTACAGCTCGATGTGCTCGTCGGGACGCACCCGGGCGTTGACGTCCACCAGGACCTGAGCCGGGATGTCGGTGTCGGTCAGCGGGCCCTGGCTCGCCGAGTCGCGCATCCCGCTGCGACCACTCACACCCGCGCCCACCCCGAACCGGTCGTGCTCCAGCGCGATGCGGGCTCCGCCCTGCACCTGAGGCACGTACGGCAGCCGGTCGCCGATCTCGACCACCCCGAACTGCGGGAAGCCCGACACGAACCCGGTCCGGAAGCGGGTCTCGGTCCAGGTGAACGACCCCGAGATCGGCATCCCGATCCGACCGGGCAGGTAGGCCTCGTGCTTGGCGGTGGCCTCGGCGCCGTACACCCAGGCCTTGCCGCCGTTGAACTGCTGGTCGAGCTGCTCGCCGAGGCAGCCGCCCGAGATGGTGCACTGCCCCGTCAGGTTGCCGTAGTCGTTGAGGAACCCCACGAGCTCCACCCGGCTGTAGCCATCGCCGAGCCGGGCTCCGAGCTCGCTGTTCACGCTGGTCTCCGGACCGATCTCGGGCGCCTGACCTGGCGCGACGGGGGAGAGGCCGCGGTACACCCCGCCGAAGAGCTGCACCCCATCGCTGGCCTCCACCAGCGCGCCCACCCCGGGCAGCAGGTAGGTGCGCGTGTCGGGCTCGGTCTCGCCGCCGGACTCCGAGGCGTACGTGGTGCGAACCGTCTCGGTGCGCACACCTGGCAGCACGTGAATTGCGGCGCGGCCCACGGTGATCTGCAGGTCGTCCTGGGCGTACAGCGCGAGGGCCATCGCGATCGCCCGGCTGTCGAGGGTGGTCTCGAGGGGCGAGTCGTCGCGCACCAGCTTGCCGCCCAGCTGTAGATGCGCCCCCTGGGTGTGGAGCCGATCGACGATGTCGCCGTGCACGCGGACCCCGGCCTCGAGCTGGCTGTCGACGCGATTCGAGCGCACCCGCCACCGCACCCGGCTCTGCACCCCGAACACCTGGAAGCGTCGGTCGTTCGTACCGATCATGAAGGCCTGTTCGGGCGTGGTGGTGTCGTCGCCCCGCAGCACGGCGAGAAAGCCGGCGTTCGCGCCCACGGCGTCGTTCTGCAGCAGCTCGTGGACCGACGGACCGCTGCGGAAGCTGTTGAACTTGAACCACTGCCGGGTCAGGAACCGATGGTAGACGCTGGTACGGAACCGCAGCCCTGGCCGCGGATCGGCCTGCCAGGTGAGCTCGGCCTGGGTCCGGTCCCACTCCATCCGGTCGAGCGCACTGGCCCGGTATCGGCGATTGGGGTCGGCTGCGTAGTCGTCGACATGCAAGCCGAGGTAGGTCTCGTTCGAGCGCTCCTGACCCCAGCCGAGCTTGAGGGTGAGGGCGTGTCGCGACGCCAGCGCCGGATCGGTGTTCCAGGCGGCCTTCAACATGACATCGGTGCGCTCGAAGCCCGTGTCGTCGGGGGTCTCCAGCGCTCCGGCTACGGGAGCCGCATCGACGCCATCGAGGGTCTTGAAGCCATCCGTCTGCAGGTGGGTGACCTCGGCCAGCACGCCGCCTCGCTCGTTCCCGGTCCCCGCATAGCCGTGGACCTTGGCGGTGTTCCGCATGCCGTACCCGACGTCCAGCGCACCGGTGGGCGCCCGCGGCACCCGGCGCGTCCGGAGGTTGATCGCCCCGCCGACCGTCTGCGGACCGTGCTGGATGCTCGCCGGGCCCTTGAACACCTCGACCCCCACGAGGCGCGTCGGCATGGGGAAGTAGTAGGCCGCATTCGCCGCATAGGGCGCTGGACTGAGCGGCAGTCCGTCTTCGAGCAGGGTGATCTTGGCGGACCGATCCGAGTTGGCCCCCCGCAGCCCGATGTTCGGCCGCAACCCGAAGCCGTCCTCCCCCCGCACGTACACCCCGGGCGTCGTGCTCAACACCCGCCCGATGTCGTCGTACTCGAAGCGCTCCAGCGTCTCCTCGTCGATCACGTGCGCGGAGCCCGCCACCCGCGGCGTACCGTCGGGCTCGTAGACGATCACGGTGTCGTCGGGGTCGTCGGGATCCTCGGGGTCGTCGCTGGCGGACGCATCGGAGGTCGTCGGCGCTCCAGACCCGTCGGGATCGGGGCGATCCGGGGGTTGTTGCGCATTCGCGACCCCCGTTCCGAACCCCAACCAACCGGCAAACCAGAGCAGCATTCCATCCCGTCGAAAATGAATATCGCTTTCAGTTCCCTGTTCTACCGCTCCTCGCAACGAACTGCTACCTGTCGCAACTGCTTTCGGGACCGAAACCGAGGTCGTGCCGGATAGGCTTGGATGTCACCTCTGGAGTCCCCGTGTCCCGCCAGTCCTCTCCCATCGCCCTCGCCCTGTACCTCTCCGTGTCGGTGCTGAGCGGATGCCTGGGACCGGTCGAGCGGCCTTCCGTCGAGAGCGACGCGGACACCGACACGGACTCCGACACGGATGCAGATGCGGACACGGACTCCGACACGGATGCGGATGCGGATGCAGATGCGGACACGGACTCCGACACAGATGCGGACGCGGACTCCGACACAGATGCGGACGCGGACTCCGACACAGATGCGGACGCGGACGCCGATGCGGACGCTGACGCTGACGCGGATGCGGATGCGGATGCGGATGCGGATGCGGATGCGGATGCGGATGCTGACGCCGACGCGGATGCGGATGCGGATGCGGATGCGGATGCGGACGCGGACGCCGACGCGGATGCGGATGCGGACGCGGACGCCGACGCGGATGCAGATTCCGACGCCGACGCAGACGCAGATGCAGATTCCGACGCAGACGCAGACGCAGACGCGGATACCGACGCGGACACCGACGCAGACGTCACGCTGTACGACGTGCAGGACGGGTTGCCCGTCGGGGAATCCATCGTCGCCGAGGGCGTGGTGGTCACGGGCGTCGGGGAGTTCGGCGTGTTCCTGCAGGAGCCGCCCGGCGGACCGTACTCCGGGGTCTACATGTTCCTGGGCGGCGGCTGGGAGCTGGACTACCCGACCATCGCCCGCGACGACCTCGTGGACGTCGCCGGAACCACCAACGAGTACGACAACAACGGCGGCTGGATCGACAGCCAGACCCAGCTGCTCGGAGACTTCGACGCACTGGTCGACCTGGGGACCACCGGCGCGCCGCCCGTCTCGTCGGTCTCCGTGTCGACCCTGTCCAACCCCAACTCAGCAGAGCCCTACGAGGGGGTGGTCGTCGAGATCCCCGCGGTGACGGTGGCATCCCTCGAGAGCTTCGGGGAG
Source organism: Myxococcota bacterium (assembly GCA_965224055.1). Taxonomy (GTDB): domain Bacteria; phylum Myxococcota_A; class UBA796; order UBA796; genus JACKEQ01. Next base: position 8,094,706 of record OZ245034.1, on the reverse strand, counting down.
TTCGTGGTCGAGGACGGCTCGGGCAACACCATCCGGGTCGACGACGAGCTGTTCGACTGGAGCACCCACCCCACCCTGCAGGATCTGTGTGTGGGCGCGACGTTCTCCAGTGTGCAGGGCGTGCTGCACTACACCTTCGACAACTTCAAGATCGAGCCCCGCAACCCCTCCGAGCTCGCGGGTTTCTCGGATGCGGGCTGCGCCACCGCCCTCCCGGGCCCCGACGACCTGTCGACCGGCGACCTGGTGGTGACCGAGGTCATGTACGACCCTGGCGCCGGGCCCGACACCCAGTGCGAGTGGATCGAGATCTACAACGCCTCGGGCCTCACGATCGACCTGTTCGGATTGGAGATCCTCAACCCCCAGACCAGCGGGGCCGTCCAGGACGGGTCGGTCACGGGGTCGGTCGTCGTTTCGCCCGGTCAGTACGCGGTCCTGGCCACCAGCGACGCGGACGAGTGGGTACCCGGCGGCAGCTGCGAGACCCTGGCCACCAGCTTCGTGCCGGACGGCTACTACTCGGGGATCGGGCTGGCGAACACCGCCGAGGAGTGGCTCGAGATCGGCTACCTCGACGGCCCGAACTTCATCGCGATCGACGTCACCACCACCTGGCTCGACCCTGCGACGGGCATCGAGAGCTACCAGCTGTCCGGCGCCACGAACGATGCGTCCAGCAACGACTTCGAGAGCAACTGGTGCATCGCCACGTCTCCCATCGGCTTCACGGGCGATCTGGGCACGCCGGGCACCGCGAACGACAGCTGCGACTGAGCCATCCGAGCCCACCGAAGGGGCGACGTAAGGGCTCGTAAGCACCGATTGTCCGGCCTCGACGTCAGACCCCGTGACAGGCGATGTGCGGGCCCCCGGGTCGGACGCGCACATCCGTTATCGTGGCGACCCGGAGACCCCATGCATCGACACCTCGCGCCCTCGCTTCCCATGCTGGCCCTGCTCTGCTCACTCGCGGTCCCGTCCGCCGGGTGCGTGAAGAAGCTCGCGGTCAACGCCATGGCCGATGCGCTCTCGGGGTCGACGGGCGGCTCGTTCACCCAGGACGACGACATCGAGTTCGTGGGCGACGCGCTTCCCTTCGCGCTGAAGACGATGGAAGCGATCAACGAGCAGACCCCCGACCACGTGGGCATCAAGCAGACCCTGTGCTCGGGCTACACCCAGTACGCCTTCGTCTATGTGAAGTGGCCCGCCGATCAGGTCCGCTACGACGACTTCGACGCGTACCTCGAGGGGATCGAGCGCACCAAGAGCTTCCTGAACCGCGCCGACGGCTACTGCCTGGGTGCGATGGACCTCGAGCACGAGGGCTTCAGCCAGCGGGTGTTCACCGACACCGACGCGGTCATGGCCGAGATGACCGAAGACGACGTCTACATGCTGTACTGGACCGGCGCGACCTGGCTCGCCCGCATCTCGATCAGCAAGGACGACATGGAGGCCATCGGCCAGCTGCCCATCGCGTCCGCCATGCTCAAGCGCGCCCTCGAGCTCGACCCCGACTGGGGCAAGGGCTCCATCCACGACATGATGATCCTGCTCGAGCCGAACCTCCCGATGCCGGGCGGTCTGGATCGCGCGCGCGAGCACTACGAGAAGGCCGTCGAGCTCTCCGATGGAGTGCTGGCGTCGCCTCACGTGTCCCTGGCAACGAGCGTGAGCATCTCCGAGCAGAACCGCGCGGAGTTCGTGGAGCTCATGGAGAAGGCCCTCGAGGTCGACCCCGACGAGAGCCCCGAAGACCAGCTCGCCAACCTGTACGCCCAGGAACAAGCCCGTTTCTACCTCGACCATCTCGATGATCTGTTCGTCGAGTAAGGAGTCCGCATGACGTTCTTCAAGAGTGCTCTGACCAAGGTGTCCGGCCTGATGCTGGCGGCATCGCTGTTCGCCTCCACGGCCAGCGCCCAGACCGTCATCAAGCTCGCCACCCTCGCCCCCGAAGGCAGCACCTGGCACAAGGGGCTCGTCAACATGGGCGAGCAGTGGAAGGAAGCCACCAACGGCGAGGTCGAGCTGAAGATCTACGCGGGCGGCGTGACCGGCAACGAGACCGTGATGCTCCGCAAGATGCGCATCGGGCAGCTCCACGCTGCAGCCATCACCAACCTGGGCCTGCTCGAGATCGACCCCAGCAGCCAGGCGCTCAACACGCCCATGCTGATCATGAACTACGACGAGCTCGACTACGTCATGGACGAGATGAAGCCGGTCTTCGAGAAGCGCATCGAAGAGAAGGGCTACGTCGTGCTGGCCTGGTCGGACGCCGGCTGGGCGCGGCTGTTCAGCAAGGAGCCCCTCACGGATCCGAAGGACGCCGGCAAGCTGAAGATCTTCGCCTGGGAAGGCGACCCCGGCGCCGTCGAGATGTTCAAGTCGTCGGGCTTCAACCCCGTCGTCGTCGCGGCCACCGACATCCTGCCGAGCTTGCAGTCCGGCCTGATCGACAGCTTCCCCACCACGCCTCTCGGCGCCCTGGCCTTCCAGTGGTTCGGGCTCGCGCCCAACATGCTCGACGTCCCCTGGGCCCCCCTCGTCGGCGCGACGGTGATCAGCAAGGACGCCTGGGAAGCCATCCCCGAAGAGCACCGCGCCACGCTCCGGGAGATCTCGCGCAAGAGCGGCGGCGAGCTCAAGGACACCATCCGCAAGCAGGACGACAAGGCCATCGAGGTCATGAAGAAGTACGGCCTGACCGTGAACGAGCCCACGCCGGAGCAGCGTGCGGGCTGGGAGAAGATCGCGGCCGAGACCCACCCGATCATGCGCGAGAAGGTGGCGGGCCCCGAAGCGTTCGACCGCGTGAAGGAGCTCGTCGAGGAGTACCGCGCCAAGAACAAGTGATGCGGAGCGTCACAACCCTCGCAGGAGCACGTCCGATGCGGTACCCAGGGGCATGACCGGCTCCGTCCCCACCGACAACGAAGCGCCCCCGCAACCCTGGCATCGCGTCGAGAACGCCGTGGTGGTGGGGTTGCTGCTCGCCATGGTCGTCATTCCCGTCTACGCCGTGCTGATGCGGCTGATCACGGGCAGTGCCGTCTCTGGCGCCAACCTGTGGGTCCAGGCCTTCAACCTCTGGCTCGCCTTCCTGGGCGGGGGGATCGCCGCGCGCCAGGGCACCCATCTGGCCCTGTCCACCGGCAACATCTTCGGCGTGAAGGGCCGCACCAAGGCCGTCATCGCGGGCGTCACGGGCGTCATCGCCACCGCCGTCACGTTCTTCCTCGCCTACGGGTCGCTGAACCTCGTGATCAGCGAGATGGAGAGCGAGCAGATCCTGCCCGTCTTCACGGTGCTCGTCCCGGTCTGCCAGGCGTTCTTCGGCCTCGATGGCGTGCCCAACTGGTTCCTGCAGATCGCCATGCCCACGGGCTTCGCGATCATGGCCGCCCGGTTCCTCTGGCGCGACCAGACCTGGCCCGGACGCATCGCCGCAGGGCTTGCGGTCCCGCTGGTCGCCTGCATGCAGTTCATCCCGCCCGGCAGCCGCACCTGGGCCGTCTGGCTCGGTGCGCTGGTGCTCCTGGTGGGCGTCGCGCTCGGGGCCCCGCTGTTCACCGTGATGGGCGGCGCCGCGATGCTGCTGTTCTGGGGCGCCCCCATCCCCATCGCGATCACCGCGGTCCCCGCCGAGACCTACCGGATCGTCGCGGATCCCACCCTGGTCTCGCTGCCGCTGTTCACCCTGGCCGGCTACCTGCTCGCCGAAGGCGGCGCGTCCAAGCGGCTCGTGGCGCTGTTCAACGCCTGGTTCGGCTGGCTTCCCGGGGGCGTCGCGGCCGCCGCCGTGCTCGTGTGTGCGTTCTTCACCACGTTCACGGGTGCGTCCGGCGTGACCATCCTGGCGCTCGGAGGCCTGCTGCTGCCGGCGCTGGAGGCTGCGGGCTACAAGAAGTCCTTCGCAGTGGGTCTGTTGGCGGCCTCGGGCTCCATCGGCCTGCTGTTCCCGCCCTCTCTGCCGGTCATCCTGTACGGCGTCGCGGCCAAGATCCCGATCACCGATCTGTTCATCGGCGGGATCGTCCCCGGCATCCTGCTCGTGTCCCTGCTCGTCGGGATGGGCGTCATCGCCGGCATCCGCGACCACGGCTTCCGCTACTGGCTGCCAGCCGAAGACGCCGACAAGGGCGCCATCGTCCGCGACCGGATGAAGGACATGGGGCGCACCTTCTGGGACGCGAAGTTCGAGATCCTGCTGCCCATCGGCGTGTTGTTCGGGATCTTCGGCGGCTACATGACCATCTTCGAGGCCGCGGCGTTCACGGCTGCCTACGCGCTGCTCCTCGAGACCGTCATCCACCGCGACCTGCACCCGATCCGGGACGTTCCACGCGTGATGGTCGAGACCACCACCCTGATGGGCGGCGTGCTCGTGATCCTCGGCGTTGCGCTGGGCTTCACGAGCTACCTGGTCGACGCCGAGATCCCGCTGGCCGTGCGCGACTGGGTCGAAGCCCGGGTCGAGAACCGCATCGTGTTCATCCTGCTGCTGAACGTGCTCCTGCTGCTCGTCGGCTGCCTGATGGACATCTACAGCGCCATCGTGGTCGTCGTGCCCCTCATCATCCCGGTGGCTGCGGTGTTCGGCATCCACCCGGTGCACCTGGGGATCCTGTTCCTCGCGAACCTCGAGCTCGGCTACCTCACGCCGCCGGTCGGCCTGAACCTGTTCCTGGCGAGCTTCCGCTTCGATCTGCCCCTGACGAAGGTGTATCGCTACGCCCTACCCTTCCTGGGCGTGATGACCGTGGGGGTGCTGATCATCGCCTACGTGCCCATCGCCACCACCTGGCCCTTCGACGAGCAGGCCGCCCAGCCCCAGCCGGACTTCTTCAGCGAAGACCCCACGGGCACCGAGCCCAAGCCCGATGGTCCCAGCCTCGAAGACATGATGAACGAGCTGGAGGACGACGGCGCCGACGATGGCAAACCGGGCGGCATGCCCTCGATGGAGGACATGATGAAGGAGCTCGAAGACGACGGCTCCGAGGGCACCGATGACGGGGAAGCCGCCCCGAAGCCCCAGAAGATGCCCTCGATGGAGGACATGATGAAGGAGCTCGAGGAGGAGTGACGGCTGCTCGCACCTGTCCCCGCTGCGGCGCACGGTTCATCGGTGCGGCCTGTCTCGCCTGTCTGCGCAAGGCCCATGCGAAGAACGCGTCCAGGCGGATCCGTGAGCGGCAGAAGGCGCGTCGCAAGCGGTCCCGACCGAGTGCCGATGCCCGGCCCGGTGCCGATCGCGTGGCGGGCATCGCCCTGACCCCCTGGCTCGAGCACATGGCCCGCCTGCCGGTGTTCGGGGGCGACGAGAGCCGCTTGAACGGCAATCTGCCCCGCCTGCACGTCCGTCGCGCCAGCAAGAAGCCCCGGCGTCGCCTGGCCTTCGCCGACTACGACCGGCACCTGCTCCACCTCACGGACTACCCCGGCATCACGCCCGCAGATGCGCTGGAGACCCTGCTCCACGAGGTCGTCCACCTCCAGAGCCTCGATCTGCGCAAGCACGACGCCCGGTTCAAGCGCACACTGGCCCGCGCCGCAAAGGAGTGCTTTGGGGTGGAGTGTCGCCCGATCCCCCGCGCGACCTGGGCGCTGGACACCCGGATCGTCGAGGCCCTTGCGGGTCTACCCCCCGAAACCCTCGTGTCGCCGGGCCTCCCCGACGGTTCGTGAGCGAAAACGCCGGGCGCCTGACGGTTTGTGGACGAGACTGTGCGCACAGCGTGAGCATGCAGCACTCGCGAATTCATACAGTCAGACCGTGAGGGGGACGCGACTTCGCAGTCCCCCACCGACGACCGGATCCGGATCTCGGCATCGCGCAGTGGACGAGACTGTGCCCGCCGAGATCCGGACCTTTCGTTGGAGGGTTGTTCGTGCCTAGGGCTGTATGGCTTCGAAGCGCTCGAGCGGGAGGCTGACGAGCTCGGCCCAGGCAGCCTCGTTGTGGGGGTCGCCCGGCGCGTGCCAGTGGAACAGGTCGGCATCCCAGGTGCGCCCAGCGGCAGCCAGGGCATCCGCCATCTGGCGCGTCTCGCAGTAGTTGTCGGACGCGTCCGGGTCGTCTTCGGTCGTGCCGTCGCCATCGGGATCCGAACACACCCCGTCGCCACCCGGCCCGCCTCCGCTCGACAGGAACACCACGCCACCCGGGTCCGACGCCAGCCAGCGGGCTTCGATCAGGTCCTCGGGCGCGGCCACGTCGCCGAACCGGCCCCATCCGAGCGTCCCGGACAGACTGGCGACGAAGTCGTACTCGCCAGCGAACCGATGGGCGATGTGCAGGCTGATCAGGCCGCCCAGCGAGCTCCCCAGCTGGCCATCCACGCCGTTCGAGCCGTACCTGGCTTCGATGTGGGGGCGGACCGTGTGGTGCACGAAGTCGGCGTAGGCGTCGCCCTGACCGCCCACCAGGCCGTCTCCGAGGTCGTCCTGGACGTGCGTGTAGTCGTCGAATCGCGCCGGGGTGTTGTCGATGCCCACCACGACCGGAGGCTCCGAGAGCCCTGCCAGCGCGTCCTGCAAGCGCCATCCCCCCCAGATCGCGCCCGGATCGAAGAGGTTGTTGCCGTCGTGGGCGTAGAGCACCCGTGCTGGACTGGCCGGATCGACGCCTGCTGGCACGTAGACCCGCAGATCCCGTGGCCCCACCGACCCATCCGCGGGCTCGGCGTCCGGCCAGCGGTCGAGCCGCCAGGTGTCGGACGGCGGCCGGACGTAGGAGAGCTCGCCGAACTCGTCGTAGGTGTACGACCGGGCCCAGGGGTCGGCGCGGTAGGTCTCGTTCGCGTCGACCAGCTTGTACCCGCTGCCGGCGAGCTCTGTGGAGCTGTCGACCAGGAACGACGCGACACAGACGACGTCGCACGTCATGGGCGAAGGGACCCATTCCGTGAAGTCTCCCGCGATCGACAGGCTGCTCGTATCCAGGTCGGCGAGCGCGGGATCGGCGGGGTCGACGACGAACGTCAGGGTCTCGAGCGCGTCCGCGTTCACCCCCACGATCGGCCAGCCTCCAGACCACGCCACCGCAGCCAGACCGTCCATCGGAGCCGTCGTGCCGGCCCGCATCGCATCGACGATCGCCAGATCGTCCGCGCCCACGGGCGTGTCGGTGTCCGTGTCCATGTCCGTGTCGGGCTCGTCGGAATCGAAGGGATCCGAAGTCCCCGTACAGCCCGCGATCAGCATCGCGATCCAGCCCATCCGCCGCATGGTCCCTCCGAACATCGAGAAGACCGGTGTCTATACGAGGTCGTGCCGCGGCGCTCCCCCGCAGGCCGTGCCTTGCCCGACCCCCCGCACCGCTTTACATGCCGGGGGTTCGGATCCCGATCCCAAGGGGGACCCCATGGCCAAGAAGAGGAACGTCGCGCGACAGGTGATCACGCTCGAGTGCACCGAACAGCGCGAGTCCGGTGTGGCTGGCATGTCTCGCTACACCACCCAGAAGAACAAGAAGAACACCCCGAAGCGGCTGGAGCTGCGCAAGTACAACCCGTACCTGCGTCGCCACACCCTGCATCGGGAAATCAAGTAAGACATCCATTGAACATCCAAGCCGATGTTTGGATGTTGATTTTCGCCGTACCGGCCCACGATCCCTCGGATCGAGCCCCCGGTCGGCATTCCCAGTCGCCCATCGAGTGATGCTGGCGACGAGCACCCGACGAGGAGCCAATCATGGCGCGTTTTCGTGGACCCCGGCTGAAGAAGTGCCGGCGTGTGGGCACGGTGCTTCCCGGACTGACGACGACTCCGACCCTGGATCGTCCGTTTCCGCCCGGTGAGCACGGCACCAAGCGTAGAAGCAAGCCCAGCGACTACAAGATTCGACTGATCGAGAAGCAGAAGGCCCGGTGGCACTACGGCATCCTGGAGAAGCAGTTCCAGGGCTACGTCAAGAAGGCCTCCAAGATGCGGGGCAACGCCGCGGCCAACCTGATGCACCTGCTCGAGTCCCGGCTCGACAACCTGGTGTGGCGTCTCGGCCTCGCCCGCACGATCCCGGCTGCGCGTCAGCTCATCGTGCACCGGCACATCCAGGTCAACGGCAAGCGCGTCGACCGCCCGAGCTACCAGGTGCAGCCCGGCGACGAGATCGCCGTCAAGCCCAAGAGCCGCAACAAGTCCTTCGTCACCGAGGTCATCGAGCAGTCCGCGGGCCTTCCGCGTCCGTCCTGGCTCGACTTCGACCCCGCCAAGGCCACCGGCAAGCTCACGTCCAAGCCCGACCGTCACGACCTGACGTTCGACCTGAACGAAGCGGCCATCATCGAGTTCTACTCGCAGAAGCTGTAGACCGATCCGGCCACCCGAACCGAAGAGCCCCGGAGTCGAGAGACTTCGGGGCTTTTTCGTTGTCTGGCCACCACTGGGTTTAGAAGTGGCTCCTCCCGCGTACAGGTCTGATGACACAGCGCGTGACACAGCGCGGTGTCGGGGAGGAAGCGATGGGCAGCCACTCACGAACGCACCCGGGCGTCAGCACCAAGGAGCTGGAGGCCGGGAAGCACCGCATGCGATGGCGCGAGATCGACACCGACGGGAAGAAGGTGGCCCAGAGCTGGACCTTCTACGGCACCCCCGCCGAGGCGAAGGTGATGGCCATCCAGATCAGCCAAGCGATTCAGACGACGGGGCACTTCGAGCGCCCCGATGACTCAGGCAGGCCGACGCAGCCCGCCCGACCGAACACCACCGAGCTGACGGACCTCTTCGCAGCCTTCTACGACTGGCGAATCAACGTGAAGGGGGCGCGGGGCAGCACGCTGAATACGATCGCGGGGGCCCTGCTCGCGTTCGAGCGCGGGCTTCGGGCCACCCAAGGACTTCAGCAGGATGACCCGATCCCGGTCACGATGCTGACGACTCGCACGTGCACGGACGTGTTGGCGTGGATGCGCGTGACTCCGACCCCCTCTCCCAAGGGCCGTCGTTGTCGCGACGGTTCTCCCGCGCGCCCCTCCGGGAAGAGGCGAAAGCCGCCGGGCGGCAACCGGCTGAACCAGATCATGCGGTACGTGCATCAAGCCTGGGAGTGGGGAGCAGATGAGGGTGAGGACGCGTGGCCGGGCCTCCCTGCCCCTCCACGCCAGAAGTCTCGGATCGTCCCGGAGCCCCCCGTCCCCAGCGACCCGTTGGAGGCCCCGACCTGGGCGGAGATGGACATGCTCGTTCGGGCGGCGCGGACCCTCACTCGGCCCGAGAGCGCCGATGTCGGGGACATCTTCGAGGTCGCGCGGGGTCTGGGCCTACGCATCGGTCAGGTCATCGGGCTGAAGGTCGGGGATTTCCGAGGTCTGCGCCGAACGGACACGACCATGGTGCGCATCCGACCCGAGCTGGGCAAGACGAAGCAGGAGCGCAAGGGCCGCACGGTGCCCGTGGCCCCGGTGTTGGAGCCATTGTTGCTGCGCTTGACCGAGGGCCGTTCGCCGTCGCAGGGACTCTTCGACCGGGACTACCCCATCAATCCCTACACCCTGAAGACCATCATCAAGCGCGCTTCCGCCGAGGGACTTCGCCCCGAGGTGTACACGGCAAACGAGAGGGGGAACACACGCGCTACCCACTTCATGCGCGCGGGCTTCATCCATGGCCTTCAGGTCGTCGGCGCGCCGAAGAAGGCGGTGCAGAGGCTGTGAAGAACCGCTTGATGGAACCCTGGTGCTCTTCCGAAACAAGCGGAAGAACGCACTTAAAGCGTTGATCTGGACGCACGGCGGGTTCACCTTGGCCTACAAGCGGTTGGAGCGGGGACGGTTCGTCTGGCCCTCTGGGGACGGTGAAACCGTTCGAATGACGCGTGCCGAGCTCGCGGCTCTCCTGGAGGGCCTGGACCTCTCGAATGTGCGCCGACTGAGCCGTTGGAATCCTAAGAATCAGCGTGACACACCCCCTCGAAAGCGTTAGGTGCTGGCATGGCCGGCCTCGCTGAAGTCCTGGATGAAAACACCGCTTTGCGTCAGAAGCTGGCGCAGAGTGAGGCGCGCAATCGCGAGCAGGCAGAACGCTTCAGCGAGCAGCTCGAGGAGCTCGAGGAGCTGAAACGGAAGCTCGAGGCGGTACAGCAGATCAACGACAAGCTGACGCGCGCCCTCGAGCTCATCCAGAAGCAGCGCGAGCTCGCCCAGGCCGAACGATTCATCGCCGACCAGAACCAGCAGCGGCTCTTCGAGGACGAAGACATCGAGGTCCCGCCTCGCGACCCCGAGCTGGAAGCCGCGGACGAAGACAGTGCAGACGACGAGCCCACCGACGGACGCAGGAAGTCTCGGAAGAACGGTGGGCATCCGCGAAGAGGTCGTCGGAAGCTGAAGGACCTCGACCTGCCGAAGAAGAAGGTCACCGTTCCCGTGGCAGAGGCGAGTTGCCTCTCCTGCGGGCAGGGTCTGAAGGTCACCGGAACGACCACGTCGCATCGCACCCGCTGGGTCCCGGGGCACTTCGAGATCCTCGAGGTCGAGCGCGAGCAGTGCGCCTGCCCGAACCACCCCGAGGCCGGGACGTACGCCGCGTCCGAGCCGTTCCTGTTGCCGCGCTCGATGTGCGATGACGGGCTGCTCGCCCGCGTCATCGTCGACAAGCACGAAGACCATCTGCCGCTGAACCGCCAGAGCAAGCGCTTCGCCCGTCAGGGAATGCCGTTCGGCACCAACGTCCTCGCCGGCTGGCTCCTGCGCGGATTCGAGCAGGTCCGACCGGTCGTCGAGGCACTCAGCAAGCAGGTCGTCGAAGACCAGCTCGTGCTGTCGGACGACACGGGGCACCCGGTTCAGGACAAGGGCGACGGGACGCTGCGGAAGGGCCGCCTGTGGGTGTTCACCGATCAGCGCCAGGCCTTCTACGCGTTCTCGCCGAACAAGAAGGGCGTGCACCCGAAGACCATTCTGTCGGAGCTCGGGTTCGAGGGCGGAACCCTCATCGCGGACGGCGGCAGCGAGTACAACCTCGCGGAAGCCGAGCTGGGTCTGGAGCGGGGCGGGTGTTGGAGCCACTTCCGCCGGTACTTCACGACAGCCGCCATCCTCGAGCCGAAAGCGAAGGCGGTCCTGCCGACCATCCAGGACCTGTTCATGATCGAGCGGGAGCTGAAGACGCTCGACCCGGACGACCGCCTCGCGATTCGCAAGGAACGCTCGGCACCCCTGGTGGATGGAGTCTACGGGTTCATCGAGGAGCTGAGCCCGAATCTGCGTCCGACGAGCCTGCTGTCGAAGGCGTGCGGGTACGGGATCAGCCAAAAGAGCAGGATGCACCGTTTCCTCGAGGACGGTCGGGTGCCACTTCAGAACAACATCAGCGAGCTGCTGCTCCGCCAGGCCGTCGTGGGCCGGAAGAACTGGATGTTCTCTCGCTCCGAGGGCGGCGCGGTCGCGGCTGCGGGGTGGTACTCGCTGATCGAGAGCGCGAAGCTGCAGGGCGTGGTTCCGCTGCTGTACCTGCACGACCTCTTCCAGCGCTTGCCGAACTGGCCGGCGACCCGGGTCGCGGAGCTGACGCCAATGCGATGGCGTCAGGCGGTGGAGGCGGGCCGGTTCGAGCCGGTTCCGCCGGGGCAGTTCCTGATGACGTAGGTCAGAGCACTCGGCGAAGGTAGCGAACGTCCGGTCAGACGACGAGAATGGTCAGTGACTGGATACAGAGCAACAACGGCACCAACTACCCCAAGAGCTGCAACTCCAAGCGCGGAGGAGGCTACGCGGATCCCGGCGAAAGCAAACCTACCTTGCAAACTATATTTTTGGGGTTGACGAGGCGCGGCATTCATATATGATGGTGTTGTCGGATCACACCGTGCAGCGACTCATCGGCCTTAGAGTTGGTGGGAGGGCTGCCCTCCGAAAGGAGGCTGGCGGGTCTCACCCAGCGATTCGACCTCGCGGCGCGAGAAAACTGCCGACTATCAAGGAGCTGACCTACAGCATTAGCCATGGTCCCTGGGCTGGAGGGGCGATCGTGAGCTGCTCGTTCACGGAGTCCGGTAGCCCGCTGTCAGGGGGAAGGTGGACAGGCTCGCCGATGGGAACATCCGGTTCAGAGAGCCACCTACTCGCCAGGCTCGCCTGCCCGCAGGTTCAGAGAAGCGACGAACTGACAAGCCCGAACATCAACGACCACGAGAGCATCAAGAGCAACAACGGCACCAACTACCCCAAGAGCTGCAACTCCAAAGGTATAAAGGCCAGAAACACCGAGGCCCTGTCAGATTGCTGGCGGGGTCGACGTGCTCAGGGGGTATCGAACAGCGCGTAGTCGAGTACGTAGAACGGGGAGGCTCCATGGAGCACGTCGAAGCGCCAAGCAGGTCGCTACCGAAGCCCAACGGGGAGCGGCGACAGGTTGTTGGGTTCTCGGTACTTCCGAGCCTTCACGACCGCCTGCGAGCCGCTGCTCAGGCCAAGGGTGTCACGATGTCGCGGCTGATGGAGGAGTGGCTGAGCACGCTGCCAGGGGTCGAAGACGGTGCCGGATGTACCTGAGGCCCCCGATTAGCGAAGCCAGCCCTCCCGCTCGCGGATCAGGGCGCGCAGGCTGCCGCGTCGGTAGCGCCACGCGCCGGTGATCCCGACGACGCAGGGCAGCATTCCCTGGGCTCTGTACGCCCTCACGGTGCGGGCCGAGACCCCGAGTAGCCGTCCGGCGGCCTCGTCGCCGATCAGCACGTCGTCTTGATCTGGTGGTGGGAGTGTGGCGTCGTCGAGCATGAGCACCTCCTGCCCCACGCTACCGATGGGCAGATCACCGGCGACGCCAAACCCCTCGTCCTCACGAAACGAGAGCCATCAATCGGCGAGTGAAGTTTGAAATCATGCTTCATGGCCAGGTTTGGCGACGTCAGGCGACCGTCGGCGACGACCGGCAGAAACCCTGGGGGTTTCTCGGCGCAACCCCCAGGGTTTCCCATGATCCGACTGTCGGCAGCCTCGGCCGCGACGGCGCAGGCGGCATTCCTAAGGTTGGCACTTAGGTCTCACTGAAGGCGTGCTCCTGTGGGCGGTGACCCAGCTTGATCCCCCTCTATCGATCGGCGGCCGGTGGGTTTGGCTTCGGGCGCTCACGAGTAGAGCAGGTGCAGGGCCGAGGTGGCCCCGCACCACACACCCAGACCAGAGAGACGAAAATGAAGAAGGTCATCGAGCGCAAGCTGTACGACACGGAGACCGCGACCCTGATCGCCGAGTGGGAGAACACCCACGACACCCGCGACTTCACGTACATCAACGAGGCCCTGTACCGGACGCCTAGCGGCACCTACTTTCTCGTTGGCGCTGGGGGACCGGACACCCGGTACGCGGAGCGCCACGGCAACCTGACCTCCGGGAGTCGGGAGTGGTTCCTCTTTACCCGCGTGGAGGCCCTGGAATGGGCAGAGCGTGTGGGGGCGACCACCTGCATCCTCGAACACTTCGGCGACCTCGTGGAGGTGGGCTGATGGACGCCAGCGAGAAGGCCAGCGCCCTGATCGTTCCGGCCGACGTGAGTGGACCCATCACCGAGGGCGACATCAACTTCATTACCCAGGCCAGCCTGGCGCATCGCGGCGTCCTGGCTGCGCAGGGTAAGCATCCCGGCTTGATGGCACATCGCATGTTCGGGGGGACGTTCCTTGCAGTGCTGGAACGGCCGCCCTACTGCTGGCTCGTGTTCGACACGTTCTTGGGCGTGCACATCAGCGTGATGGGGCTCACATCGCTGGAAAGCAGGCTCGGAGTGGCCGACGTCTGCCTGGACTGGCTCTTCGACGGGTACTTCGTCAGGCTGGGAGAGCACGACTTCGTACTGCCCTGGCAGAAGGGTCTTGGACACTGGCTCCACCGGCTGGCTGAGAGTCTGGGGAGGAAACGCCTTCCTCGGGTCAAGCCTGCCTTCCAGTTCTCCAGGGTGACCATTGTGCAGGCAGGGTGAGTCGCCGTGTCAACCGCTGACCTCCGGACACCCAAAGCTCCCTCGTCCCGTGAAGCCAGGCCAGCAGGTGGCAGACCTGCGGGCGGAGCCGATCACACCCTCTCTGATGGAGCCTCCATGTCCAATCCTGCGGAAATCCTGCGCGTCACTCGCCCTGACGGGACGACGTGGCTGTACGCCAACGGGGAGGACGATACCTGCCTCCTGAACCACCTCGACCTGTACGAGGAGGTGGAACGGGGCGAACCCAGTGAGGAGCCGCTCGTCCGCGACACTCTGGTCTCGACTGACGCCGATGACTGGTGGGTCGTCCCCGTGTACTGGATCGATGCCTTCGACTTCGACCTCAACCAGCGGCTTTCGGACATCCGACGGAGGCCGAGCCGTCGTCGTGATCGAACCGACCTCCGGGATCTGGAGTTGGAGCTGCTCGCCGTTGCTGGCAGGCTTTCGCTGGAGAGCTAGACCCGCCCTGATGACCACACGAACCTTCATCCTCAACGACGCCAGCTACACCTTCGCCGAGCTGCTCGACGTGCTGCCCAACAAGGAGTTCGAGAGCCCGGCCCGGTCCACGCTGCCCCTGCTGGCGTGGTGGCGTGCAGAGAGGCTGCCCCTGACGGTGATGCCCGGCGACAACTACACGGTCGAGGTCGAGGCCCAGGTCGCGGCCGCCCCAAGGCCGTCCGGGGGCACCAACAGGCCCTCCTTCACAGACGTGATGATCAGGGAACCGAGCGCGGCCATCGCGATCGAGGGGAAGTGGACCGAGCCGAGCTACCCGACGGTGAGCAAGTGGTTGGGCTCTTCACCGAGCGCCAACAAGCTGGGTGTGCTCGACCGGTGGCTACGACTGATCCAACCCTTCGGGTCGGTGGCGCTCGACCGCGCGGGGGTCGAGAGCGTCACCTACCAGATGATCCACCGCACGGCCTCCGCCTGCGCCCAGGGCTGCCCCAACCCAGTCGTCCTCTACCAGTTGTTCGGCACCGCGCACCGGGATCGCTACCTGGGTGAGCTGGGCCTCCTCCGCGACGCGGTGGAGCCCGAGCGGCTCCGGGTGCTCCTGATGGTGGTGCCGATGGTCACCACATCCGCATGGGCGGCGCTGGGGAGAGGAGAGCCAGAGAGGGTTCGGCGGGCGCTGACCTCCCAGGAGCTGTTCGAGTTCGGGGAGCCCGAGGTTGTCGAGGTGTAGGTCGGTTCATACCGTCAGCTCGTGGACGACGACGTGGACGCGGAACTGCCGCTTGGCGAAGCCGATGACTTCCTGGGCTGATGGGAGGTCCAGCCGGCGCTCACTCCCTGGGCCACCGACCAGTACCAGCCGATCGATTTTTCGGCCGGCCTCGATGCCGAGCATCACCTTCAACATGTCCTTCTGCAAGACCGCCGCCGGGTTCGAGAGGCTGAACTCGACCTCGATGACGGTGCGCTCGGCCTCCAACCAGTAGTCCACTGACTGATCGCTGTGCGGGGTGAGCTTCTGCTCAGCGATGCACGCCCCCAGTTCGGTCCCCACTAGCGCTTCGACCTCCTTCATGATCCGATTCGTGATCTTGTTCCCCTCCCCCGGCCCCCACTTCTTCGTGAAGCGGCCGTGCCTAGAAGCGGACGCCTGGACCCACGTGATGATCTGCTGCTCCCGATTCATGTCCACCTACTAGCCGTCGCTCAGGAGGTCGAGAGCTTCCCCGAGCCCGTCTGCCAGGACTCGTTCTGGAGTTAGTACCTCCCCCGTGGGATACCAGCTCCCCGCGAACCACTGGCCGGCGTCGTACTTGTAGGTCGTCCCACCGCTGATTTGCTTGACGGCCTTGAACACCTTCTTCGAGCGGATGTTCAGCTCCATGTGGCCCTTGCCCTCATCGTTAACGAATCCGACCCAAGCTACCTGCGAGCCGCCCTTCTTGATGTGCATCCCGTACCAGGGGAGGGAGTTGTTCCGGGTGCCTACGATTCGGCCAGCCACGAGGTTCTCGCGCGCGTTGGTTGCGACGAGGAGTGGACGAAGGAACGCCCACAGGGTGGCGTAGCCGGTCCCTGCCATCAGGTTTGGGATGTCGGCCACGGCCACATCCACTCCGAAGAAGTGTAGCCACATGTCCGCAAGGAGAGCGCCGGCAATCTGATCCCGGAACGCCGCCTCGATGTGCTCTCGAAGCTCGCGGTGCGTCCAGAATGTCGCAGAGGCGGGCTTCGTGTGCCTGGGCACATACCCAGGCGGCCCAACGAGCACCAACGCTCGCCGAGAGCTGGGGATGCCGTCGAAGAACCTCGGGTAGCCCTCCCGTTCGTGTTCGGTGAGGCCCGTGCCCAGGCTGGTCTTCAGCTCCACCACGACGCGCGTGACGTTGCCCCGAGCGTTCTCCCCTGTGAGCACAAGGTCTGGCTGGCCGACGCCGCTTCCGCCCGAGCGGACCCTGATCTTGATGGGCTTGGTCGCAACCATGTCCACCCCTGCGGCGGCCGCGAGACCACTTGCAGCCAGGGGTTCCGCTTGGAGTATCCAGGCGAGGGCGTCGTTGAAGTCTTCCTCACGCCACCGACCCTGCGACTTCCAGGGCAGCCGGATCACCGGGTTCCCCAAGCTAGTCGCCTTCGACGTCATGGCCTGTTCGCCCACGTGGGCGTGACGATCGCCATATGGGGGAACAGGGCGTGCTCCACCGAGTTCAGCAGCAGGTCGTTGCCGGAGACGCCGCCAATGTCGGCCGCGATGTCGGGGTCGAGCACGACCCTGAACGGCGCGCATCGAAGGTGGCGGCAGTAGCGCAGGTAGTCGTCGCGCTCGACAACGCTGAAGACATGGGAGCCGTCCTCAGCCGTGGTGTAGCGGATGGTCAGCTCGAAGTGGGGAGGGGGCTGGGTCTGCAAGATTGTCTCCAAAGTTCAGTTTCGCCACCTCGCACGTAGTCCATGTGGATGGTTGAAGGAAGCGGCATTCCGACAACCTAAACCGGGACTCGCGGGAGTCGACCGTCACCAGTGCTACGGGCAGCACTGCTGTTGGCCGTCTCCGCAGAGAGTCTGGTAGAACGGCCTCATGGAGGCCGCATGAAGGGAATCGAGGTCTGGCGAGTGGTGGATGATGAGGGAACCCTCTCCGCTACTCGCTGCGACGGCATGAACCGAACCGATACCGAGAAGAAGCTGGAAGACCTGCTTGTGGAAGTCCCAGGGCTCCTCGGCGACGTGGTTCTCGTAGGCCGCCAGACCGAGACCGAGGGAGGGCCGCTCGACCTGCTTGGTGTTGACGCAGAGGGCCGCTTGGTGGTCTTCGAGTTGAAGCGGGGCACGCTGACGCGGGACGCGGTCGCGCAGGTGATCGACTACGTGTCGTACCTGGCCGAGATGGACTCTGAGTCCCTCGCCCGCCACATCGAGGCCCGTTCGGGGACCGGGGGGATTCCGAAGATCGACAACTTCGCTGAGTGGCACAAAGAGCAGTTCGGCGGTGAGGGCTCCTTCACGGAGATCCCCAGGGCTGTCCTCGTGGGACTGGGCGTCGACGACACGACTCGTCGCATGGTGGACTTCATGGTCTCATCCGGCATGGACATCGCCCTGCTCACCTTCCATGCCTTCCAGTCGGAGGGAGGCTTCCTGCTCGCGCGTCAGGTGGAAGTCCATCAGGTGGTCAAGCCCACCTCTACCGCTCGGAAGTACACCAAGGCCGAGAACCAACTGGTGCTGGACGCGTTCGCTGACCGACTCGGGGCCAAAGCCCTTCTGGAAACAATGAAGTCCGACGCCAGGACCAAGTTGGTTGAGCCGCACATCTGGCCTCATTCGACGTGCTACGCGCTCAGCTTCATCGAGACCTCCGACAGCGGCAACCCCACCTACCGCAAGTACCTCGGCCTCCACCTCGACGAACGAGAGCCCGGGCGCGTTCAGCTTGTACTGGAGGCTCGTTCTGTGACAGAGGACACCTGCGGTGTGATCGCGACAGCATGGGCGACGACGGCGGGTGGGGCCAAGCAGGTGGACCCTGGCGATCGGGTCGTTCAGAGCTTTGATAGCGCCGAGTGGTCCGAACACAAGGCTGCTTGGCTTGGCGTTTTCGAGCAGGTGCGTGACTCCTACAAGGCCCGACGAGACGCAGAGGAGAACGGGGAGGAGCCGGTGGCCGAGCCAGCCCCTGACGCCGCAACTCCATCGTGTCTCGTACCGGCTTCCTGGCCCGCTGAAATCCCAGCCTCGTCCACCGGTGGTGCACGTGGGATCCGCGATTGCGGTGTGTCCCACTGGGCAGCGCCAGACAGCCGTGGGACACGGGCATTCAGCGTGTCCCATGCGGACGAAGAGCGCCGTCTCCACCGCGTGAAACACGCTGCTCGTCCGTGTCCCATGCGGACGAAGAGCGCCGTCTCCACCGCGTGAAACACGCTGCTCGTCCGTGTCCCGGGTTGGACTACCCGCCGCGCGTCGCCGCGTAGAGCGGGTGCGCCTTCATCACGCGTTTCATCAGCCGTCCGTCGACCGCATCGTGGCCCTGCACCACGGCCTCGATCAGCGCCTGCAGCGCGAGCTGGTTCAGCTGGCGGGGCACGCCCTGCGAGCCGTTGAAGAGCGCGGTCACCGCCGTATCCGAGAACAGCGCGTCCATCCCGCCCGACGCCGTGACGTGATGCCGCACGTAGTTCTGGGCGTCCTCCCTGCCGAAGGCGCGCAGCTGGTGGGCGTAGCCGAAGCGGTTGCGCAGCGGGTTCAGCACCGGGTCCCGAAGCGTGTCCAACAGCCGCTCCGTACCGACCAGCAGGATGCTCACCGGCTCACGGCCGTCCAGTTCGTGCGCGGTGAGCCGCCGAACCAGATCCAGCGTTGCCGACCGCATCCCTTCCGCGTCGTCCAGCACCAGCACCGGATGCGTGCCGTGCTCGTCCTCATGACGCGCCAGGGCTTCGCGGATGTCCTCGAACAGGTCGGCCAGATGGAGCCGGGACCGAAGCTCCAGATGACGCGCCAACGCCCGCAGGAAGCCCATCGGCGTCGTCGGGATCTGACCGAAGTGATGCACCGCGTATCGATCGCTCGGGAGCTCGCCGACGAAGCGCCGCAACGAGATCGACTTGCCGACTCCGCTGGGGCCCGTGACCAGGCCGAGGCCGCGGACCTCGAGCCACAGGTGCAGGCCGTGGCGCAGCTCGCGCTGGGACTGCGAGTCGAACATGTTGTGCGCCTTGACGTTCTTCCGGAACGGAAGGCCCGTGAAGCCGAAGTGCGCTTGCAGCCTGCGCTTCTGCGCGGGCGGGACGGTGGGCGTGTTCATGCCACACCTCCCAGCGCCTTGCGAAGACCCGACAGCACCGTGTGGATGTGCTGGTCCGAACCGCCGATCTCGATGGCGAAGCGCACGTGCTCTTCGATGGTCTCGGGCTCGAAGGGACCGTACCGACCGATGAACTCGTGGACCTCGCCCTCGTCGTAGACCTCGGGATCGAGCAGGCGCTCGAAGACGTCCGCGACCGCGGCGTCCTGCTGGCGGCGCTCGGCCAGGGCGGCCTCGATGGTGTCGTGCTCGGGGATCGGCTCGTGCTGGTCGGCCAGATGGCCGAGCCAGTCCACGACCGGGCCGTCTGGCGCGGGCTCGATGGGGTCCTGCTCCGCTCGCGGTCTGCGGTTGGGCGTGACCTCGAGCGGTCGGACCCGCTCCTGGAACGTGTCCCCGTGCCAGACCTCGATGGTCTCCATCCGCTCGGGGTCGTAGCGCACCTCGACGCGCCGCCGGGCCAGCTCCGGGCCCACCTGGAACTGGGTGCCGAACAGCTTCAGTACGCCGGACTTGTCGGTCGTGCGCTTCGTCCGGAACAGGAAGGCTTCGGTGATCAGCCGCTCCGAGACGGTCTCGATGCGGCCGGGCTCCGCGCGCCATCGGTCCCACGGAGTCTGTCCGACCTCGCTGTGCGGACGCCGGTTGTACTTGAGGTCCTTCCAGGCGTTGAACGCGGTGTTCAGCTCATCGAGAGTGGTGATCGAAGACGCCTTCACCTCGTCGACGAACGCGGCGCGACACAAGCGATTGAAGGCCTCGATCTTGCCGTGACCCTCCGGGCGGTTGGCGGTGGTGTAGATCGGCCGTTGATTACTCAGGACGCCGACGATCTGCTTCATGTGGTGGCTGATGTAGGGTCCGCCGTTGTCGTAGTAGACGCGCTTGGGAAGTCCGCATCGGCGAAGGGCTTCACGGAACGACAGCTCGAGAACGTGCAGGTCGGACTTGAACGCCCAGCGGCCGGCGATGAGCAGGCGGGAGTGGTCGTCGAGCCAGGCGTGCAGCCAGGCCTTCTTGCGCTTCCCGGGGTTGTCGGGGTCGGGCAGCCAGGGGCCGGACAGCATGTCGGACTGCCAGAGGTCGTTGGGGAAGGCGGCTTCGAAGCGATCGAGGTCATCGGTCGAGGTCTCAGCGCGCTTTCGCCTGGACAGCCCGTGTGCCCGGAGCACGCGGTGCACGGTCGAGCGGGACAGGACACCCGGTTCGATGAGGTTGGTGTCTTCGGCGATCTCGATGATGCGGTCGAGGGAGCGGGACGGGACATCGCGCTTGAGGCGGCAGATCAGGGTCTTCTGGTTGTCGTCGAGGACCTGGACGCCGGGCCGCTTGCGAGACGCGTTCTCCAGGGCCTCGAGACCGCCATTGCGGAACCGACGGACCCAGCCGCGCAGGGTCTCTGCGGCGAACTGGACGGTTCGTCCATCGGGCAGGGTCCAGGTCTTGTCGGCGAGTTGCTGCAGGACGGCGGTTCGCTGTCCGCGCGGCGGGTCGAGGCTGAGGTAGGCGCTGATGACCTGGAACCGCAACAGGGCCAGTTCGGACGGGGGCTTCTTCATCGGCATGGATTCCTCCGGGGTTGGGGAATCCGAGGGTCGCGAAGCTCGGAATTCGGATCGACGACACCGTCTGTGGGATGGGCTCCGGGCCATCGTGGCCGGAAGGAGCGACCGCAGTGCGCCATCTCCACCGCTGGGGGTGGATCAGGCTGGTCGGTGAATGTGGAGCTTCATGGCCACCTCCAGCGCGCCACGCCCAGGAGATCGAGAAGCGGGATAGGAAGGGATTGCGCTACGTTTTTGAGTAGCCAGACGACGTCACGAAGCTTGCCGGCGGTGTGGACGTTGCCCTGGCTGAACGCGCACACTCTTCTCGGTGGGGGGATTCCCCCCGCCGGGAGGAGTTCTTCCATGGGTCGTGGCGCGACGAAGTCGAGGATGCGTGCCCGGGCCTGCTGAAGCCACGCGTCGGCGTGGGGCGCGAGGTGGCTGGCCCATCGCTGGACCGTCCTGCGTGCGGGCCTGGCCTTGGTCCAGGGCCAGTCGGTGTTGTGCAGTCCCGCGCCAGCGACCAGCCAGGCGGCGAGGGTGAGCACGACGACATCCATCGCGAAGGCGTGGCGAGGGATGTCCCAGAACGGCCGGTCGTGGCGGGTCGTTCCGGATGCAACGTGCAGCCAGCGCTGCTTCCGAAGGAGCACGAGGCGCAGCTGGCCCTCGTCGAAGATGAAGAGGGCCTTCGACGTGGTCCCATGGCGATGCCAGCCATGTCCCGGACGCGGTCCTTCGTGGTGGAGCACGAGCACAGCTGGTTGTACCGCGCCCCTGTGGGCTGAGCGGGGGAACGGCGGCCGTGACGGTGCGTCCGCTGCGCTTCCGCCCCGTCACTGCCGTTCCCCCGGACCCCCGCGGTTGGTGTGGCCTCCGGCCACGCGGCTACGCCGCTGTCCCAGTGGCAGGACCGGTGTCGGTCATCGGGATGCGGTCATCCAGCGAGAGACAGATCCCGGCCCCAGCGTTGTTGGTGGCGGGGATGAGACACCATCGAGCGAAGTCGAGAGTGATGCTCCAGATGCAGGCGGGGAGTATCCAGTCACTGACCATTCTCGTCGTCTGACCGGACGTTCGCTACCTTCGTCGAGTGCTCTGACCTACGTCATCAGGAACTGTCCGGGTGGAACCGGCTCGAACCGGCCCGCCTCCACCGCCTGACGCCATCGCATTGGCGTCAGCTCCGCGACCCGGGTCGCCGGCCAGTTCGGCAAGCGCTGGAAGAGGTCGTGCAGGTAGAGCAGCGGGACGACTCCCTGGAGCTTCGCGCTCTCGATCAGCGAGTACCACCCCGCAGCCGCGACCGCGCCGCCCTCGGAGCGAGAGAACATCCAGTTCTTCCGGCCCACGATCGCCTGGCGGAGCAGCAGCTCGCTGATGTTGTTCTGAAGTGGCACCCGACCGTCCTCGAGGAAACGGTGCATCCTGCTCTTTTGGCTGATCCCGTACCCGCACGCCTTCGACAGCAGGCTCGTCGGACGCAGATTCGGGCTCAGCTCCTCGATGAACCCGTAGACTCCATCCACCAGGGGTGCCGAGCGTTCCTTGCGAATCGCGAGGCGGTCGTCCGGGTCGAGCGTCTTCAGCTCCCGCTCGATCATGAACAGGTCCTGGATGGTCGGCAGGACCGCCTTCGCTTTCGGCTCGAGGATGGCGGCTGTCGTGAAGTACCGGCGGAAGTGGCTCCAACACCCGCCCCGCTCCAGACCCAGCTCGGCTTCCGCGAGGTTGTACTCGCTGCCGCCGTCCGCGATGAGGGTTCCGCCCTCGAACCCGAGCTCCGACAGAATGGTCTTCGGGTGCACGCCCTTCTTGTTCGGCGAGAACGCGTAGAAGGCCTGGCGCTGATCGGTGAACACCCACAGGCGGCCCTTCCGCAGCGTCCCGTCGCCCTTGTCCTGAACCGGGTGCCCCGTGTCGTCCGACAGCACGAGCTGGTCTTCGACGACCTGCTTGCTGAGTGCCTCGACGACCGGTCGGACCTGCTCGAATCCGCGCAGGAGCCAGCCGGCGAGGACGTTGGTGCCGAACGGCATTCCCTGACGGGCGAAGCGCTTGCTCTGGCGGTTCAGCGGCAGATGGTCTTCGTGCTTGTCGACGATGACGCGGGCGAGCAGCCCGTCATCGCACATCGAGCGCGGCAACAGGAACGGCTCGGACGCGGCGTACGTCCCGGCCTCGGGGTGGTTCGGGCAGGCGCACTGCTCGCGCTCGACCTCGAGGATCTCGAAGTGCCCCGGGACCCAGCGGGTGCGATGCGACGTGGTCGTTCCGGTGACCTTCAGACCCTGCCCGCAGGAGAGGCAACTCGCCTCTGCCACGGGAACGGTGACCTTCTTCTTCGGCAGGTCGAGGTCCTTCAGCTTCCGACGACCTCTTCGCGGATGCCCACCGTTCTTCCGAGACTTCCTGCGTCCGTCGGTGGGCTCGTCGTCTGCACTGTCTTCGTCCGCGGCTTCCAGCTCGGGGTCGCGAGGCGGGACCTCGATGTCTTCGTCCTCGAAGAGCCGCTGCTGGTTCTGGTCGGCGATGAATCGTTCGGCCTGGGCGAGCTCGCGCTGCTTCTGGATGAGCTCGAGGGCGCGCGTCAGCTTGTCGTTGATCTGCTGTACCGCCTCGAGCTTCCGTTTCAGCTCCTCGAGCTCCTCGAGCTGCTCGCTGAAGCGTTCTGCCTGCTCGCGATTGCGCGCCTCACTCTGCGCCAGCTTCTGACGCAAAGCGGTGTTTTCATCCAGGACTTCAGCGAGGCCGGCCATGCCAGCACCTAACGCTTTCGAGGGGGTGTGTCACGCTGATTCTTAGGATTCCAACGGCTCAGTCGGCGCACATTCGAGAGGTCCAGGCCCTCCAGGAGAGCCGCGAGCTCGGCACGCGTCATTCGAACGGTTTCACCGTCCCCAGAGGGCCAGACGAACCGTCCCCGCTCCAACCGCTTGTAGGCCAAGGTGAACCCGCCGTGCGTCCAGATCAACGCTTTAAGTGCGTTCTTCCGCTTGTTTCGGAAGAGCACCAGGGTTCCATCAAGCGGTTCTTCACCGAGCTGCTCGACGGCAGCGGCGAGCCCATCGATCTGCTTGCGAAAGTCGACGGGGTCGAGAGCCACGACGATGCGCCCGGGAATGGGAACGATCATGCGAGCACCTCGACGACGCGACGGAGCAGCTCGAGGTCGTCATTGCTGTGGACGAGGATTTCCGCCTGTCCGACCCGGACGCGGAGTCCGTCATTGTCGTTCGTGGGCGGTGGCTCTTCATCCTCGACGAGAACGACCTCGGCAAGGCGGGGAGCCGGGTCGGACTCGCGCTTCTGGCGGCGAAGATTCCAGCGCCACCAGGCGAGCGTGTTCGGGTTGTAGCCCTCGCGCCTGGCGAACTCGCGAAGCGAGAGCTCCGAGTGCTGTGCGCGGGCGAGAACTGCGGACCATCGTTGGGCGGCTTGCGACATGGGATTCTACCTCCGCCGCGAACGTCACCTGCTCGCCCAGATTCGGCGAAGATGGCCAGTGACTGGATACACAGCAGGTCCCGAGCTGGAAGGGAGCCCTGGCGGCAGTTGCGGGGATCTACCTCATCACCGACACCTCCACGGGACAGCTCTACGTCGGTAGTGCCACCGGCCAGGGCGGCATCTGGGCCAGGTGGTCCAGCTACTCGGCGACGGGGCACGGGGGCAACCGGGACCTGCGGAAGGTGCTGGCGGAGAAGGGGGCGGGCCACGCAGCTCATTGGCAGTGGTCAATCCTGGAGATCGCGGACACCCACGCCAGCCCCGAGGATGTTCTCCAGAGGGAAAGCCACTGGAAGCGGGTGCTTTGCTCGCGAGACCACGGGTACAACGCGAACTAGCCAGTCGGGTGCGGCTTCACCGCTTCAGGTCGCGATCTGCACCGGTGTGGTGATTTGGTTCGCGACCTCGGCGTAGAGGTCGAC
Organism: Myxococcota bacterium; assembly: GCA_965224055.1. Lineage (GTDB taxonomy): Bacteria > Myxococcota_A > UBA796 > UBA796 > JACKEQ01. Next base: position 8,070,014 of record OZ245034.1, on the reverse strand, counting down.
GCTGGTATCGGGAGTATGGATGCTGATCACGATGGAATAGAGGGCTTCTTCCTCCCACCGCTCGTGCTTGGTGCTGTGCCGCCACCAACCGTCCACGGGGAAGACCGCCAAGTGCTCCCGAGCGGCGAGTTCGACAGCAGAGCCCGTCCACCAGTCGCTTAGGACGGACCCCTTGTTCCGAAGCGTGCCGAGCGTCCATCCGGGCTCAGCGAAACCTGGTAGCTCTTCGTCCTCATCCTGTTCGACTTTCGAAGTCCGGGCTCGGAAATCGTCGAGGGGCTCCAGGGGGTTCTGGAGGTTGAAGCGTAGGCCGAAGCTATGGTAGCGGTGACGGCGGATACGTCCGCGAGCCGAGGGGTTCGGTTCCACGAAGTAGGACAGCGTCACCCGAAGCTCGATGTCGGTGTCGCCGAGGCTCTCAAGAGCCGCCTTTGGCCAAGGGAGCCGGAAGAGGTGCCAGTCGGAGGTCTTGATGTTGGGCGCTCGACCGGGCTCCGCGATGTTCTTGAACGGCGTGATGGCTCGCTCGGCAACGATGGTGAGCGAGTTCGACATGCTCCAGGCGGCTCGCTCGAAGTCCGGCACACCCCAGCCATGTCGGCGAAGGAGCGTCTCCTTGGCCCTTACCGAGGAGAGTCCACGGGGCAGCGCGGCGACCATTCCGTCCGTCCAGCGGGCGGAGTGGACGATCAAGGCCCTGATCGTCTCCGGTTCGAGGGCCGGATACATCCGCTTGAGGCGTGCTCCCATGCGAGCTGCAAGGGCGGCAGCACCGCTGGTATCGCCCGTGGTCGTGAGCAGCCGTCCCAGGATCCCCCTGTCGGTGGTGAGCAGCCGAAGGTCGTCGGGCAGGCCGACATCACCGTCCCGGTTCACCACGGCGTTGCCGCCCTCCATGACGATCTCGGGCTTGATTGGCCAGGTTCGAGACCATGGCATCGAGGTTGTCGTGGATGGCCCCCCGGCTCCAGGTCGTGAGATGAGCTTCCAGCCGTCGTAGGCGGGGTCGTCGGTCGAGCCCCGATCGGTGTACGCCCCTACGGTGAGGGCGTTCCATGCCTGGCCAGGGTCGTGGATGCCCTCGGTGTCGCCCCGATCGGGCCATCCGGGCCAGTCGTCCTGATTCTTGATCGTACCTGCGGACATGACGATCAGCCGGGGGTTCTCGTCCCGACGGCCCTCGGCCAGCACGTCGATCTCGGACGACCAAGAACTCGGGCGGCCCCTGTCCTGGGAGTGCTCCGACATCACCGTCAGGCAGAAGACCCGACTGCGGTTGGGCCGATCCCCACCCTCGGGCAGTGCTATGCCGGCTGCCGTCACGGCTCCATAGAGGTCCGGGTCATGAGCGCCACGCGACGCGGGCGGCAACAGCACGACCGACTCTAGGACATGTTCGGGACCGTCGATGGGTCCGGCGAGTGCCTCCGCCAGGTCTCCCCATGCCGCGAGCCCAGCCATCTCGGTGCCGTGGCCGTGGTGGTCAGAGGTACCCCACTCGCCATCCACGGCGTGCATGTCGGTGTCGGCCAGCAGTGGGGATAGAAGAGGGTGGCCACGGTTCACACCGGAGTCCAACATACAGACGGCCGGTGCCTCCTCGGGGTCGACCTCGATGTTGTCGGCGAGTTGGGCCATCCAATCTCGCTGCTCGCGAGGCGGCAGGCCGGTGAAGAAGGATGCGAGATGCTTGGCCCGCCGCAGCTCCGCCATGCAGTCAAGAAGGTCTACGGACTGGGAAATCTGTTCGGGTGAGCCGAAGGCCAGGATCACGATGCGATCGGGGAAGTGGAGTGTCCGGTGTCCGAGGCGAAGCCCCACCTCATCTCCGAAAGTACGGAATTGCTCCAGCGCCTCGTCGTCGTTCCGAAGCCAGACCTCCCACCACAGGGGCTGCGTCCCGGTGGGAACGGCGTCCTGCTCCGTCCAGAGCGACTCCAACACGGCCCTCCGGATGGATGCGATGTTGGCGACGAGGTTCTCGTTCTTGGGTCCGCCCGAGCGGCCGTCGAGCTTGGACTGGTAGTCGGACACGAGTTTCTCGAACTGCGCCAGCGCTCCCTCGGGCACGAATACGGTGGCCACGACGGTGTTGCCACGGTCCTTCACGGCGAGTAGCTCGATGCCAGACCCGCGACGATCGAGGCTCTTGAGGGCCAAGGGGAATCCCGGCTCGCTCTCGAACTCCAGGACGAGGCCCTCGGCCATCGAAACGCCCGCCGCATCCCGGTCCGTCTCCAACTTGCCCAGATCCCGCTTGATCGTGGCCAACTGGCCCAGGAGCCGCTTCGCGTGGCTCTGGGGGTTCCGGGGGGCTCGCTGGGGTGCCTTGCCTCGGACAGGCTTGGGGTAGATGTAGTCGAGTCTCTGGGTGAACCTGGCCGGGAGGCTCAGGTGCTCGCGTCGGTCGTCAGCCATCGGTCAGACTCTGGTGGGGTGTTCTGGTGCTCTCCATCGCTCCCGCAGAGCAGCAACCAACGCTTCGCTGGCAATGGAGGTCGAGTCGGACATGACGGCGTCCTTTGCAGCCGCCTCGCACGCAGACGCGACCTCGGCATAGCTAAGCCCGTCCGTGGCTTCGGCGACCGCATCCCAGGAAATGCCGTCGGTCTCGAACATCGCGAGCCGGTTCTGAACGAGCTGGCAGGCCAGATCTGGGCTGGGCTTCCGGTACTCGACCACCGCGTCGAACCTGCGAAACAGCGCCTGGTCCAAACCCCGGGGGTGGTTCGTCGCCGCGACCACGATGCTTCTCGACTGGTCCTGCTCCAGGAACTGGAGGAAAGAGTTCAGGACCCGGCGGATCTCACCGACATCCTGTCCGACATCCCTCTGGGCACCGATCGCGTCGAACTCGTCGAACAGGTACACGCCACGGGCATCAACCATCGCATCGAAGACCAGGTGCAACTTGGCAGCGGTCTCACCCATGAATCTGGTGATCAAGGCATGGAGGACCACGGTGTAGAGGGGTAGGTTCAGCTCTCCGGCAAGGACGGCTGCGGTCATCGTCTTCCCCGTGCCCGGTGGCCCCACCAGCAACAGCTTCCTGGCCGGGGAGAGGCCGTGGGCAGCGAGCTTGTCCGAAGCTCGTTGTTCCCGCAGAACTCGTTCGAGGGACTGCTGGAGGTCGGGGTCGAGCACCATGTCGGCGACGCGGGACGATGGAGCAGAAGCCGTCAGTAGGCCCGCCAGCTCACCCTTCGGCGTGGCGACTGCGAACGGCCGTCGAGCGGGCCGAGACCGCTTGCTGCTCCGGGCGGAGTCGACCATCTCACGAAGCTCGGTCGCCACCTTCCCGTGCCCCTGGCGCGCCGCGTGGGCCGCCATCTGCAAGGCAATGGCCAGGAACCGCTCTTCGTCTTGATCGACGTGGCTACGGATCAGAGCCTTGATTTGGTCGGCGGTGGGCATCTTGCGTGGCTTCCCGGGTTTGCTCTATGATACTCGTGAGAGCGTCGAGCCGTGGCCGCTGGCGGCGAGTCTACTTGGCCAACGTCTCGACGTGGGGGTCCAGGTCGAAGAACTCGGAGGCGGCCTCCCTAAGCTCCTTCGCGGCATGACTCCAAAATGCGACCACCACGTGGAACCCTTCCGCCACCAGGTCCTCCACGACCGGAACGAAGTCCTTGTCGCCGGACACGAGCGTGATTTCGGCAGTGGTCGGGTCGAGGGACTTGTAAGCGTCCTTCGTCATGGCGTGAGCGATCCCGACATCGACCTTCTTCTCACCGCCGCTGATCGCCTTGTCGAAGGTGGTCACCTCGAATCCCTTGGACTCTACCATTCTCCAGAACGAGTCTCCCGGAGGTGGGGAACCCCAGAGCTTGGCCCCGCCGACCTCCACCCCGCTACCGCAAACGAGCTGGTGGAGTGTGCCGTAGTCGAGGTTCCAGGACCGGTCGAATGTACCCGGCTGTCTGGATGCTGCGGCCATGTTGGGTGCGAGACCCCGTGTCACCGCGGCCACGCGTTGGCCCTCCAGGAACACGTTGGAATTGTCCACGTAAGTGTAGTTCTTCTTCATCACTTCCTTCTCGTTCTTGAGGGTGTTCTAGACAGCCCTGTGGTCCAGTTCCCAGGCTTCCAGCATCGCCTTCCGCTCTGTCCAATCCGACATCGTGCCCGCCAGGGTCGCCCAGAACTCCGGCGAGTGGTTCCTGTGCACCAGGTGGGCCACCTCGTGGGCCACGACGTACTCCATCGCGGCAGCCGGAGCCTGGATGAGCCGCCAGTGGACCCGGATCACTCCGTCCTTCCCTGCCGAGCCCCAGCGTGCCTTGGCGTCCGATAGCCGCAGACCGCTGGCCTCGACCCCAAGCTGGTGCTCGTGTCTCCGGCAGAAGCGCTGGGCGTCTCGCAGGGCCCGGTCGCGTAGCCAACCTGTGAACGCCGTCTGCACGGCGGTCAGTCGCTCCACACCCCCGAGGCCCTGTGGCACGACGACATGGAACTTCGAGCGGCACGAGACCTCGACCTCATCAACTTCTCCGGCTTGCACGTCGAGCATCAGCCACCGGCCTCTGTACTGGAGCTTGGCTCCCGAGGCGTACCTCTGGGTGAGAAGGCGTCGGTGCTTCTCCTCGATCTCTCGGGCTGCGTCGAAGACCCAGCGTCGCTTGCGGTCCACGTAGGCGTAGACGCCGTCCCGGCCTTCGAGAGGGGTGCCGGCCGGCGCAACGACTTCGACGCCCTCGGGCTTCACCACGATGCGCTTGCGGGTGGCCTTGCTGCTGAATCGGACCTCGTAGGCGATGTGCGTGTTCCCCACCTGAAGGGAGTGCATCATGTCGCCTCCCCATCGTCCTGGACGAGTGCGTCTTCCAGATCGGACAGCGTTCGGCCATGTTCGTCTCGCCAGCCGTTGCGACCGTTCCAGACGCCGCCAGCCACCACGGACGCGGCGGCACTCGGAGACGAGAACAGCACGTCTTGGGCGAAGCGGATGTTCGACCCCTCCTCCAGGATGCTCCCGTCAGCGATCCGCTCCCGGCGCAGTGCAAGCCAGCCCTTGCTGAGGGAGTCCCGCACCTTCCCATCGCCGATTGAACCTTCGAGCACCACGAAGCCTTCGTCGGTCGCATTCCCCTGGGCGTCGATCCCACGCTTCGCCACCCTGAAGAACAGCGGTGTGGCCGCCAGGGGTCCCGATGGCCCGGTGTCATCGGGGCCGGACTTCTTCGCGATGGGCTGGAGTGCGTTGAACCCGAGTGCGGCGAGGAGCAGGCGGCCCGGCCCCAGGAACTCCTCCATGGCGTCGCGGTCGGCACGAGGGAGTGAGGGAAGGCCGGGGGCGTTCCCGTTCATCAGCGTCACCCGGCCGACCTCGTGGGCGATCGTGACCATCCGGGCTTCCAGGTACTTCACGTGGGACTTCGTTAGGTTCTCGTCCTTCGACGTGAAGAAGACCACCTGGTCGAAGAACTCCTTGGTCTTGTCCTTCAGGTGGGTCTTCAACCGAGTGAGGACGTTCTCGGCTTCACCGATGTAGGCGAGTGGGCGGGTCCCCTCCGGGTCGTCGCCGACAAGGATGTATACGCCGGGCCGCTGGCTCTCAGGCCACGAGCCTAGCTCTCCGATCCGTGCTCTGGGGCACACGATGGCCTGGCCAGTCCAGTTCACGACCTCTGCGTGCCGGATGCCCGATGCCGAGCCATCGGCCAGGTAGATGCGGATTGATCTGCCGTGTGCCATTTCCTTCCTACGGCTTCGAGTAGTGCAGCACGGCGTAGTGCTCCACCGCTCGGGGAATCTCTTTGGCCCACCCGTTGAGGCCCAGGTCCTTGGGGATTGGATCGAAATATCATGATCAACTTGCCTGGGGAGCAATCGAGTAGTTCCACTCGCCGTGCCAGTCGAACCTGACGATGTTCACGGCGTCCAGTTCGCGCTGGTCGACCTTCACCCCCTTCGGGTATTCGCCTTCATCGAGAAGCGCGGTGACCTCCAGGCCGGTCTTGGTGGTCGTGCTCCCGATGAGCTGGATCACGGTCTCGTAGTTGAAGAGCGGATGGCCCCTCCAGTTCATCGACAGATGGCAGAACAGGCGGTGCTCAATCTTGTTCCATTTACTCGTACCAGGCGGGAAATGGACGACCGTGATGGTGAGGCCGGTCTCGTTGGCCAGAGTTTGGAGCTCGGTCTTCCACGCTCGCCGACGGTACCCATTGCTGCCGCCAGCATCCGCGGTGATGAGCAGGTTCGTCGAGTCAGGGTAGGCCTGCTGGCCCAGATGGTGCCACCAGCGCCGGATGGACTCGACCGCGAAGGCGGAAGTCTCACGATCAACGCCGACGTTCACGAGCGCTTCGTTGCGCTCGATGTCGTAGATCCCGTACGGGATGGCCTTTCCGGAAGCGTCGCTCGGGAAGTCGTGGGCGAGCACCAGCGGCGGCTCGCCGCTTGGATGCCATTCCCGACCGGCATTGTGGAACTCCCCGACGAGCTCCTTCTTCTTCGTGTCCACCGAGATGGCCGGGTCGCCCGCCTTCTGGAAGTCCTGGACGGCCCCGTTGATGAAGATGAACTGGGCGTCTCGATCGTCATGGTGACGACGTTCGAGGGTCTTCTTCGTCGACTGCAGGCGGTAGCCCAGATCACGCAGCCGACGCCATACGGTCGACGAACTCACGTTGAACCCCTGCTCCTTGAGGGCGTTCGCCAGCTTCGCTGCGCTCTTCGTCGTCCAGCGAAGAGGAGACTCCGGATCCCCACGCGTCACGGGGTCTATGAGCCGCTCCAGCGCGTTCAGCAGGTCTGGCTGCTCTTCTGCGCGTGTCTTCCGACCGGCGCCCGCTCGACGAACCCGTGTCGGGTCGATGTCGTTGGCGTCCAGGTCGCGCAGGCCGGCTGCGACAGTGTTGCGACTCATGCCTGTCGCACGAGCCACGGCGGATATGCCCCCATACCCGAGCGCGCGCGCCTCCGTCCCCGCCCAGAGCCGCCGACTCCGCTCGTCGAGCCGAGACGACAACGCCTCGAACTTCTCGCGTATGATGGCCTCCATGGCCTCGTCTCGCTTCATGCAGCATGATCACACGCCCAGACGGCCGCGCAACGGGACGCTCGTCAAGAATAGATCAAGTAATTTTGGGATGACCCCTGTAGTCTACAGGCTAGAGGGATCGCGACTCGCCACCGAGAACCGGGCGACTGCAACGGCCGGGAGAACGGTTTATGGCACACGAGTCAGACACGAGCTTCGACGAAGACCTCAAGAGGATCAGCGAGCTGGTCACGAGGAGGGCCACAGAGTTGGACGCCCGGTGGGCGGAGTTCTCGGACGCCGTCGAAGAGGTGGCTCGCTTGGCCAGGCTAGCCGGGAAACATGTGGTCTCGGAGCCGTGCATCCTCGCGGAGGGTGGACCTCGCGATCCTGATGTCGAAGGTGAACTCTCTGTGGGGCACAAGGCCGTCGGCCTGTGGATCCCTGACCCCTTCGAGGACGACCCGCATGGGATCTACGGAAAGTGGGTGGAGCTAACGGATGTGCCTTCCGACTATCGATTCATCCTACTTCGAGACGAGGTACATCGATCTCTCGCCGGCAACCTCCGAAGAGCCTTGGAGCAGGATGGCGAGATCATCGCCCGCCCGATCTCACGGACCGTGCTTGCGAGGTCGGAGCCCTCGGTGGCGAAGGTGGCAGAGGAACTGGGCTGGACTGTCGTAGCAGAACGGTGGCGGAGGGCTCACGTGCGTGCCGCATCCAGGCCAGGGGAAGCGATCACGCTCTCCCGCACTCTGGTTGAAGATGTCGCAAAGCATGTTCTCGAACACCACGGCCAGCCCGTGCCGTCCGAGCTGAAGGGTGCCGTCAGGCAGGCGCTGGGCGTCCTGGGCGACGAGTCCCAAGTCAACGACAAGATGAGAGCGGGGCTCCAGACACTAGAGCAGGGGATCTTCTCCGTCAGGAACCACGCTTGAGCGCTCGCCAAAAGTGACCCCCTTCCGCTCGCCAAAAATGACCCCCCACGTTCGCGGGGGCGAACGCCTGTTCGCGGGGGCGAACACGGCGTACGGCTGCCGTGTTCGGGCGACCGGCAGTGTACCACGCGTCAGGCCACAGGGCTGCATGCTCCTCGTGCTGGCCGCCTACCGAGCCCACGGAGACGGAGGCAGGGGAGGGAGCGGGTCCCTGCAGGGCCGAGCTTGCTCGGCGCGAAGGGTGCTCCCGACCTTGCCGGAGGCGGAGAGGGCGGTATGCCAGTAGCTCGAGGGGGATGCCGCCCAGCCGACCGATCTCGGGGGGTCAGTTCTGACGAGCAGGAAGGGGTCAGTTCTGGCGAGCGCTGAAGCCACAAGGGCGACGCTCATGGTTCCGCCCCAAGTGACATTCTGCCGACGCCCGCTGAAGCACAGCTCTACGTCACCGTTGCTGGCGGAATCTCTGCCTACCTGATGGCCCTCCAGCTTGAGCACGAGAACGGGTTTGGTCGGTCCTGATCACGCCTGGCGGATGGGCCACTGCCCCGCGTCCTGAAGTCGCCGCCGCAGCGTGGCCCGAGAGACCCCGAGTGCCTTGCTGATCGTTCGCAGCCCGTGGCCTTCCCGGATCATCGCCAGGGCAGGACGGAGATCGATCTCGACCTTGGGCCGACCGCAGTGCACACCATCCTCCTGGGCTCGGCGGATGCCGGCGACGACCCGCTCCCGGATCAAGTTCCGCTCGAACTCTGAGAATGCCCCGAGCAGGCTGAACATCAGCTTCTGCCCGCTCCCGCCACCCATCGACAGGCCGGGATCACGAGCCGAGATGAAGGCGATGTTGGACCCTTCGAGCCGCTCCAGAACCTGGAGCAGGTGCTGGAGGGATCGGCCGAGCCGGTCGAGCTTCCAGATGAGCAGGGTGGAGAACTTCCCCACGTGGGCATCGGCCAGCATCTGGTCGAGAGCCGGGCGGCTCGTGGCTGCTCCCGAGACACCCTCGTCCACGTAGGTCTCGATGATCTTCAGACCCCGGTGCTCGGCGAGCTGCCGCAGCTCCCTCACCTGGAGGTCGACGTTCTGGTCGCTGGTGCTCACCCGGGCGTAGATCACCGCGTTGCTCTTCACCATCGAGATCACCCTCCTGGGGATCTGGCCTGATCCCCGCCCCTTATACGGACGGCCGATGGGAGGTGAACCCAGGTTCTGGCCCAGACCGTCAGAACCGGTGAATAAACTCCCGAATCGGGCCCCAGGGCCGCTATCTGGAGGATTCGGTCTGTACCGAAAATCTGGGGTTAAAACTGAATCCGTTCCGATTCCCCTTGGGGAAGATGTCCGACCTTGGCGGGAACCCCATCAGCCAGGGGTCGTGGGCAGAGAGAGGACCCTGCTCGGCAGATCCTGGCTGGCGGCGATCTCGGGCACCAGGGCCACGGCCTCGATGAGCATCTGGAGCGTGGCCGGATCGTAGGCACCGTCCGCCGTATCGACTGCCTGGTGTCCGACGAGTCGCTGAGCCGCCTTCTTGGACGCCCCGAGCTGCTGGATGCCGCTGATGAAGCCCGCCCTGAAGTAGTGGGTCTTCCTCTTGTTCCTGCGTTCCAGCGACGCGAAGACCTCGGGACGCACGCCGCGTGCGATGCTGCGACGAACGATGTTGTTGAGGGTGTAGTTGTTGATCCTCCCGGTCCGCTCGAACAGCGGGTCCTCCGACTTCTTCCCGGCCACCAGGCGACGGAGCGTGGGCAGGACTACCGGAGCCACCGGAACCGTCCGCCCCCTTCGCTCCTGCTTGGTCTTGCCCAGCTCCGGGCGGATCCGGATCATCGTGGGCTGGTCCCGGCGATGGAGACCACGCACGTCGCCCACCTTGAGCCGGGTCACCTGGCCGATCCTCAGCCCCAGCCCTCGCGCCAGGGCGAAGATGTCGCCCACGTTTGCACTCGCGGGGTATCCAGTCACTGGCCATCTTCGCCGAATCTGGGCGAGCAGGTGACGTTCGCGGCGGAGGTAGAATCCCATGTCGCAAGCCGCCCAACGATGGTCCGCAGTTCTCGCCCGCGCACAGCACTCGGAGCTCTCGCTTCGCGAGTTCGCCAGGCGCGAGGGCTACAACCCGAACACGCTCGCCTGGTGGCGCTGGAATCTTCGCCGCCAGAAGCGCGAGTCCGACCCGGCTCCCCGCCTTGCCGAGGTCGTTCTCGTCGAGGATGAAGAGCCACCGCCCACGAACGACAATGACGGACTCCGCGTCCGGGTCGGACAGGCGGAAATCCTCGTCCACAGCAATGACGACCTCGAGCTGCTCCGTCGCGTCGTCGAGGTGCTCGCATGATCGTTCCCATTCCCGGGCGCATCGTCGTGGCTCTCGACCCCGTCGACTTTCGCAAGCAGATCGATGGGCTCGCCGCTGCCGTCGAGCAGCTCGGTGAAGAACCGCTTGATGGAACCCTGGTGCTCTTCCGAAACAAGCGGAAGAACGCACTTAAAGCGTTGATCTGGACGCACGGCGGGTTCACCTTGGCCTACAAGCGGTTGGAGCGGGGACGGTTCGTCTGGCCCTCTGGGGACGGTGAAACCGTTCGAATGACGCGTGCCGAGCTCGCGGCTCTCCTGGAGGGCCTGGACCTCTCGAATGTGCGCCGACTGAGCCGTTGGAATCCTAAGAATCAGCGTGACACACCCCCTCGAAAGCGTTAGGTGCTGGCATGGCCGGCCTCGCTGAAGTCCTGGATGAAAACACCGCTTTGCGTCAGAAGCTGGCGCAGAGTGAGGCGCGCAATCGCGAGCAGGCAGAACGCTTCAGCGAGCAGCTCGAGGAGCTCGAGGAGCTGAAACGGAAGCTCGAGGCGGTACAGCAGATCAACGACAAGCTGACGCGCGCCCTCGAGCTCATCCAGAAGCAGCGCGAGCTCGCCCAGGCCGAACGATTCATCGCCGACCAGAACCAGCAGCGGCTCTTCGAGGACGAAGACATCGAGGTCCCGCCTCGCGACCCCGAGCTGGAAGCCGCGGACGAAGACAGTGCAGACGACGAGCCCACCGACGGACGCAGGAAGTCTCGGAAGAACGGTGGGCATCCGCGAAGAGGTCGTCGGAAGCTGAAGGACCTCGACCTGCCGAAGAAGAAGGTCACCGTTCCCGTGGCAGAGGCGAGTTGCCTCTCCTGCGGGCAGGGTCTGAAGGTCACCGGAACGACCACGTCGCATCGCACCCGCTGGGTCCCGGGGCACTTCGAGATCCTCGAGGTCGAGCGCGAGCAGTGCGCCTGCCCGAACCACCCCGAGGCCGGGACGTACGCCGCGTCCGAGCCGTTCCTGTTGCCGCGCTCGATGTGCGATGACGGGCTGCTCGCCCGCGTCATCGTCGACAAGCACGAAGACCATCTGCCGCTGAACCGCCAGAGCAAGCGCTTCGCCCGTCAGGGAATGCCGTTCGGCACCAACGTCCTCGCCGGCTGGCTCCTGCGCGGATTCGAGCAGGTCCGACCGGTCGTCGAGGCACTCAGCAAGCAGGTCGTCGAAGACCAGCTCGTGCTGTCGGACGACACGGGGCACCCGGTTCAGGACAAGGGCGACGGGACGCTGCGGAAGGGCCGCCTGTGGGTGTTCACCGATCAGCGCCAGGCCTTCTACGCGTTCTCGCCGAACAAGAAGGGCGTGCACCCGAAGACCATTCTGTCGGAGCTCGGGTTCGAGGGCGGAACCCTCATCGCGGACGGCGGCAGCGAGTACGACCTCGCGGAAGCCGAGCTGGGTCTGGAGCGGGGCGGGTGTTGGAGCCACTTCCGCCGGTACTTCACGACAGCCGCCATCCTCGAGCCGAAAGCGAAGGCGGTCCTGCCGACCTTCCAGGACCTGTTCATGATCGAGCGGGAGCTGAAGACGCTCGACCCGGACGACCGCCTCGCGATTCGCAAGGAACGCTCGGCGCCCCTGGTGGACGGGGTCTACTCGTTCATCGAGGAGCTGAGCCCGAGTCTGCGTCCGTCGAGCCTGCTGTCGAAGGCATGCGGGTACGGGGTCAGCCAAAAGAGCAGGATGCACCGTTTCCTCGAGGACGGTCGGGTGCCGCTGCACAACAACATCAGCGAGCTGCTGCTCCGCCAGGCCGTCGTGGGCCGGAAGAACTGGATGTTCTCTCGCTCCGAGGGCGGCGCGGTCGCGGCTGCGGGGTGGTACTCGCTGATCGAGAGCGCGAAGCTGCAGGGCGTGGTTCCGCTGCTGTACCTGCACGACCTCTTCCAGCGCTTGCCGAACTGGCCGGCGACCCGGGTCGCGGAGCTGACGCCAATGCGATGGCGTCAGGCGGTGGAGGCGGGCCGGTTCGAGCCGGTTCCGCCGGGGCAGTTCCTGATGACGTAGGTCAGAGCACTCGGCGAAGGTAGCGAACGTCCGGTCAGACGACGAGAATGGTCAGTGACTGGATACCCTGCTGTCGAACCACCACGTCGAGGGTGGCCTTCGAGATCACCAGGTGGTGGTAGCCGGGGAAGTCCCCCACGGACATCCGCTTCGGCAGCAGCTCCCCCACCTCCAGCCTCTCCGCCCACCGCTCGGCGTTCAAGTAGGAAGCTCGTCCGGAACGCCGGAAGTGGACAACGAGCCGCCCGGCTAGAGGAGCCAGCTCCCCCAGCTCCTCGGTCTGGTAGCTCCAGTGGGGCGGGGACGGCTCCTCCACCCAGGACCGACCTAGACGGCGGTAGCACCCGGCGAACAGCCACCGCTCGCCGTGGAGCTTGATCAGCGACACGACGTAGGGGCGTTCGAAGTTCTTCTTGGACTGCCAGGACTGCCAGCCCTCGAAGAAGCCGCCGAAGAACGCCTCCAGCGGACCGTTGGAGCCGCCACCGGGATGGGTGGCCAGGTGCAGCTTGCTGTTCTGGGGCCGGACCTCGGGGTGATGCAGGCCGATGATGTCGTAGAGGTTCATGGAGGAGTTCCTGAAGAGCCGCCCCGTCCTGGGCTTGGGCTACCCTACACCCCATGGACATCCAACCCCGCCAGCTCCGAGCCAAGGCCATCCCGCCGGCACCGGCTCCTCCGTTCGAAGTGACCTACTCCGACTTTGTACAGCAGCACCTCGCACCGCTGTGGCCGGCCGATGAGGTGATCCGGCACCACCATCGACTCCTGATGGACTACATCCGAGAGCCCGATGCGGTCCACATAGTAAGGAAGGTCTCCGGCCAGGAGCGGGGCGAGCTGGCCAGCACCGCTGACGGCACAATCCTGCTCCCCTCCGACAACGCCCCTGCCTGGTTCTGGCACTCGGTGATGTTCAACAGAATCAAGGTCGACCAGGCTCGTTTCCCAGGGTTCGTCAGGGAGACGCCGACCCACCTGTTCGAGGTCTCCAGGTTCCAGACCGTGAACACCGCTGGCTGGCACGTCGCCCACATCCTTGACGCCAAGGACGGGAACACGACCTGGCGGACCTGGGACCGGCAGGACGCCATCCGAAGGTTCGTCCGGAACATCCACCCACTGAACCTCTTCTACGTGCCAAAGACCGACTGGCAGCGCGTGGGCGGGGACCCCGAACTGATCGGCTACGTGGCCTCCGTGTACAGCGAGCTGTGGCCAGACATGTGGGCCGATTTCACCGAGGTGGCTGGCAACCCCAGGCTCCGTCCAGACGCAAAGGAGCAGGTCCTCCGGATCGACGCACCCTCGAAGAAGGCAAGGTCGGCGTCCCTGCGGGGTCGCGGTTCCTCCGACAAGGGTTCTTGGGACTTCGTGCTCGGGGCTCGTCACTGGAAGCCCATCACCGCCATCTTGGCCCAGCATCCCGCCGTCGACGCCCGCACCGCCAGCCTGAAGGAGGGCCTCACCCTGGAACGCTTCGTGGCGCTCGGGGATGCCCTCTACAACAAGACCCGGAAGTCGATGCTGGAGAAGCAGGCTCCGGGCAACCCACGACGGCAGGCCGAGATGGCCTTCGACCTGCTCGACGAGTGGATCACGAAGACCTACTCCAAGCCGTCCGGCTGGACAGGAGCCATCAGGATCCTTCGCGAAGGAGCGGACGCCGGACTTGACGAGGTGCAGAGCCTCGACATCCACGGTCTGGCCACTGCCGCTCTCCGGATCGTCGACGGGCCCTACAAGGCAGCAAACGAGCAGGGCGTCCGGTGATGTCCGTCGCCGGTGCCCGGGCCCCCGACCCTGCGCTGGATAGGAGTCGTCTCTCACAACGGAGATGCCGCATGGCGAAGCCCGCAGATCGACTCAAGCGACCCTTCGTCGCTGGCCCAGAGCAGGTCCTCATCACCCGAGAGCCTGACGGCGAGACGGCGATCATCGAGTACGCCGAGGGCAACGTCTGGAGGACCAGCCTCCGCATCGGGCCCGAGCTGAACGACCTCACCGACCAGCAGATCCTGGACAGGCACAACGAGGTCATCCGGGCTCAAGAAGACCTCCGCCGGGACTACGACCACGTGGCCCTGGAGATCCCGATGGGCAAGCCCCAGATCGAGTATTCCGAGCAGTGCGACCAGTGGGTGCCACGGGGCGGGGTCCTCCGCGTTCTCATCGACGACGACATGGACACCAGCGACGGCATCCGAAACGACCCGGGCTTCGTGATCGACGATAAGCAGCTCACCGTTCGAGAGTTCGCCCGGATGCTGCACACCTGGAACGGCTGGGGCATCCGGATCACCTTGGTTCCGGACGACGAACTGTACGAGCACCCGGCCATCGAGGTTCGCGAACCCGACGCAGACCGGCGGTAGCACCTTCGAAGGACACGGCCTTCAGAGTGCCTTGAGCCGCTCGGCCAACGACTGCCGCGGCCTCTCCGGCCGACCCGCGCCCCCTACGACGCCCGGCTTCCTCGGCATCGGCTTCGTCCTGCTGGACCTGGTTCTGGAGGGCCGGTTCGCCCCATGAGCGTCCTCCCACCACTCCATCAGGGCTGTCGAGGACCGCCACCACCAGGCCCCCCGTGTCTTCCCCACCCGAACCGGTCGTCTGCTCTCCGGCAGCTCCGTGATCACCCGACGCACCGTCTCCTTCCCCACTCCCAGGAGTTCCGCTGCCTGCCGCAATCCCACCACGGGTTCGGATGGCCCGGCAGCAAGCTCATCGAGTCGAGCTTCGAAGTTGTCCAGCCGAGCGTCGAAGTGCCCCTTGAGGGCAACGAGCAGGTCGGACAGCGTCTGGTGATCGAGAGGCACACTCGTCTTACCCCGATGCCCTCACCGATGAGTCCCCCCCACCAACAGGAAATCCATGGCACAACTCAGGGCACAAACCCGGACACAGAGGCCCGATCAGGGACGCACAGGGACGGGAGCACCGACCGAAGACCCCGTCTCCAGGGGAGTTCCGGCCCGGACACTGGAAACGCCGTTTGCCCCACGCGGTCTACTCGCAGAAGCTGTAGAACCACGACCGGTTCCGAACCGAAGAGCCCCGAAGCAGCGATGCTTCGGGGTTTTTTCGTGGGCGTGCCCCACAGGCCATCGCTCACTCCGCGCTCGCGGGAGTATCCTCGTGCTCCGAGGAGCCCGTCATGTTCGCATTCATCCCCATCCTGCTGGTCGAATCCCCCGTGCTCGCAGGCGTTGCCGCCCCCGAGATCACGAATCCCGGTTTCGAGACGGGCGACTTCACCGACTGGAACCCGTACGGCGAGCCCGCAGAAGTCGTGTCGACCCTGCCCCAGGACGGCTCGTTCCACGCATCGCTGTCGCTGCCGACTGGCGCGGCGTTCCAGCAGGCCGGCGTCTACCAGGCGAGCATTCCGGGCGTGAACCCCGGCGACTACGCCCGGGTGTCGGCCTGGGTACATCGGCCGTCCACCGGGGGGCCGTGGGGTGACTGCTCCGCAGACATGCAGCTCGAGCTGATCCTCGAGGAGTTCGACAGCGGCGGGAACTTCACCGGCACCGAGCGCGCATTCCTCCCACCTGGATCGGCGCCCCCGGACACCTGGCACTGCGTGGAGTTCGAGCTGCAGACCACCGGGGGCACCGTCGCCGTGCGACCCGGGCTGCTGATGTCCGACTTCGTCGGCAGCCCCGCGGGCACCGTCTGGGTCGACAGCTTCCTGCTGGAGACGTCTCCCACCCCCTTCTCGACGCCCGCCTGCACCCCACCCGCCTACGCGGACCCCTGCGCTCCCCCGGACACCGGCGACACGGGCATGGAGGCCGACACCGACACCGATACCGACACGGATTCCGACACGGACACCGACACCGACGCGGATTCCGACGTGGATGTGGACGTCGACGTGGACACGGATGCCGACACCGACGCCGATGCCGATCCCCCCGACGACGAGGAGCCGAACGAGACCTGCGGATGCGCGTCGGCCGGCCTTCCCGCGACCACGACGCTGATCGGGCTCGTGCTGATCGGGCTGGTGGCACGCCGACGTCGCGAGGCGCCCCTGGGTTAAGTCCAGAGGCATGCTGTACCTGCTCCTGCCCGTCCTGACCGCCCTCTCCAGCCTCACCGGATGCTCCTCGGCGCCCGACAATCCGTGCGAAGACGACGCCACCGTGCTCGTCGAGTCCGACGGCGAAGCGCTCAGCTGCGCAGATGCCAGGATCCCCACCCGCTACATCCGGGTGCTCTCCGGTCGGCCCCTGCCCGCCGGGTCGACCGCCCGAGGGGTGAGCCACGTCAAGGAGCGGTTCCTGGCCGATCCCGCCGCCACCCGGACCTGGCTCGACTCCCTCGCCCGACCCGCGAAGGCGATCGAGACCTCCCCCGGCCTGAAGGGCGCAGAACTCAGGTCGGCCGAGGTCTACCGGGCGATCGAGGGCCAGTCTCCGCTGGGGTTCGAAGGCGAGCTGTGGAACCTCCTCGAGCCCGCGTTGTCGGTCTATGCGACGGACGACACGGAGAAGCTCGCCTTGACCGAGGTCGACATGGAAGCCTGGATCACCTACGCGTCGCTGTGCCACGAAGTGCAGGACCGCACGGTACTCTCGGTGTCCATCGCCCAGCGCGCCGACGTCTACCAGATGCTCAAGGACCGGTTCGAGCAGGGCAGTCGCGACGAGATGGTCGCACTCGCATCGCTGGGCCCGGTCTGGCCCGACATCCGGGAACGCTGGAAGGCCGCGTCGTACGACGAGCAGCAAGCCTGGATCAAGGCTGCGCCCCGTCCCGCCCCGCTCAACGCCAGCAGCCTGGCGTACATCGAGACCGTCATCGAGGGCGATCTGGTGGGGCACGCCCGCACGATGCACACCCACTTCGGACCCCTGCACTTCCGCGATGGTCCGGGGTACTTCACGAACTGAGCCCCAGACCTCCGGAGGTCCTCCCATGCCCGACGACGCGTTCGCGCCCCCGCTTCCCGAGGACACTCCGGTCCGCACCCCCGCCTCTGGCGCCGTCCTGCTCGCATGGATGATGAGCGGTGGCGCGATGGGGATCGCGGTGGGCCTCACGGCACAGGTGCTCGGCACGGCCACGACCCTGGCGATGCCCGCGGGGATGGCCTGCATCGCGCTGATGACCATCGGCGGACTCGTCGCGCTCGGGGTCGAGCGGCGGCTCTCTCGCAACCGGCCCGCCGTGCTCGCTCGCTCCGGACGTCACGAACGGCCCCTGCACGCGGGTCTCTACGCGATTCCCCTCGCGCTCGCGCTTCCACCGCTGGGGGTCCTGGTCGTCGTGGGGTCGGTCGCCACCAGCTCCCTCGTTCCCGCGCTCGTCTTCGGCGTCGGTGGCTTCGGACTCGGCTGGGCTGCGCGGCGTCTCGCGTCGTCCCACACCCTCACCTCCGCGCTCGAGGCTCTGGAGGTCGGCGATCTGGGCCGCGCCCGCGAGCTGCTCACCCGCCTCGAGGCCGGCTGGATCAGCACCCGCAGTGGACGCGTCACCGCTCGCTTGAACCTCGGCATGCTCGCGCTGTCCCAGGGAGAGCTCGACCAGGCCGCCCGCTACTACGAGTCCATCGACAGCGGCGCCGGCCGCACCTTCGCCCAGGCCAGCCTGGCGCTGGTCCGCGTGCTCCAGGACCGCCTGGACGCCGCCGAGCAGGCCATGCACACCGCCATGGAAGGGCCCGCCGTACATCTGGTCCAGGGCCAGCTCGACACCGTTCGTCTCCTCCTCCTGATGCGCACCGAAGACGATGCCACCGCGCGACACACCGGCGAGCAGCTGCTCACCGCAGACGCAGGCGAGCTCTACCGCGGTCTGCTCGGGCTGCTTCGCCTGCGAGGCGGTGATTCGTCCGGCGCACGCACCCTCGTCGACCAGCACACCCGCGACGCCCTCGCCACCAGCGGCTGGCCCGGCGTCATCCCCGAGATCGACGACCTGTTGCGCGAACCAGCGCTGCTCTGACAGACAGGCCCCCTTCCGATCGGCTCCGGGGCGGACGGGCGGGGCGTTCGTTCGAACGGCTTCGATGGATTCAACGCCAATTCTCACCGCTGAGCCGCTTCGCTGCGCTGAGGATCCGCAGAGCGCGAATGCCTCGATGAGGCCGTCTCCGCCGCCGTGTTCGAGCGTCGTCTCCCGGATCCGCCCATCCAGGGCGTGCTCTATCGGTCCTGCTCGTCCGCCATTCCGCACCTCTCCGTGAAATCCTCGGTGTGCTCTGTGACTCCGTGGCGACGTTGCGCTGATCGAGGTTCACAGGCCTCTTCTAGGTGCCGACACCTGGCTCTACCGCAGGGCGCGCGAGCTAAGCGCCGATCAACCAGTAGGGGCTGCCCTCGAGCTGGGCCTTCAGCTGCGTGACCTCTTCGGGGCGCAGCTCGAAGGTCTGAGGCTGGTAGGTGCGCGGGTCGACCTGGGTGAGGAAGTAGCGCTCGCCCACCTTGCTGCGATGCAGGCGGATGCCCCGCGGATCGTCGTAGATGAGGTCGAGATCGGCCTGGGTGAGGGGCTTGTCGGCGTCCGGCGGCTCCTCTTCCTCGGGCTCCTCGGCGGCGTCCGGCTCGGGGGTCAGGGTCTCGATGACCTCATCGACCTCCCAGCGGGCTTCGAGGTTGTTGATCCCCTTCTTGACCGACTCCAGGTGCTCGATGGCGGTCTTGGGATCGGGCAGCGCCCGAGCGGCCTCCAGCAGCTGCTGCCGGAGCGCGTCCCACTCGGAGCGCTCGGCGCTACCGAGCTTCTCGACCAGCTCGTCCATGGCATCGAATCGTCCCATTGCCTGTCCACCTCCGGCTGGTGTGGGTATCCTGCGCACCCGAGCCCTTCCAACGGCCTCGCCCAGAACCCGTTCCTTCGGAGACCCGTGACCCCCCAGCTCGCGCGAGCCCAGACCTTCATGCAGGCGTTCGACGACGATCAGCGCCGCATGTTCGAGTCCGCTGCCGAGGTCCTCGATCTCGAGCGCAACGAGCTCCTGCTCCGTCGAGGCGAGCCCGGTGGCGACCTGTTCTACGTGCGCACCGGCTCGCTCGAAGCCGTCGACAGCCGCACCACACCCGAGGTGATCCTCGCCGTGCTGCCCACCGGAGCGGTCGTGGGCGAGATGTCGTTCCTGGACGGGTCCCCGCGATCGGTCGACGTGCGGGCCAGCGAGCCATCTCAGATCCTGCGCTGGGCCCACGGCGACCTGCGGGCCCTCCTCCGCCGCGAGCCCCGCTTCGCATCCACGTTCTACGAGCAGGTCGCGCTGGCCGCCTCGGCGCGGATGCGACGCCTCACGCACAACCACATGACCGGAAGCCTCTCCACCACCCCGTCGATCCACAGCGAGACCGGTTCTGGCGGGGTCGCGCGCGCAGCGGCAGAAGGCCTGGCCCTCGCCAACGAGGTGAAGAACGCCCTGCTCGAGCGCGAGACCCGCCTGCGCGTCGACCCCCACGACAAGAACACCCACGAGGGCCTGCGCAGCGACCTGACCCGGCTCCAGAACCGCCTCGCTGGCCTGATGACCGCCTGGCCCGACCCCGAGTCCCGCGAAGCCATCACCCTCGCGATCTCACGGGAGCTCCACCCGTACCTCGTGCGGTCCACCCTCGCAGATCGCTGTATCCGCCGGCCTCGTGGGGTGGTCGCCACCGCTGAGACCCTGTCTCACGTGCTCGTCGGCCGACCCTCCGGAGAAGGCCGGTTCGGCGAGACCCTCGACGGCTGGTTCCTCGAAACGCCCACCCTCACGGCGCTCCGGAAGATGACCCGGCTGTTGCCCGGCGAAGCCGCCACCCGACTGCCCACCAATCGCAACCGCCGCGTCCTGCTGCTCAACGCCGGAACGGGCTCGGTCATCGCCCACCTCGCGCAGACCCTCGACTACGCCCCCACCACCATCACCGTCGTCGATCCGTCGCGCACCGCGCTGGCGTTCCTCGACACCGACGTCGTCCCGATCGACAGCAATGTCGACGTCGTGGCCGTGCAGGAGAACCTCGCCGAGTTCGCGGTGGGTCGACTCCGCCACAGCTACACCACCTACGACCTCATCATCCTGCACGGGCTGTTGGAGTACCTCCCGGACCGCATCGCCGTCAGCCTGCTCACCACCTGTGCAAGCCTGCTCAACCGGCGCGGATTCGTCCTCTCGGCCAGTCTGTCGGAGTCCCCCGACCAGCATCTGCTCGACCGCCTGTTGCGCTGGCCCACCATCCGTCGCAGCCCGGAAGCCCTGGGTCGCCTCCATCAGGCCGCTCGGTTCCGGCCCACGGGCGTCGCCGACACCACCGCGCCCGCCGTGCTCCTCACCGCCCAGGCCCCAGCCGCGCCGGTTGCGCCACCGGGCCGGAAGCGGTAACGTTCGCCGCTGACCGAGGACCGCATGACCCGCCACTTCCCTGTCCGCTCCAGCTTCCCTGGCCTGGCTGCACTGCTCCTCGGGAGCCTGCTCGCCGCCTGCTCAGGCAGCTCCGAGACCCCCGACCCCGAGCCCGACCCCGAGCCCACGGTCGAGCCAGAGCCCGCCCCCGAGACCCCCGATCTCACCGTCGAGGACCTCGAGGACAGCGCCGAGAACACGGCCCTGGTGCCCAGCCCCATCGAGACCCAGCGCGCGCTCGAGGCCGCGGGGATCGACACCCAGCTGTCCACCCTGGTGCCCAAGCACGACTTCGACACCGACAACGGCGACCTCGAGCAGGCCGCCGTGCGCTCCGGTGTCTACCTCGCCGACCTGCTGCTCACCGTGAAGAGCGCCGAGAAGGACGCCCTCATCGAGCGCCTCGAGAACGTCCGCAAGGGCATGAACCAGCTCAACGGCGGCAGCGACATCGACGCCATCCTGGTCGACTACCAGGACTCCATCAAGGCCGACGCCATCGGGCGCGACGAGCTGCTCAAGGACTTCGACGAGCTCTCGGGCGCCGTCATCCCCGAGCTCGAGTTCAACGGCCAGGAGCGCGTCGTTCCGCTCATCCAGGCCGGCAGCTGGCTCGAGGGCGCCAACCTCATGTCCCGCGCCGTCAAGGCCAAGGGCAAGCCCGATGCCGCCGATGGCCTGCTCAAGCAGCCCCAGGTGGTCGACTACTTCCTTCAGTACGTCAAGGAAGAGGGCTCCGAGAAGGCCCCGCCACAGGTCGCCGACAAGCTCGAGGAATCGCTGCAGACGCTCAAGGGTCTTGCCGAGAAGAAGGACCCCCTGACCTCCGAGGACATCGACACCGTCATCGAGGTCACCACCAACGTCCTCGCCCTCCTGTAGCCCCACTCGACCCACAGCCGTAGCAGCCGGAGCCCCCATGTCCCTCGCCACCGTCGCCCTGTTCACGGCCTCTCTTCTCGTTCAGCCCGCCCACGCCGACGAGAAACAGGCCGAGGAATGCGTCACCACCAAGGTGCGCGACGGCTACGCCGAGGGCTGGGGCATCCGCACCATGACCACCACCACCCTCGCACCCGGCAAGACCCGCAACTACCTCGTCACGCTCTACGCGGGCAACGAGTACCAGCTGCAGGCCTGCGGAGACGACACCGTCGGCAACCTCGACGTGCTGCTGTACGACACCGAGGGCAACCTGCTGTCCCGCGACGACGTCGAAGATCGCCAGCCGGCCTTCAACTACACGCCCAAGACCACCGACACGTACTACGTCGTGGTGTATCTGCGGTCGCTCAAGGGCGGCGGCGACGACGCAGGCGTGGCGATGGCCGTCACGTACAAGTGAGCGTCTGAATGCTCTCGGCGCAGCTCGAGGACCGCTTCCGAGAGGCCTTGGGCGACCGCTGGAGTCCAGAGCGGCAGGAGTCCATCCGCTTCGCGACCGAGTTCGCGGGGCTGCTGGCGCGCATCGTCCCCGAAGACCGGCCGCCCGACGCCATGGCACGGATGGGCGAGAGCATCCAGGCCCGCACCGACCTCGCGCCGGACGAGCTCGAGATCCTGCTCGATCTCGCGCTCCGGCCCGAGCATCGCGACACCATCGACGAGGACGGACTGAGAGCGTTCGGGGCGCGCTTCGGTTCCGGTCCCGAGCAGGCGCTTCGCGCAGCCGTCGCCGAAGAGCTCGATCTGCAGGGCTTCACCGAGCGATACGGCACGGCAGAAGCCCTGCTGCTGCTCGATGCGTGGTTCGGCATCGCGGCGGTCGACGGCGTGATCGACGAGCAGGAGATCGCCCAGCTCGAGGTCGCCGCCCAGAAGCTCGGCATCGACGGGATGCTCGTGAGCGCCCTGTTCCGCAAGCACGACAGCCGGTACGCCACGGGCGACTTCCGGTTCGAGCTCTCGGGCGACCGCTACGTCATCGGGAGCAGCTCTGCAGCCCACATCCGGCTGCCGGACCCCCTGGTGGGTCGGCGTCACTGTCAGCTCGTGCGCGACAGCGAGGGATGGCGCGTGGTCGACATCGACTCCGGCCGCCCCACCCTGCTCGACGGCAACCCCATCACCAGCGCGCCCTTCACCCCCGGTCGCGTCCTGCGCGTCGGCTCGTACGCGCTCGAGCTCGATCCCAGCGGGTCGGTGCTCACGGCCTACGGCGAGTCGTCCTTCAGCGCGCTGTCGATCCGCCACCTCAAGCGCAAGATCGGTCGGACCACGCTGCTCGACGACGTGTCGTTCACCGTGTTCAGCGGCGAGGTCATCGCAGTGGTCGGGCCCAGCGGCGCCGGCAAGACCACCCTGCTCAACGCCATCGCCGGCATCGCGCCCCCCGACTCCGGCGACGTGATCCTCGACGGCGACAACTTCCACAAGCTCCTCAACGTCGACCGCAGCCTGATCGGCAACGTCCCCCAGGACGACGTCGTACACGAGGAGCTCACGGTCGAAGAAGCCCTCGACTACGCCGGTCAGATCCGCTTTCCCTCCGGGACCAAGGGCCGCGACATCCGCCAGGAGGTCCAGCGGGTGCTCTCCGAGCTCGACATCGAGCACATCCGCCGCAGTCGCATCGGCAGCGCCGTCAAGCGCGGGATCTCCGGCGGGCAGCGCAAGCGCGTGAACCTCGGCCAGGAGCTGCTCACCCGGTCCACCCGCGTGCTGTTCCTCGACGAGCCCACCAGCGGCCTGGACCCTCAGACCGCCGCCGACATCGTCGGGCTCATCCGCCAGCTCGCCGACGGCGGACGCATCGTGTTCCTCGTCACCCACGACGTCAACCCCACCATCATGGGCCTGATCGACCACCTGATGGTCCTGGCACCCGGCGGTCGACTGGCGTGGTTCGGCCCGCCCGAAGAAGGCTGCGAGTACTTCGGCGTCGCCTCCCCCGACGAGATCTTCAGCCGCCTCACCGACCGCACCCCCGAGGAATGGGGCGAGGAGTACCGCAGCGGCCCTGCGTTCCGGACGTTCGTGCGCACCCGCGAGCACCTGCTCGGGCTCGACGGCGTGGAGGTCAGCTCGGCCGACCCCCGCAATCGCCGCAAGAAGTCGTGGTTGTCCCAGTACTTCACGCTCACCCGCCGCTACGCCCGCGTGAAGCGTCGCGACCTCGCCGGGATGTTCGTGCTCCTGGCCCAGGCCCCGATCCTCGGGGTGGCCATGTGGATCGTCTTCCCCGCTGCCGACATCAACAGCTGCTTCATGCTCGCCCTGTCCACCCTGTGGTTCGGCGCCAGCGCGTCCGTGCGGGAGCTCATCGCAGAACGCCCGATCTGGCGGCGCGAATCGCGGGTCGGGCTGCGATCGGGCCCGTATCTGGCCTCCAAGCTCACGGTGCTCGGCTTCATCGTCGGCGTGCAGTGCGTCATCCTGGCCACCATGAACTTCGCGCTCCTGGGGATGTGGGGGCTGGGGTTCTCCTGGTTCGCCCTCACCTTCGTGAGTGTGCTCACCGGCTGGGTCGGCATGGCCATGGGCCTGCTCATGAGCTCGGTGTTCGCCAGCTCCGAAGCCGCCGTGGGCACCCTTCCGCTCCTGCTCATCCCGCAGATCACCTTCGGTGGCCTGATCGTGAAGGTCAAAGAGATGGGGCTGCTCGCGAAGGCCATCAGCTACCTGATGATCGTCCGCTACAGCTTCGATGCCATCATCAAGACGGGCGATCGGCTGACCGTCCCTGCTCGACGCGGACTGGACCGCGATCTGGACGGCCGCAGCATCTCGGGATCCCTCTGGGAGCTGGGGTTCAAGGCCACCAGCGACGCCGACGACATGGGCTTCCCGCTCGTGATCCTGTGCTGCCTGTTGTTCGCGTTCTTCCT
The DNA here is from genome assembly GCA_965224055.1 of Myxococcota bacterium. Classification (GTDB taxonomy): domain Bacteria; phylum Myxococcota_A; class UBA796; order UBA796; genus JACKEQ01. Next base: position 8,045,535 of record OZ245034.1, on the reverse strand, counting down.
CTTCTTCATGACGTGGACGTGGATCTTCACCGCCCGGTCGTCCGAAGGGAACTGACCGCTACGACATGGCCTCCCGCACCGCAGCTTCGCATTCCTCGGGGGTCGGGAACCCGTCGAGGGTCTTCTGCGCGACGATGACGTCGTCGACGTAGACCTTGAACACGCCACCGTGTCCGCGGACCAGCTCGGCGTCGACGCCCAGCGCTTGCTCGAGGTGGGCCGCCACACGGGTGGCCCGGGGTTTGTAGCTTCAAGAGACGCAGTATTCGATGCGGACCATGTGCCCTCCGGTTCGAGTCCTGCCCGATCCCTATCGAGGCCGCCGACCGGATACATCTCCCTGAGCCGGAGTTTCCCGGCTCGCCCGCTGAGCCGTTTCCTCCTGAACCCTGAGCTCGAGGTCGCCAAGCAGCGGGGTCGGACCCCGAGCCGCGCCGCCATGCCCCGTCCGCCCGCCGAGCCCGGAGCCGAGCGGTGAGTGCTCTGAACGCTACTCCTGGGTGGGGTGGACCACCCGCCGGTAGATAGTCCAGGCATCCTCTTCGTGGTCGGGGCCGCCGTTGAGCGACACCTGCCACAGCCAGCCCGCCTCGAAGCCGAAGCTGCCCGCCAGCGTGCGGTCGCAGGACGAGTCCTGGGTCAGGGGTTCGTTCGGGTAGACGGGGTCGATCGGGAGATCGCCGCACTTCACGTGAGCCGGACCCCAGCGGTGGCGCGCTTCGTGGAACAAGGTGCCCGCCAGGCTGGCGGCGTCGCCCTGCCCCCGATCGAGGTAGAGCTCGACCAGGCCCGTGCGAACGCCCGAATAGCGCGCTCGGGACTCCCGGTTGCCGGCCTCGGTCAGGCGGAGCTCGTCGATGCTGTTGGCGACGTACTCGTAGGCCGCGAACGACACCCGTCCCGCAGGACGCTGGGACTCGAGGGCCTCGATCAGCTCAGGGTGCACCATCCCCCGTGCGCGCAGGTCCGAGATCTCGCCGGCGTCCACCGCCCACAGGTAGTACAGCGACCGGGCCAGCAGGGCGCGGGGATGGGCTTCCCACTGCGGCACGGCGTTCGCGTAGGCCTCGACCTCCCGCACGTCCTCCCCGTCCTGAGTCACACCCACATGGGCGAACAGCTGCTCGACACACGATTCGGGCAGTCGTAGCGGGCGACTTGCCGTGCCGTCCTCCCAGTTGGCCGACGCACACGCGACCTCCACCTCGTCCGCCAGCGGGACGGGATCGGGATGCGGTGGTGCACAGCCCACGAGGACGACGACGAGTCCGACATGGGTTCTGGCGAGCCAGCGCGTCATGGCGGGCCCATGCCCAGGTTCAGGTACAGCGACTCGACGACGTCGCCCGCGTCTCCGATGAACGCCCCGTAGGCGAGCAGACGGCCGGGTTCTTCGGCCGACACGCCCAGATCGAGCGCCTCGACCGGTGAGTTCCCGACCGGCTCGGGCCACGCGTACACATCCTCGAAGGACTTTCCGGCGAACCCGGCATCGTCCAGGTCCTGGAACGCCAACGGCAGGTCCGACGCGAAGATGGTCCGGGACATGGCCAGCGAGCCCGACAGCTCGACGGGATGGGTGCCACACCCGATGAAGGTCATGGCGTCGATGGTGCTGTTGTTGCCGGCCCGCAGACACGGACCCACCTCCGAGCTCCCCTCGTCGATCACCAGCGCCGAGTCGACGGTGGCCCCGGACAACGCCTGGAGGCTCGCGGACTCGGAGCCCCGCAGGACGATGCCGCTGGCGGACACCCCCAGACCCAGGAGCAATGCGGGGTGGGTGCTGTCTGCGAACACCTCGTCGACCCTGCCGTCTCCGGAGACGCTGCCCTGCTGGGTGAAGGTGAGATCCTCGACGAACACGAGGCCATCGCTGGTGACCTGGACCATGTCGCCAGACACGTCCCGGGCGTCGATCCAGCGATACCCGATGGCCGACAGCTCGGGCGCCGACAGGCTCGAGGCTTCGACGATCTGCCCGGACAGCCAGAGCACTTCGACCGCCTCGATGTTGCGGGCCTCGAGGGCCTGGTCGGACCACAGGGAGACGCGGCGACCCGACACCTCGTCGGCCTCGATGGCGCGCGCCGAGACCGAGAGCGAGCGCTCGGACGACACGCGCCGCAGGACCGCCCGCCCCTCGCCGAAGAACAGGGGGCTGTCGTCGCCACCCACCACCGTGGTGTCGGTGACGCGCAGGGTTCCGCGAACGACCGACAGCGGCGGAGGGATCTCGGACCCGACCACTTCGAGCCCCCCGAGGGGGAAGGTGGCCAGCACCCGCTCGGATCGAACCAGGCTGTCCTCGATGGTGAGCAGCCCCGGCGTCCGGATGGCATCGGTGTAGTCGACGTAGACCTCGGAGCCCGTGATCCGCACGTCTCCGTCGGACCAGATCGCGGCCCCTTCGTCTGCGAAGGCGCCCCGCAGCGTGAGATCCTCGACGGCGATGCTGTCGGCCGCCCAGAGCACGCGTCGACCCTCGCCATCCAGCACCGCCCCCGGCTCGCCGACCAGGGTGACGCGGACCGGCGCCTGGAAGCTGCCCACGTGCACGCCGGACTCCACCTGCACCACGTCGTCGGCAGAAGCGGCGTCGAGGGCCTCCTGCAGCGATTCGTAGGACACCCCGTCGATCCGGGCACCGGGCGGACGGCAGGCGAGGAGGGCGAGCAGCAGCATGTTCAACCTCCTCCGGTGTCGTGGGTGCGAGCTGTGGGTTCGTCGATCGGTGTGAGGACGCGGCCGAGTCGTTCACGTCCGAGGGCGGGAGTCGGCCCGGTGTCCCAGGCACGGCGGCCCCCCACCCATACGCCACGAATAGCCGATTCGTTGCGTCGTACCAAGCGTTGCAGCCCTGTGAACCCCGGCATCGGTGCGGTGGTGAGCTTCTCGACCTCGTCGGTGAGGCCCTCCGGGTCGACGATCACCACGTCTGCGACGGCTCCATTGCGGAGGTGACCGGCATCCAGCCCGAGCCAGTCGCCGATCTCGCCCGTGAGCCTGTGGATCGCCCGCTCGGTCGACATGAACGGACGTCCGGCCTGCTCGGCGTCGCGCACCCGCTTCAGCATCCGCAGCGGGAAGTTGTAGTAGGCGAAGTTGCGCAGGTGGGCGCCCGCATCCGAGAAGCCGATCTGCACCGCCGGATGGTCCATGATCCACTCCAGCCAGTCGGGCCGGTCGTTGCCGAGCACGCTGTACCAACGCATCGCGTCGCCGTGCTCGGACTGCAGGTCGAGGAAGGTGTCGACGGGATCCTGGCCGCGTTCGTCGGCCACCTCTCCGAACGACCGGCCCACCAGCGAGGCATCCGGACACGCGCGGATCACGGCCTCGTGCAGATCACGGTGGTAGGCCCGGCCCAGGAACGGATTGCGCCACTGCTTCTTGAACTTCGACCGGAAGCCCGCGTCGTCCATCAACCGCACCCGCGCGGCGTGCTCCAGCTCGTGCAGCAGCTCGGTGCCGGCCCCGATCTCCTCGACCACCGGCACCTCGAGGCCGTCGACCCACATGTCGAAGGGGTTCGGCAGGCTCTGAAACCGCAGGTTTCCGCCGAGCATCCCGTTGATGATGCGCGTGGCGAGCCCCACCGCGCGGAACGCGAACCGGTCGGCCTTCGCGTCCACCATGCTGATCAGCGCCATCTTCAGCTCGGACCGGAACAGCCCCGTCGCCAGCGCGAAGAACAGCACCACGTTGATCTTCGTGCTGATGTTCGGGACCCCCTGGAACAACCGACCCTTGTCGCGCACCACCGAGGCCAGCCTGCGGTACTCCGACCAGCGTGCGAACACACTCGGGGTGGGCCGGGAGCGATACGCCTCGCCGTCCATCTTGTCCCACGGCAGCGTGTTGATCGACAGGCCGAGGTAGCCCGCGTCCAGGGCGTCCGACAGCAGCTCCGCCATGCGATCGAGCTCGTCTGTGCGGGGCGCTTCGGAGGTCAGGCTGCGTCCGAGCCCGAGCACGTGGGCCCGCAGCGTGCTGTGCCCGAGAAGGCACGCGACGTTCGGCCCCAGCGGCAGCCCCCGCAGGTGATCGAGGTACTCCGCCGGCGTCTCCCAGTCCTTGATCCGCTCGAACAACGGGAGCACGTCGGACCGGGGGATGCCCTCGACGCGACAGAACATGTCGGCGAGATCGGTCGGCGAGCCCATGGCCATCGACAGCCCGCACGAACCGATGATCACCGAGGTCACCCCGTGTCGCACGCTCTCCGACAAGCCGGGCAACACCTCCAGCTCGGCGTCGTAGTGGGTGTGCACGTCGATGAAGCCCGGCGTGACCCAGCATCCGGAGGCATCGACTGCAACGGAGTCGTCGGGCACGGCCATCCCGGGCGATCCGACCGCGCGGATCCGGCCCTCTTCGATCAGCACGTCGGCTCGGATCCCCGCGGCACCGGACCCGTCGAACACCGTTCCGTCGCGAATCACCGTGCGCATGCTCCATCCTACCGCGCGCCCGACCCCCGCACCCAGAAGCGCTATGCTGCGCGGCATGGGCGATCACAGCGCCAGTGACACCGCGGGGCTCGCTCCCGGATCCCCCGTCTACACCGGGGACTTCAAGGACTTCGGGATGCGGGTCCGGCTGATCGAGTTCGACGCCAGCGGCCTCGACGAGCGCGAGCTGCCCGCGTTGCCCGATGCCAAGCGCTGTCTCGAGACCCCCGCGATCAGCTGGATCGACGTCACCGGCCTGGCCGACGCCGAAGCCGTGACCGCCATCTGCAAGAGCTTCGGCATCCACCCCCTGGCCATCGAGGACATCCTCGACACGTCCACCCGCAGCAAGGCCGAGGAGTTCGGCGAGAACCTGCTCGTGGTGGCGCGCATGGTGTCGCTGACCTTCGACGACGACGACCAGCCCGTCCTCGAGTTCGAGCACGCCAGCATCATCAGTGGCCCCGGCGTCGTGATCACCTTCCAGGAGCACGATGGCGACGCGTGGGACCCCGTCCGCAAGCGCCTTCGGGCCGGTGTGAGCCGGATCCGCCGACGAGGGCCGGACTATCTCGCGTACAGCCTGCTCGACGCCATCGTCGACGACTACACCGTGGTGGTCGAGCGCCTCGCGAAAGTGGCCGAAGACATGGAGATCCAGCTGCTCGAGGACCCCGAGGACGTCGAGGTACAGGACATCTACGTCCTCCGTCGCGAGCTCACCGAGCTGCGCCGCGCGGCGTGGCCGATCCGCGATTCCCTCAACGCCTGGCGGCGCTCCGAGCACTTCGACGAGCGCAGCCAGCCGTTCCTGAACGACCTGCAGGACCACGCGACCCAGCTGGTGGACGCCATCGACATGCACCGCGATCTGGTGCTCGGGATGATCGACCTGCACCTGTCGAGCCAGTCCAACAAGATGAACGAGACCATGCAGGTGCTCACGGTGGTCGCGACCCTGTTCATCCCGCTCACCTTCCTCACCGGACTGTACGGGATGAACTTCGACAACATGCCCGAGCTGCACACCGAGTACGGCTACTACATCGCTCTGGGTACGATGGTGCTGACGTTCATCGGCGGGCTGTCGTGGTTCCGCTGGCGAGGCCTGATTTGAGCATCCTCGACATCCTGCCCTTCCAGTACCTCGGCCGCGAAGCCCGAGAACACCTGCACGCCCAGCTCACCTGGGTGGACTTCGACGCCGGCAAGGTGATCCTGACCCAGGGCGACCTCACCGATCAGCGCGTGTTCCTGCTCGAGTCCGGGGTGGTCGACGTGATCGATCATCGTCGCGGCCCCGATCACCGCATCGGCACCATCGGCCCCGGCCACTACTTCGGAGAGCGGCCCGCGCTGTTCGACACCCCACGAGCGGTGGAGATCCGCGCTCAGACCGACTGCCGCTGCGCGTACATGTCCGGCGACACGTTCGTTCAGCTGCTGCGCGACGAACGGGCCGTGGCCCACGGGCTCACCTTCATCCTGCGCGACAAGCAGGGGCTGTTCACCTCGTTCACCCGGTTCCTGGCCGAGGTGAAGCTCGCCGCCACCCGCGGCCACATCATCATCCAGCGCCTGCTGCCCGTGTACCGCGAGCTGAAGCCGGCGCTGCACCGTCACGCCACCGACCCCGAGCGCATCGACTTCGCGGCCCTGGGCTACGCGGTGCGGCGGCTGCCCAGCAACGTGATGCGCACCTTCGTGTGGTTCATCACCGACGACTGCCCCGAGCACTACTCCCAGGCCGCCGAGCAGCTGTTCGCCGACGTCACGCCCCGCGCCAGACGCCGGGTCACCTGGGAGATGATCCCCGGCAAATCCATGGTGTTGCTGCGCGACGGGATCAGCGACCTGCTCGATCTGGTCACCTGCCTGTGCATCTACGCCACCGAGGCACGGAAGATCCGCCGGAGGCTCCGGGACGCACGGGTCCTCTGCGAGCTGACCGGCGAGGACGCCCTGCAGCACGTCTCCGAGCAGTTCTCCCCTGCGGAAGTCGCCGGCCTGACGGCGTTGTGGGGGGATGCCCTGCCCCAGCGGCTGGTCGAGATCGCGCTCCACCACGAGGACATCACGCTCCACGCCTACAAGCGCACCAACAACTACAACTCCGCCCACGCCGAGACCTGGACCCAGCAGATCGCCACGGCCACCCACCAGCTCCTGGGCACGCCGCCCTCGTCGCTGGACGACACGTTCCCCGTCCACATCGTGTCGAGCAACACCCACAGCGTCACCAACTGCTTGAGCCCCTGGCTGGCCGAGAACGCCGATCGCATCCTCGAGTGGGGCCGGTCCGCACATCCCGAGTGGGTCGACGCCGACTGGCCTCACCCGTCCGACCACCTGGTCGCCCTGCTCCGTCCGTACTTCGCCGCCCATCCCGGCTGCGAAGCCGCATGTCACACGCGCGACGCCCAGATCTGCGTCGAGCTGAACGAGACCGCGTTCACCGGCATCGGGGTGCAGCTGATCGACCTGTCTCGCGTGCCCGTCCAGGTGGCCGAACGCCTGGGTGTGAGCTGCGGCGGGAGCATCGGTCCCGGCCTGATCATCAACATCGACTACGCCTTCGGACAACAGGCCGAGCCCATCCTGGCCAACCTGATCAACCTGTTCGGACGCCGGATCCGCAGCGTGAACATCCTCGGGAAGGCCGGCGGATTGCGCGGCGAGCGCGGCGACATCATGGTGGCGAGCGCGTTCGTGAGCCAGCTCGACGACGTGCTCCAGGTTCCCCCCATCACGGTCGATCTCGAGCGGCTCCAGTCGCGGATCCCGGGTCGCGAAGTCCGCGTGGGGCGCATCCTCACCGTGCTCGGCACCGTACTGCAGAACGACATGCTGCTGCACACCTACGACAAGCTCTGGGACTGCATCGGCCTCGAGATGGAGGGCAGCTTCTACTGTCGGCAGATCCTCGAGAGCATCGAGCTCGGACTGCTCGCGGACGACGTCGCGCTCCGCTTCCTCTACTACGTGTCGGACCTGCCGCTGAACCACGGTGCATCCCTGTCGGCCGGGATGACGCCGGTGGAGGGGATTCCCCCGCTGTACGCGACCACCCGCGAGGTCCTGACCGCCATCCTCGCCCCGTGAAGCTGCCCCTTCCGGTCGACGACGTCCTCGACGACGTGGTGGGCGTACTCCAGTCGGACGGGACTTCGGGCGGAGCGGTCGTGCTCCAGGCTCCGCCGGGCTCCGGGAAGACCACCCGGGTTCCCCCGGCCCTCGCCGACACGCTGCCCGGCCGGATCGTGGTGTTGGAGCCCCGGAGGATGGCCGCGCGTGCCGCCGCCCGTCGCGTCGCCCAGGAGGACGGCTCGCGACCGGGCGACCACATCGGGTGGCACGTGCGGTTCGACCGGAAGGTCTCGGACGACACGCGCATCGTGTTCATGACCGAGGGGATCCTCCTCAGGCAGATCGCCCACGACCCCTTCCTGGACGGCGTCTCAGCGGTGGTGCTGGACGAATTCCACGAGCGGAGCGTGCTCGCCGACCTCGCGCTCGCTCTGACCGCCGCCATCCGCCGTGAAGTCCGGGACGACCTGTCCCTCGTGGTGATGAGCGCCACCCTCGATGCGCAGCCCATCGCCGACTTCCTGGACTGCCCCGTGGTCGAGACCGGAAGCATCCTGCACCCGGTGGACATCCGCTTCGACAAGCGCCCCGACGACCGCCGCATCCACCACCAGGTGACCGACGCCGTCGCCGGGCTGAAGGACGAGCTGGACAGCGACGCCGGGATCCTGACCTTCCTGCCGGGAATGGGCCGGATCCTCCGCTGCAGGGAGGCGCTGCAGGCCGATCCGCGCACCCGGGATCTGCCGGTCGACATCCTGCACGGCTCGCTGTCCGGCGAGGAACAGGACGCCGTTCTGCGCGACGTGGGGCATCGACGCGTCATCCTGGCCACGAACGTCGCCGAGTCGAGCGTGACCGTGCCGGGGGTGCGCGCCGTCGTGGATGCCGGGCTGGCCAAGATCGCGCGTCTGGACCGCACCACGGGTCTCGATCGCCTGGATCTGCTGCCCATCGCCAAGGACAGCGCCGAGCAGCGAGCCGGGCGTGCCGGGCGCCTGGGCCCGGGGATCTGCAGACGTCTGTGGACCGCCCGGGATCACCGCGACCGCCCGAAGCACGGAGAGCCGGCCATCCGTCGCACCGATCTGGCGGGAGCCGTGCTGTCGCTGCTGGACTTCGGGGAGCCCGACCCCCGGGCGTTCACCTGGTTCGAGCGTCCCGACGAGCGAGCGCTGGACGACGCACTGGAGCTGCTCGACGCGCTGGGGGCCACCGAAGACGGGGTGCTCACCGATCTGGGACGCGCCATGGCCCGGCTTCCGCTGCATCCGCGGCTCTCCCGGTTCCTGCTCGAAGCCCACCACCTGGGCGCGACCACCCGCGGTGCCGAGCTGGCCGCGTGGATCTCGGATGGAGGACGTCCGACCGGGGATCTGGAGGTCGCCGAGCCCCCGCGGCACACCGAGCGCCTGGCACGCCGCCTCACCCGCCAGGTGGAGCGCGCAGCCCAGCAGCTCAGCCGGCCGACAGCCCCGTCCGTGCGCGACGATCGCGAGGCCATCGCCCGAGCCGCCCTGTGTGGCTGGCCCGATCGCCTGGCGAAGCGCAGAGGGGTCCAGCAGCCCGACGAACCCGACAGTGCGGTGATGGTGGGCGGCACCGGTGTGGTGGGCGGCCACACCGAGCACTTCGTGGCCCTGGGCGTCGATCCGGTCCGCAAGACCCGTCAGGGCGAGTGGAAGGTCACCCTGCAGACCCGGGTGGATCCCGACTGGCTCGACATCACGAAACGCACGGTCGTTCGATTCGACGCCGACAAACAGAAGGTGGTCGCGGTCGACCAGGAGCGGGCGGGCATGCTCGTGCTGTCCGAACGCCCGGCCCCGCGCCCCGATCCCCAGGTGGTCCGCCCCATCCTGTACGCCGCCGCGAAAGAGGAGCTGGACCGCATCCTCCCGAAGAACGACAAGGGCTGGGACCGGCTGCTGGGCCGACTGCGCTTCGTCGCCCGGGTCGATCCCCACCCCGACCTTCCCGACGGCAGCCCCGCATCGCTGTTGCCCGTGCTGGACGGGCTGTGCGCCCGACGCGCCTCGTTCGACGCGCTACAGAAGGCGAACTGGACGGGCGCAGTGCTCGATCGGCTCCCCTGGCCGGCCCGTCGAGCGCTCGACGAGCGGGCCCCCGAACGCCTGAAGCTCGCGCGAGGGCGTCCACTGCGGATCGACTACCCCCTCGAACCGCCGGACAGCCCGCCGATCCTGGCCGCGCGCATCCAGCAGTTCTTCGGCACGAAGCGCACGCCCACCATCCGCGGAGCCCCGGTCCTGCTGCACCTGCTGGCTCCGAACGGTCGTCCCCAGCAGATCACCACCGACCTCGAGGGCTTCTGGGAGCGGACCTACTTCGAGGTGCGCAAAGAGCTGCGTCGCCGGTACCCGAAGCACGCCTGGCCCGACGACCCCCACGCCTGATCCGCCCGACGAGCTGGGGCGCCCACCCACGCCCCCTGGGCGCCCACCGTCCCCCGACGGACCAACCCGGCTGATCCGCGAATCCCGGTTGGCATCGTGCTCGCATCCAAGGGAGGCCCCCCCTCACCCGGAAGGTCGTCGATGACGCGTTCGCTCCTCGCTCTGTTTCTCTATGGTTCCGTGTTCGGCTCGGTGTTCGGTTCTCTGCTCGCGTGCTCCGGAGGCGCGTCCGACCCCACTGCCGAAGCCGCGTCGTCGGGCTCCTCGATGAAGGTCGCGAGCGGCACGCCCCTCGAGAACGACCGCTTCGCCACCACCCTCCCGGACGGCTGGGAGGTCGCGGCCGACGACCTCGACAAGATGGGGCTGATGACGCTGCAGGAGAAGGGCAGCGGCGGAAAACAAGCGGTCTACTTCAAGTTCGAGAAGGGCTACACCGGCAAGCCGATGGACAACGTGACCCGGTTCGCCGAGAAGCAGAACGGCACGCCCGCCGAAGAGGTGGTGCGCAACGGCATCGCCTTCGCCCGCACCGCCTACGAGGCCCACGGCGTGAAGCAGTCGCTGAACATCGCCGCCCACGATGGCCAGAAGGTCACCCTGACCGTGATGGGCGACGACTACGACACCAGCCCCGAGGTGAAGGCCGTGTTCGACGGGTTGGAGCTGCGCTGACGCATCAGCCCGTCGCGCCGTCCGTCCCTCTCAGCCCTTCCACACGGGCCCGTTCGCGCTCCGAGGTGGCATCGGACCCGCGCTCGACGACGAATCGGGCGAGGGCTTCGCGCAGCACGGGCTCCAGGCCCGGCATCTGTCCGAGTCGGATCCGGCGGCCGTTCGTGCAGCGCACGGCCAGATCGGCGCCCGCCCCTTCGAGCCGCTGGATCTCCGAGAACCGCAGGATCCGATCGGGGAGCTCCAGGGTGAGGGCGGTCACGGTCACCACCGTGTGCCGGTCGTCCCGCAGCCGGTCGAGCACCTTGATCCCCACCATCAGCGTCCCGATGGCGTGCAGCGCCGAGAACACGCCCAGCACGGGCACCATCATCCACGCTTCCATCGCGACGGACATCACGAACCCGACCGCGAGGGCCGTCCACACCACGGCGCAGAGCCCGAGCCACGCCACGCCGGTGCCGAGTCCGCTGCCCAGCCGGACCAGCTCGGGTGACACCTCGAACGTGTGCCGATCGAGCACGGCCGACTGCTTCACCTCCGACGGTGGGGTCGGAACCGGCCCATAGGAGCGATCGAAGTCCATACCGAAGGATAGCCGACGATCGCTTCGCCAGAATAGTACGATCGTGCTATTCATGGAGCATGACCGAGCTGAGCAAAGGCGAACGCACCCGTGCCCTCGTCCTCGACGAGGCCCTGCAGCTCTCCTCCGAGGTGGGGCTCGACGGCCTCTCGTTCGGATTGCTCTCCAAGACGCTCGGCATGTCCAAGTCCGGGTTGTACGCCCACTTCGACAGCAAGCAACAGCTGCAGGTCGACCTGCTGGACGCCGCCGCACAGCGGTTCCTCGAGGTGGTGATCCGTCCTGCTCTCGAGGCCGAGCGCGGTCTGGCCCGCATCGAGAAGCTGTCGATCCTCTGGTTGCGCTGGGGGGCCGACGAGTTCCGCGGCGGATGCCCGTTCGTCTCGGCCGCCACCGAGCTCGATGCGCGAGAGGGGCCCGTTCACGATCGACTGCGCCACCACCTGCGCACCCTGCTCGACACCATCGCGAAGGCGGCCCGGATCGCAGTCGAGGTCGGTCACTTCCGCCACGACCTGGACTGCGACCAGTTCGCCTACGAGTTCTGGGCCACCGTGGTCGCCCACCAGCACTACGATCGGATGCTCGCCGACCTGGACGCCGAACACCGTGCGCGCCGCGCCTTCCGCGGACTGATCGATCGCTCCAGAACCCCTCTGGCGCGCCCATGAACCCGCTCGACCCCCGGAGCTGACGTGTTCGAATCCCTCGCTGAGCAATGGCGTGTGTCCGACGCCGACGATCACCACGTGCACGCCGCACTGCAGGTTCCCGAGACCTGGGGCCAGGGGCGCGCCGTGTTCGGGGGCGTGGTCGCCGCCGCTGCGCATGCACTCGCCCATCGACTCGTGACCGATCGGCTGCTCCGAACGATCTACGTGCAGTTCCTCGCGCCCCTCGCACCCGGGCCCACCGATGGCACGGCCGTGCTCCTACGGCAGGGACGCACCACCGCCATCGTGGACGTCACCCTGCGCCAGGACGACCGGGTGGTGGCCCGGATCGGGCTCACCTACATCACCGTACAGCCCGACGCCACGACGGTCGCCGGGCCCGACGCGCCGGCCTGGCCCCCACCCGAGGACTGCCGTCCCCTGCCCTACATCGCCGGCGTGACCCCGGAGTTCACCCAGCACGTCGACTTCCGGTGGGCCACGGGAGGCATGCCGTTCCAGGGCGCCCAGCACGCGTCTTTCGGAGGGTATGTGCGCTTTCGACCCGCTGCAGACGGCCCTTCCGACGACGGACCTGCGAGCGTGGAGCGCACCCTGGGGCTCCTCGACAGCTGGCCCTGCCCCACCCTGTCGATCCTCGACCAGCCGGCTTTCGCCTCATCCGTCACCTGGACCGCTCACCTGGTCGCGCCTCCCCGATCCGGATTCCACGCGTTCACGTACGAGACGGTGGTGGCTCAGGACGGATTCTCCACCGCCGTCGGCCGGATGTGGGGGCCCGACGGCCAGTTCGTCGCGTACACCGAGCAGACCGTGGCGGTGTTCGGCTGACGACCGCTGGTGCGTGCGATCAGGGCACCAGCCGGACCACCACCATCCGCTCGGAGTCCAGCACGACCTGCACGTAGTCCCGCGCCCCTTCCACATCGAACGCCAGGCCCTGCGCGGCCCCACCGTACGGTTCGAGCTCCCCGGTGTGATGGACGTGCTCGGCGACGACCGGCACGTGCGTCGCGTCGTCGGTCGCCCCCAGCAACTCCAGCAGCCGCTGACGTCGCCATCCATCCACGGGGACGGCCGCATCGTCGTCCAGCCGCCGATCCCACCTTCGCCGCATTCGCGACAGATCGCTGTCGGCCGGTGCCGTGATCCGACAGACCAGGGTCGACGCCGCCTGACCCTCGAACAAGCGACAGCGAGCCGCCCCCGGAACGCCCCGGGTCGATGCGAGTCGCTGCTCGACTTCCAAGCGGGCCCAGCGGCCGATCTGCTGGCCCCCGTCCGCGACACCCGGGATGGACCAGGTGAGCAACAGGGTGTCCTGGGGAACCGAGGTGCTGGACGACCCGATGGTGACGGGCCCGATGTCCGTGTGACGTGGAATCGGAGCGCTCCAGACGACGGGTTCGGGGTCAGGCAGTGCGAGCGTCGCTTCGGCCTCCGAGAGCGTGACCTCCTCCTGGCAGGCTGCGGGGTCCAGCCCGCACCAGACCTCCTGAGGCTCCACCGGACCCGCAACCACCAGGGTCGCCCGGGAAGGGGTCCACGTGGCCTGGGCGTGGGCAGCGGCGGTGGTCAATGCCACCGGGCGCCGCTCCCGGGGCTTCCACAGGTCGTGATACGGGTGGGACTCCGGGTACAACGACGAGAACACGACCTCCAGATACCGGGCCGTCCCCCCATCCCGCACGGTCGTGCGACTCGGAGCAGCGGCCTCCCGGACCCGCACCAGTGGATTGGCGAACCGCTGCCGTTCCAGGGCCAGGAGGGGCCCCAGCGCGTCTGCGGGTCCGTGGACCCAGAACACCGTGCTCTCGGGCCGAACGCGAATCTCGGCCCGGGATCCCAGTCGGTCGTACAGGTCGGAGACCGCCCCGCGGCCCGTCGGACTGCTCGCCAGCCAGGAGTCCACGAGCACCCGCGTGAGACCCGCATCCGGTTCGGCCATGCGACCCCCGTCGATCACCGTGGCCACACTCACCGTTCGCCAGGATGGACGGGGCAGCACGTACACGGTGAGGTCGTCGCCGAGGACGCGCTTGGCGAAGCGGAGCCGCTCCACCTCGATCGAGGCGATCGAGTCGAGCGAGGAGGAGTCGTCGAGAGCCGGCGGAGGACCCGGCGGTTCGTCGGCGACGGCCGCACCGATGCTCGCGAAGATGAAGGGAATCATACGCAATCAGTGTGCCTGACGAATCCGTCGTTAAGGCACACTTGCGGCATAGCTCCGCGGAGGCCCCGTGATCCCGACCCTGATGACCCTGCTCTTCACGAGCAGCCCTGTCTGGGCGGACGGTCCCGACCCCCGCGCCGCAGAGACCAACGAGGTCGCCGTGAGCTCCGTGCGCGAGCTGTACGACGATCTCACCGCACTCGACGGCACCAAGCTCCCCGCCGATGCCCTGCTCGGCAAGGCCGTGCTGTTCGTCAACGTCGCCAGCGAGTGCGGCTACACCCCGCAGTACGAAGGGCTGCAGAAGTTGCACGAGAAGCTGTCCGACCGCGGGCTGGTGGTGGTGGGCGTGCCCTGCAACCAGTTCGGTGGGCAGGAGCCCGGTTCGCCCGAACAGATCGCCGAGTTCTGCAAGATGAACTACGGCGTCACCTTCCCCCTGCTCCAGAAACAGAAGGTCAACGGCCCCGATCGCAGCGCGCTCTACGACGCCCTCATCCACGACGGCCCCGACGTGAAGTGGAACTTCGAGAAGTTCGTGGTGAACCCCGACGGCCAGGTGGTCGATCGTTTCGGGTCCAAGGTCCGCCCCGACGACGCCGCACTCCGCCAGGCCATCGAAGCCGCCCTCCCTTAGCTCGCGTTCATCCGCGGGCTCATTCGCCGCTGGACACGTCTCCAATGACCGGAGCTTCCCGAGCGCGCTGGCGCGCCCGTTTCCTGCTGGTGGCCTTCGGCACTCGCGAACAGAAGTTCTGCTCGGCCTCGCAGGACGCGCCCAGCGACGAATGAGCCTCGCGGCCTGAACGCAACGCTGCGCTCTGCGGTAGAGGATGGGATCGGCTCGATTTCCTGCGGAAGGCTGTTCGGAGCGAACGGGTCGCTGGGGGGGCCGAATGAAACACGCGGCCGACCCAAGCAGGCAACGGCTCAGCGGAGCGAGCCGGGAAACTGCGGCTCAGGAACGGCAACGCTGCGCCCTGCGGTAGATGAGGATGTCGCCTCGATTTCCTGCGGAAGGCTGTTCGGTTCGACTCTATTCGCGACAGACCCGAAGAACGCGACGAAACACGTCGTAAACCACGTGTTTATGGGAGTGCCGGCGCTCTGGGCCTCTGACGACGCTGTCTACCAGCATGCCTTCGCCGATCGACGCGCTCCTATACCGATCGTCCGTCGTCCGCTGTGGCTCTGTGCGTGTGCCCGACCGTCTCCGGCAGCCGCTCCCGCACGTCGACCCGGCCGTCTCAGCGCACGAACAGCCCCGCGAACACGACGGGATCGATGACGCGAACGTCCCTCGTGGTCGTCGGTCGTGGTGGAGGTGGTCGGTCGTCATCTGGTCCGACGTTCGCCCCGCGGCCACCACCGCCACCACCTCGAAAACGGCGGGTTTTCGCGCATCCACAACGCGCGCCACCCCGTTCCCGTTCGCCACGTCCAGCCGTGATTTCGACCAAGTCCCGCCGAATAGAAGGAGCTGCTATCGACAGAAAGAACCGAAACGGAGCGCCCGTCCCGGCAGGCCTGTTCGCAAGACGATGCCCGGACGCGGCGGCAGGGTGGGCCTCTTCGACGCCTGCGCGAGCCGAACGGGTGCGCCGGACGCACTCGGCAAGCTCCGCTTCAGGCTCACTTCGCGTTCAACCGGTCGAAGCGCGTGGCCCGCCGCGTCACCCGGGCGGTCGCCTCGGTCTGCACCAACATGCCTTCGGCACCTCGACCGAGATCTGCGGCATTCGCTTCGTCTGTGTCGATGTGCATCTCGAGTACGTAGGAGTCCTTCACCCGAACGATGACGTCCTTCAGGATCAGGTCGCGATCCTGGGTGTCGAGCTCGATCTCCACCCGATCGCCGTGCTTCACGCCGTACAGCTCGGCGTCCTTCGGGGTCATGTGGATGTGACGCCAGGCGCAGATCAGCCCCGAGTCCGTGGTGATCTCGCCAGCGGGGCCCCGCAGCGTGATGCCGGGGGTCTCGCGGTGGTCGCCCGACATCCGGACCGGCGCGTCGATCCCCAGGTGGAACTCGTCCGTCCGGCTGATCTCCACCTGGGTCGCGGGACGCGTCGGACCGATGATCCCCACCCGCTCGATCGACCGCTTGGGGCCCACGATGGTGACCCGTTCCTCGCAGATGAACTGGCTCGGCTGCCCGAGGGGCTTGCGCGGCGTGAGCTCGTGGCCCTCGCCGAACAGCGCTTCGACGTGCTCCTGGGTGAGATGCACGTGCCGCGCGCTGATCTTCACCGGCAGAGGCGGCAGAGAATCGACGTGGTCGAACCCCTTGGCGATCTTCAGGGCCGAGGTGCCGATCGACCGGGCTTCGTCGGTCTTGACGACCAACAGCTTCGTGCGGCTGCGCCCGTCCGAGATCACAGCGACCGGGGCGTCGTCGGACACCGTCGCATCCGCGTTGCGGTCCAGATCGAGGGACAGGCCCAGGTAGCCGAACCGCTGGGCGATCCGCTGGCGCATGGCCACGGCGTTCTCGCCGATCCCGCCCGTGAGCACGATGGCATCGACCCCATCGAGGACCGCTGCGTAGGCCCCGATGTACTTCCGCACCCGATGCGCGAACACCGCGATGGCGAGCCGTGCGGCGTCGTCTCCGTCGGCGGCCCGGGCTTCGAGGTCGCGCAGGTCCTTGCTGCCCGCCAGGCCCACGAAGCCACTCTGGCGGTTCAACACCGCATCCAGCCCGTCCAGATCGAGCCCTTCGGCACGTGCGAACGCAATCAGCGCACCCGGATCGACGTCGCCGGACCGCGACGCCATGACCAGGCCTTCGAGCGGCGTCAGGCCCATGCTGGTCTCGACGCTCGCGCCGTTCTCCCAGGCCGTCACGCTGCAGCCTCCGCCCAGGTGGCACGTGATCAGACGAAGGTCGCGCACGTCGGCCTGCAGCCACTCCGCTGCCCGCTCGGCGACCCAGGCATGGCTCGGTCCGTGAAAGCCGTACCGCCGGATGCCGTGCTTCACCGCCGCCTCGTGCGGAAGCGCGTAGGTGTGCGCACGCCGGGGCAGCGTGGCGTGCACCGCCGTGTCGAACACCGCCACGTGCGGAACGTCCGGAAGTGCCTCCAGCGCGGCGCGGATGCCCGCCAGGTTGTGGGGGAGGTGCAGCGGCGCGAGGGGAACCAGCGCCTCGATCGCGTTCACCACGTCTGCGTCGATACGAACGGGCTCCTGGAACGCTTCGCCCCCGTGCACCACGCGATGCCCGACCACCTCGACTTCCTCGACTCCGCTGGCGTCCGCTGCCAGCAGGCTCTCCAGGGCCTTCGCCAGCGCGGCACCGTGGTCCGGGACCTCACCGGGCTCGCCGATCCGTTCGACCTTCACGCTCGCGAAGCGGGTGCCCTTCACGGGGTCGAGGCGCTCGGCCTTCAGCGACGTGCTTCCGCAGTTGATGACGACGGTGCTCATGAATCCTCCGGAGTGGCCGGTCCGGTATCGCGAAGTGTCGTACCCTGCGGTCCGGAGGACGCATGCAGACGACCCAGAAGCGCATCACAGGAGCGGTGGCGATCTCGATTCTCGTCCTGAGCGCCGTGCTGGTCGGGCTCTTCTGGAGTGTCGGCGGCGAGCGCTCCGGTCCCTCCCCGACCTCCCCGGAGTCCCCGTCGCCGGAGGGCTCCGACAGCCGCCGCGTGACCTCGCTCTCCACGCCATCCGCCTCCGATGCGCCCAGCACCACGGAGCCGAAGGCCAATCCCGCTCCCGATGACGCCGAACCGACGGAGGAATCCGACCGTCCACCCCCGGCCAGCCCCGAGGAAGAGGGGCTGTTCGCCCTCGCGGACGCGTCCGGAGAGTCGGTCGTCCGCTGCCCGCTCGACGCATTCCCCGAGGGGTTCCGACCCGCGGTCGACGACGTGGTGGTGGACGGTGTCCTGACCCGGATGATCACCCCGAACCAAGGGGACGACCCGGAGTTCACGGTGTTTCCGGAGGAGCCCCCGTTCATGCTCACCACCACCGGCGCGTTTCCCGGCACCATCGGAACCTGCTCCATCAGCCCCGGCGGAGACGACTTCGCCCTCCTGTTCAGCCCCGAACAAGCCGCCAATCTCGGCAACGACGTTGATGACGTCGCCCTGGATGCCCTGGACGACGCCGACGACGACATGCACCCCGCCCAGGTCGCCCTCGACGATCCGGCGCTTTCAGACGGCGCCAGAGCGTGGCTGCAGGCCCGACTGGATGCCGACGTCCGCCACGGCGAGGCGGTCCTGGTCGACCCCACCGATCCCGACGACGTCCTCGACGCCGTCAACGGGGTGGTCGTCGAGCCCGACGCGGATTGATCGCGACCTGCCGGATCGGGTAATCCTGGCCATTCCGCTCAACGTGCTGGTCTGCCTCGCCTTCGCGTTGATCAGCGAGGCCGGCCGCGTGCTGGAGGACCCCTTCTCCACCTTCTGGAACGGGCTGCCGCTGTTCGCGATGAGCAAGACCATCGAGAACGACCTGCGCAGCCGCATGGGCGAAGACCACCTGCCGCCGGTGCCGAGCCCGGACGCGAACGGGATCTTGATGTAGGAGGGGCAGATCAGGCCCGCCCTCGGAGGTGGATCGCCACGGCCTCGCGCGGTCCGGGGGTTTTGCGGGCATCGGGCGCCGCATCGGGCATCGGTGGCGATCGAGCAGGGCTGGCCCGCGCGTGGCCGGCCGCGACACCGGCCGGAGCGGGCGCTGCGCGCCGGGCTCACATGGGGCTCCAGCAAGGGTACGCGCCCCGCCACCGAGGCGCTGCCTTCGACATCGAAGGTTCGCCCTTCTGGATCCGTGTTCTTACAATTGGGGCGCTTTAGCGCTGGAGCGGTACATCTCGCGGATTCAGCACCACCGAGACCTCGGGCCCTCCATCCGACCCTGTGCAGTCGAGCTGAGTGTCGCGGAACCCCTCACAACGCCCGGTCCAGCCGGCCTCTTCGAAGCTCAGATCCCAACCGTCCCCGTCCCGCAGGGCGGTTCCGTCCCACTCCTCGTCGACCACCACCTCGGACCCCGCCGACCCGAACCTCTCGGCGTTGACGTTCAGACCCGCCTGCCCGTCGTCGACCCACAACTGCAGACTGACGATGATCGGTTCGCCGTCGAGTCCATCGATCGTGCCGTTCCACCCGCCCCCAGACCGCCGCCCGGGGCCACACGCCTGGAGCGCCATCCCCATCGCAACCAGCACGCCGACTCTGTGCATCCAGCGTCCGCAGGCAACCCACCCCATCAGGTGAAGAGTTGCACCGTCTTCTGGAGCGCCGCCACGAACCGATCGAGCTCTTCGGTCGTGTTGTAGACCGCCAGGCTCGCCCGCGCCGTCGCATCCACGCCCATCCGACGCATCAGCGGCTGCGTGCAGTGATGGCCCGTGCGGACCGCCACGCCCTGCTCGTCGAGGAGGGTGCCGATGTCGTGAGGATGCAGGCCGTCGACCACGAACGAGAGCACCCCCGCCTTGCCCGGTGCCGTGCCGACGATGCGGACCTTCTCCATCGCCTCGACCTCTGGGGTGACGTACGCGAGGAGTTCGTGCTCGTGCGCTCTGATGGCCTCGACGCCCACGTCCATCATCCAGCGACACGCGGCTCCGAGGCCGACCGCACCGGCGATGTTGGGGGTTCCGGCCTCGAACCTGGCGGGCGCAGGAGCCCAGGTGCTGCCCTCGAAGGTGACCTGGTCGATCATCTCGCCGCCCCCCTGCCACGGAGGCATCCGGTCGAGCAGCGCGGCCTTGCCGTACAGGGCACCGATTCCCGTGGGGCCGTACATCTTGTGGCCCGACAGCACGTAGAAGTCGGCATCGAGCGCCTGGACGTCGACGGGCTCGTGTGGGGCGGCCTGAGCGCCGTCGATCACCGCAATCGCCCCGACTGCATGGGCGGCTTCGATGATCCGCTTCACGTCGAGCACGGTCCCGAGGGCGTTGCTGACGTGGCTGACCGCGACGATCTTCGTGCGGTCGCCGACCAGATCGTCGAGCTTCTCCATCGCGACCGACCCGTCGTCGTTCACGGGCAGGACCTTGATCACGGCCCCCGTGCGCTCGGCGGCCAGCTGCCAGGGCACGATGTTGCTGTGGTGCTCCAGGTGCGTGAGCAGGATCTCGTCGCCGGGCTGCAGGAAGCTGCTCCAGCTGCTCGCGACCAGGTTCAGGCCCTCGGTGGTGCCGCGCGTGAACACGATCTCGTCGTC
The DNA here is from genome assembly GCA_965224055.1 of Myxococcota bacterium. Classification (GTDB taxonomy): domain Bacteria; phylum Myxococcota_A; class UBA796; order UBA796; genus JACKEQ01. The sequence continues at coordinate 8,025,271 of OZ245034.1, read as the reverse complement.
CGACCCGGCATTGACGAACCGCTGCACGTCGACCCGCGCAGCCTCGTAGGCTTCGGTGGCCCGGCGCGAGAGCAGGTGCACGCCCCGATGCACGTTGGCGTGGTCGTGCTGGTAGTACCGCTCCAGCGCCTCGATCACGGCCAGGGGCTTCTGGCTGGACGCCGCGTTGTCGAGGTAGACGATGGGCTCGCCGTTCGTTCCCTTCTCGGCCAGGATCGGGAACTGGTCGCGAATCGCGGCGACGTCGAGGCTCACGACACCCTCCCGAGGAACCGCTCGACGAGCTCCGAGACCCCGTCGCGATGGGGTTCGGGCACGGTGTGGACGACCTCCTGGGCGAACGCGCGCATCAGCAGCGCCCGGGCGTTCATCGCACCGATCCCGCGAGACCGCAGGTAGAACAGCGCGTCTTCGTCGAGTCGACCGACCGTGGCCCCGTGGGCGGCCGTGACGTCGTCGTTGTCGATGACGAGCCAGGGCCGGGCGACCGCACTCGCGTCGTCCGACAGCAAGAGCGTGTTGGCGGTCTGGGTGGCGTCCGCGCCCGGCACGTCCTTCTTCACGTGGACCTCGCCGGTGAACACGGCCCGCGACTTCCCATCGAGGATGTTCCGGAACAGCTGGCTGGACGTGGCGTTCTCGCCGGTGTGGTGCAGCGTGAGGTGGTGATCGGCGTGCTCCGACCGGTCTCCCAGCACCAGACCCGCCGAATCGAACGTGCTGGACGGGCCGAGGGAGGCGACGACGTCCAACCGCGCGATGTCGACGCCCGTGAGGAAAGACCCCACCGCGACGTGGGACTCCGGACCCATCCCGCAGGACAGCACCCCCGCGAAGTGGCCGCTCGCGTCATCTCCATCGCCCTCGACCACGTGGGTGATCCGGATGGTGGCGCGGTCCTTCGCGACCACCTCGATCACCGGAACCGCCAGCCCGGTGCGGACGGTGTGGTGGATCGACACCTCGACCGTGGCGTCCTCGTCGGCGACGATCAGGACCCGCGGGACCGACAGCCCCTCGTGCACCAGCCGCAGGGTGCTGTGCTCGGTGGCCCCCGACCGGGCGTGGACGATGGCGACCTCCTTGAAGAACGCGGCGTTGAGTGCAGCGAACCCCTCGTTGGAGGCGACCTGACCCAGGTGCTCGCGGGCGACAGCGCTGTCCGACCACGAATCGGTGCTCGGCCCCTCGACGAACGCGTCCCAGTGGGGCTCGTGGGTGTCGGAGAGCAGCTTGCGCGCGGACGTGAACCGCCAGGCCTCGTTGCGACGGATGGGGAACTCGACGTCGTCCAACGCCCTGCGCAGGAGCGCGGATGCCTGGGGCAGCCCGTTCTCGAGCGAGGCGTACTTCGACCGGTAGGCGTCGGCGGCTTCGGTGTTCACGTTGGCCATCAGGCCGCTCCGATTTCGTCGCGGATCCAGTCGTAGCCGCGGTCTTCGACCTGCTTGGCGAGCTCGGCATCCCCGGACTTCACGATGCGACCGTCGACCAGGATGTGGGTGAAGTCGGGCACCAGGTAGTCGAGAAGCCGCTGGTAGTGCGTGATCACGAGCATCGCGCGGTCTTCGTTGCGCAGCGCGTTCACCCCGTTCGCGATGAGCCGCAGCGCGTCGACGTCGAGGCCGCTGTCCATCTCGTCGAGGATGGCGAGCTTGGGCTCGAGCATCGCCATCTGGAAGATCTCGTTCCGCTTCTTCTCGCCGCCGCTGAAGCCCTGGTTGAGGGACCGGTTGAGCAGGTCCTTGGTCATGTTCACGAGCTTCATCTTCTTCTGGGCGGTCTTGAGGAACTGCACCGCCGACAGCTCGGGCTCGCCGCGCGCCTGACGAACGGCGTTGACCGCAGCCTTGAGAAAGTACGACGTGGAGACCCCGGGGATCTCGACGGGGTACTGGAAGCTCAGGAAGATGCCGGCCCGCGCCCGATCCTCGGGCTCCATCTCGAGCACGCTCTCGCCCTCGAAGAGGATGTCGCCCTGCGTGACCGCGAATGCGTCGTGGCCGCAGATCACCTTGGACAGGGTGCTCTTGCCGGCGGCGTTCGGGCCCATCACGGCGTGCACCTCGCCCTTGTTGATGGTCAGGGACAGGCCCTTCAGGATGGGCTTGCCTTCGACCTCGGCATGGACGTCCTTCAGCTCCAACATCGTCTCGTTCTCCTCGCTGGCTGACCGGCCTAACCAAACCGGACGCCACAATCCAGATTCAACAATCGCCCGTCAGGACGGGGCGTTCTCGGGCTCGTGCTCGTTCCACCACGCCAGCGCGGCATCGACCAGCCCCACAGTCGGGATCGCGTCGATCCCGTCGAGCGGAACCCACTCCACGGCTGCGGTCGATCCGTCTTCTTCGACCACCTGGGGTCGACCGGGCTCCAGGGCGGCGGCGTAGACGATCTGCACGCTCATCCACCGGTTCTCGGGACGGACGTGGGATCGCGAGAACAGCAGGCGTGGCGCACCGACGATGCGCAGCCCGGTCTCCTCGCCCACCTCGCGATGCAGCGTGTCGACCGGCTGTTCGCCGAAGTCCATGCCGCCCCCGGGCAGGGTCCAGTGCCCACCCCACGGGACGTGCTCCGCCAGACGGCAGAGCAGAATCGACTTGCCTGCAGCATCGCCTCGGACGGTGAGGCCGTAGACCCCCACCCGAAGTCCGAACGCGTCCTGGCTCACCCGACGGCGCCTTCGAGCGAGACCTCGAGCAGCTTGCGGGCTTCGACGGCGAACTCCATCGGGAGCTCCTTGAAGACCTCGCGACAGAAGCCGTTCACGATCATCGACACGGCGTCTTCCTCGGACAGCCCGCGCTGCTTGCAGTAGAACAGCTGGTCTTCGCCGATCCGCGAGGTGGTGGCCTCGTGCTCGACGGTGGCGGTGCCGTTGCGGACGTCGACGTAGGGGAAGGTGTGAGCGCCGCAGCGGTCGCCGATCAGCAGGCTGTCGCACTGGGTGTAGTTGCGCGAGCCGTCGGCCTTCTTGCCCACCGAGACGAGGCCCCGGTAGGACTGCTGACCGCGCCCGGCGCTGATGCCCTTGCTGACGATGGTGCTCTTGGTGCGCTTGCCGAGGTGGACCATCTTGGTGCCGGTGTCGGCCTGCTGCTTCCGGTTCGAGAGCGCCACCGAGTAGAACTCGCCCACGCTGTCGTCGCCCTTCAGGATGCAGCCGGGGTACTTCCAGGTGATGGCCGAGCCGGTCTCGACCTGGGTCCAGCTGATGTGGCTGCGGTCGCCGGCGCACAGGCCGCGCTTGGTGACGAAGTTGTAGATGCCGCCCTTGCCGTTCTCGTCGCCGGGGTACCAGTTCTGGACCGTGGAGTACTTGATCTTGGCGTCTTCGTGCGCGATCAGCTCGACCACGGCGGCGTGGAGCTGGTTGTCGTCGCGCTGGGGAGCCGTGCAGCCCTCGAGGTACGAGACGTACGAGCCCGCTTCGGCGATCACGAGCGTGCGCTCGAACTGGCCCGTGTTGGCGGCGTTGATCCGGAAGTAGGTGGACAGCTCCATCGGGCAGCGCACGCCCTTGGGGATGAACACGAACGAGCCGTCCGAGAACACCGCGCTGTTGAGGGCCGCGAAGTAGTTGTCGGACGCAGGAACGACGGTGCCCAGGTACTTCTTCACGAGCTCGGGGTGGTGCTGGACGGCTTCGCCGAAGCTCATGAACAGGATGCCGAGGTCGGCCAGCTTCTCTTTGAAGGTGGTGGCGACCGACACGCTGTCGAACACCGCATCCACCGCGACACCGGCCAGGGCTGCACGCTCGGCGAGGGGGATTCCGAGCTTCTCGAAGGTCTCGAGGATCTCGGGATCGACCTCGTCGAGGCTCTTCGGGCCTTCCTTGGGCGCCGCGTAGTAGCTGGACGCCTGGTAGTCGATGGGCGGGTAGTCGAGCTTGGCCCACCAGTGCGGCTCCTCCATCTTCAGCCACGCCCGGTAGGCCTTCAGACGCCACTCGAGCAGCCACTCGGGCTCGTTCTTCTTGGCGCTGATGAACCGCACCACGGACTCGTCGAGACCGGGCGGCAGGTAGTCCTGCTCGATGTCGGTGACGAACCCGTACTTGTAGTCGCTGGCCCGCTCGACGAGACGATCGACGTCGCGCTGCTGGGTTTCCTGGACTTCGTTCATTTCGCGGCTCCTGAGGCCTGCATGGGGGGGACGTCGGGGACGTCTCCGGCGAGCAGGTCTGCGAGGGTGTAGGACTGCAGCCCCTGCTGTAGCGTGCTGCCGACCACCTTCCACAGCGAACGCAGGTTGCACGACGAGCTGGCATGGGCACATTCGTCGAGCTGACCCGCGAAGGCATCGCAGAAATGGTCGGTGTACAGGGGGGGATCGAGGGCCACGAGCACATCCCACACCGAGATCCGATCGGCAGGGCGGGCCAGGTGGAAGCCTCCACGGGCGCCACGGGTGCTGGTGACCAGGCCCCCACGCTTGAGCAGGCGCATCATCTTGGCGGCGTGCTCGTAGCCCAGACCCTCGCGCTCGGCGATCTGGTCGATGGGGAGGGGCGGAACCGCCGGACAGGGGGCGGTCTGCGCGACCTGCAGCAGACACCGCAGGCCGTATTCCTCTTGCGGGGACAGCTTCATGTGGAGGTCCTAACAAACCGTACGGATGCTTCCAGATTCAGGACTCGGGCTCTACGGCGCGACCGACCCAGGCCGAGCACGCCAGGAGGCCCCACAGGGCGAGGAACTTGAGCTCCTGGACGAACAGCTTCGGCGTGCCCTGCTGGCCGGCCCAGATCCGCTTGAGGTCCTGCAGATCGAACGCGAGGAGCACCAGCGACAGCCCCGCCAGCACGGCCAGAAACGCAGGCAGACGCCCCGACAGGGCCGCGAGCACGACCACGATGGCGGCTGGCAGCGCCCAGATCAGGTGGTGCTCGTAGGTGTAGACGGGGATGAGCAGCATCGCGACGCCGATGGAGGCCACCTGCCCTGCGGTGTTCCAGGGCGTGAACCCGCCCTTCGGACGCATGCCGTACAGCACCGACAGCCCGAGCACCAGCGTGATGCTCGCGATGCGCGACAGCCAGGAGGCCGTGGACGACAGGGTGTTTCCGCCGCTCGGCCAGAACTGGTGCAGCAGGTTCGGGATGGAGTGGTTGCCGAACAGCGTGATGGGGATGGTCAGCCCGTTGTAGTCGCCGGATGCGAACTTCGGCAGGATCTGGGTGTAGAAGCGCACCTGATCCGAGAACCCGACCGTGGGAAGGGTGAGCAGCGAGAGCACGACGGCCGCGACACACGCGCTCGCAGCCGCGACCCAACGCCGCCGGACCAGCCACCACACCACGAACAGCGCGGGCGCCATCTTGGCCATGCACGCCATGCCCACCAGCACACCACCCACGATGCGGGACGCGCGATCGCCCGGTGGAGCGCGGTCTTCGACCCACAACCCCGCAACGAGCAGCGCCAGCACGACGAAATTCGCCTGGCCCATCGCGTGGTTGTTGGGCACGGCGGTCATCAGCGCGAGCAGGGCCACGACGGCCACGGGGGTCCACGCCGAGAGCGGACGCCACCAGCGCCACAGCACCAGGGCCGCGAGCAGCGCACACAGCTCGTCGAGCCAGAACCAGACCCGGAACGCGGTGGGGAGCTCGAGGGCCGCGACCCAGGACACGCCGGCGAGGAAGGGCGGCGGGTAGAAGAACGGATGTGCGCCCGCCGAGCCGTGCTGTCGGGCCTTCTTCACGAGCGCCGACTTGTCGTAGGGGTCGCCTCCATCCGCCGCGACGTGCGCCGCCCAGTAGTAGCTGGCGAAGTCGCGCCCGTGGTGGGGCTTGACGGCCTGGACCCAGGCGGGCGAGAGCACGGCCAGCACGTGCCAGGTGAAGGCTGCGGCGACCAGCAACCAGAGCCCCCGCTGTTCGATGGGGGTGCTCACGGGCCGAACAACGCGTCCTGCACGGCGGCGACATCCTGCCGGGCTTCCTTCGCGCGGCGCTTCCACGGACCGGGACTCCGGATCTTCCGGTCCAGATCGATCGTGCGGTCGTGGGCCGAGCTGATCTGCACGCGACCCGGCTCCGAGGAGTCGGGCTCGACGCGCAGCCGGAGCTCGCCGAGCCGCTGGGTCTCGTAGTTGGAGCGGACCCAGACGGTGTCGCCCACCACGACCGGATCGAAGCGGTTGCGGTAGGTGTCGGCGTCGACCAGCACGTCGATGTCGAGCTCGGCGACCTGCTTGGCGTCGGACCCGAGCGCGTAGCCCAGCACCACCACCAGGTCGGCCTCCTCACGGAGCGTCGGCAGCAGGGCTTGCAGGGCCGCCACGGGCTCCGTGCGCTCCCAGTCCGGCTGGAGGTACTCTTTGGACCAGTGCGTCAAACCGGTGATGGCGACTCTGAAGTCTCCGGCGGTCGTGACGACGTACGGAGCGGGACCTGCCTCGCCATCCGGCACCGAGACGTTGGCGAGCACGGCTCCATCCGGAAAGCCCCGTCCAGACGCAGCGAGCCAGGGCAGATCCCGAAACGACACGTTGACGGCGGCCCAGTCGGCGTCCTCGACGGCTTCGAGCATGTGGGTGTTCGCGACGTCGACATCGGCCCGCAACCGGTTGTCGGACCCGATGGTGTCGGTGAGCCAGTTCCCGGCGTTGACCGTCAACACGGGAGCGTCAGCGGCCTCGACCGCCTGCTGGACGGCAATCCACCGGGGCAGCGAGCCTCGCGGGTTGTTCGGGCAGCCACAGGTGCTCATGGATCCGTCCTGCTCGCCGCCGTACAGCACCACGAGATCGGCGGGTTCGTCGGTCAGGCGCTTGCGCAGCCCCCCCTCGTCGGCGACCGTCGCGATGACGCTGGGCCCAGCATGCGCCACGGATCCCCACGCAGACCCGATCGCCAGCGCAAGCCCCCCGAAGATCGCCAGTGCCATGGCAGTGCAATCCGAAACCGTCATGGCCCCAAGGTACAATCGAACGAAGACTCCTGCATCCATCGGAGCCCACCGACCCATGCCCTGGTACGACCGCTTCTCCTCGGACGGCCGCGCCTCGGACCCCGACACGACAGACCCGTCGTCGGGTTCGAACGGGGGCAGCGGTTCGTCCGACAGCGGTGCTCCCACAGACCCCACCGATCCCGACACCGACGAGACCCGGCCAGGCGTCGACTCTGGGGGATTCGCCCTCGGGTTGCTCACCGCGGGGTTCCGACGCGGTCGCTCCACCACGAGTCGCCGCGTGCGTTCGCTGGTCACCGAGCATCGCTACCGGGAAGCCCTGGAGATCCTCGGGCAGAGCGACGACGAAGACGCTGGGCAGTGGTCGACCGAGATCAGCCACAGAGCGGCCGTGCACTGGCTTTCCGAAGCCGAGCTGGCGTGCAACCGCGACGACCGCAAGGCGATGAACGCCGCGTTGGCCGAGGCCGCCCGGTACTACCGCGACGACCTGGGACCCGTGTTCCGCGAGGCCCGACGACGGATCCGCGCCCGCATCCTCGAGCTGACGATCGCGACGCACTGGGTGGTGCTCCTCCACGCGGCATCCGATCAACGAGCCGCGCACTTCACCGGGGCCGCAGCCTCGGTGCCTCCCGCGTCCTGGAAGGCGTTCGAGAACCGACGCCTGCTGAAGAGCGCAGCGCGCCGCATGGGCCTCGAGACCCTCGATGCCACAGCCCTCGACCGCCTCGACGCCAAGACCCTCGACAAGGCCCGCAAGAGCGTCCGCAAAGCGTACCCCGATGCCCTGCACGCCTACGTCGACCAGTGTGCACCGGAGTTCCTGCGCGCTGCGCTGCACGTCGCGTCCTGTCGTCCGGATCTGGCGGTGCTCCCCCTCCTCGAGCTCCCGACGACCGAGCCGCTGGTGTGTCTGGAGCGGGCGCGCGTGGCGTTCTCCCTCGGGTTTCCGGGAACGGCGATGCTGGCCCTGTCGGACTTCCGCACGAACCATGGCGAGCACCTGGCGGTCCGGCGGCTGCACACCGGCGTGTTCATGGCCCAGATGGCCGTTCAGTGCGGGGATCTGGAGCGGGCCGTCGAGATTCTCGACGAGCTGCCGCTGGGCGAGGTGGGACGCCGCCCGGTTCTGCTCTTCGCCGAGCTTCTCGCCGAGACCGGCGAACTGACCCGTGCCCACGGGGTTCTCGGCGGGTGGCTCTCCGAACACCCCGATGACGACGAGGCCCGCGAGCGCCTGGCTGCGCTTCCCGACCCCGCTCCGGGTGCCGCCTCGGACTCCGCAGACGGGTCGTCGGATTATGGGACGGATCAGGAGCATCCGGAGCAACCATGGCCATCCTGAAAGTCGCGCAACTCGGTCACCCGGTCCTGCGCATGGTCGCACGCGAGGTCACGCTCGAAGAGGTGCGCTCGCTCGCCTTCCAACAGTTCTGCGACGACATGCTCGACACGATGATCGAGTACGACGGCACCGGCCTGGCCGCGCCACAGGTCCACACCAGCCTTCGGGTCGTGGTGCTGTCCCTCGACGGCGACCGCGAGCCCGAGTTCTTCATCAACCCCGTCATCGACATCCTCACCGAGAACACCTCTTCGATGATGGAGGGGTGTCTGTCGGTCGAGAACATGCGCGGGCGCGTCAGCCGGCCCAACAAGGTGCGGATCCAGGCGCTCGACCGCGAGGGCAACCCCAAGGCCTACGAGCTCGAGGGGTTCCCGGCCGTCGTCGTCCAACACGAGTGCGACCACCTGGACGGCATCCTCTACGTCGACCGCTGCGACACCAAGACCCTGGCGTTCATGCCTGAATACCGTCGCTACGGGCCGGTCGACGAGTGGCTGGAGGAGCAGGAGCTCACCGGTCGCGACCACACCGAGCAGGTCGAACCCGACGCTGTGGACGACGCCGACGACGAGCAGAATCTGGGCCCCTCCGATCCGCCCACCGAGGAGGTCCGCAAGCTCGAGCGCTACATCGAGGCCGAGCTCGACGACGACATGGCCGAAGAGAAGACCGAGACCCTCAAGCGGGTGAAGGGCGCACGCAAGCGGCCCGAAGGAGCGCGCTGATGGGCCTGCTGTCGTTCCTGTTCCCGAGCGCCGACGACCGGGTCGCACGGGCTCGCAAGCTGATGTCCCACGAGCGCTGGGCGGATGCCCGTCTCGAGGTCCTGGAGCTCGATCACCCCGACGCACAGGGGCTGGTCGAGGCCTGCGAGAACGAACTCGCCCGGATGAACCTGAAAGAAGCCGTCTCCTGGTGCGAAGCCGGGGACGACGCGCGGGTGATGCACCACATGGAGCTCGCCGGGCGCTTCCACCACGGGGGTCTGGAAGACGCGTTCCGCGAGACCCGTCGCGAGATGCGTGCCATCCGCCAGGAGCGCTCCGAAGCCGAGCGCCGCGCCAAGGAAGCCGAGCAGGCTCGACTGATGCGTGCGGATCCCTTCGGGACCTCCGGAGGGCCCAGCTGGCTCGACCGTTCCGTGCCCTCGGACTTCTACGACGGCGACGACGAAGAAGCCGCGGCTCGCCTCGCGCTCGTGGTCGAGGGCTACGCCGAGGAGCTCCGGAAGACCGTGGGCGAGCTGGGGGCCGGCTTCGCGCGGGCTCTTCTCGACCAGCAGGACGGGCGCCCCGACCTCGCGATCCAGGGTCTGCTGGCGCTTCCCGACGACGTCGCGGTCGTGCGCTTCGAGCGCGCACAGGCCGCCTACGCGATGCAGGATCCCCGGGCGGCCGCCAAAGAGCTCCGCGCGTTCGCCCAGATCACCGGCAAGCACCTGCCGATGGGCAACCACCACACAGGGTCGTTCCTGGCGATGTGCCTGGCCGAATCGGGCGAGATGGGCGAAGCACTCCGGGTGATGCGCGCGGTCCGCAAGGTCGAGCCCGGCGTCGGAGGGCCGCTGTACGCCCAGCTGCTCGAGGCCAATGGCGAGCTCGAGCAGGCCGAGACCGTGCTCGCCAAGCTGATCCGCAAGTACCCGAGTGATTCGGGCCTCTACAAGCTGCTCGCCCGGGTGCGGGTCCGCGGCGGGCACCGTCAGCAGGCGATGTCGGCCCTCGAGTCCGCGCTGTCGATCGGCCACTGCACGCCGGGTCGCTGTGGCTACCGTCCGCCGGATGTCGCCGCGATGCGCAGCCTGGCCATCCTGTACTTCGAAGACGGTCTGGAGCAGCAGCGCGCGGTCGAGCTCACCGAGCAGGTCCAGGCCGAGCTGGCCAAACAAGGCGCGCAGGGCGGTCAGACCTCCTGGGAAGACGCCTACCTCTCCGCCCTCGCCGCAAAGGCCGTCGGGCACCCGGATGCCTCGCGGATGTCGTCGGTGCTCTGGGACAACACGCCCCCCAACGACGCCCGCGCGGCCCGTCTCGACAAATACCTGCCGCTCCCGGCCTGAATGTCGATGTCGCTCGTACTCGCTGTCGCCGTCGCTGCGGCCCAGCCTCCGTCGATCCACGTGGATGGAGCCGCCGTGCAGGTGGGCCAGGTCACCCACGACGCACCGGGGGAGTCCTGCACCGTGGAGGTGGGGCGCACGGCGGACAGTGGCGCCCGGATCCTCTGGGTGTGCGACGCCACCCTGGAGTCGTTCGGCACGTTCACCGAGCTGATCGTCGCGCCCGATGGCTCGGCGGGCGATCGGAAGGTGTTCGACGACGGTCTCGACTGGGTGGTCTCGGCGGTCGATGCCCACGCCGGCGACCCCGCCTTCGCACGCGGCATCGTGGCGCGCTGGGCCGGTCAGCTGCAGCTCGCCACGGACATGGAGGGCCGGGAGCGCGTGCTGGCGGGCCTGTTGGAGGGTCTCGTCGCGTACACCCAGGCCGAACCGGACCCCGAGCGGGCCGCACGCATGGTGCTCGGCTTCCTCCAGAGCCCGCCGGTCTGGGAACCCGAACGGCCGTGGGACTACGCTCAGCGCCTGCGCATCGGCGCGTTCGCAGGCAACCGTCCGGCTCCGGAGCGCATCGGCTGGCTCACGGCCACCCCCGAGCGCGCCGACCACCTGCTGGTGTTGTCCGGGGTTCTCGCCGAGGGCGGCTTCCTCGTGGCGGCCCGCGAGCTCGCGTCGAACGTGCAGAAGACCGTTCCCGCTCGAGCCGACGCTGCGCAGGCCCGTCTGGATGCCATCGATCCGCAGAAGCGATAGCCGTTGCGGATGGAACTCACGAGCAAGCAGAAGAAGTACCTCAAGGGGCTCGCCCACCACCTCAAGCCCACGGTCCAGATCGGCGACAAGGGGCTCACGACCGCGCTGATGGACAAGGTCTCCGAGGAGCTCGAGTTCCACGAGCTGATCAAGGTCAAGGTCGACGACGAGGCGAAGATCAAGGGGCCGATCCTGGCCGAGGGCTCCGAGTCGGCGCTGGTCCAGGTGATCGGGCGCACGGTCGTGCTCTACCGCCGCCGCAAGAAGAAGCCCGCGATCACGCTGCCGGCCTGATTCCGGGGTGAGTCGCTTCTCGACCGATCGCCGCCTGGCCCGCATGCGGTGGGTGCTCGACCAACGGCTGCACCACGTGTGTGTGGCGGTCGAGGCGCTGTACCACCGTCACAACGTGAGCGCGGTGCTCCGGACGGCCGACGCCCTCGGTCTGCATCGCGTACACCTGGTCGAAGGCCACTTCCGCGCGGTCCGCGGCACGAGTCGGGGCGCGGAGCGCTGGCTGGAGCTGCACCACCACCAGACCCCCGAAGAGGCTGTGACCGCGATCCGGGCCGCGGGCTACCGCATCTGGTGTGCGGATCTCGACGAGGAGGCCGACAGCCCGACCGCTCCCGAGCAGGTGCCGATCGACACACCGGTCTGCATCTGGTTCGGCGCCGAGCTCGTCGGAGTCAGCGAGGTCGCCCGCGAGGCCGCAGACGGCATCGTGACCGTGCCCATGCGGGGCTTCGCCCAGTCCCTCAACGTGAGCGTGGCCGCGGCAGTGACGCTCAGGCCGATCGCCGAAGCCGCCCGGCGACGCGGGCCCGAAGCGCTGCTTGCCGCCGAAGAGCGCGAGCAGGTCTGGTCGTCCTGGCTCGCCCGCGAAGAGGCCAAGCACCTACGGCGGTCTCCGACGGATGCCACGCAGAAGAAGTGAGGCTGGACGTCGATCCAGCGTCGCAGCGGTAGCGGTCAGCGGTCAGCCCCGACATGCAGGACAGCTGTGCACCCCCCGCTCCAGCGCACCTGAATCCAGGTTCAACCGCGGCGAATACTGACTTCTGAACGCTGAACGCTTCGCTGGCGACGTTGGATGCCGGTCAGAAGTGAGGGCCGGACGACCGGGGCCTGCACGACCCGGTCGACCGACCCTCCTCGAATCTCTGGTGCACCGTCAGGGTGCGGTGTTCACAACCGGCTCGGATGTTCACTCCAACATCCGAACAACGGCTCGGATGTTCAGTTGCTGCTGCGCCGGCGAGCGAGGAGCGGGAGCAGTCCGAGCAGCCAGGCCGCTGCGAAGCCGCCCGTCGCGCTGTTGCAGCCGCAGCCCTTGCCTTCCAGGTTCTCGGTCTGGTTGTTGTGGTCGTCGATGAACTCGTCGATGATGTCCGTTCCGTCGAAGATCACCACCGGACCCGCCGTCTCGCTCGTCTGCTCGATGATCGCAGCCGCCGGCTCCTGCAGGTTCGCCAGGTACTCGCTCGCCGTCATCCCGTGGTCCGACAGCCACTGGTCGCTCGGGATCCGGATCTCGGTCCCGTCCGACAGCACCAGCGTCTTCGGCGCATTCCAGGTGTCGAAGTACCCGTTCGGGTCGGTGCCGTCCTCACAGTCGAACACCAGCCGCGCTTCGTGCCAGTTCGGCACGTCCTGCTCCATGATGTCGTTGAACCCGAACTCGGGGTCCACCGTCATCTCGACCGGCGACACCGTGCTCCCCAGCCGCGTGATGTGGTCTGCGCGGTCGAACATCTGATCGATCTCGTACAGCGGGTCGATCACCCGGTCGTTCATCTCCTGGGCCGCTGCCACCGCGTCGAAGTCGGGGTTCCACTGCTGAAGCTCCGACGTGTAGCAGTCCGGGCAGTTGTACACGCTCTGCGCGTCGTACCCCTCGCCCACTGCGATGTGCGTCTGGAAGATCTCCAGGATCGTCGAGCTGGCCGGAATCCCCGAGAAGATCACCCGGTTGAGGAAGTCCGACGGGCTGGTGGATTCCTCGAGCGCAAGGTTCTCCCAGCTGCTGTCGTAGAACAGGTTCTTGAAGTTGTCGGTCGACCCCGAGAAGTCCGTCGCGAACGCGTGGCCGCCCGCTTCGTCCGCAGCCGCGGTCAGGACCTCCTGGTAGTTCGACCCGAAGCTGAACCAGTCCACCGCCGCTTCGTTCAGCTGCACGTGCAGGTAGTTCGTCGGAACCGCGCGGTCCGGCCCCAGCACATAGGCGACGAGCTGCATGTCCGGCGTCGCCGCCACGCTCGTGAGCTGGATCGGAATCGCCGGCTTCGTGCCCTCGTAGCGGAGCGCCAGCGGCGACAGATCGCCCGTTCCCGCACCCTTGGTCAGGCGCAGCGCCACGAAGTTGTGATCATCGCCCACGTAGGGGTCGAGCACCGGCCCGAGCGCATCCGGCACGAAGTACTCGTTGTCCTGCAGCCAGGTGAGCAGCTGCCCCGAGCTGTCGGCCGACAGGGTCACGGTGTCGTACGGACCCACCGTCTCCTGGGCCAGGATGTCGACCCCGTTGTCGGCCCCCGGCGCGGACGGTGCCGGAGCGCCCGTGTCCGCGTTGAAGTCGTCCTCGGCCCAGCCCCAGTAGCACTCGCCCTCGAAGTCCCACATCAGGTTGAACTGCGGCTGCGTCCACTGGCGCATCGTCTGGAACAGCGCGTCGTTCGACAGCATCAGGTCCGGCGTGCCCTTCACCGGCACGATCCAGGCGAACTCCGCTGCGGGGCCGCTGTACTCGACCTGCACGTGCATCGTGGTCTGGTTGTTGTCGGCATCGACCTCGAAGACGATGTCCTCGCCCGCCTGCTCGACGGGATCGATGTTGTTGCAGAAGAAGCCGCCGCAGGCCTGGGCTTCGGGTGCGATGGCCAGCAGCGCGATGGCGGAAACGGTGGAAAGCATGGGGCCTCCGAGGGCTCTGGATTCTCTGACATCCCGATCATCACGCACGGCTGGACGACCCGCAAGGCGATGCTGCACAAACCATGGGGCGTTTCCACCCGTGGCTGTGCAGAATCGATAGACCCGGGATTATCCGCAGGACGGAACGGGAACGGACGAAGGCCGACTGACCGGGCGTAGAGCCCCGACCAGCCGGCCTTCTCGGGTGAATCGTGGTTCGGGAGCCTACCGGCGACGACGCGCCAGGAGCGGGAGCAGTCCGAGCAGCCAGGCCGCCGCGAAGCCGCCCGTCGCGCTGTTGCAGCCGCAGCCCTTGCCTTCCAGGTTCTCGGTCTGGTTGTTGTGGTCGTCGATGAACTCGTCGATGATGTCCGTTCCGTCGAAGATCACCACCGGACCCGCCGTCTCGCTCGTCTGCTCGATGATCGCAGCCGCCGGCTCCTGCAGGTTCGCCAGGTACTCGCTCGCCGTCATCCCGTGGTCCGACAGCCACTGGTCGCTCGGGATCCGGATCTCGGTCCCGTCCGACAGCACCAGCGTCTTCGGCGCATTCCAGGTGTCGAAGTACCCGTTCGGGTCGGTGCCGTCCTCACAGTCGAACACCAGCCGCGCTTCGTGCCAGTTCGGCACGTCCTGCTCCATGATGTCGTTGAACCCGAACTCGGGGTCCACCGTCATCTCGACCGGCGACACCGTGCTTCCCAGCCGCGTGATGTGGTCTGCGCGGTCGAACATCTGATCGATCTCGTACAGCGGGTCGATCACCCGGTCGTTCATCTCCTGGGCCGCTGCCACCGCGTCGAAGTCGGGGTTCCACTGCTGAAGCTCCGACGTGTAGCAGTCCGGGCAGTTGTACACGCTCTGCGCGTCGTACCCCTCGCCCACTGCGATGTGCGTCTGGAAGATCTCCAGGATCGTCGAGCTGGCCGGAATCCCCGAGAAGATCACCCGGTTGAGGAAGTCCGACGGGCTGGTGGATTCCTCGAGCGCAAGGTTCTCCCAGCTGCTGTCGTAGAACAGGTTCTTGAAGTTGTCGGTCGACCCCGAGAAGTCCGTCGCGAACGCGTGGCCGCCCGCTTCGTCCGCAGCCGCGGTCAGGACCTCCTGGTAGTTCGACCCGAAGCTGAACCAGTCCACCGCCGCTTCGTTCAGCTGCACGTGCAGGTAGTTCGTCGGAACCGCGCGGTCCGGCCCCAGCACATAGGCGACGAGCTGCATGTCCGGCGTCGCCGCCACGCTCGTGAGCTGGATCGGAATCGCCGGCTTCGTGCCCTCGTAGCGGAGCGCCAGCGGCGACAGATCGCCCGTTCCAGCCCCCTTGGTCAGGCGCAGCGCCACGAAGTTGTGGTCGTCGCCCACGTAGGGGTCGAGCACCGGCCCGAGCGCGTCCGGCACGAAGTACTCGTTGTCCTGCAGCCAGGTGAGCAGCTGCTCGGAGCTGTCGGCGGACAGCGTCACCGTGTCGTACGGACCCACCGTCTCCTGGGCCAGGATGTCGACACCGTCCTCCTCGGGAGCAGCCGGGGGCAAGGGTCCGCCACCGCCCGCGTTCAGGGCGGCGTCCTCGTCCCAACCCCAGTAGCACTCGCCCTCGAAGTCCCACATCAGGTTGAACTGCGGCTGCGTCCACTGGCGCATCGTCTGAAACAGCGCGTCGTTCGACAGCATCAGGTCCGGCGTGCCCTTCACCGGCACGATCCAGGCGAACTCCGCTGCGGGGCCGCTGTACTCGACCTGCACGTGCATCGTGGTCTGGTTGTTGTCGGCATCGACCTCGAAGACGATGTCCTCGCCCGCCTGCTCGACGGGATCGATGTTGTTGCAGAAGAAGCCGCCGCACGCCTGGGCGTCGGGGGTGAGGGCGAGCAACACGATGGCGGAAACGGTGGAAAGCATGGGGCCTCCGGGGGCTCTCGGATTCGTGACCCTCAGAGCATCACGCACCCTGGAGCCAACCGCAAGGCGATGCTGCACAAACCGTGGGGCGTTTCTACCCACGAGTGTGCAGTATCGAAAGACACCCCACGACCGGGCCTACATCGGAGGCAGGGCTTCCTCGTCCGGCTGGTCTTCTTCGTTGTCGAACCAGACGGGCATCGCGAGGGGCACGTCCCCACCGGACTGTCCGCCGGAGCCGTTGCCGCGACCATCGGGGGTGCCGTTGCGGATCACCTCGCCGTCGCCGACCCCACCGCCGGTCTCCCAGCCGTCGTCCCAGCCTTCCTCGGGCTGCCAGTTCTCCGGGTCTGCGCTGTTGTACGCGTCCTCGGACTCCCAGTAGCCCTGCTGCCACTCGTTGCCGTCGAACCAGCCGGGGACCCAGATGTACCCGCGCTCTTCGACGGTCGGCATCCAGTAGCCGGCATGGAAGATCCCATCTTCGTCGTAGTAGGCGGACAACCAGGTGTAGCCCTGCCGGAACTCGGGGCGCCAGAAGCCCTCGATCCAGTTCTCACCATCCCAGAAGCCGGGCTCCCAGGTGTAGCCCTCGGGCCCATCGCCGGTCGGGCGCCAGTGCCCGCGGACGAACGTACCGTCCTCGAGGTAGTAGCCCTCGACCCACTCCCACTTGTCGCGGGTCTCCTGGCGGTAGTAGCCATCGATGTAGGCGTCGCCATCCCACCAACCGGGCACGTACTGGTAGCCCATCGGTACGACGACGGTGGGCGCGGGGGCCCAGTAGCCCGGGCACCAGTAGCCCCAGGCGCTGTAGTAGCCGGGGACCCACCGCCAGCCGGCGCGCTGCGGCGGCACCCAGGTGTTGGACCAGGCGTACGTCTGGAATCCGAAGCCGACCACGACCGTCGTGCTGTAGCTGTAGCGGTAGTAGGGATGGACGTACCAGCGCGTGTAGTACGGGCGGTAGTAGTAGCGACGCGGAAGCGGCTGCGACCGGTAGCGACGGACGGAATGCGCCGCCGGACGCGCGTAGCGGTGGTCGCGCGAGCGGTGGACCGGGCGGCTCGATGGACGACGGCCACCGTTGTAGGGCCGGGTGGCGTTGGACGGCCGGGAGCCGTGGCGCAGCGTGCTGGATGCAGGCCGGGCCTGACGCTGGGATCGGGTTCCCGCAGGACGGGACGGACTGGCACCACGCGGCGGGTCACGACGCGCACCGTTTTCGGGTCGGCCGGTGCCGGGACGCACCGAGGTCCCGTTCGGACGACTGGAGGAAGAAGGCCGACTGGAGGACGGCCGGCTGTCCGGACGTGTGGACGGCGACGAGGGCCGGCTGTCGGGACGTGTGGTGGGGCCGGTCGGACGGCGATCCGGGCTCGGGGTCGGGGTCGGCCCTGCCGTGGTGGGACGGCCGGGCTTGGGACGCGTAGACGGGCCGGGATTCGGACGCGCCGACGGCACGGAGCTGGAGCTCGGACGGCTGCTGCTGCTCGGACGGCTACTGCTGCTCGGACGTGTGGATGGACGACCGGAGCTCGGGCGCGAGGAGCTCGGACGGCTGCTGGGCCGGGGCTTCGCGGACGGCACGGGCGGTCGGCTGGTCGGGAGTCCGCTGCTCGGACGACTGCTCGGCGAGCGCGTGGGGTTCACCGGCCGGGTGGTCGGGGTGCGCGACGGCTGGGGTCGTGCACTCGATCCCGCACTCGGACGCGACGCGCTCGGCCGTGAAGAGGGGCTCGGACGCGACGAGCTCGGCCGTGACGTAGGACTCGGGCGGGAAGAGGGACGGGTGGTCGGGCGACCCGACGGCTGACGCGACGAGCTCGGCAACCGCGAAGAGCCCGGGCTGGCGCTCGGACGACTGCTGCTCCGGCTGCTGGAGCTCGGACGACTGCTGCTCCGGCTGCTGCTGGAGCTCGGGCGACTGCTGCTCCGGCTGCTGCTGGAGCTCGGACGGCTGCTGCTGCGAGACGACGAGCTGCGACTGGAGCTGGAGCTGGAGGAGCTCCGGCTGCTGCTGGGCCGCGGACTGGGTCTGGGCTTCGAGCGGCTGCTCGGTCGCGAAGAGCTCGGACGCGAGGGACGCCGGTTGCGGACGTCGGACTCCGGATCGAGGGCGTCATCGACCGTCGACCAGTCGACAGGGTCACCTCCGATGCCAGGGCCGGATGCGGCCTCGGCAGGAGCGAGCTGAAGAGCGAACAGGGCGATGATGTGGACCATAGGGAAGACTCCGCGCGTCATTCGTCTAGACGCACTACACTTCAGCGTATTCGGATTTTTTCTGCTCGCTGGCTCAGGAGTGTCTCGATCCCCGCGATCCTTCCCCGGTTCTGCAGTCTCCCTGCCGGTGTTGCGCCGATCCGCGTCTGCGCGCTCACCGCCCTGCTCGCGGTGGCGATCGGCGGATGTGCACCGGGACAGATGGCCTGGCCCACCGGAGACGGTCCGCTGCGCACCGCCCTCTACCAGTCCGCGCCGAGTGGCAGCGTGCAGCAGCTCACCCTGGTGTTGTCGAACGGCTACTTCGACTGCGACCTGCCCACCGAGCCCGACCCCGTGGCGCAGTCCCAGGCCCTGCTCGAGATCACCACGGCGGCCTGCCGCGAGAACGCCCGACACGTGCTGATCGAGCTGTACCGTGGCGATGGGTTCGACTGGACCGGCCTGTACCCCGGCATGAGCGGTGCGGGTCCGGGCTTCCTGTCCGAGGGGCGCACCCGGATCAGCGACGCCAGCTACTACGGCATCGAAGAAGCCGAGATGGTCGCCGCCGACGGCTTCGTGCGCACCTACGGCGTGCGTCCCGAAGACGAGGTGCAGCGGCTGGCGATCGGGGACGGCGGCGAGGTCGAGATCACCACGGACGCCACCCACCTGAAGGGTCGGTTCGAGTTCCCGGGCGCCGACATCTCGGGGTCGTTCCGCGCCACCGAGTGTCCGGCCGGCTCCACCCTGTTCACCGTTCTCGCCCAGTCTCCGGTCGCGAACTGCCCCACCATCGGCGGCTGATGCTCGCGGTCGAACAGCTCGAGAAGCGGTACGGCACCCACACGGCGCTCGCGCGGGCCACCCTCACGGTGCACGGCGGGCAGGCCTGGATGTTGCTGGGCGACAACGGCGCGGGCAAGAGCACGCTGCTGGCGTGCCTGACCGGGCTTCGCATCCCGACCTCCGGATCGGTCCGTATCGACGGCGTTCCCGCACGGCAGCCTCGCGCACGGGCCCGGCTGGGCGTGCTCCCCGAGAAGTGTGTGCTCCCCGGCCACCACACCCTGCGAACCCTGCTGGGCCGGCCCATCGACGTGCAGGCCGACGCGGCGCTGGAGCGAACCCTGCGCGTGTCCGAGCTGCTCGATCGTCGGATCCGGACGTTGTCGGCCGGACAACATCAGCGGGCTGCGCTCGCACTCGCGCTGGCGGGCCACCCCACCCCACCGGCCTGGCTGGTGCTCGACGAGCCCCTCACCGCCCTCGACGCCACCACGGCTGCTGCGGTCGTCACCTACGTGGGCCAGCGCGTCGCGGAGGGCGTCGGTGCGCTGATCGCCACGCATCGGCCCGAAGCCTGGTCGTCCATCACCACGCACCGTGCGTGCATTCGCGACGGCCGTCTCGCGCTGGTCGACAACGCATGAAGCTGGCCGTCCTCGATGCTCTGCACGAGCGCGTCGTGCCCGTGGTGCTCGTCGCACTCGGGTTTTTGTTGCTGGGGCTGCCTCTGGCCCGCGCGACGGGGATGGGCGCGCCCACCCGCATCGCCCTCGACTTCGGATTGTGGTGGAGCTGGCTCGTGGGATGTCTGCTCGCGATGTGGCTCGGCAGCCGATGCATCGCGGGGCCGCTGTCGGACCGCACCGCGACCTTCCAGCTCGTGCGGCCCGTCTCGCCGGGGGTCTGGGGGCTGGAACGCCTCGGTGGAGCCCTGCTGGTAGGCCTCGCGGCGCACACCGCTGTGACCGTGCCGTCTCTGTGGGCCTGCGGGGCGGCTCTCGCGCCTGGCCTCGCCTTCTGGTGGATGACCTCGCTCGAGATCGTCGTGCTGGTGGCCATGGCCGCCGGGTTCGGCACCCTGTTCCGCCCGCTCCCCACCCTCGGGTTCGTCGGGAGCCTGTGGTTCGTCGGCCACCTGACCGGCATGTGGCACGCCCTGCTGGTCGAGCAGGGTCAGGCCGGGCTCGCGAGCACCGTGTTGGCGTTCCTCCCCGACCTCGACCTGCTCGACGTCCACGGAACCGTCATCCGCGGTCGTACCCCGCCCCTCCACCAGCTCGTGGCTGCGACCGGATGGAGTCTCGCGTGGACCGTGGCCTCCGCGGCCGCTACGGTGGCCCTCCTCCAGCGACGGGATCTCGCGTGAACCGCGTCACCCTGGCCGATCTGGCCCATCGCCATGCGCAGGCCGCCGAAGCGGTCGAAGCCCGGGTCCTGTCCGTCCTCCGCAGCGGTCGATGGATCGGGGGCCCCGTCGTGGCCGAAGCCGAAGCCGCCGTCGCGACGGCCTTCCAGCGCGAAGCCGCTGTCGGGGTGGCCTCCGGCACCGACGCCCTCATCCTCGGCCTGCAGGCCATCGGGGTGCAGCCCGGCGACGAGGTCGTGCTCCCCGCCCTGTCGTTCTTCGCGACCGCAGGTGCCGTCTGCGCGATCGGCGCGGTCCCCCGCATCGTCGACGTCGACGAACGGGGATTGTTGGACCCCGATGCACTCGCCTCCATCGATGCCTCCCGGGTGCGAGCCGTGCTTCCGGTACACCTGTTCGGCAACCGCTGCACCGCCCAGCGCTTCGGACTCGAGACCCTCGACGACGCCGCCCAGGCGCTCGGGTGCACCCCCGCCGCATCGACCGGCTCGGCCACCGCCGTGTCCACCTACCCGACGAAACTCGCGAGCGGGGGCGGAGACGGGGGGTTCGTCGTCGGGGATCGGCGCGTGGTCGAACGGGTCCGCAAGCTCGGCCGCCACGGAGCCGTGGGCCCCCACCTCCACGAGCGGGTGAACGGGCACGTCGGCCGAAACAGCCGGCTGGATGCCGTCGCAGCTGCGGTCCTGCTCGGACATCTGCAGACACTCCCCGACCGGATCCGCCGACGCCAGTCCATCGCCGCCCATTACGACGCGTGCATGCCCGAGCCCCTCCGCCCGCTGGCTCGCGACGCGCGCAACCCGGTGCCGTCGTACGTGCTCGTCGCCCCCGACGAAGCCGCGCGAGACGGGCTGATCGCACATCTGGACGTCCACGGCATCGACAGCACCGTGTACTACCCGCGTCCGCTGCACAGACAGCCCGCCCTCGTGGGCCGGATCCCGGATGCACACTGCCCCGTGGCCGACGACCTCGCGTCGCGCGTGCTCGCCCTTCCCGTCCATGCAGGCCTGTCGGACGACGACGTCGCCCGCGTCGCCGCGGCCCTGGACTCTGCGCCCCGGTCGGGAGCCCGCAGTTGAGCGCTGCCGAGGCGCTGTACGTGCTGTACGCCGGGTTCAGCGTGCTGGCCGGGCTCGCACTCGGGTCGTTCTGGAACGTCTGCATCGCGCGCTGGCCCGAGGACCGATCGGTGATCCGGCCGCGAAGCCGCTGCCCCTCGTGTGGGACCCCCATCGAGGCCCGCGACAACATCCCCATCGTGTCGTGGCTGCTTCTCGGTCGCGCCTGTCGGACGTGTCGCTGGCCGATCCCCGCGCGCTACCCGCTGATCGAGCTCCTGGGCGGGTTGATCGGGTTTCTGGTCTTCCGCCGCTTCGTCCCCGGTCCCGACCAGCTGCTCCCCGAGAACATGCTGGCCGCCACGCTGTACTTCGGGTTCGCGAGCGCGCTGATCATCGCGGCCTTCGTCGATCTGCGGCACCGGATCATCCCCGACGAGGTCTCCAGCTATGCCGTGCCCGTGGGCATCCTGGGAGCACTGGTCCTGGAGACGGCCGGCTACACGGGCTGGTTGTCGATCGGAGTGCGGCAGGCCGTACTGGGTGCGCTCCTCGGTGGGGTGTTCTTCGGCGGGATCGCGGCCTCGGTGATCTTCCTGACCGGACGGGAGGGGCTGGGTTGGGGCGACGTGAAGCTGTTCGCGATGATCGGGGCATTCCTCGGGCCGCACCCGGCGATCATCGCGGTGGGCCTGGCCGCGAGCATCACGGGTGCGGTGGTCGGCCTGGTGTCGTTGGCCTGGTACAAGCGGCGGATGTTCCTGCCCTTCGGTCCTGCACTGGCGGGATGGGCGCTGGTCTACGTGCTGTACGGCGACCTGCTGCTGCGGCGCTTCCTGCCCAGCCTGGCGGCGTGGCTGTAGCGCCAGTTCGAGGTCGGACGAACCCCGTCATCGCGCCAGGATCCGCTGGTAGACCGCACGCTTCGGCAGGTCCTCGAACGCGAGGCACACCGCATCCCGGATGGTGCTCTTCGGGGTCTCGGCCGACAGCAACAGGTCGATGAGCGCGTCTGCGCCGGACCAGTCGAGCCCCTGCTCCTCCTCGGGCGCTCCAGCGACCACCAGCGTCATCTCGCCGTGGATGCCGTCCGCCTCCTCTTCGGTGGCCAGCTGGGCATCGACATCGGAAGCGGACCCGCGCACGAACCGCTCCCCCTGCTTCGACAGGTTGACCGCCAGCGCGACCTCCCGATCGCCCGCGACCTCCTGCAGATCCGCCAGCAGACCGCGGATCCGACGAGGCGCCTCGTACAGCACCAGGGTCTCGGGACGATCGACCAACGGGCCCAGCCAGGCCTGGCGTTTTGCAGACGAACGCGGTGGGAAGCCCGCGAACACGAAGCGATCGACGGGCAGTCCCGATCCGACCACAGCCGCGACGGCGGCATTCGGCCCTGGAACGCTCACCACCTCGTGCCCCGCTTCGATGGCGCCCCGGACGGCCAGAAACCCCGGATCCGAGAGCACGGGCGTTCCGGCCTCGCTGACGAGCCCCACGTCCCCCTCGTCGAGCCGCGCACACAGCGATGCCACGCGTTGCCGCTCGTTGTGGTCGTGCAGGGCGGACAGCGACGGCGCCCCGAGCCCGAGCTTGGCGATCAGCCGCGACGTGGTCCGGGTGTCCTCACAGAACAGCACGGGCAGCGATGCGATGAGCTCCCTCGACCGCGGCGCGAGGTCCTCGACGTTGCCGAGCGGCACGGGAATCAGGAAGAGCCGACCCACGGAACACTCCTATCCGGCGGGAATCCATGCGACGCCGGCCGCCCGTCGGTAAGACCTGCATCCACCCCCCGCCAATGCGAAGGAGGCCCCATGGGCATGTTGATCGACGGTCGATGGACCAAGCGCAGCGAGTATCCGGACGACGACACCGGAGAGTTCAAGCGCCAGTCCGCCGCGTTCCGCGATGCCGTCGTGGACGCGCCCGATGCGCGCTTCCGCCCCGAGTCCGGCCGCTACCACCTGTTCTACGCAGACGCCTGCCCGTGGTGCCATCGGGTGATGGTGGCGCGCTCGGTGTTCGGCCTCGAGGAGGTGCTCCCCGCGCACAAAGTGAGCCCCTGGATGCTCGATCAGGGCTGGACGTTCACGGGCGAGGGTGCGGACGACCCGCCCTTCGACATCGACCACATCCACGAGCTCTACCAGAAGGCCGATCCGTCGTTCACGGGCCGAACGACGGTCCCCGTCCTCTGGGACACGAAGCACGAGACCATCGTGAACAACGAGAGCTCCGAGCTCATCCGCATGCTCGACGACGCGTTCCGGCCCCTGCACACGAACGATGTCCCCCGCTGGCACACCGCCGAGCTCGACGACGCGATCGAGGCGATCAATCCCTGGGTCTACGACCAGATCAACAACGGGGTCTACAAGTCGGGCTTCGCAGGGAACCAGCAGGCCTACGAGCGCGCCGTGACCGCGTTGTTCGAGGCCCTCGACCGCGCAGAGGCCCTGCTGGACGGGCGGGATTACCTGGTGGCCGACCATCCGACCGAAGCCGACTGGCGGTTGTGGGTGACGCTGATCCGCTTCGACCTCGTGTACTACGGGCACTTCAAGTGCAACCTCCGCCACCTGTCGGACTACCCGAACCTGCACGCCCTCACGAAGCGGCTGTACGACCTGCCGAACGTCGCGAAGACCGTCGACTTCGACGGGATCAAGACGCACTACTACGGCTCTCACGAGAGCATCAATCCGAAACGGATCGTCCCGGTGGGTCCCGAAACGCCCTTCTGAGCGCTGCGAATCACCGCGCCTGCCGCGGACGAGGTAAGCTCCGATCATGAAGCGCGTCGCCGTCGGGGCCCCTCCCCGCCCCCTGTGGCTCACCCTGCCCGGGGTACTGCTCCAGCTCGCCGGCATGTTCCTGCTGCCGTTCATCGTCGGCCTGGCGGCGGCGGTGTTCTTCGACGTCGCCGAGGTGGCCGAGACGTTTCCGGCACTGATGACCTTCACAGCCTGCATCCTGCTGCCGGTGAGCCTCGCCCAGATCGTCGGCGTGTTCGTGAAGTCGTTCCGCGAAGTACGCTTTCACCTCGGTCGGCGCACGCTCACGGTCTCGCGGCTGCTGGACATCCTCTACACGCACCTGCGCGTCATCACCGGGCGAGGCTGGTCGCTGCTGCTGTTGTCCCTGCTGCTGGTGGTGGCCGCACTGGCGTGGAAGTGGGCGTCGTTCGGCCTGATCGCGGTGATCGGCCTGTTCCTGTTCTATCTGGTGGTCGGGTGGACCGTGTTCACCTCGACCTTCTTCGTGCGAAGCTTCGAGAGCGGCATCGGCCGGGCCCAGTCGGGCATCGAGCGCCAGATCCAGCCCGCCGTGTGCCTCGCTGGAGCCCAGGCCGAAGAGGTGTTCCGCTTCCGTCGGACGCCCGTTCCGTGGGGCTACAGCCTGCTCGTCGAAGAAGTGCTGCCCGCACGGCTGAAGACCGAGAGCCGCTACCAGGTGGGCCCGGCGGCCCGCGGCACCGAGCTGGAGCGACGGGGACGTCTTCGCGCCACCCCTCGCGGCGTCTACACCCTGGGGCCGGCCCAGCTGTGGTACTCCGATGCGCTGGGCATCACGCGGATCAGCGTCGCCAGCCTGGCCACGGCGGTGCTCAAGGTGCTGCCGCGCATCCGCCCGGTCGAGGTCATCGAGCCCCCCCGCACGGACCGCCGCTCGCCAGACGTGCTCACCCGGCCCCATCGCTTCGCGACCGACGACTACTTCCGGTTCCGCGAGTACGCGCCGGGCGACGACACCCGACGCATCCACTGGCGCCTGTCGATGCGCTCTGGCGCGCTCCAGGTCCGCCGCCCGGAGACCCGGGAGGTGCAGCGCCGCGACATCCTGCTGATCATCGACAGCTACCTGCCGAAGGGGCGCGCGTTGAACGCTGCACACGGCGCGGACGACATCCTCGATGCGGTGGTCGAAGCGGCGCTGGGCATCACCCGCAGCCTGGTCGACGACGGCAACCGGGTCATCCTGGTGGCGTCCGCACTCGCCTCCGATCATCAGTCCATGCAGATCGAGGAGCTGCACGCCAAGCGCGGGACCGCGACGCGCTGGCAGGACCTCGGCGCCCGCATCCGCTGGCAGTCCGAACACGACGTGCAGGACCTGATGCGCACCATCGGAGACGACACCCACGCCGTCGTCGTCACCGCCCGGTTCACCGCGAGCCCCCCCACCCCGGAGGAGGGCCTGTCCACCACGTGGGTGTTCCTCGATCCCGCCGAAGCCCTGGGCCCGAAGGACCGGCACTGGCTGCTGCAGGTCCTCGACCGGCCCACGGCACTCGGAGGCCCGCTGCTGGCGCTCTTCACCCGTCCGCACCCCGTCGGATCCGAGGAGAACGCGCTGCCCCGGCGCGTGAGGGCCGCCCTGTCGACCTGGCGGCTGTGGAGGGCGCGAAAGACCCTGCGGACCATGGCGTCCCGACGCTCCGGTCGCACCCAGGCCGAGCTGGTCACCCGAGGAGACGCGGTCTACCGCATCGAACGCACGCCCACCCACCTGCGCCTTCGCGGACTGGCCGGGCCCGGCGGACTGGGGGGCGGATGATCAGGCGCCTGCGTCGGAATCCCCTGGTTCGCGACCTGATCGCGCTGGGTCAGCCGGTCGCGCTGTACTGGTCGACCGTGCTCATCGCCCTGCTGGCGTTCACGGGTGCGGTGGTCTTCGTGAAGCCCAACTTCCAGACCGAGGACATCTCGGTGCTCGGTGCGGTGTGGCTCGCCACGCTGGTGGGGGTGGTCGTCGGCCAGCTGTGCAGCGTCCTGCGCATCCGGTCCGCCCTGTTCCTCACCATCGACTTCATCGCCTTCTGGACCGGGATCTACATCGCCATCCAGATCGAAGCGATTCTCGGCGGGGGCGAGCTCATCGGGGTGATCCTGGCCATGATGGCGCTGCTGGGCCCGATGATGGCGAGCGGCGGGTTCTGGAGCCTGCGGGTGAATCGCGGCATCCTCGCCGCCTGGGCCCCGGCACTGCTCTTCACGGGCAGCATCATCCTGATCACCGAGAACCAACCGGGTGGGATCTCGGAGTGGCGGGAGGGCGCGAAATACGCGATCTGGTCGGCCGGAACGCTGGCCATCCTCTCGCTGGCCATCGTGCTGCAGCTGGTCTACATGGCGGCCCGCGAACGCCATCGCGTGTATCGATGGCGGACGGCCGACAACGCCCCGGAGCACGTCGAAGGCAAGCCGGACCCCTGGCGTCCGTTCGCGGGCCTGGGGACCCTGCTGATGCTCGGGCTGCTGGTGGTGGTGTTGACCGGCACCTCGGCGCTCGTGGCCCCGTACCTGTGGCGGACCACCACCGACAAGGACGGGGACGGCACGTCTCAGAACCTGGACGACGAGGACCCCGCCGAACCTCAGGAGTCGCCTTCGTCCGGCGGGCCCGGACTCCCGAACATGCAGCAGGTCCAGCGCCTGGTGAAGCAGGGCGTGCAGGTGGGCTGTGCGCTGCTCACGATGGTCGTGCTTGCGCTGGCCGGACTGATCGTGTTCGGCCTGCCGGCACGTCGGCAGGTGCTGCTGACGCACCTCCGCGACCCGATGTGGCCCGTTCCGCCCTCGCGTCGCGCCCGCCTGCACTGGCGACTCGCCGAGATCGCCCTCGGAGATGCCGGCGTACACCGAAGACCCGGGGATTCTGCGAAAGACGTCGCGCTCCGGGCCGCCGAGCAGTACCCGGGCGTGAACCTCGAAGCACTCGTGACCGCCGCCGAGATCGCCGACCGGGTGATGTACGGCTACGCCCTGGATGCTGGCGACGCCGACACCATTCGTCGTGCCGCAGAGATGACCTACCAGGCGGTGTGGGACAACCTCGGCGAGGTCGAGCGGTTCCGCGCCACCTACCGCCTGCTCTGACTCGACGGTCAAGAAAACGGTGCCCCCGAAATGCGCGGAGGAACGAGCACATTTTCCGGGGGTACCTGAACGCGTCGAGGCATTCGATGGAAGCCATTCGGGCGGTTCATCCCTCGCTTGCGAGGGTGGGCCGGCAGAATCGACAAAGCGACAGTGCTGGGAGCCGATCCTGCGGCCTGGACTGACAGATTGTCGGATGACCTGCAATCCGCCCCGTCGACACGGGCGCTTCAGAGCGGTACGAGCCTTGCAGTCATGACGTCCGTGCGCTCCATCTCCGCCATTCTCGCTGGCCTCGCCGCCCTCACCACCTGGACGGCGCTGCAGGCCACGCCCGATCCGCCTCCCCCACCGTCGGAGACGGGTCCGGCTACGCCCCAGGACGCCGACGCCACCGAGCGGGTGGCCCAGTCCGTGGCCGAAGACGACATGGCGATCCGCCTGCACGACGCCTCGCTCACCATCGCCTCGGCGGCGCGCGATGCTCTGGAGCGTCCACCGCGGGGGTTCCGTCGCGACTGCAGCGGCTACGTGTCCGGTGCGTTGAAGGCCGCGAACGCCCTCGACACCGCCGGCGTTCCCGACGATGCCCGGGTGATCGACTTCTGGACGCAGGCCGAAGAAGACGGTCGGCTGCATCACAACCCGATTCCGGCCATCGGCGACCTGGCGTTCTTCGACAACACCCACGACCGCGACGGCAACGGGCGGATGGACGACCTGCGCACCCACATCGCCATCGTGGTCGACGTCGAGCCCGACGGCACGGTGGTGCTGGCCCACAAGGGCAGTCGCTACGCGCTCATCCGGATGAACCTGCTCCATCCCACCGAGCGCCACGCGCCCAGCGAGGGCGACGAAGAGGACGAAGAGCCCGTCGAGTGGAACAGCTTCCTCCGCCGCTCCGGCGACCGCGGAAACCCCCTCGGGATGTACAAGACCGCCGAGCTGTGGTCGGGCTTCGCCAGCCTCGATCCCGGATGACGACCCGGCGCTGTCAGCGCACCCAGATGAACCAGGCGGCGCCGTTGTTGGTGGTCGCGCACTTCACCAGGCCGTCGTCCTCGCCCCAGTCCGTGCCGTCGTACTGGTTGCCGTCCATCCCGCGGTCGTCGAAGTCCACGGTGAAGTCGTCGAAGCTCGCACACTGGTCCTCGCCCTCGAGGTAGCCGTCGCGATCCCAGTGGTTGCCCTCGCTGCGCAGCTGGCCGGTCAGCAGGTTGACGCGCATCGGAGGCGGCAGGTCGTAGCCCACACCATCGTCCTCGTTGAAGCAGGTCTGGTCGTCGGTTCCCGCCGTGAGCTCGAGGTACCAGTGCACGTCGTAGAACACGAGATCGACCGCCATCGCGTCGTCGTCGAGCGCGGTCTTGCACGAGAACCGGAGATCGGTGTTGCCCGGGATCTGGGCACGCAGCCCGGCCCACAGGCCGTCCATGGTCCCGGTGGGTGTGAGCGACGACAGCGTCGGTGAGTAGGACGCGGCCTGGTCGTCGACGGGGTAGCTGGAGCTGCTCACCAGGGTCCAGCCGCCACCGTCGGTGGTCTGGTCGCAGTACACCGCTTTCGGCCCGTTCCCGTCGCCCGGATCGAGCTCGTAGACGCCGTCGCTGACTACGCCCTCATCGAGCAGGTCGGCACAGGTCGGGCGCGGGCAGAACGGGTCGATCCCATCGCAGTTCGCATCGAGCCCGTCCCCACAGGCGTCGAACGCACCTGGCTGGACGGTGGGCACGGTGTCGTCGCAGTCCTCGCCGAGGGCCACGCGCACGTGATCGCTGCTCGGAGGCACGCAGCTGGGCGCCGACACCGCTCCAGTCCCGAACCCATCGCCATCGCTGTCGACCCACCACTGTCCGGGCACGCCGACACTCGCGAGCTGGTCGTTGCAGTCGGACTGGTTGTCGACCCGCCCGAGAGGCTGCTCGCAGAACGGGTCGCCGGACGTGGGGTTGCCCCAGCCGTCACCATCCTGGTCTTCGTAGAAGAACGTCAGTCCGGTGGTGTCGAGCAGAGGGTCGTCGTCGTCCGACAAGCCGTTGCAGTCGTTGTCGAGGCCATCGCACACCTCCACCTGGCCCGGGTACACCAGCGGGTCGCCGTCGTCGCAGTCCCCGAAGTCGAGGGGAGGAGGAAGCGGCACACAACTGGGCTCGGCCGGCCCCGCGAAGCCGTCCTGGTCCTGGTCGCGGTACACGGTGACGGTGGTGGCGTCGTCCAGATCGGGGTCGTCGAGGTCGACCAGCGCGTCGCAGTCGTTGTCCTGGCCGTCGCACACCTCGGTCCGACCGGGGTGGTTGAGGGGGTCTTCGTCGTCGCAGTCCACCCCGAGCACGAGCGACGCGGCGCCCGGAACCGGCGGCGTACACCCGGTCCCGACGGGATCGCCGGCGCCCACGCCGTCCTGGTCGAGGTCTTCGAGCCACTGGGTCGTGTCCGGCCCCGCCACCGTGGGGTCGCTGTCGTCGCAGTCTGTGCCGTCCTGGCTGGCGTACCAGGGCTCGATGCAGGTCAGGAACCCCGTCGCGGGGTCGCCGAAGCCATCGAGGTCCTCGTCGAGAAACCACTGGGTCTGGGTGAGGGCCAGCAGGCTGGGGTCGGTGTCGTCGACCAGCAGGTCGCAGTCGTTGTCGAAGCCATCGCAGACCTCGGTCGCGTCGGGGTTCACGAACTCCTGGGTGTCGTCGCAGTCGTCGCCCACGAACACGGCCTCGGGCGGGGGCTCGCAGGCACGCTCGACCTGGCCTTCGGCGCCGAAGCCATCGCCGTCTTCGTCGGGGAAGTACGCAGTGGCCGTCGACACATCGAGGGAGTCGTCGGCATCGTCGGTCAGGCCGTCACAGTCGTTGTCGATCCCGTCGCAGACCTCGGGGGCCTCGGGGTACGCCGCAGGTTCGGTGTCGTCGCAGTCTCCCGAGACGTCGGACCCGTTCGGAGGCACGTCGCAGCCCGCCGTGAACGTGCCCGCTGCTCCGAAGCCGTCGCCGTCGGCATCGACGAACCAGGTCTGGACCTCGAGGCCGTCGTCCACCCCGCCGCTGCAGTCGTTGTCGAGGCCGTCGCACAGCTCCGTGGCCCCGGGGTAGACCGACTCCCGCAGGTCGTCGCAGTCGCTCGCATCGAGCAGGTAGCCGTCTGGAACCCCCTGCTGACACGAGAGGATCGCGACCGAGGGGTTGCCGAACCCATCCCGGTCGCGGTCTTCGTACCAGGGGACGCGCTCGAGGCCCGCACACGGGTCGTCCGACTGTGCACAGCCGCCGATCGGTCCCAGGCTCGCGACCGCGAGGAGGATGCCCGCCGGCGTGAGGCTGCGCACGCTACTCGATTTCGTCCAGGTCGATGGTCAGCGCGTAGGGGTTGTCGTCGCTGGGGTCGTTGGAGTCGAGGATCAGGAAGACGACCTGGTCGTCCGGCGTGTCGTTCAGCCACTCCAGCGTCTCGAACGAGCCGTTGCTGCCGTTGTTGTTCGCGCCCTCGAAGCAGGTGGTGGCCGAGAAGCAGCTCGGGACCACGTAGACGGCGCTGTCTCCGTTGATGACCCGGAACGTGACCTCGAGGGTCCGGCCCGCGGGAATCAGCAGCGGCAGGATCTCGTCCGGGCCCCCCGCCTGGGCGCTCCCGAGGCAGCCGCCCATCGGGTCGAGGTTGTTGGTCTCCTCGAACAGGTCGCCGTCGATGGCTTGACCCGCCGGAACCAGCGGGATGAAGGCCTGAGCCTCGTCGCAGGTGTCGGGCAGATCGAGGTCGCAGGCACCCGTGGTGTCGAAGTCGAGGCCGTCACAGCCCTGATCGATGCCGTCGTAGCAGATCTCCGGACCGCTGTATGCGAGCGGATCCTCGGGTGCGCAGTCGGGCTCGCTGTCGACGTAGCGCGGCACGAAGTTGGGGCCCGGCGGGAAGCACGAGGCCGGTGCCACGGGGGTTCCAGCGCCCTGCAGATCGCCGTCGACGTCCTCCCACCAGGTGGTCGCGACCGTCAGGAAGGGGTCGCTGTCGTCGCAGTCGCCGTACTGGAGCACGTAGCCATCGGGCTGGATGCAGGCGCGGATGATGTCGTCGATGTCGCCCCAGCCATCGCCATCGGCGTCGCGCACGAACACCTCGGCGGCGTCGAGATCGAGCTGCGGATCGAGATCGTCGGCCAGGAAGTTGCAGTTGTCGTCGATCCCGCCGTTGCAGATCTCGACCGCATCCGGATTGATCTCCGGCGCCATGTCGTCGCAGTCGTCCGGGTTGCCGACCAGCCCTTCGGGCTGTGCGCACGCCAGGAAGCCCTGGGTGGCATCGCCGAAGCCGTCGACATCGGCGTCGACGAACCAGGCGGTCATGCTGGCGACGCTCACGCCACCGGGCTGGTCGAAGAGGTCCTCGTCGTCGATCAAGTCGTCGCAGTCGTTGTCGATCCCATCGCACACCTCGACCGCGTCGGGGTTGATGGTCTCGTCGTCGTCGACACAGTCCAGACCGGCGACGATGGACGCGAAGCCATCTGCGGCGGGCGGCGTGCAGGACGGCTCGCTCGGCTCGGCCTCGGCGTCGCCGAACCCATCCCCGTCGGCGTCGGGGAGCCAGGTGGTGTCTCCCTCGGAGAGCACGAGCGGGTTGTCGTCGTCGCAGTCGTCGGGGTTGGGCGCGTAGAACCACGGAGCCGTACAGGTGAGGATGCTGTTGCCGGGGATTCCGTAGCCATCGGCGTCGTTGTCGACGAACCACTCGGTCTGGGTGCCCACATCGAGGCTGTCGTCGGAGTCGTCGTAGAGCTGGTCGCAGTCGTTGTCGACGCCGTCACAGACCTCCTGGGCGTCGGGATTGATCTCCTCGTCGGCGTCGTCGCAGTCCGACGAATCCGCCAGCGTGCCCATCGGCGCTTCGCAGGCCTGGACCGAGGAGTCGCGGTCTCCGAAGCCATCCATGTCGGCATCGGGGTGCCAGACGGAGGTGGTGCTCACATCGAGCCCGCCATCTTCGAGCGGAAGCGCATCGTCGTCGTCGATCAGCGCGTCGCAGTCGTTGTCGATGCCGTCACAGATCTCGACGGCATCGGGGTTGATGGCGGCCTCGTCGTCGTTGCAGTCTCCCGGCTGGAGCGCGGTGTCCGGAGGGGCCGAGCACGCCTGGAGCTGCAGCTGGGGGTCGCCGAAGCCGTCTCCGTCGGAATCGACGTAGAAGTCCTGGAACACCAGCCCGTCGTCGATCGCCAGGTTGCAGTTGTTGTCGAGGCCATCGCACAGCTCGACCGCGCCCGGGTACACGCTGGGACGCAGGTCGTCGCAGTCGGTGGCGTTGTCCGGGACGTAGTCCTCGGGCTGATCGCAATCCATCACGATCACGTCGGGGTTGCCGAACCCATCCCGGTCCTGGTCTTCGAAGTACGGGATCCGGCCGAGACCCCGGGCCTCACAGCTGGTCCGGTCGACCTTGCATCCGGTCGAGACCGACGCTGCGACGGCGAGAATGGAGGTGAGGAAGATGGACGAGCGAAGAGACGTCACGGAGCACTCACGGTGAAAGTACGGGTGGTCGAGGGGGTCAGGGTACCGTCAACCGACGGGATCGACACCTCGATCTGGTAATCGCCTGTCAGGTCAGGAATCTTCACATCCGTCTGGTGACGGACCGGCATCTCGAAGATCCATCGGAAGGTCCTGGAGGATGCGTCGGGAGCATCCGCGTAGCCGGGCTCGGGGACCAACCTGACGCTGAACGCCTGGCCATCGCTGTCGACGGGCTGACCGCCCGGCCGGGTGACCGGCGTGCCGTCGGCGTGCTGCAGCGTGGCGAGGGGCGCGCCCAGCCAGGGGTCGTTCCCCGCGACCTCGAACGTCAGGGTGTCGGTCCACACGGCGGTCTCGGCGGGTTCGACCAGGATCGTGCCTACGGAGACGGGCTCTGCGGGGGTGTAGGGCGTGTAGTCGCCGACCTCGAAGGTGGCGATGGGGTCGCGCTGATCGGTGGGTGTCGTCCCGCCGAAGGTCCAGTCGAACGCCTCGATGGTCTTGCCCGACAGGTACTCGCCCTGCTTGGGCCCCCACAGCGCGCCGCTGGCTTCGTAGCCGCCGTTCCACCAGTCGTCTTCGAGGATGGAGTAGCCGAGATAGTCCTGGCTGTAGCCGTAGAACGCGATGTCCTCGACGTCGGGGTCGTTGTCGCGGATACCGTTCATCACCTGCTCGGCCAGCAGGGTGCCGGGCTCGCCGGGGAACGTCACGAAGTACAGCCCGGCGAGGCGTCCGGCCGACAGCGTGGTCTGGTCGGGGGCCGGGAACTCGCTGCTGAACGGCACGCACGCCTCGTCGAGCGACTCGAAGTAGTTGTCGCCGTCGCAGGTGAGCAGCTCCTCGTTCACCGAGCAGTACACGGCCCCGTAGTCGTACTCGAAGATGCCGTCTTCGTAGCCGATGACGTCGCGGTCGATCGGCACCCGCCAGGTGCGCATGGCGATCTCGGGCTCGTCGGTCCAGGTGAGGTCGGACAGCGCGGCTTCGACGGCATCCGCCACCACCACCCCCACCCGCTCGACGCGATCGAAGGCGGGGTCCTGGACCGCACCCTCCCGCTGATCGACATCGGGGTTCGCCGGCGACATGTCGCCCCCCCAGCTGTTGAACATCTGCACGTGCACGTCGTGGTCGAAGCGCCCCTGAACCGCCTGTTCGATGCCGCCGGACACGTCCTGGGACAGCAGCAGGTCGTCGATGCCGTGCACGGTGCCGTGGATGGCGTACGCGAGGTGCAGACCGACGATCTCGCCGCCCTGCTCGACCGCGACGACCGGCAGCGTGGAGTTCTTGTACTCCTGCCCGTCTTCGCAGCGCCGGTCGTCGATCCCATCGGGCGCGTCGGCGAACCCGTAGCCCACGCGGCCGGGCTCCAGATCGTCCATCGCCGCCACCACGGTGTCGGCCATCGCGTCGACCATCCGCTCGTAGAACTCAGGGAAGAAGCGGTCGGCGATGAGGTCGAACGGCCCCCCGGCATCGATCACCCGACCCGGACCGGAGTGGGTGTGCGTGCTCCCGATCACGAGCGCGTCGTCGAGGTCGCGGCCCGTGCGCTCGAGCACCTCGAGAACCACGGCACGACGGAGCTGTTGGAAGGTGCCCACGGTATCGGCCCGCAGGAACACGAGCTCGAAGCCCTCTCCCCTCGAGATCGCCACGGCCCGGAAGTCGGGATGGTTGTGGATCCCCGTGGTCGCCGGGTAGAGCTCGGAGAACGGCGATGGTTCGGCCGAGACCCCGAATCCTCCGTAGCCCACCGTGCCGATCCCGACGGGAGCTGGCATGCGGACCCGCGCCACGCCCACCTGCAGCTCACCGGGCTCGAGCACCGGCGCGGCGGAGTCGGAGTCCTCGGGACCAGATGGGCACCCCGCCGCCAACAGCAGCCCCAGGGCGGCTGCGGTGGAGGAAACACGACACAGCTTGGAGAAATCAGGGATCAATGCAGACCTCGCGCGACTCCCCTGTGTAGCCGCACGACGCGCGACCCGCCAACGCCCCGGGCCCTGCAATAGCGCCGGATGTCCCGCGTACCCCGCACGACACCACGCCACGGCGGCACCGGCCTTTCCGAGGGCTGCTTTCCGGACCTCGGGCAGCGTGCTAAGCGGCCCAACCGCCACCGTCGGCCAACCGAAGAGTCCCCATTGTCCTTCCTCCCCACCGGTCTTCCCAGCGCGCGTGCACTCGCGGGCCTCCTCGCGCTCCTGGCCGCGATCCCCGAGCAGGCCGATGCGGCCGAAGTCGAATTCGAGGGCTTCTACCAGGCGCGCGGGCGCTACTACAACAGCCTCTCGCTGTCGGGTCCCGGAGACCCCGGGCTCCCCGAAGGCTCCTCGCTCTACGCCGAGCATCGGGTGTGGCTGCGGCCACGCTTCCTCCTGTCGGACCGGGTTCGGCTGCAGGTCGACTTCAAGGGCCTCGACAACGTGGTGTGGGGCAACCAGCCCGAGTTCCCGAACAGCTTCACCGACCAGCCCACGTACGCCGAGGGGTTGTCGGCCCCCACCAGCGACCAGGACGAGGGCGCTCCCCTGCTCGACTTCACGATCTGGCGGGCGTGGGGCGAGATCGACACCGACTTCGGGCGCCTGTCCGTCGGTCGGATGCCGCTGCACTGGGGTGCGGGGATCTGGCAGAACGACGGGTTGTCGATCAACGCGCTGGGGGGAGACACCGCGGACCGCATCCAGTTCGAAGGGCTCGTCCAGGACACGATCTTCATCCGCGGCGCCTTCGACACGCACGCGGAGCGCTTCGTCAACGAGCAGGACGACACCTACGCCCTGTCGCTCGCAGCGGCCTACAAGTCCGAGCGGATCGTGGGGGGGCTGCAGTTCCACTACCGGCGCACCGACCGCGACGCGCCCGCGAACGATCTCAACCTGTTCACGGTCGACGCCGCTCTCGAGGCCGAGGTCGGCCAGTTCACCCTCTCGGCCGAAGGGCTCGGGCAGTTCGGCAGCGGCGACCTCGACAGCGGCTTGAACGACGTGAACATCACCGCGTTCGGCGCCGTCCTCGAAGCCCAGCTGATGCTGGACGCCTGGTCGTTCCGGGTGGATGGCGGATTCGCGTCGGGCGATGGCGACACGACCGACAACAACCTCCGCACGTTCTCGTTCGACCGCGACTACAACGTGGGCATCATGCTGTTCGAAGTCCCGATGCCCGTCTTCGGTCAGGCGGCGCCCAACGACATCAACGGCAACCAGAGCTTCGAGACCGCGCTGGTGGGCGACACCGTCAGCAACGCCCTGTACGTCAAGCCCACGGTCTCCCGGCGCCTGCTCTGGGGCTTCTCGGCCGAGGCCAGCGTGCTGACCGCCCGGGTGGCGGCGGTTCCCGACGCTCTCGGCAACGTGGGTCGGCGCGGCTACGGCACCGAGGTGCTCGGCGGCATCGTCTTCGACGGTCTGGAGCACGTGGAGCTCGACGCCCGTGGGGGCGTGTTCCTCCCCGGCTCGTACTTCCGGAACTTCTCGGACGACACGTTCACCGACGGGTTCAGCCGGCCGGCCATCGGCATCCAGACCACCGGTCGCATCAAGTTCTAGGAAGCGGGAGGGCTCGATGGCGACACTTCCGATCGCCGTGCTGGGCGCGACCGGCCGGATGGGCCGCCTGGTCGTCCAGCAGATCCTCGACAGCGACGATCTGTCCCTCGCGGCGGCCATCGCCAGCGACACCTCCGACGCACTGGGGCTGGATGCGGGCGTGCTGGCAGGTCGTTCGCCTGCACACGTCCCCGTCACCCCCGTCGATGCGGGCTTCTCGGACGCTCGGGTCGTGGTGGACTTCGCCCTGCCCGAGGGAACGATGCGCGCGCTTCCCCACCTCGGAGACCGCGCCCTCGTGACCGGCACCACGGGGCTCGACGCCGCTCAGCTCGACGCGCTCGATGCCCACACCACCCGGGGTCCGCTTCTGCACG
Source organism: Myxococcota bacterium (assembly GCA_965224055.1). Classification (GTDB taxonomy): domain Bacteria; phylum Myxococcota_A; class UBA796; order UBA796; genus JACKEQ01. The sequence goes on along the minus strand of OZ245034.1, from coordinate 7,988,623 downwards.
CCTCCAACTTCAGCACCGGCGTGAACGTCCTCCTGGCGCTGGTCGACCTGGCAGCCCGCACCCTTCCGGAGTTCGACGTCGAGGTGGTGGAGGCCCATCACACCCGAAAGGTCGACGCCCCGAGCGGCACCGCCCTCGCCCTGGCCCGCGCAGCCGCCACTGCGCGCGAACAGGACCTCGAGACGGTCCGCAAGGACGGGCGTGTCGGACGGACGGGTCCCCGAACCTCCGGCGAGATCGGCCTGCATGCGCTGCGCGCGGGCTCGATCACGGGCCACCACGAGGTCTGGCTCGGCGGTTCCGCCGAACACCTGATCCTCACCCACACCGCGGGCTCGCGGGATCTCTTCGCGACCGGTGCCCTGCGAGCAGCCCGATGGATCGCCGAACAGCAGCCCGGACGATACGCGATGGCCGACGTCCTCGGACTCGCTCGATGAACGGGCCAGGGGTGACGACGACGACGACGTGCTACGGTGTGCGGGCCTCAGAACGGCGGTTTTCATGAGCAACAAGAATCCGATGAAGTTCTTGCCGCCCGACGACCCCACCGCGGTCTACCCGATCCGCACCTCCAACGAGTCCGACGGCGAGCCCCTCGAGCCCGACCCCGATTCCTCGGATTCCACCGACCCCGAGGGCGGAACCAACGGGGAACCCGCTTCGGCGGGTGCGGACGAGGATCCGCTGCCCAAGACCTTCGAGTTCGCCGACGACACCACCGCACCGAAAGCCACCCCCCTTCCCTCCTCCAGCCCCGCCGCGCCCGCCGAAGTCGGAGGCCTCAACCCTCTCCTGCTCATCGCGTTCCTGGGAGGCGGGATCATCCTCGCATCTCTCGTCCTGCTCGCGCTCGCAGCGGTGCTGTTCTTCCTGCAATGACCCAACCTCTCCGAATCCTGGGCGGCCTCCTGCTGGCGCCCCTGTTCCTCTCCGCCTGCCAGACCCCCTGCCAGCGCGTCTGCGTGCGGATGGCCGACTACGCCGAAGAATGCGGCTTCACGGTGTCCGACGCCGAGCTCGACACCTGCATCGACGAACAGGCCGATGCCGAAGACCAGGGTGCGTGCCGCCGAGCCGGAGACCCTCAGACCATCCGGTCGGAGTGGACCTGCGAAGATCTGCAGGTGTTCTTCACCGAGTGAGTGGCTACTCCGGTGCCGCGCGCACCGTGACCGCTCCGCCCGACGACAGGACCACCGACTCGGTGTGGTCGATGCCCAACCCTTCGTTCTCGACCCGGATCTCGTGGGACCCGGCGGAGACCTCGACGTCGCGGAGGGGGGCGGTGCGGTTCAGCTTCTCGCCGTCGACGTAGACGTTGGCCCAGCCTCCCCCGACCAGGAGCACCGTGAGCTTGCCCGGCTGGTCGGCGGCCTCGAGCGTGCGGGCGAACGCGACCCGACCACCGGAACGGCCCGTGTTGATGGAGCCTTCCACGGGAGCGTAGCCATCGAGCTCGTAGCGGACGGTGACCGAGCGACCGGGTGCTGTGACGACCTCGGTGGGCGTGGTGCCGACAGCCTCGCCATCGACGAACGCCCGGGCGCCGCTGGGCGTGGTGGTGAGCACCAGGCGGGGAGGACCGGACGGACGGGGCTCGGCCGGCGCGGGGGTCGGCGCGGGCGCGGGATCGGCTTCGGGAGCGGGGTCTGGCTCGGACTCGGGGACCTCGATGGGGGCCAGCACCTTCTCGAGCCGCAGGGCTTCTCCGGGGACCACCTCGACGGTGACGGTCTCGGAGACGTGGTCGTCGGCCTCGAGCCGGACCTCGTGCTGGCCGGGCTCCAGGCGGGAGACCAACACCGTGGTGCCCGTGCCGCGCAGCACGTCGTCGACGTAGACCCGGGCGGCCGGCTGGACGACGACATCCATCTCGCCCACCCCGGCGGCTTCGTTGGACATGTTGACCGCCACCACGATCCCCACGACGGCCATGCCCACAGTGCCCGCGAGCACGGTGAACAGGAGCAGCAACACCATCCACAGCCGCGGTGCGCCGGTGCCCTCCACACGGGTGACCGTGATCGGGGTCGCTGTGCTGGGCCGCATGGAGGTGGTGGGCCCGTCGAAGTCCGTGGCGTCGGCCGAACCCGAGTGTGGACCCGGGAGCCGATGGGTGCCCGTGTTCTCGTGGAGCTGAGCGGCGACCTCGCTGTTGGTTTCGAGCCGCCTGCGCTCCTCCTCGATCTCGTCGGCGAAGAACTCCTGCAGGTAGGCGCGGAAGTCGTTCTGCACGACGTCTGGAGAAGCCGGCGCGAGGGATGCGCGCAGATCGTCAGCCATCTGGGCAGCGGTCTGGTACCGGTCGTCGGGCTCCCTGGACAGCGCGGTCATCGCGACCTGCGCCAGGCTCTCGGGAATGTCGGGGTCGACCGTGCGGGGGTCGGGGACGTCGGCGTTCTGGATCGCACGCAGGGTGGCGACGTCGCTGTCGGTCTTGAACAGCCGATGCCCGGTGAGCGATTCCCACAGCAGGATGCCGACGGCGAAGATGTCGGAGCGGGCGTCGAGGGGCCGGCCCTCGGCCTGCTCGGGGCTCATGTACTCGAACTTGCCCTTCAGCACGCCATCGCGGGTCTGGTAGGCGTTCGACTCCGCTTTTGCGATACCGAAGTCGGCGATCTTCACCTGGGCGTCGTAGCCCACGAGCACGTTGGATGGGCTGATGTCGCGGTGAACGATGCCGTACGACTTGCCGTGCAGGTCGGTCTTGGTGTGGGCGTAGTGCAGGCCCTTGCAGGTCTCGTGGGCGATGTAGGCCGCGAACGCGTGGGGCAGCGTGCGCTCGAGCTGCACGTGCTTGCGCAGCAGGTTGCGGACGTCCTTCCCGTCGACGCACTCCATCGCGATGAAGTAGTCGTCGAGGAACTGCCCGAAGTCCTGCACCCGCACGATGTTGGGGTGCTGCAGCGCCACGCTGACCTTGGCCTCGTCGATGAACATCTCGACGAACTCGGCGTTCTCGCCCACGTGCGGGAGGATGCGCTTGATGACCAGCAGGTTCTCGAAGCCGCCCTGACCGAACGTCTTGGCCTTGAAGATCTCGGCCATGCCTCCGGTCGCGATCTTGTCGACCAGGAAGTACTTTCCGAACGTGCTCGGCGAGAATCGAGGCAAGACGACCCGAGGGTGGGCAGGGCGAGGAAGGACCGCCCTCCGGTAACACCCGCACCATCCTCGTCCAGCGTTCTACCCCTACAATCCGGCCGGACGAGGGCCGGCTGGGGCTACTTCGCCTTGGCGCGGAGCTGCGCCGCCAGCTCGTGGGCCTTCGAATCGCCGGTTGTCTCTGCGATCTGTTCCATGATGTCGGCGGCTTCGCCGAACCGGCCCGACTGGGTGGCCATCACCATCAACGCCACCACCAGCTTGTCGTCCATCCGCCGCTCGGCTGCCGCCAGCACCACCTGGTAGGCGGCCTCGGGGCGCCCTGCCGCCAGCAACGCATCCGCGTGCGCAATCGCGGCTTCGGAGTCGTAGGGGCGGGAATCCGACAGCGCTTTGCTCGCCGCCACCGCCCCCGCGTGGTCGCCCGAGAGCGTGAAGGCCCGCGTGAGCGCGATGCCGAGCGACGCGTCCCAGGGACGGGCGCGGGACGCCTTGACCAGCGGCGCCACGGCCTCTTCCGCCGCACCGGACTTCAGCTGCAGCAGACCGTAGGCGGCCAACAGCTCCGGCTCCTCGGGCTGGAGCACCAGCGCAGCTTCGAGATCGGAACGGGCCTTCTCCATCGAGCCCTTCGCGAGGTGAGCCTGGGAACGGCCCGCGAGGGCGAGCCCGGACTTGGGATGGGCTGTGACGACCGCGTCGTAGCGTGCGGGTTCGGCGCTGGCCTCGCGAAGCTCGATGAGCGACCGATACCCGTCGACGGACAGGGCACCCGCCGCGATCTCGCGTGCGAACAGCTGGGTCCGGAGGGCGTTGGGGTCGGTGGGATCGATCTCCAGGGCTCCGTTCGCTGCGACCAGGGCCTCTGCCGCATCCCCACCCGACAGCCGGACCTCGGCCAGCAGCGCGAGCAGCCGCGGATCGTAGGGAGCCTGCTTCGCCCCCGCCTCGAGGGTCTGGCGAGCTGCGCCTGGCTTCAGCACGGCCAGGGCCAGATAGCCATCGGGAGCGGTGGGCACGGCCTGGATGGACCTCTCGGCCGTCGCCGTGGCCGCCTCGATGTCGTCGGAGGCCATCTGGGACCGCATGAGCCCGGTCCAGGCCTCGGTGAGCGTCGAGTCGAACCGAACCGCCCGCTCGTAGGCCGCGAGCGCCTTGTCCAGCACGCCGCCCGCCGTGTAGATCGCGCCCAGCCCCATGTGCGACCGGGCGTGGGTGGGCTCGAGCTTCAGCGCGCGTTCGTACGCCGCCTTGGCCTCGCGGGGATCGGACAGTGCGCGGCCCAGGAGGTAGTGCGCGTCCGGATTGCGGGGCGCTTTCTCGACCCACTCCTTCGCGAGCTTCTCGGCCCGCTCGTACAGGCCGATCGAGAGCAGGATGTCGTTCAGCCGCTCCCGTGCCTCGATGTCGGTGGGGTCGGCGGCGGACTCGGCCCGCGCCGCTTGCAACGCCCCCTCGACATCGCCCTGGTACATCCGCACCTCGGACTGCGGAGGCTCCGCGGCGTAGGCTGCAGGACCCGCCGCCGACGCGGCGAAGAGAGCCCACACCAGGACCGAACACCCCCAGCGCCACGCGCACGAGAGGGGCCGGAGGACCGGAGCAGGGAGCGAGGCTGCAGGCAGACGCTTGCAGCGGGGATTCGAAACCGTCATCTTCCTCACCATGACCCGTTGCCTCGCGCTGAGCATCCCTCTGCTGTGGGCCGCTCCCGCGCTCGCGGCCGAGCGTCCCACCATCGCCGTAGTGGGGTTCCATGCCTCGGACGTTCACGGAGACGACGCCGAAAAGTTGTCGGAATCGCTTGCAGAGGCGATCGAGCGCTCCAAGCGCGCCATCCCGATCGAGGGCGACGACCTGGGTCCCGCCATCGCCGGCCGCCAGACGATCATCCTCGAGGAGGCGCTGCTGGCACGGGGTCGCACCCTGCTCGCCGAGGGCCGAAACCTCTACAACCAGGCTCAGCCGGAAGCCGCGGTCCCCATCCTGAACGACGCCATCGAAGCGCTGGAGGACGGCGTGGTGGTGGCCGGCGAGATGCGGGATCTGTGGGATGCCCGGCTGGTCCTGGGTACGAGCGAGCTGGCACGGGGCGACCGGGAAGCGGCTGCGCGGGCCTTCCGGGATGCCATCGCGCTCAACGCGGGCCGTTCGCCCGACCCCGCCCTGTTTCCCCCCGACGTGACGGGCCTGTACGCCGAGGTCCGTGCGGAGAGCGCGTCTGGCACGGCCTCGTTGCAGGTGACCAGCCCGGGCTCGATGGATGTCTGGGTCGACGGAATGCCGTCCGGCAAGACCCCCGCCACCGTGGGCGATCTGATGCCCGGCGTGCACTACGTCCGCGCCCGGTCGGACGAAAAGATGGCGACCGCCCGGATGCAGGTCGAGCCCGGTTCGGAGGCCGTCGCCCGCCTGGAGCCTGTCGAGCCGACACTGGGCGTGGGCTCGGACAACGAGGCCCGCCGCGCACGGGAGATCGCGCGGCTGTACCGAGCGCTCGGGCGACACATGAAGGGTGTGGACTACGTGTTGGTGGCCGGAACCGACGCCACTCAGGTGCAGGTCCAGCTGTACGACGTCCAGGCCGAGGTGTTCAGCCAGCCCACCCGGGTGCCGTTCAGCGGCGACCCCTCCGACGAGGCCACGACCGCACTCCCGCTGGTGCTGGGGGTGCTCGACGACGATGGGGGCCTGCCTGCCGAACGGACCCAGGCCGGGGCGATTCCCCTCGACCGCGGCGCCAACCCGGTGCTCGCATCGCTGTTGCTGGACCCCGTCGAACCCACCTCCATCCGCACCCGACGCGGCAATACCGGCCTGTGGGTGGGGCTGGGCATCGCTTCGGGAGTCGTCGTGCTCGGCGCGACCGCGACCGCCATCGGGGTCGGCGTGGCGAACCAGGGGCCCCGCAACAAGGGAACGGTGGTCGTCCTTCCATTCTAGCGCTCATCGGATCCGGAATCGACCGACCGACGTCCGTCGATCCTCCGACGCCCGTCACCGTTCGACACCCCGTTCGACCCCCTCCGCCGACGCACGAATCTCGAGCGGACCGCCGAACAGGCCCGTCGTCACGGGTGTTCTGGAGCATACTCCACGAATGGGCCCACACGTCCGGATGCCTGGCCCAGGCCTTGCTCTGGACATCGGGTGTCCTCGAACCCCGGAGTCCACCATGACCGCCGCATTCCCCGCCATCCAGACCTCGACCCTCCGTCCCACCCCGCACACGACGCTCGAGCCCATCTGCATCCGTGGCTGGGGCGGCGAAGCGGAGCTGTGCGGGCTCGACATCCACGTGGACTACCGCCCCGGCCTGTACGAAGTCACCCAGGTGGTCGCGAGCGCACTCGGCACCCTCACGGCCATCGCAGCGATCGGGCTCGGCTGGGCGATGTTCCTGGCCGGCATCCCGTTCCTGGCCTGGATTCCCATCGGCGGGGCGTCGATCAGCCTCCTGGCCGCCACCGCGCTGTGGCTGAAGGCCGTCCAGTCGGTCCGGCTGCAGGGCAAGCGTCACATCGAGCTCGACCGGGGCTGGGTCCGCGAAGGCATGATCGTACGCCAGCTGCGCGACGCCACCCTCGACCTCGAGACCACCCGCCTGCTCTTCTTCGGCACGTTCACCCGAGCCACGCTGGTCTTCGACGACGGCACCGTGATCCCGCTGGCGCAGGGCCCCCGCGAGGAGATCCTGCACCTTCAGCACGCGCTCACGCACGCCCCGTGTCTGGGACGCTGATCCGCTGATCCGCTGAGCGCTACTCGGCCTGGGGCACGACCCACTGCCCCTCGTACACCTTGTCGCCGTCCGGATGTGGGCCGGTGATGGTGTACTTGCAGGTCTGCTCGCCGTACTTGTTCGGGCTCTTGATGGTCCACAGGGGCATCAGCCGGTAGCCCCGGTCGTCGCCCGCGTAGATCACGTCGTAGCTCTTGCTCTTGGTCGAGTTGCTGGTGGTCTCGCTGTTCTCGGTCTTCTTGACCGTCGTGCAGTCCAGGTCGAACTTCACCGACCAGGTGCCCTTCTCCCCCGTCCGCGGCACCGCCAGCTCGGCCTTCAGCATGTACTCGCCCTCCGGGAGGGGGTCCGTGACCTCGGTTCCGAGGTACTCCTCACAGTCCTTGCCGGAGCCCTTGCAGATCCCGATGCCCTCGGGACCGTACGGGCGCACGCCCTCCCGCAGATCTTCGAGGAGCGGTCCGAGCATCTCGCTCTCGTAGTCGCTCATGGCCAGGCCATCCCCACCTGCGGGCTCGGGCTCGGTCCCCATGTCGGGAGCAGGGGCCTCCGGGGCCGGCGTCTCCGCACAGATGTCCGCACACTCGGCGGGTCCACACTCGGCGGGGCCGCCCCCACATCCCACGATCATCGCGATGAGCCACATGGCCGTTCCTCCTGTCGCCGCCAGTCGTCCATCCCGACCCGGCAGTGCCGGCAGACGATAGAGCAGGGCGACTCCAGAGCAAAGCGAGAAGCCGTTGAGCCTGTCCGATGCGACCCTTCCCGGGGGTGCCCCCGCGAACCTGCCCGGCGAGGCGCCCTTTCCGGCGGAGACGTTGCGAGCGCTGGTGCACGAGCGCTTCGACCTGCCGTGTGGCGATCCCTGGCTGACGGGCCCCTCGTCCGAAGCCCACGCCTACCTGGACGCGGCGCGCGAGGGCTGGCGCGAGCACCCGGAGTACATGGACTTCCTGGACCTGGGATCACCGGTCTGGGATCTGAAGCAGGCCGAGCGCGACCTGTACCTGGCGCTGCTGGACGACATCGACGGGCTGGAAATCGGTCCAGAGACCACGATCCTGGACGTGGGCTGTGGAATCGGGCGCATGACCCAGCCGATGCTCGACCGGGGAGCGACCGTGTACGGCTGCGACGGCGATCTCGAGAGCCTGCGGCGCTGTGCGTGGCATGCAGCGGGACGCGCCGGACGGCTGGATCTGTTCTGGACCAGCCTGGCGAAGCTCCCGGACGTGCAGGTCGATCTGGCCTTCGCCGTGGAGGTCCTGCCCTACACCCCGCACCCGGGCGCTGTTCTCGAAGCGATGCGGGACCGCGTGAAGCCCGGTGGACACGTGTTCCTCGCGATGGAGGGGCGCTGGGGCTGGGCCACGTCGCCCGATGCGCCGATGGAGGGCCTGGAGGTCGCGCTGGCGCCTCCGGGGACCCCGGGACCCCTGGCTATCGACGACCGCTACGTGCAGATCCTCGACGAGAACGAGATGACCGCGCTGGTCCGGGATGCCGGACTCGAGCTGCAGTCGCTGGTGCGCAGCCACTACTTCACGACCGGTCCGCTGGAGGCGCTGCTCCCCGACGACCTGTCGATGGAACAGCTGCTCGACTTCGAGGCGCGAGCGCGCGTGCATCCCGTGTGGGCCCCGCTCAACCGGATCTGGGTGGCGGTGGCCCAGGTGCCTCGATGACCGCCCGCACCAGGGCCTGATGCAGGGCATGGGTCCCGCGCTCGACCTCGAAGCGACCGAGCACCGGCGCCCCCACGAGCGCCAGATCGCCCAGGAGATCGAGGGCTTTGTGGCGCACGCACTCGTCGGCCGAGCGCACGGGCACCAGCGGCCCTCGAGCCCCCAGCACGACGACCGCACCAGGATCGACCCCGCGTCCGAGCCCCGCATCCAACACGGCATCGAGGGTGGTGTGCGGGAGGAACGTGCGCGCCCAGGCCAGCTGCTCCCGAAACGCCGCGGGCGTGACCTCGAGCGCGAACCGTCCCTGGGCGGCAGGGCCCCGGACCGTCGGACCGAAGTCGACGTCGACCGCGATCTGCAGCGTGTCGGACGGCCAGGCGCGCGCCACCCCACCGAAGGCCTCGACCACCAGGGGCTTCGAGACGGCCCAGGCTGAGACGGACCCCACGGACACGAGCGCACCGTCGGTCTCCAGCGCGTGCACCCACTCCTGCGCGCTGCCATCCAGCGCCGGAAGCTCCGGGCCACTCGGGACGATGTCGAGATGGGTGATGCCGAGCCCCGCCACCGCGGCCAGCAGGTGCTCCGGCGTGTCGACGTGCACTTCCCCGGACTGCAGGCGGGTCCGCCCCCCCGGAGCGCTCGCGAGGTCGACGTGAACCGGCACCCGAGCGCCGCTCACCTCGAAGCAGATGCCCGGCGCTTGTCGGGGGCGAAGCTCCACGGTCACCGGCCGACCCGAGTGCAGCCCCCGGCCCGTCACGCGGACGGGCGCTCGCAGCGTTCGACCCGGCACCCGCGGGCGTCGATCGATGGACTTCGGGTCGGACTTGAACATCTGTACAGGGGTGGTAGGGTGGCGCAACCTATGGTCGTGTTCGGCATCGATCCAGGCAGTACTGTCACCGGCTTCGGCGTGATCGAGAGCCGTCGCGGACGCCTGCGACACATCGCATCGGGCTGCATCCGCACCTCGTCGAAGTCCCCGATGGGCGAGCGGCTCGCTGCGATTCACGCCGGTCTGGACGAAGCCCTCGCAGCACACCGGGTGGATGCGGTCGCCATCGAGGCCATCTTCCACCACAAGTCGTCCGAGAGCGCGTTGCGGCTGGGCCAGGCGCGGGGGGTGGCGCTGCTCGTGGCCGCCCAGCACGGTCACGAGCCCGTGCCCTACAACGCGATGACCGTCAAACGCTCGATCGGAGCCCACGGCCGGGCCGACAAGAAAGGCGTAGCCCGGATGGTCGGGATGCTGCTGGGGTCGGTTCCCGACGGGCCCGCCGACATCACGGACGCCATCGCCATCGCCATCACCCACATCCATCACGCGAAGTCGTTCGCAGCGGGGCTGACCCGATGATCGCCATGCTCACGGGCTCGTTGGTCCACACCACAGACAACCGCGGGGTCTTCGACGTACGCGGCGTGGGCTACGAGGTCTTCGCCACCACCAGCAGCCTCGCGCGCTGGCTCGATGCGGGCGAGGTCGCCGTCCACGTGTCGACCCAGGTTCGCGAGGACGCCATCACGCTGTACGCCTTCGAGGACGACCGCGATCGACTCGCCTTCCTGGCCCTGCTCACGGTGTCGGGCGTGGGGCCGAAGGTCGGGCTGTCGACCCTCGAGACCCTCGGTGTGGACGGGCTGTCGAAGGCCGTGGCCACCGACGACGTTCGCGCGCTGTCGACCATCAGCGGTGTGGGCAAGAAGACCGCGCAGCGCCTCGCCCTCGAGCTCAAGGGCAAGCTGCCGACTGCGGAGTTCACGGCGTCTGGCCGCACCCCGGTCAAGGCGAAGCCCTCCGACCCCCTGCCCCTCGCACTGGCGCAGCTCGGCTACAAGAAGTCCGAGATCGACCGCGCGCTGGCGGGCCTCTCGGACGCCGGAGTCCCCGAAGACGCCGAGACCAGCGAGCGATTGCGCCACTCCCTGCGCATCCTCAGCGGCCAGAGCTGATCGATGCAGGACGACGACCCCCTCGACCCTTCGGGCAACAACGACCCCGCCCTGCGGCCGAGACGCCTCGACGAGTACGTCGGACAGCGCAAGATCGTCGACAACCTCCGGGTCTACATCCGAGCCGCCATCAATCGCGGTGAAGCCCTCGATCACGTGCTGCTCGCGGGTCCTCCGGGTCTCGGCAAGACGAGCCTGGCCTACATCATCTCGGAGGAGCTCGGGGTCGAGATCCGCACCGCATCCGGGCCCACCATCGAGCGCGGCGGAGACCTCGCAGCCATCCTCACCAGCCTCACCGAGCGCGAGGTGCTGTTCATCGACGAGATCCACCGCCTGCCACGCACGGTCGAAGAGGTGCTCTACCCCGCCCTCGAGGACTTCGAGATCGACGTCGTGCTGGGCCAGGGTCCCGGCGCTCAGAGCGTGAAGCTGCCCCTCACCCGGTTCACCCTGGTGGGCGCCACCACCCGCAGCGGCCTGCTCACCCAACCCCTGCGGGCGCGGTTCGGGATCCAGGCCACCTTCGACTACTACGAAGTGGCCGAGCTGCATCGCATCGTCGAGCGCTCCGCGGCCCGTCTGGGCGTGGTGATCACCGAGGACGGCTGTCGAGAGCTCGCCAGGCGCAGCCGGGGCACTCCCCGCATCGCGAATCGCCTGCTGCGCCGCGTGCGGGACTTCGCAGAGGTCGAGGGAGACGGCACGATCGACGCCAGGGTCGCGGCCGACGCGCTGCTCCGCCTGGAGATCGACGCGCTGGGGCTCGACAAGCTCGATCTGCGGATCCTCCGCACCATCGGGCACAAGTTCGACGGCGGGCCGGTGGGGCTCACCACACTGGCTGCGGCCATCGGCGAAGCGCGCGACACCATCGAGGACACCTGCGAGCCCTACCTGATCCAGCAGGGGTTCCTCACCCGCACCCCTCGTGGACGCATGTTGACGCCTCGCGGGCGGGCGCATCTCGGGCTGCCGGATACGATGGGGGTCCGACAAGAGGCGCTGTTCGATGACGATCCTTCCGATGCTCGCCCTCGCGATGGGCTGCTCGACCAAGACGTTCCCGACGACGACGATTGACGTCGCGGGCACCCCCGTGCTCGTCGAGCTGGCGGTCACCGAGGAACAGAAGGCGCGCGGCCTGATGCATCGCGACAGCCTGCCGGCCGACGACGGGATGCTGTTCGTCTACCCCGACACCAAGCCGCGCTCGTTCTGGATGAAGGACACCCGCATCCCCCTGTCGATCGCGTTCATCGAGCCCGACGGCGACATCGTGAAGATCGCCGACATGAAGCCCCTGGACCGCGCCTCCACCAAGTCGCTCTACCCCGCGAAGTACGCGCTCGAGATGAACCAGGGCTGGTTCGAGGAGCACGGCGTGAAGGCGGGCGACAAGGTCGGGGGCATCCCGAGTGACGCCGACCTCGCGGACCGCTGAGGACCGCAGGCTACGACCAGTCTTCGTCGTCGTCGGGCGCCAGGAGCACCTCGGTGATCCACGGCAGGGACTGTTCGAGCGCCTGCCCTCCCATCCGCATCCCGAGCAGCGGCGCTCCCGCCGTGGAGAGCGTCACGATGGCCCACCAGAGCAGACCTCCCGGATGCAACCCCATGGCGATGGCCGCGCCCCACCCGAACACGAGCACCGCCCAGATCCCGAGCACGATCCGGGTCATCCTCGGCAGCGACACGCTCCAGGTCACGCGGGTCCCCCGGCCCTCCGGTCGCAGCTCTCCCACGAAGCGAGGGCTGAACACGCTCGCCCACATCGCACCGAGCCGGGGACCGATGGCGATCCGGCCCGTCCCCATCGGGCTGATGTAGACCGGACACCCCGATCGGCCCCACGCAGTCAGCTCCCGTTGGGTGGGGAACCACACCGAGCGCACGACCAATGCCTGCCTCGCGAGCCGCCGCTGGACGGCTTCGGGGTCCGTGGGGAGCACTGCCGGCGGATGGTCGGGGTCGGGCACGGCCTCTTCTATCGGGGTAGGATCTCGCGTCATCCTCAGGAGCACAGCGTGGCCACCGTCCAGGACACCCTCGATCTCTCCGGAACCGCAGTCGTTCCGAGCGTGCTCACGCCCGGCGACCCCGCGGCCGACGCCATCCTCCACCTCCTGGCCCACATGGCGCACTCCGACGGGGTGCTGCACGACGGCGAGGTCGAGTTCCTTCGGGGAATCCTGCCGGGTCGATCCGCCGACTCGCTGCGGGCCTGGGTCACCGACGTGGGCAGCGAGCCTCCCCTGCTCGACGAGGTGGCCGAGGCCATCGACGACGACGACATGCGCTGGACGTGCCTGCGGTTCACCGCCCGGATGGCCTGGAAGGACGGCGAGCTGCAGGACGAGGAGCGCACGTTCCTCGAAGCGCTGGCGAAGCACCTGGGGCTCCCCCGCTTCGCGGTCGATCGGGTCCTCCGCGAGATGGAACCCTCCGCGTCCCAGTTCACGACCGAGCGGATCATCGAGGTCGTCCAGAGCGTCAAGTGGAACGCCGTGCAGATCGCCAGCGGGCCCATCGCCAGCGGGGATCTCGCGGCGGTCGCGCCTCCGGGCGAGGAATGTGTGTGCCGGGTGGGTCTCGACAAGGTCGAGGTGATGGGCATCTACGAGGGCGGCTTGTCTGCGCGGTTCCTCGAGGGTCCGTGCTTCGTCAGCTGGAGCGAGATCGTCAGCTACAGCCGCGGCTTCGGGCTGGGCAGCAGCGTGAAGCTCGTGACCGAGGGCGGCGTGGCGTTCACCCTGGTCGACTCGCGGCTCACCGGCCTGTGTCTGGTGCTCGACCTGCTCCTCGGCGGAGACGAACGCCCGAAGGGCGAAGCCCCCAAGGTCCAGCTCGTCAGCGGAGAGTGAGCGGATGCCAGCAGCCCTGTTCGACCTCGACCGGACGCTGCTGGACTGCAACTCCGGGCGCCTGTGGGTCGCGCACGAGTGGCGAGCCGGTCGCATCGGTGTCCGGGATGCCGCCTGGGCTGCGTGGTGGCTCGCGAAGTACTCGCTGGGTGTGTCGGGCGACATGGTCCAGGTGTTCGAGACCGCCGTGGCCGCGTACGCAGGAGAGGAGGAATCCGTCATCCGCGAGCGCACGGCGACCTGGTTCGGTGCCGAGTGCGCGAGCCGGTTGCGACCCGGGGCTCGAACCGCCCTGGACCAGCACCGCCAAAACGGCGACCGACTCGTGCTCGCGACGTCTGGCACGCTGTATTCGGCCCTCGCCGCGCTGGAGACGTTCGGACTCGACGACGCCGTCTGCACCCGGATGGAGGTCGGCGACAATGGTCGGTTCACGGGCAAGGTGGCGTCCCTCGCCTACGGCGACGCCAAGCTCGACCGGGCCCGAGAATGGGCCGAACAGACCGGAGAATCCCTCGAAGACGCAGCGTTCTACACCGACTCGGTGACCGATGCGGCCCTGCTGGAGGTCGTCGGGCGGCCTGTGGTCGTCAACCCCGACCCCAGGCTCGCGCGCATGGCCGTGCAGCGGGGCTGGCCCATCGTGGACTGGGGCACGGCGTGAGTCGCGGCATCCCCCTGGGTCCGTTCACGCTGTCCAAGCGCATCGGCATCGGTGGCGGCGGCGAGGTGTGGAACGGCACGCACAACCGCCAGGGCGTGAACGTCGCCGTGAAGGTGATCACCGCCGACCGCGCTCGAGACCCCCGCTACCAGGCGGCGTTCGAGAACGAGGTGCGCGCGGTGGCCGGTCTCGATCACCCGGGAATCGTGACCGTCCTGGACTACGGAATCGTCGATGCCCAGGCCGAGAAGCGCTCCGAAGGCCGCATCGTATCGGGTGCGCCCTACCTCGCGATGGAGCTGGCAGAGCGGGGCTCGTTGCGGGCCAGCAAGCTCCCCGCGTCGTTCGAGGACCTCCGCCTGTGGTTGCTCTGGCTGCTCGACATCCTGGGGCACGCACACGCCCAGGGGGTGATCCATCGCGACCTGAAGCCCGGGAACGTGCTGGTGTTCGCCCAGCCTGCGGTTCCAGGCGACGCGGACGGTGCCAGTCGGCTCCGACTCACGGACTTCGGGCTGGCCCACGCGACCGACGGGGGCTCGGTGCTCAAGGGGACCGCTGGAACCCCGATCTTCATGGCCCCCGAGCAGTTCCGGGGCCGGTGGCGGGAGTTCGGGCCCCCCACCGACCTGTACGCCCTCGGTTGCATGGCGTACACGCTGTCGGCAGGCCACACCCCGTTCACCGCCCGCGACATCAGCGACCTGATGCAGGCCCACCTCTCGGAGCACCCCCCGCCGCTGAGCGCGCGCTTCCCCGTCCCCGAAGGCTTCGAGGGATGGCTGCGACGGCTGATGCACAAGCGTCCCGAGCGCCGGTTCCAGCGGGCGGCGGATGCTGCACACGCGCTCGTCTCCCTCGGAGAACCCGGGAACGGTCCGGGCTACGAAGGCGTGCTGCCCGCCGACGCCCGGCCCACCTGGTCGCCTCCCACCCGCGATCCCGATTCCCCCGGTGGAGGCACCGACCACACCGACCCCGACAGCCAGGCCACCGGCGCAGACGACCTGCTGATCGAGACGGTCACCGAGATGACGCTCCAGGGCAGCAGCGCCACGTCGCTGTCGCTGCAGGGAACGCACGGAACACACGCCACCGTCGAAGTCGAGATGGTGGAGATCGACGAGACCATCGACGAGGACGACGACGAGTACTGTCCTCGCGCACTGCCTCCGCTCCCGAGCACCTGGAGGGCTGAGCTCCCCCATCGCCCGTCCATGCAGCTCGTCGGCGCCGGGCTCGGCCTGTACGGGCTGCGCTCGATCCCCATGGTCGCCCGACGCAGCGAGCGGACCCAGCTCTGGCGCGCCCTCACCGAAGCCCGGGAGCGCGCCGAGACGCGGGTGGTGGTCCTGCGGGGTCGGAGCGGCACCGGGAAGACCCGACTCGCCCAGTGGCTGGCACGCCTGGCCGACAGCGTGGGGAGCGCGCTGGTGGTCAAAGCGACCCACAGTCCCGGTGGCGGTCCCTCCGACGGGCTCGGCCGGATGATGGCCCGGCTGACCCGTTGCGTCGGGCTCGATCGCGAACGGCTCGGCGCGTGGCTCGTGCGCTGGCTCCGCAATCGCGGCATCACGGACGGGATGGTCGCGACCCACCTTCGAGAGCTGATCGCCCCTCGAGGTGGCGACGAGGTCCTGACCTCCGCGAACGAACGACACGCCCTCGTCCAGCAGGTGTTGACCGCGGTCTCCCAGTCCCACTCCGACGGCGACGAACCCCGGCCGGTGCTGCTCTGGCTCGACGACGTGCAGTGGGGGCAGGACTCCCTCGGTCTGGTCCAGTGGCTGATCGCCGAGCAGAACTCCGGGCCACCGATGCTGGTGGTGATGACCGCCCAGGACGAAGCCCTGCCCAGTCGGCCCGTCGAGGCCGAGCGTCTGGAGACCCTGGCCGGCGAAGAGGCCGTCCGCACGGTGCGTCTCGGGCCCCTCTCGCGCAGAGACCGCACGGTGCTGGTCCAGGAGCTGCTCCACCTCGAGGGCGAGCTGGCCGAGCAGGTCGAGAAGCGAACCCAGGGCAACCCGCTGTTCGCCGTCCAGCTGGTGGGCGACTGGGTGCGTCGCGGGGTGCTCGAGGTCGGTCAGACCGGCTTCGTTCTGCGGCCCGGCGAGCGGGCGGTCATCCCCGACGACATCCACGAGCTCTGGGCCGCGCGAGTCGATCAGGCGCTGGAGGAGATCGGCGAGAGCAACCTCCCGGCGCTGGAG
This sequence comes from Myxococcota bacterium, assembly GCA_965224055.1. Taxonomy (GTDB): domain Bacteria; phylum Myxococcota_A; class UBA796; order UBA796; genus JACKEQ01. The sequence goes on along the minus strand of OZ245034.1, from coordinate 7,972,388 downwards.
CTCGCCGCCGTCCTGGGCACCGAGGTCGACGAGTCGGAGTGGCGGGGTGCATGCCGCGTGATGGGCTTCGCCATCGATCCCGATCTGGTCTCCTCCCTGGTCCGACACGGACTGGCGCGCAGGGCCGACAGCTCCTGGACCTTCGCCCACGGCATGCTCCGGGAGTCCCTCGAGCGATCGGCCCGCGAGAACGGGCGATTCCCGAAGCTCCACCGCGCCTGCGCCACCACCCTGCAGATCCGGTTCGACGCCAATCCCCAGCGCGGGATGGCCGAGCGACTGGGTCGCCACCTGGCGCTGGGCGACCGGCAGGAAGAGGCCCTGGGTCCGCTGCTGGCCGGTGCGCGCGAACGCCGGGCGATGTCCGACTACACCGGGGCGCTGGGCGTGCTCGACCGTCGTGATCGCTTGCTGGACGACGTGAACGTGCCTCCCACCGATCCCCGCCGCGGCGAAGGCTGGGTCGCGCGCGCCGACGTCCTGATCTGCATGGGTCGCCTGGAAGACGCCGAGAAGTACGCGAACCGGGTCGTCGAGGTCGGGCGTCGCAAGTACTGGGAGGCGCTGATGGCCCCCGCCCTGCGCCACGCCGCGATCGCGTCCGGCAAGCGCGGCTTGTTCACGGCCGCTCAGCGTCGGTTGTCGCGGGCCATCGAGGCCGCGCACTTCGGCGGCAACGAGACCGAAGCCGCACGCTGTCGCCTCTTCCTGGGCGAGGTCGCCCGGCTCCGCGGCGCGTTCGAGGAGGCCGCGGGGCACTGCCGCCAGGCGTTGTCGCGCTTCAAGGCCCTGGACGACGCACGGGGCCAGGGCGAGTCCTACAACGCCCTGGCCGGGGTGTGCCTGGGCATGGGGCAGCTCGAGCAGGCGGAGCGCTACTGCCGGGCCGCCATCGAGCGCTTCGAGACCGTGGGCGCTCGCTTCGGCGTGGCGAGTGCTCAGAACTCCCTGGGCGATGTCCTCCGCGGTTCGGGTGCCCTGGCGCTGGCATCCGCGGAGTACGAGCGCGCCGAAGCCGGCCTGCGCTCCCTGGGCAGTCCCGAGTACCGGGTTCCCGCGCTCAACCAGGCCCTGGTGGAGCTTCAGCAGCGCAACTGGGTTCGCGCCCGCGAGATGCTGCTCCCGCTGCTGGACGACATGAAACGGGCCCATCGCAACGGGCTCGTTGCAGTGTGCCACGCCGCACTCACCACCTCGTTCGCAGCCACGCGGGACTGGCGGGTGTTCCAGCGGCACCTCACCGCCTGCCGCCGCAAGCTGCGCGAGACCCGCATCGTCGACGCCGACATCGCCCGCTGCTTCGGGAGTGCCGCCCGGATCGCGCGCAGCAACGGCAACAACGAAGCGGCTCAGTCCACGGCACAGATCGCGTACGACCAGTGGCGCACCCTCGGACGCCTCGACGAGCTGGAGCCCCTGCGGGAGGAGTTCGGCGTCTCCTGATCTCCTGATCGGTGCTGTCTCACGCGCTCGGGCGCAGTGGTACGATGCCTCCATGGACGTGCTGATCGACTTCACCGGCGCCGGCTGACCTCTCCCGTCGTCGCGCTGTAGACTCCGAGACCTCGGGCATCGAACGCCTTCGGGGCAGAAGACCCGTTCACCAGGCCGCGATGCTGGTAGGCTCCGCCCCGCACCCGCGGGAGTCGAGGGGACCGATGGACATCGAGACCGTGATGGCCGCCTGGATCTGGCCGCCCGGCGCCCGACCAGTGGACGTCGACAAGGGGCTGATCAACGAGACCGTGGGGATCGCCGTGGGCGAGCGGGTCGTCGCCATCCTGCAGCGTCTGAACACCGACATCTTCGGCGCCGAGCTCCACCACGACATCGACGCCATCACCCGTCATCTGGCGAGCAGTGGTCTGCCCACTCCCCGCCTCGTGCCCACCGCCACGGGTCCGCTCTGGCACACGGCCGAGGACGACTCGGTGTGGCGGGTGCTCACCCCCGTCGGCGACCGCACCGTGCACAAGATCGCCGATCGGTCCGACGCCACCGAGGCCGCAGCGCTGGTGGCGCGTTTCCACGCCGTCACGGCTGGCCTCGATCACACGTTCCACTTCTCCCGGCCCGGCGCACACGACACGAACGCCCACTTCGACCGCTTGCGCACCGCCCTGATGCTGCACCGATCCCATCGGCTGTACCGCGACGTCGCCGCACTCGCCGACGGGCTGATCGACGCCTGGGACGCGTGGTCGGGGCCCACCGAGGACGACCTTCCAACGCGGATCATCCACGGAGACCTGAAGATCAGCAACGTGCGCTTCACGGGCTCGGACGCCACGGCGCTGATCGATCTGGACACCCTGGCGAAGGGCACCATCGACATCGAGCTCGGGGATGCCATGCGCAGCTGGTGCAACCCGGCGAGCGAGAACACGGCCGAGACCACCTTCGATCTGGGCATCTTCGAAGCGGCCATGCAGGGCTACAGCCGGGTGCCCGACGTGCTCACCGACACCGAGTGGGACGCCATCGTCGCAGGCACCGAGCGGATCTGCATCGAGCTCGCCGCCCGGTTCGCGTGGGACGCGCTGGAGGAGAGCTACTTCGGATTCGACCCCGCGTACGGGGGCCACGGCGAGCACAGCCTGCTCCGGGCCCGCGGACAGGCCTCGCTGGCGGCGTCGGTCCGCGAACAGCGCGACGCCATGTACGCCATCGTCGCGAGCGTTCGCTGACGCCGGGCTACTGGGCCCAGATCGGCTGCTTCAGGTTCCCCGGCAGCTTGTTGCGCTGGTACTTCTTCTTCGCCTGGCCCATCCAGTCGTTCAGGTTGCTGATGCGCTGCTTGTGGGACGGGTGGGTCGAGAGGAACGTCGGAGGCTGAGCGCCCCCCGACAGCGCGCTCATGCGCTTCCACACCTCGGGCGCCTCCTGGGGTGGGTAGCCGGCTTCGGCCATGTACATCATCCCGATGACGTCGGACTCCGACTCGTGCAGGCGCGAGAACGGCAGGAGCACGCCCACCTCGGCCCCGAGCCCCAGTGCGCCGAAGATGGCGGCCTTCTGCTGCTGGTTGAGCTTGGCGTTGCCCTGCAGCCAGAGCTGGATGGCCCCGAGCCCCCCGATGACACCCATCTGCTGGCTCATCCGCTCGGCGCCGTGCTTGGCGATGGCGTGCCCCACCTCGTGGCCCATCACGAAGGCCATGCCGCTCTCGTTCTCGAGGGTGGGCAGGATGCCGGTGTAGAAGCCGATGTACCCACCGGGCAGGCACCAGGCGTTGACCGTGGGATCGTCGATCATGGCGTACTGCCAGTCGAACTTCGGCTGGTTCGCGACCTTGGAGATGCGGTTGCCCACCCGGTTGAGCGTCTGGACGTCGTCGCCGTTCGACTTGACGTTCACCTCGGCGAGCATGGCCGTGTAGGACTGCTTGCCCGCGGCGTTCATGATGGCGTCGGGCACGACGTTGACGGCCTTGCGGTTGGTGTACGGGATCTTGCGGCACCCGCTGGACAACGGCCCGAAGCCCGCGAGCAGACCCGCTGTGACCCCCGTGAACACGGCGGCTTTGCGACACATGGCGGCGATGGGATGCGTGGACATGGCTCCTCCAGGGGTGCCGCCGTATCCGCGTCGACGAACGTGTGCCGCACACCCCCGAGCGTTCGCCGGGAAGAGCTGCTACCGGGGCTTCTCGGGAATGCCGACCTCGACCACGCGATACGCATCGCCCCCGTACTGGTCGGTCACGTAGATCGTGAGCGCATCCCAGCTGCCCTGGCCGCTCCCCCACTGCAGGTTGGAGAACCAGGCCCCCGTGGGCGCGTCGATCATGCGCTGCACCGCGCTCGCATCGGGCTCGTAGCGCCACAGCGCGGTTCCGGCGCCCCCGGCCAGCGACCCGGTGACGTACACGTGGCCACACACGTCGACGCCCATCCCGAGCAGCTCGAAGGCATCGCTCGGGGGGTCGGCCCACAGCGTGGCGGCGGACGCTGGAGCCCCCGATGCATCCACGTCGATGGCCCAGATTCCGTTGCGCGCGCTCACCAGGAGCTGGTCGTGGTCCTCGGTGAGGGTGATCCCGTTCGGGCTCTGCCAGGGGGCGTTGGAGTGCGTGACGTCATCGGTCTGCGCGAACGGTTCGATCGTGTGGATGCCCAGCAGATCGACGACGTACACGAGGCCGCTCGGGTGCACCTCCATGCCCCCGGCGTAGCCGAAGCTGCTGACGACCGGCACGATCCCACCCGCAGGGGGGATCCGGTAGAGCGTCGAGGTGTCGACGTCGTGGTAGACCGCATCGCCATTGGGGAGCATGCGGAGCGATGCCGGCCCTCCGGGTCCACCCTCGGTGGCGATCCAGGGAGTGGTCCCGCCCGGCGGGTAGAGCGAGCGCACCAGCAGCGCACCGTCGAAGCTCAGCAGCTCCGGGCCGTCGAACGCGAAGTCCTCCGAAGCGGGAACTCCGGTGAGCGTGGTGGCGGTCCAGGGGCCACCGGGGGCGGTACTGCAGTCGAACACGTCGACATCGGTGTCGGTGTCGGTGTCGGTGTCGGTGTCGGTGTCGGTGTCGGTGTCGGTGTCCGGAACATCGGTGTCGTCCGTGTCCGTGTCTGGACCATCGGTGTCGTCCGTGTCCGGCACCGGCGTGGCGATGGGGGTCGGCGTCGGCGCGTCTGTACAGGCCAGGAACAGGAGCAACATGCCTCATTGTATCCGACCCCACCCCATCCGGGGTGAACCGTGCGCGTTCTCAGCTCTGACTGGTCGACCCCTCCAACCGATCGACGAACGCACCGACGCGGGAGCGCAGATCGACGTACGAGGGTTCGAAGGTCCACTCGGCAACCCGCAGATGTCGGCCTTCCTCCGAGGTGGCCACGAGATGCAGCTGTCCCTCACCCGCCACGAAGACCCGGAGCACCAGACCCGGACCGCCATCGATCCCCTGCACGACGAACGCCCAGCGGACGTCAGCGTTCGGCGCTCCATCCTCCGAGCGGAGCACGTGAAACACGCGAACCCGCCGTTGTCCGAGTCGAAAACGGTCCACCTCGACCCTGGACGGCGTGGCCTCGCCGCGAGCCGACGCATCCGCGAGCCAGGACCGGAGTCGCACGATCGCGGCGTCTGCCTCGCGGTGATCGCCTGCGGCACGATGCGCGAAAGCCAGGCGTCGAGTCAGCTCGAGGTTCTGCGGACACTCCACGAGTGCTTGCCTGAACAACCGAACGGCCTCGTGAGGCAGAGCGTTCTGCAAGGCCTCCGTTCCGCGAGCCACCAGGTCGCGAGCGAGCCTCTCGTCGGTTGCGGGGTCCAGTGTCACGGAAGGCGCCGCTCCACGGTCGACCACGCCCAGTGGCGGGAAGCGTAGCTCGGGATGCGAACGGTCTGGCCGGACTGTGTGGTCCTCTCGGCCCAGGAACGCGGCTCTCCGAAGAAGAAGTCGACGCCGAACAGGATGCGCTGGGTCCCCTCGGGTACGGGTTCGACCATTCCGCTCGGATGCCAGGCCTCGAGTGGCGTGGAGATCGGGACCACACCCTCGTGACGGGCTCCCGGTTCGAGTCTGGTGTAGGCCGGGACCTGCTGACGAAACGCCGGCTGGTCCAGCGGCACGAACCCGAACGCCAACAGGGCTACACCGTCCCGACCGCTGTTGCGCACGACCGGCCGGTCGTGCGCCACGAGCGTTCCGTTGCGGTTCTCGAGCATCTGCGAGCAGAACCACAGATCCTCGTCGGATCGGTTCTCGAGCGTGAAGACGATCCCTGGCTTGCCATCTTCAGCCGAAACAGACCAGTCGAAGGTGACGCCATCAGGAGTGGGAGACCAGGCATCCACGAGCACTGTCGACTCCGGAGCAGGCGGGGGTTCAGGCACCCTCTCCGCCGGACCTGCACAGGCCGCAGCGAGGAGGGGGATCAGGGCAACACCGAGTAGCTGGGACGCTGCGGAACGTTGCGACCAATCGCGTTGAGGTCCCTGCGGTAGGCGTTCTCGGTGAGTGGATCGTTCGCGTAGTGACCCAGACCCGCAGCCTGGTGTTCCCAGTTCCTCGTTCCGATGTCGGGATCCCCGGCTGGGATGACAGAATCCTGCTGAATCGTGCCGGATGCCAGGGTGCCCTGGGTCTGATGGCGCGCATGGGCCATCTCGTGGGCCAGGATGATGTCCGATGTGGTCGTGGTGTCGGGAGTTCCGTCGCTGTCGAAGTCCAACAGCACGCCGGGGTTGTAGCGAATCACGACATCGCTTCCATCGCCCCGCGTACCGTCGGCATTGCGCTGCGACACCCCGACGCCGTTGCCGTGGTCAGGATCGCTGAATCCGTTGGTCTGGTCGATCGGAGCCTGGTCGTCGTTGTGCCGATGCCCGTCCCCGTTGGCATCCTGATGCAACGCGCTCAAGGTGGTGGTGCGGTCGCGCGTGGATCCGAGCCCCTCGAACATCGTGCCCGTGACCTCCATACCGGCGATGAACTTGCGCTCGTTGCCCGCGTCATCCACCATCGTGTTGTCGCTGAGCTGGCGAACGAGCCCACGCCCGGTCTCCGTCTGCAGGAGCGAAGCGATGTCGTCCATCGCGCCCGCTTCGAACGCCTCGGCATCCGCATCGGACAGCTCGCTGGCGTCGAGCCGCAGGTCGCCACGACCGAGGCGAACGTCCGAGTACAGGCGGACGACCTCCTCGTATTCTTCGGCTGTCAACTGGTTCTGGTTTCGCGGGCCCACGAAGTCCTCTCCGACGATGTCGAAGCGGTCAGCGAGCTCCTCGCGGGCATTCTGCCGGTCCATCGCCCCGACGGGGTCGAGGATCGCGTCGAGACCTTCCTGTTCGTAGGCTTCGCCAGCATCCTTCGCCCAATCCGGGAGCTCGAAGTCCGGCATCCCGATCTCCGGGATGTCGATCTGGGGCAGCTCGAAGTCCGGCAGACGCGGCATCCCGGGAATGGGGACTTCGGGCACCGGGAACCCAGGCAGTTCGGGCATCCCAGGAAGTGGAATCTCCGGCATCCGGGGAAGATCCGGAAGTCCGAACTCGGGCAAATCGAAGTCCGGCAGGTCGAAGTCCGGGAGCCCGAACTCGGGGAGCTCCGGCAACCCGACGTCCGGAATGCCGATCTCTGGAACGCCGATGTTCGGTACACCCGGGAGAAACCCCGCGACACCCGCAGCTTCGGTGGTGGGGGCGCTCTTCTTTCGGCCTCTGGTGGACATACAACTCCCGTGCCCCGAGGAGGAGGGGCCGTGTGGGTGAACCCCGACAACCCACATCGCGCAACGACGGGTGCCGAACTCGATACGAGCATAACCGTTGACGTACCTGATCAGAGAGTCATCAGGACTTCATCCAGCTTTCCGACCACCTCGTAGACGTCCAACACCCCCTCGGCGTCTTCCATCCGCGTCACCACGTGCAGCGAGAGGTAGTTGCCCTTCCGGCTCGCGCGCTCCTCGACCTCCTGCACCGCGCTCTCGTCGCCGAGCGCCGCCGCGATCGCCGACACCACGCCCGACCGACCGTCCGGACGGACCACCACGCGAAACGTGTACGGCCCCGGAAACGTGTGCTGGCTCCGGAGCAACTCCAGGGCTCCCTCTCGATCCAGGCCGCCCTCGCTCGAGGCGCCTTCGCTGTCCTGCTGCGTCATGCCGTCTATTATCCCCCACATGGCACAACAGATCACAGGCACGGTCATCGCAGACCGCTACAAGATCACGGGCTACCTGCGCGACGGCCGCATGGGGAACGTGTACGTCGCCCGTCGGCTGGAAGACAACGCGATGTTCGCGGTCAAGATGCTCGACCGGGCCCTGTTCGGCGAAGAGGAGGCGATGCGGCGCTTCGAGCGTGAGATCCGCGTTCAGTCGCGCATCCAACACCCGAACAGCATGCACGTGTTCGAGGCCGGGAAGACCGCCGATGGCGTACCCTGGCTGGTCCAGGAGTACCTCGAGGGCGACACCCTGGCCGAGCGCCTCGAAGAGAAGGGGCCGTTGCCGCCCGCCGATGCGGTCGACGTCGCTGCCCAGGTGGCGCTGGCCCTCGAAGCCGCACACGACATCGGCATCGTCCACCGCGACCTGTCGCCAGACAACATCATGCTCGTCGAGAGCCTCACCGACTCCGGGCTGAAGGTGAAGGTGCTCGACTTCGGGCTCGCCGGGGTCGCCGACAAGTCGGCCGACGAGGACACCAGCCTCACAGCCGTCGGCGTGCGCGTCGGAACCCCGCACTACATGGCGCCCGAGTACATCGAGGACTTCGAGTGCGACCACCGGGCCGATCTGTACGCGCTCGGCATCGTGCTGTGGGAGCTCATCGCAGGCGAACCCCCGTTCGACGGCCGTCCGTACAAGGTGATGGACAAGCACGTCAACGAGGTCCCGCCCAAGATGTCCACCAAGGCAGAAGGGGTGCCGGACTGGCTGGACGCGCTGGTGGCCAAGCTGCTCGAGAAGTCCCCGGACGACCGGCCCGCGAGTGCTCGGGCGGTGGTGGCGGCGATCGAGAACGGCACGGGCAAGTCCGTCCGGCCCGTGGCGGATGCCCACGTCCAGCAGGACATGCAGCAGCAGGCCGAGCCCACCGAACAGACCATGATCGGCAAGGGCGGCCGCAAGGATCCCGTCCTCGAGAAGTTCCGCGACAGCCTCGTGAAGACCATCGACCGGCGCACGGGCAACCCGCCACCCGCCCGGGACTGCCTGGTGGTGGAGCGGGTGAGCAAGTACTCGATCCCGGCCAAGCTCGGCATCCGTCCCGGCACCCTGGTCCAGGTCGAAGAGCAGGACGAGGGCCTGCTCGACCCCACGCTGCTCCAGAAGCCCACCCCCGAGAACACCTACGTCTTCCACCAGGACGGCGAGCGGATCCGGCTCAAGACCACAGCGGCGCTCATGGGGATGACCCTGGCGCGGAGCGTCGAGAACATCCGCACCTACTACAACCCCGGTACAGACGGGCCCGATGCGTTGCTCGAGCTCTGGAAGCAGGGTGCGTGGGAGGTCCTGGAGCGCCTGGCGCTGAGGGCGTTGAGCGGCTCCACCAGCGCGCTCACCTCGGGGCTGTTCGCCAAGTTCATCGGCGGCGGCAAGCCCAAGCCCCAGAACGACCCCGCCACGCTCTTCTACGGAGCCGCGCTGATCGAGACCGGACGCGGGGACGAGGGCTACCCCTTCGTCAAGGAGTACAAAGCGGCCTACGCCCACAACTGGCCGGAGGTCTACCACGCGATCGCCACGGCGTACGCGGGTCTGCAGCGGCTGCGGTCCGGAAAACGCGACCTCGGCGTCGAGCTGCTCGAGCAGTCCTACCTGATGGAGCCGCTGCAGAAGGTGAAGCGCGCCCTCGAGAAGACCACCGGACGCGCGCCGGAGCTGCGTCAGCTCTACAAGCAGAAGTTCCCGCGCTACGACCTCTACCGTACCGACGGCTACCCCGGCGCGAACCTCGAGAACGTCCTGCAGACCCTCGACGACAGCCAGGTGCTCCTCATCGTGCTGCTCGGCGGATTCCGGGGGAACGTCCGCTACAACCAGTTCATGATCCGCTACCTGAACTACGCCGTTCACTTCCCCGACTTCATCTGCGGGCTGCACATCTGCACCACCGTCAAGGACCGCACCAACGATCACCGGCCCGAGTGGTTCACGGGGGAGGACATGGCGGCAGCCGCTGGCCTCCCGTTCCTGATCCTCGAGGACTACCGGGCGTTCGTGCAGCGGGAGGCCAAGCCCACGCGCATTCCCACCGTCTATGCCGTCAATCGCGACGGAGTCGTGCTGCACGAGGGGTCGGGAGACAGCACCGACATCTGGAACGCGATCGGCCGCGCGGGTCAGTTGCGCATGCACCGGTTCGCGAGCGGCGGCAGCTGAACCCTTCGGATATCAGCCCCCAACGCTTCCGGGGGCCCCATGTCCGATCTGTTCCTGTCCCACCCCGCCCAGGCCTGGGCCATCGACCTGACGCGCACCGGCATCGCGTCCGATGCGTTCGAGGCCCTCGACTGGTCCGATGCATTCGCAGAGATGGAGGCGCTGGAGGCCGGCAACGTGGCGAACCCCGACGAGGGCCGCCAGGTGGGCCACTACTGGCTGCGCGCCCCCGAGCGGGCCCCCACCATCGCCCAGGGTGAGGCCATCGGGTCCACCCGAGACGCTGCCATCTCCTTCGCCGAGAAGGTGCGTGACGGCGACATCGCCGCGCCGGACGGCCACCGCTTCACCGACGTGATCCACATCGGAATCGGCGGAAGCGCCCTCGGCCCGCAGCTGCTCGTCGACGCCCTCGGCGACGACCTGCTCACCCTGCACTTCGTCGACAACACCGATCCCGACGGCGTCGCCCGGGTGCTGGCCGAGGTCGGCGAGCGCCTGCGTCACACCCTGGTGATCGGCGTGAGCAAGTCCGGCGGGACGGCCGAGACCGTGAACGGGATCGCCCTGGTGCAGCGGGCGGTCGAAGCCGCGGGGCTCGAGGTGGGGCGCCGCTTCGTGGCGGTCACGGGCAAGGGCAGCAAGCTCGACCGACGAGCCGACAGAGAAGGCTGGCTGGCGCGGTTCGAGATGTGGGACTGGGTCGGCGGGAGGACGTCGATCACCAGTGCCGTCGGGCTGCTTCCGGGGGCCCTCGCCGGCATCGACATGCGGGCGCTGCTCGACGGTGCGCGCGACATGGACGACTGGACCCGCACGGCCGACTGGCGCGACAACCCCGCCGCCCTGCTCGCCGGCGCCTGGCATGCGCTGGGGAACGGTCGTGGCGACCGGGCGATGGTGGTCCTGCCCTACTGCGACCGGCTGGTGCTGTTCTCGCGCTACCTGCAGCAGCTGGTGATGGAATCGCTCGGCAAGAAGCTCGACTTCGACGGCAACGTCGTGCACCAGGGTCTCGCGGTGTACGGTAACAAGGGCAGCACCGACCAGCACAGCTTCGTCCAGCAGCTGCGCGACGGGCGGAACGACTTCTTCGCCGTGCTCGTGCAGGTGCTCTCGGACGGCGCTGGAGACCTGCGGCCGATTCAGGGGCGCGCGAACGCGGGCGACTACCTGCAGGGCTTCCTGCTCGGCACCCGCAGGGCACTGGCCGAGAGCGACCGTCCCGTGGTCACGCTCACGATCCCACAGCTCGACGAGCCCATGCTGGGCGCGCTGATTGCGCTGTTCGAGCGCGCGGTCGGCCTGTACGCCTCGCTCATCGACATCAACGCCTACCACCAGCCCGGGGTCGAAGCCGGGAAGAAGGCCGCCAGCGAGATCCTGAGCCTGTCCACCCGGGTGCAGGACCAGCTCGGCAAGCATCCCCAGCCGCTGGACGTGATCACCGAGGCCGTGGGCGGCGACCGCATCGAGGTCTGGTACATCCTGCAGCGCCTGGCCCACACGGGTCGGGCCGAGAACGGAGCCGACGGCTGGACCACCGCATGAGCACGGTCCCCACCCTGGACGACCGGGCCGCGGGCGTGCTCCTGCACGTCTCCAGTCTTCCGGGCCCGTACGGAACGGGCGATCTCGGACCCACGGCGCGGGAGTGGGTCGCGTGGCTGGCCAGTGCCAGGCAGCGGGTCTGGCAGGTGCTCCCGCTCACGGTGGTCGATCCGTACGGCTGTCCGTACGCCTCCCCCACCGCCTTCGCCCGCGAGCCCGCCTACCTGTCGCCCGACGATCTGGCGGACGCGGGCTTCGTCGCGCATCGCCACAAGCCCTACGCGGCGGGAGCACCGGATGGCCGGGTCGACTGGGCCCGGGTGCGCGCCGACCGGGAGCCGTTCCTGGCCCGGGTCGCGACCGCCATCGCGAACGACATCGAGCTCGCTCCGTTCCGGGCCGACAACCCCTGGGTCGAGATCTGGGGGCTGTTCGCCGCCCTCGTGTCGCTACACGGCCCGGACTGGACCGCCTGGCCGGCCGACCTGCGCGACCTGCCCCGGGATTCCGCCCGTCTGGAACGGGTCCGCAGCGATCTGTCCGCCGCGATCGACGGGCACATCGCGCTGCAGTGGGCCTTCGATCGACAGTGGTCCCGGCTGCGTGCGTTCGCGCACACGCACGGCATCGCGCTCTGGGGCGACCTGCCCTTCTTCGTGGGTCCGCTCTCGGCCGACGTCTGGTGGCACCGCGACCTCTTCGATCTCCGTCCGGACGGCACGCCACGCACCATCACCGGGGTGCCGCCGGACGCGTTCTCCGCCACCGGCCAGCTCTGGCACCACCCCCACTTCGCGCGTGAGGCCCAGGCTGCGACCGGTTGGGACTGGTGGGTCGACCGCACACTGGCGGCGCTCGAGAGCGTGGACGTCCTGCGGATCGACCACTTCCGCGGGCTCGATGGGGTGTGGGAGGTCCCGGCCGGCGACGAGACCGCCGAGAACGGCCAGTGGGTACCCGGCCCGGGTGCCGAAGCCCTGGCTGCCCTGCGCGACCGGCTCCGCGATGCGCGGCCTGGTGACACCCGGCTTCCCCTGGTGGCCGAGGATCTCGGCATCATCACGCCGCCGGTCGAAGCCCTGCGCGACGACGCCGGGCTTCCCGGGATGGCCATCCTGCAGTTCGCGTTCGGGCCCGGCGGCTCGTCCACCTACCTGCCCCATGCCCACGTCCGCGATCAGGTCGTCTACACGGGCACCCACGACAACGACACGCTCCGCGGCTGGTACACGACCGCCGGGGACGACACGCAGCAGCACGCCCGCGCCTACCTGCACACCGACGCGCGCGACGTCGTGTGGTCGGCGATGCGTGCCGCCTGGCGCTCGGTGGCCAACACCGCCATCGTGCCGATGCAGGATCTGCTCTCGCTCGGCTCGGATGCGCGCATGAACATCCCGGGTCGGCTCGAGGGCAACTGGGCCTGGAGGCTCGGCCGGGAGGCCCTCAATCTGTCTCTCGCCGGACGCCTCCGCGAACAGACGGTATTGTCGGGTCGCGCCGCACCGGAGGACGCGTCGTGAGCGACAATCAGGGCATCTCGACGAACACCGTGATCGCGGGGGGCGTCATCGCAGTCCTGCTCATGGTCTGCGCGGGCGGCGGCATGAGCCTGGCCACGGTCCTCGTGCTGTCCCTCTTCGCGGGTGGCGACTCCGGCTCCAGCAAGCCCGTGCGCTACGAGCCCCTGACCATCGGGGTGCAGGAGGGCGACGAGGAGATCCACCACACCCGCACCGCACCGCTGATCCTCCAGGGCGAAGTGTCCGGTCCACCCACCACGCGCGGCGCGTTCGAGCGCGAACAGTGCGGAGACATCGTGGATGGCGGGCCGGTCGAGGGCCCGGACTGCGTCACCCAGGAGATCCGCTGCGACCAGCAGATCATCTCGCACACACTGGGCGGGGTCGACCGCTACGACACCAAGTTCTACGAGAAGAACTTCTGCTGGCCGGCCACCATCGACCACGACGGCGGCGACGAGCGGGTGTTCAAGCTGGTGATGCCCGCGGGCGAGTGGCGGGCCTGGGTCGATCTGCACTCCCCCTGCGCCGACCTGGACATCATGGCGATGCGCTACGACAAGGGCCGCGGCGAGTGCCCTCAGATGGGCAACGTGATCAACCAGTGCGAGATGGCTCCGGTGGACGGCCCCGCGTCCGAACGCATCGAGCTCACGAGCCAGACCCGCGGCGGCAAGGAAGCCGTGTGGTACGTGGTGGTCGAAGGCAAGGACGGCGAAGAGGGGCCGTTTTCGTTGTACGTCCAGTGTGCGCGAGGGCTCGGCGGCGCGCTATAGCTCGCGTTCATCCGCGGTTTCATTCGCCGCTGGACACGTCGCCCTTCAACGCTCGGATACAGAAGTACACCTCGGTTTCGGTCGACCCGCCCAGCGACGAATGAAACACGCGGCCTGAACGCAACGCTACGCCCTGCGGTAGAGGCCGGGATCGGCCCGATTTCTTGCGGAAGGCTGTTCGGGTCGAATCTACTCGCGACAGGCTCCTACAGCGCAACGTTTCACGGAGCATGCTACGTGATCGCCGGAGTGACAAAATGACCCGCTTCATCCTCTACGCCGCTACCACGACGGCCATCCTCCCTGGGTGCAGCCCCGAACCCGATGCGAACGCTATCGGCTCGTCCCGGCTCCCCGGCCACGACGTCGAACTCCACGCCGAAATGGGCGACTGGTCGACAGACAGCGAGGGCCACCTCTTCATGATGGCTCATGACTCGTCACAAGGGCTTTGCGACGACACCGTGCACATCAACGTCGGGAACGAGGAGGTCGGGCTCCGAGTCTTCCTCTCTCCAACGACCTTCCGGGGCGTATCGCGCTGGACCGACTCGACCTTCGTCGTCCGCGATGGAGTCGAGGGGCGATTCGACAACGGCGCCCCTGTGCAGTGGACGCCCACGCCAACCGGGGGCGTCCTGGAGGTCACTGGGAGTCAGTGGTGCACCGCATCCGGTTGTGTTGCAGAAGAGAACGTGCTCACCGTCGAGATCGAGCCCGAAAGGGAACCCCGCGGGACCGTCTTCCGCACCTGCACCCAAGAGGGTGACCCCTCCCTCGTCGCCCCTTCCGGAAACTACTGCGGTGGCGGGGCATACCCTCCGGAACAGCAGTGTCGCGAGGTCCTTCTCTGAACGCGCCGTGAGGGCCCAATCGTCGGGCCCGCTACGGGGTGCGGATGCCCCACATCAGGCGGAGACGCGCCAGCAGATCGGCCTCGGCGGCGTGCATGTCGTCGCTGTTGGCCAGATCGGTGAGCACCGTGTGGATGAAGTCCCGCGCGGACGCCCGCTCGATCTCGGAAGCGAAGTCCAGCGCGTCCTGCACGGTCTTGAAGCGCCCCTCGGCATCGGTGATGGCCTTGCTGAACCGGTCGGCCCCACCGATCTCCTCGCCCAGCTCCTTGAGCTCTTCGGCCTCTTCGGGCGAGAGCATGCCGTCGGCGCTGGCCAGGTGCAGTGCCAGGCCCGCGAGGGCGAGGATTTCGTTGTCGTCGAGCTGATTGGCGTCCATGTCCGACCTCGGGGTGCGACCTCGTTGCGCTGGCAGCGTACTGCGCGCGACCCCCGAGAGCCAGTGACAGCCGCTCACCGACCTACGGACAGGCCTCGTTGGGCACGCCCGGCGTCGGGACCGCCTCGCAACCGGTGTCGCCCTCGACCACCCAGCTGACGTCCGGATCCGCCGCGCTACCGGGATACGCAACGGTGTCGAGCGCGAGGTCGTCGAACCACAGCGTGACCGTGTCGCCCCCGTTGTTGAGCGACAGGCCCGCCCCGTACGTCAGGGCGTCCGACACGCCGCACGGCGCATCCCCCCGGCCCAACACCACCGTCTCGCCGGGCCCGATCTCGGCATCGCCGTCGATCGACGCGACCACACCGGTGTTTCCGGACGCATCTTCGAGAACCAGCCCGTCCAGCGCGTACACGAGGTCGGATGCGTTGTGCAGCTCGACCCACTCGCCATCGCTGTCGGAGCAGGCATCGGGGTTGGGGAGCAGCTCGGTGATCACCAGGTCTCCGGCCGTGGGCACGGGATCTGGGTCGGGGTCGGGATCCGGGCCCGGGTTCCCGCCCACCGGTTCCGGCAGGACGAGGTCCATGACCACCGCGAGGTGATCGGCGGCGTCCTCGCAGGCATCGTTGGAGATGCGGCTGCCATACAGCTCGACGCCGCCGGGCCGATCCTGGTCGTTGCAGTCGAACGTCTCGGTCCCGCGCACGTCGATGTCCTGGGTGTGCACGATGTAGTCGAGGCGGCGGTTGCTGGTGGGACGCGTGGCGTCGGTGCCGGACCGCTGGCGGATGTCGGGGATGACGAGATCGGCCTCGAGCAGCGGCAGGAACACGTCGTTCGGCAGTCCGGGACCGTTCAGGGTGTCCCACAGATCGGCGCCGAGCCAGAACGAGCTGGGCAGCCCGAACGGCAGGCTGGTGAACGTGGCCGGGAAGTCCGAGCTGTCCTGGATGTCGTCGTTGAAGTCGCCCGTGAGCAGGGTGGGCTGGCCGGGCGTCATCGCCTCGATGGCCCGATGGGCTTCGAGCACGCGCCGGAACTCCGCCTCGTCGTCGCCGAACAGGCCGCTCTTCCAGTGCATGCTCACCACATCCAGCTCGCCGCCCGACGTCACCACGGTGGCTTTCACGAACGAGCGCGTGATGTCGTTGGCGTCCGGATCGCCCGACAGGTCGGGGGCTTCGAGCCCGACGGCGTTCTCGAGGGGGTGCATGGACAGGATGGCGTTCCGGTCGGCACCGAACCCGACGGAATCCCCGATGATCACGTGGTCGAAGCCGGCATCGATCGCGAGCCACTCGGCGTAGCCGGCATCTTCGCTGTCCGCGATCTCGTTGAGGGCCACCACGTCGGGGCTCAGCCGGTCCAGGATGTCGAGGGCCGCGTCGTACTCCAGCGTTCCGGGCTCGCCGACGGTCTCGATGTTCCAGGAGACCACCCGGAGCACCCCTTCGCCTCGATCGGCCACCCGAGGGGCTTCGTAGTCGAGCGACTCGGGCGCCGTGAACGGCACACACCCCGACAGTCCCGCAACTGCGGCCAACACCCAACGCATAGAGGTCTCCAACGGCCCCGCCCCCGTTCAACCTGGGGAGCTGGACCCGCAATGCACAAGAATCGCGAGAGACAAACTGCGGACAAGAAAGCGCGGACGGAGCCCATCGGCCCATCTGCGCCTGCAGTGTAGGTCTTGTGGTGCACCCCGAGATGTGACGATCTGGCATCGACCGGACGGACCGGAGGAAGCGCCGCGTTCCAGAACCAGAATTCCCCTTCATCACGAAATGTCATCGGCGCTTGCACGATCGGGTGCGACAGAACAGAATGTCGATTCTGCTTTGTGGAACGGACGCACACCTCGGTGCGTTGGTCGTCCTCAGCTGAGCCCGCTGGATGCGCTTTCGAACCGCCATGCGGGTGCTCGTTCGCGACATCCTGCCTCCGTCGGGGTGTATCCGATGGGCGTACGATTCCTCGACCGACCGGTTTCGCACCCACCCGACACCAGGCATGCTCGACGACATCGGAGGTCCGTCATGCGTGTGTTGCTCCCCCTGCTGATCGGCCTGACCGCGTGCGGCGTGCGCGGCGAGGCCACCTTGTCCGACTGGGACTGCGTCGACGGCGACTGCCCGACCTGCAGTGACGATGCCGACTGTGTGGTCTCCCACAATCCCTGTCAGGCGAACGCGATCTGTGCGCACGTCGACGCGAACGTCGCGGTCACCCTGGAGGGCTGCTCGCAAGCCCTGGAGTACGGCACGCCTCCAGACAGCGACTGCCTCTGTGACGCCACCTCGTCGTGCACGCCAACGGGTGCTCAGTAGCGAAAGACATCCGGATCGAACTCGAACGGCGTCTCGTCGACGAGGTACCAATCCCGCTCCAGCTCGTTGAATCGCTCGGCCATCCGGACAAGGGTGTCGGCTCGCTCGAATTTGAATGCATCGATGACCTCTCGGAAGCGCTCCAGCAGCGCCGCGTGCTCGACGAACCCTCCCTCCACCATGGCGCGAACATCATCTCGATCGTCGCCATGAAACCGAGCCAATTTCGATACCACGACGTCTGGGATACTCAGCACGTCGACGCTCAGGTCTCTAAAGGTGCCGTACCCTACCCAGTCCGGTCTCCGCAGAATCAACGGATGTTCGGGCTGACGATGTCGATGTAGATCCCGTGCCGCTCGTGCAGGCTGGTTCCTGGTCCAGCACATTCGATCAGCGCATCCACGTGCCGCTGCGACATCGCAGTCCGAATGACGTCCCCATCCTTCGTCCCACGGGAGTATGGCGACTGAAGGAACAACGCGACCGAGCCGATGACACGTAGATGCACGGGCTCCGCTACTTCCTGCGCGAGTGCGTCGAAGTAGGCATCGATCCAGCTCACCAGGCCTCCGCCAAGGCGGCATTCAGCGCACGACGGAAGTCGCTTTGAACGATGTGGGTCACGAGCCGCCATCTCCGGGCGATGTCATCTGCGCCTGCCCATGCATCTTCGAGCGTCGCCCCAGAGCGGATGCCGACATCCAGAACATCCAGTGCGGCCGAGGCGTCCACTGGCGGGACCCGCTCGAGAAACAGGCTCATGAGCAATCCGGCGCGCTGTCCTCGACGGCGCCACTCCAACGGCGCAGTGGGCTCTGCACGCCACGCGTCGAGTGTGTGCTCGACCACCCAGGGCAGTCGTCCGGGGACACCCGCTCCCACGAACTCACGCTGGAGCGCCGGCAGTGACAAGACATCCAGTTGCCACAGCAAGAGGGGGGCGAGAGAAGTCACGAACCGCTCGGTGGGATGGAGCAGGACCGTACGGACGAGCCGCTCGGCAGACTGATGCTCGGATCGGATCCGAACGCCGGGTCGAGCGCGAAGGTGGCGTGCTCCGAACTCCACGAGCGCGTTCTGAAGGCTGCCGTCCACATCGCGAACCGGATCGAAGCGTCCGACGTCGACGTTGAACAGTCGCAGCATCACGATCAGCTGCTCGGCCGTGAACGACCCGCCTCCCCGCTCGACCTGGCTCAACCGACTCTGGCTCATTCCGAGATGCCGCGCGAGCTCGGCCTGTGTCATGCCCCGAGCAGTGCGCAGCTCCCGCACCGCGTCGGAAATCTGTGCTCGGAGGGACGGAGTGGGCATCTCGACACCAACATATCAATATCCCTATTGATTTATCAATACGATACTCGAGGACGCCCATTCGACGGTCGATCTGTATCGACGGGTGTCTACTCGACGTCCCAGGTGTCGCCGGCATCGATGAGCGAAGCGAGGTCTCCCGAGCCGAACGTCTTCCGGGCTTCGGCCACCTGGGCCTGGAACGCACCATCGTACGTGGGACGCTCTTCGGTGTAGAAGACGCCCACGGGGACCGGGAATCCATCGGACCCGTCCAGCTCGGCCAGGAACGTCGCCAGGGCCTTGCTGGTGGGGTCGTGGCGGATGACCGCATCCGGAACCGTCTCGGCGCCGTCTGCGTCCGTCGGAATGTCGACGATGCCCAGCTTCAGCCCGTCCAGGACGAGGCCTTTGCGATGCTCCTTGCCCCAGACCAGCGGCTCGCCGGCCTCGAGGTAGAGCACCCGCTCGTCGCGCACGCTGCGGTCCGTGAACCCCACGAACGCGCCGTCGTTGAAGATGTTGCAGTTCTGGTAGATCTCGAGGAACGACGTGCCTCGATGCGTGTCGGCCGCCTGGAGCTGCGCCCGCAGGTGCTTGGTGAACACGTCGACACTGCGCGCGACGTAGGAGCTGCCGGCACCGAGCGCCAGGGTGAGCGGGTTGAACGGGCTCTCGAGCGACCCCATGGGGCTGGACTTGGTGCGCTTGCCCCGCTCGGATGTGGGGCTGTACTGGCCCTTGGTGAGCCCGTAGATGCGGTTGTTGAACAGCATCACGTTGATGTCGACGTTGCGACGGAACAGGTGGATCAGGTGGTTGCCGCCGATCGACAGCGCATCACCATCGCCCGTGACCATCCACACCGACAGCTCGGGCCGGGTGACCTTGAGGCCGGTCGCGAACGCCGGCGCACGGCCGTGCAGGGTGTGGAAGCCGTAGGTGTTCATGTAGTACGGGAAGCGGCTGCTGCAGCCGATCCCCGAGATGACCGCGAACTCCTCGCGCGGCCGACCCAGGCCGGCGAGCACGGTCTGGACCTGCGACAGGATCGAGTAGTCGCCGCAGCCCGGGCACCAGCGAACCAGCTGGTCGCTCATGAAGTCTTTCTTCTTGTAGGGCGCGCTCATTTCAGGCCTCGGCTGCGGAAGAGTTTGTGGAACCGGCGATGTTCCGGATGGCGTCGGCGACCTCGCGGGTCAGGAAGGGCTGCCCCTGGATCTTGCAGTACGACTTCGCGTCGATCAGGAAGGTCTCGCGGAGCACCTTGGACAGCTGACCGAGGTTGAGCTCCGGCACGAGGATGCGGTCGTAGCGCGCCAGGATCTCGCCGAGATCGGGCGGGAGCGGGTTGAGGTGGCGCAGGTGGATCTGGGCGACCTTCAGGCCTTCCTTGCGACAGGCATCGACGCCGGACCGGATGGCGCCCCACGTGCCCCCCCAGCCGACCACGAGGGTTCCCGAGTCGTCTCCGTGGATGTCGGTGGGGCCGATGAAGCGCTGGAGCCGCTGCACCTTCTCGGCGCGCATCTCGCACATCTTCTGGTGGTTCAGGGGGTCGTAGGAGACGTTGCCGGTGCCGTCCTCCTTCTCGAGGCCGCCGATGCGGTGCTCCATGCCGGGGGTTCCCGGAACGGCCCACGGACGCGCGAGAGTGTCGGGGTCGCGCATGTAGGGCAGGAAGCCTTCGGGATCGGTGCGGAACCCGGGGTCGATGTCGGGGAGCGACTCGATGTCCGGGATGGGCCAGGGCTCGGCGCCGTTGCCGATGTAGCCGTCGGACAGGATGAAGCAGGGCACCATCGCGGAGATGGCGAACTTCACGGCCTCGATGGCGGTCTCGAAGCAATCCGACGGGCTGGACGGGGCGATCACGGCCACGGGGGCCTCTCCGTTGCGTCCGTACAGGGCCTGCAGCAGGTCGGCCTGCTCGGTCTTGGTGGGCAGACCGGTGCTCGGCCCCCCACGCTGCACGCAGATGACGACCAGGGGCAGCTCGGCCATGACCGCGAGCCCGATGGCCTCGCCCTTGAGCGCGACACCGGGCCCCGACGTGCCGGTCACGCCGAGGTTTCCGCCGTACGAGGCCCCGATGGCCGCACACACCGCGGCGATCTCGTCCTCGGCCTGGAACGTGGTGACGCCGTAGTGCTTGAACGGCGCCAGGGCGTGCAGGATGTCGGAGGCCGGGGTGATCGGGTAGCTGCCGTAGAACAGGTTCTGGTCGGCCTTCTGCGCTGCGGTGGCGAGCCCGATGGCCAGGGCCGTGTTGCCGGTGATGTTGCGGTAGCGGCCGGCGTTGAAGTCGGCCTGAGGCACGTCGTAGGTGGCCTGGAAGATCTCGACGGTCTGCGCGTAGTTGCGGCCGGCGCGCAGGGCCTGGAGGTTGGCCTTCAGGATGTCGGGCTTCTTGCCGAACTTGCGCTCGAGCCAGTTCTCGGTGGGCGTCAGGTCGCGCCCGTAGACCCAGTACACCATCCCGAGCGCGAAGAAGTTCTTGCAGCGATCGGCTTCCTTGGTGGTGAGGCCCAGATCCTCGACCGAGCTGCGCGTCAGCGTGGTGATCGGCGCCTTCACCGTGCGATAGCCGTCCAGCGAGCTGTCCTCGAGAGGGTTGTTCTCGAGCCGAGCCTTCTTCAGGTCGCCACGACCGAAGCCATCGGCGTTGACGATGACCAGCCCGCCCTTCCGCAGCCGATGCAGGTTGGTGACGAGGGCCGCGGCATTCATCGCCACGAGCGCGTCGGTCTCGTCGCCCGGCGTGAAGATGTCGTGGTCGGCGAAGTGGATCTGGAAGCCCGACACCCCCTCGCGCGTGCCGGCCGGAGCGCGGATCTCGGCCGGGAAGTCCGGGAGCGTGGCGAGGTCGTTGCCGGCGAGGGCCGTGGTGCGGGTGAACTGGCCGCCGACGAGCTGCATGCCGTCACCGGAGTCGCCCGCGAAGCGGATCACGACGTTCGCGGCGTTCTGGGTCTGGGTCACGATGCCTCCAGGGACCGTCGCCCTTAACGCATCACCCCGCGCTCGCCGGTGCAGCGCGTTGTTCCATGACTCGTCGCTCAGTCGTCTGGGTGGAAGTCCAGGGACGCTGAGTTGATGCAGTACCGCAGGCCCGTGGGGGGCGGACCGTCGGGGAAGACGTGGCCCAGGTGGCCATCGCACACGGCACAGCGGACTTCGGTGCGCACCATGCCGTGCGACCGGTCGAGGTGCTCGGTGACCTTGTCGGACTCGTGGGCCTCGGTGAACGACGGCCACCCGCAGCCCGAGTCGAACTTCTCGTCGGACTTGAACAGCACCGTTCCGCAGCCCGCACAGGTGTAGGTGCCGGGGGTCTTGGTGTTCCAGTACTTGCCGGTGAACGCGCGCTCGGTGCCCGCTTCGCGCAGGACGTGGAACTGCATCGGGTCCAGCTTCACCCGCCAGGCCGCCTCGTCGGACGGAAGGTCGACGGTGTCGTTCGTGGCGGGGGTGTCGCTGTTGTTCGCGGGGTTCTTCGCAAGGGTATCGTCGGCCATGTCGCCTCCAGACACCCTTCCTTAACCGGCTGATCGACGGCGTTCTCGCGTGCGCCGGCAGCACCGGCCAACGGACTCAGCCCGCGACGCTCGCTGGCCAGAGGGCCCAGGCCACCGCCATGACGAGCACGGCGAGCACCATCATCCGCTGCGTCGTCGACAATGCGACGAGCGGGCGAAGTGTGCGTTGTGAGAGCTCTTGGAGCATCGGGGCCTCGGGTTCGTGTGTCCTGTGACCCAGTGACGGCCCCAGTGCACATTCCAATCGTCAGGAGGCTGTGACCTCTGCGTCAGGGAATTGCAAGGACCCGGTCACC
Source organism: Myxococcota bacterium (assembly GCA_965224055.1). Lineage (GTDB taxonomy): Bacteria > Myxococcota_A > UBA796 > UBA796 > JACKEQ01. The sequence goes on along the minus strand of OZ245034.1, from coordinate 7,949,999 downwards.
ACGGGAGCTCTTCGCCGTTCTGGTGGAAGAACCTGCCACTCGTCGAAGCATCCAGGGCGTCGATGCGAGCGACGAGACCCTTCGCGGACTCGTCCGGATCGATGTGCCCGTTGTTGTTCGTCATCCCGGTGCGCACGTAGCCCGGATGGAGCAGCACGACGTGGACGCCGGACGGCTTCAGGTCGTGGGCGAGCGAGCGACCGGCCTGGTTCACCGCCGCTTTGCTCATCCGGTACCCGTACATGCTCCCCGAGGTGTTGTCCTCGATCGAGCCCATGCGACTGGTGACGATGGCGACCTTGGACCCGTCGGAGAGGTTGTTCCGCAGGGCGTTGGTGACCCGGAGCGGCCCGAGGGCGTTGATCTCCAGCTGGTGGCGGATTCGCCCCTCGTCGAGGTCGTCCAGGGTCTCGCGCGAGAGCACACCAGCGTTGTTCACCAGCACGTGGACGGGCGTTTCGCCGAGCCCGTCCGCAAACGACGCGACGGAGTCGGGGTCCGAGACGTCACAGGTGTGGATGTCGGCTCCGAGCTCCTCGAGCGCGTCGGACTTCGAGCGGACGGCGGCGATGATGTTCGCGCCGCGGTTCTTGAAGATGCGGGCGATCTCGAGTCCGATGCCGCGATTGGCGCCGGTGATGACGACGTTCATGGGGTCTCCAGGGACAGGGGGATGATGTCCCTAGCTAGCAAGCTGTCAGAAGTCGTGGGTCTCCCAGAACGTGTCGACCACCGTCCACGCGAACGCCGACTCGGAGACCCCGTGTGCGCGAAGGGTGTCGCGCGCCTCGTCCAGTCGGGCATTCGCCGCGCCGACATCCCCGATTCGAGCGTCGCACAACGCTGTCGCAACGTACCAGCGATACGCCTCCAACGGGTAGTGCTCCCGTCCCGCCGCCATCGCCTTCAGCCGGTCGCGCGCGGCGTGTACGTCTCCGACCATCGCCTCGACGTATGCATCGCCACAGCGCGCCTGCCAGGAGAGCCGGTCCGGCGTCAACCCGTCGTACACCGTGATGGCCGCGTCGAGCTCTCGCCGAGCAGCGGTCCAGTCCCGCTCCAGGATCGCCAGCGCGCCCAGGTTCGCCAGCGTGAGGGCCTCGAATCGACGATTGCCCACCTGGCGGTGGATCTCCAATGCCCGCCGGGCGAAGGCGCGGGACAGCCTGGCATCGCGATGATCGACGATGGCAGCGAGGTTGGTGAGGGCAACCCCCTGAGAGCGCCGATTGCCGGTCGCGTAGTGCATCGCCGCGGACGTCAACAGGTTCGCCAGCGCCTGGTGAATGCGTCCGAACCCGTGGTGCCGCTTCGCCAGGTTGCCGTGCACGATGGCGAGCTGCCACACATCCCCCACCTCGCGAGCGAGCTTCAGGCCCCGAGCGTAGTGTGCGCCGGCGAGCGCATCCTCGCCATTCCGATCGGCGAGCTGCCCCAGGGCCACCACAGCGGCCGCCTCCGTGTGCGGCCACCCGTTGCGCTTCGCTCGATCCGCTACGTCGCGCAGCATGACGTCGGCACCGGGGAGACCTCGGCGAACGCGCTGGGACGCCACGCGATACAGAGCCCGCACCCCGTACCACCCCTCGGGATCGAGCAGAGGACGTGCCCGCTCGACGAGGGCCAGCGCACGGTTGCTGCGCCGGACGGCAAGCCGGGCGCGGAGCATGCCCAGCCTCGCCCGGTGTTCCGACCGCACCACGACCTCCTCCAGCCCTGCCAGCAGCGGATCTGCGCGCTCCGGTGGGCCGATTCGCTCGATCACCTCCAAGAGGGCCTCCACGGCACGCAGCGACTCCTCGAGCGCCCCCTCTTCGATGCCGGACTCCGCAGCCGCCACCAGATCGTCCCGCTCGAGGCACAGCGCCCGCCACCGGTCGAGCCCACCGAAGCTGGAGAGAGCCAGGATGGCCTCCGGCGTTCCGCGCGCAGCGAACCAGGCCCGATGACGCGTCCGTGCGGCGTCCAGGACTTCCGGGTCCGCGCGTTCCCGCACGAACGCGCGCGTCAGGCGATACCACCTGGCCCGCTCCCCTTCCGCACCCAGCCAGCTCTGGTCCCAGGCGATCTGGAGCAGCGTGGAGACCGGGAGCACCCCACTCGTGAGGGCGGCAACGGCATCTGTGGTGAACGGCCCCTCCAGCACCGAGAGCTCCGCGAGTCCGCGTCGGGTCGCGGGGTCGAGCAGCTCCCAGCTCCACTGCAGCGTCGCTTCCAGGGTGGATTGATGGGCCGTGCGGGTCGTGCCGTCGGCGCGCTCCCGGCTCCGTAGCCACGACAGCTCCAGCCGCTGCAGCACCTCGGCGGGATCGAGCACTCCGATGCGCGCGGCCGCCAGCTCGATCGCGAACGGCACGCCGTCCAGCTGCTCGACGATGGCCCGGGTGGTGGGACCGGGGTCCAGGATCTGTCCCCGAGCCCGGGCGCGACTCAGCAGCAACGCCAGCGATTCCTCTGTGGTCAACGGACCGACCGCCACCCACCGGTGTGAGACCCCCGGTCGGCTGCGGCTCGTCGCGAGGACCCTCAGCTCGGGTGCACCGTCGAGAAGCGCCGTCAACATCGCATCGAGCTCGGCGGACTCCAGGTGCTCCAGCGTGTCCAGGACCACCACTGCCGCGCGATGACGCGAACGGTGACGCGAACGGTGGCGCGAACGGTGGCGCAGTGCGGCACACAGCTGCTCGACAGGGTTCCGGTCCTCCAGCTGGAGGTCGAGCGCCGCCGCCATCGCCCCGAGCACCTCGTGGACGGATCGACAGGCCGCGAGCTGCACGAACACGGCGTGTTCATCGATACACGCGTGCACCAGACGCGTCTTGCCGATCCCCGCGGGACCGTGGAGGACCACCAGACCCGGCTGCAACAGGGCGCTCTGGACGGTCTGCATCAGCGCGCTCCGACCGATCAGCGGGCCCGGCGACCTGGAGTGGGCCGGCATCCCTTCCGCCAGGCCGACACCCTCCGCAGGAACGGTCGCCAGCGCTTCTGCGAGCTCCGCCATCGACGCGTATCGGTCGGCGGGATCGGGTTCCAGGGCTCGCGCGAGTGCGGGTGCCAGCCACCCGGCCACCTCCGATGTCGCCGTCACCTCGGGGGTCGTTGCGGCGCCAGCATCCGAGACCGGCACCGTGTCGGCGTCCCACGCGCTCGCTCCCCCTGCCAGCTCGGTGAGCACGACCCCGAGCGCGTACACGTCCGCTCGGGCGTCGACCGGGTCCCCCCGGAGCTGCTCCGGAGCCATGTAGGCTGGCGTACCCCGAATCCGCCCGTCGTCGTCGAACCCCTCGGCACGAGCGATCCCGAGATCCCCCACCTTCACGAGCCCGCCCTCGAGGAACAGGTTGGCCGGCTTGAGGTCGCGATGCACCAACCCCATCGCCTCGTGGGCGTACCCGAGCGCCGCACACACCTGCAAGGTCGAACCAGGCTTCAGGCTACGGGCTACAGGCTTCAGGGCTGCTGACCACAGTCACGTCGGCCATCCCGAGTGCGCTCGACAGGTAGGGTTGAAGCTTTTCTATCCGGTGGACAGGAGTCAGTGTCGACACCCGCTGGGGTCATGTCCTGAAGCCTGCAGCCTGCAGCCTGAAGCCTCCTTGGCCCAGCCCAGGCGGTGCCTTCCCGGGAATCAGCTACTGAGTCGTCAGCGTGTAGAGCACGCAGGACGAGCTGTTCTGAAGCCGGGCTTCGGCGTACACGAACTCTCCGTCGCCGGTGAACGTGTACGACTCGTTGTCGTCGACCGAGCCCGACACGCCGAACACCTGGCCGTTCTCGCGGTGCATGTACAGGTCGATGTCGCCTTCGGCGTGGGTGAACGCCAGATCGACCGTGATCGACTGCCCCATGGGCGCGAAGAACTGGTAGTAGTCCTCGGTGGAACCCGTGGTGAGTGCGCCGTCGAGGGTGATCGGCACCGCAGCAGCGGTCGCGGTCGCCTCGTCTTCGTTGGGCTCGTAGATGTCCTCGACACAGGGAACCGGCACGTCGATGTTGCTGGTGATCGCGTACGTCACGCAGTCGCCCGACACCAGGCTGACCTCGACGTAGAACGACAAGGTCGAGACGTCGGGGTTGGTGAACGTGATGGTCTCGGTGGGCCCGGCGTTCTCAGCGGACTCGAACTCGGCACCCGCCGCGTTGTACACGAACAGGTCGATGTCCTCGCCCATCGCGTTCGAGAAGTCGACCGTCACCGTGGCCGTGCCTCCACCCGCGACGTCGATCCGCCAGAAGTCCGGGCTGACCGCACTCACCACGTAGTTCGTGCCGTCCATCAGCTCGAAGATGCTCGGGAACATGTCGTTCGGCTCCGAGGCGTCGTCCGGGCAGTTCAGGACATCGGTGTCCGTGTCCGTATCTGTGTCTGTGTCCGAATCGGTATCCGTGTCCGAATCCGCGTCCGCGTCGGCATCCGCGTCCGCGTCCGCATCGGCATCCGTGTCCGCGTCGACGTCGGCGTCGGAGTCCGCGTCGGCATCGGCATCGGCATCGACATCCGCGTCGGATTCGAGCGGCTGCAGGTCTTTCTGGGGGCACCCCATCAACAGGACGGGGGCGAGGACGGCGAGGATCGGGAGTGGTGCGCGCATGGCGCAATCATAGTCGCTCGCAGCGCGGTTCGGGAATGACTCGACGGTCAAGAGAACGGTGCCCCCGAAATGCGCGGAGGAACGAGCACACTCCTGGGCGCACCTGTCCGCCGGCCATCCCCGACGGACGTCCGTCACCCTCCCCGACAACTGTCGCTCTAACCACGGTCTAACGCTGACAATCGACCGGCACGCTTCGTGAAACCGGTCTCCTCGTCCCCACCGACGAGGTCGTCCATGTCCGCCCTGACCCACAAGCCCAAGCTCCCCGCACACGCCCGGTCGCCCACCTGGTCCAAGCCGCGCGAGCCCCAGCAGGTGTCGAACTCCGAGGTCCTCGCTCGGCAGGACAAGCCGCTCGCCACGGGTGTCAGTGGAGTTCGATTGGGCGAGGACTCCTTCCACGTCGCGTTCGGCCTCGATGAAGAGAACTACCTGGAGGCGGGCATCAACCTGAAGGACCCCGGTTTCGTGCTCGGGGGGAGGATCGCAGGCCACGGAGGGAGCGTCGGCGCGGCGCCGGAGCTCGACCTCACCGGAGAGGATCGCGCGATCGGCATCAGCGGCCGCGGCGAGTTCGGAACCGGCGTCGGCGATCTCGAGGTCAGCGCCAATGTGGGAGGTTTCTTCCGGGTGAGCGACGACGTGACCCTGCTCGTCCAGGGTCAGCAGGTCACCGTCACCCGCTGTGCAGCCGGAGACGTCGGTGCCGACGGCGGGTTCCACGCCGGGGTCGTCGGTACTGGCGCGGGATTCGAGGTGCATGGACAGCGGAGCAGGAGCCGGACGGTCTCGATGCCCGAGTGGCTCGCGCTGCGTGCCAACGCCGGTGGCTCTGCGGAAGCGGCCCGGCAGCTCATCCCAAAAGGCGACCTGATGGCGTCGGCGACCGAGCTCGAAGACGGCGACACCTCTTCGCGAGACGCGCGTTTCGAACTCCACGGGCACACCGGATCGTCGCTCGGCATGGACGTGCAGGTAGGCGCTGAGACCGGCATCGGAAGCGGCTTCACCGCCGCGCGGACCGGCGATGTGGTGACCTTGAGCTCCTCGGCCCAGCTGCAGCTCGGAGGCTCACTCGAAAGCGGCATCGGCGTGGCGCGGGCGGTGCGGTGGGTCTCGGACCTCAACGCCGAGCGCATCGTCGAGATCCGGGCGACGATCGATCTCGACATCACCCGTGACGAAGAGGCCATTCGGCAGATCGAATCCATCCGCGACCCGTGGGATCGGGCCGAGTGCATCGAAGCGTTCGGCGGCACGGTTTCCGAAGTGAGCACGACAGTGAAGGGAATCGACAACCATCTCCCGATCGGTCCTGTGGCGATCGACGAGAGCCAGCACGGATCGATCTCCTACGAGTCCACCGAAGATGGCCGGACACACATCGCTGCGAGCAGCGTGCACGACGACTCGATCTATCTCGGCGGGCACCGCGCCGAGGGTCACGAGCACGTCGACACCGCCCTGCTCACCCAGAACGAGGACGGTCGCTACGCCCTCGACCTGCAGGCCATCGAGACCGTCGTTTCGTGTCGACCCGGACTGGATGGGGAGTTCGACATCATGTCGCCCATGGAGACGGCCAAGGACCTCCTGACCCACACCGACGTCGACCAGACCCAGGGGCTGTCACTCGATGCGGACCAGGTGGACGCGATGATCGCCCAGGCCGGGACCGATGCATGGTCCTACGGAGCGAACAGCCGATACGGCGGGTACGGCGATGCCCCATGGATGGCGCTCGGCACCCAGTTGGCGTCGCTCGATGGGCTCCCGGAGGCCGAACGTCGCCGCGCACAGGCCGAGCTGATCGCCGCCTACATCCGCAACGGCGGCGAGGCCGAGGCCTTCGAGCGTCTCCTCGACCCCGACCACGACGGCAGAGTGGAGGGAGCCACGCTGACCGAGTGGCCCGAGAGCCTGGTGGACGGACCGGCCCGCTACGAGGCGCTCGAAGCTCAGGTCGACGCGCCGGATCCCGAGCAGACCGCGGCATTGCTGATCGACATCGACCTGTTCACCTACCAGGTCGCCGCGTGCAGCGACTTCACGATGGCGGGTGCGAAGTCCGACCTGCTCGAGCGCCTGGGCGAGATGCGCGACCGCGTGAGCCACCGACGATACGAAGAACTCGGCGAGAACTACGACTTCGACCTGGACTTCGATGCCGCGTATGCGCAGCTCCGCACGGGCCTGGGAATCTGCCGGGCGTATGCTGGCGACGAGTCGCGGATGTTCTCGGACCTCGACTCCGCCCACGACAAGGAGGCCGCCGTGGAGAAGCTCTCGAAGTTCTACGCCCGCTGGCGCGGCGCCGTCCTGAACGTGCGGGAGTGCTACGAGTCCCTCGCCCTCCGGCCCGAGAACTGGAAGGTCAGCGCGCCGGGCGGCGAGCGCACCGACTACGAACCGCACCTGGAGAGGGCGGAAAATCTCTGGAAGCGGATCCGGTCTCCGGAAGATCAGGGATTCAGCCGCCGCATTCTGCCGAAGATGGAGTACTGATGCTGATCTCCCTGCTGCTGGCCTGCAGTCCAGCTCCTTCGACACCCGACTTCGGCTTTGCCAAGCTGCCTACCGCGCGGTGGTCGTGCGAAGAAGGGTTGGGCGATCACAGCCACATCTGTCGCCGTTCCGACGACGACGGAGAGCTGATCGTACAGGTGCTGAAACATCCGGCAGACGAGTTTGAAGCTCCCGAAGCCCCTACGTGGCTCGTGGAACAGCGAGATGAGACCGTTTCCTGGACGACGCGGAATGATGACTGGAACATCGTTCTGTTCGTGACGCACAAGCCCGGTTGGGAAGCTTCCAAAATGGAAAAGCTGGGACGCGAGGTCTTCGATGCCGTCGATTTTCCCGGCCTTCCGCCATCCGCGACCAGTGCACCTCGCTTCGAACACCGCAAGAAGTAGTTCGTCGACCGAAACCCCGTCGAGCGGAAGCAGTAGCCAGACGTCCCGTCTGCACAGGCCTTCTCGCATCTCGGGTTCAGTCTCCTCCGGAAGGATCAGGCCCACACTCCGAGGCAGGCGAAGCGGCCTCGCGCGGGCTGTTCTCGACACCCGGAGCCGCTGCGAGGCCCGTCGTCACGCGTCCATCGAGCACCGGCGTCACCGCGACACCGGCCGGAGCGGGCGCTGCGCGCCGAACATCGCTCCTCGGGCTCTGGGACAACCTGCTCCGCTGACGTTCGCCAGACGCATGCAAGGCGTTTGCAAGGAGCGTCGCGGGGGGTGGTGTTCCGCCTTCGATTGTGTTCTGTATTTCCAGCCACGTTGCTGTTGACTGTTTGGAATTGGAGTACAAAGATGACCCTGGCGCTGCTTGCACTGACCGCGACGCTCTCCACGCCGGCTTCGGCCGTCGCTCCGGATCCGGGGGCACATTCCGGGCATCACGCGGGTGTGGATCAGGGCAGCGAGCCCGTTCGCGTGCGTCGGTCGACGGACATCGGTCAGGCCGTGCTCCTCCAGAGCGGCGCGTGGAAGGACTGGACCGCGGCCAACGGCACCTGGTTCGCGCGGTTCGACGAGGCGACCGGCACGCCCCATCGGTTCTGGGGAGAGGGGATCCGGGTCGACACCACCTCCGCAGACACGGTGCTGTCGCGCATCGACCACCTGATCGACGACCACGCTGCATTGTTCGGCGTTTCCGGATCGTCGGCGCTCGAGGTCCAGAGTGCCGCGTACGATCCCGACTACGACACCTGGTACGTGGAGTACGGCGCCACGCGGGTGGGCCGGCCGATCTGGCGTGGCGGACTGACGTTCCGGGTGAAGCACGGGCGACTGGTGCTGGGCGGTGCCGACACCTACTCCGACACGCCGCTCGCAGGGGCCTTCGACCTGTCTCGAGGCGCCGCGATCGACCGGGCCATCGCGACCGGACCCCTTCCCGAGGCCCGCCACACCGACCGTTCCGCACGTCAGGTCTGGCTTCCGCGCGACGAGGACGGCGTGTTGGTGCTCCGGGCTGTGTGGGAGGTGCGCACGACGACGCATCCCGACACCGGCGCGCGGCCGTCGGAGCGGGGAGACTGGGTCACGTTCATCGACGCCGAGACCGGCGAGTACGTGGCACATCACAACGAAGTCCGCTTCCACCAGGGCACGCTGACCGCCGAGCACGACATCCGCTCGCCCGGCTTCGGAACCGAGGTCTCGCCTGTGCGGGACGCGCTGGTCACGAACGGCAACGAGACCGTCTACACCGATGCGAACGGCTTCTTCACGCTTGGCGACGCACCGGCGTACCAGGCGAGCTTCCTGTCCCAGCCCGTGTTCCTGCAGGACGTGCAGGGCGACATCGCGCTCGATTTCACGGGCGATTCGCCGGTCTGGAGCGAGGCGAACGGCGACATGGCGGCCATCGACGCCTTCGTCCACACCCACAAGGTGCGCGACGCGTTCCGGGTGGTGGCGCCCGACGTCTACTGGTCTTCGGGCGAGACCCAGGTGTTCGTCAACCTGAACGACGCGTGCAACGCCTACTTCGACGGGACGATCAACTTCTTCCAGTCCGGCGGCGGCTGCGCGAACACGGGGCGACTGGCGGATGTCGTCTACCACGAGTGGGGCCACGGCCTGCACGCGTGGTCGCTGCTCGCGGGCACCTTCGACGGGGCGCTCTCGGAGGGTGCGGGCGACACGGTCTCGTTCCTGATGACGGGCGACCCCAACCTCGCGCCCGGGTTCTTCCTGGGAGGCGGGCCGGGCTACCTCCGCACCGCCGACAACAACCGGGTCTACCCCGACGATGTCGTCGGAGAAGTCCATGAAGACGGGCTGATCTTCGCGGGTGCGATGTACGACACCTACCTGAACATCGCGGCCGAGGACGGTGCTGCGGATCCCACGCTGGAGACGATGTCGATCCTCGCTGGACTGCTCAAGGCGGGTCCGGGGCTCGAGGACGCGATGGAGGAAGCGCTCGTCGCGGACGACGACGACGGGAACCTCGCGAACGGCACCCCCAACGAGTGCGCGATCGTGCAGGGCTTCAGCGCGCACGGTCTCGGTCAGCTGGGGTCGAGCAACGGCTTCGTCGTGGGCCACGAACCCATCGCGACCGCGTCGGACGACTTGTCCGTGCGCTTCGAGATCGTCGGGCCGGCCTCCTGTGCCGCGGAGTTCGGCGGCGGCGAGGCCACGGTCACCTGGCGGGCGAACGGCGGCGAGTGGCAGGACACCGCACTCGACTTCGCGAACCTCGATGCCGAGGGTGCGATTCCGGGTCAGCCTGTGGGCACCTTCGTCGAGTACTACGTGACGGTGTCGGGGGAAGACACGATCTCGGCGCCGGCCCGCGCGTGGCGGAACCCCTTCGCGTTCTACGTGGGCGATGTGGTGCCGGTGCGCTGCGACGACTTCGAGGACGACGACGGCGGCTACACCCACGAGCTGTTGGCCGGCCAGAACGGCGATGGTGCCGACGACTGGCAGCACGGGCGTCCCCGGGGGATGTCCGGCGACCCGGCTGCGGCGTACAGCGGCAATCGGGTGTGGGGGAACGATCTCGGCGGCAACGACTTCAACGGCGCCTACCAGGACTCCAAGCACAACCGCCTCACGAGTCCGGTCTGGGATCTGGCCCACTACGACGGGTCGTTCCTGCAGTACCGTCGCTGGCTGAACGTCGAGGACGGGGTGTACGACCAGGCGTCGATCCTGGCGAACGACGAGGTGGTGTGGACCAACTACGCCTCGAACGGCGACCACGGCGAGGAGCACCACGGGGACACGCAGTGGGCGCCCCATGCGGTCGATCTGGGGAATGTGTCGGGCGAGCTGCAGATCGCGTTCGACCTGCAGAGTGATGGCGGGTTGTCCTTCGGGGGCTGGACCATCGACGATGTGTGCGTGATGGCGCCCGCGACGGTGAACAACCGGCTCGGCGTGTCGGACTTCAAGGCGAGCGAAGGCGAAGAGCGCTTCGTGACGCTGACCTGGACGAATCCGGTGCACGAGCCGCTGGCAGAGGTGCGCGTCGTGCGGTCGAAGGGCGACTGCCCCACCTCGGTGGACGAGGGACAGGTGGTGTTCTACGACAATGATCCGGAGCTCGGCGCGGAGATGGTGGTCGAAGACCCGCTGCGCTCGACGGACGACCACTGCTACGCGGTGTTCCCGGGAGATGGCACGGACTTCCTGGGCTTCGCGGACTACGACTTCAACGTGGACTCGGGCAACGTGTCGAGCAAGGCGAGTCGGGACGACGTGAACGACGCGTACGACGCGAACGGCCTGTCGGCCTACGAAGACGAGGTGGGTCCGGTGAAGGGCTGCGGCTGCGACAGCGCGTCGGGTGCGGGCTTCTTCGGGGTGTTGCTCGCTCCGCTGGCGCTGATTGCGCGTCGGCGGCGGTGAGGCGGCTTCAGATTCCGGTTCCCCAGAGGATTCGGACATGTGCGAACTGAAGGAAGATGATGTCTTCGAAGCCGTCTCCGTCGATATCCACAACATCTGGGTATCGAAGCTGCAAACCGCTCTGATTGATGATCGCGGTGTCCGATCCGGAGCCGCCCGCAACGGTGGTGTAGTCCATCGTCAGAAAGGTGCCGCCAAAGCCAGCGTGATCGGCGAGTCCATCACCGTCGAAGTCACCGAACGGAAACCCGAACGCCTCGACGCCCGTGACATCTGCAACGAGCTCGGCGGTCGTGGTGCTGGAAACAGGCCCCGGTAGGTACTCCAAGCCCAGGCCGTCGCCTGTGAAGAACGCCAAATCAGCTTCCCCATTTCCATCCACATCCGCGGGAAGCGTGACGGGTGGGAAGATGTAGAACAACACGTCCGGGTCACTCGTTGGCGGGTACAGGATGGACCAGACGGTCGCACTGGAGGTCGCATCCCCGCTCTGGTTCGGGCTCACGACTTTCAAGCCAAAGAAGCCATCAGTGATCAGAACAGCACAGTCCGCAGTTCCCCCGTCCACGCACGGCACCTGATTCAAGAGCTCCTCGTCGCCGCTGTCGGAGTCCACCCACATCGTGGCGGCGCTTCCCACCGAGCCGGAAGCGCTGGAGAACGGCACGAAGACGATTCGGTCAGACCCGACGGCATCGTCGCGCGCAAAGAAGCCAGGCCCATGCGTTGAGCGCTGGACGACCTGCACGATGTCTTCTGCATCGGTCCACGTTCGGATGGGCGAGATCCCTGGGTTGAAGAACGCGGACCCAGAAAAGAGGCGCACGGTGTTCCCATCGATGCACACGAAGTCGTCCCAGGCACCGCCATCAGCATTCGTGGGCACGATTCGGTCACAGTGGTATGGAAACGGGCCGATTGGGGAGTCGAAGTTCATCGCGTCGCCGTTCACGACAAAGAACTGGTCTTCGTCCGTCGTGAGGACGTAGTCGAAGTCGTCGGCACCGCCAATTCCCGCAATGTCTCCCACAACGAAGATGTCGCTCCAGAGGCCTGGAACACTGGAGTCGAGGTCGAAGGACGAAGTGAACGTGTCGTCGATCAAGAGGTCAACTACTGCGCCCGGGAGGCAGTCAGTCGTGTCGTCACAGTCCTCGTCGATGTTGGTGCGACATACTTCCTGGAAAGATGGACTTCGGGCCGGATCAACGTCATCGCAGTCTCCCGAATCCTCTGCGAATCCGGCCGGCTGGCTACACTGTTGAATCGCCTCAGATGCGAGTCCGGCCCCGTCGTTGTCGTCATCTCGATACCATGACGGAACGATCACCGAGGCGTCCGTATCGTCGCAGTCTCCGGCATCGGCGACAAAGTCGACGGGAGGCGTATCACAGATCAGGATCTCACCAGCGGCGTTCCCTACACCATCCCCATCCTGGTCGGGGTAGAAGGTCGCGAATGTTGCGTCTTCGTCGTCCTCTCCGTCGCAGTCCTGATCGATTCCGTCGCACAGGTCCGATGCCCCAGGGCGAATCGATGCGTCGGTATCATCGCAGTCCCCGCTCATTTGCACGAAGTCGCTCGGCTGGGCACAGGCCTCAGCGGTCACCGCGAGATTCCCGGAACCGTCGCCGTCTGCGTCTTCGTACCAGAGCAGAACCAGGGCGTCTTCGTCCGTGATGCCGTTGCAGTTCTGGTCGACGCCGTCGCACACGTCGTCCAGCAGGGGACTGATCGAGGCATCCCCGTCGTCGCAGTCGCCTCCGATGAGGGCATGACCACTCAGGGGCGTGCAGGACAGCTGGGACCCGGTGTCGGTGCCTGCCCCATCGCCGTCGGCATCCGGGAAGTACTCCAGCAGCGGGGTGTCCTCGTCGGTGAGGCCATCGCAGTCCTGGTCGACGCCATCGCACTGGTCGGAGACGCCGGGTCGGATCGAGCCGTCTTCGTCGTTGCAGTCGCCTCCGAGCTGCACGAACCCGGGTGGAGCCGTGCAGGCCTCGACCGAGACGTCGTCGTTTCCGCGCCCGTCGTCGTCGAGGTCCTCGAAGTACAGCGTGTTCAGCGCATCCTCGTCGATGGCGCCGTTGCAGTTCTGGTCGATGCCGTCGCACACATCTGTGGCGAGCGGGCTGATGGCGCCGTCCGCGTCATCGCAGTCGCCGCCCTGGAGCACGTACCCGGACAGGGGCTCACACGACGCGACCGCGTTGGTGTCGCTGCCCGCGCCGTCCCCGTCTCCGTCGAAGTAGTAGACGAGCTCGATAGCGTCTTCGTCCACGAAGCCATCGCAGTTCTGGTCGACGCCGTCGCACAGGTCGAGCGCTTCGGGGCTGATTCCGGCGTTGGTGTCGTCGCAGTCGCCCGGTAGCGGTGCGAAGCCCGGAAGCAGCTCGCAGAAGGTGTCGGAGTCCGCCTCCACGCCCCAGCCGTCTCCGTCGTCGTCCCGGTACTGGGTGAAGCTGACGGCGTCGTCGTCGACCACGCCGTCGCAGTCCTGATCGATGCCGTCGCAGACGTCGGTGGCGGTGGGGTTGATGCTGGAGTCGTCGTCGTCGCAGTCTCCCACCAGCGCCACGAGCTGGGGGTCGTTCTGGCAGGTGAGCACGGCGGATTCTTCGGTGCCGAAGCCGTCGAGGTCGTTGTCGACGTACCGGGTCTCCAGCACGTCGTCGTCGTCCGCCAGACCGTCACAATCCTGGTCGAGACCGTCGCAGAGGTCCTGCACCGCCGGGTTGAACGACGGGTCGCCGTCGTCGCAGTCCCCGATGAACTCGGCGAAGCCTTCGGGGCGTGTGCAGGCCGAGACCGTCTCGTCCTCGACGCCGAAGCCGTCTCCATCCGCGTCGCGGAAGAAGGTGCGCGCACCGACGCCATCGTCGTCTGGGATGCCGTCGCAGTCGTTGTCGACGCCGTCGCCGCAGATCTCGTCTGCGGCGGGGTTCACGCTCGACCGCGTCTCGTCGCAGTCATCTCCACCAGCCTGAACCGGGAGGTAGCCGTCTCGATCGCGGTCGAGGGCGGCTTCGAGCTCGGAATCCGTCACACATGCGACGCTCAGCGTTAGGGCGAGCGCCGTGATAAGCCTCACCGGCACCGCTGCTGCGTGTTCGAAGAGAACTCAAGCTCGCAATACCCGGTCCCCAGGCAGTCAAACTCGATGCAGTCAAAGCACTGATTCGTGAGCGCAGTACATTCGCCACCGAAGACCACACATTCGAGAGTACAGAGGCCGACCAGCTCGAGCCAAGGGGTGGAGCACTCATCCTGGTGTAGTCCAGACTGTCCGCACTGAGGAACGCCGTTCAACCAACCTGGGTTTCCGTCGCATCCGCTGATCGAATTGAAGGTGCAGCCGGTGCTAGTGTTGGTCTTTTCCAGCTCCTGCTGACCGTCACAGTTGTAGTCGTACCCGCCACTCGCGTTCGGTGATGAGAACCAGTCGGTCTGGCCGGGATGTACGATGGCACTGTTGTCGTCGCAGTCCGTCGAGTTCGTACCCGTGTAGGGGTACTGGGGCTCGCAGTAGCAGGCGTTCCCAGCAGCGGTCCCGTAGCCGTCGCCGTCGTTGTCCTGGAAGTAGATCGAGCAGCCGATCGCGTTCTGCTCGTTCGTCAGCGAGTTGCAGTTGTTGTCGACGCCATCACCGCAGGTCTCCGGAGCACCGGGGTTGGTCGCGCCATCCGTGTCGTCGCAGTCCTGCTCGGTGCCGGACGCGTTCACGCACGGGGGCGTCTCGCAGTAGCCGTCGCCGTCGTCGTCGTAGTTGCCGAACCCTTCGTCGATCAGGCCGTCACAGTCGTCGTCTTCGAGGTTCTGCACCTCGGTGCCGCCGGGGTAGATGGCCGCCGAGCTGTCGTCGCAGTCCGGGATGGTCTCGGTGGCGTTCGTGCAGGGAGGCGCTTCGCAGAACCCGTCGAGGTCGTCGTCGTAGCAGGGGCTGTTGACGTCGATCTCGGTGTCCGGGTTGCAGTCGTTGTCGAGCCCGTCGCAGATCTCCGGTGCACCGGGGTAGATCGTGGGCGCGCTGTCGTTGCAGTCGCCGCCGTTTGGCGTGTGGCCGTCCATGTCGAGGTCGGCGTCGTTGCGGTCGACCACGTCGAACACCGCGTTGGCCGAGGCCGTGTTGCCGTCGGAGTCCTCGACCCGGAAGGTGAGCAGGTGCTGGCCGAGGGGCAGGGTGTCTTCGCAGGTGCCGTTGCCGCTGGCGTCCGGGACCATGAAGCAGATGAAGCCGACGGTGTTGGCCTCGAGCTCGACCACGAGGCCGGCCGGGGCGTCCTGGCCGTCGTCGACGCCTGCCGCGAACGTGAACGGCTCGTCTTCGATGCCGGTGATGCCGGGTCCGGGGCTGATGATCTCGATGGTGGGGTCTTCGTCGACCACCGCTTCTTCGCCGACCTGGATGGTGACCTGGGCCTCGCCCTGCTCGTTGCTGTTGTCCGTCGCGCGGAGCGTGATGACGTGCGTGCCGGGGTCGAGTGCGGTGCTGACGAACTCGACCAGACCGTCCGGACTGGGCGGATCGGGGTCGGGGAGCACGCCGTTGAGCGAGCTGGCCCACTCGACGGTCAGACCCGTGACATCGCCGTCGTCGACGACCTGGCCCGCGAAGTAGACGGGCTCGCCGGCGTCGAACACAGACCCTTCGAGGGGTTCCTGGATCGTGACCGCAGGCGGGGTGTTGTAGACGACGAAGCCCTTGTCGCCGCCATTGCAGCCCGCGAGGAGTGCGAGCGAAGAGAACGAGATTGCGAACAGATTCCGAGACATGGGTGTCCCTCCGGAAAGCAAGGGTAGCCTGGATTGGGCCGTTCGTCAGCTCTCGTCCAACCATCCGCGCGATGCATTCTCGATCGCGTCGAAGTCGGGGATGTACGGCTTGATGTCCAGGACGGGCGTCCCGTCGAGCAGATCGAGCGCGCCGACCCGGACCGTGAGCCCGTCCACACCGAGGATTCGAACGGCGGAAAGCCCGATGGGGACGGGGCGATGGGGCGCTCGGGTGCTGAAGACCCCGCGCTTCGGGCCCCCGCGTGGCGGACGCACCATGGGGCGCTTGCGCGGCCCGTTGAGGTGGAACCACGACACGATCCACGCATGGGTGAACGTGGCGAGGTCGCGCAGGGCTTCGGGGGCGATGTGGTCTGCGAACAGCTCGATGGACCCGTCGGCGCTGTGCTCGCGGGCTGAGGTGACGCCGGGCTGGCGGGGGGTGCCGTGCCGCTGCAGGAAGGGGGAGCGGACGACGCCGATGGGCTCGATCACGAGCTGCTCGGGGAAGGGCACGGCATCGGTGTAGGCGCGGTCGTCGTCGTCGGGCACGGGAGGTCCTGGGGGGCTCGGGACGCGGAGCGTGTAGCGATGTTCGGCGCGCAGCGCCCGCTCCGGCCGGTGTCGCGGTGACGTCGGTGCTCGATGGACGCGTGAGGACGGGCCTCGCAGCGGCTCTGGGTGTCGAGAGCAGCCCGCGCGAGGCCGCTTCGCCTGCCTCGGAGTGTGGGCCCGATCCTTCCGGAGGAGACTGAACCCGAGATGCGAGAAGGCCTGTGCAGACGGGACGTCTGGGCCCGTCATTCGACGACTTGAACATCCAGGCCCGCCACGAATGTGGAGCCAGCTGCGTCGACAACGCCGGGAAAGTGAACGGTAGCGAAGAGCTCGTTGGCCCATTCGTCGTGTTGTTCTTTTGTCGGTGCGGGTGGATCGAACGTTGTGTAGACGCCGAGCATGGTGGTGTCGTGCATGGTGTTGAACGAAGTTGTGCGGGTGACCAGCTGTTCGGTTTCCCGATTCCACCTTGGGACTGACGCATCGATCCTGCGATCGCTGCTGCGCGACACTTGAACTCGGGCTGTGTGACCGTGAAACGGCCGTTCGCAGATCTGACTTCCGTACAAGGCCTCCTCGCAGGTCCATTGGGCTTCGTCGAGCCGCACCCAACCAAAATCCGGTGCACTGCTGCTGGTGGTGCACGCCAATATCATCAGGATCATGCGTACCTCGCAGAAGGAAAGATGCGGTCGCGGAGGCCGGCCGTATCCGTTGCATGTGAGGTGGTTCCCCACAGACGAGCGATGCGGTCGACGTTCGGTTCGTAGTCGGTGCGCTCGCCGCCCGGCGCGCTGACCTTCCAGTTCTCGGGCCGGAGGGCGAGGGACTCGTAGCACTCCCGCACGTTCAGGACGGCGCCGCGCCAGCGGGCGTAGAACTTCGAGAGCTTCTCCACGGCGGCCTCCTTGTCGTGGGCGGAGTCGAGATCCGAGAACATCCGCGACTCGTCGCCAGCATACGCCCGACAGATTCCCAGGCCCGTGCGGAGCTGCGCATACGCGGCATCGAAGTCCAGGTCGAAGTCGTAGTTCTCGCCGAGTTCTTCGTATCGTCGGTGGCTCACGCGGTCGCGCATGTCGCCCAGGCGCTCGAGCAGGTCGGACTTCGCACCGGCCATCGTGAAGTCGCTGCACGCGGCGACCTGGTAGGTGAACAGGTCGATGTCGATCAGCAATGCCGCGGTCTGCTCGGGATCCGGCGCGTCGACCTGAGCTTCGAGCGCCTCGTAGCGTGCGGCACCGTCGACCAGGCTCTCGGGCCACTCGGTGAGCGTGGCGCCCTCCACCTTGCCATCGTGGTCGGGGTCCAACAGGCGCTCGAACGCCTCGGCTTCGCCACCCGCCCGGATGTACACCGCGATCGCTCTCGCCTGGGCGCTCCGCCGCTCCCGCTCTGGCAGCTTGTCGGCCGCACGAAGCTGACGGCCCAGGGCCATCCACCAGGCATCCGCGGGACCGCCGTAGCGGCTGTTCCCCCCGTTCGACCACGCGTCCTGTCCGGCCATCGCGATGACCGCATCGAGCTGATCGGCGTCGAGGGAGAGGCCGGCGGTCTGGTCGACGGTCTCGGTGGTGAAGAGGTCGACGACCATCCCCGCTGGTGCGAATGGGTCGAACTCGTCGAGACCCAGTCCACCGTCGGTGTGCGTGTCCAGCGCCTGCAGGTCGAGGCTGTAGCGGCCGTCCTCCCCTGCTGGAGCGATGCCCGGTTCTCGCGGGAGTCACCCCAGAAGGTGTGACCCAGGAAGGTCCAGGCGTCCTTCAGCTCGCTGTCGGCCGTGAAGTTGCGGCGCCCGTCTTCGGTGATCTCGGTGCCGAGGACCCCGTTCAAGCCACGGTCTGCACCCCCCACCACCAGCTGGGTGTTCGCCGTGATGCCGTCGCCCTCGAGGTGGGTGGCCGACACGGTTCCGCCGTGCTCCACGATCAGCGCGAGTCGGGCCTCGGCCGAGAGGGTGGTCTCGATCTCGGCGATCAGGTCGGCGTCCTTCTCCACGTCGAGGGTGATGCGTCCGGTGGTGTCGTAGTGATGGCTCTCGGACGTGCTCACCCGGCTCTGGACGAACAGGTTCTGCAGGCCGACGCCGGTGGCCAGCGCGCTCTCCCCCCCGATCACGGCCGTAGAGGTGAGGGTGACGGTGGAGCCCTGGCGGGTGGCCGCGAGCTCGTTGCGGTGGTCGACACCGGCGCTGTACTCCAGGTCTGCACCGGCCGAGATGGAGGTCTGGAAACCAATCCCACCTTCGAACGAGCGTCGATAGGACTCGCCGTCCTCGAGGTCTTTGGTGTGTCCGACCGTCTCCATCGGGGAGATGAGTGCGCGCGCCGCTTCGGACTCGACGTTTCCGTTCTCGGCACACAGCGCGATCCACTCTGGCGTGGAGATACGACGCGTGCGTTCCGCCGACAGGGCATTGTGAGCGCCGCCGCCTCCGCTGCCGGCCATGATGTCGACCCCGCCGGTCCCCTCGTGGTGCACGCCCATCCGCCGACGGACCAGCACCGTGGCGCCCTCGTGGATCACCTCGGTGTCGTCGATGGTCCCCCCTCGATTGCCGATGTTGAAGCCGAAGTCGATGTCCCCGAGCTTCGGCCGGACCGAGATGCCGATCCCCAGTCCCTGGCTGCGGTCGTGGTTCCACGGCGCCCACACACCCGCGGACACTCCGAGCTCCCCCATGTCCGTGGCGAGCCCGGCCCGGACCATTCCGGCGTCCCGGTCGTAGCCGAGCTCGAAGCCCTCACCGTCCTCCTGAATCCACTGGAACCCGAGGTAGCTGTCGTCCCAGCGCAGACCCACATGCTCGCCCTGCGGGTCGTGGCGCGCGAGGACCTCGGAGTTCGAAACCTGCTGGGGCTCGCGCGGCTTGGACCAGGTGGGCGACCGGGCGTGTGGGGGGAGCTTGGGTTTGTGGGTGAGGATGGACATGGACGACCTCGTCGGTGGGGACGAGGAGACCTGTTTCACGATGCGTGCCGGTCCATTGCCGGCGTTCGACCTTAGGGAAGGCGACGGTTGTCGGGCGAGTGACGGACGTCCGTCACCTGCACCCATGCGTGGGCCATCCGAGCCACAGGAAGACGCGCGACGCTCGCATCAGACCCTCGACCGCTACAGCGGTTAAGACCCGCACCATGAATCGCGCCTGGCTCGGCCTGCTCGCCATCCTCATGCTCGCGGTCCCCCTGTGGTGGCTGTCGCAGCAAGCCCTCGACGCACGCGCCGAGACCCCTACGTGGACCGAGTTCAAGGCCGCGATCGCCGACGGGACCTACGACGAAGTCGAGCTGTCGGCACAGGATGTCCGCGCACGCGAGGCCGGCACCGAGGATCCCACCGTCTGGGTCACCATCAACCGGGTCGAAGATCCGTCGCTGCTCCCTCTGCTCGAAGAACACGGCGTCGCCTACAGCGCCCTGCCCCCCAACCGCTGCAGCGAAGGCCTGCTCATCGGAGCGTTCCTCGTTCCGCTCGTCCTGCTCGCGCTGTTCTGGGTGGTCGTCGGCCGTCAGGTCGGACAGGGCGGGCGAAGCGCAGCCGCGTTCGGGCGCAGCAACGCGATGCTGGCCCCCGAAGAGGGCACGGGCGTCACCTTCGCCGACGTCGCGGGCGTCGACGAAGCCGTCGAGGAGCTCGAAGAGGTCGTGGGCTTCCTCAAGACCCCCGAGAAGTTCACGTCCCTCGGTGGGCGTCCCCCCAAGGGCGTGCTGCTCGTGGGTCCGCCCGGCACCGGCAAGACCCTGCTCGCACGCGCGGTGGCCGGCGAAGCCGGAGTGCCCTTCTTCAGCATCTCCGGCAGCTCCTTCGTCGAGATGTTCGTGGGCGTCGGGGCTGCGCGCGTGCGCGACCTCTTCAAGACCGCTCTCGAGCACGCGCCGTGCATCATCTTCGTCGACGAGCTCGACGCCGTGGGTCGGGCGCGCGGAGCCGGAGGTCCCGGGAGCAACGAAGAGCGCGAACAAACCCTCAACCAGCTCCTGGTCGAGATGGACGGCTTCGACAACCGCCGCGGCATCATCGTCATGGCCGCCACCAACCGCCCCGAGATCCTCGATCAGGCCTTGCTGCGCGCGGGTCGCTTCGATCGCCAGGTGCTCGTCGATCGCCCCGATCTCACGGGCCGCACGCAGATCCTCACCGTGCACGCCGAGAAGCTCAAGCTCTCCGAAGACGTCGACATGGCCGATGTCGCCAAGCTCACCCCGGGTCTGGCCGGGGCCGATCTCGCCAACGTCCTCAACGAAGCCGCGCTGCTCGCCGCCCGTCGCGGCAAAGACGCGGTCGAGCTCGACGACATCAGCGAGGCCGTCGAGCGCGTCGTGGCCGGGCTCGAGAAGAAGTCCCGGCGCCTGTCCGACGGCGAGAAGCGGATGACCGCCTACCACGAGTGCGGGCACGCCATCTGCGCAGCGGCCAGTCCGGGCGCCGATCCGGTCCACAAGATCAGCATCATTCCTCGCGGCTTCGCACTCGGCTACACCCTCACCCTCCCAGCCGAGGAGCGGTTCAGCAGCACCAAGTCCGAGCTCCTCAACCGCATCGTCACCCTGTTCGGCGGGCGGGCAGCCGAGGCCCTGGTGTTCGGCGACGTCACCACCGGCGCCCACAACGACATCGAGCGCGCCACCGACATCGCGCGCAAGATGGTCACCGAGTACGGCATGTCCAAGCGCATCGGGGCCGTCAACTACGGCGCCCGCAACGACAACGCCTTCGGCATGGGCTTCGGGGCCGGCACCTCCGCATCACCCGGCACCGCCGAGGAGATCGAACAGGAGGTCCGCGGCATCCTCGACGACTGCCACAAGCGGGCGCTCGAGATCCTGATCCTCAACCGCCCCCTGCTCGAGGACATGAGCCTCCACCTCTTCGAGAACGAGGTCCTCGAAGGCGAGGTGATGCAGGCCTACCTCGATCGCGCCGAGCAGCTCGACAGCCTGGAAGACCGCCCCACCGCGGAGTGGGTGCCCGAAGACATGCTCGAAGACCCAATCGGGATGGGCTGAACGAGGAGTGGTCTTGTCTGGGGGATTTCGCCATGTCCCGGTGACCGGAGACCGGCCTCTGCGCGTGTAGTCCGGTCGAGGCTGCAACCAGCCCGTCTACCTGGGCGGTTCAGACACACAGGCTGCCGTCGATGCCGCGACGACGGCCTCCATCTGCTCAGGGGTTCCGTGCTGCTCGCCTCGACAGAGCCAAGCGTACTTCTTCTGTACGCGGCGACGAACGACGAGGTGTCCAGCAGATGAATACGGCCAGGCGCGTGCCTTCCGCAGGAAATCGAGCCACACCCTCCTCCGGTGTGGGCGCCTCGACGGACCCCAAGGCGTGCCTTCCGCACGAAATCGAGCCAACACCCTCGTCTACCGCAGGGCGCAGCGTTGCGTTCAGGCCGCGTGGCTCGTTCGCCGCTGGGCGCGTCGACCGAAACCGAGGTGTACTTCCGTACCAGAGTGTTGAAGGACGACGTGTCCAGCGGCGAACGAGCCCGCGGATGAACGCGAGCTAGACGTGCTTCTCGGGACCGGTCTCCTCGTCGAGCACCTGGATGGTCTGCTTGTAGAGGAAGCGCGCCTGCTGGGGATTGTCGCCGATCGCCACCACACCCAGCTTGCCGAACTCCGACAGTGCGCCGATCAGGTGGAACACCACCCCACGCTCGCTCGGACCGTGGAAGTGCAGCCCGTGGTAGACCGAGATGTCGACCAGATCCTCGGCCCGCAACCCCACATACCGCTCCTCCTGGAGGGTGTCGGTGGCGAAGTAGTACTTGGGTCGACCGCTGGGCGCGTAGAACAGGCCGTCCTCGAGGTTGTACTGGCCGGCCGTCAGGAACTTCAGGGTCAGGAAGGGGTGGGTGGTGCCGCCCTTTCGCAGGTTCACCTCGATCGCGTAGTGCTCGTAGGTTCCATCGGGCTGACGCACGCTCACGTAGTCGATCGCGAACCGGCCGATGACCCCGCGTCGGGCCAGCTCGTCAGCCACCTTCGCACCCGACTCCTGCACCGCCATCCGGTAGTCCGGGGCCGCCGGGAAGGTACAGCCCAGAAACACCTGTCCAGACGGGCCCCCGAGCACCTGATCGTGCGTCGAGATCACCTGGGGCTCGCCGATCGCGTTGACCCGGCACTGGGCCGAGGGGCTCTCCTTGTGATCGCCTTCGACGAACGCCTCGACCACACCCTCCATCTCGACGTACTTCTGCTCGAAGGTCTCCCAGGTCTCTTTCGGGGCCTCGAACCGCAGGGTGGGCAGCGCGTCCTTGCACGCCGCCTTCAGCGCTTCCGGGCCCATGTCCGCGTCGATGCCGTCGTAGTAGAACAGCGCGTTCCCCTCACCCGAGAAGCCCTCGTTGAGCTTCACCACCGCCCGACGCGCATCGGGATCGTGGCGCTTGATCTCGGCCAGACACTCGGCGATCTCGTCGGCGTTCTTCACCCGCTCGAACCCGAACGGCAGCTGGACCCCCGCCGCGCGAAACACCTCGCGACACCCGCTCTTGGTGCCCAGATCGTTGAGCTTGGGGTCGACGGAGTTCAGCGGGATGCCCAGCCGAACCGACAGCGACCGCTCCAGATCCGTGGAGTTGAAGCACACCATGTGTGCGCGCTCGGGGTCGCGCAGCTCGCGTCGGATCCGCTCGATCAGACGGGGCCTGTCGAGGATCTTCTTCGACAGCGGCTGGTTGCTGCGGTCGTTGCAGTGGAGCATCACCAGACGGCTGCGCGCGTGGCTCGTGGGCACGCCCGGCAGCAGCGCCAGGTAGTAGTCGACCACCACCGGATCGAGCTGCTGACTGGTGACGTAGATCAAGCGGGTGCGTGGCTGACGCAGGAGCATCAGGTTCACGAGCATCCGCTCTTCGTAGTGGTAGACCCCCGTGATCTTCGACAGCTCGCGCGGATCCATCGACAGAGACGGCACGATCACGACCGTCTGGGGGGTTCGCGAGTCCTTGGACAGCGCGTGGTACAGCCGCGGAACCCGTGCCTGCAGGGCCGCGTACGCTTCGAGCTCTTCGGGGGAACCGGGCGTCAACATCGTCATGTCGCGAGCATACTCCCAGCGGCCTGCGAATCACATCGTCAGAACGTCGCGGTGAACCCGTTCGGGGCGAGGTGGAGCGTGAGACCGCGCTGAGCCTTCATGCGCTCGATGGCTTCCTCGCGGGAGTAGTGCGTGTCGACCCGGAGCCACTTCGGCCGGCGCGTCATCACGTTGATCGGGTGCACCACGGCCACGGTCAGCCCCACGGCCGCCAGCAATCCGTAGGCCACGAGCGCACCATCCACGCCCCCGTCCGCGTCGTACTCCATGCGACGGATCGGAATCGCGACGCTCGCGCTCAAGAAGGTGATGCCGCCGACAGCCAGGCCTCCGATGGCCGTCGTCCGCCGAAAGTACAGCCGCCAGCGCAGGCGATTCACCAGATCGCGGTCACGCGTGAAGTGCGCGAAGTGCCAGGCGCCCACGTTGCCGCCCGTTCGATCGACCACCCGCCAGGGGCCCTCGGGATCGGCGGTCTCCGGCTGCAGGTAGAGCGTCGGAGCCGCGGACGCCGTCGGAATCCAGGCGGTCGACGCCAACCAGAGCCAGAGGAGGAGTGCCATCGGAGCCGACTGTACACCGACCGTTGCGCGGGTCCCAGCCATCTCGCACATGCGAACCGACCGCGAGCGTGGGATATTCGCGCCATGCTCGACATCACCGAACGCTACAGCAAGACCCTCGCCCCCGACCGGACGCCGCCCAGCGACGCACCCGACTGGATCGCGACCATCGACAACCCCTACCTCCACGGGCTGTTCGCGCCGACCACCGAAGAACGCGAGGCCGACGCGCTGCCGGTCGTCGAAGGCGCCATTCCCACCGAGCTGTTCGGCGCCTACTTCCGCAACGGGCCCAACAACCGCTACGCCCCGAAGAACCGGTACCACTGGTTCGACGGCGACGGAATGGTGCACGGCATCTGGTTCGAGAACGGCACGGCCCGCTACCGCAACCGGTGGGTCCACACCCGCGGGTTCGAGCACGAGTCCGAGACCGGCGAGCCCGTATGGCCCGGTGTTCTGGGGCCGTTCGACTTCGATCTTCCGATGGGGCCCATCAAGGACACCGCCAACACCGACCTCATCGTCGCCGACGGCAAGCTGTTGGCGCTCTGGTACGAGTCCGGTGAGCTGTACGCGCTGGATCCCACCACGCTCGAGACCACCGGCCGGGTCGACTTCGACGGCAAGCTGCCGGGCAGGGTCAGCGCGCACAGCAAGGTCTGCCCGCACACCGGCGACTTCGTGTTCTTCCGCTACGGGGATCGGCCTCCGTACATGACCTACGGCGTCGTCCGGCCGGAACCCAGACCTCCGAAGCCCTCCGGGCGTTTCACGACAAGTCGTGACACCCTCCGGCCCTCTCCGGACGTCAGCGTGCACCACACCGACATCACGCTGCCCGGCCCCCGCCGACCCCACGACATCGGGATGACGCCGAACCACTCCATCCTGCACGACTTTCCGGTGTTCTTCGATCCCGAGGTCTTCGAGAAGACGGGCAAGCGCATCCCGCTCTTCCACCCCGAGGTCCCCACGCGTTTCGGGGTCCTGCCCCGCTTCGGAACCGACGCCGACGTACAGTGGTTCGAGTTCGAGCCCTGCTACATGCTGCACGTCGTCAACTGCTGGGAGGAGGACGGCTGGATCATCCAGATCGGCTGTCGCACGAACGACCCCACGCTGCGGCCGAACAAGGCCGACGGCAAGATCGCGGCCATGCTGTCCGGCATCAAGCTCCAGGCCAACCTGTACGTCTGGGGGATGAACCCCACCACCGGCGAGACCCGAGAAGGGCCGATGGACGTGCTCAACGCCGAGTTCCCGATGATCCACCCCGCCATGCTCGGTGTGAAGAACCGCTACAGCTACCACGCGCGCATCCCCTACGAGATCCCCGCTGCATTCCACGGAATCGTGAAGTACGACCTGCAGACCGGCACACCCGAGGTCGCCGACTACGGGCCGGGGATCTTCGGTAGCGAAGCTCCGTTCGTTCCGCGTCCAGGCGCCACCGACGAGGACGACGGCTGGCTCGTCACCTTCGTGACCGACGTGAACACCTGGGACAGCCAGTGCTGGATCTACGACGCACAGGCGCTCTCGGACGGCCCCATCGCAAAGGTGGCCCTGCCAGGGCGCGTCCCCGCGGGCTTCCACGCCACCTGGCTCCCCGGGAGCCCGTCCTGACAGGCGATTCCGCCTCCGACGCCGCTGCTCTGCGCGAGGCGCTCCTGGGCGCGTGGGCGCTGGACCAGTTCGTGCTGGACTTCGACGACGACCGTCCCGACCTCGAGCCCTTCGGTCCCGGCGCGACCGGATGGCTGCTCTACACCCCCACCCGAATGGCCGCCGTGCTCTCCCGGGCTGTGCGTGCCCCTCTCGACGTCCCTCGCCTCGAAGCCGCGCATCGCGCGTCGGATGCCGAGAAGGCCGAGGCGTTCGACAGCTACCTGTCCTACGCCGGCATCTGGCGCATCGAGGACACTCCGCGCGGACCCGTCGTCGTGCATGCCGTCACCGAAGCCCTGGTGCCGAACATCGTCGGGAACGAACAACGCCGCGACGTCGCCCTGGACGGAGATCAGCTCGTCCTCTCCTACCGCGGCGGTGCCAAGACCTATCGACTGACCTGGACCCGGAGCTGACGTGTCTTCCTCCGATCTCTTCGACGCCCATCGCGAACGTCTCGAAGCCGCCGTCGTGGCCAGCCAGGAGCGCGGCGCCTGGTCGCCGTTCATCGAGTCGCCCAGCCGCAAGCTGCACCCCGAGGGCGCGCACGCACGGGGCAAGGCCGCGTTCGAAGCCCGCCTGAACCAGCCCTTCCCCCTCGAGCTGCCCGGACAGGACGGCACCGTGGGCCACGAGGTCTCGCCGTACACCGCACAGCCCCTGGGCATCTCCTACCCCCACATCGCCCGTCTGGACGCGCTGCTGGACACCGCCACCGCAGCGATGCAGCCCTGGTCGCAGGTCGCCCCCAGGGAGCGGGTCGGGGTGTGTATGGAGATCCTCGACCGCCTCGCCCACCAGGTCTTCGAGAACGCCTACGCCACCATGCACACCGCGGGGCAGGGCTTCATGATGGCCTTCGCCGGATCGGGCGCCAACTCGCTCGACCGCGGGCTCGAGGGCATCACCTACGCCTGGCGCGCCCTGTCCGAGATCCCGGAGGCCGCGACCTTCGTCCGGTCCTTCGGACGCGGGCCCGTTCGGCTGGAGAAGCGCTATCGCACCGTGCCACGCGGGGTCGCAGCGGTCGTGACCTGCGCGAGCTACCCCGCCTGGAACGCGCTGCCCGCGCTCTTCGCGAACCTCGCCACGGGCAACCCGGTCGTCCTCAAGCCCCATCCGACCGGCATCCTGCCCATGGCGATGGTCGTGCAGACCGCCCGCGAGGTGCTGGCCGAAGCCGGTCACCCCCCCGACCTCGTCACCCTGCTCGCCGACACCGTGCAGGAGCCCCGCACCATCGAGCTGTTGGAGCACGACGCCGTCGCCATCGTCGACTTCACGGGCAGCCAGGAGTTCGGGCGGTGGATCGAGACGAACTGCGCCGACAAGCTCGTCTACACCGAGACCAGCGGCTGCAACGCCGTCGTCCTGCACTCCGTGCACAGCCTGGAGCCCGTCCTCGACGCCCTGGCACTGGGTCTGTCCCTGTTCTCCGCACAGATGTGCACCGCGCCGCAGAACCTCTTCGTCCCCCCCACCATCCGCACGTCATCCGGCTCGGTCTCCCGAGATGCGTTCACCGAACACCTGAAGGCGCGCGTCGACCACCTCGTCGGCGACGACCGGCGGGCGGGAGCGATCTGCGCCACGGTTCAGAGCCAGAACACCGTCGATCAGCTGCACAAGCTGGAGCACGCAGCCGATGTCGTCCGCGCACCCACCCCTTACGCCCACCCGGACTTCCCGCACGCCCGCACGCTCACCCCGCTGTTGGCCCGTGCAGACGCGCCCGATGCCATCTATCGACGCGAACACTTCGGTCCGGCCGGGTTCATCGTGGCGTGCACCGACGCCGAGCACGCCCTGCACCGCGCCACCCAGGACGCCGCCACGCGGGGGAGCATCGCCAACTACCTCTACGCCACCGACGACGCGTTCGTCGATCGTGCCGAGAGTGCGTTCTGGCGGGCGGGGTCGTCCGTGGGCATCAACCTGGTGCGCCAGACCCCCATGAACTTCACGGCCGCATTCTCGGACTTCCACGTCACCGGGCTCAACCCGGCGGGGAACGCGTGCCTCACCGATCTCGCCTTCGTCACCGACCGATTCCGCGTCGTTCAGAGCAAGCGGGAGATCCGCGAGCTACCTTGATCCCATGAAGAGTCTGGCCGAGTACATCGACGATGCGTTGGACGCCGTGGCCGGTCGGGGGTTCGACCCCCACCTCGTGCAGGACAACGTCATCGATCTCGGCGGGCAGGCCGACCGCATCAAGCCCATCGCCGCGCGGCTCAACACCGTCCGCCGGGGTCGGGGCCTGGCCGACAAACACGCCGTCGTGCTCTGGACCTCCAGCTACAGCGCGGTCACCAAGCGCGGTCCGTGGGTCTACATCGCGCGCGCCATCGTCGAGAAGCTCTCCGACGACGCCATCGCCTTCGTGCTCGCCCACGAGATGGCCCACCACGACCTCCGGCACCTCTCGCCCACCGTCGTGATCGCCGGCCTGATGGGCAATCGCCAGCGCATGGAGCTGCAGGCCGACCGCTACGCCCTCGAGCTCGCGACCGCTGCCGGCTTCGCCCCCGAGGGTGCGTTCGAAGCCCTGGACCCCGAGTTCTGGGGCGTCGACCCCGACGAACCCGAGGCCCCGTCCGACCTGCCCCCACGCCTGGCCGAGCTGGTCGACCGGTTCCGCCGCAGCCATCCCCCGCTGCCGGAGCGCCTCGCGGCCCTGCGCCAGCTCCGCGACGCGTAATGTCTTGACGGTTCAAGAGAGCGGTGCCCCCGAAATGCGCGGAGGAACGAGCACATTTTCCGGGGGTACCCGAACGCGACAAGACATTCAGTGGAAGGGATTCGGTCGGTTCATCCCTCGCTTGCGAGGGTGGGCCGGCGGAATGCCTCGACGGTCGAGAGAACGGTGCCCCCGAAATGCGCGGAGGAACGAGCACATTTTCCGGGGGTACCTGAACGCGTCGAGACATTCAAAGGAAGAGATTCGGTCGGTTCATCCCTCGCTTGCGAGGGTGGGCCGGCGGAATTCACGCCGAGCCGAACATCACCGCGAACAACGCGATGTCGATCAGGATCCGCAGTCCGCAGAGGCCCAGCGTGACGTAGCCGAGGACCTGGCACAGTCCCCCGGCGTCGTCGGGGTAATTGTCGCCCACCGCGAAGCGCAGTCGGTCCGGCCGTTGAATCGCGGCGACCGCAGCGACGGCGGCGAAGATCGTCATGGTGAAGCAGGGGTTGCAGAAGACCTGGAACACCCCGAGACCGATCGCGGTCGAGCCCGCCACGTAGAGCTCTCTGCGGGCACGGGCCCGGATCCCCTCGTCTCGACCGGAGGATTCCGAGCGCGGTGCCGCAAAGACATCGTCGTCCATTCCGAGACGGAATCAGAGCGGGCAGGAACCGACGATGGACCACTCACCCGGCACGTTGCTGTAGTTGGGGTCGGGAATGTTGGTGATCTCTCCCCCGGACAGGGACGCATCTGTGAACGCCTGGGTGCCGTCGTAGGTCACGCCCATTCCACCGCCCAGCACGAAGTCGTCGAACTGCACGATCGTCTCCTGTCCGCCGGGGTCGGTGGTGGTGCGGGTGAAGATGAACGTTGCGCCGTTGCCCGTGTCCCCGAAGCGGCTGGTCGCGTCGAAGTCGAAGGTGAAGTCGGTGCAGCCTTCGATGTTCTGACCGGGGTCCGAGTTGTGGAAATAGGTGAACTCCACGTTGTAGGAGTAGTCACACTCGTCGTTCGGCGCGCCAGGCGTACCGAACTGATCCCCGTCCCCGAAGAGCGACCGCGCATCACACCAGTACGTGGCGGTGTTGTTCGCCGTGCTGGTCATGAAGTCAGGGTCGAGCGACATCGTGCCGCCGTCCGGGTTGGACGTGCCGGTCGTGAAGTTCGAGTTGTAGTCCACGCTGTCCAGGTCCGGCCCGAGCGATGCGGCCTGAAGGCTCAACTCGGGGCTGGTCGTCGCCTGCTCGTCGGGCAGGATCACCGTGTCGTAGTAGTACGCCACGTCCACCACACCAGCGCCGCTGAACACCTCGGTGTCGTACACCGTGGAGCCCGCCAGGCTGGAGTCGTTGACGAACACCGCGTACTCCCCCGGCTCGATCAGGATGTTGTCCTGGATGACGTGGGCCTCGCTGTCCGCGCGAATGATCGCGCCCGCGAGATCGACAGCTTTTGTGCTGCTCGTGTTGTGGAGCTCGAACCACTCGTCCTGACCGCCTCGCGGGTCGGCCATGATCTCCGTCATCACGATGTTGTACGGAGCGCAGCCCGTGTTGAACGTGTTGCAGTCGGCGAGGAAGCCATCGCAGTCCTCGTCGACGTCATCGTTCTCGTCCTCCGTCGCGTCGGGACTGATGGCGGGGTCGCTGTCGTCACAGTCGCACGCGATCTCTCCGCAGGTGCCGCCGCTCTCGATCGCATCCGTCAGGAATCCGTCCCCATCGTCGTCTGCCTCGAAGCCGTCGAGCACGAAGATGCCGGGTCCAGGACTGGAGCTGTCGGGACGATCCGGCGCTCCGACGAACAGCGAGGTGCCAAGCGCCACGGAGAACCCAAAGCCCTCACCGGCGCTCAGCGGGGCATCAGTGCTCTCGCCGACCTCCTGATCGAGCACCCAGTTGTCGTCGTCGGGGTCGTTGAAGACCCATGCGTTCCCACCATCCGCGTTGCCGTTGAAGGCGACCGCGTCCGGCTGGCCCACGACCAGAACCGAAGGCGCGACATCAAGGGCGTTGCCGAAGGCCGAGTTGGCCTCGCTGTCCGGAGAGATGAAGGTCGCGTCCAGCTCGAATTCCATGTCGACGACATCATCGTACTCGTACAGGAATGCAGCCCCAGCGTCGCTGACTGCCGAGCCTCCGATGGGGTTGTTCGCGGTAGGAGCCCCAACCGCCAGCAGGTCGCCGTTCAGCGCGACAGCCTGACCAAACCGCGCTCCCACCTCCAGCGACGCCTCATCGATAATCTGACTCTCCGAGAATGCGATCGTGCCGCCAGCCGGATCTTCGAAGTCGAAGACCGCCCCGGACGCTACGCCACCGACCAGATTGCCGGGCGCCCCTACGACGACCCGCAGCCCGTCGTCGGAGATAGCCACGTCGTAGCCGAACTCCTCGGCTGCCGCCGGCGCGGAGTCCTCGATCAGATCCGCGTGCGCGAACGTTCCCGCAACGGCCTCGTAGACATGCACCTGGCCCTGCCCCGAGAGGGTGCCTCCATTTGGAGCGCCGACCGCGAGCGTGTCCCCATCGCTGTCCAGTGCCACGGCCCACCCGAACTCGTCACCGCTGCTGACGGGGTCGGCGACCGCTGGAAGGGTCTGGGTGGCACCGAATACAGCGGCCCCGGTGGGGGAATCGAAGATGAACACCTGGTCGGATCCCGGTGCACCCACGGCAAAGATGTCGCCCGCGACATCGACGGACCACCCTGCGTGGGCATTCGCCGTTCCCGAGCCGCCAGGCACTCCGAAGAGCTGCGAGCGCTGCGTCCAGCTCGTCCCATCGAAGTCGTAGACGATTGCCACACCCTTGTTCAGGGGTGTCCCGAACGGGTCGTCCGCCATCGGAATCCCGACGATCGCCGTGTCGCCGTCGACTGCGACGTCCCACCCCACGTCATCGGCATCGACGGCGACACCGAAGCCAACCGTCGGATTCAAGATGACATTGGCGTCGTAGAAGATCGGGTCCACCACCACCGGGTAGACCGCGTCGGTGTCGTCGTATGCCAAGGTGATCACGCAGTTCGGCTGCACGTCACAGTCCAGCTCCATCCAGCTATCGAGGGTCGCGCCCTCGGCGTCGTACACCTCGAGAGAGTCGTAGATCATCTGAACATGGCCGTTTTCGCCGGAGAACCGAATGGTGTCCCGGACCAGCCAGGGTCGAAGTTCGGTCACCACTTCGAACTCCAGGCGAACCGGACCGTCACCCGACGGCGCCACAGCGATGTCGAAGCCCTGCTCGATGGTGGGCCCGTCGACTTCGTACCACTCCGTGATGTTCGGCCGAATCAGGTCCGCTCGATCGTCGCCGGACTGGCGAACGGCCTGCCCAGCCGCCTCCACAGCCCCTTCACGCCCAAAGCCCGCCATCGACATCGACACGGTCCAGCCCTGCTCCTCGTCTTCCACGACGACCGCACCGGTCTCCTGAACCGTGGAGGTGAGCGTGCCGGGCGGGTTGACCATGCCTTCGATCTTGGCCTCGACGGCAGGCGCAGAGTCCGGCAGGGTGATCGTCGGGTCGCCATCTACAGGGGGCGTAGGCGGCGTACCATCCGGAGGGTCGACCTGCGGGGTGGTGGTTCCACAGGCAGCGAGGAACAGGATGGGCAGGCCAGCAATGGCGATCCGGGGCATGTTGGGCGCTCCGCACATGAGGTAGAGCGCACACCTTACCCGGTTCGGCCCGGACTTCCCACCCCAGTGGCCCGACAGCCGAACGCCTTGGCCAAACAGCTATTCCGGCTGAGCGCAGAACTCGAAGGTGCCGGTGCTCCACTCCACCCCGGAATCCTGTGCCGAGAGCTCACCGCAGAACTTCACGGCGCCGGACGGGCAAGGCGTGTCGCTCCAGCACGTGCTGTGTGCAGGATTCGCACGGTACTTCCCGACATAGAGGAGGTTGTCGTTCCAGTAGCGGAGGATGATCCGATTGCGCCACCACGCGTTCCCAGCGTTCCATCCACCCGGAGGCGCGTCCGCGGCATCGCCGTCGTAGAAGAGCCAGTAGCCGAGCTCCGAGCCCATCCCCGTGAACGTCCCACAGCCTTCGGGGGCCTTGGGCTGGTTGTTGGGCTGGGTCAGGCCCGCGCACGAGCCAGAGACCCGGAGAACCCCTGTGAAGTCGATCCAGTCCGAGCTGACGAGATCGTCTGAAGTGTCGTCCAGCGTGCCCAGGTCCAGAGCGTAGGTCCACTGAAACAGTTCCTGATCGACCGGTGGCGGATTGACGGCAAGGGCCGACGCAGAGACGAGCGACCCAGCGAACACGGCCGCGGCATTGAGAATCGAGCGGTGCATGGTGACCTCCATTGCCGCCCTCATCGACACACCCGCACCGTCGGTTGAGCCCCCTGCGATCACGCTGCGCAGACCCGAACCGCCGCTCAAGAAGCCCCCGACGGAGCCGATGTACACGGCACAGGAGGAACCGTGTCCACCATTCGACCCATCTGTGCAGGCCTGATCGCAGGCTGCCTCGCGTCCAGCCCTGCCTGGGCGCTCAACCCGCCCGCTGTTCCGCAGGCCCTGTCCGACTGGAACTACGTGTTCGACATGAACACCGCAGATCCGTCCGATGACGGAACAACCGGGTTCTTCGTCGAACCGACGGGCCAGATGGCGATCAGCCTCGACTGCTCGGACTTCGACCAGCCTGTCGGACAGCCCAAGCCCCCAGACGGCTGCGGAGTCCTCGACCCCGACCCCGGGGATCCAGGGTTCTGGCTGTACTACGACGGCGACGGCGTCGATGCCCCTCCGGGCGGATGGAACCAGGCCAACCGATGGTGGCGCAACCGCCTGATCCTCCGCGTCGCGGACGACACGATCACCTACTTCGCAAAGCCGGTGACCGACCCCACCAGCGCAGCCTGCGCCGATCCCTCACCGTGCCCGTCCGGCTCGCTCAAGTTCTGCGGCTTTCTGAACGCGACAGACGGTGGTGGCACGTCCTGGAGCGGCGGCTCGTTCTCCGCTTGCATCGCACCGGAATAGTCGTCGCAATCGGCATGTAAGCAGCGCGCGCGGCCAGACGGGAGCGGATCGGGTACAATCACCGAAACTCCCTCTCGTCGACAGCTCGCTGTCTGGAGTCCACATGATTCTCCTGCTCGCCAGCCTGGGTGCCGCCGAAGCCGCGCCCTTCTCCACGTCCGACATCCCCTACACCACCACCTTCTCCTTCGACTGGACCGGTGTGGTGAGTGGGTCCACCACCTACACCTTCGAGAACGAGACACGCATCACCACTGCGGGTGCCTGTTCGGACGTCGCGGGGTGCATGGCCGGGGACTTCAGCACGGGCAACGGGGGCACCGGCTCGTACTCCACCGACCTCGACATCGAAGATTGCACGGTGCTCGGCGGGCCATTCAGCGGGTTCTTGGGATTCACCTACTACGAAGTCGAGTGCGACGTCATCCAGACGGTCGACTTCACCTACGACATCACCCTCGCGAACTACGTGGGCGAAGCCCAGTGCGGCACGGTCGAGGCCGACGCCTACTTCCCGTTCGGAGTCTTCGGCGGTCTGTACAACCGAGACTACAGCTACGACCCCGAGACCTTCACGGGCACCATGTCGATTCCTGGCGGCGCAACGGGTACGTTCACCGAGTGACCCCCCTCCTCGTCCTCGTCGTCCCCACTGCAGTCGGGGCCGAGGTCCCGCTTCCCGAACTGAAGGCCCGTCTCGCCGAGGTCGCGCCCCTGCGTGGCACACGGCACGGCTCCGAAGCACCCGGAATTCCGGACTCCGTGTGGGACGAGGTCGCCAACGGCTCCGTCGCCACGGGCCTGGTGGACGCCGACGGTACGAAAGCCCGGAAGATCTGGGGGGTGGGCGTGGTCGACGTGCCCATCGACGCCTTCTTCAGCGCGATCAACGACGACCGCAACAAACCCGCCTACACCAAGCTCGACACCGTCCTCGTCCTCGACGGTGAGCCCTGTGGCGCCGACCGGATCGTGTTCCAGCGCCTGCCCGTGCCCCTGCTCACCGACCGCTGGTGGGTGGTCCAGCAGCGTATCCACGTCCCGCTCCAGGAAGCCTCGCAGGGTCGGGTGCGCGAGATGACCTGGCGACCCCCTCCGGGTGGCGTTCCAGACCTCACGGGCGAAGCGAAGGCCGCCGCAGACGGTCAGCTCCAGGTCACGTTCACCTACGGCGGCTGGTTCCTCGTCGATCTCACCGGCGAAGACGGAACGCCCCGCACCCTCGTGGAATTCTGGAGCTGGAGCGACCCCGGTGGCAACGTCCCCGTGCGGCTCGCGGCCAGCATGGCGCTCGGCGGGATCGAAGACACCTTCGACACCATGGCCGATCTGGCGCGCACCGGTCCCTCGTGTGCCCTCTGAGTCTGGCATGATGCGGCCATGCCCGCTCGACCCACCATCCGATCCTCCCGAAGCCCCCGTTGGCGCGCCGTGTTCGCCCTCCTCCTCGTCGGAGGGGTGGGAGGATGCGCCTGGATCCCCGCCGAGGACCTGAAGGCCGCCCTCGAAAACGAGGCCGAGAGCGCCCTCGACCTGCAGATCATCGAGTCCCCCGTGCCCGCCGCTCTGTCGGACTGCTCCCTGCCCGCCGAGCCCACCGTGCGCCTCGCGTTCGCAGATGCGTTCGCCGGCCGGACCGTGACCATCTCGAGCCGCCTCGACAGCCAGAGCCAGTCCGTGCCGATCGATGCCTTCGATCTGCCCGACGTCCTGGACCCCACCCTCACGGTAGCGATTCCGGTCCTGCCCGGCGACTGCCCCGAGGGCTGCAGCACCGTCACCATCGAGGCCCGGGCCACCGACGAGGATGGCATCGTCCACGAACAGCAGGTCGACACCGCCCTCGAGGTCCGGGTGTTCGAGGCCGGCCTCGCCGAGGTCATCGTGGGCGCGGATCCCGCAGCCGCCGTGACGCCCACCCCATCCGATGCCTCGCCTGCCCAGGCCCTCGACGTCGACGTGCACGGCACCCTGTCCTTCACGCTCACCGCCGATCGCGCCACCGAGCTGTCCGACGTCCTCCCCGACCTGTCTCCGCTCGTCGAAGCCTGTGTGGGCGCGTCCTGTCAGGTGCTCTCCACCGAGGACGCCCCGGAAGGCCCTGCAGACGGGGCCGTCGACGCCATCGATCGCTATACGGCCGATCTGGCCGAGCTCGCAGCGACTTGTGGTGATGCGCTGCCCGATGCCGTCACCCTCCAGATCCGCCTGGAGTCGACGGCCTTCACGGCCGAGTCCGGATGCGCGGATCGCATCTACGATCCCCAGGTCCCGGCAGCCCGGTTCGTCGTCCGGGACTGCGATGCAGACGAGCATGAAGCCGAAGCCTGGGACGGGGACGACTGCGACGACCAGGAGCCCGCGGTCTTCTTCGATGCCGGTCCCGAGCAGCTCTGTGACGACCTCGACAACAACTGCAACGGCCAGATCGACGAGGTCGGGCCGTACTACCAGGACACCGACATGGACGGATTCGGCGACGAGGTGATCGTGGATGCCGACTGCGACAACCCGCCCAATCCGATCACCTCGAGCCTCGCCGATGGGGACTGCGAGGACGGGGAGCCCTCCATCAACCCCAACAGCCCCGAGATCCCCTGCGATGGGCTCGACAACGACTGCAGCGCCGCGAGCCCCGACGACGACATGGCGATCCAGTGGTTCGAGGACCTCGACGGCGACCTCACCGGGGACCCCGACGTCTCGTTCACCACCAGCTGTCCTCAGCTCCTCACCACGCCCGTGGTCGACAACGCCCTCGACTGTGCGCCCGCAAACGCCCTCGAACCACAGGTGTACGCCGACGACCTCGACTCCGACGGGCTCGGGGATCCCGGGACTGGCACGCTCACCTGCAGCGGGGAGCCCGATGCACTGGGTCGGGTTCCCAACGAGGACGACTGCGACGACAGCGACGCCTCCGTGGGTGCGGCGGCGACCTGGTACCCGGACGCCGATGGAGACGGCCTCGGAACCCCTGGCGTCGGCATGGAGAGCTGCAGCCCCATCGCACAGCGGGCCCCCAACGACTGGGACTGCCAGGACGTCGCTGGCGTGTACACCGAGCAGGCCTCCTTCGGGCTGATCGTCGCTGACAGCACGCCCTTCCCGGCATCGGGGACCAGCGCATTCGACTGGCAGACCGCAGACACGTACAGCACCCTGGAGATCTGCCCATCCACGTCAGGAGCCGTGCCCATCCCCACCACCACGCTGTCCAGCCCCGTCACCATCACCTCGCCCACGGCCACCCGGATGCCCGTCCGCCCAGCGGTCCCGAGCACGCCCCTGTTCACGGTCGACACCCTGACGCCGCCGGGTTCGGTGGAGCTGTCCAGCCTCGCGATCGAGGGGAATGGCGTGGTCTCGACCGATGGAGGATGCATCTCCGTCGTCAGTGGCGTGCTCGACCTCGTCGACGTCTCGATGACCGGCTGCGAGACCACCGGGTCCGGGGGTGCCGTGCACGTCGACAACGCCATGCTGAACGTGCTCGACGGCAGCGAGCTGACCGACAACACCGCCCAGGACGGCGGGGCCATCAGCGGGTTCGCCGCCGAGATCGACGTCGAGGACTCCCTCGTTGCGCGCAATCAGGCCTCGAACCGCGGTGGCGGCGTGTTCGCAGAGCAGTCTGCGCTCGTTGTGCTCTCGAGCGATGTCGACGACAACACCGCCGCCGTGGGGGGTGGCATCGCCCTCGCGGCGAGTGACAGCGCCCAGGTCACGGATGTCGGCATGCGTCGCAACGCCGCTCCCGACGGCTCGGCACTCACCACCGGCAGCGACGGAGCCCCGCCGCAGGCCGTCCTTCCCCCGCTGCTCCTCACCGATGTGGTCATCGAGACCGGCCCCGTCGGAGGCGACAGCACGGTGTTCGTCGACCAGTCCGCCGATCCACCGGACGTCGACGTGTCGTTGAACAACGTGATCCTGCCCATCCACACCGATGCGTTCCACGTGCGCTTCGAGGGCGGCTCCGGCGTGTTCTTCATCGGGACGGACGGGAGCTGCAGCCAGACCGCCCAGGGATGTTCCCCATGAGCACACGTAGACTCCCGACATTCGCATCGACCCTGCTCGCGCCGACCTTGCTCACGCTGACGATCTTCGGCTGTTCTTCCGGCCCCGAAGACAGCGACACGCCGCTTCCCACGGACGGCTCCCTCACGCTGCTGACCTACAACGTGCAGGGCCTGCCCGACAGCCTGTCCGACAGCGACCGGCCCACGCTCGAGCGGATGGAGGCCATCTCGCCCCTGCTCGGCGACTACGACGTCGTCGGGCTGCAAGAGGACTTCGACCCCGACTTCCACGCGGCGCTCACCGACACGCCGCATCCCGAGCAGCGCTGGTTCGACGACACCGTCGATGCCGACCGCGTCTACGGTGCTGGGCTCACCTTCCTGGCCTACGACCCCGTCACCGACTACGCCGAGCGCCACTACGCCGAGTGCAACGGGGTTCTGGACGGTGCGAGCGACTGCCTGGCCAGCAAGGGCGTTCAGCGCATCACAGTGGAGCTCGGCACCGGCACGCTCTCGATCCTGAACACCCACCACGAGGCCGGGGGTGGCGAGGCCGACGACGCCGCACGGCGCAGCCAGGTCCTCGAGGTGATCGACACCATCGACGCCCTGTCCGGTCACGCCATCGTGCTGCTGGGCGACACCAACCTCCGCCCGTCCGACCCCCAGGATGCCGACGAGCTCCAGCTGTACGCCGATGCGGGGCTGCGGGACGCGTGCACGGAGGTCACCTGCGATCAGCCCGACGAGATCGACCGATTCCTGATCCGCGACGGCGACGGATTGTCGCTCACGGTGGACTCCTGGGCCGACCGCAGCGCGACCTTCCGGTTCGACAACGGCGACGACATGTCCGACCACCCGCCGATCGAGACCGTGCTGTCCTGGACCACGAGTTCCCGTTGATTCGATGGGAAACTCTTCGTTTCCCCTCGAGCACCCCTTCAGCGCTCGATCCTCCATAGAGGATGGTCCTGCCGGGGCGATCAGGAGACGACGTGACGGGCTGGGCCAACGGTCGGAAGACGACGTGGCGGGCTGGGCCAACGGTCGACAGACAGCTGAGTCCGCAGGGGCCACCTCAATGTTTTCTACCTGTTGATTTCGATGGGAAACTCTTCGTTTCTCCTCGAGCACCCCTTCAGCGCTCGATCCTCCGGTCGATCTGGCGCAAGCGCCAGTCTTCCTGCGGACGACCACTCCGCAGCTGGACCGCTTCGCTCGGGTCCGTCTGCTGCGGGTCGTACTGCGTCAGCAGAATCATCGCCCCGATTGGTGTCGTGCTGTCGCGCGACGAGGACGGGCTCGCTGACGCTGGCCCTGGCCCTCGTGGGTGGGCTGGAGTCGCTGCTTTCAGCTCGAGCGTCGGAAGGGCCTGACAGCACGGTCCTATGGCGGACCCGCCCTGAAGCCAGCGCGGTCCGGGCGTCCTCCGCAGCCACGGTCCTTCTGGTACGCCGTCTCCACCGCGCAAAGCGGTCAGATCGCGAGCATGAGAACGGATGACGTCGGCCTCATCGACACCGCAGCGCTTACAGTTCTCATGTAGCGTCGGGTGTAGGGAACACGCCAAGCGAAGCGCGGAGGCGAAGCCGGAGTAAAGGAGCTTTTCCACGCTCGCACCCCGATTCCGTCCCACCACCGCAGTCCGGACCGCACCGGCGAAGAACAGCTGGCAGTGGGAAGCGTCTCCATTGCGCGACTCATCCGGGCGTCCCGCCGAGCCCGATCTCGTGCGCGCCGATGGCCTGGCGCTCCAGCAGCACCGTCTCTTCGACCCAGCCCGCCTCGCTCTCGTAGCCGATCTGCACCTCGACTTCGGTCCCCACCGGCCCGGGAAGTGACGACCGCGGATCCGCGACGCCCGGATCGACCGGAAGTCCGGCTGGCTGGCCGTCGATCGCCAGAATCTCCGCGCCTACCGGCACCCGCCCCCCCGCGTAGCTGCCGATGAGATCGATCACCCGGAACGCCCCGTCCTCGTAGTCGAGCTTCACCCCCACCCCACCGACCGGGCCGCTCGCGACCTCGAACAGCTCGTAGGTCTCGTCGTCGGTGGTGATGTCGACCTCCACCCACCGGGTCGCCGACCGGAAGACGGACGTGAACCGAAGAACGGCGACCTTGCAGGGTCCAGGTGGAAGATCGATGTAGCCGGACGGCCCCCCCGTGTACCGCTCCGCACACTGCGCCACGAGGGTCGCGCTCTCCTCGAAGGGCCGCCCCTCCAGATCGACCATGTCGAACACCAACCGGCCCGCGTTCGCGTAGCCCCCGCAGCGCCGGCAGTCCTCGTGATCGAGCATCTCCGCGATGCACAGCCGACACACCCGGTTGCGCATCGACAACCCCAGCTCACCGTGGATCGCCATCCCGATCGACGTCGGGTCCGCCGCGCCGGGTTCTGCACTCTCCTCCTCGGGGAGCGCCGGCGCATCGCGAAGCACGGTCCGGACCGCCTGCTGCGGCGTCTTCACAGCGGCAGGCCCGGGATCGACCGTCGGGACGGACGCCATCCACAGCGCGATCGCCAGCAGCCCCGCCAACACGAGGCCACAGCCCCCTGCCAACACCTGGTTCCGCCGCCGAGCCATGGCCGGAGACTACCTGCCCCGCCGCCTGGGCCCACGTCGCGAGTTGTCGACGTTATGGCACCCCGCTCCGAGGACGGCCGTGCCACGCCTGCTGCTCATCGACAACCACGACTCGTTCACGCGGAACCTGGCACACCAGATCGCGCGGTTGTCGGGGATCGAGCCCGATGTCGTGCCCCACGACGCCCCCGGATTCGACCGGTCCCACCTGGATCGCTACGCCGCCGCGTTCATCTCGCCCGGCCCGGGCCGCCCCACCCGCGCCCTCGACCTCGGTCACAGCCGGCTCCTGCTCGACGCACCCCTGCCGGTGTTCGGCGTCTGCCTGGGCATGCAGGCGCTGGTCGTGCACCACGGCGGCATTGTCGAACCCGTCGAACCCTTCCACGGCCGGCTCTCCCGCATCCGACACCACGACGAGCCCGACGAGCCCGATGAGCCCAATGGAGACGGGCTGTTCGCAGGTCTCCCCGAGACCTTCGAGGTGGTGCGCTACCACAGCCTCGGCGCCACGGCGCTCCCGGATTCCCTCGTCCAGACCGCCTGGGTCGACGACGACACCGGCCTGTGCATGGCGGTCAGCGTGCGGGAGGACCCCACCACCGTGGGCGTGCAGTTCCACCCCGAGAGCATCCTCACCCAGCACGGCGACGCACTCGTGGCGCGATTCCTGGAGATGGCCGGCGTTCCCCTCGGGCCGTCCGCGCGGTCCACCACCGCTGCCCGGCCCTCCCGAGCCACTCGCCACCTGCACGTCCGCACCCTGCCCTCCGCAGACCCCGAAGCCGTGTTCACGGCCCTGTACGGGTCCTCCGACAACGCCTTCTGGCTCGACTCGGCGAGCAGCGTACGCCCCGAACGCGCCCGCCACGCCGGAGGGATCCACATCCTCGGAGACGGAACGGGCCCGCTCGGTGGGGTGCTTCGCTACACGACCGACCGAGAGCCCCGCCCCGACGGTCTCCCGGGAACCCTCGTCCACTCCACCCGCAGCGGCCACAGCTCCGAGCGTGGCTCCCTGTTCCAGGCCATCGACGCCCACCTGGCCGCCAACCGCATCGACCCTGCGGATCGCGGCCGACTGCCCGCGCTGCCGGGACTGTACGGCGTGCTCGGCTACGCCCTGAAGGCCGACACCCCCGACGGCCGCGCGGCCCCTCCCAGCCCCGCTCCCGAGCGCGTGGACACGCCGGATGCCCTGTTCGTCCAGGCCGACCGCATCGTGGTCTGCGATGGCGAGCAGACCTGGCTCATCGCACTCGACCATCCCGAAAACCGCACCTGGGCCGACACCGTTGCCCGGTCCTGGCCCCCTCCCGCACCCGCGCCCCCCGATCCCCCCGTCGCTACGGGCCCCCCCGTCGCACACCACACCGACGAGGCCTACCTGCAGCGCATCCTGAACGCTCAGGCTGCGATCCGGGCCGGCGAGACGTACGAGGTCTGCCTGACCAACACGCTGACGGTTCCCCTCCCCTACCGGCCCCTCGATGCCTACCGCGCGATCCGCCACGCCAATCCCGCGCCGCACGGAGCCTTCCTGCGCTTCACCGACCCCCGCGGCACAGCGGGCAGCCTGTCCGTGCTCTCCACCTCTCCCGAGCGCTTCCTGCGGATCGCTGTGAACGAAGATTCCAGCAGGACGATCGAAGCACGACCCATCAAGGGCACCACCCCCCGTGGTCGCACCCGACCCGAGGACATCGCCCTGGCCACGGAGCTTCAGACCGACGAGAAGCAGCGGGCCGAGAACCTGATGATCGTCGACCTGCTGCGCAACGACCTGGCTCGGGTGTGCGAGGTCGGCAGCGTCGACGTCCCCGATCTGTTCCGGGTCGAGTCCTACCGCACCGTGCATCAGCTGGTCAGCACGATCACCGGCGTCCCCCGAGCGGACGTCGGGCCCGGAACCGCTGTCCAGGCGTGCTTTCCGGGCGGGTCGATGACCGGAGCCCCGAAACCCCGGACGCTGTCGCTCCTCGATGCGCTGGAAGGCCGCGAGCGCGGGCTGTACAGCGGGGCGCTCGGCTACTTCGCGGTCGACGGCACCACCGACCTGTCGATCGTCATCCGCACCCTCGTGCTCCACCCCGATCAGCCCGGACGCCCCGCCCACGCGACGCTCGGAGTCGGAGGCGCTATCACCCACCTCTCCGATCCCGAGGCCGAGCTGGAGGAGACCCGCCTGAAGGGCCGCATCCTGCTCGAGACCCTCGGACAACCCCAGGGTCCGCCATGCTCCACTTCCTGTTCTTCCTGACGCCCTTCGCCCTCGCCGACGAGCCGGATGCCGACGAGGAATCCGGCGAAGAAGACGCAGAAGACGAAGAAGAGGGCTGGACGGTCGACGCTCCGCCCGGGGAGCCCGTGTTCGTCGACATCGACGTCGACGAGGGCACCTGGATGTCTCTCGACGTGCATCCCGACGGCGACCGCCTGGTCTTCGACCTGCTGGGAGACCTCTACGAACTGCCCCTCACGGGCGGCGAGGCGAAGCCCCTCACGTCCGGCATGGCCTGGGACATGCAACCCCTCTACACGCCCGATGGGAACGGGCTGATCTACACCTCGGACCGCGGCGGCGGCGACAACATCTGGCGCCTCGACCTCACGACGGCCGACGCCGAGCCCACGCCCATCACGGACGAGTCCTTCCGTCTGCTGAACAGCCCGGCCGTGTGGGACGACTGGGTGGTCGCCCGCAAGCACTTCACCGGCTGGCGCAGCCTCGGGGCCGGCGAGATCTGGCTCTACCACCTCGAGGGCGAGAAGAGCGGTGGACTGCAGCTCACGGAGCGCGCGAACGACCAGAAGGACACCGGCGAACCCGCCTTCAGCCCGGACGGACGCTACGTCTACTGGTCGCGCGACGCCACACCCGGCGAGTACTTCGAGTACAACAAGGACAGCAACTCCGGAATCTACGTCATCGAGCGCCTCGATCGGCACGACGGGCAGATCGAGCGTGTCGTCGGAGGGGCCGGAGGCGCAGTGCGTCCCACGCCCCATCCCGATGGCCGTCACCTCGCCTATGTGCGCCGGATCCGCCATCGGTCCGTGTTGATGCTGCACGACCTCGAGTCGGGTCGGGAGTGGCTGCTCTGGGACGGCCTCGATCGCGACATGCAGGAGACCTGGGCGATCCACGGGGTCTACCCCCGCTTCGACTGGACCCCCGACGGAACCGAGCTGGTGGTGTGGGCCCAGGGCGGCCTGTGGCGCGTTCCGGCCGACCCCGCCGAGCTCTCCACAGCCGGATCCGGTCTTCAGCCCGTGCAGGCCGAGAGAATCCCGTTCCAGGTCGCGGATCGCCGCGAGGTCCGGGCTCCCGTGCGGTTCGACGTCGAGGTGGCCCCCGACACCTTCGACGTGAAGATGATCCGCAACGCCCGGACATCTCCCGATGGGCGCGCCGTGGTGTTCGAGGCCCTCGGCCGCCTGTGGATCAAGCCCCTGAACGGCAGCGCGAAGCCGGTTCCCCTCACCCGCGCCCCCGAAGGCACCCGGGAGCTCGATGCCAGCTGGTCGCGGGACTGCAAGCGCGTCGTGTACGTCGAGTGGAGCGACACGGCACTCGCCACCCTCAAGGTCGTCAAGCCCGCTGGCGGCCTGTCGACGGGCAGTGGCAAGGCGATCGACCTGCCCATGGGGCACTACCGGGAGCCCGTGTTCGGTCCCGAAGGCCGCCGCATCGCCTACCGGAAGACCCGCGGGGGCGGGCTGATCTCGGGCCTGTACGCCAAAGACCCCGGCCTGTACGTGCTGGAGTGGAAGAACAAGCGCGCCGAGCCCGTCCGCGTCGCGCGTTCCGGGATGTCGCCCCACTTCGGCGCCAATCCGAACGTGCTGTACCACCTGAAGGGCGGGGAGACCCTGTCGCTCGCGGCCCTCGACCTCACCACCCGCGAGTCCACCACCCATGCCACCTCCGAGATGGCCACCGACCTGCGGGTGTCTCCG
The DNA here is from genome assembly GCA_965224055.1 of Myxococcota bacterium. Classification (GTDB taxonomy): domain Bacteria; phylum Myxococcota_A; class UBA796; order UBA796; genus JACKEQ01. The sequence goes on along the minus strand of OZ245034.1, from coordinate 7,906,139 downwards.
GACGGTCGCTGGCTGGCCTGGCAGGAGGACCACGACGTGCACGTCCGGCCCTTCGCACCCACGGGCGACACCGAGTCCGTCTCCCCGAGCGGCGGCGCCATCCCCCAGGCCACGGTCTCGGACATCGCCGGCATGCACCTGCACTTCTCGGGGACGAGCCGCACCACCCGCGTGCACTGGACGGTCGGACCCGAGCTGTTCTCGACGGCGATCAGCGACGCCATCTTCGAGGAGGAGCCCCCCGAGCCGAGCACCGAGTCGCTCGGATGGACCGAAGATCTGGACCGTCCAGACGCCACCATGGCGCTGGTCGGCGTGCGACTCATCACGATGCGCGAGTCCGACGGCGGCGATTTCGAGGTGATCCAGGACGGCACGGTGGTGTGGGCGGGAGACCGGATCACGGCCATCGGCGCCAGGGACGAAACCCCCGTGCCAGACGGCGCCATCGTGATCGAAGGCGAAGGGCGCACCGTGATGCCGGGCCTCGTCGACGCCCACGCCCACGGTCCGCACGGCCGGGGCGGGCTGATCCCCGAGCAGAACTACGTGCAGCTGGCCAACCTGGCGTTCGGCGTCACCACCATCCACGACCCCAGCAACGACACGGGCGAGATCTTTACCGCCAGTGAGATGCAGAAGGCCGGGCTCACCACCGCTCCGCGCATCTTCTCGACCGGCACGATCCTCTACGGCGCGAAGTCCGCCGGAGCGACCGCGAAGATCGACAGCCTCGACGACGCCCTGGGCCACGTCCAGCGGATGAAGTCGGTGGGCGCCATCAGCGTGAAGTCCTACAACCAGCCTCGCCGGGACCAGCGCCAGCAGGTGCTCGAGGCCGCCCGTCAGGAAGGGATCATGGTGGTCCCGGAAGGTGGCTCGCTGTTGATGCACAACCTGACGATGATCATCGACGGCCACACCACCATCGAGCACGCGATTCCGGTCCAGCACGCCTACGACGACATCCTGCAGCTCTGGAGCCAGCAGCCGGTCGCCTACACCCCCACCCTGGGCGTCGCGTACGGCGGGTTGATGGGCGAGGAGTACTGGTACGCGATGACCGAGGTCTGGGCCGAGCCGCGCCTGCTCACGTTCGTGCCGCGCTGGCGGGTCGATCCGCGGGCCCGTCGCCGCGAGCTGTCCCCCGACGGGGAGTACAACCACATCGACGTCGCGAAGTTCACCAAGACCCTGGCAGACGCTGGAGGCCGCGTGAACATCGGGGCCCACGGCCAGCGGGAAGGCCTGGCCGCCCACTGGGAGCTGTGGATGTTCGAGCAGGGAGGCATGAGCCCGCTGGAAGCCATCCGGGCCGGCACGCGTCACCCCGCCGAGAGCCTCGGCCTGGCGGGCGATCTGGGGTCCCTCGAGGTCGGGAAGCTCGCCGACATGGTCGTTCTCGCGAGCAACCCGCTGGAGGACCTGCGCAACAGCGCCGACATCGACCTCACGGTGCTGGGCGGCCGCGTGTGGAACGCCCGCACGATGCAGCCCGTTCAGCCCGAAGGCCCAGCGCGTCCACCGCTCTGGTTCGAGAGTCAGGGCACGAACTGGACCCCCGAGCCGCTCCGATAGCCGCTGTCGCGGGTCAGTTCGAGCCCGTATCCACGGCTTCGTCGCCGAACTCGTCGTCGCCTCCGACGTCTTCGTCGATCGCGTCCACTTCGGGAGGCTCGACCTCCTCGACCTCCTCGACCTCTTCGACGGCCGGGAGCTCGCGCTTGGCCGGAGCTGCCGCGGGCGTCGTGGTCTTCGAGCCGCCGAACAGGCCGCAGCCGGTCATCCCGATGAGGGCGGTGAACACGAAGAAGAAGGCGGGAATCCGCTGGGTCATGGGGACCTCCTGGTGCGCCGTTCCGTGGCGCTCGGTCACCCGCCCATGAGCAGAGGGCGTGCCAGGATCTGCCATCGATCCCTTCCCGGTTCGCCGGCCCACCCTCGCAAGCGAGGGATGAACCGACCGAACCCTTCCACTGAACGTCCTGACGCGTTCAGGTACCCCCGGAAAATGTGCTCGTGCCTCCGCGCATTTCGGGGGCACCGTTCTCTCGCCCGTCAAGACGTTTCCCGGGCATTCTGACCCACCGGGGGCACTCCACCCCGGGGTGCTATGCCTCACTCCACGACACGACCTGGATCGTGTCGAGCATGCGCGACCGCACCCAGGAGAGGGTGGCCTGGCGGGCGTTGTCGAGAGGCGAGCGACGGGTGGCGAACTGACCCGTCATCACAAGCTGTCCGGTGGACGACGGTCTTCGCTGATGCGCGAAACCCCAGCCGATCCTGTCCTCTTTCGCAGGGAGCAGCGTTGCGTTCAGGCCGCGTGTTTCATTCGTCACTGGGCGCGTCGACCGAAACCGAGGTGTACCTCCGTACCCGAGTGTTGAAGGGCGATGCGTCCAGCGGCGAATGAAACCGCGGATGAACGCGAGCTATGCCTCACTCCATGCGCGCTCGAGGTGCGCCAGGCTGTCGAACACCGCGGCCTGCATCGCCGGGAAGTCGCGCACCCGGCCGTTCGCCGCTTCTCGACTGTGGATCGCACGGGCCACCCGGAGCATCAACCGGGCCAGCGCCGACCGGTCCCCCGCCATCGCCGACGCCACCACGACGTCGCGCATCCCGAGCTCGACGTGCAGCGTGGCCTGGCCCCAGGCGCGCACCTGGTGCGAGTCACCCGCCAGGTGCATCGACACTTCGGTGCCCAGGTCCATCCGACGCACCGCGTGCATCAACACCGCTTCCGCTTCGGCGCTCCTGGACGTCCGACCCCCGGAACCGCCCGTGTACGCGGCCCCGGACGAACCCTCCCCCGCTTCGGACCCGTCTGAACCGGGGTTGTGGGGATCCGCGTCGAGGGCGACCGGCTGCCCGAAGAACCCGTGGACCTCGAACGGGAACGGCGGTCGGAGCTCGGGGGTGGAGTCCCACCACAGCTGCAGGTGGCCCCAGGGATCGGTGCTGCCCGGCAGCGGGACCTCGACCGTGCGCGCCAGACGGGTGGCGAGGTGCATCGGCGTCGGGGTGTCGGGCCGTCGACCCATCCAGGCGAAGTCGGCGGCGTAGCGCTGAGCCGCAGCCGTCCGGGCGTCGGCATCCGGACCGTCGAAGCCGCGCTCCAGGGCGTCCGCCAGCGCCTCGAGGAGGCCGATCGCGGCGTCCTGGAGCTCGGACAGGCCGTCGTGGCCGTGCTCTCCGCGGGCGTGGATCCACCCGTGACAACGCAGGCCCCGATCGAGCTCGCTCGCCACCCGGGTTCGCCACCCCCGGCGCACGAACACGCTGGCGGTGGGGTCGTAGGGCATGCGCAGCCCCAGCCAGCCGTGCCCGGCCACCCCGCTGACCTCGTGCCGGACGAGCCACTCGGCATCGCTGTCGGGGGTCTGGGTCCACACACTGGGCGCGTCGTCGAAGCGCCAGTTCACGGTCGCTCCGAGCGTTCGGAGCGCTGTGGCCTCGTCGGCGGTCACGAGTACGGTCTGGGACTCGAACACCTCGGGGCCCGCGCGATACGCGAGCTGCACCCGACCCGCGAACACGTCAGAGAACGGGATCCGGGTGCCGTCCGAAGCCCGAAAGCGGGTCTTCGCGCCGTGGGGATGCAGCGCCAGGCGCGCCAACCGCAGCAGATCGTCCCGTCGCATCGCGCTCCCCGCCCACAACGAGGGGTCTTCGGCTTCTTCGGCGGCCGAGGTCTCGAGCACCCGGGCGAGTGAGGCCCAGCCCTCGCCCCACGGCACGGCGTCCTCCAACCCCTCTCGCGACGCCGCGAGCAGGATGGCGTGAGGCGACGGACCCGCTGTGAATCCATCCGGGGGAGTCGGGTGGAACGTAGGCGCGACCCGCACGAGGGCCAACGTCTTCGGACCGGGCTGGGGAGCATCCCCCAGGCGCCAGGTTCCCCCGTCCCAGCGCAGCTCCACCAGCGCGAGGCCATCGAGGTCGGGGTGCGACACGTGTCCCACGCCCAGACGTTCGGTGAGCGGCGCCAACGCGGGAACGTCCTCGGGATCGCCTGCCTGTACGACCTCTTTGGTGCCCAGGGTCGCGATCAGGCCCGCGACGGTGAGCCCGTTCGCGGTCAGCGGTGCGTGCAGCAGGCGCTCGGCGGTCGCCGGCCAGCTCCGGACCAACCGGGTGTGGCAGTGGTCGGGATCGTCGGGCTCGGGAAGCAGCTCCAGCGCTTCGGAGAGAATCGCGCGGGCCAATGCACGCTCGGGTTCCCCTGCAGCCTCGTCCCCCTCCTCGGGAAGCACCAGGCGCCAGATGTGGTCGAACACCAGGTTGGCGATGTCGTCCCACAGCGTGTCGCGGGCTTCTTCGTCCAGGCGGAGACACTGGTAGACCACGCTGACGTTGGGCGCGTCGAACCGCAGCGTGTGGGTGGCCAGGGTCTTGCCGCCCACCGCCACCAGCGCCGGCACCCCGGTTCGGGACTCGCTCCAGCCGGGCATCCGGCCATCCAGATGCAGCCTCAGCGACAGCACGCCCTCGGGTCGCTCGACGTCCAGGCTGCGGATCTGCACCCCCTTCTGCAGCTGCTCGGCCACGAAGGACACGTCGTCCGCGACCAGTCGACGGAGCTGCAGCCCCGGCACCTCCTGGCTGATGGTCTGCACCCGCGCGGCGTCGAGCACGAACACGCGGGCCGGGAATCGCACGGGGTCGAGCTCCAGCTCCACCTCGCGCAGATCCTCGGCAGAGACCCAGTAGGCCTGGGGGTTGTCGACCGCCCACGCGATCAGGTCGGGGATCCGGAGGGGATTCGCCATCCCGATCACCATCAGCCCGTCCTCGATGGACGGAAGCTCGATGGGCTCGTCGACGTCCGCGACCACCTCCTCCTCGTCGTCGAGCAGCGGCTCCAGCTCCAGGACCAGATCGTCCGATCCGTGCAGCTCGATGGCGAGGGGCCGGAGGAAGTGCAGCAACCGCTGCCAGCGCACATCGTCCACCACGTCCGACATGTCGGCGGTCTTCACCAGCGTGTCGTCGCGGATCACCCCGCAGATGTTAGGCCCCAGCTCCGGGATGGAGCGCCGCGAGATCCGCACCCCGCCGATCACCAACGTGACGCGGTCCTCGAGGTCCGACACCCCGATCCACCCATTGCGCTCGGGCGTCCGGAAGGTCTTCTGGCGATGGACCGACAGGCTGGTGAGCGGTTGGTAGGGGTCCCAGCCGTACGGCCCCATCCCGTTCACGAAGATGCTGGTGGGGCTGTACATGCACTCGGTCTCGATGAGCTCGACCGCATCGGGAGCCCGGTATCCGCGGAACATCCGGAAGGCCTTGCGCCAGATGGGCGTGGTGAACTCGACGCGGACGTAGGTGCCGTCCATGTCCATCTCGGGAATGCCCACCGTGCCCGTGCCGTCGGGGTTGAGGTCGAGCCGGGCAGACCCGTTCGCGTCGCCACTCTCGATCCGCAGCAGGCTCGGCTTGCGCTGCAGCAGCACGTTCACGGCGACCGCGATCTGGCGCAGGTGGCGGGTCTCGGCCACGGACTCGGACGCGAAGAGGTAGTCGAACAGCCCGTCCATCTCGACGTGGCTGATGGCTCCGCCCCCGATCCACCCCAGGGTGACGGCCTCTTCGGTGGCATCGACGAACATCCAGCGTGCGCCCATGAACACCGCGGCCTGCACGACCTCCAGGGCGTACTGCCCCGGATGACGCAGGGAGAACTTGCGCATCTTCTCCAGCGCTTTGTCGCGCGAGAGCGTGAAGTGCCGCCGCTGGACGAAGGCCCCGGGATCCTGGGCGCGGGCGAGGAGGGCGTCGAGCTCGGACATCTCAGGAGCCCCGCTCGTGCCGGAGCAGCCAGCGCGCACCGCGAACGGCGAGCGCGTCGAAGTTGTCGTCGTCGTACAGGCCTTCCTCCACGAGCACGGCCTGAGCCAACGCGAAGCCCGCCAGCTCGGGGTCTTCGGCGAAGTCGTGCAGGACCCGACGGACGTGGGGATGCTGCCGGTTGATCAACAGCGAGCGCTGGAACACGGTCATCCCGTGCATCTTCAGCCAGGCGCGACGGGCCAGGCCCCACACCCCGCGACGGGCCGGTCGACGGAACAGGCCGTCGGTGGCCGACCCCTCCACGAACAGCGTGTCGGCCGAGCTCGCAGCACCGTCGATGTCGCAGACGCCCAGCCGCACGGTGTTTCCGGTGGCGACGCCCAGATGGCTCCCGGCAGCACGGACGATCGCGGCTTCGGATCGCGGCAGATCGTCGACCACCAGGGGTCGGGTGAGTGCGAATGCCCGCGCGGCGTCGTCCACCCGATGGTCGGGCAGAGCGGCGTGCAGGACCGCCTCGGTGTGGGGGTGGTAGCGCACGACCTTCAGCCCCTTCGCCCACAGGGCACGCCCGAGCTCTTCTTCGGTGGCGTCGATCAACCAGGCTTCCCGACCGAACGGGCCCAGCGGCGCGACCTCGGACAGGGTGCGCGCCTTGCCCCCGAAGTCCACGAAGATCCGCTTCTCCCAGTCGATCGGCCGATGCAGGGCGTCCACCGCCAGGGCTCGATGCCACCGCGCGACGTCGCCTCCCTCTTCGGCCACCGCCACCAGCTTGTCGTCCAGCTCGGCCCGCAGGGTGGCCGTGGCCGCGACCACGACCTCCATCGCCTCGAACCAGGCGGCGTCCTGGATGACGTTGTCGCGGGTGAGCGTGTGCTCGATGCGCCGCGACCGGACCTTGAACGAGACGTGCGCCAGCGCCTCGGCGTAGCGACCCAGGTGCCCGGGATCCTGGGTGCGGAGCAGGGTCAAGCCCCCCGAGAAGTACGCCCAGTGCGGTCGCGCGCCATCCGCGTACCCCACCACCGCTTCGATGTCGCCATCCACGTGGCGGATCTGCAGCTCGGCATCCTCGAGCTCGAAGGGCTTGTTGATGGGCTCGACCGCGGGGGCTTCGTCGAACGCGGCGAAGGCGTCGAACGCGTCGTCGGCGACCGGCTCGACCGCAGGGTCGTCGGGCCGCGTGCGATCGACGAACGTGATCGGGGTCTCGGCGTGCTCGCACCATCGGATCAGGGTGTTTCGGGCGTTGTCGACCAACGGACCCACCTGGCCGGGCACGATCCGCTTGTAGATCGCGATGGTGGTGCCCTGCACACTGCCGTCGTAGGGGCGGCGCTCGAAGGACCGGTCGGCGTAGAACACCACCTCCCAGTTCTCGCCGTGCCGACCCGTGACGACCCGCACGAGATCGGGCTCGATCGCGAACACGCTCGTGAACCCGATCCCGAACTTGCCGATGGCTCCGAAGTCGCCTTCTTTGGCCGACGAGAACAGCCGGGTCAGCTGGGTGTCGATGATCGCCGCATCCATCCCCTGCCCGAAGTCCGCGACCTCGATCTTCAGCTCGCCCAGACCGGTCGGCGTGGCCGGGGGCGTGAACCCGACCGTGACCTCGATGCGCGGGGTGCCCGCATCGATGCTGTTCTGCACGAGCTCGCGCAAGCAGTCCATCGGGTTGGCGAACTGCTTGACGAGGTTTCCGAGCGCTTGCTCGACGAGATCGGGAGCGACGGCCACGCGGAAGACTATCAGCCGGTGTTGCGAAGCCCCTGCGCCACCCCGTTCAAGGTGGTGCCGAGCGCGGCGGAGAGCTCGGGTGTGAGGGTGTGGTCGTTGGCGATCCGGTCGCGCTTGACGCGCAGCAGGTGGACCTGGAGCAGGTTGAGCACGTCGACGTACGGGTTGCGCAGCTCGATGCTGCCGCGGAGCATCGCGTTGTCGGCCAGGAGCCGATCGCGGTCGCGGATCGCGAGCACGGCCTCGACCGTCCGGTCCAGCTCGGCCAGCAGGCGCTCGAACAACGCAGAATCCCCGTCCAGGGCGTCGATGTAGAGCGCAGCGATGCTGGAGTCCGCCTTCGCGCACACCATCTCGATCTTGGCGAGCAGATCGTCGAAGAACGGCCAGCGCGCCGCCATGTCCCGCAGCAGCTCCAGGTTCCCGGCGTCGATCTCGGCGTGCAGGGCGGTGCCGACCCCGAGCCAGCCCGGGAGCATCAACCGGATCTGGGTCCAGCCGAAGATCCAGGGGATCGCGCGGATCCCCGCCATCGTCCCCGCCCCCTTCTCGCGGTAGGCAGGACGGCTTCCGAAGTGCACGTTCGCGAGCTCCCGGACCGGCGTGCAGTGCAGGAACATCGCGTAGACGTCGTTCTCCTCGTGCACCGCGTTGCGGAACACCGGCAGGGCCCGGGCAGCCATCCGGTCCATGGCGGCCTCCCACTTCTCCAGATCGCCCGGCGAGACCTCCGTCCGCCAGTCCTGCTGCGATGCCATCAGCGTGCCCGCCAGCATGACCTCCAGGCTGCGCTCGGCGAGCTCGGCCAGACCGAACTTCTGGCTGATGATCTCGCCCTGCTCGGTGATCTTGATCCGACCGTCCACGGTGCCCGGCGGCAGCGCCACGATCCCGCGGTACACCGGGCTCCCGCCCCCACGACCGACGGTCCCGCCACGCCCGTGGAACAGGGTCAATCGCACGCCGTGCTCCCGACACACCTGCGACAGCGCGCTCTGAGCCTTCACGAGCTCCCAGGCGGCGGGCAGCGTGCCGGCATCCTTGCCGCTGTCGCTGTACCCGATCATCACCTCCTGCCGCATTCCCCGGGCCTTCAGCTGGCGGCTGTAGGCGGGGTCGGCGAACAGGTCGCGCAGCACGTCGGGGGCGTTCACCAGATCGGCCCGGGTCTCGAACAGGGGCACGACGTCGATGGCGCTGTGGGGGTCGTCGCCCGACAGGTCGATCAGCCCCGCTTCGCGGGCGAGCAGACACACCCGGAGCAGGTCCTCGGTGGTGTGGCACATGCTGATGATGTAGGTCTCGGCCACGGCAGCCCCGGCCTCGACGTGCAGCTGTCGAACCGCCCGGAACACCTCGAGACAGCGGGTGGCCTCTTCGTCCAGGGGCACGTGGGGACCCGCCAGCGGCCGGCGTCCGAGGAGCTCCTGCACCAGCCCCTCGCGGTCGAGCTTCGCCACGCCCACGGCGTCGGTGAGTGCATCGACGGTACGGGTGTGCACGTCGGAGTCCTCCCGCACGTCCAGCCGGTAGCCGAAGAACCCGTGGGTGGTGAGCTCGACCCGCAACGGATCGACGACCTGACGTCGGGTGGTGTCGGCCCCGACGGCATCCAGGGCTCCTGCGACCACTTCCAGATCGGCCGAGAACTCGCTGGCTGTGGCGTAGGCCGACGGGACTTCTTCGGACCGACCGGCATCGAGGACCGCGACCTGTTCGGCCGTGGCGGTCAGGCGGGCCAGCATGCACGAGAGCAGCAGACGCAGCGGTTCGTCCCGATCCCGACGACCGTTCTGCTCGAAGACCGCCGGAAGCGCCGTCCTGTACGCCTCGAGCGTCGACCGCAGCGCTTCGGTCTCGCCCACCACGCGCTTGGACAGGGACAGCCGCGCGATGAGCCCCTCGACCCGCTCGGCGTAGCGCAGGAGCATCTGGTGCTTGGCCCGACGCGCCGCTGCGATGGTGGTGTCGGGGGTGACGAAGGGGTTCCCGTCGCGGTCGCCGGCCACCCAGCTCCCTGGAACCAGTCGCGGACGGGTCTTCAGCGGAACGCCGAACGTCTGCTCGAACGCGTCCGACACCCCCAGCAACACCTGGCTGCCGGCGTCGGCGAGGCGGGTGTGCAGGTACCACAGCACCGTGCTCACCTCGTCCATGACGCCGGGCCGATCGGGGCGGTTCTCGGCGGTCATCCACAGCAGCTCGACCTCGGCGTCGAGGGCCGCGAGACGGGCGGTTCGCAGGTGGTCCGGCAGGTCGGAGGCCCCGAGCAGCAGGTCGGCGACGCGCGCCTGCAAGCCCAGCACGGTGCGCCGCGTGGACTCGGTGGGGTGGGCCGTGAGGACCGGGCTCACCTCGAGGGCGGCCAGGGCTTCGGACAGCTCGTCGGCAGTGGCGCCCGAGGCCTTCAACGTCGCGAGTGCCCAGGCGATCGAGCCTTTCTGCGCGGGCTCGTCGGGCTGCCGGGCGTAGGTTCGCCGCCTGCGCACGCGGTGGATCTGCTCGGCCGTGTTGATCAGCAGGAAGAACAGGGTGAACGCCCGGGCGACCTTGCTGGCCGTGGTGAGGTCGAGCTCGGCCACCCGCCCGAGCAATGCTTCGAGGTCTTCTGCGCCCTCCTCCTGGCGACGCCGGGCCCGGCACGCCTTGCGGAGCGACTCGACGGCGTCGAACACCGACTCCCCTTCGAGACGCCGGATGACCCGACCGAGAGCGGTGGACAGGTCGCGCACATCGGCGTGCAGCGGGCGGTCCTGGGGCCGGACGGGAGTGGGGACGAGCTTCATGAGACCTCCGGGAGGTCCACGCCGTATGGATGTGCGGCCGGCCGTGCCATATTGCGCGCCCGATGTCGCAGGAACGCCCCACCGAGCTGTACGTCGCCGTGTCTGCCCGACCGCCCCGGTCGGCGTGGTCCTGGCGCATCGTCCGGCATCCCGGGGGCTTCGAGGACGGAACGGGCACCGATGCCGGCGCGACCGCCAACCGCCTCCGACTGCACGCGCTGGTGAACGGCCTGGCCCAGCTGCCCGACGGCGACGCGGTGCAGGTCGTCACCACCGATGCGAACACCATTCGGATGGCCGAGGACTGGATCCCCCGCTGGCAGGCCGAAGGCTTCGATCGGGGTCGGGGGCGACGCATCGAGAACCGCGACCTGGTGATGGAACTGGCCCGTGAGCTCGGGCGTCTCGACGTGTCGTGGCGCCACGAGCCCCGCCGGACCGGGGATCCCCACGCCAAGGACTGCAAGCGGCACGCGGTGGACCGAGCAGATGCGATGACCGACGACGAGCTGGTGATCGAGCCGATGCGGGTCGAGGTCCCGGACGACGTGCCGATCGTGGCGTGGACCGACGGAGGTGCGCGCATCAACCCGGGTCCGGCGGCGTGGGGCTTCGTGCTCGTGCACCTGGCCACGGGCACCACGCTGCAGGCCCGCGGCGGCGAGAATCCCGCGACGAACAACCGCATGGAGCTCACCGCGATCCTGAAGGTGCTGCAGACCCTCACCCGGCCCACCCGCCTCGAGCTGCGCACCGACAGCAAGTTCGCGATCTCGGTCTGCACCCAGTGGCGGCGAGGCTGGAAGCGACGCGGCTGGAAGAAGGGCGACGGCGAGCCCCCGGCCAACCTCGACGTCATCCAGGCCCTCGACGCTGTGCTCGATCAGCACGACATCCGGTTCCGCTGGGTTCCGGGCCACGCCGGCGAACCCGGCAACGAACGCGCCGATGCCCTGTGCAACGAGGCGATCGACGCCATCGTCACCGGCGCCGACCCCAGCTGGCAGGAGCGCAGCGACGCGCCTCCGTTCTCCCTGAGCTGACGGCTGGGAAGAAACCGGATGGCCATCCGTCACTCGAACCTGCGTGTCTCCTCGACCCCCGCGCGCCCCAACCTCCCGACCGAATGGGCTTCGTCGGGAATCGGCCCGGATTCCTTGCGGCGCAGCGTCTCCAGCCGCTGAACCAGCGCTTCAGCGTTCTCGACGGAGGTCATCGCCGGAAAGCAGGCGGACGGTGCGCCGTCGAAGTGCGCCACCACCCCCGCCGCCACGGCGATCACCGTGCCGCCGAGCCCCGTGATGTCGATCTGTACGGCCTCGAAGCGGGTCACCGCCACCCAGTGGATGCGGTCGCGCCCCACCGTGAAGCCTTCCGGAAAAACGTGCAGCGGCTTCGGGATCTCGGTGCGCACGTAGTCGACGACCGCAGCCGCGAGCACGAACGGGATGGGGCTGGCGATGGCGAGCCCCAGGAAGGGAACCGCCACACCGGCCCCGATTGCCAGGCCCCCCAACAGCACCGACACCAGCAGCGCGTAGACCGGGGTCCGGTTGGCGGCGATCCGCACACGTCGGTGGCCTTCGCCCATCGCCACGGGATTCACGGCCTGCCGCGGATACAGCGGGAAGGTGGTCTCGACGGGCGCCTGGGCTGGGCCGGGCTGGGACTCGGATTCCGACACGCACACAGTCTCCCACGGCGTGGGGTACCCTGGGTCCATGTCTCTCGTCCTGCTGCTCGCCTGCATCGACCTGTCTCCATCGACCCCACCCTCTGCTCCGTCGTCGGCCACGGACGTGCCGAGCCCCCCGACCGACGACACCGGTACCCCCACAGCGCCACCTCCGGACAGCACTGCGGACACGGCCCTCCCTGCAGCAGAGACCGGCGAGCGTCCCACCCACACGGGCTCCTCCACCGGGGACACCGCCCAGGGCCCCACCGATATGGGCGAATCGGGCGACACGGGCACCACGACCGTACCGATCTGCCCCGACACCGCCGAACCTCCGCCGGTGCCCTTCGACACCACAGCCACCAGCGACACCGCGTGCGTACCCAGCACCACGGGCACCGCGGCGGGGATCCCGGTGGTTCCAGCCCGATTGGTCGCGGCCACCGTCATGGAGTGGGACGTCACCGGCGATACGGTGTTCCAGCTCGATGGCATCGTCGGTGCCGGGACGACGGGGCTGAATCCCGGCACGGTCCACTACGCGCCCATCGAAGCGGTCATCGCGAACGACCCGTCCCAGCGGCGGTCCTACAGCGCGGACTACGTGGCCCGGGCCGGAGGGGACGTCACGGGCAACTGCCACGAAGATCTCGTCCTCCAGTCTCTCGGATACATCGACACCGGCGGCACGAGCTCCATCCTCGCACACACGCTGGTCGTTCCGGGACCACTGGACGCCGCCGCCGACCCCCTCGATACGACGCCTGGTGCGCTCTGGTTTCCCGCTCCCCACGTCGGTCGGCCGTTCTCGTGTGGAGACCTCGACGGCGACGGGCTCGCCGAGGTCTGCGGGCGCTACGGGGTCGATCGCAGCCCGGCCGACGGTGTGCTCGACCAGTTCTGGACGCCGTCGGATTCCGACACCTCGTACTCCACCTTCGTCGCCGCAGACCTCGACGGCGACGGTCGCAACGAGGTGTACGAGGGCTCGCGGGACACGATTCGCCGATTGCCCCCGCTGCCTGGAACCAATGGACTGCCCGCCACCACGTTCGCGGCCGGCTCGAATGCCCAGTCGCTGTCTCCGGTCGACCTGGACTCGGACGCGCACGACGAGTTGCTCTGGAGCGTGAACGGCGAAGCGCGACGGCTGGTGGACGGCGACCTGCTGGCCGGCACGTGGTCGGTGTTGTTCACCCACCCCGAGCAGGACGTCCGCTTCGACGAAGGCGACTTCGACGGCGACGGGGTGAAGGAGCTGGTCCGCTTCTTCGACCACGTCGATCCGGGGCCCTACAACGACGGCACCATGCCCTACATCTGCGACCAGCAGGGCGTTCCGCTGGTGATGATCGAGCACTTCGGCATGTACGGAGCGCGCGCGAGCGACGTGGGCGACATCGACGGAGACGGTCGCGACGACATCGTGTTCGGCGCACCCGGCTACGACGGCTCGGAGGCCTACGTCGTCGTCGGGCCCACGACCGACTGCCTCCCCTGAGGTGCCCCACGACGGGCGCTACGCGACGTCTCGCTCCGAGAGCTGCGCTCTGGCGGACTCCATCAGGTCCAGAGCCGCGATCCGGTAGGCCTCGGCGAACGTGGGGAAGTTGAACACGCGGTCGACGAACGCCGCTTCCACCGTCAGGCCGCCGACCATCGCCATCTCGCCGATGTGGATGAGCTCGGTCGCCCGCTCGCCGGCGATGTGGACTCCGACCAGGCGTCCATCGGGATCGGCCACCAGCTTCAGCAGCCCGTGGGGACACCCCGCGATGTGCGCCCGGCTCACCTCCGAGAACGACGCCCGTCCGACCCGACACGCCCCGTAGCGCGCGATGGCCTCGGCCTCGGTCAGTCCGATGCGCGCCGCTTCGGGAAGGGTGTAGATCCCCATCGGGAAGGTGTGGTCCATCGCCCCCACCGGTCGACCCAGCGCGTGGCGGACCGCCCGACGCCCCTGCTCCATCGCCGCCGACGCCAGGCTCGGGAACCCGACCACGTCGCCCACCGCGTAGATGTGCGGCACGCTGGAGCGACCGTGGGCATCCACCACGATGTGGCCCCGCTCGGTGCGCTCGATGCCGATGTCCTCGAGGCCGAGCCCATCGGTGTTGGCCAACCGGCCGAGCGCCGCGAGCACCTTCTCGGCTCGGAAGACCCGGCCGTCCGACAGGGTGACGTCCACTCCGACCCCGTCCGGGCGGGCCGATTCGACGGTCGCATCCGGAACGTACCGGATCCCCCGGCTCGCGAAGGCGTCCATCAGGTGCGTCGAGATGTCGTCCTCGAGGAACGGGAGCGGCGTCGAGCCCCGGTCGATCTGCGTCACCTCGACGCCGAGCGCCGCGAAGATGCAGGCGTACTCGGTGCCGATCACCCCGCCGCCGATGATGACGAGCGAGCGGGGAAGCCAGGTCATCGACAGGATCGAGTCGCTGTCGAACACCAGCTCGTGGTCGACGGGCGCGTTGGGCGGGTTGCGGGGTCGACTCCCCGTGGCGACCACGAAGTGCCGCGCCTTCAGCTGCAGCGGTGCGCCCCGAACCCGCCGGACCTGCAGCGTGTGGGGGCCCACGAACTGTCCGTGACCGTGCACGATGGTCACGCCCGCCCGTCCCATCCGATTCGAGAGCGCATCGCGATGCGTGGTGAGCACCTGGAACATCCGGGACATCAAGGTCCGGATCTCGGTCCCCTCCGGCACGAACGCCGTGACGCCATCGGCCGTGGATTGCAGCCGGTACAGCTGGCCCGCGGTCTCCCTCAGGGTCTTGCTCGGGATGGTGCCGCGGTACACGCAGCTTCCGCCGATGCGCCGCTCCCGCTCCACCAACGCGACCCGCCAGCCTGCGTTCGCCGCCTCCAGCGCCGCGTTCTGACCGCCGGGCCCACCGCCCACCACGACCAGATCGAACTCCTCCGAGAGGGCATGCGCGTCCATCATCGCCTCCGACCGGGGCTCGAGAGCGCACGCACGGCATCCGCAACGCGGTCCGCCCGCCCGAAGAGCCCGTCCAGGTCTTCCGGATAGAGGTTGAGCGCCTCGACTGCACCGTGCTGCCGGACCTCTTCGGCGTCTCCACCCACTTGGGATGCGTCCACCAGGGCAGAAGCGAGCCCCACCGTCCACACGTCCCAGGACAGCTCGCCCGCGCAGTCGGGATCGTCTGCGTAGGCGATGCAGGCTCCGACCGCTCCGGGAAGGCGCCAGGCTTCGACGACTTCGAGGCCCAACGGCCCGGACCAGTCGGCGAGCCAGGTGGGGGTCGACTCCACGCCCTCTTCGGACGCGAGCTGGAGCGCCACCGGCAGCCCGATGTCCTTGAGCAGCCCGCTCACGAACGCGGTCTCGACGCTGCGCCGCCCCTGACGGGCGACCTCGCGCGCCCAGGTCGCCCGCGCGAGGGAGCGGGTCCACACCGTTCGCAGCACTGCTTTGTGTGCCCGGGACTCGAAGGCCCCCGCCACCGACACGGCGACGGCGATGTCCCGCAGCCGCGCCATCCCCAGCCGGGTGACCGCCTGCTGCAGCGAGGTGATGGAGGCCTGGCCCGCGAACGCGGCGGAGTTCACCACCCGCAGCACGTGGGCGGCCAGGGCCGGGTCGCGATGGACCAGTGCCGACAGGTCGGAGGCGGAGGCATCGGGGTCGTTCGCGAGCTCCACGACCCGTCGCGCGACGTCGCGCAGCACGGGGATGGGGACGTCCCCTCGGGCGATGCGCTGCTGGATCCGCAGGCGCAGCGGCGTCTCGGCGTCCGGCTTCGATGACGATGCGACCACAGGTCCTCCCGCGGCCCCCATCGGATCGAGGGCGAGAAGTTGAAGGTCTCGCTCCTCGCGTATGCTGGGCCGCCTGGAGGCCTGGATGGCGACCGACGATGCAACCCGCGCAATCGACAGCTTGGTGGTGAACGTGGAGGACGCTCCCCCACAGGGCGACGAAGCAGACTCGCCCTGGAACGGGTCCTGGCGCGTCCTGACCCCAGCGGTCGGCACCTTCGAGCCGAGGGACTACATGCACGGCGAACCGGCGGAACCCATGGTGTTCCGGCTATGGTCCGAGCATCCGGACACCTCGGAGGATTCGTGAGTCATCATTCGAACACGCCCGTGTGGGCGGGCCTGTTGGCCTTCTGGCTCGCTGGATGCCCGGCGGAGACGTCCCCATCGGAGACCGAGGTCGACACCGATACCGACACCGATGCGGACACCGACGCAGACACGGATGCGGACACCGACGCAGACACGGATGCGGACGCCGACGCAGACACGGATGCCGATACCGACACCGACACCGACGTCGCCACGGTGACCGGGTTCATCCTGTACCCCAGCCAGCCCCTGGTTCCGGTCGGGTCCAGCATCCAGCTGCGCTCGCGTTCCACCCTGTCGGATGGGACCTCGGTGAACGAGACCTCGAACACCACCTGGTACAGCCCCACCTCGGCGGTGGGCGTGATGGCGCCGGACGGCGAGTTCACGGCTGCGGCCGAAGGCGCGATCCAGATCGATGCCACGCTACAGGGCGGTGGCGAGACCGTGAACGCCTGGCTGCAGGCCCACCCCGCCTCCGACCACGTGGCCCTGCTCGAGGTCCAGCCCGACGTGGCGTCCGTCGAAGTCGGCCGTCAGCTGAGGCTCTCGGCCTTCGCCACCCTGGCGAGCGGCATGCAGGGCGACCTCGCAGCGCGCTGCACCTGGTCGTCGTCCGACCCCAGCATCGCTGTGGCGGGTGCGAGCGGAGCCGTCGAGACCCTGGGGGCCGGCACCGTGACCGTGACCGCCACCTGCCCGCGGGGCGACGGGAGCGACGTGATCGCCACTGCCGAGATCGATGCCGGAGCCCCTCCGTTGCGGGCCGATCTGGTGGTCTCCGACCTGGAGATCGTCCCGGTCGGGCCCGATCGGTTCCGGATCGTGACCACCCTCACGAACACGGGGGGATTCTCGGGTCCGTTCGTGCTCGACATCTACGAGGACGAGATCGACGAACCCACCATGCCGAGCACCGACACCCGGCTGCCGATCGTGGGTCTGGGCACGAACACCACGGTCACCGTGCAGTCCGAGGTGCTCTGGACCGGACCGATCCCGTACACCCTGAACACCTGGGTGATCGCCGACCTGGACGACGACGTGAACGATCTCGTGCGGGACGACAACGTGACCAACCTCGAGCACGACATCGCGCCGCTGAACAGCTCCGACATCGACGTCGACTTCGACAGCTTCACCATCTTCGGACCCACGGACGCGGGGGTGATCATCACCGTGATCAACAACGGCCCCGATACGTTCGACGGCACGGTGTACTTCGAGCGCGATGCCCCGGGCACCACGGCCCTCGTCGAGCTCGAGCCCCTCGACGCCGAGCGCAGCGAGGACATCGTGGTCCTGGCCAACGAGTCCTACGTGTGGTTGTTCGACTACGACCAGGTCCCGTTCGGTACACCGTGGTACGTGTGCGGATTCGTGCCCGTGGACGGCTTCGCCGATGGGGACGTGTCGAACAACTTCGACTGCATGGAATCGGACATCTACTGAAGGACGCGTGATGATCGGGTCGCTCCCGCTGCTGCTCCAGCTCGCGTCGGCCGCCGAGCCCGTCGCTCCGGAGGCGTGCGACCCCGCGGCCCTCGACCGCGCCATCACGCACGCAGACCAGGCCGTCGAAGCGCTCGATCCAGACGGGCTGAACGCGGCCACCCAGTCGCTGGACGCCGTGCTCACGTGCCAGGACAAGCCCCTGCGTGTGGAACAGGCCGCCCACGTGCATCGGCTGCACGGCATCCTCGCGTTCGTCGAAGGCAGGGATGCCGATCCGTGGTTTGCGGCGAGTCGTGCACTCGAGCCCACAGCGCTGCTCCAGCCGGGTGCGGGCAACACAGGTCTCGGGGGCCCTCTGCAGTCGGCCTGGGAACGCGCCACCAGCACCTCGCCCCCAGAGCGCATCGACCTGCCCTCCCCGCGGCGCGGCGCCATCGTGATCGACGGGCAGCTGTTGAGCAGCCATCCGGCACATCTTCCGTACGTGTTCCAGTACCTCGACGGCGACTCGGCCGAGACCATGCTGGCTGAAGCCGGCACCCCCGCTCCCCGCTACCCCGGCTACAAGCCCGAGCCCATCGAGGTTCCCGGTGAGCGCACCCGGCGCGGAAAACCCCTGTCGCTGGCGTTCGCTGCGGTGGCCGCTGGCTCCGCCGGGCTGTTGGGCGGCGCCGCCTACACCCGCGCCCGCTACCGCAATCCCGACACGCCCGACGCTCAGGCCGCCAACCTCCTCCCGGCCAACCAGGCCCTCGGTGTCGCGGGCTACGCGATGGGGGCGACCGCGGTGGGCCTCGGGACCGTCGCCCTGGTGGTGGAGTGGTGAGGACGCTCGCTCCCGCCCTGGGCTTGCTGGCGCTGACTGGCGTGTCGAGCTGCGTGTTCATCACCGAGGCCGACCAGGAGGCACGCGCACCCACGCCCGCGCCGCCCACGCCCCTCCCCGACCCGAGCACCCTCGATCTCGACGGCGATGGTGTGGTGGGCCGCGACGACTGCGACGACGACGACCCCGATGTGTTCCCGGGCGCCGAGGAGCTTCCCAACCAGGTGGACGACGACTGCGACGGCATCGTCGACGAGACGACCATCTTCTACGACGACGATGGCGACGGGTTCTGCGAGTCCACGCCCTGCGACGCGGAGTGTGGGCTGTCCGTCTGCGGCGGGGACTGCGACGACGACAACGACACCGTGTTCCCGGGGGCGCTGGAGCTGTGTGACGGCGGCATCAGCAACGACTGCAACTTCGAGGGGAACGAGTTCGACGACCGGGATGGCGACGGCTTCTCGATCGCCCAGGGCGACCCCGACGACCGCAGCATCGTCGATCTCCCCACCGACGTGACCATGATCCGGGCCTCGGTCGTGTGCGATGTGGTCCGCATCGAGCCCGGAACGTACGGTCAGGGCTGCGAGCAGAACTGGTGTGGGTTCGACGAAGGGCCCGTGCACGACGTCACGATCACGCGGCCGCTGCTGGTCATGGAGACCGAGGTGCTGCGCTTTCAGTACGACCGGATCGCGGGCGCCAAGAACTGGGCGTTCCCCGACTGTGGGGAGAACTGCCCGGTCACCCGCGTGAGCTGGGAGGAAGCGCTGGCGTTCGCCAACCTGATCAACACCTCGCTCGAGCTCCCGCTGTGCGAGGCCGACGACGACCCACGACAGTGCGTCGGATGGCGCCTGCCCACCGAAGCCGAGTGGGAGTGGTTCGCGCGCGGAACCAGCCAGGACCGCTTCGCGGGCGGGAGCAACGCAGCACTGGTCGGCTGGATCGACGACAACAGCGACGACACCGTGCACCCCGCGCGGCTCCGCCAGACCAACGTGAACGGCCTGTGGGACGTCACCGGAAACGTCTGGGAGTGGACCTGGGATGCCCCGGTGCTCTACCCCTTCACCCCGGAGATCGACCCGCTGTACCTCACCCCCACAGACATCGAAGACACCGGTCATCGCGTGCTCCGCGGCGCCAGCGCGAACACGCCCGAAGCGCAGGCCCACGTGACCTACCGCATCGACTTTCCCCAGGACGATCCCTTCTACGCCGACCTCGGAGACGACGGAGACACCTCGCCGTTCAGCCCGTTCAACTACCATGGCTTCCGGATGGTTCGGAACGCACCATGAGCGGCGACAGCGCCGAGGGAACCACGCCCCGGATCGAGGGCGTGATCGACGACAAGTACGAGGTCATCGGCCCCATCGGGTCGGGAGCGATGGCGTCTGTCTACAAGGTGCGCCACACCCAGCTGAAGTCGATGTACGCCCTGAAGATCCTGGACGGCGCCGGTGGGCGCATGCAGGAGCGGCTGATGCGGGAAGGCCGCGTCCAGGCGTCGCTGCGCCACCCCAACGTGGTGAGCGTGCACGACGTCCTGCGCGTCGACAACCAGCCCGCGCTGCTGATGGAGTTCGTCTCCGGGCCCAGCCTGTCGGCCTACATCCTGGCCAACGAACCGCTGGAGATCGAGGAGATCGACCGACTGGCCCGGGGGATCATCCGCGGCGTCCGAGCCGCCCATGCAGCGGGGCACCTCCACCGGGATCTCAAGCCCGCCAACATCCTGCTCCAACCTCTCGATGGCGAGCTGGTCCCGAAGATCGCGGACTTCGGGCTGGTGAAGGTCCTGGGCGATCCCGACGACCTCACCCAGACCCGCACCGGACAACTCCTCGGAAGCCCGGCCTACATGTCGCCCGAGCAGACGATGTCCGCGACGCTCGTCGATCATCGCACCGACATCTGGGCGCTCGGCACCGTGCTCTACCAGCTCGTGACCGGGCGCCTGGCGTTTCCGCATCGCGATCTGGTCACGGTGTTCTCGATGATCCGCAGCGGCGACTTCCGCGACCCCCGAGCGCTCCGCGATCGCATTCCGGACCGGATGTGGAACGCCATCCTGGGCGCGATGACCGTCGACGCCGAGCGGCGGATCTGCGACTGCGATCAGCTGCTGGCCGTGTGGAGCGGAAAGCAGGAGTTCGAGCCCCTCACCAACGAGTCCGTCGAGACGATGGTCGACGAGCTCGGGATGCCGGCCCCGACCACGGTCGAGGTCCCGGTCGACGCCCCCGGCGAGGAGCGCCGCAACCGCGCGAACACGCCGGCTCCAGCGGGCGATTCCCGGTCCGACCGGCCAACGGCCCCCGTCAGCGTGGACCGTTCCAGGACCCCCTCCGAGAATCGCGGGGCTCCCCTGACCTGGGCGGGTCTCGGCGCTGCGCTGGTCGTCATCCTGCTGGCGGTGCTCGTCGGAACCCAGTTGAGCGGCGGGATGTCCGCCCCACCTCCACCGGTTCCCAGCGCCCCTGGGCCCGAACCCGCGACCGACCCCACCCCCGAACCCGCAACCGACCCTGCGCCAACGCCCATCCCCGATCCAGAGCCGGTCCTCGAACCCGAGCCGACGCCGTCCCCCGGGCCCGCCCCCTCCGACCCGCTCCCCACGGCTGCCGCACCGAACGCTCCCGCACCGACCGCGCCAGCACCAATCGCTCCCGCACCCACCGCTCCGGAGCCCGTCGTTCCGCCGCCCGCGCCCCGACCCCTCCCAGAGGCGCCACCTGCGGGGACGTTCGCCGTGACGGGCGATGCGGAGCGCGTCTGGCTCGTGTCCGACGGCACCCACTATGATCCCGGCCCTGTACCGCCCGGAACCTACACGGTGTCGGCCCGCTTCCCGGGTCGGCCTCTCGAACCGGTCGCGGGGGTGACCGTGTCGGTCGAGGCCGGCGCCGATGTCGTCATCCACTGCCGCGCTGGATTCCGCACCTGCCAAGAACGCTGATTCTCCTGGAGCTCGCCATGCTTCCCCGTTGTCTGTACGTCGTCCCCATCCTCCTGGCAGGCTGCACGGGTCCGGCCACCCAGCCCGTCGAGACCGACACGGATACCGATGCCGACACCGATGCGGACACCGATGCGGACACCGATGCCGACACCGATGCGGACGCGGACGCGGACACCGACACGGACGCGGACACCGACTCCGACACCGATTCCGACACCGATTCCGACACCGATTCCGACACCGATTCCGACACCGATGCCGACACCGATTCGGACACCGATGCCGACGCGGACACCGACACCGACACCGACACCGACTCCGATACCGACACGAACCCGCCCCAGGTCGACACCCTGGTCGCTGGCGACCTCGTGATCACCGAGGTGATGAGCAATCCCGAGGCGGTGAGCGACAACGTCGGAGAGTGGTTCGAGATCCGCAACCTGTCGGGCCAGGCCCTCGACCTGAACGGCCTCGTGATCGCAGATGCCGACAGCGATTCGCACGTGGTCGGCAGCACGGTGATGGTGGCCGACGGCGCCTACGCGGTGTTCGGGACCAACGCCGACACCACCACCAACGGAGGCGTGACCGTCGACTACGAATACGACGGGACCACCCTCGCCAACAGCGACGACGAGCTGATCCTGTCCAACGCGAACGGCACGATCGACGAGATCGCCTGGGACGACGGTGCCACGTTCCCCGATCCGACCGGCGCCACCATGAGCCTGGACCCCAGCCTCGTGGATTTCGTGTCCAACGACGATGGGGCCAGCTGGTGCGAGGCGACGACGGCCTTCGGAGCGGGGGATCTCGGGACCCCTGGCGCGGCCAACGACGTGTGCGGGGGTGCCGACACGGACACCGACACCGATACGGATTCCGATACCGACACGGACTCTGACACCGATTCCGACACGGACTCCGACACCGATTCCGACACCGATTCCGACACGGACTCCGACACCGATTCCGACACCGATTCCGACACAGACACCGACACCGACGTCGGCCCCATCCCGGTGATCTACGAGAACGCCGAGCAGACCTGCTCGCTCAACGGCCTCCTGGCACCCGGGCCCACCGAGATCGGGCACTGGGCCGCCGCCCGGATCACGCCCGACGTCACCCCGTTCGAGCTGCACGCCGTGACCGCCTACGTGTGGGAGACCGTCGACTGCGACGCCACGCAGGAGTTCGAGATGGAGGTCTACATCGAGTCGTCGACCACACCCCCCAGCAATCCCGTGCCGGTCGCCACCTTCACCAATCCCCAGATCACCACCCCCGGCAACCGGGAGCTGGGCTTCTTCCTGCCCCAGCCGGTCACGGTGAACGCCGGTGAAGACGTCTACATCTCGGTCCAGCTGCCCGGGACCGACGCCTGCATCGTGACCTGCGCCGACAACCCGGACACCGGCGTGGACTTCTGGTCGAACGCCGCTTCGCCCCCGTACAACTGGACCACCTTCGAGTCGTTCGGCATCGCGGACGACCTCACCGCCGAGGCCCGGGGCTTCATCGACCCATGAACGACCCCGAACATCGAAGCGGTCCCGACGCCCCAGCGAGTCGGCGTGGGGCCGCAGCGCTCATGACCCTGTCCGTTCTCCTGGGAGCCACGCTGCTCTTCGGCATGGAGCCGATGGTGGGCCGCCTCCTGGTCCCGTTCTACGGGAGTGCCGTCAGCACCTGGCTCACCGCGCTGATGTTCTTCCAGGTGACCCTGTTCTTCGGCTACCTGTACGCCCACCTGCTGGCCCCCCGGCTCGGGGTGTGGCACCTGGTCGTGCTCGCGCTGGCCCTGCCGTTCATGCCCCTCGGCATCGAAGGCGAGATCGCACCCGAAGCCCCGATGACGCGCATCGTGTGGTCGCTCGTCCGACACATCGGGCTGCCGTTCTTCGTCCTGTCCACCAGCGCTGTGGTCGTACAGCTGTGGTGGGCCCGCTCCCCTCTGGGCCGGACCCGGGAGCCCTACCCGCTGTATGCCGCCTCGAACGCCGGAAGCCTGCTGGCTCTGCTCGGCTATCCCTTCCTGGTCGAGCCGCTGTTCGGACTGCAGGCGCAGAGTCTCGTCTGGACGCTCGGCTACGTGGCCTACCTCGGCTGTCTCGGAGGCGCGTGGTGGCTCGCCCGGCCAGCGCTCGGGCCCTCCGTCGACCCCACGTCCACGGGCGATTCCACACCCGAGGCCGAGAATTCCCCCGCCCAGCCGGTCCCCACCCTGGGCGACCTCGCGTTGTGGGCGTTCCTGGCGGCGCTCCCATCGGGATTCCTGCTGGCCGTGACCTCGGTCATCGCCACCGAGGTCGGGTCGTTCCCCATGGTGTGGATCCTGCCTCTGGCCGCGTTCCTCGGGACGTTCGTCCTGCTCTTCCGGGATCGACCGATCGGGCTGTGGATCCGGCACTACTGGCCCGAGATCACGGCTCTCGGTCTGCTCGGCTACACGCTGACGGCGTTCACCACGGCCCTGTTGCTCAGCGCCCAGCTGCTGATCTTCTTCCTCTACTGCATGGCCGTCCACGGCGAGCTCTACGCCCGGCGTCCAGAACCGCGGCACCTCACGCGGTACTACCTGGCGATCAGCTTCGGTGGCGGGGTGGGCGGGGCCATCGTCAACTTCGGTCCCCCCGTGTGGTTCGACGGGTTCTGGGAGTACCCCATCCTCGTGCTCCTGTTCGGAGGCTTGTTCGCCGGCTTGTGCGGGCGCGTCCTGCTGGATCGCCTGAAGAAGGCCTCGCGGCTCGTCGCAGTCGCTCGACTGGTGGTCTTCCAGGGGGCCATGGCCATCGCGCTGTTCGGCCTGTCCAACTTCTGGCGCAACCCCCCGCTCACCGCGCACCGCAACTTCTACGGGGTGTTTCGGGTGGTCGAGCGCGACCCCGTGCGGATGCTGGTCCACGGCTCGACCAACCACGGCAGCCAGTACATCGACCCCGCGAAGAAAGACACCCCCACCGCCTACTTCTACCTGGGCGGCGGTCTGCACGAGGGGTACAGTGCCGTGCCCGACGACGGGGCCCGACACGACGGCGTTCCCGGGAGGCGCTTCGCGGTGATCGGCCTCGGAGCGGGGGTCGTGGGCCGCTACATGAAGCCCGGCGACACCCTGGACTTCTTCGAGATCGACCCCGCCAACGAGGCCATCGCGCGGGAGTGGTTCACCTGGCTCGACGACAGCCCCGCCGACATCTCGGTCGCGGTGGGGGACGGCCGACTCGAGCTGTTGTCCGAAGCGAGAATCGACGAACCGACCTACGACCTCATCCACATCGACGCGTTCAGTGGAGACGGAATCCCCACGCACCTGCTGACCGTCGAAGCGATGGACGGGTACCTGCAGCGGCTCTCGCCGGACGGTCTGCTGCTGTTCCACATCAGCAATCGCTACTACGATCTGCGGCCCGTCATCGAAGCCCTGGCAAAGGAGCACGACCTGCACGTGCTCCACAATCCCGTCCCGCCCGAGCCCCTGCCACCGGAGTTCAGCGCGGTGATCGCAGCCGCCGCCTCCCGTTCCGAAGCCGCGCTCGAACCGCTGCGCGACAACGGCTGGCACGACGCCCCCGATTCACTTCCAGAAGCGACGGTGTGGACCGATGACTACATCAACATCCTCTGGCCCCTGTACTGGCGCCGGGTCGGCGACGACCTGAACCGGTAGCTCGACCGCGTCCCTCAATCGGGGCGACGCGCCTGCAGCCACGTGCGGACTGCGGGGTCCTCACACAGCCCGATGGCCTGGTCGAACGCGGCCTGCGTGAGCTCCGCAGCCGCTCCGGACTGCCCCAACAGGTGTGCCCGAACCGCCCAATAGGGCTGGTGGGACGCGACCGGACCGTCGGGGAGGCCGTCCAGCACGGCGAGTCCACGGTCGGGATCTCCGAGACGCCCGTGGGCAGCGGCCAGTCCGATGGACGCTCCGATCGACGGCGCCATGGCCACCAGATGTTCGTACATCCGCCGGATCGACGCCCAGTCCGTGGTGCCGGTCCGCGCCCGGTGGGCGTGCAGGGACTGGATGATGGCTTCGAGCTGATACGGGCCGGGGCGACCGTGCTTCGCCGCGATCCACAGGGCCTTCTCGCCTTCGAGGATCAGCTCGGCATCCCACTGCAGCACGTCCTGCTCCTCCAGCGGGACGTAGGCCCCCGAGCCGTCACGCCGGGCCGCCCTGCGGGACTCCGCGTAGCTGATCAAGGCCAGCAGACCGAGCGCCTCGGGACTCTGGGGAAGCGCGTGGCAGACCAGGCGGATCAACCACAGCGCCTCCTCGGCCAGGCCGGTCGCCCCCGAGTCCAGCCCGTTCCAGCCGGTGCCGTACGCGGCGTAGATCGCATCGAGCACGTGGGGCAACCGAGCGACCAGCGCCTCTCCATCCGGAAGCTCCACCCGCAGGCCCAGATCGCGGATGCGCCGCTTCGCCCGAACCAGTCGCTGCCCCATCGTCGATGGTGCGACCAGGAACGCGCTGCCGATCCGCCTGGCGTCCAGACCCAGCACCGCCTGCAGGATCAGGGGAGTCCGCATCTTCTCCGGGATCTCGGGGTGGGCGCACACGAACACCAGCTCCAGGCGCCGGTCGGGGAGCGTGGTCCGAAACGGCGTCTGCAGGGCCTCCTCGGCTTCGAGCTGCAGACGACCCACGCCGACGGACGCCTGGTGGGCGACCACGCCTTCTGCATGCCGGTCGCGGGTCTGCTGGCGACGCGCGCGATCGATCATCCGCCGCCGCGCGGTCGTGACCAGCCAGGCCTCGGGGTTGTCCGGCACGCCCGAGACCGGCCAGGACTCCAGCGCGCGCTCCAACGCGTCGCCCAGCGCGTCTTCGGCCCGGGCGAGATCGCCACACCGCGACGTCAGCCACGCCACCAGGCGACCATAGCTGTCCCGCGCAGCCAGCTCGACCGCGCGGGTGGCCTGCTCGGCCGAGGCCGGTCCGGACGGCTCCATCTCAGGCCATGGGCTCGAGCGGCACGATGGGGCGGAGCTCGACCGCACCCGAGGCCGCTGCCGGGCAGGTGGAGGCGAGCTCGAGGGCCTCGTCCATCGAGTCGACCTCGAAGATCATGTAGCCGCCCAGCGCTTCTTTGCTGGCCGCGTACGGACCGTCCTGAACCTGACGCTCGCCGTCCCGAACGCGCAGGGTCACACCCCGGCCCGGTCCGTCGAGGACGTTGCCGCCCACCACCTTGTCGTTGACCGCCGCACTGTAGGACTGCCACGCCTGCCAGTACGCGGACGCAGCCGGCGAATCACCGCGGGAGTCGAAGTCTTCGGGGGCTTCGAGAATGAGCATCATGACCTTCATGGGAAATCTCCTGTTGAACAGAGCGACCGTGCCGCTCATCCCAACGACGGACGGCCGCCCTCCCGTTCGACATCCTCTCAGAAAAACGATCGAGAGAACCGCAGAACAGCCTCAGAACGTCACCATCACGGCACCCGGCCCCACGGCGACCTTCCCCGCGCGCAGATGGTGGCTGGACAGGAACGCGGTATCGAACCCCAGCAGGAATCCCCCCTGCAGCGCGAGAGCCTGTCCGACCGGGCGCAGTGGAACCCCGTTGGACTCGCCGCCCACGGCCCAGAGCGCCACGCCCGAAGCCACGTACAGCACGTCGAGCCCGATGTTCACCGCCAGTGCCGTGCGGAGCCCCTTGTGCCGCTTGCGCAGGGTCTCCAGGTCTTCGGCGGTCGCCCGCTTCTTCCAGGACAGGGCTCCGCCCACCGCCAGGCCCAGGTTGACGGTGTTCCACAGCGCGTTCGAGGCGTAGAAGGTCCGTCCCTCCGGATTCTTCGCGAGCAGCGCACCGGTGGTCCCGCCGATCAGGTTCACCCCGGCCCAGCTGCCGAGGATCACCATGTGACGCTTCTCGGTTCGCAGCCCGGGATCCGAGATCGGCCCTGCCGGCGGGGCTGTCGGAGCCTCGGCCTGCTCCGGGCCCATGGTGGGCGGCTCCTCGGCGGCCGCGGTGGCGAGGAACAGCGAGAGCGCGGTGAGCACGGGCATGGATCTACAGCTCCGGAGATTCGACGAGGCCGAGCAGGGCTGCCAACCGCGCGTGCACGGCATCGAGCCCGAACGGCTTGGCCAGGACCTCGGACCCACTGGGAAGCGTGTCCAGATGATGCTCCGCGTATCCGGTCATGAACAGGGCGGGGACGTCGGGGTGCAGCTCCCGCAGGCGGCAGACGGCCTCGGGACCACTCTGGCCCGGCATCACGACATCCGAGAGCACGACATCGAGGTGCGACAGGGACCGAGCGACCTCGAGTGCTTCGGCCCCCGATGCGGCGGTGTGCACCTCGTAGCCCTGGCGGGGCAGGAACCGGGAGAGCATGGACCGGATGAGGCTGTCGTCCTCGATGATCAACAGCACCGCACGATGCGGCGCGATCGGCAGGGGGTCGCTCGTGGGGACGGGACGCCGGGTGCTCCGGGGAAGCCGCACACGCACGGTGGTTCCCCGACCGGCCGGACTCTCGATCGACAGCGCGCCTCCGAATTGCCTCACCAGGCCGTCGGCGGTCGCCAGTCCCAGCCCCGAGTTGCCCTGCTTGGTGCTGAAGAACGGGTCGGTGACCCGAGCCAGGTTCTCGGGTGCGATCCCCGGGCCATCGTCCCAGACCCTCAACTCCCAGCCGGTGTCCGTGCCGGCCAGCTCGATCTCCAGCACACCGCCGTCCGGCCCCATCGCCTCCAGGGCGTTCACGGCGAGGTTGACGATCACCTGCTCGAGCCCCGAAGCCTCCACCTCGACGTACGCCTGGGGAAGCTCGACGGCCGACGCCATCTTCAGGGTGACGCGTTCTCCCAGCAGGCCGAGCAGCAACGGACGCAGATCGGTCAGCAGCTCCCCGAGATCGACCACGTCCATGTCGAGGCCGGGCTGGTTGGCGAGGGCCAGGAGCTGCCGGGTGAGCCGCCCTGCGCGGTCGGCCGCCCCCACGATGGCCTCGGCGTTGCGATGCGACCGGCTCCCGGGCTCGGCGTCGAGCTCGAGCTGTTCGGCACAGGCCAGGATGACGGTCAGCAGGTTGTTGAAGTCGTGGGCGATCCCCCCCGCGACCTGCCCCACGGCCTCCATCCGCTGCGCGTGCAGGAGCTCCTTCTCGCGATGCTGGAGCTGCTCGAAGAAGCGCGGTGTAGACGGGGCCACAGCGACGTCGACGTCCGGATGGTCCCGCCGATACGCCTCGATCCGGTCTTCGATCTGCTCTGGCGCCGCCATGATGAAGCGACACGCGTCATGCCCCTTGGCCCGGCAGCGGACCTCGCGCGCCACCAGCGGCAGGCCGAATGCGGCTTCGCACCAGCCACTCGAGTACCCCGCGTTCATCACGCACACCGGATGTGTCGCGGTGCGCCCCTCCTTCAACCAGGCGTCGGCCTCGAAGCTGTGCGGGTGGTCGTAGATCAGCAGATAGTCCTCGTCGGGCGAGGGATGGCTCTCTGCCGAGATGTCGACGAACGCCCATCCCGTCCACGCGAAGTGAACCGGGCCCGCCGACAGCACCTCCAGCGGCTCGAGCACCCCCATCTGCTCGCGGAAGTCACAGGCATCTGCGTGGCCGATCGCATGCGCCACATCGAACAGCAGGCTCCGCGCCACCTGATCCGAGTCGCCACCCCCCCGCCACACCCGCCGGACGAGGTCGAAGAACTCGATGCTGATCGAGCTCGCGCGCACCCGGATGTACCGCTCGCCGTGAAATGCGAGCGTGCCTTCGGACGGTTCGCAGCGCTGGTCCGAGAAATAGGCACGGACGTAGGCCTCTGCCCGCTGAAACAAGGGAACCAGCTCGTCGGGGACCCGCACGGCCTCCAGGCCACGGTGCGCAGCAGTCGCACGGGGATCGGTCGATTCGGAGGGATCGGCAGGTTCGGTCATTCGGCTGTCGAGGCTAACATTCGGCCGGCCCCACCTCGCAAGCGACGGATGAACGCACCGAATTGCCTCCGGTTCTCCCTTGCCGACTTTCAACGGTCGATTAAACTCTGGACAGAAGCGCGAATCATGTTCGCAAACATCTCAGTGCCCCGCTCCTGGAGACGCCATGCAGACCCTGCACGTCCTCGACCCCGCCGACCCGAGCGCTCAGCGCCGCGAAGCACCGCTGGCCGACGATGAACCCGCGCCCTTCGACGAGAACCCGCTGCTGGACATCGGGCCGCTCGAAGCCCGGCGCATCGCGCTCGAACTCCCGCTGAACGTCCGGTTCCGGCTGCGCGACGACATCACGCCGGTCCAGTACGCCTTCCTGCAGGAGCACGGCTTCTTGATGTTCGCGCGGGTCGCATCCCAGGCCGAAGTCGACCGGATCCTGTCCGAGATCGACGCCGTCGAAGCCAAGCTGCTGGCCGAGGACATCACCCACATCTGCGGGGTTCCCGTCTGGTTCGGCACGGGTCCCGAAGGCAAGCCCTGGCTGCAGCGCATGGGCTTTTCGTCGTACTTCTCGGACTGGCTCGAGGCATTCGTCACCGATGCGCGCTTCGAACCCGTCCGACGGCTGATCGGCGAGAACGCACGCATCGGCACCCGCGAGAAGGACGGCGTGGTCTTCAATCGCTACATCAACCTGCCGGGCAGCTTGCGACCCGACCTCGCGTGGCACACCGATGCCCTGCGCGACGTGTTCTACAACGGGAAGATGCCCGGACCGATGCTGAACGTGGGCCTGCACTTCGACCGGATCAAGCCCGAGGACGGCGGGCTGCGACTGTTGCCCGGCACCCACGACCAGGGGCGCCTCGAGACCCTGTTCCGCAAGATCCACTTCGTGACGAACGACGACGATCCCGGCGAGATCATGGTCGAGACCTGGCCCGGCGATCTCACCGTGCACGACGGTCGGATGTGGCACCGCGTGAAGTCCAGTCCGTTCACCGGCCCCCGCAGCCTGCGACGCAGCATGTACGTGCCGTACGTGGTGGACGACTACGCACCGAAGGACGCCGACTCCAAGACCAACGCCTACATGCGGGTGTTCGACAAGGTCATGAAGCTCAAGACCCGCATCGGTCGACGACGCGCCCGCAGAGCCAGCCAGCGCCGCTGAACGGTCTGCCAGGCGCTCAGCCCGCCAGTACGGTGTCCCGCACGCGCCCCGCTTCGGCCAGCAGGGTGCGGGCGTGCTGCAGCTCGTTGCGGATCTGCCGCTCCACCGGCACCAGGACCATCCCCCCGGTCGCCTGGTCGACGTATCGCTGGAGCAACCGGAACGACCGCTGCTTCATCCGCACCAGCTCGTGTGCCCGATCGAGCAGCGCTTCCGGCCCGCCCCTGTGCGCGGCGTCCAGCACGTCCTCGAAGATGGCGTCCAACGCCCAGTTGAGTTCCTCGACCCAGCGGATCCCGTCGTCGACCGGACGATCGGCCAGCACCAGCTCCGACAGCTGACCTCCCAGCAACCCGATCCGACTCCGGATCGCATCGAATCGCGTCCGCCCCTTCTTCACCAGCCCCAACTCCTGTCCCATGGTCGCTCCTGTGTTCGTGACGGCCAGTACGGGATTCAAGAGCCATGCCGTGTCGTCGGGCCCATGATTCCGGGCGTGTTCGGGAGTCGGAGGGTGACGGCCGTCGGTTCGTCGGACGGTTTCCGACGACAGTCGTCAGCCGGGCTTCGGCGTGGGCGTGGCGCGAGGTAGGGTGTTTCCATGACCGCTCCGGACGACCACAACGACCTCCGCGCGGTGTTCGCGGACGCCTTCCGACAGGCCCAGGCCACGGATGCCTGTCCGTCGCCCGACCAGCTGTACGACGCCTTCCATCGACTGCTGCCCCTCGACGAGCGCCTCGAGATCGTCGATCACCTGGCCAGCTGCCCGATGTGCGCCGATGCCTGGCGACTCGCAGCGCGCACGGACCCTCCGCCCCAGGTGCGGAGGTCGCCCCCCGACCCGGGCCCCGAAGAATGACCACCGTCGACGGGGAGGTCCGGGAGATCCTGGTGCGGTGCGTCTCCCGCGTGTGCCCGGTGTGGATGCGCGACGAGCTCGACGACCTGGTGCAGATGAGCGTCATGCGACTGCTCCGGTCGAACGTCGAGGTGGAGCTGACGCCGGCCTACCTCTCCCGGGTCGCCTACTCCGCCGTGATCGACGAGATCCGACGCAAGAAGCGACGCCACGAGCTCGATGCCACCCCCTCTCTGCTCGAGCGGGTCGAAGACGCCGGGGTGGGTCCAGAACAACACGCGCGAGCCGACGAGACCGTCCAGCTGGTGCTGACGTGCCTCGAAGCGCTCGTGCCCGCCCGCCGCCGCGCCGTCACGCTCTATCTGCAGGGCCACACGGTTCCCGAGATCGGCGGCCTGCTGGACTGGAACCGCAAGAAGGCCTCCAACGCCGTCTACCGAGGCCTCGCCGACCTCCGGGAACACCTCGCGAAGCGGGGATGTGTGCCGTGAGCCCGCCGCGCAGTCCCGACACGTACCAGACCCTGGTCAGCACGACGCTCGATGAACTCGACTCCATCGATGCGACCGATCCACCCGACCCGGCGTCCGGAACCGCCACCGAAGACCCCTTCGACGACCCGCCCACCGAAGAGATGCAGCGCCTCCCGCCGGCAGGCGTTCCCGAACACCTGGACGACCGCTACGACCGACGCGTGCTCCTGGGCAAGGGCGGCATGGGCGAGGTCTGGAGGGTCTGGGACCGGGCGCTGCATCGCGCCGTCGCCCTGAAGGTGCTGCACGGCATCCGCAGTCCCCGCACCTGGGCGCGCTTCGAGGAGGAGGCCCGGGTGGCCGCCCAGCTCCAGCATCCCGGCATCATCCCTGTGCACGACCTCGGACACCTGCCCGACGGACGCCTGTGGTTCACGATGAAGGAGGTCCGCGGACGCACGCTGGGCGAGCTGATCGAGGACGTGCACCGCAACTGGCGCCTCGGGCGCGAGGGTTCCTGGACCTTCCGTCGCTTGCTCGAGGGATTCCTGCGGGTGTGCGAGACCATCGCCTACGCTCACGCCCGCGGGGTCGTCCATCGGGACATCAAGCCGAGCAACATCATGTTCGGCGACTACGGCGAGGTGTTGGTGCTCGACTGGGGCATCGCGAAGGTCCTGGGCGAAGAAGCCGCCCGGGCCGTCCAGCAGCGCGCCACGGACGCCGCTTCGTCCCTCGAGGAACCCGTGTACAGCGAGCGGAACGGGAGCGACTCCGGCGAAGAACTCACCCGGGTCGGCGTCATCAGCGGCACCCCGAGCTACATGGCACCCGAGCAGGCCCAGGGTCGCTCCAACGAGGTCGGGCCCGCTGCAGATGTCTACGCACTCGGCGCCACGCTGTACGACGTGCTCACCGAACAGCCTCCACGAACCGCCAAGCACGTGCGCGCCCTGCTGGTCCAGGTGGCGACCGGCTCCACCCCGATCGTGCCGCCCTCCGAGCGCGAGACCGGAGCCCCGGTCGACGATGCCCTCGACGAGATCGTGCTCACGGCGCTGCAGACCGAGGAATCCGAGCGGTACTCCGGCGCGGCCGAGCTCGCCGAGCAGCTGCGCCTGTGGCTGGACGGCGCCCGCAAGCGAGAGCGCGCTCAGGCCCTGGTCGACGAAGCGGATGCCTTGCTCACCCGTGCCGAGGCCCGCAAACACGAGGCATCCGAGAAGCAGTCCCGTGCTGCGGCCCTGCTGGACGAGCTGGGCAAGGACGCTGTCGCAGACGACAAGAAGCCCGTCTGGGACCTGGAGGACGATGCCCGATCGGCGCTGCACGACGCCCTGGACGACGACACCCGCGCCATCCAGCAGCTGCGCGCCGCCCTCACCCACGCTCCCGACTTCCCTCCGGCTCACGCCCGCCTGGCCGACATCTACGCCGACCGACACCGCGCACTCGAGGCGGATGGGCAGACCTCCGACGCCCGCTCGGTCGCGTCGGATCTGGCTCAGCACGATCACGCGGGACGCTACACCGCGTACCTGAAGGGCACGGGAGCGGTGACGCTGCACACCGACATCCCGTGTTCGGTGCGACTGCATCGGTTCGTCGAGCAGGGTCGCCGCCTGGAGCCCGTGTTCGAGCGCAACCTCGGCGAGACCCCACTCAACACCGTGCCGGTCGAGATGGGCAGCTACCTGCTGACGCTGCATCCCCTGGACGACACGGGGCGTCCGATGGTGCGCTACCCGATCTGGATCCGCCGTCAGGAGCACTGGGACGGGATTCCTCCCGACGGGGACGCCCCCCGGGTGATCGCGATCCCATCCGCAGAATCCCTCGGTCCAGACGACGTCTACGTACCGGCCGGGTGGTTCTGGGCCGGCGACGACGAGTTCGCGCACACCCTGCCCCTCCACCGGGCCTGGACCGAGGGGTTCGTCATCAAGAGGCACCCGGTCACGATCGGGGAGTACTGCGCGTACCTGAACGCGCTGCTGGACGAGGAGGGCGAGGCGGCATCGCTGGCAGCGGCACCCCGAGTGACCCAGGACGAGTTCTTCTTCGAGCGGGACGAGACCGGTCGCTGGGCGGGGCTCGGCGACATCGAGAACCTGGAGACCTGGCCCCGCTCACCCATGCTGCCCGCGACGATGATGACCCACGGGCAGGCTCGGGGCTACGCGGAGTGGCGGACCCGCTCGACCGGACTCCCCTGGCGGCTACCCACCGAACCCGAATGGACCCGTGCCGCACGCGGAGCCGACCAGCGGGCGTACCCCTGGGGGGACCACATGGAGCCGAGCTGGTGCCAGATGCACTTCACTCCGGGCTACCACGGACCCGTGCTGGTGGGTGCCCGCCCCGACGATCGCAGCGTGTTCGGGGCCGAAGGGCTGGCGGGGAACGTCAAGGACTGGGCGAGTCCCCAGACGGGTGTGCGGCCCGTGGCGAAGGGGGGCTCCTGCGATTCCGGACCCAAGACCTGTTTCGTGTCGAATCGGGCTGTGCAACCGCCGAATCAGCGGCATCCACTGACCGGATTTCGACTTTCTCGATTTCTGGTGAGACAGTGAGGCTCCCACGGTCGTCTTGAACATGTCGCTGCTGTTTCCACGCTCCGAGGTCCTCATGCTGCTTCTCGTCCCGCTCCTCGCCCAGACCGCCTCCGCCGCTCCCCCCACGGGTTGGGGCAAGTGCACCGTCAACAGCACCACCGTCTACGCCACGAGTGCCGAGTGTCACTGCTTGCGCGCGAAGTCCTCCACCTCGAGCTGGTGGGGCGACGCGAGCGGGGGGGCTGCGAAGCACATCCTCGCCAAGGACAGTCCCGAGGACATCCCGCTGAACACCTGCTTCGAGCTCTCCGCCTACGTCACGGGCTACGACCTGCGCACGGAGTCGATGCTGGAGCGCTACGGCATGTCCATCGCCTGGGACGAGAACGAGAACCTGCTCACCGGTGCGACGAACGGCAGCTACCACTTCGACACCGCGGAGCCCGAGCGCATCGTCTGGACCGAGCACGAGCACATCCACGATCCCAACTCCCCCGACCTGTTTCCGTTTCCCGACCCCCTCAACCCGAACATCTGGGTCTTCCAGGATGCGTACGGAGAAGCGGTGGCGCGATCGGTGGGCAACGGGAGCCCCGTCTCGCACGCCATGGCGGTCGACGTCGACGACAACGGGCTGATCGACATCACCGTGGTGTTCGACAACGGCGAGGTCTGGAACCTCGACAATGTCATGGACCCCTACGACATCTACCAGGCGCCGGAAGGCCCTCCGCCCGGGCCCGGTGGACCTCCTCCGCCCAACGGTCCCTGAACGCTCCCTGAGCGATCCCTGATCCACTCGGGGCTCAGAGCCCTCTGGCCAGCCGGAAGCCGATCAACCGATCGCGGAACCCCTCGGAGTTCCGCGGCCGGCTGCACACCCGCGCGAACCTCAGCGGGTCGTCCCAGCCACCGCCGCGACACACCCGCTGAGTCGTGAGGTCACGGGGAGGAGCCGCTTCACCGGGCCGATCGAGCTCGAACACCTCGGCGCACCAGTCGCGCACACCCCCTCCGCAGTCCTGCATGCCGTACACGCTGACGTCGCTGTCGTAGGTGCCGACCGGCATCAGACGCAGGGCGTGGGCGCTGCCCTGGACGTGACACCACGCCGGATCGCCGTGCATCCCCCAGGCGAAGAACCGGCCATCGGTCCCGCGCGCGGCCTTCTCCCACTCGAGCTCGCTCGGCAGCCGCCACGACCGACCCGTGCGCTCGGCCAGCCACCGCGCGTACGCCCAGGCATCCCGCCACGACACCATCGTGACGGGGTTGTCCGGGTGACTCGCCCAGCCCGCCACCCCTTCGGTCGCCGGCATCTCGAAGCCGTGCGGGGTCTCGTTCACCAGCAGGGCTCCGAGCTCCTCGGCCGTGGCGCCGCGTTCCCGGGGTGCCCGTGCAATCGCCTCGTCTCGACGGCCCTCCTTCAGCAGTGCGTTGAGGTACGCCACGTACTCACCGACCGTCACGGGAGTCCGACGGATCACGAACCCATCGAGCCACATCCGCTGGGCGGGAAGCGCGAACAACGCGTCGGGGTCGCCCCCGATGGTCGTCCAGCCCGGCGGGACGTACACCTCGCCCGGGTCCACCTCCGGAATCGGCACCCCGTGTGTCCGTCCGTCCGGTCCCACCAGATCGACCGTCTCCTGCCGGCCCAACCGCGTCGCGAACACCACCTGGCGGTCGCCGTCGGACAGGGTCAACCGGTAGCGGCCCATGGGCAGCGTGCGATCGAAGGGCGTTCGTCCGCCGTGTTCGGTGGGTCGGCACACGAACCGCCGCATCTCCACCACCAGCTCCTCCACCGTCACCTGGGCGCCGGACGGCTGGGAGTCCAGCACGATGCGTCCGTCGCCCGCCAACCACCTCTCGGCTCGGACCCGCTCGGGATGCCCGTCTGGCAAGGCTTTCGCGTGGTCGGCCAGCTGAACGGCCGCAGCAGCAGCGTCCTCGGCGTGCCCCTGCGCTTCGGCCTCGGCATGACGGGCCCGCCACCGCATCGCGAGCGCAGCATGGGCGGTCTCGAGTCGGGGATGGACCTGCAGAGCGGCCTGGAGTGCCCGCTCCACCCGCTGATGAGCGAGGCGGGCCTCCACGCGAAGCTCGGCAGCACGGTCCAGCTGGGCCCACCCCTCCGCCTTCTCCTCGGCGGATGCACTGCTCGACAACTGCTGCAGTGCATCCCGACCCGACTGCTCGAGCCGCGCCGCGAGATCGGCGAGTGCGATGGCCTCGGGCTCGTGCTCCAGCGCCCGATCGACCAGCCGCTGAGCCTGATCTGCCCGAGTCGCTCCGTCGAGCCAGCCCGCCACGGCGTCCGCGAGCTCTCCCGCGGTGGCGAACCGCTCCTCGGCATCCCGCGCCATCGCCCGCTCGCAGATCTCGGCCAGCGCCGTGGGCACAGGGGGGCGCTGCCCCGCCTCGTCCGACCGACCCGCCGCCGGCTCCACCCCCGACCCGAACGACCCGAAGTCCGACAACGAGGCCGGAGACGGCGTGTCCCGCAACCGGGTGGGTGGACCCGAGACCACCTGCGCGACGACGTCGGCATGGCCTGCGTACGGCGCCCGGCCCGACAGCAGGTGGTAGAGCACGGCCCCCAGGGCGTAGACATCTGTCCGGGCATCGATCCGATCGATCTCGCCGCGGGCCTGCTCTGGAGCCATGTAGGCGGGGGTGCCCGCAACCGTCCCGAGCTGCGTCTCGAGGGACCGATCGCCGCCCGACGACCGTGAAGATCGGTCGGTGGCGACGGGCCGATTGCGCGCCGTGGTGCCCGAACCGCTGTCGGAATCGGGCGAGTGGAACCCCGGCGGCCCCTCCAGCCCGTCCAGCGCGTCGCCGGGGTCCGTCAGGATCTTCGCGAGCCCCCAGTCCAGCACCAGCACCTCGCCGTGGGCGCCCAGCATGATGTTGGCGGGCTTCAGGTCCCGATGCACCACCCCGCGGTCGTGGGCGTAGGCCACCGTCCGGCACAGGTCGTGGAATGCCGCGATCACCCGCCGGAACGTCCAGCCGTCCACCCGGCCCCAGGTCCCCGTTCCCCGCGACACCCGATGCAGATCCTGGAGCAGCGCCTCCAGCGTGCGCCCGTCGATCTCCCGCATCGTGAACCAGGCGCGGCCGTCGGCGAGCCGCCCGAAGTCGTGGACCGGCACGATGCCGGGATGCTGCAGCTGGGCAGTGGCCTGCGCTTCCTCGACGAAGCGTGCCACCACGTCCGAGCGCGCCGACAACCCGCGATGCAGCGTCTTCATCGCCAGCGTCCGGTTCAGCACCCGATCGAACACCCGCGTGATCACGCCCATCCCGCCGGCGTCGATCGTGCCCATGGGCGTGTATCGATCGCTGGGGACGGCGACCGTCGACGACGCGGCCATCGGAGGAAGGTCGACCTCGGGCGGCGGCAGGGTGGTGAGCGCATCGTCGCGGACGTCCGCGGTCGGATCACTCAGCCGCTGGACCAGCGCCGAGAGCTGCTGGGTCTCCTCGGCCGACAAGCCGGTGCGGACCGCGAATGCCTCGAGGTCGGGGTGCGCCACACGTCTCCTCGCCCCCGCAGTATAGGCCGTTCCGGCTTCGATCCTCTGTTTGGCAAAACCGAACAATCCTGGTTGCTGCCAGCGTGCCTCACGCGCCGAGGACCTCGATCAGCGCGTCGAAGTCGAGGGGTTTGCGCAGGTGGTTCGTGAACAGGCCCGTCGCATCGGCGTCGATGGCATGGCCGGTCACCGCCACCACACACCGATGGGGGTGAACTGCACGCGCGACGTCGTTGCCAGACCCGTCGGGCAGCTCCAGGTCCGTGAGGATGGCATCCCAGGTCGATGCGCCTTCCTCCGCGATCCGGTTCAGGGCGTCCGTGCAGGACGACGCCACATCGACGGTGTACCCACGAGCACCGAGCAGCAGCACCAACGGCTTCACCGCCTCGGGCTGGTCTTCGACGAGCAGGATCCGCATGGGAGTGGCTTATCCCTCCGACGACCCGATTCCCGCATCAGGGTTTTCCTGATCGGCTCTGGCGAGTCGCCTTCTCCGGAACTGGATATGGCATCGCAATGTCCCGTCGTCCACCCCCGAATGCTCCAGACCGGTCTACCGCCGACGACGAGCCGGACGAGCGAGGACGGTCGACGCACTCTCCGCGCACATCCGAGGCGCTCTCCTGGCTCCAGCACGACGTCGACCGGGTGCGGACCCTGCTCCGACACGATGGGCGCGAACCGCTGCACGTGCTCTCGCTCTACAGTCGCCTCCTCGCCGACGATCCCGACACCGAGCGGTTCGGACGCCCCATCCACGACGCCACCGAAGAGATCCGCGACCTGTTCACGACGATCGAGACCTGGCTCGCCCTCGGTCCACCCGACCCGGGCCCGGCCGACCCCGTCGCCCTCGCTCGCGCCGCCGGATCCCGACCCGGGATCGAGGTCGTGTTGCCCTCCGATCCCCTGCTGGTCGCCATGCGGCCCCGCCATCTCCGACACGCCTTCGACGCGCTGCTCGAGCTCGCGACGCCGCTCGACGAGGCGGCGGTGACCGTCGTGATCGACTCCACGTCCACCGGCTCCGATCCGAACGCACACGTGCGGATCGCCATCACCCCCTCGCGTCCCACCCCCGCCGACCAGGCCGCACTCGCGATCCCCCAGCGCCTGATCGACAGCGCCGGTGGGCACCTCGTCGCTCACGAAGACCAGCGCGGCTGGACCCTCCTGCTCCCCCCCGCCTGAGCTTCAGGAAGGCATCCGACCACGCGGCGTCCAGCCGAAGAGGCCGGCCAGAGCGAGCGGAATCGCAACCGCCCGTAGAATCACGCCCGTCCAGACGACGGTCTGCGCCCCCACCTGCACGATCGCCCCCGCCAGCACGAGGGATCCTGCGATCCCGCCCGCGATCGTCCGACCCGTCCGACGATCCGCCTGCTCGCGATCGAGAGGATCCCCCTGCAGCTGGATGCCGAGCTGCAATCGCTGGGCATCCAGGTCGTCGAGGAGCTGCGCCGCCGAGAGCGGGAGCCGCTCCAGCAGCGAGCTCAGCGTGAGGAGTGTGTACAGCCCCTCGGGCAACAGATCCGGGCGCGTCGAGAGCACCTGGCCGAGCTTCACCCAGGTGGGGCCGAGATCGGCGAGGGCGGCCACGAACCGCTCCGGGGTGCCGACCGCCGCATCATCGGGCTTCGACACTCCGGGGATCTCCGGGACGAAGGCCCCGAAGCCATGGCGGACGAGGATGGTCGCGACCTCGCGGGTGCGTGCCAGACCCCGCACCGTGGTCCCGAGGTCCCCGATCGTCTGGACGAGTGGGCCCACGAAGCGCATCAGCGTAGCGCCTCCACCTTCCGGTACCGCGGGCGAGCGAACGACACCCGAACCCGCGTCCCTTCCGACGCTCCCCCAGACTCGATCCGGAAGGCGCCCAGCAGCGACGCACACAACGCACGCGCGACGGCCAACGCCAGGCTGAGGCCCCCATCGGGACGCCGGGGATCTGCGTGGTCGAACGGGTTGTCGATGCGGGCCAGGGCGCTTCGCGACACTTCGGGACCCCGATCCCGGACCTCGATGTGCACCCGCCCATCGTCGGACTCCCAGGCGCGCACGTCGACGGGTCCACCCCGCTCGAGCCCGCTGCGCACCAGCTGGCTCACGAGCTGCTCCAGACGTGGCCCATCGGTCATGAGGGGCTGGACGACCTCGGACTGGACGTTGATCCCCGGGTGCAGGTCGCGCGTGGCGGCCAGCAGGTCGTTCAGATCGACGCTCTCGAGGGTGGGCTCGCCGACACCCGCTTCGGTGCGCGTGAGCTCCAACAGATCGTCGATCAGGGCCAGCAGCCGCAGACCCGAGGCGCGCACGTGGCCGAGATCGCTCGTGGCATCCGGTGAGGCCTCGATCGCGGGGTCTTCTGCCAGCAGCTCGGTGTAGCCCAGGATCGCGTTCAGGGGAGTCCGCAGCTCGTGGCTCATCGACGCCAGGAACCGCGACTTGGCTTCGGCGGCGGCAAGAGCGCGACGTTCGGCATCCTTGCGCACGCCCACCTCGACCCGAAGCTCTTCGGTCGCGGCTTCGACCCGCGCGACCAGGCTCTTTCGGGCTTCGTCCAGCTCCCGGTTCGCGCGCCGCAGCGCATCGTTGGTGACCCGCAGCGCGTGCTCGGCGTGGTGGACGTCCCGCTCCAGGCGCTCGAGGCTCTGCCCGAGGGCCCGTCCCAGCTGCGCTCGAGGCGTGTGGTGGGCCTCGGATGCAGCCCGGTAGTGCTCGGCAGCCGCCCTCGGATCGACCTGGAGTGCGAGCGCTCCCCCGAGCTCGTGCAACTGCTGGGTGATCGACGCATCGGGATCCAGCGCCAGGCCCCTGGCCACAGCGGCACGCGCGGCCTCGATGTCTTCCGACAACCGATGGGCTTCGGCCTCGACGATCTCCAGCTCGGCCAGCTCGGAGACGTTCCCGTCGGTCGCGAACCCGGGCCGCCCGAGCGCCACCTGCTCCAGCGCCGTGACCGGATCTCCCGAGAGCACCGCGTGCCAGGCCCGCGCCAGCGCCTTGAGGCCGGAGACCCGCTGCTCGACGACGCCATCGGGCACCTCGATCGCTTCCAGCCGTGCCAGAGGGGCTCTCAGGGCATCGAGGTCGCGACAACGCCACGCGGCGAGAGCCAATCCGAGGGCCACGTGGGCGACGGAGAACGGGGGCTGGCCCTCCCATGCTGCCCGCTCCAACCACCGACGTCCTCCATCGAAGTCCCCGAGGTCGATCAGGCACATGCCGAGGTTCGTCGCAGAGATACCGGCGAGATCGGGGAGGGTCTCGCGCGCCAGGGTCCACGCGAGGACCGCCGGTGCCAGTGCATCGGGGAGATCGCCGGCATCGATGGCGATGAGGGCCCGGTAGTTCAGCAGGGTCACCCGAGCCTCCAGATCGACCGGCAGCTCGTCTGCCAGGAGGAGGGCGCGATCCATCACCGACACCGCGTCGCCGAGACGGCCCAGCACCCGGAGTACGCGGGCCCGGGCAACCGCCAGACGGACCGCCGCAGTGGCGTGTCGCTCGGCGAACGCACGCTCGGCCAGCGCCTCGATCTCCGGCAGCGCGTCGGGGTCCCGCCGCACCCATCCAGCCGTGTACGCGGCCTCTACCCGGTCCTCGAAGTCGCCCAGACGATCCCCCTCGCGCATCCTACCGCGCGCACCCGATGGCACGTTGCATCGCGTCGGCTGCCCGATCTTCCTGCCAGCTCCGCCACAGCCCGGGCAGTGCGACACAGAGTGGCCAGGACAGCAACGCGGCCCTCGATCCGCTGACCAGCACCACCCCCAGCGCCGCCATCGCCAGCCCCACCTCCGAGGGATGGGCCAGCCAGGCATAGGGACCCGTGTCGACGTAGGCACCCGAAGGCCGCACCGACGCCCGGAACCGCGGACCCAACGTGTGAATGGCCCACCGGCGCAGACCCACGCCCACGAAGAACAGCGCGACCCCACCCATCCCCCAGCTCGATGCCGGGAGAGCAGCCGTCGCACCGGCGATCCACAGCACCCCCAGAAGCAGCAGTGCGCGGACCTGTTCCGACCACGGTACCCGCCGCTCCACACCCACCCCGTGGTCTTCGCCCGCCGTGCCCAGCACCCACAGCGCCAGCGCAACCAGGCCCATGAAATGGGTCTCACCGCTGATCGAGAGCGACCACACCGCAGGTGGCCCGATCAGCAGGAGCCCGTGGAGCCCCACCCGCACGATCCACGCGCTCCTGGCGGAGTCGGACACCTCAGGCTTCGCCGCCCGCGCCGATGGCGTCGAGCACGGCCTGCCCATCGAAGTCGAGGGCCTCGCCGATCTGGAGCAGCAGCAGCTTCTCCTCGTCGGCGAACTCGTCGTCGGCCATCGCGATGGCGAGCGCGACCTTGAGCAGCAGCGCCTTGCCTTCGTCGTTGAGGAACTCCTTCACGTCCGCCACGAGCGACACGATGTCGGAGGCGCTCGGGATGCCGTGATCGAGCGCGGTCTGGATCTCGGCGCGCGCCTGCTCCTCGGTGAGTGGAGTGCCGGGTAGTCGTTCCGACACCTCGACCATCGCCGCCACCTCCTCGTCGTCGACGTCTCCATCGGCGATCACCATCAACGCCATCAGGCGCCGCGACGTGGACTCGAGCTTGCTCAGGAACTCCTGCTTGCCGGCCTCGGGGTCGTAGTCGAGCACCGCCAGGTCGTACGACCCCGCACAGTGGTCGCACTCGATGTACTCCCCGAGCACGTTCATCGGGATGATCGGAATCCAGTACAGCGTGAAGAACCGCCGGACCCGCTTGTGGGCGTAGCCAGAGGGCCCGCAACCGGGACAGTGGAAGTCTCCCCGCTCGACGGTGGAGGTGACGCCCCGGGTTCCCCAGATGATCAGCGGCATGACTCGTTCTCTCGTTCAGGGCACTTCAGGATCGCGCGGGCCGGCCGCCGACGACCATACCCGGAAACGCACTCAGATAGCGGAGGAGGTCGTCCCCGACGTCGACGGACACGAGATGCTCGCGGCTCCACGGCGGGCGCGTCGGCTCGTACGCGGGATCGGAGAGGCGCGTCGGCCAGTCGGGGTTCCCGATCCCGGCGCGTCCGACCACCACGACGTCGACGCCGGAAGCGACCGCGTGCTCGGCCTCTTCGCGCGTCCACACCCCACCGGCCGCGAAGATCGGGACGTCCGCGGGCAGGACCGTGCGAAACGCCCGAGCCACCGGGGTCTTCGAGTCTTCGAACGGCGGCGGACCCGCAGCGTCGCGCAACGACAGGTGGACGAAGTCGACGCCGTCCTCGACGAGCCAGCCGGCCACGACCAGGCTGTCGGCCAGCACCAGCCCCCGCTTCTCCCAGGTGTCCACGGGCGACAGCCGGATCCCGACCGCGAACCCGGGCGACACGGCAGCCCGAACCGCTCGGGTCACCTCCCGCGCGAGGCGCGCCCGATTGTCGAGCGAGCCCCCCCAGAGGTCGGACCGCGGGTTGTCGGCCGGCGACAGGAACTGGGTCAGCAGGTAGCCGTTGGCTCCGTGGATCTCGACGCCGTCGAAGCCCGCCTTCTCTGCGCGAACCGCTGCTGCAGCGAAGTCCGCGACCACCTGCTGCAGATCGTCCGCCGTCGCCGCGCGTGCGCCGTCGACATCGGTGGGAGCAATCGCTCCGGGCCCGGACTCTCGGGCGACGTCGGCCTTCACCCCACCATGGTGGAGCTGCACGACCGACACGGTCCCGTGTTGCCCGAGGGCTGTCGCCAGCCGGGTCAGACCGGGAACGTGGGCGTCGGTCGCAATGCCCAGCTGCCCGTCCCACGCGTGCCCCTGCTCGGAGACGAACGCCGCACAGGTGCTGACGAATCGGAACCCGTCGCGGGCCCGCCGCTCCAGCCAGCGCAGCTCGACCTCGGACAGACGAC
The DNA here is from genome assembly GCA_965224055.1 of Myxococcota bacterium. Classification (GTDB taxonomy): domain Bacteria; phylum Myxococcota_A; class UBA796; order UBA796; genus JACKEQ01. The sequence continues at coordinate 7,862,389 of OZ245034.1, read as the reverse complement.
CATCCGCGTGACTCTGGGTGTTGGTGAGGGGCGCGAGTGCCAGCCGCTCTGGAATCACCACCCCGCAGCGAAGCGGCACGGCCTCCCGGAGGACGCTCACTGCCTGGACGCCACGAACGCCACCATTCGCTCGATGCTGTCGAGATTCTCCAGGTTGACGTCCAGGGGTCCGAAGGAGATGCCCCCCTCGCTCTCCAACCAGGCGACGAGCTCGACCAGCTCGAAGGAATCGAGCTCTGCGGTCGACACGATCAGGGTGTCGTCCGCGATGTCTTCGTCCACGCCGGTGTTGTCCAGCAACCACGTCCGTACGGATGCCGCGGTGACCGCCATCGCTCTCTCCCCTTCACGTCTGTCGCAGACGCCGGACCCTATCAGACGGGAAGCGGGCCCACGACCACCGCTGCAGCGTTGGCCTGGCTCCCGCGTGATCGGGCCGCGCGGAGCAGCGTCGACACCGCGTAGCGGGGCTCGGACGGCGCCGATGCCGGCGTCAGGAGGGCTGCGATCTGGGCACCATCGAGCACCTCCGTGATGCCCTCCGTGCAGAGGAGCACCCGGTCGCCGGGCTCCAGATCGACGGCATCGATCACGGGGTCCGGAGGGCGCACCTCCCGCCCGAGCACCCAGAACGCCGTGTCGGACGGGGCCGGGCTGGACGTGATCCGCGACACCTCGCCTTCGCTTCCCACCCCTCGAATCCGGAACGCCTGCACGTCGCCCACCCGGAGCACCCGCGCCGACCAGGCTCCATCCGGCCCATCCCGGCGGACCTGGAGCGCGGTGAGGGCCACGACCACCCCGTCCTCGTGGCTCACCTGGGGTCGAGCGGCGTGATGCGCCCGTGCCAGACGGTCTTCCAGCGAGGTGTCCCGCGACTCGAACGCCGCCAGCGCTCGTGCACAGGGCCCCTCGGCGGAGGTGTTGCCCCCTCGCCCGTTCGCCACCACCCACACCTGATCCGGCCCCGCCCCGAACCCGTCTTCGTCGATGGGATGCACGGGCCCACGCGTCTGGTCTCCGGCCCACGGAATGGGGCCCCGACCCGGTTGAAGCCGACGCTGGATATCGACCGACTGCCACCCTTCGCTCACGAACACCGGGGGCGCCACGACGGCCAGGGTGCCGTCCGAGCGCACGAAGACCTGCTCGAGGAACGCCGGCTCGAGGGTGCCCCGCCAGTCGGAGCCCGCCTGCACGCGCGCGAGGGACGACACGACTGCCGACGACCACGGACGCGGTCCCAGCGGCTGGAGATCGACGGGGTAGACCTCGAGCGCGGGCTTTCCGCGGATGCGCTCGCTGGGTGCCAGCACGCCCGGGAGGCTGATCCGACCACTGCGGAAGGTGTCGACGAGCGCCAGGGTGACCGCTCGACCCTCCTGCTGATCCCAGGCCCGCCAGAAGCGTCGCGTGCTCCCGTCGGTGACCTTGTGGACCAGGCGAAAGCGCTCACCCACCACGGATCCCGGGCCCGGCTTCGGATGGGCACGACGCACCAGGGGCCGCGTGGCCACTGCCCGATCGCGGCGATCCCACGCACCGCCGATCCACTCCAGCCGCTGCAGGGTCGGGTGTGCGCGCGCAGCCTCCAGCACGTCCGCCGCCACGGGGTCGTTCGCCGATCGCGATGAACGGGGCTGCTCGACCCGCAAGACCTCCAGCGGCACCGGTGCCGACAGCCAGGCCCGAAGGTGCGACGCCATCTCGTCCGGGCCGAGCAACGCCACATGGGTGATCGCCAGAGGACGGTCGGGTGCGCACGGCCGGGCGTCCCGACCGAGCTCCAGGGGCCAGAGCCACCCGGTGGCGGTCGCTGGCAGGGCCTCGAGGGCGGCCCGCCCCATCAGGTGCCAGCGACGCACGGTCGACGCGAGGGCCTGCACCACCCGGGGATCCGAGGTCCGGACGGTGGAGAGGGCCGCCAGCACGGGGTGATCGAGCACGGACGGGTCCACCGACCCCTCTGGCCCGACCCGATCGAGGGTCGCCGCGCTGGGGAGGCCCGCCCGCCACGTCCAGGGCTGGATCACCGGCTTCACCTCGGGTGGCAGGTGCGGGACCAGTGCCGTGAGCAGGCCATCCCGGCGTCCGGCGGTCCGGTGACCCGACGGGTCTGCGAGCTCCATCGCCAGCAGCTCGCCCGCCAGCTTCGCGTGGGACGGCGTGTCCTGCTCCAGCAACCAATCCGAGAGAACCGCGCGCATCGCATCGGTGTCGGAGATCATCGCACGCAGCACATCCGACACGGGCTCTCCCATCTCGTCGGCCCAGCGCTGCAGCAGCTCCCACATGCAGGCTCCCTAAGGACGCGGCAGGACGGGGGCACCCGCTCGCACTTGACCCCTCCACCCCGTCGATTAGGCGATTGTCATGTTCCGTTCCATCGTCTCGGACTTCGATCCCCGCTACTGGAGCCGTTCGGCAACGGCGGTCCTGCTGGCGACCTCGATCGCCAGCACCCTCGGCACGGGCTGGCTGGTCGTCGAGCTGCTGGGACGCGTCAGCTGGTTCCTCCTGCAGTGGTTGCTGTCCTGGTTCGTCCCTCCGGGGATCGCCCTGGCCCTGCTGCCTCCTCCCCCGGTCACCTACGTGCTGCAGGACGCCGCGCACGACCGGGCCATCGCCGAGACCGTGGTCGATCTCGACCTGGGCGATCCCACCGACGATCCCTACGTCGACGTGGGAGACGCGCTGATCGACGATCTCGATGTGAGCGCCCCACCCCCGCCGGGCGAGCGCGACATGTTCGCCCTCGACCGCCAGATCGCCCGTGATGCCGGCGTGCTGGGCGCGCTCGACAACTCGTCCGGTCTGCTGGCGAAGCTGATCGGCACCACCGGAGACTCCGATGCGGCCATTGCCGACATGTGGGGCGACTCCGACGGCCTCGGCGACATCGACAACGCGCTCGGAGGGATCGGTGGGTTGATCGGCGCCAAGGGAACCCAGATCGGCAGCGGGGGCCTGGGCATGCGTGGGAGCGGGCGCGGCGGAGGTGGCACCGCCGAAGGGCTCGGCAGGATCGGCTCGATCGGTACCGTGGGGCGCGGAAGCGGCGGCGGCGGCAGCGGCTACGGCACGGGGGGTGGCCAGCTGACGACCCGGTCGTCGGTGACGGTCGAGGAGGCTTCGATCGTCGGCGAGCTCGACTCGGGCGTGATCCAGGGAGTGATCCGCCGGCATCTCTCCCAGATTCGCTACTGCTACGAGCGCGAGCTCGCAAAAGACCCGAACCTGGCGGGCTCGGTGACGATCCGATTCGAGATCGAGCCGGCCGGGACGGTCTCCAGCGCAGAGGTCTCGAAGAGCACCCTGGGCAACGACCGCGTCGGGAAGTGCGTCAACAGCCGCTTCCGGCGCATGCGATTCCCCGAGAGCGACCAGGGGGCCACGGTGTCCTATCCCGTCGTCCTCAGCCCCCGGTGACGCGGGCGATCAGCCTCCGTACGCCTGGATCTGGCGCCTCGCGAGCTCTACGAGATCGCGCTGGGCGACGTTGAAGTCCACCAGATGGAGTCCCCATCCTGGCAGGAACTCCACGTCGAGCTCGTCCGTGCGGGGATCGCTGGGGTCGGGTTGCAGGGTGATGCCCAGGTAGCTCGCGCCGTCTTCGGCGATGCACGCCCCCCGCACGAAGCCCGGCAAGCCGAAGTAGGGCGTGTCGATGGGCGGATGGTCGGCGGGCTCGGCGTACGGGCTCGAGGTCTGGGAGAGGAAGTCGGGGGGCAGCTCGGTGGGGAACGCCCCCGTGAGGTCGACTTCGGCATCCGGCGTGCCGGCGAGCAACGCGGACGGATTCACACACGCCACCTCGCGACCGGGAACCGGGGTGCGCCCGAACAAGGCGGTGGGGCCGGGCGGATCGTCGGCAGCGAACGACACGTAGTGCACGACGCAGCCCGCCTGATCGGCCGACGTACACAAGGGCGTGGAGGCGAAGGACCCTCCGACCGCAGATTCCGCTTCCACCTCGACGAAGCCCCCGAGCAGGTGCGCGGACACGAGCTGATCGGCGAGTGCCGGATCGGTCTCGATCTCCTCGGCGATCAAGCGGGTGAGGTGGATCGACCCCTGGCTGTGGCCGAGCAGGAGGAACGGCCGGTCGCCGGCGTCGGCGCGAAACCGCTGGAACGCATCGAGCACATCGCCGTACGCCAGCTCGTAGTCGCCAGCCCCCACGATCCCGAGCAGGGTCACCTGGCGGTACGCCGGCGCGAACACCCGACAGACCTCGCTGTAGCGACCGGCCTGGAGCTGCGTGGTCAGCTCCTCTTCGTCGCGCGGGGCCAGGTCGGCGTTCAGGGTCGAGTCCGCGCTCGCGGTGGGGTACACGTAGAAACAGTCCACCGGCGGGTCGTTCGCAATGGTGTGGGCCACCGCGGTCTGGCTGCCGTCCTCTTCCACGTCCGTGAGCGCGAAATCCCCGGTGCACACGTCTCCGTTGGACGCCTCTGCGAGATCGGGATGGCAGATCCAGTTGTCCAGAGCCGCATAGGTCCCGGACGGCACGACGGTGTCGGTGTCGGTGTCGGGGTCGGACGCATCGGACCCCGAGCACGCCACCAGGACGGCACTCGAGGTCGAGAGGAGGATCAGCAGAGAGGGGGTCGTCCAGCGCATCCGAACGACCTAACGACGGCGCACACTACTGCCGAACGAAGGTCATCGTTCCGGCCGGGGCGAAGAACGCCGACGACACGCTGATGGGCGCGGCGGGAACCGTGGCCTGGTTCGGCGAGGTGAACTGAGCGCCACTGTCGGTGCCCGCATCCCACACGGTCAGGTCGACGGTCTGGTCGGTCCACTCTCCGTCGACGCACAGCGACAGGCCATCGACGCCGACGAACCAGTCCGGGCTCGGGGCCACCATGGTCACGAGCGTCACGTGGTCGTGGGCGGCATCCACGTCGAAGGAGACGGTCGTAGAGCCGGGCGACACCGGAATGGGGCTCCCCAGCACGACCTCTCCGGCGGTCCCGGCTGCGATGAAGTCCTCCACCTCGTCGATCAGGGGTCCGGTTCCGCCGGTCTCGGCCATCACTTCGATGCCGGGGGTCGCGAGGCCGCCAGGCGTCCACAGGTGCAGCGCCGCATCGTGGGTCGCGCCGACGACCGGGCTGAAGTGCGGGTTGGGGACGGTGGCGGGGTCCCACACGACGTCGACTTCGACGGTGTAGGTGGCGGGAACGGCGCAGCCCATGGGCTCGGGCTCGGGCTCGACGTCGCACACCGCGGCCACGTCGTCGCAGCAGTCGCCGAACTGCTCGCACTGGTCGTCGCACCAGCAGCCGTCGGGGCTCTGCTCGCCGCAGTAGTCGGTGCCGTCCACCATGCAGCTCGGCGCCATGGGCTCCGGCTCGGGTTCGGGCTCCGGCTCGGGCTCCGGCTCGGGCTCCGGCTCGGGTTCGGGCTCGACACAGACATCCACGACATCCGCACAGCAGTCGCCGTACTGCACACACTGTTCGTCACACCAGCAGCCGTCCGCGCTCTGCCCTCCACAGGTGTCGCCGTCCTCGCCGTCCTCGGTGGCACAGCTGCCGAGCGCGTCGTCTTTCAGGGTGCCGCGTGCTTCGTCGACGGTGGGGCCGTCGACGGCATCGAAGGGCTCGCCGCAGCCGGTGAGCGCGAGGGCGGAGAAGGTGGCGGACAGTGCGATGACAGAGATGCGGGACATGAGAGGCTCCAGACGATCGAGACATCCGGTCCCGATTACGACGCCGAAGTACCGGCCCCGATCATCAAGGTCCATTCATTTAGCTTGTGGTCTATCAGTCAGTTTTTCTGAATGTTTGAGCCGGAAGGCTGGGGGCCCGCGTCGCGCCGGACCGCTCCCCCCTCCGGCATCCGGCGCACGCGCAACGCCGGGCCATCCTCCACAGGCGTGGGCGTCAGCGGGCTCCCGTCGAGCAGCGCCACCAACACCCGGTTGTCGTACGGGGCCTCGGGGGCATCGACGACGAACCTCGAGGCATCCGGAAAGCCCGCGCGCCAGGTCGCGAGCTCGTCGTCGGCTCGGGGTGCGCCCGCCCAGCTGTTCATCACCGCCCGTCCACCGGGCGCGAGCACCGCAGCCACCCGCGCGAAACACTCGACCGACAGCAGGCCTGGCGGGATGTAGGACTCGCTCGAGGCGTCCAGCACGACCAGATCCCAGGGACCATCGTGATCGTCCAGCCAGGACCGGCCTTCGGCGATGACCACCTGCACGGAGTCGTCCAGGCCGAGCCATCGTCGTCCGAGCCGGATGGCCGTGCGGTTGAGCTCGACTCCGGTGACCTCGAAGCCCCGTCGCGACAGCCAGCGGCTCAGCACGCCCCCTCCGACCCCGACCACCAGCGCCCGTCCGGGTGGACCTGCAGTCGCGGCGAGCATCTTCAGGTAGGGGTAGACCAGGACGTCGGGATGGTCGCGGTCGATCGCGGACATCGGCTGTCCATCCTCTTCGAGCACCCGCAGCGGGCCGCGGTCCACCACCACCAGCTCCCCGAACCGCGAGCGCTTTCGTGCCCGCACGCACGGGTCTGCACATGGAGCCCCCGCGGCCCTTGATCCGAGGCCCAGCGCGGCCAGGCTCACCAGCAGCTGACGCCGCGACATGCACAGCGAGCCGGGGACATCGGGGTTCGACGGGTCGCGGGATTCCGACACGGCGATATCGTGTCACATGATCGATGAATACGACGCCGCCACCGCACCCGACCCCGCCGAGTGGCTCGCGCTCGAGGAGAGCGAGCGCATGGAGCTCGCGATCCGGAGTCACGCCGGCCGCTTTCCCGATGCGCTGCACCACGAGCAGGGCAACCCGATCATGCACGGCTCGCTGCACGCAGTGGTCGAGACCCAGATCGCGAGTGGCGAACCCGCAGCCGTCCGCCAGACCCTCGAGCGGCTCCAGAGTGCCGGCCTGCAGCGTCATCCCGCCGTCCACGCCATCATGCGGGAGCTCGCCGTGGGGCTCCACGGCCTGTCCGATGCGCCGTTCGACCACGCCGCCTACGAAGCGGCACTCGCACGCATCGACCCCGCCGACGTGGTTGCAGGAGCGCTCACGAATCCGGCGCTACAGGCGGTTCCCCACGACGAACATGCCCCACGGAACCGGGCCGAGCGCCGCGCCCAGCGCAAGAAGCGCGGCCGGAGACCCCGTCGGCGCAGCCGCAGATCGACGCGGTGCTCCAGCTCGGATGACTCGAAGAAGGGCTGACGGTCACTCGGCGACGGCGACCGCCTCGGGCCAGGGCCGGGTGTCGATCCGATGCCGCTCCCCCCGCAGCGTCGGCTCGGACACCGGAGGCTCGGGCGCCCCTTTGTTCCGAACCGCGATGGCTCCCAGCGCGTACACGTACCAGGACGGTGGACGACGCCGGGTCCCCTGCCGATCGGCGATGACCCGCTCACGCTCACGCAACGGCAACCACTCGCTCTCGGGAACGGGATCGGTCTCGACTGTCGGAAGATCCTGACGGACCCGCTCGACCACCCGGGGCAGCTCCATGGGGAACACGACGACCTCGTCGTGCCCCCACCCCCGGAGCATCATCCGCATCCCGCGCGCCTGGGCCCCGTGCGATGCGACGCCGATGCGCTCGAAGCCGAGCTGATCGGCGATCGCCACGCTGTAGCCGGCGTTCTGGTCGGTGTGCAGCGCTTGTGTGTCGGTATGGATGCGCGCTTCGGGGACTCCCAGTGCGACCATGCCCGCTCGCAGCGCCTCGGCCTCGACGTAGCGATTCTGCACAGCACCACCGGAGGTGATGAAGTGCTCGGTCACCCCGTCCTCCCAGAGCATGTGCGCCCAGATCGCGCGCTGCCACTGACATCCACTCAGCCTGCCATCGGGCTTGCTGGGACAGCCGGGCACGATCACGGCATCGAGGGGATCGGCCTGGAGCTGGGCCAGAGGGGGAGGACCCTTGCAGCCGGTCAGCGCGAGGCAGACCGTGAACAGCAGAGCGAAGAACGAGGTGCGGTCGGAGTCCATGCCTCCCCCCCTAATACCTGTTCAACACCTTTTCATGAACAACTCAAAGATTGCTCATGAACACCTCAGTGGATGTTCAGCTCGAACAGGCCGCAGTCGGGCCCCTGATAGGTGTCGACCACCAGCACCACGGTGTCTCCGGCCCCCAGCGTGAGCGCGATCTCGCTGTCGGTCCCCACCGTGTCGTCGTTGCAGGACAGCTCCAGATCGCCCGCCCCACACGGCGTTCTCGCGGACAGGGTCGTGTCGAAGTCCGACCCCAGCGTATCGAACACGAAGGTGCCGGCGGATGGCGCGGTCCAGGTGTACGCACGGTCCTCTCCGTTCGTTCCGAAGGCACCGCAGCTGCGCACGAAGTCGTGTCCGGCCCCGCAGGTGGACTCGATGACCAGCCCGTCTCCGAGGGCGCTTCCGAGGTCGTCGTCCGGAGCACCACACACGAGCGCCGTGTCGGCGAGTCCGGTGTCGGAGGTGTCGATGGGGGGTGGGTTCGGGTCGACGTACCGATCGCCCTCGGGAACGGGCTGCAGGTTGCAGAACGCGTCTCCGGGGTTGTCGCAGCAGTAGCGCAGGTCGGCGATGCTCTCGGAGTACAGGTCGTCGAAGTCCTCCGGGGGCAGCAGATCGGCCGCGGGAGGCATCCACGGCACCTGCTCCTGGCTGGACGACAGCGGCATGCCGGTCGCTCCGCCGGTCGCGTAGCGGGTGAAGGAATCGCAGCTCGCGCCGGGCTGCATCCGATGACAGTCGACGCAGGCGTTGCCGGTGGGCGCGATGTGCCGGAGGTTCCACGACTGGAACGGCCCGCCGACGACGTGGTACGGCGTGTCGTTCGAGCCGGTCCAGGGCACCAGGGGCTCCGACGCGTCTGCGGGGTTGGACAGCTGGTCGATCCAGGGGCTGTGAATCCAGGGATCGGCCCCGTGACACCGATGGCAGCGGATGTCGGCCGTGCTTCCGGGGGAGTCCCAGATCTCCTCGGCCGGCGTCGACCCGAGATCCGGCGCGCCCCCTGCGGTCAGCGGGCTCGGGAAGTAGCGGATCCGCTCGTCGGGAAAGCTCTGGAAGAAGCAGGTGGCGCCGGTCTCGGCGTTGTGCCCGATCATCGCGACGTCGTGGTAGATGCCACCATCCCCCGTCGGCGGTGCATCATCCGAGCTGCGACACGTGAAGATGAAGCTGACCTCGGGTCTCGGATCGCCGTTCATCCACGTTCCATCGACTCGCCCCACCCGGGTGAAGATGTTGCACGACCCTTCGAGCAGGCTGGGCTTGTCGCAGCTGCCCTGGTTGCTGGTCGCCGGCGTGCCGTCGATCGTCACCGGCATCGGCACGGCATCGTCGATGCAGTCGAAGGCCGGGATGGGCCCCAGCACCTGCTGGCACTGCTCGGCGTGCCCGCGAACGGTGCTGGGAGGCGCGGTCACCGGCGGGATGATGCGCTCCGAGTCGGTGTCCGTGTCCGAATCGGCGTCCGTGTCGGTGTCCGTGTCGGTATCGGTGTCGGTGTCGGTGTCGGTGTCGGTGTCCGCCTCGTCACCCATGGGCGGATCATCCGACTTGCACGCGGAAGGGGCGAGCAGCAGCACGACGAGCCCCCAGCCCCCCATCGCGGCGGCCGTGCTGAATCGGGTCATCGAACGCATCGATCGCTCCTGTACGCCCGGACTCGAGCATGTTCCCGGAGCGTACGAAACCGTAGCGCACCGGATCGTCGTCAGGGAGTCGGGCTCGCAAAAGAGCCGCAAAGGGCGGCATCCAGCTCCTCGGGCGTGATCCCGAAGCCGTTCAACCGCCGAAGCAGCTGGCGGGCATTGCCCTCTCCGAGCCCCAACGCGTGACCGACCCGTCTGCGCCGGGCTCTCGCGCCCTCGCCCCCCTGGAGCCCCGCGGCCTGGAGCATCTGCATGGTGAAGCGCCGCTGTGGCTCCACCTGGGTGGCGCGCGCGTTCAGCAACGCCCGACGGATGACCGCTGGATGCGCGTTCTCGATGCCGATGTCGTCTCCCCGCATCGCGTCGGCTCGGGGGACGAAGGCGTGCTGACACGGCCCGACCTCGGCCTCGATGCGAGCGCGGATCTGCTCTCCGGCTGCATCCGGATCGGTGAGGACGATCACGCCGACACGCGCGCGAGCCTGTCGGATGGCCTCGAAGGTGTGGGCGTGGATGCAGAAACCGCCCGTGGCCACCACCTCGGCATCGACCGCCTGATGGACCGCAGACACATCGTGGGCCCCTTCGACGACGACCACCTCCCGTACGGCGAAGCGTCCGCTCGGCACATCTCCCACTGACCCGTCGTCCACGGGGCTCCTCCCTCGGCTCGCAGGCTCCGATTGTGGCATGCTCTGCTCCCTCCGGAGGACTTCATGACCGCCACCGCACCCGGTGTACTTCGATCGCTGCGCGTCGGACCCCTCTGCGCGCTTCGATGACGCACCCCGAGCGCCCTGCTGGCGGCGCCGATCTGGCACAGACCGAGGAGACCTGGTTTCCGGAGGGTCTGCCCGACGGCCCGAGCGTGACCATTCGCCAGGACTCGTTCCTGGATCGGGCCGGTCGATCGAGCGGTGAAGAGGCCGAGCGCGCACGCGAAGCGTTGTCGGCCACCCGTCCGCCGTACGCCTTCGGCGGCACCCTCGGACAGGGCGGCATGGGACTGGTCCGCGCGGCCGTACAGAACCGGCTGGCCCGCAAGGTGGCGGTGAAGTCGCTGCGGTCCGAAGCCAAGCCCGAGGTGGCGCGGGCGCTCCTGCACGAGGCGTGGATCACGGGGGCCCTCGAGCACCCGAACATCGTGCCCATCTACGACGTCGTGCTCGACGAACACCAGCTGCCCCAGGTGGTGCTCAAGCGCATCGAGGGCACCAGCTGGACCGAGCTCCTCGACGATCCAGCGCTCCTGCCCGACACCGTCGACGACGTCCCCGCCTTCCACATCGAGATCCTGATCGCGGTCTGCCGGGCCATCGAGTTCGCGCACAGCCGCGGCATCCTCCATCGCGACCTGAAGCCCGACAACATCATGATCGGCAGCTTCGGCGAGGTGTACGTCCTGGACTGGGGGATCGCGGTCTCTCTGGAAGACGACGCCGGCGGGCGCTTCCCCCTCGCGCGGGATCAACAGCTTCCGTCCGGTACGCCGCTGTACATGGCTCCGGAGATGATCGGCGACGGCAGCCGGCTGTGTCCCGAGACCGACGTGTTCCTGCTGGCTGGGCTGCTGTTCCGGATCCTGGCGGGCCACCCTCCGCGCCTGGGTGAGTCGCTGGCCGAGATCCTCGCCGAGGTCGAGCGCCCCATCCCGCTGCACCCCGACTGGCCCGAAGACCTCCGGAGCCTTCTGAGCCGAGCGCTCGACCTCTACCCCACCGCCCGTCCCTCGGCCGAGGCGTTCCGCGAAGCCCTGCAGCTGCACGTCCGGCGCCGCGACGTCCTCCACCTGTACGAGCGCGTGCTCACTGACGTCGATGCGTTGATGGCACTGCTGAACGCCGACGAGCACGACCGGATCGAGGTGTACGACTGCTTTGGGGCCGTGCGCTTCGGGCTGCGCGAGGTGCTCGACCGCTGGCCCGACCACACCGCGGCCCGCCAGACCCGCAACGACGTCCTGCGGCGGATGATCGATCTGGAGCTCGAGGCGCGCGACCCCCGTGCCGCCCGCATCCTGCTCCGGGACCTCGACGACGAACCCGAGCTCCTCGCTCCCCTGCGCGAGCAGATCGCCGACCTCGAAGCCGCGCTGGAGACCGAGCGCCTGGAGCTCGCCCGGCTCGCTGCCGATGCCGACGACTCGACCGGCTCCCGGGCCCGCGTCGCCATCCTGGCCGGTCTGGCCGTGGTGTGGATGGGCGGACCCACCATCCTGCCCCTGCTGGGCATCCCACCGGGCTACCCCCGGGGGCTGGGGGTCGCGGTCGGGCAGTTCGTCGCGACCGCCGCCGTGTTCGCCGCCACCTACCGCACCGTGTTCCGCACCCGCACCAACCGCACGATGATGGGCCTGCTCGTCCTCGAACCCCTGATGACCATCCCATCGCTGTGGATGGGCTGGCGCTGGGGGCTCGACATCGATCAGGCCACGGTTCTGGAGCTGCTGATCGCCACCACGCTCGTGCTGCTCGGCACCCTGCTCATCGACCGTCGGGTCGTGGTGAGCGCAGCCATCTTCGTGGCCATCTTCCTGTTCTGCATCCCGAACCCCGAGTGGGTCCGCACCCTGTCCGTACCCGCGATCATCGTGCTCGTCGGGAACGTCCTGGTGGTCTGGGGCTGGCCGGAGACCGCACCGGCAGACACCGGCGCCTGACGACCCCGTTTCTCGACGCACCCCGGAGAACCTCCATGTCCAGTACCGAACACGACGCGCTGATCGCCCGCCTGCGGGAGAACCCCGACGACTCCGATGCACGCGCGGTCCTGAAAGACTGGCTCCTGGCCCACGAGGACCCCCGCGGAGCGCTGTGGGCGGCCAGAGACGCCGACCTGCCGGGCCTGTTGGAGACCCATGCCCCCGATTGGTTCGGCCGGCCCGTGTCGATCGAGGGACGCGGTCGCGTCGTGGTCCGTGAGAACCTCGACGACAGCTGGGCGCCCGGGATCACCATCGATCTGGAGCGCGGCCACATCGACAGCCTCATCGTCGAGACCACCTGGGACGGCAGTCGGGAGGGGTGGGGCAAGGAGTGGATGCTCCCCGCCCTCGAGCGCGTGCTGCAGAAGCCTGTCGCCCAGCTGGTGCAGCGGATGGAGCTGCGCGCCACGCCCTACAGCGAGTTCTACTACCGCGGCCTGGTGGAGGCCATTGCGAGCGCGGGTCCCCTCGCGATCCGGGAGCTCTACGCCGGCGACGGGGACCAGGTCTCGTGGACGAACGTGCCGGATCTGTCCGCGCTGTGGAAGGCGGCCCCCTGGCTGGAGCGGGTCCACTGCGAGGGGTCCAACATCACCCTCGGCGACTGCAGCCATCCCCGGCTGAAGATCCTGAAGCTCGAGAGCGGTGGCCTGCCACGCGAACCCGTCCGAGCCATCGTGAACGCCGACCTCCCCGCCCTGCAGGACCTCGAGCTGTGGTTCGGCGACGACGAGTACGGAGCGGAGTGCACGGTCGACGACCTCCAGCCCCTCCTCCGCAAGGAGATGCCCGCCCTCCGCCGCATCGGCCTGGTGAACTGCATGTTCTCGGACGACCTCGTCCCCACGCTGATGCACGCGGCCTGGCTTCCGCAGATCACCGAGCTCGCCCTGCACGGCAGCGTGCTCACCGACCCGGGGGCCCAGGTGCTGCTCGACCACGCCGAGCAGCTGTCCGGTCTCACCCGGCTCGACGTGCACCACACCTACCTGAGCGAGGACATGGTGCAGAAGCTCCAGGCTGCGTTTCCCTCGGTGGACGCGAGCGATCTGCGGGAACCCGACGAGTGGGGCGAAGACGAGCTGTACTACTACGTGGCCCTCGGCGAGTAGCTACCGCCACCACAGACGCGCTTTGCGGGCATCGAGCACGAACGGCCGCCGGATCACGTCGGTTCCGAGCACCGCTGCCGGCTCGTCCTCCAGCTCCAGCACCTCGAACACCGGGGCGTCCACCACCACCAGGGTGCACGGGGAGACCACGGCCGCACTCCCGACCAGCTCGCACTCGAGATCACGCGCTTCGCGGCCTTCGACCGGCCGACCGTCCGCCCCCGAGAACAGCGCATCCTCGGGATCGCGGGCAGCCACGGGCTCGAGCGAGAGCGAGAACGCAGCGGGATCGTTGAGCACGGTCACCGGAGATCCGAGATCGATCACCCCACGGACCGTACGCAAGGGGGCGATGGCATCGGCGTCGGGTGTACGCACCGCGAGAAGGGTGGTGAGCAGGTTCCCGGTGACCTTCCCGAGCTTCTCGGCTGCGCGCTTCGGGGGGCGTTGCACCGTCCAGTCGATCGAGGGCGTGACCGGATCGATCGCGACGGGTCCCTGTCGGAGCACATCCATCCCGAGCACCCCACATGTCTCGACCCCGAGAGCTGCCTGGAAGTCGGGCAGGGCGAGCAACACCGCCTCGTCGAGCTTCCGCGTGTGCATCGACGAGCCCTCCTGCAGCGCGACCTCGATCTTCCGTACCAGGCCGACGTCGGTTGGCCCTCCAAACCCGTCGATAGCCGTTTCTCCCGCCATCTTCTCCTCGGGGACCACCTCGGCGGCGAACGAGGGCTCGAGGAGGGTGGTCGCGGCCGCCGAATCCAGCACGAACCAGCACTCGCCGCCCTCGACGGTCGCCCGGACCACCAGGTGTCCCGAGCGGGTCCGGCGGATGTTCGTCTCCGCGTCCGCCGCATCGACGGTGTCGATCGCGGCCGCGTCCACCGGGACCATCGCGAGCCAGGCCCCCAACAGGCCCGACCACACGCCCCGGATGGACGCCGCACTCACTCCAGGTCCATCTCGTACGTCCGATCGGCGTTCTTCAGCGTGAGGTGATCCCCCTCCCGGGTGACCGTGAACGTCTCGGCCGAGAACGACCCGACCGTGACTTCGATCTGGTCGCCGTCCAGGCTCCAGGTGCCCGTGTGCTTGCCGATCTTCGAGCTGTCGAGGAGGTAGGTGCCGTCTGCGTTGAAGCACTCGGTGGAGTCGTGCTTCGACACCGTCTTCCAGCATCCGACCACGTCTGGCCCATCGGGCCCCGCCGAGCCCGCGCCACCACACCCGAACAACGACGTCCAGACGACCCACACCAGCATCTGTTGCCTCCTGCTGCACGGGCCTATCCGGTCCGAGCCGCCCCTGCGCCCGGCTCGCCGATGAAGCCACGCGTCGCAACGCGGTATCCTCCGGCCCCTTGACTCCCTTGGAACCCGGGACCTCCGTCGACCGCTACACCGTCGAAGCCCAGCTGGGCGAGGGCGGAATCGCCGTGGTCTACCGCGTCCGGCACGCGCGCCTGCAGACCTCGCACGCCATGAAGGTCCTCAAGCTGCCCCACGCCGCGATCCAGGACCGGTTGCTGCAAGAGGGCCGCATCCAGGCCAGCCTCCAGCACCCCAACATCGTCTCGGTCACGGATGTGGTGGACGTCGACGGGTCTCCCGGGCTCGTGATGGAGTACGTCGACGGGAGCAACCTCGAGCAGCTCCTTCTCGATCGGCGCTTGTCGTTCGAACAGGCCGACCACCTCGCCCGCGGCATCCTGAACGGCACGCGTGCCGCACACGGAGTCGGGCTGATCCATCGGGACCTGAAGCCCGCGAACATCCTCCTGGCGGTCAAGGGCAGCGAGATGATCCCGAAGATCACCGACTTCGGGCTGGCCAAGCTGCTGGACGACGCCCATCCCGCCGGCGCGAGCCCCACAGGTGCGGCGCCACCCCGATCCGGGCTCACCCGCAGCGGCGTGGCCATGGGAACCCCGAGCTACATGGCGCCGGAGCAGATCCGGAGTGCCGCGGACGTCGACGTGCGCGCCGACGTGTTCTCCCTGGGGGCCATCCTGTACGAGCTCGTGACGGGCCAGCGGGCCTACGACAGCGAGGACCTGCTGGCGCTGTTCAACGCCATCGCCCAGGGGCGACGCACCCCGCTCACCGACCTCGTCCCGGACATCCCCCGTCGCATGCAGCGTGCGATCGACGGTGCGCTCAGGGTCGATCCCGACGAGCGCATCGCGAACACCGAAGCGCTGCTGCAGGTGTGGACGGGCGAAATCCTGCCCGAAGCCTCCAAAGGGCCGTTCAACACGGAGCTGTTCGACCGGGTGCGCGCTCTGGGTCAGACCGGGGCCGGCCTCGCGGTGGAATCCGAGGTCGAGGACCAGCTCGAGCTGGCGAAGAAGCGACTGGCCTTCGAGGAGATGGAGACCCCCCGTGACCCCCGGGGTCCGGCGGCCGACAGCACACCCCCGCCCCCGGTGTCCGAAGACGACCAGACGTTTCCCTTCGAGCGCGACTCCGGGCCGCCGAGCCGCGAGCCCGAGGAGCCCGCTCCGGACGAGCCCCGCTCGGAACCAGACGAGCCCCCCGGGATCCGATCCTTCGGCCTGGAGAAGTCCACACCCGCGCCCGGGTTCGAGCCCGTGCACACGGACGCTCCGACCGAGGAAGCCCCCCTGTCCGATGAAGCGGGGCTCGCCGACGACGAGACCGAGGTCGCACCGCCCCGGGATTCGATGGATTCCGGCGGACCCCCGCTCGACGACGAGACCGACCTGTGGCACCGCGATCCGTCCAGGCGCCCCACCGTCGCCCAACCCCGCGGTCCCCGAACCCCTCGCCGCGACCCCCTCTCCGACCCCGACGTACAGGCGGTCACCGCCCTCCCCTCCCGACGCGGGCGCTCCTGGGCATTGCTGGTCGGCATCGCCCTCCTCGCCGTGGTCCTGGTGGGTGGGTTCGGCGCCGCCCTCATCGGCGGTGGGGTCCTGGCCAGCATCGCGAGCATGCTGGGGGCAGACTGACGACTCCTCTACCTCCGGCCGATTCTCGGCCTCCGCCCTCCCTCGTTCCTCGGTCGGTTGGCACTATCTCGCATAGGTCTCCCCTCGCGAATGTGCCTTGCAAGGGCGCAATTCTCCGCTGACGGGGACGACCGTCGCTCGATTCAGGGTGCGTCGAGCGTCGGCGCGCAGGCGATCATCGCGCGCACGGCAGCGGCGTCCCGCATCGCCACCGCAGTGGGGTCGGTCGGATTGAACCGCCAGAAGCCGCTGGGCGCCCGCAGGTTCTGGGCCAGGCTCTCGACCAGCGAGAAGGACTCGACACAGACCGCCCAGCACCCGAGGCTGTGGTGCTGCCAGTCCTCGAGCTCCCCCGTGAACACGTCGAACAACGGCGTGGACAACCGCACGTAGCCGAGACCCGGCTGGGGTCGACGAAACGCACGACACAACCTGGAATACGTGCTCCAGTGGCGCCACGTCCACACCCTCGCCGGGATCAACGCCCCCATGAAGCTGTGGCAGTTGACCGAGAGGATCGGGCGGTGCTCCTCCATCCAGGCCGTCACAGCAGCGCTCTCGGGCTCCGACAGCGCGTGCGGGCCGCGGTAGGTGGACGAATCGGGATCGGTCCCGCCCGCGAACGGCAGTCGACTGGGCCTCAGGCCCCCGGGGATCGGGAAGTTGCGGTTGAGGTCCACCCCCCGGGCGTTCTTGCGGTATCGGCGAACCGGACCCGTGCCCGCCTCGGCGTGGGTGAGCGCGAACCCATCCGGGTTGAGGACGGGCAGGACGTACAGGTGCACGCCATCGATCGGCCCTTGCTGCGCGACCTGCAGGGCCACCTGCACCCCGATGTGCTCGATGCCGTGCAGTCCCGCCGTCACCACGGCCACCGGACCCGTCCCCCCGAGGTCGAGCGCGAGCAGAGGGCGCCCCTGCACCGTCGACCCGAACCTCTCGACGGGTCCGAGTGCGTTCAGCGCGTCTGCGACGGCCTGGAAGTCGGGGTAGGGCGCGAGCACGACAGAGGCTTATCGGTCTGTGTTGCAGCCTGTTGCACGCCGGTTCAGGTCCTCGCGTCACGGGGGGTGACGGTTACCCGCAGCGCACCTCGAAACCGCGACTTCCCGCGGAACACACGCACGGAGATCGCACACATGGGCATCATGGACACCATCATGGGCTGGTTCGGCATCGGCCAACCCAAGGTCACCGCCACCCTCGACAAGGACACGGTGGGCCCGGGTGGGCTCGTCACCGCCACGGTCACGCTGGAGGGCGGAAGCCGGCCGGTCCCGGTCACCGCCATCGAGATCTACTTCAAGAAGGAGTCCCCCCTCGGCGAGGATGGCGGCAAGACCTGGGACACCCTGGTCGAGGAGCGCATCTGGCTCGGGGATCAGGTGCTGGAGCAGGGCGACACGATGGAGGCCTCGCTCACCTTCCAGGTACCGACCGACATCGAGCCCACCGAAGGCGAGATCTCCTACGAGGTGGACTGCAGCGCCGCGGTGCCCGGTTGGGATCCCGAGGTCGAGCTCGAGCTGACGGTGACCGACACGCCCGACCCCATGGCCGCCGAGGACTACAGCGAGTACCACGTGCTCCCGGCGCAGCGGAGCTTCCGACACAGCAGTGTTCGCGGGGATTTCCGCGTGATCCCGTTCGAAGACGGCGTCGTGCTGCAGTGGAAGGACGCCCTGGTCTGCAGGAGCGCCGACGGAGAGGAGCGGTGGCGCAGCCCCAGTGGTCGGACCGCCACGGTCAGCCCGGACGGCACCCGCATCGCGGCTGCGAACGGCAGCAAGCAGGTCCAGATCCTGAACCTCGACACCGGCGAACTCGACGTGCTGATGACCCTGGACGGCTACGTCAACAACATCGTGTGGACCAGCGAGGGCCTGGCCCTGAACCTCACCGATGCAGTCGTGATCGTCGACATGGAGGGCAACGAGCTCCGCAGGGTCACCTCGTTCGGCGGCGACGGAGACATCTTCTGCGGAAGCCTCGCAGGCCATGGCGACACCCTGTTCGCGATCGACAGCAACGACCGGCTGCTCGTCACCATCGACGCCACCTCGGGCGACGTCGGCAAGACCACCGAGCTGTCGTTCTACCCGAGCGACGTGTACGCGGTGCGAGCCGGCGGAGAGACCGTGCTGGTGCTCGACTCCGACGACGAGGTCGCGTTCTTCGACCCCGGACTCGACAGCCTGGGCGACCTGGTCGTGCCCGGCAAGAAGGGCATCCGCTACCTCGGGCAGGAGGAGCACAGCTCGACCCACCACAAGGTGTGCGGCCGTCTGTCGCCCAGCGGAGAACACGTGCTGGTGAACGACGAGAGCGGGATGCTCTGGCTGCTGTCCCGCTCGGGCGACCCCATCCGGACCTGGCCCCGCGGCGAGGCCATCGACTTCGTCGAAGACACGGGCTGGCTCGACGACGACACGTTCGTGGCCATCACCAACGACGGCAAGTCCCACCGGGTTCGTCTACAGGATGGCGGAATCGACTGGACGCAGCAGGACGTGTGAGCAGGGCGCTCAGACGGGGTCGAGGACGAGTCGCTCTGCGCTGAAGCACTCCAGGTCGCCGGTGTACGCGTCCATGGCGGCCTCGCACTCGTCGAGGTCGTCTCCGTCCACGGTGTCGGCGTTCTCCGCAGATGTGCTGATGATGGTGACGGTGGTGCCGTCCCAGGTGAGCACGTCGTTCGAGAAGAACAAGCTGCACTCCCCTGCAGACTGAGACCACGCCTCCACCTCGCCGCTCGCGGCGTCGTTGCTCCCGGCCAGCAGGAAGAACTCGCCGAAGTCGGTGTCGCAGGTGTCCTCGGTCGGACCCGTGCAGGGGTAGACGTCGATGGTGGTCTGACCGAAGAACGTCGACGACTCCAGCAACGCGTGGGTGCCGTCCCAGGTGGCTTCGGTCGACGCGGGCTCGTTCAGCGTGCACGGGAAGTCGTCGAAGTAGCCCGTGACCTCGTACATCCCCAGGTACGGCGGCGGCTCGGGCCCCTCGTCGGGGGTGGGGGTCGC
This sequence comes from Myxococcota bacterium, assembly GCA_965224055.1. GTDB lineage: Bacteria > Myxococcota_A > UBA796 > UBA796 > JACKEQ01. Next base: position 7,842,937 of record OZ245034.1, on the reverse strand, counting down.
GCCTCCGTTGCACGCGACGGACGCGCAGAGAAGCAGGGGGGTCAGGAGCAGGGAATGGCGCATCAGGGGTCCTCCGGGAGCAGTCTACGCGTCCGACGTACGACTCTGCGGGTGATTCGACGCGGGGAGAACTCGGACGCCTGGGGTCCTCCGGGCGGGGGGTGCTCGCGTCGCAGGGAGAGAGGCTCGAACCCGCCGGGCTCCAGCAGGGCGGCACTCGGAAACGCCTTCTGCACCGGACCGGGATCGCTGCGGAACACACAGACCGATCGGACCCACGGAGCGGGCGGTGCGGCGTCGAGCTGCTCGAACACCTCGATGGGGTCGTAGCTGGGGTCCAGCACCAACATCTCCAGCCTCCGCGCCGACGGATGGTGGACGAACGCCAGCGCCGCCTGCAGGTCGGAGGGTGTCCGGACCATCACGGCCAGCCGCCGGACGACCCCCGCACACCACTCCAGCTGGGCCCAGCCCGACGTGGGCGTGCCCTCCCGAGGGTGCGTCCAGTCGGGCAGAAAGCGACACAGGGCCTCTTCCGGCTCGAGGCGACGGGTCGAAAACGCGCTCAAGGTCCCGAACAGCCCGTCGCGATGGGTCTGGAGCAGGGTGCGGGTGTGGGCGTGCGCGCCGGAGAGCATCGCCGTGATCAACGCGGGATGGGGGTCGTCCGGATCGGCGTTCTCGGCCAGCCAGTCCGCGTAGACCTGCCAGGCCGCGAGCAGCCGGAGGTCGGCGGCACCGCGATCGACGGGCAGACGGTCCGGCTCCTCCATCGCCTACCGCATCACAGGTTCTCTGCGGCGATGACGAAGCCCACCAGCACCGCCATCAGCCCGAAGACGAACACCATGTAGAGGATCCACAGCAGGAGGACGATCAGGTTCACCGCCAGGCCCGCCCCGCTGAGGGTCGGCGACGCATCCGACTGGGTGCGGACGACGACTCCGGCCCCGCCCACCACGATCCCCATCATCGTGGTCATCCACGACAGCATCATGAGCAGCCCACCCAGGTAGGGAATGCACGAACCCAGACACCCCATCGTCGAGACCACGCCGAGCCCGATCGAGATGAACCCCAGGACGTCCGGGGTCTCGTTGTCGACCCGGCCGTCCGCCGGGCGAGAGAAATCCGTCATTCCCCCTCCTCGCACCATCCTATCCTGGGCTGCGCGATGATCCCGGTTAGGGCGACGTCATGAGTGACAACTTCCCCAACCTCGACAATGTCGAGATCCCCAAGCCCACCGGCAGCCAGCTGCGGCTGGCGGCCCTGCTGGTGATCGGCATCGTCGTCGCATCCATCGGCAGCACGTCCGTCTTCCAGGTCGAACCCGAAGAAGAAGGCGTGGTGCTCCGCTTCGGAGAGTTCGACCGCAAGGTCGAGCCCGGCCTCAACTTCAAGCTCCCCCTCGGCATCGAGACCGTGTGGAAGGTCCCCACCCAGCGGCAGCTCAAAGAGGAGTTCGGCTTCCGCACCGTCCGCGCCGACACCCGCAGCCAGTACCAGAGCCAGGGGCTCGAGGGCGAGAAACTCATGCTCACGGGCGATCTCAACGTCGCGGTCGTGGAGTGGATCGCCCAGTACCGCGTGAACGACCCCTACAAGTACCTGTTCAAGGTCCGCAACGTCGAGAGCACGTTCCGCGACATGAACGAGGCCGTCATGCGCAACATCATCGGCGATCGCAGCGTCTCCGAGGTGCTCACCGTGGGCCGTCAGGAGATCGAGGTCGAAGCCGAGCGCCAGCTCCAGATCCTCTGCGACGAGTACGAGACCGGCATCCAGGTCGAGCAGGTGGTGCTGCAGAACGTCAATCCGCCCGACGAGGTCAAGCCGTCGTTCGACGAGGTCAACCAGGCCCAGCAGGAACGCGAGCGGAAGATCAACGAGGCCAAGACCGAGTTCAACAAGATCATCCCGGCCGCACGCGGTCAGGCCGAGCAGACCATCGCCCAGGCCGAGGGCTACGCGGTCGAGCGCGTCAACCGCGCCACCGGGGAGGCCCAGCGCTTCACGGCCCTGCGCCAGGCCTACCAGCAGGCACCCGAGGTCACCCGCAAGCGGCTCTACCTCGAGACCATGACCGAGGTGTACCCCAAGGCTCAGCGCAAGGTGCTGGTCAGCGAGGAGAGTGCCGGGGTCCTCCCCCTGATGAACCTCGGAGGTGGCCAATGAACGCCTTCCGCGTCATCGCAGTCGTCGTCCTGATCGCCGCCGGTGTGGTCGGGCTCCAGAGCACCTACGTCGTCGACGAGACCGAGCAGACCGTGCTCACCCAGTTCGGCAAGCCCGTGGGCGAGCCCATCACCGAGCCCGGCCTGTACTTCAAGGTCCCGTTCATCCAGGAGGTCAACCGATTCGACAAGCGGTTCCTGGAGTGGGATGGCGAGCGCAACCAGCTCCCCACGCGAGACAAGCGGTTCATCTTCGTCGACACCTACGCCCGCTGGCGGATCAGCGAACCCCTCAAGTTCTTCCAGCGGCTTCGCGACGAACAGGGCGCTCAGTCCCGTCTCGACGACATCCTCGACGGGGAGACCCGCAATGTCATCGCCCGGCACGACCTGATCGAGGTGGTCCGCAGCTCCAACCGCGAGTTCGCCGTCGACCTCGAGGACGCCGGGTTCCAGGACGAGAACAACCAGGACCAGAGCGACTTCGAGGTCGAGGTGGGGCGCGGCGGTCTCGCCCAGCAGGTGCTCGAGGCCAGCCAGGCCCGCACCGAAGACCTCGGGATCGAGATCCTCGACTTCCGGTTCAAGCGGCTGAACTACGTCGAGGCCGTGCGCCAGGAGGTCTACAGCCGCATGGTCTCCGAGCGGAAGCGCATCGCCGAGGAGTTCCGGAGCCAGGGTACCGGCGAAGCCGCCCGCATCAACGGCGAGAAGGAACGCGAGCTCGCGCGAATCACGTCCGAGGCGTTCCGCCAGGCCGAAGAGGTCCGCGGCCGCGCAGATGCCGAAGCCGCGCTGATCTACGCCGAGGCCTACAACGCCGACCCCGAGTTCTACGCATTCGTGCGCTCGATGGAGTCGTACCGCGACATCGTCGACAACAACACCACCCTGCTGCTCGAGACCGACAGCGAGCTGTTCGAGTACCTCGAAGACGCCACGCCATGAGACTCGATGCAATAGTGTGGTGAGCGCGGGAGACTTATGGACAGAGCCATCGAAATCCGCGTGCGAAACGCGAGGATGCTTGCTGACGCGACCCTTCGTCTTGCACCCGGTCTCACCGTTGCCATCGGCCAGAATGGGAGCGGCAAGAGCACACTGCTGGAGTGCATCGAGGTGCTCCGGAAGTCATCGGAGCCCAACTTCATCCAGACTCTGTACGACGCTCATCGAGGCCTTCATGGGCTACTGCGGAAGGGAGAGGAAGAGCTGGCGTTGGGGATTTCCTTCGACGGACCTGCCGGCCGTCTCGACTTCGACGTCTGCCTCCGACGAGACGGCTCCGGCGGCCTGATCGTCGTCGAGGAGATTCTGTCGGAACCTGACAGCTCCAGACCCTTCGTCTACTCCAGGCGCACATCCGGTGGCGACTGGTTCCTGCCCGATGAGTCCGAACCGAGCGAGCTCTATCGCGACGCGCTGAAGCCGGATCAGCTGGCGCTCACCAACCCGGGTCGACTCGCTGAAGACGATGCCGTCAACCGCACCATTCGCGCGCTGGGGAATCTCGAAGTTCACCTGCCCTTCGAGACCAGAGCGATGTGGGCCGCGCAGACCATACAGCAGCCTGCACTCGGACGTGGAAGCACAATCATGCGCCCCACCAGAAAGCTCGATTTGCTCGCTCGCAACCTCCCAAACGCTTGGCAAGCGTTGAAGAACAACAACAGCTCGAAACATTGGGACCACACACTCGCGATTGTCCGTCTCGGCCTTGGAGATGTCTTTGACAACGTGTCCACGATTGCCTTGGACAATGGCACCATGGGCCTACAGGTCTTTCGTACCGACGCCGCGGGGCCGATCGACGCCGCCGACCTGTCAGACGGACAGTTGGCATGGCTGGCCTTCGTGGCTCTGGTTCGACTGAACCCAGGTCGCACGCTGCTCGCAATCGACGAGCCTGAACTCCACATGCATCCGTCTCTGCTCGGGCGGGTGATCGCGCTGCTGCAGAGCCCCTCAGCCGCATCTCCGGTGTTTGTCACGACGCATTCCGATCGAGTGCTAGAGCTCGTGAACGACCCGGTCGAGTCGATTCGCGTGTGCGAAGTCGCTGACGGACACGCAACGATCGAATCGATCGATCCGGCTCGCCTGGCTGCGTGGCTGGAGGACTACCAGGACGTCGTCGAGCTTCGAAGGGAAGGAGTACTGGACCGGGTGCTGACATCGGAAGCCGAGGACTCTCCACCTGTCGACCTCGAGCGGTTGAACGTCGGATGAGTCCGCTGGCGACAGTGCTGTACGAAGACAGGATGTTGCCCAACTCACAGGGACAGGTTCCGCTCCACGAGCTCGCCCTACGGATGGTGGAAGACGACATCAATGGTGAGACCTGGAAGCTGCATCAGGTCGACATCCGAAAGAACCCCATGAAGGGCGTCGGCAACGTGCTGAGGAACATCCGCCGTACGAAACGCCTGGCAGGAAACGGAATCGTGATTGCGCTCATCGACGCCGACAGGCTGCATGACCACTTCGATGTGGCGCGCGATGCAACCGACGAGCAGAGAGTGGTGGCGATCAAGGCGAAAAGCGACGCACCCGAACGGCTGTACCCATTCTTCCTGCAGGACAACATGGAAGCGCTGCTGCGGGACATCCGGGCCTGCGACGCGTCACTTCTCCCGGAGGTCATGGATGCCGCACTCCAGAAGTCCCTGAACGACCGAGATGTCGTCCTCCGCGAGGTCGCAAAGCAATCGAACACTTCGGTACGCAGTTGCGTTCGCAGGGACGAGAACCAGCCTGGGCTGGACAAGATGGTCCGACTCCTCGGGGAGTTGATACGAAACAACGTGCACGGCTGGCCCAATCCTCAACGAGAGCGCTAGCCCGCCCCAATTCGCTAGTACCTCGACACAGGGAAGATGATCGATGGATCGTGGTTCCAGGTGGTTCGTCCGCGACGCGCCAGACGGTAGGTGTATCGAGCATACCCGCCCCGTCTGAGGGCGAGCGGCCGGACCGCCTGGGGCCTCGAGGCATCGGTCAGATTCCCTGGGTCGAGGTACTGAGGCCGACGCCCGAATCACGGCTTGGGCGCTGCCTTGTCCACGGACGTGTCGAACCGCGCCATCGGCCGCCCGTCGTCTCCGACCTCGAGGACCACCGCAGCGTGGACCACGGCCCCCGAGGTGGGCGGCAGATCGGCGCTGGCCTGCATCCGGAACGCGTACGAGCTCAAGTAGGCCTCGCCGGCCTCGACCTCGATCCGCGCCACCAGCTCGTGGGGACCCGGCTGCAGCGCGAGCACGCCGGGATCCCGACCGGGCACGAACACGGCCCCGTCGAGCAGGTACTGGACGTCGGCCACCTCCAGACCGGGCGCCACGCGAGGCTCCCCGACCGCGAGCTCGGACGGCTCGGCGCCATCCAGGACCCGCTGGGTGAGCTGGTCGATCGCGGACTTCGACTGGTTCACCCGCTGCTGGATCTCCCGGGTCTCCGCTTCGACGGCATCGACGTCCGCGGGATCCGTCTCCACGGGGGTCTCTGCACTCCCGGGCTCGAACGCGACCGCGGACACGGGCGTCATCGACACCCCGACCGCAATCAGGCCCAGCCAGAAGCCCTGAGTTCGGTGGCTACGCATCAGAAGGAAACGACTTCGAGTGTATAGGGCTCACACGTTGCGCTGTCCGGAATCACCCGGATCCACACATCTTCCAGGCTCGTATCTGTGAGGGTCACCGACGCGTTCCCCGAGTAGTCGCCAGCGATGTACGGGAAATCGGGCGGAGCGGTGCTGTAGAGCTCGATGTTGACCGACGAAGGCGCGGCCGTCAGCGTGATGTCGTGGAACTCGGTTCCATCGTTGTCCAATCGGTACCAGTCGGCCGAGTCGGCCATGACATTGTGTACAGAGACCGTCGGGTCGGCGTCCATAGGAGTCGACGTCCCGGAGCTGTCGTCGTCTTCGTCGGGGTCGTCGAGGCACTCGGTTCCCCAGTCGAGGGTGTAGTCCACGCACTCGCCCGGATCTCCGCCGTTCCAGAGGAAGGCCCGCGCATACACGGGCTCGGGCCCACCCGTGTTGTTGTACCAGGTGACCTCTTCGAAGCCGCCCGCCACGTTGCCGCTGTTGTCCAGCAGCGTCGTCCCGTCCGTGGCGTAGAGCTGCAGATCGATGTCGCCGTCGGCATCACTGAACGCCACGTCCACCGTGATGGTGTCGCCCTCGCCGACGATCAGGTCGTACCAGTCCTCGGTCGAGCCATCGGCGCTCACGACCGCATCGAAGGGGCTCGCGGGGTCGATCGGCGCGTTGGCCGGAGTGTCGTTGGGCTCGAAGCCGTCATCGGTGCACACCGGCCCCACGCTCTGGATGTCCCAGAGCAACGAGTACGAGGTGCACTCGCCGATGCTCCACATCTTGGTGCGCAGCTGCAGGTTCTGCGTGGCGCCCGTGGTGTTGGTGTAGTCGATGCTCTCGTCGCCCGACCCGATCACGAAGTTGCTCGCGACGGTGCTGAAGCCGTCCATCAGCGCCAGGTCGACGTCGTCGTTCCCGTCGATCACGAGGTCCGCGATGATGTTGTCGTTCGGCTGGAGGGTGACGTCGAACCAGTCCTCGTCGTCGACCGCATCCTCGAGCGTGAGGTCGAACAGGAACGTCGATGTTGGACTGCTCGCCGTGGTCGGGCTGTCGTTCGGCTCGTAGAAGTCGAGCACACAGTCCGCGTCGGTGTCCGAGTCGGTGTCCGCATCGGCATCGGCATCGGCATCCGAGTCCGCGTCGGCATCCGCGTCCGCGTCTGCATCCGCATCCGCATCGGCGTCCGCATCCGCATCCGCATCGGCGTCCGCATCCGCATCGGCGTCCGCATCTGCATCCGCATCGGCGTCGGCATCGGCGTCCGCATCCGCATCGGCGTCCGCATCCGCGTCCGCATCCGCATCCGCATCCGCATCCGCATCGGCGTCCGCATCCGCATCGGTGTCCGAGTCGGTGTCGGTGTCGGCATCGCCAGCGGCCGTGTCGACCGGCGCGATGTCGAACCCGCCGCCACACGCGGAGAGCAACAGGGCAAGAACAAGGAAACGCATGAGGAGGAACTCCGCTTCGATTCTGCAAAGATGCCCGACCAGCGGCCCCTTCGCAACCCGTTCAGGCCGTGACGAGCGCGTCCAGACGCTCCTCGATGCGCCCTCCGAGCCCCGCCGACGCATCGATCGTCGACAGGCCCTCCACCGGGACCAGCCGCTCGGTGTAGGCCGGGAGCGACGTGGTGGGAGGCGCTCCCGACGCGACGGGATGGATGTCGGTGACCGCGACGAGCGTGTCGATCGGAACCCGGATCAACGCGTAGCGTCCGGCCTCCTCGACGATCCCGGGCATGCCGGGACTCGCGCCGTCGACGAGCCGCAGGACCGGCTGGCGCATCCAGCGGATCCGGAAGGCCGCAGGAAGCCCGTCCTGCCAGGCCTCCGGGAGCATCTCGTCGATGAACAGGGCGTCTGGGACGGGGGAATCTGCATCCCGATCCGCGAGAAGAACCGCCGCTGGACTCCACCCGTCGTCGACCGGCTCCTCCACGTCGTTGTCGCCCCGCCAGACGGGGATCAACCAGCCTTCCAGCTCGCGAGGGGCACCTTCGTCCGACGCGGGGTCGATCCACGACGCCACGACCGCCGAGCCCCGGGCGATCAGGTGGTTCCAGTTGCGGCGCTGGAAAACGTTCAACCGACCTGGTGCCGGGACCCGCTCGCACTGCAGGTCCACCCACGCCTCGACGCGAGAGGCCCGTGCCCGGACCCTCAAGTCCACGCGCGACGCCTCGTTCATGCCCAGCAGCGCGTCGATACGGAGGTGGTTGGCGTCCATGCGCCCACCGTATTGGAGCGAATACGTCCGGCCCACCTCCAACACACCGCGGCGACGAGCGGCCGGGATAGGCTGCCCCCATGTCGACCCCTCCTGCGGAGCGCCGAATGGCCCTGTCCACCATCCTCGTGATCGTCGCCGTCCTCGTGGTCCTGCTCCTCGGGGGCCTCGCCGCGATGGGGGTGATCGCCGGAGGCGGTGCCTCTGCAGCGATGCGCGCGCAGATCGAAGAGGTCGCAGCCGACGTCGGCGCATCGGTCGAAGACGGCGTCGGACAGGTCGCCTGGGTGGTCCGGGGCGACGGCTGGACCGTGACCGCCCGGAGCTCCAGCGCGCGCGGCCCCGGTATCGAGAACGGCCTCACCACCGTGTTCCACGCGGCCTCTCCAACCGGGGGGCTCGTGTGGGCGGGCCCGAAGAGCCTCACCCCTGCTGACGACCTGAAATACCTGCTCGATCGCGAGGTCTCGAACCTGGCTCCGGCCTCGGTGGGCGATGCGTCCTTCGAGAAGGGCTACCAGGTGTTCACGGCGGGTGGGGACGCCACCGCGATCGATCCGGACGTCCGTGCGGCACTCCAACGGGTCGATGGCTTCCACGACGCCCGTGCGCTGGTGTGGAGCGGCGGGATCGCGATCGTGGCAAAAGGCCAGATCGCCCGCCAGGATGACCTCCGAGCGCTCATCGACGCCGGCCTGGCGCTGAAGAACAGCGCGCCCTGAACCGCCCGGCAGACCTGTCTTCTGCAGTTTGTGTGAAGCGGCTCACAAACAGGGGTTCCCGTCCGGGCCGATTCGGGGTACGATTGGAGTGCAGATGCTCCTTCTGCGCTCACAATTTTTCGACCCACACCCTACTCCTCGGGGGAATCTATGCCCAACCGCACCCGGCCCCAGCGTGGTCAATACTCTGAAGGCTACACCTACGGCGACAGCGCACCCGGCCGCGCAAACGGCGGCTTCGGCCTCCAGTCCGGTCTGATCGGCTCGCAGGACGGCGCTCACCTCAGCAGCGACCTCCTCAGCGCCAACGGCACCTGGGGTGCCCGCCACGAAGACGACGGCTCCATGACCTACGGCGCAGGCGCCGGCGGCAAGGTGGCTGGCGTCAACGCGGGCTACGGCCAACAGGGTCAGGGCGCGTTCGTCGACCTGCAGGCCGACGCACTCGGCGCCGACGCCCAGGGCTACTTCAACCCGAACCAGGGCGCCAACCTCGGCGCCACCGCCTACCTCGCCCAGGCTGCGGTCTCCGGCGGGAACATCGGCACCGGCGCCGCCGACTCCGAGGGCCGCATCGGCCTCGCAGCCGGTGTGGGTGCCGCAGGTCGTCTCCACTGGGCCGACTCCGATGGCGACGGCAACCGCGAGTACGGCTTCGGTGCCGACATCGGGCCGCTCACCTTCGACGTCAAGTCCGAAGACCCCGTGGCCGACTTCATCCCCGGCATGGGCATGGTCCGCAGTCTCACGGGCTCCGAGAACCTCACCAACAGCATCGGCTCCGGGCTCTCGAGCGCCGGCAGCGCGATCGCCAGCGGCGCATCTGCAGCCGCGAGCTTCGTCGGCGGGATGTTCTCCGGCTGGTGAACCTCGTGCCCCGTCCCCTTCTTTTGCTAGGGTGACGCTCCCCGGCGGACGATCGACCCGACCGTCCGCCCGGATTCGAGGGAGGGCACGTGCAGCTCGAGCTGGCAGACCGGGTGCGGTTGGAGATCGCACCGGAAGGGACCCGTGCGGTCGCGCACATCTACGTCGGTGATCAGGAGATCCCTGCGACACCGGCGTTGTTGACCGCGGTGGCACGTCTCTGCATCGGGGAACGGCAACTGCCGTTCGAGCTGCTCAAGGAGCATGGCGTCTTCGTCGAGAAGATGCCGGATGCCCTTCCCAGCAAGGCCGCAGCCCTGCACCCCAGGGCAACGCTCGGCGTGCGCCTGCAGCCCGGGGCCGCAACGCTTCAGGTCGACGGCGCCCCTCGACAGCGCACCGTCGTTCCCGCGTCCAGCCTGCCCATCGCCGGGTTCGTCGAACCTCAGGATCTGATGGCGCTCCAGGACCTCGGTCAGCGCATCCGGGGGGCCTGGTTCCAGCTGATGCGGGCAGCGCATTCCCGCGGCACGCTCGTCGATCCCGAAGAGGCCGCACAGCTGCTCTGGGCCGTCGCCACCGAGCGAATCGCAGAGGACCCCACGCTGCAGGACCTGCTGGACGTGTCCGATGGACGCCTCGTCGCCAGGCGCCCCCTGCAGGCCGAGACCTTTCAGTATCCCATCGCTCGGGTCGAGCTGATCGACGACCGCAACCCCGGCATGGCCACCGACCGGGTGCGCTACGACATCCAGCCCCACGAGAGCCCTGCACTCGGACGCGCGCTCGGTGCACTGGGGCAGGGCGCTACGCCGGTCGAGCTCCAGGGCAGCTACGCCGACGCCCCTCGCCTGGTCGGGCTCGTCGGGAGCCTGCTGGGGACCGATCTCGTCACCGAGCGCCCCGAACCCATCGGTCTTCAGCCGGGACAGGTCGTCCACCTAGGGCACGCCACGCTCCTCGCCAACCTCGGGGGCGCCCATGTGCTCGTCGACCCGTGGTTCCCCGGTGCGAGCCGCGGCGACGACCCCGCTCCCCTTCCCGTCAGCCGACTCCCCGAGCTCGCGGGCATCTTCTTCACGCACCACCACTGGGACCACGTGAACCTGCAGACGCTCCTCAAGCTCGAGAAGCGCACGCCGGTCTACCTCCCCAAGCAGGTGGTCGGCGATCCCAGCCGGCCCCTCGTTCCGAAGACCGCCGCCTGGCTGCGCAGCCTCGGGTTCAGCGACGTCCGGGAGCTCGGGCGCGGCATGGGCGTCGACGTCGGAGAGGGCGGGCGCGTCGAAGCCGCGTCGTTCACCGGCGAAGACCCCACGAACGTCCGGTGGATCGGCAACACCTGGGTGCTCGTCCACGACGGCAAGGCCGCGTGGGTGCACGTCGACAGCGGGCCCGATCGGCGTGGCGACGACACCGTGAGCAACGGCACGGCCGCCGAGCTCCGCGACAAGTACGGTGCGATCGACCCCGTGTTCGCCACCCGGCGCCAGGAACGCGGCACGATGGTGGAGCACGACTGGTCGTTCCTCCTCGCCCCCGCCAGCGACTGGGTGAAGCCCACCGAGAACTGCGACAACGACGCGGGGTTCCTGGCCCGACTCGCCGAGGCCACCGGAGGCCAGCTGGTGTTGTACTCCGAGGGCGGAGCGGACTGGTACCCCGACGCCACCGACTTCCTGCGGCCCGGAGAGCAGGCGGGCGCCAACGACGCCGTCCAGATGTACCTCTGGGACGACATGTCTACGATCGAGGCCGCTGTGGCGGGTGTTTCCGACGGCAAGGGTGTGGTGGTGAGCCTCCCCTTCGACGTGTGGACCATCGGGGGTGGTGCCCCCAGCCGCCTGTCGCTGTGAACCCCGGCACCTGGAGCCGCCGATGCTGCCCGACACCCTGCCTCCCGACGCCCTGAACGACGCACTCCGGCCCCTGGGCCTGCCCACGCCCGTGCACATCGGTCGCGACAAGCGGGAGTCCCGGGACGGCCCTCGCGTCCTGTACCGCATCCGGTTCGCGCCGGAGCTCGCGCTCTCCGACCACTTCCTGGTGCTCGAGACCGACCGCCGGCCCCGGCCCGCCGCCTCGGTCCACCTCACGGCCACCCGCCTCGCCCGACCCTCCGAGATCCCGGTCCCCGAGGGCCGACGGATCGACGGACTGCTCCACCCCGCCCTGCTCCTGTCCGGTGTCGAAGGCCGCGCGCGTGCCCAGAACGCGCACATCCCCACCCGGCTGGTCGACGTGCTGCTCGCTCTGGGGCAGATCCAGACCCCCACCTGGGGCGACGCCGTGGTCGACGGGGGGTTCGTGCCCTCGGCTCCCGACTGGCGCACCTACATCCAGCACCGCCTGACCGCCGCCTGGGCTCAGGCCGAGCGAACCGACTGCGCGATGGGGTCTCTGGCGCTGGCGCTCCGGGATGCCGCGCAGGCAGAGCTCGATTCGCTGAGCGACGTGCCCTTTGGACTGGTGCACGGCGATCTGGTTCCCGAAGCGCTGCTGCTGCGCGACAACGGCACCCTCGGTGGCGTGCTGGACTGGGAGAACGCGCTGCTGGGCGACCTCCTGTTCGACTGGGCCGCAGCGTTCGAAGCGCCGTCGGGTGCGCTCGCCAACGGCCTGAAGGACCGCGAAGCGCCCATCCTGCACAGCCCCGATGCCGCTCCCCGCCTGCGGGTCTACCTCCGGTTGCGCGCTCTGGAGCGACTCGCCGAGTGCGGGCGGTCGTGGCTCGACGGGGATGGTGGACGCCTGCGATCCGGGCGCCTCGAAGTCGCGCAGATCCTCGGTGAAGACGCCCTCGATGGCAGCCGGGTGCAGGCCCGCCTCGATTCGCTCACCGGGAGCCGTCCCGATCCGAAGCTGCCCGAGCCACCCAGCAAGCAGGGGATGCTCCGCCGTCGCCTGTTCGAAGCGCTGCGCCATCCGCTCGTCGCGACGGGTCTCCCCTTCGCCAGTGCGTTCGCTGCCGTGTCCTTCGACGACGCCGACAAGTTCGCCGAGCAGACCAGCAAGCTCCTGCGCGGCGTCACGAGCCAGGTCGGGGCCTGGGCGGCTGCACCGATCGACGATCGCGCCGACTGGCGAGCGTCCCTGCTGGCCTCCCTACGCGCCCCCGGCCCCACCCGGGGGATCGCCGTGGCCGTGTGTGCGCTGGGGCTCGAGGCCGTCGATGCTGCGGGAGATCGGGTCGAAGACGCCAGCCTGCGAGGGCTCGAGCGCCTGGTGCGCACCGTCCGTCACAGCCAACCCACCTGGCGCGATGCCGTGATCGGCGCTGCGGGGTGCCACGCGCTCGGCCTCGATCCCGCGGCGATGAAGCCCGGTCTGGCCGAGGTGCCCGACGGCGATGGAGACCCCGAGGATCTGGTCGACGGGCTCGTGTTCACGGACTGGCTCAAGCGCGACGACGCCGCCTGGGTGCCCTTGCTGGCCTGGGCCATCCAGACCCTCCCCGCCGATGCGAGCAGCCTGGGCGTGCCGGATCTCCGCGAGCGCATCGCGGGCCAGCTGCTCGACGACGCCGATCCCTTCGGACAGTTCTGAGTCTACGCCAGCTTCGCTTGCGCCCAGGTGAGCGCGGGCAGCAGGGCATCGCGCGGCTCGAGCGGCTGACCCGCAGCAGGACGCTCCGGAAGCGGGGTGAGGGCCGCGGGGAACCGACTGGCATGATCCGACGAGCCCAACACCGTGCAGGCGGCGCGTCCCAGCAGGGCATGCCAGCCCTGGTCGCGCTGGGGCAGGGTCAGATCCCGCTCGGTCCACAGCAGGCCCTCGATGGCCTCGGCCAGGCCCGACCACACCCGGCCTCCGAGGCTCTCCCCCGTCGCCGAACGGAGCCGGTCGTCGGCCTCGCACGCCAGGGCCACGAACGTCACGGCGAGCGCCCCCGACGGCTCGTCCGGCAGGCCGGCCAGCACGCGCTCCACGACCTCCTCGCGGGTCGACGTGCCATGGGCTCGCGCCCGATCCTGCAGGTCGACGCGACTGATCAGGGCATCGCTGTAGGGAAGCCAGTCGTCGCCCAGCAGTGCGCTCGCCAGGCCGCCCACGAACGCCATCCCCACCTGCGGACGAACGCCGGGCGTGTGTCGGAGCGCCTCCATCGCCCGCCGGATCGCGACGTGGTCCGGCGTGGGCTCGGACGGTTCGGCCCCCTCGATCCGCGCCGCAGCACACCGGACGCGCTCCAGCGTGAGTGCCCGCAGAGCGCCCCGGTCCCGATCGAACAGAGGCAGCGTCGCGAACGCCAACCGCTGGATCTGCCGACTCGCGTCGTACAGCGCCACCCGGTCGATGGGAGGCGAACCCGCCGCCTCGTGCATCGCGTCGAAGTAGGGCTTGGGGGCCTCGCACAGCGGCGCCCACTCGAGCTGGGGGTCGCCCACCAGGCTGTCCGACCAGTCGATCACCGCGGCCAGGGAGCCATCCGGACGGATGCGGAGGTTGTGGCCGTGCAGGTCGCGGTGGACGAGCGCGAAGTCGTCCGACACCGCATCGAGGCCCGCCAGCCCGGACCGGATCCGATCCATCAGCGCAGAACCCACGTCTCCGAGGGAGGTTCCGGCTGCCGTCGCGCGAGCCCAGGCCTCCTCCACCAGCAGGGTCCACTCCTCGCGCCACGATGCGGCTCGCCGCACGAAGTTGCTGCCCGTTCCCACCGTGCCATGGCCGGAGAACCGCCGAACCTGGAGCGCGCCGATGGTGGAGCCGATCATCCGCGACAGGTGCATCCGCCCCCGCTCGTCGGTCGCCAGCGCCTGGGCATCCCGCCCCGCGATCCAGGTGGTCAGCGCCGACGGACAGCCGAACAGCCCGGCGGGAAGCGGGTGGAACGCCCGGACCTTGGGCAGGGCCTTGGGCGCGAGCGACAGCGCCGACATCTCGTTCAGCAGCGTGTCCCAGCCCGGATTCACCAGCCGACACCGGAGCAGCACCGCTCCACCGCCCTGCAGGGTGATCTGGAAGTTGGCGTGCACCCAGGCCTGGCCCACCGGCTGCATTCCCGTGGCTGACGGAAGCCCCGCCTGCTGGAGCGCAGCGGCCACGCGTTCGGGCGAGACGTCCGGAATCGGTCGTGGAAGAGGGCTCCGTCCAAACGCCCCTCCACCCGGGCCTCCGCTCCCCGTGCCCGTCCCTGTGCCACTCGGCCCGTTCTCGGTCGCCATCGGTCCTCCGTCCCACCGCGTATGCTGACGCATGCTATCCGAGCGCTCCAACGGGCACAGCGGCCGGTGTGCCCTCGTCTTCCCACCCCTGTGGTACTTCCCCGCCGTTCCCGCCGACCTCACCCACACCGCCGGGGCGCTGCGGGCGCGTGGCCACACCGTCCAGACCCTGGACCTGTCCGCGAAGACGCACCGCATGCTGGTGGGCGAGCGAGCCGCGTGGCGCGCGCTGCGGGATGTCGCGACCTACCCCGACACCCTGCTGGATGCGTGCCTGGCCTGGTGGACCTCTTGTCGGCGCATCGAGACCCGAGCCCGGTACCGTCCGCGCACCCTCACCCTGCCGGCGGACTCCATGGGCGACGTCCAGGACGACGTCGTGCGCGGACGTGCGGCAGCCCTCGATCCACATCGCAACCCGGCATTTCCCCTGCTGGACCGGACCGCACGCGATCTCGCCGCCGATCCGCCCGACGTGGTGGGCCTCGCGCTCGTGCACCCCGACCAGAAGCCCCAGGTTCCCGCTCTCGCAGCCCTGCTCCGGCGACACGGGTACACGGGCACCATCGTGATCTACGGCAGCCTCGAGGACGTGCTGGCTCCGTCGGACTTCGCACCCGACCTGGTCGCGCTCGAACGACCCCACGCCATCTTCGAGCACGTGGATGCCGTGATCACGGGCGAGGCGGAGTCCGCGCTGGCGGCTCTCCTGGAGGGCGTGACCCCCGTACCGAACGCCATCCGGACGGGCATGTCCGAGCTCCCTCCCCGGCATGTCGAAGATCTGCGCGACGCCGCTCCGCCGGACTTCTCGGGGATCGATCCGGCCGACTACGCCACGCCCACTCCGGTCGTCGATCTGCGCCTGGGCCGGGGCTGCCCCTGGGCGCGCTGTGCGTTCTGCGCGATCCAGGCGCATCAATCGGGCTACCGGGCCGGCCCCGTCGAGCGGGTCGCACAGGCCATGGCCGACGCCCACGCCGCGCTGGGCAGCACCCACTTCCGCATCCGGGACGACCTGGTCACGCCGGTCCAGCTCCGCGCCCTCGCATCCCAGCTCGACGGCACCGCCGATCGCTGGACCTGGATGGCGCGCAGCCGCTTCGAGCCGGGGTTGTCGCGGGCGATCCTCAAGGCCGCCAGAGACGCCGGCCTGTCCGAGCTGTGGATGGGGCTGGAGTCCGGAAGCGACCGGGTGCGGACGTTCATGGACAAGGGCGTTCGGGCCGACGTCATCGACCGGATCCTGACCGACTGCGCAGCCCTCGGCATCCGCGTTCGCGCCCTGTGTATCGTCGGATTCCCGACCGAGACCGACGCCGAGTACGCCGAGACCGAGGCCTTCCTGGCCGACAATCGCCATCGTCTGTGCGGGTTCGCGCTCACGCCGTTCCAGGTGATGCGCAGCGCACCGATGCTCGACAACCCCGGTAGATACGGGCTGGTAGAGCGGGTCGACCCCCTTCCCCGCCACCGTCGCCTGCGCCACCACGTCGCCGTCCACCCCACGCTTCCGACGCCCGCGGTGATCGAGGCCCGCCATCAGCGAACCCTGAAGCAACATGCCGAATGGGCACGGGAGCAGGGCGGCATCGGACCCACCTACGCCTGGCTGGCCGCCACGGGTCCCGAACGCTGGTAGCCCGGTTACGGCCCGACCCACGACCGAACCTCCCACAAGGATGTGCATGACCTGGCTGGCCCTCTGGACCCTGCTGTTCTCGATCGCCTTCGGGCAGACCCCCACCGAAGCTCCTCCCGACCCCGCGGCGCTGGAACAGATCCCCGAACGGCCGCTCGTCGTCGCAGTGGCCCCCTTCGAACCCCTCGTGTTCGTGGGCGGATCCATCGACTCCACCGCGAAACCCAGCACAGGCGCGCGTGGATTCGAGGACGACGAGCCCGACGTGACGGGGTTCTCGGCCGACCTGTGGCGGGCCGTCGCCGGGGCCGAGGAGCAGGCCTACCGGTTCCGCGTGTACGACAGCGTGTCCGCCATGCTCGAGGCCGTGGAGCGCGACGAAGTCGACCTGGCGCTCGGCGGCATCACCATCACCCTCGACCGCGAGCGCGACGTCGACTTCAGCCTGCCCACCTTCCGCACCGGCCTCGACATCCTCGTGCCTGCGGGCGACACCGGCTACCACCTCTCCGGGCTGCTCCAGGTGCTCACCCCCGGACGCATCGGGATCCTCGTCGGATTCCTCCTGTTGATCGTCGTCTCGGGCCACCTCGTGTGGTTCGCCGAACAGGGCGACGAAGCGTTCTCCGACTCGTACTGGCCGGGTGTGGTCGAGGGGATGTACTGGGCCATCGTGACTGCGAGCACCGTCGGCTACGGCGACAAAGCACCGGTTCGCTGGCCCGGTCGAGCGGTGGCGGCCATCGTGATCATCATCAGCCTGCCCATGTTCGCTATCTTCACCGCCGAGCTCACGTCCACCTTCACGGTCGCCAACCTGGAGACCGGCATCGAGGGCCCCTCCGATCTCCGCGGTGAGCGGGTCGCCGTCATCCGGGGCACGGCCTCGGTTCGCGCCGTGACCGACACCGGAGCCGTGCTGGTGCGCTTCTCGAGCGTCGACGATGCGGTGGATGCCGTGTCGTCGGGCCAGGTGGCGGCCTTCGTGTTCGACGCCCCGAACCTCCAGGTGGTCGCCAAGGACCAGCCCGACCTCCGCCTGGTGGGCACCATCTTCGACCCCCAGCAGTACGGGGTCGCGGTCGCGACCGGCAGCCCGCTACGCGAGCGCGTCAACCGGGGCCTGCTCACCATCCGCGAGCGCGGAGACTGGGAGCGGATCCGCGACGACTGGTTCCACGAGGGGCTCGGGGAGTGACCTCTCCCCATCCGGTCCGCGCGCATCCTGCAGTCGAGACCCGCGAGCGACGCCGATCCGAAACGGATACCCGCGCAGTCCCAGGAGGACCCGTGGACGTCACCCCGATCAAGCAGATGCTCGAGCAGATCGTACCGTTCGTGAGAACGGTCGGATTGTCCATCGATTCCGCAGAGCCCGGAATCGCGGTGGCCAGCCTCGCCAACACCACCCCCGTGCAGAACCACCTGGGCACGGTGCACGCCGGTGCGCTGTACACGCTGGGCGAGTCCGCGACCGGTGCCGTGGTCCTGGGCATCTTCATGGATCTGCTGCCGGGGGGCGCGTTCATCGCCCTGAAGTCCGCGTCGGTCACCCACACCAAGGCGCGCGAAGGCGACCTGACCGCCACGGCCTCCCTCTCGGCCTCCGGGGGCGACGCCTCGCCCGGCGAGCTCGCGAAGCAGGTGCGGTCCACGTTCGAGGCCGACGGCAAGGTGGACTTCCCGGTCGACGTCTCGTTCACCGTCGGAGACACCGAGGTCGCGACGGTCACCTACACCTGGGCCGCCCGCACCCCTCGGAAGTAGCGCCCACGGCTCACACCGGCCGCTCGAGCGACAGAGGTCCCTTCGGCTCGCCGAGCGACAGCCAGTGGTCCCCGTTGTCCATCCGGCCCCGCAGGAACTGCCGCGAGGCCCTCCACTCCGGATGCACCATCCCCTTCGCCCGGTCGAGATCGACGGTGCGGGAGGGGTCGCCGAGATCGTCGGCATCGGGCAGGTCGGGAGCCTGCCAGATCAACTGGTGATCGAAGGTGTCCTGCTCGGGAAGCGCGCCGTGGTGGCTGTGGACCGAGCTGAGCGGGTCCGGCGAACATGCACATGGGCCCAGCATACGTATCTCCGTCGACCGGAGAGAAGGTGGAGAACGGGATGACAGACCGCGACATCCCGTGGAGTTGACGGTGGCCGCGTCGATCGTACTTCGATCGCACATCGCTCGAATCGGCTCCCCTCACCGCGGAACGGCAGCTGGCCGTGATCGCGGAGGGACGCCTCTCCAGTGAAACTCCAGGTCCATCGAGGTGCATCCATGCTCCGATCCCCCTTTGTCGCCACGATTCCCGCGATCCTCGCGGTCGCTGCCTGCAGCTTCGACACCCAGGCGGCCCAGACCCCAGACAACAGCCCCGAGACCCCCGTGATGGCGGACGCATCCGAGCCTCCGGTTGCGGAGATGCCCGTCCAGACCCTGCCCGTGGCGGCAGACGACGCGGCCATCGCGCAGATTCCGGACGTCGCCGAGCGGGTCGTCCGCAGCGTCGTGAACATCTCCACCACGCGCTCCCAGCCCGACCTCCGGATGCACGGTCTGCCCCGCGGGCTCGAAGGCTTCGGGTTCCCGTTCCGCATGCCGCCCGGACAGCCTGGGCCCGGCGGGTCCCTCGGCTCGGGCGTGCTGGTCGGCGACGGGCTCGTCGTGACGAACCACCACGTCATCGACCATGCAGACACCATCGCCATCGGTCTGTCGGACGGTCGGGAGCTCTCCGCCACCCTCGTGGGCTCGGACGAGCGGTCCGACGTTGCGGTCCTGAAGCTCGACGAGGTGCCCGACGACCTCGAGTCGCTGGAGTGGGGCGACAGCCAGAACCTGCGGCTGGGCGAGACCGTGCTGGCCATCGGCAACCCGTTCGGGATCGGCCACAGCGTCACCCGGGGCATCGTCTCGGCGAAGGGACGGGGTCAGGTCGGCATCGTGGACTACGAGGACTTCATCCAGACCGATGCCGCGATCAACCCCGGCAACTCGGGCGGCGCCCTGGTCACGCTGGACGGCCGCCTCATCGGGATCAACACCGCGATCCTGTCTCGGAGCGGCGGCAATCAAGGCATCGGCCTCGCGATTCCGGCTCACCTGGCCAAGCGCGTGGTCGCCGACCTGTCAGTGGATGGGGTGATCGACCGCGGCTGGCTCGGCGTCAGCATCCAGTCGGTCGACGAGGCCCTGGCTGACGCGCTCTCCCTGCCCGACACCAGGGGCGTGTTGCTCGGCAACGTCACAGAAGGCAGCCCAGCCGAGAAGGCGGGGTTCCAGGCCGGCGACGTGGTCCGGACCTGGGACGGCGTCGCGATGGATGGGCCTACGGTGTTCCGCAACACCGTCGCGCTCGCGGGAGACGGGCACCGCTTCGAGGCCGAGGTCCTGCGCAACGGCCGGTCGAAGACCGTTCGCGGCGTGCTGGGTCGCCACCCGAACGCGCCCGACAAGGCCATCGTGGGCGAGTCCGCCTCCGGCTCGGGCGATGTGTCGCTCGGCGTGTCGGTCCGCGCAGACCAGGACGGGTTGTGGATCGAGCGGGTGAAGCCCGGATCCGCAGCGGCGAAGGCGGGGCTACGGCCCGGTGATCTCGTGCTCGAGATCGACCGGAAGCCCGCCACCCTCGACCGCTTGCGCGACAGCCTCGAGGACGGACAGGTGCTGCTCCGTGTGAAGAACGGCGAGGTGGTGCGCTACGTCGCCGTACGCGCATCCCGAGGCTGACCCGGGAGACGTTCCGACAGATCGAGCACCCCGCGGGCCTCCTTCACGGCGGCCACCAGACCGAACCCGAAGAACACCTTCTTGAGGAGCGTCTTCACGGGCCAGAGCAGCATCCGACGACCCGGCGCGAAGGGCGCGTCGGCGAGCGCTCGCACAGCCTCTTCGTCGAGGGCCATGGCCCGGTCCTCGGCGAGGGTGCGGACGTACCACCGACGGGCGCGGTTCTGCAGCCAGGTGTCGAGCAGCGGCACAGGGACGAGCTCGGCAGCAGCGACGGCGACGACGGTTCGACGGGTTCCGGGGGCAGGCATGTGAGGGACTCCTTCAGTGGACGTCCTTCTTCTCGCCCCCGTCCGCGAACCTCGTCGGGCGCTCGTGTGAATCCGAGATGAATCCGGACCACCACTGCTGGATGGCGTCGAGGGCCGCATCTGGTGCGGTCTGCAGCACGAGGTGTGCCGCATCGAGCGTGCGGACGGTCGCATCCGGACGGAGGGCCACCAGATCCTCCGTGTCTGCAGGGGTGACGAGCCGATCCCGTGCGCCCGTCAGCATCAGGATGGGCGCCTGGATGTCTCGTAGTGCGAAGCGCGCATCGTGCTCGGCCACCATCGCCAGGCGGGGCGCCACGTGATCGCTCGCCTTCCCCATCGCCTGTTGGAGTGCCTCGAGCAGACTCGTGTCGGCCGGACCCGTCATGAACGTGCGGATCGCCCACTTCGGCGGCGGGGCGAGCCCCACGAGCGGGCCCGCCATCCGAAGCAGCCAGGCGGGCCAGCGGCGGGGTCGACGCCGAAACGTCGCGACGAGCACGAGCCCGAGGGGAGGGTCGGCTGCAGCGGCCCGCATGGCCAGGGGTCCGCTGAACGACTCTGCTACCAGCAGGTGGGGGGTCCCCGCCCCCAGTCCAGCGGGATCCCGGCGGTGCAGCTGGATGGTGTCGACGTAGTCGTCCACCGTCGTGCACGCCTCGGGGCCCAGGTCTGCGTACCGGACGATCTCGACCGGCACCTGCCGGGCGACGGCCCGATCCCACAGCGGATCGAACGCGTCTCCGGTCCCATCCAGCCCCGGACACAGCACGAGCGGAGGACACGGAACCGCTCGAGACTCGCGATCGACCGGGGTCATCGAGGCATGCGTTCCTGGACCGTCCTCAGCCCCTTGGTGGTCTCTCCCCAGGCCACCGAGTCGGGGATGGTCTCACCGTCCAGAAAGGCCCGGCCCAGCGCCACGAGATCGGGATCGTCCAGGGCTTCGAGTGCAGCGCGGTCCCGCCGGGCCACCGCCCGCACGAAGTCGATCTGAACGGGCCGGGTGGGCGGACCGACCTCGTCGATCACCTCCAGCGCGCGGTCTGGATGATCGAGCAGTCGGATCGCGACGTTGGTGAGGATCGTCGACAGCATCCGCCGGTGACCGGTGTGCATCTCGGCGCGGGGCTTCGCGAGGAGATCCCAGGCTTCGTCCACCTGGTGGGCGTCGAGCAGGATGACCGCCAGATCCGCCGTGTCCACCGCCCGCTGCACGCGGCCCAGCGTGCTCCCGGCCCGCTCCAGCAGGCGTCTGCAGCGGACGAGCTCCTCGGGAGGAGACCCCCGCAACCGCGCCTTCGACAACGCCGCCGTGAGAGCGCGCGCCGGGAGGGTGTCGGCAGCGAGCCCGATGGCCCGCTCGATGGCGTCGAGCCCCTCCTGCCGCCCCATCCGGGCCAGCGCATACCCCGCGTAGGTCAGCCCCTCGACCCGCTGATGCAGGAGCACCCGCTCGTCGGCGTCGGGGGCGTTCAGGACCTCCATCACCCGCTCCGCCAGCAGCACAGCATCCGGATCCCGGCCCCACGACAGCGTCATCGCGACCAGCGACGCCCCCTGGACCAACGTGCCGGGATCGTCGACCTCGTCCAGCGCGTGACGGATGCGGTCGGCCCCCCGCCCGCGCTCTCCGGCCAGGAGAAGCGCGCGCCCCCGCTGGACTTCTGCAGCCGCGAAATGCGCAGCCGGGAGGTCCGCCGTCCAGCGGATCGCTTCGGGCACGATGTCGTCCACCGGCCCGAACGCGTACAGCAGCTCGATGTGGTGGGACAGCAGCCTCAGCCGCTCGCGACCACTGGCCAGGGACAACGCGTGCTCGATGGTGGGCCGGAGTGGCTTCGTCACCTCGATGCTCGGAACCAGCCCACACAGCCAGCACACCAGCCGCTGCCCCGTCGCCTCCATCACCTCGGGTGCACGGTGGCGGAGCAGGGTCCGCACGATGGGCACGAGCTCGACCTCCCCTCCGCCGCTCCGAGCCAGACCCCGTGCGCGGAGCGCCGCGATCGACCGGAGCGCCTGTGGCAACGGCTGATCCGCAACACCCGCCACCGCGTGCAGCGTCACCCGGCCCGGGAACACGGCGATGGCTCGTGCAACGTCCAGCACGTCGGCATCGAGGTCGAGCAGCGTGCGATCGAGCGCCTTGGACACCGTCGGGTGATGGACAGCGGTGTCCTCGGCCGGCACGTCGAGCATCGCCTCGGCCTCGCCCAGCAGATCGAACAGCGGCGCCGCTACCACCAGCGCCAGCGGATGGCCCCCGAGGCCCGACAGCAGGGACTCCAGAATCGCACTGTCGAGCGGTTCGAGGCCACTGCGCGACCGGATGTCCTGCACCACCGCCCGGGCGGCATCGGGGTCGAGCTCGCCGAGCAGAATCCGCTGCTCCCCCGGCAGACCGAGCGGCCCCTGGCTGGTGGAGAGCACCTGTGCGCCCGAGGTGCGCGCGGGCTCGAGCAGCCCCCTCAACAGGGCGCGGGCATGGGCATCGAGGTCCTCTGCGTTGTCGAGCACCACCGCCCCGCGTGCGAGGCGCTCCGAAAGGGCGGCATCCACCCCGTCCGACCCCTTCTCGATGTCGAGCGCCGCCACCAGACGTCGCCGGAGCGCCCCAGGGGTGTCCACCCCGAACAGCTCGATCCACACGGCCTCGTTGCGCTCCGACCAGCATCGCGCCAGCGTGGTCTTGCCCGCCCCACCCGGCCCCACGAGCACCACGGGGCACGCCCCGCGCTCGAACGCATCCACCACGGCCTCGAGATCGGCGTGTCGACCCTCCGGGATGGGAACCTCGGAGCGGACAGGGCGGGGAGCCGCCCGCTCCGGGTAGCGAAGCGCGTAGCCCTCTCCCCGAACGGTCACGACCGTCAGGGGGGCCGCGGGATCGGGCTCGATCTTCTTCCGGAGACGCTGGATCGTGACGGTGACCGTGCGCGAGCGCGCCTGCTCGGCGTAGCCCAACCCCTCGGTGAGGAGGCGCCTGGCACTGCAGGGCTCGGGACTCGCATCGTGCAGCAGGCCCAGCAACGCGACCTCGTTGGCGGTCAGCGAGATCACCTCGTCGGCCGTGTGGAGCACGCCCTCGAGCAGGTCGATGGTTCCCCGATGGATGTCGAAGCGCGTTCCCATGGTGCCGCCACAATACCGGGCCGAGCCGAGCAGAGCCGGGTTGAGCCGAGCCGGGCTAAGCCCACCGCATGCAGCCTCGTCGCATCGTCGTGCTCGGGGCCGGTGCCATCGGAGGTCCGGTCGCCGCACTGCTGTGGGCGTCGAGACCCGCCAGGCCGTCGGCTCCTCCGGTCGTCGCCATCGCACGAGGCCCGCACGGACGCGCGATTCGGGACGAGGGGCTGCGGATCCTCCGTCCACACCGCGACCTCCGCATCCCCGTTCCCGTCACGTCGCTGGACGCGTTGCAGTCCACACAGCCCCTCGGTCCAGAGGATCTCGTGCTGTTGTCGGTGATGGGGCACCACACCCGCACCGCGGTCGACCCGCTCGATCCCGCCGTGCCGATCGTCAGCCTGCAGAACGGCACCCATCCACTCGATGTGCTCGGCGAGCGCGGACATCCGGTGATCGCGGGAGTGGTCTACGTCCCGGCGGAGCGCCTCGATCCCGGCGTCGTCGCACTGTCGGGCCATCCCGTTCCAGGCACCTTCCTGCTCGGAGGCTGGAACCCCTCCGGCCAGACCGCGTGCGCGGCCATGGGCGACGCCCTCGCGACAGGGCTGGTCGCCGCCGGATTTCGCGCCGCGTGCGTCGAGCCCATCGCCCCCTGGGTGCGCGCGAAGCTGCTCGGCAACCTCGCGGGCATCGTGGTGGCCCTGTCCGACGCCACCGACGACGACGAGGGAACGGGGCGTCTGCAGGCCATCGTCCAGGCCGCCCAGGCCGAGGCACGAGCCGTCTTCGACGCGGCGGGGCTGTCGACCCGGAGCCCCGAAGAGCTCGCGGAACGCATCGGTCCCCTGTCGATCCGGGAGGTCGGCGGGCGTCCGCGCGTGGGCGGCAGCACCCGCCATGCGCTCCGACGCAGACGGGCCGATCCCGACACCACGCTGGAGACGGCCGTGCTGCACGGGCCGATTCTCGATCTCGCTGCGAAACACGGACTGAACACACCGGTCAATCGGGCCCTGATCGCCCTCGCAGACCAGGCTGCCACCGAGGGCTGGGAGCCCGGTGCGATGGCTCCGGAGACCCTGGCGGAGGCCGTCGGCATCACCAGGTGAGGGTGAGGCTCCACAGCGGCCAGCCGTTCACGTCCGCCACCCCGACGCCTGCTCCCGTCGCGCTCGCATACAGCAGGTCGCAGTGCCCGGTCGTGCTGGTCCGCCACCCCTCCACCACCGATCCCGGGCTGGAGTAGCCACCCGCCAGGTTCTCGCCCGCGAACCCGGTCCCTCCCACGTCGAACAAGCGGTCCAGCGGGTCGCGACCGTTGCAGCTGAAGTGGTCGAAGTAGTCGGCGTACGCCAGATCCCAGCTGTGCAGCCTGGCCGCCTCCGCCGCGTCCGCATCCCAGGTGAGCGGGGGCTGGGGCCCGTACACCTGACCCGACGGGCAGGTCCCCCCGAGTGCGCGTACGGCGTTGATCGCGTCCAGCGTGGCGAGCGCGTCGTCGATCCACGCATCCGGCCACACGACCGGGCCGCAGTCGGCCTCGCACACGGCGTCTTCCCCCGCATCGCACGCGCCGTTCCCGCACACCGGCGCCTGGGTGTCGCAGTCGGCAGGGCAGCTCGTACACGCTTCGCCTTCGTCGGCCGTGCACACACCGTCGCCACAGAACCCCGCGGACGCCACGTCGGTGTCCGCCGGCACATCCGTGTCCGCAGGAAGGTCGGTGTCGATGGGAGCCGGATCGCTCGTTCCGTCCGATCCGCAATCGCCCCCCGACAGGACCATCAGTCCCCCGCTCACCCAAGCCAACACCCGCATTCCGCCCTCCAATGGAGCAGCGGATACCGCAATGCAGCCCGACAGGACGGGGGTTGTGACCCGGTCACACGCCGTTGTTGCCTACGGGGTCGGACGATCGGGCGTAGTCGCCGCCCATCCCCGGATCCAGGCGTCCAACGCAGCCTCGAACGCGGGATCGGTCGACCGGGGATCGGCGCTGGTCTCCAGCCCCGGACGCGCCGACAGCATCGGAAACCGCTGGGGGTCGAGCGCGCGGTAGTCCAGCTCGGCTGCAGGATCGGGCAGCGGTGCGGTGACGAACTGCACATGGCCCAGGACCCACACGTACAGGCCCTGGACGGCATCCAGCGCTCGATCTGCCGGAACCCCCAGACGACGCGCACGACACAACCCGGCCTCCAGGACGTCCAGCGCCGCCGGGGTGATCGCAGGCCGACTGCCCAACAGGCCCGTCAGGCCGGGGTGTTCGAGCCAGGCGGCCCGAAGCGCCCGGGCGAACCGACGGCAATCCTCGGCGGGGTCGTCGGTCTCGGCGGGCACCACGATGCCCGTCAGGATGCGCTCCAGCAGACCAGGAGCCGCCATGAAGACGTCCACCTCCACCTTCCGGTTCGATGCCCACGGACCCGGCGTCGACGTGCAGCCCGACCTCGCCGAGCTCCCGATCCGGATCGATGTCCGGGCCGGCTCCCCGAGCGACCTGCCCGAGCAGATCGCAGCACTCCAGCAGCGCATGGCGAGTGCGGTCGGACCAGACGCGTCGGTCGAGCTGGCCGGCTACCGGTCCTGGACCGAGAAGCTCGGCGGGAAGAGCCTCTTCGGCAGAGGGGTGCGGTATGTCGCCCGCGCCACCGGTCGGGTCTGCCTGCCCATGGCTCCCGACGCGGACTTCCTGCAGCGAACGCGCGCGGTCGAAGCGGTCCGGGCCACCGTGGAGACCCTGTCCGACGAGGTCGGAGCCGCGATCCAGGTGGGCGAGTGTGCGTTTCGGGTGTCGGACGCCGAGCAGCACCGGCCCGCCGTGCTCGCACAGCTCCAGCAGCGCCTGACCGCGGCGTGCCCGGCCTTCGGGCTGGCGGTCGAGCGGCTGGACCTCGGCTCGGAGCTCACGGTCGACGTCCGCGGCCCGGCCCTCGCCCGGATCCGCATGCCGGTCACCGCGGTGCTGGGATCTTCGTGAGCCAGAACACCTGCTCCACCGGATAGTCCCGTCCCCACGCGGCCATCGAGGCCATCCACGGCGAGTCCCCGGTCGCGTCGAACCCCTCGGGCGTGCCCACCTCCCGGTAGTCGTCCAGCGCGAAGCCCACCGTGCGGAACAGCGCCAGCCAGTCTCCCCACGGTCGGTTGAACTCCACACCCCCGGGGTCGACCTCCACCCCGCGCCAGTCGAGGGCACGCATCCCCAGATACGGACGATGGAGGCGTCGCTCCACCGCTCCTCCGTCGGGGCGGAACGCCACCATGCACAACGGGTGGTTGCCCAGGAACACCAGACGCCCGCCGGGCTTCAGCAGCCGGTGCGCTTCGCGCAGCCAGACCTCCGGATCACACCAGATGGCCGCGCCGTACTCGGACAGCGCGACGTCAAAGCTCGCGTCGGGTCGGGGCACCTGCTCGGCGTCGCCGTGGACGAAGGTGACGTCCAGCTCGGGATGTTCGGCGGCCAGTCGGTGGGCGGTCGCCAGCTGCTCCTCCGAGATGTCGATCCCGACCACCGACGCTCCCAACCGCGCCATCCACGCGCTGCCGTAGCCGGTCCCGCACCCCAGCTCGACCGCAGCCAGACCCGTGAGATCGCCCGGCAACACGGGCAGTTCTGCATTCGGGATCTCGAAGACGCCCCAGTACGGCGAGTCGGATCCCCAGGCCCGCTGTCCGCGCTCCACCCAGTCCGGCGCGATGGCATTCCAGTAGCTGCGATTGGCCTCGGCGTGGTCGGACAACAGGATCTCCAGGGTTCAGGGGTACAGGAGGTAGGGCGCCCGGGTCTCGAGCCAGGCGGTCTCGTCGACCTGAAGCGCTGCTTCGCGATCCTCGACGGATGCTTCGGGGTCGTCCACCCACTCCCTGAGGCCGGGCCCGCCGTCGATGACGTCCACGGGCAGCCGACCCTGGGTGTACTCGTAGGGGTGGTCGCGCCAGATCGGGTAGTCGGGGTGCAGCTCGCGAACCGCCCGCAGGAACAGCTGGATCAGCCGGTACGGACGGAAGGACTCCGGATCGAACCGAGGCCCGTCCGTGTGGATCTGGATGCCGTGACACAGCTCGCCCACGTGCTTGTGGAACGTGGGCAGGAAGCTCATCGGCCGCAGATCGCAGCCCACCATCCAGGCGGGGGCCAGGCGCTGCATGCGCTCGACGATGGCATCCCGATCGATGTCCGGTGCTCCCACGATCTCCAGCGGAATCGTGGTGCCGCGACCCTCCGACAGCGTAGTGCCTTCGAGCACGACCGTTCCGGGGAAGCAGCGCGCCATGTTCAGGCTCGCGGCGTTGGGGCTCGGATTGACCCATGCCAGGCCAGGCCAGCCGAACCCCGGCGCGGCACCGGGGTCGTAGCCCTGCATCTCGATCACCTGCAGGTCGACGTCCAGGTCGAAGTGCGCCACGAACCAGCGCGCCGCCTCGCCCAGCGTGAGCCCGTGTCGCATCGGAAGCGGGCCCGCTCCCACGAAGCTCTCCTGGCCGGGCTGGAGCAGACTCCCCTCCACGATCCGCCCGGCGGGATTGGGCCGATCGAGCACCCACACCGCTTTGCCCCGCGCCGCACCGGCCTCGAGCACGTACAGCAGCGTGGTCAGGTAGGTGTAGATGCGCGTTCCGACGTCCTGAAGGTCGACGAGCAGCACGTCGAAGTGCTCGAGCATGGCATCGGTGGGTCGGCGCACGTCTCCGTACAGGCTGAAGACCGGGATCTGGTACCGCGCATCGACGGTGTCCTCGGTCTCGACCATGTTGTCCTGTACATCCCCCCGCATGCCGTGCTGGGGCCCGAACGCCGCGGTCACCTGCAGGTCGCCACACGCCATCAGAGCGTCGAGGGTGTGCGTGAGATCCCCGGTCACCGATGCCGGGTGTCCGAGCACCGCCACGCGCCGACCTGCGAGCGGGCGACGTAGCGCGGGGTCGGCGATCAGGCGATCGATGCCCAACTGCATCGGGGACTGCATCGGGGGCTGGTTCGGGTGCGGCAACAGAACCTCCAGTGGCCGCGGAGACTACCGCACGCCCGCCGTTTGGGTATCTTCTGGAGGCGTCGTCCACGGAGCTCCGATGCTGCCTCTCGTCACAGCTGCCTGTCTCTCTGCGTTCGGAGCCGATCGCGTGGTCCGCACCCAGGACCAGCTCGAAGACGTGCTCGGGACCCTCGACGCCGGCGACATCGTGTGGCTCGCGCCCAGCCCCACCGTCGACTTCGAGGTCGCTCCCCAGGTCCTGACCGACGACGTGACCATCCGCGCCATCGGGCCCCGCACCGTCACCCTGCGGCACGCCGCCACCTCGAACGCCTCGATGCTCACGGTCTCCGGAGTGGCCCGACTGGTGATGGTGGGCGTCGATCTGGACTGCAACCAGCGCCGCTGTCTCGAGGTCGAGGGCAGCGCAGAGCTTCGGCTGGACGACGTCCGGATGTTCGACGGCACCGCCGACGAGGGGGGCCTGCTTCACATCGACACCACCGCAGCGATCGACATCGATCGGTCGTGGTTCGACGAAGGCACCGCGAACCAGGGCGGGCTGATCTACATCGACGATGCGGGTCTGGTCGAGATCACCGACTCCCGATTCACGGACGGTGCCGCCACCCAGGACGGCGGAGGTTGCATCGCCAGCCGCGCGGCCCTGAACGTGCGTCGTTCGGTGTTCGACAGGTGCACGTCCACCCAACCTCAGGGCAGCACCGGCGCCAATGGAGGGGCGCTCTTCTTCACCTCCACCTCGCAACAGCTGTCCGTGACCGACACCGTCTTTGCGAACAGCACAGCTGGAGAGTCCGGCGGAGCGGTGTTCATGCGGGGCTCGGGCGACATCCAGAACACCGTGTTCTGCCGCAACGACGCCATCCTGCGCGGCGGAGGCCTGCGGATGCGGACGATCCGTGACCTGGGAGAGGTCGTCCGCGTCCAGAATACGCTGTTCCTGGGCAACACCGCGGGGCAGTCCGGTGGCGCTCTGCACCTCGAGCGCATGGAATCCGACGACGGCGCCACGTTCATCGTCGAAGACACCCAGTTCGTCGACAACCTCGCGAGCAGTGGCGCGCAGCAGATGGTGTTCGTCGACGACATCGACGAACACGGTCCCTCCACGACCCAGATGAGCGGCCTGTCGTTCTTCGAACAGGGTGCTGTGGACACGTCCGAGCCCGCTGCCCAGGCCGTCCACACGATCGACGTCCAGAGTGGATGGGCGTTCCCCGAGCGCACGACCGACCCGGGGGTCGTTCCCTTCGCGGAACAGGTCACGTTCGTCAACATCGCGACCGCCGACCCTCAGCTCTCGGGAGCGTCGACCTCCGGTCTGGCGGTTCTCGGCGACTGCGACCCCGCGGACTGGCATCCCACTGGCCCGCTGGACTGGGCGTTCGGGAACGTCGGAGCCGTACCGGGCGGCTTCATCGACAACGACCAGGACGGGCACACCATCCCGCTGGACTGCAACGACGACGATCCCCTGGCGTTCCCTGGCAGCCAGGCCACGGAGACCGACTGCACCCGGGATCTGAACTGCAACGGGGTGTTCGGCGAGGACGCCTGGTCCACCTTCTACGTGGATGGGGACGGCGACGGCGAGGGCGACCTGGACCACGCCGTGGAAGCGTGCGAGCTCGGCCCGCTGATGTCGGACAACGCCCTGGACTGCAACGACGAGGACCCCCTGAACGACTGCATGGACACGGACACGGATACCGATGCGGACTCCGACACCGATGCGGACATGGACACCGACTCCGACTCAGACACGGACGCGGACTCGGATACCGATGCCGACACCGACTCGGATGAGGACACCGATGCCCAGAGCCCCGCGCCTACCCCGGTCCCTCCGGGCATTGTGTGCGGATGTGCCCATCCAGACGGGGGTTTTTCAGGGTTGCTGCGCTCGGCGTGGCTGTTGTCGCTCCCCCTGCTCGCCGCCGCGGGTCGTCGGCGCCGCGCTCAGAACCGGTAGCCCAGGCCGAGGAGCACCCCGGCCTGGAGCCCCGGCCCGGACCGGTTGGGGTCGAACTGCGCCGTGACGCCCACCTGCGCGTCGATGTCGAGCACCACGGACTCCGAGAGCAGGGTGCGGATCCCGGCGTTCGCCGCACCGCCCGGCACGTACTTCAGCGTCTCGGAAGCCTCCGGTCGATGCAGAGCCGAGAGGTAGCCGATGCCCAGGTAGGGTCGGAGCTCGGCATCCGGGGCACCCACCCAGAACCGCGGGCCCAGCCGCGCATACGGGAGGTTCAGCGTGAATCGTTCGTTGTCGGGATTGGTGTAGGCGGCGATGCCGTTCCCCACGTGGAGGTCGAACGCCACCGAGTCGAAAATCGGAACCAGCACCGTGACCGCCGCGGCTCCGAAGACCTGGCTGTCGGTGTCGTTCGGCACCAGCAGGATCCCTCCCCCGACGACGACGGACGACCCATCCCCGCTCCGCGGCTGCTCGACGGGAGCCTCGGAGGCGGTGGGGTAGTCGGGTACGGGGCTGCCCACGCCGACCAACCACGTGTCCAGCACGGCTCCAGCGGGGTCGAAGCGCTGTAGCACGTACGCACGGCCGACCGGCACGGTCTTCGCGACCGTGCCGTTCACGGACAGCCAGCCCTCGGCGGGGTCGTCGAGCGGGTTGGTCACGGCAGCAGCGCCGGCCGGGATGCTCTCGTACAGGCCGCGGAGTGGATGGCTCTCGGACAGCAGCTCGGCGTCGAAGGCGAAGTCGGGGTCGAGCTCGCGCGCGGTCTCGAACAGGGACGCGGCTTCGGAGCGCTCGCGCTCGATGAAGGCCGCCACCCCCTGCGCACGGAGGAACGTGGCGATGTCGGCCGGGGCGAGCCGTTCGTCGATGCACGTCAGCTCGGCCTTCGCCGAGTCCGCCGCCGTGGTCATCCGCCCCTTGTCGCGGGCGCTGAACGCCAGCTCGACCTCGTTCGCCCACCGGTTCAGGCCAGCGATGTCCGTCGGTTCCGGGCAGGCTGCATGGGCAGCGGCGAGCCAGAGCAACATCGATCCTCCGGGCCCCATCCTACCCGAGCGCACCCACTACTCACACTCGTAGAAGACCGCGTCGCAGGTGAGGGTGGTGGTCTTGCCGGCCCGGACGGTCAGGGCGTAGTCGCCCGACTCGCCATCGGGGAAGGAGACCCGAGCGGTGTACGTTCCGGCGGGGATGCGGGTGCCGGGGTCGAAGGTCTTCTGGTCTTTGAGGAGCGTGACCGACACATCGCCTTCGATGCGCACCGCTCCGGTACGCGCGACGGGAGCTGGGGTGGGCCGGGTCGGCGCGGGACGGGGCGGCACCGGGGAGGGTCGAACGACCGGCTTCGGCTCGGGTTCCGGGGTCGGAGGCGGGACCGGTACCGGAGTCGGAGTCGGTGTCGGAGTCGGAACCGGCTCCCCCACTGGCGCGACCGAAGGCTTCACATCCGGTGTGCCCTCGGGCTCCACATCCACGACCGGATCCGGCGGTCGGACATCCGAGGGGGCCGGTTTCACGGGCTTCTCGATGGGTCGGGGTGTGGCGGGCTCGGGCTTCGTGGCGAGCTCCCCGCCGCGCGCACCGCCATCCCGAGCCGACCATCCGGCCAACACTCCCGTTCCGAGAACGGCCATTCCCAGACCGCCCCCGATCACCAGGAACAGGACCCCGAGCGCGGGGAGCAGCAACAACGGCGACCACCGTGCTCGGGGCGGCATGCTGAGCGTCGGGGAGGGCGAGAGCTGCGGGGCGCTGTCCGGCATCCCCGCTGCAGGCCGCCCAACCGGAGCGGGGTGAGGGTCAGAATCGCAATCGGCCGCGGGAGCAGGCCCATCGAGATGGTCGAAGTCCTCGAAGTCGTCGAAGTCGATGGTCTCCGGGTCGACCGGCGGACGCGATCGGCTGACCTCGGTGGCGCCGTCACTGTCGGGACCCACCCGTGCGCCCCGATCGCTGTTGCGCAGCTCTTCGAGCGCGTCCAGATCGAGCGCTGCACCCGGTGGACGCGACCCCAGCTCGCGAACGCGGACGAACAGGTCGGTGCCGAAAGGGCCGTCGGGCTGTGCCGTGTACGTCTCCCCTGTCCACACCTGCAGGAGCGTCGCGCAGTCCGGGATGCGCTCGTCCACCTCGATACGAAGCGCGCCGTCGATCGCGCGCTGCATCCGTCGGGGCAGGTCGGGCACCAGCTCGAGGATCGGGATGCGGTCGCCCGAGCAGATCTTGTTGAACACCTCGAGCGTGTCGGCCCCCTCGTATGCCCGACGGCCCGTGACGATCTCGTAGAGGATGGCGCCCGTGGCGAACACGTCGGCCCGCACATCGACGTTCTTCGCGTCGCGGATCTGCTCGGGGGGCATGTAGGCCGGGGTGCCCATCGTGATGCCGCTTCGGGTCCCCGTCTCTCCCTGGGCCAGCAGCTTGGCGAGGCCGAAGTCGGTGATCTTGGGGATCAGCTTGCGATCGCGCACCGCCAGCATGATGTTCGCCGGCTTGAGGTCGCGGTGGATGAGGTCCTGTCGATGCGCCTCGGCCACGCCTTCGATGATCCCCCGCGAGAGCGCGTCAGCGGCCTCGATGGGCAATCGCTGATCGACCAGCAGCTCGTCCAGCGAGCTCCCGTCGATGTACTCCATCACCAGGCACGGCGCGCCGTTCACCTCGACGATGTCGTTCACGGCCACGATGTTCGGGTGGCGGAGCTGGGCCTGGACGCGTCCCTCGGTGACCAGCCGGTCCTGGATCGCCTGGTGGGGGAGCTTGAGCACCTTCAGCGCGTGAAACGTGCCGAGCTTGAGGTGTTTTGCGCGATACACCACGGCCATTCCGCCCTCGCCGAGGAGGGCTTCGATGGCGTACCGACCATCCACCACGGTGTCGGGCTGCAGCGTGGGGAATCCGCCGGACATGGGCCGAGGATAACGTCAGTGGCGGTCGGCCGCGTCCGCGTGCGGGGTCACCGAGCGTCCAGACGCCGAGCGAGCCGCTGTCCGGATCGTGTTCAGGTGCAGGTCCACGATGCGTTCCACGTCGTCGGCGTATCCGCCCCCCATCGTGACCGCGACGGGTATCCCCCGCTCGCGACACGTCGAGAACACCCAGGCATCCCGCTGCCCGACGCCCGCAGCCGAGACCGCCATCCGCCCCAACCTGTCGGCTTCGAAGACGTCCACCCCCGCGTTGAACACCACCAGGTCGGGACGAGCGGCATCGATCGCCGTGAACAGCCCGTCCTGGACGGCCTCCAGGTAGGCCTCGTCCGCGACCCCATCGGGCAGGGGCACATCGAGGTCGCTCGCCGCCTTCACGAAGGGGAAGTTCTTCGCGCCGTGCACGCTGAAGGTGAACAGCGACGCGTCGTCGGCCAGACACTCGGCCGTGCCGTTGCCCTGGTGCACGTCCAGATCGACCACCAACCCCCGCCGGATCCGCCCTTCGCGACGCAACACCTTCAGCGTCACGGCCGCGTCGTTGAACAGGCAGTACCCCTGAGCCCGAGCCGGACCCGCGTGGTGGGTTCCGCCCGCGAGGTTGGCGGACGCACCGTCTTCGAGCGCCGCCCGAGCCGCACACAACGTGCCCCCCGAGGAGTGCTGCTCCCGCCAGACCAGCTCGGGGATCTGCGGAAACCCCAGCACCCGGACCTCCTTGTCGCTCATGGTTCCCGCGAACACCCGGTCCAGGAACGCCTCCTCGTGCACGAGCGCCAGCTGATCCCGGTCCACGGGCTGTGCGGGCAGCAGGCGGACGGGCAGCTCGGCCTCGACCCGCTCGCGGAGCCGCCGGTACTTGGCCATCGGGAAGCGGTGGCGCTCGGGGAGCGGGAGCACGAACGTGTCCGAGGTGAAGGCGCGCATGCCCTCCCCATAGCTACCTGGCTGCCCACGCACGACGGAGCACGTCGATCGCCGGATCGGCCACCTGCAGCGCCGCCTCGAGCGCGTCGTCCGAGAGTCGGGGTGCGTCCGCCACGAAGCGGTCGACGTCGGTGCCGAGCGCCGCCAGGAACGCATCCAACAGTCCCTCTCCCAGGAGTCCGCGCATCAGGCGGGCCGAGAGCTCGGGATCGAGATCCGAACGAAGCGCCCCCGACTGCTGGTGGGTCGCGATCCAGGCAGCGAGGTGGCCGACCACCCGCGCGTCCTGGGCCCGCCGCAGTGCTACGAGCCCCGGCTCGACGGACGATTCACGCACCCGCAGCGCGATGCGATTCCACTCCGGCTCGTCCCGCCAGTAGCGCAGCCCCTGCCGATAGCCCTCGGCCAGCTGCTCGAAGGGGTCGTCGTGGGCCGGCACCACCCGGTCTTCGAACCACCGTGCCTTGCGCTTCCCGGCCTGCTCGACCAGCCAGGCGAACAGGTCGAGCTTGCCCCCGAAGTACTGGTACACACTCCCCTTCGCGATGCCCAGATCCCGGACCATGGCGCCGATGGATGCCTGATCGTAGGGCTGCTGGGCGAACAGGTCGCGCGCTGCGTGAACGAACCGGCGCCGCTTGTCGTCGGGCAGGTTGTGGAAGGTCTGCGAGGGCATCAGGCGAGCCCATAGCGTGCCCGGACCTCCGACAACGGCTGGTCGAGCTGATCCTCCAGCCGCTCGGCGAGCAGGAAGGGTGCCCGACGGCCCCGGTCGTACCCCGACCGCCAGGCCGCCCGCAGAGCACCGAGCCGCCCGCCCGACCACACCGGGTAGAGCAACCAGGCAAACGCCGCCTGGACCCAGATGGTGCGGTTGTAGTCCTGGCCGCAGGTGAAGGCGAGCACCCCCATCTCGCCCACCCAGTCGGAGCCGTAGCCGAGCAACACGTGGAACAGATCGTGGGTGGCTGCGTAGCGGATGCCGTAGGCGTTTCGCTCCCGGATCTCGAGGTCGACCGCATCGCTGACCTGCACGAACGACAGCCCGTTGTCGTCGAGGAATTCTGCGGTGGCCCTGCCAAACGTCCCGTGTGGCAAGGCGCGAAGCACATCCATGTCGATCCGGGGTCGGTAGTCGCGGACCGCTTCGAGCTTCGGTCGCAGGGCCGGACGCGCGTTCATCGACACGATGTCGGCCTTCAACACCGCGACGTCGCCCCCATGGGCGTTCAGGTCGTGACGCAGTGCCCAGATCGTCTTCAGGTTCGTGAACAGTCGTCCGAGCATGTCGCCTCCAGCGGGTCCGACGGGCGAACACACGATGTGACCACCCAGTCATATGACTACCTGGTCACATCCGTCACCGACGTCAAGGGCGCAACGCGGCTCTACCGCAGGGCGCAGCGTTGCGTTCCGGCCGCGAGGTCGCGGATGAACGCGGGCTCAGGAATCCATATTCGTCAGGAAGGACTTGGCGTATTCTGCGTGGGGGTTGTGCACGCTCGCCAGCCGATCGACGATCGGCATCGCGAAGTCCTTGTGGTCGAGGATCCAGTTGGTGGCGTGGGCGCGCACCGTGGAGTCGTCGGCGAGCGCCAGCATCAGCGGCACCACCTCGACGGCCTTGATGGGCGCCATCTGCTCGAGGAACCAGCGCTGGTCGGTGGACGCGAGCTTCTTGTACATCGAACCGAAGCGGCTCTCGAGGATGCGGGGCCCTCCGATCCACACCAGACGAGCATCGGGGAGCGTGAAGCTGCGGTTGATGCTCGCCCGCATGCGGATGGCCACGGGATCGGTGCTGTGGGTGTACCAGCGGAGGTCGTGATCGGTGGTCTGGTGAGCGGCTTCGTGGCCGTGGATCACGAGCATCATCGAGCGCGCGTGGCAGGGCGTTCGGGGGGCACGGGTGTCGCTGTCCGGATGCAGATCGGCGGTGCCGTAGAGCACGTCGCGCACGCGATCCCGGAGCTTCTCGGACTTGGCCTTCGGCATCCGGAGCAGCAGATAGCCCAGCTGGTACGAGACGACGGCGGGCATGGCCAGCATGTCGAAGAGCTGCTTGTGGTCCATCTGCTCGAGGGAGTCGATGATCGCAGTCGCCACGACTTCCGGGCTGGTGAGCGCCTCGGCGAGCAGCACGAAGGTCTCGGTGCTGCGTTCTCCGACCCATTGAGGCGTGGCTTCCATGCGGTTCTGCACCAGGGTGCGGACCTCGGCTTCCTCCAGGGGGTCGAGGTTCCACAAGGCTTCCTGCGCCTCCTCGCGGATCTCCCGACGACCGGGGCTGATGTCGTACAGACGCCCGATCCCCCAGGCACGGACCAGCGCCAGCGCGAGGCTACGCGGCCACTTCAGCCGGAGATCGAACTCGGTCTGCATCAGGTGGTAGAGCGCAGGCTTGTAGGGCTCGACGTTCACATCGGTGAGAAACCGCATGTGCGGCCAACCGAGCGCGAACAGCTCGTCGTGGTGCGACTCGAAACAGAAGCCCTTCTTGATGTCCGCAAGGCCCGCGCTGCCCTTCAGTTCCTTCGCGCGATCCGCCTCGATACCCATTCCCACCTCGAGTGTTGCCAGCCACCGGGACTGGTCGGGACGGGAGTATACTCAGGGTCGGTCTCGCGCGGGGCGCTGGTTCAGGGATGCAGCGCGATGGCCAGTGCGAGAGCCGACGGACTGCGCTCGCAGAGCGTCTTGAACGACCCCAGGTGGAGACGCCACCCGTGATCCTCGTAGCGGACGTCGTACGTGCGCCCGCCCATCGTGACCTCGACGCGGTTCATCGCGGCTTCGTCGTACGTCGCACCCCCATCGGCGTGGCGAAGCGCCTGGGACACGACCGACTCCGGCAGCACGGGCCAGGTCAGCGGACCGGTTCCGCGACCCGCCGCGACCGCATCCGCCATCTCCATCACCGCACCCAGGAACACCCGGCCACGCGGCACGATCAGCGGCTCGAGGGCCTCGGTGTCGGACCACAGGCCCGGACGGTCGGGCAGGCCTTCGTGGGCCCTTACCCACACCTCGGCACCGGCCGCCAGCTCGAGCTCCGCGCCGTACTCCTCGGTCAGGTAGCGCATCCACACCACCCCGAGTGCCGCTGCGCTCTCCTCGGTGAGCGCCGCGGGGAGTGCGCGGGGGTCGTCTCCTGCCAGCACGGCGCGCACCGACATCCGGGCCTTCTTCACCGCATCCGACGCATCGTCGTCCTGGGAAGCGTCCCCATCGACGGGGCTCTTGGGGGGCTTGCTCTTCGAATCCCCCGGGATGGCGGGCTTGTCCGCGTCGTCGGCATCCTCGTCGGTGGAATCGGCATCCTCGTCGGTGGTGTCGGGATCGGCGTCCGCCTCGCCCTCGCCGCCCCAGAGCAGTCGCTGCGAGCCGCTCCACAGGGCGCTCACGGGCGCGGGGGTCCCGTACATCAGACCCGTGGCCGCCAGGCCGTTCAACAGCGCGAACAACCCGGCGATCAGCGCACCCCGACGCGGCTTGAAGCCCCGCCGCTCCAGGCTGCGGATGACGAACACGGCCACGCCGCCGGGCAGCCCGATCGCCAACAGGAACGCGACCACGAAGGCCAGCACGCGCAGCGTGTTCCCGTCGACCGTGAGGAAGTGCGCCGACAGCAGCAGGACCACCACGGCCTGCACGAGGGTCGCGACAGCCGCGAACCCGGACAGGACCCGGACGAACACACTCGTGCCTCCGGGGGTGTCCGCGGTTCCTTCGCTGCTGCTCTGTGGAGTGGGGTCCATCGGGCGTCCTCTCTGTTCACACGACTCACGCAGCCGTGCGCTCGTCGTACGGGGCCTGGTCCCTTCTTATTCCTTCGGAGCCGTCGCTGCGGTCACCCTGTCCGGACGACCGGGTTCCCCCCGGGCTCCCAGGCGCTTACAGAGAGCGGCATGTCCAGTTCCCAGTCCATCTCCGACGAGCCGAACGCGAGCGCACCCCGCCAGAGCCCCGGTGTGATCGCCTCCGATCGGCACGTCGACGACAGTCAGCCCGTCTCCCTCGTGCGGATCTTCGGGCTCGCGCGCCCCGAGCTCGCCATCCTGGTGCTCGCCACCTTCGCGCTGCTGATCAGCTCGGGCCTGTCCCTCGTCTACCCCCAGGCCGTGTCGTGGATGGTCGACGCCGTCGGGGGCGATCA
This sequence comes from Myxococcota bacterium, assembly GCA_965224055.1. Classification (GTDB taxonomy): domain Bacteria; phylum Myxococcota_A; class UBA796; order UBA796; genus JACKEQ01. The sequence goes on along the minus strand of OZ245034.1, from coordinate 7,804,364 downwards.
GAAGGCCCTGCCCGTTGTGGGAGCCTTGAGCTTCAACCAGATGGCCGGTGCTCTGCTGGCCGTCTTCACCATCCAGGCCTTCTTCTCGATGCTGCGCAGCTGGCTGTTCACCATCGCCGGTGAACGCGTCGTCGCCCGCCTGCGGACCGACCTGTACCGCGCGATCATCAGCCAGGAGATCAGCTTCTTCGACCAGTCGCGCACCGGGGAGCTCACCAACCGCCTCGCGTCCGACACCACGGTCCTGCAGAACACCGTCACCGTGAACGTCAGCATGGCCCTGCGATTCACCTTCTCCACCCTGGGTGCGATGGCGCTGCTGATCTGGACCAGCCCGTCCCTCGCCGCGCTCGCACTGGCCGTCGTGCCGCTGGTGGCGGTCTCCGGAGCGCTGTACGGCCGGCTGGTCCGCAAGTGGTCCAAGCAGGTCCAGGATGCACTCGCCGAGTCCACCACCGTGGCCGAGGAGACCTTCGCGGGGGTGCGGACGGTCCGGGCCTTCGCGCGGGAGGATGCCGAGACCGCCCGCTACGGCGAAGCCGTCGATCGCAGCTACCGGCTGGCCGCCAAGCGCGCCCTCGCCATGGGCGTGTTCAACGGCTGGGTGGGGTTCGCGGGATACGGCGCGATCGCTCTGGTGGTCTGGTACGGCGGCAACCTCGTGATGGACGGCCACATGTCCACCGGCGAGCTCACGGCGTTCCTGCTCTACACGCTGATGGTCGCCTTCTCGCTGGGCGCGCTGTCCAATCTCTACGGCGACTTCATGCGGGCCAGCGGTGCCAGCCAGCGGGTGTTCCAGCTGATGGACCGGGTCAGCCACGTCGAGAACCACGGCGAAGTGGTCGAGCACGTCGAAGGGCACGTCCGGTTCGGCAATGTCGGATTCGCATACCCCAGCCGGCCCGACGTCACGGTGCTCTCGGACTTCGACCTCGAGATTCCCCCCGGCCGCGTGGTCGCGTTGGTGGGTCCGTCCGGCTCGGGCAAGAGCACCGTGGCCCAGCTCCTCACCCGCTTCTACGACCCCGATCGCGGCACGGTCGAGCTCGACGGTCGCCCGCTGATCGAGCTCGACGGTCGTTCGCTCCGCCGCCAGATCGGGGTGGTGGCCCAGGAGCCCATGCTGTTCGCCACCTCCATCGCCGACAACATCCGCTACGGGTCTCCCGACGCCACCGACGAGCAGGTGCGCCTCGCCGCCCGTGCCGCCAACGCCGAGGTCTTCGTCGACCAGTTCCCCGACGGCTTCGACACCCTCGTGGGCGAGCGCGGCGTTCGACTGTCCGGCGGCCAGAAGCAGCGCATCGCCATCGCCCGCGCGGTCCTCAAAGACCCCCGGGTGCTCATCCTCGACGAGGCCACCAGCGCCCTCGACTCCGAGAGCGAACACCTGGTCCAGGAAGCCCTCGAACGGCTCATGGAGGGCCGGACCACCCTCGTCATCGCACACCGGTTGTCCACCGTGCGCGACGCCGACGAGGTGGTGGTCCTCGAGGGGGGACGCGTGGTCGAGCGGGGCTCGCACACCGAGCTCATCGCGCGCGTCGACGGGCTGTACCGCAAGCTGGTCGAGCGTCAGTTCGCGACCGAGGGCGCCGCCTGAGGGGGCACAGCCGTCACTGGCTGTCAAGGCGCGCCGAAGACGAGGTCGCGCATCCGCTCCCTATAGGCGCTGAAGACGTCGTCGGACCGGAGGCTGCGTCCGACCGCACTGTCGAACAGCGGGTAGACCGCGTGCTCGAGCCAGGTGTACAGCGTGGCATCCACGGTGCTGGGCGCATCGCCCACCGCGAACGGCCCCACGAACAGGTGACGGATCCCGTCCCAGTCCTCCTTCAAGCGGCGGTGGATCTCGGGAGCCGGGTGGCGGGACAAGCCCTGAGCATGTGCGGACCGCACCACTCCTCGACGCAGGAACGGCAGCATCAACCACTTCAGCCCGGGGATCGGGACGTCGATCGCGGACGCGATGATCGGACGGTACGCCGACCAGCCCGTCGGCTCGATCCACCGCTGCCACAGGAATCCCCAGTACACGTGTTCTTCCAACACCCGCTGGATGATCGCAGCCCGCGCCCGCTGATCGTCGTCCAGGTGGGCATCCAGCGAGACATCCTCGCGATCCGACAGGGTGTTGGCGATCACCGTGGAGTCCGCGAGCAGGGCTCCGTTCTCACCGCCGATCCGGACGAACGGGGCCTTTCCCAGCGGTGCGCGAAAGGGGTCGAAGGACTGCAGCGTGTAGTCGAGGCCGGCCAGCCGCAGCCATACCTCCGCCTTCATGCAGAACGGGCTGGGGTTGAGCAGCCCGAAGCCCACGGACTCGGGAACCCGAAAGACGAACAGCTCGATGTCGGCCAACGGCCCTCCACGTCAGGGGAAGCACCCCGTAGCCGTGTTCGACGCGGTCTGCAGACTGCGGGGTCGGCTCCCGCCCCGCGCCCGAGGTGGACCAACCGACGTGTTTCCATTGGCTGGGATCAGGAATTCCCCCATGGTCGCGACGCGCAAGCGCCCGATGTGCATCGCTGGTCGATCGCGGGAGACGGCGGCCTTCGATGCGCACTCCAGGACGATTCCCAGCTTCACAGCGGGCCTGGAGAACACTCACAGTGCCATCACACCGTGAGCACAACCGTCCGGACACCCTCCCGATCACGAACCGAGGGCGGTACCGTGAGACAGGCTCGGACGACACACCTGCCGTACGAGCCGACCCGCGAACATCCCAGGGGGGAAGATGGCATCCACACCGCGTCAGCGGCCCGTCACACGTGCGCTCGCGTCCGATCACGTACGGGCCTAGAGCGTCCCGCACAGCGGCCGATTGGCACCGCGCAACGTCTCGATCGGCTCGTTCCACATTCATCCAGGAAGATTCATGTCCACACGCCTCGCGGCCCCCCGCGTGAACCGTATCGATGCGTCCAGCGCATCCCCCGTCGACGTCCCTCGACATCCCCGCTCCCGAATCCCCCTCCCAGGTGGGCTGTTGGCCCTCGCCCTGGCGCTGCCCGGTATCGCGCACGCCGAGGGGTCCGACAACTCCGGGCTCACGGGCCAGGGCTTGTTGGGTGGAACGGATCTGCTGCTGGACATCCTGGAGGAGGACGAGGTCGTCACCTTCACCGGCGACGGAACACTCACGGTGTTCGGCGCGGGCTTCCTGGGCCTCCCGGTCGTGCTGTTCTCAGGACAGTCCATCACCCTGGATCCCCGGGAGAACGGCCAGCCCTGGACGTTGGCACTCGATCTCGACCTCGTGGCGAGCGAGTGGGACATCACGGTCACCGACCAGGGGGTCGAGCGTCCAGGACGCCTCCACAGCTTCGACTGGGAGTTCAACACCGGCTCGTTCGCCGAGGACGCCGCGTTCGACGGTGCACTGTACGCGCTGGTACCCGGCCCGGTCGACGGAACGGACGCGGTGGTCGAGTGGCGCACCGACGGACTGGCCGGCAACGAGTGGAGCGTTCGGGCCAACACCTTCGGAATCCTCGGTGAAGACGGGCGATCCGCACCCCTCATCGGCGCCAACGTGCCCCGAACGGTGCCGCTCTACATCAACCCTCCGGAGCGCGCCGAGTACGGCATCACCGCTCCCGTCGTCACGGGCGCAGGGTTCGTCTCGGACGGCACCTGCGCGTCTCCCGACCCCTCGGGAAGCGGCACCTTCAGCTTCGAGTCCGACGTCGAGGCGCGCTACCGCGTGGTCTGCGACCTCTCGGGCGACGGGATCCGCGACGCCACCGACGCGGACGACCTGCAGATCGTCGGCACCGCATCCCCGGGTCTGAACACCGTCGACTGGGACGGGACCGACTTCGATGGCGATGCGACGGCGGCGGGCCGGTACAGCTGCGAGGTCCAGCTGTTCGCGGGCGAGGTCCACATCCTGCTGGAAGACGTCGAGACCTCGTACGAGGGCTTCCGGATGTTCGACGTCGACGACACGGGTGCCCGGACCGGCCTGCCGATGTTCTGGAACGACGCCGCACTGCAGGACGACGCGATCCAGATGCCGGACGGCTCCATCGGACTCGAGGGTTCCGGTCCGGACGGCGTGGACAGCGGACTGCCCGGAGACGCGGCGATCCCGAACGTGAATGCTCGCGCCTGGGGAGACTTCTCGGGGGCGTCCAAGCTGAACGAAGCCTGGGCCGACACCTGGACCGCCATCGAGCGGACGACGAGCGCGCCGTTCGACATCGTCGTGGACCCGTCGATGGTCGACGAGGACGGCGACTCGCTCTCCGACTTCACCGAGACGTGCACGACCGGGACGGATCCGACCGTCGCCGACACCGATGGGGATGGGCTGGACGATGGCAGCGAGCTCGGCGGAGACGCCGTCCTGGACGGGGGAATCGACACCGACCCGCTCGACGCCGACACCGACGACGACGGCCTGTCCGACGGCCAGGAGGTCCTGGGCCTCGACGCCACCCCCTCCACCGGCGACGAGCTCGACCCCCTGTCCGTCGACACGGATGTGGACGGCTTGCAGGACGGAACGGAGCTCGGATTCACGACGGGTCTTCCGGCGGGAACGAGCGCAGGAGGGGTGAGCTTCGACGGCACCGATGCGGGCACCTTCATCCCGGACGCCGATGACACCACCGCCACGGATCCGCTCGTGGAGGACTCCGACGGCGATGGTCTTCTGGACGGCAGCGAAGACCTGAACGCCGACGGCGCGTTCGACGGCGATCAGCCGGGCACCGATGACGATGAGACCGATCCCCAGGACACCGACACCGATGGAGACGGCCTCTCCGACGCGGCAGAAGGAGGGGCGGGAGGCCCGGACGCCGACGGAGACGAGACGATCGACGCCCTCGACCCCGATCCGGCCGACGACTTCGACGGCGATGGGCTCTCGAACAGCGAGGAGCTGCTGATCGGCTCCGATCCGAACGACGGCGACACCGACGGAGACGGACTCGGAGACCTCGTGGAGGTGCGAGGCGTGGACGGCGCTCCGGGCACCGGCGACGAGACCGATCCGGTGGACGCGGACACGGACGACGACGGCCTGTCGGACGGTGAAGAGGTCAACGGCGCCACAGACCCCCTCCTGGTCGACACCGACGGAGACGGACTGCAGGACGGCACCGAGAGCGGCGTGGCCGCGAGCCTTCCGGGCGGGACGAGTGACGGCGGAGTGGCCTACGACGGCACGGATCCGGGCGTACAGGTGGCCGATGCGGACGCGGGTGCGACCACCACCGATCCCACCGACGCCGACTCCGACGGTGACGGCCTGACCGACGGTGAAGAGGACCTGAACGGCGATGGCGCGTTCGACGGCGACCAGCCCGGAACCGCGAACGACGAGACCAACCCCAACGACTCCGACACCGACGGCGACACGTTCGACGACGCGATCGAAGGCGGCGCTGGCGGCCCGGACTCCGACGCTGACGGCACCATCGACGCCCTCGACGCCGACAGCGGTGGAGACTCCGACGGAGATGGACTGTCCGACGCCGACGAAGCGGTGGTGGGCACGGATCCGAACGACGCCGACACCGACGGGGACGGCCTCACCGACCTGGAAGAGGTGAACGGCCCGGACGGCACCCCCGGGACCGGCGACGAGTCGGACCCCCTCGATGCCGACGGAGACGACGATGGACTGCTCGACGGCGAGGAGATCCTCGGGCTCGACGGCATCGCGGACAGCGGCGACGAGACCGACCCCGCAAGCGCGGACTCCGACGCAGATGGGCTGCAGGACGGCACCGAGCAGGGCATCACAGCTGCGGTGCCCGGCGGCACGTCCTCTGGAGGCGTCGCCTTCGAAGGAACCGACCCCAGCGTGTTCATCGCAGACGCCGATCCCTCGACCACCACCGATCCCAACGACTCCGACTCCGACGGCGACACCCTGTTGGACGGCGACGAGGACCTGAACGCAGACGGCGCCTGGGACGGGGACCAGCCCGGAACGGCGGACGACGAGACCGATCCGAACGACCCCGACACCGACGGCGACACCCTCGACGATGCGTCCGAAGGGGCTGCGACCGGCCGCGACAGCGACGGGGACGGCACGATCGACGCCCTCGACACCGACAGCGACAACGACGGCACGGACGACGAGACCGAGAACGACGACGGGACCGACCCCTTCGACACCGACGCGGACGACGACGGCCTCGACGACAGCGAAGAGCTGCTCGGCGCCGATGGGCTGCCGGACACCGGCGACGAGACCGACCCCCTCGACGCGGACAGCGACGACGACGGGGTGCTCGACGGCGACGAGGTCGACGCAGGCACCGATCCCACCAACGCGGACACCGATGGGGACGGGCTCTCCGACGGACTCGAGCAAGGCGTAGACGCTCCAGCTGCTGGCGGTACGTCGGACGGTGGCCTGTCCTACGACGGAACGGACGGCGACTTCACTGGGGATGCCGATCCGTCCACCACCACCGATCCTCTGCTGGCCGACACCGACGGAGACGGGATCCCCGACGGCACCGAAGATCTCGACCAGGACGGCGCGTTCGCAGGAGACCAACCGGGCACGGCCGACGACGAGACCGACCCCAACGCGGAAGACACCGACGCAGACGGCATCTCCGACCTGCTCGAAGGTGGGCCGGCCGGCCAGGACACCGACGGAGACGGGACGATCGACGCCCTCGACACCGATGCGACCGACGACACCGACGGCGATGGCGTGCCCGACGACGTGGAAGACGTCCTGGGCTCGGACCCCACGGATGCGGACACCGACGACGACGGCCTGTCGGACTTCGAGGAGCTGTTCGGTGCGGACGGGGCTCCCGGGACCGGGGACGAGACCAGCGCCATCGACGCCGACACCGACGACGACGGTCTGTCCGACGGCGAAGAGGTCGCGGGTGCGGATGGAGTGCCGGGCTCGGGCGACGAGACGGACGCCACCGAGGCCGACACCGATGGGGACGGGCTCTCCGACGGCCTGGAGTCCGGCGTGCAGACCCCCGTGGACGGCGGGACTTCGGACGGCGGCGTGACCTACGCCGGAACCGACCCTGCGTTCACGGGCGATGCGGACCCCTCCACCACCACCGACCCCCTCGCCGACGACAGCGACGGGGATGGCCTCACCGACGGCGAAGAAGACGCGGACGGCGACGGCGCGACCACGGCCACCATCGGAGGAACGGGCACGGACGGGAGCGGCGAGTCCGACCCCAACGTCGCGGACACCGATGGAGACGGCCTGACCGACGGTGAAGAGGACGCCCTGTCGACCAGCCCGCTGGACACCGACACCGACGACGGCGGCGTGGACGACGGCACGGAAGTGAACCTGGACGGCACCGATCCCCTCGACCCGAGCGATGACGGTCAGGCGATCGACACCGACGGCGATGGGCTCTCGGACGTCGTCGAAGACGGGCTCGGAACGGATCCCACCACCGCGGACACCGACGGAGACGGGCTGACGGACCTCGAAGAAGTGGAAGGGCTCGACGGCACGGCCGCTTCGGGAGACGAGACCGATCCGGTCGACGCCGACACGGACGACGACGGCCTGTCCGACGGGGACGAAGCCCTGGGCACGGTCGGCACCGACCCGAACGACGCCGACACCGACGACGACGGCCTGTCCGATGGCCTGGAGAGCGGCGTGACCGACGGAATCGCGACGGGCACCAGTCCGGGTGGCATCGCCACCGGCGGCACCGACCCGGCGACGCCGCTCGACACCGATCCCACCTCGACGACCGACCCTACGGACGCCGACACGGATGGGGACGGCCTGACCGATGGCGAGGAGGACAGCGACGGAGACGGTGCGACGACCAACACGCTCGGCGACACCGGTTCGGAGGGCACTGGCGAGAGCGACCCGAACCTCGCGGACACCGACGGGGACGGACTGTCGGACGGCGAGGAGGACGCGCTGGGCAGCAGCCCGGTCGACACCGACACCGACGACGGGGGCGTGGACGACGGCACCGAGGTCGACGACAACGGCACCGATCCCCTCGACCCCACCGACGACCTGCCGCCGGGCGACGTCGACTCGGATGGCGATGGGCTGACCGACGACCAGGAAGCCACCCTCGGTACCGACCCGAACGACCCGGACACCGACCAGGACGGCGTGGACGACGGAACCGAGGTGGACTTCGACGGCAGCTTCGACGAAGGCGACACCGACCCGCTGGACGACGACACCGACGACGACGGACTGCTGGACGGCGAAGAGGACAGCAACGGCAACGGGATGGTGGACGACGACGAGACCGATCCCCTGGATGCCGACACCGACGATGGCGGGGTGGACGACGGGACCGAGGTGAACGTCGACGGGACCGACCCCCTCGACCCCTCCGACGACCTGCTCGATGGCGATGAGGCCCTGGAGGGCGGCTACTACGGGGGCTACGGCAGCTGCTCGACCACCAGCGTGGCCAACCTGACGGGCGTGACCGGGGTGTTGCCGCTGCTGCTCGCGGTGTTCGCACGGCGCCGTACCAGCCGTACCGAATGTGACGGAGGTGCCCGATGAGCCCCATCCTCACGGCCGTTCTCACTGCCCCCCTCGCATTCGCGCAATCCGAGCCGAGCTCTCCGGACATCGACGCTCAGATCTTCCGACCGTCCATCGACGCAGGACACACCCTGTGGACCGACGACACCGGCCGCGAGGGCCTGGGCGAGGACGGAGGCGACTTCCTGGCGCGCGGCGTGCTGCACTACGCCAACCGGCCCGCCACCTTCGTGTACGACGACGGTCAGACGGTGCCCATCGTCAGCGACGTCCTGCAGATGTCCCTCATGGCCGCCTACGTGCGAGGCCCGTTCCGCATCGGCCTGGACGCACCGATCCTGCTGCGCACGGCGGGCGTGGAGGGGCAGGAGACCGGCCTCGGAGACCTCGGACTGGAGGCGCGCGTCCGGATCCTGCACCGCGATCGTGCTCCGCTGGGGCTCGGGGTGCTCGGCCGGGTGAGCTTTCCGACCACCACCGTGGACGCCGCGCTCGGAAGCCGGGGCGTGGGGTACGAGGTGTCCGTCCTCGCAGACCGCAGGTTCGGCCCCGTGCTGCTCGCCGCGAACGTGGGCACGCGGGGGGTTCCGCGATCGGAGCTCGAGAACTTCACCTGGAACGACCAGCTCCGCGCCCGGCTCGGTCTGGGTGTCGAGGTGGTGCCCGACCGCGCGGGCGTGTCCCTCGATGTGGGCTCGAACATCAACTACGCCAACGTCGTGCCCGGCTCCACACCCGCGGAAGCGATCCTGGGTGGGTGGGGTCGACTGTCCGACAGGCTGGTCGTCCGCGGGGGAGTCGGCGCAGGGCTGACGAACGGGTTCGGCGCTCCTCGCGCACGCGTCATCACCGCACTGGCGTACGAACCCCCGATCGAGCGAGCCCCCGAGGACGCAGACGCGGACGGCATCGTCGATCCCGACGACGCGTGTCCGGATCGGCCCGAAGACCTCGACGACTACGAGGACGACGACGGATGCCCGGAGCCCACGCTCGTCACGGTGGACGTGCTCACTCCCGAGGGACGATCGGCCGCTGGACGCTGGCTGGCAGACGGTCCAGAGGAACGGAACGGCAAACCGGGCGACCAGGTCGGGCTCTCCGACGGGTCGTACACCTTCGAGGCCTTCGCGGACGGCTTCGAACCACTGGAGCAACGCGTCGAGATCCCGCCAGGGGGTCCCATGACCGTCTCGCTGACGCTCTCCGACGAACCCGTCCCCGCGGCGTCGCTCACCGTGAAGATCACCGACGAGACCGGAACGGCGATCGACGGCGCGACCTGGAGCCTCGTCGACAGCGACATGACGGACCTGTCGCCCGAGGAGCGGGTGGAGGTGCCGATCGGCACGCTGGAGATCCGGGCCTCGGCCGAAGGCTATCGCTCGGCAATCCAGAGCCTCGAGGTCGCCCCCGGCGACAAGAGCCAGCTGGGCTTCTCCCTCGCCGAAGCCCGGGTGGAGGTGACCACCGAGCGCATCGAGATCGACGAGTCGATCTTCTTCGAGACCAATCGCGCCACCATCAAGCCCGAGTCCTTCGACCTGCTGGACGAGGTGTCCGAGCTGCTCGTCGAGCATCCCGAGCTCGTCCGGATCCGCATCGAGGGCCACACCGACAGTCGAGGCTCAGCCTCCTACAACCTGGAGCTGTCCGAAGCCCGCGCCGCGTCCGTCCGGGCGTACCTCATCCAGAAGGGCGTCGAGGGGAACCGAATGGAATCCGAAGGATTCGGCGAGAGCCGCCCCGAGGTCGAAGGCGATGGCGAGGCCGTCTGGGCACGGAACCGGCGCGTGGACTTCTTCGTCGTCGAGCGCACCGACGACACAGATGGCGCAGATGACGCAGGTGACGAGGAGGAGTGATGCGGGTGGGGATGGCAGCTGCGGGAGGAGCGCTGGCGGGCGGTGCCTCCGGGCTGTGCGTCAGCGTGATCGCGTGGGCCGCTCTGGCGGTCGCGACAGGTCCATCCGGGGTGCTCGATCTCGTCGCCCTGCACCTCAACCCGTTCATGCTGGCCCTCGACATCCTGCCGTTCCTCGGCGTCGGACTGGGTTTGTTGTTCGGTCCCCTCGCGTTCCGCCGCGTCTCTCCTCCGAGCCCCGTGGAATCCCCCGGACTCGACCCGGAAGCGGACCAGGACCGACGCACCGCGCAGGCCCAGCTGATCGAATCGATCGGCCCCGAGCTGTACCGCCCCCTGGATGCGCTCATGGGCTACACCGAGCTGGCGCTCGACCGCCTTCGCACAGACGCGGGGCCGCAGAACGAGTCCGAGCTCGACGGGGTTCGCCGAGACCTCGAGTCCGCACGCCAGAAGGCGCGGGATCTGCGGAACGTGCTGCACGGCATGACCACCCTCGCCCGCGCGACACACGGCAAGGAGGCCGCGTTCGTCGAGTGGTTCGCGCTGTCCGATGCCGTCGCAGACGGCGCCCGCGACGGCGCACACCCCTCCTCGCCCGATCTGCAGACCTCCGACGTCGATGGCCTGAAGGTCCGCCTCGACCGACGACGCGTGGTCGCCGTCGTCGCCACGCTGGTCGACCACGTTCGTCGGGGAGTCGACGACGGGGCCCACGTCACCATCGAGGCCACGGCCTCCACCGATCCACCGTGGGTCCAGATCGAGGTCCGACGCACAGGCACGATCGACGATGCCGTGGAGCCTGATCACGCGCTGTTCGAGCCCTTCCACCCCAGCGACACCGAGGTGCCCGAGCGCCGGCGCCTGGCACTCGCGGTGGCTCGTGCCCACGTCGAGACGATGGGCGGAGTCCTCTTCGCCGCCCGGGGCGTCTTCCGCGTCCAGCTGCCCTTCGACGCCACGCTCTACGTCGTGGATGTCCCGGACACCCTGGTGCCTGCATCGGCCGAGGCACCTCGGGAGCTCCGCTCGACCCACAGGTCGCGACGGGAGAAGGCGGATATCCCCGCACCTGCTCCGAACCGACCCACGCTCATTCCGGCCCCTGCGCACACCCGCAGCGCGCGTCCCACCCGGCGAGGCGGACGCGGCCGGAGATGGCTCCTCGACCGCCACCTCTCGCTGCCCCCCGACGTCGAGCCCGTGCTTCCTCCACGAGGCGTTCCCGTCCGTGGTCGCGCACTGGTCGTCTACGGCGCGACCGAGGGCCGGCAGCTCGCCGAGAAGATGCTGTCCGAAGACGGCTGGAAGGTGGCCAGCTGCACGCACCTCGCCGAGGCGATGCACCTCGCCTCCAAGCGACCCGATGTCATCGTCGTCGATGGTGCGCGGACCGTCCCCGACCTGTGGGCCCTCCGCTCGCATCCACGTGGCCACCTGCTCGACGGCGTTCCCATCGTCGCCACCCTCCTGCTCGAACGACGCACCGAGAACGCCCGGCTGCACCTGCCCGTTCACGACCTGATCGGCAGTCCGGCCCGTCCAGACGAGCTGCGACGGGTACTTCAGCGCATTCCACCCGCCGTGGGCGGGACGATCCTCGATGTGTGCCACTCGCCGGATGGCGCGCCCGGTGTGCTCGCGAGCGTCGCGCGCCGAGAAGGCTGGAGCATCGTGGGGATGGACCAGTTCGAGCGGGACTGCGGATCGATCGATCTCGTCCTCGCCTCCACAGAGACGCGTACCGACCGGGATCGCCTGGCCCGCGCGCTGGTCCGCCTGCACGAGCCCCCCTGTCACGGCGTTCCCCTGGTGCTGCGAACCCCTCGAGCACGCACTCCCGACCAGGCGACCGCACGCGGCATCGAGCTCGGAGCCTGGACCTGCGACCCCCGCCGCCCCCGGCCGCGCGTGCCGATGTCCCTGGCCGAGACCGTGGCCCTCGTCACGACTCGAGAAGTGACCAGCCCTGCCAAACAATGTAGTTCGTGAAGTTCGACGAATCCGAACAGTCTCGACGGCGTCGTACGGAGTGTCGGGAACGAGCCCGGCCCACCACGACCCCCTCGACATCGGAGCGTCCATGTCCATCCGTCCTCTCGCCTGTGCTCTCGTCTTCGCCGTCACCACTGCCGTCACCGCCGCTGTCGTTCCCAGCGCGCCGGCCTTCGCGTGCAGCCCGTACGGCGAGATCGCTCCCACCGTGCTCGCAGACGCCTCCGGCACCGAGCGCGTTCGCTGGAAGGGGTCGGTGAAGACGGTCGAGATCCCCTCCGAGTCCAGCGAGACCGGGTGGGTCGCCGTCGAACTGTCAGCCTGGGTCATGAACGTCCAGCTCGAGGACGACCAGATCCGCGTGGAGGAATGGGACTACGACACCCACCAGCGCGTCACTGAGCGCTTCACCTTCGACGGCGAGCCCATCCCAGAGAAGGCCGAGCCGGAGAAGACCGAGCCCGCCACGCCGTCCCCGAAGGCCTGAAGAGAGCCCGGTGTAAGTCGACGGCCTCTCGTGCGTTGGGCAGGCGGAGGTCGAGATGACGACAGATGCCGTACCCGCCAGCGCCGTACCGATTCCCGCACCCTGCTCGGCCGACTGGTCGGCCATGGGGTCCACCGGAGCACCCGGTCAGCGGTTCTGCGACCAGTGCCAGCACAGCGTCACCGACCTGTCCGACCTGTCCCGGGACGAAGCGCTGAAGCGCCTCGAACAGCCCGACATCTGCGTGCGCTACCGGGTCGACCGTGACGAGAACATCGTGTTCGCGACCGCTTCCACGGTCGAGGCTGCGGTCGAGGCTGCGGATCGCCCCTTCCAGACGGGCCGTTCCACGCGCTCGGCCGTGACGCGGCGCCTGGCGCGCTGGGCGGTGCTCGCTGCGGGAATCGTCTCCACTCCCGCCCTCGCCGACATCCCCGAAGCCGAAGCCTCCGCAGCCTCCCACGCCACTCCGTCGACCGCTCCGACGACCGAGGCGGATGCCGACGGCCCGTCGCTCATGGACCGGCTCTGGACATGGCTCGGTGCACTCGAAGAGCCTGCCGGTCCCACAACGGAGCTCGATGCCGAGCCCATCCCCGAGGTCTCCACCCACCCGGGCGGCATCGTGCCCGACCCCGTCGACGTGGAAGCCGACAAGCCCGACCCGCGCCCGATCCGGATGGGTCGAATCGCTGTCCGAAAGCCCGTCGCTCCGGCGTCCACCCAGGGCCAGCCCGCAACGCCGTCCCGCTCGCCGGCCGCCCCACGATGATACGGGAGCGCCCTCCACACCTGACGGTGGAGAACCCGAGGCGACCCCCATGTCCGACACGACCGATCCCTCCGAGAGCCCCGTGAATCCGGAGGATCTCGAAGCCCGCGTCGAGCTTCGACCGCTCACCATGGAGGACTTCGACGAGCTCGTCGCGCTTCAGCTCCTCTGCTTTCCCACCATGGTTCCGTGGCTCGTCGAGGAGCTCCGCAGCCAGCTCGCTCACTGGGATCAGTCCCAGCTCGGCCTGTTCCTGGACGGACAGCTCGTGGCCTCGGCGGCCCACCTCATCGTCGAGAGCGAGGAGTACGCCAGCTGGAACGACTGGGAAGCGCTGTCCGGCGGCGGCTACCTGCGGAACCACGACCCCGAGGGCGACACCCTGTACGGCATCGAGATCCAGGTCCACCCCGACTTCCGGGGGATGCGACTGTCGCGCCGGCTGTACGACGCCCGCAAGCGGATCTGTCGCGACAACAACCTGCGGAGCATGCGGATCGGCGGGCGGATTCCGGGCTACAGCCGCTACGCCGACGAGATGAGCGCCGAGGAGTACGTCCGCGCCGTGGTCGACAAGCAGCTGCACGACCCCGTGCTCACGGCCCACCTCGCGAACGGCTTCGTGCTCGAGGACATCGTGGCCGACTACCTTCCCAGCGACGAGGACTCGGGGGGCTACGCCACCTACCTCGAGTGGCCGAACGACGACTACGTCCCCCCGGTCTCGCGGCGCACCATGCGGGCCACCCAGCGCGTGCGGGTCGGCCTCGTGCAGTACCAGATGCGTCGCATCCGCTCGTTCGAGGACTTCAGCCAGCAGGTCGAGTTCTTCGTCGACACCGCAGGCGACTATCGCGCCGACTTCCTGCTCTTCCCCGAGCTGTTCACCCTGCAGCTGCTGTCCCTCGTCGAGGCCGGTCGGCCCGGCTCCGCAGCCCGGTCGCTGGCGTCGTTCACCCCTCGCTACATCGAGCTGATGAGCGAGCTGGCGGTCCGCTACAACGTCAACCTCATCGGCGGGTCGCAGTTCACCCTGCGCGACGACGGGCTGTACAACGTCTGCTACGTCTTCCACCGCGATGGGCGCATCGACACCCAGGACAAGCTGCATGCCACCCCGAGCGAAGCGCGCTGGTGGGGGGTTCGCGGCGGGAACACCCTCGAGGTCATCGAGACCGACCGCGCCCGAATCGGCATCCTGGTCTGCTACGACGTGCAGTTCCCCGAGCTGGGTCGCAAGCTGGCCGAGGACGGCGCCGATCTGCTGTTCGTGCCCTACAACACCAACGACGTCTACGGCCACAACCGCGTGCGCACCTGCACGAGTGCGCGCTGCATCGAGAACCACTTCTTCGCCGTGACCGCGGGGTGTGTCGGCAACCTGCCCTTCGTCGAGAACGCCGACACCCACTACGCCCGCTCGGCGGTGCTCACCCCTTCGGACATGGCATTCGCCCGCGGCGGCATCGCGGCCGAGGCCGATCCCAACCTCGAGACCGTGCTGTGTCACGACCTCGATCTGCAGGACCTCCGCAGACATCGGCTGCGCGGCACGGTCAAGAACTGGCGCGACCGACGGACGGACCTGTACTCGGTGCAGTGGACGGGCGCCTCAGACCGCTGACCCGACCCGGCGGCGCAGATCCTGCAGCTGGACGGGCTCTTCCACGGGCTCCCCGTCCGAAACGCCCGCGCCCACGGCCTCGAAGGCGTCACGCAGTGCTTCGGGGTCGGCTGCACGCAGCGAGAACGACCGGCCGTCGCGGAGCTCCAGGGTGAGGTGACGGCGGCTCGGGCGCATCGCCACCACGTCCTCCAGCACGAAGCCCCACCCTGTCAGCCCCACCCAGAAGGCGAGCTCGAACACCAGCAGCGGCCCCCAGCGAATCTCGCGTGCCATCTGTGCGACAGGGTTCTGTTCGGAAGGCGGCTGAGAATTCGGCACTCCCCACCCTACCGCGACGCCTCCGTGAAGACCTTCGTGTCGCTCCGTGACTCCGTGGCAACCTGCGTTGCGATGGCCTTGGTTCAAATGCCTCTTCTGGCGAGATCGCCTGTCGCTGCAGCGGTGGTTCTCGGAGCGGCCTCGGACGGGCGCATCACAGCAGCGTCACCTGTCGAGCAGCCACCCGAACACCAGCGGCGCCACGATCGTCGCATCGCTCTGGATCATGAACTTCGGCGTCTCGACGTCCAGCTTGCCCCAGGTGATCTTCTCGTTCGGCGGCGCACCCGAGTACCCGCCGTACGACGTCACTGCGTCCGAGATCTGGCAGAAGTACGACCAGAACGGCACGGTCTCCATCTGCAGGTCCTGGATCATCAGCGGAACCGCGCAGATCGCGAAGTCGCCTGCGATTCCCCCGCCGACCTGGAAGAATCCGACCGTCGAGCCGCTCTCGTGCTGGGACTTGTACCAGTCGATGAGCCGGATCATCTGCTCGGTGCCGGAGCTCACCACGTCGTGACGCCCGACCTTTCCGCTGTAGACCGCCGCGCTGAACATGTTGCCGGTCGTGCTGTCCTCCCAGCCCGGCGTGAACACGGGGACGTTGTTGCGACGCGCGGCGTCGAGCCAGCTCTCGCTGCGCGGACGCTGCAGGTGCGTGTCGAGCGAGGGGTCCGAGAGCACGTCCTTGAGGTGCTCGGACGGCATCTTGGTCAGACCGTCCTTCTCGGACTTCTGCCAGCGCGCCAGCAGACGCCCCTCGATGTGCCGCATCACGGTCTCGGGGATGCAGATGTCGGTGACCCGGTTCATCCCGCGGTCGTACAGGGCCTTGTCCTCGGCCGCCGACAGCGCGCGCCAGTCCGGAATCACCTCGTACTCCTCGCCCGCGACGAGGTTGAACACGTCCTCCTCCAGGTTGGCGCCGGTACAGCTGATGGCGTGGACCCAGCCCGCGTCGATCATCGGAGCGAGCAGGCGTCCGATCCGTGCGGTGGACATGGCGCCTGCGAGGCTCACCAGCATCTTCGACCCGTTGTCGTGGTGCAGTTTCCAGGCCTCGGCCGCCTGGACGACGGTGGCAGCGTTGAAGTGGAGGAAGTTCTCGTCCAGGAAGTTGCGGATCGACATCGCCGGGGCTCCTCGGGGGTTTTGGTTTCGGAGTCGCCGCCACGTGCACGATGTGTGTGCAGTGAAGTGGCAGCGAGAGGGTCCGCCAGGTAACCCAGTCCTCCAGAGCCCGGATGACGCGGAGGGGCCTTGAAGCGCTGGACAGTGGCCGACAGCAGCGAGCTGTACAACGTCGACAACTGGAGCAACGGCTTCTTCGAAGTCGGCCAGACCGGGAGCCTGCAGCTCACGGCCCGCAGGCCCGAAGACACCGAGCAAGGCGAGAAGTGCCCTCCCGTCGACCTCAAGCAGCTGGTCGACGAGCTGGTGGAGCGCGGGATCGACACCCCGATCCTCCTGCGGTTTCGCGACATCGTCCGCCGCCGCCTCGACGACATCGCGGGCGCCTTCGCGACGGCGATGAAGGAGGCCGAGTACACCGGGAAGTACCGCGGCGTGTACCCCATCAAGGTCAACCAGCAGCGGCACCTCGTCGAAGACCTGGTGGGCTTCGCATCCACCCACCACATCGGGCTCGAAGCGGGGTCCAAGCCCGAGCTGCTCATCACCCTGGCGCTGCTCGACGACCCCGAAGCGCTGATCGTCTGCAACGGGTACAAGGACCGCAGCTACATCGAGACCGCCCTGCTCTCCCGCAAGCTCGGTCGCGACACGCTCATCGTGATCGAGAAGCCGAGTGAGGTCGACCGCGTGCTGTCGGTGTCCGCCGACCTCGGCATCGAACCCGTCATCGGGGTGCGCGCGAAGCTGTCGCGTCCCGGTCGCGGCCGCTGGAAGACCAGCTCCGGAGACCGCGCGAAGTTCGGACTCACCGCCCTGCAGATCGCCAACGTGGTGGAGCGGCTGCGCGAGGCCGGAAAACTCGACTGCCTGCAGCTGCTGCACTTCCACATCGGCAGCCAGGTCACGGGCATCCGCACGTTCAAGAGCGCGCTGCGCGAAGCCACCCGGCTGTACGTCGAGCTGTGCAAGATGGGCGCACCCATGGGGCGCCTGGACGTCGGCGGGGGCCTCGGCGTGGACTACGACGGCTCGCGGACCGACTTCGAGAGCTCGATGAACTACACCGAAGCCGAGTACGCGAGCGACGTGGTGTGGGCCATCCAGGCTGCCTGCGAAGCCGAGGATCTGCCGCACCCCGACATCATCAGCGAGTCGGGCCGCGCGATGGTCGCCCACCACTCGATGCTCGTGTTCGACGTGACCGGTGTCGAGCGACGCCCCACTTCCGGCCGTCCAGACGGGCCCGATCCCGAGGAGGGCAGCGTTCTGGCCCGGATGCACGAGCTCTTCGAGACGGTCACCGCACGGAACGTCCATGCGGCGTGGCACGAAGCCATCGACGTCCGCGAAGAGGGCCGGTACGCGTTCGACCTCGGCCTGCTCTCCCTGCCGGAGTACGCCCGGCTCGAGAAGACCTTCTGGCAGGTGTGCGGGCGGATCGAGAAGGCCACCGAGCGGCTCGACCACGTCCCGGAAGACCTCGAGAAGCTGTGGCCGATGCTGGCCGACACCTACTACTGCAACTTCTCGCTGTTCCAGTCCGTTCCGGACGCCTGGGCGATCGGTCAGCTGTTCCCGGTCCTGCCGATCCAGCGTCTCGACCAGGAACCCACCCGACGCGCCATCCTCGCCGACCTCACCTGCGACAGCGACGGCAAGCTCGACAAGTTCATCGACCTGCGCGACGTGCGACGCACCCTCGAGGTCCACGAGCTGGAGGACGACGAGCCGTACTACCTGGCGATCATGATGGTGGGTGCCTACCAGGAGATCCTGGGCGACCTGCACAACCTGCTGGGCGACACCAACACCGCGCACATCAGCCAGCAACCCGACGGGTACAGCGTCGATCTGGTGGTCGAAGGCGACAAGATCGACGATGTGCTGGGCTACGTCCAGTACTCGGGCAAGGATCTCCTGCAGCGCGTCCGCAACGCCAGCGAACGCGCACTGCGCGAAGGCCGGATCACCCGAAACGAAGCCCGCAATCTCTTGAGTGCCTACCAGCGCGGGCTCGACAGCTACACCTACCTCGGCGACTGACCCCACGAGGAACGAAGCCATGCACGACGACCCCCACGCCGCGTTCGATCCCGACGCCCCCTCCGACTCCGAGACCCTGTTCGGTCTGCCCCACACCGTCGAGCAGGCCCGGTTCGTGGTGGTGCCCGTTCCCTGGGAGGTCACCACGAGCTACCACCGGGGCACGGCGAAGGGCCCCCAGCGCGTGCTCGAGGGCAGCTGGCAGGTCGATCTCTTCCTCGCCGACGCCCCGGAGCTGTGGCGAGAGGGCATCGCCCTGGACCCCGTCGACCCCACCCTGGCCGACCAGCAGGCGGCGGTGGTCGACGATGCACTCGCGGTCATCGGGGACGATCCCGGCGACACCTCCATCCAGGCCCGTCTGGACAGGGTGAATCGCGCGTCGAGGGCTGTGGACGACCGGGTGTTCGAGCGGATCTCGACCCTGTTCCGCGACGGCAAGGTGCCCATCGTGCTGGGCGGCGATCACAGCGTGGCCTTCGGCGGCATCCGAGCAGCCGTCGAACACCAGCCGAAGGTGGGCGTGCTCCACATCGACGCCCACGCCGATCTGCGCGAGGCCTACCAGGGCTTCGAGCGCAGCCACGCCTCGATCATGCACAACGTGCTGCAGCACACGGGACTCGAGCGCCTGGTGCAGGTGGGCCTGCGCGACCTGGGCCGCGCCGAGTGGGAGATGATGGAGTCCGACCCTCGCATCCGGGCCCACACCTGGCGGGATCTGGCGCGGTCGTTGTCCGACGGCGTCAGCTGGTCGGCCCTGGCCCACCGCATCATCTCGGACCTGCCCGAGTACGTGTGGATCAGCTTCGACATCGACGGGCTCGACCCCGTGCTCTGTCCGAGCACCGGCACCCCGGTTCCGGGCGGCTTGTCCTGGGATCAGACCGAGCGGCTCCTCGGGATGCTCCGCGAGTGCGGTCGGACCGTGATCGGCTTCGATCTGGTCGAGGTCGGAGACGGCACCTGGGACGGGAATGTCGGGGCCCGCCTGCTCTACCGGATGTGCGCGACCACCGCTCCCATGTAGCGTAGAGGTCGGAGGTGCCGGAATGCGGATGCTGGTGGCGGTCGACCTGACAGAAGAGGATGCCGAGCCGTTCGTGGCGCACGCATCCACGTGGGTGCGCGTGGTGGGCGGCACGGCCGACCTGGTGTTCGTGGACGAGTCGGCCAGCGAGAACCCCTGGATCCTCGATGGCACCCTGCGTCAGACGATGAGCGCGCACTACGACAAGTGGAGCGAGCAGATGGCCGAGCGCCTGGACGGTCTGCGCGACACCCTTCCCCGGGAGGTCCGTGGCGACGCCCGTGTGGTGAAGGGGCGAGCGGCAGCGGTCCTGCTGGAGCTGCTCGAAGACGAGTACGACGCCATCGTGGTCGGCAACCGGCCGTCTTCCGGGCTGTCTCGCCTGACCCACGGGGTGGTCGCCGAGCGGATCTGCCGGCAGTCCACCAAGCCGGTCGTCGTGTTGCCCCGCGGCGATTGAGGCTAACGGACGCTCGCGAGATCCGACCCGTCCGGACGCGTGAACCCGGCGCGCGACTCGCTCCGTGCGCGGTCTGCCAGCTCGGCCACGGCTTCGAGGGTGGACTTCACCGCTCCGCTCGCGAACGACGTCGCGGGGCCCGCGGGCAACGAGCCGCCCGGATCGCTCCAGGTCGTGTACTCCACCCAGGTGCCGTGTTCCCCCAGGTCGACGAGCAGCCAGCTTCCGCGGGTCCACGCCGCTTCCACCCCGTCTGCAGCGAGAGATTCCCAGTCCGTGCCCTTCAGCTCCTCGGACGGTGCATCGGACCACGCCATCTCCCACACCCGGCCCGAAGACGCCGTGTAGAGCGGGGCGTTGTGGCGGACGTCCACCACCCACCACCGGTCGGAGACGATGGGCAGGGGCAGGTACTCGAACACCCGACGGTTGCCGTGAACATCTCCCGACAGCACCGCAGCGTGGGAGACGGGGAGCTCGCCCGCGAGGCGCGACTCGTCGTTGAGCACCAGCCACACGGCCTCGATCGGGGCATCGATCCGGATGGCCCCCCAGGCCTTCGCAGCGCTGACGCCCGACACGCGCTCGATCCCGGCTCGCGGCGACTGCACGGGCGCAGACCAGCTCGACTCGGGGACCACCACTGCCTCCTGATCGAGCCGGTGTCCTCGCAGCGAACGCGCGGTCTGGAGCGCGTCGGCGATGGCCGGATCGACCTCCGCTGCCCCCCCGCCGAACGCCGAAGCCATCCCCGCCAACATCCATGCCGCCATGCCAGTCCTCCAGAAGATCCGTGGTCGGTGTGCTCTCACCGGCACGTGCAACAGAACGGGTCTGGCGAACGACCACCCTTACGACCGTTGTCCCGACTCCGCGACCGCGGCACCGATACATGGAGCCCAGGAAGAAGGAGGACATGGCGACCGACCCCGCCGAGCTGAAGAATCGCCTCGCCCGACACGGCGTGAACCCGCTGGTGGTGGCCGCAGTGCTGTCGTTGCTCGGGCACGGTCTCGGCGCCGCCACGCTGTCTCAGCTGAACTGGACCCCCAGCCCCCCGCCTCCGCCTCCCGACAAGGTGCTCGAGGTGTCGTTCGTCAGCCAGGGCGAGGAGCCCGGCGAGCTCGAGGCCCCACCCGAACCCCAGCAGCCCGAGCCTCCGAGCGAGCCCGTCGACGATGCCGTGGCGGAAGTCGCTGAAGTGACCGAGCCCACACCCCGACCCGTCGACACACCCGTCCAGCCGGCGCCATCGCTCCCCGAGGTGCGGTTTCCCGCGCTCCAGAAGGCCGCACAGCAGCCCCATCGCCCCAGACAGCCCGTCCACACGCCCCAACCGGACTTCGCGACATGGCAGAAACAGCGCATGGCCCACGTGCTGCCCGACCACATCCCCGACCCCCGCGCCGGCGGGTCCCCCGATGGAACGGCGTCCGTGGACACCCAGGGCGTCGATCGGTGCGAACCCGCCGAGAACCGAACGCTCGGACGCCTCTACCTGCTGTTCGACTCCTCGGGCAGCATGTCGTCGCAGCGCCGTGCTCAGGCCCTGTCGTGTGCGCAGCAGTACGCTCAGGCGGCGATCGACCGCGGAGCAGACGTGGTGGTCGGCAACTTCGCAAACGGGTCCAGCTTCTCCGACCCCACCCGCGACCCCACCGAGGTCGCGTTCGCCATCCGGTCGGACACCGATCCGCGACGCACCGTGCTTCCGAGTCGGGAGCTGAACCCGTTCTTCGACGAGCAGCCGGACGCCACGGCCGATCTGGTGATCCTGTCCGACGGCGAGATCGAGAATCTCCGCGACGTGCTTCCGTGGTACCGGTACTTCCTGGAGATCGCACCCGAGAACCGGGGATATCTCTACACTCTGGGCTCGCCGGCGCGTCCGGGTGCGGCAGCGATGCTGCGCGAGATCGGGTTCGAGATCTACGTCTACCGGGTTCTGTGACCGGGGCTATGACCCTCGCTTCCTCTCGACGAACGCCGTGTGTGCACGATGTGCCGTCACCGGCCCAGGAAGTCGTTAAGCCCACAGGCCAACGAACAGAGTGAGATCGGAGCACCCATGGACCTCGAAAACATTCAGTCGGTGATCGCGGCACAGTCCCTCGAGATCGCCCGCAGTGCGCTGCTGGCCATCGCCATCCTCGTCATCGGGTTCTGGATCGCCGGTCGACTCGCCCGCACGGTCCGGGCCGCGATCGACAGGTCCGAGCGCCTCGACGCCACGATCGCGGGCCTCGCCGAGACCAGCACGCGCCTGCTCGTCCGCCTCGCCGCGGTCCTCGCGGTGCTGAGCATCTTCGGTGTCGAGATGAGCAGCGTCGTGGCCGTGATCGGTGCGGCCGGTCTCGCCATCGGCCTGGCCCTGCAGGGCACGCTCACCAACGTAGCTTCGGGGGTCATGCTCCTGGTCCTGCGTCCCTTCTCGGTCGGCGACGGCATCGAGGTCGCGGGGCACAGCGGCACCGCCAAGAGCATCGGTCTGTTCACCACCGAGATCGCCACCTGGAACAACGTCTACGTGTCGATTCCGAACTCCTCCATCTGGAACAGTGCGATCACCAACTACAGCATGAACCCCACGCGCCGCGTCGACCTCACCATCGGTATCGACTACGGCGACGACATCGACAAGGCCATCGAGATCGCGCTCGGGATCCTGAAGGACGAGGGGCGCATCCTCGAAGAGCCCGAGCCCATGGTGGCGGTCAAGAACCTGGGCGACTCCAGCGTCGACCTCGCGGTCCGCGGCCACACGGTGCTCGACGACTTCTGGCCCACCACCTTCGACCTGCTCAAGCGCATCAAGCAGACCTACGACGACAACGGCATCTCCATCCCGTTCCCCCAGCGCACGATCACGCTGTTGCGCGAGCAGGAAGACACGCCATCCGGCCCCACGCAGACGGCGGATTCTCAGGTCGCCTGACCAACGCCTCCGTGTGACGGGACGACGATGACGTTCGACCTCGCGAACACCCCTCCTCCCTGGGCCGAGTCTCTGCTGGCCCGCCGGCCCGACGCCGAGAGCCTGCGCGAGGCCGCTCGCGAGGTGATCGAACGGGCTCGCACAGCGCCGCTGCGGTCGAGGGCGCAGGAGCTGGTCCGCGACCACGGACGCCCGGCGTTCTGGGCCCTGATCGTCGAGGCGATCGCCGCCATGCCCCGGGTGCCGCAGTACGGCTACGGGCGGCCCTATCGCGGTGCCGAAGCCGTCGAGCCCGTCCGACAGGCGCTGACCTGGGTCGACGCGCATTCCGAGCCCTGGCCCGAAGCCCCCTGGCTGTTGCTCGAGCTCATCGCGAACGTCCCCTCCGATCAGGGCCCGATGCGCAACCAGCTCGACGGGCTGCTCCATCGCATCGACCACCCGCGTGTGCTCCGGGCAGGCCTGCGCCACTGGACGATGAGCCTGCGGAGCACCGTCGTCCGGCGGCTGATGCAGCTGGACGCCTGGTCGGTCGAAGAGGCGGCGTCCTCGCTGGAGGATCGGGCGCTACGCACGCTCTGCACCACCTTCTTGAAGAACCACCCCGAAGGCTCCGACGCCGTCGCACCCCTGCGTGACCACCGGCTGAAGTCGGTCCGACGCCTGGCCCTCGAGATCCAGCGCACCGAAGACCCCACGGCGGGTCTGGGCAAGGGAACCCTCGCCGAGGCCGAAGCCCGCTTGCGCCTCGATCCCACCGACACCGAAGCCTCGCTCGTGTGGGCCGATCTCCAGCTCGAGCAGGGCGATCCGCGAGGACAGCTCGTCGCGATGGAGCACGCGATCCGGTCGGCGCTGTCGGGCGAATCACCAGACGGGTCCAGGCAGGCCGAGGCCACGAATCACTCGGCGGCGCTGGCCGCATTCGTCGCCGAGCACTGGAACACCCTGTGGGACCGGCCCGGGGGCGTGCCCTTCCGCGACCGATGGCGGGGCCGCACCTGTGTGGGCTTCACTTCGGACTGGAACCACCGGATGCGGGGCCGAGGCGGCGCTCCCCTGTTCGAGAAGATCACGCGGTTCATCGCCCACCTCACCGACGCGGCCGCTCCCTTCTCTCGCACCGACGACGCAGCCCACTGGTCGTTCCGCTGGACCCATCCCGGCACCGACGTGCTGCTGCCCTACCAGGAGGCCGGACACCACGCGGGGGGCGCGCCGCTGTCCTCCACCCTGCACGTCTCGCTTGGGGATCGACGGGTGCAGATGCAGCTGTACTGGCCGTTCGAGTCCCTCGACGAACCCGGATTCCAGGCGTACTTCCTGGAGTGTGAGAAGCTGCTCGGCAAGGCGTTCACCCAGAACCGCTTCCGGGTGTACGCCGCCAACGCGAAGGGAGACCAGCTGAAGGGCCGCTTCGCCTCGTACCGCTCGAAGAAGCCGCGCCGATGAGCCCCTCGCTGCCCGATCTGCCCGTGCTGGACGGCACCCCATCGGCCTCCGTGCGCTGGTTCCCCGCCGAGCGCCGCTTCGTGTGGGACCCCACGCTCGACTCAGCCACACAGGCGCGCATCGAGGCCGAGCGAGCCACCTTCGACGCCGTCGCCGCCATCCGTCGAGATCGACTGACTCCCGAGAGACCCGGCCCCTGGACCAGCAGCCCCACCCTGGACGTCCCCGAGCTGGTGCCCCTGCTGCGCGACCACCCCGAGCTGCTCGACGTCACGGACGAGACCATCCTGGACGTCGGGGGCACGCTCCCGGTCGCCTGGCGCTTCATCTCCGACGGCGCTGCAGCCGTGCATCAGATCGACGTCAGCCCGGCCTCCCAGCACGTCGGGCTCGAGCGCTGCCGACTCCAGCTGACCCCCGAAGAGCAGAGACGCGTGTGGTTCCACACGGTGCCCGCCGAAGCACTTCCCTTCGCAGACAACCGCTTCGACCGCGTCTTCTCCCGGCACAGCATCCACCACGTCCAGCGACCCCGGGTGTTCGACGAGCTGGCCCGCGTCCTCAAGCCTGGTGGACGGATGCTGATCCTCGAGCCCTGGCTCAACCGGCCGCTTCGCGCGGCGACGCACCTCACCCGCGCCGTTCGCAAGCGGGCCTGGGGCGTCGACCGGGGCAGCGACGATCCCCTCGGCCGGCACGACGTCGATGCCCTGAGATCCCGCTTTCGACACGTGTACGTCGGGCGTTTCGGGGCCGGAGGCGTGCCGCTGGTCTGGGTGTTCGGACGCTTCCAACGCCTGCACGGCCCGCTGCGAACCTGGCTGAGGATCGAGCGGGTGCTCGGCCACGATCCCCGCCTGGCGCGGCTCACCGGCGTGAAGTGCTGGATCCTCGCCATTCGCTGAGCGGGGCCGAACCTCTTCAGAACCGGGTGCTCTCCAGGGCCTCCCGCTCCGCCACGGCCAGCTTGCACGCGCGGATCGCGAGGTCGGGCTGGCGCTTCGCGGTCTCCTCCAGGGTCTCGAGGGCGAACACGAAGTCCTCCTCGTGGCCGTGTGGACCTTCCAACCAGGCGAACACGGGCTCCAGCGTGCGCTTGGCCATGGTCCACCGGCCGGCCCGGGCCTCGGCGATGCCCAGGAACAGCTGGCAGGCCTGACGCACGTGCACGGTGGGCTTCGCCTGGAGCGTCGCCCGGCCCAGATCGGGCACCTCGTCCCAGCGACCCTGACGTGCGACGCAGATCATCAGGTTGACCAGGGTGTCGGCCACCGCAGTCTGCCCGCCGGTGATGCGATGCAGCTCGGCGGCTTCCCGCAGCGCTTCTTCGGCCCCCTCCAGATCTCCCGTGAGCGACCGCATCTCGCCCACCCGGTTGATTCGCCCGGCCAGTCGCTGATCCTGCTGGCTGCGCGCCCACTCGACCGAGCGCTCGGCGTGGACCAGCGCCTGTTCGAACTCCCCGCGCAGCAACGCCAGCCGGTAGCGCGCCTGGTGCAGGTAGTCGTCGGCCTTCGGCCCGTGCCCGAGCGTGACGGCATGGTCGAACGCCGACACCGCCTTCTCGGCGTGATCCACGGCTGCGAGCCCATCCCCCAGCAGGTTGGTGGAGATGTGCAGGCGATAGTGCAGCACCCCCCGCAGGTAGGCGCGCTCGGACAGAGGACCCGTCCGGGAGACCTGCTCGCCGGCACTCTCAGCATCCTCGAGCGCATCCAGCACGTCCAGGCCGGCCTCCAGCGCCTGTCGTGCTTC
The DNA here is from genome assembly GCA_965224055.1 of Myxococcota bacterium. Lineage (GTDB taxonomy): Bacteria > Myxococcota_A > UBA796 > UBA796 > JACKEQ01. The sequence goes on along the minus strand of OZ245034.1, from coordinate 7,777,983 downwards.
TTCGGGCTCGTCGTGCAGGCTGTTTCCGAGGTTCCACGCCGCTTGCGCCGCCTGGAGAGGCCACCCCTGGGCCCGACACACCTGCCAGGTGTGACGCGCCGCCGCTCTGGCTGCGGGGATGTCCGGGAGCAAGCGCAGACACAGGGATTCGGCGTTCCCGAGGCGTCCGTGCAGGCCCGGCGTGGCGTGCAGACCCGCGACCTGGGCGTGTGCGGTGCGCAGCAAGCCCAGGGTGGTCCGGGGCCCGTGCTCGTCGAGCAACCTGGCCAACGCATCCAGCCACACGGTCGCTGCCTGGGGAGCGCGATCCGCCTCCATCCAGCACTGGCCGATCCGCAGGGGGTCGTCGGTCAGCGCGCGCGCACAGGCGATGTTGTGTCGCGCCCAATCCATCTGGCCCCGGAAGTGCTGGAGCAATGCCTCGTGCACGCCCGGATCGGCGAACACCCAGCCTCCCCGGCGAGGACGGGCCGTGCCCTCGCGGAGCCAGTGCTGCTCCAGCGCTTCGGTGCCGATGCCGTCACACGCTTCGTCGGCGGCGGCCCGGGTGACGGTCTCGGCATCGCTGTCGTCCCCCACCACCCCCGAGCAGGCCGACCTCCACAGGGCACGATCGACATCGGGTCCGAGGATCACGGCGCGTGCCAGACACGCCAGGTCGACCGGCTTCAGGGGGTCGAGGATCGGCGTGATGTCGCCCGCGGCCCGCTCGATGGACGCGGTCGCGACGAAGCCCTGCGGCGTGGCGTCGAGAGCCCCGGTCCGCGCCAGGTGGTTCAGCGCCCGCACCGCGATCGCCGGCTTGCCGTTCGCGAGCTGCAGGAGCTTCAAGCTGGTTTGGGCATCGAGGGGCAACAGGTACTGCAGGGCCAGGGACAGATCGCGACCCGGCAGGTCGCCCAGCTCGAGCACCTGCCAGGCCGGGCTGATCGGCTCCCCTCCGGTGGCCAGGAGCAGCGTGCGCCGGGTCAGCGCGTGGTCGCCGTGGATCGTCTTGGCCAGGAACCGGGCCAGATCGGGGTCCTGATCGACGTCGTCGACGAACAGCATCAGCGTGCGCACATCCGTGATCGCGCGGAGCACCGTCAGCACGGCCCCGTGGCGGGCATCGGAGTCGATGGGCTCGTCGGACAGGGCCAGTTCGCAGGCCTGCTCCAGCTGGGCCAGGCCCATGCGCTCCAGCGCGGCACGTCCCCGAGAAGCCCGGGTCGCAGGATCGCCCCACTGCAGGGACAACACCGAGTCGAGCAGATCCCGGACAGCTTCCCCCGGCGCGCGTCCACGCAGGCCCGCAACGGTCCCGACGACGACCCCGGTCCGCTCGCGCGTCGTGACCGCGAGCCAGGTCCCCAGCGCCGACGTCCCCACACCGTCCTCTCCCGCCAGCCAGACCCGCGGCGCACGCCCGAAGTCCGCCATCGTGAGCTGCGCCCACAGGGTGTCGCGCGCGGCCTCACGCCCCACGAACACCGGCCGGCGCAGCCCCACCAGCGACAGGCCCGCACCCGCCATCTGCGCGGGAGGCGGAGGCGGCAGGGGCCGGGTCCAGGTCTCCGGGATCTCCGCGATCGCCCCACCGCCATCCCCCTGCAGACCATCGAGCCCTGCGAGCGCGTCTGCGACGGTCTGAAAGCGGGCTCGCGGCTCGGGAGACAGGCAGCACCGCAACCAGTCGCCCAGGTGGGGAGGCACGTCGATCCGCGGCAAGAAGTCCACGGTGTCGCCCCGCACCTTCGCCAGGAACACCTCGCGCATCGAGCGACCCGCGAACGGCCGGACGCCCGTGAGCAACCGCCACAGCAGGACCCCCGCGGCGTAGATGTCGGTCCACGGGCCGAAGGTGCCGTCCTGGGCATCGAACTGCTCGGGCGCCATGAACGTGGGTGTACCGAACGAATGGTGCGAACGACTCGCCCCGTCGAACACCGCGATCCCGAAGTCCGCTAGCTTCATCCCGGGCCGCAGATCCGATGCCGAGGAGAAGAGGATGTTCGACGGCTTCAGGTCGCGATGCACCACCCCGCTCGCGTGGGCCCACGCCAGCGCCCCCAGCAGGGTCTCCAGGTGCTTGCGCACCGCAGGCCAGGTGCGCACCGACGAGAGCTGCTCCCCCAGCGTGCTGCTGCAGTACTCCATCGCGAACCACGGCGCGCCGATGGGCTGGCCGTCGGGACCCGCACCCGGCAGGACGCCGTGGTCGAACACCCGCGCGATGTTGGGGTGATCGAGGGCAGCGAGGGCGACGACCTCGTTGCGGAAGGCCTGAACGAGCTCCGCGTCGAGATCGAGCCGCTCGGGCGAGAGGATCTTGATGGCGACGGGGGTCCCCAGCCGCGCGTGCCGGGCCTGGTAGACCAAGCCCATTCCCCCGCTTCCACAGCGCTTCTCGAGCTCGAACGGGCCCAGCCGTCGCCCCACGTCTCTCTCCCCGGGCTCCAGTGTAGGCCATCGCGGCCGGGTCGCGTACACTCCCACCGTGTTCGCCGCTTCGCTCGTCTACATCGGGGGTCTGGTGTCCGGATGGATGGTTCCGGAGGCCCGCGCCACCACCTTCACCGTGCCCACCGACGGCACGGTGAACGAGGTGATCGACCAGGCGGGCACCCTCGATCTCGTCCTGATCGAGCCCGGGACCTACACCGTCACCGAGCTCAACCCGGCGCCGGCGTTGACCATCATGGCCACGGGTCCGGGGGTCGTGCTCCAGGCCGGGTCGCCGCTCCTCCTTCGCGTCGACGACGACCTCGCACTGGACGGCCTCGAGCTGGATGGTCTGGACAACCAGATCGCGTTCGTGACCGACGATGCCACGCTGACGATGCAGGACTGCACGCTGCGCAACGGCATCGCGACCCAGGGGGCCCACGTCCAGCTGCAGTCCGGCTCCGGTCTGCAGGCCACCTCGACGGCGTTCCTGGACGGTCGGGCTGTGACGAGTGGCGGCTCCATCGCGTCCAACGGCGGCACGATCCAGTGCGTGAACTGCCTCTTCCAGAACAACGTCGTCGACGGACCGAGCCACCGACTTCGATCAGGACGGCCAGACGCCCGAGGGCGGAGACTGCGACGACTCCGATCCCACGGTGTTCCTCGGGGCCGAAGAGCTGCCGGACGACATCGACCAGAACTGCGACGGACGGGTCGGCCAGGTGCGTGGAGCGTGCGGCTGCGCCGGTGCTCGACCCCCCGGATCGCTCGGTGCGATCGGCCTGATCGCGGGGATCGCCCTCTCGATGCGCCGCCGACGTGGGTTCGGTGACTCAGAGCCGCGCGCCCGATCCGTGCGACGGATCGCGCGGTGGACGTACCCCTCCACCCTCCTGTAGACTTCCGCCGTCGGAACCGTTGTCCGGCGCCTTGCCTGCTCTATCGACTTGATTTGCCCCCACTCCTCCGCGATGGCGGATGGACAGGACACCTGTGTGTGGGGATTGCGTTGGAGTAGTGATGCGTTGCTGGATCGCGGGCCTGAGCCTGTTCGCCGTAGGGTGTGCCCCCTTTTCTCCGCTGGACGACGGGCTGTCGAAGTACGACGCTACCCAGCAGGAGCTCGCGTTCCCCGGAGCCCGCGTCGACGGCGAAGGCGTGGTGGAGATCGAGACCGCGGACGGCGGGGTGCACGTGGTCCCCTACGTGGTCCAGGAAGGCCATGCCGTGGCGGGTGGCGACATCCTCCTGGGCGACCCCTCCGAGCTGACGAATCGCTCGGCGGGTGTGGATGTGTCGAGCCGGTTGTGGAACACCTGTGCGATCCCGTACTCCTTCGACGCCGGCCTCACCGCCGGTGCTCGGGAGGACTTCGAGCAGGCGGTCGACCACTGGGAGGCCAACACCGCGCTCACCTTCGTCGAAGACCCCTCGGCATCGACGCGCATCCACGTCCGCGACGGCAGCGGCTGCAGCTCGTACGTCGGGCGACGCGGTGGCGTACAGACCCTCACCCTGTCGCAGTGGTGCGGTCGGGGTGCGGCCATCCACGAGATCGGCCACGCCATCGGCCTGTGGCACGAGCAGTCGCGAACGGACGCCGACGAACACGTGATCAAGCACTGGGACAACATCCCGAGCAACCGGTCCCACAACTTCCGCACCTACGAGCAGCGCTGGCAGCCCGGCGTCGATCTGGGGCCCTACGACACCGGCTCGATCATGCACTACAGCAGCGGTGCGTTCGCGACGGGCACCTGCTACTCGTCCAACACGAGCGGCTGCACCATCACCCACCTCGATGGCTCGTACCTCTCGGAGCACCAGCGCCAGCGCCTGTCCTCGGGCGACCTGGCCGGAATCGACGCCCTGTACGGGGCCCAGTGCGGGGCACCTGCCCAGGACGACCACGGAGATGGGCCGGACGACGCCACACCCGTGTTCGGGCCCACCAGCACGGTGCAGGGAACGGTGGAAGCTGCGGACGACGACTGGTTCGAGATCGATCTCCCACCAGGCCACGCGCTGCACCTGACGTCGACCGGCGACACCGACACCTACGGGCACCTGTACGCCGCGGACGGCACCACCGAGCTGGCCGCGAACGACGACGGGGGCGAGGACCGCAACTTCCTCCTCGAGCTCGCTTCAGACGCCCATCCCGGCGGCACGCTCTACCTGAAGGTCCGCGGCTACTCGAGCACCGTGTCGGGCCCGTACGCGCTGCAGATCACCACGACCGCCCCACCGGACGACCACGGAAACGACGAAGCGACCGCGACCGAGATCCGGTTCGACACCCACGGCACCGATGTGTCGTCCAACCTGCTGGATGCCGGCGACACCGACGTGTTCCGCATCGAAGCGCTCGTGGACGGCGCGTTGACCGCGTTCTCGGAGGGCGGCACCGACATGCACGGCACCCTGTTCGCAGCAGACGGCACCCAGCTCGACCTGGACGACGACGGTGGCGAGGGGCTGAACTTCGCGGTGACGGCGAGCGTGCAGCCGGGCACGTACTTCCTGCACGTGCGGGGCTACGCGAGCAGCACCCAGGGGACGTACGACCTCGAGGTCGCGCTGCAGCCCGAGTGACGATCAGGGCTGGTTCTTCGCCGCGAAGTCCTTGAGCTCCTCGAAGCCCGGCATGATCTCGAGGTTGGGCAGGAGCACGATCTCGATGCGCCGGTTGTTCGCGCGGCCGCTGCTGGTCCGGTTCGTGTCGGCCGGCCGATTCGCGCCGTAGCTCGCGGCACTCACCCGGTCGGACGGGAGCCCGTTGTCGATCAACACCTCGGTGACCGCGATGGCACGGGCGCTTCCGAGGTGCCAGTTGCTCGGAAACTGTGCGGTGGAGATGGGCTCGTTGTCGGTGTGGCCGGCGATCTGGAACTGGCGGTCCTCGAGATCGGCCAGCACGCCTGCCACGCCCGCGATGGCGCTCTTCCCTTCGCTGGACAGCGCTGCGGAGCCCTGAGAGAACAGGATGTCGGTCTGCAGCTGTACGATCATCCGACCATCCACGACGTCGACCGACAGCGTGCCCGCGTCGATCATGTCCTGAAACCGCGCGAGCAGGTCGCGGTACGCATCGAGGGCCTGCTCGGCCCGGGCACGGCGGACGTCGAGCTCCTTCAGCGCCAGGGTCATCTCCTCGATGTTGGATTCCATCTGGGTGTTGGCGTCGACGGCCTCGGCGAGCTCGCGTCGACGGCGCTCCAGGATCCGGTTGGCGATGTCGAGCTCGGCTGCGAGCCCGTCCCGCTCTGCCTCGAGCTCGACGCACTCCCCGACCAGCCGAGCGAGTTCCCGCCCCTTGCCGGACGACTCGGCCATCATCACCTCGTGTTCGGACTTCGGAACACAGCCGATCATCCACAGTGCAGTCAGTAGGGCCACGAACTTCGGTGCTCGTGTCGTCATCGGGATCCTCCTGGGAGGTCGAACGGACGGGCAACATAGGTGATCGGGACCGCCGGCGTCCGCTACCATCTCCCTACGCCCCGCGAGCGCGCTATGGTGGCGGTCGGAGGGTCCATGCCCGGCTTGCTCGTTCTCGCGCTCACCTCGCCCAGCTGGGCGATCTCCACCAACGTCAGCCTGATTCCGAACGGCTCTTTCGGCGGCTGCAACACCTGCCACACCAACGGAGGGGGCACGGCGCGCAACGAGTTCGGGCTCGACTTCGACGCGACGTCGGACTGGGCTCAGCTCGCGGCCCTCGACTCCGATGGCGATGGCTGCGCGAACGGTGCCGAGCTCGGCGACCCCGACGGCGTCTGGATGCCAGGCGACACCCCCGCCGGTGATGCCGTCAGCCTCCCCGGCGACCCCGACGACGTCGCGTGCAGCGTGCCGGGCGATACCAACGACCCCATCGCGATGGACGGAGACGACGAGTCCCAGGGCTGCAGCACCGTGTCCGCCGGCATCTCCGCGGGGTCGTTGCTCTTTTCACTCGTGCTCACGGGGCTGTTCGGGCTCCGTCGCCGCTCTTGAGCACCGAGCCCTCCGCGCCCCGGCCCGCGTTCCACCACACCCTGAACGTCCGCTACGCCGACACGGATGCCCAGGGCGTCGTGTTCTTCGCGAACTACCTGACGTACGCCGACGAAGGGCTGACGTACTGGATGCAGCACCTGGGCCTGCCCCACCAGACGTTCACCGACCAGGGGCTGGACTTCGTGTTCGTCGATGCCCACGTCTCGTACCGGGACTCGGCGCGCTTCGGAGACGTGGTGCGCGTCCACGTGGGGCCCCAGCGCATCGGCAACACCAGCTTGACCAGCCGCTTCGAGATCGTGCGGGCCTCGGACGACGCCACGCTGGCTGTGGGCGAGCTCGTCCAGGTGTGCCTGAAGCTCCCCGAACGCACGAAGCACCCGCTCCCCCCTTCGCTTCGCGAGGCTCTCGAGCGCGACGGTGAAGGTCCACGACGCTGAGCACGGGACATCGAGTGGGTCGATGCTATGAGCGAGGCATGACGCCCACCGAACGCACGCTGAGTGAAGACGAACAGGGCGAGATCGCCGAAGCTGCCCAGGCCGCGCTCGAACGCTTCGATCTCGATCCCACATCCGATCCCGTCGACCTGGTCGCCGCGCTGGAGGCCAGGGTGGTGGCGCGCCGCATGGTGAAGGGCGATCACGGCGAGCAGGTGTTCGAGGCCGGCGCCCTGTTCGCGCACTGCCTGGCCGGCCCGCTGGGCTGGGAGCTGGTCGAGCTCACCTGGCCCGAGGCCGCCTCCGGGTTGTCCGCCGTCGCCGCGACCCCCTTCGATCGCAGCCTGGTGATCCTGCCCTTCCTGGCCGTCGATCGCAGCCTGGCACCCGACACCCCACCCGACCAGCTGACCACCACGCTCCGTCGGCTCTCGAACGGCGAGCGGCCGCCCGGGCTGACCCGGAACGGCTACGCGGTGCTGCTCCCGTAAGCCCCGCCGCTGCAGGGCTCACAGCGTCAGAGCAAGGCATCCAGGGCGGTGGCCATGGCCTCGTCGAGCCCTTCGCCCGCTTGTGCCTCGGCCTGATCGCGGATGTAGGCGCTGCGCTTGTTCTGGACCTCCTGGATCTGCGCCTGGATGGTCGTCCGCTGCTGGGCCCGCTCGTTCAGCGTGGCCTCGAGCGTGGCGTCGTCCATACTCCGCAGCTCTCCCGGGAGCTGGGCGCGGTCGATCGCAGCCAGATCGACGTCGCCGTCGGCGTTCTTCGTCACCAGATCCCAGCTGTCGACGCGGTACTTGGCCGAGCCCTTCGATGCGACCCGGCTGGCTCCGGAGCCCAGTCCCAGGCTCCAGGCCGACGCGTCGTTGTCCACCACGGTCTCGAGCCGCTTGTTGCCGTGCTCGGTGTAGGCCACGTAGGTCCCGTTGAGCTGGGTGTTCAGGACCTGCAGCTGCTGGTCGTACGGCGTGCTGACCGCCACCGCCGACTGGCTGGCGTCGATGGCGAGGTACTGGCCGGCACCGCGCTTCGCGACATCGGCCCATCCGAGCGACCGGCCGGCGTTCTCGTTCCCCGCGAACAGCGTGCTCACCACCACGTGCTGCTCCCTGGCGAGCATCGTGGAGATGGCGGGATCGATGGGCCCGAGCTTCGCGGTCTCGTTGCCCGCCACGAACAGCAGACGCCGGTTGTCGGGGTTGTCGCGAGGCGACCAGTCCAGGGTGCGCACCGCGGTGTCGATCACCTGGCCCACGTACTCGTCGCCCCCATCGGTGCTGAGCGCGAACGCATCCGAGTACAGCTGGTCGAGGTTGTCGGTGAGCGGGGTGACGACCCGGACGAACCCCTTCTCGGCGCCGTAGGAGGGCGTTCCGAACGCGATGAGCCCCACGCGGAGCTGCGCATCGGCGTCCTGCGCGTCGATCTCGTTGACGATGTCCCACAGCCGCGCGCGGGTGGAGTCGATCAGGTTGTCCATCGAGCCCGAGGTGTCGAGGGCGATCACCAGGTCGATGGTGCGGGGCGTGGGGTCTGGAGCAGCGGGCTCCTCCACGACCGGAACCTCTGCGATGACCGGCGCGACGGGCTCTTCGACGGCCGGCAGATCCGCGAGGGTCGAGACCACGGGGGAATCGGGGGGTACGGCCATGGGAGCGTCGGTCACGGCTGCGTAGAGCCTGGGGGCGACGAGAGCGGCGGCGAGGGCGGTGGCGGCGAGTCCGAAGCTGAGATGCCAGCGTTGCATGGGTTCTCCTGGACGAAGGGTACGCAGGAGTCGACAGCCGGTCGGAGGTGCAGTTCCGCGAGGCGATCCGGATTTACCGAGCCGTTACCGAACCCCGGTATGCTGGGCCGTGCCCACCCTCGCTCCGCATCACATCGCCTTCGGCCTGTTGGCGATCCACCCGGTGTCGTTCACCCTGCTGGTGATGGGGTTCGAGCCCATTCCCTTCGCGATCGCGACGGTCTGCGAAGGTGCCGTGTGGACCCTGGCCGTCGTCGCGACCCTTCCTCCGAGCGGACGACGCCAAGCCGCTCCGGAACCCGAGTGGAGTCACGCCGGATTCGAAGCGACGTGGCGGGCGGGTCCGGATGTCGATCGCGACGAGGCCGCCGGGGTGGGCTTCATCGCGGGGCTGACTGCGGGAGCCGGCGCGCTGGTGTGGATTCCAGCGGGCCTGATGATCGAGCACGCCGACGATCCCGTCATCGCCATGTTCCTCGGCGGGGCACTCGCCGCCGCGTCCGCCGTGCCGACCTTCGTGTTCGGCTGGATGTTCCGCGCGATCCGCAACGCCTTCGCCCGCAACCGGTGGGTGGAGGTCACCCTCGAGGGGCGCTCGCTGACCGTCGACGGGACGACCTGGATCCGCGACGACAGCGACCAGGTGACGCGGGAGGACGGTGCGGTCGTGCTCCGCCGAGACGGTCGGACCCTGCGGATCCCGGGTGGGCCCGCCACCCTGGACTGGTTCGCCGAGCAGCTCGAGAAGAGCACCCCCGAGGTCGATGGAGACGCACCCGATCCCGCCATCGACGACCTGATCGAGCAGGCGAGATGACGGGCCACACCCTCCTCGCCGTCCTCCGACTCCGATCTCTTGTTCCTGGTTGCCAGGCATGGATCGGGTGCTGGACCGCCGAGGGCGTCCTGGCGGGGATCGACGGTGTGGTCGGGCGCCGTGCCTCCGCCGCTACGCCACCTTGAACGCGCTGGTCTCCAGCCGGTATCCCACGCTGCGAACCGACCGGATCTGGGGCGAGAGCGGTCGGGCGCCATCCCAGCCGAGCTTCTTGCGCAGACGGCTGACGTAGATCCGCAGGTAGTGGACCCGATCGGACTGCCCTTCCGACCACACCAGCCGCAGCAGGTCCTCGTGGGGAACCACCTCGCCAGCGCGCCGCGCCAGCTCCAGGAGCAGTCGGTACTCGGTACGGGTCAGCTCGATGGCGTCCGCCCCACGGCGCACGATGTGTTTGCGGGTGTCGATCTCGACGTCGCCCAGCGTGATCAGCTCGGAGGAGTCGACGTCACCGCGACCCGACAGGCGAATCGACGCACCCAGACGGGTCTGGAGCTCCCGCAGGGCCGCACTGTCGCCGTCCAACACGTCCCGGCACACGTAGTCGCTCGCGCCGAGGTCGAGCAGGTCGAGCGCTTCGTCGTAGGAGCCCTCGACGTTGAGCACCACCAGCGGTTCGGTCGACAGCTTGCGGACGTCCTTCACCAGCCCGTGCGGGTCGTCGGTGGCCGGCATCGACAGCAGGATGGCGTCGGAGCCGCCGCCACGCAGGTGTTGGAACAGCGACTCGGTCTCGACGAAGGTCTTCAAGCAGTACCCGGCGTCCACGAGCACACCGCGAATGGCGGCGTCGACAGGTCGACGGGCGGTGTCGAGCAGGGCGACTTCGAGAGTGGTCATGGTCCTCCGGGGGCTCAATCAACTATAATGCAAAGTTAATATGACTTCAAACCCGGTCGGACCCTCCAAAGCAGATGGACACCGTGAAACGCCCGTCGTTACGGGCTGCCCGCACGCTGCCGTCGACCTGATGAATGCACCGGTTGACCCACGCCAGACCCAGGCCGGGGCCCTTCCCGACCCCGCACACCAGCGGCAGGAACACGCGAGCCCCGATCTCTGCAGGGAAACCTGGCCCCTCGTCCCAGACCCGCACGCACGGCTCTCCGTCGACGAGGGCCCACTCGAGGCCGCGTTCACCTCGCCCGTGGCGGACAGCGTTGTCGACGACCTCTTCGACGACGCGTTCGACGCTCTCGTCGTCCAGCCAGAGTCCGCGGATACCCGCGTCCTGCGCGGTGCACCGCACGGTCACGGACGCGCGTAGCCGCTCTACGATCCCACCGACCACCGCATCGAGCTGCTCGGCGGTCGTCCACGATGCGGTCGCGCGAGGTGCGCACAGATACTGCTCGAGCTCCCGAAACACATCGGCGAGCGACCGTGCGGCCCGATCGATCTCCCGCGTGCTCTCGGCCTCGGCAGGCACCCGCATCTCCAGCGCGCCATTGAAGAGACGGATCGCGTGGATCGGCTCCCGCAGCGTGTGGGTCAGCGCTGCCCCGAGGGCCGCCAGATCGGCGGTCTCGGACCACGGGGAAATCAGTGCAGGGTTCGGGTCGGAAGGTGTTTCGTCCACGAATCGAACTGTATGCGAACCGGCTCGAAGAACCATAAACGCAGCATCAATTCCGGATATCAGGGCGAGCCGGCTGCCGCCGCGGAGCCTGCTGACGCGCCCCCACTCCCACCGCCAGTCGGGCCAGCTCCAGAGCCACCGCCTCCAGGGGTCTGTCCAGGGCTCCCGCCACCAGGGACCAACGGATAGCCCGGTGCGGTTGGATCGAGGGCGAAGAACACCACCACGTCTTCGGAGGCCAGCACGATGGTGTCCGCGGCCCGCGTCAGTGCAATCGACTCGATGGAGACGGGCCGATGGACGTGCCACTCCGCGAGCACCTCGCCGGTCTCGGGGTCGAGGTGGGTCAGCACTCCGTCCTCGGAGAGCACGAGCACCTGCCCCTCCTGGGCCGCCACGTCGATCGCGGGCCGATCGAGGCCGAACACCGCATCGTCCGTCGTGGCTCCATCCGGACCGACGAGCCGCACCAACTCGTCGCTGCCGGGCTCCAGAGCGAAGCGGACCTCGCCGTCCGTGGCGAGTGCAACGTGTGATTCACCGGTCGCTACCGGACGATTCGAGTCCCGATCGGAGTCGCAGCCGACCGTTCCCAGCGCCTGCAGCTGCCCCTCGGACAGCATCAGCCCCGTACAGCCTGCACCATCGCCGTACACGACCCAGGCACCGTCGGGGGTCAGCCCGCCGGACCGCACGACCTCGGGGACGTCGAAGACATCGACCACGGCGCCATCGCGGTCGATGATGGCGACCTCGTCCGGCCCGAGCGCCACGAGGAAGCCCGCAGCGTCGCCATCGAGCAGCACGAGCCCAGACTGCGATTCGCCGTCTACCCAGACCGTGTCGACGACCGACGCATCCGACGCGTCGATCCGGTCCAGAACTCCGTCGCGCGCCACCCATGCTCCGCCGTGGGACGCAGCGACCACGCCGTTTCCGGGATTGTCGATGCGTGCGAGCCGCTCGAAGCGAAGCGCGTCGGGCGTGTAGGCGTCGACGACAGGCGCGGGCAGGTCGTCATCAGGTGCGGTGCATCCGAAGGACAAAAGCAGCAATAGCAATCCCGTGTTCCGTGCCATGTGCGCCCTCCCGGCCGAACCCATGCGTAACGCTGGGGACGCATGAAGGATCCCGAACGGCAAGGACATGAGAGTTTCCTGACAGGCGAGCTCTTCGACCTGTCGAACCTGGAGGCATCGATGTTCAGACCCCTGCTACTGCTCCCCTTCGTCGCCATGTCGGGCTGCGACCTCTTGGACACCCGGCCGGACTGCGTCCACCAGTTGATCGTGACCGACCCCGTCTCGGGTGCCATCGACCTCGATCCCGACCCCCGAGACTGCCGGGAACCCCGCGACACCCCCAACACCGCCGAGTGGAGTTTGTTGCTGACGGACGACCTCGAAGCACCGATCTTCGACCCCGATCCCCAGCGGATCTGCAACGCTGCGGCGCGCCAGGCGCTCACCGTGGTCGAGCTGGAGGGCCACTTCGCCATCGATCCCACAGCAGAGGAGCCACTCTCCGGTCCGGGCATCGTCGAAGCCGAGTTTCCCGAGAACTTCGTCCAGGGCGCGTGGATGTACGTCTCGTTCTCGGACCGCAGCGCGGGGCTCGGTCAGGAACGCACAACGTCCCACGGCAACTGGTCTGCGTATTTCCAGCTCGGAGAACCCGACTCGGCAATCTACGACCAGGACCTGTTCGGCAGCGGAGTATGCGACTGACGCCCTCCCCCGGAGACCCAGGAGGGACGAAGCCAGGATGGATCGAACGTCCAGGCCTGGAGCACCAGCATCCCCCAGGTCAGGTCTGCGAAGTCGACCAGCAGCAACAGCCCCAGCTGCAGGCCGAGCAGAGCGATCCAGAGCACCGGACGGGCCCGTCTGGACAGGGCGATCAGCGGGGCGAGCAGCTCCAGCCCCAACGCGCCCCAGGTCGCCGCCATCAACCCGTGCGGCAGGCCGAGCAGCAGGTCCCGCACCGCGGTGGGGCGCGCCAGGGGGTTCGCCAGCACGAACTGCATCGCGCTGCCGTCCACCCAGCTCTCGGCCGCGAGCTTGGTCCAGCCGCTGTACCCGTAGGCCAGCGTCATCACCGCCCAGCCCGCCGCGAAGATCATCGGAGGAAGGCGCCACTCCCGACCCGCTTCCGGGTCGCGAAGCAGCGTCCACAGCGCAGGGGCCGACGGCAGGAGCACGTGGGCGAGCAGGATCCAGCCGACGTGGGGAAGACTCGGATTGGCGATCAGCGGGTTCGCCGCGAACAGCGTCGCGAGCACCCACCAGGCCACCCCGGCCGCCCAGCGGTCGCGCACCCCGAGCATCAGTGCCCCCGCTGCGACGGCACCAGTCGCCGTCCACGCCGTGACCATCCCGGGCCCTGTCGACAGCCACAGCGGACTCGGGACGAAGGCGAAGAGCGGACTGTGGGGCGCGGTGTCCATCCCCACGCGGGAGAACACCTCCCCCGCCCAGGGGATCAGCTGTGCGAAGTGCACCAGCAGGTAGCCCCCCAACAGAAGCCGGAAGAGCGCCCAGGATCGCGCGGTCCAGCCGTTCTCGAACGACACCCGCTTCAGGACTGCGGCGAACACGCGACCTCCAGCTCGAGGGGCAGCTCGGTGGTGGTCCCCGGTCGGGGATGTACGAGCAGGCGAACGGAGCGAACGGAGCGCACGGGGTGTCCGGTCAACTCGCCCAGGATGTCGGACGAACAGAAGGCGTGCTCGGAGACGGCCCCGTGCAGACGGGCCAACTCAGGGGTCGTGCTGAGAAACGGCCCGCCAGCCAGTGCTGCCCCGTACACGTTGCGGCGGTTGTAGGGCCCCTCGAGACGCGCGTAGACCTCGGGGGTCAGCTCCAGCGCATGGGGCCCGTCCGCGTCCTCCCAGTGCAGCACGTACCGGGCCGAGAAGCCCTCCAGGCCGTCGCGCTCGGTGAACACCTTCGGTGCCGGCGAAGCGTGGGTGGCCATGCCCAGGCCGTACAGCCAGGTCTGCCCGGTGAGGTCGCCCAGCATCGCCAGCACCCCGATCCCCAGCAGCAGCAGCGCCCGCTTCGTCCCCGTCGGAAGGCTCGGCATCACGCCACCTCCCGGCACTTGAGCATGTCCCGCAGCCGTGCCTCGGCGGGGCCGAACCCACAGGTCACGTCGTCGTCCGTCTCCGGGTTGTCCAGGGTCCCGAACAGCCAGTCCCACAGGGGCAGGTCGCCGTAGTTGGAGGCGTGCCGGTCGGCCTCGTGGTGCACGCAGTGGCTCTCCGGCCGCTGGACGATCCATCCGAGCCAACGGGGGGTCCGGACGTTCCAGTGGTAGAAGAACTCGGCCAGCCCACAGAGCACCGTGACGCCTGCGGCCTGGGCCGGGGTCAGGCCGAGCACCAGGTAGAGCGTCAGCCCGCCCAACACGACGTTGCTGATGCTCTCCAGCGGGTGCTTGTAGTACGTGGTGAGCAGCTCCAGCCGGACCGGGCTGTGGTGCACCTGGTGCAGGGTCCGCCAGAGGAACGGGACCTCGTGGCGCGCCCGGTGCCACCAGTACCAGAAGAAGGTGATGCCGAGATACCCGAACACCACACCGCCCACCAGGCCGAGGGGCTCGGCCGACACGAACCGGATGTCCTGCAGCCAGGGATCGAGGAAGGTCCCTCCGAGGTAGGCCGCCGCGACCTGGATGACGGACAGGCCGAGCGCGCGGGGCAGAAAGCGGTCGACCTCCTCGAGATCCCGTCTGGGCCGGACCCATTCCGTGGCGAGCATGCCGGCGCCCGCGATGGCGAGGACTGCAGCGATGACCATGTTCCCTCCGTGGCTGGGAGAGATGTCACCGCGTGAAATGGACATCGTGTGAACGAGGCGAGAAACCCGCGGCACGTTCGTTCATGGGCTCACCGTCCGGCAGCCGCTCGAGGTCTTCGCCGTCGAGGGTGATCGCCTCGATGCACGGGACGTCTCGGACCCGCCCCATCACCCATGGAAGCGCCTCGGGGTCGCGCACCCGCACGCGCACCGGAAACCCCCTTCGCAGCTCGACCGGGGAAGATGCTGGCACGAGGGGGTCGCCGAACCGAATGTCCATCGTGATTCGTTCGGTTGTTTCGAGTGTCTCGGCCTTCAGGACCAGGACCCGCGGAAAGGCCGGCACGACCTGGCGTGTCGCGAGGCTGCCGCGAATCGTAAACGGGTCGTCGGGACGCAGCCGACGGACGATGCCGTCCAGCAGATGGATCCGGACCGCCTGCTCGAAGCGCAGCCCCCGGGTTGCCGCCGCTCGAGCCACGACATCGAGAATATCGGACCTTTCAGACGAATCGCCGATCGTCACCCGTCGTCTGGTGCGGGGTCGGACGCGAAGTCGGCCGCCGAGTGTCGCTCGCGCACCTGCTGATCCTCGGGCCCCCACGCGCGATTCACGCGACGCCCTCGCTGAGCCGCGGGTCGGGACATGACCGCGTTGGTCCAGCGGAGGACGTGCTCGTACTCGTGCACCTGCAGAAACGTCGCGGCGTCGTACACCACGCCCTTCACGAGCGCGCCGTACCACGGGCAGATCGCCATGTCGGCGATGGAGTACTCGTCGCCAGCCATGTACTCGTTTTCGGCCAGGTGACGATCCAGCACGTCGAGCTGGCGCTTGACCTCCATCGCGTAGCGGTCGATGGGGTACTGCAGCTTCACGGGTGCGTAGGCGTAGAAGTGGCCGAAGCCCCCACCGAGGTAGGGCGCCGCACCCATCTGCCAGAACAGCCAGTTGAGGGCTTCGGTGCGAGCACGCGGCTCGGTGGGCAGGAACGCACCGAACTTCTCGGCCAGGTGGAGCAGGATCGACCCCGACTCGAACACCCGGGTGGGCGGATCGGTGCTGTGGTCCATCAGGACGGGGATCTTGGAGTTGGGGTTCGCAGCGACGTAGCCGCTGCTGAACTGGTCGCCGTCCTGGATGTTGATGAGCCAGGCGTCGTACTCGGCGTCGTGTCCGGCCTCGAGGAGCTCTTCGAGCAGGATGGTGACCTTGACCCCGTTCGGCGTCGCCAGCGAGTACAGCTGCAGGGGGTGTTCGCCGACCGGCAGCTCGGCCTCGTGGGTGGGGCCAGCGATCGGGCGGTTGATCTTCGCGAAGCGGCCGCCGCTCTCCTTGTCCCAGGTCCAGATCTCGGGGGGCGTGTACTCGGACATGGCAGCTCCTGCGCTCGGGGATGCCCAACGAGTAATCAGCCGGGCGTCAGCTGCTCGCGGACGATGGTGACCTCGATCCGCTGGCCGTTGCGGTCGACCACCAGACCGACTTCGGTGCCCGCTTCACCCCCGACCGCCTCGACGAGCTCCATCAGCTCGAGATCGAGGGCGGGGTCGCCGTCGACCTCCACCACCAGGTCGCCGGGCTGCAGGCCGGCCTCCCCCGCAGGGCCGCCCTCGACGAGACCATCGATGACGATCCCGTCGTCGGTCTGGACGATCTGCACGCCCAGGCCTCCGCGCGGTGCTTCGGGGATCACGAAGTCCACGACCACGTCCTGACCGGGCTGTGGCGTGACGGCGACGGGCTGGCTGGTGGTGCGCAGCATGCCGTCCTGGCGCATCGCGATCACGGTGCACGGCTCGGTCACGATGTCCATGTGCACGATGCCGTTCCCGTCGGCGAACGAGAGGTTGCCGCACCCTTCGACCCAACCGCCTGCCGCAGGTGCTCCGCTGGGGTCCAGCAACAGGGTGCCGGTCAGGGAGGCGTGGCCCGGCTCGGGGGGATCCACGGCCGTGCAGTGCCCGTTTCCGCCATCCTCGGGCGGGTCGCTCCAGGTGAGGGTCTGCGGACCGTAACCCTCGAGGGAGAAGGTGCCCGACCGCTGGTCGATGGTCGCGTCGCCGAGGTCTCCGAGGTCGTACACCAGAGGCAGGTAGGCCTTCCCGTTCACCACCTCGGCGCGGCGTCCGTTGAAGTCCGAGTGGCCGCCGATCGCCAGGTAGGCCATGCCGGTGGGCACGTCGATCCCCAGGTCGCAGACCACCTGGGTGTTGGGGTCGTTCGCGAGCTCCTCTGCCCGCCGGGCGCGGGCCTCCGCATCCGGATCCCCGAACGCGCCCGCCTCGCCGGCTCCGTCTGCAGCGGGGCCCGCATCCGTCCCGGCCTGGACGTCCGATCCGCGATCTGCGTCGTGAACGACCCTTCTGGGAAGGGGTTCCGAGCGGTCGTCGTCGGCGACTGCCGGGTCGTCACCGGCGGCTTGCCGTGTGGTGGCATCCCCCCCGAGCTGCCACCACACGACGCCGAAGACCCCGATGCACAGCAGGGAGACCGCCGCTCCGATGGCGACGACGCGCGCGCGTCCACTGGAGTTGTGATCGTTCGCTCGTCTCATGGTGCACCCCGGGTTGACACTGTAAACGTCGTGCTGAGCGGCGCCCGCTGATCCGATGGCGCGCCCTGTCCGTAGACGTACGTGAATCCTCCTCTCGTATTGCGTGCGGATTCCGGGGCGGTCCAGGGGCGGGAGTGCGCATGCTTCGTCGCCTCTCGGACCGCTCCCTCTCCCGTCGGACGACTCCACGACTCCACGACTCCGTTTCGCGATTCGGATACGCTGCGCCTCCACTCCCCCTGGAGGATCCCGTGGATCTCGTTTCGTCTCTGGCCAGCGCACTGAACATCGAACCCCGAGCCGCCGAGGCGGTCGCTGGAGCCGTCCTCGGAACCGTGAAGGGCCAGGCCGCCGACAGCGACGACAGCGACGGTGCCGAAGACGCCATCGAGTCGGCGGTTCCCGAGCTGTCGGGCTGGATGGACACCGCGAAGCAGGTCGCCGGCGAGAACGACGAGCAGGCCGACGTCGGCGGGATGTCGAGCCTGCTCGGCATGGCCGGGAGCGGGGTCGGCAACCAGCTGCTGGGGGCCGTCGCGGGCAAGTCCGCCCAGAACGCCGCGCTGCTCGCCAGCGTGCTCGGAACCCTCGGGCTCGACGCATCGATGGCTCAGGTCGCAGCACCGGTCGTGCTGAAGTTCCTCGAGAGCCGCCTGGAGCCGGGCACCCTGCAGACCCTGCTCTCGGTGGCGCCGATGCTCACGGGCAAGTCCGACGGCGGCGCGTCCGGCGGGGTGATGGGCGCGATCGGCGGCCTCCTCGGCTGAGCCTCATGGCGGGGAGAACCCGTGCTCCTTCAGCACGCGGCTCCCCTCCTCGGATCGCACGAAGGTCCTCCAGTCCGTCGCGAGCTCGGGCTCCGATGCGTCCGTCAGGACGGCATCCACGTAGCGGGTGGTGGGAGAGAGGCCGTCCAGCTCGACGCTGCGGACCCCGTCCACTCCGGACACGTCGGTACGGTAGGCGATGGCGGCATCGGCTTCGCCCAGTCCGACCTTGGCGACCACCAGCCGGGCGTTGGGCTCCCGCGACACGATGTGGCTCTCGACCGCGGTCCGCCAGGCGTCGCCGTACCGGGCGACCGCGCCGTCGAGCAGGGTGTCTGTGTACCGGCCGAGGGGCACTTCGGGTCCACCGACCACCAGGCTGAGGTCCCGCGAGGCCAGGTCTCGAAGCGTCGGAACAGGCGAGATGGAGTCCCGGACCGCGAGGACGAGCACGTTCGCGGCGAGCGGCTGCGGATCCCCCACCAGGTGTTCGTCCGCGAGGGCGCTCATGTGGGCGACGTCCGCCGAGGCGAACACGTCTGCTGGGTACCCGTGCCGGATCTGTGTGGCCAGGGTCTGACTGCCGGCATGCGACCGCACGACGCGCACCGCCGGATGCGAACGCTCGAACGCCTCGGCCCAGGCAGCCGTGACCTCGGTGAGGCTCGATGCAGCCAGTACCGTCACGGTGCGAGGCTCCGGATCGCCCGATGAGACGGGGCTTCCGCATCCTGCGAGAGCGAAGAGGCCCCCCCAGAGCACGCCGTGCACGGTCCACCCCACTCGCCGCACTCGCTCCCTCCTCGACGACATCGCTATCGTACGGCGAGGGAGAACTGCATGATTCCGACTCCCCTGCCGTACCGTGAATGTCGAGGCGCCGAGCCCTCGCAGCAGGAGGAACGATGCACGCGGAACCGCAGTTCTGGGACGGAATCGCCGAGGAGTACGCCGCCAAGCCGGTCGACGACCCCGCGGCCTTCGAGCGCAAGATCGCGATGACCCGAGCGCTGATGGAGCCCGACCACGTGGTGCTGGACCTCGGCTGCGGAACGGGCTCGCTGTGTCTGATCCTGGCACCGGACTGCCGCGAGGTACACGGCCTGGACGTCAGCCCGGAGATGATGCGCATCGCCCGCGACAAGGCCCGCGACGCGGGGGTCGACAACGCGCACTTCCACGTGGGCGCCTTCACGGCCGAGGGCCCCGAGAGCCCCGACACACCGGACGCCGTCGACGGCATCTTCGCGTACAGCCTGCTGCACCTGGTGTCCGAACGCGACGCCGTGCTGGCCAGGATCTTCGAGCGGCTGAAGCCCGGAGGCTACTTCGTGGCGTCGACCGTGTGCCTGGGGGACTCCTGGGTCCCCTACCGCCCTCTGCTCGCGGCGATGCGCTGGGTCGGCAAGGCGCCCTGGGTCGACATCGTGAGCCGGGATGCGGTGGTGGAGTCGATCCGTCGTGCGGGGTTCGTCGACCTCGAGACCCCGGACGTGGGCGCGAAGTCCGACATCCTGTTCACGGTGGCGCGTCGCCCTCGCTGACCCCTGCCTCGAGGGTGTCCAGCCACTCGTCGACCCCGATCGCCAGCGCACCGACGGGAGCGCCGACCATCGACAGCAACGTCCGATGGAAGCCGGCTCGGTGACGGTCGAAGTCCTCCCCGAGCCGCGACTCCGCCACCTGGCGCAGGCGCTGGAGTTCGAGCTCGCCGGTCTTGTAAGCCAATGCCTGGCCGGGCCGCTCCCGCATCCGCAGCACCTCGTGCTCGATGATTCCGGGGTCGAGGGCGGTGTGGGTCGCGAAGTAGGCGATGGCCTCGTCGTCCGACCAGCCCCGATGGTGGATCCCGGTGTCGACCACCAGCCGGGCCGCCCGCCAGCTGCGGTGAGCGAGGTGCCCGAGCAGGGTGGTCGGCTCGGCGAACAGCCCCTCTTCGGCCGCGACCGTCTCGGCGTAGTGGGCCCAGCCTTCCGTGAACGCCGTGCTCTGGCGTCGATGCAGGAAGACCGGCCATCCAGCGGTCTCGCCGCGCGTCGTCTGCTCGAGGTGGTGCCCCGGGCTGCACTCGTGTGCGGTGATGGTCGGGAGCTCCCACGGCCGGATGGCGCCCGGAGCGGTGTTCGCGAGAAAGGTGTGGTCGTCGTACACCCCGCTCGGAACCCACGACGCCGTCCAGCGAGGGCCGATGGGCCGCACCGAACAGGACACCGAGGAGGTCCGCCCGAACACGGATTCCTCCAACGCCTCGCCGCGCGCAGCGGTCGTCCGCGCCGACTCCAGAAGCGCTTCGACGTCCGGAAACCTCGACGGAGACGCCCTGAGCGCCCCCAGGATCGCAGGAGCCCCCTCTCCCGTGACCGCCAGAGCGCCGTCGAGCTCGGGATGCGCAACATGCACGGCCACCACCTGCTCGGCGATCCGGGCGACCTGGGAGAGGCCGATGTCGTGGAGCACCGCCGGATCGTGTACGGCGTCGGTGTGGGTGAGGATCGACGCGGCGTAGCAGACGTCTGGCAGCCCGAACAACCCCGCGTCCGGACGCGCTACGGGCAGCACCTCTTCCCGCGTCACGGCCGCGAGCTGCGCGTGGGCATCCCGCCAGCGTGAGCGTGCCTCGAGCAGGGCGTCTCGCCGGGGCTCCGGGAGCAGGGCGACCACAGGCTCCTCCAGGGGTTCCACGGCCTCCACCGACACCAGGTAGGCCTCGACCGACGCCCGATGGTCGACGAACCCCTCGGCCAGGGCGTCGCGAAGCAGCAGCACGGACTCCTCGGCGGCCCGGGCCTGGGCGTCGTACCACCCCACCCACCCCCGAACCGCCAGGCGATCGATCGACCCGTCGCGGGCATCCCGGATCACCGGATCGCGCACCGCGCCGGTCCGCCAGTCGCTCCATCGACACTGCAGGTTCGCGAGGCGACGGTCGAACGCGCCCTGCAGGGCGGCCCCGACGATGCGGTCGTGGGCGGAGAGGCCGTCCAGCCCGTCGATCTGCGCCCTCAGCTCGCGAATCCGGTTGGCACGCACCTTCCGTTGCTCCAGCCGGGTCTGCACCCGCTCCGCGACGGCGGCTCCGGGGTCGGGCAGCTCCACGTCGATCCGCTCGTAGGCCAGCAGGATGGCGGCGAGCTCCGGTCGCTCGACCCCCGACACGTACGGCTCGGGTTCGGGATCCGATGCGGGCACGGGGCTGGCGGGAGGTGCGGAGTGGGTGCACGCGCAGAACGAGGCCAGCAGGACGCCCCGAATGGTCGCTCCACGACAGATCAGCGTGGTCCTCCAGTCCAACGGCACTGCCACGACCTCTCCTCCACGCCGTCGGATCATCGTAGTCGAAGCCCCCCGGACATCCACCGGATGGGCGGGCAGGAGCGAGGGCACCGTGGCTGATTGTCGCGCGTCGCGCTACCCGCTGCGTGATGGCCGATTGGACCCGACGATCCTTCCAGAAGACCCTCGCTCTCGGGGCGGTCGGGGCCCTCGCGTGCAGATCGGCCGATCCAGACGACTCCGATGACCCCTCCGGCCGCGGTCCGTCGGGCGTGCTGCTGATCACCGCGGACGATCTCGGCTGGCGCGATCTGTCGTCCTACGGCCTCACGGCGATCGAGACCCCCGCCATCGATCGCCTGGTGGCGGAGGGCGTGGCGTTCGATCGGGCGTTCGATGTCGTCAGCACCTGCTCGTCGAGCCGCGCCAGCCTGGCCACCGGTCAATACCCTCACACCCACGGCGTCACGGGGCTCACCCACCGCAATCCCGAGCTGTCGCTGCCGCTCGGAACCCCCGTGCTCGCGAGCGTGCTGCGAGAACAGGGACGCCGGACCGCCATCCAGGGCAAGTGGCACCTCTCGGCCGAAGCCCAGCCGGACGCCTTCGGCTACGCCCAGTACCTGCCGACCGACATCGACCAGCGGATTCGCGATGTCGACGCCGCCATCTCCTTCATCGAGGGCCTCGACGACGCGCCGTTCTTCCTCGAGCTGAACTTCATGCAGACGCACCGGGACATCTTCGAGCGGTTCGAGCAGGTCGAGGGGTTCGAGGTTCCCGTCGACGACGCCACGCCTCCCGTGTGGTGGGGGCTGCCGGACTGGCCCGAGATCCGGGAGGAGGTCGCGGGCTACCTCTCCCAGCTTCGCTACATGGACGCGTTGGTGGGCCAGGTGCTCGACACACTCGACCAGACCGGCCGAACCGACGACACCCTCGTGGTGTTCCTCTCGGACAACGGTCCCGCGTTCCCGGGGTGCAAGCTCACTCTCTACGACCGGGGAGTGGGAACCCCCCTGGTGTTCCGCTGGCCTGCGGCCCTCGCACCCCGATGGGAGAACGGCCTCGTCAGCTCCGTGCAGATCGCACCCACCATCCTCGATCTGCTCGGTGTGCCGGGCCTGCCCGACGCCCAGGGTCGCTCTCTGGCGCCTCTGCTGCGCGGAGAGGACTCGCCTCCCGCGACCGCCCTGTTCTCCGAGATGGAGTCCCACGTGGGTCCGAAGCCGGCCCGCGCCGTTCGGACCGAGCGCTGGAAGTACATCGTCAACCTCACCGACGAACCGTGGGGACGCGGCGACGGCGAAGGGGCCTGGATGGACGCGCTGGCCCTCGAACCCGACCAGCACTGGGACGAACCCCGGGTCCCCGAAGAGCTGTACGACCTGGACGCCGACCCCCTGGAGCGGGACAACCGGATCGACGACCCCCAGCTCGCCGACGTCCTGAACGAGCTCCGGACCCTCCTCGCCGACCACGCCGCACGGACTCTGGATCCCCGCGCATCCGAGCTGCCGGAGCCGTCGGAGCCATCAGAATGAACCGGGAGGTCCTGCTTCCGGACGGCCACCTCGACCTGCTGGGGGGACGGGTACATCGGGGTGAGGGGTCGCCCACCCGTCTGACCCCCACCGAAGTCGCCGCCCTGAGCGTGCTCGCTGCCCAGGCGCCAGACCCCGTGTCCGAAGAGGAGCTGCTGAGGCTGGCCTGGGGCTACCGCACCACCAGCACCCGCACGGTGTCGGTGACCATGTCCCGGATCCGCCAGAAGATCGAAGCCGATCCGAGGTCTCCTGCCGTCCTGCTGACCGTGCGCGGAAAGGGATACCGCCTGGTGCCCTTCGAACGCCCCAGCGCACGGGTCCCTCCAGAGAGACGCCCGACCCCTGAGCCGACGCACCTCGTCGCCAGGGATGCCGAACGCACGGCCATCCAGGACGCCCTCACCGCGGGGGTCCGCGTCCTCCAGATCGTGGGGGCGGGCGGGATCGGGAAGTCGACCCTCGCGAGGGCCGCTGCAGCGGGGCATTCCACGGGGTGGGTTCCGGTCGACGACGTACACGGCGAAGCCGGCCTGATCCGCCGCCTCGCGGACGCCCTCGATGTGGAGGGAGACCGGTCCGCCGTGCTCCAGGCCATCGATCGGGTGCGCATCCTGGTCCTCGACGGCGCGGAGTCCCTCGATTCCGACGCGCTCGGTGTGCTGTCCGAGGGGGTCCGCCAGACCTCCACCACCCTGCTGCTCACCACACGCCACCCGCTCGATCTGCCCGGCCTCTCGGATGCGACGCGCAACGCACCCCTGCAACGGCACGTGCTGGTAGGCCCTCTCGACCGGGAGGCTGCGATCCAGGTGGTGCAGCAGCAACGGCGGGACAGCGGGTTGTCCGACGTCCCCGAGGAACACCTGATCCCCTTGTTGGACGCGTTCGGGGGCCATCCCCTGGCGCTCGCGGTCGCTGCCCCGATCCTGGATTTCGAGCCCGATCCCCACACGGTGCTGGGCCTCGCAGAGCCCTCGGGAAGCGACGATCGATCGCTGCAGACCGTGCTGGAACGCACCCTGGCCGGGCTTCCTGACGCCTCGCGCGACCTCCTGGCCACCCTGTCGACCTTCGCGGTTCCTCCCCGCGCCACCCTGGTGGCCGAGCGCACGGACAGCCCGCTTCCCACCGTCCTTCGCGAGCTGCACGAGCTGCGGACCCGCGGGCTGGTGGGCCTCGATCACGGGCGGGTGGCGGTGCACGGGTTCGTTCGGCAGGTGGCACGCACCGGGTCCGCACTCACGGAGCACGTGCGCTGGGTCGCGACCTATCCCCAGGATCCGGGGGTCCTGCGGCCGATCCGCCACGAGCTGGAGCAGATCCTGCCGCTGGCCGAGGGCGATCTGCTGGCCGAAGCCCTGTTCCGGCACCTGCTGGTCCTGCACGCCTTTGGCCCGACGGACCGGCTCCTCACCGACATCACCTCTGGAACGACCCGTCTGCACGGACATCGCGCGGTATCGATCCTCGAAGGAGCCGCCCTGGTGGTCGCGAACGAGGGAGAGGCTGCGCTGGCCCGCCTGGATCGAGGGCTCGACGCACTCCCCGAAACCGACCTGGTGTGGCGGGCACGGGCGCTGATCTACCTCGACTTCGCGGCGAGTCAGGCGCGCGAAACGCAGCGGGGCCGCGAGATCCGCAGCAGGATCGACGCCCTGCGCCCCCGCGTGCCGGACGCCCCCCTGCGGCACATCATGACCATCCCGGCAGCCGTCGTGCTCTCTCGCGAGCTGGCCGAGGCGGACGATCCCGACGGGATCGAGCGCCGCATCGAGTCCATGCTGCGCGAGGTGGAAGCCGAGGCGAACCCCCAGCTGGCGCTCATCGCCGCGATCCATCGCATGCTGCTCCTGACGACCTCTCCGGCCGAGGTCCGGGCCTTGGAGAACCGGCTGAAGACGGTCGGAAGAGACGCCCTGGGACCGACGGGCTGGGCCCGACGCTGGCTGGACGTCGCCCACCTGCACCTGCTCGTGGGTCGCCCCGAAGACGCCGACGCGCTGCTGACCCAGCACGCCCCGGATGCGATGGCGCACGACCCCGGCAACTCCGGCCCCATCGCGATCTGCATCGCCCACGTGCTCGATCGCCCGGAGCTGGCGGAGCGGTGGCTGCAGTGGATGGACCACGACCATCCCGCGTGGGCCCGCACGCGCTGGCTCCTCGATCGACCCGACGGAGACCCGCCGTTCGACGACCCCGCACTGGTCACCCTGCTCGAAGCGTGGCGCGACGGCGCCCCGCTCCCCCGCTCCCGCCGCTGGTTCCACCTGCGTCGCGCGCTCTCGAGGGAATGAACGGGATACGTCCGTGCGGAACGTGGAGCAGACGGATGTGGAAGACGATCCTCGGATGGCTGGGCCTGGGTGGTGAAACACCCGCGGCCCCGGATGCCGATGCCAGTCCCGGCGAAGGAGCGTCCGGGTCCGAGTCCTCGGAACCGAGCTCGCCAGTTCAGAGCGAAGACGGGCCGAAGCCCATCGGAGACGCTCAACCGCTCGACGTCGATCTCGAGCTTCCACCGCCACTGTCGGAACTCACGACCGAGATCCCCCACGACGCGGATGTCGAAGATGCGGAGCGCCCAGCCGAAGCCGAAGCCGAGGCCGAGGCCGAAGAGGCGGTGGATCCAGATTCCCTCGACGGAGACGCCTTGATCACGGCATTCCTCGACGAGGTGGAGTCCGCGGACTCGGGGTTCGACCCCGCGTTCCCGGGTCCGGTGGGCGCGTCGATCGAAGCCCGTGACGCGGCCACCCGGGCGGAGATCGCCGTGCGTGCCCTCGAGCACACGGCCATCGAGAAGCAGTGGGCACGCGCACGCATCGCCGTCACTCTCGCAAACCACCTGCTGGAACAGCCGCTGGTGCTCGACGAGGACCAGCTGCTGCGGTTCGTCGACGTGTTTCCGCGGGCGAGACCCCCGGGCCGCCTGCTGGTGAGCGCGTTTCAGCGAGGCACCCCGACCACCGGCGCCATCCGCCGCGCGCTCGAAGCGATCGACGAGCTCGGCGGCACCCGGGGAGAGGAGCACTGCGCGCACCTTCGCGATCTCCTGAAAGACCATGAAGAATCGGATGCATCCGACGAACCCAAAGACGCGGTGAACTCGGACGCCAAGCTCGACGTTCCGGACTTCGGGCTGGATGAATCCGGCGTTCGAGAGGTGTCGATCGCGGGCTACACCGCCCGGCTGTGCGCCCATCCGCCACGGATCGAGTGGCTGGGGAAGAAGGGCCAGGTGCGCAAGACGCTGCCGAAGGTCGTCAAGCGGGACGCCCCCGAGGAGCTGGCCGCGCTCGAAGAACAGCTGGCCCGCCTCGAGTCCGTTCGTGCCGAGCAGCTCGACGCGCTCGAGGCCCTCCTGGAGTCGGACGCACCCCTCTCTCCCGACGACGTCCGGGCCCGCCTGGACCATCCCATCACGGGTCAGATGGTGCGCCGACTGCTGTGGATCACCGCCGAGGGCACCGTTCTGCAGACCGGATCCGAAGGGGTCTCGGAACCCGTCCGACTCTGGCACCCCCGCCACAGCGATGCCGAGACCGTGTCCGAATGGCGCGATCAGCTGTTCGAGGTCGGAATCCGCCAGCCCTTCCCCCAGGCCTGGCTCGACCCGGGCGCGACGGGCGATTCGCGGGTCGACCTCGTGAGACGCGTGCTGGCGTCGACGGATCTGGACGCTTCGGTGAAGCCCCCGTGGGTCGTGGTGGACGACGGCCGGGTCGACCTGCACACGGGGGAGGTCGACGGCGGGTCGCCCCGCGTGTCGAAGAAGGCGCGCAACGCCGCGGACGCAGTGTTCGTCCCGCACGATCGCGACCCCGCACTACAGGACCTCCTGGCGCGACTGTTCGCGCTGACCCTCTGACTCCCTGACCCCGAGCCGGCATGCCCGACCGCTTCGCACCCGTCCCCTCCTCGCCCAACTGCGTCAGCAGCCGCGCCGACCCCGCCGACCGCCAGCACTACATCGAGCCCCTGCAGACCACCGATCTCGACGCTGCCAGGCAGGCCCTGCTCGCCCAGCCGCGCACCGAGCTGGTCGAAGAGGACGGCGACTACCTCCGGTTCGTCTGCACCACCCGGTTCCTGCGGTTCAAGGATGACGTCGAGCTCGAGTTGGATCCCGACGCCGGGGTGGTCCACGTCCGGTCGGCCAGTCGTGTCGGGTACGGCGACATGGGGGTGAACCGCCGGCGTGTCGAAGCCCTGCGCAGCGAGCTCGGCGCATGAGCGACACCCCCCGCGTACGACCCGACGACGACGCCAATCGCACCCTGGTCTCGAACGTCCATCCGGCCGAGTGGCACAACCCCACCCCGGCCGCCCGCTACAACCTGGTGGTGCTCGGAGGGGGTCCGGCGGGACTGGTCGCCGCCCTCGGAGCCGCCGGACTGGGCGCGAAGGTGGCGCTGGTCGAGAAACACCTGCTCGGCGGAGACTGCTTGAACGGCGGCTGCGTCCCCTCCAAGGCCCTGCTCCGGCCGGCGCATCTGGCCAGTGCTGCCCGGCAGTCCGCGCCGTTCGGCGTCCACACCACCGTGAACACGGACTTCTCGGAGGCCATGGCCCGCATGCGGTCCGTGCGGGCGGGCATCTCCAGCCACGACAGCGCGGAGCGTCTCGCCGGCGAGGGCATCGACGTGTTCCTGGGCACGGCGCGGTTCACGGGTCGGGACACGATCGCCGTGGAGCCTGGCGGACACCCGAACAATCGGCCCGCCTCCCTGACCTTCGCGCGTGCCCTGATCGCGACAGGAGCGCGGGCCATCGTGCCCCCCATCCCCGGCCTGGACGAGATCGGAGCGCTGACCAACGAGTCCCTGTTCGAGCTCACCGAGCTGCCGGCACGCACGGCCATCCTGGGAGCAGGCGTGATCGGCAGCGAGATGGCCCAGGCCCTGGCCGGGTTCGGCAGCCAGGTCACGCTGATCGATCTGGCCGACCGGGTGCTGTCGCGCGAGGACCCCGAGGCCACGGCCCTGCTCCAGGCCGCCATGGAGCGCGACGGGGTGACGCTGCGGCTGGGCGCACGGGTGCAGTCCGCCCGTCTGGACGGGCCCGAACGCGTGCTGAGCCTCGAGGCCGGGAGCGAGGTCCGGGCGGATGCCGTGCTGGTCGCGGTCGGACGCCAGCCGAACGTCGAGCTCGATCTGGAGGCCGCGGGCATCGAGGCGACGAAGGCCGGCATCGTGGTCGACCGCCACCTGCAGACCACGAACCCCGACGTGTACGCCGCCGGCGACGTGTGCAGCGGAGAGGTCGGCCAGCCCCAGCTGACCCATGCCGCCGATCATCACGCCCGGATGGTGGTCCGCAACGCGTTGTTCTTCGGTCGGGCGACGGTGGACGATCTGGTGATTCCCCGCGTGACCTACACCCGTCCCGAGGTCGCGTCCGTAGGGGTCTCAGCAGCCGATGCCGCCAACGACCCCGCGCTCACAGCCTTCTCGGTGGGTCTAGACGAGACCGACCGCGGCCGCACGGACGGACTGGAGGGCTTCGTCAAGGTCTTCGCCGACGGAAAGGGGCGGATCCACGGCGCCGTGG
The DNA here is from genome assembly GCA_965224055.1 of Myxococcota bacterium. GTDB lineage: Bacteria > Myxococcota_A > UBA796 > UBA796 > JACKEQ01. The sequence goes on along the minus strand of OZ245034.1, from coordinate 7,749,452 downwards.
TGGTGGGCGAGCAGGCGGGCGAGTGGCTGGCCCCGATCACCCTGGCGATGACCCACGGCCTCACCCTCGGTCAGGTCGCGAGCACCGTGCACCCCTACCCCACGGCGTCCGAAGCGTTCTTCAAGGTGGCGTCGGCCTGGAACCGTACGCGGCTGAAGCCCTGGATGAAGACGCTGACGACGCGCCTGATGGCGTGGCGCCGCTGAGCGCTGAGCCGTCGGCTCGTGACGCTGTGGGATCATCGGAGATTCAGGACCTGCGACGGCGGAACAGCACGAGCGGCACAGCCACGAGCGCGGTGAGGCTCGCGAGGCCCGGAGAGGCCGTACACCCACAGTCGTCGTCGGCCGTGTCGATGTCCGCATCGGTGTCGGTATCCGTGTCGGTATCGATGTCGGTGTCCGAATCCGTGTCGGCATCGGTGTCGGAGTCGGCGTCCGTGTCGGCATCGGAGTCGGTGTCGGCATCGGTGTCCGAATCCGTGTCCGAGTCCGTGTCGGTGTCGGCATCGCCCCCGGGCACCACGAAGTCCGTCGGGTCGGAGGGGTCGGTGACCACCGGGGTTCCCCCGTCCTCCACGCCATCTCCGTCGGCATCCCAGAGCTCCTCGCCGTTGGTCACCCCGTCGGAGTCGGCGTCCAGGTCGTAGATCTCGCCCCAGAAGGGCGCGGGCAGCGCAGCCTCCACCTGGTCACCGAACAGCGTGTACTGGCCGCTGGACGTGCCGTTGACGTGGCAGGTGTTGCAGCCATCCGGGACGTTGGGCAGCTCGCCCTGGAGGCCCGAGTTGGCGAAGGCCGGGCCAGCGAGAAGGCCGGCGAGGCAGACAACGGTCATGGGAATGGTTCGCATGCGCACACCTTACGACAGGTCAGTTCGGGAAGAGCGCTTCACCGGACGACTCGTCCCCATCGGAGATGAAGTCCCCATCGGTGTCGTGCACACACGGCCAGGTGCCGAGCGCGGCTTCCTCCAGGTTCGACAGACCGTCCTGGTCGGGGTCGGCGGCGGGCTCGAACACCTCGGGACCGTACGCCCAGCAGCTCGGGTCGGCAGCCTGCACCTGCAGCCAGGCCACCGGGAGGAAGTCGCCGTTCGGGTCGAGATCCCAGCGGGTGGAACCCAGCGCGTCGGCGGCGAACAGGTAGAGGTTGGGGTCGGCCACCGTCTCGGTCGCGGGGACGTAGGGCTCGACCGGGAACGGAATCTGGCGGATCGCGGGCAGCTCGGGGTCGAAGCTCACGACGGGGCTCTCGAGACCCGCCGAGTCGTCCCGTTGCACGCCGGGGAGTGCGAATCGGTCGATGGCTTCGCACAGCACGGAGCCACAGATCCCGGGCACCGGGCCATCGGCGAAGGAGTAGACCTCGATCGGTCCGACGGGTGAGCCGAACGTGCCTCCGACGAGACTCAGGTCGGCATCGCCCGTGATCATCACCCCGTCCAGCACAGCCGTGGCCACCTCCAGCGTCACGATGGGTGCGGACCCGCCGGGAACGTCCGCCACGGACACCCCGCGAAGCTCCGCGAGCCCTGCGGCATCCGCCACCGTGAGGGACCCCGTCAGGTGTGTGCTGGCCAGCGTGAGGGTGGCGCCGTCCGAGACGATATCGCCCACATCTCCGTCGTAGCGGTCGCGCACGCTGGTGAGCGCGCCACCCGTCCCGACGAGCTCGACCCACGGCGTGGTGGGCGTCCCGAGACCCCGTGCGCGGACATCCACGGTGCGCAGGGGCTCCGTCGTCGTGAGCGCGCTGTCGATGCGGGCGAGGCCGACGCTGTTGCCGGACGCATCGAGGTCCTCCACACCGTCGAAGAAGCTGGAGCGGACCGCGATCCGCCCGTCCACACCGACCGAACCGGTGGTCGAGCAGCCGTTCGCACCGGCGCACAGGGCGGGCTCGGTGAGTGCGCTGTCGGACAGTCGCACCAGATTCCAGTCGAGCGCGAAGGACTGCGTGCTCTGCAGTCCTTCGGATTCCAGGAGTGCCCCCGAGATATCGGCGGAGACCACCTCGAGGTCGTCGAAGGACGATGCCTCGACCTCCAAACCGTCGACGATGACGTCTCGGGTGTCGCGCACCCGGAACAGGGACGTGGACGAGTCGATGTCCGTGAAGGCCGACGCGCGGACGGACACCACCCCCGAGACGGTTCGGAGGTCGAGCAGGCCCTCGGAGAACGTCGGCCGGGTGACGTTCGGTGGTTCGACGACGGTGTCCACGATGCGCACGAACACCGCCGCGTCGTCTCCGGTGGCGACCCCAGCCATCAGTGGCGCCTCGAAGGTGGCGTCGGTGGAGAGCATCACGTCGTCCAGATCGAGACCCGGTGAACGGCCTGCGCCAGACCCCTCGTCCCGGACGACGACCGGGGACTGCGTCACCGTGGTCAGCGGTAAACACGCGCCGCCCCCTACCGTCCCGAAGACCAGGTCGACCCGCTCCATCCGCAGGACACCGGCCGTTTCGACCGACGTGGACGGGTCCCAACACACCGTGGCGCGCTGGCCGACGGGCGGCACGAGCTCGATGGCCTCGCCTTCTGCGATGCTCAGAACACCTCCCTGGACCACGAAGAGCTCGTTCGGATCGAGCTCTACGCGGGTGGTGACCGGGGCGCCATCGGAGCCGTCTGCCCGACACCGACCCGGGTTGTCGAGGACCTCGGACAGCTCGTGCACCAGCAGCCCGACGCCCGCGGCCGCGCTCTCGGACGCCCCGAAGTAGGTCGCGAAGTAGGTGGAGGAATCCGTATCGTCGCAGTCGTCGGCGTTCGGAACGTGGCCAGGCGGCGGCTCGCACTGCGCCAACGCATCCGCGGGATCCTGGGAGCCGAAGCCGTCCAGGTCGGCGTCCAGGTACCAGTCGGGCAGGACGATGTCGGGGTCGTCGTCGCTCACGAGCCCATCGCAGTCCCGATCGACGGCACTGCAGTCCTCGAGGAGGCCCGGGTTGCGGGTGGGGTCCTCGTCGTCGCAGTCGCCTCGCACCTGGGCGATGCCGCCATCTTCCGGACACAACACGCCGCCGAACGCCCCGTCCGCCGCGTAGCCGTCCTCGTCGAAGTCGAAGAACCCGAACACCCCGTCGATGGGGAAGTTGTCGACCACGCCATCGCAGTCGTCGTCCAAGCCGTTGCAGAACTCGGTCGCCAGCGGGTTGACCGCCCCCTCCGAGTCGTTGCAATCACTGCTGTTCCGGACCCGCCCGGTCTGGGGAAAGCAGGACGTCACGAAGTCCTCCGCACCACCGAAACCGTCCCCATCGCTGTCGACGTACCAGTTGATGTCGCTGGAGATCGTCGCGTCCTGGTCGTTGCAGTCGCCGGGAATCGGAGAGAGGCCGTTCACCACCACGTCGGCATCGCACATCGGTTGGGGCCGTCCCGCGTCCCCGAAGCCGTCGAGATCCTCATCGACGTACCCCAGATCCGGCCCGTCGTTGTCGGGGTCGATGGACCCCACCAGCCCATCGCAGTCGTCGTCCACGACGTCGGTCTGACCCGGGGCCGCGCAGCGCTCGGTCTGGCCGGGGTTGATGTCGGGATCGGTGTCGTCGCAGTCGGTGGTGTCGCTCACAGCGGCGCCGCAGACCAGCACCGGGACGGCGGACGCATCTCCGAAGCCGTCACCGTCGACATCCGGCACGCCGAAGATGGCGGTGTCGGGGTCCAGACTGGCGTCATCCTGGTCGATCAACCCGTCGCAGTCGTTGTCGAAGCCGTCGCACACCTCGTCGGTGCGGAAGTCCGGCGCCGGGCCCGGACGCGCCTGGGGGTCGGCGTCGTCACAGTCCAGATCGTTGTCGACGAAGCCGGGCAGCATCGTGCAGGTGGGCCGGCCGAGCAGTGCATTGCCGAAGCCGTCTCCGTCGTCGTCGGGGTAGCGGGTGATCGCCAGGGGGTCGGTGAGCACGGGGTCTTCGTCGTCCACCAGGCCATCGCAGTCGTTGTCGATGCCGTCGCACACCTCGGCCAGATCTCCCGTGATGGGGTCGGCTGGATGGGCGTCGGGGTCGGTGTCGTCGCAGTCGAACCCGTTGGGCGCGACGGACTGGCCGGTCGGACGCTCGCAGGTGGTGGCCACGAGCTCCTGGAAGTCGCCGAACCCGTCGCCGTCCGCATCCGCGAACCACTCCTGGGTCGCGCCGAGCGAGGGGTCTCCGTCGCAGTTCCAGTCCACGCCGTCGCAGCGCTCGGGAACACCGGGCCGCACGTCCTCGTCGGTGTCGTTGCAGTCCCCGTCGATCGGCGCGGTCTGGGGGGGCTGGAAGCAGCGCTGAATCGCCGAGCCCGAGCCGAAGCCGTCGCCATCCGTGTCGACGAAGAAGTCCGCGAGGCCCACCACATCGTCGTCGAAGTCGTCCACGAGGCCGTCGCAGTCGTTGTCGAGCTCGTCGCACACCTCGTCTGCACCGGGCGCGACCTGGGCGTTGCCGTCGTCGCAGTCGTTCCCGCCGAGGCTCGCAGCCACGGCTCCGTCGCGGTCGACGTCGCAGTCGCCCACGTCCGGATCCTGATCGTCGCAGTCGCGGCCTCCGAAGCGGATGGCGTCGAGCCCATCGTCGTCGAGGTCCGAGATCTGTTCCCCGCCCACGTACGGGCAGCCAAGGAGTGCAAACATCCACATGGAGCCACTCTACACGCTGATCTGGGCCTCGTCCCTACAACCGTACACCCTGGATCACGCGAGGAAGCTCCGGACCGAAGATGGACCCCAGCGCCCCCAACGCGTCGAAGTCGTGGCGCGCGAGGGCCTGTTCGAGGATCTCCCGCTCTACCGGAGCGCGACACACCTCGTGCAGGTACCGCCCCAGCGAGCTCCCCGGGGGGTCTCCCCGCAACGAGGCCCGGCTGGACGAGGGGTCTGCGTGCTCGAAGCGCTGGAGCTGGGACGCGAATCCGATGTTCGGCAGGACCTCGGGACGGCGCTGACGAACCGCCGAGAACGCGTCGAAGAAGCCGAGCCCTGTGCGATGCATGTGCAGCGCGATGGCCAGGGTGGCCGATCGGCTCACGCCCCGCTCGCAGTGCACGAGCACCCGGGCATCGGGGCCCGCCTGGTCGACGAACATGAAGAAGTCCGCGAATCCGGCCGCGAGGTCTTCGTGCATCCCGTCCCGCATCGCGAGAAAGCCCGTCTGCACGTGCTCGGCGAGGAACGCGACGCGTGGCTGCACGTCGGCATCCAGGCAGCTGTACACGTGGGTGATTCCCGCGTCGCGCAGCATCCGCAGGTGCTCGGGCTCCGGTCGGCCACCGAGGAACAGGTCGTCGGTGATGCGGTTGAACCGGTCGGGCTCCAGATCGAACGCCAGATCGAAGTCGAGCCCCAGCACCCCCAGGATGCGGTCGAGCCAGCCTCGGGAGGCGCTGCGGCCCATCAGACCAGATGCTCGGCGTAGGTCGCCAGGAGTCGGGCCCAGGCGCGCTCGGCCTGGGCTTCGTCGTACACGGGCGAGTCGATCGCACACCAGCCGTGATTCGCGGGGTAGACGTCGATCTCGGCGTTCACGTCGTGCTCCTTCGCCGCTGCTTCGAGCGCGGGCTTGGCGTCGGGATCGCGCTCGTGGTCGTTCTGCGCGATGCAGATCAGCGCCGCTGCCGACACCTTCGCGAGGAGGGTGTGGGGGCTGTCGGCGTCGTCCGTCACGAGTCCTCCCCCGTGGAACGACGCGAACGCGCCCACACGCTCGGGAACGGCAGCTGCGACCCGGAAGGTGAACGGTCCGCTCATGCAGTAGCCCTGGGTCCCGACCTGCTTGGACGAATCGACCGCATCCTGTTCGTCGAGCCAGGCGACGAAGGCCTTGCCATCCGACGCGATGGCAGCTGGCGTGAGCTTCTCGCGCATCGGGGCGATCTTCGCGCGGCCCTCTTCGGTGCGCCACTCGTCGAAGTGCTTCAGGATCGGCCCCTTCGCCGACCGGTAGTACGGGTTGACCGCCAACACCGCGTAGCCCTCGGCCGCCAGGCGGGTCGCCATCGTCTCGTAGGCGGGTCGCAAGCCGGCGACGTCCGGCCACATCAGCACCCCGGGGTGCTTCCCACCGTCCTTCGGCGCCACGAAGAACGCATCGGCCTCTCCATCGGGGGTGTTCACGGTCACGTTTCGCGATGTCGTGAGCTCCGCGGGGTCCGAAGACCCCTTCTCCGTCGGCGTCTCTTCAGATCCGGGCTCGTCTCCGCCCGCGGCTTCGGGCGCCTCGGACGGTTCACCTGCTCCCGACCCACACCCGACGAGCAGTGCAGCCGCAGACGCGCCCGCCACCACGGCTCGCCGGCTCAGCAGCTTTGCGTTCTCCAACTCGGTGATCTCGTCGCACATGGGGCCTCCAGCCGTTCCGGGGTCCCCTATCCACTCCTGTGCGTCCGGTTCGGGAGTCTCGGGTCGATCCCATTCCGCCGAGCTCGAGCTGAGCCGCTCCGAAGGCGGACGCCCCGTCTCCCCAGACGTGGCAGCCCGCCCCGGTCGTCCCCAGGAGGTGCCCTCTGTGTTGCGAACGGTTGCAGACGGAATCGAACCCCTTCCCCCACCCCGGGTCGTGGCCAGACTCCCGACACCCGGATGCGCCGGGACGAACCGACGGAGGAGACAGATGATGGGACTGCTGATCATGGCCGCAGGAGGGTTCTCGATCGCAGGTGCCGTGGGCGACTGGGACTTCTTCATGCACAACCGCAAGGCGCGGATCTGGGTGGCCCTGCTCGGTCGCGGCGGCGCCCGGGTGTTCTACGGAATCCTCGGCAGCGCCCTGATGGTCGGCGGTCTCGTGGCGCTCGCCTCGGGCGCCTGATCCTCAGATGTGGATCGAGTTCGGGATCGTCGACGGAAGCAGGTGCGGGTACGGCAGGTAGCGGTTCGCATCGCGCTCGGAGATGGTCGTCTCGATGGTCTTCAGCGCGCTCTGGAAGTCCGACACGATGCCGCGCACCTTCGGATCGAGGAAGTGCGTCATCCCGTAGTCCCCGAGGTAGTTCACCCGCAGGTTCGACAGCTGATAGACCGTGTTGAACTGCACCAGGGCCATGTTCATCGGCGGCAACACCTCGGTGAGCGGCGGCGTGGAGCCGTCCTCGCAGGGCCAGGGATTCCAGAACGCACCTGCGATGTTGGGGATGGCGCCCATGTAAGGGAACTGGGTGAAGTTCACCGCGCTGTGCTGGCCGGTGGCGGTCCAGATCAGCGTGGCCACGAGCTGGGCGAGCCCATCGACGTTCGTGACCGGATCCACCCCGACCAGACGGCCTCCTTCGGGGGACGACAGCTCGGCGACGAAGGCCTGTAGCTCGGGATCTTCGACGACGTCCGCGTCGCTGTCGTAGTGGTAGGCGACGTAGGCCTGGGCGTAGTCCCGGATGGCGCGCCACACGAGCAGAGCGTCGTCCCGGTACGGGTGCTCGGGGAGCACGTCGGTGTCCATCAACCCCCGGGCCGCGAGGTCGACCACCGGGTTCGCGTCGCGGATGGGGTTGTGGTCGAGGGCGACGCGCACCAGGCTGGCGGAGGTCTCGATCGTGCCGGCAAACGCGTGGTCGATCACGCCCCCGGGCGCGATCAGGCTGGTCGCAGCGGAGTGGTTGATCGGCAGCGTGAACGCGCAGTGCGGCAGGAGCAGTCCGTAGAAGGGATGGCTGGAGGCGAAGTGGCGATGGGCCGCGAGGGCGACGGCCTCCATCACCATGTGGGTGCGGCCGAGGTGGACCATGGGCTCGTGGTAGTTGGCGTCGGCCACCTGGACCGCGAGCTTGGCCAGTGCCCATTCTTCGCCGTCGATCGGGGTGAACACGCCGGTGTCGGGGGTCTGGCCGCGCTGGATGGCCACCGGGTGGAGCGTGCCTCCGGCCGCGATGAACAGAGCGTACGGCGCATAGAGGTACTTCCGGCGTTCGTTGGTCGCCCCGCACTGCGCCCCGTCCAGCACGGCGTAATCACACGCGAAGGCCCGACCTTCCTTCAGTGCGGCCTGCAGGCTGTGACCGGACTTCGACACCACATCCCCGGTGATGGCGACGTGGTCGGGGATCTCGTCGATCCGCCGCAGCAGCATGGGGTTCACGCCCGCGATGCGCTGCCAGGCGAAGGTGGCGTCCGTGGTCCAGTTGCGCCAGCACGGCACGGGCTCGATGCGCGAGAACAGGTCGCCGAACTCCTGGGGATCGTCGACCTGCTTGCTGGTGATGTGCTCGGCGATGCGCTGGTGGACCTCGAACATGTACTGGCCGAACCTGGTCCGGTCGATCCCCTGCAGCGTGGCGATCTCGGCCTCGACGAGCTCCTCGAGGGCCTTGCGGGCCACCGCGTGCCCGGCCATCCCCATCGCGTTCCGGAACAGCTCCACCATGACCGGCGCGAGGTGGGCGATGTACGACAGCGAGTAGTTGTCGGCGCGGGGCACCTCGGCGGCAGTCGCGACACCGGGCGGCCAGTCGTACTGGTAGCGGTAGGTCTGCCGGGCCGACTCGAGCTCGCGGTTCCGGGCTTCGGGGTCGCGGTCGTGCTGGGGCAGCGTGAACGAGAACATGGTCGGCAGCTCCACGGGTCCGTCGGGACGCGCATGCTACCGCTTGCGGGTCAGGTTCTCGATGCCGTCCCAGTCGTCGGGGATTCCGCCCTGCTCCGCGAGATCTCCGAGGGCGTGCGCGAGGGCCAGATAGCGCTCGGCCGCGAGATCGGGCACCCCCGCTTCGCGAGAGACCGCGAGGCAATGCGCGAACCCTGCCACGGCGGCGTGCGCATCCCCGGCGAGGTACGCGTCCACGGCCTGCTCCCAGTCCGTCAGGACGGGGGTTCTCGCAGCCTGGACCTCCGGGAGCTCGGCATCCAGGACCTCCCAGACGGTGAGCGGCGTGACGCGCCCCTTCACCCGGACCACTCCGGCTCGGCGCACCGCGACGTCGGACGTCAAACGCTCCTGGGTGTCGTCGCTGATCAGCAGCCGGGAGCCCGTGCGCCGGGTGAGCTGCTCGACCCGGGCGGCGAGGTTGACGGGATCCCCCACGACCCCGCACTTGAGCGACCGCTGACCCCCGATGGTGGCCATCGTCACGGTGCCGGTGTTGATCCCCACCCCCGTGCGGACCTGCAGCAGCCCCGCTGCTTCGCGCTCGACGTTGAACCGGTCGAGGGCGTGGTGCATGGCAACCGCCCCGGTCACGGCCGCATCCGCACTGCGTCCGGGCTCGTCGAACAGCGCCATGATCCCGTCACCCAGGTAGGTGTCGATGAACCCGCCGGAGCCCGTGATCGCGGGCTCTGCGAACGACAGGTAGCGGTTGATGAAGCCCAGGGCCTCCTCGGCCGAGAGCGCCTCGATGAGCGGGGTGAATCCCCACACGTCGCTGAAGAAGACCGAGACCTCCTCGAGCTTGTGATCCCCCACCTCGACGTCGAGGATGTCGTGGCGCTCGAGGCTCCGCAGGAACTGATGCGGGACGAACCGGTTCTGGGCCGCCTGCAGACGGACGTTCCGCACGCTCACTGCGACCTGGGGCGCCAGCGCTTCGAGGATGCGGACGCGCCCCCGGGTGAACGCACCCGTGGTGAGGTCGTTGTCGAAGTACAGCACGCCGAGAGGCCGTCCCTGATGGTCGATTCGCGACACCAGCACCGAACGGCCGGGGCCGGCATCGAGGGTTCCGGACGCGGCTGCCCTGCGCTGGGTGGCGTCGTCGTGGGTCTCGGCCTGCCCGCTCCGCCAGACGCGGCGGATGAGGGTCTGTGCGAGTGCATCCACGGTGTCCACCGAGTCCAGCGGAGCCCGATCCAGCCGCTCCACCCGGGGGGCCTGCCCCTCGAAGGCGGGGGCTTCCGCGACGGCCTCGACGTACAGCTCTCCTCGATGCGCGAGCAGCAGGACGCCCCGCCGGGCCCCGACGTTCTCGACCAGGATCGACATGGACCGGGTGACGAGGGCATCCAGCTCGACCTCGCTCGCGATGGCCACGGATGCCTGGAGCACGCTCTCGAAGTCCATTCCGTGAAGACCCCCGGAATGCTGGGTTCCCGATACCGTGGCTGCCTGGATTCCCTGTGTGTGATGCGTTCTCGCGTGGGGTCTCGCAGGGTCGGAGACCGTGCCCAGATCCTCGTCGTCGAAGCGCGGCGCGTCGACCGGCCGCACCCAGGCGCCGAGCTCCGAGTCCAGCTGCGCCACCCGCGCTGTCGCACCCCACCGAAGCCACTGGTGACGCGCATCCTGCAAGTAGATCCGCGCGATCCTCGAGGCCCCCCGCGCCAGATGGAAGCGACCTGCCCGCTCGCTGGCGAGGGCAGCGACGTGTCGGACCCCCGCTTCGAGGGCGGCGTCGATGGCCTGGTCGTAGCGCGGGATCGCGAGTGCCAGATCTCCACGGACCCGAGCGACCTCGGCTTCGTAGAGGGCCAGCAGGTGCGCTCCATTGGCAGGAATCCTCGCCGCCGTGACCTCCAGGGCGGGCGCGAGCGCATCCACCGTCTCCAGGACGCCGGCCAGCGCGGCCGGATCGACGGTCGCGTCCGCTGGAGCCCCGATGGGATGGACCTCGTCGAGCAGCGCGATCGTGGCGTAGACCCGCATCGGCGCCTGGTAGAAGATGGCCAGGGCGCCGTCCTGGAAGGTCAGGCAGTCGCGCGCGAACCGGGCGGCTTCGGGGGAGCCACCGAACACCGCCGACGCCAACCGAGCGACGGACAGCGCCAGCACGGCGGCCCGAAAGTCCATCTCGACGTACACCGAGAACAACGCGTCGGCGTCGTACGTGGGGCTCTGGAGCAGCGCCGGATCCGCCGGGCCGTCTTCGAGGCCCATCCAGCCCCGCACCAGCACGTCGTACTGCTCGGTGCAGGCCCGCGCGGCGTCCATCTCGTGCAGACGCATGCGGTCGAGCGTCCGCCCGGTCTCCTCGACGAGGTCGGGCAGCTCGACCCCCGAGAAGAAGCCGTAGATCACCCGCATGTGGAGCACCCAGCCGGCGTACTCGAGGTCGCCCACGTCCATCAGCGACCGGTACACCGTGCGCGTCTCGTCGTAGATCGTGCGCAGGGGCTCGGCCCAGACCCGCGTGAAGTGATGCACCACGTGCTGCACCGCCCCTTCGAGTGCCCGGTCGGGGAACCGCCGCATCAGCCCGAGGGCCAGCTCCCCCTGCCCCGCGGCGGCTTCGAGCAACCAGCCAGCCGACAGACACAGGGAGAAGACGCCGAACCCGTAGGCCGACTCCCCGGACACGCCGCGCTCGATGCTGCGGTGGACGAGCTCGCAGGCGACGAGCGGGAGCAGGTTGGGCTCGGCGACGTACGCAGCCGACGCCACCCGGACCAGGAATCGACGGGTGGCGCGCTCGACGGGATCGCGGTCGGTCGTGCGCTCGGACAGCGACTCGAGGGTCTGCCCCTGCACCGACTGCAGCGCCTCGCCGACGGCGGCCATGACGTCGTCCTGGGTGGGCTTGCGGGGCAACGCGACCCCCACTTCGCCGAGGACCTCGACGGCCCGATCCAGGGCGGCGGTCAGCTCTCCCGACGCGATGCGGGCCTGCAGGACGAGCTCATCGGCGCGCAACCCGTCGAGAACCCCTTCTGAATGGGCTCGTAGCGATGCGATGTGCGCGTCGAAGGCGTCGGCGTGGTGGCTCCACCAGGCGGCGCGCGCAGCGAGCGTGACCCGCGCCCGGGCAACGGAGCCCTCCTGCACCCAGGCCGACTCCCCGGCCGCCGCGACCGCCAGGGACAGGAACCGGTGCGCGATGTCGGCAGCCGCCGCCTGCAGGGCTCGCTCGCCGGCCTGGGTGGCCAGAGACACGAACAGCGCCCGGTCGGCGTCCGACAGCGCCTCGTGTCCGTCGGCCTCGACCACGGTGCACAGGTGCTCCGCGGCCTGGAACGGCGACCGTGCGAGCTCTGGAGTCGCGGCGAGCGCCCGCCCGAGTCGCCGGTGGACCGCCAACGCCTCCCGGTCGGACAGCAGCGCTCCAGCGGCTTCGTGGAGCCGGTCGTGCACGAACTGGAAGCGGAAGTTCCGGGACTGTCCATCGCCCCACCAGTCGTCGTCCAGAGGAACCACGAACCGCCCGTCGACAGCGGGGACCAGCCCCGACCGCACCTCGGCGTCCGAGCGCCCGGTGGCCAGGACCAGCACCTCGACGTCGAAGTGCTCGGGGACCAGTGCGGCTGCGGCCAACAGCTCCCGGGTGACCTCGGGGAGCGCGTCGAGCTGGGACCGGAGGAGCGCGACCACGTTGTCGGCCACCCCCAGGGCCTCGAGTGCATCGACGGACCAGTCCCAGCGCAGCGCATCGGCGTCGAACCGGATGGCGCCGCGCTCCCCCGCCTCTTCGACCAGCCGGCGGAGGAAGAAGGGATTGCCGAGGGTCTGGGTGTACAGGACCTCGACCAGCGGCTCGAGATCCGAGGGCTCCCGCTGCAAGGCCCGGCCGAGCAGGGCCGCCACGTCGTTCCGCGCCAACGGGCCCAGCTGCACGGGGGTCACAGCGATCCGGGTCGCTCGAATCGCCTCCACCGTGGGCCCGACCGCATGATCGGCCCCGACCTCCTCGGACCGCCAGGACAGGACCAGCAGCAGGTGCGACAGGTTCGGGTCCCGAAACAGCGACTCGAGCACGCGCAGCGATGCCAGGTCGGCCCACTGCAGGTCGTCGAGGAACACCACCAACGGCGACTCGACCGACGCGACCGCAGCCAGGGCTCGCCGCACGGTCTCGTGCAGCCGGCGCTCGGACTCCGCGGGATCGAGGGGTTCGAGGGGCGGCAGACCGGAGGGTGGACCCAACAGCACGGCGAGGTCGGGTGCCAGGTCGACCAACACCCGGACGTTCGGCCCCGCAGCCTCCGACAGACGCGTCCGCCACGACTCCACGTCCCGCGTGCTCTCGGTGAGCAGGTCGGCAGACAGCGCCTGCAACACCTGACCGAGCGCGGCATACGGCTCGTCTCGGGCGTACAGGTCGAACTTGCCCGCCAGCAGGCGCCCGCCCGCGATGGTCACCGGCCGCAACAGCTCGCGCACCAGCGCCGACTTGCCGATGCCGGACTCCCCCGTGACCGCAACCACCCGACACGCACCCTGGCGCACCGCATCGAACGCGACCAGCAGCGCGTCGAACTCCGCCTCCCGGCCCACCAGGGTCTGGGGGAGATCGGGTCGATCGCCGACGGCCCGACCTCGCAGGCCCTCGAACGCCACCCCCTCGCGAGCCGCGTCCAGCAGCCGCTCGAGATCGATCCGGACCCCTCTCGCGGTCTGGTAGCGAGCCTCCGGTGCCTTGGCGACCAGGGTGTGGACGAGGGCGACGAGCCCCGCGGCGACATCGTCCGAGAGGCCCGCCACGACGGGCTCCAGGCGAGGCGGCTCCACGGCGAGGTGCGCGTGGGCGTACCCCAGTACGTCGGACCGTGTGAACGCCCGCTGCCCCCCGAAGAGTTCGTACAGGGTCATGCCCAGCGAGTACAGGTCGGACCGGGCATCGACGGTGCGGTTCATCCGTCCGGTCTGCTCGGGGGCGAAGTACGCGGGGGTCCCCCCGACGAGGGCGAGCTGGTTCGGGTCGGCGTGTCGGGCGACCACCTGAGAGCCGAGGTCGAAGTCGATCAACCAGACCCGGTCGGCGATCGCCTCGCTCTCTGAATCCGCACCGGACAGGTCGACGACGATGTTGCTCGGGTTCACGTCCCGATGGAGGATCCCGCGAGCGTGGACCGCTGCGAGCGAGCGGGCGATCCCGACGGCCACCTGCAGGGCCCGCACTCCCGATGTGCGGACCTCGTCGAGGTGATCGCGCAGCGCGGTCGCTCCACGGTCCTCGGTCACCAGCCGCACCACCTCACCGGCCTCGAACCGCACCACCCGCGGCGCTCCCTGCCCGTCGAGCTGCTCCAGCAGATCGTGCTCCCGCCGCAGGCGACCGATCTCGACCGGCGTGGGATGGGTGGCCCGCAGGGACTTCACGACCACAGGCAGACCACTCGCCGCGTCGAACCGACGCACCACCCTCGTGCGGGGGCCGTCGTGCAGGACGAGCTCGGACACGCCCTTCGACGGACGGATGGGCGGCGGTCCGGATTCAGACATGGATGCTCTGCGCGATGCGGGACGGCCGGAGCCAGGGGTACGACCAGCGTCGCTTCGCATCCGCCGCTTCGGCCGCGTGCTCGATGGTGGTCAGCTGCTGCTGGAAGGTCCGGAGGATCGGTGCCACCCGCTCGTCGGCGAACCAGTTCTCGGGGTACTGGCCGAGCTGGTTCAGGCGGAGCTCCCGCTGGGGCAGCATCAGGTCGAGGGTGTGCTCGGCGAGCCCGATGGGCGGAAGACACTGGAGCAGCGATGCTTCGGTGAGCTGGTCGGGGTCGGAGAGGTCGGGAATCGGGCCGAACCGGGCGGTGGGGAGGTTGGGCATCCACCCGTAGAAGTCGTACCCGGCGTAGTTGATGATGTTGTGGTAGGCCGTGATCCGGAAGATCACCCCGGAGACCAGGTCTACGAGGCCATCGAGCGTGTCGATCGGGGGGAGCCCGTGGAGGTCGCCAGCGTCCTTCGCGCCCAGGGACGCGTGCCAGCGCTGGAGCTCGAAATCCCCCGCCAGCACGGACGGATCTGAGTAGTACAGCGCCAATACCTCGTGCACCCAGGCCCGGATGGCCTCGTGGATCGGGGAGACGGCGTCCCGCCAGGGGTTGTCGGGCAGTCGCTCCGCGTCGTCGAGGCCCCGCAGCGCGAGGTCGCGGTGGAACAGGCTGTCGACCACCGACCGGCCCCGCTGGGCGTCGAGGGACATCTGGATGCCGGCTTCGAGGGTCGGCCCCTGGAGCTGGTCGACGAAGCCGTCCTCCCCGATCACCGAGGTCTTCATGGTCTCGTTCGCGGCCAGGGTCATCTCGAAGTGCGGCCACAGGAGGATGCGGACCGGATGGCAGGGTGCGAGCTGGCGACCGGTGCAGAGCAGCACGGCGTTGGCGAACACGTGGCACATGCCGAGGTGCTCGGACAGGCCCTGCAGCGCGGCGTCGGCAGACTGGACCACGAGCTTCGCGTGCCGCCAGGCCAGGCGCTTGCCGGTCTGGGACTTCGGAGCGGGCACGACGATGGGGTTGCTCGGACCGGGGGTGGGTCGACACTGGATGGCCACGGGTGCCAGGGGCCCATCCGGCGTGCGCACGAACAGCGCCATCGGCCCCGACAGGTAGCGCTCGAACCCGAAGCTCGGCTGGGTCGGGATTGCATCGAGCCCGCGGTAGTCGAGCCAGAACAGGCGCCCCTCGTCGCGTGCTGCCGCCAGGGTGTCACCAGACACGCCCTGGGCCGCCATCGCCGCCACGAAGTGCGCCTGGGTCACCGGAAACGCGGGGTCGCCCTCGAACGCCTTCAGGTAGAGCGGATTGCAGCCACCGACGCGTTGCCAGGCGAAGAAGGCGTCGTCGTCGATGCACGACTGGGCCAGCGGCGTCGGGAGGTTCGCGAGCACGGCGTCGAAGTCGTCGAGGTCGTCGGCGTACGCCATCGGGCCGGCGAACAGCCCCCGCTCCCGGGTCTCGTCGAACCGACGGCGCAGCGAGCCGAAGAAGCCTCCCCGGCCCTGTGCAAGGTCTGCAGCCTGGACCTTCTCGGCGTAGGCGTCGCGCTCGGCCTGCAGGCGCGGGTCGTTCTTCGCCTTCATCCGCGCATCGGTGAGCGACAGCTCCACGCCGGCCGCCTTCGCCATGTACGGGATCGAGTAGCCCTGGCCTCTCGGCACCTCGTGGGCGAGGGGAAGACCCCCGATCGACCGGTCGAACTGGTAGGTCACCCGCTGCTCGTCCAGCGCGCGAGCGCGGGCCCCCGGCTCGGGGTCGTTCTGCGGAAGAAGCGGAGGCGGCGCGCCAGGGTCGGAGTCGATCATGAGAGGACGCTACCAGAGCGACACGGACCCGGTCGACGCCTGCCGCTGACGTCTGTATGACGGAGGGTGACGCACGCATCGGGCCGCGTCGTGTGACGTTGTCCCCGTGGGCGCGGACTTCGACGAACAACGCTTCCGATGGGTGCATCCGGAGCGCGAGACCTGGAACCGGTTCCGCCAGTGGGCGGGGCTCGGCGGCACCGTGCTGGCCGGCCTCGGAGGCCTCGTGCTGGCGGGAGCCGACTTCCAGGTGACCCCGCCGGGGCCCGAGCCCGTGCGGGTCGAGTGTCCGGGACACGCCGCGTGTGTGGCCGCCCTGCCGGACTGGTTCGCGGATCTGCCGGAGCCCGCGGTGGTCGAGACCGCCGTGCACAACCGCCTCGTGCGCGGGTTGACCGCCCATCGGGCCGAGCTGCAGGACGCGATGGCCGGCAAGGTCGTGGTGGGCCGTGTCGAGCAGGCCCGCGGGGTCGACCGTCTCTCCGAGGCGGGCTTCGAAGCCACCGAAGCCACCGAAGCCACCGTGATCGGCAGCGATGGCCTGTTCACCACGACGGACACGGTGTTGGACGACCTCGCAGGGTCTGCCGGACTGGAGGTCGACTCCGAGGAGAGCTGGGCGGACGTGATGCCGGACATCCGCCTGCCGGTCGAGGACCGACGGATGCTCCCCACCGACTTCCCGATGCGCGCGGATGCCGATGTCTGGCTCGGCGAGCGGACGACGCGTGCCGTCGAAGCCTACTCCGCGGCCGTCGAGAGCGCGTACGCCGAGGCCACCGCCCCCACCGAGCACGCGTCGTTGCTCCAGCGGGCCGCGTGGCACCAGGCCCAGCGGAACTGGGCGGGGTCGATGGTCGCGTTCGGACTGCTCGCGCTGTCGGGGATGTTCGCGGCGTTCTTCGTGTTCGCGACCCGGGCCCATCGCAGGCGGGAGGACCGCCACGTGCGCCTCACCCGGCACAAGCTGGAGGAGGTGTCGGTGGAGGCCGCCTCCGTGGTGGAGCACCCCCGGATCGTCGACGTATTGGACTCCCTGGCGCTTCCGGACGCGAACGAGGCCGAGGTGGCGGGGTTCATCGCGGGGTTGGGTCGCGATGGGCACGTGCTGGACGACAGAGAGCTGCAGGCGTTCGCTGCGGGTCTGAGGGCACGGCGCGAGGCGGCCCGCCTCGCGGAACCCGTGGGGCCGGAGACCCGGCGTGCGCTGGAGAAGCTCCGGCAGGGACGGCGGAGGAGCCAGACGTAGAGACGGAGGCGGGGGACGTCGGTCAGTCCGGCTGACATCCCGGGCAGTGGTACATGTTGCGGTTCGCCAGTTCGCCCCAGACGATGTCGCGCTCGCAGACCCGGCACACCTTGCGCTTGTAGACGTACAGCCGCTCCCGCCGCTTCAGCTTGTGCGGCGGCACATCGGCGTGCTCGGGCTTCACGGTGATGATCCGATCGTACTTCTTCCCGAGCTCGAGCAGCCCCACCATGTCGTCCCACAGCGCATCGGCCTCGTCGTGCGAGACCTGCTGTGCCGAGCGATACGGCGAGATGCCGGCCCGGAACAGCAGCTCGGCCCGGTATACGTTGCCCACCCCCGCCACCACCTTCTGGTCGAGCAACACGGCTCCGATCTCCTTGCGACGCCGCGCGAGCAGGGTGTAGAAGCGCTCGCGCCGGTCCTCCATCGGCTCCCCATCGTCCAGCGGATCCGGACCGAGTCGGGCTCGCAGACGCGCCACGTGCTCGTCGGTGAACAGCTCGCACGCGGTCGGCCCCGACAGGTCGAGCGTCCGGTCGTCGCCCTTCATCCGCAATCGGATCGCGCCCTTCGGCTCGGGAGCGGGGTTGCGGTGCACGCGGAACTTCCCGAACAGGCCGAGGTGGATGTGGATGAACCCCTCGTCGAACCGGTAGAGCAGGTGCTTTCCGACCGCCCGCGCCTCGCGGAACACGCAGCGGTCGAGCGCCGAAGCTCCGTCGGAGAAGCGCCCCTGGGGCGACGACAGGTGCACGGTCTGTCCGCCGAACCACCGGGAGTGATCCCGGGCGCGCCGGTGCAGGGTATGGCCTTCGGGCATGGGGCTCCTACATGTGCGCTGCTTTTGAACAGCTTATGTGTAATCCCCTGCTCCCCACGAGGCCTCCATGCCCCCCGACGCCCTGCCGCTTCCCCCCGTACTCGAGCGCCGACTGCCGCTGGACCGACCCGAACCCGATCTGCGCCGGACCGGGCCTGTCGTGGCCTGGCTGCGCGTGGCCGTGCGGGGGCACGACAACCCCGTGCTCGACGTCGCCCGGCATGCCGCTGCTGCGCTCGATCGGCCCCTGCTGGTCTACCACGCGGTCTCGGAGCGCTATCCCCACGCCACCGACCGCCACCATGCGTTCATCCTCCAGGGCGCGCGGGACCTCGCGAGCGAGCTCGACGAGCAGGGGCTCTCCGCAGCCTTCCACGTCGAGCGACCCGGTCATCGCGGGCCGGTCCTGGCCCAGCTGTGTGAATCCGCCCCCCTGGTGGTCACCGATCACTTCCCCCTCGACCCGCTCCGGGGCTGGACCCGTGCCCTGGCTCGGGTGGCCCCCGTCTGGCCCGTCGACGCGTCGTGCATCGTGCCGATGTTCGCGATGGGCAAGGCCCACGGCCGGGCGTTCCGGTTCCGCAAGGCCAGCACTCCGCTGCGCGACGACATGGATGCCCCCTGGCCCACCTTCGACATCGAGACCCGACCCTACGATGGGCCGCTGCCCTTCGAGCCCGTCGCGATGCGGGACGCCACCGACGCCCAGCTGGACGGGCTGATCGCCGCCTGTGCCATCGATCACTCCCTGCCCCCCGTGGCCGACACCCGGGGCGGGAGCGTGGCCGGGTACGAACGCTGGACCACCTGGCGCGACGGACACCTGAAGCGCTACAGCCGCGACCGCAACAACGCCGCCAAGCCCACCGGCGTGTCCCGGATGAGCGCGTACCTGCACTACGGCCACGTCTCGCCGTTCCGGATCGCCCGGGAGGCGGCCGAGGTGGGCGGCAAGGGGGCCGACAAGTACCTCGACGAGCTCCTGGTGTGGCGCGAGATGAGCTGGCACGTGTGCCATCACGACCGCCGTGCCCGCTCGTACGGGGCTCTGCCGGAGTGGGCGCGGGCCAGCCTCGAAGCCCACATCGCCGACGCGCGCGACGTGCTGCCGCTTCAGGCTCTGGAGAACGGGCTGACCGGCGAGCGACTCTGGGACATCGCCCAGCGATCGCTGCTCAAGCACGGTGAGCTGCACAACAACGTGCGGATGACCTGGGGCAAGGCCCTGCTCGGCTGGTCGAAGGGCCCCCGTCAGACGTTCGCCCGGCTGTTCGAGCTGAACGACCGCCTGGCGCTGGATGGACGGGACCCCAACTCGGTGGGAGGGCTGACCTGGTGCCTGGGCGGCTTCGATCGACCGTTCGAGCCCGAGCAGCCGGTGTTCGGGCGGGTGCGGGGGCGCTCGATGGCCCGACACGCGAAGCGACTCGACCTCGACGCCTGGGAGGAGCGAGTGGCTCGGCCGGTGGGGGCCCTCCACGGGGATGGAGGTCTACCCCGGGTGCTGGTGATCGGCGCGGGCATGGCGGGTGCGACCGCCGCCGCGCTCCTGTGCCGGATGGGGATCGACGTCTCGCTGGCCGACAAGTCCCGCGGGCCGGGCGGTCGCCTGTCGAGTCGGCGCTCGATCCCCCGGTCCGGCGTGGATCCCCAGGCTCGAAACGCCCGCGCGGAGGGGCCGTTCGACCACGGTCCGCCTGGATTCGCGGTCGCCGACCCCCGGTTCCTGCGCCAGGTCCGGATGTGGGAAGCGGCCGGCGCGGTCGCCCGGATCTCAGAGGAGGGCGCGGAACCCCCCGTGTTCGTGGGGGTCCCCCGCAGCTCGGCCCTGATCCGGCACGTGCTGGCGTCCGTCGTGGGGTCGTCGGAGCGCGCGATCCCCCTGCACACGGGGGTGCGCGTGACGTCCATCGCGCAGACCCCGGAGGGCTGGCAGGTGCAGGACGACAACGGCGTGCTGGGCACCTGGGACCGGGTGATCGTGACGGCTCCCGGGCCCCAGACCCACGCCATCCTGGCCGACGCGCTCCCGGAGCTGGCCCAGCAGGTGGGCCGCATCGCGTACCGGCCGGCGTGGGTGGCGATGCTGTCGGGCGCCACGGGCATCGAGCAGACCCGCCTGGACCTCGATGGGCCCCTGTCCTTCGCCATCCGTCAGGATACGCTGCCTGGCCGCACGGTGCCCGAGCGCTGGGTGGTGCACGCCACCGACGCGTGGTCGGCGGAGCATCTCGAGGACGATCCTGCGGCCGTGGCAGAGGCGCTGGGGGCGGCGTTCACCGATGCCACCGGAGGGACCTTCGACGCGTGCGTCGCGCATCGCTGGCGGTATGCGAACGTCCAGAGGTCCGCCGAGACGGACCGCGGACACGGGCCGGAGGAGCTCCTGCGGAGCGACGGGGTGATCGTGGCGGGTGACAGCTGCGTGGACCCGACAGCGGCTGCGAGCGGCGTGGAGGCGGCGTGGCGGTCGGGTGCGGCGGCGGCCGGCGCCGTGCTGCGGGAGATCACCCTCATGAGCGTTTGAAGGCAGGGTTCTCCCCGGGTATCGTCCCGAACATGGACGAACCCCTCCTCTTCGGTGTCATCGGGGTGATGGTGGTCGGGAGCCTGGCCGCGCAGCTCTCCGCCGCGCACATCCAGCAGTACCTGACCACCCACGACGAGACGCACCAGCCGCCCGGCATCCTCTCGAAGCTGTTCATCGGGCCGCTGCTGTCCACCTTCCCGGTGGTCGGCCGCTATCGCGAGGTGCGGGAGGCCAACGGCCACAGCGCGCTACCTGCCGGCATCTTCATGGGCGGCTTCGGGTTGATCTTCGTCGGGCTGTTCGGGCTGTTCGCGCTCCTCGCGTCGCTATGAGCCCTCACTCGGCTGCCCGCTCCCGCAACATGGACCGCACGGTCTCGGGAGTCTCGCCGGTCCATCGCTGAAACGCGCGGAAGAACGAGCTGGGGTCGTCGTAGCCGAGCAGAAAGCCGATCTCGGCCCCAGAGAGCGCGGTCTGACCGAGGTAGTGGCGCGCCAGATCCTCTCGCGTCCCGTCCAGCACGGCCTGAAACGTGATGCCCTCCTCGGAGAGCCGCCGCTGCAGGCTCCGCCGGCTCATGCCCAGCGTGCGACCCACATCGGCCACGCTCGACCGACCACTCGGCAGGAGCTCGAACAGCGCGGCCCGGACCCGCTCGGTGCTGTCGGCGGCGGCATCGAGCTCGGCCAGGCGCCGACGCAAGCGCGGCTCGAAGACGTTCCACATCCCGGTGTTGGCGGTGAGGAAGGGGCGTCGCATGTCGAGGTCGGAGAACCGCACGGTCCAGGCGGTGCCCGAGCGCACCGGGCAGGCGAAGAAGCTGCGGAACGGGGCGAGGAGCTCGGCGTCGTATCGCCCCCGGAACGTCACCTCGAGGGGCGCGACGGGCGACCGGGTGGCGAGCCTCAGCAGGTGGGTGATGAACACGAGCTCCATCTGCGCGATGTTGGCCGGCATCTGCGGCACGCCCACGCCCTCGAACGCCAGGGTGGTGTGGTGCTCGGTGGCCTCCACCTCGAGCCGGAACGGCCCCACGAGGCGCTTGAACCGCTGCAGACGCTCGACGGCCCGGGCCATGTCGGGACTGCACAGCGCGGCGAAGATGGGCGGCTCGAACATCTCGACCGAGATGGCCTGACCGATCCGCAGCCCGATCAACGGGTCGTCGAGCTCGGCTTCGAGCGCATCGAACAACCCGAAGTACTGCTGCGCGGTGATCCGGGGAGGCTCGGTGCCATCGCCATGCGCCCGAACCGCCCGCCGGAACAGATCGACGGGGAGATCCGCCCGCTTGAGGACGTGGACCTCCGACAGGCCGAGGTCGGCGAGCAGGATCGGCCAGGTGTGCGGGACGGGGAACGGTGCGGACATCGGGCCTCCGACCTGCACCTTAGGTCGTCGATGGGGACGCGTCCGTCGCCAATCGTGCCATTGAACTTGCAGGAGACGCCACAGCGCCTGCTGCGCTACGCGTGCTGATCGACGAGGATGGTGTTCCCGTCGGGATCCTGGATGACGAAGTGCGCGGGGCCGCTGTCGCCCTCGGTGGCCGTGACGGGCTCGATGCCGTTGGTCTTCAGGTGGGCTTCGATGGCACGGGCGTTCGGCGGGTTGAGCGTGAGGAGGTTGTCTTCGAACATGCCCTGGAACAGCCCGATCTTCGCATCGCCGTTCTTCAGGATCACCCACTTCCTCTGCCGGAGCTTCCCGGCTCGCTCCGCTGAGCCGTTTCCTCCTGAAGTGTCCTTGGGCTCTCCGGCGATCTGCTCGAACCCGAGGTGGGCGTAGAAGGCCATGCTGGTCTGCAGGTCCTTCACTGCGAGGCTGACCGAGAAGGTTCCGAGGTCGATGTCCATTGGGGGCTCCACTGTGGGGGATTCGCACCTCTCTTCACGTGCCCGGTGCCCCGGCGCTTGTCGGATCTTGCGCTGTTCGGGTAGATCCCCGCCATGCCCTCCACCTCCGAATCCGACCCGCGAAGCGACTGGCTGCGTCGGGTGAATCGCGCGATCGACCACGTGGTGGAGAACCGCGACCGCACCGTGTCGCTGGAGGAAGCCGCTGCCGCCGCGCACCTCTCGCCCTGCCACTTCCACCGGGTGTTCAAGACGGTGACGGGCGAGACGCTGAACCGGTTCCAGCTCCGCGTGCGGCTGCAGTGGGCGATTGCGCTGCTGGACCAGCTGGAGCGCAGCGGGGAGGATCCGCCCGGGGGTCGCCTGACCCACATCGCGGCGAAGACGGGCTTCAGCAATGCCGCGAACTTCTCGCGGGCGTTCCGCAAGATGCACGGGGTGCCGCCGAGTGCGTTCGATCTCGGGGCCTGGCGGCGCTCCCGCCGAGCGGTGTTCGAGCAGCGGTTCCAGCTGGAGCGGCTCCCGGACGGTACGGCGCCGGATCCCCCGTTCGAGCCGAGGTTCCGGACCCTGCCGCCTTCGACGTGGGCGGTGCGCAGCGCTCAGGACAGCTATTCGCCCGGCACCTTCGAGCGGATCCGGGAGGAGCTGCTGGACTGGGCTGTGTCTACGGGGCTGTCGAAGGGTCCGGATGCGGAATGGGCGGGATGGACGCGCGACGACCCCGACCTGGTTCCGCTGGCGGAGTGTCGGTACACCCTGGGAGTCCGTATTCCCGAGGACGCGGCGGGATCCCTCGGCGGTCGCGTGAACGTGGTGCGGTTCGGCGCGATGGACGTGGTGGAGCTGGACGTGTCGGAGGGCATCGAGCGCGAGCAGCTCGGCCTGGACTGGCTGTTCGGGACCTGGCTTCCCGGCGCTCGGGTGGACCCCGCGGACGAGCCCGCGTTCGAAGTCTGGGACGGGCTTCCCGAGGGGCCGGTGGCGACGGTTCGGCTGCCGATCCTGCATCGTTGAACGCGAGCGCTCGAGGTGTCGAACCCTGCGAAACGCCAATGAATACGGGGCGTCCCACAGTGTCAGACACGTTTGTCGGACGCTCTTGAACCACGCGATCGATGCGGGGCGTTATCGTCCGCCCGCAATCGGAGCCGGACATGCCCACGCCGATCCCCGCCTTCGCGGCCTGGTTGGAGGCCGAGACCGAGCCACCACCCCAGCTCGGTCCACCGAACCCCGACGCTTCGGGTCCGCTGGCGCCGCTCTACCAGGTGTTCGACGGCCAGCTCGACGGGCCGCCGCTGATCGAATCCCATCGCATCCTCTCCTTCGCGAACGCCCAGGACGAGAAGCGACGCATGGACGCGCTCGCGCAGGAGGAGGGCTGGGACTCCGACTGGTGGAACCCCGTCTGGCATCCGTTCGCCAGCGACGGCGCCGGACAGCTCCTCGTGGTGGACGCCGCGAGTGGTCGGGTGCTGGAGTTCCTGCACGACGACGCGCCCCGACCCGTGATCGCGCCCGATCTCGAAACGCTCTTCGAGCGCCTGTGGACCGCGTTGGACGACGGGACGTACATCTACCACCCGGTCTTCGGGCTCGGCACCCCCGAGGAGGCTTCGGCCTACATGGCGGCCCGGGCCCGGTTCACGCCCCCGCCGCCCCGCGCCGAGCCCCGTCCGACCGCAGCGCTGTGGCTGATCATGCTGCCATCGGCGACGTTCTTCGCGATCGGCGCTGGCTTCGAGCTGGGGGCGGCCTTCACGGCGATCGGCACCACGGCAATCGCTCTGATCATGACGGCCGTGGGCTGGAAGCTCGGCTGGGTCGTGCTGGACTGATGCCGTGGCAGTCAGCGGTGATTCCCGGAGAGAAGCCGCCTGGGCGGGGCCGAGGAGGCCTCAGGCTTCAGGACATGACCCCAGCGGGTGTCGACGGAGACCCTCTATCCAATAGCAAGTCTTCAACCTTATCTATCGAGCGAACTCGGGATCGCCGACGTGGGCGTGGTCAGCAGCCCTGAAGCCTGTAGCCTGAATCCTGCTTCGACCCGGCAGTGAGGGTTTCTTCCCAGGAGTCAGCGGTCAGGGTCAGCTCCTTCAGGCGGACACCCATGGTTTGCGCTCAAAGGTCGCCCCGAGGCGAGGCGCTTGTGGCGACGTGTGATGGACCACGCCCCTTCCTGACCTCTCCGTGAAATCCTCGGTGTGCTCCGTGACTCCGTGGCGACGTTGCGCTGATCGAGGTTCATAGGCCTCTTTCTAGCGGGATCGACCGTCGCTGCAGCACCCATTTCCGGAGCAGTGCTGACAGCTCTTCGTGCGATCGACCCGGCGCCCCCGCTAGAACTCTTCGATGGTGGCGGCGTTCATGCGCAGCTCGCCGATGGCCAGTGGCGCGTCTTCCTTGGAGCCCGGCCAGGTGTCGGTGACCTCGACCACGACCTCTCCCCAGGCGCCGCCGGTGTAGCCCTTCACGATGGGGATGAGGACCCACTGCTGGCCCTTGGCGTCTTCGGGGATCTCGTGGACCATCTCCTGCGCGAGCACGGTGGACTTGATCTTCACGGTCTTGGGACGCGCGTGCGTCGACGGGCCGGGAGTGATGCCCACCGATGCCACGCCGTATCCGGGGGCTTCGATGGCGATCTCGGTGGTCTTGCCCTCGGCCACGAAGTAGGTCCGGTCGTTGCCGTCGACGGCCATCGAGGCGTCGTGCGAGGACTCGTCGGCCGCCTTGGGCACGTTGTTGAGCTGCACGGTCTCGGCCGGGAACTCCTCGAGGTGGACGCGAACTTCGGACACGGCGAGGTTGGTGAAGTCGATGCCGGGGTAGACCTCCTTCACCTCGACCCGCACGATCCCGCCGAGCTCACCCACGTGGACGTTGTCGAGATCGACGATCTGCCAACCCCGCTCGTCCTTGAACTCCACAGAGCCGGTGCCGAGCTGCTTGCGCTCGGTGGCGTTGATCTTCTCGAACACCACTACCTCGGCGGACTTCAGCCGCGCGTAGTCCTTGAACGTGTCCTCGGTCTTGTCCCAGCCGATGACCACACCGAGCTTGTCGACCTTCGACGCGGGGATGTCGATCTCGATCCACTGCTTGAGGTTGTCTTTCTCGGGATCGACCTGCCAGCTGGTCTCCTTGTTGCTGTCCATCGCGCTGGAGTACGAGAAGGTGTTGTCGGGAAGCCGGCTGTCGCGCTTGTACGACGAGCTGTACTGCCGATCGGCCTGGGCATGGGCGGCCGGCGCGGCGAGAGCCAGGGTCGCCATGGTGGCGAGGCCGAGCGCGAGATGCGGAGACGTGAACGACATGGGACCTTCCTGCAATGGTTGCGGGCCTGATAACCCCCCGTCCGCTCGCACTCATCCATCGCTGGATGCGACGTGGGCGCGGATCTGCTCGGCGAGCCGGCCGGCGGACTGCACGATGATGCCGTGACCCGCCTCGTCGAATCGCACCAGGCGCGCACCGGGGATCTGGGCCGCCAGGCGGTCGTTGTTGTCGGGACGACACAGCCGGTCGCGCCCGGGACGCACGACCTGGGTGGGGATCTGCAGCGCGTGGAGTCGACCCGTGGTGCGATGGGACCGCACGGCACCCAGCTGCAACCGGGTGGCTGCACGCTGCTTGGGATCGTCGGCGTGCTCGGCCATGTGGCGCACGGCGGGAGAGGACATCGGCGCGATGCCGGCCTCGGGGGGATAGAGCAGGCGAGCCAGGGCCGCTGCACGACCCGAACGGGGCCCGATGCGGCTCTGGAGGATGTTCAGCAGGCCTGCGGGCTTCGGCAGGATGGCCCGCAACCCGCCCGAATGGGTGGCCACGAGGGTGAGGCTGCGGACGCGACGCGGAGCGCCCAGCGCGGTCTCCTGCACGGCCATGCCCCCCATGCTCACCCCGACGATGTGCGCGCTGTCGAACCCCGCAGCATCCATCATCCGGAGCACGTCGTCGCCCAGATCGACCATGTGGTACGGACGCTTCGGAAGCTCGGACCGCAGAATGCCCCGGTTGTCGTACGTGACGACCGCATGGTCCGAGACGAGCGCGTCCCGCACGGCGTGGAACACGTGACCCGGCATGCCGAGCCCCATGACGAGCACCACCGGCGTGCCCTCGCCCATCCGCTCGCCTACGAGCGTCCAGCCATCCCGTGTCCGGGCTTCGAGAGGAACGGATTCGAGGGCTCGGGGTCGTGCGCTCATGGCTGCTGCTGCTCCACGATGACGAACTCGACACGGCGGTTGCGTTGCTTGCCGTCGGGGGTCTTGTTGGTGTCGATGGGACGGGTCTCCCCGAAGCCCACGGCCTCGAGTCGGGCGGCGTCGACCCCCTTGGCGACGAGGTACTCCACCACGGCCGTGGCGCGCTGCTGGGACAGGCGATCGTTGTAGGTCTCGCTGCCATCGGCATCGGTGTGGCCTTCGACGCGG
This sequence comes from Myxococcota bacterium, assembly GCA_965224055.1. Lineage (GTDB taxonomy): Bacteria > Myxococcota_A > UBA796 > UBA796 > JACKEQ01. The sequence continues at coordinate 7,722,679 of OZ245034.1, read as the reverse complement.
ATGCGCGTGATGGCGGGGTGATCGATGATCACGGTGGCGACCTCGTCCAGCAGCGTGAACGACTTGGGCTGGATGATGGCCTTGTTCACCTCGAAGAAGACGCGCTCGGTGATCTCGATCCGCGACTTCTTCACGATGACGCGCTTGGGCGCCTCGTCGGGACACCCATCCTCGTCGCGGTAGCCGTTGCGGGTCTCCTTCTCGAACGGGCAGTCGTCCTCGACGTCGAACACGCCATCGAGGTCGTTGTCGGGATCGGGGCAGCCGTCCAGATCCTGCCAGGTGTCGACGTCCTCGGGATCGAAGGGACACTGATCGACCTCGTCCTGCAGGCCGTCGCCATCGGTGTCGATGTAGGGTTTCTCGTCGGGGCAGCCGTCCTGGTCGTCGAAGCCGTTGATGGTCTCGGCGGCGTTCGGGCAGGCGTCTGCGACATCGGGGAAGTTGTCGCGGTCGTTGTCGGGTTCGGGACAGCCATCCAGGTCCTGGAAGCCGTCGAAGTCCTCGGGCTCGAAGGGGCACTGGTCGGAGCCGTCCAGGATGCCGTCCCCGTCGTTGTCGGGATCCGGACAGCCGTCGTCGTCCTGGAACCCGTCGGGGTCCTCGGGGTCGTCGGGACAGCGGTCGACGGTGTCGAGCAGCCCATCGGCGTCGTTGTCCTCGTCGGGACAGCCATCGGCGTCCTGGAACCCGTCGCGGTCTTCGGGGATGGACACGCACTCGTCGTACTTGTTGGGGATGCCGTCCTTGTCGCGATCGAGGGAGAGCGGATCGAACTTGGGGGCCAGCGTGGCACTCGCGAACAGCCGCCAGTCGGGCGACCCCACGCCTTCGACCAGGCCCATTCCCCCGCCCACGGCGATGGTGGCGGTCTCGACCGGGAGGAGGCGCAGGAACGGCAGCAGCTCCAGTGGGGTCTGAGCGAGCTCTGCACCGGCAACCGACCCGTTCAGATCGACGCCGATCTCGACCGGCGGCGCTGGATGGGCTGCGAATCCGGCTCGATAGAGGAACTCCGGCCCGAGCTTGAGGCCCCGGAACACGTCGTCGTCCTTGATGCGGGCGCCGGCGTTCACGGCGAAGCGCACCCGGTAGTCGCGGTCGCGGACCGACCCATCGGCGAGCTCGGCGATGAACAGGGGTGCCGCACTGACGTTGCCCTCCCCCATGAAGGACCGCTGAGAGGCGGTGGGCAGCGCGACCGGAGCGACGATGGCGAGGCCCAGCGGCATCCCCTGGCGGATGTCGAGCATCACCACCTTGGGCGCGATGCGGATGTCGCCGATGCCCGAGGACTGCAGATCGATCGCGGTGGGGTCGGTGCCGCGAACGGCGGGCTCGAACCCTTCCTGCCAGATGTAGATCGGCACGTCGACCGAGATCCCGAATACGTCTCCGAGGCCCAGCCCGGCCTGGAAGTGCACCAGGGATCGCTCGGCGAGCAGGGCGTCGGGAAAGTCGGGCGGCGGACCGATCACCCGCTGCCCGTTGCGCACCAGCACCAGGCTGCCGCGGCTGTGGTTGCCCCACATCCCGGTCCCGACCTGCAGGTGCCCGAGAGTGGTGCTGGACTCGGTGAGGGCGTAGCCGAAGGTGTCGGACGGGGGCTTGAAGCGCTCGACGTCGATGGGGAGCGCCTGGGCGTTGGGGGGCACATTGGTGCCGGGCGCCACGGCCTGTGCACGGGCTTCGGTGGAGAGGCCTGCCGCGAGAAGTCCCGTGGTGACGAGCCCGATCCCGAGCGCCGTCGTGAACGCCCCACGCCAGCAGGCCTCGATCATTCCCCGTCCCGCTCGCGGCGGCGCCATCCGATCAGCAGGGGGAGCAGCGGCAGCGGGAGGAGCATGGCGAGCCCGGTGTCCTGGGGAGCCGGCCCTCCGTCGACGGCGTAGCAGGTGCTGCCGCCGCCGAGCTGGCCCTGTTGGACGGCGCGATCACAGCCCTCGTTGAACAGGCCGTCGCAGTCGTCGTCCAGGTCGTTGGCGCAGTTCTCGGGCTCGCCGGGGTGCACGTCGGCGTTCGATTCGTCGCAGTCGCCCTGCTCGATGGTGAACCCATCGCCATCGCAGTCCATGCCCGGGAGGCACCCCTCCTGAGCCCACGCGCCCGACAGTGCCAGCAACATCCACAGCATCACCGGCACTTACCCCGGTGACGCCTACTTTGGCGAGTACCCGACCGAGGCATGGTGCTGCATGCCGCCTTCGATCTTCCACTCGTTGCCGTTCATGTCGCGGTCGTTGACCATGACCTTGATGACACCGTGGTCCGGCACGCGGAACACCTTGCCGGTGCCCACGGGTTCGATGAGCTCCATCCCGCTGTCGGCCGTGAACTTCAGGATGACGGTGCCCAGGAAGCAGCCATCGGACGTGCACGGCAGGTCGCCCTTGGCGGGCTGGGAGGTGTCGCCCTCGGCGTTGATCCAGGGACCGTCCTCTTCGACCCGGTAGTAGTCCTTGGCGCTGACCTCGATCACGACCTCGTCGCCCTTGCAGAACGGGGCCGGGATCTGCCAGCCGCCCCCGACGTCGAGGTAGTCGTACATGGTCTGCGGGAGCAGGCTGCCCTTGCACTCGCCCTTGGTGAGACGGGCCTTCTGACCGCGCGCCCAGCCTTCCCAGTCGGCCATCGTGGCCTTGCCCTTCATGACCTTCTTGCACCACTCGAAGTTCTCGGGAGCCATCACATCGGTGTCTTCGGGGTCGCCGAGCAGGACGGTCTCGACGTTCATGACGGTCTTCTCCTCGAACTTCACGCCGTCGTCGCGCTGGCCCCGCCACTGGCCGAAGATCTCGCCGATCGCCTTGCTGCGCTCGAGGCGCGCCGGACCGTCGGGCATGCTGGAGAAGTCGGGCGGGTTGTAGCAGGCCGCGCCTTTCTCCTCGTCGATCACCACCCAACCCGTCGTGGGCTCGTCGTTGCCCTTCTTCTTCTTCTTCTTCTTGTTCTTCTTGCCGGCGAAGGCAGGCATCGCCAGAGCGGGAACGAGGATGGCGAGGGTCAGGGCGGTGCGCATGCGCATGGATGATCTCCTGGGGTGCTCGCATGTAGCGGACGAATGGGGATCCCGCACGAGCACACACGGGTTCGGGACCTTGAAAACAAGACGAGCCCGCGGAGTATTCCGCAGGCTCGGCAGTGAACCCACCCGTCACACAGGGGCAGCGGGAGGGTTCGGGGCGCGAACGCCCTGTTCTCTCCGAACGGCTACATCCGGCCGCTCTGGAGGAGGAACGCGATGGCGAACGCGAACAGGACGAGCGACTCGATGAACGCCAGACCGACGAAGAAGCTGGTCTGGATCTTGTCGGCAGCCTGCGGGTTGCGGCTGACGCTCTCGTAGAACGCGCGGGCAGCGTTGCCCTGACCGTACGTTCCGCCGAGGGCGGCGAGACCCATGGTGAGACCGGCGCCGAGACCCCAGCCCATGTTGTTGGTCACCACGGCATCCTGGGCGTAGGCGACATCGCTGGTGAGCAGCAGCACGGCCACAGCGGCCAACAGCGGCATCCAGTTCTTCATGTTCTCCTCCGGTCCCCGTGAGGCCCGATCGGCTGGGGACGTGTGTTCAAGGGGGTTGGAAAGGGTCAGTGAGCGGGTGCGGGGTCGCCGTCGTGGCCGTCCCCGTGGTGGTCGTCGTGCTCGTGCGGGAGCGACAGGCCGATGTAGACGGCCGAGAGCAGCGAGAAGACGAAGGCCTGCATGAAGGAGACGAAGATCGCCAGTCCGAGCAGGGCAGCGGGCGCGACGTAGGGAACCTGGTCGCTGATGATGGTGAAGACCAGGTGGTCTCCGAAGAGGTTGCCCGTCAAGCGCAGCGACAGGGTGACCGGCCGCAGGATGAGCGAAAAGGTCTCGAGCGGGAAGAGCAGGATGGCGAGCGGCAGCAGCGGACCCATCAGGTGCTTGATGAAGCCGACGGCGTCGCGCGAGAGCCCGACCCACAAGAAGACGAAGAAGCTGGTGATCGCCATACCGACGTTCGTGTTGATGTTGTCGGTGGGCGGGACCATTCCCGGGAGGACCGCCTGCAGGTTGCAGAACAGGATGTAGAGGAACAACGCCGCGATGAAGCCCGAGTAGTACTTGACTTCGTGCTTGGGCATGACGTCGGCCATCATGTTGCGGACGAACGTGCCGAACAGCTCGACGATGGTGCGGATCGAGAACCGGTCGTCCGCGAAGTGCTTCTCGAGACCGTCGCGGTTGGCCGCGCGCTGGATGGCCATGCGGCCGAAGAGCGCGAACACGATGACCGCGAAGCACGCGAACCAGGCGTGTGCGATGACCTGAGTGACGTTGAAGCCGTGGCCACCGAGGAACCCGAGCACGTTCTCGTCGATCGGGGGGATGGCGTTGAACCAGGAGAACCCGGACGCGATCACGATGCCTCCGCTGCGACTGGACCACTCGGACCGGGCGTGCGGCCGGTGGTGTTGGCTCGAAGTGCCACCCAGGGGGTGGCGAGGGTGAAGCAGGTCATGGTGCAGACGAGGCCGAGCGCGACGGGCTCGAAGGGCATCGAGATGCCGACGAGCGCGAGAGCGGCGAGCACCACGAGGGTTTTGCCGTGAAGGGCCAGCAAGCCGACGGCCGCGGGCTCTCCGCGCTGCACAGCGCCGGTGTAGCGCTGCGCGAGCCAGGCCAGCACCGCGAGGTTGACCAGCGTGCCGATGACGCCGACCGTGAACCCGAGCGACCCGTAGCCCAGCACACTGACCCCCACGAGTGCCGTGGCACTCAGGAGCGCAGTCGCGCGAAGCATGGGAAGAATGTCGATCATCGAGAGAATGATCCGGGTTTTCGGTGACGTGTGCGTGCTGTCGTAATGCGGGAGCGACGGGCGGGGAACCACCCTGCAACTCCATGCGGCGGCGGGAGTAACCGCTTCCTGCGGGTCAGTGCACGTGGGCCGCGACCACGGCAGCTTCGACGCCGTCGATAACGCGGATCATCTGCTCGTCGGAGAGCACGGCAGACAGGAAGACGGCCTCGTACTGGCTCGGCGGGAGGTAGACCCCGGTGTTGAGCGCCGCGAGGAAGAACCGCGAGAAGGCCTCCATGTCGCACTCGTCGACCTCGGCCTTGTTCTTGGGAGCCTGGGCGCGGAAGAAGATGGTGAACATCGACCCGACCCGGTTCATCGAGCAGCCGTGGTAGTTGAGCGAGGGCTGCAGCGCCTTCTCCAGCGCCTTTCCGCACTTCTCGACCCGCTCGTACACGGCGTCGTCGAGCAGGTTGAGGGTGGCGAGACCCGCGGCGACCGCGACGGGGTTCCCCGACAGCGTGCCGGCCTGGTAGACCGGGCCGAGGGGTGCGAGGTGGTCCATGATCTCGGCCTTGCCGCCGAATGCGCCCATGGGGAAGCCGCCTCCGACGATCTTGCCGAGGCAGGTCATGTCGGGCGTGACGCCGTACAGCGCCTGAGCACAGCCCTTGTGGACGCGGAACCCGGTCATGACCTCGTCGAAGATCAGGACGACGCCGTGGGTGGTGCACAGATCGCGCAGGCCCTGCAGGTAGCCGGGCTCGGGAGGGATGCAGCCCATGTTGCCGGTGATGGGCTCGAGGATGACTGCGGCGACGTCCGACCCGTGCTGCTCGAGCAGATCCTCGACGGCGTCGAGATCGTTGTGAGGCGCGACCAGGGTGTTGGCGGCGACGGCCTCGGGGATGCCGGGCGAGCCGGGCAGCGCGAAGGTGGCGACCCCACTGCCGGCCTTCACGAGCATGGCGTCGTGGGCTCCGTGGTAGTTGCCGTCCATCTTGATGACCTTCTCGCGGCCGGTGTAGCCCCGAGCCAGGCGGATGGCGTGCATGGTGGCTTCGGTGCCCGAGCTGCACAGCCGCACCTTCTCGATGCTGGGCACGCGCTCGACGATGGCTTCGGCCAGCAGGATCTCGGCTTCGGTGGGGGCCCCGAACGAGCTGCCCTTGGCGGCGGCGGCCATGGTGGCGCCGAGCACGCCCTGGTGGGCGTGACCGAGGAGCAACGCGCCCCAGGATCCGACCAGGTCGAGGTACCGGTGCCCGTCCTCGTCGATGATCTCGGCCCCTTCACCGCGGGCGATGAAGGGCGGGCTTCCGCCCACGGCATTGAACGCGCGAACGGGGCTGTTGACGCCCCCGGGAATGACGGCGAGCGCGCGCTCGAGCATGCGGGCGGAACGGGACGACATCGGACCTCCTGCCGTCCTGGGACGGTCTGGAACGCTGGTAGACGGTTCGGGGCGGCCCCGTAACCGGCTTCGGCCCGAGCGGGCAGCCCGGTGGTCCGCTCTCCGCCCTCAGTCCTCGGAGACGGGCAGCGCGGCGTCCCGGGCTGCGAATGCGACGTCGGGGTAGTCGGCGAACACCCCGTCGACGCCGAGCTCGAAGAAGCGCTCGACCTCTCTCTGGGGATCGCCATCGGCCGCGGGCCCGAGCTGCTCCGGCTCGCTGCGGAAGGTGTAGACGTGCACGAACAACCCGGCGGCATGGGCCTCGTCGACCAGCCCGGTCGGGCCGTCCTCGTTGTAGATCGCCGACTTGTGGACGCCGAGACCGTCGATGTGCTTCGCGAGCGCCGGCAGATCGGAGAGCAGCTCGGCGTAGGTGGGCCCGTCCGGATCGTTCGCGGGACGATCGTCGGGGCCGCCCACGAGCAGGATCCGCGAAACGCCCGTGTCCGCGAAGCCATCGAAGGTGCCGGTCTCGAAGGACTGCAGGATCACGGGGGCCTCGGAGCCCAGCAGTGCGTTCGCTTCGAGCGCCGCGCGGATCTTCGGCACCAGCGGCAGGCCGATCTGCTCGAAGTACGTGGGATGTTTGGCTTCCGGGTAGACCCCGATGGGCCGGCTCACCTCGTCTTCCAGGGTCTTTCGCAGGGCCAGGATCTCGTCGAAGGTGGCCAGGGGCAGGGTGCCGTCGTGCTGATGGGGTCGGCTCTCCATGGGCTGGACGGCGCGCAGGGTCTTCAGCTCCTCGAGGGTGAAGTCCTCGGTGAAGAACCCGGAGATCGACTCACCGTCGATCACCTTGTCGGTCTTGCGATCGGGGAACTTCGAGGCGACATCGGTGGTCTCGGCCAGGTTGTTCTCGTGCCGTGCGACCAGCACGCCGTCCTTCGTCGACACGAGGTCGGGCTCGATCAGGTCGGCGCCCTGCTCCACCGCCCGGCGATAGCCCGCCAGGGTGTGATCGGGCAGGACGCCCGGACTGCCTCGGTGACCGATGACGAGGGGTCGGGTCCACGGTGCGCGGAGCATGGGGTCTCCAGGTGAAGGGGTGGCCTGGGCTTCGGGGTCGGCCTGCTCGACCGCGGGCGGCTCGAGCGGATCGGAGGGTTCGTCGGCCTCCGGGGAGTCCGAGGCCCCCGCGCACGCCATCGCGAACAGTGCTCCAGCGATCCGGAGGAATCCGACCGGTCCTGTGCTCGTCGCCCGTGGTCGCCGCATCGACGTCTCCCCGCTCGCCTGTCCTCCCCGGTCGTCGGGGGCCGTGCTCCGCGGATCATACCCGCGTGTGCGAACATGCCCCCATGTCGACGAACGGCACCAACGGACGCAACGGCGGTGGAGATGGCTCCGAGCGCTCTCGCGACCCCGGCAGGACGATGAACTCGGGCACCGAGTTCCCGAACGCAGCTCTGCGTCGGCCGGCCGAGGACACCCGTCCGTCGGTCGAGGATCTGGTCGGCGCCGACATGCCGTTCGAGCCCCTTCCACCACCCGAGAACAACCGACACTGGGATCGGGTGAAGGGTCGCTGGGTGAGGGACGGCGTCTCGATTCCGCCCGACCCGTCGATGGCGACGCTTCCTCCACAGCCGATGGACATGCCGCAGCCCGGCACCCCGCCTTCCCAGCCGGGCCCTTCCTCCCCTGCTCCGTCCTCGGCCGCGAACGTCGCGACCGACGACATCGATGCGCCGGTCCCGAAGTGGGGCCTGGTGATCGTGGCGCTGATGTTCGGGGTGGGGCTGGCGCTCGGCTTCTTGTTCACCGTCGCGCATTAGGCCTCGAACGTGCAGGGACGTAGCGGTGATTCCTGGGAAGAACCCGCCTGGATAGGGCCGGAGGAGGCTACAGGCTGCGGGCTACAGGCTCCAGGACGTGACGCCAGCGGGTGCCGGCAGAGACGCCATACCACCGGATAGCGCGGCTTCAACTGGACTTGTCGAACGGGATCGACTCTGCCGACGTGGGTGTACTCGGCAGCCCTGAAGCCTGTAGCCCGTAGCCGGAAGCCTGATTCGACCCGGCAGTGAGGGTTTCTTCCCAGGAGTCAGCACACGCCGGCCAGCCCGCGGAGAACGGGTCACCGTCGGCGACGGACCAGGCTCAGCAGTCCTGCCAGCACCCCGACACCGACGAGCGGCGCGGGTCGCACGACGTCCGGCGCCTCCTCCCCTCCCTGAGAGTAGTCGTGCTCGTCGCTGATGTTCGCTGTGCAATCGTCCACTCGGACCTGGCCGCCGATCCGCTCGACCTCGGCTTCGTTCACCTGCAGCGGACCAAGCCATTGCGCGACGCCGGGCTCGAACTCGGCCTCGATCCGTCGATCGCCGTAGAGCTCGAACGTCGCCGTGACGGGCTCCTCCCCGCGCCAGACCACCGGAACGAAGACCGAGATCCCTTCGCCGCACGCGTCTGCGCAGACCGAGGACTCCGCCCTTCCATCGCAGGCTGTTCCACCGAGGTCGGTGGCCACTTCATCGAGGGCTGGAAGACCGTCACAGGTGGTCCCGAACCATGGGGTCGTCCGAGGCCAGGACCGGCGGGGAGAGAAGGTGGGCGCAAAGCAGCACGACTACTCGGAGTCGACCGATTCCTCGTCCTCGTCGGAGGAGCCGCTCTGGACCTCACGCCGCTGCAGCAACGCAGTCTGGCGCCGGGAGCGGACGTCGTCCGGCAGGTCGGCGAGGTCGAGCTCGGCCATCGCGCCATCGAGCTCTCCGAGCCGCTCGTAGCAGGTGGCCATCCCCAGACGGGCGGCTTTGGCGAGATCGGGATCGCTGCTGCCCGACGCCTTCCGGAAGGGCCCGAGCGCCTTGGCCGGGTGCCCCTGCGCGAGGGAGATCTCGCCGAGGCCGAGGTTGGCGCGGGCACTGCGCTCCGGGTGTTCGTCGCGCAGGCGCAGCCACAGCTTGCGCGCCCGATGGAACTCCTCGCGATCGGCCCGGACCTCGGCGGCGCGGACCAACCGATCGGCGACGTCGGGGTCGGCTTCGTAGGCGAGGCGGTAGGCATTGGCCGCTGCGCGCCCGTCGTGACGAGCCAGGTGGAGCTCGGCCAGCTGCTCCTGGATCTCGGCGCGCTCGGTGGCGGTGACCCCGAAGGAGAGCACGCTGCGAAGTGCGGTGGCTGCACGGCCCGGATCGTCGAGCTCGAGCTCGTAGACCCGCGCGGCGCGACGCATGGCCTGCTGGCGCAACGACAGGAACGGGCTGGTGGCCCCGATGGCTTCGTAGGCGGCCGCCGCATCTGCGGGCATTCCCCGACCGAGGAGCGCATCGGCGCGCCCCATCGCGAGCGGGGATGCAGGCGTGAGCAGCAGCGCTCCCGCGATCAGGGCCGTGACACAGGCCGACGCGAGGGCGGGCACCCCGACGATGGCCAGCCAACCGGACACCGGACGCATGCGCACCTGCACGGAGGGCTCCGGTGCGAGGCGCGCGTCTTCAGTGTCGGGTGGGGTGTCCATCGATTCCATCGTACCGCGATTCTCTGGGGTTGGGTCCTGCGTCACTCTTTCAAGTCGGCCTGGATCCGGGTCAGTTGAGGGCGAGCAGGAACAGCGGAAGGAGGATGAGAGGCACGAGCACGACGAGGATCACGACCTGGTAGAGGATGATCTTCATCAGGTTGCTCTTGCCGGTCTTGGAGTTGAAGCCCGTGCCGCAGCTGTTGCAGTACACGTGGCTCAACACGCGGTGCCCGATCATCCCACCCCAGAAGGTGAACGTCGGAACCCGGTAGTCGTCTTCGCTCCGGCACACCGGACAGATCCCGGGGCCATCCTGGTCGGCTTCGCTCACTCCTCGCCTCCGTCGACGCCCTCGACGTCCACATCCTCGTCTGCGTCGGCTTCCTCGAGCCGGGCCATGTCGACGATCCGCTCCCCTTCGTCGAGGCGCATCAGCCGCACACCCTTGCTGCTGCGGCTCTTCACGAGACGGACGGACTCGGCGAGGAACCGGATGACGCGACCCGTATCGGTGACGAGCATCAGCTGATCGTCGGGACCGACCAGGCGAGCGCCCACGACATCTCCGACGTCTTCGCCGGTCTTGTGCGAGATGACGCCCTTCCCGTTGCGACCCTGGGAGGGGTAGACGTCGAGCGGGGTGCGCTTGCCGTAGCCGAGGGACGTGAGCGTGAGGAGCGTGACCTCGCCGGAACCCTCTTCGAGCACGACATCCTCGTCGTCCGTCGCGTCGTCCGCGTCGTCTGCTTCGTCCGACTCGATGCCCGCGGGCACGAGCAGCATGTCGACCACGAGGTCTTCGCCGGCGAGCGAGACCCCCTTGTTGCCGCGCGCCGTGCGCCCGAACACCGGAGCGCCCTTGCTGCCGCCCTTGGGGAAGCGGATGCACTGGCCGTTGGCGGTGAAGATCATGACGTCGAGCTCTTCGGCGTCTTCGAGCTTGGCGACGGTCATGAGTGCGTCGCCATCGCCCACGCCGGACGCGATGATGCCGTTCTGACGCATGTTCTTGTAGGCCGTGAGCGGCGTGCGTTTGACGAGGCCGAGCCGCGAGACGAACACGAGATCGGTGCCGTCCTCTTCGAGGTCATCCGAGCGCACGCTGACGACGGCCGCGATGCGCTCTTCGGGGTCGATCGGCACGAGGTTGACGATGGGCCTGCCGCGCGCGGTTCGCCCGGCTTCGGGGACCTCGTAGACGTTGAGCGGGTACATCTTGCCGGTGTCGGTGAACACCATCAGGATCGAGTGGGTGTTCGCGATGAAGATGGAGGTGACGAAGTCCTCGTCGCGGGTGTTCATCCCCTTCTTGCCCATCCCGCCGCGACGCTGCATCCGCCACTCGTCGGGCGAGCAGCGCTTGATGTAGCCGAGGTGGGAGATGGTGACGACGTGGTCTTCCTCGGCCACCAGATCGTGCATCGACAGCTCGCCCTTGGCGTCGACGATGCGGGTGCGGCGCTCGTCGGCGAAGGCATCGCGGACGGCCAGCAGCTCTTCTTTGACGACGCCCATCAGGCGTTCCTGGCTGCCGAGGATCTCCTCGAGCTCCTGGATGCGGACCAGCAGCCCGTTGTACTCCTCTTCGATCTTCTCGCGCTCCATGCCGGTGAGGCGCTGCAGCCGGAGCTCGAGGATGGCGACGGCCTGGGCGACCGACAGCCCGAAGGTGGTGACGAGCCCCTCGCGCGCTTCGGCGGGGGTGGAGGAGGCGCGGATCAGCGCGATCACCTCGTCGAGGTTGTCGAGCGCGATGCGGTAGCCCTCCAACACGTGGGCGCGCTCGCGGGCCTTGCGGAGCTCGTAGCGGGTGCGCCGCTGGACGACCTCGCGCCGATGATCGACGTAGTAGGCGATCATCTGCTTGAGATCGAGGGTCTTCGGCTGGTTGTTGACGATGGCCAGCAGGATGACGCCGTAGGTGCTCTGCAGCGAGGTCTGCTTGTAGAGGTGGTTGAGCACGACCTCTTCGAAGGCATCGCGCTTGAGCTCGATGACCACCCGCATGCCCTGCCGGTCGGACTCGTCGCGGATGTCGTGGATGCCGTCGATCTTCTTGTCTTTGACGAGGCCGGCGATCTGGGTGACCAGCCGCGCCTTGTTCACCTGGTACGGCAGCTCGTCGATGATGATCGCGCGCCGGTTGTCGACGTCTTCGAAGAACGCGTTGCCGCGCAGCACGATGCGCCCGCGGCCCGTCTCGTAGGCGTCTTTCACACCCTTGCGGCCGTAGATCGTGCCCGCGGTGGGGAAATCCGGGGCCGGGATGATCTGCATCAGCCCCTCGACGCCGATCGCGGGGTTGTCGATGTGGGCGATGCAGGCGTCGATCACCTCGCCGAGGTTGTGCGGCGGGATCTTGGTGGCCATGCCGACCGCGATGCCGTCGGCGCCGTTGACCAGCAGGTTGGGGTAGGCGCAGGGCAGGACCGTGGGCTCTTCGACGGTGCCGTCGAAGTTGGGCTGGAATGCGACGGTCTCCTTGTCGATGTCGACCAGCAGCTGCTCGGCCAGCTTGGTCATCTTGCACTCGGTGTAGCGGTAGGCGGCCGCGGGGTCGCCGTCGACGCTACCGAAGTTGCCCTGGCCATCGACCAGCGGGTACCGGAGGTTCCAGTCCTGGGCCATGCGGACGAGCGCGTCGTAGACGGCCGAATCGCCGTGTGGATGGTACTTCTTGAGCACCTCGCCGACGACGCCGGCGCACTTGCTGTACTTCTTGTTCGCCTGCAGGCCTTCCATGTGCATGGCGTAGAGGATGCGCCGGTGGACGGGCTTGAGCCCATCGCGCACATCGGGGAGGGCGCGCCCGATGATCACGGACATGGAGTAGTCCATGTACGAGTTCTGCATCTCGTGTTCGATGAGAATCGGGTTCACGTTGGCGGCGAAGTCGTCCATTTCGTGCGTCCTGACAGTGCTGGTGGGCCGATCACGGATGTGCGTGCAGCAACGGCTGGGTGTAACCCGTTGCGATCGCCCGCGGAGATGCTTTCCTGAACGGGCGTGAACGCGCTTCTGGAGCGGGTTTTCGCGGCACTACCCGACGAGCGTGGCGCGAGGCCGGCGGTTATGGGGGCACATGCAGTTCGACGTGTCCGACGAGGCGCCGTTCCCCCGTCCGCTGGTGTTCCGGACCCATCGCGACGACTTCGACGCGATCGCGCCGCGGCTCGATGCGGTCGATCGCGTGCGACTGAAGAGCGAGAGCCGCCATGCATCGGGGGTTCTCGAGCAGACCCACGAGTGGTGGGCGAAGCCGACGGCACTCCCCTTCTTCCTCCGCCCGATCGTTCCGGCCGAGATGCTGCACTGGTTCGGTCACACGCGATGGGATCCCGGCTTGTGGCGATGCACCTGGCGGATCGAGGTTCCCGCCCTGGGTCCGATGGCGGAGATCGACGGACAGCAGGACTACGTGGAGACGGACGCGGGGTGCCGGATCGAGGTGTCGGGCCGGTTCGACTTCCACCCGGAGCGGGTCGACGCGCTCAAGCTGCCGGTGGCGGCGGTCCCGTTCGTGGAGCGGTTCGTGGTGGCGCTGATCGTCCCGTTGATGCAGAAGTCGTCGACGGCGGTGATCGCGCACCTGCAGGAGTCCGGCGAGCGGTGACGGGTGTCGACTCCTACGCTCGTGGGAACAGCGACCGTCTCCAGCGACCGTCTCCAGCGACTCTGACACGCATCGAACACCCGGCGGTTCAGCGACTCTGACACGCATCGAACACCCGGCGGTTCAGCGACTCTGACACCTCGGGACGGGCATGCGCACAAGGCGTTTCTGCGACTCTGACACGCATGGAACACCGGCCGTCCCGGGGACTCTGACACCCATCGAACGCCGACCGTTTCCGGCGAATGCCATGCCTGGAACGTCGTCAGGGCTCACTCCCCTCGGATCGGACGTCGCGACAGCTGGCGCATGGCCCAGGCCGTCATCCCGAGCCCGATTGCGAATACGCCCGTCCAGAAGGCCGCCTCGAGAGGTCGACCGACGATGAGCCCGCCCACACCGAGCAATGCACCGAACACGACGCCATTCGCGCCCACGAACCCGATCAGCTCGGGCCAGCCGATGCCATCTTCGTCGAAGCCCGGAAGGTCCCCCGCCACCGCTCGCCAGCCCGGCCCTCCCGGGCGGACCTTCGCGTAGAACGCCCGGAGGTGCGCCCGATCCGGCGGCGGCGTGAGGAAGGTCACCCCGAGCCAGAGTGGAATCGACACGGCCGTGAGCAGCGCAGCGTCGAATGGAAAACTCGTCCAGCCAGAAGGAAGTCCGACCGGCCAGAGGTCGTACCACCCGATCACCTTGAGAGCGATCGTCCCCAGCCCTGCGGCCCCCATCGCTGCCAGCTCACTCCACGCGCTGATCCGCCACCAGTACCAGCGGAGCGCGAACACGGCTCCGAGCCCGGCCGTGACGGACAAAGCGAGCTCCCAGGCCACGGTGATGTCGGTCACGACGAAGGATGCGACGGCTCCGAAGATCGCGAGCACCACGACGCAGACGCGACTGACGAGGAGGTGATGCGCATCGGGGGCGTCGGGTCGGAGGTACGGTCGGTAGACGTCGTTGATCAGCAGGCTGGTGCCCCAGTGGAGCTGGGTGTCGATGGTGGACATGAACGCAGCCAGGAAGCTCGCGACCACCAGCCCGAGCACGCCGGACGGCAGGAGGCGCACCATCATCTCGGGGTAGTAGGTCTGGGCGTCCTCCATCGGCCCGAGCCAGGCCATTCCGGCCAGCCCGACGACGATCCACGGCCAGGGCCGCACCGCGATGTTGGCGACGCTGAACCACAGGTAGCCCTGCATGGCGTGCCGTTCGTCCTTGGCGGCCAGGAGCCGCTGGGCCAGGTAGCTCCCGCCGTCGACGTTCTTGGCCGCCCACCAGGTGACGCCGACCAGCACGACGAGCTTGGCGGTGGCCCCGTCCCATGCCGGATCCCCCAGGGGCACGAGCTCGGAGGTCTTGGACCAGTCGAATCCGTGGGTCGAAAAGCCCTCCTGGATGCCGGAGAGCCCGCCCACGTGGACCCAGGAGAGGATCGCGAGTGCAATCGCCCCGGCCATGGCGAGTCCGAACTGCAGCACGTCCGTGAGCACGACACCCCACAGACCGCTGGTGGCGGTGTAGGCCACGGCGAGGACGAACAGGCCCAGCACGACGAGCACCCCGGCCGGTACGAAGGTGCCGGCGAGCGTCACGCCCGAGGTCTCGCCCAGCCCCAGCACGGTCTCGGCGATGGTTCGCATGGCGCGCATGACCCAGGCGATCACGAGCAGGTTGAACAGGCCACCGAACCACACGGCCTTGATCACCCGCAGGACCGACGCAGCGCGTCCCCCGTAGCGCAGGGTGGCGATCTCGGCGTCGGTCACCACGGCGCTGCGCCGCCACAGCCGGGCGAAGAAGAAGGTGGTGGCGACGGCTCCGAAGCCCGTGAACCACCACTTCCAGTTGTCGTGGATGCCCCCGGTCGCGACGTAGGCGCTGACGGCCAGAGGGGTGTCGGCGGCGAAGGTGGTGGCGACCATGGAGGTGCCGACCGCCCACCACGGCAGGCTGCGCCCGGCGACGAAGAACCCGTCGGTGTCCTGGGTCCTCGATCGCCCGGCCCACACCCCGGCCACGAAGGTGACGAACAGCCAGCCGACGACAACAGCGATATCCAGAGGACGGGTCATCGCGGATTCCAGTGGCCCATTGTCATCGCCCCTCTGCTCAGGTCACGCTGCAGCGTCGCCCTCGCACCGCTGCTTGTAGCACCGTCGTCCAGGACCTCCGAGCCCATGCACACCTCGCATCCTGCCCATCTCGACCCCGCATTTCGAGGGTCACCCGCCGAGCGGCCCGCACCAGTGGGGCTGTTGCCCATCGGGTCGCTGCGCGTGGCGGCCGCGATGGTCGCGTGCGGGATGCTGTCGACAGGATGCGGCACGCCGTGGATCGAGGAGCTGGACGGCGAGTACCGGCGGCTGACCTCCACGCTCACCTCGAACGGGTCGGGCAACATCAAGATCACGGTTCGGCCCGAGGTCGGCGAGAGCGCGATGCTGCTGACGGTCCAGCCGCTGCTCGACGAGCAGGACTGCCACATCCGCACGCTGCAGATCGGCCAGGACGTGCCCTTCCGAGCGGATCAGGAGGTCACGAGCGACCGGGCGCGCACCAACGCGGGCTACATCGGGCACGCGGTCAGCCTGAACTGGCCGATCACCGAAGAGGACGGCTTCCTCCGCCCGCGCACCACCCACAAGCTGCAGGTCGGGATGGTGAACCAGGAGCTCGTCTACACCAAGGGCAGCGCCCGGGTGAGCGTGCTCCTGAAGCGGGATGCCGATCTGGACGCCGGCGTGCTCAAGGTGAACATCATCTTTGCGGGTCAGACCGGTCGAGATGACGCGTTCGTCTCCGCGACCGAGGATGCCGTCGAGCTGTGGAGGCAAATCTACAGTCGAGCGGCGGGCATCGAGCTCGAGGTGACGTACTTCGACTTCGCAGGGTCGGGCGTTCTCCAGGCTCCAGGACAAGGCGATCTGCAGGACTGGAGTGCGATCTCCTCGGATGCGCCATTTGGTGGCATCAACGTCGTGATGCTCGAGCAGATTTCGCAGTTCGATCAGGTCTTGGGGTTTGCGGGTGACATTCCAGGCCCGCTCGTCCCCAGCGGACGTAGTGCGGTCGCAGTGAACGGAGGCATCGCGGCGGGCCCGGACGGGGACTTCAGCGCCGGAGAGGTCCAGCTCCTGGCGGAGACCATGGCCCACGAAGCCGGGCACTTCCTGGGGCTGTACCATCCGGTCGAGACCACGTACGACAGCTGGGACGCACTGCCAGACACACCGGACTGTACCGTCGAGCTGGATTGCCTGACGTCTCTGGGTCAGAACCTGATGTTCCCCTTCCCGATCTGCGACGGCGGAGGTTGTGTGCAGCAGGACCAGCTTTCGCCCCAGCAAGGCGACGTGGCGAACCGCTACACCGGCGTGCTTTGACTCGCGGGCTGCGGGTGGTCGGAGCACTGGGGCTGGGGCTCACGATCCTCCACGGCTGTCGCTCGGCATCCCTCGAAGAGCGCCGCATCGGGCGGTTCCGTAGCCTGCAGACCGTTCAGGAGACCCGCAACGACGGGCGACTCCAGCTGTCGTTCGTCCCAGAGGCCGGCGAGAACGCGCTGATCGCGACTGCCACTCCGTTGGACGACCGGCTCACCCTGGTCCGGGAGCTGTCGATCGACGGCACGGTGGTGTACGACAGCGAGTCCGAGACGGCCTCGGATCAGCGCCGCACGAATGCCGGATTCGTGAGCGAGGTGGCGACGATCAACTGGCCCATCACGCCGGACGACCTTCCGCTGGTGCCGGGAGCCGAGCATACCCTGGTGTTCGGGTCGGTGGACGCCGGGCTGCAGTACGGACGGGGAGAGCTGGACGTCCGCATCCTGCTCGCCTCGGATTCCGACCCGGTCGCGGGCGTGCTCCCGATCGACCTCGTCTACTACGGTGCGGTCGCGGACGATCCCGCGCTGGTCGCTGCGACGGAAGCGGCGATCGACGTGTGGATCGACCTGTACGCGGACGTCGGCATCACCCTGGACATCACCTCCCGCGAGGTCGACGGTCCCCCCCTGCCTCCTCCGACGGATCCGGCCGCAGCCGACCAGTGGACCGCGCTGGCCGAGAGCGACCCCCATTCGGCGATCGGCCCCGTCGGACGGGTCCACCTGGTGTTGTCTCCCGACGACGTCCCCGGATCGGTCGGGGCGCTGGGGGCCATCGGTGTCGCGGGCGACATCCCGGGACCCCTCGTCCCCTCCCCTCGGTCCGGCATCCGCATGGTGCCCGAGCGCATCTGCGGCACCGACGGAGACTGCGACGCCCTCGACGTCCGCACCTACGGAGAGCTGATGGCGCACGAGGTCGGCCACCACCTGGGCCTGTTCCACCCGACCGAAGACAGCTGGGACCGCTGGGACGCCCACTCGGACACAGCCGAATGCACCAGTCGAAGCGCCTGCGAGGCGAGCCTGGGCTCGAACGTGATGTTCCCCTACGTGGTCTGCCGACAGGGCGACTGCCCGCCGCAGTCCGACCTCACGCCCCAACAGATCGGATCGATGCACGCGTACACTGGAGTGGACTGACCGGGAGACCCGACGCATGACCGATCGCCAGGCGGACCCGATGCCCGCACCGCTTCCATCTGCAGCCCTTCGCTGGGACTGTCCCCTCGACGCACTGGCGTTCGAGACCACCGCCGAGCTCGAGCCGAACGACACGATCATCGGCCAGGACGCCGCCACGGAGTCGCTGCGCTTCGGACTGGGTTTTCGGGCGCCCAACCAGCACGTGTTCGTCCGAGGGGAGCCAGGCACCGGCCGGATGACGCTGGTTCGCCGCTTGCTGGCCGATCCCGAGCCCCTGCCCGACACGACGCGCGATCGGGTGGTGGTGATGGACTTCGACCAGCCCGACCGACCTGCGCTGATCTCGCTGCGACTTGGTCGAGCGCCCGAGTTCGTCGAGGCCGTGGAGTCCATCGCGCACTTCCTGCGCGACGACCTGCTCGGAGAGGTCGAAGCCCGCGTGGCCGTTGCGAAGCAGGAGCTCGATCAGGCCGCCCAGCACACGCTTGCAGAGCATGCCGAGCCCTTCGAGGCCGGTCTGGCCGAAGCCGGACTGGCCCTGGCCCGCATCAGCGACGACGACGGCGAGTCGGAGACCCGGGTGCTCCCCATCGTGGATGGCCAACCGGTCCAGGTCCAGGAACTGGAAGCGATGGCGGCCCGGGGCGAGGTCGACCCCGAGCAGCTGGGCGAGACGATGGCGGCGATCGCCCGCTTCACCGCGCACCTCGCAGAGGTCACCCGTCGCGCCAACGCCGTGCAGCGCGAGCATCAGCAGAAGGTGAACCAGCTGTTCCAGCAGGCGGTCCTGGGTGTGCTGGACGAGGTCCTGGCCCCCCACAAGGAGGCCTGGCCGGTGGCGTCTGTGCGCTCGGGCTCCTGGTTCGACCAGATCGCGCGGCATGTGGCCAAGCGCCTGGAGATCCTGGCCGAGAACCCGGGTGCGTGGGTGGATCTGCTCCAGGTGAACGTGCTCTCGACCCGACCGGAGGGAAGCCGTCGACCGGTGGTGATCTCGACGGCCCCCAGCGTGCAGTCGCTGCTGGGGACGATCGACGCACCCACCATCGAAGGGATGCCGCCTCACCTGGGGATCCACGCAGGGGATCTGCTCCGGGCCGACGGGGGAACCCTGGTGCTGGATGCCCGCGCGCTCGTGGGCCGGGAGGGGGCCTGGCAGGCGCTGTCGCGTGCCCTGGAGACCAGCCTGGTGGAGCTCCTCCCGGATCTGGCGCCCACGACGATGCGCCCACCGGGGATCAAGCCGCATCCGATCCCGATCGACGTGAAGGTGGTACTCATCGGCGATCCGCTCGTGTACCACGCGTTGGATCAACAGGATCCGGTGTTTCCGCAGCTGTTCAAGGTCCTGGCCGACCTCGACGACACCCTGCCGGCGACACACGGCGCCATCGCGGCCTTCGCGGCGAGCATCGCGGGTCTGGCCCGGCGGGAGGGGCTGCCGAGCTTCCGGCGTGGAGCAGTGGCTGCGCTGGTGGAGCACGCGGCCCGCATCGCTGCCGAAGAAGGGCACCTGACGGCCCGGCTGGGTCGCATCAACGACATCGCGCGAGAGGCGGCGTTCCTGGCGAACGGAGCTCCGGTGGTCCGGACCCACGTGGACGATGCGATCCGGCGGACGAAGCGTCGGGCGGACGGTCCAGGACGGCGCTTTCGGGAGCGCGTCGCCCGCGGAGCCATCCGGCTGCGGACGAGCGGCCGGGCGATGGGCGAGATCAACGGACTGGCGGTGATCTCGGCGGGTCCGCTGACCTATGGGATGCCCATGCGCATCACGGCGACCGCGGGTCCGGGGTCGGGGGGCGCCGTAAACGTGGAGCAGGAGGCGCTGCTGTCGGGGCAGATCCACGTGAAGAGCTTCCACATCCTGTCGGGCTTGCTCCGCCGGTTGATCGACGCTCCACACCCCCTGGCGTTCGATGCCTCGATCGCCTTCGAGCAGTCGTACGGCGGCATCGACGGGGACAGCGCGAGTGCGGCGAGCTTCGTGGTGCTGCTGTCGTCCTTGACGGGGCTCCCGATCCGCCAGGACCTGTCGATGACGGGCGCGATCGACCAGGTGGGGAACGTGCTCCCGATCGGTGCGGTGAACGAGAAGGCTGAGGGGTTCTTCGACTGCTGTCGGACGGCCGGGTTGACGGGTACGCAAGGGGTGGTGATCCCGTCGGCGAACGCCGGGGATCTGATGCTGCGCTCGGATGTGGTCCAGGCGGCAGGAGATGGGGAGTTCGCGATCTACCCGGTCGAACGGATCGAGGACGCGGTGGCGTTGTTCTTCGATCAACCCGCAGAGGACGTGCTGACGGCCGCGCGCGTACAGCTCGAGGCGTTCTGGAAGGCGTCGGGAGAGCAGGGCTCGGGACGGAGCTGGTCGCTGCGACGGCAGCTTCGGCGGGTGAGCCTGGAATCGAAGCGCTGACGACGGCGTGTCGGGGAGTGGCGGTGTCCCAGAGCGGACGCTCTCAGCGGTGTCCCAGCAGGTGTGTCCCAGCAGTGTCAGACTCCCGGATCGCCTCGTGAACACGGGCGTCCCAGCAGTGTCAGACTCCCGGATCGCCTCCCCGGATCGCCTCGTGAACACGGGCGTCCCAGCAGTGTCAGACTCCCAGAGACGCCTCCCAGAGCCCCGATGATCAGGCCGCCGTCGAGCGGACCTCGAGGTGGTTCGTGAGCTCGCGGATCGCGTCGGGGAACGACTCGCAGTCGAAGGTGTGGTGGCCCTCGTCACTGCGTACGTCCACCAGCACCCGCACGAACCGGCCATCGCCGCCGACTGCGTGGAATCGGGCGATCCGCACCGACCAGTCGCGCTCGGCGAGCTGCTCGATCACATCGCGGGGGAGTCGGAATCGGGGCATCGCCTGCTCATCGGCCCCTGGGCACCGAAGTGGAGCCGATTCCCCGGAGCTAAGCACGCTCCGACAAGGACTCCCACCGCTCCATCAAGGCCTCGATCTCCTCGGGGAGCTGCTCGAGTCGCTGCGTGAGGGTCGGAACCTCATCTGCCCGGTCGCGGTAGGTGGCGGGGTCGGCGAGCACCTGTTCGAGCGCGGCCTGTTCGGTCTCGAGGGCATCGATCTCGTCCGGCAGTGCGTCGAGCTCCTGCTTCTCCTTGAACGACAGACGCTTTCTCGGGGTCGTCTCGGGGGAGGTCGGCGGAGACGGTGCGGGCGGAGGCTCGGGTTGCGGATCCTCCGTCTGCGTCGGGGTTCTCGGGGGCATCGCGCGCTCGGCCTGCTGCCGGTCGGCGTAGCGGACCACGCGTCCACCGCCCTCGAACGACAGGACGGCCGTGCACACCCGATCGAGGAACGCCCGGTCGTGCGTGACGACGAGGGCCGCGCCGTCGAAGTCCAGCAGCGCCTCTTCCAGGACCCGCAGTGTCCACAGATCGAGGTCGTTCGTGGGCTCGTCGAGCAGCAGGACCGCGTTGCCCTCCAGCATCTTCTTCGCGAGCAACAAGCGGGCCCGCTCTCCACCGGACAGTCCGTCCACCCGTGCGTCGAACTGCTCCCGCGTGAACAGCAAGCGGTTGAGGAAGGTCGCGACATGGATCCAGGACTCTCCGACCTGGACCTGATCGTTCCCTCCTCCCGCGGCTTCGAAGACGGTGTCGGTCGGCTTCAGGCCGGTGCGCGCCTGGTCGAGCATTCCGAGACGCACGCGCTGACCCTTGTGGACGTGTCCGGTCTCCGGCGCCAGGTCTCCCGTGAGCACGCGAAGCAGGGTGGACTTGCCCATCCCGTTGTCGCCCACGATGCCGATGCGGTCTCCGGGACGAACGGCGAGGGTGAGTCCGTCGATCAGCCTGCGTCCCCCGAGGGTGACCCGGATGTCGTGGGCTTCGAGCACCGTGCCCGAGGTCTTCAGGCCGGTCGAGAAGTCGAGGTCGAACGTGCGCTCGTCGGGGACGTCGACACTGTTGGCCTGCAGGGCTTCGAGCCGTTTGAGTCGGGCTTTCTGCTTGCCGGTCCGTGCTGCGGGCGACCGCGAGGCCCACTCGCTCTCGCGGGCGAGGATCCGGAGCCGACGCGCCTCGGTGCGCTGCAGGTGGGCATGCCGTTCAGCCCGTGCCAGCAGGTAGTCCGCGTAACTCCCGTCGTACGAGACCGCCTGACCGTGCTCGATCTCGACGATGCGCTCGGCGACGGCTTCGAGCAGGTACCGATCGTGGGTGACGAGCACGACGGCACCGCGGTACCCGGACAGGTAGCGCTCGAGCCAGGTGATGGTCCGGGCGTCGAGGTGGTTGGTGGGTTCGTCGAGCAGCAGGACATCGGGCTGTTCGAGCAACGTGGCGGCGAGAGCCAGGCGACGTCGCTCGCCTCCGGACAGTCCAGCGAGCTCTCGAGAACGTGGCGGTGCGCCGACCTGATCGACGATGGCGTCGATCTTGTGCTCGAACGTCCATCCAGCGTCGTCCAGACGGCCCTGGAGCACGGCGGCCTCGTCCAGCCGGCCGTCTGCGAGGGCGGCCTGGTAGGCGACCTGGAGCTCTCCATGCCAGGCGACGGCGGCGAGCAGTACGTGATCGACGGTCTCGCCGGGAAACGCGGGATCCTGTTCGAGCAACGCGAGGCGGCCGGAGACGGAGACGGTTCCCGCATCGGCGGACAGTGTTCCGGCGGCGATGCTGAGGAAGGTGGACTTGCCGCAGCCATTGGGCCCGACGAGCCCGAGGCGCTCGCGTTCGCCGATGGCCAACGACAACCCCTGCAGGACGTGTCGGTCTCCCCAGGACAGCTCGAGATCGGTGGCAGTCAGGACGCTCACAGCGGCCCACATAGGCCCGGCGCCGGGGGTTCGCCAGCACGTCGACACGCCGGGAACACCGCGAACGGCCGCTCAGCTCCGGGCCAACCTCAGGACGTCCTCGGCGAGCTTGTGCTGACTCATCGCGCGGTATTGGACGGCGGCCAGCTCGAGGGACATGCGACCGAGGTGGGTCTCCTCCATCGCCATCGCGGTCGTGCCGGCGTAGCGGAGGCACTTCGCGATGTCGTCCGCGACCAGGCCGCCCGTGTCCTCGCGCAGCGCGACCAGGTGCAGCCGCAGCGAGCGCCAGTCCCGCTGGTCGGCCGCACAGGCCGCCAGCCCCGCATGCGCCATCAAGGTCAGCATCCGCGCGCCCACCTGATCCGCCTCGCGCATCACGTTCGCGAGCAGCTCCCGTGCCTGACCGACATCGCCGCGCGCGAACAACACCAGGGCCAGGTTCGCGCGGTAGGCCGGATCCACGATGCCCGTCCCCTCGAGGGTCTCCAGCGCGCGACGGTAGTGGGTCTCCGCGAGATCCAGCTCCCCTGCCGCACGCGCGACCTCGCCGAGCGCGTTGTGCAGATCGCTCAACCGCAGCCGATTGCCGCCCACTTCGGCTTCCGGGAGGATCTCGAGCAGCATCCGCCGCGCCCGCTTCGCTTCGCCCGACTGGGCCAGGATGTAGCCCAGCAACGACGCCGCACGCACCCGTGAATCCACGTCGGGGAACAGCTCCAGCGCCCGGGTCACCGCCCGTTCCGCTCCCTTGACGTCTCCCGAGTCCATGAGCGTGGCGCCGCACTCGTACAGCGTTGCCGCACGAACCGGCGCTGCCAGGCCCTCGGACAGACGCATGGCGGCATCGACATGGTGGCGCGCGTGCATCAGGTCTCCGGTCATCCGCGCACAAGCCGCCGAGCTCTGGAGTGCCCGCACCGTGAGCTCCCGATGGCGTCGCGCACTCGCCCAGTGCAGCGCCGTGTGCGCCCAGCGCGTCCCGACATCCGGATTGGCCCCCAGGCGACACACCTCGGAGGCCAGCAACCACCCCTCCACACGGGCCGGGTCGTCGGCATCGTGCTCTTCGAGCGCTTCGTCCCGCAGCTGGAGCAGACGCAGTGCCTGTCGGAGGTCGGTCCCCGCGGCCTTTCGCGACGCATCGAGCAGCAGGTCCGCTGCGCGCGTCAGCTGACCCGACTCCAGGAGGTGGAGCCCCCGACGACCCGGATCGTCGACCGAGGCGGCGATCGCCGCATGGACCTCCTCGAGGCGCCCGGCTCGCATGGCGCGATCGAGCACGGTCTCGCGAAGCATGCCGTGCACGAAGCCGTATCGACTGCCCACGCCCGCGACGTTCTCCCGCCGGATCAGCCGCAGCTCCTGCAGTCGGCCCCACATCTCGGGAGGCGCCTCGACACCGGCGGCTTCACAGGCCGCACGCCACTCGCCGACGTCCACCTCGATGCCCAGCGCAGCGGCGACGGTCAGCGGCACCTCGAGATGGGGGGAATCGCGGAACAGGGCCCGAAGACGCCCCTCCCAGACGGCCCCGACGGTGGACGGAGCGCGAAAGGCCTCGGGCCGCACGAGTCGGAAGCCCCGCTCTCCCGGCTCCAGCAGACCCCGCGCCACCCAGTCGCCGACGAGCTCCACCGCGAACATCGGATTGCCGGCGATCCGGCGATGGAGACGATCGGCGAGCTGTGCTTCCAGACCCAGGCCCCGCTCGATGAGCGCGACCGACGCCCGCCGCGACAGGGGCTCCACCTCGATCTCGATGGCGTTCGTGTGCGCCAGCAGGTCGTCGATCGCGGACTGGGCTTCGGGCTCGTCGACCAGGGATTCCTCACGGATGGTCAACAGCACGAGGGCCGGCGGCGCCGTCCTCGACGTCAACAGGTGGTCCGACAGATCGATGGCGTCGGGACCCCACTGCACGTCGTCGAACCACACGATGGCCGGACGGGGACTGGCGAGGGCCCCGATGGTCTTCGAGACCAGCTCGTGGCGTCGTGCGGGGTTGGGCAGACGCGGACCGTCTCCGGCCGGCTGCATCAGCTCGGCGAGGGTGGCGTGCAACCACGGGTCGCGAAGCCCCTGAGGCGACAGCTCGGCTTCGAGGATCTCCCGCATGGCCTCGGGGCTGGTGTCGAACACCCGCAGCGCCCGCGCGAGCAGCCCCGGGATCCCATCGAGGTTGCCAGGGAGAGGCCCGTGGGTGGTCCGGAACACCTCGGCTGCCCCCACCTCGTGGGCCTGGCGACACAACCACTCGGCCAGGCGGCTCTTTCCGACCCCCGCCGGACCCCGCAGCACGATCGCCCGACAGGTGCCGGTTCGCTCGACTTCTGCCAGCGCATCCCACATGCGGCTCCGCAGCGCTTTCCGACCCACGAACGGCATCGCTCGCAGGCCGTACAACCCGAGCCCCACGCCCAGCTTCTCGCGGATGGGACTCCGGGTCTCGCGGTAGTGCGGCATGGGGGGACGCGGGAAGCGCGGGACGGCGCGTCGGCCATCCGTGCGACTCACCTCGGTGGGCTCGGCGACGTACGCAGCCCCGAACGTGTCGTCGTCGTCGTCGATCGCCGCCTGGGACTCTCCGACGTACTCGAGCTCCACGTCGTCCGGCACGTCATCGGCCACGTGCAGGTGCAGGTCGTCCCGCTCGGTGGGCGCTTCGAACGGCCGCAGCGTGGAGGGCTCCTCCATGGCCTGGAGCGCGAATGCGGCGTCTGCAGCGCGCTGAAAGCGCTCGTGCCGGTTCTTCGCCATGAGGCCGCGCACCCAGTCCTCGAAGCCCGAGGGCACGTCGAATCGCGCACGGAGGGGCGGGGGTTCTTCGTGCAGGTGGGCGTCGTACAACCGCACCCAGCGGTTGCCCTTGAAGGGGCGATGCCCGGCAGCGAGCGCGTAGGCGAGGCACCCCAGCGCGTACAGATCGGTCCAGGGTCCGAGGTCGTTCGGCAGGCCCTCGAACTGCTCGGGTGCCATGTACGACGGGGTTCCGCCGCCGATCGACAACCGTGGAGACCCCGGATCGGTCGTGAACACCATCCCGAAGTCCGACAGCTTGGGCACGCCGTCCGCGAAGAGCACGTTCGCGGGCTTGATGTCGCGATGGACGATCCCGTGCGCGTGTGCGTGAGCGAGTGCATCCAGGAGAGCCGTGAGCAGCCCGCGCAGGTCCTCCCAGCGCTCGAAGTCCTTCCGGTCGCGCAGCGTGCCGTGGTTGGCGAGCTCCATCGCGAACCAGGGACAGCCCTCGGTCAGCAGTCCGCCAGACCCTGCAGCCTGGCCGCGCGTGACCACGCCCGCATCGTGGATCCACACGATGTGGCGATGGTTGAGGCCCGCCACCGCGCGGATCTCGGCGTGGAGGCTCTCGATCCACACGGGACGCTGCAGCCCCTCCGAGGTGAGGACCTTCACCGCGACGGGGGTTCCGCGGTGATGTTCCGCCCGCCACACCTGACCGATGCCGCCCCGGGCGAGCGGTTCGAGCAGGACGAAGTCGCCCAGGTGGAGCGGGGTGGCCATGCGCGAATCTACCGCGTGCGTGCGGCTCGGATCCGCCCCAGACGTCAGCGGTTCGTCATCATCCCGCGATCAACGGGACGAGCGCGGCACGGTCTCCAACACCCGCTCCAGGCCGGTGCCCCGGACCTCGCGGCGATTCCAGCGAACGGAAGTACTGCGACGAGGGAGCTCGGGTCGGACGATCTCGACCAGATCGCCACCGGCATCGAGCTCGACGCGTGCCCGGGCGTGGCCGTTCCGGTCGAGCAGCGTGATCTCGCTGCCGTCCTCGGATGCGGAGACGTGGACCCGGGGATGACGCGGGCTCTCGGTGAACATCGACATCGACACGGCGGATCCGCGGGTGCGCACCATCACCCCACCGCCGTCTTCGCCGTGCAGACGCAGGTAGGGACTGTCGTTCCAGGTGCCCATCTCGCCGCGGACGGTGCCATCGGCGTCGAGCAGCTCGTACTTGTCGGCCTGCTGGACCTTCTGGGGCTTGCGGGCACCGAGCCCGAGCACGACCACCCCTGCGAAGACCGCGGTGAGTGCGGCCTGCCTCCATCGCCGTCGACTGCGGCGCAGCGCGCGGATCTCCCGTGCTGCACCGGTCGTCGCGTTCCCGTCTTCAAAACTGTCTCGCATACATCACCCCAGGCTCGTGCCGTGTCCGGAGGGCGCGGCGCGACATCGTGTCGACCGGGTTCCGGACCGCGCCAGGCCCTGAGGAGCGGGCCGTTCCAGCAGGGGTTCAGACCCGCTGTTCACGCAGGACGATCCTACCATGCCGTGCGGGTGAGCGCGCGAACAGCCGCCAACCCCTTTCGTCGATGCCGCCGGACGGACCTGGGGTTGTACCAGCGAAAATAGGTGTTCAAGCTGTCGGATGGACGACGTAGATCGGCGCCGGATCGGGTGAGCTCGATCAGGAAGGAGTGGATTCCGTAGCGACCGTACAGGTGATCGAGCTCGGATCCCTGGGCCCGGAAGAAGAACCCCCATCTCGCGAGCTGGCGGGTGCGGTAGGCATGGGCGCCCTGAGCCTGCTCCATCGTGCGACCCAGGGCGACGTGCTCGGACCAGTCCTCGGGTCGGGCGAAGCGTCCGGACCACGGAAAGTAGTGGTAGCCCCCGAAAGCGTGCAGGCTGGCGGCCCGATCGAAGCAGCGCTCGGCGCAGGACCGGGCCAGGAAGGCATCGAGCGCCTGGGTCTCGGGCTGGGAGAGCGGGGTGGCGCTGTGGCTGTAGTACCCCGGGATCACGGCCTTCCAGATCGCACGGGCATCGGTGTGGACCGCGAAGTCCCGGTTGAGGTCGACCCCTTTCGCATTCCCCCGCCGATACCGGTTCTCGCCCGCCAGGAGGTCCCGCTCCACCTTGTCGCGACCGTCGGGATTCAACAGCGGAATCACCGTCACGGCGACGTCGGGCGGAGGCGCCTCGATCAGCTCGATCAGAAGGTCGGTGGCCACTTCTACGGAGATCCACTCCAGGGCGTGGATGCCCGCGAAGACCAGCGCACGATGCGGAGGTTCCGACCCGTCGGGCCGGACGCGCTGCACGTGGAAGGCCCAGATGGGCTCGCCGCGGAGGGTCTCTCCGAGCTTCTCGACGCGAACGACCCCGGGACGACGGGCCGCACGCTCGGCCAGGTCGCGGAAGAGGGTGCCCGTGAACCGGTAGCCGCGCGCGACGTCGGGGTGCTCGTCGGCGGGGGGAGCGGGACGGGTCGCCGCCCAGGTGGTGAGGCGTCGGAGATCGGTGTAGCCGCGCTCGATGGCGTCTGCGGGGGGATCGGCTCGGTCGGAGCCGGCGATCGCCGTCGTGCAGACCAGCAACAGACCGGAAATCCAGAGGGCGAGGCCCCCGATGCGCCTGAACAGTGGCATGCGGGCCGTTATCACGCCTCGATGCCGCCAACGCCCCCATCACCGGGCCCCGAAGGGGCTTCGAGGCCGCCACGGGTCCGGTTCGACCAGGGCACCCTGGTGCTCGAGGACTTCCCCCCCACCCAGATCCCGGACGGATTCGTGTTCGACGACCGGATCCGACAGTGGCGCGGTCCTGGAATCCGCTACCACGACGTCGTGCTCGACCTGCATCGCTCCGGAGCGCCCTACGTCGACGACGCCCGCGACTACGCCGCACTGGACCGGCCTCATCGCACGTCGAGAACGCCGCGCCCCTACCAGGCCGAGGCGGTCGACGCCTGGTGGCGCGCGGGCAGACGCGGTGTGGTGGTCCTCCCCACGGGTGCGGGCAAGTCCTTCGTCGCCGAGCTGTGCATCGCCCGCGGAAACCGGGCTGCCCTGGTGGTCGCTCCCACCATCGATCTGGTCGGGCAGTGGTACGACGGCTTGAAGCGGGCGTTCGGCGAACCCATCGGCGTGCTGGGCGGCGGGGTGCACGACGTGCAGGACATCACGGTCAGCACGTACGACAGCGCCTACCTGCACATGGACCGGTACGGAGCGCGCTTCGGGCTGGTGGTCTTCGACGAGGTGCACCACCTTCCCGGTCCCGCGATGTCCCAGGCAGCCGAGATGCTGATCGCCCCGTTCCGACTGGGTCTCACGGCCACCCTCGAGCGTCCGGACGGTGCGCACGGCGACCTCGACACCCTCGTCGGACCCCTGGTCTACCGGCGCGAGATCACCGAGCTGTCGGGCGACTTCCTGGCCGACTACACCACCGAGCTCATCGAGGTGCAGCTCTCGGATGCCGAGCGCGAGCAGTACGACGCCAACCGCGCCGAATACCGGATGTTCGTCGAGATCAACAACATCCGGATGGGGGGCCGAGGCGGATGGCAGCGATTCCTCCGGGAAGCCGCTCGTAGCACCGATGGACGCAAGGCGTACCGGGCCTGGCGCGAGGCGCGTCGCATCCTCCAGGAGACCCCTGCGAAGCTCGAGGTGCTGGCCGAGATCCTCCGTCGCCACGCAGGTCAGCGGGTGCTCGTGTTCACCAACGACAACGCCACCGTCTACCGCATCTCCCGGGCGCTGCTCCTGCCGAGCATCACGCACCAGACCGACGTGAAGGAGCGCCGCGCACTGCTCGACGCCTTCACCGACGGATCGCTTCCGGTCCTGGTCACCTCGCGGGTGCTGAACGAGGGCGTCGATCTGCCCAGCGCCGAGGTCGCCGTGGTGTTGTCGGGCACCGGAACCGTCCGGGAACACGTCCAGCGGCTGGGTCGCATCCTTCGAAAGGCCGAGGACAAGTCCGCCGTGTTGTACGAAGTGGTGGTCTCGGGCACCACCGAGGAGCGGACGAGCCAACGTCGGAGGGACCATGTCGCATACCGGTAGCCGCCGGCACGATCGATCGAGGAGGCATCCTTGCACCTGGTGATCGCACGCTGCGGAAAGTCGCCCCTGCTCATGGGCGACACGGATGTGCTGGACGACTCCGACCAGGAGGCGCTGCTGGACAGCGTGAGCATCGACGGCACCTGCGAGCTCGCACTCCGCCTTCCCAGCGGGAGCATCGCGGTCGGTCGCCGCCACGGGGCGCGCTGTACGTGGTGGGTCGGCGGGTCCTTCCCGATCGAGCCGCCCCACGCGCTCTGGTCGGAGCCCACCCTGTGGACCGCGGACGGTGAAGCGACCGAGCCTGCCCCCCCGGATCCCGACGTTCTCCTGGATGCGCTCGGCGCGGTCGGCGGCATCGCGCGTGCCGCCAAGACGGTCGCCGGCGCAGTCCGGATGTTGCGGGCGTCCGACGAGCCCGTGTGCATCGTCAGCAACGCCGTGCCCAGCGCGATGGAGGCCATGGCACTCACCGTGGTGGCCGTTCTCGGACGGGAGCTGTCGGTCGCGATTCAGCACCCCGAGCCCGATCCCACGCGCTACCGCCTGGCCATCGGTCCCACCGTGTACGACGGCTACCAGCCCGTACTGGCTTCGGATCCTCCGGATGAAGGCGATGATCTGGTGGCCTGGTACACCCGGGATCGGCTCCGCTCCAACCCCTCGGACCTCTTCGACTCCGCCGGGCGCGGAATCGACGAAGCGACCGTCCGAGAGGCCCTGCAGGACGGGTCTCTGGAGACCGGGTCGAGCCGCGAGGGCCGTCTGCGCGCGCTGACTGCCCGCATCCGCGCAGGGGCCGAGGTGGACGATGCGCTCATCGCCGAGCTCGTCGCGCTGACCGAGCTCACCGCAGATGCTCGCCCCTGGGTCGCGCTGCAGCGTCGTCCTTCGGTGGCGCGACGGATGGCTGTCGAAGCGGCACTGGAGCGGGCGTTCGCCATCCGCCCGACCGTTGCACTGCTCCGGGCGATCTCGGCGGTCTACCCCCGGGGCGCCCCCCTGGCTCCGTGGTGCATCGCCCTGCTCGACTGGGCACGGGAAGCCGCGATTCCGGGTCCGTTCATCGGGGCGCTCGAGCGTGCGCTCGACGAGTGGCCCCAGTCCGCTACGCGCGCGAACCGGGTCTCGGTCTGGACCGAGCTCGTGCAGGTGCTGGTCGAGCGCGAGATGTACCGCGAGGCCGAGGCCGCGATCACCGGTCCACTCGCCGAGACCCTGGTGCGGGAAGGGAGCGGAAGCGCCATCGCCACGATGTGGGCGTCCCTTCCGCCAGACGACCGGAATCCGCGCCGCCTCGCTGGGCTGGTCGATCTGCTGGTCCGGCATCCCGAGGGCGACCGGGCCGCTGCAGGCCTGTATCGGCACGTGCACCACAACGATGCCGAGGTGGCACTGCTGGTCAAGAGCTGGCTCAAGTCCCGCGGCAACCGCGCCATCGACGAGGAGGATGCCCTCCTGAACGCTCTGCTTCACAGCGAGCATCAGCAGGTCTGGCTCGACGTCGCGATGGAGGTCTACGCGCCCGCGGTGGTCGTTCCCGCCATCTCGAAGGTCGCGACCGGCCCCGAAGACCCCGTCTGGTTGGCGGCCGAGTCTGCACTGGCCGCCCACACCGGGAGTGGTCGGCGGTTCACCAACCTGTCGTTGTTCGTCAGCGGGCTGGTGGCGCTGGAGCCCCTCGCCCGAGCGTTGGTCGCCGATGCACTCGAGGAA
The DNA here is from genome assembly GCA_965224055.1 of Myxococcota bacterium. Lineage (GTDB taxonomy): Bacteria > Myxococcota_A > UBA796 > UBA796 > JACKEQ01. Next base: position 7,691,529 of record OZ245034.1, on the reverse strand, counting down.
TCCGGCTTCCCCGATCCCGCCTTCGCCGAGACCGCACGGTTGCTGATCGACGTACCGGGCAGCGCACCGATCTGGCCCTGGCTCGCCGTCGTCGCGGCTCGACCGGATCGCTTCGACGACGAAGTGGTCGATGGAACGGTGGTGTCCCTGTGCGAATCCCCTCCGGCGAACGGGCTGGAGCGACAGGTGTGCGCGCGCGCCGCCGAGCAACTGGGCGCTGCTGCGGAATGGGACTCCCTCGACCACGCGCGCTGGGTCGTCCGTCTGGTGCTCGCACCCGATGGCGATCAGACCGGATTCCGGAACACCCTGGTCGACGGACTCGTCGCGGGGCTCGTCTCCAGGTTCGACGCTGCGACCCATCTCGCCGGCATCGCCCGGGAGCTCCTCGCGCTTCCACCCGAGCACGAGGCGGTCCAGCGGTTCTTCCACACAGCACTGCCCAACGCCTGGCGGGGCCGGGTCCCCATCGCGTTCCTGGATGCCGTGGAGTCCGCGGGCGTTCCCGACGCGACGAAGGCCATCTGGGACGACTTCGGCGCGCAGATCTGATGCTCACCGGAGACCTGGTTCGTGTCCGCACGAGGAAGAGCGCGCTGATCCCGCGATTCCTCGATCCCGCCGACGACAGCGTGCTCGAAGACGCCCGATGGCTGATCTCCCTCGTCCGAGACGGCCTCCTCGCAGCCACGACCCGCGGATCGCTCGACAGCTCCATCGCGAGCGAGGCGCGCGTCCGCCCGGATCACAAGGTGCTGAAAGGGCTCGCCAAGGTGCTCCTGGACCGCGCCACCTTCGACATCGAAGCGCCCGTCGATCCGTCCGCATTGCGGCTGCAGGTCTTCAAAGCCGCGGCGGAACGGGGCCCTCTCGCACTCCAGTCCGATCCGTTGGGGCGCACCACCGCCGACGACGTGCTCGCCACGCTGTCAGAACAGCTGGACCTCACGCCCGCCCAGATCCGCGCCGGGCTCTACGCCGATCGAAAGGAGGAACATCGCATCGTCGAGTGCGACGTCCTCGAGGGTGGCTACGAACCGGCGGATCTCGTCCGGCGCTACAACACCGCGCTCGTACAGTCGGTCCTGCTCAAGGCCACCGACGTGACCGTGACCCTGACCGACCCGCCAGCTGCCCGGGTCCGCCAGCTGCTCCGGTACGTGAAGTTCCACCAGCTCTGCTTCAAGGCGTCGCGGAAGGACGACTCGCTGGTGTTGGAGATCGATGGTCCGATCAGCATCCTGTCCCGATCCACGCGATACGGAATGAAGCTGGCCACGTTCTTCCCGGCCCTGCTGCTGCACGACCACTGGGCGCTCACGGCCCACATCAAGTGGCACAAGCGGGGGCGCAAGGTCCTCGAGCTCGACCAGGAGAGTGGCCTGGTGTCGCACTACCGGGATCGGGGGGGCTACACGACGCGGGAGGCGATCTGGTTCCGGGAGCGGTTCGAGGCGCTCGAGTGCGACTGGACCCTCGAAGAGGGTGCCGAGCCCATCGACCTGGGCGGCCGCGCGGTGATCATGCCGGACTTCACCTTCCGCCATCCGGACGGTCGCGTGGGTCACCTGGAGATCGTCGGGACCTGGCGGCGGGCCTACCTCGACAAGCGCATTGCGCTGCTGGAACGCTACGGGCCGGGCACGCTGATCCTCGCGGTGAGCAACAAGCTGGTGGCCGACCCCGAAGACGTCGAGGCCCTGGACGGGTTCGAGGGTCTGGTGTTGCCCTTCGCATCGATCGTTCCGGCTGCGAAGGTCCGGGACGCGCTCGAGACCTGCGCGCGCTGACGCGTATTCGGGGGTACCGGGAAGACGGAATCAGGCGAGCTTGGCGTCCACCTGGCCTTGCGGACCGGTGATGGCGTCGATCTCGGGGATGGCGGCGGGGCCGATGGCGGCGGCGGTCCGGGTGGGAATGCCGTGGAACTCGGTCTTCCCGGCGTCGGTGATGAGCGCGTGCGGCAGCCCTCGTCGCTTCGCGAGCTCGACGGCCTGCTCGAGCGCAGCTTCGTCGGCGACGGACAAGCAGATCTTGGTGAACCGTCCACCGACCCACGCGGCCATCGGACCATCGAGCGGGACCTGGAGCTCCTGTGGAGTCCCGACGTTGCGGCGGAAGAACACGGCCATGGACGCGTGCGCACACTGGGCCGCGATCTTGCCCTTTCGCATCTTCAGGTCGCGGCGGTACAGCAAGACCTGCTTGGCGGCGGTGCGAACGTAGTGGGCGCGCGTGGTCTTGAAGCCCTCGTCGGTGAGGATGCGCTGCGTGACGACGAGATCGTCTCCTTCACGGGTGCGGATGGCGGTGTGTACGGGCTGCCCTTCGGTCTCGACGACGGTGACGAGCCCGTCGTCGGTGAGCTCGGAGCGAACGGTGGGGGTGGCGACGCCCGTTGAGGCGGTGTTCTCGGCGGGCGGCCCCTCGGGCGTGCCGTCTGCACTGGTCTCGAATGCGATGTGGTGTGCGACATCATCGCGGTCGGTCCACCTGGCGTGAAACCACAAGCGGCGGTCCGGCGCGGGCAGAATGGTGTAGACGCCGGCCTGGGGCTTGGCCATGCCGGGGTCGTATTGCGAGCGATCGGGGTCGAGGGCCCAGAGGCCGTAGAAGTCGGTCAGGGTCGGCATGCGACTCCGTAGCACTCCAGGGGATGATCGGCAGAGCGACGCACGACTGTCCCAGCAGTGTCAGACACGCCTGAACGCCCCGCCCACACGACCGTCCCAGCAGTGTCAGACACGCCCGAACGCCCCGCCCACACGACCGTCCCAGCAGTGTCAGACACGCCCGAACGCCCTGCCGACCCGACCGTCCCAGCAGTGTCAGACACGCCCGAACGCCCCGCCCACACGACCGTCCCAGCAGTGTCAGACACGCCCGAACGCCCTGCCGACACGACCGTCCCAGCAGTGTCAGACACGCCCGAACGCCCCGCCCACACGACCGTCCCAGCAGTGTCAGACACGCCCGAACGCCCCGCCCACACGACCGTCCCAGCAGTGTCAGACACGTCCGAACGCCCTGCCGACACGACCGTCCCAGCAGTGCCAGACACCTCGGGGACCACTCGGGGACCGGGCGGAACGGATCACAGGTGGTTAGACCGGCGCATGTCTGAAAACGAATCTCTGACCCAGGTCGGCAACCTGCCCCACAAGCTCGGCGCTGCCGCGGCGTACCTGCCCATCGCTGGCGTCAGCGTGATCGCGTCCATCATCTGGTTGGCGACCGAACCCAAGGAAAGCGAGTTCCTGCGCTACCATTCGGCCCAATCCCTGGCCGTCTTCAGCTCCTGGATCCTCGCAGTCGTCCTCGGATCGGTCGGCTTCATGATCTTTCCGGTGGTCATGGCCGTGATGCCGTACAGCCTCCAGGATCTCCTGCTGCTGGTCATGATGCTCCTCATGCTCGTCTACATGCTGGTCGTCATCGGTGGCCCCGTCATCATGCTGGGCCTCGCGGCGACTGCGGCGATGGAGATGGACATTCGGATTCCGGTGCTGTCCGGTCTGCTGGGCCGCTTCGTGTAGAGCATGCAGCGGCGGGCGAGAAGTCCGGCTGGTCGCTCGATGGTGGAATAGCCGAATCCAGAAGCGGGTTCTGAGGTGCTCGTCGCCGTGTGTCTGGCACGGAACTGCGCATCCTGCCGCTCCACGTGCGACAATCCCCGAGCCCAACCCGAGGAAGGTCCCATGTCGCTGCTCGCACTTCCACTCGTTCTGACTCCCGCATTCGCCGAAGATCCACCCGACCCGGGCGCGCTGGAGAAGAAGGTCAAGGCCGCGCTCGTCGAGACGATCGAGATGACGTCCAGCGGTGATCTGGACGGCTGGATCGAGAAGTACTGCGACCCCAGCCGCTGCAGCGAGTCCCAGGCCCGCAACGAGTTCAAGGCCTACCAGCTCAAGCAGGCGAAGCTCAAGGCCGCGCGGTGTATGAACGACAAGAAGGAAGTGACGGTCTCCCAGATGAACGGCGACATCGCCTCGGGCAAAGAGGTGCGCTGGTACATCAAGTGCGAAGGCCGGCAGATGCCCGCTGGAATCCGATTCAGGTACGACGCCGAGAACGACCGGGTCTATTTCTCCCATCTCGGGTTCTGACCGACCGCCGTCCGTCCACCCCTCCCGCTCGGGTCCGTCGAGTCCATAGAGTCCGTCGAGTCAGTCGATCTCGGGCGGCAGCAGATGGACCTCGAGCCGCCGGTTGGCTGCTTGTCCGCCCTCGGTCTCGTTGCTTCCGGTGGGCGTGTTCGGGCCGTGTGCAACGATCGAGAAGCGCGACGCCACGATGTCGAACTCCCGACCGAGTCGCTCGGCCAGCGCACTCGCCTGGTGGTACGACAGCTCGGTCTTGGTCCGGTACAACCGTGCAGCACGGGGCGCGAGCAGGTTGTCATCCGTGTGACCGTGCACCTGCACCGGCTGGTCGGGGTTCAACCGGAGCGCAGTGGCGATCAGATCGAGCTCCCGAGCCGCCTCATCGCGCATCCGCAGCACGAAGGGATCCGCGTAGAGAAAGTCGACGGGAAGCGTGAGAACGATGTGGGAGCCCTGCCGGTCCACTTTCACTTCGGTGCCCCGAAACACCTGCACCAGCGTCGGAAAGGTCTCGGATCGCTGGCTGCCCTCCCCACAGGAGCGCAGATCTTCCCGGAGCTGGCGATTGGTCAGCTTGAGCGCGATGACCTCGGCTTCCAGCTGACCGACGAGCCCTCCATTGTGAGGATAGGTGCGTCCACCTCGACATCCCCCGCTCGCGAACGAGACCAGCAGGCCCACCAACACCAGGTGCCGCCCGCTCAAGCGCTCGCCCGCTCCATCGCGATGCAGGAGTCGAGCGCCCACGCATCCGGATGGAGCGACTTCGGGTTGCCCTTCGCGCGACCGGACCCGCGAATGTCCAACCACCGCTTGGCCCAACGGCGCACCGACTCGCTGAATCGCCACTGCCAGCCGTTCGGGCCAACGACCCGCGCTTTCGTCATCCAATGGAGGTGCAGCGGGTGCTCGGCAACCGGCCGGCCCGCATGCGGACCATCGACGAACAACAGCCTGCCGTCATCGCTCGGCTGAAACGGGCCGTCCACCGGGGGACGACCGATCGCGTTCGCCCAGTCGAGCAAGGCCTGGAGGTCGTCCTCCACCTCAGCGCGCTGCAACAGGTGCGCGAAGCACAGTCCGCACGCCGCGGCGTCATCGGTCGCCCGGTGGGCATTGTCCAGGTCCACACCGCATCGCTTGGCGAGATCTCCGAGCTTGTGGCTGACGCGGTGCCCGTCCGGATCCTTGAACACCTTCATCGACAGATCGACGGTGTCCACCTCGGCCACGGGTTCCGGCCAGTGCAGCCCGGCTGCTCGGAGCTCCTGGTCCAGAAATCCGAGATCGAAGGGGAAGTTGTGAGCCACCGCGATGCCGGACCCCAACCGCTCGTACAGCTCGCCTGCGATGTCCGCGAAGCGGGGTTTGCCCTGTACGTCGGCATCCCGAATGCCCGTGATCTCGGACGCCTTTCGCGGGATGGGAATCCCCGGGTTCACGAGCTGGCTGTAGTCCTCGCGGTCGACGACTTCGCCGTTGTCGTCCAGCTTCAGCGTCACCACACCGACTTCGATGATCTTGTCGCCGTCGAAGGCCATGAGTCCGGTGGTCTCGGTGTCGAACGCCACGATCGGCAGGTGCCGGAATCGCATCACCCCGCCTCGGAGGCCAGGAGAGGCTGAATCGCGTCCCGCGCTGCCTGTTGTGCGGCATCCCGGTGCGTCAGCCACTGAACGTGGGCATCCGGCCCGACATCGTTGGTGATCCCCAGGACGGCGAGAAACGGCACATTCGCCTGGGCACACGCCCACGCCACACCGAATGCCTCGAGGTGCTCGACGGTGTACCCGTCCGCGATGCGCCGTGCGAGGGTCTTGTCGGTGGTGATCGCACCCACCGTGAGCACACTGTGTTGGGGCACGCTCACCTGAGCGAGCAGTGCGGCGTCACAATCGACGGGCTTCGGCGCACGGGGCACGTACCCGAGACCCATCGCAGCCACGCCCCACGACAGGGCAACGCGTGTGGCGGCCACGGCCTGCCCGATCGATGGACCTCCCGGGTAGGCTCCGGCCGTGCCGATGAGAACGACCCGTTCCACCCGATCGGCCGGATCGGCACCGCTGTTGCGTTCAGCCAGAATGCGAGCCGTACTCGCCGCAGCAACCACGGGACCGACCCCGACGACGGCGCCTTCGATCGGCCCCAGTTCTTCGGGTGCGGCGGCCATCACCAACAGAGCCATCGAATGCGTTCCCCTTGCCTGGGGTGAGGGTGGCACCCGTCCTAACGGGTCGGCGTGACGGTGCGCCAGAGCCGACGAGTGGTCGAAATGGAGGGGTCGAAAATGGGGTTCAGCCCTCGACGTGCGCGCGAGCGGCCTCGAGCACCTTGTCGGCGTGGCCTTTGACCCGGACGTTCTCCCACACCTGAACGACCTTGCCTTCGGCGTCGAACAGGATGGTGGTCCGCTTGATTCCCATGTAGGTCCGCCCGTAGTTCTTCTTCTCGGCCCACACGCCCCAGGGCTCGAGCACGAGGTGGTCGGGATCCGAGAGCAACGGCATGGTCAGGTCGTACTTCTCGACGAAGTTGGACTGGCGCTTGATGGAGTCGGCGCTGATTCCGAACGTCTCGACACCGAGCGCCTCGAACTCGGACTTCAGATCGCGGAACGCACAGGCTTCCTTCGTACAGCCCGGGGTGTTCGCCTTGGGGTAGAAGAAGAACACCACGGGGGACCCCCGCAGGTCACTCCAGGTCACGGGATTCGACTCGTGATCGTGCAGGGTGAAGTCCTCGACGGTCTGTCCGGGTTCCAGCATGCGTCCTCCTCTGGATGTTCGACGGACCTCTGTAGCAAGACGTCGACGAGAACGCTGACGAACGCGGGGGTTCATCACGACTCCGAAGTCACGACCCCGAAGAGCCCCGAAGAGTCTGGCACGGTGGAACACGCACGCTCTCGGTGGCGTCCAAAGGAGTCTGACACTCGAAAAACACCCGCGTCCAAAGGAGTCTGACACTCAAAAAACACCCGGGATCCATGGGAGGTCCAGGGGAGTCTGACACCCAGAAACACCCCGTCCCGACCGCGTTCATCGGCGATCTACGTCACGACCTCTCGCCCTCGGTGTCCCGAGTCCACACCACCGTGGGCGTACACCCGACGACCCAACAACCAGGTGGAGACCGGCCAACCCCGCACAGTCCGGCCTCGATAGGGCGTCCAGCCTGCAGCAGACCGCGTGTCGGCGTCCGAGAGTGTGCGCTCCTCGTTGGGATCGACGAGCACGAAGTCCGCGTCGTATCCAACCTCCAGCCGTCCTTTTCGGGCGATACCGAATGCCGATGCAGGATGGTCGGACGTCCAGCCCGCGATCTCCACGGGTGTACATCGCCCAGCCAGGGCTGCGTCCACCAGAAGCGGAAGAAGCCACTCCACACCCGGCATTCCGGATGCGGACGAAGGGTAGGGCCGCGCCTTCGCCGCAAGGTCGTGCGGGCAATGGTCACTGGCGACCATCGACAGGGTGCCGTCCGACAACCCCGTCCACAGCGCCTGCCGGTGCCGGTCTGCCCGAATCGGAGGATTGGCCTGGATACGCGTCCCCTCCGTTTCGTAGGCGGTGTCGTCCAGCATCAGATGGGGAAGCGCAACGGCCGCCGTCGTGCGCTTCGTGCGGTGCGCACGCAGGGTGTCGAGCTCCTGGTCCGACGACACGTGCAGCAGGTGTACCCGAGTCCCGTGGCGAGCAGCGAGTGACAACGCGAGCTCGGTGCCCGCAACCGCTGTCGACACATCCCGAATCCGAGGGTGCATCGATACATCGGGTTGGTCCTCGTACATGGCGTACCGCTCGGCGAGCCGCGACCGATCCTCGGCGTGGACCGCGATGGGCTTGTCTGTCGAGGCGAAGAGGCGGGCGACCCACTCCTGCTGCTCCGGCGACCCATCCAGAGCCAGTTTCACCCCGACGGTGCGCGAAGCCGTGGTCAACTCGTCGAGATTGTCCGCGGTGGCCCGCATCCACAGGCCGTAGTGCACGACACACCGCTCGGCCGCACGCTCGAGCTTGTGGTGGAGTGTCGCCAGAGAATGGGCATCCGCAGGATCGCTGTCGGGCATCTCCAGCACGGTGGTCACGCCCCCGGCCACCGCCGCGAGCGAACCAGAGTGAAGGTCTTCTCCGCCCCGGTGGGTGAACTCCCTGAAGTGCGCCTGGGTGTCGATGACCCCGGGGAACACGAGCTTGCCCCGCGCATCGATGCGCGCCGCCCCCGGACCGCCGCTGGCACGGGGGGTGATGGCGGCGATCACCCCGTCCTCGACGACGAGATCCCCCGTCACCACGCGGTCGGGCAGGACGAGCTGTCCTTGTTCGACGATGAGCTGGGACACCCGCCGGTGGTATCACATCGGACATGGCAGCGGACGACGACACGGTCCGGGTCGATGCGGAGGCGCTACGTGCGCTGGCTGCGGGAGTGGCCATCGACCGGTCCCTCGAGGTCTTCGTCGGACCCTCGGGGTGCGGGTGGTGCATCGACACCCACACGGGCCGCATTCAGGTGGACCCGGACGACCTCGCACACCTGCCGGACGAACAGCTGTACGGACTCATCTGCCATGAGGCCGCACACGCTGCGATGACACGCTACCCATGGCTGGTTCCACAGTCGGTACTGGGTGAACCGGGCATCCGCACGCTGCTCAACGCCCTCGAGGACTGCCGAATCGAGTCCTGGTTGATGCAGCGTCTTCCTGGGGCCACCTCCTGGATCGAAGCCTACAACGCCCGACTCTTCCCCACAGACCCGTTCGCGACGTCTCTGGCGCCGCAGGCTGAACAGGACGCTCGGACGCCACCCAGCCAACAGAGCCACCCTCCGTTGTTCTGGCAGTACTGCATCGGCCTGCTCCACGAGTGGTGGACGGGAGCACTCCCCGATTCGCTGGATGCTCGTGTCCGCCGGGCGCTCGAGCGGACGACCGCCGCGCGACGGGCCGTGGTCGCGTGCCTTCCGCCCATCCACGCCGAGGCCCCCGATCCTCACCAGGCCTCTCGCTATGTCAACAGCCGCGTCGCCCGGGTGTTCCATCGACTGGATGGGCTGAACCGACCGGACCCGTTCGAGATCGCCGTGCGCCTCGCTGCAGCGGAATCCTGGGCTCGGATCTGGTCCGACATCCTGCCCGTCTACCGGGAGCTGGTCGCGATGGATCCCCCAGGAACGGCGTCTGACACGGAGCAGTTGTTGCTCGAGCGCATGGGCGACGTCTCGGGGTGGGCCGATCAGGTCGCGGTCCGGCCAGCCAGCCGACATCCGGCCGACATGGAGGCGGATCCAGCACACGTTCCCGCATCGGCGGAATCCCATCCAGTCCCGCTGCACCTGCCCGCGATCGATGAACGAAGCCGTGCTGCCGCACTCCACCCCGAACCCTCCGATGCCTGGGAAGAGGCCCGACGAGATGTCCTCCCTCTCGTAGACGCGTTGGTCGACGAGCTGCTGGACGTCCTGCGACCTCGCTCCCTTCCCCGATGGATCAGCGGGTTCTCGACGGGACAACGCATCGAGCTTCGCAGCGCGATGCGCGCCGAGGCCCGTTTGGAGATCGGCCGACACGATCGACGCCGAGCTTCTGGAGTCCGCGATGCGTGCGGTGCACGAGGCCGCCACACCGACCCGTTCCGGGACCTCTGGGCGAGAAAGACCCTTCCCCAGCGGCCGGATCCGAGGTTCCTGATGCTCTTGGACCTGTCTGGAAGCATGCGCGGCGCGCCGATTCACTGGGGCTTCCGCGGTACGGTACTGCTGGCCGAGGTGCTGGAGCGACTCGGCCTGCCCACCGCGATCTACGGCTTTCAGGACACCCTCATTCCCTTCAAGCCCTTCGAGACCCCTCTCGATCACGCCCGTCCGAGCCTGTCGACGATGCCGCTGGAGGTCCATGGAACCCGACCAGGCGGGCACAACCAGCCCGAGCACAACTGGGATGGTCCTGTCCTCCTGCAAGCCGCCGACATCCTGTCGGAGCAGCCCTGCCGGACTCCACTCCTCATCGTGGTGTCGGACGGCGAGCCCTCGGGGCCGTCCGACGCCGCGTCTGCGCTTCGCGAGGCGGTCACCACCATCGCCGGGTCGGTGGACGTCATCGGTCTCGGGCTGGGACCCGGGACGCGCCACGTCCGGAAGTACTACCCGAACGCCGTAGCCGACGTGCCGCTCGACGCGTTCCCGGCTGCGATCGGCGCCTGCATCCGTGCGGCCCTGCTGTCGGAGCCTGGTCGTCCTCCGCATCCCCCACCGTCCCATCCGGCGTCCTCGGAGCCCCCATGACCTCCCCCCCACCCGGTCCTGCCTACACCGAGACCGGTCTCGACGACTGGCTCCGCGCAGTTCCGTTGACGATTCCGTGCCCGCCCTCCAGTCCGAGCACATGGACCTGCCTCTTCCAGCTGCTGGGCGCTCGAGCCTGCTTCGCCCGAGACGGATCGCGACACCACGTCTCCGACGATGCGCTCCGCGGTCTGCTGGAAGCCGCTGGTCGACCGACGTTTGCGAACGAGTCCCGGCCGCTGCTGCTGGTCACCCCGATCGGCGGCGGGGTCGATCCCGACGACCCCGACGACCCCCTCGAGCTCCTCTGTCGACTCGTTCGCCGCGCGGCCATGACACCGCGTGGCCCAGACGTGCTGACCCTGCTCCAGTTCCGACACGACGTGGTGCAGAGGCTGCGCGGCATGCTCGTCCAGCTCGCCGGGTCGAGTCACCCGCTCGCCCTCCGACGCGCCGCGATCGACGCATTGGGAGTGGGTCGCTGGAGTCGCGAGAGCGAGGAGTGGACCGAGGTCGTGTCCGCGCTCGCACGGTGGGATGGCGAGCTCGACGCGGAACGACTGTGCGCCATGGTTCGACTCGGAGCGCTTCCAGACGAGCTGCCCATGGGCGAACTGGCCGAGCTGCACGGGTGGATCCCGGACCTCGACCGCGATGCAGGTCGCGGCCTGGTCGGGCGCTACGACACCCTGCCTCCCGCACTTCAGCGCGTGCTTCGGGAGGTCCTCGCCGTCGTGCCAGGCGCCGCGGGGTCCGTCGTAGCCGAGCTGGCCGGTGTCCTCGCGCAGATCCCCGACGAGCTCGGATGGTTGCCGGTATTCGCAGCCGCAGGGTCGTCCGTCGAGGACATCCTGGTCGACGCCCTCGATACCGAGGGGACGGATCCGCTCGGTTGGAAGACCCGGATGGGAGCAGCCATGGCGCTCGGGGTCCTGGAGGAGCTCGGAGACCGAGCGCACGCCCGTTTGCGCACCGCACGGGGTGACGACGACAGCGACGTCCGACGGGAATCCGCTCTGGCGCTGCGAAGACACGGGATCGACACGCCTCTGGACGCCTGGACCGATGCGTACGGATTCGCCCAACGCGTGGGCGCACGCCATCCATGGGGAGCCGCATTCGTCGGCGGGCCCGTTCCGCTGGACCTCGTCGCGCTCCTGGCTCGAAGAGAGGGGGGCCTGTTGTTGTCGGAGGCCGCTCTGGTCTTCGCCTTCGCGCACCCCGAGCCGTCCGGACCCGTGCTCGAGGCGCTCGCAGCGGATCGCGGGTTCGACGTGCCCCTCCCTGCGCGGGTCATGGCAGCGGCCGGCGTGCTGGCCACGGGCAAGCCTCCGCAGAATCCCGCCCTGCATGCGCTGTTGCTCGGCGCGGTCGGGACCGGATCGTCTGGCGGAGACGGTGCAGCGTTCCGCCGAGCCACGACCTCATCCGCGGATCAGCCCGTTCGAGACGAGACGAACGGGGCTCCCCCCCTCCCCGAGTCCCTGGCGACCCTCGCGGCGAGAGACGGCGACTGGCAGGTCCGCCTTCAGGCGCTGGCACTCCTGGGTCACCTCGGGGCGGCGCCGCGCTTCGACGCGCTCCTGTCCGTTCTCGAGGTCGGAGATCCGGATGCCGACGTACGGGCGCTCGCGGCGCGTCTGAGAGCCCCCCGGTTTCGCGACGAGACGATCGCGACCCTCCTCGGCGATCTGGTCGCCGCACCCCGACACGACACCGCGGCACGGGTACGCGCACTCCACGGCATCCTGGAGCGTGAGGAAGCACTGGCAGAACGGCTCGCGACCGTGTTCTTCGCGACCGACGATCGCGAGCTCGCCGTCCTCTCCGGCCGCATCCTCGGTGGACTCGCCACGGCGCGGTCGGCCGCGGACCGCTTGTCGACCGGAACCCGTGCCCTACGCCATCCGAGCTGGATCCGGCGCGAGGCTGCAGGTGCCCTGTTGGGCGCGCTCGACCCCACCCTGGTCGACGAGGCCATGCTGGAAGAGCTCGTCGAGACCCTGGATGCGCGCTCGACCACCGACGACGACACGGACGTGCAGCGCATGGCAAAGTCGGCCGCGGACGCCCTGCGACGGAGGCGAACATGACCCTGAGAGCCTCGATCCGGGTTGGACTGACCGGGAAGATCCCAGACCTCTCCCGCTCGGCCTTCAAAGAGCGCCTCGAGGCGTTCGGCGCGGAGTACGTCGCCCGTCTGGACGAGCACACCGATGTCCTGGTGGTCGGCGAGAATCCCCTCCAATCCAAGATGGATGCCGCTCGCGAGCTCGACATCGAGTCCGTGAGCTGGACGGACTTCCGCGCCCGGCTCGACGAACCCGTCCCCGATGACGTTCCCCTGGCCGAGATCTCCGACGACGCGCTCCCACCCGCGTTGGACTACGACGACGACCACGTCCGTGTTCTCGACCTGTCGCTTCCCCGCACCCCACCGGGCCACCTGACCCCGAGCCTGGAAGCGTTCACGAACTACACCCTCGACAGCCCCACGCTGACGGTCCTCCGGGGCATCGCTCGTGCGATCCGCCTGTCGCACCCGTGCCTGCTGGAAGGCGACACGGCGACGTCCAAGACGAGCGCCATCCGCTTCCTCGCCGCGCTCTGCGGCGCTGAGGTGGTACGCCTGAACCTCAACGGGCAGACCGACACCGCGGAGCTCGTGGGGCGCTACGTCCCCGACGCAGAGGGCGGATGGCGGTTCGCCGAGGGTCTGGTTCCACGAGCGATGCGGAACGGCTGGTGGGTGATCCTCGACGAGGTGAACCTCGCGGAGCCCGCGATCCTCGAGCGCCTGAACCCCTGCCTGGAGCGCGTCCCCGAGCTGGTGTTGACGGAGGGGCCCGGAACCCGGTTCGGACCCGGCGGAGATGTTGCCGTCCATCCTGGATTCCGCGTGCTCGCGACGATGAACCCGGCCGAGTACGCCGGGCGATCGGTGCTGTCCGAGGCCTGGCGGGATCGCTTCCTGGCTCAGGTCGTGGCCCGCGCCCCCAGAGAGTTGGAGTGGCGCCAGCTGCTGGAGCACGCGGTGTACGGCCGACAGCCCGTGGTCGAGATCGAGGGTCGACGATGGGGTCGGGCGCGGCATTCGGGGCCGGGGCGCCCAGGGCTCGCGGAGGTGGAGGGATTGGAGCCCGTGTGGCCACGCGTCGCGTCGTTGTTCGCCGGCCTCGTGGAGATGGCGAGTCCATCGCAGGAGCGGGGTGCGCCGCTGGGGGTGCGCCGACGGGAGCGCTACGTGTTCACTCGGCGCGGGGTCCTGGCCGTGCTGGATGCCCTCGACGAGCTGACGATGTTCGACCCGACCACCGGGGAGTCCGTCGGCGTTCAGGAGGCGCCGATGGCCATTCTCGCGGAATCGATCCGTGCACTCTCGGTGGACAGGATGCGGGATCCCGAAGACCGGCAGCGGGTCGCCATGCTGGTCCGCTCCCTGGGACTCTCGGGCTGACGACCGTCGTCGGATCGTCGGAATCCGACAGGGTCGTGGAGGCCGGACGAGGGGGTGCTCGGGGTCCGGTTCCCCGAGGCGGAACCCGGTCCCAGTCGCGTCCCAGAACAGTGTCAGACTCTTTTTCGGACGCCACACCTCGCCACACAGATGCGCTCCTACAGCCGATCGATGACCACGCACGCCTTGCGTCCAGGAGTGTCAGACTCGTCTGGGCCTCCTCGGGACGTCGCGGATCACCGCTCCCACCACGCCGGGTCCACGTCGCCTGCCGAACGCTGGCACAGCGTCTGCATCCCCTCCGCGCGGAGGTACCATGCGACCGTTGCGATTCGATTGGCCCGAAGCCCGGCATCACGTCTTCAACCGCACTCGCCGATGCGAGCCCATCTTCGAGGAGGACGATGCCTGCGAGCTGTTCGTCCAGCTTCTCTCGCTGCTTCCAGCGAAGTTCGGCGTCCGTGTGCACGGCTACGTTCTGATGCCCGACCACTACCACATCATGCTCGAGTCCGACGGCAACCTCTCGGTCGTGATGCAGTGGTTCATGAGCATGTTCGTACGAAAACTCAACGCGATGCGGCCTGGATGGGATGGCCCGCTGTTCCGAGGCCGCTTCGGGAGCAAGCTGGTGCTCCGAGACGAATACTGGAGGCTACTCCTGGCCTACGTCCATCTGAATCCCGTGGCTTCCGGAGACGCCGCCACGCCCGAGGAAGCGCGCTGGAGCAGCTACACGGCGTACGTGGGTGAACCCGGGTCCGACGTGCACCCGGAATCCCCGGATTGGCTGACCACCGAAGAGCTCTCGAGGCTCTGCGGCGGGCCGGATGGCGTGCGTCGGTACATCGAGGACGTCCAGATGGGTCGGCGTGCGAACCGCGACGACCCCTTCGCTCGCCGACGAAGACGCCTCCGACCCAGAGATGTGGAGCGATGGAAACGCCTGCGGGCGCGAGGCCACAGCTATCGTTCGATCGCTCGGCGGACCGGCTGGTCGACCAGCAGTGTGCACCGTGTCCTCTCGGAGATCAGTACTGCAGCGCCTCGTAGTACAGCGCCAGGGCCAGCAACAAGCCCCACAGCGCACTCGCCATGAAGACACCGACTCCGAAGGCCATCATCCGGGCCTCCGCCCGCTTGCTCTTGGCGCGCTCGGCCGCTCTCGCTCGCTCGGTGGTGATGGCGTGCTCGACGGCGTGGTTGACCGCATCCTGGATCACGGCCTGGACGCGTGCGTCGACGCGCTTCGACAGGTCCGACTCGGATGGAGGAGCGGCATGCGCCCGCTCTGGGTCGCACGTCTCTGGAGCGGCATCGCGCGGACGTGGGAGGGGCGGAACCGAGAGGTCGTCGAGGTTCAGGAGGTCCGGCAGACCCGTCGGAATGCCATCGGTGTCGTCCGTCTCGAAATCGAACTGCTCGTCTGAAGCCCCCATGAAGAACGGGGTCTCTCCACCAAAGCCCGGCGTGTTCGAGGCGAAAGGAGTGTCCCGTAGAAACGGGGTCTCGCCGCCAGCATCCACGTTCACCGGTTGGTTGGACGCGTATCGACGCACGGGCCCAGAGGTCTGCTCGACGCGTTCTTTGTCGAGCTGGAGACCCTCGAGGGTGGGCGCATCCATCGGAGGTGTGGAGGGTTCGGGCTCAGAAGGGTTCTCGTCGGGGGGACTCGGCGACATTTCGCGGCGGCTCTCCAAGACTCGCAACAGCATAGCGCTGTTCCCATCCATGCGTCCTGGCGGACTGATGGGCGCGCAGCGGACCGCGCTGCTGGTGTCCTCGGATCGGACGTGTGATCCTTGAGCCAGATGCCGACGGAACACGCCATGGCTCGTGCAGAAGCCGTCCTCCACGACGTCTTCGGCTATCCCGGATTCCGTCCTGGCCAACAGCGCGCAGTCGAGGCCGCGCTCTCTGGGCGGGACGTGCGGGTGGTCCTCCCGACGGGGGGCGGGAAGAGCCTCTGCTATCAGGTGCCCGCCATCGTTCGTCATCGATGGGGAGAGGGTCCGACCATCGTGGTGAGCCCGTTGATCGCGCTGATGGACGATCAGGTCCGACAGCTCAGAGAGCGTGGAATCCCGGCTGTGGTTCTCCACTCCGGGCTCTCCGCGGACGCGGCACGGGCAGCGCGCAGGGATGCGGGGTCTGCAGCACTGGTGTACTGCAGTCCAGAACGCCTCTCGCGCAAGAGTCAGAGAACATGGCTCGGACGCATCGGCGCTTGCGCGGTGGCCGTGGACGAAGCGCACTGCATCTCCGAGTGGGGTCACGACTTCCGGCCGGACTACCGCAAGCTCAGCGAGCTCAAGGACCAGCTCGGCCTGCCGACCATGGCCCTCACAGCGACCGCCACGCCCCAGGCAGCGATCGAGATCGTCTCGGCCCTCAAGCTCGACGACCCGGTGTGTATCGAAGGGGCGTTCCTGAGAGAGAACCTGCGCTTCGTCGTCGAGCATCGACAGGGAGACAACGACCGCACGGATCGCGTCGCCCAATACCTCGAAGCCATGGACCTCGGAAAGCCCGACTCCGATGGCCAGGTGGTCGTCTACGCCGGAACCCGCAAGCGGGTGGTGAAGGTCGCCCGCGCCCTGAAGTCCCGGGGGTTTCGGGTGGGGCACTACCACGCCGGCCGGACCGATTCCGCACGGTCACGGGCGCAGAAGCGATTCGTGGACGGGGACCTGAAGGTGTTGGTCGCGACGACCGCCTTCGGGATGGGGATCGATCTCCCCGACATCCGACTGGTCGCACATGTGCAGGCTCCTCCCACGTTCGAGGCGTACGTTCAACAAGCCGGGCGAGCCGGCCGCGACGGCGAACCTGCGACCTGTGCGCTGCTGTACTCCGCTGGAGACAGCGTCACCCGACGCCGTGTGGTCGGAACGGCAACGCCAGGGCAGGAAGCGGGCTGGAAGGCACTCCAGGACTACGTCTTCGGAACGGTGTGCCGCCAGAGCGCGATCTCCGAGTGGTTCACGGGACGCGCAGCCGACCAGTTCCCCCGTTGTGGCCGTTGCGATGTGTGTGTGTCGCGCGCGGACGTCGTGCAGATGGTCGAAGCCTCCCGCCAGGCCATCCGCGACCGGAGGGCCAGCCGAACAGCGAAACGGAAGCAGGAAGACGCCATGCAGCTGGCGCCAGACCAGCTCGACCGCATCGTGGAGTTCGTGGACCAGATGCGCAAACCGTTCGGCAAGCGGCTCATCGCCCTGTCTCTGAAAGGAAGCAAGGCCAAGCGCGTCCGGAAGAAGCGCCTCGACCAGCACCCTCTCCACGGCGCCCTCCCGGGGATTCCGGAGCGTGTGCTGGTCCAGGCGATCGAAGAGCTGCTCGATGCCGGTCGCCTGGCTCCCCGGGGCCGGAAGTACCCCACCGTCTGGATCCCGGACAAACGCGTTCGCAAGAAGCGGCCACCGGGTTCGAAACCCCGGCGCCCACGGTACACCGGGCTCGAGAAGGCGCTCCGGGACTTCCGCCGACGGGAGGCCCGACGGCGACGCTGGAAACCCTACATGGTCTTCGACGACACGACGCTGAAGGGGATCGTCGAGACCGAGCCCGAGGACGACCACGCGCTTTCCGCTGTTCGGGGCATGGGAGAGAAGCGGCTTCAGCGGTATGGTGACTCCATCCTGGAGCTCGTGCGGGCACACGCCGGACGATGAGGCTCCAGCACGCTCGAGAACGTCAGGGGGTCAGCGTGGGACAATTCGGACTCGACGATCTGAAGCTCGCGTTCAGTCTGCACGTGGTCGATCAGATCGTGGCAGCGGACGACCAACTCACACGGGCGGAGCTCGCGTTCCTCGAAGCGCAGTTTCCACAGAAGCTCCTGGTGGACCGAGGGTTCGTCGATGCCTCTGGCGTGCGGACCGACGCGTACCATCAGGCCGCGATGGACGCGCTGGACCGGCTTCCCCACCAGCTCGAGCTCGATGACAAGATCGCTCTGTTGTCGGTGTTCTTCGCGGCCACGATCGCCGACGAGCACTTCGAGACCGCCGAAGGCAACGCGCTGGTCGATGCAGCGCGGCTGCTCGACATGACCGACACCGAGATCGACATGTTCCTCGCCAGTCGAGACGAGGCGGCTGGCACGGACGTCGCTGCTCTGGATGCCGCGGAGGAAGAGTGAGCGAGCCAACCCCGGAACCCGAAGGCTCGGCAGGCCCCTTCGCTCCGGAGGAGCTCGGCGCGCGACTGCAGGGGCTGTTGTTGGGAGTCCCCCTGTTCTTCGCGTTGCTTCGGCTGTTCTCCATGACCGACGGCGAAGCGCTCTTTCGCTATCAGGGCTTCTGAGTCCGACCCTCTCGAGCCCTAGCTAGACTCGGTTCAGGACGACTGCAGCAGCCGCCAGCGCCAACAGCCCCATCAACAGCCAGAACAGCAGGCCCATCCCCGGCCGGGATTGCCGCACTCGCGCTTCGTCCACGATCACCTCCGTGCGCCCAGGCCCGAGCGGTCTCACAGCGATGCGCCCGGTCGATTGGTGCCGCTCGAGCTCCGCCAGCACCGCATTCTTGAGCTTCGAGTGGCCTCCGGTGTGCCGACCGCGGCCCGTGATCAACACCGCTCCGCCGCATTCCAGATCGGACTCCAGCACCGCGTGCACGACCTCGAGAGCGAGCCGCACCGACAGGGAATGGAGGTCGACCGTTGGCAATCCGTTCGTCGACCCGAGGTGCGTCGACCTCGTCCACGGCCGCTCTCCGGCCCAGGGCAACTGTTTCGCCTTCTGCTCGACGGGACCGAGTACGGCGCCGAGCGTCGACAGGTCTTGGGTCAGTGCTCGGATCTCCGCCTCACTCACTGTAGTCTCGATGAAATTCAGAATCTGCCATCGGCGACCTACGGACGGGTCGTCGATGAGCCGAAGAGAGCGTCATGGCCGAACGCGAACGAGCAGTTTTCGACTATCTCGCGACGATGAGTCACGAGCTTCGAACCCCGTTGAACGCCATCATCGGGTACTCGGAGTTGCTGCTCGACGACTACGAATCCTACGATCCCGAGACCATGAAGTCCGACCTGCAGCGCATCCACCACGCAGGTCGACATCTCCTCGGTCTCATCGACGAAGTCGTCGAGCTCGCACGACTCGAGAGCGGCAAGACCGAGGCCGTGCGCGAGACCATCGACGCGGCCCAGTTGGTTCAACGCATGCTGCCGACCCTTCTGCCGATGGTCGGCGCTCAGGGAAATCACCTGGAATGGACACTCGAGCCCAGTGTGCGGCTCAGGACCGATCCCCGCAAGCTGGGCGGCGTTCTCCGTACGCTGATCAACCGTGCCGCCAGAGTGACGAGCGAAGGGCGCATCGCCCTGACCGTCCAACAGACCGACAATCACGTCGAATTCTCGGTAGGAGACGATGGTCCGACGGTGGACCCCGAAGACCTCGCACAGAGCTTTCTTCCCTTCACCAGCGAACAAGGCCACGGGTTCTCCAGCGCGATGCGACTGGTCCAGCTGCTCGGCGGCAACATGCGCACCGAGAGCACCGGCTCGGGGACGACCTTCACCATCGAGCTTCCAGCGCTGGATCTACCATCGACGGAGGATGTCAGTCTGCCCGTCATCCCCGATCCGAGCCGCGTCGTACTCGTGGTGGACGACGACCCGACCGTCCACGACCTCATGCGAAAGCAACTCGAGTCTCTCGACTGTACCGTGCTCACAGCGGCTTCGGGCCCGGAAGCCCTGCGACTCGCGCGACGTCACCCACCCGCCGTGATCACCCTGGACGTGATGATGCCGGAGATGGATGGCTGGGACACGCTGGCTCGACTGCGCGGCGACCCCGATCTGGCCAACATCCCGGTCGTGATGATGTCGATGGACACCGACCCCGAGGGCAAAGGGTTCACGCTGGGCGCCGCCGAGTACCTCACGAAACCCATCGAACGTCCGGTGCTCCTGTCCACTGTGAGTCGCTTCGTGCACGGACGCCGCCGGATCTTGATCGTGGACGACGAGGAGGCGAGCCGGGAGCTCTCGCGCCGTGCGTTGATGGGGGCTGGCTACCTGGTGGACGAGGTCGACAGCGGGGCGTCCGCGCTCAGGTATCTCGAGACCGAGCGTCCAGACCTGGTCCTGCTCGATCTGATGATGCCCGGCATCGACGGCTTCACGGTGGTGCATGAAGTCCGGAAGAACCCGGAACTCGCGGACATCCCACTGGTGGTGTTCACCGCGATGACGTTGACTCCGGCAGACCGGGCGCGGCTCACCGAAGGCACGGCGTCCATCGTCCACAAGAACGACGACCAGGACGTGCTGCAACGGGTCGCAGAGCTGCTTCACAAGCAAGAGTAGCGACCCGGTCCCGCGGACGCGACACTCGAGCAAAGCAAGGGACGAGAAAGGTGTCTGACACCCCGGCAAGGGACGAGAAAGGTGTCTGACACCCCGGAACGGCCCGTGAACACGACCGCTTCCACGTGTCTGGCACTCTTCTGGAACACCTCGTGACCGCCCGCAGTCACCGGGAGTCTGGCACCCTCCACCCTCCAGGAACACCTCGTGAACGTCTGCCGCCACAGGGAGTCCGGCACCCCGGGACCCCTCGCGGACACCTGCCGTCCCCACGTGTCTGGCACGTCGGAACACCCCGTGAACACGACCACACTGCACGTGTCTGGCACGTCGGAACACCCCGTGAACACGACCACATCCCACGTGTCTGGCACGCCGGAACACCCCGTGAACACGACCGCTTCCACGTGTCTGGCACGCCTGAACGCTCCCTGGCACGCCGGAACACCCCGTGAACACGACCGCTTCCACGTGTCTGGCACGCCTGAACGCTCCCTGGAACGGCCCGACGTGCAGCCGCCGAAGCTCTCCGGTCAGCCCCGAGCGCGCTCGAGTGCGTCGATCACCATTCCCCGCGTGATCACCTCACCCAGCGGAATGGGGTCGCCCTCGGCCGGAATCACCAGGTAGAACGGCACTCCCGCCTTGCCGTAGCGGGCCAGCCACTCCGTGATCGTCTCGTCACGACGAGTCCAGTCCGCCTTCAAGGGCACGATCCCGTTCTCGGCCATCGCCGTGCGCACCGAAGGACTGTCGAGCACCGTCTTCTCGTTCACCTTGCAGGTCAGACACCACTCTGCCGTGAAGTCCACGAACACCGGCTGCCCGTCCAGCTGCGCCAACCGGTCCTCGCTGAACGGCTGCCACGGAATGTGCTCGGTGAAGTCCAGGTCCGTCTCGACACGGCCATCGTCCACCACCGCCGGCTCCGCGAAGCGAAGGTCCAGGTACCCCGACATCTCCAGGCCCGCGATCGTCGGACCTCCGGGGAGCCCCCATGCGCCGAGACACGCCACCAGCAAGCCCGCGACAGCCGCGGCGAACTGACGCCGACCCGAAGCCGCGACCCCGCCGAAGTGCCCGAACACCCAGCACCCGGCCGACACGAACATCAGCACGACCAGGAACTGAATCACCCGATCCATGCCGATCTGCGCCGCCAGGACGCTCACCAACCAGACCGCGGTCGCGACCAGCGAGAAGCCCAGCAACTGCTTGAACGTCTCCATCCAGGCGCCTGGACGAGGCAGCAGTTTGTAAGCCGCAGGAACGAACGCGATCAGCAGGAACGGAGCCGCGAGCCCGGCCCCCACCATCGTGAAGATCCCCAGGAGCATCGGTGCGCTGGAGCCCAGAGCGAAGCCGATCGCCGTCCCCAGGAACGGGGCTGAGCACGGAGTCGCCAGGAGCGTCGCGAACACGCCGGTGAAGAAGTAGCCCACCGGCCCCTCCTTCGCGCCTGCTGCACTCGCCGTCGACACGCCCATCGCCGGGATCTCGAACACCCCGAACAACGACAGCGAGAACGCGAACACCACGACCGCGAGTCCCGCAACGTACGGCGGGTACTGGAACTGGAACCCCCAGGCGACCGACTGCCCGAAGACCAGCTTCAACACCAGAATCGAACCCGCCAACGCCCAGAAGCTGGCCAGGATGCCCCCCGTGTAGGCCAGACCCGCCGTCCGCTGCTCCGCTGCCGTGACGTCCGACTGCTCGACGAGGCTGTACAGCTTGAGCGTCAGCACCGGGAGCACGCACGGCATGATGTTGAGCAACAGCCCCCCCAGAAACGCCATGCCCAGGTTCGTCAGGATGCCGACGACGCCCCCCGAGCTCGCTGCCGACGCATCCAGTCCAGCCGAGGCGAGCAGCTTCGGATCGTCGAAGGACCCCAGCGCCGCAGCGTCATCGGGATCCTCGTCGCCGTGGTCCGACGCGTCGTCGTGCCCCTTCTCCGGCGCGACAGCCGAGATCGGGGTCTTCAAGGCGGGGTGTTCGTTTGCCGTCGCCCCCTCTTTCTTCCAGGGCAGAGGCTGAATCAGCTCCAGCGCGGTCGGCGTTCCGTCCACCTCCAACAGGAACAGCCCGCCGATCCGGTCCGACGACGGCGGCTCGTCCAGCAGGGTCTCGGCGTCCAGACGCGCCAGCACCGCGCCGTCCGGGGTCGTGCCCACCTCGGTGCCGTTGATCATCCAGCCATCGCCGACGACCGGCGCGAACGGGTACCGGGTCGTGTCCAGCGCCACCTCCCGCCCGTCGACCGACAGCTGCAGGGCCGCACGGAACGGGGCGTACGGCGTGACCGCATCGTGGGACAGGACGAGCGATGCATCGACTCCGTCGATGGACGACTTCGGATGCTGCTTCGCGTAGTGGTCGAACAACGGCGCGTACGGACTGGGCTCGCCGCCAGGCCCGACCGACAACGACGACGACAGCTCGACGGAACCGGGAATGCAGCTGCTCTTGCACACCAGCCACTCGGCCCGGAGCGCGATCGGCACGTCGCCAGCCGCCCCCTCCGGAATCGTGACCTCGCTGAACAACAGCACCTGGTCGTCGTAGCCGTACGACACCAGCCCCTCGACGTCGAACCGCTGCGGAACCGGGTACTGGTAGTCGCTCGCCGTCCACCCCTCCGGCAGGCTCCAGGTGATGTCGGTGGGCAGACCGATGTCCCCCGGAGACTTCCAATACGTGTGCCACTCCGGCATCTGCGTGAGGTGGAGCCCGATCCGGACCGTGTCACCCGGCGCTGCCGCCGTCCGGTCCACCAACAGACGCGCCCGGACCGGGTGATCCTTGCCATCGGGCTGCGTGGGCTGGTCGTCGGCCGAGTCCGGCAGCGCGCTGAAGTCCACCTTCGGAGGCGGGGGAGGTGGAGGGCTGACCGTGCCGGCAGCGAAGGCCGGGAGCAGGGTCTGCAGGAGAAGCAGGAGCGAGATCATGGCGACATCGGGGGCGATAGGGCGCAGGGTGCAGTCGCCGGATCGTATCCACTCCCACCTGTCCATCGAGGACGCGAACCGTCAAATGTTGCATCCTGTCGGCGGACGAGAGGCGTTCATGTCCAACAGACCTCACCCCGGATCTCCACACGCTCCGCGAGGAACCGAGGGCGTGTACGACGAGATGGTCGAGCTGCTCGATGCGTGGCGCACCCTCCCCGTGCAAGAGCAGATCGTGCGCCTGTGGCTCATCGGGATGGAACGCGAGCAGCTCGTGGCCGTCGCGTACGCCGAAGACCGCATCGCCGACCGACTCGCGCGCATGCCCATCGACGACGACGTCCGCGCCGTGATCCTGCACGCGCTGCGCTGGGTGTGGCGGGACGAGGAGATGCACGCCACCTACGTCCGGGGCGTGCTCAAGGGACGAGGCCCCTGGCGACAGGCGCTGCAGACCTCCATCGCCCGGGTTCAGGGCGCCGTTGCGGGGTGGGTCTCGGCCGTCCAGCATCACCACACCTGGCGCGAAGCCCCCCTCGCCCGGACCGTCGCCGAGCTGCTCGAGATCGCGGGCAGCTGGGCGGGCCACGTGCC
Organism: Myxococcota bacterium; assembly: GCA_965224055.1. Taxonomy (GTDB): domain Bacteria; phylum Myxococcota_A; class UBA796; order UBA796; genus JACKEQ01. The sequence goes on along the minus strand of OZ245034.1, from coordinate 7,667,809 downwards.
CCCCGAAGCGCGGAAGACCCTGCAGTGGCGGTCGTTCCGGCAGTACTGCGCGTTCAACATCGACGCGGAGCGTACAGCCGAGCTGTCCTGGCGCAGGATGGTCGAACTCGCAGCGGCTCCCGGCGTCCACGTTCCACCCGAAGACGTCGCCGCGTTCCGCAGGATGGCCGACGACGAGGCCCGTCACACCGCGCTCTTTCGCATCCTGTACGACGCGTTCGACGACCAGGACGGGCTGCTCGACGGGTGGGATGCGCAGACCCTCGCCAGCGCCTTCGCCGCCATCGATCCGGTGCTGTGCGCGACCAGCTCGCCCGGTGTCGGGTTCGGCGGCATCGTGCGCGTGGTCCAGGGCACCCAGGTGTCCGACCGGAGCCCCTCCTTTCAGGTCTTGCTGGACCAGCAGCTGGCACCGTTCGCGGATCGGCTCAGACCCGGGGCCACCGTCGCCATCAAGACCGTGTTCATGCGCGGCGTCGATCGGGAGGATCCCAGCCCCATCGTCACTCCCGCGCTCCTCCACCAGCTGATCGACGCGTGCATCGCCCGCGGCGCCGACGTCCGGGTCCTCGAAGCCTCCAACCTCTATGGACGCCTGCTGGCGGCGCGATCCGTGATCGAGGTCGCGGACTACTTCGGCATCACCCCCACTGCCGACCGGCCGTTCGAACGGATCGACGTGCTGAACGACCAGCGACCTCACGCCTACCGACGCGGCACCGCTCAGCAGTCGATCTCCGCGAGCTGGGCCGATGCCGACCTCCGCATCGTGTTCGGAAAGCTGGCATCACACCCCGTCGATCAGGCCATCGGCGCCCTCGATGCGCTGCAAGGGCTGGGGGGTCCGACCGAGGCCTTCCTCTACGCCGATCGCAGAGCCGATCGATCCAGCAGCATCATGATGGTCCTCGATGCAGCGCCCCCCGACCTGGCCCTCGTCGATGCGTGGACCGACGTGCCGGACGGCGTCGCGGGGGTGCTGGGCTGCCCCTGGCCCGCCACCCCACTCCGCTTCTACGCGGGCGCCGACCCCCTCGCCGTCGATCGCGTCCTGTTCCGCCACCTCGGCGTCGACCTGTACCGCACCCATCCCGTGAAGATCGGGATCGACTGGTTCGGCGATCCGCTGCAGACGGTCGAGATCCAGGGCATCGACCGACCGATCGAGGACTTTCGAGGCGTCCACCACACGCCGGGGGCATCCCTGCTCGGCCTGTTCGCATTCACGGCGTTCGAGCGGGCGAGCCGGAGAGGCGCGCGCTTCGTTCCCCAGACCGACGAACGGGCGTTTCCGTTCCGACGCCCCAAAACCCCGCTGGAACGGGGAATGAACGAGGCCATCCGCCGTCTGCTCGACCTGCGCTGACCGACGTCCGTCACGCCCAGCCGCGAATTTCCCCGTGTGGACGGGCCTCCCGTTCTGGCACGACCGCTGCATCTCCGTCCCACACGACCCGAATTCGAGGGTCGCTGTCGAGCTCCGTCGAGCTCTGGAGGTGTGTGTGACGATGTTGACGCTCTTGCAGGATTGTGTGGTTCGGGCCCGTCGGGTTCCCGCGTGGTTGTCCGGTCCCCGGGGCTCGGAAGAGGGTCGGGAAGCGTGCGACGTGCTGCTGTCGGACCTGGACTCGGTCTTCCGACACTGCGTCGCCGCCACGGCCAACGGCGAGGACATGGACGAGGTGATCGAGCAGGTCCGCCACCTGAAGAACCTGGTGTACGCAGCACTCGAGCAGCACCTGATCGGCCTGGGCTGGTCGGACACCGCACTCGATGCGTTCCGGTACTCGGCCGCGTGCGACCGAGCCGACGCGTACTGGGCGCTGCAGCTGGCCTATGCACGATCGCCGGTCGCAGCTTAGCCCCCAGGGCATGCACATCGAAGTACCGACCGGAGACGTCGCCGACCGCATCGCGATCCTGCAGCGCAAGCAGCAGGTGTTCGCGGTGGGGTCCGCGGCGCGCGCCCACGTCGAGGCCGAGCTGAACGCACTCCTGGCCACCTGGACGCGCGAGAGCCCCGTACCACTCGACGAGCTGGCGGACTGGGATGCGCTCGTCCAGACCAACCGCGCGCTGTGGGACGTCGAAGATGCGCTGCGGGACTGTGAACGACGCCAGGACTTCGGCGAGACCTTCGTCGAGCTCGCCCGGAGCGTCTACCACCTGAACGACCGCCGCGCGGCCCTCAAGCGCGCCATCAGCGAGTCGACCGGCTCGCGCCTGATCGAGGAGAAGGCCTACGAGTCGTACTGACCGACCTACATCTGGTCGAGCTACATCTGGTCCGGCTCGGTCCGGTCCCCGTCCACGCCCGAGACCAGCGGGTGCTTGCTCGTCACCTTGTTCGGCTCCGGCGGGGCCTCGCGCGCGTTCAGATCCAGGTCGCGGTACTGCTGGTCGGGCGTCTTGATGCCGCGACGGCGGAACGCCACCTTCACGCGCTCCGTCACATCCGTCACGAACGCCTTCTCGTAGCGGACGTCGAACACGTAGGCCTTCACCTTCACCACCGTCACGAACCGCTCTCCCAGGAACTCGTCCGTGATCAGCGTCACCACCGGCTTCTTCAGGTAGACGTACCTCGAGGTCGCCGTGGCTTCGGCCACGATACGTCGAGCGCGTTGGAAGTCCTCGGCCGCACCGATGTAGAACGGCACCACCACCATCGCGTCGAGGGCTCCCGCGTTCGCAGACGCCACGCTGTCCGTCAGGAACTTGTTGTTCGGAACCGTCACCGCGTTGTCGTCCAGGGTCGACAGGCGCACGCTCCGCAGCCCGATCTCGGTGACCTCTCCGTAGAACCCGTCGAACGCGATGCGGTCCCCCACCTGGAAGGGCTCGTCGATCAGCAGGATCAGCCCCGCCATCAGCGATGCAGCCAGGTCTTTCAGCGCGAAGCCGATCGCCACCGCCAGGGTGCCGGAGATCGCCACGAGCGCGTTGTTCTCGAGCCGAAGCAGCGTGGTGGCGAGCAGGGCCGCGATCACGATGTACGAGCCGAACCGCAGCACCGCCTTGGTCTTCATCAGCTGAAGACGCCAGTTCGTGAACCGCTCCCCGAGGTCGTCGACCAGCGACCCCATCACGCGCAGCGCCAGCCATCCCACCACCAGGACGAACAGCGCGTACGGGAGCCCATCGAAGTTGACGAACTTCAGGAACTCCTGGATGTCGCCCGGATTCTCCACTCAAGCCCCCAGATGCAGCAGGTGACGACGCCGCAGCGTCCGGGTGACCAGCGGGAGCGCTTCGATCGGGATGTAGAGCAGATCGCCCGCTGCTTCGACGAGCCCCCGGCTCACCAGATCCCGAACCGTGTTCCGCACCGTGTGGACCGGCAGGTTCGTGACCTCGGCGATCTCGCGCAACGTCATCGCATCCTCCTGCCGGACCGCCGTGAGCGTGAACATCGCATCGACCGACAGCTCGGAGGCGACCTCGGTCCGCAGCGCCTTCCGGGTCTGGACCCGGGCGACACCGGCCTTGTCACCGGGCTCGAGACAGGCTGCGAACAGGCGCATCGCCACCCGCGGATTGCCGTCACTCGCCTCGGCCAACAGACGGTAGAACGCGTTGATCGACCGCTCCAGCTCCACCTCGGGATCGGCGCCCAGCAGGTTGCCGCGCATCAGGGTCCGGAAGTCCAGCTGCAGGTGAGCCGCCTGGGCACGACGCACGGTCAGCTCCCGCAACATCGGGGCATCGAAGGGGTCCAGCGACACCACACCGCGGAACACCCCCACGTCCACGATCGACGGCACGGACTGCAGGTAGTGCCATCCCGGACGATGGAAGGTCACCAGCCAGAAGTGATGGTGGCTCGTCGCGTTGAGCACGTACAGCAGCGTCGACATGGCCTGGAAGCCCCCGACCAGACGGCTGTACGCACGATGGGCCTGCTCGACCACGAACACCCGGCGCGGAAGACCACACAGGTTCTCGATGAGCACGTCCGCCTGGGGGTGTTTGCCGGATCCGACCGCGGACACCCCCGCCACGTCGGCCAGCCACTCGAGGATCGCGCGTTCGCTGGTCACCACGTGGTTGAGCTTGCAGCGCAGCGGCTCCACGAGGTCTGGCGCGTCCTCGGTCGCCGGTCGATGATGCTCCAGACGCTGGAGGAAGCGAGCGATCTCGGTGCGCTTTCCCTCGCCCCGATCCCCCACCAGTGCGACCATCCCGCGTCGACCGCTCTTCTCCCAGGTGGCGAGGATCTCGTCGAGGGACTCGTCGAGCCCCGGACGCTTCACGTACACCGGGTGGCCGGAGTCCTTGTCGCACAGCGCATCGATGGTCTCAGCCGGGATGGGCACCACCGACTGATCGTCCTCCGCGCCCATCTGGTAGCGGCTGATCACGTTGAACAGGCGCCCCAGACCCGTGCGATCCCGCGCCAGCAGGAAGTACGTCAGATCGACCACCAGCGTCACGGCGAAGAAGCAGACCATCGCCGCAGCAGACAGCGGCCTGAGGACGTTCGGCACGTCCCGCGAGAGGAACGCCACCAGCTGGCTGTCCTGGTTGCGCGCCCGCACGCGCTCCCGCAAGAGCGGATCCCACTGGTAGAGCAGGCCGACCACCAGCAGGAGCCCGACGATGTTGAAGACGGTCATCGCCAGACCCGCGACCGTGTCGAGCTGCAGCATCGACCAGAGCACGTACCAGGTGAACCCCCGCGCGATGCCCCAGATGATCACCACCCGCGCCGTGAATCGAGCCTGGTCGTAGGTCGCGGGAGAGAAGGCCACCAGGGACGGACGGAACTCCGGTGCACGGACCACCGTGAGGTCGAACACCGCCAACAGGACCCGGTAGATCGCCGCCAGAAGCCACGTCTGCACCACGAACGCGATCTCGGGAGACAGCGGCGCGATGCGACTGACCATCAGGTAGCCGAGCGTCAGATCGATCGTGGCCTTGATGGCATCCGCGGCGGGAGGGCGCAGTCTTCGTGCGTCGATCGGTCGCAGGTCCGGCTTGAGTCGACGCGCCTGGATCGCGATGCGTCCGGCGAGCGCATCGGACTTGCCGCGTCCCCAGTACCAGCCTCCGAGGAGCACGACGGTCCAGAACAGCCCCCAGAAGAAGTCCAGCATGACCGTGGCGTCGCTGATGAGCCGCCAGGGAAGCTGGAGGATCTCGCCGAACCGACTCGACACACGCACGCGCACCGTCGGGCCCAGCAACCTCAGCTCCCGGGCGACGTCCGTTCCGAGCTCTCGCTGATCCTTCTCCCGCTCGGACCACGAGGCGTACCCGCGAAGGGAGCGGCGGATCTCCGAGAGCTGCTGGAGTGCTTCCAGGACGTCCTGACGTTCCCGTGCCGCCAGGTCCTCGAGGCGCTCTGCCGTCGCGAGCTCGTCCTCGAGCGCCCCGTCCCAGTCGGCCTCGGCATCCGAGATCGCGTCGGCGTCCAGCGACGCTTCCGCAGCCGCGATCGCGCGCCGCTCCCGGTTGTTGTGCGCGCGAACCTCGGCCACCTTCTCGTACGCATCCGAGAGGACCTCGCCCCGAGCGACATCCCCGTCGATCAGCTCTGTGCGCAGCCGCCGCACCTTCCGGTACAGGTCGTCCGCATCGGGGCCGGCTCCGAGCGGCGAGCTGCGTTCGACCTCGGCCAGCTTCTCGCGGAACCCGGCCAGCACCTCGTTCAGGTTCTGCTTCTGCAGCTCGATCCCGGCCTCGCGGGCTTCCTCGACGGCGGTCAGATCCCGGACCCGTGCCCGTGCATCGGCCGCCCGCGCGATGAACGCAGCCACGGCACGGGCGTCGTCGTCCGCCGCCGCAGCCGCAGCCGCCTCGGCTTCCTGACGGGCTCGCTCGGCCGCTGCGGTCGCCGCATCGAGGCTGTCGTCGTGCTGACCCGAGACCCGCTCGACGTGGGTGCGCGCTGCGTCCAGTCGGTCGGCCACCGCAGCCCGCTCGAGATCCAGCAGCGGGCGTCGGGGCGACGATGCCGGGAGCGCCGCCAGGCGGGCATCGACGTCGGCCAACTCCGCGATCAACGCGTCTCGACGCGCCTCGTAGACCTCCAGCGGCGCATCCAGAACCTCGGTCTTCGCGAGGACGAGCGTGGATGCCGCTCGCTGCCGTTCGGCCCGGGCCGCCGAGAGTGCCGGCCCCTCCAGGTAGACCGACAACGCCTCTTCGAGCTGCCGACGGTCTTCGGCGCCCACCCACGGCTTCAACAACGCCATCCGGGCCGCGGTCGCGTCCGCACGCAGCGGGTCGTCCAGGGGATCGAGCAACGGCGCGACGTCGGGAAGCGGCCGCTCGGCGACCGCGTGGAGCATCACATCCCGCTGCAGGCGCGCCAGGGCGGCGAGGTCTGCATCCGCTGCTGCAGCCTCGGCTTCGAGGGCCGCGCGCTCCTCGACGGGGAGGGTGTCCGAAACGCTGGAAGCGGCGTCCATGGCGGCGTGGAGCGGGGCCCTCAGCGGCGCGAGCTGGATGTCGGACCACTCGGGATGACGCTCCAGGTGAGCGAGGACCCCCGCCAACAGCCGGCGGGTCCGATCATCCGCGGAAGACTCGGCCGCGAGGGCGTCTCGACGGGCGGTCCGCGCCTCTTCCAGCAACGACGCCAGGTCCTCGTCGGGGGACAACCCAGGAACCCCCCCGTTCGCTCCGGGGCCCGGACCCAACCGCTCCTGACGCTCCTTCTCCCGCGCCGCCGCACGCTCTTCGAGACCCACCAGGCGGCCCCGGACGACGGCGGGGCGATCGAGCCGGGCGTCCACCAGGCCGGGAAACGCGGTGGCAAAGCTCCCGGCCCCATCGAAGAATGCGTCTCGAGCGGCGATCCGGCGGTTCGCGGTCTCGGTGCGGGCCCGCCAGTCGACGATCGCTTCCTGACGAAGCCTCGCCCAGGCGACCTCCGGAGCTTCCGACGGGACTTCCGGCGCGGCTTCAGAAGATGCGGGAGGAGCCTGAGCGCGCGCCGGTGCTCCCGCCAGGGCCGAGAGCAGCGCCAGCATCAGCAGCTGGGTGATCAACACGAACAGGGGATGTTCTGGCGACGCCAGAGGGGTCCCGGACAGGCGGTGCGGACGGATGGGATGTCCTCCGCCCTCCTTATGCCACGTCCGTTCACCCCAGACCAACCTCGAGCCACGCCCTCATCGCTCCGGCCCGTGCTCCCAAGCGCGGAAGGGATGCCCGTCACGCGCGCGATTCGATCCATTCTGGATCGCCGGGAGGTCGCCCGGGTGGTCCAATCTGGATCGATTCCCGATCGACATCACGAAACAACCTCGACAATCGGCTCATTCCATCTTGGCATCCGGATTGCTCTCCAGTGCAGTGGGAGGTGTCCATGAGAGTTCGATTCCACGGCGTCCGGGGAAGCATTCCGGTCAGTGGCCCCGCATTCGCGGGAACGGGAGGCAACACGACCTGTGTGGTCGTAGAGCACGATGGAGAGCGGTTGATCCTGGACGGGGGGACCGGCCTGGCATCCCTCGGGCAGGAGCTGGGCTGCACGGCGGTCGACACGACCGTCTTGTTCACCCATGTGCACTGGGACCACATCCAGGGGGTTCCCTTCTTCGCGCCGCTGTTCCATCCCGGGTCGCGCATCACCTTTGCGGGAGCCCGCACGCGCTGGGGAGGCATCGAAGACAGCCTGCGCAGCCAGATGAAGCCGCCGCAGTTCCCCGTGGGTCTGGATGCCTTCGCCGCTGCGCTGGCGTTTCGCGACCTCGACCCCGGGCACCCCTTTCAGATCGGGCCGTTTCGCATCGAGTCCGCTGAGATGACCCATCCGAACGGGGTGGTGGTGTACCGCATCACGGCAGGGGGCAAGAGTGTGGTGTTCGCGACCGACATCGAGCACGGAGACGCCCTCGACGAACGGCTGGTCCGGTTCGCGGACGGTGCCGACCTGCTCATCCACGACGCGCAGTACACCCGCCAGGAGTACCGGGGGGAGGTCGGGCCACCTCGGCGGGGCTGGGGACACAGCACCTGGGAGGACGCCGTCGACGTCAGCGAACGGGGCCAGGTCGGACGGCTCGCCCTGTTCCACCATGACCCCACCCGCGACGATCCGGGAGTCGCCGCGATCGAGGCCGCTGCACAGTCCCGCTTCGAAGCCGCGTTCGCAGCACGGGAGTCGGAGGTGGTCTCCCTGTGAGCCGCACTTTGACCGGGTCTGGCGCCACGCAGTACGCTGCCGATCTGATCGCGCGGTTGATCGCCCATCAGGCCGGCCGGGACGGGTCTTCCGAACCGGCCGGTCCCTCGGGCACCGTTCATCCGGGCGATCCCAGCAGTCGATCGGACACCCGGGAGCGCATGGCACAGGACTGGCTCGCTCACCTGCTCGACACGCTCGAGCACCGACAGCTCGATCTCGATGTGGTCCTGCGCCGAATCGTCGACGAGACCACGAGGCAGCTCCACGCCGATCGGGGCACGCTGTACCTGGTCGACCACGCGACCCGGGAGCTCGTCAGCCGGGTGGCCCACCTGCCCGAGATCGCCGAGATCCGGTTGCGGATCGGAGAAGGTGTGGCCGGCTGGGTCGCGGCGGAGGCCTCCGCGGTTCGCATCGCACGAGACGAGGACGACCCCCGTCACACCGAGCGGTTCGACGCCATCACCGGCTACCGGACCACCTCCATGCTGGCGATCCCCCTGCTCCGCCCCGGAGACGACGTCGTGGTCGGCGTTCTTCAGCTGCTCAACCACCAGCGCGGCCGGTTCGGCTCCGAAGACGAAGCGGCCCTGCATCGCATCGGAGAGCAGGTCGTCCAGATCCTCGACGCCACCAGCCTCCGCAGCCAGCTCCAGCCCGACAATCCCCGGCCCCTGGCTTTTCGCTTCAACCACATCGTCGGCGAGTCCGCAGCGATGCAGGAGGTCTACGCCCGGGTCGTTCGCGCAGCGCCGACCCCCGTGACCGTCCTCCTGCGCGGCGAGACCGGGACCGGAAAGGAGCTGATCGCCCGCGCCGTCCACCACAACAGCGAGCGGCGCGACGGGCCGTTGGTCAAGGTCGACTGTGCTGCCCTGCCCGAGTCGCTGATCGAGAACGAGCTCTTCGGACACGAACGGGGGGCGTACACCGGCGCCGATCGACGCAGCGACGGGAAGGTGCATCGCGCGAACGGCGGCACCCTGTTCCTCGACGAGATCGGCGAGCTCCCGCTCACGGTGCAGGGCGCGCTGTTGAGACTGCTCCAGGACCGCCAGTACCTGCGGGTCGGTGGATCGACCCCCGAAGACGCCGACGTCCGCTTCGTGTGCGCCACCCACGTCGACCTCGAGCGTCGGGTGCAACAGGGCACGTTCCGTCGCGATCTCTACTACCGCCTGCGGGTCGTCCAGATCGCGCTTCCTCCGCTCCGGGCACGCGGTCACGGCGATCTCGACCGCCTCGTCGACCACTTCTGGTTCGAGCTCACGCGTCGCCACGGACGACAGCTCACCCTGGGCGAAGACGCGCGTGCGGCGCTGCACGGCTGGCCCTGGCCCGGCAACGTCCGAGAGCTCGAGCACTGCATCGAGAGCGCCATCGTCCTCGCCCGCGGGCCGATCGTCCAGGTCGCCGACCTGCCGCTCCACGACGACACGCTCTCCACACCCTCGTCACCCCTGTCCGACGGGGGGCACCCACGCTTTCACACCCGCCTGCGCCCCTTGCGCGAGATGGAGGTCGACTACCTGCGCTGGGCCCTCGCCCAACACGACGGCAACCGCACCGCCACCGCCGAGGCGCTGGGCATCGGACGCAATACGCTGGCTCGCAAGCTGAAGACCTGACGCCAGAGGCCCCGTCCATGCTCCGACCCGTGCATCCCGACAAGACTCCCGCGTCCTCGGAGCCGCGAGGTGCCCGGCTCGCCCGCATGGCCGCTCGCGTGCGCCCCGCCCTGCTCGCCGCCGTGGGGTTCGCACTCGTCGCTCCGATTCCCGCGTGCACCTGCGGGCCCGATGCAGAGGTCCGACGCCAGCGCCGCGCTGCGATGCGGGCACGACGCGCCCGGGAAGCCCGTGCCGATCCCGTCGACCGGATCCCGGGGCGATTCAAGCGCATCACGCCTGCACCCGACGACGACATCGAAGCGCTGGCGGCGCTGGGCTACCTCGACGGCACCCGACCGCCGCCCAACGAGCGGGGCGTCACCGTGCTGAAGCCCGACGCCATCCAACCGGGCGCGAACCTCTACGTCAGCGGCCAGGGGCCCGAGGCCCACCTGATCGACCACAACGGCGACATCCTCCACAAGTGGGCGTTCGATTGGTACAGCGCCTGGCCCGACGAGGCCCGTCGCTCCAACGGGCGCGCCGAGTTCCCGAACCACTGGCGACGCGCGCACCTGTACGACGACGGCGACCTGCTCGTGATCTGGGGCGGTCAGGGCATCGCCCGCATCGACGCCGCCAGCCAGCTGCAGTGGGGGCGCACCGACGAACACGTGCACCACGATGTCGACGTCGGGCCGGATGGCCGGATCTGGACGCTGTCGCGGGGTCCCGTCCACATTCCCGAGCTGTCGCCGGACCGGGTCGTGATGGACACCATCCTCGTGCTCGATCCGGAGACCGGAGCCACCCTCGACGAGCTGTCGCTGTGGGACGCCCTGCAAGCCCATCCTGCCGGGCGGGACGCGATCTCCCGCCTCCCCCGCCACGGCGACATCCTGCACACCAACACCATCACGGTGCTGCCCGAGGGGTTCGACACCGACGCGCACCCGGAGCTCGCGGCGGGAAACCTGCTGTTGAGCTTTCGCAATCCGAACCTCATCGGGGTCCTCGACGTGCCGTCCCGCGCGCTGGTCTGGGTCTCGAACGGGCCCTGGGCCGCGCAGCATCAGCCGGTCCTGCTCGACGAGGAGACCGTGCTGATCTTCGACAATCGAAGTCGTGGCGACCGCTCCCGCGTGCTCGAAGCCAACCGGCACACGGGCGAGATCGGCTGGCAGTACGGCGGCGAGGACGGGGAGTTCTTCTGGTCGAGGATCCTGGGCTCGGTCCAGCGCCTGGAGAACGGCAACACGCTGATCACGGAATCGGACAACGGCCGCGCATTCGAGGTCACCCGCGACGGCGAGCGGGTCTGGGAGCTGGTGATCCCCCACCGCGCCGGACCGGACGACGCCTACATCGCCAGCCTGTACGAGCTGATCCGCCTGCCTGCCGACATGGACCTGTCCTGGGCGGATCCCTCGACGGCCTCCCGGACGGTGAGCGCCGCTCCACCCGACCCAGAATGAGTCTGACACGCTGGAACACCCCCTGAACACGACCGTCCAAGGGGACTCTGGCACGCCGGGACGGCCCGCGAATACGACCATCTCGAACGACTCTGGCACGCCGGGACGACCCGCGAACACGACCGTCCCGAACGACTCTGGCACGCCGGGACGGCCCGCGAATACGACCGTCCCAGACGACTCTGACACCATGGGACACCCCGCCTCCCCGGAGCCCCGATGCCCAGCACCACCATCCAGACCCCCACCCCAGATCTCGCCGCGTCCATCGACTTCTACGAGCGGCTCGGCTTCACCCGGGTCCCGTCGACCCCCGACCGCCCACACTTCACCGACGGGGCCGTCACCATCGCCATCGACCCGTCCCGCACCGCGCGCACCGCCATCGTGCTGCACGGCGCCGACCTCGATCCCAGCGCGCTCGCAGACGTCACCGGAACCATCATCGAACACGAGGGACGCCACCTCGCCGCCGACCCCAGCGGCGTCCTGCTCTGGCTCGATCCCGAACCCGCCCCCGCACACCACGCCGACTCCAGCATCCTCGGCCCCTTCGCCGGACTGTCCATCGAGGCCGTCGACCCCGTCCGCACCGTCGCGTTCTGGACCGCCGCCGGATGGCACACCGACGGCGACCCCAGCTCTGGCTACGTCTCCCTGAGCCGGCCCGGCTGCACCGTCCTGTCCGTGATGGGCATGCACACCTGCCCGCACCTGTTCCCCAACCCCGGGCTCACCTATTTCAACAGCGGACGGAACCCCGAGGTCATCGCCCAGCTACGCGCCAGGAACATCCCCATCGCCGAGGAGATCACCCACTTCAGCGAGACCGGAGAGGTCGACAACGTCATCCTCCGCGATCCCGGCGGAACCGGGTTCTTCGTGTTCAACGACTGATCGACCGCGCTCAGCGGGACGGCAGGAACGGATCCACGTCCGGGAGCGCCGCATTGCGCGATCGAACCCGCAACAACGGGCCGATCGCAGCCACCAGCAGCACGAAGCCCAGCACCCCGCCGATCGCCGTCAGCAGCAGCAAGGGCCAGAACACGATGCCCGGCAGCGCCACGAACGCCGATACGCCCAGCACCCCCAGACCCGTCGCCGCCCAGAGCATCGCGCGGAATCGCCCCCGGTTCGGACTCGCCGCCACCGCCCCGTGCACCACCCCCGTGCGCCCATCGACGCGGAGCATGCGCACCACCCCCTCGTGATCGGTGTACGGAGCCGCGTAGACCGGAAACAGCAGCCACGACCAGGTCAGCGCATCCGTGTCGAACCCGCCCCCCTCGATAGCCGGATCCACCGGTCCCACGAACAGTTCTCGCGCGTGCTGGGCCTGGTTCGCCCGCTGCACATCCGCCGCGATGCGCTTCTTCAACCCCGTGATCGCATCCGGCCAGGCCTCTCGAGGCGTACGGTCCGGCAGCAGGATGGGCCCGTCGTGCCGGAGCTGCAGCGCCCCCTCCCGCGAACGACCCGGCACCACCGTCCTCCAGGCCGACCAGGTCGTGAGGGCCGGAACCGCCTCGTTGTCGTACCACCGGTCGATCGTGCCCGCGCGGGGCTCCCAGCGGATCCGACGGTCCTTCGTCGGCTCGGTGGTCCAGCGACCGCCGTGGTAGCGCTCCACCGTGCTCTCCACCTCGTAGTCGAACCCCACCTCGATCTCCCACGAGGCCAGCGCGTGAGCGTCCACCAGCCAGGCCGGAACGAAGTGAGCGACCAGGCGATTGGCTGCCGCATGGGCATCCCGAACCGGCATCACCGCATCCGACACGTGATCCCGCAGCCGCCTGGCGGCTTCCTCCGGATCGATCGCGAACGGCACCGCGAGCTCCGGCTCCCCTTCGACCCGTGCGGACCGGGGTTCCAGCGAGCCCTGCCCGCAGAGCGCACACGCAGACGGGGGTTCTGACGACTCGGACAGCAACCAGGCCGCGCCACAGTGGGTGCAGCCGTGCACCCGCCGCCCCGCGATCGAGTCGTCTGCGGCGACCACGGGACTCGCCGCGATCACGTCTCCTCGAGCCTCCGGCGTCACAGCGACTCCTCGGCCGCTGCCTTCTGCCACAGCAGCATCGAGAGCACGCCGCCGACCAGCAGGAGCACGAACGCGAAGATCCACACGATGAGCCCCACCCCCATGAACAGCAGGGTGGGGAGCCCGATGCACACCCCCGTGAAGAACCCGGGCATCAGCAGCGCGGCGATCGCCAGATAGACCCGCATCCACGCGACCGGCCGCGTGCCCCCGACATCGCCGGTGGCCCCGTTCACCAGCACGACCCACGGATCGGCGCCCTCCGGACGATCGCCGTAGCGGTACGAGCTCACCCACACCGGAAGCAACGCGTAGTGCCAGTGCTCGTCGTCCAGATCGACCGATGCGCTGAAGTTCCGCTGCCGATCGCCCCCGGCGTGGGATCGCGCCGAGCCCGCCGCCCGCTCGCGCAGCACGGCACGACCGGAATCCCAGGCCTCGGGCAACGGCACGTCGTAGGCGTGGGCCGCGAACCCCACGAGCACGTCGGGAGTGTAGGGCACCACGGATTGCAGCGGAAACGCCCCCGCCCGCTCCAGCCCCGCCACCCGGGTCGTGCCCGGAATCACCACGTCGTCGGCCGAGCGCACGATGACGTCCTGCTTCCACGACCAGTCCGTGACCCGCCGTCGGGTGGTCCGACCATCCCGCGTCTCGGTCACCCAGCGATCGTGGCCCACCTCCACCTGGTAGCTGCACGTCATCTTCGCGCCGAACACCCAGAACGGCAGATACATCCCCAGGAACGCATCCAATCGCGCGGCCTCGACCACACCGGACGGGCGCAACCAGCCCGAGCCCAGCCACGCCTTCGCCTTCGCAGCGGCCTCGTCACGGGCCACCGCGAACGGCAGCACCCGACCTGGACGCAGCGAGCTTCCCCGCGCTTCGGTGTGCACCACCACGTGGTTCGACGCGCAGAACGGGCAGTGGGTCGCCAGATGGCCCGGATCCAGCGTGAGGATCGCACCGCAGGAGTCACACGACAGCTCGGGACGCTCGGCGCCCCAGCCCTGTTCGCCGCGCGCCAGCGCCTCGGCCGTGAACTCCCCCTGCCCGTCGTCCGAGCCGGACTGCGCTTCGCTGTGAAATCCGCAGTGCCGACAGTGCAGCACCTGACGAGACGGATCCCAGGCCACCGCCGCCCCACACGACGGACAGCGCGTGCGGTTCTCGAGCACCTCTTCGACCGCCGCGGGCGCATACACCTCGATGCCGTCCAGGTGGCTGCGCACCGGAACGAACCCCTCGGGAGCCCGATAGCGTTCGAGGACACCGCTCATGAGACACCGCTCTCCACGCCAGGTCCTATCCCCTCGGTCCAGCCCCGCACGAGATGCCGGGTGAGCGCCTGGAACGCCCGGAGCTCGTCAGCGGCATCCGCCGGCACCCACAAGCCGTGGTCCGCCGCCCCGAATCGCCCGATGACCGGCTGGTCGCGACCGATCAACACCCAGCCACCGCCCGGCCCTTCTCGCTCGTCGGGCGCGATCCGGACGATGTCGGCGGGGTCGTAGGTGATGTTCTCCTCCCCGAACCGGATGTGGCGCGTGAGGGGCGTCACCTCGTCCCAGGGCAGCACACTGTGGGTCGCCCAGCGCACGCCCTGGTCGGGCCACCAGCAGCCGATCCCGCCGAAGACCCCGTAGACACGGACCAGCCAGGGGGGTGGCGCCCAATCCAGCACGTCCAGATCGGGGTTGTCGGGCAGCGCATCCGAGCAGCCCATCCCCGCGAACACCGGCACCGCCAGCCCGTCGTAGGCGGTTCCGACCCGCTCCCCGTCGGGCGACACCACGAACCGCGAGCGCGCAGAATCCAGGACAGATCTGAATTCCTGCACCATCGCATCCGCTGCTTCGACAGAAATCATGTGAGATACTTCACAGAACGGGTTTCTCCTGCTTTTTGTTTTCTTCGCTTCAGTTATCCTCGAAGAGCGCGACACACGATGTGTCGGTCCGCGACCCCGAACCCGTCAAGGAGGTTGTTCGATGTGCAAGGTTCCAGTTCCTGCCACGAATGGTGATGTTCAGACCTCCACGCCTGTTGCCCCAGGCGGTCCCGGTTCTCGGCCCTGGTCGCGCATGTCCGGCTATCTCGCATAGCCGCTGACCCTCTCGCTTCCGTCGGATAGCAACGGCGGAACGAGCTGAATCGCCCAACCCGTGCCGACGCGGCCCTCGCGCCGTGCGCTGGGATCGCCGTCTCGCGACGAGAGGCTCCGGCCCCCCGAACCGAGCTCCGCACGCTGCCGTCTCCCACGACGACTGCGGGATCTCGACCGTTCCGAGGGTCCACCTCACCCCCCGCTCCGCTCTCATCGTGCGGCACCGCGGATCTTTGTCTGCAGTTCACGGACTTGTTTCTCGAGTCCACGAACCGCAGTCGAATGCCGAGGTGCGCACTCCGGAGGTGCGCCATGGTGGCGCAGCCTGCAGAAAGAAACGCCTCCTCGAACGACGTGTTGTCGCGGCCCATCGGGCACCGCACCGTCTTCGTCCTCGCCTGGCCCATCCTGGTCAGCATGCTGTCCTACACCGCGATGACCGTCGCGGACTCGCTCTTCGTCGCTCAGCTCGGCACGGCGCCCCTCGCCGCGGTCGGTCTGGCTGCCACGGGGGCCTACCTGCTCAACGCCTTCCCCATCGGCCTGATGGGCGGTGCGCGCGTCCAGATCGCCCAGTCCACGGGCGCGGGCGAGCACGACCGTGCGCGGGCCCTGGCCTGGCAGGCGTTGTGGCTGGCGGGGTCGCTCGGTCTGGCCGTCGCCCTGGTAGTGCCCTTCGCGGGCCCCTACCTGGCGGTGCTCGGAGCGAGTGACGCCCTGGCCACCCACGGCACCGGCTACCTGCAGATCCGCATCGCGTCGGCCCCCCTGGTGTTCGGCATGTTCGCGCTCCAGGCCTGGTACCAGGGTCGTGGGGACACCCGCACGCCCATGGTGGCGGTGCTGGTGGCGAACGCCCTGAACATCGGGCTCGATCCCGTCTTCATCTTCGGATGGGCCGGGGTCCCCGCGTTCGGGGTGAGCGGTGCGGCCATCGCCACCGCCATCGCCTTGCTGGCCCAGAACCTCGTGCTGTGGATCCCCGCGATCGCGACCCTGCTCGCACGGCCCATCGGCCTGCGTCGGGCTCTGCTCGCGCGGATCTGGCGGACCGGTCTGCCCATGGGCACCAACTACGTGCTCGACGTCCTGTCGTTCGTGGTCTTCTCGGCGCTCCTCGCGTCGGTCGGCGACGCACACCTGGCCGCACACGTCATCGTGGTGCGCATCCTGATGGTCAGCTTCCTGCCCGGACACGCCATCGGAGAGGCCGCGGGCGTGCTCGTGGGTCAGGCGGTCGGGGCCAACCGTCCCGATCAGGCCCGACGCGCGTGGTGGGCGGCCAGCCAGCAGGCCGTCGGCGGGATGGCGCTGTGTGGTCTGGCGTTCCTGCTCGTTCCCGACGTGCTGGTCGCCGGCTTCCAGGCCGAGTCCGAGGTCGCACGGGTCGCCATCGAGGTGCTGGGTCTCGCAGCGCTGATCCAGGTGTTCGACGCGGTCGCGATGGTCGCGTTCGGGTCCCTGAACGGCGCCGGAGACACCCGGTTCACGATGGTGTGGAACCTCACCGTCAACTGGCTCGCAAAGGTGCCCGTGTGCGCGTTCGGGGTCCTGGTCCTGGACTGGGGCGCCTACGGCGCGTGGCTCGGCATCGCCGCAGAGGTCCTGCTCATCGCCGTCATCGGCGTCGCTCGCATCCACGGCTCGTCGTGGTTGACCCATGGCGACGCAGAGGGAGAAGCAGACGAAGCAGGCGCCCCCGACGACGTGCGAGAGCGGCTCAACGCCGACGGCGAGCCAGCGACAGCAGCAGCGTGAGACCGAGCCCCAGCCCGGTCCACGACCCCAACGCCCCGGCTCCAGACCTGCACCCGCAGGGAACGGGGCCGGGGTCTTCTGCGTCCGGGGTGAAGTCGTCGGCATCGAGTCGATCGGGGATCCCGTCGCCATCGCTGTCCGCATCGAGCCCCTCGTCGGCGTCGCTCACCCCGTCGCCGTCGCTGTCGTCGTCCAGGTGGTTCGGCAGCCCATCGCCGTCGGCGTCCGAGAAGCCCTCGTCGGCCGTGAGCAGCCCGTCGCCATCGTCGTCGCTCTGCAGGGCGTCGATCGTGCCGTCTCCATCGGAGTCGTCGAGCTCGAACCCATCTGCGAGCCCGTCTCCATCGGTGTCGCCGAGCAGCGGATCCGTGCCGGGCGCCTCTTCCTCGGCGTTGGTCAGACCATCGCCGTCTGCGTCCAGGTCGGGAGGCAGGCCGTCATCGGCGTCGAGCGCGTTCGGGATCCCGTCCTGATCGATGTCTCCGTCGCCCTCGATGATGTCGGGCTGGCCATCCCCGTCGCTGTCGTCGTCCAGGTGGTTCGGGGTGCCGTCGCCATCCAGATCGTCGGTCCCCTCGAAGGACGTCGACAGGCCATCCCCGTCGTCATCGGCGTCCTCGGCGTCCGGAACGCCATCCTGGTCGGTGTCGCCCGGCTCGTCGATGCTCTGCACCCCGTCGTCGTCGTCGTCCGCATCCAGGTAGTCCAGCGTGCCGTCCTGGTCGGTGTCGCCGAGCTCGCTCTCGGTCGGGCGCCCGTCCCCGTCGTCGTCGGTGTCCAGGTAGTTCGGTGTGCCATCCCCATCGGTGTCGTCGTTCGTCGGGTCGCCGTCTCCGTCCACGTCTTCGTCCGCGGTCAGCCGCCCGTCCCCGTCGTCGTCCACCTCCAGGATGTCCGGCACCATGTCGCCGTCGGTGTCGGTGGTCAGCCCCTCGATCGCGTCGCCCACCCCGTCGCCATCGGTGTCGGCATCCGTGGGATCGGTGCCCGCTGCGAGCTCTTCGGCGTTCGTGATCCCATCGCCGTCGAAGTCCCCGGGAGCGGTCAGATCGTCCGATGGATCGAGGGGATCGAGCCCTTCGTCGAGCTCCAGCCCGTCCGGCGCGCCCCCGCCATCCGTGTCCGCGAACACCGGATCGGTCCCCAGCGGGAGCTCCTCGCTGTCCGACAGCCCATCGCCATCGGTGTCCGCCAGCGTGTTGTCGGTCCCGAGAAGCGTCTCTTCGGCGTTGGTCAGGCCGTCGCCGTCGGGATCCCCGTCCGCACCGTCGTCGATCGCATCGAGGAAGTCGAACAGCCCGTCTCCATCGGTGTCCGCGAGCCCTTCGTCGAGATCCGACAGCCCATCGTCGTCGCTGTCCTCGTCCAGGTGGTTCGGGACTCCGTCGGTGTCGGCGTCCGCCACGCTGGACTCGAGCAGGGTCGGGATCCCGTCTCCATCGTCGTCGTCGTCGTACGCGTCGTCCAGGCCCTCGCTCAGGCTCGACAGCCCATCGCCGTCGTCGTCGGAGTCCACCCGGTTGTCCAGGCCATCGCCGTCCAGATCACCGGCCGGCTCGTCGAAGGTCGGGATCCCGTCGTCGTCGTCGTCGTCGTCCAGGGCGTCCGGCACCCCATCCGAGTCGCTGTCGGTCCAGCCCTCGTCCACCGAGAGCACCCCGTCATCGTCGTCGTCGTCGTCCAGGGCGTCGATCAGGGGGTCGCCGTCGGTGTTCGTCGGCGCAGCCACATCGCCCACCTCCACGGCATCGGGCACCCCGTCCCCGTCCGAGTCCGGGGAAGCCGGGTCGGTGCCCAGCGTGAGCTCGTCGGCGTTCGACAGCCCGTCGCCGTCGTTGTCTCCCGGCGCCGTCGCATCGTCGCCTGCATCGGTGGGATCGAGGCCCAGGGCCTGTTCTTCCCCATCCGACAGCCCGCCGCCATCCGAGTCGGGGTCCAGCGGATCGGTGCCCGCCGACTGCTCGTCTCCGTCGTCCAGCCCGTCTCCGTCGGAGTCCGCCAGCAACGGCCCCGTGCCCGCCGACTGCTCGTCTCCGTTCGACACCCCGTCGCCATCCGCATCGCCGTCCGGGCCATCGGTGTCGTCGGCGTCCGCGAAGTTCGGGATCCCATCGTCGTCGCTGTCTCCTGCCCCTTCCGCGGCGTCGGAGACCCCGTCGCCGTCGCTGTCGTCGTCGAGCCAGCTCGGCAGTCCATCGGCATCGGGGTTGGGCCAGGCGGCTTCATCGCTGGTGTCGATGCCATCCTGATCGTCGTCGCTGTCGAGCCGGTCGTCCGTCCCGTCTCCGTCGGAGTCTCCGAACGCCTCCTCGTCGTCCGGCACGCCATCGTCGTCGCTGTCGGGGTCCAACCATGCAGGCAGCCCGTCCAGGTCGGGGTCTTCGTCACCTTCCACCGCGTCTGGAACGCCATCGTCGTCGCTGTCGGCATCCAGCCCGTTGGCGATCCCGTCGCTGTCGCCCGCCGCGAAGCTGTTCTCGACGGCGGTGTCCCGGCCGTCGGCGTCGTCGTCCACGTCGATCCGGTCGGGGATCGTGTCGCCATCGGTGTCCAGCCCGATGCCCGCGTCCTCGGTCGCGTCCGGAATCCCGTCTTCGTCGCTGTCGGTGTCGGCGAAGTCCGCGATGCCGTCGCTGTCGGTGTCCAGCGGCGCACCACAGGGTCCCGACCCGCCCACGGACACGGCGTTCCCGGCTTCGACGCCGTCCGGAACCCCATCTCCGTCGGTGTCGGCGTCCTCCGCCGCCGACAACCCGTCCCCATCGACGTCCGGACCGGTCTCGAGCTCGCTCGCATCCTCGTCGAACACCCGCACCCCATCGCCATCGGGGTCGTCGTCCACCACCACCAGGTGCCGGTAGGCCGGCAGCGATGCGAGGGTGTCGGCGTCGACCGGGATCAGGAACCGCCGCCCCGACCGTGCGAACTGGATGTCGAGCTCCAGCTCTGCCGCGGGTCCGTCCGGAATGCCGATGTGCAGCCGGGCAGCCTGTTGTCCCCCGTGCCCCGAGCCCCCGGAGACGTCGAACAGCGGCCCCGTTCCCCCGCCCCCGGCGTTGGACACCCGCACGCTCGCCCCGATGTCGTCCCGGAACCGCCGCACCGCCGGACAGGTTCCGAGCTGGGTCTTCAGCGAGATCGCCAGGTACTCGTCGGCCGCGGTGTCGTTCTGGTCGTTGGCGTACAGGTGGTTGCCGTTCGAGCTGTGCAGGAACAGGTCGAGGTCGCCGTCGTTGTCGTAGTCGCCGAACACCGCACCTTCGGTGTTCTCCTGGACCGGCAGCTCGCCGTCCAGGGGCGTCAGCTGCACGACCCCCGGGATGCTGTCGTTGCGGAACAGCCGCAGCACGTCGTTGCCGGTCACGAGCAGGTCGGGATCGCCGTCGTTGTCGATGTCGCCACAGGCCGCGTGCTCGAAGCCCGTGCTGTCCTCCATCTCGGCATCCGAAGGCTCGCTCGTGTCGACGAAGCCCCCGGCCCCGTCGTTGCGCCACACCTCGTTCGCGTTGGTGGGGCCGTCGGTCCAGAAGATGTCGTTCAGCCCGTCTCCGTCGAAGTCGCAGAGGACCGTGCCGCCTTTGTTCGACGAGCTCGCGTCCAGGTCGAACGTCGACAGCGTGAAGGTGCGGTCGCCGTTGTTGAACAGGGCATCCGGGGCGGTGGCCTGCTTGCGGAACACCACGTCGATCCAGCCGTCCCGGTCCAGATCGCCCGTCGAGACGTACCCCCCGTTCAGACCGTCCCCGTTGCCGCCCATGGCCGCGAACAGCGTGGCGTCGTCGGTGACGATCATCTCCGACGCCCCCGTCCCGCGGTTCTCGAAGAGCAGGAAGCCGTTGTCCTGGGCCTCGCGGAACACGTCCAGGAACCCGTCGTCGTTCCAGTCCAGCAGACCCGAGCCCTCGTCGTTCACCTCGGGCGGATCGAAGGTCTCCCGGTCGAACACGAACCCCGCTGCAGGACCGCCGTTGTAGAAGAACGCGTTCTCGCGCACCAGATCGACGTACCCGTCGTGGTTCAGGTCGCCAGCGATGATGGTCCGGTCGCCGTTGCTGCTCCCCGAGCCCGGAAGCAGCGTGTCGGACATCTCGGTGAAGGTCGGAGGCGAGCCCCCGTCGCTCATCCACACGTCCAGGCCCTGCCCGAACTCGTCGCTGTTGGTCACCAGGTCCAGGAACCCGTCGTTGTCGATGTCGACCCAGATGGCGCCGGTGGGGGCGGTGGTCCCGGCCGCATCCAACCCGGCCGCCGCGGTCACCTCGACGAATCCCGCCCGTGCAGACGGGGCCGTTGCAGCCCACCCCGCCAGGAGCACCGTCGCCACGACCGATCGGCGCCATCGCGGCGTGAAGCCCCCGTCGACCTGCGATTCAGAGGCCAAGTGGACCTCCGGTGTAGCCGACGTCCGACCGCGTGCCGTCATCGTCGTCGATCGCAGGATCCCCGGCGTCGATCAGCGGGGAGCTCTGCTGCAGTTGGTAGGTGGCGCCCACGAAGTCGGGGTCGACCGCGAGGTTGGTCGCCCCCGGTGTTCCGCCGACGATGTCGGTGCCGTTCCCGAAGAAGTCCGAGTACCGGACCGTGGGGATGATGGGCGACACCCCGGGATCGATGCCCACCGTGTTGTTCGCGAAGATGGTGTTCTCGACCTCGAAGCCCACGCCGACGGTGATGTCGACCTGCAGCGCGGTGCTGGTGTCGGCGATGGTGGCGTTGGACAGCAGCAGATCGTCGATCCCTGCGCCCGACATCGCCACGTTGGGCCCGCCGGCAGAGGGCCCCGCGGACAGCAGGTTGAAGACCGAGATCGGGCCGTCGAACACGGCATGGGAGCCGAGGTTGCTCCCGTTCGTGATCTCCAGCCGGGCCACCTCGGTGGCGTTTCCGGCGGTCAGATCGACCCCGACATCCCCCGTGCAGCTGTCCAGGGTCATCTCGTCGAGCGCCCGGAAGTCGTCGAAGCCGTTCACCATCTTCACGATGGCGCCCCCGGTCGCGGTCACCCCCGAGATGTCGGTCCGGTCCCAGTCCCAGGTCGAGTCCTCGCCGTAGATCGCCCCGCCGTCGACCGCGCTGTCGCCCGTGAAGGTGACGTCGTTCAGGTCGGTTCCATCGACCCCGGAGAGGTACAGCCCGCCCCCGAGCCCGCCGGCTGTGTTCGACAGGAAGGTGCTGTCGTCCAGGTTCACCGACCAGGTGGAGGTGTCGAGCAGGTACAGCCCGCCCCCGTCGCCCGCAGCCGTGTTCGAGTCGAACGTGCAGAAGTCGATCACCCCGTCGCCGCCGGGGTCGGGAGTGTCCACGAACACCGCCCCGCCATCGCCCGTGAGCGCGTCGTTCGAGGTGAACATCGCGTCGACCAGCACGAAGTCGTCGCAGCCCGAGCACGCGATGGCCCCGCCCGAGGCGGCCGTGTTGCCGGTGAACTGAAGCTCGTCGGCGTCCAGGTCGGCCCCGGACGCCAGGGCAATCGCGCCCCCCAGCCCGCTCGCGCTGTTGCCCGTGAACGTGGCCGTGTCGATGATCAGGGCCCCCTCCGAGTGGATCGCTCCTCCTGTCCCGGCGGACGAGGTCACGAACTCCGCATCGATCAGGGTGAGGTCGGTCGTGGCCGCGTCGACGTGGATCGCGCCTCCGCGGCCGGTCGCCACGCAGTCCACGAAGGCGGACTCGTCGATCGTGACGTCGGTGCCGCCCTCGACCACCACGCAGCCGCCGTTCGTGCCCAGGCCGTTGGTGAACACCATGTCGTCCACGTCCGAGTCGCCGGACAGGAACATCACCACCCGGGCGTTCTCGCCGTCCAGGACGGGCCGGTTGCTGGAGTCCTGCGCGTCCAGGAACACGTCCTTCCCGCGCAGGTCGATGGTCTCGGTGTAGGTGCCCGACGCCAGCCGGATGTCGTCGCCCGGGCAGGAGGCGTCGACCGCCGAGCTGATCGTGGGCCAGGCACCGCTCGGGACCAGGAACACCCCGCCCCCGCACAGGGTGTCGGCGCCATCGCAGTCGCTGTCGACCCCGTCGCCCTGCAGCTCGGCCTCGCCCGGGTTCCGGTCTTCGTCGCCGTCGTCGCAGTCGGTGTTGTCGGTCTCCTCGCCAGCCAGGGGGTCGCAGAGCAGGGTTCCGGCGTCGTTCTCGTCGCCGAAGCCATCGCCGTCGAGGTCCGCGTAGAACAGCTGGCGGCCCAGCGCCTTGGGGTCGTTGTTGTCGGCCAGCCCGTCGCAGTCGTTGTCGACGTCGTCCTCGTCGCAGAACTCGATGATGCCCGGGCTCACCGTGGGGTCCGTGTCGTCGCAGTCGGTGCCCAGGGCCACGAACCCCGCAGGCGGATCGCAGGCCAGGCCCCCGAGCGCCAGACCGTAGCCATCGCCGTCGTCGTCCTCGAAGTACGGCAGCTCCGAGCCCGCCGTGTGACTCGGGTCGGCGTCGTCCACCAGACCATCGCAGTCCTCGTCCGCGTTGGCGGGGTCGCAGACCTCCGTGCCAGCCGGGCTGATCGCAGCATCGCCGTCGTTGCAGTCCGTGCTGTCCGAGACGAATCCCGACGGCGCTACGCAGGCCTCGACCGTCACGGCCCCCCCGAACCCGTCTCCGTCGGCGTCCAGGTGGAACGTGGGGGTTCCGGCGACGTCGCTGTCGGCGTCGTTCAGCAGCCCGTCGCAGTCCTCGTCGCCCGCCGCGCAGGTCTCCTGGGCGTCGGGGTTCACGTTCGCGTCGGAATCGTCGCAGTCGCCGGCATCCCCCACGAACCCGGCCTGACCCGCGCACGCCAGCAGGATGTCCGCGGGGTCGCCCCACCCATCCGAGTCGCCGTCTGCGTAGTAGATGTCGGAGCCCAGCGCGCCGTCCTCGTCCACCGCACCGTCGCAGTCCTCGTCGCCCCCGCCGCACACCTCGGTCCCGCCCGGCCGCACCAGCACGTCGGTGTCGTCGCAGTCGGTGCCGTCCAGCACGGCTCCCGCGGGCTGAGCGCAAGCGAGGATGGGGGTCGAGCCGAAGCCGTCCCCGTCCAGATCCAGGAAGTACGGATCGCCATCCACCGGGCCTTCGGGGTCGGCATCGTCCGCCAGGCCGTCGCAGTCCTCGTCGCCCCCGCCGCACATCTCGTCCGCACCGGGGTTCACGGCGGCATCCCCGTCGTCGCAGTCTCCCGGATCGGCGACCATCCCCGATGGAGCGGTGCAGGCCAGCACGGCGGTCGCGATGCCGGTTCCCCAGCCGTCTGCGTCGCCATCCGGGTAGAACGGCACCTGGCCGGTCACGGGCGCATCCTCGTCGTCGGTCAGCCCGTCGCAGTCGTTGTCGACGCCATCACAGGCCTCGGTCGCCCCCGGCACCACGGCCGGATTCGTGTCGTCGCAGTCCGAGGCGTCCTGGATCAGGCCGCTCGGCACCGTGTCGCAGTACACCACCGCGGTCGCAGCGTCTCCCGCGCCGTCTCCATCGTCGTCGACCGACCACAGGGGGCCCGCCTTGGTGGGATCGTCGTCGTCGGACACCCCGTCGCAGTCCTCGTCGACGTCGTTGGGGTCGCAGACCTCGAGCCGGCCGGGATTGATGCCCGCGTTCGCGTCGTTGCAGTCGGTGTCGTCGGGCACGAAGCCCGCGGGCTGAGCACAGGCGTCGACCGTGTCGCTCGCGTCGCCCGAGTCGGTCCCGAACCCGTCTCCATCCGCATCGGCGTAGTACGGAATCGTGTCGCCGGACTCGTTCGCCAGGCCGTCGCAGTCGTCGTCGGTCTGGTCGGGGTCGCACACCTCGATGGCGGCGGGGTTCACGGCCGGGTCGTCGTCGTCGCAGTCGGTGCCGTCGGACACCAGGCCCGTGACCGCGGCGCAGCGCTGGACCCGCTCGTCGGGGTCTCCGAACCCGTCGTCGTCGGCGTCGACCCAGAACGACATCGTGCCCGTCACGTCCGGATCGTCATCGTCCTCGAGCCCGTCGCAGTCCTCGTCCGTGCCGCCACAGCGCTCCGCGGCATCCGGGTTCACGTCGGCCAGCGCATCGTCGCAGTCGCCGTCCTGCTCCACGGCGCCATCGGGCAGATCGCACGCCAGCACGGGCGCATCGCCGTATCCATCCCCATCGGCGTCGGTGTAGAAGGTGCGGATGCCATCGGTGCCCGCTGGATCGGCGGCCACGTCGTCGTCTTCGTCGTCCGCCGCGCCGTCGCAGTCCTCGTCCAGGTCCAGCGCATCGCAGCGCTCGGTGGCGCCTGGATTCACGTCGGGTCGGGCGTCGTCACAATCGGAGTCGTCGGCCACGAAGCCCGCGGGGCGCCCACACGCTTCGAAGGCGCCATCCGGATCGCCGAACCCATCACCGTCGACGTCCGGAAACCAGGTCCCGATGGCGTCGGCGACCGGGTCGTCCGGCGCACAGTCGTCGGGAAATGGAACCCCGTCTCCGTCGGCATCCAGCTCGTTGTCGTGCAGGTCCTCGCCGATCCAGAAGCAGCCTGGAACACCGAACGGCAGGGCGAGAACCGCGAGAAGGGCCCATCTCGGCATGGCTCACGGTACCAGACCCGATGCACCTCCGGGCCAGTGTGGTGCAATTCTGCCGGCCCACCCTCGCAAGCGAGGGATGAACCGACCGAATCTCTTCCATTGAATGTCTCGACGCGTTCAGGTACCCCCGGAAAATGTGCTCGTTCCTCCGCGCATTTCGGGGGCACCGTTCTCTTGAACGTCGAGACATTTCCACAACAGACCGCGTGCCGTAAGATGGGCGTATGCCCGCGTTCCCCCCACCGCGTTCGACCAGGATCTCCGTGCGCCCCGTCGCGGGCACGCGGGTCGCGGGTGTGCTGGGCGCGCTGCTGGTCGTGACCCTCGGGCTGTTCACCCCGCCGGCCGTAGCCGCCGAGACGGACTCCGTGGCCGAGAGCCCCGCGCAGGATGCGTGTCCCACCACCCCGTCGCGCACCACCCTGGAGCTCACCGCACAGCTCGAGGCCGCCGAGCGCAGCTACCGCAACGCCGACGTCGAGGGCTTCGTCGCGGCCGCCGAACAGATCGACGCCGTGCTCCCCTGCATCGCCGAGGTCGTGCCGCGCAGCCTCATCGCCCGCGTCCACCGCACCAACGGCATGCGGGCGTTCGTCGATCGCGATCCAGACGCCGCCACCGACGCGTTCGCAGGCGCGAAGTCCATCGAGCCCGACTACGCGTTCCCTTCCGACATGGTGCCCGAACAACACCCCATGGCCGCGCTCTACCGGGACGCCCCCGAGACCGCGACCACCTCGCCCTCTCCACGGCCGCTGGACGGGTCCCTGCTCTTCGATGGCCGCCGCAGCCTCGACCGTCCCTACACGCGCGCCACGCTTCTCCAGCGGGTCGTCGACGACGAGGTCGTGGCCACCTGGATGCTCCGGCCCGGCCAACCCACCCCCGACTACCCCGTGTGGACCGAGGAAGCCGCGAAGAAGGGGTTCGGCACCTCCAAGATCCTGCTGGTCGGCGCAGGGGTCGCCGCACTCGCGGCCGGTGGCACCTACCTGGCCGCCGGGAGCAACCGCTCCGCCTACCTGAACGGTCCGGTCGAGCACAAGGACGCCCTGCGCAGCCGAACCAATGCCCTGGTGATCACCAGCGCGGGCGTGGGCGCTGCCGCCGTGGGACTCGGTACGGGTGCGGTGCTGGTGGGGCGCTGGTGAACGGCGTCGACAACCGGCGCCGCTACAAGGTGCTGAGCACGCTCGGGAAGGGCGGGTTCGGCACGGTCTACCGCGCCGAGATGCTCGGCCAGGGCGGGTTCTCGAAGCAGGTCGCCCTCAAGGTCCTCAACGAGACCAACGACGAGACCGTCGAAGAGGTCGCGCTCCGCTTTCGCGACGAAGCGCGGATCCTGGGGCTCATCGACCACCGCGCCGTGGTCAAGGTCGACTCCCTCGCCCAGCTCGAGCAGGGGTGGGCCGTCGTCATGGAGTACGTCCACGGCGTCAACGTGACGTCGATGGTCAAGGCTCCCACGCCGCCGCGCGCCGCACTGCAGGTCGTCGAGGAGGTCGCCAGCGCGCTGCACGCTGCGTACGCCGTCCCCAGCGCCATGACCGGCGAGCCGCTTCGCCTGATCCACCGCGACATCAAGCCCGCCAACATCCGGGTCACGCCTCAAGGCACCGTCAAGGTGTTGGACTTCGGGGTCGCCCGCGCCGAGTTCCGGGGCCGGGAAGCCCTCACCACCCAGATGCGCTTCGGCTCGCTACGCTACATGGCGCCCGAGCGGATCGACGACATCGAGAGCCACCAGGGCGACATCTTCGCCCTCGGATTGATCCTGGCCGAGCTCCTGGGCGGTCGCCGCTACCCCGAGCCCCCCAAGAGCGAGAGCCGCTACCAGGCCTTTCACGACGGGGTGGCCGAGCTCGTCCGCGCCAACCTGGTCGACGGCCCGTTCCCGATCGAAGACGACGCGCACATCAGCAGGATGTGCGCGTTGGTCCGGGAGTGTCTGGAGTACGACCACGAAGCGCGGCCGAATGCCAAGACCGTCGAGCGGGCGTGTCGGGAGCTGGCCCGCGTGGTGGACGGTCCCGAGCTGCGGGACTGGGCCGAAGGCGAGGTGCCCCGCCTGATCGCCGCCAATCCCGTCGATCAGGTCGCGACCGACTCGATCCTGATGGAGTCGACCGGTGCCCTGATGAAGCGCGGGGGTCTCGCCGCACTGGATGCCACCGGAGCGACCGGGAGCACCACGGGCAGCATCACCGACGTCTCCAATCCGTGGACGCTGATGCGGCTCGGACTGGTCGTCGGCGTGGGGATGTCGTTTCTCGGTGTGGTCCTGCTGGCCGTGCTGTTGCTCGGAGGGCTGGATCTCGCCGATCTGAACCCGACCGACCTCGACCCGTCCGATCCATCCGACATCCCGGTCGTCACCGACGGCATGGACGACATCGACGGCATGGACGACATCGACGTCGATCCGACGGACGGCATCGGGGATCCCACAGAGGACTCCCTCGATCCATCCGGCGACGACGGGGGGATGGACGACGAGGGCTCCGAAGACCCCGCGGTGACGGACGATTCCACCGACGCCGACGTCCAGCCCGCGCCCGACCCGGAGCCCGTCCCCGCCGTGCGTCCCACGCCCCGCCCCGATCCCCGACCCCGGCCGAAGCCCAGCCCCGAGCCCGCAGCATCCCCTTCGGCCACGGTCCGGCTGGCGGGCGACGCCACCCGCGTCGAGCTGAAACAGGGCGGGCAGACCGTGGCGATCACCGCTGCCGGCACGGCCGTCCCCACCGGAACGTGGACCGTACACGCCACCTTCGAGGGGGCCGAGCCCATGGTCGCCGCCACCCTGGACTTCTCCGAGGGCGAGTCCGCCACCGTGCGCTGCCAGTCGATGCTCATGATCTGCAGCAAGCGCTGATGACCCGTGCCGGCGGGCGAGGTGGTGGCGCCGACCCCAGCCGGATAGTCGCCCCGCGATGCTGATGCTCGTTGCAGCGACTGTCTGGGCCTCGCCATGCAGCGATGGCGTCCAGGTGACCGATTACCGGATGGTCGTCGATGCAGACGAGCGTCAGGCCAACGAGACCTGGATCCTGGACGCCCCCAGCGTCGAGGCCTCCTGCCCCGACGGCCTCGACCTGCCCCCCGACCTGGCCGGCGCCGTCGCCCAGGCTCCGTTCAAGGGCACGATCGAGGTCACCCGACGCCGTGCTCTCGACGACCGGGACAGCGGCTCGCTGATCCCCTGGACCGCCTCGGCCAGCGACACGCGGGTACAGCTCCGCACGGCGCGAGGCGGGTCGATGCAGGTCTTCGCCGACGACGTGGCGCACATCACCTCCGAGGTCCAGGGCAAGCGCGACATCATCGACGTCTGGTGGCCCAAGGGCACCGAGAGCCCGCCACAGCTGATCTGGACCGACTGGCCGAGCTGGGAGTCCGCCGGCAGCATCAACGCCCAGCCCGTCCGGTCGTGGATCCCCTCCACCCGAGCGCTGGGGCCTCTCGGACGCAGCCTGAAAGGCGCCGAGATCGACGCCCTCGTCAGTCGCCTGGACGCCCAGCTCACCGTCGAGCCCACCGAGATGCTCGGGTGGTCGGAGCCCCGCGAGATCGGGGCCGTTCTGTCGTCGGGCTCGGCAACGCCCAGCGAGCGCGGGCTGATCCTGCTGTCGATGCTCCGAGGCGCCGACTACGACGCGCTGCCCGCGTGGTTCACCAGCGCCGACGACCCCTCGATCCCCCGGACCATCCCAGCGCCGCACCTGCTCGACAAGCCCGCCATCGCGGTCCGGGACCGGCGCGGCGACACCGTCTACATCGACCCCGGAGAGCGGGCCGCCCGCCCGCCGGAGGTTCCCGCACGCATGCGCGGGGGCCGGGTCCTCGCAGCGGGCCGCCACCTCAACGTCCCCCTCGACAGCGCCGCTCCCCGGGGCGAAGTCCGCATCGATGCCGACCTCACCGTCGACGAGACCGGCCGCATCAAGGTCTACGCCCGCCTGTCCGCGTTCGGAGCCGCCGAGCAGGCCCTGCGCAGCGAAGTCGACGGGCTCGATGCCATGCAGTGGCCCGAGGTCGTGGGCAGCTGGCTCACCCCTCGCGGCACGCTGCGCGATCTCGTCGTGGGCGTCGAAGGCCTCGATGGCCTCGAGCCCTTCGCCATCGAGATCCGATTCAGCGAACCAACACGCCTCGGAGGCTACGGCCTGGCGCTCAAGGGCGACGTGCCCGACCTCATCGCCCCCGGCCTCGCCGAGCAGCTCCCCCCGGGGATCGCCATCGCCGAGCGCCTGAAGGTCGTGCCTCCCGAGGGAATGGTGGTGCTCACCGCCGTGCGTCCCGACCACGAGCGCGACCCCGACGTCCTGCTCAACCGCACCCTCACCACCGATACCCGCGCGCTCACCCTGGTCAGCGACTGGCGGGTGCTCACCGACGACGACCCCAGCAGCCGGCTCGCCGCGTTCACCCGGCCCACCCAGGTCCTCGTGTTCCCCGACGCCGACAAGAAGGGCAAGCAGGCCACCAAGCGTCTCGATCTGCCCGAAGCCGACCAGCGCGTGGTCGAAGCCATGCTGCTCTGGAGGCTGGGGCTCGACAAGAAGGCCGCTCGAACCCTCGACAAGCTGCACCCCGACCTCCCCGTCGCGGAGCTCGCGAAGCTCCTCGCCAAGTACGTCCCGCCCGGCGACCGCCGCCCCTGGATCGCGCTCGTCGAACTGGTCGACAGCGACACCGAGCGCATCGCGGTCATCGATGGGCTCGTCGAGATCGGCGACCAGCGGCTGGGCTGGCAGCTCGCCACCGCCCTCACCCGCTCCGAAGACCTCGAGACCCGCACCCGGGCGCTGGTCCAGGTCGCCCGCCTGCAGGGGCCCAAGCCCGACGCCCGCTCCGATCCCGAAGGCGCGAACGCATGGCGCGAGCCGCTGAAGATCCTCGAGGTCGCCCACAAGCGGGCCGGCCCCCACAAAGACCTCGTCCGCACCGAGCTCGCGCGGGCCTACATCCGTGCGGGTCGACCCATGGAGGCCAGCGAGGTCCTCGACCGGGCCATGGACTACCCGGACGCCCGAAAGCGCGCCGTCTACGCCGAGTTCGGAGGCATCACCGGGGTCTACGGCATCGACGTCCTCGGCCTGGTCTCCACCGCGCTCCGCGAAGCCCCCTACGACCCCGACGTGCACGAAGCTGCGGGTCGGGCGCTCGCCGCCATCGGTCGTCGGCGCGAAGGGGTCGCCGAGGTCCTGAGATCCGCCGAGCTCGCGGGCAACGACGCGTCCCGGTGGATCAGCGCTGCCGAGATGGCCGCTGAGTACGGCGATCTGCGCGCCGCCATCTTCGCCGCCCGTCGGGCCAGCGATCTCGCACCCTCCCGACTCGTCCCGGCCATCCTCCTTCAGCAGCTCGCCATCCTCGCCGGTGACGAAGAGCAGATCCGCATCGGACGCGAGCGGAGCGGAGAAGAGCTGTTCACGGTCTCCGACCCCACGGCCGAGGGCGCGCTGACCAGGCTCATCGAGCTCGCGCCGGACTACGAGCTGGCCCTGCTCCGCTACCACACCGACGAAGTCGAGCGGGACCGCACCCTGCTGGCGCGCCGTGCCCGGCTCCATCACGAGCGTCACATGTACGAGGACGCCGCCCTCGATGGGGCGCTGCTCCTCGACCGCCACAACGACCACGACGGCGCGCGCTACGTCGCAGCCGGGCTCCTCTCCCGCGTCCGCCACCAGAATCCCCTCGAGGTCGTCGCCGATCACACCCGGTCGTCCGAAGTGCGCGAAGCCCGGATGGATCTGCAGCTGGTGCTCGGTCAGCTCCCCCGAGCGGAGGGGGAGCGCGGAAAGGTCGTCAACAACGCGCGCTACCGACCCGAGCGGGTCGCCAAGGCCTCCACCACCTGGCCGCTGGGCATGAAGGACTTCGAGGCCGACGCCCCACCCGGCTTCGAGCTCAACAAACTACTCTCCGGGGTCGTCGGAGTGCTGGCCTGGTCGGATGCCAGCCGCCAGATGACCGTGCTGCGCACCGAGCGCTCGGCGGGCGACCTGCCCCCACCTCTCGACCAGCTCTACGACAACGGCCCCACCGTCCTCTCCACGGCTCGCGGCGCGGCGGTGGTCCGACTCGAATCGGGCGGAATCCCGGTCTACGCCGGCGTCACCATCGAGAACGGGCAGGACGTCGTGGGGCTCGGTCTCACACCCGCGGCCGCCCGGGATGCCGTGCTGTACGGGATCGGCGCCCTCGAACGGCCGGATGCCACCGCGCCCTGATTCCTCTGCGGAGACATCCTTGGTACCGGGTCGAAACAGGCTACGGGCTACAGGCTTCAGGGCTGCTGAGGGCGGCCTCGTCGGCACTGGGGATCTCGATCGAGAGTGCCGACAAGCGGTCAGCGGTCAGCGGTCAGCGGTCAGCGGTCAGCGATGAGCGGTGACCTCCTGGGAAGAACCCCTCACTCCCGGGCCGAACCAGGCTTCAGGCTACAGGGCTGCCGAGTACACGCCACGCTGGCGTCACGTCTTGTAGCCTGCAGCCTCCTCGGCCCCACCCAGGCGGCTTCTTCACAGGAGTCGGCGGTCAGCAATCAGCGGTCGACCAGAACAGTGATTGTGCCGATAGAAGCTGATGGCTGACGACTGACAGCTGACGGCTCGCTGTGCTCGAGCAGGTTCCAGCGTTGCCACTCAGCGACACCGCTCCCTGCATCGACACCGGCTTGCGCCACCAACTGCAGCCCTGGAGCCGGCTCGCGCCCGCGATCGACGAGGGGAGGCGTTCTCCGGCTTCCGCGTTACCCCCGTGTCTTCCACAGACGGCGAACCAGGAGGACAGATGTCACTCGTAGAGCAGGTCAGCGCAGAGCTCAAGACCGCCATGAAGGCCCGCGACAAGGTGCGCGTTGCAGGGTTGCGTGGGATCCGGGCCGCGTTCATCGAGGCCCTCAAGGCCGATGGCAGCGATTCCCTCGCTGACGACGATGCGCTCACGATCCTGCGCCGCCTGGCCAAGCAGCGCCGCGAGTCCATCACCGCCTACGAAGAGGGTGGGCGTCCCGAGCTCGCAGCCGACGAGAAGGCCGAGCTCGCCGTGATCGAGGGGTTCCTCCCCCAGCAGGCCGACGAAGCCCAGACCCGCGCCTGGGTCGACGAGGCCATCGCCAGGACCGGCGCGTCGGGCATGTCCGACATGGGCAAGGTCATGGGCGTGCTGATGGGCGCACATCGCGACGTGCTGGACGGCAAGCTCGCCAACCAGATCGTGCGCGAGAAGCTGTCGTAGCCAGCCGCCGGGAAGCGGCCTAGAGCGACGTGAACTCCACGTCCAGATCGCTGATGAAGTCCGCGTAGCTGCCGCCGTCGGTCTCGACGATCTGGTAGTCCAGCACCATCGCGCCGCCGAGATCGAACGGCGTGAACATGTCGGTGATGTAGAAGTTCCCGGACGCCGTGGTGGTGTACGCCGCCTGGTTGCCGTGCACGAACCAGTGCTCGATCGTGGTGCGGCTGTCGTTGAAGAAGAACGTGTGGTACGCCTCGCCGGTGGTGAGGTTGGCCCACACCACCTGGTCGAAGCTGTCCGGGCAGGTCGAGCTGTCCTGCTCCCAGGTTCCCGAGAAGGTCAGCCGACCCTCGGCATCGTCCCCACCCAGGAACGTGCCCGTGCCGACGTAGACCATCACGCAGTCCGGCGGCAGGTTGAACCAGAAGTCCGCGTTCAGGGTGTAGGTGATCTGCATCGTCTCCAGATCGCAGAACGCCGTCTCGCACACCCCGCCCTGCAGATCGGTGTCGGCATCCGCATCGGCGTCCGAGTCCGCGTCGGCGTCCGCATCGGTGTCCGAGTCCGCATCCGCATCGGTGTCCGCATCGGCCTCCGGCACCCCGTTGCACACGGGCGCGTTCTCGCACTCGAAGTCGTCGCAGTCGAACGCCCCGTCGCGATCGTTGTCGGCGCCATCCGAGCACTCGCCGGGGTCGTCGCCTTCGTACAGGATGGCGTTCGGGTCGTCCGGATCGCCGCCGTTGCACGCTCCGACAGCCAGAGCACCCATCGCGAGCACGGCGCACAGGGACCAGCGGAGGGGGGACGTACGGAAGAGAGACGACCGGGCGTGGAGCGTGTGCATACCGCAATGATGCCGCACAGACGGGCCCGATCGCAACACAGGGGCGGTTTCGGGGCGCTTACATCAGGGGATCGGCGCCGGGGGTCGATGCACCACCGCACCTGCCGCCCGAGGCCGGTACACCCGACGCTCCACTCCCGTACCCGCCTCGACGAACGGCTGGGCGAGCGCCTCCGACACCTCCTCGGCCGTCGCTTCCGCGGAGCGGTGGACGAACGCAGCCAGCGTCGATCCCGAGCCCGAGACGAACGGCGCAGCCCCCAGCGCGGACGCCCCCGAGAACGCCCGCTCGACCTCTCCGTCGGCCCCGATCAGCGGTGCGCGCCAGGCCTGGTGGAGCGTGTCGGTCACCCCGCGCTGCACGGCTTCCAGATCCCCGTCGAGCAGCCCCGACACCAACAACGCGGTGCCGCGGAGGTTCGCGACGGCATCGGCGTGCGCCACGGTGGCGGGGAGTGCAGCACGGGCCTGTGGCGTCGACACCCGCACGTCGGGGTGGATCGCCGCCACCGTCCAGTCCGCGTGGACCTCCAGGCGCTTGGCCATCCCCGCACAGATCACCAGCCCGCCGAGCAGGGCCGGCCACGCGTTGTCCGGATGCCCCTCGGACTCGGCGAGGAAGGACAGCAGCTCCGGACGCTCGACGGAGTCCAAGGCCCGGTCCGTGAGCAGGCTCCAGGCCAGCAGGCCCGCCACACGCGCCGTCGCGGACGACCCCAGCCCCCTCGACCGGGGCACCTGTTCGTCCTGGACCACGTGGAACGTCGGCAGCGCTCCCCCGAATCGGCCCGCTGCAGCTGCGGCCGTCGCGATCACCAGTCCCGATCCGCCCCGCGGACCTGGGCCGCCGACGATCGAGAATGTGTTCGCCACGTCCACCGCGAGTCCGAGCGCGTCGTACCCCGCGCCCAGGTTCGACAGGGTGCCGGGGACCTCCACGCGCCCCAGGATTCCTTCGATTGGCGCGGTCTCTCGGCTGGTTTCGGACATGGTGGGCTCCGGGTCGATGCGGCGGGGACGACGGCATCCTTGCACCGCGATGTCGGCTTTGCCAGTATGCGGCGCCGTTCACACGCGACGCCCGTGTGACACCTGTGTTCGAACCCCACCTCGCCCGCTCCCGGTTCCCTGGTTACAGGCCGCCGGTTCCGCGGCTGTCCGCCAGACGCTGCGTCGGAGGCTATCGATGAAATCGCTCGCTGCACTTCCCTTGCTGCTCCTGACCGCCACCGCGGTCGCGAAGCCGTCCTACACGGTCGGCGTGGGCGGTGGTGTCCTCGTCACGGACCCCCTCGAGGTGCTCGGCTCCGGGCCCAACATCGTTCCGCGGGCCGGGATGTTCTTCAACGACAGCCTCGGCCTCGAGCTCGAAGCCGGCATCGCCAGCGGCACCACCCGCATCGGCGAGTTCCCCCACACCACGGTCACCCCGCGCATCAGCCTGCTCGGCAAGCTGTGGAACAAGGGCCGCAAGCTCGACGACGGCACGGTCGGCGACCCCCCGTTCATCCACCCCACCGTCGGTGCGGGCTTTGGGTTCTGGTACAAGTCCACCAACGACCCCGAGATGGACCTCGGTTCCCAGTACCAGTACAACGACGTCGATTTCCTGGCGAGCGCCGGTCCCGGCCTGATGGTGCCCCTCGGCATCCTCCACCTCCGCACCGACCTCCGGTGGACCCTGTCCCTCGGCAGCGAGAACTACCGCAACCGGGGCGACCAGTTCATCAACTGGGAATGGACCGCCGGCATCGGGCTGACCTTCGGCGGCGACAAGGACAAGGACAAGGACGGCATCGTCGACGCCGAAGATGCCTGCCCGGCCGAGGCCGAGGACGTCGATCGCTTCGAAGACGACGACGGCTGCCCCGACGAGGACAACGACGGCGACGGCATCCTGGACGCCGATGACACCCAGTGTCCGAACGAACCCGAAGACGAAGACGACTTCGAGGACGACGACGGCTGCCCCGATCCCGACAACGACAACGACGAGATCCTCGACGAGGACGACATGTGCCCCCTCGAGCCGGGCAACGAGTCCGGAAAGGGCTGCCCCGACGAGGACGAGGACACCGTCGTCGACACCGAGGACGAGTGTGTCGACGAGCCCGGCACCGTCGAGGCGTTCGGCTGCCCCGACCAGGACGAGGACCGCGTGCCGGACTGGCGCGACGAGTGCCCCGAGGAAGCCGCTCCCAAGCGGGCCAACCCCAAGCTGTCCAACGGCTGCCCGGTGCGCGTGTTCATCACCGCCAACGCCATCACCATCACCGACAAGGTGTTCTTCGACACCGGCAAGGCCACGATCAAGAAGGAGTCCAAGAAGCTCCTCGACGAAGTCGCCGAGACCCTGCTGAAGAACGAGTTCATCAAGAAGGTGAGCATCGAGGGTCACACCGACAACACCGGCGACAAGGACAAGAACCAGAAGCTGTCCGAAGACCGCGCCGCCAGCGTCGTCGCGTACCTCGTCGAGGACGGCGTCGAAGAAGAGCGCCTCACCAGCAAGGGCTTCGGGCAGACCAAGCCCCTCGTCGACGGCGAAGAAGCCGACACCGACGAAGGCCGCGCCAAGAACCGCCGCGTCGAGTTCAACATCGTCGAGCAGGAAGAGCAGAAGATCATGCTCAGCCGTCCGAAGCTCTCCCTCGGAGACGTCGAAGACGACAGCATGGAAGCCCTGCAGGACATGGACGGACTGACGGTCAAGACCGCCAAGCTTCCCGAGGAAGACCTGGTCAAGGGCGAGCACACCTGCACCGCCAAGATCGCCGTCCAGGCCGACGGCACCGTCGGCAAGGTCCGGGTCTCCGAGTGCATCGGCCTGGCTCGCTACGCCACCCGCGGCACGCTGAAGAGCTGGACCTTCGAGCCCTACGAGGTCGACGGCGAAGCCAAGCGCATCGCCACCGAGCTCAAGGTCGAGTTCAAGGAAGGCCAGATGGCCGTCGAGCACGACAAGAGCAAGCTCAAGGTCCTGGACGACGAGTGATCGCGGGGCTCCGCGCATGACCGTCTGAGAACGCGCTCGCCGCCGCCGCATCACCGCGGTGGTGGGGGATCCGCGCTGAACGGGGGGACGGACTACAGTGGGCGGGGAGGCAGGATGGACGAGGCACTCGCCCCCGCCAGACGACCGCAGATCCTCGGGATCCTCAACCTGTCCCCGGATTCGTTCAGTGACGGCGGGCGCTATTCGGAGCTGGACGCCGCACGGGCCCATGCCGACGCGCTGATCCGGGGCGGTGCAGCGCTCGTGGACGTGGGTGCGGTCTCCAGCAATCCCGACTCCACGCCGGTGTCCTCCGACGACGAGATCGCGCGCCTGGACCCCGTGCTGACCGCGCTCCACGACCGGGGAATCGAATCGGCGGTCGACACCTTCTCGCCCGCCACCCAGCAGTGGGTCGCCAGCCATGCCGCGCGGCTCGGCGTCCGGATGCTCAACGACATCCGGGGGTTTCCTGCGGTCTCCGAGCAGCTGGTGGACGCCGTGAACGCCGCTGGACTGGACCTCGTGGTGATGCACGCCGTGCAGCGGGGCCCGGCCGACCGACGCAGCACCGACCCCGCGCAGGTCCTCGATGGCGTGTTCCGGTTCTTCGACGAGCGGCTCGACGCCCTGGTGTCGGCGGGGATCCCCGAAGACCGGTTGATCGTCGATCCCGGGATGGGCTTCTTCCTGGGGGCGACGCCGGGCCCGAGTGTCGCCGTGCTCCGCGCCCTGACCCGTCTGCGAGCCCGCTACGGCCGGCCGATCTACATCTCGGTGTCCCGAAAGAGCTTCCTGGGCGCGCTGCTGGGCGGTCGGTCCGTCGAAGACCGCGGCCTGGCGACCGCACTGACCGAGCTCTGGGCCGTGCTGCACCACGACGTGGACTACGTCCGCACCCACGACCCCGCCGCGCTCTCGGACGTCCTCACGCTCTGGACCGCCCTCTCCAGCGAAGCGTCCCCGGGAGTCTGACACCGCCTGGGACACCCCGTGCCAGCGGTGTCTGACACCCTGGAACGCCGACGGGTTACTCGACCGGGGTCGACTGGAGACATCATGGGTTCCTCCCCACGCATCCTCGCTCTGCTGCCCATCGCACTCGCGGCCTGCTCGTCGGGCCAGCTGTCCATCGAGGGCGACCCCGTCTCCGATCCCGACGACCCCATCGTCGTCCCCACACCCCCGCCGCCTCCGCAGTGCGCCACCTTCGACGACGGCGCCGAAGGCGTCTTCCTCCCGCGCGACACCGAGGTCGACGCCACCTTCCCCGCGTGCACCGCCGTCCCCCACGCCTTCGCGAGCGCGCGCGGCTCCACCGTCCAGCTCGGCTGGCACGGCCCCGACGTCACCCTCGAGGTCGTCGACTTCAACGGCGACGTGCTCCACACCGCGTCGCTGTTCCAGGGCCAGGTCACCGACTACACCCTCACCTGGTCCGGCGAGCACCTGCTCCGCCTCACCCCCGTCGATCCCGTCGCCGCCTTCGAGCCGCAGGACTACCGCATCACCGCCACCTGCATCGACGGCTGCGAGCTGCAGTACACGCGCTACCCGCTGTTCTTCATGCACGGGATGGCCGGCACCGACAGCTTCCTCGACAGCCTCGACTACTGGTACGGCGTGCGGGAGCGCCTCGAGCCCCTGGGCTACCGCGTGCACACCGAAGCCGTCGATCCGTTCCAGCCCAGCGAGGTCCGCGCGGCTCAGTGGGCCGATCACCTCGACGCCATCGTCGATTCCGGCACCGCGCGTCGCTTCAACCTCATCGGGCACAGTCAGGGGGGCATCGACGCCCGCTTCGTCACCACCGTGCTCGACGTCGAAGAGCGCGTCGCCAGCGTCACCACCATCAGCACGCCCCACCACGGCACCGCCGTCGCCGACGTCGCAGCGGGTGCGGCCAACCTCCCCATCGCGGGCGACCTGGTCGACGGCATCTTCGACGCCTTCACCGTCATCTACGACACCAACGACGACCAGGACATCGTCGCGCAGCTCGATCAGCTCACCACCGACACCATGGACGAGTTCAACACCACCGTGCCCGACCGCCTCGACGTGCACTACGCCAGCTACGCCGGCCGGTCCTGCCAGCTGCTCGACCTCATCTGTCAGTCGTCCAACGGCGGCGAGATCATCACCCCGCTGTTCGGCGCCACGCACCTCGTGCTCGAGATCGCCGAGGGGAACAACGACGGACTCGTGAGTGTCGAGAGTGCGCAGTGGGGTCAGTTCCTCGGCACCCTGCCCGCCGATCACCTCGACGAAGTCGGGCTGTTCCCGGGCACCACCGCGCCGGGCTTCGACCACCTGCAGTTCTTCGAAGACGACGCCCAGCGGCTGGTCGACCTGG
This sequence comes from Myxococcota bacterium, assembly GCA_965224055.1. GTDB lineage: Bacteria > Myxococcota_A > UBA796 > UBA796 > JACKEQ01. The sequence continues at coordinate 7,628,716 of OZ245034.1, read as the reverse complement.
GCTTCTGACCCCTGCGCGGCTCGTCGTCCGGCCTGTACAATGCTGTCGGAGGCCGCGTGTCGACACTACTGTTCCTGCTCGCGCTCGCACCGGATGCCCCGGCCGGGCGCGTGAACAACCCCGGCGGGGAGCGCATCCCGTTCGTCAAGCTGCAGTCGGGCGTCTGGGACGTCGTGATCCGCAAGACCGGCAGGGACCGCGCCCGCATCGAGCGGGTCAAAGCCCAGTGTCAGGGGATCTGGGTCAACGCCTGTGCGTCCGGCGTCGACCCCGAGCTGCGCCAGATCGCCCTCGGCCGCGTCTTCCAGGACGACATCAAGCTGTCCGGCGACTTCACGTACTGCTCCACCGCCCTCGTCAGCAAGCTCCCCGAAGACCTCGGGCGCAAGCTGATCCGCGCCGGCACCGAGAGCTTCTGCGACGTGTTCCTCGACCCCGAGTCCGTGCGCGGCCAGCGGTCCGGGAACGCCACCGACGGCGAGAACGACCTCGTCGGGCGCCTGTTCGGCGGCAAGGACACCACCAGCGGCAAGGTGCTCATCAAAGCGCCGCCCACCATGGACGGAAGCGGGTCCGACCAGGTCGTCGAGGCATCCGGCGAGCGCCGTCGACCCGGGGGTACCCGCCGTCCCACCCCGAGTCCGCGACCCGCCCCGGCTCCCGCGACCACCGCAGATCCCGCGGTCGATCCCGACGCCTACGTCATGGACGACTCAGCCCCACCGGGCCCCGAGCCCGCGAGTGCGGGCCTCTCCCGACCCGAACCTGCGGAACGCCCGTCTCCGTCGCCGGTTCCCGATCCCGCCCCCGATCCCCTGCCCGCTCCCGAGCCCCTCGCCCTGGAGGACGACACTCCGGTCTTCGTCCCCCCCGAACCCGAGCCGGAGCCCGAGCCGATCGACCCGGAGCTCGAGGCGCTGCTGGCCCCCGTTCCCCAGCACGAGACCACCGGTGCCATCCGGACGGGGAACGCCCCCGCGCCGGAGCCCACTCCCGATCCAGAGCCCGAGTCCGAACCCGAGCCCTCCACGGACTTCCTGTCGGGCGACTCCAAGGGGCGCATGGCCGCTGCCGATGTCGCGGTGCCCGCCCCCAAGCCGGTCCCCCGTCCGCCACCGGGTCCCATCGCGCGCCCGAAGCCCGCTCCGGCTCCCGACCCTGCACCCGCTCCCGCTCCCGCTCCCGAGCCAGAGGCCCCGTCCGAGTTCGAGCTCGAGGCTCAGGAGGTCGCGAACCTGGAGCGGCTGTCGGACGTCGACGACGAGGAAGACGACAAGAAGCGCAAGAAGAAGCGCAAGAAGGACAAGGACGAAGAGGACGACGAGGCGGCATTCATCGGGGGCGACGAGGAGTTCGACAACTACATCATCATCGACATCGAGTCGTTGCCCGAAGACGAGTGAATCGGGTGCGCTCGACGCCCGTCGGCCACTGAGTCACGGAGGGTCTGGGAACCTCTCACGGAGAGTCGGTCAGCTCCCGTCGGTGCAGGCCTCGCCGGCGCAGGACAGCGTGCACGACGCGCCCGGGTCACAGTCCTGGACACACCCGCCCCCCGTGCAGGAGAAGGTGCACAGCGAGCCTCCTCTGCAGGTCTGGGTGCAGCCGCCACCCGGGCACGTACCGCGGCAGTCGTCCCCATCCCTGCACAGCTGCGCACAGCCGCCGTTCTCGCAGCGCATCACCTGAAAGGCCGTTCGGGGATCGAGGTTCGCTCGAGGCGAGGGACTCGATGGGCGCACCACCACCGGCGCGGCCTCGGCCGGGTTCGCGTCTTCGCAGGTCTGGAGCCCCTCACAGGGCTCGGCGGGACCGCAGGCCGGGTAGAGGGCGAAGACAGCGAGGATGGGCAGAAGGCGCGAGCGCATGACGATGCTCCGATGCAGGATTCTGCCGGCCCGCCCGGAATCCGTCGACCGGCCGTAGACGCGCTATCCTGCTAGGGTGAGAATGCCGTTCCTCCCAGCCGCCTTCCCTGCCCTGCTCGCCGTGTCCGTCGCAGACGGGCAAGCGCTTCCCTGCCGCTCGGTAGTCGGCAGGTCGACTCCGACATCGGCGTTCGCTCGAACGACTTCGGTTGATTCAACGCCAATTCTCACGGCTGAGCCCGACCCCGCCCTTCGGGCGTCCCAGGAGGATGAAAAACGGCTGGGGGCGGACGACCCGGGGGGTTCTCTCGAACGACTTCGATGGATTCAACGCCAACTCTCACCGCTGAGCCGCTCCGCTTCGCTGAGGATTGCGCGGAGGATCCGCTGAGCGCGGATGCCTCGACCAGGCCATCTCAGCCGCCGTGTACGAGCGTTCGTCCTGCCTCGTTCATCGCCCACCGGACATCGGCGAAACACGTCGAACACCCTGTATTTTCGGGAGCGCTGGCGCTCTGAGGCTCTGACGACGCTGTCTACCAGCATGCCTTCGCCGATCGACCAGCTCGCTATGCCGAGCGTCCGTCGTCCGCTGTGACTCTGTGCGTGTGCCCGAGCCTTTCCAGCAGCCACTCCCGCTCGTCGAGCCGCCCGTCGTGGAGATCACCTGGACGGCGGAGGCCAGCGATTCCGCCAAGCGGATCGGGCACACGCACAGAGACGCAGCGGACGAGCATGGACGAGCAGGCCGAGCGGACCGATCGGGGGAGGCCCCGACGCAGACAGCGTCGTCAGAGACTCAGAGCACGAGCAGCCGTGATTTCGACGAGATCCCGCCGAAAGACGAGCTACTATCAACATAAAGACCCGAAACGGATCGCGTGTTCTCCTCACCTCTCCGTGAAATCCTCGGTGTGCTCCGTGACTCCGTGGCGACGTTGCGCTGATCGAGGTTCATAGTCCTCTTCTGACGGAGTCGGCCGTCGTTGCAACACCTGTTTTCGGAGCAGCGCTTCGCTTCGCGGAGGGTTGCGGTGAGGATCCGCTGAGCGCGGATGCCTCGACCAGGCCATCTCAGCCGCCGTGATCGAGGGCTCGTTCCGAACACGTACGAACACGGCCAGGGCGTCGGCCCGCGAATCACACCGGCGCTCAGCGGATCCTCAGCGCAATCCTTTGCGAAGCGGAGCGGCTCAGCGGTGAAACATGGAGCTGAAACCAACGTAATCGCTGGAAGGTTCGCCCGATTCGTCCGCCCCGGAACCGTCTCGTCACCCTGGAGAGATGACCTGCCACACCGGTCAGTCCGGATAGCAGCCCCGACCGTCCGCAGACGTCCAGCTCCAGCCCTCCGGACAGCTCCGGTCGCCATCCGGGTAGGTGCATCCCCCAGCCGTCCCGGCTTCCACCGAGGTCACGTCGTCCGTACAGCGCGGCGTGCCCGTGTCCCCGCACAGCAGCTCCATCGGTGCGCATCGAGTACAGCTGCGCCTCGACGGCACGGTTCACGGCGTCCGGACCGAGAACTCCCGCGTCGCTTTCTGCCCAGAGTCGTCCACCACCACCAGTCGATGGCGTCCCGGCGTCGGCGTCCACCACACCCGCTCCTCCACCTCGGCCGTCGCCAGGAACGCCCCGTCCACGAACCACGACAGGCGCGCGTCCGGACGGTCGATCTCCGCCGCCAGCGGGATCTCCTGATCGCTGGGGTCGACCCCCGGGATCAACAGCGACACCTGGCCCTGCTGAGGCGACAGGATCACCGGCGGCTCCCGCGACCCGCTCGGCACACAGCCCTGCGCATAGGCCGGTGGCGCGGGCAGATCGCCGTGTCGATCCGCGAGGAAGCGCCGCACCGTCGCTGGCCAGACCAGGAAGTCCCGCTCCTCCCAGTTCCGCCCCGTGCGACACCCTGGCGTCAGCGCCTCTCCAGTCGCCGTGTCGATCGCCAACCGCTGGTGGAACGGACAGGTCTCGATCGGCACCTTCGACACCGGCGCATCCACGTGCACCCGATGAGGACAGGCCTCGCTCGGCAGGTGCCCGGAGTAGCGGCAGACCTCCACCCGCGTCAGACCCGCAGGCGGCTCGGGCTCGAAGGCGGCATGACGCTGGTCGACGGCTTCGAGGACGTCGAACAGCAGGGGGCCGGCCGCCTCGGAGCCCACGAGCTTGCGCGCCGGCCGGTAGTCCAGGTTTCCGAGCCACACCACAGCCGTGTGCTCGGGCCCGAACCCCGCCGCCCAGGCATCCCGATGGCCGAAGCTGGTGCCCGTCTTCCAGGCGATCCCCGACGGCACACCGCTGAACATCCGCCGGGACGGAAAGTCGGGCCGATCCTTGATCCGCAGCGTCCTGGACGTGAGAAACGCAGCCTCGGGGCTGAACACGCCCGCTGGACCGGGCCTCTCCGCTGGTTCCACCGCAATCGGTACATAAGCACCGTCGTTTGCGAGCGTCGCGTAGAGGTTCGCGATCTCGAGAGGCGTCAGCTCGATGCCCCCGGCGATCAGCGACAACCCGTAGAACCCGGGCTCCTGCCGCAGGCTCTCCACGCCCATCGCCCGCAGCCGACCCAGGAACGACTCCACCCCCACGTCGTGGAGCAGCGCGACGAAGGGCAGGTTGAGCGACTCGGACAGCGCGGTCTCCAGCCGGACCAGGCCGCGGAAGGACTTCGTGTAGTTCGCCGGCGTGTAGGCCCCCCAGCTGCGGGGAACATCGCGTACCAGGTGGGCGGGATGCGCCGTGCCCTGGTCGATCGCCAGGGCGTACAGGAAGGGCTTGAGTGCCGAGCCCGGAGAGCGCGGGACCCGGGTGGCGTCGATCCGGCCGGCCTCGCCGTTCCAGTAGTCGAGGTTGCCGACCAGGGCGCGGATCTCCCGGGACTCGGAGTGCACGACCACCACGGCCCCGTTGTTCACCCCGGACCGCTCCAGCGCGACGCGCTCGTGGGCCACCAGCTCGGCGACCATCTGCTGGATGCCGCGGTCGAGGGTGGTCGGGATCCGGCGTCCCGGCGCGTGACGACCCGCCAATCGCTCGGCCAGGTGGGGCGCTTCGCGGGGGAACGGCGTGAGACGACCGGGAACCGGAGCCGCCGCGACCTCCTCCAGCGTCATGGCCACCGAGCCGTTCTCGCGGGGCAGCAAGCCGCCCGTCTCCAGCAGGAACGACGCGATGTCGTCGCGCGCCTCGGTCAGCCGCTGTCGATTGTCGGGGTGCGGGTAGCGGATGTTGGGGTTCTGGGGCACGGCGAGCAGGGTCGCGATCTCGTCGGCCGACAGGGCGTTCGCGGAGTGCCCGAAGTACGCGAGACTCGCCGCCTCGATGCCCTCCACGTTCCGGCCGTACGGCGCGAAGGTGAGGTACGCCGCCAGGATCTCCTCTTTCGACAGCGACAGCTCCAGGGTGAGCGCGCGGTGGGCCTCGATCACCTTGCTGGTCAGGCTGCGGGGCCGGGGCTCCAGCATGCGCACCAGCTGCATCGTGATCGTGCTGGCCCCGGTCATCACCCGACCGTGGGACGCGTTCACCACCACCGCGCGTCCGACCGCCACCGGATCGACCCCGGGATGCTGGTGGAAGCGCTTGTCCTCGTAGCGCAGCAGCGCATCGACGTAGGCGGGATCGACGTCCTGGAGGGCCACCGGGATCCGCCACCGATCGTCCGGCGCCAGGAAGACGTGGGCCGCCGAGCCATCCCGGTACGCGACCACCGTGGAGCCCGGCGCCGACAGTCGGTCCGGCAGGGGCGCCAGCCAGGCACTCCCCACCACGCCCGCCAGCACGGCCCCGATTGCGAGGACACAGCCGAACAGCCCGCGCAGCAGGGCTCTTCGCCGGGCTGGACTCACAGCAGCACGTCCGCCCAGGGACCCTGCACCACCACCTTGCCGCCGGGCTGACGCGCCCAGATGCTCGGGTCGTACATCGCTTCGACTTCGACGGGCGGCGAGGTGAACTCCCCGGCCGTGACCGCACGCTGGGCGTAGGTCACGGTGCGGCTCTGACCCGAATCCAGGGCGCCGAACAGCTCCAGCCGGTCGTCGCGCAGGTTCACGTGGTCGGCTTCCCAGGCGGTCGACGGATCGATCCAGTCCACCACGCCTCCGCGACCGAGCCGGGGGTTCTCGATCTCCCAGCCCGCCGCGAAGCGGTCGACCAGCGCGATGTTCTGCACCCGCTCACTGCCCGTGTTGCGCACGGTGATCTGGGTGTACACCACGTCTCCGAGCTGGATGGCGGCCAGGTTCACGGGCTGCCCGTCGGCATCCTTGTAGACCCGGGTGACCTGCAGTCCCTCCCCGCCCGTGCGGTAGGTGGCGTTCTGCTTCACGCCCTCGCTGGTGAGCACCAGGTACAGCTCGCCGTCCTTGATGTTCTTCACGTCCAGCGCCAGGTCGCGCTCGCTGGCCCGGGGCACCGCCCAGGACCGGTCGTTGCGCTTGGGGCCCTTCGCAGGCTTCTCGGGCTCCAGCGTCGTCCCACCGGCGGTGAGCTCGAGTCCCTTGAAGTCCGCACCCGCTCCCGTGACGTGCTTGCCGAGGCCCGTGATCCCCCAGACCAGCTCCTGGGTCGTGTAGTAGGAGCTCCGCTCGTTCTCGAGGCCGTTCGCCACCACCTTCGCGAGCTGCTGGGCTTCGGGGCTGGCCGAGCTCATGCCGTCGCCAAACAGGTCGTGGTAGACCGACAGCGCGAAGCCGCGCCGCCGCAGGTCGGAGTAGAAGCTCCAGTTGTTCTTGCGGATCCGGGTGAGCTTGCTGGCGTCCGGCGCGCGCAGCTGCTTCTCGAACCGACGGTCGCCCGCCAGGTAGAGCGCGGCCTGCAGCAGGTAGCGGGCCTCCAGATCCTCGCCGTCCTTCGTGGACTTCGCGTCCATCCGGTCCAGCAGGGTCTGCACGCGGGCCTTCTTGCCCCGACCGGCCTTGGCGAGCACGAAGTGGGTGTAGGGCTCGCTGTAGCTGTACTTGTCGAAGCCGCGGGAGCTGCCTTCGCTCTGGCGCACGATGTCCTCGAGGTAGTCGAGCGCATCGTCGATCCGGTCCTGGGGCACGTCGTACTGCTGGGTCTTCGCGTCGAGCAGCATGTGGGTGGCGTAGGCGCTGCCCCACGGCGTGGGCGTCCTGGAGCCCGGCCAGTAGCCGAACCCGCCCGACGGCGTCTGCATCGAGAGCACCCGGTCGACGCCGTGCATCACCATCTTCTCCAGCTCGTCGCCGGCCAGCTCGGGCATCAACGCGGGAACCAGGTTGCGGACGTACAGCAGGGGCCGCGTCGAGCTCGTGGTCTGCTCGATGCACCCGTGGGGATAGCGCACCACGTGCTTCAGGTGGCCCATCGCCCGACCGTACGGGTTCGGCGTGACCCACACCGTGCTCTTCTCCGTCGTGGGCAGCCAGTCCGCGAGGTAGGGGTCGAGATCGAGCGTCCCCGCCGTGAGCTTCACCTGCTGAGTCTCCCGGGACTTCGGCCCAGCCGGGGCGAATGGCACGTCGAGTCGCTCGAAGGACTCCAGGTTGTCGCTCGACACGCGGACCTGGAACGTCGCCGCACCCACGAGGGCGGTGGCCTTCGCCTGGAACGCGACGGTCTTCGACTTCCCGTCCTCCACGCGGATCGTGGTCTTGCGCTCGCCCAGGAACTCGATGGGGCTGGGCGCGTTGGGGTCGTCCGGCATGCCCGGCCAGGGCAGGTACTCCGCACTCATCTCGACCAGCACGTCCCGATCCTTGCCGCTCGTGTTGGTCACGAACACGGGGATCTGGATGCTGTCGTTCTGGGTGAGGAAGCGCGGGAGCGTGGTCTGCAGCACCAACGGATCGCGCACGGTGACCGCTTCGTCCGCCGAGCCGATGCGCTTCTTGCCCGCCGCGACCGCCATCACGCGCAGCTCGCCGCGGTACTGGGGCACGTCGAGGGGGATGCGGGCCTTGCCCTGGTCGTCGGTCTTCACGGGCCCCGACCACAGGGCCACGGGCTTGACCGGCTGGACGCGTCCGGCGCCGCCCATCCCGTCTCCGCCGTGCTCGCTGCTGGTTCCGGCGGGCATCAGGATGCTCCAGCCCACCGTCTCGAAGGTGCGGATGCCCAGGCGGCGGCGGGGGAACACGTCGGACAGCGGATCCGGACTGTCGAAGTCGGTCAGCTGCAGGATGCCTTCGTCGACCGCAGCCACCGTCACCCAGGTGTCGTCGTTCGCGGTTCCGACGTCGATGTCGACCGTCAGCGTGGAGTTGCTGCGCACGGTGTCCGGCACCGACAGCGCCACGTCGTACTGGTAGGCGTCGGGCCGCACGGGCACGCTCGCCACCCCGAACGCCCGCTCCGGGGCGTAGCCATCGGGGCTGTCGAGGTGGGGGTCCTTCACCAGGAACGCCGAGACGTACACGTTCGGCACCCACTCCTCGACCGCGAACGGCCACTCGGCTTCGCCGGCCTCGACGTCGAGCCACTCGTAGGTCAGCAGCTCGTCGGTCTCGAGCGTCATCAGGATGCGCCCGTCGTAGGGCACCTGCAGACGGGCCACATTGCGCGCATCGACCGCGATCTCGTCGGGCAGCACGACCTGGATCGAGGTCGGCTTCGCGGGACGCGGTGTGCGATCGACCTGGCTGTCCCCGCCGGCCGACCAGTAGTAGCGGCGGCGTTCCCCTTCGATGCGGAAGTCGGTCCGGGCTCCCCCCGCAGAGGCGCGGACGAGGTAGCCCGCGGCGTCGGCCTGAGGGGTGTAGGTGAACGAAAAGGTGCCGTCCTTGCCGACCTCGACGCGCCGCACGTCCTCCTGGACGCGCCGCAGGTACAGGTCGTACGACTCCTCGCTGCGGTCGCCCCACCACCACCAGCCGTACTCCTCTTCGAGGCGGTACAGGGTCACGTCCAGGCTGTCCGTGAGCGCGCTCGCGTTGCCTTCCCAGTCCACCACCTTGCCGGTGAACCGGATGTCGGTGCCCTTCTCGGCCTTCTCGGTGCCCGTGTCGAGCCCGATGTAGAAGTCCGCGGGGTGCACGGGTACGGAAGCGCGGCCCCGGGTCGACCGGCCACTGCCGGCCTCGAACACCGCGACGTCGGCGATCAAGCGCCCGGTCACGGGGTAGCCGTCCGACAGACCTCCACAGCGGACCGACGCTTCTCCGTTCTCGTCCAGCTTGCCCGACTCGCTCGAGGCCGTGGTCTCGCGCGGCGGCTCGTCGGTGCCGACGAACACCCGACCGTAGTGGAGGTTCTTGTTGTTCTTCGGGCGGAACCGACCCGGCTTCACCGAGCAGTTCACGTCCACCCGGCTCCCCTCTGCACTGCCTCCGAACAGGTAGCGGGCCGAGATGTCCACCTTGGCGGTCTCGGTGGCGCGCAGCCCTTCGCCGCGCATCTGCGCTTCGACCTTCATCCGCTCCGGCACGAACTCCTCGACTGCGAAGTCCAGCTGCTGGATCGTGTTCCCGCCCACTTCCAGCGATGCGGACCAGCTCCCGGTCGGCGCGAATGCGGGCAGCGACAGGTCCCACGTGGTGAGGCCCGCGTCGTTGGTGGTGAGCGGTGCCTGCTTCGCGAGCTTGCCGCGGGGGTCGTTCACCGACAGCACGACGGGCAGCGCAGTGTCCGGCGCTTCGTGGTCGTCGCCGCGCAGCACGGCCCCGAAATGCACCGTGTCGCCCGGCCGATACACACCGCGATCCGCGTAGAGGCTCGCGGTGTAGGGGCTGTCGGACGTCCACCGCTCTCCGCCCACGTCCACCTCGGAGATCGGGGTCTCGAGATCGGCGAACTTCAGGTAGGTCAGGTCGTCGCCCTTGCGTGCGATGAGCGCGATGGGGTCGGTCTCGTCGACCTCGGGCTCCGGCATCTCCAGCACACACGCGCCGTCGGAGCCGGTCCGACAGGTGGCCATCACGAACCCGCTGGGCCGCACGACGTCCACGTCGACCCCGCTCACGGCCGCGTTGCTCTCCGCTTCCAGCGCGAACACCGTGATCTGGTCGGCGTACGGACGCCCGGCGGGGGTCTCGTCCATCTTGGCGACGAGCTGCAGGTTGGTGAGCACCAGCCGGGACGTGTCGCCTGTGCCCTTCATCCGCTCCGCTTCGCGCTGACGGGCCTGGCGCGCCGCCCATCCCGTGTCGACGTCCTCCTCGTCCCCGGTCGACTCCGCCTGCTCGGCCACCGGAGCGACCTCGATCTCGAAGAGCCCCTGCAGGTCGTCGCCCACCAGGCTCCCGACGTCGATCCAGCTCGTCTTCAAGCGGTCTTCGGGGTCGTCCACCGCGATGCGCTTCTCGGCCACGAGGTCGGAGGTGCGTCGCGTCGCGCTCTCGTCGTCTCCCGACAACCAGAACACGAGGTTCTGCGGCGGAACGCGGCGCACCGTCACGTCGACGGCCCCCGTGTTCAGGTGCTTGACCGGCAGGTTGCCCCACGCGCCGCGCGGCAGGTAGCGGCCCTGCTTGGCCACCAGCTCCACCCGGGGCGTGCGCTCCTTCACCTCGAAGGTCTCGGTCCAGGTCTCCTGGAGGATGCCGCCATCGGCCGTGAACGTGCCGGCCGGCATGGTCACGGTCACCTCGCCCTTCGGGAACTTCCCGAACACCCGGAAGCCCCGGCGCGCCTCGGCCACGTACAGGTCCGCCACCTCGGGCGAGAACGTCACGCTGTCGAGCGCATCCGGCGCCAGCACGCAGCGCTCCGACACGTAGTACGACTCGTAGGTCTGCCGGTCCCAGAAGTACTCGGCATCGCCCACCGCCGAGTCGTGGCAGAGCACGTCGAGGTACCAGCCGTCCGCGGATTCGGCGAGCTTGGCCTTGCGGATCTCCATCGGCTTGACCGTGGTGTCGAGCTCGAGCGTGCGCGAGAGCGGCCCGCCGCGAACGGCCCCGTCGACCAGGCTCACCGCGCCGGAGTCGACCCGGACGTCCAGATCGAGAGAGCCCTTGCGGAGGTCCTTCTTGGAGACCCGGAACCGCAGGCGGTTGTTGCGGCTCGACTCCTCCAGGCTCTTGCGGACGGGCACGTTGTCGACCCGGATGGTGACCTTGCCCGCGGACGACGGATCGACCGGCCCCGAGAAGATGACGTCCAGGTCGACGTAGTCGCGATGCACCAGGCCCCGCTGGACCTCGATGGGCTCGAAGGCGGGGGTCTCGAAGGTGTGGGCGTGGTCGCCGGCCAGCGATCCCCAGCGGGTCTGCAGGGACGCGAGCGCGGCCGTGTAGGAGGTCTTGGCGGCGAATCCGACGGCGGGCTGGAAGACGAGCCGGTTGGGCGAGGTCCACGACCAGGTGCCGTCGACGGCGGGCTCGAGGGTGGGCACGGCCCCCTGAATGGCGACGCCATCAGCCACCTGAGACCGCTCGATCACGTCGTAGGCGAAGCGGATCACCAGCTTGCGCGGAGCCACGCCATCGGTGCCGATCACGTCGAAGGTGGGCCGCAGCTCGCCGAGCGATGTGGGCGTGCTGTCGGGCGTTCCCGCGCTGTCCCCATCGATTCCGTCCGTGCCGTCGGGGCTCGTGGACGTTCCATCCCGGTCTCCGTCGGTGATCACGTCTCCGCCGCCACCCGTGCACGCCAGCGTGAAGCCGAGCATCAACCCGAGCCCGAGCGCCATCGGCCGCTTCGCCAACCAGAGGGCCGCCCAGGCCCCGCGCGTCATTCCGTCCATCCCGTTCATCGACTCGACTCCTCGTCCGCCCGGACGTCAACCGCCGCAGACGCGCATGCATCCCACGGGTCGGGAGGAAACGCAATCCTCACGCCAGGAATTCACGAGGTTTGCCCGTAGGTGAATCCTCTATTCATGGATCCGGTCTACAGATCATGGATCCGGGCGGACTCCACCGAGCGCTCACGATCGACTCGCAGCGACCCGTCACACCGCCCCTCGAGGTCGCAGTGCCGGACCGTGTTCGGTATCCTGCGTCGGACGCGGGCCGGATTCGGCCTGCTCGGAGGTCCGATGTCGATGCGCGTCTCTCTGCTCACCCTCCTCCTGTTCGCGGGCTGCAAGCCAGCCGACACCGACACCGACCTGAACGAGGCCGATACCGACACCGACGCCGATGCCGATGCGGATGCCGATGCAGACGCCGACACCGATGCCGACACGGAGCCCCCTCCGGACACCGATGATCCCGGTTGTGTCGACGACGCGTTCGAGCCGAACGACAGCCGGAACAACGCGGCCGTGCTCGACAACGGCACCGATCTGCTGGTCCGGCCGGTCAGCGAGGACTGGTTCCGGTATCTGGTTCCCGCGGGTCGAGAGGTCGAGGTGCGCATCGACGTGGACGACGCCGCGAACACGCTCTCGGTCGCGGCCTGGGACGGCGCCGTCGAGCTCGACTCGGTGACCACGAGCGGAACGGGGGTCGTGCGCGTGTTCAACGACGACGACCTCGATCGGCTGTTCACGGTCGAGATCGCCTGGGTCGCGGGGCCCGCCTGCGCCACCTACGACTACTCCACCGAGCTGCTCCCGCCCGACACGGCGATGGACGTGGACACGGACACCGACACCGACTCGGACTCCGACACAGACACCGATGCGGACACCGACTCGGACACGGATGCGGACTCCGACACCGACACCGATGCGGACTCCGACACCGACACCGATGCGGACTCCGACACCGACACCGATGCGGATTCCGACACCGATACCGATGCGGACTCCGACACCGACACCGATGCGGACTCCGACACCGATACCGACGCAGATTCCGACACCGACACCGACGCAGATTCCGACACCGATGCCGATTCCGACACCGATGCGGACTCCGACACAGACACCGATGCGGACTCCGACACAGACACCGATGCGGACTCCGACACCGACGCAGACACCGATGCCGACACGGATGCGGACTCCGACACCGATGCCGACGCGGATGCCGACTCCGACACCGACGCAGACACGGATGCGGACTCCGACACCGATACCGACGCGGACACGGATGCCGACACCGACGCGGACACGGACACCGACGCAGACACGGATACCGACATCTGAGGCACACGGGGTGCGCTAGAAGTGGAGCGTGTCTCCCCTGCACCTGTTGACCGCGCTCGCGACCGTCGTGGGGTGCTTCACCGCCATCACCCCCGCACTCGCCGTCGCTGCTGCGATTGCGACCATGGACTGGCGCGTGTCGGGGATCCGTCAGCCGATCGCCATCCGTCGCTCCGCCTTCGCCCTGCTCGCGTCCTTCGCCTGGGGACTGTCGCTGGGGGCTCTGCTCGTCGGGTCGGGATGGGTCGGAACCACCGGTACGGTCGGGTCGTTTGCGACCTGGCAGGCGCCCCGACCCGGTGTGCTCGCCCTGACCGGCGTCCCGATCGTCTTCGGCCTCGTGCCCGCCGGCATCTCGATGGTCCTCGCCTGGAGCCCCACCTCCGGCACCCCCGACCAGCAACCCTCCTGGCGCGGTGCCTGGCGACGGTGGATCGAAGGTCGCGCCGAAGGGTCCGTCGACGAGCCATAGGCCCGCGGGGTAGAACGCCAGCATGACGACCCCCTCCGATCCGAGCCCCCGCATCCTCCACGAAGGCCGCTACCTGCGCCTGATCGACGACAGTGGCTGGGAGTACGCCCAGCGCACCGGCGTGTCGGGCGTGGTCGTGATCGTGGCCGTCACCGACACCCCCGCCATCGTGCTCGTCGAGCAGTACCGCACGCCCGTCGCAGCCCGGGTGCTCGAGCTCCCGGCCGGACTGGCGGGCGACATCGCCGGCGAAGAGGACGAGCAGCTCGTCACGGCTGCGGCCCGCGAGCTCGTCGAAGAGACCGGCTACACGGCGTCTTCGTGGCGCATCCTCGGCGAAGCGCCCGTCACTGCGGGGCTCACCGACGAGACCGTCACGTTCTTCCACGCCAGTGGGCTCTCCCGGACGGGCGAAGGCGGCGGCGACGACAGCGAAGACATCGAGGTCCATCTGGTCCCGATGTCCGAGCTCCGGGCCTTCCTCGCCGCCAAGCGCGAAGCGGGCGTCAAAGTGGACGCGAAGATCGGCGGAGGCCTCTGGATGGCCGGCCTGTACGGCGCGTAAGCGACTGTAAGCCTCCTTCGTTTCCGCGGAATCCTCCCGGCGGGTCCAACCGACGAACCTCGGCAGCCCGCCGATTTCCGCCGGCCCACCCTCGCAAGCGAGGGATGAACCGACCGAATCCCTTCTACTGAATGTCTTGTCGCGTTCGGGTACCCCCGGAAAATGTGCTCGTTCCTGCGCGCATTTCGGGGGCACCGCTCTCTTGACCGTCAAGACATTGTTCGGAGGTCCTCATGACCCGCATCCTCAGCATCACCGCCGTCGCCCTCACGGGACTCTTCACGCTCGCCTGCACGGGAGAACCCCTCGACACGCCGCGGGACGTGACCGGCACCTGGGACGTCGCCTACGACGACACGCTGCGGCTGTTCATCGACGACCAGCTCATCGCCACCGTCGAACCCGGCTCCACGGAGGCGATCACCTGGAACGGGCAGACCTTCGAAGCCCAGGCGATCTGCGGCGAAGACGACACGACCTGTCCGAGCGAAGCGTTCTGGGCCACGATGGACATCGAGCAGCCCATGGGCACCGACAACCGCCTGCTGGAGTTCGTCGAGGTTGTCGACGACGTCCCGACCCAGGAGCGGATCAGCGGCCTGATGGAGGACGATGGCAGCTTCGCGATGCTCGCGGGTCTGGACGTCGAGTCGTCCGAGGCCTGCCTCGCGCTCGGCGTGGCCACGGTCGAGGGCCGGTTCACCAGCGGCGACACGCGCATCGACGACAGCGTGATCGCGGTCACCTGGTCGGCCGGCTGCCAGTTCGGCGGCGTCACGATCGATGCCGAGGTCCGGCTGGAGACCGACGTCACCGCGCAGCGCCGCTGACCCCACGCAGCCGAGCGTGCGAAAACCCCCGTGAACACGGGCCGTCCCGGAGTGCCAGACACCCTTCTGGGACGCCCCCCTGACCGCTGACCGCTGACCGCCGACCGCTGACCGCCGGCCGTTCACCCCTGGACTCGGCCTAGATGCGCTGCATGAGCCCCTGGAGGCTGTTGCTCCGCGCCGTGAGCGACAGCGTGGCCTCGAGGTGGTTCGCCAGCTCCGTGAAGTGCTGGAAGGTCTCGAACGGGTCGGCCGCGATGTCGTCGTTCAGCGTCTCGTTGAGCACGATCGACAGGCTGTCCGTCAGCGCCTTCGTGTCCTCGGCGCGGTTGTAGGCGATCCCCGCCACCGCGCGCGCCTCGAACATGTCCTTCATCGCGTCGTCCACAGTCCCCAGCTGCGCGTTCACATCGGCTTCGGTGCCCGTCTCCATCGCGACCGCGAGGTCCTCGAGGGCATCCAGACTGCTTCCGAACACCGTCGCGCCATCGAACCCCACCGTCACGCGGTCCTGATCGCCGATCACCATCTGCGGCGTGTCCGTCGAGCCCAGGTAGGCACCCGAGGCATCGAACGCCGGCTCGTCGTACGCGGTGCCCGCGAAGATGTGACGTCCGCCGATCTCGATGTTGCCCAGATCGACCAGGCTGTCGCGCAGTCCCCGGACCTCGATCGCCGCCGACGCGCGATCGTCGGCATTCAGCGAGCTGTTCGAGAACCGGACCGCCAGCTCGCGGGCGCGCTTCATCACCGTGGAGCTGTCGCGCAGTGCGGTGTCGGCCACCCCCAGCAGGCCGGTCGCCCGCTCGGCGTTCGACCCGTAGACCTCCTGGTCGTCGATGGCCGCGCCCAGATCGAGGATCGACGGCCACTTCGACGGTGCGTCCGAGGGATCGGTGATCTCGAGGCCCGAGACCCCCTTGTCCTTGACCTCCGAGAAGCGATTGCGGAGCGTCGCCAGCTGAGTGTTCGTGACGGCATTGCGGAACAGCAGCGCCGAGGTGCGGACAGGCGAGCTCATGCGATCTCCATCAACACGCCCATCAGCTGATCGGCGGTCTGGATGACCTTCGCGGACGCCTGGTAGGCGGCCTGGTAGGTCAACAGGTTTGCGGCTTCCTCGTCGAGATCGACCCCGGAGAGGCTGGCGTTCAGCTCGTCCAGGTCCAGGAGGACGGCATCGGAGTGGGTCCGATCGGCATCCGCCGCGCGAATGGCCCCACCCAGACGGGACGAGAGCGCCCCCATCGCGTCCGACACGCTGGACCCGCCGACCAACAGCTGGTTCTCGAGGCCGATGAGCGACTCCAGGTTGCCCGCGTCGCCGGCATGGGCCGTCGGATCCGCGGCGAAGGCGAGCTCGGAGGGGTCGGAGATGGCGAAGGTGATCGTGCCCGCCGACGCGGCCGGATCTGCGATGGCGAACATCGCGCCTCCCGGCGTGCCGGAACGGTCGAACCCGGCGCTGTGCGTCGCGTCGAAGGCCGCCGCCATCGCGTCCACCGCCGTGTTCAGGTCCGACTGCAGGTCTCGCGTGACCTCACGAGCCGCCACGAGTCCCCCGAGCGTCCCGCCCAGCAACCCGTCGACACTGACCGACCCGTTGCCCACGGGCACCGACAGCGAACCGTCGGACTCGACGCCGATGGGGCGCACATCCGCCCCCGACACCACCACATGGCCACCGAGGCGTCCGACCGCCGTGCCGTCGGGCTGGATGTCGAGCTCGATCCCCGCGATGGCACCGGCTTCGCGCATCAGCTGATCCCGCCGATCCGCCATGTCGCCCGACCGGAGCGGCCCTCCAGCCGCCACGATCTCGACGTTGATGGCCGCGACCTCCTCCATCAGGGCGTTCACGTCCTTCACTCCGAGCTCGATGTCCCGGGTGTGAGCATCCGCTGCAGCCGTGAGAGCAGACGACGTGCGGTTGAGCGTACGCGCGAGAGCATCCCCCGACGCGATCACCTCGCGCCGCAGGGCCGGATCCCCCGGATCGCGCGCAGCCGTCGAGAGGCTGTCGTAGAACCCATCCAGCGCCGATCGCGGCCCTCCGCCACCGATCGGATCGAAGTAGGCCTCGAGGGCCCGCAGGCCGTCCCCCATGGAAGACGCGCTCGCAGCGTCGCTCTCGGCGTCGATCTGCTGCTCGACCAGGCGCTCGTTCGTCGCCCGGTCGAAGCCCTGGATGTCCACGCCCTGGCCCAGGACCAGGTTGCCGACGAGGGGCCGCTCGGTGACGACCTTCGCCGACCGACGCGAGAATCCCGGTGTCGTGGCGTTCGCGACATTGTGCGAAGTGGCGGCGATTCCAGCAGACGCGCCGTGCAGGCCGCTCACAGCACTCGAGAAGGTGGTGCGGATCGACATCCGAGCCTCCGTGTTCTGGGGTCTCAGGCGCTCTTGCGCGCAGCGGGTCGGTGGATCTGTCCCGAGCGCCCGTAGGTCGGCGCCGGTTCGGCGGGTCGCAGGCCGGCCAGCACGCCGAGCACCGTCCGGGACACCCGCACCAGCCGGTCTTCTGCAGACCGGAGCCGGAGAACGGCGTCCCGGAAGGCCTCTTCGAGACCCGAGTTGTCGTTCGCCCCATCTGGACGGCGCGAATCACGGTCACGGGAATCCCGGCTCTCGAGAAGGACCTGCAGCTCGAACAGCGCATCGGACCGCTTGCGGTCGAGCGCCTGGAGCACCGGCCCCTCGAGAGTGCGCGCGGCGGCCACCTGCTGCTCCGTCAGGCTGGCGAGGTCTTCGACCAACGCCAGGATGTCGGGCAACAGGTGGCCGTTCCCCTGGATGCTCTCCCCCCCGGAAGACATCAGAGGTCCGCGAGCAGCGACCCAACGGTCGCGTCGAGGTCGACGGACGCATCGAACGTGCCCGCCTGAATGGATGCTTTGACCTGGTCCACGAGCTCCGAACGAACCGGCTGCTCGCGCACGGACTCCCGGGCCCGGTCGACGAACGCCGCATCGGACGAGAGCGTCACGGAGTCTTTTGCAGGAGCCTCGGACGGTGCCGGGGCGCGATCCCGAACGCCGCGGGTCGATTCGACCGACTGCAGCGGGGTGGTACGGGTGACCTTCATGGAGAACCTCACATCAGATGCCCTCCCATCGGCACGATGGGAGTTCGGGTTTAGGGCTCAGTGCTGCGATCCCCTCGACGATCGCCGCCCTCGGGATCGTGAGGGGCGTGTGCGTGGGGCTCCCGGGCGCCGAACCAGTCCCCTGGATCGACGGCCACACCGTGTTCACGCACCTCGAAGTGCAGGTGGGGCCCCGTCGCCCGGCCCGTCTGACCCACCGTACCCAGATCCCGGCCAGCGGCGATCCGCGATCCCGCCCGCACATCGATCCGATCCAGGTGGGCGTACCAGGTCTCGAGCCCACCCCCGTGATCGACGATCACCAGGTTGCCGTAGCCGCCCCGCTCGCCCGCGAACCGCACCGTGCCCGTTCGCGCGGCGACCACCGGAGCCCCGAGCGGTGCCGAGAGATCGACGCCCCGGTGCGATCGGCGACGCCCGTGGAAGGGATCGCGACGCACCCCGAAGTCGGACGTGATCCGACCCTGAACGGGCCGGGTGACGGCTCCGGACGCGCGACCCCGCCAGGCAGGCACCCCGCGTGCAGCGGCTCCCCCCGTACTCCGATCGCTGAAGAGGCCGTCCACCACGAGTCGATCGACGAGCGCCTCCTCCAGCACCCCTTGCACGGCGGCCCCTTCCTGGCCTCCGAGCGCGGACTCCAGGGTCTTGCCCACCTCGCGAACGAGCATCCGGGCCAGCTCGCGCTCGAACGCCGCATCGCTGTCGACGGCATCGGCCGCCTTCTTCGCCCGTTGCTGCCCCTTCACCGCGTCCATCAAGCCGATGAACGGGCTGCGTCCGGCGTTCACTGCGTCACCACATCGGCGTGCAGCGCACCGCTGGCCCGGATCGCCTCCAGGATCGTGATCAGGTCACGCGGCTTCACCCCGAGCTCGTTCAGCGCCGAGACCAGCTCGCCGATCTCGACCCCCTCCACCATCACCAGCTGGCCGTCTCCTTCGTTCGCCTCGACCACGGCGTTGCCGACGCCCACGGTCTGCCCGCCGGACAGCGGGTAGGGCTGGCTCACCTGGTTCTGCCGGCGCACCTCGATCGTCAGACCCCCATGGGCGATCGCCACGGGCGAGATCTTCACGTCGGCGCCCATCACCACGGTTCCGGTGCGCTCGTTCACGATCACGCGCGCGGGCGCGTCCACCATCAGGTCCACCTTCTCCACCTCGGCGGCGAAGGCGGGAAAGCGCCCCTTGAAGTCGTCCGGGAGCGCCAGTGCGATCGTGCTCGCGCTCTCGGCCTCGGCCACCTCGGAACCGAACGCCGCATCGATCGCATCCGCGAGCCGCGTGCTGGTCGTGAAGTCCGGATCTCTCAGGACGAAGTCGATCGTCTCGATGCTCGCGTAGTCGATCGACGGTGCGCCCTGCTCGATCAGCGCGCCCCCGGACACCCGGCCGACCGTCGGCGTGTTCTTCCGGGCAGCCGTCCCGGCGCTGCTGGCGACGTACCCGCCCACCACCAGCGGCCCCTCGGCCGTGGCGTGCACCATGCCGTCCGTACCGAACAGGGGCGTCATCAAGAGCACGCCCCCCTCCAGCGACGTCGCGTCTCCCGTGCTCGCGACCACCACGTCGGCCCGCGATCCCGATCGGGCGTCCGGCCCCAGGGTGGCCGTCACCATCACCAGCGCCACGTTGCGGGTGACGATCTCGTCCTGCTCGAGCGACAGCCCGTGGCCCTGCAGGCGGTTCGCCAGCGCCCGGATGGCGGCTTCGTTGCGTCGCGAGTCCCCCGAGCGACGCAGCCCCACCACCAGGCCCGCGCCGGTGAGCTGGTTGTCGCGGACCCCGTGGAAGCCCCCGAGATCCTTTGCCCGCGTGGCCTGCGCCTCCGCACAGAGCCCGCCCCACACGGCTCCGCAGAGCAGTGCGAGCACGGGAGCCCGCCAGGCTCTCAGGGTGTGGGACATCGCGTGTCGTGGCCCCATGGGGTCCTCCTGACCGGGGTTTCAGGGGTGGATTCGGCAGAGGGGGGCCCGGCTGCAGCAGTTTTTTCGGGGCCGCCGCTAACAGCCCCGGACCGGCGATCCGAAAAGAGGAATGTGGCCGGGGGAGCAACCCCGCTTCCACCGCACCAATCCCTTCAACGCTTCACTCGAAAGGAGTCCACCATGGCACTCACCGTGAACACGAACCTCGCCTCCATGAACGCCGTCGGCAACCTGAACAGCACGACGAGCGGTCTGTCCGGCACCCTCTCGCGCATCAGCTCGGGATCCCGCATCACCAAGGCTGCCGACGACGCAGCCGGCCTGGCCGTCGCCGAGAACCTCTCGGCCATCAGCCAGTCGGCCCGCGCCGCCAAGCGCAACATCGGAGACGGCGTGTCCGTCGTCCAGATCGCCGAGGGCGCCACCGAAGAGGTCGGCAACATCCTCAAGCGGATGCGCGAGCTCGCCGTCCAGTCGTCCAGCGAGACCCTGAACGACGACGAGCGCACCTTCATCCAGGACGAGTTCATCCAGCTGTCCGACGAGGTCGACCGCATCGCGAACGTCACCGAGTTCAACGGCACCATGCTCACGGATGGCAGCAACACGACCCTCGACGTGCAGGTCGGCGTGAACGACACCGCGAACGACCGCATCGCCATCACCACGGGCGATCTCTCCGCCGCCACTCTCGGCGTCGACTCCGGATCCGTGGACCTCTCGGATGCCGCCAACGCCCAGGCCGCCATCACCGACATCGACTCCGCCATCGCCGACGTGAACCAGTACCGCTCCGACTACGGCGCCGTGCAGAACCGTCTCGAGTCCGCGGCCCGCAACCTGGAGACCTACACCCAGAACGTGGCCGCCGCCGAGTCCACCATCCGTGACGCGGACTTCGCCTTCGAGGCCGCCGAGATGAGCAAGTTCCAGATCATGCAGCAGGCTGGCGTGGCCGCCCTCGGTCAGGCCAACCAGATCAACTCGGGCGCAACCCGACTGATCGGCTGATTCCTCTCCCCCCCGCCTCGCCACCGATTCTGGTGGCGGGGCACCCCCTGTTCCACTCCCCATCCACCCCAACCAGGCGTAGCGCGTCATGCCGATCATCGATGGAATCGTCTCCGGCTTCGACACCACCGGGCTGATCAACGCGGTCATCGCCGCCCAGGCCGCTCCCATCGCCACGATGCGCGACCAGGTCACGGCACTCGAGGACAAGCAGGAGAAGATCGCCGGCCTGTCCAACCGCCTGACCGACCTCGCCGACACCCTCGGCTCCCTGCGCGAAGACGCCCTGCGCGCCTACACCCCGACCTCCACCAACGAGAGCCTGACGGTCACCGCGGGACCCGAGACCGCGCCGGGAACCTATCGGGTCCGCGTCAACGAGATCGGCCGGGGAGAGGTCTCCCGGTCGAACCAGCGCTTCGCCTCCACTGGCCTCGGCGAGCTGGGCCACGGCACGCTCACGATCACCTACAAGGGCGAGTCCCACGACATCGTCGTCGACGAGACCAACGACGGGCTCGACGCCCTCGCGAAGACCATCTCAGAGGAGATCGACGGGGTGCAGGCCTACTCCATCGACCTCGGCCTCGACAGCAACCCCTTCCGAATGGTGGTGAAGGGTGAGGTCGGGGAAGGAAACGACATCGAGTTCGATTCCTCGGGGCTCTCGAACTCCCCCCGCCGCATCACCTTCCAGCAGCGCCTCGATGCCCGAGACACCCGTGCCCAGGTCGACAACGAAACGGTGTACAGCGACAGCACGTCCATCGAAGCCATCCCCGGGCTCACCATCGACGTGACCGACACCACGGGCTGGGAGACCATCACCGTCGAGCAGGACCTCGAGACCACGACCTCGAAGATCCAGGAGCTCGTGGACGCCTACAACGAGGCCCGCGACTACTACCAGCAGAACACGCTCTTCAACGAGGAGCAGGGCATCCAGGGCGCGCTGGTGGGCGAGTCCGGCGCCCGGCGTGTGATGGACTCGCTGTCGACGATGGTGACGGCCCAGTACGCCAACGACGGCCAGTTCGAAGCCCTGTCCCAGCTCGGCATCTCGACTCAGCGCGACGGCTCCCTGGAGCTCGACACCGAGGCCTTCGAAGCGGCCTGGACCGACAACCGCGCCGATGTCGAGGCCCTCTTCTACTCGGACACCGGCCCCCTGGCCGAGATCCAGACCCGCATCGAGGACGTGTTCGTGGATTCCGACGGTGGAACGCTCGAGAGTCGCACCGACTCCATCCAGGGGTCCATCGAGGACCTCGAGGAGAGCATCGCGCGCAAAGAGGACTACCTCGCGAGCTACTCCGAGCGGCTTCGCGATCAGTTCAACGCCATGGAGACCGCACTCGCGCAGTCGCAGTCGACATCGGCCTACCTCGCGGCCCTGACGGTCCAGAGCAGTGGCGGCGGTGGCGGCATCTTCTAGAGCTGCCCGACTGCCCGCTCCGCACCTCGACACCTTTTCTCAAGCCACCAGTACATGGGGGGAAATCCATGCGTGGATTCGATCGCTATCGCTCGAGCCAGGTCCGTTCGGCCAGCAAGGTGGAGCTCGTCCAGATGCTCTTCCAGGAGGCCAGCAAGCGGCTGTCCATCGCCGGCGACCTTCCGACGGGGAGCAGCGCACGCATCGCGCACCTGCACCACGTCCGGGAGATCTACACCGAGCTCGAGCTCGCGCTGGACTTCGACGCCGCTCCCGAGTTCTGCGCGCAGATGCAGGCGCTGTACACCTGGTGCATCACCACGCTGATCCGCAGCGCGAACGGCGAGAGGGCCGACACCGAGCTCGCTGGCGTCATCCGCGTCACCGACAGTCTCGCCGAAGGCTGGTTCCAGGCTGCGCGCCAGCCCGAAGCGAGGTCGGCGTGAGTCAGCGCCTGCTGGACGAGGTCCGCACCCTGCTGGCGGCCCTGAACGCGCCGCGCGACGAGGACGATCTCGACCAGCGCATCGATCCAGCCCGTCTGGACGGCGTGTTTCGCACGATCCGGCTCGTCGCCGAAGGCCTGGATCGCCGCGAGCTCGCCACCCTGCTCGATCTCACCGGGCAGCTGGAGACCGCCATCCGCGCCGAGCGCGACGCCATCGGCACCGCACTGCGCAAGCTCGGCGCAAACCGCCGGGCACTGCGGGGCTACAGCCACCTCCGGGCACACCACACGGCACAGCGGATCAACCGACGCGGCTGACGCACGTTCCGCTCAAGCGCGCCTCGCCACGTCCGAATGGGGCGCGTGGAGGCGACCGTGCCCGACTCTCGCGACATCCGACCCCCTCTCGTCCTCGGACTGACGCTGCTGCTCGCGGCACAGGTGCCCGACACCGCGTGGGCCACGGGCGACACCGGCTTCTTCGAGACCGGTGACACCGGGACCTTCGGCGACACCGGAGAACCCGAGCCGTCTCCCGAAGACACCGGCATCTCCGGCAACCCGACCGACACCGGCACCCAGGACACGGGTGTGGACGTGCCCGATCCCGAGTTCGGAACCCCCAGTGCCGCACAGCTGGCCGGGGAGCTCGGCGGGTTTCGATGTGACGTCCGATCCAGCCCGTCCGTGCCGGCCGCTCGGACCGCGCGCACCTCGTCAGCCCTGTTCTGCGGGCTCCTCGGGCTGCTCACCCTGCTGTTGCGGCGCCGGGCATGAGCCCCGACCGCTGGGCCAGCGTGCACCTGGTGTTGAGGATGGCCATCGTCGCCGCAGACGACGCGCCCGCGATCCTGCCCGCCAGCACCACCATCGCCGACCGCGCGAAGACCACGCTGGTGCGCATGTCGCGCAACATCGACAGCGATGCCTACGAGGCCTTCGCGCTCCTCGCCGATGCCCTGGGCCAGCTCGAGCGCGAGGTGCGCCTGCTCCGCCACCAACAGCGCCTGGCCGTGCTCGGCGTCGAGTTCAAGAACGACCTGGTGGAGATCGCCCCCGACCACATCCTGCTCCAGCACGACGTTCCGTTCGGCGCAGGGCAGCGGGTCCAGCTCCACCTCGACATCGAGGTCTGGGGCGCCCAGCGGCTCATGGTGGTCGAGGCCGTCGTCGAGCCCGACTCCGAGGGCGGAACGCGGCTGTCGTTCGTCGATCTGCCCGGAGAGCACCGCGACACGCTCGTCGCCCTGGTGTTCCAGGAGCAGGGACGCCAGCGTCGCACCCAGCGGGACAGCCACCCCACCCCTTCATCTCCGCCTTCTTCTCTGGAGTCGCGATGACCTCCGTGCTCGCCGTTCTCACCGTCGCGTCAGCCCTGGCCCAGTCGCGTCCGCCCTACCCCTGGGAGTCCCGCGAACCCGCTGAACCATCGGTCCGGGTGTCGCTGCGCGGCGTCGCGGAGACCTGGGACGACAGCGCGATCGGGACCGTCTACCGCACCGGGATGTTCGCGCCCGGGGTCGCCATCGGGATGCCGCTGGCCGGCCCGGTGGCCCTCGAGGTCGAAGGCGCCTACCGCCGCATCAAGCCCCGCGACGGCACCGCCAGCGCCGGGCTCGACGCGCGCATGGAGGTCGTTCCGCTCGTGCTGACGGCCGATCTGGCCCTCAAGCGCGCTCCACGCTGGACCTGGTCGGTGGGCGCGGGCCCTTCGCTCACGGTCTTCGCCGAGCGGCATCCGGAGAACATCGCCTACACCC
The DNA here is from genome assembly GCA_965224055.1 of Myxococcota bacterium. Taxonomy (GTDB): domain Bacteria; phylum Myxococcota_A; class UBA796; order UBA796; genus JACKEQ01. Next base: position 7,604,283 of record OZ245034.1, on the reverse strand, counting down.
GGGAGACCTCGGACGCCGCCGATTCTGCGGAGGACTCCACGAACACCGGCCCGACGAGTGTCGTGCGCGGCGCACGACTGGGCCTCGAAGCGCGGACCCGGGTGGCGATCGACACAGGCTTGTTCGAGCCGTCTCGCATTCCCGGAATCGCAGGCCCGAGCGGCCTCGACGTCGAGCTGTTCGCGGCGCGGCGATTCACGCGACCCGGCGCGCCGGGGCTTCAGCTGGGGGCGTGGCGACTCGGGGTCGGGGTGGCGTTCCGCCTCTGACGCGACACCCCCACGAGCCCCTCCGTGCAATCCTCCGTGCGCTTCGTGACTCCGTGGCGTCCTGGCGCCGGCCCACCCGGCACCCGCCACCGATCCGGAAGCGCTCAACGAACCGTCAGCGGCCCCACCACACGCGGTAGCGTCGCCAACGCCCGCTCGATCCGCTCCCGCCGATCATCCGGGGACAGATCCAGAGCCGGAGCCGGAGCACGCTGCGCCGAGATCGGGTCCTCCCGCTCCAGCACGAAGATCCGCGTCCGCGCCCAGTGGCTCTCCGCGCCTGCTCCATCCGAATCGTCGTCGAGGAACGACAGCAGCAGCTGGAACCCCTGCACCTCCAGGATGAAGTTCCCCTCCGAGACCGGCGTGAGCGTGTCGCCGTACGGGATCGACAGCGCATCGAGATCCGGCGCCGACAGCGTCAGCACCTCCGCCTCCGCGTCGACCCCGATCTCGAACCGGCCCACGTTGAACGGATCGTCGTACGTCCCCGCATACGTGTCGAAGTCCGCGACGTCGATGCCCGGATCCGGCGCCGTGCCCGTCGGCAGGTCGACCAGCTCGTTCAGCGTGTCGAGCATCGCCCCCGTGAAGGTCGCGCCATCGGTGTTCGACAGCACTGCGACCGCGACCCCGTGATCCGGGAGCACCATCAGGTTGGCCGCGTACCCCGGAATCGCCCCCGAGTGCTGCCACAGCCGCGCATCGCGGTACTGGATGCCGTCCTGGTACCCCGGCACCATCGCGACTCCATAGCCGTAGAACGCCCGTCCAGGCGGGCCCTCTCGCAGGTCGACCTGCTCTGCGGTCAGCTGGGCCGCGCTGTCGGCCGGCAACACGTCTGGATGCCCCTCCAGCAGCAGCTTCGCGAAGTGCAGCTGATCGAGCACGCTGGTCCAGGCGAAGCCCGCAGGTGCAGCGAACCCGTGGTGGTACGACCGGGGCCCCACCCGCACGGTCCCGATGCCTGTCTCCCAGTCCGTGGTGGTGGCCCGCGCGAAGTCCCCGTCGTCGCGCACCGCATCGCCATCGAGGAACGAGCGGTCCATGCACAGTGGCGTCCACAGCGCCTCGTCCATCAGCTCGGCGTACGGAACCCCGGCGGCTTCCTGGGCCATCAACCCGGCCATCGAGAAGTTCGGGTTGCTGTAGTTGTAGAAGGAGCCCGGCGGCGCCAGCATGTAGTAGCTGCTCGCGAACACGTTGTGGGCGTGGTTGTAGAGCGCGTTGTCGCCACTCGGCCCATCGATCGGCGTGTAGTCGTAGAACCCCCCCTGGTGCGAGAGCAGCTGGTGGAGCGTCGCTTCCTCCGCGACACCGGGCTGGACCGCCATCGAGAAGTCCGGCAGCACATCGGAGATGCGGTCGTCGAGGGAGAGCACGCCCGCATCGACCTGGGTCAGAGCCATCGCGGCGGTCTGCATCTTCAGCGTGGAGCCGCTGCGCATCAGCGTGGTGGGCTGCATCTCCCGATCGTCGTCGGCCATGCCGTCCGCACCGGCGAACCGGATCTCGCCGTCGACCAGCACCGCCCAGGCCACGCCCTCGGCCCCGATCTGGGCCCGTTCGTCTTCGAAGAACCCCGCGATCCGGTCGTACCGCGCTGTGCGATCGTCGGTGTCCCAGGTCTGCACGGGGGCCCAGTCGCAGCGATCGTCCACGGGATCCGTGTCCACTCCGTCGGTGTCGGGGTCGTCCGCCTTACAGCCGATGCCCACCACGAGCCCGACCACCGCGAGCCAACTCCACCCGGAAACCCTGCTGATCACACTGCGCACCCGTCCTCCATGCCTGGTCCGAGTCTACGTCGCAGCTCGGCCAGTTGTTTCGTCCGGGCTTGCGGAAGGCCGGCCGCTACCGCAGGGTTGTGCGACCGACGGAGGCTCCCGATGCGATGGCGACGCGCCACGATCCCGCTCACCGCAGCAGCGCTGATGCTGCTCGGCGCGCACTCACTGCCGGTCCGCGCGGCCGATCCCCCGGCTGCCGAGGTGGACGTCCAGCGCGTGATGGCGGGGGTCGAAGCAAACCAGGCCTTCGAAACGCGCACCAGCACGGTGAAGTTGACGGTCACCTCGCAGGGACGCCGTGCCGAATACCAGCTTCGAGCCCTCGAGCGCGCGTCGGGCGGAGACACCGACATCGCCATCGAGTTCCTGGCCCCCGCTCGGGACAAGGGCACCAAGGTGGTGCGCGTCGACGGGAAGGTCTGGCGCTACGAGCCCCGCACCGAGCGCGCAGAGCCCCTCACCGACGCGGCACTCCGCCAGCCGATGAATGGCTCGGATCTGACCTGGGCCGACCTGGTCGCGCCCTTCGAGCTGGGTCGCTACACGCCGCGCTTCGTGCGCGACGACACCCTGGGTGGCAAGCCGGTCCGGGTGGTCGAGCTGACCTCGGAGTCTCCGAAGACCACCCCCTACGCCAAGCGCATCGCCTGGATCGACCCCCGCACCCAGCTGCCGGTCAAGCAGGAGCTCTACGGTGCCACGGGCATCCTGCTCAAGACCTGGACGATGTCGGACGCCAAGCAGGTGAGCGACCACTGGGTGCCGATGCGCATGGTGGTCTCGGACGCCGTGCAGCAGGGCAGCACGACCCTGGAGCGGTCGGACGTGCAGATCGGCGGCGCCATCGACGAAGCGGTGTTCACCCCGGCCTGGATTCCCTGACGACGGGCCTTCCTACAACCCCAGGCTGGGAACGAACGCCGTCAACACGGCCAGCAGCAGCACGCCGAAGCCCCCGAAGATCGGCACGACCAGCAGCATCACCAGCAGCAGCAGGGGGATCCGACTCTCGCCGCGCTTGCTGTCCGAATCATCGCTGAACGACATCTCTCCTCCACCCGCTCGGAACCACTGAATCTACGAGGTCCATCCCACATCGCCGTCCTTTCGGGGATCACTGCCCGCATCCCAGCCCCCGTCAGAGGTGGGAACGATCAGCTGAGCCCCGCCGAAGTGGGTCGATGCGACGCCGGGCTGGACGGTGTGTCCGCGGTTCGACAACGATTCCGCTCCGCGGTGCCCGACCTCCAGCGCGACCTCTCCCGTGTCCAGCCAGCGCCAGCGGGGCCGATCGACCGCTCGCTGTGCATCGATCGAGGCCTGCAACGCGCGCACGAGCTGGACGTGCCCCTGGGGCTGCATCTGACCGCCCATGCACCCGAACGGGCCGATGCGATCGGTGCCCGGCGGCCGCAACAGGCCCGGCAGGATGGTGTGGAACGGACGCTTGCCCGCTGCGAGCGCGTTCGGGTGACACGGGTGGGACGCTTCGTCAGGAGCGAGCACGAAGCCCGCGCCGCGATTCTGCAGCGCGATGCCCGTCCCCGGCACCACCAACCCCGACCCGAAGCCGTGGAAGTTGCTCTGGATGATGCTGATCGCCTGACCCGCATCGTCGACGGCGACCGCCAGCACCGTGCCCCCGGCGATTCCCGGTGATGCGGGAGACGGCCCCGCCCGACCGTCGATCCCGACCGCACGGGACGCCAGGTAGGCGGGATCCAGGGCGTCGGCCCCCGCTCCGTCGCACACGGTGGCGTAGGTGTCGGCGAACGCCCGCTTGATCGCCTCGATGGCGACGTGTTCCCCGAGCGGCGTCCCGGGCGACCCGTCGATGTGCTCGAGCATGCCCAGCGCCTGGAGCGCCGCGATCCCCTGGGTCGGAGCCGACATCCCCCAGACCGTCCACCCGCGGGAGGTCACGGACCACGGCTCGACCCAGCGCGCGATGTGCGACCGGAAGTCCTCGGGGGTCAGCCAGCCCCCCGTCTCGGACGACCAGGCGGCGATCCGCTCGCCCAGATCGGTGTAGAACGCCGTCGCGCCCCCGGCCGCGATGGCCGACAGGCTCCGAGCGAGAGCGGGATTGCAGAATGTCTCTCCAGCACGCGGGGTGCGGCCGTCCACCGTGAACACGTCGGCCCAGCTGGCCATCAGGGGGTCGTCGACCGCCGCGTACACCTGCTGCGCACGCGCCCAGGCTGCCGCCGTGATCGGCCCCACCTCGAACCCGTCTCGTGCGGCATCGATGGCCGGCTGGAGCAACCTCGCCCAGGGAAGACGTCCGTAGCGCTCGTGCAGTGCCGCCCAGCCCGAGACCTGCCCGGGAACGGTCACCGGCGCCCACCCGTACAGCGGCATCCGCCCAGCCACCCCGCCAGCGCGGGCCTGTCGACGGATCGCCTCCACATCGAGCCCGGCAGGACTGGCCCCGTTGGCCTGCAGGGCTGTGATCCGCCCGTCCCGACCGGACTCTCCACCCGCCTCCGCCACCAGCGCGAACAGATCGCCCCCGAGCCCGTTGCTGGTGGGCTCGGTGACCGTCAGGCACGCCACCATCGCCACGCCGGCGTCGACGGCACTCCCTCCTCCGCGCAGAACCTCCACACCGACGGCGACCGCTCGGGCCTCCGATGTCGCGACACATCCCATGACACGACCCTACCCCGCGTTCCGTGGATAATGGCGCCCACGCACCTGCCCCACGCCCTCAGGAGACGCGCCCGATGAACGCCCGGAACCTGTTCGCTCGCTTCGTCTGGACCAGCGGACTCGCCCTGTCGCTGACGACCACCGCCTGCTCCGGATCGTCCGCACCCGAGCCCGAGCCCGCTGCCACGCCCGATCCCGCCCCCACACCGGGTCCCGATCCCGACCGTCCGTGGACCCTCGAGTTCAACGACCTCAAGCTCACCCCCGAGATGGCGAGTGCGACCGAGCCCACGGCCACCACCTGGGCGACCGTCGACACCAAGCGCGCCGACATCGGCTTCATGCAGCTGTACGAGCGCGGCGAAGACGGCTTCGGCGACCTCGCGAAGCAGGACGGCACCCCCCTCGATGCCGAGTGCAACAACCAGGACTTCAACGCGGTCTTCGAGGCCCACGGCCACCCGTGGCTCATCAGCCACTTCGAGTGCACCCCCGGTGCGATGTACCTCACGCGGCTCGCGAAGGACGAAGACGGCACCCTCACCCCGGAGTTCAACAAGCGGGTCGACTTCAGCGACGTGGGCGGCGTCTGGAACCCCTGCGCCGGGCAGATCTCGCCCTGGGGAACCCACATCGGCTCCGAGGAGTACGAGCCCAACGCGCGTATCGTGCCCACCAGCGAGGAGGAGCACGGCTGGGACTACCGCGCCTGGGCCGGCCACGAGCGCTACCTGCCCGAAGGCGAGAAGCTCTCGCCCTACCTGTACGGCTGGACCCCCGAGGTCACCGTGCTCGACGACGAGGGCAACACCAGCGTGGTCAAGCACAAGGCGCCGGGCCGCTTCAGCCACGAGATCGCCTACGTGCTGCCCGACGAGCGAACCGTCTATCTGTCCGACGACGGCGGGGCGGAAGGGCTGTTCATGTTCGTGGCCGACCGCCCGAAGGACCTGTCGAGCGGCTACCTCTACGCGGCCCGCTGGAAGCAGCGCAACGAAAGGCCCATCTACGCCGAGATCCAGTGGATCAACCTCGGACACGCCGACAACGCCTACGTCGACGAGCTGATCGCATCCGGCGTCACCTTCGACGACCTGTTCGAGGTGGCGGAGCCCGACGGCTTCCGTTGCCCGGCCGGCTTCCGCTACACCCACACCGACTACGTGGAGGAGTGCCTCAAGCTGAAGGCCCCGAGCGAGAAGGTCCCCGACCCCGCCAAAGCCGCATCGCGTCTGGAGACCCGTCGCTACGCCGCCACCCTGGCCGCCACCACCGAGTTCGAGAAGGGCGAGGGCATCAGCTTCGACCCCCGCACCGGCACGCTGTTCCTGGCGATCAGCAAGGTCTCCCGCCGCATGCTCGAGGAGAAAGGCGCTCCGGACGACCACATCACACTGCCCGAGAACCCCTGCGGGACGGTCCTGGCCGGCGAGACCAAGCGGGGCGTGACCGACCGCGACGGCAACCTGATCGGGTCGATGCACGTGCTGTTCGAGCTCGAGCAGCTGTTCGCCGGCACCCCCCTCGACGAACCCGACGCCCGCGGCAACACCTGCCTCCCCGCCGGGCCCGCCAACCCCGACAACATCGCCTTCCTGCCCGGCTACGACCTCCTGATGGTCGGCGAGGACACCTCGAAGCACGAGGTCGCATCGCTGTGGGCCTTCGAGCTCCGTCGCAACACCTTCCGACGCGTGCTGGTCGCCCCACCCCACGGCGAGATCACCGGTCTGCACTGGACCCCCGACCTGCTCGGACACGGCTACCTCACCGTCGCGGTACAGCACCCGTGGAAGGCCGAGACCCTGGGCGACACGAAGCTCCCCGAAGGCGTGACTGCCGAAGACCAGAAGTCGCTCACCGGCGTGATCGGACCGTTCCCCCCACTGGACTGATTGGACGGATCGCTCGATGCCGCGCTTCACCCATCTCGGGCACGCCAGCTGGCACGTCCACTGGGACGAACCGGCCGGCTCTGGCGCGCTCGTCACCGACCCCATCCTCTCGGAGACCTACCACCACGGGGTCTTCGAGGTGTTCCCCGCAGAGACGTCGATCCGGACGCCCTCGCGCCGACCGTCATCGTGGTCACGCACCGCCACCCGGACCACTTCGACGTCCCCACCCTGGCGGTCCTCGCGGGTCGGTTCCCGGACGCACGGCTGATCACGAGCGATGCGCTGATCGTCGAGACCGCGACCGCACTGGGCTTTCGGGACGTGCTTCGCATCGGGCCGCTGGAGGTCGTCGATCTGGGGGGTCTCCGGATCTGCACCTCTCCGTCCCTGTGCCCGGTCGAGGAGTGGGGCGTGCTGTTCGAGACCTCCCAGGGAACGGTCTGGAACCTGGTGGACAGCGCGGTCCGCAGCCCAGCCCACGTACGACAGATGCTCGCGTCGATGGCCGATGCCCTCGATCACCCGTCCCTGGCGACCGGCCCGGACGTCGCGTTCGTGCGGTGGTGTCCACTGCGCCAGGCGGATGGCGCCACGTCGGGAACCCTGGGCTTCCCCCACGACCTGTACGCCCAGGAGCTCCGCAACGCCGCGGCCACCGGTGCGAACACCCTGATTCCCGGCTCCTGTGGCGACCGGTACACCGGCGGCGCAGCCTGGCAGAACCAGACCGTCTACCCCACCACCGAAGCCCGGTTTCTCGCCGATCTGGCCGTGCTGGCTCCGGATGCCGAGCGCTTCGCCCCCACCGTGGGCGAGGCGTGGGACCTGATCGAGGGCCGCTTCGTCTCGAGGGGCCCGGTCTCGTGGGTCGTTCGCGACGACACCGTCCCAGACGACCGCACCTACGCGCCCTTCGTGCTTCCCCCCATCGAGGACCCCGTGGATGCGGAGGGCTTCGACGCCGACCGCGCGCTCGTCCGGATCGCCACCTGGTGCGGGGATGTCCTCGCGCCCGCCCTGGGTCGCTGGATCGCCGCCCACATCCCCGGCACCGCCGATGCCCCGCTGTCGCTGGTACTGGAGGTGGTCTTTCCACGCGCCGCTCCCACGGGCTCCGAAGACCCGGGCAAGGGCACGGTCGGTCTGACGTTTCGGGTCGCGGGCCCGGAGGTCTCGATCGCGGTCGGCACCGACCCCCACCACGACGCCCTGGAGCGCCACTGCGCGAGCGATCTGCTGGCTGTGCTGGATGGCCGGGCACACTGGGGCGCCGCGCTCCTCGGAGGCCGGATGCGCAGCGTGCGCCGCGGCGGTCGAATGCAGCCGGACGGGACCTGGTCGCCCCTGAAGCTCCCCGCCTTCTTCGTCTACACCGCACTTCCGTACGAACGAGCCACCGAACGCTGGGTCCGCAACCAGGTGCAGCAGATCTGTGCTCCAGAATCCACACCCCCCGACCGATGAGGAGCAGTACACTCTCGATGAGGAGGGCGCATGGATCGCAGGCTGCTCGGTCGGCTCCGCGAAGAAGTCGCGCACTACAGCAATGCTCAGCTGTGGGCGCTGTTCCACCTCACTGCGCTCGAGCTCGAAGCCCGCGGTGAGCTCGACCCCGACGTGCTCCTCGCAGGTGCGATCCCCGACACGCCCGACGCCGCGAACCGCCCGAAGCCCGAGCTCACGGACTGATCCCAGCGGATCCCGGGATCTTCACCCCGATCCGCTGTCGTCCCGGTATGCTCGAGCGGGCGGACGTGGAGCCGAGATGAGCAAGAAGAAGTCGCTTCCCCCCGCGGTCTGGGTCGCACTCGGCCTGACCGCGTGCAAGGACGTGGTGGGCCCCTGTCTGGACATCGCGCCGATCGATACGGGGCCCTGCCTCGACATCCCCCAGGACACGGCACCCGACAGTGATGCCGACACCGACGCGGATACCGACTCCGACACCGATACCGACACCGATACCGATATCGGCCCGTGCCTGGACATTCCGGCCGACTCCGGCTTCGACACCGACACAGACACTGGTGTGGGGCCGTGCCTCGACATCGCCCCCGAGACCGGCGTCGCGGACACGGCCTCGGACAGCACGGCAGACACGGGTTCTGTGAGCAGTCAGAGCGCCAAAGGGCCCGCTGGCAAGGGTCTTCGGGAACAGCTCCTCCAACAGCTCGTCGATCAGGGCATCTTCGCGCCCGACACCGTGGCGCGGCTGCTCGGCGAAGATGGAGGCGCGGATGCAGACTGATCTCCCCCTCCCCGAGCACCGCATCCCCCGGCTCGACTTCGAGCTGTCGCCCGCCTGCGACCACAAGTGCGGGCACTGCTACAACGTCTGGAACGCCGACGAGGACGACCCCCAGGCCACCTTCGAGCTCAAGCCCCAGCTGTCGACCCCCGACCTGATGGCGTTGATGCGCAAGGCCGTGCAGCAGACCGGCTGCGAGCACATCACGATCACCGGTGGGGAACCCCTGCTCCGACCCGGGGCGCTCGACCTGGTCCGCCTCGCGACCGACCTCGTGCCGAGCGTGCAGATCATCACGAACGGCAGCCACGTGCCTCCGGCCACCGCGAAGGTCCTGGCCGACTGTGGCGTGCGGTCGGTGCAGCTCACGCTGTTGGCCGGCAATCGGGCCCTGCACGACGAGCTCAAAGGGGCCGTGTGCTTCGACGACACCTGCCGAGCCGCCCTGGATCTGGCCGATGCCGGCGTGCCGACCCAGTGCTGCTTCGTGGCGATGGACGCCAACCGCGGCGAGCTGCCCAAGGTGATGGAGCTCTGCCTGGTCCTGAAGATCCGCCAGCTGGTCTACAACCGGATGAGCCCGACCGGCGGGGCGATCCATCACATCGCCCGGCTGATGCCCACCCCCGAGCAGCTCGAAGAAGACCTGGAGACGCTGGAGACCCTGGGGCGCCGATTCCGCATCCCAGCCGGCACCGCGATGCCCATTCCGCCCTGTCTCGTGCGGATCGAGCGATACTCCTGGGTGCGCTTCGGGTTCTGCAGCACCGGCACCGAGTCGCCGAACATCGTGGTCGACGGCGCCGGAGACGTCCGATCGTGCAACCTGGCCCACGGTGTGCTGGGCAACCTGGTCGAGCAGGACTGGCCGGAGATCCACGCCAACCCCTACCAGCGGGAGTTCAAGGTCGATCTGCCCGAGATGTGTCGGGGCTGCGCCTACGCGAGCTCGTGCCAGGGCGGGTGCAAGGAGTCCGCGTTCGCGACCTTCGGCGACCGCACCCATCCCGAGCCCCTGGTCTGGCTGGCGAAGGATCCCCTGCGCAGGGAACGGCTGAAGGCCCGGGTTCCCCAGCGTCCATCGCAGCCCAAGGCGCTGGAGACCCCGTGAGCACGGTCTCGTTGGCGGGTGCGCCCGCAAAACGCGCGCCGGGCGTGCTGCTGATCAGCCCCGGCATCATCAAGTGGACCGACATGGACTTCGGTCTGCCGCACCTGGTGAGCATGGCGGGCTGGCTGAAGCAGACCACCGGGGTGCGCGTCGAGATCCTCGACCTGAACTACGAAGGCGGCGACCACGACCACCTGATCCGCACCATCGACAGCCTGGGGCCCCACCTCGTCATCGGCCTGTCGACGTTCAGCAGCTTCGACTACCGGCGGGTGATGGCCCTCGCTGGCGTGCTGCGGCAGCACTACCCCGAGGTTCCCCTGGTGACGGGGGGGTACCACGCGTCCGCACTGCCCGACGACGTGGTGTTCGACGGCTCGCCCTTCACCAGCGTGGTCCTGGGCGAAGGCGAGCTGCCGATGCAGAAGATCGTCGAGTCGCTGCTGGGAGGCGCCCGGGCGGAAGATCTGCAGCGCGTCTACCCCGCCGAGCTCATCCAGGACCTCGACGTGCTGCCGATGTACGACTGGTCGGCCCTGGACCGCTACTGGCCCCGTGCCAAGCAGATCGGCAAGAAGTTCCAGATCTTCCTGTCCCGCGGATGCCCGTACCACTGCACGTTCTGCATGGAGCGCAGCAAGTCGGGCTACTCCTGGCGCGCCTACACGCCCGATCGCGCCGTAGCCGAGCTCGAGCGGCTGTCCACACACACCGATCTGGGCCACTGGATGGTCAACGTCGCCGATCCGCTGTTCGGCTTCAAGCGCCGCTGGCGACGGTCGGTTCTCGAAGGGATCGCTCGAAAGAGCCTGTTCCCACGGTCGTATTGGACGCTCACCCGCTCCGACGACCTGCAGCGCGACGATCTCCAGCTGCTCGCCGACGCCCGCTTCGCCATCGGGATCGGGCTGGAGTCCGGGGCCCCGGACATGCTGAAGACCATGCAGAAGGGCAACAAGGCCGACCGGTACCTCGATGCCGTGCGGCGCCTGGCCCGGCTCTCCGACGAGGTGGGGCTGACCTGGGCGAGCAACCTGATCATCGGGCATCCCGGCGAGACCCCCGAGACGATGGCGCAGACCGCCGACTTCATCCGTGAGCTGTTCCTGTCGCGGCCGATCACCCGGGGCTGGCTGTCGGTCGACCCCTTCCGCCTGTACCCCGGCAGCTACGTGCACGAGGTGATGGCGCACTGGGAGAAGGCCTACGGCGCCAGGTTCTTCCACAAGGCGTGGTGGCGCAGCTGGTACTCCGCGAGCTTTCGCGCCGAGCATCTCGACCCCTCGAGCACGGTGGACTTCCGCCAGCGCGTCGACTTCATGCACGCCACGTACGCGCCGATCCTCGAGCAGATCTCGGAGCGCTTCGTCGGCCAGGGCCGGCCCGAGGTCGATGGCGTGTGGCGCGCGAGCATCGACGGGCAGCGACGCATGCTGTCGTCCACGAGCCGCGAACGCACGCTCCAGCTCGCGAAGTTCGTGCAACGCGAGGACGACCGCGCCACGGCAGAGGGCCGTGCGAAGGCCGGAGCCCCCGAAGCCCCCGTCGAGCTGGCGATCCCGGTCGGCTTGCAGGTCCGCGACCCGAAGATCCGCCGGCGCGAGGGCGCGGTTCGCCGGATGCTCGACAGCGGGGTGCTGCGCACCGAAGCCCTGGTGGACGCCCTGCTCCAGGTGCGCCCCGAAGACTGGATGCCGGACGACGTCGCCGCCGCGATGCTCACCGACGCTCCCCCGCTCCCCGACGCCGAGGGGCTGCTCCCGATCGCCCTGCCCTTCCGGGTGCTCGCGATGGGGCTCGAAGCGCTCGAACCCCCGAACGGAGCCGTCGTCGTCGAGGGTTCTGCGCGGTCGGGCTACGTCTCGGCCGTGCTGCGCCACCTGGTCGGACCCGACGGGCGCGTGCTGGCCCTGCGTCCCCAGCCCGGCCACCTGTGGGCTCCGGGCTCCGAAGCCTCCATCGCCGAGTGCATCGACGTTCCCCAGGCCCAGCTCCTGGCCACGCTCCGCGACCACCCTCTGACCGACGGCGGTGCCGTCGATCGCATCTGGTTCGGCGCCACCCTCCCCCGCCTCCCGGCCTTCGTCGCCGGTCGACTCGCCTCCGGGGGGCGAATCGTCACCTCCCTCGGCCCCCGGTTCCGCCCCCAGGATCTGGTGGTGCGCACCCGTCCGGACTCCGACGACGCCGACGGTCCCCTCGCCGAGCGCATCATCGCTCGGGTGTCGGTGCCGGTCTACGGCGGCTCCGGCGGGTGGATCCCCGCTCCGGACATCGTGGCGCACGACCCCTCCGGTGTTCGCATCGCCCGCTGGGAGGCCCCTGCCCTCGCCGCCCATGTCCTCGCGCACCTCGATCTGGGTGCCGATGCCGCGTGCACGTACGACCCCACGCTCCCCGACAAGCCCTGGGTCGCGCCGCTGCTCGCCGCCTATCGACGCGCGCCGGGCCACCTGGCGGTGCAGGTGGTGGGCCTGCAGTTCGACCGGGTCGAGTCGTTGATCGACACCCTGCGCTTCGACCCGCCCGCCGGGCTGACCGACCCCCACGGACGCGCCCTGGCCACCCGTTTCGCAGATGCCCTCGAGCACGAGGCCGGCCACACGGTACCGCCCGCCACCGAACCCTCCGAAGACCCCGAGCTGACGGACGCATTGACCACCCTGGCTGCGCTACGCCAGGCGATGTGGGCCCCATCCGGCAAAGCTGCGCCCCCCCTCGTCATCCTGGATGCCCCGGCCCTCGGGCCCCACGGTCGCGCCACCCAGCACGGCCGGGAGCGACGCGTCGCCGTGAGCCTCGCCCAGCCCGCCGAGCACGTGCTCTGCCAGGTGCTGCACGAGGAGATGCACCCCATCACCGACCCCGTGGTGCTCCTAGAACGTCGGGAACGCGCGGCGAACCGCGATGCGCAGCCACGGAGCACCCAGGCAGGGTCGCCGGGGTTCGGGGTGCACGCCGAGCTCGAAGCCGTGGCCGTTCAGGCGACCGAGGCGTTCCTGCAGGCGCGGTCGCCGGAGTGGATCCCGGCCTTCGAGCGCTGGCGAGCGCGCTTCAGCTAGCTACTCGCGACAAGCCACTGGCCTCACCAGGGCTTGATGGCCATCCGACCACGCTCGGGCGCGGGGTTGGAGTGGCTGCTGGGCTCGTTGCCGAAGAGGCCGTCGAGGCTGTTGGACGACTCGCTCGGGCGGGTGCGGGTGCTGCTGGACCGGCGGGTGCCTTCGAGGTGCTCGGCGAACACGGAGCCGGAGACGAAGTCGGACTTGGAACAACGGTTGGCCATGGGGGCCTCCACACAAAACACATTCAATCAAGGGCAAAGAGGACGCATCCGTCCCATGAGAAGTGTAGATCCAGGGGATGCCGATCTGCAAGTACGACGAGGTCCGTGGTGCAGGCCATGTCTGCCGATCGACCCGGAGACACGCTCCGGCCGGAACATACGGAGCCCCCGCGAAGCGGGCTACGTCCAGGGCCTGACGAAGGAAGGACCTCGAACACAGCGGGGGGTCGTCCAGGGGGGCGCAGCCCACCTTCACAGGTAGACCGAGGCGTCGAAGTCACCGACAGGTCGGGTCTCCAGAGCGTTCCCCTGTCGACCGGGCTGTCTCCGTCGGCGTGGTCGTGCCGTCGTGGGCGGACGTCTTGGTGGCAGTTCGGGCGGATTCGGCATGTTCGACGCAAGATTGCACCGCAGAGCCCGACCCCGCCCTTCGGGCGCCCCAGGAGGACGAACATGCGATCGTTCGACCACTACAGCGAACGATTGGGGATCGTGCCCGCGATGTCCTCGAGTCGACGCCACGGGATCACGCAGAGTGGCAGAGCGCGACCGAGATCGAGCACATGACGGTGTCGATCGGGGGGCGTCGCGTGGTGGACCACGCCGTCAGAGTCGCAGAGCCAGCCTGGTCGGGTGAACGAGCGCTACGTCGTCTTCGAGCGTCCATGGAACAGGCTTCGGATGCTCGTCGGCCATTCCTCCCTCTCCGTGAAATCCTCGGTGTGCTCCGTGACTCCGTGGCGACATTGCGCTGATCGAGGTTCATAGGCCTCTTCTGGCGGGATCGACCGTCGTTGCAGCACCCATTTTCGGAGCAGCGCTGCGCTTCGCAGAGGATCCGCAGAGCCCACTCGTCGGGAGACCACACTTCGGCGCGGCGGTCGGAAGACGACGCTTCGGCGGGGCGGTCGGGAGACGACGTCGTGGCCGGTCCCACGGTCGAGAGACGGCCAGGTCGACCGCGAGTACGCTCTGGGCCTCTGCGTGAACCTGACGCCCCCGATTCGCCGACCCTGCTCGGACGAACGACCGACTCAGCCGAGCGCCGCCGCGAAGTCCTCGAGCAGATCGTCCCCGTCCTCGAGGCCGACACTCACCCGGAGCAACCGGTCGGTGATGCCCAGCGCCTCCCGCTCGGCCTCGGGCAACCCCAGGTGCGAGCTACGCGACGGGCGCACGACCAGGGACTCGACCCCGCCCAGGCTGGCGGCGTTGACCGGGATCCGCAGGCGCTCGAACAGCTGGTCGGCGACCTGCACGGACGTGGTCTCGAAGGCGAGCATGCCTCCGAAACCCCCGAATCCACGGGCCCGTTCGTGGTTGGGGTCGCTCGGCAGCCCGGGGTAGCGAACCCGCGCGATGGCGGGGTGCGCATCGAGCAGCTCGGCCAGGCGCATGGCGGTACGGGCCTGGGCGGGCACGCGCAGGTGCAGGGTCTTCAGTCCCCGATCGAGCAGGAACGCGGCTTCGGGATCGAGGCTGCCCCCGAGCAGGTTCTGCTGGCGTCCGATGCGCTCGACGAGCTCGGCGGAACCGGCCGCGACCCCGGCGATGCAGTCGCTGTGGCCGGCGAGGTACTTGGTGGCGCTGTGCAGCACGAGGTCGAAGCCCGCAGCCACGGGCCGGTACTGCACCGGCGAGAGGAAGGTGTTGTCGATCATCGAGACGAGCCCGTGCGCACGGGCGAAGCGCACGACGGCCTCGAGATCGGGCACGGTGAGCAGGGGGTTGCTGACCGACTCGACGTAGAACACCCGTGTGGACGGGGTGATCGCGGCCTCCCACTGAGCGGGATCGGTGGGGTCGACGACGGTGTGGCCGATTCCCCAGCGCGCCAGATCGACCAGGAAGCTGGCGGTGCCGCCGTAGAGGTTGGCCGGGACCAGCAGGTGGTCGCCCTGGGAGAGGGTGGCGAGCAGGCCGGTGGTGATGGCGGCCATGCCGGATGCGAAGGAGAGCGCAGCCTCGGCCCCTTCGACGGCCGCGAGCTTGGTGTGCAGCGTCCGGTGCTGTGGCGTGTTCGACAACCGCTGGTACCGCACGTCGGCGTAGGTGGCGCCGGGCCGCTCGTCCTGCAGGTAGTTGGCGCTGCGGAAGATGGGCATGACCACCGCACCCTCGACGGCGTGATCGGCAGCCCGGGTGGCGTCGTGATCGGGGCCGTGGACGAGGGTGGTGGGGAGCCGCGGCATCACTCGGCCTTCGGAAGCGTCTCGGCGGACGCGGGCTCCGCCGGCTTCGCCTCGTGGGACGGCTCGGTCTCCGACGATGCGCTGGAGGATTCCTCCGGGAGCTGGCAGGCGCGGGTGATCTCGACGTCGCCGAGCACCACGATTCCGCCGTTGGTCTCGGAGCCGCCGAGCACCTGGGCACCGCTGCGCGAATCGGCCAGGGACGCCGCGCAGTCGGCCTCGAAGACGATCTTGGACAGCACGCCCACGTTGCCGTTGAAGCAGTACCAACCGTTCGGATTGTCGAGGTGCCAGGTGGTCTTGGTGAGCACGTTCACGCTGGGCTCGATGAGGACGAGCTCGGGTTCGTCGGTGGGGTCTTCGCGCACCTCGGAGCTGCCGATGCCCATCACTCTCACGGATGGTGAGAGGATGCGGAACGACGGCTTGTCGCCGAACGGATGGCCGTCCCACACGTCGAGGCACCGATCGATCGCCTTGTGCTGACGGGCGGTGGGCTCCTCGGCCAGTGCCTGCGGCGCAAGAGACAGCAGCGAGAACGCGAGAACGGACATGGAGGCTCCAGATGGGTCGAAGTGGGCGCGTTGGATGCTCGAACGCGGGATGCCGGGCGCATATTCCGGCACTACAACGGCTGCATGACCCAGGCCCCGGAGACACAGGAGCTGCCGGCCGACGTGCCGCTGACGATCGGCAGCGCCCTGCAGCTGGCCTGGCCCATCGTTCTCGCACAGATGGCGACCGCCGCGACGGGCGTGGTGGACACCGCCGTGATGGGTCGGACGGGAACCGAGGTCGATCTGGCAGCGGTGGCGGTGGCGTCGGTCACGTTCTCGTTCGTGTACTGGGCGTTCGGGTTCCTGCGGATGGCCACGACGGGCCAGGCCGCCCAGGCGAACGGGAGGGGTCGGCTGGCCGAAGCGCGCGCCGTGCTGGTTCGCGCGCTGACCCTCGGAGCGGCCCTCGGGGTGGGGCTGGTCGCGACGTTTCCCCTGATCCGCCTCGTGGCGCTGGCGCTCTCCCAGGCCGATCCTGCAGTGGAGTCGGGCGCCGCGGCCTACTTCGATGCCCGAATCTGGGGCGCTCCGGCCGCGCTCACGGGGTTCGGGGTGCTGGGCTGGCTGCTCGGGATGGGGCGAACCCGAGCGCTGTTGGCCTACCAGGTGGTGCTGAACGGCCTCAACGCGGTGCTCGACGCGATGTTCGTGGGGGTCTTCGACTGGGGCCCGGCCGGGATCGGTGCGGGTACCGCCATCGCGGAGTGGGCGGCACTCGGCTTCGGGCTGTTCCTGGTCCGGGATGGGTTCTCGGGCTTCGCCCCGCTGTTCGAGCGCGACCGACTGGCGGCGATGTTCACGGCGAACCGGGACATCCTGATCCGCACCCTGGCCCTGCTCACGGCCTTTGCGTGGTTCGTGAACGCCGGTGCTCGGACCGACCCCGCGGCCCAGGCTGGCAACCAGGTACTGCTGCAGTTCATCGCCGTGAGCGCATTCGTGCTGGATGCCTTCGCGTTCGTCGCGGAGAAGGAGGGGGGCGAGGCCTTCGGGGCCGGGGATCCTGCACGCTTGCGTCGTGCGATCGCCGTGACCACGGGCCTCGCGCTGGGGTTCGGTGCGATCTTCGCCGTTGGAACGGGCCTGTTGGGCCCCCCGATCATCCGCTTCTTCGTGGTGGACGTGGACGCACGGGAGGCCGCCCTCACCTTCCTGCCCTGGTGCGCGCTGGTCCCCCTGCTCGGCGTCCCGGCCTGGCAGCTCGACGGCATCTTCCTGGGAGCGACCCGCGGACGCGCCCTGCGGAACGCCGCCATCGCTGCGACGGGCCTGTACCTGTTGACGGACTGGGCGCTGCTGGACTTCGGCAACCTGGGCGTCTGGGTCGCGTTCGTGGCGATGTACCTGTACCGGGCGGCGGCGCTCGCGGTGGGCCTGCCCGCACTGCTGGCCTCGGTCGACGACCGACGGTCCGCCGGGTAGGGTGCCCGTCGAGACGCCCATGCCCCACGGAGCTGCCATGTCCCGCCTGTTCCCGCTCGCTGTCCCCACAGCGGCCCTGCTGTTCGTCGCCGGGCTGTCGGGCTGCGGCGGCGTCGATGCCAGCACGCCGATCAACGAGCTCACCGAAGACGACTGGGCCGAGCTCTGCGCCGACATGACCACAGACTGGGACGCCGTGTCCGAGGACTGCGGTGAGTACGTGGCCGAGGAGCCCGCCTACACCGCGGCCGACTGCGAAGCCGATGTCGCCTTCCTGACCGCCGGCTGCGATGCCGTGGCCGGCGACTGGCAGACCTGCATGGAGGGGCGCAAGGCGGCCGATCCCTGCTTCCCCAACCGGGGTCTGCCGAGCGCGTGCGACCTCGTCGCGGAGTGCGACCCCACGCAGTGACCCTGGCAGCGTGAAGCTGCTCAACCCGGTTCCCTCCTGCGCCGACGAGAGAGGCAGGAGGACCGATGGTGCGTCCACGTGCCGCGCCGATGCGCGTGGCCAAGACTCTCTCCGCTCTGGCGGTGCTGAACAGCACGGTCGCCTGCGAGCTGTCTGCTGGCGGAGACCCGCTGGTTCTCACGCCGCAGAACGTCCCTGTCGGCGTCGCGACGAACGACACCGATGCGGGTGAGCTGGCGGACGCCCACCCGGTGTGCCACCGGCTCGCGGTGGTGGACACCGTAGAGGTGGACCCCGAACCGTCCGCCTGGACGGGCGATCTGGCGAGCTGCAGCTCGGGAGTCCCACCGGCACTGCTGGTTCCGAATGCGACCTCGCAGCTGGACTACGCTCGGGAGCTCGCCGGACTCCCCCTGGTCTCGACCCACGCCAGCAGCGCCGCACAGGACTGCGCCCTGCTCATGCACGCCAACGAGACCCTGTCGCACACCCCGACGCCAGACTGGTCCTGCTGGTCGCCCGAGATGTCGGACATCGCAGCGTTCTCGCTACTGGCGACGGTTCCGGGAGTGACGGCGATCCGCGGCTATCTCGTGGACCCCGGCAACGACGACACCCTCGGACACCGACGGTGGCTGCTGTCCTCCTGGGTCAGCGACTACGGCTTCGGGAGCACGGACTCGTACTCCTGTGTGCACCTGGCGACCTACGAGGTGGACGACACCACGGCGTGGACGGCCTGGCCTCCTCCCGGCGACATCCCTCGGGGAATGCTCGAGAGCTACGGCTACACGGTCGACGAGGTGGGCTGGTCCGTTCAGTCCGACCGATACGCGCTCGAAGACGCTCGGGTGACGCTGACGGTCGACGGCACGGAGCACGAGATGCAGGTCGTCCCGCTGGCTCCCTGGATGGGCAGCGCGTCTGCGATCCGCTGGCGACTCCCGGCCGAGCTGCACGGGCTGGAAGGGCCGTACGACGTACACGTCTCGAGCCCGATGAACCCGGGACCGGACGGGCCGCTGCCCTTCGCGTTCGACTACACCGTGCGGATCATCGACTGCCCCTGACACGACAGTGTCTCGACGGTCGAGAGACGACCCGACAGGCAGGTCGTCGTGGACGGTCTCGCGATCGCGATCCTGGGGAACCGGTCGAGCGACGCGGCTCACTCGGTCAGGAGAAGATCAGCACCGCCGTCGCTGCTCCCAGCAATCCGACGACGAACGCCCCCATCCACACGACCATCGACGAGCGCTCTTCGCTCGACAGCGGCGTGCGGGCGAGCGCTCCGGGATCGGTGGCGTGTACCGACGGCCGCGGGCGACCGGGCGCAGGAGTCCCGGTGCGGGGCGGCTCGGGTACGCTCTGGAGGCGCTCCAGCACGGCAGGATCGAGCCGCTGCGTCTCGGACATGCTCTTCTGGGGAGCGGAGGGCTCCGGACCCGCGGTGCGCTCCAGTGGAACCGACACGTCGTCTTCGGGAGGAGGCGCCACGTGCAGGTGCGGACGGGTCGGAACCTCGTCCGGCCGCAGATAGGCATCGTGGGGGTCGGTCGTCGGATCGTACAACGGTCGGATCCGGCTGTCGGCCGGGGGCATCGGCGTCGAGCCCGGCGCGTCGTGCTCGGCCCAGGCGACATCTTCGTCGTCGAGGGGCGCGTCTGGCGACACCCACAGCGTGGTCGGACCGGTATCGTCGTCTTCGAGAGTTCGAGGGACCGCCGGCAGGCGTACAGGTCGGGTCATCGTGTCCTCCAACGCGGCATCGAGAGGAGGCAGTGCATCGGACAGCACTGCAGACTCGCGGTGGACGCAGGGTTCGTTCAACAGCACATCGGCCAGGCCATCCCGGAACTGGAGCATTCGTTCGTCATCACAGGTCCGCAGCCCCTGCAGCAGCACGCGATTCCATCGTTCGTTCGCGCTGGCCCGGACCCCGGGAACCCCGGCGAGGATCTCCGGGAGCGAGGCTACGTCCGCATCCGGCGTGACGGTCATGGCGTAGGCCAGGATGGCGAGTGCTCGGGTGTCCTGAGAGTCGGTGACGTCCGAGGTGAGCCGCGGTCGCAAGCCGACGAGACGGGCGCGAGGCACCGGAGCTCGATGCTCGAGCAGCACGTGCAGGGCGGTCAGGTGGCCGTGGGTGATTCCCTGGCGATGGCAGAGGACCAGCGCGTCCGCGATGGGGAGGAGCAGATCGGCGGCCTCGGCTGGGGTGAACGGACGGCCGAGCGCGCGTCGGAGCGAGGCGATCCGGACGCCCGGAACGAGCTCCTGCACGAGGTAGCTGCAGCCGAGCTCTTCTGAACGCCCGAACAGCACGTTCTGCGGAAGCGCCAGGTGGCGCAGACCGAGCAGCGCTTCGCACTCCCACCGGTAGAGGTCGTGGCCCTCCGGCTCATCGCCCGTCAGCGAACTGTCGAACAGCTTCACGATGACCGTGGAGGACTCCAGGTACCGACCCAGGTACGACCGGGCGGTCCCCCCGTCTTCGAGAAGCCGGACCAGGCGGCATCCCGCGATGGAGACGCCAGAGGGAGAGCCCTCGAAGCCGGGTAGCGGCTCTGCGAAGTCCGCCGAAGCACTCGCCATCGAGCCGGTCACCCGTCGGACCGGTCACTGCGGCGTCGGAGGAAGACCATGCCCAGCAGCGGAAGGAAGCCCGCGAGACCGCTGGGGGTGCCGGTCGAGCACCCACACTCCCCCGGAGCCACGGGCTCGTCGGGCGCGATGTTGCGCGGCACGACGTCCAACCCGGTGTCGATGGGGTCCGGGCCAGGCTCGGTGTCCGTGTCGGCGTCGCTGTCCGCGTCCGTGTCACTGTCGGTGTCCGAGTCCGTGTCGGCGTCGCTGTCCGCGTCCGTGTCGGCGTCGCTGTCCGCGTCCGTGTCGGCGTCGCTGTCCGAATCCGTGTCGGCGTCGCTGTCCGAATCCGTGTCACTGTCGCTGTCCGAGTCCGTGTCGGCGTCGCTGTCGGCGTCCGAATCCGTGTCGGCGTCGCTATCGGCGTCCGTGTCACTGTCGGTATCCGAGTCCGTGTCACTGTCGGTGTCCGAGTCCGTGTCGGTGTCCGTGTCGGCCTGGAATCCGGTGTCCGATGTGTCGGTGTCCGGTTCGCTGTCCGTGTCGGCGTCGGCGTCGGCGTCGGCATCCGTGTCACTGTCGGTGTCGGCGTCCGAATCGCTGTCGGCGTCCGAATCGCTGTCGGCGTCCGAATCTGCATCGGCATCCGAATCTGCGTCGGCATCCGTGTCCGCATCGCTGTCGGTGTCGGTGTCGGTGTCGGCGTCCGAATCGCTGTCGGCGTCCGAATCGCTGTCCGAGTCCGAATCTGCATCGGCATCCGTGTCACTGTCGGCGTCGGCGTCCGTGTCGGTGTCCGAATCTGCATCGGCATCCGTGTCACTGTCGGTGTCCGAGTCTGCATCGGCATCCGTGTCGCTGTCGGTGTCCGAATCGCTGTCGGCGTCCGTGTCACTGTCGGTGTCCGAATCGCTGTCCGAATCGCTGTCCGAGTCCGAGTCCGAGTCCGAGTCGGTGTCGGTGTCGGTGTCGGTGTCCACGTCTCCGTCTTCCTTGAACGGAGGACCGGTGTCCGCAGGTTCGGCGGTGTCCCCGGTGTCGTCGGGTCCGGCGAAGCCACTGTCTCCGAACACGCCCGTGTCCACGGGGAGATCCGTGTCACTGTCAGGAGGGACGTCCGTGTCGTCGGTGTCCGCGCCGCTGTCGCCGAACAGGCCCGTATCCACGGGGAGATCCGTGTCATCGGGTTCGACCAGGCCGCTGTCCCCGGACAACCCCGTGTCCACGAACCCGCTGTCGCCCACGAACCCGCTGTCGCCCACGAACCCGCTGTCGCCCAGCACATCCGTGTCCACGAACCCGCTGTCGCCCAGCACATCCGTGTCCACGAACCCGCTGTCGCCCACGAACCCGCTGTCGCCCAGCACGTCGGTGTCCACAGACCCGCTGTCGCCCAGCACATCCGTGTCCACGAATCCGCTGTCGCCCAGCACGTCGGTGTCCACAGACCCGCTGTCGACCACGACGTCGGTGTCTCCCGAGTCGATGAGGCCCGAGTCGAAGAGCCCCGTGTCCACGAACCCGCTGTCGCCCACGAGCCCGCTGTCGCCCAGCACGTCGGTGTCCACAGACCCGCTATCACCCAACACATCCGTGTCCGCGGAACCGCTGTCGCCCACGAGCCCGCTGTCGACCACGCCGCTATCGACGACGATTCCGCTGTCGACCACGCCGGAGTCCAGGTCCCCGAATCCCGAGTCCGCACCACCGCCACCGCTGTCGCCCGAGTCGCCCGTATCGGCGAAACCATCGCCCGAGTCCAGGATCCCGCTGTCGAGGCCGCTGTCGAACAGGCCCGTACTGCCACCGATACCGCTGTCGACCACGCCTGAGTCTCCCAAGACCCCAGAGTCGCCGGACGCACCCGAGTCGCCGGACGTACCCGAGTCGCCGGACGCACCCGAGTCGCCGGACGCACCCGAGTCGCCGGACGCACCCGAGTCGCCAGATGCACCCGAGTCGCCAGATGCACCCGAGTCGCCAGATGCACCGGTGTCCGAAGCACCCGAGTCGCTGGAGGCGCCGGAGTCGCCGCCACTCGAGGTGCCCGTGTCCACGTCCGGAGGTCCGGTGTCGGGGCTGGGGTCGGTGTCGACCGAGCCGGAGTCGCCACCGCTTCCGGGGGAGCCGGTGTCGACGAGCGCGCCCGTGTCGCCGGGAGCGGCCGCGGCCGCGAGCGGCAGGGCGGAGAGTGCGATGAGGATGGAGAGGCGCGTGTTCATTTGGCTGCCTGCACTTCAGGGAGGTCGTCGTCAGAGGGCGCGTCCGAGGATCCGGGAGGGCACCCATCGTCCTCATCGGCTCGCGCACCGCCAAACCTCAGCATTCGTCCAAAGAGAATTGCCGAGACGCCCACGAGCCCCGACAACAGGGCGCCCATCTTGGCCTCTCCCTGGAGGACGGGATCGCTGAATGCGGCGTCGGACACGAACAATGCGACGGTGAGTCCGAGACCCGCGATGTACCCCGCCATCACGAGATCGCGGACGCCCATTCCCTGGGGAAGCGGGAACCCGAGGCGACTCGCAGTCAGGCTCGCCACCGTCACCCCGATGGTCTTGCCGACGATCAAGGCCCCGAACACGAGCGCCGTCATCGGCCCCACGCCCGAGACCTCGACCCCCGCGTTCGCGAAGGCGAAGAAGAACAAGCCCACGTCCACGAACGGCTTGAGCTGGTGTTCGAAGTCGTGCAGCGGCGAGGTGTGCCCATGCCCGTCGAGCGCGGCTTCGTCCTCTGCCACGAACAGACCGGTGTCGCGCTTCGGGCCCGGGATGAACGGGACGATCGGGACGAGCGCCAGCGCGGGATGCAGGTGGGCGGTGACCAGGCCGTACCAGGCGAGTGGCCCAGCGAGCACGACGTACGGAATCCACCGGCGAATGTTGGCGAACCTCAGTCCTGCGGCCATCGCGATCCCCGCAGCGACCCAGGCCAGCTGGATCGGCTCCACCGGGTGGGCGGGATCGCCGTAGAACACCGCGATGATTCCGAGCCCGATGGCGTCGTCGGCGATCGCGAGCAACAGCAGGTAGTCGATGGCGGGATGCCCCCGACCGAACACGGCCCGCGCGACCATCCAGGCGAGCGCGATGTCCGTCGCTGTCGGGATGCCCCAGCCGCGATCCGGACCGTACTCGGGTCCGTACACGCCGGCCATCCGCAGCGCCCACACCCCGAGGAAGAACACGCCCACGGGCCCGAACACCCCTCCGAGCGTCCCGAGCAGCGGGTTCATGGCCTTCCGCAACGGGTTGAGGCTGCCCCCGGGAAGCGCGGACTCGGTGATCTCCTTCGCGGCGATCCCGAAGAACAGCACCATGAACACGTCGTTCACCAGGAAGTGCAACGTCAGGTGGTGCCCCAGCACGGGCTCGTGGATGAAGCCCGCGAAGGGCTCCCAGTGCACCATGTCGTGGTAGGTGTGGGGGAACAGGTTCGCTGCGAGCAGGGCTACGAACACGCCGAGCAACAGCGGGATGCTGAACTCGAGCAGGAAGGTCGTCGTACGGCGGATGAGCTGCATGGAAATCCTCTCCGCCCGCTCTTCGGTCCGTTCCCGACCGGATTGAGAGCGTTCAGGCCAGCAGCCGGAGCCTCCCCGTGTCTGTCCCTGCCCCAGAACGATGGGCCGCCGTGGGCTGATCGAGCTTTAGGGTTCGAGGTCGCGACACCGCCGGAACCACCGGGATGGACACGCGGAGCTCCGTGCCTTCGCTCGCCTCTCCCGGGGTCGGACCCTGCCGCATCGTGCCGCCGAGGACCTTGCACAGCGCACGGGCGTAGCGCATCTCGAGACCCACTCGCGGCCCATCCAGTCCCGGCGTGCAGGTCGAGGAGTCGGTGACGCGGAGCACGATCTCCGTGCGGTCGTCGCTGAAGCCCAGTCCGATCCGCACCGGTTCGGGTCCGCGGTTGCGCTTGGTCGCCCGGGTGACCAGCACCCGAACCAGCTGTCCCAGTCGAGCCCCGTCCGTGAGGACCAGACCGATCGGATCCCCGCGGTCGAGCTCCAGCGTGGCAGGCGTCGCATCGAACGCCTGGGCCGCCTCTTCTGCGGTGAAGGCCACGATCGCGGCCGGATCCACGGGATGGGTGCGCACCTCCACCTCTCCTTCTTCGAGGCGCGCGAGATCCAGCACGCTGTCCACCACGCTGATCAGGTTGCTGGACGAACGCCGGATGGCCCGCGCATCTCCAGCGCCTTCGTCGGCATCGAGCTCGTCCAGGAGCTCTGCCAGCATCTCGCTGTGCCCGACGATGGTGGTGAGGGGCGTCCTGAGCTCGAAGCTCAGCAACGACAGGAACTCGTCCTTCGATCGAGAGGCGTGCAGCGCGGCATCCCGGTCGCCCAGGACGGTACCGATGCGCTCTGCACCGGCATCCAGTGCCGAGTGTGCCTTGTCGAGCCGCTGCTGAAGCCGATCCCGTTCGGCCCGTGCACCGATCAGGATCAGCAGTGCGGTGGCAGCGACCCCCGCCACCACCACGCCCGTGAGCGCGAGCGTCGTGGCCTGTGCATCGTCTGCGAGCAGGCCGATCCGGATCGCGAACGCCAGGATCCCGAGCACCATCGCAACGCCCCATCCCACTGCTTCGTCGATCGGCAGCGCGACGTACACCACGAGCGGGAGCAGGGCTCCGGCCAGCACCACCAGGAGCGGGTGTCCGCCCATCAACCCGGTCGTCGCGACCAGCAGCAGACAGGCCGCCCCCAGATGCCCGGTGAACCGGCGCGGGAATCGCAGTCCTGCCACGTGTGTCGCCAGGCTCGCGCAGGCGAGAGCAGCAGCGAGGCGTCCTCCTGCAGAACCCGCTTGAACCACGGCGAAGCCGACCAACAGGAGGTACGCCGGCACCAGCGCCTGCCAGACGTGCTCGTCTGAAGTGAACGGCGCTTCCACCGCTGGAGCGCGGCACGGCCGGGAGAGCTGCGGAACACGGGACGGGGGGGTCGTCATGCCCCGATCTCGGCCGTTCCGGCGGGGGCTTTAGGACTTTCGTTCGCTCAACGATCGGCGCAGGTGGACCGATGAGCCCACCGCGGGTCGAACCCCCACCACCCGCAGGAGATCGACCATGGACACGACCCTCACCGACTCGATCGACGAAGCCCTCTGGTTCGGAACGGACGACTCGGAGGCCGCGGATCAGGCTGCAGCCGAGAGCCTCGCCGCTTCGGTAGCCCGGATCACCGGCCTCAAGCCGTTCCCCGATGTGGCCCGTCAGTTGATGACCATCCTCGATTCCCCGGACTGGGACATCCGAAAGGTGTCACAGCTGATGAGCAGCGATCCCTCGCTGGCGGGGCTGGTCCTGCGGGTCGCGAACTCCACCTTCTACGGGGGCGGCCGGAAGAGCGCCGACATCCGCGAAGCCGTGATGAAGATCGGCGGCGCCAGGTTGCGGGAGCTCATCATCGGCATCGCCACCCTGAACCTGCTCGGCGGGCGGGGCCGAAAAGCGCGGAAGGTCCGTGATCACTGCGCCGTGACCGCGGCGCTTGCGAAGATCCTCGCGGGGGTCACGGGAGAGGTTCCGGGCGATCTGTTCCTGGCGGGGCTGCTCCACGATGCGGGGAAGATCCTGCTCATGGACTCGGGCGACTACGACTACAAGTCGGACGCCCGAAGCCACGACGACAACCCGTGCAGCGAGAGCCTCCCCGCTCGGGAGCGCGAGGCGCTGGGCTTCGATCACGCCGTGCTCGGGGGCCACGTGCTGAAGGCCTGGGGGATCCCCGATCCGGTGCCGCGACTGGTGGCCTGGCACCACCAGCCGGTCCGAGCCTGGGAGGAAGGCGGCCAGGTGGCTCGTCAGCTCGGGCTGCTGCGCCTGGCGGACGTGCTGAGCGCGACGCTGGAACAGCCCTGGGACCACGATCTGCTCGCCGACACCACCGATGCCCAGTGGGCGGGACTCGATGCGTCGACGCTCCGGCGGGTGGATCGGATGCTCCGCAACGCCAGCGAAGAAGCGCTGTCGATCTTCACGGTGTGAGCCATCAGGCGACCTGGAAGAGCCACCCCAGCACGAACCCCAGCGACGCCAGCACCCCGGTCCCGACCGCCAGCCAGGTGGGGATCGAGGGGGTTCCCCAGTCCGGCTCCTCTGGACGGATCGCATCGATGCTCTGGAGCTTCTCGAGGCGGGCGGTGGGGATCGAGGCCACTTCGGCAGCGATCTCGTTCGGCGGCTCGGGTGGGGGCGGCTCCCAGAACGGCCGCGCCATCTCGAGCGGGGGGGCTGCGGGCACCCCGCTGTCGGACTCGCGGTCGAGCAGGTAGTTCCGCAGGTCGGCCTGCAATGCAGCCATGCTGGGCGTGCGCTCCACGCGACGGGCGTGCAACGCGCGCGACAACACCGCACTCCACGCGGGGTCGGCCGCGACGATGGGCTGCGACCCGATCTTCTGTTCGGTGGTGAGCAGCAGGCCGTTCGGACCCTCTCCGCCGGTGAGGTACAGCGCTACGGCCGCGATCCCGTACACGTCGCTCGTGGTCCCCATCTCGATGGGAGACAGCGACTGCGCGTCGGCCTGAAAGCGCTCGATCGGCTGGAAGTCGATGTTCCCGAACACCACTCCCCGGGTGAGCCGCTCGTCGTCGTCCTGCCAGCTGGCCCCGAAGTCGACGAGCCGCGCGTGGGACGCCCCCTCGGCCGGCCCATCGCTGACGAGGATGTTGCGCGGGGTGATGTCGCGATGGAAGACGCGGCGATCGTGGCAGTAGCAGAGCGCGTCGACGATGGGCAGGAGCAGCTCGGCGGCCTCGCAGGGGCTCAACGGGCCCCCGTTCTCGGCGCGGATCTCCGAGAGCGTGCGACCGGCGACGAACTCCATCACCAGGTAGCGACTGCCGCCGTTGGGCAGCGTTCCGTGGGTGTAGGCGCTCACGATGGCGGGATGTCGGAGGTCCATGAGGATCCGGCACTCGCGGTCGAAGCGATCGGCGAGCTCCTGAGCGTTCGGGCTGGAGTCGTCGTGCCGCACGAGCTTGACCGCGACCAGGCAGTCGCCGAGGTACCGCGCCAGGTAGACGCTGCCCATCCCCCCGTGACCCAGGTTCGACACCAGGCGGAATCCGCCCAGATCGACGTGCTGCGGGAGCAGGGACGACACGGTCACGCTCCGTCGCATGAACCATCCGGACAGGGAACCGGAACCTCGGACGTCGCGCGGGATCCGGGGGCCAACCACTCGGCGGCGGTCATCCCGACCACGAACGCGGCGAGCACGATGGCCAGGCTGACGGGCAACCACACCAGCGGACGGCTCTTCATGGCTGGACCGACGGGATTGCGCGCGGTCCGGGCGCTCCGGCTGGTAGGCCGGCTCCCGGCAGAGATGGGGTTCGCGTCGGAGGTGAGGGTGCGCTGGGACGGCAACGACTGCAGTGCATCGTCGACCCAGGAGGCGGGACCGCGGGGCGCGATGGAGCTGTCCAGATCCAGAGGCTGGGTGACGCGCCGCTCTGGAGGGAGGTCGGCCTCGGGATCGTCCCAGAACGGCGTGACGTCGGGCGACCCGTCGCCCTCGTCGATCCAGCTCTGCAGGACGCTGCGGAACAACGCCATGTTCTCCATGCGTCGCGCGCGATCGTGGTGCAGCGCCCAGGCCAGCAGAGCGCTCCAGGCCTCGTCGGCACCGTCTGCGATCCGGGTGTGTCCCATGCGCTCGTCGGCGGTGAGCAGGGCTCCCGCGGGACCCCGACCACCCGTCAGGAAGTACGCCATCGCCGCCAGCCCGTAGATGTCGCACGACTCGCCCATGACCTCGGGGTCGATCCCGGACTGGCCCGCGAATCGCTCGACGGGCTGGAAGTCGAGGTTGCCGAGGATCACCCCGCGCGTGAGGTCCTGGCTGTCGTCGAGCCAGCTCGCCCCGAAGTCGACCAGGGTGGCGTGCCGCTGGCCGCTGCCGTCATCGACGACCAGGATGTTGTGCGGCGTGATGTCGCGGTGGAAGATCCGGCGACTGTGGCAGTAGCACAGGGCGTCCGCGAGGGGCAGCAGCAACCGAGCCGCTTCGGAGGGCTTCAGCGGGCCCCCGTTCTCGCGGCGCACGTCCGACAGCGTGATCCCGTCGACGTACTCCATCACGAGGTATCGCGTGCCATCGCCGGTGACGCCGTGGGCGTAGGGCCGGACGATGGACGGGTGGCGGAGCGACATCAGCACGTCGCACTCGCGGTTGAAGCGCTCGGTGCTCTCTTCGATGCTGACGCCTTCGGGTGGCCGCCCCAGCAGCTTCACGGCGACCAGGCACTGCCCGGCGTACCGAGCCAGGTACACGCTGCCCATCCCGCCTCGACCGAGGTTGGCCAGCAGCTCGAACTGCCCGGCAACCACGATCCGATCTGGCATCCCCCCCGACAACGTCATTCCCCCCGGAACTCACCGCAGAGAGTACCGGTTCTGGAATGTGTTTGCCTGCCTTCGTGGAGCATTGCGCGAACAACCCCCACAACGGAGCGAAAGCCCTCGACGATTGACGTGCATGGAACGGGAACTATCGGGTCGACCCCGGGGCGCTGACAGTTGGAGCACTCTACTTTCGCCACTGCTTTCACTCTGTTCAGTTCACGATCGCTCGCACCGCAGCAAGAGCGGCGGGCAACGACCCATCTTCGTCGGATCGCTGCTGCAGGAATCGCTCGATGGCGGGCCTCGACGCGATGGCCTGGTCGATCTCGGGACTGGTACCCTTGCGATACGCTCCGAGCCGCACCAGATCGGCGTTGTCCTTCCAGACGGCCATCCGCTCACGCAGTCGGCGGGCCCCAGCAGCCGCCTCGTCGGACACCAGGTGGGGCATCAGTCGAGACAGGGACGACAAGATGTCGATCGC
This sequence comes from Myxococcota bacterium, assembly GCA_965224055.1. Lineage (GTDB taxonomy): Bacteria > Myxococcota_A > UBA796 > UBA796 > JACKEQ01. The sequence continues at coordinate 7,575,012 of OZ245034.1, read as the reverse complement.
GGGAAAATGACCGCGGTTCGCCAGCGCCCGAGAGAGCACCAGGTGCCCATCCACGATTCCCCGCGCCGCGTCCGCGATGGGGTCGTTGTGATCGTCGGCTTCCGTCAGCACGGTGTAGATGCCCGTGATGCTGCCTCGGCCCGCACCGGGTCCTGCCCGCTCCAGCAGGGCGGGGAGAAGCGCGAACACCGAGGGCGTGTACCCGCGGGTGGTGGGAGGCTCCCCTGCAGCCAGGCCGACCTGGCGCTGGGCGTGGGCCAGACGGGTCAGGGAGTCCATCATCAACAGCACGTCCCGACCCTCATCGCGAAACGCCTCGGCGATGGTCGTCGCGGTCATCGCGGCCTTGATCTGCACACTGGGCGAGCGATCCGACGTCGCGACCACGAGCACCGAGCGCGCCAGGCCCTCGTCGCCCATGCTGCGCTCGATGAACTCGCGGACCTCGCGCCCCCGCTCCCCCACCAGGCACACCACGTTCACGTCGGCCTTCACGTGCCGCGCGAGCATCCCGAGGAGCGTGGACTTGCCCACTCCCGAGCCCGCCGTGATCGTGATCCGCTGGCCTTTTCCGAGCGTGTTCAGACCGTCGATCGCGCGAACCCCCGTCTCCAACGGCTCGCTGATCACAGAGCGGCTCATGGGGTCGGGCGCTTCGGCGTTCACGCTCCGACGCGCGGTGACCTCGGGATCCGGCAGCCCGTCGATCGGTCGGCCGAGACCGTCGAGCACCCGTCCGACCAGCGCATCCCCCACTCCGACGCGCAACACGTCCTGAGAGAGCTCGACGGGCGCGCCGTAGGTGACCGCCCCGTCGTCGAGGGCGATCAGCAGTGCGCGGTGCCCGGTGAACCCGACGATCTCGCAGGGCTTGCCCGCGACGTAGCAGAGCGCGCCCACGGTCGCCCCCGGCAACTCGGCCGTGATCACGGGGCCCACGACCTGTACGACCCGCCCGACGACCCGGCGTAGCGGGGTTCCTTCGACGGCCCGTCGCAACAGGTCCGTCCGCAGATGAGGCAGGTGCTGCGCGTGCTGAGGCATCAGAGGCTCCCCGTGTTCCACGGCTGCACACCCAGCCACTCGTGTACCGCCGCATCCACCCCGGCGAGCGCGGCTTCGAGCGTGGCGTCCAGCGTCACGTACCGGGTCCGGACCACACATCCGGTCGAGATGTTCCCGTCGGGCACCACGCACGACCGGAATCGCGGATCGACCGCGCGTGCGACGTGCTCGAGCATCCCGGGCGGCACGGCGATCTGCACCTCCTCAGCCTCCGGGAGCTGGGCCAGCGCATCGGTGATGATCCGGGTGAGCGCGCCGGGCTGGGTCGAGAACGATTCGTCCAGGACGCGTCCGCAGACCGCCCGGATGATGTCCCCCACGTCGCCTGCAGCCTGTTCGAGGGCCTGGCGGCGCAGCGTCGACAGCGACTCGAGGGCGGGTCCGAGGCTCTCCACCATCTCCTCGAGCTCGTCGATCCTGGGCTGGAGCTCGGCCATCGCTTCTGCGCGCCCCGCCCGTCGGGCGGTCTCCAACATCTCTTCGACGTAGGCGGGATCGGACTCCGGAGGTGGCGTCGGCGCGGGCTCTGGTGGCTCGGGCGCGGCGGCCAGCCCCGTGACGAGGCTGAGGGTGTCGAAGCGGCCAGGCGCTCCCGCCGAGCGTCGCTTCGTCAGCGCGGTCGCCCGGTAGCTCTCCCGAGCGTCCGGCGTGCTCCCCTCCCCCGCACCCGGGGAGTCGGGCGACTCCTCGGCGTCTGGAGACTCCCGGACCCGCGGTGCGAAGCGGAGCGTCGGCGTGAACGATGCCATCAGACCAACTCTTCACCCCCGCCGACCAGCGGCGGAATGGCACCGTTCTCGACGAGATCGAGGACCAGCTCGACGATCTGCTCGCGCGCTTCCTCGACCTGGTTGCGGGGAACCCGACCCAGCAGCTCGATCTCCTCGAGCACGTCCTGACGGGCCCGACTGGAGAGGTTGCGCGTGAACAGGTCGGTGAGCGTGGGCGATGCGCCACGCAAGGCCAGAACGAGCACCGTGCGCTCGACGTTCTTGAGCAGGTTCTGCACCGCGCGGTCCTCGAGCACCGTCAGGTCGTCGAACACCACCAGCTTCTTCCGCAGCAGCTCCGACAGCTCGGGATCGTCCTCCTCGATGGCGTCGAACAGGTCCTCCTGGGAGTCCCGCTCGAAGCGCCCCATCATCTTGGCCGTGCGCGACACCCCGTCCACGACCCAGCTGTCCGATCCGTGATCCTCGAGGGCCTGGCGCATCGCCGCTTCGACCTCGTCGGCCAGGTCGCTCGGGACCGACGCCGTCTTCGCCATGCGGCGCACGAGGTCCTGGCGGGTCTCCTCGTCGAACTCCTCCAGCACCGCCGACGCCGCCTCGGGCCCCATCATCAGCAGGGCGATGGCGCGGGTCTGGGGATGCTCGTCGAGGAGGATGGCTGCCACAGCTGCGGGCGGGCGCTGGGAGACGAACTGCTCGAAGGACTTCGACAGCTGCCGGCGCAACGGGCGCTCGATGCGCTGGCGACGGGCCGGCGCGACCAGCCGGGGCAGCACGTTCAGGGCGAACTCCTCTCCGCGCTGCGGCGTCATCTGGGCGGAGGTCATGTCCATGACGAACTGGGTGACCACCATCTCGACGACCTCGGGATCGACCCGGTCCAGCGTCGACATCGCGAGTCCGATGTCCCGGACCTCCTCTTCGGGGACGTGGTCGAGGACGACCCGGGCCGTGTCCTCGTCGAGGTACATCAGCAGGACGGCGGCGCGCTCGATGCCGGTCAGCTCGGTGGCGTCGGTGACGTGACGGAGGCTCTGTGCAGCACCCATGGCTCACTCTCCAGATGCGCGAGACCACTGCCGGAGCACACGGGCTGCAGCATCGGACTCGCGGTAGACGAGGCGGTTGAGGTCGGAGGGGTCGATGGACTCGAAGTTGTTGGCCATCTCCCGGAGGCGGTCTGCGATGCCCGGGCCGTCGTCGGCACCCGACTCACCTTCGTCGTCCTGCTCGACCTCGGGTGCGGCGGTGGCCGCGACCATCAGGGGACGGACGACGTAGAGGAAGCCGAGCAACAGGCCCAGGGCAGCGACGATCCAGGGGGCCAGCATCGGAGCGAGCTCGGTGGCGACGTCCTGCCAGGACCCCGACGTCGCTTCACCCTCGACCCAGGCGGGCTCGGCGAAGGGCACGAAGCTCACGTGGACCTGGTCGTTGCGGGCGGCATCGAAGCCCACCGCAGCCCGGACGGCTTCCTGGATGCGGGTCTGCAGCTCTTCGGGCGTCGACTCGGCGGCCTCGGCCAGCGCCGTGATGCGAGCACTGTCCACCTGGACCGCGACGTTCACCCGCTGGACCCGCCCACTCGGGGTGTCGGTGACGGTGTCGACCGTCGGGTACACGTAGTTGCTCGTGATGGCCGTCGACTCGGACTTTCCACCGCCGTCGACGGGCGCTGCGGGGCGCTCGGGCAGGTTGGCGTCCACTCCGGGCACGCCTCCCTTGGCGGCCTCCTGGGAGCTCTGCTCGTTGAGCTGCTCGGACAGGAGCGCCTGCTTGTCGGTCTCGACCGCCTTGCTGACCGTCTGTGCGCTCGTGTGGTCGACGTCGACCGTCGCGGTGACCGAGAAGCCCCCCTGGTAGCCGAGCAGCGGATCGAGAGCGTCCGAGACGGCGTCTTCGTAGCGCTGCTCCAGAGCGACCTGGTACTCCAGCAGCTCCAGCGGATCCGCGCCAGACGTGCCGAACAGGCCCTCGTTGAGGAGCTTTCCGCGCTCGTCCACCACGCTGACGTTCTCGGGCTCGAGACCCTCGACCGAGTTCGCGACCAGGTTCACCACGGCTTCGACCTGCGCACTCGCCAGCTTGTGACCGGGACGGTGCTTGAGGAAGACCGACGCGCGGGCCGGCTGCTCCTCGTCGGCGAAGAGCGCGTCGACCCGGGGCGTGACCGCGACGCGGCTGCCGCTGATCCCGGCGATGCCGTTGATCATCCGGGCGATGTCGCCTTCGCGGGCCCGGATGAACGCCCAGTCCTGGGCGCGGGGCGTCAACCCGAGGCGCAGCTCCCCGACGTCGGCCAGAGACGGCAGACCGTCCGCCGCGGACAGGGCCGCGCGGGCCTGCCCCAGCTGGGCGACCGGAACCGACAAGGTGCCGTTGTCCTCGATCCGGTAGGGAATCCCAGCCGGCTGAAGAGCGGCGGCGGCATCGAGGACCTCGTCGTACGCCCGACCGGAGATCAGCGGCTGGTACGGGGTCCAGGTGGCCCAGTAGGCCGACCCACCCACGCCCAGGAGCGCGAACAACAGTGCGGCGTACAGCTGCATCCGGCGGCCGGATTCGAGGGCGGCATGCCAGGCGAGGAAGGATTGCAGGCGCTCACGCACGGGCCTGTCTCCTGGAGGGAGGGAACGGGGAGATTCGGGAGTTCGGACGTGGCGAGCCGGACGGTCGGAACCGTCAGATCGCCATGTTCATCACGGCTTCGTAGGCGCCGATGGCCTTGTTGCGAACGGAGACCATCGTGCGCAGCGTGATGTCGGCCTTCTCGAGGGCGATCATCGTGCCGTGCAGGTCGACCTCTTCGCCGCTGGCGAGACGGGCGAGTCCGCCATCGGCTGCCTCCCGCGCACCATCCACGTCGTCGATGGCCGAAGCGAGCGCGGAGCCGAACGCATCGGCGTCGCCTCCCGCTTCCGGCCCGGTCAGGCCGGGCGTTCCGGGGAGTCCGTTCTGGCGCTCGGTTCCCGTCGAGACGGGTCCGAGACCACTGGTCAGGGATGCGATGGAATCGATCATGGCTACCTCCCGATGTCCAGAGCGCGCATCGCCATCTCACGGGTGGTGTCCACCACGTTCGCGTTGGCTTCGTAGCTCCGGCTCGTGTTCATGAGATCGACCATCTCCGAGAGCACGTCGACATTCGGCAGCTGGACGTAGCCATCGGCGTCGGCGTCGGGATGGTCGGGGTCGTGGACGACGGGGAACGGCGTCGGATCATCGCGGGTGCCCGCGACACGGACGCTCGCGAGCTCCTTGTCCAGCGCGTCCCCGAAGGTCGCCACCGCTTCGGCCTCGAAGACCGGGACCTTGCGGCGGTACGGGGTTCCTTCCTCGGTGCGCGTGGTGTTCGCGTTCGCGAGGTTGCTGCTGATGGTCTGCAGGCGGGTCCGCTGGGCGGCCAGCCCGGAGGCCGAGACGTTGAAGGTGTCGAGCAGGTCCATGGTCATCTCCCGTCGTTGGCGGCGTACTTGAGCATGGCCAGCCGGCGGGAGAGACCCGACGACACGGCCCGATACATCAGGCTGTTCTCCTGCAGACGCACGGTCTCGCGCTCGACCAGCACGCTGTTGCCGTCGAGGGAGCCGTCCGGCGGGTCGAGGTCCAGGACGTCGACCACTCCGGGTCCGTTCGTGCCCGGCAGGTGTCCCGCGTTGGAGACCTGCATCGCGAGCCCGTCGCCGTGACCGAACGATTCCTGGAGCTCGGACGCGAAGTCGATGACCTTGGCGCGGTAGCCAGGGGTGTCCGCGTTCGCGAGGTTCCCAGCCGTCAGCGAGTGCTGCTGGCTACGGAGGTCCAGGACCCCTTCCAGCGATCGGTACATCGAATCGAACAGCATCGTGTCCTCCCACCCCACTGTCGGGTGATGGGCGTCCATCGGACGGTGCCGATCCGAGTTCAGTGTTTTCTCGAAGCGAGGTCAGGGCTGGCGATCGAGGGGCCGTCGGGCCCGCTCCTCCTCGTCGAGCAAAGCCGCCCAGATGTCCGTGCTGTCGGGCCGATCCGGCTGGGGAGTCGCCGACGCGATCGCCGACTGGAGCCACGCACCCTCTCCCGGATCCGCGCTGCCGGCCTCGCGCTCCAGTGCATCCGCCCGTGCTGCATCCGCTGCAGCCCCTGCGGGATCACTCGCCTCCATCCGACATCGCGAGCGCGCCAACAGCAGATCGATCCGCTCTTCGCGCGCCAGCGTCACCTCGACGTTCGGCGGACGGATCCCCCGTCGTTCGCGGCGGATTCCCCGCTCCCGATCCCGTCGCTCGAGCTCGGCGACCTGCTCCTCGAACGGGGCGTCCAGGGGCAGGTCCTCCAGACGAGGGAGCGCGCGATCACACCGTCCACGACGGGCTTCCAGCAGTGCCGCCAGCGTCGTCGCCCGCGCCGCCACCCCTGGATGCCGTTCAACAGACGCCCGCTCCCCCCGCACCAGCAGTCGCAGCGCGCGATCCGGCTCGCCCAGGGCCGCCCAGGCTTCCGCCTCCACCAGTCCGATGCGCGGATCTCCACGCTGCGCCGCAGGAATCGACGACCCGATGTACTCCACGGTCTCCAGCGCTTCCTGGGGTCGCCCCGACCGGGTGTAGAGGTCTGCGAGGTCGAGCAGGCTCGGCAGATCGTCCCGACCGAGCTGGTTGCGCACCTGTACGGCCCGCCGCTGATGTTTCAGCGCCGGATCCACCAGGCCCATTCCGTCCCAGGCGTCTGCCAGCGACTCCTGCGCCCGCGTGTCGGCGGCCAGCCAGTCCAGCTCCGGACGCCAGCAAGACTTCGCGAACACCAGGGTGTCGGCCCAGCGCTGATCGTGCGCCAGCTCCATCAGGCGCCCCTCGCAGGCCTCCAGCTGACGCTCGGGAACATCGCTGCGAAGGGTTCGCTCGGGATCGAGGTCCCAGATCTGGGAGTACCGACGCGCCGCTCCTGCGGGGTCGCTGTACGCCGTCTCGATCTGGGCCAGCAGGTAGTGCGCCTCCACCGCCACCGGACTGCCATCCCGCGTCTGTCGATCGAGCCAGGGAATCGACTGGCCCCAGGTGCGACGGGGCTGCGATGCGAGCTCCCGCATCCCCCGACGCAGACGGGCCAGTCGCGGCATGCCCAGCCGAGAGGCCTGTGTCCACGCGCTCGTTGCGCCCTCGTCGTCCGCTTGCAGGTAGCGGGCGTCCCCGAGCGTCAGCCAGGCATGTGCCAGGTGGTCGCGGGTCGCAGGTCCAGCCAGATCCGCGGAGATGTCCGCCTTCAGCGCATCGATCGCCCGCTCAGCCAGTCGAGCCGCCTCCCCGTATCGATGGTCACTGGCCAGCAGCTGGGCCGCGAGGAGCAGGTGCACGCCGTGCGTGGGATTGCCGTCCGTGGGCTCCAGCGCGCCGATCGCCCGCCCCACGTCCGTCGGAGCAGGCACCCCGGTCTCGAAGGCCAGCGCACCAAGACACGGCAGCACCCAGGCGGGCGGAGCGCCCAGGTCCGATGCGGCCACACAATGCGCCCGTGCACCCTCCCAGTCTCCGAGCCCCAGTCGGGCCTGAGCCGCCAGCAGGTGCACGTCCGCGGGCAACGCCACGTTCGTCTCGGCCGCCAGCACCGAGCGCAGGTAGTAGTCCGCTTCGTGCGGCATCCCGAGCCGGAGGTGAGCCTGGGCCAGACGCAGCCGTGCGCTGGTCTCCACCGTCGCGTCCGGCACCCCCGTGGTCAGCAGCTCGCGATACCCGTCGATGGCCCACCAGTCGTCTGGCGAACGGTGCAGCGCCGCTGTCGGCCCCTCTTCGGGAACGGGCGGAACCCAGATCCCGTCGCCCGCGGGATGGCTGGTGCGGTCCAGGGGTACATCCAGCGGGTCGATGCGGGTGTAGCTCGCGTCGCCGAGCAGCGGAACGAGCGGGCGGGACGGGGGCATCGCGGGACGACGTGCCGGAGGGTCGGTGGCCAGGACCGAGACCGGCAGGGGTCCCTCGAACGGCCCGAAGAACGGGGCGGTCTCGGAGCTCTCGGAGGTCCCGGAGCCGGCCGTCGGTGTGAATCGGACGACCAGGCGACCGTCGACCACCGCGACGTCGGCCTGCTGGGTGGCGTCCGAGAGCCGGATGCGGAGGAACGACCGACCCCCACCGAGGGAGATCGCCTCGTAGTCGCGCACCCCGGGCAGGTAGAGGTTGCCCGACGACCGGATCTCCTGGAGCTGGCCGTGCAGCGACACCCGGTTGTCCGTCACCGCCACCTCCAGCACGCCGGGCTGGGTGGAGGGGAGCAGCTCGGCGCGTGCGCCCGGGGTGACCGCGAGGGCCAGGGTGGCCTCTTCGGCGAAGTCGGGCTCGACGGTCTCGGAGCGGGTCGGAAGGAACGGAACCGCGGGAGACGCGACTGCGGGCTCCACCACGACAGGTCCGAGGACGGCGGTCAGGAACGGCAGGGTGAGCAGCATGGCCGGCTCATCGGCCCATCACGCGTCCGTGTTGATGCCCGGATCGTCGACCGACGGAGGAAGAATCGTGACCCGGGTGCCGTTGGAGAAGGGCTGCCCGCTGAACGGCTCCAGCGCATCCGCCGCCACCAGCTGGTTCGGGTTCACCGCTCCGCCGAACGGCACCACCACCGTGCCTCGCGACAGCTCCGGGTCGGGCGAGAGCGTCACAGCCAGGCGACCCGCGGGCCCCTTCAGCACGGCGTCAACAGGGGTCGACCCCGCTATCAGCCCCGCAGCCGCGAGGTCTTCGGGGTGGGCTCGCGCCACCGGTTCGCGACGCGGCCGGATCCAGTGGTTCATCGCCCCGGACGGCCGAACCGTCGTGAGCAACCGGAGCGCCGACTCGCTCTCCATCGCGGCTCTCAGAGCATCCGGCAGGGCGTCGAGGTAGGTCGGCACCGCCCATCGGGGCGCTGGAGTCGTCGACGCTGCACCCCCGCCGAGCACCCAGGGCCCGACGGCCTCTGCGAGGGTCTCGGGCGTCCACCCCATCGACTGCGCCCACCCCAGCGCCCGATCGGCGACGCGGCTCCCGAACACCGGCCGATCCGCCGCCCGACACAGCTCCGTCAGCACCTCCCAGTCCGTCGGGAGGGGAGTGTGCACGACCGCCGGGTCCGACCGGAACGCCGGAACGGGTCGCTGCCAGGCGTTGTGCAGCGCCGACTCCCGCCGCTCGAGCCAGCTCGCCACCGGCAGCACCACGTCCGCCCGTCTCGCCGTCGGACCGGCGAACACCCCGATGCACACGAGGCTCTCCAGCTTCGACAGCGCGCGATCCGCCGCCCGACTGTCCGGAAGTGCCCGCCCGGGCTCACCACCGATGCTCACGAGCGCCTTCAGAGCCGGCCCACCGTCGTCGTCCGGGGTGGTGATGTCCCCTGGAAGGGTCGCCGCCGGGATCGTCCCCAGCATCGCAGGCCAGTCCCCGATCCGCGACCGCCGGGTCTCGTCCCGACCGATCAGGGGGATCCGCTTCAGGAGCGCCTGCAGCCGCGCCGATCCGCCCGGTGCCCACGGCCGACCCGGACCGATCCCGCCCACCAGCGCCTGGAGCAGTCCCGTCAACCACCAGCCCAGCGTCCCGTCGCGCCCCAACAGCACGCCGAGCCCCGACCACACCAGCGGCCGCTCCGCCCGGGCCAGACGGTCGTCCAGGTCCCGAACCGCCCGTGCCGACAGGCCGGTTGCCGCTCCCACCTGCTCGATGCCCAGCGAGACCGTATCGAGCGCCGCCCGGATGCGATCGGCCCCCGCCACCCGACGACCCCGGTCCAGGGCTCGACGGACCAGCCAGGCCAGCAGCACCAGATCGCCGCCCACCCGGATCGGCAGGTGGGTCCCCACCGCTGCCGTCGCGGATCGACGGGGATCGACCACCACCAGCACCTCTCGCTGGCTCCGGAGCTGCCGCACGCCGTCGGGGTGGCTCTGGGCCTGGCTCGGCTGGGACGACAGCGGATCCGTCCCGAACAGCACGATCGCGTCCGACCCTGCATAGTCCGCGACGAAGTGGGTCAGCGGATGCCCCCACACCGCCTCGGCCACCGCGAACATCTCGCTGTTGTCCAGGGTCAGACACGAGTAGTGCCGACACCCCTCGAACGCGCGCTGGAACGCCTCCAGGCCCAGCACCGCCCCGAAGCCGTGCCCCGCTGCGTTCCCGCTGTACAGCCCCACCGCACCGGGCCCGAAGCGCTGTCGCACCCTCGACAGCGCCTCTCCGGCCGTCTCGAGCGCGGTCGACCACCCGACCGGCTCGCCCTGCACGGTCGGAACCCGCAGTCGGTGCGCGCCCGCCAGCCGTCGGTGGAAGGTCGTCCCCTTCCGGCAGGCGAAGCCCTTCGACACCGGATGCGCGGGGTCCGGCTCCAGGGCCGTGATGCGCCCGTCGTCCACCGTCGCCAGCAGGCCACAGGCCGACTCGCAGATCCGACAGGTCGTGGAACGGACGACACGCACGGCCTGCATCCTGGCACACTGTCGCGAACGCCCGGAGTCCCCGCTCGTGATCCCCGCCGTCCCCGCTCTCCTCTCTCTCGCCGCTCTCCTCCTCGCAGCCCCCGCTCGTGCGCAGGAGCCCGCCATCGCGCCGTGGAAGGTCGTCGAGACCGAGCACTACCGGGTCCACTACCCCGAGCCCGCCGAAGACTGGACCCTGCTCCAGGTCGCCCGCATGGAGTCCATTCGAGCCCGGGTCGCCGAAGAGGTCGGCTACGTCCCCGACTTCCAGGTCCAGGTGGTCGTCCAGGATCCCGTGTCCGAGGCCAACGGCGCCGTCATCCCCCTCGGTCGCAGCCCGCGGATGATGCTCTGGACCACCCCTCCCGGCGCCGACAGCGCAATCGGCCACTACCGCGACTGGGGCGAGCTGCTCATCACCCACGAAGACGCTCACGTCGTGCATCTGCTCCGTCCCGCACGGGCGTTTCCCGGCCAGCTGATGCAGTGGTTGTTCCGGCTCACTCCCATCCCCATCAAGAGTCCGCGCTGGGTGATCGAGGGCTACGCCACGGTCGTCGAAGGCCGCCTCACCGGATCCGGCCGTCCACACGGGGCGATTCGCGCCACACTCCTCCGTCGCCTCGCCCAGCAGGGCGCGTTGCCGTCCTACGGCGAGCTGTCGGGCTCCGGGCGCTGGCAGGGCTACGGCTACGCCTACCTGGTGGGCTCGGCCTACCTCGAGTGGCTCGAGGCCCGCGCCGCCGAGCAGGGCCGCGAGCACGCGCTACGGGACCTCTGGGCACGCATGACCGCCAAGAAGGTCCGCACCTTCGACCAGGCCTTCGAGGGCTTGTTCGGCGACAAGCCGTGGGTGCTCTACAACCGGTTCACCGCCGAGGTCACCGCCGATGCCATGCGCGCCGACGGCGCCGACTGGAGCCGCGACTCGCTGTGGATGGACACGGCCTGGACCACCGGCGTGCCCGCGCGATCCCCCGATGGGAGCAAGCTCGCGGTCGTACGGGGCGCGTCGGACGATCCCCCGGCACTGGTGGTCTGGAACACAGAGGTGAACCAGGAGGCCGTCGACAAGCGGGCCGAACTGATCGCCGAGATCCTCGAGAGAGACCCCCTGGACGCGCCTCCCGGGCCGGTTCGCCACCCACCCCGCAAGCAGGTCTTCGCGCTGCAGGACCGCACCCATCCTCCGAGCAACGCCCGCTGGATCGACGACCAGACGCTGATCTACGACGTCGGCCGGGTCGACCGGTATCGCCGGATCCGTCGCGACCTGTTCACCGTCGACGTGGACAGTGGCGCGACCCGCCGGGTGACGTCCATGGGCGATGTGCGCGACCCCGACGCCCACCCCGACGGCACCTGGGTGGTCGCCGTGCAGGGGTCTTTCGGGAAGACCGGCCTGTCGCGTGTCGAGCTCGACACCGGTGCGGTCACCCCCATCACGCCGATGTCCGTCGAGCGCGTGGTCGACATGCCTCGCTTCGACGCAGCCGGGGAGCGCGTCGCCTACCTCGTCCAGGACGCCACTCCGGTCGATGGCGGCACGGACCGATCCGGATTCCGGCCCGTCGTGCGCGACCTCTCCACGGGCCAGGAGCTCGAAGTGCTCGTGCCCGCGGGGGCTTCGGTCATCCACCATGCCTGGATGCCGGCCCAGGAAGGCCGGGAGGACGCCCTCGTCGCGAGCCTCGCCGTGAACGGTCGCCTCGATCTGTGGCGGCTGCCCCTGTTCACCGACGAAGAGCCCACCCGCCTCACCGACAACGGAGCGGCGCTGGGCCCGGAGCCGGTGGTCGATGGGGACACGGTGGGCCTGTACTACCTGCAGATGCAGGCCGACGGGCTGGAGGTGCACTTCCAAGCGCTCGATGGCTCCGTCCGGCCCGCTCCAGACGACACGATCGGGTTGGTGGGTCTGGCCGAGCCCGTCGACGCCCCCGAGAACCCACCGGTCGCCATCGATCCCCAGCCGATGGGCGTCGGTCGACTGGAGCCGCGCTTGCTGGTGGGCGGCGAGGTCGGTCAGGGTGCGTCCAACTTCGAGGGCGGCCTGCGGCTGGGCGACATCGTCGGGCGCAACGACCTCGTCGTGGTCGGCAGCCTGGGCGACTTCGGGGGGACCACCGGCGGCGGGATGTGGTGGGCGAACCGCACGCTCCCCGCCACCCTCGAGACCCGGGCCTGGTTCGTCCAGGACGGCCTCACTCCTCCCTGGAACCTGGGCGGCAGCGTGGGTCTGCACGGCGAGACCGGAACCCTCGTCAGCTGGGTGACCGGGAGTGCTGGCGCGTGGGCCGAGATGGATCTGGACGGCAAGGCGCGCGGCGAGGTCTTCGCCCAGGGCACCGCCACCTGGGTGTCTCCGCGGACCCGCTGGCTGCGTGTCTGGACCGAAGGCATGGGGTCGCTCGGACAGGACACGGGCTTCAACACCAGCCTGGGTCGGGGGCGGCTCGGGCTGTCGCTGGGGCGCACCTGGAAACTCCAGACGCAGTACACCATCGGCTTCGCGGGCGGAGAGCCCTTCCGGCTGGGCGGCGTGACCTCGGGCGTGCGTGCCGAGGCGGCGCAGTGGCGGCAGATCCGGAACGGCTGGCTGCGTCCGGACACGGCGTCGGGCACGGTGCACGACACGATGGAGTGGGCCATCGCGTCGGGCGGCATCGAGCTGATGCTGGAGCGGCAGCGGATCTGGACGGGTACGGGTGTGGCGCCGTACAGCCTGGCGGGCCTGCGAATCGTCCAGAGCGTCGATCACCAGAGTCTGATCAAGGCGCCGGGAGTCGACATCGAGATCGGCATCGGGTGTGCGTTCGAGCGCGGAGCCATCGTCGACCAGCCGTGTCGGAATCTGTCGGACTACCGCACCTGGAGCGGTGTGATCTGGAGACCGTAATGGGAGAAATGTAAGTGATACGACATCTGCAAATTCACTACATCGTGGAGCTGCCTGATCCTCCGAATCGGCCACACGAACCTATGAATATCGAAGGCACTTCGATACTTCAGGCAATTCATCGGGGTACACTAGAAGCAAGCAGCATTCTACTATTCATCAGCTCACTCCCCACGTCGGCTATCGAATGCGCCATGCCCATCGAAGACATTCGGACCAGGAGGGCGTCAGGAGCAGCCTTCTATGCGGTATTTCAGAAGAACAGACGGGTACACCTTGACGTCGTCGAAGCGTACGCGAGTAAGCACCACTTTACTTTTGCATTCATAAGCCCGACGGTCGCTCGTAGCGCCGAAGCCCGAGTAACAAGGATCCGTGACAAAGGCGTTTTCATAGCAATATTTGATCACCAGACAGGACGCGTAGAAATGCCACCTGAGCTGTCTTTGCTCGATTGGATATTGCGCCAAGCCGCCAGCCTGTACGAAAAGACGGGCGACGTACTCGCCAACGAGGTCATCGAAAACACACTTCCCCAGACAGAAAGTGTGATTCAACTCGACTTGATCGCGCGGCATCACAACACCACCATTCCCAGTGAGTTTGCTCTGGGCACGATGGGATACTCGTTCAAGAGCGTTGAGCCCTTTCCGCTAAAGCCAGAACCGAACGAAGCTACTCACGATGAATCCATGGTGTCCTTGTGGAGAGAAATTCGAAGGCTACGGAAAGTCGCCACGACGCATTCGGAACCAGTGGCGTCGCCTGGCATTGACTTGGTGGTCAGTCAGTTCGCCCCATCAATCCTAGTTCGACATCTAATCTCTCGTTTCCGAGAGAAGCGTTCTCCCGCGGCGACCCGAGTCTTGGAGAGCCTGAAATCGATGCGAAATCAAAGGAGCCATCTTGTCGAGGTCCCCGAGGGCACAATCGTCAACGAGACTACAGGGCCTGAAGGACCGCTTTTCCATGAGCGACGACAAGAATTGGATGCGCTCACACATGCAGTCGCCCTCAAATGTAGCGAACAGTTCGCCCCCGCCATCCGAATTCCGCCTACCCCGCGAGTCTTTCAACGGTGGCGAGACCTGGCGACTCTGTCTCTTTCGGATCCCAATCTCGCTCGTCGGCGAGCGCAGCTTGCACGTAGAGCTGCGAACCACTTCATGGAAGCGGTACCAGAGGACATCCGCGCATGCATTGCTAGGTCGAGGGGTCACCTAAAGCTGATTTCAGACTGGCCGATTGAGCTCTTGCCAGACGAACGGATGGGAGTGCCACTCAGCGTTTCCAGTGTCTACAGCCGACTTCCGACGGTGCCTGGCGATCTCTTGGTGGAGCGCCTTACCCAAAGCACACCAATCCACCTTCCCTACACCGTCCTTCAACGCATACTGGTAGTCCGCTCTTTCTTGCAAGGCGACCCTGTTGGCCATCTACTTGAGATGGCTGTTCGCGCAGACGACCGTTTCAACAACATAGTATTCGAGGACGTCAACACGACAGATGACATCATGCGATGCGTGCAAAAGCATCACCCTACGATACTTGTATTCGACATGCACGGCCAGCACCGAGACGGCGCGACCTTTCTTGTCTTAGGCGGAAAGAAGTGGGATGGCCGGTTTCCCGTTGGATACTTCGGGCTTCCGCCCATCGTCATCCATAGCACTTGCTCGTCTGTCCTGTCTTCAAACACATACACAAACGTCTCATCAAGGGCACTTCAGCACGGCGCAGTCACCGTAATTGGCACTCTTATCCCTGTGGACGCCGCACAATCGGCAATTCTTATGTGGCGCCTACTACATCGCATATATGCATACATTCCCATTCGACTTCGAGGTGGCACATACTTTGAACGTTGGAATGTAATCTGGAGCGGCATGATGAAAATGGGTTACACACGTGACATCACAGAACACTTGATTCGCAACAACTTGCTCGATCAGGATGCCAGACTCATCGGAATCGCGACGAACTTGAATATTAATCGAGAAGTGGGCAACACATCAGCTTGGTGGCAGGCGTTCATCACCACTCTCGCAACGCGGACTAAGCGATCTTCCGCGTGGGTGCGCGCATTCATATGGAAAAACCTGTATTTTACCGAATCCTGCGCGTACACACTGATGGGGTCACCGGAAAACATATTTCTCTTTGACCCGGAGCGCCAACACCTCAATAGGACTGACTGAAGAACGAGGGCCAAACGTCAGACCTAAGCGCATCACTGCCTTGTCGACATCGGCCCTCGCTCCGAGACTCTGATCAATCAACCCTTCTGGCCGTCACGAGGTCGTTCCCGATTCCATGAGGACGATTCACAGACATCGGCCCACCTGTCGAACGGAGGAGACCGGACCTGTCGACAGGGTCATCGCCAGGCTACACAGAAGGGGTCTGCGACCCCCGGATACCCCCGCTGCACCCCGACGATCGCGACCGATGGCGCGAGTCGCCGTAGACACGAGAACAGCCCGGAAGACGAGCGGATCGCCACGAAGGCCCCAGCGCAGCAGTGCTTCCCCATCTGCACCGTTCTCGCTCTGCGGCTCTCGGACGACGCCTGCCTCTCGACGGCGCAAAGTCATGCGGACCTTCCTGAACCCGCCAACTCCACCCTCGCCTCTGCTTCCTCTGCGTGACCCGCCCGGAGGGCACCATCCGACGCGCAGCAGACTCCAGCGAACCTGCTCACACAGCCGATTCGCAGACATCGACCCACCAAGTCCAACCGAGGAGACCGGACCTGTCGACGGGGCCAGCTCCAGGCTACACAGAAGGGGTCTGCGACCCCCGGATACCCCCGCTGCACCAGGACGATCTCGACCGATGGCGCGAGTCGCCGTGGACACGAGTACAGCCCGGAAGACGAGCAGATCGGCGCGAGGACCCCGGCGCAGCGCCTACGCCTCTTGAGCGCGGAACGACGACAACCGCCCGTAGTGCCGGTAGCCCAGCTTCTCGAGGCTCTCGCGCGGCGCGAGCCCGATGTCCACGAGCGTTTTGTGGGCATAGGTCCCTGCGAGCACCGGCGGAGCGTACTCGATGGCCTCGGGATCCGCTTCGAACTCGCGCAGCGGCGCCACCGGTTGCATGCCGTGCAGGTGGATGAAGTGCGCCATCGAACACCGCGTCCAGCCCGGCTCGTCCGGCGCCGTGATGACGTGAGGCGTCGCCGTGAGCCGACCCGCCGTGAGCACCTCGAGCTGCTGCCCGACCTGGGCCACCATGCAGCCCTCGGGCGGCGCCCCCTGGACCTGCTGACCCCGGGGATGCTCGGGTGTGGGCCGGGTTCGCAGGAACAGGCCCCCGCGACTCTCCGGCGATGCGGGCTCGCCGTCCCGGTAGAACGCCCCACCGGGAAGCAGCGTGAGCAGGTTGAAGTCCGTGTGCTCCTCGCCCCACAGAATGCCGGTGCCCACCTGGTCTTCGTTCAGCGGCAGGTACTTCAGCACGCGGGTGACGTGGGGCGCCCCGTCGCACCGACCCGTCAGCGTGCCGGCCTCCAGCTCCAGCGCCTGCTCGCAGCCCGCCAGCAGGGCCAGACCGACGGCGTGGATCTGCCGCCCCGTCGACGTCAGGCTCCGCTCGAACAGGGGTGCGTCGGCCGGCCAGACGTTGTCGGCGTAGACCTCGGGCCACCAGCGCTGACAGCGGGCATCGAGCTCGGTGGGACAGGTGAAGAAGCACTCCTTGAAGTCCGGCTGGCCACCCGCGACGACGGCCTGCTCGGTGTTCGGAGGCGTCCACCCCCGCTGGTACCAGATGTCGGGCCCACCCCAGCTGCGCTTCTCGTCCTCCGGCCGATCGAGGACCTCGAGGAAGGACTGGTAGGTGCCGAGCACCTGGTCGCGGTCGATCCCGTGGTTCCGGATGTAGATCAGCCCGTATTCACCGAACGCTTCGCGGATCGCCGCCGCTGCGCGTGCCTGGGCCGCAGGGGCCGTCGAGGTGAGGTCGTGGACGTCGACGACGGGGATGGACATCAGGCGTCTCCGGAATCGGGGTGGTAGACCGCGATGTAGGGCAGGTTCCGGTACTGCTGGTCGAGATCGAGGCCGTAGCCCACCACGAAGGCATCGGGGATCGTGAACCCGACGTGCTCGACCTCGACGTCGACCGTGCGCTTCTCGGGCTTGTCGAGCAGGCTGACGATGCGCAGCGACTTCGGCTTGCGGACCTTCAGCATGTCGCGGATGTACGCGAGGGTGAGGCCGGAGTCCACGATGTCCTCGACGACCAGCACGTGCGCGCCCTCGATGGAGGCCGACAGATCGTGGGTGACCCGAACGACTCCGGTGGACTCGGTGCCGTGGTAGCTGGCGACCCCCAGGAACGCGAGCCGGACGTCGCTGTCCATCTCGCGGACGAGGTCGGCGAGGAAGAGGATGCTGCCCTTGAGCACGCCGATGGCGATGATGGGCGCACCCTCGTCCGCTGCGGCGTAGTGGGCGTCGAGCTCCTTGCCCAGGGCGCGGATGCGGGTGTTCAGCTGCTCGGCGGAGATCAGGGTCTCGAGATGGGGCATGGGCGTCGTCCGGGCGCGGGTGGCACCCGGACTAACCCACTCGGTCCAGCCGTCAGCAGTCGAAGAGGACCGCGCAGACGAACTCGTCGCCGATGGCGCCGGACTCGCCGTTGGAGCCATCATTTCCGTCGATCCAGTCCGGGGCGGACTCTCCTCCGTTGCCACCGCTGCCGCCACTGCCACCCGTCATCGTGGTGCCGGGAGCGCTGATGAACGAGTCCCAGTTGAAGAAGGCGTAGCTGTTGCCGCCGGAGCCGCCGCCGCCACCGCCGCCGTGGCCGCCATGGCCGCCCATGCCACCGTCCCCGCCATCACCGGCATCCGAGGGACCATTACCGCCCAGACCACCGAGACCCCCGGGCTGTCCGTTGCCTCCGTTCCCGCCGTTACGACCGTTTCCGCCGTTTCCGCGCTCGAACAGGCAGTCCGTCGCGGTGATGGACGATTGATACGCATACACCCCCCAGGAGGAGCCACCAGCACCGCCACCCGTGCCGCCATCCGCCGCACAACCGCCGGCACCGCCGCCACCACCACCCCCACCGGAGTGGTTGTCCAGGGTGCCGTCGTCTTCACCGGCGCCACCGCCGCCGCCGCCACCACCGCCGCCGTTCTGTCCGTCGCCCCCGCCTTGCCCCGAGCTCCCGTACCAGAAGCGGCTGGAGACGAAGCCCCGGCTGGTGTAGCCAGCGCCCGCACTGCCATTCGAGATCAGGCCGTCATTGCCGTCTCCGCCGTTGTCCGTCGTGCAGTTGCCCTGACAGACAGCACCTCCGGATCCGCGGTAGCCGGGACCGTTGGTCGACCACTGGGAACCGCTCGAGCCGTTGAGTCCGCCTGTAGGGGGTCCAGGGATCAAGCCGGTCCAGCCACAGTCGTCGTCGGATTGACCCGAGCTTCCGCCGGCCCCCCCGCTCGTGCTGAAACAGGCCGAGTTCACCCCACCCGAGCCGCCTCCGTTGCGGTTCTCGGAACAGGGAACGTGTTGTGAGCCCCCTGCTCCGTCACCCCCCTCCGCGGAGCCCGGTGCGCTCGAGGACGCGCTCGATCCGGTCGACGCGAACGCACCGTTTGCGCCGTTGCCCTGATCGACGACCACCCGGGCGAGGTCGAGCACGCTGTCGTCCGCGAACACCGCGTACGAGCTGCGCCCACGGCCGTTCTCGGTGCCGAGCGCGGTGGGTCCGACGATTTCGAGATCGTACAGCCCTGCCGCCACATCCTCGGCGTAGACCGTGATGTACTCCGTGATCGTCGTCCCGTTCACCGAGTTGCGGAAGCCCCCCAGGATCGTCACGTTGTGGGCGCTGATCGTGTTGGCATCGCGCACCCAGCTCGTGTCGTAGCCGCCGTAGATGTTCATCCCGTCCTCGACCACGATGCCACCGGTGTAGGTGCCGGCCCGCACGTAGACCTCGGTGAGCCCCAGACCCTGAGCCACGCCCTGGGCGTAGTCGATGGTCCGACAGGGGCTGCCCTGCGAACAGATCAGCGACGCGTCACTGCCACTCGTGCTCACGAACACCGCATCGAGCGCGGTTCCGTCGATGCCATCGCAGTCCTCGTCCGTGAACAGCCCGTCCGGGACGTCCGGAGCACCGGGGTAGGTCGCGCTCGCATCGTCGTCGCAGTCCCCATCGCAGGTCGTGACGCTGTCGTTGTCGACGTCGTCCTGGTTGAGCGACGCGTCGAAGTCGTCGCAGTCGCCGTTGTTGTCGACCTTGCCCATCGGCGGGCCGTCACACGTCGACTCGGCCGGCAGCAGCGGGCTTCCCCACCCATCGTCGTCGTTGTCGACCCAGTAGTTCGCGAACGTCAGGCCGTTGTCGGCCCCGTTCACACAGTCGTTGTCGAGGCCATCGCAGATCTCGGTGCCGATCGAGCTGTTCAGCGCGTCGTCGTCGTCGCAGTCCGTACAGACCGGGTCTCCGTCGCCATCTGCATCGGGTGCGTCGAGGGTGAGGGCATCGCAGTCGTCGTCGAGGGTGTTGCAGGTGGTCTCGTTCTCGCCGGGGTTCACGCCGGGTCGCGCATCGTCGCAGTCGCCGTTGTTCGCGACCTTGCCCGGGGGCGCTTCGCAGGCCTCCTCGGCCGTGGCACCGAGCTGTCCGAAGCCGTCGCCGTCGCCGTCCGGGTAGTAGTCCAGGAAGGTGATCTCGGCGGGGGTCTCTGGCCCGTTCTGGCAGTCGTTGTCCTGGCCGTCACACGACTCGCTGTTGCCCGGGAAGTTGTTGGGGTCGTTGTCGTCGCAGTCGTCGTCGAAGGTGCTCTCGTTGTTGTTCGAGCAGTCGATGGTCTCGCCCACCACCACCGTGGTCGAGCCACGCCCGTCGTTGTCGTCGTCGAAGTAGCAGTCGTCGACCGTGTCGCAGTCCTCGTCGACGCCGTTCGCGGGGATGTCGGCCTCGTCGGGGTTGATGGCCCCCGAAGCGTCGTTGCAGTCGCCCGTCTGGGTGGCCCATCCCGAAGCATCGGGAGGCCCGTCGCAGGTGGAGGTCGCCGCCACCGCGTCGCTGCCCCAGCTGTCGTTGTCGCCCTCGGGCCAGTAGTCCACGAAGGTCAGCCCGTCGTCGGGCCCGTTCGCACAGTCGTTGTCGGCGCCGTCGCAGATCTCCGGGTTGCCCGGGAAGTTGTTCCCGTCGTCGTCGTCGCAGTCGTCGTTGGAGGCGACGTAGCCCATGGGCGCGCCCGAGCAGGTCGTGACCGAGGGCTCGGTGGGGTCGCCGTGCCCGTCGAGGTCGTCGTCGGGCCAGTAGTCCTGGAACGCGAGCCCGTTGTCGGCCATCGAGTCGCAGTTGTTGTCCGCTCCGTCGCAGATCTCCGTGTTGCCCGGGAAGTTGGCCGCGTCGTCGTCGTCGCAGTCGAAGCACGCCGTGACCCCGTCTCCATCGGCGTCGGGCTGGTCCAGGGTCGCTGGATCGCAGTCGTTGTCGGCCAGATCGCAGGTGATCTCGTCGGCACCGGGATTGATGAAGGTGTCGGAGTCGTTGCAGTCGTCGGCGTTGTCGACCGTGTTGGACGGCGCACCGTCACAGGTGGTGATCGGCGCAGAGACGGCGTTCCCGAACCCGTCCCCGTCCAGATCGAACCAGTAGTCCGCGAAGGTCAGGCCGTTGTCGGCATCGCCGTCGCAGTCGTTGTCGGCCCCATCGCAGATCTCGTCGTTGCCCTGGAAGTTCTGGTCGTCGCCGTCGTCGCAGTCCATGCACACGTCGACGCCGTCCAGATCGCTGTCGGGCGCGTCCTCGGTCTGCGCGAGGCAGTCGTTGTCGATGCCGTCGCACTGGACCTCGATGGCGATCGGGTTGACGTCCTCGTCGAGGTCGTCGCAGTCTCCGCCCTGATCGACGTGAGACAGGCTCGGCGGCCCATCACAGGTGGAGACCGGCGTCGCGGACTCCCGCCCGAAGCTGTCTCCATCGGTGTCGGGCCACCAGTCCGTGAACGTGAGCGCGTTGTCGGCCACGCCGTCGCAGTCGTTGTCGATGCCGTCACAGGTCTCGGGGTTGCCGAGGAACACGTCGGGATTGGTGTCGTCGCAGTCGTTGGTGTTGTTGACCGTGCCTGCAGGCGGCGCGCACGCGTTGACGGGCGAGGCGTCCTGGTCGCCTCGGCCATCCCCATCGGCGTCGGGCCAGAAGTCGCTGAACACCACCCCGTCGTCGGCGACCCCGTTGCAGTTGTTGTCCTCACCGTCACAGAACTCGGCGTTGCCCTGGAAGTTCTGGCCGTTGTCGTCGTCGCAGTCGACGCACACCGACACACCGTCTCCGTCGGCATCGGGCTCGTCGGGGGTCTGCAGGTCGCAGTCGTTCTCGAGGCCGTCGCAGGTGACCTCGATCTCGCCCGGGTTCATCAGCGGCTCGGTGTCGTCGCAGTCGGTGTCGTCCTCGACGTGGCCAGCCGGAGCGCCGTTGCACGCCAGTACCGCCTGGCCCGCGCCGTACCCGTCGCCATCGCCGTCCGGGTAGTACTCGACGTACACCACACCCTCGTCCAGCAGCTGGTCGCAGTCGTTGTCGGCGCCGTCACAGACCTCGAGATTGCCGGGGAAGTTGGTGGCGTCGTTGTCGTTGCAGTCCAGACAGACCGACACGCCGTCGCCATCGCCGTCCGGAGCGTCCGGCGTCGCCAGATCGCAGTCGTTGTCGACCGTGTCGCAGGTGAGCTCGACGGCGTCCGGGTTGATCACGGGGCTGCCGTCGTTGCAGTCGCCGTTGTTCGGGACGTGGTTGGGAGGCGGCGTGCCACAGGCGTTCACCGCGAGTGCCGTCATGTTCCCGAACCCGTCTCCGTCGGCATCCGGCCAGTAGTCCTGACCTGCGACGCCGTCGTCCGCGACGAAGTCGCAGTCGTTGTCGGCGCCATCACAGATCTCGGGCAACGAAGGCGCGTTGTCGGGGTCGGTGTCGTCGCAGTCGTTCGGCAGGATGTCGACGCAAGAGGCGTTCACCGAGCCCGTGCAGACCGTGCCCGGACAGTGGCAGTCCCCGTCGGCGTCCCAGGCGTTGGTCCCCTCGTCCGCCGCGCCGTCGCAGTTGTTGTCGATGCCGTCCACCGCTTCTGGCGCACCGGGGTAGACGCTGGAGTTGTCGTCGTCACAATCGTCGGCCGGGAAGGGCCCGTTGTAGGTGCCGTCGCATTCCAGGTCGATGTGGGCGTCCCCATCGAGGTCCTTGTCGTCCAGGATGCCGTTGCAGTCGTCGTCCAGCGCGTTGCCACAGATCTCGTCGGCACCGGGGTTGCGGTCGGGATCCATGTCGTCGCAGTCGCCCTGGTTGGGCGACCATCCGTCTCCGTCCAGATCGGCATCCAGGCTGTCGGTGGCCAGGATCACCACCTCTTCGATGGCTTCGTTGCCGTCGCTGTCGATCACCGTGAGCGATACGCGCCACTGGCCCACCCCGGGAACGCCCTGCCACACCGCATTGGCTGCACCCTGGCTGTTGGGCGTGACCGTGGCGACGGGGTCGAGCGCGCCCCCGACCGGCCCCGCTTCCCAGACCACCTCGAGGGTCTCAGGGCCTTCGTTGGGGTCGCCGACCTCCCCCACGAGCGCGACGTCCTGCCCGACGACGTAGGGGTCGAGGTTGACGGGTTCGAGGATGGTCGCGAAGGGGCTCTGGTCGGCTTCCTGGACGAGGATGGTCCGGCTGTCGGAGTCGCTGTCGCCGTCGACGTCGCTCACCGACAGGGTGATGGTGTGCTCGCCGACCGTGAGCGTGGTGGGGGCCCGGGTGATGCCCGCTTCGTCGGGACCGTCGTGCACCAGCTCTCCGTCGATGCTGCTGGTCCAGGTGATCGAGGCGATGTCCGACAGGCCGTTGCCGTCCGCCACCGTCCCCACGAAGTCGATCGTGTCGAGGTCCGTGAACACGGCCTGATCGTCGGGTGCGTTGATGGATGCGGCCGGGGCCACGTTGGCCTCGTTCTTGACCGCGATGTCCTGACTGCAGGCCTGGAGCGCCGGACTGGCGAGCACGACCAACACAGGGAGGACAGGGAAGACCGGAAGCCAGCCGGAGCGGGGGGAATCCAACATTGCGAACCTCGTTCACGTCGATGTGGCCCATCGGGGTCCGCGACGCGGGAACCTCCGAAATCATACGTCAGGTGGGCTCGACCCGCTGCCTGCGCTGCGCCCCTACAACATCACGGAACGCGTTCGTCATCCGTTCGGGCCGCTCCATCGCTTCCCGGAGGGGGAGCCCGGCGGTCGGGCCTCAAGGAGCCCGAGCCCTCGATCCACGCCTGTAGCGCATCCTGGGTCTCGAGGACCTGGGGATCGGAGACCTGGCGAAACGGGACCGGCCAGCGAATGGTCGTGCCGGGCGCCGCATCGAAGGTGCGCTTGTCGACTGCGCGCACCAGACAGCTCGACAGCCGACCGTCCTCGACGTGTGCGGCGTCCTGGGCTTTGGCCGGTGCGGTGGCCTTCGCGACCGCTCCCTTCTCGCCGATCTCGATGTTCAGCACCGCGTGCCCGACCGCCTCGGGATGCCGCTTGCGCTGCTCCTCGACACACGCGTCCACCCGGTCGCCGACGTCCTCCAGCCCGACGATGAGCGGCCCGGTCGGGGCGGGGAACCGGGTGGCGGTGTCCACCGTGACGTCGCCTGAGAACGAGCGGGCCGACAGCTGAATGTGCTTGGCGGGTGCCGACAACACGCTCGACACCACCGCACCACGCCGGAACCACCAGCGCTCCGGGACCTTCTTGGCCCACAGCCCGTAGACCTCGGCATCGAGCAGGTCCAGGCGCTCGAACTGGCCTCCGTTGGCCACCGAGCGACCATGGCGCTGAGAGAACCCGTCTGGACGCACCATCTCGGCGGGTCCGTTCGCCAGACCCTCGTGCGACCGGGCCACGATGTCGCCATCCGGCGCGCGGACCTCGACGTCCCCCTTGTGCGTCTCGAGATCGGCGTGGCTGGCATCCGCCAACGACGCGTTCATCCGGATGTCGCCCGACACCGAGCTCGCGTCGATGCGCCGGATGGGCCCGCCCCACACCCAGATCGGCCCAGAGATGGTCGACAACGCCACCCGGGCGTCCTCCCCTGCGGACAGCTCGATCATCCCGCTGACGGTCTCGATGTCGACGTGCTTCGACGCGGTGTCTGCACGCACGTGGCCACTGGTGGTCCGCAGCACCAGCTCGTCGGTGCGCCCGACGATCTCGATGTCGCCGAAGTGCGAGGACAGCTCGAGGGGTCCGCCCACGAACCAGATCCGGACGTCGGCACGGGCCGAGGTGACGACCAGCCGGCTGTCGCGGGGCACCTCGATCTGCAGGTGGGCACAGGGCCGCGGAACGTCGGGTCGCAGGGCCCCCTCCCGCGTGAACCGGGGAAGTGCGGCGGGGTCGTCGCGGTCGACGGCGCGTGCATCCTCCACGGACACCTGGAGCCCCTCGACAGGCCCCGACGGATTGCCGGGCTGTCGGGTCTCCTTCACGTCCAGCCTGGACTGCTCGGGGCCGCTCCCGCGAATACGAACAGCGGAGTCGTGGGTCCCGAGGACCGACACCGACCCGCACATCATGTCGAGCTCCAGCGTCGACGACGCCCGAACGGACTGATCGTGCTTCAGCGGGTGGGTGTACTGGGGCTCCTCGGCCCGCAACCGCCAGGCCGCCCGCACCAGCTCCAACGACACACCCCGCTCGGCCAGGCAGCGGATGAAGTCCAGGTCGACGGGGGTGCCCGCCAGGTCCAGCTTGCGGACCACCGCCGCACCGGGAACCCCGGCCAGCTCCATGTTCGCGAGCTCCTCGCACTCCATCGCCGCAGCGTCTCGGGGCGTCAGCAGGGTGCCGACGAGGACGAGGGTGCCGATGATCAGAGCCCGGATCTGGCGCAGGTGCGTCACATCAACCGCCGCGAGAGCGCTCCCCTCCGCCCGGCTCTCCGGTGGAGGGGGGAAGCTCGGTCATGGTGCGGAGAAGGTGGACCTTGCGCTGGTAGACGCCGGCCAGGGCCTCCTGAAGCCCGTCGTTGTCGGGGTCGAGAGCCAGGGCTTCGCGGACGTCGGCGATCGCCGCATCGATGTCGACGAGCGCGCCTTCGACGACGGCCACGGCTTCGGGATCGAGGTCGGAGCGTCGATCGTCGAGGATGGCCAGCAGGTCGTCGGTGGTCTGGCGAACCTCGGCTTCCCAGTGGTCCAGCGCGGGATCGCCGAGCGAGGCCTCCCCTGCGGCGCCCGCAGGTGCATCGTCGGACACCCCCGTCATCACCGCGGTGGATGCAGTCTCAGGCCCGGAAGCGCCCGGCAGCACGGCTCGAGCGACCATCACCACCGCTGCCGCGGCGAGCAGCCCGGCCATCCAGAGCATCGCCGTGCGCGACCCCGGCGTCTGGCGTCGACCGGCTTCCTCGATCGCACGGTCCACGCGCTCAACACGATCCACGCAATCGAGTGGCACCGGCGTGATCTGGTCGCGGATGCCGTCCCACAGATCGTTCTCGGGCTCGACCTCCACCGGGAGATCGGCCAGGAGCTCGGCCAGATCGGCCGGGATCTCGTCGTCGGGCAGGTTCGGTGGCGGTGTGGTCATCGTCCCAGTGCCTCGCGCAGGAGTTTGCGCGCACGGTGGAGCTGTCCGCGCGCGGTGCCAGCCGTGATGCCCATCATCTCGGCGATCTCGTCGTGCTTGAACCCCTCGACGTCGTGCAGCACGAACACCTGACGGGCCTTGGTGGGAAGCTGGGCGATCGCGCGATCGAGATCGATCCGTCCGAACCGCCCGCTGTGGGGGTTCGGCAGGAACCGTACGTTCTGCGGCCGCTCGAGCTCCCGCTCGAAGTCCCCATCGGGGTGTCTGGACTCGCGACGCATGCCATCGAGGATGGCGTTCACGGCCAGGCGGTGCAGCCAGGTCGAGAACCGCGAGCGACCCCGGTACAGATGCAGCTTGCGCCACGCCTTGACGAAGACCTCCTGGGTCATCTCGTCGGCGAACGCCACATTGCCGCACATCCTCCGGGACAGGGCGTGAATGCGGCCGACGTGATCCCGATACAGACCTTCGAACGCCGACAGATCGCCCTCCATCGCTTCTGCGACGCGGGGATCGACGACAGGTCCGGACTCGGGAGCAGGCAACGCCATCTCACACTCACAAGGAGGGGGTTCGACCATTGGACGGCGAACGCCGCCACAACGTTGGAATCCCCGTCCGGATTCTCTCACACTGCGGGGATCACCACGTCGATCACGACCGGCAGATGGTCCGACACGGCCGATCCAGCGGTCGCCACGCGGGACCCCACCACCTCCAGACCCGCCGAGAATGCGTAGTCGATGGTGCGGTCGGCGCGATGGCTGCCCCACGGCACGTAGGTGTGGGACTCGGAGCCCCGGGTGCGGGGGAACGCCACGTCGAGCTGGTTCCAGAGCGGCTGGATGGGGGTCTCGGACTCCGCGTAGAGCACGGCAGCCTGGCCCAGGCGCTTCGGGTCGTCGTACGGCGGGAGGCTGTTGAAGTCGCCCACCAGCAGCGAGGGCCCCCCCGCGTCCTGCACGGCCTCGAGGACCGTGTCCACCTGCCGCACGAGGGTCCCATCCCCCCGCGAGAACGCCGACAGGTGTGTGTGGAAGACAGACAGGGGCGACCCGCGCTCGGTCTCGACCTGCAGCGCCATCAACGCCCGGCGGAGGTTGAACAGCCGGCGGAAGAGGGGCTCGCGCAGCGGCGACAGTGCGGTCCGGGTGCCCGGCGAGAGCGGGAACCGGGAGAACACCGACAGGTGCATGTCGATCGCACCCAGGGGCCGATGGGGCGGCACGGGCACGAACGGAACGCGGAAGTAGGGGGTGGATGCGCCCCACACCAGGCCGTCCCGAGCGAGCTCGGTCGCAAACCGCGCGTGCTGGTCGACCTCTCCGGTGCGCGTGCTGTGGCGGTCGACCTCCTGCAGCAGCACGATGTCCGGCTGCTCGGCGCGGATCACGTCGGTGATTCCGGACAGGGCATCCTCGACTTCGGGGGCGGTCACGTGGACGTCCGGCCCGCCGTCGTAGAAGAACCAGCCCCGTCGTCCGGCAGCGAACTGGATGTTCCACGACAACACCCGGAACGGAGCGCCGACCGGGACCGGTGCATCGGTGCCCCCTGCAAGGCGAACGGGCTCGACCGGCTCGACGGGCTCGGGCAGGAAGAACAGCTGGGACGCGAGGGCGCGCAGGGTTCGGCGAGTCATCCGAACCAATATCGCGACAAACCACGACACACGCAGGTTCGCTGGTGCACACGTTACGATTCGGAGAGAGAGTTCCCATGCACCTCGCACACGTCGCCGGCATCCCCATCCGAGTCCACTGGTCGTTCCTGGCCCTGTTCGCGGGCTTCGCGGTCTGGGCACTGGCTTCGGGCGGCATTCCCGCGTTCGTGGCCACGTTGGTCATCGGCACCGCGATGTTCTTCTCGGTGGTGCTGCACGAGCTCGGCCACGCGCTGGCCGCACGGCACTACGGCATCGGCACCGACAACATCACCCTCTATCCGTTCGGTGGAATCGCCTCGATCACGGGGCAGCCCCGCTCTGCACGGCAGGAATTCGTCATCGCCATCGCCGGGCCCGCGGTCAACGGCCTGCTGTTCCTGGGGGCGGCGGTGTTCTGGGCGGCACTCGGGTGGCGCGTGCTGCTCACGGTGGCCGCACTCAACCTGGTGATGGGCGTGTTCAACCTCATCCCCGCGTTCCCCATGGACGGAGGCCGGGTGCTCCGTGCCGCTCTGTCCACGCGCATGGGCTGGTTCAAGGCGAGCGACCTCGCCATGAAGATCGGCAAGGGCTTCGCCTGGGCGTTCATCGTCCTCGGCGTGCTCACCTTCTCGCCCGGCCTGCTGCTGGTCGGCGGGTTCCTGCACGTCGCCATCGCGAGCGAGCGCAAGCGCCTGGCCTGGCTGTGGGCCTACGCCCGCGACGAGGCCGGCTACAGCGAGTTCATCCGCTGGGCACGCCGCCACCGTCGCCCGCCCGTCATCCCGTAGCTCGCGTTCATCCGTGGTCCCAGACACCGCTGGACACATCGCTCTTCGGCACTCGCGTACAGAAGTACGCGTCGGCCTCGATCGATGCGCCCAGCGGCGTCTGTGACACACGGCCTGAACGCAACGCTGCTCTCTGCGGTAGACGAGGGTGTTGGCTCGATTTCCTGCGGAAGGCGGTTCGGGTCGAGCCTCTCAGCGTTCAGCCTCGGTTGTCGACGTGACCAACAGGCCGAACGCCTTCACCTGAATGCCGCGGCTCCTCCACGCCAGCCACGAGCCCTTTCGGCTATTCGCAAGCTTGAAAGCTGATTTTTGACTGCTGATTGCTGCCCAGGGGGTGCGGATTCCAACGCTAGCCGAGCACCCTACGACTTGAACTTGTCGTGGTCGTCGCGGAACAGGAAGTTGAACGTGGTGAGCGACCCGTACGACCGGCTGATGTAGGTCTGCAGCTCGGCCTTGTCGGCGGACGACAGGGCGCCGTGGTTGTTGATCTTCTGCTCGAGTACGCGCAGCTTCTCGCGCACCGCGGTGACCTTCTTGAAGAACGACTGGGTGGGCACTTCCTTGAACTGCCGGCCCTGCCCGTCCTCGAAGATCACCCGGCCATCGACGTTGCGGGCGCTGATGCGGGCATCGCCGCCTCCGGCCTCCTCCGCGAAGCCCTCGCGGATCGCGTCGACGACCAGCTCGTACAGCTCGTCCGGTTCCATGCGGTGCCTACTCCTCGAACGCGTTGACGACTTCGTCCTTCTGCAGCGTCACGTATGTAAACGCTGCAGCGGCGATGCCCAACACGAGGGGCAGGATCTGCGGGACCGTGCCGGTGACAGCCGCGATGAAGCCACTGACCGACAGGCTGCCGAGGCCCGTGAGGATGTTCACGACGATCCCGACGATGGGGATCACGGCCGCGGCGATCATGCCCTGCTTCACCCGAGCCGAGCTCTTCAGGTTCTGCAGGTTCAAGCCTGCGAAGCCGACGAACCCGCCACCGGCGGCGAGCGCGAGGTAGGCGATCACGCCCACACAGGTGAGGATGAGGCTCCACGAGTTGTAGACCAGCATGAACAGGTTGCCCCCATCCATGCTCCCGATCACGGCGAGCACGGCGGTTCCGGCCCACATGCACCCCGTGATCATGTAGAAGCCGGTCCACAGGGTGTAGAACAGGTAGAACAGCAAGAAGATGGCGCCAGCGGCCATCATGATGATGCCAGGGACTTGTGCCTGCGCTTTCGCAGCGTTGCTCATGGGTCCTCCCAGGACGATGCGGGAAGGTAGCCCGAAGTGACGTTGCCGGTGCGAATCCAGCTCAGATCCATCCCCGGAGGATGGCGTGCGTCGGTGGGGCATGCCGACGCGAGGCCCGCCGAGACGGACCTCTCCGAGGATCGGGTCGCGAAAGCTGCAGAACGTATCGCCGTGTTGCTACGCCCTCCGGCGGTGCTGATCTCGGACACGAAGCGCTCCCGCGACGAGGACGAAGCGGGGTCCGAGCTCGAAGCCCTGCTCCGCGCGCCGACCACCCACGCCGCCCTGCACCGACTCATCGGCGAGGCCCGGGGCCGGGGGGAGCGCGCCCTGCTCCTGGTGGACGCACCCGAACCCCGTGTACGGGCCCTGCCCTGGGAGCTGATCGGGAGCCCCGACCCCCTCGAGGCCCGTGGAGACGCCGTGATCGCCCGGTTGGTCCGCGGACGCCCCGTCGCACCCGTGCGTCCCGGCGACCGGTTCACGGTGCTGCTCACAAGCCCCACCCCCGACGACGCCCTCTGCCAGTCCCGCCTGCTCGCGCTCCAGAAGCGGTTCGACACCCTCGGCATTCCCTGGAGCGACGACGTCAGCCCGCTCACCCTGAGAGCGGGTCCCGCCGTGCTCCACCTGGTCGCACACGGTCAGGTGGCCGACGCCGCCGCCGAGGTCCTCCGACCCGAAGGCGCCATCGGAGCGGGCACCACCGCCCACGGACTGTCCCCCATCCTGCAGAGCGTGCAGCTCGTCGTGCTCGATGTCTGCGATGCCGGGAACACCACCACGTCGGAAGCCCACGCTCCCGGAGCGCGCCTGGTGGACGCCGGGGCACCCGCGGTGGTCGCGCCCGCCACCCGGCTCGGGGTCGAAGCCGCCGATGCGTTCGCCGAGGGCCTGTACACCGCACTCACCGAGGGGCGAGCCGTCGCCACCGCCGTAGCAGCCGGGCGGAGAGCGGTCCGGGCCCTGGGCCGTCCCCATCCCGACAGCCGCTGGGCCAACCCCGTCCTGCACGTGGCCGGGACCGACGCCGCCACCCAGGAGCTCCAGCGGGCCTCCTGGCGTCCCGACGGCTGGGATCCCCAACCCGCCGATGTCGCCGCCCTGCTCGACCGCGCCCGCGACCTCGCCACGCCCCACGGGTTCGTCGGCTTCGAGCACCTGCTGGCCGCCTGGCCCGGCGCGGGGGGAGGCGCGTGGGCCGCCCACATCCGCTACCTGCTCGCCCATCGACCCGATCCTCGGCAGCGGCTCGGCGCCATGCGTCCCCGGGCCGACCGCCCCACCGACTTCCGCGGCACCCCCCGCCTTCGCGCCCTGAAGCCGACGCCCTCCAGCGATGCGGGCCTGGAGGACTTCGCCAGAGCGATGTGGAACCAGCTCGACGACGTGCTCCAGGACTTCTTCGGCCTCCCGCGCTCCTCGGGAGCGGACTTCGGCACGTCCGGAACCACCCTCGACCCCGTGGGTGCCGAGCCTCAGGTCACCGGTCCGGCCAGCCGCCTGGAGGTGCTCGGAGGCCCGGAAGACGGGCGGATCTTCGCCCCCGACCCCCGATCCGCCGCTGAGGGCGGGTCGGATGGCCGTATCGGTCGCGCTACTCCCGACAGGCCCGGGCTGTACGGCGACACCCACCTCGTCGACCCGTACCTCTCCCGGCGCGCGGTAACGTGGGTCGCGGCACCGCCCACCGGAACGCCGAGCGATACGCCCACTGGAACTTCCATGATCCGACTCCACAAGCCCGCCAAGCGCCTCCACGAAGGGGTCTGGGTCTCTCTCGATCCGGGCGAGGTCGAGCTCCGCGTCGCCGACCAGCTGGCGCTCACCCCCGCGACCCGCGTCCGGGGACTGTGACCCCGTGACGCGCGTGAAGGAATCGGGGACCAGCGACACCCTCCCTCTCCTGGTCGAACCGGAGAGTCGCATGAGCCGTGCGGAGTGGATTGCAGAGCGAGACGAGCGACGCACCCGTGCGCTCGCCCCCGCTGCCGATCCAGCCGTCGTGTTCCAGAGCTGGCGGTTCGCGAACGACCCCGCCCTGCTGGCCATCGCCGCCGAGGCCCTGCAGCACGGCACTCCCGAACCCGACGACGCAGCACGGGCCCTGGCCCTCGCGCCGTGCCCGAACGTCGACCAGCCGGAGGTCCGCGCGACCCGCCGCGTGCACGAGAACACCCTGAACCCTGCGGAGCTGCCCTCGGTCCCCGACGACGAGGCCCATCGTCGCGCCTGGCGACTCGCCGAGCTCGACCGGCTCGGACGGGAGATCGAAGACCGGGAGCGGAAGACCTGGATGCGGGACTGGCCCACCGATCCCGAGCAGGACACCGCCGCCGCCGAGGTCTGGGCCGCGCTGTTCTCCGGCAACCCCTGGGGCCTGCGCGATCGCTGCGAAGCCCTGTGGCTCGGCACCGCCAAGCGGTCGTTCGCCGGAGTCCTGGCCGCCCGCGAGCTCCCTCCCGACGTCCGCAGTCAGGCCCTCGACGACCTCCAGGAGGCGTTCTTCTACCGCCTGCTCGGCACCTCGGGGAGCACGCCCGGCTGGATGGAGATCGCCGTACGCGTCGTCGAGACGGTCGGACCCGTGATCGGCCCCGCCAGCATGCTCTCTTCGGAGGGTCGAGGGGCTGCGGGCACGTGTGTGACGCAGCGATCGGGATGGGGGCGCACGGCCGCCACCCTGTTCTCCGACCTGCCCGACCGCGAGGGACGCGCTCGCGCCTTCGCCGACCGCATCGCCGACCCCACCCAGCTCGAGAGCCTGCTCGATCTGCACGTCGCGCTGCGCTTCCTCGACCAGCTGCCCTCCGAGCGCCCCGCTGCCTGGCGCCTGGTCACCCAGAACCGCGGCAAGGCCCGGGGCCGGCTGCGCGCACTCGTCGCCCGAAACCCCTACTGGCTCGAAGGCCTGCTGGCCCTCGATGCCCTTCAAGCCCGCACGCAGGCTGCCGTGGCCCGCTTCGCCTGGAGCTGGGCGTGGCAGGAGATGTCGCGCGGGTTCTCGTTCGACGCCGGACGGCCCGTGACCCCGCCGTGCGAGGTGCTCCCCGATGCGCTCGCGCCGATCGCGGATGCGGACCGTCCGGCCCTGCGCACCTGGATGCTGCTCGTCGTGCTCAAGGGCCGCTACGCCCACCTCGAGCGCTGGGTCCACACCGGTGGCACCGGCGATCGCGACAGCACCTGGGCTCGCCTGCTCAAGGCCCTGCCCAGCACGCTCACCGACGACGATGGCGGCTACAAGCGCGTCCGCATCCACCTCCACGATCGACTCGACCGCTACCTCGGCGCGCTTCGCGGCCCCATCGAGGCCATCGCGGAGCTCGAGCCCGGTCGCTCCCTCAAGCAGCGCGCGCTGGACACGCTGCAGCCCGTCTGGAACGACGCGGTCGACCTTCCCCGCTCCGGCTTCCCCACCTTCGTCGAGCACGCCCGGTCCATCCGGTCGCTGTACGAGGAGGATCCATGTCTGCGCCCGTGAACGACACCTCACCCGAAGAGCTCGACGACGCCATGCTCCACGCGTGGTTGTCCGGTGCCCTCGAACCGCCCCAGGCCCTCGTCGTCGAGGAGCTGCTCCGCCAGACCCCCGAGGTCCAGCGGCGCATCGATCAGCTCGAGCAGGCCGCCAACCCCGTGCGGCGCGACCCCTGGCGCATCCCTCCGCCCGGCATCCCCGGCGGCCGGCTGGGCTTCGGACTGTCCACTGCCCAGGCTGCGGTGTTCGGAGGCGAGCTCCGCGCCGGCGACCGGTTCGAGCTTCGGATCGACACCCCGCTCGAGCGGGCCACCGACCACGTGGTCCTCGTGTTGCGCAGGCTCGCAGGAGCGTGGCAGGTGGTCTTCCCCACCGATCCCGACGGCACCCTCACCGCAGCCGACCTCCCCGAGAAGGACGGTGGACGCGTGCTCGATGTGAGTGCAGGCCCCGAACCCGGCCGTCAGCGCTGGGCGATCGCCCTGGCCCCCCGCGAGACCCTCGACTGGGCGGCCCGGGGAGCCGAGCGCTTCGCGGCCGTGATCGCCGGCGTAGCGCGCGGTGAGGTGCCCGTGGCGAGCGTCGAAGTCGCCGTCGCAGGCTGACTACCCCACGAACGCCCGTGCTTCCTGCAGCAGCTCCAGCCACCGATCCCGGTGCTCCTGGGACACCAGCACCCACTCCTTGAACACCTTCTTCCCTGGCCCGAACGGCTGACCGACCCCTTCGGCCACCAGCTCGGCCACCCGCTCGCGGGGCAGCTTCAGCACGGCGTCCCCGGTCTCGTGGTGCGGCATGCCGAAGAACTCCTTGCCCTGGCGCAGGCACGGGAAGTTCATGATGCTGCCCGTCACCACGCCCTCTTCGCTCAGCAGTGGTTCGGCGACCTCCCAGAACGTCGCCGTGGCCTCCATGTCACGCGTGCTCCCGATCATGTTCACGTGCGTGTCGTCCGACATCAGACCACCTCCTCGACCAACAGACGATGGAGCGGCATGAACGACCGGAGCCGGTCGACCGACCACTCTACGAACGCCTCGGAGCCCAGCGCGTCCGGCATGCCGAAGCCCGCCCGGACCTGAATCCCCTTCCTGCGGAGCAGCGCCTCGTGGCGATGGTCGCTGTCGTAGGGCTTGGGAACCCGCTTCAGCTGCTTTCCCGCCACGTCGGCCCCGGGAATCGCCTCGATCATCTCGGCGATCGCGTCACCTCCAGGCCCGTCGATCGCCTTCCGCCAGCGATCCAGACGGCCCTTCTCCAGGCCCATCAGCCCTACACCGAACCCGACGCCATCCTCGACGTGGATCCGCACGCCCAACCCCGGAGACCCCTTCTTCGACGGGCCTTCCCAGAACCAGATCAGCAGGTGGTCCTTGTACCGGGGGGTTCCCTCGGGTGCGAAGCGCAGGTCGTTGTTGAGCGGGCTGATCGACTTGTTGATCTTCGGAATGCCCGTGATGCCGGGCCGAATCGCCTGCAAGGCCGGGATCATCGCGTCCACGTAGGCCTTTGCGGGGTCCTGCAGCGCGTGCTGGATCTCCTTCTTCCGGGCGGCGTAGGTGTCGCGGTCGAAGCTCGGAAGCTCGCGCAGCAGGGGGAGGGTCTCGGCGGGAAAGCCTGTGAATGCAGCCATGGATTCCTCTGGGTGCGGGGGTGTCTACCGATACGACGTCTGCGACCCGCTGAGATCGACAGTGGGCCGAGAATTTCTCACAAACGGATCAGGCCCGCCCTCGGAGGCAGACCGACACGGCCTCGCGCGGTCCGGGAGAACGGCGGACATCGGGTGGCGCATCGGGGCCCACCGCTCGTCGAAGGATGGAGGCCCGCGCATGGCCGGCCGCGACACCGGCCGCTGCGGGCGCTGCGCGCCGGCCGAACGAGGGATGGCGCCACTCCTCTCTCCGGCGGGTTCCGGAACCGGCCGCCCGTGCACGTGTCGGAGCAGGCGTGTTCCGAGCGTCCCCCTGCATCGCTGCGGCCCCGGTGGTCTTCGGCTTCGCCGGCAGCGGAGCCGCGTACGCCTGCCTTCCCCCGCCGGTGGTCGACCTCCCAGAGACGGTGGAGACGGCGCTCGGACCGCTCTCGGGCACGGAGCTGTCGGGGTACTGCCGGTCAGCGAACGTGGTCGTGGCCCGGGTCGAGTCCCTGCTCCCGATTCGCCACGGCACCGTCGTCCGCGGACGCCTGCAGTTGCGGGTCCTGACGGTGATCCGGGAAGGCCACGAACCCCTCGAAGACGCCGTCCTGGAGCCGTCCACCGCGCTCACCCAGCTGCGCGAACGCGTGGCACCGGGGGATTCCACGCACATCCAGCCGGTGCTCGACTCGGTGTGGGTGCTCGGGTTCTCACGGGCGACCTCAACGCACGGGACCGTCCGCAAGGGGGATCCGGCGGTCTGGAGCTTCCGACCGCTCGGCACGGCCGAGGAGATCGACACCTGGTCGCAGACCCTGCAGCGCGTGCTCGAGACGACCTGCGAAGCCGTGACTCCCCCTCCATCGTCGGCGACCGGGTTCTGAAGGTCGGCCAGCCCTTCGTCTACCGATCTCCAGATGACCACCAACCACCCGCCACCACGAACACCACCGACGCCCCGCCAGAAGCGACGGTCCCTGCAGCCGCCGGTGTCCCGGAGACCCCGTCGAACCCGGGCGACCGGAGGAGACCCGACCTGTCGACAGGGCCAGCTCCAGGCTACCCAGAAGGGGTCTGCGACCCCCGGAAACCCCCGCTGCACCGGGTGCCTACGTCACCGACGGCTCCGGCTGTGTGGACACGATGGCAGGCCGGCAGACGTCCGCTGGTGGAGATGGGAGTCACATCCGCAGACCGTCCAGGTAGCCGCGACACCCGCCTGGGAAGCTCTCGCCGTTCGCCGTGCTGCTCACCAGGTCGTGACACCCGATCATCAGCCCGCCGGCGTGGGCTTCGAGCGAGATGCAGTGCCGATCCTCGCGCACGCACACGGTCTCGCCGCCGCCGGCCCGCCACAACCCGTTGTCGCCGGCCCCGATCCAGATGCGGCCCTGCCACACGGCGATCGCACACGCACCCTCGATCTGGCCCAGCGGCGCGAGGCCGTTGGGGGTCACCCGCGCGAACGTCCCGTCCTCGAGGACCACCACCACGGTGTCGTCCGTGGGCGCGTGCAGGTCGAGGATCGGCGGGGTCACCAGCACCTCCCAGCCCGTGCCGTCCCAGCGCGCGACCCCTTCGCCCCCGACCCAGATCCGGTCCGGCGCCGACGGATCCATGGCCTCGATCGCGAAGCCGGGCCCGCCCAGCGGATTCCAGCGGGCGCCGTTGAACAGCCGCAACACGTGGCTCCCGTCGCTCTCCCGGATGCCGTGGGCCAGCACACACGTGGGGTCGACACCGGTGATCCCGAACAAGGGGGCATCCAGCGCTCGATGCTCCCAGTGATCGGCGTCCTTTCCCCACGGATCGCCGCTCACCCGCACGTTGCCGTCCTCGCCGACGACCCACAGCGTGCCGTCGGGGGCCTTCCACAAGTCGGTGAGCACGATCTTCGTGCCGAGGCGGATGCCGATGTCGAGGGGCATGGGGCTTCCGGGAGGCGCGCGCTTGACCACGCCCACCCAGTGCGCGCCGTTGGACACGCCCAGGAACGCGGCGTCGAACAGGCTCTCGCCACTCGCCCACAGGAACTCAGCCATCGCTCACCTCTTTCCCGGTTGCTCGTTCACCCGCCCACAGGCCGGGCCACACCGCATCGAACCACATCAGGTCCGCCGGCAGGGGATGGCGGGGATCGTCCAGCCGATCGAGCAGCGCCAACAGCAGATCCCCGAACCGGTTGGGCAGTCCGCGACCGAGGGCACGCAGGGCATCCGAGCGATCCCGGACCCGCGACACGGCCTCGGAATCGTCCGACGCCAGCGCAGCCAACACGAGGGTGACCGCGAACCGATACGCCGGGCCGGGCCTCTCCGGAAGTGGACGCGCGACGAGGTGCGCCAGATCGAGGGTTCCGTCCCCCGCCGGCAACCAGGACTGCAGACCCTCGGCAGCGCTGCGATGCAGGAGGACGGACCGCCACGCATCCCGCGCCCCCTGCCGATCGCCGTTCCAGAGCCGCGCCAGACCCAGCCAGCCCGCTCGGCCATCACTCAGCGCGAGCCAGCCCGGAATCCGCTCGGTCGACGACAGCCAGTCTGCGGGCGACGCCAGGTGTGCACGCTCCACGGCCCGTGCGCCGGCTGCCAACCTCACCGACGACCACCCCACCAACAGTGCGACGAACGCGCCGGGAATCGCGGAATAGGCGGTGCCGTTGAACATCCACTCCACCAGCGGACCCACGGCTCCGAACAGCAGCAGGCTCATGAAGGCCGGTGCCGAGTTGGCGAAGAAGGCGATCAGGAACCGCTCCTCGAGCAGCCCCTCGCCATCGGCCCGCACGATGCCACGCTCCTCGAACCCCGGACGCCTCGCCCGCTCCATCGAGAACGACGACTGGTGGACGAGCAACTGGCGCACGAACACGGTGGTCGGCACCCCGAGCGCCAGCACGGCCACGGGCACCGCGAAGCTCAGGATGCGTCCCCCCTGACCCCCGAGGAGGACCAACGCGGACAACCCGAGCAGCAGCAGCCCCAGCGGAATCAGGACCACCGCCGCGAGGGCCTGAACGATCCGACGTCGCCGGGTCATGTGCACGCCAGCGGGCATCCACTCGACCGGTACGTAGCCCCGCTCCTGACGCGAGGGCCCCGCCGAGGCCTCCTCCGATCCCCGCGACGCTTCGTCCACGGGAATCGCAGCGGGAACCCGACGCTCCGATGCCGCCCCGTCCGACGGACCCTCGGGAAGCGCCTCCCCGGCCATCACGGCGTCGTACACCGCCCAGGACCGCGGCGCGATGCAGCGGGCCCACGAGAGCCGACGAACCAGTGTCTCGAGGGAGGGCCCCTCCGAATCGACCGGTCGCCCCAGCCCCTTCAACGCCACCTGTCGGGGCAGCCACAGCCCCTCGGCGAAGTCGTCCGGGAGCTCCCGGAGCTCCTCGGTCCGAGCGACCACACCGTCCAGATCGCCCGCCAGCAAGGCCTGTTGGACACGCAACCGCCGATCCCAGTACGCCACCAGCGCGTTGGACGGCCCCTCCACCTCTTCCTGCGGGAACCCCTCCTGCCGAAACCGGTGCGCGAGCGTGGCATCCCCGTGCTCTTCGAGGAACGCTGCGAGCCGGATCCCGGGAATGTCCATCCCCCCGCTCCACATCTGCTCCAGCAGCGACCGATACCGCCCGACCTCCCCACGCTGTGCCGCCAGCTGGGCCTGCTGTGCCACCAGCGACTGTTGCAGGCCGGGGTTGCCCGCGACCCGGACGCCAGCGAGGAGCGTCTCCACCCGGTCCAGGCGCGCTTCGTCGTCCGTTCCCCCCGTGTCCTGCAACAGGGCGTTGGCGCGGTTGATCCGGACCACGGCCGTGCGGATGCCGTGCATCCCGACCAGCATCAGCAGCGGAAGAAGGCACAGGAACGTCGGAATCAGGCCCAGCAAGCCGATCCGCAACGTCGACGCCGCACACGCACCCATCGCGACGAGCACCAGCGGAAGCTGCCAGCGGGAGCGACCGTTGAGGCGAATCAGCCCGTCCAGATCGACACGTTCACCGTTGACGAGGAACGCGGACCCGTCCCCGCGGGCGATTCCAGCGGTGAGCGTCCGGAGCAACCACAGGTGCGAGGCCTCCATCAGCACCCAGACCCCGAGCAGCGGGAGCCCGACCCACACGGGCGACACGGCCGCTGCACTGGCCACCGCGACGCCGGTCATCCCGAGGGGGATCCACACCCCGCGAGCCAACCCCCGGGCGAACGACCCGTCACCATCGGTCTGTTGCGGTGCAGACACCCTTGACGCCCCCTGAGACCCTGTTTACCCGAACGCGGCATCATCGAGGGGATCCCATGATCGAGGTCATCGACCTGACCCGCTACTACGGCGCCTTCGCAGCGCTCGACCGCGTGTCCTTCAAGATCGATCGCGGCGAGATCATCGGGCTGCTGGGCCTGAACGGCGCCGGCAAGTCCACCACGCTCAAGATCCTGGCGGGGCTGCTCACCCCGTCCGAGGGCACGGTGAAGTTCGACGGCGTCGACATCACCGACAACCCCGACAGCGTGCGCAGCCAGATCGGCTTCCTTCCCGAAGATCCGCCGCTCTACCGCGACATGACCGTCACCGCGTTCCTGAGCTACATCGGGCGACTCAAGGGAATGAGCGCGTCCCAGGTCAAGGAGCGGCTTCCCCACGTGGTGCAGCTCGCTCAGCTCGAGGGCCGCGAGAACCAGGTGATCGGCACCCTGTCCCACGGGTTCCGCAAGCGCGTCGGCATCGCCCAGGCCGTCATCCACGACCCCAAGCTGGTCATCCTCGACGAGCCGATCAGCGGTCTCGACCCCAAGCAGATCGTCGGCATGCGCGAGGTGATTCGCGGTCTGGCGAAGGGTCGGGCGGTCATCGTGTCCAGCCACATCCTGTCCGAGATCAGCCAGACCGCCGACCGGGTGCTGGTGATCAACGACGGTCGGCTGGCCGCCGAGGGCACCGAAGCCGAGCTCGCCGCCAAGGCCGGTCGCGGCGATCAGCGGATCATCGTCACGGTCAAGGGCGAGCAGGAAGCGTTCGTGCGCTGGTGCGAAGAGAAGCCCGGCGTCACCGCCGTCAAGCCGCGCCCCGTGAAGCGGTCCGGCTTTGCGTCCGCCCTGGTCGACCTCAAAGACGAGCCGACCCGCGAGACGTTCATCGCAGACGTGCTCTCCGCCGGGTTCACCCCCTGGCTGGTCGAGGCACCGGAAGACGAGCTCGAAGAGATCTTCCTCGGGCTCACGAAGGAGGTCGCATGACCCCCATCCGCAACGCGTTGCTGATCGCCCGGCGCGACCTGTCGGCCTACCTCAACGGCTACGTCGGCTACGTCATCTTCTTCCTGATCCTGCTGGGCGAAGGGCTGTTCTTCAACTTCTTCGTGCTCGGGCGCGGGGCCCAGTACAGCCACGAGGTGCTCGAGGGCTTCTTCGAGCTGTCGTTCGGCTTCACCATCGCCGCGGCCATCTTCCTGACCATGTTCTCGATCACCACCGAGTTCGGTCAGCGAACCGACGTGCTGCTCACCACCTCGCCCGTGTCCGACGCCCAGATCATCGCGGGCAAGTACCTCGCGGCGATGTGCATGCTCACCATCCTGACCGGCCTGTCGTCCTACATGCCGGCGCTGATCTTCGTGAACGGAAAGGTCAGCGTCGCCCACATCGGGGTCGGCTACCTGGGGGTGCTCTGCATCGGCAGCGTCGCGAGCTCGATCGGCATCTTCGGGTCGTCGCTGTTCCGCAGTGACGCCATGTGGATCTCCGCGCTGACGAGCCTTCTGGCCGGGTTGATCGCGGGCTTCATCTGCATCGCGCTCATCCTGCTGTGGTTCGTCGCCGACAGCAGCGACCCGCCCTTCGCCCCGATCTTCGAGTACATGGCCCTGTTCGACCAGCAGTTCCAGCCCTTCATGGAGGGGCGTCTGCGGTCCACCGGCCTCGTCTACTACGGCTCGCTGACGTTCGTGTTCCTCACCCTGGCCACGCGCATGCTCGGTCTGCGGAGGTGGTCGTGAATCGCCGCACCCTCATCCTGATCCTGCTGGTCGCCGCCTGGGTCACGCTCCCCACGTTCTTCATCACCAGCTCGCTGGCCTACTGGTTCGGCGGCATCCAGGCCGTGGTCTACGCCAGCACGCCCTACTTCGCGGCCTTCGTCGCGGTGGGCCTCGCCGCGTCGTACTACTTCGGAACCGGCTTCTCGGTGGTCACCTTCACCGTCCTGCTCACGCTGTTCGCCAGCGAGCGCGGGATCGGCGAGGGCAACCTCCGCATCGGCATGTCGGTCCTGGCCGTCCTGGTGCTCGCCGCCTCGGGCGCGGCGCGATTCGTCAACCGACACCGCACGTCCAACGCCGCGAACGCGGGGCTCCACAACAGCGGGCTCGTCGGGTTCGGCCTGATCGCCATCGGCCTCGTCCTCTACGCCCTCACGCTCGACTCCGTCGCAGGGTCCATCGTGGGCACCGAGTCCGAGTCGCTCTACCGCTGGCAGGGCGCCATCGGCAGCATCTGGCCCATCTTCGCGCTCACCGGCTTCCTGCCCATCGTGATGCTCGACGTCGTGGCGCTCAACCACCCCGTCCGCATGCCTCGGGGCGCCGCCCTGTCGGGTCTCACGAGCGGGCTGTCGGCGGGGCTGGCCGTGAGCCTGATGTTCCCCGTCAACTACATCGCCCAGCGCAACGAGGTCTCCTACGACGTCGCCTACTTCCGCACCACGCGGGCGGGCGAGTCCACCATGGCCATCGTCAACAAGCTGTCCGACCCCGTCGAAGCCACCCTGTTCTTCGCCCCCGGCTCCGACGTCGGCCGCGAGGTGCGTCCCTACTTCGACGCCGTCGCACAGGGCAGCAACGGCATGCTCACCGTCACCGAGATCGACCAGGCCCTGGCGCCTGCGCTCTCCGAAGAGCTGAAGATCCGGGACAACGGCTACATCGCCCTGAAGATGGGCGACAGCCTCGAGAAGTTCAAGATCGGCACCGACCTCAAGCGGGCCAAGCGCGAGCTCAAGAAGCTCGACGAGACCTTCCAGAAGAACCTGCTCAAGGTCAGCCAGGGCCAGCGCAACGCCTACTTCGTGGTGGGCCACGGCGAGGCCAACTTCCGCGAGCGCGACGACACCCTGCGCAAGCTGAACCTGTTCAAGAAGGTCCTGCAGTCCCAGAACTTCAAGACCGCCAACCTCGGGGTCGCCGAAGGGCTCGCGAACGCCGTGCCGGACGACGCCGACCTGGTGATCCTGCCCGGTCCCACCGAGCCGCTGCTGCCCGAGGAGATCGAGGTGCTGAAGGGCTACCTCGACGACGGCGGCGCGATGATGATCCTGGCCGATCCGGGCGGCGATCCGATGACCGACCTGCTCGATCACGTCGGGGTCGAGGTCGGCGAGCACACCCTCGCACACGCCAAGGCCCACATCAGCCAGTCGCGCAGCATCGGCGACCGCGTGCTGCTCGCCACCAACCGGTTCGGCAGCCACCCCTCGGTCAAGACCCTGGCCAAGAACGGCACCACCATGGGGCTCATCGTCCCGACGGTGGTGAGCGTCGAGACCAAGGGCGACCCTCCCGGCAAGGTCAGCACGCTGGTGCGCACCTTCCCGGACACCTGGCCCGACAGCACGCCCAACCGCCAGAAGGACACCACCGAGGTGGGCAAGGTCTACGACATCGCCGTGGCCGCGACGGGTCCAGAGCCCGCGGGCGACGGTGAAGCCTGGCGCGTGGTCGTGATGGGCGACGTCAACTGGGCAGCCGACCCCGTGCTGCAGTTCAGCCAGGGCAACCAGGTGTTCGCGTTCGACGTGACCCGGTGGCTCGTGGGCGACGACGACATCCAGGGGGTCGTGAACAACGAAGAGGACGTGAAGATCCAGCACACCCGCGACGAGGACTGGGCCTGGTTCTTCCTGACGGTGCTCGGAATCCCGGTGCTCGTGCTGGGCTCGGGCATCCTGTTCGTCCTGGCTCGGAGG
The DNA here is from genome assembly GCA_965224055.1 of Myxococcota bacterium. Lineage (GTDB taxonomy): Bacteria > Myxococcota_A > UBA796 > UBA796 > JACKEQ01. Next base: position 7,532,524 of record OZ245034.1, on the reverse strand, counting down.
ATGCGATGAGACAGGTCCTGATCTACAGCGTGCTGCTGTCCGCCGCGATGGTGGGCGCCTACGTCTCCTGGACCAGCGATGCGCCGTCCAGGGCCGAAGCCGCCGACGAAGCGGTCGCGGTCTACAACGCCCGCTCGGGCGACGTGAACGCCATCGCCTGGGCTTCGGAAGACCTCGACGTCCGCATCGAGCGGCGATCCGACGAGGTGGGCGACCACATCTGGGTCGTGGTCGACGAGCGCAAGAAGACCCCGAAGCCCCCAGAACCGGTAGACGAGGAGGATTCGGAAGAAGACCCCGGAACCCCCGACGACGCGCCCGAAGGTCCGGAACCTCCCGAGGATCTGGAAGACGGAGACGAGGAAGGCGAAGAAGGCGAAGAAGGCGAAGACGGCGAGGAGACCGACGAAGCGCCGGACGAGCCCGAAGAACCCGAGTACGACATCGAGGAGATCCACACGGAATTCCTCGGAAACGACAGCGCAGAAGGGCTCTTCGAGAGCTTCGAGCCGCTCATGGCCGTCCGACAGCTCGCTTCCGACGGTGCCGACCTCGAAGCGTTCGGTCTGGCCGACCCCGACACCACCCTGACCGTCTCACGCGGCGACAACGAGACCACCATCCAGCTCGGCGGCTCCACCTATGGCTCGCGCGACCGGTACGCCCAGAGCGACGGCCGCCTGCTGCTGCTCGACGACACCGCCGTGCGACCCATCCAGTTCGCCGCCTCGCGGTTGATCGAGCGCGACCTCACGCCGGTGCAGGAACCCGACCTCGACGCCATCCAGGTCCAGATGAACGGCCAGACCGTGTCGCTCGTGCAGAAGAACAAGGACGACCGCCAGGCCGCGTACTGGGCCCGCGAGGACGACCCCGACAACTCGGACGACCTCGCCGGCACCTGGATCGGCAAGCTGACCCGCCTCAAGGCCGCCAAGTACGTCGACGCCAGCGAAGCCGCCGCGGCCACGCCCGTCTTCACCGCGACATTGATCTCGGGATCCGAACAGTGGCCCGTGACTGTCCTGAAGACCGAAGACAGTAGCCGGTTCTTCGCTCAATCCGCGTTCAACCGGGGAACCGTCGAGCTCACGGCATCCCTCGCCGAAGAAGCGACCGCAGATGTAGGCGAGCTGTTCGAGCAGTAGTTCGAGCAGGGCGCCATCGCCTGCTACATTCACGCAGCGGCGATGGTCGCGGAGTGCTCGATTTGGGTTTGTCGGAAGAAAAGCGCGCGTTGAACAAGGCCGTCGAGGCCGCACGCAAGCAGCAGAAGGCCATGGCCGACGTGTTCGCGAAGCTCGCGACCAGCTCGGCACCGGATCGCCGTCTCGAGAAGGCACTGCGTGAGCGCCAGACCGACCGGGACGAAGCGCTGCGCGCCCTGGGCGAGGCGTTGCTGCAGTGGCTGTCGACCGGCGGTCAGCTGGTCGAGGGCGACGGGCCTGGCGATCTTCCGGAAGACGACGACGACACCGGCGAGACCGTGTTCGCGGGCGACCACACCACCGAGCCGCCCACCATCACCCGTCGTCGCCGCCGGGTGGTCACCGGCAGCACCCGGGGCACGCATCACTCCGGATCCCACGCGCTGCCACCGGATCCCGACTCACTCAAGACCCTGGCCGAGAACTTCGGCACCCGCGAATACACCGAGCACACCGATGCGATCGGGGCGATCCGCTCCTTCATGGACGCCATCGGAGACGCCGAGGCGCCGGCCACCCCCCTCGAGTTCCTCGACGGGATCCAGCGTCTGGCCCGGGTGTCCGACCGCACCGATCGCTGGAAGCGCCTGCCCCGTCGCGTCCAGCAGCTGTTCCTCGCCTACTGCACCTGCAAGGCGCGGGTCTGGCAGGAGAACCTCGATCTCGGAAGCAGTCGCCACGAGGTCGTGCTCGAGCAGGTGTTCCGCGCGCTCACCCGCTATTCGGCCCGCGAGCGCCCGGGCTTCGTGCACGGGCTGTCCCGATCCCACCGTCCCGAACGGGAGACCTGGGCCGACGACGCGCACTACTGGTGGACCGAGCTGTGCCTCGCCGCCAACATCGATCCCGAGCCCTCCAACACCGAGAAGCAGCTCGACGAGCTCACCCGCACGCTCACGGGCAAGGTCAGCGACCCCGTCGTCCAGGCCGCGGTGATGCACGCCATCGAGAACGGGGTCCCGGCCGACGATCCCCGGCTGCTCAAGCTGCTCCAGCCCCGTCGCGAAGCCCTCGCCGACGAACCCCGGCTGCGCACCGTCCGCCGTGCCCTGCGCGACACCGACGACGACGACGAGGGCGGCGACGACCAGACCGAAGAAGCCCCGATCATCGGCCCGGACTGGCCCTGGCTGCACGTCACGCAGGGCAAGACCGCCGTGGTGGTCGGGGGAGACACCCGCACCGAAGCCGCCGAGCGGATCCGCGCTGCGTTCCAGTTCGACGACGTCATGTGGGACTCCGACAGCTCCGAGCGCAAGGTCGAGTCCCTCTCGCAACGCATCCGCAACGGGTCCGTCGGCATCGTGTTCTTCCTGGCCCGGTTCTCCAGCCACTCCGCCCAGTCGGTGCTCCGCGATGCCTGCAAGGAAGGCGGCGTTCCCTTCGTGCGCATCGAGCATGGCTACGGGGTCGCCCAGCTCAAGCGGGCCATCGAGAACTGGATGCACGGCAAGCAGTGAACCGCTGCCCGCCAAACGGTCTATAGAAGAACATGGCCTCGCTTCCGGACAAGGTCGTTCCGCTCCCGACCGCAGCCCCCTCTGCAGCAGCAGATCCGCCCGATGCACCTGAAGAATCTCGGGATTCGGCGCTGATCGAGCCGGTCGAGCTGCATGGCTGGGGGCGCTTTCCGGTCGTTCCCGCACGGGTCCAGGCCACCGAGCAGCTCGAGCGCATCACCCAGGACGCCGTGCTGTCCCGCGGTCTGGGTCGGGCCTACGGCGATGCGGCGCTCCCTCCCCGCGGCACGGCACGGCACATCGCCACCACCACCCGCGCCGACCGGTTGCTCTCGTTCGACGAGGAGACCGGCGTGCTCCGGGCCGAAGCCGGGCTGTCGCTGTCGTCCCTGATGAAGCTGTTCCTGCCCCGCCGGTTCTTCACCCCGGTGAGCACGGGCACCCAGTACGTCACGCTCGGCGGCATGGTCGCGAGCGACGTGCACGGCAAGAACCACCACGGGCACGGCACCTTCGGCAACTTCTTGAAGGCGCTGCGGATCCGGACCGGCACGGGCGAGATCCTCGAGGCCACCCCGGATCAGCACGCCGACCTGTTCTACGCCACTCAGGGCGGTATGGGGCTCACCGGGCACATCCTCGAGGTCGAGGTCGCCCTCGAGCGCCTGCCGAGCCCGTGGATCTACGAAGAGAGCGAGCGCTACCCGGATCTGCGCAGCGTGTTCGAGGCCCTCACGGCCGCCAGCGAAGACTGGCCGATGACCGTGGCCTGGATCGACACCAGCGCGCGGGGAGCCGCAATGGGACGGGGGATTCTCAACAAGTGCCGCTGGGCCACCGCCGGCGAAGCGCCCCCCGAGCCTCCCAAGCCCCGGCCCAGCCTGCCGGTGCCCTTCCTGTTCCCGAGCGGCGTCATGAACCGGCTGTCGGTGCGGATGCTGAACGCGCTCTGGTACTGGCGTCACGGCGCCGAACCCAAGCAGCACGTCATCCATCCCGAGAACTGCTTCCACCAGCTCGATCTGCTCACCGACTGGAACCGCGGCTACGGGCGACGCGGCTTCACTCAGTACCAGTGCGTGATGCCCAAGGACATCGGGATCTACGAGGAGTTCCTGAAGCGCTTCCAGGCCCTGGGCGGCTGCTCGTTCGTGACGGTGTTCAAGGACTGTGGTCCGTCGGGCAAGGGCCCGCTGTCGTTCCCGCAGCCCGGCACGTCCCTGGCCCTCGACATCCCGATCTTCAGCGGGATCCAGAAGCTGGTGCACGAGCTGAACGCCTTCGTGATCGACCACGGAGGGCGGATCTACCTCGCCAAGGACGCGCTCACCTCGGCCGACGAGCTGCAGAAGATGTACCCCCGGCTCGACGAGTTCCTGGCAGTCCGCGACGCGTACGACCCCGACCGCACCTTGAGCTCGGCCCAGTCGGTTCGCCTGTTCGGCTACTGATCCCCACCGCACTCCCGTAGACGGGGGCCAGAGGTCTGCGTGTCGTTCGTTAGGAATCGACAATGACAGACCGATTCATCGTCCAGCCCGCGTCGTCCGAGCTGCCTGCCGTGCGCGACTCCCTTCTGCAGCGCGTCCGCAATGCAGTCGACCCCCTCGGTGCCGACGTACGCGAGGTCGGGAGCACCGCCGTCGAGGGCGTCATCGGAAAGGGCGACCTCGACCTGCTCGTGCGTGCCCCCGCCGACCACTTCGACGACGTCCGAAGCGCGCTCGACGGCATCCTGCCCCGCAACCCCGATCAGCTGTCGAACGCCGTCTACCAGGGCTACACCGATCCCGATGCCCCCCTCGACGCCGCGGTCCAGCTCACCGTGCGGGATGGGCCCCACGACGACTTCCTGCCTTTCCTCGATGCGCTGGAGACCCCCGGCATCCGGGCCCAGTACAACGCGCTCAAGCGGGCCTGGAACGGCCGACCCATGGACGCCTACCGCCACGCGAAGGGAACCTTCATCCAGGGCGTGCTGCACGGGCTCGATGCGATCCCGAGCCGCTGCGACGTCGCGGTGGTGGGCGGCTCCCTCGCCGGCGTCGCGACCGCCCTGTTCCTGGCGCGCGAAGGCGTCGACGTCGTGCTGCTCGAGGCCCGCCGGTTCGTGGGCGACTCGATCAGCGGACGAGGGCTGGCCCCGGTCGAGCACAACGTCGTCGAGCATCCCCACCGCACCATCCGCGCGCTCGGGCGACAACGCAGTCGCGAGCTGTTCGCCCTCACCCAGCTCAATCGACGGACCCTCGACGAAGAAGGGCTGTTCGACCGGTGCGGCGCGCTCTGGGTCGCGACCCTCGGCGAAGAAGCCCTCGATGTCGGCAAGAGCGTCGAGGCCCTGCGGGACTTCGACGTGCCCGCCGAAGCCTGGTCTCGCGAGCAGGTCCACTCCCGCGTCGGCCAGCCACTCGGCCCCGCGCTGTACCTCCCGGATGACGGACGGCTCGACGCGTTCGGCGCGCTGAACGCCTTGCTGAAGCGCGCCATCGAAGCCGGGGTCCACGTCGCGCTGGGGGCCGAGGCCACCGTCGGAGACGGCGATCCGCTCACCCTGCACGCCCGCGACACCACCCTGCGAGCCGAGATGGTCGTGTTCGCGGCCGGCCGGGGCAACGCGGCCCTCGACCCCCGCCTGGCCGACGCCCTGACGCCCGTGCGGGACCAGGCCCTGGTCACGGTTCCCGTCGATCTGCCCGATCCCGGCTTCGGACGTGCCGGACAGGGCTGGACCGCCTGGCGTCCCCACCCCACGGGCGGCATGCTGGTGAGCGGCGCGCGCTGGGGAACCCCGCACATGGAGGCCGGCGAGACCGATGCCGATGCGCTGCAACCTGCGATTCAGGCCCACCTGGAGCGCTTCCTGCGCACCTCCCTGCGCTGCGAGGCCGCCATCGCCGACCGATTCGCGTTCGGGTTCACCACCAGCCGGGACGGTCTGCCGATCCTGGGGCCCCTGCCGAGCCAGCCGCGCCGCATCGCACTCGCGGGCTTCGGTCCCAACCCGGCCAGCTTCGCCGTCGGTGCTGCACGGATGGTCGCAGACGGCCTGATGGGGGGCGATGCCGACGGCCCCACCCCCTGGATCGTCAGCTCCCGCCGCCTCGTCCGCTGGCGCCACGCCGAGTGACCACCATGTGCCCGGCCGTCGCTCATCCGACCAGCTGGAACAGCGCGATGAGCCCGAACAACACCGTGCCGGTGAGCACCATGGTCAGCCCCAACGAGACCACGAAGCCCACCGCGTGCATCCCGATGAAGCGCAGCACCAGGCGGTCGACGTGGGTGGCGAACACCCGGCGGACCGCAATCCACTCGTACAGCACGGCCACGAGCCAGCTGGCGATGCCGAGCGCGGAGTTCAGCAGCGCCACATCGCTCCAGAACCCGAAGATCGCGGTGGTCAGGGTCGTGGGCAGGCTGATCAGGATCCCCACGGTCTGGCAGTGCAGGGTGAACACCACCGACTCGATCCAGGACCCGCTGAACAGCAGCCGGACGAGGCCCGTCATCAGCACCAGCGAGAGCAGCGGACTGCCGTAGGACAGCACGATCAGGGTGTAGGGCTGGGCCTCTTTCGCGGACTCGACGAACCACTGCATGTCGGGGTTGCCGGAGAGCTCCTGGAGCATGGCGCCGCTCTCCGGCTGCCAGACCAGCTGCGCGATGGTCACCACGGTCGACCACACGAACAGGTACAGCCACAGGGGATTGACCTGCTCGATGCGCTTGCCGTCCATGAACGCCGCCGTGAGCTGACCCGGATGGCGGATCAGCGTCCACAGGGTGCGGAGGAGCTTCATCTTCCCCACCACCTGCATCGCGTACTCGCCCGCCAGGCCGCGCAGGTCGTACTGCTCCCGCGGGACGTTCCGCTGTCCACAGCGCGGACAGAACTCCAGCGCCCCAGCCCAGCCGCAGTTCAAGCAGGGCGAGGGGGCAACGGGCTCGTCTCCGTCGCGGTCCCGACGATCGGGTGCCCGCAACAACCGCGGAGCCGGGCCTCGCGAGGCGTCCGCCGGCTCGGACGGGGCCTCGTCAGCCACCGGCGAGGACCCAGGAGCTCAGGGGAACCAGCGCGAGCGCCGACTCAGTCCTCATCCGCGGCGCCGACGACGACGACCGTGACGTTGTCTTCGGTGCCCGCCTTGATGGCTTCGTCGACCAGCACGTTGGCGAGGAGATCGAGGGGCGTGTCGCCGATGATCTTCCGGATGGCGTCGTCGTCCAGGGGGTCGGTCATGCCATCGGAACAGAGCACGAACACGTCGCCGGGCTCGACCCAGCGCGTGGTGGTGTCGGGCTCGACGGGGCCGTGGTAGCCGACCGACTGGGTGAGGATGTGCTTGTGGGGAAGCAACCGCGCGAGCTCCGGCGTGAGCCGACCGGCGTCGATCTCCTGCTGCACCACCGTGTGATCGCGGGTCAGCCGAACCAGCCGGCCATCCCGGTAGAGGTAGGCGCGGCTGTCGCCCACGTGCGCCAGATGGGCCTGTTCGCCATCGACCACCAGCACGACGAGCGTGGTGCCCATGCCCTTGGTCTCGGGACGGCTCTCGGCTTCGCGGCGGATGCGGATCGACGCCTGGTTCATCGCGTAGCGGAGGCGTTCCCGGAGCACGTCCGCCGGATCGTCGGTCTCGTGCTCGCGCACCAGGCGGGTCTCGTCGGGGTCGGGTGCGCCCACCAGGGTCTGATGGACGGCTTCGACCGCCATCGCACTCGCGACCTCGCCCGCGGCGTGCCCACCCATCCCGTCGGCGACGACGAACACGCCCGCTTCCAGGTCGATGAGCATCGCGTCTTCGTTGTGCTCTCGGACGGGTCCGGTGTCCGTGTGCGCGTACGCTTCCAGCTGCATGCAGTCTCCAAGCCCCCGGGGGACCGTCCCGCAATATAGAGTGACGCGGGTGCGTACGAAAGGAGTGACTCGGTTGCAACCGCCATCCAATCGCGGTGAGGACCCCTTGGCTGCGGGGAACCTCGTCGACGAAGTGGCCGGCGATCCCGAGCCCGGAGCGCGCATCGGCGCGTACGAGGTGGTGCGCGCGGTCGCGCGGGGCGGCATGGCGACCGTCCTCGAGGTCACCGATACCCGCAACGGATCCACCTGTGCGCTGAAGCTCCTGATCCCCCTCGCACACGCCGAAGAAGCGCAGAGCCGCTTCCGTCGCGAGTTCCGCGCCCTGTCCCGGCTCACCCACCCCAACGTGCTCAAGGTCTACGAGTGGGGAATCTACGGCGACAGGCCCTGGTTCAGCATGGAGCTCGTGACCGGCCGCGATCTGCGCGACGAGATCGAGGTGTTGTCCGAGCTCCAGCCCGCCGACCGCTTCGCCCGCGTCGAGAGCATCCTCAAGCAGGTCGCTCGCGCTCTGGCCTACATCCACGAACGGGGGATGGTTCACCGCGACGTCACGCCCGGCAACATCATGGTGCGCCCCGATGGCGTCACCAAGATCATGGACTTCGGGGTCGTCAAGGAGATGGGCGCCGATCTGACCGCCGTGGGCGAGGTCATCGGCACGGTCGCGTGGATGGCTCCCGAGCAGATCACCAGCGACGAGCTCGATGCCCGTGCCGATCTGTACTCCCTCGGCTGCGTGCTCTACCTGCTGCTCACGGGCAAGCGGCCCTTCAACGCCCACACCATCCACGGGTTCATGGAGAAACACCTCAACGAGGTGCCCCTCCCGCCGCGCCAGGTCGATCCCCTCACGCCCGCTCACCTCGACGAGATCGCGCTGCGTCTGCTCGAGAAGAAGCCATCCGACCGCTACGCCAGCGCCGCCCACCTGCTGCACGTGCTCGGCGACACCCACGACATGCTCGAGCTCGACGAGTGGCCCCCGCGGACGGTCGGGCGCGCCACCATCCGGGCCCGGATGCGCGAAGCCCTCGACGAGCTCGCCAACCACCAGCGCGGCGCGGCCTTCCTGCTCTCCGGCGCCAACGGCCAGGGCAAGACCCGCCTGCTCGAGCTCACCCTGGCCCACGCCCACCGCCTCGCCATCCCCATCGCTCGCGGTCGATGTCGTCGACAGGACAGGCCCTTCGGAGCCTTCGCGGGGATCTACGAGCGGCTCGTCAGCCAGCTGCACGACGACCACACCAACTACGAGCCCGACGCCCTGCTCCAGTCCGTGTTCAAGGGCGAGACCACCGTCGTCGAGCGCTATCCGGTCATCGCGGCGTTCAAGGATCTCGTGCTCGCCAACGCCCCGTGTGTGCTGGCGATCGACGACCTCGAGCACGCCGATGCCGCCACGCTGGAGATGCTGACCTACCTGGTCCGCAACACCCTCGAGCTGTCGCACGAAGGGGTGCTGTTCGTCCTCGCGCACGAAGCCCCCGAGCAGCACGTGCTCCGCGAGCTGTCCTCCCTGGAGCCCGTCGTCACCGAGGTTCTCGGGCCCCTGGGCGCCAGCGAGGTCGAGGAGCTCGTGGTGAGCGTCCTGGGCACCGGCTCTGCCGCCATCGCGCTGGCCGAGCGCCTCTACACCGAGAGCTCGGGGTCGCCCGCCTTCATCGCCGACATGCTCCGCGGCCTGCTCGACGACGGGCTGATCGTGCGGCGCGCGAACCGCTACGAGATCACCGTCGACGCCGCCGAGATCACGCGGTCCCGCCTTCCGATGCCCCCGTCTCTACGGGCTGCTCTCAAGGATCGACTCTCTCCGCTCTCCGCCGACGCCCTCACCACGGGTCAGGTCGTGGCCCTCGCCCGGCGACGCCTGGAGCTCGACGTCCTGCTCGAAGTGGTCGACCTCGACGAAGACGCCGCCATGGAGGCCCTCGACGAGCTGGTCGACGCCCAGATCGTCGAAGAGGACCGGGGCGCGGACATCGAGCTCGTCGAGCTGTCGCACAGCCGCTTCCACGACGTGCTCCTCGAGGAGCTCCCCCGCGAAGACCGCGCAGCCTGGCACCGCAAGATGGGCGAAGCGCTCGAACGCCACCATCGCGGGCGTCTCGGCCCCGTGGTCGAGGAGCTCGGCTACCACTTCGCCCAGGCCGGCCTCGCGACCAAGGCCTACGCGTTCCTCCGCATGAGCATCGAACGGCACGTGGCCCAGAGCCTGTTCGGCGAAGCGCTCACCCTGATCACCCGGGCGCTGGACGTCGAGCCCACCGCCCGGCCGTTCCTGCTGCTGGACGAGGCCGACACCATGCTCGTCGACCTGTACCTGGCGCGGTCGATCGCCCAGCACGACCTCGGTCAGGGCAGCAAGGCCATGCAGAGCATCCGCGAGGCCGAGCGCATCGCCGCCGAGGTCGACGATCCGGGCCTCGAGTCGCGGGTCGCCAACCAGCTCGGCATCCGGCTCCGCGCAGCCGGCGAGCTCGACGAAGCCCGCGCCAATCTCGAGCGTGCCGCAGCCAAAGCCCGCGAAGCCGGCGACGAGACCTCGATGCCCGAGATCCTCTACCAGCTCGGAGGGATCGCCTGGGGCACGGGCGATCTGCCGCGGTGTCTGGAGCTCTGGGGCAAGTCCCTCGACCTCGCCACCCGCATCGGCGACGACCGACGCGCCGCGTGGGCCAACAACGGCCTCGGCATCGGCCACACCTGTGCCGGCGACACCATGAGCGGTCGTCGCCACTTCGAGCAGGCCGCCAAGCAGATGGAGCGGCTCGGAATGGTCGGTCCGCTCGGCATCATCCGGGTGAACCTCGCCGAGGTCTACCTGTCGACCGGCATCCTGCGCAAAGCCCTGTCCCAGATCGACCGGGCGCTGGCAATGAGCCGTGAGGTCGGGCACGTCCACGGCATCGCCGTCGGTCTGGCCTGGCGGGCCTACGCGCTCCGGGTGCTGGGTCGGCTCGAGGAAGCCCAACGCACCGCCGTCGAGGGCATGCGGTTCTGCGAGACGCACGACATCCGCGAAGATCAGCTCACCACCCTGTGTGTGCTCGTCGAGATCTCCTTCGACATGGAGCGCTACGACGACGCTCTGTCCTATGTCAAGCGCGCCGCACAGCTGCTCGACCGCCACGACAACGAGGGTCGCGGGCCCCTCGTCCGCGCCTGGCACGCCCAGGCCCTCGCCGCCCTCGATCGCACAGAAGAGGCCGAGAACGTCCTGGCTGGGCACCGGCCCCCCAACGAGCCGTGGATGAACACCCAGGTGCGCGCCGACCTCGCCTGGGCCAAGGCCTACAAGATGCTCGGTCGCCGCGACGATGCCGAGCGGCTGCTGGTCCGCGCGCTGGAGACCGCCGAGCGCATCCAGTTCCGCTTCTACCAGCTGCTGGCCCACGACGAGCTGTCTCGCCTGGCCTCCGAGGAGACCGCTCGCACCCGCCATGCACGCGTCGCGAACGGCCTCGCCCGATCCCTGGCCGCCAACCTCCCCCGCGAAGACGGCCAGCGGTTCCTCGAGCGCAACTGGGGCGGCTGACGCCGGCGATTCGTGAAGCTCCCCCCGCTCCAGAACGCCGGGCCCGTCCGCACCGTCGCCCTGTCGCCGCCCCACCTGCACGGCCAGTACCTCTTCGCCTCCACCGACGACAGGGGCTGGCTGTTCTCCTGGCCAGACGGGCGACTCGAGACCCAGATCCGCGAAACGCCCATCCTGGCCGCCCTCTTCAAGGCCGACGGTCTGCTCGCGTTGTGTGGAGCGAAGCACGTGCACATGGTCGGCCTGCCCAAGCTCGACGACCGACCCAGCAGCAAGCGCGTCGCCACAGCGGGGGTGCCCGGGGCCTGCTGGCTCGACGGCGACCGACTGGTGACCGCGAGCTACTCCCCCGGTCGCGCCCTGCTCCTCGACTTCATGGGCAACCGGCTCGCCACCTTCTCCGCCCCCGGCGACAGCGTGTGGAGCGTCGCGACCAACCAGCGCCTGATCGCCGTGCACTCCAGCGTCCTGACGGTGTGGGACGACCTCACCCTCACCCCACTCGGGAACATGGGCGCGCACACCCCCATCGATCACGGTTCGCCGCGCTTCCACCTGGGACCTCGGGTCAGACGACTCCGCAGCGTCATGCCCGCGGTGTTCGGGCTCGCCTTCACCCCGAGCGGCAGAACCCTCGTCTCCGCCGGGTCGGATGGACGCCTCGTCGTCTGGGACCCCCGCGCAGTCGAACCGATCGCGATCCACGATGTGGTCGGTCACGACGGGCGGCCCCTCGACCCCCGCCAGCTCGTGCTGCCCGATGAAGACCGGGCCTACCTCACCACGACGACCGGACTGGTTCGGGTAGAGCTCGATTCCGGGCGCGTCGACACCCTGGTCCGGTTCCAGCCGCACCTCTACCGGTGGAACACGCCCATCGGCGCCGACCTCACCGCAGACCGCACACAGCTGCTGTTCGCGGGGCTCGCCGGCGAAGTGGGCGTGTGGGATGTCGTCCGCGAGATCCGCGTGGGGTAGCGTGGTGGGCATGAGCGAATCCCTCGGACCCCATCCCGAAAAGGGCGACAAGCTCGGCCGCTACACCCTGGAAGCCCTCGTGGGCGCGGGCGGGATGGCGTCGGTCTACCGCGCCGTCGACCCTCACGGCGACCCCTACGCAGTCAAGGTACTCAACCCCGCCCGGGTGCTCCCCGAAGACATCAAGCGGTTCCAACGGGAATATCGCGCGCTCGCCAAGATGGACCACCCCCACATCGTGCGCGTGTACGAGTCCGGAATCCACGGCGGCTACCCCTGGATTGCGATGGAGTACGTCGACGGGCCCGATCTGGGCGCCGTGATCGAGACCTGGAAGCAACAGCGCCCGTCCGACCGGTTCGAGCGCACCGACCAGATCCTGCGCGCCCTGTGTGGTGCCCTGCAGTACGTGCACGATCGCAAGCTCATCCACCGCGACATCAAGCCCAGCAACGTCCTGCTCACGAGCGACGGGCAGCCCAAGCTCTCGGACTTCGGCGTGGTGAAGGGCGGCCAGGACGGCTCGACGCACATCACCCAGCTCACGATGGCCGGACGCCTGGTGGGAACCGTGGCGTTCATGGCGCCGGAGCTCATCGCCACCGACGACGCCATCGACCATCGCGCCGACCTCTACAGCCTCGGAGCGATGCTCTACATGATGCTCTGCTTCCGACGCCCGATCGAGGCCGACAGCGTCGCCGGCTACCTGGCCCGGCACCTCACCGAGGTCCCCACGTCTCCCGCCGAGGTCGATCCCGACGTGCCTCGACCTCTGGAGCGCGTCTGCAATCGCCTGCTCCTCAAAGACCCCGCATACCGCTACGCCAGCGCGAGTGCGGTGCTCCAGGCCCTCGACCGCGATGGCGACGACGAACCCCCACCCGTTCGGGGCCGCGACCGCGCGCTGCAGGGCTGGTCGCGCCGCTTGAGCGCCCTGATGGACGGGGCCGGCGGCTGTGTCGTCGTGAACGGGCCCCCCGGCTCGGGCAAGACCCACCTGATGAACGCGATGGCCGACGTCGCCCGCACCACCCAGGCGAGCTGCCTCTCGGCGACCGGCTGGGAACACGACCCCCTCGACGATCTGGCCCGTCAGGCCGGGCTCGATCCGGAGGGGAGCCTCGGAACCGCCCTGTCTCGCGCGATCATCGCCACCCTCGGCAAGAAACCCGCCGTGATCGCGGTCGACGACCTGGACCGGGCGCCACGCCGCACCATCGACTCCCTGGCCAAGCTGCTCCGTGCGCGGTTCAGCCTGGAGGGCGAGCCCCTGCTCCTCCTGGCCACCGCCACCAGCCTGGACGCCATCGCCGCACTGGTGAACGGCCACGCCACCGGCATCCCGGCCGATCTCATCCCGGTCGGCCCGGTCGACGCCAAGTCCGCGGTCGCGATGATGCGCGATCGCGGGGTGAGCGGTGCTGCGGCTCCGGTGCTCGGGCGTCGCCTGCACAGCGCGTACGGCGGCCAGCCCGGCGCGATGGTCCGCCAGCTCGAAGCCCTCCTGAACGACGAGTGGTTCCGGGAGCTCGGCCCGACGACGCTGCAGCTCGTCGTCGATCTCGACCAGCTCCGCACCGGCGAGATGCCCGTGCCTCCGAGCGTCGCTGCAGCCCTGCGAGAGACCATCGACGGCCTCACCCCCGATGCCCTCGAGGTGGTCCGGCTGCTGGCCCTGCTCGACCGTCCCGCTTCCTCCGCCATCCTCGGTCGATGCAGCGGAGACCCCCTCGAGGTCGGTCGGGTGCTCGACACCCTCACCCGCCTCGGCATCCTGGTGACCGAGGTCGACGAGCCCAACACCCCGACCGGCGCACTCGGCCGTCGCGAGGCTCTGCGCGAGACCATCCGTGAGGAGTACAGCTTCTGCGATCCCAGCGCTGCCCGGGTGATCCGCAACGCCCTCGACCCCGAGACCCGCCGCGGCCTGCACCACCGCATCGCGACCGCGCTCTCGGCCCGTCGCAGGCGCGCGGTCGCGAAGGAGGTCGCGCATCACCTCGCCGCTGCGGGTCAGCACGCCGAGGCCTACCCCCTGTTCATCTCCGCCGCTCGACGCGCCGCGCGGAACGGCACTCCGAACGACGTCCTCGCGCTGTGTCAGCGGGCGGAATCCCTGCGGGCGGACGTCGAGCCCGGACTCCCCCGAGACGAAGCCGACGCCCTCCGCAGGCAGCTCCGCCAGCTCCAGGGGGACGCACTCCTCGAGCGGGGAGCCTACCCGAAGGCCCGAAGCGCACTGAAAGACGCCCTGGCCGCCGCTCGCCGCGAGGGCGAGGACAGCTCGATCGGCAAGGTCCTCGGCTCGCTGGGACGAGCCTGCTACCGCCTGGACGACTTCAGCCGTGCACGGCCGCTCCTCGAAGAGGCCCTCGACAAGCTGGACCGCGGAACCCCCGAGCGCGCCGGGGTCTTGAGAGCCCTCGCCGACATCGCCCTACGCAGCGGCGAGCTGGTCGAAGCCGAGTCATTGTGGGACCAGGCGCTCGCCCTGGCGGAGCAGTCCGGCAGCCGCGACGGAGAGGCCCGGGCTCGGAGAGGGCTCGCACACCTCAAGGCGTTCCAGGCCGGCTCAAGCAGGCCAGCCGCTTGCTCGACGAGGCCGACGACCTGCTGTCGCTGGACGGCGATCCCCGCGTGAGAGCAGGGGTCCTGGCCCGCGCCACCGAGCTCGATCTGCTGTCGGGCAACTGGGGAACCGCCATCCGTCGCGCCGAGCTGCTCGTCGATCTCGCCCGACGTCGCGAGCTGTCCGAACGGCTCCCCGAAGCGTACGCGCTGCTGGGTCAGATCCTGGCCGGCATCGGAGCCGAGGACGAAGCGTACGACGCCGTCACTCAGTCCAAGGTCTTCGCGCGCGCCCACCCCGCCCGGTTCGACGCTCGACTGCGAGCTTCGCGGGTGCTGCTCGATCTCCACAAGCTCGCAGACGCCAAGGAGCTCCTGCCCGCGCCAGAGGGCCTGAAAGCGACCCGGGTCGACGATCCGTCCGCCCAGCACGCCGCTCTGCGGGCTCGACTCCTCGCCGGCACCGACCCCACGGGCGCTCGCGACCTCGCGGTATGGAGCCTCACTCGTCAGCAGCCCCTGCTGGGCTTTCGCGCCGCGTTCATCGCCCTGGACGCCAGCAAGGCCCTGTCGGCGTGCGGCCAGCACAAGACCGCCCGTACCGCCGCCAAGCGGGGCCTGAAGCTGCTCAAGGGTCTCGGTGGCGATGGGATCCGACTGGAGATGCTCATCGCGCTCCAGACCGCCAGCCCCGACCGGCGGGTGATGGACGCACTGGCTCAGGTGGCGACGCGCATCGCATCCCGGATGCCCGCCCCCGCGGTGGAGAGCTTCGTCAACCGGCCCATCGTGGGCGAGGCGTTGGCCAACGAACACACGAAACCCGGGGGGCCTCCACCCTCTGTCGGTCCCGACCGTTCCTGAGCGCTCCTGAGCGGTCAGGGAAGCCGCGCGAGGTGGATCTGCAGCATCCGCTCGCGGTCCCGGCGTCCGCGTGACGAAGCGTCCACGAGCAGGAGGCCGAGAACCTCCCGCGCGGTCTCGGGATCAGCGGCGCGGACCGAAGACGCCCGTTCTTCCAGACAGACGAGCTGGTCGTGCGAGAGCTTCCCGAGGAACGCCGCACCTTCGAGACGGCGCAGGTCGTCGCAGTCCTTCCGCGGGTCGATGCCTCCGGTGGTGCACACCGAGTAGTCGTAGTCCGGTGGGGGAACGAACGGTGCGGGCTGCCGCGGAGGCGGGATGGGTGGAAGCTCGATCGCCCCTTCGGGCGCCGTGAAGGACGTCGGAACGTGCGCGAGCAGCAGGACCGAGAGTGCGGCTTTCATGGAGCGTCACAGTAGCTCGTGGTTCCGGCCGCGGACACGCACAGATCGTAGGCCACGGTCGAATCGAGCCCGGCCTGACGGGTGTATTCGAGCCACTCCCGCGCGTAGACCTTGGCTCGCGCCCGCAGATCGTCGGCCGTCGCACTCGCCTCGGGGGTCGGCTCGGCCTCGTAGCGCTGGGTCGCGGCCTTCCACCGAGACTGACCCGCGGCTGCCCGCAGCTTGTACAGGCCATTCACGTTGCGGACGTACGTGGAGCCGGTCCAGATCGTCCGGTTCTCGAGCGCGACCTCGCTCCAGCGGATGGCCTGGGCCGGATGCCCCTCCCGCTGCTGGTACAGCGCGTAGCGGTACACCATCGCGGGGTCGGACTGATCGATGTTCTCCAGGTGGTTCTCGAGCAGTGCGGCCCACCCCGCCGTGTCCCCCGACGAGTAGGCGTTCGCGATCAGCAGACGACTCGCCTTGTCCTTGTCGGTCTGCGAGGTCGCGGCGGCCAGGTCCTGCTCGGCACAGGCCAGCTCCTTCTGGGTGAGCGTCCCGAGCAGCGCGTGGGGCTCCATGTCCACCAGGGCCGGACACGGCGTGTCGTCGTTCTCCACCTTCGCGACCCCGTCGTCGTCCACGGAATCCGTCTCGTCGGTCGTGTCCGTCTCGTCGGTCGTGTCCACGCTGTCCGACACATCCGCGACCGCTACGGGGTCTTCATCGGGGGTCGGATCCGCAGTCGGTTCCACGGCGACCGGTGCAGGATCCGCCGTGGGAGCCGGCGTCTGTACCAGGGCGACCTCAGAAGGCTCCGGGGAAGGCTGCGTGGCTACGGGCGCGGGCGCGACCTCGACCTCGGGCTCCGTCGTCTGGTCGGAGGGATCCGCAGGGTCCACGCGCTCGGGCTCCTCCGGCTTCTCGGAGACCCCGCCGGGGTCCACCGGGGGAAGACGGGGACCCGGCGGCTTCACTGGCGCCACCGGAGCAGGCTGCCGCTCGGGTGCGACGTACGCAGTCACGCGCTGGAAGGGACTGAAGGTCGTGGTCGCCTCCAGATCGAACCAGCTCACCCGCGCATCCGAGGGCTGTGGGCGACCGTTCGAATCCGTCCGTCCCACCGGCTCGATGCGCTCGCCGTCCACCTCGCACGCCGTCCATCCGTCCGGACACGGGAAGACCTCACTCCCCGCATCGGCGAATGCCGGCGTCGTCATCAACGTCAGAGCCCCGACCAACCAGTTCCACCGCATGTACGTCTGCATGTCATCACCCCGCGATTCACGTTCTGGAATCGCGACACCACAGCTCTGCCTGCTATTCCCTGGGTTCGCGGATCCAGGTCACCGTCGGCGGGAGGCTGCCGAGATCGCCACCGACAGCGCGCTCGCATCGGCTTCGGCCACCATCTGTTCCATGCCCATCCACCCGGCTCCGCGGCGTACGAAGGACTCGGTCCCCTCCAGCTGGGCCACCTCCACCTCGGCATCGAGCGCGTACGCAGCCCCGATCCCGAACGCCGTGGCGGCCGCTCCGACGCCCATCACGATGGGTCCCGAGTCGACGTCCGCACCCCGCTCCTCGCCCAGCGGCCACTCGCGGAACCCGGCCATCGGCCCCACCTGGACGTAGAAATGCCGCTTGAACGGCGACCAGAGAGCGCGGGCGTAGTCGGGATCGACCTCGGCCAGGTACTGCACGGTCCAGGCCAGCGCGCAGCCTCGCGGAACCGCCGACCACTCCGCACTCCCGGTGATCTCGGACGGTGGAAGGCCCCAGCTCGATGCCTCGGTCAGCGGATCGACCACCGCTCGGTACGCCTCCAGCGCCTCCGGTACGCGAGCAGAATCGTCGGGCGTCGCCTCGTCGTGCAGGTGCAGCGCCAGCAGCGTCACCGCCTGATCGGCCGGGTAGCGTGCCGGATCCGAGGGATAGCTCGCCACGAGCCCCTCCTGGACGGACCGTTCGGCCAGTCGTGCCGCCAACCGGTCGTGCAGGGCGTCGTCGCAGCGCCCTCCCGCCACCCGACACCGCCCCAGGATGAGCGTCAGGTGTGAGGCGTACAGCCCGTGGTCCGTGTCCGCCGACCCGGTCATCAGCGCATCGGGAGAGGACGTCGGGAGCAGAGCAGGGTGGACCGCCGCCCGATGCACCCGCTCCAGACACCCGGTGTCGCCATCCGCAGCGCAGGCGTCCGCCAGGTGGGACAGCGCGATGATCCGGAAGCCCTTCGGGGTCTGGGCGTCCGCCAGGAGGGTGTCGCGCGGGTCCTTGCCGAAGGACGCGTACGTCGGCCGTTCCGGAATCCCCGCCAGGACCGGGGTCGACACGGCGAGCACTCCCCCCAGTCCCCCGGCCACTCCCCCGAAGAGGAGGATTCGTGCGATCATGTGTTCCATGCACCCTGGATAGCCGTCGGGCCCGCGCGCCGTTCCTGGTCGTTCGTGCGCCCGATGCGCAGATTCCGTGCAGACTCCGCCGCATCCGCTAAACAGACGCCCGCCCGTCCGGAACCCTCGTCTCGAGCCTCGCATGTCCAAGCGCAGACGCATCACCAGCACGACCAAGCGCTCCAAGAAAGAGGAGGATCCCCTCGAGATCGGGGGAATGGTCCTGCACGCAGGTGCCCGCGTGGGCAGCTACATCTTCCTGCGCGAGATCGGCAGCGGCGGGATGGCGCGCGTCCTCCTCGCCAAAGACCCCGGCGGGCAGCTCGTCGCGCTCAAGGTCCTGCGCCGCAGCCGCTTCAAGACCGGCCTGTCCCGCTTCCGTCGCGAGTTCCGGGCGTTGTCCCGCATCAACCACCCCAACGTCATCGAGGTCCAGGCCTACGGCGACCTGCACGGCCACCCGTACATCGCGATGGAGTACGTCGACGGCCCCGATCTGCACAGCCTGATCCGGGGGTTCCGCAGCTGGGAACCCGAGCGGCGCTGGCGACGCTGCGAAGAGATCCTGGTCGACCTGTGCCGCGCCCTGGCCGCCATCCACAAGCGCGGACTCGTGCATCGCGACCTCAAGCCGAGCAACGTGCTGATCACCACGGACGGCAGCTGCAAGCTCACCGACTTCGGGATCGTCAAAGACCTCGATCCGGGGCGGGATCCACACCTGTCCACCACGCTGGTCGGCACCTGGGCCTACGCGAGTCCCGAGCAGATCACGGGCAGTGCCATCGACCACCGGTCCGACCTCTACAGCCTGGGCGTCATCCTCTTCGCGATGCTCACCAGCAAGCGGCCGTTCGTGGCCAACGACATGTCCGGCTACCTGGCGCTGCATCGCGACCGTCCGGCACCCGCTCCCCGCGACGTCAACCGCCGCATCCCCGCCCACCTCGACGAGATCTGCCGACGTCTTCTCCAGAAGGCGCCGCGCGACCGCTACCAGAGCGCACAGGAGATCCTGTACCGCCTCGAAGCCGAGGAGCGCGTCCCGGTCCCCACCGCGACCGACGGCTGGGAACCCCCCATCGTGGGGCGGGATCTGGAGCTCGAGGCCATCGGGAACGCCGTGGCGGCACTCACCGACCGACGCGGTGGCGTGGTGGTGCTCGAGGGCGACGACGGGTCCGGCAAGTCACGGATGCTCGACCTGGCCGTCGATCGCGCCCGTACGCTCGGCATCCCCCACAACCGCGAGGAGTTCCGGTCGGGGCAGCAGGTGTTCAGCGTCCTGCTCAAGATCGCCCGCGAGGTGGTGCGCGATCTGAACCACGTGGGCGCGGCGGATCTCGCGCGCGACCTCAAAGCGTACAGCCTGGGCGAGCCCGTTCGGGGAGACGCCCGCTACGCGCTCTACGACAGCACCCGCGAAGCCCTCAAGCGCGCGCTCGAGAACAACCCGCGGATGATCGTCCTGGACGACATCCACGAGGCCCACGCCCGCTCGCTGCACCTGCTCGCGTTCCTGGTCCGCACCCTGGTCGCCAAGGAGAAGCTCCCGCTGCTCCTGATCACCACCCTCCGGCCGCGCGGGTCCCAGGCCGCCGACGACTTCGCGACCGGCGACGATCTGGGACTGGAGCCCATCGAGCTCATGGTCGGGGCCCTGTCCCGGCACGACATCGCGGGCATCGTCTTCGAGCTCGTCGGCGACAGCCTGCCCGCCCGCCTCCTGGCCCAGCGGCTGCACAAGGAGACCGAGGGCAACGCGTACTTCGTGACCGAGTTCCTGCGCAGTCTGCTCGCCAACAAGATCATCGTGCCGCGCGAGAGCGAAGACGGCACCCGCAAGCAGGGCGAGCCCGGCTGGCAGCTCACCATCGAGCCCGACGAGATCACCACCGGTCACCTCGAGATCCCGCTCGGTGTGCGCCAGATGATGAAGACCCGCCTCGACGGGGTGGGCAAGGGCGACCGACGCGTGCTCGAGGTCCTCGCCATCGCAGCTCGCGAGCTCGATCTGGACGTTCTCCTGGACGTGCTCGACGAAGACGAGGAAGACGTGCTCGACGCCCTCGATCGCCTGCTCGCCAGCGGCATCGTCCGCGAACGACGCGCCGGAGACGTGGTCCTGCACGCGGTCACCCACCAGAAGTTCGCCGACGTCGTCTACCGCGACCTCGCCGCCGAGCGTCGCGCACAGCTCCACCGTCGGATGGCCGCCGCGCTGGAGCTGCACTACGCGAACAACCCGTCTGCGCTGGAGATCGTCGGCGAGCACTACCGCAAAGCGGGCGATGCGGGCCGGGCCTACCGCTACCTGGTCGCCGCCGCCAAGCGCCTGGCCGACCGCAGCCTGGCCCAGGAAGCCTGGGAGCTCACCGAGAAGGCGGGGACGCTCGAAGACATGGCGATGGGCGACCTGCCGAGCGCCGACTTCCGTCGCTATCGCCGCGACAACCTGCTCGTCCGGGCCCACGTGCACTACAACCGGGCCGAGTGGTCCGACACCGAGAAGACCTACCGGGCCGTGCTGAACCTGGCCGAAGAAGACGGCGACCCCAAGCTCGCGTGCGAGATGCGGCTGCGCCTCGCCACGGTCCTGCGTCGACGCGGCGAGTACCAGGCCAGCCAGGAGTTCGCCGAGCAGGCACTCGAGGCCGCACGTCGGCTGCACTTCCGACAGGGCGTGGCCGATGCGCTGCACTGCATGGCGTCGCTCGCGTGGGCCAACGGAGACCTCGAGACCTGCGAGCGCACCGCCAACGAGGGCCTGCTCATCGCTCAGGGCGGCCCCCTCACCGAGCAGCGCGCCAAGCTGTTGCTGGCCCTCACCGCGGCCCAGGCCACCCGGGGGCATCTGGCGAGCGCCACCAGCGGGCTGACCGAAGCCGAAGGCATCTTCCGCGAGCTGCGGATGAAGCGGCCCCGTTGCCTCGCGCTCGCGAACATCGCCGAGCTGCTGACCTGGCAGGGAGAGCCGCTCCAGGCCCGTCAGCGCGCCCATGTCGCGGTCCAGCTGGCCGGCGAGCTCGACTACAAGCTGGGCCGGACGGCCTCCGAGCGCGCCATGGCCATCGCCGCCCTCGACCTGGGGTTGTTCGACGAAGCCGAAGAGGGTCTGCAGCGCGCCGCCGAGCTCGCGCGGACCATCGAGCTCGAAGAGGAGATCCTCGCGTGCCTGGTGGGCCTGACGCAGCTCTACCTGGAGCTCGGCCAACCCGCTGCCGCGACCGCCTGGGCCGAACAGGGCCTGCAGACCGCCGAGGACGGCCGCGACCCCGAGCGCACGATTCCCCTGCTCCGCTCGCTGCTGGCGCGCGCCATCGCGCCGCACGACGAGCCCACCGCCCGCGAGCACATCGCCGCCGCCGACCGCACCCTGGCCGATCTGCCCGTTCCCCGCCGCACCCAGGTCCAGCTCGCACTCGCGTGGGCGAACCGCGCGGTCGGAGAGCACGACAAGGCCCGGAGCAAGGCCCGCACCGTCCTGCACACCGCCGGAAGCCGGGGATTCCGCTTGCTGTCGCTCGAGGCCCGCGCGCTGATGGCCGATCTGTCGGGTGGTGAGGAACAGCAGACCCACCGCGCCGTCGGGCAGGAGCTCGCGCGCGACTTCACGGCGATGCTCTCCCCCGAGATGGGCCGGGCCTTCGCACGCCGGCCGTTCCTGAAGTTCCTCGACGACCCCGCCGAGGACGCCCCGATCCGCGACGCCCTCGTCACGTCTTCTCTGGAGGGCTCTTCGCTGGACGCCAACCTGCCCAGCCACGATGGTCCCGGCCGTCTGTCCACCGCCGACGAGCCCACCGAGAAAGCGTGATCCGCGCCTGACGACGTCCGGTCCGGGTGCTACCCTTCGTCCATGCTCGTCGCTGCGCTCACAACCGCTCTCGCCGCTCCTGCATCCACCGCTGGTGCACCTGCACCTGGGCCAGGCGGTACGGGGCTGTTCGACGGCGAGCGGGTGATCCAGCCCGCCTCCCCGGGTCCGTTGGCTCCCCACATCGTGAACGGCACCGCCACCCAGGACCACGAGAACGTCGTGGCGCTGGCCGAGCTCGACCAGTTCGGCAACGGCTACGTCTTCTGCTCGGGCACTCTGGTCCACCCCCGCTGGGTCATCACAGCCGCGCACTGCCTCACGGAGTTCGACCCCAACAACACCTACGCGCTGTTCGGCGGCGATCTGACCGCGGGTCAGGTCACGGACGCTCGCCAGGTGGTCCAGGCGATCGGCCACCCGAGCTACGACGCGCAGAACTTCCTGAACGACATCGGGGTGGTCCAGCTCGACAGCCCGGTGAACTCCGTCGAGCTCGCGGTGGTGAACGACGAGCCCCCGAACAACGGCTGGGTGGGCGACGACATCCGGTTCGTGGGCTTCGGAGACCCCTACGACGGCGCGTTCGCGACCGGGGTGAAGCGCTTCACCGACATCCCCTTCGCCGACCTCGACCCGCAGTACATGTACTCATTCGACCCCGACACCAACGTCTGTCAGGGCGACTCCGGGGGGGCGGCATTCGAGGTCACCCCCCAGGGCTACGAGCTCGCGGGTGTGAACGCGTTCGTCATCGACGGATGCGTGGGCGGTGCCAACGGCGCCACGCGGGTCGACACCTACCTCGGCTGGATCGAGCAGTACATCCCCGTGCTCATCACGGAGCCCGGTGGCGTGCCTCCCGTCGATCCCGATGCCGATGCCGATGTCGACGCCGACGTGGACTCGGACGTCGACGCAGATGCGGACGCCGACGTGAACTTCGGCATCGACGACACCGGCTGGGGCGAGCCCCTCACCCCCACGGGCTCGAGCTACCCCGTCGGCGTGCGCTGTTCGTCGGGTGCTCGCGCGCTCACCCCCGTGTGGACGGGCCTGCTGATCGGTCTGGCCGTGTTCGCACGACGCTCCAGGTCCCACGCGATTAGACCCCCCGCGTAACACCGACGCGCACGTCGAAGACCGCACAGGCGGACCGCCTGGAGGACCCATGTCGAACCCCATCCACAACGCTGTGCTGAAGAGCGCCCTCGCCGGATTGATGGCCGGGGCCGTCGCCGCCTGCAGTGGCACCGAAGCCCCTGCCCCCGACGAACACGCGGACGAGGAGACCACGGCCGCCACGAAGTCCATGGACGATGCCGAGAAGAAGTACACCGGCAACAGCTGCGCGGGTCAGAACATCTGCAAGGGGCTCGGGGGCTGCGAGACCGACGAGCACGCCTGCAAAGGCCTGAACGACTGCAGAGGCAAGGGCGGCTGCCACATCACCGGCGAAGAGCAGGCCAAGCTCGCCGCCAAGATGACCGAGGGCGAGGCCAAGGAGCCCGAGGCCCACTGATGGCCGACGCCGTCGTCTCGAAGTTCGCCGTCCCCGACCTCGGAATCGGGGTGGGCTACCGCGTCCCGCACTACCGCGAGGTCGTCGAGAACCGCCCCGAGATGGACTGGTTCGAGGTGGTCAGCGAGAACTTCATGGTCGACGGCGGATCGCCGCTGTACTGGCTCGAGCGCGTGTCCGACGCCTATCCGGTGGTTCCCCACGGGGTGAGCCTGTCCCTCGGTGGCGAGGGCGACCCCGAGCACCTCCGACGCCTGCGCACCCTGGTCGAGCGTCTGAATGCCCCGTGGGTCAGCGATCACCTGTGCTTCACCGGCACCGACGAGCTGCGCACCCACGACCTGCTCCCCGTCCCCTACACCCCCGGGGTGCGCGACCACATCGTCGACCGGATCAAGCGGACCATCGATGCACTCGAGCGCCCCTTCGCCGTCGAGAACGTCAGCTCCTACCTCACGTACAAAGCCAGTCAGGTCCCCGAGTGGGACTTCCTGGCCGACGTCGTCGAGCGGGCGGACTGCGGCATCCTGCTGGACGTGAACAACATCTTCGTGAGTGCGGTGAACCACGGCTTCGAGCCCGAGGAGTACCTCGAGCGCATCCCGGCCGATCGGGTGGTCCAGATCCACCTCGCGGGCCACTCGATCAAGGACGGCTACCGGCTCGACACCCACGATGCACCTGTGTGCGACGAGGTGTGGGACCTGTACGGGAAGGCCATCGAAAAGGTGGGATCGGTGTCGACCCTCATCGAGTGGGACGGGAAGATCCCGGAGTTCTCGCGCCTGGTGGAGGAAGCCGCTCGCGCCCGCACGGTCCGCGACGCCGCCCTGGCCCGCCGAAACGCGACACCGACGCCCGACAGCCCCGTCGACACGAGGGAGTCCAGCGGTGGATGAGCTTCCCGACGACTGGCGCGACCAGATGACGCGGCTGGTCGCGAGCCGGGTCCCGGCCGACGGGGCACTCTTCACGGGCAGCCACTCCCTGACACCGGTGGAGCAGATCGGGGTGTACCGGCGCCAGTACGAGCTGCGGCTGTTCGACGCGCTGCGCGACGAGCTGCTGGGGTTGTCGGCCCTCCTCGACGACGAGCTGGGCGGATCTGCCGCGAAGAAGCAGCTCTGGGCGTACCTCCGCGCGCATCCCAGCCGATCGTGGACCCTCAACCGGGTGGCCCTGCACATCGTAGAGTGGCTCGAGGAGCGGGACGCGCCCCGACATCACGTCGAGATGGCGATGCTCGACCGCGCGGTCCAGCAGGGGTTCGAAGCCGCCGACGGCCGGCCGATCACCCCCGATGCCCTCGCCACCCTGCCCACGCTGCGGCTCCAGCCGCCGGTCCGCCTCCTGCGCCTCACCACCAACATCCATCGCATCCGTACGGCTGCGGTGCACGACGACCCCGAGGAGCGGGAGCTGCCCGAGCTGCAGACCGGTCTCGACGTCCCATTGGTCGTGTTCCGCAAAGAACACCGCATGCGCACCTGGGAGCTCAAGAAGAGCGCCTGGCGCGTGCTGCAGCGGCTGTCGGAGGGCGCACCCCTGATGGATGCGATCAGCACGGCCCTCGAAGAAGGCCTGGTCGACCAGGACCGGCTGCCCCAGGAGGTCGAGGGCTGGTTTCGCGACTTCGCCCAGCACCAGCTCGTCGAGGTCTGCTGATCGCGATGTCCCTGGAGCGACGCATCGCAGACGCACTCGGCGCCCGTTCGGTCGAACGGACCGGACGACTGCAGCAGCTGTGGCGGGGTTGGGGCGAGATCGCGCGGTTCTCGGTTCGGGACGGCCCCGTGGACGCGGTGGTGGTGAAGGTCGTCCACGGCCGGCCGGCGGACACCGCGAGGGCGTCGATGAGCGCGCGTCGCAAAGCCCGGTCGTATGCGGTGGAGGCCGCGTTCTACCGCGATGTGGCCGGGCGGATCGCAGACCAGGTGCGGATTCCCCACGTCTGGCACGTGTCCGACGACCTGTTCGTGCTCGAAGACCTCGATGCAGCCGGCTTCCCCGGCCGTGCGGTCGGGGCGGGGTCCCTGTCCACCGAGCCGCTGGAGCGCTGTGTGGACTGGCTGGCAGATCTGCACCGGACAGCCCTCGAGCGCGACATCGAGCCCGCACGCGCCGGGCTCTGGCCCACGGGCACCTACTGGCACCTCGACACCCGTCCCGACGAGTGGGCGGCGATGGTCGCGGGGCCCCTGAAGTCGAGCGCAGCCGGGATCGATGCGCGTCTGCGTTCCTGTCCGATCCAGACGCTGGTCCACGGCGATGCGAAGGTCGCGAACTTCTGCTTCGGTGGAGATGGGGTGGCTGCGGTCGACTTCCAGTACACGGGGGGCGGCCCCGGAATCGTGGACCTGGTGTACTTCCTGGGCAGCGTGCTCGACGACGACGGGCTGGCCGCCGAGGCCGATCGATGGGTCGACCACTACTTCGCTCGCCTGGCCCGTCCCGACGCCGAAGCCGCGTGGCGCCCGCTGCTTTCCTTCGCCTGGGCAGACCTCGAGCGGTTCCTGGCCGGATGGTCGCCCGGCCACTGGAAGCGGAGTGGCTACGCAGCTGCGCAGACCGAGCGGGCTTTGAGGTCGCTCTCGACCTGACGGAGGTCGACGCCCCTTCGAGACGCCGTTCCACACGTACGGATCGCAGGGCAACGGCTCGATGACCCCGTGAACACGGGCCGGTCGACGGGTGTCCCATCTACCTCGGAGTCCAAAGGGGTCTGTTGGGTACCGATCGGCTGTTGAAGCGATTCCACCAGCCTGTCCCGATCGACTGCGAGTCGAACAGGACACCCCCCGGTGGTCCCGATCGACTGCGAGTCGAACAGGACCACCCCCACTTCGAACACCTTTGAGTGCGCATCGACGGGGTGGTCCCGATCGACTGCGAGTCGAACAGGACCACCCCCGACGGACGTCCGTCGATCGACGAAGGTCCGACACCCGTCATGGCCCTCCGAAGCGCTCCAAGACGGTCGAACCTTCACAATGCCGCCGGCACGGACGCTGCATCGCTCCAGGACACCACCCAGGAGCACCACCCCATGTCCCACGACACCGTCTTCCTCGTTCCCTGCACCGCTTGCGGAACCCGCGTCCCTCGCGAGTCCACCTACTTCTCGGCCAGCGGAGAGGTCTGCGGCAGCTGCCACGCCGCCGAGTCCGCCGCCGACAGCGCCACGTTCGCCGCCGGAGCCGACAACGGCACCACGCTGAACGGCAGCCCGGCCATCCGCATGGGCGGCCTGGTCCTGGGCAGCTCCGGGGTCCGGATCGACATCACCGGGCTCGTTCGCTTCGTCGTCCGCCTGTTCTCCACCCTCGTGCGTCGCTGAAGGAGGTCTCATGTCCCGCATTCCCACCGTCCTCGCATCCGCCGCCACCCTGTTCGCCCTGCTCGCCTGCAGCGGCGTCGGCCCCACCGTGAACGACCAGACCTCGAAGATGTGCGCTCACCTCTCCGAGACGAACGACGCGCCCTGCGACGCCGTGCCGATGGGCAGCCCCGCGACCTTCTCGAGCTTCGAGGTGCAGGCCCTGGCCGTGCACACCCTCGACGGTCTGGACGTCACACCCGAGAACTACGAAGACCGGCAGCGCTGGAACAAGGCCGGCAAAGACGGGATGTTCGTGGTCCTCGAGCTCACGAACACCAGCCCCGTGCGCGCCGAGATCGACTTCGGGGTCTCGCTGTACCCGCCCGATGGCGAGCTGCGCCTGAAGAGCTACGGCATCACCAAGGCCGCAGCGCAGACGCTCGGAATGAAGAACTCCAGCACCGATCGCGCCCTTGGGCCCGGTCAGTCCGCCACCTACGTGTGGGGATTCGCGGTGCCGAAGAGCGAGCAGTCCGAGGGGCTGCTCAGCTTCCAGAAGACCGAGTACAAGCCCGACCCGCAAGACCCCCGTGGACGCCGCCGCACGTTCATCACCGAGCAGCTGCTGGTCGAGCTCGACGCACCGGTGCCGTCCACGGGCTCCTGAGGGGTCCTGCAGCGAGTCGCGAATCCGCTCCTGCAGCCCCTCAGGCGAGGAGGAACATCACCGCTCCGCCGTGTGATGCCGCGCCTCCCAGCACGAAGCCGTGCCAGATCGCGTGGTCCCACGGCCGATCCCGCGTGTAGAACCACGTTCCGGCCGTGTACAGCACACCTCCGAGCGCCACGAGCCCCAGCGCCGCCCAGGGGAGCACCCGGATGAAGGGCGCCGCAGCGAACAGCCCGCTCCACCCCATCCCCAGGTAGAGCAGCAGTGCCGTCTTCTCGAACCGCAGCCCGCCCCGAGCCGCCACCACCAGCTCGAGCGCGATGCCGCCGACCGCGAGGGTCCACAGCACCCCGAACATCACCCAGCCACCCACACCGCCGAGCGCCAGAAGGCAGAACGGCGTGTAGGTGCCCGCGATGAGGCCGTAGATCGCGCAGTGGTCGCCCTTCTGCAGGGCCCGCTTCACCCGGCCGTCGGGCATCGCGTGGTAGGCGGTCGACAGCCCGAACAGGACCAGGACCGACAGCGTGTAGGCCACCAGTGCCAGGCTCACGAGCGCATCCGTTGCGGGAAAGGCGGCCGAAACCCCCGTCGCGACGAGCCCCGCGAGCCCCAGCGCCGCGCCGACCCCGTGAGTCCAGGCGTTCACACGTTCTTCGGCGAGGGACTGGCGGCGGCTGTCATCCATACGAACAGCGTAGGCACCGCACATCACGAGCGTGTCACGCGGGCGAACGATTCACGCGCTGTTCATCCGAGCTCGCGGGATCTCCACCCGACCGTCACGCGATCGCGACGAACGATGGGGTCCTGGCAGGGAGGCACGCTTGGCGGTCGGAGGTGGTGCCGAATCCCCCACAGACGGTGTCGCCGGAGGACGAGTCCGCACTCACGTGCTCCGGGGTGCCGGCGAGCTCGCACTACAAGACGTGGGCGGCGCTGCAGCCCCGGTGTTGGAGTTTCCCTCGACGCGATCCCAGACCCGTAGGACCCGTTGCAGGCCCGCGAGAACGTCACCCGAGGCATCCTCGTCGAGGTGGTGTGCGATCGAGGGTCGCCCAACGGTCGACCTCGGGCACTTTGTGGTCCGGAATGCGAGGCTGTAGGTCAGGACCGATGCTCGCCGACGAGATCGAGAGGGAGAATGCCACCAGACCAATCAGCGAAGGCGCTCCAGCAGCGCATCGGGCATCTCTACAAGCGAAGCATGGATGTTCACATCCATTCGTGGCATCATCGACAATCATGAGACGAAGGAGCCTATAGTGCTGTTGATGCTCTGCGCGGGCGCGGCCCTCGCGACCCCCGATGGATTGACGCCCGAGGACCTGGAATCCCAGCCATCGGCTGAATGGCTGTTGGAGGGAGAGACTCCCGCGCTCCTGGTGGCATCGAGCGTAGACACGGGTGTGTGGCTGGAGCTGCGTGTCGTGGCGGGGGGCACGATCTTCGACTGGAAGCAGACCGCCGAGACAGTCGGGTCGACGTCTCTACCCATCCTTCTCGAGCTGCCAGACGCCTTGGTCACCCACGAGGGGGTCCCGGGATACCCGCTGGTTCTGAACGGCGTTCTGCGGACGGACTCCCAGAGTACGTCGATCCCACCGATTCACGGGGTGCTGGACGAGGTGGGGCGGTTCTCCCAGATCGAGCGACCGGACTCCCTCCCCTACCGCGGGTCGCTGTACCCGGGCCGGCCGCGCCCTGACGCGACGATCACGCTGGACGACGACGGCGAGGACACTGGGACCTACGGAGGACGGCAATGAGAGTACTCCTGTTCGGTCTCGGCCTGTTCCTGCTGTCGACACAGAGTGCACAGGCTCAGCGTGAGGTCTTCAAACAGGTGAAGATCTGTGTGGACTACTCCGTGCAGTTCGAAGACGCCGAGAACACTCCGAGAGTCTTCACGGATGGAGCGGGGGACTTCTGGAGAGACAACAGCGACACCCGAGCCGCCATCGGGATGAAGTTCGAGATCTCGTCGACGGTCGACACGACGTCGGGCCATCTCGGAACGAACGGCTGCGTAACGGTTGGTCTCCAGGTCCCTGTCGGGGATCAGACCGTCGATGTCGAGGTCGAGAGCCGCACCCGCCGACGCGGGGTCGACATCATCATGCGCTACACCGACACGACTGTCGACGTTCCGTACACCAACGACGACACGGACCATCTCTGGGAGGACGGTGCCACAGTCACGCAGACCTGGACCGACCTGCCCGTTCCGCTTTCGGGCGCATCGGTGAACGTGCACGATGGACTCCTGATTCCAGCGGTCGGGGGCTGGCAACACCTCGCAGTCGGCACCTGGATGATCCATCGCAACAAGTTCGGGCTCGACTCGGGGCTGGTGCGCCCTTGCTGTCTCAACGGAGGCGGAGACGACGGAGTCTGCCCGGGAGGCAACGGATACGAGCGGACCGTCGCACCGTACCTCGCCGCATCGCCTGAGCTGCGAATCCTGGCGACGCAACAGGGCAACTGCTGTGGGAGTCGGATCGTGACCGAACTACAAGCGCACCCCTCGCACTTCTTCTCTGGGTTCAGCGGTTGGCGAAACTTTCAACGTCGGTTCGCAATCGCTCACGAGATCGGCCATGTGCTCGCGGGGCTACGCATGGGTGGACGCGAGGACGGTCAGTACGTGGGCACCGCACCGTTGGACGAATGCGTCGGCGATGTGGACCCAGACGACTTCACGCCCATCAGCAGCGACTGCGACGGGAAGAGAAACCTGTTCACCAAAGAGTACATGGCCGTTGTCGCCAGAGAAGGCTGGGCCGACTTCGTGAGCGCCTACGTCTGGAACAGCAAGAACCAGAATGACTGCAGCATCAAGAGCGTGACCCGGTACATCGACTTCGATCTCGACGGGGACGCCGACAACTACTTCGGCGCGAACGACTGGCGAAACGGCATCCACTCGTGCCTCGACGAACCGTGGTTCCAACCTGCTCCATCGGGCAACCCCACCGCGTCCTACGTGGGTGACACCAACTGGCTGGACGAGGTGCAGACGGGTGGCGCCTGCTATCGCTTCGATCAGTCGCCCACGGCTCTGTGTGCATCCCCCGGGAACTGCGAAGACGAGTGGCTGATGGAGTCCCTGAACCGGAGCACCATCTACGACTGGCAACGCATGATGTTCACCCTCTACCAGCAGGATGGCCTGACGTTGAAAGACCTCTCCGACCTCTACATCAACATGTGTCCGCGGAACTGGCGCAGGGACGACGGTGCGTGCGACGATTCGCTGTACCTCGGCATCGGCGACGACCTGCCCGCTTCGCGACTGTTCCAATCCTCGGGCGCATTGGGAACTACCATCGACACCGCGGTGAACGCTCGCTCCAACATGGTGCTCCATTGATTGCCCTCGTCCTCCTCGCCTGCCAGCCGGTCCAGCCCCTCGACACCGACACAGACGGTGCAACTACTGGGACGGCCGACACCGCGGCGCCACTTCCGCATTGGTGGACACAGTCCATTCAGCGGCGGTGGCGCGATTTCGCCGACGTCGCCTTCGTCGATCCGGACCAGGGGCTGATAGGGGTCGTGCGCGAAGGCGGCGAGGACATCGATCAGGAGTACTTCGCCTTCGGCCAAGTCGCGGCGTGGCCCCTCGGTGCTTCGGAACTCGATCCTCGAGCACCACTGTGCAACGAGGGACTGTGCCAGAGCAGCAGCCGCTACGGACGGGACGTGCGGGTCAGCGCGCTGCCAGGAGCGTCTGGTGACGACCTGCCCCACCTCGGAGTCTGGCTGCTCGACGAGGCCGGCATCATCGCGGAACACGCTGCGGAACCCTCCCTCCTCATCGACTGGGACACCGGCGCACGCATGTTGAGCTGCGACGTGAACGACGACGGACAACCCGACCTGTGCGCTACCAACGGCGTCGACTTCGGCCCCCAGGACGGCGTACCCGACCGGTTCTGGGGTCCACTCGACGGGTTCGACCCGCAGCATGACGCCGTGCTCCTCGCTGGACCCGACGGCGCCGATCTGATCGTCTCCGGGGCGAGCACCGTCTCCCGCGTCGACGCCGCCTCCGACCCCGCCGTGCTCGCGCCCAGCTGGACCGCGCCCGGCACCGACGTCGTCTCGGGAATCGCCACCCTCGACCCCGACGGCGACGGCACCGACGCACTGCTCCTCTGCTCGGGACCCGAGGACGGGCCGCACACCTTGCGCCTGCTCGACGACCTGTCCACCGACAACGCCCCGTTCGCCACCGTGCCCGGGCCCTGCACCGACCTCGAGATCGGCGACTTCGACGGCGACGGACAGCCCGAGATCGCGGTCGGAGCCGCCTCGACCGTCACCGTGATCGAGCTCGACGGCACCGTGCGCGCCACACATCTGGGCATCGACGAGCCCGGCGAAGACGAGCTCGGCAGTGGCATCGACAGCGCAGACGTCGATGGAGACGGGCGCGACGACCTGCTCGTCGGCGCGCCCGGAACGAGCACCCTCTACCTGACCCTCGACGCGATCCCAGGCCCGTAGGCCCATGGGCGGATGGCACGGAGTGCCCTCTCGGGCACCGCGGCGCTGGCGTTCGAGCAGGTGACACCTGCGTTCTGAAAGACCCGATCAGTCGGCGGTCTTGAAGAACGTCGGGATGTCGTGGTCCTCGTAGATCGGGTCGATGCCGTTGTACAGCTCCCGACCCCGGCTCCGGCGCGGGGAGACATGCACTCAATGTAGGCCTCGCACATCACGACGATGTCACTGCGACGAGCGTTTCATCGCCTGTTCACAACGCGTCGGGGCCGAGCACGCGACGATCCCCGAACAGCGCTGGCGTCTCGTCGAACTCCACCAGCGCCTTCGGTTCGTTCCGCCGCCCCAACCAGCCGTGCCAGAACACGCCGAACGACAGACCGCAGTGGGGAGGGGTTGTCGACAAGCGAGGAGCAGGAGCAACATCGCGCCGGGTCTACCCCAACGCCACGAACGCGAGGAACAACAGGGAGATGTAGCCGTTGAGGTCGAAGAAGGCCTTGTCGATCCGCGACAGGTCGGAGGGCGTGACGATGGCATGCTCGTAGATCAGCACCCCGCCGATGATCACGACCCCGACGTTGTAGAGCAGTGACAGGGGCGTGAGCAGCGGCAGCAAGAAGAGGGCGAGGACCGTGACGACGTGCAGCACGGCCGAGACCGTGAGCGCCCCCTGCAGCCCGAGCTTCGCGGGGATCGAGTTCACACCGTGCTCGCGGTCGTACTCGAAGTCCTGGCAGGCGTAGATGATGTCGAAGCCCGCCACCCAGGTCCCGACCGCGAGGGACAGGGCCGCCGGAATCGCGCTGTAGCTGTCGGTGAGCGCGATCCACACGGCACTCGGGGCCAGGGCCAGGGCGCCTCCGAGCCACAGATGACACAGGGCCGTGAAGCGCTTCGTGAGCGAGTACCCCCAGACCACCCCGATGGCGATGGGGGACAGGAGCAGGGTGGTGGTGCCGAGCAGCGCCGAGAACAGGACGAACAGCGCGGCACTCCCGAGGGTGAACGCCCACGCGGCCTGGATGCTGATCTGCCCGCTGGGGATCTCGCGGTTCGCGGTCCGCGGATTGTCGGCGTCGATGTCGCGGTCGACCAGGCGGTTGAAGCCCATGGCGCTGGACCGCGCAGTGGTCATGCAGGCGACGATCCACACGATCTGCAGCCAGCTGACGTCGACGGTCTCGGACGCGAGCCAGGCGGCTGCCAGCGCGAACGGCAACGCGAAGATGGTGTGCGAGAGCTTGATCATCCGGCTGTACGTGACGAGCGCAGACGCGGGTGCGGCACTGGATGGGGCAGTCGTCATGGACGTTCTCCCGGGGGTTCGAGCCATCGACGCGGAGCGTGGGGGATCGCGGGGGGCTCGGGGGTGTCCACCCACAACAAGCCCGGCGCACGCCCGACCTCGAGCGCACCCGCCCACGGCAGGTTCAGCGCCGAGGCCCCGCCGGACGTCGCCATGGCGAGCCAGCGCTCGATCGGGACGTCCGGGAAGGCCTCTGCGAGCACCGGCACCTCCGAGAGCACGTCCAGGTCGGGGCTGCTGGCGAGGCTGTCCGTGCCCAGCGCCAGGGGGATGCCCGCCTCGATCAACGCAGGGACGTCCGGCAGCCGCCCCCCGATGTGGAGGTTGGACCGTGGACACAGACACAGGGGCGACCCGCTCTGTGCGACGAGCGCCCGGTCGTCT
Organism: Myxococcota bacterium; assembly: GCA_965224055.1. Classification (GTDB taxonomy): domain Bacteria; phylum Myxococcota_A; class UBA796; order UBA796; genus JACKEQ01. The sequence goes on along the minus strand of OZ245034.1, from coordinate 7,498,732 downwards.
GGGGTGAGGTGTACGCCATGGACCAGGAGCAGCTGCGGACCGAGCACCCCCAGCGAATCCAGCCAGGCCACAGGCGTCATTCCGGGCGGCTCCCACCACGACCAGTCGAGTCCCATCCGGTCGAGCATGGCCGCGGCCGGCCCGGTTCCGTCCGCCAGGAAGGTGTGCTCGGCGAGGTCTTCGCTGACGTGGATGGACGCCGGATGCCCGAGGCCCTCCGCCGCCACCGTCGCCCGAACCAGAGGACCCGGCGTGCTGTACGTCGCATGAGGAGACGCCCGCTCGACGAGCGCGACCCGGCCATCGGGACTGGACCTCCGCACAGGCGACTCGGCGGCGCGCTCCAGCAGCCCGGGCAGTCTCGGACCGTGCATGCCCAACAGCTCGCGCTGCACGACGCCTCCGATACCCTTCGCTGCAAATCGCTCGGTGGAGCCGGGCGCGTTGGCGATGTCGCACACAGCGGCGGTGCCGAACTGCACCAGGTCGTCGAGGGCCGCATCCATTCCTGGGCCGGGATCGGGACGCTCCAGCGCGAACATCCGCTGGACCCACGCGTCGAACCCAGCGCCTCCCGGCACCTGTGCGTGTGCCCAGGACAGCTCGAGGTGCAGGTGGGCGTTCACCAGACCCGGCAGCAGGGTTCCGGGCATCGCCGGCGGATCGTCTCCGGCCCGAGGGCGGACCGCGAGCAGACGACCCCGCTCGTGCACGACCGTCACCGCATCGACGAGGGCGCCGTCGATCAGCGCCTGCTGCACCGAGAGCGTGGTGGACACGTCAGCTCCGAGCGTCTCGGATGTCCGGACGCAACGGGGCGTGCACCCGACGCCGCTTCACCCGCCGGTTCGAGGGCTCGGGCGTCTCCATGCCCACGCGAAGGGGCTCCAGACCCGCATCGCGAATCGCCCGGTCGAGCGCATGGGCGCGGTCTTCCCAGGGCTTGCCGGCGTGCTTGCCGTGGGTGCCCACGAGCGGCAGGTCGGCCAGGCCATCGGCGCAGGTCTGCAGCGCCACGGCGGTCACCGCGAGGCCTTCGACGGCATGGGGAACCGACAGCGACAGCTCCGTGACCAGGCGGGACCACCCGGCGATCCGCAGCCAGTCGGCCGCCGTGCCCTGGCCGTCGGTGTCGTCTCCCCGCCAGCCCGCGACCTTCAGCACGACCCGATCGGCGCCGAGCTCCTGCAGCGCCCGGAGGTGCACGAACCGGTCCGACCAGGATTCCCCGCGACCGAACAGCGCAGCCCCGAGCACGGAATGGCCCGTGTTCACGGCCGTCTTCGCGGCTTCCCTGCGCGCAGGCTCGGTCAGCAGGGGCCCGTCGTCGTCGAGGTCTGCGTTCCACCCACTACGCGCGAAGGATTCCGGCACCAGCATCGCGACAGACAGGGGCACGTCGACGGCGAGACCCGAGGTGCTCCAGGTGTCGAGCGCCTCGAGCAGCTGGTCGGGCTCGACGGTGAGCCGCACGCGGGAGACCTCGTCCGGCAGGGACTCCACCGCGACGCCCACATCGGCTCGCAGCGCCCAGCGAACGGGATGGTTCCAGGGGTTGGGGGTGCGCGACCGGGCCCGCTCGGCAGCGGCCGCCAGCAGCTCGGTGAGCGGCGCATTGGCCACGGCCTGCAGGGTGGTGTCGTTGAACTCCTGCGCCGGAAGCGCGGGCACCGCCGGCCGGTCGACCGTGGTGGTGACGGGCTTCAGCAGCTCGATGTCGCCCTTGTCGAAGAACCCTGCACGACGTCCGATGGCCGCGAAGCGGCGCAGCCCCATGAGCGCCTGGTCGTCCAGGTCGTAGCGCAACCGCTCCGTGAGGTACGTGCGATCCGCGCCCTCGAACTCGGAGAACCGCGCTGCGAGGCCCTGTCGGGCGGCGTTCCTGAGATCCTCGCCCACGCGCGGGTCCAGATCCGGGCGACCGGCCCAGACGGCGAACACGAACGGCAGACCGGTCCACTGCTTCCACAGCTCGGCGAGATCGAGACGGACCGACGCGTGATCCGGCAGCTCCCGTGCGGCGTCTCCGATGATCAGGGCAGCGGTCGAGCCCGAGATGTGCGACCGGCCGGACCCCGGCTCGACGCGCCGGATGGTGAGCTCCCCCACCCGGTCCTTCAGCGGGCCTTCGGTGAGCAACAGCTGAGCGAGAACGGCCGACGTGCGGCTCTCGCCGTCGAGGACGACCTCGGTCCAGTTCTCGGGCTCGGTCTCGCCGACGAGCAGCACGCTCTCGACCGGACCATCCGCGCCGATCGCCATGCCCGGAACGATGCGCCAGTCGCCCTGGGTCAGCAGCGACGCCACCGGAACCAGCGCGACATCGACGTCTCCGTCGTCCAACCGACGTGCGATGGCCGACGGAACCCCTTCTTCGACGCTGTGGTGCGACCGGTCGAGGAAGTGGGTGAGCGGCCAGGCGTTCAGGTAGCCCACGCTCGCGATGCGGGTCGCGGGTGCGGGGGTCTGCGGTGCGGCGAGCAGAGCCGGTGTCGGCGCGACGATGCGGTACAGCGTGTCCCGCTCCAGGGCCAGACGTCCGGCCCGCTCGATCAGCGCGATCAGCTCGGCGCGGTTGAGCCCCTGGGGCGTCTTCGCACCCGCCATGTGGTAGATGCGCTCCTCGCGCACGGTGCCGTCGATGTCCGACACGCCGAAGGCCTGAGACAGCTGGGCCACCTGGATGCCCATCATCGGCCAGTACGCCTTGACGTGCGGGAAGTTGTCCAGGAACAACCTGCCGACTGCCAGGGTCTTCAGGCAGTCCAGACCCGTGGTCTCGGCGACATTGCGCAGCCGGTTGTTCTCGTTGTGGAACTTGAGCGGGATGAAGGTCTGGAAGCCGCCGGTCTCGTCCTGCAGGTCGCGCAGCCGCTGCATGTGATCGATCCGCTCGTCGATCGTCTCGATCGATCCGAACAGCATGGTGGCGTTGGTGCGGAACCCCATCTGGTGGGCGGTTCGATGGATGTCGAGCCAGCCCTGGCTGGTGACCTTGTCGTGGCAGAGCTTCTTGCGTGCGCGGTCGGCGAAGATCTCGGCGCCACCACCCGGCATGCTGTCGAGCCCGGCCGATCGGAGGTGTTCGAGCACCTCGCGCACGGTCATCCCGTACTTCTCGGCGTAGTAGTGGATCTCGACGGCCGTGAAGCCCTTGATGTGGAGGTCTGGCCGCTCGGCTTTCAGCGCCTTCAGCAAGTCGGGGTAGTAGTCGAACGGCAGGTCGGGGTTGAGGCCGTTGACGATGTGGACCTCGGAGATGAACGCGTCGCGGAGTGCGTGCAGACGTCCCACCGCCTCGTCGAAGGACATGGTGTAGGCGCCGGGCTGACCGGTCTGCAGGCGACTGAAGCTGCAGAAGATGCAGGTGGCCTCGCACACGTTCGTGGCGTTGATGTGCTGGTTGCGGTTGAACCAGCTGACATCCCCGTGCAGACGGGTCCGGACGAGGTCGGCCAGGCCCCCCACCGCAGCGATGTCCGGCGTCGCGTAGAGGCGCTGGGCGTCTTCGAACGACAGCCGCGTCCCCTCGCGGACCTTCTCGGCCAGATCCCCGATGCCGGCGGCTCGAGCAGCCGAGAGGATTCCGTGGAGGCGCTGTTCTGCGTGGGGGTTCATGAGGTCTTCCTGCCGGTCCACCGGCGCATGAGGTCGTTGTCGATCCCGATCTGATCGAGGATGCGGCTCGTGACGGTGTCGAGCAGCGCGGTCCGATCGTCGGGTTCGCTGTAGAAGGAGGGCGAAGCGGGCAGCACCACGGCACCTGCGCGGGTGACGGCTGCCATGTTCTCGATGTGGACGAGGCTGTAGGGGCTCTCGCGCAGAACGAGCACGAGCTTGCGGCGCTCCTTGAGCATGACGTCTGCGCCGCGCCCGATGAGATCGGTGCTGATGCCGTGGGCGATGCGGCCGATCTGACCCCCACTGCACGGGACGACCACCATGGCCTCGAAGCGCGCGCTGCCCGAGGCGAACGGAGCGGTCATGTCGCCGGGCGCGTAGATCGGGAAGTCGTAGCGGGCGGGATCGAGCCCCACCTCGTCCTTCCAGACCATGCGGCCCATCTTGCTGAACACCACGTGTACGTCGAGATCGAGCTGCTCGCGGTGGTCCGAGAGGAATCGCAGCACGCGTTCGGCGTACGGCTGACCGCTCGCGCCGCCGATCCCGACCACGATGCGCCTGGCCTGGGGACGCGTCATCTCGTGCGCTCGACGAGGTAGCGGCCGAGCACGCGCAGTGCGTCGCGACCGACGTTGTCCGGAAGCGAGTCGAGGGCTGCCAGCGCCTCGCTCACGAAGGTGCGGGCGATGGTCAGGGTGTGGTCGAGGGCACCCGTGTCTCGCACGGCTTCGACGATGGCGAGCACCCGCTCTTCGGAGGGCGGACCCGCCTGGAGCTCGGCCCGGATGGACGAATCGCGGTTCATGGCCTCGATCAGCGGCAGGGTCACCTTGCGCTCGCGGACGTCGGCCCCGATGGGCTTGCCGGTGCCGGGCTGGAAGTCGAGCACGTCGTCGGTGATCTGGAACGCCCGACCGACCCCGCGCCCGAAGGCCGCCAGCGCATCGGCATGGGCGTCCTCGCCGATCATCCAGGCCGGTGCCGCGGCACACCAGGCGATGAGCGCGGCGCTCTTCCGGTCGACCACTTCGAGGTAGCCGGCGACATCGGTGGACAGGTCGTGCGCGCGCTTGAGCTGCAGCACCTCGCCTTCGGCCATGCGGGTGACGGTGTGGCCCAGCTCGGTGACGGCCCGGAATCCCCCCTCCTCGGCGGCGAGAAGGACCGCACGCGCCAGACAGAAATCCCCGGTGAGCACGGTGACGGGTGCGCCGTGCAGGCGATGCGCCGTGGGCTTGCCGCGTCGGGTTGCGCCGTCGTCCACCACATCGTCGTGCAACAGCGATCCGAGGTGCAGGAGCTCTCCGGTGCACATCAGCTCGGGGAGCATGCGGTCGATCCCCAGGGTGACGCGGGCGAGTGCCGTGAGGGCCGGACGCAGTCGCTTCCCACCGGCATCGGCCAGGTAGCCTGCGATCGCGGGGATCTCGGCGACATCGGTGATGACGAGCTCGCGCAGGGCGGACTCGGCGGCGGCCAGGTCTTCGGCGACCAGAGCCAGCGCATCCGCGGGGCCGTCGATACGGGTGAGCGGTGCACCGGCCCGGAGACCGCTCGGTGTAGGGCGGTCGAGGGGGCGAGCCACGGTCTCCATGAAACCTCCAGGGGTCCACTTCCTATCGACCGACATTGAATTCTTCAATTCATTTTGAAGAAAGTGAGGCGGCGGTTAGATCCTTCACATGAGCGACAAGCGAGACCGCGCCATCCAGATCGCCGGCGCCACCATGGGAGACCTGGTGGCGTTCTGGGGCTTCAAGCAGTCCATGGGTCGGATCTGGACCCTGCTCTACCTGTCCACCGATCCCCTGCCCGCCAACGAGATCGCCGAGCGCACCGGGCTGTCGTCCGGCGCCGTATCCATGGGGCTGAACGACCTCCAGCAGTGGGGAATCGTCGATCGCGCCGTGGTTCCCGATGCCCGGTCGCGCCACTACGCCGCCGAGACCGACGTGTGGGGAATCGTGCGTCGCATCTTCCGCGAGCGTGAGCTTCGGCTGGTGGGCAAAGCGCGCGACCGGTTCCGCGAAGCCATCGAGCTGCTCGAATCGATCGACGAGGCGGACGAAGAGGATGCGTTCGCTCTGGAGCGGCTGCGCGGGCTCCTCGGACTGGCGAACATCGGCTACTCGATGATCGAGACCTTCGCGAAGGTCGGTATGCTGTCGCTCGAGCCCATCCGGGGTGCGCTGTCCCGGCGTTAGAACCCCTTGCCCGGCAGCCCGGAGCCGGGTAGGGCCGTATCGCCGAGCCCCCGTCGAGACACGCTTTCGCGCCGAAGCGCGCGGACCGAGAGACGCATGACCACACTTCTGCTTGTCCTGTTCGCCTGTACCGAGCCCGCCCAGATGAAGGGGCGCGTGGTCGACATCTGGGACAAGCCCATCGAGGGCGCGACCGTGCTGATGGAAGGCGCGGGCGAGCAGCCCCTCACCGACGAGTTCGGCGTCTACACGATGGCGCCGATGGAGGGCACCCACGAGCTCAAGGCCGGCAAGAAGGACTACATCCAGGAGTCCCAGACCGTCGAGCTCACCGCAGAGAGCACGGACGGCCCCACGTTCCACCTCTACCCCAAGCCCGAGAAGACCGGCTTCTACGCCGTCACGGTGGGCGACTACCTCGAGATCGCGCCAGACACCGTCAAGCTCGTGGGCCACGAGGTCGACGCGCTGTATGGCATCGACGGCCCGAAGGACGACGTCTACGTCGAGGGCGACACGCTCAAGGTCGTCTACCGCATCGATCTCGCCATGCATCAGCTCCAGCAGCTGGGCCTCGAGATCCGCAAGCTCAAGTACATCGACGAGACCACGATGGTGTCGGTGGCGGGCGGCCAGGAGACGCCGGTGTCGATCCACATGTGGGTCGACGACGGCCGGGTTCCGTTCGATCTCCAGAAGCTCAAGAGCAAGGGCCACTACCTGCTCACCACCACCGAGCCGCTGGAGCCGGGTGTGTACGCCATCCAGGCCCAGAACCTGCTCACCCCGCAGGACAGCAAGGCCTGGAACGCGATTCCCCAGAGCCTGCGCACGGTTCACCCCATCGCGGTGAAGTAGCTCAGACGAGCGCCGGAGCTGCAGCCCCGGAGAAGCCGTCCCCGTCGTCGGGATCTCCCCAGGACCAGATGCGCAGCCCTTCCGCGCCGGTCGCCAGCCATCGGCCCCGGTCGGAGACCGCCACCGACCGCGAAGAACCCCGTCAGCCTGGTGGCGAAGGGATGCGAACCCGTGATCCGCTCGTCTCCGTCGAGTGTTCCGACGCGCCAGCCACCTGCCCGGGACAGCGTCAGGACGCGGGTCCCGTCTGGATGGATGGCCACCACGGCGGTCTCGTCGATGCCTTCGGCGATGACCCGGGTGCCCAGGACCGGACGGACCTGGAAGAGCTCGCCCTGCTTCGTGGCGACCACGAGTACTTCGGTGTGTGGCACCCAGGCGAGCGCAGTCGGGTTGTCGATCGACGGATGCAACACACTGTGAATCGGACTGCGCGTCGACATCCCACCTCCGAACGAGATGCTACCGCGGACGACCGACCTTCAGTCCTCCCAGCTCCACTGCGCGGCCGTCACCTTGCTGCCGCGGTCCTCCCTCGACCAGATCCGCAACACAGCGCAGCGGCCTTCGGCAGGAAATCCAAGCAGTCACCCGACAAACCGCAGGGCGTAGCGTTGCATTCAGGCCGCGTGGCTCATTCGTCGCTGGGCGCGTCCCGCGAGCCCGAACAGAACTTCTGTTCGTGAGTGGCGAGTGGGACGTGTCCAGCGGCGAATGAGCCCGCGGATGAATGCGAGCTAGTCTTCCCAGCTCCAGATGCGGAGGCCCTCGGCGCCCGTGGCCAACCAGCGACCGCGCTGGGAGAACGCCACCGACGTCACCGGGCTGTTGAATGCCCGCACCAGATCGGGTCGGATGCGCTTCTCGAGATTGCCGATCCGCGCGAGCGCGACCGCCCCGTTGCGGGTCCCGAGCCCGAGGTACTCCCCGTTCTTCGAAATGTCGCCCGCAGTCAGATCCGGGAGGCGCATCGAGCGCGGTTGCCCACCCTGCTGGCCCCAGAGGCAGATGCCCGTGGTGGTGAAGCCGAGGATGTGCGGACCGCTGGGACGGAGGCGGTGGATCGTGGCCTCGAGCCCCTTCTGGAAGCGCTTGCCCTTGCGGACGTGGTTGAGGTTCAGAACCTCGAGACCGGCGTGTGTGGACCGACACAAGAGCAGCGCGCCCTTGTCGGACAGCGTGGCCGACACCCGCTTGGGAAGCGGCAGGTTGGTGACCCGTTTCTCGCCCTTGAAGATCTGCAGCGCGCGACGGCCGTCGCCCTTGTCGCCCACCATCACTGCGTAATCTTCGGCGAAGAACCCCGACATATTGCCGAGAAACTCGTGCTTGCCGCTGGCCAGGACCTCGCCCTTGAGCGTGCCGACCTGCCAGCGACGCGAGCGGGACATGATGAGGTAGCGCTTGCGGTCCGGGTGCAGCGACAGGACTGCGCTCTCGCCGATGCCTTCGGCGATGACCCGGGTTCCGAGCACCGGATCGACGCTGATGAGCTCGCCTTCCTTGGTGGTGACGACGAGCTCTTCCTTGCGGGGGACCCACGCGAGGGCAGTCGGCTGCTTCACGGGCGGACGGAGCACGGCCTCGAGCCCGCTTCGCTCGTGGAGGTAGTGCGCTTCGGTGACCTCGCGACTCATCCGCGAAACTCTACCGGGTTTTGGCTCCGGGATCTCCCGCTTCGACGGGTCCTCGCCGTCCTCTGGCTCGTCATCCACGTCGTTCCTTAAGGATGAAGCTACGTTCTTCGTCGGATACCGGCACGACGTACCGTCCGGTGAAGCACGCGTCACACACCCGATCCCCGACGACCGAGTGTACGCCATCCTGCGACAGATAGGTGAGCGAGTCGGCGCCCAGCTGTTCGGCGAGGGCGCTCTCCCGCTCCTCTGAAGACCAGCGGGTCGCCACCAGCTCCTTCCGGCTGGGCATGTCGATGCCGTAGAAGCACGGGTGGACGACCGGGGGGCTGAAGATCCCGACGTGCACCGCTTCGGGTGCGTGCTCGCGGACCATTCCGATGATGCGGCGCATCGTGGTCCCGCGCACGATGCTGTCGTCGACCAGCAGCACCCGGCGGCCTCGAAACACCTCGTCGATCGTGTTCAGCTTCAGGCGCATGGCGGCTTCGCGCGTGGCCTGGTCGGGCATGATGAACGTCCGGCCGGAGTAGCGGTTCTTGATGAACCCCTCGCGGTTCGGGATGTTCAGCACCTCGCTGATGGCCTCGGCAGCCGGGCGGCTGGTGTCCGGGACCGGCACGACCACATCGACCTCGATGCCCTTCGCGCGGACCTCCTCGGCGAGCTGTTGGCCCAGCCGACCGCGCACCCGGTTCACCCGCGTGCCTTCGTGGATGCTGTCGGGACGCGCGAAGTAGATGTTCTCGAACACACAGTGGTGCGCGGGCTTGGAGAGCACCTCGCGCACGATGGGTTCCCGGCCCTGCCGGAGCAGCACCAGGTGTCCGGGCGGGATGGCATCGACCAGATCGCAGTCGAGCACGTCGAGAGCCACGCTCTCACTGGCGCAGACCCAGGCTCCATCGCTGCGACGCCCGTACACAGCGGGCCGGATGCCGTGCGGGTCGCGGAAGCCGAGCAGGGTCTCCTCGCCGTCGAGCTCCAGAGCCGCCACCACGCTGTACGACCCACGGACCCGCTCCATCACGGGTTTCAGCGCGACCACGACGTCTTCGAGGGTGTGCCCGGTGGTGCGGATGCGGGTGAGCTCGTCGGCGAGCATCAACAGGATGGGTTCGCTGTCGCAGTTGGACAGCAGATGCACCCCGCGCCCGAGCAGCTCCTGCTCGAGCTGGGGGACGTTCGTGACGTTGCCGTTGTGTGCGAGCACGATCCCCGGCCGGCGGGTGATGAACGGCTGGGCGTCTTCCCGACTCCCCGAACCGTAGGTGGGGTAGCGAACGTGCCCGATGCCCACCTTGCCCGGCTGGCTCGCCACCACCGCGGGGGGAAGTGCGGCGGGCACCATGCCGGTGTCCTTGTGCAGGTGCAGCCGCCCCTGGTCGAAGGTCCCCAGCCCGGCGGCATCCTGACCCCGGTGCTGGATGGCGTGCAGTCCGAGCACGATGCTGCTGGCGACGTCACTGTCGCCGATCATTCCGACGAATCCACACATGGTGCCGCTCCTCAGTGCGCCTGGCGCGCTGCTTGGGCATTCAGGAGACCCACCAGGATGTGGGCCTGGTACCAGGCGTCCCAGTCGGCGCGATGGACCTTCTCGGCCTCGACGTCCGGGAGCTCGAGGCGCTCGGCGAGCTCTTCCTTGTTGGAGTCCAGCCAGTGCAGCCCGAGCACGCCCGTCGCGAGCGCCTTGGTATCCAACGCTTTGTAACCGAACGGGTTGGCCCGCCCTGCTGCGTGATAGGCGAAGTTCACGAACGACCAGTCGAAGGGAGCGTTGTGGCCCACGAACACGGGCGTCGAGCCGGGAGTGGTCCTGCTCTCGACGAAAGCGGTGAGACGATCCAGAGCCTCCACCATTGGGAGGCCGTCGCGCTTGAGCGTCTCCAGATCCAGGCCGTTCACCTTCATCGCGCCGGCATCGACCCGTGGTCCGGTGGGCTGGATCTCGACGTAGAACGGGTCGGTTCCGGCATCGATCGCCAGGCCGTCTTCGGTCTCGGTCACCACCGACGCGCCCAACGAGATCATGTCGTACAGCCCGGGGACCGGGCCCGAACACTCGATGTCGACGCAGAACCAGGTTGCGCGTGCCATGCGCCCTCCTCGGATGCCGCAGGGGCGACCGCCTTAGCGCGACACCCGACCGCCGACCATGCCCGACAGGAGCCCGCCCTTCCCCGCTCTGCTCACATGGGAGGGCTGCCCGTATGAACTCCGGGGCGCCGAACCACACCCCATCCCCCTCGCCCGCCGATTCGTCTGGCGACGCGTCGCGCATGCTGCTCAGGGTGGGCCTCGCCGTGACGGCGCTGGGCCCGACCATCCTGCTCTACGCCGCCGCCGTCGGTCTCGGGCTCCACCGCCACGGCCAGCCCTGGGCCGTCAGCCTCGCCGCCACGACCGCCGTGTTCCTTCCGCCCCTGCTGGCCGCCATCGCAGCGAGCCGAGAGCGGTTCGTGGCCTTCAGCGCGGGCGCGTTGCTGTGGTCCCTCGCGGGGCTCCTGCTCCTGCCGGTCTATTTTCCAGGGGAGCGTCGCGACGCCGTCACCACGGGGCTCGCCCTGCTCGGTGGGGGTCAGGACTGGTCCGACCTCGCTCGGAGCGTCGCCGACACCCTGCCGGACGAACCCGAGGTCGCTGCTCCGGAGCTCGCGGCCGCCGTCGAGATCGAAGACCCCATCCTCCCGCCGGCCGCGCCCATCGGCGACCACGAGATCGTCCTGCCGTACGAAGGCGAAGGCCGGAACCTCGCGATCCCCGTGGTGTTCGAGCACGACGGCCGGGAGGTCGAGGTGATGATGATGCTCGACACCGGCGCCACGTACACCACGCTGTCCGACGACGTGCTGGCCCAGCTCGGGCTCACGCCATCCGACCGCGATCCCGTCATCCGGCTGCACACCGCCAACGGCGAACGCGAAGCCAACATCCTGGGCGTCGACGCCGTGTGGCTCGGCGATCTGAGGCTCGATGGCGTCGCGCTCGCCACCTGCAACCAGTGCAGCAGCCGCGAGACCGCCGGACTCCTCGGCCTGAACGTCGCGAGCGGCTTCAACGTCGCGATCGACGCCGATCGGCGCGAGGTCACCTTCTCTCGCCGTGCGAATCACGATCGCAAGCTCGACATCAAGCCCTGGCTCGACCTCGACGCCCGGTTCGCGCGCTACCCCGGCGGGCGGGTCGAAGTCGAGATCGACGCGCTCAACACGGGAGAGACGCCCATCAGCTCCGCATCTGCCGCGGTCCGGTGCGGCGATCGTCGGTGGTCGGTCGATCTCGGCCCGCTCCCGCCCGGCGAACCCGTCGCGGTCCGCCGCAAGCTCCCGGCCCACACCTCGTGCGAGGCCTACGAGATCGGGCTCGATCAGGCTCGTTACTGAGACCGGCACACCCGCCGGTAACCTCAGCGGACCGTGCTCCGTATCCCTGTACGAACCGCCCCCTCCGGAGGCCCCATGACCCGCGCTCTCATCCTCGGATTCCTCTCGCTCGCTGCCTGCTCGACGTCCTACGGAGGCGACGCCACGGTGAAGGCAGCCCCGATCGAGGCCGGCCAGGCCGAGGCGATCTTCGCTGGCGGCTGCTTCTGGTGCATCGAGAAGGACTTCGAGAAGCTCGATGGCGTGATCGAAGCCGAGTCCGGCTACACGGGCGGAGACGAGAAGGGCCCGGCCTACAAGCAGGTCGGCTACGGCCTCACCGGCCACCTCGAGGGCATCCGCGTGATCTACGACCCCGAGAAGGTCACCTACCCCGAGCTCGTGCACTACTTCTTCCGACACGTCGACCCCACCCAGACCGACGGCCAGTTCTGCGACCGCGGGGCCCACTACACCACCGCGGTGTTCGTGATGAACGACGAAGAGCGCAAGATCGCCGAGGCCGCCAAGAAGAAGGCCGCCGAAGAGCTGGGCCAGAAGGTCCACACCCCCATCCGCGACGCCAAGGACTTCTGGCTCGCCGAGGACTACCACCAGGACTTCTACAAGAAGAACCCCGACCACTACCAGCGCTACCGCACCGGCTGTGGACGCGATGCCCGCGTGCAGGAGCTCTGGGGCAGCTCCGCGAAGCACTGAGGGTTACGTCGGGCCCATGGAAGCCTCGCTCAACGTCCTCGGCACGCCGCTCAAGCCCTGCAGCCACGCCCCCCTGACCGGGTGGTTCCGCGATGGCTGCTGCAACACCGACGAGAACGATCGCGGGTCGCACACCGTCTGCGCGGTCGTCACGGCGGAGTTCCTGGAGCTTCTGGCGTCCCACGGCAACGACCTGATGACGCCGGCTCCTCAGTTCGGGTTCCCGGGCCTGAAGCCGGGGAACAGCTGGTGTGTGTGTGCCGCCAGCTGGCGTCGCGCCGCCGAGCAGGGCGCGGGCTGCCCGGTCGATCTCGAGTCCACCCACGCCGCTGCACTGCGGATCGTTCCACTCGAGCTGCTGATGGAGCACGCCACGGGCGGCGTCGACGCGTAGCTCGCGTCCATCCGCGGTTTCATTCGCCGCTGGACACATTCCACTCGGCACTCGCGAACAGAGGTTCAGCTCGGCCTCGCAGAATGCGCCCAGCAACGAATGAAACACGCAGCCTGGACGCAACGCTGCTCTCTGCGACAGACGAGTTCAGTGTCCCGATTCCGCTACTTCGAGCCGATTCTCGTCCTCCGCCCTTCCTCGTTCGTCGCTCGGTTGGCATGATGCCCATCTGGATCCGCGTTCGTCACAGCTCGACTTCCAGGCCGACCGTGACCGTTCGCCCCTCTCCTGTGTAGCCATCGGCGTAGAGCGGGACGGTTCTTCCCTGCAGGTCGGTGCCCAGCTCGCTCGCGTCGTCGCGGAACTGGGCCGTCTCGTAGCGCGTGTCGAGCAGGTTCCGCACTGAGACGTCGACGGAGACGCGGTCCATGCGATCGAGCCTGAGCGCCGAGGCGGTCGCGTGGAGCAGCACGAGTGCCGGACCATCTCGAAGCGGCACGTCCACATCTCCATCCGGCGTGAACCAGGCCGCCCGCGGACGGGGACCGTAGACCTCGGCCAGGGCGGTCAGCCGCAGGTCGTCGGTGGCGATGGCCTGCACGCGCGCCTTCACCATGTGGGGCGGGAACTCGTACTGCTGGCGACCCGCATAGGGATTGGCCCCCGCGAACGCGGTCCGGTCGCCGTCGTCGCAGTTGTTCTCGGTCTCGTCGCCGCCGTAGGTCGCCCAGGTCAGCGCATACGTCGCATCCGCTGCGATCGGGCCGAGTCGCCCTGCCAGACCGGCTTCGGCGCCGATGACGTTCAGGGCCCCCGGCAGGTTGCAGTACAGCCCGGGATCCACCTTGTCGATCTCCTCGGAGAGCTGGGAGAACGACCCGTCGATCCGGGCCGACAGACGACGCTCGGGACGCCCCGACAGCAGGTCCGCGGTCCACTCCGTCTCGACCGTCTGGATGGTCTCCGGGTTCAGCCGGAAGTTCGCGGTGGTGCTCGGGTACTGCCCCGTCCCCTCGTCGTACTCGGAGACCACCAGCAGCTCTCGCACCGTAGGCGCCCGAAACGCCCGCCCATACAGGAGCTTTCCGGTCAGTACGTCGTTGGGGACGAACAGCACGCCCGCTCGAGGCGACACGCTGAGAAACCGACTGTCCGACAGGTCTCCGCCGAGCCCCACCCCCGGCGGCGGAGCGGACTTCGAGGGCGCCAGGCGGGTGTCGAAGCGCGCGCCGCCCGTCAGCTCGAGGCTCGGCAGGACCGTCCAGGTGTACTGCGCATAGGCGTAGATCGTGCGCAGGGACGGCGCTCCGCACGGCGTCTGGTTCGGCCCGGGCCGCCCGTTCGGCAGGGTCATCCGCAGATCGTCGTAGCCCGTGGGAACCCCGCAGTCGTTGTAGACCGCGAATCCCTGATGCAGCACGCCGTACTCGGCCCCGTCGTCGTAGCGCACATCCACGATGGCCCCGACGTCCGTGTTCTCGATGCCCACTCCGGCCACGAACCGGTGATCGACGCCCGGCCGACCCTCGATGTCCAGCCCGGCCGACCACCGCGACGTCTTCTTCTCGGTCTCGACCACGCTGTAGAGCTGCTCGGTGGTCAGGTTGCCGTTCCCGTCGTCCACCGTCGAGAACCCGCGGGTGAAGAAGAACGCGCCCGGATGATCGTGCCGCTGGGCCGTGAAGAACGGCGTGATCGCGACCGGGCCCGCGTCGAAGCGATACCGCGCGTCGAACACCGTGGACTGGTAGTACAGCCCGAAGTTGTCGAGGTCCGTGCCGATCGCGTCGAAGGGGTCGTCGAACACCGACGCCTGGCGGAAGCGATGGGCGAAGTCCAGGTGATGGACCTGCAGCTGCAGCCCCCCCACCGAGACGTGCGCGCCCAGGTTCAGCCCCCGACGCGGATCGAAGCCCTCGATGTTGCGCCGCCCGTCCGGCACGATGTCGAACCCCCAGCCGGACTGGGAGAAGACCCGCGCGTACATGCTGGCCGAGACCGACACCGCCCCCAGCTCTTCGACGCCGCCCCCGCTCGCGGTCAGGTCGACGCGCTGGCCCGATCCCGCGAGCAACCGCACCTTCGCGCCGCCATCCAGTCCGGCGTCGCCGCGCTTCGCGAAGTCCTCGCCGCGCCAGGTCACCAGATTCACCACCCCCGTGAAGGCATTCGTCCCGTAGATCGCAGACCCTGGCCCCTTGATGACCTCAATCCGGCGGATGGCGCTGATCGGCAGCGGATCGCCCGTGAAGCTGGTCGTGTAGAGCCCGTCGTAGAACGGCACCCCGTCCACGAGCACCAGCAGCTTGTTGTTGTCGGGGCTGATCACCCCGCGGATCGCCACCAGATCCCGGCCCTCCGGGCTCGTCCACAGATAGATGCCCGGGATCGTCCGCAGGGCTTCGGAGACCGTGCGGTAGCCGTTCTGCCGGATCTCGTCGGCCGTGATGAGCGAGACGATGCTGGGGGCTTTGCGCACGGTCTGCTCGTACCGCGAGGCGATGCTGACGAGCTGCTCGTCGTAGCGGAACAGCGCGCTCTCGTCGGGCTCGTCGAAGGGATTGGTGGGCTCTGCCGCCCCGACCGGAAGGGCGCACAAGCACGCGACCAGCCCAACAGCCCCTGCCAGACGGGGGGTTCGCGAGCGAGACCTGCGATGACGTCGTGCAGTCACCGCTGGAGACTACCCTTGTGTGCTGCGAACGGGTGTCCCATGGCGTGTCTGACACCTCGGGACACCCCGTGAACACGAGCGCTTCCAGCGGATCCACGCCCTTGTCGCAACCAGCCGTCCCACTGGTGCCAGACACCCCAGATCACGCCAGATGCGTCGGGCTGCTCGCCGCCCTTCCGGTGTCCCATCGGGTGTCTGACACCCCGGGACACCCCGTGAACACGAGCGCTTCCAGCTCCAAGACGCCGACCCCCCGAAGCTACCGCCGAAGGAGAAGCCGTCGACTACTCGACCTTGGAGACCCGGATCTCGAGCACCAGCGTCGCGTTCGCCGGAACCGGCCCCCGTCCCTTCTCGCCGAACGCGTGCTGCGGCGGAACCACCGCCTTGCGTACCTCACCCGCCTTCATGCCCACCAGCGCCGCGTCGAGCCCCGCGTACATCTGGCCCTTGCCCACCTCGATGGCGATCGGACGGTGCAGGGCGATGCTGCTGTCGACGAACGTCCCGTCCTCCAGCCAGGTCGTGAAGTGCATCGTCACCGTGTCGCCCGCCTTCGCAGCCGGCCCCGACCCTTCCTTCACGATGCCGATCATCACGCCATCCGCGCCCTCCACCGGCTGGTCGGCAGCGACCTCCGGAGGCGACTCGGGCACCTCGAGCGCTTCGTCGACCGAGAGCAGCGTCACCTCGTAGACCAGATCGGCGTCGCGCGGGATCTCCGGGGGCTGCCCCGTCTGGCCGTAGCCCAGCGCAGACGGAACGTGCACCTGGCGCGTCTCGCCGGGCTTCATCGCGAGCACGGTCTTCTCCAGGCCCGCCACCAGGCCGTTCTCGCCCACCACCACGCGCAGCGGGCGCCCCGACGTGTCGACGAACTCGCGCTCCAGCGACGCCAGCCAACCCTTCACCTCGAGCTCGACCAGATCTCCAGCCACCGGAGGGGTTCCCGCACCTTCCTTCAACACCGCCGACTGCAGACCATCCGGACCCGGCTTCAGGTCGGCGTCTCGCCACGGATGTTCGGGTTCGGGCGCCTCCGACGGAATCGGCTCGGGGGGCGCGGTGTCGGGAGTACTGGTGCCACGGACAGCCAGCAGGACAGCGCCGAGGACCAGGACCCCAGCGATCAGGAACGCGATGCGATTCGACATGCTGCCGCACCTAACCGCACATCCGCCGGCGTCACGCGCGCACGTCAGCCCGGCTTCTCCCTTGCTCTTCCGAGTTGCGAATCACATTCACAATCGCTAAACGTCCCATGCTCTGTGCAAATCGCCCGGTCTCGGTACACAATGAGCTATGCACCGGACCCCCCTGGAGTTTCGTATGCGCTGGACCCCCCTCCTCACCGTTCTCGCATTCTCCGCCTGCAAAGGCGGCGACAACGGATTCGTCACGTACAACAACCCGCCCACGGCGTCCATCACCGACCCCGGCGACGGCGAGACGTTCGACGAAGGCGAGCTGATCCAGTTCGCAGCCCTGGTCAACGACGAGGGCAGCACGCTCAACGTCACCTGGCGATCCGATCTCGACGGCACCCTGGCCGAGGAGACCGTCACCGACGCCGACTCGCTCACCTTCTCCACCGCATCGCTCACGCCCGGCACCCACGCCATCACCCTGGTGGTCGTCGACGATCAGGCCGAGGCCGGAGAGGACAGCATCTCGCTCACGATCGAAGAGGTCCTCGAAGAGCCCCAGATCGCCGTGCTCAACCCCTTCTCGGGCGAGTCCGGCGAAGAAGGCGTGCCGTTCACGGCGCAGGCCCAGGTCCAGGACGCCCAGGACGACCCCACGCAGATGCGCGTCAGCCTCGACTCCGACCTCGACGGGCCCCTGTGCACCGACGTCGTCCCCAACCTGGCCGGCATCGCGTCCTGCGCCATCACGCCCAGCGCGGGCACGCACTCGCTGACGTTCACCGTGGTCGACTCCGATGGCTTCGACGCCCTCGCGAACGCCGTGTTCTCCGTGACGTCCACCGCAGACATCGACAACGACGGCGACGGCTTCACCGAGAACCAGGGCGACTGCAACGACAGCGATCCCACGGTCAACCCGAACGCCGTCGAGTTCCTGAACGCCCGCGACGACGACTGCAACGGCATCATCGACGACAACACCGACGCGTACGACGACGACGGCGACGGCTTCACCGAGCAGGAGGGCGACTGCGACGACGAGGATGCGCTGATCAACCCCGACCAGCCCGAGTTCGCCGACGGCTTCGACAACGACTGTGACGGCCTGATCGACAACGACACCGACACCTTCGACGACGACGGCGACGGCTTCTCCGAGGCGGCAGGCGACTGCAACGACGCCAACATCAACATCAACCCCAACGCAGCCGACGTCCCCTACAACGGCGTCGACGAGGACTGCACGGGTGGCGACCTCACCGATGTCGACGGCGACGGCTACGACGCCGAGCTCGTGGGCGGCGACGACTGCGACGACAACGACAGCGCCATCAACCCCGGTGCGACGGACTCTCCGTACAACGGCGTCGACGAGGACTGTCTGGACGGCGATCTCACGGATGTCGACGGCGATGGGTACGACCACGACGGGCTGACCAACGGCACCGACTGCGACGACACGGACCCCGACATCAACCCCGGGGCACCCGACATCCCCTACAACGGCATCGACGAGGACTGTGAAGACGGCGATCTGACGGATGCGGACGGCGACGGTCAGGACGCCCAGAGCGTGGGGGGTCAGGACTGCGACGACACCGACGACACCATCTTCTCGGGCGCGGTCGAGGTCCCCTACGACGGCATCGACCAGAGCTGTAACGGCGTCGACCTCACGGACGTCGACCAGGACGGCTTCGACGGCACGGCTGCGGGCGGCACCGACTGCGACGACACCGACCAGGACGTGAACCCGGGCGAGACGGAGATCCCGTACAACGGCATCGACGACGACTGCGCGAACGGCGACGAGCTGGATGTCGACAACGACGGCTACAACGGCGGCCCGAACGGCGACGACTGCAACGACACGAACGGGAACATCAACCCGGGTGCGACGGAGGTTCCGTACAACGGGGTCGACGAGGACTGTGCGGGCGGCGACCTGCGCGACGTCGACGGCGACGGCTTCGAGGGTCAGGCGGTCGGTGGTGCGGACTGCAACGACAACAACGGGAACATCAGCCCGAACGCGACCGAGACCTGCGATGGCATCGACAACAACTGCAGCTTCGGCGCAGACGAGATCGGCTCGGTTGGGTGCTCGACACACTACGTCGACGGGGACAGCGATGGATTCGGTGCCAGCGGCAGCAACGCCTGTACCTGCGGATCGGATTTCCCGTACACGGCGACCCAGGGAGGCGACTGCTACGACAGCAACGACCAGGCGTATCCCGGGCAGACCAACTACTTCACGGTTCACCGAGGCGATGGGAGCTTCGACTACAACTGTGTGAGCGGAACGGAGCTCCTGTATCCAAGTACCACAATCGGCGATTGTGACACCGGATTCTGCAGCTGTGACCCCACGCCCGGGTGGGAGGGCTCCCGGCCCGCATGTGGCGAATCCGAGCCATGGCTGTTGAGCTGTGGTGAGCTGTTGGTGTGCAATGTCTGCACCGACACGTTCGACAGCCACGAATGGGAGAACCGCTCCCAAGGCTGCCGCTGACCGCCTGCGGTAGCATCCTTCCATGCACCGCCTCACTCTGCTCCTCGCACTCCAGGCCTGCTTCGTCACCGATGCAGAGCTCCAGGACGCCCTCGACCGCGACCGCGACGGCTTTCAGCCTGACATCGCGGGCGGCCCCGACTGCGGCCCCGAAGACCCCGCCATCCATCCGGACGCCGTCGAAGTCTGCGGCGATGGCATCGACAACGACTGCGACGGCGTCGTGGACGACCGCGGTGCCGGCGAGCGGGAGTGGTTCGCAGACACCGATGGAGACGGCTGGGGCGACGGTTCTCCGGTCATGGCCTGCAACGCGCCCGACAACCACGTGCTCCAGGCCGGCGACTGCGATGACGACAACGCCGAGGTCAGCCCTGGGGTGCTCGACCTCTGCGACGGCCAGGACCAGGACTGCGATGGCCTGGTCGACGACGACGCCACCTTCCGCCTGACCTTTCGCGACGCGGACGGCGACGGCTTCGGCACCCCCGACGACACGCTGGAGACCTGCGGCGCGAATCCTGGCTACGTCGCCGAGAGCGGGGATTGTGACGACACCGACCCCAGCATCGGACCCACCCAGCTCGACGGCTGCGACGGGATCGACACCAACTGCAACGGGTCCATCGACGACGACGCCGACTTCGCGCTGCACTACCCCGACGACGACGGCGACGGCTTCGGCCGAACCGACGAACCCCTCTTCGCGTGCGGAACCCCGAGCGGGTACGCGACCGAGCCCGGGGACTGCGTCGACACCGATCCCGGCATCGCGCCTGGCGAGACGGACAGCTGCGACGAAGCGGACAACGACTGCGACGGGCTCGTGGATGAGGACGCCACAGCGACGCTGTACTTCGAAGACGCCGACGGAGATGGGGTCGGGCGCAGTGATGTCTCGATCAGCACGTGTCAGCCGAGCCCGTTCGGGTACGTGACCGTGGCTGGAGACTGCGACGACACCGATCCCGCGGTCATCGTGCCCAGTTGGTACCTCGACGGGGATGGGGATGGCCACGGCACGGGGTCGCCGGTCCAGGCCTGCACCGCGCCCGCGGACCACGTCGCACTGGGCGACGACTGTGATGACTCGACGGACCTCCGCGCGCCGAGCCTGTCGGAGGTCTGCAACAACGGCATCGACGACGACTGTTCGTCCGCAACCAGCTGCCGTTTGGTAGGGCCCGTGGAAGTTGGTATCGGACTGCAATTTCCGCAGGATGACCTATCGGTGTCTGCCGCGTACTTCACGGACGGAGACTTCGACCTGTTCGTGGACACCGGCGACGGCGACTGCATGGTATTCAGCGAAGCCCAAACGCCCATTCCAGCAAGCCCTGATGCGACTCTCCCGAACCGATGCGGCACCGAAATCGACGACCTGAGCGGGGACGGACTGCCCGAGCGCGCCATCGGGAACTCTGGGGCGGGCACACTGGATGTCTACTTCTCGGGCGGCACCGGGTCGCTGATGCCTGCCATTCAGGTGACCGGTATCGGCCCCACGGATCAGTTTGGAATTGCCGTCGCCGCCGTCACTCTCCCCACCCTGGGCAACGGACTCCTCATTGGCACAGAAGGGAACACCGGAGATGCCGGTAGCATCCACTTCATTCCCGATCCCCTGGGTTCGCTGGAGGTGGCAACGGCAGCGACGGCGACCGTGATGGGAAATCCTGGTGACCAGATCGGGCGCAGCCTGTTGGCGAGTGACGATGGCACGGTCACCATAGGCTCGACGCTGGGAAGTTGGTTCTTGAACCCTGAAGAGCTCGAAGGCGCTTTACTCAGTGGAGCGTTGGGCCCGGTGGACCTTGTGACCAACGGAACTATCTTTGACGGTGCAACCATCATCGAGTTCGATGGTTCGCCGAGTCTGCTGACTGTGTCGCAGGGTACGGTGCCACTTCAGCTCACAACTCTTCTGTTCCCAGGTACTGACCCCACCGAGACGCCATTATTAGACCTCACCGCACCGGCTGGATCGGTCTACATTCCAATTGGTGACCTCGATTTCGACGGTCGACCCGACGCAACTCTCCAAGAACTGGACTCCAACTCCATCGTCGCAATTGAAGTCCTGTATGGTGCCAGTCCGTCCGAGCCAAGTGACTCGCTGGTTCTCTACCGGGACCTGGCAGAGGGTCGGATCTACGATTTTACGGCCAGCGTACCTTCGCAACCGGGGTTGGATCTCGACGATGACGGATACGGCGACCTGATTCTCGTATCCCGACGAACCGACGGGACCGGCTCGGAACTCCATTACGTCTACGGAACCGGCCAGTAGGCCTCTTTCGCACCCCAACCACCCAAAACCCCTACGGCTGTAGGCATCCCTGGGCGTTGTCCCGCAGAAAGTCCGCCATCCGCGCCTCGTACTCAGCCAGGCTCGCCTCCGGAACACCACCCCCACTGATGCCGTGCCCCACGCCCTCGAGCACCCACAGCTCCGACGGACCCGCCGCATTCTCGATCAGCTTCTCCTGGGTCTCCGCCGAGAACCGCTGGTCGTCCTCGCCCACCATGATCAGGATCGGCCCCTCGTACTCGCGCAGCTTGCGTTCGTTGTCGAACAGCCCCTCCGACACGAACGACTCCGGCCAGCCCACCTTGCCGCTCTCCTCCGCGATCAGCGACGCCGAGGTGAACGGAGCCTCCAGAAACAGCGCACACGGCTCCTCCGTCACCGCCATCTCCACCGACGGGACCCCGCCCAGCGAGTAGCCGTACACGATGATCCGGTCCGGATCCGGCGCCAGCGACTTCACGAACTCCCGAACCGTCCGCGCGTCCGCGATGAACTCCTCCGCCGTCGGATGCGTGGCCGGCTCCGTCTTGCCGTAGCCCCGGTAGTCCCAGATCAGCACGTTGTAGCCGAGCTCGTGGAGCAGTCGGACCCGAGGCGCGTAGTGCTCCACGCCCGCGTAGTTGCCGTGGTTGTAGAGAATCGTCGAGCGCGCCAGCAGCGGCTGACCCCCATGGGACGGCAACCAGTACGCATCCAGCTCCGCCAGACCGTCGTCGCTCGGAATCGTGTGGCGCTGTACGCCCTCCACGGCGCGAATCGTGCGGCCGTCCAGCATGTCCGGGAACTCGGCGTCCCAGGGATGCGCTTCGGCCCAGTCGTACGGCTCTTCGCAGGTCACACACACCGAGTCCCAGATCCCCTTGTCGCAGGTCGACGGACCCACGGTCGAGCAGTGCACCCCGTTGAACGAGAACGAATCCAGGTTCAGACAGCCCGAGAGCACCAGCGAAAGCCACAGCAGACGCCTCATCGCGCACCTCCGAATCCGTAGGCCACACCCAGATGGATGCCGATGGCACCCGGGTTCTTCGGCACCCAGGCCGCGTTGTTCGACAGGGTCGACCGGTTGATCGCCCACCACCGCAGCTCCCCCTGAAACCGCAGTCCGCCGCGACCGCCGGGGTCGATCTCCACACCCAGCCCAGGCGTCAGGATCAGCGATGGCTGGACCACATCCAGGGTCTGGGCCAGCGACACGAAGAACAGCGACGACTCCTCGGCGTTCAACCGCCAGCTGGCGTACAGATCGAGCTCGTTCGCGAGCCCGAGCCCTCGTCGCACCCCATCCGCCTTGTTCGCCGCGAAGACGTTCGTCTGCAGGAACACCTTGTCGCGCAGCGTGAAGGCCGGAACCGCACCGATCTGCTCGGTGAGCTGCCAGCCCAGGTCGCCGTGCAGCGCCAGCACCCCGAACGGCAGCCCGGTGAGGTTCAGCCCATACCCCAGATCGAACGGCCGATCCGCCACCGGAGCCAAGCCGCTGCGCCCTGCGATCACGGCGTTCGGAAAGGGAATCGGCGCGCCGAACTCGATGAGGGGCCCGCCCAGCACCAGCCCGACCTCGTGCTGCCCCCGGTCGAGCGGCCGAGCACCCGACAGCGTCGAACACCCCGCCCACACGGCCGATCCGAGGGTCATCACCCCCACAGCGCCGAGTCGTCGGGCCCAGAGACGGGTCGGCATGCGATTCCTCCGTCGCCCGCGATTCCCTCGGAGTTCCGGGCGCGCTGAACGATACCGCAGCCGCCGACGGACGTCCGTCACCGCCCCGACAGCTGTCGACACCCAGAACGGTAGAACGCAGCGTATCGACCGGCACGGATCCTGAACTCCGACACCCCGTCCCCCCGACGAGGTTGTCATGTCCACGCTCACCCACAAGCCCAAGACGCAAGCGCAGACGTCCGAGACCTCGGTTGTCGGGCCCGAGACCTCCGAGCAGCTCGGCGGCAACCAGGCCGTGCTCGGCCAGATGTCGACGGCCGCGAGCGCCGACTTCGGGTACCTCGACGGGTTCATGGAGGATTTCGAAGCGCCGTCCCTGACCGACTGGGCTGCGCCCCTCACCGAGGTGGACGACAACGACCAGACCCTGTCCGACTCGACGCGCACCGACCTTCCGACGATCGGTACGGACCTCGGAGCCGTCGCCGTCGACTCGAAGAAGCTCGAAGCCCAGCAGACCGTGACGCACAGCCAGGACTCCAACGAGCTCCTCGGCGACTCCTCCACCAAGGTCCAGACGCGCGGCAGCGTCGATCGCACCGGAACGGTGAAGGGCGGGCTCGGCGGCGCGCACGAGAGCTTCGACGGGGACATCGCGGCCAAGGGCGGCGTGATGGTGGGCTCCGACGGCACCTTCGCAGCAGACACCCAGGTGAAGCTCGGCAACGTCGAAGGGGGCGTCGCGGCGACCGTCGACCTGGCCGAGGACGGAAGGCTCGAGAGCGTCGCGGCCCAGGGAACGCTCGCCGTGGGCGACAATGCGATCTCGGCCGGATTCCACATCGAGCCGCTCTCGGTGTCGGTCGAGGGCAACACCGTCGTCTGGCGCTCCTCCTACGGCGTCAGCTCCGAGGGGAAGATCGTGGGTGCCGGGCTCGGGGTCGCCCACGACCGCGTGCAGCAGGAGTCGCGCAGCTTCGAAGACCCCCGTACCGCCGTGGCGTTCGCCGAGGGTCTTCGCAACGGGGACGTCACCATCGCGTCGAATCGCGACTTCACCGCGGAGCAGGTCGCCCGCTTGAACGAGGGCGAGGCCTTGAGCTACGCGAGCCAGGTGGACACGAAGGGGACGTTCCTCGTCGTCGACGGGCAGGACACCGCAATCGAAGGCGTGCAGATTCGCAAGGGCAAGGGCGAGACCATCACCATCGACTTCATGACCCGCGACTCGCAGGACGCCAGCTACGGTCCGAACAACGGGATCCTGGGCGCCGAGTTCGTCTTCGGGGGCACGCACGCCTCCACCCAGATGCGCGCCGAGCTCGACCTGTCCGACCCCGAGCAAGCCGCGCTGTTCGACACCTTCCAGCAGACCGGCGAGCTGCCCGAACACCTCGTCACAGACGCCGAAGTGCTCGAGGGAGAGCACGCCGCACGCGCCGCCACCCTGCCCGGAGCGTCGATCCGCCAGACCAACAGTCAGGAGGAAGGCACGAAGACCGTCAACGGCGAGAAGGAGCAGGTCGTCCGGTCGTCCGAGGTCACCGGGATCACCGACCTCGGCTGGTCCGTGCTCCCCTACGGGGCCGAACAGCTGATGCGGGGCATGGACACGCTGTCCAACATCGTCCCCCACGGCAAGGACACGCGCTGGGGCACCATTGCCGACACCTACGAGCGCATCGGCGACCGCTGGTACGATCAGGGCCTCCAGAACGGCTCACAAGCGGGGGAAGAGCGCCACACGGTCGATGTGCTGTTCGCGATGGACGGCACCGAGCAGGAGAAGCTGGACAGCATGCACATCCATCAGGTCCAGCAGATGGACTTCGACGACCAGCAGCAGTCGGCCCGGGCGCTCGAGGACGCCGTGACCCCCGATTTTGATGCCGAGGGAATCGATCCCGCGAAGCTGCCCGAGGCCGGGAAGTCCGACCGCACGTGGACCATGGAGTCGCTCATCGACGAAGAAGGCACCCGGCGGATCCGCGAGGAGCTCGCGAGTGAGAAGGGCGTCGGCTACGAGTGGCAGGCGGGCAAGACGATCGAGTGGCTGCGCGCCACCTACTACCGGGGCAACGAGGACATGACGGCGCTGGAACACGCTCGGGCCATGGCTGCGCTGGGTCGCTACGGCGGCGAGGATGCCGCAGAAGGGATGCGCAAGGCCGCCGGCGAAGACCACGTCGAGCGCTTTCTGCAGCTCGAAGGCGACAACACCTGGATCGGCCGGGAGAGCAGTCAGCGGCTCGACGCCCAGCTCGATGTGGCCCTCTCTGGCAGAAATCCGATCGCCATCCAGGAGCTGCTCACATTCGAGACCGCGAGACTGGACCGCATCCTCGACGATGAGGCCTACGCCGAAGTGCCCGACGCCCTGCGAGACGAAGAAGCTGCTCGCATCCAACACCGAGTCCATCGACTTCAGGAGGCACTGTGACTCTCTTCGTACTCACGCTTGCCGGATGCATGTACTCGACCTCCAGCAGCGTCGTGGTCGATCCCGACGATGAACGGGCAAACCTCCTGAAGTGCGAAGGCGGTGACCTCGACGCGTGCTACGAGCTTCGAGGCTCCGAAGACCGCAACCGTCGGATCCTTGGGCTCAATCGAGGATGTGACGCGGGCTTTCGCGACACGTGTTCGCTGCTGTACGAGTTCGTCAAGGACGGAACCGAGCTGGGGGACGCGACGTTCGCGTTCGGAGCTGCACAGCGAGGATGCGCCAACGGCGACCCCGCACTCTGCCAGGCCGCGCTGGACTTCGCCGAGACCCACCCGAACTACGAAGAAGTCGTCGAGAAGCACCGCGCCGAGCTCGAAGCCCTGCTCGCCGAGCACTCCGAGTAGCCGTCGTCTTCCACTCCATCGGCGCCGTCCAGGGCCTCCTCACCTTCGAACCCGCGAGACTGGACCGCGTCCTCGACGAGGAGGCCTCCGCCGAAGTCCCCGACGCCCTGCGAGACGAAGAAGCTGCTCGCATCCAACACCGAAATCCATCGACTTCAGGAGCCCATGTGGTTTCAATGCTGTTCGTTCTCGCCGGGTGTACCTACAGTTCCGGCAGCATCGTCGTAGACCCCGATGACGAACGTGCCCATGGCCTTCAATGCCGCGGAGGGGACCTCGAAGCCTGCTACATGCTTCGGTCCGCTGACGACCCCACCACACGCAGCCTGGCACTTAGTCGTGCATGTGAGGGTGGGTTCCGCGACAGCTGCGCGCTGTTGTACGAGTGGGCAAAAGACCGCAGCGAACTCGGCTCGACATCGATGGCCCTGAGCGCAGCGATAGATGGATGCCGACAAGGCAGTCCCTCCTTGTGCCAGAAGGCCCTGGACTTCGCGGAGATCGATCCGGATCGCGCGCCTGTCATCGAGAAGCACCGTGCCGAGCTCGAAGCCCTGCTCGCCGAGCACTCCAAGTAGGCCCGACCTCTCTCGACGTCCACAACCCCAGGACGTTCGATCCACGGCAGACGCTGGCCATCCCCACAACACTCGCGCTCTGCGGCGCTGACGACGACCTCTACCCGACACCGAACCCTGACCCGGTCGTTCGCATGCGCCAGTCCGCCGTCCCTCTGCGCCTCTGCGTGAACCCTCGAGTCGAATCCACGACACCGTCCGCAGGTTCACCAGAAGCCCGGGCCCGCGGATGACCCGGCACCGCCGCGCGGCACGGGACCCCAGAGCTGCTCGAGGCCGTCGTCGCGGCACCGACCGCAGCCCATCCTCTCGAGAGCCCCGCCCTGACGGGCCTGAAGCAGCCTCGACCGGCCCACACGCGCAGAGGCCGGTCTCCGACCCACCGAGACCTGGCGGAGTCCTCAGGAACGAACCCCCAACGTCCGCACGCACATCGCCACCAACGCCTCCGTGAACGCCGGGTCGTCCAGCCGCGAGACCTCTGCCTGCTCGAAGCCCATCTCGCCCGCGTCCTCGAACAACGCCATGTGCACGGCGCTCTCCACCGCCGTCACCAGCACCCAGGCCGTCATCTCGGGGTCGGCCACCTCCACGTCCGACCGCATCCGGATGAACGCCGCCACCAGCTCCCGAGCGCGCGCATGGTCCTGGAGCGCCACCCCCTCGCCGCGCAGCAGCACCTCGCTCGTCAACGCCAGATGCAACGCCGGATCCGCACGATGCACCGAGACCGTCGCGTCGATGAAGCGCCGCACCACCTCCTCGATCGTGCCCGACGTCCCCTTCTCGGCCAGGTGTGCTGCCACCGCCGCCACCTGCTCGCTCGAGTGCTGCCGCGCCAGCTCGACCATCAGCGCCGTCTTGTTCGGAAAGTACTGATACAGCGAGCCGATCGACACCCCTGCCCGCTTCGCGACCCGGTTCGTCGACAGCCCATCCGCCCCGTTCTCGCGCAGAATGTGAGCAGTCGCTTCCAGGATCGCATCGACCGTGCGCACCGCACGATCCTGAGAGGGTCGCTTTCGCGGACGAGTACGGGCTTCAGACGCCATTTCGAGCCTCCTCCATCGGATCTCCACGAATGCGAGTTGTAACGTGAGTGAACGCTCGCATATTCCTCAGGTATCCCGCCGTCGACCCCGGAGGCCTTCTTGACCGCACAGCCCCTGACCCCCTTCGTCCGTCTCCAGTCCGCCCGAGCCCGTCTCTCCCGGCTGTGGACCGTTCGCCAGGATCCACTGCGGTTCTTCCTCGATGCCCGCGACGACAATCCCATCGTGCCCATCGAGCTCGGGCCCTTCCGCACCACCGTCGTCTACGACCCGAAGACCGTCCAGCACGTCCTCATGCACCCCGAGCAGTTCGACAAGAGCACCCGCGCCCAACGCGTCATGCGGCACCTGCTCGGCGATGGGCTGCTCACCTCCCAGGGCGACCTGTGGAAGTCGCGCCGTCGCATGGCCCAGACCGCGTTCCGCCGCCCGAAGCTGTCGGTCTACGCCCGGATCATGCACACCGTCAGCGCCGAGCTCGCCGCACGCTGGCGCGTCACCCGCACCCCCGTCGACCTCAACCGCTCGATGATGGAGCTCACCCTCGACATCGCCGCACGCTGCCTGTTCGACGACGACCTCGACGGCGAAGCCGACGCCCTCGATCACGCCCTGTGCAACGTCCTCGACAGCTTCCACCGCATGGTCACCCAGCCCATCCACCGCCCCGAGCTGCTGCCCGTCGGACCTGCCGCCACCTACCGTCGCGCCATCGGTGAGCTCGACGAGCTCGTGCACCGCCTCATCGCGAGACGCCGCGCCCGTCAGATGGACACCAGGAGGAAACGGCTCAGCGGAGCGAGCCGGGAAACTCCGGCTCAGGGAGACGACCTGCTCCATCTGTGGCTCCACAGCGGGCTCGATGACGAGGCCATCCGCAACGAAGTCGTCACCATGCTGCTCGCCGCGCACGAGACCACCGCCAACGCGCTGGCCTGGACCTGGACCCTCCTGTCCCGAAACCCCGCGTCCCTCCGTCGTCTCCGCGAGGAGCTCGCACCCCTCGACTCTGAAGAGGCCTTGATCGACGCCAGCCTGAAGCGCGACGCGATGCCCTGGACCGACGCCGTCTTCCACGAGACCATGCGCCTGTACCCGCCCGCGTGGATGACCGGTCGCGGTGCAGTCGGAGACCAGGTGCTGCAGGCCGATGGACACGCGCCCATCACCGTTCCAGCCGGCACCCCCGTGATGATGCCCATCCACGCCATGCACCGCGATCCAGCCGTCTGGGTGCATCCCGAGGGCTTCGATCCCGACCGCTGGCTCCGGCCTCCCGACCAGGGGGGCGTCGCCGGTCTTCGGTTCCCCGATCTGCCCTACATGCCGTTCGGCGCCGGTCAACGCAAGTGCATCGGCAGCCACTTCGCCCTGCTCGAAGCCCGCATCGCCATCGGTACCCTCGCCCGGCAGCTGGATGTCGTCCTCGAGTCCGGCCAGGAGCTCGGCCAGGCGCCCCGCGTCACCTTGAGGCCAGACGGTCCCGTCTGGGCGCGCATCCAGCCTCTCTAGGTTCGACTTCTCAGGAGGATCGGGCCCGACCTCGGAGGCATGGCGTCACGGCCTCGCGCGGGCTGCCGGTCGAGGCCTGGAACAGATCGCCACCGCGACCCCGGCCGGAGCGGGCGCTTCGCGCCGGACGCACCTCCAGATGCGCACCTCTAGACGAAGAGGTCCGCCACCGGCCGGATGGCGTCGGACTCGGGAAAGACGGTGCCGTCGAGTGCCGCGCGCGACACCTGCAGGTGGTCCGACAGCACGGCCTTGAACACGGCACGGACATCGATCGAGCCCATCAGGTCGCGCCCTTCGACCAGGTCGCGCCGCGAGAGGCCCGGCCAGTCGGCCGTCACCCGGCCCCCGTTCACGGCGCCTCCCGCCAGCAGCACCACGCCACCGGTGCCGTGATCGGTCCCGCCGCTGCCATTACCGGCGACCGCTCGACCGAACTCCGACACCAGCACGATGGCCGTGCTCGACCAGGCGTCCCCGAGCCCCGCACGAATCGCCAGCAGACCCCGGGCCAGAGAACCCAACCGCGTCTCCAGCACCGGTCCCTGACGGGCGTGGGTGTCCCAGCCATCCACCTCGGTCACGGCGATGTCCGGGCCGTCGTCCGAGGCCAGCAGCCGACCCACCAGCTCCTGAGTCGCTGACGTTGCCCGCCCCCCGTGGGCCTCCAGCATCGCGCGGGTGTCGAGCCCCACCTGCAGTGCGTCCCGCAGCTCGGGGTCGCTCGCGTACATCGCCTGAACATCCTCCACCAGCCGCGGGTCCGGCCGCACCTGACGTGCCGGATCGGCCGCCCGGATCGGCGCCGCACCCCGCAACACCAGCGGCACCTGTCGGGTCAGCGCCATCGGCGGTCCAGACGAACCCAACTCGCGGATCGCACGGTTCAGCCACCCGGTTCGCGTGGTCTGGGCGCGGGTCGTCCCGTTGTCGAGCACGTCCTGGGCATCGAAGTGCGAACGCCCTCCTCCAGGCGAGGCCACGGCGTGCACGGCCGCCAGGTCCCCCTCCCGCCACCATGGGATCAGCGACGCCAGCGCAGGATGGAGCCCGAACAGCCCATCCAGCGGCGCCACTTCGCCCGGCGACAGCGCAATCGCCCCACGCGCATCGGCGTAGTCGGGGTCTCCAATCGCTGGAACGGCCGCCAGCCCGTCGAGTCCACCCCGAAGCAGCACCAGCAACAACCGGGGGCGCGCCGGACCTCCGTTCGACCGACCCGCCAGGGTCAGCCCGGACCAGCCCAGACCCGCCGAGCACAGCAGTCCCGTCAACATCGTTCGTCGTCGCATGCTCACCTCCGCTGGAATCGTGGGCTGGCGACGCAGCGCGCCAGTCGTCTCGCGCTCGACGCGGCTCCGACGGCATCGCCCCCGAACACCGCTGCGATCCGTCCATCGACGTCGCTCAGCCGGTCGACGGACTGCCCTGCCAGCAGTCCCGCCCACTCGACCCGGGCCAGGACCGCATCCGGCCCCAGCCACTCCGCGGCCGTCTCGGGCCAGCCTTCGGGACTCGGCGCGGCGAACAGGGGCTGCCCCAGCATCTGCAGGCTCGTGACCATCGCGGGCCCGTCGTCCTCCCACCCGAACGCCCGAGCCCCCGCCAGCACGAGCTCGAACGGCGTTCGGAGCTTCGTCGCAGGGGCGTCCCAGGCGGCGTCACAGCGCACCAACCCGCGTGCGACCTCGGTCAGATCGCCTCCACTGGCCTGCCAGGCCGCAATCAGCGCGTCTACGACGGGCTCTGGCGGATCGTCGGCCACGAAGTGTCGCGCCAGCTTCCAGCACAGGTGTCGGACCGTCGCCGGGTGCTCGGCGAGCATCGTCAGAGCCTGCAGTCCCTCGGCCTCGCCTGCTTCGGAGAACGTCCGGCCGAGCAGCTGCTTCGGGCCAGGCTCGTGGGCACGGCTCTCGAAGCGGAACACGTTCCAGCCCGTGAGGATCGCAGCGAAGGCCTCGACGTCCGCCTGCTGGTAGCCCCCCTCCACGCCCAGGGTGTGCAGCTCCAGGATCTCGCGAGCGAGGTTCTCGTTGAGTCCCCGACCCGACCGGCGACCCGCGCGGCTGTTCGGTCCGATCGACCGCATCTGGTCGAGGTAGACGAGCATCGCAGGATGGCGGGTCGAAGCCCGGAGCAGATCGTCGAAACGGCCTGCTGCGTGGGCCCGGATGGCTTCCCGGACGAAGGGGCCGGCGAGC
The DNA here is from genome assembly GCA_965224055.1 of Myxococcota bacterium. Lineage (GTDB taxonomy): Bacteria > Myxococcota_A > UBA796 > UBA796 > JACKEQ01. The sequence goes on along the minus strand of OZ245034.1, from coordinate 7,467,424 downwards.
CCTGTCACCTCGGGACGTCGGACCGACACCGTGAAGTGGTTCGCGAAGAACGCCACCCAACGCTCCCAGAATGGCGCATCGGACCGCGCGGCAGTGCACATCCACGCGCACCGTTCGTCGTGCACCCAGCCCTGGACCCGCTGCCGAGAGGCGCGTCGCTCAGCCTCTCCCGCCCGGCGCGACGCGGCGAGCTCCCGCACCACCGCCTCCGACCCGGGCATGGACGCAACTCCCTGCGTGCCGTCATCTCCGAACACCTCGAGCTGGTCTTCCACCCACCCCCGAGGGTCGGCCTCGACCGCAGCCCGCTCCCCCGGCCGGAATCCGAGCCCGAACCGGCAGACCGCCGTCCAGGCCGCCACTTCGGCGGGTGTGCGTGTGAGAACGCCGACGGGCATGGCTCCTCCAGGGTCTCGGGTGCCTCACCCAGGACAACGGAGCGCGACCACCGGTATTGACCTGGCATCCCGGTACACCCGTTCTCAACTGTTGCGTTCCGCGGAACAACGCTCGAAACATGTTGGAAAAGTTGTTCCAGAACGGCCATCAGAGTCGATCGACGCGCCCCGCGAACTTCATTCACACGCTCGAACCCCGATCGCGCTGACCGCCCGTCGCACCGGGCTCCTCCGGGTGAATCCTCCCGAGCTTCCTGAACGACTTCCGGATTCGGCCTACGCTCGGGGACCTCTCGCCCTTCTCCTCGAAGGTCCTCATGAGCCAACACGAACACAAGCCCGCCGTCTCCGGACCCCTGACCGGCGTGACGGACACCGCCGCTGCCGGGGTCGAAGCCGGTCGCTCGTTGCTGGAGTTCGGCTCCAACGCCGTGCGGGCAGCGATGGCTGCGCCGTCGATCACCGCTGACGACATCTCCGGACCCCTCCAGCGCCCCGGCTTCCATCCCGACGACACTCGCGTGGTTCGGGAGAGCGCATCCCGTGCATACGAGTGGGCGCGAAACACCGGGACCGAAGCCCTTTCGCCCCTCGTCGACCTCTCCCCACTGCATGCCGAGGGTCCCGAGGCTACTCCGTCCCTACCGGATGCACCCATCGGAGCGCCAGAATCCATCTCCCAGCGCCTGGCCGGTGTCGACTCCCGGCACCCCACTGCGGTGACCCGGATCTCCGAAGGCTCGGTGGTGACCGGCGGGAAGACCACGGTGGACGTCGGCGGCGCGCAGCTCACGGTCGAGAACGCGCTCGATCCGCTGCAGGGTCGGATAGGAGGGGGCGTCGAGGCCGAGAGCGAGCTGCTCGACCGCGACGTCTCGGCCGGCGTGACCGGCGGGCTCGATCTCGGGGCGGATCTGAGCGTGGAGGCCGCTGGCGTCGGTGGGAAAGCGGGCGTGGATGGCGTGATCCTCGAGGCCGGTGCGGGGTTCGAAGACCGTGTGGGCGCGCCGCAACAACTCGAAGACGGCACCTGGCAGGTGACGCTCGAGATGGGTGCTGGCGTCTCGGCCGGTCTCTCCGTGCAGGAGGGCGGCGTGACGACGAAGAACGGCGTCGCAGAGGTCCAGACCCGCACGTTCACCAGCAAGGAAGCCGCGGACGACTGGGCGGACGCCGTCCGGGCCAGGGAAGACGGTGCGTCGTTCCTCTCCACTTCGGACATCCTGCAGATGAAGCCGGGAGAAACTGCGAGCGTCGACCGCTCTGCCATCCTGGGCGGATCCTATGAGCTCTCTGGTCCAGCCAGCCCAGAGCTGGGAGCCGGCGCGCGCTACGATTCCAAGCAGACGTTCGCGATGCGCGACGAGACCACGCTCGAAGTCAGCAACGTCGGGGGGTGGTCGCTCGAGGGGTCGGGCGGCGTCCAGTCCTGGGCCCTGGGCTACGTCGGATCTCTCGGGATGGGCGGCGAGCAGGCACTCGATGCGGAGATCGACCTCGAACAGCCCGGTGCAGCCGAGGCGCTCGCGTACCTGCAGCGCTGGGGCACCTTCCCCGACCCGCTCCCTCCGGGGGTGACGCTCTCCAAGAAGAAGGACGTGGCGATCGAGACCTGGGGCCACGAATCCCAGCTCGGTACCGAGAGACTCACGACCCGTGCCCGAACCGAGGAAGGCACCCTGATGCGCGACGGCGTACAGGGCGACTACGCGAAGGGCACGCGAACCGAGAGCCAGGAACGCTACGCGGTGTTCGGCGACCTCCCGATCAGCTCGGAGTCCCACGAGGTCGAGGCCTTCATGCCCGAGGACGCTCCGAGCGAGCTCCGCACGCGCAGCGACTACACCGGTCAGGGGGCGAAGACCCAGGTCCAGGACGACCTCGCGACGGGCGACGTCCAGAAGGCCCGCGCCGAATACGGCTACGAGGACGGCACCTACACCGTCGAGACCATCTACACGTCGGACGACTACGGCGGGCTCGAAGACCTCTCCAGACGCGCCGCACGCGAGAAGTACGGCGACCTGTTCACGGAGTTGGAGAAGAAGAAGGGCGGGCGAGCCGTGAAAGACGCTGACATCATCACCGACGAGCACGAGCAGCTCTGGCGGTCCCCCGAGCTCGTGGAGGGCCTGACAGCCGAGGAGATCGACCTGGGTGCGGTGGCCGAGTACGTTGCAGGCGGCGGAGGCGAAGCGGTGGAGATGCTGCGGTACAACACCCAATACGAGACCACCCACGTGAGCTCACCGGACTCCGACGCTCTCCAGGGCCGCGACGGGTACGACGCCATCGAGGTCCAGCTCGATGCCCTGGATGCAGTGGACGCTTCGCGTGAGGACAAACAGCTTCTCGTCGAGCAAATCGCGGAACGACTCTCCACGCTCGAAGAGGACGTCGATTCGCCACGGGAGGCCGTGCTCATCGAGAAGAAGCACCTTCTCAACCAGCTCCGTCGTGCGCAACAGCTGTGATCGCACTGCTCGTCACATCCGCCCTTGCGGACATTCCGACCAACATCTTGCGCGAGTGTGTGGACGAACGGCAGTGGGCCGCATGTGAAGTGGCAGCTGGCGAGCGGTCGAGCTCCGACTGGTCCTATCTGCAAGTCCTTCTTCGTCGAGAAGTGGCCACCGCGATGCAATCGGCACACCTTGGCGATGGTGAGTTCAGCACCTCTACGCTGGAGAACGCCTGCACCGGTCCGTTGCCCACGGACCTCGCATGCCTCGCACGCCACGCCTTGCTCGAAGAGGAAGACCCCTCGGTCGGCATCGACAGCGAATGGACGCGACGCGCCTGCGAGCTCGGCGACCGCGGCTCCTGCCTCGCTCAGGCCCTCGACCACCCCGACCAGCTCGCCGATCACTGCGTGCACGGTGCCGCCAACGCCTGTGCCTGGCACGCCGAGAAGGCCCGGCTCGGCGAATCCACTGACGTTGCACGTGCAGCCGGGTGGGCCCAGCGCGCCTGCATGGAGCTGCACGAACCCGTCGCCTGCGCCGCTGCCGGAAAGCTGCTGCACGACCACGGCGCCACCGACAGCGCCAACCGCGCCCACGAACGCGCCTGTACGCTCGGCTACACCCCCAGCTGCGACCCCGACCCCAGCCGTGCGCTCGCGGACGAAGCGCCCCCCCGCGTGCTGGGGCCGAGCTTCCTCGAGCCCGGTACACTCGAGCCCCTGCCCGGCCGGCCGGCGCTGCCCGAATAGCGACCTCCCCTCGGTCGTCTATCGGTCGCACAGTCCCGCCCACGAGACGACCTCATGCCGCGACACGCCGCTTCTCCCCACCCGTTCGTCCGGTCACTCACCGCCCTGGCCGTGCTCGTGGTCACGGTCGCCAGCCTCGCGTGCGTCGGAGGCGCCACCCCCGACCGCGACCCGCCGCCCTCCCCGCGCATCGAAGCCCCGAATCCAGCCGTCTCACCCGCACCCGTCGCAGCACGACCCGCCAGGAGCCCTGTCCACACGACCCCTTCCAGCGCTGCTGCTCCAAAACGCCCCGGATCCGCACGTCCGAGCGCCCCGAACAGGCCAGGACCCGCACCCGAAGGCACCCCGTCCTCCGACCCCGTCCAGACGGCAGACGTCCCCGCGCCACCCGTCGCGAGCCCCGCCGACAGCGACACCATCCGCGTCGATCGCGCGCGGCTCGAAGCCGATCTGGCCGGCGTCCAGTCGGTCGGCGAGGTCATCGGGCTCCGGCCACACATCACCTGGTCGGGGATCGATGGCTTCGTCGTCAGCGATCTACCCGTCGACTCCCCCCTCAACGGAGTCGGACTCCAGCAGGGCGACGTCGTCCACAGCGTGAACGGACGGTCGCTCACCTCGATCGACGCCGCCTGGAGCCTCGCCGAGACGTTGCAGACCGCCGACGTCCTCGAGGGCGAGATCACCCGTGACGGCACCCGCCAGCGGCTGGTCGTCCAGCTCGACTGACGGTGACCCGGCGGATCAGCGCGGGATGCCCGCCACCCACACCTCGACGGGCCGCGTGAGCACGTCGGGATCGACCAGGGGGTCCGCGTCCAGCACCAACAGCGACGCCGCCCGGCCCGGTGCGATCCCGAGCTCGAAGCCGAACAGACCCGCTGGAGCGGACGTCCCCGCCTGCAGGATCGCGGAGCCATCGAGCCCGGCGGCCTCCAACGCGTCGATCTCTCCGGGCTGGATCCCGGCCGTGCGCGAGTTCCCGAAGTCCGTGCCGTAGACGATGCGCGTTCCCGCTTCCCGAAGCGCCCGCACGTTGTCGACCGCCGTGGTGGACGCCCCGAACGCATCCAGGGTCGGGATCACCGTGCGCTGCGACCAGACCGCGAGGGTCCCGGCCGACAACGGCTCGGTGGGGACGTGCACCAGGATGTCGGCCCCCAGCGCGCCCGCCCGTGCCGCCTGTGCGTCCGACAACGCGTGTACGCCCACGAGCATCTGGTGTTCGTGAGCGTGGGCGACGACGGCTTCGATCACGGCGTCCGACAGCTCTGGACCTGTGGTGATCGGGATCTTCACGACCTTCGCTCCCGCCGCGCGATGCCGATCGACCGCCGTGATGCAGGCCTCGGCCGTGTCGCACTCCGCACCGTACCCATCCCGGCCCCAGCTCTGGGTGGGGTAGCCGCCCGTGGCCGTGATCATCGGACCACTCGCGACCACCGACAGGCCCGCAGGATGTTCGCCGGCCTGCTCCAGCCACGCGACCGGACTCGCCCAGTCCACCACCGCAGCCACGCCGCCCCGGGCCATCGCCTCGGACTCCTCGAGGTACGCGAGGTGCACGTGGGCATCGACGAACGCCGGAACGACGAACTGCCCGGGATGTGCGCGCACGTCGGCCCCTTCGACCGGCACCGCTTCGCCGACCGCCGTGATCCGGTCCCCCTCGATGCGGACCTGTCGATCGGCCACCCGCTGCCCATCACTCGTGATCACGGTCAGTCCGGTCAGCACGACGGGACCCTCGGGAGCGTCGGGAACATCACGTGCGCAGGCGCCCGGAGCGCCGACGACCAGCGCGACGGCGAGGGAGCGGAGGAGACGATCGGCTAGACTGCGAGCGGAGGTGGGCACGATGTTCACACGCGTTGGGTTGACGTTGTCGTTGCTGGGGTTGTCGGTCGGATCTGCCGGCGGGTGTGGTTCGTCCGAGACCGAAGCCGATCCTGCAACAGAGCCGTCCACGACGGACGGAACTCAGGAGAAGGCGGCATCCGATTCTACGGATGACTGGCCCACCGCGGATCAGATCCTCCTGGCGCACAACCGGGCCACCAAGCAGTGCGACCTGCTCTCGCACGACAACTACGCGCTGCAGTGGCAGGCGGTCACCGAAGACGGCCACACCAAGCCGCGCGTGGAGCAGATCGTCCACCAGGGCCAGCCCGGCTACTCGTTCACGCGCATCCACCAGCAGCGCGAGCCCAACGTCCGGTTCATCGCGTTCGGCCGCACCAGGGACGGCAAGTTCTGGAGTGCCGGGGATGCCGGCGTGCAGACCGACCTTCCCGAAGAGGTCTCCGCCGGACTCGCGGTCGGGATGAACCCCACGCCTGCATGCGACTTCGAGAAACGCTGGCCCAGTCGGGAGCTCGTGGGCCCCGAAGACCGCGATGGCACGCCCACCTGGCACGTCGAGCTCGGCTGGGTGGACGGCACCACGAGCGACATGTGGTTCCACCGCGACAAGCACTTCCTGGTCGCCGCCGAGTCGGCCGCCGGCACCACCAAGACCACGACGGAGATGCGCGATTACCACGACTACCACGGGGTGATCTGGCCCAAGGCCGAGATCGCGACGCGTCAGGAAGGGCCCATCAAGATCCAGACCACGCAGCAGCTCGAGAACCTGGCGATCGACCAGGACCCCTTCGGCGAGATCGGCCCGAAGCAGATCTCGAACCTGCTCGCGAAGATCGCAAAGGAGTAGAGGAGCAGGAGCGGCCGCTACTTGCGGTTCTTCCTGCGCTTCTTCTTCTTCTTCTTTCCGGACGGCGAGGGCACGCTGACGTCGGCCCCGTGCTTACCGGGCCTCAGATCGACCACGACATCGTCGACCGAGTACAGCCCACGCGGCAGGATTCCCTCGAAGGAGCCGTCTGCAGCGAGCTGCTTGTTGGCCCAGTCGATCGAGCGCGACTGAACGGGGTCGAACGGCCGGTTCTTGGGTTCGATCACCGCGCCTTCGTAGGCCTCGACCTTCACGCTCGAGTAGGTGGTGTCGATCGCGAACATCCAGTCGATGAGGTCGCGAGGAGGGTCGGACTCGAGCTGCAGCGCCTTGTGGAGGCGGTTGCGGGCCGCCTGCATGTCGCCGCGGGACTGGGCGGCGTGCGCAGCGTGGAAGTGGTCCGAGAACTTCATCTGTGCGCCGGTGGCGATGCAGCCGAGGTAGGCCTGCTCCACGGCGGTCCACGTCTGGCGTTCGGCGTAGCGGTGCAGCTCGCCGGACAGCCGATGGTATTCGGCTTCGCGGGCGGCTTCGGTCAGGTTCTCGAGATCGGCCTGCCGCACGGCCTGAGCACTCGCAGGTGCAGCCAGAAGCGAAAAAAATACAGCAGCGACGAGGAACGCCTTCATGGCGACGCGTTTAGTGCGGCATCCCGCCGACCGCAAGGCGCGGAGCACCGGAACCGTCCCGGCGAAACGGGGGAAACCCTCTACCCCCCACCACCGTTCCCCGATTCCCGGAGTCGCAGTGGTCTGCGGGGTCACGGAAGGACGATCATGCGCATGGAGGCCTCCGTGCCTTCGACGAGGCGGGCGAGCGGTTCGCCCCCTTGGACACGCGATGCCCCGGGTCTGTTCACGTGGGGCGAGCCGGATGACAAGAGATGACGCTCAGGGCTCGGTGTGTTCCGGGCCGTCAGCGGCATCCGCCGGCTCCAGGGTGACCAGCATCGTGCCCTCGTCGACCGCATCGCCCACGGACACCCGGACCTCCTCGACCGTACCGGATGCAGGAGCGGCGACCCGATGCTCCATCTTCATGGCCTCGAGCACGACCAGCGGGGCGCCGGCCTCCACGACATCGCCAGCCTCGACCAGGACCGCACGCACGGTTCCGGGCGTGGGGGCGCGACACGATCCGGGGTCGGCGGCGGGTGGGGCCGGCGGGGGGAATCGCGGCACGAGCTGCGCGAATCCCTCGGCGCTCCCATCGTGCACGTATACCGCACACCCGTCCGGCAGATCGGTGTCGGACGTCACCACCCCACCCTGTGTCCCGACCGCCAGCACCCGCCAGGTCTGCCGAACGCCGTCGATCGTGAGCGTGAGCGCATCCCCATCTTCACCGTCCGAACCATCTGTGTGGTGGAGCACCAGCGAGGCGGTCTGCTCGTCGTCGCCCTCCGTCCAGCGGACCTCCACCCGATCGCCATCCTCTTCGGACCCGCAGAAGCGATGCTCGACCTGCACCTCGTCGCCTCCGATCCGCCAGTGATCGGACTGCCACTCGGGCCCGCCCACACGGAACCCTGGCGTGACGAACGCCGGAAACGCCGTCTGGGACGAGCGCGCAGCCCCCAGGGTGCGCGAAGCGAGCAGTGCCGTCGCCCCCAGCACGGTCAGCCGCGCGTCGACCGGTGGAGGGCGAGGAAGATCCTGCTCCGCCAAAAACCCGGTGTGCATGGCTCCGTCCACGAAGGCGGCGTTGCGCGCGACGTCCCGCAGCAGCGGCAGGTTGGTGACCAGCCCCGGAATCCAGGCCTGCTCGAGGGAGCGCGCGAGCAGGCGTGCCGTGCAGGGTCGGTCCGGCCCGCGAACGAGCAGCTTCGCGAGCATCGGATCGTAGTGCACGCCCACGGTGTCCCCCGCTCGATACGTCGCGGACAGCCGGGTTCCGTGCAGGTCGAACCGGTGGACGGGGCCGTGGGTCGGCAACCAGTCGCGCGTGGGGTCTTCGGCGTAGACGCGCACCTGGATGGCGTGCCCGTCGATCTTCAGCGCGTCCGCGGTGATGGGGAGGGGCCGGCCCTCGGCCACGGCGATCTGCAGCTCGACCAGATCCACCCCGGTCACCAGCTCGGTGACTTCGTGCTCCACCTGCAGCCGGGTGTTCATCTCCAGGAAGAACCAGCGTCCATCCTCACCGAGGATGAACTCGACGGTTCCGGCACCCACGTAGTCCACGGCCTTGGCGAGCCGGACCGCAGCGGCGCCCAGCTCGTCCCGAAGCGCGGGAGAGACGGCCGGAGATGGAGCCTCCTCGACGATCTTCTGATGGCGCCGCTGGATGGAGCACTCGCGCTCGAACAGGTGGAGCACCGTGCCGTGGGCATCCCCCATCACCTGTACCTCGATGTGGCGCGGTCGCTCGATGTACTTCTCGATCAGCATGGTGTCGTCGCCAAAGGCGCTCCTGGCCTCGCGTCGAGCCGACTCCAGCGCATCCGACAGCGCTTCTGGCCCGTCTACGCGGCGCATTCCGCGGCCTCCACCCCCTGCAGCGGCCTTCAACAGGACCGGAAACCCGATGCGCTCGGCCTCCCGCTCGAAGGTCGCCAGATCCTGGGCTTCGCCGTCGTAGCCCGGCACCACGGGCACCTCGTGCTCCACCGCCAGCTGCCGGGCCCGTGCCTTGTCGCCCATCGCGTCGATCGCATGGGGAGACGGACCGATCCACACCAGTCCAGCATCCAGAACCGCCTGCGCGAAGGGCGCACGTTCGGAGAGGAAGCCGTAGCCCGGGTGGATCGCATCGACGCCCGTGCGCCGGGCGGCTTCGAGGATGCGCTCGATGTGCAGATAGCTCTCGGAGGACGCTGGAGGACCGATGCGCACGGCGCGATCGGCCTCGTCCACGTACGACAGCCCGGCGTCGGCGTCGGAGTGCACGGCCACCGTGCGGAGACCGAGGCGGTGCGCGGTGCGGAACACCCGACGGGCGATCTCCCCGCGGTTCGCGACGAGGAGCGAAGAGAGAAGACGGCTGGAGTTCGAGGCAGCAGACATGCGCGCACTCTACCGAACGCCAGCGTTCCACACAGCGTACAATCCGGACATGTACCGGTTCTCGCTTCTCTCGATCGCGCTGGTGGGCCTGAGCCCGGAGGCCTGGGCTACAGACACCTGCGAGACCGCCACTCCCCTGCTCACGTCCATCGTGATGGACGACACCACGGGCGCCCCCGACGACCCCGCACCCAGCTGTGGAGACGACGTCGAAGGCGGTCGGCACTGGTACACCTGGACCGCCACCCAGGACGCCACCCTCGTCGCGACCACGTGTGCACCGGGGCCCAGCCACGACACGGAGCTCACCCTGTTCGGGGGCGAGTGCGGAGCGCTGACCTGTCTGGACTCCAACGACGACATGTCGCTGCCCTGTCCATTCGGCGGCCTGAAGAGCCTGGTGAGCACCCAGGTGAACACCGGCGACGAGGTGCAGATCCTGGTGTTCGGCTGGGCGGGAGAGGAAGGGCCCTACACCCTGCTCGTCGAAGAAGTCGTCGACGGCGACACGGGATCGCCCTTCGACACCAACACTCCGTGGCCCGACTCCGGGTTTCCCTGGCCCGACTCCGGATTTCCCTGGCCCGACTCCGGGTTCCCCGGGTCCGATACCGGAGAGTGTCTCGACGTCGATGACGACCTGGGGTCCGAGCTCGGCCTGGTGGTCCAATCCGACAGCTGTGGCGGCGGAAACGACGTGTTCCAGTCCTGCTCCCTCGGGCCGACCCCAGAGCGCGAATACCTGTGGACGGCGCCGTACAGCAGCTCCTTCGAGTTCGAGATCGAAGGAGCCTACGACGCCGCGATCTCGCTTCGTGAGCCGTGCGCAGGCGAGATCGACTGCGACGACAGCGGCATCATCGACCTCGAGCTCGACATGCTGGAAGGCGAGTCCGTCGTGATCGTCGCCGGCGGTTCGGAGGGCGACTGCGGAGCCTTCGACCTGTTCATCCGGGACGAGCTCGCAGACACGGACGCCGACACCGACGCAGACGCGGACTCCGACACGGACACCGATGCCGACACGGACTCCGATGCCGATGCCGACTCGGATACCGACACAGATGCGGATGCGGACGCGGACTCCGACACAGATGCAGATGCGGACACAGATGCAGATGCGGATGCGGACACAGATGCAGATGCGGATGCGGACACAGATGCGGATGCGGACACAGATGCGGATGCGGACGCAGACACAGATGCAGATGCGGACACAGACGCAGACACAGACGCAGACACAGACGCAGATGCAGACGCAGATGCAGACACAGACGCAGATGCAGACACAGACACAGACGCAGATGCAGACACAGACGCAGATGCAGACACAGATGCGGATGCGGATGCGGACACCGACCCCGACACGGATTCGGACACCGACCCGGACGACCTGGTGCCCCAATCCGAGGTGACGGGTGGCTCGGCCGTCGGACCGCGATTGTGGTTCTGCAGCACGACCGGGACGCCCGGAGTCCCGCTGAGTGCACTCCTGCTCGGCCTCTGTGGGCTGATCACCGCGCGCCGGAGGCCGTGAGGCCTACCGTGGCCAGGAGTGGAACGGCCGGTGGTGGATGTACTTCGGGCGAGGGTCGAGCCGGACGTGCAGCCAGAACACCCCCAGCCCGTGCGTGCTCACCCACAGCGGTGTGTCGGCGTCACGGTCGGGGTCGTACAGGGTCGCGAGCACGGTCTCGGCCGTGACCCGCCACAAGGCATCGACCAACGGGGCCGGCGCAGACTGCAAGAACGCGACGAAATGCGGAAAATCCCCCGTCAGCACCGGGCTGATCAGCGTCGAGCGGCCCGAGAGGTTGCCGAACACGCGGATGTCCGGCCCCGGCCCCCGCAGGTGCTCCGCGAACGTCCGATGATCCGTGGCGCGACCCTCGAACGCCCGGGTGGGCAGGATCACCGCCTCGAACGGCTGGTCCAGGGTCGACAGCGAGACCGGGGCGCACTCGAAGAACATCCCCGGTGCGTCCTCCTCCCGCAGGATTCCCGACAGGGACCGTCGTGCCGCCGCGTCGCTCGCCAGGGCCGTCCACACCGCCTGCTGCGACGCCCCGACCACTGCGCGAATGGGTCCTTGCTGTGCGGACGCACGCGTGAACCGCTCTTCGACCTGAAAGCCCGGATCGATCAATGTCGGAAGGTGCCCCAGGACGTGGTGCGCTCGATCGGGGCCTCGTGCACGACCGACAGCGCCATGGCCAGCACCGAGCGGGTGTCGCGGGGGTCGATGATCCCGTCGTCGAACAGGCGCCCCGTCGCGCTCCAGCACGTCTGCTCGTGCTCGACCTTGCCGGCCAGCATCTTCTTCATCATCTCGAGCTGCTCTTCGTCGACCGGCTTGCCCTTCCGGGCGGCTGCAGCGCGGCGGATGATGTCGAGCACGCCCGCGAGCTGCTCCGGACCCATGACCGCGATCTTGTGGTTCGGCCAGGTGAACAGGAACCGCGGCTCGTACGCCCGCCCTGCCATCGCGTAGTTGCCGGCACCGTACGACGACCCGATCATCAGCGTGATCAGCGGCACGGTCGCGTTGCTCACCGCGTTGATCATCTTCGCGCCGGCCTTGATGATCCCGGCTTCCTCGGCCGCCCGACCGACCATGAAGCCCGTGATGTTCTGGAGGAAGAGCAGCGGCGTGCCCTGCTGGTTGCACAGCTGGATGAAGTGCGCCGCCTTGTTCGCGCTCTCCTCGAACAGGATGCCGTTGTTGCCCAGGATCCCGATGCGGTAGCCCCCGAGCTCGGCCCAGCCCGTCACCAGCGTCGGCCCGTACTCGGACTTGAACTCGTGGAACCGCGACCCGTCGACGATGCGCGCGATCACCTCGCGGCAGTCGAACGGCACCTTCAGATCGGCGCTCGCGATGCCCAGCAGCTCTTCGGCCCCGTACAGCGGGGCCTCAGCGGGACCCGGACTGTGAATCGTCGCTCCGTGCCCGTTCAGACGGGAGAGATCCCGCGGCAGGTGCCCCACGATCTCCCGACCCAGCCGGATCGCGTCCACCTCGTCCGCCGCCAGGTAGTCCGACACCCCGCTCTTGCGGCTGTGCATCTTCGCGCCACCGAGCGCCTCGTCGTCGATGGTCTCCCCCGTCGCCATCTTCACGAGCGGCGGCCCGGCCAGGTACATGTAGGCGGCTTCGTCGACCATCACCGTGTAGTCGCTCATCCCCGGGATGTACGCGCCCCCCGCCGTGCACGACCCGAAGACGATCGAGACCGTGGGAATCCCCTCGCGGCTGCGCCGGGTGATGTTCCGGAACCCCTTGCCCCCCGGCACGAAGATCTCGGCCTGGTTGGGCAGATCCGCGCCGGCGCTCTCGATCAGGTGCACCTCCGGCAGCCGGTTCTCGAAGGCGATCTGGGCGATGCGCTGCGTGCGCCGCAGGCTCCAGGGGTTGATGGCGCCCCCGTTCACCGTGGAGTCGCTCGCCGTGATCATCACCGGACGCCCGTGCACCCAGCCGATCCCGGCGATCATCGAGCCGCCCGGCACCACCCCGCCCTCGTGCATTCCCGCGAGGGGGCAGAGATCCAGGAAGGGGCTCCCGCGGTCCAGCAGGCGATCGACGCGCTGACGTGGCAACAGCTTGCCCCGCGAGAGGTGGCGCTTCACATACCGCTCTCCCCCGCCTGCCCGGGCGCGAGCGAGGTGCTTGTGGAGCTTTTCGAGACTCGCGAGGTTGGACTCGCGGTTGTCCTGGAAGCCGGTCGAACCGGTATCGACGGCAGAGCGCAGCGGAATCATGCCGCGGAGCCTACCACTGGCCCCGCTGTGCTCACGCGTCCGTCACGCGCCAGGCAACCGTAGCGCCCGCCCGGATCGGCACGATCTGGGTGTCCATGTACGGAAGCGCCGCCGGCACGGGGGTCTCGACGGCCTCCAGCGTGACGTGCGAGGTGTTGGGCTCGAGTCCGTAGAACCGGGGGCCCGCCAGGCTCGCGAACATCTCCAGCTGGTCCAGCGCCCCCACGGATGCGAAGGCCTCGGCGTACAGCCCCAGCGCGTAGGGAGCGGTGTACATGCCCGCACAGCCACAGGCCGCTTCCTTGGTGTGCTTGGCGTGAGGCGCGGAGTCGGTCCCCAGGAAGAACTGCGGACTGCCCGACGTCGCGGCCTCGAGCAGCACCTGGCGATGCGTCTCGCGCTTGAGGATCGGCAGGCAGTAGCGGTGCGGACGGATCCCGCCCTCGAACAGGGCGTTGCGCGACATCAGCAGGTGGTGCGCCGTGAGCGTCGCGCCCACGTTCCCGCCCGCCTGCTGCACGAACCGGATCGCATCCGCCGTCGTCGCGTGCTCCACCACCACCCGCAGCCCCGGATGCCGCTCCAGCGCCGGCGCCAGCACCCGCTCCAGGAACACCCGCTCCCGGTCGAAGATGTCGACGTCCGGATCCGTCACCTCGCCGTGCACGCACAGCGTGAGCCCACTCTGCTCCATGGTCTGAAGGGCGGGACCCAGCGCCGACAGGTCGCGAACCCCGGCATCCGAGTGGGTGGTCGCCCCGGCCGGGTAGAGCTTCACGGCGAGCACGTCGGGATGGTCCGCTGCCGCCTGGAGCATCTCGGGCGTCGTGTCGTCGGTGAGGTAGAGCGTCATCAGCGGTCGAAACGTCGCCGCAGCCCCCGATGCGTCGGACGCCGCGAGGGCTTCGAGGATCCGGCTGCGGTACGCCAGGGCCTGGGCCACGGTCGTGACCGGCGGCACGAGGTTGGGCATCACGAGCGCCCGCGCGAAGTCCCGAGCGGTGGCGGCGACTACCGACTGCAGAGCGGCCCCATCGCGCAGATGCAGGTGCCAGTCGTCAGGTCGGCGGAGGGTCAGGCGGGTCGGTGTGGTCACGAGGTCTCCTGCAGCGCGTCGTAGAAGCGGAAGATGCCGGTCTGGTCGAACGGCAGGCAGCGGTCGGACGCCCGATACGCCGCGACCGCGGGTTCCGCGAATGCAGAGTCGGCGATGGATCGGATCGTGGGCGTGTCGTCGAGTGCACGGGCCGTCGCCGCCGGGAACGCGTACTCCAGGCCCCGGATGGTGTGCGCCAGCGCGAGGTCGACGTAGGTCCGCCCCCCGAGCAGCCCGTCCGGACCGGGCCCTCCGGACATCGACCTCGCCATGGCCTCGAACAGACCGAGGAACTTCGGGATGCGTTCGCGCTGGAAGACCCGGGCGCGCTCGACGGCCGCCTCCTGCTGGTCTTCGAAGTGCTTCGTGACGTCGAGGGGATGGTGCGTGTCGTGGGCTTCGGCGACGACGTCCATCACGGTTAGCATCGCGTGGGTCTTGGCGTAGCGATCGACTCCCGACGAGGCGCCGAACGGGCCGTACACGTCATCGAGGTAGAGCAGGATCGCCGCGGTCTGGGCGATCCGACGAGGAGGATCGGTCGACGCGTCGAGCAGCATCGGCGGCGCGAACGCAGGGGGTCCGGGCTCCACGGCCTCCCGCTGACCCGCCACCGCACCCACGCCCTCCAGCCGCCCGAGATCGGTGTAGTCGAGCCGCAGGGCCTCGAGCAGCAGCCGCACGTACTCGCCGCGTCCCGGCAGGGTCGGCCAGTAGATCAGGGTCAGTGGGGTCTGGGGCATCGCTCCCTCCTCGGGGGTCCGCTGTATGCTCCCCGGGCTTTGCGGTCCTCCTCTTCCCCATCCGTGCTCTGTACAACCGCCTTCGCCACCGCGCTGGTGGGCTGTGCCGAGCCCCGACTCGAGCTCGTCCACCCTCTGGGCACGCACACGGGTGTGCTCAGGATCGACGTCACGAGCGATGTGGAGGACGTGTCCTGGCGCGCCGACCAGCAGGGCTTTCAGCCCGTCTCTGACGGCCTGATCGAGGTCGACACCCGCAGCTGGCCCGACGGAGAGCACACCATCGAGGTGCGGGCGCGCGGCTGGGGCGGCTTCAAGGTGAAGAAGGAGTCCTTCGACCTGTCGACCGACAACACCGGCCCGGCCGTCTCCCTCGCCCAGCGCAGCCTCTCGGTCGAGCAGGGCCACACGCTGCCCATCGTGTTCCGGGTCGACGAGCCGCTCGCCAAGCTGCGGGTGGTCGCCTTCGAGCGCGAGCGCACCGCCTTCGAGCTCGAGCCCGGACTGTGGAGGGCGCTGGTGGGCGTGCCCATCCGCCAGGAGCCCGGTCATGTCGAGATGTCGATCGAAGTCGACGACACCCGGGGCAACCGCGCGTTCTACCGCCCCGAGATCCTGGTCTCGGAGGTGGACTGGCCGACGTCCGGCAAGCTTCCGCTCTCGAAGAAGAAGGCGGCTGTCGACCCGCCGGGGGTGCAGCAGATGCGGGAGGAGCGCGATGCCGTGTATGCGGCCATCCACCCCATCCAGCGCTGGGACGACCTGTTCGGGATGCCCGTCTACAGAGGCATCCACACCTCGGCCTTCGGCACCTACCGCGAGTACCCCGACGGCCGTCGCTCCCATCACGACGCCGAGGACATCGGGCGGCGCCGCGGGGTCTACATCTACGCCGCGAACGCCGGGAAGGTCGCGCTGGCCAAGATGCAGGAGGTGCACGGCAACGCGGTCCTGATCGACCACGGCCAGAAGGTGGTCTCGCTCTACAGCCACCTGCAGGAGCTGGAGGTCGAGGCCGGCCAGGACGTGAAGAAGGGCGACATCCTCGGTCGGATGGGGTCTACCGGGCGGTCCACCGGGCCGCACCTGCACTGGGGGATCGTGGTGGACGAGGTGCCCGTAGACCCCATGCAGTGGGTCGACACCGCGTTCGATGCCGACAGCTACGACGCGTTCACCGACCTGGTCGCGGTCCCGGCGCTTCCCTCAACAACCCTGTGAACAACGCCGTGACGCGCTCGGCCAGCACGGTCGGGACGCGGGCACGGGTCTCGGCCGTGGCGCCTTCGGGCAGCCGACCTACGAGGTGTTTGCTGAACCAGAGCATCACCAGACCGTGCACCAGGGCCCAGGCGGTGATCAACGTGTCCGCCACCCGGTCGGCCTCCACGAACCCCTGATCCCGACACCGCTCCAGGGATGCCGCGAGGGGTCGGTGCGCCCGACGGGCCGCCGCGACGTAGTCGGGATCGTGGGCGTGCAGCAGATCCTGGCGGAACATCACCGTGAACACAGCCGGCCGCGCGATCGCGAAGGCCACGTAGGCCCGCCCGACCGCTGCCAGGGTGAACGGCCCGTCCTCGCCGGCCTCGATGCACTGTTGGTACGCGGCGGACATCTCGGCTCGCAGGGCGTCGAACCCGCGTGCAGCGAACACCGTGAGCATCCCGGCCTTGTCGCCGAACAGCTTGCCGGGCGCCGCGTGCGAGACCCCTGCTGCGCGCCCGACCACCCGCAACGAGAGCTTGTCGAGGCCCTGCTCGTCGAGCACGGTCTCCACCGCGGCGAGCAGCGCTTC
Source organism: Myxococcota bacterium (assembly GCA_965224055.1). GTDB lineage: Bacteria > Myxococcota_A > UBA796 > UBA796 > JACKEQ01. The sequence goes on along the minus strand of OZ245034.1, from coordinate 7,450,671 downwards.
GCGGGTGTCGGTCATCGCGCGGACATCCTCGGCTCTAGAAGGGGACGTCTTCTTCCGCGATGTCCTCGGCGGTCGGTGCATCGGCGGGACGTGCCTTTCGGGCGTCCATCCAGTGGGTCTCGCCTTCGGCGTCCTTCACCCCGAGCCGCACGGTGCGCCCGGACTTGGACTCGCCCGACCAGAACACCTCGCCCTCGATCTCCTGGCCGTCTTCGGAGGTGAACACCACGCGCGTGCCCTTCTCGGGAACCTCGATCTCGGGAGGCTCGTCGTTGGTGACCTCGAGGTAGGACTCGTCGATCCAGTGGGTCTCGCCGTCGTCGCCCGAGATCCCACAGCGCTTGCCCTCGCCGAACTTGTTGTCGCCGTACCAGAAGACCGTGCCGGTCATCCCGACCGCCTTGCGGCCCTTCACGATCTTGACGCGTGTGCCCTTGTCCATGGCTCCTCCGGGTCCGCCGTTCGTAACGCGAACCGCGGCCCCGGTCGGCACCGTGCGGATTGGGGGTGCGTCTGTGGATCTGCGCCTACTCGGAGTCGGGCTCGCCTTCAGCGGTGTTGGACGCGATCTGGATGAACTCGTCGAAGGTGATCCGGCCGTCGCCATCCAGATCGCCTTCTTCGATGAACGCCTCGACCTCGGCCATCGCGTTCACGCCGGCTGCGTCGAACAATCCCTTCAGCTCGTACGCCGTGATCGCCCCGTCGCCGTCGAGATCCATCGCCCGGAACGCCCGGACGAGCTCGGGATCGACCGTGGGCGGCGCGCCCGTCACCAGGGCGTAGAACTGGTCGAAGGTGAGGTCGCCGCTGGCGTCGTCGTCGTAGGAGTCGAGCTTCTCGCGGATGCGCTTCTCGGTCCAGCCGGCCCCGAGGTTCTTGAGCGCCCGATGCAGCTCCGACACGTCGATCCGACCGCTGTTGTCGCGATCGAACGCCTGGAACACCGTCCGCCAGACGGCCTTGCTCTCGCGTCCGGACTCCTCTTTCACCACGCCTCCTGTTGCTGGACCGGGAGCATAGCGGATCTCAGAGCTTCATCTTCTTCGCGAGCGCAGCGGCCCCGGAGCGACGCGGATGCTTCGGATCGTCCCGGATCCCCATCACGAAGTCAGCGGTCTCTTCGCGGTGGTCGACGAACCAGCGCTTCGCGACCGTCTTCGCCGCCGATGCGCAGGCCATCTCGAACATCCAGGGCAGGATCCGGGCGTCCGACAGGGTCGACAGCACCTCGACGAGCTCGATCTGCTGCACCTTGCGCGGGTACTCGTCCCAGCACCGCGTGTAGTGCGTCAGCACGGCGTCCGGCGCAACGAAGGCCGCACGCGGCGCCACGTCGGTCCACCGCTCGCCGGTCAGACCCGCGAAGAAGCCCGACAGAAAGGTGCCGTCTTCGGTCAGGACCACCTCGGTCGGTTTGCGGACGTGCAGGGCGATCGCCGCCTCGGCGCCCCCCAACACGAGGTCGAGCGCCGCGGTCATGTCGTGGTGCACCACCAGCCCGGGCGCGCGCTGGTAGGTGCCGAACGGCCAGGCCGCCTTCAGCTCCGCCAGCAGGCCCTCGAGCCGCGGGACCACCTCGGCGTGCACCTCGGGAGCGAGCCTGCGGAGCATGGGCGCGAGCCAGAGGATCAACGTCCCTCGACCCGACAGGGGCTTCGCGAGCTCGGCGAGGTCGGACGAAGTCAGCCGATCGAGCAGGTGGGTGACCGTCGCCGCGGTCCCGATGAGCGCTTCGACCGCGTAGAGCGTCTCCGGGTCGGGCGCTTCGGGGATTTCGTCCACCATGGCGTCGAGCGCACGCCGGGCGATGGAGGCGTCCGCCGGACCCGCCGCTGCGGCCGACTGCAACGCGGCCTCGAACTCCGTGTCGCGCTCCGGCTCCAGCGCGTTGCGGACCAGCATGTGGACCACCTCGACCGGCCACGCCCCCCCGGGGAACGGAAGCCCGTCCCGCGCGGTCCACCAGGCGACCGGCCCCTTCTTCGGGCTCGTGTCCGTCACGATGGCGATCCGGGGGTAGCCGCAGGCCCACCACAGATCGAGCTCGGCGCTGCGGGCGAAGCCTTCGCGAAGCGCTCTCGCGCCGATCGACGGTCTCAGGGATTGCTCGTCCAGCATGGTCGGTCCTCCAGGGCGCATCCTACGCGGAGTGCGCGCCGGGTAGGATGCCGCATGCGCTGGCGGTGGATCGCGGGAATCGCAGGGACAGCTGCACTCGGCATCGGCGTCGGGTGGCCGATCGTGCGCGCCAGCATGGGGCCGTCCGTGCCTCCCCCCATCGAAGAAGCCGTCCAGCACGCACAGAACGTGCGCATCCTCCGCGACCGCTTCGGCGTACCGCACGTCTTCGGGGTCTCCGATGCGGACGCCGCGTTCGGGATGGCCTGGGCGCATGCCGAGGACGACTTTCCGATGATCCAGGGTGTGCTCGCTGCCAGTCGCGGGCAGCTCGGGCTCCACAGGCCGGGCATGCGCTCCCTGGCCAACGACTACTACGCCCGGTTCGCCGGGGTCGAAGCCGAGGTCGAGGAGCACTGGCCGAACCTCGATCCTCACGTGCGCGGGGTCTTCGAAGGCTACGCACGAGGCCTCAACTTCTGGGCCCACCACCATCCCGACGAGGTCGATGCGCGCCTGATGCCCTTCGAAGGCAAGGACGTCGCGCGGGGCTTCGTCCACAAGCTGCCGCTCATGATGGGGGTCGACAAGGTCCTGTCGCGCCTGGGGGAAGACAGTCCCGACATCGGCGAAGAGCTCTTCCCGGCCCGAAAGGCGGGGTCGAACAGTCAGGCGGTCGGACCGAATCGCTCCGCCGACGGGATCGTGCGGGTGAACGTCAACTCGCATCAACCCTGGGAGGGGCCGGTCACCTGGTACGAGGTGCACGTCCACAGCGAAGAAGGCTGGGACGCGGTCGGGGGCACGTTCCCGGGCGCCCCCATGGTCCTGCACGGCCACAACCGCGACGTCGCCTGGGCGATGACCGTCAACCACCCCGACGTGACCGACGTCTACGCGCTCGAGATCGACGAAGAGCGCGGCGAGACGGGCGCCTACCGATGGACCGGCCCGGAAGACGCCGCAGACGGAGCCGAAGACGGCTGGGCGCCGCTCACCTCCACCCCGATCTGGCTCCCCCTCGAGACCCCCTGGGCGACCCTGCAGATCCCCCAGACCCTGCGGCACAGCGCCCACGGGCCGGTCTTCGAGCGGGGCGACCGGCCGTACGCCGTGCACTGGTCGGCGAAGGGGCAGGGCGTGTACGCGGCCCAGCAGTGGTTCGAGCTGAACAAGGCCACGGATGCGGCGTCGTTCCAGGCGGCGATGTCGCGCAACGCCATCCCCATGTTCAACATCGTCTACGCCGACCACGAGCACATCGGGATGGTCTACAACGCGCGGATCCCCGACCGGACCCCGATCGCGGAGATCGAGGGGGCGAAGGACGCCCAGATCACCTACCGCGACGTGCTGCCCGGCGATGACCCCGCCTGGCGGTGGACCGACGTGTGGCCCTACCTGGCGCTGCCCCAGGTGGTCGATCCCCCATCGGGCTTCGTGCAGGCCTGCAACAGCACCCCCTGGATCGCGACGACGGGCCCCGGGAAACCCCGTCGTCACCGGTTCGCCGAGGAGGCGGGCATCGAGACCACCCGCACCAACCGGGCGCTTCGGACGCTGGAGCGCTTCGGGCCCCGCCAGGGCGGGCCTTTCGAGCCGATCGATCGCGCGGCGTTCCTCGATCTGAAGTGGGATCGCCAGCTCGCAGCGACCGGTGCCATGCAACAGCGTCTGCTCGACCCCCTGGCGGACAAGAGCTGGGCCGACTGGGGCCCCACCGAAGACGAGCCGGATCACGAGCCCGTGTCCTGGGCGCGCCAGACCCTGCTCGACTGGAACGGTCGCTTCGACGAGGAGTCGGTGGGCGCAGCGTTGGCGGTGCTCGCGTTCCGTCCGCTGCGGTCGACCGGCGACGACGTGGAGGCCGGCTGGGACCGCCGCGTGGCGCTTCGACGGGCGGTCGAGCACCTCGAGGCGCACTTCGATCGCAGGGATGTGCCACTCGGAGAACTGCAACGATTGCGTCGGGGGGATGTCGATCTGCCGGTCGGAGGCGGTCCGGACATCCTGAACGCGACCTACACCGAGCTCGCGTCCGACGGGGTGCTGGTCGGCGATCAGGGAGACTCGTACGTGATGATCGTCGAAATTCCCGGTCCGGGCGAGATCCGCTCGGCGTCGATCCACCAGTACGGCGCGAGCAATCGTCCGGACTCCCCCCACTACGCGGATCAGGCGCCGCTGTTCGTGGCGCGCAAGCTCAAGCCGGTGCTGATGGACGAAGCGGATATCCGGGCGTTTCTCGATGCCGAGTACCACCCGGGCGAGGAGTGGACGCCCACACCCATCGACCCCGATGACGCCTTGACGGAAGCGGAGCAGCTGGGCGTCTGGTGACGGCGCATTCCCGACGACGTGCGATCATCCACACTCCAACGAGCAACGGTGAGACAACTGCCATGATCACACGAAGTCCAACGGTCGTTGTCGGCATTCTGATGGTGGCGCTGGGAACGGGATGCCGGCAACCCGAACCAGAGCGTCTGCAACCTCTGGCTTCGCGAACGTGGACCGGCGCGGTGCCGGGGGCCCGATTGGGGGCAGCCATCGACCTCCAGCCCTCGGACGGGATCCTCCTCGTCGGCTCGCCCGGCCTGCGGGAGCCGCCCGTGCCGGGCCAGGCATGGCTGTTGTCGCTCGGCGACGAAGAAGGCGCCGTTGGAGAAACAACACACACCGCGGTGTTTTCCGAGCTCCGGATGCTGGCGGGCAGCTGTGTAGCACGACTCCCGGATCTCGACGGCAACGGCGAGCCCGACATCGGGGTGTGCCGGAGCCGAGATGGCGTGTTGTACGGCGGAGTCGACCCGAACGGCGACGTCGATGGCTACGCGACCATCGAAATCCCCGACAATCCTGGCGAAGCGATCCGACAGTTCCTCGCGATGGACGACGGTTCGGTAGTCGCCGCTGGCTGGGCGGGGATGATGGTGCTGCCTTCGGCACCCTCCGGCGAAGTCGTCATGGGAATAGGTGGACCGGGCGATGCGACGACCTACATCGAGTTCGAGTCTCGGCCCGCGTTCGAGATCCTCGGAGAGTCGCTCGTGGAAGTCGACGGGGCGCTCGCGTTCAGCGCGGTGGGCGCGAACCAGGCCGCCGTGGGCGTGCTTCCCGTACCAGGCGAGGCATTCGAGACGGCGGTCGCCTGGGAGACCGGCAACAGCGACCCGTACGCTGGGGATCTCATCCTGGCATCGGGGAACCTCGACGCAGATGACGCCGCCGAGCTCGTCGTCCTCGACCGGTCGCAGCTCGATCGCGTATGGGTCGTCGACGAGCCCACTCGGGGTGGCACCCTGGCGGACGAGGATGGACTGCCGGTCACGAAAGCACGCGATGTCGCGGTGAGCGACATGGACGGAGATGGGATCGGCGACCTCGTGGTCTGGGCCGAAGAGGCGCCCGGTGGCTCGGGCGGAGCGGCGGTCTTCCTCGGCCCGATCGACGCGACGCCCTCATCCATCGATCGTGCGGACTCCTTCATCGTCGCCCCCGGAGTCGAGGAGGAGACCGGCCGATTCGAAGTGGGCGATCTCGACGGTGACGGGCACGGCGACATCGTGTTCGGGACGCCAGAGGCGGGGGATCAGGGCGAGGGTCGGGTGACGGTGGTCCTGTCCCCGCTGTAGGGGAGTGGCCTGCGCCTCATCCGATCGTCATTATGGTTGCATCACAGCATATGTTTGCATACGTTAAAATGTGAACAACTCACACAACCCCCGACCGTGGTGCGACGCCCCTTCCGCACCGCACAGGAGCCGTTTTCATGTCTGCCGCGACCCTTCGCTTCACCGCCCTTCTCTCCGCGCTACCCCTGCTGGGCCTCTTCGGCTGCGAAGAAGTGCCGAACGACGCCGAGATCGCCGATCTGTCCGACGCCGAGGCGCGCATCCTCTGCGAAGAGCTCGCGGCCGAGTTCCCCGTCGAGCAGAGCCAGTGCGACTTCCGAGGAGTCAGCAGGACGGTCGAGGTCGGCTTCGAAGAGACGGTCGATGCGTGCATGCGCGAGGTCGCCCAGCGGCCCGAGACCTGCCAGGCCACCGTCGGCAAGATGCGGGGCTGCTACGCCGCGCTCTACGACATGCAGGGAACGGCCGATGCGTGCTCCGATACGCCCGAACCCACGCCGATCTACTGCTACTACCTGTTCGATCCGTCCTGCGCGGACACCGACGTGAACTGACCCCCAGCAACCGTGAGGTGTATGCTCCGGGCCCGATTCGCCGACCTGGAGCATCCAGATGTACCGCACGACGCTCGTCGCCCTCCCCACCCTGCTGATGGTCCTCGCCGCTTGTGGGCGCGTCCCCGACGATCGGGTGGCCGCGGACCTCGACGAGAAGGACGTCGAGAAGCTCTGTGAGGAGTTCGTCGACGCCTATCCGCAGCAGACCTTCACCTGTGAGTCCGAAGGGGTGACCATCGACATCGAAGTCGGCTTCGACCTCACCCTGGAGCAGTGCATCGCCGACTTCGAGCCGCCGCCCGAGGGATGTACGGCGACCGTCGGAGACCTTCGCACCTGCTACGACGCTCTGTTCACCGCGACCGAAGAAGAGATCTGTGATCCCGACCCCCAGGATCCAGACCCCGACGAGCCCGGCCCCTGTGATGCGCTGTTCACGCCCGAGTGCAGCGAAGACGCGGGGTGAGCCTGCATCGCCTGTGCGTGCTGGCACTGCTCGTCGCGGGAACGCTCGCATGCAGCCGCGTTCCCGACCGCGCCGCTCTGGCTGAGCTGGACGACCAGCAGGTCGAGAATCTGTGTAGCGAGTTCGTCGGGAACTACCCCGTGCAAACCTACGAGTGCACCTTCGCCGACATCGACTTCGAGGTCGAGTACGGCTACGACTTCACCGTCGCCGAGTGCATCGACACCTGGGCCGCTCCACCGGCCAGCTGCGACCTGCTCGTCGGAGACCTGCGGGGCTGCTACGACGCGCTGTACGGCGGCGACGACCCCTGCTTCCTCGACCCCGATGCGCTCCCGAACGCATGCGACCCCGTGTTCGAGTGCGATCCGCCCGACGAGCCGGAGGACACCGAAGCAGGATAGGGTGGGCCACCGCAACGCACCCGTGTGATGCGCCCGCCCTCGCGGCCTCATCGCACGGTCACCCGCTCGGAGGCCCCGTGCGCCCGTCCCGATTCACGACCGCCCTGCTCCTCGCCCTGTCCACCCTGGCTGCCTGCGGGCGCCGTCCACCGAGCGACACCACGGTCGTGTTGGAGAACGACACCGATGCCGACGCGGACTCGGACACCGATGCCGACGCGGATGCAGACACGGACTCCGATGCCGATACCGACGCGGATGCCGACACCGACGCGGACACGGACTCCGACACCGACACCGATACGGACACGGACACGGACTCCGACACCGATACGGACACGGACTCCGACACCGATACGGACACGGACTCCGACACCGATACGGACACGGACTCCGACACAGACACGGACTCCGACACCGATACGGACACGGACTCCGACACGGACTCCGACACCGACACCGATGCTGGCGTGCTGCTGATCACCGAGGTGGTCGACCACCTGAGCACCAGCGGTGCCAAGTACGTCGAGGTGTGCAACCGCGGGACCGGCTCCGCCGTGCTGGATGGCTGGGAGATCCGTCGCTTCAGCAATGGGGGCACCAACAGCAACAGCGTCGACCTGGCCGGCACCCTGGCGCCCGGCGAAGCCTACGTGGTCGCCAACAACGCCACCCAGTTCGAGACCGAGTTCGGCTTCGCCGCCGACGACAGCTCGGGCACGATCAACGGCAATGGCAACGACACCTACGAGCTCTTCGACGGGTCGGGCGTGATCGACATCTACGGAGAGGTCGGGGTCGATGGCACCGGCGAGGCCTGGGACTACGACCTGTCCGTGGCCCAGCGCAACGACGCCGTGCTGGCTCCGAACCCGGTCTGGACCGCCAGCGAGTGGACCATCCACGCGGACAGCGACACCCAGCCCAACCCCGGGGACTGCGCCGCCGTAGCGCCGTGATAGCAGGCCGGCATGGACCGGACCTTCCGCGACGTCCCCCGCACGGGCGTCATCTACGTGATGAACGAAGCCACCGCGCGCGGCTTCCGCTACGGGCACCCCGACTGGGCGAACCTCGGGCAGGGGGCTCCGCAGACCGACGCCCTGCCAGGCTGTGCCACACGGCTCGATCGCGTCGAGGTTCCCGCTGAGACCCACGAGTACGCGCCGGTCGCGGGCATGCCCGACCTGCGACAGGCCGTGGCCGACCTCTACAACGCCCGCTACCGCCAGGGCAAGCGCTCGCAGTACACCGCCGACAACGTCGCCATCTCGGCCGGAGGGCGCACCGGCCTGACCCGCATCGCCGCCACGCTCGGGTCGATCAACCTCGGCCACCTGCTGCCCGACTACACCGCGTACGAAGAGCTGCTGGACCTGTTCGCGGCCTTCACCCCGTTCCCCGTGCTCACCCACGCACGCGAGGGGTTCCGGCTGTCGCCCGAGGCACTCGAGGAGTCCATCGTCGGGGCCGGTCTGGGCGCGCTGCTGATGTCCAACCCCTGCAACCCCACCGGCCAGGTGGTGATGGGCGACGACCTGAACCGGTTCGTGCAGCTGTCCCGCGAGCTCGACTGCGCGCTGATCCTCGACGAGTTCTACAGTCACTACATCTACAGCCCGGCTTCGGTGGCCGTGAGTGCGGCGGAGTTCGTCGAGGACGTCGACACCGATCCCGTGGTGGTGGTCGACGGGCTGACCAAGAACTGGCGCTACCCCGGCTGGCGGCTGTCCTGGACCCTCGGCCCGAAGGCCGTCATCGAAAAACTCGCGTCCGCCGGGTCGTTTCTCGACGGAGGTCCGCCGCACCCGCTGCAGAAGGCCGCCATTCCCCTGCTGAACCCCGAGGTCGCCGACCAGGAGGCCCGCGCCATCCAGTCCGCCTTCGGCGAGAAGCGCGCGATGATGCTCCGCCGCCTCGAGCAGATCGGCCTCGAGGTCGCCCACGCTCCGATGGGGGCGTTCTACTGCTTCGCCAGTCTGCGCCACCTGCCCCCGGCGCTGCAGAACGGCATGGACTTCTTCCGCGCAGCACTCGAGCACCAGGTGATCTGCGTTCCCGGGGCATTCTTCGACGTCGACCCCGGCCGTCGTCGCGAGCACATCCCCTCACGTCTTCGCGGTTGGATCCGATTGTCCTACGGTCCCGACATGCCGACGCTCGAGCGAGGTCTGGATCGCCTCGAGGCGGTCGTGAGAGCTGCCGAGCGGGCCTGACCGCGAGCCATCATGTCCAGCATGCCCCTCCATCCCCCGTACGACGAGCGCTACCGGCGGGTCCCGAGCGAACACCTCGGTCGGCCCGTGCACCTGTGGTCGTTCGGCCACGGGGGGATGCCCGTCCTCGTGTTCCCGAGCGCAGCCGGCATGGCCCACGAGTGGCGACACAGCCAGGCCGTGCAGACCCTGGCGCCGTGGATCGCCGCCGGCAAGCTCAAGCTCTACTGCCCCGAGTCGAACGTCAGCGTCGCCTGGACCGGCCCGGGTGCGCCGTCCTGGCGCCTCGACCAGCACCGCGCCTACGAGCGATTCATCGCCGAGGAACTGCTGGCCCTGATCGAGATGGAGACCGGCCAGCGTCGCGTCGTCACGACCGGGTGCAGCTTCGGATCCCTCTACGCGGCCAACTTCGCACTCAAGCACCCCGATCGGGTCGCCTGGGCGCTGTGTATGTCCGGGCGATACCGCACTGAGGCCTTCCTGGACGGCTTCTACGACGACCGCGCCTACTTCGCCGACCCCCTGCACTACGTGCCCAACCTGTCCGGAGAGGCTCTGCAGCGGGTCCAGGACCAGACCGAGCTGACCCTGGTGGTCGGTCAGGGGCCGTTCGAGGGCCGCTGCATCACCGAGACCCGCGATCTGGCCACCGTGCTCTTGGACAAGGGCATCCCCTGTGAGCCCGACTTCTGGGGCCACGACGTCGCCCACCACTGGAGCTGGTGGAAGCGTCAGATCCGCTACCACTTCGCGCGGCGGTTCCCCGAGCCCGATCCCCGACCCGTGTTCGGTGTCACCGAGCGCTGAAGACGGCGGTCCGGGTCGATAGGGTCCGAGTATGGACCTCCAGCTGGTCGCCATCGCCATCCCCGTCTTCTTCGCCTTCATGGCGCTCGAAGCCGTCGTCGCCTGGTGGACGGGCAAGCGGCTCTACCGGTCGAACGACGCGCTGACCGCCCTGTCCTGCGGCATCGCGAGCCAGATCACGGCCCTGTTCACCCTCGCTGTCACCGGCGCCGCGTACATCGCGCTGTACACCAGCGTCCGGCTGTTCGACCTGCCCGACGCCCACCCGGCCACGTGGCTGCTGGCGTTCGTGCTCGCCGACCTCGGCTACTACGGCTGGCACCGCTTCACCCACGAGAACAACGTCGGCTGGGCCACCCACGTCGTGCACCACCAGGCCGAGGACTACAACCTCGCGGTCGCCCTGCGCCAGAGCGCCACCGAGCCGTTCACCAACTGGCCGTTCTACCTGCCCATGGCCCTGCTCGGGATCTCGCCGTTCGTCGCGATCAGCTGCATCGCCCTGAACACGCTCTACCAGTTCTTCCTCCACACCGAGCTCATCGGATCCCTCGGGCCCATCGGACGGATCTTCAACACCCCCTCGCATCACCGCGTCCACCACGGCATCAATCCGCAGTACCTCGACAAGAACTACGGTGGCGTCTTCATCGTCTGGGATCGGTTGTTCGGCACGTTCGAGCCCGAAGTCGAGCCTCCGGTCTACGGCACGGTGAAGCCCCTCCGGTCCTGGAACCCGCTCTGGGCGAACGTCTGGTGGGCCCACCGGCTGGTCCGGCAGGCATGGCACACCCCGCGCTGGTCCGACAAGCTGAACGTGTTCCGCAAGGGGCCGACCTATGTGCCTCCAGGAACCATCGAAGCCCTGGGACGCGACCGGATCCGCTCGCACACCGGGCCCTCGGCGGCGAACAAGTACGACCAGACCGGCCCTCCCGGCACGGTGCCCTACATCGCCCTGCACTTCGTCCCGGTGGCCGTGATTTCCATGTGGGTGTTGTGGACCAGCCCCGAAGCGACGACCCGCCAGCTGCTCGGGCCCAGCCTGCTGATCCTCCTGGCCACGGTGAGCTGGGCGGGCCTGCTCGAGCGGCGGTGGTGGGCGCTTCCCGTCGAGGCGATCCGGCTGATGGGGATGGCCGCGGTGTTCGCGATGCTCGGGGATCACCCCGCCGAAGGCGCGATTGCAGGACTGTTCTTCGGGGGCAGCACGTTCTGGTTGATTCCCAGGTTCTGGCCCTATCTTCCGTCCTTCCGCAGCTCGATGGGCCCGCGCCGTCGCGGACGATGACCTGGAACCCCTCGCCTGGACGGCGGTCGGAGCGAGCATGACGACGATTTTCTCCCTGCTGGTGGGCCTCTCCAGCGCTGCGATGGCGAACACCCCCATCACCACGGCGTTTCCTCCTCCCGACGGCGCGCAGCGCGTGGAGGCCGATGCGTTCGGGACCTGGCTCCGGACGCGGATGGTGGCCGACGCCGACCGCCCGGTGAAGACCCACGACGGCCAGGTGGTCCACCATCGAGCCCGGGTGGTGGAGCTGCCTCTGGTCCGCGGTGACCTGCAGCAGTGCGCCGACAGCGCCATCCGGCTGAGAGCGGAGTGGCAGAAGGCGACCGACCAGGAGGTGATGTTCCACGCCACCAGCGGCGACCCGATGGCCTGGGCACGCTGGGCGAAGGGGGAGCGACCCCACGAGAAGGCCGGCAAGCTGGTGTGGACGCAGGGTCACGGGCCGGGCTCGTGGGATCACTACCTGCAGAAGGTGTTCCTGTGGGCGGGTACCCGCAGCCTGCACGCCTACGACACCGTCGCGGTCGACCGCGATCCCCAGCCCGGAGACGTGCTGGTCCAGCCGGGGAGTCCGGGTCATGCCGTGCTGCTGCTGGACGTCGCCACCGCTGGAGACGCCACCTACGTGTTGGTGGGCGAGGGCTTCATGCCGGCCCAGGACTTCCACGTCGAGCTCGGGGCCCACGACGGGTGGTGGCGCTGGGACGACGGCGTCGCCCTGGACCACTGGACCCTGCCGGCCTCGAGCCTGCGGAGCTGGACCCGCTGAGAAGCCCGAATCGACTCGTCCCACCAGTATATTGAATCTGCTCACCAGGTGGTCTGACCACCGGAGGAGCATTAGACTCGACCTCCATCGCATCCCTCAGGAGCGCCCGTGCTCGAGCCCGTCCAGAAAGTCTCCCTTGCAACCTCCGTCTTCCAGCAGATTCGCGGACTGGTGCTGTCCGGCCAGATGGAGGCGGGAAGCGAGCTCCCCTCGGAGCGCACCCTCGCAGAGACGCTGCAGGTCAACCGCTCTGCGGTGCGCGAAGCCCTGAAGCGCCTGGAGCAGGCCGGGCTCGTCGCCATCCAGCACGGGGGCAACACCCGGGTGCTCGACTACCGACAGCACGCGGGGCTCGATCTGATCGTCGCCATCGTCCAGCACGACCCCGCGCGCCTCGACGACCTGCGTGCACTCCGCGCAGCCCTGCTTCCCGAGGTGGCCCGCGCCGCGGCCGAGCACGCCAGCGCCGACCAGATCGACAAGCTCGAGATGCTCGCGGGGCTGCTCGAGTCCGACGACGCCGAGCAGCAGCGCGACCTCGCGGCCGAGTTCTGGACCACGCTGGTGGACACCAGCGACAACCTCGCGTTCCGCCTGGCCTACAACGTCATCCGACGCGTGGAGCCCGACACCCCTCGCCAGTCTGCGCTCGACTACGCCGAGCTGGCGAACGCCCTGGCGGCCGGGGACACCCGCGGTGCCGCCCTCGCTGCCCAGTCCATGCTCCGATGAGCCAGCGCCCCATCCTCTTCGCACACGGCCTCGAAGGGCATCCCGAAGGCCGCAAGCCCACCGCGATGCGAGCGGCGGGGCTGGACGTCACGGCACCGGACGGCCGCAAGCGTCCCCTCGCCGAGCGCGTCGAGCTGCTGGTCTCAGCGCTTCGACAGCTCGAAGACCCCGTCCTGGTGGGCTCCAGCTACGGTGGGCTCGCAATGCTCTCGATTGCACGGGACCACCCCGAGGCCTTCACCGGGCTGGTGTTGTGCGCCCCGGCTCTCACCTGGAACGAACCCCCAGCGGGTCCGCCCGAGGAGCTGGTCGCGCCCCCCCGAACGGTCGTGATCCACGGTTCCGACGACGACGTCATCCCCATCGACGTGAGTCGTCAGCTGGTCGCGCGCAGTCCGGATGCCCGCCTGATCGAACGCGAAGACGGGCACCGGTTGGTGGGCAGCCTGGACGTTCTGGTGGAGGTCGTCCGCGAGCTGGCAGCCCTCTAAGCGGAGAGCATCGTGAGCACGCCCACCACCGTGAAGGCGAACAGGGTCAGCGCCGGAGCGGTGAGCGAGACGAACGACTCGAACCATCCGAACCGATGCGCTTCTGCGACGGTCACCACCTGCCAGGCGAAGCTCCACACCCAGAACACCAGCCCGACGCCCACGAAGGCGATGGGAATCCAGGTCGGAACGCCCGCCCAGAACGTCGCGGGCATCACGTTCGCCCCGAACTGGAGCGCTTCGAACCCGATGTAGGGCACGGCCCCCCAGAGCAGCGCAGCCGCCACCTCGAGAAACGCCCCCTGGCCCCCGAACAGCCGCCCGATCCCCCACACCACGAACGTCGAGATTGCGAGGCCCACCGCCATGAAGATCGGTGCCACCGCGAACGACAGCAGCAGCACGCCCGGCATCTCGACAGCACCCGCGAGCTCGAGGTTCAGCCAGGCCCGGACCAGGATCATCAGCCCCAGACCCGGCAGCAGTCGGGACGGGTGACGGAGCAGATACCGCATCGTCGGCGCGGGCCGGTACAGGATGTCGAGCAACGGGAGGACGTCGTCGTCATCCGCCGGTCGTCGCTCGGGGGGCGGGCCCGACTCCAGCGAAGGCGGGCTCCAGGGGGACGCGGATGTCGAGGGTGTCAGTGGGGATTCTCCAGATGTCATCGAATGTCCTGGATCTCGTCACGAGCCCCGTACCGTCAAGGGTGGACGCGCACGACCGCCTGCCCCCGCCGATTGGGATAGGGCTGCGCACATGCTGGATCGGTTGATCACATTCCCCGCCGGCGAGGCCACGATCCCCGAGCGGGTGGTACTCCGGACCGGCTCACCGAAGGTCGTCACCCTGCCCGCGACCGTGGCTGCGATGCACCACCCGACCGAAGGCTGGGTACTGTTCGACACCGGCTACAGCCGACACGTCCAGGACGAGGTTTCCCACGGCATCGAGCGGCTCTACCCCCTGATCGTGCCGTTCACGGTGCCCCGCGGCGCCGCCGACCAGCTGCGCGATCGCGGGATCGCCCCCGAGGACGTCCGGCACGTGGTCGTCAGTCACCTCCATCCCGACCACATCGGGGGCCTGAAGGACTTCGCCAACGCCGCGATCCACTGCCCGCGTCAGGCCTGGCAGGTGAACGCCCCTGCAACCGGCACCGCCCGCATGCGCCTGGCCTTCATGCCCGGACTCCTTCCCTCGGACTTCCACGACCGGGTCCAGTGGGTCGAGGGGTTGAGCGGTCGGGGCGACGGGCCGTTTCCCGCCACCGGAGACCTGTTCGGCGACGGCTCCATCCGCCTGGTCGATCTACCGGGCCACGCCGCCGGTCAGATCGGGGCTTTCGCGACGGTCGCCACGGCAGACGGGCCACCACGGCGCGCCTTGCTGGCTGCCGACAGCTGCTGGCTCTCACGGGGATTCACCGAGCTCGCCGAGCCCAGCCGCATCACCCGCCTGATCGTCGACGACGCGCGGGCCAGCCGCACCACCCTGCACCGCCTGCATCACCTGCACGCGATGGACCCGTCTCTCACGATCATCCCGAGCCACTGCCCTGCAATCGACCCGCTGGACTGGGCCTGATCAGCCCCAGTGCGGCGGAACGGTGCGGGCGTAGCCCTCGACGGATTCGACCTCGGCCACGCGCGCGGCGATGTTCGGCCACCGCTCGAGCTGGAACGGTGACAACCCGACGTTGGACGCCCCGCTCTTAAGGCTGGCGCGCTCCAGGGTCTTGATGGCCGGCACCAGCACGCAGTCCACAGCGGTCATGGGCCCGGCGAACCCGGCCTTGTCGAGGGTGGTGAGCTCTTCGCGGACCCGCACCATCTTGCGCTTCAGCCCGGGGATGTCGTGCGACCAGCGACCCCTGAAGAGCGCCTGGACCACCGGCTGTCCGTGCCCGACCAGGTAGGCGTCGATCTCCATCACGCGCTGCCAGATCTTCGCGGCCTCGTAGCCCGAAGCGCCGAACAGGGGATTCCGGCGGTAGACGTGGTCGAGGTACGCCAGGATCGCCAGGGATTCGGTGACCACCACCTCGCCGTCGACCAGCGTGGGCACCTGCGCCCGGGGATTGAGGGCCGTGTAGCCCGCCTGCTTGTGCTCCCGATCGGAGAGCGACAACAGGACGTCGTCGTAGTCGAGGTCCTTGAACAGCAACCCCAGCATCACGCGCCAGGAATACGGGCTTCCGCTCGCCCAGTACAGCTCCATGGATCCTCGCTCGGGCTGATGAGACGGTCAGCGGTAGCCCGCGGGACGTCTGGATGCCAGGATGACCCCACCCCCCTCGTGGGTCGCACACCCGGAGGTCTCGAAATGCTCGGCTCCGTCCCCGCCGCTGTCCTCGCGCTGTCCGCCGTTCCGACGAGCTTCGCCGTCACCCCCGTGACCCCGCCGTGCCCCGGCGATCAGACCGTGCGCGTCGCGTGCACCGTGAAGGGGGGCAAGGTGGCGCGGTTCTGCCAGACCCCCACGGGCCTGTCGTACGCCTTCGGCACGCTGGGCGCGACACCGGAGCTCGCCCTCGACCAGACGGCCGTCACCTTCCACGACACCGGCCCCGACGCACAGCAGGTGCAGTTCTCGGCCCGCAACGTCGTGAAAGACGAAGGAACCTGGCGCTACACCGTGGTGGTCGACCGGACCGAAGACCAGTTCGACGCGCGCCTGTTCGTCGAGAAGGACGGCAGTACGGTCGCGAATCTGGCCTGCCGACCGCCCGTCTCCGCCGACCTCACCGCCCTCGAAGCCCTGGAGAAGGCCGTGGGCACGGCGCCGCGCGACCTCGCGTCGTGGGCGGGCCGCTGGGAACGGGTCGAGGGAGAGGCCAAAGGGGATGCGGATCTCACCCTGACGCCCGAGCCGAAGGGCCTGTCGATCACCGGGATGTCCACCCTGCCCATCTACGAGACCGTGCACGTCGCGGAGCTCCAGGGCGTCGCCGGGCCCCGATCCGACGGGCTGCCCACCTCCCTCCAGCTGAAGGCGCACTGCACGGTCGACCTGACCTGGGTCGGCCCCGGAGAGATCGCGGTGACCGACACCGGCGATTGCGGAGGACAGGCGGTCACGTTCACCGGTCGGTACCGACGGGTGTTCGCGCCGTGACCGGCGGGGTCGCAGCGGGCAGTACACTGTGACCATGGCAGAGGGCTTCGAAGACGAGCTGCAGCGCATCCTGGACAGCCTGTCGCCCGAGGATGCCGAGCGGGTGCGTCTGGCGATGGCGCGACGCGCTGCGGCATCGACCGACCCCGACGCCACGACCGACGAGTGGGTGTCGGACTCCGGCTGGCCGACCCCGGCCGACGACGAGCTCGCGACGCTCCCGCCCCCCGACGCGCTCGACGAGGCGACGGAAGAAGTGGCGCTGTCTCCAGGGTCGGCGCCCGCGCAGCGCTACACCGTGCTGACCACCCTGGGCGAAGGGGGGATGGGCACCGTGCTCCGGGTGCGGGACACCGAGCTGAATCGCACGGTCGCGATGAAGATCCTGCGGCGTCGCCTGCTCCGGAAGCCGTCCAGCCTGGCGCGTTTCAAGGAAGAGGCGCAGATCGCCGCCCAGCTGCAGCATCCCGGGATCATCCCCGTGCACGACATCGGCCGCCGACCCGACGGCAGCGTGTACTTCACGATGAAGGAAGTGAAGGGCCACACCCTCGAAGACGTCATCCTCGACGTGCACCTGGCGCTGGAGGAGGGCCGCGCACAGACCGAGGCGGGCGTCGGATTCCGGCGGCTCGTCGACCTCTTCCACCGCGTGTGCGAGACCGTGGCGTACGCGCACCACCGCGGCGTGGTCCATCGCGACCTGAAGCCCGAGAACATCATGGTGGGCGGCTTCGGCGAGGTGCTGGTGCTGGACTGGGGCCTGGCCAAGGTCCTGGCCGCCGAGCGGGTCGGGGCCAGCGAGCTCCCCTCCTTCGGATCGTCGGCCGACGACGACAGCATCGTGACCGAGCGGGGCCTCGACGACTCGATGAAGACCCGCATCGGCGCCATCGCCGGCACGCCACGCTGGATGGCGCCCGAGCAGGCCAGGGGGCAGGTCCACAAGATCGATCCCACCACCGATGTCTACGCTCTGGGCGGCATCCTCTACCTGATCCTCACGGGTCGGACGACCTACCTCACGCGCGACATGCAGGAGCTCCTGGACTGGCTGCAGGAGGGCGAGCCCATCGACGATCCGCGGGACGCCGACGTGCCCTGGCCGGTGCCCGACGACCTGGCCGAGGTCGCGCTCCACGCCCTGGAGCACCGCCAGCAGGACCGGTTCCCGACCGCTGGCGAGATGGCGACGGAGGTCCGCACCTGGCTCGACGGCGCCCGGCGACGCGAGAAAGCCCTGGAGGTGGTCGACGAGGCCCGATCGCTGGGGCCCCGCATCGACGCGCTCCTCGAGACTGCCCGACGAGAACGGGCCCGTGCCGGCGAGCTCCTCGAGGGGGTGAAGCCCGGCGACCCCGAAGCCGACAAGCTCCCCGCCTGGCACGCCGAAGACGCAGCGAGGCGGGCAGAGACCGAGGCCGCCCAGCTGGGCGTCGAGCGGATCCAGGGCCTGCGGAACGCCCTGTCTCACGACCCCGACAACCCCGAAGCCCATGCGGCCCTGGCCGATCTCTTCCACGCGGACCACCGGCGCGCCGAGGCCGATGGCGACGGGCCAGAAGCGACGCGACTGGTCGCAGAGCTCCGTCGTCACGACCGGACCGGGCGGTACCGCCGCTATCTGAAGGGGGACGGCGCGCTCACCCTGGTCACGGATCCGCCCGGTGCGGAGGTCACGCTGTACCGGTTCGTCGAGCGGAACCGCCGGCTGGTCCCGGAGCTCGTCGAGGTGCTGGGCGAGACTCCCCTGGTCCAGGTGCCCCTCGAGATGGGCAGCTTCGTCTGTGAGCTGAAGCACCCGGGCCACCAGACCGTGACGTACCCGGTGTTCATCGAGCGCAACCAGCACTGGGACGGCGTCCCTCCCCCCGAGCTCGGACGGGGGGATGCACCCTTCCCCATCGTCCTGCCCCACGAGGGCCAGCTGGGTCCGGACGACCGCTACGTGCCGGCGGGATGGTTCTGGTGTGGCGGACGCGACCCCGCGGTCACGAGCCTCCCGTGGGAGCGGCGGTGGTGCGACGCGCTCGTGGTGAAGCGCTGCCACGTGACCTTCGGGGAGTACCGGGACTTCCTGCACGCGCTGCTGGATGCCGGGCGGTTCGAAGAGGCCGAGCGCTTCCAGCCCCACTACGACGCGGGCGTATCTCTCTTCCAGCGCGATGGAGACGGACGGGATGCGCGGTTCCTGATGACGGTCGACAAGGACGGCGATCCCGTGAAGCCCGAGTATCCGGTGGTCCTGGTCGATCACGCGGGTGCGACGGCGTACGCAGCGTGGCGGGCAGAGGTCGACGGCGTCCCCTGGCGGCTGCCGGAGGAGTGGGAGTTCGAGAAGTACGCACGCGGAGTCGACGGTCGGACGTACGCGACGGGCGAGCACGTCGACCCGAGCTGGACGCTCATGCGGAACAGCAAGGGGAGCCCGGGCTGGGCACCCGCGGACAGCCACCCCCTCGACCGAAGCACATACGGCGTACAGAAGACGCTGGGGGCCGTCCTGGAGTGGTGCCGTACGCCAAGACGAACCTGGTTCGCTGCTCGAGGTGGTTCCTGGTCCGATTCAGCACGCCATCTGCAGGCGTTCAAGATGCGCAGCCTGATCCCGACCTACACCTCGGACGGGACAGGATTCCGGCTGGTAAGAAATTTTCTTCCGAATTGATCGATTCCGCTGGAATCGGGGACGGGGGTGTGGTTCCCTTACGGGGCGGAGGCACTCACCATGCGACACATCCTCACTCCCCTCGCGCTCCTCACCCTCGGCGGCCTCACGGCCTGCGGCTCGGCCGAGATGCCGGTCATGGCAGAAGACGCCGACCTGTACAGCGGCCTCTCCCAGTCGGAGTGGTGCGAGGAGAACGGCTACACACCCGGCACCAAAGAATGCAGTTCTGCATGGTTCGCCTACAATGCCCAGAAGAACGCCAGCGGCGGAACCACCGAGCGCGAGAGCGACGACCCCGCCAAGACGCTCCGATACGGAGGTGCGCCCGGCGGCACCAAGCAGGTGAGCAACCATGGGTCGATGAACCCAGACGACATCGACCCCGACAGTCTGCTCCACGAGTGGGGACTGGGGATGTACGGCCACCAGCTCGATCCGTACACCCTGGCACTCGTCGACCAGTTCGACCCGAACATGTTCCACACCGTCGTGTCGTTCGACCAGCCCACCGAGGTCTACGGCATCTCGCAGCACGAAGCGTTCGACATCGACATGCAGCCGCTGCAGCACTCCGAGCTGCTGGTCCACACCAACCGCGGCATCTTCGAGATGAACGACGCCATGACCCCCATCGTGGGCATGCAGTTCTTCGTCTACACCCAGTGGTAGGAACCTGGTAGGCGCCATGCCGTGAGGGTACGGGGTGGGATGCTCTCCCACCTCTCCCTCGGCGTGCGCGATCTGCAGGCGTCCGGCCGCTTCTACGATGCGATCCTCAGACCCCTCGGCATCGAGCGGGTCTGGTCGCACAGCCGCGGCATCGGCTACGGCCCGCCGGGCGGCAACGACAAGCTCGCGCTGTTCCCCCGACCCGACGCTGACGAGCTCGGGGTGCCCCTGTCGGCCGGGCCCGGATTCCACCTGGCGTTCACCGCCCCCGACCCCGCCAGCGTAGACGCCTTTCACGCCGCAGCACTCGGTCGGGGCGGGCGAAACGAAGGGGCACCCGGCCTTCGGCCCCACTACGGCGAGACCTACTACGCCGCGTTCGTCTTCGACCCCGACGGACACAAGCTCGAAGCCGTGCATCAATGATGTCCCGACTCAGACGTCGGGCCGGTTCCCGCTGGTCTGCGATCCGAGGGCGATCTGTGGGAGCTCCGGACGCAGCCTCTCCCAGAGGGCCTCGGCTGGCCTGAGGTCGCGCAGGGCGGTCTTCACGTGGCCGCGCTGACGGGTCTCCAGCCAGCGGAGCAGCGTCCACGTCTCCCAGCACGACAGCTCCCGGCAGAGGATCTGAGCTGCGAACAGGTACGACATCGCCTCGGCCGACAGGTAGCCCGCCTGGCTGGTCGAGTAGCCGGACCCCAGATCGCCGTGGGTGTACGACCGGAACCGGTAGGTGTTGTTCACCGTGAAGATCCCGAACCCGAGGTAGACCGTGGTGAGGTCGGTCAGCCGCTCTTCGAGGTCGTGATCCTCCACCACCAGCCCGTGCACGGCGCGGTAGGCATGCGCGACCTCGTGGGCCATCACCCCGACCAACCCCTCGCCCGCCTCGGACAGCTGGTGATCCGAGCACCCGAAGCGGATCCGCTTGCCGTCGACCCCCGCGAACCACGCCGCCGCGCCCTGGTGGCGGTAGGTCGCTTCGCCCGTGGCGTTGAACTGCTGCTGCTTGTCGCTCGCGAACTCCTCGAGGGTCACCGTGAACCCATCCAGACCGCAGTAGCCCAGGATCCGCAGCGACAGCCGCTTCAGCGACGCCAGGTCGCCCTGCCAGGGGTCGGGGAAGTCGGCGTCCGTGGGATAGCGCAGCGGACCCGCGACGAACGGCTGTTCTCCCTGCATCAACAGCAGATGGGACAGCGACTCGAGCAGCCACTCCCGGACCTCTGGCGAGGGAAGGCGTCCCATCAGCCCGCGAACACGGACTCGATGGGATGGTCGCCCGAGAGCAGCACGGTCTCACCGGTCTGTTCGCCGGGGTTCTGCAGTGCAGCCAGTGCACACCGGGCGACGTCTTCACGCGGGATGGAGTAGCCGTCCCCTTCGAGGGTGGTGCGGATCTTCCCGGTGCCCGCCTCGTCGGTGAGCTGGCCGGGCTTGAGGATGACGTGCTGCAGGTTCTTCTCCTTCGCGACGTGCATCAGATGCAGGTCGGCCGCCCGCTTGGCCGCGAGGTACGGCGCCAGCGTCTCGGGACCCGCCAGCGGGTCCTCGGTTCGGAAGGAGCTGACGAGCACCAGCTGATCCACCCCGCGCTCGGCACAGGCGTCGATCACCCGGATGGCGCCCCACAGGTCGACCATCAGGGTCTTGTCGAGCCCGGTCTTCGCCCCGGACCCCGCCGTGAACACCACCTGATCGCAGCCGTCCAGGGCCTCGGAGATGTCCCCCTCCAGATCGCCATGCGCGACCTCGACGTGCTCCAGTCCCTCGAAGACCTTCTCCTGCTCGGGCTTGCGGATCATCGCGCGGACCGGATGCCCGGACTCGGACGCCAGCCGACAGAGGTGCTGCCCGATGTTTCCGTGCGCACCGACGATGAGTGTTCGTGACATGCATTCCTCCGTTCAGGCTCTGCACCCTAACCACTCATCCTGGCGATGCTGACAGCCCTGCTACGGAGAGAGCCAGCGAACCATCGACCAATCGTCGACGTAGCTGCCGTCCGGGAGCTTCACGAACCGCTTCCGCAGCACCTCGTGCTCGAACCCCAGCGCACGGTACAGCCCGATCGCCCGCGGATTGTCGGCCCGCACGTAGAGCTGCAGCCGCTCGACCCCGGCCAGACGGGCTGTGTCGATCAACACCTCGCAGATCGCCCGCCCCAGCCCGCGTTCCTGGTGGTCGGGATGCACGCCCACTTCGAGCCCCGCCACGTGACGAACGAGCTTCGGACCCAGCCGGTTCACCGAGCCCTCGGCGACCAGCGGCCCATCGGGGTCGTCCAGACACGCCACGTACACGGCATCCACCCGATCCAGCCGTCCGAACAGCCGATCGGCGTAGCGCTCCGCATCCGGGACCTCGTCCGGCCCCAGCACCTGCCCCCGCCCATCGGTGATCAGCGCCACCTGGAGCGCGTGCAGGGCCTCGGCATCGGACTCGCGTGCAGGCCGGAGCCACGTCATCCGGCCGTCCTTGCAGCGCGTCTCGACCGTGACGAGCCCCTCGATCACCGCGGGTTGCTCATCCGGTGGATGAACGCGTTCACCGCACGTTCGGGGGCGAACCGCTTCAGGAACAGGCGGAGCTTCGCGTCGTGTCCGAGCGGGTATCGCAGCTTCCAGCCCCCCTTCCCCTGCAGGATGTCGCAGATCACGTCCGCGACCTCCTGGGGATCCCTCGCCCCCCGGTCGACCACCCTGGCGACGAGCTGATCGAGGTGCGCGGCCAGCGCGGCGTACGGACTGTCGGGATCGTGGGCGTTGCGGCTGGTGTTTCGGTTCCGGCCCCAGATATCGGTGGCATAGGCCCCCGGCTCCACCAGGGTGACCCGGATGCCGAAGTGCCTCAGCTCGTGATGCCAGGCCTCGCTCAGACCCTCGAGTGCGTGCTTGCTGCCGGCGTACACCCCGAGCCCCGGCAGCGCCATCCGGCCGGACATGCTGCTCACCATCACCACCGACCCCGACCGCTGGGCGCGCATCGTGGGCAGCACGGCGTTGGTGAGGGCCCACAACCCGAACACGTTGACCTCGAAGACCTTGCGGATCTCGTCGTCCTCGACCTGCTCCAGGAATCCGCCGAGTGCGATGCCCGCATTGTTGACCAACCCGTCGATCCGCCCGTGTTCATGGACGATTCGCGCCACGACTTCGCTTCGGTCGGCCTCGGAGGTGACGTCGAGCTGCACCGGAACGACGGAGAGGCCCCGGGCTTCGGGTACGAGCTGCTCATCTGCGGTCGAGAGGTCTCGAAGACCCGCGTAGACGGTGTGCCCCCGCCGAGCGGCTTCGATCGCGATGCGTTTTCCGAATCCCGATCGGGCCCCGGTCACGAGTAGAATCATGCGCCCCGCTAACCGGAGTCCCGCCCCCATGTCCCTCCTGCCCTCCGCGATGCCCCTCCGCGTCCTGGCACTCCCGCTGCTCCTCGCCGCCATCACCCCGACGGCACGCGCCCAGACGGTCACCGACATTCCGGACCTCGACGCTCAGCTGTTCCGCCCGTCGATCGACGCCCGCTACACCCTGTGGACCAACGACTCCACGCGCCAGGCCGACCACACGCTCACCGGACGCGCGATCGCCCACTACACGAAGGACCCACTCACGTTCTTCCCCACGCCCGATGCCGACGGAGTGCGGGTGCTCTCGGACATCGTGCAGACCGACTTCGCCGCGGGCTACCAGCTCGGACCCGCGCGCCTGGGTCTGACCATGCCGCTGTACCTGTTCGCGGACGGGAACGGGACCCCCAGTCAGGCGGGCTTCGGAGACCTCGCACTCGACGTGAAGACGACCCTGCTGAAGCGCACGCCCGACCGCATCGGCATCGCGCTGCTCGGGCGCGTGGGGTTGCCCACCGGGAACATCGACGGGTTGCGCGCGACCCAGCCCACCGGCGAGATCGAGGGCATCGTCGACAAGGAGCTCGGTGAGCGCGTGTTCATCGCGGCCAACGTGGGCTTCCGGATGCTCCCCGACGCCGGACTGCGCACCTGGACCGACTCGGTCTACGGGCGGCTCGGACTCGGACTGAAGACCAGCGAGCAGGCGGGGCTGTCCGCGGAGCTGATCGGGCACGCAGTCACGCCCGAGGGCGTCCCGAGCGAGGTGCTGCTGGGGGGATGGGGCCGAGCAGCGAAGGGATTGCACATGCGTGGGGGCGTCGGAACCGCGATCGGCCGGGGGATCGGCACGCCTCAGCTCCGCGCGATGTTCGGACTCGCCTTCGAACCCACCTACGAGCCCGATCGCGACAAGGACGGCATCACGGACTTCGACGATGGCTGTCGCGACACGCCGGAGGACCTGGACGGGGTTGCCGACGAGGACGGATGCCCGGAACCCACGAAGGTCACGGTGGTCCTGCTCGATGCGTCGGGCGAGCCCTTCGGCGCCAGCGAAGAGGACGGTGAAGAGGACGGTGGAGAGGACGGTGGAGAGGACGGTGGAGACGACGGAGAAGACGGGACGACGGACGAAGAGGCCCCGAAAGCGACGTTCACGGTGGGCACGCAGAAGGGGACGTCCGGCGACACCATCGAGCTGATGGGCGGGATCCACAACCTGTCGGCCGAGATGGACGGCTACGCCTGGAAGGAGACCTCGATCGACGTCCGCAACCAGGAGTCCCAGGAGGTGCGGGTCCAGCTGGAGCCCGAAGCGAAGAACGGCTTCCTGACCGTGAAGCCGGTCCGCCTCGACGGCACGCCCATCGAAGGTGCTGTGTGGTTCGAGAAGTCCACCAAGCACCGCGCCATCGCAGCCGACGACGCAAAGACCCCGTTGATGCCGGGCGACTACGAGCTCGTCGTGCGAGCACCCGGGTTCCGGCGCGCCATCGTCGAGGTCACGGTCGAGAACGGCGCCGAGCAGACGATCGAGGTGAAGCTGAAGCCCAGCCGCGTGACGATCACGGCCAAGCAGATCGAGATCCAGGAGTCCATCTTCTTCGAGGTCGGGAAAGCCACCATCAAAGAGGAATCGTTCGGGCTGCTGACCGAGGTCGCGACCGTGCTGGACGCCCACCCGGAGCTGACGAAGATCCGCATCGAGGGCCACACCGACGATCAGGGTCCCGCAGCGTCCAACAAGACCCTGTCGGCCGACCGCGCCGATGCCGTGAAGGCGTTCCTGGTGGAGAAGGGAATCTCCGAGGAGCGGCTCGAGACCGAAGGCTTCGGCGAGGAACGCCCCCTGATGGAAGGCACCAGTGACGAAGCCCGCGCCAAGAACCGTCGCGTCGACTTCTTCGTGGCCGAGCGCGCCGAGCCCTCGAAGCGTCCGACCATGAAAGACGACCAGGAAGACGAGGAAGACGAGCAAGACGATGACACCCCTTGACGATCGACGGCTGCGCGACGACATCCGTAGACGTGGGTAGACGACGACGCGGCAAGCGCAAGAAGAGCTGGGAGCAACGGCGCGACGAAGCGCAGCTCGAGCTGGAGCGTGCCGAGAGCGCCCTGGCCTATCGTCGCGCCCAGCTCACCGAAGCCGAGACCGAGCTGGCCAGTCTGGAAGGGCCGAGTGGATGGCTCGCTGCACTGCTCGGGCGTCGCGAGGCCTATCGGGAGGAGATCCAGGGGCGGATGAAGGCGCTGCAGACCGAGGTTCTGGCCGGCCGCAAGCGCCTGATCGAAGCCCGACGCGTGATCGGGTCGTTCGAGCGACAAGCGCAGGAACGCGCCCAGAAGGACCGGCAGCGGGACGATGAGCTCGAGCAGTTCGCCGCCCGGGTGCGCGACAGCGGCATGCATCCGCTGAAGGAGCCCCTGGCCGAGATCGAGCAGGACATCGACGCAAACGCCCAACAGCTCGCGCTCCTCGACGAGGCCATCGCCGCTGCAGGCAGCCTGTCGGCCACCATGAAGGCCGTGCTCGCGGCGGGTCGCAAGGCCCATCGCTGGGCCGGGATCGACGCGTTCCAGTTCGACCTGCCCGCGGCGGCACACGGCTGGGCGCACCACAACATCCAGCACGCCACCGCCGATGTGCCGGCCGCCGTCGACCGGTTCAACGCGGCGTGCGAGAAGCTCGAGCTGCGCCCCTTGAACGTGGAGGTCCCCGACATCGGCATGCCGTGGGAGCAGCTGCTGTCGTCGGGGATCCTGGCCGATCTGCACTACGAAGAGCGGCTCGTGCGGTTCAAGCGACGGGTCGAGGACGAGACCCAGATGGTCACCGATACGCTGCTGCACCTCGTGACCCGGCGCAAGACCGCGTTCGAAGCCCAGGAGGCCAGCCTGGCACGTCGGCGACAGCTGCTCGACGAGGCGCTCGGCTGACAGCGCGATACATCGCGGGCATGTCCGAATTCCAGACGATCCGAATCGCAGGTCCCGGCAAGAACGCCCTCGGGACCACGCTCATGGCCGACCTCATCGCGCGCATCGACGCTGCGGATGGCGCTCCGCTGCTGTTCACCGGCGAGGGCGACGCCTTCTCGGCCGGGCTGAACCTCAAGGAGGTGCACGCCGCGGACCTCGACGGGATGCGCACCTTTCTCACCCGGCTCACCGACCTCCTGGTGCGGGTCTTCCACCATCCCGCGCCGACGGTCGCCGCGGTGAACGGCCACGCGATCGCGGGCGGCTGCCTGCTGGCCCTGCTCTGCGACATCCGGGTGTGCACCGACGCGCCTCGTGCCCGGCTGGGGCTGAACGAGGTGGCGCTGGGGCTTCGCTTCCCGCCTCGGGTGCTGCGTCTCGCCCGATCGCGCCTGTCGCCTGCACAGGAGAGCATCGTGCTCCTGGGTGCCGGGCTGCATGCACCCGAAGACGCCCGCCGGCTCGGACTGGTCGACGAGGTGGTGTCCGATCCGCTCGTGCGGGCCGAGTCGATCCTCGCCGGCCTCGCGAATCACCCGCCCGACGCCTACGCCGCGGCCAAGCGCGCGCTCCGGGCTCCGGTCGATCTGCCCGACCCCGACGGCGATCGACGCTTCGTCGAAGACGTACTTCCGGTGTGGGCGGGTCCGGAGATCAAGGCGACGATCGCCGGGTTCCTGAAGAAGTAGCGCTCGCCGTTCAGCTCATCAGCACGGCGACCAGCAGCAGCGCCACGATCAGCAGCACGAAGCCCACCATCGCCATCGCAGGCACCCACACCATCGCGGGGGGCATGCCAGACCGGGGGACGGGAGCGGGCGTGGGAGCGGGCTCGCCGACGTCGCGCTGAGGTGCGGGCTGGCCCGTCCGCAGGAACCAGTCGTCGTCCTCGACGAAGTCCTTCGGGAGATCCTCGTCTTTGGCACCCGCGTTCGCGTCACCGTCGGCCTTCGCGAAGACCTCGACGTCGGATTCTTCCTTGGGGTGATCGTTGGCAGCGTCATCAGGGGCGTCATCAGGGGCGCCATCAGGGGCGTCATCAGGGGCGTCATCAGCAGAGGGCGATTCAGCCGGCTCCGCTTCCGGCGACTCTGCTTGCGACGGCTCCGCGTTCGACGGCGCAGCCTCGGCCACCTCTGCTTCCGAGGACTCGGCTTCCGAGGACTCGGCTTCCGTGGGCTCGGCTTCCGTGGGCTCGGCTTCCGTGGGCTCGGGCTCCGGGGACTCAGAATCCGAGGACCCCGTGGGCTCGGGAGTTGGCGCGGACTCGGAATCGGAATCAGAACCGGCCTCAGCGGCGTCGTCCAACTCCTCGTCGTCCACCGACTCGTCCTTCAACGTGACCGTCGGTCGTCTGGCTCCGGACTGTCGGCCCAGCAGACTGCGCTTTCGTCGCCCCACCGATCCTCCACGCCGCATTGTGGCACACCCGTCCCGACGGACCCAGGCTTCCGTCCGGGACGCATCCGTCGGGCCCTGGGCCGCTCTTCGACGCAGATCAGGGTTCGCCAGGTTGGCCCGGCTTGGCGCTGCCCACCCCCGCTTCCGCCGGTGAACAGCGATGCTCGTGATCCGGTGCCAGCTCGAAGGTCGAGCGACCGGGCACCACCGCAGTGTCGCGAGACACGTCGAACACCGCGACCGATGCGCCCAGGGTTCGCTGCTCCATCCGCTCCACCTGCAGCGGGCCCTTCACGCGCCCATCCGTGATCGTCCCGGCCAGCACGGTGTGACTGACCTGCAGGAGCGCGAGCCGCACGCGCCCGAACACCGGCACCTGGAGGTGGACCGTGGCGCCGGGGAAGCCGTCCGACTCGTGGTCCACCACCCCGGGATCGCCCGGATCCTCCGGCAGGGTCTTCGTACCCGGGACCACCCCCACGAACACCGGGCCCGGGTCGTGCCGATAGCCCGCTTCGGGAGACCACTCGAGCGGCGCGCGGGTCGGGGACATGGAGCTCACGAACGCCTCCGGAAACGACACCCGGCCCCCGGACACCGACACCGCGCACGGGGTGTGGACCTGCATCCACCGCCCGTCCTCCTTCTCGAAGCGCACCCCCAGCAACGACGTGGTGACCATCTCCTTGGCGCCCGCGAACGGCACTTCGGACGACGTGACCACCCGCATCTCGAGCAGGTAGGGCTCCGTCAGCTGAAGCGGCGGTTCCCCGCCGAACGCCAAGCACTCCAGCACCAGACCTAGGACCATCGCCAGACCCACCCGAGCAACCGCGACGCCAGATCTGGCCGCGGCGGCCCCAGAGCCGAGGACGACACCTCGTCGGCCGAGACGAACCCGGCCTCGCGGAGCACCGTCTCCGCCTCGGACGGCGGCCCGGCGGTGACGGCGACCGACACTTCCTGGATGCGCTCCAGCTGTCCGATCAGCGCGCTCTCGAGCTCTTCGGACACCCGGGCGTCGGTCGTGTCCGGGTCTCGATCCCGCGACATGGGAATCGGTGCCGCCATCGACATCAGCGCCCGCACCCGGGGCTGCTGCCCGAAGCGATAGCCCAGCGCGACCGGCAGCAGGACAGCCCCGGCCTGACGGGCGATCCACACGGAACCCCGCTGAAGACCCAGCGGACGCGTGCCCGGATCGCGGTAGGTGCCCTGCGGGAACGTCCACAGCAGGTCGCCGGGCTTCTGCAGCCGCGCCACGCACTGCCGGATCCCTGCACTGCCGGCGATCCCCACGGCACCGAAGGCCTCGAAGAACGGCCAGCGCTCCAGGTTGTCGGCGCGCATCGCCACCATGAGCTCGAGCTTCCACCGCTGCGCGAGCCACGCCACGATCAGCCCGTCCCACCACGACTGATGGGAACACGCGACCACCACGGGCCCCTCGGCCATCGCGTGTTCGAGGTTCTCGCGGCCCGCTACGAACACCCCGTCCAGACCCGCCCGGATCTGCCGGTCCAGCCACCAGCGCAGGACCCGGACGAGCGTCGCCCGGAAGGGCCCGCCCGGTGCGCGGGAGCGGGTGGGGGTCAGCGCGCCGATGGGTAGGTCCGTCCGGCCCAGCTGATGGCCGCACTGCGACTCCATCGCCAGCTGTTCAGGGCGATGCCGCACAGCACCAGCACGCCCACGGGATGCAGCAACACGGACAGGAGCGGGTGGCCGTGCCGCATCGCGAGCCACAGACGGATCGCGAGGTTCGCCACGACGGCGATCGCAGCGGGCACCAGCACGCCCGGCACCCCGAGCACGCCCGCCAGCAACACCCCGTACGGCACCACGAACGCGACCAGGTAGAGCAGGATCGCGGCCCAGAGTGCGACGGGCCCCCCGAGTCCCTCGTAGATGTTCTTCGAGAAGCCGCGCACCACCGTCCCGAAGTCCTCGTACATCCGACAGGTCCCGAGCAGCGTGCCGTCCGCGAAGCGCACCCTGCAGCCCGCCGCCTTGGCCGCCCGACAGAACATCAGGTCGTCGACCACGGCCCCCGCAGCGCGCGAGAACCCGTCGAGCTCGGACCAGGTGGAGGTGCGCATCGCCAGGATCTGCCCGTTCGCGGCCAGCACCCCCGGATGCGAGACGCGCTCGACGAGCGACAGGGGCAGCCACGACACGTAGGTCAGGTGCAGGAGCGGCAGGACGAGCTCCTCGGCCAGGCTGCCCATGGCTTGCCGCGGCACGGCGGTGAAGACGTCGCAGGTGTCGAGCTCGCGCACCATGGCGGCGACGGCCCCCGGCTCCAGGACCACATCGGCGTCCAACAGCACCAGGATGTCGACCCCGTCGCGCACCGCGGCATCGCCCAGCTGCTGCAGCGCCCAGGGCTTTCCGACCCAGCCGCCCGGCAGGGGTTCGCCGACCGTCACGGTGGCTCCGGCAGCCTTCGCGATGCCCGCAGTCCCGTCGGTGCTGCCGTCATCGAGCACGTGTACGTCGGCCTGTTCACACGCTGCCCGCAGGGGAGGGCCGCACCGCAAGGCCTCGTTGCGGGCCGGTACGACGATCCGCACGCGGGGCTCGCGCGTATTCCTGTCGTGGCCGCCCGCCCTCTCGTCTCCGAGCAGGGGTCGCGGCCGCACCCAGGTGAGCGCGTTGACCAGCACGATCGCCGCCACCAGCAGCGGGAGCCACATCACCATCGAGCGATCCAGAGACCGTTCTCGGCAGGCCGCGCAAGGGTGGCCCCGTTCATCGTCCGAGCCAGTAGCGCACCAGCCTGCGGAACCGATCGGCGTGCGGCCCGGCGAAGAGCGGCACCCACATCGAGGGAGACGGGCCATCGAGCGCCATCCGTACCAGCGGCATGTAGGGCCCGCGATCGATGCGGTCGACGTCCACCACCTCGCCCACCCCGTCGCGCGCCACGCCGTCGGCGCCCGTCACGCGGGTCAGCCATCGCTGGTAGTACGGGCCGTCTTCGAGGGCGTGCAGGTGCTCGATCCGCAGATCGCCCGCGCGCAGGGCCCGCGGAGCGCGAAGACCCCAGGTGCCCCGGGTGTCGGGTTCGCGTTCGACCGCCACGAAGCGGTGCTCGACCGCCCCAGACCAGTCGATCTGCAGCACGTGGTTCTGCTCGAGGGGCGGACTGGACTCCGAGAACACGGGCTCCAGCAGGTAGTGCACGGTCTCGCCGTCGGCGTGCGGAGTACGGCCCCAGATCCACCGTCGGATCCCGAGCTCGGACAGCCCCAGTGCGCTGCTGTTCCGGTCGTGGTAGCCGCGGCCAGTCATCGTGAAACGCCAGTCTCCGCAGGCGAGATCGGCGCGGCCCTTCCCGATCATCTGGGGCGCCCAGCGATGCTGCGCCGGACCCGCGGCCGGGAGATCGATCGCACATCCGTCGATGTGGACGGTGCCCTGGAGCGGGCCCGTCCCGGGGATCGGGACGTCGAAGGTGAGCGTGAGGGAGCCCGGCTGCCGCTCGAGCACCACTCCGCCGAACGATGCGCTGCGCGTCTCGGCCATCGGCAGCGGAGTGCCGGCCGCCAGTTCACCGCTCAGGTCGCGCAGCAGGTAGAAAACCTGGTTCCCGTTCTCGTACGCTGCGATACACAGGCTCGGAGCGTCATGAGCGCGTACTGGGCGACCAGCGCGTTCGCGCGAGAGGATTCCTGGAGTGAAGGGCATGCCGTGGGCCCAGATGACCACCACGCCCGACCCACCCGCATCGAGCAGATCGACATACCCCCAGGCGAACCCGTTCGCCGACGCCGGCGGCAGCCCCCCGAGAGCCAGGGGGGCCCACGAATCCTGCCCGAAACTTTTGCAGAACTTGTTCACCAACACTACGTACCGAGCATGCCGGAGCCGCGCAACCCCGAAGACGCCACTCGAGAAGTCGATATCCTGGTAGCCGGAAGCGGTCCCGCCGGGCTGGCGATGGCTGTCGAAGCTCAGGATCTCGGCGCTCGGGTCGCCGTCGTGGCACCCGAACCCGAAGCGCGCTGGGTGCCCACCTGGTGTGCGTTCGAGAGCGACCTTCCGCCCCGACCCACCGGTCGCACCGACGGCGTGGTGGCGCGCTGCCTGCATCAGGCCGGGTCCGTGTCCCGCTGGTCGTCCGCCCGGATCGCACTCGACTCCCGAGAACAGATCGACGCCCGACCCTACGTCCAGATCGACGGTCCCGCGCTCCAACACCACCTGCTCGACGCGTTTCGCGACGCCGGCGGCATCCTGCTCGATGCCTGCGTCCACCACGTCGAGCCGCCCGTTCCATCCCGCGCCTCGTCCGGGGCACCCACCCGCGTGACCATCGCGTCCACGGGCAGCGGTGAGCAGCGGACCATCGCCGCTCGGCAGGTCGTCGACTGCACTGGCGAAGCACAGGTGCTCGGGCCCGAGGTCGCGGGAGCGCGTCCGACCGCTTACCAGACGGCGTTCGGACTGGAGATCGACACCGATGGGCACCCTTGGGCTCCCGACCAGGCGACGTGGATGGACCTGACGGATCTCCAGGATCCTCCTTCTTTCCTCTACGTGCTCCCGCGCGACGCGCGCCGGGTGTTCGTCGAGGAGACTGCGTTGGCGGCGCGTCCCAGGGTGTCGCTCGAGCTGCTCGAGCAGCGGCTCCACGCTCGCCTCGCGCGCCTGGGCGTCTCCATCCGTGCGATTCACGCCACCGAGCGCTGCTCCATTCCCCTGGACATGCCGGCTCCCGCGGGACTGGCCTACGGAACCGCCGGCGGCATGGTGCACCCCGCCACGGGCTACCTGTTGACCCGGGTCCTGAGCGGCGCTCGCTCGTTCGCGCGCGCCGTGCTCGACGGTCACGGGGCCCGCGAGCTCGCGCGGCTTCGCGGCGGTGCCACCCGAAGACTCCACCTGCTCGGGCTGGATGTGCTCGTCGGCTGCGATGGGCCCGCTCTGGGGCGGTTCTTCGAGCGCTTCTTCGCGATGCCCGCTCCCCGACGCGAGGCGTTTCTCGCCGTCCAGCCCCGGCTCGCACCTACGGTGTGGGCCATGACCCGCCTCTTCATCGATGCGCCCTTCTCGCTCAAGCTGCAGCTCGCAGGGCCCCTGATCTCGTCGACGCCCCCGCAGGCGCCGCCATCCAGTGTTCTTCCGGGCCACGATCCGGACGAATCGCCGCACACGACCTCGGAGGTCGCATGTCCTCACTCCTGACCCTTCCGACCAAAACACTGCTGAAGGGCTGCTGGAACGACGCCAACCTGCAGGACGTCGAGCGCGAGATGACCGAGCTCGCGACCGGCGAACGCTTCGAGCGCCTGGGCGTCCTGGCCCGGGAACACCTCGCCACCGGCGGCAAGCGGCTGCGCGCCCGACTCGCCCTCGCCACGCTCCAGGCACTCGGCGGCGACCGCATCGAAGCCGTGCCCTGGGCGGCAGCCACCGAGCTCCTCCACAACGCCACCCTGGTCCACGACGACATCCAGGACGGCGACCCCATGCGCCGCGGCCGGCCCGCCGTGTGGTCGCGCCACGGGGTCAACCAGGCCATCAACGTCGGCGACCTCATGCTGATGCTGCCCTACCGCGCGGTCTCCCGCGTGCAGACCACCGATGCGATTCGCTGGTCCCTGGCCGACGCGCTCGCCCGCTACGCAGAGGAGGTCGTCCGTGGCCAGTCTGCCGAGCTCGACCTGCTGTCGCGCGGCCGGTTCGACTGGGAGTCCTACTCCGAGGCCGTCGAGGGCAAGACCGCTGCGTTGTTCGCGCTGCCGGTCTACGGATCCGCCCGCCTTGCCGGCCTCTCCAAAGAGGATGCCGATGCACTGGCCCGCCAGATGCGCTCCATCGGGCTGCTGTTCCAGGTCGCCGACGACGTGCTCGACCTGTACGGCGACAAGGGCCGCGAGGCGAGGGGCTCCGACCTCCGCGAAGGCAAGGTGAGCGCGCTGGTGGTCGAACACCTCACGCTGCACCCCGAGGACCGGCCCTGGTTGCTGGGGCTGCTCGCCACCGACCGCGACCAGACCCCCGCCGAGGAGGTCGAGCGCGCGATCGCCGCCTTCCGCGACCGGGGCGCGCTCGAGAGCGTGTGGAACCGGCTCGGACACATCGAGGAGCAGGTCCACGACTCCCCCGTCCTCGCACGCGTCCCCAAGCTCCACGCCGCGGCCTTCGACCTCGTGGCCCGGGCGCTGCTCCCCATCCTGCACACGGACACGGGGCGTCACCCCACATCGACACCCAACCCCACCAACACGGGTTCCACGGGCACCGGGCCCGCGTCCATCGGCGACAACGCCTCTGGTGAGACCGCGGGCTCGCCCACGCGATGACTGCACCCGGTCCATCCGACGACCTGATCGCACAGAGCACCGCCGTCCTGGCACGGCACGGCCGTTCGTTCTCGTTGGCGAGCGTGTTCCTTCCAGAAGAACGCCGCGGACAGGCGGCGGTGCTCTATGCCTTCTGCCGGTTGGCCGACGACGAGGTCGACGAAGCCGAGGACGACGACCACGCACGTAGAGCGGTCGCCACGCTCCGGGCCGAGCTGTTGGGTGAGCAGCTCGCACGCCCGGTCGTCGCCGCCACCCGCAACATCCTCGAGCAGCTGGAGCACGTGGGGATCCAGCCGGCCCTCGACCTGCTCCACGGGGTCGAGAGCGATCTGGACTTCCAGATGCCCGCTGACGACGCCGAGCTCGATCGGTACTGCTACGAGGTCGCCGGCACGGTGGGTCTGATGATGTGCGCCGCACTCGGCGTCACCGACAAGTGGGCGCTGGAGCCCGCAGTCGCCCTCGGACAAGGGATGCAGCTCACCAACATCTGCCGCGACGTCCTCGAAGATGCGGGTCGGGGCCGCGTGTACCTGCCCGCCAACCGGCTCGCCGCCGTGGGGCTCACCGAGGCCGACCTCCTCGAAGGGCGCGCGAACACGGGGGATTCTGCCGACAAGGTCGCAACCGTCGTGTCCCAGCTGCTCGATCGCGCCGATGTCTTCTACGCTCAGGGGCGCACGGGGTTCTCGGCCCTGCCCTTCCGGTGTCGGGTCGCCATCGCGGTCGCAGCCCGCCTCTACCAGGGGATCGGCCATCGACTGCGACGGAACGGGTGCAATCCCATGACGGGGCGGACCATCGTTCCAGGCTGGGAGAAGGTGCTGCTCACCGGGCGTGCCATGGGCGACCTGTGGCGGTTTCGCAGTGGAGGAGCCCCGCAGATCGACGTGTCGTCGCGGCCTCCGCTCGTCGATCGGGATGGCCAATCGGATCGGGGGAACGTAGACTCCCGGGCATCCGAAACCCAGCTTGACACTCCATCCACACCCGCCTAGATCACGCTGTCCCTTCGTCATCTTCTGGTGACGAGCGCATCACGTCCGGCCCCCCTTGATTTTTGTTTGATCCGGCCCGACGTCACGGCGCACCGCACGATCTATGGAGCATCTGATGACCCGCATCTTCTCCGGCGCCGCTGCCGGCATCGCCCTCGCGTTCTTCGCAGGCTGCAACAACGCCAACACCGATGACGACCGCGTCACGCTCGACTGGGCCGAAGGCCAGACCTGGCACCTCGCGGCGAGCTACCGCGTCGCCAACATCAAGGCCGAGAACACCTCGACCGACCTCGACGGCACGCCCAACGACCCCGCCGGCGAGCACTGGTCCCAGGAGATCGTCTGGAACTACCAGGTGATCGAGCAGGGCATCACCCCCGCACCCGGCGACCAGCTGTACGACTTCGCCGTCACCCCGTCGGGCGTCAAGAACATCGACGTCGTCCGGGCCTACATCGATCTCACGGTCGCCGACGTCGACAGCGAGCTCGTCGAGTCCGACCCCGTCATCTACCTGGTGTTCCACAGCGACCGCGACCGGCTCGCGGGCATCGTGCAGTACGCCAACGTCGAAGGCGAGCGGGTCGAGCAGGCCTGGTCGAGCAAGCAGCTCGGCAAGAGCTACGGCGCCCTGTCCCAGTCGATGCTCACCGCCGCTCCCACCTACCTCGCGCCCTTCGGCACGAAGTTCGAGTCGGGCGAGCGCCGCACCGAGCACGGCAAGTTCGTGAACAGCACGGCCATGGACGATGGCGCGGTCGACGTCGTGTTCGACGACGAGGTCGGCGGCGGCGACGTCGCGACACGCTACGAGCGCGGCCAGCCCTGGCCCACCTGGACCGTCACCGAGAACGTCGAGAGCCGCCTGCTCTCCGACGACGAGGTCTCGGCCATGCGCCGCAACGTCGGCAACCCCTTCGGCCCGCCTCCGCCGGAGGACTACGACTTCCGCGCCGCCCTGGCGTCCTCGGTCGACATCGACGGCACCATCGAGCTCGACGAAGACACCCTGGATGGGGGCTACAGCGCCTTCACGCCGGACGGCTTCGAGCCCTGGAACGGCTACTGGTGGCCGCTGACCGACGCCGAGCTCGTGTTCGGCTACAAGAAGCAGTTCGGCTCGCAGCAGCCCACGTTCTCCGACCTCGTCCAGGACGACATCGTCGAGATCAAGACCGACATGGACCGCATCTCCGACGAGCTGCGCGAGATGGACAAGGAGTCCGCCGAGTACGACGCGAAGGTCACCGAGTACCAGGACAAGCAGAGCGAGGTCACCACCACGCTGGTGACGTTCTACGACGACATCCGCGCCGGCATCGACGGCGGCACCATCCGCGTCCAGGACGGCGTCATCGAGCACACGGTCGACGGGTGGAGCTACCAGCTGTCCGAGCTGTCCCCGATGGACAAGGTCTCGCTCGCCCTGCACTTCAGCGGCCAGACCGACCCCAACCCCTTCTACATCCCCGCCTGGGAGCTGCTCAACCAGTACAACCCCGCAGGCGGCGGCTGGTGGGGGCACTGCAACGGGTGGGCGGCTGCGGCCATCCTCACCGACGAGCCCACCGAATCGGTGATGGTCGACGTCAACGGCAGCGAGGTCGAGTTCACCACGGCCGACGTGAAGGGCCTGCTCACCGAGACCCACTACAGCACCTACAGCCGCTTCTACGGCAACCGGTACTACAAGGAGGGCGACGACCTCGCCGACCTGAACCCGGCCGCCTTCACCAAGCTGATCACGTTCTACTTCCGCGATCAGCAGGTTCCGCTGGTGTTCGACACCACGGCCAGCGAGCAGGTCTGGAACTTCCCCGCATACGGCGTCGATCTGTACGTCAACGAGACCACGCCCGGCGCCGACAGCACCCTGGTCAACATCAACACCGCGTCGTTCGACGAGCTCGACGCGCTGCCCGAGATCGGCGAGAAGCTCGCGGCCCGCATCATCGAGTACCGCGAGTACTGGGGCGCCTTCCAGACCATCGACGAGCTCGACTACGTCGCCGGCATCGGCACCAAGACCGTCGAGACCCTGCGTCCGCTCGTGACCGTCGACCCCGAAGCCACCGAGCGCACCTTCGACGTGCAGGCCGACGTCTACTTCGCGACGGACGGCGTGTACGCCGAGCACGTCGACAACGGCAGCCCTGCACCCGACGGCTTCGTGAACACCTACCGGTACACGCTCACCACCGACGACAACGGTGTGGTGCTGGACGGCATCTGGGAAGACATCAACGAGCACCCCGACTTCGCCTGGGTCCCGTACAACAACCCGACGTACGCCACCGGTCGCAGCTCCGAGAACCCCTACCTGCGGTACGACAGCCTGAAGTCCATCATCGGCGACTTCGACCGTCGGTGAGCTCGGGCTCGGGTAGACTGGAGCCATGAGTCGTCACGCACCAACTCCGCGATCGCCCCGCTCCCACGGGGCTATTGCGGCCTGGTTGCTCGGGATCGCCGTCTGCCTGGGCCTCGTCGGCTGTCCCGACCCCAACGGCCTCGCTCCCAACGGGGATCCTCCCACCGAGACCTCCTTCGAAGGCCTGCTGGGGATCCTGGCCACGCCCGACGACATCGTCGTGCCGATCGGGGAGACCGCCCAGCTCGAGGTCACGGGCCTGTTCGAGGACCGGACCAGCAACGACCTCACCGCCGTCGCGAGCTGGGTCAGCGCTGATCCGTCGATCGTCAGCGTGTCCGACCAGCTCGATGCCGAGGGCCTGCTCACGGCACACGCGGTGGGCTCCACCACCGTGCGCGCCACCGTCGGAGGCTTCGAGTCCCCGCCCATTCAGGTCGAGGTCACCGAAGCCTTCCTCGAGTCGCTCACCGTGCAGCCCACGCAGGTCACGGTCGAAGCCGGCACCACCCTCCAGCTCGGGGCGTCCGCACGATTCTCGGACGGGTCGACGAGCGATGCATCGGGGCAGGTCCGCTGGATCACCGACGATGGCACCGTCGCTCAGCTCGATGCACGGGGGTTGCTCACCGCAGCCGGGGCAGGCGCCACGAACATCCGCGCCCAGTGGAACGACATCACCAGCGCAGACGTCCCCGTGCAGGTGCTCGACAGCGCCGAGCCCGACCTCGCCATCGTCTGGACCAACCTCGCCGCGAACGACGACGACACCGTGACCTTCACGGCCGCCGTCGAGAACGTCGGCAACGCCGGTGCCAGCGCGTTCTGGATCGACGGCTTCTTCAACCCCGGCGCGCCTCCCGCCGTGGGCGACATCGGCGAGGAGTTCACCCAGGTGTCGTTCCTGGGCCCCGGTGAGCGGACCGAGATCGCGTTCACGTTCCAGGCGGCGGTCGGGTTCAACAGCGTCACCGTCCTGCTCGACAGCACGAACACCGTCGCCGAGTCCAACGAGGGCAACAACCTGGGAGACGCGTTTCTCGAGGTGGCCGGCCACACCCCCGAGCCCAACCTCCAGATCACCACGTTCACCTACGTCGCCGACAGCGTCGACATCCTCTACGTCGTCGACGTCGAGAACCTGGGCGATGCGGCGGCGGGCACCTTCTACGTCGACCTCTACATCGACCATGTGGGTGCACCGGCCGTCGGCGAAGAAGGCGACGCCTACGAGGAGATCGCGGGGCTCGCCCCCGGAGAGACCGGCAGCGTCGAGTTCCTCGTCACCCAGTCGTGCTCGTTCTGCAGCTCGTGGGTGTTCGTGGACAGCTTCGGGAGCATCGTCGAGTCCAACGAGTCCGACAACCTCGACGGTCCCATGAGTGTGAGCTCGAACGGCAGCTCCTTCTGAGAATGTCTCGACGGTCGAGAGACCGGTGCCCCGAAATCGAGCGGTCGTAGCATGCCGACAGAGGGGTTACAGCCCCGTGGATGGAAGCCAGGCACCTCGAGCTCGCCGCAGAATTCTGCGAACTCGTCGGGAAGGACGATCTCCTCTCCTTTCTCGGCCTGAGCCCCACTGCGCCCGCTGAAGACGCGCGCAAGGCCCTGAAGAAGAAGCGGGGCTTCTACCAGTCCATGCAGGCCAATCCGAAGCACAAGGACAAGGCCAAGTTCTTCATCAAGCACTACCGGGCGATGGACGCCGTCCTCGAGTTCCCGGAGCAGCACCTCGAGCACCAGGCCAAGTCCCGCGCCGCCGAGAAGCTGCCGATGCTCGAGATGGCCATCGACAGCGTGCTGGCCGACGGCGTGCTCACCCCCCAGGAAGAGAACTTCATCCGGGACAGCGCCGAGGCGATCGGCATCGACGAGGGCACGTTCGAGCGCGTCCTGGCCGAGCGCCTGGAGAAGAGCGGTGCCAGCCGGGCCCCCAGTGCCACCGGGACCGCGGGCGCCAGCCACTCCGTCCCGCCACCGCCTCCCAAGTTCGACACGAGCGAGCTCCGCACCGCCGCTCCGAAGCAGGGCACCACACGCCGAAAGGCGAGCAATGGCTGGTGGACCCGCTCCTTCACGGACCTCTTGCTCACTCAGGTCCCCGAAGGCACCACCCGCATGGTCGATCTGGCGTGTGGCTCCGCGTGGAGCGCACTGGCCCTGCTCCCCGAGCGCCCAGAGCTCGAGTTCCTGGGCATCGACCGCGAAGAGGACCGCCTGGAGCTCGCCAAGAAGTCCCTGGCGGCCAGCCCCATCGGCCGGCGCGTCGCGTTGATGCCCGGCCTCCCCCACGAGCTGCCGCTGAACGAGAACAGCGTCGACGTCGTGCTCTCGATCATGGCGCTCCGCTACTTCTACGACACCGAGCCCATCTTCGCCGAGGCCCTGCGCGTGCTCCAGGAAGGCGGCCGGTTCATCGTCGTCGAACCCGACGGGCTGTCGCAGCAGTTCTACTTCGACGGGCACCTGCACGTGCTCAACCACGCGTTCCGCGAGTTCATGCGGGCGGCCGACAAGCGCATGGCCGAGACCCGCACCGGCGAGTTCGTCGGGCGTCCCGGCCTGGCGATCGGGCCCGAGCTCGGAGCACGACTGAGGCACGCCGGCTTCAAGCCCCACAAGATGATGGTCCACCCCATCCAGGGCTTCCGGCACGAGTCCGCGCTGGACTTCGCAGAGCGGGTCAGCAAGAACATCGATGCCGTCTCCGCGCGCGCTGGCCTGTCTCCCATCGACAAGCCGGTCCGCTCGGTGCGTCGCGCCCTGAACAACATCGTCGAGATGTTCGGCCCGGACGAGACCGGTCTCGGTGGCCACCTCCAACCCGCCTTCATGTGCGTGGGCGTCAAGATCTAGCAATCGCCCGGCTATGCTGATGCATGGCCGACCGCCCCCCCTCGCCTGCACCGGTCACCGCAACCGATCCATCCGCGGACCGCTCGCCCATCACAGCGTGGGTCGCCTGGGGCGCCCTGCTGCTGGTCGTGCTGGGCTTCGGCGTCCTGGCCGTCGCGCTCACCACCCAGGTGGCCGGCGTTCGCAGCGAGCTCGAGCGCAATGTGCAGCTCATGATCGCCGTACAGAATCTGCCCGACGACGACGCACAGGCTCGAGAGGCCCTCCAGGCCCCGCTGTCCGAGCTCGAGGGTGCAACGAGCCCCGAGGACACGGCCCTTCGCCGCAGCCTGATGCTGGTGCACGACGCCGTCGGTCGGGAGGACGCCCCCATGGTCCGGGACGCGTTCGAGACCCAGGTCCGACGGCGGAACGCCGCGTTGTCCGCCACCCTCGGCACGGCCTGGGACCGCAGCACCTGGTTGACCTTCGCATCGCTGGCCTTCGCGCTGATCAGCCTGCTGCTCGGGGCCATCGCCGTGCGCACCGAGCAGGACAAGCAGGGGCTCACGGCCCAGCTGGCCGCCGAAGCCACCCGAGCCGAGACCGCTGACGTCCTCCGTCTGCTCAACAAGGAGCTCGCCACCGCCC
Source organism: Myxococcota bacterium (assembly GCA_965224055.1). Classification (GTDB taxonomy): domain Bacteria; phylum Myxococcota_A; class UBA796; order UBA796; genus JACKEQ01. The sequence continues at coordinate 7,409,812 of OZ245034.1, read as the reverse complement.
GCGACGACGCCCTCGAGGCTCAGCGGATGAAGACCCACCTGCTCGACGTGCTGGGTCACGAGCTCAGGACGCCCCTCAACGCCATCCGCGGCTACGCCGAGCTGCTCGAAGAGGAGGGGCACGACGATGCTCCCTCGATCCTGCGCGCTACGCATCGGCTGGAGCGCCGGGTCGCGCAGATCCTCGACCTCAACGAGCGCCCCGAAGCCTTGACCCTGCCCCCCGCCGACTTCGAGATCGCGAAGATCCTGCGCCCCCTGTGCAAGCGCTGGGGTGCGACCTTGTCCGGCGACGGCGTGATCCGCACCCGGCCCAGCCGGCTGGAGCGCGCGGTCGACGAGGTGTTGGCGAACGCCGCGCACTTCGGCGAGACGGTCCGCGTCCTGATCTACTCCGAGAACGGCAAGACCATCATCGACGTCTCCGACGACGGCCCGGGCATGCAACCCTCCGAGATCGCCCGCGCCACCGAGCCGTTCTGGCAAGCCGACATGACCAGCACGCGCAGGACCGAGGGGCTCGGGCTCGGACTCGCAGTCGCGAAGCACCACATCGAAGCCCTGGATGGCACCCTGGAGATCGAGTCCCAGGTCGGAACCGGCACGGTCGTGCGGATGATCCTTTGAGCCCGATCGAGCGCTGGGTTCAGTCGACGTACAGCGAATCGAGCAAGGCCCCGTAGCGCTCTGCGATCACGGCTCGGCGCACCTTCTGGGACGGCGTCAGCTCGCCCCCTTCGATCGACAGCTCGCGGTCGAGCACCACGAAGTCCTTGATCGTCGAGAACGACGGAAGCGTCGCGTTCACCTCGGTGATGGCCTCGCGGATCGCCGTGTTCACCGCCTCGTCCGCAGCCCAGGCCCCCAGATCGTCCGGCGTGGGCGGGGGGTCTGCCGGCCGACCCTGCAACGCGCACCAGGCCTCGACCCCTTCGGCATCCAGCGTCGCGATGGCCGCGCAGAACTTCCGACCGTCGCCCAGGATCACCAGCTCCTGCAGCACCGGACAGCGCGCCTTCACCGCACTCTCGATCGGCACCGGCGCGATGTTCTTCCCGCCCGAGGTGATGATCAGCTCCTTGATGCGACCCGTGATGTACAGAAACCCGTCCTCGTCGAGCCGACCGAGGTCGCCCGTGTGGAACCACCCGTCCTGCAGGGCCTCTTCCGTGGCGTCGTCGCGGTTGTGGTAGCCGTGCATCACCGCGCGTCCGCGCAGCAACACCTCGCCCCCCTCCGAGATCCGGACCTCCATGCCGTCGCCCGGCTTGCCGACACTGCCCGCCCGCTTGTCGTCCGGGGCATTCGCCGTGGCCACCGCCGCACACTCCGTCAGTCCGTAGCCCTCGAGGATCGGCAACCCCACCCCCTCGAAGAAGTGCATCAACTCGGGCGCCAGCGGTGCACTGCCCGAGAAGAAGGCCCGGATCCGCCCTCCGAACGCCTCGCGGATCTTCCGGTACACCAGCCGGTCCGCCACCGCGTGCTTCGCCAGCAAGGACCAGGGGATCGCCTCGCCAGCAGCCCGCCGTCGCGCCACGTCGCGCGCGATGTCGGCCGCCCAGTCGAACACCTTCGCGACCCGCTCACCGCGCGCGACCACCCGGCCCCGGATCTTCACGAACATCTTCTCGAACACCCGGGGAACCGCCGGCACGTAGGTCGGGCGCGTCGCCGCGAGAGAGTCCTGCAGCCGCTCGATGTCGCCGTCGATCGCCGTCGGCACGTCGTACTGCACCCCCGCGAGCTGCAGGACCTTTCCGTAGGCGTGGGCCAGCGGCAGCCACACGAACAGCTTGTCGTCGGGCTGACGATGCCCATCGATCGTGTCGGACAGCGAGTCGGCCTGAGCCAGCCAGCAGTCCTGGGCCAACCGCACGCCCTTTGGACGCCCCGTGGTGCCGCTCGTGTAGATGAGCGTCGCCAGATCGCCCGGCTGCACGGCCCTGCCGACCGCCACCCACGCATCCGACCCGTGCTCGTCGAGCCATTCCCGGCCCGCCTCGCGCAGCGCTGCCCAGCTCGCAGCCTCCTCTGCTTCGTCCATCGCGACGACGATGTTGGGAGCCGCCACCCCGTCGATCTGCTCCAGGCGCTCCACGAACAGCGCCACGCAGCCCGCGTCCTCGAGGATGTACGACGCCTCGTCCGCTGTGCTGCTCGGGTAGATCGTGGTGGTCGCCGCTCCGGCACAGAGCACCGCGAAGTCCGCCAGGATCCACTCGATGCGCGTCCCGGCCAGAATCGCGACCGTCTGGCCCGGCTGCACGCCCCGGGCGATCAACCCCGCCGACAGCTCCCGGACGACCGTCTCGACCTCCCGCCAGGTCCAGGTTCGCCAGCCACCGCCCTCCCGGACTTCGTACGCCAGCTTCCACGGGGAGGTCGCGAAGCGATCGAGCAGGACTGCGGGAAGAGAACGAGCGTCACTCATGCCGACCGTTCTACCCGGAGCACCCCCCAAAAGCGAGGCGGCTCCGCGGTCTCTACCAGGCCCCAGAGGGGGAGGTGGGCTCGCGTTCGGAGGGATGCCGACGCGACTGGCGAGACCGGGAACCGCCCGGTTGTTGTTCACGTAGCCTATTGAAAATCGTTTTCAACAGAATTCTTCGATCACCCTCAGCGCGTCGACGGGATCGTCCGCGTCCGCGGGCCATACGCTGCGCACCCACACGTTGAGCGCGTCTGGAAAGGCCTCAGCGAAGGCGTTGGCGTTGCCGGGGTCGTTCTCGAAGGTCGCGACCACGGTCCCGAGCGCGGCGATGTCCGCCATCGCGGCCCGCTTGTACGCCTTGTCGCCCACGTCGCTCGAGGGCTTGAGGTGCAGCTTGGTGCGCGACGACAACATCGGGAACCCGAGCCGGATCAGCGACTCGACCGTGGCCGCTCCCATGTCCGGGAGGTGCCGGGCCGTCAGGTAGTACGCCCATCCCCCCCGATCGATCACGGCCTCCACGAACGCCACCGCTCCCGGAACGGCGATGTCCTCGCGCAGGTAGTCGGGGTCGAAGAACCGGGCCCACCAGAAGTCGAACAACGGCTCGGCGTGCGAGGCGTGGGGCGTGTCGGCCAGGGGCCCCGAGACCCGCCAGCCAAAGCCGTCGCGATCGAGCCCGGACACGAACGCCACCAGCGCGTCGTCGCCCGATTGATCCGCGTATTCGGTGAGGATCCGGTGATGTCTTCGGGAGGTGGAGAGCAGCGTCGAGTCGACGTCCAGCACCACCACCGCCCGTGAGCCGGACGCCACGGCGGCCTCCACGCGTTCGAGTACCGACGCCAGCACCGATCCTTCGCGCGGTGTGTCGTGCGTTCCCTCTGCCACATCTCCTCCCGACCCAGGCTATATCGCCGCGTCGGTCCACCTCTCGCACCCGGCCGCTCTTCGGAGGCTCCATGCTGTCCCTGCTCCTCGCTCTCGCATCCCCGTCCGCGGTCTGGGGCCCCTCCGCAGCCCAGGCAGAGCCCGTGAAGCTGTTCCTGAACAACCCCGTCGGACGCCGCGGACCCGCCAATCAATGCGAGGACGACCACTGCAAGGCCCTGCTCGAGATCCTGAACAAGGCCGAGAGCAAGATCGAGTTCGCGGTCTACGGATTCCGCGACCAGAGCGCCATCATCAACGCGCTCGTGGCCGCCCAGAAGCGCGGCGTGAAGATCCGCGGCATCGTCGACATGAACGAGGAGGGCGTGAACTACTACAGCTCGACCGAGTCCGTGATGGAGCTGATTCCCGACATCCACACCGACTACGAATCCGACCGCCGCGCGCGCCAGAACAGCCGGCCGTACAACCCGCGGTTCGAGAAGTGCAAGCGCCCGAGCGGCTTCGATGGGCCGCTGCAGTGCCTGGGCTACGACTTCGGCGACACGTGCCTGATGGCCGCGCACGCAAGCCGCGAGGAGATCGACAACGCCGCCAGCATCATGCACAACAAGTTCTTCGTGGTCGACAATCGCTACGTGTGGACCGGCTCGACCAACGTCTCCGACTCCGGAACCGGCGGCTACAACGCCAACCTGGTCACGCTGATCGACGCCCCCCAGGTCGCCGCCTGGTACCTCGAAGAGTTCGAGCAGATGTACGAGAAGGGCCGCTACCACGACGAGAAACAGTCCCGCGGCCCCTACAAGACCAGCTTCGCCAAGCACGACGTGTCGCTGGAGGTGCTGTTCTCGCCCCAGGACAAGCCCATCACCAACGGGGTGCTGCCGCTCATCCAGAACGCCAAGGACCGCATCGACGTCGGCATCTTCTTCCTCACCCACAAGTACATCGCGCGCGACCTGATGAAGGCCCACCAGCGCGGGGTGAAGGTGCGCGTCATCCTCGACGCCACGGCCGCGAAGAACGGCTACACCAAGCACGAGCTGCTCCGCGCCGCCGGGATCCCGGTCAAGGTCGAGAACTGGGGCGGCAAGATGCACATGAAGAGCGCGGTGATCGACGGACAGCACGTGATCACGGGCTCGATGAACTGGACCAGCGCGGGCGAGGGCGGCAACGACGAGAACACCGTCATCCTGCACAGCGAGAAGCTCGCCAAGCAGTACGAGGACTACTTCGACAAGATCTGGGACTCGATCAGCGACAACTGGCTGAAGGGCGGTCCGGATCCCGAGTCGATGAACAGCGCGGCCGCGTGTTTCGACAAGGTGGACAACGACTTCGACCACCTGGCCGACAAGGAGGACCCCGGCTGCAGCGAGACGCCTCCCGCACTCCCCGCACTCCCGCCGCACTGGATGGTCAGCAAGGCCTCTGGCGAAGGGAAGCTCTTGAAGGGCGTGGTCACCAAGGGCGGCGACAAGTTCTACTTCTTCCCGAACGACGGCAACTACACCGACATCACCGTGATGGAGCGGGGCCTGTGGTTCTGCAGCGACAAGGACGCCAAGGCGCAGGGCTTCCGACGGGGTCCGCGGTACTACAACCCCGAAGACGACCAGTGAACACGGGGTCTGGAGGGCTGGCGTGACGCTCCACGCGGGCCCATGGCTGCTCGAGAAGCGTCTGGGCGCGGGCGGGATGGGCGAGGTGTGGGCCGCGACCCATCGCCGCTTCGGACACCTGGGCGCCGTGAAGCGGCTGACCGCGGCCGGAAGCCGGCCGGACCACACCTGGACCGACTCCGCATACCGCGACTTCGACCAGGAGATCCGGGCCATCGCCAGCCTGGATCACCCGAACGTCGTCCGGATCTTCGACCGGGGGATCGACGCCGAGCTCGGCCCCTGGCTGGCCATGGAGCGCGCGGCGGGTCCCGTCCACCAGGTGCGCGTTCCGACCTCCTGGGAGGCCCTGCAGCACGTGCTGATCTCGGTCCTGCAGGCGCTGGGAGCCGCCCACGCGGCCGGGATGCTCCACCTGGACGTGAAGCCCGCCAACCTGCTGGTGCGCGACGACGGAACGCTGGCGCTGGCGGACTTCGGGATCGTGCAGCTGCACGACGCCCGAGGGGCTCGGCGGGACGGTCGCTGGGGAACCCCGCCGTACATGGCTCCGGAGCGGTTCACGACCGATTCCCGGACCCTGACCGAAGCGACCGACCTGTACGCCGTCGGATGCCTGGCCATTCGGCTGGCGGCGGGCCATCCCCCGTTCCCGAGTACGCTCGGCTGGACCGAAGCGGCCCACCACCACCGCGAGGTCGCACCGCCTCCGCTGGTGCCGCGGTTCCCCGTCCCGACCGGGCTGCAGACCTGGCTCGACACCCTGCTCGCGAAGTCCCCCCAAGCCCGGTTTCCCACGGCTGCTGCTGCACTCCAGGCCCTCGACCACCTGGGCGGAACCCTGGTGAGCACCGCGTCCGCCGGAGCGGCTGGCCCGTCCTCCTCCCCACCGACCCAGGCGACCGCGGCCACCCGCGCCACCGCAGCGACCACGACCGACGAATCGCCCGTCCAGGACGGGTCCACCGCACCTGTGCGGGCTTCGCACGCCGTCCACCCGGTGCGGATTCCAGAACACTGGCCCGAACAGGCCGGGAACACGCAGCGACTGGCGGGACTGGGTGCGGGGCTGCTGGGTGTGCTGCACGTGCCGTTCACCGGGCGAGCCGATTCGAAGAAGCGGCTGTGGGCGCACCTGCACGATCGCGCATCGCTCGCCGTGACCGGGCCCCCCGGCGTCGGGCGCTCTCGACTGCTCGAAGCATTCGCCCGTGCAGCGGGGGCCCACGCAGGTGCGTTCGTCGTTCGGATCGACGGGACCGCTCCCGGTGACCCCTCAGCGCTGTTCGCCGACCTCACGGCCCGGATCGACACCCTGGAACCCGCACGCCGGGTGGTGACCGTGTTCGACGACGCCCTGGCGACCGAGGCGTCCATCACCCTCGCCACCCGACTCCACGAAGCGCGGATCCCCCTGGTCCTCGCCTTCGACGACACCCGCCGGCACCGCGCCCCCGCGGCCCTGGCCGCCCTCCCCACCCTGCCCATCGACCCTCTCGACACCGACACCGTCCGCAGCCTGCTCGCCAACTGGGTGGGGCTCGATCGGTCGGTGGTCGCCGAGGTCGCAGCGCTGTGCGAGGGCGATGTGCGTCTGGCCGTACAGACCATCCACCACGGTCTCGACTGCGGGGCGCTCGAACCCGCCGAGTCCGGCCTGCAGGCGGTGGGCCCGGTTCCGATACCACCCGCGGCCCTGCACACCTGGTCCGACACGGTCGCACTGCTCCGCGCGTCGCTGCCCGCCGACGGCCTGCTCCTGGCGGCCGCGGTCGGCACCACCGTCGATCGGGCACTCCTCGGGCGGGCGCTTCCCGACGCGACCCGCGCAGACGCCATCCTGCAGGCCCTCAGCGACCGCGGGCTCGCGACGGCTTCGGAGAAGACGTGGCGCTGGGCGGCCACCGCGCTTCGGCTGCAGATCCTCCAGACCGCCGACACCGAGGCGCGTTCGGAGGCCCATCGCGCCATCGCCGATGCCCTCGAGGGCGACGACTCCACGACCCGCTGGCTCCGCGGCCTGCACCACCTGGACGCTGGCGACCTGCAGCCGGCCATGGCCGACCTGTTCCGCGCGGCGTCCGACCGGATCGCCCAGGGCCACATGATGTCGAGTGCACGGGTGCTCGAGCGGCTCCAGCACGCCATGGAGGCCGCCGACCTCCCCGCCGACGACCCCTACTGGGGAGAGCTGTGGCGCGCGTTCGGCATCCTGGGTCCCACCCACCAGGGCAATGCCGCCACCTGGGCCTACAACCTGCGCGCCCTCGAGGCCGCCCGGCCCCATGCCGACCATCCCGGATGGCGGCCCATCCTGCGGTCCACCCTCGGCGGGCTCGTGTGGCACGCCAACGTGATGTACCGCCCCGACCTCGGCGCCGCGTTCCTCGACGAAGGCCGCGCTCTGGTCCCCGAGGGCGAACCCCTCGGCGCGGGATGGTGGGATTCCCGCGGCTGGCACGCGCTGATCACGGGTCGACCCGCTCGGGCGGTCTACAGCTTCGAGAAGGCGCGCGACCTCGCGAGGGCCACAGGCAACGCCCATCGGATGAACGCTGCCGACGGGAGCCTGGCGGTGGCGCTGTGCCATGCTGGCCACCCCGATGCGCGTTCCGAGCTGATCCGTGCAGGGGACGCCATCCTCGCGGCCGGGTTCTTGAGCGCCACCGCAGACGTCGCCGGAGCCCGCGGGGACCACTTCCGCTTCGCGGGCGACCTCGAGCAGGCGCGCCACTGGTACGACGCCATGCGCACCGCCGTCCAGGAAGGCCAGGCGCGTGCCGACCTGCTCTTCGACGTCTGTTGGGCGCTCTGGCTCCGCGATGCCGGCCACTACGACCACGCCGACCGGGTCCTGGAGGCGGCCGGACGCGACCTCGACCCCATGCTGACCTCCTGGGGCGCCCTGATCCCCATCCATCGGCTGTCCGTCGACGTCGCGCGTGGGTGGCCGCTGGACGAAGAGCGCCTCACCCGCCTGGACACCGCACTCGACACCCTCGTTCAGCTGGGCCTGATCGAGCGCGACGGCGTGACGAGCCTGCAGCGCATCGCAGCACGCCTGCCCGATCCCCCCGACGTAGACGGGTCAGACACGCGAGTGGGTCGGATCCGGGCCCGGATCACGGAGCTCTCCGACGCCCTCGCCCGCGGAACCGTCGACGCCGACGCGCCCTGGCCCTAGCGGCGACGTCGCCGGAGCCCGACGAGTCCGAGCGCCAGCACCCCCACCCATCCGTGCCGAGCGAGCGCGGCGGACGCAGTCGAGCAGCTGCCGTTCGGGGCCTGACCCGGAGGGGCGTCCGAGCCCGGCGCATCGCCATCCGGAGCGCCTCCTGCTCCGCATCCACACCCGCCGACCGGATCGTTTCCGCCGGGGGTGAAGTCGAACACGTTGGTCTCGCCGGGGGTCACCCGCCCGATCTGCCAGTCCTCTGCGGTGTCGGTGTCCACGCCGTCTTCGACCCGGAAGATCGACTGGTTGCTGCCCGGATCGCCGTACGGCTCCACCAGCATGTCGTTGTCGTCCACGATGCCCTCGTCGGGCTCCTCGGTGTCGACCACCCCGTAGATCACGGTGTCGACCGCTTCGCCCGTGCAGTCGAACAGGCGCACGCCGTCGCGGCTGCTGCTCGCATTGCCCAGGCTGAACGACGTCACGTAGGTGGCCTCGGGCACCAGCTCGCCGCCGACCACGAAGAACTCGCCCGGCTGCACGATGATGCCGCCCGGGAACGTGATGTCGAGGTCGTCGTAGTCGCTCGTTCCGGCACTGATCGACCAGCCGTCCAGGCGAGCCGGGGCCGTGCCGCTGTTGTAGATCTCGATCCATTCCAGGCCGTCGTCGGTGCCGTCGGGGTCCGGCAGCAGCTCGTTGATCCGCAGGGTACCGGGGTCGGGCTCACAGACGATGGGCTCGAGGGGGATGTTGGGCTGGCCGGGCGTGGGCGTGTCGGCCACCGCGAAGTCGAGCCCGCTCTGGTCGGTGTCGAAGCCGTCCTGCACCCGCTGGATCGACAGGGCTTCGGGAGGCGTGGGAGCGATGGACTGCGCCGGCTGGCCGGACTCGTCGGGGACCATGTCCTCGTTCACCCCGCCGTAGACGACCACATCGGCGGGAATGCCGTTGCAGTCCGCGATGCGCACGCCGTCTCCGCCGCTTCCGTTGCCCAGAGTGCCCGACAACCCGAGGGTCGAGCCCGGCACGTTGGGGCCGCCGAGCAGCAACAGATCCCCGGGGTTCAAGGTGGTGCCTTCGTCGAAGGTGAGCCGGGTTCCCCAGGAGTCCGAGGTGGCCGACTGCACGGTCCAGCCCGACACGTCGACCGGGGCCGTGCCCGCGTGGAAGACCTCGATCCACTCGGAGCCCTCGTCGGCACCCGCCGGGTTGGTGAGCAGCTCGTTGATCAGGATCCCCGAGCCCAGGGCACCACAGTCCGGTGGAGGGGCCGTGTTCGAGCCGCCCGGGGTGGGCAGACCGACCATGAAGTCCGCCTGGCTGTTGTTGGTGTCCGCGCCATCGGGGATGCGCTGCAGGGCTTCGCCCGAGCCCGGCGGAGGAGCGAGGGCGGCCGTGGCCCCGGTGTCGTCCAGCCAGCCGTCCGAGTTGTCGGTGCCGTACACGATGGTGTCGACGGGGTTTCCGAAGCAGTCACGCAGCTGCACGGCATCGGCGTTGCTGGCGTTGCCCATCGAGAAGCCCGCCGCGACCACATCGACCTCGGGCACCATGCTGGACTGCCCGATCACGAGGTAGTCGCCCGAGGACATCGTGGTGCCGGGGGGAATCACGCCCTGGGTGTTGTACGAGCTCGTGCCCGCCGCCACGACCCAGCCCGACAGATCGACCGGCCCGCCGCTCGGGAGGTACAGCTCGACCCACTCCATGTCGGTGTCGCCGCCCGCGGGGTCGGGAACGGCTTCGTTGATCACCAGCCCCGGCGCATCGCCCACCGGATCGCAGTCCGGCAGCGCAGCGTCGTTCGAGCCTCCGAGCGAGACCACCGACGCCACCAGGAAGTCCGCCGCGTTGTCGTCGGTGTCTGTGCCGTTCGGCACCCGGGCGAGGCTCCCGCCGTTCGGAGGCGTGGGCGCAGCCGTGGCCAGCCCGCCGAGCTCGTCCAGGAAGCCGTCGGAGTTGTCGGGGCCGTAGACCACCACGTCGACCACCGCCCCCGTGCCGTCGAGCAGCTGGATGGCGTCGCCCGACGAGCCCGCGTTGCCCATCGACAGCGTCTCGCCGGTCGCCAGGTAGTGGGTGGCGCCGGTCACGAACTCGCCCGCGACCACCACGTAGCCTCCGGCCGGAATCGACTCTCCGGGCGCGAAGGTGTAGGCGTTGGAGTAGCTGGACGTGGCTTTCTCGAGGCTCCAGTCCGACAGATCGACCGGGGCTGCGCCGTCGTTGTAGAGCTCGATCCACTCGTAGCCCCCATCCGCACCGGCCGGGTTGGGCTCGAACTCGTTGATCACGACATCGGCGTGCGCGCCCAGCGCGATCCAGCCCAACAAACCACCCAGCATTCGGCCTCCCAGCGCCGCGCATTGTAGCCCGCCACCCGCCGACCAGCTGTGTCCGACCGGTGACAACCGATCTGACGTCTGGGGTCATGGCGCAGAACCGGGCTCCTGGCGATCGGACTGCTCGCGGGAGCCGTGGTGCCGGGCCTGCGCGCCGCTGCGTTCGCAATGGGCACGGTGAGCATGGGCGCGTTCCTGATCCTGGCTGCGCTGGAAGGCGAGGTGGGAGACGCGACCCGGCGCGTCCCACTCGTGCCCACCAGGACATCCACACCCCTATAGGCGCTTCGACCCGGTGCAGCGGATGGGCGCGTGCAGCGCTTCGCTCATGGAGAGCCGGTCAACACCACTTCCGCGACGATGGGCCGGTGATCCGACCCGGCTCCGTCGGCCTCTTCGATGGACGCACAGCGAACCGACCCGCGCAGGAAGACGTAGTCGAGCTTCACCATCGTCGGGATCCCGAGGATCACGCCGTTCGCCGGCCAGGTCTGCGCCACCCAGCGTCCACAGTCCCGATGCGCGTCCACCAGCACGTCCGACAGATCGGCATAGCCCTGCATGTGGCCCGTGAGGTTGAGGTCCCCACCGACGATCAGCGGCGTCTCGACCTGCTCGGCTGCCCGGACCAGCTCGGCCACCTGCTCCTGCCAGATCGGGTGGTAGTCGGCCCGGAAGGGCGGCAACGTGTGGACGTTCCACAGCTCCACCACCTGCCCCTCCACCTCGATCGCGACCCGCTGCCAGTCCACACCCACCAGCTGGTCGGTCCTCGCCCACAGGAACGGATAGCGGCTGTACACGCCCTGCCCGAAGCTGTGGGTCTCGGGCGTGCTGAGGACATGGGGGAACCGCCCGGCCAGCACCGCCTCGGAGCGAGGGGTGTGCTCCTGGACCAGCAGCACGTCGGGGGTTTCGGCCAGCAGCTCCGCGAAGAACGCGTCCGGCGTGGGATTGATCATCAGGTGGTTCGCGGACACCACGGTCAGTCGCGGACCCTCTGGCAGCGGCGCGGTCGGACCCGGTGGACGGTTGGCGACGGCCCAGCCGAGCAGCACCACGAGGGAGGGAATCGCCATCAACGCCATCGCCCGATCGCGGTCCAGCCACCACCCAAAGACTGCGACGGCCAGGAATCCCCCCGCGCACAGCGGCCACCAGGTGGCGAGGGCGTGCAGGAACACGAGCCACCGCACCCCATCCCCGGTGCACGCGTGGACGAGGGACACCGCCAGCAACGCCCACGCGCCGAGCATCGACAGCCCCCGGACACGCCGCCAGATCCAGCGGAGCACGGTGGTCATCGCTCCGCCGCAGGCAGCACGAGCTCGGTGTACAGCGGCAGATGATCCGACCCCGGGCCGCTCCCCTCGCGGATCGACGCGCAGCGCACCCCTCCCCGCAGGAACACGTAGTCGAGCTGGAGGAACGGCGGCAGCATCGGCACGCGCTCGTTGGCGGGAAAGGTGCGGATCGGCCCGCGTCCGCAGTCCACGTGCGCATCGACCAGTCCGGCCTCCACCAGCTGCGCGTAGCTGTCCATCTCGGGCGTCAGGTTGAAGTCCCCGGCCGCCACCAGCGGCGTGTCGTCCTCACCGGCCTGCGCGACCAGGGTGGCGACCTGCCCCAGCCAGAGGGTGTGCTTGTCGGGATTCATCGGCGGCACGGTGTGCACGTTCCAGACGGTGAGCGGCTGTCCGTCGATGTCCAGGGTCGCCCGCATCCAGGGGGCGGTCCCGAGCTCGACCAGCTCCAGGTCCAGGATGGGGAACCGAGTGTAGAGCCCCATTCCCTTCGGCCCCGTCTGCGGAATGCTGCGGTGGTACGCGAAGTGCTCGACCAGGCCCGCGTGCATCGCAGTCGTGTGCTCCTGGACCAGCACGATGTCGGGCGTCTCGGCGAGGATCTCCTCGACCAGCTGCTCCGGCCAGGGGTTCTTGCACAGCGCGTTCGCGGTCGCGAGCTTCACCCGGGTCCCGCTCGGCAGCGGATCGGGCGCCGGAGGGGGAAGCCACAGCGGCGCCCAGAGCAGCAGCGTGACGCCGGACAGCGCCGCGGGCAGGCCCGCACGGAGGAGTCCGGACAGCACGAGCAGCGGGAGTGCCACCAGCGGGAACCAGCGCACGAGCGCGTGGATCCACACCACCAGCTGCAGGCTGTCTCCGAGCAGCAGGTGGGCGAGGAGCGCCAGCAGCGTGCCGGCCGCAGCGAGGGTGGTGAGCAGGCGCAGGAGCCGACGAACGGCCGATTCCTCCGTCTCCACCGAACGCTCGGACGCTCCTTCCGCCTCGGTCACGACGACGCCGAGGTGTAGCTGGCCAGGCTCTTCTTCCAGGCCCAGCGGGAGCCCAGCAGGAACGCGATGCTCGTGATCAGCCCGATCACGACGGTCCAGATGCTCCACTCACCCCGCAGCGCGACGGCGGGGAAGGTGGTGACCAGCGCCACGGGAAACAAGAACGTCAGCACGAACCGGATGACGGCCCCGTAGACCCCGACCGGCCACTGTCCCGCACCCGACGCGCTCCAGAGCAGGTACCGCAGGTTGTCGACGCGCACGAAGAAGAAGCTGGTGCAGATGGCGAGCAGCCACAACCCGTAGATGGCGCCGAGCCCGCCCAGCAGGAGCAACACGGCGACGCCCACGTCCAGGCCCGTCACGACGGGGCGTTGCGCGACACACCACGCGATGAGCCCCGTGGCCGCGAGCACATCCCAGAGGTGATCGACCTGGATGCGCGACAGGCTGACCAGCAGCTGACCGTCCGCGGGCTTGAGCAGGATGTGGTCGAGGGTTCCCTGCCGGATCCCCTCCACCACCGCACCGAGGTTGGGCTCCACGAAGGTGCCGACGAGCCCGTTCATCAACAGGTACAGCCCCAGGACGAGCAGCGTGTCGACCATCGACCAGCCCAGGACGGAGTCGGTGTGGCGGTAGACGAGCAGCAGCGGAACGGTGGCCATGACCGTGCTGCCGAGCCCCGTGAGGATGCCCACCACGAAGTCGCTGCGGTACTGCATCGCGTTGGCGACGGAAGTGCGCAGCAGGGCGACGACCACCTTGGTGGTGTAGCGCAACGATTGCGTGGCCTCAGGCACCGAACGCTCCATAGCGACGCACGCCCACCTGCCACGTCCGGCGCACGGCCGCGAGGAGCAGGACCAACCAGCAGCCCTGGATGCCGAGCTCGATGACCCCCTGGAGCACCCCGATCTCCCCGGCGAGCAGCTCGACGGGCAGGCCCAGCATTCCGCGGAAGGGCGAGATGCGGATCAGGGCCTGGGCCCACTCCGGATAGACGGCCAGCGGCGCGATGTAGCCCGACAGCAGCATCGACAGCGAGAAGAAGGCGCCGAAGGCGGCGTCCGTCTTGTCGATCCAGAAGCCCAGCATCCCAAACAGGGCCTGAAAGCAGAAGTTCATCACGAAGGCGATGCCGATCCCGATGACCCCGAGCCCGATGGCGGCGAAGCCGGGCCAGTAGAGCAGCTCGGGACGCCAGGCGACCACCAGGCCCAGCAGCGGAAGCAGCACCACGGCCCGGAACGGCAGGGCAGACGCCATGGTCACCCCGTGGTGGAACAGCGGATGCACGGGCTTGAGCAGCTTGGCGGACAGCGCGCCCATCCGGATCTCGTAGGACAGGATCCACACGAGCCAGGCGGCCGAGAGCTGCCGCACCAACAGGGTGATCGCGAAGTACCGCGCGAGGGCGGCCTGGTCGTAGCCCGCGACGGGCTCACCGGCGGCGACGGCGTTCCACAGGGCCAGCATGATGAGGGGCATGCTCGCGGTGAGCACCCAGATCGCGAGCTCGGCGCGGTAGGCGACCATGGACGCGAACCCGACCCGGAGCAGGTCGGGCACCGCGCGCAGGGACCGGCGGGCTGCGCTGCTCATGCCTCGGACTCCCCCGTGATCTCGGTGGTCTCGGTGGGTTCGCGCCCATCGAACACGTCGGAGAGCACCTTCTCGAGGGGTGGATCTGCAACGGTGACGTCTGCATCGGGGTGTCGGGCGAGGACGCGGCTCAAGACCCGGTTGACCTTCTCGGCCGAGCCGAGGGTGGACCAGGTGCCGTCCTCGTTGCGCTCCAGGCCTTCACCCGACAGATCGAAGGGCTGCTCGGGACTGCCCCGGACCACCAGGCGTCGACCGCCGCCGAACTGCTCGGTGAAGGACGCCAGCGAGCCGTCGAAGCGCAACCGGCCCTCGTCGATCAGGATGAGTCGGTCGACCAGCGCGCTGACGTCGTTCATGTCGTGGCTGGTGAGCATCACGGTGGCGCCGTGGCGCTGGCTGTAGGCTTTGACGAACGTCCGGACCTGAGCCTGCACCTGCACGTCCAGGCCGATGGTGGGCTCGTCGAGGAACAGCCAGGACGGACGATGCAGGAGCGCGACCGCGAGCTCGGCGCGCATGCGTTGACCGAGCGAGAGGTTGCGGGCGGGCTTGTCCATGACGTCGGCCAGCTGGAGGAGCTCCACCAGCTCGTCGCGGGAGTCGCGGTAGGTCTGGGGGTCGAGGTCGTACAGCGCGCGATTCAAGAGGAAGGTCTCGGACGGGGGCAGATCCCAGATCAGCTGCTGTTTCTGGCCCATCACCAGGGTGATCCGCTGCAGGAACGGCACCTGCCGGTCCTGGGGCACGTAGCCGTCGACCGTGACGGTGCCCGACGTGGGGTGGAGCAGGCCGGTGAGCATCTTGAGCGTGGTGGTCTTGCCCGCGCCGTTCGGCCCCAGGAATCCGACGCGCTCGCCGGGCTCGATGTGCAGATCGATGCCGTCGACCGCTCGGACGTCCTCGTGTTCTCGCGCCCACAGTGAACGGATCGAACCCCACAGCCCCGCGGTCTTCTTGGGGACCCGGTAGGTCTTCGCGAGGGCGGCGACCTCGAGCATTCTCTAGAGACCCCGCATCAGATCGCCTGCAGCGCCTGCTCGACGATGCGCCGGCCCCGGGTCACCACGGTGTCGCGCCATGCAGGGTCGGAGGGCGCGAACGCCTCCATCATGCGGGCTTTCGCGGCCTTGGTGGTGGGGTCGTTCGGCGCACCCCAGTGATGCGCGCGGTTCTCGGTGGTCAGCGCGGTGATGACGTTCAGCACGTGCGTGGTGCCGAACTCGGCGGCCAGCACGTCGACCTCGGCATCGGGCAGCATGGACTTCATCCAGGTGCCCAGACCCCCCCGGATCTCGTACGCCACACCCTCTCCGGCGTCCCACGGCTGCACGCTCTCAGCGCCGAAGTTCTCGCGGAGCCACTGTGTGCGGGGCTCGTTCGGGGTGTGGTCGACCAACAGCTTGTAGGTGCCCGGCTTTCCGAGCCCCGTGTGGAAATCGACCAGCAGCAGGTGCTCGACGCCGCCGAACCACTCCGGCACCTGCTCCGACAGGATCTCCATCGTGTTGCTGGGCCCGTTGCCCCCGAAGAACACGCCCTTGGGGAACGCGTACTGGCCGCCGGCCACGATGGTCTTCACGGTGCCGAGGCCGTGGCGCAGGATGCGCGGGATGGCCCGCAGCGGAAAGGTCAGGTGGGTGGTGCGGGACGGTGGGCGACGCGGGTTGAGCATGCTGTCGAAGGCCGCGTAGCCCTCGGGTGCGCCGGTCCACTCCTCGCCATCCTTCAGGAAGTTGCGGTTCTGGTCGATGTTGTCTTCGTTGACCCGCCGCACGTACGCGAAGCCGTAGGGGTTCACGGCGTGGATCAGCACGAACGCCACACCTTCGGGGATGTCCGGCAGATCGGCGAGCAGCGCACACTGGACCGCCGCCCCCATGAAGCCCTCGATGCCATGGGTCGCGCTCGACACAGCCACGACGCGCTTCGCATCGCGGGGACCGAACCAGGCGACGTCGATCGTGAGCGGCTCGCCATCCGGACCCGTAGCGCGCAGCGGGTGGGCCTCCATCTGGGCGCCGAGACCGGGGGCCAGCTCGCGAAAGCGACGCCGCGACGCCAGGTAGTCCTCGCTGAAGTGATCGCGTCCCGCCAAACCCGTGCCTCCGTGTGCGAACCAGGCGCGTACTCTATCCCAGGTACAGTGCCGCGCATGGCCCCACCACGCGTCGTGCTGATCGACGGGACCGGACTCGTCTTCCGGGCCTTCTTCGCGTTGCCCCAGACCCTGGCCACGCGGGATGGACGCCCGACCAACGCGAGCTTCGGGTTCGCGATGATGTTCCGCCGGATCCTCCGGGGACGCCAGCCCACCTACGGTGCCGTGGTGTTCGACGCCGGTGGGGGCACGTTCCGCCACGAGGTCGATCCCACCTACAAGGCCAACCGCCCGAAGATGGCGCCGCTCATGCGCCAGCAGCTCCCCGACATCGAAGCGCTGGTGGCCGCACACGGCTTTCCCATCGTCCGGGTTCCCGACGTGGAGGCCGACGACGTCATCGCGACCCTGTGGAAGGACGCGACCGATCGGGGGATGGAGGTCACCCTCGTCAGCGGCGACAAGGACTTCGCGCAGCTGGTGACCACCGACGACGTGCGGCTGTTCGACCCCACGGCCGAGGTGTTCTACGACGCCGACCGCATCCGACGGAAGTGGGGCGTTCCCCCCGAGCACTTCACGAGCTACCAGGCGCTGGCCGGAGACACGTCCGACAACGTGAATGGCGTGCCCGGCATCGGAAAGGCCCGTGCTGCCGAGCTGGTTCGCACGTACGGGTCGCTCGACGCCATCCTGGCGGCCGCCTCGGAGGGGGAGGCTGCGGATCCCCCGATGGACACGGGCCTGTTCGAGCGTCTGCTGAAGCACGCCCAGCGCGCGAAGACCGCCCAGCAGCTGGTGACCCTGCGCACGGACGTGGAGCTGCCCACGGCCCTGTCCGACCTGGTCCTGACGCCGCCCACCCCCGCACAGCTGAACGCGGCCTACCGCGAGCTGGAGTTCTTCAGCCTGCTCACCGCCGAAGCCCCCGATGCGAGCGCGCATCGTCGGCCGGAGTACTTCGTGTGCGACACCGTCGAGATGGTCGCTGCGGCCCTCCAGCACGAGTGCTCCGCGAAGGACCCCGCGCTTCCGGTGGGGCTGCACGTGCTGGTCGATCTCGACACGCCGGCGACATCCGGACGCGCGCCCACGGTGGTCGGCATCGCGCTGGCCCCTCGAGAGGGGCGCGGGATGTACGTGCCGCTGCGAGGTCCGGGCAAGGTGGTGGGGCCCGCGATTCCCCCGGTGCTGGCGGACTGGTTGCAGGATCCGACCCATCCCAAGACCGTGCACGAGGTACGGACTGCCTACGTCGCGCTCGACGGCCTGGGTGTGCGACTCGACGGTGTGGTCGGCGATCCGGCGCTGGCGTCGTACCTGGTCGATCCCACGCGTCACCTCCCCCATCGCATCGAACAGGTCAGTCGGGCCGTGCTCCAGCGGGCACTGCAGCCGGTCAGCGTGCTCGTGGGCCGAGGACGCAAGCGCAAGGCCTTCGCAGAGCTGACCGTCGACCGGGCGGGTGCGTACGCCTGCCACCTCGCCGACGCGACCATCGGCTGCTGGCGCGTGCTCCGGGAGATCCTGGCCGAGGAGGGGTTGTCGCACGTGCTCACCGAGATCGATCTGCCGCTCGCGAGGGTGCTCGCGACCATGCAGCGCACCGGCATCCTCGTGGACACCGACGCCATCGAAGCCCTCGGAGACGGGCTGAAAGCGGAGCGCGACGCGGTGGCGGGCGTCGTCCACACCCATGCCGGCCGGCCGTTCAACATCGGCAGTCCCAAGCAGCTCGGCACGGTGTTGTTCGACGAGCTCGGCCTGCCCGTCATCAAGCGCACCAAGACCGGGTACAGCACGGCCGCCGACGTCCTCGACAAGCTCCGGGCCTCCCACCCGATCATCGGAGCCGTCGAGCGGTGGCGCACGGTCGACAAGCTGATCAACACCTACACCGAAGTGCTCGTCGCCAGCGTCGACCCCGAAGACGGCCGCATCCACGCGAGCTTCCAGCAGACCGCGTCCGCATCGGGGCGGCTGATCACCACCGATCCCGACCTGCAGCGCACCCCGGTCCGCAGTCCGGAGTTCCGCCGCGTGCGCGAGGGCTTCGTGGCGCCCGAGGGCTGGATCGTCGTCTCGGCCGACTGGTCGCAGATCGAGCTGCGGGTGCTCGCCCACCTCTCCCGGGATCCCCTGCTCCTCGACGCCTACCGGACCGGTCGCGATCTGCACGCCCAGACCGCGTCCGCCCTGTTCGGCGTGCCGCTGAACGCCGTGTCCAGAGACCAGCGGGAGGTCGGCAAGACCGTGAACTTCGCGACGATCTACGGCCAGGGAGCGACCGCCCTGGCCCAGCAGCTGTCGATCCCCCATCGCGAGGCGTCCGACTACATCGAGCGGTTCTTCCAGCTGTACGCCGGCGTGGCGCGGTGGCGCGACGACATCGTCACCCAGGCCCACATCGACGGCTTCGTCGAGACCCTGGGCGGTCGCCGTCGCCAGATCCCCGAGCTCGCGACCGGCAACTGGTCCGACCGCAGCTACGGCGAGCGGATCGCGATGAACACCCCCATCCAGGGCTCCGCGGCGGACCTCTGCAAGGCTGCGATGCTCGACGTCGACCGGGAGCGCATCCAGCTCGGTCTGTCCGCGAAGCCGATCCTCCAGATCCACGACGAGCTGCTCTTCGAAGTCCCCGAAGACGAGCTGCAGGCCACCGTCGATCTGCTCCGGCGCTGCATGGGCGAGGCCTGGGATCTGGCCGTCCCGCTGGTGGTGGACGTGGGCTGGGGACGCAGCTGGGCCGAAGCGCACTGATTTTCTTCGAATGTCGCCGAATGTGACGCGTCCAAGGGGACGACGGGATGGGATCAACCGGGCCTCGCGGTCCGAATTGCTCCCTTTCGAACCCCATTCCTGGAGGACCCATGCGCTCGAACCATCTGCCGGGTGCCCGCGCGGGCACACCGCTCCTGCTGGCCCTGTCCCTGCTGACCGGCTGCATCTACGTCGTCGACGAACGGAACATCGGCGACAACGGCAACACCCGCGTGTGTGCAGACGATCGGGACTGTGACGGGATCTCGGATCGCGACGAGATCATGGAGACCGACACCGACCCCGACCAGGCCGACACCGACGGAGACGGTCTGAACGACGGCGACGAGTTCGACGAGAACTGCGATCCGCTCGACCCCGACACCGACGACGACGGGCTGACCGACGGCGAGGAGACCGGGAACAGCGACAACGGTGGAGGCGGAGGCGGCGGCGACGACGGCTTCGGCACGGACCCCACCAACCCCGACACCGATGGAGACGGCCTCTCCGACGGCGACGAGGTCTACGGCCCCGGCAACGGCGGCTCGGACAGCCCGGTCGGCAACCCGGGAGACGGTCCCGGCAACGGCAGCTCCGGCAACTCCGGCATCCCGTCCGACCCTCTCGACCCCGACACCGACGACGACGGCCTGAACGACGGCGGCGAAGCCGATCTGGGCTCGGACCCCACCAACCCCGACACCGATGGCGACGGCCTCGACGACGGCGAAGAATCCGACCTCGGCACCGACCCCACCGAGACCGACACCGACCACGACGGGCTCGACGACGGGGAGGAAGGCGACTTCGGCACCGATCCCCTGGACCCCGACTCCGACAACGATGGGCTCGACGACGGGGGCGAGATCGAAGACGGCACCGATCCTCTGGATGCGGACGCCGACAACGACGGCCTGAACGACGGGACCGAGGCCGACTACGGCACCGATCCCTTCGACCCCGACACCGACGACGACGGGCTGCTCGACGGCGACGACGTGGTGTACGGCTGCGATCCGCTGAACCCCGACACGGATGGGGGCGGCGTCAACGACGGCGACGAGATGAACGGCGGCACCGACCCGCTGGACCCGTCCGACGACGAACAGGCCGACGATCCGCTCGATCCGGGCGACGTGTGGACCCCCGATGGCGACCGCCCGTGGGACCCCAACGAGTCCGACGATCCCAACACGCCGCCGGGCTCGAACCCGGACGACCTCGAGGACGAAGACGTCCGCGTGGGTCGGGGCTGTGGCTGCAACAGCAGCGCACCGCTCGGCCTGGCGGGCATGTTGCTGCCGCTCGCGGTCCTCGGTCTGCGCCGCCGGCGCTGATCGGCCGATCGATCAGAAGCCCTCGTAGGCGTACTCCACGTGGGCGGCGCTCAGGTCGCTCGCCAGCGCCTCGAACAGCTGGACCTGCTCGGGGGTGGCGTCTTCGGGGGCGAGTCGCGTGTCGTCCCACTGGTCCGGGCCCGAGAGGACGTACCACTCGTCCTCGCCTTGCCAGCGAACGACCTTGTGGGTCGCGGTCTGCAGCGCGGAGCGGTCGATGTTCCACGGCGGTGGGCCGTTGCCGACCGACTCGGCGTACACCTGCTCTCGCCCGACGTACACCGGGTTGCGAAGTGCGGGAACCAGCGAGCGTCCATCGATCTCGACGGGCACCTCGGTCTCGAGGACGCCGCCCTGGGGCCCCGACAGCGGGATGCCGGCCAGATCCGCCACCGTGGGCAGCACATCTGCGATGTGGACCAGCGAATCGCTCGTGCGGCCGGGGCTGGTCACGTGTGGACCCGTGGCGATGAGGGGCACGCGGATCCCCCCTTCGTAGGGCGTGTGCTTGTTGCGATCGAGATCCACGTCGTCGGGCACCCCCAGGTGTGAGGTGCCGTTGTCCCCGATCGTGAGGATCGTGGTGCGCTGGCGGATGGGCGCCGGCATCTCGTCGACCAGCCGCCCGATCTCGGTGTCGAGAGCTTCGAGGATCGCGTCGTACAGCACGTCGGCTGGTGCGTTGGGGGCAGGCAGCTCCCCGGAGACGAGCTCGGCGGGCGGGAGGTTCAGCGGCCCGTGTGCGGCGTTGAAGGCGACGTAGAGGAACCAGGGCTCGGGGAGCGTGTCGATCTGGTCCAGTGCGTCGTCGACAGTATCGGTGGTCATGTAGACCGTGGATTCCTCCAGGACGCCGTTCACGTTCTTCGACCAGGCGTAGTAGCCGCGATCCGGCGCGTACTCGGGGTTGCCCGGTGGCCCGGCGAACCACGCGAAGCCGCTGGCGTTGGGGTGATCGAGCCAGTTGTCGGCCTGGGGCCCGGCCATGTGCCACTTGCCGAGTGCGGCGTCGGACCAGGCGGGACCGCGGGCCTCCCAGAGCATCTCGGGGAGGGTGGTGGTCTCGTACGGCAGGATGACGTCGCGGCTGCCGGTGTCGGCGATCCAGCCGAGCCCCGTGCGGCGCGGGTGCCGGCTGGACATCAGGGTTCCGCGCGTGGGGCTGCACACGGGGGAGGCGTAGGCGCGGGTGAAGCGCACGCCTTCGGCGGCGAGGGCATCGATGTTCGGCGTGGGCGCGGCGTAGTCCCAGCCGTACGCCCCGACCTTGTCGACGCCCACATCGTCGAGGAGCAGGACGAGGACGTTGCCACCCAGCGGTTCGGGAACGGTCCAGGTGGCGGTCGCGATCTCTCCATCGGTGCCGGTGACCTCGGCGACCCAGCGCTGACCGGGGTGCAGGGTCCGGGCGGGCACAGACCTGGTGGACGGTGCGAGGGGGCCTTCGGTGTCGGCGGGCTCGCCATCGACGGTCCAGGAGGTCTCGGCGATGTCGAACGTGGCGGTGAGCTGCAGATCGCGCAGCCCGACGAACGGTGCGCCAGGCTGTCCGGGATGGATGGTGGCGCTCGGGCCGGTCACGGGGGCGGGCGTGGAGACGTCGGGTGGGGTCGAGGCGACCGGTAGCAACGGCTCGCCTGGGGTGCAGGCTGCAAACAGCAAGGCCCAGACGGGCAGGATCGGGGATCGGGTCGTGGCGCTCATCGGGCGAGTCTAGCCGACGCGATGTCGACCCGCGGGCAGAGGCACGACAGCGGCGCCGTCACAGGCGAGCGGACTACCGGTCGATGTCGGCGACCGGGACATGGGACGGGGAATACCCTCCATGAACGCGGCGAATGTCGTGCGCTTGGTGACTCGTCCATTCCGGGTGGAACTCGGCGCGGACCTCGATGCTGCACCGACCCAGCTCGATGGCCTGGTGTCCTTCGAATCCGGGATCGACCGCAATTCTCGCAGTCTTCCCCAACAACAGGACCTCCACGAGCCCCGCTACCGCTCGCGGTGATGCAGCACACACCTCCGGAACGAGCACAGAGAGGCCGCGAATCACTTCGGGCGAACTCCGGACGGAGACCGAGAGCTCGAGCGCGTCTTCTGTCGGGTGCGTCGGGTCGTCCTGGGAGTACTGCACGTCGACGGGCAGCGTGCACGCACCGACTCGCAGCTCGGTGGACCCCTTCCAGGCCATCGGCAGGCGAACCCGCATCGTCGGCCGGTCGGGCGCATGTGTCGCGATCCGGACTGCCGGAGCATCCAGCGTGGCCCAGTCGCGGGGCACCGCATCCAGCCCGTGCTCGTCGGTCAGACAGCGGGTCGGCAGCGGAATCGACCCGGTCCGACGGGCCCAGACGGGATCGGACTCCAACCGCAGCGCCGGCAGGGGTCCAATGGCTCGGGAGGGACGCGTCGGCTGCGGAGGAGGTTCGGCGACCTCTTCTTCGCCCGCCCACATGGCGGCGACCTCATCTTCGGAGGGCAACGGGGCGGTCCAGTGGGTGGGGAACGGCGCATCGAACGCGGCGGTGACCGACAGCCGACATCCGGTGAACGGCAACACCACGGTCCCTTCGAACCCGGCATCCACTCCGACCGTGAGACGCCCCTGATCGCCCTCCATTCCCTGAACCGAGCCTTGGATGCCGTCGTTCGTGAGCGGGCGCCACCGCTTCCCGACGGGCACCCCGCACGCGGAGTCGATCGGGGTGTCGAGCAGCGTGTCGTGATGGGGAAAGGCGCGGAGGACGATGTCGATGTGCGGAACGCCTGTGGCACGTCCAGCACCCAGGCTGCCGAGAGCTCCGGCGATCAAGGCGGCGACGGCGAGACGCTTCATGGTGCGACGAACTCTGTGTGGGACGGGTCTTCGAAGGGCTCGTAGCAGGACGAACTCAACGGCGTCGCACCCGGTGGCGGAGCCTGTCCCCGGGTCACCCAGAGCACACAGCGTCCGAACGGAACGGGCCAGGCCCCCGCCTCTGTGCCCTGCACGTCGAGAGTCGCCCCGATGCCATTCCAAGGGCGAAGGTTGACCGGGCCCGCTCCAGCGCGTCCCCCCACCCGCTCTGGAGCGCCGCAGGACGCGGGAACCGGAAGAAACGCGCCCATTCCTGGCTGGCAGGTGTCGACGCTGTAGGTGCCCCCATCGAGAGGCGTGCTGCCGTGCGAGACCTGCGACGGGGAATCGGCGACGCGCAGCTCGAGCGTGCAGTCGGCCAACGCGAGCGTGGCCATTCCTTGGAAACCCGCTGGCACGACGACCTGAAAGTGCTCCTGCCCTGAGCGACGGACGAGTCGGACCCGAGGCTCGTCGAGGGTCGACCACACGCGAAGGCGCCCCGGAACTGCTTCGTGATGGGGGCTGCAGCTGTCTGGCAGTCGGATGAGGCGGGTCTGTCGAGCGTGTCCCGGATCGGACTCGAGTTCCACTCGAATGGACGGGGTTGCAGGCCTGCCGGAGTGCAGCGGGTTCGCGAACGGCGGGACGATACGAGGTGCGGTCCAGTGGGTCGGAAAGCGCGCATCGAACGCGGCAGTGACGTTCAGGTCACACTGTCCGAGCCGGCGGGTTCGCGTGCCGACGACTCCCGCATCGAACGAGACCGTGTAGTGGGTCGGGCAGGGCTCTCCTCGCACGAGGGTCGCGACTTCCACGCCATCGGACCCGTTCTGAACCTCTGGGCTCGCACATCCACACACGTCGGGAACCGGCCGGACCAGGCTCGTCGGCCAGTGGAGGAACGAGCGCACGACGACGTCGATCTGCGGGCGTTCGGAGGTGTCGATGACCCGTCCAGCACCCAGGCTGCCGAGAGCTCCGGCGATCACGGCGGCGATGGCGAGACGGCGCGTCACCTGCTGAGTGTAGCCCGACAGCACGCCCGGTCGCGGGGTGGTCCCGATGGACTCGCAGTCGAATGGGACCACCTCGTGGGTACACTCTGACAGCGATTCCGCACCCGGCCGCGGGGGCTCGACTGCGGGGTCAGCGAGACCACCCACCATCGAGCTCGTCAGGGCGGGACTCTCGAGCGCTGCACATCCCGATAGCCGCTTCAGAGCGGGCCGTTCGGGCGGTGCCTCATCTGGACGCGAACCGGTAGAGCACGAACAACCCGTGGCCATCGACCGCAGCCACCGACTCGGCCTGCAGCCCCGCCCGCTCAACGAGGGCCGACCAGCGTGGCATCGTCAGCTCGTAGACGTCCCGCTCGGCGATGGGCGCGTCGACCACCGCCAGCTGCTCCAGGAACCAGTAGCGCAGCAACCCGCGCCAGCGCGGCAGGACGTCGGCATCGGTGCCCTCGGCTTCGGCCCGCCGGACGTCCGCGAGGATCGATCGTCCACAGCGGCGCATGTAGCTGTCGAAGATGTTGTCTGCGAGCTGGGGGTCGCCGGGCGCCAGGTCCAGATCGCAGTCGACGTGGGCCTCGACCAGAAAGCCCCGCCCGTTCCGCTCCCGGAGCGCGTTCCCGAAGCCGGCCAGGATCTCGGTCTTGCCGATGCCCGACAACCCGTGTGCCGCGCGATCCTCGGCGTCGGCCCCGGCGACATGGTGCAGGGTCATGCTGCAGATCAGGGCGTCACAGGCGGGCAGCTCGGTCAGGGCGTCTTCGACGGGCCCCACGAGGCCTCGCACCGAAACGCCCGCGCCGTCGGCCCACTCCACATCCTGTACGGCCGAAGCCACCGTGTGAACGGCGCTCTCGAGCTTGTCGACCACGATGAGCGTGCCGGACTCGGTGCCGTCGAACACCCGCTTCCACAGGCTGCCGTTGCCGCCCCCGATGTCGAGCATCACGAAGCCGGGGATCTTCGCGTAGCGACGCACCTGGCTGGCCAGGGCCGAGTGGACGTCCTGGGCGATGGAGGTGCGGGTCCACGCCTCGAAGAGCGAGCCCGGACCGAAGGTGGAGTTCCAGGCTTCGGGCGGATCCCCCTCCGGTAGCGACGCGATGAGTGCACGGGCCTCGGCCACCTGCCGATCGGGCGGCAAGGCGAGCAGGGCCTCGATGCGATCGACGATCGCCTCGGGGTGCATCACCCGACTCGGATGCGCACCAACATCCGAACGACGGCTCGGATGTTCACTGGTGTCTCCGAACCACGGCTCGGATGTTCACTTGTGTCGAAAGACGATGCGACCCTTGGACAGGTCGTACGGGGAGACGGCGACGGTGACGTGGTCGCCCAGCACCACGCGGATGCGGTAGCGACGCAGCTTGCCCGCCAGGTGCGCGTGGACTTCGGTTCCAGCCTCGGTCTCGACCAGGAAGTGTCCGCCAGGGAACACCTCTTTGATCACGCCTTCGATCTCGATCAGGTCGTCTGATGCCAAGTGTCGTCTCCTCCAGGATGGCGGTCCTAACGCGCGAGCCCCGACGGTCCAGTCAGCGCCCCTTCTTGCGTCCGCGCTTCGACCGTCCGCCCCCCTTTCTGGAGCCGCCGCGCTTGCCACCGCCTCTGCTGCTCCCCTTGCCCTTCTTCTTGCCCTTTCCGACCTTCTTCCGGGCGCCGGTCTCGGGGGGATAGTGCTCGTGCACCCACTCGCGGTAGGCCTGGAAGCGCCCCTCGAGGATGGCGGTGCGCATGTCGCCCATGAACTGCTGGAACCAGCTGATGTTGTGGATGGAGATCAGCGTCGCCGCGAGGATCTCGCCGACCTTGAACAGGTGGTGGAGGTAGGCCCGCGTGAACGTGGTGCAGGTGTAGCAGGTGCACGATGGATCGACGGGGAACATGTCGGTGCGATAGCGCCGGTCGGACAGGCGGATCCGGCCGCGACGCGTCCAGGCGACCCCGGATCGCGCATGCCGGGTCTGGATCACGCAGTCGAACATGTCGATGCCCCGCGCCACGCCTTCGACGAGGTCGACGGGCCGACCGACCCCCATCAGGTAGCGCGGCGCCTGGACGGGCATGTAGGGCGTGGTGAAGTCGAGCACGTCGCACATCAGCGCATGGCCCTCGCCCACCGACAGGCCGCCCACGGCGTAGCCGTCGAACCCGATCGACCCGATGGCGTCGGCACTCCTGCGACGCAGACCCCGATCGAAGCCGCCCTGGACGATGCCGAAGAGGGACTGGTCGTCTCGGGTGTGGGCGTCCTTGCTCCGCTGCTCCCAGCGGGTGGTGCGGTCGACGCTGGCCCGCGCGTAGTCGGGGTCGGTGCCGTAGGCGATGCACTCGTCGAACACCATGGCGATGTCGGAGCCCAGCGCCTGCTGGATCTCCATGCTGCGCTCGGGCGACAGGAAGGTCTTGTTGCCGTCGACCTCGTACTGGAAGGTGACGCCTTCCTCGGTGACGGTCTTGTCGAGACTGAAGACCTGAAACCCACCGGAGTCGGTGAGGATCGGCAGGTCGGTCTGCATGAAGCCGTGCAGGCCGCCGTGTTTTTCGACGAGCGCCTCTCCCGGCCGCTGCGACAGGTGGTAGGTGTTGGCGAGCAGGATCTGGATGTTCTCGGGAGGGAGCCGATCGGGGGCCACGGCCCGAATTGCACCCTGAGTGCCGACGGGCATGAAGACGGGCGTCTTCACCTCGCCGCGTTCGAGTCGCAGGGTGGTGGCGCGGGCAACGGTGCTCAGACCGGCCGCAGCATCTGTTCCGTCGAGCGAGAAGCCGACGTCGCGCATTGATCTCTCCAGGAGCGGTACGGAAGACCGGACCTATCGCCTATCGGGCTGCCGCACGCACCGCGTCGAGCGCATCCTGAGCGCGACGCATCAGACCCCGGGTGCCGCCCAGGGAATCCGCCAGACCGATGGACAGGGAGACGTCGCGCAGGCGCCGATCGGCCTGGACCCGCGTCTCGAAGCCCTCTTTGATCTGGTTCATCCGCCGCTCGGCTTCGGGGAGCTCGCAGCGAACCAGGGCGGCGACGTACAGGTCGGACCCGAGGGCGCCGACGAGGTCGATTCGGCGCAGTCCACGCTCGAGAGCGGCTGCGAGGTGGCGGCGACAGGCGTTGCCGGCTTCGCGACCGTGGTGTGCAGACGCGAGGGTGAGGCCCTCGATGCGCACCAGGACGATGGCGAGGGGCTGACTGGCGCGTTCGCTCCACGACGCGTAGCGCTGGACGAACTCGAGGCTCCCGGCCCGGTTGGGGATCTGGGTGAGGTCGTCGGAGTCCCGGCGGAAGTCCGCGAGGCGGTCGAGACGGGCGAGAACCCGCTCTGCGACGTTGTCGAGCGGACCGAGGACGTCGTCGATCCCCTCGGCGTACAGCGCAGCATCGCCCACCGCCGCGAGTGCGATGTGGGTGCGCCCGATGTGTTGACGCATCATCCGCACGGCTTCGGCCTGGGAGCCCGCGTCGTCCGGGCCCAACACGACAGCTGCGGGGTAGGAGCCGTGCAGCACGGCCGGAATGCCGGACACCCCCTTGATCCGCTCGACGGGACGGTGCGGATCGAGCTCGGCAAAGCTCGCTGCGACCTCGGCTGCCCAGTCCTCGGGGCCTACGAGGGCGACCGAGCTGGCGGAGCTGCGCACCCAGGTGTGGAACCGGACCTGGGCCAGGAGCTCGGACAGCGCGAGCGGCTCGGCCAGGAACCCCGTGGCGCCGACCCGGGCTGCGGCCATCCGACCGCCAGCATCCCGCGACGCTCCGTAGAGGTAGATGGGACAGTCGAAGTCGCGCCGGAGCCCCTCGACCTCGTGGGCGAGCTGTGCGGGGAGCACGATGGCCTGGGGCCAGTCGACGACGAGCACGTTCCGCAGGGTCTTCGGCGCGTCGAACCCGATCACGGGCTCACAGCAGCCGTCGTCCTGGGACTCGACGCTGGCGATGGTCCTCGGATCGCCGATGACCGCGATGGGCGCGAGAAAGTTCGTGCCCACCAGAGCCCGTGCAGCGCGGACGACGAACTGCAACACCTGGGGCTGGGCGTCCTGCTGCAGGCCCAGGCTCGCGGCCTGAGAGGCCTTGCCGAGGGTGTCGAAGCCCAGAGAGGTGGCGGTGGAGGAGAGGCGCTCGAGCTCGAACGCGACGGAATCCCGGCCTTCTGCGCCCTCGGCGTCGAGCAGCTGGGCGAGCTCGCGCAGCACGCTCGGGAGACCGGCGAGGAAGCCCGCCCGCAGGCGTTGATTGCTGGCCGCTCTGCGCGACATCGCACCTCCAACGCACCCGGTATACCGCACCCATGCCGCGGGCACACTCGCGGGATGCCTGGTAGAGGGGCGCGATGCCTGCTCCGTCCGCTGTCGATGCCGTCCCGACGCTCACCTCCCTCGGCTGGGAAGCGTGGCTGACCCTGGTGGTTCTGGGCACGGCGACCGTCGCGCTGGCGCGGGAGCAACTGGGGCCGGACCTCGTGATGTTCCTGGGCCTGTGCGTGCTGGTGGTCACTGGAGTGGTGTCGCCCGACGAGGCGCTGCGGGGCTTCTCGGAGACGGCGGTGGTCACCATCGGGGTCCTGTTCGTGTGCGCTGCGGCGATGCAGGAGACCGGTGCGCTGCAGATCATCAGCCGGGCGGTGTTCGGAACGGCGACGAACGCGACGAGCGCGATGGTCCGCCTGGTGATTCCGACCGCGGTGATGAGCGCGTTCATGAACAACACGCCCATCGTCGCGATGTTCATCCCGATGGTGCGGGGGTTCGCGGGTCGCATCGGCGTGTCGCCCAGCAAGCTGCTGATCCCCCTGGCCTACGCGGCGATGTTCGGCGGCACCTGCACGCTCGTCGGCACCTCGAGCAACCTGGTGATCTCGAGCCAGCTGTCCCGCGGGGGATTCGTGGAGCTCGGGATGCTGGAGCTCGCCTGGGTCGGGATCCCGACCACCTTCATCGGGGTCGCGTACCTCCTGACGCTCGGTCAGCGCCTGCTGCCCGACCACCAGGACTGGCTGGAGCACGTCACGGTCGAAGCGCGCGAGTACCTGGCCGAGCTCGAGGTCGCCGAAGACTCCCCCCTGGCCGGGCGCACGGTGGCCGATGCCGGGCTGCGCAACCTCCCGGACGCGCTGTACCTGATGGAGATCCGCCGAGCGGACGGGTCGACCCTGCGCCCCGTCGCACCCACCGACGGTCTGGAGGCGGGCGATCACCTCGTGTTCACCGGCGAAGCCGCGCGGGTGACCGACCTGTTGTCCCGCGTTCCCGGACTCAAAGCGACGACGGGTCGCGCTCCCATCGAAGCAGACGGCCTGTTCGAGGTGGTGATCTCCCATCGCTCCACGTTGATCGGACGCACGCCCAAGGAGCTGGGCTTCCGACGTCGGTTCGAGGCGGCGATCCTGGCCGTGCATCGTTCTGGAGAGCGGATCCACGGCCGGATCGGGGACATCCGACTCCAGGCGGGCGACACCCTCCTGCTCTCGGCGAAGGCGGGATTCCGCAAGGCGTTCTCCCGGTCTGCCATGTTCTACCTGGTCTCTCCGGTCGAAGCCGAGCCCCCCGAGCGGTACCAGCGGGCCAACCTCACGCTGATCACCCTGCTCGGACTGGTGCTCGTGCCGTCGCTCACACGTGTGCCGATGCTGGTCGCCGCCATGGCTGCACTGGTGGTCCTGGTCCTGGCCGGATGCGTGACGGTCCGCGGCGCACGACGGTCGATCAACTGGACCGTGCTGCTGCTGATCGGCTCGGCGTTCGGCATCGCGGCGGCCCTCGACAAGACCGGAGCAGCTGCGGCGATCGGCGGTGCTCTCGTGAACGCCACGGCGTCGTTCGGTCCGCGGACGACCCTGGCGGCGGTGTACCTGGCCGGGGTGGTGTTCGCGTCGTTCGTGAGCAACGCCGCGGCGGCCGCACTGCTGTTCCCCATCGCCGTGACCGCTGCGGAGGTCGGCGGTCACGACCCCCGCCCGTTCGCGATTGCGCTGGCGATGGCAGCGAGTGCCGGGTTCTCCACGCCCATCGGCTGTCAGCCCAACCTCCTCGTCGCCAGCCCGGGGGGCTACCGCTACGCGGACTTCACCCGCGTCGGCCTGCCGCTGAACCTGGTGCTCGGCGTGTTCGCCATCGCGGTCATCCCGGAGATCTGGCCCTTCTAGGACTTCCAGGAGGTCTCGACTGCCGTACGCACGGCACGGACAGCGAAGTCGAGAATTCCAGATCCCGCTGGAGACTTGTCCTGAGCCGATGTGGCGTCCATACTCCCCGACCCGGGGGTACGGGAGCAGGTCGCCCGTACCGGGACCGACCTCCGAACGTGTGCATTGTGTGGAGAGCGCCGAATGAAGTTCGAGAAGTACACTCTCAAAGCCCGTGAAGCCATCGCAGACGCCCAGCGCATGGCCGGACGTCTCGGCAACCCCGAGATCCGTCCCGGACACCTCCTCGGAGCGCTCCTCACCCAGGAAGAAGGCGTGGTGGGCTCGGTCATCGAGAAGATCGGCCGCGACCCCAGCACCATCATGAACGAGGTCGCCCAGGTCATCGACGGCTACAGCAAGGTCTCGGGCGGCAGCAAAGCCCAGCTCTCGCGCGACTTCCACAACGCCATCGAAGCCGCCGAGCGCGAGTCCAAGAAGCTCGGCGACAGCCACGTCTCCTCCGAGCTGTTCCTGGTGGGCGTCGCGTCGACCGACTCCAAGGCCGGACAGCTGCTCCAGCGCTACGGACTCACGCCCGACGCACTGCTGCCGGCCATCGACATGGTCCGTGGGGGTCAGAAGGTCACCGGCGAAGACCCCGAATCCCAGTACGAATCCCTCGAGAAGTACACCGTCGACATGACCAAGCAGGCCGCCGACGGCAAGCTCGATCCGGTCATCGGGCGCGACGAGGAGATCCGCCGATCGCTGCAGGTCCTGTCCCGCCGCACCAAGAACAACCCGGTGCTCATCGGCGAGCCCGGCGTCGGAAAGACCGCCATCGTCGAGGGAATCGCACAGCGGATCGCGGTGGGCGACGTCCCCGACAGCCTGCAGAACAAGAAGGTCCTCTCTCTCGACCTGCCCGCCCTGCTCGCCGGCGCGAAGTACCGCGGCGAGTTCGAGGAGCGGCTCAAGGCCCTGCTCAACGAGATCGAGGCCGCTGCCGGGGCCATCATCCTGTTCATCGACGAGCTCCACACCCTCGTCGGGGCCGGGAAGACCGAAGGCAGCATGGATGCCGGCAACATGCTCAAGCCCGCCCTGGCCCGCGGAAAGCTGCGCGCCATCGGGGCCACCACCCTCGACGAGTACCGCAAGCATCTCGAGAAGGACAAGGCCCTCGAGCGGCGCTTCCAGCCCGTGCTGGTCGAGGAACCCACCGTCGAGAGCACGGTCGCCATCCTCCGCGGCATCAAGGAGAAGTACGAGGCGCACCACGGCATCAAGATCACCGACGCCGCCTGCGTCTCCGCCGCCGTGCTGTCCGACCGCTACATCTCCGACCGCTCCCTTCCGGACAAGGCCATCGATCTCATCGACGAGGCCAGCAGCCGGATCAAGATGGAGATCGAGTCCAAGCCCGTCGACATCGACCGCCTCGAGCGGAAGATCACGGGCCTGCAGGTCGAGCTGCACTCCATCGGCGTGCCGGTCGACAAGGACGCCCAGAAGCGCGTCGACGGGATCAACGAACAGATCGCCGAGCTGCAGGAAGAGCTCGACACCCTGAACAGCAAGTGGATGGCCGAGCGGGAGCTGATCGAGCAGATCGCCAACCTCCGCGACAAGCTCGACGAGCTAGCCTTCGAGGGCGAGAAGGCTCAGAGAACCGGTGATTTCGAAGCCGCGAGCCGGATCATCTACGGGGAGCTGCCAGAGACCCGCGAGCTGCTCACGGCGAAGGCCGCCGAGCTCGAGAAGCTCCAGGAAGACGGCGCCATCCTCTCCGAAGAAGTCGGCGAAGAGGAGATCGCGAAGGTGGTCGCGCGCTGGACCGGGATCCCCGTCAGCAAGCTCAAGGCCAGCGAGCAGGAGAAGCTCCTGCAGCTCGAAGACCACCTGCACGAGCGCGTCGTCGGTCAGCACGACGCCGTGGTGGCGGTGTCCAACGCGGTCCGCCGCGCTCGCGCGGGTCTGCAGGACCCCAACCGGCCCATCGGCAGCTTCATGTTCCTCGGGCCCACGGGTGTCGGGAAGACCGAGCTGGCCAAAGCGCTGGCGGAGTTCCTGTTCGACGACGAGAGCGCCATGGTGCGCATCGACATGTCCGAGTACATGGAGAAGCACAGTGTCGCCCGACTGATCGGCGCGCCTCCGGGCTACGTCGGCTACGACGAGGGCGGCCAGCTCACCGAAGCCGTGCGCCGCCGTCCGTACTCCGTCGTGCTCCTCGACGAGATGGAAAAAGCCCATCCGGACGTGTTCAACATCCTCCTGCAGGTGCTCGACGACGGTCGGCTCACCGACAGCAAGGGCCGCAACGTCGACTTCAAGAACGTCGTCGTGATCATGACGTCCAACGTGGCCTCGGCCAAGATCATGGCCGCCGCCGGAGACCGCGAGAAGGCCGTGCGCGAGGTGAACGCCGAGCTCAACAAGGCGTTCCGCCCGGAGTTCCTGAACCGGATCGACGACAAGATCGTGTTCGACCCCCTCACCCGCGAGAACATGGACTTCATCCTCGAGATCCAGCTCAAGCGCGTGCGCCGGCTGCTCGATGCCCGGGAGCTCAAGCTCGAGGTCTCGCCCGAAGCCCGGACGAAGATCGCCGACCTCGGGTTCGACCCCGCGTTCGGTGCGCGTCCGCTCAAGCGCGCCATCACGCAGTACCTGATGAACCCGATGTCCCAGGCCATCGTGGGTGGCGGATACCTGGCGGGCGACACGATCCAGGTCGACCTCGAGACGGACGGCGACGACGAGTCGTTGACCTTCGAGCGTATTCCTGGACCGGAGAGCGCAGAAGCCGCGCAGGGGGCGCAGACCGCACGGCCTGCCCTCACGGGGCCGGAGTAATCGTCGAGACATCGACCAGCGGCCAACACGTCGAGGGAGCGTGGTAGCGTGACGGCCATGCATGGGGGACCCGAGGCACCGACGCTGTCGGACGGGCGGTACACGCTCACCCGCAGGCTGGGAGAAGGGGGCATGGCCTCTGTCTTCCTCGCCTGGGACAACAAGCTCAAGGTCTGGCGGGCGGTCAAAGTCCTGCTCCCCTCGGTCATGTCCAAGAAGAAGGTCCGCAAGCGCTTCGAGAACGAGGCGCACGCGATGGCCCGGCTCGAGCACCCCCACATCGTGCGGATCTACGACGTGGGGTCCGAGAAGGGCGTGCCGTACATGGTGATGGAGCTCGCCGAAGGCGGCTGCGTGATCGACTGGCTCGCGCGCTACGGGCCCATGCCACCGCGGCTCGCCGTGGATGTGGTCGTGCAGATCTGCAAGGGGATCCGCGCCGCACACGCCGCCGGGATCGTGCATCGCGACATCAAGCCCCACAACGTGCTGGTGAACGGCAAGGGCATCTGCAAGGTCACCGACTTCGGTATCGCGCAGATGATGGACATCGACACGCTGACCAAGACCGGCAGTGTGATGGGCACGTGGGGCTACATGGCCCCCGAGCAGCGCACGGACGCCAAGAACATCGACGAGCGCGCCGACGTCTTCGCGATCGGGGCCACGCTGTACACCCTGCTCACCTACAAGACCCCCACCGAGCTGTACGTCGCAGAGGACGACGACGAGGTGTTCGAGGGCATTCCCCCCGAGCTGCTCCAGGTCATCACCACCGCGTGTCGCTACAAGCCCGCAGCCCGCTACAAGGACGTGAAGACCCTGGGAATGGCGGTCTACAAGGCCGGAACCTCCCAGCCCCAGGTTCCGCCGAGCACCCCCAGCCTGGTGCTGTCGAGCGACCCCCTTCCCGAGAGCGTCGAGAGCGCGCCGCTGTCGCCCACCATCTTGCAGGACCTCAACAGCGCGCTGGGCCGCAACGACACCACGGCACCCGACGAAGACGAGCCGGCGCCCCCCAAAGGTCCCCGCTTCGACGGCAAGCCCTCGGCCGACAGCCCCCAGCAGACCGCGCCGAACAAGGTGCTCCCCTACTACATGCCGTCCAATCGGTCCGGGCGCGGCGGCCGGGGCAGCCACAGCGGCTCCCAGGGTCCACGCACCAACCCGTCGATGTCGGGGGGATTCCGGTCGGACTTCGGTCCCGTGCCCGACTACATCGACACCCAGGACCCCTCCAACTCGGGGGCCTTCCGCTCCCCGCCCACGCCCACGCCCGCGCCCGTCTACGACCCCACGCCCCAGGAGCGCGTCGAGGAGCCCGACTCCAGCAGCACCACCGACATCCTGGTCAAGCTGTCGATCATCCCGCTCGGGCTGCTCCTGATCGTCATCGGCATGCTCGGCTACGGGATGGTGCAGGTGAACTCCGCAGCTGGCGTGGCGTCCGAGAAGGCCACCATGCTCGAAGCCAAGCTCGCTCAGCCTGGGCCCCTGGTCGACGCCCTCGGACAGGTCGGCGCCGATCGTCGCTCCATCGAGAAAGCCTACCTGGCCTACGCCGATGCCTCGCCGGAGGAGAAGACCGACCGCGCCAAGGCCTTCGTCGACACGCTCCAGAGTGCGGTCGACGACAGCGAAGGCGTGCCGGCCCCCATCGTGCGGGAGATCGCCACCCTCGAAGACGCCAGCGAGCAGGTAGAGCAGGCCCGCCAGGACTGGGCGGTCGCAGCGGACACCTTCCTGGGTGGACTGGCGATCAGCGCAGGGCTCACCCGGGGGCCCTGACGTGCACCGCGAACCCCAGGCCGTCTCCTGGCTTCCCCACACCTCCGTCGCCGAGACCTACATCGTGGCCGGGCCCGATGCCCCCTCGTCCTCGGATTCCACCCGCCCACACCTGCTGATCGAGGTCCCCCACGGCGCCGACACCCAGGCGCTGTACGACCAGCTGGCCGCGAAGCTCGAAAGCCCCCTGCCCGACCGGCTGGAGAAGTTCTTCTGGGTCAACACCGATGTCGCGGCCTTCGCCCTGGGAATGCGGATCGCCGAGCGGTTCGTCGAGCGCCATCCCACCCGGACCGCGCTGGTGATCCGGTGCACGATCCCGCGCACGTTCGTGGACGTGAACCGGGTGCTGGACCCCGACGACAGCTCCGGCGAGGATCTCGAGCGACCGAAGGGCCTGACGCCCGGGATGCAGCCCTGGATCACCACCCCAGCCGATCAGCAGCGGCTCTACGCGATGCACCGCGAGTACACCGCGTTCGTGGCCCGTGCCTACCGGGGGATTCTCGGTGAGCCCTCTGAAGAACCCCGTGAGGGCGGGCCGCTCGCGCTCATCCCGCACACCTACGCGCCGAGGACGGTCCCGATCGAGGTGGTGGATCTGGACATCGTGCCCGCCCTCGAAGCCGCGTATGCCCCCGACGCCATCGAGCAGGCGCCGCTCCGGGCCGAGATCGACTTCATCTCGGCGACTCCGGAGGGCGAAGACCTCGCGCCGCCGGGCCTGGTGGACGCCCTCGGCCCCAAGCTCGCGGCGCTGGGCCACCAGGTCGCACACAACCACGCGTATTCGCTGCACCCGGTGACCACGGGCGCGACGTGGTCGAACCGCTGGCCGGGTCGCGTGCTCTGCTTCGAGGTGCGGCGCGACCTCGTCACGCACTGGGAGCCGTTCGTGGCCAAGAAGCTGCAAGCGGACGCGATCGACGGGATCGCCTCTGCGTTCGCGGACGTTCTGTAGGTGCGAGTTGACAGCAGTCGTTGCTTCTGGCAAGCTCACCCATGGAGGGTTCACGACTCATGCAAGAAGTGGTTGTGTCATGGTTGCGGTCTGGCCTCGGATTCGCGTGCCCACTATTCCTCGGGGTTGGCACCACCGCTTACGCTGCAGATTGTTCCTGCTCGATGACGGTCTCCCCCAACTTCACGGGTGACAGCACACAACCCGGCGCTGGCACCCTGGTATGGAACTCCCCCGCCACCGACACCATTTCGGGTCAGCTTCAGGTGACCGGGTCAGGGGCTCTGTGCGAGTGGGAGCTGGAAGTCGAGCAAGTCAACGATGCCGACCCGAAGGTCCACGAACTCGACCTCCCGCCGGACCAACAACTCGGCTTCTTGTCGCACAGCTCACACACCTGGTCCTTTCCTGTGGGCGTCCAATCGGCAGCGTCACCGCTCGTCGGCGACCCGCCCAGACTGCGCATCACTGCTCGAGGATACAGCGACAGTGTGGTGGAGGCGACCTGCACACTCGAAGGCTACAACACGGAAGTCTGCGTGACTCCGTCGAGCGACACCAGCACGGGATACGGATGGAGTCCCGCACCCAGTCTGGCAACAGTTTACCGGTGGCTCGGTGAGGTCGACGGATACAATCCGGCCGCGCCAGGGCAGGTCATCTGGGAGCCCAACCAATGGACCAGTGGCGGTGCACCAGATACACGGGCGATTCGCGAGCGTGCCACCGGCACCAACACCGACGAGTGCTACACGCACGGTCAGGCGGTCGGGAGCAATCTGTGCAGGGAGTTCGAGACCGTCTTCGACGGCGAATGGACGATGTTTCCATCGAACTCGACGTTCGCGAACATGTACGGCTTCGACGGCGCGATCCGCGCCGGGTCGCCACCCGATGGCAGCCCGTCGTTCGACTTCACCGGATGGGATGAGGATTGTGTCGCCGAGTATCACCGTGCGATGGACCAGCTCGGCCTACAGGGCGAATGGTGCTTGGCCGAAGTGAACCAGAGAATGGAGATCAACTGCCGGCCCGACCGGCTCGCAGACCCTCCCTGGTGGGTTCGATACGAAACCCACAACGTCGCAATCGGAATCCGAGCCCCCGACCGGGACAACAACATACCCGGGTGGGTCTACGCTAACCGCGACGGCATCATGTACTTCAAGCAGTACCCGTGAGGCATCCATGCTAGCAGTCACTCTTTTCGCCCTGGCTGGTGCCCAGTCAGCAGAAATCACCGACCAACGGCCCATCTTCCGGTACATCGAACAGCTCCGGGAAGAAGCGGAGTCCCCCATCGCGTTCGAGGACGCCGTGTACGCTCCCCGAGCGTTGGTCTCCATCACCTGTCCAGCACTCGACACCACCACGACCGACGCCATCGTCGACGCCCTCGAGACCTGTGTCGCCCTCGAGAACGCCGCCCGGACCTGCGGGCAGTTGGCGGTCCACCACGACGAAGCCCTGATTCGCGTCCATGCCGTGAACGGGCTCGATGACGATGGTACCTGCATCGACTTGTCCGAGCACCCGCTCGACATAAACCCTGCACCCATCGGAGTCCACGTGGAAGGGTTTGGCCGCGTGCGAGTCGAAGACGCCAACCTTATGGAGACCTTCCCAGCGGCAGGGCCGTGGCGCCCCAGCCTTGAGCGCGCGCGCCTACGGCAATCGCGGAAGCTCGCGCTCTCGGCACGCACCCGCTACCGGGAAGGGGAATGGACGTACAGCCTCAGCCTCCGCCGGATCGTGCCCAAGCCCCCGCTCACCGACGAAGAGCGAGCGCAACGCGACCAGCGCATCGAGGCGTTGCACGAGCGGGTGGAGGCGGATTTTCAGCAGTGGCTCGATGCCGGGCAGCCGGAAGGACCCCTCGAATCGGAGTGGGAGTCGCCCGAGCCTTAGACCCTGCTCATGGCCTCGACTCGCGTTCGGGAAGAGCCGCTCTCCTTCTCGCAGGCGAGCGGCTCATCCATTTCACTCCGACCCCATCCGCGCCCGGTACGCCGCCCGCTTCCCGTCGTCGACGCCGCTGAACATGCGGTCCAGCCCCAGCACGCGCCCGATCCCCTCCACCACCCGCCGCGGCAGGATGGAGGGAAGCACGGCCGAGATCCGGGCGATCCGCGGCACGTAGACGTCCACCTGACCCGTGCGGATGCAGCGGCTGACCGCGCGTGCCACGTCGTCGGGCGACACCGGCGGAGGCCAGCGAGGACCCGGAGCTCCGGCGATCAGCTCGGTCTGGACGAACGCCGGACAGACGTACGAGATGCGGACCCCGGTGTCGTCGAGCTCGTAGCGGATCGACTCCGACAACCCGATGACCGCATGCTTGGTGGCCGCGTACACCGCCGCGTTCGCACACCCGATCCGGCCCGCCACACTGGCGATGTTCACGATGTGACCCCGATTCCGGGCCCGCATCTGGGGCAGTACGGCCCGGATGCCTGCGATGACGCCGTGCACGTTGATGTCGATCTGCCGCTGGTCCATGGCGACGGACTGCTCGGTGACGGGGCCGACCGGCATGATGCCCGCGTTGTTCACCAACACCTCGACCGGCCCCAGATCGGCTTCGAGGCTGCGGACCAGACCCCCGAACGCCTCGTGGTCGCGGACGTCCAGCCCCCGTCCGATGGCTCCCCGACCGAGCTCCATCGCGGCGCGCTCGGCACCCGAAGCATCGACGTCGGCCACCACCGCCCGAAACCCCTCGGACCCCAGCCTGCGCGCGATGGCGAATCCGATGCCGCGTGCGCCTCCGGTGACCAGTGCCAGCCCGCGCCCTCCGCCCATCGTTCCTCCGCTGCGTGTCGTGCGTCGTGGTGTCGTTAGAGGGAGGGTCTCATGGATCGAGAAACCGAACAGGTCGAAGCGATGAAGCCCCGCAAGGGGGCCATCATCCTGGTCATTCCCATCTTGATGGTGGTGGTCGTGTTCGTCGGCTACGGCGTGATGTTCGGCCTCGGCATCAGCGGACGGGCGGCCGACGGCAAGCGGGTCACCCTGGCGTGGGAGGGCTGTCCAGAGGCTCTCGACGTGGTGCAGCACCGGGTCGAGGGCATGGGGCTCGGCAATCCCGTCTACTCGAAGACCGATGCCGGGTTCACGGTCGAGGTCACGCTGCCGGCCGATCCCGACGTCGCAGCCGAGATCCCCAGAACCCTCGCCACGCCGGGCTTCTTGAGGGCGCACCCCACCACCGACCCCAACCGCACGCTGTTCACCAGCGATCAGGTCGAGAAGGGGGCGATCCGACAGGACCTCACGCTGTCTCCCTGGACCGTGATCACCCTGAGCGACGAAGGCGTCGAAGCGCTGAAGGCCTACATCGACGAAGACCGCGAGGGCCGGGTCACCTACCTGCTCGACGGCCTGCCCATCGGTTCGGTGAGCAACCTGAAGGGGCCCACCCCCGAGGTCGAGCTGTCACCCGAAGGCAAGGACGACCGCGACCGGATGCACAAAGCGGCCGCCCGCGCGATCATCGTCGACTCCGGGCCGCTGCCCTGCCCCCTCGACCGGGTCAAGGCACCCTGACCATGGACTGGCTCCCGCTCTCGCCGCGTGCCCGTCTGCTGTTCTACCTCCAGGCCTTCAGCCGGCTGTTCCTGTTCTGGTTCCCGTTCACCATCGTCGCGGCCTTCGCGGCCAGCTTCCTGATCGGCCTGGTCTACGCCAGCGGTGCCGCGGTGGTCTGGTTGTTCCTGGTGTTCCTCGCGGCCCTGTGGTTTCCCAGCCTGGCCTTCGACCGGTGGTCGTACGCGCTGCGCGACGAAGATCTGCTGATCGCGCGTGGAGTGCTGATCCGCGCAATCACCGCGATTCCGGCGAGCCGAATCCAGCACGT
The DNA here is from genome assembly GCA_965224055.1 of Myxococcota bacterium. GTDB lineage: Bacteria > Myxococcota_A > UBA796 > UBA796 > JACKEQ01. The sequence continues at coordinate 7,369,788 of OZ245034.1, read as the reverse complement.
CGACGTCCGCCAGGGGCCCATCGAGCAGTGGCTCGGCCTGGCGCGCCTGCAGATCCACACGGCGAGCGGCGTGGGCGGTGATGGGGTGATTCCGGGCCTGGAGCTCGACGACGCCGAGTCCCTGCGCGACCAGCTCGTGCGGGTGAGTGGCGACGGCGGGGTCTGATGACCGACCTGCAGGACGTCTCCGAAGCGCCCGACTGGAACACGCTGCATCCTGCGAGCGTCGTGGTGAACCTCATCCCCACGGCCTGGCGGGTGGTCCGGTCGCTCTGGCCGCTGCTCCTGGCAGCGGTCGTGGGCACGGGCGGAACCGCAGGGATGGGGCTGTTCGAGCTCGGTCTGCTCGGGTTCTTCTTCATCACCCCCGTCTGGCGGACCGTCTGGCATTGGTTCACGCTGCGCTACCGCGTCTACGGCGGGCGCCTCGAGATCCGGTCGGGGATGTTCTACCGTCAGGTCCGGGTGATCCCCCCGGAGCGCATCCAGAACGTCGAGCTGGTCCGCAACGTGTTCCACCGGATGAGCGGGCTGGTGGAGCTCAAGGTCGAGACCGCGTCGGGCACCGAGATCGAGGGGCAGCTGTCCGCCCTGTCCGAAGCCGAAGCCCACGCGCTGATGGAGGCCCTGGACAAGGCCCGCCAGCGGGTGCGCCCCGACCCCACCGCCGAGGTCGACCGGCCGGCGCTGGTCCAGAACACCTGGATGGATCTGGTGCGGTACGGCCTGTCCACCGCGCGTCTCGGGCTGGTGGTGGTCGCGATGGGGGTGATCTACGAAGCCGTGATGAGCCTCGATCCCACGTCGGGCGCCGAGACCTTCGCGCTGGCGCTCGGAACGGTCGGGAGCGCAGCCGTGCTGATCCTGCTGGTGACCGGCGCCTGGATCCTGGGGGCGGCCACCAGCATCGTGCGCCACTGGAACTTCCGCCTGTCGCTGGGCACCGACACCCTGGTGGCCGAGGAGGGGCTCCTGACCCGCCGACGCGTGGAGCTCGCGCAGCCGAAGATCCAGCTCGCAACCCTGTCCCAGTCGTTCATCCGTCGGGCGATGGGCTTCGGCGTGCTGCACCTCGAGACCGCCGCCGCTCGCGAAGGAGCCGGAGGCACGATGACCGCCGAGGCCATGGTCCCCGTGCTCCCCGAGGAGCGCTTCGTGCCCGTGCTCACAGCCGCACTGCCCCATGTCCCCGACCTGGCGGGCCTGACGCTGCGTCCCCCCCATCCGAACGCGGTACGACGGGCGCTCTTGCAGTCGGCGATGCGAACGGGTCTGCTGGCGGCGTTCCTCGCCTGGGTGTTCCAGCCCGGCGGGGTCATCGCGTTCGCGCTGGTGCCCATGGCCCTGTTCGCGACCTGGTTCGATCATCGCCACCAGGGCTGGTGGGTCGGCGAACGCTACGTGGTGGCGCGCGAAGGCTGGTGGGTGCGGCAGACCCGCATCGTCGCCCGCGACAAGCTGCAGTCCCTCGAGCTGTCCCAGGGGCCCATCGCCCGACGCTGGAACCTCGCGCGCCTGCGCCTGCGGGTGGCGGGCAGCTCGGTGGCGCTTCCGGTCCTGTCCTTCGACGATGCCCTCGATCTGGAGCTGGACCTCTCGGTTCCCCATCCCGTCTCAGCCGTCCCCTCCGTCTCCATCCCCCCCGTCGAGACGGGCAGCACGGACCGAGCGGTACTGGTCGATCACGACGAGGCCCGAGCCGATGACCAGCACCCAGGCGACGGACTCGGGGAGCCCGATGCAGATGAGCAACAGGGAGTTGAGGAGCACCCAACGACCCCCGGCGCGCGACCGCGAATAGAGCGCCCCGCCGAGGAAGGTGGCGACCCCCATCCCGATCACGATGAGCGCAGCTCCCGCGAGAGTGAGGCTGATGGGCGACCGCTCCCCGTAGAAATGGGACTCCCAGAGCAGGTTGAGCCGCGACTGCACGACCACGACGAGCCCCTCGAGCACGACGAGCAGCCCCAGCGCGATGTGCATGCCAGCGACGAGGATCCGCACGGGACGTCCTGACCTCCTCCACAGTCCAACAGCGCGTCGAACGGCGTTCGCAACTGCTATCGTACAGACGCGATGAGCGACCGTCTGAGCTTCACCTTCGACAAATGCCTGGGACAGGGCGGCTTCGGAGAGGTGTATCTCGCGTCGCTCAACCGGCCGGGGGGCCTCACCAAGCGGGTCGCCGTCAAGGTGCTCAAGGAAGATCTGCGCCACGCGAACGCGGCCGTACAGCGCCTCCGCGACGAGGGCCGGATGCTCGCGATCCTCGACCATCCGTGCATCCTGCGGGTGATCGAGATGACCCTCATCCGCGGCCGGGTGGCCCTGGTCACCGAGTACATCGACGGCGTCGACCTCGCGCGCTGCTGCCGCAAGCCCTACCTGCTGCCTCAGACCGTCGTGCTCGGCGCGCTCGGCGAGGTGGCGAGCGCGCTGCACACGGCCTGGACCACGCCGTCGCCCGAGACCGGCAAGCCGCTGAAGCTGATCCACCGCGACATCAAGCCCGAGAACATCCGGATCGGGAAGCACGGCGAGATCAAGCTGCTCGACTTCGGCATCGCGCGCACCACCGAGATGTTCCGCCACGCCAAGACCGCCCAGGGCGACCTGCCGTTCACCCCCGGCTACGCCGCCCCCGAAGCGTTCACCAAGGGGTTTCAGGGCTCGGCGAGCGACGTCTACGCACTCGGGGTGACGATGTTCCGCCTGCTCGCGGGCGAGCGCCTGTACGAGGACATGGAGCTGTCCGACCAGGTGACGATCTGCTGTCTGCCCGAGCGCTACACGTCGTTCCTGAAGAAGCGACTCACAGCCGTCGAGGCCCCCGAGCCGGTCATGGCCCTGCTGCGCGACATGCTCGCGTACGACTCCGCGCACCGTCCGAGCGCCTTCGAGGTCGAGAACCGTTGCAGTTCCCTGGTCGACGAGCTCGACGGGCCCAGCCACGTGCGCTGGGCACGGGCGCAGAAGTTCCCGGAACCCCAGGGCGTGCCGAGCGGCTCGCTGACGGGTCAGACCATCGAAGAAGACAATCTCGAAGCCCGCAGGTCGAAGGGTCGCCGCGGAACCCGGCTGAAGCCCCGCAGCGGACGCGACAGTGCGCGCGGCCTGCTCGACCGCCCCGACACCCGGCCTCCCAAACCCCAGAAGAACCAGAAGCGCCCGGCCGCGGTGGCCGACCTCACCCCACCGATGGCGAGCAGCATCCCGGAGGGCCCCCAGGCCAGCAACCGCACCAGGACCCCCAGCCTGCCCCCCCGCGAGGTCGAGACCCAGGCACCGCCCGTGCCGTCGGGCCTGCACACGGTCCGTCCCACAACCGGGCCCTTCCAGCGCCCCGTCCCGACGGGCGATCTGGGGCCGGCCCTGCGCGACATCACCCAGGGCGGCACGGGGGAGGAAGACGCCCCACCGGACTTCTCCGAGGTGTCCACCAACACCGCCGTGCCCCCCGAGTCCATGGCGTCCTCGACGCCCTCGGCAGCCTCCACGATGGACGTCGATGCCCCGGAGTCGATCGTCGACGGACCCGATGCGCCCCTCGCACCCGTCGACAAAGCCGCCACCCTCGACGTGTACATGGTCGATCCCAAGACCCTCGACATCGAGCGGCGCACCGTCGACGTCGATGCGCAGGCGGACGCACAGGGCGAGCCTCCACCGCCGATGTCGGTGGATCCGAAGCCCTCCGAGGTCGAGACCGTCGAGCGCCCGGTCACCGACGAGAACCCGGACCGTCAGCCCGCCCCGCACACGTTGCCGCCGCGCGACCTGCCCACTTCGGGTCGTTCCCTGGCCCCCAGCCCTCCACGAAACAGCCGCCCCGCCGAGGTCCTCACGTCGGCCAGCATCGACGGCCCGGAGCCGGCTCCCCGCGAAGGCGGCTTCCTCGGGTTCGCGATCACCGCGGTCGCCCTCGGCGTGCTGGTCGGTGGTGGAGTGGTGATGGTCGCCGGCCTCGCCATCGCCATCCTCGTGTGGGTGCTGTAGGCCCGCCCCTCACGCCGTCACTACTGCACGTCCTTCAGCACCGACAGGCCCAGCGAGCGGACCGGGTGGGTCCACGGATGGAGCCGGAGAGCCGCACGGTCGGTAGCGGACAGGCCCCGCCCGATGGCTTCGAGGATGCGTACGGCCTCCTCGGCGTCGGGTCGCGGGTCGCCCTTGTCGTTGGCGGTCTGGTGACGGACCCGAGCGAGGGTGCGCTCGAGACGCGCGACGGGCGCGGGCTGATTGTCGAGGAAGTCCGCAACGGGCGCGTACAGACGGTCCGGATCGACCTCGACGGCGAGACAGCGCGCCTGGACCGTGATGGCTTCGACGGTGGCCGGCACGTCGCCCGACTTCCGGAGCGCGCTCACCCCTTCGCTGAACAACCGCTTGGCCGGACGGTGTCGCCCGGTGGACCAGTACACCGCACCGAGGTGCACGCGGGCCAGCTGGGCCAGCACGTGCAGCCCCGCCGCTCCGGCACGCTCGGCGGCGTGCTTGAGGGTGCGCTCGGCGTCCGACAGCTCCCCCGACGCGACCAGGATGCGACCGCTGACGAGATCGGCCATCAGGCGCAGATCGAGGTGCTCTCCGCGGCGCAGCGTGGCGGCCAGCTCTTCGACGCACTCCTGAGCGCGCCCCAGCCGACACAGATCGCTCTCGCAGATCGCGGCGGCCAGCATCAGCCGGACGTAGAAGCTCGGCGCCTCGCTCTCGCGCATGATCGGCATCTGCTGGTAGAGCACGCCCAGCACCTCGGTGAACCGGGCCTGCTGCCGCATGGTGCCCGCCCACACCGGGAGCGCGACCGAGATCCCCCGGGTGTCGCCCACCTCGTCGAAGGTGCGGATGGCGGTCACGACGGTGCGCTCGGCCTCCTGGAGCAATCCGCGGGCGTACTGCCACCCCGCCACTCCGACGTCCGCGTGGGCCTGGACCCCGCCGATCCCCACCTGCACGGCGATACGTCGGGCCCGCCCATGCCACGCCGCAGCGTCGTCGACCAGACCCGCCACGCGGTTCGACCAGCCGAGCAGATCGGCCACCGTGGTCCCGAGAGGGCTGGGCTCCATGTGCTCGATGACGTTCCACGCCTTCATCAGGAACTTGCGGAAGTTGGGATAGTGACCGATCACCCGCTGGATTCGCGCACGCGTCAGATCGACTTCGGCCTGGAACAGATCGCCTTCGTGCGCCCCGAGCTTGCTGGCCTTGGCCAGGGACCGGGCGGTCTGGGTGTCGGTGGGCCGCGCCAGGAGCAGGCTGGTGACGTGGAGCAGGTAGAGCTGTGAACGCACCGAGTTGGACGTGCTCTGGCCCCCCTCGATGTGCGGCAGGACTTCGTCGAGAACCTCGAGAGCGGTCACGGGCCGGTTCTTGGACAGGTGGTGGATCGCCCAGTCCAGCGCGCGCTCCAGGGCCTCGTCGACCCGACCCACCTCGAGCAGCAACCGGATCTGAGCGACGAACGCGGGCTCGCTCGCGACCTGATCGATGATCCGGTGCTCCAGCACGCGCCGCCTGCAGGGGTGCATCTGATCCAGCACCACCTGCTCGGCCAGGATCTGCCGCCACCGGGCGTAAGCCCCCGCACCCGTGGCGTCGTTGCGATCGAGGGAGATCCAGCCCCGCGCCGCGAGGTCTTCCAGCGGAACCTGGAGATGACGCGCACTGCGCCCCAGCCCGTGGGCCAGCACCCGATCGGACCCTTCTCCGCCCGCCACCGCCAGGGCTTCGAGCACCCGACGTCGATCGGCCGGCAGCTCGGCCAGGCTGTCCATCACCCGCATCCGCGCGCCTTCGGGGACGGGGATGTCGATGTCCTCGCGCTGAGCCCACTCGATGCGGTTGGCATCCCGGCCCTGTACCCGCAGGATCCCCTGCCCCACCAGGCCCTTCACGACCTCCTCGACGTAGGTGGGCAGCCCGCCGGACGCGTCGTAGATCTGCCGGGCGATCATCGCGGGCGGCGGGCGACGGTGCAGCAGCGAGCCCACCAGCAGCGCGACCTCGCGCACGGTCATCGGCGGGAGGTGGATCCGCAGGGCATCCGGCAATCGCTTGCGGGCCATCGTGTTGGGATCGTCGGCCCGCTCGTGGACGTCTCCGACGAACAGCACGGGGAGGTTGGATTCCTGGATGGTCTCGCGCAGCGCGACGATGAGCTCGTAGCCCACGGGACCGGCGTGCTGAAGACCTCTGAGGAGCAGGACCACCGGCAGACCGGAGCTCTGGGTGAGCACGGCGAGCAGCACGGTTCCCGCGCCCCGGATGCGGTCGAGCCGCTCTGCGACGGACAGCCCCCGGGCCTCGCGGACATCTCTCAACGTGTCGAGGGCACGCTGTACGCTCTGGGGCTTGCTGATGAAGTGCTCGCCCAGCTTGAGGAACAGCGAGACGAGCACCTCGATGTCCTCCAGGCCACGCCGGAAGAAGGCCGACGCGCTCCGCCAACCCCGGGTGGCGATGTCCTTCTCGAGGGCCTGCAGGATGCGATGCCGCCCGCTTCCCTGCAGCCCCACCACGAGCGCGACATCCCCTGGACGCTGCCCGGCCCGGTCGCCCTCGGCGTTCCCTCCCCCGTCGACGAAGCGCCACAGCCCCGCCATCTGGGGCTCACGACCGACCAACCGCTCGCTGGACAGGTCGACGTCGAGGGTTCCGGGCAGGTAGAGCGGATGCCCCGCGACCTCCTCGAGCTGCCGTGCGACGTCCTCGCCCGAGACGGGTCGGTCCTCCTTCTTCTTCTCGAGCAGACCCAGGATGACGTCCTGCAAGCCCTCCGGGATGCTCGGCACCTTCTCGCGCGGAGGCTCGGGCGGGACCTTGACCTGCAGCCGCGCGAGCTCGTGGAGCTCCTTGGCCACGAAGGGGCGCTTGCCGGTCGCGAGCCGGTACAGCAGGACCCCCAGGCTGTACAGGTCGGAGCGATGGTCGGCCTCGCCGCCGGTGAGCTGCTCGGGGCTGGCGTACGCGAACGTCCCGATGAACTCGCCGTCGCGGGTGATCTCCTCGAGAGCGTTGCTGACACGGGCGGTTCCGAAGTCCAACAGCTTGACGCGCCCGTCCGGAAGGACCAGGACGTTGGCCGACTTGAGATCGCGGTGCACCAGACCGCGCCGATGGATGTGGTCGAGCGCCAGCGCGAGGTCGTGCGCGACGCGGATCACCTCCTCCATGCGCTCGGGGCTGCCCGGACGACCACAGCGCTTGGCGTACGCCTGGATCGGGGTTCCGTCGATCAGCTCCATCGACAGCCAGGGCTGCCCGTTGTGCGTGAGGCCGTAGTTGTAGACCCGGACGATGTTCGGATGGTTCAGCCGGATCATCGCTTCGTACTCGCGGTCGAAGCGCGCGCGGGCCGCCCCCTCCTGCATCAGGAGCTTCAGCGCCAGGTGCTCGCCGCTCACGGGGTCCTCCACCTCGTACACCTCGGCCATGCCGCCCCGGGCGATGGGGCGGAGCAGGCGGTACGGCCCGATGGTCTCGGGCAGCTCGGACGGCGGCGTGGTGGAGGTCATGTCCTCTGCACGAGAAGTCGAGAAGGACCGATGGTACTAACTGCAAGCACTCAGCGCAGCCCCCGGCGAATTCGCCGTGACCACGGATGAACGCGCAGTGCTGCACGGTCGGTGTCGTTGAGCCCCGATGCGAGGCGGTTGAGTGAGACGGCGGCCGTACGGTAGGTCTCGGCCATGGAGCCCCGATCGCCCTGTTGGCGCTCCCAGATCCCGCGCGCCAGGGTGCGCTCAAGCTGGATCGCGGGCAGCCCCTCGGCATCGAGTAGCTCGGCGACCGGCTTGAACAGTTCGTCGGGGGAGACCTCCCGTGCGAACACCCGGGCCCGGGCCGCACAGGCGTCCGCGAGAGGGGTCATGGCCTTGGTGGCGCGCAGGCCCAGCATCGCGGACTGGAAGAGCTGCTTGGACCGCTGGCGATCCCGCAGGTGCCAGCAGGTCTCGGCCCACAGCGCACGCCCGGTCTCGGACAGGATGACGAGCTGGGCGTTGCGGGCGCGCTCGTGGACCTCCTTGAGCACGAAGGCCGCGTTCATGAACTGGCCGGACGCCAACAGGATCCGGCCGTACAACAGGCGAGCGGCCACCTGCAGCGGCAGCGCCTCCCCCCGACGGATGGTCGCAGCCAGCTCGTCGACGAGCTCCTGGGCCCGACCGAGACGACACAGGTCGATCTCGCACCAGGCCGCGGACAGCAGCATCTGGATGTAGACCTGGGGATCTTCGGCCAGCCGGGCTTCGGGCAGGCGCTGCGTCAACAACGCCAGTGCGTCCGACCAGCGGGCCTGACGCCGCAGCGACGACGCCCACGTGGCGATGGCCCGGTAGAACCCGTACGCATCGCCCTGCATCTCGAAGTACTGCATGGCTTTGCTGGCCAGCTGCTCGGCTTCTGGCGCATCCCCCGCCATCAACGACAGCTCAGCAGACTCCACCGTGACCACGCCCATCAGCGAGCGATCCCGCGCCCCGATGGCGGAGCGACGCGCGCGGTCGAGCCAGGTCCGGGCTTCTTTGGCGTGCCCGCGATGGCGTCCAGACGAGCAGTTCTCCAACGCGACGCGCGCCTTGAGGTCGGACACCTCCGCAGCCTCGGCGGACTCCCAGGCCTGCTGGAGCTGCTTGATGTAGTTGCCGTGATGCCCGATGGCGCCCGACAGCATCGCGGTCGCGTAGTCGATCTCGGCCAGCATCGCGGGGTCGCTCGCCTCCTTGCGCGCTGCAGCGAGCGATCGGGCTGCGCTGGTGTCGAGCGGCCGCATCACGTGCAGACAGCGCGCGTGCAGCAGGTGCGCCTCGGCCACCAGGGGGCGCGGGACCCCCTGCTCGCGTCGGAACAGCGGGGTGAGCATCTCCAGAGCGTGGCGGTAGTCGTGTTCCCCGAACGCAGCGCGCGCAGCCACCGTGCAGCGGCGGAACGCCTCGGTGGACTCGCCCGTGGCCAGGAGCAACCGTACCTGCGCAGCGCTCGGCGAGTGCGGGCGAATCGCGCGGACCAGCGTGTGTTCGTGAGCGGCCCGGCGCACGCCCCCGATCCCCTCGGCGAGGATGTGACGCAAGCGCCCCCGAGCCCAGAGCAGCACCTCGTCCTCGATCTCCCAGCGCAGGATCTGCTGGTCGACCAGCGCCCGGGCGATCCACAACAGGTCTTCGACGTCCCACCCCAGCGCGTTCGCCAGCAGCTCGACCCGCACCTCTTCGTCCAGCAGCGCCGCGGCTTCGAGGGTTCGGCGATGGAGGATGGGCAGGGATGTCAGCAGCCCTTCGGCATCCTCCCGAGCCCGCTCGGGCACCCGCACTTCGACCTGGGCCCCCGCCCACTCCAGGCGATTGCCGTCATCGGCCTCGAGCCCGCCGGTCGCGACCAGCTGGCGTACGGCCTCCTCGATGTACTGCGGCTGCCCATCGGTGGCGTCGTACAGCTCGAGGGACAGCTCGGCCGGTGGAGGACGACGACCCAGCATCGCCCCCACCCGAAGCCCGATCTCGCGCGGATCGAGGGGGTCGAGATGCAGGGTGTGGGCGTCCGGGAAGCGTCGCCCGATCTCGGAGTTGCGCGCGATCACCCCTGCCGAGCAGCTCGCGAGGATGTGGATCCGCAGCCCCGCGTCCGCAGCGTAGGCACGGACGTTCGCCAGCACTTCGAGCGTGAGGGTCGTCGCGTTCTCGAGCCCGTGGATGCCCACGACCACCCGTTGCCCCTTGGCCAGGGCCTCGAACGCCGACTGCACCGACTTGCGCAGCGTGGCGCGGACCCGGGGCGTGGCGAGCTGCGTGACGTTGGCCCGGGACAGCTTGCGCAGCGCCCGGATGGCGAGATCGTTGTCGGAGCCCTGGCGCGCGACCGCCTTGAGCAGGCCCAGCAGCCCCTCGATGTCGCGGCCTGCGCGCAGGTTGCCCGTGAACACGGTGTCTCCGGCGGCCACGGCCTCTGCGAGCACGCTGTCGACGAGCCGTTTGCGGTCGGACCCCGCTTCGCCCAGCACCAGCACGGCGGTGCTCGTGTGCTCGGCCATCCGCTGCCGGATCTCGCGCTGCTCTCGCTCGCGCCCCGTGACGTGGGGGTCGTGGAGCGCCAGGGGGCTCCGGATTCCGAAGGGCTTGCCGGCGATCTCCTCGAGACGCTGCGCGACCTGACCCGCCGACCGGGGCCGCTCCCCGGGCTTCTTCTGCATCAGGTGCATGATCAGCTCGGGAAGGCCCTTCGGGAGCTGCGGCACCAGCTCGCGGGGATCGGGCACCGCACCCTTCACGTGGGCGTGGTGCAGCTTCGCCGGATCGTTGGTGGAGTACGGCCGACGACCGGTGCACAGCCGGAACAGCAGCACGCCGAGGCTGTACAGGTCGCTGCGCCCGTCGATGTTGCGGCCCAGGAGCTGCTCGGGACTCGCGTAGGCGTAGGTGCCCACGAACTCGCCCTCTCCGGTGAGCTTGTCGATCGCATCGCCGAGGTGCGCGGTGCCGAAGTCCACCAGCTTCACGCGGCGATCCGGCAGCACCAGCACGTTCGCCGACTTCAGATCGCGGTGCACCAGGCCCCGTGCGTGCACGTAGTGCAGCGCCTGGGACAGGTGGTAGCCGAGCCGCAGGACCTCCTGGGTGCGCTGGGGACTGCCCGGCTTGCCCTCCTTCTTGACCCACGGCTGAGCCGGACTGCCCCGCAGGAGCTCCATCGTGAGCCAGGGATGCCCCTGGTGAAGCCCGTAGTGGTAGACCCGCACGATGCCCGGATGGTTGAGGCGCGTCATCGCCTCGTACTCGCGATTGAATCGCTTCAACGCAACTTTCACCGCGACCAACATCTTCAGCGCGAAGTGCTCGCCACTCGTCGGGTCCTCGACGGCGTACACCTCGGCCATGCCGCCCGCCGCGATCGCACGCAGCACGCGGAACGGCCCGATGTGGTCCGGAATCGAATCCCCGATCTTCCCCATGGGCGGCAGTGTAGGACACCCGGGCCGCCGGTGGGAGCCTCGTGCGCCCAGCCTGCGACAACGGCGCGGTTCAGAGGCGCTCGAGTTCGCGCTCGATGACGTCCTTGAACTGGTCGTACGGCTGGGCACCGGACACCAGCACCCCGTTGACGTAGAACGTGGGAGTGGCCTGCACGCCCACCTGCTGCCCGGACGCGAAGGCCTCGCGGATGTGCGGCTCGTGCTCGCCCGACGACAGGCACTTCGTGAACTGCTCGGTGTCGAGGTCGAGCTGCTTGGCGTACTGGTCGAAGTCGCTGTCGCGCAGGGCCTGCTGGTTGGCGAGCAGGATGCGGTTCATCTCCCAGTACTTGCCCTGATCGCCGGCGCACCGCGCGGCCACGGCTGCGGGCATCGCGCGCTGGTGGTTCTCGAGCGGGAAGTCCTTGAACACCAGCCGGACCTTGCCGTCGTAGTCGTCCAGCAGCGCATCCAGGGTGGGTGCGACCTTGTTGCAGTAGTAGCACTGGTACTCGGCGTACTGCACGATGGTGATCGGGGCGTCGTCGGCCCCCTTGGTGGGATCGGTGTCGACCACCTCGATCTCGACCCTCGCCAGATCCGGGTAGGGCAGCCGCGCATCGACGCCCTTCTTCTTCCGGAGCTCCTTCACGAACGCGTCGTAGCGGTCGGCCATGCGGCGCTGCATGAGCTCGGCGGTGAGCATCGACCGGACCTCTTCGAGCTTGGCACCGCGCAGCTGGGGCTGGACTTCGGCGTAGAAGGCCTCGACCTCTTCGTCGGTCGGCAGGGTGATCTTCTCTTCGATCTCCTTGGTGAGCAGCGCGCGGACGTCCGGGAGCTTGCGGGCTTCGGCTTCGGCTTCGAGCAGCGCGTCGTCCACGGCACCATCCAGCGCCCGCGACAACATCTCGTAGCGCTGCAGCTGGAACTCCTGCTCCATCGTGACCAGGCGCGCTCCGACGTCCTCTTCGAGGTCGGCCATCGTGACCTGACCGCCTTCCCACGTGGCGACGACCTGCTCGCTGGCATCGCCATCGGTGTTCTTCCGACCGGCGTGGGCGTCTCCCGGCGAAGACGAGGACCCGCAACCGGCGGCCCCCACGACCAGGGCTGCGACGAGGGCGATGGGCTTCAGCGTGCGCATGTGTTCTCCAGCACCATCCATATCGCCTCGGGGCCCGATGTCGCGGGGCGATTCACAGGGCGTTGTAGAGGAAGTACAGCTGGCATGCGACGATCGCGCCGATGATTCCCGCGACGTCGGCGGTGAGAGCGGCCGCCATCGCGTGCCGGATCCGGGTGACCTGCACGGCCCCGAAGTACACGGCGATGACGTAGAACGTGGTCTCGGTCGACCCCTGGAGCGTGCTCACGAGGTAGCCCGCGTAGCTGTCCGGGCCCTCGTTCTGCATGATCTCGGTCATCACGCCGTAGGCGCCCGAACCCGACAGCGGCCGCAACAGCGCCATCGGGAGCGCTTCGGCGGGCATCCCCAGCTGGCTGGTCACGGGACTCACGAACGCCACGAACACCGCGAGTGCACCGGACGCCCGGAGCATGCCGACCGCACAGAGAATCGCCACCAGGTACGGGATGATCTTGGTCGCGACCGCGAACCCCTCCTTGGCGCCCTCGACGAACGACTCGTAGACCGCCACCCCTGCGAAGAACCCCCAGGAGAGCAGCCCCAGCACGATCAGCGGCACGACCCACGGCCCCACGATCTCGCCGTAGAGGATGCAGAGCGTGATCCCGATGGCGATGACGTACACCAGCGCGAACAACGCCAACACCTCGCGCGGTCGTCTACGTGCGGGCTGGGAGCCCAACACGGACCAGCCGACGCCGACCATGACCAACACCCCGATCCCCACCGCCAGGCGCCCGACCATCGGGACCGGGATCCAGAACAGACCCGTCACGACGAGCCCAGCGGACATCGTGGTCGCGGCGAACACCCCCAGGCGCGCGTAGTCGAGGGTGCCGGTCTGGACGGTGGTGGGGTCGGTCGAGAACCGCTGGTACAGCTTGGCCGCCCCGATCCCGGCAACGGTCGAACAGAGGCTCGCCAGCAGGGTGGTCCCCATGATGCCGGCTGGGTTCTCGCTGCCGATCACGTCACGAAGGGCGATCACACCGGTCGGGAGCAGGGTGACGGCACTCGTGTTGATCGCCAGGAACAGGGCCATGGCGTTCGTCGCGGTCCCCTTCTCGCCGTTCAGGGTGTCGAGCTCCTGCATCGCCTTGATCCCGAACGGCGTAGCGGCGTTGCCCAGCCCCAGCGCGTTCGCGCTCATGTTCATGATCATGGCCCCCATCGCCGGATGGTCGGCTGGAACATCCGGGAACAGCAGCTCCATCACCGGTCGGAGCACCCGCGCGACCAGCTTCAGCATCCCGCCGTCTTCGGCCACCTTCATCAGACCGAGGAAGAACGCCATGGCGCCGATCAGGCCGATCGCGAGGCTCACACTGGCTTTCGCAGCGTCGAACAACCCCGTGCTCAGCGCGTCCATCGGGGCCTTGACCGGGGCTTCGGGATCGACGACCGCGGGGGCCACCCAGTCCACCGAGGGAATCGTGGCTGCGAGCCAGCCGACGAGCGCATCGGGCTGCAGCGTCCACACCAGCTCCCGGAACGCCGCGAACAGGACCGCGAGCGCGATCATGGCGTAGAAGATGCGGTTCATCGGGGCTCCGGAGGGGGGTGCGAGCAGAACGCCCGGCGGGGACGGGGGATTCCGGCGGTCGGGGTGTGGGAGGCGTGCGACCGTCGGGGAGGGACGCGGATCATATCGCGACAGCGGTAGACTCCGCTGACGAGGGGGCGCTGTGTCGCTGGAGCTCGAGGTCGACGCAGGAGGGTGTCGGGGACGCTTCGTCCACCACCAGCCGGGCTCGCTGCCCAGCCTGGGTACCCTCGCGCGCTGGGGACTCACCGTCGCCATTCCCGCGAGCCTGTTCTTCGCCACGCGCGCCCCCCGTCAGGGCTTCCTGACCGTCGCGGTGCTGGTCTTCGTCGCGATCGTGGTGGCGTACTCGAGCCAGCGGGGGCTGGGGGAGTGGTTCCGCTGGGAGTCCGAGCACCACGCCGTGCCCTACGCCTTCGAGGTCCGCGCCGGGGTGCTCTCCGTCCGGAGCACCGAGGGAACCCGAACCGCTCCCCTCGCCGACGCGCGCGTGACCCGGTTCGCCGACGGCGTCCAGGTCAACCCGGCCCTGGGCAAGCCCATCCAGCTGACCTGGGCCGGGGCGACGACGAACGACGTCGATCGACTGGCCACCCTGCTGGAAGCCGCGAGCGCGCGCCGGCTGAGCGAGCGCGGCAGTCGGGACGACATCCCCGAGCACCTGCGCGATCTGGAGAACCTCCAGAAGGGCGATCCGACGCGCGGATGAGGGTGGCGGACCCCCTGGAGTACCCGTTCAGTGCTGGTGCACCGCGGCGACCATCGCTTCGAGGCTGCGTCGGGTGACCTCGCCCATGCGGACGTCCGCGATCTGCCCCTGGTGCACGACCACCGTGGTCGGGAACAGGCTCACGCCGTACTGGTTGGCCACCCGCGACTCGGCGTCGTGGAGCACCGGGTAGGTGATGCCGAGCTTGCGCGACATCGCATCCAGGCGCGAGCTGGGCATCCGGTCGATGCTGACGCCGTAGATCGGGATGTCGGGGTTCGCCTCGTGAAACGCCGACAGCTCAGGGATCTCGTGCCGGCACGGCGGGCAGCTCGTGAACCAGAAGTTGAGCACCACCACGTCGTCGTGCTCGGACAACCGGACCTCCTCGCCCTCCAGGTCCATCAACGCGAAGTCCGGCGCAGGACCCGCGTTCTTCGGCCCCGGCGCGAAGAACGTCAGCCACAGGAACCACAGCGCCACCACCACCACGATGGCGAGCAACCAGTCCCGAGCGAGGCCTTTGAGGTTGTTCCAGTCCACACGTCCCCCGGGGTCTCCCCCATCTCCACTATCGGTGGGTCGGTCCCCCGACAGCCCCAGCCGATACAGGGTTCGTATCTCCGATCGATGGAGCGTCCATGTCCGGCGGCTCTGATTCCATCTCGTCCCGCGTTCCGCTCGTCGTGGCGGGCCTGCTGGGCGTTCTGGGTGCGCTCGCCGTGATGTGGGGCCTGGCCGGACCCGCCTCCCGCGACGTCCCGGCAGACCGACCTCGACCCGCCTCCCGCGCCGACGCCCCTGCGCCCACGGTCGCGCCCCGCTCTCCCCCCGAGCGCTCCTCCTCCGCGCCGAGCCCCCGACCCACCGCGGACCTGCCCCTCGTCACCCAGCTCAACACCGTGCTGGGCGATCACCTCGATGCCTTCTACGCCGACTGCATCGATGCCCACGTCCACGAGGGCGAGACCGCCGTGAATGCCCGCGAGGTCGCTCCCGGCGTGTACGGTCCGTTCCCGGTGGAGCCCGAGGAAGGCGCGCTGCACAGCACCGCGATCGCCGGCGAAGACGGCCTGCCCGTGGCCTGGATCGAGATCGCCTTCGACCCCGGATCCCACACCGCGCGCTGCACCCGCCACGACGACCTCGTGTCCCACACCCTGCCCTCTCTGCCCGCAGACACGTTCCAGGTCGTCCAGAACGGAGAGGGGTGTCCGCTGGAGGTCTGGAGCTTCGAGGACGCCCCGCTGTCCATCCCCATGGTTCCCGGATCCTGCACCATCTCCATCACGCAGCGGGGCGACACCCGACCCCGACGCTACGTCAGCGATGGCCAGACCCTGATCCGCGAGGATGCCGAACCCCCACCCTGGCTCCAGCCCGACGGCCCGACCATGTCCGAGCACTTCGCCGAGCAGGAAGCCAGGTGGTTGGCGGCGATCGCCGACGAACGTCACGACCCCGCGAGTCGGGCCCTGACCGAGGAGCTCGCCCGGGAGCGGTTCACCCACTTCGAAGACGTCCAGTGGCGCGACCACCAGCGGCAGGTCGACGCCGTCCACCGGGCCCAGCTGAAGGCCCGCATCCCCCGCTCCGACCCACCTCCGCCCCCCGTCGAGCGCTACGATCGGCCGGTTGGAGACGACGGTGGATAGGGATGGATAGGAGAGGACATGCCCGACGACCCCGAGTCCTCGAATCCGCTGGCCGTCCATCCCTCCGACAGCCCCGACCCCACGGACGATTCCATCCCTCGTCTGGTGCGGCCGTCCTGGGCCGACCGGGTGCAGAACCTCGGTGCGATCGAGCTGTTCGAGAAGTACCGGCGCAAGGTCACCCACCGCGAGACCGAGCTCCCGTTCGACCCCGCCGACAAGCCCCGAAAGGCCTACACCATCGAGTCGCTGGCCTTCGAGACCGGTCTGGGGATGCGGCTCGCACTCAAGGTCTTCATGCCGGTGTGCGTGCTGCTCTTCGGCCTGTCGTTCCTGTGGGACTGGCACGGCCTGATCCGCAGCTGCTCGGTGGCCGGGATGATCGGCTTCGCCACCAACTGGGTCGCGATCAAGATGCTGTTCTGGCCCCGCGAGACCCGGCCGATCTTCGGGCAGGGCCTCATCCCGAGCCAGCGCGATCAGCTGATCGAGAAGGTGGCCGACGAGGTCCTCGAGAACCTGATCAACGAAGAGCTGATCCTCACCAAGATCGAGGAGATGCGCATCGTCCAGCGCCTGTCGAGCAGCGCCATCGAGAAGCTCGGCGTGGTGGTGCAGGACCCCGAGTTCAAGGAGGACATCCGGCGCGTCCTGCTCACCTGGGTCGCCGAGATGACGAGCAACCCGGAGTTCCGCCAGCGGCTGGCCGACCGGGTGGAGCAGAGCGTCGAGGACTTCGCGGGCTCGGGGGTGCGCAACTGGGCGGTCCGCAAGCTCAAGGCGGCGTGGTCGCCAGCGGTCGTGCGCCTGCTGAACCGGGAGATCGAAGGCCTCGAAGACACCGTGAGCGAGGGGCTCGAGAACATCGACGAGGTGATGGAGCGCTTCCCGGCGGCTCTGTCCGAGCGTCAGGACGAGATCGACCGCGTGCTGTCGCGCATGCTGGTGGGGCTGGTGCGCGAGGTGGACGTCCGCGAGATCGTGCTGGAGCAGCTGTCGACGGTGACGACGGAACAGCTGGAGCAGGGCTTCAAGGAGTTCAGCGACGACAAGCTGTCGTTCATCACCCTGCTGGGCGGACTGCTCGGGATGGTCGGTGGAACGGTGATCGTCTGGCCGCTGCCGAGCCTGGCGGTGCTCGGGACCCTGGGCCTGACGCTCCTGTTGCTGGACCTGCTCGCAAAACCCCTGATGGAGAGCCGCTTCTGGCCGCGACGTCGCAATCGGGCCCGCAAGGCCGGGGCTTCCCGCAGCGCGGCTCCCGACACCGTCGACACCGAGAGCAGCGCCTGATGCCCCCGAGGGAGGAGCAGAGGAAGCAGTGCTGGCCCGACGCAAGGAGGTTGGCAGATGGCCGATGAGCAGACACCGGCCGGCGGATTCGACTTCGAAGCCCTCGAGGGAGCGGTTGCGGGCGTGCACGCACGCATGGCGGAGCGCGCAACGCGGGCGGCGAACGTCAGCCTGACGCTCCGGAAACTGGCTCATCGGGGCCTACATCTCGCAGTACGAGCTCGGCGGCGACGACCGTGCGGCCTACGGCGAGCGGGTGATCGAAGCCTTAGCGGATCGGCTCCAGGAGAGCGGAGTGACGCGGGCCGACGCGCGCGAGTTGCGTAGGTACAAGCGTTTCTTCGAGGCCTACCCTCAGATTCGGGAGTCAGTGACTCCCGAATTCGTCGAGGTCGCTTCGCTGGTGTTGCCGGAGATCCGGGAGTCAGCGACTCCCAGATTGATCACGCCCGGCCGTACGCTGGTCGAACGGGTCTCGTTCACCCACCTGGTGGAGCTGGTGAAGATCGAGGATCCGCTGGAACGGACGTTCTACGAGGTGGAGTGCATCCGCGGCGCCTGGTCGGTGCGGGAGCTGAAGCGCCAGATCGCCAGCCTGTACTTCCAGCGCTCGGGTCTCTCGACCGACAAGGACAAGCTGGCCGCGCTCGCGAATCAGGGGGCCGAGCAGGGCAGTCTGGCGCTCACGGTCCGCGACCCGTACGTCTTCGAATTTCTCGGGCTCAAGGCTCGCGAGGTGATGGCGGAGTCCGAGCTCGAGGACTCCCTGCTCGACAAGGTGCAGGAGTTCCTGCTGGAGCTCGGCCATGGGTTCTGCTTCGAGGCCCGGCAGAAGCGAATCTTGATCGGCGACACGCAGTACTTCGTGGACCTGGTCTTCTACCACCGGGTCCTCAAGTGCCACGTGCTCATCGAGCTGAAGGTCGACGAGTTCAAGCACGAGCACATCGGGCAGCTGAACACCTACGTCTCCTGGTACGCCCGCAACGAGATGACCGAGGGGGACAACCCGCCGATCGGGATCTTGCTGTGTACGCAGAAGAACCACGCGCTGGTGGAGTACGCCCTGGCAGCGATGAACAACCAGCTCTTCGTGTCGAAGTATCAGCTGGTACTGCCGAGCCCGGAGGAGATCGCGGGCTTCCTGGACCAGAAGATGCGCGAAAGCGGAGCAGTTCAGACGGGGGAACGCGAGGGGTAATCCCGCTGTCGGGTTGTCGCGCGACGAGAAGCGCTGGTCTACGCCTGCCGCGCCGACCAGACCCGCTTCCCCCGGATCCAGGTCTCCTGCACCCGCGCGTCGTGGTCGAAGACGACCCACCCAAGCGCCTCTTCGGCCGTGTCGACCCACTCCGGGACGTCGATGGCGACCAGATCGGCCTCGTAGCCCGCGTCCAGCACGCCGATGCGGTCTTCGCCCAGGGCCAGAGCGCCGCCGCGGGTGCCGAGCCACAGCAGCCGGCGCGGATCGAGAGTGAGGCCCTGTGACAGGGCGTTGTCGTACGCCGAGGACAGGATGCGCGGGACCGAGAAGGTGCGCCCCGCGGCCACATCGGTGCCGATGGCCATGGGAATCCCCCGGGACTCGACGATGCCCGTCGGCATGCCGCCACTGCCCAGGAACGCGTTGCTGTCCGGACAGTGCGCGACCACCGCCCCGCTCGCCGCGAAGCGCCGCCACTCGTCGTCGGACAGGTGGATGCAGTGGGCGTACACGCTCTTGGCGTGCAGCAGGCCCGCGTCCTCGTAGATCGACAGGTAGTCCGCCGTCCCGAACCGCTCCCGCGCGACCCGACATTCGTCGAGGTTCTCGGACAGATGGGTGGTGACCCACAGGTCGCGGTCGGCCGCCAGACGCCCGGCACCCGCGAGCATCTCGGGCGTGCAGGACAGGGCGAAGCGGGGGATCACGGCCACGCCGAGCCGCCCGTCATCGTGCCCGTCCCAGCGGTCCGCCAGGGCTTCGAGTGCCGGAAGTGCCCGCTGTGGCGGGACGATCAGGGGCTCTGGGCTGTGGGCGTCCATCAACACGGGCCCCGCGAGCGCCCTGAGTCCGTGGGCATCGAGGGCCCGGAACAGCACCTCGGCGGCTTCGGCGTGCACCGAGCCGTAGACCATGGCGAAGGTGGTGCCGGCGCGCAGCAGCCGCTCACAGAACAGCTCGGCGACGCGCGCGGCGTGGGTGGGGTCGGCGAAGCGCTGCTCCTCGGGGAACGTGCTCTGGTCGAGCCACTCGAGCAGAGGCCCGCTGGCTGCACCGATGATGCGGGTCTGGGGGAAGTGCAGGTGGGCATCGACGAACCCGGGGGTCACGACCCAGGGACGCAGATCGACATCACAGTCTTCGCCATCCCAGGCGTCCACGCGCTCGATCTCCGCCCCGTGCAGCACGACGACCGCGTCCGGAATCCACTTCACCCCGCGCCCCCCGTCATCGAGGGGGCTCAGAACGCGACATCGGACGCACGTCCGATCGGTGGATGGCTCGCGGGTCATGGGTCCTCCGGAGGTCGATCGGGCAGAAGATGCCACGAAAGCGGGTCGACAAACGAAGAAAGCCCCGCCGAAGTCCCGATTGGGACCCCGACGGGGCTTTCCGCCCGTTCTCCACGGCTCCGAAGAGCGCGAAGAGGATGGGATGACACCCGAAAACGCCAGGCACCGATGGAAGCGTCTCGTTCAGAGACCGCGGCAGGCTCCGCAGTGCGCCAGATTGCTCTGATTCACCGTGGAATACCGCTTGTCGAAATACAGTGTGCTGCGTTCTGCCTGGGGTCTGCCGACGACGCGGTGGCCGTACACGAGGTACGGCTCCGTCTTCGTCTGCTCTCCCGGACAGTCGGCGTCCGCGAGGTTCGCCGGCACTTCGGGGATGGGGGCCGGAATTCACGTCTCCGTGGTCCGACCGGGTCCTCCGACTGCCACAGTGGTCGCCCACTGGCTCCATCGCGCCCTTTCGCCGATGCGTACAGGACTGACGACAGCGATTGCTCACCGCCGGCAGACATGTACGCACCGGATGGGCCTCATGGCTCTACAGCCGGAGGTCTGCTCCAGAAGATGTGAATCCTCCAAATGCAGCACCCTCCATGTGCTCGCGTCCTCCTCGACGCGCCGCTTCACACCGCTCCAGACCGGACATTCGAACCGCTCGCGCGAACGCGCGGCTCGGGCCCCTGCACTCTCGTCCCTCCGCTACCCCCCGCTTGCACGGTGGATTCCACGGGTCGGGCTGAGAACACAGTGTTCTGGACGGCCTCTCTTCGAGATTCGCTCTCGAGGGTGCGTCCCGCTTCCGATGTCTCGGACCTGGCCTGGCCTGCCGCCGACAACCGAACCGATTCCGAAGAACCGACTGGATTCCCAGCACCTCTGGCCGACCGCCATCCACAGGGTTCCTCCCCCTCTCGATGGTTCGAGTTCCAGGACCGCTCGAGGATGTTGCACCTCGTACCGGACGGGATTCGCATCGTTTCGAACCGGACCGCCACCGACCCTTCAGCGCTCGCCAGAACTGACCCCTTCCTGCTCGTCAGAACTGACCCCCCGAGATCGGTCGGCTGGGCGGCATCCCCCTCGAGCTACTGGCATACCGCCCTCTCCGCCTCCGGCAAGGTCGGGAGCACCCTTCGCGCCGAGCAAGCTCGGCCCTGCAGGGACCCGCTCCCTCCCCTGCCTCCGTCTCCGTGGGCTCGGTAGGCGGCCAGCACGAGGAGCATGCAGCCCTGTGGCCTGACGCGTGGTACACTGCCGGTCGCCCGAACACGGCAGCCGTACGCCGTGTTCGCCCCCGCGAACAGGCGTTCGCCCCCGCGAACGTGGGGGGTCATTTTTGGCGAGCGGAAGGGGGTCACTTTTGGCGAGCGCTCAAGACCGACCCGCCATTTCTGACGAACCGACGCGCTTCCAGCTGTTCCCGATGCGCGGTATGCACCCCTCGAAGAAGCATCTCCCGCTCCGCAGCCGCTGCCGGTCAACCGCATCACATGTCTTGCGACACCTCGACACGGGCCACCCGGTGCGCTTGCCCCCTCGACGTTTCGACGTCCTCGAGGCCTTGCTCCGCGAAGCGTTCGCGACCCCCGGTGCTGCGTTTCCGCAACCGCTCGGGCGTCGACTCCTTCCATGGGTTTCTGTGCTCGTGATTCGATGCCGCTTGCGCAACAGCGAGACGAGCCTGACGTCAAAGAACACGGACCGACTTCCGAAGAAGTCACTTCCGAAGAAGCCACGGGCCGAAGCAGTGTGCCTTCTCGGTCGTCACCGGAGCCATTCGATGGCGTCCCGGGTGTCGCATGGAGACAATGCGACTCCCGTGCCAACATCGAAACACGGTAGAATGCGGAGAATTCGCGCAATCGACGGGAACCCGCCTTCCCAGCCGTCGAGCCACCAGCACGGCCCTCAGCGCGCATGTCTGAACCATTGAACACCTAACACCATGTTAATGAAGCCCCGAGAACTCGAATGCACATCGGAATCCGATTTCCCAAGCCGACCGACCCAACTGCGCACACGACAGTCGCGTCGCGTGCGTGGGCGGGCGCGCACGTGAACAAGATCCCCTCGGGCGATACAGGAACCCCATGAACGACGATGGAAGCCTCACGCTGTCGATCGGAGCGGTGTCCCGGGCAACCGGCATTCCGGCAAACACCCTCCGCACCTGGGAACGCCGCTACGGCTTCCCCAAACCCATGCGCACCGAGGGCGGACAGCGGGCCTACCCCGCCTCGGTCGTCGCGCACCTCATCGAGGTCGCTCGCGCCCTCGATCGCGGACTGCGCCCCCGCGACGTGCTCACCGCCGACCGCGAAGATCTGCGGCGCTGGTCGGTTCCAGACGCCCCCACCGCCGTCCCCGACAACGAGCTCGACGAGCTCATGTCCGCGATCCGGAGCATGGACGCAGCCGCCATCCGGCGGAACTTCGAGATCCGCTGGGCTCAGGTCGGCGCCCTGGCGTTCCTCGACGAGGTGGCCGGTCCGCTGTTCCATCGAATCGGAGACGACTGGGAGGCCGGCACCATGTCGGTGTCCCAGGAACACTTCGCGAGCGAGGTCCTGCGCGACTTCCTCTCCCAGCACTGGCGTCCCCTCGCCGACAGCTCCAAAGGGCCCATGGTGGTCTGCGCCTCGCCCCCCGGCGAGCGACACGACCTCGGTCTGCACTTCGTCGCCACCACCCTGGCACTCGCCGGGCGCCGGATCACCTTCCTGGGCGCCGACACACCGGCCGAAGACATCATCCGGGTGTGTGCCGACAGCCGTCCCGAGGCCCTCGCCATGAGCGTCTCGAAGTCCGCCAGCTCGGACCAGACCACCGCAGCCCTGAAGCGCATCCGGACGGAGATCCCCGCCGATGTCCCCATGCTGGTCGGCGGCTCCGGCGCACCCCACGTCGAGCGCGCCATCCACCTCGGGTCGTGCAAAGCGCTGCACCAGTGGGCCCGCCCCCGCGCCTGACCCCATCCCCCCATCACACTCCAGGAGGCCCGTGAGCGTCCCCGACACCCGCATCCGTGCGCTCGACGATCGCGCCGTAGACCCCAACCCCGACGGCGAGTGGGTGCTGTACTGGATGGTCGCGGCCCGCCGCACCCGCTGCAACCCCGCGCTGGAGCACGCCGTCGCGCACGCCAACGCCCTGGGGGTGCCTCTCGTGGTGTTCGAGCCCTTGCGGATCGGCTACGAATGGGCCTCCGACCGGCATCATCAGTTCGTGATGGAGGGGATGCTCGACAACCACTCGGCGTGTGCGCAGGCCGGGGTGCGGTACGTCGCCTACGTCGAGCCCGATGCCGGGTCCGGAAAGGGCCTGCTGGCTCGCCTGGCGGAGCGCGCCGCCATCGTGATCACCGACGACTGGCCGTGCTTCTTCGTTCCCCGCATGCAGCGCGCCGCAGCCCGGCAGCTGGCCGACCAGTCGCCGCCCGTGCGCCTCGAGGCCGTCGATGGGAACGGGCTCCTTCCGCTGTCCGCGACCGATCGGACGTACACCACCGCAGCCTCGTTCCGGCGACACCTCCAGAAGACCCTCCTGCCCCACCTGCGATACCGGCCAGCCGCGTCTCCGCTCGACGCACTCGAGCACACCGGAGATCCGCTGCCCGAGGGCTGGCTCGACGACTGGCCCAGCGCCTTCGACCCCGGGTCGGTCCCGCCGGACGCCACGAGCGAGGACGTCGATGCGGCCTGTTCCGCCGTGCTCAGCGGACTGGACATCGACCACGAGGTCGCCCCCGCCGGGCTCCGCGGCGGTTCGACTGCTGGAGAGGCCCTGCTGGAGCGCTTTCTCGACGTTCGGCTCGCGGACTACCCCGACCGCAACCACCCCGATGTCGACAGCGCGAGCCGCCTCTCGCCGTACCTGCACTTCGGACACGTCGGCGCCGCGGACGTGTTCTGGCGGGTGCTCGACGACGCGGGCTGGTCGCCCGACGACACCGGTCCCGTGAACGGCAGCCGCGGATGGTGGGGGCTCCCCGAGGCCCACGAGGCATTCGCCGACGAGATCGTCACCTGGCGAGAGCTCGGCCACGTGTTCGCGCACCACGCTCCCGACACGTACGACAAGCTGTCCTCGATTCCCGACTGGGCGCAGAAGACCCTCGAAGAGCACGCGGACGACCCCCGGGAGCTGGTGCCCTTCGAAGCCCTGGAGCACGCGGAGTCGCCAGACCCCATCTGGAACGCTGCCCAGCGCCAGCTCTTGGAGTCCGGGATCATCCACAACTACCTGCGCATGCTGTGGGGCAAGAAGGTGCTGCAGTGGGCCGAACACCCCCAGGACGCCTTCGACTGGCTGACCGAGCTGAACAACAAGTACGCCCTCGACGGCCGCGACCCCAACTCCGCCTCCGGGATCGCCTGGGTGTTCGGTCGCCACGACCGCGCGTGGGGCCCAGAACGCCCGATCTTCGGCAAGGTCCGCTACATGACGTCGAAGAGCACGAAGCGGAAGCTCAAGCTGTCGGGCTGGCTCGAGCGCTGGGGCGGAGACGCCGCCTGAGGGCGCCTCACCCCACGCAGTCGCTCATTCCAGGTAGGTCGCCAGGATCTCGAGGGTCTGCTGAAACAGGGGCCGAACCCCGTCGATGTCGGCGCGGAGTACCGTTCCGGCCCGACCCGACCGCTCGATTCGCTTCAGGTGCCCTGCGAGACACGATGCCCCGACGTTGGCCGACGCGCCCTTGAACCGATGCGCCGCCGCGACCACCTCGTGGGCGTCCATGCGCCGCGCTGCCTGCTCCAGGCGCGCCAACACCTGCTCGCCATCGGTCGCGAAGACGTGCAGGATCTCGGTGACCGGATCGTCTGCAACCCCCGGCATGCGAAGGTCGCGGAGCATCTGGAGCATCTGATCGTCGACGATGGGTTCGGCGTGCATCGGTGAGGAGTCTATGGTCTTCCACCAGAGGAAACAGTGACATGAAGCTCACAATCATCGGCTGTGGACACCTCGGCTCCCGCGTGGCGGCCCTCGCCGTCGACGCATCCGAGCAGGGCAAGCCCGTCGAAATCCGAGCGATCACCGGAACGACCACGCGCCACGCCCGTCTGCGCGCGATGGGCATCGACGACGTGGTCGCCTGCGATGCCACCGACCGCTCCAGCTGGACCCGCCCGCTCACGGGGCACGTGGTGATCGCCGTGCCCGGAAGCACCCGGGAGGGAGAGGTCCTCACGGCGCTGACCGAGCCCACAGAGGCTGCCCCCCGAGGCTGCCTGGCCGACGCCGAGCGCGTGGTGCTCGTGGGAACGGTGGGTGCACACCGCCCCTACGAAAAGACCGCCCAGAAGACCCCCGAGGGGCCCCTGCTCACCCCGGACACGCCGCCCGCACCCGAGGGGGAGCGCGACACCCGCACCCAGGCCGCCCTCGCCACCGAAGCGGCGTTCCGCGAGGCGACCGGCGATCGCGGCACCGTCGTCCGATGCGGAGGCCTGTGGCACGCGGGCGAAGCCGACGAGCGCCCCCGAGGGCCCGTAGCCGCCTATGCAAACCGGGGGATCGCCCCACCCGGCTCGCCCAGCGCGGTTCTGCCCCTGGTCCACTACGACGATGCCGCCAGCCTGGTCTGGGCCGCCCTCCTCGCCGATGCTCCGCCCCCCACCCTGCTGGCGGTCACAGCCCAACCCCGCCGCCAGGCCTTCTACACCGCCGCTGCACGAGCCCTGGGCTTCGAAGCCCCCGCATTCACGGCCTCGTTCGACCCTCGAGAGCTCGACGAGCCCCCGGTGCCGCCCCGGTTCACCGATCCGGCTGCGATGCGGCTCTGGGAGAGTGTGAACGGCCCCGTCGGCCCCGATCCCCTCGACCCCGAGGTCCTCGAGCGCACCCATCGTGCACTCAAGCGCCACGCAACGGGGTAGACACCCTCCAGCCCTCTCCGGAGTCCCCCGTGTCCACATCCGAATCTTCCGAACCCGGCCAGACCTCTCCCGCCGATGGTCGCTCGCTCCCTCCCGTGGAGTGGACCCCCGTCGACGCCGTCGCCGAGCACGTGGAACGCGCGCGCAAGGCCCAGGTACTCTGGTCGCGCGTCGCCCTGGCCACCCGTCGGGATCGGGTGGTCGAGATCGGTCGCAAGATCGTGGAGCGCCGCCAGGAGGCGATGGCCATCCTCCAGGACGAGATGGGCCGGCACCCCACCGACAGCCTGATGAGCGAGCTGGTGATCGCTCTGAACTACGCCAAGGGCGCGGCCTCGTTGGCCAAGAGCGCGCTGGCTCCCGAACACGTGCGCCTGTCGCCGGTCGAGTTCCCGGGCAAGCGAGCGGTCATCGAGGCCGTTCCACGGGGAGTGATCGGGATCATCGCGCCGTGGAACTACCCCCTGCTGCAGTTCTTCAAGCCCCTGTTCCCGGCCCTGCTCGCCGGCAACGGCGTGGTGATGAAGCCCAGCGAGCACACCCCGCGGATCGGTGCGTGGCTGCACGGGATCTGCGCCGAAGTGCTCGGTCCGGACCTGGTGCAGCTGGTCCAGGGCGACGGAGCCGTCGGAAAGGCCCTGCTGGACGCCGGGATCGACGCTGTGGTCTTCACGGGGTCGGTGCGCACGGGCAAGGCGGTCGCGATGCACGCCGCCCAGAAGATGATCCCCAGCTCCATCGAGCTCGGAGGCAAGGACGCCGCCATCGTGCTGGCCGACTGCGACCTGGACCGCACCGCGGTGGGCATCGCGCACTGGGCGTTCCACAACGCCGGGCAGGACTGCAGCTCGATCGAGCGGATCTACGTCGAGGAGCGCATCGCCGACGCCTTCATCGAGCGCCTCGGCGCGGTGGCGGGTCAGCTGTCGGTCTACCCCGATGGCGAAGGGGACATCGGCCCACTGCAGAACCCCGCCCAGCTCGCCATCGTCGAGCGGCACGTCGCGGACGCCCTCGAGAAGGGGGCGCGGGTGGTGTGTGGCGGGGAGCGGACCGGCCAGGGCCTGGGATTCCTGCCCACCGTGCTGGCCGACTGCACCGACGACATGGACGTGGTGCGGGAGGAGACGTTCGGCCCCGTGGTCGCCGTGCTCCGCGTGCCCGACGCCGATTCTGCCGTCAAGGCCGCGAACGACTCGGACTACGGCCTCAACGGGTCCGTCTGGACGGGCGATCTGAAGCGCGGCGAAGCGCTGGCCCGGCAGCTCGAGGTGGGGCTCGCGCTGGTGAACAACCACTCGTTCCCGGGCGCCATCCCCCAGATCCCGTGGACCGGCACCAAGGA
The DNA here is from genome assembly GCA_965224055.1 of Myxococcota bacterium. Taxonomy (GTDB): domain Bacteria; phylum Myxococcota_A; class UBA796; order UBA796; genus JACKEQ01. Next base: position 7,342,770 of record OZ245034.1, on the reverse strand, counting down.
CACCGGCACCGGCGTCGCCGCCAGCCGCCACGCCTACCCCACGTTCGTCCGCCGACGCACCGTCATCGTCGACAAGGGCAGCCGTCCAGACGTGTTCTGGTTCCCGGCCAACAGCGACCTCACCGCCGTCGGAGAAGCCGTGGCCGAGATGGGGCTCGGCAACCTCGCCAAGGCCTTCTCGCTGCTCGGACTCCTGGGCCGCCGCAGCAAGCAGATCCTCAAGCTCGGCCGCGGCGACGGGCGGTGAGCGGAATTCTCGACGGCCAAGAGAACGGTGCCCCCGAAATGCGCGGAGGAACGAGCACATTTTCCGGGGGTACCTGAACGCGTCGAGAATTCGAATGGAAGGGATTCGGTCGGTTCATCCCTCGCTTGCGAGGGTGGGCCGGCGGAGTCAGCGCGCGGTGACCTCCACGCCGATCGGGCACCAGGAGGCATGGAGCTGCTCGGGCTTGACGCGCAGGGTGTAGGTGCCGCTGTCGTCGGAGAGCCAGCGCCCCCGGACCTGGAGCTGGTCGGACTCCGATGCGATGCGCCGCACGCCCCGCGACACGCCCTGGTCGTCGAACACCTCGACCTCGACGACACTCGCAGCGGGCAGCTTGGGGATGCGGACGTCGATCCCCCAGCTGTCGAAGTCGCCATCCTGGCTGTAGAAGCTGAACCACGCTTCGTCGACGGTGCTGGCCGCGATCAGGTCGAGCCGCTTGCTGAAGCGCCGCTCTCCCCGCGTACCGAGGTCGAAGGCCGTGGCCTCGGAGTCGTTCGGCTCGTAGGCGTCCTCGCGCTGGATGGGAGAGGTGCCTTCGTCGATCTGCCCGTCGCAGTCCTGGTCGCGGCAGTCCCAGATCTCGACCGCTCCGGGCCGGATGTCCGCCGCCGAGTCGTTGCAGTCGCCCTGGTCTTCGGACAGCCCGTCTCCATCGTCGTCCCAGGCGGTCGTGCCCTCGTCGATGCGGCCGTCGCAGTTGTCGTCGATGCCGTTCACCGCGTGGGACTCCGAGCGACCGGGATTCACATCGGGATCGTTGTCGTCGCAGTCTGTGCTGGCCGGGTAGCCATCGCCATCGGCGTCGTCGGCCGTGGCGTTGGCGGGGAGCCCGGCCGCCTGCCCCTCGGCGACGACCTCCAGGGTGATCCCGGCATCGTCCAGCACCTGCCCGTTGGCGTCGAGCAGCCGCACATCGATGCGATGCCGACCCGCGGACAGGCCCGTGGTGTCGAGCTGAAAGCTGTTCGATGCGGGAACGGACCCGGTGGCGACGACCTCGTCGACCCGCGCTTCGTACGTGAGCCCGCCCGGGATGCACGACCCCTCGACCCGCACCGTGGTGCGCCCCACCTGACCCGCGAGGCGATTGGCCGGGCGCTGCAGCGAGACCCCCGTGGACTGGCCCGAGACGCGGTGCGACACCGACTCGACATCGTTGCCGATCGACACCTCGATCAGGATCGTGTCTCCGGGAGAGTGGGACGCGGTGTGGGTCACCGTGGTGCGACCGCTCGCGGCGTAGACCCCCGCGATGCCGCCGTCGACCGACACCCGGACGTCGCGGCGGACTCCCCCCGAGTCCACGTCGGCATCGATCGTGACGTTCCCGCAGGTGTCGGAGTGGGGGTAGACCCCGACGATCTCGGCCGGACGCAGGACCCAGCCCACACCGGCGATGAACAGGATCGCGACGAGCCCGAGGCCGAGCAGGCCGAAGAGCACGGTGGCCAGGACCATCCCGAAGCGCCGGGCGTCCGTGGAGCCCCTGGGCGACGGCGAGCCCTCGTCACGCGGGGGGCTCGGGAGCTCGACGCGCCGCGCCCCTGCCCGGAGTGCATCCGCCATCGCCCGAGGAGACGCGAACCGATGCTGGCGGTCCTTCCGCAGCGCGACCATCACGATGTCGTCCAGCCACCCCGGAACGCCGGCCACCCGCTCGGAGGGCCGCGTGACGGAGGCTTCGACCACCCGCTGCATCGACAGGTAGTCCGACTCCCCTGCGAACAACGGCCGACCGACCAGCAGCTCCCACAGCACCGAGCCCATCGAGAACACATCGGTCCGACCGTCGACATCGGCGGGATTCTCGACCTGCTCGGGGCTCATGTAGGCGATGGTGCCGAGCGTGCCGCCCGTGACCGTGTGCGGCGTGCTGTCCGGACCCTTCGCGATGCCGAAGTCGAGCACCCGCACGGAGTCGTCGGCGCTGTTGGGCTGGCGCTCCAGGAACAGGTTCTCGGGCTTGATGTCCCGATGGACCACTCCGGCATCGTGCGCCGCCTGGAGGGCATCGAGGGCCTCGATCATCCACCGGACCGCCTCGGGTGCCGCGATCGACCCTTCGCGCTCGAGCCGCTCGCGCATCGACTCGCCTTGCAGGAAGTCCATCACCAACCCCGCCACGCCCGGCTCGGCGATGGTGTCGGTGACCCGAACCAGCCCCGGATGCCGGAACCCGGCCTGGAGCCGCCCTTCGTGCAGGAATCGCGACCGGATGGACGGCTCTTCGACGAGGTGCGGGAGCAGCACCTTGAGCGCGTGACGGGTGGCCAGCGTGGTGTGCTCGACCTCGAGAACGACCGCGGTACCGCCGGACCCGAGCTGTCGGACGATGCGGTACGAACCCAGGGTCTGCCCGGGAGTGAGGGAGTGCGCCATGGACGGGGTCTATCGCCTGGCCCGGATCACGGCGATTGCACCTGCTTGCCGCACCCGCTGGACGGCCTCCGGACTGCACCGCACCAGGGCGCCGGGCGGGAGCGCCCCCGAACGATGGTCGAGCTCCCGAACCATGGGACGCGTCGGGTGATCGACGAAGCGCCACGCGGGCGAACCTCTGGAGAGGTCCCAGATCACGGCCCCTTTGCACTGCGAGGCCTCGGAGAACGCGGTGCGCTCGGTCGACCCGCCGTGAACCACTGCAACGGGCCCGATCTGGAGGGCCTGACGAGGGTGGATGTGCCCAGACCCGATCGCGCCGATGCCACGAAGATCCGCGGACCCGAGACACTCCACCCCGACCACATCGGTGTGACGGCGGCTGCCCGGCGGTGCCACCCGAAACGTGAAGCCCGGCACGGTCGAGCCCTCGAACGACGCGTGGCAGAACAGCAGATCGAGCGGCCCCGACCGGAGCAGGCCGGCCACCGACCCACCGAAGTGCTCGGCGGTGCGCTGAAACGGAACGAGCCCGAAGCGCCGCCCCTGCACGGTGACGACCTCGGGCCGATCGACGAACGTGAGGCTGCGATGGGGCAACCAGCGCTGGATCCCTTTCCGATCGTGGTTGCCGGCGATTCCGAGCACGGGGACCCGCCGGGCGACGTCGCGAAACAGCTCGGCGGCCCGCTCGACGTCCCGACGAGGTGGCGAGCTGCGATCGAAGACGTCGCCTGCGTGCACGACGAGATCGACCTCCTCGCGGAAGGCCGGCCGGAGCGCGTGGACCAGGGCGTCGAAGTGGTCGTCGGCCCGGGACCAGCCGCGAGGACCCCGGGCGTTGAGCTTCGCGCCGAGGTGGGTGTCGGAGATCTGGAGGATGCGCATGCCGCCAGCATGGACGACCCACCCCCCAGAATCTGTCCGGCTGCCAGAGACCTTCAGTCCAGCGCGGTGAAGCCCCCGACCACCTCGCGCACCCGCGCAGACCGAAGCTCGCGCAGCGGCTCTGGAACGCCATCGAGCGAGAGCACCCTCAGATCGGGACCCGTCTCGCCGTCGCTGTTGTGCATCCAGGTCGGGATCAGCCGCGGAACCACGGACGTCACCCGGGTCCGGCCCGCAGCGCGCTCGAGGGTCACGTCCACCTCGAACATCCCGCCGTCCCGGGTGTCCCCCCGCCGCGGCGTACTGACCGCGGGGTCGTACGAGCGCCCCATGTCCGATGCGAAGTTGCCCAAGGAGTACGCGATGGCCCCGGTGGCGGGCCCGTCCAAGGCATCGAGGGACTCCGCACACTCCCCCGACCTGCAGGCGACGACGGGCTGCAGCACATGGGGGTGGTGACCGACCACCACGTGGGCCCCGGCCTCCAGGAACCCCTGCGCCACGGGCTCGTAGGGCGGAAGCGGCGCGCGGATGTACTCGGTCTGCCAGTGTGCCGAGACCACCACGATGTCGGCCGCCTCCGAAGCGCGTCGGATCGCCTCGTGGACCCGCTGAACGGCTGGTTCGTCCAGGGGGAAGTACAGCGCATCGCGATCCGGCAGGCAGGCGGGATCGGTGGCGATGGCCGACAGATCGTCCGTGCACAGCGTGCCCGGAACGAACACGCACGGCCTCGTGTCCAGCCTCCCCGCGTCGATGCCCCCCTGCTCTGCAGCGTGCTCGAGCGTCACCCGGTTCAGCAGGTCGGTGAGCGCCAGCCACGCGACGTCGACCTCGCCGGCGTCCGTCTGGACGGGCGTGATCACCGGCTCGGCAGCGCTCGCACAGTCCTCGCCGACCCCAACAGGGTGCAGCCCTGCATCCAGCACGCGCTGGCGGGTCTCTTCGATGCCTGCGGCCGCCTGGTCCCAGGTGTGGTTGTTGGCCATCGAGAGCACGTCGAAGCCGGCTGCCTTCAAGCCGGGGATCAAGGTGGCCGGCGCGTTGAAGACCTCGCCGTGGATCCCGAGGTGGTGGTCGGGGGCCACCGGCGATTCCAGGTTCGCGAACGCGACGTCCGCCTGCCGGATCCGGCCCGACACCCCCGCGAACACGGCCTCCCAGCCCTGGTCGGCGGCCATCGCCTTCACGCGTCGATGGGGCAGCACATCCCCGACCGCCAGCAAGGTCAGCGTGACCAGCGTGGCGGTGTCTGGCTCAGGCTCTGGCTCCGAGACCACTGGCGCTACGGACTCGGGCGCCTCGGACGGAGCGGGGTCCGGTGGCTCGGACGTGGAGCACGCCGACCCGACGAGGAGCGCGATGGCACCGAAGAGCACGCGGCCGGGCTTCAGTTCTGGGCGGCGGTCATGCCCGCGTCGAGCTCGAGGACCACGGGGTCGAACGCGATGGCCTCGGGCTGCCCTTCTCTGAACGTGTCGTTGAACACGATGTGCATCGTGGCGAACTGCATGTCGACGATCTTCGCGGACACGTGGAACACCGCGTCGAACTTGAACTCGTCGCCAGGCAGGACGATCTGGGGGTCCATCTTGCGGTCGTCGTTCGCGAACTTCTGGCCGTCTTCGAGGCGGATCTGGATCTGCTTGGGGTCGACGATGCCGATGCCCTCGCCCTCGTAGCGGCACTTGAACTTCACGTGCGTCTCGTCGGTCTCCTGCTTGATCTTCTTCGGGACCGCGCAGTTGAATCCGCCGGCCTCGACGTCGGACTGGGACAGCGGGAGCTGGAAGTCCGGTGCGGGGCGCGTCGGCGCGTCCTTCGGGATGCGGTACAGCCCCGTCGGCACGAACGCGATGGTGTCCTGATGCAGGCCGGAGCCGGTGGTGGCCACGATGCGGGCGCCGTCGCTCTTGGGGTCGACGAGCAGCATCCGCGCCCGGGTGGGCTCCCGGTCCTTGCCGGCGATGTTGAAGCGCGACTCGTCGGTCTTCACCAGCAGCCAGTCCGCGGTGCCGTTGTGGAACCGCACCTTCATCTTCGCTTCAGCGTCGGTCGCCAGGGCATCCGTGATCGAGACCCGGAAGTCGCCGGAGACGCCCTCGGCATCCTTGAAGTGGTTCTGGTGGTCGGGATCGACCTTGTCCTTCTTGCCGGCGAGGGCCGGCGTCGCCAGCAGAGCGAGTGTCGCGATGGCAGCGAGGGTCGGGGTGCGCATGTTCAGTCCTCACGGTGTTGCGAGCCCACAACCAGCGAGACGCTCCGGGCATTCCGCGTTCGAGCTCGCCCGGCAGTTAACCGCAAAACCAGAATCTCGGCTCTTTGCAGATGCTTGACATGGAGACGAGCCCGTCTGGACCGGCCTGTTCACGGGTTCGACCCGGTTCCGCTCCCACAGCGCGACGAGATCGCCGGGCGGGCGGGATGCATCCCGCGACGACAGGCCCTACAGTGCCCGCGCCCAAGGAGGGTATTGATGTTGAGAAGTTGTTTTGAGCGGGCTCCCGTCGGAGCCCTGATGGTGTTGTGCGCCTGTTCCGGACCGTTCACGTCCGGGGAGGGCGATGTCGTCCGAAACCCCCGAGACACGGTGGTTCTGCAGCCGGAGACGGTGTTGCTGGACGAAGCGGCGAACATGCGGAGCCTCGAAGTCGAGACCGACCAGCTGGTCCTCGACCTGGAAGACGGCCGAACCGCAGACGAGTTCACGGCGGATGCAGGCCTGCAGGTCGGCAGCGTGGTCGTGGGCCGGCTGGACGGCGGCTACCTGCGCGAGGTCGTCGAGGTGATCCCGCAGGGATCGCGACTGGTCCTGCGGACGATCGGCGCCGATCTGTCCCAGGCCGTGGTGGATGGGAAGGTCCACGCCCAGATCCTGTTGCAGGACGAGCTCCGATCCGAGACCACCTGGGATCTCGGCGGACGGGTGCTGGTGGACGAGACCCTGTGGTCGAGCACGCAGGGCGACTACGTCGAGGTCTCCGCCTTCGTCGCCGAAGGGAGCCACGTGACCCTCGACCCGGTGTTCGACTTCGACCTGGAGCTGTTCAACGGCAGCTGGGTGGACGCGGAGTTCTCGAGCACCGTGACCATGGACTACGAAGCCGACGTCGTCACCACGGTGTCCGGTGCCTTCGACGAGGAGATCTCGGGTCGCGTGTTCACCCGCGAGATCCCGTTCGCGTTCGAGCTCGGGCCCGTTCCCGTGGTCGGCACCGCGACGATCGACATCGTGGCCGGCGTCGAGGGCACGTTCATCGGCGAGGGCACCACCACCCTGCACAGCGAAGCGTACGCCGTGGGCGAGCTCGGAGCGGGGTACGACGGCGACTGGCACGGCCATGCCGACGGCGACCTGTCGGGCGACATCGGGTTCACCGACTCGGCCTGGAGCCAGGACGTGCACGCCCGGGCGTTCCTGCGCGCCGAGATGGAGGTCGAGCTGTACAGCAGTGCTGGCGCAGAGGTGGTGATCGAGCCCTGGGTCGAAGCCAACTCCTGCGGCACGGTCGGGCTCGACATCGACGGCGGCGTGAAGGGCAGCCACGGCTACCACTTCGAGGCGCTGGGCTGGAGCCTGTTCGAGTGGGGCCCCTACCCGTTCGAGACCGATGTGTACGACCTCGCCGAGCTCGAGTGCGAGGTCTGATCCGCCAGCGGCGACTCCTTCGCGGGATCGCCCGTGACCGGACCCCGTGGCGACGGGGCTCCGGTCGCGCTACCTGCTGAATCTTCCTGCTGCCGGTTCCTCCCGAACCGGGGAGGTTCCCCTGGAAGTCGCCATCGCACTCGGTGCCGTGTTTCTCGCGCTCGTCGTGTTCGCGATCTGGTTCTCCCAGCGCGACTCCGACCAGGCCGCGTCTGAGGGAACAGGTGCAACGGCATCCGCTGCGCCCCCACGCGCGGCCACGCCTCCCCGCACGGTTCTCGAAGCCGCCGATGTGGGCGACCTCGATGCGCTGCGTTCGATGCTCGACGAGCGGCCAGAACGCATCGGCCTGCGCGACGAGAGCGGATGGACGCCGCTCCACCATGCCTGCTACCGCGATCACACCGACGTCATCGCGCTGCTGGTCGATCGGGGCGCCGATCCCAACGCCGTCGCGATCGGGGAATGCGTGCCGATCCACATGGCCGCCACCGAGGGCACGGCCGAAGCCGTCGAGGTCCTGGCTCGTGGGGGCGCCGATCTGAACATCCCCGACGACACGGGGATCACCGCACTGCACTACGCCGCGCTCCCGGGCCGACTCGACGTCGTCCAGGCCCTCATCCAGCACGGTGCTGCGGTCAACATGAAGGACGCCAAGCAGGAGACCGCCCTGGACATCGCCCGCCGCCTCGAAGACACCGAGGTGGCCGATGCCATCCGGGCCGCAGGCGGTCGACCCGGCGCCGAGGTCCGGATGAAGGACGTCCTGGCCGAGCTTCCCGACGGTCCCGCCAAGCAGCAGGTTCCGCGCGCCTGGCACCTCGACATGGAGTCTGCCGAGATGCAGGACGCCGTGTCCAAGGCCAAGGAGAACCTGCCGAAGTTCCTGGAGCGCCTCCAGAACCCCGCACAGGCCGCCCCCGAATCGTCCGACGCAGCCGAGGCCGAAGCGACAGAAGACACCGAAACACCCGATGCAGACGGCACGGCAGAGGTCCCGATGGAGGCCATCGCCCGTGCAGCGGTCAAGTTCGGCGTTCGGGGCGAGGGCATCGTGGAGTTCGTGTGGGGCGAGGTCCTCGACGCCAGCCGCGAAGGCATCCTGTCCGTCACCGTCACCACGCCACCGGTCGCCGTGCCCACGCCCGACGACCCCTGCGACGTCCCCCACGATCAGATCGTCGACTGGCAGCTGAAGCTCGACGAAGACCGCACGGCCGGGGGCTACTCCCAGCGCGCGACCTTCGAGGCCATCCGCGCCGAGTACGGGTTCCTCCCGCCCGACATCGAAGACGAGCTCACCCACCTCGTGGATTTGTAGTCCGAGCAGTCAGGAGCACCCATGAGCTACCGCGTCACCCTGATCGAGGGAGACGGCATCGGTCCCGAAGTCACCGGGGCCACCGCCGAGATCCTCGAAGCCGCTGGAGCCCCCATCGAGTGGGAGCGGATGCCGGGCGGTCAGAGCGCCTTCGACGACGGGCTGAAGCCCATGCCCGAGAAGACCCTGGCCAGCATCCGTCGCAACCGGGTCGGCCTCAAGGGCCCGCTGTCCACCCCCAAGGGCGGGGGCTTCCGGAGCGCCAACGTCACCCTGCGCCAGGAGCTGCAGCTCTACACCGGCTGGCGGCCCGTGATCACGATGCCGGGCGTCGCCACGCGCTATCCGCACGTCGATCTGGTGGTGCTGCGCGAGAACACCCAGGGCCTGTACGCCGGGATCGAGCACGAGGTCACCCCGGGAACCATCGTCAGCCTGAAGCTGTCGAGCCGCGACGCCGGGCTGCGCATCGCGCGGTGGGCCTTCGAGCACGCCATGGCCAAGGGGCGCCGCAAGATCACGGTGTGCCACAAGATGAGCGTGCTGCCCAAGGCCGATGGCGCCTTCGTCGACGCCTTCGAGAGCGTGGGCGAGGAGTACCCCTTCATCCAGCAGGAGACCGCCACCATCGACGACCTGGCGATGGGTCTCGCCCAGGACCCCACCCGCTTCGACGTCATCCTGCTCCAGAACCTGTACGGCGACATCATCAGCGACCTGTGCGCCGGGCTCGTCGGCGGGCTCGGGGTGGTGCCGGGCGCCAACGTCGGCGACCGCATCGCGGTGTTCGAGGCCGTGCACGGCACCGCACCGGACATCGCGGGCCAGGGCGTGGCCAACCCGTTGGCCGTGCTGCTCTCGGGCTGCCTGATGATGGAGTACATGGGCGAGCACCGCATCGCGAACCGGGTGCGCGACGCTGTCCACACCGTGCTCGACGCCGGCGAGCACGTCACCCGCGACCTCGGTGGAACCGCCGACACCGCCGAGTTCACCGCCGCCATCATCGAGGAGCTGTGATGTCCCACGAAGTCACCCTGGTGCCCGGCGACTGCCCGGGCCTCTTCGAGCACGTGCGGCCCGTCATCGCGGCCACCGGCGCCGACATCACCTTCGACGAACCCAGCGAGAACCCCACGCTGGAAGGGCTGATGGGGAGCGCACGCCGCACCGGCACCGTGTTGATGGGCTATGCGCACGGTCGGCGTGACGAGGGCGAGCTCGCACCGGTCGTCCAGCTCCGCGAGGCGCTCGGGGTGTTCTGCAACCTGCGTCCCATCCGGAACATCGCGGGGATCCCCGCGGTGGCCGAGGACGTCGATCTGCTCATCGTGCGCGAGACCACCGAGGACATCTACGCCCACCTCGAGCACGAGAGCATCCCCGGCACCTTCGAGAGCCTGAAGGTCACCACCCGCGCCGCCTGCGAACGCATCGCCCGGCACGGCTTCGAGGTCGCCCGTCAGTACGGCCGCAAGCGCGTCACCATCGTGCACAAGGCCAACATCATGAAGCTCTCCGACGGGATGTTCCTGCGCACCGCCCGGGAGGTCGCGGCGGACTATCCGGACATCGCCGTCGACGACGTGATCGTCGACGCGCTGTGCATGAAGCTCATCCTGCACCCCGAGCGCTTCGACGTGCTGCTCACCGGCAACCTGTTCGGCGACATCGTCTCCGACCTGTGCACCGGTCTGGTGGGCGGCACCAGCAATGCCCCGAGCATCAACACGGCTCCGGACTGCACCCTGTTCACCGCCGGGCACCGGGTGAAGGCCGAGGACGCTGAAGCCAACCCGCTCACCATCCTGGTCCCGATGGAGCGGATGCTCGCCCACCTCGGCGAGGCCGACGCCGCGACCCGGCTGCGGTCGGCGCTCGAAGCCACGCTCACCTCGGGGGTGCGTCCCAGCGCCCTGGGCGGCGACACCGATGGGGCCGCGTTCTGCGACGCCGTCGTCGAGCACCTCTGATGTACTTCGACCACGCCTTCGTCGGCGTTCCCTCTGCAGAGCTCGCAGCCGAGGCCACCGAACGCCTCGTGTCCGCGGGGCTCATCGCGGGTCGGCAGGTCTCCCACCCCGGTCAGGGCACCTCCAACACCTGCTTCTTCTTCGATCAGGGCTTCATCGAGCTGCTCTGGTGCCACGACGAGCGCGAGGCGAAGCATCCGCGCACCGCCCGCACCCAGCTCTTCGAGCGCACCGCGCACACCGCCTGTCCGTTCGGGATCAGCTTCGCGCGGGGAGCCCAGGCGCGCACCCTGCCGTTCCGAACCTGGGAATACCACCCCACCTACATCCCCGACTCGATGTGCATCCCGATGGCGGTGGTCAGCGATGCGCCCGATCAACCCCTGATCTTCTCGATGCCGGGGGTGCACCGGGCGGGTCCGGATCCGCGCATCCCCCCGTCCCGGCGCAGCCCGTTCGCCCTCCGCCGCGTCACCGTCGGGGTTCCCACCCTCGATCCCGCGCTCGAGGCGATCCACGATCACAGCGGGGTGGTGGTCTGGGACCGTCCGTCCGACACGAACCGGATGACGGTGCTGCTGGGCCCCACCCAGCTCTTCGCCGACGACGTCCATCCGCCGACGGTCGATCTGCAGGACCTGGGCATCCCGCTCGTGATCCGCCCCGCGCCCTGACCAATCGAAGCGCGGTGTTTCCACGCCACCCACCCCGAACCCGCCCACCACGATGTATGGCGACCTGTTCGGCGACACCTCGACCGGGAACGACGATGTGCTGTTCGGTGGAGCCGGCCACGACACCCTGCGCGGAGGCGGCGGCAACGACGACCTGTACGGACAGAACGGCGAGGACAACCTGTACGGCGAAGAGGGCGTAGACAAGCTGTTCGGCGGGAACAACAGCGACACCCTACGTGGCGGCATGCACGCGGACACGTTGGTCGGCGGGAACGGGCCGGACACGCTGAAGGGTCAGGGTGGCGCGGATCACCTGCACGGTGGGTACGGTGACGACATCCTCGAGGGCGGCGGGGGTTCGGACACGCTGTACGGCAGCAAGGGGAACGACACGATGCGCGGAGGACCCAATCCAGACTGGCTGTGCGAGCGTCGGGCGTACTGGCCCGACCCCAGCCAGTTCTACGAGTGCGACGACTGGAACTCCTTCGAGGGAGGCGGTTCGTCCGGCGATGTGGCCTATACAGAGTTCGACATCGACGGCGGAAACACGGGAGGTACGCTGTACTGCTCCAGCACGACCGACTTCCTCGGCGACGAGACCGTGGAGTTCGCGGGTCGTGATCATTCTGACCGCTTCTGGGGCGACGTCCTGTCGTCCTCCGGCATCACGACGAACGATCCCGAGCCGGAGACCTGCGAGGATCTCCGACTCGAATTCGGTGATTGATGATGCGCCTCCGCCTCATCACCACAGCATTGCTGATCTGGCAGACCGGATGTCGCCAAGCAGCCCTGGACTCCGATAGCACGGCGTCGGTCCCGCCCACTGCGACCGATGAGCGGGAGTGGGTCCAGATCAACTACCATCCCTGTGCTCTGGCATCAGACGGCAGTACGCAGTGCTGGCAGAGCGCCAGATGGCGCGAGATGAACCCGAGCTTCAACCTCTTTCCCACCCCCGAGCACGAGCCCCTGTCGGAATTCAGCGCCGACACCTCCTACTACTGGGGAATCGGTCGGGATAGCGGGCTTGCAGTACGGCTGTTCGTGCCCGGAAATCTCGGGCCAGAACCGACGGTGGGATACACCGAGCCTGCGGGTGTGTGCGGTCTGTTGAACGGCAGAATCGACTGCTTCGACTCCATTCCCGACTCCCGCGACGAATCGCTCACCCTCCTCGACGGGTGGCGACTCTATGCGGGTCTCACGGTCGACAACGTGCTGATCGGCATCACCAACACCGGGAGTGATCCGCAGGACATCCCACTGACTCGGCCCGTGGTCGAGATCATGACCTTCGAGCCGTCCACCCGGTGCGTTCTGTACGAAGAGGGCGATGTCGAGTGCTTCGGCCCCCTCGAGGTCACCTTCCCCGATCCGCCCTACGTCGACATCTCAGGAGGTGGCTGGCACGGCTGTGCATCGAAGGAGACCGGCGTACTCGACTGCTCGGGTGGCCGACAGGTGGACTTCGGCGAGCCCCTCCGCGACTTCGTGGTCACCCAGGACGACATCTTCGAGAAGGCCCCGGGCTGGGACGAGGGCGACGAGCGGTACATCGGTCGACTCCCCACCGTGGAGGACGACCCGTTCATCTGCGCGATCACCGAGTCCAACGCCATCCGCTGCACCGGCTGGCGCTACGAGTTCTCGGACCTGCAGAACGCTCTGCCACGGGGGTACTACGGCGCCTGGCGCTGAAATGCGAGCCTACTCCGGGACGTAGTCCACGCGGATCGACTCCAGGTCGGCGGTGGCCACGCCGGGAGCCAGGAACACGGTCGTGAGCGCGGGGTCGTACGACCAGTCGTCCTCCGACAGCACCGTCTCGGCGCCGGCTTCTGTGAGGGCGACCTCCTCGATCTCGGCTGCGGGCTCGCTCAGCACCACACGGGCGCTGTCGAGCAAGCGGTCGGCCATCGCCTGGAAGCCCGGGCTCCAGTCCGGATCGCAGATGTGGATCTGCTCGCCCCCGGTCCAATTGGCGTAGCGCACGTACTCCGTGCCGTCGGTGTCTCCGCTCGGACACGGCTGCCCGGGCAGATCGACGATGATGTGCGCGACGACGTCCTCCGGACGCACCTTCTTGGTCTCCATCCAGGTCCGGAACTCCTGGCGGGTGATGGGATTGGCGCCGGACTGGTCCTCTTCGTCCGAGAGGAACACGAAGGTCAGGGTGGCCTCCTCGCGGTAGAACCCTGCGTTGCGCGGGATGTCCCACTTCTCCTCGACCATGGTCCAGGCAGGGGCTCGCCCCATCTCCTCGAAGTTGCCCGCCGTCCCGGCCACCGCCATCTGCTGGAAGACCGTGGCGGCGTCGGGCGTAGCGGCATCGATGTGGTTCACGCCCTGGGCCAGCTGCAGGCGACCGGAGCCGTTCTGCGGATCGGCCATGTCGGTGGTCACGACCCCCAGGTGGTAGTCGATCCCCGTGGCGTCCAGGGTGGGGATGACCGCGCCGACCTCGACTGCGAGGGCCTGCTGCTCATCGAACATCGAGCAGCTGTTGTCGACGATGAACAGCACGTCGGCCGGCGGGAAAGGCTCGGGCTCGGTGACGCTGGCCGTGGGGAGCTGTGCGATGAAGCCGGTCGAGAAGTGCTCGACGTCGGCGCGCAGCTCGGTGCTGCCGTCGTTCGTGAGCGCGGGACGGATGCGGTCGTAGCCCCCGTCGTCGTTCGACCACCAGAAGGTGGGCAGGATCGAGCCGTCCTCCACGCCCTCGACCGCATCGGCATCGATGGGCAGGCGGATCGTGACGGGTTCGGCGAACACGAGGCCTTCGGGCTCTGCTCGCCACACCTTCGACAGCCCGAGGTACGGCTCGGGAGGATCGTCGGGGGTCTCGATGAGCCGGATCTCCAGCTCCTCGTCGAGGGCGCCTTCTGGAATGACGATGGTGGCGTCGCCGAAGGACTGGGTACCGCCTTCCGGGCCCACGATGAAGGGCTCGGTGGCGGGTTGGGTGGGCGAGGAGCCGTCCGGATCGGTGTCATCGGGGTCGTACTGCCCGAAACAGCCGCCGAGGACGAGCAGGAGGATGCACAGGGTCCGGTTCATGGAGTCTCCGAGGCCTACTCTGGAGTGTAGTCCACTCGGATGGACTGCAGCGTCGCCGAAGCGACCCCCGGTTCGAGGTAGACCGTGTTCTCGGCCGCCTCGTAGACCCAGTCGTCCTCGGTGAGCAGCGTCTCCACACCGCCTTCGACCACCGCCACTTCCAGGATCTCGCGCGGGACGTATTCCACCACGACGAACGGAGGGGCGGTCGGTGCAGAGCCGGTGTCGAACACGGCAGAGCCCCCACCCGACATCCAGCGAGGGCCAGGCAGAGCGCGGTTCGCGTCTTCAGCACGGAGTCACTCCGGGGTGTAGTCGACGCGGATGGACTCCAGCAGCGGCGAGCCGATGCCAGGCTCCAGGTAGACCGTCATCAGGACGTCGTCGTAGGTCCAATCGGCATCGGTGAGCACGGTCTCCACGCCGTCCTCGGTGATGGCGACCTCGAGGATCTCGGCCGCGGGCTCGTCGAGCTGCACGCGTGCGACATCGAACAGGCGGGTGGCGATGGTCTCCATGAAGGGCGACCAGTCGGGGGCACAGAGGTTGAAGAGCTCTCCGCCGGTCCAGTTGGCGTAGCGCTCGTATTCGACGCCGTCGGTGTCGCCCTGGGGGCACGGCTGACCGGGCGGATCGACGATCCCGTGGGCCACGACGTCCTGAGGCCGGGCCTTCTTGGTCTCCATCCACTGCCGGAACTCAGCCCGGGTGATGGGATTGCCGCCCGACTGGTCTTCCTCGTCGCTGACGAACACGAAGGTGAGCGTGCCGTGTTCGCGGTAGAACCCGTCGTTCACCGGCACGTCGGGCTTCAGCTCCACCATCGCGTACGCCGCTGCGCGCCCCTTCTCCTCGAAGTCGCCGCCGGTGCCCATGATCACCATCTGGCTGAACACGTTCTGCGGGTTGTTGGTCGAGGGATCGATCCAGGACTGGCCCGCGACCGACTGCAGCTTGCCCGCGTGCTGGGCGGTGTTGGACATGTCCGTGCTGACCACGCCGATGTGGTAGTCGAGGGACGAGCCCTCCAGGACGGGCAGGAACGACGGGAGGTTTTCGGCGAGGGCGTTCTGCTCCTCGAACATCGAGCAGCTGTTGTCGACGACGAACAGGACGTCGGCCGGCGGGAAGGGCTCGGGCTCGTCGACGCTCACCACGGGCAGGGTCGCGATGAAGCCCGTGGAGAAGTGGTCGACCTCGGCGCGCAGCTCGGTGTTGCCGTCGTTCAGCAGGGCGGGCTCGAGGCGTTCGTAGCCCTCGCCCGTCTCGTCGGACCAGTAGAAGTGGGGCTCCAGCTCGCCACTGGTGACGTCGGCCACGGCGTCTGCGTCGATGGGGAGCCGGATCGTGATCGGCTCGGCGAACACGAGGCCTTCGGGCTCGGCGCGCCACACCCGCGACAGCCCGACGTACGGATCCGGGGGGGCGTCTTCGGTCTCGATGAGCCGGATCTCCAGCTCCTCTTCGAGAGCGCCTTGCGGGATCACGACGGTGGCGTCTCCGAACAGGTGCGTGCCCCCTTCCGGGCCGACGATGAACGGCCCGTCTTCGGGATCGTCGACGTCCTCGGGGTCGGTGTCGGCGGGACCGAGGCACCCCGACAGCAGGACGAACAGGGCGGACGCAGTGGACAACGATCGGGAGGTGGCGCGGCGCATCGGGGCTCTCCAGGTGGTCAGGCCCGCACCTTACCCCCGTGAAACGCCGTTCGCAGGGCATTCGGGGCCCCCTGCATCATTCCGCAACACGGTGCACCGCATTCACGCGAGAGCGACGGGACCCCAGCGGTTACAACGGGGCCGTCGTCACCTGGAGCGAGACCATGACCCGTTTCGGCGTACTCTCCGTCGCAGTCGCCGCGAGCAGCTTCTTCGTCACCGCCGAAGCCACCGAGATCAAGGTGACCTCGAAGGGCGACAAGACCGCCGTCGTCCTGATGGACGAGTTCGTCAAGGGCGAAGCTCCGGTCACCACCGAAGCCGATCCCGGCCAGGTCGAGCTCGCCTTCCGCAACTCGATGTTCGGCCCCGTGCTGTTCAGCGAGACCATCGACGTCCCGGACAGCGGCACGGTCGAGATCGTGGTCGACATGGAGTCCCGCTCCCTCACCGTCGAGACTTCGGGTGGCGGCCTGTCGCGTCCCAAACCCGAGCCGAAGCCGAAGCCCAAGCCGAAGCCGAGTGGCGACGACGGGGACGCTCCCACGCCCGGCGACGACGAAGCGGTCGCGAAGATCAGCGCGGCCCAGGACGGATTGAAGATCTCCCTGGACGGCGAGGACACGGGCAAGAAGACCCCCGCACACCTCACGCTCGATCCCGGCAAGCACGTCGTGTCGCTGTCGTCGGGCTGCTATTCGGGCGAGGTCGAGTTCAGCGTCGATGCCGGCGCCACCAAAGAGGTCGACGTCGATCTCGACGCCACCAAGGCGCTGATCGCCATCCGCACCGAGCCCGCGGGCGCCCAGGTGTACGTCGACGGCAAGGAGCTCGGCAAGGCCCCGATGGACGCCAAGCTCAACTGCGGCGACCGCACGCTCAAGGCCACCAAGGACGGCTACCTCGCGAAGGAAGTGCAGGTGGACGTCGGTACCGACGAGGACGTCAACATCGAGCTCGATCGCGATGCCTTCGGCAGTCTCGAGGTCTCGGTCGAGCCCGCGGACTCCGACATCCTGCTCGACGGCGAGAAGGTCGGTCGGGGCCAGGTCACCCTCGACAAGGTGGTGGCCGGCAGCCACGAGCTCACGGTCGAGCGCAAGGGCCGCGAGGTCGAGAAGCGCACCATCGAGGTGGGCGAGAACAAGTCGATGGTCCTCTCCCTGGTGGTCACCGACGCCGGCAAGACCCCCAAGCCCAAGCCGAACAAGACCAAGGGCAGCGGCCCGAAGGTGGCGCCCATCGTGATCGGCTCGACCGCCGTGGTGGGTGCGGTGCCCCTGGCCGCGTTCGGGGTCTACAACTACGGCCAGGCCCGCATCGCCTACGACGACTACATCCAGATCGAAGACGACGTCGAAGCCGAGCGGGTGTTCCGAGAAGAGGTCGCTCCCCGACAGACCGTCGCGTTCATCGAGTGGGCGGGTGCAGGCGTACTCGCAGTCGGTGGCGGCGCGCTCATCGTGGCCGGGCTGCTCGACGGCGAAGGGGTCTACGCGGCTCCCACGCCGAACGGCATCGTCATCGGTGGGTCGTTCTAGCTCGCGTTCATCCGCGGTCTCATTCGCCGCTGGACACGTTCTACTCGGCACTCGCGAACAGAAGTTCTGCTCGGCCTCGCAGAACGCGCCCAGCGACGAATGAGACACGCGGACTGAACGCAACGCTGCTCTCTGCGGTAGACGAGGGTGTCGGTCCGATTTCCTGCGGAAGGCCTTTCGGCGGGTCGGTGCGCGCTGCATGCCTCGGCACTCGCGAACAGAAGTTCTGCTCGGCCTCCCAGACTCGACGACATCGCGGGTGGGGTCACCGAACGCGCTCGCGGTGGTCGGGTCACCGACGGGGCCAGCTGTCTTCGATGGGGAGGGTCGCCCAGATGCTGCCGTCTGGATTCATCAGCACGGCCACAGCGGTGAGGTCGAACGGGCCCGTGCCTGCGACGTCGAACGTGAACGTGCAGCCGTGGATCCCCGGTGTGAACGAGACGGATCCGGGCTTCGCTGGAGAATCGCCCTGCTGCACCGAGAGATCTCGGAGCTCGGCGCGCTGGACGGGAAGATCGCCCGCTGGGGTCCGGATGGACACGGTGACCGTGGTGGTCTCGCCGGACGTGCGCGCCTCGACGGTGGACCGGAACGCAGGTCGCGGCTCGGACACCGGTTCGACACTCGGCTCGATGGGCGGCTCGACCGGCGCTTCGGTGACGCACCCGGACAGGAGGACGGGCAGCAGGAGCGTCGCCAGGATCAGCGGGTGACCTCTTCGGCGGCCTCGGCGTCGGGCATGGCGCGGAGCTCGAGGATGTCGACGTTCGCGTTGTCGAAGTCCTCCACCGTCATCGTGACCTCGAGCCCGTCCTGCCACAGCTCCTGCAGCTCGGGGTCGTTGGCCGAGAGCTCCTTGAACGAGGTGGCGGTCATGAACCGGTTGGGCGTGCCCTCTTCGGCGTCCTTGCCCGGCTTGATGGTGCCCACGAAGGTGTCGCCCATGCTGGGGATGCGGCCTTCGATCGGGATCTCGATCTCCTCGATCACCCCGCCCTTGGCGTTCTTGATGGTGGTGAGGATCACCAGATCGGTCATGTCGTAGGCGCTCGAGTTCTTGAACCGGAACGAGAAGATCGTGATCTTCTCCTCCAGCTCGTCCTGATCCGGCAGCTGCAGCCAGCTGGCGCCGTTCACCACGACGTAGTGGTCGGGGTTGTAGAGGGGGTCGTACTTCTCCTGCACACGCTGACCGCCCAGCTGGTACATCGGCAGCACGGCGTCGACGGCGATCCAGCCCTCTTCGCCGCCCTGGGTGCGGGCCCGGTAGAACTCGCCGCGCTTGGCCAGCAGCTCCAGCGTGCTGTCCTTGTCGACCGCGGTGACCACCCCGCTGTTGGCATCGGGGTCGCGGTGCAGCGACACGCCTTCGTTGGTGACGATCATCTCGGAGTAGGTGAGCCCGCCGTCGCCCACCAGCACTTCGTCGCCGTCCGGCAGGTACTGCAGCAGCACGAGCACGCCGATGCCCCCGATCCCGATGAAGGCGACCAGGCCCCCCACGAGTAGCAGCGGCAGGATGGTCTTCATCGCGCCACCGGGCTTGTAGTCGAGCTCGTCGCTGTCGTCGTCGCCCAGGTGCGGCGCGAGCGCGGGAACCTCGGTGGCGTAGACCCAGTCGGCGGCCTCGGGGGGCTGGATCATGTCGCCCGCGGAGAGGTTGCCGTTCTTCGCCATCTCGATCAGGTCTGGCAGACCATCGACGGTGAACTGGTTGTCGCCCTGGGTGACCATCCACTGGGACATGTGCTTCCCTCCGCCCGACCCATACCCCGGCACCGCCTCCGCCGAACGCCGTGTTCCGCGACCTTGACCGAAGGCTTACCAGTCGATCACCAGTCGTTCACCAGTCGTTCACCAGTCGAGGAGGAACCAGATCTGGGTGTCGATCGGGGGTGCGTAGGGATTGCCCCAGCCGTCCGGCCACTGGTCGCAGTAGGGGTTGCCCGTCGCACAGAACCCCGCGCCCAGCCCCATCGCGAACTCGTCCTGGGTGATCTCCATGCTGGGGATGTCGATGTCGAGCCGCAGTGTGTCGTCGTCGATGTAGGTCACCGGCACGTCCGCGAGGAAGGTGAAGCCCCCGAACTGCTCGCCGTACAGCTCGCCCGTGGACCCCTGCACGGTCAGCAGGTGCTTGCTCCACGTGGATCCGGCCGACAGGCCCCAGACCTCGAGGGCCGTAGTGGTGGGGTCGAGAGGCGTCGCGGACGACAGCTCGATCGACAGCGTGTCGCCATCGACGCGCCAGCGCCCCTCGCGCAGATCGGTGGTGCCCCCCGACGCCACGTCGCCGAGCGGATCGAGGGGCAGGCTGCTCCACCCCTGCCCGCCCAGCGCGACCTCGACGGTGTTCGACCCGTCTCCGCGGGGGCTGTTGCACGACAGGTCGAAGATCAGCACGTCGGACACGGCGCCGTTGGTGGCCGTGATCGTGAACGACGCGTCCAGGGACTGCCCGGGCTGGAGCACGCCCACGAACGCGCCCGGGTTGCCGATGGTGGCGGACGGACCACCGGTCTGGGACAGGGTGCAGTCGATCACCCCGCTCGCGAGCGCGCCGTCGTTGCGGATCGACACCACCAGGTTGCCGGTCTCACCGGGGTCGAGCACGTTGTTGCCGTTGCCCGCGGGGTCGAAGACCTGGCCGGTTCCGACCACGATGTCCGGCCACGGAACCGGTAGATCGACGGGGACCGGGAACACCTCGATGTCGTCGAACACCGTGAGCGTGAACGGGATCGGGGTGCCGTCGGTGTGGCTGGCTGCGACCTCCACCGGAAGCGGCACGGTCACCACATCTCCCGGTCCAAACGGGCCGATCGGGATGTCGGTGGCCAGGATCGCGAGGTCGGGATCGACGGTGGACGCCCGCAAGAACGTCGGACCCGTGGTGGCGCCGCCGGTGTTCCGCAGCGTGAGCGACAGGGTGTTGGGCTCGCCGGGGATCAGGGGGTCGGGATCGACCGAAGCGCCCGTGAGCACGGGGTCGGCGCGGCCGGGCAGGTAGAAGATCGACTCGACCTGGGGCTCCAGGGCACCCAGGGGATCGTCGGTCCAGGTGACCGCACCTTCGTAGTCGATGCCGAACCCCTGCACGTTCGCGTCGGTGCCGGTCTCGATGCGCAGGTACCAGCGCAGTCGGCCCGGTTCGCTCGGCAGGAAGTCCTGGTGCTCGGCGATGTCGAGGGCGAAGGTGTGCACGCCGGCCGCGAGGTTGCCCGTGAACAGGGTCTCTTCGAGGTGAGGCTGGACCGGGTTCCCAACGCCTACGTACGCCCGGACCGAGCCGAAGCCCGTGGTCTGGACCCGCACGATGGCGCGCGAGGGGTCGCCCACCAGCAGATCGACGGGCTTCACCCCGGTGTCGGTGCCATCGGTGGCCGTGAGCACCACGGGCAGGGGCGTGTTGTCGGGGTGATCGCTGGCGATCGACAGCGGAAGCGACAGATCGACCGCCCCATCGGTCTGCAGGGCCGGCAGCGACACGACCTCCGGAAACGCCACCCGGACGGGGTCTCCGGTGCCCTCGACCTCGATCGGCCCCGCTGTGGGGGCTCCGAGGTTGGTCAGGGTCACTGCGAGGGCGGCCTGGGTGCCCGGATCGAGGCGGGGGCTGTTCACGGTCGTGAACCGCAGATCGGGCCCGAAGCGCCGCACACGCACGTCGTCGATCGCCCACAGGTCGGAGTGCGCGCCTTCGTAGCGCCAGGCCAGGGTCACGGCGCGCTCGCCCACGAACGCCGACAGATCGACCACCGGTGGCGTCTCCCAGACCCCTTCGGCGGGCGTCTCCAGGGTCGCGACCAGGGCGAAGTCCCCCGCGTCGGGATCGGGAGAGCCCGTGCTCACGTACAGCCCGTGCGTGCCGGCCTCCGAGGTGCGCTCGCCGTACTGGCGGAAGCGGACCTCGGCGGTCTCGGCGGTCGACAGGTCGAACGGCGGCGAGATCAACCAGTCGTCCACGGGCTGGATGCCCGCGAACCCGGGTCCGTGCACGGCCACGCCCGCCCCGTTCTCGGACAGCGGTGGCGCGGGGTCGAAGTCCGCGTCGACGTCCCAGCGCTGCCCGCGGAACGCCAGGGCGTCCTCGGTCCAGCCGAGCTCGTAGACGCCGAACGCGGTCTGGGTGCCTTCGAAGGGCTGCTCGTACGGAATCGCGGTGGGGATGCGGTCGACCTGGACCGACAGTGGCGCATCGGGGCCGGTCGCGGGAAAGTCCGCAGGAACGCGGAAGTCCGAGAGATCGAACGCCCGCAGGTAGTACTCCAGCGCAGGGGCCGTGACATCGGGGCCCGACAGCACCCCTTGCCATGCACCGTCGTCGGTGGGCTCGAGGGGAAGCACCCGGAAGGGCAGCTCTCCAGCGGCCCGGAAGTACAGATCGACGGCATCCACCCCGTCCTCGTCGGACGCCTCGGCGGTGAACAGCACGGAATCCCCTTCCAGCACGGGGCCTTGAGGGGACGTATGCGCGATGACCGGCCCCTCCAGCACGGGGATCGGGGCGGTGTCGGTCGGGATGTCGGTGTCGCCCGACGCACACCCCACGAGCACGAGCGCGGCCCAGGTGCGCAGTCCGATCACAGATAGTCCTCGTACAACGGGCAGTACGTGATGCACTGGAACGCGGTGATGTTGTCGAACTCGTCGGTGATCTCGATGCAGTCGAAGCCCGCCGGGCACTCCCGGTCGTTGCAGTCCACCCCGCAGTAGTTCGCGAAACACACGTTGCCCTCGCCGCACTCGCTGCTGCGCTCGCAGGGCCGGCAGAACTGCTCGCCGGCGTCGAAGCACTCGCCGGTGGTGGTGTCGCAGTACTCGGCGAAGCCGCAGTCCACCTGAGTGTCCTGACACGCGTTGTCGATGCAGGTCTGCAGGGGCACGTCGCAGCGGGTTCCCGGCCCGCAGTCGGTGTCGGCCCGGCACCCCGGCACGCAGGCGTCGTCTTCGCAGTAGTGCTCGATCGGGCACTGAGCCGACGTCGCGCAGCGCCCGGACACACAGAACCCGTTTTCGCAGGTCTCGCCCCAGCCGCACGGCTTGTCGGCCGTGCACTCGTTGCCGCCGCGGTCGGTGGGGGAGCAGCCGGGACCGATGGCGAGCAGACCTGCGAACAGGGCCGGAATCACGGGTCCTCTTCGGGGTCGGGCTGAGTCGGGACCACCCCCGGATCGACGACTTCCTGGCCGTTCGGCAGCCGGATGTAGCGGGCGATGATCCAGGTCGAGGGCGGCGGCGCCTGCTCCTCGGTGAAGATCAGCGCGTTCTTGTCGATGTCGTAGGTGTAGTCCACCCCGCGCTCGAGCTCGGCCAGCAGGGTGTCGTTGCTCTCGTCTTCGTAGACCTCGACCGACAGCGACTCCAGGGACGGAAGTCGGGACAGGCCGAACTCCAGCTGCAGCCCGGCCAGGGTGAGCCCGAGCCGCGACACGATGGGCGCGAAGTCCTCGGTGCAGATGGAGTCTGCGAGGCCTCCGGTGCGGTTCGCAGCGGCGAGGTAGCGCTCTCCGTAGAAGCCGAGCCCGTCGTCCGAGATGCAGGCCGGCGCATCGGGGTTGGGCGGGCGCTGCGTGCCCACGACCGCGCTCACGGTGAACATCTGGGGGTCGCGATAGCCGCGCAGCCCCTTCAGCTCGGAGAAGTAGTCGAGGTACCCGTCGACGGGCAGGGGCGACAGGTCGTCCTCGTCGGACACGTACAGGATGGCGAGCTTGGCGGAGTCGCGCATCCACTGGTCGTTGTCGAAGGTGTAGTAGGGCTCCTCGAACACCAGCTTGCTGGCCTCGAACCCGAGCTCGATCCCCGACCCGATGGTGCCCTGGGCCACGGCCTCGCCGAACAGCTCGTCGGCATCGGGCATGGTCTCGTCGATGTAGCGCAGGTCGTCGTTGAGCGACAGCCCCTCCGCAAACGCCACGTCGACGGGCGTGTCGCAGTTGTCGTCGAGGGATCGGCCCACCACCAGGCGCTCTCTGGGCGGCAGCGTCGTGGCGGGGAACACCACGTGGTTGCGCCCCCGGTCCGACACTTCGAGGCCCGTGAGATCGAGGGTGTCGTCGGCCGTGCTGGTCAGCTCGAACCACTCGCAGCGCCGATCGTCGTCGTTCGACATCGCCAGGATCTCGGTGATCGCCAGATCGCCCGCGACCGGGGTTCGGATGCCGGTGTCGGGGCCCTGGGGCGGGGGCAGCTGACCGCCGGCGAAGGCGTCGCAGAGCACGTTGGGAGCGCCCGGAGTCCCCGTCTGCGGGCCCTGTTCGCTGCCCTCTCCGAAGGTGAGGTTGGTGGTGCACCAGGCCGACGCGAGGTCGTTCGCCCCCGCCGACAGGGTGCTGCCCGACAGCTGCAACGACCGGCCGGCTTCGAAGCCCCAGTCCCGCGTGTACTCCACCCGGTCGATCTCGCCCTCGGGCCCGCGCACGATGATCTCGTCGTCGCCCCCCATCAGCTGGCCGCGGTAGCGCTCCTCCTCGACATCGGTGGTGGTCACGCCGATCCGCCACTCCACGTCGGCGAGCTGGAACTCCCGCAGCAGCGCGTCGAAGTTGCGGGCGAGGTTGTCCTGCTCCTCGACCATCGAGCAGCTGTTGTCGATCACGATGAGCAGATCGACGCCGTTCGCCCGGTCCTGCTGGAACACGTCGGTCCAGCGGGACTCGGAGAAGCCGTACTCGTTGCAGCCCGCCCCCGCGAACAGGCCCGTGAGCACGAGCATCTTCAGGGGTCGACGCATCAGTCCTCCTCGTTCCACTTGGGGAGGGGACCGAGCAGCGTCTCGAGCAGGGTGTCGGTGACCGCGGGGGTCTGGGCGTTGGCGTGGAAGGTCATGACCACCACGGTTCCCGGGCCGGAGTAGGGCTCGAACGACACGAGCAGCGGTGCGTTGTCGAGCACGGCCCAGTCGGTGCCGTCCCAGTACTCCACATCACCCCGCAGCCAGACCGTGACGTCTTCGTCCTCGGACACCGACTCGATCACGGCCCAGTTGCTGAAGTTGTAGTCGATCACCACCTGGTTCATGTCCAGGGCTTCGGCCAGTCGATCGTCGGTGACGTCGGCCACCACGGTCTGCACGCCGCCCACCTGCGCGTCGTCCAGGCGGGTGTCGTCGCCGATGTACTCCACCATCTCGGGCCAGGCGCGCTCGGCGAGGTCGTACGACCAGTCGGTCAGCAGGAAGTCCTTGTTGGCCCGCACGAAGGTCTGGGCCGTGCGCACGTTGTCCTCTTCGCCGATCAGCTGGTCGTCGGGACGGTTCGCGTTGTAGACCGTAAGGCCGAAGCCCCGGGTGCCCGAGGTCACGAACACCGCGTCGTGCAGCCGCATCTCGCCTTCGAGGAACAGGGCTTCGACGGGGATGCCGCCGATCTCGTCGTCGGTCCAGGTGGCGTTGCTGATCAGGCCTTCGTAGATGCCGTGTTGGACCAGCAGCCGGTCGAGGGACTCGGTCAGGTTGTCGAAGTCGCCGTAGGTCACCGCGATGCTGTTGGTGCGGCGCGTCGAGAAGTTGTTCTCGGAACAGCCCGTGAGGACGGGGCTCCCCAGCAGCAGGGCTGCAATCGGCCCGATGGCGGCGCGCGGAGTCATTGCAGCTCCAGGAACGCCGTGGTGACCAACGAGCTGTCGGATTGGTGCAGCCGGCCGTTGAACGGAAGCTCCCAGACACGGCCTTCGACCGCAGAGATCGCGACGAAGGTGGCGGGCCCCGGTGCGAGCTGGGAGAGCTGGTTGGCCCCGAAGCTGTGCTGACCGTCGTCGAAGGGCAGCACGCCCGCGAACGCGGACTCGCCGGTCTCCTCGAGGGTGCCGTTGATCGAGATCGTGAACAGGCCCGTGGGGTAGACGCCGGCTTCGGTCCAGGAGAACGAGAACGGCTCGAAGCGGTCGACCTCCAGCTCGGCGAAGGTGGGCGCGGTGATCTGGTAGTTCTCGGGAACGGTGGGCTGAGCGTCCTCGATGAAGAAGCCCGGCACCCCATCGGGGTCGCCCGGAACGCGCAGATCGTAGTCCTGACCGAACTTGTAGTCGGCCAGGGTGAGGTCGCGCCCCCGGTAGATGATCTGACCGGTGGTGGGGATGACCTCCTTGTGGAGCGTGACGCTGTTCAGCTCGGACTCGAAGTAGATCTGCTCGCCGGCCGACAGGGTGATGGGCTCGGGGCAGTCGATGGACGGCGGAGGCGGCGGGACCGTGAACACGCCGTTGATGTCGAACGGAACGGGCCCGTCGGCGGGGAGCCCCGAGGTGCCGCACCCGAAGTTGAGCGGCACGATGAAGAAGGCCTGGGCGCGCACGGTGTCGTTGGCGACCCCGGTGGTGGCGTTCAGCTCGCGGCGGACGTCGAACACCAGCCCGACCACGACGTCGATGGGGTCCGGCTCGACGGGCAGGATCTCGATCGCGTCGGCCACGAGCAGGTCCTCGTCGACGTCATCGAGGAACACGTCGCGAAAGCCCGGCACGGCGGCGTTGCTGACCCGCATGGTTCCGCGCAGCTCGTCCTGATCGATCTGTTCGAAGCTCTCGACCAGGAAGTCTCCGGTGACCGCCCCCCGGTTCCAGAACTGCAGCCGATCCTCGGTGAACCCCTCGGAGAAGCGCGTGTTCACGCCCTCGATCACGAAGTCGACGGTGTCTCCCTGGCTCACGACCGGAGGGTCGAAGGTGGCCGTGATCACGGCCCGATCGAGGGTGAAGCCGTCGTAGAGCGTGAGCACGCCGGCCCCCTGCTCCACCGTGATGTCGCGAAAGCCCGGCTCGGCGTCGGAGTGGATGGCCACCCGTGCGTGCAGCTCGGTCTCGCTGATCACCTCGACCGAGATGGTGTCGACGTCCCGCCCGAAGCTGGCCCAGGTGATGTCGGGTTCCCACTGGGTCTCGTGGCCCGTGAGCACGACGTCGATCACCTCGCCCATCTTGGCGTTGTCGGGCGCGATCGAGAAGTGCTCGTCGATCACCAGCAGCGCTTCGGGAAGCTCGTAGTCCGCGCCCCCGATGCCCAGCAGCGCGTCGACCGGCCCCAGGGGAGCGTCGTCGTCGACCGACAGCTCGGCAATCGCGGTGAACCCGTCCAGCACGGCGAAATCGGTGAGCGTGAGCCCGGCGTTCGACAGGAGCAGCGCGGTCTCCTCGAACTGCAGCGAGCTGCGGCGGGACGTCAGCTCGACCGACACCTGGGTGCCCTGCCCCACCACGGGCGGATGCAGCGTGAATCGCTCGGCCCCGGGATCCTCGTAGTCCTCGAGATCCGGGATCACTTCGGGTGGCTGGCACCCGCACATGCACCACAGCACGGCTGTGAACAAGAATGCATGCAAGCGCGTCATCGACCCCTCGGGTCGGAACTATAGCCGGTCCACCGGCGACTGTTCGGGATCAGTGATGATGGCGCGGATTGGGGTGCGCGATCTGCGCGAGCCGCACGAGATCGTCGTCGGACGGGCACATCTCGGCCGCCTTCTTGCCACACGCTCCGCACGCGGACTCGGCTCCGTCGCCCAGCCTCGCCACGCCGCCGCAGCTGCCCTGGAGCTCGCGATTGGAGAGGATCACGCCGATGGACATGCCGGTCATCGCGATGCCGAACAATCCAAGTGTGAGTGCAATCTCCATGGCGCCTCCTCGAGGTCGGTGTTCGTAACATCGGCACGAGGATTGGGGTCACAACCCTGGGGTCTCCACACGTTCCAATTCATTACATGAGGACCAGGCCCGCCCTCCGAGGCGGATCGCCAGGCGCTCGCGCGGTCGAAAGCACCGCGACCATCGGGTCCGCTCGATGCCGCTCCTGCTCGATGGGCGGCCACCGCAGCGAGCCCGCCGCGACACCGCTTCAGCGGGCGCTTCGCGCCGGACGAGAGCTGCTCCGAAAAATGGGTGCTGCAACGACGGTCGCCCCCCCAGAAGAGTCCTATGAACCGCGATCATCGCAGTGTCGCCACGGAGTCACGGAGCACACCGAGCATTGCACGGAGAGGTGAGAAACGCTCGAAGACGAAGCACTCGTTCACCCGACCAGGCCGGGTTTCGACTCGACGACATCGTGGGCAGGGTCACCGAACGCGCTCGCCGAATTCCTTTACCTCCGGCCGATTCTCGGCCTCCGCCCTCCCTCGTTCCTCGGTCGGTTGGCATGATCTCGCTTAGGTCTCCCCTCGCGAAGGTGCCTTGAAAGGGCGCAATGCTCCGTTAACGGGGACGACCGTCGCTCGATTCGCAGCGATGGAGCTACTTCGGAGGTGCCCGACGCTCCTCGCGCCGTTCCTGACGGTTCTCCTGGCGCTCCTCCCACTCGGCGGCGAAGCGCTGCTTGAGGGCGTCGGCGGCATCCACCCCGAGGATCTCGACGATGCGGGCATCGCTGTCCTCGCGCATGGCCCGCATCTCGGCCCGGCCCTCGAACGCGGTGATCCGGTCGCTGCGCATGTCCTCGCGGATCACCACGGTGGCTTCGCGCAACAGCAGGACTTCGTCGACCAGATCGGTGCGCGTGGCCTCGTCGAGATCCCACTCGTTCGCGAAGTCGGCGATCTCGGCGGTGAGCGCATCCCGGACCTTCGCCCGCCGACGCTCCTGGCGCTCTTCGGGGTCGACCCGACCGGCCCGCCGCTTGGACTTGGCCTTGCCACGCCGCTGGCCGCGGACCGGATTGCCCTTGGCCTTGGGATTCGCCCGTGCGGCCGGGCCTCTGCGGGCGCCGTTGTGCTTGGGGTTCTGGGCCAGGCCCTTCATCAGCTCGACGGCAGCCCCCCGCTGGCCGGCGATCTCGTCCAGACGGTTGTCGATCGCCACCTGGCGGCCACTCGCCCGCCAGAGCATCACGCCGTTCACCAGCACGCCCAGCAGGGCCAGCCCTGCGATCCCCCGCGCGACCGTGTCCGACATCAATCCTCCGCCATCCAGGCGTCCATGCCCGAAGACGTAAGCTGTTCGAAGCCGTCGGGCCCACTGGTGATGAGCAGCGCCTCGAGGTCGGACCGCTGCTCGATCAGGGCCAGCCCCCTCTCGGTGCCGAGGACCATCATCGCGGTCGCCCAGCCGTCGGCGGTTCGACAGTCTCGCGCGACGACCGACGCCGAGGCGACGTCCGAGACCGCAGGCCGGCCGGTCGTGGGGTCCATGGTGTGGTGGACCTTGTCGCCGTCGACGACCACCAGGTTGCGGTAGTCACCCGAGGTCGCGAGGGCGCGGTCGGTGAGCTTCAGGATGGCAGCGAAGTCCTGCCCGGGGGCGTTGCCTTCGACGGGGGTGTCGACGCCGAAGGTCCAGGTGCCGCGGGGCCCGGTTCCGGTGACGCGCACCTCTCCGCCCACCTCGACCATGGTGTTCGCGTAGCCCCGGGCGGTGAGCACGGCCGAGACCCGATCGACGCCGTGCCCCTTGGCGATGGCCGACAGGTCGAGGGCGGTCCCGCCGACGTCGAGAGTGGGACGGCCCTGCTCGGTGGTCACCGTCACCTTCTCCCAGCCGACCTGAGCGCGGGCGGCGGCGAGGGCTTCGGCGCTCGGCGTGTCGATCGCGCCGTCGCGGTGGTGGAAGCCCCAGACCTCCATGAGCGGCTGCACGGTGGGATCGAAGGCGCCACCGGTGAGCTCGGCGAGGGCCAGGGCTTCGCGCACGACCATCGCGGTGTCGCCGGAGATCGGGATGGGCCCGTCAGCGACCCGGGCGCGAGACAGCTCGGAGTCGTCGCGCCAGGTGCTCATCTGGGCGTCGACCTCGGCGAGCGCGGCCTCGATGGCGGTCTGGACCTCGGGTGCGCACGACTCGGCGGCCCACTTCGCCGTCCAGGACGTGCCGAACGCGGTGCCGGTGGCCTTGCACCACGTGCTGGCGGGGTCTTCAGGGGTTGAAGTCGTATTCGCGCCCGACCGGACGGGCCCTTCGGAGGTGCAGGCGGCGACGGTCGCCAACAGGAGGATGCGCAAGCTCATGGGGCCCGCCTATCGTGAAAATGCGGTCGTTCGACGACCCCAGCGAACGCGTTTGGTGACGGTGCCCCGCGATGTCGTCGAATCGTCGCAGAGCAGCCTGGTCAGGTGAACGAGTGCTTGGTCGTCTTCGAGTGTCCACAGAACAGGCTTCGAACGCTCGTCGGCCATTGATTCCTCACCTCCGTGCAATCCTCGGTGTGCTCCGTGACTCCGTGGCGACGTTGCGCTGATCGAGGTTCACAGGTCTCTTCTGACCGGATCGACCGTCGCTGCAGCACCCATGTTCGGAGCGGACCGCGGGTCCCACCCTCTCCCCCGCTGCGCAGGGGGATAGCGGCGTTTCACGAGACGTCCAGAACTCTTCGACCCACGCAGCCTGGATTCCGCCGGCCCACCCTCGCAAGCGAGGGATGAACCGCCCGAATTGCTTCCAATGGCACCGTTCTCTTGACCGTCAAGGCATCTCCGGTTTTCGAGCCGTCGAGCGATCGCCCCCGTGATCGCGTCACCGCCGACACGCCGCTGCACGGTCCCCAGCGACCTCGCCATCGAACCGCGCGGCCTGATCGAACGCATCACATCGCTGCTCGCCCGACAGCACCTCCGCCGCGACCATCCACCCCTCCGCGTCCAGGGGAGGAGGCTCGAGCCGCTGGGTGATCGCCGCATCCTGGCGGGTCCAGCCGTCGGCCGCGAGCTGGGCGATGATCCGCCGGGCCAGCACCCGTGACCGCGACTCCCGCCCATCCGGAACGACCTCTTCTGCAGCCCGAAAGGCCACGACCGCCTCGTCGAACCGCCCCGCCGCACCGAGCGCGGTCCCGTAGTGCAGCCCACGCACCCAGTGCTGGCCGGGCCGATGGGCGTCGGCTTCCCACAGGGTGAGCGTGTCGTGCCAGTCCGGAACGCGCTGCACGGTTCCCCACGCCGCCCCGAGCGCCAGGAGCCCGACCAGGCCCGACCGCACCACCCCTGACCATCCGAAGCGTTGCTGCGCCCGCTCCAGGCCCAGACACAGCGCCACCGATGCAGCGAGCGACGGCAACAACAGGTGTCGATCGGCGCCCCAGAATGGCATCGCGACCAGGCCGTGGACGGGCAGCAACGGGAGCAGCCACAGCGCGAACAACACGGTCCCCCATCGTCCAGTTCGCCAGGCGAGAATCCCCAGCACCGCCAGGATTCCCGTACCCGCGACCCCCATCAGCCACGGCGACGCCGGCACGGGGTAGATCGCGGCGAGGCCCGTGGGCACGAGCAGACTGGCGCCCCAGTGCGCCTGCAGCCCCACTGCGAAGGCCAGATTGGGGGCCACCCCGTCGAAGGGCCAGTCGGCACGGGCCGTTCCGAGTCCGGCATCGCTCCAGTGGAACGCCACCCACCCGATGCTCGCGATGGCGAGCCCCACCGCGACCAGGCCGAGGCCGACAGACTCGGGATCCCGGCGACCCCGCGCCCACTGCATCACGGCGAGCACCGCCGCCACCGGAAAGACCGCGGCCTTGAACAGGCACGCCACCGCGAAGGTCAGCACGGCGACCCGATGGCGCTCCGACAACACGAGATGGGTGGTCACCAGCACCAGCAGGAGCGACACGACGTCCTTGCGGCTGGTGAGCCAGGCCACGGACTCGACCCGGGTGGGATGCAGCGCCCACAGCGTCGTGGCGCCGAACACCACGAAGCGCGACGCCCCCAACCGCGCCAGCACCGCCCCCACGAGCGGGATGCAGGCACAGAACGCCACCAGGTTCACCAGGTGTGCGGCGAACGGCTGGGGTGCGAGCGTGCCCTGGAGCCACCACGACAGGCGCAGCAGCGGGTACCAGGCCCGGTCGCGCAGCGTCGTGAACGCCGTGCCGACGGCATCCAGCGCGGGCTGTTGCAGCAGCGGATCGGTCAGCCAGACCGCATCGTCCCAGTCGAGGGGCTGGCCCTCCAGCATGCCCGCCGACACGTACAGCGCCCCCAGAACGACCGAGAGCCCCAGGACCCCGCGCAGTGCGCGAAGATCGAGGGGCCTCGGGGTGTGGCGCTGGTGGGCGTCCGACACGCTCGCGTGCGAATCAGCCGAAGTCGTCGAAGCGGATCATCTCCTCGGGAACCCCGAGGTCGTCCAGCATGTTGAGCACGGCCTTCAGCATGAGGGGCGGCCCACAGATGTAGTACTCGATGTCTTCGGGCGCCTCGAGCTTGGACAGGTAGTTGTCGAGCAGCACCTGGTGGATGAACCCGACGTAGCCGTCCCAGTTGTCCTCCTCCTGGGGGTCGGACATGGCGACGTGCATCTTGAAGTTGTCGAACTCCTCTTCGATCTTCTGGAACTGGTCCCAGTAGAACATCTCCTTCATGGAGCGGGCGCCGTACCAGTAGGAGACCTTCCGCGTGGTCTTCTCGGTGTGGAAGAGGTGGAAGAGCTGGCTGCGGAGCGGGGCCATTCCGGCACCACCACCGATGTAGACCATCTCGCGCTCGGTCTCGTTGATCTTGAACTCGCCGTAGGGGCCCGACAGCGTGCACTTGTCGCCGGGCTTCAGGCTGAAGATCCAGGAGCTGCAGACGCCCCCCGGAACATCCGGCATGCGCGGCGGCGGGCTCGCGATGCGGATGTTGAGCATGACGATGTTCCCCTCGGCGGGGTGGTTCGCCATGGAGTACGCCCGGAACACGCCTTCTTCGTCGCAGAACGCCTTGCCGTTCCACACGTTGTAGGTGTCCCAGTCGGCGTGGTACTCCTTGGCGATGTTGTCCTTCAGGGTCTCGTAGTCGAGGGTGTACTGAGGGACGTCGATCTGGATGTAGCCGCCGGGCTCGAAGTCCATCTCCATGCCCTCGGGCAGCTGGACGACGAACTCCTTGATGAACGTGGCCACGTTGTCGTTGCTGACGACCGTGCACTCGAACTTCTGGACCCCGAAGATCTCCTCTTCGAGCTCGATCTTCATGTCCTGCTTGACCTTCACCTGGCAGGCGAGCCGGACGTTCTCCTTGCGCTCGCGCAGCGACAGCTGACCGGTCTCGGTGGGCAGGACGTCGCCGCCGCCCTCGAGCACCTTGCACTTGCACATCGCGCACGTGCCACCGCCACCACAGGCGGACGGGATGAAGATCTTCTGCGCGGCCATGGCCGAGAGCAGGGACTGGCCCGGGGACACCTGTTGGGCGAGCTCGGGGTCGTCGTTGATCGTGATGGTGACGTTCCCTTCGGGAACGAGGGCCTTCTTGGCCGCGAGCAGGACGAGGACCAGCCCGAGGATGACCGCCGTGAACACGACGATCGCAGAGACCAGGACCATGGGATTCATGGGGCTCTCCAGGTCAGGGGGTTCACAGCTCGATCCCACCGAAGGCGAGGAACGCGATGGCCATCAGGCCGGTCATCAGCATGGTGATGCCGAGGCCCTTGAGCCCACCGGGGACGTGGCTGTAGCGAAGCTTGTAGCGGATGGCGGCCATCGCGATGATGGCGAGCGCCCAGCCGACTCCAGAGCTGGCGCCGAAGACGAAGGACTCGACGGCGTCGTACTCGCGCTCCTGCATGAACAGCGAGGAGCCGAGGATGGCGCAGTTGACCGCGATGAGCGGCAGGAAGATGCCGAGCTGGTTGTAGAGGGCGGGGCTGAACCGGTCGATGATCATCTCGACGAGCTGCACCATCGCCGCGATGACCGCGATGAAGGTGATGAACGACAGGAACGACAGGTCGACGTCGGGGAGCCCGGCCCAGGACAGCGCGCCGTCCCTGAGCAGGAAGTGGTTCAGGGCCCAGTTGGCGGGCGTGGTGATCGACAGCACGAAGATGACCGCGGCGCCGAGGCCGATGGCGGTCTCGACCTTCTTGGAGCACGCCAGGAACGAGCACATCCCGAGGAAGAACGCGAGCAGGATGTTCTCGACGAAGATGGACTTGACGGCGAGAGACGCCAGGCTGACCAGGTATTCCATTCTAGATGTCTCCGGCGTGGATGACGATTCGGGGATCGTGGCTACACGTGGTTCGTCCGCGAAGCGCCGGGGTCGAGGTATATCGCGAATATCCGACGTCCCCGAGCGCGAGTGGACGGGCCGCGTGGAGCCTCGAGGGCTGGATTGGCAGGTGCGCCGGAGACATCTAAGCCTCCTCGACGTAGCCGGTGTAGGTGCGCTGGGCCCAGATCATCAGCCCCAGCAGGATGAACGCGCCGGGTGCGAGGACCATCAAGCCCATGTCGGCGTAGCCCAGGTCGTAGGCGGCCTGCGGGACCAGCTTGAAGCCGAGGAGCTTGCCCGACCCCAGGATCTCGCGGAAGAACGCGACGGCCACCAGGATCACGCCGTAGCCGAGGCCATTGCCGACGCCGTCCAGGAACGACTGCCACGGCGGGTTGGCCATCGCGAAGGCCTCTGCGCGCCCCATGATGATGCAGTTGGTGATGATGAGCCCGACGAACACCGACAGCTGCTTGCTGATGTCGAACAGGAAGGCCTGCAGCAGCTGATCGACGATGATGACGAGGCTGGCGACGACCGAGAGCATGACCACGATGCGGATCTGCGGCGGAATCCAGTTCCGGAGCATCGAGATCACGACGTTCGAGCCGCAGACGACCGCGATGACGGCCGCCGACATGACGAGCGACGTGGACATCTGGGTGGTGACGGCGAGCGCGGAGCAGATGCCCAGCACCTGGACCGTGATCGGGTTGTTCTCCGAGAACGGGTCGGTCACGATCCGCCGGGTCTTCTTGTCGAAGACGAACATCGGCGGACTGCTCGACTGGGTCTCGGAAGCGGGCGAGCTCATTGGCGCACCTTCTGGATGTAGGGTTCGTACAGGGCGAGGCTGTCTTCGACCATGTTGTCGACGCCGCGCGAAGTGATGGTCGCGCCGGACACGCCATCGACGCAGTGCGGGTTGCCGTCCTCGTCGCACTCGGCGGGCTTGAGCACCTGGATCGGCACGATCTCGCCGTTGTCGACGATGGACTTGCCGGGCCACTGCTCCATGAAGTTCGGAGCCGTGATCTCGGCGCCCAGACCGGGGGTCTCCTTGGGCGCGAAGAACGTGGTGCCCGTGACCTTCTCGAGCTCGGTGTCGAAGGCGATGTAGGCCGAGATCGGCCCCCACAGGCCCTTGCCGGTCATGGGAATCGCGACCGCCCCGGTGTCCTTGCGGACGTACAGCCCGAGGATCTCGGGGGCCTTGTCGGTGTTCTTGACCTCGGCGTTGGCCGCCCGCAGGTCGAGGTAGTCGAACGTGCCGTCTTCGTTCACGTCCGCCTTGGTCGCGTCGATCGGCGCACCGCTGGCGGGGTCGATCGCCTTGAGCTCGATCTTCTCCTTCCACAGCTCGTCGATCGCGTCGCCGGTGAGCGAAGGCCGGTTGCCGTCCGCATCGGCCTCGGGCAGGTCGACTGCCGAGAGGATGTTCTTGTAGAGGTCACGCCGACGGTTGTCGTCCTGCATGTCCTTGAGGCCCATCGAGATGCTCGCGAGGGTGGTGCTGCACACCACGCACACCGCGACGGCGAATCCGATGGTGTAGCCGTTTCCGAATGCCATGATCCTCCCCCTACGCCGTGGCCATGCGCGCCACGCGGCGGCGGGTGGACTGCTTCACGATGAAGTAGTCGATGAGCGGTGCGAAGACGTTCATGAAGAGGATCGCGAGCATCACGCCCTCCGGGTACGCCGGGTTGACCACGCGGATGAGCGCGGTCAGCACACCGATGAAGAAGCCGTAGATGATGCGGCCCGTGTTGGTGGTGGCGGACGACACGGGGTCGGTCGCCATGAACACGGTGCCGAAGGCGAAGCCGCCCATCACCAGGTGGTACCAGGGCGGGAGCGACATCATCGACACGCTCTCGGAGCCGATGAAGTAGAAGACGCTCGACATCGCGAGCATGCCGGCCACGCAGGACACCATCGTGCGCCAGCTCGCGAGCCCGGTGACGATCAGGAAGACCGCGCCGAGCAGGGCCGCGACGGAGCTGACCTCGCCCATGGAGCCCGGGATCAGGCCAGCTGCGAGCTCCCAGTACTCCCAGCCGTAGCTGTTCAGGATGTCGACGGCGTTCATCGAGGCGGTGCCGTCCTTGAGGGTGCCGCTCGAGGCCGCCAGCAGGGGCGTGGCGCCGGTGTAGCCGTCGACCATCTTCTCGGAGGCGAAGAGGTCCATGCCGCCGACGTCCCAGATGTTCGCGCCGGAGATTGCCGCCGGGTAGGTGAAGAACACGAACGCGCGGGCCGTGAGGGCGGGGTTGAGGATGTTCATCCCCACACCACCGAAGACCTCCTTGCCGATGACCACGCCGAAGATGATGCCGAGAGCGGTCATCCACAGCGGAATCGTGGGCGGGAGGGTGAGCGGGAAGAGCATGGCCGTGACGAGGAAGCCCTCGTTGATCTCGTGCTTGCGGACGATGCAGAACACGAGCTCGGCGAGGCCTCCCGCCGCGTAGGACGTGATGATGACGGGCAGCATGGCCCAGCCGCCGCGCAGGATGCAGTCGACGAACGAGGCGTCGATGCCCTCGGCCGCGTAGCCCTGCAGCCCGATGTTGTACCAACCGAGCAGGATGGCGGGCGTGAGCGCGTAGAGCACGAAGATCATCAGGCGCTTCATGTCCATGCGGTCGCGGACGTGCGCACCCTTCTCGGTGGAGTGCTTGGGGGTCAGGAAGAACGTCTCCTGACCTTCGAACAAGGGCCAGGCCCAGTGCAGGCTGCCACCCTCTTCGAACATGGGGCGCAGGCTGTCGAACTGGCCTTCGATGAACTTCTTCACGAGGCCTCCTTCTCGTAGAGCTCGAGACCCTGGTCCAGCAGGACGTCGAACTCGATCTTCGAGGGGCAGATGTAGGTGCAGAGCGCGGCTTCTTCCTTGGTGAAGTCGAGCAATCCGAGCTCGATGGCCTCTTCGAGGTCGTTCGCGACGATGCTCTTGAACAGGAACTCGGTCTGCATGTCGGGGGTGGCGACGACCTTCTGGTAGGCGCCGATCGGGACCATCGCGCGCTCACCACCGTAGACGCCGGGCCGCATGTCGATCCGACCGCCGGGGCCGGTGAAGGACTTCAGGAAGGCCCGGTGGAAGCTCCAGAAGCCGAACATCGGGAGCGCCCAGCCCAGCAGCTCGGACTCGACCTCGGCCGGGAGCACGTGCACGGCCCGCTTGAAGTGGCTGACCCAGCGATCCTCGCCGACGGACTCGCCGGTGAGCACCGAGCCGCGGATCCAGCGGGTGTCGTCGACCTTCGTTTCGCCGGCGATGTGCTGGAGCGGCGCCCCCATCAGGGTCTTCACGAATCGGGGCGCGGACAGGCCCGCTCCGACGGCCGCGTAGACGCGTTCGTTCGGGAACTGCCCGGTGCGCAGGGCCTTGCCCATCTCGACGACGTCCCACGCGCGGCAGTACCAGACCTGACCGTTGCCGCGCGGCGGCGTGACGAGGTTGACCTGCACTGCGGGGTCGCCAGCGGGGTGAGGACCCGAGAAGCCGTGCACCTCGACGTCGGACAGGCCCGACAGCGCGGGATGCCCGGAGCCCGAAGGAACCGCGAGGTAGACCTTGGCGATCTGGGACAGGGCCGTGAGCCCGGCCTGCAGGAACTCCTTGTCGGCGGGATCGATCAGCTGGTCGGGGCCCGGCATGAGCGGACCGGTCTCGGTGGCGGACACCAGGATGGCCTGGGGCTCGGCATCCGGAGCGGGGATGTTGTCGAGCGGGCGGGTGCGGAACGCGACCCACTGACCGCGCTCGAGCAGGGCCGCCCGGATGGTGGCGGCATCGGCACTGGGGTCGACGGGCTCGAAAGTGCGCTGTTCGTCTTCGCGAGCTGCATCGCGCTCGACCACCAGATCGGTGATGACGCGCCGGTGCCCGCGCCGGACTTCCTTGACCACACCGCTCACGGGAGACAGCACCTGCATCTCGGGGTGCGCCTTGGCGTAGAACAGGGGGTCGCCCCGCTTCACCGAATCGCCCTCGCGCGCAGCGAGACGGGGGACGATCCCCTTGAACTCGACCGGGCTGTACGCAACGGTCGTAGGGGCTTCGAGCGCGTTCGGCGCTCCGTCGGCCTGTCCCGCAATCGGGATGTCGAGGCCTCTCTTCACCACGTGGTCTGGCATGATGCTGGCGTCTCTGGATAGCCCGCGCGGGTCAGGCCCCCCGCGGGGTCGGGACCCTAACGTGGTCCCCTGTACACCACCAATGGGTGCAACATATGGATGATCAGGTCCGCAAAACGTTCGACGAGCTCGCCCGGGGGGAGGACCCCGGCGATCTCACGGGAATGCAGCGAAAGCTCCTCTATGCGTGCTTCGACGCTGCGGGGGATGCCGATCCCGACCGGCGCCTGGACGCCCTGCGTGTCGCGGGCAACCTCGACGTCGAGGACCAGATGCGGGTGGTCGACCCCCTCATCCGCGACGCGGACGACCGCGTCCGGCGCTACGCGTTCAACCTCGCCTGCGCGGCGAAGAAGCTCGGCATCGAGCCACTCCGCAGCGCGGTGAACGGCACGGACACCGAGCTCGCGGTCGACGCGCTGGGGCTGCTCGTCACCCAGGGCGACCGCGCCACCACGATGCACGCGCGCAACTGGTTGCGACACGACGATCCCCGCATCCGCGCCGGCGCCGCCATGCTGCTGGGCAACGTGGCGGGGCCCGCGATGGCGGTGCACCTGGGCCGCGTGGCCGAGACCGACCCCGTCAAGGCGGTGCGGGTCATCGCCACCGAAGCCGTGGGGCGCTGCACGGGCGAGATCCCCAAGGCCGATCCCCAGGACTTCTGGGAGGTGGGTCCGGCCGACCTGGCCATCGACGTGTCCGAGGCCGACGACGAGAAGCAGAAGAAGCCCCCCACGCTGCCGCCGCGCCACGAGAACCTCGCGACGATCTACCCCGAGGACATGCTGGACGAAGAGACCGGCGAGTCCGACCCACCCCCGGTCCGGCGCAAGGTCAGCGACAACGACGAGAGGGCGCTCGTGCCGAGCACCGACCCCGAGGACCCCGCTGCATCCCCCGCCGAGGAGGTCCGTGAGCCGGAGCCACGGGACTGGCGGGAGCCCGCGTCCCTGCCGAGTGCGCTCCCCACCGAGGCCACCGCGCTCCTGAAGCTGTACGGCATCGTGAAGCCCGAGGACCGCGGCACCGTGCTCGCCGCCTTCGAGAAGCTCGACGGCGGCGCGCGATCGGGTGCTCTGTCCGGCTGGACCCCCGGCGCAGACGAGAACCTGGGCCGCGGCATCGCACTCGCCGTCAAGGGCGTGGGCTCGAAGACCCACGCGAGCATGCTGCGCGTGATGCTGCGCGAACCCGCTGCTGGCGTCCGAGCAGGAGCCGCGGAAGCGATCGGCTCGACGGGCACCCTGTCGATGATCCCCCAGCTGTCCGACCTGCTCTCCGACGACGACCCCGACGTCCGCATCGCGGCGATCCAGGGGCTGGCCGAGCTGCTCACCCGCAAAGAGCGCTTCGCGATGCTCAAGGACCGCCTCGCACCCTGCACGAACGACGACGACGAACGGGTGAAGAAGGCGGCCGAGGACGCGCTCGCAGAGGCGTCGAAGGCATGACGCAGCCAGACCCCCCGCTGCGCGTGCTCGGGATCGACGAAGCCGGTCGTGGCTGCGTGCTGGGCGACCTGTGCGTGGGGGCGTTCTTCGTCGACACCTGGACCCCCCTGACCGATGGCGCGCTGCGCGAAGCGGGTGCCGACGACAGCAAGCGCCTGTCCGCGAAGCGCCGGGCGGCCGCGCGCGAGGCGTTGGTCGATCTGGGCACCCCCGAGGTCATCGCCATCCCGCCGTCCGACATCGACAAGAACAACCTCAACGACCTCGAGATCGCCGCGATCGCCACCCTGGTGCGTCGCTACCTGCCCGACGTCGTCCTGATGGATGCTCTGGGCCCGCCGCGGGGGGTCCCCAAGCTCGTCCAGCGGCTCCAGCTGGCCGTGGGCGCCAGCTGCTCCCCCGCCTGGACCATCGAGCCCAAGGCCGACCACACCTACCCGATGGTCGGCGCGGCTTCGATCTTCGCCAAGACCACCCGCGATGCCCGCCTCGCGGCTCACGACGCGGACCATGGCCCCCTGGGCAGCGGCTACCCCTCCGACCCCGTCACCAAAGCCTGGCTCGGAGCGTGGGCCCGTACGCGCGCGCCCTGGCCGCCCTTCGTCCGCACCCGCTGGCAGACCGTCCAGGACCTGGGCCAGCAGACCCTGCTCTGAGCCCCTGCTGCGCGCGCGGCTCGCTCCCTCAGTGTCGGAGGAGCCTGCGCACCCGGGCTTCATCCGACCCCGGGTCGGGATCCGGCCGTCCCGTCGGGCCCCGATCTCCGCTCCCGTCGCTGCGGGTCCGCGCCCGCCACTCGTGCAGGGCCGCGACCAGCGCGCGATCGTCGAGGACGGGCCGCGACCGGATCTCGTCGACGGGCGTGACCACCCGCAGCGCCCCCGCCCGCAGTCCGACCCACACCACCGAGGCCCGATCGATCCAGGTGCCGTCCAGGCGGATTCCCCGCGCACCGACCGAGATCCGGACCGGCTGACGCGCCCGGCGTGCACGGCCGAACAGCATCGCGGTGCCGAGCAGCCCGAGGAGCGTGCCGGTGCTGCCCGCCACGATCCAGACCACCCACCACCCGTAGGCCCGGTCGTGGGCGGCGGCCAGGGTCGCCGTGACCTCGTCCAGCCGTGTCTGCTCGAGGCTGCGGCGCGCACGCCACTCGGCTTCGGCCAACCGGACAGCCGCCCGGAGGAGCGAACCCGCGGGGGTCGTTCCGAGATCCAGAACACTGCGGTCCGCGGCCGCGAGCGCATCCAGGCGGGCGCGAGCCTCCAGACGATCGACCGCCGACCGGACTGCCTCGATCTCGGCGACGAAGCGCGTGTCGTCGTCGAAGTGGATGCGGTCGTCTCCAGCGGCCCGCCGGTAGGCCGACAACGCGCCCCGGAGCTCGGTGCCCCGCCCGGTCGCGGTGGCGTCCGCGTAGACGTGGCTATCGGCGTGCTCGGCCGCCAGGAACGCCCACTCGGCGGCCCCCGGCTCGGACAGATCCAGGTGATCGACCACGTCGACGTCGGACGGCAGCCGATCCTGGGTCCGCACCGCATCGAGGATCGCCGCCACCCGCTCATCGACCCACGCTTCGTGCTCGGGGGGCTCGGGGTTGATCTCGGGGGGCAGGTGCGCGCGACACATCTCGGCGGTCGTACACGCCGGAGCAGGCGGAGGCGGGTTCCAGAGCCCCACGGCCACCAGCAGCGCCAGCACCAGGGTGAGCCCGCCCACGGTCGCGAATCGCCGCGCTGCCACGTCTCCGTCCCGGGGCGTCAGCGCGAGATGGATCCCGTCGTGGGACCACTCTGTCCGACCCACCCGCGACGCTCGCTCACGCACGATCGCCCGCCCAGGTCACGTCGCTCCGCCCGCGGACCCCAGCCGTCGCGAGCTGATCCGCCTTTTCGTTGCCCGCGATGCCGACGTGCCCGGCCACCCACTCCAGCGACACCCCGGGCCGCTTGGCGAGCTTGTCGCGCAGTCCGAGGATCAGCTCGGTGTTCTTCTTCGCCTTCCAGCCGCGGGTCAGGACCCCGTTGCAGTAGTCGCTGTCCGAGAACAGGACCACGGGCGCATCGGCGTCGATCCCGGCTTCGTCCAGCAGATCCATCGCCATGTCGATGGCGGTGAGCTCGGCGATGTTGTTGGTCCCGCGGCCCAGGCTCCGACACGCTTCGACGGCGCGCCCATCGGGGAACTCGGCGTACACCCCCGACCCTGCCGGGCCAGGGTTGCCGCTGCAGCCCCCGTCCGTGAACACGATGACGGTCTCGGAGGCGTCGATGGACGCGAGTCGTTCACGGGCGTCCGCCTTCGCAGCCGCCGCCTGACGGGCCGTTCGGGTGCCCGCCTTGCCATAGCCCTTGCTCTTCTTGCCGCCGCCGCCGCTCTTCTTCTTGCGGTCGTCGGCATCGACGCCATCCGGCAGATCCTGGACGGCGGACGCGGCGTCGATCGAGACATTGCTCACGTTGGCCCGGTAGATCGTCGCACCCTTCTTCTTCGAGTAGCGCATGGGCACCCGACCCATCTGCAGGACGGGCTCGCCGTCGGGGCCGACCTCGATCCACACGTCCTTGCCCTTGAACTTCGCGCGTTGCCAGCTCATCCGCGCACCTCCGCCCGACCGACCAGCACCGGCCGGCCCTTCCGCAGTGTACGGAACGACCGGACAGAGGGCTCGGCATCGTCGCGGCGCACCTCGAGCGTGAGGGTGTCGTCGGGGAACACCATGCCCGTGAACCGGGTGGACAGGGCGGCGAGCCGGGCGGGATCGCCGTCGCACTCGCGGTCGATCAGGTCGCGCTGGGCGAACGCCAGGGTGGCGAGGCCGTGCAGGATGCAGCCCGGCAACCCGGCCTTCTTCGCGACCTCCTCGTCGAGGTGGATCGGGTTCCGGTCGCCCGACGCGTCGGCGTACCGCACCGCCTGATCCGCGCTCACCTGCTGCTCGAGGGTCCAGTCGGCCGGCGGAGGCTCGGCAGGCGGAGACTTCTTCTTGCCGGGATCCTTCGGAGGAGGGCTCGCGGCCCGGATGAAGTAGGCCGTGGTGCCGTCGAGCACGCGCTCGCCGTCCACATCGCCGTGCAGCGCGAAGGTGTACACGCTGCCCGACCGCTTGATCGCGACGTCCTGCAAGGCCCCGGAGAGCTTCAGGGTGTCGCCGGGCCGGAGGACACGGGCGAATCGCATGGCGTGCTCGCCGTGGACCAGCCGCAGCATGTCGATCCCCGCCAGATCGGGATCCCGGGCCATCTGCATCATGAGCGGCATGATCGGCCGGACGTGGAACATCGGCGGAGCCACCGCATCGCCGCCCCGGTAGCGGGGATTGCCGTCGTCGGTGGCGTCGGCGTACGCCTCGGTGTGCGCCTGCTCGACCTCGACGGGCGCCGCGGCGTACGGCTTGCCCACCTTCTGCAGATCGTCCTCGGGCGATCCCGTCGCGCGCTTCGTCCCTTCCGCCATTCGCTCCCTCCACGGGTCTCCGACCCACGACCGACGGGTGGACCTATCCCCGGCCCCCCGGTCTTCACCACCCCCACACCCCCCGCGCCGGAACCGCGGAGTGTCGCTGGTGTCCAGATGGTACGACGGAGTACCCGGTGGGCGGGTACGATCGGTGAACCGCTCGACGACGCGCAGAGGATGGAGGACCGTGCAGAGCCTGCTGGCCGAGTTCGCTGCGCTGTTCGTGTACGGCCCCCTGATCGTCGTGCTGCACGAGCTCGGCCACGCCCTCTACGCCCGTCGCGGCGGCTACCGCG
The DNA here is from genome assembly GCA_965224055.1 of Myxococcota bacterium. Taxonomy (GTDB): domain Bacteria; phylum Myxococcota_A; class UBA796; order UBA796; genus JACKEQ01. Next base: position 7,300,084 of record OZ245034.1, on the reverse strand, counting down.
TCACGTCGTTCGGGATCGGGCTCGGCAAACCCCTGTGGCGGATCTCGCTGTCCGGTCCGCTGGTCGTCCACGTCGATCGCTGGGTCCTGGCGGGGGGCGCGTGCATCGCGATCCCCAACGGTCCGCCCACCACCCGGCGGATCTGGTTCCACGGCGGCGGGCTCATCGTGCAGGCCGTGCTCGGCGTCGTCCTGCTGGCGGCCATGCTGTTCGGCGCGGATCACTGGATCCTGTCGCGGATGGCCCAGTTCAACGTGCTGGTCGCGCTCACCAACGCGATCCCCTGGCGCACGGGCGCCAACGCGAGCGACGGCTGGTACATCCTGGATGCTCTGTCCGGGAGCCGTCGAACGGGGAACCTGCTGTCGCAGCGCCGCATCTTCGAGCAGATGAGCGCCCGGGAGTTCGCGATCGGCAGCCCGATGGGCACCGCCTACGCCGATCTGTGCGTCACCTGGGCAGACGTGCTCGCAGGGCGCCTCGAGGAGGCCTCGGAGTTCTTCGACGACGACCCGCCCGAGACCGCCGCCCATCCCTGGACCGACGCGGTCTACCACTACGTCAAGTCCGAGTGGCATCGCGAGTCCGGACGCCCGCTGGCCGCGCTGTCCGTCATCCAGAACGGCCGCAACGCCCTCGGAGACGACCGGGCGGACGCCCGCGCGCTGCTGTCCCTCACCGAGGCCCGCTGTCTGCTGGCCCTCGACGAGCCGGATCGCGCTCGACGCGTGCTGGCGCGGCTCTCCGGGGGTCCTCTCGCGCGACAGGCCCTGCCGCTCCTGCTCTGGTGCAGCCTCGACACCGCCGATCCAGAAGCCGAAGCCGTCGAGACCGTGGGGGCAGACGACGGCACCGATCTCGAGCTGGCCTCGTGGAAGATCGTCCGCGATCTGCAGGGGCCCTGGCTCGATCCCGCAGACCCCACACTGGCCCTGGTCTACGCCGCAGATGCGCTGACGGCCCGGGGTCGCTTGAACGCCGCCCGCAGTGCACGAGACGCCGCCACGACCCTGGCCATGCGGGTGCTGGAGGCCGCCCACCTCGAAGATCGCCGCACCCTGTCGTGGCGGCTTCGCGACGCCGTGCACACCGCACAGACCGAGGAGGTCGGCGCCGATGCGGACGGCCTGCAGGGGAGCGGACAAAGCCCGTGAACCCGGGCCCGCGTGCTGATAGCGTGGCCACGATGCCGTCCGTCACGCCCGCCTCCGTCCGCCACCGGTTCACCGCGCTCTCCTCCACCCGCGATGCCGGTCCAGCCGCCTTCGACACCGCCGACTCAGCCAGCGATTTCGCCGCCTGGATCGATGCCATCGAGGTCGAAGCCGACACCCACGCGGGCGACCCCCGCTGGACCGAGCTGCTGCTCGATGCCCGCCTGCTCGCACGCCCCGTTCCCCGCGTCGAAGGCTGGCGCTGCGAGCGGTGCATCCGTGCCGATCGGTTCTCGTCGACCTGGCTCGCCCGCGACGCCGAAGGCCACACCTGGGTGCTCCGCATCGCCGACCCGACGCCCCATGCGCTCCGCCAGCTGGCTCGGGATGCGCGAGCCCTGCGGGTCTGCCTCCAGGGTCTGGAGGTCCGCGAAGCCCTGATCGCCGTCCGAGCCCCCGGATCCCCCCTGGTCGACACGCTGCACTCCTCGGACTCCATCTCCGAGCAGAGCCAGCAGAGCCAGCGAATCCAGCTGATCGCCGCCACCCTGCGCGCCCTCGAGCCGTGGGATCTTCCGCACTGGGGTCCCGGTCGCCCGGTTGCCGAGGAGGTCCGTCGCACCCAGACCGGCGTGCAGCTCGTCACCCTCACGCCGGACGTCCCGGGCACCCGCACCGCGCTCGATGCGGTCGTCCGCGCACTCCCACCGGGCCGTTCTGCGATCGAAGGTCCGATCGACCGCTTCCTGGCGGGGCTGTCCGCCCTCGACAGTCCCGAGACCCCCGAGGTGGAGAGCCTGCTCAAGCGCGCCCTCGCCGAGAGCCTGGGCGAGCGAGCCGTCGAGCTCCGGCAACGCCACCTGCAGACCCGCCAGGACTCCCGACGCGAGCGCCTGCAGCAGATGCTGGAGCGGCTGTTCACAGCCCTGGATCCCCCCACCGGCGAGGGGCCCATCGGGTTCGATCTCGACGGCAACACCACCCGCGTCGTCTCGGACGGCCGCATCATCCGCTGGGGCGCGGCGACGGTCGACGACGTCATCTACACCGAAGCCGGCTTCGATGCCCCCCTGGCCCGCCGCTTCCTGCGCGCGTGCGCCACCGCTCCCGCGCGCCCCGAAGGAGCCGGAGACCCCGCCACCACCGAGCGCATCAACCGCTGGGTGAGCGCCGGACTACGCCTTCGCACCCTCCGCATGCTCCTCGACCGGACCTCCGCGTGATGGGCCACCGATGACCACAGCGGACGCCGGACGCGTGTGGCAGGTCATCGGCGACTGCCCGCACTGCAACACGGCGGGTTCGGTGCTCGAGCTGATGGACGCCGCTCATCCCGGATGTCATCTCGGGATCCCGGTCGAGTCGCGCTGCCGGATGTGCGGCCTGACCCACACCGCCGAAGACCCTCCCTTCGTCCCGCGCGACGGGATCGGGTCGAATCGCTGCCCCTCCTGCCGAAAGCCCCTGTCCGACGCGTCCCGCGACGCCCACACCTGTGAATCGTGCGCGTTCACCGTGGCCGTCACCACCACCGATGGCCTCGATCTACAGGATCCCGAGGCCATCCGGGCGGGTCTGCAGCGCTGGGCCGACGAGGAGGGGGTCAGCGTCGAGGAGCTGTGCTCGGGCAGCCTCGGTGCACCCGTCGACACCATCGTCGAGCGCTACCGATCCGGCGAGTCCGTGGAATCCACAGCGGACGCCATCGCCTTCCTGTTCCCGGGAATGAGCGCCGGATCCGCCCTGGGTGCGAACATCGACGCTCCCGTGGCACAGCCCGACACCCGGAGTGCCCCGCGCGAGCCCGATCCCCGGGCCCCCGCCCGCCTGCTGGTCAGCGTCATGGTCGCCGACGGCCGGATCCGACAGGGCGAGCAGGCCTTCGTGAACGCGTTTCTGGAACGCGAGGGTCTGCAGCCCCTGGCGCCCAGCGACCTGAGGCCCTGGCGACCCCATGAAGTCGGGCCGATCGCGGGTCGCGAGCTCGCCGAGCGCACGGTGAAGGCGGCCGTCGAGCTGATGCATCTGGACGGGGAGCGCGACGGCAGCGAAGCGCGCATCGTCCGGACCTTCGCCCGGGCCTGGGGCGTGTCCGACCGCGACCTCGCCGCCTGGAGCCAGCACCACGATCGGCGGTACGCTCCCCGCCTGTCCGTCGTCTGGCGAGCCCTGTCCCGCTGGGTACGCACCCGCTAGAGCACCACCCCCAGGAGGCCTCGTGCACGGCTTCAAGCGCCCGTCCACCAACCCCGAGCTCACCGCGCGGATCCGGACGTTCAAAGAACAGTTCGACCAGGTCGTCGCCAACGTGGGTCGGGTGATCCTCGGCAAGGACGAGCAGATCCGCAAGGTGGTCACCGCGATGACCGCGCGGGGCCACGTGCTCCTGCTGGACGTCCCCGGCACGGGCAAGACGATGCTCGCCCGGGCGCTGTCCGCCTCGATCGACTGCTCGTTCAACCGGATCCAGTTCACCCCGGACCTGCTCCCGATGGACATCACGGGCAGCAACGTCTTCAACCTGCGGACGAAGGCGTTCGAGTTCCAGTCCGGGCCCATCTTCACGAACATCCTGCTGGCCGACGAGCTCAACCGCGCCACGCCAAAGACCCAGTCCGCGCTGCTCGAGGTGATGGCCGAAGGCCAGTGCACGGTCGAAGGCACCACCCACGTGCTGCCGCCCCCGTTCCAGGTCGTGGCCACCATGAACCCCCTCGACCACGACGGAACCTACGCCCTGCCCGCAGCCCAGCTCGACCGGTTCACGATGCGCCTGTCGATGGGCTTTCCGCCCGCCGAGGCCGAGCTGATGATGCTCGACGTCCACCTGGGCGTGCGGTCGCCCGTCGAAGACCTGAGTGCCGTGATCGACCACGAGACCTTCCTCGAGTGGCAGCACACCGTGCCCCTGGTGTTCGCGAGCGATGCCGTGAAGCGGTACGTCGTCGACCTGGTGAACGCGATCCGGGCCGATGCCCGCGCCCTGTCCCCGCCTTCTCCGCGCGCCACGCTCATGCTCGTCCGCACCGCACAGGCCCACGCCCTGTCGCAAGGGGCCGACTACCTGTCGCCCAGCGACGTCCAGGCCGTGGCCGCCGATGTGCTGGCTCACCGGATGGTGGTCAGCGGCGACGAGTCCGGACGCGCGTTCGTCACCGAGCACCTGGAGCGGGTCCCCGTCGTCGACGGCTGACCTGCGCGCGAGGTCACTCGTCCTCTTCGCCCAGGACTTCCTCGAGGATCTCGTCGGCCGTCTTCTCCTTCTCGGCGTCCAGATCCACCCGCTCGATCTCCACCTTCGGTAGCGTGCTGGGATCGACGGGTTCGACCACCACCGGCGGACCGGTCACGAGCGCGACGAGGAGCGCCCCGACGATGCCGACCATCGCGACGATCAGCAGTGCGCCAAGGCCCGCTGCGATGAGCCCGTAGGGCAGGTAGTGGCGTGGCACGGGCGGCGCGCGACGCCGGACGCGGGCGCCGACCTCGACTTCTCCGCCCTCGCCGTCGATCCCCCACACCGCCATGATGACGTCGTGCTCGTCGTCGTCGAAGTCCTCGTCCATGACGATGACGTCGTCGCGGGCCGAGGATCCGTCGCCTCCGAAATCGCCCTTCTTCTCCTCGACCACCAGCTCCTGCAGGTCGGACAGATCCCAGGCACCCGTGGGGTCTTCGGCCTGGCTCTGCTTCTGGACCCCCACCGCGAACGACAGGCCGAACACGGGCTCATCGTCATCCTCGTCCGCCTCGCCCATCGCCAGCTCGTCGGTGAACTCGGCGGCTCCGAGCGCGAGGAGCTCCTCGGACTCGTCGTCCGGGGCCTCGACGGGCACCCGCGGGACCGTGGGTGCGTCGGCTGCGAGCTTGCGCGACGCCGGGCGTGGCGTGTCGGCTCCTTCGGAGCTCTCGTCTTCGCTGGCGGCGTCTGGCGGCGTCATGGTCCTCGATCTCCCACAGTCTCTCACCCAGCGAACCGTCCGTCCAGCATGGCCCGTCAACGCTCCGGACGACGCCCCGGCACCCAGCTGCGCGGCTTCTCGGTGCGGGACTCCAGCAGCCGCGCCAGCCGGTAGAAGTCGCTGTCGGCCTCGATGAACCGCACCTCGGTGACGAGCGTGTCGGGGTCGATCAGCTCGTCGAACGGCACGAACTCCAGATCGAGCTGGCCCGAGACCGACACCATGAAGCCGTCGAGCTGCTCTTCGACCAGGGCGCGGTAGGCCCCGATGCCGAGCTGGCTTCCGAGCATCACATCGAATGCGTGGGGCGGCGCGCAGCGGGACTCGTAGCCGAGCTGCACCCCCGTCACCTTCTTGTTCCGGCCGGTCCGCTCTGCGAAGCGGTCCTTCACGATGGTGGTCAGCAGACGATGCAGGTCGACCTTGCCCAGGCTGATGTGGCCGTGGTCGTCGCGCTGCACGCCCTTCAGGAACTCGTCCGACAGCATCTCGGCCAGGCCCTCGGCCACCACGATGGTGCCGGAATGCCGACCGCGGAGCTCGCGCGCCACCATCACGTCCACGATCGCGTCGGCCAGCCCGACCAGGTCGAGGTGTCCGTCCTCCATGAAGTGCAGCCGGCAGTCCTCGACCGCGACCACCATGCTGGCCTCGCCCGCGATGCCCACCCCGTAGGACAGCCAGCCCGCCTTGCGCCCCATCGTCTCGACGATGAAGTACCCGCTCGTGGCCGCGGCATCGGCTGCGAGGTTCTGCAGCTCCTTGGCCATCACGTCGACTGCCGTGAAGAAGCCGAAGGTGAAGTCGATCCCGCGGTAGTCGTTGTCGATGGTCTTCGGCAGGTGCACCACGGGCATTTGAATGCCCTGGTTCTTCAGGTGCAGCCGCAAGAAGTTCGCGGTCTTCAGCGTGTCGTCGCCGCCGATCGACACCAGCGCGTCGACCCCGATGCTCTGCAACCCCGCGATCACCGCGTCCAGACGGCCTGTCTTGGAGGGATCGTCGAGATCCGCGTGCCCGGTCAGGCCTTTCCCGGGGTTGGCCCGCGCCGTGCCGATGCAGATCCCGCGGGTGTTGCGGATCCCGCGCAGGTCGGCGTCCTGGAACACCCGGAAGTGCTCGCCCTCGACCAGGGGCTGCGCCTCGCTGAACGTGATCAGGTTGCTGTAGCCGTGGAAGATCCCGACCACCTCGATGTCGTGCTCGATGAACGAGATCGCCGCCGCCGAGATCACCGCGTTCGCCGCGGGTGCGGGCCCTCCCGAGAACACGATCGCCACCCGACGGATGCCCGCCGCTCCACTGCTGTCGGACACACCGACCTCCGAATCACATGCCGGAGTCGCCTACACCGCCCGTGTCGTCCGGTCCACCCGTATCTGCGTCGGTGTCGCTGTCGGCATCGGCATCGGCATCTGCATCGGTGTCGACGTCGACGTCGACGTCCGCTTCGACGGGCAGGATCGGGCCGGTGTCCGTGGGAACCGGGGGCTCGTCCGAGCGGAACAGGTCGGAGCACCCCGCCATGGCGAGCGCCATCACCCCGATCCGAACTGCGACCCGAACCCTCATGTCGGGAGTCTATCCCTCGGCGCCGGCGTCCCGCTTCGGCATGGGGATGTGCATCCCATCCCGGGCGGCCACGACGTTCGGAAACACGGCACTCGCCTCTTCGAGGAACCGCTCCACCCGGGGGTAGCGCTGGCTGAAGTGCGTGAGGACCAGCTTCTTCGCGCCCGCATCCCGTGCGATCTCCGCCGCCTGCCGAGCGGTCATGTGCTTGTGATCGTGGGCTTCGCGGGCGTGCTGCTGCAGGTAGGTCGACTCGCACACCAGCAGATCGACGCCCTCGGCGAGCTTCTCGGCCCCGGCACACGGCCGGGTGTCCATCACGAAGGCCATCGACTGGCCCCGCTTGCGCACGCTCACCTCGTCGAGCGTGACCACCGTGCCGTCGATCTCCACCTGCCCCTCCCGCTGGAGGATGCCGATGTTCCGCCGCCTCACACCCTTCTCCTCGAGCCTGTCCGGGAGCATGCGCACCCCGTCGGGCTCGCTCACCCGGTAGCCGTAGGTGGGCACCCCGTGATCCAGGCCGCGACAGTCGAGGCGAATGCCCCCTTCGTCTGCGATCCGCCCGTCTCCGTGGATGGGTTTCGGGACCAGCTTCGCGCGGTCGCGGAAGATCGACGCGTGGCGAAGCCGGTCGTAGTACTTGCGACCCGACCTCGGAAAGTGGACCGGGACCTCGTGGGGCACGCCATCCAGGCTGATCCGCTGGGTGATCCCCGCCAGCCCCAGGCAGTGGTCGCCGTGGAAGTGGGTGACGCAGATCCGGGTGATCGCCGTGGCGCTCACGTTGGCGTAGATCATCTGCCGCTGGGTGCCTTCGCCGGGATCGAACAGGATCCCGTGCTGGTCCCACCGCAACAGGTAGCCGTTGTGGTTGCGGTAGCGCGTCGGGACCTGACTGCTCGTCCCCAACGCCACCACTTCACGCACGCTCATCGCCAGTCTCCCACCACCACGAACGCAGCCCAGTACCACGGGTGAGCGGTCGCGTCGTCCGCGAGCATGCGCAGCTGGGCCCGCTGGAGCGACGTCCCGATGTCGGCCCCACTCGCGAGTTCGTCGTACAACCCCGTCATCAGGGCGAGGGTGCCGTCGTCGTCCACCCGCCACAGACTCGCCACCAGGGTCTCGACCCCGGCCCGCCGGAACTGCGCCGCCAGCCCGTTGATCGAGACCACGATCCCGCCTTCGGGGTCGGTCGGGCGCTTCGCATCCACCGCCAGACCCGACTGACACGCCGAGAGCACCACCAGACGGCACTCCGTGAGCACCGGCGCCAGGCCCGGGATCTCCTTGTAGGACAGGCGCTGGGTGTCCTCGTTGCCGTGCAGCACCAGGTAGCTGTCGGACGGCCGGTCCCGGTCGATCACCCCGTGGGTCGCGAGGTGGATGACGGTCTTGCCGCGCACCTCGCGCTCGAACGCGGGTCGGGTCCCTTCCGGCCCCACCAGTGCGGTCGCTCTCGGGATCCGGGCGCGGATGCGGGCCACCTCGGTCTCGGCTCCCGGGAGCGTCCCGTCCGGATTGCCGAGCAGCAGCACCTTCTCGGGAGACATCGAGAACGGCGCGTGCTTCGAGGCCAGCGAGCCCACGTGGGTCACGCCCACCACCGCCATGTCCTCGATCAGGTAGCGACCGTCGTGGCGGACCATCGCGAAGGGCAGCTCCCGCAGGGGCCCCGTGGCGCTCACCACCAGTGTGTCGGTGTTCTTCAGGGCATCGGCGATGGGGGCGATGAACCACTCGCCCAGGGCATCGGCCTGCTTGTCGGTCCAGGCTGGATCCCGCGTGTGCGCCGCCTGCAGCGAGCGCGAGAGCCGGAGGATGGTCTTGCGGACCTGCTCGCCGTCCACGTCGATCTGCTTCGCGACCAGCTGCTCCCGCCCGAACACGAGCAGGGCCACGCGGTCTTCGAACAGCAGCGGCTGCAGGACCGTCACACCCTTCGGCAGCCCCCCCTGGATCGCCTCGAGATCCTCGGGATCCACCCGCACCACCCGGTCGAAGTCCTCGTAGGTCGACCGCAGCCGATCGACCGTGGACGCGAACTCCACGCGCAGCTGGGCCAGGCGCTTGGTGAGCAGGGCGCGCTGGGCGGGGTCGCGGGCCTCGGCGATGCCGTCCGAGAGGTAGGCCTCCTCGGCGATGAGCGCTTCGAGGCGGGGATCGTCGGGCGGAGGCACGTCGTTGAGCTGCAGCCGCTGGGCGTACACGAAGGCCCCTGCGCTGTCGCCCGAGGCCAGCAGCGCATCGATCAACGCGTCGTACACGTCCTCGTGCTTGGTGACGTACGGCTGGGCGTCGCGCTCCTCCAGGCTGCGCCGCCGACGCTCCAGCTCGTCGACCGCCTCTTTCAGCAGCTTCACCCCGGCCTTGTCGCGCCCTTCCCGGAGTGCTGCGACCCCGGACAGGTAGCGATGCCGCCACACCAGCTCCGCCAGGCCCAGCTCCTCGACGATCCGGCCCGCCCGCTTGAGCGCACTCGGGTCGCCTTCGGCCGCCAGGTTCAACGCCAGGGTGCCTTCCAGCCGCGGGTCTCCCACCGATTCGGCCCGTGCCAGCAGGCCTCGCAGCTCGTCCTGGTCGGTTCCGTCCAATAGCGCGGCGTTCACGGCCACCGACAGCGCGGCCACCTCGTCTCCAGCGGCCTGGAAGCCCTGCTCGGCCGCTGCGTAGTACCGTGCCGCCTCGGCATCCCCATCCGCGTGGAGGAGCCCGGCCAGGGCGTTGTACAGCCGTGCCTGGGTCCGCACGTCCTTCCTCGACTTCGCGCCGTCCAGCCCCGCCTGGTAGCTCGCCCGTGCGGCAGCGGTGCGGCCCAGGTCGCGCAGCAGGCTCCCCCGCAGCAGCTGGGCGTCCGTGACGGTCGACAGGTCCTGGGCCAGCAGTGCTCCGCCGACCGCCTCCTCGACGCGCTCGAGAGCCCCCTGCAGGTCGCCCTCCCGGCGGTCCAGACGCGCCAGGTGCACGTCCACCGCCGCCTGCCCACCGGGGTCGTCCAGCGCCTCGAACAGGGTCATCGCCCCCTCGAGCGCCTTGCGGGCTTCGACGTTCTCGCCCACCGCCATCCGCGCGACGCCCAGGTTCACCGCCGCATTCGCCGCACCGCCCACGGCCCCGGCCTCCTGAAAGGCCCCGAAGGCGGCTCCGAACGCCTTCTCGGCCTTGCGCACATCCCCCCGCGCGAGTTCCAGAAGACCGCGATCGGCCTCCAGGCGCGCGTTCTCGGCGGGGCTCTGTGCCAGCTCGGCCCCTTGCTCCAGGATCTTCGCCGCCGTGTCGAGCCGCCCCAGGCGACGGTTCACCGCCCCCAGACGCAGCAGCAGGTCGAGCTCCAGCGCCCGATCGCCCGCCTCGCGCGCAGCCTTCAAGCCCTCGGCCCAGCTGGTCATCGCGGCGGCCAGGTCGCCCTGCTTCCAGGCCTCCTGCCCCTGCTCCACCGCGGCGGCCGCGTCTTCGGCAGACCCCGCCCACGCCGGCGCCCCACACAGGACGCCCAGCAACACCCCGATCACGAGCATGCGCATCGCCTGCCTACAGCGAGAGCTTCGCGAGGGCGTTCTTCGCGTCGTCGAGCTGGTCGCTGGCCGCGATCGCCTTCTCGAAGCTCTCCCGCGCCTTCGGCTCGTCTCCGGCGTCCATGAAGATCAGCCCGTCCGAGAACGCCATCGCCGCCTCGATCGCCTTGGGATCCGGTGCCGCGATCTCGGGCGCGTCGCCCCGCGGACTGCCCGAGCCTCCCGCATCTCCCGCATCTCCCGAGCCGTCGTCGTCACCGTCCCGCTGGTTGGATGGAGCCGGAGCCGGAGCGGGACGCGCCTTCGGGAGCGGCTGGGTGGACGTGGGAACGGTCCCGCTGCTGCCCCCGCGCACGCGGCCCCCGCTGAGCATCGCATCCCGGGTGAAGTCCGCCAGCTGGGACTCGATCGACAGGAACTCCTCGACCCGGCCGTTCACACCTTTGGACGCGATGATCTTGCTGGTCTCGACGTCGACCAGTCGGGCGTCGACCCGGAAGGTGGCGCCCAGCTTGAAGTACCCGCCCATCAGCATCTTCTGGGCCCCCAGCAGCTTGCCGATCCTCGCGGCCGTTCCGGGCTCGGTGATGCCCTCGTGGCCCAGCTTCTGCTCGTCGAGGATGGCCTGCAGCTGCTCCCGCTCCACCACCGTGAAGTCGCCGGTGTTGGCGAGGTCGGTGATCAGCATCTGGGCCAGGCCCACCTTGAGCCCCGACAGCTCGGGGTTCATCTCGGAGCTCTCGAAGTAGAGCACCGCCAGCGTGTCTTTCGCAGCCGCGACGTTCGAGACGCCCGCAGACACGAGGCCGATGGCCATCACCACCACCCATCGCGCGATGTTCCCGAGTCCCATGCCGTGCTCCTTCGCTACCCGACGTTCAACCGTCGTTCATCATCTCGAGCGCCCAGGCCCAGATGTGGCTCCACAATAGCCCCGACAGGATGCCCGCCACCGGAGGACCCGTGTCCACCGCGATTCCGTCCGACGCGCGGAAGAGCAGGGCGCCTGCGAGGACCATCCCGACGCTCACCGCCGCCCACGAGGTGACGTGGACCCGGTCGGAGGTGCGCCGGAACGTCCACAGCACCATCGCGAACAGCACCAGCGCGCCCAGCCAGGCCAGTGCGCCACGCACCAGGCGGATGTGCCGACCCGACAGCAGGGTGTCGATGATCTGGGCCTGGATGCGCACCCCGGCCATGTCGGCATCGAGGTAGGCCGGGAACCCGTACGGCGTGATGAACCGGTCGCCGGTCTCGTCGAAGCCCGCCCGGCCCACCACCACCAGCTTGCCCTTCAGGACCTCCTGGTACGCCGGGGGCACCTGGACCCGGATCGACGGATCGAGCTGCCGCATCAGCGCCGACTGGCCGGCCAGCCGCAGGATGTCGGCCGCGCGCACGGTGGGGATCGGGTCGGAGTGCTCGGGCGACCGGAAGTTGATCGGGAGCACCCCCGTGAGGCCGATCGGCACGTCGGGAAGCCCCACGTCCTCCAGATCCAGATCGCAGCGCAGCGGTTGGCCGGAGCACTTCTCGTGCAGCAGGTGCTCGAAGTCCTGCACGCGTCCCGGCAACCCCTCGGCGCGCTGGTGGTACAGCCAGGCCGCGGCCAGGGTCATGCTGGGCACGATGGCGCCGTCGTCCTGCATCGCGCCCACGATGTTGTTCGGCCAGGTGCCCTCGACCCGCGCCCGGGTCACGCGCTTCACGAGGGGGGTTCCGCGCACCAGCAGGTCCTCGGACAGGATCGTGGTCTGCAGGTGCAGGTTGGCGAAGCCCCCCGCGATGGCACCGTCGTAGTCGGCCACCAGACCCGGCTGGAACTGCAGCCCCGTCGCGGGCTCGGTGAGCACGTAGCGCTCGGCCGCGACCACAGACCCGTGACGACGGGCGGCATCGGCCAGCAGCGCGTCGTTCGGAGCGGGCCGGTCGAGCAGGATGTCGAGCACGATCACGCGGGCTCCGGCCGCATCGCAGAACCGGACGACCTCGGCCAGCAGCCCCCGTGGGGTGACCTCGGGGTTGGGCGAGCTGGGGTCCCACAGGTAGAGCGCTTCTTCGCCGATCGTGACCTGCGCCACCTGGCCGGACACCGGCGCCACTCCCCGGGTCTGCAGGTAGAGGTCGGTGATGCCCGACCCCAGGGCCACGAACAGCAGCACGGTGACCGCCACACCGGTGATCCCCACCACCCACACTTCGTAGACCATCGCCCGGATCATGAACGTGATGGGGTCGGGGCTCCTGGACGGCCGCTCCCGAACGGGCTCGGTCAGCAGGCGTCGGATCCGGGCGGCCGGTGCTTCCGACCCGCTGGGACGGGGGTTATCGGGGGTCGGAGCGCTGGCGCCGGCATCCTCTGGACCGCGCGGCGGGAGCCCCATCGGCGTCGGGACAGCGTCCTTCCCGGGATCCCGCGGTTCCTTCCCACCCTTCCGGTCCTTGCCACCCTTCCGACCCTTCTGATCGGGCGGGCGATGCTTGCGACGGAAGGGGGGTTGGCCGGTCTGCTTCACGCGGCGACCTAACCGCTCCGACACTCGGCCGGGGCATCGCGACGAATCCCGATTAGTCGAAACACCGGACATCGTGGTCCTCTGTCTCACTGTCTCTCTGTCTCAGGGTCGTGCCCGTGAACGCCTCCACCAACCGCTCCCTGCCCTCCACCCCCAGCGAAATATCCGCCTTCTTCGACCGCTACGGCGTCGCGTTTCAGCAGCGCGACATGTCCACGCTGAAGGGGCTGTTCCGCACACCGCTGCCCATCGTCACGCCGTACGCCACCGTTCCCTGGAACGACGAAGAGGCCGTGCACGCCGGGCTCGAGACGGTGTTCGAGCGCTTCGACGCCTGGAAGGTGACCGGCATGACGGTCGAGGAGCTGTCCGCCACCCGGGCCGGGTCGATGCACGACGTCGTGATCGACTGGCGGCTGGACACCGAGTGGCAGCCCCGAACGCTGCGCACGGGCTACTGGGTCACGCCGATGGGCAAGAAGCTGGGGATCGCCGCGCTGATGCTCATCCAGGAACCGCAGGAACGCCCGCTCCTGTGATCGCTCCCGCGCGGGCTACTCGTTCGAGAACAGCTTCGTCTCGAGCCCGTCCCGAAGCGCGATGAGCGAGGCGTCTCCGGGGTTCTTCGCGATGGCGGAGTCCACCAGGTAGAGCGCTTCGGTCGGAAAGCCCACGTGGGTGTACAGCGCGGTCTTCACCGAGAGCGCCGCCGCCGCATCGTCTGCCACGGCGTCATCCGAGCCTTCGGCGGCCTCGGTGGCCTGCTCGAGCAGCTTCTTCTTCTCGGCGTCAGCCACGTAGATCGTGAACCGCTCGTCGCCGATCACGATCTGGTACGAATCGCCCGTCAGCGCGGGCCCGTCGTAGGTCACGGCCCCGGTTCCCTTCCCGGTCCAGACGGTCTCGCCCTCCAGGAAGTCGACGATCTCGACCTCCTGCTCGCCGCACTTCTCGCACGCCCAGCGGATGTCCTGCACGGCCAGCACGTCGGTGCCGGGAACCGGCCGGTGCAGCTGGATGCCGCCGCGATGCGCCCCCGCCTGAGCCTGGCTGTGCTGGACCGACAGCAGGTCGTCGAGCATCGAGCCCGTCTTGCCCGCGCCGCTCACGGCCTTGCCGCCCTCCATCTGCTTCGTGGACGTGGTGGCCGGACCCAGCACCCGCTTGGCCGTGCCGTTGTAGAGCAGCACCGCCTGGGCACCGGAGCCCAGCTCCAGGGTCATGTCGTCGGTGAGCAGGAAGGGTGCTGCGGGCGCGGTGTCGGCCTTGCCGGCCTTCACGACCTTCACCTCGCCGTTGGTGGTCGTGACCATCGCAGGGGTGGCCGCGACGGCGGGCGCAGCGAACACGGACAGGACGGCGAGCACGGACATGGGGACCTCGGGGGTGGACTCGCGGATTCTAACGCCCGACCGGCCACCGGAAATCCCTCGACCCGTAGCAGAGTGTTGCAGGCTCACCGCATCGTTAGACGGTCGACTCCCGGATCCCCGCGAGGAACACCGCCCATGGCTCCCCTCTCCGCCCGCATCGCCGCCGCCACGCTCAACCAGACCGTCGGCGACTGGACCGGGAACACCCGCCGCATCGCGGCCGTGATCACCGAAGCCCGCCAGCGGGGCGTCCGCCTGCTGGTCCTGCCCGAGATGTGCATCCCCGGCTACAGCCTCGGCGACCGGCTGCTCATGCGCGGCACCCTCGACCGGAGCTGGCGCTGCCTCGAGGACCTGGCCCAGCTCACCCAGGGGATCGTCGTCCTGATGGGGCTACCCGTCCGCCACCGCGACGTCGTCTACAACGTCGTGGCCGTCGTCGCGAACGGTCGCGTCGAAGCCCTGGTGCCCAAGGAGAACCTCGCCACCGGCGACGTGCAGTACGAGAACCGGTGGTTCAGCGGCTGGACCCGGGGCCACGTCGAGGACTTCACGCTGCCCCATGTCCGGGGAGCCGAGCGACGCAGCATCCCCATCGGCTCGCTGCTCTTCGAGGCCGACGGCATCGGGCGGTTCGGCGTCGAGGTCTGCGAGGACGGCTGGAAGGGCAACCGGCCGGGGAGCATGTACGCGCTGGCGGGTGCGGGCATCGTGGCGAACCCCAGCGCCAGCTGGTTCGTGCTCGGCAAGCACCGGGTACGCCGCGACATGTGTGTACAGGTCAGCCGCGAGGATCACGTGGCCTACTGCTACACCAGCCTGCTCGGCTGCGACGCCACCAAGCTCGTCTTCGACGGGAGCAGCTTCATCGCGGTGGACGGACAGCTGCTGGTCGAGGGGCGGCGGTTCCTGTTCGGCGACGAGTGGGATCTGGTCGATCAGGTGATCGATCTCGCCACCATCGAGCGGATCCGGATGGAAGAGGGCTCCTGGCGTCAGCAGGTCGAGAGCATGCAGCGCGGCGATCTGGGCACCTTCCCGCGCATCCACGTGATCGCAGGTGCGTTCCCCACCCAGGCCCCGGCCCCGGCCACCCCACCCTACTGGACCACGGGCACGGCGGCCGATCCGCGCGTCTCGTCGGGCGAGCACGCGATCCCCACCCCCGATGGCACCGTGCGGACGGGCGCGAGCGCCGATCCGAGCCTCGACTGGCTCGTGGATGCGGGGCTGATCCCCTCCTTCGGCGCGACGGATCTCCCCCACCTGGAGCTCGAGCTGGCCCTGGCCCTGGCCCTCCGGGAGTATCGCAAGAAGTGCGGGATCCCCGGGTTCACCCTGGCCTTGTCCGGGGGGCGCGACAGTGCGATGTGCGCTGTGCTCGTGGCCCGCGCCATCCGCTACGACCACCCCGAGCTGTCGGGAGACGCGCTGCGAGCCGAGGTCTCCAAGGTGTTCTCGACTGCGTACATGGCCACCGACAACTCCGGCAGCCAGACCCAGAACGCCGCCCGGGCCCTGGCCGACGAGCTCGGAACCACCCACTACGACGGCGTCATCCAGGATGCGTTCGACACCCACGTCGCCCTGCTCGAGCAGATGACCGGCACGGCCCTGTCCTGGGATCAGGCCGACCACGACATCCCGCTGCAGAACGTGCAGGCCCGCCTGCGCGGGAGCCTGATCTGGATGATCGCCAACGTGAAGCGCTCCCTGCTGCTGTCCACGTCCAACAAGTCCGAAGCGGCCGTGGGCTACGCCACGATGGACGGCGACACGTCCGGTGGGATCAGCCCCATCGCAGACGTGCCGAAGAGCCTGGTGAGCCTCTGGCTGGCGTGGGCCGCGCGCTTCCACGGGCTCGAGAGCCTCGCAACGGTCGTGGGGATCCCGGCCACCGCCGAGCTGCGTCCCCCCACCGAGAAGCAGACCGACGAAGACGATCTGATGCCCTTCGCCGTGCTCGATCAGCTGATGTACCACTTCGTCCAGCGCGGGATGGACCCCCTGGAGATGTTCCGCACCCTGTGGCCCGAGCTGCAGGAGCGGTACCGCAAGGCCGATGGCAGCGAGGATCCCGCGGCGTTCGCGGCCCACATCGAGAAGTTCGTGAAGCTGTTCTGCCGGGCGCAGTGGAAGCGGGAGCGATTCGCCATCAGCTTCCGGGTGACGGCCTTCGATCTCGACCCCAAGACCGGGTTCCGCTTTCCGCCCGTCCAGGCGCCGTTCACCGAAGAGCTCGCCGAGCTCGCGCTGCACGTGCACCACCTGACCGAGGGCGACCACCACTCGGATGCCTGACCAACGCCGCCACGGATCGCTGCAATTCGTCCGTGAACACAGGCGGTTCGGAGATCCGTCCGCTACGGTGTACGCATCGTCGACCGGAACCCGGGTGTCGCGGGACGTCATCCCGCGTTAACGGCCGCTGTTCCGGTTACACTGCGCAACCGTACAGATTCACAGGTCGGAGGACCCCCCATGATTGCAGCCTTCCTGCTCCTGGCCAGCTCGGCGTTCGGTCAAGGCACCCCGCGCATCGTCAACGGCATCGACGCCGCGGATGGCGAGTTCCCCGAGGTCGTGGCCGTCCAGTCCGGCGGCGGCATCTGCACCGGCTCGCTCATCCACCCCGAGTGGGTCCTCACCGCGGCCCACTGCTGGGACGACACCTCGATCGCCGACACCCCGAACGGCAACACCAACATCTTCTTCGGCAACAACGTCCAGGGGGCGGGCACCAGCATCGCCGCCTCCCAGGTCTACATCCACCCCGACTACCAGCCCCTCAACGAGCCTTCGGAGAACTCCGAGAGCGAGCCCCGCACCGATGGTACGCGGGCCGACGTCGCCCTGGTCCGGCTCTCCGAGCCCCAGACCGGTCGGCCGCTGATGGCCCTCAACCCCCTCGAGCTCGACAGCACCTGGCTGGGCCTCGAGGTCCGGTTCATCGGCTACGGGATCACCTCCTTCGGCGGGTCCGACTCCGGCATCAAGAGCTACGCCAACAGCTTCATCGAGTCCATCGACTCCGCCAACGGCATCGTCCGCGCCTTCGACCGCGATGAGGGCCGCAGCACCTGCCAGGGCGACTCCGGCGGGCCGGGCGTCATCTACCAGGGCAACGCCTACATCCAGTTCTCGATCACCGCCTTCGGCGTCGAGTGCGGAACCCTGCCTGGCAGCCACATGCAGGTGGGCTTCTTCCTGCCCTGGATCGAGCAGACCCTCACCACCGAAGGGCCCGACCATGTCGTGCTCACCACCGCGGCCGCTCCGCCCACCTTCCAGTGCAGCCACCAGCTCAACCCCGAAGACCCCAACTCCATCGCGCTGGGCGTCGTCCCGATGGAGCTGCGGTGCGTGGTCGACGCGCCCATCCCCGAAGACATCACCAACGTCGAGTGGTCGTGGGGCGACGGCTCCGATCTGGAGGACCGCACAGACCTCCAGGCCACCCACCTCTACGACGAGCAGGGCGTCTACAACCTGGCGGCGTGCTTCGACTACAACCAGGGCGACACCTCGATCACCAGCTGCGTCAACAAGACCAACCACGTCAACGCCTGCGGCATCCCCGAGGCCGCGTTCGAGGCCACGCCCGCCGACGGTCTCACGGTCGACCTGGTCAACCGCACGCCGCTGCGCGCCTTCACCTGCATCTCCAACGCCGAGTGGGAGGTCTACGAGGGTGCCGGCATGAACGGCGACCCCATCAAGACCCTGTCCGGCTGGGAGCCCGACCTCGAGCTCGATGACGTCGGTGCAGGCGAGTACACCATCGTCCTCAACGTCGGCGGCCTCGGCGGCACCGGTGCTGCGATGGCCACCGTCGACGTCGGCCGCGGCACGGGCTGCAACACCTCCGGCCTCGGCTGGACCTGGATGTTCGCCGCTCCGCTGCTCCTCCTCGGACTCCGCCGGAACCGCTGAGCCACGCTCCAGCGGTCCTGTGACCCTCGAGGCCAGCGGGCTGACCCGCACGTTCGGCGCCGCCACAGTCGTGGACGGCGTCGACCTGCGTCTGGAGTCGGGCGAAGTCCTGGGGCTCATCGGGCCCAACGGCGGCGGGAAGTCCACGGTCCTGCTGTTGTTCGCCGGCCTGGTCCGTCCCACGTCCGGTTCGGTGACGGTCGACGGTACCGCCGCCCACGACCTCGCCTTGAATGCGGCCGGCAGCGTGGGGCTGATCACAGCCGAACCCGGGCTCTACCCCGCCCTGACGGTCCGGGAGAACCTCCACTGGTTCGCAGGCCTGTACGGGCGGGCCCCTTCGGACGTCGACGCGCGACTGCCGACGCTGACCGAGGGGCTCGACCTGGATCCCCATCTCGATCGACGGGCAGGGGCGCTGTCGAGCGGCCAGCGCCAGAAGGCGAGCCTGGTCCGGGCGCTGCTCCTCGAGCCGAAGCTCCTGCTCTTCGACGAGCCCACGGCCAACCTGGACGCCCTCGCCGCGGACACCATCCATCGCGCGATCCGGGCCCGTGCCGACGCGGGAATCGCGGTGGTGCTCTGCACCCACGACCTGCGGGCCGCGGAGTCCATCTGCGACCGGGTCGCCGTCCTGAACCGCACCCTGCGGCAGATCGTGACCTTCGACGGGCCCCGCCAGGTCCCCGACCCCTCCCGACTGCAGACCGCCCTCGCCGCCGCCTCCGAGGGGGCGTCATGATCCTGCACATCGCCCGCCGGGAGTGGCGCGAGACCGCTCGGCACCCCGCCCTGCTCGCGGTGTGCGGCACCCTGCTCACCCTGATCGCGGGCCTGACCCTGTTCGCGCTGCTCCTGCTCGATCTGCTCACCCGCGACCCCGCCCAGCTCCACACCCTGGCTGGCGTGCTGGGCGGCGAAGCGAACGCCACCGGGTTCCTGGACAACGCCACCGTCGCCACACTCACTGCCTTCGACTTCCTGATCTTCAGCCAGTACCTGGGGTTCGTCGGGGTGATGGCCGGGCACAGCCTGCTCCACGACCGCCAGGTGGGCACCCTGCCTTTCCTGCTCCTGGCCCCGATCCGCCGCCGAACCCTGCTCGCAGGCAAGGTCCTGGGGGCGCTCGGTCCGCTGACCCTGCTCTACCTGTTGGTGAGCGGGCTGGGCGGCCTGGCGACGCTGGCGCTGCCGATCACCGCGAACCATCCCTCGCTGGGGCCCGCCAGCATGGGCTGGTGGGTGGCCCTGCTCGCTTCGGGCCCGGCCTGGGCGGCCTTCGTCGCCACCACGTGTGCGGTGGTCAGCAGCCTGGCGAGAGACGTCCGGCTGGCGCAGCAGGGCGTCTGGTTCGTCGTGTTCTTCGTCCAGCTGCTCGTCGCGTTCCTGATCACGGGCGCACTCGGGAGTGTCGCCAGCCAGCTGGTGGCCACGGCTCTCGGTCTGATCGCGACGGCACTGGCTCTCTTCGCGGGGAGTGCGGTGCTGTCGCGTGATCTGGGGCGGTAGCTTTCGACGGCATCGCGAGCCGACAACGGATCCGGGACGGACGGACCGGGCGATAGTCCGAGCGCTTCCGACGGTTGCGGCTCTATTCTTCACCGCAGGGCCGCTTCGCTTCGCTGAGGGTTGCGCGGAGGATCCGCTGAGCGCGGACGCCCCGACCGGGTCGTGTCCACCGCCGTGTTCGGACGTCGAACGTCGAAACGGATGACGAGAACCACCTCCACCGCGACCGACGTTCACGTCCTCGATCCCGTCGCGTTCGCAAGGCTGAATCGCTGGCTTCCGCCGCCCAGGTGGTCTCCAAAGACAGGCCGGGTCGACGTGCCGGAGTGGCTGCTGGAGAGGCTCGGGCGCACCCACAGAGTCACAGCGGACGACGGACGCTCGGCATGGTGAGCGGGTCGATCGGCGAAGGCATGCTGGTAGACAGCGTCGTCAGAGCCTCAGAGCGCCAGCGCTCCCGTGAACACGGGGTGTTCGACGTGTTTCGTCGAATTCTGGTGGCCGATGAACGAGGCATCACCCACCGGAGAATCATCCAGATTAGCGGATGATAATGGGCCGATCCGTCTCGCGTGATTGCTTGCTCCGTGTAATCCTCGGTGTGCTCCGTGACTCCGTGGCGACGTTGCGCTGATCGAGGTTTCACAGGTCTCTTCTGGCGGAATCCTCACCCGAGCTACAGCGGACCGAGCTGCCCGTCGATGGCCCCGAGCATCAAGCGCCGCAGCTCGTGGTGGCCGCGGGTGTTCGGGTGGATGCAGTCGGGCGCGAACCATCGGGTGGGATCCGCAGCGTCGTAGTGGGCGTTCGCGGGGTCGTCGTGGTGCGCGCCGTGCCCGAGGAAGTTCCCCCGCAGATCGACGACGGCGAAGCCGCGCGCCACGCCGAGATCGTGCAGCCGGGTGTTGTACTGGTCGAGGAACGACAGCTTGTTCGCGTAGTTCACCCCGAAGAAGCAAGGCGACTGCCCCACCCCGTCGCTCGGCTCGTAGACGTTCGCGACCACGATGGACGAGCCGTGGGGGAACCAGGTGGGGTCCTGCAGGACATCGAGGGCGTCTTCGAGATGCTCGAGGGCCTCGTCGACCACGGGCTGCGCAGCGACCCAGGGCAACAGCCCCTGCTGCAGGTCGTTTCCGCCGATCGTGACCACGACCAGGGCCGGCCCGGCGAGGCCGTTCGGGTGTTCGGTCGCGAGCCAGTCGGTCAGAGCGGGGATCTCGGAGTCCAGCATCGTGCTGGAGGTGGCCCCCGAGATGCTGACGTCCACGCCCTCCAGATCGGGGTACCAGTCCAGTAGATCGACGCCCGCATAGTCGGGATGCGCGGTGTCGTCGTTGCTGAACAGCAGGTCGACGTACTCGAAGCCTTCGGGTGCACCAGCTCCGTTGGTGATCGAGTCGCCCATGAACACCACCAGCGCGGGGTCGTCGACCGACCACCCGGCGGGGATCAGCGCCGCCCCGTCGGACTGCTGGGGCGCGACGTCGGTGTCGGCGTCGGAATCCGCGTCGGTGTCCGTATCTGCGTCCGTGTCCGAATCCGTATCGGAGTCGGTATCGGCATCGGCATCGGTGTCGGTGTCCGCGTCGGCCTCCGGACCCGGCTCGAGGCTCGGATCCGGCTCCGCACAGGCCCACAGGGCGACGAGCGCGATCATGTGGACCTCCGGGCTACCAGACGGTGCAGACCTCGTCGGCCGCAGGCGCCATGGGGTCGCCCTCTTCGCAGCCGAAGGCCTCGGCGAACGCCGGGTAGTTCATCACCGGGCCGTTCACGCGGAAGCGCGGCGGGCTGTGGGTGTCGGTCTTGACGCGGAGCTTGGCGACCTCGTCGGTGGCCACCGTGCACCAGCCCTGGGCGAAGGCCACGAACAGCTGCTGCTCGCCCGTGAGCCCCGCGATCTCGGGCTCTTCGCCGTTCTCCTCGACCCAGTCCAGGTAGGCGAGGTGGGCGATCTTCAGCCCGCCCAGATCGGCGATGTTCTCGCCCAGGGTCAGCGAGCCGTTCACCGGGGTGTCGTCCACCACCGAGAAGCCCGCGTACTGGTCTTCGACGCACTGCGCGGCCTCTTCGAACTTCTCGGCGACTTCGGGGGCCCACCACTCCTTGAGCTCGCCGGTCGGGGCGTACTTGCGGCCCTCGTCGTCGAAGCCGTGGGTGATCTCGTGGCCGATCACCATGCCGAGCGCGCCGTAGTTGAAGGCCCGCGGGAAGTCCTTGTCGAAGAAGGGCGCCTGCATGATGCCGGCCGGGAACACGATCTCGTTGCCGGGCGGGTTGTAGTAGGCGTTGACCATCTGCGGGGTCATGTGCCACTCGTCCTTGTCGACGGGCTGGCCGACCTTGGACTCCATCTCCTCGGTGGCGGCGAGGTTGCCCGCGATGACGTTCTCGAAGTGGGTGTCGTCCGCGACCGCGACGGTGCTGTAGTCCTTCCACTTGTTGGGGTAGCCGAGCTTGGCGATGAACGCGTTGGCCTTCTCGACCGCCTTCTCGCGCGTGCCGTCGTCCATCCACACCAGGTTCGGCAGGTTGCCGCGGAACGCGTCGAAGATGCCGTCGACCATCTCTTCTGCGATGGCCTTGCTCTCGCCCGCGAAGCGCAGCTCGACGTACTTCTTGCCGAGCCACTCGCCCATCGCGCCGTTGGTGCGCGTGACACACCGCTTCCAGCGCGGCTGCATCTCGGTCTGGCCGGTGAGCGCGGTGCTGAAGAAGCCGAAGTCGGCCTTGTCGATCTCGGCGGTGAGGTAGGGCGCCGACCAGCTGATGAGGTGCCAGCGCAGGTAGGCCTGGTGGACCTCGACCGGGTGGGCGTCCAGCAGACCGGGCAACCCCTCGAACACGCTGGGCGTCAGCACGTTGACGTTCTCGGGTGGGGTCATGCCCGCAGCCTCGAAGTAGGCGTCGAAGTCGATCCCGTCCGCGAGCTCCTTCAGCTCCGCGTACGACTTCTTGTTGTAGGTCTTGTCGGAGTCCCGCAGGTCGGCGCGCTCCCAGTGCAGCTCGGCGAGCTCGGACTCGAACTCGACGACGTCGGCGGCCATCGCGTTGGCCTTGCCCTCCTCCTCGCCGAAGAGCACGAACATCTCGGCGATGTGCGCCTCGTACTTCGCCAGCAGCTCCTCGCTCTTCTCGTCTTCGGGGAAGTAGTAGCTGCGGTCGGGAAGACCGAGACCATCCTGGGCCATGATCAGGATGTTGGTGTCGGGCTGCTTGTCGTCCGCCCACACCCCGATGCCGAAGTACGGGTTGGGGCCGAAGTCCTGCAGCGCACCGGCCATCGCGATGGCTTCCGCAGGCGACCCGACGGCATCGATCTTCTCGAGCCAGGGCATGACGGGCTTGGTGCCGCGGGCTTCGATGGTGTCGGTGTCCATGCACGAGCCGTAGAACGCGCCGAGCTTCTGCAGCTCGAGGTCTTCGCCGGGCGACTCCGCGGCCTTCTCGAGGATGGCCTTGATGACCTCCTGGTTCTCGTCGAAGATCGTGGTGAACGAGCGGGTGATGATCGTGCGGTCGGCCGGGAGCTCCGTGGCTTCGCGCCAGCCGCCACAGGCGTACTCGTAGAAGTCGTCGCAGGCGCCGACATCGGTGTTCATCGCCGCCGAGACCTCATCGGCGAGCGTGGACTCGGCCGCGGGTTCGGGCTCGCTCGCGGGGGCGGGAGCAGGGTTGGACTTGGACGAGCCGGAGCACGCCGCCAGCATCAGGAACAGGGGCAGATTCTTCATGCCGGCCCCCATAACTGCCGGCGCCACCGGTGGGGAGGCAGGAGGATAGGCTGTGGCGATGAAGCCCCGTCGATCCTGCAGACCCTTCTGGCCCCCCCTGTCGATGCTGCTGTTCACAGCGTGCACCGGCGGCGGCCCCGACTCCCCGACCCCGATCGACCCTCCACCCACGGAAGGCCCCGTCGAGGCGGGCTGGTACGGCCTCGCGCCGCTCCCCGAAGCCCTGCAGGAGGTATCCGTCGTCGCCCTCGATGGCGAGGTCTGGGTCCTGGGCGGCTTCGACGCGTCCATCGAGGTGTCCGACCGGGTGTGGATCCTCGGTGGCGAAGACCCCACGACCGCCACCTGGCGCGAGGGACCCGCCCTCCCCCGACCGATGCACCACCACAACACCGCCGTGCTGGACGGGCAGATCTACATCCTGGGGGGCCTCGAGGGCTCGTTCGTGCCCTTCGACGACGCCTGGGTGCTCGACCCTCAGACCGGCGTGTGGTCCGACCTGCCCCCGGTGCCGACCGCGATGGGTTCGGCGGCGATGGGGGTCGTCGACGGCGAGATCCTCATGGCCGGCGGACTCACCCCGAACACCGACACCCTGGGCTACGCCTTCGACCCCGCCGACGAGTCCTGGCGTCCTCTTCCGGATCTGCCCGAGGCCCGGGATCACGGCGTGGGGTCGGGTGGGGATGCCCTGCGCGTGCTCGGGGGTCGGGACAACGGACTGCTCCAGGTCCGCGACGACGTCTGGACCCTGACGGGCGACAGCTGGGAGCCCGCTGCACCCCTCCCCACCGCACGCGCCGGAACCGCGGGCGCCACCTTGCCCGACGGCACCGTGCTCATCGCGGGCGGAGAGGGCAATCCGGCCGACCCAGACGGGGTGTTCGACGCCGTGGAGCGCTACGACCCCGCCACCGACACCTGGACCGTGCTCGACCCCATGCCGACGCCCCGCCATGGCACGGGTGCCGCCCCGTTCGCAGGAGGGGTGCTGGTGCCCGGCGGCGCGACGGTCCAGGCCTTCCGCGCCGTCGACACGGTCGAGTGGCTCGTGCTGGAGTAGCTCTCAGCTCGGCGCCGACTCTTCTCCGGGCTCTTCTTCCGTCTCCTCGGTCTTCTCGACCGGACCCAGGCCGTCCACCCCGTCTCCGTCGTCGGCGAGCACATCATCGGTGGTCATGTCGGATTCCGCGTCCTCCTCGGAAGCATCGGTGAACGCGGGAGCATTGGGCGGAAGCGACGGCTCCGGCGGCTCGGCCTCGGCGGCGCCCGGTGCGGCCTGGACCGCAGCGACCGCGGTGTTGGCCGCGATCGGGGCGTCCCACTCGACGTGGAAGACGGTCTCGCCGACCCGGAAGCGCGTGCCGTCGTCGATGCGGACATCGCCGTCGATGGGATCGCCGTTCACGAAGGTCTCGCCGGTGGTGGACAGGTTGCGGAGCACGATCTCGGCGCCGTCCACCTCGATGGCGCAGTGGGTGCGCGACGCCTTGCCGTCCCAGCCCATCCGGATGGCGTTGTTGGAGCCCCGACCCACCAGCGCCAGGCCCGGACGCAGCGGCACGCGCTCGACCTGGCCGGCGTTGATCTCGAACACCAGGAAGGGCTTCTCGCCGTTCTCGCGCGTGCCCGCGACGACGTCCTGCACGGCCTCTTCGACCCGCTGCACGGCTCCCTGCTCGGTAGCCGCACCGGTGAGCTTCATCGCGGCACGACGGGAATCGAGCTCGCTCAGGGCCAGACCCCGCGACCGGGCCAGAGGCCCCACCACGGCGTCGATCGCGTCGCGGGCGGCCTCGAGCAGGCGCCGCGTGCTGGTTCCGCGGAGATCGGGAGGATCGTCGAGGCGGGCTTCGATCAGCTCGAGGGTGGCCAGCCGCTCTTCGTCTTCGCGGCGGTCGTGCCGGACCAGCGCCAGGGTGTAGGCGGCTTCGAGCTCCTGGAGCTGCAGCAGGGCCCGCAACACGACCCCCTGGACGATGTCGTCGGACCCCCGGCTGCGATCGGCGCCCACGGCTGCGATCAGCGCGGTTCGCGCATCGCCGTTCACCAGCGCCACGATCGCGAGCTGGTGCAGCACGAGGCCGATGGCGTCGGGGTGGTGGGCATCGAGGAGCGCGATCAGCCCGCGCTGCAGGTACTCTCCGGCCTCGGTCGGGCGGACGCGGACGGCCGAGCGCGCCATGCGCACCATCGACAGCCCGCGGAGCATGGGGTCGGCTTCACGCAGCGCGAAGTCGGCGTCGAGCCACTTCTCCCAGGCGGCCTCCCAGGCGTGCTCGTGCTCCAGGATCTTGGCCATGGCGATGTGCACGCGACCCTGCAGCCGATCGTCTTCGAGGTAGCGGGCCAGGGTCTCGGCTTCGTCGAGCTTCTTGCGCGCCTTGTCGACCTCGTCCTCGACGAGCATGGCCTCGACCATCCGGATGATCGCGTCGCACTGGCCGAACTCGTCGCCGTTGGCCTTGCGGATCCGCAGCACCTGAGCCCAGGCGGTGCGCGCAGAGAACCAGCGGCCCTCCCGCTCGGCCAGCCGGGCGGTGGTGACCCACAGGTCCGCGACGCACGGCCGGTCTCCGAGCTGTCGGTAGAGCGGGTAGACGACGTCGATCGCCTGGCGCGCTTCGGCGTAGCGCAGGCGGCGGATCGCGATGTCGGCCCGCAGGGTGCCCACCGTGGCGCGCCCCTCCAGAAGCCCGGTCCGCAGCTCGGTCGCCCGTTCGTCGTCGTCGTCTTCGGGGCCGAGCAGGTCGGTGCCCAGCTGGTAGGTGCGCTCCGCCAGGGCGAGCATCCGCGTCGCGAGTGCCCAGTCTTTTTCGAGCATCGCCACCTGGGCGACGCCCCGCCAACCGTGGCCCCCGCCCAGCAGCTGGCTGGGCCCCGAGTAGCGCAGCGCCGCATTCACGAAGGCCTGGTGCGCACCGTCGAGCTCGCCGGCCGACAGCGCCCGCTGGCCGATCGCGAGCAGATCCCGGGGGCGCTTCGGCTCGGCACTGCGCGCACCGACCGAGCTGGACTCCGGAGGTTGGCTCGGAGGATCGCTGGAATCTGGGTCAGACACCGGGTTCGCCGCCCCATCGGGTTGCCAGGAGTGGCAGGAAGGGAGACGGTTCTAACATGCGATTGCGCTCGCTCGTCGGTGGCCATCGGCGCGTGCGCCAGGTATCCACGAGGCATGCGGATCTCCGTCGCACACAGCACCTGTACCGCAGCCCTGGCGCTGTGGGTCGTCGCGAGCATGCTCGTGGTCGGGTGCGGCAGGCGCGACGACCGGTGCCCCGACCCCCGCGACGCCGGGGAAACCTCTGCATTGGTGTGCGGAGTGGACGACGACGCCCCGGGAGGCGTCGCCCTCACCTGCGAGGACGGCGCCGTCCAGAGCGAGCGCGCCTGTGCATCCGATGAAGTGTGCCGCGACGCCGTGGGGTGTGTCTCCTGCGCCCTCGAGCTCCCCGAAGCGCTGGCGGTGCCCTTCGACCCCACTTCCGCCGACGCCACGCCGGTCGAAGACGTGCAGGGCTGGCAGCGCCTCGGCTGGCGCGCGCTGGCACTCCCGGCCGATTCAGAAGACGGAATGGACATCGGGCTCGCGATCACGGGCCCGTTCGAGGCCTGGGTCGTCGAGGGGCCCGACCCCATGGCCCCCGAAGCCGTGCTCACCCGCGTCGAGCCCGGCAGCCCCATCGCCGTCCCCACCATCGTCTGGATCCGCGCGACTGCAGGGGGGTCCGGCACCCTGGACGCCTCGCCCACCGGCTGCGAGCAGGCCACGTCCATCGCGCTCACCGCCCGGCGCGATCCCGGGCTCACCGTCACCCCGCGGGCCCTCGAGCCCCGGGCGTCCTTCGTCGATGCCTTCCCCCACGCGTCCGTCCTCCGGGTGGGTCTCGACCCCATCCGCTTCCCCGTCCACCACGCCGAGGGGTCGACCGCCCCCGTCTACGTCGTCGAAGACCGCGATCGCGACGCCTGGCTGGCCGATCCGGTCCTCACCGACGCCCTGATCGACGATCCCGCCACCACCCCCGAGCGCCAGGTCTCCGCAGCCGGCGACACCCTGGTGGGCAACCTGTTCGAGCTGTGGACCGTCGACGCCGGAGAAGAACTGGCCCCGCCCGGTCGCTTCGACATCGTGATCGACTGGGACGCCGACGGCACGCTCTCCCCGGGTGACACCCTCGACGGCCTCGACGGCCCAGGCTTCACGGCCATGCCCGACCTGTCCCTGGCCGGCCCCTGGACCCCTCGCATCGACGAGGTCTCCACCAGCTTCTTCCTCACCCAGCGGGTCTACTGGCCTCTCGAGCTCGACGACTTCGACGCCCCCGTGCCGCTGGTGGTGATCAGCCACGGAAACGGCCACGAGTACGACTGGTACGACTTCCTGGGCACCCACCTCGCGAGCTGGGGCTACGTCGTGATGGCCCACCGCAACGACACCGGCCCGGGCGTGCAGTCCGCCGCCTCCACCACCCTGTCGAACACCGATGCCTTCGTCCGCAACCGCGAGCAGATCGCCGCCCCCCTCGGGCCGGGCGTCGACGACACGCGCATCGTGTGGATCGGCCACTCCCGCGGGGCGGAAGGCATCCTCATCGCCCACCAGCGCCTCCGCAACGGGTCGGCGAACGTCCAGGAGCTCACCGCAGACGACATCGTGCTCCTGTCGAGCATCGCACCCACGGTCTTCGAGAGCGTCACCACCTCGAGCCCCGGCGACGTCCCGATGCACCTCATGTCCGGATCCGCCGATGGCGACGTCACCGGAGGCGTGGCGAGCTTCGGTGCCCCCTGCGGCATCTGCCAGTGGTGGCGACTGCTCCAGGACGGCACGGGCCCCAACACCGTCACCTACCTCCAGGGCGCGATCCACAACGACTTCAACTGCTGCGGGCCCAACGACGGTGCCACGATCAGCGCCCCCAAGCTCGGGCGGATCGCGACCCACCGCTACGTC
Organism: Myxococcota bacterium; assembly: GCA_965224055.1. Classification (GTDB taxonomy): domain Bacteria; phylum Myxococcota_A; class UBA796; order UBA796; genus JACKEQ01. The sequence goes on along the minus strand of OZ245034.1, from coordinate 7,271,850 downwards.
CGCGCGCTGTACACGGCCCTGTTGGCGTCCGAGCTGCGAAACGACCGTGCTGCCGGGGAGTATCTGCGACGCCTGCCCGAAGACCTGCCCCTGCCGCTCCCGGATGGCGCGAAGGCCGCCACACAGTCCCGGATGTCGATGGACCCCACGCCGAGCGAAGGGCGGTGGCTCGAGACCTTCCAGAGCGACGCGGGCGGGCCCCCGAGCGATCCGGCAGCCGGCCCCTGGGTCTCGAGCGAAGGCCTCGCCGTGCGCACCACCGCGCTGGACTACCGCGAAGGGCGCCTGGACGACGGGAACCTGAACTTCGCCCAGAACGGCAACGACCCGATGAACGGGATGACCCAGTCCGACGGCGATCCACCCCAGATCGCGGCCCGGGGCGCGGTGCTGGGCTGGGACGGCCCCGCCACCTGGGAGATCGATCTACCCGAGGATGCGCGCGACCTCACGGCCTTCACCCACGTGTCCATGCGGGTGGCGCAGGTCACCCGGCACCCCGCCACCGTCGAGCTGAACGACACCCTCGGGTTCGCGGTGGCCCTGGTCGACGGCTCCGGCAACGAGGTGGTGCTCCAGACCGCCCCGTACGGCCGGGTCACCAAGCCCTACCCCCGCGGCCAGCTCGGTGCCGGCTCGGGGTGGGCCAACGAATTCAACTCGCTCCGCCTGCCCCTGGTCGACTTCGAGTCGCTGGGCCTCGACCGCGCCGACGTCCACACGCTCCGCCTGCACTTCGGTGGAGACGTCGGAAGCCCGGTCGGCCGCCTGGGGTTGGACGATGTGGCCCTGGAGGTCCGATGATCCCCGTCCTGTCCGCCCTCGCCGCTCTGCCCCTCGCGCACGCCGAGGAGCCAACACCACGAGCAGGCCATGACCCCCGGGTGGAAGCCATCGAGTGGGCTCAGCCCTTCGAGCTGCGAACCGCCCACACCTATCGCCACACCGCCACGCCCTTCGACGCGCGCCACGGGTACCTGATCCAGCTCGCCGTCGATCCCACCACCCAGCGCGCGCGTCAGATCGGCGTGCCCAACCTGTGGGTCGGCGACCACATCGCCGTCCGCCTCAACTGGGACGAGGTCACGGGCTGCAGTGTGGTCTGGGTTCCCCGCGACGCCGAGACCTCCCTCGACGACCTCGCGAAGACCCCCGTGTTCTTCGGCTCCACCACGCTCCCGGAGCGCGTCGACACCGAGAAGCGCACGGCCGCTCACACCGAAGCCGCCCGAAACGACTGGTCAGCCGTGCCGGTTCGCGAGCGGGCCTCGGAATCCCTCGTGGTGGACGACTTCCGCGCCATCGCCGCTGTGGCCGCCGACCGGATCGAAGCCTGCTCGGGGTCCGCCCCCGACGCCGACCGCCTGGACGCCCTCAGAGCGAAGTGACCTCGAATCTCAGAGCGAAGTGACCTCGAATCGGTCGGGCTCCAGGCCGAACCGCCGCTGCCCCCGTCGCACCTGCACCACGCCCGCCGCACCGTCGATGCCCGCCGCCGAGATCTGGCCCCGCGCGCGGTAGATCCCGACGTTCAGCGCGTTCGTGTCGAGCCCCAGCATCTTCAGCAGCCGGTCGCGGTCGATCCAGCCCTGCTCGGCGAGGGGGAGCTCGGCGTCCTCCTGGCGGGCGCGCGCCAGGGTGAGCAGGATGTAGCCGTGTTCCCGGGCTTCGAGCGCGATCTCCTTGCCCCGGTGCAGCACCGCGATCTCGACGTGTTCTTCGTCCATCGACACCGCGAACCGGAGCTTGACCGTGTCGATCGTGGGCCCGGCGTCTACCGTGGCGGTTCCCTCCAGGCTGGCGGGCAGGCGGATCGTCCACGGCGCGCCGTTCACCAGCAGGGTCTCCCCGTCGGACACCGCACGGGACTCGTCGCCTTCCTCCACCACCCAGCCTCCGCGGCTGTCGGCGAACACCACCACGGTCGGAGACTCGGCGTCGGGAAGCGCCAGCAGCCCGTCGGTGGCCAGCACGAGCGTGCCGTCCGGGGCTTCGGCCAGCGCGGCAGGGGCCCCGTCGTCGAGCAGCTCGAAGGCGGCTTCGGGCTCGGATCGACCGAACCCGAGCTTCATCCCGGCCTTCACCGTGCGTGCCTGGCCGGGCTCGAGCCGTTCGCCATCGACGAAGGTGCCGTTGCGGCTGCCCAGATCACGAACGACCCACTCGGAGCCCGACCACGCGAGGGTGGCGTGCTCGCCGCTGATGTGCCGGTCGTCCACGGTCCAGCCGCAGCTGCGGGATCGCCCCACAACGAGCCGCGCGGGGAGGGGGCGCACCACACCGGTGGCCGTCTGCTTCAAGGTCGCCATGGCGCCATGATAGTGCGCGGGATCCGCGGGGCCAATCGGAGTCTCCTGGTCCTCGATCGCGTCCATCCCGTTCTTCGACCCTGGAGCCGCCCCGGTGGACGATGGTCCCGGTGTTCCTTCGGGCGGCTGTCGCCGAGGTCGACTCCACGCCCACCACGGAGCGCTGTCGCTCACGGAGCGCTTCGCTCACGGAGGATTGCACGGAGCGCCGATGTCTCGATCGGGCCGTCTCCGTCGCCGTGTTTGAGCATCGTCACTGAATCCTGCCATCCAGGGGCGGTCTGTCGGTCCCCGCTGGCAGGAAAGCGGCGTGAGCTCGGGCTCGGTGTTGTACTACGACGTGGACGGCGCACGGGTCTACGAAGGTCGCGACGCGACGGAGACCTCTGCGAAGATGAAGAACCGAGGCAGCATGTCGAATGCGAAGGTGCAGCAGGAGCAACATTGTGGCGCTTGGTTCGGTGGTCACGCATTGTCTGGCGTACTCGCGTACATGGTCGCCGGTTGCGTCCAGGTATCGAAGGCGGAGGAACCGGCCGCCATATCGGCAGTAGACCCGGTGGTCGCAACGGTGGTCGTCACGGTCGATGACTACTCGCTGATGGGCGTCGACTGGACGGAAGGTCGGTGCAGCGTTCTGAAGACGGACACGGGCAGACCTGAAATCGAGTTCGAAACTCCCGGCATCGTGGGCTGGCCAGCGAAGGACTTCCTGTTCCGTCGCGCCAGAGGGCGTGGCCGGATCAACATCTACGGACCTCTGGTCGATTCCGTCCCGCTTCCCGAGTTTCAGACGCTCCCCTTCGAGGTCGGGCGACGTGGATCGCAGGTGAGGCTTGGCGCCCGCTGTGGACACATGTGCTGCGGCCCTGCAGCGCACTTGGCCACTCGATACCGACCTACGATCGGCTGAGCGAGCTCCCCCGCAGAGCGAGGACCGCGATGGTCGAGATGGCAATTCTGGAGGTGTACGCCCGGAAGGAGTGCCGCCCGTCGCTGGGCGATGGTCTGTTGCGTGAGGGGCGGCGGTGTGCGAGGAGTGGGCGCTGTGATTCTTTCGTGGAGCGGATTTCCTCGGATGAACCGTGTTGGGTTGTGCTCGACCACTGACTCGGCGACGCTGCGGACTTTTATCGACGCGGCGTCCTCGACGGATGGACACTGGTCAGAGCGAAGCGGCAACGCAAAGAAGACATGTAGATGAAGGATTGCGAACAGCACACAGAGTGGGTTGAGAGCTTCCTGGCTGACGTTCCGGTGGCAAGCCGTATGTCGTTCGCCCGCGATTGCGTCTCTCGGTCGCGAGTGGAGCTGGAGAGAGTGCAGGATTTGCCACCTGAGGACGTCGAAAGACAGCGGTGGCTTCTGGAGCAGTTTGAACGCGACGCTGGCATCTCTGCCGGTGAATCAGTGATTTTCGCTGGCAACCCACGCGTTCCTGTGCATTTCGTCGTCGAAACCGTCTGGGGACAAATGGTCCGATGCCTGCGTGAAAAGTCGGTTAGCGCCCGCACATCCTCCTATGTGGGACTCACCAACTTCAACTTGATCCGATTTCTCGTCGCCAGGTCTCGCTCGGCGGCGAACGCGAGACTCCGGTTGTTCGTTTCCGAGATGGATGCTCAACGACGCTTTCTGCTGACCGGTGAAACGTCGAATGAGGGCTTGTTCCAAGGTTTTTGGTTTGACCCAACGAGAGAGTAGTTCCCATGGGCGAATGGCGGTCCAGCTCGGTTCCATCGCCATGACCCACTTCGACCTCGCGCCGGTCCCAGTCCCGATTCGTGGCTGTGCATGTCCCCGAACGGCTCGGTAGACGAGCGGACAGCCAGGTCCGAGGAAGCAGACCGGACCTGTCGGCGACTTCAACTCACCGGTCTACTCAGAAGGGGCCTGCGGCCCCCGGAAACCCCCGCTCACCCAGGAGGAAACGAGCGCGCCAGCGCGCTCGGGAAGCTCCGACACTGGAGCAGGCGCGAAACGCCCTTAGGTGCAGCGAGCGTGGTGGACACGAGCGAGGACCGGAAGAGCACGTGGTTGCGGGGCGACTGGGCTCTGCGGGGCACCCGCGCACTCTGCCCGTGGTTGCCGGCGGGTTCGGTGGACGACGCTCGAACACGGCGACGGAAATGGGCTCTGCGGGGCACCCGCGCACTCTGCGGCCCTCTGCGAAGCGAAGCGCTCTGCGGTGAATCCTGGCTGGCGCCGCTCGAACCCACGACCGTCGCCCGTCGCCAGGATGTCGACGCGCCCGACGAGCCCACCATGAATCGCCCGGCGCCCAGCGCCCGCACTCGGCCGGTGTCGCGGCCGGCCGTGCGCGGGCCTCCCCTGCTCGATGACCACTGAACCTCGATGCGGCACCCTACCCCCGCAAACGACCCGGACCGCGCGAGGCCGTGGCGATCTCCCTCCGAGTGCGGGCCTGATCTGCCGAATCCATCTCCATGACCCACTTCGACCTCGCGCCGCTCGCAGTCCCCATTCGTGGCTTGGCGTGGTCCCCGAACGGCTCGGTAGACGAGCGGACAGCCAGGTCCGAGGAAGCAGACGGGACCTGTCGGCGACTTCAACTCACCGGTCCACCCAGAAGGGGCCTGCGGCCCCCGGAAACCCCCGCTCACCCAGGAGGAAACGAGCGCGCCAGCGCGCTCGGGAAGCTCCGACACTGGAGCGGGCGCGAAACGCCCTAAGGTCCGGCGAGCGTGATGGAAGGGAGAAAGGACCGGAAGAGCACGGAAGCGGCAGACCCGCGAGGCCGCGATAAGACTCCGGATCCACACGCCCGGATCCCGGAGCCCCCATGTCCACCGCCCCGTTCTCGCCCTCCCCGTCCTCCGAGGCCGTCCACGCCGCGCTGATTGGCCGGCGCACCGTGCACCGCTACGCCCCTCGGCCCGTCGACGAAGCCATCCTCCGCCGCGCCCTCGAAGCCGCGCACGCCGCCCCCTGCCACAAGCTCACCTGGCCCTGGCGGTTCACCCGCGTCGGGGCCACCACCCGCAAGGCACTGGTCGCGATCAACATCCGGCTCAAGTCCAAGGCGGGGCCGCTGGACGACGAGCGATGCGCCAAGCTGCACGACAAGATGCTGAACCCCGCCGAGCTGCTGGTCGTCAGCCAGGTGCTCGACGACGACGCGTTCCGCCGCCAGGAGGACTACGCCGCCACCGCCTGCGCCATCCAGAACCTGTCGATCTCCCTCGCAGCGGAAGGCATCGGCAGCAAGTGGAGCACCGGCGGCGTCACCCGGGATCCGGAGACCTACGAGCGCCTCGGGATCGACCCCGCCAGCGAGCAGATCGTCGGCTTCGTCTGGGTCGGACACGCCGCCAAGCCCCCTCCCGTGCCACCCCGGCCCCCCGTGCAGTCGGTGGTGCGCGAGGTCGAGTGAAGGCGAGTGAGGGCTACAGCCCCTCGATCGCCTCGGCCATCGGCGGGGCCAGCAGGCGAGCCCCCTTCGGCGAGAAGTGCACGCCGTCGAACGCGTACGCGCCCTTGCTGTCGGGCGTGATCACGTCTCCGACGTCGAAGAAGCCCACGCCATCGGTCGCTTCGGCGTACGCGGCCACCCGACGGTCGAGCTCGGTGATGGTGTCGAAGCACCCGTCGAATCCGTACCAGGCGCGATCCTTGACCGGGTGGTAGCCCAGCAGCAGCACGTCGGCGCCGGTGGACTGCCAGTGGGTCGTGGTGTCGACGAAGGCGCCGGTCCACGGATCCGAAGCGTCGTCGGGCTCGTCGAGCAGCGCATCGAGGGTGTCGACGCACGGACCGCAATCGCAGCGCCGGTTGAGGTCGTTGGCCCCGCCGTCGATCACCACCACCGAGAACGAGGGGGCGCCTGCCTCGGGGCGCTCATCGGGTCGCTGGTCGGGGATCGGGGCGTCTCCACCGAGCATCTGGGCGCCGTTCACCGCGATGTTCGTGTAGCCGAACCCCCGCTGCACCGCGGTCTCGGCGGGCACGGAGCGACAGGTGCCCTCGTTCCAGGCGAGCAGGCTGTCGCCCACGTAGAGCACGTCTGCAGCGGGGAGATCGGACACCCGGCCGCACCGCCCGCACCCGCTCTGTACGAGCGAGACGAGGCCGATGGCGATGCAGAGACGCAGGGTCAGGGCTCCTCCCGATAGGTCTGCCCTATGGCATACGACGCCCACTGCCACCTCGACTTCGAGCACACCCCCGACGGCGCCCTCGAGCGCGCGCGGGATGCGGATGTGACGGGATTCTGCGTGGCCGGTGCCGATCCGGCCCACTGGGATCGGCTGCGAGCGGTTGCCCGCCAGACCGGCGCTCACGTGGCCCTCGGGCTGCATCCCTGGTTCGTCGCAGATGCGGGAGACGACTGGCGCGATCTGCTGGACACGCTGGTGCACACCCTGTCCCAGCCCGACGTCGATGCCCTGGGTGAGCTGGGCCTGGACCGTCCGCGCGCGGAATCCACAGGGTCGCCGGAGTCCGCCATGCAGCGCCAGGTCGAGGTGTTCCGCGCCCAGCTGGCCATCGCCCGCGAACACGACCGACCCATCGTGCTGCACAGCGTTCGCACGGACGAGCAGGTGCTCCAGACCCTCCGCGAAGACGGGGTTCCCGCGGCCGGAGGGCTCGTTCACGCCTTCTCGGGCGGGCCCCCCCAGGCACGAGCGTTCGTGGAGCTCGGTCTGCACGTGTCCTTCGGGCTCCGGGTCGTGCAGAACGACGTCGACGCGCCCACCCTGGGCCGGCGGGCCGCCGCGGCGGTTCGTGCGATTCCCCCCGACCGGCTCCTGGTCGAGACCGATGCGCCCGAGGTCTCGATCGACGACGTCCCCTGCGAGCCCGCCCACGTGTGGCGGGTCCTCCGAGCCTGCGCACGGGCCACGGATTCGGATCCGGACGCGCTGGCCGAGCAGACCGAGACGAACGCGCGGTCCCTCTTCCCCCGCCGCACGGGGCCCCTGGACGTCTCCTTTGCCGAGCACGCAGCGGGAGGGTCACGAACCCACGACGGATGAGCGATACTACTCCCACCTCCCGAGGTGTCATGTTCGCGCTGCTCTCCACGCTCGTCGGTCTGGCCACACCGGTCCTCGCGGCACCCGAGATCTGTGATGGGATCGACAACGACGGCGACGGCATGGCCGACGAGCTCCCGGTCGTGCAGTTCGTCGATTCCGACGGCGACGGCCACGGCGACCCCGCCCAGCCCGTGGTGTTCGCCACCTGTGTGCCTCAGGGCGGCCACGCGCTGCTCCCCGACGACTGCGGAGACGACACCGCTTCGGTCCAGCCCGGGGCCAGCGACACCTGCGATGGCCGCGACAACGACTGCGACGGCACGATCGACGGGTCCTGCCCCTGCGACGAGGTGAGCGACGGCGACTCGAACTACTTCTTCTGCGGCAGCGGTTCCGACGAGCGCAGCTGGAACGACAGCCGAAACTACTGTTCTGCGCGCGGCTACCACCTGCTGACCATCAACGACAGCACCGAAGACGCGTTCGTGGTGGGCTACGCGGACGGTGGGGAACAGGTGTTCTGGTGGACCGGCCTGTACAACCCGTCGGGCGACAACTCGACCTGGATCTGGGAGGACGGCGACCCGTCGGGCTACCGTGACTGGGGCGGATTCGGTGGGGGCCAGCCCAACAACCCCGCGCACGAGTGCACCTACGTCGAGGAGGACGGGAACGGCTGGAGCGACTGGGCGTGTGGGGTGGAGTCGCCGTTCATCTGCGAGGTCGAGTGCATCGAGAAGACCTGGTACACCGACGCCGACGGAGACGGCTTCGGAGCGGGGTCGGGCACCCAGGCGTGCGCCCCCCCTTCCCTCTCCGCGGTGCAGAACGACGACGACTGCGACGATGGAGACGCCGATCAGCACCCGACGGCCGACGAGGTGTGCAACGGCGAAGACGACGACTGCGACGGCTCGACCGACGAGGCCGGGATCGCGGACTCGATCTGGTACGCCGACACCGACGGCGACGGCTTCGGCGACCTCTCCGACCTGGTCGCCTCCTGCAGCCAGCCGACGGGCTACGTCGCGGACGACTCCGACTGCGACGACACCGACAGTGCCGTGTTCCCCGGGGCCATGGAGGTCTGCAACGGCGAAGACGACGACTGTGACGGGCTCGCAGACGACGGACTCGCGACCGACACCTGGTACACCGACCTGGATGGCGATGGGCTCGGCGATGCGGGCTCGGCGGTCGTCGACTGCGCACAACCCTCGGGGACGGTCGCGAACGACGCCGACTGCGACGACACCAACCCGAACATCGGCGCGGCGACCCCGTGGTTCGTCGACACCGATGGCGACGGCTTCGGCAACGCGTCCACCAGCCTCGTCGAGTGCGACCAGCCGAGCGGGTACGTCGCCGACGGGACCGACTGCGATGACGACGATGGTGCCGTGTCCCCGGGGGCCATGGAGGTCTGCAACGACGTCGACGACGACTGCGACGGCACGCCGGACGACGGGCTGGCGACCGACACCTGGTACGCCGACACCGATGGGGACGGCTTCGGTGACCCCAACGACTCCACCGACGACTGTGCCCAGCCGGCCGGAACGGTCGCGGACGGGACCGACTGCGACGACACCGACAACGCCGTCTTCCCGGGCGCGATGGAGGTCTGCAACGACGTCGACGACGACTGCGACGGCTCGACCGATGAAGGCGTCGGCTCGACCTGGTACGCCGATACCGACGGAGACGGCTTCGGAGACGACTCCGCCACCACCGTCGCGTGCGATGCGCCCCTGGACTTCGTGGCCGACGACACCGACTGCAACGACACCGACAACGCCGTCTTCCCGGGCGCGATGGAGGTCTGCAACGACGCCGACGACGACTGCGACGGACAGGCGGACGAGGGCCTGGCAACGGACACCTGGTACGCCGACACCGACGGAGACGGCTTTGGAGACGCGACGGCCGACGTGCAGGACTGCGCTCAGCCCACAGGGACCGTCGCCGACGCGACCGACTGCGACGACACGTCCGACCAGGTCTTCCCCGGCGCACCCGAGGCCTGCAACGGCATCGACGACGACTGCAACGGCGATGTCGACGACGGAATCCAGGTCCAGACCTGGTACACCGACGCCGACGGAGACGGCCTGGGCGCAGCGGGCACGGGGGTGTCGGACTGTGCCCAGCCCGCGAACACGGTGCTGAACGACGACGACTGCGACGACTCGGACGACTCGATCGGGGCCGCGACCACGTTCTGGATCGACGACGACAACGACGGGGCGGGCTCGGATGCCCAGGCCGTGTCGGCCTGCACCGCACCCCCGGGCTTCGCCGACAACGCCGACGACTGCGACGATGCGAATCCCGTGGTGTTCCCGGGCCAGACCGAGACCTGCAACGGCATCGACGACGACTGCGACGACGACGTCGACGAGGACTCGCCGGTCCTCACCTTCTACGCCGACACCGACGGCGATGGCTTCGGCGATCCGGACGTGTCCGTGCAGGACTGTGCAGCCCCGCCGGGCACCGTGGCCGACAACACCGACTGCGACGACGCCGTGAACAGCACGAACCCCGGCGCGAACGAGGCCTGCAACGGCATCGACGACGACTGCGACGGGGCGATCGACAACGGCACGGTCGATCAGACCTGGTACCTCGACAGCGACGGCGACGGCGTGGGCGATGCGTCCATCAGTCAGGTGAGCTGCGCTCCGCCTGCGGATCACGTGCTGGCGTCGGGCGACTGCGACGACAGCGATCCCGAGCAGTTCCCGGGCAATCCCGAGAGCTGCGACGGCCTCGATCAGGACTGCGACGGCATCATCGACGAGGATGCAGCCGACCTGGTCACGGTCTGGTCCGACAGTGACGGCGACGGCTGGGGCGACGCCGCCGTTCCGGTCTCCGCCTGCGGTCCCGGACCCGGCCTGGCCGCGATGGCGGGCGACTGCGACGACAGCGCGTTCGACGTCAACCCGGACGCACCCGAGGTCTGCAACACGCCCGACAGCATCGACGACGACTGCGATGGGCTGGTGGACGAGGAGGACCCCGACCTCGACCCCGCGAGCCTGCCGGTCTGGTACCTGGACCTCGATGGAGACGGGTTCGGGGACGACCTGCTGGACGCCGTGGGCTGCACACCGCCGAGCGATCCGGACGGCACCTACGTGGCGATGGGCGGAGACTGCGACGACGCCGACCCCGATGTGAACCCCGACGCGGTCGAGATCCCCGGCAACGGCATCGACGACGACTGCGACGGGGTCTCGAGTGGCGACACGGGAGACACGGGCGACACGGATACCGACACGGATACCGACACGGATACCGATACCGATACCGACACGGACACCGATTCGGATACGGACACCGACAGTGACACCGACCTGTCCGAGACGGGCATTCAGAGACGCACCGGCACCGGATGCCGCTGCGACGGTTCGAGCGCGGGGGCATGGCCCGATGGGCTCGTCTCCGGCGGCTGGATCGGGGGCGCACTTCTGGTGATGCTCGGTCTGACGAGGCGGCGCGAGGGCTGACGTGGCACAACTCCCTGGTCCGCTCGCCGATCTGGATCTCGGCGAGCCCTCCCTCGGCTATCTGAGAACGGGTGCCCAGTACCCGTTCATCGCGCCCGACGACGGCGAGGAGAAGCTGGCGAGCATCTGGTTCGTGGTGTGTCGGAGTCGCTGCTGGCTCGTGGCCGCCACGCGCACCGACCAGTGGAGCGTGGGCGACGCGGACGTCTCGCTCGAGAAGGGCTGGACCTGGGATGCGGTGCGTGTGGGGGAGTGGACGGTGCCGCTCCGCTCCGGGACGCGCTCCAGCGCCGAGAAGCTCATGAAGCAGTGGCGGATGAGCACGGGAGGAGGACGCCCGGTGGAGCCCCCGACGTCCCAGGTCGTCCCGGAGGGCTGGACGGGTCGTGCACGGGCCGCGAGTGGCGCGTACAACCTGCCGGGCTGGCTGGCCGAGACCACCCCTGCACCCCCCGATGCCCGCTGGCTGTACGCCTACGAGACCGACCGGGAGATCCCGCTGCTGAACACCGACGGGTCGATCGACCGGGTGCCCATCTGGTTCGCGATCAGCGACCGCTCGACCACCCTGGTGGCACATCGCGGGTCCGCGTCCCCTGCACACCCCAACTGGCTCCGTCCCGTCGATCCCCCTGTCGAGCACCGCGAACGGACCGCAGCCCGGGATCAGCTCGTCGCTGCCGGCTGGACGCTACCCGGCGCGCTGGTCGACCGGAAGACCGGGCTCGCTGCGGCCCTGGCCAACGCGGCCCACGAAGCGGCCCATGCAGACGCACGCTGGGGCGTCGCAGTCGAGCAGGCCATCGACGCCGGCGAGCCGTCCCGCGCGCTCGAGTTGCTGCGCGAGGCGTTCGTCCTCGGCCGGCACACAACGTGCTGGCTGTCCGTCGGAGCGTTCGCACTCGAGGCCGGCGAAGCCGAGTCCGCCGTGGGGGCGGCCCTGTGCGCGCTCGAGGAGCAGCCGGACCTCGACCTGGAACCCGCTGCCGTGGCCTGGGCCCGGAGAAGGCCCGCGGTACGCGACGTGGAGCCGAGCGCCGTGAAGACCGCGCTGACGGGGGTGTTCGAGGAGTGCCGCACCCGGAGCGACGGGCGCCCCTGGTCGGTTCCCGACGGCATTCCCTGGCCCCCCGACGGCCCGATCGAAGCCATGGCCATCGCCGCCATCGTTTTGGACCAGGACCGGACGATCGACGCGCTCACGCTGTGGAAGGACCATGGCGCCCCTCCGCGCGTGCAGCAGGCCATCGCGGCCACGACCGTGAACGAAGACGACCCCTCGGCCGCCGCCAGCGAGTGGTGGGCGGCCGCGGAGCGCTGGCGTCCCCTGGATCCCGAAGCCAGCCTGGACGCCGCCGAGCGCGCGCTGACCGCCGCCCCCGAGCGCTCGCGAGCCGCCCTGCACTACCGGATCGCGGCGTGGCGCTGGACCGACGCCGAAGACCCACCGACCGACGCCATCGAGGCGCACTGGGCCGCCGCCCTGCCCGAAGCCCCCCCGGACGGACTCGACCAGGCCACCGATGCGTGGCGGGCCCTCGCCGAGCAGGCGGCCGCGGCCGAAGCCTTCGAGACCGCCGTGCACGCGTGGCGCCAGGTGCGCGACCTCGATTCCACCGAGCGGGCCGCGCTGTTCTCGGAGGCGACCGTGCTGGAGACCCGTCTCGACCGGCCCGATCAGGCCATCGAAGCGCTGCGGTTGCTCGCCGAGCGCACCGAGGAGGCCGTCGAGCCGGAGCCCGCCCGCTGGTTCGTCTGGACCGAGCTCGCGCGCCTGCTGGACGGTCCCGAAGCGACGAGTGCGCTGAAGGAGGCCGTGCGCGGCGACTTCCTGGTCCCCGCAGCCTGGGTCCGCGCCCTCGAGATCGCCGAGCAGCACCGTACCGCAGGCACGGCGGAGATCGACGACGCCACCGTCCGGTGGTGGCGCCACGTCCATCGCCAGCTGGCCGGCCCGGAAGCCGCGTCCGCGGTCCCCGGCGAGTCCAGCGGCCCGCGGGCTCCCGAGCGCGATCTGGCCGGCGAAGCCCTGGACGGCCTGCACCCTGGCGGTGTCGGCTGGTTGGAGCGCGCCCGCCACAGCCTCGACACCACCGATCCGCCTCCGATCACCGAGCTGACCCGGGGACTGGAGCGCGTCCAGCCGGCTGCCTGGCCCCGTCTGTACGCCGCGCTCTCGAACCTGTCCGAGGCGCTGAAGATCCCTCCGCCCGATGTGTTCGTGTTCCGGGGGACCGGGGCCTGGGGTCTGTCTGCGTGGCCCACCGAACCACCGATCATCCTGGTGGGCCACGATCACCTCGTCGAGCTCCCCGAGACGGACCCGGCCGACGTCCCCGCTCCCGACGCACCTTCCGGGGATTCCGGGGACTCCGGGGCCTACACTCCGCCGCTCGCGATGACCCGCGATGCCCTGTCGTTCGCGCTGGCCGTCGAGCTCGTCCACCTGGCGGCCCGCCATCCGCTGCTGTCGTTCGACGGGGGGCTCGTGGGCACCAGCCGCTCGGTCTACAACGCCTTCGGGCGCTACGCGGGCACGGCCGAGACCGTCGTCGATCTGGTGACCCTGCTGCCCGGCATCGATCAGATCTCCAAGGTCCAGACCGTGATCAAGCTGTCCCGCCGGGTGTTCACGGCCCGGTCCGTCGTCGACAAGACCACCGATCTGGCCACCAGGGCCAGCAGCTTCGGGCTGTGGAAGTCCACCGACGACGACACCCCGACGATCGCGCGGAGCTACGTGGGGCCGGCCCTGCAGTTCCGCATCCAGGCCGATCGCGCTGCCCTGCTGCTCACGGGCGACCTGCACGCGGCGATCGAGGCCATCCTGCGCGGTCAGCCCGACACCGCCGTGCGTTTCGGGGCCTTCGAGCGCGATGGGCTGGTGGCGGCCCTCGACGGTCTGGACGAGGACACCACCTTGCGGATCGCATCCCTGGTGGAATTCGCGGCGACGCTCTGACGCGCTTCGGCCCCCGTGGGCCTAGAACGTCCCCCCGAACGACCCGGTCACCAGCGCCCCCATCACCGCGGCCCCCGCCGTGAGCTCGATGGCGATGCGGCCCGGATCCGACCGCCAGGTGAGCGTCGGGATCGGACCGAAGTGCCCGAACCGCACGTGATGGGCGCCGGCTCCATCGATGTGCAGGGTCAACCCCATCTCCGGGAGCATCCGGGACTCCTCGTACACGAACGAGACCGGCCCGTCCGAGATCTCGGCCCAGCTGTTCGGCTCGAACGGGAACAACTCCCGGCTCGACACCGCCGCCCCCCCGGCGAAGTCGAACTCGAATCGGCCGTCGGGAGACCGCCACCAGAACGCGAGACCGAGCTCCGAGACCGTACCCGTCCCGATGTACGGCACCACCCGCACTCGCGATCCGTCCACCACCGCCACTCCGAGCCGGACCGCGCCGTCCACCTGCCCGCCGTAGTCGCACCGAAAGCCCAGGCAGTCCTCGGACTGGAGTGCACCGAACCGCCCGTCGACCACCAACCGACCCGTCGCGATTCGCCCGCGCACATCGCCGCCGTACTCCACCAGCGAACCGCTGAACGGCATGCCGACCACCGTCGCCACGCCCCGCGTCTCGACGTGGGCGCGGGTGGGATTCCAGGTCTCGCCCCCGGGCTGAGCCGAGAACGCCAGCACCCCCGGCTGCGGGTCTCCGACCAGGCCATCCGCGTTCGGGGCCCCGAGCGCCACCGCCACCGCGCTCCACAGTCCGAGCATGCTCACCTCCGTTCGTCGGAGACTGCAACCCGCGTGCCGAGCACAGACCCACCGGCCAGAACGCCGACGGACACGTGCGTTTCGCGGGATGGGCCGCAGAATCGACCGCGAGAGAGGCGTCCCGACTGCGACAAGGGCGTCGCGTCCGCGTCGGACAGCGCCGAATCGGGATAGACCCGCGTGCAATGTTCGCCCTGCTGGCCACCGCCACCGCCGTCATCCTGATCTCGGCCATCTGTTCGCTCTGCGAGGCGGTACTCTACGCGGTGCCACTGCCGTACGTGGAGTCACTCAAGGCCGAAGGCAGCGCCACGGGCAGGCTGCTGGCGAAGCTGCGCGAGCGGGTCGACGAGCCGATCACCGCGATCCTCACCCTGAACACCGTCGCGAACACCGCGGGTGCGTCGGTGGCAGGCGCCCTCGCCGCGCGCAGCCTCTCCGAGCAGAACGTGGTGGTGTTCAGCATCGCGCTGACCCTGTGCATCCTCTTCCTGTCCGAGATCCTCCCCAAGACGATCGGCGTGCTCTACACGCGGCCGCTGTCGCGCATCATCGCGCGCCCGCTCTCCTGGCTCGTGATCCTGTTCAAGCCGGTCATCGTGGTCGTCTTCCTGTTCACCCGGATGTTCACGCGCAACCGGGCCGAAGAGGGCGTCAGCCACGAGGAGATCGTCGGACTGGCCCGGCTGGGTCACCGAAAAGGAACGATCGACGCCGACGAAGCCGCGGTGATCCAGAACGTCCTGGCCCTGTCCGAGACCGCCGCACGCGCCGTCATGACCCCCCGCCCGGTCGTCTTCGCCCTCGAGGCCGACACGTCGCTCGAAGAAGCGCTCGAGCGGCCGGAGCTGATGGTCCACAGCCGCATCCCCATCTACGACGAGGACGTCGACGTGATCGTGGGCATGGTGTTCCGACGCGACGTGCTGGCGGCCGATCCCGAGCACATCGCCGTGGTGGGCGAGCTGATGCGTCCGGTGCCCTTCGTGGTCGACACCGACACCCTCGACGACTCGCTCGAGGTCTTCCTCGAGCACCGCCAGCACATGATCATCGTGCTCGACGAGTTCGGGGGGTTCGCGGGGGTGCTCACCCTCGAGGACGTGATGGAGGAGATCCTCGGAAAGGAGATCGTCGACGAGTTCGACGAGGTCGACGATCTGCGCGGGCTCGCCATCGCCCGACGCAACCGCGCGCTGGAGCGGCGCGCACAGAAGAACGCGGGGAGCCCGGATGGGAAGCAAGAAGAGCCGTCGTGACCAGAAGAAGCGCGAGAAGGCACGCAAGAAGCGCGAGAAGGCACGCAAGAACCGAGGGAGTCGCAAGCCACCCCCCGGCAGCCCGGGCGCTGCGAAGTCCGTCGATCGGGGCTTGAAGGGCGCGGACGCCTGGCCGGTCGGCGAGTGCTACCTCTCCGAGCACTGGCACGAGCACGGTGCGCGAGCCGTCCACGCCGGGTTCGTGCGCGAGGCCGACGACGGCCGCCGAGCAGCGGCGTTCTTCGAGATCGACCTGCGCGAGCGCGGTCTGATCGAGGTGCTCGCCCGCGGGGGGGTCAGCGAAGCCGCCATCCAGGGCGAGATGGCCCGGCGCTCCGAGGAGACCGACCACGCGATGCTCGTCGCCGACCCCGAGCTCGTCGTGAAGGTCGTGCGCGCGGCCGCCGAGCTCAACGACGTGCTCGAGTCTCCGCTGCCCGACGGTGCCGACGAGGCCATGGCGCTGTTCGGCGACATCGACGGCTCCGGCGCGCCGCAGGCCATCCTCACCGGCGAGCCCCCGCCGCCCCCGCCAAAGAAGCGCAGCCTGTTCTCGGTGCTCTTCGGCGACTGAGGCACGGCCCCCGACAACCCCCCGCTCGCTACGGTAGAGTGAGGCTCCACTTCGAGCTGCGCTCTCTCCTCCGAGCCCCAGCGAGGTCTCCATGCGACGCCATTCCGCTCCACTGTTGCTCCTGCTCGCCATCACCAGCACGTCTGCCTGCAAGGGCAACGGCGGCAACGGCGCTCCCCCTCCGGGTCCCCCCCTCCAGGACCTCGAGATCCCCGAGAAATGGGCCTCCAACGAAGCCTCGGTGGTGCTCCGTCTCACCAACTCCGGCACGGCCGAGACCGAGACCAAACGGGCGCTGAACACGATCTTCAACGACCCCGAAGGCCAGATCGACCCCATCGACTTCATCATGCGTCGTCCCGAGCGCGACGACGACGGCAACCTGGTGGCGCCGGACTCCGGCAAGCCGATTCCGGATCTGATGGCGGGCACGTCCCTCGAGCAGCTCGAGGCCTACCGTCAGCGCATCATCGACGGCAGCGGGTCGCCGTTCACCCGCGAGGAGGCCGTGGATTCCTGCGGCAACGAGATCGTGATGACCACGGTGAGCCCGCACGTGATGCAGGAAGTGCTCTCCGGCCCCGAAGATCTCCCGTTCTGGCCGGCCTCCTGCCCCGATGGCCTCGACTGCAACACGGCAGAGGCGGGCAACTTCGACGTCGGGATGACCGAGGTCCGCTTCGACGGGCTGGTCGACATGGTGGTCAACGTCTTCCCCGACCTCTCGGTGAGTCCACCGCAGCCCGGACTGTGGGGCCACTTCAACGTGTTCTTCCCCTCCACGAACAACCCGGGATTCAACGCCCTGTCGATGTTCGCGAACATCCGTCGCATCCAGGTGAACATCCTGGGCCTCTGGCAGCTTGATCGCGCGTACGTCGATCCGATGGGTACCCGAGAGGTGTTCCGATTCCCCCACCGCGCCCGCACGCTCACCCAGGCCGACGTCCTCGTGTTCGCCGAGCCCTACGAGCAGACCGAAGAGTACTGGGCCGCCAGCCCGTACGGCGATCAGCCCATGCCGGTGGGGTCCGATCTGAAGGCGCCGATGCTCCTCGACATCACGAGCGAGGTCGGGGCCACCGTCGAGCCCGCGATCACACCCGAGAGCTTGCTGCTCGACCAGATCGGCAAGGCGTTCCAGTACCAGATCGCGTCCGGTGTCAGCTGTCCCACGGTCACCGAGACCGCCTACCTGCGCGAAGGCCCGGTCGAGTTCTTCCTCTGTCCGGACATCGACATCGGCGAGTGCATGGCCACCGAGGACATGGAAGAAGCCGCCTGTGCCTTCGAGAACGAGATCCCGTTCGATCCGTTCAACCCCACGGCCCTGCCGGTCTCCTTCCCGCGCTACGTCGCCCAGTCTCCGGACAGCGGCTTCGTGATCCCGCCCGGCCAGACCCCCGTGTACGTGGGCTCGATCGCATCGGCCTCGGCCACCTTCGACATCGAGGTCGACGAGGACAGCGTGCTCTACATGTACAACCCGGAACGCATCGTTTCCGCCACGAGCGCCACCGGGCTTCCGGTCACCCTCCCCGCTCCCCAGTCCAACAGCCACTGCGTCGAAAAAGCCGTGCAGCGCTTCGATATCGGCACCGAGTGGGATCCCGGCACCTACACGCTGTCGGTCGACTTCGCGCCCGGCCCGGACCTCGTCACCGACACCGACGGCAGCTTCCTGGTCTGGATGTACTACAGCTCCGTGCCCACCTGGGTCGCACCCGGCGGCTGATCCCCGTAGCTCGAACCCCCCTCCAGGAGGCCCACTGATGACGGCGAACAACGCAGAATTCAGCGTACAGCGCCGACCCACACGTGGGGTCCTGGTCGCGCCGAACTACCTCCTCACCTGCAGCTTCGACACGATGGGTCCGTCCTGCATGCTCGAAGACCCCACCACCGGGGAGTCCTACCAGATCGACGCGTTCAACCGGGCGGCGTTCATCTACAGCGTGCTGGAGCGCATGCCGTCCACGCCGGAGGGCTGGGTGCCCTGCGAGGCCGTCGCTCGAGCGGTCTGGGGGCGTCGTGCCACGGCCAACAACGTCAACACGCTGGTGTACCGCATCCGTCGCGAGCTGAAGGCCGCGGGGTTCTCGGCCGACTTCCTCGAGGTCAAGCGCGGGCACGTCCGCCTCGTGGCCCCCGAGCTCAACCTCGAGCCCGATCACACCGACGAAGTCACCGTGCTGAACGCCGCGATCTCGGACTTCCGGGCAGCACAGTCCGACGACGAGAAGAGCGCCGCTCGGGAGCGCATGCAGATCGCGCTCGAGCGCATGGCCATCGTTCCCGGCCTGTACGTCGAGGCCAAGAGCCAGCACTGACCACCGGGTTCACGGGGCGTCCGGCTGCTCCTGCTGGAACTCCTCGGCGAGCTCCAACACCACTCGAACCCGGGCATCCCGTTCGCGGGCGACCCACGCTGAGACGACGCCTGCAACGGCCTCGGAGCGCATCGCCGTGCCGACCTGGGCCGCCGCCTTGCGGACCTGCCAGTCGTCGTCGTCCGCTGCAGCGGTCAGGCCATCCACCACCGCCTGCTCGGGGGCGTTGGCCAGGGACGAGACCGCGAAGCGTCGGACGTCGGCATCGGGATGCTGCATCAGGCCCGCCAGCGCGTTGGCCGCATCGTCGAAGTAGTGCGCCAACACCACCAACCGGGTGATTCCGAGCGCTCGCACGCTCTCGGCCGGGTGCATGGACGCCTGGACGATCGGCGTGAGGTTGTCGGCCGACAGCTTGCGGGTGCGCGTGACCTCGATGAACGCATCCACCACCTTCACCAGCAGGGCCCGATGGTCTGGATCGTCGACCCACGTGTCCAGATTCGCGAGCTCGATCTCGCGTCCAAAGGAGAACAATCGTGGGCGTTTACGTCCGCTCATGAGCGATGGAGTCGACCATCTTGCCAACCGAGCCAGGTACGAGAGAGGGCGGAGGCCGAGAGTCGGCCGCAGAACCGGGTTGCGCGCACGCTACCTCAGGAGCTGCTCCAGCAACGACAGATTCTCCATCTCGTCGGGATCGACGTTGCCGTCGGCCCCCACCATCTGCAGGGCGACGTTCAGGAAGATCTGCCGATGTTCGAGGGGGATGTCGTTCGGATCGACATCTTCAGCACGCGGCGGGACTTCGAGCCAACGCTCGACCTGCGCGGCCTCGTCTTCCTCGAGCTCGAGCTGCGAGACGAGCTTGCGCACCATCTCCCGCTCGCCATCCTGGATCTCCAGGTCTGCCCAGGCAAATGAACAAACGAAGCCCATGAGCTTCATGCGGTCGTCTTTGGGGAGCTCGTTCAGCGACATGCGCGGATTGTACACGCACCCGGTGGCCGAGAGGCGTCCTTTCTCGTCAACGGGAGGTCAGGGAACGGTGGCGTCGGTCCCGACGGCCTCGAGCCCACTGACCCCGGCGAGTGCCCACAGGTCGCGATCGTAGAGGTGCGACGGGCGCACGTTGCCCAGCGCCGCGAACAGGTTGCCCTTGAGCTTGGGATTGGTGGCGGACAGCTTGGTGAGCAGGTTCTTGACCGCCACGCGCTTCAGGCCTTCCTGCGATCCGCACAGCGTGCACGGGAGGATCGGGAAGCCCTGCTCCTCGGTGAACGCCTCGATCGTGCTCTCGTCGACGTACACCAGCGGGCGGATCACCGTGTTGCGCCCGTCGTCGCTGCGCAGTCGCGGCGGCATGGCCTTGATCTGGCCGCTGTAGAAGAGGTTGAGCATCAGGGTCTCGACCACGTCGTCGCGATGGTGGCCGAGGGCCAGCTTGGTGCAGCCGAGCTCGACCGCCGCGTCGTAGAGGATCCCGCGCCGGAGTCGGGAGCACAGCGAGCAGTAGGCCTTGCCCTCGGGGGTCTTGTCCTTCACCACCGTGTAGGTGTCGCGCGAGAGCATGTGGTGCGCGTAGCCGTTGGCGTCGCACCAATCGACGATGACCTGCTGCTGAAAGCCCGGGTGGCCCTGATCGAGGTTGACCCCGATCAGCTCGAAGTCGAAGGGCGCCTTGCGACGGACCTGCTCGAGCAGGACCATCATGGCGTAGCTGTCCTTGCCGCCCGAGAGCGCGACCAGCACCCGATCGCCGGGCTCGAGCAGCGAGAAGTCCTGGCTCGCACGCGCCACCAGGTTGACGAGACGCTTGTTCAGGCGGGTCATCTTCATGGAGAGCCTCCGAGCCCGGAGGTATCGCCAGCGTGACCGCTCCGCACCCGCTCCACCACGTCGCGCAGCGCCGCGAGGCCCTGCACCAGCCGGGGTCCGGGCCGACCCAGCCAGGCTTCGGCGATCGGCACGATGCGGTCGGCGCGCACGGCGGGGACGTCCTCCCACCCGGGTCGAGTGCGCACGACGTCCGGCCGGTACCGCGCTTCGGGAACGCCGCACCAGCTGATCACGATCGCGTCCAGCTCCGCGGCGACGGCATCTTCGGCCGACAGCGCGAAGCTCTTCGCATCGCGTCCCTGTGGATGGTGAGCGAAGGGGTTCTCGGCCCCGGCCAGGGCCAGCAGATCCGTCACCCAGCTGTGGCGACCCGGCACGTAGACGGGCTTCGGCCACCACTCCACCCCGATCCTCACGGGCTTCACGGACTTCACGGACTTCATGGGTGCATCCGGAGTCATCGCGCGCTCGAAGTCGCTCGCCACGGTCTGCGCACGCGCACCGACCCCGATCGCAGCCCCGATCGACCGGATGTCCCGCGCCACGTCCGCCAACGAGGTCGGCTCGGGCGCGACGAATGGCAGGCCTCGCTGCTCCAGGCCCGCCACGATGCGCTCGTGTCCGGGCACGGTGAGCGAGGCGAGCACCAGATCCGGACGCAGGGCTTCGACGGCATCCAGATCGATCTGCAGATCGGGCCCCACCCGCGGCAGCGACCCGATCGACGGTGGCCAGTCGCTGTGGTCGTCCACGGCCACCAGCTGGTCGGTACAGCCCAGCGCCTCGATGATCTCGGTGTTCGAGCAGGTCAAGCTCACGAGCCGCATCGCCACCTCCGGAGATTTCCGTGACCCGAACCCGGACGCAGACGGCATGGTCTGGGCGCACACTGCACCCGAGCAGCGGATACGGTAACGTTCGGCCGCCTCCCCTCCCTGTCCCTCCCCCGAGGACACCATGTCCCGCTTCCTGGATTCGCTGGCGTTCTGGGTTCCACACCTCGCCGCTACATCCCTCCTCGCCACGCTCGCCCTGGGCTCCACGGCCCACGCCGGCTCCGAAGCTCCGCAGCCAGCCGAGGCCCCCGCCCCCGCTCCCGAACCCGTGGGCGACACGCCGACGTGCGATGCCACCACCACCAACGAAGACGTCGCCGTCCCCCTCGAAGCCGCACTGGGTGCCTACGAGGACCTCGACATCGCCACGTTCGAGGCCTCTGCCGCCCAGGCCGAGACCGCCGTGGCCTGCCTCGGAGAGTCGATCTCGCGGGGCAACGCCGCCGAGTTCCACCGCGTGCGCGCCCTCGCCGCGTTCCTCGAGGCTCAGGAGACCGTCTGCATGAAGCGGTTCGCGGCCGCCCGCAGCATCGAGCCCCAGTACCGCTTCCCCACCACGGTCGTCCCCGACGGCAACCCCGTCCTGTCGCTCTACGACGCCGTCGACCCCAAGAAGGGCGCGTCCGTCACCCTCCCGTTCCCGAAGGAGGGAACCGTGCGGCTCGACGGCTCGACCGGCCTGAAGTGGAACCGCGAGCTGCCCATCGTCTACCAGCGGATCGACGCAAACGGCCTGATCATCGAGACCCGCATCCTCGCGCCGAACGCCCCCGTGCCCGACTACCCCAGCACCACGCGGTCGCCCGAGGTCCAGAAGAAGCGCCGCGGCGCGCGCACCGCCCTCACCATCGCGGGCGTCGGCTCCCTCGTGGCCGCAGGCGGTCTGTACGGCATCGCCCTCGGTACCAAGGGCGCCTTCAACTCCGAAGCCGAGAACAGTCCCCCGGATGAAGCGCGGTTGAACAGCCTGTACCGAACCAACCACGGGCTCGTCATCACCAGTGCCGGGCTCGCCACCGTCGGGGTGGGCCTCACCGCCACCTCGTTCGCGCTCACGGGCTCGTTCTAGATGTCCCCCATCCACATCGGAGGCCTCTAGGCGCGCTCACGGGCTCGTTCTAGATGTCCCCCATCCACATCGGAGGCCTCTAGGTGCAGCTCCAGCCCGGGCATGCGATCGACCGCTACGTGGTCGAGGAGACGCTCGGCGAGGGCGGGATGGCGGTGGTGTACCGCGTCCGCCACAAGACCCTGGGCACGCGTCACGCGCTCAAGGTGCTCACGATCACCAGCCGGGACGTGCGCGAGCGGCTGATCCAGGAAGGCAAGGTCCAGGCGACGCTGCAGCATCCCAACATCGTCGCGGTCACCGACGTGATCGACGTCGAAGGGGCGCCCGGCCTGCTGATGGAGTTCATCCACGGGCCCGCTCTCGACCACTGGCTCTACCACTACCAGCCGAGCATCGACGAGGCGCTGATCCTGTTCCGCGGCATCGTCGCTGGCGTCGGCCACGCCCACGCGCGGGGCCTGATCCACCGCGACCTCAAGCCCGCCAACGTCATGCTCCAGGTCACCGAACGCGGCATCCAGCCCAAGGTGACCGACTTCGGGCTCGCGAAGATCACCGATGGTCCCGACCAGCGGAAGACCCGCACCGGCACCACGATGGGAACCCCCGCCTACATGGCGCCCGAGCAGATCCGCGACGCGTCCAAGGTCGATCGACGCGCCGACGTCTACAGCCTGGGCTGCATCCTGTACGAGCTGGTGTGCGGGCGCCCCCCCCCACCAGGACGACGACATCATCGAGCTGTTCGCCAAGGTCGCAGCCGGCGACTACACCCCGGCGAACCAGATCCGTCCCGACCTGCCCAACGAGGTGTCCGACGCGATCGACGCCCTGCTCGAGGTCAACCGCGATCACCGGGCCTCCGACTGCGCGGGCATCCTCGAGATCCTGTCGGGCAGCGACCGCGATGTCGTCACCCGTCCCCTCCAGATCGCCGACGACGTCGAGCTGCCACCTCCGGCCCCCATGCCCCCGGCGGGCGTCACGATGCTGGAGCCGGGAACCCCCGCCGCCACGGTGGCTCAGCAGTTCGTGCAGCGAATCGTCACGCCCGAGCCGGTCGATCCGAGCGGTGCGGCCGCAGTCGCCCCCCACAACCCGTCCCGACTCGACTCCGGCCTCGATCTCCAGACGGGTCCCACCCGTGCGCTCGATGCCCAGAACAGCTCGATGCCCGTGCGGGAGCGCACCAGCTTCTCGGCCTTCGCAGCGCTCGGATTCGCCATCCTGGCGGGCGTGTTCCTGCTGGTCGCCCTGTTGATGACCGGGGTGGTGGTGGCTCAATCCATCGACTGGTCCGGTGGCGACAGCGACCCCGACGTCACCACCCTCCAGCCACCGGTCGAGCCAGAGCCCATCGACGTCACGGACCCCGAGCCCGTCGACCCCCAGCCAGACATCGAGCCAGACACCGTCGAGCCAGACACCATCAAGCCAGACGTCGAGCCAGACCCCTCGCCGAGCACGGCCCCAGGCCCATCGCCGGTTCCCTCACCCGTCGATCCCGCGCCGACCCCGGATCCCGCGCCCGCTCCCGATCCCGCTCCGAAGACGACAGGCATCGTCGAGCTCGAGCCGGCAGAGGGCATCAACCGCATCGTGCTCACCGACGCATCCGGCATCACCCACGACCCCGGTCCGCTCCCCCCGGGCCGCTACGAGGTCCTGCTGTTCTCGGACCGCACCGATGGCGGCACTGCAGGATCGATCACGGTCAGGGAGGGCAAGACCACCACCGTCTTCTGCTCCTTGAAGATGAGCCAGTGCCGCACCCGATAGCTCGCGTTCATCCGCGGGCTCATTCGCCGCTGGACACCTCGTCGTTCGCCGCTGCGCGTACAGAAGTACGCTTGGGCTCCGTCGAGGCGCCCAGCGACGAATGAGCCTCGCGGCCTGAACGCAACGCTGCGCCCTGCGGTAGACGAGGGTGTCCACATGATTTCCTGCGGAAGGCTGTTTCGGCCCATGCCGAGATGACCCGCGGATGAACGCGAGCCAGCTAGTCGAGTTGGAAGTCGTCGGACCGGAAGATCTCGGTGGCGCCTTCGACGGCTTCCTCGTCGTCCCAGTCGAGGTTCAGAGAGCCCCGCGTGAACACTTCCGTCTTCGCGACCTCTTCGTCTTCGGGTGCGAATGGACTCGGGGCACCACCCCCCCCTGCGAGATCGGCGCCCAGGTTGCCCCCCAGGCTCCCGCTGGTGTTGTGCGCCAGCGCGGGAGGCACGGGCGGAGCGGCGGGTTCGCGGGACGCGTCGGGAAAGGGTGCTCGCGGAGACTCTGCCGGCAGGACGGGCGCCTGAGCCGGCGCGGGCTCCGCGTCGCCGCGACTGAGCACGAAGTACAGCACGACCACCGCCACCAGTAGCAGAACGCCTACGAACAGCAGGAGCAGGGCGAAAGCCACGAGCACGGCAAGCAGAGTCACGTCAGATCCTCTCCCAGAGCTTACCGCACCCCGTGCCCGAGCGGTCGCCAGGCGACCCTAAGGGGCGCCCGTGTCGCGCTCGGCGTCGTCTCTTCCATCGTCGTCTCTGGGCTCTTCTGGAAACGCGTCGGCAGCATCGTCGACGTCGCCCCCCCGCATGCCCTCGAACCGACCGGGCCGGAAGTTGCCGCGCCCACCCGCCATCGGCTGCAGCACCCGATTGCCTCGCTTCAGCGACTTCTCGCGGATGGCCTGCCGCTCCTCCTGGCTCAAGGCCTGCCAGCGTTCCTTGCGTCGCTTCTTCCGCTCGAGGCGGCGCCGACGACGCTCCTTGCGCTGCTCGGCCGTGCGCTTGCGCCCGGTGTTCGCACCGCGCTCCCGGGCTTCGCGAGCGAGTCGGTCGCGCATCGCGGCGTCGACGTCCACCCGGTTCTTCGGGCTCTTGGCGCTGTTGCGGGATTCGGCGTCGGGTTCGGTGGACACGGCGGCCTCGGTGGACTCGTCGGAGGCCATGGCCGACGCCGCCTGGATGGCATCGCGCGTGTTGGTGACGAAGCGCACGACTTCGTACACCCCGACCGTGCACAGCACGCCGAGGAGGAACGCACCGAGCAGTGGGCCGACGTTCTTCACGCGACGAACCTATTCCGCTACCCCAGGAACGGGTAGCGCCAGTCCGTCGGAGGCGAGAACGTCTCCTTGACCGTGCGCTGGCTGACCCACCGCAGCAGGTTCAACGGGCTGCCCGCCTTGTCGTTCGTACCCGACGCCCGGCTGCCGCCGAAGGGCTGCTGGCCCACGACCGCACCAGTCGGCTTGTCGTTGATGTAGAAGTTGCCGGCCGCGAAGCGCAGCGCCTCGAACGCCTGCATCACCGCCCGACGGTCGTTCGCGAAGATGGCCCCGGTGAGCGCGTAGTCGGTGGCGCTGTCGACCAGGGGCAGGATGTCGGCGAACTTCGCGTCTTCGTACACGTACACCGTCGCGATGGGCCCGAAGATCTCCTCGCGCATCAGGGTGTGGGTGGGGTCGTCGACCTCGAACAGCGTGGGCTCGACGAACCATCCGGTGGACCGGTCGGCCTTGCCACCCGCGTGACACGTCGCGGTCTCGTGGCCCATCGACAGGTAGCGGCTGTGCTTGTCGAACGCGCGCTCGTCGATCACCGCCGCCACGAAGTTGCTGAAGTCCCGCACATCGCCCTGCTTCATCTCGGCGAGGTTGGCGACGACCTGATCCCGGATGGTCGGCCACAGCGACTTCGGGATGTACATCCGCGATGCGGCGCTGCACTTCTGGCCCTGGAACTCGTAGGCGCCCCGCGTGATGGCGACGGCCACCGCATCGGCATCCGCGCTCGGGTGCGCGACGATGAAGTCCTTCCCACCGGTCTCGCCCACGATCCGCGGGTACTGCTTGTAGGACGCGATGTTGTTGCCGATCGAGGTCCACAGGTGCTGGAAGGTGCGCGTGGAGCCCGTGAAGTGCAGGCCCGCGAGCTCGGGGCGCGCCAGGACGGGGTCTCCGACGTCGGCTCCGTGGCCGTGCACCAGGTTGATCACGCCCGGCGGCAACCCGGCCTCCTCGAGCAGCTCGAACAGCGTCCACACCGACAACGAGCTCGTGAGGCTGGGCTTCCACACGACCGTGTTCCCCATCAGGGCCGGTGCCGTGGGCAGGTTGAGCGCGATGCTCGAGAAGTTGAACGGCGTGACCGCGAACACGAAGCCGTCGAGCGGACGGTGCTCCAGGCGGTTCCAAGCCGACGCCGTGCTGATCGGCGGCTGCTCGGCGTAGATGCCCTCGGCGTACTTCGGGTTGAACCGCCAGAAGTCGATCAGCTCGCACGCACTGTCGATCTCGGCCTGGTGACAGGTCTTGGCCTGGCCCAACATCGTGGCGGCGTTCACCCGGTCGCGCCAGGGGCCGGCCAGCAGCTCGGCTGCACGCAGCAGCACGCTCGCACGCGCTTCCCAGTCCATCGCACACCAGTCGGCCCGCGCGGCTTCGGCGGCGTCCGCAGCGCGGTTCACCTCGTCGGCCCCAGCCAGATGGACCTTCGCCAGCACGTGGCCGTGGTCGCAGGGCATCGTGACGTCGACCGTGTTGCCCGTCTTCACCGGCTCCCCGTCGATCACACAGGGGATCTCGACCACCTGATCGGCCTGACGCTGCAGCTCGGCCGACAGCGACGCGCGCTCGGGGCTGCCGGGCGCGTAGCTCTTCACGGGCTCGTTGGACGGAGTGGGGACGGAAGGGATCGACGCCATGGGGCCTCCAGGGTTGGCCGGCGAACCTAACAGGCGAACCCGGACAGCGAACCCGACCGGCGGACCCAACGTCGACGTCACCCCTCCTCTGAGTACGAAAGGACGAACGAGGCCCATTCCCCGTCCGCCCTTCCGACCACCGAGGCGCGTTGGGCACGGACTGAAATGCCCCGGTGAGTGCTCGGAAGACAATGCAGTGGCCGTGCCAACATCCCCAAACACGGTCGAAGCTCGGTTTTCGAGGGAGACCGTCGCGATGCCGTCGCCACCGACGGCGAAGTCGAGACATCCATGTCGCGTCGCGTCCTCTGCCGACCCGGGTGAACGCACCCCGACCGCGCGACACTCTCTTCGGACAGCGGCCCTGCGAGCGCCTGCGGGGCTCGGGAGGTACCCTGACATCATGATCCGGACCCCGCTCCTGCTGCTCTTCTCGGCGATGGTGTCGATCCTGGCCCCAGGCCCGGTCGCACACGCCTGGGAGTCCAGCGTCGAGCCCCTGTCGGACCTCGGGATCGACGTCGCGGTGTCCGGCCCACTGGCCGAGATCGAGCTCACCCAGACCTTCGTGAACGTCACCGATCACACCGTGGCGACCGCGTACGTCCTCCCGCTGGAGCGCGATGCGGTGGTCGATTCGATGTCGATGCGCCTCGACGACCGCACGATCGAAGGCCGCGTCGAGCCCGTGCAGGTGGCGCGAGAGCAGTACGAGGCCGCGATCGCCGCCGGCCAGACGGCCGCATTGACCGAGAGCGTGCGCTGGAACCTGTTCCGACAGACCGTGGGCAACATCCCCCCGCGGGGCCGCATCGAGGTCACGCTTCGGATCATCCAGCCCGTGTCGCGGGTCGACGGCACGTACGAGCTCACCCTGCCCCTGGTGGACGGGGCGCGCTTCGTGCCGGTCGACATCCCCGTCGAAGACGCGCTCCAACAGCCCCGGCCGCTCCCCGAGGGCTTGCGGGCCCAGGTCGATCTGCACGTCCGGGCCGGCATGCCGGTCCACGACTTCACCATCCGCGACCATCCGGCCTTCGTCTCGCCCGGCCCGGGCGGAGTGGGCATCGACGCCCATGCCGCGAACGTCCCGTTGAACGGCGACTTCGTGGCCCGGTGGCGCACCAGCGCAGACGACCCGCAGATCGGCGCCCTGTTCGACGAGCGCCACCTGATGCTGGTGTTCGAGCCGCCCCGGGAGGCGATGTACTCCACCCGTACGCCCCGCGACGTCATCGTGGTGCTGCACCGCTCGAGCCGGATCCAGAACCCCGATTGGGAGCGCCTCATCCCCGTTCTGCAGCAGGGCGTGCGAACCCTCACCCCCGCCGACCGGCTGAGGTTCGTCCGGGTACAGCCCGCCGGCCAGGCCCCGGCACTGGCGGGTCCGGGATCGGTGGACGCCAACGTGGCCCAGAACTGGGTGCGCAACATCGCCTCCACCACTCCCCGACTGGCTCAGGACGCCGACCTGCTGGCCGCTGTGCGCACCGCCTGGAACGCCCCCGAGACCCCCGGTGCACGGCGCTACATCGTCCTGGTCAGCGATGGGCTGCAGTCCGAGGCCGCGGGAGCGGGTCCAGGCCACAACGAAGACGTCCTGGACTGGCTGGCCACGGCCATGGAGGCCGACGACACCCCTCAGCTGCACACGGTGGGCGCCGGGCTCGCCATCGATCGCTTCGCCCTCGAAGCCCTCGCCTCCGAAGGCGGTGGGCTGTACGTCGACGCGGGCCGACGCGGGCTGGAGCGGAACGGCGCGTCGAGCACCTACCGGGCCTTCGCCGATGCCATCGACCGGCCCGTGATGGCGGACATCGCGGTGGACTGGGGCGACTGGGGCGCCGAGCACGTCAGCCCGGAGCGGATCCCCGATCTGCACCTGGGCCGCGCCACCCGGGTGCTGGTCCGCACCGCGTACCGGGACGGCGGTCCGCTCGTGGTGACCGGCCGGATCGCGGGCGAACCCGTGGAGATGCGCGTCCAGCCGACCGGAATCCAGCGCGGCCGTGCGATCGCCAGCACCTGGGCGCGCAACCGCATCGACGATCTGGGCAGACGACAGCTCCGCGAGGGCATTCCAGCCGAGGAGGAGGGGCTCCCCCTGGCGCTGGAGTACGGCATCCTCTCGCCGTGGACCGCGTTCATCGCCATCGATCCCCGCGTGCGGACGGTCCTGGCAGAGCCCACACAGGTGGTCGACACCTCATCTACCGACCGGAGCAGTGTACTGACCGAGGAATTCCTCGAGCGGATCCCGAGCGGCAAGCAGTACGAGAGTGCCGTCCAGAGCGTCACTGGTGCATTCCGAAACCGCGACGACTCGCACCAGGAAACCGCTCGCGCCGTCTCAGGAACAACGAGACAGGAAGTGGTCTACCGGCGGGACGGTTCGAACATCGTCGACCCGGTGACGGGCACGTTCTCCACGAACTTCGACTTCGCAGACACGCCGACCCTGCCTCCGATGCTCGGGCGCACCGTGGACGTGCCCAGCTCCCCCGTGCTGGTCCCGCCGCTCCCGGGGCGTCTCACCACCGCCATCGCGCCTCGACTGCAAGCCCCTCGCGTCGACCCCGACCTGCGACTCGCAGGCTTTCTCGGGGGCGTCGGAGACCGGGCCTGGGGCCGCGGCACCGCGTCGTTCGTCGGCACCCCGGGGTACCAGAACGCCGCGAGCCTGGGCGCCAGCTGGACCGGTCGCGATGTCCAGGGGGGGCGCTGGGTCGACGTCCCGCTGGCCGCACGCTTCACCCGCAACGGAAGCACCCGCCTCGACATCGCGCTGGACGCCCGCCACCAACAGCTCACCGGCCGCACCTTCGACGTCGTCGACCCCGTCCGGACCGCGGGCTCGGGCTCGATCCACCTGGGTGGATCGCACGGCCGCGGGTCCATCGAGCTCGCGACGCAGCGCCTGGGCTGCGCGGACGGCGCCGAGTTCACCTGCGGCACCGACTCCTCCGGAGACGCCGAACCAGACGGGTCCATCGACAGGCCGACCCGCTCTGTGGCCGCGGTGAACGGCGACATCGCGGTCGTTCCCGATCCCACCGCCCTCCGACTGGGCATCGCGGCCCAGGCCACCCGGTTCACGGGCCTCGCATCCCCGGTCGCCTCCACCGGCCCCCCGACGTTCTCGAGCTACCGCCTCGGTCTGCGCGCCAGCCACGCCGCCGAGCAGGTCTCCCTGCGCACAGGGGCGCTGGTGCAGGGCGACGTGCTGTCCCGCCGGCCCACGGCGCTGGACGACCCCGCCGAGAGCGCCAGCCAGCTCGACCTGCTGCCGTCGGCCTCGGCCAGAATCGGTCTTCGGGTGCGCTACAACCTCGCGATCGACGTCGGCGGCGGACGCGCGCTCGACCTGTACGCACCCGAGCTCGCCCTCCCCGAGCGGATCGACGCCTGGCTCCGGGTGCTCGTCGACGAAGCCGAAGCCCACGGGGAGCTGAAGCTCGGGTGGGACCGGCGGAGCGGCCCGTTGTCGGTGCCCGTCGAGCGGCTCCACACCGCCCCGGCACTGGACCGATTCTGGCAGCGGGATGCCCTGCTCGCCCACCTCTCGCTGCGCGCCGATCTCCCGGACGAGGGCTACCTGGCGCTCGATCTCCGCGGACAGATCCTGCTGACTCCGACGGATGCCGGACAGCTCATCGATCCCGTGGCTCCCTGGACCCCCGGACTGCTCTTCGCCCACCGGCCGTTCTTCGCAGGCGTGTCCAGCCAGGGGCGCATCATCGACGCGCGGATCGACACCGACCTGCTGTTCAAGGCCGCCGTTGCGAGCCCGTTGGGGGGTCAACCCGCGGTCGACCGCTGGTGGACGGGCTGGCAGGGCCTCGCCGAGCTGGGCCTCGTGGAGCGCTTCCCCCTCTGGCGACGCGACGATCGGACCTTCACCCTCGGGGTGCACGGCACCTGGCGCAAGGGCCGTCCCGGACCCGTCGATCTGGCCCACATCGACAGCTGGTTCGAGCCCACGAGACTCGGAACGGTCGGGGTGTTCGGCCGGATGGGTGTCGAGCTCTGATGTCCGACCTTCCAGACTGGGTCGCCGACGAAGATCGGCTCGCCATCGACACCGTGGAGACCCTCGGCGAGATCGCAGACGCCGAGCGGACGCTGAAGAAGCAGCTGTCGGACGACCTGCGACGGCTCATGGAGCAGCGGGCCGACGCCAGCGACGACCCCATCCAGCAGGCCGCCCTCGATCAGGCCATCGACGAGCTGGAGCGGCGCCGCATCACCCACGAGCGCGCCAACCGCACCCGGCATCTCGACCCCGGCAGCCCGTACTTCGGTCACCTGATCCTCGACGAGCAGGGCAAGACCCGGCAACTGCTGCTCGCGAAGGGCTCGGCCGTGGATGCGCGGTTGCCCGTGAACATCGTGGACTGGCGCAACGCCCCGATCAGCAAGATCTACTACGAGTTCGAGGAGGGCGAGGAGTTCTGGGCCGAAGTCGCGGGCCGGGAGCGCGAAGGCACCGTGGCCGCCCGACGCACCCTGGACGTCCGCGGGGGCGTGCTCCAGACCGCCGAGAACGCCGAGCTCGTGGCCCGCAAGCGCCCCGGCAACACCTGGGAGGTGCGCCGCAAGGCCGACGAGGTGCTCGAGCGCAGCGACCTTCGCGACGACCCCGAAGACCACGCGCTGCCCGACATCGTGGCCCTGATCACCCGCGACCAGTTCGAGGTCCTCACCCGGCCGGACCGCGGCGTGGTGGTCCTGCGCGGCCAGGCAGGGAGCGGAAAGACCACCGTGGCCCTGCACCGCGTCGCCTACCTGCACTACCACGACCCCGAGCGCTTCCGGCTCGACCGGGTGCTGGTCGTGATGTTCAACAAGGCGCTGCAGACCTACATCCGGCGCGCGCTCGGCGATCTGGACCTGACGGGCGTACAGGTCGCGACCTTCCACGCCTGGGCCAGTCGCATGCTCCGTCGGGCCGGTCTGGCCGTGCGATTCGGAGGCCCACCCGCCCCATCGCAGGTCACCGCGCTCAAGCAGCACCCCGCGATCGAGGCCCTGCTCGAGGCCGCCGTAGCGCGTCTGGGGCGACGGCTGGCGTCGTGGCTGCCCGTTCCCGATGCCCTGCAGGACGCCTGGGCCAGCACCGACGGGCACGGCCTCGCCCGGGTCTCGACCTTCTTCGCGAGCCGCCCATCCCACGAACGCCCCCTCGTCGCCGAGCTCCGAAACCGGGTCTGGGCGCGACTGGCAGACCATCGCCGCGATCTGATCACGCTGCTCGACGACGGGATCGATGCCGCACGCGACCTCCTTCCGCCCGAGCTCCACGCGTCGCTCCCCGACCTGCAGACGCACTTGGCCCGCCAGCAGGACTCCGGGCTGCTGGACTTCGCCGACGCCGCGTTGTTGCTCCGCATCGGGCAGCTCGTCGCCGCTCGGGTCGACGGCTTCGAGGTCCCCTGGCGCCATGTGCTCGCCCACATCGTCGTCGACGAAGCCCAGGATCTGTCCGGGCCGGCCATCCGCGTGCTGCTCGACGCCGCGGACCCCGGCCGAAGCGTGACCCTCGCAGGCGACCCGGCCCAGACCCTCTACGACGCCGGGGGTTTTGGCCTGCTGAGCGGCGGGAGCCACGCTGTGGACGGCTCGTTGGAGCTCGACACCCTTCCGGTCGGACACCGCTCCACCCGGCCGATCATGGCGCTGGCGCTTGCCGCATCCGGCCACGACGACCCCGACCTGCTGGCCCAGACCCGTCCCGGCAATCCCGTCCAGTGGCTGCTCGGCGATCAGGCGACCCCAGAGCGCGTCGCGGACGCCATCGCGACCTTCCGAGCCCGGCGCGACAAGGCCTTCGTCGCGGTGCTCTGCCGGACCAAAGCCCTCGCGGACACCTGGGCCACCGACCTCGATGCCGTGCTCGCCGAGCCGGTCCGCCGCGGGCATCGCGACACGTTCTCCTTCGAGCCCGGCGTGGTCGTCAGCAACGTGCACCAGGTCAAGGGCCTGGAGTTCGACGGCGTCGTGCTGATCGAGCCCGGCCAGTACACCGAGCGCGACCGGAACCTGCTCCACGTCGCGATCACCCGGGCGGCCGACCAGCTGTGGGTCGTGGCCCGGGGGAGCACCGGCCTGATCAGCCCCGGATCATCCAGATCGTGATCAGCGCCGCAATCACCCCGAGCGGCACGGCGATTCCGAGGATCAAGGCCCAGGGGAGGCTCCGCGATGGCTCGGGGGGATTCAGGATCAGCGGCACGGTCTCGGCGGTCGAGGGTTCGGGCGACAGCTCGAGGCGCTTCAGCACCTCGTCGGCGCTCCGCGGCCGGTCTTCGGGGTCGGTGGCCGTGAGCTCGAGGATCAGCGCCTTCAGCTCGGGGTCGATGTCGTCCGGGAACGGGGAGTGCTGCCCGAGCCGCACGACGTTCATCAGCGCCACCTTGTTGGGGGCATCGAACATCTTCTTGTGGGTCAGCAGCTCGTAGAGGATGCAGCCGGCCGCGAACAGGTCGGCGCGCTCGTCGACGGCGCTCGGATCCCGGAGCTGCTCCGGCGGCATGTAGCGCAGCGTGCCGAGCAGCATGCCCTTCTGGGTGATGTCCAGGCTGTCGGCCATCTTCACCACTCCGAAGTCCAGGATCTTCGGCGTGGAGTAGGGCCCTTCGGGCATCAGGATGTTGTTGGGCTTGAGGTCGCGGTGGATCAGCCCCAGGGCGTGCGCGGCGGAGAGGCCGCGCAGGATGCCCCCGAACAGATGCACGGCCTGCTCGGGGTCGGGCTCGAACCGGCGGATGTACTCGCGCAGATCGATGCCGTTCACCAGCTCGGCGACCAAGGACAGCTTGCCGTCGATCTCGACCAGGCCGTGCACCGCCACCACGTTGGGGTGTTCGATGCGACTCTGCGCGATGAACTCGGCCTTCAGCCGCTCGGGCGCCGCATCCGCGAGGGTGTCGAGCACTTTGAGTGCTACGGGCTGTCCGGTCTCGATCACGCGGGCTTCCCACACGACCGCGCGGGATCCACGCCCGATCACGCGAACCAACTCATAGCCCGAGACCTGCGTACCGGGTGCCATGCCGCGCATACTAGTTGAAGCGCCCGCGAATCCCGGCGAGTCTGCGGTGTGCTCTTCAATTCCCTGGCGTTCGTGGCCTTCCTGGCGGTGGTGCTCCCGGCGTACCACGCGCTGCCGCGACGCGCTCAGAACGTGCTTCTCGTCGGGGCGAGCTACCTCTTCTACGGATGGTGGGACTGGCGATTCCTGTCCCTGCTGTGGATCAGCACGATCGTCGACTACTGGGCCAGCCGCGCGATCCACGCGGCGCGCGTCGGCGACCGGAACGGGGCGCGTGATGTCGACCAGGTAGCCGAGGGCGAGGGGGTCGGTGCTGCCGGAGGGCTCCCAGACGCCGATGGGAGGGGCGGGCACCCGTCCGACAAGCCCGTCGCCGCCCGCGTGGCGCTCGGGGTGTCGCTGGCGACCAACCTGGGGATCCTCGGCTTCTTCAAGTACTTCAACTTCTTCGTCGACAGCTTCACGGTCCTGGTCGAATCGGCCGGAGTCCCCATCGAGACGGGGCTGTTGCACATCGTCCTCCCCGTCGGAATCAGCTTCTACACCTTCCAGACGATGGCCTACACCATCGACACCTACCGGGGGATCTTGAAGCCCACGCGCGATCCCGTGGCCTTCGCGCTGTACGTCTCGTTCTTCCCCCAGCTCGTCGCCGGGCCCATCGAGCGCGCGAAGAACCTGCTTCCCCAGCTCGAGCGCGATCGCGTCCTGACGCCCACCTTCGTCCGCACCGGCGTCACCCTGATCGTCATCGGCCTGTTCAAGAAGGTCGGGCTCGCGGATGGGGTCGCCCCGTTCGTCGACGAGATCTTCGCAGATCCAGGCGCCTTCTCCAGCACCTCCAACCTGCTGGGAGCCCTGCTGTTCACCATCCAG
This sequence comes from Myxococcota bacterium, assembly GCA_965224055.1. Taxonomy (GTDB): domain Bacteria; phylum Myxococcota_A; class UBA796; order UBA796; genus JACKEQ01. The sequence goes on along the minus strand of OZ245034.1, from coordinate 7,236,761 downwards.
ATCTACGGGGATTTCTCGGGCTACAGCGACATCGCTCGCGGAACCGCCCGTCTGCTCGGCATCGATCTGATGGTGAACTTCCGACAGCCCTACCTGGCGCAGAACATCGCCGCCCTCTGGCGCCGCTGGCACATCAGCCTGTCGACCTGGTTCGCCGACTACGTCTACCTGCCGCTCGGGGGCAGCCGCCGTGGTCCGGTCCGCAACGCCTTCAACCTCGTGGGCATGTTCGCGCTGTCCGGTCTGTGGCACGGCGCCGCCTGGAACTTCGTGCTCTGGGCCACCATCAACGGCGTCTGCCTGCTCGTCTTCCGCTACTGGTCCCGGCTGCCGATGAACCAGGGGGTGACCGTGAAGGACTTCAGCCTGCGCTGGTTCGCGGGCAACTTCGCGACCATGACCGTGTTCGTCCTCACCGCCATGATGTTCCGCTCCAACGGGCTCGCCGGCGTGTGGACCGCCTACTCCGCCGTGCTCCTGGGCCCCTGGTTCAGCGGTCCCGAGCCCGTCTACTTCGCCGCCACCCTCGCCTACGGCATCCCCATGGTCGCCCTCGACCTGTGGCAGCAGCGCACCCGAAGCGAAGAGCCCATGCTGGCCCTGTCCCGCCCGCTCCAGGGCGTCGTCCTCGGCGTCACCTGCGTGTGGATCCTCGTCATGGGCGGCGTCGATCTCGACGTCCCGTTCATCTACTTCCAGTTCTAGTCCCGCCATGCCCCAGCCCGATCCCACCGCCACCCCACCCGTCGAGACGCCCGTACACACGGGTCCGTTCGCGGTGGCGTTCGCCGTGTTCCGAGAGAGCCTGCCGATCCTGGGCATCGCGCTGCTGATCGTGGGCCTGGCCGAGGTCGGTGCCCGTGCCGTCCTGCGCGACGACCCCACCTGGACCTACTGGAACCGGACCATGGCCAGCAAGGTGCGGTTCATCGAGCGCCAGGCCGACCGGGGCCGCACGCCCGACGCCCTGGTCCTCGGCGACAGCTCGGCGGCGTTCAACGTCATCCCCAAGGTCCTGGACGAAGGCTCCGACCGGCTCACCTTCAACCTGGGCAGCGCGGGCAACTACGCCCGGTCCTTCGACCTCGTGATGCGCCAGCACGTGCTCGACGAGCTCCCCGACCCCGACACGTACATCGTCAGCTTCGCCGGGCGCGGCTTCCTCCCGGAGTCGGCCGGTCAGTCCGCGCGCATCCTGTCGAGCCCCATCGGGCAGCGGCTGCAGGGCAACCGGGTGTGGGGCGACTGGCTGTGGCTGGTCCGCGTCCACCACCTGCTGCGGCTCTACCGCGACCCCGAGCCCGCCCCCAGCGTGTTCCGCAACCGCGGCTTCGAGCCGTATCTCATCGCCCTGAAGCGACGCGCCCGGCGCCCCGGCCTCGCCAAACGCCTGCCTCCACCGCCCCGCTTGCTGGTGCGTCCCGATCCGCCCCGTCCCACACTGGACGAAGACCCCATGCAGCCGCTGCGGAACCTGTTCGCGCGGGCCCAGGCGAAGGACATCCGCGTGGTCCTGCTCTCCCCGCCGTACGACCCGCTCGAAGACGGCGAGGAGCCGGTGCACATCGACACGGTGGCGGCGGTCTGCGCGGAGTGGGGCGTGCCGCACCTGGACTACACGGACCTGCCGCTGAAGTCCCACAACTACCACCTGGACGTGAAGGGGGCGCGTCGCTACACCGCGCGGCTCCGTCGGGACCTGGAGCAGCTCGAGGCCGAAGGATGGGCCCCACCCGAGGCTCCGGAGTCCCCGGAGTGACGGTCTCGGCCGATCGGCGGACCGACTCCACGTGAAGTACGCTGTGGGGGTGCACCGCGTCCTGTCATGGCTGGCTCCACTCGTGTTGCTCGGCTGCCGATCCGCCGAGCCGGTGGAGGCCTGGTGTAGCGATCCCGTGTTCGACGACGCCCCGTGGGTCTCGGAGTTCACGCCGTGCCCCGAGCACGCCGACAGCTTTCCGGAAGCCGAGAAGGTCGGCGAGTGCGGGCGATTCGACATGCTGTGGTGGGTTCACCCGACGGCGTCCAAGGTGTACTTCCAAGCACGGTCCGACGGCAGCTTCGTCGGCGTGCGTGTCGAGGACCTCCGGACGCCGTCGCGAACGTCACTTGGCGCCCTTCGAGCGCCTGTATCCACCGCCCACGCTAAACAGGCCTGGGGGAAGGAAGCCACATCCACCACCGAGGGGTAGGCGTGCAAGCAACCGGTGGTCCGAAAAACCCATGCAGGTCATTCCCTGTTCGGATGTCAGCCCACGGAACCGCTCGACCAGTGGTGCACCGACCCGACGTTCGCGGCGGATCCAGAGATGGCGCGCCCTGTTCCGAGCGCGTTCCCAGCAGTCCGGACACGAAGCTCGCCGGGACCGGCAGCAGCCCCTTCAGCTTCTCCAACGCGGCTACCAGGCATCGAGCAGCGCGACCCTCGCGCTCGACGGCCAGCGCATCGTAGACTTCGGCATCGGCATCATCCACGGCCGCATCAGATCACCTCCTTCGCCCTTCGGATCCCGGATTTGGACGTCCAGCAAAGCCCGAAACGGGAACGGAATGGAAACGAGCCATGGACCGACATCGTAGGGCTTCCTGATACGCTGCGAGATCACACCTTTCTGCGCTTACGGTGAAGCCAAATGGATGGCCGACTCCTCAAGGAGTTCTCCGTCGCGTATCACAGTGTACCGGCCTTCCCAAGCGCCGTTGGTCATCCAAGCATTCACGTGTACCACTGCGTCTTGACTTCCACGTCGGAAGGAAAAATCCCAGACCCATGTCTCGCCAACATCTACATAGCCCACTACGACCGGAGTCGTGAGTTCGTCCCCGGTGTCAGCCAAGACTTCGCCAACACTCGTTGCCGCGAGACTCGGACCACAGTCTTCGGTTTCATTTGGCGCGGGACGGGTGGCGAATGTTTCGATGTCTTCGGACATACAGGCGGCGACGCGAGGCAGAAGTGACGAGTCGCTCGCGCTTTCGAAGACCGGACTGCAGACGCCTTCCAGCCACAGCGTGGGTCTGTCCTCTGGCGAGGGAATAAGCTGGACGTCACATCCGGCAAACGACACTGCAAGGGGCGGCGCCGGAACACGAGCGGCGGAGCAGCCCAAGCAACACGCCGCTAGTCCATACCAGGCGGCGCGTCTCACTCGTTGTCCAAGACGAACTGCTTGAACAGGTCGACCCGAGGACCCAAGTGGCGACCGGATGTAGACGACCAGTGCGTAAAAAGGCCGATAATGAACGGAGTTGCATCACAGTCTTCGCTGCTGGGGCAGTAGAACCAAGCCGAACCGGATTGGCCGACTGCACCATCGAGTCGTGTCCTGATGCGGTTACTGCTCCAGAACAATTCGAATCTTGCACCGCGGTATTGAGTGCCGGCAAACAGTTGGTGAGTCATATTGAACGCTGGACTAAATATCGACGCCTGCTGAGTCGCAACAGAGTTCGAATTGCAACTGGGGGTCGACACGGGAACAAAACCTGGAATAAACCCAGGAAAAGCGACATTCCGCGTGTAGAAGTTCTCCCAGGTGGAGGGGCTCGCTGAAGACAGACCCATCGTATCGTTCGCACCAACGATGGCTTGGGGGAGCCTAACAACCGCATAATCTTGATTGGGCTGAAATCCTGAGCCCCCTACGTTGTAGCCCGGGTTGATGACGTAGCTGTCGGCAAGCGTACACTGAGCATTCACACCCTCTGAAGCGTCGTTCCCGCGCGCACACACGACGATAAACTCCGGGTGTGGCAAGTTCCCATTTTGATCGATAAGGCAGTGCGCAGCCGTCACCAGATAGTCATCGGCAACCATGGTCCCTGAACATTGCCCACCCCACACCGACTGACCGTTCACTAGCGCCTTAAGCTCGATGTAGACGTTGGCCCGCTGCGCCCTGAAGCCGTATGACGTCGCGACCCGATCTTCGTTGTCCCAGATGCTATGTTGAGATTTGGGCGGAAATCCCCCATCACAGTCTCGAGTGTACCAAGTCCTCTCGGCAAGTACACCGTCAGTGTCGGCCTCGTACCCACCAGAGTTGATCGCAGGAACATCGACGCCGGACTCTATCTTTCCCTCATCAACGATAAGTCTAGACTCTCCGGACCCGGGACCAACCCATCGCCATCGATGCCCGTTTGAGTCAATTCTCACCATGTGCTCTCGCGCTCGCTCAAGACCCCAAGGTTCGGAAAGAAGGTCTACCTCCTCGCCCCGCGGAGCTGGCGAAAGCTCGCCAACTGAGAAAGTCTGATGCCCGATGAACTCCCAAGTGCCGCCAGGGAGCACGACGGTGGTCGTGCTGGGCTCCGGCACGCCCATCGTGAACAGTTCAGTGTCACCGTCGACTACTTGCACTGCAGGTCCCGCGTCCCCGAGGGTAGAGCCTAGAGCATACGCGACTAGAAACAGCATGGCACCCTCCGTGCCGCATAGTACAGGTGGGTCGCACACGGGTCAAGCGTCCAGCGTCTAGGTCTAGGTGCTGCATCGGGGTCCACCAGCGATCAGCGTCGCTGGGTAGGCCTCCTGCCTAGTTGAGCACCTTATACACAACATACGGAGACAACCGGACCCGACAGACTCCAGCGCAGATCGGCGTTGCGCCCTTGTGGCCACAGGTGGGCGCGGTTGCAGGCCAACGGCCGCTTCCACGCGCGAGTCATAGACTCACCGTATTGGCGGCTGACTTCGCCTACGTCACATCAGGTCGGAATCCTCATCCGTGTCCGGATCGGCATCGGTCGGGTCGTTGACAGATTTTGGGTGCGACGTGGCTGACCGCCAGTGCGGCTGCGTTGGCGTTGGGGTAGTATGGTCGGCTCGGATGGGACCGCCTGTGGCGATGCGCGACGTCTGGCCCTACCCTGTGTCCGGAGGACTGATGATGGTGGCTCTATTGGTACTGTCAACCCTTGCGACCGCAGCACCGGGCGGATCGGTCGCTGTGGGTGTCGGGATTCACGGGATGCGCGTCCAGTCGGACTACCGGGACTCCGGCGGCGGCACCTATCATCGGAACGTGCTCGTCGCAGACCTGCGTCTGCATCCGACCCCGGGGTTCCGAGTGGAGTGGCGGGCGCGTGCCTCCAACGGCGCTGCGGAGCCGAAGCCTGTGCTTGAGAGCGACCTCGGCGCTTCAGGGTGCGCACCGTTAGGTCAAGACTGGGAGACCTGCTGGGGTGTCCGGTCCATCGCGCCAAAGCTGGCCCAGATGGATAGCTGGTGGGAGGAACTACCATACGTCTACCTGGTCGGCGGTGGAGGGGGCATCGAGAAGCGCTTCGGTCGTGGTGGCCTGCGCGTGGACTTCGCAATGGCGACGGGCTCCTCGATCGTCGCGGTGCAGCCGCGCGGGGAGCTGGACTTGCTACTGGTTCCGAAGGCAGGACTAGGTGTGCGTGTGTCGACCTCTTGGGCGCTGCTGTTCCAAGGCGTGCGCATGGAGAGGCGGCCAGAAGCGCTCCTGCTGCTGGTCGTGCATGTGGGCAACTGACGTCCAGCGCGATCGTCTCCGTTCGAGCGGATCGGGATTACGGACGTCCGCAATGTGCCCAGTCGGACTGGGACTGCGCGGAGTACAATACTGTACCTCCCGGTGATCAACGTGGACCAAACGCCTCCGGCATGAATGGCCAACATGGACTGACGGACGAAGGCTGCTCCTTCGTGGGGCTCACCGGGAGACGGCGGGGTCTGGCCGGTCGACCCTCGCTTCCGGGCGGTCTGGAGACGGCGGGGTTCGCGGGCTGACGGTAGCGGAGACGTGCGCGTCGATGGCACCAACGGTCGGAAGACGGCGGGTCAATGGCGCCAACAGTCGGGAGACGGCCGAGTCGATGAGGACAGCGGTCGGCAGAGCCGAGTCCGCCAGGGCCAACTCAATTTCTTCTACCTGTTGATTTCGATGGAAAACTCTTCGTTTCCCCTCGAGCACCCCTTCAGCGCTCGATCCTCCCGTCGATCTGCCGCAAGCGGCAGTCTCCCTGCGGACGACCACTCCGTCGCCAGACCGCTTTCGCTGTGTCTGTCGCCTCCGGGTCGTTCTGCGTCAGCAGAATCTTCGCTTCGTTCTGGTGTCGTGCTGTCGCGCGACGAGGGCGGGCGCGCTGACGCTTGCCCTGGCCCTCCTGGGACGTGTCCGGGTGGCGCGGGCGCGAGGTCGGAGAGGCCCAGCAGCACGGTCGTCTGGCGAACCCGCCCTGGGAACAGCCTGGTCTGGGCGTCCTCTCCGGCCACGGTCCTTCTGGTACGCCGTCTCCATCGCGCAGAGCGGTCCGAACGCGAGCGCGAGAGTCGGACGAGGCTGAAGTCGCCGACACCCGCAGCGCTTACGACTCTCGTGTAGCGTTCGCGGTCTGGCGGACAGGCCAAGCGAAGCGCGGAGGCGAAGCCGGAGTAAAGGTAGACGTTCCACGCTCGCACCCCGATTCTGCCCCGCCACCGCAGTCCGGACCGAACCCGCGATGAACGGCGATCAGTCGGGCGTCGAGAACTCGAAGGCGATCTCGTCGCCCAGCTCGGACTCCAGGAAGGCCTTGAGCCGCTTCTTGATGCGGGCCTCGAGCTGACGCACGCGCTCCTTGCTGACGCCGAACACCTCGCCGAGCGTCGACAGGCTGTCGGGGTCGGTGGCGACCAGGCGGCGCTCCCAGATCACCCGCTCGCGGTCGTCCTTGAGGTTGGCGGCGAACTCGGCGAGCTTGTCGTGCACGATGGAGCCGAGCTCGTTGCGCGCGGTGTTGTTCTCGGGGTTGTTCTCGAACTTCTCGGGAACGACCTCGGACAGCGTGCGGCCATCGGTCTCGTCGCCTGCAGGCGCGTGGAGCGACAATGCCGGCGCACGCATGTGCTGATCGACGTCGGCGACGTCCTTGGGCTTGACACCGAGGCGCTCGGCCAGGGCTTCGGGCGTGGCGCTCTTGCCCTCTTCGAGCAGGCGGTCGCGCTCCTTCTGCAGCTGGAAGAACAGCTTGCGACCGGCCCGGGTGGAGCCGAGGCGCACGAGTCGGAAGTTGTCGAGCAGGAACCGCAGGATCATGGCCCGGATCCAGTACTGGGCGTAGCTGCTGAACCGGATCTCGCGGTACGGATCGTAGCGGGACAGGGCCTCGACCAGACCGACGTTGCCCTCCTGGATGAGGTCGAGCACGTTGGCCCACTGCCGGTGGTACTGGAACGCGATCTTGATCACGAGGCGCAGGTTGGCCGTGACCAGCCGCTCGGCGGCCTCGGTGTCGCCCTCCTCGACGAACTTGATCGCGTACTCCTTCTCCTCCTCGCGGGTCAGGAGCGGGTACTTGCGGACCTCGGCCAGGTAGTACGACAGCAGGTCTTTCTTGCTGCCGCGGCGCACCGACTTGGGCGGCGCACCGAGTGCAGGCAGGTTCGAGGGGACCTTCCGGCGCCCAGACGACTCCTCGTCGTCCTCGACGTCGGCGATCTCCTCTTCGTCCGGAACCTCTTCATCCTTCGCCATGGGTCTTCTCCGCCTCGCCCTGCATCTGTTCCTGGAGCGCCGTGCCCCGAAGTGCATCCTGGATCTGTTCGACCAGCGTGGACACTGCGCTAGACGCGCCAGCCACGAACGGCAACCCCCGAGGGCCGTTCACCACGTCGACCGGCGCACCGTCCAGCCCACGAATGACCCCTCCAGCCTCGCGTATCAGCGCGACGCCGCATCCTACATCCCACAACTCCCAGCGCGGGACAATCGCAGCGACCCCGGCACCGGCAGCGACGAGCGCGAGGTGTGCGGCGGTGGACCCGAAGGAGCGGACTTTTCCGGGCCAGGCCACGCGCGGGCCCCGGTGAAAGCGGCTCGGCACGAACAGGACCTGCTTCTTCGGCCCCCAGTGCGCATCGCCCTCGTCGACCGCGCGAAGACGGCCCGCGAGCGATCGCCCGTTGCGCCAGGCTCCGACTCCCGGGGCGCCGAACCAGAACTCGTCGAGCGGGGGCACGTAGAAGGCGCCGACCACGACACGACCGCCGCGCACGAGGGTGACCGTGGGCCCCCAGTACGGCAGGCCGTCGATGTAGCTCTGGGTGCCGTCGATGGGATCGACGTAGAAGGTGCCGGAGCCCTGCTCTGCCCCTTCGGACGCCCCCTCTTCGCCGATCACGCCGGTGCCCGGGAACGCCTCGGGAAGCTGCTCGGCCAACCAGGCGTCCAGCGAGGCATCCACCCCGGTGACCGGGCTGCCGTCGTCCTTGATCGTGATCTCGACGCGGCGCTGACGATCGAGCGCACGCCGACCCGCCCGGGACAGCAGCTCGTGCAGCCGGGTGCGCGCATGCTCGACATCGAAGGACGATTCCGGATCGGGGACGGCCATGGACCCTCCCCCTACCACCGCACCCACCGAGATGCAGATCTGGCACGGGGTTTGGCCATGGGAGGCTCATCAGTGTAGAGACGCGCAGTGACGCTCGACCTCGCCGAGACCTGGCAACCCTGGCACCCCAGTGTTCGCCGGGGAACCTGGACCCCATCGCCGGACCGCGAATCCGAGCTCCCCTCGGAGCTCCGCGGCCGCCCGCCGATCGACGTGCTCGCAGTCCTGGCGCCCCACACGCCCAGTGGCGTGCGCCGAGCGAGAGCCCGAGCCCGAAACGTCCTGTCCCTGCGGGCTGACGGAGTGCTGCCCCTGCTGGACATCGAGCCCCACGGACGGCGGGTGGCGTTCGTGTACGAGGCCGTGGACGGCCTGGCGCTCGCCAACCTCACCGGGGAACGGAGCCTCGGTCATCGAGCCGCTGCAGCCCTGATCGGCCGGCTCGCATCGCTGCTCTCCGACGCCGACCTGCCAGCCCATCCGGGGCCCGAGCCCGAAGACGTCCTGCTCTGCGCCGACGCGAGCCTGCGCATCGCCAACTTCGTGTCGCCCTTCCCCGCGATGGCGCCCCCCCGGCCTCCCGGGTCGTCCGGTCCCGACGCAGCGCTGGTCTACCGGATGGGTGCGCTGCTGGCGTTCCTCCTGGGGGGCCCGATGCCCCAGAGCAGCACCCGCGAGGCCCACGAAGCGGCGGTCCGACGCGCCCAGATCCGGGCCATGAGCCGACCGGGAGCGTTGTTCGGCGAGGCCTACGGCAACTGGCTGCGCGCGATGCTCGCCTGGGATCCCGTCGAGCGTCCTCCCCTGTCGCGCATCGCCTCGGGGATCGAGGAGCTCGTCGCCACCACGGCCGGTCCGTCGCTCGAGGAGGAGTGCGCGACGCGCTTCGACAGCTGGATCGCCGAGCTGCAGCAGGGCTTTCCCGGAGACGCGTTGCCTCCGGGGTTCTCGGCCGACTCCTCTCTCGGCGACTTCGACCAGCCGGACGCCACCCTCGAAGCCCAGCCACTGGACAAGAGCCTCGCCACGCCGTCCACCTGGAAGGAAGCGGACATCACGACGAAGCCGTCCACGGCGTCTGGGGCGGGCCCCCTCGGTCCTGAAGCGTCCGCGGCGAACGACGGACTCGAGCTGCTCCCGCCCGCCGAAGGCACCCCCGGGCTGGTCGGAGACGCGGACCTCGAGGACGATCGGACGGAGGACAGCGGCATCCGCCACACCCACAAGCAGAAGGCCGGCCGCAGCACCCTCGGTGAAGAGCAGCTGCTCGGAGACCTCGACGTCGAAGACGATCCCACCGTCGACTCCGAGCTCGGAACCGCCCCCGAGCACACCGACTTCACGCCGCCGTCCATCATCGAGCGCGGCAGCATCCCCGTGTCGGTGGGCCCGCCAGCCGAAGTGGCTGCGAATCGCCCGTCTCTACCGCACGGATTCCTGGGGGGAGACGTGACGAGCGTCGAGCAGACGGTCGCCGGCGATGCCGAGTCCGCTGCGGCCTCGCGCTGGCCAGCCTGGGTGGTGGTGAGCGCCATCGCCCTGGCCCTGATCGCCCTGGCTCTGGGGTACTGGCTGGTCGCGGGCTGACGTGCCCGGACGCGGGGTCACTCGAACCGCCACACCAGCTGCTTGCGGCCCTCGGGGGTCTCGAGGCCCACGGTCAGCCGCATCGACACCACGTGGTAGTCCGCCGGATCGCCGCCTCGGATGAACCGCTCGTTCTCGACGGTCTCCACGAGCGGGAAGGCGATCAGGCCCGCGAGCAGCGCGTCCTCCTCGGCGGTCATGTACGCCTCGCGCAGCGGACCCGCAGCCCGTGCCCGATTCGCGAGATCACCGTCCAGCACGTTCCGCTCCTGGTGATACGCCCAGAAGAGCAGATCCTCGAGCAACACCTCCTGGCTCTCGGCGGCCCGGAACACGTTGCCCTCGTGGTTGAGCTCGAGCTGAGTGCGCTCGGGCAGCCAGCGGATGGGCGCATCGCTGGCGATCTCGACCTGGAAGAGGATGGCGGACCGGTTGTTGAACAGCCGCACGGTCGGACCCGGCCACTGGTTCCACTCGGCGTCTTCGGGCAATACGAGCTCGGCGGTTCCGGTGAGCGGGCCCTGGGCGACGTACGCGCTCCAGGTGTCGATCGAGGGCGGCGCCACCTTGGCGGGCGCGAGCCGATAGCGCTCGTAGCGACGCAGGACCGCCCGGGTCTCCTTGCGGGCGGCGTCTGCGACGACGTGGGTCGAGCGGGACTTGCACCCCGTGACCGACCCCAGCGCCAGCCCGCACACCACCGCCGTGGTGATCGCGGGCCGGGCCCCGATCACCATCGGAAGGTTCTGGAAGTCTGCCAGCAATCGACGAACGGCTCACACTCCTCTGCCCCGCTTCGACGCGGGGGTCGTGGGCGCGCGGCTTGTCACCACACATCAACGTATTATGAGGGCCGGCAGCCGCGGTGGGTGTAGCTCAGTTGGTTAGAGCGCCGGATTGTGGTTCCGGAGGCCGTGGGTTCAAAACCCATCATCCACCCTCACAACAGACGTGAATACGGGCCTATAGCTCAATTGGCAGAGCACCGGACTCTTAATCCGTAGGTTCCAGGTTCGATTCCTGGTGGGCCCAACTTCACCTCTCCCTCCCGCGCTCTGGCGCCCTGAGCTTTCGACTCGACGGCCCGCGCACGCACGTTAGATGCCCGGGTCCATTTCGGTCGTTCGCGAGAATGGCGGAACTGGTAGACGCGCTGGACTTAGGATCCAGTGGGGCAACCCGTGGGGGTTCGAGTCCCCCTTCTCGCATCCCCAGCCAGTCGTCTGCCGGCGCCACAGCGAAGACCCAACGAACGCACAGTCCAGAGTTCGAGGTCGAGTGATGAAGGTAGCAGTCGAGTCCATCGGGTCGTTCCAGCGGAAGATCCAGATCACCTACCCCGCAGACAAGGTGAAGAACGAGCTCGATACGGCGTTTCGCCAGCTCGGCCGCCGCGTCCGTCTGCGGGGCTTCCGTCCCGGCAAAGCACCCCGCAAGGTGCTCGAGGCCCGCTTCGGTGCCGACGTCCGCAGCGATGTCGCCAACAAGTTCATCCAGGACGGCTACCGCCAGGCGGTCACCGACGAGAAGCTCGAGCCCGTGGGCCAGCCCACCCTCGACGATCCCCCCGAGCTGCACAACGGCAAGGACTTCGCGTTCACCGTGCTGGTCGACGTCAAGCCCGAGGTCGAGCTCACCCAGGTCGAAGGCGTCGAAGTCCACTACCCGCCGGTCGAGGTGGAGGACTCCGAGGTCGAGGCCCAGGTCAAGATGAAGCTCGAAGGTCAGGCGCGCCTGGTCGAGGTCTCCGATCGCGGCGTCGAGCGCGGCGACATGGCGCTCGTCGAGCTCACGGTCAAGGACGGCGACGAGGTCGTGGCCAGCGAGCCCGGCACGATGATCCGCACCGAGGCCGACCCCTACTACCCCGGCGTCGAAGCGCTCCTCGAGGGCACCAAGACCGGCGATTCGGTCGACGGCGAGGTCACGTTCAGCGAGGATGCCCGCACCGAGGCCATCCAGGGCAAGACCCTGCAGGTCGAGGCCAAGGTCCTGTCCATCCAGGCCAACGAGGTCCCCGAGCTCACCGACGAGCTCGCCGAGGAGCTGGGCTACGAAGGCGGCGCCGACGGCATGCGTGCCGCCATCAAGGCCGAGATCGCCAAGGCCCGCGAGGGTGCCGCGCGCAACCAGGCCCGCGCCAACCTCCTCGAGGCCCTGATCGCGGCCAACCCCTTCGATGTGCCCGCCGGCATGGTCGATCAGAGCCTGAAGATGCTGATGGACGAGCTCCGCATGCAGCAGGCCTACATGGGTCGCGACCCCCGGTCCCTGTCGTTCTCCGACGCCCAGGTCGCCGATCTGCGCATCCGCGCCGAGTTCGCGTCCAAGGCCGGACTGATCCTCGAGGCCGTCAGCGAGGAGCAGGACCTCGACATCACCGATGCCGACCTCGAGAACAAGTACGCCGAGCTCGCCGCCGAGCGCGGGCAGACCGTCGAAGCCGTGAAGGGCTACTTCGTCAAGGACGACGGCGCGATCGAGGAGCTGAAGGATCGGATGCTCGAGGAGAAGACCCTCGACTGGCTGCTCGAGCGCGCCAAGCTCATCGACGCGCCCAAGCCCGCCCCGAAGGCCGAGGCGCCTGCAGCCGACGAGAAGAAGCCTGCCAAGAAGGCCAAGAAGGCTGCGAAGGAGACCGAAGCCAAGGCCGAGAAGAAGCCCGCCAAGAAGGCCAAGGCCGAGAAGAAGCCCGCCAAGAAGGCCGAGAAGAAGGCCGCCTCGACGGGCGATGCAGACGTGTCCATCCTGAAGGGCAGCATCGCCAAGGTGAAGGAAGCCCTGGCCTCCGGCGACCACGACGCCCACCTCGACGCGCTGCTGGCCGCCGAGAAGGACGGGAAGGCTCGCAAGGGCGCCATCGGTGCGATCGAGCAGCGCATCGAGGAGATCGGCTGATCGTCCGCGTCCACCGCTTCTGCGCAGGGGTGGCGCTGCTGGCGTGCGGATGCGCGTCGGGGCCCGATCCCGCGCTGGGCGAGTGGGTCTGCATCGATCGCCGGCTCGCGCCGCTGCCCATCGATCCGTCCACGGACACGGGGGCTTTCGCAGACACCGGGGCCGATCCCGCCGTCGACACGGGGCCGGGGGCCGTCCTGGGTGCGACGCGTCAGGCGTGTCCGGTCGATGGCGTCACCTGGCAGCTCGACCTTCGAGGCGCCAATCCGGCCGTGGCCCCCGGGTTCCCGAGCGAAGAAGACGAGCCCGGCGAAGAACCCTCCGTCACCAACCCCGGCGCGGTGTTCTCCGCCGTGAGCGTGGTGTCCGGCACCTTCGAGTCGGTCGAGCTCCGCGCCACGCCCGGGGCTCCGGTCGATCCCGGCACCTGGACCCTGACGCCGCTGATCCCCGCCGAGCCCGCGGCGGACGGGCCTCCGTTCGCCGACCTCCAGCTGGCCTGCACCCTGCGCACCCCGGACGATCTGGGTGTGCGCATCCTCCACTGCGCGGGGTCGCACACGGCCTTCGACGAGGCGTCCACAGCGTCGCTCGAGACCTGGGACCTTCGCCTGGCTCGGGTTCCCTGACGAGCCAGGGCCTACGGCTCCGGAAGCGGGTTCTCTTTGGGCGTGTAGCCCTTCGCGGCCGTGAGCACGGGGTCGAACAGGGGATCGAGGCCGCCGGGCTGGTCGGTGTACGTGCCCGCCAGCACCAGCACCGACACGAAGCCGCCTTCGCGCACGACGCAGAGGTTGCCGCCCCGGATGCCGAGGGACTTCTCGACGAGCACGCCGCACTTCTTCTCGTCGCCGCGGGTGACGAGGGAGGAATCCTCCTGGAACTCGACCTCGTCGCCCAGGAACGACGGCGCCATCGCGACGCCCCACATCACCCAGCTCGCGTCGTCCGCGGTGTCTTCGACGAAGGCCATCGAGGACACGGTGAGCAGGTCGGTCTCGTAGGTGTACTCGAGCTCCCAGCTGCCGAGCGCGACCTCCTTGCGGAACGTCTCGGCCGAGGCGTCGATCGTGCCCGACCCCGCGGACGGAAACACGGCCTGGACGTCGGAGGCCTCGATCAGCACGGCGTGATCGGTGGCATCGAGCGCGTGCTGCCCGCTCCCACCGCCACAGGCGAGGGACGCGACTGCGATGCAGAGCACCCCACCCGCTGCCGCAACGCCGCGTGGGAGCGCCATCAGAGGTCGCCGCGGCCTTCGACGATCCGCGCGATCAGGCCGTACTCGACGGCTTCCGGCGCATCCATCCAGTAGTCGCGGTTGGTGTCCTTCTCGATGCGCTCGAGGGGCTGACCGGTCTCCTGCTGGTAGAGCTTGTTGATCCGGTCGCGGGTACGCATGAGATCGCGTGCGGTGATCTCGAGGTCGGTGGCCTGGCCCCGGACGACGCCGGGCAGGTAGACCTGGTGGATCAGCAGCTTGGAGAACGGCGTCGCGACGCGGTGCTCCTTGGGGGCGCCCAGCAGCACGACGGTGGCGGCGGACGCGGCCAGACCGGTGACGACGACGCGCACCTCGGGCTGGATGAAGCGCATCATGTCGTAGATCGCGAACCCGTCGGTGACCGAGCCACCCGGACTGTTGACCAGCATGGTGATGGGGGCCTCGGGATCGTCGGCCTCGAGCGCCAGCAGCTGGCTGATGACCTTGGTCGCGAGCTCGTTGTCGATCGCTCCGAACAGCGGGATCTGTCGACTCTCGAAGAGGTACCGCCCGATGGGGGTCTTCATCTTCTCGGTCTTGTCGCTCTCGGTCTTCTCTTCCGCCACGGCGCCTCCAGGGGTGTCGCCCGTATTCCAATGGCCCTCGCGATACCACACCTCCTGCCCGACTGGACAGGGTTGGACAGCGCGGAGGACGGACGTGGGCGCACACCGCTTCCCCCTTCGGCGCTCGGGGGGCAGAATCGAGGCCGGATGCCGCTCAAGTTGCACGCCCGCCTGCCCGATTGGGGAGGGGTCGGACAATTCGATGGGCGTCGATCAGGGCCCCCGTTACCGAGTTAGGCACCTGTTCTACCCATTGTCCGCCCGCGTCGAAGGCCCTGACACAGGGTCACCACGCGTATCTCGGAGACCCCTCGCATGAACTTCGACCGCCCCCTGAACTACTCGATCCCGATGGTCCACGAGACCACCCATCGCGGCGAGCAGCGCTACGACATCTGGTCCCGCCTGCTGGTCGACCGGATCATCTTCCTCGGGCTGCAGATCGACGACCAGATCGCCAACCTGATGGTCGCCCAGCTGCTCTTCCTCGAGAGCCAGGACCCCGAGAAGGACATCTACATGTACATCAACAGCCCGGGCGGCGTGATCACGGCCGGGATGGCGATCTACGACACCATGCAGTACATCCGCCCGGATGTCGCCACCATCTGCGTCGGCCAGGCCGCGTCCATGGGTGCGGTGCTCCTCGCCGGGGGCACGCCGGGCAAGCGTCGGGCGCTGGAGCACAGCCGGGTGCTGATCCACCAGCCGCTGGGCGGGTTCCGCGGCCAGGCCACGGACATCGAGATCCACGCCAAGGAGATCGTGCGCTGGAAGGAGACGCTCAACAAGACGCTGGCGCGCCACAGCGGGCAGGACGTCGAGAAGGTCGCCGCCGACACCGAGCGCGACAACATCATGACCGCTCCCGAGGCCCTCGAGTACGGCCTGATCGACGAGGTCATCGCGCCCAGCGAGCTGCCGGGCAAGGAAGGCTGAAGCCATGCGCAGGAAGTCCGCCAGCAAGGAACTCTGCTGCTCGTTCTGCGGAAAGTCGCAGAAGGAGGTCCGCAAGCTCATCGCCGGTCCGTCGGTCTACATCTGCGACGAGTGCGTCGAGCTGTGCAACGACATCATCACCGAGGAGTACGAGCGCGAGGACTTCTACGCCACCCGCGGGCTGGTTCCCAAGCCGAAGGACATCTACGCCCACCTCGACGAGTACGTGATCGGCCAGGAGCGCGCCAAGAAGGTGCTCTCGGTCGCGGTGCACAACCACTACAAGCGCATCGACAGCCGGTCCAACCACGACGACGTCGACCTGCAGAAGAGCAACGTGCTGCTCATCGGGCCCACGGGCTCGGGCAAGACCCTGCTCGCACAGACCCTGGCGCGGTTCCTCAACGTCCCGTTCGCCATCGCCGATGCCACCAGCCTCACCGAGGCCGGGTACGTCGGCGAAGACGTCGAGAACATCATCCTCGGCCTGTTCCAGAACGCCGAGTACAACGTCGAGCGCACCTGCAAGGGCATCATCTACGTCGACGAGATCGACAAGATCAGCCGCAAGTCCGAGAACCCCAGCATCACCCGCGACGTGTCCGGGGAGGGCGTGCAGCAGGCGCTGCTGAAGATCATCGAGGGCACCGTCGCCAACGTGCCTCCGAAGGGCGGTCGCAAGCACCCCCAGCAGGACTTCCTCCAGATCGACACCACCAACATCCTGTTCATCTGCGGCGGCGCGTTCGTCGGGCTCGACAAGATCGTCGAGGCACGGCTGGGCCAGCAGCAGATGGGCTTCGGAAAGAAGGTGCGCGGTCGCGAGAAGCTCACCAGCAGCGAGCTCATCGCGCGGGTCGAAGCCGAAGACCTCATGGGGTTCGGCCTGATCCCCGAGTTCATCGGCCGCGTGCCCGTGGTCGCAACGCTCGACGAGCTCGACGAAGAAGCCCTGGTCGACATCCTGGTCAAGCCCAAGAACGCCCTGATCAAGCAGTACCAGAAGCTGTTCGACATGGACAACGTGACGCTGAAGTTCACCGACGGCTCGCTGCGGCACATCGCCCGCGAAGCCCTGGAGCGGAAGGCCGGCGCGCGGGGGTTGCGAGGCATCCTCGAGGAGATCATGCTCGATGTGATGTACGACCTGCCGTCCAAGAACAACGTGAAGGAATGCATCATCAGCGAGGATGTCGTCGACCAGCGCCAGGAGCCCATCCTGGTCTACGAGAACGAAGCCGAATGGGCTTGAACCAGCCGAGGCACGAACGTGTTCTTCCGTGAACGCTCCGACAAGGATGCCCCCGCCCGCCTCGCGCTGCTCCCGCTTCGCGAAGTGGTCGTCTTCCCCCACCGCACGATGTCCCTCATCGTCGGCCGCCCGCGGTCCGTCAGTGCGGTGAACACGGCCCGCGCGAGCGAGTCGAGCGAGATCTTCCTGGTCGCGCAGAAGTCCGGGGAGCGGGTGAACCCCACTCAGGCCGACATCTACGAGTTCGGCACGATCGCCACCGTCGAAGAGGTGCTCAACCTCCCAGACGGCAACACCAAGATCGTGGTCGAAGGTCGCCGGCGCGCCCGCGTGGTCGAGTGGCTGGCCGAAGAACCCCACTTCGAGGTCGAGGTCGAGGAGTTCCTGCCGTCCAGCGAGTCCGACCCCGAGCAGCAGGCGCTGGTGCGCACGGTGAAGTCCACGTTCGAGCGCTACGTCAAGCTCAACCGGGCCGTGCCCCCCGAGATGCTGCTGTCGGTCAACGCCCTCGAAGACGCCGATCGCCTGGCCGACACCCTGGTCGCGCCGCTCCAGTTCAAGGTCGCCGAGCAACAGGAGCTGCTCGAGACCATCGACGTCACCCAACGTCTCGAGCGCATCTACAAGGCCCTGCTGGCCGAGATCGAGTTCCTGCAGGTCGAGAAGAAGCTCAAGAGCCGGGTGAAGCGCGAGCGGGAGAGCTCTCAGCGCGAGTACTGGCTCAACGAGCAGATGAAAGCCATCCAGAAGGAGCTCGGCGACAAGGAGGGCCGGTCGGACCTCGAGGAGCTCGCTCAGGCTCTGGCCGAGAAAGACCTCCCGGAGCATGTGCAGACCCGGGCCGAGAAGGAGCTGCGCAAGCTCGCGCAGATGAACCTGATGAGCGCCGAAGCCACGGTGGTGCGCAACTACCTGGACTGGATCATCGCGCTCCCGTGGACCGACGAGAGCCCCGAGCCGCGCTCGTTGGCCGAGGCCGCCAGCGTGCTGAACGAAGATCACTTCGGGCTGCGCAAGATCAAGGAACGCATCCTCGAGTACCTGGCGGTCAGCCAGCTGGTCGACAAGATGCGGGGGCCCATCCTCTGCCTCGTCGGGCCTCCCGGGGTCGGCAAGACCAGCCTCGCCCGCTCCATCGCCCGGGCCACCAACCGCCCGTTCGTGAAGATGTCGCTCGGTGGGGTTCGCGACGAAGCCGAGATCCGCGGTCACCGCCGCACCTACATCGGCGCCATGCCCGGCAAGCTCGTCCACGCCATGAAGCGCGCCGGAGCCATCGATCCCGTCATCCTGCTCGACGAGGTCGACAAGATGAGCAGCGACTTCCGCGGAGACCCCGCCGCAGCCCTGCTCGAAGTGCTCGATCCCGAGCAGAACACGCAGTTCAACGACCACTACCTCGACCTGGACTTCGATCTGTCGAAGGCGATGTTCATCTGCACCGCCAACGCGCTCCAGGGAATCCCGCTGCCCCTGCAGGACCGCCTCGAGATCACCCAGCTGTCCGGCTACACCGAGATCGAGAAAGCCGCGATCGCCCGACGCTACCTGATGCCCCGCCAGATGGAGCTCAACGGCATCACCGAAGACAACGTCACCCTGTCCGATCCCGCGCTGCTCAAGGTGATCCGCAACTACACCAAGGAATCCGGGGTCCGGAAGCTCGAGCAGGAAGTCGCGCGGATCTGCCGCAAGGTCGCGCGTCGGGTCGTCCACCACGGTCCGGAGACCCGCATCCAGGTCACCACCGCCAACCTCGACAAGCTGCTCGGCATCCCGAAGTACAAGGTGGGCCAGCGAGAGCTCGAAGATCAGGTCGGCACGGTCAAGGGCCTGGCCGTGAGCCCGTGGGGCGGCGAGCTGCTCAACATCGAGGTGGCCGCGATCAAGGGCAAGGGCAAGCTCATCCTGACCGGGCGTCTGGGAGACTGGCTCAAGGAATCCGCAAACGCAGCCTTGACCTACCTCCGAACCCGCGCGGATGCGCTCCACCTGGAGTCGGATTTCTACGAGACCCAGGATCTGCACATCCACTACCCGGGCAACGCCCTGAAGACCGACGGTCCGAGCGCTGGAATCGCGATGGCCACCGCCCTCGTCAGCGCCCTGACCCAGATCCCCGTGCGCGCAGACACCGCCATGACCGGCGAGATCACCTTGAGGGGTCGTGTCCTGCCCATCGGCGGTCTGAAAGAGAAGGTCCTGGCCGCCCACCGGGGTGGAATCACGCGGGTGCTCATCCCCGAGGAGAACGTCAAGGACATCGACGAGATCCCGGCGCGGGTGCGCAAGACCGTCGACATCATCGCCGTGGACCACATGGACCGGGTGCTGAAGGAAGCGCTGGCGGGCGCTCAGGCCGAAGGCATCTTCAAGGCACACTCCGGGTTCGAGAAATCGAAAGACGGCGTTGAACCTGATCCTTTGCCTGCAAATGACACGAGCGGGCCCGCGTCCTGACACAGGACTGTCAAAAAAACCCTGTCTACACACTTCGCTTTCTCGTCGCTCTTCGCTAGAGTCTCGGCGAGCGCCGGGATTCGCCCTGCGCTCTACACGAGCTTCCACACCCGATCCGGCACTTCAGTCTGGTGAAGGTCCGTGGAAACAGGGGAGCACCTGCCATGGCGAATTCCGTCACAAAAGCCGATCTCGTCTCGCACATCGCTGCAGAGACCGGACTCAAGAAAGTCGAAGCCGAGCGCGCGCTCAAGGCACTGACCAGCAAGATCGAAGCCTCGCTGGTCGAGGGCCGCAAGGTCACGCTGGTCGGATTCGGCACCTTCCTGGTCGCCCAGCACAGCGCCCGCATGGGTCGCGATCCGCGCACCAAGAAGCCGATCTCGATCCCGGCGAGCAAGAAGGTCAAGTTCAAGCCTGGAAAGGCGATGAAGGACGCCGTCAACAACTGACGTCGTCGCGGCACGACCTTGACGCTCTTTCGCGCTCGGAATACGTGCCGTAGGCTCGACGGGGGGCCTCTGGTCCTCCATCCGGCACCCCTCCAGCCACCTCGGTGCGCTGAGGGTGGTCGGTCGGGCGGATAGCTCAATGGGAGAGCTACGGCTTTACACGCCGTCGGTTGCAGGTTCGAGTCCTGTTCCGCCCATGCTCCCTCGGAGAGTTGCCCGTATGGGGTGGTAGTTAAGTTGGTTATAACGCCGGCCTGTCACGCCGGAGGCCGCGGGTTCGAGTCCCGTCCATCCCGCCACATCGAATCACCCGTCCTCTTCTCGAGGGCGGGTGATTTCGTTTGTGGATAGGAGGCCCACATGAAGCGCCTGCTCGTCGTCGTTCCCCTCTTCGCCCTCGTGTTCATCGGGTGGATTGCGGGGTGGGTCCCCGACGACGCCGCCGCCAAGCAGCCCACCAAGCGCCCCACCGACGAAGAGCGCGGCGAAGAGCTGTACCGCCGCCACTGCGTCGCGTGCCACGGCGTCCGAAACGGGGGCCAGGGCCCGGCCACCACGGCACTCGTGCACCCCGTGCCCGCACTGCAGGGCAAGGTCACCACCAAGAACGACCACGTCCACGTCGTGCTCAAGGGCAAGGGAGCGATGCCCGGGTTCGAGGCGTCGTTCGACCGTCCGGATGCCGTGCGTGTGCTCAAGTACATGCGGTCGCTCGGACCCGACAAGGCGCTGCCCAGCCGCTCGGAGCGCGCGAAGCCCGACAAGAAGCGGCCGTTGCCCCGCAAGCCGGTGCCCCCGCGCAAGGGCGCCACCGAAGGTCCCGACGACGAAGAGAGCGACGAAGACAACGAAGATGTCGACGTCGAAGACAACGAGGAGTAGCCCAGACGGGCTATGATCCTCGCATGATCACCCGCCTTTCCACCGCCCTTGCCGTCGTCGCGCTGCTGTGCCTGCCGGCTGCAGGGCTCACGGCCCCTCCCGCCGACAAGGCGTCCTCGTCCAACGCGTCTCCCGCCGAGCGCGGAAAGGCGCTCTACACCGCCAAGTGCCAGGCGTGCCATGGCGCCACCGGCAAGGGCGACGGCCCCGCAGCGGTCGCGCTTCCCCAGCCCCCCGCCGACTTCTCGGACCCCGCGTACTGGAAGAAGGCCGACGACGAGATGGTCAAGGCCATCATCAAAGCCGGCAAGCCCGGAACGGTGATGCGCGGCTTCCCCATGAGCGACGCCGACCTCGACGCCATGCTCGTCCACCTCCGCAGCTTCGCCGAGAAGTAGCCCCCCTCTCCTCGCTCCCTCCCTTCGATTCCGGACCCTCCATGCCGCTCGCCGCTTCGGCCCTCGGTGCACTCTTCCTGGGTGTCGTCCAGGGCCTCACCGAGTTCCTGCCCGTCTCCAGCTCCGGCCACCTGACGCTGTTCGAGCAGTTCGTGGAGCTCGGTGGCGACAACGTGCTGTTCAACCTGTTCCTGCACGTGGGTACCCTGCTGCCCGTGCTCTGGTTCTACCGGGACAAGGTGCTGTTCCTGGTTCGCGATCCCCTGCAGAGCGAGGCGCCGTTCCTTCAGCGCGAAGGGGTCCGCCGCTGGGGGCTGCTGATCGCCGCATCCGTCCCCACGGCCATCATCGGGCTCGTGTTCAAAGACCTCTTCGAGCAGCTCTTCGCGAATCCCGCCGCCCTGACGGTCTCGTTCACCATCACAGCTGTGGTGCTCCTGGCTACGCGGGCCGCCCATCCCCGGGGCCGCAAGCTCACCCTCGGGGTCGCCATCGTGCTGGGCATCGTCCAGGGCCTGGCCATCACGCCGGGCATCAGCCGCTCGGGGTCCACCATCGCGGCTGCGCTGTTGCTGGGGGTCGAGCGCGAGGAAGCCGCCGAGTTCAGCTTCCTGATGAGCGTTCCGGCCATCACGGGCGCCACGCTGCTCCTGCTCAAGGACGCCGACCTCACCGCGTTCGATCCGCTGGACGTCGCCGTGGGCTTCATCGCCGCCCTGATCAGCGGCTACCTGGCGCTCGTGCTGCTGGTCGCCCTCGTACGCAAAGGTGGGCTGCACTGGTTCAGCATCTGGTGCTTCGGTGCAGCGATCACCGCGGGGATCCTGGCCTTCAGCTGATCAATGCCCCGATGGCGGGCGCCGGGGAGGGCCCGGTGCCTGGTTCGGCCGGCCCACCCTCGCAAGCGAGGGATGAACCTCCCGAATCCCTTCCATTGAATGCCGTGACGCGTTCAGGTACCCCCGGAAAATGTGCTCGTTCCTCCGCGCATTTCGGGGGCACCGTTCTCTCGGCCGTCACGGCATTTCGGGCGACCGCCAGCGCTTCTCCCGCCGACGGCGCAACCGCTCGATCATGGCCTGCAGATCGGGGTCCGACAGCGCCTTGTGGTCGTGACGCCGGCCCTTTCCGTGGTTGCACCGCGCGCAGGCGAGCGCCACGTTCTCGAGCGCATCCGTTCCGCCGTGGGTCTGGGGCAGGATGTGCTCCGGTCGGTGGCCATGATCTCGAGGATGAGGGGGGCGCGCGACACGTCAGTCCAGCGAGCCGAGCTGGGCGACGACAGCATCGAGCACCCGCGGATCGCCCGGCGGATCCCGCAGGAACACGACACCACTCGCCCCCGCGAGAGCACTCCGTGCAGCCTCCTCGGCCCGCGCGTCGCGGATCCCGGCCAGGAACAGCGGCCGATCGAAGTGCAGCAGGGCGAGCTGTTCGGCGAGCGCGAGGGCGATCGAAGCGCTCCGACCGAGGTCCACGACGAACACCTGGGCATCGGCGTCGGCCAGCGTGTCGAGATCGGCGGTGGTCGTGCGAATCCCCCGGATCTCGCGGGTCGCCAGCCCGGTCAGCGCGCGAGCCGCCCGGAGGGAATCGTCCGACACCACC
The DNA here is from genome assembly GCA_965224055.1 of Myxococcota bacterium. Lineage (GTDB taxonomy): Bacteria > Myxococcota_A > UBA796 > UBA796 > JACKEQ01. The sequence goes on along the minus strand of OZ245034.1, from coordinate 7,214,112 downwards.
ATCACCACCGGTGCATCGGCGGGGGGATCCGGCACCGGGTCGTCCGAGGTCGGGACCGGCCCGCCAGCCGGCACCTTGCGAGCCAGGGTCTTCGGGGCCACGCGGCGGTAGCTCTCCTCCAGCCACATCAGCAGGGTCGGCACGTCGACCTCGGCGGGATCGTGGAATCGAGCGGTCACCCATCCGTGTTTGCCGAGCCCGTAGCCCGACGGCTCCACCTGGGGCAGGGCCAGGGCATCGGCATGGCTGTCGGTGAGCTTCATCGTCGCGCTCAAGACCGGCCGCTTCTCGCTCCCGTCCTCGCCGACCTCGGGCGCGTCCCGCACGAACCAGAACGCGAACGCCTTCTTGCGCACCTTGGATGCGAGCTCCCCCCACGGCCGCTCTTCGTAGGCTTCGGGGTACGCATTCGCGACCGCTCTGAGCTCGTCGAGCAGTGCCGTGAAGGTCATCGTGTCCACCTCGAGGAAGCCGTGTCGCCGACCTCGGTAGCCTACAGGACCTGCCCCGGTCACGCTCCGGGTGTCCCAAACAGCGGTCACGCTCCGTGTCCCAAACAGCCTTCCGCAGGAATTCGGGCCGATCCGTCCTCTACCGCAGAGAGCAGCGTTGCGTTCAGGCCGCGAGGCTCGTTCGTCGCTGGGCGCCTCGATCCGAACAGCCTCCGCAGGAAATCGGGCCGATCACGCGCTCTACTGCAGAGAGCAGCGTTGCGTTCAGGCCGTGTGTCACAGACGCCGCTGGGCGCATCGATCGAGGCCGACGCGTACTTCTGTACGCGAGTGTCGAAGAGCGATGTGCCCAGCGGTGTCTGGGACCACGGATGAACGCGAGCTAGCCAGCCAGCGCGAGGTCGGAGAACCACGGCGTGCGCACCGCGGTCATCGTGCCCGAGCGCTGGGTCTTCCGGCGCACCAGGCCGGCACGCTGCAGCTGATCGTCGTGCGCGGGATCCTCGGGAAGCGGCCCCAGCCGAGCCAGTCGCTCCAGGCGGGTCGACAGCTTGGGGTCGGCGTTCACGATGTCCATCGCGTGGCGGATCTCGTCGGCGACCGGACCCAGCAACCGCCACAACGACTCGCGATTGCTCACGACCTCGGACAGCGCCTGATCCTCGCCCATTCCGACCGCGTCGAGCAGCGCCGGAACGCCGCCGACGATGGCGATGACGGACCGGAGCTGATGGGCTTCGACGGGCCCGAGGTGCTCCACCAACACGTCGACCGCCTCGACGTCCGAGAAGTCCGGAAGCTCGAGACGGGCAGCGCCGGCGAGGTCGAAGTACGGTGCGTCCATCGAGCCCGCGAAAAGCAGGTTGAAGCGCCGATCGTCGACGAACGCCTCCATGTGCTCGGCGAAGATCCCGAGCAGGTCGTTGAGGGCTTCGACGGGCAGGTGCTCGAGGTTGTGGAGCATCAAGCAGCGGCGTCGCCCCCCTTCGGCCTGGGCCAGCAGCTCCTTCATCACCGTGCGGAACCCCCGACGGCTGACGGCCTGCCAGGCCGGACCTTCTTCGAGGTGCAGCTGACAGAACTCGGCGATCGCCGACGCCAGCCACCCCCAGCCCTGATGGGAGGTGAGCCCTTTGAGAGGGGACAGGCTCAGGGTGCGCGCCTGGATGCTCGGATCGCCGAGCGAGAGATCGACGGCGAGATCGTCGAGGAACTCCGCGGCCTGACTCCACCGTGGCGACACCAGGACCACCGGCTGGCCGAACCGCAGATGGGTGCGGACGCTGCGGGACAATCGGGTCCGCTGAGCGCTCTCGAAGTAGTACTGGTGGGGGTCGAACGCGCCCTTGCGCTTGCCGCGAAGGATCGTGATTCGCCGGTCGAGTCGGTTCATTCCGGAATCCAGAGCGCTTCGACCGGGACACGTCTGCATCCCGGATCGAAGACACGAGCCGCCACAGTAGCAGGGCTGGCAAGGGAGATCACGCCCACCCTAGATCGCAGGTATTTTCACGTCAACACCTTTGCGCATGTTCTACCTGAAGTCCAGGCGCAGTGATAGCGTCCGGGCATGCGCGGCCCTCCCCGGCACCTGCTGGTGCCCAACGCGAACAGCCCAGAGCTGCTGACCCGCCTGCTCGACATGGTCGGACGGGGGATCCGCAGCACCCGTGGCCTGGCGGAGGCCCTCGACGTCGAGGTCCGCACCGTCCTGTACTACACCCAGGCTGGAGAGTGGCTCGGGCTGCTGGACGTCGACGAGGACTGCGCGCTCACGCCCCTCGGCCTCGAGTACGTCTACGCCGGAGAGGATCGGCCCATGGTCTACGCGCGCGCCGTGTGGGCGAACCCCGTCGTGGCCGAGCTGCTGGCGGCCTCGGACGACAAGCTGCCCACCGTGAAGGCGATCTCGGGCGCCGTGTCCGCGATCGACCCCGACATGGCGCCCTCGACCGTGCGTCGACGTGCATCGGCGATCCGCGGCCTGATCGCGCCCGCCATCGGCCAGCCCCGAGCGCGTCCTCCCGGGGACATCCGCCAGATGGCCCTGCCCTTCGGGCTGACTTCGCCCGCTCCAACGGCTCCGGATCTCGAGAAGGTGGGCTCGCGCGAGTACAGCCCCGACGCGTATCGCTACCTGCTGTCGAACCTCATCGACCACGGGGAGCTGTCGCTGCACCAGGTGCGCGGGCTGCTCGACCGGGCGGGAGCCGACTCGGCGCCGATCGGGGGCTACGTCGACATGGCCATCCGACGCGGGGATGCCACCCGCATCGGTCGGTCCATCGTGGTCACCCCCGCCGCCTGTCAACGGGCCGGACTGGCGGGCTCCACCACGTCCATCATCCTCTCGGACCCCGTCTACCGGGCCTACCTCGACGACTGCCGACTGGCGGCCACCGACCGGCACGCCGCGATCCGTCGCGACCAGATCGGCAAGCGCTTCTCGGGATGGGACGAGCGCCTGCTCGGCAAGCCCATCACCCCCGACACCCTGGACGCGGATCTGGAGTCCGTGCTCCTCGATCGTCCGCTGTCGGCATTCCCCATCGCGGTGCCCGGGGCCCGTGCCGGGTCCCACGAGCCCGGTGCGTTCCTCGACCGCTGGGCCGAACCCGACCTGTTGGTGGCCTGCCCCCCCACCCTGGTCCAGCTCCAGGGGGGCGTCGCCGCGGTCAATCGCCTGCTGCGGACCCTCCGCTCGAACCCCGAGGCCTCGCGCACACCCACGGTCGTCGATCCGCACCAGGCCGTGCACGGGGGACTGCTCCACCCGGGGGAGCCGCCTCCACGGGCCGTTCCGGACACCCGATCCCTGCGCGCCCGCGTGCTCACGAACGCCCCGTACGTCACTCTGTGCGCCGCCCTGCTCCTCACGCACCGACGCCACCCCCACGAGCTCGTCGTGCACCGCATCCACGGCCGCTGGTCCGTCCGGTTCGGCGCCCACAGTCGCGGGGCGGTGCTCCCACTGTTCGACGACTTCGCCCGTGCGCGGGGATGGGCAGTCGTCCGACGCACCCAGGGGGGCCTGCCCGACGCTGCGCTGTTCGACGCCCTCGAAGCCCTCGGCATCGCAAGCACCTTCGGACGCCAGGCCGTCCTGGACGAGCGGTTCTTCGCCCAGCTGCGCAACGCCCCGGAGGAATCCGAGCTGCACGCCCGCATGGCGCCCCTGGTCTCGGCCCTCGAAGACTGGCTCGGAGCGTCTGGATGAACGCGACCTGCGACGTGTTCGTGTACGGCACGCTCAAGCCGGGTGAGGTCCAGGGAGGCCTGCTGAAGCGGTTCTCGAGCGAGGACGCCACTGTTCCGGGCCGCCTCTACCGACTCCCTCAGGGGTATCCGGCGCTGAAGGCCGGCCAGGCCGGAGAAGGCGCGCTCGTCCACGGGCGGCTCGTGCGACGCGTCGACGCCCGGCTGCTGACCCTGCTCGACCAGTACGAAGGGGTCGCCGAGGGCCTGTACCGACGCGTTCGTCTGGACGCGACGGCCGGACTGCGCGCGTGGCCGGCCTGGGCCTGGGTGATGGACGATCCCGTCGCACACGGGGGCCAGCTGATCCCGACCGGACGCTGGCGCGGGGTGATCCGTCGATAGCTGCTAAGCTCCGCGCATGTCCGACCGCTCCCGGAGCGCGGTGCGATTGATCGGCGACAGTCCCGCCATGCAGCGGGTCCGCGACCGCATCGAGACCATCGCCCCCACGCCCCTTCCCGTGCTCGTCCGCGGCGAGACCGGTACCGGCAAGGAGGTGGTGGCGCGGCTGCTGCACGAACGCAGCGGTCGACCCGGCCCCTTCGTACCGGTGGACTGTGGGTCGCTGTCCCAGTCCCTCGTCGAGACCGAGCTGTTCGGCTACGAGCGCGGGGCGTTCACGGGCGCCAACCAGCGCCGAGAAGGTCTGGTCTACGCCGCGGATGGCGGCACGTTCTTCCTCGACGAGATCGGCGAGCTGCCCCTCGAGACCCAGACCCGCCTGCTGCGCCTGCTCGAGAACGGCACCTACCGTCCCGTGGGCAGCCAGGAGCAGCGCTCGGCCGACATCCGCGTCATCGCAGCCACCTGGCGCGATCTCCAGGATCGGGTCCGAGAAGGCGCGTTCCGACAGGACCTCTACCACCGGCTGAGCATCGTCGACCTGGTGCTGCCGCCGCTGCGGGACCGCGCAGACGACATCCCCGCGCTGTTCGCGCACTTCGTGGACGCCGCTCAGGACACCCGCGCCGATGCCCGTCCGCGGACCCTGCGTCTCGAGGCGTCCACCCGAGCCCACCTGGAGCGATGGCCGTGGCCCGGGAACGTGCGGGAGCTGCGCAACGCCGCGCAGTACGTCGCCGCCATGACCCCCGGGACCCGGGTGCGCATCGAAGACCTGCCCCCTCAGCTCCTCCGGGCGCCCCCGCCCGTGTCCGATCATGCTGAGAGCCCCGCCGAGACGGTCTATGCGGGCTCGCCCGTGCGAACAGACCTCCCCTACATGGAGGCGCGCCGCCTCTTCCTGGACGACTTCCAGCAGCGCTACGTCGAAGCACAGCTCGCCGAGCACGATGGCAACGTGAGCGCCGCCGCTCGCGCCGCGGGGATGGACCGTCGATCGATCCAGCGGATCCTGGCGCGCGCCCGGCAGTCCGGCGCAGGTGCCAGCGACGCCTGACCACGACCGGTCCCGCCCCGCGGGTCCCGCCTGGTATCGTCACTCCTCGCCCGGCGACCCGGGCCCTCCCTTCCGACACTCCCGTGCACGCGAGCCCGATGTCCGAGATCACCAGTGTCATCAACGACCTCGACCCCACCCAGCGTCAGATCAACCTGCGCCGGATCCGCGTCGAGGTCCTCGACGGCCCCGACCAGGGGAAGTGGGCGGAGTTCGATCACGACGTGGTGCGAATCGGGGCGCATCAGGGCAATCACTTCCGGATCACCGACAGCACCGTGAGTCGGCGTCACGCCGAGATCACGCGCACCCGCGATGGGCTCGTGCTCCGCGATCTCGGGTCGACCAACGGCACCTTCGTCGGCCAGGTCCGGATCCGCGAGGTCTACCTGGGCGAGACCCGCCGGTTCCGGGTCGGCAAGACCGAGATGGAGTTCACCCTCGAAGACGAGCTGGTGAACATCGTCCCGGCCAAAGAGACCCGCTTCGAAGGCCTGGTCGGTCAGTCCGTCGCGCTGCGCGAGGTGTTCAGCGTGCTCGAGCGGGTGGCGCGCACCGAGCTCACCGTGCTCGTGACCGGCGAGACCGGCACGGGCAAGGAGCTCGTCTCGCGCGCCCTGCACCAGCGATCGAACCGCAAGAACGGGCCGTTCGTGGTGTTCGACTGCGGCGCGATCCCCGCCAACCTGGTCGAGAGCGAGCTGTTCGGACACGAGCGCGGCGCCTTCACAGGTGCGGTGAGCTCCCGCGCCGGGGTGTTCGAGCAGGCCCACGGCGGCACGATCTTCCTCGACGAGCTCGGCGAGCTGCCACTGGAGCTGCAGCCCAACCTCCTCCGGGTCCTCGAGCAGCGCGAGGTCCGACGCGTGGGCGACACCCGCACGCGCGCCGTCGACGTCCGGGTGGTCGCCGCCACCAATCGCGATCTGCAGCAGATGGTGAAGGAAGGCCGCTTCCGCGAAGACCTCTACTACCGCCTGAACGTGGTCGAGGTCGCGCTGCCCCCGCTGCGCGAGCGCCACGAGGATCTACCGCTGCTGGTCGACCACATCGTGAAGAACGCACCGTTCGACCACTCGGTGCGAGGCTGCACCGACGACGTGCTCAAGCTGTTCGGGGCCTACCACTGGCCGGGCAACATCCGGGAGCTGAAGAACACCGTCCTGCGCTGCATCCCGTTCTGCGACGGCGATCTGATCGACATCCCGTCGCTGCCGGACAGCCTGCGGAGCGACCGTCCACCGGCGGATTCCGTGACCGAGGGCATGCCCGATCCCGACGCCGAGCACGACCCCGGTTCCGAGACGTCCCTTCCCCTGCCCGACCGCGACCTGTCCATGCGCGAGGCCAAGGACCAGCTGATCGCCGCCTTCGAGCGCCGCTACCTCGAAGACCTGCTGGAGCGCTGCGACGGCAACGTCAGCAAAGCGGCCCGCAGCGCCGGTGTCGACCGCAAGACCATCAGTCGCCTCCTCAAGCGACACAACATCCGCTGACCCCCACGGAGACGGCCTCACTCCCTCGTTGACCCCCTCTCGGAGCGGGTGGTACGGTCGCCCCCGTTCCCCGCCCACGGAGTCCCTTCCAATGGCCCAGTCCCCCAATCTCGGACCCCTCCGAGACGCCCTGCGCAAGAACATCGAGAGCCAGGTCGCCGCCCTGTCGGAAGAAGCCACCGACGAGGACTTCGTCAACATCCTCGGCTCGGTCAGCGCGATGCGTCAGGTGGCGATGCAGATCGTCGACGTGGAACAGCGCATCGCCGACGCCCGGGCTGCCGGCGCACCCACCACCGACCTCGACAGTGCGCACGACCGTCTGGTCGACGCCCTGAGAACCCTGACCCGCGAGATGTCCCGATGAGCGACGAGGCCAACGAGATCCTCACCCTGCTCGACACCGCCGAGACCTACCTCAAGACCCAGGCGGCGCTGTACCTGCAGTTCGGATCCGTGCTGCAGGTGGGGCTCGATGCCCGCACCCGCGCAGACCTGATCCTCGCGACGGTGGGCTTCGACGAGCTCACCTCCGATGTCGAAGAGGGCACCGACGAGCTGCTGCGCCGTGCCACCCAGACCGACGAAGCCCCCCGCCCGCAGCCCGTCTCCACCGACCGGATCAGCGCGCAGGTGCTGGACGCACTCGAAGACGACGCCGTCACGGTGTCCGACGCCAAGGCCGCGCTCGACGAGCAGTTCCCGCCCGGCTTCGAGCCCGAGCCCGACGACGACCTCACCACCACCCCCGTCCAGAAGGTGGCTGCTGCGGTGATGGACCCCACATCGGCCGACGAGGGCATCGGCGATCGCGAGGAGACCGAAGACCTCCTCCGCGACTCGGGCAGCGCCTCGGTCGGGGCCCCCACCGATCGTACCGAGAAGCCTGAGGAGTCCGAGGAGTCCGAGGAGCACACCGACCCCGGGATCCGCGTCGCCGACCCCGGCGAGGACGCACTCGTCACGATCGAAGACACGAGCGACCCCCGCTCCGACCTCGACGATCTGTCCGACCTCAACCTCGAGTCCGATCTGGGCGACCTCGACGACGACCTCGGAACCGCCGAGCACGAAGTGGTGGTGCGCAAGGACGACAAGCCGAGCGAGTCCGACTCCTTCCAGGGCGACCTCGACGACGAGTTCGAAGAGCTCGGGATCGAGATCGACCTGGACGACGACGAAGCGGAGTCCAACCCCATCCCGGACGACGAAGAGACCTTCATCGCCGATCTGGCCGACATCGAGAAGATGAAGGCGAAGATGGCGGGCGCCAAGCCCAAGAAGGCCGGAACCCCCCAGGTCGCCGTGTCCGCCCCCCGTGCAGCAGCCACCCCACGCGTCCAGGCCGGAGGCCCCGCCAAGAAGGGCGGTGTGACCGCCGGGCTGTACGGCAATCCCAGTGTGCCCACGATCCGCGACCGCAACGATCCCAAGCCCGCCGCTGCAGCCGTCCAGATCGGCGACGCCCAGGACAAGGCCCACAACGGCGCCGGCGGAGGGTCGCTGCTCGAAGAAGAGGAAGTGCTCGAGCTCGGCAGCTCCGAGGACTACGGCGAAGAGGAATACGCCGACGACAGCGACGGGGGCGGCCTGTCCCTCGACGTCCAGGAGTACGAAGAAGAGGAGTACGAGGACGACCTCGAGATCGAGGAGATCAGCGACGACGACCTGGAGCTCGAGGAGCTCGAACCCGACGACGTCGCCCTCGAGCCCATCGACGACGGGCCCTCCGAAGCCGAGCTGGCGGCCCTCGTCCAGAAGGCCGAGAACGCGGTCGAAGAGGGCGACATGGAAGCCGGCATCAACTACTACAGCGATGTGCTCGACTCCGATCCCGAGAACGCCGAGGCACACGTGTCACGGGGTCGTCTCTACCTCGACTACGGCGACTACAGCCGGGCGATGAGCGACTTCATGTACGCCGAGACCCTCGAGCCCGAGAACCCCGAGCCCCAGATCGCGGTGGGCGACCTGCACTTCGCGCGCAAGGACTACAACCGGGCGATCGACTACTTCAACGAAGCGCTGAAGATGGCCCCCAACCACGCCATGGCGTTCTGCCGCCGCGGGATCAGCCACTACTACCGCAAGAACTACCAGCAGGCGCTGGACGACCTCACCCGGGCGCAGAAGATCGACGACGACATCCCGAACATCCGCACCTACATCGCGATGGCCAAGAAGAAGACCAAGCGCTGATTCCGCCGACCCTCGAACGTCGAGACATTCTGCCGAACCACCGTCCAGTCCCGCCAGGCGTCTCAGTTGGCCTGAACAGCAAACGAACAGCTGAGGCCATGCTCGTGAACACCGCGAAACGCACTTCGCACCGCGAGGTCCGGGGTGCATAGCGCAGGTGGCGATCGACCCGCTCGATCCCTCGGTCCCCATCGACCGCCACGGGCAAACCTGTATAGTTCGCGCCTGGATTCATGGCACAGGCCTTGCAGATGCCCTCCCCAACGCACCGGAGGCCCCGTGGTCGCATCCACCGACAAGCCCGCAACCCTTCTGAACAACCGCAACAAGACGGTCGCCAAGAGCTTCTTCCGCCAGCTCCGGAACGAAGGATTCTCCCACGAGCAGATCATCCAGCTGTCCACGACGCTGCTCGATCTCGTGACCGAAGACATGGCGACGCGCGACGGCGAGCAGCCCGACAACTGAAGCCGGATCGGTCCGATCCCCGGCCGATTCCCCACCCCGCGGGTGCCCGGCATGGGATCCGGACGCGATGTGCGGTAGATTCGGCGACCCAGCCGGAGGCCGCATGCCCACGCTCGACGAGCTCGCCCGCCAGGGCCTCGAAGCGATCAACGAGAAGCGATTCGAAGACGCGATCACGGCGTTCACCGCGGCTCTCGAGATCGACGACACCCGTCCCGACATGAACAGCGCCCTCGGGATGGCCTACCTGCACCGCGGCGACGTCGGCAACGCGATTCCCCACCTCGAGCGCGCGGTCGCCATGGCCGAACCGTTCACGGCCCCCGAAGTCCAGAGCATGAAGCGGGACTTCCACATCCAGCTGGCCACGGCCTACCAGCTCATGGACCAGGTCGACGACGCGATGCGCACGCTACGCGGGGTGATCCGCAGGTGGCCGTCCGTTCCCGAGCCCTACCTGCAGCTCGGCAACCTGCTGCTGTCTACCGGCGAGCTCGACGAAGGCAAGCAGATCTACGGCGAGGCCGCCGGTGTGCTCGACGGCGAAGAGAAGAAGGCCTGCGAGGTCGTCGTCCAGGCGATCGAGGCGTTCCAGGAATCCGAACATCCCGGTGCGGTGTTCCTCGAAGCCCACGCCCAGTCCTACAAGGACTACTTCGATCAGGTCGCCGAAGCCCAGGCCGAGCACGGCTGGTACGCCGAAGCTGCCCGGATGGCGCGGGGAGCAGATGGCGAGCCCGTTCCCATCCTGGCCGACGGCGCGCGTCCGTACGCACTCACCCGCGTCGATCTGGTGAACCCCGTCGATGGCACGGTGTCGGGCGTCTACTCCGAGCAGGAGCCGATGATCGTGGCGGTTCAGGGCCTCGAACCCCTGGCCGAAGCCGCGATCGTGTTCCCCTGGAACGACTGGCCCTTCGATGTGGGCGTGTGCACGCGCTGCCCGTGGCACTGGCTGCAGATCATCGTGCAGTTCGACACCCCTGCCGAGTCCTCCGACGCGCTGGTCGACCGGATCGACGAGCTCGTGGGCGGCTGGTACCTGTCGGGCTTCAACGGGGAGTTCGGCGAAGCCGAGTCCGGTCGCTTCCACTACATCTCCGACCCCGAGCCGCTGTCCGACCGTGCGGTGGCCTACACCGTCGATCTCGGGCGGGCCCGCTACGAGGCCATCCCCACCCTGCTCAAGCGCCTCACGGTCCTCCACGACAAGGAGCCGATCGACCGGGTGCTGTTCGGGTACGCCCGGCTCAAGTGAACATCCAAGCCGTTGTTTGGATGTTGAAGTGAACATCCAAGCCGTTGTTTGGATGTTGAAGTGAACATCCAAGCCGTTGTTTGGATGTTGAAGTGAACATCCAAGCCGTTGTTTGGATGTTGAAGTGAACATCCAAGCCGTTGTTTGGATGTTGAAGTGAACATCCAAGCCGTTGTTTGGATGTTGAAGTGAACATCACCGAGCCGTTGACCGAGGTTTCGCCGGGTCAGGCGTTTCGGCCACGAAGTCACGGAACAGCCTTCCGCAGGAAATCGTGCCGATCACAGTCCTCTACCGCAGGGCGCAGCGTTGCGTTCAGGCCGTGTGTTTCAGACGCCGCTGGGCGCACGCTGCGAGGCCGAGCAGAACTCCTGTTCGCGAGTGCCGAGCAGCGAGTGTCCAGCGGTGTCTGAAACCACGGATGAACGCGAGCTAGTCGAGGTAGAACACGCCCTGGCCCGTCAGCGAGCCGAAGTGGTACTGCCAGTACGCGCTGGTGTAGGGCACCGCTGCACCGAGGTTGATCTCGGTGTTCTCGGGCTTCTTGGCCTTCTGCCGCGGGAAGAACTTCATCCCGAACGCGAACGTGTTGAACCGGTACAGCCCGAAGTCGCCCGACAGGCTGGACATGAACACCGTGGACTCGGCGAAGAGCGCGACGGCGTCGGACGCGCGGTAGGTCGCGTTCAGGCCGCCCACCATGCGGAAATCGAGGGTGGCGCGCGGTGCGACGTCGACCCCGGCCTGCACCTGCAGATCGAGCTTGCCGAACCGCTTGCCGGCCGCCACCTGGGGACGGAACGCGACGAACGCCGGTGCGAGGTTGAAGCGCACGTCGCCGATCAGGGTGACGAAGGTGTGGGTGCGCGCCGACTTGACCAGCGCCCAGCGGGCACCGGCTTCGACATTGGCCCCCGTGAAGCGCCGCCGCAAGCCGCCGTGCACCGAGAAGGACCGGGACAACGGGTGCTCGTAGTCGGCCCCGAATCCCGCGTAGTCCGGCAGCCCGTACTCGATCAGCACCATCACGCGCTGACGTGGGTTGATGTTCTCGAGCAGCACGCCCTGGCTGAACGACAGCTGCTGTTCGTCGGCGTCGCCGGGCTCGGGATCCGGGGTGCGGATGCGGTTCAGGTCGTACAGCTCGTCTTCGAGCTCCGAGATCCGCTTCTCGATCTGGGGTCGGAACGACGAGGTGGGGTGCTGTCGCAGGTAGGCGTCCCAGACCTGCATCTCCTCGTCGGGGTCCATGCCGCGCACCCTGTCGAGCGTGGCGCGGTACAGCTCGGCGGAGTCGCTGCCCAGCGGCTGGCCTTCGTCGGGGTCTTCGCCGAGCAGATCCTGATCCAGCGGATCGCCCTCGGGATCCTCGCCGGGCAGCGGGTCTTCGAAGTCGAGGTCGTCCTCGGGCTCCTCGAACTCCATGGGGTCGCCCTCCTGGAGCTCCCCTTCGTCGCCAGCGTCGTCGGCCGGATCGCTGGGCTCGCCGATGTCGAAGCTGTCGTCCTCGTCTTCCGAGAGCAGGTCGTCGAACACGTTGCTGTCGTCGTCCTGCGCGTACGCCGTTCCCGGAACCACCGGCAGGGCCGCGAGGACCACCAGCACGAGCAGGGAGAGCAGCGGGGAGTCGGGTAGACGCATGGAGATGTCACCTCTGCTTCGGGGTCACCGGGCGGCTTGCACCGCGAACCCGCGCCCCATATCCGGCCGCGACTCCCCGTGCGACGCCCCCCCTCGAGCCCTCTTCCGCTGTTTGCCGCGCATCGCGCGAAGCCCGTGCTCTCGGAGGACGAGCGGGAGGCCCGGCAGATCCTGGCCGAAGCGGTCCCCGAGTCGCACCGGGAGGCTGCCGAGCACATCCGGGCGCACCTCGTGCATCTGCGGGGAGGCGCGCCGTTCCTGTCCTCGGCGGACGCCCTGACCCTCATCCAGTGGCTGGACGACGCGGTTCCGGTCCCCGCCATCCTCGCCGCACTCGACCGCGCTCTGGCCTCGCGTCGGAAGAACAACGCGCGCCGTCCGTTGACCCTGACCTCGGCGAAGCGACACCTCGGCAAGCCGCCGCTGACCCCCGTGGCGATTCCCGAACCCGCGGTCGAGTCGACTCCCGACGCCCCCCCGACCCCCGAGACGCCCACACTGGACGGGCTGTTCACGGAGTCGGCCGCCAAAGACCCCGTCGCGCGGGATCTCCTGGCGACCCTCCACGCGATCGAGCCCACCACGCCGGGCGATCCCGCGTCCGTCCATCGCTGGGTCACCGCCTGTGTGGCCGCCTGCAGAGACGCCCAGGAGCGCCGCTGGCAGGATCTCTCCCACGCCGACCGCGAGGCCCGTCTCGAGCAGGCGATCACCGGAATGGGCGACATCGCCACGCTGGTCGACGACGATACGTTGCGTGCACTGGCCGAGGAGATCGCTCGCGAGCAGCTCCGCAACAGCTGGCCCCGGCTCGACACCGCCACCTTCCAGGCCCTCGTTCCCACGGATCCAGCGGATCCCACGGAGACCCGATGACGCGACTCCATCCCGGCGCGACTCCCCACTGCGAGCACTGCGGCGGGCTCGGAGCCGTCGTGGTCCGCGACGGCGAGCACGCCATGGCCGAGCAGTGCCGGTGTGTGGGGCGGTGTCCCTTCTGCAACGACACGCACTGGGTGGCGGTCGGAGAGGGGGCGCACGCGCGGCGCGGTCGCTGTTCGTGCCTGGCGCTCGACCACCGGATCCGTAGGTTCAACCACGCGAACATCCCCGCCCGGCACCACGACTCCACCCGCACCAGCTTCAAGCCCACCTCCGCCAAGCAGACCGCCGCGATGGTCGCGGTCAGCGCCTGGCTCGACCAGTACCAGCCCGGAGACGGCAATCGGGGGCTCGTGCTGCACGGCGGCGTCGGCCGCGGGAAGACCCACCTGATGATCGCGATGCTGCGCGAGCTGGTGTTCCGGTTCGGGGTGTCGGTGCGCTTCGTGGAGTTCAGCCACCTGCTCGCCGACCTGAAGAGCGGGTTCGACGTCGGCCAGGGAGCGGCGAAGCTCATCGATCCGCTCGTGCGCGTCGAGGTCCTGGCGATCGACGAGCTCGGGAAGGGCCGCAACACGGAGTTCGAGGGCACCGTGCTCGACGAGCTCGTGAGCCGTCGGTACAACGCGGCCGCGACCATCCTGGCCACCACCAACTTCGAGCCCCGCCCCAGCACAGGTCGCGCCGTCGCGAATCCAGCTGCGGCCGCTCTGGGGACCCAGTCCGCACCCACCCTGGCCGATCGGGTCGGGCCGCGGGTCCAGTCCCGGCTCGCCGAGATGTGCGACTACGTCGAGGTGGTCGGGGCCGACTGGCGCGAGCGCGCGCGCCTCCAGCGTTCGAAGCGATCCCCGTGATTCTTGACGGCCAAGAGAACGGTGCCCCCGAAATGCGCGGAGGAACGAGCACATTTTCCGGGGGTACCTGAACGCGTCAAGACTCTCAATGGAAGAGATTCGGTCGGTTCATCCCTCGCTTGCGAGGGTGGGCCGGCGGAATCCGTCGGGCGAACTTTCTGGCGGGCACCCCCTTCAACGGGTGAAACTGTGCGGTGCCAGTCGAGACTCTCTCGTCGTCTCGACCCCGGAAGGTCCCATGGATCCCATCTCCGCCCCACGGAAGTCCCGAACCCTCTACGCGCTCGTCGTCGCGTTGCTGGTCGCGTGTGATCCGGACTCCACCACCCAGTCCACGCCCCTTCCGCCCGTGGAGTCGGACACGGACACCGATGCGGACTCGGACGCAGACACCGATGCGGACTCAGACGCAGACACCGATGCAGACTCGGACGCCGATACCGATGCAGACACCGACGCAGACACCGACGCAGACACCGATGCGGACTCGGACGCAGACACCGATGCGGACTCAGACGCAGACACCGACGCGGACTCGGACGCAGACACCGATGCGGACTCAGACTCAGACTCAGACGCAGACACCGATACCGATGCGGACACCGACACCGACACCGACCTCCTCGGCCCGGTCGTCACCGCCCTTCCCACTGCGACCGCGGGCTGCGGAGTCGCCAGCGCGGACGCCATCCAGAACGGCACCGTCGAGTTCGCCGATGTGACGGGCTGCGCGGGTCTCGGGAACGCCATCCACATCCGCCAGCCCCCCGCGACCACCTGGTGGTACACCACCGGTCAGGCCTTCGGAGACGTCGACGGAGACGACCGGCTGGACGTGTTCGTCTCCAGCCAGAGCGGCGGGAACCACCTCTACATCGGCGGGCCGGACGGCACCTTCACCGAGCGGACCGATGCCGCCATCGCCCCTCACGAGTCCGGGGGCGCGACCCTCATCGACGTGAACGACGACGGCGCAGTCGACCTCGCCATCACGGGCCTGTCCGAGTCCTGGCTCTTCCTCAACGACGCCGGAGACTTCCCGGTCGCCGAATCGCCCGGTCCAGGCGGGCCGGGAATGGGCAACTCCGTCAGCTGGGCCGACCTGTCCGGTACGGGTCAGCTGTCCGCCTACTTCTCGAACTACTACTGCGACGTCTGCAACCCCGCGGGCAGCACCCACATCGACTGGGCCCGCGATCGGTTGATGGTCCCGGCTCAGGGGGGCGACTGGGAGGACCGGACGCTCGACTACTTCGCCTCGGGGGGTCCCCAGACCGCTGGAATGGGGTTTCAGGGGTTGTGGGCCGACTACGACAACGATGGCGACCAGGATCTGTACGTCGCCAACGACAAGGGCACCGCCGGGCCCTTCAACCCGAGCTGGATCTGGAACGCCAACGCCTACTTCCGCAACGACGGCGCCGGGTGTGGAGGGACGTGCTTCGAGGAGATCGCCGAGCAGAACGGCTCGGACCTGCGCATCGACGCGATGGGGCTCGACGCGGCGGACTTCGACAACGACGGCGACCTCGACATCCTCGTGACCGACACCCTGCACGTCTGGCTGCTCGAGAACCAGGGAGACGGCACGTTCGTCGAGATCAGCGGGCAGACCAACCTCTCCTCGGTGTGGGCCGTGAGCTGGGGCGTGACCTGGCTCGACGTCGAGAACGACGGCGACCTGGACATCTTCCTGGCCACCAGCAACGCCGACCAGCTGTGGATCAACGACGGGACCGGCTGGTTCACGGAATCCGCCGTCCTCGCCGACCTCAACGACACCCGACTCACCTACGGTGCCGCACGCGCCGACTACGATCGGGACGGGCGCCTGGACCTGCTCGTGGGCGATGTCGGCTGGGCCTACCGGCTGCAGCGCAACGTCACCCCCGACGTCGGAAGCTGGATCGGACTCGAGCTGGAAGGGCTGCCCGGCACTCAAGGGGGTCGGACGGCACTCGGCGCGCGGGTCTGGATCACGGACGACACGGGCCGCACCCAGATGGCCGAGGTCATCGGGGGCAACTCGCTGGGCGCGGGGAGCGACCTGGGGCTGCACTTCGGACTCGGCACGTCCACCCCCACCCTCATCGAGGTGGAGTGGCCGGATGGCGTGGTGGAGCCGATCACCGCGCCCGTCGACACCTGGAGTCGGGTGACCCGACAGTGACCCGGAGTGCGCCGGTATTGCTGGCACTGATGGTGCTCCTCGCCGCCTGCACGCCGGATTCGCCGGTGGACACGGGGCGTGCGCCGCCGACCGACGACGCGGATTCCGACGCCGACACAGATGCGGACTCCGACGCAGACACCGATGCGGACTCCGACGCAGACACAGACGCGGACTCCGACGCAGACACGGACGCCGACTCCGATGCCGACTCCGATGCCGACTCCGATGCGGACTCCGATGCGGACTCCGATGCCGACTCCGATGCCGACTCCGATGCCGACTCCGATGCCGACTCCGATGCCGACTCCGATGCGGACTCCGATGCAGACACGGACGCCGACTCCGATGCAGACACGGATGCGGACTCCGATGCAGACACGGACGCGGACTCCGATGCCGACGCAGACACAGACGCCGATACCGACGTGGACACGGGGCTGCCCGCGTCCACGCTCGTGATCACGCCCATTCCAGCGGCCTCGAGCATCTGTGGGTCCGCCAGCCCGGACGCCGTCGCCAACGGCACGATGGAGTGGGAGGACGTCACCTCCTGCGCGGGGATCTCGGGGATCCACGTGACGCCCCCCCTCACCGACTACTGGCTCACCACGGGTCAGGCCTTCGGCGACGTCGATGGAGACGACCGCCTGGACCTGGTGCTGACCAACGCCATCGGTGGCAACCAGCTGTACATGGGCCGTGCAGACGGAACGTTCGAGGATCGGACCGACCCCGCCATCGCCCCGCCGGGAGCAGGAGGGGCCACGCTCGCCGATGTCGACGACGATGGAGACCTCGACCTCGCCATGACCGGGGTCGACCAGACCTGGCTCTTCCTCAACGACAACGGGGCGTTTCCGGCGGCACAGTCCCCAGGCCCCGGAACCACGGGGTTCGGCCTGACCTACAGCGTCACCTGGGTCGACCTGGACGGAGATGGCACGCTGGCGGGCTACTACTCCAACTACCTCTGTCAGAACGACTGCTCGATCACCGGGATCAACCTCGACAAGGCACGGGACCGGCTGATGGTGCCGTCCGGATCCGGAGGCTGGATCGACCAGACCGAAGCGTTCACGAGCGACAGCCACGGCACCGCCGGAATGGGCTTCATCGGGCTGTGGGCCGACTTCGACAACGACGGCGACTCCGACCTGTACGTGTCGAACGACCGGGGGTCGCCCAACCCCTTCAACCCGAACTGGGTCTGGACGGTCAACGCGTACTTCCGCAACGACGGACCGGGCTGCGGGGGGGTGTGTCTCACCGAGATCGCCGCCCAGAACGGCACCGATCTGCGCATCGACTCCATGGGCCTGGATGCGGGGGACTTCGACAACGACGGCGACCTCGACATCATCGTGACCGACACCCAGAAGCTCTACCTGCTCGAGAACCTGGGAGCCGGACAGTTCCAGGAGAGCGGCGCCGCAGTTGGACTGCAGGACGTGCAGGCATCGAGCTGGGGCGTGGCGTGGCTCGACGCCGACAACGACGGCGATCTCGACCTGCACGTCGCCACCCAGAACGCCGACCAGCTCTGGGAGAACGACGGTGGGACGTTCACCGACCGGGGCGCGAGCGCCGGGGTGGCCGACACCCGGTTCACCGTCGGCTCGACCCGCGGCGACTACGACCGCGACGGGCGCATGGACCTGGTGATGACCGACTACGGCTGGGGCTACCGGCTCCTCCGCAACGTGCATCCCGCGGCCGGGAGCTGGCTGGGAATCGAGGTGGTGGGCCAGGCTGGAACGCCCGGCGGGCACTCCGCACAGGGAGCGCGGGTCTACATCACCGACGACACCGGACGCACCCAGATGCGGGAAGTGGTGGTCGGACACTCGATCGGCGCTTCGAGCGATCCCGGGCTGCACTTCGGGTTCGGGGCCGCGACGCCCACGTCCATCGAGATCGTCTGGCCCGACGGTGTCATCGACCCCGTGAACGTCGCCGACCTCCCGATCGACACCTGGAGTCGCGTCACCCGGCAGTAGCGACCGAGATGAAACCCGGGTGAAAAACGACATCTGCGACCGAACCGCACACGATCTGCACGGTCGTACGGGGTATGGTTCACCACATGTCGCCCCCGCCCGTTCGCGAACTCGATGCCCTCGTCCGGCGTGCCCGACGCCGAATCGCCGCCCGCCGCATGGTGCGCGGAGGTGCGGTGGGCCTGCAGCTGGGCATCGGGGCATCCATCGTCGCCGTGGTCGTGCTCTCGCGCGTGCTGGCCCCCGATGAGCTCGTGTTCGCGGGCGTTCTCGCGTGTGCCGGCCTGATCGGCGTGTGTGTGTTGGGCGCGCTGTCGGTCGCGATGATCGGACGCCACCTGCGCCGCCGCGAAGTCGCCCTGCTGCTCGACCGCTCGCTCGACCGCGACGAAGCCTTCGTCACCGCCGCCTGGCTCGCCGAGAGCCCGGACGTCCCCAACCGCGACGCCCTGCTGGAGCGCCTCGACACCAACATCGAGCCCGGAGACCGGAAGCTCGCGGACGCTCTCGCGATCCGCATGCCCCGGCACCTGCGCTGGGTTCCCATCCTCGCGCTCGTGCTGGTGGCCGCGTTCTGGCTGCCCCCCGGCGCCATGGGGCTGGCCCGCGCCACACCGGACACCCCGATCGCCGAAGAGGGCGACCGCCTGCAGGACCGTCTCGACGAGCTCGACGAAGAGCTCGGGGTCGAGCTTCCCGACGACATCGAGCTGCAGACCGAAGAGCTCGCCGACGCGCTGGCCGGCGAGGAGCTCACCCAGGAAGAAGCCGTCGACCGCATCGAAGACCTCCAGAAGGAGCTCGACCGGTTCGCCGAGGAGCTCGAACCCAGCAAGTCGGTCCTCGACGAGCTCGAGAACGCGGCCGACGAGCTGCAGAGCGATGCGCCGGATCTGGCCGAGGCCCTCCGGGACGCCGACATGGAGCAGGCCGCAGAAGCGCTCGAGGACCTCGCCGAGCAGGTCGAGCAGATGACCCCCGAGCAGAAGAAGTCCCTCGGCAACAGCATGAAGGGCGCGGGCGAGCAGCTCGCGGGCAGCCAGGAACCCCAGGTGGCCAAGGCCGGCGAAGGCATGAAGCAGGCGGGCCAGCAGATGACCGGGCAGCAAGGGCAGCAGGGCCAGCAAGGGCAACAAGGGCAGGGCCAGCAAGGCCAGGGGCAACAGGGACAGGGACAGCAGGGCCAGGGGCAGCAAGGTCAGGGCCAACAGGGCCAAGGGCAACAAGGCCAGGGACAGCAAGGGCAGGGCCAAGGACAGCAGGGCCAGCAGCAGGGACAGGGCCAGAGCGGAGGCATGTCCCAGGAGCAGATGCAGCAGCTGCAGGAAGACCTCCGCCAGGCGAAGACCCTGGGAGAGCGGCTCCAGCAGGACCAGAAGGCGCTCGATCGGGCCCAGCGGACCAACGGCGCGCTCGAGGGCGCGAAGCAACGCCTCGGCGGCGAGGCGTCCGAGCAGCAGGGCCAGTCCAACCAGGGTCAGCAGGGCCAGAACGGACAGCAGGGCCAGGACGGGCAGCAGGGGCAGGGCCAGGGTCAAGGACAGGGCCAGGGTCAAGGACAGGGCAACGGTCAGGGACAGGGCAACGGTCAGGGACAAGGACAGGGCGGACAGGGGCAGGGCCAGGGTGCTGTGGGAAGCAACGCGGGCACCGGCCACACCTGGGAAGACCAGGGCAATCCCAACGGGGGCGGGAAGAACGGCTTCAACGACAGCCCAGATGCCCGAAACACCGACCGCAAGGGCACGTCCGACCAGTACATCGACGACTTCGAGCGCCTGTACGACCCCGCACGCCTGCAGAACGTCGACGCGCTGCTGGCCGGCGCAGAGGGGCAGATCGACGAGAACGGCCACATGGACGTCCTGCCCACCCGTCGCACCGAGGGCGACGAGACCGCCGCGCGCCCCCTGCTCGACGTGCCCGACACGTACAGCGAGGCCGCGCGCGAAGCCATCACCAACGAGACCGTCCCCCCCGGCTACCGCGAAGCGGTCAAGCAGTACTTCGACGAAGTCGAGTAGCCCTTGGCCGTCCGACGCAGGGTCGGAGTAGGGTGGTCGACCACACACGCCCGTAGGAGCGATTCATGGCATCGGCAGAGCTCGCGTACTTCACCGAGCGCATCGAGCGGCTACGTGCCGAGGTCGGCAAGGTCCTGGTGGGCCAGAAGGCCGTCGTAGACGGCGTTCTCTCGTGCCTCGTCGCGGATGGCCACGTGCTGCTCGAAGGGGTTCCCGGCCTCGGCAAGACCCTGTTGGTCCGCACCCTCGCCCAGTGCCTGGGCCTGACCTACCGACGCATCCAGTTCACCCCCGACCTCATGCCCGCCGACATCGTGGGCACGCACATCCTCAACGAGGACGAGCACGGCCGGCGGACCATGGAGTTCCAGCACGGTCCGGTGTTCACCCAGATCCTCCTGGCCGACGAGATCAACCGCGCCACGCCCAAGACCCAGTCGGCGCTGCTCGAGGCGATGCAGGAGCGGCAGGTCACCATCACGGGCGCCAGCCACCCGCTGCCCAAGCCCTTCTTCGTCATGGCCACGCAGAACCCCCTGGAGATGGAAGGCACCTACCCCCTGCCGGAAGCCCAGCTCGACCGGTTCTTCTACAAGGTCCAGGTGCCCTTCCCCACCCTCGCCGAGCTCGTCGAGGTCATGGACCGCACCACGGGCAACACCAAGCAGCAGGTCCAGCCCGTCATCACCCCCGACGAGCTGCAGAAGATGCGGCACACCGTCCGCGAGGTCGCCGTCGCACCCGAGGTCATGCAGTACGCCATGCGGGTCCTCCTCGCGACGCACCCCGACCTGCCTGGCGGCAGCCAGACCGCCAAGCAGTACCTGCGCTACGGCGCGAGTCCACGAGGGGCCCAGACCCTCATCCTCGGGGGGCGTGTCAACGCGCTGATGAACGGCCGGGAACACGTCGGGTTCGCCGACATCCGCGGGGCCGCGATCCCCGCCCTGCGGCACCGCATCGGTCGCTCCTTCGAAGCCGAAGCCGAAGGGCTCGAGACCGACATCCTCGTCAAGAAGATCCTCGACGAGGTCCCGGAGGTCACCGGCGCCGTCGCCCGCGAGCTGCACGCCTGATGCTGCTCTCTCCCGACTTCCTCAAGCGCCTCGCCGCCCTGACGCTCCGCTCTCGCAAGCGCGGCAGCGGGGTGCGTGCCGGGGAGCGGCGGAGCAACCGTCGGGGGCAGAGCCAGGAGTTCGCCGACCACCGCCCGTACGTGCCGGGCGACGATCTGCGATTCCTCGACTGGCACCTGTACGGTCGCCTCGACTCGCTGTGGGTCAAGCTCTTCGAAGAGGAGGAGGACCGCGTCGTGCAGCTGCTCCTCGACTGCTCGAGCAGCATGGAGGGCGAGAAGCTCGAGTACGCACGTCGGGTCGCGGCCGCGCTGGGGTTCGTGGCGCTCGGGCACAACGATCGGGTCACCGTGGCGGGCCTGACGGACGCCGTCGCGTCGTACGCCCCACCCAGACGGGGCCGCCGGGCCACCAAGCTCGTGTTCGACACGCTGGAGCAGGTGCATCCGGGGGGGGGGTCCGACCCGGGTCGCGCGTTGTCGAAGTTCCCCCGTCAGCGCGGGACCGGCATCGCCCTGCTGTTCACGGACTTCCTCTACCCCGAGGGTCCGGACGCCGCGCTGCGCAACCTGGTGGCGCGCGGCAACGAAGTCCACGTCTTCCACATCGTCAGCCCGGCCGAGCTGCGTCCCGCCATCGACGGCGACCTGGTGCTCGTCGATGCCGAGTCCGGTGAAGAGCTCGCCATCTCGGTCGACGAGAACACCCTCGATCGGTACGAATCCACGGTCCACGCCTGGGCCGAGGAGATGGAGATCACCGCGCGCCGGCTGGGCATCGGCTACACCCGCGTGCTGACCAGCACGCCCCTCGAGGAGTTCGTGCTCAAGGACCTGCGGAGGACCGGGGTGGTGGGACGGTGAGCTTCCTCTTCCCGCTGGGGTTCCTGCTGTCCGGGCTCGCACTGCCGATCCTGGCCATGTACTTCCTGCGCATCCGGCGTCGGAAGGTGCGCGTCCCGAGCCTCATGCTCTGGCACGCGATGCAGCAGTCCGAGCGGCTCGCGAGCCCGTTCGACAAGTTCAAGAAACACCTGCTGCTCCTGCTCCAGCTGCTGCTGTTGCTCCTGCTGGTCCTCGCCCTCACCCGTCCCTACCTGCAGACCGAAGCCAGCGCGTTCCGGTCGGTGGTGCTGGTGGTCGACACCTCGGCGTCGATGGGTGCTGTCGACGAGCGACCGAACCGTCTGGCCGCAGCGATCGCCCGGGCCACCGAGGTCACCGGCGAGCTCGGGCCGAGCGACGAGGTGATGCTCATCGAAGCCGGGCCCCGCACCGAGGTCCGGGTGCCGTTCACCCGCGACGAAGCGCTCGTCGACAACGCGCTCGCCGATCTCGAGGTCTCCGAAGCCGAGGGTGCGCTGCGCGAAGGCCTGCAGCTCGGGCTGTCGCTGGCCCGGTCCCGACCCGACGTCGAGGTCGTGGTGCTCTCGGATGGTGCGGGCGAAGACCTGTCCAGCCTGCCGACCGGCGGAGCCACCGTCACCTACCTGCGGATCGGCAAGCGCGACGACAACGCCGGCATCCTGGCCCTCGATCTGCGCCGGAGTCCGGTCAGCGAGCTCGACCGTCAGCTGTTCGTCACCGTCGAGCACTACGGGAACAAAGCGGTCGACGCCACGGTCGAGGTCTACCTCGACGACGAGCTCGTCGGCCTGCGCAACGAGCGCCTCGAAGCCCGTGCCCCCATCTCGATGGTGTTCGACATCGACGGCAGCAAGTCGGGCGTGCTGCGCGCGGAGCTCGACGCGCCGGGCGATCTGCTCCCCGCCGACAACACCGCCTTCGCCGTGCTCGGTCAGGTCAGCGCGCGCCAGGTGGTGCTCGTGGGCGGCGACGCGCTGACAGCCCGGGTCCTGCGAGCCGATCCACGGGTCGACCTGCAGCTCATGTCGGCGGCCAACGCCTCTCCCGCGACCCTGGCCGGGGCCGACGCCGTGCTGTTCGGTGCACCGGTCCCCGACGATCTCGACGCCCTCGACGGGCTCAACTACGCCGTGCTCTCCAGCCGATACGGCGGCCCCGCAGAGCTCGGAGACGACCTCGATCTGCCCCGCATCGTGGGCTGGCAGCGCACCCACCCCGTGCTGCGCTTCGTCGATCTGCAGGGCGTCACCATCGCCCGCGCCGCGAGCGTCGGAAACACCGCCGGGCTCGTGCCGATCGTGGACGGAGATGGCGGTCCGCTCGTGCTGGCGGGCGAACGCAAGGGCGGCCGTGTGATGCAGCTCGCCTTCGACCCCTTCCAGTCCGACCTGCCCATGCGCGTCGCCTGGCCGGTCATGGTCCTGAACACCGTCGGCTGGCTCACCGAGGAGACCGCTGGCGCGTCCGACGCCCTGTTGCTCCCCGCGGGCGCCCCCTACCTGCGCAAGGTGGCGGGTACGGCCGACTCCGTGAAGGTCCGGGGTCCGGACGGCGCGCTGACCGCCAACATCAACGACGGCGTGCTCCGCATCGTCGACACCGACCGGGTCGGGATCTACCGCGTCCAGGGCGGTGGGCTCGACGTCGCGTTCGCCGCCAACCTGCTGTCCGAGAAGGAATCCCGCATCGCCCCGCTGGCCGCCCTGTCCCTCGGCGATCAGACCCAGGCCGTCGCCCAGGCGGCCGTGGTGAGCGGCCGGCGGGAGATCTGGCGACCCCTGCTCGCGCTCGCGCTCGTGCTGCTGCTCCTCGAGTGGTTCGCCTGGAACCGCAGGAGCCGCGCATGAGCTGGATCCCCTTCGGCTTCGAGCGACCCGAGTTCCTGGCGCTGTTCCTGCTCATCGTGCCGATCGTGGTCCTGGCCTTCTGGTCGCGGCGAAAGATCCCGCTGCACCGGAGGCTCCTCGCCCTCGGCCTGCGCCTGGCCCTGCTCGCCACCATCGTCTTCGCGATCGCCGGATTCACCTGGAAGCAGGCCATCGATGCCCTCGGAGTCGTGTTCGTGGTCGATCGGTCCGCCTCGGTCGGCGGCTCCGGTCAGGCCCAGGCCAGCCAGTTCATCGAGGACGCGCTGAAGCACCAGACCTCCGAAGACCGCGCCGGCATCGTGGTGTTCGGCTCGGACGGGATGGTCGAGTCCGAACCCCGCGAAGGGCTCGAGTTCCACGGCATCGAAGCCACTCCCTCGCCCCACCAGACCGACATCGCGAGCGGCTTGCGCCTGGGCACCGCGTTGCTCCCGTCCGACCGCGCCCGGCGCATCGTCCTGCTCACCGACGGCGAGCAGACCCGGGGGGATGCCGCCGCGCAAGCGCTGCTCACCGCCGGAGACGACCTCGAGCTGCAGGTCGTCACCATCGGCGGCGACTCCGGGCCCGACGTCCTCCTCGAAGACCTGATCACACCGGCCCGGGTGGACGAAGGTGCGGCGTTCGACCTGCGGGTGGTGATCAACGCCGAGGAACCCGCCGACGGCAGCCTGCGGCTGTACCGCAACAACGAGTACCTGGGCGAGATGCCCGTCGAGCTCGCCGGGGGTGGGCGCGCCAAGGTGCTCTCGTTCCGCCAGGAAGCCCGCGAACCCGGCCTGTACCGCTACCGCGCCACTTTCGAGGCCAGCAGCGGCGGCATGGACACGCTGACGCAGAACAACCAGGTGATGTCCACGGTCCAGGTGATGGGTCGACCCCGGGTGCTCGTCGCCGAAGGCGAACCCGCCGACGCCCGCCACCTGGTGCGCGTGCTCGAGAAGGAGGGGCTGCAGGTCGACGTGGTCGATCCCACCGGCGTGCCGCCGGGCCTGCCCGAGCTCCGCAAGTACAGTGCTGTGTTCCTCTCCGATGTGCCGGCCTACATGCTCTCGACCCGTCAGCAGCGGGCGATTCAGAGCTTCGTGCGCGATCTGGGCCGCGGGCTCGTGATGATCGGCGGCGACGAGAGCTTCGGGGTCGGCGGCTACTACGACACCCCGGTCGAGGCCGCGCTGCCCGTCGGGATGGACATCGACGACAAGACCCGCTTCCCGAAGCTCGGGATGATCCACGCCATCGACAAGTCCTGCTCGATGGGGGGCGGCACCGCCGGCAGCAAGCTGTTCCTGGCCAAGGAAGCCGCGCTTCAGACCGTCGAGCTGCTCAACGAGCGCGACCTGCTCGGCGTCATCGGCTTCGACGGTGCCGCGTCGTTCATCGTCCCCCTCGAAGAGCTGCACGACAA
The DNA here is from genome assembly GCA_965224055.1 of Myxococcota bacterium. Lineage (GTDB taxonomy): Bacteria > Myxococcota_A > UBA796 > UBA796 > JACKEQ01. The sequence continues at coordinate 7,188,790 of OZ245034.1, read as the reverse complement.
GCAGCGCGTGCGCGACGACGTCGCCAGCATCCGGGCCGGGGGCGGCACCGACATCTACCCCGCCCTCGAGCGCTCCGTGAAGGCGCTGGACGAGTCCGATGCGGCGCTCAAGCACATCATCCTGCTCTCCGACGGGATGACCACGCCCGGGGCCTACCAGCAGCTCATCACCGACGCCCACGACAACAAGCAGATCACGCTCACGGCCATCGGCATCGGCAACGACACCGACCGCACGACGATGGAGCAGTTCGCCCGCTGGGGTGGGGGCAACTACTACCTGGTGACCGATCCGAGCGCGATCCCCGCCATCTTCACGCGGGAGACCCTGCTCGCCAGCCGCTCCTTCCTGATCGAGGAGGACTTCCGTGCACAGCTGGGGGCCTCCAGCGAGCTCACGGGCGGCGTCGATCCGAGCCAGATCCCCACCCTGCACGGCTACGTCGCGACGTCTCCCAAGGACCGCGCCGTCGTCGCGATGGTGGTGCCCCCCGGCGAGGAGGGCGAGAAGAAGGAGCCGCTGCTCGCCCACTGGCGCTACGGTCTCGGCCGCTCGGTGGCCTGGACCAGCGACGCGAAGGGCCGCTGGGCATCCGAGTGGGTCGGCACCCCGTCCTACACCGCACTGTGGGGGCAGATCGCGCGCTTCGTCGTGGCCCAGGGCGGCGACGAAGCCCTGCAGGTCCAGACCGAGATCCGCGAGGGCCAGCTCGAGATCACCGTCGATGCGTTCGACGGCACCGGGGGCTTCAAGAACTTCCTCGATGGCGAGGCCCGGGTCGTCGCACCCGATCTCACCGTCCGTCCCATCGAGCTCCGCCAGGTGGCGCCCGGCCGCTACCGGGCCACGATGCCCGTCGACCAGGACGGCAGCTGGCTGGTGGGCGTCGCCCTGTCCGAAGGCGAGAACGTCATCGGTCAGGCGGTCGAAGAAGCCGTGCAGCCCTACTCTCCGGAGTATCGCTCGCGCGGCGCGGGCCCGGGTCTGGTCGCCGAGCTCGGCCGGCTGGGCGGAGGCGGCGTCGTCACCGATCCGGCGTCCGTGTTCCGCCGTCCCGCAGTCGCCCGCGAGATCCCCCATCCGCTCTGGCCCTGGCTGATGGGCCTGGCTGCCCTGCTCCTCGCCCTCGACGTCGCCTCTCGGCGCATCGACCTGTCCAGCATCGGTCCGGGGGCATCCGTGGCCGTTCCCGCTGCCGCGGGCGCCCGGTTCCAGTTCCGTCCCGATCCCCGCAAGGCACCGATCCCAGCCGCGGACGCCCCGCGAGACGACGGGGAGCCAGAGGTGGGCGAGGCGCTTGAAATCGACGACTCCCCTGCACTTCCAAAGAAGCCCAAGGTCGACGTCGATCCGGAGTCCTACGCTGGACGTCTGCTCGCCGCGCGTCGAAGTGCGCGCAAGAAGCTCGGGGAGGACGACGAGTGATCCGCTCCGCCATCGCACGCATCACGGGGTTCTTCGACGGGTTCGCCAGCCAGGCGGTGCTCATGCGCGAGGCTGCCCGCACCTCCCGCCGCTGGCAGACCTACGCCGCCCGGACCGGCTTCTCGGGCGCGCTGTTCGGCGTGCTGTTGATGGGGATCTACACCGCCGTCAACGCGCCGTTCGTCGACATCAGCAACATCTCCTACGCCGGACGCGCCATCTTCATCGCGTTCTCGGCCGTGCTGTTGCTCATGGCCATCCTGCTCGCGCCGCTCATGACCAGCGCCGCGATCATCGAGGAGACCGAGGACCGCACCCTCGAGATGCTCGTGCTCTCGAAGCTCGCGCCCAGCCAGATCCTCGCCGGCAAGGTCCTGTCGCGGATCCTCATCCTGATCACGGTGGTGTTCGGCGCCATGCCGGTCATGGCGATGGTCGTCACCCTCGGAGGCGTCGCCCCCCAGCAGGTCGTGGCGGTCACCGTCCACACCCTCGTCGCCGTCGTGCTCGTGGGCAGTCTGGGTGCGTTCTTCGGCCTGTTCACGCGCTCGCCCATGCTCGCGATGCTGGCCAGCGCCGCGTACGCCGTGCCGATCTTCTGGCTGCTGCCCGTCGGCTACGTCATCTGCACGGGCGAGCCCAAGGACGCCGCGCACTTCAGCCTGTTCGCAGGCCCCGCGGTGCAGGACTGGACCAGCCCCGTCGCGATCCTGTCCTACCTGCCGAGCCTCATCGTCATCTTCGTGATCGGCACCCGCCTGTTCGATCTGCGCGTGTCCAGCGCCGACATCCGCAAGGCCTTCGCCGCCAAGACGTGGAGCACCACCACCTGGGTGTGGGGGCTCGCGATCTGCATCGTCACGGGCATGACCGTCCTGCCCCTCGCCACCCTGGGCTCCTACTCGTTCCGCTACGCCGGAAACGGGGCCAGCAGCTCCTGGCTGCAGACCGCCGCCCTCGTGGGCTGCGTCGCCGTCGTCTGGCTGTGGTGGACCTTCACGCTCACCCTGTGCACCTGGGCGCTCTTGCGGGTCGGGGTGGACGTCGTCGACGCCATGGACGCCATCCTCGGCGGTCGGGGCAAGCGCAAGCGGGATCGCCGGCGCTTCAAGGTGTGGGGCAACCCCATCATGTGGCGCGAGGCGCGTCCCGCAGCCTGGGGCAGCAACGGCGTTCCGGTCATCGCCACCTGGCTGCTCATCATGCTCGGCATGCTCCAGACCGGCTGGTGGATCATCCCAGGCGGCTCGCTCGCGATGGGCGTCATGAACACCCTCGCCGCGATGGGGCTCACGTTGTGGCTCGCCGCGCGCACCATCGACGAGGAGCGCCGCCAGAAGAGCCTCGAAGTCCTGCTCACCACCACCATGGCCAGCCCGCGCATCGTGCTCGGCAAGGCCGCTGGCGTCTTCGTGCCCACCTTCCCCCTGATGCTGCTCTCCGCGCCGTTCATCGCCTTCGGCGTGCCGCACCTGCACGTGTTCGACATCGTCGACTCCGCAGCCGACCGCACGTCGATGGACTGGCTGATCCGCGGCACCCTGACCTGGATCTGGACCCTGCCCGTGTGGGCCACCCTGCTGTTCGGGTCGCTGCTGGTGGCCCTCCGCGTCAAGCGCAGCCGCAGCGGGTTCTCGGTGGCGATCGGCGTGTTGATCGGCGCCCTCGGGCTCCCCGCGGTGCTCGGGCGATTGTTCGAGGACATCTGGATCGTGGCCACCCCGTGTCGGATGTTCGTGCCGCCCCTCGCGGGGGAAGCCGAGCTCTGGCAGTACGTCTTCGCCACCCTCGTCTGGTCGGGCTTCGCCGTGGTCCTGTTCGCGTGGACCAGCCTGGGTCTGCGCCGCTGGATCGCCGCCGCACTGGCGCTGATGCTGTCGATCGGAGCCCCGCTGGGCATCGGGGCCGCCAGCCTGGCGGTGCCCACCGCCGCCCACGCCCAGCAGACCAAGATCCCCATCCAGGACGGCTTCGCGATCGTCGCCGAGCCCCTGGCAGATGGCATCGCCCGACCCGACCGCTGGGCCGCCGTCCGGGTGAAGATCGTCAACCGCGGCGAGCAGGCGATCGGTCGGCTGGTCCTCACCGAGCGCTCCGGCACCGAGTCCCAGACCTTCGAGCGCCCCGTCGAGCTGCCGAAGGGCGTGCGCAAGGACGTCATCGTGCTGTTCCGGCCGAACGCGTCGAGCCGGGAGCGCGAGATCACGCTGCAGACCCGGTCCGGACGCATCGCCCGCGCGATCTTCCAGCTCGACCTCGCGCGAGAGAAGGACACCAACGTCGCCGTGATGGGCGTCGATCTGATGGGCATCCAGGCCATCCGTGCCGCCGGGCCCCAGGTGCCGCTGCAGACCCCCCGCTCCGAGACCAACGAGCGCGTCCGGTCCGGCCTCATCGAGCCCGGCGTGCTTCCCCGGCACAGCGCAGCCTACGGCGCGTACGACCAGGTCGTCTGGCCCGCCGCCGACCCCAGCCAGCTCGACCCCAACCAGGTCGCTGCGCTGCGCGACTACGTCGCCGATGGCGGCAACCTCCTGCTCACCGTCACCGAGAACTGGCGCGCCCTCCACCAGTCGCCCCTCGCCGAGATGCTCCCGATGGCGTACAGCGGCACCGCCGATCGCAGCGATCTCCGGGGATTCGTCCAGCGGATGGGCGGCCGGGCCAGCGATCAGCCCACCCCCGTCGCGAGCGGCCAGGTCCAGACGCTCCCGGGCCGGTGGACCTTCGTGCGTGCCCGCACCGACGACGGCGAGCCCCTCTGGGTCACCGGCACCTACGGTCTGGGCACGATCTCGGTGCTCAACGTCAACCCCGCCGTGAAGCCACTCAAGGGCAACGTCGACGCCGAGCGATTCTGGCGCACCGTGCTGGCCCTTCCCGAGCCCGAGACCTTCACCGTCGACGACCGCAGCCTGATGGTCGAGACCGCCGAGTTCCGACACGCATCCGGCGCCAGCACCCCCTGGCCCGACCCCCGCGAGCCCCTCGCCGTCGCGCTGGACATCCGGCCGCCTCTGTCCACCTCGGTGATCGGCGGCAACATCCGCTGGCAGTCCTCGGATCCGCACAACTACGACTACAACAGCTACGACGGCACCTTCGGAGGGCCCCAGCAGTGGGAATCCGAGGCCCGCTCGTGGCTCTCCGACATCCCCGGCGTCGCGCCCCTGCCCATGAGCTGGCTGTTCGCGTTCAGCGCGCTGTACCTCTTCGTGATCGGGCCCTTGGACTGGTTCCTCCTTCGCACGCTCAAGAAGCAGCCGTGGACCTGGGTCACCTTCCCAATCACCATCGTGGTCTTCAGCGCCGTCGCCCTGGCCGGCACCGCGTGGATGAAGGGCTCCCAGGCCATGGTCTCCACGTTCGAGATCGTCGACATCCTCCCGGGAACCCCGCTGTGGCGAGGCGATGCGTACGTCGGCGTGTTCGCGACCCGCCGCACCCGGGTCGGCCTGTCCACCCCCATCGAGGACTCGGTCGCCCAGCCCCTCATCGAGTCCGGGTACACCCTCGACCCCAAGCTCGACGCCGGCTTCGGGCCCGGCCGGTTCGAGTACGGCGCCGACACCTGGACCCTGGGCTACGCCTCGCTGTCCTGGACCGACGAGGCCCCTGGAACCGTCGAGATGGAGGCCCTGCCCTCCGGTGGATGGGCGCTCACCAACACCCTGCCGTTCGATCTCGCCGATGCCGAGCTCGTCCACGGACGGCGCGACGACGCGATGATCTACTCCGTCGGTCCGATCGCGAGCGGAGAGCGCAAAGAGGTCGATGTAGACGCGGGATTCTGGATGAACAGCGCGCACTCCGCAGACGATGAGTCCCTGGCCTGGATGCGCCAGCGGGCCTTCGACACCCCCGCGTTCGGGCGCGGCTACCTGCGGCCCAACACCGGTCGACTCGTGCTCGTCGCTCAGGCCGAAGAGCGCATCACCGACGTGTCCGTCGAAGGGGTCCGGCCGATCCATCGCGTCCAGACCCTGCTCCGGATCCCCCTGACCGGCGGGGTGTCCTCCGACAGTGCCGACCGTGCACCCGTTCCGGGTCTGACCCCCGGCGACCTCCCTCCGACCCCGCCCCAGCCCGAGCCCACCGACCCGTTCACCATCGACACCGGCATCTAGATGCCGCCCGACACGAGAGACCCCCGTTGATCGAGACCGAAGAGCTCGCCAAGTCCTACGGCGCTTTCGAGGCGTTGCGCGGCATCGACCTGCGCGTCGACGAAGGCGATGTGTACGGCTTCATCGGCCCGAACGGCGCCGGGAAGACCACCACCATCCGCATCCTCACCACCCTGCTCGAACCCACCGCCGGACAGGCCCGGGTCGCAGGCCACAGCGTGTGGGAGGACAAGAACAAGATCCGCGCACTCATCGGCTACATGCCGGACAGCTTCGGCGTCTACCGGGACATGACCGTCACCGAGTACATGCACTTCTTCGCCGCGGCCTACGGCATCCCGCACGGCGACCGGAAGAGCCTGGTGGGCGGGCTGCTCGACCTCACCGACCTGTCCTACAAAGAGGACGCCCTCATCGAGTCGCTCTCCCGCGGAATGCAGCAGCGGCTCGGGCTCGCCCGCACCCTGGTCCACGATCCGCAGGTGCTGATCCTCGACGAGCCGGCGAGTGGCCTGGACCCCCGTGCCCGGATCGAGATCCGCGAGATCCTCCGCGAGCTGCGGCGCATGGGCAAGACCATCCTGCTGTCGAGCCACATCCTCTCCGAGCTCCAGACCGTCTGCACGCGCGTGGGCATCCTGGAGCGCGGCCAGCTGGTCGCTCAGGGCACGCTCGACGAGATCATCCGCAAGGCCAAGCCGAACGTCACGGTGTCGGTGTGCACCACCGATGACGCCCGGGCGGCGGTGGTCCTGCGTGAGCTTCCGGGGGTGTTGTCCTGCGAACACGCCGAAGAGGAGAAGGAAGTCGTGGCCGAGGTGACCGAGGATCTCGACATCGCCGAGATCGGCAAGCACCTGATGGGCCGGGAGCTGGGCGTACGGCAGATGGTGCGCCGGGATCCCAGCCTCGAAGAGGTGTTCATGACGCTGACGAAGGGACTCGTCCAGTAGCCATCACTCCGGGCGCACCGTGAGGGTCCGGATCTCGGTGATCTCACAGGCCTTCGCCTCGAAGATCGTCTCGATCCCCCGGCCGTAGACGACGTCTCCGTCCTCGGGCCAGTCCTGGTTCTGCCCCACCAGGTCGTTGCACGGCGTGGTCAGCGGCACGAGCACGGCTTCGATCTCGGTGTCGACCGGACACGGATCGTAGTTGCCCACCTCGATCGTGGTCTGCAGGAAGCCCTCGTCCCAGTCGCAGATGTGGACCTCGCGGTTGAGGGGCTGGCCCACGTCCACCAGCAGTCGGACCGGGAACTGCTCCACCCCTTGCAGGGTCTCCTCCTGGATGCGCAGCGTGAGCTCGAGGCTGGACGGACCCGCGCAGCCCACCAGCACACACGGAAGCACACAGACGAGCAGCGCTGTAGACGAGCGGAGCATGGGAAGTTTCCGGGGCACGGGGTTACGACGGGCGACCTGAACAGCCTAGAAGCATCCAGGGCCACCGTCCATCCGGGGCCGAAGGGAGGGTCACCCGTGGCCGTCGTGCGGGGATCATCGCAGTACACCGGGGCCGGGTCCATCGTGACCATCGGCAACTTCGACGGCGTGCATCGTGGGCATCGCGCGTTGCTCGCCGCCGCACGAACCGAAGCCCGGCGGCTCGGGGCCGACAGCGTGTGCGCCTACACCTTCGACCCCCCTCCACGGGACGTCTTGCGCCCCGACAACGGGATCCTCCGTCTGCAGCGGCTCGAAGACCGGGTCGCCCTGCTCCACCAGCAAGGCGCGGACGACGTCCTGATCGAGCCCTTCGACAAGGCGTTCGCCGCACGCACTCCCGAGTGGTTCGCCACCGAGGTGCTCGTCGGGCGGCTGAAGGCCCGTGGCGTGGTGGTGGGGCACGACTTCCGGTTCGGACGCGGGCGCAGCGGAGACGCCGATGGCCTGCGCACCCTGCTGGCCGACCACGGGGTGCCGGTCCACCAGGTGCAGGCCGTGCAGACCGACACCGCCGATGCGGGGCTCGGCGAGCCGTTCACGATCTCCAGCTCCGCCATCCGCAAGCGCCTGCAGGACGGCGACGTCGAAGGCGCTGCCGTGCTCCTGGCCCGGCCCCACGAGGTGGTCGGGCCGGTCGTCCACGGCGAGGCACGGGGTCGGGATCTCGGGTTCCCCACGGCCAACATCGCCAGCCAGACCCCCCTGGTGCCCGCCAACGGGGTCTACGCCTGCCACCTGTTGGAGCCCGCGGCACTCAGAGGCCGCCCGGCCGTCGTGAACGTCGGGGTGCGCCCCACCTTCGAAGACGGCGGCAACAAGACGGTCGAGGTCCACATCCTGGACTGGTCGGGCGACCTGTACGGCCAGACCCTGCGGATCGCCTTCATCGAGCGCCTGCGGGGCGAGCAGCAGTTCGACGGCCTGGATGCCCTCGTCGCCCAGATCGCCCGCGACGTCGACGCCACCCGCGCCACACTCGGTCCATGATCCTCGGGCTCCTCGGATACCCCGTCGCGCACAGTCGCTCGCCCGCGATGCACGCGGCCTGGATCCGGGATGCGGGCCTGGATGCGGTGTACCTGCCCTTCGAAGTCGATCCCGACACCTCTGGCGATCAGCTCCTGTCGGCCATCCGCACCCTCGGCCTGAAGGGCGTCAACCTCACCGTGCCGTTCAAGGAGCGGGTGCTCGCCGGCCTCGATGTCGTCGACGAGCGCGCCCGTCGGGTCGGGGCCGTCAACACGGTGATCCGCCGAGAGGGCCTTCTGCACGGGACGAACACCGATGCGCCCGGCTTCGTGGCCGGTCTGCGCGAGGTCGATCCCGCCCTGGATTGTGTGCGGGGACGCACCGCGGTGATCCTGGGCGCGGGGGGTGCCGGGCGCGCCGTGGCTGCAGGCCTGCGGGAGGCCGGAGCCGCGAGGATCGTGATCCTCAACCGCACCCTCGCGCGCGCCGAAGCCGTGTGCGCCGCGCTCAACGCCACCGAGCCCGACGATCCCTTCGTCCCGGACGCCCTCGATCGGTTCGACGTGCACGCTCCGGACGCGTCGGTGTTCGCGGTCGCCGTCTCGGGCCCGGGCCAGCCGGCGATCGCCGCGCTCGATCCCCACGCCGTGCCGGAACACGCCGTCTGGGTCGACCTCAACTACTGGTCGGATGCGCCCCCGCTCGTCCGTGAGCTCGACAGCCGCGGAGTCCGGGTCCAGGACGGGCTGCCCATGCTGATCCACCAGGGAGCCCTGGCGTTCGAGGCCTTCACCGGCCGGCCCGCTGATCGACAGAGCGCCCGCATCGCGCTCGCCGACGCGACATGACCCCACGGCCGCCGACCGCCGTCGCGGTGGAATCGGCACCCCATGCTGGTTTAAGATCGCGGCTCGGAGGAGAGATGGCCGAAGTGCCGATCCTGGTCTGTACCAGCGGTACGCTGCGAGGCCAGCGCTTCCAGGTTCCCGAAGGCGGGCTCGACCTGGGGCGTTCGGACGACAATCACATCACGATCGACGACGACGGGGTCTCGCGATTCCACGCACGGATGCTGTACAACGTCGAGAGCGGAAAGCTGTGGCTCGAAGACGCGGGGTCCCGTAATGGGGTCTTCGTCAACGACGTCCGCGTGTCCGGTCACAAGGAGCTCAAGGTCGGCGATCAGGTCACCATCGCGCAGCATTCCTTCGCCGTCCGCTGGGCGGATGATACGCCCGCTCCAGTCCAGCGCGACGACGATGCGTCCGACGACGCCTCGAAGCGCAAGCGGCGCTGGTTCTGGCCCTTCTCCTAGCCCGTAGACAAGGCCCCCCGATTCCGTGATCGAGTCCGTCGAAGTCATCATCCGTCAGCCCGGTTTCCCCGACCGGGTGGTGCCCCTGCGCGAAGGGCGCACGCGCCTCGGCCGTGCGGACGACAACGAGATCGTGCTCTCCGACGTGGGGGTGTCGCGCCGGCACGCCCAGATCGTCATCGACAACGGCGACGTCAGCGTCGAAGACCTCGGCAGTGGCAACGGCACGTACTACTTCGGTCACCGCATCCAGGCGCAGCCGATCCGGGATCAGGACGAGGTCGTGATCGACCCGTTCATCCTGCAGTTCCGGGTGGTGGGCGACGCATCCCGCGCCCAGGGCCCCGACACCGTCCCCCAGTCCGAGCTCGAGAACGGCGTCCGGCTCGAAGTGGTCGTGGGCAACGGCGTCTCGGGGCACATCTACCCCATCCTCGACCGGGGCCTCACCATGGGCCGGGCCGAAGACCGCGACGTCGTCGTGCCCGACCCCGCGTCGAGCCGCCACCACTGCCACATCACCAAGGAGGATGTCGAGTACGTCCTCCACGACAACGGCAGCGCCAACGGGGTGTTCGTCAACGCGGTGCGCGTACGCGAGTGCACCCTGTCCGACGGCGATCTGATCCGCATCGGCAACACCGAGCTCAGGTTCGTGAACCCCTTCGCCGTCGAAGAGGAGCACTACACCGACGCCCCGCTCACCGAGCCTCCGCACACCGATGGCCCGAGCGAACCCGCCCTGCCAGACGAGCCCTCGCTGTCCGCCAGCGTGTCCCGACGTCGCAGCACCGAGTACGAAGCGCCCCCACCGTCCGGCGGAAAGGGCGGCATGGTGATCGGGGTGCTGCTCGGCGTGGTCGTGCTCGGCACCGTCGTCGCGGTCGGGCTCGTCGCGATCGTCGCGCTGCTGCTCTGGGTCACGGCCCCGTCCGTCACCGCCAACGACATCCCGGCGCGCCCCCCCAGCTGGACCCTGAACCTGCCGCCCGATCTGCCGGCCTCGGACACCGCCACGCTCTTCGCAGAGGGCAGCCAGGCCGCGGCCAACAGCGACTACAAGCTCGCACTGCAGGACTTCTACCGGGTGTTGCAGCACGAGCCCGGTCACAGCTCCGCCAAGAAGTTCGCTGCGTTCACCGCCGAAGTGCTGGTCGCCACCACGATGCAGCGCGAGCTGTCCGTCGCCGAGAAAGAGCGGCTGGAGCGGGAGAAACGTCGCGATCTGCTGCTCTCGCGCTACCGCGGCAGTCGGAACAACCGGGTCCGCCGGAGCGCCGAGCGCGAGCTCCAACAGGACTTCCGCGAAGACCTCAAGGTGCAGGAGGAGATGAACTGGGGCCTGACCGACAAGCAGCGCTCCCATCGCGATGCCGTCGACAAGATCGAGAAGCGCGCCACCCTGGATGATTACGACGAAGTCGTGCGGCTCTCGCGCAAGCTTCTGTCGGAATCGACGGAACCCGAGATCCGCGACGCGGTCGAAGTCCTCCTGGCAGAGGCCGAAGCGAAGCAGAGCAAGCGGGTGGCGAAGGTATGGCGGCAGGCAGTTCTCAAGGAAGCCCTCGGCAACACGACCGAGGCGCTCGCCGACTACAAGCGGATCATCAAGGAAGCGCCGAACAACGTCTCGGCCCGGCTGCGCATCGAGCGGATCGAAGCCGCGCAAGAAGGCCGTTGATCGGGCTCGGCCTGGATGTAGCCAGGGTCCTCGGCCTCGTGCTCCTCGGATCGCTCGTGGCACCCGGGCTGTTCGGCATGTCCGGCTGCAAGAAGCAGGGCTCGGCCGTGGTGGATCTCGACCTCCCCGAGAAGCCCTCCACCGTCTCCGAGCGCCCACCCCGCGAGATCCTGGTCGAAGCCGCGGGTTCGCTGGAGCCCAGCCATCGCGGCCACGCGTTGTCGACCCTGATCGCCACCAGCAACGAACCCGGCGGCGGCGAGTGGGGCGCACGGGCCCTGTACGATCCGGATGCCTGGGTGCAGCGCCAGGGGGTGCGTGCGCTGGTCGGACGCCTGGACGAACAACAGACCATCGATCACCTCGTGGCGTACATCGGGCGCGACTCCGCCGACCCGTACAGCCGGTCCTACGCCGCCGTGAGGATGGAGGAGCACAGCAGTCCCGAGCTGCGGGAAGCCCTGTCCACGGCCTGGCAGAGCGAGTCCATGCGCTGGCGAGCCGCGCCGCTCGCCCTCGGCGCCCTGGTGCACGGCGAAGACGACGCGCTGGAGCCCCTCACCGCCGCCCTGTCCCGCGGAGACCTCGCGCTCGAACCCCAGTTCGTCGCCGACGTCGGACGCTTCGGTGCCGCCCACCACGACGCACTGCTCGATGCCCTGCAGGAAGGCGAGGACTGGGTCGAACCCGAGCTCGAGCTCGCCTATGCCGTGGCACGGCTGTCGCTCGGCGATCCCAGCGGTGAGCAGCTGCTCCGCAAAGCCCTGGCCTCCGACGACAGCGGCGCTCAGCTCGAAGCGCTCACCCACCTCTCCGAGATCCAGGGCCCCGTCGCCGGAGCCCTGCTCAAGCGCGCCCGTAACCAGGGCTCCGATCTGGTCCGCGCCTGGGCCGAGCTCGCACTGGCCGCCCGTGGCGAAGCCGATCCCTCCGTGATCGTGGTGGCGAGCGGCTCCGCCGATGCCGAGATCCGCGCTCTCGCGGCCCGCTTCGCTGGCGAACGCCTGGCCATGGGCGACCTGCGGTCCCGCAAAGCCCAGCGCCAGCTCGAAGACGTGTTGCGCGTCACCCTCGCCGATCGCCGGGCCATCGTCCGCCGGGGCGCGCTCATCGGTCTCGAGCACGCGCGCCTCGAAGATCGCGACGGACTGCTCAATCCCGTGCTCACCGACGACTCCCTCGAGAATCGCCTCCAGGCCGCGGGAATGCTGCTCGAGGAGTAGGGCTCCTGCGTCAACGGTCCTCGATCCCGAGCGCTCGGCTGAACATCCCCACCACCTGGTCCGCGATCACGGTGGGGTCGCCCAGCGCGTCGTCGCCGCGGGTGAGGACCTCGAACGTGAGCCGCTCCACCGCGCCCACGATCACCCGGACCGCGATCGCCGAGTCGTCGACGTCGATCAACCCCCGGGTGCGCGCCTGCTCGGTGATCCCGGTGACCGCATCGAGGATCCGGGCTTCCTGCGCTCTCAGGAACTCCCCCGCTTCCCCCGACCGCCGGATCTCCTGAAAGGCGATCAGGATGGGCGTGCGATTCGCCAGGCCGGTCAGGGCGATCGCCAGACCCATCTGCTCGTAGATCGTGCGGACCTCGGCTCGATCCGCAGCCTGGTCCAGCGCCTGCGAGACCTCGTCGACCACCGCCACCAGCTCGTCGACCCAGGGGATGATCAACGACTGGAACAGGGCGAGCTTGTCGTCGAAGTACAGGTAGTACGTGCCGCGCGCGACCCCGGCTCCCTGGGCGATCGCCTCGATCGTGGCGCGATCGTAGCCGTCGCGGGCGAAGACCTCGAGCCCCGCATCCACCAGGGCAGCCCGCTTGCGGCGTTTGTTCTCTTCGCGTCGACCCATCGCAGCCGCGTATCATCCCCCGACCCCTCCCGGAGACCCATGTCACCCGCCCACCCATCGAGCCCGCCTCGCGCCGTGTGCATCGGACTGTTCGCGGTCGCACTGCTCCACAGCGCCTGCCGGCCGGGCGTTCCCGAGCGCTACCTCGCGATCGACGGGCGAGAGGGCGACTATGCGCTGTCCGAGGTCACCATCCCCGAGCTCGACGACCCCGTGCGCATGCGGGGAGCCCTGGGAGACGGGGTGGTGGGTGGCTACCTCGATCTCGATTCTGCCGGGAACTTCAGCTTCAAGGGCGGCGGGCCCATCCACGTCGAGTACGCCATCGAGGACGGTGTCGGCGTGCCGTTCGAGCAGGACGGCGTCATCCTCTGGTCGTACTACCGCGCCCTGTCGTCGGCCCGAGACGAGCTGGACATCGCCGGCGTCGACGTCCCCGACCTCTTCCCCGTGCCGTTCGCCTACCAGCCGAGCGTGGCGGGGGCGACCCTGTCGTCGAACGCCGCCTACGTGCTGGGGGGCGTGCACCGCTTCGTCGTGCTGCCCGATGGCCTGCAGGACGGCCTGCCCCTGGCTGCGAACCCCGGAGTCATCCGCCACGAGCTCGGCCACGCCGTGTTCCAGGTGATCGTCTCGGGCGGCCCCAGGGAGATCCCACCCTTCGACGACCCCGCCGTGTCCGGGCTCAACGAGGGCTTCGCCGACATGGTGGCGGGCTTCACCCTCGACGATCCACGGTTCCTGCACGCCAGCATCGACGTCGGAAACAGTCGCGATCTGGCCGGAGAACACGACTTCGATGCCGCCATCGCGCCCAACGTCGAAGACCCCTACGCGCGGGGGATCGTCTTCGCGAGCTACGGCTGGCACCTCCGCGAGCTGACCGACCCCGACACCGCGCTGTCCTTCGCCGCCGAAGCGCTCCGGGTCTGGGCCGACGAGGAGCGCTACCTGGACGGGTCGGCAGGGGTCGATGCCTACGCCGTGGTCCTCACCGACGTCGTGCTGGCCGAGCGGCCCGGCCTCGCCTCCGAGCTGTGTGCCGCCTTCGACGACACCTTCGACAACCTGGGCCCCCCTGCGAGCTGTCCATGATCGCCCTCGTCGCAGCGGCCTTCGCTGGCCCCGTTCCCAGCGCGTCCGTCGGGGTGACCGCCGGTCCCCTCGCCTACAAGGGTGCGGCGCGCCACGATGTGCGCCCCAACATCGGCGTGTGGGGGCGCACGCGATGGCGCCGCGTCTCGCTCCTGGGCGAGCTGTCCACCAGCTGGCGAACGCGCCGCAGCCTGGACCACAGCGTCTCCGCCTCGCGGATCGCCGTGCTGTCGGGGCTCGGCACGGGGTCGGATCGCATCCACACCGGCCTGGCCGCGGGTCCCGCCCTGCAGCTCCGCGTCACCGCCGCCGGCGACTACGACCTGTTCCGCGTCGACCCGGGAGTACGCGCACTGACCTGGTTCGACCTCCGGATCGGCCAGACCCCGGTGATGTTGCGCTACCAGCTCGGTGCCACCACCCGGGGGCTGTTCGCCTGGGACTTCGACGTCGCTGCCGGCATCGGAGTGTGGCTGTGAGGGCGGTCCTCCCCAGCGCTGCAGCGGCCGTGTGCCTGCTGTCGACCGGCTGCCTGTCCCTGTCCCGACACAACGGCGCCAAGGTCCTGGAGAAGGGTCAGGTGGAGGTCGGCCTCGGACTGGGCGCGCGCACGCCCGACGACCCCGTGCTGTTTCCGCTGCCCGTCCCCCAGGGGCCCGTGCTCGTGCGGGTGGGCCTGGGGCGCGACGTCGATCTGGGCTTCGAGGGCTACCTGCTGGGTTCGGGCTTCGACCTTCGGTATCGCTTCCACCAACAGGGCCGCTGGCACGCCGCCGTGAACCCCGGTGTGGGCTTCGTGATCCTGCCGAGCCTGTTCGATCCCGCTCAGATCGGGGCGGTCGAGGCCAGCATGCCCGTGATGGCCGAGGTCGATGCCCTCGACTGGATGTCTCTGTCGTTCGGCACCGGCCTGACCCTGCGCGAGAACATCTCGCTGGGGCCCGACTCCACGGTCGCCCGGTTCGATCTGTACGTGAACCTCGGAGGGCGTGTCGAAGCGCGGACCGGCCTGTTCGCGTTCGGCTTCGCGGTCGACGGCCTCTTCGCCCCCACCCGCTACACCAACCTGCCGGGGGCCACCGTCGCGCTGGATGCTCGGATCCGCACCCGCACGAAGGAGGAGGCACGGGAGCGGCAGGAGCGCCTGGAGAAGAAGAAGCGCGACAAGGACGCCCGGCACGCACTTCCCCGCGACCTGCAGATCGCCATCGATGCGGTGCGCCGACCCGACCCCGCGCCCGAACCTGAAGCAGCCCTCGTCCTCCCGACGCCGTCCGACCCCGGATCGAGCGCTGCACGGTGGGTTCCAGCCCGTGTTCGCTGGGCCCGCTGGGTGTCGACCGACGACGAGGCCCGTCTGGACGGGGCATTCGGGTTCGAGAGCCGCGTGGGGTGGGCCTGGTGATTGGCCGACTGGCCGGTGATGCAACTGGTCTGACCACCGCACTTCTTACTGGTTTGTTGTTTGCGCCTGTGGGTCTTCATGTCTGTGGTCGGGCGTCCCAAGATGATTCACCGCAGAGCCGTTCAGGCGTCCCGGGAGGAAAAGGAGGCTCGGGGCGGAGGGCCCGGGCGTTCGCTCGAACGACGTCGATGGATTCAACGCCAACTCTCACCGCTGAGCGCTTCGCTACGCGGAGGGTTGCGCTGAGGATCCGCTGAGCGCGGATGCCTCGACCAGGCCATCTCAGGCTGAACATGCGATCGTTCGACCACCGCGGGCGCGTTCTGTGAGCCTGCCCGCGATGTCGTCGAGTCGACACCCAGGATCACGCAGAGTGGGAGAGCGCGACCGAGCGCGAGCACAGGACGGTGTCGATTGCTCGTCGGCCATTCCGCACCTCTCCGTGAAATCCTCGGTGTGCTCCGTGACTCCGTGGCGACGTTGCGCTGATCGAGGTTCATAGGACTCTTTCCAGCGGGCTCGACCGTCGTTGCAGCACCCACCCGCGACCACGAACACGGGCCGCGGTAGCGTTCGGGCTCTGCGGCTCTGACAGTGACATGTACCGGACAGCGTCCCCCGACCGTGGCCTTCGCATCCGACAACCGTGGGCCCTCTCAACCTCTGCGTGAAACCCGGAGTCCGCCTGTTCCGACTCCGCACGCCTCCCCACACCGCACGCCCATCGACGTTTTCGCGCAGGCGCACGCACACCGGCAAGAGAGGAGGACAGATCCTGTCCGCCACTCCCCGTGAAGACCGGGTAGACCCCTTTCCGTGTACGCCCAGATCGCCGTCGCCCGCCCCTTCCCCGAACCCCTCACCTACGCCGTCCCCGACGTGCTGAGAGGCCGTCTGCAGCGGGGCCATGTCGTGCTCGTGCCCCTCGGGAAGCTCGCCGAGACCGGCTACGTGCTCGACGTCCTCGACGAGGTCCCGCCCGACCTCGGCTTCGACCCCAAGAAGATCAAGCCACTCACCCGCCTCGTCGATCCCAAGCCCGCCTTCGACGACACCCAGCTCGGCTTCTTCCGATGGATCGCCGACTACTACCTGTCGCCGCTCGGCATGGTGATCCACACCGCCCTGCCCTCCCGCATGCGCGCCAAGGTCGTGCGCGGCGTCGAAGCCAGCCAGCAGGGCATCCAGGCGCTCACCAAGCGGGCCGTCGCCGACGCCCAGGCCCAGGTCCTCCGCGAGATCGTCTCCCGGCCCGGCCTCACCCGGCGTGGCCTGATCCGCAGGCTGTCCGACGAGCTGGACAAGAAGGAGGTCGAGCGCGCGCTCGATGGGCTCGACCGGGCAGACCTCCTGGAGTGGACCGACCGCGAGATCGGCGAGACGCGCGCGCGGGTCAAGACCGCTCAGCTCGCTCGCCCATTGAACGAGGTCCTGGCCCAGATGAAGCGAGTCGGCAGCACCCAGCGTGCCGTGCTCGGCGCCCTCGACGAGGCCGGGGGTCCGCTGGATGTCGCCGATCTCACCAAGCGGTTCGGGAGCCACGCCAGCAAGGCCGTCAGCCGCTTGTCCGACCTCGGTCACGTCGCGCTCGACGAGCGGGAGCGGCGCGACCCCCTCACCGAGGCCGTCGCCATGGGCGCAGTCGAGCCTCCCCTGTTGAACCCCCATCAGGCTGCGGCTCTCGAGGCGATCACCAGCGCCGACGGCGGCACCTTCCTGCTCTTCGGGGTCACGGGGTCCGGCAAGACCGAGGTGTTCCTGGGCGCGGCACGCGATGCGCTCGACAAGGGGCGCCAGGTGCTCGTCCTGGTCCCCGAGATCGGGCTCACGCCCCAGCTGGTCGGGCGCTTCAAGGCGCGGTTCGGCGAAGCCGTGGCGGTGCTGCACTCGGGGCTGACGGCCAGCCAGCGACTCGGGGAGTGGCGGCGGATCCGGGCGGGCGAAGCTCCAGTGGCGGTCGGGGCACGATCGGCGTTGTTCGCACCGTTTCGCAACCTGGGGCTGATCGTCGTCGACGAGGAGCACGACGACTCCTACAAGCAGGACGACGGCGTTCCGTACTCGGCCCGGGATCTGGCGGTCGTGCTCGGGCACCGATCCCGCTGTGCGGTCGTGCTGGCCACCGCCACCCCGAGCCTCGAGAGCTGGCAGAACACCGAGCGCGAGCGGTACACGCGGATCGAGCTCCCGGTCCGGGCCACACCGCGCCCCGTCCCGACGGTCGAGATGGTCGACATGCGCGAGATGACCTGGCCCGAAGGCGAACCCCGGCCCGTCTTCGCACCCGAAGTCGTCGATGCGCTCCGGCAGACCTTCGACAACGGCGGAAAGGCCATCGTGCTCTACAACCGCCGCGGCTACGCCACGATGGTGCAGTGCACGAACTGCGGCGGCACCTGGGAGTGCCCGAACTGCGGCATCTCGATGACGCTGCACAAGAAGATCGGCCGGATGAGCTGCCACTACTGCGGTCTGTCGCTGCGCTACGACCCCGCGTGTCCGGTGTGCAACCACGAGGCTCAGGAGGAGCTCGGCAAGGGCACCGAACAGGTCGAAGAAGCCCTGAAGAAGGACTTCCCGGACATCCCCATCGCCCGGATGGACGCCGACACCACCAGCGGGCGCGGCGCCCACCACCGCATCCTCGACCGCTTCCGCAAGGGCGAGACGAAGATGCTGGTGGGCACCCAGATCGTCGCGAAGGGCCACGACTTCCCGGATGTGCACACCGCCGTGGTGGTCAGCGCCGACCGGGGGTTTCGCATTCCCGACTTCCGGGCCGCCGAGCGCACCTACTCCCTGCTCGTGCAGGTGGCCGGGCGTGCAGGTCGGGGCGACGTGCCGGGACGCGTGCTGGTCCAGACCTGGAAGCCCGAGCACTACGTCCTGCAGCACCTCGACGACGTCCGCGGCTTCCTCAAGACCGAGCTCCGCCTGCGCGCCACCCTGCGCTACCCCCCGTTCTCGCGGCTGTGTCTGGTGCGCATCGACGGGGTCGACCGCCGGAAGACCAACCAGGCCGCCCACACACTCGCACGGGCGCTCAGGACGTCTGGCAAGGCGTTTCCGAAGACCGCCGTGCTGGGGCCCGCTCCTGCAGCGCTCCCCCGGCTGGTGGGTCGCTGGCGGTTCCAGATCGTGCTGCGCGGCGAGGTCACGCGCGCGTTCCGGGACTGGCTCGAGTCCAACATCGAGACGCTGCGCAAAGCCGCGAAGAAGGGGGTGCGGGTCAGCTGGGACGTCGATCCGCGCCATCTGATGTGATCCCCCGGCCGTCGATCGAGCGTAGGGTGAGCGGTCAGCGGTCCGTGCCGCGCCTGTTCGAGGCTGGCTAGAACATCACCGTCGACTCTTCGCCGTCGTCCTCGTCGTCCCACTCCGGAAGCGAGTTCTGCTCGGCGTGATCGACGCGGACCACCAGCACCGTGATGTTGTCCAGGCTGCCCCGCGCCACCGCCCGCTCCATCAGCGCCACCGACGCCGCCTGGGGATCGGGGGTGTTGCGCAGCACATCCGCGATCGATGCGTCGTCGACCGAGCCCCACAGCCCGTCCGAGCAGATGAGCAGCCGGTCCCCCCTGGCCAGGGGTTCGAGCCCGGAATCCAGGCCCGGCTCCAGCCGCAGCCCCGTGTTGTCGCCCATGCCGCGCGAGCCGTAGATGAAGTTCTGCGCCAGGGTCTCGCCTTCGGGGAACACCTCTTCGAGGCCGTCCCGACGGGCGAATTCGTTGCGGGTGTGGTCGGCGGTGAGCAGCACCAGACGGTCTTCGCGGAACAGGTAGATCCGGGAGTCGCCCACCTGAGCCCACGCCGCACTGCCGTTCAGCAGCCAGCACACCGACAGGGTGGTGCCCATCGACACCGGCCCCTTCTCGGCTGCGGTCCAGTACAGCCGACGATGGGTCTTCTGGATGTAGCGGAGCAGGGCCCGGGGCGGATCCTTGGGGGCTCCGGGTCGGTAGAGCTTGGCGACGACGCGTGCAGCGGTCGTAGACGCCACGTGGCCGTCCTCGTGTCCGCCCATGCCGTCGCACACGGCCAGCAACAACCCGTCTCCGCCGCCGGTCTCCTTCCGCTCCACGTCGCCATGGAGGTAGGTGATCTCGTTGTCGCGACAGATCAGGTAGTTGTCTTCGTTCCGGGAACGCCCGCCACGCTCGGGGCCGACCCCGATCGAGCACACCACGCCGATGGAGTACGCCATGGCCTCACGCTACCACAGCTTACAGGCCGCGCAGCAGGTAGACCGCGTTGCCCACCACGATGCGATCGCCGGGCTCCAGCACGATGTCCGAGCCATCCTCGGGTGCCGTGACGAAGCGTTTCCCGCCCTGCTGTACGAAGAACGGTTGGAAGCCGTCGTCGGTCCGGTACGAATCGAGGTAGTCGGTGATCGTGATGGTCCCGTCGTCCCAGGTCAGCGTCATGATCACGCCCCCCATCTCGAGGGTGCGCGGCTGACCCACGCCGAGCCCCCGGGTCACCAGCGCGGCGGCCAGGGGGTCTTCGTAGTCCAGGGCCACGAATCGGGCGCGTGGATCGGGCAGTGAGCGGTCCATGCCCACCACCAGCCGCACCACGAAGTCCTCTTCGCCCTGATCGTCGCGACGGATCACGTCGATCGTGAGCTTGGACGGGTCGTCGTAGACGTCCTGGCGCGGATCGTCCTCGTTGATCAGGAGCTCGGTGGGCTTCAGCACCTCGAGCTTGCCCTTGCGCCCGCGGATCTTCAGCGTGAAGTACTCCGCCGGCTCGAAGGTCTGGCCCGCCACGATGCGGTTCTCGGGAATGACCAGATCGCAACCGTGGTGGTTGCCGGCGGTCACCTCGCCCCGCACGGTCCAGCCGCTCTGTACGATGTGCAGGGGCCGGCCCAGCTCGAACTGCGCTTCGGAGTCGTCGGTGTAGACCACCCCGGACGGCGCGACGTCCACCAGCGGCTCGACCTCGTCGTCTCCATCGGTGGAGCGCGGGGCTTCTTCCGTGAGCGCAGCTTCGCTGCTCTCCTCGGCGTCCCGATCGAACACCACGGTCGCCGCGTCTTCGACGGCATCCCCGGCGTCGTCGGCCTCGGGCGCTTCCTCCTCGACCTCCGCATCGTCCGACAGATCGGGAGGATCGGCCATCTCCGTCGGGTCGGACTCTCCGATGTCCTCCTCTCCGGAGTCTTCATCGGAGTCTTCATCAGAGGCAGTGCCCGGCCGCGAGGTGACGACGGTCTCGTCCTCTTCCAGCGCGTCGGCCTCGGCCGGAGGCTCGTCGGGGTTCCAGGTCTCGGACGGCCCCTCTTCGGCCACGGACGCGGCCAGGTCTCGAGGCTTGTCGATCGGGGGTGGCTGAACGTCCGGGAAGGGCGTGGGCACGTCGATGGGCGCGCTGTCCTCCTCGCCCTCCGGCAGCTGTGCGGGCCCCGTGGCCTCTTCCCAGTCGTCTTCGTCCCACCCGGCCACGGCGTCCTTGCTCGGATCCACCTCGGGCTCGCCGGCGGGGAGCGTGGGCGCAGCGTCTTCGCCGGGAAGTGGCTCCCGATTGTCGCTCTCGTCGGCCTCGAGCTCGTCGTCCTCCAGCAGCTCGCGGGGGATCACCATCCCGGGAGAGGTGGGGTCGTCGCCCTCGTCGTCGATCGGCGGCATGCTGACGGGCCCGGTGTCGTCCAGCATGCTGGACTTCGAGACTTCTTCGTCGGCTTCGGCCTTGATGCTGGCGCCGGTCACCGACTCCATGCTCACGACATCCAGGGGCTGACTGGGCTCGATGGGCTCGAGCATCTCGATGCCCATGGGCTGTTCGTCGGGTGGAGGCGCGGAATCGCCGTCGGCAGCGTCCTCGGAGACGTCTTCCGCCTCTTCTTCGACAGGCCCCTCGTCCTCGACCTCCTGAGAGGGATCGTCCTGGTCTTCGTCCGTGCCCGTGTTCTTGTCGAGGTCCCGGAAGTCCGGCTCGGAGATGGCGTCGACCAGGTTGTCGGGCGTGAGCTGCACGTCCGGGGCGGGAGCCGACGGCGCGATGGGCTGGTCGGTGGCGCCGGGCGAGAAGCCCACGTGGAACAGGCAGTTGCCGATGAGCAGCTCGTCGCCGGGCTCGAGGGGCATCTGCTGGGGCGTGCGACCGCTGGTGGCGGGGTAGAGCGGCATCACCTCGCTGCGCCGACGGACGTAGATGTAGCAGTGGCGCGCGTTGCAGATGACGTCGGGAGTGTCGCCCTTCACGTCGATGGTCGCGTGCTCGGACGCCACCATGATCGAGTCCGTGTAGAAGCGGCTCTTGGGGATCTCGCCCGTGCGCGCGCGGATCGTGGCCCCCGCCCCGACGCTCGCCTTCCAGTGGATGTTGTCGTTGCGCGGCTCGTCGGGCAGCACCACCCGGCACTCCCGCGACCGACCGATGCGGTAGCGGTCGCCCCAGATCATGTAGCTGGACGAGGCGGGACGCCGGATCTCGGCGACGTAGGGCCAGCCGTCGACGCGCAGGCCGCGCAGATCGCGGTAGTCCAGGCGCTCGGTGCCGACCTCGATGGTGGTGTCGCCTTCGATCATCACCTCGGATCCCGCTCCGACCTTGCGGCCGCCCACGAGCAGGTCCTGATGGGCTTTGAGGCTGACCTGGCGTTTGCGGACCTGGAACGTGGCCGCAGGCGAGTCGACCACCGTGCCGAGCTCGCCGCGAGCGCCCATGTAGACGTCGTAGCCCTCCATGAAGGCCGAGAAGTGGACCTTCTGGAGCAGTGCGCCGCGCTCCTGGAGCGTGAAGATCCGCTCGCTCGGGGCGTCGGGGATGATGGTCTTGCTGCCCCGGCGACCTGCGTCCGACTGGATGGGCTGGAGCGCATCGTCGATGAGCATCGGCGGGGCGACGCCGGGCTCGGAGGACTCCGGCTCGGGCTTGCTGGGCGCCACGGGCATCGCGATGCCGGGCTTCATGGCCTGGGGAGAGCCCGACGCTGCGGGGCGCTCTGCCGGACGACCGCCCGAAGCCCCCGTGTCCGCAGACGAGTTGCCGGCCTGGCGTGCGATCTGTTCGGGACTGGAGGGCTCTCCGGGGCTCGACGGCGCGTCGGCCGGAGGGTCGATCACCGCCAGCACCATGTAGGCCAGGGGCTGCCCGTCGCGGGTGGCCAGGGTGAGCACGTTGGTGCCCGACTGCTGGATGCTGGTGACCTGGTAGCGGTCCTGCAGGTCGGGGTTGACGATGTGGACGAAGCTGCCGTCGGGGTACTGCTGCAGCCGGTACAGCGCGGCTTCGGCCAGGCTCGGGTGGTGGAAGTTGTCGAGCCAGTGGTTGCCGATCGTGAACAGGATCTGGTCGTTGTGGAGTCGGCCGACCTCCTTGTACCCCTCCCACACGCCCGGGAGGTTCAGGTGCACCCCGATGACCGGGAAGCTGCCCCGAACCGGACCCGTGTACAGGTTGGGCAGGAGCCCCGTGACGAACTCGCCCTCGGACAGCTGGAGCGACTGGCCCCCGAGCTCGTCCGAGCCGTCGGCGACGATCTTGAAGCCCAGCTGACGGTGGCTGTACAGCCGGCTGAACTGCTCGCGCCGGCAGAAGTTCTCGAACTCCTGGGACAGGGCGCGGTTCGCCTTCTGGTTCCACTCGTCGGCGGATCCCCCCTGTTCGGCGGCCTTGGCGTAGTCGTCCACGGACAGGATCAGCAGCACGTCCGTGAAGTTCGCCACCCCTTCGCCCTGCTCGGCCGCGATGTGCGTGCCGAGGCCCGTGCGACGCTTGACGTAGGGGCTGGTGTACCAGAGCAGCCCGGGGTCTGCGACGATGTCGCCTTCGGCTTTGTGACGGCGCAACCGGTAGTTGTAGTACGGGTTGGAGTCGTCCAGTGCGACTGCGGAAGCCGAATCGCCAGAGAGGCCGCGCGTCTGTTCAGACTGGAAGAGGCCCGCGATCCAGTCGAATGCCATGGTCGCTCCGAAGCGGACGGTTTGGGGGACGCACACGGTAGCCGATCCGACCCCGTCCGGGCCACCTCGGGTTACGGGGGCGCCCCCGAAACTCCCACGTCCCACCCCTCTGGAGACCCCGTGGCCCGCGTCCAGCCGTTCGCCGCCGTCGTTCCCGATCCCCAGCACGCCGGTGCCGTGATCGCGCCCCCGTACGATGTGCTCTCCGAAGCCCAGGCGCGCTCCATCGCCAGCGAGCGCCGATCGTTCGTGCGCGTGACCCGCTCCGAGGTCGACCTGCCCCCCGGCACCGACGCGCACAGCGACGCGGCCTACCAGCAGGCCCGCAAGACCCTGGATGCGTTCCTCGACGACGGGCTGGTGCAGCAGCTCGACGACGCGACGTACCTGTTCTACGGCCAGGCGTTCACGCCCCCCACCTGCGCGCCCCACGAAGGCGTGCACCGGCAGATCGGCATCCTCGCGGCCGCCAGCGTGGCCGAGTACGACGACGGCCGGATCGCGCGGCACGAGTACACGCGCCCCGACAAGGAAGACGACCGCACCCATCACATGGACGTGCTGGACGCCCAGGTCGGCCTCGTGTTCCTGGCCTACCGCCCCACCGACGCCCTCGATGCGATCACAGCCCGGGTCACCGCGCGCGACCCCGAGTGGCGAGTGACCACCGAGGACGGCGTGGAGCACACCCTGTGGCGCGCCACCGCCGACGAGGTGTCGCAGATCGAAGCCGCGTTCGCCGACATCCCCCGGCTGTACATCGCCGACGGCCACCATCGCTCCGCGGCTGCCAGCCGGATCCACGCCGATCGTCAGGACGAGACGAGTGCCGCGTTCCTGGCCGGTCTCTACCCGTCGGACCGACTGCTGGTGATGGCCTACAACCGCATCGTGCACGACCTGAACGGCCTCGAGCCCGACGCGTTCCTGGCCCGGGTCCGCGAGGGCTGGACGGTCACCCCCACCGACTCCGACACCCCGGACTCCAAGGGCGCGTTCCGGATGTTCCTCCAGGGCCGCTGGTACGCGCTCGCCCCCCGTGCCGACGTCGTGCAGGTCGACGCGAACGACCCCGTGGCGACCCTCGACGTCGCCCTGCTGCAGGATCACCTGCTCGGCCCGATCCTCGGCATCGACGATCCGCGGCGCTCCACCCGGATCACCTTCGTGGGCGGGATCCACGGCCCAGACGGGCTCGTGGACGGGGTCCAGGCGATCGGGGCCGATGCAGACGGGCCCGCTGTGGCGTTCCACCTCTTCCCCACCAGTCTGGACGAGCTGTTCGCGGTCGCGGATGCCGGCGAGGTGATGCCGCCCAAGTCCACCTGGTTCGAGCCGAAGCTCCGCGAGGGCGTGGCGGTCCGCCTGCTGCGCTGACCCGCTCTACCCCTGCATCGTGACCGGGGCGCCCACCAGGTAGCCCTGCACCAGCGCCACACCGCAGCTCCGGAGCGCCAGCCGCTCGGCCTCGGTCTCCACCCCTTCGCCGATCACCGAGGCGTTCGTGGCTTCGCCGAAGGTGACCAACAGCTGGATCAGGCGCTGCTTGCGCGGAGACGCATCCAGATCGCGCACCATGCTCATGTCGAGCTTGATGTAGCGAGGCTGCAGATCCGCGAGGATCGTCAGCGCGCTGTAGCCCGCACCCAGATCGTCGACCGCCAGGGTGAAGCCCGCATCCTGGATGCACGCCACACTCCGCTCCCAGTTGTCGATGTCCTGCAGTCGGCTGCGCTCGGTGACCTCGAAGGTGATGCGATCCGCGTGGTCGTTCAGCACCGCGAATCCCGATTGCAGACGGGACGGGTCGCCGAGCTGGGCGGGATGGAGGTTGATGAACAGGTCCGTGCGCGGAGGCAGGGTGGGAAGCGCCCCCGCAGCGAGCTCGAACACCGCATCGCCGAGCTCCAGCACCCGGTTGTGCCGCTCCACCGCGACCAGGAGCTGGGCGGGGTTCGCAAAGCGCGGGTGGGTGGGCCTGAGCAGCGCTTCGAACGCCACGGGCGCGTGCGGACGGTCGATCGGGACGATGGGCTGCAGCGCGAACCGGAGCTGGCGGCGGTCCAGACACTCGATGAGGGCCTTCCGCTCTTCGAACGCCGCCTCGATCATCCGCTCGGTCGTCGCTTTCTGCATGCGCTCGACGCTCGCGAACGCGCTCTCGAGGACCTCCAGGAGCTCCAGGTGCTGGAACGGCTTGCGGAGCACCTTGAACGCCTCGCCGCGGTTGATCGCCGCGACCACCAGGGGCAGATCGTCGTGGCCGGTCATCAGGATCCGGACGGTCGACGGCCGGTGATCGCGCATCCACTCCAGCACCGACAACCCGTCGTGATCGCCCAGGTCGTAGTCGACGATCACGGCATCCGGCGGCGCATCGCCCTCGAGCAACGGCATGGCCTCGTCGGCCCGGCTCGCGGTGTGACACGTCCACTTCGCCCGCTCGAGCACGCGTTTCATCCCGTTCAGAACGATGGGATCGTCGTCGACGATGAGGATCGAGCGGGCCACGGGAGCGAGCATACCAGTCCCGCGATACGCGCCGTCTCCTGGACCGACGCGGCAGCGTGATCCGCGCGGGAGGAGGCACGATGCGCGTTCTGTTCGCAGACAAGCTGGTCGACCGGGCTCGGGTGCGACTCGCGTCCAACGGGTTCGAGGTCCGGGCGGAGCCCTCGCTGAAGGGCGCCACCCTCGTCGAGGTCGTGCACGACTGGCGCCCGGAGGTCCTGGTGGTCCGGTCCACCAAGGTCACCGCCGAGGTCCTCGACAGCAGTGCACTGTCCCTCGTGGTGCGGGCCGGCGCCGGGGTCAACACCATCGATCTCGAAGCCGCCAGCAGCCGCGGGGTGTTCGTGAGCAACTGCCCCGGTCGCAATGCCGCAGCGGTCGCCGAGCTCACCCTGGGGCTCATCCTCGCGGTCGACCGACACATCCCCGCCTGCACGGCCGATCTGCGCGCCGGGCAGTGGAACAAGGCCGCCTACGGGAAGGCCAGCGGGCTCGCCGGACGCACCCTCGGGCTCATCGGCATGGGGCAGATCGGCCAGGCGGTCGCGCACCGTGCCCGGGCCTTCGGCATGGACGTGATCGCATGGTCGCGCTCGCTCACCCCCGCCAGCGCGGAACAGTACGGCGTTCGCCCCTACGACACCCCCGAGGACGTGGCCTCCCGCGCCGACGTCCTGAGCGTGCACCTCGCCGCCACCGCCGAGACCCGCGGGTTCATCGGTCCCAGCATCCTCGATGCCATGAAGCACGACAGCATCTTCGTGAACACGAGCCGCGATGCCGTGGTCGACGAGAACTCGCTGCTCGCCGCCCTCGACGCCAAGGGGATCCGCGCGGGGCTCGACGTGTTCTCGAACGAGCCCTCGGCCAAGTCCGGTCCGTTCGACCATCCCCTCGCCAGGCACCCCAACGTCGTGGGCACGCACCACATCGGCGCCAGCACCGTCCAGGCCCAGGAATCCGTGGCCGACGAGGCCTGCCGGATCATCGAGGGGTTCCTGGCCACCGGGCGTCCCGACAACTGCGTCAACCTGTCGAGCCACCGCGCGTCCACGCATGCGCTCGTCGTCCGGCACTACGACCGGGTCGGCGTGCTCGCATCCGTGCTCGACATCCTGCGGTCGGGCAAGCGCAACGTCGGCGAGATGGAGAACACCGTGTTCGTCGGCGGCGGCGCAGCCACGGCCCGGATCGGCCTCGATGGTGCCCCGGCCGACGCCCTGCTCGACCGCATCACCGCTCTCGACGACGTCCTGCACGTCTCCCTGGTCGCCCTCAGCCCTCGCTGAACCCTCGCTGAATCTCCCGAGATTGGAGGACTGCATGTCCAAAGAAGCGCGCATCCACAACTTCAGCGCCGGCCCCGGCGTGCTCCCCGAACCCGTCCTCCGCGAGGCCCAGCAAGCGCTGTGGAACCACGACGGCCACGGCATCGGCATCCTGGAGTGCAGCCATCGCTCCGCCCAGTTCGACGCCGTCATCGACAGCGCCCGCGCCCGCATCAAGCGCCTGCTCGGCGTGGGTGACGACTACGAGGTGCTGTTCCTCCACGGCGGCGCCCGCACCCAGTTCTTCATGCTCCCGCTCAACCTGCTGAGGGGCGGCCGGGCCACCTACCTCGACACCGGCACCTGGTCCGCCGGCGCCATCGTCCAGGCCAGGCGCTACGGCACCGTCGACGTCCCCTTCAGCTCCGCCGAGACGAGCTACGACCGCGTCCCCCAGCCCGCCGCGCTGGAGCCCATGCTCGCGAATCTCCCGGACGGCACGGTCTATCTGCACTACACGTCGAACAACACCGTGGCCGGGACCGAGTTCCACACCGTCCCGAACAGCCCGGTGCCCCTGGTCTGCGACATGTCGTCCGACATCTTCAGCCGGCCCATCGACGGCTCGAAGTTCCACTTCATCTACGCCGGCGCCCAGAAGAACATGGGCCCGGCCGGCGTCACCACCGTGGTGATGCGCAAGGAGTGGCTCGAGCGCTGCAAGCCCGACGTCCCCGAGATGCTGCAGTACCCGCTGCACGCGAAGAAAGGCAGCATGTACAACACGCCCTGCACCTTCGGGATCTACGTGGTCGAGCGGGTGGCGGCGTATCTCGAGGACAACGGGGGTCTCGCCGGCATCGACGCGAAGAACCAGGCCCAGTCCGACGCGCTGTACGGCGCCATCGACGCCTCGGGGCTGTTCAGCGGCAAGACCGACCGCGCCAGCCGCAGCCGGATGAACGTCACCTTCACCACCGGCGACGCCGACCTCGACACCACCTTCTGGAAGTCGGCCGCAGACGCCGGACTGTCGGGACTGAAGGGACACCGCTCCGTCGGCGGGCTACGGGCGAGCATCTACAACGCGCAGACCGACGCTGCCGTGGAGGCGCTGATCGGGTTCATGCGCGAGTTCGAGGCGAAACATGGCTAGTGGCAACGACAACGGGAACAACGGGAACAACGGTTTCGACGGCGGAAACGGGCTCGGTCACGTCGAGGAGCTCGACGAGAGCGACGAGATCGAGGTGGTCGAGTTCGAGGACGAGGACGGCGTCACCCACCAGACCGCCATCCTGGCCGTGATCGAGCTGTCCGACGTGCAGTACGCCGTCCTGGCCCCGGTTCAGCAGCTGATCGACGAAGACGGCGAGGAGCTCGAGCTCTTCCTGTTCGAGTACGGCGAGGACGAAGAGGGCAAGGAGTTCTTCTCGTACATCGACGACGAGAAGACCTTCGATGCGGTGCGCTCGGCGGCCGAGGCCCTGCTCGACAGCGAAGGCGAAGCGTAGCTCGACAGCAGCGGCTCACGACTTCCTGACGAACCCGCCGACCGGCCTCCTGTCGAAGCGTTCC
The DNA here is from genome assembly GCA_965224055.1 of Myxococcota bacterium. Classification (GTDB taxonomy): domain Bacteria; phylum Myxococcota_A; class UBA796; order UBA796; genus JACKEQ01. Next base: position 7,160,200 of record OZ245034.1, on the reverse strand, counting down.
AGGAGGCCCGATGCTGCGCACCACCCTCGACCGGATCGAGCTCACCGGCACCACCCGACACCCCGTCGCCTGGCTGCTGGCCCTGGGGATCACGGGCACCTGGGCCCTCGTCGTCCTGTCCATGAGCGACTTCATGGCCGGACAGCAGGGCTGGGTCTGGCTCGACGCACTCGGTCGGGAGGTCGTCCACGCCATCCGCGAGCCGGGGGACATCGCCTTCCGCCTGCACTGGCGGGCCCGCACGGCCCTCACCGTCACCCTCGAGGCCATCCAGACCGGGGATCCCGCCCATCTGTTGGGCTCGTGGACCCTGCTGGGCTGGCTTCGCCAGGTGCTGTCGATGGGCCTGCTCGCGCTGGCATCGGGCATCGGAGCCGTCGCGGTCTGGCAGGGATGGCGCGCCTGGCGACGTCACCAGCCGATGCGCCTCGTCGCTCGCGCGGATGGCGTGTTCCTCGACGACCAGCACGTGCCCTGGGCCGACCTGCAGCAGATCACCCTCGAGGGCGACTGCGTGATCCTGATCACCCGCGACGGCACGCGCCGGGTGTCCGCCCCCCTCGGCTACGAGGCGGCGGTGGAGGCCGATGCGGTCTGTCAGGACGTGATGGATCGCCTGTCGACCCTCCAACAGGCCGGTGAACACGGACGGATCGGCGGCGGGCATCGCGATGTGCCCGAGAGCCTGGCGACCCTCCGAGAGCCCTACTCCATCGTCCCTTCGTAGTACCCATCGTCCGAATCGCCGGTGTGCTCGAAGATCTCCCCCGCGGACGACACCGGCGCCTCCCGTCGGGCGTCCCAGGAGGATGAATCGGCTCCGAGGCGGACGAACTGTGCGGCCCTTCGAGCGATTCAGCAGGATTCAGCACCCCATTCTCACCACAGTGCGCTGTCGCTCGCAGAGCGCTTCGCTCACATAGGTCGCACAGAGCGCGGAGGCTTCGAAGAGGCCCGCGCTGCTGCCGTGTTCGAGCGTTCGCTCGTGGTTCGGCCGATGGGCGCGAGCGCTCCGGTGACGCCTCCGTCCGACCACGCGAAACGGATCGGCCCATTACCACCCGCGAATCTGGATGACCCTGCAGGTTTTGGTGGCTCGATCATCGCTATCCAGGCACCGACGAAACACGGTGAACACCCCGTCTCTTCGGGAGTGCTGGCGCTCTGAGGCTCTGACGACGCTCTCTACCAGCATGCCTTCGCCGATCGACGCGCTCCCATGCCGATCGTCCGTCGTCCCCTGTGGCTCTGTGCGTGTGCCCGAGCCTCTCCAGCAGCCACTCCCGCTGGTCGACTTGGCCCGTCTCTGGAGGCCACCTGGGCGGCGGAGGCCAGCGATTCCGGCAGGCGGATCGGGCACACGCACAGAGACGCAGCGGACGAGCATGGACGAACAGGCCGAGCGGACCAATCGTGGGAGCGACGAGCCGGAGACAGCGTCGCCAGAGCCTCAGAGCACGAACAGCCCTGCGAACAAGACGTGATCGACGAGGCGAACCTGTCGTGGTCGTCGGTCGTGGTGGAGGTGGTCGGTCGTCAGGTCCGACGTTCGCCCCGCGCCCACCACCACCGCGAAAACGCCGGGTGTTCGACCATCCACAACGCCCACCCCATCCTGTTCGCCACGTCCAGCCGTGATTTCGACCAAGTCCCGCCGAATATGCGAGCTACTACCAACACAAAGACCCGAAACGGATCGCGTGGTTCCGTGAGACCTTCGTGTTGCTCCGTGACTCAGTGGCGACGTGTGCGCTGGTCCAGGTTCATTGGTTTTTGGCGTTGAATCGATCGAAGTCGTTCGAACGCCCGGTCCATCTCCTCGGACGCCTCGAGGCGGGGTCGGACTCAGTGATGGTACGGAATGCCCGCCATCAGCGTCGCACTCCGGTAGATCTGCTCGTACAGCACCACCCGCGCGACCTCGTGGTTCATCACCAGCGTCGACAGTCGGACCGTCTTCGCAGCGGCCTTCCGAACCGCCGGCGACAGCCCGTACGCACCGCCGATCGCGAACACCACCGTGCCCTCGAGGTTCAGGGACTCCAGCAGTGCAGCGAACCCGTGGCTGTCGGGCGATTCTCCTCGCTCGTCCAGCGCGACCAGCTGCTCCCGCTCCCCCACGGCAGCCAGGATCCGCTCCCCTTCCGCCTGCCGCACGGCCTCGACGTCTCCGCGGAAGGACTCGGGCTTGACCACCCGCTCGTCGAGCCGCCCGTGGCGACGCAGCCGCTTGCGATACTCGTCGACCGCCGCATTCGCCCAGCGGACCTTGCTCTTCCCGACCGTCACCACGGCCAGCTTCAGGCGCACGCCCATCGTTCCCTCAGAAGAAGCGGGGCTCCTCGGCGGTCTCGTCGTCTTCGTTGCGCGGCGCCTCGAAGCGCGGAGCATCGGCCCACAGCCCATCGAGGTCGTAGAACCCCCGCATGCTGGCCTCGAAGATGTGCACGACGCAGTCGCCGAAGTCCACCAGCACCCACTTGCCGGTCTCCTGGCCTTCGACGCCCAGCGGCAGCAGATCCAGATCGGCCTTGGCCACCGACCGGACGGCGTCGGCGATGGCGTTCACCTGACGACCGCTGCGCCCCGAGCAGAGCACGAACGTGTCGGTGTAGTCGACCAGTCCTCGCATATCGAGGATGGTGATGTCCGTGGCCTTGGTGTCGGCACACGCAGAAGCGAGGGCTTGTGCAAGCGCTTCAGGATGGATGGGGGCCTCCATGGATGGCCTCGATATTGTCGCCGGGTTCGCCGGGATCCGGCAACCCACAGCAGGGGAAGTGAAAGGAACGAGAAGGCAGGATCGGTACCCGACGGCGCTCAGTCGTCATCGGACAGGACCTTCAGGATGGCGTCGACCAGGGTGTCGGTGCCCTGGCGGGTGGGCGCCGACAGCGGCAGAACCGGCTGACCGGCCTCTGCGGACAACGCCGCGATCGCCTCGGTCAGAGCGGGGCCATCGAGCAGATCGACCTTGGAGAGCACGACCAGCTGGGGCCGATCCGAGAGGTGGTCTGCGTAGCGCGACAGCTCGGTGTTCAAGGCGCGGTACCGCTGCGCGAGGCGCTCGGGCAGCGGGCCATCGGGATGGTCGGGGTCGTCGGTGTCGGCAGCGACCAGGTGGACGTAGACCCGACAGCGCTCGACGTGCTTGAGGAACTGATGCCCCAGCCCCGCACCGTCCGCCGCACCCTCGATCAGCCCGGGGATGTCGGCCACGACGAACGCCGTGCCCCAGTCCTTGCGGACCACCCCCAGGTTCGGGACCAGGGTGGTGAAGGGGTAGTCGGCGACCCGGGGCTTCGCAGCACTGATCGCGGTGATCAGCGTGCTCTTTCCGGCGTTCGGAAAGCCCAGCAAGCCGACGTCGGCCAGCAGCTTGAGCTCCAGCCGCACGTGGTACTCGGTGCCCGGCTTGCCGGGCGTGGCCTTGCGCGGCGTGCGGTTGCGCGAGCTCTTGAAGTGCGGGTTGCCGAGGCCCCCGCTGCCGCCGGGGATCACCCAGCGCGCGCCGTCCTCGGCGAAATCCGCCAGCACCTGCTCGGTCTCGAGGTCGATCACCACCGTGCCCACCGGGACCTCGATCTCGAGGTCTTTGCCGGAGCGCCCGGTCATGTTCTTGCCGAGGCCGTTGCGACCGCGACCCGCCGTGTAGTGCTTGTTGCGGTTGAAGTCGACCAGGGTGTTGCGACGCGTGGTCGCCACCAGGATCAGATCCCCGCCCTTGCCGCCATCACCGCCATCCGGACCCCCACGGGGCACGTAGGCTTCGCGGCGGAACGACATGCAGCCGTCGCCACCGTTGCCGGACGCGAGGAAGACCTCGATCTCGTCGAGAAACCGCATGGCTCAGCGAGCGACGCGCGACGAGAGACGCAAGCGCTTACGCGTCCTGCTCGGCCGGGTAGACACTGATGAGCTTGCGGTTGTTCTTCTTCTCGAACTTGACCGTGCCATCGGTGAGCGCGAACAGCGTGTAGTCACGGCCGCATCCGACGTTCTTGCCGGGGTGGAACTTGGTTCCGACCTGGCGGACGAGGATGTTGCCAGCGAGGACGACCTGACCGTCGTAGCGCTTCACACCGCGGTACTGCGGGTTGGAGTCGCGCCCGTTGCGGGTAGAGCCCTGTCCCTTTTTGTGTGCCATGGTGGTTCAGCCCTTGATGCCGGTGATTTCGAGAGTGGTGTGGCTGTGGCGGAAGCCGACCCGACGCCGGTGGCGCTGCCGGGGGGTGTACTTGAAGGTGGTGACCTTCTCGCCCCGCGGGTGCCCGGTGACCTTGGCGGTGACCGAGGCCCCATCGACGATGGGGGTGCCGACCTTCACGTCGTCTCCGCTGACGAGGAGCACGCGGTCGAGCGTGATCTCGCTGCCTTCTTCGGCATCCATGCGGTCGACGGTGATCGTGAGGCCTTCTTCGACGCGGTACTGCTTGCCGCTCGTCTCGACGATTGCGAACATGACGAAGCTCCTGGACCCGCGCAGGCGGGACGCAACCCTCGCCACTTAGGCGGCCGCAGCGGTTGCGTCAAGCCACGATCGGCGATGATCGACCGTCAGCTGGAGGGGGTGTCGGAGCTCTTGTCCGCATCTTCGTCGAGGGTCTCGACCACGGCCCGCTCGAAGTCCGCGGAACTCATCTTGTTCGCCGCGACCTGCTCGCGCAGCGACCCCAGCTCGTCGGCCTTCTCCTCCTCGATCGTCTGGATCTCGGCCTTGCGCTCCTTGTAGACCTGATCGCCTTCGGCCTTGGCCTTCTTGAACAGATCGCGCATCGCGTCGTCGTCCAGGTCCTGCCCGCCCGCGAAGTACGCGTTGGCGACGCGCCCGATCGCGTAGGTGCTCGCGAAGCTCGTGCCCGCAGCCATCACCGCGCCCCAGCCCGGGATGAACCGGAACAGGTTGGTGACCGCCAGGCGCACGCCCAGCCCCCCCGCAGCCGTGCCCAGCAGGCTCTTCGCAGCCGGACCGTCGATGACGTGGCCCCAGTACTGGCCGATGTCGCGCACCAGCTTGACCTGGATCGCGATGACCGCTGCATCGGCGATGATCGCCACGCCCGGGATGGGCATCGCGCCCACCACCGCCGAGATGATGGCGTACTTCAGGGTATCGTGCTCGATCTCGTCCTGGCGCTTGGCCGGATCCGCGATCGGCATGATGCCCGCGGGCAGCAGCGTGTCCTTGACCTCGCCCAGCACCTCTTCGAGCAGGCTGTCTTCCGGATGGTCGGGCCAGATCGCCTCGAGGATGTCGACCTCGTCGTGGGCCATGTGTTCGTCGACGTAGGCCAGCGCGAAGCCCGACCGGTAGACGCGCTCCCGCTCCTCGTCGGTCTTCAACAACTGGATCTCCGCATCGACGTCGATGTCCTGCTGGAGCAGTTCGTCGACCAGGGCTGCGTGCTCACCGAACGCGTCCTTGAGCGCGTCGACCTCCTCGGCGGCGATGCGCCCGTCGGCCTTGGCGATGGCCACCAGGAGCCGGAATCCAGCGAGGGTGGTCTCGTCGAGGTCGTGCGTGGACATGGGCGTCTCCAGGGACTCATCCAGGGGGTGGCTGACTCGGGCGCCCGTTCTTATCACGAGGCGTGGACCGACAACGCCTGCAATCGCCCCCCACTCATCGCGACCCCCGATCCGACCCGCCTCCGCCGCGCGACACCCCCACGGTGGTGGAGTGGCCCGCGGACGGGGGCGCACCCCACATCCAGGCCGATCCGTTCGACGACCCGTGCTGGGAGTCCTTCGACAGCTCCCCTCCCTCGAACTCGTCCGATGGAGACGGGCGTTTTGCGGCCCTGTGGAGCACCTGGAACGCCTGGCGCAGAGGAGAGGGGTCTCGGGATGCGTTCGAGGCCGCCGCACGGGACGCCGGCCTGGCCGAGCCGCTCCTGCCCGACCGCAACCGACCCGACTGGGGGCATCCCGTCCCGTCGCTGTCCACCCTCGTCCGGCTCGCGACCGACCACTGGCCCGCCGCCGGGATGGAGGGTCCCGAGCGGGTGCTGGGTCCCGGAGCCCTCGGTGCCGGTCGTCTGCTCCGAGCGGCGACGGTGGCCGGGTGCGCGTTCCTCCGCTCGGAGGACTGGCCCTTCTCGCCCTTCCACATCTGGACCCGCACCAATCCCCAGCCCCGGGCCGAGCTTCGCGCCGAGGTCCGCCAGGTCCAGCTCGCGCCCTGGGCCCTGTGGCGGGTCGACGACCTCGAGACGCACCCCGACGGCCCCTGGACCCTGTCCGACCACACCGGTCTCGGCGAGGCCTACCTGCCCCAGGGGCGCGTCACACCGGCACATCCACTCCCCGCCCTCCCGGGAGGCCCGACGGACGTGGCCGGAATCGCCGCGCGGGTCTGCAGAGGCCCGTCGGGATGGGTCGCCCACTGCATCGTGCCGCTCCCGATCCTGCCCGACCGCACCCACATCGAGGGCTGGCTCACCGACGAGACCTGGCTCGCGCGGACCGTTCAGCCCGGCATCACGCGGGAGTCGTTGCTGCGTCGTCGCCCGATCCTGATCCGCCGGACCTTCGAGCTCGCGGCGTTCGGAGCCAGTCCGCCGAATGCCAGCCCCAGGGTGCCTCCGCCGAACGCGCTCGGATGATCGGCGTCACAACTCGATGCAGGGACCACTGGGATGGCCCGCGTAGTAGGTCGGATCGTCCCCCCACACGAAGCACGTGTCGCTGGTCTGACCGATCAGGATGTAGGTGAGCGGTGGCGTGTCGGCCGATGGGGTCTCGATCGGGATCAGGGTGGTGGAGCCCTCGACGACCTCGGCGGGCGTGGCGACGTTGGTGAGGGTCGCACCGGTGGTGCCGACCGGATGGCACAGCATGAACCCGGCGGTGCCGACGTAGCAGTCTTCGCCGAACCATCCAGCCCCGGGCGCCGCGGCTTCGACGGCGGTCTGGGCCATGCCGAAATCGTACGCCTCCGTCGCGTTGGACAGCGCGATCGTGATCGAGTCGGGCGTGCCATCGGACAGGGTCAGGTTGATGGACAGCACGCCATCCGTGTCCGTATCCGTGTCCGTGTCGGCATCCGCGTCTGTGTCCGCATCGGTGTCCGTGTCCGTGTCCGTGTCCGTGTCCGTGTCCGTGTCGGTGTCCGTGTCTGCTTCCGGTTGGGGGTCGGTGTCGGCATCGCAGTCCGGCGAGCCCATGCAGCCCGGGTCGTCGCAGTCGAACAGCCCGTTCACGTCGTTGTCCGCGCCATCGGAGCACTCCCCCGCGTCGTCGCCCTCGAGCGTCGATGTGCACGCGGCACAGCCCAAGAGAATCCAGATCCAGGTCCGCATCGCCCCTCCACGGTGTCGGCCGCACCATACCGCCGATCGCTCGATGGGGGGGAAGACCCCGTTCCCACCATCCCGCGCACCGCGTTAGTCGACACCGATGCTCGCCGCACTCCTCATCACCAGTGCCCTCGCCGCCGACCGGGTGGAGGCCGCGGATTCCCTCGCGATGGGGTCGACCGGGGTGGGCAACCCCTACGTGATCGGGGCGGTCGCCGCGAATCCCGCGACTCCCGGCACTGTCGACAAGTACGACTTCAGCCTGGCGGGGTCGTACGGTCAGCGCGGGCTGCACTGGCACATCGGCGCGGTCGACACCGAGACCAGTCCGCTGGCGCTGGGGCTCGTCTACTCGGGCGACCGGTTCAATCCTCCGCTCACCACCCGCGATCTGCCGGGCTGGCAGGTGCCGGGCACCACCCTCACCAACCTGCGCCAGAACCACGACCTGACGCTGTCGGCGGCGGTGCCGTTCTGGGAGCGCCGGATCAGCATCGGGGTGGGCGGCAGCCTGTCGTTCTACAACCACGAGCGCACGGGCAAGGGCACCACGGGCAACATGACGGCCGGCCTGGCCTTCAAGCCCGACGAGCACCTGGTCATCGGGCTTTCGGGTCGCAACGTCCTGCCGATCGACGACCCCACGCTCGACCGCCCGCTGGAGCTGCTCGGCGGCTTCTGGGCGGGCAAGCGGGGCGTGGCGGGGGTCGCGATCGACGGCGGTGCGAGGCTCGACAGTTCCGATCCGCTGCTGCTCTCCGCAGGTCTGCAGGTCGATCCGTCCGCCACCACGATGGTCCGCGCGGGGTACCGCCTCGAAGAGGCCGTGCACCACGTGGCGATCGGGGCCGGCGCCGGGACGCCGGATGCGGCGATGGACCTGGGCATGCAGGTCCCGACGAACGCGTTCACGAAGCCGGCGGCCTGGACGTTCCAGCTGTCGCTGCGGCTGACGGGCCCCGACCTGAACCGGGTGACGCCCGACGGCTGAGGTGGGTCTTCACGACCTCGATGCGGCGTCGACCCCCTGCTCGCCGTCGTGGACCCCCGCGATCACTGCGACCCACCGGGTGCGCTCGAAATGATTGGCGATGACGAGCAGCACCAGTGTGATCGGCACGCCCAGGATGGCACCCACGACACCGCCGACCCACCCCCAGAACACCACCGACAGCAAGATCGTCAGCACCGACACCCGCTGTTCGCGACCGAGAAGGGCGGGGTCGACGAAGTTGCCCATCACCAGCTGGACGCCGCCGAGGATCGCCAGCACCAGGGCCGCTCTCCCGGCATCCTGGTCCGCAAACGCCATCAGGGTGGGCGGGACCGTCGCGAGAATGTGGCCCACGCTCGGGATGTAGTACAGCAGGAACGTGAGCACGCCCCACACCGCTGCGTGCTCGACCGACAACAGCCAGCACACCAGCGCCGTGAGGATGCCGGTCACCACGCCCATCGCGGTCTGGACCACCATGTAGTGCCTGAGGCGACTCGCGCTGTCGCGCGCAATGGCCAACGCGGACTCCCGGGAGTCGTCGGGCAGCTGGTGCAGGCGGCGGATCACGGTCGGTGCCTCGGCCTGGGCCAAAAGCGCGAACACCGTCACCAGCACGACGGTCTGCACCGTGCGTCCGCTCTGTCGGACGAGGGACGTCGCCATCTGGGTGGTCTGGCCGTTCATGTCCTTCCACAGCTGATCGGCGGGAGGCGCGGCCACGCCTGAGTCGCGGAGCCACTGCAGGCCGGACTCCACCAGGCCCTCGGCGCTGGTGGCGAGCCTCGGCAGCTCCTGGCCGAGGCGCGCGAGACAGAACCCCACGCTGCCGAAGAACAGCGCGACCACGGCGAGCACCACGAGCATCGCCAGCCCGTTCGCGATCACCGTCGGCAGCTTGCTGTCGAGCCAGCACTGGAGGGGGAACACGAGGACGGCGAGGAACACCGCGAACAGCACCGCCATGCTCACCGGCGCGGTGAGCTTCAGGGCGCCGATCAACAGGAGCACGCCGATGATGCCGAGCCAGCCGAGGCGCGTCATGCCGTCTCCTCCTCGCTGGGTCTTCCATCGTGGTGCGAGCTCACCCCACACCGACACATCCAGCATACATAATGGGGAGGCGTTCGCCGGGGGTGCGTCGAGAAGAAATGCAGGAGACGGGGCTCGAACCCGCAAAACGAGGATTTCCGAGGCATTACCCCCGGAGGTCCCTCCCCTTGGAAACGCGCTTCCCTACTCGCCCTCCCGGGTGTTTCGGTGCATCCGCAACCATGCAGCTCGGGACTCTGACACCTCGCCCTCTCTCGAGGACACCGTCAGAAACCGTTTTCGGTGTGACCTGGTCCATTGGTCTACTCCTGCGTGCAGACCGAGAAGCAACGGCCGTGCCAGGACGGCGTCTGCCACACCTCCTCAGCCGGAAACGCCCGCCGAGACGACCGGTTCTGCCGGGCCCCCCTCATCGCACCCGTACCCTGGCTGGAAACGCGAAGCTATCCAGCGCGATAGCGAATGCGCGAGAGTTCTACCCGGGAGGCCCGGGGGACGGATCATCTCGCCAGGAGGGCCTGGAAGCGCTCGCACTCCGAAACGAGGGCAGCACGATGCTCGGCCTTGAACGACTCCGAGGGGCCGAGTCCGTCGATCTGCTCGTCGAAGCACTGGATCAGCGCGGTCACGATGGGATCGGCCTCTCGCTTCCAGGGGCGTACACCGGTCCGTTCGATGACCTCGTTGAGTACGGCCAGCGCTGCGAATGCGGCGTCGAAGGTCTCGTCGATCTCGGGTGAGGCGAGGAAGACATCGATCGGTCGGAAGAGCTGCTGGAGGAGATCACTGACGAAGTCGCCTGCGTGATCGTTCGCAAACGGACCGGATCCCCAGGTGCCCATCAGTCGATCTCGCCGTTCTTGCGCTTGTCCTTGATCGCGCCCAGCCGCTTCTTGGCGTACTTGTGGCTGTCGATCTTCACCGCGGTCTTGTACGCGTCTTCGGCGTCGTCCCAGGCTTCCTTGCGCTCGTAGACCTGGCCCTTGCGGTACCACGCCTGAGCCCGCTGGTAGTCCTCCATGTAGTCGAAGGCGATGTAGGTGTCGTACTGCACCAGCGCCGGATCGAGCCGGCCCGACTTGTGCAGCGCCACCCCCTTCCAGTACACGGCGCGCTTGTTGTTCGGGCTGTCTTCGAGGATCTCGTCGAACACGCTGATCGCCCGGTTGTACCGCTTCATCGAGACGTGAACCGACCCCAGGACCAGGTTGTTGATCACGTTGTCGGGATAGACGCGACGGTTCTTCATGCACGCATCGCGGGCCTTCTCCTTGTCCTTCTCCTCGATCCAGGTGAACGCGAGCGACAGGGTGGCCGGCGGACCCAGGAAGACACCGTTGGCCTCGACCTCGCGCATCTGCTCGATGCCTTCGGCCTTGTGGTCGCCGAACGAGGGGAGCATCGGCGCGGACTCGGTCACGACCGTGCGCCAGTAGTTGTACATCCCGTCGGCGAGCTTGACGTCGGTGTAGTCGGGCGCGAGCTCGCGGGTGGTCTCGATGTGGTCCATGGTCTCGAAGGCCAGCTGGAGCGCGGGCAGGTAGCGGCTCTTGCGCATGGTGTGGATGGCTTCGATGCCCTTGACCCCCGCCATCAGGAAGTTCTCGAACGCCTGGTTGCCGTCCTTCGCCAGCGCGGCATCGAGGGCTTTGCGCGCCGCTTTGCTGCTGGTCCAGTACTGCTTGTCGTAGCGGTAGTCGAAGTTCTCCATCATCAGGGCCTGCCACACCAGAACGTCGGCGACCTCGGCGAGCCCCGTGCCCGGGAAGGGCTCCTCGAGGTCGTAGAAGTGGGTGCGCGCCTCTTCGTACTTGCGGAGGAACAGCAGCTCGAGGCCCTCTTTGATCGCCACGGCGAGCTTCGGGTCCATGTCGAGCTGCTCGGCGGCCCGCTTCGCGACGTCTTCGGAGCTGATGGTGGGCGACTCGGCATCCGAGGCGGGCTTGCGCAGCTTCACATCGATCGGGGCCCTGTCCCGCTTGGCACCCATGATGGTGCCCTCGAGCTCCGGATCCTCGGCGTCGTCGGGATCGGCCGGAGCCGCGGGTTCTTCACCGGGCTCTTCGCCGGGCTCCTCGGGGTCTGCAGCCAGGGCGGGAAGTGCAGCCAGACCCGTGAGAACGCCCGCGACAACGAGCCAGTTGCGCCATCCATTCCCGCTCATGCCGCCCCCGTGGGCCCACCCGGGGCCCGGTATTGCTCGACGTACGCCACTGCGGCATCCACCAGCCGACTCTCCAGCCGGTCGGAGCCCTGCAGGCCGTACAGCCGGTTGATCTCGCGGATTCCGGTAGGCGAGGTCACGTTGATCTCCGTCAGGTTGCCGTCGATGAGGTCGATGCCCACGAACACCATGCCGTGCTGCTGCAGCACTGGCGACAGGTCGGCGCAGATGGCGGCCTCGCGCTCGGTGAGCTCGGTGCGCTCGACACTCGCGCCGACGTGCATGTTCGCACGGTGGTCTCGGGCGTGGGGAATACGCGACATCACCCCGACCACCTCGCCGCCGAAGAACAGCACGCGCTTGTCGCCCTTCACCACTGCCGGCAGGTATCGCTGGGCGATCACGTAGTCGTGGCCTTCGCGGGTGAGCAGCTCGATCAAGGAGGAGAGGTTCCGGTCTTCGGGGTCTGTGACCACAACCCCCCGGCCGCCGTTCCCATCCCACGGCTTGAGCACCGACCGCATCTCGGCGAGCTCGGCCCCGGCCTCGACGAAGGTGCGGATGCGCGCGATGTCGTTGGTGATGAGGGTCTCGGGCTGGGTGGTGGGCCAGCGCGCCTGGACCCACATCTTCTCGTTGAACAGCTTCAGCCCCGCCGGCGCGTTGATCACCGCGGTTCCCGCCATGTCGAGCAGGTAGGTGGTGAAGATGTAGGTCATGTCGAAGGGCGGATCCTTGCGCATCCACACGCAGTCGAAGTCCGACAGGAGCCGCTCCTCGAACTCGGACGTGTGGAAGTACGGCGCTTCGGCCGTGGTGCGGGTCTTCGTGACCCGGCCGAACGTCGCGCCGTCCAGGCTGAACAGCTGGTCGGGGGTGCACATCCACACGGCGTGGTCGCGGTCGCTGCACTCGCGCATGGTCACGTACGTGGAGTCCCCCTTCACGACGATGCGATCGAGAGGGTCCATCACGAAGAGGTGCTTCACACGGGCTCCTTTCCCCCTGAGGCCACCTGCATACCGGTGGGTGGGGACGGTTCGAAGGCGTCGATGATCGCGGCGCCGATGGAGTCGCTCCACACGTTGACGGTCGTGCGGCACATGTCCAGTATGCGGTCGACGGCCAGGATGACGAGCACGGCTTCCTCGTCGATGCCGACGGCCTTCATCACGATCACCATCATCACGGTTCCGGCGTGGGGAATGCCCGCTGCACCCACGCTGGCGAGCAGGGCGGTGACCGCGACGACCACCTGCTGGGACAGGTCGAGATCCCCGCTCATCTGGGCGATGAACAGCACCGCGACGGCTTCGTAGAGCGCGGTTCCGTCCATGTTGACCGTGGCGCCGAGAGGGAGCGTGAACGAGACCACCCGGGGCCGGACGCCGGCGTTGTCGGAGGCGCACTTCATGGTCAGCGGCAGGGTGCCGGAGCTGCTGGCCGTGCTGAACGCCGTGAGCAGGGCGTCCTTCATGTGGCCCGCGTACACGAGCGGATTGCGGCCCGTCGTCGCGAAGAGCAGGATGGGCAGGGTGATCAGCGCGTGCACGCACAACGCGACGAACACCGCGAGCATGTACCAGGCCAGGGCCGACGCGAGCTCGAGGCCCGTGCTGGCGGTCACGAAGAGCACGTACCCGAAGATGCCGATGGGCGCGGTCATCAGCACGCCGTTGGTGAGCGTGATCATCACGTCGAACACCGACCGGAAGAAGGTGTCGATGGTCTTCAGCGCCTGGCCACCGGTGTTCACGGCCGCCACCGCGAAGCAGATCGCGAAGAAGATCACGGACAGGATGGCGCCGTTGTCCATGCTGGCCGACACGATGTTGGTGGGCACCATGCGGAACACGATGTCGGCGAGCACGCCCCACACGCCCTGATCGGCGACCTGCTCGACGTCGTGGAGCGTCAGATCGAGGGTCTCGGCTTCGGCGGCGGCGGCGGCCATCAGCGTGGCGTAGTCGAGGCCATCGCCGGGTCGGATGAGGTTGACGACCGCGATGCCGACCGTGATCGCGAGCAGGCTGGTGGTCAGGTAGTAGCCGAGGGTGCGTAGCCCGAGGCGTCTGAGCCCCCCCTGCCCGGCGAGTCCGGTGATCGCGCTGACCAGGCTGCTGAAGATGAGCGGAACGACGACCATCTTGAGCAGGGCGAGGAAGAGCTTTCCGGCCTTCTCGCCGAAGCTGGCGATGAACAGCACGTCGGCCCGCGCCATGGAGCCATTGACGGACGCGGCGTTGAGCGACAGACCGATGGCAGCGCCGAGCACCATGGCGACGAGGATCTGCAGGTGCAGCGGGAATCGCGGGCCGGCGGCGTTGTCGGTGGATTGGGACATCGGGGGCGGATATCTCGAGCGACCCTGCTGGGCCCACAGGGATGGAGAGCCGCGGGCGCTGGGCGGCTATGATGCGGCCATGCTTCGTGACACCAGCCCGGCGTATCAGGTGTGGAAAGGCAAGTTGTTCATTGCCATCGGAGCGATCATCACCCTGGGCGCCCTGGCACTGGGGTGCGTGAACACGGTCCAGCTGCTGGTGGGCGTGCACACCACCGGTCGCATTCAAGCGCACGAGTACAAGACGATGGTGGTCGAGTACCGCATGGGCGCGATCCGCGACTGCCTCTCGGTTGAAGCAGCGTCGCGGGTTCGCAGCGTAGGACGATCGGTTTGGCCGGCATCGGTTGCGGCAGGTCGGAACTCGTGATCTGGTTCGTCCATGGACGACATGGACGGCCTCGTAGATGAAATCGTGCTCGCCTTCCGTCATCGGCTCGTCGAAGTGGGCCGGGAGATGGGTGAAGCGCGGGATCCGGAGACGTTCGCCGCCACCGAGCGCGAGCTTCTGCAGATGGCGAGGGAGCTCGCAGCGGAGATGACGGGACGCATCCTCCAGCAGGTTTCCGATGACAAGGAGCGACGCAAGGAGGCTCTCGCGGCTGTCCGGGAGAAGGCCGACACCCGCGGTATCGAGGTGCGCACGGAGCGCGACCGCGTCACGCCTGTACGGACACTCGGCGGACAGACCGTCCGCATCAAGACGGCGTATGCGAGCAGCCGACCAAGAGGCGGGAAGAAGCTGCCGAAGCGAGGCAAGGACGGCACGGGCGTCTACCCGGTCCTCGATCAGCTGGGCATCGTCGGTCGGAGCACACCGGCGCTGCGACTGCTGGTCAGCCGGGCTGTATGTGAGGCGAACTCGGTCGATTCGGCCCGAGACCTCCTGGCCGAAGGAGGCGTCGTCATCGACCACAAGGCCGCACTTCGGCTGACCTACCTGGTCACCGATGACGCGTTGCGAGCGCGTCGTGAAGCAATGCGCGCCCAGGAGGGTGGCTGTGACGACGGGCCCTTTGCCGGCCGTCGAGTCGTTGCAGCTGTGGACGGCGGGCGCGTCAACATCCGCCGTCGCGTCGCCGGTCGTCCCCGGAAGGGGGGTTGCGCAACGACAATTATTCGCACCCACCAGCGACAACTAGAATTCCCCACGGGATGTAGTTGTCGTCGGGGGCGATCCGTCAGGCGCCGGCACCTCCCCAGACGTTGCGACCTGGTGGATGGCCAGCCCAGTCGAGGGCCATCCACAACGACCCCTTGTCTACAGTTGCAGGCCCTGTGGGCGCTGTGGGCAACCTGGCCGCAACCAAGCTCCCGATCGGATCCGACAAGCACGGCCAGGTTGTCCAAGCCGCTGTGGGCGTTGTGGGCGGGCCCATCGCCCTGGTGCGCCGCTGCGAGCTGCTGAGCCCGTCCACATCGTCCATGGCGGCGGCAGCGTCCATAGGGCACGGAATGGCGGGCGTCACTCTGCCTCCTGAGCGCTGTCCAGGCGCGCCTTCGCCTGCTCCTCGCGGATGCTTCCGTTCGTCATCTCCAGGATGACGGAGTGGTGGACGACACGATCGATGGCCGCCGCCGTCGTCATCGGGTCCTTGAAGATCTGGTCCCACTGGGAGAATACGAGGTTGCTCGTGATGATCACCGACTTCCGTTCGTACCGCTCGGCCAGCAGCGTGAACAGCACCTCCATCTCCGCGCGGTCCTGTTGGACGTAGCCGAGGTCGTCGAGGATCACGGCATCGAACCGGTCGATGCGCTTGAGTTCGCGCTCCAGCTGCAGATCCCGCTTCGCGGCCAGCAGTCGCTGCACCAGGAGGTTCGTCGACACGAAGAGGACGCGCCGTCCCGACTGCACGAGTTCGTGGCCGATGGCGCACGCCACGTGGGTCTTTCCCCGACCAGGCAGGCCGAAGACCAGCAGATTGTCGCCACGGTCGACGAAGCCGCCCTTGCAGAGACGGGGCAGCGAACGCCGCACCTTCTCCGGCAGCTTCTCGAGGTCGAGGCTGCCAAGGGTCTTCGTCGTCGGCAGGTTGCTCGCTCGGAGGAACCGTTCGATGCGACGAGTCGTTCGGCGCTGAGTCTCGAGCTCGGCGAGATGGTGCAGGAACTGCCCGAAGGACCACCCCTGCTTCTCTGCCGTCGTCGCGACCTCTTGCCAGTGCAGGTTGAACGCCGGGAGCTTCAGGCCGCGGAGGTACAGCGTCAGCGTCTCTTCCGGATTCACAGACATGCCGCACCCGCGACGAGCGCGTCGTAGCGCTCGAGCTGGGGCTCGAAGGGCTCGATCTCGATGGACGGCCGCGGAGCATCCATCCGGACGAGCTCGCGAACCCCTTCATCCGTGGGCAGGACGCCCTGGTCGAGCAACAGGGCGAGCGCGGTGTCGACCTCGGCCTCGAGGGTCGTCGCTGCCAGGTTCAGGATGCGGAGGTACTCCAGTGTGGCTGGGCGTTCCGCACGTGCGTCGATGAGAGCGTCGTATGTACGACGGAAGTTCAGCGTCGGGAACAGGCTCTCCCGGTAACGGTAGCGGGCGAAGGCGCCCGGCTTGCGGATGAGCCAGAAGATGATGTGGCGGTAGTCGATCGAGTGCCCGTTGCGGCCGTTCAGCCGGGGCATGTTCGCCTGCAACGAGTTGCCGTGCCAGACCTCCAGGCGGTCTTCGAACACCCGCACCCGCACGGTCTCGCCGATGAGACGAGACGGCAGGGAGTACGCGTTGTGCTTCACCCGAACCGTGCTCCAGCTGGAGACGGTGACGTCGACGGTCGTGTAGTCGAGCAGGCGCTTCGCCACGAGGGGTCGCATCGCGGAAAGCTCGTCCTGAAAGCGCTTTCCGCGCAGCTGGTTGGCCGCCTCGACGACGCTGTTCAGCCAGGCGACGTAGGCCGAGACATCCTCGAAGTCCCGGGAATCCCGCAGCAGCAGGTGTTGCTTCAGCCGGTTCTTGAGGGCGCCGTTGAGCGCTTCGACATCCCCGTTCTGCTCGCTCTCGCCGATGCCGATCGTTCGCGGCTTCATCCCGAGATGGTTCATGAAGTCGACGTACGCCTTGTTGAACCCCCGCTTGCCAGACGGGATGTCATGGGTCGCAGCCGTCGAGTTGTCGGTCTGATGCCACTCCGGAATGCGTCCGAGGCGGAACACGGCGTTCTGGACGCCGTTGCGCAGCGCGGCCATCGACTCCGACTGGCAGACGGTCGCCCAGCCCCAGTTCGAGTATGGCAGGACGCAGTGGCACAGCAGGTGCGGGAAGGGCTCACCCGCGATGGTGATCCCGAGCTCGGTGCAGTGCGTGAAGTCGGTCTGGAGTGCCTCGCCGGGCACGTGGACCTGGGAGAAGAAGACCTCCTTGTCCGGCCCATGACGCGCCCGCCACCGGCGAACCCGCCGCTGGAACGTCCGAAGCTGGCCAGGGACGTAGCGATCGGTCGTCGCCATGAAGTGTTCGAACAACGCCTTCGCTTCGAGCTCGGGAGCGTGCTCGAGCATGCCCACCGCCGTGTCCCAGTCCTCCGCGAACGGGTCCTCTCGCGTCCGCCATGTACGTGGCGACTTCAGCTGTGACGGGAGTTTTCCCGACTTGATGTACTTGGCGGCGGTCTTGCGATCCATGTCCGCCTTCCTGGCTGCCCGGCTGATGCTGCCGGTCTTCTCGTGCTCTTCCATGAGCTTCCTCACCTGTCGATCCGTCACCACGGTGGGCCTCCGGCCATTGGCCGGAACCGCCTACCCGACGACGGTGATGTCTTGGGTCAGGTGGGGAGAAGTAGTTGTCGTCGGTGGGGAGAAGTAATTGTCGTCAGGCAGGGGGTCGAAAGCACTTCGAGACAGAGTGGAGGGAACCGAAGATCTTGACGCTGTACGTGATCGACGAGGATGGACGCCGAGACCGGACTGTTCCCACGGTCATCGACGGAACCCTGGGCGATGCCGATGCGGTCTTCGAGCTTCTTCGGTACCACCTGTTGCGCATGGGAGCCCATCTGGCCGAGTCGTTGGTGTTCGTGGCGGACGGAGCGAAGTGGATCTGGAACCGCACGGACGCCCTCCGAACCGCGTTGGGGCTGCCGCCGGAGTTGTTCCACGAGATCGTCGACTACTTCCACGTCGTGGAGCGGTTGACCGAGCTGTCCCGGACCCAGTCTCGATGGGGAGAAGAGGTCCGGTTGGAGTGGCTTCACGAGCAAAAGCGTCGACTGAAGGCAGGCGACATCGAGGCGATTGAGGACGTCGTTCGCGTCATCGGTACCCGGAAGGATGCCGACATGGAGACCGAGTCCGGGTATTGGGCCAGGAACCGAGATCGCCTCCGGTATGCCGCGTTCCGTGAGGAGAAGTGGCCGATCGGGAGTGGAGCGGTGGAGTCTGCGGTCCGCCGGGTCATCAACCTTCGGATGAAGGGCGCAAGCATCACGTGGACCGAGGAACACGCCGAGGGAATCCTCCACCTACGCGCTCATGCGAAGAGCGGTCGCTGGGATGAACTGGAGCAGAACGTTCTGGGCATCACGGGGTGGCGTCCGAGCGCGCGGAGCCCGAAGCGTGCGGCTTGACGCCAACGGCTCTCGATCATCGCGCCCGTACCGCATCGGTCCCGATGTCCACACGTTCCGGCAGCAGGACGGCATGATGTTCCGCAAACCCGTTGGGACGACGGTTCCTGTGATCTACCAGTCCTTCGCGCCGGAGGACACCGTGATGGTCGCCACCTGGGACTCGCTGTTCGGTCTTGCGGGCTTCCTGGGCGTGTTCGGCATGGTGTTCGGGACCGTGGGGGCGGTCCATACGGTTTGTTGGTCCAAGCGAAGACCGGAGGTCTCCTGACGCGCGCCAATCGGAAGCGGGCGACGGGCCGGGCGGTCGTCGGGGAGATCGACACTGACGCACGAACCCACCTCGCTCGCGTGGGGGAGGTGTTCGCGGTGTTCGATTCCCAGGACTCGGGAAACGTGTCGTACGGCGTGGAGGTCGACGGGCAGCGGTTCTTCGTGAAGACCGCCGGGCACCCTGGGGATCGGACCGCACGGCTCGACCACTCCAGGCGTGTGGCGGCCCTTCGGAACGCGGTTCGCGTGGCACGCAGCTGTGCGCACCCCGTCCTGGCGACGTTCCGCGGGGTGGTGGAGTCGCCGGAGGGTCCGCTGCTGGTCTACGACTGGGTGGACGGCGAGCAGCTGGGACACGCGTGGCGCTCGTCTGGCTCGGCGTTTCGGCGACTTCGCGCTCGAGGTGTCCCGACGATCTGCGGGGTCGTCGAGCGCATCCTCGCGGTGCATCGCGCGCTGGCGGGCTGCAGGTGGATCGCGGTCGACCTGTACTTCGGCTCACTGCTGTACGACATGACGTCCGATCGATTGACCCTGGTGGACGTCGACCTCTACGCGCCCGGCCCCTTCCGCAATTCGATGGGGCGGATGTTCGGCTCGTCGAGCCTGATGGCGCCCGAGGAGTTCGAGCGCTTGAGCGCTCGCCAGAACTGACCCCCTCCTGCTCGCCAGAACTGACCCCCTCCCGCAGGCGCTTCCCGGGCGCGCAGATCCGGGTGCACACAACGAAGCCCCGACAGCGGGAGGGCTGCCGGGGCTCCGGTGGGCGGTGGCCGGGTCTACTCGGGGCCGCGTAGACTCGGGCCGTTGATCTCGATCGTCGTGCACCGGTGCCGGAGACGGTCCAGCAGCGCACCCACCATCTCCTTCTGGCCCAGGAAGTCGTACCAGGCGTCGTAGCGGAGGTTTGTCGTGATGATCGTCGCCTTCCGGCCGTAGCGCTCCTCCATCAGCTTGAAGAAGATGTTGCTCTGCTCGGGCCGCAGGTTCAGGTACCCCATCTCGTCGATCACCAGGAGGTCCAGGTTGGCCAGGCGGCGCAGCAGCTTACGCGACGATTGGTCGGCGAGGCTCGCGTACATCTCGTCGAACAGGTCCTGGGCCTTCATGAACAGCCCGCGCTTGCCGCCCTCCAGCGCCTTCCGCAGCAGCCCGATCGACAGGCCCGTTTTCCCCGTCCCCGTGTCGCCGATGAACACGATGTTGCTCGCCCGATCGACGAAGGCCAGCAGCGCCAGCTCCTCGATCACCGCGCGCTGCACGCCCGGTTGCCGGTCCCACGGGAAGCTCTCCAGCGTCCAGGGTTCCGGAAGCCGGGCGCGGCGGATGCGGTGGCCCAGGTACCGCATCTCGCGGTCCTGGTACTCCTCGCGGAACAGCCGCGACAGAAGCTCGGTGTAGCTCGACCCCTCGGCCTCAGCCCTCTCCAGGACCGCCGGAAGGATCTCCAGGATCTTCTTCAGCTTCAGGTTGATCAGCAGCTGCTGCAGGTCGTCGTTCATGACGTTCCTCCTCGTCGTTGGGGAGGCGGAAGAAGTCACCGCGGGTCCGCTGCAGGACGATGCTCTCGAGCCGCTTGAGGTCGAGGAGACCGAACTCCAGGGCGGTCTCGACGGCGCCGACCAACACCTCCGTGGGGTAGTCCAGGTAGAGCGTGTGCAACCGGCGCATGGCCTTGAGGGCCTGGCCGCCGTGGCGCTTTCGCAGGGCGTCGGCCATGGCGCCCAGCACGGGGGAGGCTGCGCGCAGGATGGCCTCCTGGGGACTCGGCGGAGGCGGGCCCTTCTTCCGGCGACGGTACCGATGCTGGGGAAGCGTGACACGCGCTCGGGCCCCGGACGGCCGTTTGGCGTGCTCGACGACCAGCTGGTGCCCATCGAAGACACGCAGGTGCCGGCGATGCTCGTGCACGACGACATGACGCCCGATGGTCGCCTCCGGCATCGAGTACCGGTTCGTGTGGAGGTTGACGTAGCCCTCCGTGTCCACCCGCCGGTCGTGGGGCTCGTAGACCTCGGGGATATGCAGGGGCAACGTGCGAAGATGTGGAGTCTCGGCCGCCCACAGCTCCCGTGGGCGGAACCCCAATCCCCTCCGGAAGCTGTCGTTCTTCGTGTCGCACCAGGTGCGGAACTGCGCGTTCAGGTCGTCGAGATCCGAAAAGGTCCGGCCGGGGTAGAAGTTCCGCTCGATGAAGTCGAACGGCCGCTCCACCCGGGCAGAGCGGTTCACGTCCCCCTTCTCGTGCGCGATGAACGTGAACCCGAAGCGGTCGCTGAAGGCTTCCATCTCGGGCGCGATCACCGCACCCGACCCCGTCCCCGCGATCACCACGACGCTGTGGTTGTCGAGCATCGTGTGCTTCGCGGCCCCGCCGAGGTACTGCAGGGCTTCGGTGAGGAACAGCTTCACCTCGAACCGCCGCCAGCGCTCGAAGCACTGCGCGTACATCAGACGCGAGTAGCAAAGGATCAAGCTCGCGCATTCGAGCTTCTGCTCCTTGCCTCCCACGACGACGCGGTGGGGCGAGGTGTCGTGCTGCATCTCCTCGCCGGGCTCGAACGTGTACCGCCCGGTCCGCCGCTTCTCGGCGACGCCGATCCCCATCCGGCGCGCGAAGGCCGTCAGCGTCGAGTACCCGACGTCCACTCCCAGTTCCTCGTGAACCCGCACCCAGTTGCCACGGCAGAGGTGGTGCAACGTGCGGATCCGGTCGACGTGCTGGTCGAGCACGGAGTCCCGCTCCAGCGGCGGTACCGCCACCTGCCCGGAGGCGATGACCTTCTTCACGCTGTTGCGAGAGATGCGGAGCTCCCTGGCGATCCGCTTGGTCCCGCGTCCCTTGGCGTGAAGCTCGAGGATCGCGCTCCGGGTGGCGTGGTCAAGCATCGGCGACCTCCCCGGCGATGGCTTCGACGAGCCCCTCGAAGGCAAGAGCCGTCTCCCGCCAGCTCCGAGCGACGGTCCTCCGCTCCCCATCGTTCGCCCCCGCGAACACTCCCTCTCGCAGACGCTTGCGCACCCGACGGCAACCGCCGCTGATGCTCTCCAGCGCCGTCGCCAGCTCCTCGAGCGGCGTGGGCTCGCGCTTCTGCTTCGGGGCGGCTTCGACCTTCAGGTACAGCAGCGGGTGATCGACGATGCGGTCCCGCAGCGCTGCATCCGCATCCAACCAGGCCTTGTAGAGGCGCTCGATGTCGTCGACCGAGAGCCTCTCGCCGTTCAGGCCGGCGACCAGCCGCACGCAGTGGTCCTTCGACCGGCGCGCCATCGGGACGAGGAAGCGCATCGCGCCCCGGGCGGCGATCTGTCCGGTCCTGACGGCCTCCTGGACCTCCTCGGGCAGCACGTTCACGAGGGCGAGCCGCTCGCTGATCCAGCCCTTCGAGCGCTGCAGTCGCCGCGCGACCTCGACCTGCGACAGTCCGTGGCCCTCGACGAGCTCGCGCACGAGCCAGCCGTCTTCGATGGCGGACCGACGACGTGAGCGCTGGAGCCGCCAGGTGAGAACGAGCGCGTCGACCTCCTCGACGTCGATGACCACGGCCTGAACAGTGTCCTCGGCCAGCTTGCCGAGCGCGGCCACCCGCACGTAGCCGTCGATCAGCACGTACTGGTCGCCCTCCTGCACGACGAGCACGGGCTCTCGCTGGCCTTCGGCCGCGAGGCTGGCAGCGAGCCGGGCGCGTCGTCCGCGGTCGACGACCCGGAGGTCGGCATGCCTGAGCACGAGCTGATCGAGTTCGAGGGTGATGGCCATGAGCGCCTCCCTGTGGAGCGTCAGGGATCGGGGCCATCCCTTGCAGGCTGCGTCTCGCGTCGTGGAAGGGGAACTTCCGGCGATTCGTCCATGCTGGCAGGCGTTTCCGAAGGCACTGCGTCTCGCGAACGCCTGTTCAGTTGTTTGCCCGATTCATCCATGCTGGAAGGCGTTTCCGGACGCACTGCGTCTCGCGCGGAGCCGGCGAGAAGTCGCGCGATCGCCTCGATGACCGTCCGGTGCGCAGGGCCGATCGCGCGCTCGACGACGGGCCAGATCACGGCGTCGATGGGGTCGTCCGCATCCGCCGCGCGGTCGAGCCCGGCGGCATCCCGTAGGCGACGCTTCTTGTCGTAGTCAGGGTTTCTGGCGTGCCAGTCCGCACAGGAGCGCCGATGGCGCTCCCGCTGGCAACCCGAACAGACTCGCTGGCGCGCTCCCGCTCGCGGGTGTGGCTCGAACCAGCGGCGGCAGATCCGGCATGGCTTCTTCCTGGGCATCGGCTCGCGCCTCCGCCCCAGGAGTCACCGCCCGCCCGCCCGACGGCGAGGGGGGTCAGTTCTCACGAGCACGAGGGGGTCAATTCTCCCGAGCGTTGAAGTTCGAGCGCGGCTCGAGGATCGACGAGGTGACGACGGGGTTCACGATCGGCCGGATGGCGCAGTGGCTGCTCGCAGACGGCACATCGGACCCAGGTGCATTCCGGGCCGGACCCGAGCTGTTCGAGGTGGTCGAGCGCGCGTGCCGGCCGGCGCGAGAGGAGCGATTCTCGTCCATCGCCGCGCTCCACGACGCCTGGAAGACGGTTCGACCGTGATGGCCGATCGACGGCAACGATGAGCTCGTCGTACCGCAACCGACATGCCAGCCGGCTACTCTGGCGAGAACAGGTCGGGTGCACGCGGGAACTACGCCCATCCCGCTCGATTTCCTGTGGCAGACGATCGAAACGGACTGTACAACAAGGGTGGGGAGGGGCGATGCCGCTGTTGTACGCGTTTCAGGGGAATGACCGGGAGGTGCACCTGTACGCACCGCTGCATTGGTCGAGTACCTGCGCAATCAGAGTCCCGGTTCCCGATTGCTGCCGCTCGTGTTGGTGTTCCACGAGGGTCCGTGGCAGGAGGATGCCGCGAACCCGCAGACCATGGCAGACCTGACAGGGTTTCACGACGCCGCGATCTCCAACAGTGGGACGAGTGTGCCGGAGGATGACCTCTTCTTCACCGCGTACGTGGGTGGACTGTCGACTGCAGCCGAAACCCAGCCCCCGGGTAGTGTGCGGGTAGGGGGATGGAACACCGGATGGTTCAGTGCCGACTCCTGCCTGACGAGCGCCGACGATGTCGCCTTCGCCGAGAATGTCGTCACGCGGATCACGGCCCGCCTTCAAGATCTGTTCAAGGCGCAGACAGGCGAGTTCGGCATCTGCGTCGACTCGAACCGTACCTGCCTCGTGGGATGGGGAGACGGCGGTGCGATGGCCTACCGGATCGCAGCCGCATCGACGACGTTTCGTGGGCTCGCTGTCGTCGGGGCGACCAACGGCGGACGAGCGGTCGGCGGCATTGCGGGGAACGACATTCGATACAGCCCCGCTCCGATCGTCTCGAACAGCACGATGGTGGTTCTGCACCTTCACGGGCGCACCGACCCCGAGTGTGTGCCCGGCGTCTTCAACACCAGTCAGCTCCATGGTGGTCGTGAACGGCGCGTTCGGCGGTCGCTTTCAACTCTTGAATGGCGTAGCCCCCCCGTGGCGGCCGTCCCCTTCCGCAGGGACGTCCAAGACGCGGCTGTTGGTCTTTCACGGAGCGGAGAACCAGGAGTTCACGCCCACCACCACGAATCCACCCTTCACAGATTTCAATGATGAGAACGCGTCGCCCGCCGATCAGGCACGCGTGGACAATGAGGGACCCTCCCCATCCGTCAACCCGCTGAATGTCTGTAGACAGGATCTCTCTCTCATCACCGGTGTGCGCGAATGGGTGCAGTTCAATCAAGGTGCATACCTGCTTCCCGCCCAGAGCCCCTTCCCCGCTCCGAGTGGCCCAAACGACCTCTACAGTTGGCCAGCGGGGACTCCCGTCCAGCTCGTCGTGATTCAGCAACCCAGCGACTTTGATCATCGCTGGCCGTTCTACGACGGTACGGACACCGCAAACGCGTCGAACCTGTCTACGGCAGCGTTCATCTGGCAATTCATGCGCGACGGGAGCATCTAGTCTAGTGTTCCCTGTTCTCGCGATCGCTGCGCTGGGATGCGCCGTTGAGTCGGAGTTACCTACTCCGATCACGACGGGTGATACGTCCACCCCAACTGGTCTGAACAGGGTGCCACCTCGGCTTTCCGGCGATTATCTCGGGGAGTCCGCGGACGCCGTGGTACTTCCCACCGGCTACGTGACGCTTGCTGGTCGCTGGTTGGCTGCCAGGTGCCACTATCCGGGGGTGGAGGGGGACACGATTATCGGGGGTGGGCTCACGTTCACGCCCATCTCGAACGCCGGTATTCGCGCCGTACTCTTCACATTCGACCCTCAACAGGACTGGGCCCCCAGTCTGCGCTACATCGAGCGTTCAGCAACTCTGGGGGGCTGGGCCTGCACCGGAGACACGACTGCAATGCTTTTTGGAGGAGAACTCTGGTTCAATCCAGGGCTGGCGCACGAGTCCGGCAGCGTTCGCCTCGTCGACTCCGAGTCGGGATTTCGCGTCACCCCCGACGCGTCGGTCTATCCCCAGGACTCCTTCCCTGGATTCGCAGCTGCGACCCTGGAAGTCGCGCAGCGTGAAGACGGAGCCGTGGAATGGTCCGCCATCGGTCGACAGCAACCGTTCTCCAATCCGCCCCATGGAACCGAAATCTGGATCTACCGCGATCCTCAGGAGGGTCTCGACGGGTTCGAGACGACCGCGCGCCTCAAGACACCGCCCCCGACCGTCACCCAGGACCCCGACAACTCCTCCATCTGGTGGGTCGACGACCCCTACCTCGGCTCTGCCCCCAACCTGCCCCCCGGCGACTACGACGGAGACGGCACCCTCGACTACTGCATGGTCTTCTGGAACACCCAGCAGATCGTCCTCAAGTACGGCCCCGTCGAAGGCGACATCCTCCTCCCCGATGAAGCCGACGCCTTCATCGAAGCCGATCACGAGCGCGAGCTGTCCGCCCCCGCCGTGTGTGGATCCGTCGGCGACATCGATGGCGACGGCAACGATGAGCTCGTCGTCGCCGCCAACGACATGCCAGGCGGCTACTTCGGGGGCGAACAGGTCGGAAACGGCGGCGTCGCCATCTTCGCCGACCCCGTCTACGGAACGGTCTCCATCGCCGATGCAGACTGGATCTTCCACGACCCTCAGAACTCCTTCAGCCAGTTCGCCAACGTCGGTGCGCGCGGCGACTACGACGGCGATGGACACGACGACCTCGTGGTCGGCACCTACAACGGCAGCCGCGCTTACCTCGTCTACGGGCCCCTCACCCGGCTCGCCCCAGCGATGTACGACGTCGAATCCGGCGTCGCAGACGCGTCGTTCACCATCCCATCGTTGCTGAAGTACATCCGAGCGGGCGACTTCGACGGCGACGACGCAGACGACCTCGTCCTCGTCTCCATCCTCCACCAAAGCGGGCCCCACCCGGGCAGTCCACACGGCGAGCCCAGCACCGGAGCCTTCTGGGTCTTCGAGGGCGGCACCGTACCCCCTGATCCGTGAATCCGTCTTCACCCGTGTGAGGGAGCCATCATGCCCATCCTGTTCAAGAACTCCGACAGCTTCGACCGCAGCTACGCGGTCTATGCACCTCGGCGCTGGGCGCTCTTCGCCAACAACACCGGCGCGACCTTCCCCATCGTGTTCGTCTTCCACGGCGGAAACGGCACCATCGAAGAATCCGCCAACACCGTCTTCCGGTTCCACACCATTTCGACCGGGGACATGACCGGGCTCCAGCCTGTTCCGAACGACGACCTGTTCATCACAGTGTACGTGAGCGGGTCGGGGTTCTACGCAGAGAATGTCATTGGGGAGGGGTACAATTCCGGCAACATCGGTAGCACATCGATCCTCGCAGACTTCGACGCCGTCGATGCGGTGGCCGAGATCCTCGCCCGCGTGAAGCAGCAGTTTCGGGATCGCTTCAACGTCAGCACGGGCGTCGATCGGGAGATCGTCGATGCCAACGCGCAGTTCCTCGTCGGGTTCTCGAACGGTGGAGCGATGGTGTATCGCCTCCTCGCCGAGATGTCGGTCTGGCGGGCGGCGGCCGTGTTCTCTGGGGCCATGAACGGCAAGATCCTCGGTCAGTCCCCCGCTCCCGTCTGGACGAACGAAGGGAACGCGGTGCCGGTCTACCACTGGCACCACGACGCCGACACGAACGTCAAACCGGACACCATCTCGACGGGGGTCGCCGGAACGCTGAACCAAAGTGACGCGTCGACCGACAATCTCCAAGATGAGTTCGGTCTGACATCGGCAGAAGCGGACTACGCGGCGCGTAGAGACGCCGCTACCATGACCCAGGTCGAGTACTTCGTCCAGCAGTATGGGGGGATCTCCACAGCGGTCCCACCCCCCATCACGTTGGACGGGTACACCACGAATTCACGCCTGCGCTACATCTGGTCGAACGGAACCGACCAGTTCGTCCTCGACATCGAGACCGCACCGCCTACCCCACCCCCTCCCCATGCTGTGCCCCGCCCAGGCCTTGGGTATGATGTCGACGGTCGGCTGGAGGCGTGGAGCTTCCTGAAGCAATACGTCTAGCTAGCGCTAGCGCTAGCTGCTGTTGCGCCTGTCCACCCGCGGAGCGACGCGAGACCCATCCGCCATCCGCATCCGGCGGGCAACGTCTCGTACGGCGAGCAACTGGGACACCCGTGGCGCTCGTCTGGCTCGGCGTTTCAGCAACTTCGCGCTCGAGATGTCCCGACGATCTGCGGGGTCGTCGAGCGCATCCTCGCCGTGCATCGCGCACTGGCGGGCGGCGGCGATGGGGCGGATGCTCGCCGGGGGTACCTGAACGCGTCGAGACATCCAACGGAAGGGATTCGATCGGTTCATCCCTCGCTTGCGACGGTGGGCCGGCCGAATCGAGGAGGTGACAACGGGGTTCACGATCGGTCGGATGGCGCAGTGGCTGCTCGCGGACAGCACGTCGATCCAGGCGCTTTCCGGGCGTCGGACGTGATGAGCGTTCCCTGCGTCGTGATAGACTGGAAGCCGTTCCGGAGGAATCCATGGTCCTGGTCCTCATGTCCTTGGTCGGTACGCCAGTGCCAGCCTCTTGCAGTGGCTCCTTCGAGGCGACGGCAGCCGCTGCCGACGTCGTCTTCCAGGCGCGTGTGACGAACCGAGAGGGCGTCCCACCCGATGAAGAGGGCAAAGAAGGCGACCGATCGGGCACGCGGTACACGGTCGAGGTGCTGCACGTCTACAGCGGGGACGTGCCGGAGAAGACGGTCGTGTGGAGTGCGAGCGGTCCGCAGGGAGGCGGCCTCATCGTGATCTCGTCCGCTGCGGCGAATCTGCGGATCGGGGAACGCGTCGTGGTCGCGACCGACACCCTGGAGCCCTACCTGACCTGCGGCAACCATCGCCCCGTGCGGACCGACGACCCGATCCCATGGCTCGGCGAGCCAATCTGGAGCCAGGGCACCGTGGACGGCCGCTGACCTCAGATCCCGAACCGCATCCACCCCGAGGCCTCG
This sequence comes from Myxococcota bacterium, assembly GCA_965224055.1. Lineage (GTDB taxonomy): Bacteria > Myxococcota_A > UBA796 > UBA796 > JACKEQ01. The sequence goes on along the minus strand of OZ245034.1, from coordinate 7,132,023 downwards.
GCATCGGACACGGCTGCCCCCTCCAGCGCCCCCGCCGCACAGCCGATCGCGTCGGCCGGCCCGTAGCCCCGATCGGCGCGAATGGTGGTCACCTTGCCGCCGTCCACCCACGCGGTCCCGACCAGCACGCCGTCCACCCCACACGCGTCGACCGCTGACCGCTTGCCGTCCAGGGCCGTCAGCACGGCGTTCCAGCTGGGCGACCCCGCTTCCAGCGCGTCCATGCCGGGCGGAATCGGGGTTCCGGGTACGGGCGGGGTGGTGGGCTCCGGGCTCCCGGGCTGGGGCTCCACCGTTCCTGGCTCGGGGTCCGGCGTGTCCGGCTCGGGATCGGGTGTGCCCGGCTCGGGATCGGGTGTGCCCGGCTCGGGATCGGGTGTGTTCGGCTCGGGATCGGGTGTGTTCGGCTCGGGATCCGGCGTTCCCGGCTCGGGCGGGTCGACGTTCAGCACGACGGGGTCCGACGAGCCGCTCGAGAAGTAGCCGAGCTGCCAGGCCACGCCGCCGAGCACCAGCACGACCCCCACGGCCGCAACCGCCAGCACGCCGCCTCCAGCGACGCCCAACCCCGCCAACAGGGCCACGCAGCCCCCTCCGCCGGACGCTCGCTCTTCGGGGGCAGACGTGGGCTCGGGCATCGGGGTGTCCTTGGATTCGCGGGAGTCGCGGGAGTCGCTGGGCTCGGATTCCGTCGTGTCGACGGGTTCGCGCTCGGTGGCGGCATCCTCGGGGAGCTCGGGAAGTCTGGGAGGCCCGGGAACGACCGAGTCTCCGTCGGACTCCTGTTCCGGGACCGCATCGGGCTCCGCAGTGTCGGGTTCGGGGGCGGACTCGCCCGGCGGTGGAGGAGGCCCGTCGTGCCGCTCCCACAGCGTGACCGGCCTACCCTCCGTCTCCTGCGGATCGAGGGTGTCCGAGGTGGGAGGCCCTGCGGGCTCGGGGGTCAGGTCGCGCGAGGGGGCGGGCTTTCCGGTGAGCTCGAGGGTCTCGGGCCGCTCCCTGGTGTCGAAGCGCTGGCCGAAGTCGGCGGGACTCGTGGGCTCGCGACCCGACATGCGCTCGGTGGCGGGCCCGTCTGCGAGCCGGTCCAGGTGCACGAGGGCCTCCTGCACGGTCCAGCGACGCTCGGGGCGGGGATGCATGAGGTGGGCGAGGATCTGCTCCACCAGCTCGATCTCGACGGCGTCTCCGCGCACCGGTGCCCCGTCGAGGCCCGGGGGCAGCGAGGCCATGAGCTCCGACCGACAGGTGTCGATCTCGGTGCGCGTCGAGAACACGATGGGGGCGCGCGCGGTCAGGAGGTACTTGAACAGCGCCCCCGCCGCGAAGACGTCCGTGGCCGGCGTGGGATCCATGCCCTCGAACTGCTCTGGCGCCGCGTACTCGGGGGTTCCGACGAAGCTGCCGTGCTTGGTGACGCGCCCCATGGCGCCGGCGATCTTGGCGATGCCGAAGTCCGCGACGCGCACGTGTGGGACGGCCTCTTCGGCGGTGGGGGCCGTGGGATCGGTGCGCTCGCGGAGCAGCACGTTGTCGGGCTTGAGGTCGCGATGCACCACCCCGCGCTGGTGGGCCACATCGAGGGCGCGCAGGACCTGCCCCAGCACGGAGGCCGCGACCCAGACCGGCAGCGGACCGTGGTTCTCGACGAACTGGGTGAGGTTCCCACCGTGCTCGAAGAGGGTGACCAGGTAGGGCTCCTGGCCGGCGCGATGCACGAAGCCCCGCAGCTGCACGATGTGGTCGTGGGCGAGCTCCTGGAGGATCTGGGCTTCGGTGGACAGCCGATGCAGGAAGCCGCCGGACGCGCGGGCGGCGTAGAGCACCTTGATGGCGAGGTCCGGAGGCTGGGCGCGGCCTTCCAGATCGACCTCGCGCGCGAGATACGTCAGCCCGGCACCGCCGACCGCCAGTGGACGATCGATCCGGTAGTGCCGGTCGAGCAGGTCGCCCTCGCCGAGCAGCACGCCCCAGCCCTTGCCCGGCCGCTTGCGCCCGCACGACAGGTTGGTGCACCGATCGCTGTCGCGCTCGAAGGTCGTGAGGCAGGTCGCGCAGTAGTAGGCCGACACGTCCTGCCCTCAGCGCGTGAGCTCGGCCACGAACCGCTCGGCTGGCAGCACGCAGAAGCCCTGTGGAGCGAGATCCCGCCAGGTGGCGCGGAACACCTCGAGGCCCGCGCGATCCGTGGCGCGGTCGCGGGTGGTGCCGCAGCCGGTGTCCTTGCGCGAGGCGCGGTTGTGGCGGGGCTGGCAGACCGGCAGGCCGTCGACGAACTCGGAGGGCTCGGCATCGGCGATGGGCCGGCAGAGTGCACCGGTGCTGGCCTCGAACACGGTGACCTTCCAGGCGCGGCGCGGGTTGCGGGCCTTCTTGCGGATCCCGAGCACCTGGAGCATCCGACCCACCGAAAAGCGCCCGTCTGCAGCGGCGGATCTCAGCTCGGACATCGGAACGACCCGGATGCTGCGGCCGTTCCCGACGGTCTTGCGCAACGGGCTCACCCAGACCACGGGCTGGATGGCGTCGGGCTTCGGGGTCGACAGGCCTTCGACGCTGCACGACGGGCGTCCGGCGAGGGCCGTGGAGCCGCACACCGCCAGGATCCCGACGAGCACCACCCGCATCACGCCGACGCTCCGTCGCTGTCGGCCCGCACCCGGCGCACGAGGGCCTGGTGGGCATCGGTGGCGAGACTCTCCAGACCGGGCTGGGGAGGCGGCTTCAGGAAGAACCGCTCGCGCAGCGCCTCGACCCGGGCGACGGCGTCGATGCTGGCCTGCTCGAGGGTGGTGTCGTCCTCCTGCAGTCGCACCAGCGATTCGTAGGCTTCGAGCTGCAGTCCCGGATCTTCGCAGCACAGCAGGATGTCGACGCTGGCCTGGGTCATCCGACGCGCGGCTTCGGCGATGGGCCACCGTCCGTGCACGGCTTTCATCTCCAGGTCGTCGCTGAACACCACGCCCTCGAACCCGAGCTGTTCGCGCAGCACGCCGCGGATGATGCGGGGCGACAGGGTGGCGGGCACCTCTTCGTCGTAGGCGGGGAACAGGATGTGGGCGGTCATGACCGTGGCGATGCCCGCCTGGATGGCCGCGCGGAAGGGCACCAGCTCGCGGTGCTCGATGTCGGGGATGTCGAGCTCGACCTTCGGGAGCGCCAGGTGGGAGTCGACCGCGGTGTCGCCGTGACCGGGGAAGTGCTTGGCGCACGCGATGACCCCCTGCTCCTGGTGGGCCTTCGCGAACGCGACCACGTGCTGGGCGACGACGTCGGGAACCCGGCCGAACGACCGGTCGCCGATGATCGGGTTGTCGGGGTTGCTGTCGATGTCGGCCACGGGCGCGAAGTTGAGGTTGAACCCGAGCGCACGCAGCTCGACGGCCATCGCGCGCGACACCTGCTGGGTGAGCGCGAGATCGAGGCCCTTGGCGCGATCTGCTGCCTGACCCACGGCACGCATGGCGGGCCACACCGTGGCGGGCTTCTTCACCCGCTGGACCCGGCCGCCCTCCTGGTCGACCGCGACAAACGCCGGGTGCCGCGGAGACACCAGCGATGCCAGCTCGCGGTTCAGCTCACGGACCTGGGCGGGCTCTTCGACGTTGCGCGCGAACAGCACGAACCCCGCGGGCTGCACCGTCTTGACCAGCGCCTTCAGGTCGTCGGTGACCGAGGGCCCCGCGAAGCCGATGAACAGGCGCTGACCGGCGCGCCGCTTGCGATCCGCCAGGCTGGTGGCCTCTCCGACGGCTTCGACCCGCTCAGCCATCGTTGGCCTCCGGGCTGTCGGCGGGCACCACGGTGGGGTGGCGGCCGTGCGCGTCCGGGTACTGCGCGAGCTCGATCAGCACGCCCCCCGTGGACTTCGGGTGGAGGAAGCAGACCAGCGTGTCGTGGGCTCCGCCGTACGGCGCTTCGGACGTGAACCGGTAGCCCTTCCGCTTCAGGGCCTGCATGTCGCGGCGCACGTCGTCGGTGCGGAAGCACAGGTGGTGGATGCCCGGCCCCCGCTTGTCGACGTGGGTGCGGATGGGCCCCTCGCCGTTCAGGGGAGCGACGAGCTCGATGCGTGCGGGCGGACCATCGGCATCGGTGACGGGGAAGAAGGCGGTGGAGGTCTGCGCGCTCTGCACGTCCTCGGTGCCGGACAGGGCCAGGCCGAGCTCGTCGGACCAGCGGCGGATGGCGGAATCGAGGTCGGGAACGGCGATGGCGACATGGTCGAGCTTCAACATGGCCGCAGCATAAGCCCTGCGGCCCAGGAAGGCCCGCTGCATGCGCGCATCGCGGGTTCGGCTTCATCCGGGTCGATGCAGGCTGTCGTCCCGGGGCCAGGGCGGACGAGATGGGCGACCGTTCGAGCGATTGTTATGGATTCAGCGCCACATTTCACCGCAGTGCGCTGTCGCTCGCAGAGCGCTTCGCTCACGGAGGTCGCGCAGAGCGCCGAGGCTTCGAAGAGGCCCGCCCTGCAGCCGTATCCGAGCGTCGTCTTGCGGACAGGCCGCCGGGGCTGGCTCTTCGACCGCTGCGCGCGAGCGGCGCCGTAGGGGCAGACACCCGTCGTCCAGACTCCTCCGTCCGTGCCCCCTCACCACGCGATCCATTTCGGGTCTTTACGTACATAGTCGCATGTGTTTCCGCGGAGTCTTGTCGAAATCACAGCTTGACGTGGCGAACAGGAATGGCGTGGACGCGCGTTGTGATGGGCGAACACCCAACGTTTTCGGTGGTGGTGGTGGTGGTGGTGGTGGTGGTGGTGGTGGTGGTGGTCGCGGGGCGAACGTCGGACCAGATGACGACCGACCACCCTCCACCACGACCGACGACCACGACGCACGTTCGCGTCACAGAGCACGTCGTGTTCACAGGGCTGTTCGTGCTCTGAGTCTCTGACGACGCTGTCGCAGGCGGGGCCTCCCCCGATTGTTCCGCTCGGCCTGTTCGTCTATGCTCGTCCGCTGTGGCTCTGTGCGTGCGCCCGAATCCGCCTGCCGATTCGCTGGCCTCCACCGCCCAGGTTGTCTCGAAGAGGGGCCGAGTCGACGTGCGTGAGTGGCTGCTGGAAAGGCTCGGGCACACGCACAGAGCCACAGCGGACGATGGACGATCGGCATGGGGAGCGCGTCGATCGGCGAACGCATGCTGATGGACAGCGTCGTCAGAGCCGCAGAGCGCCAGCGCTCCCGTGGACACGGGATGTTGGACGTGTTTCCTCGCCTGTCTGGTAATGAACGAGCCGCCGAACACCGTGGGTTCATTCAGATTCCCGATCCCCAGTTCAAGACCGGATTCTCATGGTCAGCGCTGGTCGCCCGATAGAGCCGGTCCAACAGGTTTTCGACCGAGGCGCGGATGGACGTTGCACGTTGGATTCTCGGCACCCCGATTCTCCTGCTCGGAGCGGTGTATGCGGTCCTCGGCGGTTCTCACCTCTCCGTGAAATCCTCGGTGTTGCTCCGTGACTCCGTGGCGACGTTGCGCTTCCCCTGGTTCATGCCTTATTTTCAGCAGATTCGATCGCGGTTGCAACGCCAGTTCGCGAGCGCCTACGGAAGGCCAGCGACGCGCTTCTCGAGGGCGGTGATGTGCTCGCGCATCGGAATCGACTCGGGGTTGTCGGCTTCGGGAATGCGCCGCGACAACGAGGTGAGTTCCTTCTCGAGGGCCGCGAGCTCGCGCTCGACCTCGCCGATCTTCCCGTCGTTGACGCCCTTCTCGCCGTCGTGGCGCGGATCTCCGTGGCGCATCGGGCCCGCGATCTGGGCCTGGCGCGCGCGCACCTGGGCCAGCAGCTCGGACACCTCTTCGACCAGCGGGTTCACGTCGCGCACAGCGGCCCGGCCGATCTCGGCGGCGTCCGGCCTGGCGCCCGGGATGTCGGCTGCGGCACGGTCGCCGGGGTCGGCACGACGGGCATCGGCGATGTTGAACTGTCCGGGGTCGACGGGCATGGGGCTCCTCTCGTATATATGCAAACATACCTCGGCCGGTCGCCCGACGCAAGGGCCGGCGTCGCCCACATGCCAGGCCGTTCCGCGCGAAGCGCCGGCTGGCGCGGTGTCGCGGCGGGCCCGACGAAGCGGGCGGCTCTGCAGGCTTTCTCACTTCGCAGCGCTGCTGGCCCCGCCGACCCGACGACCGCGCGAGCGCCCGTTCGATCGGTGCCCGAGGGTGGGCCCGGTCTTCCTCCCCCACGAAGAACCGGTCCACGCTACACTCCCGCCGTGAGCGACACCCCTCAGACGGATCCGCCCCCCGCAGCGCCCGATGCCCTGCCCCCTGCCGAGGTCCGGATCGGGCCGGTGGCGGTTCCCTGGGCGGTGATCGGTATCGCTACAGTGGTCGTCGCTGGGATCTCGCTCGTGGGGGGCCTGGGGCTGATGGGCGCGATGCTCAACGAGGAGCCCGGCAAGACCGACTGCGCCCTGGACGCCGCACCGCTCGGCTGGGTGGAGCTGGACGTGGGGCGGATGGGCAACGTGGGGCGGACGCACACGCTGGCGAAGGCGGCAACGGTCCACGCCACGCGGCCCCGAAGCGACCTGGAGCGGAAGAACCCCCTGTGCACACTGCCTCGCGGCACGGTCCTGTCGCTCTCCCACCGTCCGGAGCGAGGGCGTGCGGGGGTCTGGGTGCAGGTGGACGGCGCGGACGTCGCCCTGCCGGAGTGACCGCCGAGCGTCCGTGGTTTCGGCAGTCAGTGGAAGGTGAAATCGGGCTCGGCCAGGCCGGGGTAGGCCTCGGACAGCCAGCGCCAGGCCAGGGTATGGATCGAGCCTTCGACGCCGACGGCGACCATGTCTCCGGCCTCGGGATCTTCGGCGTGCCAGGCGGCATCTGCCAGCGAGATGCCGTCCGGGGCGCCCACTTCGCACAGCTCGACGATGCGCTCGGCAGCGGCGTCCCAGCGGTCGTCTTTGCCGGGCCGGATGGCGGCGACCACCTGCCACAGGCGCTTGCCGACCTCTTCGCGATTGCCGTGGATCTCGGCGCGCTGCAGGGCTTCGGAGATGCGCACGCGGTCCTGTTCGTCGGCGAGGCGCATCCACAGGCCGCCGCGACTCACCTCGCCTTCGCCCGTGAGCCGGACGTCTGCGCCGGCGAGGATCGACAGCTCGAACACCAGATCGACGACACGGGTGAGGTTGAGGGTGCTGGTGACGTCGATCATCACCTTCATGGACGAGTGGTCGGGGGCGATGTCGATCCGCAGCTCGAGGGCTCGCAGCTGCAGACAGTCCGGCTGGGGGCACCCGAACGGCTCCCCGCGCTCGCGCAGCCATCCCGCGACGTCGTCCGAAGGGGGGACCTCGCCAGAAGTCGGAAAGGTGACGGTGAAGGCCATGCCGCGCGCTGTCCGTCAGGTCCGCGCGCGGGAGCCGAGCTGGGCCCGCAGCAGATCGAGCTGCTTGTGGACCTCGTCGGTGGTGAGGTCCTTGTAGCGGTCCGGCAGCATGCGCTTGGCGGAGCACTCGAACACGGCGAGCATCTCCATGAACTCGAGCATGCGGCTGTCGCGGCTGGGGATGACGTCCTTGCTCGCCTGATCGATGTGGGGCTGACCGATGGTGGTCTGGTCGTCGTCGGCGGCGAGGTTGGCGGCCGTGATCAGCACGCTCTCGAGCTCGGCGCCGCTGTAGCCTTCGGTGTTCTCGACGGCGACGGCCCAGTCGATCTCCTCGATGACGTCGAGCTTGTTCTTGCGCACCAGCGCCTCGAGGATCTTCTCGCGTTCTTCGGGCTCTTCAGGGAAGAAGAAGGGGATCTTCACGTCGAAGCGGCCGGGGCGCTTGAGGTCGGTGTCGAGCTTGTCGGGGCGGTTGGTCATCATCAGGATCACGACGCGACCGCGGTGCGACGTGTCGGACATGTACTCCTTGAGGCGCGCGATGACGCGGCTGTTCACACCGCCATCGCTGCCCGAGCCCGCCGACAGGGACCGATCGGCCTCGTCGACGATGAGCAGGACGTACCCGAGCGCATCGACGAGATCGAGGACCTTCTCGAGGTTGGACTCGGTGGAGCCGACCCACTTGTCGCGGAAGTTCTTGAGCTTGAGGCAGGTGAGCCCGGACTCGGCTGCGAACGCCTCGGCCACGAAGGTCTTCCCCGTGCCCATGGGCCCGACGAAGATCATGCCCATCGGCACGCGGTGGATGTGCCCCTGCTTGACGCCATCGGCGACGCGCAACAGGTCGCGCTTGATGCGTTCCATCCCGCCGACGTGGGTGAAGTCGTGGTTGGGCGCGACGAACTCGACGAGGCCGTGGCACTCCTGCTCGATGATCTGCTTCTTGCGGGCGCCGACCATCTTGAACGTGACGGGCTCCTGGGCCATCTGGGCGCCGCGGAGGAGGCTGCGGATCTGGATGAGGGACAGGCCGGCGGTGACCTTGGCGAGCACGGGTGCATCCATCTCGAAGTCGACGTCGTCGGTGTCTTCGGCGGAGATGAAGCGCTCGCGCAGATCCTCTTCGGGGAACGGGATCTGGATCGTGGCCAGCTGGGGGCTCGCGAGGATGCGCCGGCTGACGTCGGACAGGTGCTCGGTGATCAGGATCACGAGGTTGTCGGTGGTGATGAACGCCGGATCGCTCGACCAGCGCTGCAGCGACACGAGGTTGGCCTTGTCGTCGTGCACCATGAACGACACATCGCCCTGGGGTGCGATCATCTCGAAGAAGTCGATGATCACGCCGGAGCTCTGGCTGGGCTCGGTGATCAGCTGCTCGATGGCGGGGATGGCCTCGGTGGCGGTGCGCGGCAGCCCGACGGTCTTCTGGGTACCGGACAGCAGGCGTTTTGCGTCGACGACCCGCTGATAGCGCGACTGGTGCGCCGGTTTGGTGAAGCACAGCCCCTGACTGACGTTGTAGTACCCCACGATGTCGCGCGTACGCGAGAGGAAGGCTTCGAGGAAGCCCCGCAGGTCGTGGTACGACTCGTTCCCGCCGATGCGCCAGGGCTGCAGATCGCGCACGTTGCCGTGCAGCAGGAACATGCTGGCCTCGCCGGCCAGGTAGCGGTTGCGCAGCTCTTCGGCCCAGTCGGGCAGCTCCAGTTCGCTCATTGAATCCTCGTGAGTACGCGGCGGCGCCGGATTCCATCCGACGGATCCGAGCCCGCTCCCTAACCCGAACGCAGGCGGACCTGTCCGGACCCGACCCCGGGTAGTGGGTGGCGACACCATCGCATACCATGCGGCGTCGCTGGGAGAGTCCCGAGCGTCAACTCTCGGATTTTCACACGCTGGAGGAGCCGCTCATGCGCTCGACTGCCGCCCTGTCCCTGGTTCTCCCCTTCCTGATGGCCGCTCCGCTGATGGCGTGCGACGGCGAAGATCCCGACACCGACGAGGCGGACACGGATACCGATACCGACAGCGACACCGATGCCGACACGGATGCGGACACCGATGCCGACACGGATGCGGACACCGATGCCGATACCGATGCCGATACCGATGCGGACACCGATGCGGACACCGACAGCGATACCGACGCGGATACGGACACCGACACGGATCTCGTGACGTTCGCCGAGGCCAACGCGGTGTTCAACGCGAAGTGTGGCAGCTGCCACGTCAGCAGCACGCTCGGTGGGCACGCGATCGGGTCCACGGACCTGGCTCAGGCCTACGCCGACTCGCAGCTGGATTCGTACTACGCGTCGGGCTCGACCAAGGGTGCCGCGGCGCTGGTGCGCATCCAGGACGGCACGATGCCCCAGGGTGCGGGCTGCTCCGGCAACCCCGCGACGGACGCCGGCAACGCCGCGTGTCTCACCCAGACCGAGCAGGACGTCCTCCAGGCCTGGATCGACGACGGGCAGCTGCAGTAGTCCCGTACTTCCATCCCGTAGCTGCGGCCTGTCCGGTTCGTCCGGAGGTGGAGCACAGGCCTACATGAGGCCGAAGAAGCTCTCGCGACCGATGTGCTTGAAGTAGCGCTTCGCGAGCGTCTTCACGGGTCCCCGGTCCAACGGGTAGCTCCAGCCCCCGTCTCCACGGAATCGCCAGCGCTCGATTTCGAACTCGCGTGCATCGGCGTCGCGGAGCGTCAGGCGCAGGACGGGCTGGGCGTGGATGCCCTGCATCTCGTAGACGACGATGGCCGGGCCTTTCACCTCCATCCGGGTGAGGGGGGGCAGATGCCCGCGCGCGATGGCTTCCTCCGCTTCGGTGATCACGCGGGGCTCGACCTTCGCGAGACTGACCGTCCCGTGAACGGACTCGCGGACCTCGTACCCCTCCGGGATGTCGTCGATCGGCCCTTCTCCGACGGCGCGGGTGAAGACGTAGCGGGTCTTGCCGTTCCGCTCCCTGCGGTGGAGGTAGTAGGTCTTTCCTTTGGCGTTGGTGTGCTCGAACGGCATGGTCGCTCCGATCAATCGCGCTGCGTGAGCTCTTTCGACACGGCTGCATCGGACTGATCGCCGTGCACGGCTTCTGCGATGACGCGTTCGGTGACGCTGTCCAGAAAGTCGTGCAGCGTGTCGGACAAGCTCAGGTACTCCGGCCAGAGGGTCGAATCGACATACTGTTTGGAGACGCGAATCATCACCGTCGTTCGGCGCTGACGCTTGTATCGGTAGGGCGACAGCCCATGCTTGCGCGCCAGGGCCAGGAACAACCGGCGCTGGAAGTGGTTCGGCATCGTGAACTTGTACTCCACCGCTCGATGGGACTGTTCGTGCTCCAGCCGCGCCTGCATGCGCTCGAAGGCGTTGCTCGCCGCCACCCGCTCCCCATCGGTGGTTGCCCCATCGCGCAGGGCCTGGATGCGCTTGAGCTTCTCGATCAGGTCCTGTTCGTTCACACTGCCTCCGCGCCCGACAGATACCGCGCGCCCGGCGTCACGTCAGCAGCTTCTCCATCATCTGCCCGGTGAAGTCGTGGCCGGTGAGGTAGATCAGCTTCACGGTCTTGTCCGAGGGCTCGATGCGCATCTGGGCCACGTCCAGCACGTCTTTCCCATCGATGACCGCGCGGACGGGTCGGCGCTCCGGGGCGTGGACTGCACAGTCGACCTCGGTTCCGTACGGCAGCACGAAGGGCGACAATCGGGGCTTGTGGGGGCAGATGGGCGTGACGCACATGACGGGCAGGCCCGGATCGCAGGGCACCCCGCCGGCGGAGAAGTTGTAGGCGGTGCTTCCGAGAGCGGTGGCGAAGATCACCCCGTCTGCGGAGAGCCGTTCGAGGCCTCGCCCTCCGATCGCGAGGTCCAGCCGGGCGGTCTGGCCGCTGGCGCGCTCGAGGTAGACGTCGTTCATGGCGTGTCCGACGTGCTCGTCGCCGGTGGTGGTGTGCACACGGGCCTGGAGCAGCGGGAAGTGGTGTTCGCGCCAGCGGCTGTCGACGATGGCGTCGCACACCTCGTCGAGTCGGCCCTGGACGTCGTTGAGCAGGAACCCGAGGGTGCCGCCGTTCAGCCCGAGGTAGCGGCGCGAGAAGCCGTGGGCGTGGATGGTGTGCAGGAAGAAGCCGTCGCCTCCGATCACGACGAGCAGGTCGTCGTCGGCGTCGTCGAGCTCGGGCATCCGCGTGAGGATCTCGCGATGGAGCGCCACGGCACGGGGGTTGCGGCGGTCGTGGACGATCATGGAGGCGCGCTCCCGAGGCGTGGCGGGCGGCCATCATTGCACGATGCCGGCCTGGAGGCGCGCTGTCCACGTCCTGTCACGCCAGGTCGCAGGCGAGCTACGGCGCTTCCGCAATCGCGAGAATCGCCCGTAGCGGCGCCAGCGCATCCACCCCCGGCCCCGCCGCCGTCAGCACCAGCAGCCCCGCCTCGTGGGACGCGATCACGGGCTCCCCTTCTGCGGCCTCGTTCTCGCCATCGGACTCCGGAGCCTCCTGAGCCTCGACCGGCAGCGCCACCACATCCGCCGTCGCATCCGGACGCTGCAGCCGGTAGTGCGCCGCCGGCCGCCCCGCGACCCAGACCGTCAACCGCGCCTCGACCTCGCACCCACACCCCTTCGCCAGCGCAGTCCCGAAGTCCGCGGAGAAGGGGTCGTAGACGACCGCCCCCGAGCCGGGATCCGGGCTCGCGGTCTTCAACACGGCCATGGTGACGGGCACATCCGGCCGCTGGTCTTCTGTGAGCCCCGCATCTACGAGGGATTGCGGAACCCGCCAGTCGATGCCCCCCACCCGCCAGGTGACCCACTCGCTGAAGTCGACCGTGTGCTCGGGCTGCAGGTGCAGGACCACCGATTGCGCCGGCCAGTCGATGGTGGACTCGGCCTGGCCACTGGTCCCGAACGTGCGGGTGACCGCCCGGGTGCGACCCTCGTAGTGGTCGTAGTGCTCGATCACGCCGTCGGGAAACGACGTGACCCGGTAGGTGCCCCGGCGGTTGCGCCACTTGCCGCGCATGGGTCCGGCCTCGGGGCCTTCGACCGTCCAGTAGGTGCGGGTGCGAAGCCGATCCGCCTCTCGCCCGAAGTCGCGTCCGGCCGACGACGGCACCTCCTCCACGACGGGCGGATCCGCCGCCTCTTCGGAGCCCGCCAGGGCAGAAGCGGTCGTGAGTCCGAGGATGAGAGGACCGAGGGCCATGATCGGGTGCGTATCCACCTGCACGCCCCGAGAGCACTCCGTATACAGCCTGTATTCGGAAATTCACCGGTATACGCGCTGTATACGACTCATTGCCGCTACGATCTCCAGGCAACAACGCCCATCTGGGTATACGGCCCCATCGGGCCTGGAGGTCTCGTGTCCACACCCCGCATCCTCGCTGCTGCCACCGTTCCGCTGCTCCTGCTCGCCTGTGAGCCCCAGGGTGCGATCCCCATCGACGAGGGACCGGTGGACCGGACAGCAGGCCCGAACGAGGTCGAGGAGACCGTCGCACCGCTGCCCCCGCCCAGCAGCACCACTTTTTCGTCGGCGGCCGTGGTCGCCGGACCCCCAGCGCCCATCGTGAGTGCAGGCGGCACGTCCGTCGTCGTCTCCGGCGTCGTCGTCCCGGACCCCGGCCAGACCACCTCCGCCTTCGCCACCTACGACCTGTCCTGGGAAGGCGAAGCGCTCGCAGCCACCCTCGACGCTAGCGTCGCACAGGACAGCGGCGTGCTCTACGTCGGCGGGCATCTCGTCGAGCAGCGGATCGGCGAGGAGCGGGTGGTCTCGTTCTCCATCGAGCTCCCGGCCGACCAGGTGGTTCCCGGAACCGAGGTCCAGGGCACCTTCTACTACGGCGAGAGCCCGATCGCGCCCGACTGGCTGGACGTCGCCCTGGGTGCGCCCGTCACGGTGGAGGTCGTGCAGGACCCCGACATCGCGGGCGCCTGGAGCCTTCGCATCGCAGACGTCCCGCTGTCACCGGCCTTCGGCGTGGGCGTGATGCGCGCGGGGCAGCTCTACGAAGGGCCGTACGACCTCGTCGTCGACCCCATCCCCACCGTGGACTGTCCGTCGCCGAGCTCCGACCAGGTGGCGTTCCTGGCCCAGAGCCTCGAAGACCTCGCGGCAGACCAGAACGAGCTGTTCGAGCTCGACAGCTACGCGGGGTTGTCGCGGGGCGCTCAGGGCGGCGACCCGATGGTGCCCTTCTCCCTCACCGGCGACCTGGTCGAGACCCTCACCAGCTGGAACGGCACCTACGGCGTGCAGCGCGTGCCGGACAGCGGCGGCGTGGTGCAGCTGGACTTCGCGCCGGGCGCCGCATTGGCCACAGGCGGGACCGCACCGATGGAGCTGCGGCAGGGAGCGGGCATGTTCGAGGTGGCGCGGCGGGTCACCATCGACGGGCGCACCTGGGGCCCGGGCTTCGCGGTCGCGATCGAGCGGTTCTACGACACGGATTCCACCGCGACGGCCGACGACGCGTCCTGCATCACCCGCTTCCAGGGCACGCTGCAGACGTTCTCGCCCCCGTCGCCCTGAGGACAGCTCGTCTTACGGAGGGACGGTGTCCTCGGGCCACACCGCCGGATAGACTGGAGCCATGAGCAACGCCGCCTTCGATCACATGACCACCGAAGAGCAGATCGCCCACGTCCAGGATCTGTGGGATCGCATCGCCGCTCACCCCGAGGCCATCGAGGTGAGCGAGGCCTGGCGACGAGAACTGGCTCGCCGGTCGGCAGACGCGAAAGCCAACCCCGAGACGCTCCGCCCCTGGGAAGACGTGCGTGACGAGATCCGAGCTCGGCTCGGGTACGAGGGGTGACAGCGGGCTACCGCTTGGTCGTTCATCCCCTCGCTCGGCTGGACATCCTCGACGCAGTGGTCTGGTACGAGGAGCAGCGACCGGGTCTTGGGCTGGAGATGTCCGACCAGGTGCATGCCGCCATCGGTAGAGCCGCCGAAAACCCCCTCGCCTACGCCGCCATCGAGGGGATGGTGCGAAGGGTGCTTTGCCACCGATTTCCGTATGCGGTGTTCTTCGAGGTCGACGATGCCCGGCTCGTCGTCCTGGCAGTCAGCCACGTCCGCCGAGATCCCATCCGCTGGCGTTCGCGGAGCCATCCCAACGAGCCGTGAGATACACCCGCCCGCCCGTCATTGTCCTGCGCGCCGCCTCCACAGACCGGCCAACCTGACGCCAGTGATGCGGGCACCGGTGGTCCAGATCGCGCCCCGAGAACACTCGTCCGACAGGCGCCCACCGCAGTGATACGCGCGGCCCATGCGACTCCTACGCGGACACGGCCTCGGAAACGACTACCTCATCCTGCTCGATGGGCCGACCATCGACGAAGCCCTGGCGCGCGCCATCTGCGACCGGCACACCGGGGTGGGGAGCGACGGACTGCTGGAGCCGATCCTGCCCGTGGGCGCGGAGTTCGGCGTGCGGATCTGGAACCCGGACGGCAGCGTCGCCGAGAAGTCCGGGAACGGCCTGCGGATCTATGCGCGGTGGCTGTACCAGCTGCGCGACGCCGGAGAGCGGTTCCGCATCTGGACCGGCCACGACGTGGTGAAGTGCGTGTGCTCGCCGGAATCGATCCGCATCGACATGGGCAAGGTGCGGGCGTCCACGGAGACGGTCGACCTGGCGGGAACACCGTTCGACGTAGTGGTGGTGGACGTCGGCAATCCCCACTGCGTGCACTTCCTGCCGGAGGACCAGGACCTGGACGGGGTGCCGTGGCGAGGCTGGGGCGCCGGGCTCGAGGTGCATCCGCGCTTCGAGAACCGGACGAACGTGCAGTTCGCGCGGGTGCTCGGGCCGCACGATGTGGAGGCGCGGATCTGGGAGCGAGGCGCGGGGGAGACCCTGGCGTCGGGGTCTTCGGCCTGTGCGGTCGTGACGGCGGCGGTGACGACGGGCCGGTTGGCGGAGGGCCCTGCGACGGTGCACATGCCGGGCGGGACCTTGCGGGTCGAGGTGGCGGAGGGGCGCGTTCACCTGGAGGGCCCGGCAGAGCTGATCGGGGAGTTCCGGGTGTTCGAGTCGTACTACGGGGCGTTCGGGCTGGTGAACTCCGGCGCATGATGCCCAGTCGACTGGGGCCCGAAGCGATGACGGGCAGGCTAACGAAACTCCTGGTTCCGCATCATGCAAGCGCGCACCGCGCTCCGTGTCTTCGATGGCGCCAAGGTACGTAGCTATCCAGATGTCAACCATCCATGGGATGGGAGTCGCAGCGACGCCATTCTCGCCTACGACTTGGTGGATGTGGTGGGGAGGGTTCCGGCACCTATGACTCCTCGCGATAGTCCTCGTACTCCCAGTCGAAGTGACGACAGAGAAGCTTGACGGACTGCTCCCAGCTTGTCGCGGCGCAAGACCGCACTACCTCATCTAGGACCTCTCGGACGCTTGGCCCTCCATCAATACCAGACGAGACCAACACCCCCTTTCGACTCCGCGTCTCCCCTCGCGCTTTTGCGGCTTCCACGGACGCCACGACGACGTTGAACCAATTGATGCCGTCCTGACCGCGCACGCCGACACCCAGAGTCACGTCCAACCAGGCGTCAACAGCCGCTGGTTGCCAGTCCTCAAGGTCACAGTCGAACGCGGCCAGCTTCTTGATCTCAAGCTCCACTTCAGGGCTCCACATCGAGATGAACGTTGGCATCGATTTGCCACTTGCCGTCAGCGCCCTTGGAGCGAACTTCGAAGTTGCTCTGTACCCCGGTCTTGGACCAAGGCTCGCCGGTCGCGGCGTTGACTCCTCGCTTGGCGGACGGTCGGCGGAACACCCTCGTGCCGTCCTCCGAGATGAGACCCATGCCGCCCCCGAACTCGCGAGCCCCGTCCCCAACCCACGCCTGCCCAAGCGCTTCCGCATCCGCTCCGGACACCGTGCCGGAAACACCACGGTTCCCGCCGGCAGCTGCCTGGTTCGAAATCCGCTTCTGCTTGTTCCGAAGGAACGAGCCGGCGTTCCTTGGGAGCGACCCTCGGAAGCAGACGTTGTGCACCAGCACAGCAGGCGCATCAGACCCGGGCGCCCGCACGAAGTAGTTGTGCGTCCCCTCGACCTCGAAGTTGTAGACCGTGAAGTCGCCCTGGCGCCACGTCGAAGACACCAGGATGGCCCCGGCGCCCGCATCCGCGTGAAGCTCGGTCCCCTCGACCAGCTCGCCGAGCGGCACCCACGCCTGGAGCTTCGGCACCCAGAACGGATGCTCTGGCGTCCCGGTGATCACCTCGACCGTGCCGTCCTCATAGGCAATCTCGGCATCGATCACCGTGTCCGACTGGCGCACGAAGGTCTGCACGACCCGCGAGAGCACCTGTTCGGTCGCCCGCACAGCAAGCTCACCATCGACCACATCGGACTCGAAGACCCGCCCGCCGAACGCGAAGCGCTCGCCGACTGCCAGGTCCTGCAAACGCCAGTGGCCAGCTTCGACATCATCACCGAGCACCAAGACCCAGTCATCGCCGTCAGGAATGCTCACAGCACCGTCAACAGTCCAGGTCGCATCGGCCTCCGAGAGCTGCCCGACCTCGGCGAACCCGCGGTCCTCAACCCCCGCGGCGGCCACCCGCAACAGGTGCCCTTCATGGAGCACCTCGTCGCCAACCTCGAGGTCACCGACCGTCCCGCGCTCCCAGCCGCCCGTCCGCGCGTCGTAGACCTGCACGACCGCCACCATATCACTGGGCAGTAAGCCCTCCGCCAAGGTCGGGGGTGTGAACCCTCCGGCCGGGCGATCTTCCAGGAGTACCGACTCCTGGGAGGAGCGATGGCTACACGAAGGAAGGTCCGAGACGAGCAGGAGGCGCGTGTACTGCTCGAAGAGCTGCGCAGCTCCGGCCTCGGGATGGTCGAGTTCTGTGCTCGTGCCGGCGTGGACGGACGGTCGCTCAACTGCTGGCGGTTCAACCTCGAGCGAAAGGGCGCGGGGGATGTGGGCGTCACTCCACCGCCTGCAGCCATGCGCTTCTTGGAGGTGGTCGGCGTCCAGCCGCCTGCCAGGCGGGCCGTGTATCGCCTGCGCCTGAGCCGGGTCGTGATCGAGGTGAACGACGACTTCGACGAGGACGCCCTCGGGCGCCTCCTCTCCGTGGTGTCCGCATGATGAACTTCCCTGCGGGCGTGAGGCTCTTCGTCGCGCTCGACCCTGTGGACATGCGAAAGGGCTTCAACAAGCTCGCGGCCATCGTCCAGCACCAGCTTCAGCTCGACCCCCTCAAAGGCGACATCGTGCTCTTCGTCAACAAGCGCGGCAACCTCATGAAGCTCCTGTTCTTCGACCGAACCGGCTGGGCCTATCTGTACAAACGCCTGGAACGCGGCACCTTTCAGCTTCCCGACGCCCAGCAGCCCGGGAAGCTTCAGATCGACCCGGGTCAGCTCGCCATGATCCTCGAGGGGATCGACCTGAAGTCGGCGAAGCGCCGCAAGCGCTACCAGCCCAAGCCGCGCGATGACGAGCATCGTTGAGCTTCGACGATCCTTGTCGAAGCTTCGGATGCCGCGAGACCACGAGTCGTGATCTTCTTCGGGCATGACGGCGCCCACCGATGCCACGAACGCAGCTCTGCTGGAGGTGATCCGCACGCTCGGCGAGGGGATGAAGACCCAACAGGCCGAGTTCGCCCGGGAGCGAGAAGTCCACCGCAAGCAGCTGGCCCGCCTCACCGCCATGGTCGAAGGGCTGACCAAGCAGCTCGATGTGCTCCTCAAGGAGAAGGACGAGGAGCGCCGGGCGGAGCTCGCGCGGATTCGTGAGGAGGCCGCCGCGGCGCTCGCCTCCGTCGAACCCCCGGAGGCGGCCGATCCAGCGGCACCGGCGACGGACGATGACTCCGCTGCTGATGATGATGCTGATGCTGATGAGCCCAAGGCTCCGCCTGACAAGCCGAGGAACCGCGACGAGCACGGACGGGCCCCCAAGCCCGACCACCTTCCGCGCGATGTCACGTCGATGAAGCCCGAGCAGTGCACGACCTGCGGCAGCGAAGACCTGCTGGTCGACGAGGTCCTCGTCAGCGAAGAGTACGACTTCGTCCGCGCCTACCTGCGTATCCGACGCACCGAGCGAACCACCTGCACCTGCAAGGCGTGCAACACCCACATCGTGCCCGAGCAGCCACCGATGCCCTTCGACCGGGTGGCCTGCACCTTCGAGCTCATGGCCTGGCTCTGCTTCGCCAAGTGCGGGCTGTTCATCCCCCTCGACCGCCTGATGCGCGACCTGACCGACCAGAAGTCGCCGATCCCCTCGTCGACGTTGACCCGCTGGTGGCAGCGCGGCGCCGACCTGCTGTTGCCGGTGGCAGAGTGCGTGCGGCTGTCGCTGTTGACCCGCTCTCACATCCGGACCGATGGAACCGGGCTGCTGGTGGTGTTCTCCCGCGTGAAGGGCTCGCCGGTGAAGGGACCGAAGCGCGAGGGCGATACCGACGAGCTCGGGTACCTGCTCACGCCGGGCACCCTGCGCGGTCAGGTGCTGGTGTTCGGAGACGACGAGCACGCGGTCTACGTCTTCACGCAGACGAAGGAGGGCCGTCATGCGATGGACTTCTTCACCCTGGGCGACGACACCGACGGCAACCCCATCCGATGGACCGGCACCATCACCGCCGACGCGCTCAACGCCCACGACTGCCTGTTCGAGGACGGCTCGAGGCTCGAGGCCGGCTGCAATGCCCACGGCCTGCGGAAGTTCCGCGACGAAGCCACCACCGCACCGCTGCTCGCCAGCAAGGCCATGGGCTTCATCGGCGGCTTCTACGACGTCGAGGCCGAGGCCAAGGCGGCCAGGCTCAGAGGGGCTGAGCTGCTGGCCCACCGACAGGCCCACGCCGGTCCCATCGCCGAGCGCTTCAAGGTGTGGCTCGACGCCCACATCGACGACCTGCTGGACACCAACCCCGTCCGAAAGGCCATGCGGTACTACCAGAAGCACTGGGAGGCCCTGACCCGATTCCTGACCGACCCCTTCGTCGAGCTCGACAACAACTGGAGTGAGCGCGCGCTGCGCAAGATCGCGCTGCTGCGGAACAACTCGCTCTACGCCGGCGGACTCGACGGTGCCGAGCGGCTGTGCACGCTCTTCACGCTGATCAACACCTGCCGGCTCATCGGAGTCGACCCGTACGCCTACCTGGTGTGGGCGATGACCCGCGTCGTTCCCCACAGCACCAACCGCGGCATCACCCCGGCGGACCTCACCCCGGCAGCCTACAAGCAGGCTCAGGAAGCAGCCGGATAGCAAGGGTCCTGCGGGGGCCGTGGGCGGTTCGTCCATGGGACTTCGTAGCGCCGCCGCCACCCGTCAGCCCCCGACCTTGGCGGAGGGCTTACACTGGGCAGCTCGACAGCCGCTGAAGCCGGGTCGCACGCCGCCAGCGTGGCCGGCAACACCGCCTTCCGCCCAGCCCGAGCAATCTGAGAGCAAACCCCACGCGGAGACCACGCGGCGCTCTTCACGTCCGCATGAGACTCCACCTTCACCCAGGCTTCCTCACCGCCATCCGTCGAGGCCGCGGCAAGAACACGGTCAGACTGGAGAACTCGTTCGATGGCGATGCTCCCAGCAGCGAACATCACGCCCGTACCGGCAGTAAAGCATGCCTTGCGACGAACAGCGTTGACCATTCTTGCGAGGGAGCCTCGCGCGATCTTCCCGCCACCAAACGACAGAACAGCCATGCTCAACTCGGCTGTTGCGCGCCCAGTATGATGGGCCGACCAGTTTCGAGAGATCTGTCCGTACGCCTGCACGGGGTGGCGAATGATGAACGTGGAGCGACGAATGAAACTTCTGGTATCAGTCTTCATTCCAACCAGAACGGCACTCCCCAGCTCCTGCGGAGAGACCTGCCCAGACACGATAGCTTGACCGACCTCCACGGACCCCGCGGCGCCTTCGTAGAACACGGAATTCGCTCCGTCAGTCATTCTCCAAGCGAACCAGGAATCGTCATTCGCAAACCACTGGTAGTTGTCGGCGAAGCCGCTGCGATCTGCGAGCACGAGAGGATTTCCTCGTGCGTACCGCCGTGAGCTGATGGCGGGCGTCAAAGGCTTCATCCCTCCGAGGACCAACAACGGCTCCGGCTGCATCCACATGCCGTCGCGGAACAGCACGTGCCGCCGACCGAAGTGCATCACGCCGTTGTCCCGGTCCTCGTCCGTCCCGTGCAGCCCGTCGACCTCCCAGGTCTCGCCCTGGTCCCAGGCCACGCCTTCGACCGGCAGTCCGTAGATCCCCGTCAGCTCGCGCGACGTCTCCGTCCCGTCGATGTCCCAGGTGAACAGCGCCTGGCCGTCCAGGTCCGTCAGCGCGATGCGCACGTCCTGCTGCCTGGTCGTGATGTCCGTCACCACTCGAACCATCGGGAGCACGCTCTCCACGATGCGGTCTGGACCCTTTCGGTAGCCCCGGAAACGCTCGTACACGTCGGTACCGCGCTCTTCGTACACCAGGTTGTCCGACACGTCGTAGAACAGACTCGTGGTGACCGAACCACGGTCGATCTCCCGCAGTCGCGACAACCCATCGTACGCGAACGAACGGTCTTCGAAGGCGGGGTCATTGGACTCCCAGGTGAGCATCCGACCGACCGTGTCGTAGGTATGCAGCTCGGAGAAGCCCGAGATGTCGGCGGTGCGTTTCGGAGACTCCCCGAATGGCGGGTTGGCGTCGTAGTTCCAGGTCTCCACCTTTCCGTTGGCGTTGAACCGCTCCATCTGCTCGAGATTTCCGACGGTGTCGTATTCATAGGCCTCCAGGAGCTGGCTTCCCCCACCGTCGACCAGCATCAACGATGCCGCGCGACCCAGGTTGTCATAGCCGTACTCCAGGTGGTCGCCTGGCTGGTTCGGCGGCTCGATCGTCTTGCGGTGCAGCCAGCCGTTCGCACGGTACTCGTAGTCGACGCGCGCCCCGGTCTGCAGGCCGTTGTCGATGGTGACTTCGGTGGCGATCTGCTGGGAAGGCGACGCGTAGTCGAACACCACGTCGAACTCCGCGGAATTCCAACCTGAACCGGCCGCGCTGTCCGACGACCAGCCCGTCAACACTCCCCACTCGGGGTCGTACTCGTAGTCGAAGTACACCGAGTTCGAACCGGGGTTGAGCACGAGCTGGTCGGTGGTCTTGAAACCCGCAGCGTCGTAGTCAGAGTAGACATGCGGCCCTTGCGCGTCGAGCGGCCAGCTACTGAACACGGTCCGCCCTTCGAAGTCGTACTCGTAGTCGAACCGTATCACCCGAAATCCCCCGGTGTTGTCCCTCTCTACGCTCGTCAACCTTCCGAGGTCTCCCCAGGGCGCGACCTCGTCGTAGAAGTACCGCGTGCTCCCAGCGGGGTCCGTGGTTCGGTGCACGGCCCCTTTCCAGACCCCTCCCTGATAGGAGTCATAGTCCCAGGTGTAGTCCTCCCACGCAGACGTTGCATCGTTGTAAAGCGACTGAGAGACGATCCGTCCGATCGGGTCATGGTCCCAGTTGGCGACCTCTCGGGTGCCGTTCTCGAACGCCTTCTTCCGATAGGGTCCCTCGAATTCGTACGTCCAATAGGTCGAGCTGGCCTGGTTGCTCGCCTTGCGGGTCACCTCCGCCAGCCGTCCGGCGCCGTCGTAGGTGTAGGCGTGCATGTCGCCGGCCGCGTCCGTGAACCGGACGAGTCGATCTGCGGCGTCGTACTGCATCGTACCCGTCGTCGTGGGAAGCTCGGGGTCCTGCCCCTCACCCACGTGGACCACCCGCCCGTGCGTGTCGACCTTGCTCTCGTTGTAGTGCCCCTCCTCGTCCTGCAGACGTGTGAGTCCCGGCTCGGGAATCGTGATGCGCACGATGCCGCTGCCGTCCGCGTGCGCCCAGGTGGGAACCCCCATTCCGTCGAAGTACTTCTCCGTGGCGGTGTCCGTCGGGAGGAAGTCGACCAACGGGCCACCCGGTGTGAAGGCGGCGACCCCCTTCGGACGGGTTCCGAGGAACGCGTTCCCGAAGGCGTCGAACCGCGCCCCCGAGACGTGGAATCCCCCGCCACTCCGCGGTGACCAGGACTCTACGGCATCGCCGAACCCATTGAGGACCTGGATCGACTCGCGAGTGGTGAGGTTGCCGGTGGGCGTGATGCTGCGCGTGACCTCACGGACATGGTTGGGAACGACATCGGTGTCGTAGGAGACCGTGGAGACCAGCTGGGGCGACTCGTTGTACGCAAATCGCTCGGTGTACACGGGCCGCCCGAAGCCGTCGATGCCCATCCGAACGGTGACGTTGTTCGGGTCCTTCTCTTCGATCACCCGGCCGAGGCCATCGATCCCGCGGTGGGTGTAGTGTCCGAGCGCGTTGGTCTCCGACAGCGGGACGACGTCGCCGAACCCGTCCAGCGCCCCCGCGTTCACGGGTCACGGCACCATCCGCAACTCGACGTTCTACGGGGACCACATCCCATTGGTCACGCTCTCGGGCACCGTCGACTTCCGCGACAACGTCCTCTTCCACGACGGCATCGATCTCGACACCACCGACGCCACCGACCTCACCCTCGAGAACAACTTCAGCACCCTGGGCCCCTGGGACGCCACGTACGACTACTGGCACGAATCCACCGTCGACGCCGGCTCGCTCGGCCTGCTCGACGTGGATGGCTCCCCGGCAGACCAGGGTCACCTCGGCGGTCCCGACGCCAATGCCGCGTTCTTCGAGATGGATGCCGACGGAGACGGGTCCATCTCGCCCCTCGACTGCGACGACGCCGACCCCACCGTGGGAACAGGAATTCCCGAGACCTGCGACGGCATCGACAACAACTGCAACGGGCTCGTCGACGACGCCGACCCCACCCTCCAGCGCTGGTACGAAGACCTCGATGGAGACGGCCTCGGAGGCGGAGACGGAGAGGCGACCTGCACGCCAGCGGCCGGCTGGATCGCCGTCGGAGGAGACTGCGACGACACCGATCCCACCGTGTTCACGGGTGCACCGGAGGCCTGCGTCAACGACGTCGACAACGACTGCGATGGTCTGGTCGATGCCGAGGATCCGGACTTCACTCCCGATCCGCTCGTCGCATACGCAGACGTCGATCAGGACGGCCACGGCGACCCCGCTGCGCCGTTGGACATCTGCTCCGACGACTGGGTCCCCGGCCTGATCTTCACGGATGACGACTGCAACGACACGAACGCAGACGTCGCGCCTGGACTCGAGGAGGTGTGCGACGGGCTCGACAACGACTGCAACGTGCTCGTCGACGACGACCTGCAGCTCTACGCGTACTTCCTCGACGAAGACGGAGATGGAGAAGGCGCCCCCGACAGCCTGCTGGCGTCGTGCGGGCCGGTCGACGGCTACGTCCTCGGCGAAGGCGACGACTGCGACGACACCGACCCGAACACCTACCCGGGAGCCCCGGAGCTCTGCGATCTGCAGGACAACGACTGCGACGACGAGATCGACGAAGGCGCCACGATGCCGCTCTGGTTCACCGACGCAGACGGCGATGGCGTGGGCTCCACCCGCATCGAACAGGCCTGCTTCGCACCCGAGGGGGGAGTGCTCGAGAGCGGCGACTGCGACGACTCCGACCCCACCATCTTCCCGGATGCCGAAGACGACCCGAGCGACGGCATCGACTCGAACTGCGATGGCGAACCAGAAGGGTGCGGCTGCACAGCGACTCCGGGAAGCTACTCCCCCTCCCTGGCGCTGTTGATCGGGCTTGTCGCCGCGCTACGCAGACGACGAGAATGACCTGCGGATTCACAGCGCGTCGAAGTTCCACCGCTCCGGAAGGTCCGCTCCGCAACCACACACGAACCACGCGTCCTTCACGATGTTGATCGCCCGACACCCCGTGCAGCGTCGGAACACGAACACCGGGTCGAACCCGTCCGGAGGATCGAGGCCCGCCGCGATCAGCGCGTCCTGCACGGCCTCCCAGCAGGTCCCCTCCAGACAGAACCCCGTCGACTGGTTCGTTGCGCGCAGCACCACTGCTTCGGCGCCGTCCACCTCGACCGTGAGCTCACCGGCCCCACGAACGGGACGGAACCCCGCACAGGCCACGTGCTCGCTGTGGCGATCGGCGACGTGCAGCACCCCGGCTGCATCCACCGTGTAGGTCACGACCAGCGGCTCGCCCCGCGCAGCGCCCAGCTCGAGAGCCGCGCGAGCCAGATCGGACGGGGAACGCACCGCACGTCCCGGGGGCGCTCCCGCGACCCGCTCCAGGATGTGCGTCGGGCCGACGTACGCGTACAGCCGGCTCAACAGAACACCTTCGGAGAACACGAGAGGACGGGCAACGAGGGGGGCTCCAACCGAGGGACGCACGCAGACGCCTCGAGCCTACCCGCAGGCGCCCCGCGCGCGAACCGTCAGGGCGAGCCGAGGTTCATGCGTCGACGCACTCGGCGGGTACCGCGTCGTCGTCGCCAGCTGCCCCTGCAACGGAATCTGGACGTTGCTGGGGTCCCACTGGGCGGTGTCGTAGGGGCTCGGCGCGGTCGCGCTGGAACACTGCTGCGCGTACGACACCGAGAACGGTGCGAGCAGCAGGGCCAGAGAAGCGCGGAGACGGCGGATGTTCGAGTACATGGAGACCTCCAGGTGGCTGCCTCTGACCTGGGCCGGCTCCGCGCGGGCGCAGCGAACCTGAGACGAGCCTGAGACAGACCACCGGAGATCTGCGATCGCGGCCTACGGCTCGAGGTTCATGGCGTCGACGCACTCCGAGTACGGCGCGGTCGTCGCCAGCTGGCTCTGCAGGGGCGCGAGGACATTGCCGGCGTTCCACTGCCCGGTCGCCTCTTCGACGTCCTGCTGCCCCGCGGGAGTGAGGACGGTGACCCCGTTCACCTCTACCCAGGCACGGTCGAACGTCCCGATCTCGATCGTTCCGTCGTTGTCGCCGATCATCAGGTTCGAGAACATCGGCTCTGGATCCCCGTTCTCGTCGAACGTCGTCTCGCACAGGGTGTCGTTGCCGCTCCCCCCGATGACGTCGTCGTCTCCGGCGCCTCCGAACAGGCCATCGGTTCCGCTCCCACCGAGAACCGTGTCGTCGCCAGCTCCACCGTGGATCGTGTCGTTGCCATCGTTGCCAGCCAGATGATCGTCGCCCTCGCCACCGAAGATGTCGTCGTGGCCTGCCTGGCCCCAGATCGTGTCGTCGTGGTCGCCGCCGTCGATGTCGTCGTTGCCCGGGCCCCCAGCGATGGTGTCCACGCCGCCCTCGCCCCAAATCGTGTCGTGTCCGCCGTGCCCCCAGAGGGTGTCGTCGTCTTCGCCCCCGATGAGCGTGTCGTCGTGTGGACCCGCGGACAGCAGGTCGTTTCCGCCGTCGCCGAACATCGTGTCGGTGCCGTTCCCACCGTAGAGTTCGTCCGCTTCGGAGCCCCCTCGGATGGTGTCGCCGCCATTCTGACCGTACAACCGGTCCATGCCCCCCTCGCCGAGGATGGTGTCGCCACCGTCCCCGCCGTAGATCACATCACCGTCCGGACCGCCCTCGAGCAGATCGATCGCGCCTCCGCCGTAGATGGTGTCGATTCCGGTGCCGCCTTCGATGTGGTCGCCGTCGCCTTCCCCACGGAGCACGTCGTTGCCCTCCCCGCCGAGGATGTGGTCCACCCCATCCCCACCGAAGATCTCGTCGGGGTCATCTCCCCCGTCGATGACGTCTCCGCCGCCATCTCCGTAGAGCGCATCCATTCCGTCGCCTCCGAGGATGTGATCCGCACTGGCCCCCCCGTGCACCTCGTCGTCGTGGGGGCCGGCATCGATGATGTCGACGCCATCGCCTCCGTAGATCGTGTCCTCCCCCGCGAACGTCTCGATGTCGTCGTCGCCCGGTCCGCCATCGACGAGGTCGTCGAACACGCCGCCACGGATGGTGTCCGCTTCGGTCCCGCCGTCCAGAAGGTTCTCGCCGTGGAAGTGGCCGATGAGCGTGTCCACGCCGGGTCCACCGTACAGGTCCGTGGTTCGACCCGGGGAGGTCGAGAAAACGCCCCCTTCCCCCTCGAGAACATCGTCGCCGCCTTCTCCGTAGAGCGCGTCGGCAGCACCCGCGGAGCCCCCCGAGTACAGATAGTCATTCCCTTCCCCAGCACGGATCGAGTCGTAGCCCGGGCCTCCGTGCAGGTGCTCCTGGTAGTTCGCAGAGTCCCGGTCCGACCCGGTGATGAAGTTCTGGCCATGTCGTCCGTAGACCTCCACCTCGAGGCTGCTGCTGTCGTTCTCGCGCAGGTCGTAGCTGGTGCCGAGCTCCTCGTAGTGCAGCGCGATCGTGTCGAGCCCGGAGATCCCGATGGTCCCGTGGATGGTCAGGCGCTCGACCGGCTCGAACTTGGGATGGTAGCTGCAGCAGAACGGGACGGGGGTCACACCTGTACACTCCCCGAACACCGTGATGCCCGTCTTGCCCGCGTAGTCGACCGCCACCACGTTCGCGCCATCGGAGGCCCCATTCAGGGTGGAGCACACTGCGGCATCGCACTCGAGCTCGCCATTGACCCACTGACACACCGAGTTGCACTGCTCGTTCGCATAGGCGCTGGGCGCGTCTGCGCTCGAACACTGGCCGGCTGTGGCGGTGGAGAGGGGCATCGCGAGAAACGCGAGGACGGTGACGATCGAAGAAAGCGTGGAACGCATGAGGACCTCCTGAGTGACTGCCCTCCTGTAGATCGGCCACGGCGGAGACCCCGGACTCTGAGACGACCCTGAGACACTCCGCAGACGCCGACGATCCGAGAGCTCTCAGGCCCTCCAGCTCGCGAACGCCTCCAACAGCACCGCGTTCACCGCCCCCGCCTGCTGGATCGGGAGCGCGTGCCCGCCGTCCAGCACGTGCAGCGGCGCGTCCAGCACCTTCGCCAGCCGACGCCCCTGCCCCACCGACGCCAGGCGGTCGTGCTCCCCCGCCACCACCACCGCCGGCATCGACAGCGTCGACAGCGAGCGCCTGAGGCCGGCCCGCACCAACGCCCCGACCTGGGCCATCGCCGCGAGGGGCAAGGCGTGCAGGGGACGACCGAACACCCGCTCGAGGGCCTCGATGTTCGCGTCGTTCGCCGGCCAGTCCGGATGCGTGACCAGCTCGTAGAACGCCCGACGACGCATCGACGCCGTGCCGATCGAGGTCCGTAGCTGGATGAGGGCGGTGGGCGGCCACAGACCCAGCGAGGTCCACCCCTGAGCGAACGTGCAGAGCAGTGCCAGCCCTCGAACCCGCTCCGGTGCCTGGACCGCCAGCTGCTGCGCGACCACACCCCCCAGGCTGTGGCCCGCCACGATTGCAGACGACCACCCCAGATCGTCCATGGTGGCCGCCGCATCGCGGGCCAGCATTGCAACGGAGCCCGCCCAGCCGGGCCGATCCCCCATTCCCGGCGCGTCGTACCAGGCCACCCGGTAGCTGTGCTGCAGCGCTTCGACCTGCGGCGCCCAGGCCCGACCCGCGATGCCCGTGCCCTGGATCAGCAGCACCCGCGGACCCGACCCCGCGACCTGGATGTCAGGACGCATCGGGCCGGCCCTGGGGCGTCACAGCTGGGTGCAGCTGCAGGTGCAGTCGACGGCCTCCGGTGCGCAGCAGGTCTCCACGGCGTCGTCTTCGGCCATTCCGACCGTCTGCCCGTCGTCCGCGACGTAGCCGAACGTGTAGCCGGAAATACAGGTGGCCTCCGCCGCCAGGCCATCGGGGTCCGCCTCGGCCTGCCACTCGACGTCCTCGCCCGAGCACGCACACTCGAACTCGGGGCCTCCGCCGCACGCCACGACCCCCATCCACACCAGACCGAACCACATCACTCGGAGACCCTTCGAACATCTGGACATCACGCCCTCCTGTTCGCGATCGGTATGCGGTAGCGCCGCGAGCCGACACCCCGTGGTCACCCGCTGTCACCTGCGTTCCAGCCCCACTCGAAGTCCGACGTGATCGCTCGGGGGCTCGCCGATGCCCGGCACGTCTTCGACCCCGATCCGCGCGAAGGACGTGACCGCCAGGGTGTCGGTGAACCACACCCGGTCGTACCGCGCGTTGCCCCAGGTGGCGCGCTCCGACGATGGCGACCCATTGGCGATCCAGGCGTCCTGCACACCCGGATGGCGCTCGGGGTCGTAGACGGCGTCCCACTCGGCGTTGCGCAGGTTGGTGTCGCCGCCGAACACCGCTGGCGTGCCCGCCGCCGCGTGGAAGGCGAGCCGCTCCAGGACCACGGCTGCCTGCTCCTGCCGCAGATCGGCCGAGAACTTGAGGCTCTCGAGGTGGCTGGTGAGCACGACCCACCGCTGCTCCGCACCCTCGACCCCCCGCAGCAGGGTGACCTCGGTGAGACAGCGCCCCATGCCCGTTCGCGCGAAGGGCCGCGTGACGGAGCGCTCCACCCGGGCGTTCTGCACCGCGACCAGCTCGAAGTACGACCGGGCCGGGGGAACCGCCGGCGTGATCGCAAAACCCGCCGCGCCGAGGTGGGGCTTGAGGTGCGCGAAGAAGGTGTGCTCGACCACTTCCTGGAGCAGCACGACATCCGGGAGCGAGGGCTTGGCCCCCTGCTCGATCACGGCCATCAGGTTCCCGCCGAGCAACGCCTCGGTGATCGCGGCCTCGGTGCGAACGTCGCGGTTGTCGGACGCCAGCCCGTTCAGGTTCCAGGTGACGAGATCGAGCGATTCGCCCATGTCAGCCGCCCTCTTCGCTGCTCGAGTAGCGATCCGCCGCGCGCTGCAGGACCTCGGCGACCTCGGTGCGCAACGCGGTGGGCTCCAGCACCTCGACCTCGTCGCCGAACCCCAGCACCCAGGTGCGCAGCTCGACGGTGTTCGCGACGTACATCCGCAGCTCGAGCCGACCATCGGGACGGGTGCCGAACGTCTGGGTGGGGTGCCAGGTGCGCTCGCGGATGTAGGCGGCGACGCGCTCGTGGAACGCCAGCACGACGCCCGTGGGCGGGCCGCTGATGATCCCGAATGCGTGGTGGATGTGCGCCTGGGGCGTCCAGCCGGTGGGCAGATCGAACCGCACGGTGCGCCGGCGCACGACGTCGGTGAACCGCTCGATCGCGAAGGTCTTCACCTGGTTGGCCCGCGTGTCCCGCGCGAAGAGGTACAGCCCCTGGCGGAAGGTGGCGAGGGTGTAGGGCTCGAGCGCGTAGATCTTGGCCACGCCACTGGTCTTCCGGTAGGTCGCGTCCAGCGGGTTGTTGTAGACGAGTGCAGTGACCACTTCGTCGATCACGTCGCTGACCCGCCCGCCGTACTGCTTGCTGGGCTCCGGGACCGCGAGGAAGCGCGTGTCGAGCTGGGAGGCCAGATCGCGGTGCGTGAGGGAGATCGTGGGCTGGAGCCGCTCCAGAGCCTCGTCGAGGTCGGCCGCGAACTGAGTGCCGTCGAGGAAGTCGAACAGCGTGCGCCCGAAGTGCAGCGAGAGGACCTCGGACAGGGTGAGCTGAACCCCCGCCCGCCGCCAGCGCGGATCGAGGGAGAGCACCCGCTCCTCGGCGCGCCCCTCGTCGATGACGGGCAGCCCCATGTCCTTCAGATCGGTGAGGTAGCGGCGCAGCGTGCGGGCATCGAGATCGAACCGCTCCGCCACGGCGGTCGCCCGGATGCCACCCGGGGTGCTCATCCACTCCACCATGCGCACGAGCTTCTGCGCTTTGTTCAGTCGGTCGTTCACGACACCGCCCTCGAGATGCCGCGCCCTGTATCCGACCTGCGCGGCGCACAACCCCCGCAACTCGACGATCCGATCTCCATTCGTTGCTTCAAAACTCCCCCTTCAGGCTGCGGACAATTTTTGTCCGCCCGAGGATCGACGATTTCGTGGACAGGGGGCGGCGCGCTGGTGCACCGCTTCTCACCCTCTCCACCCCAGCTGAACACGATCACAGTGAACAGTTGACACGTGAACAGACGTGCAGCATACTGAACACACCTTCGGGGGACCCGCACATGGACATCCTGCTCACGACCGCCACCATCACCGCCATCGCCACTCTGGCCGCGATCGGCATCGCTGCGCTGCCGTGGACCGAGCGCGAGCTGAAGCAGTCGCACGACGCGCTGGACGCGCTGCAGCAGGCCCGGGTGCCGGTGCCGCTGGCCGATTCCACGCACATGGGAGCGCAGGGGATGGGGGCGCGGGCGGTTCGCACCGCTTGAGCACCTGAACACGAGAGCTACGTGCGGCCGGTCCAGCTCCTGGGGAGGAGTCGTCGGTGTCCCCCTGGGGAGGGAGGACCCGCGGACCGGCCGCCAGCTCGCGTTCATCCGTGGTCCCAGACGCCGCTGGACACGTCTCCAATGACCGGAGCTTCCCGAGCGCGCTGGCGCGCTCGTTTCCTCCTGGTGGCCTTCAACACTCGGGTACAGAAGTACACCTCGGTTTCGGTCGACGCGCCCAGCGACGTCTGGGACACACGGCCTGAACGCAACGCTACGCCCTGCGGTAGACGAGGATGTCGAAGCGATTTCCTACGCGGAAGGCGGTTCGGGAGTGGCGGTGGCAGCACTGCCGGCGCGACGCCTGTGTACACCTCGGTTTCGGTCGACGCGCCCACACCGGAGGAGGCAACGAGTGCGCCGGGCGCACTCGGGAAGCTCCGCTCCAGGGGCCGAATGAAACACGCGGCCTGAACGCAACGCTACGCCCTGCGGTAGACGAGGATGTCGAAGCGATTTCCTAAGCGGAAGGCGGTTTGGGAGTGGCGGTGGCAGCACTGCCGGCACGACACCTCGGTTTCGGTCGACGCGCCCAGCGACGTCTGGGACACACGGCCTGAACGCAACGGTTGGTCGTGGTGGTACGTCGTGCGAGAGGCCTACGTGGCCGGCCTGAATGACGACCACCACCGCCACCACGACCTCGACCACGACGAGTCCTGGCGCATCTACGACGCTGGCGACGAGCGTTCGAAGCCTGTTCCATGGACGCTCGACACGACGAGCAACTCCTTCACCCACCTTGCTGGCTCTGCGACTCTGACAGCGTGGTCCACCACACGACGCCCCCCGATCGACACCGTCATGTGCTCGATCGCGGTCGAGCTCTGCCACTGCTCCGAAAATGCAGACCCGCAACCCAGGACGACGCTCGAACACGGCGGCCGAGATGGCCTGGTCGAGGCATCCGCGCTCAGCGGATCCTCAGCGCAATCCTCCGCGAAGCGAAGCGCTCAGCGGTGAGAATTGGCGTTGAATCCATCGAAGTCGTTCGAACGAACGCCCAGGCCGTGCGCCTCGAGCCGTTTTCATCCTCCTGGGACGCCCGAAGGGCGGGGTCGGGCTCTGCGTGATCTCCTTGTGTCCGCCGACTCGACGACATCGCGGCTCAGCGTTGATCGCTTGCGCGCCCGCCCCGCCCGCGCGAGTCCGGCAACGCCTCCAGGATCCGGGTCGCTTCCGGTGGATGGTAGGCGCTGCGCCACTCCGACCAGGTGAGCAGCTTGCGCGGCGAGACCGGCTCGAACGTCGCGAAGCCACTGTCGAAGTCGTACGTCGCCACGTAGTTCTCCAGGACGTTGAGCCCCAACAGCCCCGCTCCGACGCCACCTTCGCGGCCCGCCAGCACGATCCGACCCGGACTCGTGTCTCCGAGCATCAGGTCGTGCACTTCGTAGTAGGCGATGGTCCGCACCGCCGACCCCGACGCACCCGTCCCGCGCACCTCCACCCCTTCGCGGATCCGCGTGGGCTCCAGGCCGAGCTTCCTCCCGTCGATGTGCGAGCCCGTGGCCCCCGTGTCGAGCACCGGCCAGATCGTCTGGCCCGCCAGGCTGACCGGCACCAGGGTGCGAATCCCGAACACGTTCTCGCGGCGCAGCTTCACCGCCCCCGCGTCGTCGCGCTCGATGGACGGCACCGTGCCGGGATCGAACAGCTCGATCTCGCCCTGCTCGGGATCCATGCGGACCACGAAGGGGCGCAGCACGTCCATGCCCAGCACGCCGGCGATCCGGACCTCGCTGTTGTCCCGGATGCTCGAGGTGGCATCCATGTCGCGCACCTGGCAGGTGAGCCCCTCGAGCAGGTGTCCGCCGAGCTGGAGCGGCGGCAGGTTGGCCTTGGTGGTGGTGAGCTTGCCGAGCTCGCCCCGCACGGTGGTCTTGCCCTTCGTCGGCAGGCCCAGCGCGGCGATCAGGTCGTCGTCACAGGTGGTGTAGCTGTACCCGGTATCGACGAAGAACGCCCACAACGCGCCGTCGCCGCTGGACGCTCCGCCGGAGTCTCCCTCGACCAGGATGGGCACGTACCAGCGGGGATCGGTGGTGGTCCGGACCAGCGACATCGGCTCCGGCCGGGCGTAGGTGACGTCGGGCTGGCCCAGTCGATAGGCCCCACAGCCCGTCGCCAGCGACCCGATCGCGAGCACACCCGCCATCCAGCCCGTGCAGTCCGGGGTCTTCACGCGACCCCCACGCAGTCGAGGTTGGCCGCATGGCGCTCGAGCGCAGCGTCGAAGGCGGCCGTGAAGTCCGGTGCCCCCTCCTCCTTCCAGAGCTGATCGACCCTCAACCGACGTCCATCGGCGGCATCGACCACCGACAGCTCGGCGCGCCCCACGAGCTGCCCCCCGAACAACAGGGGCGTCACGTAGTACCCCCAGCGGCGACGGTCGGCGGGCTTGTACACCTCCCACACATACTCGAATCCGAACGCGATCTGCAGGAGCGCCCGGTTCCAGAGCAGCGGATCGAGCGGGCCGAGGATCCGCAGACGCCCGTCGTCCTGCTCGGAGGGCGCATCGGCGTCCAGCACGTCCAACCCATCCAACCCGTCCAGTACACCCTTCGCCACCAGCCAGTCGCGCCGGGAATCCCCGATCCGCACCCGCTGCAGCACCCCATCCTCCACGAGCCGCTCGACCGTGCCGTCGGTGCGCGCGGCCTTCAGCATCCCCCACCACGGCCCCGACGCACGGGCCAGGATCCCCGCTGCCGCCACCCGCTCGCGGATCGCCCACGCGGCGAAGTCCTCCTCGGCCTCCCGCCCGGCGACCTCTGGAAGCGCCCGCTCTGGCGTGTCGTACACGCGCTGACCCTTCGAGCGCCCCGTCACCACGAGCCGACAGCGGGTCGCCAACGTCGCGAGTGCCAGCGTGCCGGCCTTTCCGGTGCCGGTCCAGCCCGACCAGTCCGTCGGCACCACCCGGCCGTGATCCTCCAGGGTCGCCGGCGTCACGGGGCCCCGTGCGCGCACCTCGGCCTCGACCGCATCGAGCAGCCCCGCATCGAGCTCCTTCATCCGCTTGGTGTGCCGCCACAGGGGCGTGCGCTGCGCCTGATCCCGGTAGTACGGCCAGGCCCGCGCCGGGAGCATGCACCGCTCCTTCGCGAAGTGCTCGAAGCCGTGGGCGTGGTGGATGTCGCCCTTCGACAAGCCGTCCAGCCGCGCCATCGCCACCAGGTCGTGGTTGGTGCCCACCCGGTCGATGGGGTCGATCTGGATGTGCGCCAGGGCCTCGAGCAGCGCGGTGCATCGCTGCTCCACCGACCCCCCGCTCGACCGAGGAACCGACACCGCGGACGGACCCACGGTGGCGAGCAGGACGCGCCGCGCCTGGTCGGGCGACAGCGTTGCTACCGAACCGCCACGACCGTGTATGCGTCACCCCCCTGATCCGCGTTGGCTGGAGCATACCGCTTGGCGACCGGATGCCCGCGCAAGGCCTGCCGAACAGCCGACTTCAGCGCACCCGTGCCGTGGCCGTGCAGGACGAACACGACGTCGAGTCCGTCCATGATCGCACGGTCGAGACCCTGATCGACGGCGTCGAGGGCCTCGTCCACCCGCATTCCCCGCAGATCGACGGTGTTGTGATCGAGCCGCAGGGCGTCCGACAACGCGATGCTGCCCCCCGAATCGCCCACCGGCACCGGGGCTTTTCGGGCCCCACCCCGCTTCTTGCCCTTCTTCTTCGGGCTCGATGGGGGGTCGGCCTTCGGCGGCAGCAGCTCCAGATCCTCGGGCTTGGCGGTGAACACCATCGACCGACCGCGGACCTTGATGCTGCTCCCGACGTCTTCGACCTCCCCCGTGCCCAGGGTGGGATGCCGCACGCGATCCCCCACCTGCAGCGCGCGAGGCGCCTCGGGCACCGTATCCTCTTCCTCGTCCTCGGGGATCAGCCGCCGGAACGCATCCAGGGTGGCCCGGGCCGCGTTGGCGCCCTTGTGGGACGGGTTGGCCTGGAGCTGGGCGACCACCGCCCCGATCGCCTTGTCGGCCTTCTTCAGACGCTCCAGGAACTCCGCGGCTCCGGCCTTCTCGATCTCGGCCGACCGCTGATCGAGCACCTTCTTCCGCCGGTCGAGCTCCCGCGACAGCCGCTCGGCCTCCTTGCGGGCCTCCCGGATCCGGACCTCTTCTTCGGCGATGGCCGCCCGCTGCTCCTCGAGGGCTTCGAGGGTGCGGGTCATGCCCTGATCCGCGGCTTCGACGAGCCCCTGAGCGCGATCGAGCAGAGCACCCTCCATGCCGAGCCGCCGCGCCGTCGCCAGGGCATGAGACTCGCCGGTGGCGTTGGGGAGGAGCTTGTAGGTGGGCTGCCCGTCCGAGACCTCCATCGCCGCGACCGCAAAGCGATCATCGGCCGTGGGGAGGGCCTTCAGCGGGGGGTAGTGCGTGGTGGTGACCACTCTGGCCCCGATGTCGACGAGCTTTTCGAGCACCGCCTGCGCGAGCGCCGCGCCCTGGACGGGGTCGGTGCCGCTGGCGAGCTCGTCCAGCAGCACCAGGCTCCGCGGACCCGCGCTCTGCAGCATCGACTGGACCGCTACCAGCTGGGCCGAGAAGCTCGATAGGTCGTCCGTGACGGTCTGCGCATCCCCGACGTCGGCCAGCACCCGCTCGAAGAAGTCCAGCCGGCTGCCCTCCTCGACCGGGATCGGGATGCCGTGCTTCACCATCCACGCACACAGGCCGATGGTCTTCAGCGCCACGGTCTTCCCGCCCGTGTTCGGCCCCGTGAGCACGAGGGCGGGGACCTTCGCCGTCAGCGCCAGATCGTGCCCGACCACATCGAGCCCGCGCAGCACGAGGATGGGGTGCCGGGCGTTCTTCAGGTCGACCGCGTCGTCCTGCTGCACCACGGGCGGACTGTCCGGCCGCGCATCCAGCTTTCGACCGAGCTCGGCCCGGGCCTGGATCCCGTCGAGCTGCTCGATGCGCAGCAGGGACTCGCGGATCTCGGACGCATTGGCGCCCACCTTCGCGGACAGCCCCGCCAGGATGCGACGCTCCTCCTGGGCCAGCTTGCTCTCGGCCAGGCGCAGCCGGTTGTTCAGCTCGAGGATCTCGTGGGGCTCGACGTACACGGTCTTGCCCGACCCACTCGTGCCGTGCACCACCCCGCGGGACTTCGCGTGGGGCTTGAGCGGCAGCACGTAGCGGTCGTTGCGCACGGTCCAGAAGGTGTCCTGCAGGTCGTCGGACAGCTCCTCGCCCTTGGCCATGCCATCGAGCGTGCTGCGCAGGGTGCCGTGGATGCTCTGGATGGTGCGACGCAGATCGCCGAGCTCGGGAAAGCTGCGCTCGGACAGCCGTCCGTCCGGCTCGAAGGCGCTGATCAGGTCGAACAGCAGCCCCGGGTCGAAGCCGATGCCCCCAGCGATGTCGGCCAGGTGCGGCACGTCTTCGACGACGTCCTCGGCCAGGATCGCCCGGGCGGCCCGGTCCATCGTGTCGAGGGTGCGCCCGACGGCCACCAGCACGGCTCCTTCCAGGACCTCGCCCTTGCGCGCGCCCACCACAGCGGCCTCGATGTCGTGTGCACCGCCCAACGAGGGCGCTCCACCGGCCTCGGCGAGCCCATGCCACTCCGACACGCCCGCGAACATGGCGCGAACCGCCTCGGCATCTGCGAGCGGCCCCATGGCTTCCAGGACGCGCGCGCCCCGGGCCGTCGCGGCGCACTCCACCAGCGCATCGCGCACGACGACGGT
Source organism: Myxococcota bacterium (assembly GCA_965224055.1). GTDB lineage: Bacteria > Myxococcota_A > UBA796 > UBA796 > JACKEQ01. The sequence goes on along the minus strand of OZ245034.1, from coordinate 7,095,687 downwards.
GTCCAGGCTGCGTTCGGTGTGGCGAATCGGGTCCATGGCCGCCCCTAGTCTCTTCCCCGCGGATCGGCATCGGACTCCGTCTTCGACGACGGCACACAAGAACCGGACTCACGCAATTATAGCCAGCTTGAAAGAGAACTATTCACCAAGCATGCCCCATTGGCACTACCGGCCCAGCCTGCTTCTTCTCCGCTGATCCGCAAACGTGTTACATTGTCAACAGTCGATGACCTTTAAAGACATGAGGTGACATAATGTTCACGACGCCCGAAGAGACGCTCCGCCTACTCATCCCGCGAGTCGACGGTGACCACATCCACAATGAGTGGCACGTTTGGAGGTTGCTCCCGTACTTGATGTCAAGCTCCGCAGATCACACAGGCGCATGGGACTCGCACGTACAGTCGGTGACGCTCTACGCGCGGTACTGGCTGGTCGAACTGAACCAGTGGGACCAAAAGCAGGTTCAGCGATTCGTACGGCGCCGCCTCGTGAGCCCATACGGTGGCCAGCAGCTCGGGCGCTTCATCCTCTCGAGCTTGTTCCGCCCATACCTGTTCAAGTCGGCACGCGTCGAACTCGGAAAGAGCGAATTGTAGAGGCTCGCACTCCCGTGCGCATTGCTGGCAACTACGGCAGCCGGAACCCGTCCCCGAACACCGCCAACCAGTGATCGCCGCCCTGCTTCACGGGCTTCTCGCGCACTTCGACCCAGGTTCCGGCGGGCAGCGTGCACCCCGCGGACGGGCCTCCTGCTCGGCGAGCCAGGGGCGCGGGCTCGTCGAACGTCCAGTCGTCCTGGCGCTTCACCCGTCCCGGGACCTCGGCGTAGCCCAGCACCACGCCCGGTTTGGCGTCACAGAAGCGATCCGGGGGCTCGGGGGTGCCGTCTTCGCCGATCCCCTGCCCCGTCACCGCGTCCTGCTCGGTGCGGATGCGCCGGATGGCCGGGCCCTCTCCGACGGTCGCGATGGGCAGCGCGACCGGCGGGGCGATGGTCCGACCGCTGCTTGGATCGGTAGGATCCGTGGGACCACCCAACCCGTCGAACGCCCCCAGCCAGAACAGGGTCGCCATCACCCCCGCTCCCACCGACGCCCCGCCGAGCAGCCCCACCAGCGCGAGCTGTCCGAGGGATCGGGTGGGCACCGCGCCGTCGTTCGGGCGACTCTTCAGCGCGCGTCCGTCGAGCACCGCGATCAGGTCGTCGGCGCTGTCGACCCGGTCGTCCGGCCGGGTCTGGATGCAGGCCGCGATGGCGTTGCGCAGGTTGTCCGGAATGTCGGGCTTGATCTCTTCTGGAGGCGTGAAGGTGCCCGCCAGCACGGCGTTGTAGGTCTCGACCGCGTTGGAGCCGGAGAACGCCTTGCGCCGACAGCACATGTAGTAGAGCAGCACGCCCAGCGAGAACAGGTCGGCACGGGGATCGACGTTCTTGGCGTCGGCGATCTGCTCGGGCGCCATGTAGGACGGCGTTCCCATGGGCACACCCGTGCGCGTGTGGTCCTCTTCCTCCTCGACCACCTTGGCCAGCCCGAAGTCGATCACCTTGGGGATCCGCTTCTCGCCGGCGCGCGCGAGCAGCACGTTGCTGGGCTTCAGATCGCGGTGGATCAGCCCGACGCGATGGGCTTCGCCGATGGCCGAGACCACCGACCGGAACACGCGCTCGATCTCGGCGTAGGAGGGGTTGTCGAGGTGCACCCAGTCGCCCAGGGTGGGCCCGTCGACGTACTCCATCACGAGTCCGGGGTGGCCTTCGACCTCGACGACGTCGGTGACCATGATGGCGTTGGGGTGGTTCAGCCCGGCCTGGACGCGGCCTTCCTGGAGCAGGCGGCGCTTGATGTCCTTGGTGCGCAGGACGAGCACCTTGAGCGCGTGCACGCTGCCCAGCTGATTGTGCCGGACACGGTACACCTCGGCCATGCCGCCGCTCGCGATCTCGCCTTCGACGGTGTAGCGATCGACGATGTCTCCGGCCTTCAGCACCCGCCGCCCTGGTTCCCCTGGTTCCGGATCCGTCCGATGCGGATGCCGAAGCGTACCGCAGACCCGGGCTCGACCTCCCAGGTGATGCCTCGTCCGACCGTGGCCGGGGTGGCGAGGATCACGGTGCTACCGAGGTGAAAGGTGCCCAGCCAGTCGCCGCGCCCGACGGGGACGGGAGGGTCGAGGGGCTGCAGCGTTCCGGCGTGCGGAGGGACATCGCCCGTGTTGGTCACGAGGTCGTCTGCGACGGACACGGTGATGCGGCCGACCCCGAATGCGCCCACCAGCACGACGTCGATCGCGGGTCCTCTTGCGCCAGCCCCGGTGTCTTCGGGGTCTTCGGGGTCTTCGGAGTCTTCGATGGTGATGCGGACCCGCTCGTTCTTGGAGAACAGGTTGTCGACGGTGCGCACGGCCGCCGGAAACACCGGCCACAGCGTGCCGGGCAGGTAGGAGAAGCGGGTGGCGCGACCCTCGCGGGGCACGTGGACCCGGTGGTAGTCCCGCGGCGACAGGTAGAGCACCGCGACGTCGTATTCCGGCGTGTCGGACGGCTCTTCTCCGGGCAGGTCGTCCAGGAGGGCCGCCACATCGAGGGTCCTGCCGGGGGCGACCTCGATGAGCCCACGCACGGTGGTCCCCACAGCGGCGACGGTACCGTCGACCGGGGACACCACCGCGTCGTCGTCGGGACAGATCGGCCGGGACCCGGGCTTCAGGGTGCGGGTGAACAGGTCTTCGAGGGTGGGGTAGTCGGCGAGCTCGCCCGTGGCCTCGGACAGGTCGACGCCGTAGACCGAGATGAAGGCCCGCGTCAGCCAGCGGCTCGCGCGCGTGCGGGCGAACGCACCCATCCCGCGCGCCGCGGGCTTGCGGGGCAGCAACGACAGAGCCGAGACGATGAGCGCGTCCTTCACCGAGGGTCGTTAACCTCTGGACGCCCGATGGGAGGAGTCGAACCGTGGGAAGCAGCACCGGTCGCGCGTTCCGCGTCACGACCTTCGGAGAGAGCCACGGAGGCGGGCTCGGCGTGGTGGTGGACGGCTGTCCGCCCGGCCTGACCCTCGATCTGGACCGCGTACAGGCCGAGCTCGACCGCCGCCGACCCGGCCAGAGCAAGCTCGTCACCCAGCGCAAGGAGACCGACACCGTCGAAGTGCTCTCGGGGCTGTTCGAGGGCCAGACCCTCGGCACGCCGCTGGGCCTGGTGATCCGCAACAAAGACGCCGATCCCCGCGCCTACGCGCCATTCAAGGACCGGTACCGGCCGTCCCACGCCGACTTCACCTACGACGCCAAGTTCGGCCTGCGCGCCTGGGCAGGTGGAGGGCGTGCGAGTGCCCGCGAGACCGCAGCCCGCGTCGCCGCTGGAGCCGTCGCCCGGCAGGTGCTCGAAGCCCTGGCTCCCGGCATCGAGATCGTCGCCTGGGTCGACCGGATCCAGGATCTCCAGGCCGACGTCGACGCACAGACCGTCAACGCCCAGCAGGTCGACGCCACGCCGGTCCGCTGCCCCGATCCGTACATCGCCACCGCCATGATCGACCGCATCGCCGCCATCCGGAAGCAGGGCGACACCATCGGCGGCATCGTGCGGGCCATCGCGCGCGGCGTTCCCGCAGGGCTGGGCGAACCCGTGTTCGACAAGCTGGACGCCGAGCTCGCCAAGGCCATGATCTCGCTCCCCGCCGCCAAGGGCTTCGAGCTGGGCTCCGGGTTCGCCGGCACCGCGCTGACCGGCACCGCGCACAACGACGTCTTCGTCCCCGACCCCGAGCGCGGAATCGGCACCACCACCAACCACTCGGGGGGCATCCAGGGAGGGATCAGCAACGGCATGCCCATCACGATGGCGATCGCGTTCAAGCCCGTGGCCACGGTGTTCTCGGAGCAGCCCACCGTGAATCGGGCCGGCGAGGCCGTGTCCGTTCGGCCCAAGGGGCGCCACGACCCCTGTGTGCTGCCGCGCGCAGTGCCCATCGTCGAGTCGATGATCGCACTCGTGCTCGTCGATCACCTGCTGCGCTGGCGAGGACAGGTGGGCACGCCGCCGCCGATTCCGGTGCAGGGGCGCGAGCCTCCGATGGAGTGACCGACGAACGGCTGTCGAGCGCACTCGGGATCGCCGACGTGGCCGTGGTCAGCAGCCCTGAAGCCCGTAGCCTGAAGCCTGGTTCGACCCTGCCGTGAGGGTTTCTTCCCAGGAGTCAGCGGTCAGCCTCTCGGGTGGGCATCTCTCGGCGTAGATGACCGTCGCGTCCCAGGAGGATGAAAACGGCTCGGGGCGGACGACCCGGGCGTTCGTTCGAACGACTTTAGCCGATTCAACGCCAACTTTCACCGCTGAGCGCTTCGCTTCGCGGAGGGTTGCGCTGAGGATCCGCTGAGCGCGGATGTCTCGACCAGCCATCTCAGCCGCCGTGTTCGAGCGTCGTCCTGGGTTGCGGGTCTGAATTTTCGAGCAGCGCTGACCGCTGACCGCCGACTGCCCCCTCAACGCCCGCGCCCTGCATTCGATGCATCCATTATAATGGCTCATGGATTACACGAGCACAAGATAGATGATGCAACCTTTTCTGGACAGCTGGGCCCGGTCCGCCACCACCTCCGCGGGCTTCTTCTGGATGGCCTTCTGGGCGTTCGGGCTTGGTTATCTCGTGTCCAGCGCCATCCAGGTCTTCGTGACCCAGGAGCGGATGCAGCGGTCCATGGGGGAGACCGGTCCCGTGAGCGTCGGGCTCGGCACCTTCTTCGGGTTCGTGAGCAGCTCGTGCAGCTTCGCCGCCCTGTCCACCTCGAGGACCCTGTTCGCGAAGGGCGCCGGGGCGGTTCCGAGCCTGGCCTTCCTGCTCGCGTCCACCAACCTGGTCATCGAGCTCGGCATCGTGATCGCCGCGTTCTTGAGCTGGCAGTTCGTGGTGGGCGAGTACCTCGGCGGACTGCTGCTGATCTTGATCACGTGGGTCCTCGTGCGGTTCACGGCACCGCGCTCCGGGATCGACACCGCCCGCGAGCGAGCCCGCGAATCCGCCGGTCTGGACGGGTCCGAAGACGACAGCGACCTGCCCGGCATCCTCGAGCGCCTGCAGGATCCCGCCGCCTGGCGCCAGGTGGCGAGCCGCTACCGGATGGAGTGGGACATGGTCTACAAGGACGTGCTGATCGGCTTCACGGTGGCCGGGATCATCGCGGCCTTCGTGCCCGACCGCTTCTTTCAGACCCTGTTCGTGGGCTCGGACGCCACCGACCCCGCGTTCTGGCAGGTGCTCGTCCAGGCGGTCATCGGTCCGGTGGCCGCGTTCTTCACGTTCATCGGGTCGATGGGCAACATCCCCCTGGCCGCCGTGCTGTTCTCGGGAGGCGTGAGCTTCGCCGGCGTGATGGCGTTCATCTTCAGCGACCTGGTGGTGTTCCCGGTGCTGCGCATCCAGGCCGAGTACTACGGCTGGGGCCCCGCGCTGTACATCGCGGGGGTGTTCCTCGTGGCGCTCGTGGGCGCCTCGATCGGGATGCACTACGGCTTCGCGTGGCTCGGCATGCTCCCGGACGCGTCAGGTGTGAAGGACGTCGCCGAGCGCTCCTTCTTCGAGGTCGACCACAACCTGGTGCTGAACATCGTGTTCGGCATCGTCACGGTGGTGGCCCTCGGGGTGGATGCGTGGAACCGGTCGAGCGAAGAAGACGAGGGCGGAGGTCACGACCACGGCGGAGGAACCACGGTCGGAACCCGCATCCTCCAGGTCTGTGCCGTACTGGCGGCGTGTTGGTTGACCGGCGGCCTGGCGATCGCAGCGCTCCCCTGAGTCCTCAGCCGAGTCCGCCGTGTCCGCGCTTTTCGCAGCGGGTCGGGGACATCGGATGGTACATCCGCCCATGCGCTCGCACCGACTCCTCCTTCCCGTGATGGTCCTGGCCGGATCCGCCCTCCCCCTGGCGGGGTGCCCCCAGGACCGCCCGATTCCCCTCTTCGACACCGACAGCGACGCGGACACCGACAGCGACCCTGCAGGCGATCCCCCTGTCGAGACCGCGACCTTCGACACCTACGCGGGCTACGTCGCCGCGTGTGAAGCCGTGCTGGGTCCCGTCCCCGAGCTCACCTGCCAGACCGGCACCACCGTCGTGCCCGTCACGGCCACCACCGCCGACGGCACTGTCCGCACGGCCGAATCGAGCGCCGACCTGCTGAACGGCCGCTGCGACCGGCCCAGTGTGGGGGGATGCGGCGCGGGAACCCGCCTGGGCCGGGTCGACAACGAGCAGGGCACGCACTTCGTGTACGGCTGCCGCAACTACGACGACGACCCCGCCATCGACCAGATCAACGTGGTGGCGACCGACCCCGGGTCGGGGGTCAGCTGCTTCTTCAGCACGCGGCATCGCGACAACGCCTACGGCACGATCGACGTGCTCCCCCATCCGGGCTCGGACGCCACGGTTCCCGGGTCCGACGAGCCGTTCTGGTACACGTACGACCAGCTCCTCGGCTCTCCCTGCAACGAATGCCACGACAACGACGCCCTGCTCCGCAATCCCTGGGTGATGCAGGTCGACGTCGTTCCCGAGCCCGATCCCCTGCGGCCGTACCGTCTGGTGGGCGCCGATCTGCTGCGGACCGAAGGCCAGTGGCACCCGCCCGAGGACATCGTGCACGCCGACACCGCTCCGTGCCGCGCCTGTCATCGTCTCTCGGCCGGCTACAGCGGGTGTTTCATGGCTCAGAGCGCCGGCGGACGCGTCCAGGGGCTCCGTACGGACGCCTACGCGAGCTGGCCCGAGTCGGTGTGGATGCCCCATCCCGAGTGGGACGATCCCGACGCGCTGCTCGCCCTCTACCCCGACCAGACCGCCTACGAAGCCGCGTTCGGCCCCGCGCTCGATGCGCTGGAGGCCTGCTGCAGCGACGACCCGCCGTCGGAGTGCTTCCTCCAGCCCTGATCTACGGGCGGATTCTCAGGTTCACGTCGACGGCACGCTCGGTGGTGTCGCGAGCGATCCGCTCGGCCGCGTCGCGATGCGCGGCGCTCTCCACGCTCCCCGACAGCTGGATGTGGCCTTCGTCGGTGGTGCTCACCCGGATCTCGCGCGCCTCGACGTACGTGGAGTCGAGCAGCGCTTGCAGCACGGCATCTTCGGGCGTCGTGTCCGCGTCCGCTGCGAGAGGATCGGTGGTGCCCATCGACGGAAACGTCAGACTCCCGCCGTCATCGGCCTTCGCGGACACGACAGAGAGCTCGGACTCCACCGCCGAGACGTCCTCGACGCCGCGCACCTTGTTCAGCACCTCGGCCTTCCGTTCCGAAGACGCGACCGACCCGTCCAGGTGGACCGTTCCGTCCGCTTCCACGCGCACCTGGACGAGCTCGACGTTGGTCTTCGCGAGCCAGGACTTCACGCCCTTCTCGATGGCCTCGGCGTCGGCCCGGTCGATGGCCGGTGCATTCAGCGTCGGGGGTGGCGTGGGTTCGTAGGTCGGCGTGCCGTCCATCGGCGAGGCCGATGCGCTCAGCGCCAGGATCGTCAGCAGTGTCATGTCTCTCTCCGTCGGTCAGGAGTTCACGGATCGACGCTCAGGCCCGCTTCCACGGGCTTGCCGAGGGTCCGTTCGGCGATCTTCACGGCCTCTGCGATCTCGTTCTTGCGTTCGACGAAGCCCGTCAGCACGACGCGGTCCTCCTCCACGTCGACCACGATTCGCCGGCCGTCCACGAAGGGCGACTCGATCAGCTTCTCGATCAGCGCCTTCTCGGGGTGGGTGTCGGGATTCGGGTTCAGCAGCCCCCCGGTCGCGACGGGGTCGGAATCCGAGTCGTCGGCACCCGGCAGGGTGAGGTCGTCGTCCACGTACGCGATGCCGGGCAGCTTCTCGCCCCGCTCCACGATGGCGACGCGCCGGGCGCGGTCAGCCACCGTTCCGTAGACATGCAGAGCCGGAACGTGCTTCCCATCGACCTTCTTGGGCTCGATCGCCACGTAGACAGCCTCGACCTTGGGGTCTTCGTTGGTCGACCCGATCCACTCCCGCATGGTGACCTCCAGACGCTGCTCCTCTGCGGCGGTGAGCGGGCCGTGGGCCTCGACCACCGGAGTGTTCGGCACCACGTGCACCGGTGTGCTGGAGAGGGCGAGCTGGGTGAGCAGGGCGAGCAACGTCATGGAGCTCCTTCTAAGGGGATTGCATTCTTATATGTATGCATAGTAACCGAAGCCCCAGATAATGCAACCTTACTTGACTGGCGCTATCGAGCATCCAGCTGCGCCCGCCAGGACTCCAGCTCGGCATCCGGCCCCAGCCGAAGCGCACGATCGGCAGCGCGCTTCGCCTCCTCGATCTGCTCCAGTTGGCCGTACAGCAGGGCGAGGTTGCGCCAGGCCCGCTGCCGCGAGGGATCTTCGGCCACCACCCACCGGAGCGTCGTCGCAGCCGGCTCCAGCTGGCCCGCCCCCACCTGGGCGAGACCCAGTCGCTCGGCGAGGGCGACATCGTTCGGAAACCGCTCCCGGCCCGCTTCGAGAACCTCCAGCGCCGCCCGTGGACGCCCCAGCATCGCCAACCCCACGGCATGCCGCCCGACCAGGCCCGGATCGGTGGGGTCGAGCTTCACAGCGGCCGTCAGATCGCCCAGCCCACCGGGGTCTCCAGCTGCCAGACGCGCAGCGCCACGATCGGCCCGGACCCGGGGGTCGTCCGCGTTGTGATCCAGGTATGCAGCGAAATCGGGTGCGCGCGACAGCGGAAGCCCCGCCTCCACGAGCGCCCGCTGCGCCCCCACCCGAACCGCGCGAACCGGGTCGTCGGCGACGCTCTGCAGCGCCTCGAGGTCGTCCGGCTCCAGCGGAACCAGCGCCGAAGCGGCCGCGGTGCGGATCAGCGGGTCGGCATCTTCGAGCGCGTTCCGGAGTGCCGCTCGTGCAGCCGGGTCTTCCGGATCGTCCCCCAGCGCTGCCAGGTGCGACGCACGAAGCGTGCGTGGACCGGAATCGAGCGCGTCGAGCGCCCCCCACTGCGCGCCCTCGGCACCGGGGCTGGTGAACCCGTGATCCCGCCGCGCATGGCGTCCCATCAACGTCAGCTCGGGCATGTGACAGTCCACGCACGCCCCCTCCATCGGCGCGTGAACCGCCACACCGTCGCCGTGACACGACGTGCACAGCGCATCGCCCTCGCGCAGCAACGCACCCGAGTGGGGGTCGTGACAGCTCCCGCACCGCACCCCGCCCGCGTACATCGTGCTGCTGGTGAAGCCCGCCCACTCGAAGGCTTCGTCGATCGCGCGCCGATCGGTCGCGAACACCGTGTCGTCGTCGAGCAGCAGGGGCAGGAAGTGGTCCAGGAACGCGTCGCCCGGCCGGAACGCCCCGGTCAGCTCGGCCCGGCGGGCGTGGCAGGACGCACAGGTGTCGAACATCCGGGGGTTGTCGGGCGGGGCACCTCCGTCGACGTGCGCCGACGCGTCGCCGTGGCAGGCCGCACACCCGATCCCGATGGCGTCCAGGGTGGTCTCGTAGCGCCCCTCCTGTCCGGCGACCGGCACGTAGCCCTTGTCCACGTGGGTGTTGTGACACGCGGCACACCGGCCGTTCCAGGTGAGTGCCCCGCCGGTCCAGTGACCCCAGTCCCCGGGTTCACGCGGATCGTCGAAGATCGGGAACCGGTCGCTGTCGAAGCCCGAATCGTCCAGCGGCCGGGGGTCGAACGCGCGACTGTGGGCCTGCAGCCGTCCCCCGTCGGCCGGAACCAGCGCCTGGACGACCGGATCGACCCCGATCACGCGCTCGGCCCCGAGCTCCCTCGCCCAGTCGTCGTCGGCCGACAGGGCCCGCTCTGCGAGGGCGTGGTGGCTGCCCGACCACGCGGCGACCGCCTCGGGATGGCACGCCGCACAGGGCTCCGCAGCGACGTCTGCGGTGGGAGGGCCCACGGGGACGGGCGGTTTCGGCGGAGACTCTGCGGAAACGTCATCGGAAACGTCATCGGAAACGTCCGTGCATCCCCACAGCAGCGCGATCAACAGCATCTGCTGGACATAGTCCGTTCAGCCGACTTCGCGCGGATCCCGGTCCCAGGCGAGCGCCAGCTGACGCGCCGCCACCTCCACCGACCGCCGGGCATCGACGTCCGAGTCCTCTGCATCCCCTCCGGCCAGCTGCACCTGCAGCACCACGCCGATCACCGTTCCGACCATCAACGTCGCCAGGGCATCCAGATCCGGGTGGGGCGGAAACGCCTCGCGCACCTGCTGGCGATAGCGCTCGAACAACCGCTGATTGACCTGCCGACCCCGCTCGTCGCGATGCGCTCGCGTCCAGAACGCCAGCAGGATCGTGGTGGCCTCCGGATGGGCGAGAAAGCCGCGCACCTTGCTCCACAGCACGGCCCGAACCTGCTCGCACAGGCCGGTCGTGGACTCCAGGAAATCCGTACGCGTCGCGGAATCCACCTCGTCGATGGCCTGTTCGAGGAGGGCGTCGACGATGGCGCGGCGACTCGAGAAGTGATGCGTGATCACGCCCCGGGTGTACGGCAGCGCCTTCTCCAGACGCCCGAAGGTCAAGCCGTCGAGGCCGTGCGCCACGATGATCGGACCCGCCGCCGCGATGATCTCGGCGCGCCGCTGCGCCCGAAGAGCGGGATTGGCCGAGCTCATGGCGCGACCTGTGACACCTGCGACCCCGTGACCTCCGGGCGACGCGGACGGGAGGGCCCCGTATCCGGAGCTTCGATAGGGGTTTCGAGCTTCCGCTGCAGCTTGCGTCGCTCGGCGGCGGGCCAGCTGGACACGTCGTCGGCCGACCAGATCACCGTGTCGGCATCCTTGTGGTCGAGCAGCGTCGCGACCGGTGTGCGCGTGGCTTTGGCCGCGGCGACGAGCCCGCTGTACCCCGCACCCACGACCCCGTGGCTCATGGTGGACGACCCGCAGAGGTACAGCCCCTCGATCGGCCCCGAGACCCGATGAGCGAACGGACCGACCTGGGAGAGCGTCTTCTCGGTGCCGTACATGTTCCCGTCGATGGAGCGCACGTAGTGCTGATTGGTGGCGGGCGTGCCGAGCTCGTGGAACACCAGGGCATCGCGGAGGCCCGGCAGCACGCGCTCTCCGAGGGTGATCATGCGCTCGGTCAGCTCGGCCTTGCGCGCCTGGTAGTCCGCCGGGCGCTGCCCGAAGGTGCCGTCGAACCGCTCGAAGGGCTCGGTGGCCGTGAGCGCGAACAGCTCGATGGTGTGGATCGGCTTTCCGGACGCACTGCGCTTCTGCTTGGTGCGGTCCTTCAGCGAGGTGATGGTCAGGAAGCAGCCGTCGAACGCGTCCTGACCGGGCTTGCGGGACTTCGCGTAGGTGCCCTCGATATCGGGGGTGCGGTTGAACCAGTAGTTGCCGGAGTCGTAGCCGAGGGCCTCGAGATCGAGCTCGACCGCCCCGAACAGCGACAGGTTCGACTGGCTGTAGCGGGTCTTGGCGAGCTTCTTGCGGAGCTTGGCCGGCAGCTGAGCCGGCGACAGCATCCGGGTGTACGTGAGGTGCGGATCGGCGTTGCTGATCACCGTGTCCGCTCGGATCGTGGTGCCGTCGTCCAGCTCGACTCCGCAGGCCCGGCCCCCGTCGAGCAGGATCCGCCGCACGCTGGACTTCAGCCGGATGTCGCCACCATGGGCCTTGAGCTCGCGAAGGTAGGCGCGCGGAATCGCCTTCGCTCCGCCCTTCGGGTAGTACCCGCCCTCGAAGTAGTGGGCGGCCACACTCGCGTGCACGGCCGTGGGCACCATCGAGGGGGGAAGCCCGTGATCGCCCACCTGGGCGGCCAGCACGGCCCGCAGGCGGGGGTCGGACACCGTGGCGTCCATCAGGTGGGACAGGGGACGCAGCCCCCAGCGAGCCAGGTTCGGGGTGCGCAGCGGCATGGTGGCCACGTGCGACCAGCGGGCCAGGCGACGGCTGCCCAGCACCGTCTTCCGAGCGCGGCGCCCCCGCGACATCACCTGCAGCTCCTCGGCCACCGCAGCCAGGGTCGACAGATAGGTCCGGATCCCGGACGCTTCGGCGGGGAAGCGTGCGATCAGCCTGTCCCGCAGGGCCTCGTAGCCGCTCGGCATGTCGAACCGGAAGGCCGACCCGATGTCCTCGCCGATCACCACGTGGTCGTAGCCGTCGGGGTTGAGCTCGAGCCACGTGAGGTGCTTGGCCAGCCCCAGGCCCTCGAACAGCTGCTGGGCCATCCCGCCGGTCGACAGGTCGCCGATGTAGTGCACGCCCGGCGAGTACTCGTAGCCCCCCAGCGGAAAGCTGTGGCACCAGCCCCCCGGCCGGTCGTGCTGCTCGAGCACCAGGACCTCGCGGCCGGCGAGCGCACACCCGAGTGCGGCGGTCATCCCTCCAGCTCCCGATCCGATCACGATGACTTCGACGCGCTCTGGTACGGACTTCGCCACGCTCACTCCTCGACTGGCCGACCACACATAACGGTCGTTATGCACAGAACATAACAGCCGTTATGGCGCTGACAAGGAGACGAGCGGTCAGCGACACCCCAGGCGAATGCGGATAGAATCGCGCGATGTCGAAGATCGCCTCCATCTGCGCAGCTGCGCTTCCCCTCGTCCTCACCGGGTGTTTCGGCTCGCCCACCCCGGTCGACTTCGGCGATCCCAGCCTGCTCGGGCCGCTCGAGGCCGTCAACCTCGCACCCGAGGTGCCGGCCGAAGACGGCGACCCGTTCCCGGAATCGCTGTCGATGGTCGCTGGCGAAGACGAGGAGAACGACCGCTTCTACGCCCATGCACGCGCGTGGGTGCAGGCCGACAGCGCGAAGGTCTGGGAGGCGCTGCGCGACCTGGACGTCATCGCCGACCGCCGCGAAGTCGACGAATACACCCTGGTCGAAGACAACGCGCTGCCGGAGTTCGATTTCTCGTACGTCGTACACAACGAGGTCGACGACATCATCGCCGTCCAGTACGACCTCACCTGGGTGCACGAGCTGCAGGAAGGCTCGATCGACACGCCCCAGTCGGTCGTCGTGCAGTGGAGCAAGACCGACGGCACCACGTTCATCGACCTGTTGGCGGGGTCGGTCGAGATCGAGCGCATCGACAGCGGCCTGTGCGAGGTCCGGTTCATCGAGCACCTGCGCGCCGCCGCCCGCGACGAGACCACCCTCGAGGCCTACCTCCAAGACCTGTACGCCGACGTGCTGGCGTTCGTGCACGACGAGCCGCTGCAGACCTTCTGATCGCCCGCGAAGGCCCTGGAGGCCCGCATGTTCTCCTGTTTCGGTCTACCCGCCATCCTGGTCCGGAGCGCCGTGGAGCTCGGGCTCCTCGCCGTGGCGGTGTTGATCGTCATGCGAAAGCACCGACGCGCGGGGTTGGTGATGGCCAGCGGCTGCCTGCTCGCGCTCCTGGTGGGCCTCGGTGTGCCGATGCTCGAAGTCGCGGGGCTGATGCTCTTCGGTCAGCTCGGTTCCGGAGGGTCGGGCGCCGAGATGTTCGGGGTCTGCGGGTTCCTGCTCCTGCCCTACCTGACGCCGCTGGCCCAGGCCCTCAACCTCGCCGCGATCGGGGTCGCGGTGGCGATGCTGGCCAATCGCCTGCCCGACGAAGAGCGGGAGTGGAGTCACGACGTCCACTGACCCTGGGATTCTCAGTGGAGGGGTTGACGCCACATCTTAATGTACCTACTCTGATTACACATGATCACGAGCAACACCCACTTCGCCATCGCCACGCACGTCCTGGCCGTCCTCGCGCTCCACGAGGGCACGCTGATGACGTCCGGGCAGCTGGCGGGCAGCGTCGACACCAACCCCGCGTTCCTGCGGGCGATGCTCGGACGCCTGCGCGAAGCCGACCTGATCGAGACCCGCCTCGGTAAGGGCGGGGGCAGCACCCTGGGCCGCCCCGCACGCTCCATCACCCTGCTCGACGTCTTCCGGGCCACCGAGGGCACCGCCCGCCTGGCCCGGCACGATTGTGGCGGCAGCACCTGTGCCGTGGGCCAGAAGATCCCCGAGCTCCTGAAGAACCTCGAGTGCCGACTCGACACCCTGCTGGCCGCCGAGCTGTCGGGCACCACGGTGGCCGACCTCGCCACCGAGCTCCGGCCCACCTTCCTCGAAGCCACGTCCACCCCCCCGCGGGCGACGCCCGGCTGATTCCCTTCCGCGGCCCTCGTGGTCGCGCGACCGGTCCTTCTCGGGCCTTAATTGTAAGTATGTCACCGACATACATCCAAACTGGAGACTCCCATGAGCACCTTCGACTCCAAGACCGTCCTCGTCACCGGCGGCACCACCGGCATCGGCCTCGCCACCGCCCAGCAGTTCGCCGACCAGGGGGCCACCGTCGTGGTCACCGGGCGCAATCCCGACACGCTTCAGGCCGCGCGGGACGTGCTCCCCGAGTCCGTACACGTGTGGAAGTCCGATGCCGCCGACCCCGATTCGGTGGCCGCCCTCTTCTCTCGCATCCAGTCGGAGCTCGGGGGCCTCGACGTGCTCTTCCTCAACGCCGGTGTGGCCCGGTTCGCCCCGCTGTCCGACGCCCCGGTGGCCGAGTTCGACCGCCAGTTCGGGATCAACGTGCGCGGGCCCTGGTTGGCGCTCAAGCACGCCGCTCCCGTGCTGAACGACGGCGCCTCGGTGCTGCTCAACGCCAGTGCGGTCTGGGCCAAGGGCATGCCCGGCGGCACCATCTACAACCCCACCAAGGCTGCCCTGCGGTCGCTGGTGCGCAGCGCTGCAGTCGAGCTCGCACCCCGTGGGATCCGGGTGAACAGCATCAGCCCCGGCCCGATCGAGACGCCGATCTACGGCAAGATGGGGATGCCCGAAGACCAGCTGAACGCGTTCGCCCAGGGAATCCAGCAGAGCGTGCCCCTGGGGCGGTTCGGCACCTCGGACGAGATCGCGAGCGCCGCCCTGTTCCTGGCCGGGCCTGGCGCGTCGTACATCAACGGCATCGACCTGCCCGTGGATGGCGGCTTCGCCCAGGTGTGACGCGCGTCATCGGGTGACGCGCACCACCACCTGCCCGGGGCGACCATCCGGTCCCTCGGGCCCGCGGTCCCCCGGTCGGCCGTTCTGGCCGCGCTGCCCGTTGGAGCCATCCCAGGTCGTGACGGTCTTGTTGCGCTCGAGGAAGTCGTCGTACACCTCGCACTTCGCGCCGTCTCCGCCCGGGCCGCCTTCACCGCCGTCGCCGCCGCGGCCACCGGGCCCCCCCGCGCCTCCGTCTCCACCGAGCGACGCGATGCGCTCCTTGGCGAAGCGCTCCAGCAGCGCGCAGTCCACACTCGCGCTTCCGAGGGCCGCTTCGCAGTGCACCGTCACCCGGATGCTGCCGCCGTCCCCGCCCGGACCCCCGGGGCCTCCGGCGCCGCCATCGGTGCCGTTCTCGCCATCCGTGCCGTCTCCGCCGTTGTTCTCGCAGGTTCCAGGATTTCCGGGGAACCCCGCCGCACCGTCCTGACCCGGCTGGCCTGGCTGGCCGTCCACCCCGCGGCCTCCCACCGAGTGCACGCGAAAGCCCGGATCGTCGCCGGGAACCACGGCAGCGACGCGATCGCGACCCGGGGCCTGGACCCCGACCAGCACGCGCCCGTTGCGGATCGAGTACAGCTCGACCTCCAGATCCGGACCCTGGCTGCCGTTCCAGCCGCCCCCGAAGGAGATCGACGGCACCGGCGCGAAGACCACGGGGATCTCGACGCCCGACAGCGCCACGCCGGACACCGAGATGCCGGGAACCAGCACGTCGCCCCGATCGCCCAGCGCCACCAGGTCGTCGACCGTCGCGGTCCCGGGCACCTGCAGGCTCTCGGACCCCACCACGAAGAAGGGGTCGTTCGAGGTGATCCGGTCGACCGGAATGCACGGCGTGGGGTCGAACAGCTCGCCGTAGCGGGCGATCTCGCGACACACCGTCAGCTCGACCTCGGGATGCCCCGCCAGGGTGACCGCGATGGACGCCAGCTCGAGGTTCGCGTCGTCTCCGTCCGACACCAACCGCAGCTGCGCATCGCTACGCATCGGGCGCGCCTTCACCTTGAGCTGGACGGCTGGCAGATCCGCCGTCACCGAGGCCACTGCCGCATCGGCCGGGAGCGGCCAGTACCCGCGCTGCAGCACGGTGTCCCGCACGACGTCGGCGTTGTTCTGCACCAACGGGAGCGGGCTGGCCGCGATGCGACGCGTCAACACGTCCGTCGCGGCGGCCTCGCGCAGCCCCGCATCCGGAAGACGCCGGGCCATGCGGACCAGCTCGGACTCCGACGCGCTCTGTAGCGTCGCGCTCGTCACCTTCGTTCCCTTCGAGATGCCCTGCTCCAGCGCCAGGACGTCCGACAGGGCCTGGGCGTACGCGTTGTCCTTCTTGCGGGCCAGCCGCTCGGTCACCTTCTCGGCCCGCTGGGTGGGGCGCTCCTCCAGCACCGAGTCCGGGGGACGCAGGGCCAGGGCGGAGATCAGCGTGGTCGCCCGGGGGTCTTCCTGCCGTACGGCAGACAGCGCCGCCTTGAGCAGCCGCGACCAGAACACCGTGCGATCGGCGTCCGACTGCAGGCTGTCGATCCCCGCCGCACACGCGTAGAAGTCGTCCTCGGACACCTCTCCGTCCCGGAACCGCCCGATCAGCGGACGCTGCACGGATGGGCTCGAAGCCGGCACGTAGTCGCCCGGCGCCAGTCGACAGCGGATCCCCGTGTCCACCACCTCGCCGAGCGCGGTCTCGCCGGTGCCGTACCGCAGCAGCCCCTCGAGCTCCCGCTGGCGGACCGACTTCATGGCTCGCTCTTCTTCGGGGGTCAGCTCGATCTCGAGCGCCGAGATGATGCGCTCCGCCAGGGTGTTCACCAGCTGGAAGAAGCCCGCGCCGTCTTCTCCGAGGTTCCCCCGCACATCCTCGGCCACCACCACGGCGGCGGTCTCGGTGTCGGTCACCCGCAGCGCCACGGTCAGCGCGTCGCCGTCGAACGAGATCACGTTCCCGAACGCCAGGTAGTCCGCGCCCAGCAGGCGTCCCGCCTTCACGGCGGCCTGCGGATCGACCAGCCCGCTCGCCGACAGGTCGAGCTCCGACAGCACGGCTTCGAGCTGGGCCCGCTCGACCACCTGCAGCCCGTCGACGCGGCTGAACTTCGTCACCAGCATCGACGCAGCCCCCGGACCCGCGGGATCGAGCTGGTCCTGGCCCGAGTCGTTCTTCAGGTCGGCCACCGCGATGGTGGGCACCGCAGACGCCGTCTGGCACGGGACGATCGCCAGCAGCCCGGTGAACAGCCCCGCCAGCAGGCCCCGCTTCATGGCGTGTCGCGCTCGATCGTGCATCCGGCCCTCCGCGCGCCGATTACCACGCTGCGGACCCGCCGTCAGGGCTTCAGTGGAAGTAGCTCTGGGCCTTCTTCTTCTCGGAGCTGAAGTCGAACGCGTCGTCGAGCACGAAGGCGTTCTGGGGGTCGAGCACGCTGTCGCGCGACATCTGCACGGCTTCGAGCTTGTCGCTGCCGAAGTCGTACGTGTCGAGGATGCGGCGCAGCTGCGCACACGAGATCCAGTTGTTGGTGACGGCCGTGCGCAGCAAGGCGTGCTTCTCGTCGCTGAAGCTCGCGTCGTCCATCCGCTGCAGCAGCGCGTTGAACGGGCCACTCGCCATCGGGGTGGCCACGGGCTCGGCCGGAGCGGGCGGCGGCGCTTCCTGGAGCACCACCACCCCACCGGGCGTTCCCGTGGAGGTCGTGGTGGTCGTGGTCGTGGTCTCGGTCACCGTCACGCCAGCCGCACCGAGCCCCATCCCCACCGTCACGGTCTCGGAGCCCTCGGTCACGGTCACCCCGCCGCCGAAGGGACCCACGCCGACCGACACGGTCTCGGTGCCATCCGACACGGTCACGCCCATCCCAGGCGCCACCACCGTGGTCTCCTGGACGACGACCTGCCCTCCCTGACCAGGAGCGGGGGGCGGCGGCTGCATGTCGTAGGTGCCGATGTGCCACAGCTCCTTCTTCCGGTACTCGTAGCGGGCCTGCTGGTAGCGACCGAGCTCGATCTCCTTGTAGGCCGTGGTCTTCCCGAAGGCGTTGCGGGTCTCGACCGTGTGCTTGCCCGCGGGCAGCTCGGTGGCGACGCCCACAGCGGTGTACTCGTCGACCGGCACGGGGCGGCCATCGACGAGGAGCTGGATCGGTACGGTGGTCGCGACCTGGATCTCGCCGGCCTGGGCGGGGGAGAAGACGGACGACAGCGCGAGGAGTACGGTCAACATGGGGCCTCCGGGGTCCAGGGTCGCATATTCGGCGCCTGGACGGGGATTCTGAGGGTCGGGGTCGGGAGTGCGTGAGCAACCCGGGACCCCGTGGACGTCATCCCTGGCGATCTATTCAGAATCCCGATTCGGGATCTTCCCAGCGCTCAGCCGCGGGCGGGCTTGTTGCGCTTCGCCTCGCCCTTCTCGCCACGGATGATGGTGCGCTGGTTCGCCGCCAGGGTGCGCTTGCGGAGCCGGATGCTCTCGGGCGTGATCTCGACCACCTCGTCGCTGTCGATGAACTCGAGTGCCCACTCCAGGGTGACCTGCACCGGCGGTGCGAGGATCTGCTTCTCGTCGGCGTTGACCGTGCGGAAGTTCGTGAGCTGCTTGGACTTCGTGGCGTTCACGTTCAGGTCGTTCTCGCGGACGTGCTCGCCCACCAACATGCCCTCGTAGATCTCGGTACCGGGGCCGATGAACAGCTTGCCGCGGGGCTGCAGGTGGAACAACGAGTAGGTGGTGGTCGTGCCCGCACGGTCGGCCACCAGCGAGCCGTTCGCCCGGCCCTGGATGAAGCCCGCGTAGGGCCGCCAGCCCGCGAACAGCGTGTTCATGATGCCCTCGCCACGGGACTCGGTCAGCAGCTTGCTGCGGAAGCCGATCAGACCACGCGTCGGCACGATGTAGGTCATCGTCGACCGACCCGAGCCGTCCGACTTGAGGTCCTGCATCTCGCCGCGACGGGCCGCCATGTGCTGGGTGACCGCGCCCACGACGTCGTCGGGGATGTCGAGCTGGACCTCTTCGAAGGGCTCGTGGTCCTCGCCGTCGATCTCGCGGATCACGACCTCGGGACGGCTCACCGTGATCTCGAAGCCCTCGCGCCGCATCTGCTCGATGAGGATCGCCAGCTGCAGCTCGCCGCGACCGTAGACCTTGAACTGCTCGGCCGTCTCGCCGGGCTCCATCTTCAGGCTCACGTTCGAGAGCAGCTCGCGCTCCAGGCGGTCCTTGATCTGCCGCGCCGTGAGGAACTTGCCCTCGCGACCGGACAGCGGGCTCGTGTTGATCGAGAACGTCATCCCGATCGTCGGCTCGTCGACCTCCAGCCGCGGCAGGGCTTCGGGGGAATCGCCCCCCGCGATCGTGTCGCCCACCGTGATGCCCTCGACACCCGCGATCGCGATGACGTCGCCGGCCTGGGCTTCGTCGACCTCGGTGCGCTTGAGGCCGTTCCAGGTGTAGAGCAGCTGCACGCGCACATTCTTCTCGTGGTCGGCTGCGAACCACCGCACCTGCTGGTTCTTCTTGAGCGGACCGCCGCGCAAGCGTCCGAGACACAGGCGTCCGACGTACTTGTCGTAGTCGAGGTTGGTGACCACCAGGCGGCAGTCGCCGTCCTCCTGGGCTGGAGCCGGGACGTGCTCGATGATCGCGTCGAGCAGGGGTCGCAGCGTGTCACCGGGCTCGTCGAGCTCCATCTGAGCGATCCCGTCGCGCGCACAGGCGTAGACGACCGGGAACTCGAGCTGATCGTCGTCGGCGTCGAGCTCGATGAACAGGTCGTAGACCTCCTGCAGCACCTCTTCGGCGCGGGCATCGGGCCGGTCGATCTTGTTGATGCACACGATCAGGGTCAGCCCCTGCTCCATGGCCTTGCGGAGCACGAAGCGGGTCTGGGGAAGCGGCCCCTCGGACGCGTCGACCAGCAACAGGGCGCCCTCGACCATCGCGAGCACACGCTCGACCTCACCGCCGAAGTCGGCGTGGCCGGGGGTGTCCATGATGTTGATCTTGGTGCCTTCGTAGGTGACGGCCGTGTTCTTGCTGGTGATGGTGATCCCGCGCTCGCGCTCGAGGTCGCCGGAGTCCATGACCCGGTCGGCGACCTCCTCGTGGGATGCGAAGGCGTTGCACTGCTTGAGCAGCCCATCGACGAGGGTGGTCTTGCCGTGGTCGACGTGAGCGATGATGGCGATGTTGCGGAAGTCCATGGGGTCTCTCCAGTCGCCCCGCCTATCGGGCCACGCTGCAACGAGCCCGTGTCGGTCGGGGGATTCACGGGATCGACACGTTGCTCGCCCGCTACGCAGGGTCTGGCCGGCGCGGCGTAGTCTTCAGCGGGTCGACGCCTTCAGTGCCGCGATCGCCGCCGCCCGATCCTCGGCCTTGAACACCCCCGACCCGCTCACCAGCACGTCCGCGCCCGCACTCGTGAATCGGTCCACGTTGTCGACCTTCACGCCGCCATCCACCTCGATCAGCACGTCCAGACCGCGCGAATCGATGGTCTTGCGCATCCGCTCCACCTTGCGCAGCACCGCTTCGATCATCGACTGCCCGCCGAAGCCCGGGTTCACCGTCATCGCCAGCACCAGGTCGAGCTCCTCCCAGAGGTAGTCCAGCACCGATTCCGGCGTGTGCGGGTTGAGCGAGACCCCTGCCCGGACCCCGAGCTGCTTCAGCTGCTGGACCCCGCGATGCAGGTGGGCGACCGCTTCGGCGTGGATCGTGATCCCGTCCGCTCCGGCACCCGCGAAGGCCTCGACGTACTTCTCCGGCTCGACGATCATCAGGTGCACGTCGAGGGGCGTCTCCCCCGCCGCGCGCTTGACCGCTTCGACGACGACCGGGCCGATGGTGAGGTTCGGCACGAAGCGGCCGTCCATCACATCGACGTGGATCCAGTCGGCGCCTTTGGCGATGACATCGCGAACCTCCTCGCCGAGACGGGCGAAATCCGCAGACAGGATGCTGGGCGCGACGATGGCCATGGGTCCTCCAGGCAGCCTGTCTAATCCCCTGGGCGGTCGATCGGGCCCTCGGCGGGCGGCGGGGCTCCTGTGTCGGGGCCGTGTGGGAAGGCTTGCAGATCAGGCCCACACCAAGAGGGAGATCGTCACGGCCTCGCGCGGTCCGGGAGGATCGCGGGGTGAGGGCGCCGCATCGGGGTTCAGCCGTCATCGAGCGGGGAAGGTCCGCGCGTGGCCGGCCGCGACACCGGCCGAGTGCGGGCGCTGCGCGCCGGGCGGGCATCGTGGGCTCCCGGGCGGACGGACTGGGCGACCGTTCGAGCGATTCGAGGGATTCAGCGCTCCATTCTCACCACAGTGCGCTGTCGCTCGCAGAGCGCTTCGCTCACGGAGGTCGCACAGAGCGCGGAAGCTTCGAACAGGCCCGCCCTGCTGCCGTGTCCGGGCGTCGTCTGCAGAACCGCCCATCCACGACGGGCGACCAGAACCGGAACCCATCGGCATCCGAGGCATCCCCTTCGAACCCGTCGAAGCGTCGCAGCAGCCCCGGAAGGACGTCCACCCGCACCAGCTCGCCCGCCGGCAGCCTCACCATCGACCCCGACAGCCCCGGGCGCAACGCCACCCCATCCCGCTGCCAGCGCTCTGCGAGCCTGTCCAGGAGCTTCGCGTCGCTCGTCATAGGCGGGTCCACCACACGTGGGGATCGGTATCCGCAGACAGTCGGACCAGTTCCGCACCGGCAGCGTCGAGCGCGTCGAGGAGCGCTGGGCCACGGGCACACACCAGCACGTGCGGGTGATCCCACGCCGCCACGAGCAGGCCGCACGGCACGACCAGCCGTCCCACCGCGCCCAATGAGGGTTCCGCCCGCTGAAACTCCGATGCAGGCCCGGCCATTGCGGTGGTCGAGAGCTCCAGGAACGCCGTGCCGGGCGCGTCTGAGGCCTCCACGACGGGGATGCCCAGCGAGCGAAGAGCACCCCCGATCACCCGCTCGACCCCGGAGCCGATCTCGTCCTCGGGCGCCAGGGCCCATCCGGTGTTCCGCAGCACCTCTATGGCGCCTTGATCGGACGGCGTCTGACCCGCCAGATCGCCAAGATGATCGTGCAGAGCCCGGGCCAGGGTCTCGACGCTCCACCCCAGCCGGCGAGCGGCCTCCGACCACCGATATGCCTCGCTGTCCTTCCGGTCCTGGGACGGGAAACGACGGCTCGGATCGGGGTGGAAGGGCTGCAACAACACGGCGTAGTGGTCGTAGCTGTCCCCGTACCAATCCCGCAGCGACACGTCGGGTCGAGGGTGCCATTGCGCCCTGGGAATCGAGCGACTCATGGCACGGGGCACCGGGCGAGCAGCCGCCGGTCGCTCATCCATTCCGACGCCGCCGTCGACCCCATCGCGAGGCCGAGGACACCCCACCCGACCGGACCGCCACCTGTAGGACGGCGTGTAGCGCCCTCCGGTCGGACGATCGAGGAAGCACCAGGTCTCCGGAATACCGAGGCGAACAGGAACGCGTACATAGCGCCAGGTTACCCGAACCCCACCTGTCCGGAGCGCCCATGCCCACCCACGTCGCCTTCCTCCGTGCCATCAACGTCGGTGGCCGCCGCGTCAAGAACGACGAGCTCGTCCGCATCGCCACCACCGCCGGCCTCGAGAACGTCACCGCCTACCAGGCCGCGGGGAACCTGCTGTTCGACTGCGACGACGACCCCGCCCCCAAGCTGCGGGCCCGCCTGTCCGACGAGCTCGGCTACGACGTGCCCGTCTTCGTCCGGACCCGCGAAGAGGTCATGAACCTGGTGGGGTCCCAGCCCTTCCCCGAAGCCGACGTCTCCGCCTCGAAGGGCAAGGTCCAGGTCACGCTGCTGGACCGCATTCCCGAACCCGAGGTGCGCCTGCAGGTCCAGGAGCTCGCGACCCACGAGGATCGCATCGACTTCGCCGAAGACCCCCGCGTCGCCGCCTGGTATTGGCTGCCCGCGGCAGGGGTGGGCCGCTCGAAGCTCGACATGGGCGCCATCGAAGCGCTGCTGGGCGTCGGAACCACCCGCACCATCGGCACGATCGCGCGCATCGCCGACAAGCTGTAGGCGCTGCTCGCATCACTCACCGGGCAGCTCGGCGCGGATCACCTCGCCCACCCGTTCCGTCGCGGGGATCGACAGGTCGAAGTAGCGCGTGTGCCCACCGTAGCCGAGGGCGATGTCCTCTCCGACGTTCCGGGCATCGCAGTGCCGCGGCACCCCGTCGGCGTGCCACATCCGACGCCCGACGTAGTCGCTGTGGAAGTAGAGGTTCTTCCGGAAGCACGGCGCGAGGTCGTCGCAGATCATGGCGGTGCAGGCCAGGTGCGCGACGTTCGGCATCCACCGCGCGTAGATGGAGTTCAGTGGACTGCCGAGGGTGACGAAGCCCGTCACCTGGTCCCGCACGATCCGCCCCTCCTCCCCCTCCGATCGGAGCAGAGCTGCAGCCACGAGCGTGCCCTGGGAATGCGCCACCACGAGCACCCGCTCCACGCCGTTCCTGCGCGCGGCCTCGAGCACGTTGCGCTGGCGCTGGACCACGGCCTCGACGAAGCCCCGCTGCCCGCCATCGAAGAACCGCACGGCATCCTGCACCAGATCGAGGGGCATCTGCGTCGCGGACAGCACGCCGGTGATCGAAGCCGCGATGGCGATGCCGGCCAGCTGCACGAAGCGGAGCATCACGCCCAGGTGCAGCTCCAGCATGGCGCCGATGGAGATCAGGTCGCAGGTCTCGGCGACGAGCACGAAGAACGCCACCAGCATCACGACCAGCAGGGCGGTGAGCAGCATCGAGGGGCCCTGGCGGATCCCCCAGTCGAGCCGGTCTCGGGTCCGGGTGACGTCGGCGCCGCTCTTCGACGACCCCGCAGGCGCGATCCACCAGCCGAACAACGGACCCATGCCACTGTCCGAAGCCGCCCCCGGAAGCACGTGGATGACGAGCACCGAGCCCACCATCGCCAGCACGAGCATGCAGGAGACGACGATGAGCAGGTCGCTAGGGCCCAGGGGGAGCGTGGCGAACTCAGAGGGCAGCACGTCCCGGACGTAGCAGACGTACCGCTCGGGCTCCGAAGCCGTGAACAGCCGGTCCAGCCCGAGGATTTCGAGGGATTCACCGGTGAGCGTTCCGGGAGAGTCACACCGCGAGCCGTACAACCGGACCCAGCCCTGGACCGTGTCGTCGGCGCCGGCCTGGGTGGTCGAGGCTTCCAGCACGGCGAAATCGCGCCCGTTGGAGACCACCATCCGCTCGGCGTCGGGGGCCAGGCTCGCGGCACCGACCAGCATCAGGTAGCCACCGACGAACAGGGCCATGCCGGGCAGCACGCAGCCCACCACGCCCACCGCACGGCGCCAGTCGGCATCCGAGAACAGCCAGAACACCGGGAACACGAGGGCCAGGCCTCCCATGGTGGTGAACCACACGGTGGCCATCAGCCACTCGGCGACGACCCAGCCATGGTGCGTGGCAGCCACGATGCGGTGGGAGATCCGGGTGGGGGACTCGATCGCGATCTGCTCGGCGTTCGGCAGCGGGATCGGGCGGATGCGCGTGAGGGGATCGTCGACGACGCGGGGGGCGATGAACCACTGGCCCCGGGTGTCCTCGAACAGGCTGTGGGGGGAGACCCGATCGACGTGGTAGCTGCCCTCTCCCAGCGCAAACGGCACCGCGAAGCCCGGCTCCACCGTGACCGATGCGCCTCCACCGGCCGCGAGTCCGACCGACCCCAACAGCGCCTCGACGCCGAGAACGGCCGAATCCCCCACTCCGCTCCCGGCCAGGACGTCTCCCACCTCTGCCGCGACCTGCAGGTCGGCGGGCATCTGCCGAACGAGACGCTCTCGCCGACGCTCGGGGGTCTCGGCGGGAGGCAGCGTCGAGACCACCTCCGCTCCGGCCGCCCAGGTCCCGATCCACGCGGCGACGCCCCCCGATTCGACGTCAGGCGACCCCTGCATCGACTCCGCGGATCTGACGGACTCCACGGACTGTCGGACGAGCCCGGGGCCGAGGGCCACGAGCAGCAGGCACAGCGTCCACCACAGCCCTGCCACCCAGCGCCCCTGCACGGCGGGTGTACCGATTGAATCTGGATCTGGATCTGGCCCTGGACCTGGGGACGGGTCGTTCTCGGCAGGCACGGGCTCGGGGCGCGGTCGCTCGAAGTAGCCCGGCTCGGTGAGGGCCCGCGAGAACGCCCCGTGCGCGGACACCCCCACGATGAGGGCCGGCAGCACGGAGCAGAGGGCGACCAACCCCGCTTCGAAGCCGACCTGCAGGGCTCCGTAGGGCGCGATGTGCTGGAGCGCGGGGCTCGGGAACAGGTCGACCTGCTCGACCTCGGGCTGGCCCCAAAGCAGCAGCACGCCCCCGCCGAACAGGCACCCGGCCCCGGCGATCGCTCCCGCCAGGACGCCGTGCAGGGCCTGCTTCGCCCCCTGGCGCTCGACGACGTACCCCACGCCCAGCCCCACGCCGATGCTGGCCGCGAGCAGCACGTACGACGGAAAGGTCATGCAGAGGAACAACGCCCCCAACAGCGTCATGACCGCGGGCAGCACGACGGCCTGGCCGTACCCGATCCCCTGCAGGAGCAGCGCGAGCCGCGGCCAGCCCGCCAGACGCGTCTCCCGGATGGCCAGGGCGGGAATCCGCACGAGCTGGCGCCAGGCGACGAACAGCACCCCGAACAGCCCCGTGGGCGTGGCGGACAGATCGGCCCAGCCTCCATCCAGGAACACGACCTCCCGGCCGTCCACCTCGGTACACCAGGCGTACGCCTCGTAGTCCCCGGCCTGCACCCGACGCTCGTCGACGGGGGCTCCGGACACCCGGACGGCGGCCGCGCGTGCGGTGTCTCCGGGCAGGACGTCCGAGATCCCGTGCACGACGAGACATCCGACCCTGGGAAGCGGCTGCGGGGACGATTGGTCGACCATCGCGGGACACTCGACCGAGAATCGACTGGGTGCAACGCCGAATTCCACGACGATCTCCGAACGCCCACGGGCCGCCGTTCGCGGATGTCGACCCTGCGTGGAAACACCGCAGTAGAGCGCAGATCCTCACGCGATCAGGGGCAGGCGCGCTTCGGAGGCTCCAGGTCGTCGGTGCGGGGGAACGGCAGGACGGGCACCACCGCACCCACACCCGCTTCGGAGCCGGGGCACACCCGCAGGTTGGACTCCACCGTGTCGTGCGGAACCACCGACCAGAGCATCACGCCATCCGGCCCGGCCAGCGCCAGATCGGTGCCGTCCGGCTCCATGGTGAGGTGCGTCAGCCGACGTCCGGTCTCCAGATGGGCCAGCACCACCTCCCCGGGCTGCTCGCTGTCCGGACCGCGATGCTCGACGACCTCCACCACCCCGTCGTCTCCCGCGGTGTACGTCCGGTTGCCCGCGGTGTTCGACGACACGTCGATCGACAGGGTGGGGGCGTGGGCCCCGAACAGCTTCGAGGCGGTCGCCACAGCACGAGGCAGCGTGTGCTCCGTGCCGTCGGGGGAGAACTGACGCCAGACCCCGGATCGGCCCGCTGTGATGCGCGTCTCGGCCGCATCCCCCGTGCCTCGCTCGGTGATCACGACGTCTTCGATGGGCCCGTCGAGCTCGATGCGCTTGGCGACGGACAGGTCGACGCCCTTCATGCCCGCCAGCGTGCCCCCCTGGGTGCCGACCCACACCCGGTTCTCGTCGGGGGAGAAGGCGAAGGCGGTGATGGGGGTGCCATCGGGCGAGGGCACGACCCCCAGCCGACCTCCACTGTCGGGGTCGGCCAGCACCACCCCTTCGGTCATCGCTCCCAGGGTGCTGTCAGAGCCGATCCAGGCCAGGCGTCCGCCACTCGGCGCCCAGGCCAGCGCATCGACCGCGCCCGTGGCCAGCACCCGCACATCGCCGCTCCGACGCACCCGTTCCAGCAGCGCCTGGGCGCGTTGCTCCGAGACGGCGTCCAGGTGCGCATGGGCCAACACCTCCCGCACCCGCGCCAGGGCCTCGGGCGAGCGACCGGTGGCCTCGTCGGTGAGCGCTTCGGCCAGCGCCGACAACATCTCGCGCGCCTGCTCACTGGCCCGGGTCTCCGCGCGAGCCGTGTCGCGCTGCTGCCCCACCCAGAACGCGCCCCCGACCAGTCCGGCTGCCAGGCCCAGGACCCCGACCAGACCGAGACGAAAGCGACTCCCGGCCCGACGGACCTTGTCCATCGCCGTGTAGGTGTGGGCGTCGACGCGCCCGCCCGTGCGCCAGGACTCGAGCTCGACGCCGAGGGCATCTGCGGTGGGGTAGCGGTCGTCGGGATCCCGCGAGAGCGCCTTGTGGCACAGGGTGGCGAGGGCCGGAGGACAGTCGCGCTGCAGGTCTTCGACGGGCACCCAGACGCCGTCCTGCACCTGCCGGAGCACGGACTCGCTGGGCCCGTCGAACGGCACGTCGCCGGTGAGCAGCTCGTAGAGGATGATCCCCAGGCTCCAGACGTCCGACCGGGCATCGAGATCGGCGTCGCCCCGCGCCTGCTCGGGGCTCATGTACTTGGGGGTTCCGAGCACGGTGCCCGCCCGCGTGAGCGACCCCGAGCCCGACAACCCCGCGCCACCGGAGCCTCCGGAGCTCGAGCGACCCGTGCGACCCGTGCGTGCAGTGCTCGCAGCGGGTGCGCGCTCTACGAAGGCGTCCAGATCGACGTCTGCGAGATCCGCGAGGTCGGCGGACAGGTCGTCGACATCGGGCTCGCCGTGGGCCTTCGCCAGCCCCCAGTCCAGCACGGTGGTCTCGCCGAAGGCCCCGATCATCACGTTCTCGGGCTTCAGGTCGCGGTGCACCACGCCCTTGCTGTGGGCGTAGCCGATGGCCTGGCACACATCGACCAGCACGGCCAGCAGCTCCAGGCGCTCGTCGATGGTCTCGGTGGCGTCGAGCGCATCCCGCAGGGTTCGGCCGCGAACCTCCTTCATCGTGTAGAACAGGGTGCCGTCCGCGGCCCGCCCCAGCTCGTAGACCGGCACGATGCCCGGGTGCTCCAGCTGCGCCGTGATCCGGGCCTCCCGCAGGAACCGCGCCCGGATCCCCGGATGCGGGACGAGCAGCGCCTTCCGCGCGATGGAGCGGTGCAGCACGGCGTCGTGGGCGCGCTCCACCCGTCCCATGCCGCCCCGACCGAGCTCTTCGAACACCTCGTAGCGGTGCGGGGCCTCGGTGGGGATCTCGACCTCGGGCTCCGGCCAGGCGCCACCCGCAGGTGCGGTGCCCCCATCCCCCAGGATCGACAGCGCAGTGTGCACGGTGCCCGAGTCGAGGCCCATCTCGGTGAGCACGCCCGGCCACGTCGCCCCATCGCGTTCCAGGCGTGCCGACGCGTCCGCAGCAGTCTGATCGTCGAACACCCCCGCATCCACGAGGGTCTTCACGCCTTCCACGCCGCTCGCTGGTTCCTGCTGCTGGTCGTCGGGCCCGCTCACGCGTGCATCTTCGCAGAATTCCCCGAGGGGTCAGAGGAGCGGCGTGTCACGCGGGGCTTCGTTGCGCCAGGCGAGGGGCAGCCAGATCACCACGCCGTTGAGCGCGATGACCACATTGGCGAGGTTCATCCACAACAACGTGGTTCCTTCGTTCGCCATCGCCAGCAGGAACGCGGCCAGGAACCCGATGGCTGCGGGGAACAGACGCCACTCGGCGAGGATGGTCGCGATGAGCGCGAGGATGAAGTAGACGAACAGCTCGATGGTGCCGGACAGCTGGGAGTCCGCCCCCCACAGCCAGCAGCCCACGTTGAGCAGGAACGCCAGGCCGGGCCCCAGGGCGACGAGCACCACCAGCACGCGGTTCAAGCGGGACCGCACGAGCCACGGGGCCAGGACGGCGAGCAGCAGCCCGGTGAGGAAGAACGTGCCCCCGGAGATCGCGAGCTCGCGCAGGTAGCCGTTCGGGATCCCGAGCAGCGCGCTGGTGATGGGGGTGAGCATCCACACGGTGCCGATGCCGCCCATCACGATGAGCCGGGCCACCCAGGCGGTCCGCGGATCGGCGTCCTCCTCGAGCCGCGACAGCTTCGCCCGCGCCTTCTCCCGCGACTGCCTCAGCTCCTGCACGGCACTGCGGAGCTCGGTCGGAGCGTTCTCGAGCTGCTTGAGCAGGAGGTGCGCCGCCCGGTCGTCGCCCTGCCGGATCTCGTAGCGCACCATCTCGATGGTCGCGGTGCGCAACCCCTTTCGAGCCGTCTCCATCGAGGGATTCTCGGCCAGAGCCTCCGAGAAACCGAACCGGCAGGCGCTGTAGAGGTCGTACAGCGCGAAGCGGTGCGCGGCGGGGTTGTCGGGATGCTCCACCTGTGCGGCGGCCTGCAGCGCGGTGAGCCGGGAAGACGTGCTCTTGATCAGGGCTTCGGCCCCGCGATGCGACAGCCAGTCCTGCAAGCCCGCCCGAAACGCCGCGACGGTCTGGGGCCGCGCATCGGGATCCCGCGCCAGCGACGAGGCCAGCAGCTCGGCCATGGGCCAGTTGCGGTCGATCACGGTGGTCTTGAACAGCGCCTTGTAGACCGCCTCGACGTCGTTGCCGGTGTGCGGGGGCTTTCCGCTCACGATCCGGTACAGCAGCGCGCCCAGCAGGTAGATGTCGGCGCGCTCGGACAGCAGGCTTCCGTCGCCCTCGGCCATCTCGGGTGCCATGTAGGCGGGGGTTCCGGTGATGGAGCGCTGCTCGCTGGCCAGGGGCAGCCGGTCGCGGTGGTCCTCCACCAGGCTGACTGCGATCCCCCAGTCCACCACCCACACCTCGCCGTAGCGGCCGATCAGGATGTTGCTGGGCTTCAGGTCGCGGTGGAGGATGCCGCGGTCGTGTGCGTACTCCACCGCGTTGCAGATGTTGATCAGCACCTCGACGTTCCAGATCAGCAGGTCGTCGCGCCCGAACCGCGCCTTGACCTCGTCGGCGTCGTTGATCAGGTCCGACCACGGATCCCCGTCGATCTTCTTCATCACGACGTGGGGTTTGCCGCGGAGGACCTCGATGTCGTAGACCGGCACGATGTTCGGATGCTCGAGGGCCCCGGCCACCCAGGCTTCCTGGAGGATCGAGCCCACGTCCTCCGGATCGTCCGTGCGAGGCGCCTTGATCGCGACCTCGCGCCCGAGGGCGGTCTGCTGTCCGGCCCGCACGATGCCCATGCTGCCGCGGCCCAGCACCTCGCCCATCACCAGGCGGGGCTCGGCGTCCTTCAGCAGCGACTCGATCGTGCCGTGGTGACGGGTTCCCCGCAGGGTCGGGCCACAGGTCTCGGTCCAGCCTTCCGGGTCGTCTCCGACGACGGCGCGGAAGGCTTCGACATCGCGGTGGTTCCCACTCCCGGATCGGCCCATGCGCGGGATGGTACCCCACCTACCCCGCCTTCCAGCGCTCCAGCTTGCGGTACAGGGTCTTCCGGTCGACCTCGAGGATGCGCGCGGCTTCGGCACGCTTGCCGCCCACGGCGTCCAGGACCTGCAGGATGTAGCGGCGCTCGACCTCGGCCAGGGGCAGCATCAGCGCGGGATCGTCGGGGACCGCGAGCACGGCCAGCACGGTGTGACTCGGCCGGGCGGTGGCCACCTTCTCGGGGAGATCGGAGACCTGGATGTCGGCGTCGGCCGCGAGGACCACGGCGCGCTCGATGCAGTTCTGCAGCTCGCGCACGTTCCCCGGCCAGTCGTAGTCGAGCAGGGCCCGTGCGGCTTCGGGGGCGATCCCGTCGGCCGGGCTGTCGAGGCGCGCTGCGAGCTCGGTGACGAAGTGCTGGGCGAGCAGGAGCACGTCGCGACCGCGTTCGCGGAGCGGGGGCAGCGACAGCGGGATCACATCGAGGCGGTAGCGCAGGTCGTCGCGAAACTCCCCCGCCTCCACGAGCGCATCGATGTCCTTGTGTGTGGCCGCCACCACCCGCACGTCGATCGGGACGTCGGCATCCGCGCCCACCGGACGCACCCGCCGCTCCTGGAGCACCCGCAGTAGCTTGGCCTGCACGCCCTTCGGCATGTCGCCGATCTCGTCGAGGAACAGCGTGCCGCCCTCGGCCTGGACGAACAGCCCGGTACGCGTGGCGTGGGCGTCCGTGAACGCGCCCTTCACGTGTCCGAACAGCTCCGACTCCAGCAGGTTCTCGGGCAACGCGGCCATGTTCACCGCCACGAACGGCCGCTCGGCGCGCGGAGACTGGTCGTGCAGGGCTTTGGCCACCAGCTCCTTGCCGGTCCCGGACTCGCCCCGGATCAGCACCGAGCTGGGTGCCCGCGCGATGCGCTCGATCATGCGGAACAGCGCCTGCATCGGAGGGCTCTCGCCGATCAGCGGCCCCAGGGGACGCCGTCGACTGGCCCGCATCTCCCGCCGCAGCGCCCGCACTTCGCGCCGCAGCCGGTTGGTCTCGACTGCCCGCTCGAGTGCCGTACGCAACACGTCGAGGTCGAGGGGCTTCATCAGGAAGTCGTACGCCCCCACC
Source organism: Myxococcota bacterium (assembly GCA_965224055.1). GTDB lineage: Bacteria > Myxococcota_A > UBA796 > UBA796 > JACKEQ01. The sequence continues at coordinate 7,064,178 of OZ245034.1, read as the reverse complement.
CGCAGCGACTGCACCGCCAGCGCGACGTCCCCGAAGGCGGTCATCACGATCACGGGAAGCCGCGGATGGCTGGCGCGAAGCGACTCGGCCAGCGCGATCCCGTTCTCGTGACCCAGGTGGACGTCGGTGAGCACGACGTCGGGCTGGCGGGCGTCGAGGGCTTCTGTCGCCTCGGCCACCGTGCCGGCGGTCTGCACCTCGAATCCCGACAGCGCCGTGGCGAGCATCGTCCGGAGCGAGGCGTCGTCCTCCACCACCAGCACGCGCGGGGGCGGCCCACCCCCATCCAGGGAAGCGTTCGGGGACTCTGAATCGGGGGCGTCGGGCAGGTCTGGGCTCGTCGGCATGCCCCCCGATATCCTCCGGCAACCGTCGAGTCTTTGTTGGAGTCTTCGTGCGCCGGGTCCTGATCGTCTCTCCCCACCCCGCCGTGGTGCGCCGGATCGAGCGCTCCTTCGAGCTCGACGCCCCCGACACCGAGAGGGTGGTCGTCGACAACCTGGCCACCGCCCAGGCCCGTCGACACGAGGACTTCGACGTGGTCATCGCCGACTACGCCCTCCCAGACGGCCTCGCGACGGATCTACTCGCCGAGACGCCATCGCTGACGCCCGTCACGTTCCCCCTGGTCGTGCTGGTCTCCGACGACGACGCGCCCCCACCCCGGGAGAGCCGCGAGGACCGGACGCTGATCGACACCGTCGTGAAGTCCCCCGGCACCCTCGCCGCCCTGCCCCACATCGCCCGGGGTGCGATGCGGGAGTTCGTGCAGCTCCGCCGCGCTCGCGTGGCCGAAGATCGCCTGCGCCACGCCAACCGCCTGATCGGCACCGGACGCCTGGCCGCCGTGCTCGCCCACGAGGTCGGAACCCCTCTCAACGTCGCGCGCATGCAGGCCCAGCTCCTCGCCAGCGGTCCCGATGCCTCCGACACCACCCGCGACGCCACGCGCACGATCATCGAGCAGCTCGACGTCATCGCCGGCCGGATCCGCGGCATGCTGGACTACGCCCGCGCCGGAACCCCGGGTCGCGCGCCCCTCGGTCTGCACGAAGCGGTGGACAGCGCGGTCGATCTGCTCCGCCCTCTGGCCCGTCGAAAGGGCGTGGAGCTCTCGCTGACCATCGACGACGCCCTCGTCGTCACCGCCAATCGCTCCCAGATCCAGCAGGTCGTCTTCAACCTCGTCGCGAACGCGCTCCACGTCCTGACCCCGGGCGGGCACATCGAGGTGCGGATCCAGCGGGAGTCCTCGGCCAGCGGGGAGTGGGCGGCCGTGTCCGTCACCGACGACGGGCCCGGAGTGCCCGAGGCCATCCGGGATCAGCTCTTCGACGCCTTCGTCACCACCAAGCCCGCGGGACGCGGAACGGGGCTGGGCCTGTCGGTGTGTCGGGACATCGCCACCTTCCACGACGGCACCCTGGAGCTGGGCGGCCAGCCGGGCCACACCACGTTCACCCTCCGCCTGCCCTGGACCGGATCTGCCGCTCCAGGCTGATCCCACAGCCCCCCGTGCGCGCTCTCAGGCCGTCGTACACGGTCGAATCGCGGGGCCGACCCGTGAGGTGCCCGTAGATCAGGGTGTTCTTGGGGGTGTGGTGCGCTTCGACGAACTCCACCGCGCGCACCGTGTACCCGGCTTCCTCGAGCAGCGCGGTGCGCATCGCGTCGGTGACCGTGGCCCCCAGCGTCCGGCGAAAGTGGGGAATGGTCTGCATGGGTCCGAGCGCGTCCACCCCGTCGTCGGCCCACGCCCGCGCGAGCTCGGCCTGACAGCACGGGGCCACGGCGACGAACCGGGCCCGTTGCGCGACCGCGAGTGCGAGGGCGGTGTCGGTGGCGGTGTCGCAGGCGTGCAGGGCCAACAGCGCGTCCACGCGTCCGTCCAACACCCCCGGATCCTCGCCGATCTCGTCCAGATCCCGGACCTCGAAGGTCAGCCCGTCGAGCCCCAGCAGCGCGGCGCGCTCCCGACAGCCCGCGATGGCGTCCGGGTTGCGATCCACCCCGTGTACACGGACAGAACGCGCCATCCGCTCGCGAAACCACCAGGCCACGAGGAACCCGAGCGCCGACCGTCCACAGCCCGCGTCCAGCACGTGCACGGCCTGATCGGGCGGGAGCGATGTGGCGAGCTCTTCGAGGGCGGGTCGGAGGAACGACAACAGGTGGTTGATCTGGCGATACTTCCGCTCCCGCCGGGCCTGCAGCCGGCCGTGGGCGTCGAGGATCCCCAGGGCGCGCAGCAGGTGCGGAGCCTCGGTCGGAAGGAGCAGTCGCTGCCTGCCGCCCGTCAGTCGAGCCAATCGATCGGGGGTCCAGTGCTCCCGCACCCGCTCGATCAGCGCCTCTCGATCGCGATTCACCCGTCCTCCGTGGTCCGCCGACGCCATCGTACCGTCCCGCCTGCTTGCAAGAGGATGGCTCGATTGGTGGAACCCGCGCTCGGGTGCTACCCTGGCCCATGTTCCGTACGACGTCCCTGATCGCGCTCCTGTCCACCATCGGCTGTACGCCGACCCAGGACACCACTCCGGAAGCCTCCACCGCCCAGAGCGATCGGAGCAACGACACCGGAGTGCAGCCCTGCATCGACGATGCGTTCGAACCGAACGACGAAATCGGGCAGGACCTCACCATCGGGCACCAAGACGGGCTCGTCGTGTGTCCTCAGTCTCCCGACTACTGGCGGGTCCCCGTCATCGACCCCCACTACGCCCAGGCCGGCGTGGGTGGGCCGACTCGCGTGCTGATCCGCGGAGAGCCCGGCGCGTCGGGCACGATCACCGCTGCCGCGCCCTTTCCCAGCGAGCCCGTCGAGTGGGACGACCAGGGGGCCGTGATCGAGCTCTCCGGTGAGGGCAACAGCACCATCGAAGCCGGAATCGTCGCCGTCGAGACCGACCAGCCGAGCGCCAGGTACTCGCTGTGGGCGCTGCCCTCCGACTGTGCGATCGACGCGTTCGAGCCCGACACTCCGAGCGCCTTCACGCCGTTGGGCGTGCCCGGCGAAGTCCACATCTCCGAAGCCCGCTCCACCGATGCCTTCCGGTTCGAGGTCGAGCCCGGAGAACAACTCGCGCTGGACGTGCGCGCGCTCTTCGTCGATCCCGCCCGCGAGTGGGAGGTGGCGCTGCTCCCCGATGCAGGGGATCCCCTCAGCAGACAGCGCTCTTTGCCCGACGGCGGCCAGGTCTCGTGGCTCAACGAGAACACCTGGACCCAGACGTACGTGCTGGAAGTGGAGTCGGCGCTGTTCCTCTCCGCCGTGAGCGAACACCCCAACTGCCCCGAGTACACCGTCGACGTCACGCGCACCTTCCCGGCCTGTCCCGAAGATGCCCTCGAACCCAACGACACCGTCTTCCAGACCACTCCCGTCGCCCTCAACAGCACCACGAGCGCGAACATCGTGGGCGACAACGCCGACCTGTTCCAGATTCCCGCTCCCAGCGCCGGCAACCAGACCCTCATCCGGGGACGCACCCCGCCCGGCTCGGTGCCGGTCCAGATCACCCCGGCAGAGCACGTCGTGCACGACTACTTCGGTCCGGTCGCCATCACGAGCACCGCGTCCGACTGGCAGGTCGTCACCTCCGGACGCGGCGGCACCTGCACGGACTACACGCTGGAGGTCACCGAAGTGCCCTGCACGGTCGTCGGTGCCGAAGAGCCCAACGACACCCGGATCACCGCCACTCCACAGGTGACTGGGCTGCACTGGCAGAGCGCAGACCCCGACTGGTACGCCCTCGGAACCCTCCGACCGGGCCAGGCGATCGTCGTGGAAGCCGGCAGTGTCTTCACGCCGGGAATGCAGCTGCACGACGATGCCGGCAACACCACGAGCAACGGCGATCCGGTGTGGGGGCAGCCTACCCGCTCGGTGGCACTCCGCAACGACACGGACGAAGACCGCAGGGTGTGGGCCGAGGTCGCCCCTCTCCCGAGCGGGGGCAGCCCGGCCGCCAACGGTGGGTGCAGCGTGCCCTACCTCCTCGACGTCCGCGTCCGGTAGGCCTCAGCCAGCGGTCACGCGCCGGGGTCTTCGACGCAGATGCCCTCCGACCCCGCGCTGTCCGTGCTCCCGGTGTTCGTCGTGTCGCAGACATACCCGTTGTCACACCCCAGCTCGTCGTCGCAGAGATCGATCTGACCGTCATCGTTGCAGGCGACGAAGAGCGCAGCTCCGATCAGGCCCGCCACGACGAGGTTCGAACGGGTGAGATGCTCGCGGATGATCTGCATGGTCCTCCTCCGGGCGAGCCCCTATGCGACATCCTGCACTGCAGCCATAAACGGACCATAAACACGACAGACGATGCGACGTTTGACGGTTCCGATTCCTCGCGCGTCAGCGCTCGGAAACCCCCGCCAGCAGCCGTTCGAGCAGGGGCCCTGTGAAATCGAGCCCGTAGAACTTCGCACAATCCCCCAGGCCCCCGGGCGAGTACGCGTTGATCTCGACCACGTTGGAGCCGATGCAGTCCAGCCCGGCGACCCGGACGCCCAGACGTACCAGGGTCGGACCCGCTTTCTCTGCGATGTCCCGGAGGGTGTCGTCGAGCTCCACGGGCTCTGGAATCGCACCCAGGTGCACGTTGCTCCGCAGCTCGCCCCGCTGGGGACGCCGACGCACGGCCGCCACGTGTCCGCCGACGGTGAAGGCCTCGCCGTCCACCAGGAACAGCCGCACATCGCCGTCGGTGGCCTCGGGGAGCCAGTTCTGACAGACCACCATCCCATCTCCGCGAAGCTGTGCGAAGGCCGTGTCGAGGTTGGGATCGTCGGGCTCCAGGATGAAGACCCCGCCTCCGTGGGTGCCCTGGGAGGGCTTCACCACCACGCGTCCCTCCCGCTTGACGAAGGCGCGGAACCGCCGCCGGTCACGGGTGACGAGCGTGCGTGGACGGATGGACGGGTCGAGGAGCATGGCGCCGGGCTTGCCCCCCAGCCGCCGCAGCCCCACGGGCCGGTTGATCACGGCCACACCGCGCTCTTCGACCCGCTCGAGCAGCTCGAGGGCGAAGGTGTGCGCCCATCGACGCCGCACTTCGACGGTCCGGGCGGGGTTGGTGCGGATCAACACCGCATCGACCGCCTCCAGATCGAGGGGTTCGACGGTCGACAGCCCGTTCGGCACGTCTGTGTCGGGCTCGATCCGGAATCCCGCTGCGCGGACCCGCCCGGGCTCGGCGAGCGACAGAGCGCCCACGCCCACCACCCAGGTCTCGTGCCCGAGAGCCGCCGCCCGCTGGATCAGGGCCGTGGTGGTCTGCTTCCGCTCCAGCTTCCGAGGCTGGTTGACGAGGAACGCGAGCTTCAAGAGGCCTCCAGGTGACTCAGTGGAGCAGGGGCTCTGCGCCGTCGCCGCGCAGGAGCAGGTGGGTGTCGGCTTCGGTCGCGAGCTCGCCCAGATGCAGGACGCGCGCGCCGGTCCGGGCGACGGGCTCCACCGAGTGACCGATCACCACGCCGTAGTGCGGTGCGGTGTAGGCGGTGCTGGGGTCTCCGAACACGTCGACCAGCGTGGCGATCTCCTCGCCTTCGGCGACCAGGTCGGTGACCTTGGGAAGCACGCGCAGCAGCCCTCCCCGGTCGGTGTAGACCCACCCCGACGCCCGGCACATGATCGGAGGCCCTCCCTGGGAGACGGGGCGCTTGGCGATCACGCCGAGCTCCATGAGCACGCTGCGGATCCCCACCAGCGTGCGCTTGATGTAGCGGTGCTGGAACCGATGGGGGTCGCCGATCTCGACCGTGATCGCGGGGATACCGAGCTCGGCTGCGGCGCCGCGGAGGGTCATGTCTGCGGGCGGGTTGTGGACGATGACCTGGGGCCGCTGGAGGAACGCCATGCGCGCGGTCGTGGGGTCGGTCATGTCGGCGCGCACGTACAGGCAGTTCACCCGGCCGAAGCTCGCGGTGTGCAGGTCGAGCAGCACGTCGAAGCGGTCGACCACCCGGTGGAGCAGGCGGTAGGCGAACACGTCCGACTCGCTGCCGTCGGCCACGCCGGGAAATCGGTGGTTCAGGTCGCGCCCGTCGGCGAAGAAGCGCTGCCCGCGCGCGAACCCGGGCAGGTTGGCGACCACCACTCCCACCACCGTGCCCCGCATGGAGTTCGGCTCGAGGCGGTCGAACAGGCGGTGGATCGTGGGCAGGCCGTTCAGCTCGTTGCCGTGGACCGCAGCGGTCAGCCCCACGGTCTTGCCGGGCTTGCGGCCCTTGGCGACGAGCACGGGCAGGCACTCGGGCTGACCCATGGAGTCCTGCCCCACCTGGATCCACACCCGACTGATGCCGACCGGCAGGTCGTCGAGATCGAGCGAGCTCACCGGCCCGATCGCCCCGGTGAGACGCGTGGGAATGGATGTCATGCGAGGATCTCCCGCTGCAGGGCGGCGTCCTGGACGAGGGAGTGGAACATCCGCCGTCGGAACCGGCCCTTCTGGGTGGTGAGGCGCTGGGCCATGTTGTCGATGGCCAGCACCGAGAGCACGGTCTGGACGTAGGCTTCGACCAGGTCGTCGAGGCCGATGCCCAGGTGGTTGAAGTCCCGGCTGTCGACCAGCATCAACCGGTCGGGCTCGGTGGTGAACGACCCGTCGTCGAGCTTCTTGGACAGGTTGGTCCCGAGCATCTCCCAGGCGGTGTAGGGCGAGTCTTCGAGGGACTCGGTGAGCGGCTTGCGCGCCCGCCGGGAGTACAGCGCGAGGGGCGCGAACCCATCCGGCCCCGCACCCACCATGAACCGCAGATCGGCGACGTACAGCCGGCTCTTCTGCGTGGGGACCGTCCCCACGTGGTACAGCCGGCCATCGCGCGTGAGCGAGCTCCACCCGACGTTGCCGATCAGGCCCTGGACCAGGAACCGGTCGTAGCGATGCTCGGCATCGACCAGCTCCTGCAGCGCTTCGGGGGTGGTGATGGGGTAGACCCCCTGCCCCGCGTTGGCGTACGGCACCTTCACCATGGCCACACCGCCCATCCGGTCGAGGTGCAGCGACAGGCCCCCGAGCCCCACGTTGGGGACGGTCTCCGGGGTGCGGACCCGCAGCCCCGAGCCCTCGAGCCGGGTGTTGTACAGATCGTAGGCGACCGCGGCCAGGCTCTTGTTCCGGCCCCCCGCGAGGCAGGCCAGGACCGGATTGAGCAGCGCGGTCTTCGTGAGCGGCGGGATGCGGTTCCACGGCCGCTGGGTGACGTAGCGGAACGCGGCGCGGATCGGGATCGGCTCGTCTGCGCCGGGGATCCGGGCGTGCAACACCCCATCGGACGCGGTGAGCACGGGCTCGGGGGGAGGTTGCCCCGCTGCGAGCGCGGCGTCGTGGGCCGGACTGCCGGGTGCGACGTCGGGAACCTGGATCAGGTGCACGGTCTCGCCCGTGAGGTCGGCCAGCACCGCGGCGTAGCCGCTCACCTCCATCCAGTTCTTGTCCCAGAGGACGGCCAGCGCGCCCTTCGGAAGGCCTCGCCGCTTGAGCAACGGCAGGAACGACCGCTTGAGCAGGCGCTCGTAGCCGCCCCCCTCTTCGTAGGGGTCGACCAGGGGCATGGACTTCTGGCCGGACGGCGAGCTGTTCGTCTCGATGACGACGAAGCGCCGACGCCCCCGGTCGTCGGTGACCGGAAACAGGTCGGCTCCCGCCCAGCGCAGGAAGCGGGGGCGGGCCGAGAGGGCTTCGCGCACGGCTCCTGCATCCACCTCGGGGTGGAGGTGGCAGTACCGGACCGCGATGCGCTCGTTCCCCAGCGCCAGGAAGAACCGCACGAGCGGATGCAGCTGGGCGTTGGGAACGCGGGGGTAGAAGTGCTGGACGGGATCGTACCCGCCCGGCGAAACGGCGAGATACGGCGCCGGAGCGCCGAGATCGCTGTCTTCATCGGCCATGACGAGGCTCCTCGAACGGGTTCCGGATGGCTCGGGAACCCGCCCGTGGGGCTTAGTGGATGTCCGTCCAGACTTCCAGGGCTACCAGGACTCGGCCGAGAGCCACTCGTCGTCGCGGTCGTAGCCGTCGCCGAAGTCCTCGTCGTCCTCGGCGCCCAGCGTGAGCTCGACCAGGAGGTCCTCGACGTCCACGTCGTAGGCGCTGCAGAAGCTCTCGAGCGACTGGCGCAGCATGGCGCGGTCGGACACGGGCAGGCCGTACCACTCGAGGACCGCACGGAGCTCGGGGTCGGCGACGATGTTCATGACACGGGTGTTGCGATCGATGTGCATGGTCACTCCTCGTACGCGCCCTCGAACGGTCGGCGACGCGGCATGCGTCATGGCGGGACGTACGGGTCGCACAGGACTCAAGCACGTCGCGTGCCAGGTTTCGAGGCCGGGATCGGGCCCAGATCGGTCCAAGATCGCCCCAACCGGGGTCTCGGAGTGGGGCATTCTGCCCCGGGACTTCAGTGGTCGACGTCAGATGTTCCGGCGAACCGGCACACCCGGCTGGAATCCGGCATCCGCGAGCGCACGCGGCACCGTCTCCGCGATCCGGTTCTTCAACCGCAGCCAGTCCTCCCGCGCGGCCCAGACCGACAGCTGCAGCTCGATGCCGCTGTCGCTCGTCGCGAGGAAGATCACCTGGGCTTCCGGCTCGACCAGCGCGAGCGAATCGCGACCCGCCACCTCGAGCAGCAGGGCCCGGACCGCCGCCTGATCGGTCTCGTGGGGCACCCGGAACACGACGTCGACGCGACGGATGGGGAACCGCGAGATGTTGCGGATCTCGGACTTCATCACGGTCTCGTTCGGAACCCGGACGTAGATGTTGTCGAAGGTCCGCAGCTTGACGCTCAGCATGTCGATCGACAGGACGATGCCCCGGGTGCCGTTCACCTCGATGGTGTCGCCCACCTGGAACGGCCGCTCCCCCAACAGGAACACGCCGCTGATGGCGTTCGAGGCGCTGGTCTGGGCCGCGAACCCGAGGGCCACCGTGGCGAAGCCCGCCGCGCCGAGCAGCACCGACAGGTCGTAGCCCAGGGCCGACAGTGCGGTGGCCAGGAAGACCGCCGCCAACACCCCGGTGACCAGGCGCTGCACGGGTTTCTCGAGCCCCGACGCCACGGGCAGACGCGTGGCCAGACGACCCGCGACCAGCGACACCGCAGCCCCGAGCGCCAGCCAGGTGAGCGCCTCGGTACGGTCCGGGGTGAACAGGGCCCACAGCCGATCGAGCAGTTCGATCATCCGACGAACCCCTGCAGCACGGCGCTCACCACGCCCGACAGGCCTCTCGGGACGTTCTCGCGGGCCTCGGCGACCTGGGTCACGGCTCCGTGGGCCTGGGCTTCATCGGGGGGGCCGTCCGCGCGCGCCACCGGGCCGTCGCGGGTGTGGTCGATCACCAGGGTCTCCGACCACAGGGCTGCGTTCCCTGTCGGGTCGACCGCTGTGTAGAGACGGGCTGCCGGGAGCGGGAGGACCAGGCGCTCGATGGTCAGCGCCTCGGTGCCGCTGTTCCGGAGCACGACCGGACACGCGATGCGGTGCGCCGTGTGCTGCAGCCGATCGACCGACAGCCGCAGGTGGGTGCGCGTGGCCAGGCACAGCGAGCCCTCGGTGGGGGTGCCGACCCACGTGCGCTGGAGCGCCTGCAGCGGCAGCTCGGGCACGCCGACACCATCGGGATGGGTCGCGCCGACATCGAGCGTCACCCACGCCGGGACGCCGACGTAGGCACGCAGGGTCTCGCCCACGCCCAGCCACACGGGCATCTCGGGACGCGCCACCACGGAGAGCGGCGGCACGCGGGGAGCGATGCGGATCGGCCCTGCGGTGGTGGTCCGCATGGCTTCGGGTGCGTCGCCCGGGAGACGGGGCGGAGGCTCGGGCACCACCACGCCCTCGGTGCGGATCGACGCCGGCCGCTCGGGATCGCCGGTCGACCGCCAGTGCAGGATCCGCACCCCCGACCCCACGTGCGGCGCGGGCTGGACCCACAGATCGAACGCCCCGAGCACGAGGTGGACGGGCTCTGGCCGCTCGGAGATCCGGAGCGGCCAGGTCAGGGGAGGCGGGATCGGGTCGACGGGGTCCACAGCGCATGAAGTAGCCGCGCATTAGAGGTCCGGCATGCGCGTACCCGACGCCCTGCACCCACTCCTCGATCAGGGGGTGATCGACGAGGTGGTCCGCCCGCTGATGAGCGGGAAGGAAGCCGCGGTCTATCTGGTGGTCTCCGAGGGCGAGCTGTGTGTCGCGAAGCTCTACAAGGCCGCCGACCAGCGTAGCTTCAAGCACCGCTCGGCCTACACCGAGGGCCGGCGGGTGCGCAACAGCCGGTCGCGCCGGGCCATGGCCAAGCGCTCGAAGTTCGGTCGCGAGCAGATCGAAGCCGCGTGGCGCACCGCCGAGGTCGACATGATCCACCGGCTGGCCGCTGCCGACGTCCGGGTGCCCGAGCCCTACGCCTACGTCGACGGCGTGCTGGTGATGGAGCTCGTGGCCGACGAGTGGGGCGAGCCCGCTCCCCGCCTGACCGACATGGAGTTCACGTCCGACCAGGCCTGGGATCTGTTCCACCAGCTGCTCAAAGAGGTCCAGAAGATGCTCTGCGCCGGGGTGGTGCACGGCGATCTGTCCGATTTCAACGTGCTGCTCGGCGCCCGCGGGCCCGTGCTCATCGACTTCCCCCAGGCCGTCGATGCCGCACACAACCGCAACGCCCGCCGGATGCTCGTCCGCGACGTCGACAACCTCACGAAGTTCCTGGCGCGGTACTGCGGCAAGCTTCGCAAGCGGCGGTATCAGGGGTATGGCGCCGAGATGTGGGCGCTGTACGAGCACGGGCAGCTCACCCCCGACACCCAGCTCACGGGCCGCAAGCCCAAGCCCACCCACCAGGCCGACGCCATGTCGCTGCTCGAGGAGATCGAGGCGATCCAGAACGAGTCGCGCAAGCGCCGTGAGGAGCTCGGCCTGCCCCCGCGCCGGCCCGCCCGTCAGCCCACCAGCAGCGGTCGGAAGCCCCGGCCGGTGGATGCGAAGCGCGACGACCCGTCGTCCGATCGAGCGAACCCGAAGAAGGACGACGGAGCGAACCGGAAGCGCAAGCGCAAGCGTCGGCGGAAGAAGAAGCGCGACCACAGCTCCAACAGCCCCGCGAACACGGGCGGTTCCAACGGCTCCCCCTCCAAGCGCGGCTCCTCGTCGACGTCCGAGAGCCCTCCTCCTGCGGACCTCGCCGACTTCCAGGACCTCGATGCGCTGCTGACCATCGAAGACGACTGACCTGCACAACGCGTCACCGCGCTGTCACACATCGACCCAGAGCCGGCTATGCTGGGCCCATGCGCACTCCGTGTCCCCCCGCCATCGCCGCTGTCGCCCTGTTGCTCACCGGGTGTCCGCCGCCCGACGGCACCCTGTCGGTCGATGGGCCTCCAGTCGAGCCCGCTCCGATGCCCGCGGTCCCCCAGCCCGAGGTCCCGCCGATGTACGGCTTCTCCTGGGTCGAGCCCGAGCTCCTCGCCGCCATGCCCCGTCCCCGCGGAGACGACCTGCTCGAGGTCGCGGACGCCGGCGTCGATCTGCTGATCAGCCTCACCGAGACTCCCCTCGAGCCCGAGTCCCTCGATGCCGCCGGTCTCGACACCCTGCACCTGCCGATCGAAGACTTCCATCCGCCCACCATGGAGCAGATGGACGCGTTCGTCGATGCCGTCGAAGCGCGGCAGCAGCAGGGCGAGCAGGTGGGTGTGCACTGCACCGCCGGACGCGGTCGCTCGGGCACCCTGGTGGCGGTGTGGTTCGTGCACACGGGCATGACCAGCGACGAAGCCATCGCGTACATCCGCACCCTGCGGCCCGGCTCCATCGAGACCACCGAGCAGGAAGACGCCGTGCACGCCTACTACGAGGCCACGAACGCCCCATGACCTCTCTCGTCCTCGCATGGGCCGTCCTCGGCGGCTGCACCTCTGCGGATCCCGAGCCCACTCCCACGGCCACGCCCACCCCCGAAGACACGGCCATCGTGACCACGGCCGACACCGCACCGCCGATCCCCACGGCCGACACCGGTCCATCGGTCGATTGCTCGGTGCCCCTGCCGCTGCCGGTCCAGTTCGTCACCGGCCAGGGGTTCGGAACCGCCGAGGACTTCGACATCGACTTCCAGGGGCGCCACATCTCGGCGCCCGCCGGCAACCTGATCTCCTTCGACCCCGTCACGGGCGAGACCGAGCTGATCTCGCCCAACGTCGGGGGCACGGCCTGCACGCGCATGCTCCCGAGCGGCGACTTCGTGTACTGCGACGTGGGCAACAACGCCCTGGTGCTCGTCGACGCGGCCACGGGCGCCAAGACCCCCATCGCCACGGGCCTGCAGTACCCCAACGGCGGCGAGGTCGATCCCGAGGGCTACGCCTGGGTGGCCGAGCAGTCCGCGGGTCGCGTCCGGCGCGTCGATCCCACCACCGGCGAGTCCATCCTGGTGGCCAACAACCTCAACAACCCCAACGGCGTGATCTGGGGCCCCGGCTACCAGACCCTGTACGTCGCGAGCTTCGGCGGCGGCACCGTGTGGGCCATCGACCGCCTGGGTCCCGAGACCTTCGACGACCCTCGGGTCCTCGTCCAGAACCCCGGCTTCGACGGCGGGTTCGATGGCATCAACGTCGACGAGTGCGGCAACGTCTACATCACCGAGTACGTGGCCGGGAAGGTCTGGCGCATCCTCGAGGATGGCAGCCAGGTCGACCTCGTCGCCGATCTGCCCAGCTCCTGGATCCCCAACATGCGCTGGGGCAACGGGGTGAACGGCTGGAGCGAGACCACGCTGTACGTGTCCGACCGCAACCAGGGCCGGATGTTCGGCCTTCAGATGGGCCTGCGCGGCAAGCCCCCCCTCACTCCTCCCGCACCGTGAGCCCGATGTCGTCTCTTCCCCTCGCTCCGCTGGTCCTCGCCGGGCTGGTCCTCTTCACCGGCTGCAAGAGCCCGACCACCGACGACACCGACGTCCCCACCTCGCCGACCCCCGTGCCCACGGGCGACACCGCACCGCCGATGCCCACGGCCGACACCGCGCCTCCGATGCCCACGGCCGACACCGCCCCGGTGGTCGACTGCTCCATCCCGCCCAGCACTCCGGTGCCGTTCATCACCGGCCAGGGGTTCGGCACCGCCGAGGACTTCGACATCACCTTCGACGGGCTGCACGTCTCGGCGCCCAACGGGAACCTGATCACCTACAACCCCAGCAGCCAGAGCACCGAGCTGGTCTCGCCGAACGTCGGGGGCACGGCCTGCACGCGCATGCTCCCCGACGGCGACTTCGTGGTGTGCGACGTGGGCAACAACGCACTCGTCAAGGTCGACGCCGCGAGCGGTGCCAAGGTGAACCTCGCCACCGGTCTCGAGTACCCGAACGGCGGCGACGTCGATCCGGATGGCTTCGTCTACGTCGCCGAGCAGAGCGGGGGGCGCGTCCGCCGCGTGAACAGCCAGACCGGCGACACCACCACCATCGCAACGGGCCTCAACAACCCGAACGGCGTGATCTGGGGCCCGGGCTACGAGACCCTGTACGTCGGCAGCTTCGGGGGCGGCGTGGTCTACGCGATCGACCGCCTCGGCCCCGACACCTTCGACACGCCCACCATCTTCTTCGACAACATCGGCACCGGCGGGCTCGACGGGATCAACGTCGACGAGTGCGGCAACGTGTACGTCACGGACTTCGGTCCCGGGATCGTGTGGCGCATCCTGGCGGACGGCAGTGCGATCAGCCAGGCCGCCAACCTCCCCAGCTCCTGGATCCCCAACATGCGCTGGGGCAACGGCGTGAACGGCTGGGATCGACAGACGCTCTACGTCTCGGACCGCACCGGGGGCCGGATGTTCGGGCTGCAGATCGGACTGCGCGCGGGCAATCCGTCGTTCAGCCCGCCTCCTCCATAGCAGTCGGGCGCGTTAGCCTTGAGCAGGAGGTCGACATGACCTGGGACGCATTGGTCAAACACCAGGACGAGCATTCACAGCGGATCCCGCATGCGAAAGCACGCATCGAAACCTGGCAGAAGGACATCCTTGCCCTGATCGAGCGCGTGGAAGGCTACGTCGCCCCCCTCCACGAACAGAAGCGGGTATTGCGTCACAGGATCATCCTCGAAGCGAACGAGCACGGCCTGGGGACCTATCGTATCGAGGCACTCCACCTCGAGTTCGTGCAGTTCGAGGGCCTCGTCAGGCTGACTCCCCGGAGCGCTCTGGCAGACGGGCTTCACATGCCCGACGGGTCGTGGCGCGAGGATGTGTCCGGGCGAGTTCATCTCTCCTACGGCGCGTTGACCACACCTCTCACGCAGGTGCAAGGAGACTGGTGCATTCTGCAGAGTTCGGAGCTCGTGCCTCTGACGGAATCGACCTTCGAGCAGGCGATCACCGACCTCCTGGGCATCGGGTGATTCGAGAGACGCCTGATGAGGTGTTGGCTCGACATCGCACCAGCCGAGACGCACTCTCCGCACTGCAACGCCTCGAACACGAGAAGCTGACGGCCGTGCCCTCCTTTCGCGGCATGACGCGAGCCGAAGCCATCACACATCTGAACGAGGTCTCGCTGGACGTGGATGAGAGGTACGTCCTTGCGACGTTCGCCGCGGCCGAGGCAGCTCTGAAGTCGGACACCCGCTGGCGCCTCCACAAGGGCAAGCGCAGGCAACCTCTCGTACGAGCGCTCCGCCGAGCCACCGCTCACTCGAAGTGGGACCGGTATCGATTGGAAGACGTCTTGCGGTGCTGACGCGACATCGTCCCGGACGGACGGCCCTTCACGGAGCTGGTCCGACTCAGCCACCGACGGCACTGGTTGGCTCACGGAAAGTACTTCTCCGATCGCAGTGGCGTCGGCGAAATCGAGCCGGCGGACGTGGTGCGGCATTGGCGTGCCGCCGTGCGTCAGGCTCGCACCTTGGCTCCGTCGTTTCCCCGAGACGACAGAACTCTGCTATAGACCGCACGCGGTCGATTCGACCAGGTCGCGACCCACTCGACGCAACGCGCGCATCGTGGCCGGGACCGACAGCGACGCCTCTCTCGCCAGCGCCCGCCAGGAGCGGCGCTCCACGACCCGACCCCGGATCAGGGCCTGCTGGTCGGGCGGAAGCGATGCCAGGCGTGCGGAGACCTCCGGCTGGGCGAGCCACTCGACCACCGCCGTCGCGACGGCATCGTAGGGCCGGGGGCCATGGGTCCAGGCGCGGATGGCCGCCAGGCGCGTGGTGTACGTGTAGGGAAGCGGCTCGGGGAGGTCGTCGAGGAGTGCGGTTCGGGCGGCGTCCGACAACGGGAGTCCGTCGATGGCCAGGGTGTCGAGCAGCAGCGGCAGGTCGCGGGCGAGGACGCGACGCAGGTGCGCGACGCCAGCGGTGGCCTCGGGGGTGGTGGGGCGGACCATCACGGCCGTGGGCTCACCGGTCCGGCTCCCGCGGGAGACGCCCACCCGGACCAGCCGGTAGCCCAGGCTGCGTCGGAACGCGAGCAGGCCCGGTGTCGCTCCGAACAGGGTGCCGAACAGCGCGGGAGTCCTGCCGAAGCCGGGGTCTTCGTGGATGTGCTCCACCAGCATGCGGGCGACTCCCTGGCGCCGGAACGCGGGATCGGTGGCGATCCGCACGCTCCTCAGCAGGGGCCAGGTCGCGGCGTCGGTCCAGCCGGAGTGCACGGCGAGGGTCTCGGCCAGGGCGTGGCCCCGGATCCGCCGACCCGCGACGAGCGCGTCGACCCGGGGCGGTGGGAGTCCTCCCTCTCGTGCGACCAGGCAGACACCGTGGATCGCCGTGGGATCGTGGGCCGACCACACGGCGTGGACCGCCAGGTTGGGCGCGTCCAGCAGGCGCTGCAGGTCTGCGGGAGTGGTCCGGTAGTGCGCCTCGACCAACAGACCGAACACCGCACGGAGCCGGGCTTCGTCGGCCGCCAGCGCATCCCGGTCCAGGCGCCCGACCTCGAGCTCGCTGGGCAACCCGGAGCGGGGGCGCGCGGCCGATCGTGCGGGATCCGTCGCGTCGAGCAGCAGGACGTCGCGCACGGCCTCCTCCAGCGGGTCGTCCGGCCCCCAGCGGATGGGCGTCGACAGGGTGAGGACGCGATGCGAGGAGACGGTGGGCAGGAACCTCAGCGCAAAGCCCCGACCGTGGCCCTCGTAGCCGTGGACCGTGGTCGCGAACGCCACCGGCTGCGCGTCGGCCCGCGCGCGCTCGAGCAGGGCATGGAGCAGGGGGACGGACAGGGCGGCGGCCTCGTCGACCAGCAGGGGCCCTGGGAGTGGTGTGTTGTCCGTCAGGATCTCCAGCGGGTCTGCGTACCGGGCATCGGTCGCGAACCGGAGCACCTCGGCGGCGTGGCGGGGCTCCGCTGCGGTGACCGTGGCCCGCAGGCCGTCCGCCGCACGTCCGAGTGCCGTCGACTTCCCCCGCCCCCGGTCTGCCAGCACGGCGAACACGGGAGCGCCCGTCTGGGCAGGCTCCCCGGCGACGAACCCCTCGCGGAGGGCCGTCACCACGGCATCCTGGTCGGGGGTGCCCGCGAACATCCCCGGCGAGACGGGCCCGTCGGACGGTTCAGACGCGGCAGCCGAACGGCTCAGGCCCTGTACGACCCGGGACCAGGTGTGGGTGGTCACGTCGTCTGTGGAGTACGGCCAGACCTCCAGCGAAGCAGAGGGCACGGGCTGCTCGGGGATCCGCACCCACAGCGTGCCGCCCGCCACCACCATCCCCGCAGCCTGGCCCAGCAGGTCTGGCTGCAGGCCGCTGTACAGGTCGAGCACCACGTGGCCGGCCGCGGTTCCGAGGTGTCGCGCCAGGCTCCGAGCCGCCACGCCCACGAACCCGTGCGTCGCTGGTGCCTCCAGCGTCTCGAGAGGCAGGTCGTCCCCCACCCACAGGTTCGCCACGCCCGTCGCCCGTCCCAACTCTGAACGAACCGCGGCGAGGATCGCGTCGCGCGTCGCGTCTGGAGGGCCCCAGACCGGTCTGACGACCCGCGGTCTCACGGGTCCCGTCCGGCCACGAAGTCCGTCGAGAAGTCCGGAAACGCCACCACGTGAACGGTCTCGGTCTCCATGTCGACCAGCAGCACGCCATCCGCCTCGTGCGACAGCCAGTACTCCAGCAGCTGGCGACGGGTCGCGGGAGTGGTGGGGTCGCGCGCACGGTCTCCGGTCTTCACGTCCGCGACGTAGATCCGCCCGTCCTGCTCGACCACCCGGTCCGCCCGGTTGTGCACCCACACGGTCTCGCCGTCGATCTCCAGGGGGAACTCCACCGTCACCTGGGCGTCGAGCACCCGGTAGCCGTACCGCCCGAGCACGGCATCGGCCGCATCCTCTCCGGCGAAGGCGACGGTCTGACGGGCCCGGTTGTGGCGTCCGACGCGGGTGTGGGCGCGCCACCACCCCACCAGCGCGACCAGCAGGGCCAGGAGCAGCCCGATGCTGAGAATCCACAGCGGGAGCGCGTCGGTCAGATCAGATGTCCCCTTCGTCCTCGAACTGCATGGTGGAGCCGCGGTTATCGTCGGTGCCCCCGATCACGGGGATGCGCAGCACCACGCCGGCGTGGATCGACCACCCGACACCGGACAGCTTGAACGCCGTGGGGTCGGCGCGCTCCTGGATCGTGGCCTCGCCCACCCGGATGTCCTCCTGGAGCTGGCCGCCGATCGGGATGTCCGCGAGGCCACGGACCGTGAGGTTGACGATGGGGCTCGCGGACACCTCGACCCCCGGCCCTGCGCGCACCAGCAGTGCATTCATCGTCTGCATCTCCTCGAGCTGGGCGATGGGCTGAACGAACGCCTGCCAGGTGGTGCCCTGCCAGTAGGAGATGCCTGCGGTCAGCGTGGGACGCACCGGGAGCACCATGAACGGCGAGACCGTGGCGCGAGCACCGACCTCCCACGAGCCCAGGGTGCGCTGTTGCTGGTCGCGCTCGGAGATCACGACCGGCTGATCGACCCGCTGCTGCTTGATGAAGTAGTCGAAGCGCCCGTTGTGGTAGGCGAACAGCCCGGTGACGTCGAGCCAGGGCAGCACCCCGAACCCCGCCTCGAAGTCGATCTCGAGGTGGCTGTGCTGGGACACGAACTGGAACTGCTCCAGCCCCACGCGCTGGAGGCTGTCGTCGAGGGCGTAGCGGCTGTCCATGCGCTGGCCGTACGGCCCCACGCCCCCTCCGATGGTGACCCGCCCCACGAGCTGACCGAAGCGCCCCCGCCGCAGGCGTCGCCACTCGTCGAGCCGCTTGCCGGAGTTGTTGTACCGCCGGTACTCGCCCTGGGACATCTTCAGGACTTCCCACGGCTTCGCCTGGTCGCCGGCGTTCATCTTCGCCAGGTCGTCCTTCGAGAGCTTGGTCTGCAGGCTGTCCTTGTCGATCACGAACCGCTCGGCCTCGCCCTGCTGGGCCTCGAACTGGGCGAGGGATGCGGCGAGCACCTCCCGCTGGGCCTTGTCGAGCTTGGCGCGCTCTTCGGGATTGCTGTCGACCGCCCGGAGATCGATGCGGTCGAACGCCCCCGCGAGGATCTTGGAGAACATCACGTTGACGCTGTCGATCAGCACCTGATCGTCGTCTTCGCCGAGCGCGACGCCGAACTGGAGCACCTCGCGCGCGGCCTCGTTCTCGACGAAGATGAGATCGACGTTCACCCCGCCACCGATGCCGGGCGAGACGGTGCCGCCGATGGTCCAGTGGGCTTCGACCCGGTTGCCGCACACCAGCGCGCACCCGGAGTACTGGCCTTCGGGACACGCCATCATGTAGACGAACGCGTCGTAGTCCGGCCAGGGCGGCACATCGCGAATGGTGACGAGCTCGTGCTGCTGCGACAGGGTGGCCTGGAGCGCCTGATCGAGCTGGGCGGCCCGCGCCTCGAGGTCGCGTCGGTACGGCTGGAGCGGGGCGAGGAACACGGTGTCGAAGGAAAACGTCGGTGCAGGCGGGCCCGCAGCAGGCACGGGCTGTACGGGTACGGGCTGCACAGGCACGGGCTGGGGCTCGGTCGGCTCGGCGGTCGGGGTCTGCGGTTCGAAGTTCAGATCGAAGGGCTCCGGATCGCTCGGAGCGGTCGGAGCAGGCGCAGGTTCTGGCTGCTGGGCGTGCGCGGACGGGGCGACGACCAGCACGGCACAGCCGACCGCGAGAGCGAGGATCAGCGCGAAGACCGACAGAATGTGGTGCGCGCCGACGAGCGAGCGATGCGTCATGGGTGGCAGCTTAGCAGGCCCCAGGCGCCTCAGCGCCGCTTCGCCCAGCTCGCCATCCCTTCGATGTTGGCCTTCACGACGCGGCCGGCGGTCGCATCCGCCCCTTTCGTGAGCGCCTTCCACTTCAGGAAGCCGACATCGCCCCGCTTGGGAGCAGACGCGAGTGCGTAGCCCAGCACCCCGGGCTTCACGAGCCAGCAGCCCAGGTTGTAGTCGGAGCGGAACCCCTTCTTCGCCGACAGTGCATCGGTCTCGGGGCGCAGCAGGTGCCAGGCCGCCACCCGCCATCCGTCGCGCTCGCCCAGATCGTGCAGCGCGAGCTCGTGGTGCACCGAACCCAGCACCGGGATGTCGATGCGCTGGTAGCACCGCACGGCGTTCGGTGGCTCGAACCGGGAATCCGGGATGCTCCGACACTCCGCGACGTGCTCGACATTGCCCACGTACTCGTCGACGGCCAGCACGGCGGCGACCAGCGCATCGGGCTCGACGCCAGGTGCCGGCCCGACTCCGAAGCCCTCGTCGGTCGGGCGCCCCCCGTGGTTCCAGCTCTGGAAGGTGAAGGAGGACGGGGTGCTGGGCAGCTTCGCGAACACGCGGTCCACGAAGGCGGTCATCTCGGCGTCGGCCATGGGGGCTCCGGTCTAGGTCGGGGACTCGATGGGGTATGCGGCGAACTGCAACCGGGTGTCGCCGATCTGGATGACCGACCCCAGGGGCAGGTCGACGGGCTTCTTGATCTTCTTGCCGTTGACGATGGTGCCCTTCGAGCTGCCGAGGTCTTCGATCTCGAACCCATCGTCGAGCACTGTGAGCTTGCAGTGCCGCCGCGAGATCCCCCCGTCGAACACGATCTGCACGTCGCTCGAGGGGGCGCGCCCGATCAACACGTCGGTGGAGATGATCCAGCGCTTCTCCTGCAGGGTTCCTTCCTCGTAGACCAGCTGCGGGATCTCCTCGACCTCTTCCTCGACGGCCTCGAGGATCTCGGGCTCCTCTTCCTCCTCGAGTGCATCTCCGCGCTTGAGCATCACCGACGCGATGCGGATCTCGGCGCGGTTCATCCAGTCTTCGGTCGGGAACGGCGGAACGTTGCCGATGTCGACCTCGAGCTCGGCTGCGTCTTTCTTGATCCGCTCGATCCGCTCGGCGCGTTCGCGCTTCCGCTTCTCGCGCTCGGCCTTGCGTTGTGCCTTGCGCTTGGCCAGGAAGCTCTCGAGGTTGGCCTCGGTCTCGGCGAGCCAGGCGTCCGTGGGGTGGTCGGGGACGCGCCCCAGCGGAACCCCTACGCGACCGGCCTTCTCGATCAGCGCATCGACGCGTCTCTGGCGTTCGGCTTCGGCTTCGGCCTTCGCCTTCGCGGCGGCCGCTGCCCGCTCGGTCTCCGCGGCTTGTGCCGCCTCGGCTGCCTCACCAGCGTCACCAGCGTCACCAGCGTCACCAGAGTCGTCCGGGGATCCGGGGACCGGGATGCCCGCCTCGGCGGTCTCCTCCTCGGTCTGCAGGTCTGCGGCTTCGTCGAACCCCGGGGCATCCCCCCGCTTCTCCTGGACCTCGGCGAGCTTGGCCGCCATCTTGTCCATCCACGCCGAGCTGGGCCGCTCGGGAACCTTCCGCACCCGGATGCGCAGCTGCTCGGCCAGCGCCATGAGCGACTCCAACCGAACCTGGCGTTCCCGTTCCTCGGTCTCGCGCTCCCTGCGCTTCTCGACCAGGGTGCCGACGCGCTCCTCGAGCACGCCGATCCACATCTCGTCGAGCTCCTCGGGCAGGTTGTTGACCCCGATCTCCCATTCCTTCGCGAGGGCGAGGACGTGGTCGAGCCGCTCCCTGAGGGTGGGCATCGCCGGTAGATCGTCGTCTTCGGCAGTGGCCGGTTCTGCATGGGGTTCTGCAGGCTCGGCCTCGGATGCGTCCGTGTCCACGGGGGGATCGGGCTCCTCTGCTTCGATGGGCTCTGCTTCGATGGGCTCTGCTTCGTCGGCCTCCGCGAACACATCGGTCGGCCCGTCGTCCGCGGATCCCAGCTGCATCATCGGAATCGCGCTCTTCGGGATCTCGTCCGTGCGCAGGGGTTCCGGATCGACCGCACCGTCCGGAAGCTCGGGGATGTCGTCGTCGAGGGCGTCGAGGGCTTGGATCTCCTCGAGCTCCTCGACTTCTTCGGAGTCGTCGGGCAGTGCCTCCAGCTCCTCGTCCGGAAGCGCCTCCAGCTCCTCGTCCGGAAGTGCCTCCAGCTCCTCGTCCGGGAACGCCTCCAGCTCCTCGTCCGGAAGCGCCTCCAGCTCCTCGTCCGGAAGCGCCTCGAGCTCCTCGTCTGGAAGCATCTCGAGCTCGTCGCTCGGCAGTGCCTCCAGCGCTTCGACTTCTTCAGAGTCGTCCGGCAGGGCTTCGAGGGCGTCGAGCTCGTCTTCTTCCTCCACCGCGACGATGGGGGCTTCCTCGTCCTCTTCCTCGTCTTCTTCGGCGAACGCTTCGATCACGTCGTCGTCCGGGCTCGCGTCCGGGAAGCCGACCGTGGGTTCGTCTTCTTCGTCCTCGTCGAACGCCGGAGGAGCGTCATCGCCATCATCGCCGTCGTCGCCCATCTCCTCGCTGTCGTCGAGATCGCCGAACGTCGCGAGGGCCTCGCCGCGCCCCGGGATCGCGAAGGTGTCGGTCACGTCGTCGTCGGGGATCGGCCCGGTGTTGCGGGCGGCCTGGGCCTGGGCGGCCGGATCGTTCCCGCTCCCCTGGACCGACAACGGGGGAAGGTCGTCGAGGTCCCCGAGACCGTCGAGGTCGCTGGGCGGCGCGTTGGGGGCGTGTCCACTGCCCTGGCGGGGCTGGGTGACCGGCGGGAGCAGGACCTCGCCCTCGTTCTCCTCGGAGAACGTGTAGTCGGAGTCCACCTGGACGTCAGCGACCTCGGGAAGCGGATCGGGTTCGGGCTCCGCGATCTCTTCGAGCGACGGGGGTTCGGGGGCGGGATCGAGGGCGGAGTGGAGTGGCAGCGGGCCCAGGTCCTCGGCGTCGTCGCTCGGCGAAGGGCCGCTCCGCAGCCGGTCGGCCGCCACTTCGGCCCATGCCAGCGCCGCCTGCTCGAGGCGTTCGTGGACGAACAACAGACGCTTGCGCAGACAGCGGGTAACGCTGGGCCGATCCCAGGGACCGTCCCCCAGCCCGTTGATCAACGACCACAGGACGCCGCCGCCATCGATGAATCCGTGCACGTAGTGATCGACGAAGGACAGCTGGGTGGCGTAGGCCGCCGCGAGCTCGTCCCATCCGGTACGCGCACCGTTCGCCTGGGCCCACATCGGACCCACGCCTTCGACGGTGTGCTCGGTGACGCCCCGGATCATGTCCGAGATGTGCTCGGCGAATTCCTGGCCGAGTCGCGTGACGCGCGCCCGCTCCGAGGGGCTCTCGGCGATTCCGTGCTCCGCGATGTCCGCAGCCAGCGCGTCGATCCGGCGCAACAGCTCGACGCTGAGCACCGACACATCGTCGATCACCTGGTCCTGAATCGCCGCTGCCGCCCTTTCCACGCGGTCTGTCCGCTCGCTCGGATCGCTCATTCGTTGCCTACGACTCCCCCGGGGTCGGGCATCGTACCGCACCACCCGGACCCCACTGCAACGACCGTCCGAACACATCCCGTAGACTCGCTCTCGGACCGTCGGCTGCTTCCCGGACGAACGACCTGGAAGCACCGGAAGAAACCGCACCAGAACAAGCCACGAGGAGGCGCTCGATGTTGATGGCGCTCGCACTGGGTCTCGCACACGCGGGGTCCGGGCCCTGGGTTCCCGGCACGAGTGTCGGCAACCTGTACATCGGTCTCGACGGTGAACACTTCAACAACGTCCGGTCCAACGGCGATGCCGGCGCCGAGCGGGTACCCGTGGGCGACGGGATCGGGGCACTCGGGGTTCAGGGAATCCTCTCCTACGGCCTGTCCCCGCGCGTCGAGATGGAAGCGCGGCTCCCGGTCCGCTCCGCGCACGTCAACCGCCAGGATCACCCGACCTGCGATGTGATCGGTGCCAACGGGTGCCGCACCACCCACACGATCGGCGTCATCGAGGCGCGCTTGAAGGGGCTGGTGATCGACGAGCTCTCCGGCAAGCCGATCTCCCTCGCGATCGGGGCGGACGTGCGCTTCGGCGGCCTGACCAGCCCCACCCGCGACCGGATCACGAACGCTGGCGAGGGCACCACCGACTTCGGCCCCCGCCTGGCGCTCGGGCGCTCTGGAGCGATGGGCTCGTCGTACTACGCGATGTCCCTCGACACGAGCTGGTACTACCGCATCCCCAACACCACCTCGTTCCCGAACTTCACGGGCGATCGGGCCGTACCGGGCAGCGAGTTCACGGGCGGACTCGAGATGCTGGTCACCCCCGGAGGTGGGGTCGTGACGCTGGGGCCCTACGCCAACGGCATCTACCGGCCGTCCGGGGTCGACTTCCAGGACCTGGTCGTGGACGATCCAGATCGCTTCGCGGCCTTGCGCATCGCCAACGTCACCGCAGGTGCGAAGCTGTTGATCCGCGACAAGAAGAACCACGTGTTCGTCACCTCGGTCGGGCGCACGGTCTACGCGATGAACAACCCCAGCGACCGGATCATCGTCAGCTTCGGTGTGAGCGTGAACGACGTGTTCAAGATCTTCGAGCGCGACCAGGAGTAGGCCCCGCGTTGCCGAGAATCGTCAGGAGCGGGTGATGGCGTCGAGCAGATAGGCCGAACCGCCCTCGTCGTGGGGCACGGTCTGCAGCGCGTCCCGAAGGCCCAGCTTGCGGAGATCCGCGACCGCCACGTGCACTCGGGCGCGCCCGCTCGACCCCTTTGGCGACTCGCCGGGCCAGCCCACTGCCAGCAGGTCGGCCACGGTCAGCGCGCCGTCGGTCGCCGAGCCGTTCCGAGCCGCCAGACCGGCCAGGACCCGTCTCAAGACCCGTCGGCGCGAGAGATCCACCCGTTCTTCCCCCGCCACACGGAACCAGCTGCCGTCTGCCGCGACCTCGACCCCCGCACCGGCAGCCGTGACCCCCACGAACGCCCGCAGCTCCACGAACGCCTCGGCCTGCTGCACCACCTCGGACGGCAGGGGTCGACCCGCCTCCGCATCCGCTGCCAACGCGCAGATCAGCCTCAGCGGTGCCCCCTCGGGAAGCCCGTCTGGCGGGGCGGGAGCGGGGCCGTCCTTCAACAGGGCCCGTACGCACGCGAACTGCAGCGCGTCGCCTCGCAGACCCAGCGCCACCGCCCCCTCGTGCGCCGATGCCACGTGCGCGAGGGCGACCGCCCGCTGACCGCGATGCGCCGCGATGATCCCCCGCAGCAGGGCGATCCAGTTCGCCATGAACTTGTGGGGTCGATGTGGATCGGCCTCCAGCTCGTCGAGGGCGTCCAGCGCGGCATCGAGGGCGCTCTCGACCGCCCCGCTTCCCAGGGTTCCGACGGCGTCGAGTGCACGCAGGAACCCCATCTGGTGCACGGTGGAGCGCAGCCCGGCCCGCAGCGCACTGGCGAGCCCTTCTTCGAGCGCCTCGTGGGCGCGGGGATCACGGGCGTCCATCCGCGCCACCGCCAGCACGTCGAGGGCCATGGCTTCGAGTCGCACGTTGCCCGACCGGCGATGCAGCTCGAGGGCGCGCTCCAGCCAGGCGATACGGTCGGCGACCGGCGTACCGAGCGACCGCTCCGCACTGGCGAGGAACTTCAGGATCAGCCCCTCCAGATCGGGCGCATCCACGGCTTCGACCGCAACGCGGGCTTCGTGCAGGACCTGGGCCGACCGCGCCACCCGGGCATCCTGTGTGTACGCAGCACCGAGCGCGAATCGGCTGTGGGCGCGTTCCCGTGCCGCATCATCCGTCTCGTCGGCCAGGGCGACGGCGGCGGTCAGCACCTCGATGGCTTCGTCGAGCATTCCGCGGCGGATCGCGGCCAGTCCGCGCAAGCGCAACACCGCCGGTGCGTCCGGCCACGGCGCGAGCAGGCGCTGGCACATGTCGCCGTCGAACGCGCGGATGGCCATCTCGGCCTGAGCCAGATCGAGGGCTCGGGCGCGCTCCGTGGACAGGCCGTCCCGCGGCACGGCTGCGAGTCGCTTTATGGTCTCGTGAACCGGCCCCTGGGCTTCGGCGAGCGCCGCCAGAGCCAACACCGCACGTGCTGCGTGATCGACCGCCTCTTCGCCCGCTGCACCCGCTGAACCCGCTGAACCTGATGCCTCCACCCCCATCCGATGCAGCTGCTCGAGATCCGGTGCCCAGCGCGCCAGGATCGACCGGGCCTCGCGGGCTCTGGACGTCGACGCGTCGACGACTGCAGCGTCGCATCTCGACAGGACCCACTCCGCGTAGCGAGCCCCGGAATCGCCGTCGATCGACGCTTCGCTCGCCTTCTGCCGGACGAAGGACCGGATGGGCGCGAGCATCCGATAGACCCGCCCCACGCGCTCGACCTGGGGATCGGGGGCAGCGCGCCACTGCAGCAGGGACGCATCCAGGAGCCGCTCCAGGGCATCGAGCCCTCCAGGGGCCACACTCTCGAATGCCGCCCGGTCGAACGAGCCACAGAACCGGGACACGGCGGCGAGGGACGCCCGATCCTCGTCGGACAACGCATCCCAGCTGCCCCGGAGCGCCGACAACAGGCTCGGTGGCCCCCCGCGGGGAGAGCGCAACACGGCTCGTGCCGGATCGGCGAGGAGCTCGGCGGGGCTGAACAACCGCATCTGGCTCCCTGCGAGCTCGAGCGCGAGCGGCCAGCCATCCAGGTGCGCCACCAGCTCCCGGACCGCGGACTCCTCGGCATCGACGACGGGTCCGGCCCCCACCTCGGCTGCCCGCATGCGGAACAGCGCGAGGGCGGCATCGTCGTCCAGGGGCCCCAGCTCGACCGTGCGTCCGTGCGCAGCCAGCAGGGGAATCCGCCGACGGGTCGTCCACAGGATGGTGGGTCGACGCCCAGCGTCGCCAGACCCCAGCTGGCGCAGGAGCAGATCGGCCAATGCATCCGTGCTGGCGCGCCCTGCAGCACCTGCAGCCTCGGGATCGTCGATCCACACGAGTCCGAGCGGGGGTTCGGCCTCGAACAAGGCGGTGTGCACGGCTTCTTCGGCGACCGGAACCGCGAGCGCCCGCGCCAGCCAGGCCAGGGCGTCGGCTTCGGTGGCCTCCGGCGGAAGGGGATCCCGTGCCACCACCCGACCGACCTCCGCTACCTCCGCAAACCCGTGGAGAAAGGCCTCCGCGAGTGCGGTCTTGCCGATGCCGGGGGGACCCACGACCTGAACGATGCCTCCCGCAGCTACGGCACGCTGGAGCTGTTCGAGGGCGGCCGACCGACCGACCAGGCCCGACGCGTAGCCGTCGTGGCCCGCCTGCTTCACGGGGACGGAGCCTCGGCCGCGATCTCTGGCCAGGTGGCCGGATCGACCCGGGTGCGAGACACCTGCTGCATGCGGAAGGTGACCGCCCCGTCGCGCTCGATGGTGTTCTGCACGGGCGGACCCGGGTGCTCGGGCGAGAACCAGAAGGTGTGGGTCTCGGGGGGCCGCTGGACGACGTACCGAACGGTCGACAGCGGGGCCTCGGACAGCGGGCTGTCGATCGCGACCCCGGGCTTCACGGTGGTGTCCGCGGCGGGGAAGGCCGCGTGCTGGCGCAGCTCGGTCCACGGGGTGGTGGCGGACTGAAAGGGCCCGCCCGGGGGGCCGGACTCCAGGGTGAGCGCATCGTCGGACTGACCCCGCACCCGCCAGACGTTCGTGCGTTCCTGACCGTCCACGACGAGCGCCCAGCGGATCTCGAGGCCCACGGGCATCGCATCGTGGATCTGTCGCGCGGTGAACGGAATGGGCGCGAGGGCGTCGTCGTTCATCTGGACTCCTTCGGGCGGCTCAGCTACGGGCGGCTCGGCCCCTCCACACGCTGTCAGCACGAGGAGGAGGGTCAGCGCGCATCGGGAGAGAGGGGTCGGGACGAGGCTCGGGACGGGTTGCACGCTCAAGGCAATACCACAGAGAAGAACTCGCTCACCGCCCGAATCATCTCGTCTCCGAGAGCGACGTACAGCGCGGAGAGCCCGACCAGCCCGACCAGCACGAAGCCGGTCGCCATCGCCCCCAGCCCCAGCACCAGGTGCATCTCACGCTCGGTCATCAGGGGCTCGTCGACCGGCGGACGCACGTGGCCGCGCATCATCTTCCGGCGCGAGACGTAGCGCGGAGCAGGCCAGTGCGGGGGCGGCACGAACGGCGAGGCGTCGGACATGCTCCTCGGTTCGGGCGGTTCCGAAGGAGAGTCCACGTGGGGCGACGGCGGGACGGGTGGAAAGCCCGGGTCGACCGTCGGCTCCTCGCGATCAGCCGGGGGCTCCGCCTCCTCGACGTCGTCATCGGGTTCAGGAGCGGACTTCCCGGTGAGCGACGGGCGGTTCCCGCGTCGACCGAGCAACGACCGTTTGCGCCGAGACCGCTTGCCCACGCCGCATCTTGATCCGGTGGAGCCACAGCGCGCAAGCCCCGCGCCAGGTTAGACGCGGTCGGGCGTCGCTCGGATGGGCAGGCGCTCCCTGTTCACGCTGGGACCACGGGCCTGGGATGACACTCGCACGACAATGGCGCGGGCAAACGCCCTTCGAAGAGACCTGGTTCATCGAGGCCCTGGTCGGCCCGGAGAATGCCCCCACCGACGCGCTCATGGGGCTGTGGATCCGGCACGTGGTCGATGCCGCCTCGGGCGAGGCGTCGATCTGGGCCATCGTGAGCGACCGTCGGGGCGTCCAACACACCGTTCGCGAGGTCGTGCCCCTGGATGCTCTCCAGGCGTCGGGGATCTTCGCGGCGGGTCCGGCGCGACTCGACCGCACGACCGCCGTCGGACGCATCGGGAACATCGCCTGGGACCTGCGGCTGGACGACCGGGGGCTCCGCCACGCCCACGTCCCCATGTGGGTCCGCATGGCGGGCATCGGGCGGACCTACGCCCCTGCGATCTTCGACCTCCGGGTGAACGGCACCATCGAGCTGGGGCCTGCAGGGCGCTCGCGCACCCTGCCGATCCACGACAGCCCGGGCGTCCTGGGACACCTGTGGGGCGGCGCCTCCCGCGTACGGAGCTGGGCCTGGGCCCACTGCAACGCCTTCGACCGCGAAGACCTCGTGTTCGAGGGCCTGTCCGTGATGCTCGACACCCCCGTCGGGCCGGTGGGGCCACTCACCTCCGTCGTGCTCCACGCAGATGGCCACGCCTACCGGTTCTCCCGCACCCGTGACCTGCTGCGGACCTGGAGTCGCTTCGACCTGCCGACGAGCGTTGCGGACGCCCCTCGTGGGCGCTGGGTGTTCGAGGCCCGCCACGAGCGCAAGGAACACGTCCTCACGGGCAGCATCACCCTCGATCCGACCCGCTCGGCCACCGTCCGCTACGACGGACACGCCCAGGGGGCCCGGTCTGCCGACGTGTTCTGCACCAACACCCGCTTCGGGTCCGTGCGCATCGTGCTCCGCGACCCCCGCCGCGGCGTCGACCTCGATCTGCGCAGCCGGGAATGTGCGTTCGAGATCGCCGGAGATCACGCCGCCGGACCCGTCGTGCTCTGAAGGGTCAGTAGCTCGGGGGCCCTTCGGCGAGGCCGATTCCGACAGCGATGGCGCCGATGGGATTCCCGGCCGCTCCGCCCCAGGTCTGCAGCTTGGATTCGTAGGCTTCCTGGGCGAGCGCCAGCTTCTTGTGCCGGTCCTCGACCCGGGTGCCGCGGATGTCGCCGATGGCCGCGACGGCTTCGTCGACAGCACGGGTGTACTTCAGGGCGGCGATGCCCCGCTGGTGCCCGTCCGCCTCGTCGATCGCCGCGTATCCGGCCATCAGCGCAGCGCGGTCCGCACCGCGAGCGCCCAGCTCGTCGAGGATCTTCCGCTCTTCGTCGACCACCTTCGCCAGCTGTCCGGCCTCGGCCAGCGCAGCCCGCTCGGCATCGCTGATGTAGGTGCCGGTCGCAGCGACCCCCGCGACCCCCAGGGTGGTCAGGGCTCCGAGCACCACCACCACGACCAGCACGAGCATCCAGGGGATCCGGATGGGTTCGGACTCGTCGGTGATGTCGTCGTCGTCGAACTCGTCGTCGCGACGGTGCTTGTTGAAGCTCTGCTTGCCGAGCGGACCCTCCTCACCGACCTTGACGGTGAAGTTGTCGCGCTCGTCGAACCCGGGCTGATCGACGCCCGAGAGGTAGTCGGGGGTGTCCCCATCGCCGTTGCCGCTCATGGCCGAAATCTAGCACGGAGCGAGGTCAAGGCTCTCCCGGAATGCGCCACGCGCTCGCCCCCGTGTTCGCCGGGGAGCGTCCGAGTCCGATCCCCACGGCCGGAAGCACGCGCCAGCCGTCCCAGACCGGTCGGCTCCAGGTCGCGCCGCTGTAGGCGTGCACCCCGAGACCGACGCGTAGCGACCCGTGCCACCACTCGGCCCCGACCAGCGCCCCCCGTGGCAGCCCGAGCGAGGTGGTCATCCCGGCCGACACGTACAGGGGGGTCTGGCGGCTGATCGGACGACGGACGGCGATGGACTGGGACGACAGCGAGGCGCCGAGCACGACCGAGACCCGCGGAACCGCCGCCACGAAGCGGACCTGTTCCAGCCACCGGATCGCGGCAGCGCGCGGCGACGCCCCTGCCCGCGGAAGTTCGTCGAACCACCAGCTGCCTCCGTCTTCGGCGAACAGATCGATGCGCTCGGCCAGGATCAGCGGACGGTTCTCGGCGGCCTGGGCACCGCGCTCCAGCCCGCAGGCCAACCCGCTCACGAGGCCCGTCCACACGAGCATCCTGCGCGCCCACCCCTCGAACGACGCGCGCCTCATGGCCGATCCGCCGGGTAGTCGGTGATCAGACCCGCCAGGGGCCAGCGAGCGTGGGCGGTGAGCTGGTGGGGCTCGTTGATCGTCCAGAGTGCCATGGTGTAGCCGCGATCCGCCGCGATCCGCGCGGTGTGACGATCCGCCAGCTCCCAGTACATCATCAGCCCGTCGAAGTCGTTGTCCTCCACGCGCCGGAGGGGGTCGACGGTGCCGAGCGCCAGCGCGGCTTCGGCCTGGAGCACGATGGAGGCGGCAGACGGCGCAGCAGGGTCGTCGGGCTCGACCGGGAACCGCGGCCAGGACAGGCGCGTGTCGACATCGACGCCTGCGGTCGCGCCCCAGGTCTCGAACGCCTGCAGCACATCCACCCGGTCGGCGCTCACGTAGTAGGGCTGGGGTGGGTCGGCCTCGTACCACCGACCCAGGATGGCATCGGCATAGGCGTCGGCCGGGGGCGTCCAGCCCGGGTGCACCTTCACGTCGAGGTGGACGAGCGTGTCGGCCTCGGCGAACCGCAGCGCCGTGAGCAGCTCGTCGAGCGCCATGATCGGCTCTGCGCGCACCACGGCGTTGGGGAAGTCGGGGTCTGGAGGGCCGCCGCACACGTACTGTCGCTGCAGCTCCTCCAGGGTGAGGCCGTCGATGCGCACCTTGCCGTCGAGCCCGGCGAGCCCGTCGGTCTGGACGGTGCCCCCGGTCTCGGGAATCACCCGCTCACACAGGGTCTCGTGCACCCAGGGGTCGTGGGAGAGCACCGGTACGCCGTCGGCGGTCAGGACGAGATCGAGCTCGATGCCCGCATAGCCGTCCTCCAGAGACGCCAGCATCGCGGTCCGGCTGTTCTGGGGGTAGTACCCCGCGGCGCCGCGGTGGGCCTCGACGATGGGATCCACCGAACCCGCGGAGCACCCCACGATCGCACCGGCGCACACGAGGTATCCGAGGATCGAGGGTCGACAGGTCCAGCGGTGACGCGGCGACGGCATGCCGCTGTGTATCCGGTGTCCGGCCTTCGGACGAAGCGGCATCCTCGTGGCGCCCGACCCCTTGTTGCTCGCGAGCACGTGCTTAGCGATCGGGCGACCGCACCGAGGTTTCCGTCATGCAGTTCGAACTCTCGCTCGAGAACCGAACCGAAGAGCGGGCAGACGACTCGCCCGGCACTGCGCGGGTGTTCGTGAACGTGCTGCTCGCGCCGGCCCAGGCCGTATGGGCAGACGCCACCCCTCCGGAATCCGACGCCGACCGCCCGTCGAACCGCCCCGGCGTCACTCCACATCCCGTCACCGTCGATGGCGTCGCCGTCATGCTCGTGGGGCCTCATGGCGAGGCCTTGAGTCACCGGCTGCTGCTCCCCATCGCCGGAACCCTGCACCAGCCGATGGTCTCGACCGTCGAGCTCCGGGCCATCGACGAGGTGCCCAAAGGCTCCCGCGTGGTCGGTCTCGCCTGGCACAACTGCCATCAATGGGAGGCCAGCTGTCCCGCAGATCCCGGCACCCACATCGAGGCCCACGTTCGCGGGCGCACCGCCTACCAACCCCGCAAGCGTCCACCCGCCCAGGCCTCGGTGTTCGAAGCCCTCACCTGCGACGACCGTGCGGCTCTCGCGTCCGCCTTCCCCTGGCTGACGCCGTGCGAACCCAAGCCCCCGAAGGTCGTCGAACCCGAGCTCGACACCGCCACCAACGAGGAGATCCGCAACTTCTGCGCGGATCTGGGCCTCGACGAAGAGGACACCGACTGGCTGGAAGCGCTCCTCGACGAGTGACCGTCAGGCCCACTGGTCGCGCAGCGCGTGCAGGTTCCGCTCCGCGATGGTCAGCGCTTCGTGCAGGTCTCCCGGGATCCGTCGCGCATCGAGCAGCACGCGGATCCGCTGGGTGACCGCCACCCGTGTGGGCCGCGGCCAGCGCATCGGCGCCAGGTTGCCCAGGTGCTGCACGGCTTCACCGAACCGCCCCTGCTCGAGGGACAGCAGCATGCGCACATCCGCTCCGAACGAGGGGTCCGGGCGGTACTGTCGACGATTCTCGGCCAGGATGCGATCGGCTTCGCTGATCCGCGCATCGGCGTCCGCCAGCTGGCCCTCCAGCAGGTCGACGAGGGCGAGTCGGATCAGGGCCCCCGGAAGCAGCCGGCGGTCGCGGCGCAGGGTGGTCCAGTGCACGCCCCGGACGAGCCCCGAGCGAGCGGCCATCAGATCGCCCACCACCATGGCCGTGTTCGCGGCGAAGATGTCCAGAACGCCCGGCACGACGGCCCGTTTCACGGCTTCGTCCAGTGCCCGGCGGGCGTCGGTCCACATCCCGTCCATCGCCGTCAGCGTGCCCAGCGCCACGTAGGCATCCGAGGCCGCAGCCCGATCGGCGCTGTCCACGTGATGGGTCGCACACGACAGCCAGTACCGACACAGCGGCAGGTCTCCACTCCGCTCGGCGTGCTGGGCCAGGGCGTGGAACACCTCGGTCCGCACCCGGTGTCGCTCTCCCAACAGCAGGGCGTGGTGGAGGTCCTTGCTGGCGGTCTGCCGATCGAGCCGTGCCCGGGCGACCAACAGCCGGGCCGTCGCGTCGTCCACCCCGTGCTCGCTGGCCCGCTCCAGATCCCGGCGCACGATGTCGGGAAGCTCAGGGGCCTCGACGCTGCCCAGGGCCTCGAGTCGGTGGATGACCAGGTCCTCCCACGGGCCTGCAGCCGGCGTGCGCCCCAGGGCATCCCACAGCTCCAGCCCCTTCTCGCAGGTCGAGAGCCGATGCATCATGCCGGTCCCGGGATCCATGATCTCGATCGCCTCCACCAGCTGCGCGAACCCGCCCTCCGGGTCGCCCCCACGGATACGATGCAGCGCCCCGTCCGCGGACTCGGGAGCCAGCACACGTCCGAGGGCGCGATGGTGACGTGCAGCCGCGTCGCCGGACCGGTCGAGGATGGCGTCGAGGATCGCGCGGCGCACCCCCAACGCGAAGGTCACCACCGAGTCCTGGACCGTCACCAGCCCCCGTGCTTCGGCGTCTTCGAGGGCCCGTCGCGCAGCCTTGCGATTCCGGAACGAGCCCGTGACCACCGCGTGATCCGGAAACACCCCCAGGAGTGCCGCACGCTCGAGGTACTCCCGCACGGGCCCGGGCAGCGCCGGGAGATCGGCCGCCTCTTCGCTCTCCAGGTCCAGGACGATTCCCCGCGGCGTGTGGCGGAACTGCCCGTTGCGGAACGCCGTGCTCAACACCTCCATCGCCCGGCCCGGCCGGCCCGCCGCAGCCGCCACCACATCCGCCTGGCTGGACGGCACCAGGGGGAGCAGGTTCGACAGCAGCTGCGCCATCGTGCGCCGCCGCATCGGATCGAGACGCGGCACCTCTTCGACCGCCGCGTCCACCTCGCACTCGGCCGTGAGCACGATCAGGATGGGCAGCGGGTCGGAAGCGTGGAGGAGGTTGGCGATGCGGGGTAGCTCCGGGTCGGCATCCGCATCGTCGAGGAGCAGCAGCACCGGCCGGCCCCGAGCCAGACCCCGCACCACCTCTACGGCTGCTTCCAGTCGGCGCTCGCCGTCCGTCGGGTCCGTGATCCAGGCGTCCACAGCACGCACCACCGAGGGAAAGTCCGCTCCGTGGTGCTCCAGGGTCCAGTGGGCCTGTTCCTGCTGCTCTCGCGGATCGGCGGTGTCGTCGATCCGCAGGGTGCGCCGAAGCAGCGTCGCACAGGCGTGCCCGGGCTGTTCGCGATCCCCTCGCGTCGAGAACGCGAACACCCCGCCGTTCTCCTGGGCTGCCGTGAGCAACCAGGCTCCGACGCGCGATCGACCCGATCCAGACGGGCCCGCGAGCAACAGGACCCGCGGCTGCCCGTCCGTCGCGACATGCTCCAGGCGCTGCCACAGCCGGACGCGCTGGGCCAGTCGACCCGTCATCGGCGGCGGCCGGAACGACCACATCTCGAGCCCGGCATCGCGCAGCGCCGGCGGTGGGAGGGGGACTTCCAGCGGCTCCCGACGCAGGGGAGCGGGCTCGGGACACCCTTCGACCGTGCGTGCCGGCAGCGCATTCGGTGCCGTCATCGCCCGCGTCGTGTTCGCCGTGATGGACCACTCGCGCACCGGGCGGGAATCCAGCGTCGCGCCCGCGATCCGCTTGAGGTGGTACAGCGCATCCGGCGCACTCTGGAACCGGTCGCCCGGGGGACCGGCCATGCACGACCGCAGCCAGGCCTCGAGCTCTTCGGGGACCTCGAACCGCGGCGTCAGGTCGGGCAGGTCCGTCGTGGCCTTCGCGACGTACAGCGGGGGCCCCACCTGATCGCCGAACGGAAGCTCCCCCGTGACCAGCAACCACCCGATGGCGCCCACCGCGAACAGGTCGGTCCACGGCCCCTGCGCGGCTTCTTCGCTGCCCTGCTGCTCGGGTGCGCAGTACTCGGGCGTCCCGAACGACACGCGCTCGCCATCACTCCCGCGCGACCAGGCGATGCCGAAGTCCACCAGCTTCAACCCGGGCCGGGGGTCTGCGCTGGCGCCGAACAGCACGTTGGTGGGCTTCAGGTCCCGATGGAGCACGCCGTGTGCGTGGCAGTGGGCGAGCCCCTCGATGACGCGCTCCAGGTCGACCCGCACGCGGTCCCAGCTCGTCTGACTGGTCTGGGCATGGCGCTCTTTGAGGGTGCCGCCGCTCAGGAGCTCCATGACGATGTACGGACTGCCCTCCCGGATGGGTGGTGCGTCCGCGTCGTCGAGCGCCCGGACCGCGTCCGTCACCGCAGTGGCGTTGCGTGCGGTCAGCTCGCCCTGGTCGTAGACATAGACCACGTTCGGGTGTTGCAGACCCGCGATCGCGCGCGCTTCGCGACGGACCGACCGCGCCGCAGCCTCGCGCTCGGTCTGTTGGGGCAGCACGAACTTCACGGCCACCGGAGTGCCGGATCGGCCGTGGACCCCGCGCCACACCTGACCCATCGCGCCCACTCCGACGCGCTCTTCCACCTGGAAGGGTCCGACCTCGAACATCAATGCAACCAATGAAAACCGGACGAATCGACCGGGGCACCGGCTATATCGGGCCCGAGACCGATCCGCTAAGGACGTCCCTACAGCGGGCCGGTTCCCGCGTCCATCAGACCGTCGATCGCGGCCAGCAGCGCAGCGACACCTGCCTCGACCGGCGCGGTCCCGTCCAGGACGACGTCTGCGTGGTCGCGCGACGGCTCCACGAAGGCTTCGTGCATCGGCCGCACCGTTGCGAGGTACTGCGCGATCACGCCGTCAGGGGTGTCTCCTCGCTCGACGATGTCCCGACGGAGGCGCCTGGCCAGGCGGAGATCCGCGTCCGTGTGCACGAACACCCGCAGGTCGAAGCGTTCGCGCAACGTGGGCTCCGCAAGCGCCAGGATCCCCTCGACGATGACGATCTCGCGAGCGGCCGTCCGCAGCCATCGCTCCCGGGGCGCCCGTGCACACACGCCGAAGTCGTAGTCGACGATCTCGACGGTCCTCCCGGCCTCGAGTGCGTCCAGATCGCGAACCAGCCGGTCCGTCTCCAGCGCGTCGGGATGGTCGAAGTTGTACTCGAGCGGTCGGTCGCGAAAGGTGTCCGGCAGGCTGCGGTAGTACCGGTCGTGGGCGATGTAGAGCGCGCGGTCTCCGAGGATGTCGACCAGCGCCCGGGTGAGGGTCGACTTGCCGGACGCCGTGCCCCCAGCGATTCCCACCACCTGCATTCAGCGCCGCCCGCGCTTGGCTGTCTCGGAAGCGGCGTCGGCGTCCGACTTCAGCTGGTGGATGAGCCGCTCCAGATCCTCTGCATCCGCATAGTCGATGACGATGCGGCCACCCCCGCGCTTTCGCGGCTTGATGGCCACCGAGGTCCGCAGCGCATCCCTCAGCAGCTTGGTCGCGTAGTCCAGGGTTCGCTGGGCCCGATCCCGGGACCGGACCGGCTCCCGACGTGCCGTCGAGACCAACCGCTCCGTGGCCCGCACGCTCAAGCCCTCGGCCACGACCCGGGTGAGCACCTTGCGCAGCCCATCGTCGTCGTCCAGACCCAGGAGCGCTCGCGCATGACCCGCCGAGATCCGCCCGTCCCGCAGGGCGTCCAGCGCGTAGTCCGGCAACTTGAGCAGTCGCATCGCATTCGCCACCGTCGAGCGCTGCTTCCCGACCTTCTGCGCCACCTCTTCCTGGGTGTAGCCGTACTCGGCGATCAGCCGCTGGTAGCCCCGGCCTTCTTCGACCGCGTCCAGATCGGTGCGCTGCAGGTTCTCGACCAGAGCGAGCTCCAGCTGGACGTTGCCGTCCTCGGCCTCTCGCACGACCACCGGCACCTCGACCAGACCGGCCAGCCCCGCAGCTCGATACCGGCGTTCGCCGGCGATCAGCACGTAGCGACCCTCGTGACGACGCACCACCAGTGGGCTCAACACCCCGTGGGTGCGAATCGACGTCGCAAGCCCCTCGAGCGCCTCGGTGTCGAATCGCTCCCGGGGCTGCTCGGGGTTCGGCGTGATCTCGTCCAGCGGCACCATCCGCGCACCACTCCGAGCGGTCGGAAGGGCCTCCACATCCAGAGCGCTGTCCGGAATCAGCGATGCCAGTCCGCGTCCGAGTCCCTTGCTGCTCACATCGCCTCCCGTTCCTGAATCTGCGGCGCGGTCGACGGTCGTGAGCTCCGCCGGCGGATCAGCTCGTCCGCCAGCTCCAGGTACGCCTGGGCGCCCGAGCTCGTGGGGGCGTACTCCACGATGGACTTCCCGTGGCTCGGCGCTTCTCCGAGCCGGACGTTGCGGGGGATCGTGGTGTCGAACACGCCCACGCCGAACACCTCGCGGGCCTGCTTCTCGACCTCGCGACACAACCGGTTCCGCTGGTCCGTCATCGTGATGACGATGCCTTCGCGCTCCAGGTCCAGGTTCATCGAGCGCCGCACCATCGCGATGGTCCGCAGCAGCTCCCCGAGCCCTTCCATGGCGTAGTACTCGGCCTGGAGCGGGATGAGCACGCCATCCGAGGCCACCAGCGCGTTGATCGTGAGCAGACCCAGGCTGGGCGGGCAGTCGATCAGGATCCAGTCGTAGTCCTCGCGCACCCGGTTCAGGACCTTGCGCAGCTTGCGTTCCCGCTGCTCCTCTTCGACCAGCTCCACCTCGGCGCCGACCAGATCCCGGCTCGCAGGGATCACCTGCAGACCGTCGAGCGCGGTGGGCATCCGCACACTGTCGATGTCCCGGTACTCCATGAGCGCGTCGTAGGTGCCCATGGTGACCTCGCTCCGCGGGTAGCCCAGCCCCGAACCCGCATTGCCCTGAGGGTCGAGATCGACCACCAGCACGCGCTGACCGGCACTCGCGAGGGCCGCTGCCAGGTTGATGGTCGTCGTCGTCTTTCCGACGCCGCCTTTCTGATTGGAGACGGACAGGATCCGAGCCATGAGCTCTTCCTCTACGCACGGTCGAGCGTGCGGAATCTGCGGGGTGGGAGGCGCTGCGAGAGAGGCGATTCGAGGAGAATCTGCACCCGCGTTGCCGGGGTTCGGCGAGACCCGGACGGGCTCACCGGAGGGAGTTCGTGCCACGAGGATAGCGCTCGCGAGATCGCTGCGCTACCCGAGGAGCGTTCGAAGCGCCGATGTTCCACGTGGAACACGGCCGTTCTCCGGAGCACGCCGATGTCCGAAAACGCCGACCACAGCGGGCCCGTTGCGGGGTCACCCCACACCAGCGAGCCTGTGGAACGCGACCGGAGTCGACTGCTCGAGGTGCATCGCACGCTGCTCGACCGGTGGCGCAAGGCCATGAACCTGGTGGGTCCCGGCCCCCTCGCGCCCCACTACGAGGACTGCGACCGCGCGCTCGCCGCCCTGAACCCCACCGGTCGCTGGGTCGATCTGGGAACGGGGGCCGGCTTTCCGGGCATTCCGTTCGCCGCTCGATTCGGACACGTCGACATCGATCTGGTGGACAGTCGGCAGAAGCGATGCCGCTTCCTGGAAGAGGTCGTCGCCACCGCCGAGGTCGACGGGGTTCGGGTGCGTCGCATGCGCCACGAGTCCCTGGAGCCCCGACAGTACGACGGGGTGTTGTCCCGCGCGCTGCACAACCCCGAGCAGATGGTCGAGGTCGCCCGGCGACTGGTGGTGCCCGGCGGACGCCTGGTGCTGTTCCTGCAGGCGGATGCGGCGGTTCCGGAGGCGAGCGACACCTCGGTGTTCCACGTGGAACACTATGTGGTGGACGGTAAGGCGAGGAAGTCGGCGGAGCTGATCCTCGGCTGACTCGGCCCCAGCCTCCGGACGCGCCTACTTCGGCGCGTCGACCACAGACACCGGGACCTCGAACGACCACGCCGCGGCGCGCTTGGGCAGCGCCATCTCGCTCACCGCGCCCGCGTAGCACTTCGACCGCTCGTCGAACACCGCTTCATCTCCCTTCGGCTGAGACTCTCCTCCGATCTTCGCCGTGGCGGATCCGTCGGTGTCGACGGAGATCCGGACGGTCTCCTCGAACCGCGCCCCGGACGATGCGGACCCCGCCGCACACAGCTTCAGCGCCGATCGGAGCATGGGCCCGAGTGCCTTGTCGGCGTCTGCGCCGGCGTCTTTCGGGGTCGGCACCGCATCGCCTACGGTCACGACGGCGTCCCCGGCCACGGCATCGGCCATCCCGTCGGCCATGCCGCCCGCAAAGGCCTCGCCGAGCTCTGCTCCGAAGTCCAGGCCGCCCATTCCCGGTGCCTCCTCGATCTCCAGCTTCTCGCCCGCCGCCCACTTCTCGAACTGGGGCACCAGGGACTGCTCGTTGCCCATCATGGTCGCGGTCCGCACGGTGACCGTGAGCTCGGTCGCCTTCCGATCCCAGGCCACACACCCAGGCAAGGTGTCGATCTTCTTGCCGTTCGTCGCGACCACGACCTGCTCGGAGTCGGACTCCCGACTCGTGCACCAGATGTAGGGTGCCTTCTTGTCGTGCTTGTAGATGCCGGCCGACCCCACGTCGTCGAACGCGAACTGCACCGTGCCGTCGAGCCGCTTCCCGCTCGGTGCATCCGTGGCCTGCAGCTTCTTCTCGCCGACCCGCCAGCCGGGGTGGTCCTCCTCGACCTTGGTGCCTTCCAGCACCTTGTCGACGATCTCCATGAAGTCCTTGTTCGGGGTGTCGGCGGAGTCCGTGACGATGTTCTCGAACGTCAGGGTGCCCGTGCCGGACTTCAGATCGAAGCGGTACACCTGCCGCTCGACCTTCGGGCACGCCGTCCCGAGCGCCAGCAGCAGGGTCATCAGAGCCATCTTTCGCATCGCGATCTCCCAGGTTGGCGGGAGTATCGCAGACAGCGCGTTCAGGTCCCAGACGGTCCGTCGGACTCTCCCTCAGCGGTTCCACTCGCCTGCGAGGCGCTTCTCACGTTCTCGACGGAGGAACAGCGCAGTCCAGACGGCGTCTGCGGACACGAGGTCGAGTACGGGCCCGTCTGGACGGGTGATTCTGAGGGTGTCCCCGCGCGCGTCGAAGGTGGCGTTCAGGTCGCCTTCGAACACCGGTTCGGTGGGTTCGGCCGAGCCCACACGACAGATCTCCAGACGCTCCGACCGGATGTGCACCTCCAGGGGGTGCTCGTCCCCGAACGTGGCGATCATCCTCCAGGCGAAGAGCCACAGGCCCAGGAGCGGGATCGTCGCCACCGAGAGCACGCCACAGACCGCTCCGAGCGGCGTGATGAGGGGCACCCCCAACAAGAACACCGTGAGCATCCAGAGCGCCGGAGTCGCCAGGAGCGCCGCGGCGCAGCCCATCCCGGATTCGGTCAGCCCACCCTCGCTTGCGAGGGGTGGGCCGGCGAATCCGACCGATGGCGGGCCGTCGGGAAGCCGCGCGGTCAAGTGGACGACGAGCCGCTCTCCATCGTGTTCGAAGCGCTGGATGGCCCCGACCGGGATGGATTCCTCGTGATCGGGCGGGTGCCCGGCCTGCCCGCGGAGTGTGAGGGTGTCCTCGGTCAGCCGGATGGCCCACTCGTCGTCCGACGCCTCCCGCAGGCGCTCGATGCGGGACTCCAGCAGGGAAGGAGTCCAGGGAATCCGGTCGAACAGCAGGAGGCCGCCGATCAGACCGACCACGCCGACGCCGAACAGCAGTGCGAGTCCGAGCGGGAACATCCACAGCTGGGTTGCGCCGAGCCCCCGCAACAGGAAGGTGCCGGCGAAGAGGGAGACGAGGGGGATGGCCACGATCCAGCCGATCCAGGACGCGGCATCCTGCACCTGCGGCGTCCCCCGGCGGATCCGTATGCCTTCGTCTTCGTAGATGATGGCGTCGTTTCCGACATGGAGATGAAAGCTGCGTTCATCCTTCACAAAGGAAGCGTAACGCCTCGGTCTCGAACCGAGGTCAGCGAGCTCGCGGCAGCCCCGAGCGCACGCGATCGATGACCACCGCCACCGCAGCGGGCGTGATCCCCGGCAGCCGCTCCAGCTGCCCGAGCGTCGTCGGACGGGCGCCCGCCAACCGCTCCCGGACCTCCCAGGACAGCGCGGTGACCGCCATCCAGTCCACGTCCGCCGGAAGCGTCATGGCCTCCATCCGAGCGGACTCCGCCGCACGCCGCTGCGCCCGACGGATGTAGCCGGCGTACTTGGTGTCGATCTCGAGCTGCTCCACGGCTTCGGCCGGCAACGCGGGCAGATCGACCAGCTGGGCCACGTGGGCGTAGGTCGCAGCAGGGCGACGCAGGATCTCCTCCGCCGTGCTCGGCTTCTTCAGACCTCCGAGCCCCATCGTGCCCAGCTGCTCGACCCGATCGGCGGTAGGGTTGACCACGGCCTCGCGTAGCGCAGCGGCACCGCGCTCGATCGCGTCGACCCGGAACTCGAACGCCTCCCAGGTCGCGTCGTCGATCAAGCCCAGCGCCCGACCGGTCGGCATCAAGCGCCGATCGGCGTTGTCCTCGCGCAGCAGCAACCGGTGCTCGGCCCGACTGGTGAACATCCGGTACGGCTCGCCACCCACGCCGCGCTGGGTCAGGTCGTCGATCAGCACCCCGGCGTAGCCCGCCGACCGTTCCACGTGGAACACGTCGCCCTCGATGGCGTCGAGGCCCCCCGAGAGCCGATGCGCCGCGTTCACCCCCGCCACGAAGCCCTGAACAGCCGCCTCTTCGTAGCCACTCGTGCCGTTCACCTGGCCCGCCAGGTAGAGCCCGGGAATCGCGCCGTGCTGCAGGTCGTGGCCCAGATCGAGGGGATTCGCGAAGTCGTACTCCACCGCGTAGCCGGGCTGGAGGATGACGGCGTCTTCGAGGCCCGGTATGGCCTTCAGCATGGCGTACTGGACGTCGGGCGGCAGGCTGGTGGAGAGGCCGTTCACGTAGATCCGGTCGGTGTCCAGGCCCTCGGGCTCCAGGAACAGCAGGTGCCGGTCGCGGTCGGGGAACCGATGCA
This sequence comes from Myxococcota bacterium, assembly GCA_965224055.1. GTDB lineage: Bacteria > Myxococcota_A > UBA796 > UBA796 > JACKEQ01. Next base: position 7,022,678 of record OZ245034.1, on the reverse strand, counting down.
CCTTGTCTTCGACGCTGGGGCAGTACCGCGGCCCCGCACCCTGGATGTCGCCCGTGAACATCGGCGCCCGGTCGAGGTTGGCGCGGATGACCTCGTGCACAGCCTCGTTGGTGTAGGCCAGGTGGCAGGTGATCTGGGGCAACCGCTTCGGAACCTCGGCCGAGAACGAGAAGCGCCCCTCCACCACGTCGCTCTGGGTCTCCAGCTGGTCCCAGTGCACCGTGCGGCCGTCCAGGCGGGGGACGGTGCCCGTCTTCAGGCGTCCCAGGCGCAGCCCGAGGTCGGTCAGGGAGGCGGCGAGGGCGTGCGCAGCCCCGTCGCCCACGCGTCCGCCCACGGTCTTCTCGAGGCCGTGGTGCAGGACCGCCGACAGGAAGGTGCCGGCGGTGATGATGACCGCTTCGCAGGCGAGCTCGGTGTCCTGGTCGAGGACCACGCCGCGAACGTGACCGGACCGCACCACGAGCCCCGTCACCTCGGCCCCGATCACCTCGAGGTTGTCGATCCGCCCGAGCTGGCGGGCCATCTCGCGGGGGTAGCGCGCGATGTCGACCTGGGCGCGCGAGGCCTGGACCGCCAGCCCCTTCCGGGTGTTGAGGCGCCGGAACTGGATCGTGGTGGGGTCGGTCACCCGCGCCATGAGCCCGCCCAGCGCGTCCAGCTCGCGCACCAGGTGCCCCTTGGCGAGGCCTCCGATGGCGGGGTTGCACGACAGGCGTCCCACCGCGCCGGGGTCGAGGGTGACCATCGCGACCCGGTGCTCGGGGAGCAGGCGCGCAGCAGCGGCGGCCGCCTCGCACCCAGCGTGCCCGGCGCCGACTACGACGACGTCGAAGCGCGTACTCATCGCAGCCTCGTCATCCGCCGATCACTCGACGGTGATGGTGATCTTGGCCGAGAGCGGCTCGCCGTAGGAGCGGTGCGCGCCGTCGGCGAACTGCAGCATCAGGGTGTGCTCGCCGGGCTCGAGCTCGAGCTCGGTCTCGGTCTGGCCCTTGCCGAAGTGGATGTGGGTCTCGTCGGCGGGGACGGCGGTGCCGAACGGCACGGGCTCGCTGTCGACGATGATGTGGTGGTGGCCGGTGCCCTCGGTGAGCTCGCCAGCGGGCTGGACCTTCATGCCCTCGACGCCCATCTTCACCATCACGGGCGACTTCACGGTGGCGCCATCGGCGGGCTCCACGAACATCACCTTGGCGCCCTCGGGCGGCTTCATGGTCTCGCCCATGTCCTTGTGATCGTCGCCGTGATCACCGTGCTCTTCGCCGTCCTCGTGCTCGTGATCATCGGCTTCGTCGTCACCGTGGTCGTGGTCGGCCGGGTCGTGGTCCTTCTCCTTCATCTCGGCGTTGTCGCCGTCGGCGGGAGCGGGATCGGCGGCGTCGCCACCGCTGCATGCGACGAGGAGGAAGGACAGGGACAGTGCGGCGATGGACGGGATGCGCATGGGGGATCTCCAGAGTTGGCCCCTGTCTACTGCGGGACTCCTCGAAGCTCAACTGTCTACGACCCACCGCGACCCACCGAAGACGAACGAACCGACTACAGCGCCGCCACCGGCCACGGATCGCTGACCGCGTCGTCCTCGAGGCGCGGATCGGTCGCCCACACCTTCGCGACCTCGCTCGCGAGGGACCGCGCGAGGTCGTTCGCGGCATCGGAGGCGCCCCGGCGGGCCGAGAGCACGGTCTCGAAGCGGTCGGAGTAGCGCAGCACCACCTCGCCGTCGTGGGCGACCAGCGCCATGCCCAGCCGTGCGTCGACCAGGAACGGCTCTTCGATGTGGTCGAGCACCACCGGACCGCTCGAGGTCTGCACGATGTCTCCGGCGAACCCCCGGGCCGTCAGCGGCTCGGCATCGATGCGGGTCACCCAGGTCACCAGGACGGCACGCTCGCCGTGACTGCCGTCGAGACCCCGCGCCGAGGCCGACAGCGCCTGGTCGAGATCGCCCTTGCCCTGAAGCGCGTTGCGGATCGCGCGGCGCGAGCCCGGAGCGAACCGACCGCCCAGGAAGTGACCGTCCCACCGCGCGCCCAGCTCGCCGTTGATCGCGCCCGGCAGCGTGGAGCCGATGGCATCGGGGATCCGACCGACCTCGGCCGTGCGCTGGCCCCGCAACCACTCCCGCAGCCACGGCAACCGGGCGCCCACGTAGCCCTCGAGCGGCACCTCGCCCGCCTCTGCGAGCGCGAGCACGGGAAGCACCCGCACGACCCCGTGGGTGGTCCGGGCCTCGAACTTCCAGGGCTGGTGCGGCGTGACCTGCTTGCCGGCACACCCCGCGACCCCGACCGTCAGCAATCCCAGCACACCCAGGAATCGGGCGGTGAACGAGGAAGCGAGCGTCGGTGCAGTCTTCGGTGCCATCGCGACCATCATCCCATGCAATGTCAGGACGGCCAAGTGAACGGTGCCCCCGAAATGCGCGGAGGAACGAGCACATTTTCCGGGGGTACCTGAACGCGTCCTGACATTCGATTGAAGGGATTCGATGGGTTCATCCTTCGCTTGCGATGGTGGGCCCATCGAATCCAGCGTCAAGGGGGACCCGGGTGTCACCGGGTCGTCAAACCGTGGGATACGAGGCGCGGATGAGCGACGTTCCCACAGCCCCCGACCCGCGCCCCTTCGATGGGGTCCGCCACCTCGACGTGCCGGAAGGCGGGTCTGGGATGCGTCTCGACACCTTCCTGTCCAAACGGTTCCGGGATTTCTCGAGAAGTGCGCTCAAGAAGGGGATCCAGGCCGGCGAAGTCACGCTGGAGGGGCGTCCGCTGCGGGCCAGCACCCGGGTGGTCGAAGGGCAGCGACTCGCGATCCGCATCGCCGGCATCGCACCCGACGCACCGCCACCCCCGCTTCCGCCCGTGCTGCACGAGGCGAACGGACTCATCGTGCTCGACAAGCCCGCTGGCATGCTGGTCCATCCGGTCGGGACGCGCTTCGCCTGGGCCGTGGTGGGTCTGGCCCGACAGCGCTGGCCCGGCATCGAGCTGCTGCACCGCCTCGACCGCGACACCTCCGGCTGTCTGGCGCTGACCGACGACCCCGCGCTGAACCGCTTCTGGAAGGCAGCCATCCAGCGCGGCGACACCCGCAAGGAGTACCAGGCCATCGTGAAGGGCGAGATCCCCTGGGACCGAAAGCGGGTCGATGCGCCGATCGGACCGGCTGGAGGCGTGATCCGGATCCAGATGGCGGTCCGCGACGACGGGAAGTCGGCCCGCACCGACGTCACGGTCCTCGATCGACAGCCCGGCTACACCCGCGTGCACTGCCGCATCCACACCGGCCGCACCCACCAGATCCGCGTGCACCTCGCACACCTGGGCTTCCCCATCCTGGGCGACCGGATGTACGGCGTGCCGCCCGAGGTCTTCCTCCGCACCCTCGACGACGGGCCCGAGTCCGACGGTCGCTGGGACGCCGAGACCCGTCGTGCCACCGGCGCTCCCCACCACGCGCTCCACGCCGCCGAGCTGGAGCTGCCCCTGCCCGATCGAGCAGCGGGGGCAGGGGGCCGCATCACGGTGAAGAGCCCCTGGCCCGACGACCTGCAGCGCTGGTGGACCACCCCGTCCGTCCTTCCGCACGACGTGCCGCAGGGAGCCCCATGAGACCCCCCCTGCTGATGGCTGCGATTGCGGTGTTGCTGGCCGAGACGCCTGCCCAGGCGTGTTCTCTCGAGCCCTTGCGTGCGATCGCCACCGAGCTGACCGGCCGCGCGACTCCCCCGTCCGCCGACGAGCTGGGTCCTCGACTGGCCCGCGCCTGTCCCCGGCCCACGGGTCTGGCGCGCGCGCTGAAGGCCGGTGACGACCCCATCGAGGATCGGGAAGCCGCGGTCAACGAGCTGGGCCGCTGGGACACGCTCTGCAGCGACATGATGAGCATCCCGTCCGGCCTGGAGACCATCACGCCGGGCCAGCGTCTGTCGATGTGGTCCGACTGCTCTCTGGAGCGCTTCGATGCCTTCGAGGCCCACGAGTGGATCGCGACCACCGGCCCCGCCGTCTCGGTGGTGCTCCTCGCCGACCAGCTCGGTCGCGTCGACGGCCTGACCTCTGCACAGCGACGCAGCCTGATCCGCGGCTGGGCCGGGATCCCCGAAGCCGACCAGCCCGATCCCGAGCTGCTGGTGCCCTTTGCTCCCGGGGCTGCGCCCACCATCGTGAAGCTGGCCGACGTCCGCTGGCCGCCGCCCACCCTCCCTCCGAAGCTCGACAAGGACGGGAAGCGCGCAAGAGCGTCGGAAGAGGAGAGAGACCCCGCCGAGTCCCGCTGTGTGGTGGACGTCGACGTGGTGGACCAGGGCGGGCCCAGCGAGCTGCACTGGATCGCGTGTCCCGAAGAGCTCCGGCCCTACGTCCAGAGTGCGCTCGGCGCCAGCTGGTTCGAGCCCGCGGGCAGCCACGGGCAACGCCAGGCCGGCACGCTGCGGCTGGTCTTCGAGGAGAACCAGCCGAGGCCTCAGGTCGAGGAGCCCGAGGGGTCTGAAGACGCGGTGGACTCCGCTCCGGACGACAAATAGGCGTCCACCTCGTCCCGCGCGGCCTCCAGGGCCCAGTCCACCTCGGCATCCGCTTCGGCTTCCAGATTGTCTTCCAGAAGCGGCGGGGGAGGGGTGACGGGCGGCACCAGACGGTCCTTCAGCGACGCGAGCTCGACGCGCGCCATCGTGGTCCGCAACCGCAACAGACCCGCACCGACCGCCAGGACGGCCGCGACCAGCAACCCGAGCTGGGTGAGGAGCGCCGCCCCAGCGATGGGGAGCCAGGCGACGACCGGGGGCAGCGACACCACGAGCGCGACGCCCGCCAGCCCCGCCAGCACGGTGGTCTTGCGGGCCAACCGCTGGATCGCCCCGCGCGCACGGGCCTTGGCGTGATCCCGGGGCTCCATCCCATCGACCCGACCGTCCCTGCGCGTGGCCTTGAACACCTGCCGATAGACCGGTCGACCGAACAAGGGCCCCCAGTCCCCATCTGCGCGTCGGACCTGCTCCACGCCCGTGAGGCGGTCGGCCTTCAGCCCGTCCCGGATCCAGTCCAGATCGACGGTGCGGACCCGGCCCCGAACCACCACGTGCCAGTCCGCAGACGTCCCAGCGACCCCACTCCGGCGGCCGATCCGGACGACCCGGCGCTCCTCGATCACCGGTCGATGCCCGCGATCTCGGCGGCGTAGGGATCCGCGGGAGGCCGGCTCGCATCGGCCTTCGCCCGCTCCTCGGTGTTCATGGACTCGCTCTCGAAGGCGATGTCCCAGCGGCCCACGGCATCCGCGAGCGTTCCGTCCAGCTCCATGGCCCCCTCGAGCTCGTCGGCGATCCGGGTGTCTCCCCCCGGCAGCGACGTGAACGAGCGCCAGGCGGCGGCGACCTCTTCGAGCGCGATGCCATCGGGTGGACGGGTGAGCATCCAGCCCTCGTCGGTCTCGATCAACAGCTTCGCTTCGACCATCACCTCCGCCACCTCCCGGACGTCGCGCGACGGCAGGTGCATCTCGTCGTCGAGCAGCTCGTGGGGAACCGGACCGTCTCCGCGGAGGAAGTGCGCGGCCACGTGGGCCAGGATCTCCAGGGCGTTGTCGAGGGAGGGGCTGCGCAGCCGACGGCGCTCCCGCTCGGCGGCGGTCTGCTCGGCCGCAACGAGGGACCCGTAGTTCTGCGAGACGTGTGCGACCTCGACCCCCAGCAACACGATCAGCCAGAACGTGTACAGCCAGACCAGGAACACCGGCAGCAGGATGAGCGAGCCGTAGAACGCGCGCAGCGGGTAGTCGGGGTTGGTGTAGGTCCACTGCACGTACAGCTGGAACACGCCGCCGCCGATCTCGAGCAGCACCCAGCTCGTGGTCGCGCCCAGCAACGCGGGCCCCCAGCGCACGTGGGTGCACGGGAACAGCTTGAGCGCAGCCAGCAGCAACCCGAACTGCAGCAGGCTGACCATCGGCGTGCGATAGCCCTCGAGCCCCATGCGCCAGGCGGCCTCGATCGAGGTGACCAGCACCAGCGGCACCGCGGTCATCGAGAAGTAGAAGTTCAGGATCCGCCGGGTCAGCCAGCGGTCGATGCGAACCTCGAAGATGTCCGAGTACGCCTGCTCGACCATCAGGAACAGGCGCGCAGCGACGACCAGCAGCGTGCCGACGGACACCGCGCCCAGCGCCCGGAAGTCCACCTTGGTGAACAGGGGGATGAGGGTCTCGCGGATCTCCTCGACATCGCCGAAGAAGGTCCCGAACAACGCGTCGTAGACGGCCTGCTGGTCGTTGGGGTCCGACATCAGCCCCACCGCGCCGAGCACCCCGAAGATGAGCACCAGCGACGGCACCAGCGCGATGAGCGTGGTGTACGACATCCCGGCAGCGCGGATGAACGCCTTGTCGTCCCGCAGCTCCTTGTAGAACAGGTAGGAGATCCGCACGACGAACTGCACGGGATGGAACGCCCGGCTGTCGCGGATGGGGACGAGCAATCGTCGCAGCGCTGGCGGAAGGAACAGGTCCATGACCGCCATCCTATCCAGTACCTATCCAGTGCGGGTCACACCGAGGCGCTCTGCGAGGGACGCCAGCGACCGCTCCACCTGCTGCGCCACGGCTTCGCGACGGTCCACGAGCGCGGGCTCCAGCGCCTTCACCTGCTCCGCGCGCCGTCGGATCTGCTGTTGGTGGTCGGCGAGCGCGGACCGCAACGCGCGGCCCTGAGCCGCACGGGCTCGCGTGTTCGCGTTCTGGCCGTTGACCGTGAACTGCACGGTGCTCCGGCGCTCGTCGCGGAGATCGCGCAGGGTCTGGAGTGCAGCCTGCATCTCTGCGAGCGAGCGACGGTCCACGGGCTTCCAGTCGTGCGGGGCTCGATCGACACCCAGACGCTTCACCACGGCATCGTGCTGCCGAACAGCGTCCTCCCGGGCGGCCACGTGCTCCAGCAGATCGTCGGGGGTCGAGAACAGGCCTCCGAACGCGCGTCGGAGGGGGGCGAGGCTGCTGCGGAGTCGGGGCAGATCGTCGATCTGCCGGTCGAGAGCGGCGAGCTCGCGCACGAGGTCGACCGCGTCCCGGCACGCCTCCTCGTGGGCCGTGCCGACCGAGGCGTTCACGAGGTCGGAGCCCGGAGAGCCCAGCAGCAGGGCCTCGGCGCGGATCGCATCGAGAGATCGCTCGACGGCCTGCAGGTCGTGGACCAGGAGCGTGTGATGCCGGATGGCGGTGTCGAGCTCCTGCCGCTCCCGCTCCAGGGAGGACCCGAGGGCTCCCCGGGCCATCGCGAACAGCCGACCCGGCGACCCCGACTCCAGCCGGACGACGTCCGCCCGCTCGTGCTCGACCGTCCGGGCCGCGGTGTGCGCCGCCGCATCCAGCTCGGCGAGCCTGGCCCGTGCGCGTGCCGTCTCGCGCTCCAGCTCGACCTGGCGAAGCAGGGCCGCGAACGCGGTCGTCACCCCCGCGTCGACCGACAGTGTGGCCCCTTCGAGGGGACGTGCGTCCTCCACCCGCGCGTCGGTCGTCGCCCGCGCAGCCTGAAGCGCCTCTTCGACGTCCGACAGCCCCTGCCGCGCAGCGTCCACCGCCGACGCCAGCCCCGCGTCGTTCCACACGTCGACGAGCGCGGCCGGAAGCGTGCATCGGACCGCCAGCGACCGCCCGGACAGCCCATCCTCCGTCGGTGCATCTTCCGCTGGCTCGGTTGCGAGCAGCGAGGCCAGCGCGTCGGTCGCATGCTGCCAGGTGCGCCGCTCGGCTTCCCTGTGCAGCTCCTCCAGCAGGGCGGCGATCGTCGCTTCGACCTCCGCGGGACCCGAGGACGCCGACACCTCCGCCAGACATCGCCAGAAGCGGAGCGCCGGTCGCGGATCGAGGCGTTCCCGCAACGCGTTCGTCTCCTCTTCGACGTGCTGCAGCACCTTCGCGCGCGCAAGCGCAGCCAGGCCCGCCTGCAGGGCCTCGCTTCGCTCCCGCTCCCGTTCTGCATGGTAGGTGCCGGCGATCCAGGTGGCCAACGACCGTGCGGTCCATCCCTCGAACGCATCGACATCGACGGCCTCGCGCTCGGCACGCTCGGCCAGCTCGGCCTGCTCTGCCGCCAGACGGGCCACGGTCGGCTCCAGCACGGCGATCCGGTGCTCCAGCTCCCGTTGCTCCGCGAGCGGTCCCAGGGTGCTCCGGACCCGCGCCACCGCATCCTGGAGACTCACGGTGTTCACGGTTCGGGGCCCGCTGCGGCCGGATCCAGGATCGCGCACGCCGTCGCGTCTCCGAGCCCACAGCCCCGCTCGATCAGCGCCTTCGCCTCGCGCGGAGGCAGCACGAACCCCTGCTTCTCGGCCGCCAGCTGAACCGCAGGGACGCAGGCTTCTGCCAGCCCCACCGAGCAGGCCCGGGAGAGGTAGGTGCCCGCACGCTGGACCGTCGGGGTGTCGACGCCTTCGGAGCCCAGCAGCAGCTGCGCCGCCATCGCGCAGGCCAGCGGATCGAGGTCGAGCTCGGCATCACAGGCGGTCGAGAGCAGGGGCAGGCGCTCGTCTTCGGGAAGCTGCAGGGCCAGGTTGCGACAGCCCATCGGCACCCCCAGCTCGCAGGCCTGGCGGAACCGCGCCGTGGGATCCGCCCCCGCGTCCCGCAGCATCAGGCCGAGGTTGTTGCACGCCGGACCCGAGCCCGCTTCGCAGGTGCCGGACAGCAGCTGGGTCGCGCCGTCGACGTCCTCGGGCCCGCCCGTGCCTTCGGCCAGCATGTGGGCGAGCTCGATGCAGGCCATCGGATCGCCGCGCTCGCAGGTGTCGACGTACAGATTGCGCGCCTGGGTCTGGTCGGGATCCCGCCCCTCGCCCCGCTGCACGAGCCCCGCCAGGTTGGTGCACCACGACAGCCCGCCCTCGGCGCAGGACGTCTCGTACAGCCGATGCGTGCGCTCCAGCAGGCGGTCGGCCTCGGCTTCGTCGGCTGGCATCCCATCGCCCGCCCGGAGCATGTGGGACAGGTTGTAGCAGCCGATCCCCGCCCCCAGGTTGCAGGCCGTGCGGTAGCTCCGCGCAGCGCCTGCCCGATCCGGTGTGGCCCCCGATCGCCCGTCGTGGAGCATCAACCCCACCAGGTTGCACGCCAGCGCGTCGCCGTCGGCACAGGCCGTCTCGCACGCGGGCAACCCGGTGCAGGACGGCGTGTCGGCCGTGATCGCGGGCGCGTCGGAGACCGGAAGCTCTGTCGACCCCGCCGTGACGGGGGCTTCGGCGGGTTCAACCGCTGGAGTCGGACCCCCACCGGCCGGATCGCGACCATCGGGAGCTTCGGAACACGCGAACAGCAGAGCCAGGGCAACGAGCATGGCGGCATACTACCCGCTGGCCCGCGCTACCGGACCCACTCTCCGGACCGACCCCCGCGCTTCTCGATCAGCTGGACCGGCCCCATGGTCATGCCGCGATCCACGGCCTTCAGCATGTCGTACACCGTGAGAAGGGCCGTGCTCACGGCCGTCAGCGCTTCCATCTCGACGCCCGTGCGCCACTCGGCGCGCACCCGCGCACAGCAGTAGACGCCCCCTTCGCGGGTCTCGAGCTCGACCGACACCGCCGACAGCGGGACCGGGTGGCACAGCGGGATCAGCGTGCCGGTCTGCTTGGCGCCGCCGATCCCCGCCAGCTGCGCGACCGCCAGCACATCGCCCTTGCCGGCCGTGCGCTCGACGACCTTCTGCAGCGCTTCTGGCCCCATCTTGATGAAGCCCTCGGCGACGGCTTCCCGCCGCGTGATGGGCTTGTCGGACACCTCGACCATGTGGGCGTTGCCCCGTGCGTCGATGTGCGTCAGCTCCGACATCCTCTCCCCCCTGTGCACTCCACCCCAGCATGGCATGGGCGAGCCCGCCGCGGTAACCGCGAGCATGCACACTTCTGGCACCATTCCGCGTCTGTCTCTCCGTCCAAAGCGCGATCGCCGCGTTACAGGCGGACATCCCTGGGTGTTCAGCAACGAGCTCCAGCCCGGCTTCGCCGACGTGGATCCCGGGGCCGTGGTCGACGTGTTCGATGCGTCCGGTGCATTCGTCGGTCGGGGCATGGCCTCGCCCAACTCCCTCATCGCCGTTCGCATCTGCAGCCGGCTTCGCAAGCAGGATCTCGACTCCCCACTGTTCTTCGCCGAGCGGCTCCGACGGGCGCTGGCCTTCCGCGAGGCCGTGTGGCCGGGCCGTCGCGACCTGCGGCTGGTCAACGCCGAAGCCGACGGGCTGCCGGGCCTGATCATCGACCGCTACGGCGACACCCTGGCGGTGCAGATCAACACCGTGGGCATGGAGGTCCGCAAAGAGGCGCTGCAGGAAGCCCTGTGCGACGTGCTGGGGCCGACCACGGCCGCGACAACCCCCGACGGACTGTCTGCCGTGCTGCGCAACGACAACCGGGTGCGCACGCTGGAGGGGCTCGAGCAGGGCTCCGGCGTGTGGTTCGGCGACGTTCCCGAGACCGTCGACATCGTGGAGCACGGTGTCACCTTCCGCGTCGCGCTGCTGGGCGGCCAGAAGACCGGGCACTTCTACGACCAGGCCGACAACCGGCGCTTCGCCGGGGGCTTGTGCCGCGGGCGCACGGTGCTCGACATGTACGCCAACAGCGGGGGATTCGCGCTTCAGGCCCTGGTCCAGGGCGCCGAGCACGCCATCGCCGTCGACAAGAGCGCACCCAATGCCGCGATCTCGACCGTCAACGCCGAGCTGAACGGGGTGTCGGATCGCTTCGAGGCCGTCACCGCCGAGGGGAATCGCGATCTGGAGCTGCGGGTCCAGCGCGGCGAGCGGTACGGCGCGGTGGTCCTCGACCCGCCGGCCTTCGCCAAGTCCAAGAAGGCCGCGGGCAACGCGCTCCGGGGCTACCAGCGGATCAACACGCTCGCGATGATGCTCGTCGAGCCCGACGGCTTCCTGTTCACGAACAGCTGCAGCTTCCACGTCTTCGAGGACCGCTTCCTGGAGATGCTCGGCCGCGCAGCGAAAGAAGCCGACCGCACCCTGCGCCTCGTCCGTCGCGGAGAGCAGGCACCGGATCACCCCGTGCTGCCGGGCGTCCCGGAGACCCGCTACCTGAAGAGCCTGGCGGTTCAGGTCGGATTGTAGAGGTCGTGCCGGAGCGGGTCGCGAGCGGTCAGCCGTCAGCTCTGTGGCTGATGGCTCCAGAAGCGCTGACGGTGACCGCTCCCGATACGCTTGATCACGGTCTTGCCGAACAGACGACGCCGGTCAGCGGCGACCGGCCTCGCACAGCGGTGTTCCGGTCCCCAGTTCGCGCCACTCATCGGAGGGGCCCACGCTCTCGAGATCGATCTCGGTCGGAGCCTGGTCGACGAAGATCTCGACCGCTGCGCCGATCGGCCGGCACGGGTCGAGGTTCTCGCAGATCTCGGCGCCCTCCACCCGTCCCTCGAAGACCTGGCCATCGTCGGTCTCCACGACCAGCAGACCGCCGCGGACGTCGTAGGGATTGTTGGAGGTGGGCACCCGGAAGCCCGAGAACCTCCCGTCTGCACCCTCTTCGGTGTAGGCGAGGTTCAGGTGCAGCGTCGCACCGAGGCCCCCGACCTGGATCGAGACCTGGATCGACTTCGCCGGAACGCAGCCCGGCGCCTCGAGGAACGTGGCCGACCGGACTGCACCCCGGATGTCCTGAGCGGGTCCCCCGCGGCCAGGCACGTTCACCGCTGCGAATCCGACGGGTTCGTCCTCGTGTTCTCCGATGCACGCGCCGCAGAGAAGGGACGTCAGCAGCAGGACTCTCATGACAACCTCATCTTCCACGAACGTCCGGTATCACGGCGTCTCCGCCGCCCTACGCCTCCGATGCGCGCGGCCGTCGAATGCGATGGGTGCCGTCGAACGGAAGAGCAGAACGTCCGACCGCGTTAGTCCCCTGATTCGGCCGCCCCCTGCACGAGGTGTCGACATGCCGCTCCTGGACATCATCACCGCTCCCCACCCGCTTCTCGAGATGGCTGCTCGGCCCGTCGAAGACGACGAGTTCGGGCCGGAGCTCGAACAGCACACCCGCGACATGGCCGAGACCATGTACGCAGCACCCGGCGTCGGGCTCGCGGCTCCTCAGGTGTCCGATCCCCGGCGCATCGTCGTCATCGATCCCGGCGAGAAGCACGAGCGGGGCGTCCGGTTCTTCGCGATGGTCAACCCCGAGATCGTCGAGCGCAGCGACGAGACCATCCCCTGGTACGAGACCTGCCTGTCGGTCCCCGAGATCGAGGTGAAGGTGATGCGCAACCAGCGGGTCAAGGTCCAGTGGCAGCAGCCCGAGGACGGCGAGAAGAAGGAAGCCTGGTTCGAGGACTACGAGGCCGTCATCGTCCAGCACGAGCTCGACCACCTGAAGGGCACGGTGCTGCTCGACCGGGTGAGCCGGTTCAAGCGGGCCCGCTACCTCAAGGCCAAGAAGGCCCGCGAGAAGGCGAAGGCCGCCGAGGTGCAGGCATGACCGGCTCCATCTCGATGCTGCTGCTCTCGATGGGCATCCACAGCGCCTCTGCGGGCGAACATCCGCTCCCGGACTGCGCTGAGAACCCCGATGCCGACGCCCAGGCCGAGCTCGCAGCGCTCTACGAAGGCCGCAAGGACACCGACCCCAGCGCGACCGCAAAACGGGTGAAGTCCACCTGGAAGCTGTACAAGAAGGGCAAGATCTGCACGGCCGACGACCACTACAAGGCCAGCCTGCTGCTCCTCGCCTCCCGGAAGGCTGACGTGCTCGAGGTCGCCCACGATCTGGCCATGGTCGCCACGTACCAGCACGTCGATCGCAGCCGCTGGCTGGTGATGAACGCCATGGATCGCTGGCAGATCGCACTCGGCCGCCCGCAACCCTTCGGCACCCAGGTGGGCCAGGGCGGGATGTGCCTGTACCCCATCGACACCGCGTTCTCGGACGACGACCGCAAGGCCTGGGGCGGCAAGTCCGTCGACAGCGTCTACGGCGAGTACCTGAAGTCGCGGGAGATCGACGCACCGGCCACGGCCACGACGTTCAACGACCGCAACCTGTTCTGCCGCCTCGAGAGCTGGTGAGGCCGCCATGCGCGTGATCTTCATGGGCACGCCGGACTTCGCAGTGCCCACCCTGCAGGCGCTGCACGACGCCGGTCACGAGATCGCGCTCGTGGTCGCGCAGCCCGACCGTCCCGCCGGGCGGGGGAAGAAGCTGCGCAAGCCGCCCGTAGGGGTGCGCGCGCTGGAGCTCGGCCTGCCGCTCTCCCAGCCCCGGGCCATCTTCACGGGTCGATTCCCCAAGCGCTACGTCGGGATCGAAGCCGATGTCGCGGTGGTCATCGCCTACGGACGCATCCTCAAGCCCGTGCACCTCGACAGCCCGAAGCACGGCGCGGTCAACCTGCACGCGAGCCTGCTCCCGCGATGGCGTGGCGCTGCACCGCTGCAGGCGGCCCTGCTGGCCGGCGATTCCGAGACCGGGGTGTGCGCTCAGCGCATGGAGGAGGGGCTCGACACCGGGGATGTCTACCTGCGGAAGTCCATCCCCATCGCGGCCCGCGAGACCGCCGGCACCCTGCACGACAAGCTCGCAGCCCTGTCCGCCGAGGTCGCGGTCGAGACGCTGGCGAACCTGCCGAACCTCGTTCCCGAACCCCAGCCCGAAGACGGCATCACCTGGGCGGGCAAGATCGCGAAGTCCGACGGGCAGCTCGATCTGTCCGAGTCCGCCGAAGCCCTCGACCGGCGCATCCGCGCGATGACCCCCTGGCCGGGAGGCTGGCTGGCCGGGTCCGACGGTCCGTTGAAGATCAAGGCCGCACATCCCGTCGATGGCGACGCAGGTATCGATGGCGACGGGGCTGAATCCACCGGTGCTCCGGGCACGATCCTCGCGACGAGCCCGCTGATCATCGCGTGTGGCACGGGCGCATTGCAGCTCGACCGTGTACAGGCACCCGGGCGCAAGGCCGTTTCCGGGGTCGACTTCGCGAACGGCGCGCGCCTGTCGGTCGGCGACCTCCTCTGGTCCTGACCCCCGGCTGGCCCCCCAGGCCAACTCCTTCACATCCTGAATCCGCTGATCTGACCCGCCGAGCGCTCTCTTCGACCGCTCATCCGACTCCTGGAGGCCCCCGTGGCCAAAGTGACCACCGTGACTCCCGACAAATGGCTCCACCGCGGCGAATCCGCCGTGACCGAGGGGCGACGCGTTCCCCTGGTGGTGTTCGGCGGCATCGTGGGCGAACAGGCCCGGGTGAAGGTGGTGTACAAGGGGCAGAACCAGCACCAGGCGCTGTTCGATCAGACCGAGACCCCGTCCGAGCTCCGGATGCAGATCCCCTGCAGCCGCTACGAGCCCTGTGGGGGCTGTCCGCTGATGCACGTGGCACCCGAGGGCCAGATCGCCATCAAGAAGGGCTACGTCCGCGAGCGGCTCGACGAACAGGGCCTCACCGACGTCGCCGTCACCGGCTGGACCCCCAGTCCGGCCGGGTTCTTCGGGTTCCGACACGTGGTGAAGCTGGGCTTCGGCTACTCCCCCGACGGGGCCCGGGTGAAGATCGGGGCCTGGGGCCGTCGCGACAAGCGCATCATCCCGATTCCGAAGTGCGACGTCGCCGCTCCCGTGCTTCGCCGGGTCATGGCCGCACTCGCGTTCCACACCATCGATCTCGGCCTGAACCCCTACGACCCCGAGACCGACCGGGGTGTGCTCCGCGCTGCAGTGCTCCGGGCGTCCAGCACCACCGACGAAGTGCTCATCACCCTGGTCGCCGGCCGGCGTCCCCGCAAGCTCGACGAGCTCGCCGAGCGCATCGCCGGGCAGTGTGGCGAGGTGGTGGGCGTGTGGCTGCACCTCAACACCGAGCCCGGCAACGCCATCTTCACCCGTGACGAAGACGGCGGCATCGGGATGAAGGCGCTGCTCGGCAAGGACTGGATCGAGGAGGACGTGGACGGCATCGGCGTCCGCATCGGTCCGGGCGACTTCTTCCAGACCAACCCCAGCATGGCCGCTCCCCTGTACAAACGGGTGATCGAGCGCCTCGAGCCCGACCCCGAGGAGGCCTTCGTCGATCTGTACACCGGAGTGGGCGGCATGGCGCTGGTCGCCGCGCGACACTGCAAGTACGTCCAGGGCGTCGAGTCGGTCCAGGGGGCCATCCAGCGCGCCAAGGAAGCCGCGCGCCGGAACCGCCTGAACGTCGAGTTCACCGCCGCGTCCGTGCAGGAGGCGCTGCCCGAGATCCAGAAGCGCCTGAACCACCCGCTGGTCGCCGTCGATCCCGCGCGTCGGGGGCTCGAGAAGGCCGTGCTGGACGGGCTCATTGCGCTGAAGCCCCGCAAGATCGCCTACATCAGCTGCAATCCCCGCACCCTGGCGCGCGATCTGCGGCAGTTCCGCGAGGCCGGTGCCACCATCGAGGACGTCGAGCTGTTCGACATGTTCCCGCACACCGCCCACGTCGAGAGCCTGACCATCGTCTCGTTCCCGGTCGAGGCGGGTCGGGCCCCGAGACGGAAGCGCATCCGGCCCTGACCGACCATGTCTTGACGGTCAAGAGAGCGGTGCCCCCGAAACGCGCGGAGGAACGAGCACATTTTCCGGGGGCACCCGAACGCGACAAGACATTCATTGGAAGTGATTCGGTCGGTTCATCCCTCGCTTGCGAGGGTGGGCCGGCGGAACTATTCGGGGCTCCTGGAGCGCCGAATGCCGTCGAATCCCTCGCTTCCGTCTCTTCTCGTCGCCACGCTGGTGGTGTGGTTCGCCCTGGCGTGTGGAGGCGCCGCTCCAGTCGAGGTGGAGGAGGACACCGACGCTGCCTGCTGCTCGGTCGACGACGTGATCCAACTCCACCAGGAGGGCGTGGACGACGCCCTGATCATCGCGACCCTGCGCACGTCGGGTACGGACGTCGACCTGACCACGGACGACATCGTGACGCTGAACAACGCGGGCGTGTCGGGCGAGGTGATCGACGTGCTGAACGGCGGCCCGTGCCTGTGCGAGGACATCCCCGAGCCCGAGCCCGTCCCCACGGGCGGCAGTCCGGCGCCGACCGGCCCCCCTCCGCTGCGGCTGGCGGTGAAGTGGAACGGCGGCCGGAACATGGAGGTCGTGAACCTGTCGAAGGGCGACTACACGAACGTCACGATGGTGATCAACGACGAGTACCAGTACCGACTGAAGAAGCTGAAGGCGAACGCGGGGGACTTCATCCGGTTCAAGAGCTTCGTGTCGCGGCGCACGGGCGCAGAAGCGAAGGGCAAGCTGGACATGAAGAAGATCTGGATCAGCGCGGACCAGGGGTCGTACAGCCGCACCTGGTGACGCCCAGCGCGCACGCCCCGCCTCCCCACCGGTCCCCGCTCCCGCGCCCACGCCTGTCTCCGGTGCATACGGAGCCCCCGCGAAGCGGGCTCCGTCTACGGAGTGACGAAGGAACGGAGTCGACCACAGCGGGGGGTCGTCCAGGGGGGCGCAGCCCACCTTCACAGGTAGACCGAGGCGTCGAACTCTCCGACAGGTCCCGTCTCCAGAGCTTCGACGTCGCCGGCACGCTCGACCTGCACGACACCGGTCGTCCCCGGACACCGTCCCCAGGCGTCTCTCCGCGACCCGGTCCGCCCTCGCGTCCATGCCTTCTACCGAATCTCGCTCGTTCCCGCTGCGAAGCAGCGCACCTCAACTCCCGACAAGCCCTCGACGTCCCCGCCACGCTCGTCCTGCCCGACCCCGCACTACCCGCGAACGCGCTCCCAAGGCTTATCTGCGACCGCGTCCGTGGCTAACCCCAGTTGAACCAGCCCTTCGGCTTCTTGTAGGGCGCCAGCATCTCCTCGGCTTCTTCGTGCTGAGGATTGATCTGAAGCGTGACCTCGAGCCAGTGCACGAGGTACTTCGTGTCGTTGTTGGCCGCCGCGATGCGGGCCCGCAACCAGGCGATGGACTCGTACTCTTCCTGGTGCTTGCCCGCGACGGAGCAGGCGCCGAGGGCCTGAGCGAACTGCCCACCCGCGTAGTAGCGCTCGCCGCACTCCACCAGCACGACCACGGCGCGGTCGCGGGTGAGGGGCGACTTGACGGCGTGACCCGCGGCCTGGACGGCCCCCTGGCGGTCTTCGATGTGCAGCTTGATGTCGGCGTAGTCGGCCCACCACTCGGGGTGACCCTCCGGATCGAGCTTGAGCCCCCGCTCCAGCGCGGTCATCGCGCCCTGGAGGTTGCCCGTGGCGGCCTCGAGGTTGGCGATGGTGCCCCACACGGCGATGGGCCCGTTCTGCTGCTCGACCCACTCGTAGGCCTCGTCGAGGGCCTGGTCGTAGAGGTTGAGCGCCTCGAGCACCTCGTTGCGGAGGAACATGGCCTCAGCGGCGTCCTCGCCCCACTTCACACCCGCCGTCGCGAGCTTGAGCGCCAGACAGTAGCGGCCGGATTCCCGCAGCGCACGCGCAGCCTTGAGGAAGTGGCCATCGGGGTGCAGAGCGGCGTACTTGCGATGGATCTCGAGATCCTCGTCGCCGGTCATCCCGCACTTGGTGCAGCGGATCTCGCCCTGGGCGAGCATCTCCTGGTCGCCCCCGCACGTGACGCAGCGGTTGTTGAACGGGAACCGCAGCGGCAGCATGTACTGCTCGGCCCGGTGCACGTGGCCGCACGACGCACAGTAGTAGACGTCTTCGTACTGATCCGGACCGGCCTGCCGCTGGCTCCACTGCAGATCCATCGCCGGACAGCATTGCTCGCTCATCCGAATCCCCCGTGCAGGATGCACTTCGCGCCCACGGTATCACCCTCGGGCCGAGCGCGCTGCATCGGGTCCGACCGGGCCGTGCCACCAGGGCCCCTGACCCGACTCAGAGCAGGGCGGACGTGTCGGAATCCGGCGCCAGCTCGGGAGGCAGGAGAGCCGCGATGGCCGCGTGGGACTCCACCAGCACCTCGCGCGCGCGGCGCCCGCCCGCATCGCCCACCGCGATGGGCGCACCGAAGGTGAGGGAGACCCGGCCGTGCATCATCTGGGTGGTCTCGATGGGCATCACGCGCTCGGTGCCGACGATGGCCGCCGGTACCACGTAGTCGGCAGCCTGGACGTAGCGCCGCGTGGCCGCGAGGAACGACCCCATCCGACCGCTGCGCGTGCGCGACCCCTCGGGGTAGAACAGCAGCGCTTTGCCTTCGTCGAGGGCCTGCTGGCCGGCTTCGAGACTGGACAGCGCCCGACGGGCGAGCTCGCGGACCGACAGGTTCTCGGTGTGCGACAGCTGATTGCTCTGCGGCACGGGCAACGAGTGGATCGAGGCCGCCGCTACGAGCCGGAAGAGCTCCTGGTAGACCTTGGGGCCCGCCAGGTAGACGATCCGGTCGGCCAGCTCGCAATGGCCCGCTTTGGCCAGGGCGTAGTCGGTGGCCACCGCGTCGACGTAGCTGACGTGGTTGGTCATCACGATGGTCCGCCCCTCGGACATCGCCTGGTCGAGGTGCGGAATGCCCTCCACCCGGGTGTCCAGGACCTCGCCGAGCCAGGCCCGTGCCAGATCGCGACAGTGGGGCAGCGCGTCGTACACCCGATGCTCGGACCCCAGCGCCCTCAGCTGCTCGAGCAGGCGCTCGTAGTGCGTGGTCTCCCAGCCAGCGACGTGAGCGGCCACGCGGTCAGCACTGCCGTCCTGGATTCGCTGGGCGAGGAATCCGGGCAGGAGATCCTGCAGGTTCGCAGGCGTGATCTGGAACAGGACCGAGCGCTCCACGGGGAGTTTCAAGCCACCTGGATGAGGTTTCGGAACTGGGGGAACTCTTCGGCGAGGAGCCGCTCGACGCCCATCTTCATGGTGACGGTGGAGCTGGGACAGCTGCTGCAGGCACCCATCAGGCGCACGTACACGTCGTTGTCCTCGACCTTGAGCAGATCGATGTCGCCCCCGTCGGACCGGAGCGCCGGACGCACCATGTCCTCGAACAGCGCCTCGACCTGGTCCTGGGTGAGCGGCGGACCCACTACATCGTCCGCGACCTCGGAGACCTCCGGGTCCGGGCCAGATTCGGAGTCGGCACCGGAGTCAGAGTCCGGTGCTGCGACCCCCGATGGCCCCGGAGCGGCGGCAGCGAACGGGCTCGCGGGAGCAGGAACCTCGTGCAACGGGGCGGCAGGCGTGGACACCCAGCGGTCGGACCCCGCATCGGGAGCGGGCTCGTCGGGGGAATCGCCACCGAGCCCGGGAATGCGCCCGAGCAGACGGCGTGCGCGACGCTTGACCCCGCTGGCGACGCGACCGGCGACCGCGCGTCCGATCTTGCGGGCACCTTCGCGGACCGTGGACGAGCGGGACATGGGGCCTCCAGAGAGCACGACGGGGCGGTGAGGGCGTGCCACTGGGGAGAGCCCTATCGCGGTGCCTGGGCCGGGTCGAGCCGCCGGGATATCCAGCCGGCATGGCCCCATCGTCCAACGAATCCCCGGAATCGAATTCCCCACCCACGGCGTCCACGGCGTCCACAGGGCCCACCGAAGCCGGGGGTCGCCCGAAGATCCGCGTGGTGAGCGCCGAGATCGTGCGCAACCGCGCCTACCTGCTCGCCCAGCGGTCCGCCAACGCCGTGCTCCCGCTGCTCTGGGAGTTCCCGGGCGGCCGGGTCCGCGACGACGAGACCGACCAACAGGCCCTGCAGCGCGCGGTTCTCGAGCGGGTGGGCTGCGATGCGTCCGTCGGAGAGCTGACCATGGAGGTCACGCACCCGTACGACGACTACGACCTGGTCCTGGCCGTCTACCGCTGCGACATCGGCGTGCAGCACCCAGAAGCCCGCAAGGTCGAGGCCATCGCCTGGGTCCCGCCGGGTCGGTTCACCGAGTACGCGTTCCCGGGTGCCGACCAGCAGACGATCGACGCACTGCTCGGCCGGTAGCCTTCAGACCCGCAGGTGCTTCGCCAGGATGCCGGCGGTGAACGACGGCCGCAGGTAGAACCCCCGCGGCCCCGCCTGGACCCACTCGCCCTCGCTCCCGAGCGTCCAGGTGAGCGTGCCGCTGTGGGCCGCTTTGGGACGGAGCTGCAGCGCGGTTCCCCGCCGGGCGTCCACCTGCCAGTGCTCGCCCATCGCCAGCAACCCCGACAGCTCTTCCCAGTCGGCCTTCAGCACCGCTTCTTCGTCGGGGGACGGCCGCCAGAGGATGCTCTGCCCGACGATTCGCTCCCCGGGCGGACCCGCCCCCACGACCGGCACCCAGAGCACCGCCGAGAGCTTGTGATGCGTACGGGAGTCCTCCCAGGTCGCCGCCATCGAGCCGTCCATCGGCGCACTGCACACGAAGGTCGACTCGCGCGGACGGCCCCGCTCGTCGACGGGCAGGGTCTTCAGCTCGATGCCCAGGTGCTCGAAGTCCGGCACGGCCTTCGACGACGCCGTGGCCCCGAGCGCCGCTTCCAGCACCAGCCCGATCCACCCCTTGTGACGCTTGAGATCCGGAGGGACGGGAGTCTGCAACACCGCCGCGATCTCGGCCAGGGTGCGTCCGGCCAGGTCGGTCGCCCGGGACACCAGCGTGGCTTCGTCCGGGGGCGGGGTCCGGTGGTGCCCGATCATGCCCGCGGCAGGGTGGACGCCCAGGCCGCGAACGCCCGAACGTGGCGCTCCAGTCTGCGTCGGTGCGGATCGAGCAGGGTTCCCTCGGCGTCGAAGGCCCCCCCGATCCCGCCCAGCACGCACTCGCGGACCGGGTGGACCACCGCAGTCATGCCGTGCAGGACCTCCCGCAGGTGGGCCTGACCTCGCGCACCGCCCACGCCCGACGGGGCCGCCGAGAACTGCCCGACCGGCTTGCCCACCCACACCGAGCGGAACGCCGGCCGGCTGGTCCAGTCGATCGCGTTCTTCAGCACGCCCGACACGGAGTGGTTGTACTCGGGGCACGCGATCAGCACGGCGTCGGCGGACCGGATCGCGTCGTTCAGTGCAACCACCGCGTCCTGCCCGGCGTCTTCGAGATCCCGGTCGTAGAGCGGGATGCCGTGCAGCGTGCGCACCTCGAGGGTCGTGCCCTCCGGCACCATCGCCGCCGCAGCCCGCAACAGGGCTGTGTGGACCGACCCCTTCCGCAGGGAGCCGGACAATCCGAGGATCTGCATCACTTCTCCAGGTACACCGACATGCTCGGGAAGGCCATGGACAGCCCCGCGGCGTCGAATCGCTGCTTGATCGCCAGGTTCACCTCGCTCTGGGTGTCGAGGAAGGTGCTGACCGTCTCGTCGGTGACGAAGTAGGCCACCGCGATCTCGAGCGCGGAGTCGGCGAAGTTCAAGAACCGCACCGCGTGCCCCGGCTGGACGTGGGGGTGCTCGGTGAGGATGTCGTCGAGGAGCTGCATCGCGTGCTGCAGCTGATCGTGGGACGTGTCGTAGACCAGCCCGATGGTCATGTCGTGGCGCCACTTCTTGTCGATGGTGCGGTTGACCACCGACTCGCCCACCACCGCGGCATTCGGGATGGTGACCGTGTAGCCGCGGAAGGTGACGATCCGGCTCGCCCGCAGCCCGACGTCCGTGACCACCCCGGTGTGCCCGTCCAACGTGATCAGATCGCCCACCTGGAACGGCTGATCCGCGAAGATCGTCACCGCGCCGAGGAGGTTGGACAGGGTGGCTTGCGCCGCGAGCGCCACCGCAAGCCCGCCGATCCCGAGGCCCGTGAGCAGCGAGAGGATGTCGTAGCCGAGGTTGCTGAACGCGATCAGGATCGCCAGCGACCAGACCACCACCTTGAGCGTGCGGTCGGCGATCGGGACCAGCTGGTCGTCGAGCTTGGTCTCGGACGCTTCGACGCGGGGGTCGATGAACACCACCCGGATGGCGTCCATCACCCGCGTGATCCCCCAGGCGATGAACACCGTGAGCACGACCGTCAGGACGTTCCCTGCCAGCCGGTCCAGGACCTCGGGCAGCTTCAGGAACTCGATGCTCGCGCGTGCCGCGACCCCGATCAGGAACAGGTTGAGCGGGCGTTCCAGCGCGGCCAGCAGCTCGTCGTCGAAGTCGTTGCTGGTGCGGCTCGCCCACTCCCGGAACCGGCCGTGGAACAGCACGTTGATCAGCTTGGCGACCGCCAACCCGACGAACAGCGTCAGCCCGAACCCCACCAGGTTGCCGAGGGTGTTCTCGGCGCCGAGCTCCAGGTTCCAGTAGTACTCGAGGACGTCCACCGCCGACGACTAATCCACTTCGCCGCTCGCATCCTCTCCCGACGACAGCGCCGGCCGACTTCCTCCAACGGCATCCACCACCAGGTCCGCGCCGCGGAATCGCCGGACCAGCACCCGCTCCTCGTCTTCGGTCAGCCCATCCGGCAGCACCACCCGCACCGCATGGGGCGCGAACACCCCCACCAGCGTTCCCAGCACGCGCACCCCGAACGGCGCCAGGTAGTCTGCGCGGTCCGCTCTCAGGGTGACCGCCCAACCGCCCCGCCCAGACGGCGTGTTCTCGGAGGGGATCCTCAGTCCGACCGCACAGGCCCGCCCGTGGAGCAGGTCGATCCGCTGAACCCCGAGGTCCTCGGCCACGGCCAGCCAGGTGTCCATCGCGCCCAGGGGAATGCGGGCCGTCAGACGATTCAGCGGCTCGCTCGGGAGCATGTCGGCCCAGACGGGCTCCTGGATGACCGGACTCTCCACCACCAGGTGGGACAGCTCGGGTCTCAGGCGCATCAGCCCCGCCAGTACGTCGCCCAACCGCCCGGTCGCGTCCGCCACCTGCAGCCCCGGCCAGGGGTAGCGGGACATCGAGCGGGACAGCCGCCGGGCCCGGTCGGCGTCGATGGCCGTTCCCCATTCTGTGCGGATCGGCCCCAGTCGCGGGTGGTCGAGGATCGCGGTGCCCAGCCCCACCAGTCGACGCAGGTGCGGCGCGCTCAGCAGGTCGAGGTGCGACGTCGTCACCCAGCGCAGGCGCTCCAGTCCCCAGCGACACCGGGGATCTTCGGCGATCGCGCGACTGGTCTGACGATCGGGCATCCGCAGGTGCGCCGCCACCACCGCCCCGCGGACGAGGAGCGCGGCATCCAGCGACATCGCGGGGGCCAGGGGACCCAGCAGCCGCCCCAGCGACCGCCCACAGCGGGCTCGCGCAGACTTCCAGGCCTGCTCCAGCTCGTGGGGGAGCCGCTCGGTCTCCTGGCGGATCGACAGCCGGACGAACATCCCGAGTGCATCGTCGGCTTCGGTGAGCTGGTCGAGGAGGACCTCCTGCCGGTCGGGATCGGCGGTGACGCGCAGGGCGCCGAGCAGGCCTTGGATGGTCGCCGTCTCCATGGGGTGGTCTATCGAGGCGAAGCCGGAGTAGAGGTAGACTTTCCACGCTCGCACCGCGATTCTGTCCCACCACCGCAGTCCGGGCCGAACCCGCGAAGAACGGCTGGCAGCGGCGGGACGCTCTCTTCTCGACGGCAGGCTCTGCCCAAGCCGACGGTCGGAAGACAGCGGAGTCGATGGGGCCGACGGTCGAGAGACGGCCGGGACCGGTGGGGCCGAAGGTCGGGAGACGGCTGGGTCCGCAGGGCGAACAGCCGAGAGACCGCTGAGTCTGCAGGGGCCAACTCCATATTGTCTACCTTTGATTTCGATGGGAAACTCTTCGTTTCCCCTCGAGCACCCCTTCAGCGCTCGATCCTCCGGTCATCCCTCGCAAGCGAGGTTCCCTGCGGACGACCACTCCGCAGCCGGACCGCTTCGCTCGGGTCCGTCTGCTCCGGGTCGTTCTGCGTCAGCAGAATCTTCGCCTCGGTTGGGTGTCGTGCTGACGCGCGACGAGGGTCGGCTCGCTGACGCTTGCCCTGGCCCACGTGGGGACGGTCCAGGCGAGGCAGGCGGGCGACGCGGGCGCCAGTTCGGAGAGGCCCGGCAGCACGGGCGTCTCGCGGACCCGCCCCGGCAACAGCCCGGTCTGGGCGTCCTCTCCGGCCACGGTCCTTCTGGTACGCCGTCTCGAGCGCGCAGAGCGGTCCGAACGCGAGCGCGAGAGTCGGACGAGGCTGAAATCACCCACATCGCAGCGCTCACGACTCTCGCGTAGCGTTCGCGGTATAGCGGACAGGCCAAGCGAAGCGCGGAGGCGAAGCCGGAGCTCCTGAGCCGGAGCTTCCCGAGCGCGCTGGCGCGCCCGTTTCCTCCTGAATGGGAGACTTTCCACGCTCGCACCCCGATTCTGTCCAGCCACCGCAGTCCGGGCCGAACCCGCGAAGAACGGGCTGGCAGCGGCGAAACGTCCTCTCCTCGACGGCGGTGGGGACGACCACGTAGGTGCGTGAACCGTACCGCCGGGACGGTCCGGAGAGAACATCTGGGCACGGCGGTCGGGAGAGGACGTTTGCCAGGGCGGTCGGGAGACGGCTGGGTCCGCAGGGCGAACAGTCGAGAGACCGCTGAGTCTGCAGGGGCCAACTCAATATTGTCTACCTGTTGATTTCGATGGGAAACTCTTCGTTTCCCCTCGAGCACCCCTTCAGCGCTCGATCCTCCCGTCGATCTGCCGCAAGCGGCAGTCTCCCTGCGGACGACCACTCCGCAGCCGGACCGCTTCGCTCGGGTCCGTCTGCTCCGGGTCACCACAGGAGGAAACGACTGAGCGGAGCCAGTCGGGAAGCTCCGTTCCAGGGGCTGCGTCAGCAGAATCATCGCCTCGGTGGGTGTCGTGCTGTCGCGCGACGAGGGCGGGCTCGCTGACGCTTGCCCTGGCCCTCCCGGCGCGTCGGTGGAGGGCCGGGAGGCACGGGGTCTCCAAGACAACCCGGCATCACGGACGTCTCGAGGACCCGCCCTGGAAACCACCCTGTCTGGGCGTCCTCTCCGGCCACGGTCCGTCTGATACGCCGTCTCTACTGCGCGGGCCGGTCAGAACGCCAGCGCGAGAGTCGGACGAGGCTGAAGTCCCCGACACCGCAGCGCTCACGACTCTCGCGTAGCGTTCGCGGTGTAGCGGACAGGCCAAGCGAAGCGCGGAGGCGAAGCCGGAGCTCCTGAGCCGGAGCTTCCCGAGCGCGCTGGCGCGCCCGTTTCCTCCTGAATGGGAGCTCTTCCACGCTCGCACACCGATTCAGTCCAACCACCGCAGTCCGGCCGGAGCCCGCGAGGAGTGTCGTCGCGTCTGCTGCAAGGGTGCAGCCCGACACTGCGAAACCATGCAGTCCCGCAGGGCCAATCCCGACCGATGAGCCGTTACGACTCGTCTCCACCGTCGGGTCGAACCGCGCAGACCCACCCGGCCATCCGCCCGTCCCACACGGGCCCATCGCGAGGCACCCTTCCATGAAGCCCATCCTGTCCGAGCTCCTCGAGCTGCTGCGTCTCGAACGCATCGAAGCCAACCTGTTCCGCGGCCAGTCCCAGGACCTCGGCTGGGGACGCGTGTTCGGCGGCCAGGTCGTCGGGCAGGCACTCTCGGCTGCGGCCCAGACCACCCCCGAAGACCGGCCCGTGCACAGCATGCACGCCTACTTCCTGCGACCGGGCGACGCGAGCAAGCCCATCGTCTACACCGTCGACCCGATCCGCGACGGGCGCAGCTTCACCACCCGGCGCGTCGTCGCCGTGCAGAACGGCAAGGCCATCCTGAACCTGGCCGCCAGCTTCCAGATCGACGAAGGCGGCCTCGAGCACGCCGACGAAGCACCCCAGGTCGCGCCTCCCGAGGACCTGCTCTCCGAGGAGCAGCTCGCGCACAAGTTCGCCGACCGGATCCCCGAGCCCCTGCGCCCCATGGCGCTCGCCGAGCGACCCATCGAGACCCGCACGGTCCACCCCTACGACCCCCTGAACCCCAAGCCCCGCGAAGCCCGGCGCCAGGTGTGGTTCCGCGCGGGCGACACCCTGCCGGACGACGACGCCGTGCACCGCTACCTGCTCGCCTACGCCAGCGACTTCCACTTCCTCGGCACCACCCTCCAGCCCCACGGCGTGAGCTGGCTGACACCGGGCTTCCAGGTGGCGAGCCTCGACCACGCGATGTGGTTCCACCGGCCGTTCCGCATGGACGAGTGGCTGCTGTACGACATCGAGAGCCCGACCGCGAGCGGGGCACGGGGCCTCGCCCGCGGACGGTGGTTCGACCGGGAAGGGCGGCTGGTCGCGAGCTCGGTCCAGGAAGGGCTGATCCGCGACCGCCGCTGACGCGGGATCAGTACCCGCGGTCCTTCTTCCAGCGCTTGACCGACTTCACCATCTGCGCCCACTCCCGCTTGGCCTCGCGCTGCGCACGCTTGTCCGTGCGGCGCTGCTCCCAGGCGAGCTCGCGTCCGAGCTTGTGGTAGCTGGCGAGGCGCTCCGGCGAGAGCTGCCCGGCGTCGACCGCTGCGAGAACCGCGCAGTTGGGCTCCGAGACGTGCGTGCAGTCCCGGAACCCGCAGTGGGGGACGAGTGCGGCGATGTCGTCGAACACGGCATCGGGATCGGCGTCCGCGGACAACCCGATCTCGCGCATGCCGGGGGTGTCGATCACGCAGCCCGCCGGCACCTCCCCGGTGGCGGGGAGCAGGAGCAGGTCGCGCGTGGTGGTGGTGTGCTTGCCGCGCCCACTGGCATCCGAGACGTACTGGGTGGCCTGGACGACCTCGCCCAGGAGCGCGTTGATCATGCTGGACTTGCCCACCCCCGAGCTGCCGAGGAACGCGACCGTGCGGCCGCCCACCCAGGATCTCAGGTCGGACACGCCCGCGCCCGTGTGGGCCGAGACGAACTGCCAGTCGTCCTGGGTTTCGTCCGTCCAGGCGCGGACTTCTGGCGGCATGGCTGTGGCGTCGGGACCGAGGGTGTCGGCCTTGGAGATCAGGACGCGCGTCTCGCATCCCGCCCCGCTGGCGACGGCCCGGTAGCGCTCGATCCGCCGGGGTCGGAAGTCGCGGTCGGGGCTGGTCACGATGGCGACGCAGTCCACGTTCGCGGCGACGGTCTGGGCACGTCCTCCTCCGACGCGACGCCGCTCGAGCACGGTGTGGCGGGGGAGGCGGGTCTCGACGAGGACCTGTCCGCTGGGATCGGTGGGATCGCCGAGCGCACGCAGGCCCACCCAGTCGCCGACGACGGGCAGGTCGTCCATCAACGCGCCTCGCACGAGCGCCATGCGACGTCCGTGGGCGAAGTGGATCTGCAGCTGGCCGCGCTGCTGGGCGGTCACGCGAGCGGGGAACCGGTCGGACAGCGCGTCGGTGCGCGCGTCGTCGTCGGTGAGCGAACAGAAGGTGCTCCAGCCGAGCTGCTGGAGGAGGTCGGTGGATTCGGAAGAGGGAATGGAATCGAACGAATCGAGGGATGTCACGGTGGACTCCAGAAAGTGGGCAACGGGGAGTCGTGTGGTTCACGGTTCCACGTGGAACAGCACGCACACACGACGGCCATCCGGCGCGAGGCCGGTCGTCTTCCGGAGTGCGGGGGCTGCCCCGAGGGAGGAGTCGAGTGACGTCACGGCACTCGAAGGCTCCCGTCGACGGAGCTGACCCGCGGTGAGCCCGCTACTGCAGGGCCTTCCAGGCGTTGGAGGGGCTCCACACTCCGGGGATGCAGACAAGGGGATGTGCCATGTGACCCTCCTCGGGGCGTGGAGCGAGATCCGTCCCGCATGAATCGCTAGCTCGGCCCGACGGATTCGGCAAACACCGTTTCAGATCGGCGTTCCCTTGACAGTGGTTGGCTGCCCGGGTCTGCTGGAGGCTCGACACCGAGCGCCGAGGAATCCCATCGAGACCGTCCTTCGAACGAGCGCCGCAACCGTCGTTGCGTTCTGGCTCGCGGGCTGCGCCGCGGTCGGCTCGCCTACACCGCCTTCCGTGATTCCGCCGACAGACACGGGCGACACCGGCCCCGTGCCCCTGCCGACGCCCACTCCCACTGGGGATACCGGAACGCCCCCGGTCGACCTCGGAGCCTGGGACCACGTGCTCCACGCCGGCGCGCAGCCCGGCATGCGCGGGACCGTCGACGTCGCCATCCTCGGGACCGCACCGCTTCGGATCGTCCGTGCGTCCGCCGGGTTCTACGACGGCAACGACTACATCGCGCCTCCGACGGCAACGGCCTGGACCTGGAACCTGGCGACGGGGGACCTGGAGGACTCCCAGAGCTTCTGGTCGTCGGAGGAGTACTTCGAGGTTCCGAACGCCCAGGTGGAGGCCGTCGGCGACGTCACCGGAGATGGCCTCGACGATCTCGTAGCCCATGTGGGCGGCCTGATCGTCGGGCCAGGCCCCCTCGATCTCGACAGCTACGCAGTGATTCCCGAGACCTTCTGGGTCGTCGGCGAGGACGTCGTCGGGCCGGGCTTCCGTTCAGACCCCTGCGACGTCGATGCCGACGGCCAACCCGATCTCTGCAACTCCCGCGGCATCGATCTGGGGCCGGTCGATGGGAGTCCCGAGTTGTTCTGGGATCCGGAGGTCGTCCCGTACGGCGAGGCTCTCGCCATCGGCCAGCTCGATGGAGAGGCCGTTGCGTTCGTGCGTGTCCCAGACGGCATCGTCCGCATTCCGGTCGCCAGTCTGCTCACCACACCGGGCGAGGTCGATCTGTCCTCCCACCCCACATCGCCCGCACAGACGGTCAGTCGCCTCACGGCCATCGATCCCGACGGAGATGGCACGAGCGACCTGGTGAGCTGTGCGGGGATCGCGGGGAGCTTCGGCGTCTGGTTGCACACCGACTTCCCGAGCACGCCCACTCTGTTGCTGGCACTCACCGGCGACTGCACCGACATCGAGCCCGGCGACTTCGACGGCGATGGTCAGCTCGAGGTCGCCGTCGGCTACGCCTCGCGGATCACCATCGTCGAGCTCGACGGCACCGAGCGATTCACACACATCGGGGCCTACGACCCCACCGCAGACGGCCTGGGCATCGGCATCGACAGCGCGGACATCGATGGAGACGGGCGCGACGACCTGTTGACCTGTGCCGACCGATCCCGATCGCTGTACCTCACCCTGGACGCGATCCCCGCCCAGCCGTGAAGCATCAGGAGAGCGACCCCACGCTCGAGCCCTTCTGCACCGCCGGGCGCGCGTCGAACCGCTTCACCCAGGCGTCCACGGCCTCGAACCGGTCGTAGCCCACGACGTCCTTGCCCTCGTAGAACTCCAGCGACTTCATCCACGGCACCGTCATGATGTCGGCGATCGAGTAGTCGCCCACGAGCCACTCGCGGCTGTCCATCCGCTTGTCGAGCACGCCCAGGAGCCGGGTGACCTCCTTGCCGTAGCGCTCCTCGCCGTAGGTGTCGGTCTTGCCCTTCGCGAACTTGTAGAAGTGCCCGAACTGCCCGAACATCGGGCCCACGCTGCCCACCTGGAAGAACGCCCACTGCAGGACCTCGCTCTGCCTGGCGGGGTCGGACGGGAGCAGCTTGCCCTCGTAGCCGGGCTTGTTCGCGAGGTACCAGAGGATGGCGCCGGACTCGAAGACCCGATGGGGCTCGCCGTTCGGGCCGTCGGGGTCGATGATCGCCGGGATCTTGCCGTTCGGATTGACCTTCTCGAGGTACTCCGACGTGTGCTGGTCGCCCTTCAGGATGTTGATGCTGTGCGCCTCGTACGGCATGCCCAGCTCTTCGAGCGCGATGCTGGCCTTCTGGCCGTTCGGCGTGGGCATCGTGTAGAGCTGCAGCCGGTCGGGGTGGGTGGGCGCGAAGTTGGCGGGGAAGATGGCGTGGGACATGGGGGCTCCTGGAAATCGCGGGGGGCGAAGGGGCAGACCCTAAGTCCCGATCTGCGAATGACGAGGGGCGATCCGGCCACATCTCTGGTACGTACTGTTCCGCCTCGACCACCAATCCCCAGGTCCCCCGGAGCGCCGTGCCGGTCCTCCCACCCCAACGCTGGCTCCCCATCGCGGGTCGCCCCCCGCGGACGTCCGTGTGGGCGGGGCTCCTGGCCATCGGGCTCGCAACCGGCCCGGCCCACGCAGCGCTGTTCGAGGACGCGACCGCGACGCTCGGACCCACTGCCGAGTGGTCGAACAAGGTGATCGTCGACGACCTCGACGGCGACGGCGATCTGGACATCGCGTTCGCGAACGGCGGCAACTACGCGAGTGCCGGAGACCCCGAGCCCAACCGGCTGTTCTTCAACGACGGTACCGGTGCGCTGACGTCCTGGACGCTGCCGGGCGACGACCTGTGCCGGTCGATCCAGGGGGCGGATCTGGACGGCGACGGCCAGCCCGACCTGTTCGTGAGCGGCGCGCATCAGACCGCCAGCAGGCTGTTCCGCGGCACCGGAGACCCCACGATCCCCTTCGAGGAGACGTCCGGCGCCCTCCCCGACACCGCACACTCCATCGGAGACGTGGTCCTCGGCGATGTCGATGCCGATGGCGATCTGGATGCGGTGCTGGCGGACTGGGGGCCGGGCAACCCGCTGTCGAACGGGGGTGCGGTCACCCGACTCTGGCTGAACGACGGGGCCGGAAGCTTCTCCGATGTGACGGCGGCTCAGATGCCGGACACCGCGGTGGGGATGTCGTGGGACGCCGAGCTCGCGGACGTCGACGGAGATGCGGATCTGGACGTGCTGGTGTCGAGCAAGGCGAGCGCATCGAGTGCGTTGTTCCTCAACGACGGCACGGGCACGTTCTCGGACGCCTCCTCGCAGCTGCCCGCCTTCTCGAACAACTACGAGTTCGCGCCGATGGACATCGATGCCGACGGCGATGTCGATCTGGTCACGATCAACGACGGGCCGGGGCTGGGTGAGCACATCTTCGTCAACGACGGCACGGGCACCTTCTCGGACGGAACCGACACGGCCCTGCCCCCCGCGGCGAACCTCGGACACGACGACAACGTGGTGGAGTTCGTCGATCTCGACGACGACGGCGACCCCGACTTCGTGATCGGCTCCCTGTCGGGGCCCGACCGCGCCCTGATCAACGACGGCGGGGTGTTCTCGCTGCTGCCCGCGCCGACCTTCGAGGGTCCACCCACTCCCGGAACCCTGTCGCTGGCCTTCGGCGACCTGGACGGTGACGCGCGCCCCGATGCCGTGATGGCCCAGGGGGAGACGGCGGACACCGACCGGCTGTACGCGGGCGTCGACGTCGCGGTCGACACCCACGGTCCGGTGCTCGCGATCCTGGCGAACGGCGCCTCCCTGGTGGCCCGGGTCCACGACCGCACCACGCCCGTGCGCGCGGCCGATCTGGCCGTTCGCCTGGAGCCCTCCGGCACGCCGCTGACCTGGATGGGGGGCCAGCTGTGGCGCGTCGACGGAACCGTTGTCTCCGACACAGACGAGGAGCTCTGCGCGACCGACCGGGCGGGGAACACCGCGTGCATCCCGCTCGAAACCCCCGTGGACACGGGGGCGTTGCCCATCGACACCTCCGACCCCCCCGACACCGCGAGCCCCGGCGACACCGACGCCGCGAATCGCCCCTGCGGGTGTGCACTCCGGTCAGACCGCGCAGGACCTCCGGATCAGGCCGTGCTGATCGGAGGAATGGCGCTGCTCTGGCTGTTCGGCAGGCGAACGAGAGGGGCCGACCACGGGTCAGAACCGCGGTCCGGTGTATCGTCTGCTCCGCATCGCAGACCCTCCCCTCCCTCGCACTTCTCGCCCCCGGCCAGGTGACCCGCGCATGCAGCGCATCTTCAAGATCCACAGCTGTATCGGCAAAGGCGGATTCGGAGAGGTGTACGTCGCGTCGGTGTACATCAACGGCGACGAGCAGCCGGAGCGCACCGCGCTGAAGATCCTGCACGCCGACCTCGACCCCGCGAGCCTCGCCGTCCAGCGCCTGCGCGACGAGAGTCGGATGCTGGCGGTGCTCGACCATCCGAACATCCTCAAGGCCCAGCGGATGGCGGTGATCGACGGGCGGGTGGCCCTGGTCACGGAGTTCGTCGATGGGGTCGATCTGTCGACGATGGCAGGCTCACACCCCCTTCCGCCCGGCGCGGCGCTGGAGGTGGTCGAGGCCGTGGCCGATGCGCTGCACGACGCCGAGAACCACGAGGTGGACGACCAGCCTCTCGGTCTGATCCACCGCGACATCAAGCCCGAGAACATCCGGATCGGGCACAACGGCGAGATCCGGCTGCTCGACTTCGGGGTGGCGCGCACCGAGACCCTCGAGCGCGAGGCGGTCACCGACAACGACGTCGTGATGGGCAGCCTGCCCTACCTGGCCCCGGAAGTCCTCACGAACGCGAAGTCCGAGCACGCTTCGGACGTCTACGCCCTCGGCGCCACGCTGTTCTACGCGGTGACGGGGGAGCGCCTGTTCACCGAGCGCGGGCCCGACCTGTTCGGCCTGCTGCTCCATGTCGACCGCTTCAACGAGCGCATCGAGACCCGACTGGCCGCCGTCGACGACCCCGACATCGCCAAGCTGATCCGGACGATGATCGCTTTCGAGCCCGAGCGACGGCCCACCCACGCGGCGGTCCGCGACCGCGCTCGCATGCTGCGCAACGGCCGCAGCCCCGACCTGAAGGCGTACTGCTCCGCCCAACGCTGGCCCAGTCCGCGCAGCCTGCCCGGCGTGCTGTCCGGCCGGGTGTTCGCCGAAGACGACGTCGACCCGACCACGATCGACAACGAAGACTCTCAGGGTCCTGCGCGCACCCCCGAGAACCAGCCGATGACCCAGATGTCGGAGCTCGACAGCGACCTGTACGAAGGCCCCACCGAGCCCGCGGGGTCCGAGCTGATGACCGAGCTGCAGCGGGAGTTCCCACCGGATCGCGTGGATCGCGCGGATCGTGGCTCTGCATCGGATTCAGGCCCACACTCGGACAATGGCCTGCCCGGACGCACACCGGTCGGGGCGCGCAAGCCCAGCGGTCCGCGTCCCCATCCCAACGAGGGAACCGGCGTGCGGTCGACGTTCCGGGACTCGACCTTCCCCCGCTCGACGCCCGCCCAGCCTCACAGGAGCGAGGTGGCGCCGCGACCCACCGGGCCGACGACGCGCTGGACGCCCGCCCGATTGGGGATGGCCATCGGGTTCATCGGCCTCACGTTCCTGGTCGTCTTCGCGCTGACCGTCGTGGTGGCCTCGATGTTCCTGTGAGAATGTGAGACGGTGAGCGGCTACTCGTTCTCGAGCAGCTCGCGCACCCCCGACATCTCGGCCCGGAACGCGTCCTTCAGGGACTCTCCGGCCTCGGTGCGGGTCACGATGCGCATCGCGAGCATGATGTGGGTGAGCTTCTCGCCCAGATCCTCGCCATCGACACCGAGCGTGTCGGTCTCGCGCTCGGCGATGGACTCCGCACCCGCCTGGAGCTCGGCCAGGGAGTGGGTGCGGGCCAGCTTGCGGATGACACTCGCCTTCACGAGGACGCCCCGAGGTGCTCTTCGACGAACGCCCGGAACTTCTCCTCCTTGTCGGTGGAGACCCCGGCGACGAACGTTCCGTCCTTGTAGACGGCGAAGTACGGCAGGTTCTCGATGTTCACGGTCTTGCGGGCCTCGGGCGCTTTCTCGCCGTCGACCATGAAGAACCGGATGTGCTCGTAGTCCTTGCTGATCCGCTTGAACTTCGGCTTGAACATGATGCACGGCCCGCACCAGCCGGCGTGGAAGTCCACGACGGCCAGAGGTGCGTTCGCGAGCGTCTCGGTGAACGTGCTGTCGTCGAGCTCCTCGGCCGCCATCAGCCGATCACCTGCTTGACGCCGTCGAGGGACTCCGGCATGCCTTCCTTGCCCTCGTCCCAGTTGGCGGGGCAGGTGCCACCGTGCTCGCGGACGTACTGGTAGGCCTTGACCGTGCGGAGGACCTCGTCGACGTTGCGGCCGACCGGCAGGTTGTTGACCGTGGCGGTCTGGACCGTGCCCTCGGGGTCGATCAGGAACACGCCGCGCAGCGCGACATCACCGTGCAGCACGTCGTAGGCGCGCGCCACGTCGCGGGACATGTCGGACAGCAGCGGGTAGTCGAGCTCGCCCACGCCGGCTTCGGAGCGCGGGGTGCGCATCCAGGCGAGGTGGGTGTGCGGGGAGTCGACGCTCACCCCGAGCAGCTCGGCGCCGAGGGCCTTGAAGTCCTCCAGGCGGTCGTTGAACGCCACGAGCTCGGTGGGGCAGACGAACGTGAAGTCGAGCGGGTAGAAGAACAGCACCAGCCACTTGCCCTTGTAGTCGTCGAGGCTGATCTGGACGATCTCGCCTTCCTTGGCGGCGTCTCCGGCGAAGTGGGGGGCGGCGTTTCCGATGATGCTCATGCGGGGTCTCCTGGTCGGGATTCATGGACGGAAGTGCTCACGCGGAACGTGTCTGCGCGAGGGAAGTCGGGAGCCGTAACGCGAGCGACAACGCATGCAAACGACGGCCCCGCGGCCGGGATCGGCGAGGTCTGGGAGCCCGTCAGGATGCGCGTTCGAGCCCAGCTTCGACGGCCGGCAGTCGCTTCGTGAGGCTCCGGAACCCGAGGGTGTCGAACACGGTCTGGAATGCCTCGACGGTCAAGAGAACGGTGCCCCCGAAATGCGCGGAGGAACGAGCACATTTTCCGGGGGTACCTGAACGCGTCGAGACATTCGAAGGAAGAGATTCGGCCGGTTCATCCCTCGCTTGTGAGGGTGGGCCGGCGGAATCCCTGCAGGTTCGGCACGGCGGTGGCCTCTCGCAGCACCGGAACCGGCAGGTGGGCCCGCACCCGCCACCGCCGACCGATCGAACGGGTTCGAGCGGGATCGATCCCCCATGTTAAGCTCCCCGCACCTTCCCCCGGCCGCCTGGCCCCCTCCGCTCCAAGCACCGCATCCCCCGCGGTCGTCGAGCCCCCCTCCCACCCCCCGAAAATCCCCATGGCACACGTCACCGATCCCTTCGCGGCGACCCCCTCGTCCACTTCCCACACGGACTCTGGACGGCGTCTCCGGCCCGATCGCTGGTCCGAGCGTCCCTGGCGTACCGATCCCGGCATCGGGACCCGCAGCGGCCGCGCCCGGACCGACCCCCGAACGTCCCCGGGAAGCGACCCCGACCTCGCTGGAGTGCCGACGGGCATCCCCACAGCGGCGCGCTCCACCGACCCCGGACTGGCCCGGGAGACCGATCCGCCGCCCGACCTGCCGGACTACCGGGTCACGCCGCTCGCGGCCCTCGACCGCATCGTCAAGCGCTATCGCCGCGACGTGAACCAGCTGGCGCCCCGCGCGTCGTTCGAAGCCCTGTCCTCGCTGGAAGACCACCTCGGTCGACGCCTGCCTCCGGGCCTGCGGGGCTTCCTGCTCCGCCACAACGGGGCGGTGCTGCTGCGGGGCTCGCTGCGCATGCGCAACACCGCTGCCATCGCGCTCGCCAGCGATGCCGCACGCACGGTGGTGCTGTTCGCCGACGGTCCGGGGGAGCACACCTGGGCCTTCGCCGTCGATCCGGGCGTCCCCCCCGAGCACGCGCCGGACGCCCGGGAGATCCGCGCCCCAGCCAACGTGTTCGGACGCTGGGTCGACGGACAGCTCCAGCCCGTCCACGCGACGTTCGGGGGCTGGCTCGCCGGAACCCTGGCGGTGATCGAGAGCAAGGTGCGGTCCGACCGCGAGAAGGACGAGATCCGCTTCGCGGCCGATCCGGGCGACATCCACCAGCGCATCCACCGCGCACGCCGCGCCCTCGAAGCCGGAGAACCCGAGCGTGCCGAGCACCTGCTGCGCAACGTGACCACCCGCGACCCCGACCGCGTCCTGGGCTGGCAGTACCTCGGGGACGCGCTGGCGATCACCGACCGCACGGCCGCCCGACAGGCGTGGCTCCAGGCGTTCCGGCGCACGCGGTTCCCCCAGCAGTGGCCCGGCAGCCCGTGCATCGACGCCGAGACCGTGCGCAGCCTGCAGCGGGCGTTCACCGACAGCGAAGCCTGGGAGACCGAGCTGCAGCGCTTCCTCGACGAACGGGTCGTGGACGTCGCCTCGGAGCAGGAGGCCAAGGTGGTGATCGCCGCCGCCACGGCCCTGGCCGACAGCCGGGTGCAGCGTGGCCAACGCCAGGCCGCCCGCGATGCCTTGGCGTCCCTGGTGTCCCGCTGCCACGGGTTCGCGTGCCAGCCCAAGCCGTGGAAGGTCCTGCTCGACCTCGCCGGCCTCGAGATCGAGCTCGGCAACCACGACGAAGCCGAAGCCCTGCTGCGCCGGATCCGTCGCAGTGCCCCCGACGAGGTCCAGGGCCGGGCACACCTGGCGCTCGCCGCCATCGCCATCGCCCGCCAGGAGCCGTGGGCCGAAGACATCCTGCGCGATGCCAGGCGCTGCGACCTCGACGAGCCCGACACCGCGCTGTGGGCCCTGCTCTCGACCGAGCGTGCACTCCGCGCCGATCGACCCGACGATGCCCGCGCCAGCTTCGAAGAGGCGGAGACCCTGGTCCGTCGCATCGCCCTGCCCGAGCTGACGGCCCGCGCTCACCTGCTCGCCGGCGACCTGGCCCGCTCAGCGGACGACATGGACGAGGCCGTTGCGCGCTGGACCGCCGGAGTCCACGTGCTGACGGGCCGAAACAGCCGGGCGACCCGCAACGGACCCACGGATGCCGAGCTCGCACACCGGTTGCGCAGCCGGCTCGGCGATGCCGCCGCGACCAACAAGGACTGGCGCGAAGCGGAGTCGCACTACGTGGCTGCGGCCCGGGGCTTCGCCGAGAACGGTCTGCTGGTTCGCGAAGCCTGGGCGTTGCTCCGACTGGCGCGGGTGCGTCGGGTGCTGCGTCCTCAGGCCGACCCCATGGAGGACGAGGTGCTCCAGGCTGCCCTGGCGCGCTTCAAAGAGGCCGACGTCGCAGCGGGTGTGGCGGCGTGCGATGCCTTGTGCGGCAACCCCGGCGCCCATCTCGACTGGCACCTGGTGCGTGCTCGCGACCATGCTCGCGCACGCTACGACGCGCAGCGGGCCCGGCCACCGTGGGTCCGGTCGGACGCCGATCGGCCGGAGCGCCGACTGGGAGCGCATCGCCTCGCCATCGCGGCCTGCTCGGACCGCATCGTGGACGACCTCGAGCGCAAGATGGACCAGGCGGCCCGCGCCATCGAGGCCGGCCGACTGGCCCCGAAGGACGAGAGCGTGCTGCACTACGTGGGCGCGGCGGATCTGCTGTCCGGCCACCGGAGCTGGGCGGCCGCCGAAGTGCTGCTGCGGCACCTCATGGAGCGTCGCGTCGACGGCCACGCCTGGCTCGCCCTGCAGGGGGCCATCGCGCGCTCGCCCAACGCCGCGCTGGTCCACAAGCTGCTGGAGTACCTCGAGACCCCTCGTGGACGTCCTGGTCCCGCACTCTCCGCCGCCGCCGAGCTGTTGGGACTGCGTCGCGAGAAGCACGCTGTGGTTCCGCTCCTGGCCCTGGCTCAGCGGCCGCACGGCCCCAAGGTCCGCCGCGCAGCGGTCGAAGCCCTGGGTCGCATCGGGGATCGACGCGCTCTGGATGTGTGCGCCGCAGCCCTGGACCACGACAGCCTGGCCGAAGCCGCCGCCCTGTCGCTGCTGTTGCTCGGCGACCGACGTGGCCTGGACTTCCACGGCACGGCCCTGACCGAACGACGGGATGCCATGACCGGCCTCCCCGGCGAGCTCGTGGGTCGCTATGGCGGTCCGGATCACCTGCTGCTGCTGATCCGCGCTGCTGACGGCCAGGGTCCGATGGCCCTCGGCGCGCTCCAGGGGCTCGGGCTCCTGGGCGACAGCCGCGCCGTGCCGGTGCTGCTCGAGAACCTCGCCCGTCGCGACCGGAAGATCGTCGACGTCGCGATGGGAGCGCTGGAGCTGATCACCGGCCACCACGAAGAGGACGACCCCGGGTTCCGCTCCCGCTGGCACGCCTGGTGGGACGCCAACGCCGATCGGTTCCCGCCCGGGGTTCGACATCGCGAAGGACGCGTGTTCGGGCTGGGGTTCCTGCTCGACCGGATGGCGTTCGACGACCCCTGGGTGCGCCGCACGGCCTACGACGAGCTGTGCATCCTCACGGGGGTTCGCCTGCCCTTCGACGCCGACGGGCCCTGGCGCCTGCAGGTCGCGCACCTCCGCGCCTGGCGTCGCTGGTGGGTGGAGCACAAGCCCGACTACCTCGACGGCGGGTGGTACCTGGACGGCACGCGAATCGACTGAAGCCCATCCTCGCCGCGCGGTAGGTTGCACGCATGGTCGAGCTGCTCTGCGTGCTGCTGCCGTTCCTCTTCGGCTCGGTGGTGTTCCTCCTCCCGGCCGTGCTCGATCTCGTGATCCGCGACGAGCGCGTACCGCTGTGGTACCCCGCACCGCTCCTGCTCGGCCTGCCCTTCCTCCCGCTCGTGCTCATCGCGCCTCAAGCCCAACCCCAGGGGCTCGGGCGGGTGATGGTCTCCCACATCGGATGGGCGATGTTCCACACCGGCGTCGCCGGGGCGTTGCTGGTCCTGGCCTGCGGGCTCGCCTTCTCGCGCGGGCTGCGTCCGGGGGGTCCCACGCTCCGCCGTCGACGCACGAGTGCCTTCGCCATCCTCGCGCTGCTGTTCCTCCTGATCGTCCCGTGGCTGCCGGGCGGTTGGCCACTCGCCTGGTCCACTCCCGCGTGCTGGGCGGGGCTGTTCTGGGTCCTCGCGCTGAACCGTCGCGGTGCCGGGCGTCTCGAGCGTGGCAAGAGCGCGTCCGCCGCCTACCTGATCGCCTCCTTCCTCTCGTTCGGGATCGGCGCTGCACACGGCCTGCGCGTCGTGAACCTCGAGGGGACGTGGATGTCCGTGGGCCAGTGGATCGCCATCGTGACCGGAGCGGTCGTGCTGGCCGGCGGCTTCCGCGTGCTGTCGGGTCCACCGGACGCCGGTCCCGTGCTGGTCGCGGCGGCGAGTGCGGTGACCCTGGTGGTTCCCGCGCTGCACCTGTGGATGTTCGATCCCGTTCCCGACGACGTCACGCTCCCGGTCTGGGAGGATTTCGGAGGGGAGCGGTGGAGCGCCCCCGACACCATCGATCGCGCGGGGTGCGTCGACATCGTTCGACGCGACGGATCCCGCGTGCAGCAGGGCGACTGCACGTACTGGACCGACGTGGTCATCGCCGATCGCGAGGTCATCCTCCTCGAGCTGCCCCACGAGCGCGACGTGGGTCTGGCCGTCGGGAACGGCCACTACCAGACCCCTCGCTGGGGTCGCTGGCAGAGCGTGATCATGGTCACCGCCGACGCCCAGGGGCGCGCCACGCTCCAGAACGTGGACGGTACCAACAGCCCTCCCATCCCACCCGAGCTCGTCGGACCGCACCCCCTCGATGCGACCTTGTCGGCGGCCCTGCGCGAGGCCGCGGGCACCGAGCGCCAGCTGCTGGTCGTCGCATCCGAGCACTGGACCATCCAGGACTACGTGTCGATGTGCGCCAGCCTCACCGCTCCGGCGAGCTGTGAGTTCCAGAGGAGTCGTCCCCAGACCTGGCCGTAGGCCCGGTCGCGGACACACCCGCGAAGATGGCCGTGAACACGGCACCGACCCCCGGTTCGCCCGCAGCGGACAGCGACCCACCGTGGGCTTCGACGATCGCCTTCGCGAGCGGCAGGCCCAGCCCCGTTCCCCCCTGCCGCTTGCTGAAGTAGCGGTCGAAGATCCGGGGCAGATCGTCCTCGGCGATCCCGGGCCCCGTGTCCTCCACCGCGACCGCGACGTGCCCATCGACCCGCGAGGTGATCCGCACCCGCACCGCCGGGTCGGTGTCCGGCTCGCCCGCCGCGAAGGTCGCAGCGTTCAGCAGCAGGTTCCGGAACGCGGTCTCCAGCCGCTCTTCGTCGCCGACGAGCCAGGTGGGCGCGCCGGGATCCCGCTCGACCGAGAACTCCACCGTCGAGAAGCGCGCATCGTGGCCCAGCGTGTCGACCAACCCCCGAACCAGGCCGTCCAGATCGACGGGTTCGAGGTTGGTGGTCGCGAGACCCGCTTCGGCACGGGCCAGCTCGAGGAACCGGTCGATCACCACCTGCATGCGCTTGCTGCTGTCGTCCAGGATCCGCTGGATGCGGGCGGCGCGGGACTCGGTGAGCGGCTTGCCCCCCGACAGGGCTTCGGAGGCGGTGCGGACGGCCGCGATGGGGTTCTTGAGCTCGTGGGCGAGATCGGCCGCGAAGGTCTCGTTCGCCCGATTCCGCTGCTCCAGCGCCGCCAGCAGGGTGTTGAATGCATCCGCGACCTCGCCGAGCTCGTCGGCCCGATCGATGGTCAGGGGCTCGGTCGACACCCGACCCGCACCCGAGGTGCGCGACAACGCCTGGTCCCGCAGGCTCTCCACCGGCCGCACCCAGCGGATCCCCAGCCAGACCGTGAGCGCCACCGCGAACACCAGGATCACCAGCGTGAGCTGGATCAGCTGGAACCGATCTTCCCAGAGGGTGCGGACGGACTGGGCGACCGACCGCTGCACGTGCAGCACGACGGCACCGCCGTTCGCATCGCGTGCGTCGAGACGATGGGCCTCGGAGCACACCAGCAGGTTCGCCCGGCCCGTCACCCCGCACCCGCTCGCGACCCCGTCCGCAGCCGCGAGCGCGTCGACGACCTCGGCACGCTCCGTGATGGCGGGCCTCAGCGCATCCCACTCCGCCGGATCGGGCCGCCCCTCGGGCCCGAAGAAGGGGTCGGTCAGCTCGTGGTACCAGCGCCAGTCCCCGTCGTGGTCCGAATCGAGCAGCACGCGTCCGGCCGTGGGATCCACCAGCCGGATCCGCACTCCGTGCTCCGTCGCGAGCGCCTCCACCTGCTCGGCGTTCGCGACATCCAGGGCACCCGCCGCCTGCAGCGCCAGCGCCTCGTCCGTCGCAGATCGCACCTCGGACTTGAGGAACGCGATGCTGCCCGTGTCCACCAGGCGGGTGCTCCACACCGCCACCGCGGGGGAGATCGCGATCAGGATCACCGCCACCAGGGCCTTGAACCGCAGACTGCCGGGGCGCATGAAGCCCGTGATCTCGGAGCGGGACGGGGGCCTGGGCCGGCGGAGGTCGCGCCCCAGGATACGGCGGATCAGCGTGCGCACATCAGGACTTCCGGGCGTCCGGCATCCATTTGTAGCCGGCGCCGATCACGGTCTCGATCGAGGCGAACCCCGAATCGACCTGCTCGAGCTTGCGCCGGAGCCGCCGGACGTACGTGTCGACGATGCGCTCGGCGACCACCGTTCCATCGTCACGGGTGAGCTCCAGCAGACGCTCGCGGGAGAGCACGATGCCCGGACGGCTCGCCATGGCTTCGAGCATCTTGAACTCGGTGACGGTGGTTTCGATCAGCGTGTCGCTCCAGCGGACCTCCAGTCGCTCGGGGTCCATCTGCAGCGCGCCACTGGTCAGCACCGAAGCGCCCGTGCCCCCGTCGGCACGGAGTGCCTGGCGACGGAGCAGCGCCGCGACCCGGGCCAGCAGGATCCGCGTGGAGAAGGGCTTGCTCACGTAGTCGTCCGCGCCCAGCTCGAGCCCCAGGGCCTCGTCGATCTCGTTGTCCCGCGCGGTCAGCAGCACGATCGGCACGCTCTGGCCGGCCTCGCGGAGCTTGCGACACAGGGAGAAGCCGTCCATGCCCGGCATGTTCACGTCGGACACGATCAGATCCGGTGCCTCGTCGGTGCCTTCGCGATCGGTCGCGAGCGCCCAGCCACGCCCTCCGTCCGGGGCGGTGAGCACATCGTAGCCGGCATCCTCGAACGCCAGAGCGAGCCCGTCGAGCAGGCTGGTGTCGTCGTCGATCAACAGAATCCGCGCCATGGCCGGGAACCTCTCGGGCGAAGAAGGGACGAAGGAGGAACGAGCGGTCGAGACCCAAGATGAGAAAAGATCTCGACTGCCACTGTAAGCGACCGAGCTCTGCCGCGTTCGCTTCGCGACAACTCTCCCAGCCCCGGAAGCTCCATGCGCGTCCTCACACCCTCCTCGCCTTCCTCGTCTTCCTCGTCCTTGCGCCTCCTCACCGTCCTCGCGACCCTGGCCGCGACCCTGGCCGTTGCGGGGTGTCCGGCAGAATCCCCCGGTCCAGACGGGCCCGATGCAGACCCGACCTCCGAGAACGCCGGCTCCAACGGTGCCGAGGCGCTTCCAGATGGCGCTCGACCCGTCGCCACCCGCGTCCCGGACACCCCGTGGAGCGCGCCCACCCGAAGCGCACCTCCCAAAGACGCCCTGGCCGCACTCCCCCCGATGCAGGTCCAGGACTGCGGCTCCGACGCCGACAAGGAGGGGAGCCTGGGCCTTGGGAACGTGGGGGGGAAGGGCGCCTACGGCAGGGGTGCGAGCCGATCCCGACCGGCTCAGAAACCGAAGATGAGGCCGAGCGCCCCTCGAGGCGGGGACGCCGGTGGACTGGGAGGAGTGAACGGCATCGGCGGACTCGGGACGAAGGGCCTCGGCAACAGCGGGAGCGGAATCGGCGGGGGAGGCCTCTCCGAAGGCGCTGCACCCGTGGCCCAGACCGCAGCACCCCAGGCCGAAGCCGAGGCGGCACCGCGTGCAGACCCCAAGGCCGACGCCACCGCGGCCGTGGACGAGGAGATGGATGTCCCGAACGACTGGGGAGATGCGCCGAGCGACGACCGGGCCGAGCAGCAGGCGAAGGCCGTTCCCGAGCCCGTGATGGACTGGGGTGCCACCGTGCACCTGTCCAACGACGACAGCATGAGCCTCGCCAGCGCTCAGCGCCTGCTGTGGGCCGTGGCGAACAACCGCGCCTTCTCGATGTCCGAGGTCCGCCCCCACGAGCTGCTCAACTACTTCAGCTTCGACACCGTCCCCGTCGCACCGGACGCTCAGCACGATGACGCCCGGTTCAGCGTGCTCGGCACCGCCCGGGTCCTCGACCACGCTGAGAACGGCACGGAGAACGACCCCGACACCCTGTCGGTCGCGTTCGCCGTGCAGGGCGCCATTCCCGCCCGGCAGCCCCTCGACCTGTCGCTGGTCGTCGATCGCTCGGGCTCGATGTGGGCCGATGGCCGCATGACCTACGTGAAGCGCGGCCTGACCACCATGGTCGATCAGCTCCAGCCCGGCGACCGCATCGATCTGACCCTGTTCGACAACAAGGTCTGCACCCCCGTTCGCGACTTCGTCGTCGGTCGGGACGACGCCGCCGTGCTCGAAGGCGCCATCGCCGCGATGACCCCGCGTGGCTCGACCAATCTCGACGCCGGCCTGCGGGAGGCGTACGGCATCCAGACCGGTCGGATGGAGGCCGATCCCGTCTCGGTCCAGGACCGCAACCGCCGCGTCATGGTCCTCACCGATGCCCTGCTCAACGCGGGCAACGTGAACAAGGACCTCGTCTCGGAGGTGGGTCGCCAGTTCGACGAGCACGGCATCCGGATCACGGGCGTCGGCGTGGGGCGCGACTTCGACGACACGATGCTCGACCGCCTCACCGAGAAGGGCAAGGGCGCGTACGTCTACCTGGGCTCCGAAGCCGTCGTCGACCGGGTGTTCGGGCCGGGTACCGGCGGATTCGACAGCCTGGTCCAGACCCTCGCTCACGACGTCCGCTTCTCGATCGAGCTCCCCGACAGCCTCGCCATGGAGCGGTTCTACGGCGAGGAGGCCAGCACCAACGAAGCCGACATCCAGCCCATCCACTACTACGCCGGCACCAGCCAGGTGTTCCTCCAGGACCTCAAGGTCAAGCCCGGACAGATGGACGGCGCCGATCCCGTCCTGTTCCGCATCCGCTACCGAGCCGCGGACACCGGAGAGCCTCGGGAGGAGCTGTTCCACACCACCGTCGCCAGCCTGCTCGAGGCCGACAGCCGCAACCTGCACAAGGCCCAGGCGCTGATGGCCTGGTCCGACCTCCTCGCCGAGCGAGCCCTCGGAGACCGGCGCTGCACCAGCCTGCCGG
Source organism: Myxococcota bacterium (assembly GCA_965224055.1). GTDB lineage: Bacteria > Myxococcota_A > UBA796 > UBA796 > JACKEQ01. The sequence goes on along the minus strand of OZ245034.1, from coordinate 6,978,885 downwards.
CGTACCGTGAGGCCGTGTCGAAGCTCACAGGAGGAAACGGCTCAGCGGAGCGAGCCGGGAAACTCCGGCTCAGGGGCCACGACGACGCCGAGATCGCCTATGTGAACGGGCTCACCGAGGGGTTGTGTCGCTTGCCGGCCGGTGCGCTCGGGGCTCAGCGCATCGCGAAGCGCGACGGCGTGCAGCTCAAGGTCAGAGTCGACGCCGACATCGCCATCCCCGAGGTCGCGCTGGAGTGCGGTGGCCAGCGAATCGGCACCGAGAGCCTGTCGGGCGGCGACACCATCGCCCGCTTCGACGACGCGCAACCCGGGAGCTGCGAGCTCACGCTCCAGGGCACGGTCCCGATGCACGCCCGCATCGAGGTGCCGACCACCGGGGGCGACGTGCGCTGCATGGTCCGCGGAGGTCGCCTGGGCTGCAGCTGAGCGCGTTCAGCCCGCTGCCTCGCCGGCGGTGCATGGACCTGTCCGCTGTAGCCGTCAGCCGAGACTCCTGGGAAGAACCCCTCACTGCAAGGTCGAACCAGGCTTCAGGCTACGGGCTACAGGGCTGCTGACAACGGCCACGTCGGCGATCCCGAGTAGCCTCCTCGGCCCCACCCAGTCGGCTTCTTCCCAGGAACCACCGCTCCGTGCCGCGCCTGCTCGAGGTCCAGCCGGTCTCACCACCTCGGCACGCATCGGGCATACTCCCCGCATGCACACCCGACTCTCGCCGCTCGCCCCGCTCTTCGTCGCCCTCACCCTGCTCGGATGCCCGAACAACACCCCTCCCAGCGTCGAGGGGGACACGGACACCGATACCGACAGCGACACCGACGCGGACACCGATACCGATACGGATACCGACACCGACATTCCGCCCGGTCCAGACGACTCCGTTGCGCTGTCCGACCTCGAAGGCGCCGACGAATCGGACCTCTGCGCCGAGCTCGGTGCCATCGCCCCCGTCGCGCTGACCTGCGGCCCGGCCGACCTGCTCTTCGCGCCCGACCCCTTCGACGCCGCGCTGTGCGAAGCCGATCTCGCTGGGGTCCCGGCGGCATGCGACGTGACGGTGGGCGAGCTGCGGGACTGCGCCGACGACATCGCCGCTGCGACGTGCACGTCCGACTTCGCCGACGACCCCTGCCGCTCGCTCTACATGCCCGCCTGCCAACCCCTCGATCTGCTCGCCACCCGCCTGCTGGGCGCGCCCTTCGGACTGCAGGATCCGCTCCCCATCGTCGAGCTGTCCCCCAACCAGGACTTCGCGCTCTGCCTGCTGCTCGAGCAGCCCGTCACCACCGTCTTCTGCGACGGCCAGGACATCACCATCGAGCCCGCGCCGACCGCGGAGTGTGCCAGTCAGATCGGGATCATCCCCGCCAGCTGTCCGGCCACGATCGCCGACGCCATCGCCTGCAACGACGCCGCGTTCGCCGGCGACTGCGACGCCCTGTTCGGAGGGGGGCCGTGCGAAGTGCTCGTCAGTCCGGCCTGCACGCCCTTTGCGCCCTGAACAGCGAGCGCATCGCTACTCCTCGCCCCAGACCCGCTTCGCGAGCACGCGCCGGAACCGCTCGCGACTCGCTTCGTCGTCGGTCAGTCCCAGCACCTGACGCAGCCGACGCCCGAAGATCGCATCGCCGAACAGCGCCGCACCGACCAGCAGCAGCGCATCCTCGGGAGCGACGTCGGGATCGGTGCCCAACGCTTGGGGGAGCCCCGCCAGAGCGCCCTCGAACACCTCGTCGGGCAGGCCCGAGTCCGAGAGCAGCAACCAGGCCCCGAGCCGCGCGTTGCCCCGCTTGCGGACCACGTCGTCCACGTGATCGACGAAGGCATCCGGGGTGGCGTCGGCCACGGTGGTGAGCGTCGCGAGATCCTCGAACAACCCCACCCACGCCGAGCGGACGAGCGCCTGCATCAGCCCTTCGCGGTTGCCGAAGTGGTGCAGCACCGCCTGCCGGGACACGCCCACCTCCTTCGCGATGTCGTCGAGCTTCACTCCGGCCGGACCGTGCTCGTGCATCAGGGCCTGGGCGACCTGAAGAATCTCGGCCTGGGTCTCTTCGGCAGGCCGTCTGCGGCGCCCCATCTGTCCTCCGTGCACTGCGAGATCGCCGGACTGTATCCCGAACGACCGCGCGACCCCGAGCCCGTCGAGACCGTCTCCCGTCTGCTACGCACTGGAGAACCGCGCGATCCACGCCGCCGACACCCCGTCTGCCTGGCGGGCCAGCGGCATCTCCAGCGGCCCCGGGTCCGGGGACTCCACCCCCAGAAACGCCAGCACCGACCGCACCGTTTCACGGGGATCGGCCGATAGGCCCGCGTAGTCGACCTCGTGCACCTCTCGCCCCGCCAACAGCCCGTCCCAGCCGGCCTCTGCCGCCTGCAGGTCCGCGAGGCGTGCCGCGATCAGCTGCCGGTTGTAGACCGGTGGGATCCGCACCTTCTGGCCCTGCTCCTGCAGCTGCTTCTCGATCCAGGCCCCGGTCTGCAGCGCCCGCGCCCAGCTCACCGCTTGAGCGACGGCATCGTCGCGTCGGATGCGGATCCACATCGGTCGGTCGAGCCACGCATCCACATCCCGTCCGGTCTGTCCGAACCACTGCTGGTAGTGATGCCAGTGCAGCTTCAGTCCGAAGAACCCCCCGCCGCTCCGCCGCTTGCGCACCCGCACGAGGTGGTCGCGCAGCCGGGCATCGCTCCACCGTCCTCGACCCGCCAGACCCACGGCCGGGCCCACCAGCAGTCGATGCATCCGCGACGACAGCGCCGATCCCAGGCGGACCTCCCAGTCCCGGATCTGCATCGGGTTGAGGTACTCCTTCGGCGCACCGACCCGTTCCGTGCTCCAGAGCAACCGTGCGAGCAGCGTGCTGCCCGAGCGTGGCGTGCTCGCGATGACGTAGGTGCGCGCGCCCGTACACGGAGGCAGGTCGAAGTCGGACCCGTTGCGGGGGTCGAGCAGGCGGCTCACCGCCGTCCGCTCCACCGCTCGGTGCGCTGCCTCGGATGTGTACACGCAACGACAACCAATTCGTCGCCGACAACACGGTAGACGATCAGGTGCGGAAACCGCCCCAGTCGGACGATCCGCAGGTCTCCATGGACAGCCGCATTGACTAGAGGACGTTCCAACGCATGGCCGAGCGCTTCCTCAACCCGTTGCAGAAAATCGTCCGCCAGATCGGGCGCGATGGCTTCGTAGTACTCCCAGGCATCGGTCACCTCGGCCTCTGCAACCGCACGAAACACGACCTTCATTCTGAGTCGCGCCGAGCCTCGATGCGACGTCGAACGTCGTGCCAACTGCGCCCGAGGGGCCGACCCGCAACGATATCCGCATCCAGTTCTGCGGACCGACGCTCCAGCTCCAGTCGAAATTCGTCAGGCACGCGGGGATCCCCATCCGCGAGACTGTCCCAGAGTTCTCCGATGAGCCGCACGCGTTCCTCGGGAGTGAGGGCGGCGACGTCGATGACAGGGATGCTCATGGCCCAAAGATAGCCCATACCCACTGTCGGAACACCCGGGCGAGGTGCCTGCAGAGCGGATGGTCCCACATCACGATACTCCCTCGTCGCCCCAGGGAGCCCTGTCCATGCCCGCATTCACCGCCCTGTTCGCCCTCCTCGCGCTGCTGTTCGGCTGCGTCGATCCCGATGCACCCGTCCAGCCCGGCGACGACACCGAGTTCGTCTTCGAGGTGCCCAAGGGCTCCACCGCCAACGGACTCGCGCCCAAGCTCGAAGAAGAGGGCCTGATCCCCGGCGCGTTCAGCTGGAAGATGTACCTGCGCGGCGCCGATGCGAGCTGTCTGAAGGCCGGGCGGTTCAAGGTCCGGCGGTCGATGAGCCTGAACGAGCTGCTCGACACGCTGTGTGGCGCGCCCCTGGCCGACGAAGAGCCGTTCACCATCGTGGAGGGCTGGCGGATCCGCGACATCGACGCCGCGCTCGCCGCGACCGGTCGGATGGAAGCCGGGGCCTACAAGAAGCTGGCGCTGTCGAAGGCCGTCGACGCGCCGTTCGAGGTGCCCGGCGAGACCCTGGAGGGCTACCTCTACCCCGAGACGTACATGATCCCGTCCGAGGGCGACATCGACCCCAAGAAGCTCATCGAACGCCAGCTGAAGACGTTCGACGAGCGCTTCCGCGCCAAGCACGCTGCCGAGGGCTTCGGAGAGCGCTCGCTGCACGAAGTGGTGACGATGGCGAGCATGCTGGAGCGCGAGGAACCGAAGCCGAGCCAGCGCCCGTTGGTGGCGGGCATTCTCTGGAAGCGCATCGACAACGGCTGGCAGCTGGGGGTCGACGCGACGAGTCGCTACGAGCTGGCGGAGTGGAACGACCGCAAGGCGTTCCTGAAGAAGCTGCGCGACAAGAGCGACCGGTACAACACCCGCCACAAGAAGGGTCTGCCGCCCACACCGATCGGGAACCCGAGCACCGAATCCCTGGAAGCATCGATGGCTCCAGTAGAATCCGAGTTCTGGTTCTACCTGCACGACAGCCAGGGGATCTTGCATCCGGCGAAGGACGCGAACGGCCACGAGGCAAATCGCAAGAAGTACAACGTCTACTGATTTGAATCAAGGTTCGCACTACGGAATCGTCCGTTTGTGACGGCGAGTTGTGCGGAACTACACAGAAGGTGCATGAATTGGATCGAGACCTACAGTGGAGCACGCTGTGGAACAACCACAGCAACACCGTCGCGGTGCACGTCTACGAGGTGGACGAGTCCCGCAAGCGGACAATCATCGGGTCTATCATTGAGATGGAAGGAGAGCGCTACACCTCACCCGAACTGGCCGGGTTCCTCGCGAAGCTTGATTTCCACATCCGGGAGGAAGTCGAGCGTCGCATCGCCGAGAACATCGCCAAGGCGCACCAATCGAGGGAGCGAGAGCTGTAGAGCGACTTGGTGTCGCTGCCCGTCGCCCTCTCATGTCCGCAGTCTCGGCCCAGTCGAGGCGTGAGGAAAGACCTCTCGAACTGCATCATCAATGACCGTGACGGGGTCGGGGTCAATCTCTGCGAACGGCACAGTCGATGCCAGTTCAAGCAGCACGCCGCTTTGCAGAGTCTCTCCTGACTTGACACATACCGGGGTGCCGCGTGCGACCCGATCGACAATGGCTGCAAGATCTTCCCACGACGGACGACGAGGGCTGAACGACCACGACACCGGAGTGTTGAACCGGTACTGATGCCCCAAGACCGAGACCCGCGAAATGGGCGTGAGCGCCGTGACTCGATGCGGCGCCACGTTCAGTTCGATGGTCGCGACAGGGGCTATCGCTCGGACCCACCCGTGCACGCGATCGAGCGATCCTCGGTGGCCTCGGAGGCAGTCGGAGTATCCTTGGACCGTTTCCCCCACGGCTTCGGCGGCAACTGCCTGTGTTGTTGGGCCAAGTACCGTATGCAAAGCCGAATGGAACGCGTGGGCCGCGAGCACGGATATCGGGGCATCGGGAGGGGGTGGTTGCATCTTGCGCGGCATCTTCACCTCACGGAGGCGAACCTGGGTTAGAATGGTGACGTGAGGGCGTTGCACCGCCCCCACCTCGTGTCATCAGCGGCTCTTCATTTGGCTACGCAGCAGGTATCCCAGCTCGAAGCCCACGATGAAAGCGGCGACGACGAACCATTCGCTAACCATGGTTCATGCCTCCTTTTCGGTGTTGAGTGCCGGGCAGGAGGCTCATTCCCCCTCCCGACATCCTCAATATACGTCTGGTGACGTTATACGTCAACGGACAGTATTCAGATAGATGGGCGATTCTGCACAGGCTTCGCCTATGGGTGTGCAGATGCGCAAGGCCAGCGCATCGAGCGGTGTAGGCTCCCCGTCGGAGGTGCCGGATGGTGCTCGTGTTGGGGATGCTGGTCGCGTGCAGCGGCGGAACGGGAGCACAGGGACCAGAGGGGCCGTCAGGTCCACCGGGACCCCAGGGTGAGCAGGGGCCAGCTGGGCCGCAGGGTGAGCCCGGAGAGGATGGCACGTGCACCGCCAACGCTGTGCAATTCCAGTGGGCAGACACGAACGGCGATCCGGTGACGACCGGGACCGAGGTGTTCCTCGTCGCCCAGGCGCTCGGCCACTCCATCGCTGTCATGCTCGAGGTGTACCGCAACGTCGGCGACGACGAGCTCGTGGAAGGCTTCCAGCGTGGGCAGCTGGGGACGACACGGGGAACGGTGGTGCCGTTCCGGAAGCGAGAGGACTGGGATGCTTGAGGGAGCGCTGGGCGGGGCCATCGTCGCGGCTGTCGTTGCTGCCGGTGGTTGGTGGGCCAGGTCCTACCTGGAATTCCTCGGGAAGCGCATGGCCGAGGCGCATTCGGAAGCACAGGTGGTTGCTCGGCGGGTCGAGGCACAAGAGAAGGTGCTCGACCAGCTGGTGGCGCAGACCGCCGCCCTGGAGGGCGCGAAGCTCGCGGCGAGGGTCGAGGGCCTCCAGGGCATCATCCACGAGCAAGGCGAAGCGGCACGTGTTCGGGAGGAGGCGCGACTTCGGGCCGACACGCACCGCACCCACCGACTGCGCCGCGTCGATGCGTATACTGCGTACCTTGAGGCTTATGGGAGGCTGATTGCCCACATGAGAAACCGGACCGTGCCCAACAGCCCAGAACAGCTTGTCGTACTTCGACTTGGAGACAGTGCTGCGGAACGGGAGTGGGAGGACACCCTCGAAGAGTCCAAGGAACTCGTAGACGACATCAACTCGACTGTTCTCCGGGTGTACCTTGACGGCTCTCGTGAAGTCGTTGCGTGTCACGAGAAGGTGACCGGCGCATGGGCCGAAGCGATCGTGGACGCCGTGGACCGTGCGGTTGGTGAATCCCCGGCAATCTCAGATCAGACGGCGCTGGCGCTGGAGCGCGCGACAAGCGGCGCGAGCAAGGCAATGCGCGAGATGATGCAGCGCATGAGGGCGGAGATGGGGATGCCACACGACGATGTCGAACTGCATGCGGGTGAGGAATAGGGCTCGCATCAGCGACCGAGCAGCTTCCCAAGGATGCCGACCAGCTCGATCGCCTCTCCGACGGTGCCGGACGTCAGGTCCTTTCGGATGCCCGCCAGCGACGTCTCAAGCTGCCCGACGACCTCTGCGGCCTTCGCGCGAGCCTCGAGGTAGGCGGCGACCTCCATGTCCTGCTTCCGGAGGTTCTGGTCCACGACCTCGAGCGCTTCGCGCTGGAACCTGTCGATCTTCACCTGGTCACCCGATTCGGCGTCCTCCTCTGGGATGCCGAACTCCAGCTGGATGCGGCCTTCGAGCCCCGTGACCCTCCGCGCAGCGTAGCCCTTTCGGAACGCCATGCCCCGGACCAGCGCATCCCAGCCGGCGAGGGCGGTCGGAACGTACTCATCTGCAGCGATCTCCATCGGCGTCCACCGGAAGCCTCGGTGAGGCTCTCCACACAACCCCATCTCCATCTTCGAGGGAAACGGCCAAGCCGAATCGAGGGGGTTCTCTTCGGCCTCATCGACGATGTCCACGCCTCTTGGCAGGATGCGGTATGGACGGTTCCCACCATACATTTTGATGATCCCTTCTCTATCCAGCCATCGGAACCACTCGCTGAACCACACATCTCGAGGTGTTCCAGTGAAGCCAACTCCGGAGGGATCTGATGAACGAGAGCGGGCTTCCGCCACCTGCTGGCGCAACCACTTGTACGCGACGACCTTCTGGGCGTGCCTCATGTCCACTCGCCGCTCGCCAGCCAGGACTCTGAATCCCAGTAGTAGCGCCAGGCTCGGATCCGGAAGCCGTCGACCTCGATCTCCTGCACCTCGTACACGCTCCCGCCCATAGGCCCGCTCTCGTGCGCCTCAGTCTCTCCCCACATCTTGGCGCGACGCTCGGTGGAGCTGACGTTGATGAGCTTCAGTTGGCTGTCTCCCGGACGACGCCACCCAAGCGCGTAGACCTTCTGACGTCGGCTCACGGACACCTCCAGCGTGCACAGTACCAACGGTGCCGTCGGGGCATCGCCAATCCCGCTCCAGACGTCATCCGCACCGATCGGCGGTTGTGCGGAGAGTTGTGCGGAACCGCGTCGGCAAGCACCGAGCATCCGGCGCCCGCTCCAGCACGTGTGCGAGCCGACAGACGCACAGAATCGGGTGTGCGCGTCACAACGCTTGAGCGCTCGCCAAAAGTGACCCCCTTCCGCTCGCCAAAAATGACCCCCCACGTTCGCGGGGGCGAACGCCTGTTCGCGGGGGCGAACACGGCGTACGGCTGCCGTGTTCGGGCGACCGGCAGTGTACCACGCGTCAGGCCACAGGGCTGCATGCTCCTCGTGCTGGCCGCCTACCGAGCCCACGGAGACGGAGGCAGGGGAGGGAGCGGGTCCCTGCAGGGCCGAGCTTGCTCGGCGCGAAGGGTGCTCCCGACCTTGCCGGAGGCGGAGAGGGCGGTATGCCAGTAGCTCGAGGGGGATGCCGCCCAGCCGACCGATCTCGGGGGGTCAGTTCTGACGAGCAGGAAGGGGTCAGTTCTGGCGAGCGCTGAAGCACAACGACACCCCAACCCTTCGACGCACCCGTAAATACGGACCTGTTGGGTAGGCAATCATTAGCGCCTCGAAGCGAACCCCACGGATCTCCTGGCGCTCGGGAACCTGGAAGAAGCCCACGCCAGGCTCGGCGACGACGAGGCGTTCCTGGCCACGCTCCAGCGCTGGCGGGACGCCGGAGGCGCGGTGCCGGACACCGAGCGCTTCGAAGAGCTGGTGGAGATCGTGCGGAATCCACCGACAGACGCAGGATAGACTGCCTCCGTGGACGAGTCCTCCCCGGTTCCGAAGAAGCGCAAGCACTGGGTGCTGTACGACGGCGATTGAGGGTTTTGACGCCGCTTTGCTGCCTGGGTCAGGCACAACGACAGCTCTGGAGACCTCACCCCCATCGCGTTTCAGGACGTGCCCGAACCCCCGATGGACGCCGAGCGACGTGCGGCCTGCGCACGCGCGGTGCACGTCTACACCGCAGACCAGACCTGGATTCGAGCCGGCCGGGCCTGGCTGTTCGCACTGGAGCGCTGCGGATGGCCCATCACCGCGCGGTTCTTGCGACGTCCTCCGATGATCTGGGTGCTGGAGCTGGGCTACAAGGTGGTGGCGAACAACCGCCCGGTCTTCGCCCGATACCTGTTCCGTGGCTACTCGTCCGAGAAGGTACCGACGGCCTATACCGACGGTTCGACGGCTGAATCGAGCGACAGCTCCCAGACCTCGAGCTGAACCGGCGGCTCGCCTTCCCACCACGACGCCACTTCGTCGATCCGCACCACTTCGGCGCCCAGCGCACGCGGAATGGCCCGACTGCGCGTGTTCCGGACGTCACACACGAACCTGAGCCGCGACAGCCCCGCGATCCGCGCCAGGCGCACCACCCCCGAGACAGCCAGCCCCGCGAAGCCCCGTCCCGTGTGGTCGACGTGCAGCCAGTACCCGCACTCCGGCGTTCCGTCGGACGCGTCGGACTCCCGGTGGAAGAGCAGCACCGTTCCCACCAGCGTAGCGCCGTGCCAGATCCCGAACCTCAGCGATCGACGGGGCCCGAAGCCGTGCTTCGCCGCACGCTCCTCGAGCTCCGCGCGGGTGCCCTCGACGGTGGGAGCCATGCGCTGCACCGCTCTCACCCAGGGTCGCAGATGTGCCTCGCTCTCCTGAAGAACCCTTCGCAGCGCCTCGGCGTGCTCGGGCCTCCACGCACGCAGCTGCACCCGTGGCGCCCGACCCACACACCACAGTCGAGGAGAGCCCACGATGCGGGCGAGCTGCCGATCAGCGAGGGGAACCCCCGATCCCCGGAGCACCAACGCCCGCGGCCAGCGGCCCATCTGCGCGGACAGGTGCTGGACGGCCGGGTGCCGCGTCTGACCGATCAACCGGAGCCCCTCCAGACCGGGGGTCTCAGCGAAGCGGCTCGAGAGGCCCGCGAGCACGGCTCCGTACAGGTCGCGACCCACGCCACGCCCGCGCAGACGGGAGTGTACGGCGATCATCAGGTTGGCGGTCGGAGGCGCTCCGGTCCGCACGGCCGCCGCCGCAAAGCCCCCGATCCCACTTGCGTCTTCCACCAGCGACACGTGACCGGCGCCCGACAGTGCCCGCTCCAGCATTCCGGACACCCCGGCCTCGATGGCCTCGGGATGCTGGTGCTCGGGGTCCCCGAACCCCAGCTCGGGCTCGGACCGGAAGACCGACCGCCGGAGCGCCAGCAACGCCTTGCGGTCGTCGGCCGTGCCCGCGCGGATCGGAAGCCCGGATGCCGACGATTCCAGTATCGAGCGCGGTATCGAGCGCGCTTCGGCCAGGGTGCCCTCGAGCTCCACGAAGCGCGGAACCAGCCCGAGCGCCTCGAGGCCCGGGAGCAACCCGACCCAGGCCGCGTCCAGCACCAGGGTGACCGCGGGCTCGACGGGAACGTGGGCCTCCAGAGCCGCGAACACCGCGTCCACCGCCTCTGGATCTCCAGGATCGACGGCGAGGATCAGAGGTCGGATCGGACCGGTCACCCGCTGCTGACGGGCACCCAGCATCACCGCTGCACGAGGGTGGGGGAGCCAGCCGGTCGCGCCGTGCACGCACTGGTGGCGAATCCAGCGACGCAATGCCGCTTCGGATTCGGTGCGGCGGGGGTCCCGATGGGCCAGGGTCAGCCGGAGGACGGCAGCGGCGACGTCGTCCAGGGAGCCGCTCACTCCGCGGGATCGGCCTTGGGCTGTGCGGGGGTCTCCCCGTCTGCCTTCTTCTTCTCGTTGCCATCGGACTTCTCTTTGGTGTCGTCGTTCGGCGCCACCGGCGGCATCGGCGTCTTCAGCTCCTCCTCGTCCCAGTCGTCCGGCGGGGCGCCGTACAGCGCCCCGATCGGGATGTCGTCCTCGACCTCCACGGGGTTCTCCGGTTGGACATCGGGTTGGACATCGGGCTTCACGTCCGGCCTGGGTTCATCCGGTGCGTCTTCTGGAGGGGTCCCGCTGCAGGCGGTGAGCCCGAGGAGCAACAGGGCAGAAGGGAAGGGGGGACGGCGGGCAGACGACATGGCGACCTCGACAGCTGGCCCACCCTACCGCGCGCGCGGTACAACCCACGCCTCCAGGGAGCGGCATGGCCGACAAGTTCATCGCGGTGTCCGGAAACATCGGGGTCGGGAAGACGAGTCTCGTCGAGCACCTGACCCGAAACTACGGGGTCACGCCGGTCTACGAGCCGTTCGCCGACAACCCCTACCTCGACGACTTCTACCAGGACATGAAGCGCTGGAGCTTCCACAGTCAGGTCTGGTTCCTGTCGCACAAGTTCCGCCTGCACCGCGAGCTCGAGGCCACACCCGGCACGCTGGTTCAGGACCGCACCATCTACGAGGACGCCGAGATCTTCGCGACGTATCTGCACCGGTCGCGGCGGATGAACAAGCGCGACTACCAGACCTACCTCGAGATGTACCAGGCGATGAAAGCCAGCCTGCAACCTCCAGACCTGATGATCTATCTGCGCTGTTCGGTGCGGGCGATCCGCAAGCGGATCAAGGCCCGGGGCCGGCCCAGCGAGCAGGCCATCCCCGCGAGCTACCTGCGCAAGCTGAACGCGCTGTACGAGGACTGGATCGACCGGTACGACGGGCCCGTTCTGGTGTGGGACAGCGAGCGGTCGGACTACCTCACCCACCTGGTCGACCGGCTCGACTTCGACCGGGCGATTCGCGCTGTGCTGTGATGCGCGGTGTAAGGAGCGGGCCGCCCGTGCGTTGGCCGTCCGCAGGCGAAGTCCTGTAGAATAGGGTCGAGCCTTGCCAGGCCGGCTTCGTTCCACTAGATCACCGCGTTCACGGACAGGATGGGAGCAACGATGAAGGTCGTCTGCGACAACTGCGGCGCCGTCTACAAAGTTCCCGACGCGAAGCTGGTCAAGCCCGTCAACAAGGCGACCTGTCGGCAGTGCGGGCACCGGATGCTCATCCCGCGGCCCCGCGCGGATGCAGACCCCAACGAGCGCACGCTCGTCACCGCCGTTCCGCCCACCCCCATGGGTGCTCCGCAGCGCGAGATGACCGGCGAGCGCAAGACCACGCCGATCGACGACGAGCCCGAGAAGACCCTGCCCGGCCGCCCCGCGCCGGCCGGCTTCAACCGTCGCAGCATGGCCCGCGACGAGGTCCCGGTCTTCCCCGGAACCCCGCTTCCGGCCGGCACCCGTTCCCACGCACCCACCGCCGATGCGGTCCGTGCAGCCGGAGCCGGCGGCGCAGGGGGCGACACCGTCAAGAGCCCCAGCGACTCGGACCTCCCCGAGTCCGACAGCAACGTGGCCGCAGCACAGCACTCGATTCCGCAGCGCACGTCGCAGCGTCCGCATACCCCGCCCCCGGCCCAGTCGAGGCCAGGCGCGTCCCGCGGGGGGCCATCGCTCACCACCCGGGGTGGCGGGTCGATTCCCGGTCCCGACCGTCGCGCCACTCCGCGCCCGATGGTCCGCAGCCAGCCGCCGCCCAGCAGCTACCCGGGCTCCATGCCGTCCTACGTGGCGCACTACCACAACCCCGCCGGCGACATGACCATCGCCATGACCGGCGTGTTCGGCACCCTGCTCGGCATCTTCATCCTGGCCCTGCTCTCGGTCTGGCCCCAGCGTCCGCTGCTCTGGCTCGGCCTCGCGGTGTCGATCGGTGGCTCGATCACCAGCCTGCTGATCCTGATCACCGGCGGTCGCGGCACCCGTCCTGCCTGGCTCGGCACGTCCATCGTCACGGGCGCGATCCTCGCTGTCGCGCTGGCCACCGGGCTGGTGTCCACGCACTACGTTGGCGAGCGGATGATCGAGCTCGACCTCAACAAGGTCGCCGCCCTGCAGTTCGCCCCGAGCGATCCGGGTCTGCCCATCGAGCCCTCGGTCCCGATGGATCCCGAGCCCACGGATGGCACCGACGGCACCGATCCTGACGACGGTGTGGTGGGTGGCGACCCCATCGAACCCGAGCCCCAGCCCGATCCGGAGCCTGCGCGGCCCGACCCCCGGCCCAACCCGCGACCGGATCCCCGGCCCAACCCGCGGCCCGATCCGCGTCCGGCGCCCACGCCGGCGCCCACACCCACTCCGGCGCCGGCCGCCCCCGCGCCCGCACCGGTTCCGATGCCCGCTCCCGCACCGCCGCCCGCCACGCCCGCGCCGGCCGCGGCCCCGGCCCAGGTGTCCTACGAGGTCATCGACGTGATGCTGCGCACCAACCTCGAAGTGAAGAAGTGCTTCTACGAGGTCCTGCAGACCACCGGTCAGCTGCCCCCGCGCGTCGACGTGAAGTTCACGCTGATGCCCACGGGCTCGGTCACCGGGGTTCGCGTGCAGCAGCCCGAGTTCGCCGGCTCCCGCCTGGAGACGTGTCTCGGCTCGGCCATCCGCGGCCTCGAGTTCCCGCCCAGCAGCGGCAACGGCCAGAAGATCGTCTACCCGTTCGTCCTGCAGTAGCGGGGCGTTCACAGCCATGCCGCTCGATCCGTCCGGCGTGACGGCCCTGCTGGACGCCGTCACCCCTGCAGACCCCACCGAAGCGGAGCACCTGGCGGCCATGCGCGCGCTGGTCCGGTCCGACGACTGTGGGTCCCGGCACCACTACACCCCGGGGCACTTCACGGCGTCGGCGTTCGTGCTCGACCCCGACCGCTCGGCGCTCCTGCTGATCGAGCACAGCAAGCTCCACCGCTGGCTGCAACCCGGCGGACACGTCGATCCCACCGACCCCGACCTGCTGTCGGCGGCACGACGGGAGGTCGCCGAAGAGGTGGGGCTGACCGACCTCGAGGTGTGCGAGCCCGTGCCCTTCGACGTCGACGTCCACGTGATCCCGGCCCGTCCCGCCAAGCCCGGACGCGCGGCCGAGCCCGAGCATCGCCACTTCGACGTCCGCTTCCTGTTCCAAGCGAAGACCCGCGACGTGACGGCCGGCAGCGACGCCCTCGCCGCACGCTGGGTGCCCCTCGATGCCATGCACACGGTGGAGTCCGACGAGTCGGTCTACCGGGCGGTCCGCAAGCTGACCCGCTGAGGGCTTCTTCCCAGGAATCACTGCCCGCCGATCAGGGCGACCATCGCCTCGTGGATCTGCCCGTTCGTGGCCAGGGGGCTGGTGATCGGCGCGCCATCGACCTGGACGCCCCCGTGGGTGGTGACCCGCCCACCGGCTTCGGTGACCAGCAGGGTGCCCGCCGCGACGTCCCACGGCCCCAGGTCGGACTCGAAGAACGCATCCAGGCTCCCAGCGGCGACGTAGGCGAGGTCGAGGCTGGCGGCCCCGGCGCGTCGCAGGCCCCGACACGCGCGCAGCACGGACCGGACGGGCCCCAGCAGCTCGGCGAGTCTCTCAGACCGATCGTACGGGAAGCCCGTGGCCACGAGGGATTCGGGGAGGGTGCCCGTGGAGGACACGGCCAGACGGGCGCCATCGCAGTGGGCTCCGCCGCCCCGCGTGGCTTCGAACTGCGCCTGGCGTGGGTGATCGACCACGATGCCGACCACGGACCGGCCCTCGACTTCGAGGGCGATGCTGGTGCCGTAGAAGGGGAAGCCGTGCACGAAGTTGGTGGTGCCGTCGATGGGGTCGACGATCCAGCGCGCATCGGCGCCTCGCCCGGCACCGTCGGTGGCCCCGCCCTCCTCCTCGCCGAGCACGGGGATGTCGGGGGTCTGCTGCGCGAGCACGTCGCGGATCACGGCTTCGCACCGCCGATCGACATCGGTGACGAGGTTCGCCAGCGAAGCGTGGCTCGACGCACCCTTGTCGTCGATCCGGGAGGGGCGTTCGGCCACCACCGAAGCGACGGCCGCCACCGCTCTCCGGGCGACCTCGAGCTCGGCAGACCACGGGCTCATGGTGTCCTCATCCCACGCTCGGGTGGTCGAGGATCAGGGTGACCGGCCCGTCGTTGAGCAGGCGCACATCCATCATCGCGCCGAACACCCCGGTCTGGACGGACTGGATTCCGGCCCGGCGGAGATGGTCGCAGAACGCTTCGTAGAGCGGCTCGGCGATCTCGGGTCGGGCGGCCTTCACGAAGCTCGGCCGGCGTCCCTTCTTGCAGTCGCCGTACAGGGTGAACTGGCTGACCACGAGTGCCGACCCCCCGATGTCGGCGAGGCCCCGGTTCATCTTGCCGTCGTCGTCCTCGAAGATGCGCAGACCGGCGATCTTGTCGGCCAGCCACTTCGCGTTGGCATCCGCATCGCCCCCGGTGACACCGAGCAGCACCAGCACGCCCTGCTCGATCGCCCCGACGACCTCTCCCTCGACCGTCACCGAGGCCTGTGAGACCCGCTGGATCACTGCGCGCACGCGCCCTCCGCTGCCCTGTCTACTGCACGACGGACTTGTCGCACGACACCCGGCTGCCCGCCAGGTTGCAGGTGACCGAACCCGCGCCCTTGACCTGGAAGGCTTCTTTCTTGCCCTCGATGGTCACCAGGCACGTCGCGGGCAGCTGGTAGCTCTCGATGTTGATCAGCGTGTTCCCGTCGAATTCCTTGGACCCCACACCCGGGCACATGAGCCGGCCGCGATCCCGGGACTTGAGGGTCAGCGTGATGGGACCCGTGACCGGCGCGGGATCGGCGACGGGCTCGGGATCGGGCTGTGGACGGACCATGGGCTGAGGGCTGGGCGTGGGCCGAGTGGTGGGACGCGGCGTCGGAGACGGGCTCGGCGAGGGACGCGGCGTCGGACGGGTGGTGGGACGCGGCGTCGGAGATGGGCTGGGCGAGGGACGCGGCGTCGGACGGGTGGTGGGACGCGGCGTCGGAGACGGACTGGGAGACGGCTTGGTCCCATCTTTCCCGTTGCCATCCTCGCCGTCGTCGCCATCGGTCCCCGCGTTGCCGTCGTTGTCGACGCCCCCGTTGTTGGGGTCGGGCAGGGCCGGGCCCGGAAGCGGCTTGGGGGTGGGAGTGGGATCGGGGTTCTCGACGGGCGTGGTCGTGGACCCCGTGGTGACGAACGCCACGGCGCCCCCGAGCCCACCGAGGCCGATGCACGCGACCACCGCGATGACGAGCACCAGCGCGATGCCCCCGATCAGCACGAGGTTGAAGCTGCTGCCCTCGTCGGTCTCGACGTAGCCCGTGTCGTAGGCGGGCACCGGCGGCTCGACCGGCAGCTGGGGCGGGGGATTCTGGGGACCCTTGATGGCGGGCGCCGGGTTGGACGGAGCCTGCCCCGCAGGCGCGCCATGACCGGACTGGCTGTGGGTACGGGCTTCTCGGGCGCGCTGCGCCTCCGACTCCCGGAGGGCCTGCTGGACCTCGGCGGCATCCTGGACGCGGGTAGCGACTTCGGACGGCTGAGGTTCGAGGGGACGGGGTGGCTGAGACGGCGAGCGGGACGGGCGGCCGGGCGCGGACTCCGACGACGGCGCAGCGCTGTTGTTGCCCGCGAGCCCCGGAGGACGGAACACCTGAGGGGCCGGGGCAGGCGTGCGCGTGGTCCGGGGCTTGTCGGACTGCATCCGGATGGTGGGCTCGGGCTGATCGAACGCAGCAGGACGGTCGAAGTCCTTCTGGGGCTGCGGAGGACGCGGCACGGGCGGGGCCGGTTGGTGGCTCGGAGGCGGAGGAGCCGGGGCGGCCGGGACCGGCGGATCGCTCTTGATCTTCTGCTCGTTGCGGGCCGGCTTGGTCGCACTGGCAGTACCGCGGGACCGCTGCACGTCCTTCTTCTGCATCGCCATGGTCTTGCGGCGCTCGCCTTCGCCCTTGGCGCGCTTGGGACGCGGGGCGCCGTTGGTGCCCTTGGCCATGGCGGACAGCTCGTCGCGCGACCAGTAGCTGGTTGCAGACCCCCCGCCCGCAGCGGGCTTCTGGGGTTCCTGCCGGTCGAGGGCGGCCTTCAGATCGTCCTTGCTGAAGAACGCGGTGCCTCCCGCAGCCGCCGCACCGGGATCGAACGCCAGACCACCGCGCTGCAGGGGTCCGCGGGACACGAGCGGGCCATCGAGGTCGTCTGCGGGCTCCTCGGCGCCCCCCGCAGCTGCTCCGGCTGCTGCACCCCCCGCCGCATCGGCACCGGAACGACGCTCACCCCCGCCGTCGAGGGCGTCCAGACACCAGTTCACGAAGTCGGGACCCCGCGCCTCGTCGGCGAAGGCCACGAACGTGCGCCAGCACTCGACGGCCGGCGGACGATCCTCTCGGTCGAAGGCCAACAGCTTGGCCAGGAACCACTGGACGTCCCCGATCATCTCCTCGTTCAGACCCTCGAAGTCGATCCCGAGGATCTCGTCGATCACGGCGTCGTCGTGGGCGTCGGCATCATCGGTGGGAAGCGGCGGCAGCTCACCCGAGGTGAACAGCTTGAACGCCGTGTACCCGAGCCCGTACAGATCGGTCATCGGACCGCGGGGCTTGCCCTCGGGGGCGCGGGTGCGCGACTGACCGAAGCCCTCGAGCGACACCGCACCCGTGTCGTCGATGAAGATGTAGCGGGGATCGATGTTGCCGTGGACCTCGCCGTCCTCCTCGGTGATGTCGAGGATCTCGCACAGCGCGGCGATGATGTGCAGCGCCACGTTGAACGGCGGCAGACCGTCTTCCAGGATCGCGCCGAGCTCCTCGCCGATGGCCTGGCCCGAACACACGTCGACGCCGCCATCCCTGCCCAGCGTTCGTACGTAGTGGAAGTCGCTCACCCGGTCTCCGTCCCCAAGCCGTGCACCCAACCCAGCGCCACTTCCTGCCTACTCCGTGACCCGTCGGTGTACCAGTCGCGTCAGTCTACCGCTTGCGGACCCGTGCGCGCGAGCACCTCCGGGATACGGGCACCTGCTCTGCGCACGAGGAAGCCGACGAGGAGGCCCCATGCAGGTGAATCGAGCCCGTGGAACCCGCGACTACATGCCCGAAGACATGCACGACCGACTGCACGTCCTCGACGCCATCGGCCGGGTCTACCGTGCGCACGGGTTCGAGCCCCTGGACACCCCGGCGTTCGAGCGCATCGAAACGCTGCGCGGCAAGGCGGGCGACGAGAGCGACAAGCTGGTCTTCGAGATCCTCAAGCGGGGCGAGGCTGGCGAGCGGGGCGAAGTGGATCAGGCGCTCCGCTACGACCTGACCGTGCCGCTGGCGCGCGTCGTGGCCATGGAGAACCCCCGGATGCCGTTCAAGCGGTACCACATGGGTCCGGTCTGGCGCGCAGAGCGTCCCGCAAAAGGTCGCTTTCGCGAGTTCTGGCAGTGCGACATCGACATCTGCGGCACCACCTCGACGCTCGCCGAGTCCGAGTGCCTGTCGGCGTTCTGCGAGGCGCTGGCGGCCGTGGGATTCGCCGACGTCACCATCAAGCTCAACGACCGCCGGCTGCTCCGGGCCCTGGCCCGTCACCTGGGCGTCGAGAGCCGGGAGACCGAGCTCCTGGTCATCGTCGACAAGCTCGACAAGGTCGGGGTGAAGGGCGTGAACCAGCAGCTCGAGAACGCCGGCCTCGGGTCGGTGATCGAGGGGTTGTGGGCCGTTCTCGAGGGCTCGGATCCCACCGAGCCGGCAGTCGATCGCGTCGCGCGCATCCTGTCCGAACAGCCCGGTGTGGCCGAGGCCATTGCAGATCTCGATCGCATCCGGTCCGACGCACAGGCCCTGGGCGTGCCCACGGGGCGCATCGTGTTCGAGCCCACCCTGGCTCGGGGGCTCGGCTACTACACGGGCCCGATCTGGGAAGCCGTGCAGACGGGCCACGAGGACATGGGGTCGCTCGGGGGCGGCGGGCGCTACGACAACCTGGTCGGGCGCTTCAGCAAGAACGACGTCCCGGCGGTGGGGTGCTCTATCGGCTTCGAGCGCATCCTGGCCCTCCGTGAGGAGCGCGGCCTGAAGATCCGCCAGACCACCTCTGCACCGGTCCTGGTCACGATCTTCGATTCGAAGACGATGCCGCAATCGATCGTAGCGGCCCGGGCGTTTCGCGAGGCGGGAATCGGGGCCGACCTCTACCCCGAGCCCCGCAAGCTGAAGTCCCAGCTCAAGCACGCCGACGCCTGCGGCCACCCCTGGGTCGCCATCCTCGGTCCCAGCGAGATCGAGGCCGGAACCATCCAGATCAAGCATCTCTCCAGTCGCGAACGGTACACAGAGCCGCTCCAGGACGCGATCGCGCGCATCCGCGAGTCGCTGGCGTAGACCGCCGACAACGGCGCGCAATCGCCCGGCTGGTCGCAGATTCGGCTTCCGTCAAGAGCACACTTCACGTAATCTCTGGGGCACGGCACTCCCCCCGCCGTGCACTGCGGTGCATCCCGCGTGGCGTCTTGGCACGACCCTCGCACATCCACTCCCCGACCGCCCCCGCCGCTCCCATCCCCCAGGAGGCACCCCATGGCCCGCTCCCTCACCGTCAAGCACGAAGAGACGCTGTCCGTCAGCCCGCTGTTCGCCGGCTTCGTGCTCCTCGCCATCACCTGCCTGATGCTCTCCGCCGCCACCGGCTGGGCCGAGCCCGCCGCGACGTCCACGGTCGCCGACGCGCCCATGGTGGGCACGCCCCTCGTCGCGCATCCGGGCCGCTGATCTCGTCGACTGCCGCTAAGATGGCGGCATGTTCGTAGACGACGCCCTCGACCACCACCTGGTCCACAGCGACCCCCAACCGCTCTACATGGGCGAGCTGCCGTCCCGCTGGTCGGACGTCCCGACCCACGTGGTGGTGAACCTCTGCGGGGTCTACCCCGAGGGCGATCCCGAAGGCCGCATGGTGCTCGGAATGCCCATGCTGGACGTGCTCGATCGCTCCATGGTCCCCGAGCGCGCCGAGCTGGAGCGGTTCCTGGCCACCGTGCACACCCTGGCGTCCACCCAGGCGAGCTACTGGCACTGCCACGCCGGCATCAACCGCTCGGGCCTCGCCATCGCGGCGTATCTGCACCTGTACCGCGGGCTCCCCATCTCCGAGGCCATCGCGGGTCTGCGGGAGGCGCGCAGCGAGATGGTGCTGTGCAACCACCTGTTCGAAGGGCTGCTGCGCGAGTGGTACGGCGGCCCGGACGAGCAGGAGTTCCAGCGCTTCGACCTGCAGACCTACCTGAAAGAGCGCCAGGGCCGGCGGTCGGACCCCGTCGACTGACGCGTTCGAAGCGCCGGGCTCAGCCGCCCGCGGCGTTCGCGATGATCTGGTAGACGCAGCGGTTGTTGTAGTACTTGCCCTTGTTGCCCTTGAGGTTCTGCATCGTGTACAGCTCGAAGCTCCGGTCGCCCTTGCTGTCGGAGATCTCGAGCAGGTACGTGGTCTGGAGCAGGTCGCGCAGGGCCTGGGCCTCGTCGATCTCACGGGTGTTGTAGAGGCACTTCTTGAGCTGCTTCTCTTCGGTGGGGTCGAGGGACTTCTCGACCAGCCCACCGGTGCCGATGTGGCGCACCTTCACCTGTTGGATGTTGTTGAACACCGGGCCGCTGGCACAGGCCGTGAGCACAGCGGTGCCCCCGATCGCGAGTGTGAGGGCGGCGAAGGAAGCGATGCGTCGCATGAAGGTCCTCGGGCGTGTAGAGGAGTGAAACACACGCTGTGGCCCGGTGTAAAGCACACGCCCGGCGATGTGACGGCGACCGGATAGGGGGCCCGCGAGAGGCACGGATGCACGACGGATCAGCGACGACGTCCCCCGCGATGGGGGTTTCCCAGGACTGGAGCGCCGACGGCGAGCAGGCGGCGATCGACCGGTGGGGCGACGAGTGGGGGCCCCGGCTCGCACGGCGCTGCTACACCGCCCAGCTGCTCGGGGCCGACCCCACCCTGGTCCTCCACGGGGGCGGCAACACGAGCGTGAAGGGGCCGTTCACCGACGAGACCGGCCAGGTCCACGAGGCCCTGTTCGTGAAGGGGTCGGGCTGGGATCTGGCCTCGATCGAGCCGCCGGGTCATCCCGCGGTGGATCTGACGCGCCTTCGACCCCTGCGGGCCCTCGACACCCTCGACGATGCCCAGATGGTCAACGCCCATCGCACCCGCCTGTTCGACGCGAGCGCGCCGAGCCCGTCGGTCGAGACCCTGCTGCACGCCTTCCTGCCCCACCGGTTCATCGACCACAGCCACGCCAACGCCATCGTCGCCCTGACCAACCTGGCGGAGGGTCGGCGCCACGTCGAAGCCGCGCTCGGCGGGCTGCCCGAGGTCGCTGTCGTGGACTACGTGATGCCCGGCTTCGCCCTCGCAAAGGCCTGTGCGGATGCGGTCGACGCCCACCCGGACTGCATCGGGCTGGTCCTGCTGAAGCACGGGCTGTTCACGTTCGGCGACACGGCACGAGAGAGCTACGAACGGCACGTCCTGCTGGTGGATCGGGCACGCCGCTACCTGGCGGAGAACGCGCCCGCACCGGCGGTTCCGGAAGCGGATCTGGATCGGGCCCGTGAGCGCGCGCGTCAGGCGCTGCCCACCCTGAGAAAGCTCCTGCAGAAACGGTGGATCTTCGACTTCCGCGTCGACGCGGGGCTGCTCGCTGCCCTGGAGCACGAAGACCTCGCACACTTCGCGCGGTCGGGCCCGCTCACGCCCGACCACGTCATCCGGACCAAAGCCCGGCCCTGGATCCCCGGCGACGACCCCGCCGAATCGCTGGACGCCTACCACGCCGCGTACCGGAGCTACGTCGAGGCGAACCTGCCCCGCCACCCCGGTGTGCAGCACCTCGACCCCGACCCGCGGGTGATCTGGATGCCCGGCATCGGGGTGTTCGGGCTGGGGAACACCGCGAAGGCGGCCGCGATCGCCGCCGACATCGCCGAACACACCCTGCGCGTGAAGCACCAGGCTGCGGCGCTCGGCCCGTACCAGGGGCTACCCGAGCCCGACCTGTTCGACATGGAGTACTGGAGCCTGGAGCAGGCCAAGCTGGGCACGCGCACCGAACCTCCACTGGCCCGCAAGGTCGCCTGGGTGACCGGGGGCGCCGGGGCGATCGGGGTCGGAATCGCCGCCGAGCTGCTGGCATCGGGAGCCCACGTGGCCCTGGTCGACCGCGACGCCGACCGGCTCGCCCAGGCCGTCGACCTGCTGGACGATCCGCGGGTGATGCCGCTGCAGGCCGACGTCACGGATCTGGACTCCGTCCGGCGTGCCCTCGACACCACCGTGCTCCGCTTCGGCGGGGTCGATCTGCTCGTCCTGGGCGCGGGGATCGCGGTCTGTGCCCCGATCACCGACACCAGCCCCGAGCAGTTCGACCGGGTGGTGTCCGTGAACCTCGGGGGCGTGCACCGCTGCCTCTCCGCCGGAGCCCGACTGCTCCAGGAGCAGGGTCGCGGGGGCCAGATCGTGCTGATCTCCAGCAAGAACGTCCTCGGACCCGGCGCGGAGTTCGGCGCCTACTCGGCCTCCAAGGCGGCCGCCCACCAGCTGTGCAAGGTCGCCGCCCTCGAGCTCGCCCCCCATCGCATCCGCGTGAACTTCGTCGCCCCCGACGCCGTGTTCGCCGAAGGCCCCATCCGGAGCGGCCTGTGGGAGGAGGTGGGGCCGGACCGCGCCCGCGCAAAGGGCCTCGCCGAAGATGCGCTCGCGGAGCACTATCGCCAGCGCAACCTGCTGCAGACCCGCATCACCGGTCGCGATGTGGGGCGTGCTGTGGTCTTCTTCGCCACCGAGCAGACCCCCACCACCGGCGCCACACTCCCCGTGGACGGCGGCGTACCTGGCGCCTTCCCACGCTGAGAGCCCGCGCCAGAGCGCCTCTCCGGAGCCCGACATGCACCGTGCCTTCATCCTCGCCGCGGGGTTCGGAACCCGCCTGCGACCCCTCACCACGCATCGCCCCAAGCCCCTCGTTCCGGTCTGCGGTCATCCGCTCCTGGACTGGCAGCTGGCGAGCTGTCGGGCGCACGGGATCCACTCGGTCGTCGTGAACGCACACTGGCTTCCCGAGCAGATCGAAGCCTGGGCCGAGCGCACCCGCGTCGCCGAGCCCGGACTCACGCTCGACGTCAGCGTGGAGACCCCCGACATCCTGGGTACGGGCGGGGGACTCAAGGCCGTCGAAGACCAGCTGGCCGAGCGGTTCGTGGTCCTCAATGGCGATGTGCTCCACGCCGTCGACCTCACGGCACTCCTGGACGCCGTTCCCGAGGGGGGCGGGGCGCTGGTGCTCCGACCCCACCCCGAAGACGCCGACCGCTACGGCCACGTGAGCGCGGACCAGACCGGCACGGTGGTCCAGATGCGCGACTTCGCCCGCACCGAGCCAGAGGGGGCAGTCGCGGACGACACCCACTTCACCGGCATCCACGCGATGCACCGCGGCCTGCTCGACGACGCGCACGAGGGGTTCTCGTGCATCCTCCGCACCGCCTACACCGCCCGCATCGCCCGCCGCGTCATCGCGGGCCTGCGCTACACCGGTCCCTGGCTCGACATCGGCGACCCCGCCGCGTACCTCGACACCAACCTGGCGGTGCTTCGAGGGGAGGTGCCCCTGCCTCTCGACCCCTTCGTCACCGCGGATGCCCGGCTCTCCCGGCGCACCGGACACCCGAACGGGGCCGCCTGGGTCGGTCGTGGCGCGCGGATCCACCCCGATGCGGTCGTGCGCGACGCCGTGATCGGCGCCGGGGCCTCCATCGGGCCCGTCACCATCGAGCGTTCCGTCGTGTGGGACGGCGTGACGGTCACCACCGATCTCACCGACCAGATCGCCTACGCCGACGAGCGCGTCCTCGACCCCCACACCGCCCATACCCCCTGAGGGTTGAAGCCCGCAGTTCCGAAGAACTGCGGGCTCCAGGGGGGTTGGGTATGTATTTTTTGGCGGCCTTTCACCCGGACCGTGCGGGTTCTGCCTGTGTTTTCAGTCCACGGGCGGAATCTTGAGCGTATCGCCGATGTGCAGTGTTCGACTTCCGGGGTTCGCCCGGGCGATGGGCTTGGTGAGTGCCACCGAGCCGTAGTACTGCATCGCGATGTGCGAGAGGGTGTCCCCACTGGCGACCGTGTGAACGGCGCCGCGGGTGCGTGCGAGGACTTCGACCCGGTCGATGCCGACCGAGGTGATGCCCTGGATGGATTCGAGCTCTTTGGCAGCCAGGCGCCGCTGGCGAGCACTGATGACCTGCCCGACGAGCTCGGCGGAGCCGCCGTCGATCACGACCTCGAGGTGCGTGCCGTCGAGGGCGTCGAGCGTCGCGAGTGCGGTTGCGGCCTTCCCGGCGAGCGTGGCGTCGTCCGCAGCGCTGCGAGCGACCTCGCGCGGTGCGGGCTGAGGGGTGGGGTCGTCGGAGCGCAGCACCTGACCCGCATCGTCTTCGACCCCGATCTGGCCTTCGATGACGGCGTTCTCGGCAGCTGCGGCCACCGCGTCGTCGGTCTCGACCGAGACGTTGGACTCGCCCGCTTCATCGGATCCGCCGAACACCAGGTTGGCGAGGATGAAGACAATCGCGAGGGTGGAGACCCCCGCCGTGGTCCAGGCCCACTTCCGGGTCTCTTTCTCGAGCTGGTAGACCGTCGCGGTCATCTGCGCGTTCTCGCTGCGCAGCCGGCGGGCTTCTGCACGGAGGGCCTTGACCTCGCCCCGCTCCCGGGCCGCCAGCGCCTGACGCTGCTCGTCGGACTCGGCGTTGTCCTCGCGGACATGGTGCTCGATGGTCTCGCGGAGCTCCATGGGCACGCGCAGACCGCAGTTCTCGGCTTCGTCGAGGGCCGACAGCGCATCCTTCCACCGCTGACCGGCCACGTGGACCTTGGCCAGGAGCAATCGGGCCTCTCCATCGTCGGGCGCCATGCACAGCAGCATCGCGAGCCGCTCCCGGGCCAGCCGCAGGTGACCGTCCGTCGCGTAGCCCAGGGCCTCGTTGTAGAGCTGGGGCAGCGGATCGAGGCCGGACTGCTCGGCGGCTTCGCGCAACGCCCGCGGCACACCACCGACCGGAACGGACTGGTCGCTGTGAGACGTGCGGGATGCGCCGTCGAACCGGATCTCGGCTTCTGCGGAAGAGGCCATCATGGGGGCACCGGAGGGGAGGAAGAGGAGGGGGCCGTAGGGGGGACCGTGTGGAAGGTCCCGGAGAGGGGGGCTGCGGTTGGGGAGTGCAGCCGGAGGGGAAGCGGGAGTGATCCCGTGAAAAAGCTATACCATGCCGGATCCGACGCGCACAGGATTTCTTGTGGAAAACCTCTTGATCGAGGTTCTACCTCGGGAGTTATGCTTCCGGGCGTCGACGGATCGGATGAAGTCCCGCGGTGCATCGGATCGCACGATCCCGGAATCGAGCGATCGGGATCCCGAGATCCCGTGTGCCCGAAACAGCCTTCCGCAGGAAATCGCGCCCTTCCCCGTCATCTACCGCAAGGCGTGCGATGCGTGCTTCTGCGTGTCATACGCGGCGGATAGGACCGCAGAAGTACGCAAGCTAGCGACGCGGCCCCAGCGAGATGCTCGCCACGCCGGACCGCTTCAGCTCGTCGTCGGGGGTCGCGCGCATCCGGAGCACCCGGAACGCCTCCATGCCGGGAAGGCTCACCATCCCCGGGCTCGGGGCGTCCAACATCGGACGGCTGGTGAGCCACTGGTCCTCGCGGACCTCCCACCCGAGGCGCTTCAGGAATTTGCGCGACCACCGGAAGGGATTGTCGAGCTCGTCTTCGCTCTCGAGCTCGGCGCCTGCGGCCCCGCGGGGCAGGGCGGCGTTGCTGTGGAGCATGCTCACGAAGCTCGGCGTGTCGAGGATGACGCGGGCGTTGGGGGCGTCGGACCGGATGCGCTTGAGCAGATCGCGCAGTGCTGTGGGAGACAGCCGGGTGGATGCGCCCTCGAGCACGACCAGGTTGCCGTGGCCTCGCGTGCGCACGGTCCACTCCTCGGGTTCGACGGGCCAGCGCTCGATGGTGTTCCAGGTGGCCCGGAACGAGGACTCGCCGAGGAGCTGGTTCTTCACCTCGAGCACCCCGGGCTCCTCGATCTCGAAGTGCTTGCGAACGGCGTCGCTCATCAGGGTCTTGATGCGGTACCACCGCGCGTCGAAGCCGCCTCCGACACTCCAGAAGTCGAGGTTCTCCTCGAGCTGCACGCTGGCCTGGACCTCCTCTTCGATCATCCGGTCGATGATGGCGGCGCGCGCGCGGATCATGGTCAGCACGCTACCGACCGCCTGAGGCGGCATGAGCTCGGGGGACCGCTGCAACAACCACGCGGCGACGGGGTCCTTGGGACGGCGGATCCGCTCACCCTCGACAGTGCCGAGCGCGAACAGGGTCCAGCGGGAGACGATGGGGGTTTCTTGGGGCTGCAACGGCGTGGGACCACCAGGGGGGCCTCATCATAGACACACTCTCGCGGCGAACGGCACCCCGACCCTCGACGCGACGCGCGACGTAGGGGTTGACGGGGGACCGCCGGCGTGGCGAAATGCACGCGACGCCCATGTCCTCCCCCGATTCGCAATCCCGCTCTGCGCGGCCTCCTGTTCTGTTCACCCTCGTCGCGCTGGCCCTGGCCGGTACGGTGCTCGCGGGGTGTGCGGCCGGTCGCGCGGGCATCCAGCTCCAGGACGCCACCGTGGCGCGCGACGCCGCGCGAGATGCCGGTGCGAAGACCGAGGCCGTCTACGAGCTCACGATGGCCGAGCGCTACCTCGAGAAGGCCTGGGAGGAAGCGGGAACGGGGCAGTACCGGATGTGTGTCGACCTCGCGAAGAAGAGCGCCGAGTGGTCGGACCAGGCGGTGGTGCAGATCGCCCGTGGAGAGCGAACCCTGGAGGTCGATCTGTCGGGCATCGAGGACACGCCCGAGGGCCAGACGCCCCCGAAGACGCCTCCCGCGCCAGAGCCCGCACCGGCTCCAGACCCCGCACCAGCGCCAGACCCCGCACCGACGCCAGACCCCGCACCAGCGCCAGACCCCGCACCCGAGGCGCCCGCTCCTGCACCCGACGCGGAAGACGCGCCGCCAGCGCCCCCGGAAGCGCCGGACGTCGAGCCGATCACCCCGCCACCGGTCACCCTGCCGCCGCCTCCCCAGCCGGGGGTCCCGTGAGCCTGCGCACCCCGGTCCTGCTGCTCGGCATCGCGCTGTCGATTCCGGCCTGTGTCGTGCCGCGCCACGTGGCCGAGTCTCTCGATCGCACCGACCAGACCATCGCCCAGGCCAACGAGGTCTACGCCCGGCTGTGCGCTCCGGAAGAGCTCGCTCTGGCCCAGTCCAGCGTCGACTTCGCCCGGATCGAGCTGCTCCAGGGCAATCCCCGCCGCGCCGGTGAGCACGCGGACGAAGGCTACGACGCCGCCCTCGCCGCCCTCGAGAAAGCCCGCCCGTGTGGGGGAGTCGACCGCGATGGCGACACGATCGCCGACATCGTCGACCGGTGCCCCGACGAGAAGGAAGACCTCGATGGGGTGGCCGACGAGGATGGGTGTCGGGATCTCGATCCGTCCGGCGACGAAGACGGCGATGGCGTGATCAACATCGACGACGGCTGCATCGACGACCCCGAAGACGTCGATGGGGACCGCGACGAGGACGGCTGCCCCGAGACCAGCGAGGACAGCGACGGCGACGGGAAGATCGACGCGGTCGACCAGTGCCCCGAGGAACCCGAGGACATCGACGGCTTCCAGGACGGCGACGGCTGCCCCGAGCTCGACGACGACGGCGACGGGGTGGTCGACATGCGGGACGCCTGCGCACGCGTGGCCGAGGACATCGACGGCTGGGAAGACGAAGACGGCTGCCCCGATCCCGACAACGACAGCGACGGGATCAGCGACCAGACCGACGACTGCCCCAACGAAGCCGGTCCACGCAGCAATGGCGGGTGCCCCAGCCAGGATGCCGACAAGGACGGGATCAGCGACGCGAACGACCAGTGTCCCGAAGAACCCGAGACCCAGAACGGCTACCTCGACAGCGACGGGTGCCCCGACACCAAGCCCAGCAAGGTGAAGGTGACGAAGACCCGGGTCGAGATCACCGAGACCATCCAGTTCGAGACCGGCTCGGCGACCCTGCTCCCCTCCAGCTTCCGGGTGCTCGACGAGATCGTGCAGGTGCTCCGCGACGCGCCCGACATGAAGCTGCGCGTCGAAGGCCACACCGACAGTCAGGGCGGAGAAGCGTCCAACCTCGACCTGTCTCGCGAGCGCGCCACCTCGGTCCGGGTCTACCTCGAGTCGAAGGGCGTCGCGTCGAATCGCCTCACGGCGGTGGGCAAGGGCGAGCAGGTGCCGATCGACACCAACCGCACCCCGGGCGGGCGCGCCCGGAACCGCCGGGTCGAGTTCCACATCGAGCAGTGAGCGAGCAGTGAGCGAGCAGTGAGCGAGCAGTAGGCGAGCGAGCGGCCGCCGTCGTTCAGGTCGGCAGTTCGTCTGCTGGCGGCGCGAGGCTCACGTCGTCCGTGATGTCCAGCGGATCGAGCGACTCCTCCTTCCAGACAGCCGGTGCAGACGGGGTTCCCGCAGGACCCTGCTCCATCAGCGTGCGTGCATCGGAGCCTTCCGGCGCATCGGATGCGCGACCCCAGCGGACGGGGCGCACGACCTGGCCCTCCTGGCCCCGCATCAGGCGGCGGATGTTGGAGATGTGGGTGAACCCGATGCCCAGCGCGAGCAGCACCACGACGGGCACGACCTCGGGCTGGAGGAACCAGGAGAAGCCCACCAGCGCGGTCGCGGCCAGGAGCGCCCCCAGGCTGGACTTGCCCGTGATGGCCAGCATCGTGAGCCACACCCCGATGGCACACAGGGTGGGGACCGGCGCGATGACGAGCATGCCGCCGGCACCGGTCGCCACTCCCTTCCCCCCGCGAAACTCCAGGTAGACGCTGAAGCAGTGCGCCACGAAGGCGACGAAGGCCACGACGGCGGGCCACCACAGCCCGGTGTCCGGCCAGATCAGCGACGCGCCGAGCACCGGGAAGAAGCCCTTGCCGATGTCGAGCAGCAGGGCCGGGAGCGCGAGCCGCCAGCCGTAGACGCGCGCGACGTTGGTGGCGCCGATGTTGCCCGAGCCCGCACTCCGGATGTCGGCATCGTCCCCGTAGAGGGTGGTGAGGACGAGCCCGAACGGGACCGCTGCCACGATGTAGGTGAGCAGGACCCAGGCGATCACGGTGTTCTCCGCGCTACGGCTGCGACCCGGAGACGGGATCGCCCTCGTAGGTGGGAACCTCGCCGCCATCGAGTGCGAACCAGTCGTCGCCGTTCCAGCGCGCGAAGAGCCGGATCGGACGGTCTTCCTGGATGCGCGCCTGGATGTCGAAGGGGACCTCGCGAGGCGAGCCACCGGTGCGGAACGTGGTGGATGCGCGCCGGGTGCCCTGATCGGTCGTGATCTTCACGCTGGCGGTGTACTCGGAGCCCGCGCTCAACGGACGATCCGGGATGACGACCGCGGTGTTCGAGAGGCGACCGAAGGTGAGGGCTTCGTCTCCGGTGAGCACCGAGATGGCCACGGCTCCCTCGGGACCGATGATCGCAGCGGAGTCGATGGTCATCCCGCTCTCGCGCTGACCGACCGTGAACGTGACCGGGTAGCCGTACGTCCGGCCGAACTCCAGAACGGGGTTGGACGTGAGGTGCACGTAGGTGGGGGGCACGTCGGTCTGACCGTTGGCGGGGTACTCGATCGCGGGCTCGGCGTAGGGCGCGTCGGGGACCGAGTAGATGAGGTTCCAGTACTGGAACGACACGGGGTTGTCCAACGCGGCATCGAGATCGGGGAAGGTCTGGACGTAGCGCCCGATCCCCGCACCCGACGCGAGGATGGTGGGCTGCAGCCAGGCGGGACGCAGGGACGGGACGTCCCACCAGAAGTCGATGTAGCCCGCGCCCTCGAGGACGTTCGCGAACCCCTCACCCTGCTCGTAGGTGGCGACCTCGAGCAGCTCGTAGTTGGCGGGAAAGAGGTAGCCGGCCTCGCTCAGGCGGACGGTGGCGTTGCTGCCCGTGAACCCGGGGGTGTTGCGGGTCTCGCTGAAGATGGCGAGGGGGTTCGGCGTGTTGGTCTCGAGCCAGTCGCGGTGGCTCTCGACGGCCGTCTGGACCGTGTCGAGCACCTTGAGCTTCGGCTTGCGGGCCACCCGTCGGTAGCAGGTGGCGCGGCGGACCAGCTCCACGTCTTCGGCACGGTCGATGAACTGCTCGCCCGGCACGTTGTCGAAGCTGTTGCAGGCTTCCTGGACAGTGGCGAAAGACTGGCAGCCCGACCCTCCGATCGCGAGTGCGAGCAGGGGGAGAGCGGCGACGGATGCGCGTGCGTACACGGGAGCTCCAGAGGATTTCGCAGAGGGTTCTGCCCGGCACGGAGCGCGGGCGCATGGACCCCTTGTACCATAAGAACAGGCCCTTGACGACGCGCATGACGACGCCTCGCGACCCCCGCTGACGGCGGCTACAGACGCCCGGTGGTGAGCTGCAGCTGCATCGCCGCGATGTCGCGGTTCATCCGCTGCTGAATCGCGTTGAGCTGGGCGCTGCGCTGCATGACCTGGGCCTGCTGGACCTCGAGCCAGGTTCCCGCACCGACCTCGAAGCTCTTCTCGGCCAGGCGCACGTTCTCGGCGGCCAGCGCGAGCTCGTCGTCGACGGCTTCGAGGCCACGACTCGCCCGCTGCAGCGCCTCCCACGCCACCCGGACGTCCTGCTCGGCGGTCTCGCGCAGCTGCCGACGCTGGAGCTCGGCCATCTGCTTCTGCACCGCGTACTCCGAGCTCTCGGCCATCCGCAGCCCTCCGTCCCACAGCGACCACCGGGCGGAGAGGACGAACTGCCAGTTGGTGGGGTCGTCCTGGAAGCCCGTGTTCTCGTTGTAGTTGTAGGCGAACTGGGCATCGACGGTGGGCAACCACCGCATGTCGCTGGCCACGCGCTGCAGGTGAGCGGCCTGGATCTGCAGATCGGCGGCCTTCAGGTCGGACCGACCCACCACGTCGTTCATCGCTTCCTGCAGCGACGACTGCACCTGTGGGCGCTCCGGCACCGCCAGCTCGACCTCGCGAGGCAGGCCGGTCAGCTGATGCCAGCTCTCCTCGGCGGTCACCCGTTGCTCGGCCGCCGCCAGCAGATCGCGCTCTCCCTGGGCCACCGTGAGCTGGGCCTGGAGCACGGCGCGACGCGCGGCGATGCCGGCCTTCACCTGCCGTTCGGCGAGCTCGAGCTGACCGCGACTGGCCTCGAGGGAGGCTTCGGCCACCGCTTCGCCCTCGCGGGCCATCATCACGCCGTAGAACGCCTGGGCGACGTTCACCCGCAGCCGCGCCCGCTCGTACGACTCGGTCATCCGCGCCGCCTGGGTCGCCTTCCACGTCGAGCGCAGCGCCGGGAACGCCGACCCGCTGAACAGCCGCTGGGTCGCGGTCACATCGGCGGTGAGGAACGACTTCTTCTGGACGACGGTGGGCTCCATCTCCGGAAACTCGAAGCCCGGGATCTCGGGGATGGTGTCGGCGAAGTCGAGCTCGATGGCGAACTCGTTCACGATGTAGCTCCCGCCCACCGAGACCCGGGGGGACAGCGCCGACCAGGCCTTGTGGCGCTGGAGCGCGGTCTGCTGGGTCTGCAGCGCGAGCATCTGATGCGCGACGCTGTGGCCCTCTGCCGCACGCACCGCCGCATCGAGGGACACGGCACCCGCGGTGTTCTGCGCCCAGGAGGTCGGCCCCAGCGGGCTGATCGCGAGCAGACCGCCGGACAGCCCCAGGATCACGAGCTTCGCGAGCGCACCTGGCGCGGCCGGCGTGGGAGCGGGGTGCTCCTCGGTGTCGTCGTCCGCGTCGTCCGCATCCCCGGCCCGCTTGCGGAACATGCCCACGACCCGCTGGCCGAACCGTCGGAAGTCGTCGTAGATGCTGTAGAGCGTGGGGACCATCACCAGCGTGAGCACGGTGGCGAAGGACAGGCCGAAGATGACCGCGACGGCCATCGGACCCCAGAACGCCGAGCTGACGCTGCCCACCACCAGGCGGGGGACCGGGAACCGACTGAACACGTCCACGCTCACCCCGATGGCCATGGGGACGAGGCCCAGCGTGGTGGTGATCGCGGTGAGCACCACGGGGCGGAACCGGGTGAGCCCGGCCTGGACCAGCGCATCGCGCACCGAGGTTCCCCGTGCTTCGAGCTGCTGGACGTAGTCGAGCAGCACGATGGCGTTGTTCACCACGACCCCGGCCAGGCTGATCACCCCGATGCCGGTCATGATGATCCCGAAGGGCGTGCCGGTCAGGACCAGCCCCCAGAGCACGCCGATCAACGACAGCGCGACGGTCACCAGGATGATCAGCGGCATCAGGATGCTGTCGAACTGGGTGACGAGCACGAGCAGGATCAGGGCGCACGCGATGACGAAGGCCTTGAGCAGGAAGGCCATCGCCTCCTCCTGCTCGTCGGTGTTGCCCGCCAGCGAGAGGTGGTAGCCCTCGGGGACCGGGTAGTCGGCGATCAGCTCGGCCACGGCCTGCTGGACCTCGACCTCGTTCACGCCTTCTTCGACCTCGCCCTCGATCGTGATCACGAGGTCTTGATCGATGTGCTTGATGGCCCCGGTCCCGCCGTCCAGTCGGTACTCCGCGACGCTGGACAGGGGCACGGCGAAGGTGTTGGGCGAGGTGTCTTCGCGGCCCGGCAGACGCAGGTTGAGCACGGACTGCAGGTCGTCCCGACCCTCGGGTGCCAGGCGGACGACGATGTCGTACTCCTCTTCGCCGTCGCGGAGCGCACTCGCTTTCGCCCCGGCCACAGCGGTGCGAACGGCGTTGCCCACCCCAGCCGTGCTGACGCCGACGCGCTTCGCGGCCCCCCGGTCGATGCGGAGCTGCATCTCGGGGCGCCCCACGCGGTAGTCGTCCGTGAGATCCGCCACCCCGTCGAGCTTGGCGATCTCGCGGCGAACGGCCTTTGCGAGCTCGCCAGCCCCGTGGAAGTCCGGACCGGCGACCTCGACCCCGATGGGCTTGCCGACGGGCGGGCCCATCCGCTCCTTCTCGATGCGGATCTCGGCACCGGGGATCTCGACGAGCCGTGTACGCAGGTTCGCGATGGTGGTGGTGGTCGGCTCGACGCGCAGGGTCTCGCCGGCCTTGATGGTGGTGTCGTCCGGCCGGAAGTCGATGGTGATCCGGGCCTGATTGGTGGCGGCGTTCGACGGACCGAGGGCGTTTCCGTCGCTCTGCACGCCGGGCTCGGCGACCCAGGTCGCGACGTTGTCGGTCTGGGCGAGGATGCCTTCGATGCGCCGCACGATGCGGTCGGTCTGCTCGAGGTCGGTGCCTTCCGGCGCGCGGACGAAGATGTTCGCGCGCTCGGGTTCGGTCTCGGGGAACAGCTCGGAGCCGTGGTTGAGGAAGACGTACGCGAAGAACGTCCCGAACAGGGCCGCGAAGCCGAGCCCCAGCGACAGGTAGCGGAACCGGATCGATGCCAGCAGCACGCCCTTGTAGGCGCGCATCACCAGCGACAGCTGTGCGTCGTCGTCTTCGAAGGCCTGGGCTGCGGTGGTCTTGACGTCGGCGCGCATGAACCAGCGCATGAAGACCGGCAGGATGCCGATCGCGACCAGGAGCGACGCCACGAGCACGATGATCACGGTCTTCGGGAGGAAGCTCATGAACTCGCCCATGATGCCGGGCCAGAAGATCATCGGGAGGAACGCCGCAACCGTGGTCGCGGTGCTGGCCGCGACTGCGATGGCGACCTCGTGGGTGCCGTCGATCGCCGCTTCGCGGTGGTCTTTGCCCATCTCGAGGTGCCGGTAGACGTTCTCGACCACGACGATGGCGTTGTCGACCAGCATGCCGAGCGCGATCATCAGGCTGAAGAGCACGACCATGTTCAGCGTGAACCCGAACGCGTCGAGCACCATGAAGCTCGCGAGCATCGACAGCGGAATGCAGGCCGCCACGAAGAACGAGTTGCGGAAGCCCATGAAGAACACCACCACGGTGACCACGAGCACGAGGGCGGTGAGGATGTTGTTCTGCAGGTCGAGCACGCTGGTCTCGATGCCTTCGGACTGATCGCCCAGGATGCGGTACGACACGCCGTCGGGCCAGGACTCGCTCTGCTGGGCGACCGCGTCCTTGACCGTCTGGGCGACCTCGAGGATGTTGGCGCCAGCGCGCTTGGTGACCGACACCGTGACGCTGGGCCGGCCGTTCATCCGACTGTAGGTCTCGCGGTCTGCGATGCCGTCGACCACCCGGGCCACGTCGCGCACGAACACGGGGCGGTCGCCCACCCGCTTGATGGCGACGTCTTCGATCTGGCGGGGGTCGGTGAACTCGCCGGGCACGCGCAGCAGCACCGTGGAGTCGCCGGCACCGACGGTTCCACCCGGGATGTTGACGTTCTCGTCGCCGATGGCGCCCGTGACGTCGTACATCGCGAGGCCGTAGTAGGACAGCCGCTCCGGCGCGACCTCGACGTAGATCTCCCGCTCCATGCCCCCGGTCAGACGGGCGTCCAGGACGCCGGGAACGCGGGTGACCTCCTCTTCGAGCTCCTCACCCAGCTGCTTGAGCTTCTCCTCGCCCACATCGCCAGCGATGGTGACGAGCACGATGGGGATGTCGGAGAAGCTGATCTCGGAGATCGACGGCTCCTCGGCGTCTTCGGGCAGGTCGGGCTTGGCCTTGTCGACCTGGTCGCGCACTTTCTGCAGCGCGTCTTCGATGACGACGTCGGGCTCGAACTCGATGCTGATGATCGACACGCCCTCGGCGGACGTGCTGTTCATCACCTTCACGTCCTGCACACCGGCGAGCTCGTTCTCGAGGGGAATGGTGATCAGCCCCTCGACGTCCTTGGGCGACACCCCGACGTAGGGGGTGCTGACCAGCACGACGGGGATGGCGATGTCGGGGTTGGACTCGCGCGGGAGCGTGACGTAGCTGTAGAGCCCCGCGACGAACACGCAGACGACGACGATCAGCACCGTGATGCCGTGATCGACCAGCCAGGCGATGAGAGAACGCATGGATCAGCCCCCGAACACCGGGCGACCGTGCTCACAGCACACGCCCTCACGACTGACGAGAACGGGGTCGCCATCGACGAGGTCGCGATGCCCCGTGACCACCACCCGCGCGCCCGGAGACAACCCGGACGTGACGACGACCTGGTCGTGCAGGACGTCGCCGAGGGTCACGGGAGTCCACTTGGCATAGCCGTCGGACTCCACGAACACGCCCTGCCCCATGCCGTCGTCGGTGCGCTTGCTGACCACCCAGTCCTGGGGGATCGCCAGGGTGCCTTCCGGGAGCGAGCGCTGGAGGGTGACCGAGGCGATCATGCCCGGCAGCAGGTTGTTCTCGGCGTTCTCGACCTCGACTTCGACCGGGAAGGTGCGGGTGCGGACGTCTGCAGCGCGCCCGACGTGGGAGATGCGCCCGGACACGGGCTTCCCGACAGCTGAGGCCGTGACCATCACGTCCATGTCGGGTCGGAGCGTGACGACGTCGCGATCCGGCACCGACAGCGTGACCTTCACGGGGTCGAGCTGCACGATGCGAGCGACCGGCGATCCCGGCCCGACGAACTCGCCGGGGTCGGTGAACACGTCGGCCGCCACCCCCGAGAACGGGGCGCGGATGACGGCCCGGTTGTACTGAGCGCGCGCCGCCCGAACCTGGGCATCGGCCACCTTGAGCTGGGTCTCGGCCTGCAGTGCCTGGGTCTCGCTGGCGAGGTCGCCGAGCTCTCCGATGCGGTTCCACTCGAGCTGGGCCTGGGACGCCTGGGCTTCGGCCTGAGCGAGCTGGGCGCCGTACACCTCGGCATCGACGCGAGCGAGCACCTGGCCCTTCGACACCTCCTGGCCCTTCGAGACCTTGACGGACTCGACCTGCCCCCCGAGTGCGGAGGCGAGCATGACGTCCTGGGAGCCCTCGACCTCGCCCGGAAGCCGGTTCTCCATCTGGGTTCCGGTGGCCTGATCGAGGGTCGCGACCTCGACCCGCAGGGCGCGTTCGTTGGGGGCCTGACGCTCGGCCGCTTCGCCTTCTTCGACCCCGCCACAGCCCACGAGGGCAGTGAGGCCTGCCGTCGACAGGACGAGGAGCGAGAACACCCGTATGGACGATGGGATGCAGGATGCGAGGGAGGCTGGGAGGGAGGACCGGTTCATGGAGCGAGCCCTTTGAGCAGGGTGTTCACGATGGGAGCGGGGAAGTCGTCGGGGAGAGGCTGCGGATCGCCCGCGAGCGTGCAGTGCAGGCCGCGCATCACCCAGAAGTCGGCAGCACCGGCGAGCATCGAGGTGGCGACGTCGACGTCGATGTCGGGACGAAGCTCCCCGCGCTCGATGCCGATCTCGAACACGCGACCCAGCCGCGCGAGCTCGGCGAGGAAGCGATCGACGGTGACGACCTTCGGCTGCGATGTGTCGGTGGGTGCGGTGGCGGTCATCATCAGCCGCACCTTGTCGGGGTTGTCGATGGCGCCGAGCACGAAGAACCCGAGGAACAGACTCATCCGCGAGGCCACGAAGCCATCGGCGTCGCTGTCGTAGGACTGGCTGGGATCGACGAGCGCGTCGATCAGCAGCTTCAGCTCGTCGAACTGGACGTTGACCGACTCCGCGAACAGCGCTTCCTTGTTGGCGAAGTAGTAGTACAGCGTGGGCTTGGTGACCCCGGCGTGCGCGACCACCTCGCGCACGGACGTGGCGCTGTAGCCCTGCCGGCCGAACAGCTCGGTGGCTGCACGGAGGATGCGCGCCCGCACATCGACGGGCTCGTCTGCGGCGTCCTCGGACGAGGCATCGGGGGCACCGGGGCCATCGGTGTCATCGGTGTCATCGGTGTCATCGGTGTCATCGGTGTCATTCGGTCGGTCGACCACGGCAACACTCCTCGTTCTTCGACTTACCTACCGGTCGGTAGGTCGTCAAACCCATGTTAGCGATTTCTTCATTCTTCGCCTGACAGGCTATTTCTCGGGAGCGATCTCCCGAGACCCCGCCACCGTCATCGCCCGTCGGCATCCGGACGATGGAAGTGCAGACGCCGGATGTCGGGCGACCCGAACCCGTGTGCATCGAGCCCCAACGTGCTCGCCGCGGCATCGCACACGTCGGGGGGTCCGACGCACCACACCTCCGAGCCGTCCGGGCGCTCGACCAGCGCAGCGCCCTGGCCCCCGGCGTCGAACGACGCGATGGCATCCCCGCACGGAAGCGCCGTGGGCGGCACGCCGAGATCGCGCAGCGCCGTGCTGACCACGAACCGTGGATGCGACACCAACATCTCGGCCCACCCGCTCGCGGCATCGAGATCGGGGGCCTCGGCCAGCGCGACACAGTGGGGCCCGTCACAGGCCACCTGGGGAACGAGCCCGCAGTGACGGGCGACTTCGGTGGCCGATGCCGTGAATCGCTCCTGCTCGTCGGCCTGCACGACGTCCGCGGTCATGGGCTCGCGGGGACCCTCCGGGGGTGCCACCCGGGGCCTCGGTTCGAGGTCGTCGTCCGGGAGGGGGACCCGCTCGTCGAGCTGGACGACGCGCACCTCTGGCGCCTGGGATGCCGAGGTGCCGGCGAGCCAGGCCACGACGGCCAGGACGAGGCCCAGCCCCGCGATGCCCGTCAGGCCGATCCCACCGATCCAGCGACCCCTCATCCCCCCGCGACTCCGGACGAGCAGGTGTGGAACGCCGCCACCGCGTCGTCGATGGCAGTCGGGTCGCACCCCAGACCCCCGCCGATCGCGCGCAGGGTGCGCTCGAGCAGCGCATCGTCGGTGGTCACCACGCCCATGTGTCCGACCCGGAAGTAGCGCGCCTTGATCGCGGGATGCAGACCCCCCGCGACGATCGCCCCGTGGGCCTTGATCCGCGGAAGTGCCGACGCATCCGTCCCCTTGGGCCAGTACAGCGCGGTCAGGGTGTTGGCCGGATGGTCCTCGGCGACCCGCTTCAGCCCGAGGGCCTCGAAGCCGGCCCGGAGCTTGTCGGCCGCTCGCTGGTGTCGTTCGAACACCGGTTCCATCCCTTCGCCCAGCAGCTCGGCGAGCCCGACGTCCAGGGCCGGGATCAGGGTGGTGGGCGGCGTGGAGAAGTAGGCGTTGTCCTCGCGCTCGTAGGCGTCGAGCACGGGCTTCCACACCTGCCAGTCCAGGGTCATCGGCGGATCGGCCTTCAGCGCAGCGCGAGCCTCGAGGGCCCGGGGACTCGCGACCCACAGGGCCAGTCCGGGAGGAAGCCCGATCGCCTTCTGGCTGGCGGTCAGGTACACATCGGCACCCCACGCAGCCATCTCGAAGCGCTCCGCCGCTGTGGCGCACACGCCGTCGAATACCGAGATCACCCCGTGTTCACGGGCCAGTCGCGCGATGGGCTCCGGATCGACCCGTACCCCCGTGGAGGTGTCGACGTGGGTCGCGAACACCGCTGCAGGTGCGTTGCCCAGCTCGCCCTTCAGCGCACGCTCCACCTCGTCGGGGTCGACCGCGTGGCCCACCGGCGCACCCACCTGGAGCACCTCCACGCCCCGGCGGCGCAGCATCTCGGCCATGCGGTCGCCGAAGTAGCCCGTGTTCACCACCAGCGCGGTCTGCCCGCAGTCCAGCAGGTTCGTCGCCGCCGACTCCATGGCCAGGGTGCCGCCCCCCGCCACGACGAACGGATGTGCCGACGCGTCGGCCTTCCACACGGTGCGCATGGCGGTGAGCGAACGACGGAACGCCGCCTTGAACCCGGGCGCGACGTGCGACGGGGGGCGGATGGACGTCGCTTCGAACACGGCGTCGCTGATCTCGATGGGACCGGGGATCATCAGCAGGGGGTCGTTCACGTCGGGTTTCCTTGTGCATCGGAGGGCCATGCGGCCGAGGGGTGACCTGGAATACCCGACTCGAGCGGGGGGTGTTACCCGCGACCGGCGCATTCCCGCGCATCCCTGGTCGGAGCGTCCATGTCCCGCATCGTCCGTGCATCCTCATCCATCGTCTTCCGGATCGTGCTCGCGAGCGGCCTGCTCCTCGCCTCCACCGTCCACGCCGAACCCGAGAGCGAGGGTCCGGACTCCGAAGAAACGATGGAAGAAGGTACGGAACTCGACGAAGAAGCAGAGGAATCCGACGACGAGCCGATGGAGCCCGAAGCGCCCGAGGGTCCGCCCATCGATCCGCTGCTCGGCGAGCCCTACGAGCCCACCCGCCCGGGTCAGGTCACCCCGGACAGCCCGTACTGGGACCTGGAGGTGATGTACACCAAGGCCGAGCACCTGAAGGCTGCCGAGATCGCCGAGAAGCGCTACGCCGAGACCGGCGATGCGCACCTCACGCTGTACATCGCCCGCTCCTGGTACCAGTACCTCGAGGGCAACGAGGAGATCACCGACAAGAAGGAGCGTCTGGCGATCTACGACAAGGCGCTCGCGTTCCTCGAAGAGGGCCTGGAGAAGACCCCCGACGACCCTCACCTGCACTTCGCGAAGGGCGTGTTGCTCGGACGCATCGGCACCACCCGCGGCGTCATGGCCAGCCTGCGCAGCGCCGACGACATCGAGAACGCCTGGCTGAAAGCGCTCGAGAGCGACTACACGTACGGGAGCATCAAGCTGCAGGAGGAGATCCCCTGCGACACCTACCTGGCACTCGGGATCTTCTACCGCCTGGTTCCCGACAGCTGGCTGGTCAAAGCGCTCACCGGCACGCGCGGCGATCTGAACAAGTCCCTCGAGATGCAACAGAAGGGCGTGCAGTGCAGCGGCGACCGCGTGCGCAACCTCAAGGAACTCGGCGTCACCCAGATGTGCCTCGGCACCACCAACGGCGACGACTCGCTCATCGAAGACGGCCGGAAGAGCATCAACCGCTACCTGGCTCTGTCGCCGCGCACCCAGGCCGAGATCGTCGACATGAAGCACGGCGTCGCGCTGTTGTCCGACC
Source organism: Myxococcota bacterium (assembly GCA_965224055.1). Taxonomy (GTDB): domain Bacteria; phylum Myxococcota_A; class UBA796; order UBA796; genus JACKEQ01. The sequence goes on along the minus strand of OZ245034.1, from coordinate 6,939,027 downwards.
CCACGCTGGCGTGTGGCTACTCCCGGGACGGCCAGCAGGAGCTCGACGAGGCGAAGGCCGAATAGCTACCGAACAGCTACGGATCGCTACAGAAGCGGTGCGGTGATCCACCGGTCGTAGACCGTCTCGTCCGGCCCCAGCACGAACCCCACCTGGTACTCGAAGGTGGTGCCCGACAGACGCCAGGTCGGGATCCCGCACGTCCCGTCCCTCACGAACACATGCTCGTAGTGCGCGACGTCGGAGTCCGGCATGTCGCGGAACCGGCACACCACGTCGATGGGCATCGAGGGCGTGCCGGTCGGCCACACCTGCTCGACCACCAGCTGTTCGCCGACCACCGAAGCCTCCAGGTCCGGACCCGGCGGAAACTGGGCAGCGACCTCGTCGAGCAGGCGCTCCATCTCGACCACCACCGCATCCAGGGCGAATCCACACCGGTCCGACAGCGTCACCCACAAGGCCAGACCCGCGATGCGCTCCGAGCCGATGGCCCCCACCTCCCGCAGCACACAGGCCCGGGCCTCCACACCCCCGACGTTGTCCAGTGCGGCGACGAACGCCTGGCCGAGGGGGTAGGCCTGGGCCAGGTCGCGCTCGGTGCTGAAGCGATCGTCCTCCACCAACAGGTCGAGCGCGACGGGGTCTTTGGCATGGATCACCCCTGCGACCCCCGGCACGGCGGGGCGATCGGTGAGATCGGCTGCGACCCAGCTCGCGAGTCCCTCCTCGAAGAACCGCACATGGGAGCGCTGGTGCCAGGCGGCCGGACCCTGGAGCTGGAACGCGTGGGCGTGGGCCATCTCGTGGGCGACGGTGTTGCGGTCGGCGTCCCGTCGCAGCCGGATCTTGCCCCCCGTGAACACGCCCCCGTGGTTCTGCGCAGCGCCCAGGAACTCGATGTCGATCGACAGAGGCTGATCGTTGCCGACCCGGGCCCCTACATCGCGGGACAGCTGCTCGAGGTCGGCCACGGTCGCCAGCACGTGGGCCTCGTCGGAGGGTCGGTACAGGACGCGGAAGTGCTCGGTCTCGTGGACCGCGATGCTCTCTCCGAGCAGCTCGGGTGCCCGGAACAACAGACCCAGCAACGACAGCGCACCGAACGCCAGGACCAGCAGCGACAGGCAGCCCATCACGCCGATGCGGATGCCGCCCGTCATCCACGACCCCTGCCGCGTGAGACGGGCGCCAGGACCCACGAAGAGCAGGAAGGACGTCACGATCCCGAAGATTCCCACGGACGCCCACACCACGAGCGGCGCGACCGCGTGGGTGGGCTGACCGTCGATGAACTCGATGGTGCCCCAGGTGCCGAACAGCGGCACGAAGGCCTGCACGGTGGGGAAGATCACGCCGAGCACCAGGCCGACGACGAACCCCAGGATCAACACGCCCCACGCGAGCCCGCGCAGCCACGACAGGAGCATCCCGAGCCCGAGCCCCCCGAGCGCTCCCGACAGGAGGATGGCGTTGCCGAGCCACACCGTGCGCCAGACCTCGGATCCCGGGGGACCCGGCACCAACCAGGCGAACACCGTGTCGGTGAGCAGGCTGCCCAGCACGATGGCCAGGCAGGGGAAGAACGCCGCCAGCGCCTTCGTCCCGAACAGCACGGGACGGGAGGTGGGCAGGCTGTCCAGGAACTCGATCTGCCCCTCGGCGAACTCCGGAGCCACCAGGGTGTGCCCCACCGCGAACGCGATCATGAACGCCAGGAAGTTGCTCACCTCCCAGCCATCGAAGCGCTGAGACAGGGCTTCGAGCACCAGATCGGTCCCGATGGCCGACAACAGCGAGCTGCTCGCCACCAGGGCCAGTGCGACGAACCAGTGGGGCGCGACCGCCGCCGATTCCTTGCGGAGCAGGGCCCAGAACACGCGAAGGAACGTCATGGCGCCCCCTCGTCGGTGAGACCCAGCACCAGGGGCGACCTCCGTTGGACCGGCCCGACCCGCCCGCTGGAGACGAAGCCCTCGATCGGCGGCCAGTACACCTCGAGCTCCACCACGACCAGCTGCGACGCCGCGTAGCCCAGGTGGAGCTCGGTGCGCTGACCTGCAGGCTGGACGCGCCAGATCCCCGGCCCCCACCCACTCCCGGCGAACGGAGCTCCGTCGGCTTCGAGGGGATCGATGGCCTGTCGGCGCAGCACCGAGCCCTGGGGAGCCGCCCACCCGAACGTCGCCCACATCGCATCGTCACGCGACTCCAGGGAGACTGGCGGCACCGTCGGAGCCAGTCGCGCCAGCGCGTCGAGCTCCGAAGACGCCTTCCCCAGCGGGCCGGTTGCGACATCGACGCTCGAGACCTCCACCCCGCAGGCCTCCGGCAGGCTCGCCGCGCGACGCTCCAGCGCCAGCGCATCCAGCACGGAATCCACCACTGCACCTTCGGCGGTGCCCGACCCCACCAACAGGGTCTGGATCAGGCAGCGCACCGCCTCGGGACCCTGGGTGTCGTGCACGGCCAGCAGACGACCGACGGCAAGCGCCTCGGCCAGATCCCGCCCGCGGGTGCGCTCGATGGCGGGCAGGGGTGCGCCATCCTCGGGCAGGGAGTCGTCGAGCAAGGCCAGGCGCGCAGCCAGAGCCGGATCCACGCGACCCGACATCCCGTACCGCTGCCACCCTGCAGCCCCCCACAGCACGGTGGCCGCCCCCTCGTCGGCGCTGGACAGGCGGGCTGCAGCATCGCCCGTCTGGCGGGCCAGGACCTCGGTCACCACGTCTCGGACGAGGGTTTCGCGGGGGCCCTCGGGATCGACCAGCAGCACGAGCGACGCATCCGCGGATCGCCCCGCGGACGTCGCGCGCCGGACGTGCCGCTGCTGAGCGCGCTTGGCCGGATGCAGGACCACGGTGGGCCATCGCTCGTCGGGCTCCAGCTGGAGCTCGGCCCCCAGCCGATCGAGAGTGGTCACCACCTCCTGCCCGACGTCCGAGAGCCGGTCGCTCCCCGCCACGCGGATGTCGGCGTGCTGGGCCGGCAGCGGATCGAGACGACGCCAGGTGTCCGGGACCGGAGCGGTCTCCTCGATCAGCGAGCCCATCACCGGACCCAGGACCGCGCCCACCACGAGCATCGAGCGCTGCCGGGCATCTGCGGGGGCGAACCAGCGGGCCGGCAGGGATCCACCCCGCCACATCGCCAGGAACAGGCCGAGCAGCAGCCCCCCCAGCGCCCAGCCCAGCGTGATCGGCACCGCATCCAGCGGCGGGATGGAGCGGGACTGCTCGATCGGATCGGCGAGCACCGCATGCCAGAACACCTCGCGGAACGGCTCGGGCTCCCAGCCCGTCAGGCTCACCGCGACGTTGAACACCAACCACCACACGAGCCAGCGCCACCGCCCCGTGTGCACGATGCCGAAGGCCAGGGCGTACCAGGCGAACAGGTACAGTCCGCACTGGGCATGCAGCTGGATCAGCCACGACAGCGGAACCCCCTCGCGTCGCGTCGCGAACACCGCGGTCGACAGCAGGATCCCTTCGGCCAGCACCGCCACCCAGAGCAGGCCGAGGACGAACGGCACCCCGAGTCGCAGCACGGCTCCGAGGGGCAGCCCCGCCAGGAACTCCGAGGTCCCATCGAGCTGATCCCGGGCGAACGAGCGATCGACCACGAACAGCACGAGCATCGGGCCGATGTAGTAGATCGTGCCCGTCGCGGCGGACATCAGGCTGGTCTGCTCTTCGGCCAGCACCAGCACCCAGCCCGAGATCACGCACGCGACCACCAGCACGCCCGCGCCGACCAGCGCCGGGCCGTGGTGCACGAGGTACTTGAGGACCAGCGCGAACCAGGCCCCGACGAGCGAGCGAAGCCCCGTCACGACGCCTCGGTCACGGCATCCTTCCGGGCGATCGCGACGAACGCGTCCTCCAGCGGCACCGCGGTGGTCTCGACGCCCGCGAAGGCTTCCGGCTCGCCCCAGGCGATCGTCCCGTCCTGGTCGGTCGCCAGGCCACTCACCCCCGTCGGGAGCGCCGTGTTCACGGGGATCCTGCGCACCCGCGTCGCAAACTCCCCCACCGGGCCCTGCCAGAAGATGCGGCCCTCGTGGAGGATGCCGACCTGGTCGCCGATCGCGTCGATCTCGCTGATGGTGTGTGTGCTGAACAGGACCGTCCGACCATCCTCGTCGACCGTGGACCGCAGCAGATCGAGGATCTCGCGGCGCGTCACCGGATCGACACCGGCCGTGGGCTCGTCGAGCACCAGCAGGGGAGGACGGTGGGCGAGGGCCAGGGCGAGCGCGAGCTTCATCCGCGTACCCCCCGACAACGCCCCCACCCGCTGACCGGGCTCCACGTCCAGCCGCTCCAGCAGCGAGGCGAAGAACCGCTTGTCCCACGTGGGGTAGAACGCGCCCACGAACCGGCCCAGCCCCTTCACGCGCATCCAGGGGTAGAAGTGCTGCTGCTGGCTGACGTAGCCGATGCGGCGCCGCTGGCGGGCGCGGGTCCGCCGGACGGAGTCCCCGTCGAAGATCAGTCGCCCCGCGTCGGGGTCCAGGATCCCGAGCAGCATCCGGATGGTGGTGGTCTTGCCCGCGCCGTTCCGACCCAGAAAGCCGTACACCACGCCCTTCGGGACGGACAGCTCCAGGCCGTCGATCACCGTGCGGCGACCGAAGCGACGCACCAGCCCCTGGGTCTGCAGGGCCAGCGATTCTGTGGACGAGGTGGGGGAGTCGGACATCGTCGCGTAGTCTATGGACCATGCAGGGGTCGGGTCCAGCAGCGGGAGCAGCGGGCGTCGGAGCCCTCGCCTGGGCGGCGTGGGAAGCCTGGCGGGTGTTCTGGCTGCAGGACGTCACGCTGGGCATCGCCGGCGTGTTCGTGGTGCCCTGGGAAGGCCCCGGCGTGCTGGGGACCGGCGCGATCACCCACCTGCTCGGACCCGTGCTCGCGGGGCTTTCGGCGATGCTGACCGCGGTCGCCCTGTCCTGGCGGGCCCGCGGGCCCCATGGAACGCTCCGACCGCTCGGCGCCCTGCCCTGGCTGCTGTTCGCGCTCGGCACCCTCGCGAGCGGGCTGTGGCTGCTGTTCGTCGGGCTCATCGGGGTCGGCACCCTGGTCGAGACCCGCATGCCGCTGCCCGTGTTCGCGGTGGGGCTGCAGTACGTGCAGGAGTGGGGTCCGTGGTCGCGGTGGCTGTTCGATGCGGCGGCGCTGGTGGCGATTGCGGTCCTGGCCGGGTTCGGTCCGCGGACCGCCTTGGCGCGCCGCGCCCTGTGGGTCGCCGTGCTCGCGGTATTGGCCGACACGGGATTCCGGGTGTTCACGGCACTGCTGTCGGGCAACATCCCGATGCTCTACCGGGGCCTGGCCGCGAGCGACGCCTTCGCGGGGGGCATGACCCACTTCGTCTCGTTGCCGCTGCTGTTCGTCTGGCTCGTGCTGGCGGCCCTGGCGTACGGGTTCTTCGTGCTGTTCGCCAACCTGCCCACGGCGGACGGGCCCCATCGCTCGCTGGTGCTCCTGGGGCTGGGTCTGGCGGGGCTGTCGCTGGGTCTGCAGGCGGCGATGCTCTACGCGACGGGGCTGTTCACGGCTCTGGGTCTGGAACCCGTGTTGCTCTGGCAGGCGCCTCCGTACGACGCGCTGCTGGCGGTGCTGCGGTTCGGGTTCCTGGTGGGTGGGGTCGCGACCCTGCTGTTCGCGCGCTGGAGGGCGGGGGACAGCGATTGATCACTGGAATCAGTCCAGCTTCAGACGGGATGTGGGCCCGAGCACACCGTGCTCTGCGAGTGTCCGACGCTTTCGGGCGAATGCGAGCTGCTTGGCCACCCCCCCGGATGCGACCCAGTGCAAGCCCCGAGAGCGCTTGGCGATGCGAGACCCCCGGATCAGACCGTTCAACCACCTCGCCTTTCGGATGACCTCATCGAAGTTGGAGCCCGACTTCGCTGGATGGACTTCCACGAACCAGGCTTGTTCCCTGTGACCGATCGCGTAGTCCCACCTCGAATCGTCGGGCAGGGTCGCCCTCAGGCAGCCGTCGACATCACAACTCCCCACCACCGCCCTCGTGTTCTCCACCTGCAGCTTCTGCCGATCGGGTCGGCGCACTGCAGACAGCCCATTGCACACCACCAAGCCGTCGTGGACTTCCCGCAGCTCTTCGTCGAACCAGCTCACAGCAGACGGGTCTCTGCAACGAGCTCGGACGCGTGCTCAGCGAAGTCGGTCAAGCCTCCCCAGTTGGCCACGTCCGCATCCTCGTCCGCCGGGTCGAGGGTGGAGATGTCCTTGCTTCGACCGTTTGCCAGGTACGTCACGCTGAAGGACTTCTCCGCGAGAGCACTCCCCATTTTCTCGAGGCCCGGAGTCGGCGACACCTGGAAGAGCCGAGCCAGGTGGGCGGGATCGGAATCGAGGGCTTTCCGGAGCCGATCCAGCGCCCAGACCAGCTCCAGCAGATGTGGCGAATGCGTGGACACCACCACCTTGTAGCCGCGCTTGAGCAGGTCGAGCAGCAAGAGCCCGACGGCCGAAACCGCTGCTGGATGCAGGCCCATCTCCGGCTCTTCGATGATCGCCCACTCCAACGGTCTTCGCTTGGCGCTCCCCTGTGTCGGCATGAGCCAGTACAGCCCCAGCATCAGCGGGATGAACTCCCGCTGACCGGCGGACCAGCTCAAAAAGGGGAGATCGGCATCATCGGCAACACGGAGCACCACCCGCTTCCGGAGTCGAGCGCTGTCGACGACGACCTCGGCACCGTGGAAGACAGCGTCTCCAACCACCTGGCGGAGCTCTTGCTTCCATCGGCTCGGCACCGGGAACAGCGCGTCACTCGAGCGCTCCTCCAGCTGCAATCGTAGATCTTCCGAGAATTGCTTGACCACGAACGGAGCCCCGATGGGGAAGCCGCCGAAGGGCGTCGGCCAACCATCTTGAAGTGTGAGCACCCGCTGTGCCGGGATGTAGAACATCCGCGCTGCTTTCCGACTGCCCTTCGACCAGGCCAGGTTCGCCTCTTCGATCAGGTTGGATACCGCTCCGTCGACGCGAACGACACTGTCGGGCGCCGCCAGCGTGCCCATGCCTTCGCCATAGAGCAGCTCGAAGAACGCACCCGGCTCATCGCGCCAGTGATAGCCGTGGCGCTTGAGGGCATCGACGATCGCATCCATGTCGACGAGCGCCTTGAGGGTCTGGAGCATGACGCTCTTTCCGCTGGCCTGGGGGCCTACGAGCACCGTCAGATCCGCGAGGTTCACGGTCGCTGACCCGATCGGACCCATCCCCTCGATCTGGACCGTCTTCAAGGCGTCCCTCCGTGGGACCGTCCTACCACGCCGATAGCCGGACCCCAACGTCGATTCGGGCAACGATCACGGCCATTGGCGCCCCGCCCCTGGGACCGGATAGCGACGGGGTCTCCCCGCATCCAGGAGCGACCGTGGACCTGCAGACCCGCATCACCGACAGCTTTGCCACCGACGATCCCCAGCGGATCGACATCGATGCCGTGCACGAAGCCGTCGACGCCCTCGACCGCGGTGTGCTGCGCGTCGCCGAGAAGAAGGGCGGCGAGTGGGTGGTGCACGCCTGGCTCAAGCAGGCGATCCTCCTGTACTTCCGCATCTCCCAGATGGAGGAGGGGTCGTACGGCGACTACCGCTACCACGACAAGATCCCGCTCAAGACCGACCTGAAGGCCCAGGGCGTGCGGCTCGTCCCGCCCGGCACCATCCGCTACGGCGCCCACGTCGAGGCCGGCTGCGTGGTGATGCCCGGCTACGTCAACATCGGCGCCTACGTCGGCAAGGGCTCGATGGTCGACACCTGGGCCACCGTCGGGTCCTGCGCGCAGATCGGTCGCGGAGTGCACCTGTCCGGCGGGGTGGGGATCGGCGGCGTGCTCGAGCCGCCCGGAGCACGTCCGGTGATCATCGAGGACGGCGCGTTCATCGGAAGCCGCTCCATCGTCGTCGAGGGCACGATCGTCGAAGAGGAAGCCGTGCTCGGTGCGGGGGTGACCCTGACCGCGAGCACCCCGATCATCGACGTCACGGGCGAGGAAGAGGTCGTCTACAAGGGGCGGGTCCCGGCCCGTTCGGTGGTCGTCCCGGGCGTCCGGCCCAAGCAGTTCCCCGCGGGCACCTACCACCTGCCGTGCGCGCTGATCATCGGCAAACGGACCGCCAGCACAGACCGCAAGACGTCGCTCGAGGCCGTGCTGCGTGAGTTCGACGTCACCTGAACCCCAGCCCGCCCAGGAGTCGGGCGAGGAACCGGGCGTCGCGTTCGACTTCGATGCGCGCCTCCCGGCCACCTGGCTGCTCTCAGCGGCTCTGGTCGCGACCCACGTGTGGACGGCCCTGTTCTACGCCGAGCGTGCGAGAACCCCCGTGTGGACGGCCCTGTTCTGGGAACGCTCCGTGCGGCTGCGGGTCACGGTGGGCGGGCAGTACGGGCCCCTGGTGGACGACGGACAGTGGTGGCGGCTCGTGCGCAGTGTGGGGCTGCATGCCGATCCGCTGCACCTCGCTGTGAACGTGCTCGCCCTGTTCGTGCTGGGTCGACTCCTGGAGCCGTGGGTCGGAGCGGTCCGCTGGCTGTGGTGGTTCGGGATCTGCGGGGTGGCCGGGTCGATCGCGTCGCACCTCGCCGGGCTCACCCAGTCCGACGGCGCGAGCGGCGGTGCGTTCGGGCTGCTGGGTGCGGTGGCGGTGCTGGGCTGGCGGGTACGCGATCAGCTCGGCGAGGACGACCGGGTGCTCGTCGTGCGCTGGCTACCGATCTTCATCGTGCTGAACCTCGTCGTGTCCCTGGTCCTGCCCTTCGTCGATGCCGTGGGGCACGGGGGAGGCCTGCTGCTGGGCCTGATCCTCGGCGCCGTCGCGTCCACTCCTCCGGCCCGGCCCTCCCTCGGGATGACGGCCGCCGAAGCCCTGGGTGCGGGGTTCCTGCTCGGAGCCTGCGTGTTCGGGGTCGTGTAGAGACGCCGCCAGGAGCCGTCCGGTACTCTGGGCCCGATGCTGCCTCTCCTCTCGCTGTTGGCCTGTTCGGACACACCTCCGGGTGTCGACACTCATCCGGGGCTGTTCCCGCTGCCTGCTCGAGCAGCGCCAGGAGAGGACCTCGACGCATGGCGCCCGCTGGAGACGATCCTGGAGGGCGCGGACTTCGTGGGGTTCGGCGAAGCGGAGCACGGGACCCGCGGTCTGGCCGAGCTTCGCGGCCGCGCCACAGCCTGGCTGGTCGCCGAGGGGGGCGTGCGGCTGGTCGCCCAGGAGGCCAGCTGGAACGAAGCGCTGAGCATCGACGCGGCTCTTCAGAACTGTCGAACAGGCATCCGAGACGTGCCCCGTCCCCGCAGCGAGTCGTTGATGTGGAACGAGGGGAACCAACCCTTCCTGGACTGGGCCTGTGCCTTCAATGCCGCTCACCCCGACGATCCGGTGCGGGTGATCGGCACCGACGTCCAGGCCCCCTGGCACGACGTCCGGGTGCTGCGCCAGGTCGCCCGGACATCCGAGGCCGTTCGCGAAGCGCTGCCGGGCGTCGCGCGCTGTCACGGCGCTGCGCACGAAGACCTCGAGGCGTTTCGGACCTGGGCGAAGGACAACGACTACCCCACCCCCGAGCCCGAGGATCACGCAGCCTGCGTCGCAGCGCTCGATCGCGTGGATGCCGCCCTGGTCGAGACCGCGCTGAACGGACCCCTGGCCTGGCAGGCGCCGCTGGCAGCCAAGGCCATCCGAAGCTTCGACGCGTTCAACCAGGAGCTGCTGGTACGCCACGAACCGTACGTCGCCCAGGACATCCGAGACCAGGCGCAGCGACACACCCTCCTCGTGCAGCGACGCGCCCTCGCTCCGGGCGCCCGGACCGTGATCTGGGCCCACAACGCGCACGTGCGCTCCAACGGCGATGCCATCGACGGACGCTCCTTCGTGTCGCTGGGCACGCTGCTGGCCCGAGATGACACCGTCCACTACGCCGCTGTGGGAACCGTCGGCTACGACGTGCGCACATCGTTCGGCGAAGCGAACGACCCCCCGACGCCAGGCCCCGACACCGTGGAGGGCACGCTCCATGCGCTCTCGGCCGACGCGGCCATCGTGGTGACCGACACCTGGGCGGGTACCCGGGACGGGCCCAGCGTCATGGGGCGCGGCGAACGGCAGGACGTCCCCGACCAGTACGCCGCCCTTCTGTATCTGGACCACAGCCCCGCCTCCCGCGACGTGGACTGAGGGCGCACCGCACGGGCAGCGATCCACGAATGAGCCCGCAGGACCCCGGGGGGTCGCTGCGGGCTGGCGTTCAAGCGATGGTCCGCCTCAGAAGTGCCACATCAGTCCGGCGCTGGTGGTCACGGCTCCGGGCAACGTGGGGTCCGTCACCTGGCGGTTCACGTACCCGATGTAACGGGCCTCGAGGTCGATGGCGGCCTTCTTTCCGATGGCGAACTCGATGCCGACTCCGCCGTGCACGCCGACCCAGGGATTCGTGGCTTCGACCACCTGCAGTTCGTCGTTCCGGAAGATCGTGTCGGACACCTGGCGGTCGGTGAGCGTCGCACCCCCGAGGACGTAGGGGCTCACCCGGGTCCAGGGGAAGGCGAAGAGCATCGCGGAGGCCGAGCCGGCGGTGTGGGTGCGCTCGTCGTCGAAGTGACGCTGGGCGGCGAGCTCCAGACCGAAGGCCTCGGCGGGACGGTAGCGGGCGTTCAGGCCCAGGCCGAGGTCGGCGTAGGCGTTCGCACCCTGGTAGGCCCCGAAGTACGACCCGGCCTTGAGGCCCACGGCCAGCGTGTTGCCACGGTCGATCTTGCGCTTCGGCATGTGGTCCTTCTGGACCTGGACCGCGCCGGACGGGCGCCCACCCTGCACGTAGTAGGTGTTGTGGTAGACGGGACGCGGGCCGTAGACGAACACGCCGCTGTAGGGCCGCACGTAGTAGCGACGCGCGGTGTAGCCGTAGACCCGCGTGCGGGGCGCACCGTAGTAGCGGGCGCCGGGACGAGCCGCGGGACGACGGGCGGGACGCGCTGCAGGACGAACGGGACGCGAAGCAGGACGCGCTCCGGGACGGGCGGGACGCGAAGCAGGACGGGGACGCGAGCTGGGCGGACGGGCGCCGGGCGGACGGGTCCGGGGACGGTTGCCCGACGTGGTGCCGGGACGCGGCGGACGCTGGCTCGGCGGGGTGCGGGTGGTGCGGGTTCCGGGACGAGCGGTCGGACGCGACGCGGGGTGGGCCGGACGCGACGCGGAGCTGCTCGGACGCGAAGAAGGACGGCTCGAGGGACGCGAAGCCGGGGGAGCCGACCGGGTGGTGCGCGAAGGCGTGGTGGACGGACGCGAAGTAGGACGGCTCGACGGGCGGGAAGCGGAACGCGAGGTCGAGGGGCGCGAAGACGAGCGAGAGGAGGGGCGGCTCGAGGAGCGGCTGGACGACGGACGCGAAGAAGGACGGCTGGAGGGACGCGAAGACGAGCGGCTGCCCCGGGTGGAGGGACGCGCAGCGCGGTCGGTCGGGGCGAGGGCATCGGCGTCGACGTCCACGGGCCCGGTGGTCTCGGTCGCGGAATCGGGTGCGACGGACTCCGGAGCGGGCGCCGCGAATGCGGTGGTGCTCAGGGACAGGCCCGTGAGCAGTGCGGCGACCAGCGTGGGAATGCGAACCATGAGAGCCCTCTCTTCCGTGGGATTCGTGAACACTGACGCGCTCAGGGCCCGATCATTCGATCTTTTTCTGTGTTTTCCGATCGCTGACGATCGCGGATGGAATCGAGGTCACTTGCCGATGCAGAACCGCGCGAACACCGCATCGAGCACGTCTTCTCGCGTGTCGGCGCCGGTGAGGGCATCCAGCGCCTCCAGCCCTTCGACCAGCAGATCGGCCGCGACCGCCACCCCGGCGATGGGCAGCGCGTCGATGGCCGACCGGGCGGACTCCGCGGCCTGGCGGAGCTGATCGGCCTGGCGCAGCGATGCGATGGCCGCGCCTTCGGGGAGCCCCGAACCCACCAGCGCCGAGGCGATCGCCGCCTTCAGCTCGGAGAGCCCCTGCCCGGTGGTCGCAGACGTACACAGGACCGTGAACGCCCCGTCTGGACCGGCGATCTCCACGGTCGTGTCGCGGGTGGGATGTCGATCTGCGTGGTTGGCGACGATCACCCGGGAACGCCCTGCTGTTCTTTCGAGCACGGCCTGCTCGACCGGATCGTCGCCTCGCTCGCGGAGCACGACCACCAGCAGATCCGCGTCCTGAACGACCGACCGTCCGAGCGCGATCCCCGCGGACTCCACGGGGTCGAGCGTCCCATTGGGTGTGGGGTCGTCCGGCCGCTCTCCCGCCGTGTCGAGCAAGGTGATCTCGAGCGTGCCCCCGTCCTCGAGGGGGAGCAGGGTGCGCGCCTCGACCACGTCGCGGGTGGTGCCCGGCCGATCGTGGACCAGCGCTCTTCGATGCCCGACCAGCGCGTTGAGCAGCGAGCTCTTCCCGGCGTTGACCGGCCCCACCAGCACCACCCGGGCCCCGTCGACCAGGCGACGTCCGACCTCGGCGGTGGCCGCCAGCTGCTCCCAGTGCGATGCGGCACGCTGCAGCCCGGCGATCAGTGCGGAATCGGTCTCGAGGGCGAGCTCGTCGGCGGGGTAGTCGAGCCGGGCCTCGAGCTCGGCGGTGGCGTCGATCAGCACCGACCGCGTGGCCTGCAGGGTCTCCGACAGGGTTCCCCGCACGGCCTCCCGCGCCACCTGGACCCCCGCGGGGGTCTTCGCCCGGATCAGCTGATCGACCCCCTCGGCGGCGAGCAGGTCCAGTTTTCCGGCCAGCACGGCTCGTCGGGTGAACTCGCCACCGGTCGCCAGGCGCGCGCCGTTTGCGATGGCAGCGGCCACGAGGCGCTCTGTGACGAGCGGATTGCCGTGCACCGTGACTTCCAGCGTGTCTTCGCCGGTGTAGGTGCGGGGTCCGGCCGCGAAGATGGCGACCCCGTCGTCGAAGACCCCCCGGGCGTCACGCACGTCGACCCGGCGCTGGCGTCCATCGATCCAGGCTCCGGACGCACGCGGGGCGCAGATGGCATCGCGGATCGCGGCCACCTGCGCCCCGGAGAGCCGGACCACCGCCAGTGCTCCCCGACCGGGCGGAGTGGCACACGCGACGATGGTGCGGCGTTCGCTCAGCGCGTTCCTCGCGAGGTGTCAGTCTTCGAGGGGAGCGACCTGGATGATCTTCACGCCGTCGTCGCGCTCTTCGGAGCGGCTCTCGACACCGTCGATCTCACCGACCTCGAGGTGCACGATCCGACGATCGTAGCTGTTGAGCTCGAGGTTGATCGTGATGGTCTTGCCCTCTTCGGCGGCCTTCTCGGCGGCACGGCGGGCGAGGGCCTTGAGCTTGTCCTCGGGGTAGCGGTTGCGGTCGGAGCCGCCGCCGTCCCGGCTGCGCGAACCGCGACGACCGCGCTTCTTGCCGCCCTTGTCGGAATCGCTGCGCCCACCGCCCTTGTTGGGCCGGTTGTCGGCGACGTCGACGTCGATCGTGAGATCGCCGAACTTCTTCTTCACGGCGAGGCCCAGCAGGTGCCGGATGGCGCCCAGGGTGCTGCCCCGCTTGCCGATCAGGCGACCAGCGCGCTCGGCGGAGATCCAGATCTGGACCCGCTCGTCGTCGCCGCCGCTCTTCAGCTCGCCTTCGATGCCCATGTAGCCGATGAGGGTCTCGAACCACTCCAGCGCGAACTTGCTGGCGTCGGTCTCCTCGAGGTCGGGATCGATGCCCTCGCTGTCCTTCGAGCGGGAGCGTTCCTTGCGGTCGCCACGATCCGAGCGATCCGAGCGATCCTTGCTGCGACCTCCCCGATCGTCGTCCCGGCTCCGGGACTTCGAGCGGCGCTTCCCGCCGTCGTCATCGTCCTTCTTGCGCGAGCGCTTCTTCTTCTCGGGCTTCGACTCGGCTTCGGCCGCGAGCTCTTCGTCGGACTTCGGAGAGTCCCACGCGATGATCGCCACCGTGCGCTTCGACACCGAGGTGCCGGTGCTCGAGCGGAAGTGATCGAGATCGAGCTTGAACTCGACCCGCTTCTCGTCGACCCCGATGGTCTCGGCAGCCGCTGCGACTGCCCTCGCGAGATCCTTGCCTTCGGCCTTGACCGTATCCACCCCTTCCGGGATGCGTTGCGACGGATTCATACTCCAGTTCTCCTATCCGATGCTTGGTTCCTACGGAATTCCCGTGGAGACCGCCCCTTTCCGGTTTTCAAGACGCGGGGGCGGTGCTCTCCGGAGGCGTGTAGGTCCGCCTGATGAACCACTGCTGCAACACCGACAGGACGGTGTTGACGAAGATGTAGACCACGAGCCCCGAGGGGAAGGTGAAGAAGAAGATGCCGAACATCAGCGGCATGAGCTTCATCATCCGCGCCTGGGCGGGATCCATGTTGCCGGTGGGTGTGAACTGCTGCTGGAGCATGATCAGGCCCACCACGATGATCGGAAGCACGCCGTACGGATCGGCGCTCGACAGGTCGCGCAGGTAGAGGAACTCGGTCTGGTAGAGCTCGACGCTGGACAGCAGCACGTTGTAGAGCGCGATCCAGACCGGGAACTGGATCAACATGGGCAGACAGCCGCCCAGGGGGTTGACCTTGTTCTCGCGGAACAGCTCCATCGTGCGCCGGTTGAGCTGCTCCTGATCGTCCTTGTACTTCTCGCGGATCTCCTGGAGCTGCGGCTGGATGGCCTGCATCGCCTGACCGCTGCGGAACGCGCTCTGGGTGAGCGGGAAGAACACGGTCTTCACGGTGAGCGTGAGCAGGATGATCGACAGACCCCAGTTCCCGACCGCCATGTGGAACAGCTTGAGCATCCACAGCAGCGGCCGCGCGAAGAAGCTGAACCAGCCGAGCTCGACGGCGTAGCCGAGGTCTTCGTCGACCGCGTTGAGGATGTCGAGATCCTTGGTGCCGATGTAGAGCTTCAGGTCTTCGGTGTGCGACTCGCCGGGAGCCAGCGCGACGTCGAGGTTCCAGGTGAGCCCGTCGAGGGCCACTGGAGAATCGGCGCGGTAGACCCGGCTCTGGAGGATGGAGCCGTGGGCTTCGCTCGGGATGAGGTAAGCGGCGAAGTAGCGATCGGCGATGCCGAACCAGCCCGCCTTGCCTTCCTCTTCGACCTCGACCGGCCCCTCGAGCTCTTCGTAGTCGTAGAGGGTCCAGACCTCGCCGTCGATCAGCGCGGATGCGCCCGACTGGCTGGTGTAGCGAGCGAGCATGCCGCCACCGCCCGCGGGCAGGGCATCGTGGGCACCGATCCAGACCGGGCCGTCGTAGCCGTTCGAGCCGGCGGTCCAGGTGTACGTCGCTTCGTAGTGGCAGGGCACGGTGTCGGTCGCGGGGACGAGCCGGATCTGCTGCTCGACCGACAGGCCCTGGACGGTGCCGCGCGCCCGGATGGCGCCATCGACGGGCGAATCACCGGACCAGGCGAGCTCGGCGGGCGGGAGGGTGGCATCGCCC
This sequence comes from Myxococcota bacterium, assembly GCA_965224055.1. Taxonomy (GTDB): domain Bacteria; phylum Myxococcota_A; class UBA796; order UBA796; genus JACKEQ01. The sequence goes on along the minus strand of OZ245034.1, from coordinate 6,923,535 downwards.
GCCCCGATGGAGAACGCGCTCGCGTGCTGGGTGAGGACGCGAGCGGGGCCCGGATCGCCACCGTAGGGCGACCAGGGACCGAAGCCGCCGAGCGCCCAGCTGTAGATCGGCGTGACCTCGTAGGGGTTCTTGAAGCCCTCGAGGGTGAGGTCGGACAGGGCTCCGCCGCGGTTGCTCCACCGGTAGGCGGCTCCGCAGCTGTTGCGTTCCTTGTCGACCCGGGGACCCGAGGGCTCGGCGGCGACGGAGCCATTCGCGGGCGACCCTGCATTCGACCCGTTGTCGACGGGAGGATCGGAGCCCTCCGGTGCGTCGGGATCGGCCCTCGACCCGTCGTTCTGACCGGCGGATGCGACCCCATCGGTGCCGTCTTCGCCGTTGGTGCCGTCCACCTGCTCGCTGGTGTCCTCGGGAGGCTCGGGGGGCGGGAAGAAGGTGAGCCAGCCGTACCAGATCCCGAGAGACAGGACGATGAAGAGCAGGGTGCGTTGTTCCACGACGATTCTCCTCAGCGCCGGGACCGCGGATCCCGCCGGGACCCGCGACGCTTGCGTCGATCTGCGGTGGACCTGCCACTGCGACCGTTCTCGACGTCTTCCCGAATCCGGGCGAGTGCCGTGGTCACCTGATCGACCAGGTCGTCGTACGACGCGTCGGCAGCACTGGGACGAGCGATAAACACGACGTCTCTCGGGGACAACCGATCATCGGAGGAAACCGCCGACCCGAAGATCGGGCGGGCGGACCGACGAATCGCCTCGCGCAGACGGCGTTTGGTGCGATTCCGCACGACGGCATTCCCGACCTTCCTGCTGACCGTCAGGCCGAATCTGTGGCCGAACGGTGGAGTGGTGGCCTCTGGAGGCCGGGGCCGGTGGATCGCGATCAGATTCCGCAGCACGACCCTGTCCCCGCGTCGCTGGACACGGATGAAGTCGCGGCGTTTTCGCAGCCGCATGGAGCGTGGGAACGACTCCGACCGCGGCAGACCCGACAAGCGCTCAGCGCTTCTTCGACGCCGTGGTGACTGCGAGGCGAGCACGACCCTTGCGCCGACGGCGGGCGAGGACGGCACGACCCGCAGGGGTCTTCATGCGGGCGCGGAAGCCGTGGGTGCGCCGACGCTTGATGTTGCTGGGCTGGAATGTACGCTTCATGGGGTCTCTCCATTGTCCCGCTCGAACTCGCGCTTGAACTCGCGCTGAGCTGCGCTCGACGTGCACCCGGATGATGGACGGGCAGGCGCTTGCGGGGCTTCGACCGACCCCGCCCGCCTATCGCGCACGACGAGACCGGTCAAGAAGCCACGGGGCAGAGCAGGAGAGACGCAGGGGAGGGAAGGGAGAGAGGGAAGTAGGGGTGGAGTGTTGATGACGAGCCGGAGGATCGGATACCGTCGTGGGCCGGTCGTCTCGCGGACTCGTGGGAGACCCCGACCGCTCTCGACGAGTCGGACTGCAGCGCTCGAAAAGGGGGAGAGAGCTGCAATCCGGTGGAGTCCGGGTGGTCGGTGCGTGCTCGATGGCTGCAGTCGGGAGAGCACGGGCGGTCACCCGGCGAACACCAGGTGATCGCAAGGTGTTCGACAGGTTCGACAAAGGAGTGACATGGACCTCGCTGCGTTCTGGGACACCCTCCTCGGGGGAATGCGCAAGCGCATCGGCACCCAGGACGTCGAGATCTGGCTCGCTGCCAGCCGGCCCCTGTCGCTGAACGACGATCGGCTCGTGATCGAGGTGGCCAACCGCTACTACCGCGACTGGATCCGCGACAACTACGCTGGAGACCTCGACGAGGAGATCGTCCAGGCCGCGGGGCGCCCGCTCGAGCTCGAGTTCACGTTCGCAGACGATCCCACCACCGAGGTCCCGCTGGCCGGGCCCGTCTCGACCCCCAAGCCCGACACCCCCCGCGCCGTCGGGCTCAATCCCCACCAGACCTTCGGATCGTTCGTGGTGGGCGAGTGCAATCGGTTCGCCCACGCTGCAGCCAGCGCCGTCGCCGAACATCCCGCCCGGAACTACAACCCGCTGTTCATCTACGGCGCGACCGGGCTCGGCAAGACCCACCTGATGCACGCGATCGGCAACCGCGTGCTGTCGATCCCCAGCTCTCGCGTGGTCTACGTGACCGCCGAGGACTTCATGAACGAGATGATCAACGGCATCCGGTACGAGCGGATGGACGCGTTCCGCAGCAAGTACCGCCGGCGCGCCACCGTCCTGATGGTCGACGACGTGCAGTTCCTCTCGGGCAAGGACCGCACCCAGGAGGAGTTCTTCCACACCTTCAACGCGCTGCAGAACTCCGGCCGGCAGATCATCCTCACCGCCGATGTGGTGCCCCGGGACATCGAGAAGCTCGAGCCACGGCTGCGCACCCGGTTCGAGGGTGGGCTGCTGGCCGACATGCAGGCGCCCGATCCCGAGACCCTGATCGCGATCCTCCGGCAGAAGGCGGACGTCCTGCGCCTGGACATCCCGGCCGACCTCGCCGATGCCATCGCCGACAGCGTCGCCGGCAACGTGCGCGAGCTCGAAGGGGTGCTCAACCGGCTGTCGGCCCTGAAGAGCTTCTACGACGAGCCGCTGTCCCTGGCGTTCGCGCGCCAGCAGCTGCCCCAGGTGTTCGACCCCGCGCCGCCGAGCGTCACCGTGACCGCGATCATCGAAGCCGTCGCGCGGTTCCACAACCTGCGCAGCGCCGACATCACCGGCAACAAGCGCACGCGGACCCTCACCCGGCCTCGCCACATCGCGATGTTCCTCGCGCGCACGCACACCAACCTGTCCTTCCCGGAGCTCGGCCGCGAGTTCGGGGGACGCGACCACTCCACCATCCAGCACGGGTTCCGCAAGGTCGACAAGGAACGCCACCGCGACGCCGATCTCACCTACAAGATCCGCCTCATCGAACAGTCCCTGCAGATCCGGCGATCGCCATGATGAGGCCCGTCCGACCCGTCCGACCTCTCCGAGCTGTGGACACCCTGTGGACGGATCGCGGCATCCAGCCCGCGAGCTCTGTGGACGAGGTTGTGGACAACCCTGTGTGCGGCCGGTGGACGCTTCGTCCGCGATCGGAGCGACTCGGTTGTCCACAGCTCCATCCACAACTCCATCCACGGTCCATCCGCAGCGGGTGGATCGCCGAATCCCCAGTCAATCCCTGATTTCGAGACTTCTCCCCGAACTCCACATGCCCTGATCCGACTACAAGAGATCCACATCCTTTTCGATCTCGTCTCAGTGAGAAGGCCACCGTTCGTCCTGCCCCGCACGTCGAGCCGTCAGGCCCAAGAAAAGGCGGTCGGACCCCCGGAGGTTGGATTACAAGGGCTCGCCACGAGGACCGCATGGACATCTACATCGACCGAGACGAGCTCTCCCGCGGGTTGGCCCGTGTTCAGGGCGTCATCGAGCGGCGGAGCACCCACCCGCTGCTCTCCCACGTGCTGCTCCACGCCCGGGAGGGTGGGCTGCGCATGACCGCGACCGACACCGAGGTCGCGTTCATCGGGGATCTGGCTGCCAACGTCGAGAAGAGCGGCCAGGTCGCCGTCGACGCCGCAAACCTGTTCCAGATCGTCCGGGCGATGCCCGAGAGCACGGTCCGCCTCACGGTCGGCGCCAACCACCGATGCGAGGTCCGCAGCGGACGGAGCGCGTTCAAGGTCCCCGGCTTCGCCGCCGAGGAGTTCCCGGCCCTTCCGGCGTTCGACAGCGTGGGCAAGGCCGAGATCCCGGAAGGCGAGCTGAAGCGCCTCGTCGAGCAGACCCACTTCGCCGTCGCCGTCGACGAACACCGGGTGGGGCTGAACGGCGTGCACATGGAGCGCCGCGAGATCGATGGCGAGCAGGTGCTGCGTTTCGTGGCCACCGACGGCCATCGGTTGTCCGCTGCGCAGGCCGTGGTGCAGGGCGAGCTCGAGATCTCGCCGCGCATGCTGGTGCCGCGCAAGGCGCTGGGCGTCATGAAGAAGCTGCTGGGCTCGAGCGATGCAGCGGTCGAGCTCGCGTTCGGGGATGGAGCCGTGCGCCTGACCCTGCCGGGGCAGAGCTTCTGGTTCCGGCTGCTGGCGGGCGACTTCCCCGAGTACGAAGCCGTGGTTCCGAGCGACAACAAGGTGTTCGCGATGATCCACCGCGACGTGCTGCTCTCCTCGCTGCGCCGGGTGGGCATCCTGGTCACCGACCGCGCCAAGGCCGTGCGCTTCGGCTTCTCGGACGAAGAGCTCGAGATCCAGGTCCAGAACGTCGATCGCGGCGAGGTCAAGGAGGTCGTCCCCCTCGAGCTCGACGGCGAACCCATCACCGTGGGCTTCAACGCGAAGTACCTCGCCGAGATCCTCGGGGTGATCGGAGGCGATCAGGTGCGCCTGTCGCTGGCCCATCCGCTGGCACCCTGCCTGGTCGAAGATCCCGACGTCGACTCCGCGTTCTTCGTCGTGATGCCGATGCGCCTGGATTGACGTGACCGAGGCACTCTCCGGAGGTCCACGCCGCATCCGTCTGGAGCGGCTCGTCGGAGAGGGCTTTCGAAACCTGGCGCCCTTCGACCTCGATCTCGATGCGCCGTTCGTGGTCCTGCACGGCGCGAATGCCCAGGGCAAGACCAATGCCCTCGAGGCGATCTGGTACCTCACCTCGCTCAAGGCCCTGCGCACGCCGCGCACCCGGGAGCTCGTGCAGTGGGGGGCCCAGGAGCTGCAGCTGGCGGGCTGGACCCGGACCCAGCATCCATCCACGCAGCATCCATCCACAGATCGGGGTGGAGCAGACGGGAGCATCACCCGGCATCGCCGCCTGTCGTTCGGGGGCTCGGGCAAGGGCAGCGCCCGCAAGGTGTGGCTGGACGGGAAGCGGTGCACCGACCTGTCGGAGTACTTCGCAGACCTGCGGGCCATCTGCTTCGAGCCGGCCGACGGCGCCATCGTGAGCGAGGGTCCGGATCTCCGTCGGCGCTGGGTCGATCGGGCGGCATTCACCGCTCGGCCCGTGCATCTCGAGGTGGTGCGTCGCTACACCCGGGCCCTGCAGAACAAGAGTGCTGTGCTCAGGGGAGACGCCGACAACGGCCGTGGTGGTGGGCGTCGTGGCAGGGCATCCGTCGATCGGGGCGTGCTGGACGCCCTCGACACCCAGCTCGCGATGCTGGGCGCCCGTCTGGCCGACCGCAGAGCCGCCGTGCTCGCCGAGCTCGCGCCCTGGGTCGACGCCATGTACCGCACGCTGTCCGACGCCGATGGCGAGGTCACCCTCGAGCTGCGGACCACCGCGAAGGGCGAGACCGAGGCTCAGCGTGCCGAAGCGCTCATGGAGGTGTTCGCGCGCTCGCGGGATGCCGAGATCCGGCGGCGCCGCACGATGGCGGGTCCCCAGACCGACGAGGTGTCCATCCGGCTCGGGGGGCGTCCTGCTCGGCGCTACGCATCGCGGGGTCAGGTGCGCTCGCTGGTGCTCGCGCTGAAGCTGGCCGAGCTCAAGGCCGCTCGGGAGCGCGGCACGGTGCCCCTGTTCCTGGTCGACGATCTGTCCAGCGAGCTCGACCGGGTGCGTACCCGACGACTCGTGGCGTTGCTGGCCGATCTCGGCGCACAGGTGATCGCCACGACCACCGACCCCGAGCACGTCGACAGCCTGCCGGCCTCGGACACGCTGAGGCTGGCCGTGCAGGGCGGAGAGATCCGGCGACAAGCACCGGAATAGCGAGGTCGGGAGGGTGCTCGACCGGAGGATCGCAATCGGATAGGTGACAGAGTCGGATCCGCGACCGATCGCCCAGCGATCCGCGGTGTGGATCCGCATCCCCTCCGAGCCCCGCCAGTCAGCTGGTGCCCCGCATCCCCCGTCCCCCAGTCCAGGAGCCGAACGTGGAGCCCACGGAAGTCGATTCCCCCGCTGCCCAGTCGTCCTACAACGCCCAGTCCATCAGCATCCTCGAGGGCCTCGAGGCCGTGCGGAAGCGGCCCGGGATGTACATCGGCTCCACCGGTCCCACGGGCTTGCACCACTGTGTGTGGGAGGTCGTCGACAACGCGGTCGACGAAGCGCTCGCGGGCCACTGCACGCTCATCTCGGTGCGGCTGCACGAGGACGGGAGCGCGTCGGTCACCGACAACGGTCGCGGCATCCCGGTCGACATCCACGAAGGCGAGGGGCGTCCGGCGGCCGAGGTCGTCATGACCGTGCTGCACGCCGGCGGGAAGTTCGACAGCGACTCGTACAAGGTCTCGGGGGGCCTGCACGGCGTGGGCGTGTCCTGTGTGAACGCCCTGTCCGAGCGGCTCACCCTCGACATCTGGCGCGACGGGCGGCACCACACCCAGTCCTACCAGCGCGGGGTTCCCGATGCCGAGCTGGCCGACATCGGCTCGGCGAACGGCGAGCGCGGCACCCGGGTTCGGTGGTGGCCAGACCCCGAGATCTTCGAAGAGACCACGGACTTCGTCTACGAGACCCTCGCCAAGCGCCTTCGTGATCTGTCGTTCCTCAACCCCGGTCTCGAGATCGTGCTGGTCGACGAGCGCGAGGAGCGCACCGACCGGTTCGTCGCCGAGAAGGGGCTGATCGCGTTCGTCGAGTACCTCAACCAGGCCAAGACCGCGCTGCACGAGCCGCCCATCTTCGTCGAGGGCTCCCTCGAAGATCGGTCGGGCGAGCAGGTGAAGGTCGGCGTCTCGCTGCAGTGGACCACCGCGCACAACGAGAACGTCACGAGCTTCGTGAACAACATCAACACGATCGACGGCGGAACCCACGTCTCCGGTCTGCGTGCCGCCCTCACGCGCACGGTCAACACCTATGGCGCAGCCGAGAACCTGCTGCGCGAGATGAAGGGCGCGAACCTGTCCGGCGAGGACATCCGCGAAGGCCTCACCGCCGTGCTGTCGGTCCACATCAGCGATCCGCAGTTCGACGGGCAGACCAAGAGCAAGCTCGGCAACTCCGAGGTCAAGGGCCTCACCGAGAGCGTGGTGTCCGAGGCACTCTCCACGTTCTTCGCCGAGAACCCCCAGGTCGCCAAGTCCATCGTCAGCAAGGCCGTCGACGCCTACCGCGCTCGGGAAGCGGCCCGCCGCGCCCGGGATCTCGCGCGGCGAAAAGGAGCGCTCGACGGCGGGAACCTCCCCGGAAAGCTGGCCGACTGCCAGGAGCGCGACCCCACCAAGTGCGAGCTGTACCTGGTCGAGGGCGACTCCGCGGGTGGCTCGGCCAAGCAGGGTCGCAACCGGAAGAACCAGGCCATCCTGCCGCTCCGGGGCAAGATCCTGAACGTCGAGAAGGCCCGGATGGACAAGATCCTGGCCAACAACGAGATCCGCACGATCATCAGCGCGCTGGGCTGTGGGGTGGGCGACGAGTTCGACCTCGAGAAGCTCCGCTACCACCGCATCATCATCATGACCGACGCCGACGTCGACGGGTCGCACATCCGCACGCTGCTGCTCACCTTCTTCTACCGCCAGATGGAGCCGCTGGTGAAGAACGGGCACATCTACATCGCTCAGCCCCCGCTCTACCGGGTGAAGCGCGGCAAGATGGAGAAGTACCTGAAGGACGAGGGCAAGATGCAGGCGTTCTTCGCCGAGACGGCGCAGAACAACGTCAAGATCTGGGCCCACGAGGGCGAGGCCCCGGAGCCCCCCATCGATCTGGACGAGAAGCGTCTGGAGCCCGAGCAGGTGGGCGAGCTGCTGAAGCGCTCACGCGAGTGGGTGCGGCGCACCGAGAAGATCGACCACACGTACTCCACGATGCTGGTCGACGCGTTCTACTTCGCCTGTGACGGCGTGCTCGAAGGCAAAGACCTGCCGGCCATCGGCACGGCCATCCGCGAGCGCATCCAGGCCGTCGAAGACCGGATGCGGGTGCTCGACGTCACCACGAGTGCCGACCCCGATGCCCCCGTCGTGGAAGGCGTTTCGGGTGACTGGATCGAGATGACCACCGAGCTGCGGGGCGATCGGTCGACCGTGCGGCTCACGACCCACCTGGGCCGGCACGAGAAGCTGACCGAGTGCTACGGCGCGCTCAAGAACCTCGCACCGCTCCCCGTGGGGTTGCGGGCCGGCAACGTCACCCGGATCGCCGAGAACTACGGCGAAGCGCTCACCCACCTGCTCGAGCTCGCCCAGCGCGGCTACGAGCTCCAGCGCTACAAGGGGCTCGGCGAGATGAACCCCGACCAGCTGTGGGAGACCACGATGGATCCCGAGAACCGGGACCTGCAGCAGGTCGAGGTCGAAGACCCCATGGAAGCCGAGATGATGTTCCACAAGCTGATGGGTGACTCCGTCGAGCTGCGTCGGGAGTTCATCGAGAAGCACGCGCTGTCCGTCCGCAACCTGGACGTGTAGCCGAGATGGCCGCATCCACCGATGCCGCGTCGCATGGTGCATTGCTCGAGGGCCGTCTCACGCTGGTGACGGGCAAGGGCGGCACCGGGAAGAGCTCGGTGGCGGCGGCGTTGGCGGTCCTCGCGGCGGCTCGGGGTCGGCGGGTGCTCCTGGCCGAGCTCGACATGTCGCGGCCCACGTTCACGGGGATCTTCGGGGTCGAACCCACCGATCGTCCGAAGACCGTGCAGCCGCGTCTGGACGTCGCGAACATCCAGTACGAGCCCAGCCTGGAGCGCTTCATCGGCAGCGTGGTCCCGATGCGCCGGATCGTGCGGATGGTGACCGGCAACCCGATCATCCGGAAGTTCCTGGACTTCACGCCGGGCGCCCGCGAGATGGTGACCCTGTCGCGGCTGGTCGATCTGACCAGGGAGTACGACCTGGTCGTGGTCGATCTGCCGGCCAGCGGGCACGCGTTCAGCCTGCTCGACGTCACCCGGTCGGCGCTCGGCTTGTTCCGCAGCGGACCGATGCGCCAACGAGCCCGTGTCATCCGGGATGTTCTCGAGGCCGACACCACCCGGCTCGCGCTGGTGGCCCTGCCCGAGGACATGGTCGTGAACGAGACGCTGGAGACCCACGCGCGGCTCCAGGAGGCGGGGCTGCTGGGTCGTCCGCCCGTCGTGGTCCTGAACCGCGGGACCCTGCCCACCCTCACCGATGCCGAGCGGCAGTTGCTCGCGGGGCTGTCCGACCTCGATCTCGAGCCGGCCGCGGAAGAGTTCGTGGCTGCGGGTCGGTGGGAGGACCGCCTGGAGCAGGCGACCGACGACGCCCTGACCCGGCTGTCCGAGACGTTCGACGCGCCCGTGCTGGTGCCGCCCGCGACCGAGGGGGGGCGTCCATGCGACGTGGTGCGGAGCATCGCCGTGAACCTGGGTCGGGGGGTGGGCGTGACCCGTCGCGACCTGCCCGAGCTCGACCTGCCCCGGCCCCTGTCCAGCGGACTGGAGCTCCAGGAGGCCCGTGATGACGGGGTCCTCGACGCCTGGCTCGACGATCACCAGCTGCTGGTCACCGTGGGGAGCGGAGGCGTCGGGAAGACCACGAGTGCGGCGGCCATCGGGCTGTACGCCGCGCGCAGGGGACGGCGGGCCATGGTCCTCACCATCGACCCCGCCCGGCGCCTCGCGAACAGCCTGGGTCTCGAAGCCATCGGCAACGCCGAGACCCGCATCGACATCGGTTCACTGCCCTCCGACACCTCGACCGGAGAGGGTGGGGAGCTGTGGGCGATGATGCTCGACAGCCGCAGCACCATGGACGCGCTCGTGGCCCGGGTCGCCGAGCCCGAGGTCGCTGCGCGCATCTTCGACAACCACGTCTACCGCCACATGGCGGACACCTTCGCGGGCAGCCAGGACTACATGGCCACCGAGAAGCTGTACGACCTGATGGCGTCGGGAGCCTACGATCTCGTGGTCCTCGACACCCCGCCGGTCAAGAACGCGCTCGACTTCCTCGAGAGTCCAGGTCGACTGCTGAACTTCCTCGACGAGAAGGTGCTCGAGTGGTTCCTGGAGCCCCGCCAGGCCTCGGGTTGGTCGGGCTTGATGTGGGGCACGTCCGCCATCGTTCATCGGCTGCTGTCCCACGTGTTCGGCAGCGACTTCCTGGACGATCTCGCGGTGTTCTTCGAGGACTTTCAGGGGTTGTACGATGGCTTTCGGGAGCGGCACGAAGCCGTGGTCGCCTTGCTTCGCGGCGAGGATCCGAACGTCCAGACCAGCTTCGTGACCATCTGTGCACCCACCCAGAGCAGCCTCGACGTCGCGGCGTACTTCACGGGCGAGCTCGCGCGGCGTCGCCTGCCTCGGGCGGGCGTGGTGGTGAACCAGGTGCATCGCTGCGAGGGCGATTCCCACGATGCCCGCGCCCATCTCGCCGGGATCGTGGGCGATCTGGTCGGCGAGCGCGATGCGACCGGAGATCCGTGGCCCGCTCGGACGGGTCCGGCGCTCCTGGCCCGGCTGGGCATGGCGCATCGGCGGTTGCGCAGCGTGGTGGACGCCGAGCGCGAGATGATCGTCCGACTGCGCCACGAGGCTCGAGGCGGCGGCTTCTATCAGGAGGTTCCCCGCCTCGATCGGCAGGTGCACGACCTTCCGTCTCTCGCAGCCGTAGGGGATGCGCTGTTCGGTCCGGCACGGCGGCTGTGACGCCTGCGGATCGGGGTTCGATCGGGTAGACTTCCCGTGGGCGCGGAAGCCGAGGCTTCCCGATGACATCGTCGCTGGTCCTGGGGTTCGTGGCCGCTGCATTCGCGCACGACCCCGCACCCTCCATGTACGTCCCCTCAACTGCGCCCGATCGCGACCACGCGGTCGTCGCCGAAGGCCAGATGGGGGTGGGCTACCGGTCGTTCGAGGCCGACTGGGATGGGGGGGCGTGGACGCGGGGAACCCTGCAATGGGGCCGTGTGGCCGGGGGGTTTCACGTGCAGGGGATCGTCGGCAGCGCGGTGAAGACCACCGGCTGGCTCGGAGTCGCGCTCATCGACGCGGAGCACGTGCGGCTGCAGATCCACGGCGTTGCCGGGACCCAGCTCGGTGGGGGTGCGTCCGTCGTGGCCCGGACGGCGCGCGGGGGCATCGGCGGGCACGGCTACCAGTTCGACCTGGCCTGGAGTCCTCGCTGGAACACCGAGTCGTTGGTGGAGGACAGCTGGGCGGGTCCGTTCGACCTGTTGGGCAGCCTGCCGGAAGCGGGGGTCGCGATGCCCGTGCACCCCGGGGGCACTCAGTTCCTGCGCGTCGGCCTCATGGGCCCCAACATCACGGTGGCGTATCGGTTGGACCTCACCGCGAACCAGCCCGGCGGCTTCGTCCTGGAGTCGATGCTGGGGGGAGGTCCGTTCGGGGGCGTCGCCACGGTGGCTGTCGGCTGGGGCGGGGCTGGAGGTAAGGAGCAGCGGGTGCGATCCCGCCCGACCATCAGTGGCGTCGACGCGGTGCGATGAGCACGAGCGGGAGGATGCAGGCGAGGAGCAGGGGGTGCAGTGCGCCGACCCCGGTGACCGTCGTGCAGCCACGAGCCGCGGAGATCGGTGCGGGTGGCGGTACGGATCGAGCGCACATCGGATCGCTGGCCGGGCTCCACTGACCGGACGCCGAGCGTCGGTGTGCGACGAGACAGGTCTCGGCGTCGGGCAGGCCCTCGACGAGCAGCGCGTGCACGAACATCTCCGAGAACGCGGGATCGGCGTCCGCAGCCGCCGCCTCGACCAGCTCCAGGGGCCCCGGATCCGCGGGGAAGAGCGCGACGAATCCATCCGAGCCCTCGAACCCGAGCGTAGCGGTCGCGACCACCCGGTCGTCGAACGGCGTGTTCTCGAGGGCCAGGCCCCGGATCTCCGGGGCTTCGGGAGGGGCGCTGGGCGGATCCTCCGTGGTCGAGAATCGAACCGTCGCCAAGGTCTCGCCCTCGACTTCGATCACCTGCAACACGAAGTCGTGGTCAGCGGGCAGGGCGTCGAGCGCCAGGGGAACGAACGCCTGGTCGGTGGACAGCAGCTCGGTGGCGAGCTCGACGTCCGTGGGCGTGGATGCATTGGTGACATCCGTGAGCACGACCTGGATCTGGAGATCGTCACACGGGCGGCGGAGCTGGACGAATGGCTGCACCGTCGTCGGAACCATCTGGCCATCGAAGGGTACGGTGAACGCCACGGTCGGAACCGTCCAACACCCGTAGGCGGCGGCGGGCACGATCGGATCGGCGAACGCGGGTGCGAGCAGGGACAGCACGAGCAACATGGTCGCTCCGGGAATCGAGGATCAGCGTGCGGAGATGCGACGCCGGAAGAGAAGGGGGATGCCGGCGAGCACGCCGATCCAGCCGAAGGACCCGAAGGACCCGAGCGCAGGCGCGCCCGTGACGGCGCATCCACGGCTGGGCAGGGGCACGGGATCGAAGAAGCCGGTGTCGACGGGGTCGGCGAGCGGATCGAAGGGCACCGCGCATCGCTGGATGGACGGCTCGCTCCAGTGGCCGGACAGGCTGCGGTGGCGGGCCACGTAGCAGTGCTCTGCTCGGGGATCGGCGCCCTCGATCAGCGGCACACGAACCTCCGAGAACACCGTTCCCCAGGTCGGGGTCGATCCGGCACTGGTGGACACGAGCGCCACGTCGTACAGCGCGTCGAGGGACGTGGGCTCGGCGTCTGCGAGGTTCACCGTGGGGAACAGGGCGACGAGTCCGTCGGTCTGCAGCACGTCGGTGGTCGCGAACGCCTCCACGTCCGTGCCGGTTCCCTGCAGCTCGAGCTGGAGGCCGGCCAGCAGGGGTGCTGGCGGGGTGAAGGTCTCCTCCGCCGTCCCGGTGGTGAACGTGGTGAACGCCGAACCGTCGGGCCCGCGGACCTCCAGCACGTACTCGCTGTCGATGGTCAGAGCGGAAGCGGGCAGCTCCAGCGCGACGACCCGGCCCCGACCGTCGGGATCGGGATCGATGACCTGCTCGGCGATGCGGTCGAGCCCGTCGTCGGTGGAGTGCCAGAGGAACAGTGTGCGCGCGCTGGCGACGGGGCATCCGGCGAGGACGACGACGGGCTGCACGCTGCGTGGGACGTCCACCTGGCCATTCCGGGGAAGGGTCTTCGCCAGGCGGTCCGTCGGCGACGTGCAGGCAACGGGTGGATCGGTGACCGAGTCGGTGTCCGCTGTTCCGGTGTCGGCGACGGAGAGGGGCAGGAGCAGGGTGAAGAGTGCCGAGAACGCGAGCATGGAGGTCCTCCAGCGTGGCGAGCTGCAAGGAGCGATCCAGGAAGGTCGAAGCGGAGGAGAAGAACCGGTGAACCAACCTGTTCGAGCACGCCACAGGCGCTGACGACGCCCCGTCTGGCGCCGGAGGGGTCGCAGACAGCGACACGGGTGTCACACACCGGCCGCGCGACACTGTCGAGAGATGTCGACGCACGGGTGCCGCCGAATGGCCAACGGGGTACGGCATTGGCCTGTCTTCCAAGGTTTACCGGAGGCTCTGAATGAAGCGGTTCTCGAACATCCTGCTCGCCCTCGACACCCGGCTCGACTCCACCGCCCTCGTGCAGGCGGCCGTGCGGGTGTCCAGCCACGACGACGCACACGTGACGGTGCTCGACACCGTTCCCGACGTGGGGTGGCTGCTGAGGTTGTTCAGCGGGAGCGTCGACGACCTGCGGGCCACCACCCGTGCCTCGGTCGAGGAGAAGCTCGAGGAGGTGGCCGAGGAGCTGAAGGGCCACGGGATCGCGGCCGACATCCTCGTGGAGGACGGCGAAGCCGCTGTGGCGATCGCGCGGGCCGCTCTCGAGCACGACCTCGTCATCGCGTCCGCACGCGGACTGACCAGCAAGGTCGCGGGGTCGTTCGGGCTCACGGCGCGGCGGTTGGTCCGGCACTGTCCGGCGCCGGTCTGGCTCGTTCCCGAAGCGGCGACCGGAGCGCCTACGCACATCGCAGTCTGCCTGGACACGGCGAGCGACGATGCGGTCGACCAGGAGCTGAACGACAAGGCGTTCTCCCTCGGGGCCGCACTGGCCGACGAGCACGACGCGACGCTGTCGGTGATCCACGCCTGGCGGATGCGCGACGAGGCGTTGCTGGCCACCCGACTGCCGGCCGCGGTCATCGAGAAGTACGCACGCGAGCACCTGGCCTGGCGTCGTCGTCGGCTGGATGCGTTCCTGAACGCCCATCCGGTCGGGCGCCCGGTCGACCAGCACCTGCTCGAAGCCGAGCCCTACGATGCCGTGCCGGCGGCGGTGAAGGCCCACGGCATCGATCTCGTCGTGCTCGGCACCGTGGGGCGGTCCGGCGTCAGCGGCCTGGTGATGGGCAACACGGCCGAGGCGATCCTCGACCGGTTGGAGGTCGGCGTGCTGGCGCTGAAGCCCTCTGGCTTCCGGCCGGTCATCGACCCCCGCTGATCGACGCGATCAGACCTTCTCCATCACCGCACCGGCACCGAGGCCGCCTGCTGCACAGATCCCGAGCAGGGCGGTCTTGTTGTCCGTCTGCGCGAGCTCGTTGGCCATCGTGAGCACCATGCGGGCGCCCGTGGCTGCGAAGGGATGGCCGAGCGCCACGCTGCCACCGTGCACATTGAGCTTGTCGTCCGCGATCGCCCCGAGTGGGTCGGCCCCATTGAGCCGTTGCTCTGCGAAGGACTCCGACTCGAGCATCTTCAGCACCGACAGCACCTGGGCCGCGAACGCCTCGTGCATGTCGACCAGGTCGATGTCGTCGATCGACATGCCGGCCTTGTCCAGCGCCTGGGGCATCGCGAGTGCAGGGCCCATGAGCAGCTGATCGGCGGGATCGACGCCCACGTACGTCCAGCTCCGGAAGGCGGCCAGCGGCGTGAAGCCGAGCTCCTTCGCCTTGTCCTCGCTCATCAGCAGCACACAGGCGGCACCGTCGGTCAGCGCACTGGAGTTGCCGGCGGTCAGGGTGCCGTTCTTCGCGAAGGCCGGGCGGAGCTTGGCGAGCTTGTCCTCGCTGGTGTCGCCGCGCACGATGGTGTCGTGGGTGATGGTCTTGCCCTTCGGGGTGGTGACCGGGACGATCTCGTCGGCGAACCGCCCACTCTCGATGGCCGCGGCAGCCCGGTGGTGGCTGCGGACCGCGAAGGCGTCCTGCTCGGCGCGACCGACCCCGTTGCGACCGGCCATCTTCTCGGCACTCTCGCCCATGACCTCGCCCGTGGTGCGCTCGGCGATCCTGGGCTGCTTGGGCAGCAGGTCCTTGCGCGGCGAGATGTCGGTCAGCAGCTTGAAGTAGTCGCGCGGGCCGGACTTGCTGGACATCGCGACGGGCGCGACCTTGTGGACGAAGCTCTGGGGCATGGTGAGCGCGGCGTTGGACGTGCTGTCGGAGCCCCCGGCGATGACGATGTCGGCATCCCCCCGCTCGATCGCGGCTGCAGCCAGGGTGATGGCCTGCAGGCCGGACGTACAGGCCCGGGTGACCGTGAACGCCTCGACGGAGGCGGGCATGTTGAGGTCCAGCGCGATCTCGCGGCCGACGTTCGGCGCGGTGGTGGGCAGGATCACGCCACCCCAGACGATGCTGTCGATCTCGTCCCAGGACAGCTTCTTGTTGACCTCGGGCCGGTCGAGCAGGCCCTTCACGGCGGCGACGCCGAGCGCGATGGTGTCCATCTGCACGAACTCGGCGAAGGCGCGGACGAAGGGCGTGCGCGCACCTCCGACGACGACGGCGCGACGGCCCTTGGCGACGGTGTTCTTGGTACTGGATGGCATTTCAGGCTCCCACGAAGCTGCCGCCGCACACGCGCAGCGTCTGTCCACAGAGTCCGGACGCACCGGGCCCGGAGAGGAAGGTGACCGCTTGCGCGATGTCCCACGGCAGGCCGCCCTGGGAGAGGTTGCTCAAGCGACGGGCGACCTCGCGGGTCGCCACGGGGATGGCGTCGGTCAGGCGGGTCTCGATGAACCCGGGGGCGATGGCGTTCACGGCGATGCCCTTGCGGGCGTACTTGCTGGACACGGCCTCGACGAAGCCGATGACCCCGGCCTTGCTGGCGCTGTAGTTGGTCTGGCCGACGTTGCCCGCGATGCCCGCGATGCTGGACATGCAGACGATCCGGGCGTGCTTGCCGAGCACGCCGTCGAGCTGGGTGGTCATCCGGATGATCGACGACAGGTTGACGTCGAGGGTGAGGTCCCACAGCTCGGGCTTCATCTTCGCGAGCGTCTTGTCGCGGGTGACCCCGGCGTTGTGGACCAGGATGTCGAGCTGGCCGTGGGTCTGTTCGATGTACTCGGCGAGACGGGTGCCGGAGTCCTCGTCGGTGACGTCGACCAGGAAGAGGCTGCCGCCGATCGCGTCGGCGACCTCGCTGGCGGGTCCGTCGTCGGCCGGGCGATCGAGCACGATCACGTGGGCGCCTTCGGCGGCGAGCTGCTGAGCGGTCTCGCGACCGATCCCGCGCGCGGCACCGGTGACGAGGGCGACCTTGCCGTCGAGGGGGCGGGTGCGGGGCGTGGGGTCTTCGAAGTGCCGGATGGTCTTGGTGACGTGCAGCGGCTGGCCCGTGATGTAGGCGCTGCGGTCGGAGAGCACGAAGCGAAGGGTGGGCGCGAGGCGCTCTTCGGCTCCGTCCTGGACGGTGATCAGCGTCGCCGTGCTGCCTTTGCGCCCGAGCTCGCGGCCCAGGCTGCGCACGAAGCCCTCCAGCGCCCGCTGTGCGGCGGAGCGCGCGACCCCGCTGATCTTGTCGTGGGGGCGACCGATGATCACCGCACGACCACAGCGATTCAGGCCGCGCACGCGGGGCGAGAAGAAGTCGTACAGCGCTTTCAGCTCGGCGGGATCGGCGATTCCGGTGGCGTCGAACACCAGGGCGTGGGGCTTCAGATCGGGCACCTCGTCGGCGCCCATGGCCTTCGGAGGACGCCCCCAGGCTTCGCCTGCGGCCTGGAAGGACGCCAGCACGGTGTCGGGATCGACCAGCCAGGGGTTGGCGCCGGCGCTGGCCAGGGTGGTGGCGATCACGTCGGTGAGCGCGCCGTCGGGAGCACCACCGGCGGGAGCGACACCGATGACCACATCGCGGTCGGCGAGCGGACGCTCGACCCAGGCGCCATCGGGACGGCGCAGCTTCTGGGGCATGGGGAGGGGCAACCCGAGTCGGGTCATCCACTTTCGGGCGGCGGGGTTCGCCGCGAGCTCGACGAGACGGTCGTGTCCGTCAGCCATCGTTCACCTCGTAGGATCCTTGGAGAAAACAGGGGCCGCCGGGATGGGTCCCGACGTAGAAGTCGTGGTCCGGGCCGTGGTAGACGGCGGGGTTCGCGGGCAGCACGAGCGGCCGGGTGAACTTCACGTCCACCGCGGCCAGCCGCGAGATGTCTCCGCTGAACCGGACCTCGTTGAGGGTCTCGATGGCGCGGGCCATGGTCGAGAACCCGTGGTTGATCACGTTCTTGAATCCCGCAGCGCGCGCAGCGACGGGGATCCAGTGGATGGGGTTGAAGTCGCCCGTGAGCACGGCGAAGTCGGTGCCGGCGGTGGGCCCGAGCCGCAGTCGGGCGAGGAGCTGCACGTCTTCGGGGACCCGGGGCTTGTCCTTCTTCTTCTTCTTGCTCTTCCCACCCTTGTCACGCTTCAACGGTACGAACGCGCGGACGGTGGCGGTGAGCGCATCGGGGGCGGACTTCGTGGAGGTGACGAGCTTCTGCTCGAGCAGGGCGCGCTTGCCGTTGTCGTCGATGTCCTCGATGCGGGCGCGAAGG
Organism: Myxococcota bacterium; assembly: GCA_965224055.1. Lineage (GTDB taxonomy): Bacteria > Myxococcota_A > UBA796 > UBA796 > JACKEQ01. Next base: position 6,905,896 of record OZ245034.1, on the reverse strand, counting down.
AACAGGGGCTCGCCGCGGGGAATGGGCTTGTGCATCTCGATCCGGCACCCGGCGTTGAGGACCTTCCGCATGTCGTACGGGATGGTCTCCAGCGTCTTCGCGAGGGTCGGAAAGCCCCACTGGGGAAACAAGTGAGCCGGGACCTGACCGCGGTAGGCCTTGGGGTTGGCCCCGACCTCGCGCAGATAGGTGTCGATCAGCTTGTCGGACCGCGGCGGAACGGTGTCGGACACCGAGGGGCCGGGCACTTCGGAGGTGGTCTTGCGGTTCTTCTGGATGGCGGCGAGGCCGGTCCGGAGGAGCGCGCGAACGACGGGGCCCTGCTGCAGGGCGAGGGATCGGGGGACTGCCATCGGATTCACTTCGCCGCGGTAGGGGTGTTGGCCGGTCGGGTCGCGTTCGAGTCGTCTGCGTCGGGGATCTCGGTGCCGAGCTCGCGCAGCAGTCGCAGACCGGTGGTGGTGATCTCGTCGTGCAGGAACCGGACCCGGGGCTCGGCGCGCTCGAGCCAGCGGGCGAGGACCTCCTGACGATCGGCGTGGTCCTTCGCCTGCTCGTACAGCTCTTCGGCGACGGCCACGTCGATCAGGATCTTGATCAGGCGCTCGGCGTGGAGCATGGCGAGCGCGAAGTCCCGCTTGGGGTCGAAGTCCTTCAGCCCATCGGCCCACTCGGCCATCGGACGCTTGCGGACCTCGGAGAACTTGTTGGCGGCCAGTCGGGTGAGCAGGAAGCGCAGCGTGTCGTATTTGACGGTCTGCAAGCGAGCGAGGCGGACCTGCAGATCGGTCAGCTGGTCGGCACCGCCGAGGATGCCCGTGATGGAGCCTCGGCTGGCGGTCCACCGGGCCTGGGCGGCCTTGCGGGCGAACCGGCGGGGGTTCTTGACCACGCCCATCAGCGCGTCCTTCATGGCCATCAGGGCCTGGATCTGGCTGGTGCCTTCGTAGATCGGCATCACCACGGCGTCGCGCAGCAGTTTCTCGACGCCGTACTCGGTGATGTAGCCGGCTCCGCCGTGGATCTGGATGGCGCGACGGGCCATCTCGACGGCTTTCTCGGACGCGTAGTACTTCAGCAGCGGCGTGAGGTGACGGGCGCGAGCGCGACGGCGCTTGATCTCGCGCGTGATCCGCTCGATCCCGGCGGGGTCGCTGGGCGGGAAGTGGTCGAGCTTGATCTGGAGCTTGCGCTGCATCTCCTCGTGGATGCAGGCACTGACGGCCATGGCACGGATGGCCTGGATGTCGGTCTGCATCTCGTCGAGGTAGTCGGCGATCATCTCGTGCTGGTCGATGGTCTTGCCCATGCTGACCCGCTCGGCGGCGTAGGCTTTCGCGGCCCGATGCGCGGCCTCGCACAGCCCCAGGCTCTCGAAGCCCACACCCACGCGGGCGCCGTTCATGAGCAACAGCATGTACTTGAAGCCCTCGCCCCGCTCGCCCACGATCTCGGCCGGCGCGCGGTCGAAGCGCACGACACAGGTGGCGGACCCGTTGTGGCCGAGCTTTTCTTCGACGCTGTCGACGAAGGCGTAGCGGTTGCCCTCGTCGTCCCAGGCCGGGACCAGGAACATCGACAACCCCCCGAGCCCGCTGAAGGGGTCGTCGGGGTCGCCCTGGGGTTCGGTGCGCGCGATGACGAAGTGCCACCGGCCGTGGCCGCTGGTGATGTAGATCTTGGTGCCGCTGACGAACCACTGGCCGTCTTCGAGCTCGCCCTTGCACGACAGCGCGGCCATGTCGGAGCCGGCGTCGGGCTCGGTGATGTCCATCGATCCCCAGGCCTCGCCCGAGACGATCTCGCGGATGCACTCCTCGAAGCGGGTCTTCGTGATCGCGCCGGTCTCGGGGTCGAACTCGGTGGTGCCCTCGATGGTGCTGTAGGCCATGGCGGCCATCGCGATGCCGCCGTGGAAGCCGTGATGCGCGCACACGCTGACGTCGGCCCGGGCGAACAACTCGTTCTGGAACTGCAGCATGAGCAGCGGCAGGTTCAGTCCTCCGAGAGAGCGCGGGACGCAGATCCCGTGGACCTCGAGCTCCTTGATCTGGTCGAAGAGGTCGTTCCAGACGGGCGGATAGTGGACCTCGCCGTCCTTCACGGTGGGGTGGGCGCGGTCGATCTCGGCAGCCTTCGGCGCGACCTCCTCGGCCACGAACTCCCCGAGCAGCGCCATCACGTCGCGGTAGGTCTCGACGGCCTCCTCGACGGTGTCGGGACCGTCGGGATCGCGGAAGTCGTTCTCGGTCAGGCGGACCAACGGGGCCCAGTCGATGCCGCGCTCCATGTAGAAGCGCAGATCGGCGTTGTCGTCGTAGAAGTTGGCCATGTCAGTCCTCTTCTTCGGATGGTTCGGGGAGATGGGGGGCGTCCGGTGGCGGACGGGGATTCCACAACGACGCTTTGGCGACGCGGACCAGCTCGCGGAGCTGACGCTGGGTGTCGGGGGCCTCGGCGAGCATGTGGTTGCCCACGGGGCCCACTGCGACGGCGCCGATCGCCGACGTGATGATCTGGAGCGTCCAGGCTTCGGGGTCGAGGTCTTCGCGAACGCTGCCGGCGTCCTGGCCCATGCGGATGTAGCCCGTGAGCAGGCCGGTCCAGGGGCGCAGGTGCTCGCGGAACAGCGCCCGCATCTCGACCGGCCGATCGAGCATCTCGCGAGCGAGCAGCCGGGCGCGGTTGGGGTCGGTGACGAAGAACGCAGCCATCGCCGACAGCGACTTGTCGAGACGGTCGCCCCCGCTGGTGGCGGCGGTCAGGATGCTCGGCACGGTCTCCTTCCAGTAGCCGAGCATCTTGGCGAGCACGGCATCGCGAAGGTCTGCCTTGGTCTTGAAGTGGTAGAGCAGGCTGGGGCGACGGATGCCCACGGCCTCGGAGACCGCCTGCACGCTGGTGCCGTCGTAGCCTCTCTCCGCGAACAGACGGGTGGCTTCGACGAGGATCCGGGATCGGACGTCGGTGGGCTCGTCGTCTGCCGCGAGGGTGCTGGACGACGGTGCTGCAGAGGCTGCGCTAGCGCCTGGATGGTCGGGGTCTACGTTCACGATGGTGTCTGTCTACCAGTTGGTAGAGAGCAGCCTAGCGCACGATTGAAGCGGGTGCAACGCTGGCGGCGTTCCGGGTTCGACTTGCGGATCAATCCCTGGTCATTATCTATTCAGAGATGGAGAGTGTGAGACGCAGCGACGTGAATGGATGCTCGGCGTCGACCTGCGAGGCATCCTCCCATGCGATACGGGCGAACACGTGCAGCTGAACGAGCTGGGCTGGCGCGACTCCCTCCTCGCCCGTGTGCCGTGGTCCATGCACTGGATCCGCCACCGTAGCGACGTCGGTGCGGTGCGGCGACACGCCCGGTCGCACATCCAGTCCGCGGATGGGGGGGAGCTGCGAGCGCGGGTGTCGCTGTGCATCACCGAGCTCGGCACCAACCTGTTCCGCCACGCGCGGAACGGCCGTCTGCTGCACGGTCCCGGGTTGCTCCCGGGGTCGTGGCACGTGTTCTCGGTGGACGACGGACCCGGGTTCGACGCGCTCCACAAAGCGCTCCAGGACGGCTGGTCGAGCCAGGGCTCGATGGGCACGGGGCTCGGCGCGGTGCGTCGGCTGGCCGAGGAATTCGCGGTGGCGGGCGAGGGGCGCACGGTCATCCACGCGGGGCTCGGCAACGTCAGCCGGGGCAGCATCGCGGTCGTCATCCCGCACCGCAACGAGATGCGTGCGGGAGACGCCTGGGTGGCGACCCGTTCCAGACGGGGGATCCGGGTGGCGTTGTTCGACGGTGCCGGCAAGGGTCCGCTGGCCCGCGCCTCCTCGATCGCCGCGTGCGAAGTGGTGCGCGACACCTCCCACGAGGTCCCCCTCGAGACCACGCTCACCCAGGTCCACGAAGCGATCCAGCCCCTGCGCCGGCCGGTCGTCGGCTCGATCATCGACATCCGTCGCAGCGTCGTGCGCGCGGTCACGGTGGGAGCGGCACCTCCAGACCTGATCGGGGGTGGAGGTCACCGCACGTTCCACACGGTCGACGGGTTGATCGGGCGGTCCATCCGGGTCTCCGCCGCCTCCACCCGCGCGCGGGAGCCCGGCGACCACCTGGTGCTGCGAAGCGACGGCGCCGGAAGCCTGGCTGTCGGTGCCGACACCACGCCGTTCGACGTCATCAGCCATGCATTGTGGGGCTACGACGGCCGGGACGATCTGACGTGCATCGGCCTCGACCTCGACACGCTGGCCTTACCCGTCGAGCCCTTCAGGCGTCACGCTCGGTGATCTGGAGCCCGAGGCGCTTGAAGCTGCGCTCCAGGGCATCCGACAGCCGAGCAGTGGTCTCGACGACCGACAGATCGACGCCGACCCGCACCATGGCGAGAGCGATGTCGGGGCCGAGCCCGGAGAGGATGCAGGCGGCGCCCATCAGCCTCGCGGCCTCGACCGTCTTGACCAGCCGGGCGGCCACCAGGGTGTCGACGGCGGGAACGCCGGTGATGTCGACGAGGACCATGCGGGTGTCGTGCCTGGCGATGCCCTCGAGCAATGTCTCCATGACGCGCTCGGTGCGCTGGCTGTCGAGGGTTCCGACCAGCGGCAGGATGGCGATCCCGTCGAAGACCTCGATGAACGGCGTGGAGAGCTCGTCGAGCTCGTCGCGCTGCTGATCGACGATGGTGGAGAGGCGGTCGACCCGGGACTCGATGGCCCAGAAGACGATCTCGTCGAGCATGTCGTGCAGCTCGCGGAGTGCACTGGCCGTGGCGTCGGGATTCCGGAGCGCGACGATGTCTGCGAGGCTGCGCAGGAACCGGTGCATCTGGCGGGGCAGGACGTCGACCTCACGCCATCCCCGTGCGAGATCCTCGACCAGCACGCGCAGATCTTCGGTCTCCTGCTCTTCGAAGGACCGCATGATCGAGCGGGTCAGGCCGAGGGTGGCCTCGCGGATCTCGGCGGGCGCGACGTCGATGTACTTGCGGCCGGCATCGGCCCACTCGGTCGCGATGGCGACGGGGTCGTCGAAGAGAGAGAGTACAGACACGGAATGAGCTCCTGTGAGGAGAAGAGTGCGGAATCAGAACCGGGGATCGTCTTGATGCGCGTACAGCACGAGCTGGGCTTCGGATGCGAGCCCGAGGGTGCTGGCCAGCGTATGCAGGCGTCGTCGCGCGTGCCCCAGCGGGATGCCGAGCGCGCGGGCGATCGCGTGGGGTGGGCGGGGAACGCCCGCCAGCAGCGAGAACAGCGCGTTCGTCGCTTCGGAGCCCCGGGGGAGCGGGTTTGCAGCGAGGCCGGCTGGCAACAGGCGCGACCACATGGTGCTGGACAGGGCCACGCCGCCCGCGCGGATGGTGTGGATGGCGGCGAGCAGCTGATCGGGGTCGGCGCGCTTCATCAGGTAGCCCGAGGAGTGCGCTTCGAGGGCCTGCTCGGCGTACAGGGTCTCGTCGTACGAGCTCAAGACGAGGATGGGCAGATCGGGTCGGGTGCGCTTGGCGAGCCGCGTGAACGCGAGGCCGTCGAGACCCTCCATCTTGAGATCGACCACCACCACATCGACCTCGTCGGTGAGCTGTTCGAGGCCGGACTCCGCGCTGGAGGCCGGCTCGAGGGGTTCGATCTCATCGTCGGTGTTCAGCAGGTGCACCATGCCCGTGCGGATGATCGGGTGGTCGTCGATCAGCAGGACCCGTGCGGGAGAGGTCTGGCTCGGGCGCTGGGTGCGCCGACCGGATTCGATGTCAGGCATCGCCCACCCGCTTGTGAGACGCCCGCGCGGTGCGGGGACCCTGAGACGCGCGGATCTGCTCCATGGCGTGATCGACGCTTCGGGTGATGGTTGCATGGGGGAAGGTGATCCCGAGGTGGACCATCGTGAGCGCGACCGGGGGGCGGATCCCGCAGAGATACGGGGTGGCGCCGGCGACTCTACAGGCGTCGAGCACGACCTCGAGCGAGGATGCGAGCGTGCTGTCGATCACCGGAACCGCCGTGACGTCGAGCACCACGTGCTGAATCCCTTCAGCGACGTGGGAGACGAGGAACTGCTCGACCGCGTGCATGATGTCGGGACCGAGATCCATCTGAACGGTCCACACGAGCGCGCCGTCGATCTCGACGGCGGGGAAGTCCAGCTCGCGGTGGGGTCGGCCCATTCCAACGTGTATCCGACATCGGGTTAGCCTTCATCCATGTCCCTAGGAATCGCTGTGGTCGACGAAGCCGACCTCGTTCTCGTTCGCGGCAAGATGTGGCACTTCCTCCGGAGGTGTGGGGTCGGCGTCCTGAACGCGACCCGGGTCGCCACCGCGACGAGCGAGGTTTGCAGAAGCCGGCTTCACATCGGTCCTTGCGAGGTTCGGGCGTCTCCGGAGTCGGGGGAGGCGGGTGCCGATCAGGTCGTCGTCGAAGCGGTCGCTCCGGGATGGGGCGCGGACTGGAATCGCTTCAGAACGCTGCTGTCCGGAGTGGAGGTCGATGGCGCAAGGATACGCGTGGCAGCGTCCAGCGACGAGGCGTTGGTGGTGCCCGTCACGGCGGCTCTCGGGCTCCAGATGTCCCACCGCCAGAGCGAGCAGGCGCGTCGCGAGGCCGAGCAGCTGAACATCCGCCTGGAGCGGGCGAATCTCGACCTCGAGGTGCGGGGACGCGCGCTGCGCCGGGTGAATCGGGACCTCGAGATGATCTCGGCCGCCGTGGCCCACGATCTCAAGCAGCCGCTGCACGCGCTGGGCATGTACGGCGCCATCGTCGAGAAGACCGGCAACGCCGAGGTGGGCGAGCAGATCCGGGCAGCGGTCGACCGGATGAGCGCGATGCTCGATGGGCTGATGCACCTGGCCCGGGTCGGCGAGGCGGATCGGGCGTCGGTCACCCTGCTGTCCGACGCCGTCGACGACACCCTGGCCGATCTGCGACACCTGGTGGACGCGCGGCAGGCCCGGGTGACCTGTCGGGGGGATGCCCGGTTGAAGATCGGCGCCCAGCACCTGCGAACGGTGCTCGGAAACCTGCTCACGAACGCGCTGAAGTACGCGCGGGACGGCGTCCCACCCGAGGTCGGGATCCGCGTGAGCGCGGTGGCCCAGAAGGGGTGCGAGGGCGACGCGGTCCAGGTCACCGTGCGGGACAACGGCCGGGGCTTCGGCACCTCGTACGACAACGTCACCCAGCTGTTCTCCCGGTTGAGCCGCGATCAGGAGATCGAGGGCGCGGGCGTGGGCCTGGCGCTCGTCCAGCGTGTGGTGTCGGGCTACAACGGGAGCCTCGTGATCGGGAATCGCACCGATGGTCCCGGAGCCGAGATCCACATTCGGGTCGACGGGGTCGTGCTGCGTCCGGGGTGATCCGTGGTGTGGTGGTGAGTCGCGGCCCGTGACGGTAGGACGTGCGCCGGAGGTCCCATGTCCGCAACGTCCGACACGTCCGCATCATCCGCCAACGGCTCGTCCGTGGTGGTCGTGAGCAACAGCACCGAGCTGAAGAAGCTCCTGGGGTCGTCCGGCAAGGCTCCCGAGTCCCCGGAAGACGCGACGTCGGAGCCCGTCGTCACCGAGCACGTGCTCGAGACCTCCGCCGGCGATCGGCTCGAGTACACCGCCACCGCGGGTCGGGTGCGGATCGAGCTGAAGGACAAGCCCGACGCCGAGCTGTACATCGTCAGCTACGTCGCGAAGGGGTCCGACGGGAAGCCCGACGTCGATCGGCCCGTGACCTTCGCGTTCAACGGGGGGCCGGGCAGCGCGTCGCTGTGGCTGCACATGGGGTTCATGGGTCCGGTGCGGGTGGTGGGCGACGTCGACAGCCCTCCTGGCGTCCCGGCGCGCCCCGTCGACAACCCCCACACGCTGCTGACCACCACAGACCTGGTGTTCATCGACCCCGTCAGCACGGGGTATTCCAAGGCCTCGTCCGGCGATGGGTCCGAGTACCACGGGGTGAAGGGCGACATCGAGAGCGTGGCCGAGGTCGTGCGTCGATGGGTGAGCGAGCATGGACGCTGGGGCAGCCCGAAGTACCTCGCGGGCGAGAGCTACGGCACCACACGGGGGGTGGGGGTCGCACACCGGCTCCAGCAGAAGTACGGCATGCACTTCAACGGACTGGTGCTGATCTCGCTGGTGCTCAAGTGGGACACGCTGCTGTTCACCGAGGGCAACTGGATGCCCTACGCGATGCTGATCCCCACGGCGGCCGCGACCGCCCACTACCACGGACGCGTGGAGGCGGACGACGTCTGGGCGCTGCACGAGCGGGCCGAGGCCTTCGTCTACGAGCGCTTCGTGCCGGCGCTGATGCGCGGAGACCGGCTGACCGACGAGGAGCGGGCGTCGGTGGCCACCGAGCTCGCCGAGCTGCTCGGTCTGTCCGTCGACTACATCGAGCGCGCCGACCTCCGGGTCACGCTGGCTCGATTCTGCCGGGAGTTGCTGCGCGATCAGGAGAAGACGGTGGGGCGTCTGGACACGCGGTTCACGGGTCGGGAGCAGGACGCAGCCGGCGAGAACCTCCAGCACGATCCGGCGCTGGGCTGGCTGATGGGGGCGTTCACCGCCGCGATGCAGCACCACCTGCGGCACACCCTGGGCGTCACCGAGAAGGCGCCGTACGAGGTGCTGAACATGGACGTGTGGCCATGGCGCTTCGACGAGACCGAGAACCAGTTCCTGGACTTCACGGGTCGGCTGCGGGAGCTGATGCAGGACAACCCCCACCTGCGTGTGTTCGTCGCGAGCGGGCTGTACGACCTGGCCACGCCCTGGATGGCGGCCGAGTACACGCTGTCCCAGCTCCAGGTGGGCGCCGAGCGTCGGGCAGGCATCGAGAGCCACTGCTACCCGGCGGGCCACATGATGTACATCCACGAACCGAGCGCCGAAGCGCTGCGCGCGGATCTCGACGCCTTCTACGCGGCGTCCTCGGGCTCCTGACGCCGTGGAGGACGACGACTTCCAGCTCGAGGTCGCGAGCGGCTGGCCGATGGGCGGGCTGCACGGGGCCGGTGTCGCGCTGCACGCGCTGAACGGCGCCCTGATCGCGGGGGTGTTGCTGCTCGGGCCGCGGATGCACGACATGATGGGCGAGCCGCTCACCACCCCTCGCGTCTACGGCGCGGGGCTGGCCGTGTTCGCGGCCCTGTTGTCGATCGGGTTCTCGTCGGGCCTCGCGGTGGTGGTGTACCGGACCGTGGGTCTGTACCCGCGCTGGTCGGCCAGGCGGCAGCAGGTGGCCCGCATCTCGGGGCTGGTGGTCGCCCATGGAATCGGGTGCGTGATGGGACTGGGGGGTGTCGTAGCCATGTTGACCACGACCTTCCTCGGCTGACGCCGCACGCTCGACCGGTCTGCCGGTTAGTCCCGGCGCCATGCCGATCCTCCCCGCTGTCGTGTCGTTCTTCTACGCCAACCCCGCGTTCACCGTGGTGTGTGGGTTGCTGGCTTTCACCCTCGGGGTGCTGGCCCTCGTGTTCGTGCGCGACGTGTTCTTCCAGCGCGCCCACGCCATCCAGCACAACTTCCCGGTGGTGGGGCACCTGCGCTACTTCTTCGAGGGCATCGGCCCCGAGCTCCGCCAGTACTGGGTGGCCCACGACAAGGAGGAGCTGCCGTTCAACCGGTCCGAGCGCTCCTGGATCTACGCGAGCGCCAAGGGCCAGAACAGCACCTTCGGATTCGGGACGTCCGAGCAGCTCTACACGACGGGCTACCCCATCATCAAGCAGGCGGCGTTCCCCTGGCCCGACGACGAAGCGACGGTCCTGCACGACGACCCCTCGCTCATCCCCTGTCTCAAGCGCATCGGAGAGCGCCATGGGCGCGAAAAGCCCTACCGGCCGCGCTCGATCGTGAACATCAGCGCGATGAGCTACGGCTCGCTGGGGGCTCGGGCCGTCGAAGCGCTCAGCCGGGGCGCACACGGAGCCCACGCCTTCCACAACACGGGGGAAGGCGGGGTCAGCCCGTACCACCTGGCAGGGGGCGCAGACCTCGTGTGGCAGCTGGGGACGGGGTACTTCGGGGCCCGCGGCGCGGACGGCCGGTTCTCGCTGGACGAGGTGGTGAAGACCTGCGCGGACAACCCGCAGATCAAGATGATCGAGGTCAAGCTGTCCCAGGGCGCCAAGCCCGGAAAGGGCGGGATCCTCCCGGGGAGCAAGGTCACCGCCGAGATCGCCGCCATCCGCAAGATCCCCGTGGGGCAGAGCTGCATGAGCCCCAACCACCACGACGAGTTCTCGGATGTGGACGGGCTGATCGACTTCGTGGAGCGCATCGCGAACGCCACGGGTCTGCCGGTCGGGATCAAGAGCGCGGTCGGTCAGGTGGGCTTCTTCCGCGACCTGGCCCAGCGCATGCGCGACCGCCGAGCGGGCCCCGACTACATCGCGATCGACGGTGGCGAAGGCGGAACGGGTGCGGCGCCGCTGACCTTCTCGGACCACGTCTCGCTGCCGTTCAAGATCGGCTTCGGCCGGGTCTACCAGATCTTCCAGGAGGAGGGCATGGCGGACGCCGTCACCTGGATCGGCGCTGGAAAGCTGGGGTTCCCCGACCGCGCCGTGGTGGCGCTGGCGATGGGCTGCGACATGGTCTACGTCGCCCGCGAAGCGATGATGGCGGTGGGCTGCATCCAGGCGCAGAAGTGCCATACGGGCCACTGTCCGGCCGGAGTCGCGACCCAGAACGCGTGGCTGCAGGCCGGGCTCGACGTGCCGCTGAAGGCCGAGCGCGCCAGGCGCTACCTGAAGTCGTTCCGCAAGGAGCTGCTCTCCCTGGCCTGGGCCGCGGGCTACGAGCATCCCGGGCAGTTCATGCCGGACGACATCGAGTTCTCGACCGGGGTGAACCAGTTCTCCGACCTGGAGTCGGTGCTCGGCTACCGCAAGGACGCCGTGCCGTTCACCCGCTTCGCAGACCTTCAGGACTGATTCCTGGGAAGAAGCCGCCTGGGTGGGGCCGAGGAAGGAGGCTTCAGGCTGCAGGCTGCAGGCTTCAGGACATGACCCCAGCGGGTGTCGACAGAGACGCCCTTCCACCGGAGATCAAGCCGACGCCCTCGTCTACCGCAGGGCGCAGCGTTGCGTTCAGGCCGTGTGTTTCATTCGTCGCTGGGCGCATTCTACGAGGCCGAGCTGAACTCCTGTTCGCGAGACCGGAGGAGGAAACGAGTGCGCGGGCGCACTCGGGAAGCTCCGTTCCAGGGGCCGAGTGGAATGTGTTCAGCGGCGAATGAAACCACGGATGAACGCGAGCTCAGTCCTGGCGGGGCGTGACCACATCGGGGTCGGCACCCTGCTCGAGCAGCTCGCAGGCACCGGTCTGGAGCTGCCCCATCGGGAGCAGGCTCGCCTGCTTCTTGCCGGTGTCGATGGCGCGGAGCATCCAGGTCGTCTTCCAGGTGCGCTCCGTGCACAGGTCGGCCAGCGCATCCTTGGTGACGGCGTGGATCGCGTCGGGATCGCCGAACGCTGCGGGTCCGACGGGGTCGAGGGCGGGGACGTCCGCCATCGCAGCATCCAGGGCCTGTCGTCCGGCGGTGCGCGGGTAGTCCACGCCGTCGGGGCCGGGTGCCGGACGCGGCGTGTCGCCATCGTGGACCCGCGCCAGGAGCGCCAACACATCACCGCGTGCGTTCCACAGCGGGCCGTCCTCCTGGACCGCTTTGAGCTTGCGACACCGCAGGGCCTCTGTCGCGGGGGGATCGTCGTGGAGCCTCACCAGCAGCCGACCGAGGGGGTCGGCCGCGCGTCGGGGCAGCGCGACACGGGCATCCCAGAGCACCCCCGCCACGATCGCCGCGTGCACGGGGTCCAGACCCGGGGTCTCGCCGCTTCCCTCCCAGCTCACCAGGGCCTCGATCAGCGCGGCCTGCTCCTGGGGATGTGCGGGATCGGACCCGTGCGCCACGGGGTCCCCATCGACGCGGATCACGCCTTTTCGGCAGGCACCGCGCTCGAAGCCCAGGGCCAGCGGGCGGGCGGCGAGGCGTTGGAACATCGCCTGGAGGTCGGCGGCGCTCTGGACGGGCTCGACGGGGGGTGGAGCGGGCTCGTCGGATGGCGGGGTGGGCTCCTGCTCCTCGGTGGCGTCGGATGCAGGATCGGCGGCAGGGGGGCCGGACGACCCACACGCGCAGAGCAGCGGAGCGGCCAGGACCGCGAGAACTCGGACGACGGAGCGAAGCATGGGCCGATGGTAGCCGAACGGGGTTGCACGAGGGAACGCCAGAGCGCGGGGAATCCCTGGTAGACTCGGGTATGCGGCCCGCAGGTATGTCGGACACCTTCACTCCCGAGCCCTCGTTCGAGCTGGAAGCACTGCTGGAGTCCGCCGACAACTGGCGGACGGCAGCGCGCACGGCGATCGAGGACGGGGCGTGGTCCAAGGTCACCGCGGCGCTCGACATGGCCGAGACCACCTACGATTCCGCGCTGACCATGTCGGGGGACCTCCCCCACGACGTCCCCACTGACGTCCCCGATGACCCAGGGTCTTCCGTGTCGTCCGTGCATCGGCGGCTGGCCGAGGGGCGCGCGCTGTGCACGGTGCTGCGGGCCGATGTCGCGATGCGCCACTGGCGGATCCCGGAGGCCGAGTCCCTGCTCGACGATGCGTACCGGGCGTTCAAGGCCATCGAACAGCAGACCGCCGACAAAGGGGTGGTGGGCGCCGAGCTGTGGCGGCTGACGGCGCGTCTGGCCGAGCGACAGGGCCGGTGGCGCAGTGCGGGGGCGGCCTGGAAGCGGGTGGTGAAGCGCACGGATGGTCAGGACGAGGTGGCGCTCGGCGACGCCTTGATCCGCCTGGCCGAGGTGCAGCTGATCGACGGTCGCTCCGAGCTCGCCGAAGCCACGCTACAGCGAGTGGAATCGCTGGTGCGCGAGCTGGACGACGCGCTGCTCTCCGCGCGGGTGTCGGCGGTGCGGGCGGCCGAGCTCGAGAGTCGCCAGGAGTACGCAGCAGCCTGGGAGGCCTGGCACGATGCCCAGTCGCGCACACTGGTGGCGCCCGCCGACTTCAGCGGGCTGCTGAAGCTCCGGATGGCGGGCACGGCGGTGTGGATGAAGCCGCAGCAGGGGTTCCGGCTCGTCGAGCGCGGCTACGAAGCACTCGTCTCGGCCGCGCATCCCGACGCCCTCGGTCTGGCCTACCACCAGCTGGCCGTGCTGGCGCTCGCGGTGCGGGATGCCGGCTCCGCAGCCCTGTGTCTGGTCGGCGCCCGGGTGAGCCGCAGCGGCTACGACGAGACCAGTGCTCCGATGCTCGCCCAGGCTCTCGAAGAGGGAGGCCACAGCGAAGCCGCCGAGCGGGTGCGGGCCTTTGCGGAGGATCCCTCGAACACGCCCGGTGTGACGGGGCCGGGCACCGGTCGACTGCCCAACGACCGCGTGCTGCTGCGCGCCCTCGAGGCCGACGCTGTGGAGCGGGGCCTGAAGTGGGCGCAGATCGGCACCGAAGAAGGGCTGCTCACCCTGTGCGCCGGGCTCCGCCGCGGACACCGCAACCCAGACCTCCGAAGCCCTCCGGGCGCTTCACGACACGTCGTGACACCCTCCGGACCTCTCCGGAGCCGCGCGATGGTGAAGGTCGATGGCGAGGAGGGCTGGGAGGTCGTCGATCGTCGCGCCTGGGTCCGACATCGCGCCACGCTGGCCTGGGATGCGCCGATGGCGACGCTCTCCCGCCCCGAGCCCCCGCGCCCGACCGTGGCGCCGACCCCTCGTCCTGCGCCGCGACGGGCCGAGGCGTTCGGTCCGGAGGGTTCGCTGGCTCAGGCCATTCCGACCGGCACCGCGGCCGCGAGCTCGGCATCCGAGGGTCCATCCCCCGCGTCCGAGACGCTCGGTGGTCCGATGGAGCGCATGGTGGAGCACGTCGACCAGTGGTTCGCCGCGCTGCTGAACCTCGGGATGTCGCCCGTGACCCTGCTGCTGGCGGCGTTCTCGCTGATCGTCGTGATGGCGGGAGGCCTCGCCCTCGCCCTCGTGATCGTGATCCGCTTCGCACTGTGAGCACACAGACGACGTCTCCGCCGAACATCTGGACGGGCCTGACCGCGCCATGGCGGGGCCTGCGGGTGGTGGCGGCCGACCGGGGCTTGTGGCCCTACGCGCTGCTGCCGTCCGTGATCACCCTGGGCCTGCTCGGCTTCGCCGTGATGGCCGCACTGGGCACGTCCGGTCCGTTCCTGCGGTGGTTGTTGCCAGACCTGCAGCGCTGGTGGGTGCTGTTCCTGTTCGCACGCGGGGCCGCGATCCTGCTGCTCGGGGTGGTGTACTGCACGCTGTCGGCCATGGTGGCGGCCCTGGTCTGCATCCCGATCCACGATGCGCTGTCGCAGCGGGTCGAAGCGCGCGTGCGGGGCGTCGGAGCGTCCAGCATCGTGCCCGAGGTGTCGTTCCGCGAGGAGCTCCCGCGGTCGATCCGCCACTCGATCCTGGGGTTCCTGCTGTGGGTGCTGGCTCAGGCGGTGTTGGTGCCGCTGGGCCTGATTCCGGTGGTCGGGACCGTGCTCGAGCTGATTCTGGGCTTCGGTGTGACGGCGTTCTTCCTGGCCCATCAGCTGCTGGACGGCCCGCTGTCGCGGCGACGGCTGTCGTTCTCCGAGAAGATGTCCTGGATGCGCGAGCACCTGGCCCCGGTCCTGGGTCTGGGTGCTGCGGGCACGGTCATGGTGGCGATTCCGGTGCTGAACGCGCTCTCGCTACCGTTCGCCATCGCGGGGGGTGCCGCGCTGCACAGCGAGCTGCTGCTGCGGGACACCTCGCGCTCCGATGGGTCCGAGGCGTCCTGAAGCCGTGCTAGGCTCGCCCATGGCCCCGTTCCCTTACCTCCGGCCGATTCTCGACCTCCGCCCTCCCTCGTTTCCTCGGTCGGTTGGCATGATCTCGCTTAGGGCTCCCCTCGCGAGTTGGCCTTGAAAGGGCGTAATTCGGCGCAGACGGGGACGACCGTCGCTCGGTTTTGCCATGCCTGCGGACTCTGCGGTGGGAGCTGCCACGGCGTCCGGGTACGTCTGATCGAGGGCGAGCGCGCCCGACTCGAGACACAGGCCCGCGAGCTCGACGTGGAAGACCCCATGGTCGACGGGCACCTCCGTCAGGAGGAGGGTCGGTGTGTGTTCCTCGACGCGGACGAGCGGTGCAGGATCCACAGCCGGTGGGGGGCCGAAGCCAAGCCCCATGTGTGTCGCCAGTACCCGTTCGTCCGACTGCGGACGGCAGAGGGCACGCGAGAAGGCATCGATCCCGGCTGCTATCGCCTGTTCCCGTCCATCGGGGTGGGGGATCCCGTGGACGAAGAGTCCATCCCCCTCGACGCGCCGCTTCCGGCCGAGCTCGCGGCGCCGGAAGCCGGGGTCCTCGCGGTGCTGGAGCGCACCCACCAGGCGGGCCGGGCACTGGCCGTGCTGACGCGGTCCGATCCGGAGGCGCTCTTCGCACGCTGGGAGGCTCACCTCCAGAGCACGGCACTCGAGCCGTTGAGCCGGGCCTCCGACGCAGGCCCCATGCTCGGGCGCTCCCTGGCGCCGCTCTTCGCCGAGGAGCGGGATGACGCCACGTTCGGTGAGGCGCGACAGCAATGGGCCCTCGAGGCTGCGAGGCGGTGCGTGCACCTCCGACTGCTCCGGCGAACCCTTCCCTTTCCACCCGCTGCAGCGGTGGTGGTGGTGCTCGGGGCCTGGAGCCTCGCCGAGCGCACGGCCTCGGACACCGCCTTCGGAGCCGGTGTGGCGGGCTGGACCCGGGCTCTGCGTGCGCCCGTGTTCGTCCGCACTCTCTTCGCGGACGCCCAGGCCCTCGGCCGCGTCATCGGCGGCTGAGCGGTGGCTGAAGCAGCGCGAGAATGAATGACGGTTCAGCGTGGCGAAGCACACGGCGAACCATTACATCCCCGCATGCTCTCGGGTGCTCTTCTCCCGCGGGCGCGTTCTGAAAATCGGATGTCGTTTATGTTCCAGCTTCCTCTCGATGCCGCGGATCCGGTCTCCTCCGCGGGCCAGCGCTACCTCACGCTTCGCGAAGGCTCCCGTGTCGGCGGGCGCTACCGCCTGGGTGCCCTCATCGAACGCGGCCCCGAGCTCGCGATCTTCGAAGCCCTCGACGAGCAGTCCGGTCACGAAGTCCTGATCCGGCTCCGCCCGTCGTCCAGCGTGGTCGACGCCCGACTCGAACACCCGGGGATCGCCCAGTTCTCGGACTGCGGCTGCATCGGGTCGTGGTTCGTCGGTGTGCTCGACCCCGGAGAGGGCGAAGCACTGTCCCAGGTCCTGCGCTCGCTCACGGTCGAGCAGGTGCCCCTCGACGAACTCACCGCCATGGGCGTCGATCTGCTGAGCGCCCTCGATTCCGCCCACGCCCACGGGCTCGCGCACGGCAACCTCGGCATCCACAGCCTGCACCTCACGCCCACGTGGGGCACGGTGATCCTCGACTTCCCCGAGTCCACCGAGCACCTGCGCGACGAGGCCCTGCCCTTCGCCAGCCCCGAGCGTCTGAACGGCCAGCGCGGCGATGAGCGCAGCGACGTGTACGCGGTCGCGGCCCTGCTCTACAGCCTGGGTGCCGGCGAGCCGCCGTTCGGTCTGTCGCCCCACCAGGCGCGCGACGGCCACCTCTACCAGGACCTGCCGCACCACCCGGCTCTGCCGATTCCGCTGTACCACGTGCTCGCCACCGCGATGTCCAAGCGGCCCGAGCACCGCTACCCCACGGCGGCGGGCTTCTCTGCGGCCCTGCTCGAGGCATTCCAGGAGATCCGCACGGCCGAGGAGCGCGCGGCGCAGTCCCGAGACCCCGCCGCGCACAGCGAGCAGTACGGCGCGAGCAGCGAAGCGCTGGCGCTGGCCGTCGATGCCACCGCCCAGGCCGCCCGACAGGCCTCCGACGAGGTCGATGCCACGGTCGATGCCAGCGAGTCCGAGCCCGCCAGCGTGCTGGATGCGGGGGGCTACGACCTCGACGAGCCGGTGATCGACACGATGGACCCCGCTCCGCTCCGAACCAACGAGCCGGGCCCCACCAGCGACGAGGCCGGCCGCATGAGCCGCTCGGCACTGCTGGGCCGCGACGCCGAGTCCGCTCACCCTGCCGCGAACGCCGCGAACGCCCCGATCTCTCCGGAGCTGGCCGAGCTCGAAGAGCTGGAGTCCGGTGGCAGCTGGCTGCCGGCGATGCTGCTGGCGGTGCTCTGCCTGCTGGCTGCCGGAATCGCCGGGGTCGCCGTGCTCCTGGCGGGCGGGTTGTTCGCGCTCACCTCGGTCACCGAACAGATCGCCGAGCAGTCCACCGTGGCGCCGACCGAGGCTCCGGTGGTCGCGATGCCGGACGTGCTGGGTGCCGATGCAGACGCCTCCGTGGCGACCGATGCCGGCAACGCGCCCGCAGTGACGGGCGGATCGCCCACCCTGGCCGAGAAGGCCGAGGCCGCAGCGGCTCGCTCGGGGCAGTCGTCCGAGGACGCCGCTCCGACGAAGACCGCGAGGGCCCGCCCGTCCGAGCGGACCGGTAACTGGGATGGTCGGACCTCCGATCCGGGGGTGTCGGCGAACGGCGACATGCGAGTGCCGGTCACCTTCGCCTACGACAGCTGGGAAGCGACGGCAGAGCCCGGCTTCGACGCGTTCATGACCGCCGCGACCACCCACGAGGGCCGGGTCCGGCTCACGGGCCACACCGACAGCTTCGGCTCCGCCCAGGCCAACCGCTTGATGGGGCTGGGCCGCGCCTGGTCGGTCAGCATGCTGATGGTGGCGCAGGGCTACGACGAGGGCCGCGTCGATCTGCTGTCGGGCGGCGAAGACCACCCGGTGGCCGACAACAGCACCGAAGAGGGTCGCGCCCAGAACCGCCGCGTCACCGCGGAGTTCGCCCAGGAGCGCAAGGTGTCGGACCTGCTGGTGACGGTGCAGTAGGCCCAGGAGCGGCAGGGAACCCCTGAGCTGCTCGAGGCCGTCGTCGCGGCATCGACGGCAGCGGCGGTCTCGGAACCGCCCGTGTGAACGGGCCTGGAGCAGGGTCGACCGGCCTACACGCGCAGAGGCCGGTCTCCGACCGCCTGGACATGGAGGAATCTCCCCAGAGGGGACTCCGGATCAGTGGGAGTGCCCGCCCGCGCCATGGGCGTGCTTGTGCTCGCGCTCGCTGTCGGTCGCGTTGCGCACGTGCAGGACCTCGCCCGCGAAGCGGATCGTGCGACCGGCCCACGGATGAGCCGGGGAGACGGTGACCCGGCTGCCCTTCACGGCATGCACCCACAGCCGGACCTGCTGCCCGTCGCTGCCCTGGGCGTAGAAGCCGGTGCCGGGCGCCAGGCGCCACTGTCGCGGGAACTCCCGCTTGGGGACCTCCTGGGGCTCCATGTCGGGCGCCTCGCCGTACGCGTCGTCGGCGGTGAGGTCGAAGGATTCGCCGACCGACAGCCCCTCGAGCGCGTTCTCGAGCGTGGCGACGAGGTTGTCGTAGCCGTGCAGATAGGCGGTGGGGTCGGAGGCGGGAAAGGACTGGAGCGTCTTGCCCTTCTCGACGTCTTCGACGGTGAGCGCGAGGGTGACGACTTTTCCGGATTCGATGGCCATGCGCGGGACTAACGCCTCGGACGGGTCTCGGCCTGCAGGGTGAGGTGGGTGACCTCCCGATCGGCTGGACGCCCCACACGCCACGGAATCGCACCGGCTCCGACACCGGCACTCACGTAGACCCACGCTCCCGTGGGCCCGTCCGGCGTCTCGGCTGCGCAGAGCCCGTCCAGGTAGGGCTGCCCCAGGATCCGTCTGTAGAGCGGCCGGGTGAGGCCGGAGACGAAGAGCTGCCCGGCGTGCGTGTGTCCGGACAACACCCCCTGGATGCCCTTCGCCCACAGCTTCGGGGCGGCGCGGGGGTTGTGGGTGAGCCCGAGGACCGGGTGTGTGCGCGGATCGGGCAGGCCGCGGACGGTGGCGTCCGCATCGTCGCTGCGGGTGGTGGAGTCGTCCATGCCCGCGACGAAGAGCGTGTGTCCGGACACGGCGATGGAGGTCCAGCGGTTCTGGAGCACGGTGATCCCGGACCGCTCGAGAGCCCGACGCACAGCATCGGCGGCGACGAAGTGGTCGTGGTTGCCCAGCACGGCGACGACGGGCAGACCGGCATCGGCGAGGGGCCGCAGGGTGCGCTGGATGCGGGAGATCCACCGGTTGCCGCGACACACGAAGTCGCCGGTGAGCACGACCAGATCGGGCTGCTGGGCGATGGCGTCGCGCACGGCCCGGGCGATCAGCGCATCCGGGGTGACGAGCCCGAAGTGCAGATCGGTGAGCTGCACGACGCACACGTCCGATCGAAGGCCGGCGAGGGGGCTGTCGACGGGCTTGACCACGGGGGGCCGAAAACCGCGGACGCGATCCCGGAATGCGGAACGTGGAGGGAGACGGAACGGAGCCATGCATCAGACGTACCCGCCTGCGGGCAGGCGCGATGTGAATCGTCGATGAAAGGCGGCTCTCGCCGACTCGCTCGTCTACACGTCTACTGGTCTTTGTCGTGGTTGAAGATCGACAGCATCTTGCTCAGCACGCCGCCTTCGTCCTTGCCCGCGAGGGTCTCGAGCTCGCCGTTGTCGAGGAGCACGGCACCGCACTCGGGGCAGATCTCGATCTCGACACCGCGGAACGGGTGCGTGTCCATGTCGGCGCCGCATTTTCCGCACTTGTTGAAGTGCATCTCCTTGCGGGCGACGAGCTGCTGAGCGGCTTCCTCAGCCGCCCGCTTCGCCTTGAGCTTCGCGAGCTTCTCGCGGTCCTGCTTGGCGAAGTATTCCTCTTCCAGATCGCGTTCGGACATCGTTTTCCTCACAGTCCTTCACAGGACAGACCGTTCTGAGACAACAGTGCGCGGATGTCCCGCGCGCTCTCCGCGTCGCCGGTCCGCTGGGCGCGACACAGGTACGGAACGGAGGCCGTAGCCTGGCCTTGCTTGAGCAGCGCATAACCGTAGCCGTAGTTGGCGTCTGCATGGTTCGGATCGATCGCGAGCGCAGCCTCGAATCGTCCGCGGGCAAGTTCGGGATCGGAGTCGAAGCTGTTCCACCCCTGCTCGACCAGCGACCGGACCTTGCTGCCGCCGGACGGTGCTGGAGCAGGAGCGGGCTCGGGCTCGGGTTCTGCGGGTTCTGGGGCTTCGGCAGGCTCGGGCTCGGAGGGCGCCGTGGGCTCGGGGGCTTCAGCAGGCTCGGGCTCGGAGGGGTCCGCGGGCGCGGGGGCGTCCGACGGTTGGGGTTCGGTGGGGCCGGCAGGGGTGGGCTCGTCGGAGCCGTCGGTGGCGGCGAACAGACCCGCCATCCCGGCACCCACGCCGAGGACGACGACGACCAGGAGCACGGCTGTGAACGCGACGCCGGCGAGCACGATGGAGCGTCGTCGGCGGGCCTGGTAGGCCGCGAGCTCGGCTTCGAAGTCGTCGTCGAGGGCCTCCCCCTGGGCGGGTGCGGACAGGTCCTGGATGGCGTGGCCGTCGTCGAACGGCAGGCCGGGCTCGACGGGTTGGAAGGCCTGGTCGATCGCCGCCTGCTCGTCTGCACGGCCGTCGTACACGGCATCGTCGTCGGGCCCCGCGATCTCGGTCTTCGCCATGGTCCCGACCCGCGGCCCCTGCTCGAACTCCTCGGTCTCCTCGGTGCCGTCGTAGCCGAGATCGAGGGCGGGGCCGTCGTTGGGGGACAGGGCGGAGGTGGTGTCGCCCAGGTCCATGCTGTTCTGAGGAGCTTCTCGTCCGGGAGGAATCGACGGACCGGTGCTGACGGGTGCAGGGCGCTCGGGACCGGAGATCCGGTGCGGGCGTGCGCGTTCCTCGACGACCTCGACCTCCTCGACCTCCTCGACCTCGTCGACCTGTGGTGGGGGGACGGCGCGGCGGCGGGTCTCGGCGGGAGCGGGGGTGGCAGGCGCCTGGAGCAGGGTCTTGAAGTCGCCCTTGGACAGCGAGACCATCCGGCACTGCTGGCACACGAAGACGTCTGCGCCCCGGAACGCCTTGAGGAGCATGGCCTGGCCGCACGTACCGCAGATCTTGTCGGACGGAATCATGTCCGATCACTCACACGCGAGGCCGTTGTTGGTGAGCATGCCGCGAGCCTCCCGGCGGGTGTCGCGGTCGCCCTGATCGCGCGCGATGCACAGGTGCGGCTTGGCCAGATCGCGGTTGCCGGACTTCAGCAGCGCGTAGCCGTAGCCATAGTGGGCCTCGACGCTGTCGGGGGCCTTGGCCAGGGCCTGCTCGAAGGTCGAGATGGCGTCGGCGGGGTCGCTGTCGGCGGTGTTCCAGCCCTGCTCGATCAGCCGGGCGACGGAGGCACTCGGAGCGGGTGCTGGCCCGGGGTCGGGAGTCGGCTGGACGGGCCCGGGACGGGGAGGCTCGGGAACCGGACCTGGCTGTGGAGCGGGCTGCGGATCCTCGGTGGGCTCGGGGTCTTCGGTGGGCTCGGGATCTTCGGTGGGCTCGGGATCCTCGGTGGGCTGGGGGTCTTCGGTGGGCTCGGGATCTTCGGTGGGTTGTGGATCCTCGGTGGGCACGGGGGTCGGATCCGGCAACGGGGTGGGCTCGACGAGGTCGGTGCTGCTGTCGGGGTCTGGAGCGGGGTCGGAGGTGCCGCCCGGGTAGCCCGTGATCACGAGGATCAGCCCGACGGCGGCGATGGCCAGCAGGAAGAAGCAGCCGGCGAACATCAGGGGCGCGCTGCTGCGTCGTGTCGCGGCCAGGATCTCGTCGGTGTTCTGGTCGTAGAAGTCGATCTCCATGTCGTGTTCGGAGACGGGAGCCCGATCGACGACCTCGGTCTCGAGCGTGACCTCCCGCTCGAGGTCCGGCGTGACGGGATTGACGGTGCCCGGGCCCTGGGGTGACGCGCGCACGGGAGGCGGCGGCACGGTGTCGGGGAGTGCGGGCGGCGCGATGGACGGATCGCCGTTCGGCAGGGAGGGATGGTCGGGATCCTCGTCGTCGAACGAGGGATCGTCGTAGTCGCTGGGCAGCGGCGCCTGGGTGGTCCGCATCGAGCTGCCGGGAGCCGTGGCCTGGTTGTCGGGATCGTCTTCGGGGGCGACGGGCGGGTTGTCGCGCAGGGGGTGGGGCCGGGCGGTGTCGACGTCGTCCGGACCGTGGACGATCACCTCGGAGTCGCTCGGATCGTTCGAGAGGCCCGACGTGTCCGAGGTGTTCGAGGCGGCGAGCCCCATCCGGGCCGCCACGGTGGGCTCGGGCGGGGGTGGAGGCACGAATGCGGGCCGCTGGACGGGCGGAGGGCGGCGTCGACCCACGGGTGGAGGGGTGGGGGTCATGTGCCGGCGGACCTCGACCGCATCGAAGCCCGATGGCCCGTCACGCCGGGGGTTGCGGGCTTCGTCGGTCGGGAGCGGTGGGAGCCCCGTGGGGATGCCCTCGGTGTCGTCGTCGTGCCATCCGGCCGCGGTCTGGTAGTCGGCGCCGAAGGGGGTCTCGCCTCCGAAGCCGCCGGTCTGGTTGTCGGCCATCGAGAAGCTGTTCTCGGTGACGCCCGCGAAGGACGGCAGGAGGTCGGGACGGCTGCCGATGGGTTCCCAGCGGACGCCCCCTTCGCTGACGAGATCGTGCCGATCGACGCGGCTCTCGGCGATCCACCGCTTCAGCGTCTCCCAGTCGGACACCATGTAGATCTGGCCGTTCTGCTTGAGAAAGACGGCACCGCTGTTGCCGCCCGGGGGCGCCTCGTCGTCCGGACCGAGCTGTGCGGCCTGATCCTGGCTCTCCTCGAAGGGCGTGATGGTGGGGCCGGCACTCGCGCGGGCCTCCGGATCGGCAGATGCGGGGGCGGTGTAGGCGTCCTCCAACCCTGTGGAAGACGACCCTGTAGACGGCTTGGGGCGCGCCAGGCGATTGACCGGCTGCCCGGTGGACGCACGGGGAGCGGGTGCGTCGTGGGGATCGACACCGTCGACGCCGGCCATGGGGGTGGCCGCGGGAGGCCCCGGGACCGGCGGTGGGGCGGGTTCGCGCGGGGTGGGGCCGGTTCCGTAGCCGGTCGGAGCGGGGTGTTCGTCGGTGTGCTCGGGAAGCCGCGGCAGGCGGGGGGCGCTCGGAGGGGTCGCGTTGCTCGGTGGAAACGAGGGCTGTGGGACGGAGACCGGCGGTGGATCGTGCGCGGGGCTCGGGGGATCGTCCGGGCGGTCGTCGGTGGGCTGGACGCTCTGGGAGTAGCCACAGCTGGAGCAGCGGAACCGGAACGCACGACCCGAGCTGACGACCCACGAAGGTGGATCGATCTCGTGCTCGACGCCGCAGTTCTGGCACTGGATCTTCAAGCGGCACCCCGCGGAGTGCGCACGAAGCCCTCAGCCCCCGTCCGTCGGTGCGGTCTCGGGTGCGGGCTCGGGCGCGGGTTCGGGGAGGGCGTTGGAGGGCGGTGCCACGCCGGGAACGGTGGCCGGCTCCTCGGTGGGCGCGGGATCGGGTGCAGCTTCGGGCACGGGATCGGGTGCAGCTTCGGGCACGGGGTCGGGTGCAGCTTCGGGCACGGGGTCGGGTGCGGCTTCGGGCACGGGATCGGGTGCGGCTTCGGGCACGGGATCGGCTTCGGGCACGGGATCGGCTTCGGGCTCAGGATCCGGCGTGGGCTCCGGATCTTCGGTGGGTTCGGGATCCGGTGTGGGTTCGGGATCCGCTTCGGGCACGGGGTCCGGTGCGGGCTCGGGATCTGCTTCGGGCACGGGGTCCGGTGCGGGCTCTGGATCCGGCGTGGGTGCAGGAGTGGGATCGGCCACGGGAGCGGGATCTGGAGCCGGTGCGGGGTCTGGAGCCGGCGCGGGATCGGGGTCTTCGGTGGGCTCGGGATCCTCGGTAGGCTCGGGATCTTCGGTGGGCTCGGGATCCTCGGTGGGCTCGGGGTCCTCGGTAGGCTCGGGATCCTCGACGGGTTCCGGATCCGGGGTGTCGGTGGTGCCGCCGCCGAACAGCCCCATGGCCCAGGCGCCGACAGCGGCCAGGACGAGCAGGAGGAGCAGCAGGACCACGCCGATCAGGGCGACGGGCGGACCGCCGGACTTCTTCGACGGGGGAGCGGGAGGGGGCCGCACTTCGGGTCGGGTGGGCGGCTTGGGTTCGTCCTGCCCGATCGCGGGCCCCGCGAGCTCGGTGGGCGCGGTCTTCTCGGGCCCGGGCGCGATGGGCGCGATGTCGTTCGGGCTGGACTGACCGGAGCCCTGTCCGAGAGAGGGAACGGGTTCGCCGAGGTCGGCGGGAGCGTGGTCGTCGGGGGAGGGGATCGGCCCGGCGTCGTCGGGGTCTTCTCCGAAGTGCTCCTGGTCGTGATCCTCGTATCCCTCGTGTTCGTCGGGAGGCCCATCGGCCTTGACCGTGGGGTCGTCGACCAGGACCCCGGGTTCGAGGTCGCGGTCGAGGGTGGGGCCCGGCGTGGCTGCATCGGAGACGGCCTTGCGGATCTCGGATGCCAGCGAGGAGCCGCTGCCCACGATGGTGGTGGGCGCGTCGCTCTCGTCCTCTTCGTCCTCGTCGCCTTCTCCCATCGACGCAGCGACGCTGATCTCGCCGCGCTTGGCCTTCTGCCAGATGTCGTGGAAGTGGGCCCGGAGGTCGTCGATGCTGTCGATCGCGACCCAGGTGCGCTGGTCGTAGGAGATCTTGTCCCAGCGGTCGACCTGACCGTCCTGGATGAACTCCTGGAGTGTGGCGAGGTCGTGGAAGTTGTAGGTGACGCCGATGCCCTTTCGGACCTTCCACGTGATGCCGACCGTGCGGAAGTCGTAGGACTCCACATCGTCGGGCGCGGCGGTCTTCTGGGCTGCATCGTCCTCGCGGTACACAACGAAGCGATGTCCACACCGCGGGCAGGTGATCTTCGCCCCGCGGCCCTGGATCTTGCTCTCGTTGATCTTGTACCGCGCGCTACAGGCTGGGCAGGTAACGATCATGACATCCGTCTGGGTTTCGTCGCGAGACCCTAGCACACGCATGGCGCGCGCAAGCCAGTGCGTTCTTCATCGTGATCCCCCGCTCAGTCCACGACCAGCTGCATCTCGCGGAGTGGGATGCGGGTCGATCGGCCCCCGAAGGCGACGATCGCTCGGGGGCCACTCACACTGCGGACCTCGCCGAGGCCGAGCTTCGGGTGGTGGACGCGGACCCCGCGCTGGAGCTGCTGGGGGTGCTCGATGTCGATCAGGGTCAGCTCCATGTCGTCGGGAACGGGGACGGGCTCGGGGGCCTGGCGGCGCTGGAGGAAGCGCCGGAGCTTGCTGCGTGCGACGTCCTGGTCGTCGGCCCGCCCGCTGGTGGGGGTGCCGCCCGGCAGATCGCCCTCGCACACCTCGGTGGGCAGTCCGAACAGGAACCGGCTGGGCTGTGCGGGCTTGTTGCGGTCGGCGGCGTTCCACCCGCTGGTCTTCCGGCTGCGGGTGACGACCAGCCGCTCCTTGGCCCGGGTGAAGGCGACGTAGGCGAGACGTCGCTCCTCTTCGATGCCGCGATCCTCGGACTTGGCGTGGGGGAACACGCCCTCGACCATCTGCACGACGAAGACCACGGGGAACTCGAGCCCCTTGGCGCTGTGCACGGTCATCATCGTGACCTGGCCGTTCTCGAACTCCTCGTCTGCCTCGCCCGCGAGGGTGATGCTGTCGAGCCAGGCGGTGAGCGAATCGAGCGGAGTGATGGCCGTGGGGGCCTCGTGGGCATCGGCCTGGACGAGCAGCTCCTCGAGATTCTCCAGGCGGCCCTGGGCCTCCTTGGTGATGGTGTGCTCTTCGTCCTCTTCTTCGCCGGTGTCCTCGTCGCCCCGGCGGCGGCGCTTCTTCTTGCGCACGGTGGTGTCGCTGCGGAGCATCTCCAGGTAGCCGGACTCGTCGAGCGCCTTGGCGAGCAGCTCGGCGGGTGGCGTGTTGCGGGCGGCGTCGGTGAGCTCGTCGATCAGCTTCACGAACGTGTCGAGGCCCTTCTGGGCGCGCTTGCTGCCTCGGAAGCCCCGGGCGGTCCGGAGCAGGGGCATCCCGCGATTGCTGGCCTCGTCGCGAAGCTTCGACAGGGTCTTGGCCCCGATGCCGCGTGGCGGGACGTTGATCACCCGGATGAACGCGGCGTCGTCGGCGGGATTCACGACCAGGCGCAGGTAGGACAGGGCGTCGCGGATCTCGCGGCGGGCGTAGAACTTCTGGCCCCCGATGACGACGTAGGGGATGCGTCGCTTCGACAGGGCGCTCTGGAAGGGGTTGGACGCCGACTTGGTGCGGTAGATGATCGCGATGTCGTCGTAGGACACCCCTCGGCGAGCGAGCTGCAGGATCCCGCCGGCCACCAGCGAGGCTTCGTCGAGAGCGGTGTCGGCAGCGACCAGGCGCACCTTCGGGCCGGGCGGGGCTTCGGTCCACAGCTGCTTGGCGATCCGGTTGTCGTCGATGGCGATCACGTGGTTCGCCAGGGCCAGGATGTTGCGGCTGGACCGGTAGTTCTGCTCGAGGCGGATGATGGTCGCTTCGGGGTAGTCGTCCTGGAACCCGCGGATGATCGAGATGTCCGCGCCGCGGAAGCCGTAGATCGACTGGTCGTCGTCGCCCACCACCGCCAGGTTGCGGTGCTTGCTGGCCAACAACGACAGCAGCTCGTACTGGCCTCGGTTCGTGTCCTGGTACTCGTCGACCATGATGTAGTGGAAGGTGTCCTGCCACTTCTGCAGCACGTCCTTGTGTTCCTTGAACAGCCGGACCGTGAGCCCGATCAGGTCGTTGAAGTCGACTGCATCGCTGGCCTTGAGCGCTTCGTTGTAGGCGCGCCAGACCTGGATGAGGGGGTCGCGATCGTGGGCGCGCTGCTCGGCCAGCACGTCGTCGACCGTGTACATCCGGTTCTTGTAGTGGTCGATCTGGCCCAGCAGTGCGCGGGGATCGGCGCGGGCGGGGTCGAAGCCCAGATCGTTCACGATCTGCTTGACCATCCGGCGCTGGTCGTCGTCGTCGTAGATCGCGAACCGCTTGGTCCAGCCGATGTTCTCGATGTCCTGCCGCAGGATCCGGCAGCAGCTGCTGTGGAAGGTACTGACCCACACCTTGCTGCCCACGTCGCCGACGAGCTCGATCACCCGCTCCTTCATCTCGGTCGCGGCTTTGTTCGTGAACGTCACGGCCAGGATGTTCTTGGCGTCGGTGCCCTGGTGCAGGACCTGAGCGATGCGTCGGGTGAGCACGCGGGTCTTTCCGGATCCTGCGCCAGCGAGGATCAACAGCGGACCGTCGGTGGTGGTGACCGCCCGGTACTGCTCGGGGTTGAGCAGCTCGAGGTGGGGTGGGACGCGCTCGACCGTTCCGTCGACGGCTCCTTCGACCGTCTGCTCTTCCGGTGCCTCCTCGCTCATCCCTTCTCCTCGCGCGCGCGATCACTCTTGATCTTCGCGTTCTTCTTCCGCAGGCGCACAGCCGTACCCTTCAACACCCGCGTGTCGGCGCGCTCCACAGCCAGCGCATCGCCTTCGACGTCGTTGGACAGGGTGCTCCCCGCGCCCACGATCGCTCCGGGCCCGATGGAGATGGGCGCGACCAGCGACGAGTTGCTGCCGATGAACGCCCCTTCGCCGATGACCGTTCGCCATTTGTTGTAGCCGTCGTAGTTGCAGGTGATGGTACCCGCGCCGATGTTGGCGTTGGCCCCGACTTCTGCGTCGCCCAGGTAGGTGAGGTGGCTCGCTTTGGCGCCGGCGTGCAGCACGGTCTTCTTCACCTCGACGAAGTTGCCCACCTTCACCTCGGACTCGAGAACCGCACCGGTCCGGAGGTGGGCCATGGGTCCGACCGCGGCGTCGGGGCCGATCTGCGCGCCATCGGCCACGGTGTAGGGCTTCACGGTGGCGCCGTCGGCGACGGTGGTGTCGGTGAGCACACAGCCTGGGCCGATCGACGCGGCTCCGATGCGCGAGTCGCCCTTCAACACCACGCCTGGCCAGAGCTCGGCACCCGCGGCCACGGTGACGCCGGCCTCGATCCAGATCCGGGCGGGGTCGTGCAGGGTGACGCCTTCGAGCTCGGACAGGAGCCGATCGACGACGGCTCGCTCGGCGACTCCGGCACCGAGGGGGTCTTCGGTGGTGCGGGAGAAGGCTCCGGGGAGCTCGGTATCGGGGGTGTCTACGCGGTTCTCGGCTGCGGCGAAGACGGCGACGGGCCCGTCGACCAGGCGGCTGCCGAGGTGGGCGACCTGGGCGATCAGCCCGGCGGGGACGGCCAGATAGCGGGCATCGAAGGTGAACGCGGGGAGGTCGGGGTCGGCTTCATGGAGGATGCCGGCGTCGCCGAGCAGGGCCAGCGCGGCCTGTCGGGCGTCGAGGCCGGCGAAGGTGCGGGACGGGAGGTTCACGAGGGTGATGCGAGCGGTTCCCGGTGCGGTTTCGGAGGAGTGAGCGGAGGGGTCGGACATGGGGGCCTCGGGGCGGAGGGCGGGACTCGACCCCTTACCATGCCCCCACCGAGACGGTCGACCAGGCGAGACTCTTGGTCGGGACCGTCTCGAGAAGCGTCGTGTCTCGACGGTTGTTCCGGCGACGGCGTGGGCCTGCTCGACCGGGCGCCTGTCGGAGTGCGGGATTCGAGGTGCGCTGCTTCGCAGCGGGAACGAGCGGGGTTTGGTAGAGGGCTGAGGGTTTGTCGGGATTTGAGGTGCGCTGCTTCGCAGCGGGAACGAGCGGGGTTCGGTAGAGGCGTCGTTCGAATGGGCGGACGCGGTCGCAGAGAGGCCTCGGAACGGCGTTCGGGGCAGAACGCGCTCGGGCAGGTCGAGCGTCCCGGCGACGTCGAGGCTCAGCAGACCGGACCTGTCGGCGACTTCAGCTCACCGGTCTACACGGAAGGGGGGACTGCGTCCCCCCCGGACACCCCCCCGCTGTGATCGACTCCGTTCCTTCGTCACTCCGTAGACGGAGCCCGCTTCGCTGGGGCTCCGTATGTACCGCAGACAGGCGCAGCGCCGGTATGCGCCGCAGACAGGCGCGGCGTCGGAGCGGGGACCGGCGGAGAGGCCCGGCAGGACGGGCGTCTCGCGGACCCGCCCTGAAAACAGCCCCGTCTGGGCGTCCTTTCCGGCCACGGTCCTTCTGGTACGCCGTTTCGACTGCGCAGGGCGGTCCGAACGCGAGGGCGAGAGTCGGACGAGGGTGAAGTCGCCGACTCCGCAGCGCTTACGACTCTCGCGTAGCGTTCGCGGTGTAGCGGACAGGCCAAGCGCAGCGAAGCGGAGCGCGGAGGCGAAGCCGGAGTAAAGGTAGACTTTCCACGCTCGCACCCCGATTCTGCCCCGCCACCGCAGTCCGGACCGCACCCGCGAAGACTGGATGGCAGCGGCGAAGCGTGGTGTCTCGACGGTTGTCCCGACGACGGCGCGGGTCTGCTCGACCGGGCGCCTGTCGGAGTGCGGGATTTGAGGTGCGCTGCTTCGCAGCGGGAACGAGCGGGGTTCGGTAGAGGGGGTCGATCGCATGGGCGGACGCGGTCGTAGAGACGCCTTGGAACGGCGTTCGGGGGAGAGCGGGGTGGGGCAGGTCGAGCGTGCCGGCGACGTCGAAGCTCTGGAGACGGGACCTGTCGGAGAGTTCGACGCCTCGGTCTACCTGTGAAGGTGGGCTGCGCCCCCCTGGACGACCCCCGCTGTGATCGACTCCGTTCCTTCGTCACTCCGTAGACGGAGCCCGCTTCGCGGGGGCTCCGTATGCACCGGAGACAGGCGCGGCGTCGGAGCGGGGACCGGCGGAGAGGCCCGGCAGGACGGGCGTCTCGCGGACCCGCCCTGAAAACAGCCCCGTCTGGGCGTCCTTTCCGGCCACGGTCCTTCTGGTACGCCGTTTCGACTGCGCAGGGCGGTCCGAACGCGAGGGCGAGAGTCGGACGAGGGTGAAGTCGCCGACTCCGCAGCGCTTACGACTCTCGCGTAGCGTTCGCGGTGTAGCGAACAGGCCAAGCGGAGCGCGGAGGCGAAGCCGGAGTAAAGGAGCTCTTCCACGTTCGCGGCGCGATTCTGCCCCGCCACCGCAGTCCGGACCGCACCCGCGAAGACTGGATGGCAGCGGCGAAGCGTGGTGTCTCGACGGTTGTCCCGACGACGGCGCGGGTCTGCTCGACCGGGCGCCTGTCGGAGTGCGGGATTTGAGGTGCGCTGCTTCGCAGCGGGAACGAGCGGGGTTCGGTAGAAGGCGTCGATCGCATGGGCGGACGCGGTCGCAGAGACGCCTTGGGAGGGCGTTCGGGGGCGACCGGTGTCGAGCAGGTCGAGCGTGCCGGCGACGTCGAAGCTCTGGAGACGGGACCTGTCGGAGAGTTCGACGCCTCGGTCTACCTGTGAAGGTGGGCTGCGCCCCCCTGGACGACCCCCCGCTGTGATCGACTCCGTTCCTTCGTCACTCCGTAGACGGAGCCCGCTTCGCTGGGGCTCCGTATGTACCCGGACCGGTCGCTCGTGAGGCCTGCCGGTTACCTCGACCGCTCACCAGGGAGTCGAATGGCCGCCGACAACAACCGCGCGGGCTCGCAGAACCGACGCAGCGATGGGGAGCGGACGCGGGAGCGGGTCCTGGAAGTGGCGCTGCCGCTGTTCGCCAGGCACGGCTACGCGGGGACGTCCATCCGCAGGATCGCCCGGGCGGCCGAGGTGAACGTGGCGACGCTGGCGTACCACTTCGGAGACAAGGACGGCCTGTACACCACGGTCGTGCAGCGGATGCACGAGGATCTGGAGGCGGCGTTCCCCAGTGCGGAAGCCATCGTGGCCGACCTGGTGGGGTCGGAGGGCGGGCTCACCATCGACCGGATCCTGCGGCGGATGATCGAGGAAGGTTGGGCGTTCTGCGTGAGTCACCGCGAGCACAACCGCCTGCTGCTCCGACATGTTCTGGACGCGGGGGCGCTGCCGGACATCGTGATCGAGAACTGGACGAACCCCCTGATGGACCGGGCGGTCGGGGCCCTGCAGCTGGCCCGACCCGATCTGCCGGCCGCGCGGATCCGCCTGCTGGTGTCCGCGATCCAGCACCTGATGGTGCGATGGGTGCTGGAAGACCCCGCTCAGTGGGGCGTGATCGTGGGGATGCCCCCCGAGAGCCCCGACGTAGCGGGGGACTCCGACGGAGATGCTGCGGACGGTGTGGATGTGGAGTCCCGTCAGGCCGAGGCGCGGGAGCGGATGGGAACGGCGGTGGTCGACTTCCTCGAGCGGGTGGCGCGCGCGGAGCTGGGGTTGTCGCCGAGCTGACCCGACCCACCTGAACCCCCGTTGCTCGCCGATGACCGGCAGGGCGTGGAATCGGTGGCGTCGTCGGAGAGGATGCTGCAACCCGCCCGTGCGTTGCCCGCGGTGGTCTTGCGGGCTATTCGGCGCCTCCGGCGAACTTGCTGGAACCCCGACACGACGACGGGGAAACGCAGAGAAGGAGGCGGTCGCATGTTCACCGACCTTTCCCGCATCCGAAACATCGGTATCAGTGCCCACATCGACTCGGGCAAGACCACGCTCACCGAGCGGATCCTGTTCTACACCAACCGGATCCACGCGATCCACGAGGTGCGCGGAAAGGACGGCGTCGGCGCCAAGATGGACTCGATGGAGCTGGAGCGCGAGCGCGGCATCACCATCCAGTCCGCGGCCACGCACACCGAGTGGAAGGACATCCACATCAACATCATCGACACCCCCGGACACGTCGACTTCACGATCGAAGTCGAGCGCGCCCTGCGGGTTCTCGATGGCGCCATCCTGGTGCTCTGCGGCGTCGCCGGCGTGCAGTCGCAGTCCATCACGGTCGACCGCCAGATGCGTCGGTACAACGTCCCCCGCATCGCGTTCGTCAACAAGCTCGACCGCCAGGGCGCCAACCCCATGCGCGTCTGCAAGCAGCTGCGCGAGAAGCTGGCGCTCAACAGCGTGATGATCCAGTACCCCATCGGGCTCGAGGATCAGCACGTGGGCGTGGTCGATCTCGTCCGCATGGTCGCCCTGTACAACGAAGGCGACAACGGCGAGACCATCCGCGAAGCCGAGATCCCGGCCGAGCTGAAGGACGTCGCCGAAGAGCACCGCGAGATCCTGCTCGACGCCGTCTCCATGTTCTCCGACGACCTGATGGAGGAGATGATGGAGGAGGCCGTCAAGGAGGAGACCCTCGTGAAGGCCATCCGCAACGCGGTGGTCGCGCGCGAGCTGTGCCCCGTCTTCTGCGGCTCCGCCTTCAAGAACAAGGGTGTCCAGCCCCTGCTCGACGGCGTCGAGGCCTACCTCCCGTCGCCGCCCGAGGTCGAGAACCACGGTCTGACCATCACCGAGAAGAAGGAAGACGAGGAAGAGGTCCTCGTCGAGTCCGACCCCGAGAAGAACTTCATCGCGCTCGCGTTCAAGCTCGAGCAGGGTCAGTACGGGCAGCTCACCTACCTGCGCATCTACCAGGGCACGCTCCGCAAGGGCGAGTTCATCTACAACATGCGCGACAACAAGAAGGTCAAGGTCGGCCGTCTGGTCCGGATGCACTCCGACGAGATGGAGGACATCGAGAGCGCCTGTGCGGGCGACATCGTCGCGCTGTTCGGCGTCGACTGCCACTCCGGCGACACGTTCACCGACGGCGAGGCCGAGGTCGTCATGACCTCGATCCACGTCCCGAACGCGGTCATCCACTACACGATCAACGCCGAGAGCAAGTACAGCCAGAACCTGTCCAAGGCCCTGGCCCGCTTCTCCAAGGAAGACCCCACCTTCCGCGTGAGCAGCGACCCCGAGACCGGTGAGACCATCATCAGCGGCATGGGCGAGCTCCACCTCGAGGTCTACATCGAGCGGATGAAGCGCGAGTACAAGGTGCCGATCGAGGTCAGCCCCCCGCGCGTCGCCTACCGCGAGACCATCACCCAGGCGTCCGACTTCAACTACACGCACAAGAAGCAGACGGGTGGTTCGGGTCAGTACGGTCGCGTCGCCGGCATCATGGAGCCCCTGGACGAGGGCGACTACGAGTTCGTCGACAAGATCACGGGCGGCTCCATCCCGCGCGAGTACATCCCCAGCTGTGACAAGGGCTTCCAGGCGATGCTCGACAAGGGCCTGCTCATCGGGCAGCCCGTCACCGGCGTGCGGATGACCATCAACGACGGGGCGTCCCACGCGGTCGACTCCAGCGACATGGCCTTCCAGGCTGCGGCGAAGGGCGCCTGGCGCGACACCTACCACCGCTGCAAGCCCGTCATCCTCGAGCCGATCATGACGGTCAGCCTCGAGGGTCCGGCCGAGTTCCAGGGCAACATGGTCGGCACGATCATGAGCCGTCGCGGTCTCATCCTCAACACCACGGAAGAGGACGGCTTCTGCCGGGTCGACTCCGAGGTGCCGCTCTCCGAGATGTTCGGCTACTCGACCGCACTGCGCTCCAACACGCAGGGCAAGGCCGAGTTCACGATGGAGTTCTCGCGCTACGCGCCCGCGCCGTCCCAGGTGCAGGAAGAGCTCATCGCCGCGTACAAGGAAGAGCAGGAAAACAAGAAGAAGTAGCGCATGACATCCGGTGGTGGTGCAGAAGACGGTCCCGACTCCAAGACCCTCAAGAAGCTGGGTCGGGATCCCGAAGTCGTCGACGCAGCGGGAGCTGTGGCGCGGCGAGCCACCTCCACCGTTCGCGGCCCCGTTGGGCTGGGGCCTTTCGTACACGAAGGCCTGGCTGCGCTGACCGAGGCGCTCGGCGCCGAAGGCGGGTCCGACTCCGGCTCGCTCTTCGCACCCGGTCAGGTCGCGGTGGTCCTGGCACCTGCGGGCATCGGCAAGACCGCCATCCTCGTCCATGCCGCGCTGGCCGCGAACCTGGCCGGGCAGCGGGTGTTGCACGTGGCGGTGCAGGACACCGTCGATCACGTGCGCGGGCACTACGACCAGATGCACGCCGTGCTGGGCCTCGACCCCGCCGACGTGCTGAAGGCCGAGCGGCACCGGATGATCCACAGCCACCTCGACCCCGCGTTCTCGGTCGACAAGCTGGCGGCCCACCTCGACATCCTGGGCGAGGTCGCCCAGTTCGAGCCCGACCTGGTGGTGGTCGACGGCCTCGAGCCCCAGACCGCCACCGAGAGCATCGACGCGCTCGTGGCCCTGGCCGCCAAGCGGTCGGTGCCGCTGTGGTTCACGATGCGGCTCGGCGACGACGGCGCGATTCCCCCCGAGATCCGGTCCGCCGGCACGGTGGGGATCCGGCTGTCGCCCGTCGAGGACCCCCATGCCAGCGGGGCTGTTCAGCTGTCGCTCCTCCGAAAGGGCCAGGAGACGCCGCTGGATCTGGTGCTCACCCGCGAGGGGGCCCTGGTCCCGGCCGACCGCCTGGGCGCGCCCACCCGCCTCGATCCGTCCACGGTCACGATGCACACCGGGGGTGCGAAGGGCACCGAAGCCGCGTTCGGGG
This sequence comes from Myxococcota bacterium, assembly GCA_965224055.1. GTDB lineage: Bacteria > Myxococcota_A > UBA796 > UBA796 > JACKEQ01. The sequence continues at coordinate 6,871,469 of OZ245034.1, read as the reverse complement.
CCCTGGCCGAGCAGTACGGCCTGTCCGAGGTCGCGTTCACCTTTCCCGGTCACAAGCAGGAGCGCACGGTCGGCAAGCTGGAGCTGTCGCCCCGGGAGCTGGCGGCGGGCGACGTGAGCCTGGTGTACGTCTCGCGGCGGCTGAACCGCACCTACAGCACCGAGGGCACCCTGCTCCGGAAGGTCCTGCAGACCCTGTGGCACATGGTGTCGCGGAGCCAGAAGGTGTTCGTGGTGGGCGTGATCCAGGACGACGGCACGGTGATCGGCGGCACGGGCTGGTCGGTGGAGCTGGCGCGCATGTGGAACAAGGAGCTGTGGGTCTACGACCAGGAGCAGCGCGGCTGGTTCACGTGGGACGGCCATCGCTGGGAGCCGGGCGAGACCACGATCGACTCGGTGCACGTGTGCGGAACGGGCACGCGGATGCTCGAGCCTCACGGGTTGGCGGCGCTCGAAGCCCTGTTCGCACGGAGTTTTGGCTGACTCCTACCGCTCGCTCCACACCGTATGGGTGTTGCCGTTCACGTCCAATGCGGCGACCGCAACCACGCTCAACGCGGCGCGGGAACGGGCCGAGCGGCCTGACACACGGAGAGCCCCGCCATCACGAGCCTCCAGCCCGTTCCGTTCCCGTTGATCCCTACGGGCGGGAACGCGGAACGGCCCACCCGGCGTCCGTGCGACACACCCGACCCGCTCCTTCCAGCCGAACCAGCGCCTCGCCGAGCCGCTCGTTGCGAACGCGGACCCGCTGGCGAAGCCTCGTCCGGGACAGCGGACCCTCGGAGAGCACTGCCACCACGGCCTGCTCCAGGTCGTCGGTCACCTCCGGAAGCTCCTGGATCTCCAGCCGAGCCGGACTCGACAGCAGCTCGATTCCAAGCGGTTCGGGCGACGGATGGGAGCGGTGCTCGGCGTGAAGCTGCAGCCGGCCCTTCCGGCGCAGCAGGTACAGGTTCGAGTCGCCCCAGGCGTGCAGATCGCCCGATCCCCGCAGCGACTGACCGGGCTGCCCAGCACCCGACTTGCGTACGTGGTGCACGACCGCGATGGCCACCCCGTGGGTGCGCTGAAGTGCCCGCAGGAACCCCAGCAGCTCACTGATCTCCGACGAGCTGTTCTCGTCCGCCCGATGCAGACGGACCAGCGGGTCCAGCACCAGCAGCCGGGGCTTCAGGGTCTCGACCGTCGCCGACAGTCTGAGCCGATGCCCAGGCACATCCAGCCGCAGCGCCGGCTCGGTGATCAACCCCACCGCCAGGCCGTCCAGGTCGAGTGTTCTGGCCCTGGCCAGCTCTGTGGCCCGGTCCTTCATGGCCTGCGCGGGGTCCTCGGCGGCGTACATCAACACCGTCCCGCGCTTCGGCACCGGGAACCTGCCCAGGCACGGGGTTCCGCTGGCGACGGCCATCGCCATCTCCAGCGCCAGCCAGGTCTTGCCCGACTTCGGCGTGCCCCCGATGCAGCCCACAGCGGCCTCGGCCCACAGGCCCTGGATGAGCCAGCGCTGGCGGTCCGGTTCGGTCTTCACACGCCCGAGGCGAACCACCGGAAGCGGCGGGACCTTGGGCTCTTCTTCGTTCGACATCACGATCTCCAGATACAGGTCGACCCCGTCCGATGGACGAGGTCGAGAGAGAGGTTCAGGAAAGTGGCGAAGCCCGATGGGCGCGTACCAGAAGGGCTCGGTCGACGATCTTCACGTCCTGGACCGCTGCGATCCGCAGCGCCTCGGTGGCGAGCACATCGATGGACCGCAGCACCCCGCCGGTGAGCTCGTGCAGCATGCCGAGGGCGTCGGGTGCGAACAGCTCGGCGGTGACACCGGCCCCGTTGATCCGCTGGCGGACGTAGGCGGTGGTGTGCTCAGGCGTCGCAGGCGTCAGCTCGACCTTGGTCGAGAGCCGGGTGAGCAGCGAGCGATGCACGCCCAGCTTCATGCGGCTGTGCAGCTCGGGAAGGCCGACCAGGACGAAGGAGACGAGCGGTTGGCTGTCCCAGTCGAAGTTCGCGAGCACGTGCAGCTGGGACAACGTGCGGTCGGGGATCAGGTGACTCTCGTCGATGACGACCACCGGATGAACCCGATGTTCGCGGTGCCGATGGGCGATCTCTGCTTGGAGTGCGTTGAAGAGCGCGGCGATGGTGGCCTTGGCCTCGAGGTCGAGAGCGAGGCAGAGCTGGCGGATGAAATCACGCGGCGAGAGCGTGACGAAGGCCAGGTAGTGGCAGCTGAAGTGCACGGGCGAGAGGCGGTCCCGAAGCGCGCGCAGCACGGTGGTCTTGCCCACGCCCGGCTCGCCGAGAACGAGTGCGTGCTCTCTGTTCTCGCAGGCCGAGACCAGCGCCTCCACGGCACGGCTGCGGGTGTCATCGAGCCAGAGGTCGTCGGTGTCGAGGCCCTTGGCGAAGGGCATGCGTTCGAAGCGGAAGGTGGTGAGGATCGGATCAGACATCGTGGGTCTCCCGGGCGGCAGCGAGCCAGCCCTCGACGGGGTGGAAGGGCATGGCGGGGTTCATCTCATTCGGCTTCTCAGGAGGCCGGGGTCGGCTGGCGTTCGCGACCGGATCGCAGGGTCCGAGGGGCACGTTCTTGCCATCGTGGCAGGCACCCAGGAGCTTCCCGGTGAGCCCACAGAGACGGACTTGCAGGGTCTTGCCGGAGAGCCAGCCTTCGGTCTCGTAGAGGGTGCCGTCGATGGTCAGGGTGGCGTCCTTCCGGACCCGCCTCCGCTTGGTCTGTTCCAGTGCGGTTGCGATGGAAGCAGCCGTCTGGGTGGGCTTGCCGCGGGTCTCCGCGAGGTAGATGTCGCGAGGACGCTTGCCCATCAGGCCGCCATGGGGCCGTCGGTGGTAGCTGTCGATCCACGCCCAGAGCACGTTCGCCAGCTGGCCAGCCGTCTCGATGGGCTCCAGATGGTCCGTGCACTGCTGGCGCATCGTTCTCCAGAGCCGTTCCATCAGGCCCCTCGATTCGGGGTCGTAGGGCTTTGCGTGCACCAGCCGGATCTCCAGGCGCTGCGCCATCGCGGCGAGGACGTCTCCGCGGTAGCAGGCACCGTTGTCGACGTAGAAGACGCCGCATGCCGGGTGCTGCATCAGCGCCGTGCAGAGCACGCGGAGGAGGTCGACTTCGGTCTCGGTCTCGCAGACCTCGAGCGCGACGATGTAGCGGCTGCGGTCGTCGACGATGGCGTGGACCTTCCAGGTCCGGGTCTTGCCCGTCGGCGTCGTCGCCCGGACGTGGCAGACGTCTGCATGCCAGAGATCGCCTGCTGCCCGGGCGCTCCAGCGGCGCCGGTTCGAGCGACGGGAGGTCCGGTTCAGGCTGTCGCGGGACAGGCCGTGGGCGCGGAACAGCCGGCGCAGGGTGTTCACCGAGATCTGGTCCTCCGCGACGAGCCCGTTGCGGACGGCCTCGGAGAGGATCAGCTCGGCGGCGGCGGTGGGATGGGCGCGTCGGACGTCGAGCAGGGTCTGGCGCTGGGTGTCGTCGAGGGCGAGGGCGAAGCCACGCTTGCGGGACCTGGGTTGGAGCGTGCGAACGCCCCGACGAGCCTGGATGAGCCAGCGCTGCAGGGTCTTCCAGTGGAAGGTGCGCGTGCTGTCACTGCCGGGCGGGCGATAGCGGCGGCGAGCGCGCAGCTTGAGCTCGGATGTGAGCTCTCCGAGGTCGAGATCGCGGACGAGCAGGTCGCCGACGACGGAGAGCCGAAAGGCGGAGACCGCTTCGGCGTGTGTGGGTTGGGGTTCGAGCATCGGGTCCTCCTGGATGTGGATGCCCGGCTCTGGTCACCTGGGATCGGCCGAAAAGAACGGGATCACCGATGGTGTGCAGGTCTGGGGGGCGGCGGTCACACAGCGGCACCGCGCCGCGCGTGGTCGATGAGGAACGCCTGCACGCGGTGCTTCCAGGTCGTTCCGGGCCAGTCGATCAGGAGCCGATCTGCCCATCGCTTCGGCTGCCTCCAGCGCACTGGGCCTGATCGGTGGGCCTCGAGGTGGAGTCGGTCCACGCCCTGGAGGGCGTAGACCTCTTCGTGGGACAGGCCCTTGCCGACGGGTGGACCGGTGATGCCGAGCCAGACGGCGATCATGGAGGCCACGCTGTACGTGAACCCAAGGAACACGCCGTCGGGCAGCACGGAGCAGGGCTTCCCACAGCGCTGGCAGCGGAACCGGCGGACCCAGCACGTCACGAGCCGACACCGGCCGAGGTCGCGACCAGGGATCACGACGGATCGCCACCGGGGTCCGTGGCCGTACAGGTGGAGACGGCCGCCAGCACGGGCCGGATGAGCACATCGGGGGCAGGCTGCAGGCCGAACCAGGTCGATGTCCGGCAACTCGCCGAGCCGGCAGGAATCGAGTTCGATAGATCGCACACGCCTTCACAGGTCGAAGGCGTGGGTTCAGGCCGCCAAACCGAGGGCCCGCGCCGGGTCTGGTCTTCGTCGGGGCTTGTCCCCGGCGGAGCCTTCCTACCCGGTCACGCTGCGCGCGGCGTCACGCTGACGCTGACCGCGTTGAACGTGGCTGCGGAACGGGGTCTCTGTCGCATTGCCCACGCCCGCGTACACGTTGGCGACGCCGCAGATCTCGGCGTGGAGCGTCGTTGCCGACGTGCATCGGCATCCTGAGGTGTTCGCCTGGCTGGTCGGACAGGTCCGTCAGCGGCGCTGTGGGGCCGCTGGGGCGCCCGGACGGTCCATCCGAAAGCGAACCCTCGGCCGAGCCCTGCAAGCCGCTGTGAGCCGCCACAGCACCAGGAAGGCGTCATGAGCCGGCGGGAGGGAACCATGCTCGCGCGCAACGGCGAGGCAATCGAGGTCTTCGGATGGAAGCCCGGCAACGGGACCCGCTACGACCTGACGTTCGCGAAGCGATCGGGTGGTGGCTGGTTCGTCGCCTGGCCAGAGGCTGGGCTCGTGGGCCTGGTTCGACCCGGCCATGATGGGGTGTTCATCGAGCCTCGTGGCAAGGGTTGGCCGGAGGGCGACCTGGTCGTGGTCGCGGAGATCGCGACCGAGCTCTATGAAGGAGGCTCCATGTGATTTGAGGGCGCTTTACAGCACTTGTGTGGGGTGGTAGCTTCTTCCATCGGAACCAGCCTGGAGGAACCGTGATTCTTTTACTTCTAAGCCCTTCGACATTCGCGATTTCTCCTCCCGCCACTCGTCCCATTCCACTTCAGAGTTGGGCAGAACGTTCTACTCATGTTGTGGTCGGCACCCCTACCTGTACGACTGAGATGGCACCTGTTGAAGAGGAGCCAGACAGCCCTCAACAAGCTGTGTCGCAGACATGCTCCTTCGATGAATCGAACTCCAGCTTCATCAAGGGTGCTCCTGAAGCCCTCAAGTTCAAGCAGACCCCTGTGGGCGTAGCCTTCGGGCCCAATACCCCTTCCGAACGTGGTTTCATTTTCTCTGACACCGACGAGTACATTGTCTGGGTCCGGAAAGACTCGGAGGGCTCACCGGTATTGGTGGATCGTCCCGGGGAGTCGTACAGCATCTTCGTTCGGAGTGAGGGAACCCGTTCAGACGGAAGCCCAATCTCCTTCCCGATGGACTCATCCATGAGCACCTTCAAGCTGGAAGGAGCAACTGAGCTCGTACATACGGAGGCAAGCAGACAACTCAACGACGTTCTCTGGGGAGAAGAAGGGGGTGGATGGAATGAGCGTGTTTCTCGCTACATGGAAGAAGGCAGAAAGCACTCTCAGGATCTCGTTGATCAGTCGGTCACATGGGATGAGGTGATCAACGCAACCAAGCAGGGGGAGTGATGCGGCAATTGCTACTTCAGACCATGCTTGTGTGGTCTGTGATGGTTCTTTGTCCCGGGGTATCCCTGGCCGCCCCTACATCACCTGCTGGTTTCCGGCACCAGGACTGCGGAGAGCTAGACTTGGACTTGGCCGACGATGGTGTGTTCAACAGAAGCTCAGGTCAGTGTAGCATCTGCACTTTCTCAGACTCGATCTCGTTCCGAAAGACCTACTACAGCCCGCGCACGAAGTCCGTTTGGGATACTGGACGTATTCAGGCCTTTCGAAACGCGATTGACGCAATTCATGATGTTGAAACGCACGACCTGTCAATCTATGAATACCCAGGAACATACTCCATCTTGGCGTACGCATCCGACGACAGAAGAAGCAATGATATTGGCGAAATTCGGTGGGTATACCCTGGCCGGTTGAACGGGGCCTACGCACAGGCGCTCACCCAAGCAGAGTACATTGGAACTTTCATCGTTGGAACCAAGCAGATCCGACAGTGCGATGCGGAGGCGACCGACATCGAAATCGATCGGGCGCACTCGTTCTCTGATGTCCTGTGGACGCATCCAGCGACGAATGCTGGAAACATCCATGATGTGCATCATCGCGAATCGATACTGCTGCACGAGCTACTACACGCTGGCGGCTTGGGGCATGTTGACCACGTACCGGCGGTTGTCAACTCCGGACCGGGCGCGATCCGCGACTGCCTCTCGGTTGAAGCAGCGTCGCGGGTTCGCAGCGTAGGACGATCGGTTTGGCCGGCATCGGTTGCGGCAGGTCGGAACTCGTGATCTGGTTCGTCCATGGACGACATGGACGGCCTCGTAGATGAAATCGTGCTCGCCTTCCGTCATCGGCTCGTCGAAGTGGGCCGGGAGATGGGTGAAGCGCGGGATCCGGAGACGTTCGCCGCCACCGAGCGCGAGCTTCTGCAGATGGCGAGGGAGCTCGCAGCGGAGATGACGGGACGCATCCTCCAGCAGGTTTCCGATGACAAGGAGCGACGCAAGGAGGCTCTCGCGGCTGTCCGGGAGAAGGCCGACACCCGCGGTATCGAGGTGCGCACGGAGCGCGACCGCGTCACGCCTGTACGGACACTCGGCGGACAGACCGTCCGCATCAAGACGGCGTATGCGAGCAGCCGACCAAGAGGCGGGAAGAAGCTGCCGAAGCGAGGCAAGGACGGCACGGGCGTCTACCCGGTCCTCGATCAGCTGGGCATCGTCGGTCGGAGCACACCGGCGCTGCGACTGCTGGTCAGCCGGGCTGTATGTGAGGCGAACTCGGTCGATTCGGCCCGAGACCTCCTGGCCGAAGGAGGCGTCGTCATCGACCACAAGGCCGCACTTCGGCTGACCTACCTGGTCACCGATGACGCGTTGCGAGCGCGTCGTGAAGCAATGCGCGCCCAGGAGGGTGGCTGTGACGACGGGCCCTTTGCCGGCCGTCGAGTCATTGCAGCTGTGGACGGCGGGCGCGTCAACATCCGCCGTCGCGTCGCCGGTCGTCCCCGGAAGGGGGGTCGAAAGCACTTCGAGACAGAGTGGAGGGAACCGAAGATCTTGACGCTGTACGTGATCGACGAGGATGGACGCCGAGACCGGACTGTTCCCACGGTCATCGACGGAACCCTGGGCGATGCCGATGCGGTCTTCGAGCTTCTTCGGTACCACCTGTTGCGCATGGGAGCCCATCTGGCCGAGTCGTTGGTGTTCGTGGCGGACGGAGCGAAGTGGATCTGGAACCGCACGGACGCCCTCCGAACCGCGTTGGGGCTGCCGCCGGAGTTGTTCCACGAGATCGTCGACTACTTCCACGTCGTGGAGCGGTTGACCGAGCTGTCCCGGACCCAGTCTCGATGGGGAGAAGAGGTCCGGTTGGAGTGGCTTCACGAGCAAAAGCGTCGACTGAAGGCAGGCGACATCGAGGCGATTGAGGACGTCGTTCGCGTCATCGGTACCCGGAAGGATGCCGACATGGAGACCGAGTCCGGGTATTGGGCCAGGAACCGAGATCGCCTCCGGTATGCCGCGTTCCGTGAGGAGAAGTGGCCGATCGGGAGTGGAGCGGTGGAGTCTGCGGTCCGCCGGGTCATCAACCTTCGGATGAAGGGCGCAAGCATCACGTGGACCGAGGAACACGCCGAGGGAATCCTCCACCTACGCGCTCATGCGAAGAGCGGTCGCTGGGATGAACTGGAGCAGAACGTTCTGGGCATCACGGGGTGGCGTCCGAGCGCGCGGAGCCGAAGCGTGCGGCTTGACGCCAACGGCTCTCGATCATCGCGCCCCGGTGGAGGTGTTGGTGAATGTCGACATCAATCCGCTGGCGAACGGCCCCATTTCGGTGAATAGCGCTGACGACATCTGGGTCGAAGGCAACAATCATACGGTCGAACCGACGACGGCTGGGGGATTCCTGGACTTGCAACTGGGCAATGGCGCGGAACTCACACTGACACAGCTTGAGGTGCGAAATTGGCTACCACAGAACCCAGGCACTGCTGAAGGCCCGCTGTACGTGCAATGCTTGGGAAGCGGTCGCGTCTCTATCCTACGCACTACTTTCGCGGACAACAGAGGCGGTCTGCTCCCTGGTGCGATCATGTCGAACTGCGACATCGATGTGGCACTGTCACGGTTCTTGAGGAACGAGACCAACTCCGGATACGGCGGTGGCGTGATTCGTGTGGTCGGGTCGAATCTCAACGTTTCGAATTCGACGTTCTTGGACAATATGGCGACGGACACCTCGTCGTCGAGAGGTGGAGCGATTGTTGCGGAGTACTCGGCGTCTGCGTTCGGACGGGTGGTCATCGATGCCAGCACCTTCGCGGGGAACGAGGCTTCGACGAGTGGTGGTGCGATTTACATGGACTCACTTTGGGGCGAGTTGTTGGTGTACAACAGCACGTTCCGGTCGAACATCGGTGTTGACCTGGGTGCGGACGGCGGTGCCATCTACACGACGTCCATCGACAATGTCGAGGTGAATACCAGCACCTTCCGGGCGAATCGCGCGGGGAGTGGTTCCTCTGGAGAAGGGGGGGCGATCTTCAGCGCGAGTTCGTCCGTCACGCTGACGCAAAATCTGTTCGACGTCAACTACGGGTTGTCTGGCACTGAGCACTGCGGGAATGCAGGAACGATCCCTACTTCGTCACGCAATGTGCTTGAGACGAACGGGTGCCCACGGGTGCAGGCTGCACCCGACGTCGTGGGCCCGGTGACCTTCTCGTCCGGGGGGGGGCTGGCCATACTATGAACTCACGCCGTCCTCTGGCTCGATCGCGCACAGCTTCATTTCCCCTTCGGATTGTCTTCTTAGCGTGGATCAGGTGGGTACGGCCCGTCCGACTGGGGCGGGTTGCGAGCCGGGAGCCGTGGAACGATGAGGTTCATGGGGACCGCCTTTTTGGCTCTCGCGGCTTGTAACGCCGAGGTCTCGGATTCGGTGCAGATTGCGCCAACCCCAACGTATCCAGTCACTGGCCATCTTCGCCGAATCTGGGCGAGCAGGTGACGTTCGCGGCGGAGGTAGAATCCCATGTCGCAAGCCGCCCAACGATGGTCCGCAGTTCTCGCCCGCGCACAGCACTCGGAGCTCTCGCTTCGCGAGTTCGCCAGGCGCGAGGGCTACAACCCGAACACGCTCGCCTGGTGGCGCTGGAATCTTCGCCGCCAGAAGCGCGAGTCCGACCCGGCTCCCCGCCTTGCCGAGGTCGTTCTCGTCGAGGATGAAGAGCCACCGCCCACGAACGACAATGACGGACTCCGCGTCCGGGTCGGACAGGCGGAAATCCTCGTCCACAGCAATGACCTTCAGCGCTCGCCAGAACTGACCCCTTCCTGCTCGTCAGAACTGACCCCCCGAGATCGGTCGGCTGGGCGGCATCCCCCTCGAGCTACTGGCATACCGCCCTCTCCGCCTCCGGCAAGGTCGGGAGCACCCTTCGCGCCGAGCAAGCTCGGCCCTGCAGGGACCCGCTCCCTCCCCTGCCTCCGTCTCCGTGGGCTCGGTAGGCGGCCAGCACGAGGAGCATGCAGCCCTGTGGCCTGACGCGTGGTACACTGCCGGTCGCCCGAACACGGCAGCCGTACGCCGTGTTCGCCCCCGCGAACAGGCGTTCGCCCCCGCGAACGTGGGGGGTCATTTTTGGCGAGCGGAAGGGGGTCACTTTTGGCGAGCGCTCAAGGCAATGACGACCTCGAGCTGCTCCGTCGCGTCGTCGAGGTGCTCGCATGATCGTTCCCATTCCCGGGCGCATCGTCGTGGCTCTCGACCCCGTCGACTTTCGCAAGCAGATCGATGGGCTCGCCGCTGCCGTCGAGCAGCTCGGTGAAGAACCGCTTGATGGAACCCTGGTGCTCTTCCGAAACAAGCGGAAGAACGCACTTAAAGCGTTGATCTGGACGCACGGCGGGTTCACCTTGGCCTACAAGCGGTTGGAGCGGGGACGGTTCGTCTGGCCCTCTGGGGACGGTGAAACCGTTCGAATGACGCGTGCCGAGCTCGCGGCTCTCCTGGAGGGCCTGGACCTCTCGAATGTGCGCCGACTGAGCCGTTGGAATCCTAAGAATCAGCGTGACACACCCCCTCGAAAGCGTTAGGTGCTGGCATGGCCGGCCTCGCTGAAGTCCTGGATGAAAACACCGCTTTGCGTCAGAAGCTGGCGCAGAGTGAGGCGCGCAATCGCGAGCAGGCAGAACGCTTCAGCGAGCAGCTCGAGGAGCTCGAGGAGCTGAAACGGAAGCTCGAGGCGGTACAGCAGATCAACGACAAGCTGACGCGCGCCCTCGAGCTCATCCAGAAGCAGCGCGAGCTCGCCCAGGCCGAACGATTCATCGCCGACCAGAACCAGCAGCGGCTCTTCGAGGACGAAGACATCGAGGTCCCGCCTCGCGACCCCGAGCTGGAAGCCGCGGACGAAGACAGTGCAGACGACGAGCCCACCGACGGACGCAGGAAGTCTCGGAAGAACGGTGGGCATCCGCGAAGAGGTCGTCGGAAGCTGAAGGACCTCGACCTGCCGAAGAAGAAGGTCACCGTTCCCGTGGCAGAGGCGAGTTGCCTCTCCTGCGGGCAGGGTCTGAAGGTCACCGGAACGACCACGTCGCATCGCACCCGCTGGGTCCCGGGGCACTTCGAGATCCTCGAGGTCGAGCGCGAGCAGTGCGCCTGCCCGAACCACCCCGAGGCCGGGACGTACGCCGCGTCCGAGCCGTTCCTGTTGCCGCGCTCGATGTGCGATGACGGGCTGCTCGCCCGCGTCATCGTCGACAAGCACGAAGACCATCTGCCGCTGAACCGCCAGAGCAAGCGCTTCGCCCGTCAGGGAATGCCGTTCGGCACCAACGTCCTCGCCGGCTGGCTCCTGCGCGGATTCGAGCAGGTCCGACCGGTCGTCGAGGCACTCAGCAAGCAGGTCGTCGAAGACCAGCTCGTGCTGTCGGACGACACGGGGCACCCGGTTCAGGACAAGGGCGACGGGACGCTGCGGAAGGGCCGCCTGTGGGTGTTCACCGATCAGCGCCAGGCCTTCTACGCGTTCTCGCCGAACAAGAAGGGCGTGCACCCGAAGACCATTCTGTCGGAGCTCGGGTTCGAGGGCGGAACCCTCATCGCGGACGGCGGCAGCGAGTACAACCTCGCGGAAGCCGAGCTGGGTCTGGAGCGGGGCGGGTGTTGGAGCCACTTCCGCCGGTACTTCACGACAGCCGCCATCCTCGAGCCGAAAGCGAAGGCGGTCCTGCCGACCATCCAGGACCTGTTCATGATCGAGCGGGAGCTGAAGACGCTCGACCCGGACGACCGCCTCGCGATTCGCAAGGAACGCTCGGCACCCCTGGTGGATGGAGTCTACGGGTTCATCGAGGAGCTGAGCCCGAATCTGCGTCCGACGAGCCTGCTGTCGAAGGCGTGCGGGTACGGGATCAGCCAAAAGAGCAGGATGCACCGTTTCCTCGAGGACGGTCGGGTGCCACTTCAGAACAACATCAGCGAGCTGCTGCTCCGCCAGGCGATCGTGGGCCGGAAGAACTGGATGTTCTCTCGCTCCGAGGGCGGCGCGGTCGCGGCTGCGGGGTGGTACTCGCTGATCGAGAGCGCGAAGCTCCAGGGAGTCGTCCCGCTGCTCTACCTGCACGACCTCTTCCAGCGCTTGCCGAACTGGCCGGCGACCCGGGTCGCGGAGCTGACGCCAATGCGATGGCGTCAGGCGGTGGAGGCGGGCCGGTTCGAGCCGGTTCCACCCGGACAGTTCCTGATGACGTAGGTCAGAGCACTCGACGAAGGTAGCGAACGTCCGGTCAGACGACGAGAATGGTCAGTGACTGGATACACCCCAACGCAACCTTCCACGCCACTGCCTGCGCCGGACACGGACGAGGAACCAGATTCGGACCCGGCCGCGCTCGCGGGAGAGGGGAGCGTCACCCTGTTCCTGTCGAGCCCCGACACCGCACCGGGCTTCTACAACGTTCGACTCGAGGGCGTGTTCGCAGACTCCCTGGGCGCGTTTCCGAACCTCTCCGACTGCTGGCCGACCCATGAGACGGTATGTGCGCCGGCACTGCCTGCTCAGCTGGATTCGTTCATCGACCCCGTCCAGCCCGATCCGGGGTTCTCGTTCTGGCCGGTTGCCCACGACATCGGAACCGAGTTTCAACTCGGTCCCTTCACGGCGGAACAGACAGGCCTGAACGACGAGCGGTACCACGGGACGTTCGATGTCGACACGGGCCTTCTCGTTCCCGGAGAGCCGCTGTACCTGACCCTGTCCGGGGGGAGCTGGGGGTCGTCGGAGATGGACGTCTCCGTGCCGGTTCCCGAGCCGATGAGCGTGTTGGAGCCCTTGAACGGCGCCCATCTGGGGGATGAGCCCGTCGAGATCCTGTGGGAGCCGGGCACATCCGGCACCGTCTTGCTGTCCGTGACCAGTGGAGGTCCGTCCGAAGTGCCGGGTGCGATCGTCGTCGACCGGTTGTACCGCCTCGAAGACGACGGATCGTTCCTTCTGGATCTGTCGGATGTCGGGTTCAACGATGCCACCGTGGGCATGACGCTGTCGCTGGCGCGCGTCGAACACGCCCTGGTCGATGTGAACGGCAACCCGCTGCTGCTCTCGGCGCGGAGCGAGTACAACTGGGTGATGATCCGCGCTCCGATCGATGGGCGGACGCGGATTCAGCCCGCCGACACCTGCGATGGACCCCTCCCCGAGCTGGAGGCCGGGTCGTTCTGGGGACGGCTGGACGGGTACACCAACGCGAGTGATCTTCCGATCGACAGTTGCACGGGCGCGTTCGCTCAAGGGACGGACGGATTCTTCGGGGTGACGCTCGCGCCGGGAGAGCGGATCCGAGTGGAAGGCTCGCGCCTCGAAGGGGACGGCTCGCTATACCTCCTGGAGGAGTGCGGGGAGCCCGACACCTGTGTCGACGGGGACGACGGGGGCATCGACAGGGTGGAGTACACGAATCGGTCGGACGCCGAGACGTCGCTGATCCTCGCGTTGGATGCGCACCTGCCGACGCGAAAGCTGTTCCTGCTCGACGTGGTGCGGGACTTCCCGGAGATGGCGGCGGGCAGTGGGGGATGCTCGACGGATCCCCAGGTGGGCCCTGGGCGCCACACGCTGGACTATCAGGACGCGATCGGCGCAACGGTGCCGCTGGGCTGCGGTTTCGGGTTGGAGGAGGCGGTGTTCCTCCCCTTGGAGGTGCCGGCGATGTCGAAGGTGATCGCCCAGCCCCTCGCACCGCTGGTCACCAGCCTCCTCTACGACTGCAACACGTGCCCTGGGTTCGCCGGGCACGCGGAGCGCCTGATCGTCGAGAACGACACGACAGAGAATCGAAATGCGAACCTCGCTTTTCGGGACACCGGGTCGGCACCGCACCACGGGGTCTTCGATGCCGAGTTCGCGATTGCGCCGCTTCAGGATGCCGACCTGGCCAAGGGGTGTGGCGAGACCGAGCACCACGAGGTGTTCGAGACGGGCTGGCACTGGCGTTCCGGGAGCCTGGAGGGCTTTCCGAACAACCAGAACATCGTGTGCTCGTCGGGGAACTTCTCGGCCGAGGAGGGGATGTTCGAGGTCCACCTGAAGGCGGGAGAGACCCTCGAGGTGGAGTACACCCAGGAAGAGGCCGTCGGAAACATCCTCATCGCGCGGGGATGTCCAGACCCCGTCACCAATCCGCCGCTGGTGTGCTCTTCAGGAGGTGCGGGGGCGACAACCCGGGGGTCCTACACAAATCACACGGATCGAACGGAGCGGCTGACGGTCGTGCTGGAGACGGACATCTCGATCGTGAACATCCCAGGTGGGAACTTCGACCTGTTCGTCGGGATCTACTGAGCCGAACGTCGGGACGGTCAGCTCGCGCCGAGTGCCACGATGGCCCGCGCCACCTTGCGATAGCCCGCGCGATTGGCCCCCAGGGCGTAGTCCGGAGCGCTGCCGTCGGTGTGACCCTCGTCGGCGCAGCGGGCCTCGATCTCGGCCATGATCCCGCGCAGGTCCTGGTCGACGGCCTCGCGGCTGCGCACCCGTCGGTGGGCGTTCTGGCTCATCTCCAGGCCCGAGACCGCCACACCGCCCGCGTTGGCGGCCTTGCCGGGCAGGTAGACGACGTCACTCCCACGGATGCGAGCACTGGCCTCGGCGGTCAGGGGCATGTTCGCGCCCTCTGCGACCAGGAGGCACGAGCCGTCGATCAGCTGCTGGGCGGCCTCGGCGTCCAGCTCGTTCTGGGTGGCGCAGGGCAGAGCCACGTCGCAGTCCACCGACCAGGGCAGCGCAGCGGCCTCGAACCGTAGACCGGCAGGCGGGTCGGACAGGTCGCCGCCGGACTGCTTGACGGACCGCGCCCAGTCGAGGTGATCGCGGGTCAACCCGTCTTCGGCCACGACGGTGCCGGACGTATCCGACAGCGTGACCACTCTGGCGCCGAGCTGCAGGGCTTTGTCGGCCGCATGGGTCCCGACGTTGCCCTTGCCCGAGATGGCGATGCGCAACCCCTCCAGGGCGGTCCCACGTCGCTTCAGCGCGGCCTCGACGATGTAGAGCAGGCCGTAGCCCGTGGCTTCCGTGCGCAACGCGATGCCGCCGGCTTCCGGGGGCTTTCCGGTGAGCGCTCCTCCGGTGCGTCGGGCGATTCGGGACCAGGTGCCGTAGAGCCAGCCGATCTCCCGGCTACCGACGTTGATGTCGCCTGCAGGCACGTCGCGGTCGGGACCGATGTGGGCGGCGAGCTCGAGCATGAAGGCGCGGCAGAAACGCTGGACCTCGGCGGGACTGCACTGCGATGGGTCGAAGTCCGAACCCCCCTTGGCGCCCCCGAGGGGCAGACCGGTCAGCGCGTTCTTGAAGGTCTGCTCGAAGGCGAGGAACTTCAGGGTGTCGACATCCACTGCCGGGTGGAACCGCAGCCCGCCCTTGTAGGGCCCGAGGGCGTCGCACAGCTGGACCCGCCAGCCGCGGTTGTGGCGGAGCTGCCCGTCGTCGTCGAGCCAGGTGACGCGGAACGACACGATGCGGTCCGGCAGGGTGAGGCGCTCGAGCACACGCGCATGCACGAAGTCGGAGTGGGCCTTCTCGACCGACAGCACGTCGTGACAGACCTCTTCGACGGCCTGGTGGAAGTTGGGCTGGTGGGGGTCGCGGCGACGAACCGCATCCATGAAGTCCGAGACCAGCTGTTCAGTGCGCGCGATGGTTCGCCTCCGGCGGTGAGGGGGTGGATGTTCTTTAGCGCGCAGACTTGTTGCTTGCACAATTAACATTGCAGACTAAGCTTGTTGTGCACAACATTCAGCGGAGATTCCCTCATGCCATCCGACGCCACCCGTCGCTCGCCTCTCGACAACGCCCGCCAGGCCACCCTCTCCTGGGTGCGGTCGCGCATGCTCGACACGATCCAGCGGCAGATGAGACGTCGGCTGGACCACTGGCGGTCGGCCGATTCGACCGAGCGCCCGACGCCGTCGGACATCGACGCCATCGTGCGGGTCGCTGCCGCGAAGAACGCGGGGATGTCGGCGGGATGCACGGCAGTACCCGGAGTGCTCGGAGCGGCGACGATTCCCGCGGAGCTCGTGCTGAACGTGCGGATCGCGACCTCGATGGTGGTGGACATCGCCGTGGCGCTGGACTGCGCGTCCGCGCTGGACGCCGAGCTCGTGGCGAAGCTGATCTTCGACGAGGGCCGCGGGATCGTGAAGCATCTCGACGCCGACAGCCTGGACGCCGCCGCGTCGCGGAACACGGCTCGGCAGGTTCTCGGAACAGCGGCAGGCCTGGTCGGTCGCCACTCCGCCAAGCGGCTCCTCCGCATGGTGTTCGGTCGGATCGTTCCGGTCGTGGGTGCCGGAGGCATGGCGCTGTGGACCTGGCGCAGCACGAAGCGCATCGCCGATGCGGCTCGCGACGTCCTCTCGCTCCCGCGCACGTCCGAGGAGCAGGGGATGGATGTCGATGCGCTCGCAGAAGAGGTGGCCGAGCAGGTCGCCCTTCACATCGCGGACGACGTCTCTTCGGTGGAGACGCCCTCCGAGCCGGCAGAACTCGACGAATCGGAGCGGCTCCGACGCGCCCGGCATGCGCTGCTGGCCAACGGGCTGCGCGCGATCTCCGATCCCACTGCTGCGCAGCGGACCGCCTTCGACGACCTGTTCCCCGAGTCGTCCTTCGAGAACGCCGAGTCCGCCCTGAGCCGACCGGACGACCTGCCCCTGAACCTGCCGCTGCTGGCCTCCATCGACGAGCAGCAGCTGTGGACCGACATCGCCGCGATCGTGGGAGAGGGCAACGCGCCTTCGATGGAGTGGACGGAGATGGTCGGTTCGCTCTTCGGACTGCCGGCGGACGAGCTGGAAGCCCGCGTCGAGGCGCTCGCAGCCTGAAGAACGGACGAGCCACGTCAGTCGGAGCGCACGTAGCGCACGACGTGTCGCTCGGGCTCGGGACCGGTCCAGACGAGTGCATCGGGGCCGTCGACCGCGACGTGCCAGGCGCTCCAGGTCTCGTCGCAGGCGATCACCAGGCGGTCACCTTCTGCACACCACCATCGACGCTCGCTGATCATGTCGAACGGCTGGGTCCAGTGGCCGATCGCCGTACCGTCGGCTCTCAGCTCGCGGTCGGGCTGGAATGCGAGCGCGTCGGGTGGCAGGGTCTCGCTCGACACGGGGTGCCAGCGGCCGAGGAGCTCGGAACGCAGGGCGGCCGGGGGCGGCGGTGGCGGATTCGCATCGGCCGAGTCGCGGATCCAGTCTGCGATCGTGCCGGGCAACCACTCGAGATCGTCGGTGCCGACCCTCAGGATGCCGTGCTCCCGCCCGTCCTCGACGACCATCAACAGGTCGCCGTCTTCGGATTCCGCCGGCCCACCCTCGCAAGCGAGGGATGAACCGACCGAATCACTTCAATGGATGTCTTGTCGCGTTCGGGTACCCCCGGAAAATGTGCTCGTTCCTCCGCGCATTTCGGGGGCACCGCTCTCTTGACCGTCAAGACATCTGCGCGACGGGGATCCCGAGATGCTCGGGCAGGTTCTCGGCGTACATCCCGGGCTGGGTGGCGAGCAGGCCGAGCTGCCGCAGATCGCGGTCGGGCCCCAGCTGACCGAACGTCCAGACGATGGCGCCGGACCCGGGATGGGTGCGCTGCGCGGGGGGCTGCTGTTCGAGCAGCGCGATGCAGGATGCCGGCAGTCGGTCGGGGTCCATGGCGCCTCCGGCGGAAGCATACCGGAGGGCAGACCCCGGATGGCGGACGTCTGGCATGCGCGACCCGTTCGACGTTCAACAAAATGGTTGATCGTTCGTCCGGGACCGCGTACATTCAACTCATCGGTTGAACGAGGTGGAGCATGGGCGCGGCGGAGAAGCTGGATCCCCAGCAGCTGAACGAAGTGTTCGCGGCCCTTGCCGACGGCACGCGGCGCGACATCGTGGCCCGGCTGTCGGAAGGCGACGCGACGCTCACGGAGCTCGCGGGGTCGTACGACATGTCGGTCCAGGCGGTCGGCAAGCACCTGAAGGTGCTCGAAGCGGCCGGGCTGGTCTCCCGACGCCAGGTCGCCCGCACGCGTCCGGCCCACCTCGAGGCGAAGGTGTTCGACATGATGACCGCGTGGATCGAGCGCTACCGCCGCCAGGCCGAGCAACGCTACCGCCGTCTGGATGCGGTCCTCGCATCGATGGACGACGACGCCGAAGAAGTCGCGGAAAACACTGGAGATGACGCATGAGTAGGACCATTGAGACGACCATCGAGATCGACGACACCCTGCCTGTGGTGCGTACCATCCGGGAGTTCGACGCACCCCCCGAGAAGGTGTTCCGCGCCCACACCGACCCCGAGCTGTTCGCCCGCTGGGTGGGGCCTCACGGGATGTCGGGGGTGATCGACACCTGGGATGCGCGCACGGGGGGCGAGTACCGCTACGCGATGCAGGGCGAGGGTGAGGAGACGCACTGGTTCCGGGGGTCGTTCCACGAGTTGCGTGGGCACGAGCGGCTGGTCCAGACCTTCTGCTACGAGCCCTGGCCCGACGGGGTGGTGCTGGAGACCCTGGAGTTCGAGGCCCTCGAGGGTGGGCGGTGCCGGCTGACGGTGACGTCGCTGTCGGGGTCGTTCGAAGAGCGCGACGGGCTGATCGCGAGCGGGATGGAGCAGGGGGTGCGCGAGGGGTTCGCCAAGCTCGATGCCGTCCTCGCGGGATGATGAGCGTTCGGGTGGATCGCGGCATCGGAA
Source organism: Myxococcota bacterium (assembly GCA_965224055.1). Taxonomy (GTDB): domain Bacteria; phylum Myxococcota_A; class UBA796; order UBA796; genus JACKEQ01. The sequence continues at coordinate 6,852,913 of OZ245034.1, read as the reverse complement.
GGTGGTAGAGTGCAGGTGTCGAGGCGGAGTTGCCGCCCGGCACTTGATTGATTCTTGCTTTGCCCGGAGGCTGCGATGACGCTGCCGCTCTCTGCCGTCGTGAACATGACCGTTCAGGTCTACAAGTCCCTGTTCGTGTCCGACCCCGTCCCACGCACGATCGACGTGCGTGACGAGGTGCATCTGCATCACGTTGCTCCGGCGCTGTGCCGCCCGGCCGATCTGGCCTGGGAAGTGGACGACGTCGTGCTGCACGCGGCGTAGGTCTCCGCACACTCGAGCACGCCGAACACCTCATTCCGGGCCTGTCCGACGCATGGGCCGCGATGGGGTGGTGTGTCACGGGCATCGCGGCCGATGTTGGAAGGTCACAATGGGCGGTCTCGAGGGGCGGGGACCGCGAATGGCGGCGTGTCCTGTTAGAATCGCGGACACGGCGGCCGCGCGCTCTGGATCCCGAGGGTCCCCCGACGCGGGTCGCAGCCCAGTGTGAACGCACAGACCGCTCTCCAAGAGGCCCCATGATCCTCCTCCTCACCACGCTCATGGCGTGCAACGATGGGTCGGGCGACGCCTTCGACCCCGGCCCCGAGCCCGAGTACACCTCGCCCGAACCCGCACTGCGCCGGCTGACGATCCGGCAGTACCAGAACACGGTGCGCGACCTGTTCGGCGACGACATCGTGCCGCCCGCCAGCCTCGAGCCCGACACCACGCTCGAGGGGCTCGCCTCTCTCGGCGCCACGATCAGCAGCACGTCTCCGTTGGGGGTCGAGCGGTACGAGGATGGCGCCCGGCAGCTGGCCGATCAGGTCTTCGCCGAGGGCGAGGATCCGCTTCCCTGCTCGCCATCGGGGCCGTCCGACACCGCGTGTGCCGAGGAGTTCGTCGGCACGATGGGTCGTCGCGTGTTCCGCCGTCCGCTCACGGCCGAAGAGACCGACCTGTACGCGGGTCTGGTCACCGGAGTGGCCGGAGAGAGCGGGGACTTCCGCACGGGTGCCCGCTTCGGGCTGGTGGCGATGCTGCAGTCGCCGTTCTTCGTCTACCGCCTGGAGCACACCCCGGGTGAAGCGGGCCTGGACGACTTCGAGCTCGCGAGCCGGTTGTCGTACTTCCTGTGGAACGGGCCGCCGGACGAAGAACTGCTCCAGGCCGCGGGCAACGGGGATCTGGCCACCGCCGGGGGGCGGGCGGCCGAGGTCGACCGGATGATGGCCGACGAGCGCTATCGCCGCGGCGTGCGCGACTTCTTCACCGAGCTGTTCGAGCTGGGCGAGCTGTCGCACCTGAACAAAGACCCCCTGGTCTTCCCCCACGCCTCGCCCGATCTGTGGGCCAGCGCGCGCGAACAGACGCTGTACACCATCGAGACCACGGTGGTCGACGAGGACGGCGACTGGCGCGAGATGCTGACCAGCCGACGCGCGTGGATCGACCACCGGCTCGCCTCGCTGTACGGCGTCCCCGCCCCCGCTCCCGAGGGCGACATCACGGGCTTCGACTGGGTCGAGCTCCCCGAAGATGGCGGTCGCGCCGGGTTGCTCGGGCACGCGAGCATCCTGGGCCTGCACGCCCACGCGGTGTCGTCGAGCGCCACCCGACGCGGTCAGTTCGTCCGCACCACCCTGCTCTGCCAGGCGGTCCCGCCGCCTCCGGCCGACGTCGACACCTCCATCCCCGAGCCCACGAACGCGCCCACGCTGCGCGATCGGCTCCAGGTCCACCAGGAGGATCCCACCTGCGCGGGCTGTCACATCCTGCTCGACAACGTGGGGCTCGGCCTCGAGAACTTCGATGGCGTGGGGCGCTGGCGAGAGCGGGAGAACGACGCGCTCATCGACCCGTCCGGCGAGATCGACGGCACCGCGTTCGACGATGCCGTGGGGCTGGGGCAGGCCATCGCCGAGCACCCGGACTTCGGCCACTGCCTGGCCGAGCGCATGACCAGCTACGCCGTGGGCCACCTGCCCACCGAAGGAGAAGAACCCTTGCTCGAATGGCTCGCCAAGGACTTCGAGGGCAACGGCTACTCGGTCCGCAGCCTCATGAGGCGGATCGCCGTGAGCGATGCATTCGCGAAGGGAGGTGTCCTGTGAGCACCAACCGACGTCAGTTCCTCCGCGGGGTCCTGGGCGGCTCCGCCGTCGCGTTCTCGCTTCCCTGGCTCGAGACCACGGCCAACGCGGCCGAGGGCTTTCCGCGCCGCTTCATCACCTGGATGTGGGCCAACGGGAACCTGCCGGACCGGTGGACCCCCACGCTCACGGGCTTCGACTACGACCTGTCGCCCCAGCTCATGCCCCTGGCCCCCGTTCAGGACAAGATCGCCGTGGTCACGGGCCTGTCCGTGCTCTACCCCAACAACGTGCCCCACTGGTCGGGCATCGGGGGGCTGCTCACGGGCCACGAGGTGGACGGCAACGACGAGGACTGGTTCGTGCGCGCACCGAGCCTCGATCAGGTCGTCGCGAACGCGGTGGGCGGCGACACCATCTTCCGCAGCCTGGAGTTCGGGATCGACACCACGAACTGCTTCTCGTGGAACGGTACGAGCTCCCAGAATCCCGGTGAAGACGACCCCTTTGCGATGTACGAGCGCTTGTTCGGCCCCACCTTCGTCGAGCCGGGCTCGGGCGGGTTGGTCGATCCGTCGCTCGGCTACCGTCGCTCGGCGCTCGATGCCGTGCTCGGAGACCTGAACCGACTCACCAACCGGGTGAGTGCGAGCGATCGGGCCCGTCTCGACCAGCACGCCACGGGGGTCCGCGAGCTGGAGCTCCGTCTGGCACGGCTCCTCGAAGACCCCCCGAGCTTCGAGTCCTGTATGGCAGCGGCCGAACCCGAAGCCGAGTACCCGCCCATCGATGGGCGTCCGCAGCTCGAGGCGAAGTGCGATGCGATGAACGAGCTGCTGGCGATGGCGCTGGCCTGCGACCTCACCCGCGTCGCTTCGTTCCAGCTGCACCGGCCGGTCCAGAACACCCTGTTCCCCGGCGCCAGCGACGGACACCACAACCAGACCCACAACGAGCCCGGGGATCAGCCCGAGGTCGACATGATCACGACGTACTGCATCGAGCGCTACAGCTCGCTCGTGCAGCGGCTGGATCAGGTGCCCGAGGGCGACGAGACCCTGCTCGACCACAGCATGGTGCTGGCGTGTACCGACGTGTCCGAGGGGCGGACCCACAGCCTCGACGAGATGCCCGTCGTCATCGCCGGTAGCGGGTGCGGCAGCATCGTGACCGGCCAGCACGTCCGCTACAACCGGCTCAACAGCAACCACCTGGGTCTGACCCTGCTCCGCGGCATGGGGCTCGTCCAGGCGTCCTGGGGCGAGGGCACGTACGAGGTCGACACCGGCCTGACGGAGATCGAGCCATGAGCCGCTGGATGGGTGCCGCTCCGATGTTCGCGGTGCTTCCGCTCGTCCTCACACCGGGCTGCGAGGTCGAGGAGACCGACCCGCTCGCCACGTGCGACGACGACACCCGAGCGCTCGTGCGCGAGCTCGAGACGCCGGATCACTACGTGATCAGTCAGCTCACCTTCGCGCGCCGGTCCGACGGGACCGTGAGGGGCTTCGACCTCGACGGCTTCGACAGCGAGCTCAACGACTCGGAGGGCTGTGGGCACGCGGATTTCCCGTCTCCGGAGGGGGACGATGGAGTCGACAACAACTTTGCGGCCCTCATTCCGATCCTGGAGTCCACCGAGGCCGTGGCGGCCGAGAGCCTGATCGCGCAGTCGATCTCGGCGGGTGAGCTGCTGATCACGGTGTCGCTGTCGGGGGTGGACGACTGGATGGACGACACCTGCGTCGACTTCACCCTGGGTCGGGCCGAGGGCGTGCCCCTGGTGGCCGCGGATGGCTCGCTGCTCGACCTGCAGACCCTGCCTCGCCATTCGACGATCCAGACCGTGAATGCTCCGGCCACGGCGTCGGATTTTCGGGTCGACGTCGCGGGGCCGCTCACCTTCAACCTGCCGCTCGACATCTTGAACGCCGAGCTGGACTTTCTGGTCACCCGGGGTCGGTTTCAGGTGCAGCGTCGCTGGGACGGCCGGCTCACGGGCCTGATGGGCGGAGTGATGCCGATTGCACAGCTGGTCGAGATCCTGGAGCGTGACGATGTCAACCTGCAGGAGTTCATCCCCCTGGTCGAGTCCGTCGCGGATGTTCGGGACGACGCAGGGGCGTGCAGCCAGGTCTCCATCGCCTTCGAGTTCGAGGCCACACCGGTCTACCTGACCGACCCACTACCGAGCGAGTAGGTCTGATCAGGCCTCGATCAGCGTGTGAAGCGGGGACCGGGGCTTCGCCACTGCGCGGGCGGCCGGGCGGAGCGCTCCAGGATGCCGGGGCCACCGTGGTCGTCGTGGGAGCTGGCGTCGAGGCGGATCCGTCCGTCGACCAGCCGTCCACGGGGAACGCGGACCGCGGTAGCACTGTGCACCACGGGCCGGGAGTCGGGCTCGGCGGGGTTCGCGTGACCGGATGTGCCGTGGGCGGCCGCATGGGCGAGCCAGTGCGGCGGAGTCGTGTAGGCGTGCAGCGTGGTGCGCGCAGGCGGGTCTTCGAGGGCGACCTCCCACACGACGGGTCGACGGCCTCCGCGCGCGGCGATCGCGACGGGTCCGCCGGGATCGAAGATGGGGACGGACAGGGTGTCGATCACGAGGGACAGCGCGCGATCGAAGGCTTCGACGTTCCCTTCGAGGCGGGCGTTCGCGCGGAGGTTCTGGGCGCGTCGCGCGAGAGTGGCGTCGCGCTGGGACCAGGTGTCGTCTGCGGCGGCGAGCGGTGCGCACTCGCTCGTGACGAGCACCAGGACGGGCGCATCGGGATCGGGTTCGCCGAACAGCAGCTCGATGACGGGCGGGGTGGGGGCTTGGCAGTCGGGGGTACGGTCGGTCGGGCAGGGACGCATGATGGCTCCGGCGTGGGGATTCGGGAGAAAGGGGTCAGTCGAGGGTGGGTTCGTCGAGCTCGGGCGACTCCGACCTCACCCTCCACTCCGGCCCCCTTACGAACACCGTATTGGGACAAGAATTACATGATACTCATGTCCTATGTAGTCGTGTGTCTCATGACAACGTTGTCGTAAATTGTTGGCAGATCGGTGGAACCAGACGCACCACGAGCCGGGTCGCGAGGTGCGATCCGGCTCGGGTGGACAGAAGTACGGAAGAGGGATCAGGCGGCGTTGGCCAGGTCGTCGAGGACCTGGTCGAGCTTCTGGGTGACCGTCTCCTTGGCGTCACCGTACCGCTCCTTCAGCTTGCCGATCAGGCGGGTCTTGCTGCCCTTGACCTGCTCGACGTCGTCTTCGGTGAGCTTGCCGAACTCGTTGCGGATGCGACCCTTGATCTGGTCCCACTTTCCTTCGAATTGCTTGTTGTTCATCGATGTCTCCGGTGTGGTTTGAGGTGTGAGAGAGGGTTTGCGCAGAATCAGCGGATCTGGCCGTCTGCGCCGTGTTCGACGAGGTTGCTGCCCGTCTGCGAAGTGAGCGAGCGCGCCCGCTTCATGGCTTCGGCTTTGGTGGGGAGGATGGCCACGGGGGTCGAGATCCCCTCGAAGCGCAGGGCCCAGCCGTCCTCCGAAGGGACGACGTGCAGGGGCGAATCGGTGTCGGGGACGGGCGAGTCGCGGCGCGGGGTGACGGGCGTGGGTCCGTCCATGCGGGCGTCCGCGGTCTTCGCACGGGGCGTGCCGAGGGTGTTCGGCTGGTCCGAGCTGTGGGGATGTGCGACATCGATTCGGCGTTCCATGGGTCCTCCTTGGTTGCTATGCAAACATAGTAATGCATTGCAGAGTAATTGTCGAGGTCAGGTGTGGGCGCCTGAATCTGCGAGCACCCGGAGAACCGCCTGTGCCCGCCGTTCTGGAAGCGACAGGTGGGGGCTGCGGGTGGGGTGCGGTCGGGGGAGCGATCCGTCGACCCAGGTGGGCTCTACGCGGTGGTGCAGGTAGTGGCCCCGGGCGGTCGACGTCGTGTGGCCGAGAGACTGCGCGATGGGCTCCAGGACCTCGAGCAGCGCGGACAGGCGGCCGGAGGGGGTGCTCGGAGGATCGAGGTCGCGCAGGGCGCCGAGCGTCCGCCAGGTGCAGTGCCATGCCCGGAACTGGTGGGCATGGGCATCGGCTCCGAGCTGGGTCTTGAGAAACCGGTTGAGGGACGCCGCTGTGACGTGCCCGATCTGTCCGTGTCGGTCTTCCCACGAGAACAGGTGGGCATCGTCGTGCTCGCTCGTGTCGTGGAGCCACGCGCAGATCGTGGGATCTTCCAGGCGGATCTCGCGCTCTACGTCGCCCTTGCCCCGAAAGGCGAGCCGCAGGCGATCGTCGCCGAGGGCCGCGTGACGGTCTTCGAGGGTGGTCAGGCCGCGCGTGCCGTGGGTCTCGACGGACTGGCGGTTGCCGACCCGGATCGCCGTCTCGTCGAGGACCGCTGCAGCGAGCGCGTGTGCGGTGTCCCGGCCGACGCGGCCGTTCGCAGGGCCAGGGTCCAACAACGCGTCCAGGTGGGCCCGTAAGCGAGGCAGCCGCTCGACGAACTCGACCAACGCGGCGTCGTGGGCCTCCCGTCGGGCAGACGACCAGCGGGGATGGTAGCGGTATTGCTTGCGGTCCGCGTCGTCGTAGCCCGTGAACTGCAGGTGGGCTTCGGCGACGGGGGCGATCCAGACCGTCGACCAGGCGGGGGGAACCGCCAGTCCGTCGATCCAGGAGCGGTCGGGATGATCTCGGTGGATCGGCCCCTGTTGGGTGTGGGTGTAGGTGTAGCCGGTCCCGCAACGGCGACGGCGGATGCACGGCGTGCTGTCGGCGTGGACGTACTGCAGCCCGATCCGCTCGGCGAAAGACGCCAGCTCGGCGGTCACGACCGGGCTCGAGCGGCGACGGCGACTTCTCGTGCTTCTTCGTGCGCTTCTTCTTTGGGACCCGGGGCCGTCAAGCGCGACACGCGACCGGGCTGGCGGGTGGCGGGCGCGATGCAGAAGGTGGCGGTGACCGGGTGGTGGTCCGAGCCGACGGGAGGCAGGACCTCGATGCGGTCACAGCGCAGCCGCGCATCGTGGAACACGTGATCGATGGGCCAGCGTGCCAGCCAGCTGTCGGCGTGGAAGGTGCAGAACATCCCGCGTCCGGGGCGGGGATCGATGAGCTGCGCGCGCTCGAGGAAGGTCTGGGTGGCCGCGGACCAGGCGACGTCGTTCAGGTCTCCGAGCACGATGCGCGGGGGATGGTCGTCGTCGATCGCCATGCGCTCGCCGGCATCGAGCAGGTACACGTCTTTCGGGCGCGCGGACTGGCCGGGATGGGGGGGCTCGGGGTGCAGTCCCCAGATCTCGACCGGCCCATCGGGGGTCTCGAGCACGACTTTGATGCCGATGCGGCCCTTGCATCCGAACTTGTCGACGGCGGCGTCGTGGATCGGCAACGCGCTGTAGAGGGCCATTCCGTAGTGGTCGTCTTCGCTCGGGGACTCGACCGCGTGCAGCACGCCATCGCGCTCGAAGCGCGTCAGGGCCGGCCGGAGTGCGTCGAGCCAGCCTCGGGTGACCTCGATCAGGAGCACGACGTCGACATCGACCCGGGCGAGCAGCTCGCGGATCCGCTCCCGGTCGGGGTTGTCGCGCTGCACGTTGAGCGTCATCACCCGCAGGCTGGCGGTGGCGTCACCGGTAGCTTCTGGACCGGCGGAATCGTGGGTGTGCGGCCGCTCCCAGGTGTCGCCCCAGGGGGGCATGGCGTAGATCCCCATCACCGCCAGGTGGGGCAGGGTGCAGAGCACGGCGACGAGCGACAGCGGCCAGCTGCCCGACGCGATGCCGATCACCATCAGGACGATGCCCAGCGCCGCGAGCTGTAGACGCGCGTAGCGGGTGCCCGCGGCCCACCAGGCCTCGAGGGGCAGGAAGGACAGCAGGGTCGCAAGCGCGAGGATGCTGGCCGCGACACCGAGGGTGCCGGTGACGAGGAGGTCCAGGATCGCGAAGAGGTCCGCGGCGGCGACGAGGATGGGGGGCACCAGCGGGATCACGCGTGGGCGTCGGTGCCGGGGCTCTCCCGCAGCATCGAGATGAGCTCGGAGCGGGTGTGACCGTTGGGGGTGAAGCCCTTCTCACGGACGGCGTCCTGCAACGATTCCAGGGAGCGGGACTCGTAGGTGCGGTCGTCGGTGCCGTGGGTGGTGGTCTTCGCGATCTGGTCCTGAGCGTCGGCCAGGATCGCGAGCTTCTGGTCGCGGTAGTCGCGGGCGGCGGCTTCGCGCTGTTCGTCGCTCAGCACGCGGCCAGCCCAGGGGAACAGCTCCTCCTCCTCTTCGTCGAGGTGGTGGTTGCTGACGTGGACCAGGCGCTTCAGGGTGGTCATCCACTGGGGCTGGTCGAACCCGATGTGGTCGAGCTGCTTCAGGAGCTCTTCGATGGCGCGGTGCTCCTCGATGCTGTGCTCGGCCAGGTGTTCGGTGGAGTCGATCTCCGCCAACCGGTTGTAGACGGCCTTCTCCTCGGCGAGCGCATGTCCGTAGAGCTCGCGCTGCAGGCGGTACCACAGCTGTGCGCGCGTACCTCCGGCTCCTTCGGTCTCGAGCAGCAGCTGTTGCAGGGCACGGATGACGTCGTGTTCGGCGCGGAGGGTGGTCAGGATGTCGAGGCTGGGGCGGGTCATGGGTCTCCTTTGTTCGATGTGAATGCATATGCAAGCATAATAGCATGTGCAAGTATTTGACGGATCGGCGCGAATCGCCCGCTCCGGCCGGTGTCGCGGCCGGCCGCGCGCGGACCTCTCCTGCTCGATCGCCACTGGACCTCGATGTGGCGCCCGATGCCCGTGTTTCTCCCGGACCGCACGAGGCCGTGGCCATTCCTGAGCCGGAGCTTCCCGAGCGCGCTGGCGCGCTCGTTTCCTCCTGATGGACCTCCGAGGGTGGGCCTGATCCTCCGGCACTCCCACCCAGACCGAATGCAGGAACGGCCTGCCCGCCGAGGGCCTCAGATGGGCGGCGGAACGGGCTGGAACGCGAGGGTTCCGGTGTTGCCGTACGCGTCGGCGACGGTGATGGCGGTGGCGTCGACCGGAATCGCGACATCGACGCGGGTGCGGCGGTTGTCGAGTGTGCCGGTGACGGTCTCGACCTGATCGCCCGTGGGCGTGGTGAAGGTGACGGTGAGCTCGCCGGGAACGGGGTTGTCGCCCCGGTTGTCGCCGCCGGCGGCGATGTAGCGGTAGCCGTTGTAGGGCACGCGCAGGGCGACGCGCAGGCCTTCGGGTTCGCCCGGGGGTGCGAGCTCGACGGACAGGTTCGCGGGCACGACCTCGAAGGGGTCGGTGGTGACGCTGTAGGGCTCGCTCGGCCAGGGCCAGGTCTCGGCGCCACCGGTGTAGGACTGGCCTTCGACCTTCAGGCGGTAGGTGCCGAGGGGAAGCCCGGTGCGGTCGTGCACGTGGTCGACGGCCTGCCAGGCGGCCCACCAGTAGTGGGTCTGCTGGGCGTCGGCGGGCTCCAGGGGATCGGGCGTGCTGGTGACGAGGATGTCGTGGGTGGAGGTGGAGATCAGGCGACCGGCGGGAGTGCGCAGGGCCTCCCAGGAGCCGTCCTCGCGCTCGCGCTCGACGGTGACGACGGGGGAGTCGACGCCTGGGTCGCCGCCGATCCAGGCGATCTGGACGATGCCCTGGCCGCGCTGGATGGTGGGTTGCCAGGTGAGATCGAGGAAGCCGGGATCCTCTTCGGTCTCCTGAAAGCCGCGCGGGACGTACAGGGTGTCGGGCTCTTCGCCGGCCGAGACCAGCGTGCCGGCGTTCGGAGTGACGTCGGGCTGCAGCGTGGGGAGGCTGCGCTCGGGGTAGACGGTGGGGCCGTACTGGCCGAAGGGATCGGTGGGCTGGTGGACGTCGTCGAGGAGGAGCTCGGCGGAGTAGTCGAGCATCTGCTCCATCAGGTACTCGCCGTGCAGCGGCCCCCAGATGGTGATGTCGGGCTCGTACCCGCCCATCAGCCAGTCTTCGGGGAGGAGCAGGTAGCCCTCGTGGTCCTGGCTGTAGCCGAAGGTGAGCCCGTGTTCGATACCGAGCTCTCCGCGCACGCGACGCCGCCACTGCTGGGCGTACATGCTGGTGGTCTCGCCCGGGAAGAATCCGAACAGGACGTCGCCGTCCGCAGCCGACTCGCCGATTCCGGTCGAGCCGGACGAGGTGGTCACGGACAGACCCGCCATCCGAGCCGTGCTGGTGCCCGCTTTGAGCGTGTCGGGGATGGGGACGGGCACGCTGTCGGGGTCGTCCATGCCCCAGTCCGTGCCGTCGATGTCGAAGAAGGTGCCGACCAGCCCCGCCATCTGCTCGACGTTGACGCAGTTGGTGAACGGCTCGATGTCGACGCCGGGGATCTGGCCCACGGGCACGCCGAAGCCCTGTCCGCAGAAGATACCGCCGCTGGAGGTGTTCCACTCCTCGATGCTGGGCTGCAGCTCACCGTTGTCGTCGTAGAGCTCGTTGTCGGCGTCGCGGTCGGGATCGGGTGGGGGGTAGTGCAGATCGACCGTGCCGTTCCGCGTGACCTCGATGTTGCCGGTGTGGGTGGGGATGGAGCGGCTGACGGTCTGCAGCGAGATGGGATCGGCGCTGGTCGCGGTGTTGGACCAGATGTCGTAGAGCACCGGGGTGGCGCGGTCGCCGAGGCTCTCGACGCGGGCGTAGTCGTCCTGCTCGCCGCGAGGGCTCTGATCGCCGCCCGCACCCTGGGTGAACATGACCACGGGAGGCGCGGCTCCGTCGGGGGTCTGATCGACGAACGCCTCCTGCAGGTAGGCCTCGACGCCGCCACTGCTGTCGGTGCTGACCAGCGCGCTCTCGATGTCGAGCACGATGCCGTGCATGCCGAAGTTCACGAGCACGGCCAGGGGGGAGTCGTCGAGCCGGTCGAAGCGGAGCAGTGCGAGCTGGGGGTCTTTGCCCGTGAGCAGCGGGGTGTCGCCGCCGGCGTACAGCTCCATCTCGTCGTTCTCGCCGCGCCGGTCGCTGTAGATCTGGTTGTCGGGGTCCCAGTCGTCGGCGAGGTGCAGCCCGATCTTCGCGTCTTCGCGGGTGTCGTAGGCGTTCATGGCGACGTCGGCGACCTGGCCCGAGAACCGCTCGAAGATCTCGGGGTTGAAGGTGTCGGAGCCCAGGTAGAAGGTGATGGCGTCGGAGAACCCGCCGTAGCTCGTGTGGCTGTGGTTGGTGGTGTGGATCACCTTCCCGTCGAGATCGAGGCCGGTGGCTTCCGACAGGCGCACCTCGAGATCCTCGACCAGGCCGTCGAAGCTGTAGATGTTGTCGGTCTTGGTGAGGACGAGGTGGTCGTCGCCGTTCTCGATCCAGATCACCTTGATCGCGGGGTGGGTGTGGATGCCCGCGCTGGGGATGAAGACGTCGTTGTAGGCGGTCTTCCGGTCGTCGGGCTTGAACAGCGTGCCCCCGAGGCAGCCGCAGCGTGCGGTGTAGCCGGACAGGGGTGTGCCGACGGGCAGCTGCAGGTGGCCTTCGGCGGCGCCGACGCGCGGTGCGCCCGGGGTGACGGCCTCGTAGACGGGCTCCTCCCAGGTGTCGTCGAGACAGCTCGTGAGGGGGACCAGGGCGAGCAGCAGGGCGAAGGATGCGGAGCGTGGCATGCGGGTCTCCCGAGCAACAGCGCAGGGTAGCCCGTTCCTCCGGGACGTGCGCGGGATGCGCGGCCGTTCCCTGCGGATCAGTCGAACAGGGAGAAGCTGTTCCAGGCATCGGAGACCTGGTTGCGGCCGTTCTCCACGGCGTTGGACAGGCCGCCCCCGGTGTAGCTGTCGACCACGTCGTAGTGCAGCACGCCGGGAACCAGCATCTGTCCCACGGTGCCGATCCCGCCCAGGACGTCTCCGGCGGTGTCGTTGCCGGTCACCTCGTCCACCCAGGCGTCCATGCGTCCTCCGCGGTCGGCCAGGCGGCTCGTCAGTCCGCGGCGGTCGGCGTCGGGTCCGGTGTACGACTGGGCGACGGATTCGGTGCTGTCGACCAGGAGGTTTCCGGTGCTGATGCCGGCGTTCGCAGCGGCGATCACGGCCTGGGCCTGGGGCGGCAGGAAGGTGGAGACGACCCCCGCGGTGTTCGATGCGAGGGAGAGCATGGTGCGCGGATCGTTGCCTTCGGTCTGCAGATCCCGCACATCGCTGTATGCGCCGAGGGCCGAGAGGATACCGCCGACCGGGCCGGTTCCCGGGACGTTCTTACCAGCGGCCTCGGCGAACGCGCTGGCACCGTCCACCACGTTCGCGACGTTCCCGCCGGTGGAGGCGACCTGGTCTGCGGTCTCGTTGGAGTGGACGAGCTCGGCGAGACTTCCGAGATCCTGTACGCCCCGGACCATGGGCCCGAACGGGGTCGCGTCCACCCACGTGGGCTCGCGGCGATGGTCGAAGGGAGCATCGGCCGTCATTCCACTCGCCATGCCGCCTCCGATGCCGCCTCCGAGGGATCCCGTGGACGAGAAGCTGGACAGGCCCGTCGATTCGGCGGTGTCGAGGGTGTCCAGGAACCCCGCTGCTGAGCTCTCGGACGGGCCCGTGAGCTGGTCGAGCAGGAACGAGTTGTCGGGGCTCGCTGGCGTCGACTGTGCGGGGGTCTGTGGGGTCTGCTCGGACAGGCACTGCTGGCGTTGACGGGTGCGGGTCGACATGGGCTCTCCTGGGTCGTCCAGGTAGGAAGCAAGGGATGTGCCAAGGCGTCCGACGGCCGGAGCGCCCGCCAGCACGGGCTCGGGAGATGCGCGGCGATGCGCGGCGATGCGCGGGGTGCGCGCACCCCGGAGCAGGCGGGAGCGTTTTCGGGATTCGTGAACGCTGGGGCGCCGCAGGTGTTGAAGGTGAGCGGGGGTGGCGGGAATGGTGGGTCGATGACGTCTGCCTCCACCACCGACGACGCGAACGACCCGGACGCTCAGAAACGGCTCCCCGCCGGATCCGGTCCGCCGGTCGTCGCTCTGGTGGAGGGCGCGTCCTCTGCAGAGCCCGTGCTGGACGGGCTGGCAGACGTGTTGGACACGCTGGCGACCGAGCGGGACGTGCTCTTGCGGGCCCGGTCCCGTGAACACGTCGAGCTGGTGGGCTTGTTGGAGCAGGCGATCCGCTGGCGGGATGGGCGGACGGGGATGTGTCCGGTGTGTGGGGACGGGATGCTGGATGCGGGCTGGCAGCTGCGGAGCCAGGAGATGGTGGACGACGTGCGCGGGGCGATGGAGGCGCTGGCGGACGTGGAGCGGCGGCTGTCGGCTGCAGTTCGGGAGGCGCGGACCCTGCTGGGCGTGTCGGATGGAGGGCTGGGGCCGCACGAGCTGGCGCATCGGCTCCGGCGCATTCACCTGTCAGGAGCCGTCCAGGGGGCTCCAGCTCAACGGGACGCTTGGTAGCCCGGCTTCGCGGTCTGCGAGTCGCCATGAGGAGATGCCAGGTGGAATGTCTTGTTCCAGGCGCTCCTTGAGGCTGTGTACGGCTTTCGACACGATGTTCTCCCGACGCTTCTTGGGGTCCTTCCGACCGGGGTGCTTTGGGCGGACCGGGGGCTTCCAGCCGGCATCCTCGTCGTCGAGCCACTTCAGGATCTCGAGGTTGTTCGGGCTGTCGAGGGCGACGAGGGCCGCCATCACGGCTCCTTCGCGAGGAGAGGGTGTGCAGGTGCCGATGATGGCCTGGCTCTCGGCGTCTCTGACCGTGAGGCGCCAGGTGGTGTCGGTCTGTTCGAGGGTGGCGACCACCTGACGACGCGCGTTCGCATCGAGGTCGGGCCAGACGGCATCCCAATCGAGTCGCAGCGCGTCGGTCACCGATGGGGTGGCGAGGAGTCTCAGCCGCGGAACGGCGATGTCGTGTACCGATATCTGGCGTTCGGGAGGCAGCCCCGTGGCCTGCTCCCATTGCTCGGATGGGAACCAGAACTCACGCAGATGTGGCTCCAGGCGTGCATCGGGCACGACGTGGACCAGGCGGTCGCCTTGCCTTGCATGCATGCTGAACGCCGTCTGCAGGGCAGAGCTCACCGTCTTCCGCCCACCCGCGAGGCTGGCGACGAGGCGGACGTGGTGCGGCAGCAGCGTGCGCAGATCTCGAAGGCGGTCGTACAGCGCACGGGCGACGGCGTTGGCCTCCTCCCGGGTCCGCACGTCGTCCAACACGCGATCCTCGAGCCCGAACGTGTACAGCTGAACGCCCGCGCTGGGCGCCTCCACACGATCGGGTCGACGGACTCCGGGCAGTCGAGGTCCGATGGCCTCGCCGAGTGCTTCCCAATGGGGGGATGCTGCGGCTTCGCAGAGCCGCTCGGCACCCCGTCCCGTTCCCCAGAGCTCGATGCCGAACACAGGGGTCTTCTCGTGGACGCCCAGCCACCACAGCAGCTCGGTGACCACTGCGGGGGACTCGCCGACGGTGGCGAAGACGTAGACGGGCTGCATGGGACCTCCAGGGGTGGCCGGCTCGTCGTCCGGCGTCGGGCATCGTCGAGGCTACCTGGCGGGTGCGTGGATGTTCCCCGGGACGGCTGTGCGGATGTCCTCGGGAAGGGTGCGGCGTCGAGCAGGGGACCCTCGCGGCGGAGGACGCTGGACGCTCGAGGGATCGTCCCAGTGAAAACTGTGTTTACAACGAAATAACCCGGCTGGAATGGAGGTGTCCAAGGAGGGACACCATGCACATCCAGGCCATCCTCGCGTCCGTACTCTTCGTCCATCTCTCCGCGTCACCGGCGTCGGTCGTCATCGGCAACCCCACCAGCGAGGTCTCGCTCGTCGCCGGCTCCTCGGTCTACGTCCACTCGTTGGAGGCGTCGCGTTGCAGCGGAGGTTCGCAGGTCATCTCGATCCGACAGGTTGTATCCAGTGAATCGTCGGCATCCATCACGTTCGACGAGGACGAGTTCTGCAGCATCGCACTCGCGGTGAAGTGGACGCCGACCAGCAGCCTCGTGTCGGTCGGTGTCGGCGGATTCACGAGCTTCAAGGCGGTCACGGGGGGGTCATCCGTCTCGGTCGGGATCGACGCGTCCGCCCAGACCGCTGTGCTGCAGTGAGCCGCCCCAGGTTCGGCTGACCGGCAGGAGCTGGAACATCACCTGAAAGAGGGCCGGCGTCGCGTTGTCGCTCGCGGCGTCGGCCTGGGTGGCGATCTGGTCGACCAACGTGGCGATGCGCTGCTTCACCTCTGGAACCGCTTGGGTGTCGAGCTGCACGAGGGCGGCCGCGACGTGCCGTTCGCCTTCTGGGATCTCGCTCATTCTCCGCACCAGATCGGGTAGGACCTGCCGGTGGTAGTCGAGCACGGCCCGCTGTTTCACCTGGTCGGGGGCCGTGCGGAAGCGGATGGCACCTGGGCGGATCCTCCCGTCGGCCGAGCGTTTCAGCAGTGCCAGATCGAACAGCGTGTCGAGGGCCGTCTGGGCCTGCTCCGCGGTGATCTCCGGGCGGATCATCGCAATCAGCCAGTCGGGGTCGGGCCGAAAGTCGGGGTGGTGTGCGAGCTCCAGCACGACCGGCACCCACCAGTGTCCGAGGAACCGGGCGATGTCGGCATCGCTGCGTTCGTCCACCTCATCGACCTGTTCGTACCGTTGGGAGGCCAGGATGCGGTCCATGACGGCAGACCGGGTGGTGAGGTCCGGGGCGGCATCCAGCTCGACCAGCAGGCCCAGATAGTTGCGCTCGGTAGGCGACAGTTCGAGTGCACGGGCGAACGCATCGAGCGTCTGGGGGCGGGGGCGGCGGTTGCCGGAGAGGACGTTGGCGAGGGTGGCGCGAGCGCAGCCGGCGGCTTCCGCGAAGCGGCTGTAGGAGTAGCGGGGCTCGGTTTGCTTCTTCGCTTCGAACCAGTCCTTCAGAAAGGCTGTGTAGTCGAGGTAGGCGGTGACTCTGGGCAGATTCAGGAAGCCTCCGAATGGGAACGTACTGGTGGGAGCCCCGACCCTATCGCACGGTGTTTTCGGGGTTCGTGAACGGGGGGTGCGCCTGAAGGCTTGAAGGGGCGCTGCTGCATGGCGGACCGTGGTGCGGATGAACACTTCTGCCACGATCGAAGACGCGAACTACTGGGACTGTCTGGCGCGATTGCCCGAGGACACCCCACCCACCGTCGCCGCATTGGTGTTGGCGGCGTTCTCTTCCGACCCCGATGCGCTCCCGCTCGCGATGGAGCTGGGAGAGGCTCTCGACCCCGGAGAGCGTCCACCGTCGCCGTCGCCTCCGCCGGTGTATCTGTCGCGAATCGCCGTCCAGGGCTTTCGGGGGATCGGCGCCGAGGCGGTCCTGGAGCTCCAGGAGGGCCCCGGGCTCACGGTGGTCACCGGGCGGAACGGCTGCGGCAAGTCGAGCTTCGCGGAGGCCCTCGAGCTGGTGCTGACGGGGTCGAACTCGCGCTGGGACGACGCCGTGCGAGCGCAGGAGATGAAGGGGGGCTGGCGGAACCTCCACGTCGACACGCGCTCGGTGATCGACGTGCAGCTGGCGGGAACCCCGGGCGGCATCCGGCTCGGGATGACCTGGGGACGCGACGACGACCTCGAGGACGGGCGGTTCACCGCGCGTGTGGGGGAGGTGTCGCACACGGACCGGGCTGGCCTCCGGTGGTCGGATGCGCTGTCGGTACACCTGCCGATCCTGACCTACGCGGGGCTCGGGGACCTCACGGCGTCCCGGGACATCGATCTGTACGATCAGCTCCATCCGATGCTCGGACTCCAGAGCCTGCGCGACGCGAGCCGTCGCCTGTCCGAGTTCCGGAAGTCGTTGGAGGTGGCGGACAAGACCGCCCGCTCCGTGTGGAACTCCGAGCTGCGACCCGCCCTGCAGACCTGCATCGATGACGCTGGGCCCGACGGCGCGGATGCGCGCGCCCTGGCGGTGCTCGAAGCCGTGCGACCTCGTCGGTGGAACCTCGATGACGTGGAGCAGGCGTGTAGCGGGGTGTCCCCAGACGACACGGATGCGGTCCTCCGTGGACTGGAAGCGCTGGAGGCGCCGGATTCCGCCGTGCTGGAGGGCCTCGCGGACGCCCTGGACACCTGGGCTGCCGAAGTGGACGGGCTGACGCGAACCCAGGCGGGCCGAAACGCCCACCTGGTCGACCTGCTGGAGCAGTCGATCCGCTGGCGAGACGGCGAGACCGGCCCGTGTCCGGTCTGTGGAGAAGGCACGCTGGATGCCGACTGGCAGAGGAAGACCGAGCAGACTGTCGAAGAGGTGCGACGCTCCATCGGTGCCCTGGACACCGCCGAGAGCGGGTTGGCGCGCGCGATGCGGGACGCTCAGAGGCACCTGGGCCCGCCTCCGGGGATCCTCTCGCAAGCCGCGTCGCTGGAGCTCGGCAGTGAGGCGGTTCTCGCCCGATGGCAGCGTTGGACCGCGTTCGCGGGCTCGGATGCCGCGGAGTCTCCGCGCGAGCTGGCAGCGCACCTTCGTGAACAGGGGCCCGGGCTGGTCGCCGCCATCGTCGATCTACGCGATGCGGCTCGGGCTCGCCGGGAAGGCCGGGATGCGAGCTGGCGTCCCGTGGCCCGCGCATTGTTGGCCTGGCTGCCGAAGGCCCGCGAGGCCGTGGGTGCGCGAGACGCGGTGCGGGACGCGCGGGCTGCCGAGAAGGTGCTCAAGGACATCGACCAGCGGCTGATGGCCGAGCGCTTCGCACCCATCGAGACGCGTGCAAAGCAGATGTGGGAGCGGTTGCGCCAGCGGTCCCACGTCGAGCTGAAGACCGTCGCGCTGAACGGCTCGCACCGGTGGACGCAGCGCGGGGTCTCGATGGAGGTGGCGGTCGACGGGGAGGACAACGTCGCCCTCGGGGTGATGAGTCAGGGAGAGCTGCACAGCCTCGCGCTGTCGTTGTTCCTGCCCCGGCTGACCCACGAGTCGAGCCCGTTCCGGTTCCTGGTGCTGGACGACCCGGTGCAGGCGATGGACCCCTACAAGGTGGACGGTCTGGCACGGGTGCTCGAAGAGGTGGCGCAGACCCGCCAGGTGGTGGTGTTCACGCACGACGCCCGGCTCCCGGAAGCCATCCGGCGGCTGCAGATCGAAGCCACACTGTTGCGGGTGGAGCGGGGTGCTCGCTCGGCGGTGTCGGTCCGTCGCGAGCGGGATCCGGTGTCGGCCTACCTGGCAGAGGCGAACGCACTGAGTCGAGGGGCGGACAAGCTGGGTCCGAAGGCGACTCAACGCGTGGTTCCGGTGTTCTGTCGGGCGGCGCTGGAGGCGTTCTTCAAGGCCGCGTACCGACGCCGCGCGCTTCGTGCGGGGGAGACGTTCGACTCGGTGGAGCAGACGTGGTCGCGCGCCCACGGCATGATGGCGTGTGCAGCGCTGGGGTTGTACGGCTCGCCGGACGCCACCGATGTGTACAAGACGGTCAAGCGCTACGCGGGTCCAGATGCGGTGGACGTGCTGAAGGCCTGCAAGGCGGGCGCGCACGAGGGGTGGGACCGGCATCACGCCCAGCGCGTGGACGACGTCGGCCGTCTGATCCGGGTGCTCGAGAAGAGGGTGACGTGAGCGGGTCTGCGCTGGAGTCGCTGGATGGGTCGGTGGACGCGGACGTCCTGGCCTGGATGGACGCAGCGGATGCGATCCTGGCGGACCCGACACGGACGGCCCCGCTGTGGCTCCGGGCGGCGGGACTGCTGTACCGCTCTGCACTGGAGGAGGTGGTGGAGCAGTACTGGAAGCGTCGCGCGCCAGGCGTTCAGGTGGCGCCGTTCCGATCGCAGCTGACGTGTCTGTCGGTGTACGCGGATCCAGAGCTGGCGAGGACGGTGGGGAACGTGTGGGGACAGCTGTCGGACATGGCGCATCATCGGTCGGACCTGGGCCCTGAGCGGCAGGCGCTGGTGCGTGCAGGCGAGGTGGTGCGGATGCTGGTGTCGCGAGGAATCGAGGGTCGGCGAGATGGGTGAGGTCTACGGGATGCACTTCGTGTGTCGGGGCGACCGGAACGTGGTGGACCACGGGGACGGGACGTTCGACACGGGGGTGTGGCGGGTGTCGCGGAAGCTGTGCTCGGGCGTGGAGTACGTGGCGCTGCACGCGTCGCGCGACGAGCGTTCGTATCGGCAGGGGCGGGTGCTGAAGTGGAGGACGGTGATCCACGAGGGGCAGCCGCGGGTGGTGTTCACGGTGCGGGACGACGGGCGGCCGCGGGCGTGGGTTGGCAGCGGGTCGGGCGAGAAGGGGTACGCGCGGCGGTGATGAAGCGGAGGTCGACCAATGTTGTTTTCGCGCTTCGTGAACGGTGGTGGTTGTCGAGATCCTCTGATTCGACGACGATTGGGTGGTCCACGGAACGGACGGGATCGCGTGGCGTCGCGCAAGAAGGAACGGATGGTTGAACTGGAATGATCGTAGAGACGCTGGCACCGCAGGACTTCTGGGGAAAACTGGATCCGAAGACCGCAAGTCCTACCCACTGGCACCCGCTCGTGGATCACTGCGTCGATGTGGCCAGTGTCGCCAGGCAGCTCCTGGACCTCGACGTCTGGCAGTCCCGGTTTGCGGGCCTCGGTCTGCCGGTCCGTGAAGCATCCGGACGCGATGCGGTCTCTGTGCTGGTGGGGCTGCACGATCTCGGCAAGTTCTCGCCGGGGTTCCAGCGAGCAAGGGAGGGCGTCAAGCCGAGCAGTCATGTTCAGGCCGGACTCCAGGTGGTCGCTCCCGCGACCCGCGAGGCGCCCGATGTCGTCGTGCAGCTTCGACACACGGTCCATGGGGTCGTGCCCGAGGAGGTCTGGCCATGGCTGGCGGCGACGATCTGCCATCACGGGCGGCCAGGAGAACCCGGAGATCCGTTCGGTCCAGCCGGTTGGTCCCAACCGGGCGCGCTCGACGTCGTCCGTGAGGTCCAGCGACTTCTCGACGTGCTGATGGCGAGGTTCCCGGGTGTTGGGGAGGGTTTCGGCGAGTGGCCGGACCTGGGCCGTGGGCGCACGACCCGACCCGACCATGCCCTCTGCGGCCTCACCGTGCTTTCGGACTGGATCGGAAGCAATCGGCATTGGTTTCCGTACCGTGCAGAACGGTCCGAAGACCGGGTCCAGTTCGCACGAGCCGCCGCCGCCGGAGCGGTTCGCGATCTTGGCTTGCAGCCGGCTCGCGTCGAGCGAGACCCGACGTTCCGTGACTTGTTTCCGAACTTCGACCCCGTGGGGCTGCAGCGCGCTGTGGGCTCGCTAAAGCTCCCCGACGGACCGAGTGTGACGGTGTTCGAGGCCGCCACGGGTTCTGGGAAGACCGAAGCATCGCTACACTGGTTCGCTCGCCTTCATGCTGCGGGCCTTGTGGATGGACTGTACTTCGCGCTGCCCATGCGCACGGCGGCGATTCAGCTCCAGCAGCGAGTGTCCGAGGCCATCCGAACACTGCTCGGAGAGGATGGACCGGGAACGGTCCTGGCGGTTCCTGGCTACTACCAGGTCGACGATTGGATCGGGGAGCGCCTCGGCGCGTTCGAGATCCAGTGGGAACGAGCTGATCGCGGGCGGGTATGGGCCGCCGAGAGTCCGAAACAGTACCTGGCTGCGCCGGTTGCGGTCGGGACGGTCGACCAGGTGCTCCTGGGTGCGTTGCAGACGAAGTGGGCTCATTTTCGAGGTACCTGTGTGCTCCGGCAGCTGTTGGTCGTCGATGAGGTCCACGCTTCCGACGCATACATGGCGCGGCTGCTCCTCGAGGTCGTGCGGCGGCAAATCGACGCGGGAGGACACGTGCTGTTGCTCTCGGCAACACTCGGAAGCCGCCTGCGTGACCGACTGTTGCGGGCTCGAGTGCCCTCGCGGCGCATGGAGAGCGACGATCTCGACTCCGCGTTGGCTCGGCCCTACCCCTGTGTGTGGACGTCGGATGGGCGAGAGTCCGCCCACGTGCCGGTGTCGGGGTCGAGCACTGAGAAGCGGGTCGCGCTGGAGTGCGTGCGTACCACCGATCCTATCCAGGAAATGCAGTCGCGTGCCGTCGAAGCGGTTCGCGGTGGTGCACGGGTTCTGATCATCCGGAACACGGTTCGGGAGGCCGTCGAACTGCAGGAGGCGCTCGAGCGGGTGCTCGTCCCCGAGCAGCTCCTGAACGTCGAGGGCGTCCCTGCGCCTCATCACAGTCGCTTCGCCGGGACGGATCGAAAGCGCCTCGACATGGCGCTGCTGGCGGCTCTGGGCCGGGCTGAGAACCTGGCCGACCGTCGGCCCGTCGTCGCTGTCGCGACCCAGACCGCGGAACAGTCTCTCGACCTCGACGCGGATCTCCTGATCACCGACCTGTGCCCCATGGACGTGCTTCTGCAGCGCATCGGCCGACTGCATCGGCACAGAGCGGATCGGGCGCCCGGATTCGGCTCCGCACGATGCGTGGTGCTGGCTCCCGAGGGTTCGATGTTGGACGGGAAGCGAGCACGCCGACACGGCATCGGAACCGTCTACGACGACCTTCCCGTCCTCGAAGCCACCAGGCAGCTCGTCGAACGCGACCCGAATTGGGTGCTGCCGCGCGACAACCGAGCGCTGGTCGAGCGTGCGACGCATCCGGATGTGCTCGCGGACATCGCTACCGCGTCAGAAGGAATGGCCTCGGCGTGGTTGGACAAGCGCGGTTCGCGAAGCGCCGAACGGAACGCGGCGAACCAGAACCTCTGCGACTGGTCGGGTGTATTCCTTCGGCCATTTCCACGTCCGGCGCCACCGACCCGACTGGGAGAGGACGCGGTCCAGTGCCAGTTGTCGAGGCCGATCCGGTCCCCGTTCGCAGCGGGCGAGCGGATCTGGAAGCTGGACGTCCCACGCTGGATGCTGGGGGATGCACTCCCCGACGAACCGACGCTCGAGGTGAGCGGCGGTACGCTCACAGACCCCGTGAGCGCGCACGAGTTCACGTACGACCGATGCGGTCTTCGGAGGATCGACGGATGACGGATGCAGTAGCCGTGGTGGATGTGCTGCGTGATCCACTCTTCACCTTGAACGGAGAACCCCTCTCACTGCCGGGTGTCATGGCGTGGCTGTCGGTGGGAACCGGCGGGCGGTACGACGCGATGCAGCCCCACCAGGCGTACGTGTGGCACATGTTCGTGGTCCAGCTCGCGGTCATCGCGCTCGACCGGTCGGAGGCCGCGACCTTGCCCACCGACGAGTCCGACTGGCGCGAGCTTCTCGCTGCCCTGACATCGGATCCGAGCGCCTGGTGGGTGGAGCAGCCGGACCTGTCCCGGCCGGCGTTCCTGCAGCCGCCGCTGCCCGATGGCGAAGCCGCGTTGACCAAGGAGTTCCCCACTCCAGACGCTCTGGATGTGCTGTCGACGGCCAAGAACCACGATGTAAAGCGGTTCCGGGCGGTGTCACCCCGCATCGAGCACTGGCTGTACGCGCTCGTCACGCTGCAGACCAGCTCTGGCTTGCTGGGTCGAGGAAACTACGGCGTCACGCGGATGAACGGCGGCTATGCGAGCCGGGCGTGTGTCGCGTACTACCGCTCGTTGGGCTGGGCGGAGCGGTTTCGCGAGGATGTGCACCGGATCCTGGAACGGGGTCTCGATGCGTTGGACGAACGCGGCTTCGACTTCGATGGCCCAGCACTCCTCTGGACCGTTCCCTGGGGGCCCGGAAAGGAGCCCCTACCGTTGGATTCGCTCCACCCGAGCTTCATCGAGGTGTGTCGTCGCATTCGATGCGTAAGCGGGGTCTGGAAGGGCGGCACGACGGGCAGCGAGCGCATCGGTGCGAAGGCCCTCAAGGGCGACGTGGGCGATCCGTGGCTTCCGATCACGCAAAAGGGGGGAGCACTGAACGTGCAGGCGGCGGGCTTCGACTACAAGCTCCTGGTCGAGCTGATCGCGGGACGGATCAGCATGGCGTCGTACATGGGTCCAACCCCCGAATCGCGCTGGCTGGTCGGTTCGGTGCTGGCTGGGCAGCAGGGAGGCACGAACGGCTTTCACACCCGCTCTGTCCCGATTCCATCGAAGCCGGCCTCCATTCTGGCCAAGCCCAGCAGCCGCGAGAAGCTGGTCGAGCGAGCGACCTTCAACCGAAGCGTGGCCGATGGCGTTCGGCGGAAGTGCCTGCTGCCTGCATTGCTTCGGGTGTTCGATGAAGATCTCAAGTCGGGGTCAGGCTTTCGACCATACCTGCGCGCGTTCGACACCGAAGTGGACGCGGTGTTCTTCGACGTGCTGTGGGCCGGCCTGATGGAGCCGCCCGAGGTCGCTCGAGCCGCGTGGTTGAGCCACCTCCGAGAGCTCGGGGAAGACACCCTGAAACGGGCCGCTCAATCGGCGCCGAACCGCTCCGGGATGGCATTCAAGCGCCGAGCGATCGCGACGTCGATCTTCGGCGGTTCGTTCCACAAGAACTTCTCGACGGGAGGCTCCCATGTCGCATGAACAGCTCATCGGAAAGGTGCTCACCCGGTTCCGGGAAGACCCGCACGGATCACAAGCCGCGCGCGTAGCGCTCCGGAAGATGCGGGTGGGCACCACACCCCCTGTGGAAGCGATGGCGCTCGCGGTCCAGCACGGCGAGTCCATCGACCGGCCGAAGCACGAAGCCGACCTGCTGTTCTGTGCGCTGCAGCTCGCTGCGCTGCTTGCGGACCAACATGCCGGGGATGCCCGAGTCGGCCAAGCACTGCACGACGCGAAGGTGTCGGAGTTGCGTCTCGAACGCCTCCTTCGAGCGCGGGCCGACCAGCTGCCAGGCCAGCTCAAGGCGGTGGCCCGCCAGCTGCTGTCGTCGGGCACCCGGGTCGACGTGTTCGGCCTGGTCCGGCTCCTCTGGCGCGACGACGACCGACCTCGACTCCAGATCGCACAAAGCTACTACCGGGCTGCGGCCCAGGGGGACTCATGAAAGACCGCTTCATCCAGATCCACACCCTCACGCCCTACGCTGGCGTCCTCCTCAATCGCGACGATGCCGGCTATGCGAAACGGTTGGAGTACGGCGGACGAACGCGCACCCGCGTGTCTTCGCAGTGTCTCAAGCGGCACTGGCGGACGTTCGATGGGGAGTACGCGCTCCAGCGGATCGACGATGTCGAGATGTCGGTGCGCTCCCGACACTCGGTTCGGCTGTACGTCGCCGAGCCGCTCGAGGAGTCCCATGACCCCGCCCTCGTGGACACGGTCGTCCGCGCCGTCATGACCGCGGTTGTAGGCAAGCCGGAGAGCAAGGACCAGATCCAGACCGGTCAGATCGTGGTCCTGGGACGTCCCGAGCTCCGGTACATCGAGTCCATCTGCAGGGACATTCTCGAGGCGGATGCCGTGCAGGAGGCCGCCGACGACAAGGCACGGGCCGCTGCAATCAAGAACGATCTCAAGGCTCGCTTGAAGAGGGACTTCAAGAAGAACCTCCAGGCGCTCGGGAATGCCGCGGGTCTCGACGCGGCGCTGTTCGGGCGGATGACCACCAGCGACATCCTGGCTCGTGGAGACGCTGCGATTCATGTGGCGCATGCGTTCACCGTGCACGAGGAGTCCTCGGAGGACGACTTCTTCTCGGCCATCGATGATCTGCTGGATCAGGTGGCGGACGACCAGCAGGGACTCGGTTCTGGGCATATCGGCAACACGGAGCTCACGTCGGGGCTCTTCTACTCCTACGTGGTGGTCGACGTGCCGCTGCTGCTGTCGAATCTGACGGGCAAGGACCCCGACGCCGAACCGGTGGATGGGGCCCTGGCCGCAGAGGTCGTGCGTCGGTTGGTCCGTACGATCGCCACGGTCTCGCCGGGCGCGAAGCTGGGCTCGACCGCGCCGTATGCGCATGCGCACGCCATGCTCGTCGAGTCGGGGTCCGCTCAGCCCCGTTCGCTCGCCGCAGCATTCGAGCGACCGGTGCCCAAGCACGACGCGCTCGCGAACGCGTACCGATCCATGGCTGTCCATGCGGCGGAGATGGACCGCATGTACGACGACATGGTCCCCGAGCGATGCCTGGCGGCGGTCCATCTTCCCGACGGTGTCGCAGACCGCCTGAAGGTGCGTGAGCCGGTGAGCATCCGTGCGTTGGCGGACTGGGCGGCCGCGCGGGTGCAGGCATGACGCTGCTGTTGCGACTGGAAGCGCCGATGGTCTCCTTCGGAGGCGTAGCTGTCGACGCAGACCGCCCCACCGATTGGTTTCCGAGTGTCAGCATGATCACCGGGCTTCTGGCCAATGCGCTGGGCTTCGAGCATCGCCAGACGAGGGATCTGCAGCAGCTGCAATCTCGCGTAGACCTGGCTGCGATGTGCCACCGGCATCCTCGGGTCTTCGTGGACTACCAGACGGCGGACCTGGGCCAGCCCAGCCTGCTGGCCACAGAGGTGGGGTGGACCACGAACGGAGCCGTGGAACAGCGCGCTGGTGGGCCCGCCAAGACCGGAACGCACATCCGGACGCGGCACTTTCTGGCGGACGCCAGGGTAGTCGTAGGCGTTCGTCTGGAAGATGGGGAGGGGCCATCCGAGACCGACGTGTTCGAAGCGCTTCGGCACCCCGCTCGGCCCCTGTTCATCGGACGAAAGTGCTGCCTCCCCACTTCCCCCATCGCCTGGAAGCAGGTTGCGGGAGGGGACGTCGTGTCGACGCTGCTAGAGCATCGCCAGGGCGAGCAGATGTTGTGGGTGAGCGGGCCCGTTCCGGCGGGGTGGGCCGAGGTCGAGCGACGAGTGGTCCGCGGTCGGCGGGATTGGGCGAACCAGATCCACGTCGGAGAGCGATGGTGGACGCTGTGCCGGCCCGAGAAGGAGGCGGCATGACGCTGCATCTGATTCAGATCGAGCTCGACTGGTCGCTTGTCCTGCAGAATGCCAGTCAGCTCCGGGCGGGCACCGATCCGGGGTACCACCTGCATGCCTGGCTCGCTGGGGTGTTCGGGCCGGGTGTGCTGCAGCCGTTCCGCTGGATGGAGCGGCGTGGGGTGCTGTACGGCTACTCGAAGGAGTCCGAAGATGGTCTGCTGGCGCGTGCCGATCAGTTCGCCGATCCGAAGGCGCGGTCGGCGATCCGGATGCTGGCGTCGAAGGGCATGCCGAAGACCTGGAGCACGGACACGCGTGCCGGATTCTCGTTGCGGGTGGCGCCCACGGTGCGCCTGTCGAGTGCCGTCGAAGGGCGGGCACCGAAGGGGGCCGAGGTGGACGCCTACCTGGCTGCGCGCTGGCGGTCGGAGGAAGAAGCGCCGACGCGCGCCGTGGTGTACGAACGCTGGGTTGCTGGACAGCTGAGTCGGCATGGGGATGTCCAGCTGGAGCAGTTCGAGATCGAGAAGCATCGGCTGGCGAAGATCGTGCGGCGTGATCAGAGAGGACGTCGACGCGCGGTGGCCCTGACCCTTCCGGACGTGGAGTGCACGGGTGTGCTCCGCGTGAGGGATGCGGACCGGTTTCACCACCTGCTCGAGCGTGGAGTGGGCCGGCATCGCGCCTTCGGGTTCGGGATGTTGTTGCTGCGCCCGCCGCCGTGCTGAAAGGCAGGCTCGGCCTGGAAACCGCGCGCGTTCCCCATCGGGAGCGGCATGGGTTGATGTGGTTGGAGCGTGGCCAGCTGACCGTTCAGAACGGTACCCTCCTGTTCACGACTGCCGGAGGGGCTGGCCTCGAGGGCGGTACTTACGACATCCCGTACCAGATGGTCAACGTCCTCCTCTTGGGCCCAGGGAGCGTGGTTTCGCACGATGCCCTGCGGCTGATGGCGCGCCACGGAACGGGATTCGTGGCGGTCGGAAGTGACGGCGTTCGCTCGTATGCGGACTCCGTGCCCAAGGGGCCTGACCAGTCCAAACGCGCTCGACTGCAAGCGCGACTGTGGGCGAATGCCGATTCGCGAAGTCGGATCGCTCGACAGATGTTCGCTCGTCGGTTCGACGAGGTCGTCGAGGACCTGTCCCTCAATCAGCTGCGCGGAGTGGAGGCCGCACGCGTCAAGGCAGCGTACAAGCACGCAGCTCAGCGACATGGCCTGAAATGGCAAGGGCGGCGGTACGACCGCACCAAGCCGTCTGCGGCCGACGACATGAATCAGGCCTTGAATCACGCCGCGGTCGCGTTGCTGGCGGCGTCGAAGACGGCGGTGGCGATCGCCGGAGCGGTGCCGCAGCTGGGATTCATCCATGAGGACTCGGGATGGGCCTTCAGCCTGGATATCGCCGATCTCCATCGCGAAGAGATCGCTCTGGAGGGAGCCTTCCGAGCTGTCGTGCTGCACCGACGACGCGGCGGGGAACTCGAAAGGGTGGCGCGACGGACGACTGGCCGGCTGATTCGCGAGACGAAGTTGATTCCGCGAATGCTCGACGACATCAAGGAGCTCATCGATGACAGTGGTGGTGACGAATGATGTTCCGATGCGGACCCGAGGATTTCTGGCGTCGGTGATGTTGGAGATCGCTCCCGGGGTCTACACCTCGCCGCGTATGTCGAAGGCGGTTCGCGAGCGGGTCTGGCGGGTGGTGATGAAGTGGCATGCGGCCACGAAACAGGGCTCGGTGTTGATGACCTTCCCCAAGAAGGGCGCACCGAGCGGTCAAGAAGTGCTCGCTGTTGGTATTCCGCAGAAGTTGCTGTTGGAGCACTACGATGTGGTGTTGTGCTGTCGGCCAGTGCTGCGCGATCTTTGACAGCGGAATAGTGGATTGCATATGCCTGTTTGCTGAACAGCTGTACAGGTCGCCCCGCACACGCGGGGATGAGCCCGCCTCGTGCAGGAGGCCGGCGCAGAAGGTGTCGGTCGCCCCGCACACGCGGGGATGAGCCCCCGCCGCCGCTTGTGGCGTCGAGGAGCGCCTCGGTCGCCCCGCACACGCGGGGATGAGCCCATGGTCTCGAATCACGAGATGCTTCAGCGCGCGGTCGCCCCGCACACGCGGGGATGAGCCCTCTTCGCCGCCTGCGCGTTCCATGTTCCGGGAGGTCGCCCCGCACACGCGGGGATGAGCCCGACGCGATCCGCCTGCGTGCGGTGGTGACCGAGGTCGCCCCGCACACGCGGGGATGAGCCCCACACCGGCATCGGGTCGGGGAGGTGGGTGCAGGTCGCCCCGCACACGCGGGGATGAGCCCCGGGTGCACGCGCTGCTGTTCAGCGACGACCCGGTCGCCCCGCACACGCGGGGATGAGCCCCAGCTGCCCAGACGCCCCTTTCGGCTCCAGCGGGTCGCCCCGCACACGCGGGGATGAGCCCCAGGTGCGGCTGACCAAGAAGGTGTTGCCGCTGGTCGCCCCGCACACGCGGGGATGAGCCCCACCGCTCCAGCTGCGGATGGACAGGACCACTGGTCGCCCCGCACACGCGGGGATGAGCCCGCCGGACGCATCCGGAAGGACCTGACCGAGTAGGTCGCCCCGCACACGCGGGGATGAGCCCAGCGTGCGGTTCGGCGCGAGTAGCGTCTCCACGGTCGCCCCGCACACGCGGGGATGAGCCCGCGCTCGTCGGAGCATGGCTCGCGACGCGGGAGGTCGCCCCGCACACGCGGGGATGAGCCCCATGCGAACTCCACCAACGTGCCACTGCTGCCGGTCGCCCCGCACACGCGGGGATGAGCCCGGGTCGACCACATCCATCAGGCTCTCGTCCCGGGTCGCCCCGCACACGCGGGGATGAGCCCCTCAAGGTCGCCATCGACACGCTGCCCGAGCTGGTCGCCCCGCACACGCGGGGATGAGCCCGTCCCGATCGCCTGGTCAGCCTCGTAGACCTCGGTCGCCCCGCACACGCGGGGATGAGCCCCCGTCGTCGACCGTCGCTTCGTCCAGTGCGGCGGTCGCCCCGCACACGCGGGGATGAGCCCGGGTTGTGCTCGGTCCAGATCTCGCAGTAGGCGGTCGCCCCGCACACGCGGGGATGAGCCCCGGCCGGGGTCGCTGTCCTCTTCACCGGCGAAGGTCGCCCCGCACACGCGGGGATGAGCCCCACGTGGCTCTCGTCGAAGAGGGCCGCATGCCGGTCGCCCCGCACACGCGGGGATGAGCCCGCCGACAGCGCCGACGTCTCCAGCGCCCTCGAGGTCGCCCCGCACACGCGGGGATGAGCCCACGGGCGCCACGTACATCGTCAGCGTGCGCGTGGTCGCCCCGCACACGCGGGGATGAGCCCCGGTCGGGGTTCGTGGCTGCGGCGTTTCTGGCGGTCGCCCCGCACACGCGGGGATGAGCCTTCACCAGCAAGCGGCTTTCGTCGAGGGTCAGTGGTCGCCCCGCACACGCGGGGATGAGCCCGTCCCGAGCGTGAGCGCGGACGCCAGCACGTTGGTCGCCCCGCACACGCGGGGATGAGCCCCTCGGGACGACCGCAGGTGAGCGCATCACCGTGGTCGCCCCGCACACGCGGGGATGAGCCCGACGTGTCGGCCTGGAGGTACCGAAGCCGACGGGTCGCCCCGCACACGCGGGGATGAGCCCTTCCCCTTGCCACCCATGTAGGTGACGAGAGGGGTCGCCCCGCACACGCGGGGATGAGCCCGACGACAGGGCCCACGACGGTCGAGGGGGTCGGGTCGCCCCGCACACGCGGGGATGAGCCCGCGCATCACGACGCAGCGGATCTTGATGACCGGGTCGCCCCGCACACGCGGGGATGAGCCCGCGACCTTCCGACCGGCGATGATGCGGCGGTAGGTCGCCCCGCACACGCGGGGATGAGCCCGGCCGCCGAGTCTCCGTCCGTGATGAGGCGAGGGTCGCCCCGCACACGCGGGGATGAGCCCAGCGACGCCGTCCAGCTCGAAGGTCCGGACGAGGTCGCCCCGCACACGCGGGGATGAGCCCTGCTCCACGGCATGGGCCACACCCGCGCGCCGGGTCGCCCCGCACACGCGGGGATGAGCCCGTCGTAGTACGGCAGAACGACGACAGGGCCCAGGTCGCCCCGCACACGCGGGGATGAGCCCGACGCGATCCGCCTGCGTGCGGTGGTGACCGAGGTCGCCCCGCACACGCGGGGATGAGCCCTCGGTGTCGCGGAGTGGCGCTGGCGTGTCCACGGTCGCCCCGCACACGCGGGGATGAGCCCGACGCGGGTGCTGGGACCCCGATCGAGCTGTCGGTCGCCCCGCACACGCGGGGATGAGCCCGACTCCGACATCGCCCACCTTCGTCTGTGAGGGGTCGCCCCGCACACGCGGGGATGAGCCCGCGCTCGTCGGAGCATGGCTCGCGACGCGGGAGGTCGCCCCGCACACGCGGGGATGAGCCCCATGCGAACTCCACCAACGTGCCACTGCTGCCGGTCGCCCCGCACACGCGGGGATGAGCCCGGGTCGACCACATCCATCAGGCTCTCGTCCCGGGTCGCCCCGCACACGCGGGGATGAGCCCCTCAAGGTCGCCATCGACACGCTGCCCGAGCTGGTCGCCCCGCACACGCGGGGATGAGCCCGTCCCGATCGCCTGGTCAGCCTCGTAGACCTCGGTCGCCCCGCACACGCGGGGATGAGCCCCCGTCGTCGACCGTCGCTTCGTCCAGTGCGGCGGTCGCCCCGCACACGCGGGGATGAGCCCGGGTTGTGCTCGGTCCAGATCTCGCAGTAGGCGGTCGCCCCGCACACGCGGGGATGAGCCCCGGCCGGGGTCGCTGTCCTCTTCACCGGCGAAGGTCGCCCCGCACACGCGGGGATGAGCCCAGGCGGGCCACGATCTGTGGTTGACCCGCAACGGTCGCCCCGCACACGCGGGGATGAGCCCCACGAGGAACCCGTTCCTGGACACCGGCCTGCGGTCGCCCCGCACACGCGGGGATGAGCCCTGTCGATGCTGGCGATCTGGCCTCGGGAGGCGGGTCGCCCCGCACACGCGGGGATGAGCCCTCCGGCCGGCCACGCTTCGCGCTGGTGGCGGCGGTCGCCCCGCACACGCGGGGATGAGCCCCTCGGACCCGCTCCCGGTGTTGACGGGCAGCGGGTCGCCCCGCACACGCGGGGATGAGCCCTCGACAGCCATCTTGAGTTGGTCGCGAACGTCGGTCGCCCCGCACACGCGGGGATGAGCCTTCCCGGGGTTGTCTGCCCGATGAATACGAAAGGGTCGCCCCGCACACGCGGGGATGAGCCCGGGGGCTGGGAAGTGTACATTGACGCTTGGACGGTCGCCCCGCACACGCGGGGATGAGCCCCACAGATCGTGCCCGGCTTGCTCCAAGTCGGTGGTCGCCCCGCACACGCGGGGATGAGCCCCACACCGTTCGATTCGCCTGCAAGGCGTGCTCGGTCGCCCCGCACACGCGGGGATGAGCCCAGGCCGACGATCGCCCGATGCACCTCGTATGCGGTCGCCCCGCACACGCGGGGATGAGCCCGAGTGGAAGCCCGGCATGGGCTGGATCTACATGGTCGCCCCGCACACGCGGGGATGAGCCCGGCAAGGGCGCCGAGTTCTTCCGCATCCTGACGGTCGCCCCGCACACGCGGGGATGAGCCCCTGCTCAATCGAAATGAGCCCACCGACGCAGAGGTCGCCCCGCACACGCGGGGATGAGCCCTGGCTTCGGCCGCCGCCAGCCGCCGAGGGAGAGGTCGCCCCGCACACGCGGGGATGAGCCCTGCGCATCGGCGCGGAGGGTGTCGTGGACGACGGTCGCCCCGCACACGCGGGGATGAGCCCGAGATCGACGACTTCGTGTACGGACTGCCGCCGGTCGCCCCGCACACGCGGGGATGAGCCCTGGCGCGCCACCGTCATCTACGACGCCGACGAGGTCGCCCCGCACACGCGGGGATGAGCCCTGCAGTTCGCGCAGGTCGCGTTGCAGGCGGGCGGTCGCCCCGCACACGCGGGGATGAGCCCTCGGTGGCGAACGCCGTGTCCCCCACATCCCAGGTCGCCCCGCACACGCGGGGATGAGCCCTGGACCAGCGTGGGCGACACGGACAACGCCTAGGTCGCCCCGCACACGCGGGGATGAGCCCTCGGCGCCCTTGCCGTTGGCCGCCACGTCAGGGGTCGCCCCGCACACGCGGGGATGAGCCCAGCACGACGGGCGGATCCTCGGGATCGGCGAAGGTCGCCCCGCACACGCGGGGATGAGCCCCACGCTGATCCCATCCTCAAGGGTATCGTGCGGGTCGCCCCGCACACGCGGGGATGAGCCCCCCAGCCATCCCCGCACGCCACTCCCACCGCTGGTCGCCCCGCACACGCGGGGATGAGCCCTGCTCGGTCTTCTTGTTGCTCATGCTCAGCTCGGTCGCCCCGCACACGCGGGGATGAGCCCCAGGGGTATGCACCGCCCGTGAACGTGCCGCCGGTCGCCCCGCACACGCGGGGATGAGCCCTGCAGGCGGGCGGTCTTCCACACGTCGGCGAGGGTCGCCCCGCACACGCGGGGATGAGCCCCAGCTGCCCAGACGCCCCTTTCGGCTCCAGCGGGTCGCCCCGCACACGCGGGGATGAGCCCCAGCGTACTGGGCCGAGGATACGGACGGCGAAGGTCGCCCCGCACACGCGGGGATGAGCCCCAGAGCCCCGCAGCCCGGTGGGACCGAGAGCGGGTCGCCCCGCACACGCGGGGATGAGCCCGACTCCTCCCACACGTCCACGCCGCCCGGAACGGTCGCCCCGCACACGCGGGGATGAGCCCGCCGCAGCACTGGACGAGATCGTCTATGCGGAGGTCGCCCCGCACACGCGGGGATGAGCCCCCCGTCCACGAATGTGGTACGGGGCGGGTTGGGGTCGCCCCGCACACGCGGGGATGAGCCCAACCACAGCACCCTCAATCGCAGTGATCAGCTGGTCGCCCCGCACACGCGGGGATGAGCCCCCGTGCTCGTGCCGGCCCCTCGCGACCTGCCGGGTCGCCCCGCACACGCGGGGATGAGCCCCTCCTGTCTCCCGTGCTCGCTCGTCTCGGGTTGGTCGCCCCGCACACGCGGGGATGAGCCGTGAGGGTAGAGACTGACCACTACGTCTGGACGGGTCGCCCCGCACACGCGGGGATGAGCCCACGCCCCGCACTCACCCACGGAGCCCGACATGGGTCGCCCCGCACACGCGGGGATGAGCCCCACCCCGACGAGAAGAAGCGCGATCGGCCCATGGTCGCCCCGCACACGCGGGGATGAGCCCCCGCCCCTGTCGAGCCACAAGACGAGCGCAGTGGTCGCCCCGCACACGCGGGGATGAGCCCGAACCCCGCACCCAACCACGGAGCCCGACATGGGTCGCCCCGCACACGCGGGGATGAGCCCGACTTCACCACAGGTGGGACCTACACCGAGATGGTCGCCCCGCACACGCGGGGATGAGCCCCCCGAGAGTCGAGGTAGCTCAGCGCGATCTCGGGTCGCCCCGCACACGCGGGGATGAGCCCCGGGTAGCCACCACCATCGCCGAGCTCGGCGCGGTCGCCCCGCACACGCGGGGATGAGCCCCCGTGGTGACGGGCACACTTGGCGCGGGAGAGGGTCGCCCCGCACACGCGGGGATGAGCCCTCCATGTCCCGGGCGGTGAGCTGCAACGGGATGGTCGCCCCGCACACGCGGGGATGAGCCCTTCCCGATCCCGTCCGCGGCTTCGACGGCGACGGTCGCCCCGCACACGCGGGGATGAGCCCACGAGCTGGTGAGCGTACTTCGCCAACGCGCTGGTCGCCCCGCACACGCGGGGATGAGCCCTGCGGGCACGGCGCGTCGTCGGGCCATGGCACGGTCGCCCCGCACACGCGGGGATGAGCCCCCGTCGAAGATGACGTTCAAGGCCAGTCAGGTGGTCGCCCCGCACACGCGGGGATGAGCCCTTCACGCCGTCGGAGCTGGCGAGCTGGACGACGGTCGCCCCGCACACGCGGGGATGAGCCCTGCGTTGCGCTGATGAATGCCCGCATCCCGTGGGTCGCCCCGCACACGCGGGGATGAGCCCAGCTGCGACGGTTGGGGCGTGATGGACCAGTGGGTCGCCCCGCACACGCGGGGATGAGCCCCGGGCCCATGGCCCATGGAGACAACCAATGCAGGTCGCCCCGCACACGCGGGGATGAGCCCCAGTTCTGGATCTCCTGGAACGATGGGGCGAAGGTCGCCCCGCACACGCGGGGATGAGCCCGAGCGGATCCGCCCCCTGCAGGCCAGCACCTAGGTCGCCCCGCACACGCGGGGATGAGCCCTGCCATGGTTGAATCCATCCCCCTGTCCGATCGGTCGCCCCGCACACGCGGGGATGAGCCCGGTGTGTGGATGGTCCACAGCGAGGGCGTATTGGTCGCCCCGCACACGCGGGGATGAGCCCCTGTTGTCCACGTCCGGCATCGCGCACCGCATGGTCGCCCCGCACACGCGGGGATGAGCCCGGGCAGGTCTCTGGCCCTGGCGGCGGGCCGTCGGTCGCCCCGCACACGCGGGGATGAGCCCTCCTGGCGCATCAGCAGCAGGTGTCCGTCGGTGGTCGCCCCGCACACGCGGGGATGAGCCCAGGTCGTCGCCTTTGCTCGGCGTGAACGTGTCGGTCGCCCCGCACACGCGGGGATGAGCCCTACGCGGGGGCGCTGTACCTGGGCCTGACCTAGGTCGCCCCGCACACGCGGGGATGAGCCAGGGACGGACAACGTACAACGCCCTGCGGCCATGGTCGCCCCGCACACGCGGGGATGAGCCCCAGGCCCGCATGTAGACCCGGTGCAGCGCGGGGGTCGCCCCGCACACGCGGGGATGAGCCCCGGCACGCGTCGATGTTGAGTGCGCCCGTTCCGGTCGCCCCGCACACGCGGGGATGAGCCCGATCGGGGCCCGAGTGTTTGGCCCGGCCGAATGGTCGCCCCGCACACGCGGGGATGAGCCCCGTTCGAGGTCCCGGACTTCCATCAGCACCCGGGTCGCCCCGCACACGCGGGGATGAGCCCAGCAGTGCGAGAAGAATCGCGTGGAAGGCGCGGGTCGCCCCGCACACGCGGGGATGAGCCCGTCTCGCCGTCTGCGGACAGCTGGGATGGGCCGGTCGCCCCGCACACGCGGGGATGAGCCCGTCACTCATCGCCACCCCCTTTGGGCGCCCGCGGTCGCCCCGCACACGCGGGGATGAGCCCCTCGAGGGGTACCGCCTCGGAGACCGCG
This sequence comes from Myxococcota bacterium, assembly GCA_965224055.1. Taxonomy (GTDB): domain Bacteria; phylum Myxococcota_A; class UBA796; order UBA796; genus JACKEQ01. Next base: position 6,817,849 of record OZ245034.1, on the reverse strand, counting down.
ACACGGTCGCCCCGCACACGCGGGGATGAGCCCCGGCCAGAATCGACCCCATGGCCCCGCGTCCAGGTCGCCCCGCACACGCGGGGATGAGCCCGCACCGTCGACCATCCGCGCGAAGGGATCGGCGGTCGCCCCGCACACGCGGGGATGAGCCCCAGGCGGGCGATCTGCCTGGCGACGGTGCCACGGTCGCCCCGCACACGCGGGGATGAGCCCTCCCGCAGGTAGGACCCCGCTTCGACACCGGGGGTCGCCCCGCACACGCGGGGATGAGCCCGAGGCGTCTCCAGTGACTATCGAGGTGCCGTCGGTCGCCCCGCACACGCGGGGATGAGCCCACGTCTGGCAGCCGGGGAACCACCTGAAGTAGGGTCGCCCCGCACACGCGGGGATGAGCCCATCGACGCGTGCCGGTTTGCGCCGGGCGATTCGGTCGCCCCGCACACGCGGGGATGAGCCCCTCGCCTGCTCTGGCTCCTCGACGCCCTCCATGGTCGCCCCGCACACGCGGGGATGAGCCCGCTTCGGTGTATGTGTCACCCACCCCACACCTGGTCGCCCCGCACACGCGGGGATGAGCCCCCCCGGTGTCGGCGGATACCCAGCACTCCCCGGGTCGCCCCGCACACGCGGGGATGAGCCCATGGCGGCGAATTCGCTCCCCACGTGCTCAGCGGTCGCCCCGCACACGCGGGGATGAGCCCAGCGATTCGGCCCTGTCCGGATCCTCGTCCGGGGTCGCCCCGCACACGCGGGGATGAGCCCGGGCCCGGTCGCCTCGCTCAGCCTCTCGTCCTGGTCGCCCCGCACACGCGGGGATGAGCCCGACACCATCACCGGCGGACTGGACGGCACCACGGTCGCCCCGCACACGCGGGGATGAGCCCCCTCCCCTGTCGAGCCACAGGACGAGCGCAGTGGTCGCCCCGCACACGCGGGGATGAGCCCCGTGTTTCGGCACAGAGCTCCAGCGTGATCGCGGTCGCCCCGCACACGCGGGGATGAGCCCAGGGCGCCGTCGGCGTTCGTGCGCAGGAACACGGTCGCCCCGCACACGCGGGGATGAGCCCTACGCCCCCGCCAGTCCAGCGGCGATCGGGCCGGTCGCCCCGCACACGCGGGGTCGCCCCGCACACGCGGGGATGAGCCCGACCGCACGACGTCGCTCCAGGGCCTCGTGCGGGTCGCCCCGCACACGCGGGGATGAGCCCCAGCCGGAACCGATCTCGAAGGCCGACAGGCTGGTCGCCCCGCACACGCGGGGATGAGCCCTTCGCGAGCGCTCCGGACACGAGCTCGACCTTGGTCGCCCCGCACACGCGGGGATGAGCCCTTCACATTGAAGCTGACCTCTTGCTCCAGGTCGGTCGCCCCGCACACGCGGGGATGAGCCCCACCCCAAGGGCTTTCCTGGCGACTCGCTGGGGGTCGCCCCGCACACGCGGGGATGAGCCCCGACGATCCTTAGGAAAGCCCGACCAATAGCAGGTCGCCCCGCACACGCGGGGATGAGCCCAGGTTCTCCACGCCGAAGTCGTAGAACGGCGGGGTCGCCCCGCACACGCGGGGATGAGCCCATGCTCGGCGTGCCCGTCCTCCAGCTCGAGGGGGTCGCCCCGCACACGCGGGGATGAGCCCGCTACGCGGGGCAGCTCGTGCCTATCCTCGCCGGTCGCCCCGCACACGCGGGGATGAGCCCTTCGGGAGCGGCGGCATGCGGCCGATGATCAGGGTCGCCCCGCACACGCGGGGATGAGCCCCGAGTGCACTCCATCGTGGGCGACCAGCTCGGGGTCGCCCCGCACACGCGGGGATGAGCCCCAGGGCATGCAGTCGTACAAGGGCCGCTGGATGGTCGCCCCGCACACGCGGGGATGAGCCCTGTCCGGACCTCATCGACGCAGTTCGGGCCATGGTCGCCCCGCACACGCGGGGATGAGCCCTCGGGCACCAGGTCGCGCAGGTCGGCCTTCTCGGTCGCCCCGCACACGCGGGGATGAGCCCATGGCATTTCGGAGGGAGCGAAACTCGGCGGCGGTCGCCCCGCACACGCGGGGATGAGCCCCCTACCAGGATGCGCGGCTCGGCGAACCGAGCGGTCGCCCCGCACACGCGGGGATGAGCCCTTCACGTTGAAGCTGACTTCTTGCTCCAGGTCGGTCGCCCCGCACACGCGGGGATGAGCCCCAGCGAGCAGTTGCCTCCTCGCGAAGACCGAAGGTCGCCCCGCACACGCGGGGATGAGCCCCGCAGCCCGAGGACGACGATGAGTGACTTCAAGGTCGCCCCGCACACGCGGGGATGAGCCCGGCGACAAGGGCGCGTGCACCCTCTACCTGTCGGTCGCCCCGCACACGCGGGGATGAGCCCAGCTGGGCCCGCTCGTGGTCCTGCCGGCGCCGGGTCGCCCCGCACACGCGGGGATGAGCCCCTCGGAGGAGCTGGAGGCGGCGAAGGAGCGCCGGTCGCCCCGCACACGCGGGGATGAGCCCCAACTTCTTCGATCCGGACAACGGCACCGTCAGGTCGCCCCGCACACGCGGGGATGAGCCCCCGTCCGCGTTCGCTGCCTTGACGGCGCGGAAGGTCGCCCCGCACACGCGGGGATGAGCCCAGGGCCCATGGGCCCATGGAGACAATCAATGCGGTCGCCCCGCACACGCGGGGATGAGCCCGGATCCGGGTGCTACGCCCAGACGGGACCTGTGGTCGCCCCGCACACGCGGGGATGAGCCCGTCGTGGTGAGGGTGACGTACTCGCCTTCGGTGGTCGCCCCGCACACGCGGGGATGAGCCCGACCCAAGCGCCTGAAGCTCGTTGACCGTGTCGGTCGCCCCGCACACGCGGGGATGAGCCCGTGTCCCGGTCGGCCGAGAACACCGCGCGGGTGGTCGCCCCGCACACGCGGGGATGAGCCCTCGCATGCGCCAACTCCCCGCCCTGGCGGGCGGGTCGCCCCGCACACGCGGGGATGAGCCCCGTCCCCGGTGATGTAGATCAGCCGGTTGTCTGGTCGCCCCGCACACGCGGGGATGAGCCCTTCGTGATGGTCGGCGGCTCGTCACGCGGCCAGGTCGCCCCGCACACGCGGGGATGAGCCCTCGACCACGAAGTCGCGCAGCTGGCGGTTGATGGTCGCCCCGCACACGCGGGGATGAGCCCTCGTTGCTCGGCGTCAGCTCGCATCGCAGGTAGGTCGCCCCGCACACGCGGGGATGAGCCCGACGCCAGCGGCACGCAGAGCGCCAACCTGCTGGTCGCCCCGCACACGCGGGGATGAGCCCCGACTTCACCCGGGCCAGCAGCTCGCGGTTCGGGTCGCCCCGCACACGCGGGGATGAGCCCGCAGCGGGTGCTGTACGGTCGATGCTGGCGCCGGTCGCCCCGCACACGCGGGGATGAGCCCTGCGTTGCGCTGATGAATGCCCGCATCCCGTGGGTCGCCCCGCACACGCGGGGATGAGCCCAGCTGCGACGGTTGGGGCGTGATGGACCAGTGGGTCGCCCCGCACACGCGGGGATGAGCCCCGGGCCCATGGCCCATGGAGACAACCAATGCAGGTCGCCCCGCACACGCGGGGATGAGCCCCAGTTCTGGATCTCCTGGAACGATGGGGCGAAGGTCGCCCCGCACACGCGGGGATGAGCCCGAGCGGATCCGCCCCCTGCAGGCCAGCACCTAGGTCGCCCCGCACACGCGGGGATGAGCCCTGCCATGGTTGAATCCATCCCCCTGTCCGATCGGTCGCCCCGCACACGCGGGGATGAGCCCGGTGTGTGGATGGTCCACAGCGAGGGCGTATTGGTCGCCCCGCACACGCGGGGATGAGCCCCTGTTGTCCACGTCCGGCATCGCGCACCGCATGGTCGCCCCGCACACGCGGGGATGAGCCCGGGCAGGTCTCTGGCCCTGGCGACGGGCCGTCGGTCGCCCCGCACACGCGGGGATGAGCCCTCCTGGCGCATCAGCAGCAGGTGTCCGTCGGTGGTCGCCCCGCACACGCGGGGATGAGCCCAGGTCGTCGCCTTTGCTCGGCGTGAACGTGTCGGTCGCCCCGCACACGCGGGGATGAGCCCTACGCGGGGGCGCTGTACCTGGGCCTGACCTAGGTCGCCCCGCACACGCGGGGATGAGCCAGGGACGGACAACGTACAACGCCCTGCGGCCATGGTCGCCCCGCACACGCGGGGATGAGCCCCAGGCCCGCATGTAGACCCGGTGCAGCGCGGGGGTCGCCCCGCACACGCGGGGATGAGCCCCGGCACGCGTCAATGTTGAGTGCGCCCGTTCCGGTCGCCCCGCACACGCGGGGATGAGCCCCACGCCTCACCCGCTGGAGGCCCGCCCACGCAGGTCGCCCCGCACACGCGGGGATGAGCCCCAATCCGGCATCGAGCGCACCGGGAGCCCCTCGGTCGCCCCGCACACGCGGGGATGAGCCCGACGAATCCGAGGGACAGCAGTGCGAGCGTGGGGTCGCCCCGCACACGCGGGGATGAGCCCCCAACGGCCGTGGTCAAGGGCGGCGCCATCTAGGTCGCCCCGCACACGCGGGGATGAGCCCTGTGGCCACGTCCGGACCGGTCGCCAGGGGGAGGTCGCCCCGCACACGCGGGGATGAGCCCGCACCGGATCCCGTCGTGCTGTCCAGCAATGTGGTCGCCCCGCACACGCGGGGATGAGCGCCGACCGCGCTCCTGAGGGCTGCCGCGCTGTTGGGTCGCCCCGCACACGCGGGGATGAGCCCACAGCGCCCCCGGGCGAAGGCGGGTTTGTTTTGGTCGCCCCGCACACGCGGGGATGAGCCCCCGACGGGTCCATCGGGTAGTGCGTGTAAGTGGGTCGCCCCGCACACGCGGGGATGAGCCCCTGTGCAAGCGGTTCGGGCTGGACCCGGACGAGGTCGCCCCGCACACGCGGGGATGAGCCCGAGACCGGCAACAGCGCGGGCCGCTTGGCTGAGGTCGCCCCGCACACGCGGGGATGAGCCCCAGCGGCTCGCGCATCTGGCGAGCGGGCAACCGGTCGCCCCGCACACGCGGGGATGAGCCTGGTCTCGAGCCAGATGGCCGCGTCGTACTGCTGGTCGCCCCGCACACGCGGGGATGAGCCCCTGGAGGTCACATGCACGAGATCGTCAAAAGTGGTCGCCCCGCACACGCGGGGATGAGCCCCCCTACGAGACCGACGAAAACACCTATACGCCGGTCGCCCCGCACACGCGGGGATGAGCCCAGCCCGACAGCGCGACCCAGCCACGATCTGCGGGTCGCCCCGCACACGCGGGGATGAGCCCCAGTTCTGGATCTCCTGGAACGATGGGGCGAAGGTCGCCCCGCACACGCGGGGATGAGCCCGTTTCGCAACTGGCGTTGATCGTGAACCCGTCCGGTCGCCCCGCACACGCGGGGATGAGCCCGTCCAGGCGTAGTGGTCAGTCTCTACCCTCACGGTCGCCCCGCACACGCGGGGATGAGCCCCAGTCGAGGTCAGCCGGCCGAGCCTTGAAGCCGGTCGCCCCGCACACGCGGGGATGAGCCCGGGCGATTGACGGGCGGATAGTCGTCGGCGGAGGTCGCCCCGCACACGCGGGGATGAGCCCCCGCCCGTAATGGATGACCGCGCGGGCGCCGTGGTCGCCCCGCACACGCGGGGATGAGCCCGCGTAGCACCCGGGCCCCGTGAGGTAGACGACGGTCGCCCCGCACACGCGGGGATGAGCCCCATGACCAGGTGCAGCCGTTTGTAGGGCTCGAGGTCGCCCCGCACACGCGGGGATGAGCCCCCGCCCGTAATGGATGACCGCGCGGGCGCCGTGGTCGCCCCGCACACGCGGGGATGAGCCCCCACGCATAACCGTTGACTCAATTCGGCCGATAGTAAAGGTTTTAACGACACTCCGCCCGCTTGTTCCGTTATTCCCGGCTATTGACCACGTGAGCAAGCCATGTGGATGAAATGTGCTTTCGACCTTTTGTTTGGTCTCTGACCCACTATTTCCCCGCTCGAAGACACCCGGCCCAACATGCCAGGAGACCTCCCCGCCCAGTGCGCTACCCTGCCCTATGGTCCTCGTTCCGCTGCTCGGGCTGCTCCAAGGCTGCAGCTCTGTCCCGCCATCCTGTGAAGCCTCCGATCCGCCTGAGGTTCGGTGGGACGGCGTCGACCCCGCGTGGCGCCCCCGCCTTCAGGCCCGTGTAGACGGGTTCGTCGCGCGCACTGGGCCCATGTGCCTCGCCAGCGTGGTCGCTTCCGAGGTCACCCTTCCGGAGGGCGAGGTGTGGTGGGAGGACGACGGCTGGCACGTCGCCGTTGACCACTGGGACACGGATTCGTCCGGCCTGGATCTGTACACCTCGCTCTGCCGGGCGCTGCTGACCGATGGCGCACTGGATGCCGCATACGAACCCCCGTGGTCGGACGACGAGGATCTGCTGGCGGGCTGGAGCTCGGACCAGCGGCTGTTCATGCAGGTCTGCGAGGCCGGGCCGACCACCGAGCTGCAGGGCGCGCTTCAGCAGGCCGCATGCTCGACGGTGTAGCCGGTGTCGCGGTCGAACTGGCGGCAGGCTTCCGAGAACGCGTCTTCGGCGAGGTCGCCGGTGACGACGGGGGGCGACTCGACGCACACGACGTGGCCGGTCCACGCTTCGAAGTCCGCCATGGCCTGGACGGCCTCATCCGTCGCCGGCGAACAAGCGGTGTCGGCGCGACCGGAGCATCCGCCGGCCAGGGCGATTCCCGCGAGCCCCACGAGCCACGCCGCGGCCACGAAACAAGCAGGGGTGGGGGTGGACGGTGTGCGCATGCTCGATTCTATCTCGTCACCCACCTGGAGCAGAGACAGGGGCGCGCCATCCTGTAGAGTCCGGGACGCTCATTCCTCTCGAGGTGCTCCGATGACCGCGTTGGCACTGTTGCTCGCATGTGGAGGCCCGACTCCAGCCCATCCACCCGCGCCGTCCACCGCACCGGAGGCCCCGGCACCCGTCGCGCCGGCCGCACCGGCTCCCGTCCCGCCATCGGACCCGTGGATCCCGGCCGTGGCCCAGGGCTGGACGCGGACCGACACCGTGGAGCACGACTTCGACGGGGATGGCACCGACGACATCGCGGTCGTCCTCACACCCGATGAGGGATCGGCTCACCCCGAGCGGCTGCTCGTGGTGGCCCTGGGGCGGCCGGACGGATTCGAGCGGGTGCTGCAGACCCCCTGCATCGCGATGTGCCCCTCCTGCGGAGGCGTGTTCGGCGACCCCTACTCAGGGCTGGAGCAGATCGGCGAGCGGAGCCTGCGCGTGGACAACTACGGCGGGTCGTCGTGGCGCTGGTCGACGTCGTACACGCTGGCCTGGCGCGACGGCGCGATGGCGGTGGTGGGCTACGACAGCTCGAGCTTCCACAGCAGTCGTCCGGAGGAGGTGGACACGGTGTCGGTGAACCTGCTGAACGGCCGCGCGACGAGCAACGACGTGGCGAAGCGGCACGACCAGGGCAAGATCGCCGCGGACGACTGCGATGCGGTGGGCAAGCTGGGGACGCTCGAGCTGCGGTGATAGACCCCGCCACCCCCGTCGATCTCCGGAGGCCCCATGGCCCGGCTGAAGAAGCTCTCGCGTCGCGGCACCTGGGAAGCCGCCGTGTTCGATGTCCCTGGCGACCTCGCTGCCCGCCTCCCCATCGACCAGATCGTGCTCGTCGGAGAGCGTCGCTCCGGCCTGCTCCGGGCCAGCGAGCCCCTCGTGGCCGATACCGACCCCTCCGAGATCCTGATCCGGTCCTGCCGCGCCGAACACGCGCCGCCGGGTCGGCCCAAGACCCTGCGCTGCCCGCCCTCTCAGCTCGACGAGTTCCAGGCCGCCGCCGATGCAGTTGGCGCCAAGCTCGTGCCCGACACGGGGCTCGATCTGCTGATCGACGCGTTCGAACACCTGATGCAGCAGTTCCTGACCACGATCGGCGGCGGGCCGGACCCCGACTTCGAGGAGCGCGTGATGCCGTTCACGCGCACCGACGTCTGGAAACCCGTGCTGGAGCGGCTCGCAGGCTGCGGAGCCTGGGAATGGATCGACGAGAGCGTGGTGTTCGAGGTCACGCACCCCGAATGCGGCACCTGGTTCGGGCTGATGCTCGGGGCGGCCGACGAGGTGCGGGGGCTGTCGTTCTACCCCTCGCTCGACGACGTCGAGGTCATGGGCGAAGGCCCCGAACACCCGGCATTCCACGAGGTGGAGGCGATGAACGTCCACCTCGACCCGATCGACGAGATCCCCAGCGCACACCGCGTCTGGTGCGAGAATGCCGGGCTGGTGTTCGACGGGCGGGTGCCCCTGGTGTTCGACTTCGCCGACAGCATGCTCACCCCCATCGACGACTCGGTGAGCGAAGACCTGGCCGCGATGGTCGAAGCCGTCGTGAAGCTGATCGAGAACCGGGGCCCCGCACTGATGGAGGGCACTCCGCTGGTCTCGGTCCCCACCGCACAGGGCGACATCGAGGTGGCGGCGCTGGCCGATCCGCTGGGGGACGACGACTGGCTCGACCCTCCGGCGGAGCGGTTCGTCACCGACCCGCACCTGCTGTTCTTCGAGGTCGACCAGTCGTCCGAGGCCTCGAACAGGACCCCGACACGGGTGTGCCTCAAGCTGGCGAAGAAGGACGCGGAACGCCTGGCAGAGCGGGTCCAGAGCATCGCGACGCTGGAGGTGGTGCTCTACGAGGACGAGATGACGCTGTTCCTGCTCGAGGAGCGGGGGATCCGCTGGGAGCTGGTGACGATCGTCCGCTCGGACCTGGAGCAGCTGCCCCCGATCGACCAGGTGTTCGGGCATGAACAAGTGCCCCTGGTGGTGATGAAGGGGGGCGCCAAGCGACGCAGTCACTCCCCGCGCGACGTGCTCCTGGAGCACCTGGTCCACGTCGACCTGGAGGAGGAATCCGGCTGACCCAGCTGTTCGTCAGCCGCCGATCTCCGGGCCCCGCAGGTTCAGGTCGACCATCAGGTACGCGAACCACTCCGCTGGCTCGCGGGGCTCGTGGACCTCGACCCACACCGCACCGCCGCCCGTGATCGTGAGCACGTCCAGGGGCGCGAACGACACGTTCAGGTCGGGCTCCAGCGCCACCCAGGCCTCGTCGCGAGCGACGGCGGGGGCCATCAGGTGCTGGTCGAGCTGGATGGACCAGGCTTCGGTCGGGCGCAGACCGAGACCGATGTGCGGGTCGTGCAGACCCTCCCCGGTTGCGGGCCCACCGCGGAAGTACATCGCGTAGTCCAGGTTGCCGTAGTAGCGGTGGTTGGCACCGCGCAGCGTGTCGAAGCTGGTGAACACCCCATCGCCGCCGTTCCCTTCGCCGGTCATCCCGTCGTAGCTCAGGGTCAGGCTCGGAGACGCCGTCCAGTCCGGCGCGAACGCGACCTGAGCGCCCAACAGGCCCGCCCGTACGGCCACATCGCCGCCCAGCACGCTCCCGAACTGTCCGTACAGCTCGAAGCGGGTGCGGATCGGCCCCTGGCGATGCTTCACGAACACGCCGGGGGTGACGCGGAAGACCTCCTCGTTCTCGACCTGGCGCCGATCGTCGACGGTGGCGAGCAGCTGGGCCACGCTGTCCTGCGTCTCCAGTCCGCCCCGCGCCCACCACAGGGTCTGGTCGCCGCGCCCGGGCTCGACCTGATCCTGGGTCGCGAACTGGAAGTCGTCGCCGTCGATGACCAGGTAGCCCGCGACCTCGGCGGCCCAGCGTCCGTCGGCGTAGGTGACGCGGCCCCCGTCGAAGTGACGTCCGGGTTGCCGCCAGCCGGCCCGGGCCACCAGCCGCTCGTCGAGCAGGGAGACCTCTTCGCGGCCGAGGGTCAGCGCCCAGCGGTCGGAGGGGGTCCAGGTGAGCGTGCCGATGGCGAGATCGATGCCGTCGCCGCTGAAGTCCCGCCGGGTGTCGAGCTCTTCGCCCCACGCGCGCACGTCCTGGAAGACGATGCGGGTCTGGACGGGCCCCCAGCGCAGGCTCGCACCGAGACGCGCGCGATGGGTGACGTAGGCGACGCCTCCTTCGCCCGGCAGACGGTCTCGCCCGGAATCGGTCTCGAAGCGGGGGCGGTACTGCAGCTCGGGGATGAAGACGGGAGCGTGATCGGCAGCAGCGGCAGGGGTGGCGAGCGAGGTGAGAAGAGAGAGCACGGATCCTCCGGACGGGCGGTGGAGTGCCGTATCGAGCTGATCGACCTGCCGACGCACCCGCGGAGCACGGAGTACCTGCATGTGCGGTCGATGTCGCGGGTTTTCGGAGCGCGCGGTCTCGGGGGTCTATGCTGTGTACCCCGAAATCCGGAGGCTCCATGCGTCCCGCCACCCTCGTCCTGTCCGTGTTGCTGTCGACCACGCTGGGTTGCGCGGCATCGTCGGGCGAACGCGTGGATCTGACGTTTCAGGGCGAGACCCGGAACTACTACCTGCACGTGCCGAAGGGCTTGTCGGGCGAGGTGCCGCTGGTGGTGATGATGCACGGCGGTGGGCCACGGGGAGCGCGCAAGGGCCGGAACGTGGGCCGATTCACGAACCTGAACGCGGTGGCGGATCGCGAGGGGTTCGTGGCGGTCTACCCCTCTTCGCTGGACGGCAACTGGAACGACGGACGCGAGCTCGAGGCCCAGTACGTGACGGAGGACGTCGACGACGTGGGGTTCATCGATGCGGTGATCGACGATGTGACGGCGCAGCTGGCCGGCCAGGTAACGATCGACACCGAGCGGATCGTGGCGTCGGGCGTGTCGAATGGCGGGTTCATGACCCAGCGGCTGCTCTGCGAGCGGTCGGAGCGGTACGCGGCTGGGGTGACGTACATCGCGACGATGCCGGTGTCGCTGGCGTGTGCGCCGTCGGAGCTGGTGGCGGTGCGCTTCGTGCTGGGTACCGAAGACCCGCTGGTGCCGTTCGAAGGGGGGCCGGTGGCGGACGGCGACCGGGGAGCGGCGGTGTCGTCGGACGAGGCCTTCGCGTTCTGGTCGGACACGAACGGGTGCGCCGGAGAGCCCGTGCTGGAGGACCTCCCGGACGTCGAAGACGACGAAACGACGGTGTCGGTGGAGTCGGCGGTGGACTGCGCTGCGCCGGTCTCGCGGGTGGTGATCGAAGGGGGTGGCCACACCTTCCCGGGAGGCAGTCGCTACGCGCCGGACTTCCTGATCGGGGTCACGTCCCAGGACGTACAGGGCGAGGAGCTGCTGTGGGAGGTCGTCGACGCGCTGTGAAGCGGGCTCGAGGCTACAGCTGGGTGCGGTACGGGACCCGGACGTGCAGCTTCAGCGTGCCCTGTCCGATGTGCCAGATGCTCTCGTCGAACGGCCCGAACGCGAAGATCGACCCTCCCACCGGCTGCGGCGGGTAGAACTGGCTCGTCCACCCGAGCGACACCCCCACCTCGTCGCTGAACGGCACGTAGAGCTGGGCCCGCAGGTCGATGCCGATGCGCAGGAAGTGGGTGGGACTCTCGAGCCCGCCGCCCGGCGTGTCGCTGTGGAGGAAGGCGTAGGTGAGCCGTGCGCCCGCGCTCGTGGTGAACTTCACGCCCCCCTGCAGCCAGGGGATGCCGATGCTGAAGGGCCGCCACGTCGCCCCGTACATCCCGGTCCCTCCGCGCTTCGACCCGTCGGGAAGCCGTCTGGGAAGGGCTGGCGAGATGAACAGCGTCTCCGGGAGCCAGATGAACGGGCTGTAGCGCACCTCGTTCATCTGCTGCGCGAGCTTGCGGTAGCGGGCCGGGATGCGCTTGCGGTACTTCCGGATGGTCTGCTTGTCGATGATGGCCTGGACCGAGAGCGACAGGCCCGTGAGCACGGGTTGATCCCGGAAGACGGGGCCGGTGATCAGGTGGGCGCTGGGGCCGATGCCGATGTCGACGGGAATGGTGACGTACCGACTGCGACGCCCTCTCTGGCGCCCTCTCTGCCCCTGACCCCGCCGTGGAGCTTCAGCGTCGGCGAGGACGTCCGATGGAACGACCGGCGGAACGATCGAGACGTCTGGGCCCAGCGGCTCCGGGATCGACTCCGGGATCGAGGCTCTGACATCTGCGATGCACACGACCCACCCCGAGCAGACGATGCAGAGGACGCAGATCCGACGGAGCACGCCGACGATGACACGGACGCTGGAGGGGGACAGACGAGGCACGCGCGAGGCTATCTCAGAGGCGGTGACGCGGTGGTGACGTGCGGGCGTGCCCGACTGCATAGGGCCCTGGTGTGAATGCCGCCGAGCGCGAAGCCGTGGCGCGATTCCGGCCGGAGTCGTCGTGGAGACGTCGGGTGATGACCCCGGTGATCGTCGGGCTGTGTCGGTTCCTGATCGAGGGGCTCAATCGGCTGGAGACGGTGAACCGCGAGGCCTTCGACGCGGCGCGACAGACGGGTCGACCCCTGCTCACGTTCAGCAACCACGTGAGCCTGTTCGACGATCCGTGGCTGGTGGGCACGTTCTCGCCGCTGCGCTGGGCGGACAATCGCTGGTGTGCGACGGACGCGCTGAACTTCTTCAGCAACCCGGTGTCGGCGCGCTTCTTCTCGTTCGGGCGAGGGGTGCCCATCGTCCGGGGAGCGGGTCTGGATCAGCCGGGGATGCGGTTCCTCGCGGATCGCCTGCGGACGCCGGGGGAGTGGGTGCACATCTTCCCGGAGGGCGGCCGCTCCCGGACGCCAGGGGAGCTGCGGACCCCGCTGAAGACGGGGATCGGACACCTCGTGGCACAGACGCATCCGCTGCTGCTCCCGTTCCATCACACGGGCATGGAAGGGGTGCTGCCGATCGGAGCGCGGGTGCCACGGGGCGGGAATCGGATCCGCCTGGTGTTCGGGGAGCCGGTGGACGCGGCGACGCAGCTGCAGGACGCATCCCCCGACGCGATCACGGCGTGGGCGGAGGAGCAGCTGCTGGCGCTTCAGGGTGCCGAGGCGCCCGGACGCTCGGAGCCCTCGGAGGCGGCGCGGTCGTCGAGCACGCGGGCTGCGGCCCAGACCATCGGCACGTAGCCGTTCAGGCCGCCGTCTTCGGGGCCGATCTCGACCAGGCGCATGACGTCGCGGGTGCCGTGGGTCTCGATGGCCTTGCGGACGTGCGCAGCGCCCTGGTTGTAGCCGGCCAGCGCGAGTCCCCAGTCTCCGAACTCGTCGTGCAGGTCGGTGAGCAGGGCGATGGCGGCATCGGTCTCGAGCACGGGGTCGAGGCGCTCGTCGAGGTCTTCGGTGACGGTGAGGCCGTAGGTGCGCGCGGTCCTGGGGATGAACATCCACAGGCCGCCGCCGATGGGCCCGCTGGTGGGGGCTGCAGAGTCGCCCTTGCGCAGGTCGTCGGTGGACAGCTGGTCGTCGTAGGCGCTCTCGATGAACACGACGGCTTCGAGTGCGGTGGGCAGTCCGGCGGCGTCGAGCTCGGTGTGGAGCAGATCGAGGTGGGTGGGGCGGCGCTCGAAAGCGCGGCGGACGAAGCGACGGCCCTTGTCGGTGGCGGTGAGCCGGGCGTGGGCGGCGTCGACGAGGGGGTGGTCGACGGCGTCCAGCGTAGACGGGGTCTCCAATGTAGACGGGGTCTTCGGAGCACGGGTGTCGGAGGGCTTCGCCTGGGCGGGGTTGTCGACGATGGACAGCGCGGTCAGCCCGAGGGTGACGGGCCCGGTGAGGGTGACGAGCGCGGCGAGGACGAACGGCCAGCGGGCGGAAGAGCGGAGGGTGTTGCGGTCGAGCATGTGGAGTCTCCTGTGGAGCGGGGTGGTGTGCGCGAGGCCAGGAGCGGGCATCGACGCGGGGAACGGCGTGGGTGGAGGGCTGTGGACAGCGAGCAGGAGCCGGCCGTAGGCGCGCGGCGAGACGCCGGAGAGCAGCAGGGTGCGGTCGACGAGGTGTTCGTCGAGCTCGGCGAGGTTGCGGGCCAGGCGCCAGGCGAAGGGATCGACGATGCTGACGGCGACGATGAGGGACGACACCAGCGCGGCCTGGAGGTCTCCGTGGCGGAGGTGGGTGAGCTCGTGGCGGACCGCGAGGTCGCGGGCGTTCCGGCCCTGTTCGCTGCGGTCGCGGCCGGTGCGCGCATCCAGGAGGATGACCGCCCGGGGACGGGAGAATCGCGCCAGGGGACGCAGATCGAGCACCGCGCAGGGCCCGGCGAGGCTCGGGTGTACGGCCAGGGTGAGGCGGCCGACGGTCAGCAGAGGGGACGCGGCATCGATCCGGTCGTGCTGGCGGCGGATCTGGCGGACGACCAGGGCGAGGCCGAGCAGGATCGAGGCCGCCAGGAGGATTGCGATGCCCGCGCACACGGTCGAGGCCAGCGGAGAGGCGGCGATGGATGCGAGGGCGCTGGAGGGCGTGATGGCGGAAGCACCGTCCGACAGGCCCGTGTTCGCGGAGGTCTCGAGCCCGGCGCCCGCGTTCGACCCGGTGGAGAAGGGCACCAGACGGACGACCTCGGTGCCGGCATCGACGAGGGGCTGCACGAAGGGATCGGTGTAGGTCGCGGTCGTCCGGAGGGTGGCGGACAGAGAGGGAGCGAGGCCGTCGATGCTGGCGACGGCGACGAGCCCGGCCATCGACAGCCCACAGGCGACGGCGGTGATCAGCAGGCGACGCAGCCAGCGGTTGGCGCCCGGAGCGCTGCGGCGAACGGCCCACTCCGAGGTGAGGGCCAGACTGACCACGATGAGCTGCAGGCCCATCCAGGAGACGCAGAACAGACCGCACAGACCGATGAGGAAGGACATCGCGCTCACTCCTCGAGCTCGTCGACGACCGACTTGAGTGCGTCGATCTCGTTCTTGGACAGGGACTCGCTGCCGACCAGCTGCCGGACGAGGTCGACCGGGCTCCCGTCGAACAGTCCATCGACCACCGAGCGCAGCTTGCGCATGCGGTACTCGCCGCGGGTCAGGGCGGGGGCGAACAGGTGGGCCCGACCTTGCTTGGTGGCCGTGGCGAAGCCCTTGTCGACCAGGATCCGGAGGATGGTGGACACGGTGGTGTAGGCGCGATCGTCGGGCAGGCGGCCGTGGACCTCGCGCGCGGTGCTGGCGCCGTGGCTCCACAGGCTGTGCATGAGCTCGAGCTCGGCGTCGGTCAGCAGGCGGGACTCGGGGGAGGGGTCGGTCATGCTCTTGTTCTACGAAAACTTTCGTAGATTGTCAACGAAGACTTTCGTAGTTCGTATGCGAACCGCCGGATTGACTCATCGATAACGGAGGTTTCATAGGTTTGATGTCGAGATTCGCAGGCGATCGCGCAGTCGAGTGGATCTCCGAGGTAGCATGAGGCATGGCGACTCCGTCTCGATCTGCGTCCTCCTCGATGCTGCGACTGCAATGGGTCCGGCGGGCGCTGGGTCTGTCGAGCGTGGTGATGCTGGGGCTGGTGGCGAACGGGGACGCGTGGGCGCAGACCTTCACCGATGCCGGGGTTCCGCTGCCCGTGCAGGATTCACGGTCGTTCGGCGCCTCCACCATCGCGGATGTCGACGACGACGGCGTGTTCGAGCTGTCCATCGTGGATGTCGCCGGACTGCAGATCTGGGAGCCCGATCCCAATGTGCCGGGAGGCTGGTCGGAGCGCGTGACCGTGCTGGCCACCGCAACGCCGAACGTCTCCGATGGCATGGGCGGAACGTCGGTTCGCTACCCACGTGGCCAGATGTGGACCGATCTGGACGGCGACGGGGCGATCGAGCTCGCGTTGACCAGCTCGCGGCACCTGTACGAAGCACAGGACGACGGGGTCGACGACTTCACCCTGGACACCCTGCACACGGGCTCCCTCGAGCTGTCGGTGTTGCTGGACGTGAACGGGGACGGCGACCTGGACTGGATGTATGCCATCAATGCCCAGGACTTCCTGCTGGAGCGCACGCCGGGGGGCTGGATCGATCCGGGCTACACATTGCTCACCAACGCCGATTCGTTCGATGTATCCTCGGATCACGGGCAGGTCGTCGATCTGGACGACGACGGGGTGCTGGACATCGCCTACCGCACGAACGACCTGACGATGGGCATCCAGCAGGGGCAGTCGGATGGCACCTTCGATCCGGTGTGGACCGTGACGGGGATGGCGGGCGAGAACGACACCCCGAAAGGCTCTGTGGTGGCCTGCGACACCGTGCCGGGGGGTCCGCTCGAGGTCCTCGTGACCGACCCCACCCTCGAAACGCTCCGCGAACACGCGCTCGTAGCGGACGAGTGGCTGCCCACCACCCTGTCGACGGGCGCGTATTCGGGGCTGGCCTGCGCAGACCTCGACAACGACGGGTCTTTGGACCTGGTGGTCGGCTCCGACGCGGCCGATCAGGTGTTCTGGGGGGCCGACCCCACGAACAGCACCGACATCCGACCGGTCGGGCACACGGGAACCACCGTCGGCGTCGTGCCAGGAGATCTGGACGACGACGGCGATCTGGACCTGCTCCTCACCCGGGCACCTGGCTCGAGCGCGGTGTTGATGAACGACGCGTCCGACACCGCTCCCGCCCACCTGCAGCTGGGGGTCCGTCACATCCAGGGAGACTGCGCGGATCCCCGTGCACGCGAGGACTACGGCGCGGCGGCCACGGTGTCGGGCGTGCGCCAGGGAGTGGTGTCGAACGGCGGTCGCGGTGCGTCTCCCTGGCCCTTCCTGCACTGGGGCGGGGTGACGGGCGAGGTGGTGGTGGACGTCCGCTGGTCGGACGGCTCGTCGGACAGCGTCCTGGTCGACGTGGATGCGCTGTCGGTGCCCCATCGGGTGGTCGTGACCACCGAGGACTCCGATGGCGACGGGCTGTGGGACGTGCTGGAAGGCGACTCGGACCACGATGGCGACGGCTTCGGTGCGTCCCACGACCAGGACTCGGACGGCGACGGCATCCTGGACATCGACGAGGTGGGGTTCGCCGCGTGTTCGGGGTCGCTGCCGGACCTGGACATGGATCTGGTGCCCGACCACGCCGACGACGACACGGACGGCGACGGCTGGCTCGACGCCCAGGAAGCTGCGTGCGAGTCGGACCCTCTGGATGCGAACGACGGCTGTGCCTTCGGCGATGCGGACACGGATGCCGATACGGACAGCGACACGGATTCGGACACGGATGCCGACAGCGACGCGGATTCGGACACGGACGCCGATACGGACTCGGACAGCGATGCGGACACGGATGCCGATACGGACAGCGACACGGATGCCGATACCGACAGTGACGCGGACTCGGACACGGATTCGGACACGGATTCGGACACGGATTCGGACACGGATGCCGACACCGACACCGACAGCGACACCGACAGCGACACGGATTCGGACGCGGATTCGGACACGGATGCCGACACGGATTCGGACACGGATGCCGACACGGACTCGGACACCGACGTCGACACGGCCATCGGGGGATCGAGCCCCGACATCGGCGGGGCCTGCGGGGGGTGTGCGTCCAACGGGCCCGCGGGTACGGGGATGTTGGCGCTCCTGGTCGGGATGGTGGCGGCCGGGATGCGCCGGAAGCGCGCGGTCGGCATCGGGGCGTTCGAGGTGGCCGAGAGCCCGTCGTCCGGCGAGTCGCAGAGCGGGTGAGCCGCGGTTGAACAGGTCTCGGTCCGGACGTTAGGCCAGCCCGATGTCGACATCCTCCTCGTCCGGGTCTTCGTGGACCCGCTTTCTTCCTGTCCTGGCGCTGATCGGCCTTCTCCTCGCCGGCATCGCGGTCGGGTATCTCGCGGGTCCCGGAGGCGGGCCGCCTGTGAGGAGCGAGGTCGACTACCGAACGCCCATTCCCAAGGGGCCGGCCGACAACGTCGTGCTCATCATCGTGGACACGCTGCGTGCCCAGAACCTCGACCTGTACGGCTACGAGCGGGAGACCGCCCCGCATCTGACGCGGTTCTTCGAGCACGGGGCCGTGTTCGAGCGCGCCTACACGCACGCTCCGTGGACCAAGCCCTCGATCGCCACCATCCTGACGGGTCGATCGCCGCGTGACCACGGGATCACCCAGTGGGAGGCGGTGCTCGATGCCAAGCACGTCACGCTCGCCGAGCACACGAAGGCCAAGGGGTTCTCGACCGCGGCCTACGTCAGCCATCACGCCCTCGACCCCGAGACCAGCCACTTCCAGCAGGGCTTCGACCTGTTCGACATCTCGGTCGTCGAGAAGGGGAACCCGCACAAGGTGTTGTCGAGCGCCGACATCACCGACCGTGGCATCCGCTACCTCGAAGCCGCCGGGGAGCGGGACGAGCCGTTCTTCCTGATGCTGCACTACTTCGACCCGCACAGCGACTACATCGCCCACGAGGACTGGGACTTCGGCGAGTCGCCGCTCGATCGGTACGACAGCGAGATCGCCTACCTCGACCACCACCTCGGTCGGCTGTTCGACGCGCTCGTCGAGCAGGGCCGGATGCAGGACACCGTCGTCGCCCTGGTGGCCGATCACGGCGACGAGTTCGAGGAGCACGGCGGGACCGAGCACACCATCCAGCTGTGGAACGAGGTGATCGGCGTTCCCTTCCTGATCCGGGGCCCAGGCGTCGCGTCGCAGCGCATCTCTCAGCCGGTCGGGCTGGTCGATCTCACGCCCACGCTGGTCGATCTGCTCGGGCTGCCGCCCAGTCCGTCGTTCAAGGGCGAGGCGCTGCCCCGGGACGGCATGCGGTTCGTCGATCCGGAGCGGTCGGTGGTCTCCGAGACCCGTCGCATCCAGAACCGAAGGGCCATCGTGCGGGATCAGTGGAAGCTCTACGTCGATCTGCGCTCCGACGAGCTCCACCTGTTCGATGTCGTGAAGGACCCCCGGGAGCAGAACGACGTGTCGGCCGACCATCCCGAGGTGGTGGAGTCGCTCACCACCGCGCTCAACGACTACTACGGAGCTGGTTCGGAGACCGCGCCGGTCATCGAGCTCGACCAGGACACCAGGGATGCGCTCAAGCAGCTCGGCTACCTCTCGGATGCCGACGACCCTCCCGACGATCCGGGCGGTGCAGCGGGTCTCGAGTGGGTCCGGGTCGAGGGGGGTACCTTCCGTCCGTCTGCGCTCGATGGCACGCCCAGGGGCATGGATCCCATCGACATCCCGGACTTCGAGATCCTGAAGACCGAGCTCACCTACGCCCAGTACACGTCCTGCGTGCGCGACGGGGCCTGTGTGATGCCGCCGTCCACCTGCGAGGTCGATACGGCGCCCGACCACCCGATGTTGTGCGTGTCGTACGCCGAAGCGCACCATGCCTGTCGGTACTTCGGTGGAAGGCTGCCGAACCTGGCCGAGTGGGAGTTCGCAGCGACGTCGCGGGGCACCCGACGCTATCCGTGGGGGGAGAGCCCGCCCACCTGCGAGCGGGTCTCGGGGTTGAAGGGCACGCCCTGTGCGGACGACGCCCATGCGGTATGCAGCAAGCCGGGCGGAACGAGCGCCCAGGGGCTCTGCGACCTGGTCGGGAACGCGCTGGAGTGGACGAAGGAACCGGAGCCGAAGAAGACGCGGCAGCGACGTCGTGCGCTCCGTGGGGGCGGAGTGGGGGTCGACACGCCGCTGTCGACGGGCACCCGGTTCTTCCGCCGGGACGACTTCGGCCGCGATGGCGCGGGCGTGCGCTGTGTGCGGGCGGCTCCAGAGGACTGATCGCGGGACTTGACGCGCGCAGGGGGCTGGATAGGTAGGCTGGGTCGTCGGGGTATAGCGCAGCCTGGTAGCGCGCCTGCTTCGGGAGCAGGAAGTCGCTGGTTCGAATCCAGCTACCCCGACCACATCGAAGTCGGCGTCCCGAGTCGACAATCCACAGACGCCTCGATCGAAAGGTCGGGGCGTTTCTGCGTTCTGTGCAGCAGTTTGTGCAGCAGCGGCGGAGCTTCAGCGCCGACGGCAGGATGCCTATGGCTGCCTCGTTCGGCCTCGGACCTTCGCCGGACAATAGGCGCCACCATCACCTCAGGGTGGCCCTGATTCCGTTGGGATTGAAAATGCCTCAATTCTGGGTTATTCTGATCCCATCAGAATCAAGAGGTTATCATGACAACAGAATCCCCGACCGAGTCCTTCAGCGAGCGATTGGCCGAGCGCATCGAACGGGCCCAACTGACGCAGAGCGCTCTGGCCGACCAAAGTGGACTATCGCAGTCCATGATCTCACGTCTCGTCAGCGGCGATCGGACCCCCACGATGACGCAGCTCGTCGCGCTGGCCAGAGTTTTGGGTTGTCTGCCAGATGCACTCGTCCAAGACACCACTGAAGCGGGTGTGCTCGAAGAGTGGGTCTCCAGCGAGCAGTATCTGGAGTCCGAGCGCACGCGGCTTCGGCTGGAGGGTGAGCTCGATGAGCAACGGGCGCGGAACCGTGCGCTGGAAGGCGAAAGGGAGTCCCTGAACACTCTGATTCGAAACCGTCAGGAGGAGGCCGCAGTCCTGGAGCGTAGGGCCATCGTGGCAGAAGCGGCCTTGGCGGGGGAGCAGCGCGCCCGACTCCAGGCGGAGAGTGATCTGGGTTCGCTACGCGCCGAGCACCATGCGCTGAAAGTGACGTTGGAGGAAGCGAAGGCGAAGCTCCAGACGCTCCGGCGACAGCTACAGCAGGTGAAGGAGGGTGCAGCGGTCTCGACGGTCGTGGGCACCACAATTGGCGCGATTCTCGGCGGCCTGGCCGCCAGCTCGCGCAGATAGGAGAGGAGATATGCGACCCACGAAGCGCACACGCGCCGGAATCCCCGATCCCCTCGCTCCCTTCGCGGGAAGCGAAGCTCACAAGTTCGATATCGCCACCGCGAAGCGCGTCACAGGCGTCCGTGGACGGAGCTGGTCGAGGCACGCCGCCGAACCCCTCGTCCAGGCCGGCGCGCACGAAGATGACGCGGTAGCCGTCGTCCACTGGTTCGGACTTGGGGCGCTCGCTGGCCTCGTGGCACATTTTAAGCGGTAGCAGGCGCGGCTGCCGCTCGTGTCCACGCCATGGACTGGCAACGTTGCCATGACCTGATTCGCGGTCTGGGGATCGTCTTCCTGGGCTCCATAGCGATGGGTCGGTTGGTCGATTACCGGATCGAACCTTCGTTCTCGATCGATGGAGTCGACATGCAGACAGCTCTTCCCAGGGGGGCGGAAAGGCCCTGATCTCGCGATCAATCCGGCCAACCCGCACAACAATCGCTCTCGCAGAACCCGACTCGATTTCGACATCTACTGTGACGAATCGGGCACCGGCGGTCACGCTTTCTATGGGTTTGGCGCGCTCTGGATCCCTGCCACCAAGCGGCCCGAGTTCCAGGCCCTGTTCGAGCACGCAACGGCGGAGGCCCCGTATCCGGGCTCCGAGGTGAAGTGGCAGCGCACGAAGCGACAGACCCTGTCCACCTACCGAAACCTGGTAGACCTGTTCTTCCAGGTGCCTTGGCTAGGATTCCACTGCATCGTTGTGCGCCAGGGTTGGGTGGACCTCGACCTCCACGGACGCGACAGAGACCTTGGAAGACGGAAGCACTTCACGCAGTTCCTTGCGAACAAGATGCGCAGCTGCGGGCGCGCCCATCGCGATCGGGACGTGCACTTCACGGTCCACGCAGATGAGCCGTTCGGGGGTTCGGGGTACTCGAAGGCGCATGAGGCCGCGGAGGTCGTCGGGAACCACATGCTTGCCCAGGCGTGCCAGCGGCGACCGATCGACGCCGTCGGGATCTACGACTCCAAGACCGTGGCCGGGATTCAGCTATGTGATCTCCTGCTTGGCGCGGTCATGGATGGATGGAACCACGGCTCCCTCTCGGATCCGAAACAACGTATCCACTCACTGAGCATTCTCGCCGTCTGACCGGACGTTCGCTACCTTCGTCGAGTGCTCTGACCTACGTCATCAGGAACTGTCCGGGTGGAACCGGCTCGAACCGACCGGCCTCCACGGCCTGACGCCATCGCATTGGCGTCAGCTCCGCGACCCGGGTCGCCGGCCAGTTCGGCAAGCGCTGGAAGAGGTCGTGCAGGTACAGCAGCGGGACGACTCCCTGCAGCTTCGCGCTCTCGATCAGCGAGTACCACCCCGCAGCCGCGACCGCGCCGCCCTCCGAGCGAGAGAACATCCAGTTCTTCCGGCCCACGACCGCCTGGCGGAGCAGCAGCTCGCTGATGTTGTTCTGAAGTGGCACCCGACCGTCCTCGAGGAAACGGTGCATCCTGCTCTTTTGGCTGATCCCGTACCCGCACGCCTTCGACAGCAGGC
The DNA here is from genome assembly GCA_965224055.1 of Myxococcota bacterium. Taxonomy (GTDB): domain Bacteria; phylum Myxococcota_A; class UBA796; order UBA796; genus JACKEQ01. The sequence goes on along the minus strand of OZ245034.1, from coordinate 6,795,635 downwards.
TCGTCGGACGCAGATTCGGGCTCAGCTCCTCGATGAACCCGTAGACTCCATCCACCAGGGGTGCCGAGCGTTCCTTGCGAATCGCGAGGCGGTCATCCGGGTCGAGCGTCTTCAGCTCCCGCTCGATCATGAACAGGTCCTGGATGGTCGGCAGGACCGCCTTCGCTTTCGGCTCGAGGATGGCGGCTGTCGTGAAGTACCGGCGGAAGTGGCTCCAACACCCGCCCCGCTCCAGACCCAGCTCGGCTTCCGCGAGGTTGTACTCGCTGCCGCCGTCCGCGATGAGGGTTCCGCCCTCGAACCCGAGCTCCGACAAGATGGTCTTCGGGTGCACGCCCTTCTTGTTCGGCGAGAACGCGTAGAAGGCCTGGCGCTGATCGGTGAACACCCACAGGCGGCCCTTCCGCAGCGTCCCGTCGCCCTTGTCCTGAACCGGGTGCCCCGTGTCGTCCGACAGAACGAGCTGGTCTTCGACGACCTGCTTGCTGAGTGCCTCGACGACCGGTCGGACCTGCTGGAATCCACGAAGGATCCAGCCGGCGAGGACGTTGGTGCCGAAGGGCATGCCCTGACGGGCGAAGCGCTTGCTCTGGCGGTTCAGCGGCAGATGGTCTTCGTGCTTGTCGACGATGACGCGGGCGAGCAGCCCGTCATCGCACATCGAGCGCGGCAACAGGAACGGCTCGGACGCGGCGTACGTCCCGGCCTCGGGGTGGTTCGGGCAGGCGCACTGCTCGCGCTCGACCTCGAGGATCTCGAAGTGCCCCGGGACCCAGCGGGTGCGATGCGACGTGGTCGTTCCGGTGACCTTCAGACCCTGCCCGCAGGAGAGGCAACTCGCCTCTGCCACGGGAACGGTGACCTTCTTCTTCGGCAGGTCGAGGTCCTTCAGCTTCCGACGACCTCTTCGCGGATGCCCACCGTTCTTCCGAGACTTCCTGCGTCCGTCGGTGGGCTCGTCGTCTGCACTGTCTTCGTCCGCGGCTTCCAGCTCGGGGTCGCGAGGCGGGACCTCGATGTCTTCGTCCTCGAAGAGCCGCTGCTGGTTCTGGTCGGCGATGAATCGTTCGGCCTGGGCGAGCTCGCGCTGCTTCTGGATGAGCTCGAGGGCGCGCGTCAGCTTGTCGTTGATCTGCTGTACCGCCTCGAGCTTCCGTTTCAGCTCCTCGAGCTCCTCGAGCTGCTCGCTGAAGCGTTCTGCCTGCTCGCGATTGCGCGCCTCACTCTGCGCCAGCTTCTGACGCAAAGCGGTGTTTTCATCCAGGACTTCAGCGAGGCCGGCCATGCCAGCACCTAACGCTTTCGAGGGGGTGTGTCACGCTGATTCTTAGGATTCCAACGGCTCAGTCGGCGCACATTCGAGAGGTCCAGGCCCTCCAGGAGAGCCGCGAGCTCGGCACGCGTCATTCGAACGGTTTCACCGTCCCCAGAGGGCCAGACGAACCGTCCCCGCTCCAACCGCTTGTAGGCCAAGGTGAACCCGCCGTGCGTCCAGATCAACGCTTTAAGTGCGTTCTTCCGCTTGTTTCGGAAGAGCACCAGGGTTCCATCAAGCGGTTCTTCACCGAGCTGCTCGACGGCAGCGGCGAGCCCATCGATCTGCTTGCGAAAGTCGACGGGGTCGAGAGCCACGACGATGCGCCCGGGAATGGGAACGATCATGCGAGCACCTCGACGACGCGACGGAGCAGCTCGAGGTCGTCATTGCTGTGGACGAGGATTTCCGCCTGTCCGACCCGGACGCGGAGTCCGTCATTGTCGTTCGTGGGCGGTGGCTCTTCATCCTCGACGAGAACGACCTCGGCAAGGCGGGGAGCCGGGTCGGACTCGCGCTTCTGGCGGCGAAGATTCCAGCGCCACCAGGCGAGCGTGTTCGGGTTGTAGCCCTCGCGCCTGGCGAACTCGCGAAGCGAGAGCTCCGAGTGCTGTGCGCGGGCGAGAACTGCGGACCATCGTTGGGCGGCTTGCGACATGGGATTCTACCTCCGCCGCGAACGTCACCTGCTCGCCCAGATTCGGCGAAGATGGCCAGTGACTGGATACGAAACAACAGCTTCGACGCTACATCGCAAGCCACCTCGGCTGGGCCGATCTGGACTCGGATACGAGGCCCGGGGAACGAAAGTTCAACGTCTGGCACCTGGTGGATTCGCAGTCGGAACGGCGAACGCCCACCCGACCGGTCGTCCTGAAGTACCCGTTGCCGCCTCGTTCGAGGTGAGCTTGGCATGAGTGCTGTGGGGAAGTGTCCGCTACGAGCCGGACAGCACCCACAGGCCGCGCACGTACACGCACTGAAGATCGACGGCTTCGGCAACGCCTCGTGAGACGACCAGGGGCGAGGAAGGCTGGATCAACGTGTCGAGCAGACGCGGGACGACAGCAGGCCACACACCCGAAACGGATCCGGTGTCGAGCACGTAGATGTCGCTCAGGTCCCAGCCGGTTGCCTCGCTGACCTCCTCGCGCGGTTGCCCTCGCTCGAACAGCTCAGCGCAGACCTCCTCAAGGAACTCGCTCGTGGGCTCGCTGTCCGCCGCCCACGCGACCTCCTCGAAGTGAGCCGCGAGGATGCAGAACAACGTCGCAGCGGCGACCACCCTCTCGTCTCCGATATCGACCTGCTCGAGGAGCTCCAGGTCGTACCGGAGGAAGGCCCGCTGGTCGGGCTCTGCGTGGCGGGGGTCGACCGGGAAGCGCAAATGCACCCGCAGGTCGAGATGGTCGGTGTCCATGGTGCCCTCTGGCGGTGCACTACTCGAGATCGTCGTCATCGTCCCACTCCTCCTGATCGTCGTCATCCCCTTCGTCGCGCGGCGGGATCCCCATCCGCGACATCACCTCGTCCATGTGGTCGTCGGTGACGTGGCTGTAGATTTCGTCGAGCAGGCGGCTCGTCTTCCAGCCGCCAAGGTCCATCAGGGTTCGCCGGTACACCCCTGCCTGGGCGAGCCGGCTGGCCCAGCTGTGGCGGAGGCCGTGGGGGTGGATGTGCTCGATCCCGGCGCGCTCGCAGGCGTTGGTAAGCGCCCGCGCAAAGCTCTTCCTCGGCACCTTCGAGTTCCGGGGTGACGGGAAGATCCACTTCGCGTCGCTCCAGGTTCGCGCCTGCTCAAGGACCTCCCGGAGCTCTGGCGTCATCGGGATCGTACGCGGGCGTCCCATCTTGACCTGGTAGCCGAGCTTGGGCTTATGCCCGATGTGGATCGCGCCGTGTGCACCGCGGTGCCACTTCACGTCCGACCACTCACGGCTCAGGATCTCGCCCGATCGCATCCCGGTGTTCAGCGCCATGAAAACAGCGAGCCAGGACCACTGGTCACGCTGGAGCGGGGGCTTCCCGCGGGTGACGTCGTGCGGCTGGGGTCGCCGCGGGTCCATGGCGTCCAGCAGCGCGCGGGTCTCGTCCTCGTCGAGGAAGCGGTGGGGCTTGGCGTCGTTGAGCGGGACGCTGGGGAATCGCGGGAGGTCGTCGAGCTCCCCGCGCTGGACGGCGAGCTTCAGCGCCTGCCGAAGGCAGCTCATCTCGAGCTGGATGGTCCGCGAGCGCACCTCGCTGGAGCGATCGGTGATGTAGTCGTCGAGGACGCGGAACGAGAGGTCCGAGAGCGGCACCTCGGCCAGCCGTCGCTTTAGCGCGGTCGCTCCGTCCTTGCGGATCCGGTAGGTCTTCGGAGCCTTGTCGCGACGCACCCGGGGCAGGTACGTCTCGTCCAGGAACTCGCCCACGATCCGGCCCTCACCCGTCTCCGAGGAGGTCGGCGAGGAACTCGGCGGCGGATCCAGATCGAGGAACTCGCCGCTCTGGAGGCGCTCCTCGAACGCTGTCAGCGCCCGGTTCGCCTCCCGCTCGTTGATGTAGCCGAGGGCCTTCTGCCGGATCTTCCCCCGGTGATCGCGCCAGTTGATGGACCAGTAGGTCGCGAGGCGCTTGGTCTTGGGGTTCTTGCGCTTCTGGGTTCGCAGGTACGCCATGGCACACCTCCTGTGGATTCGGATTCAGCAGTTGGGCGACGCGCGCCCGATGGAGCCTCCAGGTCCGACCGGCGCGCACGGCGGCGGCGTCGAGCGTGCCGTCGGCGAGCAGCCGTCGGAGGAGGCGGATGGAGATGTGGAACGCGGCTGCCGTCTCAGCGACGGTGAGCCAGTCCCGGTCGGGGACAGCCTCGGTCGTTCCACCGTCCAGGGCCGTGACCACGGCCGCCCAGCGGTAGAGGGGCTCAGGTGTACGCGCCGCGATCGGGAGTGCGTCGATGAAGACGTCCCACCGATCGCAGGAGTTCGGGAGCGCCTCGGCGAGCTCGTCGCGCGAGAGCAGGGCATCGGCGTGGATGCGGCCCTCGATGGCGAGCATGCGGAGGCTCATGTCGCGCTCCAGGCGGTGGCTCGCCCGTCGCCCGTGCGGACGATGCGACCGGCCTGCTCCAGGGAGAGCAGCATGCGGTTCAGGGTGCTGCGGGCGATGCCGGTCTCGCGGCGGAGCTCGCCGGAGGACTTGGGCCGCTGGAGCAGGCGCACCACCTGATCGCCGGCGTCGATGTCGTCGGCGCCGAGCGTGATGGACCCGTCCTCAAGGATGGCGGCCCGGATGAGGAACCGGCGGAGCTCGCGGACGTTGCCCGGCCAGTCGCGAGCCAGGAGGACGCGTCGGGCGCCCTGCGAGAGCTTGCGCTCGCGGAGTGTGGGCTCGGTGCGGAAGAAGTGGTCGGCAAGGAGGAGCACGTCAGTGGCGCGATCCCGGAGCCGAGGGAGCTCGATGACCATGCCGGCGATGCGGTGGTAGAGGTCCTCGCGGAACGTGCCGGCGCGGACCATGGCCGGAAGGTCCTTGTGGGTGGCGGCGACGACGCGCACGTCGACCCGGATCTCGGACGTTCCGCCGAGGCGGCGGATGGTGCCTTCCTGGAGTGTGCGCAGGAGGCGAGCCTGGGCGCCGCGGGGGAGGTCACCGATCTCGTCGAGGAAGAGGGTGCCGCGATGGGCCTGCTCGAAGAAGCCGCGGTGCTGGCGGTCGGCACCGGTGAACGCGCCACGTTCGTGTCCAAAGAGCTCCGAGCTGACCAGGGTCTCGCTCAGGTCGGCGCAGTTGACCGGGACGAGGTTGCCGTAGCGCTCAGAGGCACCGTGGATGTAGTGGGCGATGCCTTCTTTGCCGGTGCCGGTCTCGCCATGGATGAGTACGGGCAGGTCGAACGGGGCGACCCGGCGCGCGTGGTCGAGGGCACGGCGAAGGCCAGGGCTGCGGCCGATGATGGGATGTGAGGTGTTGGGTGACATGGCGTCCCTCCGATGGGGACAGCGTCACCGGTTCGGGTGCCGGGGATGGGGACACGGGAGCGTTGATGGGGACACGAAGGGTCTCGGAAGCCGTGATGATGTCCGAGAACCGGCGTTCTCTCGTTCGATGACGCTGCTCCGCGTAGTGGTGGTGACATTGATGCGCCGATGGGAACACGCCTGCCATGACGGGCTGATCAGAGGTAGGGCTCAGGAGGGCCATCGGAGGGCCGGCCGAAACAGGAGGTTGTTCCGTTCCCACATTCATCGCTCAGTGCGTTTCTGGCTTGCGCGCCGAAGTCCAGGGTCTCCCTCCGCGGACGATTGATCAGCGCCTGCCGGGTCCGATCCGGCTGCGTCGATCTCTGCGGGGGTGGCCGGAAGAAGAGGGGTGTGCGGCGGGATCCGGTATGCTACACGAAGCCGATCGGCTCCCCTCCCCACACTCCCCCCGCCTCCGGAGACCCCATGCTTGACGACGAACTGCGCGCGTTCCAATCAGAACGAGAGGAGCTGCTCGAGCAGCACGAAGGTCAGTTCGTGGCGTACACGGGTGAGAAGCGAATCGGGGTGTTCGACTCCTACGTCGCCGCCGCAACTGCAGCGGCGGGTCACGGGCGGAAGGACGTTCTTGTTCGGGAGATCCGGAGGGAGGAGCCTGTGTACTTCGTCCCCTCCGTTATCCGAGTCGAGTAGGTGAGCTGGCTGTCCATCGACCGGGCAGGACCGTTCGTAGATGTCGTGGTGAGGAACCCCGCCCCCGGCTTTGCAGACCCGATGCTCGGAAGCTCCACGCACGCTCAACTGCGTGGGCTCGTGGACACCGGAGCCGATCTCACCATGATCATGGGCGGCGTGCCAGGTCGGCTCCAGCTTATGCGGACGGGCCTCCAGGAGATTCTGGGCGTGCGTGGGATGTACGACCAGGGCGCCCAGTCGCAGTGCGGCGTATTCTTCGCCGAGCTCGAGATCGCGGGAAGGTGCATCCAGTGTCCAGTCTATGAAGGGGGCTTCACCAGGCCGCAGATGCTCATCGGGCGCGATGTGCTGAGCCACTTCAAGCTCGACTACGATGGGCCGAACGCGAAGTTTCGCCTTTCCTGAACGGTCGGCCCAGGAGCCGTGAGGAGCAGGCCCTTGACCGCACTTCGGCAGGACCTACCTTCTCGGGCATGAATGACGCGACCCGACAGGCTTTCCTCGACCTCGCCAACAAGATGACCAGGGAGGCACCACGACCGGGGGATCTGATCTCCCGGCCGGGACTCAAGAAGCACTCCGGAATCTTCATCGGTGAGCTACCGGACTTCCTGTCCTCGGAACCGACGTTGGGCCCCCGTGTGGTTCACAACATGCCCGACACGGGAGTACAGGTCGTGTCCCTTGCGGAGTTCTCGAACGGGCAACGAGTCACCGTGGAGCGGCGAGCCCCAGATCACGCCAGGAGCGTGATCGTCCAGCGGGCGCTGGCTTCTGTCGGTCGCCCATACAACGTGGGCCTGTACAACTGTGAGCACCTGGCGACCCACGCGTTCGACGGACAGCCTCGAAGCCCTCAGGTGGAAGAGGGAGCAGTCTCCGCTGTGAAGCTCGCCATCGAGTTCATCAGGCTTCTCGATCAATAGGCCGTCGAAGGCGCTCCTCAAGAAGCCTTGCGAGGAGACACAGAAGCCTCGACGTGGACATGCCGTGGATAGACGATGACCTTCAGGTCCGTCGCCCGAAGTCGCTCCACCGCTGCGGGTTCCCGAAGGAACTCGCCAGCCAGGTCGACCGCCAGCCCACCGATGTGCAGCGAGTTCTTCACACCGCCCACCGCCCGGTTCACCGCCGGACTCCGATAGGCGCTGTTCACCCGCACCGCGTCGTGCCCGTACCGCTCGCGCAGCGGGTCGAGCACGTGCCGCACCATCCACGCGAGGTTCCGTCGCGCCCACAGGGGCGGGGTGTTGTCCAGCCCGAGCTCCCGGGCCTTCGTCGAGACCATCAGCTCTTCCCACGTCCAGTACTTGCCGACGCGCCCCGTCGGACGCGCGACCGGGTCCCTCGTGGCCCCAGACCCCGCCGCCAACACCAGCAGGCCGGCCCCGACCAGCCCGGTGAGCATGAACCCCTTCATGCCGCACCCCGCGGCATGCGTCGTCCCCACCACCAGCCGGCACAGCCTGCCAGGTCACTCCACGAGATCTCGGTGTCTCTGGCCTCGGTCAGGAAGCGCTTCCAGCCCGCCTCTGTCGGAGGAATCACGACTCCACCCCGCAGGTCCCCGCCGCCCGCGATCTGGAGCCGTCCGTTCACCAACGGGATCTTCTGTTGCTTCGCCCACCAGCCGCCGACTGCGGCGAGCTTGTCGACGACCGCGGCTCCGGCCTCGGTCCAGGCTCGGGAGACCCACGCGTCGGAGCCCCAGGACCACCCGAGTCCGGGCCAGTCACCGCTGTACCGAAGGGTCCGGGCGATCCCGCCGGCCAGGTCCAGCTGCTCTTCCCAGACGGGGTCGAGGTCTTCGGGGCGGAGACCGAGCTGAGCCACCTCCTCGAGCTGGACCGGGCTCCACGTCGGGGACCCCGCTCGCCGCAGCCCCACCTGACCCTGGCGAACGCGACCGAACTCGAGGAGGACGTCGAGGGTGGGGTGGTGGGCCTGGAGACCTTCGAACACAGGGACCTGCCCGTCGAGGGGCACCAGGACCTCTGTGCGGCGTGCGGCTTCTGCCCACGGTGCCCACGGCCACGCCGCTACATCGATGCGCGACAGCTCGCCGAGGCGGTCCTCTGCTTCCGCGCGAAGGCGAGCGGCCTCGGCGGGGTCGTCGACACGCTCGGCCTTCCGGAACCGAGCGTTCGCGGAACGGAGCAGACGGGCGCCGTCGCGCGCCACCTTCGCCCGGGCCTCGGCTTCTCGGCGGGCCTTCACCTCGGCAAGTCGGGCCGCCGTCTTGTCCGGATCGCGCGAGACCAGGAGCAAGATCTCCTCGGGCCCCATCTCCATCTGGGCGCCCGGATTGTTCGTCGCGCGCTCCTGGGACTTCAGGAGCTCGGTCATCCACCCGAGCTTGCCCTGGATGAGGTTGAAGCGGAGCCCATCCATCGACCTACGTGAGAAGTAGTAGACGATCTCGATGGCTGAGAGCGTGTTGCCCTGGCGTACGCCGCGCCCATTGCGCTGCTGCAGCGTCGCCGGCTCCCAGGGCAGGTCGAGGTGGTGGATCGCGCAGGTCCGCGTCTGCAGATCGATGCCCTCGTAGGCGATGGCATTGGCGATCACGACGTCGTACTTCGGGGGGCCGTCCTCCCCGTTGAAGTCCCGGGCGATGCGCTGTCGGTCGGCGCTCGCCTTCGCCGTGTACGCGTTCAGCAATGCGATTCGCTTCTCGGGGATCCCGGCCTTCACGAGCACCCGCTGCACCCACCGATGGGCCGCCACGTTGTCGACGAACACGATGTGTCCGCAGCTTCGGTTCGCGAGGACCCGCTCGGTCAGTGCGGCGAACTTGGGGCTGTTGGGGTTCGCCACCGCATCCGCCCCCTTCCAGCCGGGGCTCTCGTCGAGCTCGGCGTGGATGGCGACCAGGCTCATGCGGGCCAGCAGCCCGAGCACCGAGCCGCGATCGGGACCGTCCAGGGCGGCCTCGATCTCCGCGACGTACTTCGCGTACTTGGCGTCCTGCTCGGGGTCCATGTCGACCTCGATCATGCGGACATCGGGCTTCGGCAGCTTGAGGCCCACGTCCTCCGCGGTCTTGAACTCGGAGTACCGAAACAGCGTGTCGCGCAGCTCGTGCAGGTTCTGGAAGCCGGTGACCGCGGCTCGCTCGACGACCTCCATCTTGGTGTCGACCACGGGCTTGAGCTCGATGCGCAGGTAGCGGTCGATGAACTGTTCGGGGTCGCGGATCCCCTGACGGGACCAGGCGTCGTGGTCCACGTACTGGATGAGGTTGTAGAACTCGAGCGGGCTGTTCTTCGCGGGCGTGGCCGAGAGCAGAACGATCCCGGAGCCGCCGGTGCGGTCGCGGACGGCCGCAGATCGAAAGTCCAGCTGCCAGGCGCGCTTGGACCCGGTACCGGCGTTGCCCATGAAGCGGGGCACCCCACCTTCCCGGGGTTCGGGCAGGTACAGGTTCTTGAAGTTCTGGGCTTCGTCCACGATGAGCAGGTCGACGCCCAGCTCGTCCCAGTGGATGCCGGGATCGGGCTCCCACCCGCGCGGCAGCTCCATCATCTCCGCGACCCAGGCTTTCACCCCTTCGGCGAGGACGGCTGCCTGACGCTCGGAGAGCTTCTTCGCCTTCCCCGCGTTGCGCTGACGCAGGCGGACTTCGCGCTGGATGGCCTCGGTGCGCTCTGCGTAGCGGGTGACGACGTCGGGACTCAGCTCGGTTCGGGCGAGGGCGGAGTAGGTGAGCAGCGCTACGTCGTACTCGCCCGCCTGGAAGCGCGTCCACTTGGCTGCGCGGTCGGCGGGGCTGTCGGTGACCGATGTGACCCGACCCTTGCGTGCCCCCCGGGCGATGGTCGTCTGCTTGCTGCCGATGACCGCCACCCGGTAGTCGGGAAGCACGCGCTCGATGTCCGCAGCCCACTTCCAGACGATGGAGTTGGGCACCACGATGACGGGCCGGCGGCACCAGCCTTCCTGTCGGGCCCGAGCGAGCACGGCGAGTCCCGTGTAGGTCTTGCCGACACCGACATCGAAGGCGAGCAGCCCACCCCGGTTGGCGAGCAGGCGACGCGCGCCGGCGACCTGGTGGGGGTGGAGCCGAAAGGCATCGGACCACCGAGCGATGGGGAGGTGCTCGGACGAGTAGCTGGGCGCGATGTAGCCACGGAAGGCTCGGTTGTAGGCCTCTTCGACTCTCGCCTGCCGCGACGGGGACGCACCGCACCAGTCCCGGAACGAGCGCTTCCACCCTTCCGCATGCTTCAGTCGCACCTCGTCGATGCTCTCTGTTCGTCGCTTTCGGGGCTTGAAGACGGTCTTGTCGTGGTTGATCCAGCCGATGCACCAACGGGCTTCGGCCGAGAGCGTGGCGTCTCCGATGGCGTCGTAGTCCACACCGGCGACCTGTACGAGGCCGTCCTGGCGTACGAGTCGCACGGTCGCGTGGCCCTTGTTGAGGTGAGCAGAGAGCCAGTGCTCGACCAACTCCAGCGGCACCCACCCCTGTCTCGGGGACACCCCGTCGATGTCTTCGAACACGGCGGGTTGGAGGACCTCGGTCAGGCGCTCGAGCTGCTCGGTGTAGCGCGCGTCCCCCGATCGCGCGTGCTTGCGGGCGCGGTCGATGCGCGGCCACAGGTGCCCGGAGAGGTACTCGGCCATGGGAAGCACCCGCTCCTCGTCCACGGCCCAGCCGAGCTCCATGAGCTTGCTGACGACCTCGGCGGGTTTGCGGAGCGGTCCACCGAGATCGCGGTGAAATGCCAGGAGCCGCGAGACGGAGAGCTCTCGCTCGGCGCGGTACAGCGCCTCGGCCTGGGCGACGATGTCGTGGGCCGGTCCGCCGTAGCGGGGCTTCACGACGGGGGCCGCGGCGAGTCCCGGGATGAGGGCGCCTCCAGCGGCGAAAGCCGTGAGGAAGCGGCGTACGTGTGGGTCCTTCGAGCGCCTGAGGACGAGGCTCCGCTTGGGGTTGCCGTTGCTGGACACCCAGTCCTTCAGCGCAGCACTCAGCTCGGGCCACAGGTCGGCCGCCTCGCGCTTCTCCTCGGAGGTTGCCAGCGCGAGGTAGCGATCCACACGCTGTCCGAGTGCGTACGCCACGCCCAGCGCATCGGGGACCTCCTTGGCCCGGTCCGGACGTGGTCGGGACGGCTTGGCACGCGGGGGTGGGATGACGCAGGCCGAGCAGATCGGCCGCTCCACCAGATCGGGGAGGCGCTCGAAAGCTCCTTCGACGCGGTAGCGCCGCCCGTGGACTTCGGTGCCCAGGATGTGCGCTGGGAAGTGCTCGAAGTAGCGGCCCTCGACCACGGGAGCGTCCTCGGCATCGAGCTCGGTCAGGAGTCCGTCCCGAGCCCGGAAGAACAGGAGGTCGGTGACCAGCTCCGTTCCGGGGAACAGGCCCGACGGGAGCCGGAAGGCCGCCGCGAGGTGATGGCGGAGGAGGATCCGCTCCCGCAGCTTTCGGTGGGACCGCCCCGAGAGGAAGCCGCTCGGAACCACGAACACCGCGAGGCCTCCCGGTCTCAGCAGATCGAGGCATCGCAAGAGGAAGTAGGCCCAGGCAGCCTTGTGCCGGTAGGACCGGTCCGGATCGTTGGTGATGGCGCTGCCCCGCGGCCCGTACGGAGGGTTGGCGAGAACGAGGTCGAGGGTGCCGGCGAGCGCTGGGGCATTCGTGCTCACCCACGACTCGAACGTCCCCTCGTAGACGTCGAGGGTCGGCTTGATGGCCTGGAGCATCCGCGCGGAGAGCGGACTCTGCTCCACCACCTGCCACTGGACGTTCGGGTGCTTCAGCGCGCGTACGAAGCGTCCGATCCCCGCGGACGGCTCGAGGGCTCGGATGGGGCCCCGGCCGAGAAGGGGACGGATCACACGCGCGACTTCTCGGGCGACTCGGGTGGGCGTGTAGTACTCGTGCACCAGGCCCGCGCGGTCCGGCACGGGCAGACCCTCGGGGAACCGGTCGCGTACCTTGTCGATCGAGAGCCCACCCCAGCCGGAGTACCGAGCGAGCAGGGCGCGGTCTTTGGGCCGGTGGATGGCGCCGCCGGCGAGCTTGCGCATGGCGGTGAGGTTGGCCTTCGTACGCCGGGCGGGGGTCCACAGATCGGTGTCGCGGTCTGCGAGCTGGGTCGCGATCACAGCGATGAGGGCGGCGCGGTTGCGACGCACGAACGCATCCACATCGTTGGCGGCGTAGCCATCGGGCGGGGTGCTGCGAAGGACCGCGTGGACGCGGTCGAGGACGGTGGCGGGTTCCATGGGCACCTCCAGTCAGTCGGTGAGAGCGGCGGCGACCGCATCGGAGAAGGCGGCGAGCAGGGCAGCATCTTGGGGAGCGGTTGTCGTCGGGGGAGCCGAAGCCGACGATGCAGGCTTCGGAGTTCGCCGCTTGCGTGTTCGGGGCGGTTTGGACGGTGAACGCTGGGTCTTCGAGGCTGGGGTCTTTGCGGGAGCGGTGGGCCGCTTGCGGGTCGTCTTCGGCTGCGATGCCTTCGGGGCGTTCGGTTCAGGAGCAGAGTGCTTTCGCGAGGCGCGTCTTCGGGCCGGCGCAGGACGCTCACCGGGCTCCAGGAGCCGCTCTGTCGGGTTCTTCGTCGGTCGGGGCTCGGGGACCGGGTGCGTCTCGGCCCACGCCTGATCCAGACCCTGCCGGCGCCGCGTGTCCCGCACCCTGCACGCGACCTGGACCTGGCCCATCGCACCGAGCACACCGGCGTCGATGGCCTGCACGAGCGTGGCCAGCGGCTCGCCGACCAACTGGTTCGCCTCCGTGAACCACTTCTCCTGACGCTCGAACCTCCAGGTCCATCCGTGGGGCCCACTGGCGATCCGTAGCCAGCCGTAGCTCGCGAGCTTGCGCCGGAGCTCCACCCGTGGCCTGCCGTGGTCGCAGATGAGGGTCCCGGCCCACCTCCCTCGGAACGTGACCGAGCCGGGCTTTCCGGGAGCGACCTGAAGGCGCTTGATGGCTCGGACGGCGTCTGCAGGGGCGACGTCCAGCGCCGGCACCTTCGGAGCGTCCGAGGGCGCAAGCACCGCTGACTTCTTCTCGGTATCGAGTGCTACACAGACGATGTCTCCGTCTGAAGCGTCGCCTCGGAGTCGGAAGGGCTGGTTGTTGAACGGCCCACCCATGACGACGGCCGTCGAGGAGCGTCCTCTCTTCTGGATGAGTGCTTGGACACGGGGCCACGCGGCGGGCACGTCCTGGCCCGTCGGCGCCCACTGTTGCGCACCGTCCTTGCCGATTCGGACCAGCAGTCCGGTGTAGTCGAGTGGTCGGAGCACCAGCGCGATCTCCCCGCCCTTCACCCGGCCGTAGGCCCGCAGCAGTCGTGGGTGGTCCTCGAGCTTGCCGACGATGTCGAGTCGGAACCGCTTCATGCCGGCCTCCCGCGCCACGCCAGCGCGCCGGCCGCCAGGGCGAGCCCGCCGAGCATCAGCCAGCCGAGCTTGGCGTTGGTCTGCTCGGGCAGCGTCGACGGCTGCAGCGTGCGCCCCTGCTCACTGGCCTCGACCCGAGCCTGGAGCTCCCGCTCCACCAGCGCGGTCTGCTCGCGCAGGTGCACCGCGTACTGGTAGGCCGCGATGGCCCAGGCGATGGCCGCGACGCCCACCGCGATCCCCGCCACGACCAGCAGCGGCGGCCCCTCGACCCGGTCCTCGGCATCGGCGTGGAGACCCGCCACGAGCACGGCATAGCGGGTCTCCAGCGGTCCGATCCGCGTGTCGGGCACGCCAAGCTGCCGGACGGTGTCCAGCGAGGTGCGTGCCTGGCGCAGCTCGGCCACGAAGCGCTCCACGTGGGCTCGGAAGCGCGCCGGCTGGGCGAGGATCTGGTCGGCGTACGCGACCAGTCCCGCCTGCTGCAGGCGCTGCCAGGTGGCGGTCCAGACGCGCTGTCGGAGTGCAGTCCAGTCACTCATCCCACACCTCCTCTTCGTCGGGGTTCACCACCGCCTGCACGTCCTCCTCGTCCGCCCAGTCCGCGACGGGACCCGGCAGCTGGGGAGGGCGCGGCTTGCGCTTCTTCCGCTTCATCGCGGCCTGGGCAGCAGTCACCATCAGGGGCACGAGCAGCGGGAAGACCCCGAACTCCGGCTTGAGGTGCTTCGCCGGTACATCGGCGACCAGGTACAGCCCCGGTCGGAGCTCCACCACGGCAGCACGGTGGCCCGTCGCCGCCTGCACCCGGATGTGCTTGCCGAGGTTGACGAATGGGCCCCAGCCCAGGCCGGCGAGCCGCTTGCCCGCCGACCTGAACGAGCGTCCCACGGCACCGCGGTACCGCTTCATCGAGATGGCCTTCAGCATCCGCATGGCGCCCTCCCGGCGAAGCCGCTGGGCACGGGCATTCCGAGCCGAGCGCTGGGGTCGTCGCGGTACCACCTCCCGCCGACGCGGTAGCGGACGATGCAGTGGTACTGCCCCGGCTGGAGCTTCCCCGACGTGGTCAGCAGCAGCACCTCGGCTGGAATCGAGCGCAGCCGCCGGCCCTTTCGGTACCCGCCGTCCTTGGGCGACAAGGCCTTCCCGCCGCGGGCCAGGAGCTCACCGGCGCGTGCCGCGGCGAGCCCATCGCAGTCCTCGTGACCGACCGCGAGCAGGGTGAGGTAGTCGCACCAGATCTCGTCGGGCTCCCGCTGGTAGCGCACCCCCGCCGCGTACAGACCGGGCAGATCTGGACGCGCCCGGAGGATGCGAGCGTTCTCCTTCGCCAGCCAGTTCAGCAGGCGAAGCGCGGCCCCCTCGGCGAAGGCCATCTTCAGACAGACCTTCATCACGACCTCCCGACGACGATCACGACGTCGCGCTGGATCTGGGCGTGGAGCGAGAACGGCGACGAGCCGAGCAGGATGGCGCGGGCCTCGTACTTGAGACCACGGGTCATCACGCGCGCCCGGACGAACGGGAGCATGAAGGGCACTCGCACCACCCGCGCCGGCTGCTGTGGGAGGTGGGGATCGAGCGGGACCCAGAGGTTGCCGTCCGCGCTGACTTCGAAGACCAGCTGGGCGTGGCCCTCTGGCTCCGGCTTGTCGGGCTTGTCCGCCTCGGGCTCGGCGGCGGCGATGCGGGACTCCCCCGACACCTCACCTCGCGTGGTGAGGGTCGACCAGAGCACGAAGCTCTGCTGGGCGTCGGAGGCGTCGTGATCAGCGGGCCGGACCCGAAAGGCGGTTCCAGTGATGTCGCTGGTCCGAAAGCCATCGACCTCGAGGAGGGTGTGTGCGTGTTGGTAGAGCATGGTTCCCTCACAGGTTCAGGTGGAAGATGGCGCGGAAGGGCAGCGGGGCCTCGCTCTGGGGCCAGAACCAGACCTCGCTGGCTCCGCCGACGGGCACGCCCTCCGGCGGCTGGTCAGAGACCCGCACCGCGCAGCGCTGCTTGTTGTCGCCGTCGATGACCCAGAGCACACCGGATGTGTCATCGGGGTCGTAGGTCTCGATCCGCACGCTGCGGGCGAAGGCCGGCACGCGGATGGCGTGGGGCCCGCTCGCGCTGCCTTCACCGCGCACCTCGAGCTGGTTCTGGGTGTGGGCGAAGCCGTCCGCCACCGTCACTCCCACCGCGTTCGGCAGGAAGTGCAGGTTGCGGGCTCGCACCGACACCGAGCGTCCGTAGACGCAGACTCGCCCCGCGCGGGCCACGGTCACCAGCGCCTTGGAGCCAGCTCCGTTCGCCGCCGACCAGGAGAGGTCGGCATCGAAAGGGCGTCCGTTCGCGCTCGAGAGCTCGACGATGCGCCAGCCGTCCTGCTCTCCCTCGGCGAAGAGGACATCGACCCAGCCGGCCTCGTGGGACGGCTCCAGCGTGACGCGGTCCGCTCGGACCGACAGATCCTTGCGCCCGAACATCAGCAACCTCCCGAGACGGGCTTGCTGCCGATGAGCGTCGCGGTGAACACGCCGGGACCGGGGAGCGAGCCGTTGACCACGATGTCGAGACCGGCCCGCAGGGACTGGCCCTTGAGCAGGCCACGCATGAACCCGTTCGCAGCGAACACCCCGGCGTCGATGCCGTCGGAGCTGGACCACACGGCGCGGTCGCCGAAGAAGATCGAGTGCACCAGCGCTCCGGCCGCGGAGCCGGTGAAGGTCACGTCCTGGGCTCGGAAGTCGTGCTGCAGGCGGATCTTCAGCGCGACGGCACCGGCCTGGTCAATGCGCTCGGAGTCGGACACGGCGGTGGCGCCCCACCCGCCTGAAACGTCGGGCTCGTTGTCCTTCTTCTCGGGCTCGTTCAGCCCCCAGCGCTCGGCCTTGCGGTCCAGGCGGTCGGACTTGCGCTTGTGGCGTCGGCCCAGTCGGGCACGCTTGCGGCCCATCCTGCGCTTCCGGCGCCGTCGCTGTCGCTCGGGGTCGCGGCGGAAGAAGCCGAAGTCGTCTTCGTAGCCCTCGAAGTCGTCGTCGTCTTCGTAGCCCTCGAAGTCGTCGTCATCGTCGTAGCCCTCGAAGTCGTCGTCGTAGCGACCGCCTCCAGCGAAGTCGGCACCCGCGAAGGAGGTCCGGCGGAGGCTGTCGGTGTCGACCACGAGCTGGCCAGAGCGGGGGTCACGGTACACACGGGCATGGCCCAGGGGAGTCAGGTTGGTCTTCATGTCACACCTCCTCGGTGTCGGGATCGGGTTGGTCGAAGTCGTCGAAGTCCTCGTTCTGCCGGCGACCTCGCAGAGAGCGGCGCGGCATGGGGCGACCGCGGCGACGACGACGGCGACGCGGCAACCAGTCCGGTCCCTCCAGGGACTCGGACTCGGGGGTCAGCAGGACCTCGCGCAGCGGTCCCTCGAGCTCGGGCTCGGGAAGGATCGCGGGTCCCTGGATGGCGGGCATCAGGTGGAAGGCCGGCGGGGCCTCCGGCTGAGCCGGTGCCGCGCGCTTCTCGGCGAGCGTGCGGCCGGCCTGCGTAGCGACGGACGCGAGCCACGAGCCGAGCACGCCGTTGCCGATCGCGAGGGCGTGTCCTCCTGTGCTCTTGCCGGACATGGTCTCGTACAGACCGAATCCGACGGCGGCGATGCCGGCAGGGGCGCGGAGATCGACGGAGCCGAGCTTGAGCTTGTCGGCGCCGAAGTAGCCCTCAGCGAGGCTCGCCAGGAAGAGCGAGCCGTTGGCCTCTGCGGTGTGGATGACGGCCGAGCCGGTCTCGGCCATGGCCTCCTTGGAGCGCTGAGCGCGCCGCGTGAGGCCTGCGATCTTGGTGACGGCGGCGGACAGGGCGGACTTGGTCTGGCGTTCGCTGACCTTCTTGCCCTGCATGGCCGCTCGGAGTGCGGTGGGGTTGTCTGGCATGGGTTCCTCCTCGGGTCGACGTGAGCAGGTCGACTGGGAGGAACATCAGCGCTTTGAGACGGTTCGTCCTGCTGTTTCGCTTGCCGCGATGTGCGGAAAGCGGCGGCAAGTCACTGCTGCGGGTTCGGACCCACGGTGAGCGAAACTTCAGTCCGTCTTCCGATCGGGGTCGAGCTTCGCCACAATGGGCGTGGTCACGATGGCCTCGTCGTGGGTGTACAGCTCGAGGAGCTCCAGGTGCCGTGCTCCTGTTCGATCGGCGAGCTGGTTGTACGAAGCGGCCGCTTCGGCAGCGGTCCCTCGGATGTGATCCCTCGGATCGGTAGCGACGAACAGCCCGGCAAGGGCGGTGGCGTGCCCGTCCTCGTCCGTCAGCCACCGCGCACAGAGTGGGTAGGTGTAGAACGTCTCGACAGCCCGGCCTCTCGGATCGGCGACGGGTCGAATCCAGGCATACGGATCACGATGCTTGAGGAACTCCGACAACAGGACGATCGATGCCCCGAGCGCTGGGAGCAACTCCTCGGGTCGGATCTTCGCCTGCGTGGAGCCGAGCGCTTCGGCGTCGAGGTGGGCTCCGAGTTTGTTGCGAACGGTACGAACTGGCCCGTCCAGATGGCGCTTGCGCAATTCCCTGGCGGCGGTCGTGAACGACGCCTGATGCGCGGGATCCCAGGCGTCGCGCTCCGCGCGTCCCTCGGGCGTGTTGACCAGTGCGAACAGCTTCTGTAGCTGGTCCATCAGGGAGCACATGGGAACCGTCATCTGCTTCAGCACGCGGCGTTCGGCCCGACCACGGCGAAACGTCGCGGCGACGTGGATCAGGTCCTGGCAAGCTTCAGCAGCGAGGACCAGGTACGTCGTCGCGAGGTTGCCAGGTTGCCATGGACTCCGAGCGACATCGTGGTCGTCGAGGACCTCCATCACGCCTGGGTCGAGAAGGTTGCCATCGGGGCCCGCGTGGATGGGAACTCCTCGCAGTTGCTTGGAGACCTCCTGCAGGAGCTCTGCGCTGACGCTGAAGCTTGGCACTCCGCCTCCTGTGAACGCATGACCTGAACGCACGCGTGACGCCAACACACTTGGGTTCGAGAGGACCTGCGTGGAACCCTAGCCGTTCGTTCAGATCGCCCAGGTGGTTCTCCACTGGGAACCGCATCTTCTCTCCCCTACGACGGAAGAGTCCATGCATCACTCGGTTGACGTTTTTGACGATTTGGGTATGCTATAGGGTGTATGGAGGTGCTCATGAGCGCGATGCCGCAGACTCTCTACCGGGATCTGACGTCGGCCCTGCGTGACGCAGGCCGCGACGATCTCGTCGCTCGCCTGGAGCGCTTCGGACGCAGCCAGGAAGCGCTCACCACGGGTCAGGCGGCGAAGGTCCTTGGCGTCTCCTCCGCCAACACGGTGAAGAACTGGCTTGAGGCCGGTCACTTTCCGGGGGCCTACCGGACACCGGGCGGGCACTGGCGCTTCAGCCGCGACGAGGTCGAGGCCGTGAAGCAGCGGATGGACGCGCTGCGCGAGAAGAACCAGCGTGGTGACCTCACCCCCGACGACATCGAAGACGATGACGGGGCTCCTCCGCTGCTGTGACTACAGGGCTCTCCGCATCGTGAGATGCGGAGGGCCATCATCCCGGGACACGGGCCCTGCTGGATCCGCGATGAATCCGACCTTCTCGTAGAAACGGATCGCTCGGGTATTGTCGAAGCGCACCCAGAGGCAGAGTCCGACGGTGTTGGCCTTCATCACGGCGATCTCTGTCGCCAAGAACCGGAACACCGTCACGGCGTAGGTCTCTCCCGGGGCTCCCGGGTTCTCGACGCCCTGGAATCGCTGATGGAGCCCAACCACGTAGACCATGAGATAGCGGGCCCGCTGATCTGCCCCGTCGTGGGGATGGTCACAGTTGCGGAAGCTCACGGCGGCGTAGCCCACGACGTCACCAGACGGCGTGAGGAACTGGTAGGTCGGTGGAGCAGCCCGACCCTTCTCAGCGTTGAACCATCGACGACTGCGGAAGTAGGTGTCGACCTCCGGCACGCCGCTGGTGAACGCGTCCAGGTCGGGATCGTCGGGAAGAGCGAATCGAACGACGAGGGTGTTGGACAGAGCATCTCCCAGAGGCCTGGCGCCGCATGAGGCGGAGGGGGTCTGCTCGTCAGTCGAGCAGGCCCCCTCGGCCGATCACGTCCGGCGGCTGAGCTTCCAGTAGGCAGCCTTGTTCGTAGACCGCACGGGGGGGAAGGTCTCCCCACGCGTGAGAGGAATCCTTCGCTCCTCCAGCGTGGGCTGAGGCCAGCTGGAACCGTCGGCGTACTTCACGAACGCGTAGACGCCAGAGATCGGGCATTTCTCACCCGTCTTGAAGGTAGAAACTGCTGTAGTCATGGTTCTTTTCTCCGCACCGAGTTGAGGAATCCCGGTGGAAGGAGGTACGGTGCCCCCGCCCCCCACCAGGGGCCTGACCCTCGATGAGCGCCGCTTGCTGGTGAAGCTCATCGGGGGTTTGCTGCACCTGGTCTACAGGGTACGACGACGACGCGCAACCCTCCAAATTCGTGCCTATGCACTACGCCATTGATCCTCTAGTACTTTCTGAATACCCTGGGTTTACACGTTGAAGCGGAGGTCTTCAGGTGACGGCTATGGAATCGAGTTCTCCGGTCTACGCCGCTGTTGGCGAGAAAGTGAGGGATTTTCGTAGAGAATCTGGCCTCTCCCAGAGAGACCTGGCCGACATGGTGGCTTGTTCCCGCATCACGATTTCCAACCTCGAACGGGGTCGTCAGCGCATCAGCTTGGAACTCCTCCACCAGATCGCGATCGCGCTCTCTGTGGAACTGCCGGCGCTCATGCCCACCCGGGCCGACCTGGCCCCAGCCACGCCTCAGGAGTCTGGCGTTCTGGAGACAGATCCGTTATCACAGCGGGATCGGGCGGTGCTCAATGCTCTCGCCAAGGAACTAGGAGAGTCGGATGAAGTGGAGTGAGCGCGGAGCGAGATCTGCGCGCCAGCTTCTGTCCGACCACGCCGACCTCGAGCAAGCACCTGTGGACGTGGAAGCGCTCGTTCACAGACTCGGCATTCGACTTCGTGAGGTACATCTCGACGACGAGACCAGCGGGATGCTGCTCGTAAAGGGTGGCGGAGCCGCAGTCATCGCGGTGAACCAAGAACACCATCCCCATCGGAAGCGGTTCACGATTGCCCACGAGCTCGGCCACTGGTCGATGCACATTGCGGAAGGAACGGAGCGCCACTTCGTCGATCACCTGGTGGTCAAGAGGCGGGATCGCAGGGCATCCGAGGGCACCGCGCGAGAGGAGGTGGAGGCCAACGCGTTCGCTGCCGAACTCCTGATGCCGGAGCGACTGATTCGGAAGGCGTTTCCAGGCACTGGCGTGGTCAGTGCGTGGGACCTCGATGAGGGTCGGCTTCGGCGCCTGGCAAGGCGCTTCCGCGTGAGTGATCAGGCCATGAGCATTCGTCTGGTCGCCCTCGGTTTGTTGGCCGCGGACTTCTGATCGATCTACCGGAGAGCCGTTGGGTCCATCCTCAGCCGCAAGCGCCCCGATGGCGATCGACCGAGGTCACGTAGAACACGACTCCGCCGCAGCTCGGCGAGCGAGCGGCGTACGGTGCGCTCGCCGAATCCGGTGTCCGAGGCCAGTTCGCGAACACCCACAACCCCGTTTCCCAGATCGCCGACCCGTCGTAGCCACGCCACCAGGACCCACCGCTCCGTCGACGACAACCGCGACCGCGTGATCGCATCCAGCCACGCCGCGTTCAAGGCTCACCCCGCACTGCACGCGCGATCCGCGCCTCGGCCTCACCCGAGTACACCCACGACACCAGCGACTTCCCATGCCGCTCGAACACCCGGCGCCGCGCCAACCGGGGATCCGCCTTCCGCAGCCCGAGCGCTGTGATCGCGACCCCGACCCGATGCGCCGACACCCCGAGCCGATGCCCGATCTGCGTCGGCGTCGACCACCCATCCGGGATCGGTCCCCGCAGGTCCGAGAGGTCGTACCCGAGCACCAGCTCGGCAGCGTGCACCTCCCACTCGGCGACACTGGCCGCATCCAGCTCGCCCGCCGCCGCCTTCGCGCGCACAGCAGCCCGCAGCGCTTCCGCCCGCCGCCAGCGCTGCTCGAAGGCCCACTGCTCCATCTGTGCCTGGCGGAACGCATCGAGACCCGCGCTCACAGATCACCTCCGTCCGTCTCGCTGACCCACCGCCGGTAGGTCCCCCAGTCCTCGGTCGTCTCCCCAGGCACGGCCCGCCAGAAGCCCTCGGCCCACTTCGACCGCATGCGCCCGTCGAGCACGGCGACCGCTCCCCCACGCGCGAGCTGCCCGACCAGATACCGGAAGCGCTGGAGAGATCGCGGAACAGCCCGCTCCAGGAACCAGAGCGGCGTGGTGCGACGCTGCGCCACTTGGGCGGGCTCCACAGACGAGACCGTCGGCAGCCGGTCGAGCACCAGGACATCCGACCCCTCCGCGTCCGCCTGGTCCGGGTGAGCCATCGCGGTCGAACCCTCCGCGAGCTGGGGCCGAATCGCCTTGCCGATGTCGGCGCGGTTCCAGGCCGAGGCGAGCACCGTTACGTCGCACGGCACGCTGGCAGCTCGTCGGGTCGCATCGATGACCCGCGCGGGCCACTCCTTGTCCACCGCCCTCGGCATCGGTGGCACGAAGAGCAGCAGGTCGTCCCGCGACGAAGCGGGATCGATGAAGCCGTCGGCATCGATGCCGAGCTCCTCGCCCATGAAGGTGAGGTCGCCGTCGATGGCGAGTGCCCGCCCGAGCACGGTCGCCGTGGTCTCCTCGAAGAAGGGACGAAGGACCGGAGCCACCTCGACGACGACCGAGCGAAGCACCCGCCCCCGACATGCACGCTCCAGGTAGAAGACGCGGTTGCGGTCCTCCTGCAGCGGGTACGGCACAGCCATCAGCTCGGTCGTTCCCATCAGCGCCGGCGGGACGAGGCTCGTGCTGCCGACCGAGGCCCCCAGGCCGATGCGACTCTCGAGGAAGCCACAGACACGGACGTCTCCGAGGGTCGTGCGCAGCGCTCGCCGAAGCCGAGCCGCCAGTCCGTCGCCTGCGGCGATGAGCCAGTGGTCGAACCCGGGGAGCTCCACCCCGAAGCTGCGAGCCGAGAGCGCCTCGAAGAGCATGCGCTCGTCCAGGACCACGACGGGCCCCGCGGTGAAGGGCCCATCGCCCCACCGAACGGCGGTCACCGTGCTCTCCGGCAGTCGCTCGGCGAGAACGCGGCAACACGCCTCCAGGTGACGGGACGGAACCACGATGGCGAGGCGCGGCACGGTAGCGGCCAGGGCGATGGCGGTGAGTGCGACCGCATCGGGGTGAAGGGTCTCGATGACCCGTGAGGAGCGACCGAGCTCGGGCGAGGCCAGCTGGTCGGAGAGGAACGTCGAAGGAGTGTTGGGCATGTCGCCTCCAGTGGGTTGCGACAGGGCTCAACGCAGGAACCGGGCCAGGTGGTCACTCCAGGGTGAACGCCGAGGATCGGCCGGTCCGCCCGTGCCTGGGACGATTCGCAGGTCGGGCTGGGACGCATCGGGCCCACAGG
This sequence comes from Myxococcota bacterium, assembly GCA_965224055.1. Classification (GTDB taxonomy): domain Bacteria; phylum Myxococcota_A; class UBA796; order UBA796; genus JACKEQ01. The sequence continues at coordinate 6,772,774 of OZ245034.1, read as the reverse complement.
CGAGACGATTCGAGCGGGCGATCTCAGAGGCTCGCTCTCAACCCGGGCTCTCCGCTTGCCGTGTCCGCTTGCCTCCTGGCGAATCGGCGCGGCGGCAACCGGTCACTTGCCGGCCGGTAGCGCGGGGGCAAGCGCTGCTCTCCGAGAGGTCCGGCCAGAGTGGCCGCTAAGGAAGCTTTGCCCTGAACAACGGCCAGCGCCAGGTTTCAAGCACACCCGAACTCGGAGGTGCCCCATGGAACCCAACATCTACTTCGAAGGCCTCGACCCCGTCGTCGAGGCGATCCGCGAGCGTGCAGATCAGATCGCCTACCTCTTCCTCCAGGATCGAACGATCCCGGGCTGCGATCAGCCCGTCGGCCGCTTCGACTTCTCGGAGGACAGCGTCGAGGAGCTCGACGAGGACCTCCCGTTGCTCGATCAGATCTGCGACGCGGCGGAGCTCTGGCTCGAGCAGACCGCCGCAGACCTGGTCGATCGCTACGGACAGAAGCGCTTCCGCGTCCGCTGCATGGCGGCCAAGGGCTCGGCGATGGTCCACAGCGCGCAGTTCGTCGCCCGCGATGCCAACGAACCGCCACCGAAGCCACCCGACCCCGTCCCGTCGCTGGAGATGCCCCAGGCCGACTTCACCGATGTCGAGCACAGCGGGCTCACGAGCAGTCTGCACGCCCTCGGTGAGCTCTACACCCGGTTCGGCACTCTTGTGTTGGGAGCAGTGGGCAACCTCCAGCGCATCCACGAGTCCACCACGGTGCAGCTCCACCAGCAGCTGCAGGACAGCCGGGCCCAGACCGACATGCTCGTGGGCAGCATCCTCGAGGCGCGCGCTGCAGAGCTGACCGTCACCGCCGAGCAGCAGGCCGAGTCCCACCAGACCGACGCCCGCAGCGCGCTGGCGAGAGACGCCATCCAGCAGATCGGCGAGGCAGCCCGGGTGCTGCTCGGCCAGCAGGGCCTGTCGCCCGAGACCATCGAGATGCTCCAGCTGCTCCAGACCAGCCCGTCCCTGGAGGCGACGCTGAAGGACCCCGCCGTGCGGGCCCTGATGCAGCAGCCCGGCCAGCTCGACCAGCTCGCGGCGCTGTTGAAGACCGCCGCCCAGCCGCCAGCGGCTCCCCCGCCAGCCGCTCCCGATTCGACCGACTCCAACCCCGACCAGGAGGTGCCCGATGGCCCATCCGTACGCTGAATCCCTCTACGCTTCCATCTTCGACGTCGACACCGAGGAAGAACTCGAGCAGTCCCTGACAGACTGGGCGCAGTTCCCGAGTGCCGAGCGCAGCTTCGCCTCGGCCCAGATCGGCTGGCTGCTCAACGAGCGCGTCCAGGAGCTGACCGAGGCCGTGCGCGCCGTGCACAGCCTGCTCGAAGACCTCGCCACCCGACCCGAGCGTCCGCCCGACATCATCGACGCGGAGGTGGTCGATGCGTGATCTACGCCTCTGTCTGGTGCTGCCCATGTTCCGCGTCGGGCCGCTCGCCATCGATCCGATCAAGGCTGTGCTCGGGCAGTCCGTCGCCGACATCTTCGGTCCGCTGGTGACGGCGACCCGGGACACCGCTGACGGCCAACAGCTCGACGTGCGCCTGCCCGACCAGGTCGGCGCCAACGTGCCCCTCGGCGTCGTGGGGGAGGCGGGCTTTCGCAACGAGCGCGGCCAGCTGATTCTCTCGCTGCCCCACTTCATCGCGGGCCAGACCGAGCGAGCGCTCTCGCCGTACGTGGTGGGCCGACAGCTGGGACCGGCTGGTCAGGAGGAGCTCACCGTGGAACTTCCACCCGGGCGCCCCATCGCGCTCCCCCTCGGAGCGGTGGCCACGATCTCGATCTGCCGGATCGGTGCCTTCTAGGGCCTCAGCGGCGGTGGAGCCCATGCCGCCGGGCTCCATCGCTGCTCTTGCCTCGGGCCTGTGATGTCCTGAATCGGACAGTTTTTGGCCCTTCGTAAATTCGCCTGTTGCGTGTCTCGAATCTGCGTCCTACAGTCGAACTCCTGAGGTGGGGTACCTCAGGATTCTTCCCGTCCGTCGTTGCGTATCGGGGAGACTCTACTCGTGCGCTCGGAGACCATCATGGCCAACACCGCTGACTTCTGGACCAATCATCCACTGTACACGCCTCCGGAGTTCTGGCTCCAGGGGCTCCGGACTCCGGACTACCAGCGCTGTATGTCGCTGCTCGAGGATCTGCCGGCCTTGCGGAAGGAGGTCGGGCGCGTCCTCTCCAACAAACAGGTGGCCAGGGTCGTCTGTCGCGCACTGAACATCGATGCCGCAGGCACGCTCGCGGAGATCCACGCCCGGGTCGCCGAGCATCCCGTGGTGGTGTTCCTGCTGCTCGCCGCCCGGTTCTCGGCCCGAAAGCGTCGTGCTGCGATCTCCGACGTGGTGCGAGGCGTCCTCACCGACGATGCCCAGAGGGAGTGCTGCTATGAGACCGAGTCTGGTGACATCGGCGAGCCCGACCGGCTCGCGGCCCTCATCCGGTTGTACATGGACGACCCCCAGAACCTCCGGTTCGTCCGTGCCCTCCACCTCTGGCACAGCTCCTCGGCGGCGGCCCTCGTACTCGACGAGAACACCGTTGGACTGCTGCCGCGAGAGCCCCTCGACCACTTCGTGATGTGCGACCCTGCGTTCAAGGAAGCACTGCGCCTCGCCGAGGTTCGGTTCGAGGGCATGTTCCCGCGGGCGAACGGCCAGTGGCTGATCTTCGTCAGTCGGCTGTACCGGGAGGGCTGCCTCGTGGTCGATGGTGTGGTCCAACACGGTCACTTCGAAGAGCTCGTTGTCCTCGACTTCCAGGATGGCGGCCGGTCGGTCCGGATCTCGTCGAAGTCGAAGCCCGCGCCGGTGGACATCGCCAACGCGATCGCCAGCAAGTTCTTCGGCCGAGACTGTGCCTATACGCCCGACCTTGCGACCTCGGCTCCACCGTCCGTTCGGGCGTTCATGGCCCAGGTTCTCGATCCCGATGACGACACGCTCCCCCTGGTCGACATCGACGTGCGTGAGGTGCCCGGCCTGGCCGGCGAGCCCGAGATGGAGCTGCGCTACGCGTCGTCGGGCCGCATGGAGGAGGCCGTGCAGGCGCTCGAGCCTCACCTCGGAGATCTGTCCTCGCAGCCCGAGCGTATCCGGCGCTTCCACATCCGCTACGACGACGCGAACATCGGTCTCTACGTGCGCCGCAAGGACGGGGAGCACGTCGTGCAGTTCGCCGACGGGCGCACGAACAACCACCGCGCCGAGAAGTTCCAGCGCGAGATGGCTGAGACGTACGGCATCGCGGTTCGCTCGGCTCGGACGCCGAAGGCATGAGCGCGTCGGCCATGAAGATCGACCACGTGGCGGGGGCGTTCCTGCCGAAGAACGGGGCGGACCTCGGGCCCGAACTCGTGGACATGGTCCAGCCCTTCGTCGATGCGGGGCTCGTACGCCTGGAGCCCTTCGACGTCGTGAACTGCGCCGATGTCGAAGACGGGGACGACTGGGACCCGGGATGCGACGGCTGGACGGTCCGGAGGGACTCCGACGAGCTCGAGTGCGACCGATGCGAGCGCATCATCTGGTTCGAGCCTGAGCACGTGCGGCAACGTTTCCGTGCCCGCATCGAGCGTGCGACCGTCGAGGGGTGGCTGCGGCGCAGACTCGAGCGCGAGGGCCAGGTCGAGCGCCTTCGGGGCGGGAGCGCCTGGCGCGTGCGGATTGCGGACGACGAAGTCACGGTCGCGGTGCTCGACTGGAGCGAGGAGACGAAGTGGGTGGACGCCGGACGGATGGACTCTGACGCCACCCTGCTCATTCTGATCGAGCCGCCGCGCTACCGGACCGCGCTCCGCGAGGGTGTGGTGGCGGTCGATCTGGAGGAGCTCGTCATAGGTCACGATCTCTCGGCGACCTGGCCGTTGGCGATCGAGTCGGTGATCGCATTCGACCGTCCGCGGGCCTGGATGCCGTCGCACACGCTGCCCAACCGGTACCACTGCCGGCGTCTCGGGGCGCATGTTCTCGAGGCGGTCGACGGCTCTCTACGGGTCGACGGCGTCGCTGTCGAGCGGATTGCAGCGGCGTATCCGATCGTGCGCTGGCTGATCGCGCGACACGCCGAGGACGTGGCAGCCGGAAAGAGGGCGGACGGTCACTGCTGGTGGCCCGCCCAGGAGCTCGCAGACGAGCTGTCGGGAGAGAGTCCCGCGACTCGAGCGCAGGTGAAGCGGGCGCTGGCTCGATTCACGGCCGAGACGGGCGTGGTGTACCGGAACGAGACCGGGCTTCCGCTCGGCCAGGCGGCCCTGATCGAGTCGAGCCGGGCCGGGTACCGCGTGAATCCGTCCGTGTACGGGAGGCTGGCCTGATGGTGAACACTGGGATCCGGAAGGTGCTGGACCGGCTGCCTCCGCATTGCGCCGAGGTGTCGGTCGAAGAAGCGCTCGAGGAGCTGGCGCGGCTCGATGGGCGACGGTGGGCGGTACTGGACTTCGAGACCGCGAGCTTCTGTGAACCGCGGGTGGTGGAGGTCGGGCTCGTCGGGATGGATGGCGAGGTGCTCATGGAGGAGCTCGTGAATCCGCGGATCCCGATCACCGAGCGGGTGACGGGGATCCATGGTCTGACGGATGCCGACGTGGCTGGGGCCGATGCTGTCTCATCCCCGCCACCAACAACGCTGGGGCCGGGATCTGTCTCTCGCTGGATGACCGCATCCCGATGACCGACACCGGTCCTGCCACTGGGACAGCGGCGTAGCCGCGTGGCCGGAGGCCACACCAACCGCGGGGGTCCGGGGGAACGGCAGTGACGGGGCGGAAGCGCAGCGGACGCACCGTCACGGCCGCCGTTCCCCCGCTCAGCCCACAGGGGCGCGGTACAACCAGCCCGTGCTCGTGCTCCACCACGAAGGACCGCGTCCGGGACATGGCTGGCATCGCCATGGGACCACGTCGAAGGCCCTCTTCATCTTCGACGAGGGCCAGCTGCGCCTCGTGCTCCTTCGGAAGCAGCGCTGGCTGCACGTTGCATCCGGAACGACCCGTCACGACCGGCCGTTCTGGGACATCCCGCACCGCGCCTTCGCCATGGACGTCGTCGTGCTCACCCTCGCCGCATGGCTCGTCGTCGGTGCGGGGCTGCACAACACCGACTGGCCCTGGACCAAGGCCAGACCCGCACGCAGGACGGTCCAGCGATGGGCCAGCCACCTCGCGCCCCACGCCGACGCATGGCTTCAGCAGGCTCGGGCGCGCATCCTCGACTTCGTCGCGCCACGACCCATGGAAGAGCTCCTCCCGGCGGGGGGAATCCCCCCACCGAGAAGAGTGCGCGCGTTCAACCAGGGCAACGTCCACACCGCCTGCAAGCTTCGTGACGTCGTCTGGCTACTCAAAAACGTAGCGCAATCCCTTCCTATCCCGCTTCTCGATCTCCTGGGCGTGGCGCGCTGGAGGTGGCCATGAAGCTCCACATTCACCGACCGGCCTGATCCACCCCCAGCGGTGGAGATGGCCCACTGCGGTCGCTCCTTCCGGCCACGATGGCCCGGAGCCCATCCCACAGACGGTGTCGTCGATCTGAATTCCGGGCTTCGCGACCCTCGGATTCCCCAACCCCGGAGGAATCCATGCCGATGAAGAAGCCCCCGTCCGAACTGGCCCTGTTGCGGTTCCAGGTCATCAGCGCCTACCTCAGCCTCGACCCGCCGCGCGGACAGCGAACCGCCGTCCTGCAGCAACTCGCCGACAAGACCTGGACCCTGCCCGATGGACGAACCGTCCAGTTCGCCGCAGAGACCCTGCGCGGCTGGGTCCGTCGGTTCCGCAATGGCGGTCTCGAGGCCCTGGAGAACGCGTCTCGCAAGCGGCCCGGCGTCCAGGTCCTCGACGACAACCAGAAGACCCTGATCTGCCGCCTCAAGCGCGATGTCCCGTCCCGCTCCCTCGACCGCATCATCGAGATCGCCGAAGACACCAACCTCATCGAACCGGGTGTCCTGTCCCGCTCGACCGTGCACCGCGTGCTCCGGGCACACGGGCTGTCCAGGCGAAAGCGCGCTGAGACCTCGACCGATGACCTCGATCGCTTCGAAGCCGCCTTCCCCAACGACCTCTGGCAGTCCGACATGCTGTCCGGCCCCTGGCTGCCCGACCCCGACAACCCCGGGAAGCGCAAGAAGGCCTGGCTGCACGCCTGGCTCGACGACCACTCCCGCCTGCTCATCGCCGGCCGCTGGGCGTTCAAGTCCGACCTGCACGTTCTCGAGCTGTCGTTCCGTGAAGCCCTCCGCCGATGCGGACTTCCCAAGCGCGTCTACTACGACAACGGCGGACCCTACATCAGCCACCACATGAAGCAGATCGTCGGCGTCCTGAGTAATCAACGGCCGATCTACACCACTGCCAACCGCCCGGAGGGTCACGGAAAGATCGAGGCCTTCAATCGCTTGTGTCGCGCCGCGTTCGTCGACGAGGTGAAGGCGTCTTCGATCACCACTCTCGATGAGCTGAACACCGCGTTCAACGCCTGGAAGGACCTCAAGTACAACCGGCGTCCGCACAGCGAGGTCGGACAGACTCCGTGGGATCGCTGGCGCGCGGAGCCCGACCGCATCGAGACCGTCTCCGAGCGGCTGATCACCGAAGCCTTCCTGTTCCGGACGAAGCGCACGACCGACAAGTCCGGCGTACTGAAGCTGTTCAGCACCCAGTTCCAGGTGGGCCCGGAGCTGGCCCGGCGGCGCGTCGAGGTGCGCTACGACCCCGAGCGGATGGAGACCATCGAGGTCTGGCACGGGGACACGTTCCAGGAGCGGGTCCGACCGCTGGAGGTCACGCCCAACCGCAGACCGCGAGCGGAGCAGGACCCCATCGAGCCCGCGCCAGACGGCCCGGTCGTGGACTGGCTCGGCCATCTGGCCGACCAGCACGAGCCGATCCCCGAGCACGACACCATCGAGGCCGCCCTGGCCGAGCGCCGCCAGCAGGACGCCGCGGTCGCGGACGTCTTCGAGCGCCTGCTCGATCCCGAGGTCTACGACGAGGGGGAGGTCCGCGAGTTCATCGGTCGGTACGGTCCCTTCGAGCCCGAGACCATCGAAGAGCACGTGCGCTTCGCCATCGAGATCGGCGGTTCGGACCAGCACATCCACATGGTGCTGTCGGGTCTTCGCAAGGCGCTGGGAGGTGTGGCATGAACACGCCTACCGTCCCGCCCGCGCAGAAGCGGAGGCTACAAGCGCACTTCGGCTTCACGGGCCTTCCGTTCCGGAAGAACGTCAAGGCGCACAACATGTTCGACTCGCAGTCCCAGCGCGAGCTGCGGCACGGCCTGCATCTGTGGCTGGAGGTTCGCGGCCTCGGCCTGGTCACGGGCCCCAGCGGAGTCGGCAAGTCGATCTCGTTGCGGCGCTTCGTCGGCGAGCTCCCGAGCGATCGATACGCGGTGCATCACTTCGGTCAGATCCCGACGACGCCGATGGGCTTCCTGCGGGCGTTGGCGCGTCACCTGGAGCTTCGGTCCCGGCTCCATCTGGCGGACCTGTTCGAGGACATCCGCGAAGCCCTGGCGCGTCACGAGGACGAGCACGGCACGCATCCGGTGCTGGTGCTGGACGACGCGGAAGGGATGCGGTCGGCGACGCTGGATCTGGTTCGGCGGCTCACCGCGCACGAACTGGACGGCCGTGAGCCGGTGAGCATCCTGCTGGTCGGTACGGAGCGGCTGCTGGACACGCTTCGCGACCCGGTGCTGAACCCGCTGCGCAACCGCTTCGGCTACGCCCACCAGCTGCGCGCCTTCGGCAGGGAGGACGCCCAGAACTACGTGCGGCATCACGTCACGGCGTCGGGCGGGATGGACGCGCTGTTCTCGGATTCAGCGGTGACCGCGCTCTTCAACGGCTCCCAGGGCGTGCCTCGCCAGCTGAACCAGCTCGCGCTGCAGGCGCTGATCGAGGCCGTGGTGCAGGGCCACGATGCGGTCGACGGACGGCTGATGAAACGCGTGATGAAGGCGCACCCGCTCTACGCGGCGACGCGCGGCGGGTAGTCCAACCCGGGACACGGACGAGCAGCGTGTTTCACGCGGTGGAGACGGCGTTCTTCGTCCGCCTGGAACACGCTGAATGCCCGTGTCCCACGGCTGTCTGGCGCTGCCCAGTGGGACACGCCGCAATCGCGGATCCCACGTGCACCACCGGTGGACGAGGCTGGGATTTCAGCGGGCCGGGAGGCTGGTACGAGACACGATGCGTGGCCAGCGGTTCAGGCTCGCCTGGGTCGGGTGCTGCAGGAGCACGAGGTCGAGGTCGTGGTTGCGTTCAACGCGTCGTTCGAGGCGATGTGCCTGACGTACAACGCGGAGGCCTACGGAATTGCGGGGCTCGAGGTGGAGCTGGTGTGCCTGCAGCGAGTGGCGCTCGGACTGCTCGGGCCTGGGGAGAGCGGGTGGCTGTCGCTGCGGTCGGCGTGCGAGCAGGTCGGGGTGGAGGAGGTGCCGACGCATCGGGCGGTCGCGGACTGCGTCGCCACCGTTCAGCTCGCGGGTCTCTTATCCGGGACGGTTGAGAGACTGGTCACCTCGGAAAGCGCAGATTCGCCGTCCATGGCGAAGGCGACACTGCATCGCGCCCGTGTGATGGCCACATAGAGCTTGGCTCGTGTCGAGTCAGGAAGGTGTGTTGCGTCCCCACTTTGAAGCCACCTTTTCAGCGGGCCGTTGGGGTAGATGAGAACGTGGTCGAACTGCAGGCCCTTGGATTCGCCGAAGTTGATCGCGCCAGCGACGTCGGTTTTCGCGTCGAAGCGCAGCGCCTGGGCGCCGTGCTGATTGCGGTAATCCATGGCCCTGTCTGACGGCACCAGGAATACCCCTGAATGAAATGAGGGGTTCACACTCCTCTCCGACGTCGTCAGCTCGAAGTCGAAGTCGACGAAGAGTGAGTCGGCGAGATCGCAGATGCTCTGTGGACAACGGTGGCTCGTGCTGCGGTGCTGGACCGTGCAGAGCTTCTTCTCCTCCCATTGCTTGTACTTATTGAGGACTCGGAACCCCCAGAACGCTGAGTTCTTCTTGGCATTGTTGGTTCGGTAGGTCGATTGCCGGACGTCGCCAACCAGGCGGACCGGCAGCCCAGACCGCAAGAGGATCTCCACCAGTTCGAGGTCCCACCCAGCCAGATCCTGGACCTCATCTACGAAGATCCTGCTGTACAGGACCCGAAGTCTTTCCAAAGGAGCGCCGTTCGTCCGCCTGACCACTTCAGCTGCGAATCGGCCGATCTTGTCGGTGTAAATTCGATCATCTCGTGTCAGGTAGAATCGACGTTCATTGGCGGAGGCACCCGGCGCGGACCGCTGATTCGTAAGCTGCACCCCAGCGATACGCGGCCCCTCCACCAGCACGTTCTGGTATGGCCTACAGAAGTCGCGAAGCAGGAACGTGTACCACGTCATCAGGGTTGCGTTTCCGTCGGCTTCGCGCTGCCATAGCCGCCTCTCGATTTCTCTCGCAGTGTTGATCGTGAAGCACGTCACCAGGACGGGCTTGGTGGAACTCGCGACATTATCCACGATCCACCTTGTTTTTCCGGAGCCGGCCGCTGCGATGTAGATCTTACCAGTCAAGGGCGCTCTCGATGTACTCCGGGATCGAGAGCTCCCCAGACCAGTCGAAGACACGAAGCGCCCACTCCGTTTTGTTGTTCGTCATCCATTCCAGAACGGTGGGTTTGTCTGGGTGCTTCGTGCCAAAAACCTTGTTCAGGCGCGCAAGATCATTCAGTTCAGCGATGTGGTTCTCCAGCGTCGTCAGCGTCTCGTCATCGCTGACGAAGATGCCCACCGACGGGTTCTCTTCCTCCGTGGCTGCACGCCGTCGTGCACCCTCAGCATCGCCGTCGTTGTCAGTGACGACAGCCACCCGCGCTCCGATCGGGGCTGCGACTTCGACGAACCTTCGAAACGCCAAGCCACGCACCTCGATCACCTCGACCCCGCAGGCAAGCGGAGGCACATCGAATTTGCGTCGAAACGCCCAACGAACCACCAGCTCATCCGAGGGCCCCTCCACCAGAATCGCCTTCCGACATAGAATCAGGCGGAGGGTGTCGTGGCCTGCCAGCTTCCTGAAGTACTTCTGGGTGTGTGTGCGGAGGCGGCCCAGGTCCGTCGATTCCCCCTCTCGAAACAGGATGGACTCTCCGATGCCCAGCTTGTTGAGCACGAAGCTGCTGTGGGTCGTCAGGATGATCTGCCGCTCCTCACGTGCATCCCTTAGATGCTGTAGCAGCCGGGCCAGTCGGGAGTGGGACTGGTGGTTTTCGGGCTCCTCAATCAACACGACGTCCGCATCGGCGGCCCGGGTGAGTGCCAGTCGGAGCTGAACGGAGGCTTGCTCACCCTTTCCAGCCATAGCCAGGGGAATTGAGTCGAGAAGGGGGGTGACTGCTCCCTCCCACGATGCCGCGCCAGGGTCCATCGCGATCGTCAGCTGGTGGCTCGAAATGTCCTGCACTCCTTGAAGATCGCGATTGAGGCTGGCTACGTCGGAATGGCTCGCGAAGTCCGTGTTCAGATCCCGGTAGGCCAGCGCGATTCGTGCCCGAGTCGACTGATCGAGACAGTCCTCCACAAGATCGCCGATGTAGCGAACTGGGCGATTGTTCGGCGCCGAAGCAGTGTCGATGAAGCGACACGTGGGGGCCATTCTTGGGTGCATCGGGTCGAAGGCGAAGCTCATCCACTGGACTGCGTAGAACTCGATGGGAACGGACTGGAGGCGCCCTGCGCTGTCCTTGAGATACTGTCGAAGCTCGGTCTTCAGCTCGCTGTCGGGCGCGATTCTCAGACTGATTCCAGGGGTGTTCACCCTGCAGCTGTTGTTGCGTCCCGTCAGCCGAGCGAGCTTGGGATCATGTGACTCCCCTCCAAGGTAGGCCTCGATCATGATCTCCGGCGGCGCCTCTCCTTTCCCGTTGCGGACCGCCGAGCAGTACTCGTGTAGCGTTGCAAGCCCAGTGACCGGGTGAGGGCTCCGGCGTTGCACCTTCGCTGGCACGGGCGGGAAGTGGGCCCGCAGCGTAGAAGCTGCGGGCCCGCACCTTCGGCGAACACGGTCTGCCAACCTGCCGAATGTGCCTGCCCAAGCAGGTGTGTCGTCTATTCCGTTCGACGGCCGCGGTCCCAGACCGTTCGTCATCGCGGTCTACACCGACGGCCAACTCCGCAGTTCCATCCTCGACTGTCCCTTCGGACGATTCGAGGAGACATGCGCGATCTCGAAGCACGGCCGCCGGGCTCGGAAGACCGGACCGACCCACCCGCTCGCCGTCCTCCACTGCGCCGTACACGACCGCTACTTCTCGGTGTATCCGCCTGAATTCGTGCCCTATGCCCGTCGACAGCTCATCGAAGGCGCTGCACAACACGGCATCCCGTCGCTCATGGAGACCGTCGATCGCGCCGCCGAGGATGGACCCGTCGACCGAGAACCCGCCGGCGGCTGCTCCTGGAGTACGCAGAACCGCCTGCTGGGGCGGGTTTCCGCGCTGTTCGGTCTCGATGGCGAACAGCGCCGCCAGGAGGTCTCCGCACTCGTCGGTCTGCCTCTGATGGACCTCGACAGCGCTGCCCGAACGCGTGGCGTCCAGCCCAGGGCGCGCGCCCTACAGCGACTGCGGGAAGGCCTCGACGCGGACGTGCTGCTCGGTCTGGGTGCGCTCGCGGGGCGCTGGGGACCTCCACATCGCTGGCTCGAACACCGCGACCAGCTCGTACCGCTCGGCCTGTCTCCGTAGGCTCCAACGACTTCGGGTCGTGACTCTCGGCCGTCCATCGGCTCGACTGCAGCTCCCATCACCTGGAGCCACATCGTGCCCCCGAAGGCCCCATCCGACATCGCTCTGTTCCGCTTCAGCGTCGTCTCGGAGGTCCGCGTCCGCGTCGCCAGGGGACAGGTGCGCGCGCACGCCATCCGCGAGACGGCACGCCAGGTCCACGTCCTGCCGGACGGATCGCGCCGGCCCGTCGGGCTTCGCACCGTCTACCGCTGGCTCGCCGCCTACGAAGCGCATGGCCTCGACGGCCTCGAGAACACGCCCAGACCCGCCACAGACGGCGTTCTCGAACCCGCGCTCGTCCAGTTCCTCGTCGACCAGAAGACCGAGGACCCGCGGGCCAGCGTGCCTCAGCTCCTTCGACTCGCCGCCACTGTCGGCCTGGTCGACAAGGCCACCGATGTGCACCGCACGACCGCGTGGCGGGCCCTCAAGCGCCGGAAGATCGACACCCGCAGGAAGCGACACGCCAAGGACCAGCGGCGGTTCAACAAGGCCCATCGCCTGCAGCTCGTGCTCTGCGACGGCAAGCGATTCCGCGCCGGCCCCACCCGTCGCAAGCGCGTCGCCCTCTTCTTCATCGACGACGCCACCCGCTACATCCCCGAAGTCGTCGTCGGCTCCACCGAGACCAGCGAACTCTTCCTCCGCGGCTTCCACCGTCTGCTCCGCTCCGTCGGCGCCATCGACGCGATCTACGTCGACCATGGCTCCGGCTTCATCGCCAACGACTCGGCAGCCGTCATCGCCAGCCTCGACATCGCCCACATCCTCGGACTCGAGGGCTACCCCGAAGCCCGCGGCAAGATCGAACGCTTCAATCTGACCGTTCAGGAAGACCTGCTCCGACATCTCGCCCGACCCGGCGTCGATCCCGACTACCGCGCGCTCGAGCTGCGCATCGGTCACTACCTCCGCACCGACTACAACGGTCGCGGGCACCAAGGGCTGGCCAAAGACGAAACACCTCGCTCGCGCTTCCTGGCCGATCCGCGACCGTTGACGCCCTACAGCGACGAAGCGGCACTGCGGCAGCACTTCTTCGTCGACGTCGAGCGCACGGTCAGCAACGACCACGTCATCTCCATCGACGGCCGGTCGTGGGAGGTCCCGCGCGGACTGGCCCGCCAGCGCATCACCGTCCAGCGCGACGTGTTCGACCCACTGCATCTGCTGTTGGACCACGACGGTCGGACTGTGCGCCTCGCGCCACTCGATGCCGTCGCCAACGCGAACAGCCATCGCGGCCGCCCCGCTCCAGCCGAGCCGGACGCGCCATCGACCTCCCGAGGAGCCGCCCTGACGGCGTCCGACGAGGCATTCGCCCCCATCACCACCCCCGACGGCGGCTTCTCCGCCTCGGAACCGGAGGACTGACCCATGGAATTCAACGCCCACTTCGGTCTGCGAAAGACCCCGTTCACACGAGAGGTCCTCGTCAGCGACATGTTCACCCATCCCCAGCAGGAGGAGGTCGTCGCACGGCTCGAGCGCGTCGTCGAGGAGCGGATGTCCGCCGGCCTCTGCGCACCAGCAGGTCTCGGAAAGACATCGATGATCCGGGCGCTTCGCGATGCCCTGCCGGATCTCCGCTACCACGTGCACTACGTCAAGGTGACCGGTCTGTCCAAGCGTGACATGTGCCGCGAGATCGCGAAGGCCATCGGCGTCGCCGACGCGGGGACCTACCCACGGCTCGTTCGTCTCGTCCAGGAGGCGGTGGAATCGCGCTCCTTCACCAGCGGCGAGCGCTCGATCCTGATCCTCGACGACGCGCACGAGATGCGGCCCGACGTGCTGGGGATGTTCAAGGCGCTGACCAACTTCGACATGGACAGCAAGCTGGTCCTGTCGATCCTGCTCATCGGCCAGCCTCGGTTGACGAAGCTGCTGCGCCGCGCAGACCTGGTGGACGTCGCGCAACGCTTGGTCTGGTACGGCGAGCTGCGGCCGCTTTCGCGGGACGAGACGACCGCGTACATCGATCACCGCTGCCGGATCGCTGGGGCGACGCGCGAGCTGTTCGACGGTCGTGCGCGGGAGGCGCTGTACGAGATGGGCCGCGGGAACCCCCGCGCCACCGATGTCCTCGCACGGGGTGCCCTCGAATGCGCCCATCGGGCCGGGGCCGAGACGGTAGCGGCCTCCCATGTGGTCGACGCCCGCGCGACGCTGCCGCTGTGAGCCCGCTCACCCGGACCCGACTGCGGGACAACCCGGAACTCGCGATGCTGGTCTCCCTGGCTGCCCAACTGGAGCTGCTCGAGGTGGTCTTCGCGACCGTCCACGGCGGCGAAGAGCGCAGCGCTCTCGCGGAGCAGGCCCGCAGCATGGCCCGCGTTGGCCGTGTGCTTGCGCACCAGATCCGCGCCTACACGGACATGACCGACGTGGATGTTCCGAGCGCCCGCTTCCGATGAGCTGTGCCATCTACGCTGCAACGAGCGACGCCTCGGGGCGTGCAACGCAACAACTCGTTTGCCGCTTCGAGATTGAACAGCATCGGATGGAGTCCACGGCCGACCCGCCCGGACAGGACCATCGATGCGGCCTCGAGGAGGGTCGACTTTCCGGACTCGTTGTCGCCCACAAGGATCGAGACGCCACGATTGAACTCCACAACGCTGCTTCGGAGGCAACGGAAGTTCTGAACCACCAGCTTCTTAACGAACACGTCCCGACCTCTCTGTGGTGGACGGCCTATTCCACCGCGAGCACCGTCATCATCCCATCCTCCGCATGCGGCAGGATGTGGCAATGACTCATCCACTCCCCGGGATTGTCCGCCACGACGAGCAGCCGAACCGTCTCCTGCACCCCGATGTCCAGCGTATCCTCCACGCGTCGGGTGTCCGGCGCCACGCCATCCACCGACAGCACCTCGAACGTCATCCCATGCAGGTGGAACGGGTGGTGCGCCGGCGACACGTTGCGGATCTCCAGAACCACCTCCGACCCCAGCGCCACCACATCCGGCTCGATACCCGGCCAGGTCTGCCCGTTGATCTCCCAGCCGTTCTCCGCGCTGCCCGTGAACGTGTACCGAAGATCGGTCCGGCCAGGATCGGCGGTGGGCGGAGCGCCCGAGAAGGGCCACGACACCTCGGCCGGCGCGGCCAGACCGCCGGTGGGGGCGACGCCGAACAGTGGCACGGCCGGGAACGCCGAAGGTCCAGCAAGGGACCAAGGAACCGCCGTCACCTCGCTGGCCGCTGAACCGGTCGACCACTCCAGCTCGGCCCGATCCCCAGGCGCCAGCACGGTCGAGGACTCGGGCGTCGAGAGCAGTCCCTGGTCGGTCGCGATGACGCGTACATCTTCGATGGCGAGGTAGCCCGCGTTGCTCGCGTTGAGCATGCGAACGCGCACGCTCTGGCCCGACGGAGGTGACCAGACGGGGTCCACCAGTCCATTGACCAACCAGCGTGATGGTGTGGGGTCAACGGTCGGGTCGTCTTCCCCGGCCTCGACCTCGGCGACGCCATCGAACACCAGCACCAGCTCCGAATCCACGGGCGGGTCGGCGGGGTCTTCGACCACGAGCACGCCGTACAAGCCGCGGTCGACCTGGTGCGCGGTGTCGAAGTGCGGGTGGTACCAGAACGTGCCGGCCTGCTCGAGCACGAACGTGTAGACGAACGACTCCCCGGCAGCCACGGGGGAGACTTGCCACCCCGCGCCGTCCATGGCGTACGGCACGTCCACTCCGTGCCAGTGGATGGAGGTGTCCATGCCGAGCTGGTTGTCGAGCTCGACCGTGAGCGTGTCGCCCACCCTCGCCCGCAGCGTCGGACCCGGGACCTGGCCGTTGTAGGCGAACCCTTCGACCGTCTCGTCGCCCGCCATCCAGGTGTGCGGTGCGGCGACGAGAGCCACCTGCAACGCGTCGGTGGTGGGGTCGAGGTCCGTGGCCTCAGCGGGCGAGACCAGGACCGGGCGGGCCCCGGGTGGTGTCGCCGTGTCGGCGGTCGTAGGAGGCGCGTCGGTATCCGCGTCCGTGTCGAACACAGGCGGGTCCGTCTCGGTAGGTAGAGGGGCCTTGCAGGCGAACCCGAGGATCAACGGAATCATCGGGTGACCTCCGCCATCACCTGGTCCCGCCCATCCCACCTCCGAAGGCGCGCCTCTCGGAGCGGGTACGGGCGATGCACCAGCCGTGCCGTGACAGTCGGGTCGGGACAGGTGGATGCGAACACGTGCGTGGTCACCGCAGCCTGCTGAGGCATCAGCCGGTTGTCGCTGAGGATGTCGATTGCACGGTGGTGGGCGACCTGGCGATTGCCCTCGGCATCCGCGAGCACCCGTGCGAACGCGAACCCGGGGGCGCCAGCCCAGGCGCGACTCGACTCCCCATCTACGGGGAGACCGGAGCCATCGACGCGGTACGCCACGTCACCCGCCGGCAGCGGGACATCGAGCGTGACGGCATCGCCGTTCACGGCTGTGACGGTGGAATCGCCCACCCAAGACTCCATCGGCAGCCCCTTGGCCGCGACATCGAAGGTCCCGTCTCCGAAGGGTCCGGGCCCGCTGTAGTCACGCCAGCCCGCTCGGCTCACAACCCGGATCCGGTCACCGACCTCGGCACCCGGCCATACCGACCAGTCCTCCGTCGAAGAGCGTTCGTCGAGCGCACCACCATGGGCGGGCACGACATCGCCCCCCGTCGGCACCAGTGCCTCCGTTCCGCAGCGGGCCTCGACCAGCAGTAGCAGTGAACGCATCGGTTCGCCTGTAGGAATTGCATGGCCCGCCCCCGTATTTCTGGTGGTCACCACCGCGGTGGTGACCCCGTCCACCGTGCCGACCTCCAGATCGAGCGCCGCGGCCAGGTCGAGAAGTCCTTCCGCACCACGCGGTCCGTCCCAGAGGTGCCGACGAGTCGTTCCTGGCGGCCGCCACCACCCTGTCGCCAGATCGACCAAGGATGCATCTTCGGTGAGGTCGGCCGAGTTCCCCCAGCGCGGATCCGGCGGCATGTGGCAGCTCTGGCACGGACTCGAGGGAGCGTAGTCACCCGCCTGCCACTCGGAGAACGTGGAGTGGATCGGCAGCCCATCCGGCCAGCGATCGGGGTCGAGTGCTTGGCCACCGATCTGCGCGTCCTGGACGAGCTCATGGCAGGCGCCGCAGAACTCGGCGCTTCGGAAATGAGCGCGCTCCACGGACCCCATTCGGGGGTTTGGCACATCAGGAAAGGGGCCGAAGGTGAGGGGGTCCCAGTCGAAGGTCAGGCTGGGCGACGGCTCAGATGGACGCAGAAGGCGGAACGCGCCGGCGACACCTGGCGCTGCGGTGAGGTCGATCGACTCGGCCTTGTGGCACACATCGCAGTGGATGCCCTCGGTGAACGATCGCCCGGTGGCATCCAGCAGGCTCCGGCCCCCGAGCTCCCCATCGATTCCGGGTGCATGACAGTCGGCGCAACCACCGGTGTCTGTGGCCACTGCGTCGCAACTCGTCGTGTCGCCGCACCCCTCGTTGAGGTCGGGCAGCACGCCTGTGCCGAGGTAGCAGCGTTCGGCGACCTGCCCCGTTCCGGGTCCGATGCCTTCGCGCCAGACCCCGCCTGCAGCGGTGCACTCTGACTCCGAGGGGAGACGGCTCGTTCCTGCGAACACATCATGCACGACAGGATTCGACGCCGAACTCCGATGTGGGGACGCCGCCCAGTCGATGACCATCGACCCATGACAGTGCCCGCACTGGCCGGTGTTGCCTGGCTCACCTGAGACGCCAGGGTCCTGGAAGACGTAGTCGGGGTTGTCCACGGTCGAGTAGCGTTCGAGCGCCACCGAAGCCGAAGCGCCATTGGCGTCCGTTGCCCCTGTACGGGCCTCTGGGTGGGATGCGATGATCCACCGTCCACCGTCGAGCCACACGGTGGCCAGGCCGGCTTCATCGGTTCGCGTGTTCATTCCGCCGCCCACACTCACCCAGGCATCTTGGACGGGCTCGCCGTCGAGGGTCACCGTGACGACGACCTCGTTGGAGAACGGCAGCTCCACGAACCCGGTGTCGACAGTGTCGACAGAGGGCACGGTCGTCTGCGGTGTGTCCCGCGGGGGACCGGAGCCCGAGCACGCGGCGATGACGAGGAGGAGCGGAGCACGCATGACGAGGCTCTATCCCGGCGGATTGCGCGAGGATTCGGGGTCTTTGGGGACGGACGCACGAATCTGAACGAAGATGTCGAGCAGTCGAGGGTGGACCTCGAGCGGGCCGAGACCGGCCGCGCGGACGTTGGCGACGGTGTCGCGGTCGATGTGGGCGCCCCAGATGTGGAGCGGCAGCGGATCTGCGAGCTTCATGAGACCGGTGAGCCACCAATGCTCGGAGAGGACATGCTCGAGCAGGAGTACGGTGCCGCCCGGTCGGACCACCCGGCGAATCTCTTCGAGTCCACGCACCGGGTCGGGCACCGAACAGAACACGAAGGTTGCACAGGCCGCGTCGAAGCTGTCGTCGTCGAACGGGAGCTCCTGGACATCCGCCTCGAGAAGCACTGCGTCACTTCCGAGCGTTTCAGCCCGCCGTCTGGCACGGTTCAGCATCGCAGGAGACAAATCGACACCGGTGACGTGCTGGCCACTGCGGTGGTACGCGAGGTTCTTCCCTGTACCGACACCAACTTCCAGGATTCTCCCCGTGGGCGCGTCTTGCCACAGCTCCTCCCTCCACCCGCGATACCACCACTCCATCACCCAGTCGATGGCGTCGTACACGGATGCGATGCGGTCGTATCGACTTCTGGTCAACTCCGACCCGTTCATGCCGGCTCCGACCCAGAGGACCGCAGGAACCAGGCACTGCCCGCGAACAGCGAGCCCGCGACAGCCACCGAGACGGCGACGATGAGCGGGTCACTCTGGAGCCGCATCCATCCGAACGCGACCATCACCACCCCGTCGAGCAGCACCGCGATGGCGACGATCGCCGCGTGGGCTCTCACTTCATCACGAAGGCTTCGAAGCAGCCCCAGGTGTACGAGGATGTCCATCGTCAGGTACAGGAAGACGCCCATCGACGCGATCCGAGACAGGTCGAAGAACGCTGCCAGTGTCGCGGCGATGGCGGCCACGTAGACCGTGTTGTGATCGAGCACACTCCCTGGCATGCCCATGTGGCTGTGGGGAATGAGCTCCATCTCGGTGAGCATCGTGATCATGCGAGACACGGCGAACATGCTGGCCAGGATCCCACTGGCGGTGGCAACCAGCGCGAGCAGCACGGTCGCCGTGACCCCAGCATCTCCGAGCGCGGGTCGCGCGGCCTCTGCCAGGGCGTAGTCCCGCGCTTCGACGATCTCGTCGAGCGTCAGTGACGAGCCGACGGCGAAGGCGACGACCAGGTAGACGGCCACACACACGACCAGCGACAAGATGATCGCGCGCCCGACGTTCTTCTCGGGTTCCACCACCTCGTCCCCGCTGTTGGTGATGGTGGTGAAGCCCTTGTAGGCGAGGATCCCGAGCGCAGACGCGCCGATGAACGAGCTGACCGAACCTCCTTGGTTCCAGCCCTGCTCCGCTACGGGGAACGAGAGTCCCGAAGCCCACAGTCCGACGATGCCGAACCCGAGTACGCCGAACACCTTCACCGCCGCGGACACGGTGGCGACCCGTCCGATCACCTCGTTGCCGAGGAGGTTGACGACGAGGGTCAGCGCAACGACGCCGACCGCGATGGCCGGGACCGCGACGGGATGCCCCTGGAGGTCGAACGGCCGAAGCGCGTAGGTCGCGAACGTTCGTGCGACCAGGCTCTCGTTGATGACCATCGACAGCGCCATCATCAGCGACGCGCCCGCCGTGATCACGCCGGGCCCCCAGGCCTTCTTCAGGATCATCGCGATGCCACCAGCCGATGGGTATGCACTCGCCACTTTGATGTAGCTGTACGCCTGGAACGCGGCGACCACCGCGCCGCTGATGAAGGCGAAGGGAAACAGAGCGCCCGTGAGCTCCGCCATCTGGCCGGTCAGGGCGAATACGCCCGATCCGATCATCACGCCGGTTCCGAGTGCGACCGTCGAGAGCAGCGAGAGGCTCCCGGTCTCGTAGGCCTGGCTCATCGATTCGACCTCGAGACACTCATGTCGCCACCATCGCGATCCCCATCCCCGCCATCATCAGGTTCTCGGTCAACGAGATCGCGCCGAGTGGAACGTCCGAATCGCCTCCCACGCAAGCGCACCTCAGCTCTCGCCCATCGATCCAGACGGCCTTCACGACACTGATGGCTCCCACCGTCCCGATGAAGATGCTCACCGGCGCAACCGCGTAGACCAGCACAGATCCCGTGCCGAGAACGGCGAGCATTCCGACACCGACCCAAGCTTCTGCGAAGGCGTAGACCCGAGCATAGGGGACCCACTTCTGCGCGAGGAGGTCGTACGCCAGGAACCCGTTCACGAAAGACTCCAGATCCCGCAGCTTCTGCATCGCGAGTGCGGTCATGGAGAAGGCGACGAACAGCTGGAGCCACCGGTACGGCGTGAGGCCGAAGCCCGACTCGTTGATGCTGACGGCAAGGGCCATGAACGCTGTCAGGCCGAAGATCGCTACCAGGGGGGTATAGCGACCGAACACCCGTGCCTCCGACAGCCCGAGATGCTCCCTCAGTGCGTCGTGTCCTCCGATCCGCTCGCCTTCGATCCAGACCTGTGGCGTCGTCTGAACGTCGTGCTCCTCCTTGAATCGGTCGGTCTCGGCTCTCGACCGGAGCAGCTCATCTCGGAGCGCATAGCCTCGAGAACGGAGCAGGTGGCGTGCCTTGAGGCCGTAGGGGCAGATGTGGGCGTCGGTCTTCATCCGATAGAGGGTGGCGGTGTTTGCCATGAGGTCTCCGAGTGGGGCAGGGTGTCTTCCGAGGCGACCGCCGAGGCTCCCGCATCGGCCAGCGCAGTACGAATCGCTTGCATCTCGACGCGCATGCTCCACGCCAGCCAACGGGCGAGCAGGGGCCGGGCCAGCACGATGAACGGAACGAGGGCCGATAGCCGGTACGCCTCGTAGTGGGTGATTCGGGTGCCTTCGGTCGTGTCGGTGACCCGAAAGCCACCCGAGACGACGCCGCGGAAGGGTCCACGTACCATCTCGCTGTGAAACCCACCGTCTGGAGTGGGTTTCAGCGAGAAGACGCCCCACCAGGGGATACCGAGGAACCACCCTCGGGGTGAATACGTTCGAGCGCCTGTCGCGTCCGGCGACGTCGCTGTGACGCGTTGCACTTTCACTTCGTAGACAGGAAGGTTGTGGATATCGAGAAGCCAGGTGCTGACCGTGTCCCGCGTCTGCGGCACCAGGATGGCCTCGTGATGGCGGACCTTCACGTCGGATCCGACCCTCAGTCGGTACACCGCGACCGAAGTGAGCCAGGCCGCAACCAGCACCGCGCCGATGATCGTCAGAGCCACCATCGAAGCCCCCCGATTGCCGCGATTTCGTGCGATTGACGACGACCACCCGAGGGTCCCGGGGGGACCAGAGCGTATGAACCACCCAGATAGGGTGCGAGTTCACGGCGGGCCTCGTACCGAAGGCGTAGGCCCCCTCCGACGCTCTCCACCCCTCGGGCCTTGTCCATCTCCTCGGACGCCTGGGCCGCGAACACGACATCGGCACGGGTCTGGAGGATGAGGCGTTGTGTGAAGAGCCAGTCCTTCGTGGCAGTTGCCTTCAATGAAACCCTGCCGCGATGGGACACCCGTACGTGCGCCTCGACATCGACGTCCTGCGGGATGACGTACTCCACCCCGGCCTCGAAGCGCGCTACGCCGGCCAGGCCGTCTTCGCGGGCGCCCTCGCCGGCCAGGCCCACCTGGAGCTCGAGCCATCGGCCGACCAGGCGAGAATAGAGAAGGGCGGCTTCTCCTTCCCCGGAGGGGAGGCCGACGTCCCACGCCCCCTCGACACGGTACCGGAGCCGGTCGAAGTCAGGGCCCCACCATCCTTCCGCATCGAGACCGACCTGGCCCGGGGTTCCATCGAAGCGGTACTCCAGCTGATCGACGAGGAGCATGCCGCGTGGTCGGCGATCGTGGACCGGCTTGGGCCAGCCGGGTTCGAGAGGCTCGAAAGCCAAGGCGTTCATGACGAGTGCGAGCATCATTGCGTGACCTCCGCGACCTTCGGAGGTGCCACCCGGACGATCCGGAACATGCCGAAGTCCATGTGGTAGAGCAGGTGACAGTGAAACGCCCAGTTCCCGACTTCGTTGGCCGTGAACCGGACTGAGAGCCTCTCGCCCGGCGCGACCATGACGGTGTGTTTCGATGGAGCGCGCGACCCTCGACCGTTCTCCAGCTCCACGAACATCCCGTGGAGGTGGATGGGGTGGACCATCATGGTGTCGTTGACGTAAGTGATGCGGACCCGCTCGTCGTAGTCGAGGTCGATGAAGGGGTCGTCGGAGAACTTCTTGCCGTTGAACGACCAGATGTAGCGCTCCATGTGCCCCGTCAGGTGCAGCTCGATCTCGCGTGTGGGCTCTCTGGAATCCGGTTGATCCACCGGCGCCATCAGGTCGGCGTACACGAGCACCCGCCGAGGCGCGTCTTCGAGGCCGATGCCACGCTGGGCGACGCGGACCCGGGGCTGCTGGGCGATCATGATGTTGCCCGGCCCATGAGTGCTGGCGTCATGGGCCGCCGGCTTGGACAGCCGGGACAGGTCACTTGGCTCGATCCCCTTGGCCCGCGATCGTTCCGCGTAGTCCGAAGCCCCCTTGAGCCACATGGGCGGCATGGCCATGGAACCATCGTCTTGGACCGTGTGCGTGTCCATGGACATCTCGGCCATGGGGTCGGGGCGGGAGCGCGTATTCTCCGGATGCATACGGTCCATCTCCATCGCCATGTCGTCCATCGTCAGGAGTGGTCGTCGGCGACGACCGGGGATGGCGGAAGACGAACCGGGTCGGCGCGCGAGGGTGCCGCGAGCGAAACCGCTGCGGTCCATGGTCTCGGCGAACACCGTGTACACGTCTTCCGTGGGCTCCACGACGACGTCGTAGGTCTCAGCGACACCGATCCGGAACTCGTCTACTTCGACGGGCACGACGGGCTGACCGTCCGTCTCCACGACCTTCATCGGCAAGCCCTCGATACGGAAGTCGAACATGGTCATCGCAGAGGCGTTGATGATCCGCAGACGGATCCGCTGGCCTGGCTCGAACGTTCCCGTCCAGTTCTCCGTCGCGTCGTGGCCGTTGATCAGGTAGCGGTAGGTCGCCCCGGTGACATCGGCGATGTCGGTGGGATCCATCCGCATCCGCCCCCACATCATCGTCTGTTTCAGGCTCTGCCCGTCTCGTGCGGTCAGTGCGTCTCCCAGAGTGCGTTTCTGGAAGTTGAAGTACCCGCTCTGTTTCTTGAGAATCGCGAGGATACGATCGGGGTTCATGTCCGTCCAATCGGTCAGCACCAGCACGTGCTCGACATCGACGTCGCCCGCTGTGTCCCGCGGACCGCCGGGATGTGCCGGGTCGATGACGAGGGGACCGACGAGGCCGCGCTGCTCTTGAGTACCGGTGTGGGAGTGGTACCAGTAGGTACCACTCTGCCGGACGTGAAACCGAGCCTCGAACGACGTTCCAGGCTCGATTCCTGCGAAGCCGACACCAGGGACGCCGTCCATCTCTGGAGGGAGCAACAAGCCGTGCCAGTGGATCGAAGTGGACTCGCGGAGTCGATTGTGAACTCGCAGCCTGGCCTCGCGTCCCTCCCGGAGTCGGATCAGCGGGCCAGGGTAGCGCCCGTTCACTGTGATGACACGCTGCCTCCTGCCGCCCACGGGCACCCGTTCCTCCGCGATCGTCAGGTCGTAGACGTCGGCGCTTGGAGATGAGCCGCCGATGGCCCAGTCAGGCAAGAGCAGACCCATGGAGCCCAGGCCCCCCAGCAGGGTGCGGCGGCGGATAGAGAGCGGAGCATTGGAGTTGGCGTTCGCATCAATCATGTGCCTCCTATATCCATGCAAATAAATTCGCCAACCTGCAATCTTTCTGTTCGCACCCCCGCGAAATCGAGTGGCGGACGAGACCGGCATCGGCGCAGAGAACCCGGATTCATCCTATGTAGTGGTCCCGAATTCTTGGGCGTCATTCGAGTTCTGCTAAGATGCGAAGCGGCCGCGCACGCCGCTTGCTGGCCGAAGCTCAATGGAAACTGAAGCTCCGAGAATGCTAGCGCACAGACTGCATCCGCAGTCGCAAGGCGTTTCCGATCACGGACACACTCGAGAGGCTCATCGCTCCGGCCGCCAGCATCGGCGAGAGCAGCACCCCGAAGAACGGGTACAGGATCCCCGCCGCGACGGGGACTCCAGCGGTGTTGTACGCGAACGCGAAGAACAGGTTCTGTCGGATGTTCGACAGCGTCATCCGCGATAGTTTGCGTGCTCGGACAATACCCATCAGATCTCCCTTCACCAAAGTGACGGAGGCGCTCTCCATCGCGACGTCCGTGCCAGTTCCCATCGCGATTCCGACCGCTGCCCGGGCGAGCGCTGGTGCATCGTTGATGCCGTCGCCCGCCATGGCGACCGTGTGGCCCTCTTCGGTGAGGGCGGCGATCTTCTCGGCCTTGCCCTCGGGGAGCACACCAGCGACGACTTCGTCGATGCCGAGCTTCTCGCCGACCGCTCGCGCGGTGGCTTCGGCATCGCCCGTCAGCATCACGATGCGAAGCCCCTCGGCGTGCAGGGCGCGGATGGCGTCCGCTGTCGTGTCCTTGATGGGGTCGGACACCCCGATGAGTCCCGCGAAGGCACCGTCGACACCGACGTACATCACCGTCTGACCCTCCGCCCTGAGCTCCTGGGCGCGAGCCTCCACCTCCTCGGACACGCTCACGGACGCCTCTTCCATCATCGCGCGGTTGCCCAGCGAGACCGTTCGCTCGTCCACCCGCCCCCGCACGCCCTTTCCGGTGATGGACTCGAAGTCGCTGGCTTCGGAACGGACGGCTCCACGCTCCTCTGCGCCGGCCACGATAGCCTCGGCCAGAGGATGCTCGCTGCTGCGCTCGAGTGCCGCGGCGAGCGCGAGCAGGTCCGAAGACTCGATTCCCTCGGGCTCGACGGCGGTGAGGGCAGGCCTCCCGAGGGTCAAGGTGCCCGTCTTGTCGACGACCAGGGTGTCGACCCGTGCCAGCACTTCGATGGCTTCTGCGTCCTTGAAGAGCACGCCGAGTCCGGCCGCCTTGCCCGTTGCGACCATAATCGACATCGGCGTGGCGAGCCCCAGCGCGCAGGGGCAGGCGATGATGAGCACCGCCACGGCGTTGATCAGCGCATACGCCATGGGCGGCTGGGGCCCGAGCAGCGCCCAGACGACAAAGGTGAGGATGGCGACCAGCACCACCGTGGGCACGAAGATGCCCGACACCCGATCGGCGAGCTTCTGAATGGGCGCCCGGGTGCGCTGAGCTTCGGCGACCATGGTGACGATGCGCGACAGCAACGTATCGGCACCGACCTTCTCGGCCCGGATCAGCAAGCCGCCCGTACCGTTGACGGTGGACCCGATCACCGCATCGCCCTCGCCCTTCTTCACCGGGACCGGCTCGCCGGTGACCATCGATTCGTCCACGCTCGACCGCCCTTCGAGCACCTCGCCGTCGACCGGGATCTTCTCGCCCGGCCGCACGCGCAACCGGTCCCCGACCTCGACCTCTTCGAGGGGAACATCCTCTTCGGTACCGTCCTCTCGCACGCGTCGTGCCTCCTTGGCGGAGAGCTCGAGCAGCTTCGCGATGGCCTGGCTCGTCTGACTGCGAGCGCGCAGCTCCAGCACCTGGCCGAGCAGGATAAGCGCGACGATGACGGCCGCGGCCTCGAAGTAGACGGGCACTTCACCGTGCTGACGGAACGACTCCGGGAAGAGGCCCGGTGCGACGGTGGCGAGCACGCTGTAGCCGTACGCCACCGAGACCCCGAGCCCGATGAGCGTCCACATGTTGGGGCTCGCGTTCTTGACCGATGCCACCGCCCGCACGAAGAAGGGCCAGGCGGCCCATAGGACGACCGGGGTCGCCAGCACGAGCTCGGCCCAGGGTCGTGCGCTTCCCAGCACGCTGGACATGGGGCGACCGGGTAACATGTCCCCCATCGCGATGACGAACACCGGCAGCGCAAATGCGGTCGCGACCCAGAATCGCCGCGTCATGTCGCGGAGCTCGGAGTCGTCGGCGGGGGCATTCGGGTCGAACGTCTTGGGTTCGAGGGCCATGCCGCAGATCGGGCAGTCTCCGGGTCCTACTTGCTCGATCTCTGGATGCATCGGGCAGGTGTAGATGGCCCCGGGGTCTGCCGGCTCCGCATCCTCACGGGGCAAGAGATAGCGATCCGGATCCTCGACGAACTTCTTCTCGCAGCCAGCACTGCAGAATACGTACTCTTCACCCCCGTGGGTGTGACGATGCGGCGTAGTCGTGCGGGGCGTCATCCCGCAGACGGGGTCCTTCGGCAGGTACGCTTTGGGATCTGCTGCGAACTTGTCCTTGCATCCCGCGCTGCAGAACCGGAACTCTTCGTCTCGGTGGACATGGCGATGGGGGGTGTCCGGTTTGGGGGTCATGCCGCAGACGGGATCATCTTCCATGGGAACCTCGTGGACGTAGCGTGTCGAACTGAAGGTAGTAGGCGGCCCAGACCGCGAGGCCGGCCGCGGAGAGCACGTGCCACACGGCGTGGAGCTGGAACCAGGACGTAGGGGCACACCAGGCTGACCGCTGGTCGAGCTCCCAGGCCACGACGGCCGAGAGGAAAGCCACCCAACCGACGGCCCACCAGCGGTAGGACGTCTGGTCACCATCCCGGAACCACAGGCGCAGCTCGATGAGCGCGCAGGGAACCATGCCACCCATCACGAGTGCACGGCGGATGTCTGGGAGGGCTGCGGTCGCCGCGACCATCACGAGCCAGGCCAGCAGCCCTCCGAGGAGGAGCGTCGACCAACGCAGAACGAAGCAGCGCCGGAGGCCAACGAGAACCATCGCGATGTTCGCACTCTCCATGCCGGTGTGGTCGAGCAGCATGGCGGCCCACGTTCCCGTGGCATGCTGGGCGATGGTTCCGACCGCCATCGCGATGCTGGCGAAGGTGAGCAGGTGCAGCGCAGGCTGATGGTGCCGTCGTGCGAGGGTGACGATCACGCCTCCGGCCGGGAGAAAGGCCAGCGCCGAAGCGGTACTCGATGGCTGCAGGATCCAGGCGCAGGTTCGAACGTGTTCGCAGAAGTCGGGAATCCCGATCGGGTCGTCCCACGGGCAGCTCATGCGTCGATCCCCAGTCGCTCGATGTGTCGGTACAACGTCGCCAGGTGGACGCCCATGGCCTCGGCGGCCTGTCGCTTGTCGCCTTGGCAGTGGCTGAGGACCTGTTGGATGTGGGACCGCTCGAAGCGCTCCATGGCCTCCCGGAGGTTCGACGTACGCCCGCTGGTGTCGAGGTCGGGAAGGTTCGGCGCGTCGATCCAGGGCCCCTGAGTGAGCAGGACCGAGCGCTCCAGCACATTGGAGAGCTCGCGCACGTTGCCGGGCCAGGAGTGGCCACGCAGCCGGGTCAGGGCCTCCGCGGTGAGCCGCGGCGCCGAGCGCCCCAGGGAGCGTGCGTGCCGCTCGAGGAGCCGGCGGGAGAGCTCCGGCAGGTCGTCGAGGCGCTGCCTCAGCGGAGGCAGCTCGATGCGCATCACGTTGAGGCGGAAGTAGAGGTCCTCGCGAAAGAGGCCCTCTTCGATGGCCCGGCGGAGCGGACGATTCGTGGCAGCGACCAGGCGGAACTCCACCTTGCGGGGCTTGTCCGACCCGAGTGGCACGACCTCTCGGTTCTCGATGACGCGCAGCAGCTTCGTCTGCGTCGCAATAGGCAGCTCGCCGACCTCATCGAGGAACACGGTGCCGCCCCGAGCCGCCCGGAACACGCCGTCACGGGCCCCGGTGGCCCCGGTGTAGGCGCCCTTCTCGTAGCCGAAGAGCGTTGCATCCACGAGGGTGTCGGGCTGGGCGGCGAGGTTCACGGCGATGAAGTCGCGGTCCGCGCGGTCCGAGCGCTCGTGCAGGGCGCGGGCGACGACCTCCTTGCCGGTGCCGGACTCCCCCTCGAGCAACACGTTCGCGGGCGTCGGCGCCACCTGGTCGATCAACGACTCCACGGCCGCCATGGCAGGCGAGTGGCCGACCAGGTCGATCCCGACACGCTCCCGGACCTCTTGGCGCAGGCGGCGCACGCGCTCGTGCAGCTCCCGTTTCTCGAACAGATCGGCGACCTTGCGCCCGAGAGCGTCGAGGGCGATGGGCTTGAGCAGGTAGTCCGATGCCCCGGCCCTGAGGGCCTCGACGGCGGACTCGACCGACGCGTAGGCCGTCATCAGCACAGTCAGGGCGTCGGGGTGCTCGGTCTGGAGGTGCCGGATGAGCGTCAGGCCGTCCATGCCGGGCATGCGCAGGTCGGTGAGCACCAGGCCGATCGACGAGGACTCCAGCGCTTCGAGAGCGGCTTCGGCCGAGCCGACGGTGTCGACCTCGTAGCCCTGCAGGCGCAGGTAGCGCGCGAGGTTGTTTCGCAGCACCGACTCGTCGTCGACCACCAGGATCCGGTCGTTCATCGTCATCCTTCGCCCTCGCAGGCACAGTCGGGGAGCTCGACGGTGAACACGGCTCCCCCGGTCTCGTGGTTCTCCGCCGTGACGGTGCCGCCGAGTGCGGTCACCAGACGGTCGACGACGAACAGGCCGAGGCCGGTTCCCTGACCCACCGCCTTGGTGGTGAAGAAGGGCTCGAAGAGCGCGCTCGTGTCTTCCGGGAGACCGTCGCCGTCGTCGAAGACACGGAAGATGACCCGCTCACCATCGCCTTGGCAGCGGATGCGGACGCACCCCGCTTCGTGTGAGGCATCCACCGCATTCAGGCCCAGATTGAGCAGCACCTGGACCAGTCGGTCCCGGTTCGAGCACACGGTCACGTCGTCCGCTTCTACGGACAGGGACACGCCGCGCTCGCGTGCCGAGTGCCGAAGCAGGCGCGCCACGTCGTCGAGGACCTCGTCCGCCTCGAATCGCGCGCGCTGATCGGAGGGGGTGCGCCCGAGGTCTACGAGCTCGCGGACCAGTACCCCCATGCGTCGCGCCTGATCCCGCAGCACCGGCAGGGCCTCGCCGACCGAGCCGGGCTCCATCTCCAGCAGCTCGAGCTCGGAGCTCAGGCTGGCGAGAGGGTTGCCGATCTCGTGGGCCAGACCCGCGGCCAGGGTTCCGAGCGCGGCCATCTTCTCCTGGTGCACCAGATGGGCCTGGAGCTGCTTGGACGCCGTCACGTCGCGCTCGATCTCCAGCAGCGCAGTCGAACCGTCCGGCCCGGGCACCGGGTAGCGCTCGACCGACAGGATCTCGGTCTGGCCGCTCGCGGTCTTGCGTACCCGTTCGACCTCGGTCTGTTCACCTTCGAAGAAGGCCTCCGCGGGACAGACCTCACCTTCCGGCGTCTCGTGAATCGTGCGGCAGCCACAGCCAACGATCTCGGAGCCGTATGCATCCGTTGCGGCCTTGTTGGCCTTGAGAATGCGGCGTTCGGGGCCAATCACCACGATGCGCTGCTCCAGGGTGTCGAGCAGGGTGTCGGAGAACTTGCGCGCCGCGTCGAGCTCGGCGGTGCGTTCGTCGACCTTGGCGTCGAGGGTCTGCAGCGCGTCGGCCAGCGCCGTGCTCATGGCGTTGAACTCCCGTGCCAGCAGCCCCACCTCGTCGTCTCGCCGCACCGGAACGGTCTCGCCGTAGGCCCCCTGCGCGATGCGCTGGGAAGCGGTCGCGAGCTCCTCGATGGGCGCCGCGATTCGACGAACGAGCAAGAGAATGACGCCTGCCAGCAGCGCGGTGAGCACCGTCCCGAGGATCAGTGCCCGGGTCGCCATCGGCTGCAGCACCGACGCCGCTTCATCGACGGGGACCTCGGCCCACACGCCCCACGGGAGGTTCGCCGCGGGCGCATAGGCTGCGAAGTGTCGCTCTCCGTTGACATCGACCACCCCGTGCCACGCGACCCCCGTCCGCCCATGCTCGGCCGCGGGACCCTTGATCGGTTGACCGGGATGCACATGGGGTTCGTCTTCTTCGAACGCGTGGCAGACCACGTCCCCCGAGCGGTCGACGATGTAGGCCAGGCCGCCGAAGGTGCTCCGGGCGCGCTCGCTGATCATGTCCTGGTGCAGGGTGAAGCTGACGCGTCCACACAGGCTTCCACCGCCCTCCCGAGGAGCCGCGACGACCACCTCGTGCCCGCCGTGGTGTGCGTGCTGCATGCGGGCGATGCCCCCCTGGGCCCGGCAGGCGTCGATTGCCCACGAAGCCTGATCGGCAGAGCGCGCGATCACCGCCCCGGAGGCATCGAGCACGATCAGCTCCTCGATCATCGGCGACCGGGTGACGACCTCGGCCAGCACGGCATCCTCGGCTTCTACGCCGCCCGCGAGCGCGGTGAGGAGCGCGGTCTTCTCGGCGAGGAAGTCGTCGACCTCGGAGGCGTACAGGCGCGCGGTCTTGCCGAGGTTCTCCTCGAGCAGCCCAGCGACCACGTCCCGACTGCTCCAGTAGGAGAGCAGCACGGTCGCCAGGAGCGGCACCAGCGCCACGCCGACGAACCAGAGGATGAGTCGGCGAGCCAGGGGCCGGACATGGGCCGTTGTGGGGGCGGGCGAGCGGGTGGGCATCGGCATTCCTCTGAGCAACTCGCGTGCCGAAGCGGGCTAACCGGCGAACGCCGGGAATGACCCCGCTCTCTTCGCAGATGTGCGAAACGGCTTCGCTGGCCTGCGAACCAGAGCGGACCATAACCAAGGTTTGCCCGTTCGAAGTGATTGGCCCGCAACTTGCTTGGGTCGTCTGCAGGAGGATGACCATGCTTCGATGGATTCCAACCCTCGCCGTGCTCACTCTGGTCGCGTGCGGTGGGAGCTCGACCCCCAAGACGCCTGATGCCGAGCCGGCAGCGTCTGCATCCACACTTCCCGCAGACGGGAAGCGCTACGACCCCGCGATCGACCCATCCGAGGTGCCCGCGGGTGCGTGGATGTGCGACATGGGCACCGTCCACTACGCCGCCCCACACGCCGGAGAGTGTCCGGTCTGCGGCATGAAACTGACGGAGAAGAAGTAGCGCGTGTTGACACTGCTCGCCGGACTCGCGCTCGCTGCCGACCCGTCCTCGACGACGGGTGCCGTGGAGACCTACGTGTCCACCGCGCTTGCGAACCACCCGGACATCGCCGCCGACCGTGCCGCATGGCAGGCGTCGGTGGAGCGCATCCCCGGTCAGCGCACACTGCCCGAGCCCCGGGTCTCCGTCGGCGGTTTCGTGCAGACGGTCGAGACGCGAGTGGGCCCGCAGCAAGCGCGCTTGGGGGTGCAGCAGGCGATTCCGTGGCCGTCCCGGCTCGTCCAGGCGGGCAAGGCTGCCTCTTCTGAGGCGGATGCGGCCGAGCTGGGCATCACCGCCTCGGAGCGACAGGTCCGGGAGCGGGTCGAGATGGCCTATTGGGCGCTTTGGCGGGTGCGCGCCCAACGTGCTCTACGCGCGGAGCACCTGACCATCCTCGACGGATTGGCTGCGACCGTGCGCGGTCGGGTCGAGGTCGGCGCTGCATCCCTCGCGGATCTGCAGCAGATCGAGCTGTCCCGTTCGCGCCTCGAGGATGCCCTGGCGACCCTGGATGCAGAAGAGACCGCGCGCATCGCACAGCTGCGCGCGGCCGTCGGCGAAGTGCTGGACGACGCCGAGACGACCAGCGAGCCCACGCTCACTGCTCTTCCGGAGGGTGCACTCTCGGCGACCACGCACCCGCGGCTCCGAGCGCTGGACGCGATGGCCGAAGCTGCAGACCATCGCGCACGAGCATCGGCAGGTCAGCGACTTCCGGACTTCACGGTGGGGGCGGACTGGATCGTCACGGGCCCCGCCCGCATGGATGGCGTCACCGACTCGGGCAAGGACGCCGTCGCGCTGGGGGTGGGCCTGAAGGTGCCCCTGTGGCAAGGCACCTACGGACACGATGTCGCTGCCGCCCGTCGCACCGAAGAGAGCCTGCGAGCCCGCCGCCAGGCCCGTGATGACGAGCTCCAGGCCGCCGTGGACGCCACGGCAGCTCGTGTGCGTGACAGCGCGCGCCGGGTGCAGCTCGTGGAGCAGACCCTCCTCCCGCAGGCCCAGTCTGCCTACGAAGCGGTGCTCGGGGAGTACGCGGTCGGCCGCGCCCAGGTCTCCCAGACGCTCCTTGCCCAGCGTGACCTGCTCGACCTCGCGGTCGACGGGGTCGTGGCCCAGGCCGACCACCAGATGCAGTGGGCCCGCCTCACCTCTCTCACCGGGGTCGCCCCATGACCCCTTCGCCCACGGGATCCCAAGATGCCTGACGCTCTCAAATCCCTGCTGAGCCGTGCTCCGGGTTGCCTCGCGTTGTTGGTCGTCGCGGTCCTCGCCTTCGGTGCTGGCTCGTTGATGTCCGGCGGCGAGAGCGCGGATCCCCATGCGGAGCATGTCGGAGAAGACACGGTCTGGACGTGCTCGATGCACCCCCAGATCCGCCAACAGGAGCCCGGCTCGTGTCCGATCTGCGGCATGGACCTCATCCCGGCGGGTGGCGCGTCCTCGAGCAGCGCCAACGACCGGGTCGTGCTCTCCGACCGCGCCCGCAAGCTCGCACAGCTGCGCACCGAGCCTGTGCGTCGGCAAGGAGGTGCAGCCGGGGAGGTCCGCTTGCTCGGTCGGGTCGAGCCCGACGAGTCCACCCAGAAGACCGTGACCACCTGGATCGGGGGCCGCATCGACAAGCTCCAGGTCAACACCACCGGAGAGCGGGTCCGCAGGGGACAGCAGATCGCGACGCTGTACTCCCCGGAGGTCTACGCAGCGCACCAGGACCTGCTCACCGCTCGCAAGCAGGTCGAGCGGCTGGGGGATGCTTCCGCAACGGCGGCGTCGGCAGCTCGTGCTGCCCTCGACGCCTCGAAGGACAGGCTTCGTCTCCTCGGCGTCCCGGACGCAGAGGTGGAGAGCATGGCGACAGCGGACCGGCCCCGCCAGGCCGTGCCCATCCGGTCCCCTTTCAGCGGCACCGTGATCGAGCGGGTGGCCTCCGAGGGGGCCTACGTACAGACGGGCTCGCCCCTGTACCGCGTCGCGGACCTGTCGAAGCTGTGGATTCAGCTCGACGCCTATGAGAGCGATCTCCCGAGGTTGCAGCTCGGGCAGGAGGTCTCGCTCCAGGTCGAGGCTCTGCCAGGACTGACCTTCGAGGGCAACGTGGCCTTCGTGGACCCGACGCTCGACCCCCAGCGACGGACAGCGCGGGTGCGGGTCGAGGTCACGAATCCCAACGGTCACCTCCGGCCGGGCATGTTCGCCGAGGCGACCGTCTTCACTGGCGAGGCGTCCGACGAAGCGCCGCTGATGATCCCCGACTCCGCGCCCCTGTTCACGGGCAAGCGCTCAGTGGTCTACGTGGAGCTGCGGGACGAGGAGACCCTGGCGTACGCCCCCCGCACGGTTCGCCTGGGCCCACGCCTTGGCGACTACTACCCCGTGGTCGCGGGCCTCTCGGAGGGCGAACGGGTGGTGACGCGCGGCGCGTTCGCCCTCGATGCCGACCTTCAGATCCGCGGAGGGCCGAGCATGATGAGCCAGCCCGACGATCTCGCGGAAGGTCCCTGGGCCAATGTGGTGCAGCTGCCGGCCGCCGAACGCGAACGTCTCGCGCCCGTTCTCAGGGCCTACCTGGACGTGCAGCGTGCGCTTGCAGAGGACGATCACCCGACCACGGTCGCCTCGTCCGAAACGCTCGCAGCGGCCATCGAGGGCGTCGTGCTCGACAAGGGGGCTCTGGCCTGGGCAGAGCTTGCGCCCGAGCTCCGCGGTCACGCACAGCACGTTGCGCGCTCGTCGGATCTCGAAGGTGCACGTGCCGGCTTCGAGCCCTTGAGTGCGGCGGCCGAGGGGCTCCTGCGCACATTCGGAAATCCGCTGGAGGCCGAGCTCCACGTCGCCTTCTGTCCGATGGCAGACGACAACCGCGGTGCGCGATGGGTGCAGCAGGGCGAGACCATCGACAACAGCTACTTCGGTGCCTCGATGCGTCAGTGCGGCGAGATCCGCTCTGAGATCGCGCCCGGTGGTTTCCTGCCGGGTGCTTCCAAAGCCCCGGCGCCCCGGGCAGCTCCCGCTGGACACGTGCACTGATGGCGCCGACGAGCGAGCCCCAGGGCCTCTGGGAAATCGTGATCGGCTGGTTCATCGAGAACAAGCTGATCGTCTTCCTACTCACGGCGATGTTGGTGGTCGGCGGACTCTCCGTGAGCCCCTTCGACACCGATCTCGGTGGGCTGCCACGCGACCCGGTACCGGTCGACGCCATCCCCGACATCGGCGAGAACCAGCAGATCGTGTTCACGACCTGGCCTGGCCGCTCCCCGCGCGATGTCGAGGACCAGGTCACCTACCCGCTGACCACCGCCTTGCTGGGGATCCCCGGTGTGCGTACGGTCCGGAGCTCGTCGGCCCTCGGGTTCTCCACGATCTACGTGATCTTCGACGACAGCGTAGAGTTCTACTGGTCGCGAACGCGCGTGCTCGAGAAGCTCTCCTCCTTGCCGCCGGGAACGGTCCCAGAAGACGTGACCCCCACGCTCGGTCCGGACGCCACCGCCCTCGGGCAGATCTTCTGGTACACCCTGCAGGGCCGTGATGCGGACGGCAACGTCGTGGGCGGTTGGGACCCCGACGAGCTGCGCTCGATCCAGGACTGGACCGTGCGCTACGCGCTGCAGTCGGTCGAAGGGGTCAGCGAGGTCGCCTCCATCGGCGGGTTCGTGCGCGAATACCAGGTCGACGTCGACCCCGAAGCGATGCGCGCCAACGGGGTGAGCATCGGCCAGGTCGCCAACGCCGTGCGCCGCTCCAACCTCGACGTGGGCGCCCGCACGCTGGAGATCAACCGGGTCGAGTACCTCATCCGCGGCCTGGGCTTCGTGGAGAGTCTCGAGGACCTCGAGCAGACCGTCGTGGTGGCCCGGGAGCACACCCCGATCCGGGTACGTGACGTCGCTCGGGTGAGCGAAGGCCCGGCGTTGCGACGAGGAGCCCTGGACGACGCAGGTGCACCCGCGGTCGGGGGCGTCGTCGTCGCCCGCTACCTCGAGAACCCGCGCCGCGTCATCGCCAATGTCAAGGACCGCATCGCCGGCATCCAGGACGGACTGCCGCGACGCACGCTCGAGGATGGGACCGTCAGCCAGGTCACCATCGTTCCGTTCTACGACCGCACCACGCTGATCGACGAGACCCTGGGGACCCTGTCGACCTCGCTCTACCAGCAGATCCTGATCACCATCATCGTGGTCTTGGTCATGTTGCGAAACCTGCGCAGCTCGATGCTGATCTCGTCCATCCTGCCGCTCGGCGTGCTCGGCACCTTCGTCGTCATGAAGGCGACGGGCGTGGACGCGAACATCATGGCGTTGGGCGGCATCGCCATCGCCATCGGCACGATGGTCGACATCGGCATCGTGTTCGTCGAGAACATCGAGCAACACCTGGAAGGGGTGGAGTCTCGAGCGGAGCGGGAGGGCGCGACCCGCCGAGCGGCCGCGGAAGTCGCCCCAGCCGTGCTCACCTCCGTCCTCACGACCATCGTGAGCTTCCTGCCGGTGTTCGGCCTCACCGCGACCGAGCTCAGGCTCTTCGCGCCACTCGCCTTCACCAAGACCTTTGCGATGGCCGCAGCGCTGGTGATCTCGCTGATCCTCATTCCCGGCGCAGCGCTGATCGTGCTCCGGAAGCGCCCGGGTCCCCCGAACACCGCAGCCACGGGCCCGCGACGGTGGCTCGCGTCGGTGATGCGAACGACACACCTGCGTGACTGGCTGTTCCTCGCGCTGGGGATCGCCGTGCTGCCCACCACCTGGCTCGGGGGGCTGCTCGTCATCGGCCTGGGGCTCTGGCGACTGGTCCGCCCCCTCGTTTCCCAGACGGCCGCGACCCGAGGAACCCTCGCGGAGAACGTGCTCACCATCCTCGTGGTGACCGTGCTGCTCACGAGCGACTGGCTGCCCCTCGGGCCGGCGAACGGCCTCGTCCTCAACCTGGTGTTCGTCGGGGTCATCATCGCTGTGGTCCTCGGGGGATTCAGACTCTTCGAGACTGTGTACGACCGTGCTCTCACCTGGGTCCTCGCCCACAAGAAGACCTTCTTGGTGGCGCCCCTGGGCCTTGTGCTGTTCGGAACGACGGCCTGGCTGGGATTCGACACCGTGTTCGGGTTCGTCCCTCAGGCCATTCGCACCACCCGTCCGGTTGCCGCCGTGGCCCACGCCTTCCCTGGCTTCGGACGGGAGTACATGCCTCCGTTCGACGAGGGCTCCTACCTGTACATGCCCACGACGATGCCCCATGCATCCATCGGCGAGGCGCTGGACATGATGTCCACCATGGATGCTGCCATCGCTCAGATTCCGGAGGTCGATCGGGTGGTCGGCAAGCTCGGACGGGCGGACTCGGCGCTCGATCCTGCACCCATCTCCATGGTGGAGACGATCATCACCTACCACCCGGAGTACCGCACC
Organism: Myxococcota bacterium; assembly: GCA_965224055.1. GTDB lineage: Bacteria > Myxococcota_A > UBA796 > UBA796 > JACKEQ01. The sequence continues at coordinate 6,736,335 of OZ245034.1, read as the reverse complement.
GAGCCCGATGGCTCACGCGTCAGACAGTGGCGCGACCACATCCGCACGCCCCGCGACATCTGGACGGAGATCACCGCTGCGGCCGAGGTGCCTGGGGTCACGAGTGCCCCCGTGTTGATGCCGATCAACGCCCGCATCGTGATGCTCCAGAGCGGCATGCGCGCGCCGATGGGCATCAAAGTGAAGGGCCCGTCACTGGAAGCCATCGAGGCGTTCGGCTTTGCCCTCGAGTCGGCCCTCAAGGAGGTTCCATCCATCCGCGAGGAGACGGTGTTCGCGGACCGCGTCGTGGGCAAACCCTACCTGGAGATCGACCTCGACCGGGAGGCCATCGGCCGGTACGGGCTCACCGTCGTCGACGTGCAGCAGGTGCTCCAGGTGGCGCTCGGCGGAATGACGCAGACCCGCACCGTCGAGGGCCGCGAGCGGTACCCGATCCGGGTTCGCTACATGCGCGAGGACCGCGACAGCCTCGAGTCGCTCGAGCGTCTCTCGGTGTCCACCCCCAGCGGAAACCCGGTCCCGCTCACCCAGCTCGCAGACATCCGGTACGTGCGGGGCCCCCAGATGATCAAGGCCGAGGACACCTTCCTCACCAGCTACGTGCTCTTCGACCGCGTGCCCGACGTGGCGGAAGTCGAGGTGGTCGAGCAGGCTCGGGCGCTCATCCGCAATCGGCTCGACGACGGGTCCCTCGAGCTCCCGGACGGCGTGAGCTTCGACTTCGCCGGGTCGTACGAGAACCAGGTACGCAGCGAGAAACGCCTGCTCGTGCTGATCCCGATCGCCCTGTGCATGGTGTTCATGCTGCTCTACCTGCAGTTCCACCGGGTCTCGACGACCGCCATCATCTACTCCGGGGTCGTGGTTGCGGTCAGCGGCGGGTTCGGTCTGCTCTGGCTCTACGGTCAGCCCTGGTTCCTGGACTTCGCCCTGTTCGGCATGCCGATGCGGGACCTCTTCCAGGTCGGAACGGTGAACCTCTCGGTGGCCGTCTGGATCGGGGTGATCGCGCTCATCGGCATCGCCACGGACGATGGGGTCGTCATGGCGACCTACCTCAAGCAGGTGTTCGAGCGAAACCCGCCGAGCTCCGTGGCTGAGGTCCGGGCTCGTACCCTGGAAGCGGGCTCCCGGCGCGTGCGGCCGTGCCTGATGACCACGGCGACGACCCTGCTGGCGCTGCTGCCGGTGGTGACCTCCCAAGGACGAGGTGCAGACATCATGGTTCCGCTGGCGCTTCCGGCCCTCGGGGGCATGACCATCGAGCTCGTCACGCTCTTCGTCGTTCCCGTGCTGTACAGCGCGGTCGAAGAGTGGCGCTTGTCGTCCGCCGCGCCGATCGACGCGACCTCGGAGGCGACGTGATGCTGACGCTGCTTCTCCTCGGCTGCGCGACGCCGGAGCCACTCGCCGAACCGGAAGCGCCCTCGTCTTCCATCGAGTACGCGCGGCCTCCGGCACCCGCCGAGCCCTATTGGCAGGAACGAACGGATGTGGAGCTGGATGACCTCCTCCAGACGACCTGCAAGTCCGCGGTCGCCGCCAAACAGCCTGTCCTGCTCGCATTCAGCGCGCCATGGTGTGGCGACTGCAAGCGGGTCCGGCAGCTCGAGGGGCAGCCCCCGCTGAGCGCCGAGCTGGAACAATGGTCCAAAGTGGTGGTCCACGTGGGTCGGTTCGACCGTCATGCGCCGCTGCGTGACGCCTTCGGGGTCCAGAGCATCGCCCACTGGGTTGCGCTGGCGCCGGATTGCGAGGAGCCGGTCACGCGGTGGAACCGCCTCGCCGAGAGCACCTTCGAGCCCGCGAGCGGAGAGCCCAAGACGGCTGCCGACCTCGCAGAATGGCTTCGCCGAGCACGAACGAAATGAGAGGAGATTGCCGATGTTGTGGATGAGCACGATGGCCCTGGCCCACATGGCGATGGAAGAGCCCCTGCCGCGGTACCCGTCGGACGGGTCGGCAGACAACAAGGCCTGCCCCTGTGGGGTGGGAGCGAGCAACCGCCTCTGCGATGTGGCGTCGGACCGCAGTGATCCCGATCGGTCGGTCGATGTGACGACGTACGCGCCTGGAGAGACCATCACGCTCACCTGGCGCGAGACGATCGGCCACGCAGGACGCTGGCGCGTCGCGTTCGATGCCGACGGGGCCGACATGGACGACTTCAACCAGACGATCCTGCTCGACATCCCCGATCCCTCGGGGACGGCCGGCAACACCGGGAACGGAGATCTCTGGCAGGTGGAGGTCACGCTACCCGACACGCCGTGCGACAACTGCACCCTGCAGCTCGTGCAGATGATGGATGGCAACACGGCCGACCCCGTGCCCGATCCCATCGGCCGGTCGAGCTACTACCAGTGCGCCGACATCGAGATCACGGGCGGGCCGGTGGACACGGATGACACCGACGCGCCGGTGGACACTGACGACACCGACGCTCCGACCGACACCGACACACCGGTCGACCAGGCCGACACCTGCGGCTGCGCAGCCTCGCTCGGTGGTCCGGCGGGACTGACGGTGTTGGCGCCCTTGCTTCTCGCGTGGTGCCGTCGAAGGTGACCGCAATGCCCCCGCCCCCACGTCATCTCGCCGCGAGCCTGGCGCTCTGTGGACTTCCGTTCGTGGGGCTCGTGGTGTTCCTCCTCTGGTCCCACCGCGACCTCCACCTGCTCCACCCGCCATCGGCCGGGCTGCTGTGGACCTTGGGCATCGCCGGCTCGTTGGTGCCCGGGGTGCGCGTCGTCCAGGTCTGGCGGAGGCTTCTCGGTGATCCGCGGCGGTTTCGCATCGGCCTGCTGTTCCAGATGTATGCGTCCCTGATCCTCGGATTCGCGAGTGTGTTCGCGCTCCTGCAGACCAGTGCGGTCGAACCCCACTTCTCGGGGATGGCATCCATGTGGGCCGGCGAGCCCGCGACCCTGGCGGTCCACCTGACAGCGCTCCTCGAGGTGTTCGTCGACGCGCTGTACCTGAGCGTGGTCACCATCACGACGGTCGGGTTCGGCGACATCGTGGCGACCTCGTCGGTCGCGAGGCTGGTCGTCGCGGCCGAGGCGCTCACCGGGGTCGCATTCATGGGGCTCGTGCTGGGGCGCTACTTCTCGTACTGCACGCATGCTGCCCAACCCTCGAGGTAACTGTTGTTCCTTCTCTCCATCGCGCTCTCCCGTGCGGCGCCTCTCGAGCTTCCTTCGGGAAACGGAAGCTCTGCCGTGGCGCTCTCCACCGTTGGTCCCAACCTCGAGATGACGTGGATCGAGCCTCGCGACGGCACGCCGCGCGTGCTGCATGCCGCACTGTCGGACGGAGCCTGGACGACACCCTCGGTGGTTGCCGAGGGCGACACACTCTTCGTGAACTGGGCCGACACCCCCGTGGTCGGTCACGCCGGCGACGGTTCTTCCATCGTCACTTACCCGCGGAAATCTGGCGCGGGGAAGTACGCCTACGATGTCGTCGTCTCCCGTCTGGTCGAGGGGAAATGGGAAGACCTCGGCTCCCCGCATCGCGACGGTACCGAGTCCGAGCATGGGTTTCCGTCGTTGGTGGCGGACGGGTCGGGGTTCCGGATCTTCTGGCTGGACGGGCGGTTGACCACCGAAGAGGGTCCGATGACCTTGAGGACGGCCCGATGGGAGGGCGCGTTCGAGGGCTCTCGCGTGATCGATTCCCGGGTGTGCGACTGCTGTGGGACGGCCGCGATTCGGCAGGGCCAGGATTGGGCCGTGGTGTATCGGGATCGTAGCGAGAGCGAGGTTCGCGACATCCGCATCGTCCAGAGCGACGGAACGGGGAGCGCGCTGGCGGACGATGGATGGCAGATCGCGGGGTGTCCGGTGAATGGGCCGCGAATCGTGGCGCTACTCGATGGACGAGTGGCCGCATGGGCAACGGGCGCCTCGGGTCTGGAGGTTCGCGCCAGCTTCGGTGGTGTGACCGGGGTGGTTGCGCCAGCGGAGGACTCTCCAGCAGGCCGGGTGGATCTCGTGGTCGTCGAGCGTGAGGCCATCATCACCTGGCTCGGATCGGATGGCGTCTATGCCAGGCGCCTGGCTCCCACGAAGCAGGGCCTGCGCGCTGGGCTGCCCGTGAAGATCGCCGGCACGGGTCCCGGCCGTAGCACCGGCTTTCCCCGGGCTGCAGCAGTGAAGGGAGAGCTCTGGACGATCTGGACTGGCGCGTCCGGCCTGGTAGGCGAGCGCATTCCGCTTGCTTCTGTCCCTCCGGTGTCCGATCGGCTGCCAGCCCCCACAACCAGGGCAGCAGAGTCCAACTGGGACCCGAGCGCCCTCGCCCTGAAGTCCCTCGAGGGTGCCCCCGGATCGCTTCGCCTGCGCGGGCCACGGACGCTCGTCACGACATGGGCGAGCTGGTGCGGGCCTTGTCGCAAGGAACTCGAGGTCTTGCGGGAGGTGCACCGAGGGCATCCCGAGCTCGACCTCCAGGTGGTTGCGGTGGCAGACACCGCCGCGAGCATCGTAAGGGCCGCACCGGAGCCTCCGGGGACCTGGTGGTTGGCTGAGCGCTCAGCCGTGCGGGAGTCGCTGGGAACAGACGCGGTGCCTCGAACCTGGCTCATCGACAGCGCGGGAAGAGCGCTGTGGAGCCACGAGGGAGCGCTCGATGCCGAAACTCTGGAACAGGCACTGCGAACCCTGTGAGGTCCGCTACCGATAGATGGAGGCCTGCACGTACGCATTGAGATCCGCGATGTCCTGGTCTTGGAGCTGGTCTCCGAAGGCGGGCATGGTGGCATTGCCTTCGAGGATGGTGCGGACGGTCGAGGCATCGGAGTGCGGGTGATCAATCGGCCCTGCGGTGCCGCCCTCCCCGGACTCGCCATGGCACTCCGTGCAATGGTCCGCGTACAACGAGCCTCCCGTGGCTTCGTCTCCCTCCAGATCGAGGACGGCCTGGACTTCGGGACTCGGCGCGCAGGCGGCCAGTGCCAGCGTGAGCGTCAGGAATCGCATGGAACCTCCAGACGGAAGTGTAGTAGGCCCATCGTTCAATCCGAACCGATCAGGCTTCGACGTTGCTTCGGTGTGAGGCGCTGTGCGGCGCTGCGAACGGCTCCAATGTATGCAGCACGCTGGGTGCTGCGAGTTTGCTCCAGCCTGCTCAGCACCGCCTCGAGCTCGGTGTCCTCGAACCCGGGGTCTCCCGTGAGCACCCAGACCTGCACCTCGAGCCCCTCGATGGTGGCTTGGTGCTTGGCCCACGCATCGAGCGCCCGTTTCTGGCTTTGTCGAAGGGCTTCCAGCTGCTCGTCGGAGAGCCCCAGACGGCGGCGGTAGTCCGTGTAGAACCTCGGGACGCCGAGATGCAGAAGGTGCGATCCCTCGGGGAGGGGGCCCCGATCATCGGTTGCTCCGACAGGGCAGGTCCCCATCGGAGGTCGGGCACGGAACAACTCGAGCAGGTTGGGGACGTCGTTGCCGAACTCTCCCGTTCCAGAGCCGAGATCACTCTGAGCGAACGCCGGGGTAGCGATGGAGATGAGAATTGCGATCATGGGCGTCATGGACACCTCCTGGGGTCGGAGAGCAGCGTCATCGACCGAGCCGGAGCTCGATCACGTCCTGGAACTTGAGGTCGGGGAAGGGCAGATCGGTCTTCTTCCACCCGCCGGCGAGGCGATCCTCGAGCACCAGGCGCAGCATCTCGTCGAGATCCCGGCACGCTGGTGCGTCGTGTCCATCGAGCCCATCGCGTGTCTCGGTCCACAGGCGTGAGGCGACTTCGGTCTCGCCGGTGCGTGCGGCGAGCTCGCCTCCGAGCCACCCGGCCAGCGCCCGATGGTGTTCGGAAAGGCTCGCCCGATCGACACGCTCCAGCTCGGTGGCGGCCAGAGAGAGATCGCCGATGGCTGCGGTCGCCCAGGCTGACATCAGCCGAATGCCCGCATCCTCGGTCTCGATCCCGCGCAGTGTTCGGGCGGCGGCACCCGGGTCGTGCAGGTCGATGCGCTCGTGCATCGCCCGCAGGTAGGCGGTCATCGCATCCGCGTGGTCGATCGAGGGGGCCGGCACGTGCTCGCCCAGCGTCCGACCGGGAGCGAATCCCTTGTCGAACGGGAACGCCGTGAACCCCGCGAGGGCTGCTGGCGTGAACCCGTCGGCGTGGGGATCCGCCAGCCACAGGACGTGCTTCCCTGTCGGCGACAGCTCCAGCACCACGGACTGCGAGGTGTCGGGGGAGAGCACGGAGTTGGCGCTCACCGCGCGGACCGCGCCGACCTCGGAGTCCCACCGATCCCGGAGGAGATCCGCGGCCTCTGGCACGGTCAGCTCGCCGTCGCCCAGGAGCTCCTCTGCACGGGCGTAGCGCAGGCGCGCCCCCTCCAGCGGTCCTCGAGCTGGATGCAGCTCGCGGGTGTGCATCGTTTCGTCCAGGTAGAAGTTCGTGTTGACCGAGTGGCCCCGGGCCACGTGGATGTCGGTGTAGTTGCGGCCGACGACGGCCCGGTCTCCCGACGGGTCGGCGAGCACGAAGCTCCAGGCCCCGACCGGCTGAATCTCTTCGAGGATCGCGATGGCCTCCTCGACCGTGCCCGCATCGCGGAGGAGACGCTCGAAGAGCACGTAGATCGCGGTTCCACCGCGAGGGTGCCGCCCTGTCAGGCCCTCCCAGAGCAGCGCCGGCGTCTTCATCCGCGGACGCCCGAAGACGAGGGCGGCGTCTCGAGTGACGTGCAGGTGCGAGGTGACGGCGAGACCTTGCTCGTTCAGGCCGCTCGAGCCCGCGAAGACCTCTCCGACGGTACCGACCTGGGCGTAGCGATACCCATCGGGCTCGCCGGCCTCATCGAGGGGCTCGACGAAGGTGAGCGTGGCGCGAGGCTGCCACTCACCCATGCCCCAGAAGTCCAGATTGCGAGCGAGCAGCGTGTGGTCGCCGTCGCGGCCGACCACCGAGGTGCACCGGTTCCCGACCGAGCCCGTCACCGGATCCACCTGCACCGTGCGGCCGAGTGCCACCTGCAGGGCCGGACCGATCGACGCGAGATCGGCCAGCCAGGCGTAGCGTTCAACCGTGCCCTCTTCCAGAGAGAGGACCGCTTCGAGCCCCTCTGCGCGCTGCGCCGCACGCGCGTCGAAGTAGTCCGGGAAGTGCTTGCGGTGTCGGGCCAGCAGCTTGCGGAACACCCCCGGCATCCGACCGAAGTGCATCTCCTCGACCATCGGGATCCAGTACTCGACGAGCTCGTCCTTCAGCAGCTCGCCATAGGCCTGCCCAATGGCCCGATCGGTGCCGTGCAGGTCGAGCACCCGCCAACCCGCGAGGTCCTGCCGGCATCCTCGACCCTGGTCCACCTCGACGCACTGTGCGAGTGCCAACGACATCCACCACATCTCGATCTCCTACAGCAGGGTCTGAGGCACGTCGCGCGCCCCCATGGGAGGAAGGACGTCACCCTCGACGACACAGCACTTTCGCAGCAGGATGTAGGTCGAGAGTCCGATGTCGCTCTTGAAGCGGCGGCTGCGAGCGCAGTCGTGCCAGGGCTCGTCCTCGGCATCGAGGAACTCGCCGGCGAACCCCTCGGTGACCCGATTGCGGAACAGGACGGTGGCGGCACGGGACAGCACGCCATCAGGTAGGGAGCAGAACGTGTACAGCAGGTGCCCGTCCGCCTTCAGGACCCGGAGCAGCTCCGTCACCACGGCCTTGGGGTCAGGCACGGTCTCGATGACCCACGCGCACACCACGACATCGAAGGTCTGGTCCGCGAACGGAAGGTCGGTGAGATCGGCCTGCAGCTTGCGGTCGCCGAGATCGCCAGCTTGCTCCAGCATGCCAGCCGATGCGTCGACCAGGGTCACGCGGGCTTCAGGGCAGAACTGCAGGACCTCCCGCGTCATCGCTCCGGTGCCGCAGCCCGCGTCGAGAACCTCGGGTGCGCCCGGGAGGATCTGGTGGAGGTCCTCCAGCATCGCCCGCTCCGCCTGGCGCCCGGCCAGCTGAATCCAGAGCTCGCGAAACGCCTCGTAGTGAGGGGCAACCTCATCGTAGAGCGACACCGCCGAGTCTGGATGGGCATCGAGGATCCACTCGATCTTGCTCAGGATGTCGTTCATACAAGCGCCTCCGTCGGTGAGCAGGTCTGCAAGCCGCATGCCGTCGCCCAAAGGCAAGCGGGCTCGGTCGCGCGGGGTGTTTGGGTTCGCGAATCAGCGACCGAGATTCGCAGTCCGACGAAAGCCCGAGGTGCCTCGCAATCTTGCGAACAGCACTTTCGCATATTGGCGAATTCATGACGTTCGACCTTTGATACCGCCAAGTTATACGCCTCCCCGGAGGCCGCAATGAATCGACTCGTTCTCTTCTCCTTCCTCGTGGGATGTACACCCGAGGTCATCGACGACAGCCTCGATCAGCCCGCTCTGCCGGTCGTGGACGGGGTGGCGGCTGCCGAGGACCAGGACGCGGATCCGAATGTGGTCGAGGTCCACCTGACCGCTTCACGCACAGAGGTCAGCTGGGTGGAGGAGGGGGCCACGCCGGTCTGGGCCTACAACGGCCAGGTTCCAGGGCCGCTGATTCAAGCGCGCGTCGGCGACACCCTGCGGGTGGTGTTCACCAACGACCTGCCCGACCCGACGACCATCCACTGGCATGGCCTGCGGATCGAGAACGCGATGGACGGCGTCCCGGCAGTCCAAGACCCGATCCAGCCCGGCGAGACCTTCACCTACGAGTTCGTGCTGCCCGATGCCGGAAGCTACTGGTACCACCCACACATCCGTGGCCACGAGCAGGTCGATCGCGGCCTCTACGGTCCCCTCGTGGTGCACGAGGCCGAAGCCACCGCCCCGGTCGTGGACCGCGACCGCTACTTCGTGCTGGACGATGTGGCGCTGCAGGAGAACGGCCGCCACTATTCGTTCTCCACCGGGGGCATGGACGGCATGCACGGTCGTCACGGCAACGTGCTGCTCGCCAACGGGAAGACCGAGCTGATCACCGACACCGTCCAGCCAGGCACGGTCGAGCGCTGGCGCCTCGTGAACACCGCCAATGCCAGGCTGATGTACGCCGACGTGCGCGGGGCGGACTGGCGGGTGGTCGGTGTCGACGGTGGGCTGCTCGACGAGCCCTACACCACGGATCGCCTGCGCCTTCCGGTGGGCCGGCGCTTCGATGTCGAGGTGATCCCGCGGGCGGATGCAGAGAAGCTCAAGTTGCGGGTCTTGATCCCATCGCAGACCGGCTTCGACCGCTACCCGATGTTCGAGGCTGCGATTGCCGGGCCACCGGTAGCGACGTCCGTGCCCACCTGGCCGGCGGCCGAGATGCCCGCGCCCATCGCCGAGACCCAGGAGGTCGACGTCGAGCTCGACTTCGGGTCCGGCGGCATGATGGGGACGGCTTGGTTGATCAACGGCCAGCGCTACGAAGAGGGCGACGCCATTCCCATTCAGGGCAACGTTCCGACCCGCATCCATCTGCGCGACCTGTCCGGCGCCGGGCATCCGTTTCACCTGCATGGGCAGTTCTTCGAGGTGCTGTCCCGGAACGGGAGCGATGGCGACATCCCAGGGCCCCTCGACACGATCCACGTCGGCGGCGACGACGAGCTCGAGCTGTTCACGATGTTCGACAATCCCGGGCTCTGGATGGGGCACTGCCACATCCTCGAGCATGCCGAGCTCGGCATGATGACCGCCTTCGACGTCACCCCGTAGCCACCCCTTTCCCACGGTAATCGCATGTCCTTCCCAGCCCCCCTGAAGCTCACCTGCTCCATCGCTTTCGCCGCGTGCCTGCTCGCCACCGCCTGCAAGCCCGGCGAACCCGAGGACATCGAGGACGTGTCGTTTCCGAACTACACGCCCGGTTTCACCGTCGTGGCCGACTCTGATGACGGCGTTCAACGGCCGCAGGACCTCGAGTTCCACCCCTTCGCGGACCGAGCCAACGAGCTCTGGATCGTGAACCGGGGGACGGAGAACACCGGCAGTGACGTGGTCATCGTCCACGATGCGGGCCAACCCGGCCAGCAGGCCGAGCAGCGGCAGGATGGGAACGCCTGGCACTTCATGAACCTGACGACAGCACTGGCCTTCAGCGACGACAACGGGAACTGGGCCACCTCGCCCGAGGTGACCGATGCCAACCACTCCGGCGGAACTTTCACCGGGCCGAGCCTGTGGTCGAGTGATCTAGACGTATTCGCGCAGCCTTCCGCAGGAAACGGAAGCCACCTGGACATGCTCCATCAGAGTCCGAACTCGATGGGGGTCGCCCACGAGGTCGACAACGCCTTCTGGATCTTCGATGGCTTCTCCAACGAGATCGTTCGCTACAACTTCGCAGATGACCATGGCCCGGGGAACGACGACCACGCGGATGGACGCGTTCGTCGTTACTCATCCCTGCCGATCGAGCGGATGCCGGACATTCCGTCGCACATGGTCGTCGACAAGGCGACCGACTGGCTCTACATCTGCGACCCCGGCAACGCCCAGGTGCTGCGGATGGACATCAACAGCGGGACCAAGGCCGCTGATCTGCCCTTCACGAACGAGCCGTTGGCGCTTCTCGCTCAGATGGAGGGCGAGGTGTGGGAGGTCTTCGCGGATCTCGACCTCGTCGCACCGAGTGGCATCGCGCTGGACGGAGAGACGCTGTACGTCGGAGATTCGGAGACCGGAGAGATCATCGCGTTCGACGTGGTGTCCGGCGAAGAGCTCGGGCGTCTGGAGACGGGCGCCGGCAAGCTGTTGGGCATCGACGTCGGCCCGGACGGGAACCTCTGGTTCGTCGATCGAAGGAACAACGCCATCACCCGCATCGACAAGAACTAGACGCACGGGTCGTGAGCAGGCGCACGCCGTCTACAAGAAGGCGGGGGTCGCTGGGCGCGCGGAGCTGTCGGCCTGGTTCATCGAGGATCTGATCGGGGGCCCGTGACCGAACGTGTTTGGCTCCGCAACCTGGCTCCGGCTACGGTCGAGACGTGCAACCCGTGTTCCGCCACCTGATGACCCTGCTGATGTGCATCTCCCTGATGCCCGGCTGGGTCGAAGTGTTGGAGAACATCGAGCACCTGGTGCACGACGGCCACCTCGCCCACACCGAGGACCACGAAGCCCACGACGGCCACGACCACGAAGACGTCGCCGCGCACGAAGCCCTCGAAGCCGAGCACGGCTGCACCCCGATGAGCCACTCGTGCGGGTGTCACGTCTCGGTACCCGTGATCCTCGCAGACGCACCCACGTTCGACCCGTCGCGCAGACTCGTCGAAGACATCCGCCTTCCCGAGTTCCTCGCTCGCATGGTCCACCGCTCGAACGCGCCTCCGGTCCGCCCTCCCATCTTCGCCTGAACCGACCCTGAATCCTCGCGGATCGTATGGCGTCGTGCGCCGACGTCCCCGTGAGATCCCGGACGGCCGCACGGTCGTTCCATCCCGTCGACAGGCTTCATTCCATGCACTCCCCGACCACTCTCGGGTGGGTCGCGCTGGGCGTCTCCCTGCTCCAGGCTCCGGCCTGGGCTGAGGCTCCATCGCTCCCTCCTGACGAAGCGGTAGCCCTCGCGCTGTCCGCACACCCCGATCTCCGAGCGGCCGATGCCGCCGTCTCCATCGCCCAGGCCGACCTCAGAGCGGCCGCCGTCCTCCTCTCCAACCCGAGCGTCTCTGCGTGGTCGACGCCGGACGCAACCCGTGCCGAGCTCGGCGTCAGCCAGCCGCTCTCGCTCACCGGTGAAGGCTGGCACGCCCGTCGGGGTGCGCGAGCATCCCTGGACGCCGCCGAGCTCTCGCTCCAGCGGCGCCGACGCGAGGTCGCTGCACAGACACGACTCGCCTACATCGACGCGGTCGTCGCGACCGGCATGGTCCAGGTCGCCAGCGAAGGGTCCGACCTCGCTGGACGCCTGAGCTTCGCCGTGCGTCGCAAGCACGAGGAGGGCGAGGCCGCCACGCTCGACCTTCGACTGGCCCGACTCGCTGAGGTCCAGGCCGCGACGCGGCTCCTCGATGCCCGGCGGACCGAAGCCGAAGCGCTGCGGGCTCTGTCGTCTTGGATTGGCACACCGGTGGACGCAGACGCATTGGACGCCGACCCGACCAATGCCACACCCGCGCCGACGGAGTCCGTCAGCCAGCGCTCCGACGTGCAGGCCGCAGAGTCCGCCGTCGCCCGCGCAGAAGCCGAGCTCCGACAAGCGCGGGCCGCGAGCCTTCCGCCGGTATCGCTGGGCGCACGGATCGCTGTCGAAGACGGCCAGACGTTCATCGGCCCGTCCGTCGCGCTCAGCGTGCCCCTGTTCGACCGCAACCAGCGTGACCGCGCCGCCAGCTCCGGACGCCTCGCGGTCGCCGAGGGAACCCTCCAACAGGTACGCGCTCGCGCCCAGACCGAACAGACCACGGCCGACCAGCGCGTCTCCGAAGCCGTCGAGGCCACCGAGCGCGTGCAGGCCGACATCGAAGAAGCGCGGGCCGCCCTCGCCAGCATCGAGGCTGGCGTGCTTGCCGGTCAGATCGACCTCTCCACCGCCGTGCTCCTTCAGACCCAGGTCCTCGACGGGGAGGCCGCGGTGGTCCGCCTGCGTGGACTGCTCGCAGATGCCCGCATCGACCAGATGCTCGCGAACGACGACGACGCTCTCCTCGGAGGTGGCCAATGACGCTGCTCTGGATCTGGATGCTCGGATGCTCCCTCCCCACCGGGCCGAGCGCTGAGGACGGACACGACGACCATGAGGACCACGAGGAGGGTCCACGGGTGGTCGAGCTCACCCCGAAGGCCATCGCCTCGGCGCGCATCGTCGTCTCCGCCGCCGAAGAGAGCACGCTGACCAAGGGCATGTCCCTGCCGGCCCGCATCACCCTCGACCCGCGGCGCGAGGCCATCGTCAGCGCCTGGATCGCCGGCCAGGTCGACACGATCACGGTGCGGCCCGGTGAGTCGGTGAAGAAGGGACAGCGCCTGGCGCAGGTGCAGTCCCCCGACCTCGGCACGGCCGTCGCTGCGTTCCGAACCGCACAGGCGCGGGACCAAGCCGCCGACGCGAGGCTCGAACGCCTGAAGCGACTGGAAGCTGACGGGGTGTCCTCACGGGCCCAGGTGCTCGAAGCGGAAGCGGACCACGCCGAGGCCGAAGGTGCGCTCGAAGCTGCCGAAGAGCGTCTCCGCATTCTCGGCATTCCGCTGAAGTTCGGCGACCCCCACAAGGGCGAGCACTTCCCGTCTCGGGTCCCCGTCCGCAGCCCCATTGCAGGCACGGTGCTGACCGCCACGGCTTCCGTTGGTGAGCGCGTGGAGCCTGGGCAGGCCCTGTTCCGCGTGGGTGCCCTCGACGAGGTCTGGTTGCTGCTCGACCTGTACGAGCGCGATCTGGCGGCCGTGTCCAAGGGTCAGTCGGTGAAGTTCTCTGTCGAGGCCTGGCCCGGCGAGGCGTTCGAGGGAGAGGTCGCCCAGGTGGGCGACTGGATCGAGCCCGATGCCCGGACAGTCGAAGTGCGGGTGGTGGTCGCGAACCCCGAACACAAGCTCAAGCCGAACATGTTCGCGACCGCCCAGCTCTCCGCGGACACCGAGGTCCGCGAGCGCGGCATCGTGCTGCCCGCGGACGCCGTTCAGCAGATCGATGGAGCCGAAGTGGTGTTCGTCGAAGGCGAGGTCGGCCATTTCGAGGCCCGGAGCGTCATCGTCGCCGAGCGCACTCCAAACCGGGTGCGACTGACGTCGGGCCTGGAGCCTGGCGAGCGCGTGGTGACCGAAGGCGCGTTCGCGCTGCGAAGCGAGCTCGAGAAGGGTGAGCTGGGAGAGGGCCATGCGCACTGACGACGAAGCTTTGCTCTCTGGGGGCGGTCCAGGACCCCTGGACCGCGTGCTGGCGATGGTCCTGCGCAACAAAGCCCTGGTCCTCATCGGCGTCGTGCTCTGGGTGGTGCTCGGAACGCGCGCCGCGAACGAGCTCCCCATCGACGCCGTTCCCGACGTCACCAACGTTCAGGTGCAGATCCTCACCGACTCCCCCGGCCTGTCGCCCCTCGAGGTGGAGCGGTTCGTCACCTGGCCCGTCGAGACCGCCATGTCCGGGCTCCCGGAGACCGAAGAGGTGCGCTCACTGTCGCGCTTCGGGCTGTCCGTCGTGACAGTCGTGTTCGAAGACGGCACCGATCTGTGGTGGGCGCGCCAGCTGGTCTCCGAACGCCTCGGAGACGCGCGCGAGAACATCCCGGCTGGCTTCGGAGATCCCGAGATGGGCCCGCCCTCCACGGGCCTGGGGGAGATCTTCCAGTTCGAGGTCCGGGCCGAATCCGGCTTCGAGGACCCGCACTCGCTCATGGACCTTCGGGACGTGCTGGAGTGGCAGGTCGCACCGCGGCTGCGCTCGGTTCCCGGGGTCGTCGAGATCAACGCCTTCGGGGGCGAGCTGCGGACGTACCAGGTCGAGGTCCGTCCGGAACGCCTGGTTGCGCACGACCTGCTCCTGGCCGACGTCTTCGAGGCGCTGTCGACGAACAACCTCACCGTCGGAGGAGGCTACCTGCAGCGCGGCCGCGAGCAGATGCTCGTCCGGGGAACCGCGCTGTTCGAGGACCTCGACGACATCGCCTCGGTGTCCGTCGCCACCACGCCGGAAGGCACGCCGGTGACCATCGGGGCCCTGGGTGACGTGCGCTTCGCTCCCCTCATCCGCCAGGGTGCGGTCACCCGCGATGGACGCGGGGAGGCCGTCATCGGCATCGCGATGATGGGGTATGGCGAGAACGCGCGTGTCGTCGCGGAGTCCCTGTCTGAAGCCGTGGAGGAGCTCGAACCGAGCTTGCCCGACGGCGTGGCCATCGACGTGTTCTACGACCGCACGGAGCTCGTCGACCGGACCATCCACACCGTGCAGACGAACCTGCTCGAAGGCGGCCTGCTCGTCATCGCGGTGCTGTTCCTGCTGCTGGGCAACGTCCGTGGCGGCATCGTCGTCGCCATCGCGATTCCGCTGTCGATGCTCTTCGCCTTCATCGGCATGGTCTTCTCGGGACTCTCGGGAAACCTGATGAGCCTCGGCGCCATCGACTTCGGCATCATCGTCGACGGCTCGGTGGTGATGGTCGAGAACGTGGTCCGGGTCGTCGGGAAACGAAGACAGGAAGGAAAGACCGTCGACGACTCGACCATTCTCGGCGCCACACGCGAGGTGGCCCGCCCGGTGGTGTTCGCGGTGAGCATCATCATCCTCGTGTACCTGCCGCTGCTCGCGCTCACGGGCATCGAGGGCCGGATGTTCGGGCCCATGGCGCTGACCGTCGTGTTCGCGCTGGTCGGGTCGCTCATCGTGGCAATGACGCTGGTTCCCGTGCTGGCCTCGATGTTCCTAAAGAATGCGTCCGAGAAGGACACCTGGGCGATGCGTGCCGCGCACTTCGTCTACGACCCACTCGTCGGTCGAGCGCTTCGGCACCCGCACCTGATCGGGTTCGTCGCGGTGGTGGCGTTCACCTGCAGCCTCGGGCTGACACCGTTCCTCGGAGCCGAGTTCGTACCCAAGCTGGACGAGGGCAGCATCGCGCTTCAGATCATCCGTCCTCCCTCGGTTTCGCTGGAGGAATCGCTGGAGCAGGCCACGGCCGTGGAGGCGGCGTTGATGCGCGAGTTCCCGGACGAGGTCCGCACCGTGATCTCGAGGACGGGACGCGCCGAGATCGCGACCGACCCGATGGGCGTGGACTTCTCGGACGTCTACGTGATGCTCCATCCTGAGGCCGAGTGGACGCGAGGCAGTCACCAGTCCGAGCTCGTGAGCGCCATGCAGGAGGAGCTCGAATCGTCCGTGCCTGGCGTGAACTTCGCGTTCTCGCAGCCCATCGAGCTGCGGGTGAACGAGCTGATCGAAGGCGTCCGCTCGGATGTGGCGCTGTTCCTCTACGGAGAGGATCTCGCCCAGCTGAAGGACGTCGGGGACCGGCTCGTCCGCACGCTGTCCACCATCGAGGGGGCCGAAGACGTGAAGGTGGAGAAGCTCGCCGGGCTGCCCATCCTGGACGTGAAGGTCGATCGCGCGGCCATCGGTCGCTTGGGTATCAACGCCCGCGATGTGCTCGATGCAGTCGAAGCCATCGGAGGACGACCGGCGGGTGAGGTCCTCGTGGGTCAGCGTCGCTTCGCGCTGCAGGTACGCTTCCCGGACGCCGTGCGCGCGAACCCAGAGGAGCTCGAACGCGTGTTGGTGGGAAGCAAGGGCGGAGCCCAGGTCCCACTCGGTCAGGTCGCCGACTTCACCGTGTCGGAAGGACCGCTTCAGATCGGACGCGAGAACGTGCAGCGCCGGCTGACGATCGAGATGAACGTGCGAGGACGTGACGTGGCGGGCTTCGTCGCGGAGGCGCAGGAGCGCATCGCTGCCGAAGACCTCGTGCCCGCGGGCGTATTGCCACAATGGGGTGGAGCCTTCGAGAACCTCCAGGAGGCGAGCGGGCGGCTGGCCATCCTGGTCCCGCTGGTGCTGCTCCTGATCTTCGTGTTGCTGCAGGCGAACTTCCGGTCCACCCGGATCACGCTGCTCGTCTACGCGAACGTGCCACTGGCCATCACGGGCGGGCTCGTCGCCCTGTTCGCGCGGGGGCTGCCGCTGTCGATCTCGGCGGCCGTCGGGTTCATCGCGCTGTTCGGCATCGCGGTGATGAACGGCGTGGTGCTGGTGAGCTGCATCCTCGATCTACAGGGCGAAGGCCTCGCGCCCGCCACAGCATCGCTGGAAGGGGCGAAGCGTCGCCTTCGACCCGTGCTCATGACGGCGCTGACGGACGCTATCGGCTTCCTGCCCATGGCGATCTCGACCTCTGCCGGCGCCGAGGTCCAGCGCCCGCTGGCCACGGTGGTCATCGGAGGCCTGGTCACGAGCACGCTGCTCACGCTGTTCGTGCTGCCTGCGCTCTACGCCCGCTGGGTTCCCGCAACAAAGGAGGTAGTGGATGCCGGATGATGGAAAGGCCTTCTGGGAGCGCACGGCAGGTCGGTACGACCTGTCGATGACGTTGTTCGGAGGTCCCTTGGGACCGATGTGCCAGCACGTGGCCCGTGACGTGCGGGGTCGCCAGCGGGTGCTCGAGCTCGCCGCGGGCACAGGCCTGGTGACCCGCGCCATCGCGCCAGAGGTCGAGCAGCTCGTCGCTACCGACTACTCGGAGGCGATGGTGGCCAAGCTCCGCGAGCGAACGGCCGCCGACGGGCTGGACAACGTCGCGGTGGAGGTCCTCGACGTGTTCGAGCTCGACGACGCCGAGGGATTCGACGCCATCGTCGCGGCCAACGTGCTGCACCTGTTGCCGGACGTCGACGCCGCGCTGGACCGCATGAAGCAAGCGTTGAAGCCGGGCGGACTGCTGGTGGTGCCGACCTACTGCCACGCCCAGAACGTGCTCGCTCGCAGCGTGTCTGGTGTGATGAGCCTGGTCGGTTTCCCGGGACAGCGGCGTTTGACCCTGGACAGTCTCGAGTCCCTGGTTGCGGACCGAGGGTTCCAGATCCAGGAACGAGCGCTTCTCTCTGGGCTTCTGCCCATCGGGTACGTCGTTGCTCTCCGAGTTGCTACCTCGCCTGAAACCGATATGTGAGCAAATGCTCAAGCATTCACAGAACATCGACGTCGCTGCCGACTCAGGCTCCTGTGAGGTTCGCGCGGTCGATGACGCCAGGGTCCAGCGGGCGCGAGCTGCGCTGGTCGACAAGCCAGTCCTGGAAGACGTCACAGACGCGTTCAAGGTGCTCTCCCACCCCACGAGGGTCCACCTCCTCCAGGCCCTGTCTGTGGGCGAACTGTGCGTCTGTGAGCTGTCAGAGGTGGTCGGTCTGAGCATGTCCGCTACCTCCCACCAGCTGCGCGACCTTCGGCGGATGAAGTGGGTCGAGTACCGCATGGAGGGCCGGCTCGCGTTCTACTCGATCCGCGACCCGTTCCTGCTGTCCCTGCTGAACACGGCCATCGACCACTACGCTGCTCGGGCCGCGTCTTGACCACGAGCCGCTTGATCAGCTCAGCGCAGCACGTCCTGTGGGTGCTGGTCGCGTTGCTGCTGGTGGCGTCGCCATTGGGTGACGTCCGGACGCCGACGGAGGACAGCTCCGTCGAGTGCCCCTGCTGCCCGGACAAGACACCGGGCGACGGCGAAGACTGCTGCGACGCGGACGGCGGCCTGTGCTGTTCGACCGGCAGCTCAGCCGCCCTCCTTGCTTCTGCCCAGGACAAGGACACGCTTCGGGCCATCGCGCCACAGAGCCACGCCTTGCTGGCGATTCACCTGTTCCTTCCTCGTGCCAACGGCCCGCCTCCGACTCCCCCACCCATCGCTTGATCTCCGCTCTCTTTCCTGGCGCGTCCAGCGTCGAACCCTCTGCGTGAGATCCAACATGTCCCGAATCCTTCCCTTCCTGATCCTGCTCGCCGCCTGCGGCGGAGCGACCGAATCCACACCCAAGACCAAGCCCGCGGCAGAAGCGGCTGCGACCGTCGTGCCTGGCTCCCACGAGGACTGGTGCGTCGAGCATGCCGTGCCCGAGTCGCAGTGCACTCGCTGTGACGCGTCCCTCGTGGCCGCCTTCAAGGCGACGGGCGACTGGTGTCCGGAGCATGGACTCCCCGAGTCGCAGTGCCTGCAGTGCAATCCCGACATCAAGTTCGAACGTCCGCCAAAGGGCAAATGACATGATCCCGATCCTCCTGATGGGGGTCGGGCTGCTCGGCGGTTGCATCTCCGGTCCTTCCTTGGTGGAAGAGCCCGACGGTGCGGTGTCGGCGGTCGATCCCGAGATGTGTTCCGAACATGGCGTGCTCGAGGCGGTCTGCACCAAGTGCAAGCCGCAGCTCGCGGCGGTGTTCCAGGCCAAAGGTGACTGGTGCGTCGAGCACGGCTTCCCGGAGTCCTTCTGCCCCATCTGCAGTCCAGAGCGCGAGGGGCGGCCGGTGGAGACGGATCTGGCAGCGGATGGATCCCCTCCGGACGGCACGAAGGTGCGCTTCCAGACACGTGACGCTGCGAAGCTCGCAGGCTTCGAGACCGCCCTGGTCGTCGAGGCGGCGTGGACCGGTGGGACCTCGGCGGTCGTTCGCATCGACTGGGACGCCACCCGAGTCGCCCTCGTCAGCGCCCGATCTCCCGGCGTCGTCACCGCGATCGACGCAGATGTCGGCGCACCGGTGAGGAAGGGCGGCGCCCTCGCGCGCGTCCGCAGTGCAGATGTGGGTGGCGACCGCTCCCGGGTCGAGGCCGCTCGACAAGCGCTTGGGGTTGCGGAGGCAGAGCATCGCCGAAAGGCGTCGCTCCTCGACGCTGGAGTGACCTCGCAGCGGGAGGTGCTCGCCGCGGAACAGGCGGTGGCCTCTGCTCGCGCGGACCTGGGCGCGCTGGAAGCCGAGCTTGGCCTCGTCGGTCAGGGGTCGGGCGACAGCTACACGATCCGGTCCCCCATCGCGGGTGTCGTCACCCAGCGCCATGCATCGGTGGGGTTGTCGGTCGATCCGGCGGAGCCGTTGTTCCAGGTCGTCGACGCCTCTCGCATGTGGGCCGAGCTGGCCATCGCGGAGCGAGACCTGTCTCGCGTCCGACCGGGACAGCCGGTCGAGGTCGCCGTGGATGCGCTGCCCGAACGTGTGTTTCCTGGTTCGATCGCTTACATCGCGCCATCCGTCGACCCCACGACGCGCACGGCTCTGGCGAGGGTCGAGCTCGACAACGCAGACGGCCTCCTTCGCGCTCACATGTACGGAAGCGCCCGCATCGTGACCGACGCAGCCGAGGCAGCCGTCACGGTCCCGTCCGCGGCCGTTCAGAGGGCCGGTGATGTACAGCTGGTCTTCGTACGCACCGCAGAGGACGAGTTCGTGGCCCGACGGGTGCGCGTCCTCTCGCGCTCGGGCGACACCGTCCGCATCGCTGGTGGCGTCGCCGCCGGCGACAGTGTCGTGACGACCGGGAGCTTCCTGCTCAAGACCGAGACCCTCAAAGACAGCATCGGTGCTGGTTGCTGTGATGGGGACTAGCGATGATCTTCGACAGAATCATTCGGTGGTCCCTTGGGAATCGGGCCATCATCCTC
Organism: Myxococcota bacterium; assembly: GCA_965224055.1. Lineage (GTDB taxonomy): Bacteria > Myxococcota_A > UBA796 > UBA796 > JACKEQ01. The sequence goes on along the minus strand of OZ245034.1, from coordinate 6,716,266 downwards.
CTGGCGTGGCTGGGCATTGCCGTCGTCGGTGTCCTGTCCTTCATCCGCCTGCCGCTGGATGCCTTCCCCGACACCACGCCAATCCAGGTTCAGGTCAACACCACGGCCCCAGCCCTCACACCCGAAGAGGTGGAACGACAGATCACCTGGCCCGTCGAGCAGGTCCTCTCTGGGCTTCCCAAGCTCTCGGAGGTGCGCTCGATCTCCAAGTTCGGCCTGTCTCAGGTGACCCTGATCTTCGAAGACGACGCCGACGTGTGGCTGGCGCGCCAGGTGGTCGCCGAGCGCCTCGGAACGGTCGAGCTCCCCCCATCCGTGGCCCAACCGCAGCTCGGACCGGTGGCGACCGGGCTGGGCGAGGTCTTCCACTACGTCGTGAAGGGCGAAGGCTACACCCCGTCCGAGCTGCGCACCGCCCAGGACTGGATCCTTAAGCCCCAGCTGCGAGCGGTTCCCGGTGTCGCGGAGGTGAACACCTGGGGTGGCCATGAGCGCCGGATCGAGATCCTGGTCGATCCGCTGGCGCTGCAGAAGCACAACGTCACGCTGGCGAGACTCACCGAAGCCCTCGAGCGGAACAATGCCAACGTCGGTGGCGGCAACATCGATCGTGCCGGAGAAACCACGCTCATCCAGGGAGTGGGGCTTCTCGGGAGCCTTCGGGACGTCGAGCAGGTCGTCATCTCCGCACACCGCGGCGTCCCCGTGCGTGTCGGAGATGTGGCGCAGGTGCGGGACGGCCGTGAGATCCGACGGGGTGCCGTGACAGCTGGCGGAGCTGGGGAGGTGGTGCTCGGTCTCGGGTTCATGCTGCTCGGCGAGAACAGCGCCGAGGTGACGCATCGGCTCGAAGTGAGGCTTGCGGAAGCCGCCCAGGCTCTTCCCGATGGCATGGTGGCCGAGCCGGTCTACCTCCGGACCGAGCTCGTCGAGCATGTTCTCGAGACGGTGCGAACCAACCTCTTCGAAGGCGCGCTGTTGGTCATCGCCGTGCTGTTCGCCTTCCTCGGCAACTGGCGAGCGGGCGTGGTGGTGGCCTGCATCATCCCGATCTCGATGCTGTTCGCATCCAGCCTGATGCTCCAGGTAGGCATCGCCGGGAGCCTGATGAGCCTCGGAGCGATCGACTTCGGCCTCATCGTGGACAGCTCGATCGTCCAGGTCGAGAACGCCGTGCGACATCTCGGCGAGCGACCCGACGACGACCCGGTCGAGGTCGTGGGCGACGCGGCCCTCGAGGTGCGAAAGCCGACGATGTACGGCGAGCTGATCATCCTCGTCGTCTACCTGCCGGTGCTCGCGCTCGAGGGCATCGAAGGCAAGCTCTTCCGCCCCATGGCACTGACCGTGATCTTCGCGCTGGCGGGCTCCATGCTTGCGTCGCTCACCCTCGTTCCAGTGCTCACGAGCTTGTTCGTGCGAGTACGCGGCGCTCACAAGGAGGTGCGCCTGGTGCGGCTTGCGCAGTGGCTCTACCGGCCCATCCTGACGCGCGCCCTCAACGCGCCCGCAGCGGTGCTCTCGTTCGCCGTGCTGCTTCTCGTGAACGCGGCTCTGCTGGCGACGACCCTCGGCTCGGAGTTCGTGCCCAAGCTGTCGGAGGGGGCGGTGGTCATCAACACCGTGCGACTCGCGAGTGTCTCGCTCGACGAGTCCATCCGGTACGGGACCCAGATCGAGCAGACCCTGCTCGACCGATTCCCCGACGAGATCGAGCAGGTCTGGACGCGGACAGGAACTGCCGAGGTCGCCACGGATCCGATGGGCATCGAGCTGTCGGACGTCTTCGTGACGCTGACACCGCGCGGCGAGTGGAAGCGGGCCTCCACCCAGGAGGAGCTCGTCGCCGAGATGGAGGAGGAGCTCTCCGTGCTGCCAGGCATGAACATCGCGTTCATGCAGCCCATCGAGATGCGGGTGAACGAGATGATTGCCGGGGTTCGCTCGGACCTCGCCGTCAAGCTCTTCGGCGACGACCTCGACCGAATGAAGGAGAAGGCGCGGCAGATCGAGTCCATCCTCGAAGAGACCGCGGGTTCGGCGGATGTCTCGGTGGAGCAGGTGACCGGCCTTCCTGTCTTGCGGGTCGAAGTCGATCGGGACGCCATCGCACGCCGCGGGATCCCAGCCAGCGATGTGCTCCAGACGGTCGCGGCCGTAGGTGGGCTGGAGGTCGGCCAGCTCATCGAGGGCGAGCGCAGGTTCCCCATCGCGGTCCGTATGGCCGAGGCCTACCGCACCGACCCGGAGCAGGTGGGCCGGTTGCTGGTCACCTCGGGCAACGGCGACCGGATTCCGCTCGATCGACTCGCGCAAATCACCAGCGACGACGGCCCGAGCACCGTGCAACGCGAGTGGGCCAAGAGGCGAATCGTCGTGCAGAGCAACGTGCGCGCCCGAGACCTCGGAACCTTCGTCGATGAGGTTCGGCGCCGCATCGAGCGCGAGGTCGACCTGCCCACCGGCTGGTACGTACGCTATGGCGGGCAGTTCGAGCAGTACGAGCGGGCGAGGAACCGCCTCGCGCTGGTGGTCCCGCTCGCGCTGCTCCTCATCGCGCTGCTGCTCTACGCAACGTATGGCCGGCTCGTGGACGCGCTTCGGGTGTTCACCGGGGTCCCGTTCGCGGCCATCGGGGGCATCGTGGCTCTCTGGGTCCGCGACCTGCCGCTGAGCGTGTCGGCCGGAATCGGTTTTGTCGCGTTGTCGGGCGTTGCGGTACTCGCGGACATGGTGCTGGTGTCGACGATTCGGCGGCACCTCGAGGCCGGTGTGCCCGTTCGGGAGGCGGTGGAGCGCGCCGCCATCGAGCGGCTGCGTCCCGTGCTGATGACCGGACTGGTCGCGGCGCTCGGCTTCGTCCCGATGGCCCTGAACACCGGCATCGGCGCGGAGGTGCAGCGGCCTCTGGCAACAGTGGTCATCGGTGGATTGTTCTCGTCGACGTTGCTCACACTGCTGGTCCTCCCCGTCCTCTACACCGTGACGCGGAGGCAACGATGATGGGCAAGCTCAAGCTCCTGATGGCCATCGTCACCCTCCAAGCGTTGCTGGTGGCGGCCTACTTCGCAATCGAGGCGACTCGCTCCGAGCCAGAGAAGTTCAGGTGGGAGCGGCTGGACGAGCCCGCGCCAGCGCTGAGCCTCGAGCACGCCGGACGCGCCATCGAAGTCTCCGATGGCGTGCACCTGGTCCACTTCTGGGCGACGTGGTGTGCGCCCTGCCGCGAGGAGCTTCCAGCACTGATCGCCGCGGCCCGAACCGAGGGGGTGGCGCTCCTGGCTGTCACCGACGAGCCCTGGCCCCTGGTGGTGCGCCACTTCGACGGCGAGGTCCCCCCAGGCGTGGTCCGCGACATCACCGGCGGTGCGGCGACCGACTGGCGCGTGCCGGCACTGCCCGACACCTACGCCGTGGTGCACGGCAGGATCGTGGCTCGCGTAGGCGGCGCTCGGGACTGGAACACACACGGCGCGCGGCGCTTCCTCGCCGACCTGCGAGGTGAGCGATGATCCCCTGGATCCTTGCGCTCGGCCTCGCCGTGGCTGCTCCGCTGTCGGCTGACGAAGCTGTTTCCCAGGCCTTGAACGTCTCGATCGCCGTCGCCGAGGCCGAAGCAGACCTGGAACGCTCCCGAGGAAGGGTGCGCGCGGCGGGTTTCCTCCGCCACGACACACAGGTCGGGGCCTCGTGGGCAGCCGTTGGCGACCAGGTACAGCTCTCGGTTTCCCAGCGCGTCTCGCTCACCGGCGAGGGAGTGGCGGAACGCCGAAGCGGCCGAGCCGCCCTGGAGGCGGGCGAAGACCGCCTCCAGCGCACGCGCTTCGAGGTTGCCGCGGAGGTCCGTGTCCTGTGGGCGGAAGCGGTCGAGGCACAGCAGCACGTACTCCTTGCGGAAAGGGCCAGCCGGTTGGCGACCCAGCTTCGGAACGGAGCAGAGCGGCGCCTCGAGGCGGGTGAAGGTGCCCTTCTCGACGCACGGCTGGCTCGGGTCGAGGAGGCGGAGGCTGTCGCCGTCTGGATGTCTGCGGTGGTCGCGGAGGGGGCCGCCCTCGCCAAGCTGTCCGCAGCGACAGGCCGTCCATTGAACGACATCGAGCTGCCGGACGATCCGCTTCGCGCCATCGGTGCCGCCAGTAGCGGGGAGTCCGCTCGCTCCGACCTGGCGGCAGCGCATCATGGCATCGACGCCGCCCACGCTGCCCTGTCCCGCGAACGATCCGCAACGGTACCCCCGGTTGCCCTGGGTGCCTTCTACGAGGAGGAGGGCCCCGAGCGACGGATGGGGCCATCTGTGAAGATGACACTGCCCGTCTGGCGTCGGAACGCGGATGGGCGGGCAGATGCGAAGGCGGGCGTGCGTGAGGCCGAGGCTCGACTCAACGCCCTGGAGGCGCGGGCGGCGGCGGAACGCGACAGCACCAGCGCGGTCCTCCTGAAGCTCGGCGAGGTCGAGAACACCCAGCAGAATGTGCAGGAAGAAGCACAAGCAGCCCTGGAGTCCATCGGCATGGGCTACGACGGCGGAGAGCTCGACCTGCTGACTGCGGCCCTGTTGCGAAGCGAGATCCTCGATGGGCAGCGGGCCTGGCTCGAGGGCCGTCGCATCCTCGCTGCTGCTCGCGTCGAACGAATGCTGGCGACCGAGGACCCGCTCCTCCTCGGGAGCGCCGCTCCGGTCCTTGACAAATGATGAGGTCATCATATGATGATCTCATCATTTGAGGTGAACGTGTCCATCCACCCCGTCACGCTCGAGCGCGCTGTCGACCTGCTGGCGTGCATGGCCCATCCCGTCCGGCTCGCCGTGCTCGCCCGGCTTCATCGCGACGGTCCCACCCACGTCAGCGTCCTCAAGGAGGAGCTGAAGGTGGAGCAGAGCGCGCTCTCGCATCACCTCCGGCACCTGCGCGAGGCACGGCTCGTGGTCGGAGACCGCCAGGGGAAGCGCGTGGTGTACCGCCTGCACGACAGCCACGTGGGCTGCATCGTCGACGACACGCTGCAGCACGCCGCAGAGCTCGGCGAGGAGGCCTGATGGGCCACGGACACGACCACGGTCATGGACATGACCACGGCACAGCGGGCGGCCGGCTGGGACTGGCCTTCGGACTGAACGTCGCCTTCACCCTCGTCGAGCTCGTCGGGGCGTGGTTCACCAACAGCACCGCCATTGCCGCCGATGCTCTGCACGACCTGGGCGACAGCCTTGCGCTCGCCTTCGCCTGGGGAATGCAGGGTCTATCGGGGAAGGAGCCCACAACCTCCTTCAGCTACGGGTTCAAGCGACTGTCGCTGGTCGGAGCGCTGGTCAACGCCATCGTGCTGCTCGTCGGCGGGGCCATCGTGCTCACCGAGTCCATCCCACGCCTCTGGGACCCCGGCCACCCGGACGCGCAGGGCATGCTCCTGCTCGCCATTCTCGGGGTCGTCGTCAACGGCGCTGCCGTGCTGCGGGTGCGTGCTGGCACTTCGCTGAACGAGCAGGTCGTCACCTGGCATCTGCTGGAGGATGTCTTCGGCTGGGTGGCCGTCTTGATCGTGTCCATCGTGATGCTCTTCGTGGACGCCCCCATCCTCGATCCGATCCTCTCGGTCGCCATCACCTTGTGGGTCGGGTGGAACGCGGCCCGGAACCTGAAGCGCACCATCGCCGTGTTCCTCCAGGCGGTTCCCGACGACATCGAGCTGGAGGCGCTGCAGGAGGCCGTGGTCGCCATCGACGGCGTCCGGGAGCTGAAGCACGTGCACGTGTGGTCCCAGGAGGGCGAGCACCACGTCCTCACTGGCCACCTGGTCGTCGAACGGTCCACGCTCGCCGAGGCTGCGGGCATCCGGAGCGCGGTCCGCGAGGTGCTGCAGGACGCAGGCATCGAACACTCCACTCTGGAGGTCGTGGGACTCGAGCAGTCCGACGACCCCGCTCTCTCCTGCGCCTGAGGTCACGATGAAGCTCGAGAACGTCGGCAAGAACTACGATCGGCTCGCCCGCTCCTACGACTTCTGGGACCGCTGGGTCGCCGAGCCCCTCTCTGGAATCTCGGGACTGCGCGAGCAGACGGTGGCGACTCTGGATCTCGCAGCCGGACACCGGGTCCTGGACATCGGGTGTGGCACCGGACTCAACCTTCCTTTGCTCGTGGAAGCGGTCGGTCCTGAGGGCTCGGTCGTGGCCCTCGACTACTCGCAGGGAATGCTCGATCGCGCGCAGCTGAAGGTCGAACGGTCGGGCTGGCGCAAGGTGACACTCGTGCAAGGGGACGCCGCGAAGCTCGAAGGCGTCGGAGAGGACTTCGACGCGGTGATGAGCACCTGGGCGCTGGGCATCGTCGACGACCTGCCTTCAGCGCTGCGACGCGCCGTCGAAGTGCTGAAGACCGGGGGCCGGCTCACCATCCTCGATCTGCACCGCACCCGGGCGAGCTCGGGTCTGCGCCGGCATGTGCTGGACCCGGTGGTCCACTGCGTCCTGCGGGCGGCCGGTGTGGACTCGAAGGAAGACCTCGACGAGGACCGACTCTGGGCGCGCTGGCAGGAGGGCAAGGCCTTCCTGCGGGCGTCGTTGGACGATGTGCAGGTCCAGGAGAACGTGCGCGGCAGCGGCTTCCTGCTCACCGGACGGAAGCCATGAAGGAGTCCCTGTTCGTCGTCCCGAAGATGGACTGCCCATCCGAAGAGCGAATGATCCGGATGGCCCTGGATCCGGTCGAGGGCATCGAAGGGATGCGGTTCGACCTGGAGGCCCGGACCGTGAGCGTGCAGCATCGCGGCCCGGCTGAAGAGGTGCTGCAGAAGCTGGAACCCCTCGGCTTCGGGGCGCGGTTGGAGCAGACCGCAGACGCCGAGCAGGCACTTCCGCCCGAGGATGTCGCCGGCGAGCAGAGAGTGCTTCGCCAACTCCTGGTCATCAACGCCGCCATGTTCGTCGCGGAGCTTGGTTTCGGCATCTGGGCCCAGTCGACCGGGCTCATCGCCGACTCCCTCGACATGCTCGCGGATGCGATGGTCTACGGCCTGTCGCTTTACGCGGTCGGCCGTGCCGCGACCGACCAGAAGCGGGCTGCGAACGTGAGCGGTTGGCTTCAGCTGCTGCTGGCTGTCGGCGTGCTGTTGGAGGTCGCTCGGCGGGCCGTTGGGGGCAGCGAGCCGGTCGAGGTGCTGATGATCGGGGTCGCGACGGTGGCGCTGATTGCGAACCTGGCCTGTGTGGCGCTGCTGGCACGACATCGGAAGGGGGGTGTGCACCTGAAGGCGAGCTGGATCTTCTCGACGAACGATGCCCTGGCCAATGTAGGGGTCATCGTCGCCGGGCTCTTGGTGTTGGGGACCGGCTCCGCGATTCCAGACCTGGTGGTCGGGGCCGCCGTCGGGCTGTTGGTGCTCTCGGGGGCGGTACGGATCCTGCGCCTGTCCCGCGGGGCATAGTGGTGTTCAGAAGCGCCGCCAGCGCGTCCGGCGGTGCCGTCAGTCCCTCCCTATCGTCTGGGCTGCACACAGGATGTTAGACTCCCGCCGATGACCCGGTTCCTTCGGACACTGCTCGCTCTCGTCGTCTCGGTTGCACTCCTCGTGCAGACCGGAACGACCATGACGCTGTACATGTGCAGCATGAGCGGATCGGTCGGGCCTGCGTGTTGTTGTGAGCCCGACCCTGAGAGCGCGCCCACCATCAAGGCCGCCGGTCGTGATGGCTGCTGTGACTTGATCGTCGTGTCCAGCGATGCGGCGGAGACGTCCTTCGATGTGTCACCTCCGGACACTTCCGATGTCGCGGTCGCCGCTGCCCCGTCGGGCTGGGAGTGGCCCGATGCACGACGCGAGCGCAAGCGCGCAAGCTCGGCGTGCCCGCGAGGTCCCCCGGCGCTCGGCCCTCCCCCCTACATCGAGAACTGCTCCTTCCTGATCTGACGCTGCCTACGTGCGCAGCGGGCCCAAGGGCCCATCCAGGACGTCCGACGTCCGCCCTCAGGAACCGAGTTTCTTCCAATGTCCCTGCCAGACCCTCGCCGCATCGTGCGGCTGTGGGTGGTCTCGGTGGCTGCCCTGACAGCCACCGCGAACGCCCAGATCTCAGCCGACGAGTTCAGAGCGACTCGCCTACCGGTGCTCCGCGCCGTCCTCGACAACGACCCCGAGCTACGAGCCGCTGAGTTCCGCTCCGTTGCTGCCGAGAGCGAGCGCGATGCTGTGGGCATCGCAGACCCGTGGCTCGCGGTATCGACGGCCCCTGTCAGCCTCCTCGAGCCGAACGCCCCCGCGGGTCACCGTCTGCAGGTCTCCCAGCGGCTCCCTCTGCCGGGGACCCTCACTCCCATGCGGCAGCGCGCCAGCGCGGTCGCCGAGGCCACACGGGCCGACCGAGACCGGATCGCGCTCGACCGGCTGCTCCACGCCGGCCGTCTTCTGGATGTGGTGGCGCGGACGGACGCCACGCGCGATCTGCTGGAACAGCACCGGGTCCTGCTGCGCGAGCTGCGCCAGAGCGCCCTAGCCCGGTACGAGGCCGGCACCGGCGAGGCTCAAGACCCGCTCGAGGTCGACATCGAGCTCGCGCACATCGAGCACCGGCTCGTGGCTCTCAAGGCGGACAGAGCGGCCGCCGAGGCGCGACTCTCCGAGCTGACCGGGTCGCCGACCGCAGTTCCGCCGGTCACCGTGATCCCCGTGCCCCCGATCCCGGGCGAGGAGCCCGCCGAGCATCCGGTCGTGCGAGCCACCAGCGCGACTGCCGACGCTGCGGCGGCCGATGTGCGAGGTGCCCAGCGAGCGAACCGACCGGAGCTCGGGCTGTCCACGGTGTACAGCTCGATGTGGCGTGAGTCCGCGCACCGCTGGATGGTGGGCGCATCCGCCGAGGTTCCGCTGCAGTGGAAGCAGCGCAGGGCGAGGGTCCGCATCGCAAGGGCCCAGGCCTCGGAGGCGCGGGCGCGCGTCGATTCCGCGGTCGCCACGACCGAGGCCGACATCGCTGTCGCCCGGGTGCGCTTCGAGGAAGCGATGCACGTGGTCGCGCTCTTCCGGGACGAGGTGATCCCGGTCGCGCAGGAGCGCGTCGAGGTCGTTCGCGCCTCTTTCGAAGCGACCTCCGGCTCCTTCGAGCTCCTGGTGAGGGCAGAAGGCGCGTTGAGGGACGTCCAGATCCAGTCGATCGCCGCGCGGGCGGACGCCTGGACCCGGCTGGCGCAGCTCGAGGCGGCGCTGGGGCGGTTGCCCACGGGACTCGGGGAGGCGCCATGAGTCTGCGCACCATTCTGGTCGCCGTCTTGGTGGCCCTCGTCCTCGCATGCGGCTGGCCGTCCTCGGAAGAATCGCTCCCGCCGGCGCTCGTGGCCTACGAAGACGTTCGTTCGGCGCTGGCTCGCGACGACCTGAGCGGAGCCCGGGACCATTCCAGGGAGCTCGCCGAGGCACTGGCATCCGCTGACTTCGGCACGCCGGCGCATCGGGAAGCAGCGGCAGCGGCAGCGCTGGAGGTCGCAGGGGCGACCGACGCTGAAGCTGCCCGCGTCGCATTCGGCGATGTCAGCCGACCGTTGGTGGCGGCGGTGGCCGAGGACCCCAGGCTGCGCGACTCCATGCACCTGTTCACCTGCCCGATGGCCAAAGGCTTCGGCCAGTGGGTTCAGCCGGACCCAGGGATCTCGAACCCCTACATGGGAACCGCCATGCCCACGTGCGGGTCGGCAGCAGCGTGGGAAGAGGTGCGCCCGCACGTGCACGATGGGGATCCCGACGCCATCGCGTACTGGACGTGCTCCATGCACCCGAGCGTCAAGGAGGCAGAGCAGGGACTCTGCCCGATCTGCTCCATGGACCTCACGCCGGTGAGGCAACAAGAGCTCGTCAGCGGTGCTGTGGTCGTGGACGCGCCTCGCCGTCAGCGCTTCGGCGTCCGTACGGCCCGCGTCGAGCAACGCACGCTGAACCGGGAGGTGCGGGCAACCGGGCAGGTGGTGTGGGACGAAGACGGGCTCACGGTCGTGAACAGCCGAACCGAGGTGTGGGTGGAGCGCGTCCTGGTGGACGAGCCGGGAACCGCGGTCGTCGCCGGACAGCCCCTCGCCGTGCTCTACAGCCCCGAGCTCTACGCAGCCGGGCGGGAGTGGCTGGCCAGCCGCGGCTCGGCACGGGAGGCTTCGGCACGCCGTCGTCTGGCGTTGTTCGGGCTCACGGAGGGCCAGATCGCATCGCTGGCGACTCGCGGCGCCCAGGACACCTCGCAGCTGCTCGCGCCATCGAGCGGCGTACTGATCGAGAAGCACGTGGTCGATGGGGACCACATCCAACCGGGGCAACCGATGTTCCGGCTCGGCAGGCTCGACCGTGTCTGGGTGGAGGCCGAGGTGTACGAGGACGACCTCGGCGTTCTCACGGCGGGAGCCGCAGTCTCCCTCCAAGCGCTCGGACGCACCGACCCGATCCCCGCGACCCTGGACACGTTCCAGCCCTGGATCGACCCGACCACGCGGCGCGCGACGGTGCGGAGCGTCGTGGACAACACCGCCCACGGTCTGATCCCTGGCCAGTTCGTGGAGATGACGCTCTCGGTGCCGAGCGAGCCCACCCTCGCGGTGCCCGTCGACGCCGTCATCTTCACCGGGGAGCGACGCATCGTGTTCGTCACGGCGCCCGAGGACCGCCTGGTACCCCGCGACGTGAAGCTCGGACCGCGCGCTGGCCCCTGGTTCGCCGTCGAGGAGGGACTCGCCGCCGGGGACACGGTCGTGGCGTCCGGCACGTTCCTTATTGCGGCCGAGAGCCGGATCCGCGCCGCGCAGACGTTCTGGGGGCGCGATGGGACCGACTGAGCCCGCCCGCTCCGGGTGGATCGGCTCCATCATCGAAGCATCGGCGCGCAATCCGTTTCTCACCATCGCGTTGGTGGGGTGCCTCACGGTGTGGGGTGTCTGGTCGCTCCGAAACACCGCACTCGATGCCGTCCCGGACCTCTCGGACGCTCAGGTGGTCATCTTCACGGAGTGGCCGGGCCAGAGTCCGGACAGCATCGAAGACCAGATCACCTACCCCATCTCGTCGTCGCTGCTCGCAGCGCCGGGAGTGCAGTTCGTCCGAGGCCAGTCCTTCTTCGGCCTGTCGTTCGTGTACGTCATCTTCGAGGACGGGACCGACCTGTACTGGGCGCGCAGCCGCGTGCTCGAGTACCTCGCGACCGCCCGGGAAGACCTGCCCGACGGTGTGAATCCCGTACTGGGACCCGACGCCACCGGCGTGGGCTGGGTGTTCCAGTACGCCCTGGTCGACGAGAGCGGCGCAAACGACCTGGCCGACCTGCGGTCCCTTCAGGACTGGAACCTCCGCTACGCGCTCGAGAGCGTAGAGGGCGTCGCGGAGGTGGCGTCGATCGGCGGCATGGTCAAGCAGTACCAGGTGCACCTCGACCCGGAGCGGCTGCTCGCCCACGGCGTGACGACGGAGAGCGTTGCGCGCGCGATCCGGGAGTCCAACGAGGACGCCGGAGGTCGGGTCCTCGAGATCGCCGGGCATGAACACATGGTGCGCGGGCGTGGGTACCTCACCGGCGTCGACGACCTGCGGAAGGTCGTGGTGGCCGCGGACGCTGACGGCACCCCGTTGCTGCTCGGGGACCTGGCCGAGATCAGCGTTGGGCCCGATCTGCGACGCGGTCTGGCCGAGCTGAACGGGAAGGGGGAGGTGGCCGGCGGCATCGTGATCATGCGCTACGGCGAGAACGCTCTCGACGTGATCGATGCGGTGAAGGAGCGCCTGGAGGAGGTCGAGCGAGGCCTGCCTGACGGCGTGCGGATCGAGGTCACCTACGACCGCTCGGAGCTCATCGAGGCCTCGATCGACACCCTCGAGCACACGCTGCTCGAAGAGGCCATCGTCGTCAGCCTCGTCGTGCTGTTGTTCCTGCTCCACGTGCGCAGCGCTCTGGTCATCGTCATCACGCTGCCCGTGGCCGTCGTGCTCGCCTTCATCCCGATGGTGGCCCAGGGGCTGACGGCCAACATCATGTCGCTGGGGGGAATCGCTGTTGCCATCGGCGCGATGATCGACGCCTCGATCATCCTGGTGGAGAACATCCACAAGCGGCTCGGCGAGTGGGAGGCGGCTGGGCGGAAGGCAGATCGCCGACAGGTGGTGATCGAGGCCATGCAGGAAGTCGGCCCGTCGATCTTCTTCTCGCTGCTGGTCATCACGATCTCGTTCCTCCCGGTCTTCACGCTCCAGGCAACCGAAGGTCGGCTGTTCAAGCCCCTCGCCTACACCAAGACCTACGCCATGGCGTTCGGGGCGCTGCTGGCCATCACGCTCACACCCGCGTTGGCCGTGCTGCTCGTCCGTGGGCGGATCCGGGGGGAGGAGAGTCACCCGCTGAGCCGTTGGCTGGTGCGGGGGTACGCCCCCGTCGTCGGGTTCGTGGTCGATCACCGGAAGAAGGTCGTCGTCGCCGCGGCCCTCATGGTGCTGGGCACGGCTCCGGCGTTCCTGAGCCTGGAGAGCGAGTTCATGCCCCCGCTCAACGAGGGGAGCCTGCTCTACATGCCGACTTCGCCGCCGGGGATGTCGGTGACGGAGGCCGGCAGCGTGCTCCAGGTCACGGACCGTGCGTTGAAGTCGATTCCCGAGGTCGAGAGCGTCTTCGGGAAGATCGGGCGGGCCGACACGGCCACGGACCCAGCTCCTCTGTCGATGGTGGAGACGACGATCGTGCTGAAGCCCCGCGACGAATGGCGTGAGGGGCTCACCTGGCAAGGCCTCGTCGAAGAGCTCGACCAGGCCGTTCAAGTCCCGGGCATGCCGAACATCTGGTGGATGCCCATCCAGACGCGCACGGAGATGCTGGCGACGGGCGTTCGGAGCCCGCTCGCGGTGCAGGTCTTCGGCTCGGACCTGGCCGAGATCGAACAGGCAGCGCTCACCATCGAGGGCGCGCTCTCTTCGCTCCCAGGCACACGTACCGCCTTCGCCGAGCGCTCGACGGGAGGGTTCTACATCGACATCGACATCGACCGGGACCGGGCAGCCCGACATGGCGTCCGGTCGAAGGCGGTCAACGACGTGGTCCGCATGGCACTCGGCGGCGCGACGGTCACCGAGACCGTCGAGGGGCGCGAGCGCTACAGCGTGAACGTCCGCTACGGCCGGGAGCTGCGCGACGACCCCGATGAGCTCGGTCGAGCCCTGGTCACCACCCAGTCGGGCGCGCAGGTCCCCTTGTCGCAGGTTGCCGACATCCGGCACAGCACGGGCCCCCCCATGATCCGCAGCGAGCAGGGGCGGCTGGTGGGGTTCGTCTTCGTCGACCCCGGTGACGTCGCCCTGGCGACCTACGTGGCGAACGGCAAGCGGGCCCTGGCCGACCTCGACCTACCGCCCGGTGTGCGCGTGGAGTGGACCGGCCAGTTCAAGTACCTCGAGAGAGCCCAGGAACGCCTGGCTATCGTCGTGCCGCTCACGCTGGGTCTCGTCTTCCTGCTGCTGTACCTGAACACGCGGTCGGTGGCCCAGACCCTCATCGTGCTCCTCGCCGTGCCGTTCTCGCTGGTCGGTGCGGTCTGGTTGCTCTGGGTCCTCGACTACGAGCTGTCGATCGCCGTGTGGGTCGGCATGATCGCCCTGGCGGGCCTCGATGCCGAGACCGGTGTCGTCATGCTGCTCTACCTCACGTTGGCCCACGACGCGCGGCTGGCCGACGGGAGCCTCCGAACCGCAGCCGATCTTCGCCAGGCCATCGTCGAGGGCGCGGCCCACCGGATTCGGCCGAAGCTGATGACGGTCCTCTGCACCATCGTGGGCCTGGCCCCGATCCTGTGGAGCACCGGCACGGGGTCCGACGTCATGCGGCGCATCGCCGCCCCGATGGTCGGCGGCCTCGTGACCTCATTCCTTCTGGAACTGACTGTCTACCCCGCGATCTTCGCGATGTGGAAGGGCAGCCAGCTCGCTCGAACCAAGCCTCTCTGACCAGGAGTTCCCATGTGCTACCCACGAAGACTTCCACCTCGCGCCGATCGCCCATCGGAGCAACCCGATCCCGAACAACCCCCCGTGGGTGAGCGACCTGTGGCCAAGCCGCGACCCGTCACTGCCGACGACCGAGCTGAGCCCCGACCGATTCCCAGCACTCCAGGAGTACCGAGAAAATGATGTTCCTCAGCCTCCCAGCCCTCGCGCACACCGCACTCGAGTACCCCCAGCCGCGCTACCCGTCAGATGGGTCGACAGCGAACAAGGCCTGTCCCTGCGGCGTAGGGGACAGCAATCGGCTCTGCGACGTCGCGAGCGACCGCAGCGACCCCGATCGCAACGACGCCCGCGCCACGACATTCGCTCCCGGCGAGACCATCACGGTCCAGTTCTACGAGACCATCGGCCACGCGGGCCGCTACCGCGTCGCGTTCGACTTCGATGGTGCCGACCTCGAGGACTTCAACGCCAACGTGCTGCTCGATGTCCCGGACCCGGCAGGCAACGATGGAAACGTCGGACAGGGCTCGCTGTGGGAGTTCGAGGTGACGCTGCCCGACACGCCTTGCGACAACTGCACCCTGCAGATCGTCCAGATGATGGACGGCAACACCACGGATCCCGTGCTCGATCCCGTCGGCCGGTCCTCGTACTACCAGTGCGCCGACCTGGTCCTCGCGGGCGACCCGCCAGACGACACCGGTCCCGCAGGCCCGGGCGACACCGACACCGACACCGACACGGACACCGATCCCGCACCGAGCGACGGCTGTGGCTGCGCTCACGCAGGACAGGTGGCATGGCTGCCCGTCTTCAGCCTGTTCGCCGTCGCGCTGACGAGGCGCTCGCGCCGCTCGACAGACGGCGTCGACCGGGCATGAGCTGCCCGTGGCCAGAGGCGGTTGTCGGCATCAACGACTTCTGCGAGGCGATCGACACCTGCGGCTTCATCCTGCAGCCGCTCGCGACCGCTGCCGCGCTCGCCTTCATCCCGGCGGCGCTCGTCATCGCACGGCGGGCCAACCGGCGCTCCATGCACGCCCTCCACCTGCTCACGTTCACAGCTGCGGCGATGGGCGTCGGCACGGTCGCCCAGCACGCCACCGGTACCTGGACCGGAATGATGCTGGATCACGCGGGGATGCAGTCGGGCAACGTCGCCATGGTGCTGGTCGGTCTCCGTCGTTGGACCCGCTGGGAGTGGGGCACGCTGCTCGGCGGTGGAGCCGTCGCCTTCGCCGCAGTCCTCGTGGCGACGGCCGCCTACCCCGACGTCCGACGGGCGCTCATGATCGGCGGAATGGTCCCCTGCGCGCTGATCGAGCTTCGCCTGTGGTTCCGCGATGGCAGCACCACGAGCTACCGATGGTTCGGAGCCGGATGGGCGGCCTTCCTGCTCGCGGTGGCCGCCTGGAAGCTCGATCAGACGGCGTTGTGCCGGCCGCAGAGCTGGTTGCAGCTCCATGCGGTGTGGCACCTGCTCGCTGCGGCCGGTCTGGTGTCGTGGGCCTACTACTATTCCCAATTCTCCAGCCTGAACCCCGGAAGATCCGATGCATGACGTTCCACGAAGCTGGACGCTCCTCGCCCTGGTGGCGCTGATCGCGTGTTCTGGCGGAGCCCCGCAGTCCTCGCCCCCGACGCCGCTGCCTCCGACGGAGCCGACACCGACGCCACCGGCCACCCCGCCGGCGGTGTGTGCGGAGCCGCTCACCATCGAGTGGATCAACGAGACCGGGGGACCACCGCTGTCCAACGGCGACGCCGTGACCATGGCGCATGGGCCGCAGGGAGGCTGGCACATCGCCATTCAGGCGAGAATCCGCGGAGCCGCGGAAGACTCGGTGCGGGGGCACGCGGTCGTGGAAGTGGTCTCCACGGGTGAGCAGCTCGCTGGCGATGACAACACCTTCCCGTTGGCGATGTTCGACTGGGAAGCGGCGACCTGCACGGGGACGATGAGTGGCATGCTCGCCTACCTCGACGACCCCCCCGACATCGATCAGTCGCGCATCTGCGAGCTCGAGGGGCAGCAGCTGCGGCTGTTCCTGGATGTGGAAGACGCCGCGGGAACGGTGACGGAACTGGAGGTCGTCGTGGTGGCGAGCACCGATCCCGGGGACGACTGCACCTGACGGGACGATCCGGGTATTGAAGAAATTGCGTATTTGCGCTAAGACTGAAATACACGGAGGGAAGAGCATGCGCCAGAGCTTCAGTCGAACGGCCCCGTTGACCGGGTCGGTCACGGCGGCCGTCGCGGCTTCCGCATGCTGCATCGGCCCCCTCGTCCTGGCCGGGCTCGGCGTAGGCGGCGCTGGGTTCCTGGTCGTCCTCGAGCCGCTCCGACCCGTCTTCACCGTCCTGACGCTCGGGCTCCTGGCGACCGGGTTCTACCTGACGTACCGGAAGGTGCCCCAGGACGACTGCGAGTGCGAATCGACGCCCGTGGGCCGCGGCGGCAAGGCGGCCTTGTGGATGGCGACAGCCATCGTCACCGGCGCGCTGGTGTTCCCATGGGTCGTGCCCTCCCTGGCGCAGACCGGGCCCACCCATGCGATCAGCGCGCACGAGGCGAGCTTCGCCGTCAGCGGGATGACCTGCGGCTCCTGCGCCGTCACGATTCGCACAGCGCTCGCCCGGATGGACGGCGTCGGGCCCGTCGACGTCGATGTTGCCGCCGGTATCGCCACGGTGGGGTTCGACCCCGAGCGGGTCTCGCCGCTCGACATCGCCCAGGCGATTTCCGCGACGGGGTACGAGGCCGCCCTCCTCGCAGGGGGAACTTGAGATGGACTGCTGCGACACCTCGACCGAAGACGGTGCCACTGTCACGCTCCAAGACTGCCCGCGCTGCGGTACCCGTGGGCGCCGGGTGAAGCCCGTCACCCTTCAGCACCTCGTCAGGGAGCCACCAGACGGTGAACACCGCTTCTGCCGGAGCCCCGACTGCGAGGTGGTGTACTTCCGCGAGTCCGATGGGAACCTGGTCTTGCGGGACGCGATGCGCGTGCGCGTCGGGCAGAAGGAGCGCGGACTCGATCGACCGCTCTGCTACTGCTTCGGCTACACCGCAGCCGACATCGCCGCGGAGCTCCGTGCGGACGGGGCGACCACGATTCCGGATGCCATCACCGCACATTGCCGTCGCGGTGAGGACCGCTGTCCAGAGACCAATCCCCAGGGCTCTTGCTGCCTCGGAAACATCCGAGCCGCTGTCACCGAGCTCCAAGCCACCCTCGAGAGGAAGACCCGATGACCCCACTCCTGTTCGCGCTCGCCTGCGCCGGCCAGCCTACGTCTGTCGGATCCTCCGAGCCCGCGGTCGAGGCCGCAGCCCAGCAGATCACCTTCACCATCGACGGGATGAGACGGGTGAACGGCGGGCTTTGAATGGGTTGACCCAATGGGATCCGGCGGTCGCTGGAACAACACAAGGCAGTAGAGAAGACCCGGTTCGACCCCGAGACGGGAGTGTTCCTCGTCACGGTGCGCCAAGGCAAGGGGCTTCCCCGCGCCGAAGCCGAGAAGGCCATCCTGGCCCATGGAGAGGCCCGTGGTGAGAACTATGCGATTCGCTGGTCGACTGACAACGCGCCCGCTCCCACCACTGTCCGGGTCCAGGCCTTCGAGCTTCCAACCGTCAGAGGGGGCGAGCTCGACTTTGCGGAGATCCTGGGCAAGAAGCCCGTCGTCCTGGTGTTCTGGGCCAGCTGGTGCGGGCCGTGCCTGCAGGAGGCCCCGCACCTTCAAGCGCTGCACGAGGAGCTCGGCGACCGCGTCGCCGTGGTGTCCGTCGCTATCGACGATGCGTCGACCCGTAAGAAGCTTCCGGCCGTGGTCCGAAAGCTCGGCCTCACCTACCCCGTCGCCCTCGACACCGATGGGGCCGTGTTCGCGCGCTACGCCGCTGGCAGCTCGGTGCCGCTCACCTTGGTGCTCGATGGGAATGGCTCCCTGGTCGAGCGACGCCTCAACTACGAAACTGGCGACGAGACAGGCCTGCGGGCCACCGTCGACACCCTGCTGAATCCACCGGAAGGAACCCCATGAAGTGCGTCGGCCCCACCTTCTCCGAAGAAGACCTCGCCTCGCTGCGCGAGAGCTACGCCTTCACGCCCGACATCGACGAGCTCGCCGCTGTCCTGGCGCTGTTCAGCCACCCGACGCGGATGAAGATCTTCGCGCTTCTCGACCAGTGCGAGCAGATGTGCGTATGCGATCTGTCGGAGGTGCTGGGAGTGAGCGTCTCGGCGGTCTCGCAGAACCTCGCCAAGCTCCGCGCCCACCGTGTCGTCCGGTTCCGCCGCGACGCGCAGACGCTCTACTACGCCCTGACCGACCACCCCATCAACGCCGTGATCCGGACGGCCGTGGCAGACGCCCGTGCGCAGCTGGGCGAGTAGCGCCCTGGTCCTGTCGGCTGCGTCGCGACGCCGACAGCTGCAGTGGTGGGCGCCTTCCGGTCACCCGGTCAGGAGCGAGACGAGGCGTTCGTGGCCGTGGTGGCGCGCCCACCCTCTGGCGTCAGCCTCGACCCCGTCATCTGTGATGCTAGGGTCGGCGCCGTGGCCGATCAGCCACTGAACCATCGCCTCGTCGCCGTGCCAGACGGCTCCATGAAGCGCGGTGCCCTTCCAGTGGTAGCCAGGCGGCTTGCCATCGATTCGTGCACCCCGCTGCAAGAGGCCGGCAGCCGTCTCTAGCTGACCGCAGATCGCCGCAGCGACGAACGCGTTGTCGACGATCTCCGAGCAATCTGCCGCGATCTGCTCCGGAACCGTGTCGGCAAAGGGCGAACGGATGGGACCAGCGGACGGGAGCAGCTCCCCTTCTTGCCAGAAGCCTTCGAGCGTCTCCAGGTCGCCGAGGGCCGCCGCAACCCGCAGCGAGTGCACCCCCGCACCCGCAGCACGCAGGACCGCCGCCAGCTCCTGATGCCGCCAGTACAACGCTTCATCTAGGGGCCCCCACGCGTCGGTGATGTCCGCGCGTCCACCATGCGCGAGCAGCAGATGCACCATGTCTCGCGCGTCCACACTGGCTGCGGCCACCAGAGGCTCCTGAACCGGCGCACCCGCGTCGAGGAGCACCTTCGCAGCAGCGACCGGATCCTGGAGGTTCTTGGCCTCGCACACAACGAACTGCAGCAGGGTTGGATGCCCGCACCCCGAACGGGTGCGCGCCAGGTCGGTGTCCTTGAGAACGAGGGCCAGGGCGTCGGGATCGTTCTGCAGAATGACAGCCATCGCCGGGAAGAATTCTGGGTCCATCGCCTGGCTCCGTGGGTGGATGTTCTGTCGGTCGCCTCATCCATACCGTCGTCCGTGAGGCGATGGGGGCCTGGGGATGGTTGATGGAAGTTGAGGTTCCATGACCTCCGATGACCCGGTTGTGGCGTAGAAGGAGCCAGCGAAGGAGAGAATCCCATGATGTTCCTGGTCCTGGCCGCCTGCGGCTCGTCGTTAGAGCCGCCGCCCCCTCCGGCCGTCGACTGCGCGGGCGATGTCGTCTGGACGCCCACCGGCAAGATCGACGAGGCCCAGGCGGAAGTCTGCCAGGCTTGAGGGAGCAAGAAGGCGCCGGTCGGTGCCATCGTCACGAATGTCGATGCCAAGCAGGGCGACTGGGTGAGCTGCCCGGTCTCGGGGGTTCCGCTCCACGTCTCGGCGTCCAGCACTCGCGTAGAGTTCGGCGGCCATAGCTACGTGGTCTGCTGTGGAGGCTGTGCGGCAAAGTTCGCGGAAGACCCCACTCGGTTTCTGGAGAGCACCTGCCGGTCGCGAGTGGACGGGTGAACCATCGGCTGGATTCGAGGCGGCACTGTGCAGCAACTGCGTGCCTTCAGGTGCACACTGCTGCACATCAGGTCACGCCATATCCTTGATTCCAAGGGGATCAGCGTAGCTCCTGACCACTTCGGGAGCAGGAAGTCGCTGGTTCGAATCCAGCTACCCCGACCACATCAAATGTCGGTTCCCGAGTCGACAACCCATGAACGCCTCGATCCTCGGATCGGGGCGTTTCTGCGTTCTGTGAAGCATTTTGTGAAGCATTTCTGTTGCTCCAGCACAGGCGGCAGTCGCGCGCTGGTTGTGGGAATACGTCGTCGACAGAGCTTGAATCCGGAGTCAACATGGACCTCCCCCTCATCGTGTACGTCGATGTCGATGACACCCTCGTTCGGTCGTTCGGCTCGAAGCGCATTCCGATGAGCCACACGGTCGAGCGGGTGCGCCAGCTCTACGCGGACGGGGCCGAGCTTTACTGCTGGAGTTCCGGAGGCGCGGCGTACGCCCTGGACTCTGCACGCGAAGTGGGGCTGGAGCACTGCTTCAAGGCCTTCCTCCCCAAGCCGAAGGCCCTGATCGATGACGTCGCCATGGAGAACTGGCGCCTGGTCGAGCTGCACCCCAACGAAGCGGCATCCACGAGCACCGACGCGCTTCGAGACCAAGTGGCAAAACGTCAGTAGAGAACTCTGTTCTTTGTTCGCAGTACGAACTCTGCCGGGTGGGACTCAGGATTCGGAGTCGGACGGGTCCGGCTCTTCGTGGTCGATGCCCATCCGGTCCATCAGCGACTCCAGCTGGTCGTCCGTGACGTGGGAGTAGATCTCGTCGAGGACCTCGCTCGACTTCCATCCCCCGAGCTCCATCAGCGAGCGCCGTGGGACGCCCGCAGCCGCAAGCCGACTGGCCCAGCTGTGGCGCAGTCCGTGGGGTGAGATCCGCTCGATGCCCGCCCGGTCGCACCCGTTGGTGAGCGCCTTGCTGAAGGTCTTCCGGCGGACCTTCGGGTTCCGGGGACTCGGGAAGATCCAGTTCGAGGACACGTCCCACTCCCGGGCTTCCTCGAGCGCTCGCCGGAGCTCGCGGGTGAGCGGGACCGCGCGGGGGCGGCGCATCTTCACGTACCAGCCGATCTTCGGCTTGTGCGACACCAGCAGGATCCCGTTGCGCCCCCGGTCCCACTTCACGTCGCGCCACTCGCGCGTCAGGATCTCGCCGGACCGCATCCCCGTGTTCAGCGCCATCAGGACGGCCAGCCACGACCAGGCGTCCCGCTGCTCTGGGGGCGTTCCTCGGGTGACGGTCTGGGGTTGAGCGCGCTTCGGGTCCATCGCCTGCAGGAGTTCGCGGCTCTCGTCCGCGGTGAGGAAGCGATGCGGTTTCGCGTCGTTCAACGGGACGGACGGGAACTTGGGCAGCTCGGCCAGCTCCTCGCGCTTCACCGCGAGCTTCAGGGCCAGGCGAAGGCAGGAGAGGTCGATCTGGATGGTCCGGTTGCGAACGCCCTCGGCAGACCGGTCGGTGACGAAGTCATCGAGGGTCCGGAAGTCGATCGTGTCCAATGGCACGTCGCCGATGAGACGGTCGAGGACCTTCGCGCTCCCTGCCCGCAGCGTGTACGTCTTCGAAGACTGGTCCCGTCGAACCCGCGGCAGGAAGGTCTCCTCCAGGAACTCAGTCAGCGTCCGACGTTCTTCCTGGGGGTCGGCCGAGGAGGAGGGTGGCGAACTCTTCGGCTGACCCAGATCGAGAAACTCCCCGGACCGGAGCCGCTCCTCGAATGCGTTCAGGGCCCGCTCGGCGTCCCGGATCGAGAGGAATCCCAGCGCCTGACGGATCGCCCCCGACGACAACTACATCCCGTGGGGAATTCTAGTTGTCGCTGGTGGGTGCGAATAATTGTCGTTGCGCACTGGTGCGCAGATGGGGATGGGGCCGGAGGAGGTCTTGCTCCTGGTCTCCCGCGACCCGGACAAGACCGCGGCTCGCCTGGCCGAGGTGAAGGCCCGTCGCGAGGCTGAAGCACGTGCGAAGGTCGCTCGAGATGCGGCTCGATTGCTGCGGTCGGCGAACGCACGGTTCCGGAAGGCTGAGCGTGCAGAGGACCCGGCGGACGCGGCTCGCTTGCGGGCCGAAGCCGAGGATCGGCTCGGGGAGTTGTCTCGGATCGACCCGGGTGCGTGGCCCTGGGCGCCGTGGGCCGATGCGGTGCGTCGGACGGAGATGCTGGTGCCGCTCGAGGGGCAGGTGCCGGTGTTCGAGGGGCTTCGTGCTCGGCATCCCACGCTGGAGGTGCTTCTCGAGTTCGGCCGGGTGCGACGCGGGCAGGTCGGGCTGCGGCGGGCGGGGTCGGTGACCTGGAGTCCGGTCGGGCTCGACGAGGTTGCGGGTCTGGGGCTCCGTCCGGAGGACCTCGACCCGGTTTGGGAGGAGCGGCTCGACCTGGCGGGCGGCATCGAACGTGCGTTGCGCTACAGCGGGGATTGGCCCGGGCTGAACTGGTCTTGGGGCTCCGATGCCTGGGTGTCTCGGGCGTGGAGCGAGGCCGGGGGGGCGGTGATCGACAAGCTCGCGTCCGTCGGGGACTGGTGGGCGAAGCAGCAGAAGGTGCCGCTCGTGAACGGCCGGCTGCGCGTCGCGGGTGGTGCCGAGCTCCGGAGTGGGGTGGTGATTCCACCGACGGAGGCGGGCTGGAAGCGGTTTCTCACCGAAGCGCAGGACACGCAGTTGTCTTGGACCGATCTGGCCGGATGTGCCGGCTGGTGGTGGGGACGGCGGATGCCGCGGGGTGCGTCATGAAGGGCCTCGTGCTCACGGGGTTGGTCGGGGCTGGGGTGCTGGCGCTCGCGGCTGGAGCGGGGTCACCTGCGAAGACGTGTCGTCCGACCGGACGAGTCGGGAAGCACTGGACGTGGGAGGAGCTGACGGTGTCGCCGACGGCGAAGCGGCTCGGGCTGGACAACTCGCCGCCGGAGTGGGCGATGCGCAACCTGGAGTGGATGGTGCGGCATGCGCTCGATCCGCTACGGGAGCGGTATGGGCGCGATGCCGTCCGAGTGAACAGCGCGTACCGGAGTCCGGCGGTCAACCGAGCTGTCGGCGGAGTGGCGAACTCCCTCCACCAGGCCGGGCTCGCGGTCGACCTATCGGGCAGGTTCGTTCGGATGCCGGGCTGGGCGAGGACGCTGACGTCGCAGGGCCTGCGCGTCATCGGCTACTCGGAGCATCTGCACGTCCAGCTCGCTTCGCGTCCCGTGGGTCTCGGGAGCTGAAGGTGCGTGTCGTCAGCGATGCAGCTGTTGCCACCCGGGTCTGGGGTGCGGACCGGTCGATGTCGAAGGCATCGCGCGCACTCCAAGGCTGATGTGGCATTCGATGGCGCTCGATCGTCTCCCGGTCGCAGGTGAAGCGAGCGCTGGCGCGGTTTGTAGCCGAGGTGCGCGAGGTCTACCTCGCCGAGACGGGCCCCCTGGGGCCCGACGCAGTGATCGGGTCGAGTCGCGCGGGCTACCGCGTGAACCCGGCGGTGTACGGGCGGGGTCATGGTCGTGGTGGCTTCAACGCGTCGTTCGAGGCGATGTGCCTGGCGTACAACGCGGAGGCGTACGGGATCGCGGGGTTCGAGGTGGAGCTGGTGAATGCAGCACGTGGCGCTCGGCTGCTCGGTCCGGACGAGAGCGGGGTCGCTATCGCGACCGTTCAGCTCACTGTTCTCGCACCTGACTCCAACGCCGCCCCTTGGATACGGTAGGTCGTGGCGCGATCGACTGGAGGCGTGATGAGCGTGTTCGACAACGTCCGAGCGTACCTGGGTGCCGTCCTGGCCGGTGGGGCAGACGGATTGAACGACGCTCGCGGGCTGTCTCACCTGCATCGTGGCTTCGATGCTGCCCGGGATGGGAACCACCAGGCGGCTGTCGATGCCTTCAGCGCATCGCTTCGCCTGCTCGATGTCGATCGTCCCCAACGGGCAGCCGTCCGTCGTGGGCTGCTGTGTTCGCGGCACGCGCTGGGCCACGGTGATGCCCCGGGCTTGATGGGGCAGATCTGTGCCACCCCTCTCGAGCGGCACGCCATGTTGCACTCGATGGATGCCCGCCACCTCGCCACGCAGCCCGAGAAGGATCTGTTGGTGGCCTGCCTGGATGCGCACCTCGAGGCCGACGACTGGCTGTCGCTGCCGGTCGCGCGACGCATCGCCGACCGCGTCTTGCATGGCATCCTCCACGAGCTGGATGGTGAAGCCTGGCTGGTGCTCCTCGACGAGCTGATGGAGAAGTTGCCGTTCGACCGGTGGTTGCCGGCGACGCAGTGGCAGGCCGCTCCTCGTCTGGGGCTCGCGGTGCAGCGAGACGTGGCCACACGCCATCCGATCCGGACGGTCGTCGCCCGCTGACGTGCACCGGCGCTCGTACCGGTGTCGACGCACCAGAAGAGCCGTTGGCCGCACCCGTCGTCCTCGACTACGTTTCAGTCGTGCACCGCACATACCGCCAGTTCGTCGCCCTCCTCCTGTGCATCACGTTGATGCCCGGCTGGATCGAGGTGCTCGAGAACGTAGAGCACCTGGTGCACGACGGTCACCTCGCCCACACCGAGGATCACCAGGCCCACGACGGCCACGACCACGAAGACGTAGCCGCCCATGAAGCGCTCGAAGCGGAACACGGCTGCACGCCCATGAGCCACTCGTGCGGCTGCCACATCTCCGTTCCCGTGATCCTGCCGGACGGGCTCGCTCTGGACACCACCCGGGTTCTCCTCGAAGAGGTCCGTCCGCCCGAGCTACTCGCTCGGATGGTGAACCGGGCGAATGCCCCTCCCGTGCGCCCTCCTATCGCCGCCTGACGACTCGACCCTGAACCCTCACGGGCTCGGCTGGCGTGGTGCGCCTGCTGCCCCGTGAGATCCCGGACGGCCGCCGTCGTCCACCTATCGTCGACAGGCTTCACCCATGTACTCCCCGATCTTCTTCGGGTGGGTCGCGCTGGGCGTCTCGCTGCTCCAGGCTCCGGCCTGGGCCGACGCTCCCTCGCTTCCCCCCGACCAGGCGGTGGCGCGCGCGCTCTCCGCACATCCCGATCTCCAAGCAGCCGATGCGGCCGTGTCCGTCGCACGAGCCGACCGGAGTCGGTCCGCCGTCCTGCTCTCGAACCCCAACCTCTCCGGCTGGACGTCGGCCGATGGCGCACGTGCCGAGCTCGGCCTGGCGCAACCCCTCTCGCTCACCGGCGAGGGCTGGCACGCACGAAGCGCGGCGAAGGCGTCCTTGGATGCGGCCGAGCTGACCCTCGGGCGACGCCGCCGAGAGGTCGCGGCCCAGACCCGTCTCGCCTATGTCGATGCGGTCGTGGCCACGGGCCTCGTGGGCGTTGCGAGCGAAGGTTCCGATCTCGCCGGCCGCTTGAGCTTCGCCGTCCGGCGCAAGCACGAGGAAGGGGAGGCCTCGACGCTCGACCTCAGGCTCGCTCGGCTCGCCGAGGTACAGGCTGCAACGCGGCTGCTGCAGGCCCGACGTACGGAAGCAGAGGCCCTTCGGGTACTCGCGTCCTGGGTCGCACAGCCCGTCGCAGCAGCGGACCTGCTCGACGATCCCGAAGCTGCGACTCCCGCAGCCAGTGCGCAGGCATCGCCCCGGTCGGACGTGGAAGCCGCGGAAGCCGAGGTCACCCGCGCGGAGGCCGAGCTCCGGCGAGCCCGTGCGGCCGTGCTTCCCCCCGTGTCCGTCGGCGGCCGCGTCGCTGTCGAAGATGGGCAGGCCTTCGTGGGACCCTCGATCAGCCTGTCCCTGCCGGTCTTCGACCGGAACCAGCAGGAGCGCGCGATGAGCAACGGTCGGCTGGCTGTGGCCGAGGGTCAGCTGCAGCAGGTCCGGGCCCGCGCCGAGACCGAGCAGACGACTGCGAGCCAGCGCGTGTCGGAGGCCAACGCCGCCGCCGAGCGGGTGCAGGCTGACATCGAAGAGGCCCGCGCCGCCCTGGCGAG
The DNA here is from genome assembly GCA_965224055.1 of Myxococcota bacterium. Taxonomy (GTDB): domain Bacteria; phylum Myxococcota_A; class UBA796; order UBA796; genus JACKEQ01. The sequence continues at coordinate 6,690,536 of OZ245034.1, read as the reverse complement.
CATCGAGGCGGGCGTCCTTGCCGGCCAGATCGACCTCTCCACAGCGGTCCTCCTCCAAACCCAGGTCCTCGATGGCGAGGCCGCGGTGGTGCGGCTCCGGGGCCTGCTCGCCGATGCCCGCATCGACCAGCTGCTCGCCAACGACGACGACGCCCTGCTCGGAGGTGCCCCATGATGTGGATCTGGATCGGAATGCTCGCTTGCTCCCTTCCTGGAGGGAAGGCCGACGGACACGACGGACACGACGGACACGACGAGCACGGCAGCGAGGTCCGGGTTGTCCAGCTGACTCCCGAGGCCATGGCATCTGCGCGAATCGTTGTCTCTACGGCGGAGGAAGGAGCGCTGTCCAACGGACTGTCGCTCCCGGCGCGCATCACCCTCGATCCCCGCCGTGAGGCCATCGTCAGCGCCTGGATCGCAGGGCAGGTCGATACCATCTCGGTGCGGCCCGGGGAGTCGGTGAAGAAGGGGCAGCGGCTCGCCCAGGTGCAGTCGCCGGATCTCGGCACCGCCGTCGCGGCGTTCCGCACGGCCGAGGCCCGGGATCTGGCTGCCGACGCGCGCCTGGAGCGACTCAAGCGCCTCGAGGCAGATGGGGTCTCCTCGCGCGCCCAGGTGCTCGAGGCCGAGGCCGACCACGCCGAAGCCGAGGGCCAGCTCGAAGCTGCGGAGGAGCGGCTCCGGATCCTCGGAATCCCGCTCTCGTTCGGCGACCCTCACGAGGGCGAGCACTTTCCCTCACGGGTTCCCGTGCGCAGCCCCATCGCCGGCACCGTCCTCACTGCCGACGCCTCGGTCGGCGAGCGAGTCGAGCCGGGCCAGGCCCTGTTCCGGGTGGGAGCGCTGGACGAGGTGTGGCTGCTGCTCGATGTGTACGAGCGTGACCTGGCAGCCGTCTCGAAGGGGCAGTCTGTGCAGTTCGGTGTCGAGGCCTGGCCCGGCGAGACGTTCCAGGGCGAGGTCGCACAGGTTGGGGACTGGATCGAGCCCGACGCACGAACGGTCGAGGTCCGGGTCGTCGTCGCGAATCCCGAGCACAAGCTCAAGCCGAACATGTTCGCGACCGCACAGCTCGCAGCGGACGCCGAGGTCCGGGAGCGGGGCATCGTCGTGCCAGTCGAGGCCGTCCAGCCGGTCGAGGGCGCCGAGGTCGTCTTCATCGAGGAGGAGCCTGGACACTTCGAGGCTCGGTCCGTCACGGTCGCCGAGCGGACGCCGAGCCGGGTCCGGCTGGCTGCGGGCGTGGAGGTCGGGGAGCGTGTCGTGATCGAGGGGGCCTTCGCGCTCCGGAGCGAGCTCGAGAAGAGCGAGCTGGGAGAAGGCCATGCGCACTGAAGACAAAGCGCTGCTCTCCGGCAGCGGACCCGGGGTCCTCGACCGTCTGCTCGCCACGGTTCTGCGCAACAAAGCGCTCGTGCTCATCGGGGTCGTGCTCTGGGTCGTGCTCGGGACACGGGCCGCCAACGAGCTTCCGATCGATGCGGTGCCCGACGTCACCAACGTCCAGGTCCAGATCCTCACCGACTCGCCCGGTCTCTCCCCACTGGAGGTCGAGCGATTCGTGACCTGGCCCGTCGAGACGGCCATGTCGGGCCTGCCCGAGACCGAGGAAGTCCGTTCTCTGTCTCGCTTCGGTCTGTCCGTCGTGACGGTCGTGTTCGAGGACGGAACCGACCTGTGGTGGGCGCGTCAGCTGGTGGCCGAGCGTCTCGGGGACGCCAGGGAGAACATCCCGGCCGGGTTCGGCGACCCCGAGATCGGCCCGCCATCTACGGGGCTCGGGGAGATCTTCCAGTTCGAGGTGCGCGCGGAGCCGGGCTTCGAGAACCAATACAGCCTGATGGACCTGCGGGACGTGCTCGAGTGGCAGGTCGCTCCGCGGCTGCGCTCGGTTCCCGGGGTGGTCGAGGTCAACGCCTTCGGAGGGGAGCTCCGCACGTACCAGGTCGAGGTGCGGCCGGAGCGGCTGGTCGCTCACGACCTCCTGCTCGCGGATGTCTTCGAGGCCCTGTCGACGAACAACCTCACCGTGGGAGGGGGCTACCTGGAGCGCGGTCGGGAGCAGATGCTCGTCCGCGGGACCGCGCTGTTCGAGAGCCTCGAAGACATCGCCTCGGTGTCCGTCGCCACCACCCCAGAAGGCACGCCTGTGACCATCGGAGCCCTCGGCGACGTGAAGTTCGCGCCGCTCATCCGGCAGGGGGCGGTCACCCGCGACGGTCGTGGGGAAGCCGTGATCGGCATTGCGATGATGGGCTACGGCGAGAACGCGAGAGTGGTCGCAGAGTCGCTTGCAGAGGCGGTCGACGAACTGGAGCCGAGTCTGCCCGAAGGCGTGACCCTGGACGTGTTCTACGATCGGACCGAGCTCGTCGACCGAACCATCCACACCGTGCAGAAGAACCTGCTCGAGGGCGGCCTGCTGGTCATCGCCGTGCTGTTCCTCCTGCTCGGGAACATCCGCGGCGGCATCGTCGTCGCCATCGCCATCCCGCTCTCGATGCTGTTCGCGTTCATCGGGATGGTCGTCTCGGGCTTGTCCGGGAATCTCATGAGCCTGGGCGCCATCGACTTCGGGATCATCGTCGATGGCTCGGTGGTGATGGTCGAGAACGTCGTCCGCGTGGTCGGACAGCGAAGACAGCAGGGCAAGGAGGTCGATGACGCCACCATCCTGGGGGCCACACGCGAGGTCGCCCGGCCCGTGGTCTTCGCCGTCAGCATCATCATTCTCGTCTACCTGCCGCTCCTCGCGCTCACGGGGATCGAAGGCCGGATGTTCGGTCCGATGGCGCTCACCGTCGTGTTCGCGCTGGTCGGCTCCCTGATCATCGCCATGACCCTGGTCCCGGTGCTCGCGTCGTTCTTCTTGAAGAACGCATCCGAGAAGGAGACCTTGGCGATGCGCGCGGCGCACTTCTTCTACGACCCGCTGGTGGGCCGCGCGCTCCAACATCCTCACCTGATCGGGCTCGTCGCGGTGGTCACCTTCACCGCCAGTCTCGCTCTGACGCCCTTCCTCGGGGCAGAGTTCGTGCCCAAGCTCGACGAGGGCAGCATCGCGCTTCAGATCATCCGTCCGCCCTCGGTCTCCCTCGAGGAGTCGCTTCAGCAGGCAACCGCCGTGGAAGCGGTGCTGAAGCGGGAGTTCCCCGACGAAGTGCGCACCGTGATCTCACGTACCGGACGGGCCGAGATCGCCACAGACCCCATGGGTGTCGACTTTTCGGATGTCTACGTGATGCTCCATCCCGAGTCGGAGTGGACCCGTGGCAGCCACCAGGCGGACCTGGTCCAGGCCATGCAGGAGGAGCTCGAGGCGTCCGTTCCAGGCGTGAACTTCGCGTTCTCGCAGCCGATCGAGCTGCGTGTGAACGAGCTGATCGAAGGAGTCCGTGCCGACGTGGCGCTGTTCCTGTACGGCGAGGACCTCGCCCAGCTAGAGACGGTTGGCGACACCCTGGTCCGCACGCTGTCGGCCATCGAGGGGGCCGAGGACGTCAAGGTGGAGAAGCTGGCGGGCCTGCCCATCCTGGACGTGAAGATCGACCGGACGGCCATCGGACGCCTCGGGATCGACGCGCGGGACGTGCTGGACGCGGTCGAGGCCATCGGAGGGCGTCCTGCTGGAGAGGTGCTGGTCGGACAGCGGCGGTTCGCGCTCCAGGTGCGCTTTCCCGATGCGATGCGGGCCAACCCCGAGATGCTCGAGCGCGTGCTGGTCGGGAGCCAGGGCGGCGTCCAGGTGCCTCTCGGCCAGGTCGCCGACTTCACCGTGTCGGAGGGACCGCTCCAGATTGGACGGGAGAACGTGCAGCGTCGACTGACCATCGAGATGAACGTGCGAGGGCGGGATGTCGCCGGCTTCGTTGCCGAGGCCCAGGAGCGAATCGCCGCCGAGGGCCTGGTACCCGCTGGTGTGTTGCCCCGGTGGGGTGGGTCCTTCGAGAACCTGCGTGAGGCGAGCGGACGTCTGGCCATCCTGGTGCCCCTGGTCCTGCTGCTGATCTTCGTGCTGCTCCGGGCCAACTTCCGCTCCACGCGGATCACCTTGCTGGTGTACGCGAACGTGCCGCTGGCCGTTACCGGTGGCCTGGTCGCACTGTTCGCCCGAGGCCTGCCGCTGTCCATCTCCGCGGCCGTGGGCTTCATCGCGCTGTTCGGAATCGCGGTGATGAACGGCGTGGTGCTGGTGAGCTGCATCCTCGACCTCCAGGGCGAGGGACTCGGTCCACGGGAGGCGTCCCTGGAGGGGGCCAAGCGCAGGCTCCGGCCCGTGCTGATGACCGCGCTGACCGACGCGCTCGGCTTCCTGCCGATGGCGATCTCGACGTCGGCGGGCGCGGAGGTGCAGCGGCCACTCGCCACGGTGGTGATCGGAGGTCTCGTGACGAGCACGATGCTCACGCTGTTCGTGCTTCCGGCGCTGTACGGACGCTGGGTACCCGAGAAAGGAGGCATCCTGCCCGGATGAGGACATCGCAGCTCGCAGCCTTCGATCTCGTAGCCTGCGCTATACCTGCCGTGGAGAACCGGATGAAGGACAGCCTGGTGGTCCTGGTGACCACGACCCCCTCCCTGAACGACTCCACCCTGGAGCTGGCCACTCGTCTTGCCAGACAGGCGAACGCGGTCCTCCAGTTCCTCCACCTGATCCCGTTCGATCCCATCTCGGAGAGCGAGGCGGCGCGTCGCTCTGTGGAAGACGTCCGTGAAGGCCTCACGGAGCGCTGGCACTCCGCCCTGCGACCGACCGATCCCAGTGTCCGCTATCGACACCACTTCGTGCTGGGCATCGGCAGGCCCGAGAAACAGATCCGCGAGTTCGTGGATGCGCGCCACGTGGTGCTGCTCGTCGTCGAGGAGCCGCGCCGGTCCATGTTGTCCGAGGCGCTGTGGCGCGGAGTGGCCGAACGCCTCGTGAGGGGCGTTGATTGTCCCGTCCTGATCGGCGGGCCCGGATTTCTCCACGCCGAGCTTTCCCCACGTGTCCCGCACTACAGCTCTGTCAGCGCGGCGAGTCGGGTCGATCTGCTGAACGCGATCGTGGATGCCAGGGTGGATGCACTGTGTCATTGGCTGGGCCAGGCGGTGACCCTGGTGGAGCAGATCGCGGCCTCCCCGGCCGTCACGACCGCTGTGATGTTGTCGGGCAAGCACCGCGGGATGATGGAGGCCCGGATCGCGCAGCAGCTGGAGGTGCACATGAACGAGCATCGTCAAGGCTGTCGCGCAGTGGGGTGGCGGGTGACCACCTCCGAACGTGTCTGGGCGAGCCACCAGTTCGCGCTGGAGCCAGGTGACCGGCTCACAGAGGTCATGAGGCGGGTCGCAACACATGGGGCGGCCGTTTCGCTGCCGATGCCGGTGAAGGAAGACCCGGCGTCGCTGGTCCTCGTGGCTTGCGCCCGCGTCGACGTTCGCGATGGCGGCGATGGCCTGGTGGAGCTGGTCTTCGATGCCGAAGCCGACTTCCTGCGCATCCTGGGCCAGCCGGGACCTCTCCCGTCTTTCGAGACCTACGCCTTCGACCGGTCGGGCCTGATGCTGTCCCTGACACGCTTCCCTGAGTACCTGGCCCACACGGGACTCCTTGCGGAGACGGGTGAGCAGACGCCGTTGGCGATCCGGATCGCGGAGCCCTCGAAAGAGCCGCGGGAGTGCTGGCCACTCACGCGTATGGCGAGGGAGGCCACGCAGGGGCAAGACGGATTCGATGCCACCGGGTACCGCGACTATCGCGGGATTCAGGTGATCGGAGCATGGCGCTGGCTGGCGACTTTCGGGTTCGGAGTGGCCGCCGAGGTCGACCTGAAGTCGTGAGCCACAGCCGAGCGGCGAGATTGAGAAACAGAAGGATGGCAGAAGTGTGACAAATGTGTAACGCTTGCAGTAGTCGACATGCTGAAGTCCCCGCCCCTGCTGCTTCACGCCTACCTGGTCTGGTACTCGGTTCTAAGCGTCGGGGTGGTGATCACCGCGGGGTATCTGATCTCGATCTGAGTCCAGACGCTTGGGAGCTGGCATGGACCCGTCGAGCCCCGGTCGAATCACAAGGTCGGTAGCGCCACCCGCTGCCACCTGGCAGGGCTCTTGCATCGTTTGCCGGGCTTCCCGTCGCCGTCGGTGACGACGATCAGCGTCGTGTCATCCGCCCATGCGAAGCCCTCCGCACCCTGGGGGAGCGCCAACTCGATCCGCTCCAGCTCGCCGTCTGGCGAGTCGAGTCTGTAAAGCGCCGGTGCCACGTCCCCGGTGCCGGGTGCACCCGCAAGGAGCCAGAGTGTGCCGTCTCGCTCGCGAAGCTCCCGGATCCCGCGTCCACCGAGATCGAGCTCGACGGTCTCGACGATGGTGAGGGGCTCGGACGTGGTCTCGCGCATCCGCAGCAGCAGGGCACGCTCTCCTGCCAGGGGAGAGCGCAGACCGAGCCAGAGAGAGGCGTCCCACCAAGCTGCTCCCTCGATGCTGATACCCCCCTTTTTCGGTGCGTGAGGCTCGGCTGCCACACATGGGCTGCAGCCGGAGAGGTCGGCCCGCGTGACCCCCTGGGTACTCAGGTTCAGGATCGCACTGCGATCCGGTCGAGGCTTGCCCTTCTTGTTGCGGCCATGGGACCCCACCACGAGGAGTCCGTGCGGCGTCGGGGCGATGGCTTCGATGTCCTCGACGCGGGCGGCGAACGGAATGCGTCCATCGGGCTGCAGCGCCTCGTCGAAGCGGAACAGGGTCCGCTCGGCCTCGTTGTCACCGACCAGGAAGCCCCCAGGACGCTCGATGATGGTGGATGCCTCGCAGAGTCCGTCGAGCTCGTTCTCGGGAGGGGTGCCCGAGGGGCTGCTCTCGCTCGTGGTTCCCCACGCGACCAGGCCGACGGCGAGCAGCAGGACGACGATCAGGGCCGGCACCAGGGCGACGGGCGACATCGCGGACACGGCGCTTCTCGATGGCGGGGGAGGTGGGGCCGTCACCGTGCCCCACATCGGGAAGTCCACCCGGAGGCGCGTATGCGGGCCCACCCGGTCCAGAGTCGCGCAGCCGCCATGAGCCTCGGCCACGCGCCGGATGAGGGCCAACCCGACCCCGTGACCTGGCGTGCCGTTCGCTCGGGCGGCAGGGCTTCGGAAGAAGGGCTCGAAGGCACGTGCCGCCTCGTCCTCGTCGAGACCGGGACCCGTGTCGAGCACGTCGACACGTGCGTTCTCGCCGTACTGTCGGACCTCGACGACCACGAGACCGGACGAGAACTTGAGCGCGTTGTCGATGGCATTGTCGATGAGGATCTCGAGCAGGTGTTCGTCACCGCGTACGAGGACGTCCGCCTCGCAGTGGACCTGGATGCGCTCCACGTCGGAACGCCGTGCCACGACCTGCTCCACGACGTCCTCGAGATCGACCGCCACGCCGGTCGCCTGGAGTGTGTCTGTGGGATTCGCGAGCGCGAGCAGGCGCTCCACGAGGGCGATCAGGCCATCGACCCGTCCACGCAGGCGCACGAGCCCGTCATCTGGCCCGTGGCGGTCTGTCAGCAGGTCGAGCTCGGCTGAGAGGGCGGTGAGCGGGGTGCGCAGCTCGTGCGCAGCCTCCGACGCGAACGCACGTGCAGTCGTGAGTGCTCCCGCGAGCTCGAGCATCAGCGCTTCGAGGGCCTGGCGAAGTTCCTCGATCTCGCGCTCCTTCATCGGTGGGGCGAGCGGGTCCGTGTCTGGGCGTGTCGAAGAGATGCTGGCCACTCGACCCCGCAGGTCATCGAGCGGTTTCAGCGCCCATCGGGCGGTCAGTCCGCTGAAGAGGCCCCCGAAGAGCGCACCCGAGGCGGTCCCGAAGAGGATCGCCCACAGGAACAGCGGCACTCTCTGGGTGGGATCGGCCATGGCGACCTCGAGCACGAGCGATCGGTCGGCGTCGAGGGCTACCACGCACCTGCGCCGGGGTGACGGGCCGAGAACGTCGTCCTCACATCGACCGGGCGCCATGGTCGCGACCTGCGACGCCGCCACCGTTGCGGCGCCGTCGAGCACGGTGGCACGGGCGCCTGGGACCTCCAGTGCCTCGAGCTCGTGGTTCACGATGTTTGCGAGAGTTCGCGTTCCGTGTACCCGAAGGAAGTGGGCCCGCTCGTCGGGATCGTCGTCGTCGGACGTCTCGCCGAGCTCCTCCATCACCTCGTCGGCGAGCTCGCGGGTGATGCGGAGCAGGTTCGCCTGCTCCGAATCCGCGATCCAACGGTTGGCACTGAAGCCCCCGACGACTGCCGCGAGCGTGCCCGCGACCGCGGACGCCAGAGCACCTCCGACGGCCACGCGGGTCGCGAGACTCCAGCCGCGGTCAGCGCGTGTGGAGCACATGACCCTGCCCACGTCGTGTCTCGATCGCCTCTGCGCCGAGCTTGCGACGGATTCGCGAGAGGATGGTGTCGAGGCTGGCCCGCGTTCGCTCGGAGTCCTCGCCCCAGATGGCGTCCAGGAGGTGCTCGCGGGCGACGACGACCCCCTCGCGCACGAGGAGCTGGTCGATCACAGCCCATTCTCGGCGGGTCACCGGGACCTCCGTGTCTCCTCTCCACGCTCTCCTCGCCGCCGGATCGATCTCCGCGCTTCCCACTCGCACGCGACCTCGTGCCGAGAGCGGGCCCCGACGAACCAACGCTCGGATCCGGGCGCGAAGCTCGGACATGGCGAACGGCTTTGCGAGGAAGTCGTCGGCACCGGCATCCAATCCAGCGACCCGCTGATGCACCTGTCCGTGCGCAGTCAGCATGAGGATCGGCACCATCACCCCATCCTGGCGGAGCGACCGGCACAGCTGCACACCGTCGCCATCGGGTAGGTCGACGTCCAGGATGAGCACCTGGGGCAGCTCATCGCGGATCGCGTTCCTCGCTGCGGACACCGTGGCCGCAACCCGAACATCGTTTCCCTCGAAGGCGCGGAGCACCAGCTCGCGTAGCTCTGGTGCATCATCGACGAAGAGCATTCGCATGCCTTCACGTACTCAGCTGGAGCATGGTGCGGACGACACCGACGGGTCCGGCGTCGTCTCCCGTGAGAACGCCTCCGTCGAGCTGCCACCGGATGTCGTGCCCGACGATCGGGACGGTGACGCCCCCGACGAGCTCCCCGCGACGCCAGATCGATGCGCGGCCCAGCGACTGCACCCAGGAAGTTCGCCCCGCCAGGAGCAGGTGGCGATGGGCGGCCCAGGTCACCTGCGCCCGCCCGCCGTACAGACCGGGCACCCAGCGCTCGCGGTGATGCACCGTCGCACCATAGGCCCCAGCCTGCAGGACCAGCCGGTACAGGGCCAGGGTGCCTTCCACGGCAACGCGGCTACCGAGGTCCAGCAAGGGATCGGGTCCTGTGTCGACACCCGCAGAGATGGCCCACGCGCCTCTGGGCGAGCCGCCGACTTCGTCGAACACCCGACCTTCCATGCTCTTTGCGTTCCACCCCACGCGTACCGTGAGCTCGGGGGCGACACCGCGGAGCTTGCACGCGGGACCGTCGAGCACAGCCCAGGCACAAGCAGCACCTCCGCTCAGGTCCGCCGCGCCCTGGCCATGGCTGGTGCGCGTCGACTGCCCCTGAGTGATCGCGAGGGCGCCATGCCACCCCGCGTGGCTTCCTGCGACCATGGCGCCGACCTGTCGCTCCGACCCGAATGCTCGGGTGACCGGAGACCACTCGGTGAGCGCCAGGGCCCTGGAGGAGGTGTCCCGATAGGTCGTGAACGGGGCCTTGAGCACACCGATCCGCACGGATCCGGGTCCGAACTGCCGTTCCCCCCACACCTCGATGAGCTCCAGATCGCGGGGAGCCAGGTTCAGCTCCACCTTGGTCCGGATCCGATCGCCATCGAGCGACGTCGCGAACCCTGCTCGGAGGCGCCGCACACGAAACTCGCCCTGGACGGGTTCGTCGAGGGATGCGCGGCCCTGGAGCTGTGCGGACACCGAGAGTGTGGCGGCGTCTCCCCGTGAGCCGATGGGGATGGTAGGAGCGGACGCGCTCGCGAGACCTGCGACGAGTGCGATGAAGAGTGGGGCGATGGTCGGACCCTCCTGCTCGGAGAGATCTGCGTATTTGCTTTCTCGACTGCACCCTGACGGGTCGTTGAGGTTCGGTTGAGGTTCGGCCTGGGTGAGGCTCAGCCCTCGGGACGGGCGACGAGAACTGGAATGAGCTGCTCCGGTTCGATTCGGAGGACACGTGAACGAGCTCGATGCCCTGCGCGAGCGTGCCAAGGAGCTGGGCTGCCTGTACAGGGTCCAGGGCATCATCGAGGGGGGCGGATCACCCGTAGCGGTGTTCAGGGCCGTATGCCGTGGGCTTCCTTCGGGCTGGCAATGGCCAGACGTGACGGGCGTGCGCGTCCGCTACCTGGGACGAGAGTTCGCCGGGCCTGCGTTCGCTCCGGCACACGTCCACGCTTCCGCGGACCTCCAGATCGGTCACAGCTCGGTCGGCTGTCTCGAGGTCTCGGTACACGCCCACGCACCCGAGCCCATTCTCCCGGAGGAGCGCACGCTGCTGGCCGCGGTCGCTCGACGCCTCGGAAGCTACCTGGAAGGAAAGCAGGCCGAGCGACTCGGGCTCTCGATGCGCTCCGATACGCTGCATTGGACCTGGCGGCAGCGGTTCGCCCATGCCATCGCTGCCGCTCTGGACCTCGATCGGTACGGCATCGAAGCGGTCTACCTGGGCGGGAGTACCGAGTCTGGAACCGCCGGCGCGTCGAGCGACATCGACCTCTATCTGGTGTCGTCCGCCGACCGCTCGGAGGCCCTGAACGCTTGGCTCGATGGATGGAGCGCCTGCCTGTCCGAGGTCGCACGCCAGCACACGGGAGTCGAGATCGACGGACTCCTGAACGTCAGCTGGTGGACCGAGCCGCCGACGCGTCACTCGCTGGCGGCGTACCGCCTGCTTCGCCAGCGTCCGGGGTGACGGGTTCCTGGGCTGGGGGGCGTCGGATGGAGAGCAGGGCTGCCCCAATGGCACAGAGCAGGCTGAGGACGATGAAGACCGAGTAGCCGCGGGCGTAGCCGACGTGGCCGTAGTGATCGGTGAAGGCACCGAGAACGGGGAGGATGGCGATCGTCCCGAGCCCGCCGATTCCCCCGATCAATCCGGACGCCCCGCCGACGGCGGACGGAACGTAGGCCGGGACCAGCTTGAAGATCGCCGCATTGGCCACGCCCATTCCCGTGCCCAGCACCATCATCCCGACAAACGCCAGGGCGGGCCCGCTGGCCACGGTCAGCAACACGCTGCCAAGTGCCATGACCAGGAAGCTGGCGACAGCCACGACCTCGCCACCCAGCCTGTCGCTCATGCTGCCACCCGGCACCCGGATCAGGGAGCCGTACACGGTGAACACGGCCGCCATCGCTCCGGCTCCAATCATTCCGAAGCGGTGGAACTCGTTCCAGTACGTCGGAAACCAGGCGGTCAAGGCTGTGAAGCCGCCGCCGAACGAGACGGTGTAGAGTAGTACGAGGGCCCAGGTCCGCGGGAGGCGAGCGGCAGCAGCGAGAGACCCGAGAGCGCTTCCCGACGGAAAGACCTCCTGGCCCAGAGCCCGCGCCTCGTCACGCGCTCCCTCCAGCGGATGCCCCCGACGTAGGAGCTGGAATACATAGGGATCGACCGCTGTCGCGGCGTAGACGAGCAGAGCAACGAGCATGAACGCCGCCCACGCCGAGTAGGCTGCCGCGAGGCCCACCGAGGCGATCAGGACGGGGACCAAGAGGTTGAACACGCCGGGACCGATGTTGCCGACGCCCGCGTAGACCCCCAGCGCCCATCCCTGTTCGTGCCTCGGGAACCAGTACGAGGTCTGCGGTACGCCCACCGAGAAAGTCGCGCCGCCAGCCCCGCCCAGGACGCCGAACAGCACAAAGAGGTTGTAGTAGCTGGAGTCGAGCCCATCAGGAAGGGTCAGCAGGAGCGTGGTGGCCACGCCGATGAGGCCGAGGGACGACAGGCCCAGCAGAACCAGGAAGGGGAGCCGCCCGCCCACCTGGTCGACCCACGCTCCGAAGGGGATGCGGAGCAGGGACTTGCTGAGGTGGGGAGCCGCGAGCATCAGGCCGAGGTGCCCACCGGTGAGCCCGAGCGAGTCCTTGAAGCTCGGACCCGCGACGCCGTAGAGAACAATGGTGGTCAGGCCGGCGAAGAACGCGAATGTGGCGGTGGTGAGCCCACGAGCGGGGTTTCCACGAACGCTGTTCTCCAAGACGACACCACCTTTCCGGATCGAGCGTCAGCACCCTAACTGGATTCGAGATCGGGCATTCTCGACGGGCCACGATTCCCGAGGTGGGGAGTGCAGTTCATGACCACGCCGGCCTTCGAACGGGTTGGCGAATGCCCAAGACGGCCTTGAATCGGATATCTGAAGTCCACTTTGAGCATTGGAGGAGTGATGGCCCCCGAGAACCCCAGTGACGATGGAGCCCACCTGGACTTCGACAGGACGATGTCCTACGGCGACTACCTCGAGCTCGATGGCATCCTGAGTTCGCAGTCTCCGCTCTCGACCGCCCACGACGAGCTCCTCTTCATCGTGCAGCACCAGACCTCCGAGCTCTGGATGAAGCTCGCCCTCCACGAGCTACGCGCCGCTGCCACCGATCTCGAGAACGACGACATCCGCCCGTGCTTCAAGAAGTTCACCCGCGTGGCTCGCATCTTCGAGCAGCTCAACTCTGCGTGGGACGTGCTGCGCACGATGACGCCCAGCGACTACCTGGCGTTCCGGGAGTCCCTGCAGAAGAGCTCGGGCTTTCAGTCGTACCAGTACCGGGAGATCGAGTTCCTGGCGGGCAACAAGAACCCCGTCATGCTGCAGCCTCACGCGCATCGCCCCAAGGTCCACGCTCGGCTCGAGCAGTGCATGCGGGCGCCGAGCCTGTACGACCGGGTCACCCTGCTCCTGGCACGTCGCGGGTTCGACATCCCGCCCGAGCTGCTCGAGCGCGACTGGAGCGTGTCCCACGTGTCCCATCCGTCGCTGCGGGGGGCGTGGCGACGCATCTATGCCGACCCGTCCGCGCACTGGCAGCTGTACGAGCTGGCCGAGAAGCTGGTGGACTTCGAAGACTACTTCCGGCGCTGGCGCTTCAACCACCTCGTCACGGTCGAGCGAATCATCGGGTCGAAGCGCGGCACCGGCGGAACCTCCGGGGTCGGCTACCTCGACCGCATGCTCGGCGTCGTGCTGTTCCCGGAGCTGTGGGAGGTCCGGGCTGATCTCTGAGCCTCGAGCTGTTTTATATGGTATAGATCACTCCATGTTGAGGTGTGCGGGTCGTATGGTGTTCGGGTGGGGGCTCCTCGCGGGTTGTGGAACCAGCGAGGGGGGCCCGCACACCGACGTGGAGCTTCCGGGTCACAACGAGTGCCTGCCCGAAGGCGAGGTCATGTCCGAAGAGACCTGCCTCGCCGTGGTCGAGCACGATGGCCGCCAGCCCACGTCGAGCTCGAATGTCACCGGCATCCCGCCCGAACCCGACGATCCGCGCCTCGATGATCCGGAGTACCAGTGGCTGGCGAGCGAGGTCGAGCGCTGCACGTGCGTGTGCTGCCACACGGCGTCCTACGGTGGGCCCGGCGTACACCGGTGGAACTTCGAGCACGCGCCCGTCTGGATCGACAGCGCCAACGAGTGGACGCTGTCGGTGTTCGTGGGCGACACCAACGAGTACGACCAGACGCTCCCCACCGATGATCCGGAGCGCATGCGGGCCGTGATCGATCGGGAGCTCGAGCGCCGCGGCTACTGACCGATCGGCGATCGGCCTCGCCTCGCCGAGCAGGTGGCAGCGGCTGTCGACTTCAGTGGAAGGCCGCGTCGCGATCGACCTCGGCAGCGATGCCGAAGCCGTACCGTTCCACCCAGCGCCACGCGCCGACGACCGAGACACCCCGGTAGTCGTTGTAGCCCCGGGTGTTCCAGCCATCGCCCCGCTCCATCGCCTGACGCGCCATGAGCGTGAGCGGCCAGGTCTCGAGAGGGCCGTCGGTGGGCTCGGCGACGCGAATGCGCAGCGGGGTCTGGCTGTCGTCGTCCGGGAGCAGGCCGGCGGCGAACAGGTGGTCGGGAAAGCGGCTGTTCGACAGCATCAGGCCATCGCGGTCGAAGGCGTACGTCTCGAAGCTCGGGAGGGGGCCGGGCTGGCCCAGGATCCGCAGGAAGTCGGTCTCTGCGTCGAAGGAGAGGATGAGCAGCCCCTCTTCTCCCACGCTGGCGCCGGCCAGGACGACGAGCGCCTCCGCGGCGCCATCGAGCGGTATGGGCAACGACGCGCTGGCGCCGTGGTCTGCGACTCTGCGGAAGAAGGCCGAGAGAGCGGGGCCGGCCATCGGTGTGAGCGTGCCGCTGTTCCAGGTCCGGTCTGTTCGCGTGAGCTGCCAGTGCATTGCGCCCAGAGCGATCCGATGCTCCTCGAGCGCGACCTGGAGCCGTAGCTCGGCGTCCTGCCTGCTCGTGTGCGACCGGGTGATGGCGCGGACGGGCTCCGAGTCTGCGATGCGCCTCACCGCATCGGCCGCGTGGTCCATCCAGGTGCGGAGCGCCTCGGTTCGGGCGTCGACCATCGCGTTCAGCAGATCGGCCACCGTCGCTGCAGGCAAGGGGCTCGCCACGGGCTCGGTGGCGGGCGGCACCGCGCGCAGGAAGCCCGGACCGCCGATGACGACCGGACACGGGACGGCGCGCACCAGCCGCTCTGCGAAGCTGCGCCAGAGGGCAACGGAGAGGACGTTCCTCGGAGGCTCTTCGACCACGAGCAGATCCACCTCGTGACCTTGGACGAACCGCGACACGAGTGCCTCTGGCTCGCCGATCTCGTGGCGATGGCGAAAGCGGACACCGGGCTCGGATGGTCGCTGCGCTGTGATCCAGGACTCGCTGTCGCCACGGGGGATCTCGACCGCCGAGTGCAGCATGCCCTCCCCGTCCGCGAACTGGAGCGGAAGCACGTGGAGGAACAAGAGCACGGCGTTCGCTCTCTTCGCGAGCCGTGTCGCCAGCTCCCGGGTGGCTGTGTGCAGGGATGGCGCGGTGGTGACGAGGACGACGTAGTGCTCCTTCATGGCTGCTCCCTCTTCGGTGTGACCAGGCCCGCCTCGGTGGCGATCGCGCGCACCCGGACGTCATGGGGCTCCATGGGCACCCGCTCGGCGCGTTGGCAGTCGAAGGCCAACATGACCGTGGGAACGCCGAGCCCGCTGAGTGTCCGGTCGTAGTACCCTCCGCCGTAGCCCAGGCGCGCTCCCGACTGGTCGAACGCCAGACCCGGCACCACCACGAGGTCGAGCTCCGTCAGCGGGGCGCTTGCAGCGTGCGCCCCTGGCTCGAGCACACCGAACCGGGAGCGCTCGAGCTCGGTGCCGGGGTCCACCCAACGGAACCGCAGCGCCTCGCCTAGAGGAGGAGTGAACGGGAGCGCCACCCTGCGCCCGGTTCGCCAGGCGGACTCCAGCAGGAGCTGGGTGGAGATCTCATCCGGCATCGAGTGGAACAGTGCGACCCGCTCGGCTCTGTCCCACGACGGGGTGGCCATCAACGAGGCGCACGCCCACCGTGACTTCGCTGTCCTTGCTTCGGGGCCGAGGGCGGCGCGGATGCGGGTCGCGCGCTCTCGGAGGGCTTGCTTGTCGAGCCGGGACTGTTGGGTCATCCCGGTCTCCCGTCGGCGCGGGGAGCGAGCAGGACCGGTGCGTACAGCACGGCGTAGCAGAGAAAGCCGACCGACCAGAGCGCGGCTGCGGCCATGTACCAGCGCACCGCCGTGGCGGGGTCGACCCAGGGAACCACGAACCGGGCTACTGCCGCCCCGAGCACGGCCCCGAAGGCCACGCCCATCTCCGGACCGACCTGGATAGGGCGCCCCGTGTGCCCCAGACTCACCCGCGCCATCATGCCGATCGTGAGGAGCCCGATCCCACCGACCGTGACGAGGTGAAGGGGTGAGGAACCCACCGAGACACCGAGGAGGGGCAGCGCGGCCGTGAGCAGGCCCAGGCCCACCGCAGCGTGCCCCAGGTGGAGTACCCAGAGCAGAGGCCGCGTCAGCACTCCGGCTGACCACCAGGCCCCCATCCGTGCGAGCACCACGAGCCCCGCGACGCCCCCCAACGCCTGAACCGCTGGCGAGGTGGACCAGGGCTGTAGCGTCGCCACTCCGGCAGTCGCCACGACGGCCAGGGAGTCGAGCAGAGGCCACTTTCCGACGCGATGGTCCCCGGTGGCGTTGCGGGTGAACATCGGCACCACCCGCCCCGCCACGACCAGGATGATCACCGCAATCACGTGCACCGCGACCCGGTGGGCGGTCGTCGCGAGCCCCGGCCACAGCCCCGCCACATCCGCGTAGACAGCCAGGTCGGCGGCCCACAGGGCACCGAGCAGCACCACGAAGGGGAGGTTGCGTCGGTTGCGCGTCGCCCACAGCGGACGCGCGATTCCCATGGCCACCAGGGGCAGGAACGCGAGATCGAGCACGGGCCCGAGCCATCCCGGCCCCCACATCGCGATGCGAGCTGCGAGCCAGAGCCCGGCCAGTGTCAGCAGCGGCCACCCGCGCACCGTCGGCTCGCCCGTCCAGTTCTCGACGGCTGTGAGCAGGAACCCGGCGATCACGGCCACCGTGAAGCCGAAGATCATCTCGTGGGCGTGCCACGTCACGGCCACGAGGGGACCGCGCGGTGTCGGGCCCCCGACGAGCATCCACACCCACAGAGGCGCGACCGCCACGGCGAACAGGGCTGCTCCGAGAAAGAAGGGGCGAAACCCCTTGGCGCTCAGGGCGGTCATGGAGCCTGGTCCGGCTCGAACAGGTGTCTCGACAGGTGTTCGCGCATCTTGCGGGCTCGCCCCACGACGTAGGTCGCGGTCTGGGTGTCGAACTGCTCCCGTGCAGTCTCTTCGAACAGCTCGATCCACCGGTCGAAGTGGGCAGGCTGGATGTCGGGAATCGCTCGATGACGTGCGAGCGGGTTGCCCCGATAGAGCGGCTTCTGCAGAAGCATCGTCTGCCAGAACGCAACCATGCGCTGGAGGTGGGGTTCCCAGTCGTCCTCGCTCGATCCGATGTGGCGTTCGAAGATCGGTCCAAGGAGTGCGTCCTCCCGAACCCGACCATAGAAGGTCCGCACCAGCCGATTCAGTGTGTGGTGGTCGAGTGCAGTGATGGGTGGGACGCTCATCCGGTCCTCGGCTATTATGGATTGACGTTGTCCACATATCACCCCTGGTCAAACAACAGATGCAGCTGACCGACCACACCGACATCGGCCTCCGAGTGCTGATCCTCCTCGCAGCATCAGCCCCCACGCGTCTTTCGAGCGCGGAGCTCGCAGAGCGCCACGGTCTCTCGCACACCCATGTGCAGAAGGTCGTCCAGAGCCTCCAGTCCAGCGGCTTCGTCGAGACCTTCCGCGGGCGCGGTGGCGGGGTCCAGCTCGCCCGTTTGCCCAGTGACATCCGGGTCGGTGAGGTGGTGCGAGCGCTCGAGCCCCACCTCGACTTCGTCGAGTGTTTCCGTCCGGGGCAGAGCTGCTGCAAGCTCGACGGGGGCTGCTCCCTGACGGGCACCCTGGTTCGGGCGAAGTCAGCGATGCTCGCCGAGCTCGACCGGACGTCGATCGCTGACATCGTCGAGAACAGTCCCGCTGCGCACGCTCTCGCGAAGTAGGGCCGTGGCCCATGCGCCCAGGGTCGCGCCCAGGGCCATGCCGGTCGTCATCGTCCAGTGTCCGCTCTCAGTGCCAATCAACACCGAGGTCGCCACCGCAGTCTGCTCCCCGACCAGCATGCCCATCAGCGTGCCCGCGTGCGTCAGGAGAGTCGGGCGCGAACCCACCGTCCGACAAGCCCAGGTACACCCGAGTGTGCATCCCGTCACCATGCCGAGCGTCGCGAGCGACCAGCCCATGGTGTCGTGGCACCCTCCACCGAGGCCCAGCGTGTGGTCGCCGACGGCTCCCAAGGCCATGCCCGCTCCCCCGAGGGACAACGATGCGAGGCCGTGCCGAATGGCGGTGACCCTCCAGCCAGCGACACAGACGAGCCCGGCGACCACTGCACCTGCTGCGGAGCCCGTGGCCCAGCCCTGAACCAGACAGCACATCACCAAGATCGCTCCGGCCGCCTTCATCGTGCCCCCTGCGGGACGGCGAGAAGGGTGACCATGAGACTGGTTCCGCCCATGATCCCCGCGGCGACGACTGGATGGAGGGCTCCCGCAGCCGCTGCGCTCACTCCGATGACGTTTCCGACGAGCGAGAGCCCCAGCAGTCGACGGAGGCGGACTCGAAGCGCGCGAGCGCCGCGAATCGCCTCTGGAAGGGCGCCAAGGGTGTCGAGAGAGAGGTCGGCCGTCTCTCGCACGATCGCACTCGCGTCGGGAGCGGCGATCGCGACGTCCGCGCTGGCCATCGCGGGCAGATCGTTGGGGCGATCCCCGACGAATGCGACCTGCGAGAACTCTCGAAGTGCCACGACCCGGGCGGCCTTGGCCTCAGGAGTCGCGCCTCCCTCGAAGGGGATCCCCAGGCCAGGGTCCACGGTGTCTCCGGTGAGGAGGTAGGGCGTTGTTCCGAGTGCGCGCAGCGCTTCGATCATCGCGGGCACATGCGGTCCGATTCGTTCTGTGATGCCGAGCCGTGCACCGTGTCGCCCGTCGATCCACACATCGAGGTCTCGTCGGTCGGTGCAGGGCCGCACGGCGACTTCGTGCCAGGCACCCTGCTGGTGGATCCGAGCCGCGACGCCCCCCGAGGGCAGCCGTCGTGCTCCCTCCAGTCGCACGGTCGGATCGACGTGGGACCAGAACACGGCGGCCACGGGATGGTCGAACCACTGCTGAAGCGCGCCCATCCAGGTCGAGGCCCTGATCGTCTGTGCGTCGTCGTGCTTCCCGAGTGTGAGCTCCGTCAGTGTGCCGGTCTTGTCGAGCACAACGGTGCCCACGCAACCGAGCGCCTCGAGCGCCGCGGGTCTTCGTACGCGCACTCCGTGCCTGGCGAGCAGTCCTGCTGCAGCCCATACCGCGACAGGCGTGGCGAGTCCGAACCCGCAGGGGCAGGCCACCAGCAGCACTGCTGTAGCCACCGAGAATCCCTGCTGGATGCCCGACGTCAGACTCCAGCCCACCCCGGCGACCAGCGCGATGCTGGCGACCGCTGGCGCAAAGATGCCCGCGAGCTTCCCCGCAGCTCCGCCGTCGATCTCGGCGGAGAACGCCTGGAGGAGGACTGCCCGCTGGGCATCGAGTGCTTTCGCCCCCCCTTGATCGACGCGGATCTGAAGGCTCCCCCGCTCGACCATCGCACCTGCCGGCACACGAGCGCCGGTCTCGACTGCGATGGGGATCCGATGTCCGTCCACGCTGTCGGTGCGGATCCAGCCCTTGCCGGCGATCACCTGTCCCCCAGCGGCAGCTCGCGCGCCCTCGTGCACGACGATCCGATCACCGGGCACGAGCTCCCCGACCTCGACGCTGTCGAGCTCTCCTGCGGCCAGTCGAAGGGCCGTCGACGGGTACAGCCCCTCGGCGTCGACCCGATCCAGCGCGGCGGACCAGAAGCGCTCCTTGACCCGCAGTCCGATGGCGTGCACGCACAGCACGACCGTGACCACCTCGAAGAAGACCGGCCCCCCGAACAGCAGGCCGAGCACGGAAGCGCCCAGTCCACCGGCGAGCGCGAGCGCGAGCATCGCCTCCAGCGTCGCGCGTCCCCGATCCCAGGCTCGGCGTACCGACACGGCGAGCTCCGGCCCCAGCAACGCGACGCCCAGCAGAGTCAACACGACGACCGCCATCTGAAGGCGCGAGCTGGCCGAAACGTCGAGCACCGAAAGGTTGATCGCGAGGCTCAACACCATGAGCTGGCCGCTGATCACGACACCGAGCCCCAGGCGCATCCAGTCGTGGAGGCCGGGAGCGGGCAGGCACGCGCAGGCTACAGCTCCGCTGCGGTCCACGGGCTGCTCCGGTCATCGCTCTCGCGTGTCTCTCCCACCTCATCGGGCGAGATCGCTCCTGCATCGTTCGACCAAGCGCTGCGCGCGAATGTGAGCACGGCTGCGATCTCCTCGTCGCTCATCGAGGTGCCCCAGGCGGGCATCGCACCGTTCCAGGTCTGCCCCGCGACCTCGATTGGGCCAGTGAGACCGTGCAGCACGATGCGGGTGGCGGTCTTCGGATCGCCGGTCACCCACTCGGACCCGTCCAGCGGCGGTGCCAGTCCCTGGAGCCCCTTGCCGTTGGCCTGATGGCAGGCCGAGCACCGACCCTGGTACAGCGTCTCGCCGAGTGCGGTCAGATCGTCGCCTTCTCGGGTCTCGTCCAGGGTCGCCGCGGCGGTGAGTGGCTGCATGTCGGCGCGGGTGGTGTCGAAGCGGGCGTCGTAGCGCCCGAGATACCAGCCTCCCCAGGCGATGAGGAGTACGAACGCCAGCCCCATCCAGACGGGCACCGGCTCGCGTCCCTCGAAGGGCTCCTGTCGTTCGCGGAGCACCGCCTCGTGGATCTCCGCGACGTCGAGGTCGTCGGGCTCACTCATCGCTGCCTCCGGTGACGTCGGGTACCTGCTTCAGCGCCTTCAGGTAGGCGACGAGATCGAGGGCCCTCTGGGTGGGCACGACCGCGATGCCAGCGGGCGTGGTGCCTTCCGGTAGGGTCAGCGCGCCTTCGGCCGGCTCGGACACGTGATCGAACAGGAACCGGAACGGCGGCATGTTCGATCCCGCCGAGGTGAGCTGCGGGTCGTAGAGGTGCACCAGATGCCAGGTGTCGCTTGGTTGACGGCTCCCGATATCCGCGAGGTCGGGGCCCGTTCGCATCGTGCCCAGCAGCGGCGGAGACTGCCCCACGTAGTCGATCGGGAGGCTCCCGCGTCGCCCCCAGCCGCGTTCCTGGTCGGCTCCGAACCCGACCGGGCGGACCTGCTGGCTGTGGCAGTACATGCACCCCAGATCGCGGTAGGCCTCTCGCCCGCGCCTGGCGCTCTCCCCCAGTGCCTCGGGGTATGCGCTACCATCGGCGAGCGTGGTGGGTTCGGTCTCGATTCCCAGGGCTGGGATCAGCACGTACCCGGTGAGCGAGAAGCTCACGGTGGCGAGGGCTCCCAGCAGGAGGGTCCGGGGCTCGATCACGCGCCACCTCCCGCGGGCTGCCCCAGCAGCGTCGGGGCTCCCGCTTGGGAGGGGCCACCGAACACCATGCCTGCCACGCCGGCAGCGAACGCCAGGTGGGCCACGGTCAGGGCCAGCCCGGAGATGCTCCGCGCCTGCAGCCACGGCATCGTGGCCTGCACGACCTCGAGGAAGGGCACGCTCGCGTCGGCGAGCAGCAGGCCCTGTTGGATCCCCCCGATGGTCAGCGCCACGAAGTAGACCCCGATCCCGATCGCGGAGCACCAGAAGTGCACCCGGATCAGCGCGGGCGATGGCCACTCCCGGCCGGTCAGGCGCGGGAGCACGAAGTAGTACGCCCCGAACATGATCATGCTGAAGAAGCCGTACATCCCGAGGTGGGCATGCCCCACGGTGTACTGCGTGAAGTGCACGACCTCCGACATGCCTCGCAGGGCCTCGAACGAACCCTGGACGCTGACGACGAAGTAGCTCATGCCTCCGAACACCACGAAGCGCAGGGCAGGGCTGGTGCGGAGCAGGTGGAAGTGCCCGCGCATCGTCATGTGCTGGTTGTAGGCGACGGTAGCGACCGGGATGAGCATCATCATGGACGCAACGATGCCCACCGTGACGGCCCACATCGGCACCGGGCCCCCGACCAGGTGGTGCAGCCCCGCCCAGTTGTAGAACAGCGCCAGGGCCCAGAACCCGACCAGGGACAGGTAGTAGCTGTGGATCGGGCGCCCGATGACCTTCGGCAGGACGTAGTAGAGCGTTCCCAGCGCGATCGGGGTCACGAACAGGCCGAGCACGTTGTGTGCGAACCACCAGTTGGTCATGGACTGAGCGACGCCTGTCAACACCCCGCCGTGCAGTCCGATGTTCGCAGTCAGGTACAGGATCGGGAACCACACCATGACGGCGGTCAGGTACCAGAGCGAGACGTAGATGTGCTCGACCTGGCGCCGCACGAGCATGTCGATGGCCGCGATCGCGACCGCTGCGAAACAGACGGCCAGGCAGAGTGCGATCGGGAGCGGGAACTCGAGCCACTCCACGGAGGTGGAGTAGCCTGCGAGGATCGCCGAGACGCCCAGGGTCACCAGCGCGTTCCACACCCACCCGACACCCACCAGCCATGTGGAGCCACGGAGCGGAGCTCGCGTGAGCCGTGGGACCAGCCACAACAGGACCCCGAGCGCGGCCATCGCTGCCCATCCATAGGCGACCGCGTTGAGGTGCGCGGCGCGTACCCGTCCGAACGTCAGCCACTCTGCGTCTGCCAGGAACTCGGGCGAGTGGAGCTTGATCGACGCGATGAGCGCCAGCAGCGAGCCCAGGAGCAGCCAACCGACCGCGCTGACGAGGAAGATCAGCACGGGGCGCCGACAGCTGGCATCGAGCCTCGCCAGGAGCTGGGCATGGTGCGCTTCAGCCATGGTGCGCTCCCTCGTCCGAGGGTTCATCCCAGAAGATCGAGCGCGCCCCCTCGTCGAGCTCGCGGAACTGCCCGGCCACCACGGACCACGCGAACGTTCCGGCTGCCAGGGAGGCGAACACCGCCATGGCGGTCACGATCAGGTACGCGTAGAGCACGGGGCCTCCTCGCTGTGCCTTCTTTTAATAGGATGATTTCATTCCAAACAAAAGGGGCCGCAACATCAGGCTGCTCCTGGGCTGGCTCGTCGTCGGGGGCGACTTCTCGCTCTGACTCGCCCGACCTCGATGGGGCTCTCTGGACGTGCCCAGATCAGCCGTTGGCGCTGTTCGTGGCCTCAGCCCAGTAGTACGAGTCGGGGGTGGGACGATGGCCGAAGACAGCGGTACCCACGCGCACGAGGGTTGCGCCTTCCTCGACGGCGACCTCCAGATCCCGGGACATGCCCATGGACAGCTCGGTGGCGGTGCCATGGCCACGAGTGACGACGGCGTCTCGGAGCTCGCGGAGCAGGCGAAAGCCGGGCCTGGCCACCTCGGGCTCGGCACCCAGGATCGCGATGGTCATCAATCCGCGGAGGCGCAGGTGCGGGCTCTGATCCACACGCTCGACGAGCTCGAAGACCCCGTTCGGGTGGACACCGAACTTCGTGGCCTCGCGGCTCGTGTTCACCTGAACGAACACGTCGAGCGGGGAGGTGGGGTCGACGTGACGCTCGAGCATCGTCACCAGGCGCATCCGATCGACGGAATGGACGGCGGACGCCCATCGCAGAGCCCGCTTGACCTTGTTGCGCTGCAGGTGGCCGATCATGTGGACCTCCGCATCCTGCAGGCGTGGGTGGGCGTACTTCGGCCCGGCTTCCTGAACACGATTCTCGCCGAACAGCGTGTGCCCGGTGCCGAGAGCCTCGAGCACGCGCTCCACCGGCACGGTCTTGGTCACCAGCATGAGCTGCACGGAGTCGGCCGAGCGCCCCGACCGCGCGCATGCCCTCTCGATGCGTGCTCGCGTCTGGTGGAGCCCACCCTCAATCGCTTCCATCGTGGCCTCCGGTCGACAGCACCCAGATAATCGGCCCCGCTGCGCCCAGGAGAACCCCTGTGCCCCCGATCGCAGAGACCTCCCAGGTCCAGCTCCCGGCCGCGAACGCCTGCGCCACCAACGGTGCGCACAGCAGTACGACCGCCCCGTGATGCAGCCACCAGAGTGGGCTGTCGGTGTTCAGCCGTAGCAGACCCGCCATCGACGGAAGTGCCACGCTGAGGGCGGCGAAGTGGATCGCTCCGAGCACCACAGGGCGAACGTTGGGAAGGACCCCTCCGGCCATCCCGACCACGCCCAGGCCGAGTGCGCTCCACACGACGCGCAGATGGAGCGGCACCCCCTCGAACCGCCAGGGGAGCAAGAGGAGCCCGAACACAGCCAGGCCGGCCAGGGCAACGGGGTGTGGCCACACGCCGAGGCCGAGCGAGCCGAGTACCCCGGTGGTGAGCAGCAGAGGCCAGGGGCGGCGGACACAGAGCACACCGAGCGCTGTGGGCAGCACCACGATGAGCAGCAATGCAGAGAGAAAGGTCGCGACCCACTGCTGCGCCAGAGTGGGCTCGACCCTGGTGAAACGCGCGACGAATGGCACGCACGCGAGCGCCAGGATCATCCCGGGGAGCAGACCCCCCAATGGATCGGTCCACTGGCTCAGCCGCTCCCGGGTGGCCCAGGCCGACCACAGCCAGATGCCGCCGACGACCGTGCTGCCCACGATGGCCTCCGGAGCGTAGCCAGCACGCAGGAAGCCCAGCGTCGCGAGGATCACGAAGCTGGCGTAGACCGCGCACGTCGCCAGCGAAGGCCAGCGCAGACCGGTCGACGCCCAACCGAGCCACGCCAGCGGAATCAGGACGCCGTAGTACGCCAGGTGAGCGTGCGCGTGTCGGAGCTGGGCGAAGTCCCACACCATCGGCACGCGATCTGCGAGCGCCCACCGCATCGCCACCCCTGCGACCATGGTCGCCACGAGGGCGATGGCGATGGCACCCTGTGTCGATCGGGTCCGCATGGCATCCGATTTCGGCATCGTTGATTCCAATATTCGTCGCGCCCGGCCCGTCCGGGTGGCTGCACCGATCTGCTGCTCTTCCGGACCTACCAGCCCGACCGTCCGACAACGCCCTCGTCGATCCGGCAGCGTCGGGGCAATACACGCGGTGTGCGAGCGTCCACTCCTGGTGGTGCGAGGTGCCGCGCCAACGGAGCAGGCCTGAGTCTCGTCAGCTTGCTTTCAGCCCGACCACCGCGATGAGAAGCACGACGATCCAGCCCAGGCGTTGTGCCGATACCGGCTCCCCCAGCACGATCATGCCGAACAGCGCCGTCCCAGCAGCGCCGATCCCCACCCAGACTGCGTATGCGGTACCGACGGGCAGCTCGCCAACCGCCTTGGCGAGCAGGTAGAAACTGGCGCCGAGGGCGACCAGCGTGAACAGGGTGGGGACGGGCTTCGACAACCCTTCCGAGTACTTCAGGCCGACCGCCCAGGCGATCTCGAGCAGGCCGGCGATGACCAGCGCAATCCATGCGTTCATGGGGATGTTCCTCTCGATGGGGTCGCGCCGTCTTGTCGTCACCCGGTACGGCGCCCTCGTCGGGGGGGTCTCCAATGACATCGTAGCGTGTGTAGCCGAGGCTGCAACCGCTGTCGGGGAGTTATCTGGAACTCGGACATACAGAATGTCCGAACGGGGATCCAGGAATGACGAACATGTGGTTTCGGGTTGTCTTGGGCGATCCACTGCTCGAAGTGGATGCCTTCGCCCGCCTGCGGTCGCTGTGTCGCGAGCGCAATATCCGCTGTGAGCACGAGATCCTCACGCGGCTGGAGTCTGCGGGAGTCCACTGCGTGGCGGTCGCCTATCTTCCCAGACGGCTCCACGAGCTCGCCGCCGAGCTACACGGCGAAGAGGTGCCCCAGTCCGATCAAATGGAATGGATGACTCCACTTGTTTCGGAGAGAGATGGGGCTTAGGCTCTACTCCTGACCCTTTGGAACCGGAGTTCCTTGTGGCTGCCACGACTCTTGACGAGACGCTTCCCGAGATCCTGGTCACGGAACGCGACCACGAGCGCCTGATGCGTCTGTTGGGCACCCTCCCACCACGGCATGTCGTCGGAGGTCTGCTGCGACGCGAGCTCGACCGGGCCGACGTGGTCGAGAGTCACGAGATTCCCAGCGACGTCGTCACGATGCACTCGCACGTCGTGCTCGAAGATGCCGGGAATCAGAAACGCCATGCGGTCACGCTGGTCTATCCAGGGGGGGCGGACTTCCAGCAGGGCCGCTTGTCCATCCTCGCTCCGGTGGGGGCGGCGCTGCTCGGACTGCGTGCGGGTGCCGAGATCGCATGGCCGATGCCAGATGGGTCCAAGCGCCTGGTCCGCGTGGTCTCCGTCGACTGGCAGCCAGAGGCGGCCGGCGACTTCTCACTCTGACCCGTCCAAGCACAAGGAGGCTCTCATGCTCACACCTGCCCGACTCGTCAGCCGCGATCCTCGGGCCGCCCGCGTGCTTCATCGATACGGCATCGAGTTCTGCTGTGAGGGCGGCAGCGCCGATCTGGCGGAGATCTGCAGCACGCGAGGGCTCGACCTCGAGGCGTTGCTCGCCGAGGTCGACGCCACCCCCACCGTGACCGAGCCCAACTGGGTGCAGGCTCCGCTCCCTGACCTCATCGAGCACATCCTGGAGCATCATCATCGACCGCTCGACACCGAGCTTCCGCGTCTGCAGAGCCTCGCGAACAAGGTGGTCGGTGCACACCCAGACCACGCCCCCCAACTCCAAGCTGTCCAGGCGACCCTCGACGAGATCGTCGCCGACCTGCAGCAGCACATGCCGAAGGAAGAGCGTGTGCTGTTTCCCCTGATCCTCAGCGGCCGCGGCCCGATGGCGGCGATGCCGATGTCGGTGATGGAGAGCGAGCACCGCCGCCTCGGCGCTCTCCTCGAACGCCTGCGTGAGCTCACCTCCGACTTCCGTTGCCCGCCAGGGGCGTGTCCGACGTGGAGCGCATTGTGGGCCGGGCTGGATGCACTCACCCAGGACCTGCACGTGCACGTGCACCTCGAAGACCACATCCTGTTTCCGCGAGCCCGAGAGTCCAAGTGAAGCGGGATCCGCGTCTGCGCGGCCTGTCCGAGGACCACCACCACGCCCTCTTCCTCGCGCGGAGAATCCGGCTCGCTCTGCAGGCGGGCGAGCGCAAACATGCCGAGGAGTTGACCGCCTCGGGCTGGACGAAGGAGCTCGCGCCCCACCTCGAGGCGGAGGAGGAGGTGCTGGTGCCAGCGATGCAGGCTGCGGGGATGCAGGTTCTCGCGGCCCGGATCTTGAGAGACCATGCTGCGCTCTCTGACGCCAGAGCGCGCGGGTTGGCCGGTGACGCGGAGCAACTCGCACGATTCGCTGAGGTGCTGGTCGAGCACGTGCGCTTCGAAGAGCGTGTGGCGTTTCCGGCGGTCGAGGAGAGCCTATCGACCGAGGCGCTGGCTGCGGTATCGGCGCGCACTCCGTGGGGACGACGGTGACCTCGAGAGCATCACTCCAGCTCCAGCGGCCACGTCCGCCGCTTCACTGTGCAGCAACGCCGTGCCTTCAGGTGCACTCTGCTGCACTCCGAGTCACCCGATAAGTGCGATTCCAAGGGGATCAGCGTACCCCGAGACCACTTCGGGAGCAGGAAGTCGCTGGTTCGAATCCAGCTACCCCGACCACATCAAATGTCGGTTCCCGAGCCGACAATCCATGAACGCCCCGATCTTCGGATCGGGGCGTTTCTGCGTTTGTCCCGCAGAAGATGGACCGTGATGGGGACGACGCCGACAGGGACGGCCTCCGCGTCACCCAGGCGACTCCGGCAACCAGACCCGGGCCACGGCTCCGCCTCCCTCCCTCCTGGCCAGCGAGAAGCGTCCGCCGTGCGCCAATGCGATATCTCGGCACAAGGCGAGCCCGAGCCCGGTGCCGTCGGGCTTGGTGGAGAAGAACGGGAGGGTGGCCCGCTCCAGGACTTCGTCCGACAGACCGCTGCCACGGTCCGAGACGGTGAGCAGCCAGCCCTCCCCCTCCCGCTCCACAGCGAGCATCTACGCGGGTTCGGAGTTCTCGTTCGTCCGTGAGACGGTTCAGTACAACAACAGCGGGCAGGAGCCGCCGTACTCGGTCCGCGACCAGCGCTTCTACCAGGGCTGGCAAGTAGGATTCACACCGCTGATCCCGACGATCCGCTACCGCTTCGCGAAGAACCACGGGATCGTGTTCCAGCCGATGTACTCCCTGTCCCACCCGTTGATGATCGAGCGCGCGTACTTCTCGCTCGGCTGGACGGCACGGTGGGGGGGCGACAAGGTCGGGAGCGGGGGCTCGGATCGAGTCCCGCCGCGGAGACGTCGCTGAAGGCTTCGGCGTACCTTCGGGGTACCCTGCGGAGTCGTTGATGCACATCATGAGGACGAAGAGGCACGGTGTGGAACGAACCTGGTTTCGCGTGGTCGTGGGCGACCCGCTGCTCGCGGCCGATGCCTTCGCGCCCTTGCGGGCTCTGCTCGAAGACCGCGAGATCACGGGGGATCACCAGATCCTGACTCGCCTGGAGTCCACGGGTCTCCACTGCGTGGCGGTGGCCTACCTTCCCGGCCAGCTCCGCGAGATCGCCATCGAGCTGGACGGCGACGAGCGGCCTCTGCCGGATGGCGAGGAGAGCCTGACTCCACTCATCTGGGACGACGATGGGGCGTAGGCTCCGCTCCCGACCATCTGGACGACCGGGAATCACGCTTCATCCAGCCTCTCGGGACGGAGACTGTCGAACTGGAGGTAGTAGGCGGCCCAGATCGCGATTCCGACTGCTGAGAGCACATGCCAGACGGCGTGGAGCTGGAACCACGATGTGGGAGCGCACCCTGCCGCTCGCTGATCGAGCTCCCAGGCCAGCACCGCGGTGAGGAACACGACCCATCCCATCGCCCACCAGCGGTAAGTGGTGTCTCCTCCATCCCGGAACCAGAGCCGGAGCTCGATCAGCGCACACGGGACCATGCCGCCGACCACCAGGGCTCGTCGGATGTCGGGGAAGGCAGCGGTGGCGGCAACGCTCGCGACCCACCCCAGCGCTCCACCGACGAGCAGGGTCGGCCACCGGACGTCGAACCATCTGCGCAGGCCCACCAGCACCATCGCGATGTTCGCGCTCTCCATGCCCGCATGGTCGAGGAGCATGGCTGTCCAGGTGCCGGTGGCGTGCTGGGCGACCGTCCCGAGCGCCATGGCCACGCTGGCGAACGTGAGCAGGTGCAAGGCGGGTTGGCGGTGGGTCTTCGCCAACCAGACGATCGCGGCGCCGGCCGGAACGAACGTCAGCGCGGAGGCGGTGCTCATCGGCTGGAGCACCCAGGAGCAGGTCCGGATCTGCTCGCAGAAGTCGGGGATTCCGACCGGGTCGGCCCACGGACAGCTCACGTCTCGATCCCGAGGCGCTCGATGTGCCGGTAGAGTGTTGCGAGGTGCACGCCCAGGGCGTCGGCGGCCTCGCGCTTGTCGCCCTGACAGCGGCTCAGGACCTGCTGGATGTGGGTGCGCTCGAACTGCTCCATGGCATCGCGGAGGTTGGCGGTTCGTTCGGTGGTGTCGAGCTCGGGGAGGTCGGTGGTGTCGATCCACGGGCCCCGGGTGAGCAACACGGTGCGCTCGAGGACGTTGGACAGCTCCCGTACGTTGCCGGGCCAGGAGTGGCTTCGCAGATGGGTGAGGGCCTCCGCCGTGAGTCGGGGTGCCGCGCGACCCAGGGACCGGGCGTGACGCTCCAGCAGGCGGCGCGAGAGCTCGGGAAGATCGTCGAGCCGCTGCCGAAGCGGAGGGAGCTCGATGCGCATCACGTTCAGGCGGAAGTACAGATCCTCGCGAAAGAGCCCTTCTTCGATGGCCTGACGGAGCGGTCGATTCGTCGCGGCCACCAGCCGGAACTCGACCTTGCGCGGCTTGTCCGACCCGAGCGGAACGACCTCCCGGTTCTCGATCACGCGGAGGAGCTTGGCCTGGGTGGCGAGGGGGAGCTCGCCCACCTCGTCCAGGAAGACCGTGCCGCCTCGCGCAGCGCGGAACACGCCATCCCGCGCCCCGGTCGCGCCGGTGTACGCGCCCTTCTCGTACCCGAACAGCGTGGCGTCCACGAGGGTCTCGGGCTGGGCGGCGAGGTTCACGGGGATGAAGTCGCGCTCCGCGCGGTCCGAGCGCTCGTGCAGGGCGCGCGCCACGACCTCCTTGCCGGTTCCGGATTCCCCTTCGAGCAGCACGTTGGCGGGGGTGGGCGCCACCTGATCGATCAACGACTCGACGGCGGCCATCGCCGTGGAGTGCCCGACGAGGTCGATGCCGGCCCGTTCGCGGACTTCCTGCCTCAAGCGCCTCACGCGCTCGTGCAGCTGTCGTTTCTCCAGGAGATCGGCCACTTTTCGACCTAGCGCATCGAGCGCGATGGGCTTGAGCAGATAGTCGGACGCGCCGACCCGCAGCGCCTCGACAGCCGACTCGACCGAGGCGTACGCGGTCATCAGCACCGTCAGGGCGTCGGGGTGTTCGGTCTGCAGGTGACGGATGAGTGCGAGACCGTCCATCCCGGGCATCCGGAGGTCGGTGAGTACGAGCCCGAAGGTCGTGGACTCCAAGCTCGTGAGCGCCTCTTCGGCGGAGCCAGCGGTGTCGACCTCGTAGCCCTGCAGCCGCAGATAGCGCGCCAGGTTGTTGCGCAGGACCGCTTCGTCGTCGATCACCAGGATCCGGTCGTTCATCGTCATCCTTCGCTCCCGCTGCGGGAGGGGTCGGCGGGATCTGCAGACTCCGCAGATTCCGCAGATTCCGCAGATTCCGCGGAATCGGGAAGCGTCACGGTGAAGACCGCTCCACCGGTGTCTGCGTTCTCTGCGCGGATCTGGCCACCGAGGGCGGTCACGAGGCGATCGACCACGAACAGGCCCAGCCCCGTGCCCTGTCCTACGGGCTTGGTCGTGAAGAAGGGTTCGAACAACGCGCTGGTGTCGTCCGGCAGGCCTTCGCCCTCGTCGGAGACGGTGAACACGACGCCAGCCCCGGCCCCCGTGGCCGTGCGGCATCGGATCCGGACCGTCGCGGCTTCTGGAGATGCATCCACAGCGTTCAGACCGAGGTTCAAGAGCACCTGCACCAGCCGGTCCCGGTTCGAGCACAGGGTGAGGGACTCGGCCTCGATGGACAGCGAGACCCCGTGTTCCCGCGCCGAGTGGCGAAGCAGACGCCCGACATCCACGAGCAGCTCATCGGCCTGGAAGACGGCCCGTTGGTCGGTGGGAGTGCGCCCCAGATCGACGAGCTCCCGCACCAGGACGCCCATGCGACGCGCCTGATCCCGCAACACCGGCAGGGCATCGCCCACGGAGTCGGGGTCCATCTCCAGCAGCTCGAGCTCCGAGCTCAGACTCGCCAGGGGATTGCCGATCTCGTGTGCGAGCCCTGCAGCGAGGGTTCCCAATGCGGCCATCTTCTCCTGGTGGACGAGGTGCGCCTGGAGCTGCTTCGAGGCGGTCACGTCGCGCTCGATCTCCAGCAGTGCCGCGGGACCCTGGGGACCGGGGACGGGGTAGCGCTCGACGGCGAGGATCTCGATCTCGCCTTTCGCATTTCTGCGAACGCGCTCCTCGGTCTCGGTGCGCCCGTCGGTGAAGAACGCTTCGGCTGGGCACCGCTGCCCCTCGAGGGTCTCGTGGATGGTGTCGCATCCCGAACCGACGAGGTGGGGTCCGTAGGCCTCTCTGGCGGCGGCGTTGGCTTTGAGGATGTGCCGGTCGCGACCGACGACGAGGATCCGCTGGTCGAGGGTGTCGAGCAGGGTGTCCGAGAACTGGCGGGCGGCTTCGAGCTCTGCGGTGCGTTCTGCGACCTTGGCGTCGAGGGTGCGCACGGCGTCCGCGAGGGCCGTGCTCATCGCGTTGAACTCCCGTGCCAGCAGGCCCACTTCGTCGTCTCGCTGAACGGGCACGGTCTCGCCGTACGCTCCTTGCGCGATGCGCTGGGACGCGCTGGCGAGCTCTTCGATGGGTGCGGCGAGCCGACGGACCAGCAGGAGGATCACCCCCGCGAGCAGGGCGGTGAGCACGGCCCCGAGCACCAGAGCGCGCGTGGCCATGGGCTGAAGCACCGACGCGGCTTCCTCCACGGGGGCTTCGGCCCAGACACCCCAGGGGAGGTTTGCTGCGGGGGCGTAGGCGGCGAAGTGACGCCGGCCGTCCACCTCGACCACGCCGTGCCACGCCTGCCCGATGCGCGCGTGCTCGGCCGCTGGACCCTGGATGGGTTGACCGGGATGCACGTGGGGTTCGTCTTCTTCGAATGCGTGGCAGACCACCTCGCCGCTGCGATCGACGATGTAGGCCAGGCCGCCGAAGGTGCTGCGGGCGCGTTCGCTGATCATGTCCTGGTGCAGGGTGAAGCTGACGCGGCCACACAGGCTTCCGCCCCCTTCGCGGGGAACCGCGACGACGACCTCGTGCCCGCCGTGGTGGGCGTGCTGCATCCTGGCGATGCCGCCCTGGGAGCGACACGCCTCGACGGCCCAGGACGCCTGATCGTCGGAGCGTGCGACCACCGATCCCGACGCATCGAGCACGATCAGCTCCTCGATCATCGCGGAGCGTGTGACCACCTCGGCCAGGACGGCGTCCTCCGTCGGAGGCTCCCGAGGGCGCCTGGATGGGCGACATGGGCACGGTGCACTGCGCGGCCCCGCATGCGGGAGCGTGTCCGGTGTGTGGACTGGTGCTGGTGCAGGGGAAGTAGCCACGTGTTCGCCTTGCTCGCTCTGTTCAGTTCGATCGTCGGCCCCGCTTGGGGAGCCGAGCCATCGGCTGCGGGAACGCTGGAGGACTACGTGTCGGCCGCCCTCGCGAACCACCCGAAGATCGCCGCCGACCGTGCAGCCTGGCAGGCGTCCGTCGAGCGCGTTCCGGGGCAGCGCACGCTTCCCGAGCCCAGGGTGTCGGTCGGGGGGTTCGTGCAGTCCGTCGAGACGCGGGTGGGTCCCCAGCAGGTACGGCTCGGCGTGAAGCAGACGATTCCCTGGCCCTCCCGCCTGGTGCAGGCCGAAAAGGCAGCGAGTGCGAACGCGGAGGCCGCCGAGCTGTCGGTGGCCGCATCCGAACGGCAGGTGCGCGAGCAGGTGGAGCTCGCGTACTGGTCGCTGTGGCGGGTGCGAGAGCAGCGGAGGCTCCGGGCCGAGCACCTCACCATCCTGGAGGGGCTGGCCGCCACCGTTCGGGGTCGGGTCGAGGTCGGAGAGGCTTCGCTGGCCGATCTTCAGCAGGTCGAGCTCTCCCGCTCCCGGCTCGAGGACACGCTCGCGACGCTGGACACCGAAGAGGACGTTCGGATGGCGTACCTCCAGGCCG
This sequence comes from Myxococcota bacterium, assembly GCA_965224055.1. Classification (GTDB taxonomy): domain Bacteria; phylum Myxococcota_A; class UBA796; order UBA796; genus JACKEQ01. The sequence continues at coordinate 6,657,478 of OZ245034.1, read as the reverse complement.
CCGTCGGAGGGCACTCCGAAGAAGCCGACGGGGCGGCCGTGGAGGGGACACCCACCTCCTCCGAGCCCGTGCTGACAGAGCCTCCGGAGGGGTCCTCGTCTGTTTCAACACACCCACGGCTCCGTTCGCTGGACGCCACCGCGGCCTCCGCGGGTCATCGTGCGCGGGCCGCAGCGGGTCAGCGCCTGCCCGATGTCACCGTCGGGGCCGACTGGATCCTCACCGGCCCAGCGCGCATGGATGGCGTCCCGGATTCCGGAAAGGACGCCGTCGCGCTCGGCGTGGGGCTGAAGCTCCCGTTGTGGCAGGGGGCGTACGGTCACGACGTCGCAGCCGAGCGCCGGATGGAGGAGAGCGTTCGCTCGCGCCGGGTGGCGCGTGAACTGGAACTGCAGGCGGCGGTCGACGCCACGTCCGCGAGGGTTCGCGACAGCGCTCGTCGGGTCCGCCTGATCGAGCAGACCCTGTTGCCCCAGGCCCAGGCCGCCTACGAAGCCGTCCTGGGCGAATATGCGGTCGGACGGGCCCAGGTCTCTCAGACGTTGCTCGCGCAGCGCGACCTGCTCGAGCTCGCTGTCGAGCGGGTTGCGGCCCAGGCCGAGCACGAGCTTCAGTGGGCTCGGCTCACCTCGCTCTCGGGGGTCCGCCGATGATTTGGAAGGGATTCGCCGATGCCTGATCTGCTGAAGCCTCTCGCGGGTCGCCTTCCGGGATGCCTGGCCCTCGTCGTCGTAGCGATTCTCGCGTTCGTGGCGGGCGCGGTTCTCACGGGTGGAGACGGCGGCGACCCAGCCGATCCGCACGCCGGGCACGTGGACGCCGACACGGTGTGGACGTGCTCCATGCATCCGCAGATCCGGCAGTCGGAACCTGGCTCCTGCCCCATCTGTGGGATGGATCTGATTGTCGCCGGAGGGGCGTCGTCGGACCGGGCTGACGACCGGGTGGTGCTCTCCGATCGGGCTCGCCGGCTCGCCCAGCTGCGCACCGAGCCCGTTCGTCGTCAGGGTGAGGCTGCTGGCGAGGTGCGCCTCCTCGGTCGGGTGGAGCCGGACGAATCCACGCAGAAAGCCGTGACCACCTGGATCGGTGGCCGGATCGATCAGCTGCAGGTGAGCACGACGGGGGAGCAGGTGCGCAGGGGTCAGGTGATCGCCACGCTGTACTCGCCGGAGGTCTACTCCGCCCACCAGGACCTGCTCACGGCGCGCAGTCAGGTCGAGCGCCTCGACGATGGGACGGAATCGGCTGCATCGGCGGCGCGTGCCGCGCTTCGAGCGGCCGAGGATCGGCTGCGACTCCTGGGCGTCCCGGACACCGAGCTCGAGCGCATGGCGTCTGCCGAGCGCCCTCGACAGTCGATCGCCATCCGCTCGCCCTTTGCGGGCACCGTGATCGAGCGGATCGCCACCGAGGGCGCGTACGTGCAGACCGGCTCGCCGCTGTATCGGATCGCAGACCTGTCGAAGCTCTGGATCCAGCTCGATGCCTACGAGAGCGATCTGCCCCGCCTCCAGGTGGGTCAGGAGGTGTCCCTTCAGGTCGAGGCGGTGCCGGGCCAGACCTTCGAAGGGCGCGTGGCCTTCGTCGATCCCACCCTCGACCCGCAGCGCCGGACGGCTCGGGTCCGGGTCGAGGTCAGCAATCCCGAAGGGGTCCTGCGGCCGGGGATGTTCGCGGAGGCTACGGTCTTCACCGAGGAGGCGTCGGAGCAGGCCCCTCTCGTGATCCCGGCGTCCGCGCCCCTGTTCACCGGACAGCGCTCGGTGGTCTACGTCGAGCTCCTGGACGAAGAGACCCTCGCCTATGCCCCCCGTACGGTGCGGCTCGGTCCGCGGTTGGGCGACTACTACCCCGTCGTGGCGGGCCTCTCCGAGGGGGACCGTGTGGTGACGCGGGGGGCGTTCGCCCTGGACGCCGACCTGCAGATCCGCGGGGGACCCAGCATGATGAGCCAGCCGGACGACCTGTCCGCCGGCCCATGGGCGGATGTGGTGCCGCTTCCGGCAGCGGAGCGCGAGCGCCTGGTGCCCGTGGTCCGCGCCTACCTGGACGTTCAGGAGGCGCTCGCCGAGGACGACCCCGAGGCGGCCGTCGCAGCTGCAGAAGCTCTCGTGCTGGCCATCGAAGCCGTGTCCCTCGACAAGGGTGCGCCCGCCTGGGCCGAGCTCGCTCCCGAGCTCCGAGAGCATGCCCAGCATGTGGCTCGATCGCCGGACATCGAGGGTGCGCGCGCCGGTTTCGAGCCCCTGAGCGCCGCGGTGGAAGGCCTGCTGAGCACGTTCGGCAATCCGCTGGAAGCCGAGCTGCACGTCGCGTTCTGCCCGATGGCCGACGACAATCGCGGTGCGCGGTGGGTGCAGCAGGGCGAGACCATCGACAACAGCTACTTCGGAGCCTCGATGCGTCTGTGTGGAGAGATCCGCTCCGAGATCGCGCCCGGCGGATTCCTCCCCAGCTCGGGGTCCTCGCGTGCCTCCGATGGGCGCGGGAACTGATGGCGAGGGAAGCCATGGGAGACGCCCGCCCCGGCCTGTGGGAGGTCGGGATCGGCTGGTTCATCGAGAACAAGCTGGTCGTCTTCCTGCTCACGGTGATGCTGGTCGTCGGTGGGCTGTCCGTGAGCCCCTTCGACACCGACGTGAGCGGCCTGCCTCGCGATCCAGTGCCGGTCGACGCCATCCCAGACATCGGTGACAACCAGCAGATCGTGTTCACGAGCTGGCCCGGGCGCTCACCGCGAGACGTCGAAGACCAGGTCACCTACCCGCTCACCACGGCGCTTCTCGGCATTCCGGGCGTGCGAACGGTCCGCAGCTCGTCCGCCCTCGGCTTCTCCACGATCTACGTGATCTTCGACGACACCGTCGAGTTCTACTGGTCGCGGACCCGGGTGCTCGAGAAGCTCGCGTCCCTGCCACCCGGCACGGTGCCTCCAGACGTCACACCCACGCTCGGACCCGATGCCACGGCCCTCGGCCAGATCTTCTGGTACACGCTCCAGGGGCGCGACGCGGAAGGGCGTGTGGTCGGCGGGTGGGATCCCGACGAGCTCCGCTCGATCCAGGACTGGTCCGTTCGCTACGCGCTCCAGTCCGTCGAGGGGGTCAGCGAGGTCGCGTCGATCGGCGGCTACGTGCGGGAATACCAGGTGGACGTCGATCCCGAGGCCCTGCGCGCCAACGGGGTGAGCATCGGTCAGGTCGCCGACGCCGTCCGCCGCTCCAACCTCGATGTCGGCGCGCGTACGCTCGAGATCAACCGCGTCGAGTACCTGATCCGCGGCCTCGGCTTCGTCGAGACGTTGGAGGATCTGGAACAGACCGTGGTCGTGGCGCGCGAGCACACGCCCATCCGGGTTCGCGACGTCGCCCGGGTCACCGAAGGCCCCGCGCTGCGCCGGGGTGCGCTCGACGATGCAGGAGCGCCAGCCGTCGGAGGGGTGGTGGTCGCGCGCTACCTCGAGAACCCGCGCCAGGTGATCGCGAGCGTCAAGGACCGGATCGCGGCCATCCAGGATGGGCTCCCCCGACGCACGCTCGACGACGGGACCGTCAGCCAGGTCACCATCGTGCCGTTCTACGACCGCACCACGCTCATCGACGAGACCCTCGGCACACTCTCGACCTCGCTCTACCAGCAGATCCTGATCACCATCATCGTGGTGTTGGTGATGCTGAGAAACCTCCGTAGTTCACTGCTGATCTCGTCGATCGTGCCACTCGGCGTGCTGGGCACCTTCGTCGTGATGAAGGCCACCGGGGTCGACGCGAACATCATGGCGCTCGGCGGGATCGCCATCGCCATCGGGACGATGGTCGACATCGGGATCGTGTTCGTCGAGAACATCGAGCAGCACCTCGAGAAGATCGGCGGGGAGGGGGGCCGTGGGGAAGGCGGTGTCGGGTCGCGCGCCGAGCGGGAGGGGGCCACCCGAAGAGCCGCGGCCGAGGTCGCGCCCGCAGTACTCACCTCGGTCCTCACCACCATCGTCAGCTTCCTGCCGGTGTTCGGGCTCACCGCCACCGAGCTCCGGTTGTTCGCGCCTCTCGCGTTCACCAAGACCTTCGCGATGTCCGCCGCACTGGTGATCTCGCTGCTGCTGCTCCCCGGAGCCGCGTTGGTGGTGCTCCGTCGGCGTCCGGGCCCTCCGAGCACCACGGCTACCGGTCCTCGTCGCTGGCTCGCCTCCGTGGCCCGGGCCACCCACCTCCGCGACTGGCTGATCCTCGGTGGTGGCATCGCCCTGCTTCCCACCACCTGGCTCGGCGGGTCGCTCGTGTTCGGACTCGGGGCCTGGCGGCTCGCCCGACCCCTGGTGTCGCCCCGTGCCGTGACCCGGGGGACGCTGGTCGAGAACGGGCTCACCATCGTCGTCGTCACGGTGCTCCTCACGAGCGACTGGTTGCCCCTCGGGCCGGCCAACGGCCTCGTCCTGAACCTGCTCTTCGTGGGGGCCGTCATCGCCGCGGTCCTCGGAGGGTTCCGGCTCTTCGAGCACGGCTACGAAGGCGCGCTCACCTGGGTGCTCGCTCACAAGAAGACCTTCCTGGCCGGGCCCGTCGCTCTGGTGGTGTTCGGAGCCACTGCCTGGCTCGGCTTCGACGCGATGTTCGGCTTCGTGCCCCAGGCGATTCGCACGACGCGTCCGGTCTCCGCCGTCGCGCATGCGTTTCCTGGATTCGGGCGGGAGTACATGCCTCCGTTCGACGAGGGCAGCTACCTCTACATGCCCACCACGATGCCGCACGCCTCCATCGGCGAAGTGCTGGACATGATGTCGACGATGGATGCCGCCATCGCCCAGATCCCCGAGGTCGACCGGGTGGTGGGCAAGCTGGGGCGTGCCGATTCCGCACTCGACCCCGCGCCCGTCTCGATGATCGAGACCATCATCACCTACCACCCCGAGTACCGCACGGAGCCGGACGGAACGCGGGTTCGACAGTGGCGCGACCACATCCGTTCACCACGCGACATCTGGGCCGAGATCACCGCAGCAGCCGAGGTTCCGGGACTCACGAGCGCACCGGTGCTGATGCCGATCAACGCCCGGCTGGTGATGCTCCAGAGCGGCATGCGCGCTCCGCTGGGCATCAAGGTGAAGGGGCCGTCCCTCGAAGCGATCCAGGAGTTCGGCTTCGCACTCGAGGATGCGCTGAAGGAGGTGCCGTCGATCCGCTCCGAGACCGTGTTCGCCGACCGCGTGGTGGGCAAGCCCTACCTCGAGATCGATCTCGACCGGGAGGCCATCGGTCGGTACGGGCTCACGATCGTCGACGTGCAGCAGGTCCTCCAGACGGCGCTCGGCGGCATGACGCTCACCCGCACGGTCGAGGGGCGCGAGCGCTATCCCATCCGCGTTCGCTACATGCGGGAGGATCGCGACAGTCTCGAGGCGCTGCGGCGGGTCTCCGTGTCGACCCCCAGCGGAAACCCCGTGCCACTCACCCAGCTCGCCGACATCCGGTTCGTGCGTGGGCCCCAGATGATCAAGGCCGAAGACACGTTCCTCACGAGCTACGTCCTGTTCGACCGGGTGCCAGACGTCGCGGAGGTCGAGGTGGTCGAGCAGGCGCGGGCGCTGCTCCGCGAGCGGCTCGAAGCCGGAGCGCTGGAGCTCCCCGACGGCGTGAGCTTCGAGTTCGCGGGCTCGTACGAGAACCAGGTGCGCAGCGAGGAGCGGCTCGTCGTCCTGGTCCCCGTCGCGCTGTGCCTGGTGTTCATCCTGCTCTACCTGCAGTTCCACCGCGTCGCGACCACCGCGATCATCTACTCGGGCGTGGTCGTGGCGGTGAGCGGAGGGTTCGGGCTGCTGTGGTTGTACGGTCAGCCCTGGTTCCTCGACTTCGCCCTGCTCGGGATGCCGATGCGCGACCTGTTCCAGGTGGGCACGGTGAACCTCTCGGTGGCCGTGTGGATCGGGGTGATCGCGCTCATCGGCATCGCGACGGACGACGGTGTGGTGATGGCGACCTACCTGAAACAGGTGTTCGAGCGGAGCCCTCCCGCGACCGTGGACGAGGTCCGTGCACGCACGCTGGAGGCCGGATCCCGCCGCGTCCGACCCTGTCTGATGACGACCGCGACCACGCTCCTGGCCTTGCTCCCGGTGGTCACCTCCCAGGGGCGAGGGGCCGACATCATGGTGCCGCTGGCGCTGCCGATGCTGGGCGGCATGTCCATCGAGCTCGTCACCCTGTTCGTCGTTCCGGTGCTCTACAGCGCCTACGAGGAGTACCGGTTGCCCGGTCGTGCGGCGCCGGCCCCGTCCTGATGGGCGTTTTCGGGACGACGCCTGCAACGTGCCATGGCAGGGGGCAGCGATGGAACCGCGCCCCGCTACGTTTCAGTCAGGAGGTGTCGTGGGGCGGCGATCGAGACTGAAGGCGCTGCGCAAGAGCTGGACCGCTCGGACCCTCCAGACCGGCAAGGTGGCGGCGTCCGTGGGCAAGGCCGTCGTGAAGCGTGCGGTGGGATCGGCCGACGACCTCGGGCTCGGCGAGGATCTCGTCGAGAAGCTCGACGGGATGAAGGGGCTCGCGATGAAGGTGGGCCAGATCGCGTCCTACCTCGAAGGCGCCATGCCCCCGGCCACTGCAGAGCGACTGCGCAAGCTGCAGGCCGACGCCGAGCCCATGGACGCCGAGGTGATCGCACAGGCGCTCGCTGCGGGGCTTCCAGACGCTTCGTTCGAGCGGTTCGACGACGAGCCCGTCGCCGCCGCGAGCATCGGCCAGGTGCATCGCGCACAGGTCGATGGCCGCGAGGTCGCGGTCAAGATCCAGTACCCCGGCGTGCGCGAGACCCTCGCGGTCGATCTGGGCAACGTGGGCAAGCTGTCCCGGCTGATGAACATCGGACTGGCCACCGACACGGTCGCGGTCGTCGAAGAGCTGCGCGCCCGCTTCGATGCGGAGTGCGACTACCGGCTCGAGGCCGACCACCAGGCGCTCGGAGCTCGCCTGCTGTCCGACCACCCGGGGGTGTGGGTCCCGGGTGTCGTCCGCTCGCACTGCTCCGAGACCGTGTTCACCTCCGACTGGGTCGACGGGCGCGACTTCCACACGTTCGTCGCGAACAGCACGTCCGCCGAGCGCGATGCCGCCGGAACGGCCATCTTCGGGGCGGTCTTCCAGACGATCTTCCGCCACGGGGTGTTCAACGCCGACCCCCAGCCCGGCAACTTCCTGTTCACCGACCGGGGGGTGGCGATGATCGACTGGGGATGCACCTGCGTCTACGGCGAGTCCATGATCCAGGCGTGGAAGAGCCTCGCGAAGGTCACCCTCGAAGACCGCAGGTCCGACCTTCCCGAAGCGCTGGAGCGGTGCGGGTTCGTGCCCCGGGGCACGCGCTACGACTACGACGAGCACTGGCGGATGATGGAGTACCTCTACCGCCCGTTCAAGACGCCGGGCTTCCGCTACACGCCCGGGTACGTGAAGGAATCGTGGGCGCTGTTCGGTCCCGACAATCCCAACCTGCGGCGCATGGCGCTGCCGCCCGAGTGGGTGTTCGTCAACCGCCTGCAGTGGGGGCTGAACTCCATCCTGGCCGGGCTCGGGGCCACGGGCCCGTTCGGAGAGCTGTTCCGCGAGGGCGTCTACGGACCGTTCGAGGGTGTGGTGGTACGCCCGTAGGGATTCGAACCCCAAACCCTCGGCTCCGAAGGCCGATGCTCTATCCAGTTGAGCTACGGGCGCGCCTCCCCCGAGGTAACGCGGAGCGCTCGGACGGCCAGCATCGATGCACCCGTCAGCTCTCGTCGTGTGCGGTGTCGTCGGGTCCGAGCACCAGCTCGACGTTACCGTGCCCATCGCTGAACACCAGGTCGCCCCGGATGGCCGCTTCGCGCAGCTTGCGGCGAAGGGTCCGCAGGTTGCGATCCCAGCGCTGTCGGAGAATGTGGCGGGCGAGGGTGCCGAACACCTCCCGGGCCACCCAGTCCCAGGGTGTCGGCGCTGCAAACCGCACGAGCTCCGTGAGGATGCGCGCGGAAACCCCCGTGATCACGGCCGTCTCGTGGCCCGGACGGTGGATGTGCACGGTCTCGTACTGAGCGACGAGGGTGAGCGGTGCGCGTGCGCCGAGGCTCTGGTGGGTCTGTCTGGTCGAGCCCAGGGGCAGCTCGACGACGGTGATCTGGTGTCCGCCGAACCCGAGTGCGTCGCCCAGCTCCAGCACCTTCTCGACCCCCTCGCGATGCAGCACCCAGTGGCCGCCGCTGGACACGATGTGCGCCTGACCGGTCGGATCGAATCCCGGCTCGAGTCGCCAGGGGTCACGATGGAGGGTGGCGACTTCGGACTGCAGCGCCACGGGTGTCGCACCGAGGCCCGTCAGCGCGAGTCGGCTGGTGGGCAGGAAGAGCTCGGTGACCCGCAGAACCAGCCCTCGGGCCAGGCTCACGCACTGCCCAACCGACAGCGGGACGACCTCGGCCGCGGTGCGCCCGACCTGCAGGCGGCCACGGAGGGCCAGGAGCACCAGACGGTGATCCCGCAGCGACACCAGGGCGTGGGCTTCGCTGATGCGCGGGTCGGTCAGGCGCAGTCCCGCATCCGGCAGCCGACCGATGATCCCGCCGGCGGACACCCGCGTGGAGCGTCCGCCGTGCTCGAACACTACAGCGGCGTGCACGGGACCTCCGCTGGACGGGGCGTGAACAGGCGTGTGAAGCGGGTCCAGAGCGACGGCCGCAGCCAGGCTCGCAGTGCCGCGTGGTTCGGTCCGAGCTCTACCAGTGTGTCGGTCGAAGGACGGTTCTCGGGGTCCCAGTGGAGCAGGGCACACACCTGCTCCACCAGGTCGTCCGGGGCGGACTCGCGCAGGTCGGCCGCCAGCGCGCGGACCCGCCGTGCATGTGCAGTCGGATGGGGACCGGCGACCGGGGGTGTCCGACCCGTGCACAGGGCGTAGGCGATGGCGCCCAGCGAGTACACGTCGCTCTTCGGGCCATCTTCGCCGATCCAGCGCTCGGGAGCCGCGTAGGCCGGGGTGCCGGCGGGCTCGAAGCCCGGTCGGATGCAGCGGGAGGCCAGTCCCAGGTCGGCGATGCGCACCCGACCGTCGGGCTGGAGCAGGAGGTTCGCGGGCTTCAGGTCGCGATGGACGAGCCGCAGTGGCTCTCCGTCCGGACAGGCCGTCCAGGCCGTGCGAAGCGCGTGGGCACACTGGGCCAGCACCCCGTGGATCCCCGCTCGTGAAAGCGCCGCCTGCTCCCGTGCGGTCGTCAGGTCCGGGCCGTCCACCCACTCCAGCACGAGCGTCCAGCGACCCTCGACCACGGTGACGTCCAGCAGCTCGATGAATGCGTCGCACCCGAGCGCGCGGAGCTGTCCGGCCAGCCTGAGCGCCGAGGACTCGCACACCGCAGCCGTGGGTGCGAGGACCTTGGCGGCGACCCGGCGTCCACCCCAGCGCGCGTCGTACACCTCGCCGTGGGCACCCGTCGCGATCCTCTCGACCATCGTGAGCATGTCGGCCTCCTTCGAGCAGGGTCTTGGAGCGGGGTCTGCGGATCTGACACGGGACACCCGACTTCTCTCGGACCGCGGTCTTCCGTCGGACGTCCGAACACGGACCGAACCACTCCGCCGGTGCCGATCCAACTCCCTGCCACACCCCATCCAGGAGTTCGATCCCATGCTCACCCTGCTCGCACTGTCGTCCCTGACCCCCACCGCTTCTGCCGACGAACTGGTCCTCACTGCCCCGGGTCGCTGGGGGGGCCCCGCCGTGGCGGGCTCGGCCGACACGGGAATCGCGGACGTCTCGCTGAACGGCGAGCTGTTCACCATGACGATGCCCAACCCGCTGCTCCCGAACCTCCGGACGTTCTCGGAGTCCGTCTGGGACGTCTCGCCTGGACTCGTGCAGCACCAGAGCGCGATGCACTCGATCCGGGCCAGCGTGGTGAACCCGACCGCCCCGGGCCTCGGAGACGAGCGGGCCAGCGATCAGCGCGCATACTACGACCAGACCGAGATCGGACAGCGCACCGAGACCAACACCTTTCGTCCGCGTGCGGCGTCGCTGCGCATCACGGAGCGGGGCCTCGACGAGGTCGGTGTGCTGATCCACGACGAGCTTCGCGCCCACGCTGCAGACGTCGCGGCGCTGGGGCCTCCCGTCGAGCAGACCCACTCCTACACGCTGCCGGTGACGCTGTGCCGCAGCCTGGGCGACATGGGCGTGCACCTGGACGCGTTCGCGATCTCGATGTCGGATCTCGGCTGGTCCGGAATCCAGAGCGATCTGGATCCGTTCGGCATCGAGATCTGCGCGACGGCCGTGGGCTACGACTGGTTCCGCGACTTCGACGATCTGCTGGAGCCCGCGGGGCCGTTCCTGACCTTCGACAGCCAGCCCAACCGGGTCGTCCCGACGGTGGAGCTCGGTCCGGCGGCGCTCGGAGGCGGGGTGCTCGTCGAGACCGAGATCACCGTGGATCCCGCAGCCTGGACCGGGTTCCCGGGGCCGAGCCCCACCGTCACGGCGTTCGACGTGGACGTCCCCTGCTCGGGGTCGGTGTCCGTCGACGGGGCACGCACTCAGTTCGGCCTCGAGCTGGAGCCGACGTTTCTCGGTGGTCTCGACGTCCACCAGGCACTCGATGCCACGGATGCGCAGCTGCTCGGCTTCGAGCTGGAGCTCGGTGGCGTGTGCGGGGGACTCGGCCTCGAGACTCCCATGGAGGGTCCGCTGGAAGCGCTGATGGAGCACATCGTGGTCGGCCTCGTGAACAACACCCTTCCTGCGGTCGACCTCACGGGGTCCGGCGAGCCGCTCATCGCCTCGGCACTGGCCCCCGTCCTCGATGCGGTCGATCCGAGCGGCACGATTCCCCTGGGCACCTCCACCGATCTGGACATCGATGCGCGCTTCGACGAGGTGGACGAGGACGACGACGGGGTGACGTTCGTGCTGCGCGCGAAAGCGCGAGCGGTCGGGGCCGAGCCCAGCGTGGGTCAGGTGTCCGCGCAGGACGACTTCTACAAGGCGGACGAGATCGCCCCGTTCGTGACGCCGGGCCAGGCGTACGATCTGGAGGCGACGCTGTCGACGGCATGGATGAGCCAGGTTCTCTACGAGGCCTACCGCGCCGGGGTCTTCCACGACCGCTGGACGGATCGCTCCGACCTGGCGCCCCTCGGGTACACGGGTCCCTCCGGAAACCTCGACGCCAGCGGACTGACCGCGCTGTTCCCCGGCATCGATCTGTTGATTCCGTCGTCGACGAAGCTGCTGATCGATCTGGGACCGCGCCTCGCGCCCATCGTCGTCACCGAGGACCCGTCCGCCGGGGTCGACGCGGCGGTGCACTTCAGCATGTTCGACTACCGCATCGAGGTGAAGGACGCGGCCACGGGGGAGATCTACGTCACGGCCGTGGCCGATCTCAAGATCGATGCTCAGCTCGAGGTGTCGAGCACGGGCGAGATCGTGCCGGTGTTCGAGCAGGTGCAGTTCCAGATGAACTTCATCGACCCGACTGGTGAGGTGTACGACGCGGTGGGGTCGGGCATGACGCTCGCGAACGCGCTGCTCGGAGGCATCGAGAACCGCATGATCGACGAGCTGACCGCCCCGATCGAGGGGATCTCACTGCCGCGCGTGGAGCTGCCCGACGGCTTCCTCACAGCAGACGCAGCGGAGTTCACGGCGATCGATTCGGACACCCAGCAGCAGCGCGAGTCGTTGCGCATCGACGTGTCGTTCTGAACCGGGTCAGGGCGACGAGCGGACCCGTGGGAACCGCGAGGCGCGGGAGCATGGGTCCAGCATAGTCTCAGGGCGCCCACAGCTGCGGGCTCGTCACGTGCAGCGCATCGGCGGTGTCGACCCACCAGACCGCGTAGCGACCCGCCAGTCCGCCTGCGACCCGCGCATCGGGATCGAGCTCGAGCGGGGCCGACGACCCGTCGGCGTGGAACACGGTGAGCGCACCGTTGTTGGTCTCCTGGCGCGTCCAGACGAGGTCCGGTCCCGCCAGCCCGGCTCGCTGGATGTACCCGGGCACTGTCGCCACGGGGGTGTCGCACCCCGCGCCCGTCTCGACGTCGCACACCGTCATCGTGGACTCCGTTCCCGAGAACGCCGACAGCGCGACCGCCCGGGAGTCCGCGTACGGAACGCCGTTCTGGAAGGGGAAGGTGAGTCGCGTGGCGGTCAGCAGCGTCGAGGTCTCGGTGGCCAGATCGAGGGTGTGCGTGCCGGCGAGATCGTCGTACACCAGGCGCGCCACGGCGGGCATTTCGGTGGTTCTCAACGCAGCGTTCGTGTCGGGGGAGAACACCGTGCCGGGGGTGGACAGGTCGGCGTTCCGGACGTGCAGCGTCGCGGTCGCCAGCGTGGGGACCTCGGTCCACCACAGGTGCGTACCGACGAGACGGGGGAACGTCCCCGACGAATAGGTCCCGAGGATGGTCTCGGCGCCGGTGTCCAGGTCGTGGGCGATGTCCAGGATGGTCGAGGAGCCCGCGTTCTCGAACCGGGCGCCCACCACCTGGCCGTCGGCGAGGGCCGACATCGTCCACAGGCCTGTGGGGAAGGTCGCGCCGGGTGTGTTGCCGTCGACCGCCACGACCCCCACGACGTCGTAGGCCACCAGGTACGCCGCCCGGGTGCCGTCGGGGGTCACGCGAGCGTCGTCGATGGCCGGATCCGCCGGATCGCGGTCGACCAGCACGGTCTCGACTCCCGTGAAGTCCCAGCGCAGCACGTCGTTGTCGTGCACCACCACCAGCCCCGTCCCGTCCGGGAGGAATGCGGTGTGCGACGTGGCCATCGAGCCGCTCTGGGTGCCGTCGACCGAGACGAACCCGGTGTGCCCACTGTGAGTGCCGACGAGCACGTCGTCGGACGCCCACTGCAGCTTCGTGGAGTCCACCACGCCGGGAAGCGTCACGACCGTCGCGGTGCCCAGGTCGACGTCCAGCACCATCGCGACGGCGGGCGCCCCGCACTCCACCCAAGCCAGCATCGAGCCGTCGGGCGAGGGGGCTGGCGTTCCGCACACCCCCGTGGCGTCGGCATCGACGACGGTCGGACCCAGCGGGGGCAACGCTCCGGTGTCGGTGTCCGTGTCGGTATCGGTGTCGGAGTCCGTGTCTGCATCGGTGTCGGAGTCCGTGTCTGCATCGGTGTCGGAGTCCGTGTCTGCATCGGTGTCGGAGTCCGTGTCCGCATCGGTGTCGGAGTCCGTGTCCGCATCGGAATCGGAGTCCGTGTCCGCGTCTGCATCGGTGTCCGCGTCGGAATCGGCGTCCGTGTCCGCGTCTGCATCGGTGTCCGCGTCGGAATCGGCGTCCGTGTCCGCATCCGCATCCGCATCGCTGTCCCCATCGGCGTCCGGGTCACAGGCGCTCAGAGCCAGCAGCATCACGGGGAACCATCGCATCTCGACCTCCACGACGCGCGAATGGGCGTCGACCCGACCGTACGGGCTGCTGGGATCGCTGGCATCACACGGCGATCTGACGGTGTCGCCGGTCCAACGCCCTCGACGCTCCGTCTTCGCTTCCGTCTCTGCGCCATCTGGGGGTGGGGCACGCCTCGTCGGCGACTCAGGAGCAGGTGGCGCGCCATCCGAGCCGTCGACCGGCCCGCGCCGACCTCGAAAACGAGCCGGGTGTGCGGTTCGTGTCCACCGACCGACGGGAGGTTCTCCGCCACGATCTTCTCAGGGTGGGCTACCCTGGCGCCCGTCGATGATGGTACGCCTGCACTACAGGAATCCCCGATGGCCACTGCTGCATTCGCAAGACAGCTCGCTCCCGAGCCGCACCACACCACGGTCCAGGACCTTCTCGAGACATTCCTGGAGCGCGGTCGACGCTGGGATGCGCTTCCCCAGGCCGAGCGGGAGGCGCTGCACAAGTTCGACGCGCACCTGTTCGCATCGGCGTGCGCGCGGCGGTTCGTCGACGCCCCCACGGCCATCGAGCGCATCGAGCGGACTCAGGGGTTCCTGGTCAAGACCGCCGTGACCGCCCTGGCCGAGTCTCTCGACGCCGTCGGAGAGCAGGTCCTGGAGCTGATCGAGACCCGTGGTCTGCAGACCGTGTGGCACCACGTGCAGCGGGAGCTCGTGGACGCCGGAGCCGATCACGTGCGGCTGTACGAAGCGTCGGGGGCGTGCCGGATCGCGGCCTTCGCGCTGGAGGATCTGGTGATGGACACCACCGTCGAGCGAACCGCCGAGCAGATCGTCCGAGAGCGCGACGTGATCCTGGAGCGGCTGCTGGACCTCATCGACGTCGATTCGCTGAAGTTCGGCGCCCCGGCACTCGCCCTGCTGTACGTGGCGTCGGTCCGTGGGCTCGGCGACCTCGACGACAGCACCGAGACCGAGTCCTTCTGACGCCTCGGTCCGTACAGAGCCTGGTTCCCAGAATCGAACTCTCCAGGTCAGACGCCAGTTGTTTCGAATCGAAACGCCCCGTGTGCCCGTCGGCGACCTACGTCTCGCGGGTCTCCTGGAGGCGCTCCACCAGGGCCGCACGCGTCCGGGTGAGGGTCATCTGCTTCACCCCTCCCGCTTCCCGATCCGAGCGTTCGAAAGCCTTCCTCGCGGTGTCGACGTCCCCGTGATGCAGGGCGACCGATGCCCGCTGCAGCCAGGCGAGCGCACGTTGAACCGGGGGGCCGCTGTCGCCCAGCATCTCCAGTGCGGCGTCCACCTCGGCCAGTCCGACCTCCGATCCCCGTCGTTCGGAAGGGGCGACCGCCTGGATCCGCGCCTCCGACAGCCCGCACAGAAAGCTCGCCTCCGCCGCCACCCATCCGGCCTTCCTCAACGGAGGCAGCGCCTGCTCGAACAGGGCGATGGCCTCCTCCGGCTCATCGAGATCGGCGAAGATCGACGCCAGGTTCCCCCGACACACGGCGCCGATCGCGGAGCTGCCGAGGGACTCGTGCAGCCGGATCGCGTCTTCGGCCGCCTCGATCGCTTCGTCGGTACGCTTCGCGAGGCGCAGGGCCGTGATCACGCTCGTCATCAGCCAGCCGACCGTCTGCTGGTCTCCGATGGACTCGGCCTCGTCTCGCGCGGCGAGGAGCAGCTCCAGGGCGTCCGGGGCGTCCCGCTGGAGCGCCCAGGTCGCGATCAGCGCGCGTGCATAGGCCTGTCCGCGCACATCCCCCGCTTCGGTGGCGTGCTGGAGGGAACGATGCTGGAGGGCTGTCGCTTCGTCCACAGCTCCCGTCGCCATCAGCGCATTCGCGAGGTTTCCCTCTGCGATCGACAGCTCCTTCGGATCTCCGAGCGACGTCGCGGCGTCCAGAGCGGCTCGTGCTGCTGTCACGGCGTTCTCGGGCGCGATGCGACGGGTGAGGGCCGTGACGACGTTGCGGCGCCACACCTCCCACAGCTCGGTCGGAGCCTCCTCGGTGTCCAGGCTCGCGAGCTCCCGCTGGGCGTCGGCGTGGCGGCCGACGTGAACCAGACTGCGGGCGAAGGCCACGCGGGTGCGGTAGGCGGCGTCGACCGGCAGGTCGGGGCGTTCGAGCACGGACTGCAACGCCTGGACGCCCTGATCCATCGGCCCCACCCGATTGGTGAGCGAGGCGACCGCCCGGGCGCACGCCGCGGCAGCCTCGGAGTCGGGATGCGTCGTGGCAAGTCGGAGGTTCGAGAGCTCGGCGAGGAGGGCCGCACCTCGCGCCAACCCGCCCTCGCGATGCAGAGATCGCTGGAACGCATCGTCTCCGAAGCGGGCGAAGTAGCGGGCGTGACGCGCGCGAACCGCAGCGGAGGGCGGGCCGCCTCCGTGACCACTGCGGATGCTGTCCAGGATGTCGAACCGGGCGGGAGAGCCCGGCCCGGCCGGGGCGACGCGCATCACCAGCGACCAGTCGAGCAGGCTCGTCAGCGCTCGGTCGACCGAGGGGACGGATGTGGCGGCCGGCTCCGACAGGTCGACGACCACCCGGGCCGCTTCCAGGTCGAACCCGCCGCGGAACACCGCCATCTGCGCGAGGGCCGAGCGCTCGGAAGGGGACAGGCGGGCGCAGGTCCAGGCCACGGCCGCTTCGACCGGCTCCAGTGCATCCTTCGCGATGGCGGACGAGAGCTCCCGGGCGAGGGTGGTCAGGTCGTACAAGCGGGACCGGGCTGCAGCGAGCTCGAGGGCGAGCGGGATCCCCTGCAACCGCTCGACCAGCGCCACCAGTCCGGTCGTGTCGTCGATCGGGGCTCCCCGGTCTTCCACCCGGTCGGTGAGCAGGGCCTGAGCGGCAGCAGGTGACAACGGCCCCAGGTCGACTGTGCGGCATCCGCGGACCGTTGGACGGTTGCGGCTGGTCACCACGAACCGCGCGAGGGGCGCTGCATCCAGCCACGCATCCAGGACGGGTGCCAGCACGCCATGAGCGGCATCCGCTCCGTCCAGCACGAGGTGGATCCGGCCTCGACCTGCGATCGCCGCGCCCACACGGGCTGTTCCCTGGTCGGCCTGCTTCAGCACGACCCCCAGTGCCAGGGCCACCCGCGCCACGAGGTGCTCGGCGGTGTCGAGGCCGTCCACGGGAATCCACACCACCTGTCGGACCCCGGAGTCGGTGGACCAGTCGCACGCGATCTCTCGTGTCAACCGGGTCTTTCCGATGCCCGGAGGCCCGGTCACCGCGACCAGACTCCCGCCGTCCTGCACCCGCGCGCGCTCCTTCTCGCGCCCGAAGAATCGCCCTCGACCGGGAACCACGTTGCTCTCGGCGGTGCCGGGCTGATCGTCCGCGACGAGCGTCCAGCCCTTGCCGCGGATCGTGCGGAGGATCGTGGGTTGATCCGGAGCGGGCTCGATCTTGCGGCGCAGGCGGCGGACGATGACCCCGACGGTCTTGGTGCGCGAAGCGGGGTGGTAGCCCCAGACCTCGGTGAGCAGCTCCTGGCGGGGAACGATGCGTCCGGCGTGCTGGGCCAGGTGCTCCAGCAGACGGGCCTCGATCGGCGTCAGGCGCTCGTCGCGATCCGGCCAGCGGGCGACGGGCACGGACAGATCGACGGTGCAGGGCCCAGCGACAGCTCCACCACCTCTCCTCGGTCCCGAGATTCCCCTGCAGCGTACTCCGGAACCGGTCGTCATCCCGCGATGACGCGAACCGACACCGTTTGTCATCCTGCAGGGTCGACGCGCCGAGACCGGATCGCCGTGGAGTACAGTTCTGCCATGGACGTGCCTCCGTTCGATGTCCCCGGGTTCGAGCTACTGAATGTCGCAGGTAGCGGAGGCATGGCGTCCGTCTGGCAGGCTCGCCACCGTCGAACGCGCGCACCCGTCGCCATCAAGATCCTCCCGCCCACCACCGCGCCCCGGCTCGAAGCCCTCCGGCGCACCGAGATCCACGCCACCGCCGCCCTCGATCACTCCGCGGTGGTCCAGTGCCTCGACACCGGCACGCTGGACGATGGCCACACCTGGCTCGCGCTCGAGTGGTGTGGCGGGGGAACCCTCGAAGACGTCTCGGACGGCGACACCCTGCTCGACGCCGTCCACCAGATCCTGCGCGCCCTCGGTCACGCCCACGCCCGGGGCATCCTGCATCGCGACCTGAAGCCCGCGAACATCCTCCGCGACGAAGCGGGTTCATGGAAGCTCGCCGACTTCGGCGTCGCCCACATCGCCTCGTCGAGCGATGGCGCCTCCCTGGTCGGGACCCCGTGGTACCTCGCCCCCGAGACGCTCCAGCGCGAGCCTCCCACGCCCGCCGCCGACCTGTTCGGCCTGGCCGCCGCCGTGTGGCACGTGGTCGTCGGCATCCCGCCCTTCGCGATGGAACAGCGGTCCGACACCCGCTGGACCCCCGACTACACGGCACTCCAGCGCTTTGCGCCGCGATTTCCGGTGTCTCCACGGCTCGAGTCGTGGTTGCGGGCGCTGCTGAGCGTCGATCCCCAGGAGCGTCCGTCCTCGGCTGCCGCGGCCGCTCGGTTGCTGGATGCGAGCTGGGCGCCGACCCTCGCTGCGGATCCGGGGCGTCCGGAGCGTCCAGAACGTCCAGAGCGGAGGCGTCCACGTCCTCGCACGCCGCCGACCGCTCGGGTCCGCGGGCGGGATCAGCGCCTCCTCGATCTCGGGGTCGCCCTGTTGCCGTTCCGCGAGCCGCCGTTCGTGGGGCGTCGCCAGGCGCTGCAGACCTGCCTGACCGCCATGCAGGAGGCCATCACCCACGGCGAGCCCCGGGTGATCGCACTCTGGGGCGAGTCCGGGGTCGGGGTCTCGCGCTTCGCCCGGCACCTTCTCCGGCGGTTCTCGGAGAGCGGGTCTGGAAAGACGGCCGAGGTCGTCGCGGGGTCGGGGGTGATGGCCGATCGGCTGTCCGAGGTGCTCGGCGATGCGGTGTCGGTCCCAGCACTGCGACGCTGGCACGGGGAGCGGCCGGCCCTGTTGATGATCGATGCCGTGCACCCGGAGGCCGAGGAGTCCGGGGAGTCCGACCAGCACGTCCTGGCCACCCTGGCCGACGATGCCCACCCGCTCGTGTGGGTCGTGACCAGCACGTCTCGACCGGGCGCGTTGCTGGATGGGCTGCCTCCGTCGATGGTCGTGGAGCTCCCGGTTCACGAGCTCCCGGCGTCCGATCTGCACAGCATCGCCAACGCCCTCGTGCCGCTGCGGGTGGAGCTGAGGCATCGGCTCGTGGAGCAGGCACACGGATCACCGGGGATCCTCGTCGAGAGTCTGCTGCAGTGGCACGCCAGTGGTCGCCTGATCCCGCGCGAGGGCGGATACGGGCTGGGTCCGGTGCGCGACACCACGGCGTTGTTCCAGCGGACGTCGGGTCAGGCCTTGCTGCTGGTGGCGGCACTCGGGGGCCGGATCGACGTGTCGGACTGGCAACAGGCCTGCGATCGGGCGGGAGTCACCCTGGACTGGGATGTGGTGCAGGACCTCACCCGGTCGGGTCGGGCCTGGATGCGCGAGGTGTCCGGGCGCTCGGTGTTCGGGTTGCATCCGGGCAGCGGTCTCGACGAAGCGGCGGAGCGCGCCGTGCATCGGGAAGAGCTGGTGGATCTGGTCGACGCGATGCTCGCGGTCATCGAGCCCGACGACCCCCGCACCGGGTTGCTCCATCTCGTGGCGAACCGGCCCACTGAGGCCTTCGAGGCCTTTGCGAGGGAGGCCAGCCGCGCAGGCCCGAACGAGCGCATCGCATCCCTCGGGTGGGCGCGCAAGGCCCTGGCTGCAGCTGCGCGCTCACCTGCGCCGGATCCACACCTGCTGTGGTCGGCGCGGCTCGTGTTCCTTCGGGGGCTCAAGATCGTCGAGGAGCCCGACGCGGTGGTCGAGCACTTCGTGCGCTGGCGGCGTTTTCTCCCGTCTGCACGGGCCGATCAGCGCGCCGACTTCTGGCGGAAGCTCGCGTTGCTGGACTCTCAGCGCGGCCGACAGCAGCGGGTCCGGGACCACGTGGAGCGTGCGCTCGCCAACCTCGGCCGGGCCGACACCATCGCAGCGGACGAGCACGCAGGGATTCTGCAGGCCTGTGCCGAAGCGCTGGTCAACATCGGGGCCATCGACGAAGCCGAGCCCCTGGCCGTCGAGGCGCTGTCGATCGTGACCAGCGAACACGACCGCGCCTACAGTCACCTCACGCTGGCGCGGGTCCAGTCGGCACGCGACGACATCGGGGGCACGATCACCCATGTGTCCGAGGGGTTGCGCTGTGCGCTGAACCCGTCGCGGGTGGTGGTCACGCTGCTGGGTATCCTCGGCGAGACCCTGGCGCGTTCCGGGGACTTCCAGGGCGCCATCCGGTCGTTCGAGGAGGCGCGTCGGGTGACTGCCGGGCTGGACGAGCCGCCCGAGATCATGCTCGAGATCAACCTGGCAGCGCTGTTCCTGCGTCGCGAGGCCTGGGAACGTGCCCAGGCACTGTGCGCCCGGATGGATCACGATCCTCGCACCTGGCGGTCACCGATGGCTCGCACGGCCCTGGCCCTGATGGCGTCCGTGGCGTCTGCAGGCCTCGCGAAGTGGCCGCAGGTCGAGGCGTGGCAGCGCACCTTCCTCGAGCGTGCCGAGCCGGGCGTCTCCCTGGCCGATCCCGACTTCCGGGCGTTTCACGCGATGGCTTCGGGGCTGTGTGCGGATGCGCCCGCGGCGGTGAAGACGCTGCTGACGAAGATGGGCGACCGGCTGGAGCGCGACACCGTCCAGCGCTGACGAGCAGTAGCGCGCCCGAACCCGACCGATGTCCGATCGTGGACCGCTGCCAGTGGGCAGGCGCCAGCGTACGTCCTGTGCACCCAGGAGGTATTCATGTTGTTCATGTCCATGCTGCTCACCGCCCACGCTTCGACCTTCGTCGAGGACTTCGGCACCCTTCAGACCACGGGCTGCGACAGCCAGTGGGCCACCGATTGCGAACAGGACTGGGACGGGTTCGGACCCGCCGACACCCTCGGCATCTGCGAGACGTCGCCCGGCGACTACGTGTTCTCCCTCGACGACTCCACGGCGACCTACCGGGGAATCGAGCGCACCTTCCCGCTGACCACCGGAGACGAGTTCTTCGGGCTCGTGGCGAGCGGCACGTTCGAAGCAGGGGACATTCGCATGGGCGCCCAGTTCCTCGACGGGAACGGTGGGGTGATCGACGCCGTCCAGAACACGCAGGCCGTGAGTGCGGGCGTCTCCGACGTCTCGTTCGCGGGCGCGATCCCCACGAACGCCGTCGAGGTGCGGTTCCGGGTGGGGTCGCCGAGCGCAGGCCTGGCGAACATCGACAATCTGAAGCTGAACACCAACCTGTTCCCGTTCCAGCAGGACTGCCAGGACCGTGCCGACGAGTACGAGGAGAACCGGGAGCGCAACTGCGCGAACCAGGGAGGAGAGTGGCTCGGGCTCTGTGCCGTGCTGCCGCACCCCCAGTACCCCATCCTGTGCACCGTCGAGTGCAAGGGCGTGTGCCTGATCGAGCCGGACGTGCCCGTGGGCCAGCAGTGCTTCTGATGCGCTGACACGCGGCCTCGTGCTCGAGCGACGGGCACGAGGTCGTCGCGTGCGGGCGCGGTCCCGAAAAAACACGTCGATCGAACTCGCTGGAAATCAGGGATTTCCGGATGTTTTCGACGTCGGTCCGACCGCGGACCGATGACGGATTTCGAGACCCGTGTCAGACTCCTCTGTTGCGTTCCAAGACCCAGGTCGACGGAGGATGCATTGCATGGGCGATACGGCCACACTCGACACGCACGACCGCTTGCGGATGGCGATCGGATTGTGCAGGATGCCGGCCCATCGAAGCGCGGCGCCGGCCGCGAGAAGAGTGGCCATCCAGAATCCAGCGCCCCCTGCCTCCGCCGACCTCGACAGCCCAGCGCTCGTCGAACGGGCCCTGGGGCGCGAACGCATGGCGATGTCCATCCTGGTGGAGCGCCTGATGCCCGTGGTCCAGGCCCGGGTGGCGCGCTCCATCCGGCGCTGTCGCACGTCGGAGTCCCGCAACCCGCGGGAGGTGCTGGCCGATCTGGTGCAGGACGTCTTCGCGCTCCTGCTCGAGGACGATGGCCGCATCCTCGCCAGGTGGGATCCCGCGCGCGGTCTGTCCCTCGAGAACTTCGTGGGCCTGGTCGCCGAGCGGCACGCCCGCTCCATCCTCACCACGCGCAAGCGGTCGCCCTGGTCGGAGAGTCCGGATGCCGACATCGACACGCTGATGCCGCCCACGCGGGGGGCCGAGGCGCGGGTGGTCAGCGCCGATCTGCTGCGCACCGCTCTGGATGCCGTGCAGGCCGAGCTGACGCCCAAGGGGCTGGCGCTCTTCGAAGCGCTGATCCTGGAGCAGCGCGATGCGGGGCCCGTGGCCACCGAGCTCGGTCTCAGCCGCGGGGCGGTGTACCAGTGGCGAAAACGACTGCTCACCCGGGTCCGCCAGAAGGTCCACGAGCTGGAGAAGACCCCGGTTCCGCCCGGCGATCGGGTCGTTCGGGAGACGCGATGACCGACGCAGAGCTGGAAGCCCTGATCCGCGACGTGGAGCTCGACCGCCGGCCGAGCGATCCGCTGCCGGAGCTCGACGCCCCCCTGAGCGACGACGTGGCGCGCGCCATCGTCGAGCGGTTCAGCGATGTGGAGACGTCCTCGGCGGGCGTCGGGCCCGAGCGCCCGGAACCCGCGAATCGTCCGATGGGATCGGGGAATTCTCAGGGCTGGCGGTGGGTCGCGAGCGCGGTGGCCGTCCTGGCTGCGGCCCTGCTGCTGGCCGTCCTGGTCTGGCCGGACGGGCCGTCCGGGCCGGTGCCGACCTACGAGGCCACGGGTCGCACGGGCATCAGCGAGGTGCGCTCGCCCGACACGAAGTTGATCGCGACCCCCGAGCGGCCGGTCCAGGTGGTGCTGCGGCCGTCGACCCGGACCGAGTGGCGACCCGAGGTGGTGGCGTCGGCGGGCGACACGCCGGTGCCGGTCTCGCTGGAGTACGTCGACGGCGGAACGGTGATCGCGACCCTGGAATCGGTGCCGGTCGGGCATCAGCAGGTGCGGGTCGAGCTCCGGTTCGCGGATGGCACCGTCCGACAGGTGCAGCTCGATGTGGAGTCCCGCCCGTGATCGCCCTCGCCCTGCTCGGCTGTTCGCCGCCTCCTCCGCCGCCGGACATGGTGACGTCGGGCTGCGACTGGGCGCGTGGGGAGTGCCGGATCCTGGAGGACGCACCGCTGGTGGCGTGGATCGAGACCCACGAGCCGCCGCCGGTCACCTTCGAGGGTCGGGATCTCGCGGCGGAGCGACTGACCACCGAGCGGGTCGACGGCGGCGTGCGCCTGACGATCTCGGCGCCGGTCGAGCCGGGTCGGTGGGCGTTCGAGGGCGTCCGGTCCTTCGACGTGACGCGCGCGCAGCCCTGGGTCCGTCGGGACTGCGACGAGGTCGAGGGCGAGCTGGCGGAGCAGGGCACGCTACCGGACGGGGAGGCCTGGTCGGCGGCTGCGCGGTGCGCCCGAGCTCGTGGAGAAGACGGCCAGGAAGCGCGCATCGCCTACCTGGACAAGGCGGTCGAGGCACACCTCGCTGCGGACGAGGCCACGCTTGCCGCGCATGCCTCTGCCGTGCTCGTGGACGTGCTGCTGGATCGACGCGACCTCGCAGGAGCCGAGTTGGCATTGGAGCGTCCGCTCAAGGACGACTCTGAGCTCATTGGTGTCGACGGGCGTTGGATACTCAGCAACTATCGAGCTCGGCTGACTGCCCTCGAGGGGCAGCCGCGAGAAGCAAGGCGGCTGGACTGGGTGGCCCTTCGATGGGCCGAGCGAGTCCAACGAACGGTGCTGGCGCTCAGAAGCCGTCAGGAGCTTTCGATCCTCTCGTACCAAGCGGGAGATCACGAACGAGCAATAGAGCTGCTCGATGACACGGTGCACCTCCTACCTGAGTGCAGCGTCGTCGGGTTGTTCAATCGACGCAACATCATCTGGTACGAGTTGGAAAGAGCCGTTGCGTCTGGCGACAACGAACGCGTTCATGCTGCTCGTTCGGACCTGGACTCCCTAGTCAGCTTGCATTGCGATGAAGTCGCTCCAGAGCATCTCGCCGAACTTCAAGTCGACCAAGCTGTGGTTGCTTGGTTTTCGGGTGATGATCTTGGCGCGAGAGGGGCTCTGTCGCGCGCACGACGCACTGGCCCGCTTGACGCGGTTGCGGCAGCCTGGGCAGCGCTCCTTGATGCGGAGCTGGCGGGACCTGGCGATTCAGTGGAGCACTTCCGCACCGCCATCGCTGCTGGTCGACGTGCCGGAAGCGGTGAAGTTGGCATTCGTGCATCGACCGGGCAATCGCTGGTTCTGGCTCGTCGCGGCGAAGCGGATCCTTTCCACAGTGCGCGGAGCGCCGCGGTCTCTGTGGCGCGGGGTCTTCCCTGGGAGCGGGAGCGGGCGGCCTGGCTGTCCTCTCTGGATGGTCTTGTCGGGGCATGGATCTCCAACGAACTGGAGAGCGGGCATCCTGAGCGGGCCGTGCAGGCCATCCAGTGGGCGAACACCGCGGTCGTGCGGTCGCTCCAGGCCACCGAGCGGCTCGAGCAGTTGGCTGCGGACACCGCCGAGACGGCGGATACGTCGGACACCTCCGGTGCCGAGGCCGCGCGGGATCTCGCGTCGAGGTACTGGGAGCTGCGCGCCGAGCTCGACGCGATCGGAGAGCTCCTCGCCGTGGTCCCCGAAGACGAGGTCCCGGAGCTCGAGCGCCAGCGCATCGCCGTCGAGCAGGAGCTGGCGGTGGCCATCGAAGGGCAGCTGGGGGAGATCTCCGCGGCGCTGCCCCCACCGCTGTCGGTGGGGCCCGACGAGGTCGTGCTCCTGGGGTGGCCCAGCGGCCCGTCTATCACCGTGTTCGTGGTCACGGCCAGCGGGGTGGAGCACACCTCGGTCTCGCGGCAGGCCACGGCTGCCGACTGGCGCTCCCTGCTCCAGCCCCATCGGGATCGACCGCTCCGCATCCTGGGCCTGGGTCCTCACACCTCCATCGCCGAGCAGGCCCTGGTCGACGCCACCGCAGACCGCCCGGTCACCTGGTCCCTCGGGCTCGTGCCCTCTATGCCACCCGCGGTCCGCCCGACGGGCCGCCGCCTCGTGGTCGCCGACCCGCTGAACGACCTGCCCCACGCCCGGGAGGAGCTCGATCGGGTCGCACGCCCTGGCGACGTGGTGCTCACCGGCGCCGACGCCACCGTCGAAGCGGTGCTGGAGGCCATGGCGACCGTCGACACCGTGCACTTCGCGGTGCATGGCCAGCACGACCCCGACCAGCCGGTCGCCTCCGCCCTGTTGCTCGCGGACGGCACGCTCCGGGCGAGCGACATCGTGGCAGCCCCGCGGGTCCCGAAGGCCGTGTTCCTGTCGGGCTGCGAGACGGGTCGCTCGCGCTTCTCCCTCGGTCTCGCCCAGGCCTTCGTCGCCGCGGGGGCCGAGGCGGTCGTCGCCAGTGACCGGGTCGTGGACGACGGGCAGACCCCGATGCTCGTCGAGGCGCTCTACGACCGATCCATCGCCGGCGGCACCGCCTTCTCGGCAGAGGCCCTGGCGACTGCCCGAACCCGTCTCAGTCGCCGAAGGCCCGACGGGGACTGGTCGTCCTGGCGGCTCTGGACGCCCTGACTTCGGACCTTCGTCGAGCATTTTCAACCACGCTTCTCCTTCTCCTCCAGCCAAAGGATGTGCCCGTGCTCCGTTCCTCCCCCCTGTCGTTGCTCCTCGTGCTCTCGGTCGCCTGTGTTCCGGAGTCGTCCTCCGATCCCCAGCGCGCCCCCGTCGCCGCCCAGGCGTTCGTGGTGGACAAGACCCTCACCGACCACCGCCTCGACCACATCCAGGTGTACAAGACCACGGGTGCTCCCTGTCCCGCGTCTCTCGGCCCGAACGGCGTGTGGGACGTACAGCCGCTCTTCCCGGGGGCGACGACCGCACCCCTCCGCACCTACTGCCGCGCCCGCTGGACGCCGGGGGGCTCGCCCAACCCGGCGTTCCTGCCCCCGGACTTCCCGGTGGTGCAGGAGGCCGTGGTGGTGGGGCCCATGTCGGGGCATCCCAGTCAGTCGGCGCTCGATCAGTTCAGTCGCGCCCAGACGATCCCCCTGTCCGATCTGCCGCCCCGCTCGACGCCCCGCTCGCGACTGGCGATTCTCGACGCGATGCCGGAAGGAGTGCTCGACGGGAGCTACTTTGGCACCGATCCCGCCTTCTCCGACCACGGTCACCAGGTGGCAGCGATCGCCCGGGGGCTGGTCTGCGACGACGGCGGCGACTGCGCGGTGGACCTGCTGGGGTACAGCGCGCTGCAGTACCGGTGGAACACCCAGGACGGGGTGAACCCCCATCCCAGCGGCGAAGGCGCGGTGGGCTCCCAGAGCGATCTGGCGCGGATGATCTACCGCGCCACCGAGGACTGGGTGGACGACGCCTACCCGGGGGCCGCGACCCAGCCGGTGATCGGGCCCCTGGTCCTGAACATCAGCGCGGGCTGGCACGCGCACTGGGGGGGTGACGAGGTGGGGCTGGACTTCGACCCCGCTGTGGCTGCGGTGCACGAAGCGCTGTCCTACGCGTCGTGCCACGGAGCGATCACCTTCGCAGCGGCCGGAAACCTCGGGGGGCTGGACAACGACACCCCCCAGCCCCTCTACCCCGCTGCCTGGGAGGCCCTCGACGCGCCTACGCCCACGGAGTGCAGCACGCGCTACGGAGTGGCCGTCGGCGGGCCCGTGGACCGGGGCCCGCTCGTGTACGCGGTGGGTGGGGTGAACCCCGAGAAGTACGCCCTGGGCATGGGGCGACCCGACAGCCTGCCGAAGCTGACGGCCGCGGGGTCCCACGTCGGCTTCTACAACCCCGCCCAGGGCGAGCTGACCAAACCCCTCTCGGGCACGTCCGCCTCCACCGCGGTGGTCTCCGCCTCGGCGGCCCTGGCGCGGGCCTACGTGCCGGGGTTCTCGCCCAGGGCGGTCGCGGACACCCTGCTCTCCGGGGCGGACACGGCGGGCTGGCTCGCCCACGACGCCCCCGAGTTCTGCCCGGACGGTGGCCCGGACTGCGCCGATGCCCGGGTGATCACGGCCTGCCACGCCTTGACCGCTGCGTGTGCGGTCAGCGGGAACTGTGTGGTCACCCCGAACCATTGCAACGCCCAGCCCGTCCTGGCGCCGCTCACGGTCACTCCCGCCCCGATCGACGACGACTGGACCCCGGTCGATCCCCTCTCCGGGTCCACCTGCTCGAACACCTACCGCGACGAGTTCGACGCGTACAAGAACGACGTCTCCGAGTGCCCGATCGACGACCTCGACGGGGTGCCGGCCCGGCCGATGACCGTGCCGATGCCGCCGAGCACCCCGTGTGAGCCGTTCTGCAAGTTCGTGGTCGCAACACCCCCGCGGTTCCACTTCACCATCGGCGACAACGACATCTCGGACAGCTCGATCCTCCTCGACTTCGGAGCTGCGGGCACCCACACCTACGAGGTCGGAAAGCTGACCGCTGACGACGATCTGGTGCTCGAGGACGTCGCCCGGATCATGGATGCCAACGGGGATCCGATCCGCGCGACCTTCACCTACTCGTACGACGGCACCACCACTGCCGGTGCGACGTCGCTGCTCATCGTCGAGGACTGACGCCGTCGGCTCGACCGCTCGCGGCCTCGATGCGGGTCTCGCCCCGAGGCCGAGCGGGCCATCCGCCGACATCGGTCCGAAGACGGACCGATGTCCAGGCGCGATTGCCGGCGTAGGAAGCACGAACTCCAACCAAGAGGTGTTCCCGTGTTCCACAGACTCGCCAAGCCCCCCGTCCTCGTCGCCTGCCTCGCTCTCGCCACCACCGCGAGTGCCGCCCTGACCGCCGCCGCCCTCGACGCTGCCATCGCACCCCGAGCCGACGTCTCGGAGGGCGCCACCGAGAACGACGCCGGCATCCGCGGCATGAACGAAGCCCAGACCATCAGCGTCACAGCAACGCCCGACTTCGGCGTGTCCGTGACCGCGGGCGTCGACTACATCGACTGCCACCTGCTGCACTTCGACCCTGTGAACGACCCCCAGACCCGCACCGGCCGGTTCAAGTTCGACGGCGAGATCATCGGGGTGATCACCGAGACCGACACGCTGTTCGACTGGGACGAGCTGTGCGATCCGGGTGCTCCCATGGCCTACCCCGCGATCACCGAGGTCCACCGCGGTCTGGAACCGGCCCAGACCCCCGACGACGAGGTTCGGGTCGGCCAGAGCGCGAGCGGTGCGTGGAACCGCATCGAAGTCACCGCCGAGGTGTCGGGCCACACCGATCAGGTGCGGGTCATCACCTGCCGCGACACCGCGCCCGGATCCTGTCACGACCTCGCCGACAGCATCGGCTGGGACACGCTCGTGATGCCGTAGCCGTCGAGCATCGAGCCGACCGACCAGACAATCCGGCAGGAACTCCGCACGACCCGACAGTGCCCGGTCTCGGCGGGTAGGACTACGATTCCTCCATCATCGAAGGAGGCGTCGTGCCCACACCCATCGAGGTCGAGCTGTTGATCGTCGGAGGCGGTCCTGCCGGATTGTCCGCTGCCCTGTACGCCGGTCGTGCCCGCCGCCGCATTCTCGTGGTGGACGCTGGAGAGCCCCGTCACGCCGTGGCCGAGGGCGTACACAACCTCATCGGGCTCGAAGGCATCGCGCCTGCGGAGCTGCGCCGTCGGGCGTGGTCGGATCTGGAGCCCTTCGACGTCACCCGCATGGACGGTCGCGTCGAAGCGCTGGAGCACCGTGGAGACCACTGGACCGCTCGGCTCGCGGGGGGAGCGACCGTGCACGCCACCGCCGTCCTGCTGGCGGTCGGCGTCGTCGATCAGCTGCCCGACTGGCCCGGCCTCGACGCCACCTGGGGCCACTCCGTACACGTCTGTCCGTTCTGCCACGGCTGGGAGATGCGAGACCGGCCGCTCGTCGCGTATGGACAGGGCGACCACCTCGTGCACTTCGCCTCCATGCTGCGGTCCTGGAGCGACGACCTCGTGGTGCTCACCGGCGACACGGTCCTGGACGACGAAGACCGCCACGCGCTCGAACACCGCGGAATCGTCGTCCGCACGGGGCATCCCGCGGCCCTGGAGCACGACGGCCCCGCGCTGACGGGGGTTCGGCTGACCGACGGCACGGTCCTCCCGCGGTCGGGGATGTTCCTGGGGGTGCAGCAGCGCCAGACCCCCCTGGTCCGCAGCCTGGGTCTCGAGACCACGCCGGGTCCGTTCAACGTCGACGGCTGGGTGAAGACCGACGAGATGGGGAAGACGAACCTCCCCATGCTCTGGGCGGCCGGGGATCTGTGTTCCCGGATGCAGCAGGTGTCGCAGTCCATCGCGGCAGGAGGAGGGTGTGGCGCCATGATCCACGCGACACTGGCGATGGGATGATCCATCGCGCCATCCACACCCCGGGGTCCCCGGGTTCCGAGCCCTGCTCCGGTCCACGCACCCAGCCCGTGGTGCACACCCACGGGAGCATCGGTCTGCTGCGGACCGGTCGGAGCCTGCTGCACATGGGCAGCACCTGGACCATCGAGGCGGGCGACGTGTTCCTGGTGCCCGAAGGCGCGCCGCACTACCGCTCGGATTCCGTCGAGGACGACCTCGAACCCCCGACAGCCGTGGGCGTCGGCGTGTGCATGTCGTGTCTGCCCGATGCGCGCTGGGGTCCCGCGCTGCGAGGCCTGTTCGAGGCCGTCGGAGAAGGGGCGTGTCCGGTGTTGCGTCCCGATGAGGCCGACCGGGACGAGCTGTTTCGCACCCTCGACGTCCTGGCGAACCGCCACATCCCGGAGCCCTGGCTGGTGGACGCCCGGCTGGCCGTGCTGACCGCTGTGCTGCGACGCGCGTCCGCAGCCGCCGAGCCGCGTCCGACGGACTCGCCGCTGGTGGCTCGCGCCCTCGACTTCGTCGCCCGACACGCCCTGGAGCCGATCTCGCTGGTGGACGTCGCGAAGGCCGTGGGGCGGGCACCGTCGCATCTGGCGACCCGGGTGAAGGCCGAGACCGGAGAGTCGGTCGGGGCCTGGATCGCCCACGCCCGCATGGCGCAGGCGCGGGAGCTGCTCCTGCGCGGCGACGACACGATCGACGTCATCGCCGAGAAGGTGGGCTACGCGAGCCCCTCGCACTTCCACCGGACCTTTCGCCGCATGCACGACTGTACGCCTGCTGCGTGGCGGTCCGGCCATCGACGCAGGCGGGGTGCGTCTTCCTCTCGGCCCGGCGACGCATCCGACGTCCCTTAGCGAGCTGGATCTCCGTCGTGCGGAGGGGGCACCTTCGGAAACACCATCCGGAAGGTGCTCCCCGTGCCCGGCGTGCTCTCGACCTCGATCCGTCCGCCCATCCGTCGCACCAGCTCGCGCACGATCGCCAGGCCCAGTCCGGTACCGCCAACGTCGCCGAGGTCACCAGAGGGCGCGTGGACCTGCACGAAGGGCTCGAACACCCTCGCCACCTGTTCGGCGTCCATGCCCACCCCGGTGTCCTGCACCTCCACGTGCACCTCGGGCCCCTCGAGCCGGACGCGGAGGGTCAGCGTGCCGTCGCGGGTGAACCTGTTCGCGTTGGCCACCAGGTTGAGGACACACTGGCGCAGCCGTCGCGCATCGCCGCGCACCCAGGCATCGGGCCCGTCCAGTCGGGCCTCGTTGCGCTTCGACTCCAGCAGCGGCCCGGTCTGATCGAGCACATCCCGCAGCACGGTCGTGATGCGCACGGCCTCGTCGGCGAGCTTCAGCTGTCCGGCCTCTACCTTCGACAGGTCGAGGACGTCGTTCACGAGCCCGAGGAGGTGGGTGCCGGCCCGATGGATCCGGGTCAGGTCCGCGGCGTCCTGGCCGTCCGCATCCTCCAGCAGCATCTCGGTGTAGCCGAGCACGGCGTTCATGGGGGTCCGAAGCTCGTGGCTCATCTGTGCGAGGAACATCGACTTCGAGCGGCTGGCGTCCAGAGCGTCCTGGCGGGCCTGCTCGAGCTCGTGGCGTTGCTGATCCACCGCGGCACTCGCGGCGATCCCGATGCTCGCGAGCACGGTCAGGAACCCCAGGTGCGTGAAGGTGGCGAGGGGCCAGCGCAGACCCAGGGGAGCGACCGGCTCGGGGAGGATGTCGAACACCCACGCCGCGTACAGGCCCAGCAGCGCAGCACTGCACACGCCGAGCCAGATGAGGCCGCTACGGCGCCCATCGATCAGCGCTGCGGCGATCACGCAGAACCCGAGCCAGGGGATGCAAGCGGCCCAGATCCCGTCGAGCAGGATCGCAGGACCCACCAGACTCTGGAACAGCCCGAACGCGAGCAGGTGTGCGGTGAGCGCGCGCGAGCCGGTGCGGTGGAGCACCACGGGCGCACACAGCACAGCGGTCCCGGCCACCATCAGGCTCGCCGCCATGATCGGAAAGCCGAGCACCAGGAACACGCCCGCGAACACGAAGCCCCAGGGCCCGATCCCGAACGCCGCACGCACGGCGATGCGTCCCCGCCAGCGCACGTCCGGATCCAGGTGGTGCACCAGCACGGCTTCGCTTTCGAGGAAGCGGGTGCTCACGGATTGGAGTGCGCGCAGGGCCATGCGCGTCGGTAACCAGCGGAGCACGTCCCCCGGGTGGCAGCTCGCTGGCGGCTGTTCACGTCGTATGCTCTGATCATGTACTTCCGACTGTCCAAGACCCTGCGTGCCCACCTCGACGAGCTGGCGGCCCAGCCCATCGAGGAACCCCACATCCTGAAGGCCCGGGTAGAGGCCCACCTGGCCGCGGGCCGTGCCGCTGCCGAGGCCGGAAAGCCCGTCGATCTGAAGCGCGCCGAGCAGGTCGCGAACGTGTGCCTGAGCCTGCTCGCCGACCGGGGATTGCGCGAACCTCAGGAGCGGCTGGCCCAGGCGGCGTGTCGCTACTTCGCGAGCTCCGACGACGAAGAAGACGACTTCGAGTCCATGTGGGGCCTCGAGGACGACGTCGAGATCGTGAACTACGTCGCGGCCCAGCTGCACCGGCCGGATCTGGCGATCCAGTGAACGCCGAAGCGGTGGACGTCGATCAGGAGCCCACTTCGCGGAACTCCTCGTCCGCCGGGAACTCGTCGCCGTCCAGCAGCGCGATGTGCTCGGGGTCGAGGTAGCGGCCCAGCAGCATCCGCACCGGCACCAGCATGGCCACGAAGAACGGGAACGCCAGGCCGATCACGCTCGACTTCACCACCCAGAGGATGCCGAGACACACCAGCTGCACACCCGTGAACAGGTGGATGATCTTGTTCGGGACCGCCCGCATGTAGTGGGTCTCGGGGTACTTCTCGGGGTCCATCACCCACAGCTTCATGCGGTCGGCGAACTGGTTTCCGCCCAGCGAGCCCACGCCCATGAACAGGAACACGCCGAACAGCACCGCCATCGGCACGTAGGCGAGCAGGGGCAGGAACAGCAGCGAGATGCCGAGCAGGATGTGGATCGACAGGTTGCTCACCCGGTTCTCCAGCACGCCCTTCGGGATCTCGTCGTCGGAGCGGTCCAGGCTGCGCACGTGGTTGAGCGAGCGGACCACCGCTCCGACCACCCAGGGCAGGCCGAACAGGCTCATCAGCGCCAGCAGCGTGCCCATCACCGCGATGTCCCAGTGGTAGGCCGGGCCTTTCAGCAGCTTGTTGTCGGAGCTGTTGATCAGCCGCGCCGTGACGTTCTGGTTGAACCACACGAGGATCGTGAGCAGCAGTGCGGGGACCGCGGAGGCCAGCCACACCCACTGCGGAGCGTTCAGCGGGTTGACGAACCAGCTGCGCTCGATGCTCGGCTCCAGCGTGTCCGGCACCGGCAGGTTCGGCAGATCGACCCGATGCAGGTACAGCGCCAACGCGCTCATCGAGACGATCGAGATCGCCGGACCGAAGTCCGCCAGGAACTCGCGCACCCGGGCCAGCAGGAACGGCGAGCGCCGGAAGCGGGACAGCGCGAAGGCGAACCCGAACGTGCCCAGGGCCAGCACCAGCGTCAGCAGCGCCGTGTCGTCCGCCACCGCGGGGTCTTCGAAGCCCGACCCGATGTCCTCCAGCGCCTGGACGATGAAGATCAGGCTGATCAGCGCCGCGAAGATCTCGTCTGTGAAGCGCGAGAAGAAGCGGATCAGCACACTCGCGTCGGTGGCTGCGAGGATCCACATGAACAGCATCGACCACAGGCCCGTCCAGGCGGCG
The DNA here is from genome assembly GCA_965224055.1 of Myxococcota bacterium. Taxonomy (GTDB): domain Bacteria; phylum Myxococcota_A; class UBA796; order UBA796; genus JACKEQ01. Next base: position 6,624,779 of record OZ245034.1, on the reverse strand, counting down.
GTCTCGAGGAACGGGGCGTCGTAGCGCACGCACAGGCCGTACAGAATGCCGGTGAAGATGATGTTCGGCCCGGTGGCGCCGACGATCGCAAGGGGTTGGCCCGCGAACAGCGCCCACAGCAGCCCCGAGATCACCGATGCCAGCAGCGTCTCGACCGCCCCGATCTGGCCGCCCGTCAGCTCGTGGAGCAGCCCTCCGAAGGCGACGGCCGGGGCCAGGCAGGCGAAGTACATGAACAGCGTGGAGCCCATCACCTTGCTGGAGAAGCCCACGCGGAAGTCGTCGAGCCACCAGGGGATGCGGCGGCGCAGGTCGGTGACCATCCCGCCGAACGGACGCCCCGTGAACCGCAGGCCCGGAGGGGTGTTCTGCAGGCCCACCTTGCGGCTCAGCGCCTCGTCGTACACCCGCAGCAGGGCGCCACCGGTGGGAGCCGCGAGCGCGGCCTCGACGAACGTGGGGTCGTGCATCAGCTTCGCGAACTCGGCGGCGAAGCTGATCCGCGGGTGGGTCTTGTCGTTCGACATCAACACGATCGCGAACCGGAGCGGCTCTCCACCCGGGTTGTCGGCGGGGCTGGTCTCGGACAGGCGGATCAGCGCGAGGACCGGGGGGCCCGGCTCGGTCAGGGTGGTGTGCACCACCGCCACGCTGGACTCGAGGACGTCGGGGCCCTGATCGAGCTCGTGGTGTAGCGTGCGCTCGATCGCCGCGCGGTAGGCGTCGTTCACCCCTGGCAGCGAGGTGAACGTGCGGGTGACCTTCTCGATCGCGTCGTGCAGATCGTGGGTCTCGAGGTCCAGCAGCACGACCGGATCGGACGGAGAGCCGGTCAGGGCTTCGGCTGTGGGGTCGGGTGTGGATGCGTCGGGCGGAGTGGCGCCCGGATCGAGATCATTGGACATCCCACCGGTTAGCGATGGGCCGGACCGGCGTCAACACACGACTCACATTTCATGACGAACGCGGCACCTCGGGCCGATGTTCGAGCAGCGCGCCCAGGGCCACCTGATCCGTCCGTGTCGGAAGGGCTCCACGCTCGGCCGCATCCCGGCGTTCGCGAAGGGCCTCCAGCAGCTCCGGTACCCCACAGCCCGGCACGTGCCCGGTCTTCTGAAGGCTGGCCGCGAGCGTCTGCAGGTCGAGCTCCGACAAGCCCGCCAGGACCGCGCGATTCTCACCGTCCCGCTCGATGGCGTGGCGGGTGAGCACCACCTCGAACGGGCTCCAGCGTCGCCGAAGCGCCAACAGGCCGAGGGCCACCAGCCCCAGCCCGACCGCCACAGCGCCGAACACGCCACCGATCACCGCGAGCATCCATCGACGCTGCAGCCGTCTCCAGCGGTCGTGCGCGCGCTTGGTCCGGTCGTACACCTCGTCGAACCGGCGATTCCGACCCTGGCGCCAGGCGGTCTGGTACGCCCGCGCCTCCTCCTCGGCCAGATCCCGGGCGCGCCGGTGGGCCCAGGTGAACCAGCGGGCCCGCGGGTGGAACGACTGGAAGGTCGGCCAGTCAGCGGGAACGGGCTGGAGCACTCCCTCCGCATCGGTCCAGTCCCCGACCCCGCGAGGCTGGCCCGCCTCCAGCTCCTGGGCGAGTGCGTCCCACCGTTCGGCGGGCTCTCCCCGGATCCTCGCCATCTCCGCTTCCAGCTCGCCCCGGATGCGCTGGAAGGCCAGCTCCTCCACCTCGTCCGCGGGATGGGGGTCGGCGCGCAGCCACTCCGGAAGATCGTCGAGACACGGCGTGGCGTCCGTGTGGCAATCCACGATTCGGGGCTGTTCTCCAAGGGGATCCAGGGGCAGGCTGATCCCCACCAGCACCGTGCCGATCAGCAGGCACCCCCCGATGCCCAGCGCGAGCACCCCTGTCGATGCCGTCGCGATCAGATGGGCCGGGTGTTCGAACCGCACGACCTGCCGTTCCAGGTCTCCGAGCCCCATCACTCGCCGCCGTACCAGGGCGGCAGTGCGCGCCCCTCGCTGGTGGAGAGGTGCTCGTAGCGCGTCACCGGCGGATCGGCGCAGCGAAGCTCCGCCTTCTCGTCCTCTCCCGAGAACACCCGCACCCCGCCGCCCCCCGGGGACGAGAACAGCTCGTAGCGCCAGGGCCGGGTCGTGTAGAAGCTGGTCCGGGTCTCGCCGTCCACCGTCCACTGGGAGAACCCCGCCGGCCCGCCGTTGTAGAAGATCGGGCTGACGTGCTCCAGCTCGATGTTCCCCGGTGTCCCGAAGCGGTACGTCCGCGGTGCGCACACCGCCACCTGCTTGCCGTTCTCGAGGGCGCAGCTGAACACCGGCATCTGGTGGGCCTCGCAGAGGGTTCCCTTCGCTTCGGGCACGTCTGGACGGGGGGTCTCGCCGTCTGCCCGCGCGCCACCGGGAGGCAGGGCCACGTTCGAGAGCAGATCCAGCATCCAGAAGTCGACCTTCGGGGCCGTCGTGCACGACACCCACTCCTGTCTTCCTCGTGCGAGGTCCACTTCCAGGCCGCCCAGGTCCTTCGTCGCCACGGCGCGGTGGGTCGTCGCCCCCTCGATGAACACGATGCTCGTGCGAAACGCGTTCCCTTCGAAGCCCATGCCGCTCCGACTGGACAGCGAGCCGTGGTTCCCGACCCGGACCGTGCGTCCACCCGTCGATGTCCCGTTCTCTTCGGTGGATTCGAGGGGACCCAGGGTCGCGGTCAGGTCGGCCGGATGGTCGCCGCACACGCTCAGCACCCGTCCGTCGGTGAGCGCACAGGCGTAGCGGACGCGCGCCTCTCCGCAGTGGTGCGGGCCGTCGTAGGCCGGGCCGCTCGGTTGGAGTCCCGGAGGCTCGGGCGGATCTGCAGCGTGGGCGCAGGGCACGGCGAAGATCAGGAGAGAGAATCGCACATCGTCTTCGTACCACGCCGCTCTTTCGCTGACCGACCGCTGTGAGGTGAACCCTGCCCTCAATCGCATCAGAATGTGATGCGAATACGCGATAGAATCGCCTCATGGGGAGGCCTCGTGCCCTGGATCTGGCAGAACCACGACTGGATCGACGCGCTTCGATGGGACGCCGCGCGGGTGCTCCCGCTTCTCGCTGCGACCCGGCGCGCGCAGGGGCATCTGTTCGGTCGTGCAGAACGGCTCGGGTTCGAGCTCGGCATCGAACTCCACGCGGACACGGTGGTGCTCGATGCGATGAAGACCTCGGCGGTCGAAGGCGAGCTGCTCGATCCCGTGGGGGTCCGGTCGTCCGTGGCGCGCCAGCTCGGCATCCCGTCGGCCGGTCGGGCCGAGACCGCGAGGGCGACGCGTGCGGTCGAAGGGCTCGTGCAGATCCTGCTCGATGCGACGTCGCGTGCGTCCGAGCCGCTCACGATGGCTCGGTTGCATGGGTGGCACGCTGCGTTGTTCCCCACCGGACACTCGGGGATCCGGCCGATCACCGTGGCGGGATGGCGGGATGGCTCCGAACCCATGCAGGTCGTGTCCGGGCGTCCGGGGAAGATGGTCGTGCACTACGAAGCGCCGCCGGCAGCACGTCTGCCTGCGGAGATGCGTGCGTTTCTCGACTGGTTCTCGTCCTCCGCCGAACCCGAGGACGGCGTGCTCCGAGCGGCCCTGGCGCACCTGCGGTTCGTGACGCTGCACCCCTACGACGACGGGAACGGTCGCATCGGTCGGGCCATCACCGATCTCGCTCTCGCCAGGGACGACGAGACCGACGTTCGCCTGTACAGCATGTCGGCGCAGATCGAGGCCGACCGCGCGGGCTACTACGAACAGCTGAAGCGGGCCCAGGGCGGCGATGGCGACATCACAGAGTGGATGACGTGGTTCATCGCCACGCTGGGGAGCGCCATCGCGTCGGCCGAGGTTCGCATCGATGCGGTGCTGGCACGCGTCCAGTTCTGGGAGAGGCACGGCGGGGTGGCGCTGAGCGAGCGCCAGTCGAAGGTCGTCCGTCGCATGCTGAAGGCCGGGCCAGGGGGATTCGAGGGTGGAATGACGACCCGGAAGTACGCGAGTCTGGTGCGGGTCAGTCGTGCGACGGCACAGCGGGAGCTCGCCGATCTGTTGGAGAAGCAGGTGCTGGTCCTGCGCGAGGGGCGCGGCCGGAGTACGGCGTACGACCTGGCGTGGTGATGAGTCCGGTGCGGAGCTCGGGACAGCGATGAGAATCCGGAACCCCTGCTCGTACCAGTGGCCTGGAGGAGCCCGTGTGCTCTTCGCTGGTATCCGTTCGCGCCCGCTGCAGGCACGCTTTGGCGAGTGTCGGCCGCCCGTACTCGCTGTTCGGCGCTCTACCACTACATGACGACCTTCAACGAGGAGGAGGAATTCGCGGTGGCGTTCGACCGCCGAGGAGAGCTCGTGTGGATGAGCACATCCGAGCGGGTTGACGAGTTGCCCGCACAGTCCTGGCAACCATGCCCCGAATTCGACGTTGCGTACGGGGTATCGCTTTGAGTCCGTCCTTCTGCCGATGAGGTCGCTCGCACACCGCCGGTAGAGAGCGCTTCACCGCTGCCAGCCGGTCTTTCGCGGGTTCGATCCGGACTGCGGTGGCGAGACAGAATCGGGGTTCGGGCGTGGAAAGGCTCCTTTACTCCGGCTGCGCCTCCGCGCTTCGCTTGGCCTGTTCGCTACACCGCGAACGCTACACGAGAGTCGTGAGCGCTGCGATGCCGGTGACTTCGGCGTCGTCCGACTCTCGCGCTCGCGTTCGGACCGCTCTGCGCGATGGTGACGGCGTCCCAGAAGGACCGTGGCCGGAGAGGACGCCCAGACCGGGCTGTTGCCGGGGCGGGTTCGCCAGACGCCCGTGCTGCCGGGCTTCTCCGCCCTGGCGCCCGCGTCACCTGGACACTTCCCAGGAGGGCCAGGGCAAGCGTCAGCGAGCCCGCCCTCGTCGCGCGACAGCCCGACACCAACCCGAGGCGAAGATTCTGCTGACGCAGAACGACCCGGAGGCGACAGACACAGCGACAGCGGTCTGGCGACGGAGTGGTCGTCCGCAGGGAGACTGCCGCTTGCGGCAGATCGACCGAAGGATCGAGCGCTGAAGGGGTGCTCGAGGGGAAACGAAGAGTTTCCCATCGAAATCAAAGGTAGAAAATATTGAGTTGGCCCCTGCAGACTCAGCCGTCTGCCGACCGTTCGCCCAGCAGACTCAGCCGTCTCCCGACCTTCGGCCCCACCGGTCCCGGCCGTCTCTCGACCGTCGGCCCTATCGACTCCGCCGTCTTCCAACCGTCGGCTTGGGCAGAGCCTGCCGTCGAGAAGAGAGCGTCCCGCCGCTGCCAGCCGTTCTTCGCGGGTTCGGTCCGGACTGCGGTGGCTGGACAGAATCGGGGTGCGAGCGTGGAGAGTCTACCTCTACTCCGGCTTCGCCTCCGCGCTCCGCTTCGCTGCGCTTGGCCTGTTCGCTACACCGCGAACGCTACGCGAGAGTCGGAAGCGCTGCGGTGCCGGCGACTTCGGCCTCGTCCGACTCTCGCGATCGCGTTCGGACCGCTCTGCGCGCTTGAGACGGCGTACCAGAAGGACCGTGGCCGGAGAGGACGCTCGCGTTCGGACCGCCCTGACGGCCTCGAATCCGCGACTTGCCCGGCACCTCGATCTGCCGATGACAGCCATCGGACATCCGGGGTCGTCAACCCACGCGAACGCGGTTCAGCTTGTGATGACCGAGTGGACGGGAGCCGTGGATGTGTGACGATGGCGCGATGCCGGACGACAGGACCTCAGAGCTCCCGGATGCGGATCTCCCGCCGCCCGACGAGCCCACCACGCTGATCCCGGAGTTCGCACGGGTCGACGACACCCGGAGCGTGAAGACGTTCGCGCTGCCCGACGAGGAACGGAAGCGCCCACGGGTGATGGGCGAAGCGCAGGGCACGCCCGCTGAACCCTCACCCAGCGACGATCCCGAGGAGCCTGTCCGCTACGCCTTCGTGAAGACGCTGGGAGAAGGGGGGATCGGCGAGGTGCACGCCGCCGCCGACTCGCTGCTGGGCCGCACGGTGGCGCTCAAGGTCACGAAGTCCCACGACCCCCGGATGCGCAAGCTGTTCTGGCACGAAGCGCGGGTCACGGCGATGCTCGACCACCCGAACATCGTGCCGGTCTACGACGCCGGGGTGACCGAGGGCAAACCGTTCTTCACGATGAAGCAGATCGTCGGGAAGAACCTGGTCGAGGAGTACGACAGCCGACCGGACTTCTCCACCCGCGAGAAGCTCGACGTCTTCCGCTCGGTGTGCGGCGCGATGGAGTACGCCCACGCCAAGCGCTGGCTGCACCGCGACCTGAAGCCCGACAACGTGATGCTCGGGACGTTCGGCGAGGTGCTGGTGGTGGACTGGGGGCTGGCCCGCAACCTCGACTCCACGCGCAAGGCCTCCCCCGCGGGCACGCCGTACTACATGCCTCCCGAGCAGGCGAACGGCGAGGTGCTCGACGAGCGGGTGGACGTCTACGCACTCGGCGGGATGCTGTGGTTCCTGCTGACCGGAAACCACCCCTGGTACGAGTTCGATCCCATGGTGGTGGTCGCCCGGCTCCAGGCCGGCCTGTGCTTCGAGCCGCCGCGCGGCGACCTCGAGCCCGAGCTGCACGCCATCGTCGCCAAGGCCATGGCGGCCGACAAGCACGACCGCTACCCGACCGTACGGGCGCTCCGGGAAGACCTGCTGGCCTACATCGATGGGCGTCCGGTGGGCGCGCTGACCTACACCCGGATGCAGCGCGTGGCGAAGTGGGTCGACCGCAACCGACGGCCGCTGCTCGGGGCCTCCCTGCTGGCGAGTGCCGTGTTCGCCGTCGTGGCCGTGGCGGCGCTCATCGCGGGGCTGGGGGTCTACCGGTCCGCCGTGATCTCCGAACAGGCTGCGCAGACGTCCCTGAACGCCGAGCAGAAGACCCGCGCCCAGCTGATCGAAGCCCTGCTCGCGGGCGCGAATGCCCACATCGCCAACGGCCGCCACAGCGCCGCGCGAGACGACCTGATCCAGGCCGACACGCTGACGGCCGACAGCCCGGACGCAGCGATCGTGGGTCTGGCGTGGTCCGACCTCACCACCCGGGGTGTCTGGCCGGTCGCGACCACCAACCTGGGCGACGGCGCCGTCGAGGTCGCGGTGGGGAGCTTCGTGCTGGTGATGCGCAGCGATGCGGACGGGGGGCGATTCGAGACGCGCGATCTGCGCACCCTCGAGGTCCGCAACGAGGGCGCGATCCCCGGCACCCCGCTGCGCATCGTGAGCCCGCGGGAGATCCTGGCTCAGGACGGCGACGAGCTCGTGCTGGTCGACGTGATCGACGGGGAGCTCGCGAGGGCCACGCTGCCGGACGGCGCGATGCGGATCCAGGACGCGTGGAAGGCGGGCGACCGGGTGATCGTGCAGCCCTGGCAGGACGGAACGGCGCCTCCAGCCACGGCCTGGACCCTCCCCGAGCTGCAGCCCTCGCCGCTGCCGGACGCCGTCACGGGCCTGTACCTGCACGACGTCGGCCCCCTGGGTCAGCGCGTGCTGGGCTCGGTCGTGCGTCATCCCGATCGCGACGTGCCGGCCGAGTTGCTGGACGTGCAGACGGGGCGTCGGATCACCGCACTGGACAGTGCCCGCGTGATCCTCGGCCGCGATGCGGTGTACGCCACCGAAGGCGACGAGGTGGTGGCCCGCTATCTGTACGGCGGCGATGCGCTCTGGCGACAGCCGAGCCGACCCGTGCTGCTGGGCGCTGAAGCCCGACGCCGCGATGTCGCCATGGCCGACGATGGGGGCGGGATCTTCATCGCCACCGCGGAAGGCGACCTGACCGCACGACTGCTCGGGCTCGACGAGCGTCCCCGCGACCTCGACCGGGATCGCTCCGGTCGCTGGCTCGCCGCCCTGGGCACCCACGGCCAGCTGTCGGTCTGGGGGCTGCCGGAGTCCGACGTCGGCTGGATGGCGGCGGGTCCACGCATCCAGGCGGCGGCTCCTCATCCCGACGGACGCCTGCTGGCCGTGGCCCGCGATGGTCAGGTGCAGATCCTCGATCTGCCCACGGGGGTGGTCGTCGCCTCCGAAGACCTGCCCGACGCCCGGCGGATCGCCCTGGCCTGGTCGCCCGACGGACGCGCGCTGGCCCTGTCCACGCCCCATCTCGAGCGCCTCTCCCTCGAAGACGGGGGCTGGCGGCGCGAGCGGATCGTCGACGTGTCGGACGGGGTGCGCACGGGGCCCGTGGTGTGGACCCCCACCCAGGCCGTGCACGCAGACGCGACCGGGGTGCGGGTGCTCGATCCCGCCACGCTGCAGCTGCGCGAAGACCACGGCCCACACGGGGTGTTCACGGATGGAGTGGCGCTCGAGGACGGCACGGTGGTGCTCGCGGCCGGTCAGCGCGCAGACGACCAGGTGGGCGTGTCCATCGCGCCGGACGGCTCGCTGTCGATCCTCGAGGGTCAGGGGTCTGCCGGGGTCGCTGGACTGGGCATCGCGCAGCTGGGTGGGGGTGTGGCGATCGCGAGGCAGGACGGACGCCTGCTGCTGCGGAATGCAGACGGACAGCCGGCGGGCACCTGGAGCTGGCAGGGTGCGCCTCTGACCGGGGTGGTGGCGCGGGATCGCGGGGCGGTCGCGGTGGGGCTCGACGGGCGCCTGCACCTGCTGACGCCCGATGGCGAGGACCGATACGCCACGGAGTTCTCGCGGCGGGCCCTGGACTGGGTCCATTCCACGCCGCACGGGCTGGTGTTCGGCGGCGAGGACGGGGTTCGATTGCTGCCGCTCGATGGCCGGGTGGACGCCGATCCGACCGCCCGCCTGGTCCACGCACGGGCCTGGTCGCTGCTCGAGGGCGACGAGGCGCTGTCCGACACCGACCAGCTGTCGATCGCCGTCGCGGCCATGGCCGATGGCCGACCCGAGGCCCTCGCCCGTGCCCTCGGCTCCCGCTCGGATGCCGAAGCCGCGATCCTGAAGGCGGCGCGGCCCCGCTGAACCCACCCTCAAGTGGCGGCTCTTCTCGTCGATGGTGCGACGGGGAGGGACGATGAACGCTGTCGAGACGCTGCTCGGACACATCAGGGAACACCGCTTTCGGGCCGCGCTGCGGGTGTGGGTCCGCCTGGGGCCGGACCGCCTGCGCCACCCGGCCCTGCTGGAGACCGGTGCCGCCATCCACCGTGCCCTCGGCAAGACCCGAGAGGAGATCGCGCTGCTGCGTCGGCTCGCCCGGGCGCTTCCCGAGGACGGCGGGGTGGTGTGCATGCTGGCCGAGACCCTCGAGGAATCCGGAGAGCGACGTGCGGCCATCGACGTGCTGTCGTCCCACCTGGAGCGCCGCGCTCCCGCGACATCGCCCGCCGTGGAGGCCCGGCTCGCCCGTGGTCTCGCTCGAGATGGGGACGAGGCCCGGGCAGAAGCCCTCGCATCCTCGCTCGAAGCGCGGCGGCTCCCCGATCCCGGCGTGTGGCGGGATGTCGGCACCACCTGGACGACCCTCGGACGCCCCGAAGCGGCGATCGCGGCGTTCGAGCGAGCGATCGGCCTCGATCCACGCCTGGCCACCTCCGATGTCGAGACCTGCCTGTCGCTGGCGGTGCTCTACGAGTCGTCGCGTCGACTGACCGATGCCCGCCAGATGGCCGAGCGGGTGCTCTCGCTCGCACCGGGGCTCCCCGCAGCCCGGCGGGTGCTGATGCGCCTCGACCACCAGCAGGGCGACCTCGACGGAGCGGCAGAACACGGACAGCAGCTGCTCGCCGCGCGGCCGGAGGCCCTGTCGGACAGCGAACGCAGCCGCACCCTGCTCGAGCTGGCCATCGTGGAGCGACGCCGGGGCAACCCCGACCAGGCGTTCCAGCATGCGAGCGACGGGAACGCCCTGGCGCAGCGGGTGTTCGCAGCTCAGGGCCACGACTCGTCCGCCTGGCCGGCCCTCGTGGACCGCATCCGCGCGTGGCGCCCGTCCCGACGGGGGGATTCAGCGGTCGAGCGGAACCCGCGCGCCCCCGTGTTCCTCCTGGGCTTCCCGCGGTCCGGCACCACCCTGATGCAGCAGATCCTCCAGTGCCATCCCGCGATCGACACCCTGGACGAGTCCGATCCGGCGATGGGGGTCCTGCGCCAGCACTTCGCCCGCTCCGCCGTCTCCGGGACCTATCCCCATTGCCTGGATGCGCTGACGGATGCGGACTGGACCCAGCTCCGCGACGCCTACTGGCAGCGGGTGTCCACCGACCTGGGCAAGTCCCCGGCACCCGTGGTGATCGACAAGCTCCCACTCAACCTCGTGCACGTCGACGCGCTGCTCGCCCTGTTCCCGAACGCGCGGTTCCTGGTGATGATCCGCGACCCCCGCGACAGCGTCCTGTCCAACTTCTTCCAGGACTACGCACCCAACGACGCCATGGTCCAGTTCACCGACCTGGTGCGCGCCGCCGAGACCTACGCCCAGGTCATGGATCTCTGGCTCGAGCGCCGGGATGCGCTGGGCGACCGGTGGATGGAGGTCCGCTACGAGGCTCTCGCCGCGGGTCCGGAGAGCACCGAAGCCGTGCTCCGTGAGGTGCTCGACTTCCTGGCGGTCGACTGGGACGACGCGGTCCTGCACCACCACGAGGCCGCGGCGAAGCGGGTGATCACCACGCCGAGTCGCTACGACGTCGCGCGTCCGGTGTACGCCCATGCCTCGGGGCGCTGGCGTCGCTTCCAGGCCCACCTCGCCCCCGTGCTCCCGATCCTCGCCCCGTACGTCGAGGTGCATCGCTACGCGAGCGACGCGGCCTGACGTCAGCCGGTCGCCCATCATCTCGACCATCCACCTGCGGACGTAGCTGCGGTCGAGGTCGGGTCCCTGAACGACCACCAGCCGCTCGATGTCCACCAGGTCCTTCGCCCGGAAGAACAGGAGCTCAGGCACACTCCTCCTCGACGGTCTGGATGGAGTTGTCGAGGGAGGGGGGCAGCGCGATGGCCATGGTTTCAGCGTATCGACGACGTGCTCAGAATCCCGCATCCGGCATCGTGAGCGTGGTGTCGTCCAGCGACTTCAGCAGGGTCGCGGCCCGTTCGATCCGCGGCAGCTCCACCCGGAACCAGAACCGCGCGGCGTGCAGCTTCCCTTCGCAGAACGCGCGGTCGTGCTGTGAATCGCCCGTCTGGAGCGCACGATTCGCGGCAGCCGCCTGCTCCAGCCACATCCAGCTCACCACCACGTGGCCCAGCATGCCGAGGTACTCCGACGCGTTCGCCAGGAACAGGCGGATCTTCCCCTCCATCGCCGCCTGGCCCAGCACCATCGTGGTCTCGGTGACCGTCTGGAGCGCCGCTTCGAGGGCCGTGCAGAAGGGCTCCAGCGCCTCGGGCCCTCGATGTCGCGCGATGGCCCCGGCCATCTCTGTCAGCAGCACCCGGAACGCCCGACCGCCGTGCATCGTCACCTTGCGGCCCAGCAGGTCCAGGCCCTGGATGCCGTTGGTGCCCTCGTGGATCGGGTTGAGCCGGTTGTCTCGGTAGTACCGCTCGATCGGCCAGTCCCGGGTGTAGCCCGCACCCCCGAGCACCTGGATGGCGAGGTCGTTCGCGCGGGGCCCGTGCTCCGAAGGCCAGGCCTTGGCGATGGGCGTCAGCACCTGGAGCAGGTCGTCCAGCCGCTGTCGGTCGTCTTCGGGAGCCGTGTGCTGCTCGTCGATCAGCCGCGCGCAGTACAGCCCGAGGGCGAGACCTCCCTCCACCAGCACCTTCTGGGTGAGCAGCATCCGTCGGACGTCGGCGTGCTCGACGATCGGGACCGGAGGCAGCGAGGGATCGCGCTGGTCGGGATGGCGTCCCTGTCGACGGTCGCGCGCGTACGCCAGCGACATCCGGTAGCCGGCGTAGCCGATCATCGTGGCTCCCATGCCCACTCCCGTACGCGCCTCGTTCATCATGTGGAACATCGCGCGCAGCCCCTGGTGCGGCGCCCCCACCAGCGTCCCCACCGCCGGCGCATCGCTCCCGAACGACAGGGCCGTGTTCACGGCTCCCCGGTAGCCCATCTTGTGGTTCAGCCCGGTCAGCACGACGCCGTTGCGACCTCCGAGCGTGCCGTCGTCGTTCACGTGGTCGCGCGGAACGGCGAACAGGCTGATCCCCTTCACGCCTGCTGGGGCGCCGTCGATCCGGGCCAGCACGAGGTGGACGATGGTCTCGCACAAGTCGTGCTCGCCGCCGGAGATCCACATCTTGTCGCCCACCAGGTGGTAGGTCCCGTCGTCCTGGGGAATGGCGCGGGTGCGCAGGTCGGCCAGCGACGACCCCGCTTCGGGTTCCGACAGCACCATCGTCCCGAAGAACCGCCCTTCGAGCATGGGCGTCAGGTAGCGGGCCTTCTGCGCATCGGTGCCGAAGGTCTGCAGGAGGTTGGCCGCCGCCGCGGTCAGGAAGGGGTAGGCGACGGCACTCGGGTTCGCGGCGTGGAACGCGGACGCCATGGCCTGGGTCACCACGTAGGGCAGCCCGAGACCCCCGATGTCGGGGGGAAACGACGCGCCGAGGTAGCCGGCCTCGATGTACGCGGACACGGCTGCACCGAGGGATTCGGGCAGCACCACTCCATGGGCGCCATCCAGCACGGGTTCGTTCGCGTCGTGCTCCGCTGCAGACGGCGCGAACACGTCCCGCGCCAGGGTGATGGCCGCATCGAGCAGGGCGTCGAAGTCCTCCCGGTCGTGATCGGCGAAGCGGGGCTGGTCGCATAGCCGCTCGACCTCCCACACGTCGTACAGCAGGAAGCGCAGGTCGCGGCCGAGGGCGTCGAAGACGGGGGCGTAGTCCATGGGGGGTCCAGTTCGGGGGGTGGACGTAGATAGCACTGCGAGCGGTCGGCGATGCGCGAGGCTTAGGCACTGCCTATCGATTCGGTAGAAAACATCGATTGGAGATATGGCTCGCACCCGAGCAGATTGTCTTCACGAACCGCGGGGCGACCCGCCAACCACCAGGAGACATCCATGTCCACGCTCATCAACAGCACCCTGCCCGACTTCACCCTGCAGGCCTTCCACAACGGCGAGTTCGTCGAGATCAGCAGCGAAGACCTGAAGGGCCAGTGGTCGATCCTCTTCTTCTACCCGGCCGACTTCACCTTCGTCTGCCCGACCGAGCTCGGAGACATGGCCGACAAGCACGCCGCGCTGAAGGAGATCGGCGCTGAGATCTACTCGGTCAGCTGCGACACGCACTTCACCCACAAGGCCTGGCACGACACCTCCGACACCGTCGGGCGCATCGAGTACCCCATGCTCGCCGACCCCACCGGCAAGCTCGCCCGCGCCTTCGGCGTGTACATCGAGGAAGAGGGCATGGCCTATCGCGGCACCTTCCTGATCGACCCCGAGGGCAAGGTCAAGCTCGCCGAGGTCCAGGACAACGGCATCGGACGCAACGCCGACGAGCTGTTCCGCAAGGTCCAGGCCGCGCAGTTCATCGCCGAGCACCCCGACGAGGTGTGCCCCGCGAAGTGGACGCCCGGTGAGAAGACCCTGAAGCCGGGGCTCGATCTCGTCGGAAAGATCTGAGCTCCGTCCCCCGACCCCTTCCCCACGCCCACCCTGGAGGAATCATGCTCGATGACAGCATCGTGCAACAGCTGAAGTCCGTCTACGCCACTCTCGATCGCGCCATCGATCTGCGCGTCCGACCGAGCGATCACGCCCAGCAGGGCGAGCTCGTCGAGCTGCTCGAAGGGGTGGCGGGAACCTCCGATCAGGTGAGCGTGACCGTCGAAGGCGAGCCGTCCGACGTTCCGCGCTTCGCGGTCCTCAGGGACGGGGAGGCGACGGGCGTGGCGTTCACGGGGATCCCCGGCGGACACGAGTTCACCTCGCTCGTGCTCGCCATCCTGCACGCCAACGGCCAGGGCAAGCTCCCCGACGAGGGTCTGCTGGACCGCATCCGTCGCCTGCAGGGGCCGATCCGGCTGCGGACCTTCGTGTCGTTGTCCTGCGAGAACTGCCCCGAAGTGGTCCAGGCCCTGAACCTCATGGCGCTGTTCCACGACGACTTCGAGCACGAGATGATCGACGGGTCGTTCCTGCCCGACGAGGTGGAGCGACTCGGACTGCGCGGGGTTCCCGGGGTCTTCGTCGGCGACGACCTCGTGAGCTCGGGCAAGACCACCCTCGGAGCGCTGCTCGGCAAGCTGGAGGACCGCTTCGGGAGCGTGCCCGCCGACGCCCCCACCGATCTCGGGGACTTCGACGTCGTCGTGGTCGGGGGCGGTCCGGCCGGGGTGTCGTCGGCCATCTACACCGCGCGAAAGGGCATGAAGACCCTGGTGATCAGCGACCGGCTCGGAGGACAGCTCCAGGACACGCTCGGGATCGAGAACCTGATCTCCGTCCCCTACACCGAAGGCAAGAAGCTCTCGACCGACCTGCACACCCACCTGCAGTCGGTGGACGTGCAGCTCCTCGACCACCGCCGCGTGAAGCGCCTCGTCCCGGGTCCGCCCGCGAAGCTGGAGCTCGACAGCGGAGAGGTCCTGACGTCGCGAGCGGTGATCGTGGCCACGGGCGCCAAGTGGCGGGAGCTCGGGGTCACGGGCGAGAAGGAGTACCTCGGCCACGGGGTGGCGTTCTGCCCGCACTGCGACGGTCCGCTGTACAAGGGCAAGGACATCGTGGTGGTCGGGGGCGGCAACTCCGGCGTCGAAGCCGCGATCGACCTGTCGGGCATCGTCCGGTCGGTCACGGTCCTCGAGTTCATGCCCGAGGCCAAGGCCGACGCCATCCTGCTGAACAAGCTCGAGAGCATCGACAACGCGCACCTCATCACGAACGCGAAGACGATCGAGGTCGTCGGAGACGGGTCGAACGTGACAGGACTGCGCTACGAGGACCGCCAGACGGGCGAAGAGAAGGTGCTCGATGTGGACGGCGTGTTCGTGCAGATCGGCCTGGTCCCCAACAGCCAGATCGTGAGAGACGTCGTCGAGACGAATCCCTGGGGCGAGATCGTGGTGGACGCCAAGGGGCGCACGAACACCGCGGGGATCTACGCCGCGGGAGACGTGACCACGGTGCCGTTCAAGCAGATCGTCGTGGCCATGGGGGAAGGCGCGAAGGCCGGCCTGGCCGTGTTCGAGGACCAGATGCTCGGGTAGTCAGCGCGGGGGTGCGGCGGCACGGTCCTTCGAGGCCTGACGCTCCTCCAGTGTGAGCACCGTGCGCTCGATCGCGGGTTCCCCGTCGAAGGGGGACGGCCGGTGGTGTCCTCGGAGCAGATCGACGGCGAGCCGTGCGCCCGCCTGGAGGATGAAGTCGGCGGGCGCCGAAGCGTGGGCGCCATCGGGAGAACCGTGGGCGTACTTGCCCATCACCCGCACCCGGACGGGAGGAGCGCTGTCG
This sequence comes from Myxococcota bacterium, assembly GCA_965224055.1. Classification (GTDB taxonomy): domain Bacteria; phylum Myxococcota_A; class UBA796; order UBA796; genus JACKEQ01. The sequence continues at coordinate 6,609,419 of OZ245034.1, read as the reverse complement.
GGCTCGGCGAAGAACGTCAGGGGAACGCCCACGAACGGCGCCCGCGGATTCGCCGCCATGTTCGCCATCGGGGTGTTGCAGCAGCCCGCGTAGAAGCGCAGTGTGCCTTTCGGGCTCAACCGCAGGCAGCGCACCTGATCCCGGCCCTGCGTGATCTGCATCGCGCTGGGTCGGGACTGGTAGACCGCCGAGCCGCCGTGATCGTCCAGCACATCGGCGCGCTCGAGGTGGTGGGCGTAGGTCTGGCAGTCGATGCAGTAGCAGACCACGTGGTTGCCGACGGACCCGACGTGGTCGAGGGTTCCGCGGACGGCTCCGCAGCGGCAGGCGAGGGGAGTGGCCACAGGGTCTCCGGTGTCTCGCGATGAGTGAAATCGGAAGTAAGAAGGGTGTGATTCGAACTCCAGGTACTCTGCGCTGGAGGGGGATGCCATCATCATCATCATCGTCATCGTCATCGTCGTGCTCGCCAGCGACTGTTCGGGACCACCGCCCGCCAGCTCGGACTGTGCCAGCCCAACCACCTTCTTCTCGGACTCGGATGGGGACGGATACGGCGGCCCAGCCACCCGACAGGCGTGCGATGCACCGGCGGGCTTCGTGGAGCTCGGGGGGGACTGCGACGACGAGGATGCTGCGCGGAATCCCGGCGTGGCCGTGGACGGGTGCAACTCCGAGGACGACGACTGCGACGGTTCGATCGACGAGGACGTGGCCCACGAGGCCTACTGGCCCGATGCGGATGGGGATGGATTCGGAGATGAGAGCAGCGTCCAGACCCAGCGGTGCGAGGGGCCCGCAGCGGGGTGGAGTGACAACGACACCGACTGCGACGATGGGAATGCCAGCGTGCACCCTGGCGCCGCGGAGCAGTGCAACGAGCTGGATGACGACTGCGATGGGGAGGTCGACGTCGGCGCTGTCGATGGAGTGGCTCAGTACGACGATTTCGACGGCGATGGCTACGGGGACGACGCGAGCCTGACCTACACCTGCGACGCATCCACGAATGGTGTGGGAGGGGACTGCGACGATGGCGATGCGTCCATCCATCCAGATGCGGAGGAAGCGTGCAACGCGATCGACGACGACTGTGATGGCGTGGTGGACGACGGCCTGGCTGGAATCCAGTCCTGGCCCGATGCCGATGGCGACGGCTTCGGCGATGGAATGGCTGCATCGATCGAGACGTGCGTGGTACCCGCCGGGCGGGTCGCTGACGACACGGACTGCGACGACTCCTCGGCATCGACCTGGCCCGGCGCACCCGAGCTGTGCAACAGCGAAGACGACGACTGCGATGGCACCTGGGACGACGAGCTCGTCGACAGCGATGGCGATGGCTTCTCGATCTGCGACGACGACTGCGACGACGGCGAGGCCTCCGTGTACCCGGGGGCCGAAGAGCTGTGCGATGTGTTCGACAACGACTGCAACGGGGTGATCAACGACCCGTGGTCGGATGCATGGGAGCCCAACGACGTCCGCTCGGCGGCACCTCGCATCGCCAACGACGACGAGACCGTGGTGATCCTGCCTCGCACGACGAGCCCGACGGACACGGACTGGTTCGAGATGGACACCGTCGACGATCCCGGGTCGCTGTTCATGGACGGGTTCGAGGCGTGGGCCACGGTCGAGGACATCCCCGCTGGCGTAGAGCTCGCGTTGCACCTGTACCGCAACGACGTGTTCGGAGTCACCAACCTCGTCGACTCGGACACGACGTGGGACGACGGGCTGCTGGAGGTGAGTCGAGGCGGCGTGATCGCGTCGAACGACGGGAACCTGTACTTCATCGAGGTGGAGGTGCTCGATGGATTCTCCTGCGACGAGACCTACACGCTCACGGTGGGGAACACGGAATAGCCAGCGTGGTCGGCGTGCCTTGCGGGAATTCAGGGCCGTGCGGGTCGCCGTCGCGTGCGATAAGGTCGGTGTCGCGAGGTGTTCATGTTCCTGTTTGCGCTTCCCCTTCTGGTCGGCTGCAGCAACGACTGCAAGGAGTCGGGGACCGTCTGTACCGTGCTCGGCACCGGAGAGGCCGGGTCTTCCGCCACCGAAGTCAAGGCTGATCGGGCCCCGCTGTACGGGCCGATGGATGTCGCTGCGCGCAACGGCCCGGACGACTTCTTCGTGGGCGACTGGAACAACCACAAGATCCGGCACGTCGAAGACGGTCGCGTCGAGACCATCATCGGTACCGACTTCCTGGGAGACGGCGATCCGGACTTCGACGAGCGCATCCCGCCGGGGGTTCCGGGCACCACCGTGGCGCTGAACCACCCCACGCAGCTCGAGTGGAACTTCGAGACCAACCGCCTGCTGATCCCCAGCTGGCACAACCATCGCGTCCGCGAGTGGAACCCCGAGACCGGCAACTCGCTGGTGGTCTGCGCAGACACCGACATCACCGACGGCAACGGTGCCAACGCCGGGTTCGCGGGCGATGGGGGCCCTGCGGCCGACGCGCTGATGGCGTTCCCGAGCTCGATCGCGATCGACCCCGCCGACGGGAGCTTCTGGCTGCTCGCCCAGCGGAACGTCCGGATCCGGAAGGTCGCCGCGGACTTCAGCCTGATCGACACCATGGCGGGCACGGGTGATCTCGGAGACGGGGGAGACGGCGGGCCCGCGCTCGAGGCCGAGTTCTACTTCTGGGACCGCGAAGACCTCCAGCCCGAGCCCTCCGGCGCCATCGAGTACGACGACGGCCTGCTCTACATCGCCGACACGTCCAACCACAACATCCGGGTGATCGACCTCGACACCGGCATCATCGACAGCCTGCCCGGTCTTCCCGAGCAGACCCTGCCCGGCGGTGGATGCGACCCGAACGCGCTCTGCTACCCCCGCGACATCGAAGCCGGTCCGGACGGTCGGTTGTGGATCGCCGACGAGGGCAACCACGTCATCCGCGTCTACGACCCCGCCGACGAGAGCCTCGAGATCGTGATGGGCACGCTGGAGCCGGGCGATGGTGAGGATGGTCTGCCTGCGGACGAGGTCGCGCTCGACCGTCCCTACGGCATCGACATCACCGACGACGGCACGCTGCTGGTCGCCGACACCTACAACCACCGCATCCGCAGGATGACCCCATGATCGCCGCACTCCTCCTCCTCGTCGGCTGTGGGCCGAAGCCCTGCGATCCGGGCGAGATCTGCACCTGGTTCGGCACCCCTGGCGAAGCCGGCCTCTCCGACGAAGGCACCCACCGTCTCGACGCCCGCACCTTCTGGTCGGTCGACGTCGCGTTCCACCCCACCGAGGGCTGGCCCGTGATCATGGACTGGAACAACCACCGCCTGGTCACCCTCGACGAGTCCGAGAGCATCGAGGTCATCAGCGGCGTCGGGGGCCAGCTGGGCGACGGCCCGGAGGGCGAAGCGTTCTCGGCCGAGTGGAACCACCCCACCGATGTCACCTGGCTGTCCGACGGCTCGCTCGTGCTGGCGGCGTGGCACAACTCCCGGGTCGCGAAGTTCTCTCCCGATCTGTCGTCGATGGAGTTCATCGCCGGCACCGGAGGCCGTGATTTCGCCGGTGACGGCGGGCCCGCAGAGGATGCCATCCTGGATCTGCCCTGTGGCGTGCGCACCGACGAAGACGACAACATCTACGTCGCCGACATGGCCAACCAGCGCATCCGGGTGATCGATCCCGACGGCATCATCGACACCGTCGCAGGCGAGGGCTCCCACGGCTTCAACGGCGATGGCGACGCGCTGGAGACCATGTTCGCCAGTCCCGCGCTGCAGCGTGCAGAGCCGGCGTTCAAGATGGACTACTTCGAGGGCTCGCTCTACATCGCCGACACCCACAACGGGCGGATCCGCCGGTTCGACATCGAGGCCGGCACGGTCGAGACCATCGCGGGGATCGGCGAGACCCCCGAGAACTCCGACAACGGCACGGCGTGCACCGAGGGCTGTGGCTACAGCGGCGATGGCGGCCCGGCCGTCGACGCCATGCTCCAGACCCCGACCGATGTGGCGGTGGCCGACGATGGCACGGTCTACTTCAGCGACACCGACAACTCATGTGTGCGCCGCATCCTCACCGATGGCACGATCGAGACGTTCGCGGGGGTCTGTGGAGAGGTCGGGTTCGACGGCGATGGCGGTCCTGCAGACGAAGCCCTGCTGGCTCGACCCTTCGGCGTCGCGATCGACAACGAAGGCGCGGTCTACATCTCGGACACGTACAACAGCGTCATCCGGAAGGTCGTCCCGGAGTGAGCCCGCGCCTCCCGGTCCTGGGGCTCGTGCTCGTCCTGGCAGGATGCTCGGCGACCTGCCCCGAGGGCCGGATCTGCACCATCGCGGGCACCGGAGACCTGGGCTTCAACGGCGACGGTCCGGCGCTCGACAGCTTCGTCGCCTCGCCGACGTCCGTGGGCGTCGATCCCGATGGGGTCCCGTTCGTCGTGGACTACTCGAACATGCGGGTCCGCACGATCGAGGACGGGCAGATCGAAACCGTGGTCGGCAACGGGATCCACGCGTACTCCGAGGAAGGGGTCCGTCCCCTCGACACGCCCCTCGAGAACCCCGTCGATGCCACCTGGGGGCCCGACGGGCTCTTCTACATCCTGCCCCAGCACGAGGGGCGGGTGATCCGCATCGACGAAGGTGGGTTCACCGAGGTCTGCGTCGCGACCGGGGTCCTCGACGACACCGGGGATGGAGGCGACGCGCTGGACGCCGAGATGGGCTACGGCGGGGGGATCGTCGTGGCGTCCGACGGCCGGATCTTCGTCGCCGATCAGACCTTCTCCCGTGTGCGACGGGTGGATGTCGACGGCGTGATCGACACCGTGCTCGGCACCGGGTCGGGCGGCATCGGTCCGCTGTCGACGGGCCCCGAGACGCCGATCCGCAACCCCGAGCGCCTCGCGCTCGACGAAGCCACGAACACCCTGTACGTCGCCGACACCGGCAACCATCGCGTGCTCTCGGTCGATCTCGACTCCCTGGATGTCGAGCGGGTCGCGGGTACCGGCGAGCGCGGGTTCTCCAGCGAAGCCACCGCCGCCGAGACCCGGCTGGACGGGCCGGTTGGCGTGCTGGTCACCGAAGAGGGCGGGCTGCTGGTCTCGGATCTGGGCAACGACCGCATCCTGCACGTGGCGACCGACGGATCGGTGGAGCGCGTCGCGGGCGGGAACGACGAGGACACCCGGCCCCGCCGCCGCGCCACCCCCGACAGAGCGCGGATCGACGGACCGGCCGGCATGGCCTGGACCCCCGAGGGCGACCTGCTGATCGCCGAGCGAACGGGTCAGCGCGTGCTCCGGTGGGTGGGGGCCGCGGATGCGCTTCAGTAGCCACGCACTCCTGCTCGGTGCGGTCCTGCTCGCGGGGTGTGGTCGGGAGTATGGCGCGCTCGTCGATCTGGCTGCCTTCGAGCCCGCGGATGCGGCAGACGACCCCCTCGCACAGCATCGGCCCACGATGGTGGAGTGTCCCCCGGCCGCGCGGTCGATCGAGGTCGATCCCGAAGGCGTTCCCTCCCTCGAGATCGACACCGGCGGGTGCAACTACCTCTCGATCCGGCAGCCGCTGCTCCTCGATCTGCGCGCGGGCGACGTCGTCGAGCTCGACCTCTTCCACGACACGCTGGTCTCCGAGGTGCCAGCGGAAGCCCACTGCGCGCTCGTCGTGGGCGAATGGGTCGTGTTCGACCAGCTCGAACCCATCCCGAGTGGCCCGGCGGACTGGATTCAGACCTTCGAGGTGCCCGTCGATCTGGATGCGGGTACGAACGTCAACCTGCACCTCCACAACCACGGGGACAACACATGGAACTTCTACGGGCTTCGCTCCCTCGAGCCGTGAGACGGGGGGCGCTGGTCGGTCTGGTCGTGGGCGGCATCGGCGGGTGCGACGGCACTTCGGACGAGCTCCCCACCTCGCTCGGCGACTGCGAGGACGACTTCGCGACCTGGGCCGAGGCCGAGCCCGTGTTCGCGGAGCACTGCACGCGCTGCCACTCGACTCAGCTCGCGGTGGGCGACCGGAGCGGCGCGCCCGAGCTCATCAACTTCGACACGCCCGAGGAGGCTGCCGTGAACGCATTCCGGACCTGGACCGTCATCGAGCGGGACATCATGCCGACCGACGGGGCAGCCGTGCCCGAGGACGACAAGTGGGTGCTGTGGGAGTGGCTGTCGTGCGGGGAGGGCGCATGATGCTGTTCGTCGGACTCTCTGGAGTGCTGAGTCTCGTCGGCTGCAGTCCCTGCGACCGACCCGAGGGGTGCGTCGTCGGCGAGGACCTGTCGGGGGCGTTGCTGTCCGTGCGCGCGCCGGAGCCCGGAGACGTCTGGATGGTGGGGGCGTCGGCCACCCCCGACGACGGAGCGGGGCCCCTCGTCCTGCATCGCGAGGGCGACGAGCTCGTGCGGATCGACACGTCCGAGTTCGCAGGCGCCGAGCTGTGGTGGGCCTGGATCGCGGACGACGAAGCGGTCTTCGTGGGCGATGGCGGGACCATCGTGGAGCTCGACCGGGGCTCGGGTGCGCTGACGTCCGTGTCGGGTCCCGATGCCGAGACCACCTTCTTCGGGGTCTGGGGCGCATCTCCCGACGATGTCTGGGCGGTCGGCCAGACTCAGGGAGGCTCCGGTCCGCCGGCACTGTGGCGACGCACCGATGGAACCTGGGCCGCATTCGATGCGGGTCTGCCCTCCGAAGACGGCGACGTGTACTTCAAGGTCCACGGCACCTCCGCATCGGACGTGTGGCTGGTGGGCTCGGCCGGCACGTCGGCGCACTGGGACGGCACCGCGTGGAGTGCCGTCGAGACGGGCCATCCCACGGCACCGCTGCTCACCGTCGACACCTCCGGCGAGCGCCCGATCGCGGTCGGAGGCGCCGGGAACGGCATCGTGCTCGAGTACGACGGCTCGGCCTGGCTCGACGTCAGCCCCGACTTCCAGCCCGGCTTCAACGGGGTGTGTGCAGGGGCCGGCACCGCCTGGGCCGTGGGGCAGTTCGGTGCGCGTGCACAGCGGATCGACGGCGTGTGGGTCTCCGACGACGAGGCCGACATCGAGCCGTCCACCCTGCAGGACTGGCACGGCTGCGCCATCGAACCCGACGGAACCCTGTGGATGGTGGGGGGAGCGCTGGCGTCCCGGCCGCTCGACGCAGGTGTGGTGGTCTACGTGGGCGGCGACGTCCCAGACGCCATCGAGCCCTGAACGACAGCCACAGCCGTGCTCAGCGGCGGGCGATGGGGTCGCCGTGGCCGTGCGCCTGGCGGACGATGCCGGCTTCGCGGGCCTGGTTCAGCAACGCGAGGTGGCCGGGCACTTCGTCGAGGGAGGGGTCGAGGGTGACCGCGATGCGCCGGTTCTTCTGCATGCCGTCGTCGTTTCCGTTCGATGCCACCGGGCTCGTTGCACCGTAGGTGGCTGCGGACACCTGCTCCTCGGACACGCCGGCGTCGATGAGGGCTTCGACCACCGTGACCGCACGTGCCGCGCCGAGCGACCAGTTGCTCGAGTAGCGGGAGGTGGCGATGGGCCGCGAGTCGGTGTGGCCCTGGATCTGGAAGTGCCGGTCGGGATGGTTCTTCAGCAGCTCGGCCAGCTGATCGACGGCCTTCCGCCCTTCGCCGCGCAGCGACGCGGACCCGGTGGCGAACACGATGTTCTCGGACAGCGCCAGCACCGACCGGTCGGGGTACATCACCAGCTCGAGGTCGCCGTCCTCCATCGCCCCTCCGAACTCCTCGATGAGGTCGGTGTAGTAGGCCGCGAGCGCCTCGTTCTCCTTCTCGAGCTCGGCCACCTGATCCTTCAGGTCGTCGATCTGCAGCACATAGCCTGCAGCCTCTTCGCGGCTCTCGGCCAGCTCGGCCTGGGTGGTGGTCAGCTGGTCGGACAGGGCGTTGTACTTCTTCTTCGTGACGCAGCCAGTGGCGAGGGCGGACGAGAGAGCGACGATCAGCGCGGTGCGCATGGGGTTCCTCCATCTGGGGTACGCCATCCGAATAGCAACACAAGCTATGCAAGCAAACTACAGGGGTCTTTCACGAGGACGCCGCGTCTCTGATGATCGCCGACCGGGTTCAGCAGGGAGGGCTCCCGGGCTCCGGGGTCGTGCACGGCTCACAGTCGCCGAGCCACGGATCGTCGGAGATCCCGTCGAACCGCACGCAGTCCCCGTCGGCGTTCACGCACTCGAACTCCGTGTCGGCGTTGGACTGTGGCCAGTAGCGCACCGGGCGGTCCTCGGTCGTCGAGCGCCAGCACGCGTCGTCCTCGTCGTACACCTGGAACTGCACGGCACGCGTCCCGCAGCCGACCAGGAGCGAGAGCAGGACGACAGAGCAGAGCGGGGAACGCAAAGGAGGGTTCATCGGCCGAGCGTAGCGCAGATGCCGTCACTTCGCTGCGCGCGCGGCTCCGCTCATCTCATCTTCCCCAGGATCCGACGGCGTACGGCCGGCCACCAGGTGGGTGGCGTCTTCGAGTGCCAGGAACAGGCACGGCACGATCACCAGGATGATCGTGGTCGCGAACACGATGCCGAAGCCCAGCGAGATCGCCATCGGGATCAGCTGGTTCGCCTGACTGGAGCGCTCGAGGATGATCGGGGTGAGCCCGCCGAACGTGGTGAGCGTGGTGAGCAGGATCGGCCGGAACCGACGCTGCCCGGCCTGGAAGATGGCGTCGTAGGCCGACGTGGTCGGGGCTTCTGAACGGGTGCGGTTCGCGGCGTCGACCATGATCAGCGAGTCGTTCACCACCACGCCCGACAACGCGACCATCCCCATCAGGCTCACGAGCGACAGGTCGTAGCCCAGCACCATGTGGCCCATCACCGCGCCCACCGTGCCGAACGGGATGGCGATCATGACGATCAGCGGCTGGAGGTAGGAGCGGAAGGCGATGGCCAGCAGCGCGTACACCAGACCGAGCGCCAGCGCGAAGCTGCCGTACAACGAGCCCGTGGACTCGCGCATCTCGGCCTGCGAGCCCTCGAAGGTCCACGTCAGGCCGGGGTGGTTGGCGCGCAGCTCCGGCAACACCTCCGTCTCGATGGCCTCGATCAAGGCTCCCGTGGCGCGCTTCGGCTCGACGTTCATGCGAACGGTGATGGCGCGACGTCCCGCCCGGCGCTCGAGACTGGTGAACGCCGTGGTCTGCTCGATGCGGGCGACGTCCAACAGAGGAACCTCGACGCCGCCAGGGGTGCGGATCGACAAGGTCTCCAGCGTGCTCAGATCCTCTCGCTCGTCCTCGGGCAGCTCGACGCGGATCTCGATCTCGTTGGTTCCCCGTAGCTGGCGCAGGGCGACGGTCCCGAAGAACCCCGCCCGTACCTGTCGGCCCACCTCGGCATCGGTCAGGCCCAGCATCCGACCCTGGGGGAGCAGCTCGATGTCCAGCTGGACCTTGCCGGGCCGGTAGTTGTCGTTGACGTCGCGGGCCGTCTCGAAGCGCTCCATCTCGGCCACGAAGGCCTGGGTGGCGGCCGCGAGCTCGTCCATGTCGTCGTGCGCCAGGTCGACCTCGATGTCCGAGCGGTGCCCGCCGGGTCCCCGCTCGGCCTCGAACGTGATCTGGTCGACACCGGGCAGGTCGGCGACCGTGTCGCGCCAGATCCGGATCACGTCCTTGGCCGACATGTCCCGCTCGGTCGGGGGCTTCATCACGATCTCGACGTCGATGAAGTTCTCGCCGCGCACGTTGGTCTTCACGCCTTCGGCGGCCTCGGACAGCCCGGCGGAGTCGAACAACGCCATCGTCTCGGTGGTCAGACGGGAGGCGACCCGGGCGGCCTGGGGACGCGTGACGCCGACCGGCAACCGGACCCCCGCCTCGATCTCGTCCGCGGCCACCTCGGGCATCATGATCATGCCCATGTGCGCGCTCGTGGAGTAGGCGCCGGTGACCACCAACAGCCCGGTGGCGGCACACAGGGTGATGTAGCGGAAGTCCAGGCAGACCTGGAGGATCGGACGGTACACGCGCTGGACGAAGGCCTTCAGCGCCCCCGCGATCACCCGCTGGACGCGCCCGACTGCACGTCCGATGGGGCCGGGCTCGCCGATGTGCGCGAGGTGGCTGGGCAGGATGAACAGGGCCTCGACCAGCGACAGGAGCAGCACGACGATGACGACGACGGGCAGGGGCCACCAGTACATCCCGGTGGTGCCCGGCAGCAGCATCACCGGGACGAAGGCCACCACGGTCGAGAGCACGCTGAACACCACGGGTCCGGCGATGCTGCGGGTGCCCTCGATGGCGGCCTGCTCTGCGGGCACCCCACGCTCGCGCTGCTCGTAGACGTTCTCGCCCACCACGATGGCGTCGTCGACCACGATGCCGAGCACCACCAGGAACGCGAACATCGAGATCATGTTCACGCTCACCCCCACCCAGGGCAGGAACAGGACCCCTCCGACGAAGCTGGTGGTCATGCCGACCATGATCCAGAACGCCAGCCGCAGCTCCAGGAAGGCCGCCAGGATCACCAGCACGATGACGAGCCCCATCAGGCCGTTCTCGACCAGCAGCGTCAGTCGCTCGTCGAAGTCCGCAGCGGCGTTGCTGTCGATCCGCCACGCCACGCCCGGGGGCAGCCCGGCCTCGAAGTTCTCCATCACCTCCTGGACGGCGGCCGCGATGGTGAGCGGGGATTGGTCGCCGATGCGGTGGATCTGGACCTCGATCGAGGGCGTCCCGTCGAACTGGCTGTGGAACGAGACCTCTTCGAAGCCGTCCGTGACGGTCGCGATGTCGCCCAGCATCACCGAAGAGCCCGTCTGGCCGGACGTGATGACGGGGATGGTCGCGAGCTCGTCGGCCCACTGCTTGCGCGCCTTCACCCGCAGCATCACCTCGCCGTTGCTGGCCTCGACCGCTCCGGCCGGGACGTCCTGGCTGGATGCGCGGATCCGGTCTGCGACGTCGTCCAGGGTGAGTCCGTGCGCGCGCAACCGGTCCTGGGACACCTCGACGTGGGTGACGTAGTCCGGCACCCGATTCACCTCGACCTGGGTGATGTCGGGATGGCTCCGCAGCTGGTCGCGCAGGCGCTCTCCGAGCTTTCGGAGGGTCATCACGTCGACGTGGCCGTACAGCCCCACCTCCATCACGCTGCGCTGACGGGCCACCAGCCGGACCTCGGGTTCCTCGGCCTGGTCGGGAAAGGTGCGGATCCGGCTCACGGCCTGATCGATGTCCTGGAAGACCCGCATCCGGTCGGTGCCGGCCGCCAGCTCCACGTTGACGCTCGCCGACCCCTCCCGGGCCTGGGACGTGAGCTCGTCGATGCCCTGGATGCCGAGCACGGCTTCTTCGACGGGCATCAGGATCCCGGACTCGACCTCTTCGGGAGAGGCGCCGGGGTAGGTCATGCTCACCTGGACGACATCCAGCTCGAACGGGGGCTGGACCTCTTTCTGGACCGAGACCGCGGCGTACAGCCCGCCCACCAGGAGCACCACCATCAGCAGGTTCGCGGCGATGGGATTGCGCACGAACCACGCGATGGGCCCGGTCAGGCGGGGAGAATCGTCGGTGGACGTGCTCATGGTTCGGTGCCGACGTCTGGGCTGGCATCCCCCTGAGCATCTCCGGCGATCCGCAGCGGCGCGCCATCGGTGACGGTGGACAGGTCGGTCGTGACCACCTGGGCATCCGCGCTCGGGCCCGAGGTGAGGTAGGCGTGGGCCTCGTCCTGGACCGCCACCTGGACCTCCACCACCTTCAGCCGGCCGTCCACCAGGGTCCAGACCGCGTCCCGGCCCTCTTTGCGGCGCAGCCACGCTCGGTCGATGCGGACCACGTCTTCGAGGACCTGCCCGGGCAGCTCGGCCTGCACCCAGGTGCCCGACATCAGCTGCGGACCGTCGGTCTCGGGCTCGAGGGCGAGGGGGTCGGGGACCGTCACCAGCACGCGGGCCATCCGGGTCTGCTGGTCGACCTGCCCGATCACGCTCTCCAGGCGTCCGACGCGTTCGGCCTCCGGGCCCCAGGCGGTCTCGTCGCGGAGGATCACGGGCCCGGCTTCGGTGGGATCGGCGGCCAGGTGCTGCAGCTTCGCGATGGGCAACGTGAGCTCGACCCAGAACCGATCGACGTTCACCAGCTGCCCCAGCGCCACGGACGGATCGACCAACGAGCCCGTGTGCGCGGTGCGCTCGAGAACCAGACCCCGGAAGGGCGCCACCACGTCGGTGCGGTTCAGGTCCAGCTGCGCCTGACGCAGGGCTGCACGGGCCGACTCGACGGACGCCTGTGCGGATTCGAACTGGGGTGCCCGCAGGATCAGCCGCTCCTGATCGTCGGTGATCCCGCCGTCGAGCTGCTGGGCGATCTGGTCGCGCTCGAGCTCGGCGACCGCCCGACGTCCCTTCTCCAGGGCCAGCTCCGCCTCGGCCTGCTGCAGCGCACTGCGGCGCTGGGTGAGCACGTTGCGGGCATCGGCAGGGTCGATCTTCACCAGCAGCTCGCCCTGCTCGACGACCCGGCCGGGCACGAACGTGGGCGCGACCTCGAGGACCTGTCCGGACACGCGAGGCTGGAGCGTCACCTGCTCGAAGGGCCGGACCGAGCCCAGGGCCGTGAGCGTCGGGCGGAAGGTGCCCTGCTCGACCGGTGCGACCTCCACCAACATCGCCGTGCGCTTCACCGCGCCTTCCCGCTCCGCTTCTGGTTCGGTCAGCCAGATCAGGCCCACGGCCAGCAGGGTTCCGACCGCGATGACCACAGCGGCGACCGCGGTGGCGACGCCCTTCAGCCAGGGGCTCGTGGAGGACTCGGGAGTGGTGTTTTCACCGGTATCTTCACCGGTGTCTTCAGCGGACTCATCCATCGTCGGTCTCGGCGTCGGTGGGGTCTTCGGGGATGCCCCCGGCGAGGGACCGGTACAGATCCACGCGCAAGGTGAGCAGGCGCTGGCGAGCGGCGATCTGTTGCCGCCCGAGCTGCTGGGCGGTGGTCTGGGCGGTCAACACGTCGAGGTAGCCCACGTCGAGGCCCCCCACGTACTGCAGCTGGAGGTTGTCGGCGGTCTGCTCGGCCAGCGCCACCTGGGTGTCGAGCAGCGCGACGGCCTCGGCCTGTCGCCGGTTCCGGGCGAGGGCATCCTCGACCTCGGCCAGCGCCGTGAGCAACACCGTGCCGTACTCGGCGACCTCGGCATCCAGCAGCGCCTTCGTCCGCTTCACCTCGGCGCGTCGCTGCCCCCCCTCGATCAACGGTGCGGTCAGGCTCGCACCCAGAGACGCGATCCAGCCCGTCAGCAGGGCCTCGGGAGACGCGGGAGCGTTCGACAGGCCCGCCCGGATGGTGAACCGCGGGTAGAGGTTCGTGACGGCCACGGCCACGTCGGCGTCCGCGGCGTACAGACGATGCTCGGCCGCCAGCACGTCGGGACGGCGTCGCAGCAGGTCGGAGGGCACTCCGGTGGCGGGCAGGGGAGGAAGTGCCGGAAGGGTCTCCGGGGTGTCGATGACGTCGTTCGTCTCGTCGGGGGGACGACCGAGGAGGACCGCCAGCCGGTGCTCCAGCACCTCCAGTTCCTCCATCCGCTCGACCCGGGCTGCGCGGGTCTGCTCGACCAGCCGGTCCTGACGCAGGGAGTCGGCCTGGCGCACCACCCCGTTGAGCACGCGACTGCGCACGATGTCGGCCATCTGCTCGTTCGCCGCGATCTGGGTGTCGAGCAGGGTGAGCTGTTCCCGGGTCGCCGAGAGATCGATGAAGGTCGTCGCCACCGCCGCGGACACGCTCAGGGCAGCCGTGCGGGCATCCTGGCGGGTGGCTTCGCGCTCCTGGGCCTGACCGCGGACCTGGGCGCGGATGCGGCCCCACAGGTCGATCTCGTAGCTCGTGTTCACCCCCACCTCGACGGGCACGCGCTGCAGGCCTCCGAAGGGGTCGTCGGTCCCGATCGAGGCGTCTGCGTAGGCCCCGATGGCGGGGAACAGCGCGCCGCGCTCGCGTCGGACGGACGCTTCGGCGGCGTCGAGGCGGGCGTAGGCGGCGCGGACCGAGAAGTTGTCCTGCAGGGCGGACTCGATCGCCCGCGTCATCGCGGGGGTGTCGAAGGCCGTCCACCAGCGCGGATCGACGGGGGCTCCCGCCGAGGTCTCAGCCCCGATCGTGAGCGCGTCCATCGCGAGCGGGGGCTCGATGCGTCGATGGCGTCCGCAGCTCGCACTGATCGCACCGAGGGCTCCCAGAGCCACGACCACACAGGCGGCACGGAGCGCGGAGCGGAACGCAGAAGGATGGGGGGCGGACATCATCTCAACGGTCCCTATCCGCCCGGTGAGGGGAGGCGCTCATCGCCAACAACCATGGATCCGCCAGGGGGCCCTTTGCCCCGGGATCACGGTCCGGGTCGCTGGTGCGCCTGCGTGGCCCCTCAGGTCAGCCCGTGGTGCTTGAGCTTGCGGTACAGCGTCGACCGCGACCAGCCCATCGCCTCGGCCATGTCGCCCCGGTTCCCCCCGTGCTTCTCCCACACCTCGAGCAGGAGGCTGCGCTCGCGATCCTCGAGGGTGGTCGGGCCGGTGGGGCTCTCGCGTCGGGAGGAGGGCGCCCCCTCCCAGCCCTCGCCGCGCATCTCGGGTGAGAGCTCGTCGAGGGTGAGGCTCGGCCCCTCGCCCAGCACGAAGGCAGCCTGAAGGACGTTCTGCAGCTCGCGGACGTTGCCCGGCCAGTCGTGGGTGCACATCGTCTCCCACGCGTCGGGATCGATCGCCTCGACCCTGCGGGCTTCCGTGCGGTTGAGCTGGTCGATGATCCGCCAGGTCAGCAGTTCCAGATCGCCGGCGCGCTCCCGCAGTGGGGGCAGCCGGATGACGGCGACCCGCAGCCGGTACATCAGGTCTTCGCGGAAGGCACGGGCCGCCACGCGCTCTCGGAGGCTCGCATTGGTGGCCGACAGGATCCGGATGTCCACCTGCCGCTCGGTTCGTCCCCCGACCGGTGTGAAGCGCTGATCCTGGAGAACGCGCAGCAGGCGGCCCTGGAGATCGGGAGGGATCTCGGCCACCTCGTCCAGGAACAGGGTCCCTCCGTCGGCAGCGGCCAGGAGTCCCTCGTGATCCCGCACCGCTCCCGTGAACGCCCCCTTGACGTGTCCGAACAGCCGCGAGGCGAGCAGCTCGGAGGTGAACGTCGCGCAGTTGACCGCCCGAAACGGCCCGGCCTGACGGCGCCCCAGCGAGTGGATGGCGCGAGCGGCCAGCTCCTTTCCGGTGCCGCTCTCCCCTCGAAGGAGGATGGTGAGGTCGGACCGAGCAGCCCGTCGAAGCTGCTCGAAGACCCGCTGCATGGCGGTGGATCGACCGAGCATATCGCCCAGCCGGGGGGCATCGAGGTCTCGGGGGCGGCGGTGCACGGCGCGCATCGTAGCACTGGTCCTCAGCGCCGCAGATCCCGGATTGCAACCGCCAGGGCGTCGGGGGCTTCCCAGGGGAGCATGTGTCCGGGTGCATGGTTGGCTGGGCGCTGCGGTACGGTCGAGGATGTCAGAGCGTCCGGACCTCTTCGACCTCGAAGCGCCACGGGGTGAGGGTGGCGGCGTCCACAGTGTCGCCGACCTGCTCGATCACCCGAAAGGGAGTGCGCTCTCCGGGATCGAGGGCTCGCCCGTCGCCCGAGATCGCGTACGTCCAGTCAGACGCCCCCGACGTGCCGAAGTGGGCGCGGACCCGGAGGGTGTCCAGGGGCACGGTACCGGTGTTCTCGACCACGTACACCCCCTTGCAGAACCGGATGAGCGAGCCGCCACACGTCCCCGCTTCCCGAGCGCGCAACCGCACCCCGACCGATGCGGGCACGCCGTCGGGCCACTCGAGCTCCACCTCGGGGCCGGGTTCACGGCTCCCCGGTGAGGTCTTCACCCGCTCGATGCGCACGTGCAGAAGGGTGGGTGTGCCGGTCGCACGGGTGGAGCGCACGTAGGCGTCCGCCCCCACGCGGTCGCCCGGGTAGATCGCAGGAGCGCTGTCCTCGACCAGGGCCATGTCCGAGGCGGCGAGGTGTCGCCCCTCGGCATCGACGGCTTCGATCGAGAGCACGAGCTCGGACAGGACCAGCGGCTCGGGTGCTTCGGTGTTGGTCGCCACCACCCCCACGCTGGCGATCCAGCCCGCTCCTCCGGACGTGGGGACCAGATCCACGTTGGTGACCTCGAGCTTCAGCGCGTCTGGCAGCTCGACCCGGTGGATCGCGACGTCCAGGTCTCCGATCTGGCGTGTGTTCGGGACGTCCACTGCGACTGCGGGCGTCGATTCGTCGGAAACATCGGGGGGATTCGGGACCCCACGAACAGCGTCCAGGACGAACACCCCGAGGCCCGCCAGGACCACGGCACCCCCCAGCATGCCCGCGGTCGCGACCGGCCAGGAGACGCCCCGTGCGGAGGGGGGAGCGCTCGAGGGCACGGACAGCCCCTTCAGCAGGGCGTATCCGACGTCCGCCTCGGGATCGGCCCGGATCAGCAGGCGTGCGACGCGCTCGACCCGCTCGGCGTCGGCAGGAGTCGGACGGTGCTGATGGCGGGCCAGCAGTGCGCGTCCCAGATCGGCACGCAGCTCGTTGGACCAGGGCTGGAGCGCGAGGGCGGCGTCCAGGGTGCGCACCGCATCGTCGTGCAGTCCCTCTTCGCTGAACCGCCGCCCCTGCACCCCGAGGTCGTGGGCTTCGGCTTCGGCCTGTTCGAGAACGTCGGGGTCGAGCCCGATGTCGGTGGCCACCGCCACCATCGCTTCGCGGCTCGGGGGCTGGTCGTCGGGCAGCCGGTCCAGCGCGTCGATCCAGCGCTGCAGGTCTTCGGTGGCCATGGACTACAGGCTGCGCTTCTTGGGGGCCGGGCCGCTGGAAGGGCTGTCGTCCGGCCCGTCCGCGACGGGTGAGTCTGAAGGATCGTCAGGATCCTCATGGTGTTTCGGCGACGAGGAGCCGGACTTCAACGCGGCCAGCTGTTCCCGGGCGGCCTGCTCACGGGCTTGCGCGGCCCGGCCTCCCGAGCGGGCGTGCTGGCGAGCCGCTGCGGCCTTCGCCAGCGCTTCGTCGACCGCGGCGAGGGGGTCGTTCGAGCGAGTCGGGGTCGGGGCGGGGGGAGGGTCGGGGACCGCATCCAGATCGACCCCTCGAGCCCGACGCGCGGCTTCGAGAGCGGCCATGGCCTTGGCCATCGGGTCGCTGGGCGTCGACTGCACCGGACCCAGGGACTCGGGCGCCAGATTGGTCTGCTGGGGCTCGGGGATCTCGGGCTCCGACACGCTCTGCTCGGCGCGCATCGCGGCCAGGCGTTCCTCCAGCGTGGGGCCGGACCGCGTGGGACGGGGCTCGGCGTCGGCATCGCTGTCCGGCTCGTCGAGCGTGGCTTCGAGCTCGTCGAGCACCTGGTTGCGCTCCCCGGTGTGTCCGCGCTCTTCCTGGGCGGATTCGAGGGAGGCTTCCGCAGAGCTCACGATGCCTTCGAAGAACGCCCCCACCGACTTCCGCGCCGCCGTGGTCGCTGCCGAGACCGCAGCCTTTCCGGCCGCTTTACCCGCTTCTGCAGCCGCTTTCTGCCGCGCGTCCTCCGCGGCTTCCTCGGCCTTGTCCTTGGCGTCGTCGAACCAGCCCATGTCGGATGCCTCGCAGCTCTGGGTTCTGGGTGCAGTGTATCGCCCGACTTCGGGATAGGGGGCGCGCATGCTTCGTACCCCTTTCGTCACCGCCGTCCCCCTCGTGCTCGTGGGGGCACTCCTGGCGACGGGCTGCAAGAACAACCGGGGCAGCGATGTGCGCATCGCAACCGAGCCGGTGGACACGGGCTCTCCGGAGCAACCGATCGATCCCGGCACGGGTCCGCTGGGCTGGATCGGCAGTCCCTGTGAGACGGTCGAGGACTGCCCGTTCGACGGCGCCACCTGCATGCTCGGCGTCGAGGGCTACCCGGCGGGCATGTGCTCGGTCGGCTGCGACGAGTTCTGCTCGGACGCCGATGGGCACCCCGTCACCTTCTGCGTCGACGACGTGCACCTTCCCGCCAACGCCCCCTCCCTCGGAGACGGCGCCTGCCACAGCCGGTGCGACTTCGGGTACTTCCCCGAGACCGGCTGTCGGCCCGGCTACGGCTGTTCGGTGGTTCCACGACCCAACGGCGGCTCCGAGAACTACGCGTGCGTGCCCGGCGAAGGCGACGTGCTGCCCACCTGTTACGCCGAGCTCGCCGCCGCTGGCGTGCGCTTCGAGCCCACCGTCTGGCCAGACCGCAGCCCCGAAGGCCATCCCGAGCTCACCTGTCACGTCGAGGATCCGGTCGTCATCCGTCCACCGATGCACGGGGTCGACATCGTGACCAGCACCGGAGACCAGATGGGCCTGAACGGGGCGTCGTGTGGGTTCGGTCTGTCCCTGTCCGACACCGTGCTCGACGCGAAGGACCACGGCGCCGACACGCTGATCCACCTGGGGGTCTACAACTGCCGCGTCATCGGGGGCACCTCCACCCTGTCCCAGCACGGCAACGGCGAGGCCATCGACATCGCGGGCTTCGGCCTGGCGGACGGCAGCGTCTACACCCTCTTCGACGACTGGGAGCACGACACACCAGCCCCCGTCTCCCCCGGCGGAGCCTGGCTGTACGACGCTGCCTACCGCTGGTACGACGACCGGTTGTGGAACGTCATCCTCACCCCCAACTACAACCTGGCCCACGACGACCACTTCCACGTCGACCGCACGCCCGGCAGCGAGTTCATCGGGTTCACCGACGGGCGCTACATCGGCCCGGCGCCCTACGTCGACTGACGGAACACCAGCGTGGGCACCGTCGCCAGGCGCACCACCTGAGCCGCGACGCTGCCGAACACCGCGTGGGTGATCCCCGAGCGTCCGTGGGTGTGGAGCATCAGCAGATCCGCATCCTGGGTCGCTTCGGCGATGGCGTCGGCCGTGTGCCGGGATTCCAGCCGCTGGACCTTCCCACGGGTGTCTTCGGGAATGGTGTCCGCCAGCGCCTTCAGTCGATCCATCTGGTGCAGGTCGACGCGCTTCGCCTCCGCTTCCAGGATGCGTGCCGCATCGGCCGTGAACAGGTCGAGATCGGCGTACAGGTCGGGCGAGATGTAGAGCAGGTCGAGGGTGGCTCCCATCCTCCGAGCCCAGCTGGCAGCCGTGGCAATCCGCCCTTCCAGCCCGCCCTCCAGCAGGTCCAGAGCCAGAACGACCCGTCCAGACCGGGCTCGTTCGGGGGTGGGGGCGCGCGTGACCAGCACCGGTACGGGCGACAGTCGGACCGTCTTCTCGGCGACACTGCCGAGCAGCGCCCGTCGGACGCCTCGCCGACCGTGGGTCCCCACGACGATGGCATCCGCCTCGATCGCCTGGGCGAGATCACACAGGGACCGCGTGGGATCGGCACCCTCCCGGAAGTGCGCTCGACCCCGGATGGCTTCGGGAAGGGCCTCGACGCGTTGTTTCAGCGCTTCCTGGTGTTGGCGACGCAACGTGGACAGCTCGTTCTCCAGGGTCGACAGGACGATCGGATCGCGGACGAAGCCCGCCACCAGGGGCATGGCATCGATGGTGGCGAGATCGAGTGTCGCTCCCAGGTGCTGAGCCAGCTCGATCGCCGGAGCCAGGGGACTCGTCGGGGAATCGAGCTCGCTCAGATCGACGGCGACGAGCAGCGTGGGTGGGGAATGCGTGGACATGGCAGAATCCTCCTCGACAGATCTACGATGCAGGCGCCGTGCCAGGCGTCTAGGCTGGGGGTCGAGAGGGGCATGTGCATCGGAAGGAGGCAGAGGCGATGAGGACACTCGAGTGGGCAGCGGCCCTGGGCCTGGTCGGTCTCCTGGCGGCCTGTACCCCCGACCGGACCCCACCGGTGGTGACCATCGACACCCCGGACGACTTCGAGGACGTGGGGGGCTACCGCATCGTGCAGGTCGACGTGCGCGTGGTCGACGACCGCAAAGCGCCCGTCGACATCGAGATCCTGGCAGACGGTGTGCTGGTGGGCTCGTCCACGGTCGACGACTGCAGAGAGCCCTGTGCGGTCGGGGTCGACGCCTTCGTCGGAGACCTCCCCGAGGGCATCGCGGAGCTCGAGGTGCGCGCCTTCGACGCTGCGGGCAACGGCGGCGATCTGTCCAACGACACCGTCGAGGTGTTCCTGGCCGATGTCCCGTTCGTCGACGAGATCGCCGTGCACGACAGCGAAGAAGGAGGCTTCAACGGCCCCAACATCGAGGTCGAGGTGCACCTCGAAGACGAGACCGGCCTGTGGTGGGGCTGCGCCGCCCTCGAATCGGTCGATGCAGACGACCGGACCTATCGGGGGTTGAACGCCCCCTTCGTGTTCGACGACCGCCTGCTCCCCCTGCACTGGAGCGAGGTGATCGACGCGCCCATGCGCCTCGTCGTGGTCGAGAGCGATCAGGGTCTGCACTGTCCCATCCCCGCCGATCTCGTGGAGCAGGATCTCGACGACGACGACGATCTGTACGGGCGCACCGGCCTGTTCGAGTTCCAGGACCTGTCCCTCGGTCAGCCCGACCCGGCCCTGGTCGACGTCGACACTCCGGCGGGCTTCACCGACCTCGTGATGGAGCGCGGACGGCCGTTCGGGCGCTGGGTCTCGCCGTTCTCCACCGTCGAGGACTGAGCGAGACCGATCTACGGCAGCAGGCGGTCCGCCAATCGGGCCCGCTGTTCCGGGCTGCTCTCGACCTGACCCGCCAGATGGGCCAGCCAGTCGCGGTCTTCGGCGGTCAGCGTCGCGCCCAGCTCGTCGTCGTCGGGCACCCGGGGCCCACCGTCCACCTGACGATGGCAGGTCCCACACGCCTCGGCCACTGCCACCGTCGCAATCGCGGCGTCCTTCAGGGTCTTTGCGTGAGCGAGGTCCGTCGCGCGGGCCTTCACGTCCGCGACCCAGGGGCGCCAGGGGGTCATCGGGAGTCCGGACGGGGGCTCGAGGGTGACGATCCGGTCGCCCTGACGGCGGGCCTCCTTCAGATCTCCGAGCCCGATGGCCTCCCGGGCCTGCTGCAGGGCGCCGTATCGCTCGTGCATGTCGGAGATCAGCAGCGCTCCCGGCGGCAGCCCCGGTGAGCCCGACCCCTCCGGCCCGCCCTTCGTCGCCTGGTGGCACGTCGCACAGGCTCCCAGCATCGTTCCGGTCAGCGTCGCGCGGGTGGACCAGTCGTCCGAACGCGCAGCGCGGGCGGCCAGGTCCTGGACCTCGGCTTCGAGGGTGCGCGCCACCTTCTCCGACGTCGTTCCGCTCGCATCATCCGGACCCTCTGGAGCCAGGTTGGAGGCCGCGATCTCGCGTGCTCCCTTCGCGAATCCCTCGGAGTCGCGGGTCACCAGCGCAGTCCACATCCCGCGGGCGCCGGCGTCGTGTCGGGCCATGGGAGCGGCACTTCGGGGCTCGGCCGCTGGAACCAGCGATTCCGCGACCTCTCGGGCCACGTGGCACGCCCCACAGCTCTGGCCGATCGCGGCGAGCCCGTTGCCAGCCTCCCGGATCGAAGCGGTCTTCGACAGGGCGGTCCAGTCGTTCAGCAGGGCCTCGCGAGCGTCCAGCAGCACGGGGTCGGGGGGGGCGGGGCTCGTGGCATCCGGCGACGTGTTCAGCCAGGTGCCGGCCACCGTGTGGACGCGCTCCAGATCGCCGGCGATCAGCGCGTCCCAGGCCGCGTCCACGTGCATGGCGTGGGCGGCCATCCCGTCGCGGGTCGCTTCGGGGTCCGGTGGAGCGCTCGATGCGGTCTGGGGAGCGATCAGCAGTGCTGCGAGACCGAGTGCGGTGAAGAGAAGGGGGGTGTGGCGGGCGGAGGACATGCGGACCTCGGGATGGGGGAGGTCTCGGGGGAGAGCACGATCCGTGCCATGCCTGGAGGCGAGGTGGGCGAGCCAACCGGGGGATCTCGCCCGATCTGGCCGTCGCCGGTGGGGCATTTCACACACCGCTGGCGCGGACGGTACTGTCGTACGGTGCCTCTCGTACCTGGCACGACCCCTGCTCTCCTTCTCGTCCTCTGATGCAGGAGCACTCGATGTCCACGAACGTCCGTAGCTGGATGACCCCGGTCCCCCACACCTTCGCCCCCGACACGACCGTCGAGGAGGCGCGGGCGGCCATGGTCGGGTTCCGCCATGCCCCCGTGGTCTCGGACGGGCGGTTGCTCGGGTACCTGCACGCCTGCGTCCTCACCTGGCAGGACGGCAGCCGGGCCCTCGGGACCTTGCCGCTGGCTCGGGGCCTGGTGGTTCCCGCCGACACCTCGCTGTCCACCGCGTTGCATCGCCTCCGCTCGTCCCGCCACGACGTCCTGTTCGTCGCGCCCACCACCCCCGGTGGGCCCGTGCTCGATGGGGTCTTCACGGAACACGACGGCATCCGGGCCGTGCTGGCGGGCCTGTCCGAGCACTCCCTCGATGCTCCGGCCCATCGGATTGCGTCGCGACCCGTCGACGTCGTGGCGCCCGAGACCCGCCTCGGCGACGTCCGGGCGCAGCTCGCGACCCGTTGGTTCCGTCATCTCCCGGTGGTGGTGGACGGCCGAGCGGTGGGGATGATCAGCTGGCGGGACGTGATCGCGGGCTCCGACGAGGTCCGCTGCGAGAACGTGATGACGAGCCCGGTCTGGACGGTCGGCGCGAGCGCGACCATCCGTCAGGTGGCGCAGCGCATGCTGGAGGGCCGCGTCGGGGCGTTTCCGATCCTGGAGGAGGGCTCGGTGGCGGGGATCATCACCCGCACGGACCTGTTCTCGGCACTGCTCGATGTCGCCGAAGTGGCCTGACGTTCACCGGACGACGCACACCTCGTCGCAGACGCACTGGGCGTCGGGCGGGGCGTAGTCGGGCGGATCGCAGAGGATGTCGGGCGTGGCGTCGACATCGTCGGTGTGCCAGCAGCTCGCGGTCTCGAAGCACCCGTTGTACCAGACCTGACAGTCGTCATCGGTCGCGCAGGGGGTGTCGCCTTCGGCTTCCAGCACAGCGGCCGGGATCGCAGCGGGCTCGGCACCGCAGCCCATTATCGGTCCCCAAGAGAAGAACAGCAGCAGACCCGCTCTATACGGCATGCTCGCCAGGCGTGGGGACGTCATCGGGCCTCCTGGTCAGCCGAGCTCGTAGGGTTTGAGCAACGGCACGGTCTGCCAGTGCTCGTGGAGGGTCTCCACGAGTGCGGTCGGCGGTTCGTCGATCTGTGCGAAGGCTGCAGCCAATGCAGTGACTGTCTCCTCCACGAGGTTCATCACCCGTCCGGGTTCCAGTCCCGCCTGCTCGCCCACCCACCGCAGATGTTCGGCCCGGACTTCGTTCATGTGCTTCGCGTGCCCGATTCGAAGGGCGAGGCGTCGTTCGATCGAAGGATAGGCAATCGTTGCGACCTGGTCGTACAACGGGCTCCAGCGTGCGCGAATCCGATCGGGGTAGAGCAAGGACCAGTTCTTGAGGTGGGCGTCCGCGTTTCCTGTCGCGACGACCGCGACCAGCCGCCGAATCGCCTCGGCTGATCCGTCTCGACCGAGAATCTGTCCGGCGAGGTCGACGAGACCTGCGGCATTGATGGCGTCGTACTTCTGTCCGGGCCGGACGTTCAACACCTGGGCGAAGTCCTCCTGATGCACCCTGCCTTCGGGAACCCGGTCGTAGCGTCGAACGATGAATGCCGTCGGCGTGTCGGGGAGTGCTCCCAGATCGGGCAGGGTGTCGACGGGCACCACATGGGTCTCGGGGACGTCGAACCCGGCTGCCCGACACCAGGACATGATGGCGTGTTCGTTCTCCGCCAACCAGGGGAACGAGGGGGAGCCGATCTTCAGGATCCATTGGGCCCCTGTGGCGTCGTGAACGCCGAGGGACAACCGATTCGGATCGCCGGACATGGAGAACTTGAGCTGTACGCCTCCCAGAGAGAAGCGGGACGTGGCCAGCACGTCTGCGATGGGCTCATCTACGACGCGGCTCTCGGCCGTCGGCCCGCCGCCCTCATCGGCCACACGCACTGCCCCGGGCAGGTCGCTACCGAGGGCGCGCAGCAACCCGAAACTGTCGCTCGAATCGATGCCGAGTGCCCGTGCGAACCGGATCCGGAGGGCTCCGCCGTGCTCCGGCAGCAGGTTCTCGAACCAGGGATGCATCCCTCGCACGCGGCGGGTCGTCTTGTGGAGTCGGTCCTCGAAGTACTGCCCGAGGACGGGCCGATCGGGCGAATCGAGGTAGGCCTGGATGAACGAGAAGTTGGAGTGCGTCTCGTCGCCCCAGAGATGCCCCACGGCGTGTCCGTGGAGCCCGACCGACAAGGCGCGTCCCGTCATGCCGATGCCACGGACAGCGGAGCTCGGTCGGTGTGTTCTGGCTCGGCCATGGCGGCGTGGAGCTCTCCGAGGACGGCGATGAGAGCGCGGGTCCGTTCCGCCACGAGGCGCTCCTCGTCTCCCTGGAGCAACGCCCGTGCGCCCTCGCGGGTCACGAGGTGGGAATACAGTGCCGGGTGTTCGAGGTCCTCCTGTGCCCAGGCGACCAGGCTGTCGCGGAGTCGGGCGGGCGAGACTCCGGGAGTGAGGAAGCGAGCAGCCGCGGTGTTCTCATGTGGACCTGGTAGAGTCGAGAAGGTGTCTGCCCCGTGGAGTTGGAGCCAGTCGAAGACGTCACCCGGGGCGTCGTGCTCCTCTCCGAGAACGAGCTGCGAAGTACCGGAGCGCGGGGGCCAGGGGTCGCGGGTCGATAGCGCCAGAACTGCGAGCCGGGCGGCGCTGTTTCGGGCGTCGAACTCTGCCGGCAAGGTGTAGGAAGACCGACTCGACACCTGGGCGAGCAGCGCTTGGACAGACGCGTCCTCGTCGTCCCCGACGGCGACCACTGCACGACGGAACGTCTTGGCATCCGATGCCAGCCCATCGGAGAAGAAGCCGCGCCACAGCCACCGGCGCAGCAGTCGTCGGGTGCGCGCAGAGGGGTGCTGGTGTCGTGCGAAGAACCGGGCGAGCGTCACGGTCGGCGTTGGAACGAAGGGAAGGAGTCGGGTGTGGGGCACGCCGCACTCCCGGATGAACCGGAGTGCGTCTTCGAGGGCCGATTCCGTTCGGGCCATCCAGGCTCCGGTGTCCGGCACATCCGGGTGACTGTCGGTTCGGGTGACGTCGTCGCTGACGAGCGCCTTCGCGGCCTTCGCGACCACATTCGCGTCGAGGGGGCCAAATGCGCCAGACAGCCGTTCCGTGATCGCTTCCGGGCGTCTCGCCGTCTCCATGTCGGGAGGGGCGAGTGCTGCGAAGACCTCGTGCAGATCCATGCGACGACCAGCCCGGTTGGTTCGGAGGAAGATCTGGCGTGCCACGTCGACGTCATCCGTCTCGACCACGTACACCGGTACCCGGTAGTTCCGGATCCGTGTGGCGACGTCGCTGGCGCGCTCGATGAGGGCGCGCTCGCCGGTCTGTTCGACGAAGTCGAACAGCCAGCTCTGGAAGTCGGCAGGGTCGTGACATCGTGCGATGGGGATGCAGTACGGCGTCCGACGACGAAGCCGATGGGGTCGGAAGAACGTCGTCTGGTCCTCCTTCGCCTGGAGGTCGTAGTACACGACGAACGGGTCGTCAGGGTCGTGGGGGTTGGGATGGTTCAGCCCTGCGACGAGGCTGGTGAGCCGTTGTTGTCCATCCACGACCCACCATGCGTCGTCGGTGGCCACGGCGGGTACCTCGACCGGCCCGAAGCACACGGTTGCATCCGGGGCCCGTCGCTTCCACATCAGCAGGGTCCCGATCGGAAACCCCCGATGAATGCTGTCGAACAGCTTCTGAACGTCCGTATCGCGCCACTTCAGGCCGCGCTGGAAGCGGGGCACGCGAATGCGCCCTTGCATCGCCCGGGCGACCAGATCGTCTACGTGAAATGAATCGGCTCGGATCTGCGGTCGGTCCATCGGGACGCCTCCTCACCAAGTGTAATCTCCGTGGGTCAGAGCCGGTCGACCAGGTGGGGACACGCCACCAGCGCGTTCACCTTGCCCTGCTCGTCGGCGATGTCCAGGGTGCGCTCGCGCTCGCGGGCGTCTACCGGGTCCAGCGCGCTCCAGTCCTGCAGCATCGCCTCGTAGGCGGGGTCGAGGAACAAGCCGTAGGTCACGTGCATGTACAGCATGCTCCGCGCCGCGTTGCCCTTGTGGGCGTCCGGGGGCTCGAAGACCAGCTCGTCCTGGGCGTTCCGGCCGCGGCGGCTGTCGTTCCACTGCCAGTCGATGTCGTGGGTCGGCACGCCGTAGGGGAAGCTGCCCCGGACCGAGTTCGCGCTCCCGTGCACCGGGTAGAGATGATGCAGGTCGCACCGGGCTCGGCCCGACCCCGCACCCAGCGACTGGGGCCAGGTGTGCTCGGTGTTCAGGGCGCCCGCCGTCGTGTCGAACTGCGCCGGCGCCGTCGATCCCGTGTACACGCAGGTGACCGTGCCGTTCACGTTGTCGATGTTGCCGAACATCTCCCGGCGGCTGTTCGTGAACCCGCAGGACTGGCCAGAGCTGTGGTAGCTGTCGAGCCAGTCTTCGAGGGCCTGACCGGACAGGGTCTGCGTGGAGAACCACAGCCCTTCGTCTTCGCACAGCGCACAGTCGGGCACGCCGTCGAAGTCCAGGTCGTCCTCCCCTTCCATCACGCCGTCGCAGTCGGTGTCGACGCCGTCACAGGCCTCGGGGGCGCCGGGATGGACGTCCGGATCGCTGTCGTCGCAGTCGTCGCAGGTGAAGCCGTCGCCGTCGGCGTCCGCGGTGCAGTCGCCGGGAAGCCCCGTGTCGATGGGGTCTCCGGTGTCGACGGGGTCGGGATCGACGGGGCTGGTGGCGTCGCAGGGCCCGGGGGTACCGTCTGCGCCGGGCTCGAACGACCACTCGCTCGCGGTGAAGCCGGGGTCGGCGAAGCGGGCGTCGTCGCTGCGGACCGTCGCGCCATCGGTGTAGTCCCAGACCGTCCCCGAGCCGTCGACGCCCACCTGGCCGAAGAGATCGAGCAGCCCCGAGGCGTCGGCCAGGGCGTACGCGTCGTCGCCGTTGCCGCTGGTCACGGCACTCGTCTGGTCGGGACTGCGGCCGTAGCGCGTCGTGAAGGCATCGGCGCCGTTGCTGCTCACCACCACCCAGCTCTCGCCGGGCTGCAGGGTGACCGCATCCAGGGCGTCGACCACCGGGCTCGTGGAGCCGTTCACGTACCGCTGCAGCTCGAGTCCACCGAGCGAGACGGGGTCGGGTGCGCGGTTGCAGATCTCGACGAACTTCACCTGGCTGTCGTCGGCGTGGTCGACGATCTCGGAGATCAGCAGGGTTCCGGGGAGATCGGGTTCGTCGGGTTCGTCGGGTTGGACGGGGTCTCCGCAGCTACCGGGAGAGGGCGCGACGCCGAAGTCCCACTCGCCGGACGTCCAGGTGTCCGTGCCGTGCCCGATGCCGTCGATGCGGGTCGCTCCGCTGTCGGTGTACTCCCAGGCTTCTCCGGACCCATCGACCCCGACGGCCCCGAACAGGTCGAGGGTGCCCCGGCCGTCCGCCAGGCGGTACGCGTCGTCGCCGTTGCCCGAGACCGCGCCCGCCGTGGCGTCGGGACTGCCGCCGAAGGTCACCGCGTAGAGGCTCTCGGCGCTCGACTGGGTGACGACGAAGGCCTCTCCGGGCGAGAGCGTCACGGCGGGGAGCGCGAAGACGCCCGGCTCGACGGACCCGTTGGCGTACCGCTCGAGAACCACCCCGTCCAGACCGACGGGTTCGGTGCTCCGGTTGCAGAGCTCGACGAGCTTGAGGCTGGTGGGGCCGTCGTCGAGGACCTCGGAGATCAACAGTCCGTCGTGCTCGCCGTCGCGGTCTTGGTCGGAGGTGCCGGCCACCGGAGCCCCAGAGGTGACGGACAGGGGGGTGCATCCCACCAGGGACGCGCCCAGCAGACAAGACGACAGCGACCAGCGCATGCGCAGCTCCAACTCAACGACAAGGACAACAGACCCCGTTCCCGCATCCCGGGCACGTGGATCGAACAAGCTGCAACAAAGCGATTCCGAACAAAGAGCGCGTGCCCATCGGCCCGCGAGTGCAGTGTAGCACCTCACCACCCGCACTCGCGCCGTGGGTGCTTGCCAGACCGCCTACGGGCCAGACGTCAAGTGAGGGTGGTCGAGCTTCCAGACCTCAGGTGTCTTGAACGTTCCGACGTACAAGGCCGGTCCATCGGCCGCCAGGTACCGGTTGAACCCGACCGCTTCGTACCGTGTCTGCTTGGCCGCTCGGGACTCACCTATGGTTCTCGCTCGCAGAGGGGATCGAAGAGGAAGAAGACCTGTCCGGTCTCGCTCGCTGGCGCCCCGATCACGAGGTCGTCGATACCGTTGCCGTCCACGTCCCCGGCGTCCATCTCATGGCCGAAGTTCGCGACGAGCTCGGCGTCGAACTCGATGCGCAGCTTCTCCGTGCCGTCCAGTTCCTCGATCAGCACATGGGTGCCGGCCGGGTACGCGCTGGCGAGCTCCAGGGCGCCGTCCCCGTCGAAGTCGCCCACGATGGCATCGCCCCAGAGGGCCTCGATTCCGAGCGAGGTCGAGGTGTTCGCGTGGAAGTCGGCGTCGGTGATCTCGACGAGGTTGCCGGGGTAGGAGTCGGTCGTGATGATTCCGTCGATGCCGTCACCATCGAGGTCGGCGATGAAGGCCTGCTGGGTTCCTGGACCGGTCCAGGTCGCGGTGGGGGGGCTCGACGGGACACCCGTGGTGTACTCGTAGCGGTCGATGTGGTCGACGTACGCCAGGTACAGCTCGTCGGTGCCGTTGCCG
This sequence comes from Myxococcota bacterium, assembly GCA_965224055.1. Classification (GTDB taxonomy): domain Bacteria; phylum Myxococcota_A; class UBA796; order UBA796; genus JACKEQ01. Next base: position 6,580,616 of record OZ245034.1, on the reverse strand, counting down.
TCCAGGTCTCCAGCCATTCCGTGGATGACGCCAGCAAAGTCCTCGAGCGTCCAGTCCGGCACCGAGTCGACAGGGGAGAAGTCTACGGCGGCGTGCCCGCAGGAGTCGTCGAAGCCGTCACCGTCGATGTCACCGCACTCGATCGCACGACCCGCCGGGGCGTAGGGGATGCCGTTCAGCGCCTGGGGAATGAACTCGATGATGCCGGGATGCTCGAGCACCGGGTCGCTGTAGTTGGCAAGGGGGCCAGGCAGGTAGAAGTGGCGAAACTGCTCGTCGGGGAACTCGCTGCCGTCAACACCGATCGACAGGTCGGCGATCCCGTCCTGAGTGACATCTCCGGGTGCATAGACGCTCGCCCCGATCACCGTCCTTCCTGGCCCGGTGGGCACCGGCAGCTCGCTGTGGTGGTACCACATCACTCCGGTGCTGGCCCATGGAGCGTCGGCATCCCAGCTGAACCCCACGATCTCCCCAGCGATGAAGACATCCCCCCCCTGGCTCTGCCACTCGGACCCCACGGCAGCCGGGCTGAAGTCCGACATGGGCTGGACGACCACCAGCGGGATCTCACCCGGCACGGCTGGCTGCCGAGGAGTGCAGTCCGCCGGGACGAAGGGGGCGGTGTCGGCGGTAGGGACGATGGGGCCCGTGTCCGCCGTCGAGTGCGGCTGCCCCGTGTCGGACTTCCCCGTGTGTACGGAGGTGTCCGGAGGCAGAGGCGTGGACGAAGAAGGGGTTCCACGCGAGCATGCCGTCAGACACAGACCCAGGAGGGCCCAGTGGGTGAATCTACAGCCCAATGTGATCCTCCAGATAGTCCTCTACGGGGGTCTGCACCCCGTGGTGGTCCGCCGAGATCAGCATCCGGTTGAACGGCATCTCGTCGCCGAGCACGTCGCACGACACGTCCACCTGCTGCCACTTCCTGGGGCACATGTCGACGTACAGGTCCAGCAGCTCGTCCGGGTCGAAGCCCTTCTCGACCTGCAGCGACCAGAAGAAGTCGGCGACATCGTAGACGGTCGCCCGGTTCAGGCTCTCGATCTTGACGTTCTCGGCACTCGTGCATCCTGTGACGCTCGCGATGCTGCACGCGGAGCTGTTGGTGATGGCGTTCGAGAGCCAGTTGCGTTCGATGTGTCTCCTTACAGAATCAATCCCAGCGTACATCGGCGAGGTTGCTGTTGTACACCCCGTTGCTGAGTTGGTCGCCCCTCACGTCCTGAAACGCTCTACATCTGCATCCATTTCCAAGCGGTGTGGCGCGCTCGTCAGAACTCCAGCACGATGCTCACCCGCGATGGCGTCGTCGGATCGCCGTCCTCGGGCGTCGGCAGGGTGTACGCCGGGTCTGTCAGCACCCCCAGCACGCACTCCTTCTCCTCTCGCGTCAGCTCCGCACTCGCCAGGGTCGGCTCCAGGGTGTGGCCACTGGTCAGACCACTGCCTGGCTCCACGGCGGTCGTCCACTTCAAGGTGCCTGGCGTCTCCTGGCCCTCGAAGCACGTCGACAGCCGCGGACTGCGAGCGGCCACCTGCATCCGGAACCGGTCCAGCCACACCAGGGGGCGTGGCGGCGGGGCGACGAAGGCCGGGCGCTTCCGGGTCTCGATCCGCCCGGACAGGGGAACGGGTGCGGGCTCGGGTTCCGGCTCGGGGGCGACCTCGACGGGGACGGGCACCGGCACGACCGGCGGACCCGTCTCGATCGGCGTGCAGCTGCAGCGCCGCAGGAGCAGCAGCAGGAGGAGCAGGAGCAACAGCAGGGCCAGATACCCCCATCCCCGCCGGCTCCGTTCGCGGGTGGGTGGGCGATCGGGACGTCCCTGCAGGGCGTTCTGCCGCTCCCGCATGCGGGCGACCAGGCGGTCTCGCGACGCTGCTGCCCGATCGGCCTGGGCTCGGGCACGCTCGGCGGCTCGGTCGGCCATCGCGCTCGTGTCGGGGAGCGGCGGAGGGGTCGGGAGCTTCGGCACGGGCCGCTTCGGGGACTTCGGAACGCGTGGACGCTTCGAACGGGCCTTGGCGAGCCGGTCCTTCAGACCCTTCGGGAGCTGGGGCTTCTTCGGGGGCATTCAGGAACCCCGGCCCGTGGCGTCGACAGGGCTGGCGTCAGGTCGCCACGGAGTCACGGAGTACACCGAGCATTGCACGGAGGGGTGTGCACGGGCGCAGTTCGCCGTGGTCGTGGTCGAGGTCGTGTTGGCGGTGGTGGTCGTCATCCGGGCCGACGAGGCGGGCCCCGCGAACGACCCGCCACCACCACCACCAACACGACCACCGCAGGTATTGGCGCCACCACGAGGCGGGCACGGTGGAAACTGGACGAAGGGTGTCAGCCCTTCCGGCGCCGCTCGCGCGCCGTGGTCGGAGAGCTCGCGCCCATCGGCCCAACCACGAGCCGACGCTCGAACACGGTGGCAGGGCGGGCTTCTTCGAAGTCTTCGCGCTCTGCGCGACCTCCGTGAGCGAAGCGCTCTGCGAGCGACAGCGCACTGTGGTGGAAATAGTGCGCTGTATCCTTCAGAATCGCTCGAACGGTCGCCCAGTCCGTCCGCCTTGGACCCGATTTTCACCATCCCGGGACGCCCGAAGGGCGGGGTCTGATTCCGTGGTGGAGGGGCCCCGAGCTGTTCAGTGAGCGGGTTCACGATCATCCCTCGATCTGCCAACCGAACACGCGCGTCCGCGCGCCGGTCTCGTCGGTCTCCCACCACTCGATGGGCGTGAGCTCCAGGGGCTCGAACGCCGACGGGGTCCCGACCGGGTTGATGGGGAACGGCCAGGGAAGGGGATCGGTGGGAGCGAGGCGCACGGCCCCCGCGTACACCGCGCTGTCGGGGTCGAGCTGACGCGCGCGGTCGCTCTCGGTGGGGTCCAGCGCACCGGAACCCTCCAGAAGAGCTTGTGAGCGGACCATGAACTCGTCTGCTGTTCGGACCAGTCGACCTCTGGTCTCGCCACCCGGTCCGTCGGCCTCGCTGGCGGTTGGGCGCACCACGTCGCGCAGGGTGGTCAGGGTGATGGCGTGGGCGGCCCGCACCTCGCTGTCTTCGAGCTCGAGCCGGTCCAGGAACTGGTCGAGGAACCGCATCGTCTCGCTGGGCGAGGCCTCGAGCTGCTCGCGGACGCCGCGCCCGAAGGCCCCGACATCTCCGGTGGACAGGGGCTCGAGGAGGGCCAGCCTGCGGATCAGCGCGCCTCGACCGGGCGGATGGGCCTGTCCGAGCGCAAACGAGTCGCTGTCGGCGCGGAAAGCGGCCCCCCACATCAGGTCTTCGAGCAGGACGGCGTAGTCCCGCGTGGGCAGGAGCTGTTCGAGGGTGATCAGCAGCGACTCGGTGATGGCGAACTGCGATGCGACGTAGGAGAGCCAGCGGCGGGACAGGCCGGCGACCGCACCGCTCTCCCTGGACTCGGGGGCGTGGCGGACCGCCAGGGCGAAGGACCGCATGGCTTCGGTCAGATCGCCGGTCTCCAGGTGTCGAACCCCCCGGTGCAGGGCGACCGGGGCTCGCTCGCCGAACCCGGAGTCGTCGTCGAGGGACAGGATCCTCGCACCGCGCTCCCCCTGCCAGACCGCTTCGGGTACGCTTCGAGCGGCCCAGCGCTCGGCTTGCGTGCCCTGGCCGGCGTCGATGAGGGCATCGAGGATCCCCAGCGCCGTGCCGTCGAGCTTGTCGCGCACCACCGCGGCGCGCTCGCCCTGGGTGATGTCCCAGGAGTCGGCATTGTCGAGCTGGCCGTCTTCGACCTTCTGCTCGGAGAACTGCACGGCGGCGTCGTACAGGAAGACGCGTCGATCGTCGGCGAGGGCCATCCACTCGGACGTGGGCCAGTCGGCGCTGAGAATCAGGATCTTCGCGGGGGGATCGTCCCAGCGCAGGGTGGTGGTGGGCTGATCTTCGCGCAGGGCCGCGATCGCCTCGCGGGTCATCCCGGCTTCGCGGGCTTTTCGGGCCTGCTCCCGCTCCCGTTTTCGCGCCTCGCGCTCGGCCAGGGCCATCTGCTGCAGCGCGATGTCGAAGCGCCTCGCCTGGAGCACGCTCTTCCCGCGCACGTCGTCCGACAGCGACTTCTGGGCGCGCCAGAGCAGGTCGTCGAGCACCCGGGCCGCGACCTGGGGGTCGGACAGCTCGGCGGTGGGGAGCTGTCTCGCGTCGAGGAGGGCCAGCAGCGGCCGGGTGCAGCGGGTCCGGAACAAGCGCAGGCTCTCCAGCTCCTCGGCGCTCACGACGCTGCCGATCGAGACGAACCGCGCCTGGCGTCCGACCTCGAAGGCGTCGAAGGGGTTGGGTTTGCGGGGCTTGCCGCGCCGGGTGCGGTTGCGGAGCACGAAGTTGTGCACGGCCAGGGGCCACAGGCCTGATCCGCCCGTCTCCACCGCGTCTTCCGGATGGCCGTCCTGGCAGATGCCGAGCTCGCCGAGGGCGACCCAGGTCACCGACCGGAAGTCGCCGTCGTGCACGGACACCTTGCCGGTGTGGTCCTCCAGGGTGTTGCGCATCAACCATAGCTTGATGGCGGTCAGGGGCTCGTCGTCCCGCAGGGCCAGCCGCGCGTTGTAGTACACGAGCGTCTGGTCCGAGACGGTGTCCGCGGGATCGGGCGGATCCTGCGCGGGGGCGTCGAGCTCGTCGCCCCACGCCAGACCCAGCACCACCAGCAGCCCGATCACCACGCCCTCAGAACGCCCAGCCGACCGCGATGGTGAAGTCGGCGAAGGCGAGCATGTCCGAGCCCGACGCAGCGGCGAGGAGCGGCACGCCGATCATCACCCGCGGAGAGACGAAGAAGCCCTGCTTGAAGTAGATGTCGTTGCCGAGCCCGACGAGCAGGGCGTATCGCTCGGGATCGACCTGCATGGCGGCCAGCCGGTTGTCCTCGAGGTTGTCGATCTCGATGTCGGTGAGCGAGGGGTTGAAGATGGCGCCTGCGACCTGGCCGGGGCGCATGCCGGACCAGGCGGTGTACAGGCGGTACCGGAAGCCGGCGTAGCCGTTGAAGACCATCTGGACGGGCGGGAACCACTTGGGGACCGCGGTGATCACCCCTTCGGCGAGGGCGTAGCCGACGGCGATGTCGATCTCGGCCCGGTTGGGACGGCCGGACTGCCGGTAGGGGGTCAGCGCCAGGAGTCGGCTGCTCGGGGTGTCCCAGGTGCGCACGTACGACACGCTGGTCTCGACGAGGACGTTGCTCCCGGCGGGGAAGCGCCCCATCAGGCCGGCGCGCATGCTGTTGAAGGTGTTCAGCTCGAAGAGGAAGCTGCCCGTGACGCCCACGTGAGCGGTGGTCCGACGCCAGTTGAAGGCGACGGGCTTGGCGGCGGTGCCGATGGTGCGCTCGGCGAGGACGTCGAGAGGTTTGCGGAAGCCTTCGAGGGAGGTGTCCTCTTCGACGGTGGGACCGACCGGTGCATCGGCGTCGGGGTCGGACGAGCCCGTCTCCACCGGAGGATCTGCAGGCGAACGCTCGGACTGGCCCCAGGCGACGGGGCCGATCAGCAGGCACAGCGCGGTGAGCACGGCCATCACGGGTCCGGCGGGAATTCGGGGTCGTGCAGACCGGGGATCCCCGGAGGGAAGATCGGCGCGTAGCAGGACTGGCGGTAGAAGGGGTCGAAGGGCTCGGTGATCCGGTAGATGTGTGCGACGTCGAAGGTGGGGTGGTCGCAGAACCGCGTGCACTGGGTGAGCTCTTCGAGGGGGAACTCGTCCTCGGTCCAGATGGCGGCGCCGAACAGCTGCTCGGTGGGGGCTCCGAACCCGAACGGCACGCTGACGCCGAACGCGCTGACCGCAGCCGCGACGACGGCCCGGTAGTTCAGCTGGAGCAGGAAGGGGAACTCGAAGAAGATCCCGAGCTGGTACTCGTCGGCGGGGAATGTCGCGTGCCAGAGCGGCAGCAGGTCGATGGTGAGCAGCCCGGACTGGGCCACGGCGCAGATCTCTTCGGGGATGGCGCCGTTGATGCACCCCTGGATGACGGCCTGCTGGACCTGGGGATTGGTCATGATGGGGCTGCGGAACACGAAGGGCAGCGGCTCTTCGGGGAGGCAGTACGAAAAGGCGTCGTCGTCGCCGGCCGCGATGGTCTCGTTGTCGAGGAAGGTCGCCACACCGAAGGGCCCGACGTCGACGTGCTGGGTGGTGGTCGAGAACTCGGGGGTCCGGAAGGTGAGCTCTTCGACGGTGCCGGACTGGGCGACCGAGTACGTCTCGATGAAGTCGCGGTACTGGGGGCGCGTGGGCAGGATCGGGATGGTGCCGATCGAGAAGGGGCCGAGCACGAGCCCCGGAATGTCCGGGATGGTGGGGCAGCTGCGTTGGCTGGCGTCGGGGATCTCGTTGAGGGGCAGGGTGGACGGGCACCACAGCGTGGACTGGGACAGGGCGTCGGACTGCAGGCCGCGGCTGGTGCTGTCGAACACGAAGCCCCCGGCGACCCGCGGCGAGGTGCGGTGGCGCTCGTCGGGCAGGACCTCGAGCAGCGCGTCTTCGACGGCGTTGACCACCTGGGCGTCGGGGCCGGTGGCGTCGCGGTGCAGCCCGATCACGATCACCATGTCGTTGCCGAACACCCGCTCGGCGGCGACCGCATCGCGCAGCTCGTTCACGAACTCGGGCACCCAGCCGGGGGAATCCCAGTCGTCGGTGCAGGTGGTGGGCAGGCTCTCGACCTGCAGGCGCTGGCGCTGCATCGCCTCGTGCTCGGGGTCGATCTCGCGGTCGCACGGGGCCAGGAACCACCGCAGCTGGGTGGCTTCGCGCACGGGGCTGCGCAAGACCGGGAACGCTGCGCGGATCTCGGGGTTCTTGCGGGCGATGGCGGTGGTGGAGTAGTCGCCGTTGGCATCGGTGACGGTGGCGATCGCACAGGCGGCCGATGCGGGAGCGGCATCGAGAGGCAGGGGTTCGAGGTCGAAGACGGCTCGGGCGTCGGTGCTCACCTCGGGCAGATCGGCGGCGATGAACGTGCCCTCGCAGCCGCGTCCGTAGTGGTAGGGGTTGTTGGGCGGCGCAGGGACCGCGAACCCGTAGCGATGGTCGCTGATCGTCAGGCTCCGCCGCAGCCCGTACTCGCTGGCCTGCTCGTTGCGGATGGTGGGGAACTGATGGCGCCCCCGCCACTGGACGATCTCGTTGCGCTCGTCGAACACGCCGTAGACGAGGTAGCTGCGGTTGGCGTGATCGGGCCCCGGACCCACCACGTTGAACACGGTCTCGGGCTCGAGCGCCAGCGCGCCGTCCCGGTGATAGCGCAGTCGGATGCGGACGTTTCGTGGCTCGTTGGGCACGCGCACACTGGCGCTTCCACAGGTGGTGTTCTCGCCGCAGTCCACCGGCAGGTGGGTGTGGACCGACAGCAGGTCCTCGACCGGCGTCCAGCCGACGTTGTCCTCGTCGGTGTCCCAGCGGACCTCGATGATGCTCGGGTCTGAGATCCCCTGCTCGGCCCGCGCATCCCAGAACAGGAAGAGGGTGTCCTCCTCGGCGAACCAGGCGGCATCCGCGATCAAGAACCCCGCCTCGACCGGCACGATCGGCACCTTGCAAGACCCCACGCCGAGGGCGAGTCCGGCGAGCAGTGCCGCGTATCGGAACCCGGATCGGAGCGAGGAGCGGGGGCGGGTGGGGGAGCGGTTCACGACAGATCGGGGTCCGGGGACGGGGCTGCGGTCCTGGGGAGTACGGCCTCTTCGAAGCGGATGTTGCGGCGGGCCAGGCGCTGCACCAGCCCGCGCGCGAGCTTGCGACGGCCCCGCTCTGCGAGGTCCAGCTGCGCCTCACGGCTCGCAAACGCCGTGCTGGCGCGGACGGATGCGGACACGGCGCGCGGAACGCCCTGCAGCACCTGGTCGGCGGTGGACGGGTCGAGCAGCGACCACCAGGCCGCGAGCTCGGGGGTCTCGAGCTCGAGCATCAGGTCGGCCCGGCCCTCGTCGCCCAGGGTGAAGAGCAGGTCGGCGTAGAGCACCTGGCGGGTCCAGCTCGGGAGCGTGCCGTTGCCCCGCTGGATCGCGTCGGACCAGATCTGGCCCCGCACGTGGGAATCGAGGTTCTCGAGCAGGACCGACAGGGCGGAGTCGGCGTCGAAGGACGACCCGCGATCCGAGACGTTGCCCGGCTGCCGTGCGGCGGGGATGGACTGGTCGTTGCGCACGGCTTCGAGGACCTCGAACAGGTACTGCGTCTCGTCGGGGGCCATGCGGTTGGAGCGCAGCAGCATCTGAGCCATCTCGGCCACCTGTTGGGGGGCCAGCATCTGCACGGCTTCCTGCTGCTCGTCGGTGGGCGCCAGGGCGAAGACCAGCCCGGCGGGACGCGCGGGCAGCCGGCCGATCAGGGTCGCGAGCCCACTGGCCCCGAAGTCCTCGCGCAACGACCGGACGATCCGGGCATCGGCCTGGCTCGAGACGGACGCCGCCAGCGCGTGGCGGTTGAGGGCCCGGTAGAACTCGGCATCACTGGGAAGCGCGTCGGGGTGCACACTCTTGAGATACGCGGCCAGCTCGAGCTTCGCAGACGCGACTTCTCCGCCGGCCGGGAACAGGGCCGGGAACCGGTCGGGCCAGGTGAGCACGGCTTTGGCCAGCAGGGGTTGATCGCCCGACCGGAGCAGCTCGCGGATCAGGGCCTGCAGCTCGGGGTCGGGGGCGTCGCGGTCGAGCTGTTCCAGCCGATCGTCCCAGAACGCGCGTTGCTCGGTGGCGTAGCGCGCATCGGGGTCGTCGGGATCGGCCTCTGTGGGAGCCTCTTCGGGCTCGTCGAAGCCCAGGGTGCCGTTCTCGATCTGGGCCAGCAGCATGCGGTCTTCGATGGAGTCACGGCCGAAGCGACGCCAGGCCCAGAGCAGCATCAGCAGGGCGACGGTGCCCATCACGAGCGCGATCATCCAGCTGAAGTGCGGCAGCAGCTGGGTCCACAGCTCCCGGGACCAGCTCGGTGCAGGCGTGTCTTCTGCGGGCTCGGGCTCGGGGACGTCCGTGTCCTCGGGGCTCTCGGGCTTCGGCGCCTCTTTGAGCACGCTGGGCAGGGGCTGGAGCGCCTGGCTGGTCACGGACACGCTGGTCCAGCCCTTCGAGAGCTTGGTCTGCAGGCGACGCGCGAGGGCGGAGACGTCCTCCTTCACCCCCTCGTCGTCCGGCGTCTTCTCGTAGGCGAAGCTGCACCGCGCCCGCGTGAGGTAGTCCTGAGCCTGGACGCTGCCGGGACCGGGCGCCTGGTACAGACCGGGCATCGACATCGAGCGGGGCTGATCGGCGGTGGCGTGGTCGATGTAGACGCAGCCCTTGCTGAAGCAGCGCTCGGGCGAGCAGTCGGCAGCCAGGGCGATCTCGAAGTCGTTCTGCAGCAGCACGACCTCGGACAGCACGCTCGGCGGGATCTGGCGGTCGGGCACCTGGGCGCTCGCGACGCCGCAGAGCAGCAGCAGCAGACCGATGGATGGGGCGATGGACTTCATCAGTAGATCCTCACGATCACCCGGCGGTGACGGGCCAGTTGCTCGTCCTCGGACAGGCCCTCGAGCTCTTCGGCGGGCAGCGACACGGTGTCGGCGTAGCCTTCGACGCGGATCCGATCCTCGTCGACGCCGACCTGCTCCAGACGGGCTCGCACGGCGTTCGCGCGGTCGGTCGAGAGCTCCCAGTTGGACTTGTAGATCGAGCCGGTCCCGACGGGGTTCTTGTCGGTATGACCCTCGATCGCGAACCCGTACTTCGCCGCGTAGGGCACCAGGGTCTGGAGCATCCGGTCGAGCACGTCTTCCTGATCCTGGCGGATCTGAGCGGCACCCGAGTCGAACACCAGGCCCGAGTTGAGCGACAGCTTGAGGCCGTCGTCGGTGAGCTCGGTGCGGATCATGTCCTCCAGGCCCTCTTCTTCGATCCGCTCCTCGATCTTGGCCTGGATGGCCGACAGGCTCTCGGGCTGCTCCTTGCCCGACAGCTCGGCGGCGATCTGCTGCATCTTGGTGCGGCTGATCTCGGCGGCCCCGAGCAGCATGGCGAAGAACACCAGCAGGTTGGTGATGAGGTCGGCGTACGAGAGCAACCAGCCCTCGTCGTTGGTGTGGCTGCGTCGCTGCATCAGGCCGCTCCCAGGCCGGCGCTGCCCCGCGCGATCAGCTCACCGACGCTCTTCTCGCAGCGCTCGATGGCCCCCATCCGCTCGTCGAGCAGCTGTCGCAGGTAGTGCCCGATCGGCCCGGCCACACCGGCTCCGAAGGCGACGCCGTACAGGGTGGCGAGGAGGGCGAGCGAGATGGCGGAGCCCATGTTGACGTCGTCGGCCTCGAGGTTCTGGAACAGCCGGATCATCCCCGTGATGGTCCCGACCATCCCGAAGCTCGGGGCCAGCTTGGCCAACAGCTCCCAGTTCGCGATGCCGGGCTGCCAGCGGAGCATGGTGTCGTGCCGGACCTCGGTGAACGTGGCCTCGATGGCCTCGTCGGGTGCGCGGTCGAGGACGAGGTCGAGCATCCGGTTGATGGCGGGGTAGCGGCTGCGCTCGGCCAGCTCGACGGCCTTCGCCCGCTTTCCGTCCCGCCACAGCTCGGTCAGCTCGGCTCGCTCGGCCTCGATCTCCGAGGTCTGCTTGCCGAGGGTGCCGATGCCCGGGATGATCTCGCGCAGACACGCGAACGTCCGGAACGTCGTGGTGGCGGAGGAGGAGACGAGCACGGCCGACAGCGAGCCGCCCAGCACCATCACGAAGGCGTGGAAGTCGAACGCCGAGATCGTGGTGTCGTGCCGCTCGGCGAAGCCGTACGAGACGACGAAGGCGAGAATGGCCAGTCCGATGATCTGCACTTTGGAGTCTCCTCAAGGGGTCGGGGTGCCGGGGTCTTCGCTGCGCTGGAGCTCTTCGAGGCGTTGCCGCACGGCGGGATCGGTCTCGATCTCCTCGACGGCCTCCCACACCTCGATGGCCTTCTCGCGCTCGCCGAGGAGCAGCAGGATCGAGCCCTTGGCGCGGAGCGTCTCGGGATGGGAGGGGTAGCGGGCCAGGACCTGCTCGGCCCACTCCAGGGCCAGGTCGTGGTTGCCCTGAGCCAGGGCGTCCTGCATCTTCGAGCGCGCGCGGATGATGCTCACCTCGGGCGCATCGGGGTTCACGCGCAGTCCGCGCTCCCGGTAGGCGTCCACGAGGGTCTGGTCGGCGGCGATCGGAGGCGGCGGCACGAGCCGGGTGGCGGGGATCGTCTCGACGTCCGTGGCGTCGGCGGTGTGCTCGATGACGATCCGCTGCCCGCTCGCGAGCATCGGGATCTGGACCTCGGTGATGACGTCGCCGTCGTTCCAGCGCACGTTCATCGCCGTGGTGCTCCCGAACCCGAACGGCCGCAGCTGCGTCCCTTCCTCCTCTTCGAGGATTGGATTGGCCTCGGGGGCGGGCTCGATGAGGTAGTGCGTGTAGCTCCGCGCGGCACAGCCCCCCGACAGCGACGCCCCGATGAGGAGCGATGCTGCGAAGAAGCCCGTGAAGGCGGGCGATTTGCGGGGTTGCGCGCGGGTCATGGAATCACCGGGAGCAGGTTGATGTTGAGCAGCGAGATGCCGAGACCGACCTGACCGTTGGTCGAGACGGTGAGCACGGCCCCGTAGTTCGAGCGACCGAACGGCACCCGAGCGACGCCCACCACGGTGAGCAGGGGATCGAACAGATCGATGTCGACATCCTGGCCGAGGGATCGGGTGAGCACGGTGGGCAGGCTGACGATCACCTTCCCGCCGACCAGGGAGTTCAGGATCCCGATCCGCCGGTAGTGACAGGCGCCGATGCCCACCACGGGGTCGAACAGCGAGATGGTCACGCCCGACAGGTTGGCGTTGGTCTTGCCCCACTGGTCGGTCCAGTCCAGCGAGACGTGCTGGCCCGGGTAGACCGCGAAGTCCACGAACGCCTGGGTCAGACCGTTGCCCTTCGCGCGGCGCTCGAGCTCGGCGGCGAGCTTGTAGGTGCGCTGGGTGTTCTTCTTCTCGATGAGGGCGGGGTCGACGTTCTGGGCGAACAGCAGACGGCCGGTGGACAGCTCGACGATGCGCATCGCGACGCCGTTCGCGTGTTCTTCCATCCAGATCGCCGCCCGTGCGGGGGGAGCCTGGCCGCGGGTCTGGTCGTCGAGCCGGATCACCTCGTCGAGCCCGATGGGGCCGGTCTGGTAGGTCATCTGGCCATCGCCCACGTAGGCCCGCGGCGCCATGCATGCCTCGCACAGCCGCAGGTTGTCCTGGCCGACGGCGCGCTGGACGATCTCGATGGAGGACGTGGCGAACCAGCCGGCCGACTCCTCGTAGCGGGGCTGGACCCGCACCAGGATCGCCGGCTCGAGGGCGTCGCGATCGATCAGCCCGTCCTCGAGGCGCAGCTCCAGCAGCTCGCCCAGCCGGTCGAGCGCGTCGCGGGTGGCACCCGGATCGGCCCGTGCAGTCGGGCTCCAGAGCAGGAGGACCGCGCAACAGACCCACAATACCGGGGGGATCGGCAGGTTCAGAACCAGAACGTCACCTCGGTGCCGAAGCTCTGGTAGCTCACGCCGAGGACGCGGACGTACGCCCCCATGTTGGGGGAGTTGCGCAGTGCGGGCATGTGTTCGAGGAAGCTCGACAGCCCGATGCGGTTGCCCACCCGGAGCTCGAGACCCACCTGGAAGGTGCCGAAGATGCTGCGGGGGTTGTCGCCGGCCTGGGCCTGCAGGATGTCGTCGGCGCTGATGGGCTCGTTCTGGAACGACGTGGTGGCCGGACCCCACACGGTGACCGCCGCACCGCCGATGAACCCGTACAGGTCGGGCCGGGTGAGCGAGCGGGAGCGACCGGTGAGCAGCCGCTTGAAGCGCGCTTGACCGAGGAGCCCCTGGTAGGCGTCGGGGATGAAGCTGTAGCCGGCGATGAGCGAAGCGGTCCAGCCGCGGGCGCGGGTCGCGGAGAGCTCGACGCCGCTCTGCACCCAGAGGAAGGGCGGGGGTGCGACGCGCTGTGGATCGTCGGGAGGGGAGTAGGTGCGGACCGCGATGCGCAGCGGCACCGAGATCGGGCCTCGTCCCTTCAGGGCGTCGACGTACTCCTCGCGGGCGTCTTCGGCGGACTTGAGGTCGTCGCTGGCCCGGAGCAGGGACGGACTGCTGGTGGAGCTCGCCAGGGTCTGGCTCCAGACGATCGGGCGGTCCGGCGTGAGGCGTGTCATCCGGGCCCGGAGCACGAGCCAGGTGCCCTCGGCTTCGACATCGACGTACAGCGCGTGCTGGCCGGTCTTCGTGCCCAGGGTGTCGAGGGCATCGGGGTTGTCGATCCCCCGCGAGACGACGGTGCCTTCGGGGCCCGAGTGCACCACCACGGCCGTACACGTCGGGCAGTGCACGAGCTCGACGTTCGTGGCGGGGTTGTCGAGCAGCACGTCGGTGAGGTGGTTCTCGAGCATCGCGGACAGACCCGTCCCCAGCCCCACGGGGACGGACACATCCGCGAGGACGACCGGCGTGGGGTCCGCGAACACGGGGTCTTTGGAGAGGCGCCACACCATCTCGTCGACCAGATCGAAGGCCGAGAGGTGCACCTGGTTGGCGACCTTCGCCCGGACGCGCTCCAGCTCGGCTTCGGTGGCCTCCTCCTCGGGGGTGGCTGCGCGCACGGGCAGGGCGAATCCAGCCGCGAGCCAGAGCAGCAGCCAGAGAGCCATCGAGAGACCCATCGAGTTGCGGAGCCGGTTCACTTGAGCCACCGCCAGATCCCGTCTGCACACAGCCCGGCGTGCAGGGTGGTCTCCCGGGGATCGCGATGCACGATGGCCAGCAGCACGTCGTCGTCGCCGAGGGTTCCGGTGGCGTCGTAGCGCACGCAGGCCGAGGGGTACGCGCGCGCGGGCTCCATTCGGGTCAGCACGTCGAGGTCGCCCGCCGCGAGCATCGGGATGCGATCGGTGACCTGCACGCCCTTGTCCATCAGCGCGTTCTTCGCGGCGAAGCCGATCTTCGCCTGGACAGTGGGGTCTGGGTAGAACGCCTCGACGAGCCAGGTGCGCTCGGCCAGCTCGGGATCGACCGATGCTGCCAGCCCCGTGAGGTCGGTGATCATGGGCTGCAGGGAGGCCAGGATCGCGTCGTCGCGGTCGGACCGGGTGCCGGAGTGCATGCCCGACAACAGGCGCTGCCGACACACGAAGCTGTCGGGCTTCAGCACGTCGCCGCGGCTGTACTCCCGATCGACGCGGCCCGGGTAGAGCTTGCTGCCCCGCGCGGCATCGATGGGTTCGCACTGGTAGGTGCGCGACCGGGTCTTGCTGACCGCCATGCTGGGCGCGGGATCGCTGGGATCGGCGTACGGGAAGACGATGCGCAGGGCGATCTGGAGGATGCTCACTCGCCGCCTCCGCTAGCGACGTCTTCGGAGAGCACGATCGCGTGCATCCGGGCGTTGAACACCAGCTGGGACAGTTGGTGGTACAGGTCGTCCGAGAGATCCTGGCGCATCGTCTTGTTCGTGAGGTCGTCCTCCTTCTTTCGCCACACGGCGTTCAGCAGCCAGTTGCCGGCCCACACGCCCCCGCCGAAGTAGCGGAGGTGACGGCCCATCAACGTGTCGCGGACCAGCAGGAACCCGGTCTCGTCGCGCACCACGATGTCCTGGGCGAACACCCGCTCCTGCACCGAAGGCACCAGGGTGAACGTCGAGAAGCAGAGGATCCAGGAGACGAGGTTGTCCTCGCGTCGCACCTGCCGCGACCGGATCTCGAGGAACAGCTCGACCCGCTCCCGCGCAGCGTCCTCCTCCGAGAGCCCCGCGATCTCGGGCGGATCGGAGGGGTCGGCGCCCAACTCGTCGTCCTGGTAGCGCCCCTTGGTGGTGATCGTGCGGACCACCGCGCCCTGGTTGGTGAAGACGGTGGACAGGTTGCGGCACAGCGCACCGGCCTCTGTGTTGTTCACGAGATCGCCCGGCACGCAGTGCACGGTGAGCGACACGTCCCGCAGGTTCGCCTCGGCGAGATCGACCACGACGGGGTCGTGCAGCCCCGTCATCGGCTGGTAGACGCGCACACACCCGGAGATCAGGGTGGACGCGATCAGTGGTATCACGACGAGGAACGCCTGCATTCCCGACGAACGAAGGGCGCTCGACAAGCGGTGCAGAACGGCTGTCGAAGCCGCTCCAGCTGGCAGGTCGAGAGAGATGCGCGCTCCTGGGGTCCGAGGTCGCGGGGAGTCTACTGCACGCTCGACCGAACCGCGACAGGCCCGTGGATAAGCCCGCAGGGAGGGTCGGTGGTCCACAAAAAGCTTGCATAATCATAAAATGCGAGTATTCTGTGGATGTGGAGAATACACTCGACCAATCCAACGGCGACGCGGCTTCGCCGTCCGACACCGCCCGTCGCGAGCAGACCCTGTTGTTCGATGCGGCCGACCAACGACTCGGCGCCGTGCACGACTTCACGGGCTTTCTGGGCACCGTGTTCGCGGGACTCCGCAGGCGGCCCTGGTACTTCTCGGAGATCGAGCGGATGTGCTACGAGGTGGGGGTCAAGAGCCTTCCCCTCGTGACGCTCACCGGGATCATCACCGGGATCGTCTTCACACAGCAGTCCCGTCCATCTCTGCAAGCATTCGGGGCGGCATCCTGGCTGCCGAGCCTCGTCACCCTGGCGCTGGTGCGCTCTCTGGCGCCCCTGGTCACCGCACTCGTGTGTGCGGGTCGGGTCGGCTCGAGTATCGGTGCAGAGCTGGGATCCATGCGCGTCACCGAACAGATCGACGCGATGGAGGTCTCCTCGGTCGATCCGCTCAAGTTCCTCGTCGCCACCCGCACGATCGCGACCACCCTCATGGTCCCCATCCTGACGGCGTGGTTCGGGCTCCTCGGCTTCCTCGGCGCCTTCATCAACGTCAGCGCCAACGAGGGCACCACCTGGACCGCCTTCGTCCGCGAAGCGTTCGTGTCCCTGTCCACCTTCGACCTCGTGACCACGATGGTCCGCGCCATCGCCTTCGGCTTCATCATCGGAATCGTCGGTTGTCATGCGGGCTATCACGCAGGACGCGGCACTCAGGGTGTCGGTCGCGCCGCCAACGCTGCGGTCGTCCGCGCCATGCTGGCCGTGTTCCTCGTCGAGGTGGTGATCGTCCAGATCGTCTCCGTCCTGCGAGGAATGTTGTGAGTGGGAGCGCGCCCCGAAACGAACCCGAGCTTCGCTCGGACGACGATGGCCCTGTCGTGCGGCTGCAGAAGGTCCACAAGTCCTTCGGCGACAACACCGTGCTGGACGGCGTGGATCTGGATGTGCAGCCTCGCGAGAACGTGGTTGTCCTCGGCCACTCCGGTGCCGGCAAGAGCGTGCTGCTCAAGCTCGTCATCGGGTTGATGGAGCCGGATCGCGGCCGCGTCGAGGTGCTGGGCCACCGGGTCCACGACCTTCCCCGCGCCGAGCTCGATCGGGTGCGGGCCGACATCGGCTTCGCGTTCCAGCACAGCGCGCTGTACGACAGCATCACGGTCGAGCAGAACCTGCGATTTCCACTGGAGATGTCGAATGCGTCCGTGTCCGCGGGCGAGATCGACGATCGGGTCACGGAGATGCTCGACGCCGTGGGCCTTCCCGACACCCGCGCTCAGATGCCGGCCGAGCTGTCCGGGGGTCAGCGCAAGCGGATCGGCATGGCCCGCGCACTCATCCGTCGTCCGAAGCTGATGCTCTACGACGAGCCCACGGCGGGTCTCGACCCCGCGACCTGCGCCGAGATCAACGACCTGATGCTCGGGCTGCGGGAACGCTTCGACACCGCCGCCATCCTGATCACCCACGACCTCACCAGTGCACGGGACGTGGGCGACCGGGTGGCGATGCTGCTCGACGGGTCCATCGATCACGTCGGGCCGTTCGACGAGGTGTTCGACACCGACGATCCGCGCCTGCGCGCGTTCTACGACTACAACTTCGTGTCGTCCGCCACCCCCACGTCCACCCCCTCACACCCCCTGGAGACCGCATGAGCCGCCATCCCCGAAGAAAAGCCCTGCTGGGCCTGTTCATCCTCGGAGGAGTGGGCATCGCGACGGGTGCCGTGTTCGCGCTCGGCGACATCCAGGAGGCGTTCGTGGACACCATCTCGGTCGAGACCCGGTTCACGGCCGTGGACGGCCTCGCTCGCGGCGACAGCGTCTGGTTCCAGGGAGTTCGCGTCGGGCGGGTCCAGTCCGTCGAGCTGTCCCCGGATGGCGGCGTCGACGTGTCGATGGCCCTGAAGTCCGAGATGGTCGACGCCATTCCCGCGAGCAGCGTGGCCACGGTCTCCACCGACGGTCTGATCGGAAACCCCATCGTGTCGCTGTCGGGCGGAGACGTCGACGATCCACGCGTCCAGGACGGCACCGAGCTCGTGTCCGAAGCCGGCGTGTCGACCGAGGAGCTGATGGCGAGCCTGCAGGAGAACAGCGAAAAGCTGTCGGTCGTGCTGGACGACGTCACGGTGGCGACCGACCGGATCGCGAACGGAGACGGGACCGTCGGGCGGTTGATCCACGAAGACGCCCTGTACGACGACCTCTCCGAGAGTGTGGCCACGCTGGACCGCGCCACACGGGACGCCGAGCGGGTCGCCGCCGATCTGTCCGGCAGCCTCGACACCCCCGGCACCCTGCCGCACGCTCTGGTCAACGACACCGAGACCTGGGCATCGGTCGAGCGCAGTGCTGCGAACCTCGAACACACCACCGAGCAGACCGCCCAGGTCGTCTCCCGGGTCGACCAGGCCCTCGATCGCGACACCCCGATGGGCGTGCTGGTCAGCAACGAAGAGGCGGGTACGGACCTCGCGCACACCGTCGACAACCTCCGCGAGGGGTCGGTGCTGCTCAACGAGAACCTCGAGGCCATGCAGCACAACTTCCTCCTGCGCGGGTTCTTCAAGAAGAAGGAGAAGCGCGAGAAGAAGAAGCGTGAAGCGGAAGCCGACCGCAACCCCGCCGATCCGGACGACGACGTGGATCGCAGCGAGAACGCACCTGATGCGATGGCCGACGTCGACTGAGTGCGGAATACCCGGCGCTCTGGCGGGATAGGAAGGTGGGGGCATCGCCACGGTGCCCGACCCCGAACCCGCCCGAGGCGCCGTGTCTGCTCGCTCCGTCCACGTCCTTCGAACCCTCGTGATGATCGGAGTCGGGGTGTGGACGATGGCTTCTGGGAGCCCGGCGTGGGCCGGCGACCTCGAGATCGAGCAGTACAACACCACCGAGCACACGATCCCGCTGGGAGAGCTGTCGCCGCGGCAATGGCTGAAGACCATCGAGCACTACCGCGCCGAGGGGGGCTGGCGGATCGACTGGCGCAACCCCGAGACCGGTGCCCTGTCGCCGCTGGAGCCCCGCGAGCAGGATCGGGCGATGAACGCGGCGATCTCGATGGGGGTCGAGCACTTCTCCGCGGACCGGACGGCCATCGAGTACGACCTGGTCGTCGCGGATGCTCAGGAGAAGGACGGACCGAAGAAGAAGGGGAGGACCCCGCTTCGTCCCGTCACGATCTGGACCCTCGGTCGCAAGCACCTCGCGGTGAGCGTCGGACCCCCACTGCCGGCACCTCCCAGTGGGCCGTCCGCAGCCCAGGTGGTGAAGACCCACGC
This sequence comes from Myxococcota bacterium, assembly GCA_965224055.1. Taxonomy (GTDB): domain Bacteria; phylum Myxococcota_A; class UBA796; order UBA796; genus JACKEQ01. The sequence goes on along the minus strand of OZ245034.1, from coordinate 6,561,989 downwards.
GCTGGCGGGGTCCCGGGAGGAGGGAGCGCGCTTCACCCCCCGTCTGACCGGCGTGATCGAGGTTGCGCTGTCTCGCCTGTCCCCTCGGGAGCACGCGGCCATCCGCGACATCGTGCTCGTCCGCAAGGGCGGTGCCTCCCCCGACACCCGGGGCAAGTGGGTCAACGACGCCGTGTACGAGGTGGACGACGACCGGGGCGCCATCCTGCTCTACGACGAGATCCTCCAGCCCACCCGGCGGTTCGTCGGCCCCGTCACCGAGCCCCACCACCCCGCGACCATGACCCTGCTGCACGAGCTCGGTCACGCTGTGGACGATGCGCCCCGTCGTCAGCTGATCCGTCGCTTCAACGCCATGGTCGAAGCGTTCAACCGCGACGCCGCCGCCTCGAACGCCATGGCCGACCGCCTGAACAGCACCCAGGCATCCGACGCCGACATCGCCGCATTCGAGAAGGAGCAGGCGCGCCTGGCCGAGGTGCAGCGCACGCTGGACTCGATGCGCAAGGAGCTCGAGAAGATGCGGGCCGTGTCCGAGGGGTTCCGCAAGCGGTTCGGGGGGATCACCGAGTACGGCGCCACCTCCGACAGCGAAGCGTTCGCCGAGGCCTTCGGGCTGTACCACCTCGATCGGGAGGCCCTGCAGCGGATCGCCCCCGATGTCGTGGCCTGGTTCGAGGCGGAGGCCCACCTGAAGGGAGTCTCGACGGGCGGTTGATACGTCTGGAGCATGGACGTCTCCGAACATCTTCGCCGCGAGCTGATCTACAGCCTGAACGCCGTGCTGCTCCGCCACCCCCCGCCCAATCCCCGTCTGGACGCGATGCGAGACACCTCGACGCTCTCGGAGGCCCTCGCAGACGCGCTCGTCACGGTGGTGCGCCGGGAAGGGGCCCGGGTACACGAGCCCGATCTGCTGGGCACCTGGGCCGAGACCGCTGGCACCGACCCCGAAGACCTGGTGATGCAGCTCGAGGACGCCACCGCGGTGATCACCGACGAGCTCGAGGACGACGAGGAGCCCTGGTCGGCCCACCGCCTGCTCGATCTGCTGGCGCGCGAGTCGTTCTGGACGCTGCAGTGGGCGGCGCCAGGCGAGCGGGTGGCAGCGCCCGTGCGCACGGTGTCGGGCATCCCGCTGCCGCTGAAGATGCGCAGGGGGCTGGTGCGGATCCTGGACACCATGGAGCTGACGCTCTTCGAGGCGAAGCAGGATCAGCGGTCGGTGCACGATGCGGTGGCGTCGGACCTGTTCGAGGCGACGCTGGACGACGCGATGGCGGCGATCGCGGTGTTGGGTCGTTCGTTCGCGCGCAAGGGCGGCCCGCCGGACCTGCCGACGGCGCTGGTGCGGTCGTCGGGCGTCGCGAAGCTGCCGCCGTTGCGGACGGCGCTGGCGATCATCCAGGAGTGGAAGCTGTCGGTGTTGTTCGACGCCGCTCCGGACGAGGACGACGGGGAGTGGACGATGCGGGTGCTGGAGCGGCTCTACACGATCGAGTGGGTGGCGTAGCTTGAACTGAACCTGATGTTCGCGAAGCGGCCCGCGACGCCGTAGGAGAACCCGGGGACTCTGGATCCCGGGGGCGGACATGAACAACGAGACGGGTGCGAGCGATTCTCGAGACGAGGGCGTGCGAGCCCGTCTGCGTCGGCGGTTCTTGCAGGGTCGCAAGCCTCTGGTCTCGCCCAACCGGGACTTTCCGGGCCCTCGCGGGCTGCCTGGCGTGGGGAGCCCGTGGTTGCTGGGTCGCGATCTGCTCGTGGGGCTGCCCAGCCTCGCGCGGACCTACGGCGATCGGGTCGCGTTCACCATCGCGGGTCGGCACGTGGTGCTGCTCAACCACCCCGACGACATCGAGATCCTCCTGGTCAAGGAGCGCAAGCGCACGGTGAAGGACGAGGTGACGCATCGCCTGTCGGATGTGCTCGGACAAGGCCTGCTCACCAGCGAGAACCCTGTTTGGAAGAGGCACCGCAAGCAGATCGCGCCCAGCTTCCAGCCCCGTCATCTGCAGCAGTACGGCGACATCATGACCGAGGTCGCCCACGCCCACCTGTCCACGCTCTGTCGAACCCTGGACGTGCATCGGGACTTCACCACCGCCGTCACCCTCGACATCGTGGTGCGGACCGTCTTCGGCGCGGAGCCCACGGGGGAGGCCGGCCAGGTCGGGGAGCTCCTCGATGCCCTGATGTACGCCTTCGAGACCGAGCAGCGCACGGGCTGGCGGTTCGTTCCGAAGTGGGTCCCGGGTGCGCATCGCCGCGAGGTGGTCGAGGTCACGAATGCCCTGGACGGCATCATCGATCGGCTGGTCGAGGCGGGTCGTGCACGCGTGGCAGCCGGGGAGACGTCGGACGATCTGCTCTGCCGGTTGCTGGTGGCCGAGGACGAGCAGGGCGTGCGGCTGACCGACGAAGAGATGCGCGACGAGCTGCTCACGTTGTTCCTGGCGGGCCACGAGACCACCTCGCTGTGGCTGGCCTTCGCGTTCTGGCTCCTCGCAGAGCACCCCGAGATCCAGTCCCGCGCACACGCCGAAGTCGACGCCGTGCTCGAACAACGCCCGGCACAGACGCGTGATCTTCAGGATCTGCCCGTGCTCGGGTCCATCCTCGATGAGACCCTGCGCCTGTACCCGCCGGCCTGGGCGGTCGGTCGAGCGGTCACCGAGGACGTCGATCTCGATCGGCCGGGGGCCCCGGTCGCGACCCTGCATCCGGGCACCCAGATCATCGCGCCGCAGTGGGTGGTTCAGCGGGATCCGCGGTGGTGGGTGGGGCCCGAGCGGTTCCGTCCGGAGCGGTGGACCAACGGCGAGACCGAGGGGGTGCCGCGGATGGCGTACTTCCCGTTCGGTGGCGGCGCGCGGGTGTGCGTGGGCAATCACTTCGCGCGGATGGAGGCCGTGCTCGTGCTGGCAGCGGTCCTCCAGCACCGGACGATCCGGGCGGTGCCGGGCTTCGCACCCGACTTCCTGCCCTCGATCACCCTGCGCAGTCGCAACGGGGTCCAGCTGACCTTCGAGTCGCGCGGATGAACGGACGGATCCTGGTCACCGGCAGCAGCGGACACCTCGGCCAGGGATGCCTGCACGCCTGGCGATCCGCGGGGCACGACGTCGTTGGGCTCGTGCGCTGACCTGCGCTCGGTCGCACGATAGGTGGCACGAGGAGGCTGCGTGGCACGAGCGTTGGACACGGATGCTGAAGCGGCTCGCATCCAACGGGAGGTGTGGCGCCGGATGAGTCCGGGGGCCCGTGGAAGCCTCGCCCTGCGGATGAGTGAAGACGTGCGGGAGATCGCGATCGAAGGCGAGATGGCGCGAACGGGTCTCTCGCGCGAAGAAGCTAAGGCGAACGTTCTTCGACGGATGCTGGGCGACCACTTGTACGAGGCCGCCTTTGGGCGGTGAACCGTCTCTCGGGGACTTCCTGCGTCGTCTGGTCGAATTCCTGGACCATGCCGGGATTCCCAGAATGGTCGCCGGATCGGTGGCCAGCTCCGCGCATGGTCAGCCGCGGTCTACCCAGGACATCGATCTCGTCGTCGATCCGACCCGAGACGAGCTCCTGGCCTTTCTTGGCGCGATGCCCGAGGATCAGATGTACGTCTCGGAGGCGGCAGCGCTTCAGGCACTCCAGGCACGACGGCAGTTCAATGTCATCGACCTTCGTACCGGGTGGAAGGCCGACCTCATCATCCGGAAGGAGCGGCCGTTCAGCATCGCCGAGTTCGGCAGGCGCCGCCCGACCACGCTGCTGGGCGTGACCGTCGACATCGCGAGTGTCGAGGACGTGATCCTCGCGAAGTTGGAGTGGGCGAAACGCGGCGGGGGAAGCGCTCGCCAGCTGCGCGATGTCTGCGGCATGCTCGCCGCACAACCGCATCTCGATGGAGCCTACCTGCACCGCTGGTCGGTCCCCTTGGGTGTCGAAGACCTCCTCGCGACCGCACGGCAACAGGTGGTCGACCTGGAGCGGTAGTGCGCATTCCAGATCAGACGGTGAGCACGACCTTTCCGCGCGCCCGACGCGTCTCCTGGTAGGTGTGCGCCTCCTGGGATTCCTCGAGAGGGAACACCCGGTCCACGACCGGTTTGAGCGACCCATCGCGGACGAACCGAGCCAGCTGTTCGAGGTCGGCCCGGTTGCTCTTCACCACCACCAGCCCCGCCCGGTGCAGACCCAGCCGATGCAGCGCGCCCCGCACCACCGCCGTCGCGCGGGGGATCGTCGTACAGAACCCGCCGCCCTTCACGAGCATCTTCCGCGCGGTCTGCCAGGGCAGGGTACCGTAGATGTCGAACACGTGATCGAGCCCGCGTTCATCGGACGGATCTGAGGTCCGGTAGTCGATCAGCCGGTCCGCACCGAGGTTCCGGACCCGGTCGTGATTCCGCTCCGAACAGACCGCCACGACCTGCGTCCCGAGCGCTTTCGCGATCTGCACGGCCAGAGTGCCCACGCCGCCTGACGCGCCATTGAGCAGCACGGTCTGACCCGGTCGGACGCGCAGCTCGTCGCGCAGGGCTTGCAGGGCGGTGAGGGCGGCCAGCGGCAGGCTGGCGGCGTCGACGGGTGACAGGGGCCCGTCTGGACCGTGGGGGAGCGGCGCCAGCTCGTCCGGCAGGACGGAGACGACCTCGGCACACGTCCCGCCGCGCTGGTCCTGGACCATGCCGTAGACCGGGGTCCCCGCAGCGAGGGAGCGGCTGCTGTCTGTGGCTGGAACCGGATCGAGCAGGGTTCCGGCGAAGTCGTACCCGGGGATGCGGGGCATCTTCCTGCCGGTGAGCCAGGTCATCTTGCCCTTGCGGATCAGGACGTCCTTGGGATTGAGGGCGGCTGCCCGGACCTGGACGCGGACCCGCCCGCGATTGGCAGCGGGGCCGGGAACATCGGCGATCTCGAGGACGTCCGGGGAACCAAATCGACGGTATTGGATCGCGCGCATGGCATCCTCCGATGGTGTTGGCCCGACCCGGTTCGAGCGGTGCATGCTGAGAAGAAGCCGCACCGCCGGGGCGGAGGAGGCTTCAGGCTGCAGGCTACAGGCTACAGTTCGTGGCGCCAGCGGGTGTCGACGGAGATGGCGTTTCGCCGAGGACAGCGCTCCACATCCGTGCGTCGAGGGGGCCTCCGATGTCGATGGCGAATCATGCCAATGGCATCGAGATGTAGGGTTGAGCAGGCTGGAACCGCGTGGGTGCGGTTGGCGGCGTCGGTGAGGTGGACCGTGGCGAGGGACCATACGAAGCTTCGGGTGTTCCAGGTGGCGGACGAGCTCTACACCCACTTCCTCGTCATGAGTCTGGGCTCGGCCACCGAAGTGCGGTACCTCCTCGGTCTGGCGGTTCGACTGGGCTTTCTCGACAGGCAGGAGATCGGCGCCGTGTCCGAACGGTACGATGGTCTCATTCGCGGTCTTCAAGGTCTGTGTCGAGTCTGGAGAGTCGTTCGTCGTGACGAATGCGACGCCCCGAAGCGGAAAGAGCTGTTCGTGGCAACCCTGAAGCCTGCAGCCTGTAGCCTGAAGCCTTCTTCGCCGTGGTGCGCACTGGACTCCGGCAAGATGTCTGGACGGTACGAGTGACGCGTCTCTGTGCTCACCACATGTCGCGGACGATCGGCGACCGGACCCTGTATCGGGGCCTCGATCTGGACGTGTCCGGCGGACTGTGGTGGGTGAAAGGGCCGTCCGGAGCGGGGAAGTCGGAGCTGCTGCGCCAGATCGCGGGCCTCGTCCCGGGCGAGGGGCAGCTGTCGCTGGGAGACGAGACGCCCGAATCGCTCGGATGGCCGACCTGGCGAGCCCGGGTCGCCTATGTCCCTCAAGCGTCGCCGCGCTTCGACGTGTCGGCCGAGACGATGCTGGAGAAGCTCGCATCGCTGGCGGTCCGACGGGAGCGGGCTCTGGACGACCCTCGGGTGCTGACCGCGCGCTGGGGGCTCGACGAGCGGGCCTGGAGCGCGTCGATGCAGGAGATCTCCGGAGGCGAGCTGCAGCGGATCTGGCTCGGGATCGTGCTGGCTGGCCGTCCGGACGTCGTGCTGCTGGACGAACCCACCTCGGCCCTGGACGCGGATGCAGCGCGAGCGGTCGAAGCCGATCTGGTCGGCCGGACGGGGCTGGTCGTGACCCACGATGTGGCCTTCGGACAGCGCGTGTCCACCGGCTCCATCACGCTGTCGCCGTCGGAGAGCCCCGCGTGAACGGCCCCGTCCAGCTGTCGCCCCTCGATCTGGCCCTGTCGGCCGGGATGCTGGTGCTGTTTGGCGGCGTGTCGATCGCCTGGCGACTGGGATTGGGACGACTGCTGGCCATCGCGGGGGTCCGGGCGACGGTGCAGCTGGGGATCCTGGGGCTGGTCCTGGTTCCGGTGTTCGCCATCGATCGGCCGTGGCCCGTGCTCGCCTGGTGTCTGCTGATGGTCGTGCTGGCGGGACGGGAGGCGGTGGCGCGCACGTCGCATCGGGTGAGCCATCCCCGGTTCGGGCGCGGGGCGATGCTCGGGACGACGGTGCTCGCGATGGCGTTGGGCGGCGGAGGCAGTGCCCTGTTCGCGACGGTGGTGGTGATCGACGTCGAGGCCTGGTGGACGCCCCGCTACCTCGTGCCGCTCGTGGGCATGATCCTCGGAAACGCCCTGTCCGGCGTGAGTCTGGGGATGGATGCCGCACTCGGAGCCCTGCTCGCGAAGCGGTCGCGGGTGGAGTCGTTGCTGGCACTGGGGGCGACGCGCTCCGAAGCCACGCGCTCCGTCGCCCGGGACGCCATCCGAACGGGTCTGGTGCCCATCCTGAACAGCATGAGTGCGGTGGGCCTGGTGAGCATCCCGGGCATGATGACGGGCCAGATCCTGGGGGGAACCCCGCCGTTCCAGGCAGCCCAGTACCAGCTGCTGATCCTGTTCCTGATCGCGGGTGCGGTCGCCATCGGCACGCTCGTGGCGGTGGTGCTCACGCTGCGACTGGCCGTGGACGACGCGCATCGGCTGCGGATCGACCGGATCACGCGCATCGAGCGATGACTACCCGCAGAGGAGGCGGAGCCCCGGGTTGTCGGGGTTGTCCTGGGCGCGCTTGCGACACCACGCCGCGGACTTCTGGTAGACCATCATGCCGACCAGGGTGAACGCCACGAACGCCAGCGCGTTGGGGGCGCCCGAGGCGACCGAGACGATGCCGGGACCCGGGCAGTAGCCGCCCAGCGCCCAGCCGATGCCGAACAAGGCGGCGCCGCCCAGCAGACGTGGGGTGAGCTCGGTGCGGGTCGGGATGGCGAAGTGCAGCGCGAACAGGGGCGAGGTGCGGCGACGGATGAGCCAGTAGGCCCCGGAGTGCACGGCGATGGCGCCGATCATCACGAACGCCAGGCTCGGGTCCCATCCGCCCGCCAGATCGAGGAATCCGATGACCTTGTCGGCCTGGGTCATGCCCGAGATGCCGAGGCCGATCCCGAACAGCAGGCCGGCGACGAGTGCGGCGAAGACGGCTTTCACAGGGCACCTCCGAACAGCAGGGTGATGCCGGTGGCGGTGATGAACCCCGTGGCCATGAACGTGCCCGTGGCGGCCAGGGAGCGCGGGGAGACGCGGCTGATCCCGCACACGCCGTGCCCGCTGGTACAGCCGCTGCCCATCCGCACGCCGAAGCCGACGATCAGCCCGGCGAGGGCGGTGATCCCGACGCTCCGGGAGGCCGAGGCCTCGATCAGCCCCGGCGAGACGAGCATCATGCCGGCTCCGGCTGCAACGAGCCCGACCACGAAGGCCACCCGCCAGGCGTCGGAGCTCGCGGCGGGAGCGTCGTCGACCGGACCGTCGATCAGGCGCCCGACGATGCCGCTGATCCCGGCGATCTGGCCGTTCATCACGAGCAGGAGGCTGGCGGCGAGGCCGATGAGACCCCCGCCGAGGAGGGCGAGCAGGACGGATTCGAAGGTGAAGTCGGGGCTGAGCATGGGATGCCTGGAGGGTGAGGGGACGGGAGTGGAGTCGAATCCGTACGGTTGGGTACGGATTCATGATCAATGTAAGCGGGGTGCGTACAAATGCCACCCGCTCAGTTCTCGGCTGCTCTCAGCTGTTGGGACGGCCGAGGTTGCGGTTCGCGGGCACGGCGACGTCGATCTTCTTCGGGTAGGCGAGGCCCAGGTTCTCCATGATCCGGGCGAAGGCTGCGACGTCGATTCCGTCCTTGAGCCGCGGATTGTGGGCCCGCTCTTCACCGACCGTGGTGACCGTGCGCCCCTTGTAGTCGTGGGCGGGGAACAGGGGTGTGTCGGCGGGCAGGCTGAAGATCCGCTCGTGCACGGAGGCGTACAGGTCCTCGGAGCTGCCCCCCTGGAAGTCGGTGCGCCCGCAGCCGCGGACCATGAGCGTGTCGCCCGTGAAGGCCCGGATGGGTGCGCCCTCGGCGTCCAGCTGCACGTACGTGGCCGATCCGGCCGTGTGGCCGGGCGTGTGGCGGGTCTCGAGCCGGATCTCGCCGTTGTCGCCGACCTCGAAGACGTCTCCGTCCGCGAGCAACCGGTCGGCATCGTCCCCTTCTCCAGCGGCGGGGTACACGATCTGACAGCCGGTCCGCTGCTTGAGGGTCCAGGCGGCGGTGACGTGGTCGGCGTGCACATGGGTGTCGACGCTCGCGACCAGCTTCAGCCCGAGCTCATCGAGCAGCTGCAGGTCTCGATCGACGAGCTCCACGACGGGGTCGATCAGGATGGCGGGGCCCGGCGCGCCATCGGTACCGGGAACGCCCAGCAGGTAGGTGTAGGTACAGCTCTCGCGGTCGAACAGCTGACGGAAGATCACAGGGGCCTCCAGGTGCGGGATGCTGGAGGGAAATGCAAGGGGGATGCCAGCGGTCAGCGGTGCAGCTACAACCCCAGCGCCCGCATCCGCCGCCACAGCGTCGTCCGGCTGATGCCCAGCGCTTCGGCCGCTCGGGTGCGGTTGCCCCCCGCTTCGATCAGCGCGTCCTCGATGGCCTTCTGGGCGTCTCGCTTCTGTCTGCGGGCGATCTCGGCGGTCAGATCGCGCTGTGGCGGCTCTGGTTCGGCCATGAGCGGGAGCTCGGGGCCGGCATCCGGCGGTGGCTCGCCCCGGATCTCGGGCGGCAGGTCCTCCCAGGTCAGGACAGGACCCGTGCCGAGCGCCAGCGCGGACTCCACCACGTTGCGGAGCTCGCGGACGTTACCGGGCCAGGCGTAAGCGCGCAGGGCGGGCAGGATGGCGGGATCGACGCGCTCGATCGTGCGGATCGGCGAGTCGAGCTTGCTCAGGAAGTGGCGGAGCAGCACCTCGACGTCCTCGGGACGCTGGCGCAACGGGGGAAGGAACACCGGCGCAACGCGGATCCGGAACATCAGGTCGGCGCGGAAGCGCTTGGCATCCACCTCGCGACGCAGGGCCCGGTGGGTGGCCGAGACCAGCCGGACGTCGACGGAGATGGGCTCGCTGCCCCCCACGGGTGTGAACACCCGGTCCTGGAGCACCCGCAGCAGCCGGGGCTGGATGTCGAGGGGCAGCTCGGCGATCTCGTCCAGGAACACGGTGCCGCCGTTGGCGCGCTCGAACAGCCCCTTGCGCGCGCGGACGGCCCCCGTGAACGCCCCACGGACATGGCCGAACAGCTCGCTGGCCAGCAGATCGCCCGTGAGCGTCGCGCAGTTCACGGCCAGGAACGGCTTTTGGGCCCGGTTGGACAGGGCGTGCAGCGATCGGGCGACGAGTTCTTTGCCGCTGCCGGTCTCGCCGCGGACGAGCACGCTGGCATCGGAGCGGGCGGCGCGCTCGATGGTCGCGAACAGGGCGTGCATCCGAGGATTGGCGGAGACCATGCCCTGGAGCTCGACGACGTCGGGGCCGAGCCGGGAGTGCTGCGACAGTGTTTCATCCATGTTGCAGTGTTTCACACATCGAGAACAGTCGTGCAACGGTGAGGCGAGGGTCGATCCGACTGCGCGCGAGCGGTGCCGTGAGGCGAACCCTCTCTGTCGTGCTGTCTCCTCCTCCGACCACGCGAAACGGATCGGTCCATTACCACTCGCGAATCTGGATGACCCTGCAGTCTTCGGTGGCTCGATCATCGCTGTCCAGGCACCGACGAAACACGTTGAACACCCCGTCTCTTCGGGAGTGCTGGCGCTCTGAGGCTCTGACGACGCTGTCTACCAGCATGCCTTCGCCGATCGACGCGCTCCCATGCCGATCGTCCGTCGTCCCCTGTGGCTCTGTGCGTGTGCCCGAGCCTCTCCAGCAGCCACTCCCGCTGGTCGACCCGGCCCGTCTCTGGAGGCCACCTGGGCGGCGGAGGCCAGCGATTCCGGCAGGCGGATCGGGCACACGCACAGAGACGCAGCGGACGAGCATGGACGAACAGGCCGAGCGGACCAATCGTGGGAGCGACGAGCCGGAGACAGCGTCGCCAGAGTCTCAGAGCACGAACAGCCCTGCGAAAAAGACGTGTTCGACGAGGCGAACCCGTCGTTGTCGTGGTCGTCGGTCGTGGTGGAGGTGGTCGGTCGTCAGGTCCGACGTTCGCCCCGCGCCGTGGTGGATGGGCACCGATACCCAGTTCAAAACGCGACGATCGTGAGATGAGCTGGTCGCTTGGCTTCGTGGTTTCGTGGCACTGACGGAAGCCACCGTGCGCGCGCTCTCCTGGCACGATTGGTGGCACGATTGGTGCTACAGACGACGCCATGAACTTCGGCTTCGTCATCGACAATCGCAGCTGCATCGGATGCCATGCGTGCTCCACCGCGTGCAAGTCCGAGCACCAGGTTCCCCTCGGGGTCCACCGCACCTGGGTCAAGTACACCGAGACGGGCCGGTACCCCGACGTCACGCGGAGCTTTCAGGTCACGCGGTGCAACCACTGCGCGAATCCGCCGTGTGTCCGCATCTGTCCGACCGCGGCCATGCACCAGCGCGACGACGGCATCGTGGACTTCGACAGCGACGCGTGCATCGGCTGCAAGGGGTGCCTGCAGGCCTGCCCCTACGACGCGATCCACATCGACCCCGACACCCACACGGCCGCGAAGTGCAACTACTGCGCACACCGCACCGATGTGGGCATGGAGCCGGCCTGCGTGGTGGTCTGCCCGGAGCACGCCATCCTCGCCGGCGACCTCGACGACCCGAACAGCGAGATCGCCCAGGTGCTCGCCAAGCAGCACGTGACCGTCCGCAAGCCGGAGCAGGGCACCGCCCCGAAGCTGTTCTACATCGACGGGCACGACGCCGCGATGCACCCCACCGCCGCAGGTGATGCCCCCGATTCGTACATGTTCGCCGACGTGATCACACGGCACCCCGGCCACGAGGCCCACCTGGACTTCCTCGCGGCCCCCGAGCGTCCCGAAGCGCCCCGACTCACGGGTCCTTCGGAGGGAGCGGCGGATGGACTGCGCACGCCGCAGCCGCAAGGCCTGAACGCGGGGGGCCCGCTGGGCTTCCAGACCGGCAATATGGCCGGACACATGGTCCAGGTGGGGTTCAACGCCCAGCACCAGATTCCCTGGCACTGGCAGATCCCGGCCTACCTCGTCACCAAGCACATCGCGGGCGGGGTGTTCGTGCTGATGGGGCTGGCGGTGCTGCTGCCGGGGCTGCCGTTCGCGGGAGGGCAGGTGGTGCTCGCTGGAGGCCTCGGCGTGCTGATGACGCTGGTGACCCTGGCGCTGCTCGTCGTCGACCTGGAGCGTCCCGACCGGTTCTTCTTCCTCCTCGTCCGGCCCCAGTGGCGCAGCTGGATCGCCCGCGCGGCCTGGATCCTGACCGCGTTCAGCGTGGTGTCCGGCGCGTGGTGGGCCCTCGAGACGGCCGCCTGGATGGGCCTGATCGGGATGCCGGACGCGCTTCGTGCCGTGCTGGCGGTGCTCTCCATCCCGACGGGGGTGCTGGCGGCGACCTACACGGCGTTCCTGTTCGCCCAGGCCGAGGGCCGCGACCTGTGGCAGGCCACCCACGTCCCGTTCCAGATGGCCCTGCACATGCTGGTGTTCGGCGCGGCACCCCTGGCCATCGCGGGTCCGTCGGCCGAGATCATGCGGGTGGTGTTCCTGGGGGCGCTGTTCGCGTCGCTGCTGCTGACGCTCACGGCCGACCTGACGATTCCACAGGCCAGCGAGCTCGCTCGCCGCGCCGCGAAGGAGATGACCCAGGGGCCCTGGCGTCGCCAGTACTGGCTCGGCGGCATCGCCATCGGGCACATCGCCGCCCTGATCCTGGGCTTCCTCGGCGGTCCGGTCTTCGGACTGCTGGCGCTGCTGGCCGCCGGCTTCGGCCTCTTCGCGTACAACCTGGCGTTCGTGATGGCGCCCCAGCACCAGCCGAATTCATGAGCCGGAGCTTCCCGAGCGCGCTGGCGCGCTCGTTTCCTCCTGATTTCCCTGAGCCGGAGCTTCCCGAGCGCACTGGCGCGCTCGTCTCCTCCTGATTTCTTTCTGAGGCCCCCCAATGACCGCTGCACAACGCCTCGCTGACACCTTCGCCCGCATGCTCGGGCTGCCCGAATCCAAGGCCAGCCGCCATGCGATCCAGCCGTCTACGGAGACGAACGCCGCTGGGGTCGCGATGCCGGGGTACGGCCGCTCGGAAGGCCCGCCCACACAGGTGGATCCCGAGCAGATGACCGAAGTGACCCATCCCGATGGGCGCCTGTCGCGCTACCCCCCGCCAGAGCACTGGAACGACTGGGTGGAGTGGGATGCCCGCGCGTGGCCGGACAAGGTCGCGCGGCGCTACACGCTGGTGCCCACCATCTGCTTCAACTGCGAGAGCGGATGCGGGCTGCTGGCCTACGTCGACAAGACGACCTTCGAGATCCGGAAGTTCGAGGGCAACCCGGCGCATCCGGGGAGCCGTGGACGCAACTGCGCGAAGGGGCCGGCGACCCACAACCAGGTGTACGACCCCGAGCGGATCCTCCATCCGCTCAAGCGCGTCGGACCCCGAGGCTCGGGCCAGTTCAAGCGGGTGAGCTGGGAGGAGGCGCTGGACGACATCGCCGAGAAGATGCGGGCTTCGCGGATGAAGCGGCGCGACGGCATCATGTACCACGTGGGCCGTCCGGGCGAAGACCACTATGCCAACCGGTGCATCCAGGCGTGGGGCGTGGACGGGCACAACAGCCACACGAACGTGTGCAGCGCGTCCAGCCGGACCGGGTACTACCTGTGGGCGGGGTTCGATCGACCGAGCCCGGACTACGCGAACGCCCGCTGCATCCTGCTGATCTCGAGCCACCTCGAGACGGGGCACTACTTCAACCCCCACGCCCAGCGGATCATGGAGGCGAAGGCCAAGGGCGCGAAGATCGTCACCTTCGACCCCCGCCTGTCCAACACCGCGAGCAAGTCGGATGTGTGGCTTCCGACGTGGCCCGGCAGCGAGTCCACGGTGCTGCTGGCCATCGCCAACCACCTGCTCCAGACCGACCAGATCGACCGGGCGTTCATGGAGCGGTGGGTGGACTGGAAGACGTTCCTGGAGCGCGCACCCGAGGTGCTCGAAGACCCCGAGCTGAAGGCGTCGATTGCAGGTGCGGACTCGTTCGAGGCCTTCGTGGACGGGCTGAAGCAGCTGTACGCCGGCTTCACCTTCGAGCGGGCCGCCGCCGAATCCCAGGTGCCCGTCGAGCGCATCGAGGCCGCCGCCGAAGCCGTGGCGCGCGCCGGGAATCGCCTGGCCGCCCACAACTGGCGCTCGGCGTCGATCGGCAACCGCGGCGGGTGGCAGGTGGTTCGCTGTCTGTTCCTGCTGAACGTGCTCACGGGCAGCGTCGGCACGGTGGGCGGCACGTCCGGCAACAGCTGGAACAAGTTCGTGCCCAGGCCGTTCCGCCAGCCGCCGCCGGGTGACGTGTGGAACGACCTGCACCTCCCCGACGAGTACCCGTTCGCCCACTTCGAGATGTCGTTCCTGCTGCCCCACCTCATCGAGCAGGGACGCGGCACGGTCGACGTGTACTTCAGTCGCGTCTACAACCCGCTGTGGACCAATCCCGACGGCTTCATGTGGCTCGAGCTGCTGAAGGACGAGGACAAGATCGGGTGCCACGTCGCACTCACACCCACCTGGAACGAGAGTGCGTGGTTCGCCGACTACGTGCTGCCGATGGGGCACTCGGGGGAGCGTCACGACATCATGAGCCAGGAGACCCACGCGGGGCAGTGGATCGGCTTCCGCCAGCCCGTCCGGCGCGTGGCGATGGAGCGCGCGGGCAAGCCGGTCCAGTTCACCTACGAGGCGAATCCCGGTGAGGTCTGGGAGGAGGCCGAGTGGTGGGTGGAGCTGTCCTGGCGGATGGACCCCGACGGCTCGCTGGGGATCCGGGAGTGGTTCGAGAGCCGGGACAACCCCGGAGAGCCCGTGACCCAGAACGAGTACTGGGGCTGGATCTTCGACAACAGCGTGCCGGGACTGCCTGCAGCTGCCGAGGCCGAAGGACTCACGCCGCTGCAGTACATGCGCAAGTACGGCTGCTTCGAGGTTCGAAAAGACGTCTACACCCCCTACGAGGACGCTGTGGACGGCGTGATCGGGGACGACGGCCTCGTCCGGTCGGGCAAGAAGGGCAAGGGCGCGGTGATCGGTGTGGCGGTGGACGACCGGCCCGTGATGGGCTTCAAGACCCCGTCGCGCAAGCTCGAGCTCCTGTCCGAGACGCTCATGGACTGGGGCTGGAAGAGCCAGGACCACGCGCTTCCGTGGCCGCTCGAGAGCCACGTGCACCCGAAGCACATCGACCGGGAGGCCGGCGAGATGCTGCTGCTCCCGAACTGGCGCCTGCCCACGCTCATCCACACCCGCAGCGCCAACGCGAAGTGGCTGCTGGAGATCTCCCACCACAACCCGGTCTGGCTGCACCCGAGCGATGCGGCGCGACTGGGCGTGAAGACCGGGGACTGCGTGCGGATCGACACCGAGATCGGCTGGTTCGTGGATCGGGCCTGGGTGACCGAGGGCATCAAGCCGGGGATCCTGGCGATCTCCCACCACCTGGGGCGCTGGCGGCTCACGAACGAGTCGGGCGTGAACCGGCAGGGCAGCTCGCTGGTCGACCTGTCCCAGGAGGGACGGACCCATCGACTCGATCTGAAGCACGGCGCCGAGGCGTGGCAGAGCGTCGATCCGGACACGTCGCGGATCTGGTGGAAGACGGTGGGCGTGCACCAGAACCTGACGCACGCCGTGCATCCCGACCCCGTGAGCGGTGCGCACTGCTGGCTGCAGAAGGCCACGAGCGTCCGAAAGGCCCGTGAAGACGAGCCCTACGGCATGGTGGAGGTCGACACGGCCCGCAGCATGGAGGTCTACGAGGAGTGGCTCGCGCTGACCCGGCCGGCGAGCATCCACAGCCCGGATGGCACCCGACGCCCGTATTGGCTCAAGCGGCCGCTGAAACCGACGAAGAAAGCCTACGCGCTGCCCGAGTCCGCTACAGGAGATGCATGAGCGCACCCTCCCTGTCCGCCCATCAGACTGCCCTGGCGCGATCCCGGACCTATGGCTGGATCGCGGAGGTGCTGCTGGACGGCTGGACGGATCGTGCGCTGGAGGTGGCCCGGACCCTGGAGTGGCTACAGCTCCCGGATGGACCCGAAGACGTCCGTGCGGCGCGACACGCGGCGGTCCTGGAGCGGGGCGTTCCGCCGTACGAGAGCGTGTTCACCAGCGAAGAAGGCCTGCTGGGCGGGCCGGTCGCGGCGTCGGTGCGCGAGGTGTACGGCCGCGTGGGCTTCTCGGGCACCTCGCTCGCGAAGCGTGCCGACATCGAGCCCGATCACGCGGGTCTGCAGGCGGCGGCGCTGGGGTTCCTGTGTGCGGCCGAGAGCGATGCCCGGCGGGATGGGCGTCCGGAGCCCGAGCTCGATCGGCTGCGGACCGCTCAGCGAGAGCTCGTGCAGCCGCATTTGGGGCGGTGGGTGTCGCTGTTCGCGGGGGCGGTGGCGCGTCAGGGGGTCGCCGAGATCACGGGGGTGGTCGAGCTGCTGGAGTCGGTGGTGATCACCCACGTGGACGATGTGGGCACGGCCCTCGGGCAGACCGGCGAACAGCCCATGCCCGACGTGCCGATGGACGCCCTGCTCGACGATGAGAGGACGGGGCTGAAGGATGTCGCGGCCGCACTGACCGTGCCCGTTCGCTGTGGAGTCTGGCTGTCGGTGGCCGACCTGCAGCGGATCGCCGAGCGGTCCGAGCTGGCCTGCGGGTTCGGGCCGCGGCGGAAGATGCTGGAGACCCTGTGGTTCAGCGCGGTCGACCACGAGCGGGTGCCGGCGCTGTGTCGGGCGTTCGTCGTCGAGCTGGATGCGTGGGACGCCCGGACAGCACGGGCCGACGGGGGTCTTCGGACCGCACGGAACCCCGGTGATCCAGCGGCTCGTGCGCGGTCGGCCACCCGACGGATGCTGGATCGGCTCCGCGAGGCCGCGACGTCCTGAGCTCACTGGAGGCGCGAAGGATACGCCCCCTGGATGCCCGCGATCGGGACCATGACGGCGAGGCGCCGTACGAAGGCCATGGCTTCCGGGGTGTCGACCCCCTGGACGAACACGTCGGCGCCGATGGCGTCCAACATCCGGGCGCGGCGCGTCACACCGGGGTGGTCGATCGGGGACAGGGCGGACGCCGCCAGCTTCACCGCGTCCGGTGCCAGGCGGACGACGGCTTCCATCCCCGTGGGGCGCGCCCCCAGGTCGTCGAGCAGGATCCGGGCTCCCGCCTGTTGCAGCGATGCCAGCGCGCCTGCAAAGCGGCTCGGTGCGGCCGACAGTGCGTGGGCCGGGACCTCGAACGTCAGCGGGACGTTGCGTCCCTCGAGGGTCTGCGCGGCGGCTCGCAACGCGTCCGTCGCGGTGAGGAGCAGCACCGGATCGAGGTCGACGTGCACGGCCAGATCGCGCTGCTCCATCGCGATCAGCCCATCGATGTCGGAGGTCTCGCGGAGCAGTCCGTGTTCGGACCGCGGCCGGCGCAGCTCCACGGCCACCAGCGAGCCGTCCACCGCGTACATCGGATGGCGGTCGGCGGTGAACGCGGGTGCGGCGTGGTCGGTCGGGGTCGTCTCGAGGGGAGGGGCGTCGAGGATCCGGGCATGGCGACCCGACTCCGCACCGGACGGCAGGCCGCTCGCCAGGGTGGCGATCAGGCGCTCGAGGGCCCCTCGGCTGGGCAGGGTCTCGGCTGCGGGGTGGGAGGCGTGCACCACCGTGGCGCGCGCGTGCAGGACCTGGCCTCCCGGCATCGCGGTCCCGTCGCGGACGGCGTCGAGCGCATCGTCGATCTCCTCACATGTGGCGTGGACGTCGGCGCCGGGCCGCAGGATCAGGAACCGGTCGCCCTCCAGTCGTCCGAGGATCCCGGGCTCCGAGATGGTCGAGCCCAGGATCCGCCCGACCTCCTTGGTGATCAGCTCGCTGACGGCGGTTCCGTACGCGCGCCGGATCCCGTCGAAGCCTACCAGCTCGATCAGGCTGGCAGAGAGGGGCTGACCGGAGTCGGTGCACCGGATCCGCTCGCGTCGCAGGGCGTTCTCGAGCGCGCCGGTGTGAAGCAGCCCGGTGAGCAGGTCGCGACTGGACTGTCGCTGCAGTCTGGCGTTGGTCTCGATCAGCCCGAGTCGTCGGCGATGCAGATCGGCGAACGCCCGGACCTTGGCGGTGAGCGCGCCCACCTCCAGCGGCTTCACCAGAAAGTCCACGGCCCCCAGCGCATAGGCCCGACTGGCGAACTCGCGCAGGTGGCCGTGCGCGGTGAGGAAGAGGATCGGGGTCTCGCGCAGACGGGGGTGTTCGCGGATCAGGGCGGCGGTCTCGAAGCCGTCCAGGTCGGGCATCTCGACGTCCAGCAGGATCGCGGCGTAGGTGTCGTGGAGCAGGTGCCGCAGCGCGTCCCGACCGTTGGTGACCGCGACCAGGTCCTCGCCGAGCGGCTCCAGGACGGCACGCAGCGCTACCAGGTTCTCGGGACGGTCGTCGACCATCAGCACGCGCACGGACCGGTCCCGACGACCGGACGACGCCCCCGAGCCCATCGCGGGATCGGCGCTGGCACCCAGGTCGGAGTGGAACTTCACGGCACGCGTCATGGGCCCCCCATCGGCCCCACTCGCGCCGGTTTGAGCGCTACCTGCGTTCTCCGAGCCACGCCTTCTCGGCTGGACGCGTCCCGGTGGGGAGGCGCAGAATGGGCACGCGAGGCGGAGGGCGGCGGTGCACGTCGGGGTTCGACAGGAGAAACAGGCGCTCGTGACGTGGCTCGCCACGGCCGGGGACGGCTCCTGTCTCGCGGTGGTGGGCCCGCCCGGCGTCGGCAAGACCACCCTCGTCCGCGAAGCCCTCCAGGAGTCGGTGCGAGCGGGGCAGGCGGTGGAGGCGGTGTGGAGCACACCGTCCGTCGAAGCGTTGGCCGACGCGCTCGAGGTCCCCCGGGGCCCCGGTCCGATGGAGCTGGAGCGGGATCGGATCGCGGAGATCGCGGCGCGCTCGGGTCGGATCGTGGTCCTCGATGCGGGGAGCGCCCAGGCGGAGGAGCAGGCGCTTGTGGTCGCGCTGGAGGCGGCCGGAGCACGGACGATCTGGAGCACCCGCGTGCGTCCGGGCCCGTCGATGGCC
The DNA here is from genome assembly GCA_965224055.1 of Myxococcota bacterium. Classification (GTDB taxonomy): domain Bacteria; phylum Myxococcota_A; class UBA796; order UBA796; genus JACKEQ01. The sequence continues at coordinate 6,543,355 of OZ245034.1, read as the reverse complement.
ACGGCGGTGGACACGGTCGTCGAGCTCTCGGGTCTCGATGCGGAGGACTCCCGGACCCTGTTCGAGATGCGGGTGGACGAGGCCGGGGGGCGTCTGGACGGCGCGTCGGAGCCGGACATCGCAGCCCTGATCGAGCGCCTGGACGGTCTGCCCCTGGCGATCGGTCTGGCGGCCGCCCAGGTGCGGACCCTGGGGGTTCGAGGGGTGCTGGACGCGGGCCTGGTGGTCCTGCGGGATGCGCGTGGTTCCCTCGAGGACGTGGTGCGAACCAGCATCGACGCCCTGCCGTCCGACACCCGGGCGGTGCTGGAGCGGCTCGCAGTGCTGGAGGGTCCGTTCGACCTGGCCACCGTGCAGGCCGTCGCGGGAGCCAGGGGAGCCGCGGAGCTGGGGCCGTTGGTCGACCGGCACCTGCTCACGATGCAGCCGGCCCATTCCCATCCACATCCGGGGTCCGGAGGACGGACCTGGGCGCTGTTCTCCACGGTGCGCGCGACCCTGGAGCCCACGGTCTCGCAGGCGCTGCGCGACGAGGTCACCGCGGCTGTGGGCTGGCACGGCTTCGGGCTCGCCACCCTGGCGGACCGGCGACTGACCGCGTTCGCCGAGGAGGCACCCCAGCGGGAGGACCTTCGGAAGTCGGCGCGGACGATGGCGGACGCGACGGCATCGCTCGCTCGGCGGGCGGCAGACCTGCGTGGCGTTCGCACTCCGGGAGCCCAGGCACCCGCGATCCTGGCGCTCGACGCGTTGTTGAAGCTGCGAGGGCCCGCGGATTCACGCGTTCGCCTGCTGCGTCACGGGGTCTCGGCGGTCCGTGACGATCCCTCTGCGCTGGCCGAGGTCGTCCGTCTGTCGGCGGTCGAGGCGCGGGTGGTGCGGTCTGTGGACGCGTCTTCGGGGGTGGACATCGAGGGCCTGGTGGCCGCGGACGACGCGCGGATCCGGGGATGGGCGCTGCGGATCCGGGCTCGGGAGCGGGCGGCGTCGGGCGATCTGGACGGTGCGCTGCGGGATGCGCGCTCGGCGGTGGAGGTGGATTCTCTCGGCCCGCGGAGCCTGGCTGTGCTGGGGCTGGTGCACGCAGCCCGGCAGGAGCGGACGGAAGCGGTGGCGGCCTATCATCGGGCCCTGTCTGCGGCGGTCCAGGAAGGGTCGGTGCGCGACGAGGCCGCGGTGCTCGGGTTCCTGGCGATGTCGGAGCACGATCTGGGGCAGGCGGGTGAGGCGCGCGCGTACGCACGGCGGGCCCTGGCTGCGATGGATACGGCCGGCGATGCGCGTCGGGGGGCGATCACGGCGCAGCTGCTCGGCGAGATCGCCCTGGATGCCGGAGAACTGGAGGAGGCGGACCACGCGTTCGCAGCGGCCCTCGAGCGCCTCGAAGCCGTGGGAGAGCCCCGCTGGCGGAGCTATTGTCTGGCCGGACGCGGAATGGCGCGTGCGCTGGCAGGAGACCTTCCGGACGCGCGGTCCTGGCTGGCGAGGGGCCTCGACGAGGCGCGAGTCCACGACACGGCACGTCAGCACGGTGTGGTGGCGGGATGGGCGGCGGTGGTCGCGGTCGCGGACGACGATCGACCCGCGGGGCAGGCCTTGCTCGAGGAGATCCGCGAGTCCGCACGGCAGGCGCCGAAGGTGGCCGGGATCGTGGCCGTGGCGCGTGCCTGGCTCTCGGCGGCGGACGGAGGGGAGCGCGCGGCTCGGGAGGTCGATGCGGAGGAGGCGCGCAGCCCGGCCGAGGTGCGGATCGTCAAGCGGTGGTTCGATGCGTGGTGCGCGGGTCGTGCGGCCGGCCAGGCCGATGTGGTGGTGGGGCCCGATCTGGTGTGGATGGAGGTGGGGGATCGCCGAACGCCCCTGGCGCGCCGACACGCCAACCGGCGCGTGCTGGCGCACCTGTTGGCGCTCCATGCCTCGGAGCGCGACGCCTACGCGGGCGTCGACGACCTGTTGGCTGCGGGATGGCCCGACGAGAAGGTGCTCCCCGAGGCGGGGGCCGCGCGGGTGTACACGGCGATCGCCACGCTACGCCGGTGGGGGCTGCGCCGCTGGTTGGAGCGGACCGACCTGGGCTACCGGCTGACGCCCGAGCTCCGGGTGCGGCAGGCGGACATCTAGCCTTGGAATCCGCACGCCTGGGGAGCTCAGCCATGATTCCTCGGAAGAAGCCGCCTGGGTGGCTTTCTTCCCGGAGTCAGAGCTGACGGCTGACCGCCCGGCCTGTCGCGAGTAGACTCGCCCCGAACAGCCTTCCGCAGGAAATCGAGCCGATCCGATCCTCTACCGCAGAGCGTGCGATGCGTGCTTCTGCGTGTCATATCCGTCGCTGGGCGCATCCCGCGAGGCCGAACAGAACTCCTGTTCGTGAGTGCCGAGTGGGATGTGTCCAGCGGCGGATAGGACCGCAGAAGTACGCGAGCCAGCTAGCCGATGTCGAGCCCGCGGCGCTCGGCGTCCGGATGCAGGTCGACGAAGCTCGCCGCCGCGCCGATGAGGGCTGCGATGGGGTCGTCGGCCTTGGACGGATGCTCGTCGAGGGGCGTGGTCAGCTCCTCCGGCACGTCGCCATCGGTCGAGAAGGCGCCGTCGGCGAGGGTGAGTTGCCAGACCTTCTTGCCCTGGTGGTAGCGACCGATGTGCGCCGAAGCGTTCTCGGGGTCGGCCACCAGCCAGACGAGCGGCCCGAGAGACTCGGAGAGCTCGAGAATGGCGGTGACGTCGGCGAACACCTGCAGGTCGGGGTCGACGACGACGTGCCATGCGGGCGTGGAACGGGCGTGGGGTTGGCGGGTGTCGGCGCGCACCGGCACGTAGGTGGGTCGTGCGTCGATCGTGTCGTACAGCGCGGGCTGACGGTCTGCTGTGACAGCGAGCCAGGCGATCATGGGGGGTCCTCGGAGTCGAGCCGGAGCATACGACGGATTGCGCGGATCCAGGATCCGTTCAGGACGAGGATCAGCAAGCCCAGGCTTCGCCAGGATATCGCGCCGGTCATGGTGACGAGGCCTCGAAGGGGAAGATCGCGCACCATGGCGTCGGCGAACTGCGCCCGTGCGCCCCCGTCCATCCCGTGATCCGATGGGGGATCCCCGGGGGCGACAGGTGTCGCGAGCTGGCGCCGCGTGACGGTTCGCACGATGTGGAACACCCCCCACCCGACGAGGGTCGAGGACACCTCGGACAGGGTGGAGCGCGCGGTGAACGGACGTCGGGGCGGGGGCACGGGAAGGCGCGCGCCGAGCAGCGCTTCGAACGCGGAATCGTCGGGCCAGAAGGGGCCACCTCTCGCGGTCGGAGTCGCGTACGCAGGGGGGATCGGCGGGACGGTCCAGGGGGTGGGATCGTCGAACGACACCACGGGAGGTCCCGGCCTGTTCGGGTCGCTGGCGTCGGGGCTCGAGCGGGTCGAGAGGGTGATCGAGGCGTCCTGGCCGGGGTCGGAGGCGGATCGGGCCGCTCTCAGCACGACGCGACCGGCCTCCACGAGCCGCTCGCCGCGACCGGGGTGCCAGATCGCGAGGGCATCGGGGGAGATGGGGATCCGCACGGTCTGGCGGACGCCGGGCTCCAGGGCGATGCGCTGCCACCCGACCAGCCTCCATGGTGGATGCAGCCACACCGAGTCCGGGAACGACGCGTACACCTGTACGACCTCGACTCCCGCGCGATCGCCGGTGTTCTCGATGTCGATCGACAGCTCGGCGATGTCCGGACTCGCGTCTGATGCCAGTCGGACCGAGACTTCGCCCCACGACATCGAGGTGTAGGACAGACCGTGGCCGAACGGGTAGCGGACCGGGATCTCCGCGGCGTCGAACCAGCGATAGCCCACGAACGGACCCTCGCGGTGCTCGACCTGGCGGGGCTCGGACTGGCCGTCGCGGCGCAGGACGAAGCTGCGGAAGCTCGCGTGATCCTCGGTCCGGAAGGCCCAGGTGGTCGCCAGTCGGCCCTGGGCGTCCACGGTTCCGAGCAACACGTCGAGCAGGCCCTCCCCGCTGGCCTGTCCGGCGAGACCGGCGAGCAGCACGGCGCCGCCGCGTCGGATCTCGTCGGCCCACGGGAGCTCGACGGGCCCCCCGGTCTGGACGATCACCACCACCCGATCGCACGCCTTTCGGAGCGCCCGCACCAGCGCGTTCTGGTCGGCCGGCAGGGACAGGTCGGGTCGGTCGATCCCCTCGCACTCGGCAATCGCCGGCAGCCCCACCACCACGAGTACGACGCCGCCTCGATCCTGCGTGTCGACCGCCGCGTTCACGGCCTCGGCAGCGAGTCCGGGCTGGACCGAGTCGTCCAGTCGGTAGCCCGGACACCAGGTGAGCGGCCCGTGGTCCGGGTGTTCTTCGGCCAGGTGGCGTTCCAGCGCCGCACGCAGACCCACCACCCGATGCGGGACGACCCCGGCGCTCCCTCCGCCCTGGATGCGGGGGGTGTCGGCCAGCGCCCCCACCAGGGTGATCGGCGTGGTGTCGGGCGACAGGGGAAGCACCTCGTCGTTGTCGAGCAGGACGGCAGACCCAGCGGCGGCACGTCGGGCGAGGGCGTGGCTGGCGCGACGGCGCTCGTCCGACAGCCCTTTCAAAACCTCGGAGGTGTCCGCCGTGTTGGACGTGGCCTTCGGCACCCAGCGTCGCGCGGTCTCGGCCAGCCGATCGGTGCAGGCCCAGACCTCGGCCGGCTGGAGAACCCCGTGCTCGAGGGCGCGTTGCAGCAGGGGCTCCTGGCGGCCCCGTGTAGAGGGCATCTCCAGGTCCAGACCCGCTGAGACGGCGGCCACCCGGTCGTGTACGGCGCCCCAGTCGCTGATCACGAGACCCTCGAATCCCCAGCGGCCGCGCAGGACCTCGGCGATGAGCGGACTCTGGGTGCCGTAGTGGCTCGCGGGCGGGTCGGAGGTCCAGATCCCGTTGTAGGCGGCCATCACGGCGGCAGGCCCGGCCTGGACGGCGATCCGGAACCCCTCCAGGTAGAGCTCGTGCAGGGTGCGCGGGTCGACCACGGCATCGAGCACCATCCGGTGGTCTTCCTGGTTGTTCACGGCGAAGTGCTTGATGCACGACCCCACCCCCGCGCCCTGGATCCCCTCGACCATCGCGGCGGCGAGGTGGCCCGACAGGCGGGGGTCTTCCGAGAAGTACTCGAAGGTGCGCCCACCGCAGGGGTGGCGGACGAGGTTGAGCCCCGGGCCCAGCAGCACGTCGACGCCGAGCGCGCGGGCTTCCCGTCCCAGAGCGTCTCCAACGGACCGCACCAGCTCCCGATCCCAGCTGCAGGCCAGAGCGGAAGCGGTGGGGAACGCGGTGGCGGGCAGAGAGGTGCCGATGCCGCTGTCTTCGTTGCCCTTGGCCTTGCGGACGCCATGGGGGCCGTCCGCGAAGCGGATCGCGGGCACACCTGCACTGGCGGCGCTGGACCACAGCCCGACGCCCGTGAGGAGGTGGAGCGGCGGCGGCTCGAGCCTCACATGCAGTGTGCCTCGCCCTCCATCATCGCGTCGTCCTGCATGCAGGTCTGACCGTTGGCATCGCAGTCGTCGTCGAGGGTCCAGGCACCGGCGGTGCAGGTCTCGGCGGCGTTCTCGAAGCACCGGGTGGCGCCGTCGGCATCGCAGGCTTCGGCGCCGTCACACCCGGCGAGTCCGAGGGCGGCGAAGGTGAGCAGGGAGGCGAGGGACAGGGACGTGAACCGCATGGGGTCTCCAGATCTGGGGATGGGTCGAGGGGAAGAGTCGGCGGAGACTAGCCGTCGTTACACGGGTTCGCACTGCGACACGATGTCGCGCCGGCCGCAGTCACAGGGTACAGCGGGCCCATGAAACACGTGCTCATCGCGACCCCCACCGCCGGGCAGGTCGTCACCGCGGCCTACGCCACCACCCTGATCAACGCGACGCGCGTGCTGACCGCATCGGGGCTGGACTACCACCATTCCACCTTCGACGGCGCGGACATCGTGATGGCGCGCAACTACCTGGCGAACCGCGCGCTGCTCAACAAGGCGTGCGGCTGGGTGTTGTGGATCGACTCCGACATGGCCATCCCGGCCAAGGTGTTCACGCGGATGCTGTCGTTCGACCAACCGTTCGTCGGGGCCGTGTACTCCGAGCGCAACCTGGAGATCGAGCGGTATGCCCAGCTGCGGATGAAGGGCTTCGACGAGGCGAGGGCGCGCGCGATGTCGTGCAACTTCAACGTGCGACTGGAGCAGGGTCGGATGACCGTCCGCAACGGGTTCTGCGCGGTGAAGGGCCTGGGCTTCGGGTGTGTGCTGACGCGCCGGGACCTGCTGGAGCGGCTCGCGCGGTCGGACCAGACGCGGATGATGCCCAGCGGCAAGCTCACGAGCCTCGGCCTGCCGGAGACCATGGTCGACTTCTTCTCGGAGATCCCCCGCGAGAACGGGGGCTATCTGTCGGAGGACTACTCGTTCTGCGCACGCGTCACCGCGATGGGCGAGACCGTGTGGGCGCTGTCGGACGTACAGCTCGGGCACGTGGGCCGGTTCGAGTACGGCGGCTCGTTCCTCGAGCAGCTGAAGGGGCGTCAGGAGCTGAAGGACCAGCAGGACCAGTAGAAAGATTGAAATTGATAATCAGTTTCAATACAGTGGCGCGGGTGGAGGTCCTCCCATGCCCCGAGACGCCGAACACGACGCCGAAGATGATCCTGAAGACGTAGCGCACGACCACGACCACGTGATCCGCATCCTGAACGATGCGCTGGAGCGGGAGATGGGGGCGGTGGTCCAGCTGCTGCACCACTCGTTCCTGGTGTTCGGGCCCTCTCGCCAGCCGATCCAGGAGCTGTTGCGGCGGCGGGTCCAGGACTCGCTCGCTCACGCGACCACCCTCGGCGAGAAGATCACGGCCCTCGGAGGGCATCCGAGCATCGCGATCCGCACGGCTCACCCGCCGGGGGAGCAGTCCATGCGCGAGATGCTGGCCGAGGATCTCGCGATGGAGGAGGACGTGCTCTCGCTGTACGTGGACTCGTTGGAGCTCGTGCGTCAGGACGTCGCGCTGGAGCAGGTGTTTCGGGACATCATCGTGCGACGGCAGCGGCAGGTGGAGGACTTCGAGAAGCTCCTCCGTCCCGAGCGACCGCCTACATCAGGATGAGGCGAGGATGAGGCACGAGGATGAGGCGGGCTGGGCGCGCGATCAGGCGAGCAGGCTGCGCAGCATCCAGGCGGTCTTCTCGTGGATCTGCAGGCGCTGGGTGAGCAGGTCGACGGTGGCTTCGTCGTCTGCGGAGGACGCCGGCTTGAGCGCTGCGCGGGTGGTGCGGATCACGGCCTCGTGGCCCTCGACCAGCTCCTCGACCATCTTCATCGCGGCGGGGACGCCGTCGGCTTCCTTCACGCTGGACAGCTCCATGAACTGAGCCCCGCTACCGGGTGCGAACGAGCCGAGGGCCCGGATCCGCTCGGCGATCTCGTCGATGGCGAGCCACATCTCGTTGTAGTGCTCCTCGAACATGGTGTGGAGCGTGTTGAAGTGCGGACCCGTCACGTTCCAGTGGAAGTTGTGGGTCTTGAGGTAGAGGGTGTAGGTGTCGGCCAGCACGTGCTCCAACGAAGCGACGATGTTCTTGCGGGTGCCCGATTCGATTCCGATGTCGATGTCCATGAGCCCTCCAGGGGGGTTCGATGTTTCTGTGTGTAGGTCAGAAACATAATCCCCGGGACACCCATTGCAAGCTTATTCGGTGTGCCTCTCCAGGCGCGTCTGCATGCGCGCACGGGACGAACGGAAAGGCAGGTCACACGGCGTGGAAGAGCAGTCCGCGTCGGAAACGGGTGAGGCCCGGCCGGTCTTCCGGAAGGGGCGCCATCGCGTCGTGCAGGAGGGTGCGCAGATGTTCGGAGGCCACGAGCGTCCACCTCGGGTGGTCGAGGGGAATGCGGTACAGCCCGCGGGGGCTCTTGCGGGTCATGGCGGCGTACAGGGTGGCGGCCAGGGCATAGACGTCGGCAGCGGCGGTGACGTTCTGGGGGGCGTGCATCTGTTCGGGAGCCATGAACGACCGACTGCCGAGCCGCGTCCCGTTGACGGTGACCTGGCTGCCCTCGACGCGTGCGATCCCGAAGTCCGCTACGCGCACCCGGTCGTCGCGGAGCAACAGGTTGCTGGGCTTGACGTCGCGGTGGATGACCCCGGCGTCGTGAGCCGCTTCGAGGGCCCGTGCGGTCTGCACGGCGAACCGGGTCGCGCGCCGGGGGTCGAGCGGACCGTCTCCCAGCTCGTCCCACACGGTGCCTTCGGCGCGCTCCATCACCATCCAGCCCGCACTGCCGGACTCTCCGACGTCGTACACCCGCACGATGTGGCGATGGTCGAGGGCCGTGAGCACGGCGGCCTCGCGCCGGAAGCGGGCGAGGTGGCGTTTCTGTCCGGGTCCGTGGACGACCTTGAGTGCCCGCGGCTGTGCGGTCGGGCGATGGACGGCATCGAACACGTGGGACATGCCGCCTTTTCCGAGCAGACCCACCAGTTCGTACTCCGGGAGGAAGGGGAGGGTGGTGGGGAATTCGGCCTCGACGGGCTCTGTCGGCTCTGGCTGGCTCATTATGTATTCATAGGGTGTCCGGGGTCCGATTGCGACTTCACGAGCGCTTCTTCCGAACATCCGGACCTCGTGGCGTTATGTTGCACGCAGACGCTGGAGGCCTGCATCCCCGACGAGACCCTCGCCGAAGAACGGCAGCAGACCGTGGAGCTGCCCGTGTTGCGCACACCCCTCGGAGACATCGACCCCCTGGATGGGCCCGGCGTGCGCGCGCTGATGGTGGGTGCAGCCACCGGGAACCTCGTGCGCATCGGCCGGGTTCCGCCCCTGGCTGCAATCTGTACGTCTGACGCGCTGGTGGCGGCCGACCTCGGCACCCTGGACGAAGAGACCGCTCGAGCGGCCACCCTGTCGTTGTTCCAGCGCGACGATGCCGTCCGTCGGTTCTGCGCGGGCACGGCCGACCTCACGATCAACGGCCGTCGCGTCGTGCTCGGCGGGGTTCTCGAGATCGACGGCGTGGTCGACCGGTGGTGGCTGGCCTGGATCCCGCGCGAACAAGCCGTCGCAGCGGTCGAAGGCGGCGAGGACATCTCCTGGGAGGCCTGGCGGGGCGATTCCACGGAGCCGCTCCCCCAGGGGTTCTCGCGATGGGATTGGTTGCGTGCCGTCGCTGGCACCCTCGACCCCACGCCCGTCCTTCCGATGTCCGGAACCATCCCCCAGGCATGAGTGCAGGTCCACGGTTGCCCGCTGCGGTCGTCGCGGTGGCGATGGCGGTCTCGGGGTGTGGTGCAGGGCATCGCGCGGTGGGGGCGGTGGCCCCGGAGAGCTTCGCGTATCGGCCGTCCGACGACGAAGCGCCGCTGCTGGAGGTGGTCCGGGTCGACAAGCACGGCACCCACCACTCCACCGAGCCCGAGCAGTTCGAGACCCGACCACGCGATGGAGACGCCGAGGTCCTGGAGCGACCGGTGGGGGTCCGCGCATCGGACACGCTGCGGATCCGCACCACCGACCCCGAGGTGCGTGTGCGATTCCTGTTGCGCCGAACGGGATGGCTCGCGCGCGACGGGTTCCGTCCGATCCACACGGTCTCGGGAACCCTGCGGCATCGGTTTCCGACCGAGGTGCGCGCGCTGCCCGACCGAACGCCCCTCGAGGGGATCCTGGTGCTGCCGGTGGGGGTGCTCGATCACCCCCAGAACGTCTGGCGGTTCGCGGAGAACGACCTGTTGATGATCGAGGCGGTCGCGGACGGTGCCGTCGAGCGGCGCCTGTTCCTGAAGCGGACGCCCGGCGTGCGGTTCGGTGGGTTCGCGGGGGTGCTCGCGACGCTTCCGGTGCGGTCGGACGAAGGGCGGACCAGCGTCGCGCCCATCCTGGCGGCCGGACCGACGTTCGGCGTGCGAACCGCAGGCGTGGCCGGGCCCGCACGCGCTCTCGACGTGATCGAAGTCGTCACCAGCGTGGGGATCGGGTCCACGGCGCTCGCGGAGGTGCAGGACGGGACCGGGGTCTCGGTGCAGCTGTCCGGGGTGTTCGATGCCGCGCTGGTGGGCGGCGGGTTCCGGGTGCTCCGGATCTTCACGGTCCAGGGCTATTACAACGCGACGAGCCTGTTCCGGAACGGCGCCGAAGCTCCGGGAGCGCTGGCGGTGGGCGTGGACGCGACCGGGCTCACGGCACTCGTCCGCCGGGTGGGGCTGCGGATCTTCCAGCCACATCCGCTTCCAGACTCGCTCTACGAGACTGCTCCCGCCCCGGACTCTGCGGGCGATTCCCGCGAGTGACGCCTCACAGGTGTTCGAGGATGGCCGCGAGGGCGTCCTGCATGGCTTCGGCGTCGTCGTAGCGGTCGTTGGGCTCGACGCGGGTGGCCTGGTCGATCACCGGACCCAGAGCATCGGCGGCTTCGAGGGCTTCTGCGCGGCTGGTGTCGTACATCAGCTCGAGCCCCGCGCGCTTCGTGTAGACCGCGAACAGGGAGGCAGCGAGCGCGAACAGATCGCTGCGGGGGTCGGCGTCTCGGGGGTCGAGGGCTTGCTCGGGTGCCATGAACCCCGGGGTGCCCATCACGTCGCCGTGCATCGTGTGGCGCACCTGAGTCTGAGCGATTCCGAGATCGATCAGGCACGCACGGTCCTGGCGATCGACGAGGATGTTGTCGGGCTTGACGTCTCGGTGGACGATCGATCGGGCGTGCAGGTAGCCCAGGGCATCGCAGACCTCGAGGCCGTACAGGACGATCTGGTGCAGCGAGACGCTCTGACGCGCGAGCGCAGACAGAGACGTGCCCGCGATGAAGTCGACCGCGAACCAGTCCAGCTGGTCTTTCTGGCCGCGGGCGCGGAACGCCGGAATCGCGGAGTGGTCGAGGGTCTGCATCAGCTCGCCCTCGCGCTGGAAGCGCTGGACCATCTCGGGGGACTCGACGAGGTCGGGGTGGATGATCTTCACGGCCGCGTACGACGCGTCTGCATCGGGCTGTTCGGTGCTCGCGACTGCGTGGTCGAGGGCCTTGTAGACACTGGCGCTACCGCCGACCCCGATGCGTGCGAGGATCTCGAAGCGGTCGTCCAGCAGGGGTCTGTCGGTGGTGCCCGTTCCCAATTCCGACTCCACTCATCGTGCCGCGGTGGGTTCGGCGTCGAGCGCTGGGAAGCGCTGCGCGAGGAGCAGGAGCTGAACGACGGAGTCGACGCCCCAGGTGCGCATGACGTCGGCTCGCAGCTTCAGGAGCTCGGGAATCGTGGTCTCCATGCGCCGGGCCAACGCGATGTCGGTGCGGGGGGTCTCGCCGAGCGCTCGCATGAGCTCCCGGCCCTCGTCGGTGAGCGCGCTGAACGCCTCGTCGACCGGAGGGGTCGATGGGAGCAGTCGGCTCCACATGGTGTCGGACAGGTGGATCTGGCCGGTCTCGACGTCGCGGATGGCGTCGTGCAGGGAACCCGGAGCGGCATCCTTCATGAGGTAGCCGCTGGCGCGGGCTTCGATCGCCTGGAGAGCGAACAGGGATTCGTCGAACGACGACAGGACGAGCACGGGCAGCTCGGGATAGCGCACCTTCAACAGCCGGGTGAGGGCGAGACCGTCGAGATCCCCCATCTTCAGGTCGGTGACGACGAGGTCGATGGAGTCGTCGACCAACTCGAGGGCGGCCTCGGCGTCGTCGGCCTGGACCGCCACGGTGAAGTCGGGGTCGGTCTCGATCAGGTGCACGAGCCCCATGCGAACGATGGGATGGTCGTCGGCGACCAGGATGCGTGCAGGATCGGACATGCGGATACTGTAACGTCGCTGTAGGAAAAACGAAAGGAATGTCTGCAGCGATTGTGTCGATGTGCGCCTGGTGGGGATTTGTGGTGTTGGGATCTCGGCTGGCAACGCCCGAGCACCTCGTTTTCACGAATCCTTGCATCGTTGCACACTTTATTCAGTCGCTGCGCAAGAGGTGTTCACGCGCGGACGGGCTCAGGGCGACGGTGCAGCGTCGGGGGGCTCGTCCAGCCCCTCCTCCCGGTCGGCTTCGCGTCGCTGGTGGACCAGGGCGTCGATGACGGGGCGGAGATCGTCGAGGCTGCTGGGCATGTAGCTCGCGGGCAGCTCGGGTGGGGTGTTCTCGACCAGCGCAGACGAGACCACGCGTTCGCCGTCCATCCACACTTCGGCATGGGTCTTGTTGAGTGCGCGACCGATGGATCCGTCGCTGCTCAGCGGAAACTCGTTGCGAAACGCGCCCAGGGTGAGCAGATTCTGATTGCCCTGAGTCTGCCAGCCGGCTCGGTGGTAGTGGCCCACCACCAGGACGTCGGGGGCGTCGGGCGCTTCCAGCCGCTTCAGGATCACGGGGTCGGCGACGATATCGGGGTCGGAGGTGCCCATCCGGTAGAGCACCTCTCGCAGCATCGTCGTGGTGACGTGCTTGACGGGATCGCCGTCGATGAGGTCGCGCCACCAGTCGCGTGTCCAGTAGCGCCAGAAGGCATCGGCAGCGAGCCGACGGGCTTCGGGAAGCAACTCGAACACCCGTTCGCGAGGCTTGAGGCGGTCGAGCGGGCCCAGGTGCGGCAGGTACGGCATCGCGACGTCGAGCATCGCGACCGCACCCCACGGCAGGTTCAGCAGCCGACGGCCCTCGAAGTCGAGGAACGCCGAGCCTTCGACCTTGAACATGGGGTCCTGCATGTGGCCGTGGATGATCTCGAGCCCACCACGCCGCCAGGTGTTCCCGGGAAAGTGCACGCGGTCGATGCTGCCGAGTCGCTTGCGCAGCGCCAGTCGGACCTCGGTGAAGTTGAGCTCGAGGTCGTGGTTGCCCAGGATGAACCAGACGTGCCGATCGCCCAGCGCGAGCCAGTCGCGGATGCCGTCCAGCATCTCGGTGTGGGCTTTGGAGATCGCGTGCCACTTCGCCATCGCGACGCGGGCGTCGACGTGACGCGGCCACGCCCCGTCTACCGGGCATTTGAGGAAGTCGAACGTGTCGCCGGCCAGGACGAGGTCGACGCGATCTGCGGTGGGCCGTGCGTGCAGCCAGTCCGCGAACCAGGCGGAACCGATGAAGTCGTCGTTCGGTCCGCCCGGCCCGATCTCGATGTCGCTCGCGATCACGACGAGCTCGGGCGATTCCGGCGTGCCGGGCATGGGGCCTCCCGGAGCCAACATACCGACCTCCTCGGTTCTGTGCATCGATGCTCTGCTATGTTGCGCGCCCCAGGAGGTCTCCCCTTGAACACCGCCGATCTGTTCGTTCGATGCATGGAGGCCGAGGGCGTGAAATATGTCTTCGGAGTCCCCGGAGAGGAAAACGCCCACTTCATGATGGCGCTGGAGCACAGCTCCATCGAGTTCATGCTGACCCGCCACGAGCAGGGGGCAGCGTTCATGGCCGATGTGTACGGCCGTCTCACGGGGGAGGCCGCGGTCTGTCTCGGCACGCTCGGGCCGGGCGCGACCAACCTCGTGACCGGGGTGGCCGACGCGAACATGGACCGCGCGCCCTGTGTCGTGGTCACGGGCCAGGCCGACAGCCAGCGCCAGCACAAGGAATCGCACCAGAACATGGACGTCGTGAGCCTGTTCCGGCCGATCACCAAGTGGGCCACGCCCATCATCCATCCGAACGCCGTGCCCGAAGTGGTGCGCAAGGCGTTCAAGCTCGCCACCACCGAGAAGCCCGGCGCCTGCCACATCGAGCTCGCCGAGGACATCGCGATGCTCGAGGTGAAGGGCAAGGTCCCCCTTCCCGTGAAGAAGCTCCGCCGTCCCGTTCCGGACGACAAGATCGTGAACCGCGCGTGGGAGATGATCCGGAAGGCCAAGCGTCCGGTCGTGCTCGCGGGCAACGGCTGCGTCCGCAAGCGGGCCAGTCACCAGCTGCGCCGGTTCTGCGAGGCCACGGGCATCGGGGTGATCTGCACGTTCATGGGCAAGGGCGCGGTGAGCCGTCACGCCGACCACTGCCTGTACACGATGGGCTTGCAGGCCCGGGATCGCGTGTCGCTCGCGGTCGACGACGCCGACGTCATCATCACGCTCGGGTACGACCTGGTGGAGTACCACCCCCGGCTGTGGAACCCGAAGGGCGACAAGACCATCGTCCACATCGACTTCCTGCCGGCCGAGGTCGACGAGTGCTACCACCCCGAGGTCGAGGTCGTCGGAGATCTCGCGCACACGCTGTGGATGCTCAACGAACGCCTGGCCGAGCACCCCTGCGACCTGTCCGTCGCGCAGCACCAGGAGATCCGTGCCGGGATGGCTGCCGACTTCGCCGAGCACGCCGCAGACGACGCCGAGGGCGTGATCAAGCCCCAGAAGGCGCTGTGGGATCTCCGAGAGGCCCTGGGACCGAAGGACATCGTGCTCTCCGATGTGGGCGCGCACAAGATGTGGATCGCCCGCTACTACCAGTGCGACGAGCCCAACACCTGCTTGATCTCCAACGGGTTCTGCTCGATGGGCTTCGCGCTGCCGGGTGCCATCGGAGCCAAGCTCGCCGAACCCGAGCGGCAGGTGGTGGCGGTGTGCGGCGATGGTGGCTTCCTGATGAACGTCCAGGAGATGGAGACCGCGGTCCGACTGGGCACCAAGATCACGGTGATGCTCTGGGTCGACGGGGGCTATGGCCTGATCGCCTGGAAGCAGGACAACCACTTCGGCCGCCACACGGACCTGTCGTTCGGCAACCCGGACTTCGAGAAGCTCGCCGAGGCATTCGGCTGGTACGCCGAGACCGTGAACGCGTCGAAAGACCTGGCTGGCGCCCTCGACCGCGCCCTGGATGCTGAAGCCCCCGCACTGGTGATCGTGCCGATCGACTACGAGGAGAACAACAAGCTCTCCAAGCGGCTGGGCGAGATCTCGGTCGCGATCTGATCCTCTCCTGCCCCCGGGAACCCATGCTCCAACAGACCTACCCCTACTGGCTCGCCGGCGAGCCGAAGCAGCCCAACACCGACCTCGAGGTGACCGACAAGTTCACGGGCGAGGTCGCCACCCGGGTCGCGATGGCGGACGCTTCGGCGATCGATGCTGCGATCGGTGCGGCGGAGTCGTCGTTCTCCGAGGTGGCGTCGATGAAGGCCCACGAGCGGCAGGCCGTGCTGAACCACTGCGTGCAGCGCTTCACCGAGCGGTACGACGAGCTCGCGATGGCGCTCTGCATCGAAGCGGGCAAGCCCATCAAGGACGCACAGGGCGAAGTCACCCGGCTGATCGACACCTTCCGGTACGCCGCCGAGGAAGCCGTGCGCATGGAAGGCACCGTGATGGAGATGGCGATCAGCAGTCGTGCCGATGCCTACCAGGGGATGTACAAGCGCGTGCCGATCGGCCCGTGCAGCTTCATCAGCCCGTTCAACTTCCCGCTGAACCTGGCCGCACACAAGGTGGCCCCGGCCATCGCCGTGGGCTGTCCGTTCGTGCTCAAGCCGGCCAGCAAGACCCCCATCGGCGCCCTGGTCATCGCCGAGGTGCTGGCCGAGACCGACTTCCCCAAGCGCGCCTTCAGCGTGCTTCCGTGCCGTCGGGACGGGGCGGATCTGTTCACCACAGACCCCCGACTGAAGCTCCTGTCGTTCACCGGATCGCCTGGCGTGGGCTGGGATCTGAAGTCCCGCGCGGGCAAGAAGAAGGTGGTGCTCGAGCTGGGCGGCAACGCGGCCTGCATCGTCGATCGGGACTGGGACCTCGACGATGCCGTGGATCGCCTGATCGTCGGGGCGTTCTACCAGTCCGGCCAGAGCTGCATCGGGGTCCAGCGCATCATCGCGCACGAAGCCATCTACGATGCGCTGAAGGAGAAGCTGGTCGAGCGGACGAAGGCTCTGAAGGCGGGCGACCCCAAAGATCCCGAGACCTTCATCGGCCCCATGATCTCCGAGAAGGAAGCGAATCGTCTGCACGGCTGGATCCGCGAAGCGGAAGCCCGCGGGGGTCGGGTCCTCTGCGGGGGGGAGCTCGACGGGCAGATGCTCCAGGCCACGCTGATGGAGGACGTGCCGCGGGATGTCGATGCCGTGCGCGAAGAGGCGTTCGGGCCGCTGGCGATCCTGTCGAAGTTCACCGACTTCGATGCGGCGCTCGCCGAGGTGAACGACAGCCGGTACGGCCTGCAGGCGGGCGTGTTCACCCGCGATCTGTACCGCGCTCACCAGGCCTGGAACGAGCTGGATGTGGGTGGCGTGGTGATCGGAGACGTCCCCAGCTGGCGCGTGGATCACATGCCGTACGGCGGGGTGAAGGACTCCGGGTTCGGTCGCGAGGGCATCCAGTTCGCGATGGAGGACATGACCGAGCTCCGGCTCATGGTCATCCGCACCCCTTAGCTCGCGTTCATCCGCGGGCTCATTCGCCGCTGGACACATTCCACTCCTGGAGAGGAGCTTCCCGAGCGCGCTGGCGCGCTCGTTGCCTCCTCGGGTAGCCACTCACGAACAGAAGTTCTGTTCGGGCTCGCGGAATGCGCCCACACCGGAGGAGGAAACGAGTGCGCCGGGCGCACTCGGGAAGCTCCGTTCCAGGGGCTGAATGAGCCACGCGGCCTGAACGCAACGCTGCGCTCTGCGGTAGACGGGGGTGTTGGCCCGATTTCCTGCGGAAGGCTGTTCCGGACCACGCGCTCTGTCGTCTACGTGAGCGGAACGGCAGAACGCGAGATTCTCCAGACGCCGTTCTGGCTGTTCACTGGATCGGGCTCGACGTGGGCGGGCTCGCCGACAGCAGGTCTGCGCGGACCGCCGTGGCGAAGTCCGGATTGTAGACGCCGTCCGTGATCGAGCCCGCGGGCACGGCTCCGAACGTGGTCTCGCTGCCGTTGCCCTCGAACACCCAGGTGGTGATGATGTCGACCTCGGTGCCGATGCCGAGAGCCGTGCGCGGCAGCCGGAACTCGACCACCTGGTTGGCGTTGCTCTCTGCGACCACAGCCCCCGAAGCCCCCGTGAACCAGGTGTCGTCCGGGACCCAGTCGGTGCCGTTCCAGGTGTACAGCGCTGCGTAGGTGTCGTCGGCCTTCCACGCGATCGCGTGAGATGCGGTGAAGGGCAGCATCGCGGACTGGGTGTTGAACAGCAGGCCCTGGTTGGAGCCCGCGGCGCCGGTGCCGAGGTAGATCTGCACCCAGTGTTCGCCCGTGCCGGTCGCGACATCCGCGCGCTCGACGCCGACGAACAGAGCCTGGGAGTCCCAGGTGATCGCGGTCTCACCCTGGCCTCCGGAGACGTCGAAGGTGATGTCCGGGCTCCAGTCGGCGCGGTCGCCATCTACCGAGATCGCGAAGCTCCACGGGTCGAGATCGGTGTCCGTGTCCGTGTCTGCGTCGGTATCGGAATCCGTGTCTGCGTCGGTGTCGGAATCCGTGTCTGCGTCCGTATCCGTGTCTGCGTCGGTGTCGGAATCCGTGTCTGCGTCGGTATCGGAATCCGTGTCTGCGTCGGTGTCTGCATCCGTGTCGGTGTCTGCGTCGGTATCGGAGTCGGTGTCCGCATCCGCATCGGTGTCGGCATCCGAGTCCGCGTCGGCGTCTGCATCCGTGTCGGAGTCGGTGTCGGCATCCGTGTCGGTGTCGACCGGGACGGGGGTGCTGGGCTGCAGCCCGGTGGTCCCCGAGCAACCGGGGAACAGGGCGATTCCGAGGACAGTCACGATCGAGCAGACGCGCATGGCAGGTCTCCTGGGGATTCCGACCGGATATGGTCGCGAAGCAGCCCCGGCAACGGGGCCGCACACGTCGCCGAACCGCGTGGATGAAACAGTGTTAGGTGGGCGGGTGCCCGGCAGCGGCTCGGCACGGTTGGGAGTGTGCCCGCTCCAGCGGGTGGTTGCAGGTCGGAGGCGAAGATGTCGCAGCAGCGGTGGTCGACAGCGGGGACAAGCCGGATCGGGCCGGTGTTCGCGGGGGTCTTCGGGCTCTGCATCGTGGCGGCGTCGGGCCAGGGCTGCTCCGACTACACGTTCAAGCTCGGCGGAGACGACCCCGAGGTGCCGCCGGACCCCGACACCGATGTGATCGCCGAAGCGGACACGGACACCGACACCGACGCGGACACCGATGCGGACACGGACGCAGACACCGACGCGGATGCGGATGCGGATACCGACGCGGACACCGATGCCGATGCCGATGCCGACACCGATGCCGACACCGATGCCGACACCGATGCGGACACCGATGCGGACACGGACACCGATCTGGAACCGCTGACCTGCGCCGACTTCGACTTCGAATGGAGCTGGGTCGCCAGCGCACCGTTCACCCAGCAGGCCGACCCCGTCGATGGCCTCGGCGCCGCCTGGTACGACGCCGGGTTCGATGCGTCGACCTACACCCCGGTGGTCGTCCCCCACCTCGACATCCCCGAGATGAACGACCGGATCTACATCTCGGACTTCACCCTGTCCGACCTGCCGCCCAGCCTCGAGCTCGATCTGCAGACCGACGACGGCATCGTGCTGTACGTCAACGGGGACTTCGTGGGGCAGTGGGGAGGCACGTGGCAGCAGGAGGGGTGCGTGAACGAGCAGGCCAACTGCATCAACACGATCGACGTCGATCCCGTCGACATCTGGCCGTACATCCAGGTGGGGAACAACCGCATCGCGGCACGCATCTCGAATCCCGTCGAGAACGCCTACTTCGAGCTGATCCCCGTCTGCAGCGACCCCACGCCGTAGGTTCGCTGGTTACAGCGCGACGCCGGAGGAGAGGGGTTGGCGCGAGACACCGACAGCGGAGGACCGGAACCGGGGCCCTACGGACGTCTTGCGCGCTTCGTCCTCTCCAATCGTCCGCTGGTCGCGGGTCTGCTGGTGGCCGTGGTCGCGATCAGCGTCGTGCTGGGCATGCCGCCCCGGGTCAATCCCGATCTGCTGAGCCTCCTTCCGCCCGACCAGCCCACCGTTCAGGCCCTCACGGAGCTCAACGAGAGCGAAGGGGGCGTGTCGCTCGTGACGCTGGCGTTCGACTGCGAAGACCCCGAGGTGCTCGACACCTGGCTCGAGGACACCACGCAGGATCTCGATGCCCTGGAGCGCGTGGAGTACGCGATCCACGAGGTCGACCCCGATCTGGCCCGTGAGCTCGGGCTCCTCCAGCTGTCGGCCGACGATCTCGCCGAGCTGAACGTGCGCTTGCAGGGGGCGCTCACCCTGGGCCCGGCCCTCAATCCGTTCGTCACCCAGCGGCTGATGCAGATGGGCCCGCTCACCGAGCGCATCGAGAAGCTCGTCGAGGCACCGGATCTCCTCCAGGGCGCGTCGGGAACCGGCCGGATCCTGGTCCGCCCGACCGGCAGCGCCAACGACCAGCCCTTCGCCATCGCGGTGATGGAGGACATCGAGAAGGTCCTGGACGACAACGCACACCCCCAGGTCTCGATCGCCTGGATCGGTGGGGCGTACCGGCACAATGTCGAGGACTTCAAGGGCATCCAGTCCGACCTGCTGTGGACCAGCCTCACCAGCCTGGGGCTCGTGCTCACGGTGATCATCGTCGCGTTCCGCAGCTGGCGGGGAACGGTGCTGGTGTTCGTCCCGTTGCTGTCTGCGAACGCCGTGGTCCTGGCCCTGGTGTGGCTGACGATGGACAGCCTCAACACCTACACCAGCTTCGGCACCGCCATCCTGATCGGGCTCGGCATCGACTTCGCCGTGCACCTGGTGGGGCGGTATCGCGAGTACCGGGCCCGGGGGATCCCGCTCGAGAGGGCGGTCGAGAAGGCCTGGGACCGCACCGGTCCGCCGTGTATGACCGCTGCCCTGACCTCCGCTGCGGGGTTTTTGGCCCTGTCCGCGGCCGAGTTCCAGGGCTTCGCGCAGCTCGGATTCCTGCTCGCGCTCGGGCTGATGGTGTGCCTGACCTCGATGCTCGTCGTCCTGCCGCTGCTCATCCCCACCTTCGATGCGAATCCGCCCGCGCCCATGGGTTTTTCCGACGGTTCGGACGCACAGAGCCGCTCCTCGTACCGCATCGCGCCCGTGGCCCTGTCGATCGCCGTATTGATCACGGGCGTGGTGGGGGTCCGGGCGATTCCGCGCCTGGACTGGGAGTACGACTTCTCGGAGCTGCGGCGGGATGGCCTGTCCTACGACCAGCTGTCCGAAGCCGAACGAGCCCTGGCGCGCGAGTCCTACACGCCGATGATCGTCGATCTGCCCAGTGCAGAGGCCCTCGCAGAGACCCAGGAGCGCATCGAGACCGCCATGGCGGACGGGGATCTGCCTCACGTCGCGCGGGCCTTGAGCATCCGTTCGGTGCTGCCCGACGATCAGGATGCCCGGGTGGTCCAGCTCAGGGCGCTGGTCGAGCAGCTCGAACACCCGAACCTCCGCTACCTGCCACCGCCCCTGGTCCAGCGGCTGAAGCCCCTCGAGGGGGTCGATGTCCGGACGCACACCGTCGAAGACCTCCCGATCCCCATGCGCGACCTGCTCGGTGCCCGCAAGGAAGGCCAGCATCGCCTGTTGCTGATCCCCGGCGGGAACATGTGGGATCTGCGCGAAGCCGCTGCGCTCGAGGCCGAGATCGACACCGTTCTGGAGCCCGGCACGGTCGCCGGGAACTACGTGACGATGGGCGCGCTGTACCGCGTGATCAACCGCGACATGCCCCTGGTCGGGGGGCTGGCGGTGCTGATGGTGCTGCTCCTGACCGCGATCGACCTGCGACGCGCGCACTGGGTCGTGGCGGCGATGGGCACGCTGCTCGCGGGCATGGTGTGGGCGGCGTGGGCGGTCCAGGCCGTGGGGGTGAAGCTGTCGATCATCAACGTGGTGGGCGTGCCGATCCTCGTGGGCATCGGGGTCGATGTGGTGATCCACCTGCTGCACCGCCTGCGGGACGAGGGTCCGGGCGGGGTGCGTCGCGCGTTGCGCACCACGGGCGTGGCGGCGAGCATCAGCACGCTCACGACCATCGCCAGCTTCGCGAGCCTCACGGTGGCGGGCAACCGCGGCGTCCGCTCGATGGGACTGCTGGTGGTGTTCGGCTTGATCGCGGTGTTCCTGGCGAGTGCGATCCTGCTTCCCCTCGCCTGGGCGGCGGGCTGGCGGGTGACCGGTCAGGCTCCGGCCGATCAGGACTGAGGGATCTCCACCCCCGATTCGTCGACGATCGAATGAACCGGAGGTCCGTGCGTCTATGAAGGCGATCCGAGGTTTCTGGAGCACGGGGTGACACGTCCAGGCGTGGCCGGTGTTCCACCTGACGAAGCCTTCTGCACCCCCCCGACTCCTGGAGCCTCCGATGGCCAGAATCCCGACCTTCTTCGGTGCCCTCGCGCTCTTCGCCGCGACCGCGACCCCTGCCATGGCTGGCAGCGAGCTGCAGCTCAAGTCCAGCATGCCCGTCGTGCTCATCCTGGATGGCGAGACGATCGGCACCGTTCAGCCCCTCGAGCCCATGTTGCTCGACATCGACGAGGGGGTCCACAACCTCCAGATCCGCGGGATGCTGGGCAAGAACCTCTACGACCGCGACCTGATCTTCGACGACGACACCCGCACGGAGCTGGTGTGGCAGCGCAAGGAGCTGCGGCTCGGCGGCGTGGTCCAGCTCGATCCCAACCGCTCTGACGAGCCCGAGGGGGACGATCTGGCGTACGCGCCCGCAGACGAGAGCCCCGAAGCGCCTGCTGCGTCGAGCGATCCGGCCGAGGTGCCGTCGCCGCCACCCGTCGACACGGAGCACCCCGAGCCCTCCGTCGCGACGAACGTGCCTCCGGCGACCGATTCCCGGGCGTCGCGCCCGCCGCTGACCCGGCCGACGGCACCCACCAACACCGCCACCGCTCCGCCGGCACCGTCTGCACCGATGACCGCACCGCCGGTCACCAAGGACGTCGCGGGACCGATGACGCCCCGGGTCTCCGGAGGGGGGTCGGTGGTGATCGAAGCCACGCCCCAGCTCGACCTGAAGGTCACCAACGGCACCCAGGCGCTGCGCATCACGGTCGAGAACGGCGAGCTGGTGGTCGAGGACGCGAACGGCGTGCGCGTGGTGTTCCCGGACGACGGCGCCGCGTTCTGAAACGTCTCGACGGTCAAGTGAACGGTGCCCCCGAAATGCGCGGAGGAACGAGCGCATTTTCCGGGGGTACCTGAACGCGTCGGGACGTTCATTGGAAGGGATTCGGGCGGTTCATCCCTCGCTTGCGAGGGTGGGCCGGCAGAACCCGGATAAGAGCGTGTGTGGCCGACACCCCTGTTCCCGAGACCGACGCGTCTGCCCGTGCGCCTCTGTGGCTCGCGGGCTTCGTCGTGTGTGCGCTCCTGGGCGTGTGGGGCGCACTGCGGGTCTCGGCGCCGCTTCCGCCCGGCACGACGCCGCTGCTGGTCGTTCCGCCGCTGTGTATCGGGCTGTACATCGCGGTGGCGGGTACCTGGATCCGCGATGTGGGGCTGTACGGGTCGCTGCTCGGCTGGGCACCCGATGTCGTGCACACGGGCATGCAGGCGGTGGGGGCTGCACTGGTGGGCCTGGCGATCTGGATGGTGGCGTCGCTGCCTCCGGCCGGAGCGGGTCAGGTGGCCAACGCGATCCCGGAGCTGGAGGCGTTCTGCACCGGTGCACCGGACGTGCGGCTGGAGCGACGCGTGCTTCCGCGGGTGGAAGCGCTGCTGGCCATTCGCGGGAATCAGTCCCAGGCCTTGCAGGACGCGCTGGACGCCGCGCTGGTCGACCTCTTCGACCGATGTGCCGAGCAGGGTCGCGTCGCGCTGGCCGACCCCGACGGCACCCATGCGAGCTGGCGACGTCTGCGCGAGTGGCTGGCCGAACACCCCGACGTACACGGGCTGAACGCAGATCATCCGCTGTTCACGACCGCCTGGCGGCCCCGCCGGGCCCGACCCTCGCCGTCAGCCCCCGTCCCCGTCATCCTCGAGTGAGGGACGGTCGATGGGGTCGGGCTCGGTGCGGGTGGAGAGCAGGGGCAGCAGACCGTCGTCGTCGAGGGTGATCAGGCCCTGCTCGGGGCCCCAGACCACGTCGTTGGTGCCCAGGACGACGGCGAAGCGGAGGTCGCGCTCGGGAGCCAGGGCGTCGACGGCCCCGTTGAGCACGCCTGCGAGGGCGCTGGCCCCGTGCAGGTCCCACGGCTCGACGATGCGCTGGTAGCGGGTGGTGCCCGACCACAGCTGGACGGTCACGCGTTCTCCCTCCAGGCCCGCGATCACCCGGGCCTCGGCGGGGATCCCGGCTCGGACCAGCGCCTCCCGAAGCGTGACCTCCCCCTGGGCCGGCAGGACGCGTCCACAGTCGAACAGCTGGCTGTAGGCGGTGCCGACCCCCTGACGGCCGACGATCAGCTGGGCATCGGGGTCGGGGTCTCGCACACCGAGGGCGTCCAGGTGGGCCGACAGTGCGTTCCCGTCGTCGAACCGCATCAGGGCACGGGACTGGGCGCTGCGCGGGAAGGACTCGGCGATGGCGCGGGCCCGGTCCCAGTCGACGGTGGCGATGGCCTGCAGGGCGGACGAGCGACCGGGAAGCTCGCGCTCGGCCTGGCGCTCCAGCGCATCGAGGAGCACGCGGCGATGGCGGGGAAAGCTGGTGAGCAGGACGTGGGGATCGATCTGGGGATCCATCGCTGCGCCATCGGGGTCGGCGAGAGGGTCGGCCAGGGCGGTGCAGCTGGGGCAGATGGCCTGGAAGCGCGCCTGCAGCCGGGGGTCGGACTGACGATGCAGCGCGACCACCAGGCGAGAGCCGTAGATCGGCCCGAGCTCGTCGGGATCGGTGGCGCGGAGCAGCGCGTCGGCGAGCTGCGGACGGTCGGTCCAGGCGAAGGTGTCGATCAGGCGCCCGCCGTGTACGGAAGCATCCAGCAGCTTCCCGATCCCGTTGCGGCCGACGTCGGTGTCCAGGGTCTGCAGAGGGTCGAGCATCGACGGCTCGGGAGGGAGGCCGTGGTGCAGCCGGGCGATGGCGTCCTGGACCCGGGCCAGACCGGTCTCGGGCACGGGGAGCGCGGCGAGGGCGTCGGGGTCGAGTGCGGGGTCTCGCCGACAGGTCGCGACGGCGAGCTCGTGCGCGGCGCGCTGGGGGTCTGCGGTGGGGACGTCGAGTGCGTCGAGGGCGCGGCAGAAGCCCCGGTCGGCGGCCCACTCCAGGCTGAGCCACAGCTCGGGGTGGGTCGCGAAACGCTCGATGGCGTCGGGCCCATCGCGGAGCAGGGCCTCGACGACTTCGGGGTGCTGGGGGGTTCCAGGTGGAGGGAGCGCCACAGGCCCCGCGGCTACGAGCTGCGTGGTGGGGAAGCGCGTGGTGGGCGAGCCGTCGAGTGCGTCGCGGATGTCCGACAGACCGCCACCGCAGCCCAGCAGGGCCCAGAGCAGCGGGATCAGAATCGCCCGTTCAGCACGAAGCCCGCAGGCTGGTCGCCGTCGAGGAGGAACCCGGTGACCCCGAGCCCGACGCCCCCGGCGAAGGCGATGCCGGCGCCGAGCGAGAGCCAGTTCGCGGCGGACTGAGCGCTCGCGAGCTGTTCGGGGGTGGTGGGGCAGCCGTCCTTCTCGCGGGGGTCGCAGGTGACGCGGGCGTGCTGGGTGCCGGCCAGGGCGTAGAGCACCCCGCCCACGACCACGAGGCCGCCTCCGGCCACGGTGGTGAGCACCGGAAAGTCGTTGCCGCCGCCGAACTCGTCTTCGATGACCGGCGGCTTGCCCTTCTGGGTGACCTCGCCGGTCGCGGCGTCGAAGAACTTGGGTTCCTTCGGGGGCTCGGCCTCGGCGGACAACAGTCGATCGGGGAAGGCAGAGCCGTCCTGCCAGAACGAGTCGACGGGCCAGCCGTTCTTGTTGAACACCTGCACCAGGTAGGGGACTTCGGCGTAGGCTTCCGGCTCGAACACGATGCTGCCGTTCATGAAGATCGCGCCCTTCTTGGGAACCACGAGCTCCTGGTCGGTGGGCCCTCCGATGACCGGGAGTCCGACATCCTCGATGAGCTGGATCAGCGGGTGGCCTTCCGGGAGGTCGCCCCAGCCCATGTCCGGTGCGGTGAGGGTGAACATCCGGCCCCAGCGCGTGGCCTGCACCTCGTCCTGCTCGTAGAACGAGACGAGCGCCATGAGGCGTCCGAAGCGGCCGATCCGCTCGCGGTCTGCCAGGGTCTCGAGGCAGGGGATCAGGTCGCGGGTCTTGCGGAGGACCGAGCCCGCCCGGGTGATGTCGGCGTTGTCGAGGAGGCGCTGGGCCTCTTCGATGGACGTGTCGAGCTCGGCGGCGGTGTAGATGGTGGCGCAGTTGGATTCCTGCGCGGCGGCGGTGTCCGCACCGACCGTGCACAGCGTGGCCATCGCCAGCAGACCGCCGAAGAGCCCCGTCTTCACGGGGCGGGGGAGAGCGAGGGTGTGGAAGGGTGGGGTCACTCGGCACTCCCGCCGGCGGTTCTCAGCTCTTCCGGGCAGTCGTCGATCGGAATGGGCTCGGCGTCCGGGAAGCTGGGGTCGATGCCGAGGCACTCGTCGGTCCGGGCGGAGTCGAAGCCGTCGCAGTCCGAGTCGATCTCGTCCCCCTCGGTCTCGGGGGCACAGGGGTAGATGGTGGGGTCGTCCGGTGCGCAGTCGGCGTCGTCTGGGAAGTCGTCGTCGTCGGAGTCCTGCTCGCGGCCGCAGTCGCTGTCGCAGCCATCACCCCGGGGGTCGGCGGCGAAGGGGTGGATGGCGGGGTCGAACGGTGCGCAGTCGGCGTCGGGGTCGCCTTCTTCGCCCAGGGGCCAGCGGTCGCCGTCGCGGTCCCACGCCTCTTCGAATTCCCCGTTGGAGACGTAGAAACAGCCGCTGAGCACCGCTCCACACGCAAGGAGGGCTATGTAGGAAATGCTCGCTGTCGCGCACCTGCGCATCGAACCTCCGCGGCGGAGTGTATACCCTGCGGGCTTCCGCCCGACGATGTCACGTCGGACCTCCATCCGCGAACAGTACGACGTGCAGCCAGGGTGTCGCGAATGCGAAGAGGGTCGCGACGGCGATCACCGGCGCTGTCCGCATCATGGTGTCCGGAGGGCGCTCGCCATCGGGTGGGGCGCCGTAGCCCACGCTCGCGGCGCGCATGCGCAGTTCCCAGTTCAGCACGGCCAGCAGGTTGCCGAGGCGTCGGGTGACCGCGAGGTAGAGCAGGCCGGCCGGAAGGTAGAGGATTCCGTACCAGAGCGTGGCCTCGACCATGAACCAGGCGCCGAGCAGGGTGCCGATCCCGATCATCAGCTTGGCATCGCCGCCCTTCTGGATGCCCAGCGCGAACAGCAGGTAGTGCACGGCGAAGGACGCCACGAGCCCGATCACGCCGAGCTGCCACTGACCGACGGACGCGTTCATGGCGAGGCCGAGGATCACCAGCGTGCCGTTCAGCCAGTTGTAGATCTTGCCTTCGCGGATGTCGGTCCAGCACGCGATGGCGCAGCCGACGAACACCACGACGGCCTGGGGGGTCACGGGATCGATGGGAACGCTCCAGGCTCGCGTCCGATCCAGCGTAGCTCGATCTGGGTGAGGACCTCGGTGGTCGCGTCGGCCAGGGTTGCGCGAACACGCTCACACCGAGCCACAGGCCCAGCACCAGCCCGGTGACCAGGAGAGCGATGCGAGGCGTGCGTTCGGGGGCCGGGCCGCGCGGAGGCCAGACGCCCTGCTGCGCTCCCTCCTCCCGAGCTCTCTCATGGGCTCCCTCTTCGGGTCCCTCTTCGGGTCCCTCTTCGGGTCCCTCTTCTGAGTCCGAACCGTGTACACTGGGCCGCGTCTTCCGGGCCGGTTCGGCCGGTTCGGTCGTCCTCGCCGTCTCGGCTGGTGCAGATGCCGGTTCTTCCGGTGGCATCGGTCCCTTCGTCATCCAGGCATCGGTGGTTCGTTGGCGAAGTCCGCCATCCAGACCTTCGGCAAGTACCAGATCCTCGAGCGCATCGCTACGGGGGGAACGGCCGAGATCTACAAGGCCAAGCTCGAGGGCATCGGCGGATTCCAGCGGACGTTCGCGATCAAGCGGATCCTCCCGAACCTCTCGCAGCACAGCGACTACATCGCGATGCTGGTCGACGAGGCCAAGGTCGCGGGGCTTCTGTCCCACGCCAACATCGTGCAGATCCTCGATCTCGGGCAGGTCGACGGCATCTGGTACATCGCGATGGAGTACGTCGACGGGCGCGATCTGGGCGCGGTGCTTCGTCGGGCCAACCGCAAAGGCCTCTGTCTGCCCGTGCCGCACGCGGTGTTCATCGCCATCGAGCTGCTCAAGGGTCTGGAGTACGCCCACCAGCGCCAGGTGATGCGCGGGGGCAAGGCCGTGCCCCTCAACATCATCCATCGCGACATCTCGCCGCCCAACATCCTGATGAGCTTCCAGGGCGAGGTGAAGCTCACCGACTTCGGCATCGCGCGCGCGAGTCTCAAGATGATGGAGACCGTGTCGGGCATCGTGAAGGGCCGCTTCGACTACATGAGTCCGGAGCAGGCCGAAGGCCGGAAGGACCTCGATCAGCGGTCGGACATCTTCAGCGTGGGTGTGGTGCTCTACGAGATGCTCACGGGCGTGCATCCGTTCCGCGCCGAGAGCGAGCTCGGCACCGTCGAGCGCGTCCGGACCGGCAACTACACGGCGGTGTCCACCCGCAACCCCGAGGTCCCGTTCGCCCTGCAGACCATCGTCGATCGGGCGCTGCAGGTCGATCGCGAGAAGCGCTACCCGTCCGCCACCGCGTTCAAGGAAGCGCTGGACAAGTTCTTCCACGAAGCGGGGTTCATCTTCACCCACGCCACTCTCGCCACCTACGTGAAGGGCCTGTTTCCGGAGTCGGCGAAGAAGAAGCCGCGCAATCCGGGAACGCCTACGGGCCAGGCCGGGCGCGACGTCGCGAGCCGGGAGGCGCTCGATGCGCACCAGCCGGGGGAGGCCGACCGCACGGGGATGATGGACTTCCCGCGCAACCAGCCCACCCCCACGTCGAACGGGCTGCCGCGCGAGGATCTGGAGGCGACGGCCATCCGTCAGAACCCGCTCACGTCGGGCGGGTCGGCGAAGCTGAGTGCCAGCGGGATCCGCCGCGCCTCCCAGGCCCAGGAAGGCGACGAACAGCCCACGGTCATCCACCAGGGAGGGGTCGGCAACAGCCGGGACTTCCTCGAGAGCGACAGTCAGATCGTCGAGACCGAGGTCGACGCGGGCGACGAGATCGCCACGGTCATCCGGCCCTCGCCGTTCGACGACAAGCAGCTGGCCGAGATCGAGAAGGCGAAGCAAGCGCGCGCGAGCTATCCGGCCGACGGCGACGACGCGCTGAAATCAGGAGTGCGGGCCGAGAGCGCCGCATCCACGGGGCTCCCCGCGGCTCAGGTCCCCAGCAACCCCGGCTACGTGGGCTCCGAGGCGGGGTCGTACACGGGGGCTCTGCCGATGAGCACCCGGCCTTCGCTGATCGGGTGGCTGGGCGTGGTGTTGTCCGTGATCTGTCTGCTGGTGGGGATCCTGCTGGGATCGTTGCTCGGGACGGGGGGCGCGTTCCTGTTCGGGATGGGGGGCCCGGAGACGGACACGATGCCAGTGGTTCGGGTCCTGTCGCAGAACGACGTGGAGGTCCTGCTGGACGGGGAGCGGGTGAACCGCAACTTCACGATCGAGCCGGACGTGAAGAAGAGCCTGGAGGTCCGGGCGGCGGGCCAGCGGTGGAGCATTCCGCTGCAGATGTCGCCGGGCGAGGTGCGGGTGTTCGTGATCCAGGTCCCACAGCCGGAGTAGGAAGCGTCGTTGCCCTCGGCACGCGGAACGCTCAGGGCCGGACGTCGAAGCGCAGGTGGCGGTTGCCATTCGGGCCGGTCAGCAGCACGTCGGAGCGCCCGGGTCGAAGGCCGGAGAGCACGATGTGCGTCTTTCCTCCAGGACGGCTCGCGATCACGTCCGGGTCCGAGATGTTCACGGTGTCGGCGCCATCCAGGGGGACGGTCACGGCCTGGCCGGTGTAGAGGATCTGCTCCGCCGGGGGGCTTGCGAGCGCCGCAGTCGGGTCGACGCCGACGTGCACGGTGTAGATGGTCCGACCTTCCGGCGTGTGGATCAACAGATCCGTGGTCCCGGGACGCAGGCCGTTCAGCGCGAACCGACGCGCCAGGCCATACGCCTGGATCCCCAGGATGTCGGGGTCGACGACGGTGATGGCGGTCGGGGTGTGGTCGAGCTCGAGGATCTCGTAGGTGCCGGCTTCGACGGCGAGGGTCTCGTCGGAGTCCGGCGAGATGGGGTCGACGGTGACCTCGGCGGACAGGATGGTGGGGGTGTCGACCCCCTCGAGCTGGAGGACGACGTCGGTGCGGCCGGGTCGCAGTCCGTGGAAGGACAACGCGCCGTTCCGTCCGGTGGTCTGCACGGTGAGGACGTCCGGCAGGACGATGTCGATAGAGGCCACGGGCTGCTTGGGCGCATACAGGGCGAGGTGTCCGGCGCCGACGACGATGTCGGCATCGGGATGGACGTCGACGTCGTCTGGGACAGGGTCGGAGCCATCATCGCGCGCGACGGCACCGGCGCCGGAGGCCACATCGGGCTCGGGCGTGAACAGGCCTGCAGGCAGGGCGGTCCAGGCGACGAGGGCGAGGACGGCCGCGGCTGCGACGGGCAGGGCGATGGCGATGGCGCGACTGGTCGACGGACGGTACTCGGCCTGCTGGGCAGCACGCCATGCGAGGTCGAAGTCCCCGCCGTCGGCGAAGGTGTCGAGGGCGTCGTTGGTGGTGTCGCGCAGGTCGTTCGGAATGGGGTCTTCGGGGGTCATCGGTCCTCCACCGGGGTCTTGACGAGGTCGTGCACGGCGCCACCGAGCAGGGTCTTGAGGTGCTTGCGGCCTTCGTGCAGATGGACGCGGGCGGTTCCGGGCTTCAGGCCCAGCTGTCGGGCCGCGTTGGCGGCGGACAGGCCCTGCAGGTCACAGAGATCGACGAGCTCCCGCTGGCGGGGAGTGAGCTGGCCGAGGAGGTCGAGAACGCGCCTGGCGGAGCGGGAGAGGTCGAGAGAGTGGTCGGGCAGACGGGCCCGTGAGGGCGGGCGATTCCACGGAAGCAGGGCCAGGATGCCCCGTCGCCGCGGGGTCTTTGCGAGGCGATCCCGCGCCGAGTTCCGCACCAGCGTGCGCATCCACGGGGTGAAGGGCTGGGACGAGCGGTAGGTGTGGGCGAACCGGACCCACCGCACGAGGGCGTCCTGGACGGCGTCCTCGGCGAGAGCGGGGTCGCGGGTCTCGAGCAGCGCCCAGCGCCGCATCCGCGGGTAGTACAGCCGGGCGACGGCCCCCTGAGCCGCCCGGTCTCCCCCAACGGCATCGGCGAGCAGCTGGGGATCGGGGTCGGTGGGCGGTGGCATGGGCTCGGGTGGGGGCAGGTCGTGCGCGGCGTTCATCGCATCTCCCGTGAGGTTCACCAGGCCCTACAGAGCGAGGGGCGAAACCGTTCAGGAGATTTGTCGTGCCGAGGCAGATGCCCAGCGGACGCGGGCTGTGCATGTTAGACCGGGGCGATGTCCGATGCCGCTGCATCCCGGTCGACCGGTACGCTCCTCGTCGCCGCGATCAAACAGCTCCGCCCGAAGCAGTGGGCGAAGAACGTGTTCCTGTTCCCGGCGCTGGTGTTCTCGGGGCAGTTCACCCAGCTCGACAGCGTGTTCCGCGCCGTGCTGGCGTTCATCGTGTTCAGCCTGCTCGCGAGCAGCGGCTACATCCTCAACGACTATCTGGATCGCGAGGCGGACCGGAAGCACCCCAAGAAGAAGTTCCGCCCCATCGCGTCGGGCGATCTGCCGGTTCCCGCTGCGTTCGTGCTGATGGCGCTCATCGTCACCATCGGCTCGCTGCTCGGCGCGTGGTTGTCCTGGGCGTTCCTGGCGATCGCCTACGTCTACCTGGCCACCACGCTGTCCTACAGCTTCTACTTCAAGCACCGCGTCATCCTGGACGTGATGTTCCTCGCCGCCGGGTTCGTGTGGCGGGTGATTGCGGGCGCGGTCGCAATCCAGGTGCACGTCAGCCCCTGGCTGTTCCTGTGTGCGGCATTCCTTGCGCTGTTCCTGGGCTTCAACAAGCGACGTGGAGAGCTGCTGAAGCTCGGCAAAGAGGGCGGAACGCGCCGCAACCTGCAGTTCTACAGCCGCGAGATGCTGGTCGAGCTGCAGTCCATCGTCACGGCATCGGTGGTGATCTGCTATGCGCTCTACACGGTGCAGGGGCACAACGGGTGGATGGTCACCACGATTCCGTTCGTGCTGTACGGGGTGTTCCGCTACATCTTCCTGGTCGACCAGGGGGCGGGAGACGCCCCGGACGAGACCGTGGTGAGCGACTGGCCGTTCGTGGTGAACGGCCTGCTGTACATCGTGGTCGCCATCGCCATCATCCTCCTCGATGCCCAGGGTCTGCTGCCGGAGCTGCTGCTCGACCAGCCGACTCCTTGAGACCTCTCGAGGCCCTGTTGTGCGGCTCTGAGGGCTCGTCCAGAAACAACCACTCGGCCCGGGAGACCCCAGCCGAGCCCTGACTGTTAGGCTGTGAGCATGATCCAGCTCGCCGTTCCGCTCGTCGCCATGCTGCTGAATCCCGCGGACGCCGGGCCCTCCGAAGGCTCCTACGAACGCGCGGTCGACCTGGTCGAAGGCCTCTACCTCTACCCCGACGAGATCGATGCCCACGCCATGCTGCGCAGCGCCGCCGAAGCGCTGTCCGACGAACTGCACTGGCTGGTGGTCGAGCCCCAGGGGCACGCGGTCAACCTCCGCCATGGGGATGGCACCCTGATCGGCAGCGTGAGCGTGGCGAACATCGACACGCTCCCGGCCGCGCTGTCCGCCCTCGAGAACCTGGTCACCCACGCGGGCTACGAGCTCGATCCGGAGCTCGACCTCCGCCTGATCCTGCTCCAGGGCACCACCCGATCGCTCGACCGGTTCTCGCGGGTTCTTTCCGGCGATGGTCTCGACCGGTTCGACGTCCGGCTGTACGGCACGATGGTCGGGGTGGGCATCCGGTTCAGCATCCGGGATGTCCGGGATCTGGGCACCGCGGACGGCGAAGAAGGCGAAGCGATCGTCGTCACCTCGGTCACGCCCAACGGTCCGGCCGATCGTGCGGGAATGCAGGTCGACGACCGCATCGTGCGGATCGACGGGCGGTCTACGGTGAACATGCCCACCCGCGAGGTCAGCCGGAAGTTGCGCGGAGAACGCGGGTCGGTGGTGAAGGTGACCGTCACCCGCGCCGTGCCCACGGTCGCTTCGGAGGGGGGGGCCGCTGGCGACACCGAGCTCGATGCCCGTCGGGAGGTGACGCTGCGGATCACCCGGGACGAGATCGTGGTTCCGAACGTCGAGCACCGCGTGCTGTCGGGTCGCGACGGCGAGGGCGACGTGGGCCTGGTCCGCATCACCCACATGAGCCATCGCACGGTCGACAACCTGCTCGAAGCCCTCGATGCCCTCGAGGAGCAGGGGGCGCTCGACAACGGCCTGATCCTCGATCTACGCGGCAACACCGGGGGCTCGATGAAGCTGTCGGCCCGGGCTGCAGACGAGTTCGTCGACCACGGGATGCTCCTGCGAACGGTCGGCCACGACGGGGGGCGGGTGCGCAACCTCGAAGCCCGGATGGATGCCGAGGTGGGGGGCGCCGCGCTCGACCTGCCGGTGGTGGTCCTGATGGACGAGCGAACCGCATCGGGCGCCGAGATCCTGGCCGGCAGCCTCCTGGAGCTGCAGCGCGTCGCAGCCGTGGGCACCCGCAGCTACGGAAAAGGAGCGGTCCAGAAGATCTACCCGCTGGTCGACGACGCGAGCCTGAAGCTCAAGCTCACGGTGGCGCAGTACGTGCTCGCCAACGACCGGCGCATCACCGATCAGGGCATCGTCCCGGACGTGGTGATCGGCGAGATCAGCCTCGATTCCTACGGGGTGCGCTACGACGGCTGGGACGTCGAACGCGTACGGACCCCCCGCACCGAGATCATCCCCTGGGTGCGCGAGGGGTTCTCGTGGCGCAACGAAGACGTCCCGTACGTCAACCTCACCGAGGAGATCGCGCGTCGGGCCCTGCTCGATGCACGTGCCCCGGACCGCGAGCCGCTCGTGGCATCCCTGAAGCGCCACGCGGCCGAGCTGTCGGACCAGGAGTGGGCCCACCTGGACCAGGCGTTCGCGGCGAGGGGCATCGACTGGACCCCCGCCGAGGAGCCCGCCACGCACCTTCCGCCGGTCTCGGTCACGGTGCGCGCCGAACCCGACCCCTCGCGCACGGATGTGCTCCGGGTGGTCGCCGAGCTGGAGAACCGCGGAGAGGTCCCGCTGTACCGGGCCGCCGTCGAGCTCACGTCCGATTTCTCCGGCTGGGACGGGCTCGTTCTCCCCATCGGTCGCGTCGACCCCGGTGCACGCGTGTCGGGCGAGGTGTTCGTCGGCCTGCACATCGGGGTGAACCCCCGCGAGGATCGGGTCACCGCCTACGTCCGCGCCCATGGGGTCGAGCCCACCCGGGTCTCCGAGACGGCGCTGAAGGCGTCGAGCACGGTGGAGCCCCGTCTGGAAGGGACGGTTCGCCTGGTTCGTGGGGAAGAGGGCGAGGGGGATCGGGCGCTCGTCACCCTCACCAATCGCTCGGAGCTCGACCTGGATGGGCTGGAGGTCCACTTCGGCTATCCGGGGGATCTGGACGTCGAGCTGCTCGACCGGGCCTCGCGAACGCCCCTGCTGGCGGGCAAGGCCTCCCACACCTTCGAGCTCGGGGTCCAGGTGGGCGACGATGCGCCGGCGAGCCTGCCGATGCGGCTGGTGATCGAGTCGAGTCGGTACGGAAAGCTCGAGACCTGGCCGCTGGATCTCCCGCTGGACGGCGACACCGTGGTGCTGCAACCGCCGGTGGTCGCGCCTCTCGAACACCCGGCGTGGTCCACCACGGGGGCGTTCTCGATGCCCCTGCGGGTCACGGACGACAACGCGGTCGATCACGTGGTGGTCTACCGGAACGGCGAGAAGGTCGCCTGGGCGGCGGGGGGCGAGCGCACGGTCGAGCTGGTGGCCGAGATGGAGCTCGAAGAGGGCGTGAATCGCGTCCTGGTCCTCACCGAAGACGACCAGGGGCTCACCGACCGCGAGCAGTACGTGGTTCGTGGGGTTCCGGGCGACGCCGCGGTCGACGGCACGTTCGAGACCCGAGACGAGGCGGATGAGCGCGAAGGTGCGCGTTCGCCGCGGTCGAACGACCGGTGACGCCGAAGTAGCGGAATGCACTGCATGATGTCCGTCGTTTCGGTACGATGGCGGCATGTGGTTGCTCCTCTCCTCGGCCTTCGCGGCAACGTTGTGCGTTCCGATGACCTACGACCCGCCAGGCGGGGATTGCGACGCTCCGGGTGAACGGGTCGCCACGCTGGGTGCGGCGGTATTGGCGCTCCGATTTCAGGCGGGCTCCCACACCATTCGCGTCGAGCAGGGGCACGTCGTCTCCGAGACGCTCCTGCTGGACGGTGCAGTGGAGGGCTGGGACGACCTGCGGATCCAGGGAGATGGTGCGGGGGCCACGTGGACCATTCCCGGTTTCTCCGACGGGAACAGCATCTCGGTGACCAACGGCGCGGTGGTCGAGATCGCGAGCATGAACGTCCAGGTTCCCTCCGGGGCGGCTTCGATCCTCGCGAACGCGGATCTGACGCTCGAAGGTGTGACGGTGGAGCGGTCGGACGTCACGGACACCACCAGCCCAGCGGTCCTGCAGACGTCTGGCGTCCTGAGGCTCATCGACACGGAGTTCGGTCCGTGGTCCACCTCGAGCGATGTGGGCCATCTCGACATCGGAGCCGGCGCGGTGCTCACAACCATCGATGGTGGCGCCTTCGAGGGCGGAGATGCGGTTGTCGCGGGAGCGATTCGTGCGTTGAGCACGGTCTCGATCGACGGGACCACGTTCGAAGGCAACCTCTCCTCGGGCAACAACGGTGGCGGTGCCGTGGTGGTCAGCGGCGACGGCGACGTCACGATCGAGGGTGCGCTGTTCTTCCAGAACGAAGCGCAGGCGGCCACAGGAAACTCGGGTGGCGGTGCGCTGCGGGTGTCGGCCGGCGGCACGGTAGGCGTGCAGAACACCACCTTCGACGGCAACACCACCCTGGGCAACAAGGGCGGCGGGGCGATCTTCGTCGACGATCCCACGACCGTGGTCCAGCTCGGGCTCGGTACCGAGTTCCTGTCGAACGCCTCCAGCGGACGAGGCGGGGGGGCGATCTACGTCGAAGAGGGCGATCTGACGGTCACGAACGCCTACTTCTTCGACAACTTCGCGGACGACGAGCGGGGGGGAGGCGCGATCTACTCGGAGCGGGGCGATCTCTCGATCTCCGGCACGACGTTCGAAGCGAACCGCTCCGAGACCGCTGCAGACGGAGGCGGGGCGATCCACATCCGGAAGCCCACGAATGCGGGGAACTCGGTGTTCACGTTCTCGAACAACGCGTTCATCGACAACACGTCGGACTTCCGTGGCGGGGCGATCTACGTGCACTCCGACGCCGGCCAGCTCGAGCTGGTGGTGAACAACTCTCTGTTCGATGGCAACATCTCGGCGGAGGCCGGCGGTGCCCTCTACCTGCGGGACCAGACGCTCACGTCGACCAACAACGTCTTCGTGGCCAACCAGACCAGCGGGAACGGGGACGCGGATGGCGGTGCGATCGCGATGTTCGCGAACTCGTTCCCGAGCACGTCGACCGTACATCCTCGCCCTGGCCAGGTCGCATGACGGCGTGACGCGTTCTGCAGGCTTCCCATCAGGAGGAAGTCCATGACCATCGAGACGATCAGAGAGTTGATGCGAGCTCACCCGCCGACGCCAGAAGGCTACCCGCAAGGCGTCCGGGACGCCGTCGCCAGGTACGCGCACCGCCGTCGGCAGGAGGGAGCTCTGTGGACCACCCTCGTGGCCGAAGTGGGGGTCTCGTGCACGAGCATGCGCAACTGGATCGCGATGCTCACGCCCGCGGGCTTCCATGAAGTCGTCGTGGTCGACGAGCCTGGGGCCTGCCAGCTCCAGGCTGGACCAGCGAGCGCCGGCCTGGCGCTCACGAGTCCAACAGGCTTCGTGCTGACCGGCTTCGACCTCGAGCAGGCCGTGGCTCTGCTCCGGGAGCTCCGGTGATCGGGAGCACGCGTGCAGTCCGCGTCTTCGCCAGGAACCGGCCGACGGATCTGCGCAAGGGATTCGACGGCCTGTACGCCCTGGTGCTCAACGAGCTCGGCAGGGACCCGCTCGAGGGGGATCTGTTCCTCTTCCTCAACACGCGCCGGACCTCGTCGAAGGTCCTGCTCTGGGACGGAACCGGGCTGTGCATCTATGCCAAGCGTCTCGCGCGGGGCCGGTTCAGCAAGCTGTGGAGCGATGCTGTGGAGGGCAAGACCCTACAGATGACCCATGCCGAGCTGAGGCTGTTCCTGGAGGGCGCAGACCTCGCCGGAAGACTCCCGATCTCCCCGGGAGAAATCAAGTTCTAGCCCGTGCAGGACGGGCGTTTTCGCGTTATGAAGATCCATGATCGAGGGCCTCGAAGACGCCGATATCGACACCCTGCGCAGGCTGGCCGTCACGGCCTGGCAGCGTGCCGAGAAGCTCGAGGTCGAGAAGGCCCGAGCCGTCGAGGAGAAGGCCCGAGCCGTCGAGGAGAAGGCCCGAGCCGTCGAGGAGAAGGCCCGAGCCGTCGAGGAGAAGAAGACCGTCCAGGCCAAGCTCGACGTGATGATCTCCGAGAACGAGGTCCTGCTCGCCCGCATCGCCAAGCTCACCCTCGAGATCGCTCGCTCACAGGACCGTGACGCACAGCTCGCTCTCGAGCTCGAGCTCACCACCCTCCGGAAGCAGCTCGCCAACAGCAACGACCAGATCTTCGGCTCGCGCACCGAGCGGCGCCCTCGAGACAAGCCCAAGAGCGACAAGAGCAAGGGAAAAGCGGCACGCGGCCATGGCCCCACCGCGCAGCCCGACCTGCCTATCGAGCCGGTTCTCTGCGAGCTCGACGACTGCACCTGCGGCGGCTGCGGCGGAGACCTCCGCGTCCTCGCCGAGCAGTTCGAGGAGTCGGAGCTGATCTCGTCCGTCCGCCGCACGTTCGTCCTCAAGCAGGTCAAGCGCCAGAAGTACGCCTGCAGTGGGTGCGGCACGCTGTGCGCCGCTCCCGGACCCATGCGGCTCGTTCCGGGCGGCCGCTACGACGTCGCCTTCGCGGTGCATGTCGCCCTCGACAAGTACCTCGATGCGATGCCGCTCGAGCGTCAGGTCCGGAAGATGGCGCGGGTCGGCCTCGAGGTGACCTCCACCACCCTGTGGGACCAGCTCCACCTGCTCTACCTCCTGTTGCTGCCCTCCTTTCTGGCCGTCCAGCAGCGCGTCCGTGCTGAAGAGGTCCTCCACATCGACGAGACCCGCTGGCGCATGATGGGCAAGGGCAAGTCCAAGACCTGGTGGCTCTGGGTCCTCGCAGGAGCTGCCGGCGTCGTGTGCGATCTGCAGCCCTCTCGCGGCTCGGAGTCGTGCAAGGCCTTGCTGGACGGCTTCTCCGGAATCCTCGTTGCCGATGGATACGGCGTCTACGCCTCTCTCGAAAAGGCCTTCACCCACGACGGCGAACAGCTCTCTCTGGACGGCAACCACCTCCCCCAGCCCGACTTCACGCTCGCCATGTGCTGGATGCACGCCCGTCGTGGATTCATCAAGGCCGAGAAGAAGGGTTCGGTCGACGCAGCCGAACCTCTCGAGCTCATCGGGGAGCTCTACGCCATCGAGGCGCTCGCCAAGGAACGGGCCGACGGCGACGCCGACGCGCTGATCGAACATCGGAGAGGGCTCCGGAAGGAACGCAGCGCCGACCTGGTCACCAAGCTCGAGGTCTGGTGCGCATCCAAGCGCGTCCTCCCGGGGACTCAGCTCGATCAAGCCATCAAGTTCGTGAAGGCCCGGTGGCCGAGTCTCAAGGTGTTCCTGACCGACCCTCGCGTCCCGCTCGACAACGGCGAAGCCGAACGCCAGATCCGCGGTCCCGTGGTCGGTCGGAAGAACTACTACGGCACCCGATCGGAGCGAGGAGCACGCGTCGCCTCCCTGATGTTCAGCCTGATCCAGACCTGCATCGCACTCGATGTCGATCCGCACGACTACCTGACGGAGGCTGCGACGCGGGCGCGGCGTGTGGCCGGGAGCGTGTACCTGCCCCACGAACATCCGACGAGATCTTCACAGAGCCGCTGATCGCCCCGCGCAGACGGGCGTCCTGACGCGTTCCGATCGCCGTGAGTGGTCACGGCGAGGATGTACCGTCGACCGACGACACGTTCTGCGCACAGGACGCGGCTCGAAACGGTGGGGCCATCTGGATCGACGCCTCCACGTCGATCACCGTGACCCGAGGGGTGTTCTTCGAGAACGTCGCGGGCGCCGAGGGCGGTGCGATCCGGGCCGAGGACGACATCGTCGTCGATCACGGAACCTTCGTCGCGAACCAGGGAACCGGGGCTGCGATCTTCTCGGACGCTCTGGCGTCGTCGGTACGGAACTCGTTCTTCACCAGCCACGGCACCGAGGCCGTCACCCACTCCGGAGACGACTTCGACTACAACGCCTGGTGGGACAACGTGCCTGCTCCGGGGATCAACGGCGGGGAGTCGATCAACGACGTCACGGCCGACCCCGAGTTCACCCCACCCAGTTCGGGCACCTGCGACCGACTCGGGTTCCGACCGCTGTTCGGCAGCGCGCTGTCGGGGGCCGACGATGCCGGTGGCGACATCGGTGCCCTGCCCATTCCCTCCGATCCGGACGACCAGGACGCGGATGGGTTCCTGGCCAGCGTGGACGACTGCGACGACTCCAACAGCGCCATCAATCCGGCGGCGACGGAGGTCACCTGCAACGGCATCGATGAGAACTGCGACCCCACCGACGACGAGCCCGATGCCGACATGGACGGCAGCACGCTGTGTGATTCCGAGCCGGACTGCGACGACGCCGACCCCGATGTGAGCCCCCTCGCCGACGAGGTGTGCAACGGCGCCGACGACGACTGCGACGGCGACGTCGACGAGGAGGACGACGATCTGGTCGCGACCAGCTGGCACGTCGACGGCGACAACGACGGATACGGCGACGTCTTCGATCCCGGCGTGATCCGGTGCACCCAGCCGAGCGGAACGGTCGACAACGCGGGCGACTGCGACGACGGCAACGCCGGCGTGAGCCCGGATGCGAACGAGGTGTGCAACGGCTCGGACGACGACTGTGACGGCGATATCGACGACGACGACGACGACCTGTCGAACGGCGTTGCGGTGTACGACGACGTGGATGGCGACGGGTACGGTGGCGACAGCGATCCGGGCACGCTGTACTGCATCCAGCCGCCAGGGGCGGTCACCGACCAGGGCGACTGCGACGACAACGACAGCACGGTCAACCCTGACGCCGTCGAGACCTGTGCGCCCGGAGACGAGGACTGCGACGGGCTCGTGGACAGCGACGATCCCGACGTGACGGGCGCCACGCTCTACTACGCCGACACGGACATGGACGGGTACGGCGACGAGGACGATCCGGGCGAGCTGTCCTGCGATCCGGTCTCCGGCAAGGTCGCCAACGCCCTCGATTGCGACGACCAGGACCTCGATGTGAGTCCGGACGTCGCCGAGATCTGCAACGGAGAGGACACCGACTGCAACGGCACCCCGGACGACGAAGAAGCCCAGCTGACCGTGTGGTACGCCGACATCGACTCGGACGGGTTCGGCGACCCCATGAACACCCAGATGGCCTGTCCGGCACCGGCGATGCACGTGGCGGACGCCACCGACTGCAACGACAACTACAACACCGACTACCCCGGTGCACCGGAGCTGTGTGACGGGCGGGACAACGACTGCAACGGAGATGTCGACGACCAGGCGCCGATGGTCGACTGGTACCCCGACGTCGACATGGATGGCTTCGGCGACGGCACCGCGACCCCCACCCAGAGCTGCTCCCAGCCGGTCGGCCTCGTCCAGTCCTCCAACGACTGCGACGACGACGATCCGTCGATCAATCCGGGCGCGGCCGAGCTGTGTGATGCCGTAGACCGCAACTGCGACGGCGACCCCACCCTGAACTCCGCCGATGCCGAGACCCTGTGGCTCGACGGCGATGGAGACGGCTTCGGCGACCCCGATGCCGACCTCACGGCGTGTTCGCACCCGCTCAACTACGTGGGAAACACCGACGACTGCAACGACTCGTCGCCCTTCGCGTGGACCGGAGCGGACGAGGTGTGCGACCAGGTCGACAACGACTGCGACGGCACGGTCGACGGGGTGGATGCGATCGACGTGGCGATGTGGTGGCCCGATGGGGACGGCGACCTGTTCGGAGCCGGAGACCCCATCCTGGCGTGCGTTCAGCCGGCTGGCCATCGCGCCAACAACGACGACTGCGACGACACGAGCAACGCGATCAGCCCGGACGAGCCCGAGCAGTGCGACGGCCTCGACAACGACTGCAACGGCCAGATCGACGACGGCGTGCAGGTGCAGAACTGGTACGCCGACACCGACGACGACGGGTTCGGAGACCCCAACGACGTCGTACAGAACTGCCTGCGCCCGGACGGCTACGTCTCGGCCGACACCGACTGCGACGACACGGATCCGCTGATCGGTCCCGGTGCCCTGGACCTGTGCGACGGCGTCGACGACAACTGCTCGGGTGACGAGCTCGACGCAGCCGACACCCAGAGCCTGTTCCCGGACGTCGATGGCGACACCTGGGGCGAGATCGGAGCCGTGGTGGACGCCTGCCCGGGCAGCCCGGGTCTGGCCGACCGGGTGGGGGACTGCGACGACCTGAACGACACCGTGAACCCCGATGCGGTCGAGATCTGTGACGGCCTCGACAACGACTGCGACGGCCAGGTGGACGTCGGTGCGATCGACCAGACCCAGTACTTCGCGGACGAAGACGGCGATGGCTACGGCGACCTCGAGGTGCCGGTGTTCCGGTGCGAGGGGCTGTACACGGACGTGTCGCTCGTCAGCACGGACTGCGACGACGACGACGAACTGGTGAACCCCATCGCACCGGAGCTGTGTGGCGACGGGATCGACAACGACTGCGACGATCTCGTCGACCTCGAAGACGACGACCTGGTGGGGGTGACGTACTGGCCGGACGCCGACGGGGACACCTACGGAGACGCGTTCGCAGAGCCGGTCGAGACCTGTGACGGCGCACCCGACGGGATGGTCGACAACGACGGGGACTGCGACGACTCCGAGCCACTGGCCTGGACCAGTGCCGAAGAGCGCTGCGACGGGGTCGACAACGACTGCGACGGAGACGTCGATTCCGATGATTCGGACGTCTCTCCCGACGACGTCGGGACCTGGTATCCGGATGGCGACGGCGACGGCTTCGGGGACGCGAGTGCCGAGCCCGTGCTCCTGTGCGAACAGCCGGCCGACACCGTGTCGAACGGCGACGACTGTGACGACGCCGCTGAGGACGTTCGGCCGGATGCCGATGAGGTGTGTCTGGACGACATCGACAACAACTGCAACGGCGAGGTCGACGAGCAGTGCCGCCGGCCGCCCGACAACACCGGGTGTTCCTGTGACACACCGGGCAACCCCGCCGTGCTGACGGGGCTGTTGGCGGGTCTGCTCGTGATTCTCCGGCGTCGGAGGGCTGCCTGAACCCTTCGGTCACCTGGCAACGCGACGCCCTGAAGGTCGAGCGCGTCGGAGGTGCGCTGTGGCTCGAGGCCGAGGGGGAGGGTCTGCTGGTCGAGGCGCCTGCCGGAACCGCGGCTGCGCTCGGCGATCGGGTCCACCGTCTGCGGTCGATCCTGCTGCTCTCGGGTCGGCTGGAGCGGGTGAGCGGACTCGTGAGCGTGTTCGCGAGCCTCGAGCGGCCGTCCGGGGTGCCCCTGGTGCTGCGGTGCCCGTTGTCGGACGAGCGGGCGTCCACCCTGGCGGAGGCGTGGCAGCGGGCCTGGGGGACGTTTCCGCTGACGGTCGACGCCGTGGCGCCCGGACATCGCGTGTCCCTCGGATCGGCGATGCTCCGGACCATCGCGCTGTCGGACCCGGGGGGCGGCCCGCCACCGATGGGGGTGTCCGTGCACTGGTCGGGCGCCACGGTCGCCGTGCTGCCCCGGTGCCGGGCCGATGGCGCTGCACGCTCCATCGCGCGCGATGCGGATCTCCTCGTCGCCGAGCTGGGGGGTGGGGGCCTGTCGGCTCAGCGGGCCGTCGAGCTGGCCGGAGACGCCGAGCTCTGGGTCGAGCCAGAGCTGCTGGACCAGTAGGGTGACCCGCAGGGGGGTGCACGAGTCGCAGGGGGCGACCGGTCTGGCCTACAATCCGTGAGCATGAGCGAGGCCCAACAGCGCACGTTCACCGTGATTCGCACCCTCGGGCGCGGGGGCTTCGGTGAGGTGTACCTCGCCGAGATGCTCTCCCCGAGCGGTCTGACGTCCAACGTCGCGGTCAAGGTCCTGCATTCGGGGCTCGATCCCCGGTCCCAAGCGATTCGACGGCTGAAGGACGAGGGGCGGATCCTGTCGCTGCTGCGGCACCCGGCCATCGTGGCCGTGCACGATCTCGCGGTGCTCGACGAGCGGGTGGCGCTGGTCACCGAGTTCGTGGAGGGGTCGGATCTGCCGGAGTGCGTCACCGGGGACGACCCGATGCCCCGCGGCGCGCTGTACGAAGCCATGGCTGCGGTCGCCGATGCGCTGCACGCTGCCCATCAGGCCAAGGACACGAACGGCGAAGCGCTCGGCCTCCTCCATCGCGACATCAAGCCGGGCAACATCCGCATCGGACGGCACGGCCAGGTCAAGCTGCTGGACTTCGGCATCGCGACCGCCACCGGCATCTCGCGGGAGGCGAACACCCAGACCAACGCGCTCATCGGCAGCTTTCCGTACATGGCGCCGGAGCGATTCCGGCGCAATCGGGAGGTCGGTCCGCCGAGCGACGTGTACTCCCTGGGCTGCACGCTGTTCGAGTGCTTGACGAACACCCGGCTCTATCCGCAGCACGACATGGCCGAGATCGTGGCGGGCAAAGCCACTTCTCACGACACCGAAGCCGTGCTGGAGGCCGCACTCGAGGCCCTGCCGGACGATCTGCTCTCCGAGGCCGAGGCCGAGCTGCTGACCGACATGCTCGCGTTCGATCCCGCAGATCGTCCCGTGGGCGAAGAGCTCGTCGGACGACTCGAGGATCTGGCTGCCGACATGGGTGGGGTGCGGCTGGGGCGGTGGGCGCGCGGTCGAGACTGGCCCGTACCCGAGGCGGCCGAGCCGGGTCCGTTGAGTGGTCGCACGCTGATCGACGGCGGATCCAGGTCGGTGGGCGACACGATGATGGTCGACGCCGTGCCGGAGACGACGGCCGAGGCACCGGTGCTCGCGCCCCCTCCCAAGCGTCGTAGCCGCGTGGTGGTCTGGCTGGTCATCGTGCTGGTCGGACTGCTCGGGGGAACCGCGCTGGCTGCGGGCGTGGTGGCGGTGGGCGTGTTCGCCATGCGTGGCGACGAGACCACCGACACCGAGGAGAGGGATCCCGAGGGTCCGGATCTCCAGCCGAATCCCCAGCCGAACGAGCAACCACAGCCGGATGGCGTCGACGGGTCCGAGGACACGGACGCCGATGGCTCCGAGGATCCCGATGGCGTGGAGGATCCGGATGGCGTGGAGGATCCGGACGCCGATCCCGGGTCCGAGCAGACGTCCACCTCCGATTCTCCCGATGGAGACGGGCCGGATCGACCCGAACCCCGTGATGCGCGCGACGATCCGGAGCCCACTGGCACCGATGGCGTGGCGGCGGCGGGGGTCCGCGGGTCGGACGACGAGATCGACTGTGGGGACGAGGCGGCGCTGCAGAACAAGGCGAGCGACGGCGGGTTGTCGAACACCGACCGCGGGTGCCTCAGCGAGGGGATGCGGCGGGAAGGGCCGAAGATGACCCGCCGGCAAGCCGTCGGACGCATTCTCCTGGCGGATGCGAACGCCCGGTGCAGGAGCGGGAAGAGCTGCGCCGACTTCGAGCGGACCATGGACTACTACCTCGAGGAGCTGGATCGCTCGGATGCCGACCTGATGTTCACCTGGGCCGACTACCAGGCGCGCCAGGGGCGTCACTCCGCCACCCGGCTGTGGGTCGCCCGGGCGCTCGAGCGGGCGGACCAGTGGTCGGGCCCCGAGCGGGTCTCCAAGGAGAAGGCGCTTCGCAAGCTGGATGCCAAGTCGGCCTACGCGAGCTGGCAGGCGCAGCCATCGAACAAGAAGAGTCGGATCGAGGCCAAAGATGCGGCGATTCGCTGGGCCAACTACCTCGCCAACGTCGGCGCGGACCCCACCGAAGCCATGGACATGTGCGAGTCGGCTGCGGGTGGCCTCGGGCCCTGTGAGCAGCGGGTTCACGACGCCGCCGCGCTGTCGACGATCACCTTCACCTCCAAGCCCCTCGGTGGGGAAGTGCTGGTGGATGGCACCGTGATCGGAAAGACTCCCACGTCGAAGGATCTCGCGTACGGCTCTCACCAGGTCGAGATCCGGCTGAAGA
Organism: Myxococcota bacterium; assembly: GCA_965224055.1. Taxonomy (GTDB): domain Bacteria; phylum Myxococcota_A; class UBA796; order UBA796; genus JACKEQ01. The sequence continues at coordinate 6,498,743 of OZ245034.1, read as the reverse complement.
AGAACCGCAACACCCAGGACTTCGAAGTGGGAACCGGAAAGCCATCGCAGTGGCATTACGACGCCGAAGGCGACGCCTGGTCGGGGAGTCTCTGAGTGCGGTTGCGCGGAGCGTGGGTCCTCTTCGCGTGCATCGCGGGGCTTCAGATGCCGGCTCACGCGGCGGACGACGAGGACTGCCCGCCGGTGGCGCCGCTGTTGATGGACGCCGAGCGCGACACGGTCTCGTTCTACCTCGCGGATGCCCAGGCTGCGCTGGTCCAGGCCGGAGAGCGCTTCGGGTGCCAGTCGGTCACGCCTCGCGAGCTCGCCCGCTACTGGCAGGCCCAGGCCATGATCTGGTACCTGCAGGACCGCGCCGTCGACTCCGACCGGGCCCTGATCGCGGGCAAGCGAGCCGACCCCGACCACTACAACACCGACTTCGGTGAAGAGCTCCAGGCGCGCTGGGAGCAGACCGAGATCCCCATGCTCGCGGTCGACGAGAAGCCGGTCGATCTGAAGCTCCGCGGTGCGCGTCGGAGTGATGCCGTGCTCGTCGACACCCGGCCCACCACCGAGCGCTCGGTCGATCCCGGTCTTCACCTGGTGCAGATCGAGCGAGACGGGGCGGTGGTGTACGGCAAGGTGGTCGATGCCACGGGGGGCTCGCTCGAGCTGTCGGTCCGCGCCGGAGCCGCCGTCGGACCCGCTGTGGTCGGGCCGTCCGCAGGGCCCTCCGCGGGCGTCCCGGGCCTGTCGGACCTCTCGGCGCCTCTGTCGCTCACCGCCACCCGGGTGAAGGACGCCGACGGGGGTCGGGTCACGTTCCACAAGGCGGTCGTGCCGCTGTCGATGACGGTGGCCGGCGGGGTCGACCTGTACGCACAGCGCCGTCGCAATGCACGCCTGCAGGGCCTCGCCATCGGGACCGCGGGGGTGGGAACCTGGGTGTCCTACCTGTTCGCCTGGGACCTGTCCGTGGGCGAGAACCTCGACGACGGGGCCGCTGGCGCGGGGTTGTTGACCGGGCTCTCGATCGTGGGCACCGGGCTCGTGTGGGAGGGCGTGCTGCTGGCCAAGCGGCGGGCCAATCGCAAGCGCACGGTCGCCGCGGCGAATCGGGCGCTCGGGGTCACACCGGACGCCACGGCAGACGGCACGCTGTGACCGTGTCGCGCCCGGCGATCCTCGGACTCCTCGGACTCCTCGGCTGCGCCCAGCACCTGTTCGCCACCCGGGTCGTGGACTGCGAAGACGCCTCCCGCATCGTGCTCGAAGGGACGGGCGACGTGGCGATGGTGGTGGTCGAGAGCGACAACTGCGAGGTGGTCGTCAACGCCGATGCCCGCCCGGTGCTGGAGGACGACGGGACCCTGAGAATCGACCGGGTCCGACGGGCGGATCTGGCGGTCGCCGTCCCCGTGGAGGTGAGCTGGGGCGAGTCGCTGTCGCTGGATGTGGACGACGCGTACTTCATCGCCTCGGACCGATCGGGGCGACTCGTCGGCGCGACGGATGTCGGGCTCCGGTTGGAGGAGGGGCGCATCGACCTGAGCGCGACGGAGCGGGTGGTGCTCGAACTGGAGCGGGCCACGAGTGCTCAGGTGTGCGGCTCGGGGGGTGGCCAGGTCGAGCTGGATGGCGCTTCGGTCGATCTGATCGCAGTCGGCAGCGACGCGTGGGAGGTGTATGGCACCGGCAATGCGGTGCTCCACGGTCCCGAGTCGGACGGGGTGTTCACCTCCACGCTCGTGGGCTCGGAGCCCGGGATGGACGCGCTGTACGAGGACTGCTGCTCGGATCTCGGGGTTCCGTGCGGAGCCGTCGACGGGGACGTGGACACCGACGTGGATGCAGACAGCGATGCAGACACGGATGCCGATGCCGATGCCGATGCGGACATGGACACGGACACGGACACGGACCCCGGCGGCCTCACCTGTATGGGGTGCCACAACGGGGGGGCGTTCTACCTGGGCCCCGGTCTCGAGAATCCGCACACGACCACCACCGTGTCCTGTGTGGAGTGCCACGGAGGTCAGGCGGTCGCGCTCTCGGCCGATGACGCGCACGTTCCGCCGCCGCCGCTGCCCGGCGAATCCCTGCGTCGGCTCGTGGGGCTGGACCCGTCCGATCCCTACCAGGCGCCCGACAACACCACCTGGGAGTTCATCGAGTGGCTGCAGTTCCGCAATCCCGGCGATGTCCGGGTGGTCGCGGACGGTCGGTCGTGCGGGGCGGTGGGCTGCCATCCGGGTATCTCGGCGCGCCTCGCCCAGTCGCCGATGGCCACGAACGCAGCGGTGTTCAGCATCCCGAGCTTCCACGCGAACGACCCCCTGCCGGACGCCGGCACGATGGCGACCCACGGCGCCCGGGCGATCTCGGGGTCTCCGTGGGTTCCGTACTCGCTGTCGACCCTCGCGATGTTCGATGCGAGCGCGACCCTGGGCGGTGTGGACTTCGACACCTGGCTCGACAGCTCCAAGCGGCTGGTCGACAACGGTCCGGGGCCAGCACTGGTCAGCCGTGTGGTGGATGGGGCGTGCGGCGACTGCCACCTGGGCACCGCGGGCTCGAATGCCGGGCCCGGGCTGTTCCGGTCGTCAGGCTGCACGGCCTGCCACATGCCCGCGCGGCTCGACGGGGCCATGGTCACGGACGATCTGCAGATCGACCCCGCCGGACCGGGCTCCCCGGACATGCCAGGCTCCCAGGAGCGCGTGCACGTCGGGTCGCACGTCATGCGATCGGTCTTCGAGGGCGGTCAGCGCGAACCGGTTCCCGATGCGGCCTGTGCGGCTTGTCACGCCGGCTCGTCGGGGATCTCGCTCGAGTATCTCGGCATGCGGATCGCCAGTCCGGGCCTGCACGAGCTCCAGGCGGGCATCGCCTTCGACCCCGCGTCCGATGGGTTCGAGGATCTGCAGACCCGGTGGGGCGTGCCGGTCGAGCGCCTGCTGGTGTTCGAGGACTACGACGGAGACGGTCGCGACGACACCCCGCCGGATGTTCACGCCGAAGCGGGGATGGGGTGCATCGACTGCCACGTGCGCGGGGACGTGCACGGGGTCGACGGGCTCGCATCCCATGGGGAGCAGATCGTCGACGTCCGCTGCGAGACCTGCCACGGAGACGTGTTCGACGCACCGGAGACCCAGCCGTGCCCCGATCCTGCTGCGCCGATCGGGATGGCGGAGTGTGTGGTCACCGCACGGGGCGACGTGCTGCCCCACGTGGTGGTCGACGGCCTGACCGTGACGCTCCACTCCCGCACGACCGGCGCCGAGCTGTCGGTCCCGCTCACCAACCAGGTCGCCTTCCCGAGCGGGCTGTCGTCCCACGACCCCGGCCAGCACGGCGCGCTCGAGTGCTACACCTGCCACGCGAGCTGGACCAACACCTGTGTCAGCTGTCACATCACGCTCGAGGACGGCGGAGTGCCGAACACCCCGTCGAGCACCGGTGCGGGCTCGTGGACGATGCAGACCGAGCAGAGGGCGTCCACCCCGCTGTACTTCGCGATGGGGATCGGGCCCCGCGGAACCATCGTGCCCGTCGGCCCCGGCACCCCGACCCTGTTTCGGTTCATCGAAGGCTCCGAGGACTCCGGGTTCACCATGCTGTCGGACAACGGGGGCATCGGGGGGCGGCCTCTCGACGCCGGAACCCACGCCCCCCTCGTTCCCCACACGATCCGAGGCAGGGTGGAGCTGGACGCCGAAGGGCCGCGCACCTGCGTGGCGTGCCACGTCACGAGCGACATGCTGGCGAACGGAATGCTCGAGGACGAGCCGGGATTCGCGCAGATCTCCCCGGGCAACGACCTGGAGAACGGCACCTATCTGCGGATGGCGTGGGGTCTCGGCCCGCAGCTGATGCTCCTCGATGCCTCGGGATGTCAGCTCGACACCGGTGGCACCGTGGTCGGGGGCCCCGGCTGCACGTCCGGAAGCACTGCGGTGCCTCAGTGGCGCATCGACCGGATCACCGACGGGTCCCAGACCTTCATGGGGTCGCTGCACCCCGTCACGCCCAACTCCGGTGGCCGCGTCCGCCCCCTTCCTCCCGCCACCCTCGAGACCCTGGGCCATCCGCTGGGAAGTGTGGGTGCGGGCGATCCCGCAGTCCTGCTGCAGTGGCAGGACAGCGACGGACTCATCCAGCCCTGAAGCGCCCCGACTTCAGGTAGCGGAGCACCCCCGCCACCACTTCGGGGCGGGTCATGATGAAGGTGTGGGTGGCCTGGACGACCAGCTCGTCTTCGGCGCCGGGGAGTCGGGTGGAGGCGACGGTGACGGTCATGTCGTCGTCGCCGGGGAGCAGGGGATTGTAGCCGCCTTCGCGCCCGCTGCTCCCGGCGATGGTGGCGAAGGGGATGTCGGGTTCGGGAATCGCGTCGATGCGGTCCCGGAACATCTGGCGCAGCGACGGGCCCCCGGAGAGATGGGCCAGCGCGGAGCCGAACCACGCGACCTGCTCGGCGATCTGCGCCCCCTGGTTGGGGGTGGCGATCATCACCAGACGATTCGCGCGGATGCGGTCACGCCACGCACCGCGACGCCCCAATAGCACCCGCGCCACGATGCCCCCCATGCTGTGGCACACGAACGAGACCCGGTCGACGTGGCCAGCCCGGTCCAGGATCCGCTCGATCTGCTCGGCGTGGGCTTCGAGCGGCAACCGGGTGCTCGGGTAGTTCACCGCCGCGGCCTCGTAGCCGGCACGTCGCAGTGCCCGCACCATCGGGCCCCAGCTGTCTTTGCTGCGGAAGATCCCGTGCAGCAGCAGCACGAGATGGCGCCCGGGTCGAACGAGATCCCGCTGGGCTGCGACCCGGTCGAAGTGGGCCTTGCAGTGCGACCACGTTCCCCAGGCGATCCGCACGTCCTGGTCGTCCAACAGTCGATGATGGCTGCTCACGACGTTGCGCTGGATGCGCCATCCCGCGCAGACGAACTCGTCGGCCCAGAGCTGCTTGCCCCCGAGGGTCGGGAACATCAGGTTGGGACGGGGGGGAATCGCCGGATCGGCCATGTCCGATCGTATCCGAAGCAGATCTGCGGGTGGGGTTGTACTCAAAAGCTGCACGAGAGATGGAGACTCGGACTGACGCCTGCAGCGGAGCACGGGAGAATAGTGGGGGAGGTGTACTCAAGATCGCCGAAGAAATTCGGTGCGACTCGGCACGGCCGCAGCTACGTTCGAGCCATGCGCCGTGGCATCGAGCCGGATCTGTACTCCTACCTGTCGTACCGCGACTACCTGCGGGACTGGTACGCCGCTCGAAAAGCGGCCGACAAGCGCTTCTCCCATCGTCTCTTCGCGCGGAGGGCAGGGGTCAGCTCCCCCTCGCTGCTGAACGAGGTGATCCACGGGCGTCGCAACCTCACCACGCGCACCCTCGAGGGGTTCGTCAAGGCGCTGGGTCTGGACGAGGAAGGGGTCGACTTCTTCTCGGCGCTGGTCCAGCTCGATCAGGCCTCCACGGACGAGGAGCGCAACGAGGCGTTCCAGCAGGTCGAGAGCAGTCGGCGGTTCCGCTCGGCACGGCGCATCGAAGGCGCGGCGTTCCGCTACCTGTCCAACTGGTACTACCCGGCCATCCGCGAGCTCGCGCTGTGCGACGGCTTTCAGGCCGACCCCGACTGGGTGCGCAAGCGGCTGCAGCCCCGCATCACGGCGTCCCAGGCACGCAAGGCGCTCGAAGCCCTGTTCGAGCTCGGGCTTCTGGTCGAGACCGACGACGGAGTCCGCGCGGCAGAGGTGTCCGTGGCCACGCCGCACAAGGTCCGTGGTCTCGCAGCGCACAACTACCACGCTCAGATGCTGGAGCGCGCGGCGGACAGCATCGAGGGCGTGCCGCCCGACGAACGCCATCTGCTCGGGGTCACGGTGGCGATCCCCGAAGCGCTGATCCCGGAGCTCAAGCGCGAGCTCAACGCCATGCAGGAGCGTCTGCTCCACATGTGTGACGATGCCGTCGACGACGCCGAGCGCGTCTACCAGCTCCAGCTGTGCCTGCTGCCCTTGAGCCGAAGCCCCCGAGGCAAGCGATGACCCCCTCCCCTGCGAACGCGCTGTCCCGCCTGGCGACTCTCGGTCTCCTCGGAGTGCTCGGGAGCTCTGTCCTCCCGGGCTGCTCGGCACCCCGCAACGGCACGGCTGTCGGCAATCCTGGGCACCTCGACGTCTCGGTGAACGTGCCACCCGGCGTCACCGCCGAGTCCGCGATGCTTCGGGTGGCGGCGATCGAGCTCGTGTCGTGCGCAGAGCAGGGTCGCGGTCGGCTCACCATCGTTGACGTCGACACGACCTTCGACGGGCTCGCCCCCAGTCCGGTCGAGATCCCCGGCGGCGAGTGGTGCACCACCATCCTGCTCCCCGATGGCGAAGACGCGTTCGTGCTCGAGGGCACCGATGCCGACGGCGAGTCCGTTCTGGTGGGGCTCACCCCCGATCCGTTCGTGTTCGACGGGGCCTACCGCATCGATGGCAACCAGATCGTGGTCGCCCTCGATCTGGGAACCGTCGACGTCACGGCCGACAACGTCGAGAGCACGGGTCCGTTCGGCGAAGAAGGGCTGATGGCCTCGCCGCTGTCCTCTTCGGGGGTGTTCCTCGACGACGATGCCGACGGCCGGGTCGGCGATGCCGAAGCCCAGGTGGCCGAGCAGGTGGCGCCCGAAGGGTGTGGTGGGTGCTCGACGTCGCCTGGCAGGGCATCCAGCGCCATCACCCTGCTCATCGGTCTCGCAGGAATCCTCGGATGGCGTCGACGGCAGCGGCATCCGCATCGTCCTGGGTGAGGCCGGTCTTCTTCATCCAGGTCCTGGTCACGTGCAGGCTGTGGTCGCCCTTCTCGACGACGTGTAGCGCGGTCTCGACGGACATCGCCTCCCGGGCGGGCTCCAGCAGATCCAACGGGCAGAGGCGGTCTCGGGTTCCCTGTACGAACAGGACCGGATGGCGGGTGGCTTCGAGAACCCCGGTGCGCAGCTTGTCGCGGCGTCCCATGCTCGCCAGCGGGTAGCCCAGGCAGACCAGTGCCGTGATGTCGGGCACCCGCTCGGCGGCCAGATGGCATCCGATGCGACTCCCCATGCTCTTTCCGACGAGCACGACGGGTTCGCCGTCCCTGCGGTGCTCGGTGAGTGCGGCTTCGTGGGCATCGAGCAGCACCGGATGGCGGTCGGGTCGCTTCCTGCCCGCGCGCGCGTAGGGGTAGTCGAACCGCACCACCCGTGCGCCCGGCACGATGCCGTCCAGGTAGCCGGCCCAGCGGGTCATCCAATCGGAGGTGCTGGGTTTTCCGGCACCGGGTGCGAACAGGAGCAGCATCAGGCGGCGCGGCGTCGTCGGAACGCCAGGGGCAGGAGCGCCAGCACACCCACGGCGAGCCCTCGCTGACCGATCACCGAGCCTCCACAGCCGGGCTTGAGCTCCGGCGGATCGTCGGGATCGTCGCCGCCCGCATCCAGCTGGTCGGGCTGGCCGTCCCCGTCGCTGTCGAGTCCGGCTTCGACGAGGTCCGGGACGTCGTCTCCATCGGAGTCGGTGTCGAGGTAGTCCGGCAGCCCGTCGCCATCGAAGTCGCCGTCGCCCTCTTCGATGCTGGGGATGCCGTCGTTGTCGTCGTCGTCGTCGATGAAGTCCGGCAGCCCGTCTCCATCGGTGTCGCCCGTGCCTTCGATGCCGTCTTCGGTCCCATCGCCATCGGAGTCGGGGTTGTTGGGGTCGCCTCCGAGGTCTTCCTCGATGTAGTCGGGAATGCCGTCTCCGTCGGCGTCCTCGTCGGGGTCGACGTCGACCGTGTCGCAGTCCTGATCGATGCCGTCTCCGGGAATGTCGTCGGCGTCGGGGTTCACGCTGGGATCGTTGTCGTTGCAGTCACCCGCTCGGGTTGCGGCACCGGGCGGCACCGTGCACGACTGGGTCTCGCTGCCCGGCCGTCCGAAGGTGTCTCCATCGGCGTCCACCCACCACGCAGATGCGGTCGTGACGTCGAGGTCGGGGTCCAGGTCGTCGGCGTCGCCGTCGCAGTTGTTGTCGACGCCGTCACAGACCTCGATGGCGTCCTCGTGGACGTCCGAGCGGGTGTCGTCGCAGTCGCCGTCGTTCTGAGTGGCCTGGGTGGGAGTGGTGCAGCTCACGAAGGCCGCGTTCTCGTTGCCGTAGCCGTCGTTGTCGCCGTCGGGGTACCAGATCTGCCCGTCGACCGCGTTGTTGTCGACCAGGCCGTCGCAGTCGTCGTCCGTGAAGTTGCACAGCTCGAGCGCGCCGGGGTTGGTGGTCTGCACCAGGTCGTCGCAGTCGGCGCCGTTGGTGGCGAACCCGTCCAGGTCGCAGGCCAGGACCGCGGGGAGCTGAGCGTCGCCGTAGCCGTCGTTGTCGCCGTCGAAGTACGCGATGTCGCCGTCGATGGCGTCGTTGTCGATGGTGCCGTCGCAGTCGTCGTCCACGCCGTTGCACAGCTCGTCGGCGCCGGGGTTGCGGAAGCTGTCGTCGTCGTCGCAGTCGCCCAGCAGCTGGGAGTAGCCGTCGGGCTTCGCGCAGTCCTGGATGACATCGGTCTGCACGCCGTACAGGTCGCCGTCGAGGTCTGCGTACCAGTTGACGATGGCGGTGTTCTCGTCGATCTCGTCGTCGCAGTCGTTGTCGATGCCGTCGTCGCACTGGTCGTACGCGTCGGGGTTGGTGGTGGGATCGGTGTCGTCGCAGTCGTCGGCGGTGGTCGACAGCCCCTGGATCTGTGCACAGGCGAGCACCGTGACCGTGGGGTCGCCGTAGGTGTCGAGGTCGCTGTCCTGGTAGTACAGGTCGGCGTCGATCGCGTCCTCGTCGATGTCGCCATCGCAGTCGTTGTCGATCAGGTCGCAGACCTCGTCGTTGCCGGGGAAGGCGAGTGCCGAGAGGTCGTCGCAGTCGGTTCCGTCGTCGGAGTAGCCCGACACGGGGTCGCAGCTCATCACCACTTCGTCGGGGTTCCCGTATCCGTCGCCGTCCACGTCCTCGTACCAGGGGTCTGCACCGATGGACGTGGGCGGATCGACGACGCCGTCGCAGTCGTTGTCGACGCCGTCACAGACCTCGTCGCGGTCGGACCACGCAGCCGGTTCGTTGTCGTTGCAGTCGTCGTCGAGCAGGACGTAGCCGGAGGGCACGTCGCACACGATGATCTGGGTGGCCGGGGCTCCGTGGCCATCGCCATCGAGGTCGGCGTACGCCGCAACGGAGTCGATGGCGTCGTCGTCGGCGGAACCACTGCAGTCGTTGTCGACACCGTCACAGACCTCGTCGGCGCCGGGGTTGGTGCCGGCGACGCTGTCGTCGCAGTCGGTGTTGTCGAGCACCGTGCCCGCGGGCTGGGCGCAGTCGTTCACCCCGGTCGCGGGATCGCCGAAGCCGTCGCCGTCGGCATCGACGAACCAGTCCGTGGACTGCAGGTCCTCGTCGACGTCCCCGTCACAGTCGTCGTCGTCGTTGTTGCACTGTTCGGGTGCCCCCGGGAACGTCGTGGAGGCGTCGTCGTCGCAGTCGCCGTTCGTGGACACGTGGTCGCCGGAGGGCGGCTCGCATGCGGCCACCGCAGCACCGGCTCCGACGCCGTCGTTGTCGCCGTCGAGGTACCAGTCCGTGGTGTCGGAGGCGTTGTCGTCGATGTTGTCGTTGCAGTCGTCGTCGATGCCGTTGCACACCTCGGATCCGTTCGGGTTCGAGGTGGCGTTCGCGTCGTCGCAGTCGGTGGAGTCGGCCACGAAGCCGCTCGGCGCTGCACAGGCCACGGCGGTGTCGTTCGGGTCGCCGAATCCATCGTCGTCGTCGTCTGCGAAGAAGGTCTCCGCGTCCGACGCGCCCTGGTCGGTCGTGCCGTCGCAGTCGTCGTCGATGCCGTTGCAGACCTCGTTGGCGCCGGGATTGACGTTGCCGTTGGTCTCGTTGCAGTCGCCGTTCACGCTGGCGCCGCCCGACGGGACCTCACAGGCCTCCTGAGCCGTGCCGGAGCCGAATCCGTCGTTGTCGTTGTCGGAGTACCAGGTGACCAGCAGGTTCTCGTCGGTGTTCCCGTCGCAGTCGTTGTCGACGCCGTCGCAGACCTCGGCGTTGCCCGGGAACGACAGGGGCTCGGAGTCGTCGCAGTCGTTGGTGGTGGTCGAGCCGTTCGATGGCACGGTGCAGGACTGGTTGGGATCGCCCGCCCCCACGCCGTCGTTGTCGTCGTCGACGTACCAGGTGGTGAGCTGTCCCTCGTCGACATCGATGTCGCAGTCGTTGTCGATCCCGTCGCAGACCTCGGGGTTCCCGGGGTGGCGGGCAGCGGTGGAGTCGTCGCAATCGCCCGTCGACGTGGACCCGTTGGAGGGCACCGAGCACGCGTACAGGGCGCCACCGGTTCCCCAGCCGTCGTCGTCTCCGTCGATGAAGTACGTGAGCTGGACCCCTTCGTCGACGTCGTTGTCGCAGTCGTTGTCGACGCCGTCGCAGGACTCGTTCTCGCCGGGGTTCACGTCGTGGCGGCTGTCGTCGCAGTCGCCGTTGGCGGCCGCACCCGTGCTCGGGACGGAGCACGCGGACAGGGCCTGTCCGGCGCCGTATCCGTCGTTGTCTCCGTCGTTGTAGTACGTGATCTGGACGTTCTCGTCGACGTCGTTGTCGCAGTCGTCGTCGATGCCGTTGCAGGTCTCGTTCGCGTTGGGGTAGACGTCGTCGTCCCCGTCGTCGCAGTCCGTGTTGTTGCTCGAGCCGTTCGAGGGAACACTGCAGGCGTACTGCGGGTCTCCAGCGCCGAATCCGTCGTTGTCTCCGTCGTTGTAGTACGTGATCTGGACGTTCTCGTCGGTGTCCAGGTCGCAGTCGTTGTCGATCCCGTCACACACCTCGGGTGCACCGGGGTAGGCGTTGGCGGTGCTGTCGTTGCAGTCGTCGCGGTTGTCGGCGATGTCCGGACCCGAACAGTCCAGTGGGCCATTGGCGGTGAACGTGATGCCGAAGCCGTCGCCGTCGTTGTCGATGTAGCAGCGCTCGAAGCCGTCGCAGTCTTCGTCGATGCCGTTCGCGATGATCTCCTGTGCACCGGGGTTGATGCTGGGATCGAAGGGGTTGCAGTCGTCCACGTTCTCCCACCCGTCGCCGTCGGAGTCGGGGTCGAAGCCGCTGTCGATCCCGGCGTCCGGAATGACGATCGGCCCGCCCAGCGTGGTTCGGCCACCTCCATCTTCGGGGAGCTCGATCGGAACCACGTCGACGTCCGAGAACAACGAACCCGCAGTCGGTTCGCCTTCGAACCCCGAGGCGTGGGTGCCGGAATCCCCCCCATCGACGGGCGATGCGAGGGCGAATGCGGTGAGGATGGGGACGAGGAGCGGGATCATGTGGGTCTCTCTGCGGTCAGTCTACCTGACGCACGGGCCCTTGATCACGCTCGTCCGACCCGTTCGGGTTCGTCTGGAACGGGCCGTTCGCGATCTGCGAACGTTGTTCAGTCCTGTGGCTGGAGGTCCATCTTCGCCACCAGGGTGTTCAGACGTTGCTCGATCCGGTCACAGAGGGGCTCGAGATGGTTGGAAGCCTCGACTCCGCGGGTGGGCGGAGCCATCTTCAGCTGGCGACGGAGCTGACCGAACGCGATCTCGAGCTCCAGGCGCGCTTCGCCGTCGAGGTGTGGCTCGAGGTGCCGGTCGAAGTGCCGGTACGCGCGTCGCCACTGAGTCTCGCGCAGCTCGGCAGGGGACTCCGCGAGCGCGTCGAGGTCGGACACCACCAGGGCGTGGGCTTCGGCGGGCTCCAGGGCGGTGACGCTGGCGTGCGTGGTGCCGCATCCTGCAGAGACGGCGGAGAACGCCCCAGAACAGGCGAGGACGAGCAGGGCGAGCGCCGGGGTGCGGAGGGTCATGGGCGGCTCCTGGGGAAGGGGTGGAAGGGGAGGGGCGTGGGGAGGGTGCGATGCCCGGGGTGGGCGTCGGCGGGGGGGACCACGAGTTTAGGACAGATTTTGTCCTGTGGATCGAGAGGTCGGTTGAACCTCGATTTTCATTGAGGATCATCCGTGGATCCCGACAGGGATCGCGGGGCGCCTCGAAATCCGATGAAGAAAAGTGGTGACGCGTCAATAGTCTGGGCGGCGGGCTCGGGCAAGGGGTGAACGGAGCAGATGTCGAGTGGTCGGGAACTGCTCATCGGGAAGTACACTTCCCGTGACGTGGGGAGGCCCGTCAGTGCGAGCGATTCTCAGGCCGGACCCTCGGAGGGACCCGCGTCGTCGACCCGCATGGTGGGAAATCGGGTTCCGATGGATGCGGGCGATTTTCGGCGTTTGCCCGCCCGGCAGAGTTGGCGCGGGGTTCGCATTGTGTCCATGCGACACCCGGGACGCCATCGAATGGCTCCGGTGACGACCGAGAGGGCGTGAGAGCTTCGGCTCATCTGCTCCTTCGGGAGTGACTTCTTCGGAAGTCGGTCACGCTCTTTGACGTCAGGCTCGTCTCGCTGTTGCGCAAGCGGCATCGAATCACGAGCACAGAAACCCATGGAAGGAGTCGACGCCCGAGCGGTTGCGGAAACGCAGCACCGGGGGTCGCGAACGCTTCGCGGAGCAAGGCCTCGAGGACGTCGAAACGTCGAGGGGGCAAGCGCACCGGGTGGCCCGTGTCGAGGTGTCGCAAGACATTCGATGCGGTTGACCGGCAGCGGCTGCGGAGCGGGAGATGCTTCTTCGAGGGGTGCATACCGCGCATCGGGAACAGCTGGAAGCGCGTCGGTTCGTCAGAAATGGCGGGTCGGTGGCGGTCCGGTTCGAAACGATGCGAATCCCGTCCGGTACGAGGTGCAACATCCTCGAGCGGTCCTGGAACTCGAACCATCGAGAGGGGGAGGAACCCTGTGGATGGCGGTCGGCCAGAGGTGCTGGGAATCCAGTCGGTTCTTCGGAATCGGTTCGGTTGTCGGCGGCAGGCCAGGCCAGGTCCGAGACATCGGAAGCGGGACGCACCCTCGAGAGCGAATCTCGAAGAGAGGCCGTCCAGAACACTGTGTTCTCAGCCCGACCCGTGGAATCCACCGTGCAAGCGGGGGGTAGCGGAGGGACGAGAGTGCAGGGGCCCGAGCCGCGCGTTCGCGCGAGCGGTTCGAATGTCCGGTCTGGAGCGGTGTGAAGCGGCGCGTCGAGGAGGACGCGAGCACATGGAGGGTGCTGCATTTGGAGGATTCACATCTTCTGGAGCAGACCTCCGGCTGTAGAGCCATGAGGCCCATCCGGTGCGTACATGTCTGCCGGCGGTGAGCAATCGCTGTCGTCAGTCCTGTACGCATCGGCGAAAGGGCGCGATGGAGCCAGTGGGCGACCACTGTGGCAGTCGGAGGACCCGGTCGGACCACGGAGACGTGAATTCCGGCCCCATCCCCGAAGTGCCGGCGAACCTCGCGGACGCCGACTGTCCGGGAGAGCAGGCGAAGACGGAGCGATACCTCGTGTATGGCCACCGCGTCGTCGGCAGACCCCAGGCAGAACGCAGCACACTGTATTTCGACAAGCGGTATTCCACGGTGAACCGGAGCAATCTGGCGCACTGCGGAGCCTGCCGCGGTCTCTGAACGAGACGCTTCCATCGGTGCCTGGCGTTTTCGGGTGTCATCCCATCCTCTTCGCGCTCTTCGGAGCCGTGGAGAACGGGCGAAAGAGCCCCGTCGGGGTCCCAATCGGGACTTCGGCGGGGCTCTTTTCGTTTCCTGGGTCGGTTCTGGGTCGGTTCAGAACACGCCGGTCCGCAGCAGGCGTACCCAGGCCGCGAACCCGGGGCCCACCGGTCGACGGGCGCCCAGGAACAGCTGGCTCCCCCCGACGAGGTCGGTCGCCGCCGCGATGGGGTCGGACACCGGCAGCAGGGCGAACTGCAGCGCGGTGGTGATTCGGGGATCGAGCAGGGCGCGCTCTTCGGTCGTGGGTGTTCGGGGGGTCGCTCGGTCGAGGCCCGTGAGCAGGTCGGTGGTCAGCGGACCCAGGTGCGGCCCATCGAGCAGGGCGACGAGCGGGAGCGCGATCAGTCGCTCGCGGATGGTCTCTCCGATCGAGACGTCGGCCCAGAGCCCATCGCGGTCGTGGGGGGGAACCGGGGTTGTCTGCACGGGGGGATTCGCGGGTCGAACCGCTGCGGAGCCCTGTACGTCGGGCGATTCTTCGGGATCGGCTGCGGTCGCGTGGAAGCAGGCCGGATCGATCGCTTTGGCGACCGTTCCGTCGTCCGAGCGGCCGAACACGAACGGGAACTGTCGGCACACCCGGGGCTTGGCGTGCACCCCGATCTCCCGGTGCAGACGGCATCCGTCGTCGTAGAACACGCACCGGCCCCAGTTGTGTCGCAGGTAGACCCCGCGCGCGAACGGGTTGTCGATCCCCAGGGCACGGGCGTCGTGCAGCAGCGCGTCGCGCTCGTCGGGGTCGGGCCGCACGCGCAGGCCCTGGCACGACGCTCCACAGCGTGCGCAGCGGTGGTGCAGGCTCATCGGCGCATCAGTGCACGGTGTCGCCCACGTCGTGCAGGCCGCGGCGCTGGGAGAGGTAGGTGGCGATCAGGGCGTCCAGCGCGGCTTCCTGCTCGGCCTTCTGCTCGATGTTGCGCTTGTACTGGCGGCGCCGGGCGATGCCCCCGATCACCAGCAGGATCCCCGCGGCTCCGAACAGCATGTCGACGTTCGCGAAGATGCCGAGGCCCATGCCGCTCGACTGCAGGCGGCCCCGCCAGCGGGTGTCGATGTCGTCGATGAAGTCGCCGGTCGCGGAGTGCACGGCGCCTTCGATCGCCGCGCCGTTCGCCAGCTGGCGGATCAGCTCTCCCACCGCCTCCTCGCCGTACTCGTCGCGCAGCCAGCCGATGAAGTCCGCCGACTGTGCGTAGGCGATGCGGGCCCGGACGGGGTCGGACGGAAATCCGCGCGACAGGCCGTTCAGGCTCAGCAGGTTGTCGGCGGCCACGCCCTGGGCGAGGGTCTGGGTGGTCTCGGGCCCCACCTGGCCGGCCCACACCTGGGCGAGCCCCTCCTGCAGCCAGGTCGGTGGGACCTCGGGTGCGAACGCGCGGCCCAGCAACACGTGGACCAGCTCGTGCTTCAGCACGACTTCCAGCGGTTCGGCCGTGCCGGGGCGGATCTGCGGGCTCTTCAGCAGGATCAGGCCCATGCCGGGGTATGCCACGCCTTCGGCCCAGGTGGGCGCCTGGCCGGGCTGCAGGTCGCGGAACCGCTGCTCGCTGTCGGCGAGGTAGATGTGGGTCGTGCCCCCGATCCCCACGCGCAGCGATGCGGCGAGCTCGGGCAGGGCTTTTTCGGCCTGTCTGGACAGGCGGATCAGCGTGTCGAGGTTCTCGGAGGGGCCGTGGACCTGGACGAACGGGCCCCGGATGGTCTCCCAGCCCTGTGGAATCGGAGGGAGATCCGACTGGTCGAACCGGGTCTCGACCGCCTTGGGCTTGGTGAACTCCTGGGCGAACGCCGGAGATTCCAGGCCGGTGGTGATGGCTGAGACGGTGAGGAGAGTGGCCAGGGCGGTGCCCAGCAGCCCCCGGAAGATGGCAGGCAAGCGTTGCATGCCCCCATAGTGTACGCGATTCACTGACAGACAACCCCCCACGCGTTGGGATACACCGACCGGCGCATGCTCAAAGACCGCTGGCTGTGGGCGGCGATCGCGGCTGGATGCGCGCTGCGACTGCTTCCGATGTTTCTCTGGCCCCAGACCGAGTGCGTGCGCGACGAGTGCATCTACCGGTTCCTGGCGATCGGGATCGAGCGCGACGGCGTGCTGGGGGTCACCACGAAGGGCTGGCTGGCGGCGCCCGGCTACCCCTACATGCTGGCCTGGTTCAAGAGCACGTTCGGCACCTGGTTCTCGATCAAGTGGGTGCAGATCCTCCTGTCCACGGGGTCGATCCCGGTGCTGTACGCCATCGCGGCCGAGATCACGGGAGATCCGACGGCTCCTCTCGCGGAACGCCCGGTGGCGCAGCGTGCGGGACGGTGGGCGGCGTGGGGGCTGGCCCTGCATCCGACGGTGGCCTGGTACAGCAACACGTGGTGGATCGAGACCATCTACATCGCGTTCCTGCTCCCGGCCGTGCTCGGGGTGTTGTGGGCGCGCCGAGCTCCCGATGCCCGTGCTGCGATGGGGTGGGGGGCTGCTTCTGGGTTGTGTCTGGCCGTGTGCATCCTGTTTCGCGGGGTCGCCACCTTCCTGCCGCCGCTGTTCGTGGTGGCGCTGCTCTGGCCGGACGACGGCATCGCGAGCCTTCGGTCCGGGTGGAGGGCCGTTCGGGATGCGGTGGTGCAACGCCTGAAGCCCGCGGTCGTCCTGGTGGTCGTCGCCGTGCTCGCCGTCCTGCCCTACAGCCTGTTCGCCTCGTCGCGGTATGGCGGCTTCATGGTGTCGGATGCCACGGTGGGTCACGTGCTCTACCTGGGCAACAACGACTTCCCGCCGATGACCTTCGACTACGGCAACGGGGCGCTCACCCAGCCGCTGTACTACCGCACGATCGGCCAGGGGCGCCGGTTCTGCGACCGCAAACAGCCTCCGGTCCACAGCAACGCCTGCGAGGTGGACGCCGCGGTGGAGTGGATCACGGCGAATCCCGGCGAGTTCGTCTCCCGGGTTCCCATGCGGCTCGCTCAGCAGCTCAACCCGAACACCTTCCTCACCCGGCACGTGCGCTGGGGGTTCTTCCGCGGGCTCCCGTACGGGCTCAAGGAGCTCCTCTGTGTGTGGATCGCGCTCACCAGCATCGTCATCGTGCTGGGGGGCACGGCCGCCGGACTGGCTCGCGGACGAGGGGCGTACGCCGTGATGGCCGGGGGCACCATCGCGTACACGATGTTCGCCGCGGCCGTGATGTACGGCATGTCGCGCTTCCGTCTCCCCCTCGAGCCGCTGTGGCTGGTGTGGTTGGGGGTCGCCCTCGCGAATCCCTCCGCGTTCATGGACGCCTTGCGGGGGTCGCGTGTGCGCGCGGGGCTCGTCGTGCTCACCGTCCCGGTCCTGGTCGGCCTGATCAGCTGGTACGCCCTGACCGGGTTTCCGCTGTTCTGGCGCTGAACACGCCCGGGCGACGGACTTTCTTTGGTGCTCTGGGGCGCGTCGGATACACGGGGGAGACGACGGGATCGGAGACCGCCCGTCGGCCTCGGGAGGACCGTTGTCGTTGGATGAACATCGCGTGCGCTGGACGGGTGGGCTGAGCCGGAGTGTGCTGGGCCTGATGGCGGTGTCGCTGCTGGTGGCGGGCTGTCAGCAGCTCCCGGCCACGGGCGACCCCCTGAAGCCCCTCCCGGCGAAGACCACGCGCTCGCCGTCCACTACCAACGGGGGTTCCGACGCGGGTTCCAACACGGGTGCGGGCACGTCCGGGGCATCCTCGGACGGTGGCTACGACTTCGACGAAGACGCGGGCGACATCGAGACCACCGAGCAGCTCACGCCCACCCAGCTGCTCGCGAAGGCCCAGGGCAAGGAAGCCCCGCCGGAGCCTGCGCTGGTTCGGGACTCGCTGCCCGCTCCCAATCCTGATGCGCCCGTTCCCGACCCCCAGGGTGCGTCGAACGGGGGGATGAGCGCATCCTCGATGCCGGGCATGCGGGCGATGCAGCCCTGGGATCCGCAGACCTCGCTTCCGGCCGAGTGGGGCGTGTCCCTCGTCTCCACCCTCATCGACACCCAGCCGCCGCGCGCGGTGCTCGGTCTGCCGGACGGCACCGAGGTGGTGGTCACGCCGGGCACCTTCCTCAACGACCAGCGCATGGTGGTGATGGCCATCGGGCGCAACGCCGTGCAGGTCAGCCGCATCGTGCCCCAGGGCTTCTCGGCGCGGGTCGAGACCCAGAACCTCACGTCGCTCTACCCGAGTCAGCCCGTCGAGCGGTAGGGGTCAGCCCACGCCGATGATCTCGCCGTCGACGAGATCGATCTCGTTCGCGGCTGGCACCCGAGGCAGGCCTGGCATCCGCTGGATGTCGCCGCACAGCGCCACCACGAACCCCGCACCGGTGTTGATGCGCACCTCGCGGAGTGCACGGTGATGGCTCCCTTGTTGCATGATACGCAACAAGAAAGGAGGCGAGTCATGGAGCATCCGGGTGTTCGAATCGCACAACGGTTCATGGAGCCCCTGGGCATCAGCCCGAGTGCCCTGGCCCGGTCGCTGGATGTCGACCGGAGCACCGTGAGTCGTCTGCTCTCCGGCCAGCAGCCTCTTACGGTGTCGATGGCCGCTCGTCTGGGTGTGTGCTTCGGCGTGCCGCCTCGTTGGTTCCTGGACATGCAGGCCGAGTACGATGCTCGGTGCATCTGCGACGATGTGTCGCTTGCAGGCGGAGCAACGCCGCTCGAGGTCCCTCCCGATTGGCTGGTCACTCCAGACGGCGTGCTCTCGTTGGATGAGGACCTGCCCACGCCGTCGACGTCCACAGTCCGTCGCGTTCAGCTCGACAACGGTGCCGTAGCGCTCCTGAGCGAGGCATCGTGAGCAACCTGGACGCGCTTCGAGAGGTTGTCGCAGAGTCGATCGTCGATCGTGCCATCGACGTGTCCCAGCGGTTGCAGGAGCTCGGGGTACCCCACGTGCTGATCGGTGGGCTCGCCGTCGGGTTGCACGGACACCCGCGAGCCACCAAGGACGTCGATTTCATGGTGGGAGAGGAGGCGTTCGCCAAGACCACGCCGCTGCTCGTGTACCGAGAGGAGCTCGAACATCTCGTCGCGATTGGTCACACCGACATCATGAGCGTCCCCCCAGGGTTTCCATCCCTGAAAACAGAGCTGGCGACCACCGGCGAGGTCCCGCTGATCTCGCTGCCAGCTCTGGTGTTGATGAAGCTGGACGCGTTCCGACCCCGTGACCGCGAGGATGTCCGCACGTTGATGTCGCTGCATCGCTCCAGGCTCCGCGATGTCCGGGACCACCTGGCCGAGAACGCTCCTCAGCTCGTACATCGCCTGGCAGAGGCGCTCGCGGGTCGGTAGCGACCGACGGTCGTCGTCGGATGTGTAGAGGTCCGACGGTCCTGAAACGGAGCAACCTTACGAATCGGCTGGCACGAGACCTGAACCGTCGCCGGCCATGTCCCCTGGTTCGTCTGCATTCCTGGTCGTCGGCGCACTCTCCGTCGTGATCGGTGTCGCATGTTCGCCCGAAGTCCCTCTGTCCGTGCCGATCCTCGGCGGAGGGGCGTTGCTCTGCGCGGTCCTGCTGCGGGTGCACGCCGCGGCCGTGATCCCCACCGGGTTCGTGCTGGGCGGGCTGATCGCGGGTTCGGTGCCGGAAGGGCCCGTGCTGCGGGGGCCGGTGAGCATCGAAGGGGTGGTGGCCGCCGCACCCACGGGTCGCGTGGCCGACCTGGCCGTGACGCGCTGCGGACCTCCCGGTGCGGTCGCGCGGTGTACGGGTCGGGTGCGGGTGGTGTTCGAGTCGCCTCCGGCCCCCGCGTCGCGCTGGCTGGTGTTCGGGACCGGCCTCGCGCCTTCCGATCCGGGTCCCCGGGGCGGTCCGTCACGCCGTCGTTCGGCCCAGCTGGCGGGGGTGCGTACCGTGCTGCTCGCCGATCGTGCCCGACGGCTCGGGGCTCCGGTAGCCGAACGGGCCGTTCGCTCGGGGCCGGCGGCGGTGCTGGATGCCGTGGCGGCCGGGGATCGGCGCGGGGTCGAAGACGAGGTGTGGGCGGTGCTGCGCGACACCGGGACGAGCCACCTGCTGGCCATCTCGGGCTTTCACGTCGGGGTGGTCGCGGGCACGGTCGGTGGGCTCGTCACGCTGGGTCTGCGGCGGTTCGGCTGGGTGATCCTGGCGGGCGTGCCCCCGGTCGCGGCCTGGTGGGCCGGGGCGCTGGCGGCGGGGGGCTACGCCTGGGCGGCAGGTGCGCCGATCTCGGCTCAGCGCGCGGCGGGAGTGGTGGTGCTGGCCGCGGTCGGTCGGTCGTTCGGGCGGACCATCGATCCCTGGCGCCTGCTCGCGGTGGCGGCCGTGGGGGTCTGTATCGTCGACCCCGCAGCGATCGCGTCCCCCGGATTCCAGCTGTCGTTCGGGGCCGTTGCGGGGTTGCTGCGCTTCTCGCCCGTGCTGGACCGGTTCGTTCGGCGGTTGCCCCATGGTCTCGGCTGGGCGGGACAGGGAGTCGCGGCCACGTTCACGGCGACGCTGGGCACGCTTCCGGCCGCCGCCTGGTGGTTTCAGGGGCTCTCGCTCACCTCCCCGGTCGCGAACGTCCTGGCCGTGCCGTACATGGCGCTGGTGGTCGTGCCCTGCGCGGCGGTGTCGGTCTGGGCGCCCGAGCCGCTGGCGTCACTCGGGACCTGGGCGGGAGAGCACGCTGTGACGCTGCTCTTGCTGGGTCTGCACTGGGTGCGGATGGCGCCCCTCGCTCCCGCGGTGGGGCCGGTGGGTGCGGTGTTGCTGTGCGCGGTGTTCCTGCGGGCGCGGGTGGGCTGGATCCTGGCGGTCGGGCTCGTGGTGCTGGGGTTGCGGCCGCGTGCGGTCGAGGGGCTCGAGGTGACGTTCTTCGACGTGGGGCAGGGGGATGCGGCGCTGGTCGAGCATCCCGACGGCACCCGCTGGCTCGTGGATGCCGGGCGGAGCGACCGGATCGTGCCAGCGCTGCGGCGTCGCGGGGTGCGGCACCTGGACCGGGTGGTGGTCAGCCACGCCGACGACGACCATGCGGGGGGGATGGCGGCCGTGCTCGCGAACCTGCGCGTCGACACCCTGCACATCCCCCGTCTGGACGGGTTCTCGGAGCTGATCTCGGTCGCCGTGGCCCATGATGTGGACGTCGAGATCGTGCCGTCGCCCGTGGATGCGATTCCGGGTGCGGGGGCTTCGGAGAACGACGCGTCGCTGGTGGTCTGGGCCGAGAGCCCGTGGGGCCGGGTGGGGTTGCTGGGCGACATCGAGGCGCTGGGCGAGCGGCACCTCGAGGTCCCGAGCGGGCCCGGTCCGACGGTGATCAAGGTCCCGCATCACGGGTCGGACACGTCGAGCAGCGAAGCGATGCTGGACCGCGTTCAGCCCGATCTGGCCGTGCTCTCAGTCGGACACAACTACTACGGGCACCCGCACGACGTCGTGCTGGAGCGCTACGCGGCGCGGGGGATTCCGGTCTGGCGTACGGACGAGGCGGGGACGGTGACGGTACGGCTGGATGCGTCGGGTGTCACGGTCTGGAGCGAGGTCGACCAGGCGACTTCCACCCCCACCTCCACCCGTGGTCGACGCTGATTCGCTGTCGGACGCCACGGAGTCACGGAGGACACGGTGGATTGCACGGAGGTTTCTGGGCCACGCGTTCTCTGGCTTCGTGGCGAAGGCGCCGCAGCGCTGCCTTCGTCGACTCCGGAAGGGGATCCCGAAGAGCGAGCACGACCTCTCGCTTCGGGTGCATCTCGAGCTGCCGTGCAGCGGCCTTGCAGACCTTCGCCACGATGACCAACCGCTCTTCTGGCGTCAGAGCGCGCATCCGCTCGATCTCGCGTTCAACGGTGTGGCGGGTGCGGTCCAGGGATGGCGGAAGCTCGATGGGCACGTGTCAGCCCTAACGCTGCTGCCCGTGAAGCGACCTCAGTCCTCGCAAGCGGGGTCAGCTTCGATTTCCGCCAATGTGCGCGGGGCGATCGGCGTGGAGAGCCGCTCGACGGGCAGAGAGAACGGCCCGATGCGCGTGCATCCGACCGGCGCATCCGTGAGCGGTAGGGTGCAGGGAATGCAGGTCTCGATCTCCCAATCTGGGTGCTGCGGCCCTGATAGGTGTCGTACTGGCGTGGGACCGTAAAGGGCGAGCAGTTGCGATCAGACCGGTTCCCCAAGCAGGGTGACTGGTGTTGACGGACGGACAGTGCGGGCGCGCTCAGACCCTGAAACGGGTGCGTCCACCAGGACCGATCGTTGCGGAGACTGGCGGTGCTACGGCGAGAGCCCATGGTCGGTGCTCACATCGACTCCGGATGTGCCAAGCACCACGGAGTAGTCGCCGAGTGCCGTATTGTACTGCCCACCGACGGTGGTGGCATTCTGCCCATCGGCTACACACGTCCCTCCCCCCAGAACGGATGCGTAGTCGCCTGACGCTTCGCCGTTCGCGCCTCCCGAGACACTGGCCCAGTTCCCCGAAGCAGTGCTCGAGTATCCTCCCGATACCGTTGATCGGCTTCCGGATGCCACGCCTGCTCCGCCACCTGAAGCCGTCGAGGCTTCTCCAGATGCCAGTTGGTTTGCCCCACCCGCAACAACGCTCCATTCGCCAGAGGCCTCGTTCGTGAACCCCCCGACTACCACGGCCTTCGACTCGGTCGCCGAGTTGGACCCTCCTCCGACCACGACCGCGCGTTCCGCCGCAGCAGAGTTGTTCGTTCCGCCGAGGACGACAGAGTCCTCGCCATTGAGGTGGTTGTTCTCGCCACTCACCAATCCGCCCGAACCCTCGTAGCTGTGAAAGGACCCGAGCACCAGATTGTGTGATCCGACCTTCGCATCGGAACCATCATCCTCATCGTATCCGACGACGAGGTTACCTCGGCCGGTAGGGGCGCCCATGTCATCTGTGGCCCCGGAACCGCTTTGGATGTAGACATTTGCGCCTGAGATGACAACGCGATCATCTGCCGGGTCGGCCGACACGTAGGAAAGCAGCGCCGCAGCACCGTCAGTAGAGACCTCGAGCGACGACACGCGACCGTCGAGAATACCCAGCTCCATTGAGTTGCCTTCGGCCAGCACGTCGAGGTTTCCTACATCTTGAGCCAGTTCCGCAACCGACGTCTGCAGCTGCGAGATGTCTCCCTGCATCTGCGAGCGTTCTTCCGCCGCATCGGCCTCCATCGATTCAAGCACGACAAGCCGATCGTTGGCCTCGTCCAGTTCCTCCTGCAATTCCTCGATCTCGGTCCGCAGGGCATCCAGGTCGTCGCGATGCTCCGAGCCGAAACAACCCGCCAACAGGATCAGCGCTGCTACTGCCACTATTTCCCCCTCCGTAGCCTCATTCTTCGTACACGTCAGTACCCTCCCATGTGCGGCCACCTCGAGTCCACCGTCGCCAGGAAGCTCAAGGCAGATGGGAGTTCGGCACACTGAACGGTAGATATGCGGCGATGGACTGTGTTCCAAGTAGGGTTGGAGTACGCGTTTCGAGGCCAGCAGTGAAGGAGGTGCCACCCAAGCGCCACCGGTGAAGTCCGCACCACCGACGCGGTTCGTGCGTCAGTCTCTTCCTGGGCTTTCGCCTTGCTCGTTACGACCTCCTGCGCATCCTTCGGCTGGCAGGCTCGCCCTCAAATAGACATCGCGACCGCGTTCACGAACCCCGAAAACGGGTGCCGATGTTTCGCCCGTCGCGAAGGCAATCGGTGCACCATTCGCCCAGCCTCTCCTCGACCCCTGCTGTGGCAGCATCGCCTCACAGCACTCACATTCCCGACAACCTCCACATCCGCTCGATTCGCCCCACCACCCCGGCCACCCACACGTCCTCCGGCCCGAGCACCGTCACCCGCCTGACCGCCGTGTACAGCAGCTCCCGCGTCACCAGCGGCGACACCTCGCCCGGCAACACCAGCCCCACGTGCGCGTACTCGCTGCCTTGGGATTTGTGCACCGAGGTCGCGAACACCGAGGCGTGCTCCGGGGGTAGCGCCGGCGGCACCGCGCGGCTCGCCCTGTTTCGCCGTCTCGAAGCACACCCGCAGGCGGTCCGGGTTGTCCGGGTCGCCGAGCACCACGCCCCACGTCGCCGTTGTACAGCTTGAGGTCGTGGTCGTTGCGGGTGACCATCACCGGGCGGCCGGAGTACCAGTCCACCTCGGGTGGCACACCGAGGCGCTGGGCGAGCGGCACCTCGAGGTTCCGAGCGGGCCCGGTCCGACGGTGATCAAGGTCCCGCATCACGGGTCGGACACGTCGAGCAGCGAAGCGATGCTGGACCGCGTTCAGCCCGATCTGGCCGTGCTCTCAGTGGGGCACAACTACTACGGGCACCCGCACGACGTCGTGCTGGAGCGCTACGCGGCGCGGGGGATTCCGGTCTGGCGTACGGACGAGGCGGGGACGGTGACGGTGCGGCTGGATGCGGAAGGGGTCTCGGTCTGGAGCGAGCTCGAACAGGCGACGTCCACTTCCACCTCCACCTCCACTTCCACCCCTTTCCGGCGCTGATTCGCCGTCGGACGCCACGGAGGCACGGAGGACACGGTGGACGGACCACGCGAAACGGATCGGCATGACGGCCTGGCCAGGGCCCACGAGCCGGTTCGCGACCCATGCGAGCGGCAGCCGCCATCCGCCGTCGTGGGGCATGCAGGTCAGCGGTTTCGGGATGGCCCGCCTTGTGGTGGCGCGAACACCCGCCGTGGTCGTGTTGGTGGTGGGGGTGGCAGGTCGTTCGAGGGGCCTACGTGGTTGGCCTGGATGACGACCGACCACCTCCACCACGACCTCGACCACGACGAGTCTTGGCGCATCCACGACGCTGGCCAACCCGGTCTCGCCCGCATCGGACCCGCTCTGACGACCAAAGTTGGCCCCATACGCGTTTTCAAAGCTGCTCTATGAGCCGAAACGGATCGCGTGGTGTGGGTGGATTGCACGGAGGTTCTTCGGGCCTGGCTCGTTCAGTTGACGCGTGCGATGAGTTCATCCCAGTGCGTCACGTGGCATCATCCCCACCAACGCGTTCTCTGGCTTCGTGTCGAAGGCGCCGCAGCGCTGCCTTCGTCGACTCCGGAAGGGGATCCCGAAGAGCGAGCACTACCGCTTCGGGTGCATCTCGAGCTGCCGTGCAGCGGCCTTGCAGACCTTCGCCACGATGACCAACCCGAAGACGCGACGCGCCGTCCGATCAGCCCCCGCAGTCCGGGTCCAGCACGATCTGGGACCAGGTACGCGGGACGAGGGGCGTCGACTGCCGATCGACCGGGATGGAGAGCGGGAAGTCGGGAGGATCGCAGGTGTCGGGGGACGTCGCGATGGGCGGGACACACTGCACGCACTCGTCGAATGCCTCGTCGCACCCGTCGAGGAGGTAGAACTCGACGCCGTGCAGGGTGTCGGGGTCGGGGCCGAACGCCCCGCGAACCTCCATTCCGAGCCAGCTTCCGGGGCCGTCCCAGTACGACATCAGCGCTCCGCCCACGAACCACGGGTTGTCGAACGCGGAGATGGACCCGCTTCGGGTCTCCTGGCAGAGGTCCTGCTCGGTCGACTGCACCTTCGACCAGGCGAGGGTGATCCGGGGCTCGTCGTCCGCGAAGTCGAGCTGGAACAGGACGTCCCGACCGATCTCGCCGAACACGTCCTCGAGCCCGTCCAGGCCCCAATCGGACTCATCCAGCCCGAGCGCGTACACCGAACCGTCGACGATGTCCATCGACACCGGATCGCTGGCGGGTCCGGTGTGGAAGTTCAGCGTGGTGACCTCGTCACACCACGCGAACCGGACCTAGCTGGACCCGAGCAGGCGGTCTTCCGGGAAGACCTGCCACAGCGGCGTAGATTGGGCCTCGACCTCCTCGATGGTCTGGCTGGATGGCACTTCTTCGAAGTCGTCGCTGTCCGGGATGCGGCGCCACAGGGATGCTTCGAGGTTTGCGCGCATCCAGGCGAAGTCTTCCGCACTCGGGTTGCGGAGAATGTCGATCTTGGTGTGGATCTCGGTCTGGTAGAAGACATTGGACTGCCCATTCTCGGGCTCCATCGAGCCCAGGTAGCCCTCGATCTCGCAGGCCGCTGCGCCATCCGTGTCGTCGTCGTCGTCGGTGTCGACATCCACGCCGGACGAGCACGCCGCGAGCAGGATCGAGAACAGCGTCACGCCGCCTCCGGAAGCTCCTCGTCTTCGAGCTCGGGCTCGCCCTCCTCCAGGAAGAGGTAGTGCACCAGGAACAGCGTCACCCCGATCAGCAGCACGGAATCGGCGATGTTGAAGATCGGCCAGGTGTTGGTGCCGAAGTTCGCGATCAGCCAGGCCTTCGGGCCCTCCATGTCGGTGTAGACGCGGATGAAGTCCGTGACGTAGCCCAGCCGCACGCGGTCGATGCCGTTGCCCAGCGCTCCAGAGAGGATGAGCCCCAGGATGCCCGCCATGAAGGCCTGATCGGGACGCAGGCGACGCAGCAGGTCGAGCACCACGATGACCGCCACCGCCGTGAAGACCATGAACAGGCCCCACATGCCCTCGAAGCTCGAGAAGGCCGCGCCGTGGTTCTGAGCGTGCACGACGGACAGGAAGCCCGGGATGATCTGCATCTCGTCGACGCCGAGCACGAAGTTGGCGATGACCCACAGCTTGGAGCCCTGGTCGGCCAGCAGACCGATCCCCAGGACGGTGAAGAACACCGTGTACTTGTGCAGCATGGGCGAAGGGGGGGTGCCAGACGCGTCGGACATCGAAGGCTCCAGGCGAGACGTCTCTCGTGTATCCGATGACGAACGGACCCGGGAGACCGCGGACAGGCCGTGACGACTACTCGGCGGCGGGCTCGTCGGACGTGCTGGACTCCTGGGGCTCCGCGGGCTGGTGTCGCTCGACGAAGAACCAGTGCAGCGCGATCATCGCGACCCCGATGACGAGGGCGGTGTCGGCGATGTTGAAGCTCGGCCACTCGTAGGTGCCGAAGTTGTCGACCAGCCAGGCCTGGATCGACGGAATGTCGGTGTAGACGCGGATGAAGTCTGTGACGTACTGCTGGCGGATGCGGTCGATGGCGTTGCCGATGGCGCCCGACAGGATGAGCCCGAGTGCGAGCGACACGAACCAGTCGGAGCGAGGCAGCTTGCGGAGCATGTCGAAGACGACGTAGAGCGCCACGATGGTGAAGATGCCGAAGATCACCAGCCGGTAGCCGGAGCCCCCGAGCAGACCGAACGCGGCTCCGGGATTCTGGGCGTGCACGATGGACAAGAAGCCATCGATGACCACGATCTCGCCGGTGCGGTACTCGATGTTCGCGACGATCCACCACTTGGTGAGCTGGTCGAGCAGCGCACCGAGCACGGTGGCGCCGGCGAACATGGCGTTGCGGCGATTGATGAGGGCGTCGCGTTCCATCGGCCCCGAGTAGCCCGCTCCCCGCGTCACGGACAGTCGCAAATCACGACGCCCGCGGGGAATCGGGGTAGTTGTGCCGGGTAGAGCTTCGGAGACGGCGTGCATCCGGTCCTGTTCGACATCAATGGGTTTCAGGTCCACTCCTACGGCGTGCTGGGCGCAGCGGGGTTCCTGTTCACGGCGTTCACGGCGCTGGCACGGGGCCGCGCGCTGAACGTCAAGCCCGAGCGCATGGCGGATCTGATGTTCTGGAGTGCGCTGATCGCGCTGGTGGGCGCCCGGGTGGTGTTCATCTTCCAGAACCCCGGGGTGCTCGACGGGATCTGGCAGTGGGTCAACCTCCGCACGGGCGGGCTGGTCTTCTACGGGTCCATCCTGTTCGGCGTTCCCACGGGGTCGTTCCTGATCTGGCGCTTCAAGATGCCGTTCTTCGCCACCTGGGACATCTTCGGGGCGGCGTTCCCCATCGCCCACGGGCTGTCGCGCATCGGCTGCTTCATGGCGGGCTGTTGCTACGGCACCCACTTCACGGGCTCGTGGGCGGTCACCTTCCGCGACCCCATGTCGGTGGCGCCGCTGAACGCCCCCATGCACCCCACCCAGCTCTACGAGGCGTTCTTCCTGTTCGGCCTGGGGATCGTCTGCAACGTCATGTACTACAAGAAGCGCTTCGACGGGCAGGTGATGCTGGTCTACCTCATCGGGTACGCGCTCGGCCGGTCGGTCATCGAGAACTACCGCGGCGATGCGAGCCGCGGGTGGTTCATGCCCGAGGTCCTCGGCGAGTGGCTGACCTACAGCCAGGGCTTCTCGATCTGCCTGGCGCTGCTGGCCATCGGCGTGTTCGGCATCCTCGCGCGGCGGTACGAGCCCGCCGAGGGCAGTGCGGCGGCCGCGAGCTGAGCCTGCAGCGCCTCGATGTCACAGGGAGCGTGGCCGGATCGTCGTTGTTACAGCGCTGATCCCTGAGGAGGTCGTGTGGAACGCGAAGAGATGCCCTGTGACGTGCTGTTCGTCGGTGCCGGGCCGGCCAACCTCGCCGGTGCCATCCACCTGATGAACCAGATCGAGGCCCACAACGAGGCCGTCGCCAACGGGTCCAAAGAGGGCGAAGCCTTCGACGAGCCCATGATCATGGTCATCGAGAAGGGCAGCGAGGTCGGCGCCCACCAGCTGTCCGGTGCCGTGGTCGATCCACGCGCGCTCACCGAGCTGATCCCCGACTGGCGCGAGCGCGACGACTTCCCGGTCGAGCACTTCGTCGAGCGCGAGGAGATGGTGTTCCTCACGACCGATGGCGTCATCAAGGCCCCCTGGATCCCGCCCGAGCTCATCAACCACGGCAAGCCGATCATGAGCCTCGGCAAGTTCTGCAAGTGGCTGGCCGAGATCGCCGAGGAGAAGGGCGTGCAGATCCTGCCCGAGTTCGCTGGCACCGACCTGCTGTGGGAAGGCGACACCTGCGTGGGCGTGCGCACCGGAGACAAGGGCATCGGTGCAGACGGACAGCCCAAGGGCACGTTCGAGCCCGGCTACGACCTGCAGGCGCCGGTCACCATCCTGGGCGAGGGTCCCCGCGGCCACCTGGCCCGCAAGCTCATCCAGCGCCGCAAGCTCGACGCAGACAGCAACCCGATGATCTACGAGCTCGGCTGCAAGGAGATCCTCGAGCTGCCCGCGGGCACGGTCAAGGACGGCTTCGTCTCGCACACCCTGGGCTTCCCGCTGGACATGAACAGCTTCGGCGGCTCGTTCATCTACACCCTCGGCGACGACAAGATCTGCGTCGGCCTGCTCATCGCGCTCGACCACGCCGACCCCGACCTCGACGTGCACCACGAGCTGCAGGTCCTCAAGACCCACCCTTACATCAAAGACCTGCTGAAGGGCGGGAAGGTCGTGAAGTACGGGGCCAAGGCGGTCACCATCGGCGGCTGGGCGAGCATGCCGCAGCTCTACACCGACGGCGCGATGATCGTGGGCGACTCCGCCAGCTTCCTCAACCCGATGCGCATCAAGGGCATCCATCTGTCCATGAAGTCGGGCATGTTGGCGGCCGAAGCGGCGTTCGATGCGATGGTGACGGGCGATGCGAGCGCGAACACGCTGAGCGCCTACAAGACGCGGCTCGACGACAGCTGGGTCAAGACCGAGATGGAGCCCGCGAAGAACATGCACCACAACTTCCGCGAGGGGTTCGTGGGCGGCATGGTGCGCACGGGGCTGCAGTACTTCTTCGGGCCGGGCTCCACCATCAAGCCGTTCGAAGCCGACTACGCCCACATGAAGAAGATCGCGGACTACGAGAAGACCCCGAAGCTGCAGGTCGAGGTGCCGTACGACGGCGAGTACTTCGTCGACAAGCTCACCGACGTCTACCACTCGGGCACGAAGCACGAAGAGCAGCAGCCGGCGCACCTGAAGATCATCGACACCGAGATCTGCGCCACCACGTGCAAGGAAGAGTACGGCAACCCCTGCGAGAAGTTCTGCCCGGCTCAGGTCTACAACATGGTCGAGAACGAGGAGTCGGGCCGCAAGGAGATGCAGGTCGACTTCAGCAACTGCGTGCACTGCAAGACCTGCGACATCCGCGACCCCTACCAGATCATCACCTGGGTTCCGCCCGAGGGCGGCAACGGTCCCGAATACGGCTGGATGTAGCGGCTGTAGCGGCTGGTCAATCCGCCCAGAGCGCTGCGACATCCAGCGGGACGGCCTCGAACGGGGGGAGCGCCGCTTTGGTCTCGGTGGAGGCGACCGCGTTGCGGAGCCACCCGGCGTCGGTGCGTTCGTAGACCTCGATGAGCTTGCCGACGGGGTCGACGAGCCACGCCCACGGAATGCCGGCGGCGGCGTAGATGTCGAGCTTCGGTCCCCGGTCGAGGTGCATGGTCGACGGGCTCGATACCTCGCAGACCCAG
The DNA here is from genome assembly GCA_965224055.1 of Myxococcota bacterium. GTDB lineage: Bacteria > Myxococcota_A > UBA796 > UBA796 > JACKEQ01. The sequence continues at coordinate 6,468,769 of OZ245034.1, read as the reverse complement.
TCCGGGGGCGTCTCGAACCGGTCGGGCAGGGGGTCGATCCGGTCGCGCAGCCAGCCCGCGAGGTCGGGGACGACGACGTGCCCACCGAGGCCGACCTCGGGTTCCTTCAGGATGCGCCATCCACCGGGTCCGCCACGTGCCTTGTCCCATGGAAGGTGGAGAAAGGCCAAGAGCCCCGTCGCCACGGACGACTGAAGCGGTGCGGGCCGCGGCGTGACGTAAAGCGTGCCGTACACGATCTCCGCGACCCGGTGTTCCGGCACGGCCACCAGGTCTTCGTAGGTCGCGGGCTTCCGGGCTTCCATGCGCCCCTTCTAACGTTCTGGACTCTCAGTCCGAGGCTTCGGAACGTCCGCCTGCGCCGGACCGCAAGACCGCACCGAGTGCAATGAGCTCGGCCAGCACGGCCAGAATCGCGGACACCGTGTAGTGGACCAGGTCCCACGGATCGAAGGTGCTGCCCAGGAACAGGTGCATCCACCACGGACTGTCCGGCTCGACGGCGCCCAGCAGCTGGCTGAATTCCACGACGAACGCGAAGGCCAGAGCACCGCCAGCGCGCGCGAGCACGGGCCCGTTCCAGACGAGCCCGACGAGGTGCGCGATGAACGCCACGACCGCGACATCGCCGAGCGCGCCGCGAACGAAGCCCGTCGCGTAGAACCACACCCAGATTCCCACCGCGAGCCAGGCCAGCGCAAGCACACCGCAGGCCCAGCGAGGCGCACGGACCTTCGTGAAGGCCCTCAGAAGATCCCGTCCGGGATGACGAACTCGGCGTTGGTGGTGCTGGCTTCCTGCTCCATCGCATCGAGCAGGCGCAGCCAGGTGGGCCAGAACCAACGACCGATGGCCATGCCGGGTGCGCTGGGATCCATGCCGTGGGCGAGCAGGGTGCGCTCCATCGGGCACTCGGCGATGTAGTGGCCGGCGAACAGGTAGAGCAGGGCGCGGTGGCTCCAGCGCTCGTCGGGCTTCTGGGAGAGCAGGTTCCGCATGACGCCGTCGAACACGGCGAAGGTGCTGACCCACTTCGCGAGCACGCTGTGGTCGAAGGACTCGGCCGCGGGGGAGGTCCAGTGGTCGAGCCGCTTGCTCCACTGCCGCCCGACCCGGGAGAGCAGGGCCTCGGCGTGGTCGGGGCTGGCACCGGTGGTGCGGGCGAGCCAGGTGACGGTGCCCTTGGCCCGGACCCAGCGCATGGCGGGCTGGAGCACGGTGCGGATGTGCTGGCCGAGCTCGTACAGCTCGACCTCTTCGGGCTGGCGCTCGGAATCCTTGCCGTAGGACGGGCCGCTCACGAACAGACGTGCGAGAACGTCCGTGTAGAGCGCCTCGAGCACGTGGTGGACGCGCTGCTGCACGATGCCGTCGAAGGCGGGGACGGGTTCGTGCTCGGCGATGGGGTCGATGTCGGTGCGGATCCAGTCCTGCCAGCGGACATCCCCCGGATCGACCTCTCGCGCGAGCCACGACAGCTTGGGGTAGGGCTGACCGATGGTGGTGAGGGTGGCGAACCCGCGGCGGCGCCACTGGTCGTGGCGGAGCAGGGCGTCGTGCCCTTCGCGCGGCAGGAGGGTGACCGTGCGCTCGAGGAGATCGGTGATCTCGGCATCGGACGCGCCGATCCCCCGCGACAGCGAGCGCTTGAGGCTGGCGTCGACGTAGCGGCCCCGGAAGGCATCGAGGGGAGACAGCACCTTCTCCTGATCGCCCTGGACCCACGGCAGGTAGAGCGCTGTGGCCTTGACGGACGGCTGATCGACGATGGCGTACAGGTGGGCGCCCTTGCGGACGATGGACGCGTTCTCGAGCTGGCTGCTGCCCGGAAACAGCAACGAGTACAGGCGGTTGGGCGAGTCGTACTTGGACTGCAGCCACTGGACGAGGGTGGTCTGCTTGAGGATGGAGCCGGCTCGACGATCGACCTCTTCGCGGAGGTCGTCGAGCTCCCAGCTGGACAGCCCCAGCGCGGTCTCGAGGACCTCGTTGCTGGCGACCAGGGGCTCGGGCCGGATGTCGGAGGGATCGTCGGGGTCGGTGAACGTGGACGTGAGGTGGGGCTGGCTGAAGACGGCGAGCGCCATCGCGACCGCGATGCGGCGGGGCGGTGCGGTCTGCAGGACACCGCTGGGTTCGGGCAGCAGGCTGGTCGCGAGCCCGTCGAGCGTCTTGACGAGCTTACGATCCACGATCCCACGTCCGCGTGGGTCGTCGGCCATCAGCTCGCGCTGTCCGAAACCGCGGTACAAGCGCTGCAGTGCCGCCTGGGTGGCGTCCGGCATGGGTCCCCGGGAAGTGGTCAGGGCGGGAGGTTACCAAAAACGCCCCCGAGATGGGATGTGTCGCAGTTGCAATAGGGCTACGTCCACCACCGTACGGGCGACCAGACGAGAGGATGGGTGATGTGGGTGTGGTTGGCGGTGCTGCTGGCGTGCAGTGGGCCGGGCGAAGAGCAGGGGAAGGGCGAGACGCCCGACGTCGTCACGGTGGTGAAGGTCGCCGAGGCCGGTGAGGGCGATGTGATCGACGTGCTGACCACCACCTCGGTGGTCGAAGCCGAGCGCGAAGCGGACGTCGTGCCGCTCACCTCGGGGCGCGTGCTGTCCATCCACGCCGGCGAGGGCGACATGGTCGAGCGCGGCGACCTGCTGGCGGTGCTGGAGAGCGTGTCGCTGTCGGCCGGCGCCGAGCGGGCACGGGCCGAAGTCGCGCGCCTCGACCGCCAGGTGAAGGACATGCAGCGCCTGCGCGAGCGGGGAGCGGTGTCGAAGCGGGAGCTCGAGGATCTGGAGTTCCAGCTGCAGACCGCCCGCACGAACGCCCGGGAAGCCTCGCGCTCCTATGGGCAGATGCGGCTCACGGCCCCGTTCGACGGCGTGGTGGCCCGGCGCGACATCAAGGTGGGGCAGCTCGCGACGAACGCCGCGTTCCGCGTGGTGGACATGAGTGCCATGCGGGTGGTGGTCGACCTGCCGGAGCGCGACGTCGCCCGGGTCGAGGTCGGCCAGCCGGTCATCCTGGAGTCCGCCTACGACCCCGATCTGGTCGGGCGCGGCATCGTCACCCGGGTCTCGCCGGTGATCGATGCCACCACGGGCACCTTCCGGGCCACCATCGAGCTGCAGGAGGGCGCGCTGCGTCCCGGCCAGTTCGTCAACGCCCACATCGAGGTCGATCGCCACCGCGACGTGCTCACGGTCCCCCGCGACGCCCTGGTCTGGGAGGACGGCAAGCCGGTGGTGTTCGTGATGGTCCCGGCTCCCGAAGAGGAAGACGAGGACGAGGACGGAGAAGCAGCAGACGAGAGCGAGGAGCCCGGCGAGCCCGGGTTCATCGCCGAGCGCCAGAGCCTGGAGATCGGGCTGCTCGACGAAGACGGTGCCGAGGTGCTCGACGGGGTGGAGAAGGGCGCCGAGGTGGTGGTCGTCGGGCAGGCCAACCTGAAGGACGGCGCGCGGATCCGAGCGGTCGAAGACGCCGGAGACCCCGAACCAGAAGGGCTCTCGGAGCGCACACCGGTCGAAGACCCCGCACCCACGGGCAAGGACGCCGGCTGACGTGACGGATCGCTCGCGAGAACAGGGCCCCCAGGACACCGAGCTCCTGGAGTCCGCCGGCTTCCGCTTCGTGGTGACGCGCCCGGTGGCGGTCACCATGGTGTTCCTGGCCGCGCTGGTGTTCGGGTTCGTGAGCTACCTGCGGCTGCCGGTCGAGCTGATGCCCGACATCAGCTACCCCACGATCACGGTGCGCACGACCTGGGACGGTGCCGCGCCCCAGGAGCTCGAGAACCGGGTCAGCCGTCCGGTCGAGGAGGCCCTGGCCACGCTGGACGGCCTGGTGAGCCTGCAGAGCCGCAGCCGGGCGGGCAGTGCCGATGTGGTGCTGGGCTTCGACTGGGGCACCGACATGGCGGCGTCCAGCCAGTCCATCCGGGAGAACCTCCAGACCACGTTCCTGCCCGATGGCGCCGAGCGGCCGCTGATCCTCCGCTACGACCCCTCCCTCGAGCCGTTCCTCCGGCTGGCCCTTTCAGCTCCAGACTCGGAGGCCACGGGCCCGGCCGTGCTCGCCGAGCTGCGTCGGGTCGCGGATCTGGAGCTGAAGCGCGAGCTCGAGGGCATGCAGGGCATCGCAGCGGTGCGGGTGCGCGGGGGCTACGAGCGCGAGGTCCGCATCCAGGTGCGCGAGGACTGGCTCGTGGCGCGGGGCCTCACCCTGGGTGCGGTGCAGCAGGCCCTCGCGAGCGAGAACATCAACATCGCGGGCGGCAGCGTGCTCGAGGGCGACAAGGAGTTCCTGGTCCGCACGCTCAACGAGTACACCACGGTCGACGAGCTCACCGAGCTGCGGATCCGCCGGTCCGACGGCACGATCGTGCCCCTCACCGACGTCGCGATCATCGAGGACGGCCACAAGGAACGGCAGGTGCTGTCGCGGCTCGATGGCGGAGAGGCCGTCGAGCTCGAGATCTTCAAGGAGGCCGACGCGAACGTCGTCGATCTCGCGAACCAGGTGCGGATCGAGCTGTTCGGGCCGGCCGGGGTTCCCTCCTCGGGCGAGACCGCGCAGCCTCCGCCCGGGATGCCGCCCGGCTTCCAGATCCCCACGGGTCTCGCGGGCGATCTGCCGGACGGGATGGAGCTCGCAGTCCTCGACGATCAGGCCCGGTTCATCTCCGATGCCGTCTCCAACCTCCGTGACACCGCGCTCATCGGCGGGTTCTTCGCGGTCGGCGTGCTGTTCCTGTTCCTGCGCGACTGGCGGAGCACCGGGATCATCGGGCTCGCCATCCCCGTCTCGGTGATCATCGGGTTCGCACCGCTGTATCTGCTGGGCGTCAGCCTCAACCTGATGTCGCTGGGCGGCCTGGCGCTGGGCGTCGGGATGCTGGTCGACAATGCGGTGGTCGTGCTGGAGAGCATCCAGCGATACCGCGAGGAGGGCCGATCCAGGCTCGACTCCAGCGCGCTCGGCACCGGGGACGTCGCGGCGGCCGTGGTCGCGAGCACGCTGACCACCGTGGCCGTCTTCCTGCCGATCTCGTTCGTCGAAGGGGTCGCGGGCGAGCTGTTCGGCGACCTGTCGCTGGCGGTCGTGAGCTCGTTGGTGGCGTCGCTGGCCGTGGCCCTGATGCTCGTTCCGACCCTGGCGGCCCTCGACTTCGCCTGGTTGTTCGCGGGCACCGGGGGCCTCGTGGGCCTGGTCCATCGGGACGACAGCGACACGAGCGGTGAAGAGGCCGGTGAAGACGTGCCCCTCGGGCGGTTCGCGCGCTGGCGGGCCGGTGTGGTGGGGGTCTTCCGCGGGGTGGTCGCCGAGCCCCGGGCCCAGGTGAAGGCCTCATTGTCGTGGATGCGCGACGGAGGCGTGCGCGTGTACCGGTGGCTGGCGTTGCCCTACGTGCTGTTCCGCGCGTTCCTCGGCATCGCGGGTCGGGCGGTGGTGGTGTCGACGGTCCTGATCTCCGCGCGGCTCGTCCGGTTCGGGCTGGCGGCGTTCTGGTTCGTCACCTGGTTGCCCCGCCGCGGAGCCGAGCTGGCAGCCCGGGTGTTCGTGGCGTTCTTCGAGCGGGTCGAAGCCCTGTACGGCGGGTTCCTCGCATCTGCTCTGCGCCATGGAGCCGTGCTCGTCGTGGGCGCGTTCCTGCTCTTCGTGGGGTCGGTGTTCATCACGCCCTGGCTGGGCACCGAGCTCATCCCCGAGGTCCACCAGGGCCGGTTCACCATCGATCTCGCTTTGCCGGTCGGCACCCCCTTGTCGCGCACGAGCGAGGTCGCGAGCGATGCCGAGGCCATGGCACTCGCCCATCCCCAGGTCCGCGCGGTCTACAGCACGGTGGGGTCCGACCAGCGGGCCGATGCGGCGGCCGACGAAGGCGAGAACACCGCGAAGATCCGGGTCGAGATCACCCGCGGGGGCGACCTGGCCGGACGCGAGCTGGCCGTGATGTCCGATCTGCGGGACGAGATCGAGGGGCTCGGCGAGATCAAGCTGTCCCGACCGAGCCTGTTCAGCACCCGCACCCCCATCGAGGTCGTGCTGTTCGGGCAGGATCTCGATCAGCTCAAGGACGTCGGCGATCAGGTGGCGGCCGAGCTGTCGCGCATGGAGGGCCTGGCGGACGTCCGGTCGAGCCTGATGGACGGCCACCCCGAGATCCGCATCGAGTACGACCGGGCCCGGCTGCACCGCCTGGGTCTCGATCCGTCCACCGTCGCGGGCCAGGTGCGCGACAAGGTCCAGGGTGTGGTCCCCACCGAGATCCGCCAGGGCGCCGAGCGGATCGATCTCCGGGTCCAGCTGGTCGAGGGGAACCGCGACACGCTCGGCGATCTGCGGCGGATCAACGTCAATCCCGAGCTGCGCCCGATCATCCCGCTCGAGGCCGTCGCCGACTTCGAAGAAGCCGTGGGTCCGTCCGAGATCCGCCGGGTCGATCAGCAGCGCGCCGTGGTGGTCAGCGCCAACCTGTCGGGCTTCGACCTGGGCACGGTGGGCGAGCGCATCGAACGACGCCTGCACGAGATGAGCCTGCCCATCGGGATCACCTGGCTGGTCGCGGGCCAGAGCCAGGAGATGCAGGGCTCGCTGTCCAGCCTGCAGTTCGCGCTGTTGCTGGCGATCTTCCTGGTGTACGTGATCATGGCCAGCACCTTCGAGAACCTGGCCCACCCGTTCGTGATCCTGTTCAGCGTGCCGCTGGCGCTGGTCGGAACCGTGCCCGTGCTCCTGATCACCGGCCAGTCCATCTCCGTGGTGGTGTTCATCGGCCTCATCGTGCTGGCGGGGGTGGTGGTGAACAACGCCATCGTCCTCGTCGACACCATCAATCGGCGCCGTGCAGACGGGCTCGATCCCGACATGGCGGTCCGGGAGGCCGGCCGGCTGCGGCTGAGGCCGATCCTGATCACGACGGCCACGACCGTGCTGGGTCTGTTGCCCCTTTCGCTCGGGCTGGGAGCGGGGTCCGAGATCCAGCAGCCCCTCGCGCTGACGGTGATCGGCGGGTTGTCGAGCTCCACGGTCCTCACCCTGGTCGTGATCCCGGTCGTCTACAGCCTGCTGGCGGCGATCCTCCAGCGTCAGGCCGAGGAGGCCGAAGAGGAGACCGAGGAAGTCGACGCCCTCGAGGGGGCCACGTGAGCTTCCGCGAGCGCATCCCCGCGCTGTCCTACGACCGGCCGGTCACGGTGTTCGTGGGCTTCATGGCGCTGCTGGTGATCGGGGTGATCGCGTACACCCGCATCCCGGTCCAGATGATGCCGTCGGGCTTCGAGCCCAAGTTCATGTTCGCGCTGGTCTTCTACCCCGACTCGGCCCCGATGGAGACCGACGAGCGCATCGTGCGGCCGGTCGAGGAGCAGCTGTCCACGGTCTCGGGGATGTCCAGCCTGTCGAGCACGGCGAGCACGGGCACGGCGAGCTTCCGGATGCGGTTCCACGGCACCACCGACATGGACGACGCCTACAACGAGGTGGTCGATCGGATCGAGCGGTCGATGCCGGAGCTGCCCGACGACGTCGATCGCTACCTGGTGTTCAGCTTCAATCCCGACGACTCACCCGTGATGTGGCTCGGGGTCAGCCTGCCCGACGAGGTGGAGGACCCCTACCACGTGATGACCCGCGTGGTGCAGCCGCGGATCGAGCGCCTGGGTGGGGTCGCGTCGGTGGACGTGTACGGCGTGCCCCAGCAGATCGTGGCCATCGACTACGACCGCGAGAAGCTCTTCGCCCACCTGATCGATCTCGGCGGCGTGCAGCGGCGGCTGGCGACCGACAACTTCCAGATCGGCAGCGGTCGGATCCACGAGCGGGGTCTGGTCCGGCCGCTGCGCGGGTTGAGCAACCTCACGAAGGACGACCTCGGGCGGTTCCCGGTCAAGGACTCGCTGGTGCTCTCCGACATCGCCGACATCCGGTCCGGCGGCGTGCTGAGCTCCGACCTGTTCCGGATCGATGGGAAGAAGGCCGCGGCCATCGCGGTGCGGAAGGAGTCCGGCGCCAACATCGTGGACGTCGCCGAAGCCGTCGCCGCCGAGCTCACGCTGCTCGAGGGCGACCGACGCGTCCAGGGCGCGCGCTTCCACACCCTGTTCAACCAGGGCGACCTGATCACCGAGAGCGTCGACACCCTCACCAACACGGCCCTGACGGGCGGATTGTTCGCGCTGCTGATCCTGTACGTCTTCCTGCGCGAGTGGAAGATGACCCTGCTGATCGCGGCGTCGATTCCGTTGTCGCTGCTGCTCACCGTGGCCGGGCTGTACTTCATGGGGTTCGACCTGAACCTCATCTCGCTCATGGGCCTGATGCTCGCCGTCGGGATGGTGGTCGACAACGCCATCGTGGTGGTCGAGACCATCTACCGCCGGCGCGCCGAGGGAGCGGGGGTGCGGGCTGCAGCGGTGCTCGGGACCGCCGAGGTGAACCTCGCGATCCTGGCCTCGACCATGACCACGATGGTGGTGTTCCTGCCCGTCATGTTGATGACCGAGAACGCGGACTTCTCCTTCTTCCTGCAGGTGATGGGCATGCCCGTGGTCCTCGCGCTGGCGGCGTCGCTGCTGGTGGCGCTGGTCTTCGCGCCGCTGGCGACCCGCTACATGGGACGGGCTGCGATCAAGGCCGATCCACGCTGGCTGTCCTGGGTGGAGCGTCGCTATCGGTCCGTGCTGACCTTCGTGTTGCGGCGTCGCGCCGACACCGCGGTGGGCATCCTGGCCGCCGCCGTGCTCACCTTCGCGGTCGCCGTGCCGGGCGTGCAGTGCAACATGGCCGGCAGCGACGGGAACATCGGCGACTTCATCATCCGCTTCACGGTGCCGCCCCAGGCCAGCATGGCCGATCGCGACGAGATCATGACCGCCTACGAGGAGATGGTCGACGAACACCGGGAGGAATGGGGGGTCCGGGTCTTCCGTGCCGAGCTGGAGGGCGACCGCTCGGAGGGTCGGGTGTGGGTCTACCTCGACTCCGACGGCCCGATGCCCCGCGACGAGGTGATGGAGGCCGCCCGCGAGGCGCTTCCGGACGACCTGCCGGGGGTGAAGGGCACGGTCGGCTGGGAAGGCGGCGCGGACGGCGGGGATCAGAGCCTCTCGCTGCAGATCGAGGGCGAGGACATGGGCCTGCTGGTGGGCCTCGGCGAAGAGGTGGTGCGTCGTGTGGAGGGGCTGGAGGGCGTGATCGGCGCCCGCCTCGACCAGGAGCGCGAAGGCGCCGACGAGATCCAGCTCGTGCTCCATCGCGATGCCCTGGCGCGCTACGCCGTCGGAGCTCAGCAGGTGGGCAACACCGTGTCGTACGCGATGCGGGGCTCCACGCTGCAGCCGCTCAAGGAAGGGGAGCGCGAGATCGAGCTGCGGAGCCGCTTCAGCCTCGAGGATCGGTCCGACATCGACACCGTGCTGGACTTCGAGATCTGGTCGCCGGAGCGCATGGCGTTCATCCCGATCCGCGTGCTCACCGACGTCGTGTTCACGAAGGGCCCCGTGAGCATCACCCGTCGCAACCGCAAGACCGCGGTGACCGTGAGCGTCGATCTGGCCGAGGGGGCCACTCCCCAGGACGTCTACCCGCGCATCGATGCCGCACTCGAAGACATGGCGTTCCCCCGCGGCACGGGCTGGAAGAAGGCGGGGGGCTTCGAGATGGAGATGGAGAACAACAGCGCGATGCTGCTCGCGTTCGGGCTGTCGATGGCCTTCGTCTACCTGCTGATGGGGATCCTGTTCGAGCGATGGATCCTGCCGCTCGGGATCATGACCACGGTGCCGATGGCGATGTTCGGCTCGATGTGGGGCCTGTACCTGACGGGTACGCCGATGGACACGATGGCGGGCATCGGGCTGGTGGTGCTGGTCGGCGTGGTGGTGAACAACGGCATCGTGCTGATCGATCTCGTGACCCAGCTGCGCGACGAGGGCATGGAGCGGTCGGAAGCCCTGATCGAAGCGGGCTGTCGGCGCCTGCGCCCCATCCTGATGACCGCGCTCACCACGATCTGCGGCCTGCTTCCGATGGCGCTCGGGTCCAGCGCGTTCATCGGGATCCCGTACGCGCCCCTCGGTCGCACGGTGATCTCGGGCCTGACGGTGGGCACGCTGCTCACCCTGGTGCTGGTGCCGTTCCTGTACGCCTGGCTCGACGACTTCGCGACCGGTGCGCTGCGCTGGGTTGGTTACGTGCTGCGCGGCTGGACGACCCCTGTGCGGCCGGTGCAGCGACCCCAGGAGGAGATGTGACGGTATTGCTGGGGCTTGCCCTGTTTGCAGCACAGGCGGCCGAAGCGCCCGTGGATGCGGAGGGTTCCGAGGATGGGACCGCTGAGGAGTCGGTGGCGCCGGAGCGGATGGGGCGTCCGCTCACGCTGGACGACGCGCTCGATTCCGCGCTGGCCGCGAACCCCCAGCTGCGTCGGGCCCGCCTCGATCGCAACGCCGCCGAAGCCAGCCTGCTCGGCGCTCGTGGCCAGTTCGACCCCACCGCGGTGATCGACGGGAACTGGCGGCGGAGTCAGCAGAAGGGCTTCTTCCAGGGCTTTCCATTCGACAGCGAGAGCCGCTCCTGGGATGTCGGCACCGCCATCGAGGGCACCACGCTCACCGGAACCACCTACGCGTTGAACGCGGGTCTCGACCGGAACTTCTCGTCGTTCGTCACCGACTTCGGGACCGGGGGCAGCAACGAGTCGATCCAGGATGCCTACACGTCCAACCTGTCGGTGAGCCTCACCCAGAACCTGCTCGAAGGCCTGCTCACCTCGTACAACCTGCAGAACGTCACGCGTGCCCGTCAGGGGTTGACCAGCGCGGAGCTCGGACTCGAGCGGGCCCGTCAGGAAGCGTTGTCCCAGACCGCGACCGCGTACTGGAACTGGGTCTACCAGGCTCAGCTGCGCGACATCGCCGAGGATCGGGTCACGGCCGCCGAGGAGGATCTGCGGATCGGGAGCCTGCGTGTCGAAGCCGGCGAGCTCGCGCCCGTAGAGGAGACCCGGCTCGAAGCGGCCGCGGTGCAGGCCCGTTCCAACGCCATCGATGCGAGGAACACGGCGCAGAAGGCCGCGGACGACCTGTTGCTGCTGATGGGCGAGGAGCCCGGTCAGGCGGTGCTCCCGGCGTCGAAGCCCGGAGACGTGCGCCCGCTGGAGCTCGATCCCGAAGCCGCGACCGAGGTGGCGCTCTCCCAGAACCTCGACCTGGCCATCGCGCGGTCCGACCTCGAGCTCGCCGACATCGAAGCGAAGAACGCCCGCCATGCCCGACTGCCGACGTTGTCTGCGACCGGTTCTGCGGGGATCGGCGCCCAGGACGACAGCGCGGGTGCCGCGGTCACGGGGCTCACCGACACCGATGCGTTCCCGTTCCTGGCGGTGGGCGGGAGCTTTCGCATGCCCCTCGGGAACCGGGCCGCACGCGGGGAATCCCAGCGCACGGCCACGGTGCGTCTGCAGCGCCAGAACAGCGTGACCGAGCTCGAGAACTCGGTGCGGGCGCAGGTCCAGCAGCAGGTCCGGGTGCTGGAGTCCAGTCGCCGCCGGGTCGAGCTCGCCGACCTCAACCTCCGCCTGGCCGAGGAGACCCTGCAGGCCGAAGAAGCCCTGGCCGAGGTCGGGCAGTCGATCCAGCGCGAGGTGCTCGAGGCGCGGGTCGAGGTCGATCGCACGAAGGCCGAGGCCGCCAAAGCCCGCACCGACTACCGCCTGGCCGAGATCGAGCTGATGCGTCTGCAGGGCCAGCTCACCGCCGCTGATGGCACCTAGCCCCCCGATTCAGCGCTGGACAGGCCGTCAGCCGTCAGCCGTGATTCCTGGGAAGAAGCCGCCTGGGTGGGGCCGAGGAGGCTGCAGGCTTCAGGCTTCAGCGGCGAATGAGCCCGCGGATGAACGCGAGCTACGGGTTTCGATAGGCGGCGGCGGCGGCACACGCGGGCTGGCCGTGCGCGGCGGCGAGCTTCTGCAGGCCCGCCGCGAGGGTCGACGAGGAGGTCGTGTCGATCTCGGTGTCGATCGTGTCCTGAATCGCGGACGGCAGCTCGTCCAGGTTCACGCACCCGGTGAACGACGCTGGATCCGAGGCGTCGAACTGCCCGCAGTCCGTGGAGATGGCGCAGATCTTCTGGACCGCGAGCTGGTTCTCGGCCCGGGCCATGTCGTCGAACATGTCGGCGAGCGGGCAGCTCGTGATGCCGTTCTCCTGTGCCTCGTGGCGGAGGATCTCGGCCCGCGTGCTCGGGCTTGCGTAGGCCAGTGCCTGAAACGCCTCGATGGCAGATGGGTTCCAGAGCCGCTCTTCGATGTGGAGGGCGAGGACGGACTGCTTGGTGTCTGCAGTCGCATTCGCGCATTCCGTGCAGGTGTTCGGCGCGTCGCAGATCACCTGGAGCCCGGCGCTGTAGGACTGCAGCGGTCCGCAGGCCAGGCTGAAGCCGACGGGCAGGGCGAGGGCGAGAGCGGTGCGGAGGGTCATGGTCACCTCGAAGGGACGAGCACAGCGGTGAACAGGCCGTCTGGGGCGGGGGATTCGCAGGTCGAGTCCGACAGGGTATCGGGTCGATCGCGCCGCCACCCGGGGTGCGTGGCCAGGAAGCCGTCGACGATCGCCTCGTTCTCGGACCTGCACACCGAGCACGTGGCGTAGACCAGGCGTTTCCGCGCACAGGTGGCGCCTCGCTCGAGCAGGGCGAGCTGGAGGGACGCGAGGTCGGGCAGGGGCCCGGTCGGGGTTGCAAGCGTGCCGTCGGGGGTGAATCGCCAGCGGTACTCGGGGTGACGTCGCCACACACCGGTGCCCGAGCACGGGACGTCGACGAGCACGACATCGTGGGGGGCGAGCCCTTCGTCGACGCGGGGATCCGGGCCGATGGGGCGGGTGCGGATGCGATCGCCGGCCCGTGCCGCGCGCTTGGCGAGCTCGGCCAGGGGGCGGCTCCGGACATCGGTGGCGGTGACGCGAGCCCCGAGGGCAGCCATGGCCAGGGACTTGCCGCCGGCGCCTGCACACAGGTCCAGCACGGTGGGCGCATCCAGTCCTGCGACGGCGGTCTCGGCGACCTGCTGGCTCCCGAGATCCTGGAGCTCGAAGGCGCCTCGACGGAACGCGCGGTGCCCGACGAGGTTGGCCCGGCCCTCGACCACCAGCCCATGGGCGCCGACGCGCTCGGTGGAGATGTCGGCGCGCGCCAGCTCGGCACGTACGGCGTCCCGGTCTCGCTGGGCATGCACGCGGAGGAAGGTCGGAGCCCGGCTGTTGCTCGCCACCAGCCACGTGGTCAGGCCCTCTCCGAAGCGGTCCTGGAGCTGTTCTGCGACGGACTCCGGCACGCTGCACGCGGTCGCGGCTGCCAGCCCGGCCACCGACCAGGGTGGGATGTCGCTCGCCAGCCACCCCGCGAGGATCGGGCCCCAGTCCGTGTCTGCGACCTGCGGCGGGCCTCCGAGAGCGGTTCTCGACCGGATCAGCGCGTAGACGACATCCCACAGCGCCCGTCGCTCCCGGCTCCTCAGCTTGCGTGCCTCTCGAGAGGCCCGGCGGAGCGCGCCGGTTGCCCGGTCGGGGTGCTGCGAGGCCGCGGTGAGCGTGTCGACCACCCAGGCCCGTGCGGGGGTCTGCTCCTCCAGCCGGGTGACGAGGCGGGGATCGAGGGGAGTTGGCGGCACGTCGCCTACGGGTCGGCGGGCGAAGGGTCGCTGGCTTCGGGGGACTCGGCGGACTCCGTACGTTCCGTGGGGGCGACGCCGAGCGCGTCCGCTTGCTGATCGAGGGTGGTGCGCTCCAGGTTCGCGGCGTAGTCGGCCTCGGCCCAGCGCTCGAGCACGCTGCGGGCGTCCGACGACAGCTCGGTCGCGTCGAGGGCGCGCTTGGACAGCGAGCGGCGGACGACGACGCGGCGCGACGGCAGCGGGAGATCCATGGCGACGTCGGATGCGCGACGGGTCTCGAGCTCGACGCGCGCGACCCCATCGAGCGGCACGACCACGGGCGCGAAGTCGTGGGTGAGGTCGGACTGGCTCACCCAGGCGATGCAGCGCTGGCCGCCCCAGGCATCCGAGGAGAACCGCCCCTCGTCGTCGGTGTGGGTGAGGTTGCCGCACACCCGGACCCGGGCATCGACCGCGGGCTGTCCATCGACGAGCACTGTGCCCTCGACGCGGGAGGGCGCGGTCTTCTGCACCTCGCAGCCCCCGACCTGGCCGACCTCGGCTCCCGACCAGACGAGCAGCCCGAGGGGTTCGCCGTGGGGGTCGTTCGCGGCCCCCTCGAGCCAGAACAACCGGGACCCTGCAGCGGCCGGAACCACGGCCCGGAGCAGGCCCTTCTCGTAGTGCGCGACCTCGAACGGCCAGTCGACCGCGGGGGATTCGTCGGATTCGATGGGAACCGCACATCGGATCGCGCCCTGGGACCCCGCGCGTGCGACGGCCTCCATCGCTTCGTCGTGGGCGGTGGGCCCGCCAGGCACCGATGCGGGCTCGAGGGCCGCAGGGGTGTCGTCGACCGGGGCTTCGGGTTCGTCGCCGAGGACGATCAGCCACCCACCCCCCGCCAGGATGCCGAGCACCGTGAGGACCCCGAGGGGCGCGAGCTCCTTGGTCTCGATGGCCATCGCTACCAGCGCCACCAGCTGCCGCGTTGCGGGCGCATGGCGGTCTCGACGCGTTCGTAGATCTCGAGCTCGGGATCGAGGCGCCGGGCCTTCTTCAGGTCGCGCTTGGCACGGGAGGTGTCGCCGGCCATCGCAGACAGGCGGGCCCGATGGGCCAGCAGCAGGGCGCTTCGGGGCACGAAGTCCTCTCCGCGTTCGAGCAGGCGGGCGATCTCGTCGTCGCGGTTGTGGGTCTCGAACATGTTGCAGAGCTCTTCGCCCACCGCGATGGCGATGCGGATGGCGGTGTCGTCGTCGCGGGCGTTGTCGAACACCCGCAGCATCTCGTCGAGGGCCTGACCGTCGCGGTGGAGCTGCAGGAGCAGCTGGGCCCGCCGGGCGCGGATCGCGTGCTGGTACGGATCCTTCATCAGGGTCTTGTAGTAGGCGTCCGCAGCCGCCCCCGGGAACGCGCCGTGCTGGAGCTGCTGGCCGTAGCTGGCCCAGGCCATCGCGCTGGGATCCTGTTGGCTCTCGACCCAGGCCTTGGCGTCCTCCAGCGCGTGCTGGGACTCGCCGATCGCGGACAGCAGCCAGACGCGGAGCGCCCGCGCGACGTCGCCCTTCTCGTCTTCGTTGTAGGCCGCAGCGGCGGTGGCGAGCTTGAGCGCGATCAGGCGACGGCCCTCACGGCTCGCTTTTCGGGCGGAGTCCAGGTGGTTGAGCTCCGGGGCGACCATGAATCGCAGCTCGTCGTGGACCTGGGTGTCCTCTTCCTTGGTGAGGCCGCAGTTCACACAGCCGTTGAAGTCCCGACGGCTGCCGCAGTTCATGCACCGGCCGGGAAGCAGCGGCATCAACGGCGCCATCCAGTCTTCCTGGGCTTCGACATGCCCGCAGTTCTGGCACTGCAGGAGGTCGAACGGCACGTTCCTCCGCATCGTGGTCCAGCGGAGCTGGTTTGAACCGCATTTGCTACAGCGGACGTCGCTCAAGTCTCACCAGGGCCCACGGGTGTGGGGTTTCCGTAAGGGGGCTCAGAGTACCGGACCCGGGGCCTACGTGACCACCGGCGTCCGAGTATCCCACGCGGGATCGGGCTTCGGTACATCGGATCTCCTACAGGAGATCGGGCACGGGCGTGCTGCGATCGCGGGGCAGGGTGTCGGTTGCCCTCGAGCGGATACCATCCGAAGGTGGCGGAAGTGGAGGAGAGGGTTGGGCACGGCGGCCAGGAGATTTCGATTCGGCCGCTGCCTCGGGCGGGGCAGCTTCGGAGAGGTGTACGCCGCCACCATGCGCTCGCCGGGCGGACTGGAGTCCCCGGTGGCCGTGAAGCTGTTGCGGGCAGACATCGACATCGAAGGCGATGCGGTCCGGCGGCTGCGGGACGAAGGGCGGTTGCTCGCGCGCCTGAACCATCCCGCCATCCTGAAGGTCTTCGATCTGGTCACGTTGCGGGGCCGGCTGGCGCTGATCACCGAGCTGGTGGACGGCGCCGACCTGGCGGACTGCATCGCGGTGGAGGACGGCACCGAGCCGATGCCCGTGCGCCCGCTGGTGCAGGCGCTCTCCCAGGTGGCCTCGGCACTGGACGCCGCGTCGACCACGCGGGGAGCCGAGGGGCCGCTCAACCTGGTGCATCGCGACGTGAAGCCCAGCAACATCCGGATCGACCGCCACGGCCAGGCCAAGCTCCTGGACTTCGGGATCGCACGGTTCGACGCATCGGATCGCGAGGTTCGCACCGCCAGTGACCTCGTGGTCGGCTCGGTGCCCTACATGGCCCCCGAGCGGTTCGTCGAGCGGGGCGTGGCGTCGTCGAGCGACGTGTTCTCGCTCGGCTGCACGCTGTTCGAGGGCATCGCGGGCAAGCGGTTCTACGGGAGCAGCAACGTCGCGCGGATCTCCACGCTGGCTCTTCAGCCCGAGCTCTACAAGGCCACGGTGGCCGATCGCATCGCGGCCCTCACGGTGTCAGACCCCCTGAAGGCCCTGCTGCACGAGCTGGTCGACATCGAACCCCGCAACCGGCCCGTCGCAGCGGTGGTCTCGGCGCGTCTCGAAGAGCTCGCGGACGAGCTGGACGGCCCGACCCTCAGGATGTGGTGCCGACGTCGGACCTGGCCCGAGGCGAAGGGGCAGGCGGGGCCCCTCGAAGGGGCGTCGATCGCCGAAGGGGAGCTCGATGCCCCGGAAGAAGCCGCGCGCACGCCCCGTGGCTCCGAGATGCCCGAGCTGGTCGATCCCGGCATGGCGACCATCGACGATCCGTCCGTGCTCGATGAGCCATCCGATGAGCCATCCGACGAGCCATCCGACGACGCGGCCGAGGCTGCGCCGGACGGTACGGAGTTCATCCGCAACCCGGTGGGCTCCTCCTCCGGTTCATCTGGTTCGTCTCGTTCGTCGGGATCCGGCCAGCCCCGGGTGAACCTGTCGCCCCAGGCCACCATCGAGCCGGGCACGAGCCGCGACGATCTCGATGCGCTCACCGATCGCACCTCGGACACCCTGGCGCCCCTGGAGCAGGGTCTCGCGAAGCCTCCCGTCGTGCAGTCCAAGGACAGCGTGTGGGAGCGGCCCTACACCGCCGAAGGCGACCGTCCGCCACCCGCTGCGATGCCCGAGCGTCCACCGGTCGATCCGAACGCCAAGACGTACATCCGCCCCGAGAGTCGGGATTCCGAGCCCGATGCAGCGGCGGCTCGAGAGGATCGCGAGCTGGAGCTCCCGAGAGGGGTCCGGCCGGGGTTCGAGGCTCCCGTCTCGTCCGGTTCCAGGCGATCGGGCGGGTCGAACCCGAGCACGCCCATCTCCAGCCCGCCGGACGCGTCGTTGGCGTCGCGCGGGTGCGGTCCGGCCCTCACGGTCGGGATCGTATTGTTGGGGTTGATCCTGGCAGGTGTGGCGATCGCGATCATCGTCGTCCCCGGGCTGTGGATCGTGGTGACGTCTCCCTGATCCCCGGCGGGATGGAGTCCGCTCGATGCCCCGCTCGCCGTGCGTGCAGGGAATACCGCCGGTGCGTCACGGGTCGATGAGATGAGGCCGGAGGACCCGGCGCTGCGCACATCTACACAGGTTGTGACACACGACCCGCCAAATTGTGTGCATACTATCGACGGGGCCCCAGGCCTCCAGACCACCTGACCAACGCTCTTCCACTTCCACTCCCCCGCGTTTTGTGCACATGGCACGAAGCCGGGCTGAAGCCGGACAATCCCCCGGCTCGACGGATGGACGTGACGGTAGCGGGTCGAGCGCATCACGCCCCGTCGTTGCCGGCCATCGAACCCCTTTCGAGGAGACCGACATGAGCGATTCTGGAACTGCCAACAATGGCCTGCTGGAGCTGATCGAGACACAGCAGGACCGTGGTCACTACCAGAACCTTCTCTGGGACGGGAGCTTCGGCGAGTACCTCGAGCTGGTTCGTCAGGATCCCGGCATCGCCCGCAACGCGTACCAGCGGCTGTACGACCTCATCATCTCCTTCGGGAGCGAGGACTACACCGAGTACAAGAAGACCATCACCCGGTACAAGTTCTTCGACGACCCCTTCGAGGACGGCGCAGACGCGGTCTTCGGCATCGACATCCACCTGATGAAGCTCGTGCGGGTCCTGCGGGCGGCGGCGCTCGGCTACGGTCCCGAGAAGCGGGTGCTCCTGCTGCACGGTCCGGTCGGCTCTGCGAAGTCCACCATCGCCCGGCTCTTCAAGAAGGGGCTCGAGTGGTACAGCCGGCAGGACGAAGGCCGGATGTACACCTACACCTGGATCGTGGGTGACGAGGAGTTCGACGCCCCGATGAACGAGGACCCCCTGGCGCTCGTGCCCGACGCCGCCCGCCCGGCCATCCTCGACCAGATCAACCAGCGTAATCCCAAGTACGACGTGCGCG
The DNA here is from genome assembly GCA_965224055.1 of Myxococcota bacterium. Classification (GTDB taxonomy): domain Bacteria; phylum Myxococcota_A; class UBA796; order UBA796; genus JACKEQ01. The sequence goes on along the minus strand of OZ245034.1, from coordinate 6,450,269 downwards.
TGCGCGGCGACCTCAACCCGGTGTGCCGCCACTACTACAAGCACTTCATGCGCGAGTACTCGGGCGACTTCATGAAGCTGCAGAAGCACATCCGCGTGCGTCGCCTGCTGCTGTCGGAGAAGGACCGCGTGGGGATCGGCACCTTCCAGCCCAAGGACGAGAAGAACCAGGACAGCACCGAGCTCACGGGAGACATCAACTACCGGTTGATCGCCGAGTACGGCAGCGATTCCGACCCCCGCGCGTTCAACTTCGACGGGGAGTTCTGCGTCGCGAACCGCGGGATGATCGAGTTCGTCGAGATGCTCAAGCTCGACGTCGCGTTCCTCTACGACCTGCTGGGCGCCAGCCAGGAACACCGGATCAAGCCCAAGAAGTTCGCTCAGACCAACATCGACGAGGTCATCCTGGGCCACACCAACGAGCCCGAGTACCGCAAGCTCGAGAACAACGAGTACATGGAAGCCCTGCGCGACCGGACCATCAAGATCGACGTGCCGTACTGCACTGCACCCAGTCAGGAATCGCGCATCTACCACAAGGACTTCACCGAGGAGCGCGTCAAGGCGTTCATCGCGCCGCACACCATCGAGATGGCGGCGCTCTGGGCGGTCCTCACGCGGCTCGAAGAGCCCACCAACCACAAGCTGTCGCTGCTCCAGAAGGCCAAGCTCTACGACGGCCGTGCGATCCCCGGCTTCACCGAGGACCACGTCAAGGAGCTTCGCAAATCGGCCGTCCGAGAAGGCCTCACCGGCATCTCGCCCCGCTACGTCCAGGACAAGATCAGCAACGCCCTGGTGCGCGACCCCGGCCTCGAGTGCCTGAATCCCTTCATGGTGCTCAACGAGCTCGAAGGCGGTCTCAAACAGCACAGCCTGATCGACGACGACGCCCGGGAGCGGTACCGCGAGCTGCTCGGGGTGGTGAAGGAAGAGTACACCGACATCGTCAAGAACGAGGTCCAGAAGGCCATCGCAGCCGACTCCAGCGCGCTGAACCGGCTGTCGCAGAACTACATCGACAACCTGCGCGCCTACGTCATGAAGCAGAAGGTCAAGAATCCCTTCACCGGCGAGAACGAAGAGCCCAACGAGCGTCTGATGCGGTCGATCGAGGAGAAGATCGACATCCCCGAGACCCGCAAGGACGACTTCCGCAGCGAGCTGATGAACTACATCGCCGACCTCGCGCTCAAGGGCGAGAAGTTCGACTACACCATGAACGAGCGTCTGCACCGCGCTCTCGAGCTGAAGCTGTTCGAGGACAGCAAGGACAGCATCAAGCTGACCAGCCTCGTGAGCAACTCCGCAGACGCCGAGACCCAGGCCAAGATCGACGTCGTGAAGCAGCGCCTGATCGACGACTACGGCTACGACGAGATCAGTGCGTCCGACGTGCTCCAGTACGTCGCGTCGATCTTCGCCCGGGGTGACGCCGCGCAGTCCGGCTGAGGAGGCCCGCATGCTGAACATCGACCGTGACCTGGGACGATTCAAGGACATCGTCAAGGGACGCGTCCGGCGGGATCTGCGCCGGTACATGTCCAGTGGCGAGCTGATCGGGCGGAAGGGCAAGGAGAACGTCTCCATCCCGCTGCCGCAGATCGGCATCCCCCGACTCCGCTACGGCAAGAACGACCAGGGGGTCGGTCAGGGCGAAGGCGAGGGGGAGGGCGCCGGACAGGGCCCCCGGGCAGGCGACGCATCGGGCGAGCACATGCTCGAGGTGGAGCTGTCGGTCGACGAGCTGGCCGAGATCCTCGGCGAAGAGCTCCAGCTGCCGCGCATCGAGCCGAAGGGCAATCGCCAGGCGGCTGCCAGCAAGGCCAGGTACAAAGGCATCGCCCAGCAGGGCCCCGAGAGCCTCCGGCACTTCAAACGCACGTACCGGCAGGCGCTTCGACGCTCCATCGCGAGCGGCACCTACCTCCCGGGTCGGCCGGTCATCCCGATCAAGGACGACCGTCGCTACCGCACGTTCGAGATGGAGACCGAGCCCCGGTCGGCGGCCGTGGTGGTCTACATGATGGACGTGTCGGGCTCGATGGGCAAAGAGCAGAAGGAGATCGTGCGCTCCGAGGCGTTCTGGATCGACGCCTGGCTCAAGCACAACTACGACGACGTCGAGACCCGCTTCATCATCCACGATGCCTCGGCTCGCGAGGTCGACCGCGACACGTTCTTCCGCACGCGGGAGAGCGGGGGAACGCTGATCAGCAGCGCCTACAAGCTCGCCGTCGAGATCCTCGAGGCCGACTACCCCGCGCACGACTGGAACATCTACCCGTTCCACTTCAGCGACGGCGACAACTGGTCCCAGTCCGACACGCGCACCTGTCTGAAGCTCCTCGAGGACACGCTGATCCCGATGAGCAACCAGTTCAGCTACGCCCAGGTCGACAGCCAGTACGGCAGCGGCCAGTTCATCAAGGACCTCGCCGAGGGGTTCGGCGAAGAGGAGCGGGTGGTGCTGTCCCGCATCCCCGACCGCGACGCCATCATGGACAGCATCCGTGAGCTGCTCGGGCACGGGAACTAGGGGGAAGCATGGCGAAGATCACCAGTCGGTTCCTCCGCGAAGGGCGTCAGCTCCCCACCGAGCTCGAAGAGGCGCGTCTCGAGATCAAGGCGATCTGCGAGTCGTACGACCTCGACTTCTTCGACACCATCTTCGAGATGTGCACCTACGAGGAGATCAACATGATCGCCTCGTACGGGGGGTTCCCCACCCGGTATCCGCACTGGCGGTTCGGGATGGAGTACCTGCAGATGCAGAAGTCGTACGAGTACGGCCTGTCGAAGATCTACGAGATGGTCATCAACACCGACCCCTCGTACGCCTACCTGCTCGACAACAACCTGGTGGTCGACCAGAAGCTCGTGATGGCGCACGTCTACGGGCACGTGGACTTCTTCAAGAACAACGCGTGGTTCAAGCCGACGAACCGCAAGATGCTCGACCAGATGGCCAACCACGCCACGCGGATCCGCGAGATCATCGACCGCGAAGGCGCGAATGCCGTCGAGACCTTCATCGATCAGTGCTTGTCCCTCGACAACCTCATCGACCCGTATGCCCCGCACATCCGCCGCCAGCGCAGCTACAGCGACGAACAGGTCGAACAGGCCGCCCGGGACGGGTCGGTCGGCAAGCTGAAGGCCGAGCGGCGCTACATGGACCGGCACATCAACCCGCCGGAGTTCCTGAAGGCCCAGCGGCAGAAGAAGGCCGACGATCTGCAGAAGATGCGCAGCTTCCCCGAGTCGCCGGTTCGCGACGTGCTCGGGTTCCTGCTCGACCACGCCAACCTCCCGCGCTGGAAGCGACAGATCCTGCAGATCATCCGCGACGAGGCGTACTATTTCGCGCCTCAGGGCCAGACCAAGATCATGAACGAGGGCTGGGCGACCTACTGGCACACGAAGCTGATGACGCGGCACATCCTCACGGACGCCGAGGTGATCGACTACGCGGATCACCACTCCGGCACGGTCGCGCAGCGTCCCGGTCAGCTCAATCCCTACAAGCTGGGTGTCGAGCTGTACCGGCACATCGAGCGGCGCTGGGACCGCGGCCAGTTCGGCAAGGACTGGATGGACTGCGACGACCCTCGCCAGCGCAAGGCCTGGGACACCGGTGCCGGGCTGGGCCGCGAGAAGATCTTCGAGGTCCGCCGCACCCACAACGACATCACCTTCCTCGACACGTTCCTCACGCCGGAGTTCTGCCGCGAGCAGGGCTTCTTCACGACGAAGTTCGACCCCAAGGCCGACGAGTGGGTGGTGGACAGCCGCGAGTTCGTCGACATCAAGAAGCAGCTGCTGCAGATGCTCGCGAGTCGGGGCACGCCGCGCGTCTACGTGAAGGACGCCAACGCCTACAACCGCGGCGAGCTGATGCTCTGGCACGAGCACGAGGGCCTCGACATCCAGCTCGACTGGGCGTCGGTCACCCTCGGCAACCTGGTGGCCCTGTGGGGTCGCCCGGTGCACATCGAGACCCTGCTGGACGGCAAGCCGATCCGCGTCACCCACGATGGATCGGAGGTCTCCCGCGAACCCCTGGACACCGAACCCTCGGAGGAGGCCACTTGAAGCGCACGAATGCGATCCCAGGCGCGCTCGACGAGGCGCTGGACGGAATCGACGGCGAAGGCACCGCTGAGGTCCAGCGGGACGGGGGTCGTGCGGAGGTCGAGGTCGAGGACGTCGACCGGCTGGGGGTTCGTGTGAAGCGGGTCCGCGTGGAGCGCGACGAGGACTGGGACATCGGCGAGCGGGCGGACGCGCTTCCAGATCAGGTGCGGGCGCTTCCAGAGCGGGTGCGGGCCGAAGAGGTCGCGCCGGAGCTGGGGGGCGCGATCCTGCGAACAGACCCCGAGGAGTACGACGGCGAGCGCTACTTCGAGGTCGAGGTCGACCAGCGCGGTGCCGAGGTGCGCCGGGTGCGGGTCGACAAGGACGACGACGGGCATCGGGCCCGCAACGCGGACGACTGGACCATGACCCGCGAACAGCTGGGCCGCCTCCTCGACGAACTGGACAGCTGAGTACCGCCGCGCTGCAGTAGAGTTGTCGCTCTCGCGGACCCCGTGGAGCACACATCTCCGGATCGCCATCCGAGCCGACGGACCTGGAGCAGCTGTTCGACGCGCTGAAGCGGCCGGTTCAGGTGCGCGTCGACGAGCGCATGGAGTCCGTACTCCTCCGGGTGCCGGTGGCGAGAGCACTGCATCGCTACGTGATCCCCGGATCGTTCCTGATCGCGGGGTTCTTCGGGTTCCTGACCCTGGCGGGGGTCGTGACGTCGGGCTGGCCGGACCCCTGCTTCTCGATGGGGCTGTTCTGCGGGGTCGCCTTGCCGTTCGTGGTGCTCGGGATGGCGTCGGGCAGCGTCGTCGGCTGGTCGGCGGTGCGTGCCAACATGATCCAGCGCATCGAGCTGGAACCCCACCGCATCACGATTCGGGGGCCGCTCGACAACGTGCTGTGGACGGGCAGCCTCCACGCGATCGACGACATCTGGGCGTCGTCCGACATGGTCAGTGCCGTGCTGGGGCTGAAGACACCGGGCCTGCTGGCGCTCCGCGTCGCCGAGAAGGACACCGCCATCTGGTTGAGGGATGTGCTCCGGGCGTGGCAGGCCCGATACGGCCGGATGGCGGATGCAGAGGCCGACGCCGAGATGGATCGGCTGGCCCGGACGATGGGTGCAGCGACCGTGTCATCGCGGGAGCCCGGCTGAACGGCTACTATGGGGTGCTATCGGGAGTTCCTCATGTTGCTGTCCCTCCTCGCTCTGTCCAGCCTCGGAACCGGCGTCGCACACGCCCAGTCCGTCGAGAACGGCTCGTTCGAGACGGGGGGCCTGGACGCCTGGACCCCCTACGTCGGAGGCGGGTGGTTCGGAACGGCCGAGGTGGTCGACGGGTGGTCGGCTGCAGGGGCGCCACAGCCCTTCCCGGATGGCGATCACATCCTGCGGCTGGTCGACGAATCGGGGGTGTGCTCCGAGCCGTTCGTGATGACGCGTCGTGTGGTCGCGATGGATGCCGCACGTCCGTTCGTCAACGGCGCCGAGTTCCTGTTCACCCTGGAGTCTGGCGGAACCGTGCTGGACTTCGATGGGATCGGTCCCCAGGGCGATTGGGAACGCTTCGACTTCGATGCGGTCGACCTGTGCGGAGAAGAGGTCGTGTTCTGCGTGTCGGTCGAAGAGGGGGCGGCCTGGTTCGACGACACCCGGCTGCGCGGGCCCGCCTGCGACGGCTGGACCGACGAGGACGGCGATGGGTGGTGTCCCGGAGGCGGTCAGGATCTGGACGGGGACGGGGACTGCTCCAGCCCGGACGAGTACAGCGAAGACGGGGACTGTGACGACCAGGACCCCACCATCAACCCCGACGCCCAGGACCCGCCCAACGACGGGATCGACTCGGACTGCAACGGCAACGACGGCCCGGGTGGCGGGGGCGATGCCGATGTGGATGCCGACGCCGACAGCGATGTCGATGCGGACACCGACGTGGACGTCGACACGGACGCGGACGCGGACACCGACACGGACAGCGACGTCGACACGGACACCGATGCCGATGCGGACACCGATGTCGACACGGACGCGGACACCGATGCGGACACCGACGCGGACACCGACGCGGACACGGACACCGACACCGACGCCGACACGGATGCAGACGCCGACACGGATGCGGATGCGGATTCGGACACCGATGCGGATTCGGACACCGATGCCGACAGCGACACGGATGCCGACACCGACACCGTGCCTGGCACCGACGAAGACGTGTCCGTCGCAGGCGGATGTGCGTGTCAGGCCGGCGGAGTCGGGGCCCTCGGGACCTGGATGCTCGTTCCGCTCGCGCTGATCGGGCTCCGACGCCGGAACCCCTGAGGCGACATCAGGGGGTCGCCGGGCGGCTCACGGGTCGAGGCTGGGGTCGAGGCCCATGAACAGCCAGCCGAACGCATCCTGGGGAGCGGCGCCGCCCGTGGTGTCGAGAGGCATCAGCGGGGTGGCGTCCGTGCTGCGTGCGGTCATCGCGATGGCGATGCGCTCGGCGTCGACGTGCAGGGACACGGCCAGGGGCTCGAGGTTGCGACCGGTCTGACAGCGCTCGGGAACCGGCGTCGCGGTGTCGCAGCCGTCTTCGGGAGCATGGGTGAAGGTGGGGTCGTCGTCGAACACCGGCAGCACCGTGCTGGTCTGGAGGCCGGCCGTGGGGGTGTCGGTCCAGCCGAGCTCGATGGTGGGGGTGCCGCTCGCGTCCTCGACCACCGCGACCACGAACAGGTGGGCGTCGCGCCACATCGCGTCGATGCTGTGGACGGCTCGGCCATCGAACACAGGCCAGGTCTCGAGGGTGCTGGCGTCGACCACGGCTCCGCCCCCGTCTGCGTAGGCGATCGGGATCAACCCGTCGTGGACGTCCGCTTCGCGGATGAGCGTGGTGGTCCAGGTGGCGTCGGTCGAGGGGTCGAGGCGGGTCGCGGGCGCAGTGGGCTCGACCGGCCCTGCATCGGCGTCGAAGCTCTCGCAGCCCCCCTCGTCGCACACGGTGATCAGCCCGGTCTGACCGTCGGGAGCGAGCTCGGCGAAGCAGGCATCGGCGTCGTTGGTCTCGTCGAGCGTGCGCTCTTCGAGCAGCGACACCATCTGGTTCTGGGGTTCGGTGACGATGGGGGTCCCGATCTTGAAGACCCGGACGGCCGTGGGCTGCAGCGGGTCGGCCGGAGACAGCGGATCGGCGCCGGGCATGGGACGCCCACCCCCGCCGCAGGCCGTGGCCCAGATGTCGCCGTTCGCGTCGAGCTGAAGGTCGACGTCGGCGTCGAACCCGACCCAGGGCTCGAACACCCGGTTGGCGAGCGTGTTCTCGTAGGTGGTCGCTCCATCCCAGGTGTGCTCGCGCACCAGCATCCGGACGGACGTGCCGAGCATGGTGCTCTGCTGGTAGGTGACGCCCGCCCAGAACTGGTCGCCGCTGGCCACCAGGTCGAGCCCGCTTCCGTGGATGAACGGACTCTGGGCGTTGATGTTGTTGAAGATCACGACGGGGTCGTCGTACATCGCGTCGTAGCCGGCACTCGAAGGCTCGAAGACGAGCGCGATGGCCGGGTTGATCCGGTTCGCGAGGGACGTCCAGAGGCCGGTCGTCGCGACGATGTAGTGGGCGTTGGTGCGCACCACCCGGGGCGGGTTGGGGGACTCCCAGGCCTCTTCGCCGAAGCCGAACGGCGTGGTGTCGAGCCCTCCATCGCAGTCGGAGTCCTTGGTGTCGCCCACGATCTCGAGCAAGCCCGGAGCCGCGGTGGGGTCCTCGTCGTCGCAGTCGCCTGCAGCGGGACTCAGCAGGGGGTCGACGGTGCTCGGCAGTGCGGGGTCGGTGCTGGCCCAGTCCTCGAGGTAGGTCGCGAACGCGTCGACGTCGGCGTCCTGGATGTAGGTGTCGCCGTCCTGATCGAAGTCGTTGCCCCCCGCACAGTCGCTGTCGACGCCGTCGTACCAGTCGTCTGGAGCGCCGGGGTAGACGAGTGCGGGATCGACGGTGAGGTTGGGGTGCGGCTGGTCGAGGCAGTCCCCGCCCACGGCTGCGGTGCCTCCGGTGGGCGCCCACTCGGGCAGACCGTCCGGAACGGCATCGGGATGGTAGGTCTCGACGAAGGCGTCGAACGCCGATGCGAACGCGTCCGGGTAGTAGCCGTCTCCGTCCTGATCGAAGTCGTTGTCGCCCGCGCAGTCCTGATCGATCCCGTCGTAGGCGACCTCGCCGGGCGCACCGAGGAACACGGCGTCGAGGCTGTCGTTGCAGTCGCCGTAGGGGGCGTCTGCGTCGATCGGCACCGGGAAGTCGTCCGGGGTGTAGCCCCAGTTGTCGAGGTAGGCCTGGTAGAGCGCGTCGGTGTCCGCGCCCTCCACCTGGGCCGGCATCTGTCCGTCGCCGTCGGCATCGAAGTCGTTGTCGCGTTCGCAGTCCGCATCCACGCCGTCGTACGGCACGTCGTCGAGGCGCGAGGGGCTGACGTCGACGGGCTCGATCCCGTCTGGAAGCGTGGGCTCGTCGTCCCGGAAGCCATCCACGCAGTCGATGCTGTCCCGGTCGACGCTCTGGGGCCAGGCCACCTGATCTTCGGACAGGCCCTGGGTCTCGAGCATCAGCGCCAGGTAGTCGGCGTAGAGGATACCCGGCACGTTGTCGCCGTCCCAGTCGACCCGGTCCCCGCCCTCACAGTCGTTGTCGAGCCCGTCGTAGGGGATCTCGGACCAGGTCTCGTCGAACCAGGGGTCGCCCTCTTCGCCGATGGGTCGGACACGGGGGTCGGTGTCGTCGCAGTCGACACTGTCCGGCACGCCATCGGCATCGTCGTCCAGGCCGTCTTTGAGGTCCTGGCGCTCCTTGTCGCCCACGAAGGTCCACAGGTTGCAGCCGGAGCTGGCGCTGGTGGTCATCAGCCCGACGAGTGCGAGCAGGGCTGTGGGGCGGACCCGATGCATCCGGTACCTCCTGGGGGAGTCTACCGCGTGGTGCCGCGGATCCTCAGCGGTGGCTCACATGTCGGGGTCGAGCTGCATGAAGACCCAGCCGAAGGCGTCCTGCGGGACGGGCTGTGCCGTGATCATGTCGACGGGCTCGAGGGGGTTGTCGACACTGGCAGCGGACATCGCCATCACCAGGCGCTCGTCGTCGGCGTGCAGCGACACGGCGTACGGATCGAGGTTGCGGCCGGTGGTGCAGCGGTCCGGCACGGGGGTCTCGAGGTCGCAGTCGTTCGCGGGGGTGTGGGTGTACTGCGGGTCGTCGTCGTAGACCGGGACCTCGACGACGGTGTCGAGGCCGACCGTGGGGTCGCCGTACGCCAGCTTGATGGTGTTGCCGGTCCCGTCGTCGTTCTCGACCACGGCAGCGACGAACAGCACGCCGTCGCGCCACATGGCGTCCAGGCTGTAGACCTCCTCGCCGTCGAAGACATCCCACTCCATCGCGGTGAGCGTGTCGCGGACGATGCCGCCGCCCCCGGTCGCGTTCGCGAACAGCAGCAGGCCATCGTGGTAGTCGGCTTCGCGGAACTCGGCGTTGGACCAGGTGATGTCGAGAGACTGGGTCAACGAGTCGGCGGACGCGTCGGCGTCGTACGACAGGCACTCGTCGGCGTCGCAGGCCGTGGCGAGCGCCATCTCGGTGGTGGGCTCGACCTCCATGAAGCAGGTCTGACCGGTATTGGAGTCCGGCAGGGTGGTGGACTGGAGCAGCCCGACGTCCTGCATGGTGACGTTCTGCTGGATGGGCGTGGCCAGCTGGAAGAGCTTGACGGAGTTGGGCTCCAGCGCATCGACGGGATCGTCGCTGGCGGCGAACGCACTGTCGCGTCCACCGCCGCCGCAGGCCATGGCCCACAGGTCGCCGTTGTCGTCGAGCTGCATGTCGAAGTCGGCGTCGAAGCCGTGCCAGGAGAACACCCGGTTGGCCGCGACGGGCTCGTAGATGGTGCCATCCCACACCTGCTCCTGGACCAGGAGGCGGTTCTGCAGGGGCGAGGCCGGCTGGAGGTAGGTGGTACCGATCCAGAACGTGTCCCCGCTCGCGACCATGTCGAGGCCGCGGCTGTGGACGAACGGACCCTGGGCTGCGGGGTTGTTCCAGACGACCTCGTCGTCACGCTCGGCCTGGTAGCCCGCGGTGGCGGGGTCGAAGAGGAACGCGAGTGCGGGGTTGGTCCGGTTGAAGAGCGACGTGGACAGGGCGGAGACGCCGATGACGTAGTGGGGGCCGGTGCGCACGATGCGCGGAGGCACGGGGGCCTCCCACGACTCGTCGTCGAAGCCCCAGGGAGTGCTGTCCGGGCCGCCGTCGCAGTCGGAGTCCGCGAGGTCGCCGATGGTCTCGATGTTGCCCGGCGCCGCAGCGGCATCCATGTCGTCGCAGTCGCCGGCGTCGGCTTCGTTCGGGAGCATGAGCGTGGCCGTGTAGCCCTCGCCGTTCTGGCTCCAGGCGTTCACGAAGTCCGCGAAGGCGGTGATGTCGACGTCGCGGATGTACGTGTCGCCATCCTGGTCGAAGTCGTTGCCGCCGTCGCAGTCGCTGTCGATGCCGTCGTACCAGTCGTCGGGGGCGCCGGGGTAGACCTGGTTGGGGTCGGCCTGGGGCACAGCCGGATGCTCGGCGTCGAGACAGTCGCCCGGCTGGGCTTCGCCGGTGCCTCCGGGACCCCAGTCGCCGTTCGGACCTTCGGCGCCGGTCTCGGGGTAGTAGGTGCTGATGTAGTCGGCGAACCCGCTCTCGAGCCCGGCCGGGAAGTACCCGTCGCCGTCCTGATCGAAGTCGTTGTTGCCCGAGCAGTCCTGGTCGATGCCGTCGTAGAAGATGTCGTTCGGCGCACCCGTGTAGACGGACTCCAGGTTGTCGTTGCAGTCGCCGAAGGGGTTGGCCGTGTCGACCGGGGCCTCGATGAAGTCGACAGCGGGCTCCAGGTCCCACACCTCCAGATAGGTGTCGTAGTCGCTCTGGAAGCCGTCGGGCATCTGCCCATCGCCGTCGCTGTCGTAGTCGTTGTCCTTCTCGCAGTCCTGATCGACGCCGTCGTAGGGCGTGTCCGACAGGATGGCGGGGTTGATGTCGGCGCTCTCGAGGTCGCCGTTGCCGAGCTTTTCGCTGACCTCGCTCTCGGACAGATCGACGCAGTCGACCTCGTTGGTGTCGACCGTGGTGGGCCAGGCGACGTTCTCGGGTGAGATCCCCTGCTTCTCGGCGGCCTCGGCGATGTAGTCGTCGTAGTCGACGCCCGCGAAGCCATCCCCATCGACGTCGACGATGTCGTCGCCGTCACAGTCGTCGTCGATCCCGTTGTACGGAACCTCGTCGTTGCCGGGGAAGCGACGCGGATCCTCGTCGTCGCAGTCCTCGGAGTCCGGCACGCCATCGGCGTCGTCGTCGAGTCGGTCTTTGATCTCCTGCCGTTCACCGTCGCTCACGAAGCTGCAGCCCGTGATGGCTGTGGTGGACGCTGCGGCGAGCAGGATGCAGAGCGATGTGTTCCAACGCATGTTCGGGTCCCCTCTCGTCGGGACCGTAGCATGCTCAGTCGGGATTGGCGCCGTCGGAGGCGTGCCCGCTGTCGTGGGGGACTGCAGAAGCCTCGGTTTTCCGCAGCCACAGGAAGTACTCGACGTTGCCGGCCTTGGCGCCGGGAAGCACGCAGTCCGCGCCTCCGAGCACCTCGAACCCCGCTGCGACGGCGTGGTTCCGGACCCCCTGGATGGCGTCGGCCCGGGCCTCGGTCCGTACCCGGCCCCCTCTTCCGATCGCGCTGCGGCCGGCCTCGAACTGCGGCTTGACCAGGACCAGGGCTTCGGCGGACGGCGTGGTGATCCGATGGACGGCGGGCAGGATCTTGTCGAGGGAGATGAAGGACAGATCGCCGACGACGCGCTCGATCGGTTCGTCGAGGGCCTCGAGGTACCGCGCGTTGACGCCGTCCTTCACGACCACGCGCGGATCGGTCTCCAGGCGGCGGTGGAGCTGACCGCGTCCGACATCCACGGCGTAGACCCGTGCGGCGCCGGCATGGAGCAGGACTTCGGTGAATCCGCCCGTGCTGGCGCCCAGATCGGCGACCACCCGACCATCCACGTCCATCGGCAGGTCTGCCAGCGCTCCCAGCAGCTTGCGGGCACCGCGTCCGACCCACTCGTGCTCGTTGCCCACCACGCGGACCGGTCGATCGGGACGGACCTGGCGTGCCGGCTTGGTGACCACGAGGCCATCGACCTGCACCCGACCCGCTTCGATGAGCTCGCGTGCACGCAGGCGCGAGGGCGCCAACCCGTGGTCGACCAGCCACTTGTCGAGGCGGACGGGCTTGGGACGGCCCACTGGATCTAGACCGTGCGGACGACGGTGAACTGCGCGAGTTGCTCGAGGGTGTCGCTGCCCAGCTCGCGTGCGATGGCGCTCGCCTTCGTAGCCAGACCGTGGGCCCGTTCGCGGGTGGTCTCTTCGCCCAGCAGTCGGACGAAGCTCGGCGGCCCGTCGTCGTCCTCGGCTTCGTCGGCATCGAGCAGATCGTCGGCCAGCTGGAACGCCAAGCCCACGTGTTCGCCGTAGTGGGTCAGCGCTTCGAGCGTGTCGGCGTCGGCTTCGGCACAGCGTGCGCCCATACGCACCGCACAGCGGATCAGCGCGCCGGTCTTCATCCGATGCAGCCGCTCGAGGTCATCCGCTGCGGAGCTCGCGGACCCGAGTCCAGTTGGGTCAACGCCGGGGCGGCGGGGTGGGCCTGGCCAACTGATGTCAGCCACCTGGCCACCCACCATGCCCGTGTGGCCCGAGGCGGTGGCGAGCTCGAGGACGAGGTGAGCGCGGATGGGGGTGGGGGCGTGGCGGGCCAGGACCGCGAAGGCCTCGGTGAGCAGCGCATCGCCGACCAGGACCGCGAGCCCCTCTCCGTACTGCTTGTGCACCGTGGGGCGTCCGCGGCGCTCGTCGTCGTCGTCCATGCACGGCAGATCGTCGTGGACGAGCGAGTAGGTGTGCACCATCTCGACGGCGGTCGCAGCGGGAAACACGGGGTCCAGCGAGGGCTCCGCGGCCGAGCGCCCGGAAACGCCGGACTGCACGGCCTCGTAGGCGGCGATCGCGAGAAGAGGCCGGATGCGCTTGCCGCCCCCGAACAACGGGTAGCGACAGGCCTCGGTGAAGCTGGACGGCCAGGCATCGCCGAACAGGGGCGCCATCCAGGCGTCCAGCTGGGTGCGACGGTCGTCCGACCACGTCGACAGCGCGGTGAGGTCTGGAGCGCTCATGGGTCGATCAGCCCGGGCTGAAGATCAGCGGGAAGGTGACGGCCGCGGTGTTGCCCTCGCCGAGCGGCGGGGAGCGGTACTCCTTGAGCGCCTCGAGCACGCATTCTTCGAGGTTGCTGGCGTCGCCTTCGAGGTTGGACCCGCTCATGCTGGGGTCTTCGTAGAGCGAGCCGTCCGGGTTGAGCTTGACCGTGGGCATCAAGCGGCCGGTCAGCACGGAGTCGACGGCCAGCGCCTGGCGGTAGCAGACCTCGATGGCGGGCTTGATGGGGTCGAGGGCGACGTCGGCCTTCTTCTCGGTGATCATGCTGCCTTCGGCGATGATCGGCGTGCCGGGGAACACCCCGAACGGCATGGCGCCGCTGTCGACGCTGGTCCACTTGCGCGGACCGTCGGGCTTGACCTTGGCCAGGCCCACCTTCACCGCGCCTTCTTTGCGGGCCAGGTCGATCATGTCGACGATCACGCCGTACTCGACGTCGAGATCCGCATCGATGAACACGTTCTTCTTGGTCATGCCGCGCAGGCGCCGGTTGAGCTCGAGGGAGATCTTGCGCGGCTCCATCAGCTTGAGGTTGAGCGACATCTTGTGCTCGGTCTCGCCATCCTCCAGCGGGTAGATCGAGATCACGAGCTGCTCGGGCTTGCTGTCGGGCGGAGGCTTGGGCGGGGTGGGGCACTCCGGGCCGAGGCACGGCAGCTTCACGCCCATCGCGCTGACCTGCACCGGCAGCGAGACCATCATGATGATCAGGACCACCAGCACCACGTCGATGAGCGGCGTGAGGTTCATGTCGTCGAACGACTTGTCGGTTCCTACAGAGGCGCCCATCTCAGTTCTGTTCCTTCGCGACGGCGAGCTGCACCGACGTGTAGGTGTTGGACGACAGGATGTCCATGACCTCGCGGACCTCGCGGTACTTCAGGTCGCGATCGGCCTTGAGCAGCAGGACCCGTGGGGTGGGGGCGTCGCCCGGCAGCTTGTTGCGGACGTGGTCGGTGATGGCCTGGCGGTCCTTGTCGAACTCGGTGTTCAGGTAGTCGACCAGCTCGTCGAGCGTGACCTCGTCGTCTTCGACCCCGTAGCGACCATCCGAGGTGACCGAGAGCGTGATGAACTCCTTGGCATCGCGCTTTTCGGCCATCGTGTCGTCGGGCACCTCTGGAGGCTCGACCGGCAGACCGGCCTGGAGCATCGGGGTGATGACCATGAACACGACCAGGAGCACGAGCACGACGTCGATCAGCGGCGTCACGTTCATCTCGGCCATGGGGCCGTCGCTGGATCCGAGCTTCGCGCCCATTCCGGGCTCCTCTTCCGTTCAGTCGGTCAGTTCAGGGATTCGGGAGGTGAGTCGCGGGCTACTTGGCCGCGCGGTGGCCCTGGTTGTGGGCGAACTTGCTGGCCCAGTCCATGAAGTCGGCTTCGGAGCTGCCGAGCTCCTGCGCCACCTTCTCGACCTTGCCGTTGAAGAAGTTGAACAGCCAGACGCCGAAGATGGCGACGCCGATGCCGATGGCCGTGGTGTAGAGGGCCTCGGCGATACCGGCCGAGATGCCGGCGAGACCGCCGCCCCCCGTGGTGGCCATGCCCTGGAAGGCGTTGATGACGCCGAAGGTGGTGCCGAACAGGCCGACGAACGGGGCGGTGGACCCGGTGGTCGCCATCCACGCGAAGCCGCGCTTGAGCTTGGCGACCTCTTCCGAGATGGCTTTCTCGACGGCGCGGTGTGCGTTCTGGACGCCGAACTCGTTCGGGTGGGCGTCGAGCTCCGCGAGACCGGCTGCGAGCATCGAGGCCAGGTAGCTGGCCTTGTACTTGTCGTCGGATGCGATGCGGAGAGCGCCTGCGACGTCGCCCTGCTGCATGGGCGCCACGATCTCGGCGGCGACGCGCATGGACTGGCGACGGGCGCGGGAGAAGGCGATGAGCCGCTCGATCCAGACCACCAGGCAGATGAGCGACAGCCCAGCCAGGGTGAGGATGACGGCCCGGGCTTCGCGTCCGGCGGCATTCCAGAAGTCCATCGGGCCGAACGAAGCGTGTCCGGCCTCTTCGGAGGCCTGGGCTGCGAGCTCGAGCAACATCAGGAGCATGGTTCGATTCTCCATTCGCGCAGGAACGGCCGGCGCAACGAGGCCGACGGATTCGTGCAGGTATTCAACGCGTGAGTTCCGGGTCTGGTATTCGGATCGAGGGACGGACGCATCACCGGCCCTTGAACAGGATCTTGATCCGCGTGCGGGCCTTCACCTTGTTGCGGCCGTCCTTGGGGGGGTACCAACGCCACTTGAGGATGGCTTCCTTGGCGGACTGGTGGAAGACCTTCGGGCAGCCACTGACCTCGACGGAGTAGGGCACGCCCTTCTCGTCGATCGTGACGCTGACGATGCACTTCTGGGTGCCGAGGTTCATGGACTCCGCAGCCTCGGGGTAGACCGGCTGCTTCTTGCGCTTGACCTCGAGCTCGGAGTGGTGGAACGCGCGGATTCCGCCGTTCAGATCGCCACCGACCACACCGTCCTTGACGCCGTCCTTGACACCGTCTTTGACCCCGCCCTCGACGCCGTCCTTGACGCCGTCCTTCTCGCCGGCGGGTCGCTTCTGCGACTTGATCTCCTTCGGCGGTTCCTTGAGCTCCTGGGGCTCTTCGTCGACCAGCTCGTCCGGGACCTCTTCGACCTCTTCGTCTTCTTCCTCTTCCTCTTCGGACGTGTCGGCCGCAGCGGGCGGAGGGGGAGGCGGGGGAGGAGGCGGTGCGGCTTCTTCGAGATCGTCGTCGATCACGACCTCGACCATGGCGGCGCAGTCGGGGTCTTCCATGTCGATCAGGCCGTCTTCGTCGTTGTCGATGCCATCGGCACAGTCGACCTCGATCGACGGAGCCTGGATGGCTTCCGCCACCTTCATCATCGAGTACCCGACCGTGAACGCGGCCCCGGCACCCAGGACCAACGATGCGATGAGCATCGAGGCGAAGCTGCGCTTGGTGGCGTCTTCGTCGAGGTTCTTGCCGACGTTGTCGAACATGGGGTCTCCGTTCGCTCCAGGGGCGCATTGTGACCGGTGTCCGCCGGCCGTGCAACGACGGTTCAACGCGCCGCACATGCAGGGCCTTACAGTGCGCGGTCAGCGACGGATGTGAACGGCCGCGCCAGCGACGTATCGAGGCGCATCCCGCCCCGGGGTCAGAGCCGTGTCACTTTTCGCGGATCGGCTGCTCCTGGATGCCGTCGCGACCGCGGGTGAGTGCCGCGACGCGCTTCTCGGCCTCCTCGAGTTGCTCGTGACAGGTCCGCGCGAGCTCGACGCCCTGCTCATACAGGGTGAGGGCGTCGTCGAGGGGCAGATCGCCACCCTCGAGCTTGCGGACGCGGGCCTCGAGCTCGGCCAGGGCGCCTTCGAAGTCCGTGGGGGTGGGCGTGGGTTCGCTGCTGCTCATTCGTCCAGCCCCAGCACGCGCATGCGCTCGATCTTCTCGAGCACGAAGGTGCGTCGCTCGTCTTCGCCCTTGTCGACACCGACCAGCACGGGGTCTTCGCCCTTGAACGCGAACCGCTGGGGCTCGACGATCATCTCGATGCGGAGTCCGTTCTTGGCCTGGTAGACCATCTCGACGTCCAGGGCCTTGCTCATGGCGAGGTCGGCCAGTCGCCGGACCTCGAGCACGGTGACCTCCGGGATCGGGTCGTCCTCGTCTTCGCCTGCGCCGTCCGGCAGCTTGGCGAGCTTGGTGCCCGGGACCATCTGCAGCTTGTCGGGGGGAGCGAGCTCCTTGCCGCGCTCTGCGGGGTCGACGGCCATCTCGCGGGCTTCGCCGATCATCTTGTGCAGGGCGTGGCGGGCTTCGACCATCTCCGGATCGCCCGGGTAGCCGCGGACCTCGCGCGCCGGCTGGAACTTGTTGTCCTCGAGCGCTGCGAAGATCTCCTCTTTGCGGGTGCGGTCGACGGCGTACATGCCGGGCGCGAACCGATGCAGCAGGTAGGGCTTGATCTTCTTGTTGCCCTCGAGGCGGCGGATCTGGCTGCGATGCACGGTCATGAGCATCAGGTCGTGGAACTCGACTTCGCCGCGATGGCCGATCCAGCCCTTGAGCGTGCTCTCGACGTTGTCGGGAAGGCCGATCTGGCTGTTGTCGCGCAGGAACTGCAGCACGTCGTCGCGACGCCACCCTGCTTTCAGGGCCTTCTCGACGCGCTCTTCGGCGATCTTGTAGGTGTTGGCGCGGTCGCAGCCGGTGAGGGTGGCGAGCTCGCCGATCCGGAACAGCAGCACGGGTGCGAGGCCGGCCGGCGCCATGATCTCGAAGCTCGGGGTGAGGTAGAACTGCTTGAAGCCCTCGTCCTCGGGGGGGTCGAGCAGCATGCGGCCCCGTGCCGACAGCCGGTAGAACTTCTCCTGGCCCCACTGGCCCAGATCGAGGATGCCCGCGCGAACGAGCGGCGCGAAGCTGTAGGACTCGCGGTCGGCCGAGCGCACGGAGCTGAAGGCCCCCCGCGCGTAGCGGTCGCGCCAGTCCTCGCCCCGCTGCCAGCGCCGGTAGAGCGCCACCAGCGGACGTTCGGCCACCCAGTAGTTCTCGGGAGGCGTGTCGCCTTCGGGCTCGGTGGCGGCCTGAATCGCCCACAGCACCCACTCGGCCATGTCGAACCGCTTCTGGAGCGCGCGGAAGATCAGGTCGCGCTGGGACTCGCTCTCGAGGTTGAGGAACTCGTCCATCACCTCGCGGTTGAGCGACAGGTATTCGCCGCGCAGCTCGACCATGCCGTGCATCAGCAGGAAGTCGAGGTGGAAGCCGAACAGCTCGGAATCGGTGGTCCAGATCTGGCTGAAGAACTGGTCCATCTCCTCCTGGTCGGCGCGGTAGATCTCGTGACGCTGGGTGAGCCGGGGCGCGTTCTGGTCGATGTACGTGGCGAGGCTCGTGATCGAGAAGTCGAGCGGCGGGCAGAACGGCACGGCGTCCATCACCCGCACGTCGTCGTGGGCGAAGGTGGGCAGCGACAGATCCGGCTCGAGCTCGGCGATCAGGCCGTCCACGACGGGCTCGGGGATGATGTAGAAGAACTCGCCGTCCTGCTCCTGGGAGCTGACGACGATGCCCTTGTTGGCCAGCGAGAGCATGACCTTCTTCCACTCGCGGTCGTGGCCGCCGAACGACAGGATCAGCTCGCGGTGGAACTCCTGTGCGTGGGCGATGCCCCCCGACTGGACGAGCGCGGCGAGGGCCTTGCGGTCCTTCTCCTTGCAGTTCTTCAGCAGGGCGGCCATCCGGGAGCCCTGCCCCAGTGCGCGCACCGTGAGCTGGATCATGCGATCGGGCCCGGCCACGCGGTTCGGTTGGCCACCGAGCCCGCGGTAGAGGTTGGCGACCACCTGGTCCGGTGCTTCTGCGAGCCACGCCGAGATCTCGTCGAGCTCGGCGCGCGACAGGTTGCGGCGACGGGCGCCGGCGTTGCGCGGGGCCTTGCGGCGGCGGGTGTTGCGCTTCTTGTGCGGGTTGCGACCGCTGCTCGGGATGCTGACCGCGGGGCCCGACACGTCGATGGCCTGGCGTCGGCCCTTCTTGCGCTTCTTGCTGGAGCCCTTGGAGCCGCCCTTGGCGACGAGCACGTCGTCGAACTCGCTGCCCTTGGGTGTGGCGGAGCTGCGTTTGCGCCGGCGGCGGCGCCGCTTGCGTCGGTCGTTGGATCCGGAGCTTCGTCCGGAGTCGTCGCTCATCTGTCAGTCCTTTCGTGGTCGGCGTTGCGGGGGCGTGTACGCCCGATCAGGCAACCCGGTCTTCGATGAAGTAGCGATAGCCCTGCTCGGTGAGGAAGAGCTGCCGCTTCATGGCGAACTCCTGCTCTTTCGAGTTGGCGGTGACGATGGTGTAGAAGCTGGCGGGCGCGTCCTTCGGGCGGAGGATCCGGCCCAGTCGCTGGGCTTCCTCCTGGCGGGAGCCGAAGGAGCCCGAGACCTGGATCGCGACGTTCGCGTCGGGGAGATCGATGGCGAAGTTGGCGACCTTCGACACCACGAGCACCTTCTCCTCGCCGCTCTTGAACGCCTTGAAGCGCTTCTCGCGTTCCTTGTGAGGGGTCTTGCCCGTGATGAGGGGCGCCCCGAGGTCGCGGGAGAGCACGTGCAGCTGCTCGAGGTAGGTGCCGATGATCAGGATGTTGTCGTCTGCGTGCTTCTTGCAGATCTCCTCGACGACATCGACCTTGACGGGGTTCTCGGAGGCCATCCGGAACTTCTTGTTGGCGTCGCTCTTCTCGTAGCGGTCGCGGTCCTTCTTGGTGAACGGAACGCGGACCTCGAAGCAGCGCGCCTCTGCGACGAAGCCCTGCTTCTCGAGCAGCTGCCAGGGCAGATCGTAGCGCTTGGGGCCGACCAGGCTGAACACGTCGCCCTCGCGGCCGTCTTCGCGGACCAACGTGGCGGTGACGCCGAGCCGACGACAGCCCTGGACCCCGGCGGTGGCCCCGAACACGGGGGCGGGCAGGAGGTGGACCTCGTCGTAGATCAGGATTCCCCAGTTGTGGTCGCGGAAGAGGTGGAGGTGTTCGTAGTCCGCCTTCTTGCTGCGACGCCAGGTGAGGACCTGGTAGGTGGCGACCGTGACGGGCTTGATGTCCTTGTTCTTGCCCGTGTAGGTGCCGACTTCCTTGGCGGTGAGCGTGGTCTTGTCGATCAGCTCGCGCACCCACTGGTCGACCGCAGTCTGGTTGTTGCACAGGATGAGGGTGTGCTGCTGGACCCGGGCCATCGCGCACATGCTCACGATGGTCTTGCCGGCGCCGCAGGGGAGCACCACCACGCCGTGCCCGCCGGCCGGAGAGCCCTCGAGGAACCACCGCTCGACGGCCTCTTCCTGGTAGTAGCGGGGCGCGAACGGCTTCCCGTTGCTCTTCATGGTCTCGCGCAGCCGCATGGGCAGCGGATCGCCCTCTGCGAAGCCCACCAGATCCTCGACCGGCCAGTTCTCCTGGAGCAGCCGCTGCTTGAAGATCCCTCGCATTCCAGCGGGGATCTTCCAGTGACGGCGCCCCTCGGACTCGAGCAGGTCGTAGGCGGTCTCGGTGCGGCGGACGAGCTTCTCGACCAGCAGCGTGTCGAACTCGACCCGGATGAGGTCGTCGTCGTCCGGGTGCTTGCGGAGCTTGACGAGGCCGTAGCGCTCGATGGTGTCCGAGACGGTCTCGAGGACCTCGGCGGGGATGTCGAACTTCGTGAGCCCGCGGAGGTCGTCGATGATGTCTTCCCGCGTCATGCCCGCGCTGGCGGCGTTCCAGAGCGACAGGGGCGTGATGCGGTAGGTGTGGAGCAGGTCGGGGGAGCTCTCGAGCTCTGCGAACCGCGCCAGGAAGTCCCGGGCTTCGTCGAACCGGGGGTGTTGCGTTTCGAGGAGGACTTTGCCGTCCCCCTGGACGATGACCGGATTGGCCGGATTTATCTGCATGCGTGGACCATGGGTTGTCCCTGCGCTGTGGGAGGGGCCGGGCCGCCTTCGTCAGTCGTCCCGCGCCTTCGGAGTAGACAGGTGCCGCGTGTACCGGATGTACGTGACCTGTAGGAGGGCGAGCCTGCGGTTGCACCGCGGACGGGGCTGTCGCCCGGTTCTGCCGCCCTCGACGCCAGCGATGGTGAGGAGGGGGGCGCATCAGGAGAGGAACCCCTCTCCGTGGTGAGGTCAGCCTGCCGACGGCCTACCAAAGACCGATGGAGGAGAGACCCTCGGTCCCGTTATTTACGGCCCGCATGCCACCTGTCAAGGCTTTTCGCCGCAATCCGCCCGAGGAACGGCCCGTCGTCCCCCTGCTGGAAGTCCCGGAAGATGCCGGGATCGCCGACGTCGTGGCGTCGGACGGCCCCGTGGCCACGGCATTGGGTGGGAAGGCGCGGGGGTTGCTGCGCCTGGCGCGCGCCGGGCTTCCGATCCCGCCCACCCAGGTGATTCCCGCGCGGGTGCTGGCGGACTGGTGTGCGGAGCTGGGCTCGACCGACGCCGCAGTGCTGGCAGAGGCCCCCCTTCCGCCGCGGTTCGTCGCGCACTGGGTCGCGGCGGCCCACGAGCTGGCGGCCCGGTCGCCCCGGGGCGTGCTCGCGGTGCGGTCCAGCGGGGTCGACGAGGATGGCGCGCACAAGTCCTTCGCAGGCGTGCACCACACGGCCCTGGGCGTGCGACCCGAGGATGTTCCCGAAGCCATCCGTCGGGTCTGGCTCAGCGCGTTCTCGGAGTCGGCGGTGGCGTACCGACGAGAGGGGCCCGCACCCCGCGATGGGGTGCAGATGGCCGTCGTGCTCCAGCCCATGCTCGAGCCGGAGTGCGCGGGGGTGGTGTTCACGGTCAATCCCCAGAACGGCTCCTGGCGCGAGATGGTCGTCGAGGTGGTGCGCGGCCAGGGCGATGCGCTGGTGTCGGGAGCGGCCGCGCCCCAGTACTTCGTGGTGCGGCGTCCGCGGGAGCTGCCCCTGACCGACACCCTGCGCGACGAAGCCACCAAGCAGGGCGTGCGGAAGGGGTTGCAGCGCCTGTGGAGTGCCGGTCGGCGGGTGTGGAACCGCGTGTTCCTCGAGGTGGTGCATCGCGATCCCGTCCCCCAGACCATCCACTGGCGCATCGGCTCCAACGGTCAGCTCGTCCGTCAGCCCGTGCCGGCGGGCCTCGCAGACCAGTCCCTGCTCGAAGACCCCCAGCTGCTCGAGCTCTGTCGCCTGGCGTTGCGCGCGGAGGCCCGTCTGGGCGAGCCTCTCGACATCGAGTTCGCGCGGGAGCCCGGGAGCCGCGCAGACGGCCGTGACGGACGCGTGGTCCTGCTCCAGGCCCGGCCGATCACGCGCACGGGGACGCCTCGAAAGCGGGACGTCCTGTGGACCCGCCGGTTCTTCGGGGAGCGCTGGCCCACCCCTCCGAGCACCCTGTCGTGGTCGCTGCTGGCTCCGATCATCGAGTGGTTCATCGCCTATCCGGAGGTCCAGCGGCGCTACCTCGGTGGGGGGCCTGCGATCCGGCTGATCCGCGGGCGGCCCTACCTCAACGCCACCGTGTTCCGGCACCTGTTGTTCAAGTGGCCCGGCGCCCCCGCTCCCGGCTTCATGCTGGAGCTCATCCCCCCGGACGAGGTCGACGAGTGGCGCAGGCGGTTCCGGGTGAAGGCCGACTGGGCCGTGTACAACGCGATCTTCGCCTCCACCTGGCGCGAGCGGCGCTGGCGACGGTTCGCGTTCAACCCGTTCACCAATCACGACGCCTGGGAGGCCTTCGCCGATCGCTTCGAAGCCGAGCGGGCGGCCCTCGACACGCCCATCCTGGGGTCGGCCGACGCTCTGCAGCGGGTGCGGGCACAGCAGGAGCTCGTGCGGGACTACCTGTCGATTCACGTCTGCAGCCTGCTGTTCGCCAATCTCTGGTACCAGGTTCTCGAAGGGTGTCTGTCGAGCTGGGCCCCGGGAGGCGTCGAGCCGTGGATGGAGGCCCTCGCCGTGTGTCCGCCCGGCAACCGCACGCTGGAGACCAACCAGGCCCTGCACACGCTGGCGAAGTCCCTGGGCCGGAGCGGGGTCGAGGCGCTGAGGCGGGGCCTGGACGCACTCGAGCAGGAGGATCGCGCGGAGGTGGAGGCGTTCTGCGCTCAGTTCGGACATCGCGCCGAAGCCAGCTGGGAGATCTTCAGTCCCCGCTGGGCCGATCACCCCGAGCAGCTGGTCCCCCTGCTCGTCGGGGCCGTCGATGCCGAGTTGTCGCCCATCGAGCGGGTGGGCGATCAGGAACGCACCTTCCGCAGTCGCCAGGCCGAGGTCCTCGCACACGTCCGTCGTCGTCGTCGCACCGATGGGCCGCTGATGCCGCTGATCCGGCACTGGTGGCTGTCCGGAACCCTGCGCCACACCCGGCGCTACCTGCTGCTTCGCGAGAACCAGAGGTTTGCCTTCGATCGGCTGCTGGCCGGCATGCAGCGAACCCTCGTCGCCCTCGGAGGCCACCTGGTCTCGGACGGCGTACTGGACGACGCGAGCGACATCCGCTGGTTGACGATCGACGAGGTCGAAGGCGTGGTCCGGCGGACGTACGCGGCGGATCCGGAGGAGCGCGATCGGCTGCGATCAACCGTCGAGACGCGTCGATCTGCCCATCGAGCCGCGATGCGAGACGATCCTCCGATCTTCCTGCGCGAGAGCGGCGGCGGACCTCCGGTCTCGGCGGACGGAGAGCTCGTGGGGCATCGATTCCAGGGGCTCGGGGTGAGTCCCGGTCGGGTGCGCGGAAGGGTCCGGGTCCTGCACACGGTGCGCGACGGAGAGGCCATGGTGGACGGGGAGATCCTGGTGACTCACGCTGTGGACCCCGGCTGGACACCGCTGATGTTGCGCGCAGGCGCGATGGTGCTCGAGCTCGGGAGTCTGCTGTCCCACGGGGCGGTGGTCGCGCGGGAGTACGACGTGCCGTGCGTGGTGAACCTGTCGGGAGTCACGCGACGGCTGCACGATGGCGACGAAGTCACGGTGGACGGGCATCGAGGGCTGGTCTGGCTCCACTGATCGCATCCACCTGGATCCGGTTTGCCAGACGTACCGAGCTGCGGTTGTTGCACCCGTTTTTCGGGTCGAAGGGTAACCTCTGAGTTGCAGGAATGTGACGGGTGTGTGACAATCACTGTGCCACCGGAGGTTTTGCCGTGTCGCACCCCAACTCCATCCCGCCTCGTATCCCCTCATCCCTGCCTGCCACCGGGCCCTCTTCCCTTTCCGCCAAGGCCTACGGCTTCATGCTGTGGTACAGCGTCCTCAGCGCCGGCGTGCTGGTTTCGATGGTGTTCTTCCTCTCCATCTGAACCCCAGAGAAAACAGAAAAACTCCCTCGACGGATCTCCATCTCATCGCGACCGATCAGCGTCGCCACGGTGGGGGATTCCACAGCTCTGCCAGGTGATCGATGAACGCGCGCACGCGTCCCGAGAGCAGCCTGCGGTGGGGGTAGACTGCGTACACTCCGCTCTCCACGCCGTGATAGTGGGGCAGGACGCGCACCAGGTCGCCGCGACGCTCCAGCCGCGAGGTCATGAAGTCCGGCAACAGCCCGATCCCCAGACCCAGCCGCACGCCGCGTAGGATCGGAGCGCTCTGGTTGCAGGTGAGCACGGGGGTGACGTCGACGCGCACCTCCCCGTCGGGTCCGTGGAGCAGCCAGGTGCTGCCGGGTGGATCGCGGGTGACGACTTCGTGCTGCGAGAGCTGCTCGAGGTGGAGCGGGACCCCGTGCCGGTCGAGGTAGCGGGGAGAGGCGAACAAGCCGTGCTCGGTGTTGGTGAGTCGACGCGCCACCAGGCTGGAGTCACGGGGGTTGCTGATGATCCGGAGCGCGACGTCGATGCCGTCTTCGACCAGGTTCACGTACCGGTCGGCCAGGTGCAGATCGACCGTGACGTCCGGGTATTTCTCGCGAAAGCTCGCGATGGGTTCCATCAGGTGCTGGGTGGCGAACAGCCCCGCTGCCGCGAGGTGCAGGGTGCCGCGGACCACGTCTCCGCCGCGCTCCTGCACCGCCATGTCGGCTTCTTCGACGTCGACCAGGATGGCTGCACAGCGCTCGTAGTACGCCTTGCCGACGTCTGTGGGACGGATCACCCGGGTGGTGCGGTAGAGCAGTCGGGCGCCGAGGCGGGTCTCGAGGTCGGACACCTGACGCGACACCGTCGACTTCGCCATTCCGAGGGTTTTGGCGGCCCCGGTGAAGCTGGCTTTGTCGACGACCGTCGTGAACACCCGCATCTGCGACAAGCGATCCATGGCCTCCTCGGGGCTGAACAGAGGTCATAGACCCCTGACCCCCCGAATTGCAACTGGATCCCTTGCGAAGTCGGGCAATGCCGTCGGGGAATCCAGGGAACGGCGGAGTCAGCCCAGGTTGCCCAGCAGGCCCAGCCCCACCAACAGGAAGAACGCGACGCCGTACAACACCGTCATCAGCAGCAGGTACAGCGCCAGCACCCGCCAGAACCACAGCTGGGATCGGAGGCTGGTGAGGATGTGATCGGGCTGCTCGTCGTCGTCTGCCGAGCCCGCCAGGAGCGCGGCCAGACCGCTGCGCACCAGCAGCCCCGACGGCACCAGCCCCACCGCACCCATCACGAGGTAGACGCTCGAACCGCCCAGGATCACGAGCCGTTCATCGGGTCCGGCGCCCAGACCGCCCAAGAACGCGAGTCCGCCGATCACCACCGTCGCCAGCGCCAGCAACCCGTACAGCCCGCCGAACAGCAGCTGGGGGAACCGCATCCCGATCACCAGCTGGGTCGCCTGGGCCCAGGGATCGTCAGCGGGGGCGGATTGTCGAGCGTCGCTGGCGTCCGATCCGGAGTCGTCCGGCGGCATGAACGGGTTCGCCATTCACAGCCCCCGGGACCACTCGGGGCGCAGGGGGATCGAGCCGTCGAGTGCGGCGTCGATCGCGTCTGCCATCGCGGGCCCGTCCACCGGCAACCGGCCCTTCAGCGGCAGGTAGTTCGACGCGTGGTTGGTGCGGAACATCGCATCGGTGGGCTTCGCGTCGAGCACCATCGTCTGCAGCTCCCGCAGCAGCTGGGGCTTGCTCGGCAGGGTGAACCGGCCCTTCTCGGCCAGCTTCGCGATGGGGGTGCCCGGCACGACCGTCAGGGTCAGCGCTGCGAAGAACTCCGGATCCATGCCCGTCACCAGGCGGGCGGTCTCGCGCGCATGCTCTTCGGATCGCTCGGCTCCACCGGCGCCCAGCAGCGCGATCACCGACAGCTCCATGCCCGCGGCCTTCGCGCGCTGGGCAGCCTCCACGTGCTCCGCGTGGGTCGAGCCCTTGGCGATGCGCTTCAGCGTGACGTCGTCGCCGGACTCCGGACCGATGTACAGGCGCGTCAGCCCCGCCTGGGCCAGCTGTTCGAGCTCGGCGGGGGTCTTCGCGAGCACGTTGCGGGCCATCGCGTAGCAGCTCACCCGCTTCAGGGGGCCGAACGCCGACGGAATGGCTTCGAGGATCGGCAGCCAGTGGTCCATCGGCATGCCGAGCGCATCGCCGTCGGCCACGAACACCTTGCGGGTGCGGCCGCGCAGGTGGGCACCGAGGGTCTCGATGTCGGCCAGGACCGAGGGCAGGTCGCGTTCGCGGTAGGTCTTGCTGCGGTACATGTCGCAGTACGTGCAGGCGTTCCACGAACAGCCGATCGTCGCCTGCAGGATGGCGCTGTCGGCTTCGGAGGGCGGGCGGTACAGGGGTCCTTCGTACATGTCGGTGCTCTATCCGGCCTGTCCGTCGCTGCGGCGAATAAGGCACTCCCATGTGGAGCCTCGGCCTCGCGATCGCACTGCTCGAACCTGCGGTGGCGCATCTTCAGGATGCCCGGCCGTATGGTCCGGTACGCGAGGTCGACGTGGAGCGCGGTGCCGATCTGCCCGTCCCAGCCGAGCTCCTGGCGTGGGACGACCGGATCTGGCGCGTCGGCCGCGAGGGGATCGTGGTCCAGCATCGCGATGGGGCCGTCGAGATGCTGCCCCTGACCGGGGCGCGGGTGTGGCTCGGGCCGCCGGGGTTCGTGAACCTCCACCGCCGCGGTACGCCCGATCCCCGCCTTGTGGTCACCACCAAGGGCCGCGAGTGGGTCTGGGACCTGTACGGCGGCACGCTGGAGCCCCTGGTGTGCGGCGGCGCCATCGCGCCCTATGCGTTCAGTCCCGACTGTCGGGCGCTGGTCGATCCGGGGCCGCCCGAGCAGCGTCTCACCCCGGCCAAGTACTCGCGACTCGCCGTGGTGGGTGAGCGGTTGTGGGTGTTCGGTGCCGGTCAGCTGGCGGTGTTCGACGGCTCCGAGCGACAGCCGCGGATGCCCGGCCCCATCGTTCACCTGTCCCACGATGCCCCTGGAACGCCCGATCCCCACGTGTACGTCGGGGTTCCGACCGGCATCCGGGCCGTGTTCGCCGAGACGGGTGAGGAGAACTGGCACGTGAACCGGCTCGTGAGCTGGCTCGCGCCGTCGCCCACCGGGGATCTGGTGGCCGCCCATGCCGACGACGACCTGTTGCTGTTCGACCGGCCGACCGGGCGCATCGTCTACGCCATCGAGCACGTCGATCAGGCCGCTTTCGCGTGGACGCCCGAGGGCGATCTGGTCGCGGTGACGCCGGGGCACGTCGTCCGGTTCACCACGCGACCCGAGAAGGCGGATCGTGCGGTCCCGCTGTCCGCTCCGCCCGGTCGCCTGCCGGAACGCCTCGTGCAGCCGGGCCGCTTGACGCTCTCGGTCGTGGATCTGCCCAGGAATGCGAAGTCGATCCAGGTCGACGGTCTGCCGGTCTCGACGGCGCGCGGTGTCGACGGGGACCGGCTGGACGGGCTGCGCGTCGATGTGGCGCCGGTCGACCGGCTGGGTCTGGAGCGCTCTGCCACCCTGGACATCGACGTCGGCTTCGGGGGGCGGCGGGAGACCGTTCGGGTGCTGCGTCCGGAGGCCGGGGAGGGGAGTGACGTCACGCTTCAGTGGTGGCCGCTTCGGATTCGGCTCGAGGACTGCGCGAAGGACTGCGAGCGCGACCTGGGGCCGCGGTTGCTGGGAGCCGAGGTCGCGATCGACATCGAGGGCGAGCGAGAGGACGGGTCGGACGGGCACTGGGTGCGGCGGGCCGTGCATCGCGGGGAGGCGTGGACGGTGGCGCCGCTGTGAACACGTCTAAAAACACGGAATGGGAAGGTGTTCACGGACGAGAGAAGTGAGGCCCGAGCTCACGGGCTGCAAGCGGAGTCAGAGGCGATCTGGTCCGTTGTTCGCGGGATGATTGAATTAGTTCGTCGCTCAGCAACGATCGTCAGCGGCTGGAAGCTGGTGCAGCCTTCGGCCGCGGTCTCGAGGGGAGGCAGGCACCGAATGCAGTCGTCTTCCGGGGAGTCCGTTGACGCGCAGGGGGAGAGGATGTGGAACTCCAGTCCGTACAGATGAGAAGGATCAGGCCCGAAGGCGCCTCGGACCTCGATGGCGCCGAACGGCAGGTCGTCGGGTTCCCAGTGTGGCAGCAGCGCACCCCCCTCAAACCACGGATTGTCGTAATCCCAGCCGGGTGCCCCGGTTGTCTCTGCGCAGAGATCCTGCTCGCTCGTGAGTTCGCCAGACCAGGCGAACGTGAAGTTGGGTTCCCCTTGTTCGAGATCGATCTGAACCAGCACTTCGCGAGCCAGCTCGCCGAACTGGTCGTTGATGGAGACGGAGCCGAAGTCCGCTTCGTCGAGCTTCCAGGTGTAGACGGCACCATCGATGATGTCGTCCGATACCGGAGTACCAGCTTGACCGGTTTGGAACGTAATCGTGGTCTCGTCGTCGCACCAAGCGTAGCGAGCTTGGTACGTCGTGGCAGGTTCGAGTGAATGCTCGGGAACGATGCGCCAGGTTGGGCTGAACGCCTCAGGCTGAAGTTCAACCACCTCCGTCGCGTCGACGTGCGCGTAAGAACCGTCGGGAGCTTGTTTCCAGAGTGTCGCGCTAAGGAGCTGCTCGTTAAAGGCCGGTAGGTCCTCGGGCTCCGCTCGTTTAGCAGTGCTGATTTCGATAAAGATTTCGCTTCGGTAAAAGACGTCTGCGGTGCCAGTTTGCGGAACACTCGTGAACTCAAAAACATCAACATCGCAAGGCTGCGATGGCAAGCCGGTGTCATAGGTGTCGGAGGTGTCATGAGTGGCCGGGGTGCACCCCAGGGTGAGCGCGACGAGCATCAAGGGCACGTTTTGCCTTCCTGGTTGGGGGATCATGGACGCTCCAAAGCGCCCATGTCGTAGGGAGCCGACCTAGAGTTCCCGTCCAGGTCTTCCGTCAGTCCTGTTGTGCAGAAACCCAGCGCGTCGCTGCTTGCGCCAAGATGGAAGTCGCCGGAGTTTGGCGCGATGAAGTCAGGGTTGTGCGAAGAGCCGATCAGGTTTGGTCCGCCGCTCAGGAGTGTGGCGGGGTCGAGCGCATGAATGAGGTTGCACTCGGCTGCGATGTTCGTTGTCATCGCTCCCTGCGTGACCTCGCCACCAGTCGCGATGATTGAGGACTGGATACACCATCGGTCACTCATGCTGATTCACTCGTCGGCACCGCGTAGCCGCTGTGCCTGATCCAGGCCGCGCACAAGGCCTCAGTCACGCCGTCCCAGGCGCGCTCGATAGACTGGAGCAGCCGATCCTTCGCGCGAGGGGTCCACTGTCGAATCCATGCCTTCATGACGGACCAGCACATCTCGATGGGGTTGAGCTCCGGCGAGTAGGGCGGAAGGTACATCGCGGTCGCACCGAATTTCGCGAGTGTCTCGGTGACACCAGCGACTCGATGGAGGCGCGGCCCGTCCATCACAACGATGTCGCCCTCATGGAGGGTCGGGCCGAGGACCTCATCCAAGTAGGCGATGAACCGCGGTCCATCGAACTTGCCTTCAACAACGTGGGTTGCCCGGACCCCGTCGAGGGCAATCGCGCCGACGATGGTGATGTTCTTGCCGTACTTCGGAGCGATCAACGTGGGCTTTTATCCGCATGGAGCCCATCCGTACGGACGATTCAGGTTGGTTCGGAACCCGGATTCGTCGATGAACACGAGCTTGTCCACGGCGAGGTCCGATTGGTTCTCGATGAACTCACGGCGGGCCTCGACGACGTCCGGTCGCCGCGACGCAGGAGCCCTCAGAGCCCCCTTTTTCGCGTGATGCCCATGCGGGCCAGGCATCTTCCCATCGTCCTGACCGAGACCCGCACCCCTCGCTCGTCCGCGTACAGATCGGCGAGTTCCTGGAGCGTGGAATCTGGGAGATCGTCTAGGACGGACCGGATCATCTCCTCGCCTTCCTCGTCGATCCGGCGCTTGTGTCTCGCACCGCCCATCGGCTTCGGTACGACGTCCCCAGTGTCTCGCTCGAGCGCGACCCACCGTACAACACTGGCTCTCCCGACCTTGAATCGCTCCGCGATCGCGTCGTATGTACCTTCGCCTTCGTTGAACGCGTTCACCACGCGCCAGCGCAATTCCACCGGGTATGCTCCAGCCATGTCGCCTCCGTGGCGACCAGATCACACGCCGGGATCTCGCGATCAACCCGTCCTCACGCCTCGGTCACCGGATCAACCTGAACGACACGGGGTGGACGGCCGGCACATGTCAATTTAATGACATGTGCTGACCGGAGGCTGCCTGTTTCCATGAGTCGTGGCGCGAGTGACCTACCGGCCTCCGACCGCGCGAGCGCTTGTTGCTCCACCTCCAAGGGCGGGCCTGATCTCCAAGAGCCCAATCCCAACAGGTTAGGAACGCCAGATGTCCCGCCGATTCGACTGGCTCGCAGGATTCCCCGATGAGACCCGCACTCGCGTGGAGCAGCTCAAGGCCGCCGGCACGCTGCAGGAGCGCCTCCGGGCCGCATACCCGAACGTCCACGACATCACCGACAACGCGCGGCTGCGTACCCACGTCATGGACCTGAAGAACGACTACCTGAAGAGCAGCGATCCGCTCCACAAGGTGCGGTGGTCCGACAAGATCGCGACGCTGTACCGCGCCCTCGGCACCCACACCTACGCGGTTCGCGTGCAGGGCAACAAGCTCAAGCGGAAGAACGAGCTGCGCGTGTCCAGCGTGTTCAAAGCCCTGCCGCCCGAGTTCCTGCGGATGGTGGTCGTGCACGAGCTCGCGCACCTGCGCCACCGTGACCACGACAAGGCGTTCTACCGCCTGTGCACGCACATGGAGCCGGAGTACCACCGCTACGAGACGGACCTCCGGCTGTGGATGTACGCCGAAGAGGCCTAGACTAGCCGCCGCGCATCACCGTGAAGATGTGCTCGCCGAGCTTGGGGCCGATGCCGGGTACCGCAGCCAGGGTCTCCACATCGGCGTCTGCGACGGCCTCCGCGCTGCCCAGGGCCTTCAGGAGCGCGTTGCGACGGGCCTTTCCGACGCCCGGGATGCCTTCGAGCACGCTGGTGAGGTTCGCTTTGCCCCGGACCTTGCGCTGGTAGCGGACCGCGGTCCGGTGCGCTTCGTCGCGGATGTGCTGGAGGATCCGGAGGGCGGGATGGCCGGCTCGGAGCTTCAAGGGCTCCTTGCGATGGGGGAGCACGATCTTGTCGGTGGCCTTGCGGTCGCCCTTGCGCCGCTCGGTGCGAGGCTTGGCGATTCCGCAGACGGGCTGGTCGTGGATGCCGAGATCGTTCAGGACGGCTTTGGCGACCCCGAGCTGGCCCTTGCCGCCGTCGACCACCAGCAGATCGGGGAACACGCCGGACTCCCGGGCCCGCTTGAACCGCCGCTCCAGGATCTCGCGCATCATCGCGTAGTCGTCGTTGCCGGCTGCCCATTTGATCCGGTAGCGCCGGTACTCCGCGCGATCCGGCGCGCCGTTCTTGAACACCGCCATCGCGGCGACGGGGTGGGTGCCCGACAGATTGGAGTTGTCGAAGCACTCCATGCGCTCGGGGGGCGCGGGCAGCTCGAGGTGACGCGCGAGGTCGGCCATGGCTCGCTTGTGGCGCTCGTCGGCGTCGGCTTCGCGGTGGTAGCGGATCTTCGCGTTGTCCGTCGCCATGTCCAGCCAGCGGCGCTTCTTGCCGCGCTGGGGGGCGTGCACGGTCACCCTGGCGCCCCGACGCTCGGAGAGGACCTCGGCGAGGGCTTCGTGGTCGGGGGGCAGGGTGGGGACCAGGATCTCCGCGGGCACGGTGCTGTCGAGGTAGGACGTGTTCAACAGGGTCGACAGCAGGGGCCCGTCGTCGTCGGTGGCCGCTTTGAGCATGCTGACCCGGGGCTCTCCGACGACTCCGGCGCGGATCGGCAGCACCGCCACGGCTCCCCGGCCGCCCTCGCGATGCAGGCCCCACACGTCGCGGTCCTCCATGCGGGTGTCGACGATGTTCTGGCGCTCCAGGGTGCTCTCGATGCTGAAGATGAGATCGCGGATCCGGGCGGCCCGCTCGAACTCCAGAGCCTCGCTGGCGGCCTGCATCCGCTCGGTGAGGTTCTTCACGACGTCGCTGTAGCGGCCCTGGAGCAGGTGGGTGCTCTGCTCGGCGAGGTTGAGGTAGTCGGCCTCTTCGACCTTGCCGACGCACGGGGCCACGCAGCGATCCATCTGGTGGAGCAGGCACGGCCGGCTGCGGCTGCGGAGCACGGCGTCGGTGCAGGTGCGGAGCGGGAAGGCGCGTTGGAGGAACGCGAGTGTCTGCCGCGCCTTGCTGGCCGAGTGGTACGGCCCGAAGTAGCGGGCGCGGTCCTTCTTGATGGAGCGGACGAGCTCGTACTTCGGCCACTTCTTGCGGAAGTCGATGCGCAGGTGGAGGAAGTTGCTGTCGTCGCGCAGCTTGACGTTGAACCGGGGGCGATGGCGCTTGATGAGGGTGTTCTCGAGGATCAGCGCTTCCTTCTCCGTCGCGGTGACCACGACCTCGACGTCTGCGGCGGCATCGACGAGGTACGGCACCATCATCCGCTCGTCGGACCCCGCGATGTACTGGCGCACCCGGGTGCGCAGCGAAGCGGCCTTGCCCACGTAGAGCACCGTTCCCTTCGCGTCTTTGAACAGGTAGCAGCCCGGCTGGGTGGGCAGCTGCGCCACGATCGCTTCGAGTCCCATCGGAGTCCTCTTATTCCCTGCGGAGTCACGTCGCGTTTGGCCCGTGCACACAGGCGGATCACGGCTTGATCGCAGTTGAGGCCCCCGTTAGTCCCGGGCGCTGCGCTCACCGGAGAGTCCTCCACATGAAAGCCGTTGCGAATGCCGTCGAGGCCGGACGTTGTTCGGTCGCCGTCTCCAGCTCCCTGCTCCGCGATCCCGAGGTCATGCTCGCGCTCAAGGATCGGGCGGCCCTGGTCCCGATGGCCCTGTCCGGTCCTGCCACCGCCCCCGTCACCGATGTCGGCGAGTCGGGTGTCGCGCGTGCCGTGGCCAATCCGAACGGTGTCCTGGTCCTCCTCGAGCCCGAGACCGTCGACCAGTCGGGCCTCGAACAGATCGGCAAGCTGCTCGGTCGGGCCAGCAACAAGCCCACGGTCTACGTGGTCAGCCGGCAGTACAACCCGTTCCAGTTCGGCATGCTGCGCGGTCTGAAGGTGCAGCACATCAAGGGGCGCGGGAAGAGCTTCCTGCAAGAGCTGCCCGTCCCCGAAGACGAGGCGCTGCCCGAGGTCGAGCTGCCGAAGACCGCCAAGAAGAAGGCGAGCGACAACGCCCCCCGCTTCACGTTCGTGGGCCGCGACGAAGAGGTCGACACGCTGGTCGGTCTGCTCGGAGAGGGCGGTCCCATCGTGGTGAGCGGTCCCCACGGCATCGGCAAGCGCTACCTGGTCGAGCACGCGCTCGAGAAGGTGAAGGCCGACGACGCCGACCCGAAGCTCACGGTGCTGCCGGAGCTCTCGCTGGGACGCGAGATCGGCTTCGACACGCTGGTCGCCCGACTGGCCCTGGTCTGCAAAGAGGCCGGTGACAGCGGGCTGTCCGAGGCTGCGGCCAGCGAGAAGAGCACCCCTTCGGACATCGTGAAGGCCGCCATCGCAAGCCTCCAGGCCGTCGAGCTGAACCAGGTGTTGCTCATCGAAGGGCTGCACACCTCGCTGGGACGTCAGGGCGACTTCTTCCGCAAGTCGCGGCTCGAGATGCTGCTCACGGCGCTGCTCACGAACACCTACAGCCTGCGCATCGTGTTCACCTCCCTCGAGCAGCCCACCCTCTACAGAGAGGGCGCGGCCAAGCACGTGCGTCGCATGGAGCTGAAGGGCATCGGCGGCAAGTTCCTCTACGAGATCTTCCAGGGCTACAAGGCGCCGGAGTTCCCGCGTGACCGCATCGGCCCCATGAACGAGCGGATCCACGGCCATCCCATGGCGACCCGCACGTACGCGGTCGAGGTGCGCGAGCGTCCCGACGGCGTCGAGCTCACCGACTTCGAGAAGAACCCCAAGTTCATGAAGATGGAGTCCATCGAGCACACGGACGTCATCAAGAAGCGCATCGGCAAGCGGGTCGACAAGCTCTCCAAGAAGGACCGCGGAGCGCTGGCGATGCTGGCGCACCTGCCGCGTCCGGTGGACGGGCAGCGGGTCAGCAATCTGGGCCTGGCGCGTCGCACCCGGCTGCACCTGCTCGGTCAGGGGCTCCTGGACATGGTGGGCGTCGAGACCGACCGCGCCTACCGCGTGCATCCCCTGGTGCGTTCGAATCTGTCGTGGCGCGAGACCAGCGACTTCGACACGTACGGTCGCCTGGCCGACGACGCCTGGAACAGCCTGAAGGGCACGAGCGGCATGACCGAGCTCGTGATCCAGCAGGACCTCAACCAGTTCGCCGTGGCCTCGCGCAACGTCCGTCGCCGCGTGAAGACCGAGCTCCCCGACAACGACGCGATGGTCGAGAGCTGCATCGGGATGATCCGCAGCAAGCGGCCCAACTTCCACCTGGCCAAGCAGCGGCTGGCCGAGGTCAGCAACGCCCAGCCCAGCAACGCAGACGCGTACCTGATGCGGATGGAGCTGCTCCAGTACCAGGAGCGCTACGAGCGCGACGCGAAGCGCAGCAACCGGGGCAAGAAGGGCGCTCCGCAGGAGCGGGACGGCCGCAACAAGGGCGGACGTGGCAAGGGCCGCGGTCGCGGTGGTAAGGGCAGGAACGACAGAAACGACCGGCCCGATCGCAACCTCGAGGTCGAGAAGGAGGACTTCGAGGCCCTCGCCGAGGAAGCGATGACCAAGGCGCCCGTCCCGGAGGTGTTCCACAAGGTCACGGGCTTCTGGCTGTCCCGTCGTCAGCGCCACAAGGCGATCGAGATCCTCGAGCGCGCCGTGAACACCCTGCCGGACGAGGCACGCCTGCACTGCCGCCTGGGCAGCCTGCTGCTGCGGCACGGTCGGCGCAAGGAAGCCATCGAGCGCCTGCAGACCGCGATGGACCTCGAGCCGATGCTCCCCGACGCCTACGGCCTGCTGGGCATGGCCAAGCGCGACGAGGGTGCGGCGGCCCTCCCCGAAGCCGAGACCCTGCTGCGCGAAGCGGTGCGGCTGGCTCCGGAGGATCCCGTCCAGACCGCCCGCCTGGCGGATCTGCTCATCCACCTGGCGGCCACCGAAGCCGATGCGGGCAAGAAGAGCGACACCTTCAAGGAGGCCCAGGAGCTCCTGGAGACCTCGCTTCGCGGCGACCGCAAGGCCCCCGAGGCCCAGCTGTTGCTGGCTCAGCTGCATCGTCGGTCCGGTGGCGATCTGGAGCGGGCCGACTGGCTGCTCTCGAAGGCCAAGAAGAACTCCGAGCGCGGCGCCGAGCGGCACCACCGGATCAGCCTGGAGCGCTCCCTGGTGATGCTGGCGAAGGGCGAGGTCGACCAGGCCGAGGCGCTGGTGCGCGATCAGGCGTCCCGCAACCCGAGCTCCCATCGGGCGTTCGCCACGCTGGCCCAGGTCCTCGAAGCCCGCGACCAGATCATCCCGGCCCACGCCGAATACCTCCGTGCCAAGGAGCGCGCGCCGCAGGGGAGCCTGTGGGCGGCGGCCTACGACACGGAGCTCACGCGCATCCAGGCCCGGATCGAGGCCCGTGCTGCGGGGCTCGCCGACCCCGGTCCTGCCGAAGGGGCCGTGGTGGCGGGGGCATCCGAAGGCGGCGCCGCGACACTCGCAGCGGGTGAGACCACGACTCCCAAGGAGAAGGCCACGGGCAACACCGCCAACCGGGTGATCCGTCGCCGCCGGTCCGAAGAGCCCGAGACCCAGGCCGGGCACGCGGATGCGAAGCCGCCGGAGAACGCCGAGGTGGCCCCCGTCGAGCAGGCTGTGACGCCTGCCGAAGCGTCGTCCGAAGCGTCTTCCGAAGACGAGCCGGGTCCGCCGTTCACCGACCCCGAGCTCGCACCCGAAGGCGGGATCCCGGAGCCGCACGTGGTCGCGCCGTCCGAGAAGGTCGAATCCGCCGAGCCCACGCCGGTGGAGCCCGGTCCGGCCGAACCCGTTCAGAACGCGCCAACGGTCGAAGACCCCGTGGGTTCTCCGGACGCGCCGAAGCCTGAGTGACCCACTGGGATAGGCTGGCGGGCATGGAGAGTCTTCGTGTCCGCATCGCCTGACCCCGACGCCTTCCGCGTGGCCTTCGCCGACGTGCGTCCTCTGATCCTCGACGAGTGGCCGACGGTGGACGTCGACGCCCTCGACGCCACCGAGGGCGCGCTCGACGAGGTGGTCGTGCTGGTGGCCGAGCGGTCGGGCCGCACGAAGGCCCTGACGCGCCGCCTGCTGGCCGAGCTGCTCACCGTGGTCGCAGCGCCCGCCGAGCCCGCTACGCCTCCCAGCCGTGGCGGCCGAGACCTGGCGACGCGCGCTGAATCGAGAGCCCACTCGCACGCGGACCGAGACGATTCGCGGGACGGGTCGCGGACCTCGGAGGTCGCCGAGCCGGTCGAGTCCATCGTCGCGAGCCTGGAGTCCCACCTCGAAGCGCTCACCCGCGAGGTGAAGCGCGACGTCACGCCCCTGGCCACCGAGACCGCCCGCGAACACCTCGGCCTGGTCCTGTTCCTCACGGCCGGGGTGGCGTTCGCCGCGGGGTTGTTCCTGGGGGCTCTGGGCTACCCGCACGAAGCCCCGTCCGACGAGGAGACGTCCGATGACGACACCTGAAGACGACGAGCCGGCCGGCACCCCGAAGGACGACAGGGGTGGTCCGCCTGCAGTTCGTGAGTCCAGCGACCTCGCAGACCCCCCCTCCGATGCGTCCGACGCCCCGGGGGACGATGCCGCCGAGGATGCAGAATCGTCCGACGGAGACGAGCTGATCGGGCCCTACATCCGCATGGCGACCCGGGTGGCCCGGGCGTTCCGCGGCCTGCTCGCGG
This sequence comes from Myxococcota bacterium, assembly GCA_965224055.1. Lineage (GTDB taxonomy): Bacteria > Myxococcota_A > UBA796 > UBA796 > JACKEQ01. Next base: position 6,413,103 of record OZ245034.1, on the reverse strand, counting down.
CCCACATCATCGTGGTGCGCAACGAGGTCCAGCGCGAGATCCTGCGGCTGATGATCGGGGTCGGTCTGTTGATGACGGCCGGGATGGCGAGTGTCTGCACGGCACTGCTCGGGGCGGTCACCCTGGTCACGGCGGTCCAGCGGCTCACCGGCCTTCCGCTGCTCGAGAGCCTGCTGATCTGCGTCGGTGTGCTCGGCGGAGGTGCGCTGCTGTTCGCGTTGATGGCCTGGTTGATCCTGCGGCGTCCGCTGATGCCCGAGAGCCGGGAGCTGATCGCCAAGACCCTGGATGGATTCGCAGCTCGCGCGGGCCGCTGACGGGCTGCTCGCCTACTCGCAGGGGCCCAGCTCTTCCTCGAGGGTCACGATCATGAAGTCCCACGCGGCCTGGTACTCGCCCGGGAAACAGGCGTCGTAGCCGTCTGCGAAGCCGAGGTCGTAGCGGGTGGGCCCAGCGGACACGAAGCCGGGCGTGGGGTCGGCGGAGTAGCACAGGGCGGCATCGGCTCCGCCCCACATCGCGCCGTCGAGCGCCCCCTGGTAGCAGCCGTCGTCGTACCCCTGGTCGTAGCTGCTGGTGCAGCCGAACAGCGCTGCGAGGGGGATCAGGATCGGGACGAGCGTGCGCATGGGACCTCCTCGTCCAGCGTAACCCCCGTCCGTCATGCCGGACGCCACACGAGGTAGCCCTGCCGCAACAGCCCTGGCCGCCGCTCGACGTCGGAACGCCGCGCCATCAGCACCTTTCCAGCTTCGGCGAAGTGCACGCGGGTCCCGAAGGTGGCGGTGGGGTGGGTCTCCAGCCAGGCGCGCTCCCAGTCCGCCATCAACGCAGCGATCGCGGTTCCGTCCCCCATCGCGTGGATGCGGTCCTTCGGGAGCACGGGCTGCAGGTCGCGGGGGGAATCCAGGGGATAGCGCAGGTTGGCGCTGAACAACACCCGGTGCTCGGGAGGGTGGTCGATGCGCTTTCGCAGCAGGTTGACGACCATCCGGTGCCCGCTCGGGCTGGAGGTGCCTTCGACCAGCAACCCCCCGGGGAGGAGCACGGACAGCATCTGCTCGTGGGCGTCGGACACCGCCTCGGGGCCGTACTGGCGGAGCACGTTCATCGCCCTCAGGAGTCGGACGGGTGGGCGGGGTCTCAGCGGGACCTCGAATCCACCCCGGACGAAGCGGGTGTTCTCGTCGGCCCAGGGCGCAGCGGCCTCGACGCGGTCGGGCTCGATCTCGATCCCGATCACGGGCATCGCCGGCACGCGCGTCCGCAGCTGATCGGCCAGCTCCATGGTCGTCGTCGGTCGCCAGCCGTAGCCCAGATCGACGAACGCGGCGTCGGCCCAGCGCCCGTGTCGCCAGCCGAGCATGGGTTCGGTGCGCAGGAGGAACCGATCCAGGCGTCTGAGCCGGACGGCGGCTGTCTTCCCGCGGGTCGGGTGTCCCAGGGGCTGCTTGTGGGTGCGGAACACGCGGTACAGTAGCGCGCGATGCGTTCGCCCCATCCCCAACCGCGCTGGTCCGACATGCCCATCCAGCCCGGCGAGCTGTTGGCCGAGGGCATTCGACTGGGAGAGCCGAACCCGCTGGATCCCCGGGTCGCCAAGGCGCTTCGGTTGGACGACCGGGCTTCGGGTCAGGCGCTGCTGCTGGAGCTCGACGCCGCCTCGGTTCCCGCGTTCGATCGCGAGGCCACCGAGCGGGACGAGGCCCGACTGCGGGCGTGGGTGTCGGCTGCTCCACCGACCCTGGACCATCCGGCTCTGGTGCCCGTCTGGGGGTGGGGGCTGCTCGGCGATCGCTTCGCCTGGCTCGTCACCCCCGAGCCCGCCGGCGCGACCCTGGACGACCTGCTCGAGAAGGGGCCGCTGGATCTGGTGCACGCGCTGCAGACCGTCCGAGCCATCGCCGAAGCCGTGCAGGTGCTCCACGACGCGGGGTTCACCTGCATCGATCTGCGGCCCACGGCCATCCGGATGGTCCCGGGCTGGAGCGAGGATGCGGTCCGGGTGCCAGGGCCCTGGAGCATCGGTCCTCCCGCTGGATTCCCACTGGGCGGGTACTGCGCGCCTGAGGTCGGCTTCGGGGAGATCTCCCCGGCGGCCGATCAGTTCTCCCTCGGGGTGATCCTGTACGAGCTGCTCACCGGGACGCCGCCGCACAATCCCGAAGCGCCGCCCGGCGATCGCACCAAGACCCCCATCCTTCCCGCGCCCCGGATCCCGGAGGTGCTCGGACCCGTGCTTCAGACCCTGCTCGCCGACACTCCCGAGCAGCGCTACCCCGCCGTCTCCGTGCTGGCAGAGCTTCTGGGGCAGCTGGAGGTCGAGCTGGTCAAGGACGAGCCCTCGGTGGGCACGTTCACGCCGCTGCTTCCACCGGGTCGCTCCACGTCGCCGGACGAGCGCCTGCCCACCCCGCGTCCACCGCCCGTGCTGTCCCAGGAGGAGACCGAGGCCTACGAAGCCGCGCGCCCGCCGACGGACAACGTGCTCGGGGTGCTGCTGGTCCTGATCGCGGTGTTCGGCGCTGCGATGGGCCTGTCGTACGCGCTGCTCACGATGTGGTGAACCCGCGGAGGGGTTCGGCCGGCCCTACAGCGGGATCGTCTCGACGTCCGGGCGACCGATGGCCACGGGGAAGTCGTCGATGCCGCCGGGTGGAGGGTCCTGCAGCACGCCCTCGACCTGGATCCCCTGCATCGTGCTCTGGTACTTCACGAGGTGGCCCTCGCTGCTGTAGTAGAAGCGCGAGGCGCCCTGGGGGCCGGTCCAGGTGTAGCCCTCGACGGGGACGGCGGTGCCGTCGATGGTGACCTCGCTCGGCCCCAGCCGCTCCAGAGGCCCGGTCTCGACGGTGCCGGTGAGCGCGGACAGCACGCGGACCGTCACCGACTTGCCGCGCTCGGCAGGCGCCAGCTGGCTCGGGGAGACCCGGCTCTCGGGGTCCATCAGGTCTGCGGTGGACAGGTCGATCCGGGACGGCGGGAAGTCGACGTTGCGGGCCCGTCCGGCGACGTTGGTGCTCACGAACCAGCCCGAGGGGGTCCACCGGCCCTGGATCTCGCTCGGCGTGCCGTTCTCGTCGATCACGCTGTGGAACGAGGCGGGGGCGTTGCCCTCGGCATGTGCGGTCATCCGCTGCTGGAACCGGATGCGGATGGGGCCGATGGTGCCCGAGATGTCGGTGAACGCCTCGATGACGCGATGGGTGCCCTGGTCGCCCGGCAGGGCTTTGACGGTGACGGTGCGGGTTCCGATGGGCGCGTTCTGGGCGGTGAGGTCCCAGGTGAGGGTGGTCTCCGGAGCCGCTGCGGAGGCCGACAGGCTGAAGAGGAGGGGGAGGCTGGAGAGGAGGGACGTCATGGGGCTCCGTTCCTGTGGATGGAAGGCCGGGAGGATGTCGCAAATCCTAACCCGGGAGCGCGGGGGCTCCGGCATGGGGGCTGGACCCCCACCGAACTGGCCGTCTCCACGGGGCGGATGGTGGGTTGCGGTGCGATCGCCGCGGTGGTCGCGGGGCCGTTGCTCCCCGTCCTCGCGGGGCTCGTGGGGCTCTGAACCGCATCGGTGCGGGGGCGAAGAGGGGCCTGGCCGAGTAGGTTCGAGTCGTGCCCGATCCCCTGCGAACTCCACTCGTCGAGCGCCGCAACCGCGAGCGTGGCTCCTGCTACACTGCGGGGCCGCGTCGGGTGGCGATGGTCTACCCCTCGCCGTACCGCGCCGCGATGAGCTCTCTCGGCTACCAGTGGATCCTGCAGCAGCTCGCCTCCGTGGGGTTGAGCGTCGAGCGGGTGGTGCTGCCGGACTCCGTCGAGGAGCACCAGCGGCGGCGCGCGCCCGCGGTCAGCATCGAAACCCTCACCCCCCTGTCGCACTTCCCGATCCTGTGTGTGTCGCTGGCCTACGAGCTCGAGCTGGCCGGCCTGGTGCAGCTGCTCGAGCTGTGTGGGATCCCCCCGCGTCGCGAAGATCGGGGCCCGCACGATCCCCTCGTCCTGATCGGCGGGCCCCTCACGTTCAGCAACCCGCTGCCCGCTGCGCCCTTCGCCGACGCCATGCTGCTCGGAGAGGCCGAGGAGACCGCACCGATCGCGGTCCAGGCCTTCTTCGACTGCGACACCTACGACAGCTGGCTCGATGCCGTGAAGGCCCTGCCGGGCGGCTACATCCCGAGCCGTGACGGGGCGCGCCTGCCCATCGTCGCGAAGGCCACCGATGCGCTGCTTCCGGCCCGCAGTCACATCCTCGCGCCGGATGCCGAGCTGTCGGACATGTTCCTCATCGAAGGGGAGCGCGGCTGTCACCGGGGCTGTGCGTTCTGCGTCATGCGTCGATCGACCAACGGCGGCATGCGGCTCGTCACCCCCGAGCGGATCCTGTCCTTCGTCCCCGAAGAGGCCCGCAAGGTGGGGCTGGTCGGGGCGGCCATCTCCGATCACCCCAAGCTGGTCGACGTCCTCGACGTGTTGGTGCGCTCGGGACGCCAGATCGGGTTGAGCTCGTTGCGGGCCGATCGGGTCGAGCGTCGTCCGGCCATCGCCAAGCTGCTGCGCGAGAGCGGGGCCCGCACCCTGACGGTGGCCAGCGACGGGGCGAGCAAGCGGCTGCGCCGGCAGATCTCGAAGGGAACGGTGGAGCGCCACCTGATGACCTGCGCCCAGCTCACGGGCGAGCTGCAGTTCGACGTCTTCAAGGTCTACATGATGGTGGGGCTGCCCGGCGAGACGCCCGAGGACATCGACGAGCTGGTGGCGTTCAGCAGAGAGCTGCGCAAGGCCTCGGGCGGAACCCGCATCGCACTCGGCATCGCGCCCTTCGTCGCCAAGCGCAACACCCCGCTGGATGGCGCGCCGTGGGCGGGGATCAAGCCGGTCGAGAAGACCCTGAAGCAGCTGTCCAGGGGTCTACGGGGCACGGTCGAGGTGCGTCCCACCTCAGCGCGCTGGGCCTGGGTGGAGTACGAGCTCGCCCAGGGAGGGCCCGAGGCCGGCGAGGCCGTGATCGAAGCCGTGCATGCCGGGGGTCGGTTCTCCCACTGGAAGCGCGCGCTGAAGGCCGTCGATCCCGATACCAAGCGCCCCTGGGCTCGCCTGCAGGTTCCGACTCAAGTCGAGCGGGCTGCGGACGAACCATCTCCTGTGAGCTGAGCGGGATGATGCCCGGGGAGGAAGGCCGATGATGAGCGAAGAGACTGCGGGTCCGTCGGACTTTCCGGTGTCGGTCGGCGCACACGAGGTCCCGCATCCGCGTGCGCTGGGCCTGCTGATCGCGACCGAGCTCACCGGCACACCCGCGGTGCCTGGCGAAGTGGTGGATGCCTGGCTCCCGGCCGTGCTCGCGGGCTTCGACGAGGTCGTGCAGCGCGCCGTGGTGAAGAGCCTGCTGCGCCAGCGGCACCCGGGCGCGATCCGGGTCGGGTGTGCGGTGGCGCTGGAGTGCCGGCCGGAGGGGATCGGGCCCTACCTGGTCTCGGCGCTGGTCGAGCACGATGTCGGCTTGCTCATGCAGGACGACGGGTGTGGGCAGTTCGTCGAGGAGCGCCTGGCGCGGACCGCTGCGCGGGTGTGTCCGCTGGAGGCGCCTCTGTGGCGGGAACGCGTGCTCACCGTGCTGCGCAACTGCGGGGCCGTCACCGAGGAGGCCGTGGTGCTGAGTCGCTACGGAACCCCGGCCGAGCTGCGGTCGTGGGCGGTGACCATGGGCGTGCAGACCGATGCCGAGCCAGGTTCCGACGACGAGGTGGCGCTGATCCGCGAAGCGCTCGACGGCGTGGCGTCCGAGGGCTGAGCTGCGGCCCGGGCGGGCAGCAGGGCGTGCGCGGCGAGGAGCCCGAGGGCCAGAGCACCGGCGGCGAACAGGGCGTCGATGGCGGTCTGGGTGCCGGACAGATCTCCGGCGACGAGCTGGCCGAGACCCCGCACCCCGACCGAGCCGGGAACGAGGAGCAGGATGCCGGGCACGGACGTCGCGAGCGCGGGCACGTTGCGGGTCCGGGTGAGGGTGTTGGCGGCGAGGCCCACCGCGAGTGCCGCGAGGCCGGCCCCCAACGGACCCGTGACCGACGCGGCGATTGCGAAGCCCAGGGCTGCGACGCCCATCACAGCGGGGATCTGAGCGGGTCGGGCGTGCAAGAGGACCGCGAACACGGCCGGCCCCACGAGCGGGACCACGACGGTGCCCCCCCACAGGATGGGTGCGGGGTCGGCCAGGGGCAGCGGTGCGGTGAGCGCGGCACCGACCGCGAGTCCAGCCGCGAGCTGACCCGATGCCGCCAGTGCGCCGAGCAGCCGTGCCCCGCCGGAGCTCCAGTGTCCGGCGGCGACCTCGGCGAGGGAGATGGTCATCGACAGCCCCGGGACCACGACGATGAGGCTGGCGAGGGCCACCGCAGCCGGGTGGGCGCCGATCAGGCCGGCGAACCCGCCCAGCAGTCCTCCGAGCGCGCCGACCGCGAGCATGGCCAGGGGGCGCCAGGCCGGGGCGGAGAGGGCCGCGAGGGCATGAGTGACGTAGAACCCGCCGATGGTGCCGGCGAGCAGGTCCATGGCGGTGCCGCCGATGAGCCACCCTGCTGTTCCTCCGACTGCGGCGAAGGCGAGGTGCTGGGCCCGCTCGGTCCACGGCGAGGGCTGGGTGGCGATGCGCTCGAGGGTGGCGTCGAGGTCGGGGGCATCGGGCGTCGCAACGGCACGCTCGTGCCAGGCGTACAGGCTGGTGAGGCGGTCGAGGTGGACGTCGCCGGGGTTGAGGCGCAGCACGCGGGTCCGGTCGCCGAGCTCGAGCCACACCGCGGTGGGGGCCGCCACCACGGCGCCTTCGAGGCCTTCGACGTCGATCAGGTCGGCGACCAGGGCTTCGATGACGTGGGAGGGCGCTCCGGAGCCGTGCAGGACGGCGGCGAAGCGGGCGATGCGTGCGATGCGGGGAGTCATGATGCGAACGGGATTCTCGTGGAGTCGAGGTCGACAGTGACGACGAGTCTTCGGTGGTCTGGCCACATCTGAATCGTAGCTACGAGAAGGTGGGTCATCTAGCGAAGAGTCTTCGAGATCGGTGCGAGATTTCGGCGCGTCTCCGAATCGACGTCGGTGGGGTCGGTGCTCCACAGAACGATGGGCGACGGCCTTCGCGACGCGGTCCGAGAACGCGGGTCCCGACCGGTGAGCGGCCTTCCGTGGTGGGCGACGGGTGTCCCATTCGACTGCGAGTCGATCGAGACCACTTGTCGTATCGTCGGGCCTCTTGTGTTGATGTCAGATAGTGTTCGATGCAATGCGTCACCCCTCGAATACTCTTCGGAGGCCCAATGGACCCCAAGCTCGACGAGACCGACCTGGCCCTGCTCGCTGCGCTGCAGACCGATGGCCGGGCCAGCAACAAGGAGCTCGCCCACATCGCCGGTCTGGCGCCGTCCACCACCCACGGACGCCTGAAGCGCCTCGCTCAGACGGGGGTGTTGCGCGGTGTGCACGCGGACGTCGACCCCGCAGCCCTCGGCGTGGGCCTGCAAGCGCTCATCTTCCTCCGGCTCGCGAGCCACGACCGCGAGACCGTGGGCCGGCTGTGGGACAAGCTCTGCGCGCGGGACGAGGTGCGGGCCGCCTACTACATCGGCGGTGACGACGACCTGCTCGTGCACGTCATGGCCCGGGACGCCAAGCACCTGCGCGACTTCGTCATCGACGGCATCGGTGCCCTCGACGGGATCGGGCGCGTCCGCACGGAGCTGCTCTTCCAGCAGCACCACAGCGAGGTCCTGCCGGTCTACCGCTCCTGAGTCGTCCGCGAAGGGGGCCACATTTCCGTGACCAGTCCGTCCAGGTCCAGCTCCACCTTCCGGAGTCGAGCCCAGGTCAGGTGGGTGGCCTGGAACGGGGTGCCACCGGGACACGGTCGCGGGGGATCCAGATCCGCGTTGCCCTCGACGAACAGGTAGCCATGGAACTCCGCGGGCGCGACCTCGACGTCGGTCGACTCCCACAAGCGAACAGTGCGGATCCCGTCGCCCAGCACCAGCTGGCCCGTCCACGTTGGAGTGCGGCCGCCGAACCAGCTCTGTGCGAGGGCGGCCTGGATGCCATCCGCGAGCCGATCGACGGCTGGGAACGGAGGGTCGAACTTGTCGAGGTGCAGGTCCAGGTCGTAGGCCCGGCCGAACGTCGCGTCGAAGCCTTGGGTTCCCGCGTACAGCATCGACAGGAACGCGTCGTCCGTGGGGACGTCGTCGCGGAGTCGCTCTGCACACACCGCTCTGGACGCCCGTAGTCGAACGGAGAACACGGACCGGGCGCGTCGGATCCGGTCGACCCATCGAGCCGAGCCTGGACCCGCCCCCGTGGTCTCGAAGATCAGCGGTGCGTCGGACGACAACGCCTCGTCCAGCGCTGCATCGATCGCCGCGACCACGTCGGCGCTGTATGCCTCGGAGACCCCCAGGCCATGCCGTTTCCACACCCGCATCGTGACGGCCCGAACGTCGATGAACCGGCCGAGGCCCCTTTCGGACAGGGCCTTTCCGAGGGTGCGCTTGCCAACGCCCCGGGGCCCGACCAGCAGGATGACGCCTCGCTCGCTGGGCCCGGCGCTCACGCCATCTCCAGCTGCCACCGCTCCAGGTCCCGGATCCGGTCGCGCAGCTCGGCCGCGCGCTCGAACTCCAGCTTCGCCGCCGCCCCCCGCATCTCCTTGCGCAGGCGGTCGAGGATCTGCGGAATCCGCTTCGGATCCTCGCCGGGGGCCAGGGTGGGCGTCGACTTCTTCTCCCGGATCGGCGCCACCTCGACGTAGTCGCCCGCCACCAGCGCAGCGAGGGGGTTCTCGATGTCGCGCCGGATGGTGATCGGCGTGATGCCGTGCTCCAGGTTGTACGCCTGCTGCAGCTCGCGGCGACGCCCTGTCTCGTCGATCGCCTTCGCCATGTTGTCGGTGATCCGGTTCGCGAACAGGATCACGTGGCCGTTCACGTTCCGTGCGGCCCGGCCCATCGTCTGGATGAGCGAGCGCTCGTTGCGCAGAAAGCCCTCCTTGTCGGCGTCCATCACGCACACCAGGCTGACTTCGGGCAGGTCCAGACCCTCGCGGAGCAGGTTGATCCCCACCAGCACGTCGAACTCCCCCAGCCGCAGATCGCGGAGGATCTCCATGCGCTCCAGGGTGTCGATGTCGCTGTGCAGGTACCGCACGCGCACGCCCAGCTCGTCGTAGTAGTCGGTGAGCTCCTGGGCCATGCGCTTGGTGAGCACCGTGACCAGGACCCGCTCCGACCGCTCGACCCGCTTGCGGATCTCGGCCAGGGCTTCGTCGACCTGCGTGTCCGCTGGCCTCACCTCCACCGTGGGATCGAGCAGCCCCGTCGGTCGGATGATCTGCTCCACCACCCGGCCCTCGGCCTTCTTCATCTCGAAGTCGCCCGGCGTCGCGGACACGTGGATGGTGTGCGTGCACAGCTCCCGGAACTCCTCGAACTTCAAGGGCCGGTTGTCGAGGGCGGACGGCAGCCGAAAACCGTAGTCGACCAGGACCTCCTTGCGCGCCCGGTCTCCCCGGAACATCCCGCCCACCTGGGGAATCGCGATGTGGCTCTCGTCGACCACCAGCAGCCAGTCCTTGGGGAAGTACTCGATGAGCGTGGGCGGCGGCTCGCCGGGCTCGCGGCCCGACAGGTGACGGCTGTAGTTCTCGATGCCCTTGCAGCGCCCGATCTCCTCGATCATCTCGAGATCGAAGAGCGTTCGCTGCTCCAGACGTTGGGCCTCCAGGAGCTTGTTCTGGCGCTGCAGCTCGCCGAGCCGTTCGATGAGCTCGGTCCGGATGTTCTCCATGGCGATCTTCAGCTTCTGCTCGGGCGTGACGTAGTGGCTCGCCGGGTAGATCGCGACCTTGTCCAGGGGGTCGAGCTTCTTGCCGCGCAGCGGGTCGAACAGGTGCATCGCGTCGACCTCGTCGCCGAACATCTCGATGCGCACGGCACGGTCGTCCTCGTAGGCCGGGAAGATGTCGATCACGTCTCCACGCACGCGGAAGGTGCCGCGATGGAAGTCGGCTTCGTTGCGCTCGTACTGGATCTCGACCAGCTTCGAGAGGATCTCCTTGCGCGTGATCTCCTGGCCGATCTCGAGGAGCAGCAGCATGCCTTCGTAGGCTTCGCGGCTCCCGAGGCCGTAGATGCACGACACGCTCGCGACGATGATCACGTCGTTGCGCTCGAGCAGGGACTTGGTGGCGGCGTGCCGGAGGCGGTCGATGGCCTCGTTGATCAGGCTGTCCTTCTCGATGTAGAGATCGCTGCTCGGGACGTAGGCTTCTGGCTGATAGTAGTCGTAGTAGCTGACGAAGTACTGAACCGCGTTGTTCGGGAACAGCTTGCGCATCTCGCCGAACAGCTGGGCCGCCAGGGTCTTGTTGGGGGCGAGCACCAGCGTGGGCTTGTTCAGCGTCGCGATGACGTTGGCCATCGTGAAGGTCTTGCCGCTACCGGTGATGCCGAGGAGCACCTGGTCTTCGAGCCCTTCGTGCACGCCTTGAACGAGGGCTTCGATCGCTTTGGGCTGGTCGCCGGTGGGCTTGTGGTCGGACACCAGCTCGAACGGCCGCGTGGGCGTGGGACGACCGACTTCGCGCTGCAGCGGGGGCCACTCGGCCATGCTCGCCTCCTGGTCGACGCTTCGACGCATCGAAGGTCTCCGTTAACGCTCCACACCCAGGCTCCCACCACTGGGCACGCTTCGACGAACGAGGCGGTTGCGATGGGAGCAGACATGATGACGACGCGGAATTCTCTCGCCCTGGTGGGCCTCACAGCGATCCTGGCCTCGACGAGCGCGTGTGTGTTGGGCGAACAGGTGACGCGTCCGTACGACCCCGCGTCCGCAGACCGTCCCGCGGCCCAGGGGCGCTTTCAGCAGCTCACCACCGTGGCCAACCCCGGCTTCGGTGTGGTGCCCAACCGCGACGGCCTCACGACCAGCGCCTGGCTGGGCATGGGCGACCGGGTGTGTGCGATGAGTGGCAGCAGCGGCGCCATCACGGTGGACATCTTCGTGGACGGCGACGTGGCACCGGGGGTCGTGCTGCTCGATGTCGACGATGGAGGGTTCCTGGCCGTGGGACCGGACGGCGACATCCTCGTGACCGATGGGTCGGGACAGGTCCTGGACGACTACCCGCTGGACATCGACGGAGACGTGCTCGCCGGACAGCTCACCGACGACGGCATCCTGGTGCTGGTGGCGACCGACGACGGCTGCTTCGTGGTGCGGATCCTCCCGGACGGCACCCAGGAGATCGTGCAGGTGGACGACGAAGTCTGCGAGCCCGCAACCGATCTGGTCGACACCGACGGGGGCATCGACGGCATCGTCGTGGGTGGCGGCGATCAGCTGATCCAGGTCGGGGACGCCGGCGTGATCGCGGTGGACGACGGAGATCAGGGCGCGTACGACACCCAGACCGGGCGCTTCTACGCCGCGACCACGGGCGAGGACGTCATCCGGGTGCACGGCCCCGATCGCGTGGCTGGAGCCCTCTCCACCGAAGCCGTCATGGAGCTCCCGCTGCCGGGGCCCCTGGTGGACTTCGATGTGTCGAACGGTCAGCTCGTGGCGTTGACCACCGACCACGATCTGATCCACCTGGACGCGCTGACCGGCGAGACCCTCGCGGTGGAGCCCTACTTCGGGCCCCTCGGCATGCACCGGGTGCAGTTCACCACCGACGACACCCGAGGGCTCGTGATCTCGAGTGACCGCGACCTGCAGTTCTACGCCCTGCGCCCCAACCGGTCGCCCGCAGGCGGACCCCCGGACGCAGAAGCGCCCGGACCTGCGGAGAGCAGCCCGGGCACGGCTCAATAGCGACGGGGGACTCGAACGGGGCCGGGATGGCGGCCCTGTTCGGGGGTTGACCCTACTTGCGACCCATCGTGAGCGCGAGCTTCATGTCCATGCCGAGGTCCATCTTCTGGCCCTGCATCGAGACTTCCATGCGCGTGTTCATGTCGTGTGCGAGCTCGCCCTTGGTGGGGAACAGGTGGTCGAGGTCGATGACCGACGAGCCGGTCCCGGTGCTCTCGATGGACTTGAGGGTGGCTTCCGATCCCGGCGGCAGGCTGTCGGCGGCGACCGGCTGGTTCTCGGCGTTCTGCACCAGGGCCGTGGACAGCGTGACGGTGCGGCCTTCGATCTTCTCGAGGGTGTAGGTGACCACCTGGGTCATCTGGATGCCGTTCTCCTTCAGGTCGCTGCTGACGGTCCACTTGGCACCGACGCCCACGGCTTCTTCCGGGAAGGGCGCGCTCGCGTGGTTCATGCTCTTCTGCATGTTGTCGAACTGGGCCAGCTCTTCCGTGCTGGTGCCCTCGGGCGCCTCGATCTTCGCCGACTGGGTGACGCCGCGGGTGCTGACGACCACCTTGCCCTTCGTGCCGACCATCTTGTCGAGCTCGGTCTGGATGGTGCTGACCATCATCGGGTCGGCTTCTTTGTCGACCGTCGCTTCGGCCAGCTCGAAGTCGTAGTGGATGCCGTCCGACGTGACGTCGGTGACGGTGGCGTTCATCACCATCTTCATCTGGGGCAGCTTCTGCGGGATCTTGCCCATGCCGCCCATGTCCATGGCCATGTCCATGTCCATGAGCATCTCGAACGACTCCTTGGCGCCCTTCTTCGGGCCGACGCGGAGCTCGATCTTGTCGCCGGACCCGGCATCGAGGAGCTTGATCGTGGGTTCTTCAGCCCAGGCGGACTGTGGGGCCACGAGGGTGAGGAAGGCGGCGAGCACCGCGCCTGCGACGAGCATCGGAAGCGCGCGGACCCGTCGGAGGGGTCCGAGAACAGCAGGAACAGAGGACAAAGCAACCACGGTGGTCTCCTTGGACGTTGCAGGACGGTATCGCAGGACACCCTGTGCCGCCCAGTCCTCCCAACGATTCGTGGCATCCCGCTATTCCGGGATCGGTCTTCGGTGGGGGGCTCAGCCGAGGACGCGGTTCATGTGGAACCGGGCCTGTCGGACCCACCACGCCCAGTCGTGCCGGACGTCGTGCCCCCAGATGTCCTCGTCGTGAGGGATGCCCTTGCGGCGGAACACGTGGGCGAGCGCGCGGGTCTCCTCGATGCACCCCTCCTCCCACAGGCCCTGGCCGCACACGAGCGTGATGTGGGTCTGCTTGACGCGCTCCAGGTGGGCGCCGGAGAGGTTGGGGACGAACGCCAGCGGGTTGTTGAAGTACACGGCGGGCGAGTCGTAGCCGCCCGTGAAGTGCCGCATCTCGTAGCGACCGCTCATGGCGAGCGCCCACTTGAAGGTCTCCGGGTGCTTGAGCGCGAACGTCGCGGCGTAGAAGCCCCCGAGGCTGCTGCCCGTGACCGCGATGGGAAGCCCGTTGCTCTGGCAGTCGGCGTAGATGTACGGCACCAGGACGTCCATCACCCAGCGTTCGTAGAGCGCGTGCCGCTCCATACGCCAGGCGGGGTCGCTGTCTTTGCGGGTCCAGGCCTCGGCCACGTTGCTCTCGGGACAGTACAGCTTGATCTTGCCCCGCCCGATCAGGTCGGACAGCGCTTCGACCATGCCGTGGTGCTTCCACTCGTGGGCGAAGCCGGCAGCGGTGGGGAAGACGAGCACGGGGGTCCCGAAGTGCCCGAACTTCCAGAGGTGCATCCGACGGCCCATGGGACCGCCATCCAGGAGCTCGTGTCGTCCGACCATGACGGAATCCTCCGAAGGCGGCGCGGCTATCGGGTCGTTCGGATGGTGTCGAGCGTTGAAACGTCGCTGAAGGGTGTTATCGTTGCATTATAATCACGGGAGAGTTGATTTGGAACACACTTTGAAGTTGAGCAGAAATGATCGCGTCACCCACGATGTGCGGATGCTCCGCGTCGATCGGCCGCAGGGCTACACCTTCGAGCCCGGCCAGGCCACAGAGGTCGCGGTTCAGGTGGACGGGATGCGAGACGAAGGGCGTCCGTTCACGTTCACCAGCCAGCCCGAGGACGACCATCTCGAGTTCACGATCAAGGCCTACGAAGAGCGCGACGGCGTGACCGCAGAGATTCCGGGCCTCGACCCCGGTGATTCCATCACGATCACCGAGCCCTTCGGTGCCATCGAGGACCGCGGGCCGGGCGTCTTCATCGCCGGTGGTGCGGGCATCACCCCGTTCCTGGCCATCCTCCGTCGTCGCGCGCGGAACGGGGAGCTGGACGGCTGCACCCTGTTGTTCTCGAACAAGACCGAGGCCGACATCATCTGCCGGGACGAGCTCGAAGCGATGGCGGGCCTCGAGACCCACTTCACGGTCACCGACCAGCCCGACAGCCCCTTGTCCCACGGCCGAATCGACGCCGACTTCATCCGTCGGCACGTCGACGACCCCAGCTCCACGCGGTTCTATCTGTGCGGTCCGCCTTCGATGATGGACGACGTGGGCGGAATCCTGTCGGAGCTCGGCGCCGATGCGGAGTCCGTCGTTCTCGAAGACGGCTGAATCCCGGCATTGCGGGGCCCGCGCGGGCGTTCTCTGCGATACCGGGCTACCTGTCGGCTGCGCGTTGTACGTCCTCTGCGCGGAGGCAGGATGAGCCACAGGATCGTCTGGATCGGAGCCGGCGTCTGCACGGTCTGCACGGTCGGCCTGCTGGCCTGCGGTGACCCCGAAGCGACGGCAGCTCCCGCCGAGCCTGTCGACCAGGGGTCTGTCGAGAACCCGCCTGAGAATCGGCCCGTACAGCCGGACGCATCGCACGATCACCCCGCGCATCCGGCCACCCCTCCAGACAAGCCGATTCGTGCGGTGAAGTCCACCGAGGCGCTCGAGACCCGCGATGGCGTGTCCCTCGAGGCCGACCTGTACCTCGGCGCCCCGGGATCGGATGGCGTCGTGCTGCTCCACATGATCCCACCCCACTACGACCGCACGTCCTGGCCCGAATCGTTCCTCGACAAAGCCGCCGAAGCGGGCTGGCACCTGTGCGTCGTCGACCGTCGGGGCAGCGGGAAGTCCGGAGGCACGCCGAGAGACGCCTACGAGGGCGAGAAGGGCAAGTACGACGTCGAGGCCTGCGTGAAGCGCCTCGAAGCCCACGGGCTCGACCAGCTGGCTGTGTTCGGCGCCAGCAACGGCACCACCTCGGCGCTGGACTACACCGCCTGGGCAGACGCGACCGAAGGCGTGAAGAAGCCCGATCTGCTGGGGTTCCTCACGGGGGGTGCCTACACCGAGGCCCAGACCGACGTGGTGATGGCCGAAGACCTTCCGGCCGTGTTCACGTACTCGACCGAAGAGCGGGAGTGGTCTGCGGCGCTCAAGGACGTCTCGCCGAAGTGGGTGTTCCACGAGTACCCGGGGGGCGCGCACGGCACGAAGATGTTCGCGGCCAAGCCCGTGGTCGAGCGCGACCTGCTGCGCGCACTCGCCCGCACGTTCGAGCCCGCAGAGCCGGCCGAAGCCACCAACGCCTCGACAGAGCAGGGGAAGTGAGCATGGACCTCACCGAGCACATCCAGAGCACGGGGACCATCGCCGACATCTCGGCATACCTGAGCAACCTCCGGCCCGACGCACAGTGGGAGCAGCTCTCCAGGCTCTCCAAGCGCTGCCAGCGCACCCTGTACCTCAAGGCCGAAGCCGCCGATCCCCTCAGACTGTCGGACTTCGTGCCCGACGAGGCCCCAGCGCACACCGCCGTCGAGCATCGCGGCAAGAACAGCCTGCCGCTCTTCCGCAACTTCGAGAAGCGCTTCGCGCGGTCGGAGGGGGGGCGCGTCTACGGCTACAACGAGGGCGTGCTGCGCCCGTTGATCGGGCCCGGGTACTTCGTGGTCCGGGAGACCGAAGGAGCCGAGGTCGGCCGGGGGGCGGTGGTGGTCGACTACTTTCAGGTGCCCGAGCTCCCCGATGGGGTGGGGCCGAACGACTGGCCCGAGGTCAAGCCGAACTCCCGCGGGCTGCAGATGTTCATCTACAACAAGACCCGCGACTACATGCGTCGCGTCGCGCCGGGCATCACCATCGGGAGCGCCTGGAAGACCCTGCGGGGCCGCGAGCGCCCGCTGAACAGCTACTTCGTGCTGATGCGGAAGCCGTAGCGGCGGCTCATTCGCAGGCCGAGACCTCGAGAGGCCCGGCCTGACGGGCTCGATGGGCGGCCACCACGCCGATGTTGTCTGTGGAGTTGAACAGGTTGCCGCCCAGGAACAGCACTTCGTCGGTGGGCGCGTGGTGCCAGGCGGCGTGGAAGTGCTCGAACGTCAGCGGCGGCTGGTCGCAGGTGAAGGTCTCGCCGTCGTAGGACGCTGCGGCTCCGTTGTGGCCGGCGATCCACACGGTCGTGCCGTCGGTCCAGACGCCGTTCAGGCCCTGACCTCCGCCGCACAGCGGATCGACCGGGTGCTCGACCCAGTCCGAGCCGTTCCACTCGAGCAGCACCTGCTGGATGTCGCCGCCCACCGCCCAGACGTCGCTCGACCCATCGGAGCCCGGCGGACCCGTGACCGTGGTGAGGCGCGCTTCGTTCGGGGGAGGATGCGCGACCAGTTCCGAGCCATTCCACTGGAACGCCAGCCCGTCGCCCACGAACCAGCCGTTCCAGACCTTGAACATCAGGCCGTCGAGCTCGCCTGCGACCAGGGTCCAGTCGCCGCCCTCGGGCTTCCGCCAGATCTCGCCCTCCTGGGTGTTGGCGACGTCTCCGCCCACGGCCCACAGATCCGTGCCGTCGTCGTAGACGCCGAACAGCGTGGCGTTCGTGGGGATGTCGTCGCGGGTCTGGGCCCCGTCTTCGGAGCGGATCACGATGCCGCTCTGGCCCACGGCGGTCCAGTCGTCGGCCCCCGTGCCGTGCACCCACCAGAGGATGCCGTCCGTGGTCTCGCTGTCGACGCAGAACGCGTCGCCATCGTACCGGACCACCCGCCCGATGCCGCTGAAGTCCCCCCCGACGAGCACGGCATCCCCGGACGATCCGGAGTACGCACCGAGCAGAACGCCCGTCTCGGCGGACCCTTCGAGCAGGAGCGGCGCGAATCCATCGGGCGTGGCGGGGTCGGTGTCGGAGTCGCTGTCGGTGCCGGGGCATCCGAGGAGCCCGGCGAGAACGAGCGTGGAGAAGTGTCTCATCGGGCAATCCTAGCGTGCCGATCGGGGGTCCGCAGAGTCGCGACGGGTAAGGTCGGGCATGGCGAAACGGTGTGTGTGCGGCCGCTCCGGGCGGTTCCCGATCTGCGACGGCTCCCACGGAGACGGTTGGAGCTGTGCGGACGCCCGCCGAAGCGTGGGGCTGTGCGTCGTAGCGGGGCCGCACCTGCAGAGCCTCGGCGAGCGTCTGGCCCACGAGCAGGGTGGGGTGGTGGCCCATGCGCTGGACGAGGTCGTGACCGCCCGTCGGGTGTGGGTGCTGACCGATGGCTCCGACCTCGATGCGGTCCAGGCCGAGCTGGAGCAGGTCGATCCCGGCGGGCGCCCACTGGCGGGAGGACATCGAGGCCGCGCTGGTCGCCGCCGACCGCTTCGTGTGGATCGGGAGCGAGGCGGCGTTCCAGTCGACCTACTGCGCCTACGAGGTCGGTCAGGCGGTCGCGCGAGGCACGCCGTGCAGGGTGATCGTGCTGGACGGCACCCCTCCACCGCCGTTCGTGGGGCACGTCCAGGCGGTCGATCTGGTGCGCCATCGCCAGCGTCGACCCTGGCTGTCCCAGGAAGAGGCGTTGATCGAAGCGTTTCTCGATGCGCTCGGCTGATCAGGGGCCCGGGTTGGGGAAGCCGTCGTCCGGGCAGTCGTCGTCGGGGCCGATGGTGTCCTCGTCGTCTTCATCATCGCCGCCAGTGCCGCCGCCGTCCTCGGACTCGACCTTCTTCTTCTTCTTCTTCTTGTTCAACTCGAGGGCCTTCACGATCGAGTTCCCGACTCCGCCGACGGCCGCGCCCACACCGGTTGCGACCGGATTCCCGCCACTCAACGCTCCGCCGACCTTCGCACCCGTGACCGCGCCTTTGGCATCTGCGGCGATGACCTTGGCGACCCCCTTGCCCTTGCCCTTCATGGTCTGCAGGTTGCAGCTGTCGCCGATGGCCTCCAAGACGGCGTCGAGCCGCGTGGGGTCGGTCCAGTACGCGAACGACTCGAAGGCCACGGCCAGCCCGGCAAAGGCAGCGTCCCGTTCTCCAGGCGGCAGAATCACCGTGTGCTGCTGCTCGAGGACGGCGAGCTGGGCCGCGAGCTCGTCGAGGGCCTGGTCCTGCGGTACGCCGTGGACGACGATCGCTTCGACCTGGTCGTACAACACCCCCTCCAGCGCCTCGAACAGGGCCTGTGCGGCAGGGGAGGACGGCGGCGTGTCACCCGCGTCGAGGGACTGCAGCTCCTGCACGGGGAACATCTGGGCGAGCTGTTCCGGCGTCATGCCCTGTCCGACGCCGTGCTGGAAGGCACACTGCACGCTGGCTGCATGGATCTCCTCGATGGAGACAGGCTCCCAGTC
The DNA here is from genome assembly GCA_965224055.1 of Myxococcota bacterium. Taxonomy (GTDB): domain Bacteria; phylum Myxococcota_A; class UBA796; order UBA796; genus JACKEQ01. Next base: position 6,394,625 of record OZ245034.1, on the reverse strand, counting down.
GGCGAGGGTGCTCCACCCACCTCTGGGTGCACCGAAGTCGTCGACGCAGAGGTTGTGCACGGCGCCGATGTCGCCCATCGGGTTGGTGTAGGACGTCGCGAGTGCGCTGCAGGGAAGGGAGAGAAGGGCGGTGACCCAGGCGAGACGCTGGAATCGAACGAGTGTGGTCATGGATGCCTCCTGTGGCTGTGTGGCGCCGGGTAGAGACGAGAGGCATCCGGGAGTGACTCACAGCTGCGTGCATTGGGGACGGTCGGGCATCTCCCTCGGGCATCGAAGAGGGACGGTCAGCGAATCTTCGCGTCGGTTGGTGTCTTGCTGTCGCGCGACGGGGGATGGCGCCAACGCTTCCATGAAGATCCGACTGGGGGTGTAAGACTGGGGAACGCCTGGCGTTGGAGAGGCGTCTGGAGGTCACACCCATGTTCCGTCTCACCGCACCCCGCGTCGTCATCCTCACCGCTCTCACCACGCTCACCGGCTGTGTCGGCGGGCTGTCTGCACTCGATTCCGTCACCGGGAGCGCGGAAGCCCGCGACGGCATGCCCAGGTCCGAAGTCGTCGTGAACATGGGCTGCTTCGAGTCCGCCGAGATGGACCGGAAGCAGAAGTCGTCCGCGAACTACGGCCGCGGGTCCGGTGGTGGACTGTTCGGCGCTCGCAAGGGTTCCGGTGTCGGGTCGGCCGCACCGCCGCCTCCCCCCGCTGCTGCGCGTCCGGCTCCGTCCCCCGCGATGGCTCCGATGGAGGAGTCCGCCGCGATGGACGACGGCTTCGCCGCTCCGATGCCGGCCCGCCCGAAGAAGGCGCCGAAGATGAAGGAGAAGGCCGAAGCGCCCGAAGCCGATGCCGAGCCCATGGGTCCGGTCGATCGCGACCACGTCGTGCAAGCGGGCCCCACCCTCGACTACGGCGGCGAGACCTGGCTCTCGAACGACGACTCGATGAGCCTCGCGAGCGCTCAGCGCCTGCTGTGGGCGGTCGACAACAACCGGCACTGGACCCCGTCCCAGATCCGGCCTCACGAGCTGCTCAACTACTTCTCGTTCGACACCGACACCCCGGCTTCCGGCGAGACCTTCGAGGTCACCGCCGCCGCCGAGCAGGACGGGGACCAGCTGTCGGTCGCGTTGGCGGTCCAGGGTGCGAATCCCCCGCGCCAGCCGCTCGATCTGACGATGGTGATCGATCGCAGCTGCTCGATGCAGGACGAAGGACGCATGGACTACACCAAGCGCGGTCTGACGAAGATGGCCGAGCAGCTGAACCGCGGAGACCGCGTGGATGTGGTGCTGTTCGACGATCAGGTGTGCACGCCCCTCGAGAACTACGTGGTCGGGCGGGATGACCCCGCACTGCTCCAGAAGGTGATCGACCGGATGCAGCCCCGCGGCGGCACCGACATGGACCTCGGGCTGAAGGAGGGCTACCGCGTCGCGAAACGGAAGGGCAGCTCGATCGACCGCAATCGTCGCGTGATGGCCATGACCGATGCCTTCTTGAACACGGGCGACGTGAACCACGACACGGTCAGCGAGATCGGCAAGGTCGCGGACGCCGAGGGGATCCGGCTCACGGGCATCGGCGTGGGGCGCGACTTCAACGACGACGTGCTGAACAAGCTCACCGAGAAGGGCAAGGGCGCGTACGTCTACCTGGGCTCGGAAGCCGTGGTCGATCGGGTGTTCGGCTCGGGCTTCGACGGCCTGGTGCAGACGGTCGCCCACGACGTGCGGTTCAAGCTCGACCTGCCGAAGTCCCTGGCGCTGGAGCGCTTCTACGGCGAGGAAGCCAGCACCGTGAAGGAGGACATCCAGCCCATCCACTACTACGCGGGCACGAGCCAGGTGTTCCTCCAGGACCTGAAGATCCACCCGAACGGCGTGAACCGGAGCGAGAAGGTGAAGCTCGAGGTGGAGTGGCGCGACACCACCGGAGAACCGCAGCACCGGGTGTTCCACACCACCGTGGGCGCGATGCTCGACGCCGATCCGCACAACGTCCGCAAGGCGAAGACGCTGATGGCGTTCTCGGACGTGCTGACGGCCCGCGCGATGGGGGCAGACCCCTGCGATGCGCCGCTCGCGACGTACACCCAGCGTGCGGAAGGGGTCTCGGGGGACGCGGAGATCAGCTACGTCGACGGCCTGGTCGAGAAGGTCTGCCCGTCCTGGGATGGCCGGGTGGTCGCCCATCAGCAGACGAGCGAGCCGGTGATGCTCAAGGTCAAGGTCGACAGCGACATCCCGATCGCCGAGGTCGCCGCGACCTGCGACGCCACCACGGCCCGCGAGTCGCTCTCCGCATCGGACACGGTGGCGCGGCTGAACGTGGCCCCGGGGTCCTGTCGGCTCACGCTGCAGGGCGCGGTTCCGATGACGACCACCATCGAGGTCGCCCAGACGGGCTCGGACGTGCGCTGCCTCGTGCGGGGTGGCCGGATGCAGTGCAGCTGAGCGGGTGGAGGTCAGTCCGGGGTCTGAGGGGACGTCCCGGGTAGCCAGCTGTCTAGCAGCGTCGCGAGGCGTCCGCTCACGATCTCGTCCTTGCCGATCACCGCGAGCACCTCGTCGGTGTCCACCATGTCCTTCGACAGCCCGGCATCCAGGCCCGTAACCAGGACGGCCGGGATTTCGGCGTTCCGCAGATCCGGCAGCAGGGACAGCCCGTGGCCGTCGGGGAGGGAGAAGTCGATCAGGGCCAGGTCGTAGGACCCCTGACGGATCCGGTCGGTGGCGGCGGCGCACGTGGCGACCCGATCGATCGCGTACGCGGACAGGGCGCTCTTCACGGTGCTGGCGTCGAGCTCGTCGTCTTCGACGTGCAGCAGCCTGGGCGTGCGGCGCTGACTGTCGATCGGAAGGTGGACGTCGAAGCGGGCCCCCTCGCCTGGCACGCTACGCAGGGAGAGCTGACCGCCGACGCGTTGCACCACCCGTCGGGCCGCCACCAGTCCCACACCGCTGCCGGGCTGGTCGGGGTCGAGCTGGCGGAACAGCTCGAAGACGCGGTCGTGGTCGTCGCGTGGGATTCCGGGCCCGTTGTCCGACACCACGATGTGGAGGGTGGTGTCGGTCTTGCGGCAGGAGACGTCGATCTCAGGATTCGGGCCCGCGGTGCCGTACTTGATGGCGTTCTCGACCAGATTGGTGATGGCGACGGCGCCGGCCGCACGCGCGAACGAGACGGTGCCGCTGTCACACACGCGGTTCAGCCGCGCTCCGGACGCCTCGAGGCGCTGTGAGAACGGGGCCAGCAGGGCGTCGAGCCAGCTACGGAGCTCGACGGACTCCACCTCGATGGGCTCCCGGGACTGACGGGACACCATCGTCAGGTCCTTCAGCAGCTCCCGGAGCGTGGTCACAGTCTCGTGGGCACTGTGGACGTGCTCCCGACTCGCGTCCGGCGGGGTCTCTGCACCGTCCATCTCCTCCGTCGCCAGGGTGAGCATGCCGTCCAGCACCAGGACGGGACGGCGGAGGTCGTGGGCGATGATCGAGAACATCTCCTCCAGCTGTTCGGCCTGTGCTTCGAGCTCGACGTTGGCCTCGCGCAGCGACGTGCTGGCCGCGCGGGCGGCCTCTTCGGCAGTCTTCAGCCGGGTGACGTCGACGAAGGTGACGATGACGCCATCCGATTCGTCTTCGCGCTGGTAGGGGCGGACCCGCATCAGCAGCCAACCGCCCCCGAGCAGCCGGACTTCGCGACTGATGGGGGTCTGGGTCTCGACGACGTAGCGGACGTCCTGGATGTAGTCGTAGTCGAGGCTGTGCGTGTAGTGGACGACCGGTCTGCCGATGTCGTAGTCGACGAGCCGGAGCACCCGCTCGATTCCGCGGGTGAACTTGCGGATCCTGAGGTCGTTGTCGAGGTACAGCGTACCGACGTCGATGGACGACAGCAGGTTGTCGAGGTCGGCGGTCATCACCTGGAGCTCGTCGTTGCGCTGCTGCAGCTCGGCGTTCACGGTGAACAGCTCCTGGTTGACCGAGTGCAGCTCCTCGTTGGTGGACTGGAGCTCCTCGTTGGCGGCGACCAGCTCCTCGTTGGTGGCCTGCTGCTCCTCGTTGGTGGACTGGAGTTCTTCGATCGTGGCCTGAAGCGCATCGCGGGTCACGCGGACCTCGCCCTCGAGCTCCAGGATCCGGTCCCGGGAGGCTTCGTCCAGCTCCAGGGGCACCGATGGCAGCTCGCGAGTGGGGGTCATCTGAAAGACCAGCAGCGAATCGAGCCCGTCTCGCACGCGCACGAGGTGGGTCCGGAACTCGAGCCCCCCGTGCTGGACGCGGTACATCACCGAGGCCTCCTCGCTCCGCACCAAGCGGGCCTGCGCTGCGCTGAATGCCGTGAGGATGCTCGGGGGGAGCAGGCGGTTGAGCTCGGTCGAGACCCGGCCTGCGGAGAGGCGGAAGACCTGGTGGGGGTCGGCCACGAGCTCCATGAGATGCCCGTCGGTGGTCACGAGTGCACAGGTGCTGTCGGTCAGCTCCATCACGGATGCCAGCGCGAGTCGGGTCTGGGACTCGGCGGCCGCCTTTCGTCGCGCGGACGGCGACTGGGTGGGGTCGCGGCTGAACTGGAGCATCTCGGGGGCGTCGATCTCGCCGGTCTTGCGGTAGAGCCGCGAACGCTTGTCGATCGGAGTGAGTGCGTCGGCGACGGGGCCGGGGTTCTCAGCCACGCCCAGCAGCAGCATCCCGGAGTCGGGGCGGAGGGCGTAGACCAGCGACTGGAGCACGCGTTTCTGGGTCTCCGGCTCGAGGTAGATGAGGAGATTCCGACACGAGACCAGATCCATCCGGGTGAACGGCGGATCCACGATCGTGTTGTGGTAGGCGAAGATCACCAGCTCGCGCACTTCGTTGCGAACGGTGTACAGGGTGTCCTTCTGCTGGAAGTACTTGCTCACCAGCGACAGCGGCAGATCCGAGATCTCGCTCAGGGTGTACACCCCCCGGGCCGCGCGCTCGATGCTGTCGCGGTTCACGTCGGTCGCGAAGATCTTGACGCGTGGAAAGCGGGCGGTGTCCGACATCGCTTCGAGCAGGAGGATCGCCAGGGTGTAGGCCTCGTGACCGGCAGAACACGCCGGAACCCACACCCGGATGTCCGTGGATCCCGCGGACCCGAGCGTCGCGGACAGCTCGTTCCGGAGGCGCTCGAAGACCGACCGATCGCGAAAGAAGCCCGTGACACCCACCAGCAGATCCTGCCTCAGCGCGTCGAGCTCCTCGGGGGAGTCCAGCTCGTTCCGGTAGGCCTCGATGGTCGGCGTGCTGCGTAGCGCCATCCGTCGCCGGATGCGTCGGGAGACCATGCGTGGGCGGTAGCAGGAGAAGTCCAGGCCCACCTCGGCTCTCAGCTTCCGAAGCACCGCATCCACGCCGGTGGGGGACTCGGCGACCTCGGGAATCCGATCCTCCTCGTCGACGAACCGACCGATCCGCTCGGCCAGCTGCGCCGGGTCGCCCGAGTAGTCCACCAGCCCGGTCATCAAGGCGGATCGGGGCATGCCATCGAAGCGGGACGTCTCGGGCGTCTGGGTCAGAACCAGGCCGCCGACCTCCTTGACGGCATGCAGGCCGCGCGAGCCATCGCTGCCGGTGCCAGACAGCACGACCGCGATCGACGTCTCGCCCCGTTCTGCGGCCAGGCTGCGGAACAGGATGTCGATCGGGAGGTGGAGTCCGCGTCGGGCCTCCCGTTCCTGGTCGTCCAGCACGAGATGGTCGTCGACGATCCGCAGGTTCATCGCTGGAGGAATCACGTACACGTGGTCGGGCCGCAGCTCGTGGCCCTCCTCGGCCGTCGCGACGGGCATCTGGGTTCGCCGTGCGAGCAGCTCGGCCATGACGCTCTTGAAGTCGGGCGACAGGTGGACCACGACGACGAAGGCCAGCCCGGTGTCGGGGGGGATCGTGTCGAAGAACGCCTCGAGTGCCTGCAGGCCCCCTGCCGATGCACCCAGACATGCAACCCGTGTCTTCCCCATGCGGTCTCCCCCCAAAGCTCTGCGCAGGTGTCTCGGCGCCAGTGAGGTTGGAAGGTCCGGATTCTGTCCGAGCGGTCACGGGTGTCGAGCCGAAGCACCGTATCGCCAGTCGGGTCTTCCTGGAAACCCCGCCGGGCGTCCGGTAAGCTGTAGGTGAGGCATTCCTCGGCCTCGTTTCTGATCTTTCGATTTCTGGTGATCCATGAGCAAGAGTCGACGCACTCCTCGGCGTCCGTCTTCCAATTCCTCGACCGGCAGTGGCACAGGTTCCGCTGACGGTTCGGTGCAGTCCGGGCCCCGCACGCGTGGGCCGTTCGGCAACGAAGTCCTCAACGCCGCGCTGAGCTCGGCGTTCGACACCGATCTGTCCGGTCTGTCGGCCGAGACCGACGCCGAGGCCCCGTCCTACCTGGGAGGCCTCGCCACCACCGAGGGGTCGTCGATGGCCTTCGGTCCGGCGCGCAATCCCGACCAGACCGACGACTGGGACGCGATGAAGACCGTGGGCGAAGAAGTCGCGCACGCGCTGGCCGGTGGCGGAAGCGGGCAGACCCTGCTCGATCAGCCAGGAGACCCCGGGGAGCAGAGTGCCCGTGGAACAGGTGCGCAGTTCGCGGACTTCATGACCCGCGGCGGTCCAATGCCCAGCCTGAGCCCGGCCGCTGGGGGGCGTGCTCAGATCCACCGCGACACCGAGGGCGCTCCGGACATCGGAGACGTCGAAGATCCGATCGTCGACCGCATCCAGCGCGATCAGATGAACCTGATCGAGACCGCGAGCGACCGTACGCAGGCACTCGCCGCCGACTCTGCAGCCGAGGCGCGGGGCTCCCTGCGGTTCGGGGGCCTGCAGGACGGTCAGAGCGAAGCCGGCTTCATCGAGATCACGAACGGCGAGATCACGGGCGGCATGGACGTGCTGGGGAGCGATGGCGAGACGCACTCGTCCGGCTTCAACTTCATGAACCAGCAGCTCACCCTGGGCGATGCGATGACCGTCGGGCCGGGGGCGCTGTCGTTCGGTCAGTACGGGGTCGACAACGGCAAGGTCACCACGCCGTACGGCTCGGTCGCGCCCGAGTTGTCCCTGGGCCTCGAAGAGCAGGAGTTCCGGTTCGCGCGGAACGACGACGGGTCGACCTCCGCCCTGCTCGAGACCACGTCGGACCGCACGATCGGGGCCGACGTCGAGACGAAGTTCGTCGACTTCGGGTTCACCGACTCCGACCTCCGCCAGGACTCCGTGTACTTCGACGACATGGATGGTCGGAGCTTCGAGGATCTGCAGGAGGCCCGCGAGGACGTGTTCGGCGGCGAGCAGGACGCCGAAGGGCTCGAAGCGACGCTGGATGCCTTCACGGATGGCCGGGCCGGCGATCAGTTCGCGGGCAGCGAGACCGACAGCAGCAGCTTCCGGTTCGGGCTGCAGCCCAGCTGGCTCGGGGTCGGGGTCAACTCCACCGACCAGTTCCTGCGCGAGAACACCTACCAGAACCTCGGGGAAGGCGACGACGGCAGCCACCTCGTGATGATCTCGACCATGGAGTACGCCGCGGAGGGAGCCGGCCTCGAGCTCGACGCCGCGGTCGCTTCCGTAGAGGGATCGGGCGCTGGCGCCGATGTCATGGGCTACTCGGCGGTCGTCGACATCAACACCCCGCAGGGGCAGTCCGATCTGCTGCTCCACCAGACCCTCGGATTGCCTCCCCAGTCGGTGCAGGCCAGCCAGCTCGGTCTCGCAGACGACGCGTCCCCGGCCGAGGTCGCCGAGCGGGTCTCGGAGTTCGCCGCGCTCGTCGAGTCCGGCGATCTGGCCGAGAATCCCCCGGACTGGCTCGACACCAGCAACCCGGACTGGGTCGAGAGCCTCGGCGAGGTCCCGGAGTTCATCGCCAACCAGGATCCCGACGCGATGCGCGAGGCCGGCTACCTGAGCGCGGTCCAGGGCGACAGCAACGCCGCGCGCTTCGAAGCCACGGTGCTCACGGCGAGCCTCGGAACCAGCGAGTACGTCAGCTCCCAGTTCGAGCACACCTTCGTCGACGAGGACGGCAGCCGGAGCCTGATCCAGACGCTCTCCGAGCACCGGTGGGACCACCTCTTCGGCTCGGGCGAGACGGGGTCGCGCAGCGAGGTCGAGGGCACCGAAGCCGCCATCACGATGCAGACCAACGAGGACGACCGCATCGAGGAGTTGCTCCGCAACGGCGACGTCGACAACCGCGAGGTCTGGGACCACATGCGGAGCGACGACAACGACGGGTTGATCTCCGACGTCATCCTGGAGTCCGACCTCACCTTCGATCTCGCTTCCCTCGAAGAAGCCGGCCTCGAACGCGACGAGCTCGACCTGTCCCAGGTGAACGGCGTCCTCGACCCGTACTTCTCGGACTTCTCGGTCGCGGACTCTGGATATCACCGGAACATCTACGACTACGAGGGAATCGACGGCTACGAGGACCCCCTCTATCTGAACCACACCGACCCCGAGCGGGCGGCCGAGCTGCGGGAGCAGGTCGAGGCCATGAACCTCGACTGGGAAGAAGAGTCGATGATGTACCAGGCGAACAACCTGGTCGATGCGCGGGCGATGCACTCCCTCGGCATCTCGGAGGGAGACGAGGACGCGCAGGAGCAGCTGGATGCCTGGGCCGCGCAGCACGCACCCGCAGGAATGTCCACAGAGGACTTCCTGATGTCGAGCTTCGAGCAGACCCACGACTTCGTCACCGGCGAAGCGAACCTGAACGAAGTCGAGAACCCCGTCGCCGTCGTACAGCTGTTCGTCGGCGAAGCCGTCAATCGCGACGAGGACACCGCCCTCGCAGCGCTTCCCATCCTCCATCAGCTCGAGCCCGAGGAGCAGACCCAGGCCCTGGCCTCCATCCTCCGCGCCGCGGGTCCCGACATGGGCCAGAACGTGCTGGACTGGGCCACCGAGAACGGCATCGACACCGATGCGTCTCACACTGCGGTCGCCCAGACCGAGCGGTTCGCGGACATTGCTGGCGAAGACGCCGACGACCGTGGAGAGGCTGTCGGGGACTTCATGGACGAGATGCGAGGGCTCGATCCCGACATGCGGGAGCGCCTGATCGGGGACTTCGCCCAGCAGAACACCGTGGTCGAAGGCGTCAGCTCGAACAACGGCTGGGCCGCGACCCTGGCGATGGCCGACGACGGACAGATGGTCGAGGTGATGGACGTGCTCTCGGCCAACCCCGAGCAGGAGTACGCGGTCGCGCTGGCCGTGCTGAACAACCCCGAGGAGTACTTCAGCGACGACATGAGCGAAGCCGCGCGCCGGCAGTTCATCGAAGACCACATCGCCCCCGTCGCGACCCGCGGGAATCCGAACCTCCTCGACACCGAGGCGGTGCTCGACCTCGCCGAGTTCAACCGTCAGGTCACCGCATCCGAGTGGGCGAACAGCAACCCCTCCGAAGACGCCCTCGACGCCACCTCGCAGTACGACGGCATGGATCCCATGACCGCCCAGCTGCTCACCGGCCTGGAGAGCGGGGACGTCGATCTGGCCGCCGTGATCGAGTCGCTTCCCGATGGCCACGGTCTGGACGAGCAGCTCGGGACCTTCCTCACGCAGAACCCCGACGGATCGGCCCTGACCCCCGAGGAGATGCACGAGCGCTTCGACGCGTACGGCATCGAAGGCGACAACGCGCTCGGCGTACTCCAGGCTGCGGCCGCCTCGGGAGTCGACGCCAACGGCATGTACGCGGTGTTCGACGAGATCATCGATCAGGTGGACGACCCCCAGACCATCCTCGATCTCAACGCCTACGCACGCGACCAGGGCTTCGAGATCAGCGGTGCCATCATCGACAACAACTTCGAGGAGACCGACGGACTGTCCGACGAGGAGCTGCTGGAGCGCGGCGCAGACGTTCGGGACGTCGAGCAGGAGCACTGGATCGGCTTCATCTGGGACCCGGATCAGGACCGGATGGGCGAGCTGTTCCGCGACGCCGCGGGCGATCCGCGTCAGTCCGAGCTGATCATCCAGGGCTACATCGACGCCATCGACAACGGCGACGACATGACCAACATCCTGAACGCCACCTCGAGCGACCCGCACATCCAGGCCACCGCAGCGCAGATCCTGATCGACGGCGGACACATGACGCGGGCCGAGATCGACGCCTGGTTCCGCGACAATTAGCTCGCGTACTTCTGCGGTCCTATCCGCCGCTGCACACATCCCACTCGGCACTCACGAACAGGAGTTCTGTTCGGCCTCGCGAGATGCGCCCAGCGACGGATATGACACGCAGAAGCACGCATCGCGCGCCCTGCGGTAGACGGAGGAGATCGCCCGATTTCCTGCGGAAGGCTGTTCGGCTCGCGTCTGCTCGCAGGACGACGCTCGAACGCGGCGGTGGAGACGGCCTCATCGAGGCATTCGCGCTCTGCGGATCCTCAGCCGCCCCGGAACCTGTCGGGCGGCCCCCCGAGCCCTCTACGTGAGGAAGCGGCTCCTCAGCCAATCGCTGGCGAAGTCCACGAATGCGCGGACGGCCGGCGGCATGAACTCCCGCTCCGCGTAGACGATCGACATGTGCCCGTCGGCGCCCACCACCCCTTCCAGCACCGGGACCAGCTCGACGTCCGTCTCAATCACGAACCGGTCCGGCAGCAGGGCGATGCCCAGGCCCATGGCGCAGGCCGTCACGAGCGTACCGAGATCGTTGGAGACCAGCCGCCCGTGGACCCGGATGCGGTCCGATCCTGCTCCTGGCTCGGCTGAATCGGGGGTTCTCAAGGGCCAGTGGGTGATCGGCCGCACCCCCTCGGCGAACGAGAGCAGACAGCTGTGGTTCGCCAGGTCGGCCGGGGTCTTCGGAGTGCCGTGCTGTTCCAGGTACGCCGGACTCGCGTAGGGCTGGGCGCACATCGTCGCCAGTCGCTTGGCGATCAGGCCCTCGGAGAGCGGGCTCTGACCGGCCCGAAGCGCCACGTCGACGCTCTCCGCGACCAGGTCGACGTACCGCGTGCCGTACTCCACCTCGACCGACACCTCTGGAAAGGCCTGCAGGAACTCGGGGATCAGGGGCTGCAGCCGCGGATCGGCCGGGGGCAGGCTGACGCGCAGCAGACCGCGGGGAACGCCGTCCTCGCGGCGCAGAGCATCGGTGGCATCGCGAACCGCCGCCAGGATCGAGCGTGCGTGACGGAAGAGCTCTTCGCCGGCATCGGTGAGGCCCTGCTTGCGGGTGGTGCGATGCAACAGGCGCGCTTCGAGGCGCTCTTCGAGCCGGGCCAGGCGACGGGAGACCGTGGCGCGGGGGAGGTTCAGCTCTCGGGCTGCAGCGGCGACCGACCCCGCTTCGACGATCGCGACGAAGGCCTGCAGCTCGACGGTCTCGGGCGGATCCCAGCTCACTTCCTGGCCTCCTGGAGAACGGTCAGATCCTGTCCGCCTCCTATCGGATGGTTCGGCTAAGGGACCCCCCATGTCCGAGCCCACCCACATCACCGTTCGCGGCGCGCGCGAACACAACCTCCGTCACGTCGACGTCGAGGTGCCGCGCAACGCGCTCGTCGTGTTCACGGGGGTCAGCGGCTCCGGCAAGTCGTCGCTGGTCTACGACACCATCCACCAGGAGGGGCAGCGCCGCTTCATGGAGTCGCTGTCGGCCTACGCCCGGCAGTTCCTGGGCCGGATGGAGCGTCCGCTCGTCGAGTCCGTCGAAGGCGTGTCGCCCACCATCTCCATCGACCAGAAGACCGTCAATCGCAACCCGCGGTCCACGGTCGGCACCATCACCGAGATCTACGACCATCTGCGGCTGCTCATGGCCCGCCTCGGCACGCCCCACTGCCCGCACTGCGGCACCGAGGTCCGCAAGCTCGCCATCGATCAGGTCGTCGACCGCGTGCGCGAGCAGCTGCACGACCAGCGGGTGATGGTCCTCGGCCCCGTCGTTCAGGAGCGCAAGGGCGAGTACCGCAAGGAGATGGCCGATCTGCACACCGACGGGTGGGTGCGGGCCCGGATCGACGGGCAGGTCGTCGATCTCGCCGAGCCACCCACCCTCGCGCGCTACGAGAAGCACACGATCGAGGTGGTGGTCGACCGGCTCAGGGTCGGTCGCGATCGGGCCCGTCTGGCCGAGGGTCTCGAGACCGCAGCCCGGCTCGGGGGCGGTGTGGTCGTGGTCGTTCCGGTGCCCGGTCCCGACGAGGAGCCTCCGGACGAGCTCGTGTTCTCCACCGAGCGCGCGTGTCCCAACCACCCCGAAGCCAGCGTCCCCGAGCTCGAGCCCCGCCTGTTCTCGTTCAACGCACCCCAGGGCGCATGTCCGGCCTGCAACGGGCTCGGCGCCACCGAGGGGTTCGTGCTCGAGCGGCTGATCGACGAATCGCTGCGTCCGGATCAGGCGTTCCTGGCGTTCAACGAAGAGGGGCGGCTGCCGTTCACCCACTTCTCGCGCGACACGCTCAACACCGTCGTGAAGAAGCTCGGGCAGCGGGTCGGCACCCCCGTGAAGGAGTGGCCGGCCAAGGGCCGCGAGAAGCTGCTCTACGGCGACTCGAAGCTCACCTACATCACCGAGATCGACCGCGGCAACGGTCGGGTCGACAAGCGGGAACGTCCGTGGAGGGGGCTCGTCGGGCTGGTGAAGAACGTCTGGCGATGGTCCCACGCCAAGAGCCTCCAGCCGTTTCGCGAGCGGCTGCCGTGTGCCGAGTGCCAGGGTCGTCGGCTGTCCAGGGCGTCGCTGGCCGTGACCTTTCGCGGGGTCGACATCTCGCAGCTGGTCTCGATGACCGTCGAGGCCGCACACGCCTGGTTCTCCGAGCTCGAGCTGGCCGGCGAGGAGCGCGAGATCGGCCAGGAGCTCACCAACGAGATCCGCGAGCGGCTGATGTTCCTGGAGGAGGTGGGGCTCGGCTACCTGGGCCTCGATCGCACGGCCAACACGCTGTCGGGCGGGGAATCCCAGCGGATCCGCCTCGCGAGCCAGGTGGGCAGCGCCTTGCAGGGCGTCACCTACATCCTCGACGAGCCCAGCATCGGGCTGCACCCCCGCGACAACCGGCGGCTCCTCCAGGCCATCCAGCGGCTGCGAGACCGGGGCAACTCCGTGCTGGTGGTCGAGCACGACGCCGAGACCATGCTGGCAGCCGACTGGGTGGTCGATGTCGGTCCCGGAGCGGGCGCGAAGGGCGGGCATCTCGTCGCGGCAGGCACCCCGGCCGAGGTCGCCAGGGGTCCCGGCATCACAGCCGAGTGGCTGCGCGGCGAGCGGGTGATCCCGATTCCGAGCCGTCGTGGCGGGGCTCGGAGCGCCCTGAAGGTCGAAGGGGCCCGCGTCAACAACCTCCAGGGGCTCACGGTCCGCATTCCCCTCGGCCGGCTGGTGGTGGTCACGGGGGTGAGCGGCTCGGGCAAGTCCACCCTGGTGTTCGAGGTCCTCGAGCCCGCCGTCCGGGCCCGCCTGGCGCATCGAGGCAAGGGCAGGCCCCGGTACGACGGCTGCGACGCGCTCACGGGGGGCACGGCGATCGACAAGGTCATCACGATCAGCCAGACCCCCATCGGCCGCACGCCGCGGTCCAACCCCGCCACGTACACGGGCGTGTTCGACCCCATCCGCACCCTGTTCGCCAAGACCCGGGAATCCCGCGCGCGCGGCTGGAAGAAGGGTCGGTTCTCCTTCAACGTCGCGGGCGGGCGGTGCGAGGCGTGCGAGGGCGCGGGCGTCACCGTGGTCGAGATGCAGTTCCTGCCCAGCGTCGCGGTCCCCTGCGAGGTGTGTGGCGGCAAGCGCTTCAACGACGAGACCCTGCAGGTGCGCTGGAAGGGCAAGACCATCCACGACGTGCTGCGGATGAACGTCGCCGAGGCCGTGGGCTTCTTCGAGAACCAGCCGAAGATCCACCGCATCCTGGCCACCATGGACCGCGTGGGGCTCGGCTACGTCTCCCTCGGCCAGCCCAGCACCACGCTCTCGGGCGGCGAGGCCCAGCGGGTCAAGCTGGCCACCGAGCTGCATCGGCCCGGCACCGGCAGCACCCTCTACCTGCTCGACGAACCCACCACCGGGCTGCACTTCGAAGACGTCGCCCGGCTGATCGACGCGCTCCAGGCCCTGGTCGATGCCGGCAACACCGTGGTCGTCGTCGAGCACCACACCGATGTCATCAAGGTCGCCGATCACCTCGTCGACCTCGGTCCCGAAGGGGGAAAGGGCGGCGGAACCCTCGTCGGAGAAGGGCCTCCCGAGAAGGTGGCGCGCAAGAACACCCCCACCGGACGCGTCCTGCGCGAGGTGCTCGAGCAGCCCATCCCCATCGCCGAAGACGTCGAAGCGCCGGCCTACACCCCCGTTCAACGTCCGACGGCCCTCGAGGTGCGCGGGGCCCGTCGCCACAACCTCCAGGACGTCGACGTCGCCGTGCAGCATGGCACCTTCACCGTGATCACGGGTCCCAGCGGGTCGGGCAAGACCAGCCTGGCCTTCGACACCATCTTCAGCGAGGGCCAGCGCCGCTACGTCGAGTCGCTGTCCACCTACGCCCGGCGCTTCCTGGGTCGGCTCGACCGCGCACCGCTCACCTCCATCGAGGGGCTGCAGCCGGCCATCGCCATCGATCAGCGGGCGGCCAGTCGCAACCCCCGGTCCACGGTCGCCACTGTCACCGAGATCCACGACGTCCTCCGGCTGCTCTACGCGCGCATCGGCATCGCCCACTGTCCCACCTGCGGTCGCCAGCTGTTCGGGCTGTCCCCATCCGAAGCCGCAGGCGTCCTGCAGAACGAAGCCCCCGGGGCGGGCTGGATGGCGGCCTGGCTCCCAGAAACCCCCGATCCCGCGGCCCGGTTGGAGGTCCTGCGTGCCAACGGCTGGTCCCGGCTGCTGAGGATCGAAGGGGCGGATCGCACCGAGGTCCGCCTCGAAGACGAAGAAGCCCTCGCCGAGCTGAAGGCCGGGTCCTGGCTGGTGATCGACCGGCTGAATCCCGGCACGGTCGGGCGCACCCGTCTGGCCGAGGCCTTCGAGCGCGCCTACGAGCTGGGCCGGGACGAAGCCTGCTTCTTCGCCCGCAAGCCCCCGGAGTCCGCCGAGGGTCTGGAAGGCATCGCGGCCCTGTTGGCGCTGGGCTCGGGCGAGTGGGTGTTCTCGCGCCTGCCGAAGTGTCCGGAGCACGGTCGCATCCACCACGGCGAGCTCACGCCACGCCACTTCTCGTTCAACAGCCAGATCGGGGCCTGCACCGCCTGCGACGGGCTCGGGATGACCAGCCAGATCGTGCTCGACCGGCTGTTCACGCACGCCGATCAGGGCTTCTGGGACTCGCTGGACAATCGGGTGAGCGGCATCCTCGCGCGGTCGGCCCGCAATCGCGCCCTCGTACAGGCCGTCTTCGAGCTCTTCGACCTCCCCGAGACCGCCCCCGTGTCCGCCTGGAGCGACGCCCTGTGGTCCGCGCTTCTCGACGGCGTCGACGAGCCCCTGGCCCTGTCCTGGACCAAGACCTGGGGCAAGGTCACCCAGCGGGTCGAAGAAGAGCGGGAGTGGCCTGGTCTGCTCGCCATCCTCGATCGGTGGTCCAGCAAGCTGTCCTGGCTCACCGCCGACCAGGTGTGTCGGGTGTGCAAGGGGGGCCGGCTGAAGCCCGAGCTGCTGGCGGTCACCCTGGGCGAGGAGGGCATCCACACCTTCCTCGAGCACACCGTGGAGCACGCGCGCGACCAGGTGTCGGACTGGGAGCTGGATGGTGCGCGGGCCCAGATCGCCGAGCGTCCGCTGATCGAGCTGCGGCGACGCCTGTCGTTCCTCGTGGATGTCGGGCTCGGCTACCTCACCCTCGATCGCGCGGCCCAGACCCTGTCCGGCGGCGAAGCTCAGCGCATCCGCCTGGCCAGTCAGCTCGGCTCCGGGCTGGTGGGGTGCACCTACGTGCTCGACGAACCCACCATCGGCCTGCATCCGCGCGATACCGGTCGCCTGCTCGACACCCTGTTCGGCCTGCGGGATCTGGGCAACACGGTGCTGGTGGTCGAGCACGACCCCGACACCATCGAGCGTGCCGATCACCTCATCGACATGGGGCCCGCAGCGGGGGTGCACGGTGGAGAGGTCGTCGCGACGGGCTCGGTGAGCGAGATCCGTGCGAATCCCTCGTCTCTGACGGGCCGATGGCTGGCCGGCGAGGAGTCGATGCCGGCCCGTCGGACCAAGCGGGGGCGCGAGAAAGGGGTGCGCGATCCACGCGGCTGGATGGTTCTCGATCGGCCCGTGGCCAACAACCTGAAGATCGAACAGGCGCGCTTTCCGACCGGCGCGTGGGTGGCGGTCTCGGGGGTCTCGGGGTCGGGCAAGTCCACACTGGTGATGGACACCCTGGCGCTGGCGCTGCGTGCAGAGCTCGGTCAGGAGGTGCTCTCCGCCAAGCACGACGGGCTGCGCCTCACCGAGAAGGTCGACCGGGTGGTGGTCGTCGACCAGTCGCCCATCGGCCGCACGCCGCGGTCCACTCCGGCGACGTACTGCAAGATCCTCGATCCGCTCCGGGCCCTGTTCGCCCAGCTCCCGGGCAGTCGCGAGCGAGGCTGGACCAAGACCCGCTTCTCGTGGAACAGCAAGAAGGGCGGTCGCTGTCCCATCTGCGAGGGGCGCGGCAGCATCCTGATCGAGATGCACTTCCTGCCGGACGTCTGGGTCACCTGCGACAACTGCGGGGGGCGGCGCTTCGGTCGTGAGACGCTCCAGGTGCGGTTCAAGGGCAAGAACATCGCCGACGTCCTCACCATGCGGATCGACGAAGCCCTCGAGCTGTTCTCCAACCAGCGTCGCATCCGGCGGCAGCTGAAGGCGCTGGTCGACGTCGGGCTCGGCTACCTCACCCTGGGTCAGCCCGCGACCACGCTCTCGGGGGGCGAAGCCCAGCGGATCAAGCTGGCCAGCGAGCTCACCAGCCGTCGGGGCCACTGCGTCTACATCCTCGACGAGCCCACCACGGGGCTGCACCTGTCCGACGTCGCCAAGCTCGTGAACGTGCTCGATGCGCTCGTCGACAAGGGGCACACGGTGATCACCATCGAGCACCACGTCGACCTGCTGGCCCGGGCCGACTGGCTGATCGATCTCGGGCCGGAGGGCGGTGCAGCAGGCGGGCAGATCGTCGCGGCCGGGCCTCCAGCCGATGTCCAGAAGCAGGACACGCCGACGGGCCTGGCGCTACGGGCCCGTTGAGGAGCGATCCTCGCTTCGGGCCTACGGAACGGGCGCGTCGCGGGTCCAGCTCATGGCGAACGCGACGTCCCAGGTGCCGCCCGAGATGAACTGGCCGCTGCCCTGAGCGGTGATGGCGTCCGGCGTGGTGAGGTCGACGAAGGCGCCTTCCCAGTCGTACTCCACGCCCTCGAAGGCGAAGATCGTGCCGTCCAGCGTGCCGTCCTGGAGGAATCGCCCCGAGATCGCGCCGGTCTGCTCGGATTCCCAGTTCATCTGCGGCGCGTCGACCGTGCAGGTGAACTCGCCATCCACATCGCCGGGCAGGCTGCGGTTCAGCTCGAGGGTGGTGGTGCCCTCGCAGCTCACCTGCAGCGTGCCGTTGTCCAGCTGCACGGTGTAGGTGCCCGAGAACGTGCCCTCGAGGGGGTCGCACGGGTCGGCGCCGAACTGCGGTGCGTCGGGGTCGCCATCGCAGTTCTGGTCGGCGTCGTCGCAGATCTCGACCGCGAACGGGAACACGTCGGGGTCGGAGTCGTCGCAGTCCTCGGCGATGGGGAAGGTGTTCGGAGGCGCTTCACACGCGATCGTCGAGTTCAGGCCCGCGAAGCCGTCCAGGTCGTCGTCGGTGAACCACTCCAGCCCACCGTCCAGCCCGGGGTCCTCGTCGTCGGAGAGCGCGTTGCAGTCGTTGTCGACGTCGTCACAGATCTCGTCGGCGTCCGGGTTGATCAGCGGGTCGCCGTCGTCGCAGTCGCCCGCGACCTCGACGTGGTTCGGCAGGTCTTCGCAGGTGAACACGCCCGCGCCCTCTTCGCCGAACTCGTCGCCGTCCATGTCCGGGAACTGCTCGGTGAGCTGGACGTCGTCGTCCTCCCCGTCGATCAGTCCGTCGCAGTCGTTGTCCAGGTTGTCGCAGATCTCGGGGGCGTCGGGATTCGCCGAGAAGTTGCCGTCGTCGCAGTCGTCGCCGTTGTCGACCACGGGCTCGGAGCACGAGCTGGTCTGGAGGTTCGGGTTGCCGAAGCCATCCCCGTCGCGGTCGGGGAACCCGATGGTGTCGGGCCCGCAGTCGATGGGGGTGTCGCTGTCGGTGGGGGAGTCGCTCTTGCAGCTGATGCAGAGCACCGACAGGGGGATCAGGAAGACGAACGAAGACAGGACGGGTCGCATGGGAACGTCCTACCCCACTGGGCCACGACTCGTGGGAGAATATGGGGTGAGATGCGCGTTGCAGCTGTGCAGTTCAAGGCCCGACCCGATCGGGCGAGGGGGGCGGCGACCGGGGCGAAGGCCCTGACCGCGCTGCTGCGCGAGCGGTGGAGCGCGACCTCGCCGGCAGACCGTCCCGACCTCGTCGTCTGTCCGGAGATGGCGCTCGCCGGCTACCACTGGACCGATCGCGAAGCGGTCCGCGCGGTCGTGGAGCCGATGGACGGCGCCATCGTGGGTGCGCTCGGCGACGTGGCCCGCGAGCTCGGCGTGTGGATGGTGTGCGGGATGCCCGAGCGGGTCGGCGAGCAGCTGTTCAACAGCGCCGTGGTGCTCGATCCGTCCGGACACCGGGTGTTCGTCTACCGCAAGACCCTGCTCTTCGAGGCCGACCGGGCCTGGGCCGCTGCTGGCGACAGTGGCTATCGCGCCTTCGACACGGACCGCGGTCGGTTCGGCGTGGGGATCTGCATGGACCTGAACGACGACCGGTTCCTGCGGTGGTGCGCGGATGCCGGCCTGGACGCGATCGCGCTGCCCACGAACTGGGTGCAGGAGGAGGGCTCGATGTGGGACTACTGGCGGTGGCGGCTCTACACCGGGTGGCCCGAAGAGCTCGACGTGCCCGAGCGCGTTGCGGACCGACCCCGCGTCGACGCCGTGCTGGTGGGCGCGAACAGCTACGGGCCCGAAGGGCGGTACGTGTTGCGGGGCGAGTCCGCGATCCTGTCGTGGAGCGGGGTGTACGCGACGGCTCCGTCGAGCGGAGACGGCATCCTCGAAGCCGACACCCGCTCGTCATCGGGACGCCTGGTAGGGTAGGTCTGAGGGGAGGCTCCGATGTTGCTCGCTCCCACACCCGAAGACCGACTCTGTGACCCCAGAGGACGCCCGTACTTCCTCTGGGACGTCGATATGAGCCTGACCGCGTTCGAGGCACGGCTCGCGGACCCCGCAGAGCGCGACTATTGGCTCTCCGTCCTGCTTCGGCAGGCCAAGCCCGACGACGTCTTCCGGTTCGTGAGTGTCGACGAGATCGTCGATGCCGTGCCGCGCCTGGCGCCGAGACTGGGAAGGCAGCGAGCGTTCTGGACCTGGTGGGTCGAGCGGCGGAGGCAGCGTGAAGAGTCGACTCGGTAGCCTCCAGTATCGGACGCTCGAGGTCCTCGCGGGCATGGGTTGGGTTCTCACGGGCGGCGCCGCGCTGGCCGGCTTTCATCTCGGTCATCGCGAGACCCGCGATCTCGACCTGTTCTGGCGCGATCGCTCCTTGCTGGAGCGTCTTCCGAACGATGTCGAGGGGCGACTCGTCGACGCAGGGCTCAGCGTCTCCCGTCTGCAGACGGCGCCGACGTTCTGTCGGCTGCGGGTGACGGATGGAACGGAGGTGCTCCCGCTCGACCTGGTCATCGACTCCGCCCCCGTCATCGAGTCCCCAGAGGAGGTCTCGCCGGGAATCCTGGTCGACACGGCCTACGAAATCCTTGTCAACAAGCTGACCACCCTACTGTCCCGATGGGCCGTTCGTGATCTCGTCGACGTGCAGGCGCTCGAAGCAGCGGGACTCGATCTCGATCGGGCGCTGGCTGACGCGCCGAAGAAGGACGGGGGCTTCTCCCCGCCGACCCTGGCCTGGGTCCTCGACACCCAACCGACGTCGCAGCTGGATCCCGGTCTCCTGGCGTACCGCGAGGAGCTGATCCGTCGTCTGCTGGACGAGCCGTCAGCCACTGGCGACGGGCCCGACGACGTGTGACCCGGCTGCCGGAGGCCCCATGTGGTTCGTCGCGGCAGCCCTGGCTCAGTCCTACAGCACCACCGAGCTCACCATCGGCGTGCCCGAGCGCTCGAACGCCGAGTGGGCCCAGCAGATGAAGGCGAAGGCCCGGGCCCGGAAGAACAAGGTCGAGTGGGTCTGGCGCGACCCCGACTCGGGCGAAGAGGTCCTCGTCCTCGACCGCGAATCGGGCACCCGAGACCTCGGTCGCCCCGCGCTGGTCGCGTCGTGGATGGCGTACCAGGGGCGTCTG
Organism: Myxococcota bacterium; assembly: GCA_965224055.1. Lineage (GTDB taxonomy): Bacteria > Myxococcota_A > UBA796 > UBA796 > JACKEQ01. The sequence continues at coordinate 6,374,190 of OZ245034.1, read as the reverse complement.
GACCCCGGCACCGAGTACGACCTGGTGCTGGGCGCCGGCAACGACGAGGGGATGCGTCCCGTCACCCTGTGGTTCGAGTCGAAGTCGCGGATCGTCGTCAGCGCCGGGCCGTCCATCGGGCTGCCCGGAGAGGGGCCGCCCATGGAGGAGGTCGTGAAGGCGTCCGGTGTGGCGGGCTTCTCCGAGGACGGGGCTGAGTTCGCGCCGCGCCTGCGCACCGTGATCGCCGAGTCGTTCGCGATGCTCACCGAGGCCGAGCGCAGCTGGACCCGCGAGATCACCCTGTTCCGACAGGCCGGAAAGGGGCCTGGTGCCCGGAAGAACCAGCTGCACAGCGCCAGCTACGCGTACGCGCCGGACGAGGCCCGCATCACCTTCTTCGACGACGTCCTCGTGCCGTCCGGACGGTTCGTCGGAAGCGTGCAGAAGCCCTGGCATCCGGGCTACTTCGTCGTGCTCCACGAGCTCGGCCACGCCCTCGACATGGCCCGGGTCGAAGCGGCTGTTCGCGCCTACAACGCCGATGTGGAGGCGTTCAACGCACTCCCGGGCGGTCAGCGCACCCAGGCGAAGGCCGACGCCCTCGAGGCGCGCCGGAAGGGGTTGCGGGAGACGCTGCCGACGTCCGACGGGTTCCGCGAGCGCTTCGCGGGCATCACCGACTACGGCGCCACCGACGACCGGGAGGCGTTCGCCGAGTCCTTCGCGCTGTACAAGCTCGATCCCGAGGCGCTCCGCCGCATCTCGCCCGAAGCCCTCGCCTGGTTCGAGGCCGGAGAGCACCTCCCCTGAACGATCTTCGCGGATCTTCGTTGAAGCGATGGACACCTCCGACCGACAGGTGTAGACAGAGGGCAATCGCATCCGAGGTCCGGCGCCTGACGGTCAGGGTCGTGCCGACGATGCACTTGCGCGGTCCGGGAGCTCGTCCCGGCGCGCGGGTTCGCGAACGTGCAGCGTCGTCTCTTCGTCCCCCCGTCGGGGGTGGGTGGATGGTCTCCGACTCCGGCTCGGGGTGGCGGAGTCTCGGGCGTTCAGCCGGCCGGGATGGGTCTGCTGGCGGTGTCGGTCCTGTGGGGCGTCGGTTACGTCGCCGGATCCCAGGCGTTGGCGGGGGGCTTCGGTCCGCTTTGGCTGACGTCCACGCGGCTGATCCTGCCGGGCCTGGTGCTGGCGGGTCTGGCACGGGCGCTCGGGCGGCGACCCGTCGATCGGTCCGCGCTGCCGGGCGTGATCGCGTCTGGCATGCTCGCCTGGGCCGCGGGCACGGGCTTTCAGACGATCGGTCAGCAGAGCGTGCCTCCGGGTACGACGGCGTTGATCCTGGCGGGCGGGCCCTCGGTAGCGGTCGCGCTCCAGGCGCTGAAGACCCGGGTGGTCCCGAGCCAGCGCGCGTTGGCCGGGGTGCTCGTCGCGACCGGGGGCATCGCGCTCCTCGTGGGTCCGGCGGACCTCTCCCTGGGTGGGGGTATCGGCTGGATCCTGGCGGCCTGTGTGGCCTGGGCGGCGGCTCAGGTGTGGGAGGCCGGGCGCACGGGACCGTCGGCACCCGATCCGCTCTCGGTCGCGTCCGTCCAGGTGATGGCCGGGGGCATCGGGCTCGGTCTGGCGGCCCTGATCACGGGTGAGCCGCTGCCGAGTCCCACCACCACGGGCTGGTTCGGCTGGTCGTGGCTGATGGCGGGCTGCACGGTGGTCGGTCTGCCGCTGTGGCTGTGGGTGCTGCGCCAGCTGCCGATCCACGTGTCGATGCTCCAGGGCCTGATCAGTCCGGTGGTGGCGCTGGGTCTGGCGGTGATGCTGGGCGAGCAAGGCGTAGGGCTGCGCGAGGGGGTGGGGGCGTCGCTGGTGTTGGTGGCGGCCGTGGGGACGATGATCGAGGCCAGGACGAAGACCCCGGTCCTTTCCACCTCCACCTCCACCTGAATGAGCGAAGCGCTGCTCCGAAACAGACGCTCGGGCGACCAGCGCATGCCGCAATAGTTCAGTTTTGAACTTGGTATTGGCGCCCATCCACCACGGAGTCACTGAGAACACCGGAGGGGGCACGGAGCCGCGCGATCCGTTTCGGGTCTTTGTGTTGACAGCTCGAATATTCGGCGGGATTTGGTCGAAATCACGGCTGGACGTGGCGAACAGGGATGGGGTGCGCGTTGTGGAGGGTCGAACACCCGGCGTTCTCGCGGTGGTGGTGGCGGGCGCGGGGCGAACGTCGGACCTGACGACCGACCACCTCCACCACGACCGACGACCACGACAACGACGGGTTCGCCTCGTCGAGCACGTCGTGTTCGCAGGGCTGTTCGTGCTCTGAGACTCTGGCGACGCTGTCTCCGGCTCGTCGCTCCCACGATTGGTCCGCTCGGCCTGTTCGTCCGTGCTCGTCCGCTGCGTCTCTGTGCGTGCGCCCGAATCCGCCTGCCGGAATCGCTGGCCAGCGGCTACGAGAGTTGGCGGCACCGCTCGCGCCCCCCGTACGTTGTGTAGGCTGCCGCCATGGCTCCCCCCGCTCCTCCTGAGGTCCGAGACGCCTGGGCGACCGTGCAGCGCGGTCGGCCGGCCGTGCTCCGCTGTGAGGGCGACCCCTCCGGCATCCTGGCTGCGCTGGGGCATCCGGTCACCGAAAGCTGGGCCGTCGATCAGCTGCCGACCGGCGGCGAGGTCCTCTGGTTCTCCGAAGGGGCCGCGTCCGAAGCGGCTGCCGACGTCGCCATCGCCGGAGCCGTTCTGTTCCAGACCCCGACGCTCATCGTGGTCTCCGGTCGGCGGGCCATGGATCGGGGACTGGCCTTCGGGCATCGGATCTCCGGGGGCGAGGCGGGAGACGTGTGCCCCACGACCGTGACCGGACTGGACGTGCCCGAAGCGGTGTCGGACCTCGAACAGGCCGTGCTGGACGCCGCCGCCCAGGGACGCGTCGCCATCGCGGCCGCGCTGCTGGGGGTGTTGGAGGGTCGGGATGCGGACCGCGCGGCTCGGCATCGGTGGGTGCACATCGCACGGAGCTTCTACCTGGCGCGCCCCGACATGCAGGACGTGGCGCGAACGGTGATGACCCCGGATCCGGGACGGTCGCGGGTGCTCGCCATGGCAGGCCAGACCACCACCGACACCGGCGTGGCGCTGCACCTTCTCCGACAGGCCGTGCGCAGTGCGGAGACCGACGACGAGCGCGCGGATGCCCGATACTACAAGCATCGGGCCGAGATCGGTGCGGGCCAGCGGGCGGTCAGCGACGCGGGTGAGCCGGCCCATCCTCTGTTCCTGGCGATGGCGCGGTTCGGTCCGGCGTCGCGGGAGGCGTATCGCAGCACCGAGCCGGGTCCGGCCCATGCTGCACTGGCGGAGCTCGGGACGGACGCGTCGAGGGGCCTGCTGGGATGGGTCGATCTGCGGTACGACGTGCAGGGGGGCGACTGGGCGGCCGCTGCGCGACAGCTGGTCGCGACGGGATTGGTGCGGTCGGCCGGGTGGATGCTGGCGGAGTCGATCCAGTTCCATCCCGACCACCAGCGGTTCCGCGAGGGTCTGGCGTGTCTCGAAGCCCCGCGGATGGCCCGGGCGGTGGAGCTCACGCGACTGCTGGACACCTTCGACGCCGAGCGCGCCCGGCGGCTGGCGCCGGAGCTCCTGAAGCCGACGAACAACGTGGTGATGCGCTGCTACGGACGGGTGCTGAAAGCGGCTGCGGCGGCGGTCCTGGACGACGACCACCGGCCCCTCGGCGAGCTGCACCGTCCGGAGATCCGGGAGCAGCTCCAGGCGTCGTTCTGTTCGGTGCTCGCGTCGGCAGCCGAGGCGTCCTCCCCGGGCCTGAAGGCGCGTCTGCTCGCCCTGGCGGTGGACTGGGCAGAGGCCGTGGAGCAACTGACGGATGCGCGGGCGACGTGGCTCCGGACCCTCGCGGACCTGGGCTCAGCCCAGCTGGATCGCGTTCCGTTGGGGGTCTACGCGCTCGATGGAGAGCTCGAGGCCGGTGGGATGGGGGCGGTGTGGCTGGGCGAGCACACGCGGCTCCAGCAGGCGGTGGCGGTGAAGTTCATCCGCCCCGATGCCATCGCGCACGCGGACGCGTTCGCCGACGAGGTCGCAGTGCTCGCGACCCTGGACCACCCGGCGGTCGTGCAGGTGCTCGACGTCGGCGAGGTGACCGAGGCCACGGCCGCGCTGTCCGGCGGAGCGCTGGTGGCCGGCACGCCCTACCTCGTGATGGAGTTCGTGCCTGGCGGGACGCTCACGGACTACCGCGGTCGACTGCCCTGGGGAGACGTCCGTGACCTCCTGCTGGCCGTGCTCGACGCCCTGGCGTACGTCCACGCCCGCGGCATCCTGCATCGCGATCTGAAGCCCCAGAACGTGCTGGTGGGCGAGTCGGATGCGGGGTTGTACGTGCGCCTGTCGGACTTCGGGTTGTCGGGCCAGGCGATGCAGGGCGAGGTCGCGGGAACCCCGGCGTACATGGCTCCGGAGCAGTTCTCCGGTGTGGGGATGGGCCCCTGGTCGGACCTGTACGCGGTGGGATGCATCGCGACCGCCCTGCTGGCGGGCCTCCCGCCCTTTCTGGGCTCTGCCAACCAGCTCCGTCGGGCGCACATGACCCGGCCGATCCCGCCCCTGGAGACCCCGGTCCCCGTGCCGGACGGCTTCGACGCCTGGCGGCGGAAGCTGCTCGAGAAGGCCCCCGAAGATCGGTTTCCCCACGCCCGTGCAGCCAGCCTGGCGCTGCGGGCCCTTCCCGCGGTCGACCGCGCGCCGGTGGAGCTCCCGGACGCCGCGGCACCCGTGCCCGACACCCAGACCTTCGTGTTGGAGACGCTGGTGGGGGAGCCGGTGGTCGGCGATCCCACGATCCGCCCGTCCAGGGCGGGCTTGCAGACGGTGCTCCCGCGACAGGGCTTCGACCGGCGTCCGCTCCGACCGCGGCTTCCCACGGATCGGCTGTTCGGGCGCTTCCCGTCGCCGTGTCTCGGGCAGCTCGACGTCCGACAGGCCGTCTGGGACGCGGCGCTGCGGGCGTACGAAGGCGTGTCGATCGAGACGCTGGAGGTGGGGGTTCCGGTCGGGATGTCGCTGTCGCGGGTGCTGGGATGGGCGCGCAGGCGGCTGCGGGAGCTGGGGGTGGACGTCGCGGCGGACGATCGGGCGGACATGCAGCTGTCGGAGACCCGGCCCGAGCGTGCGCCCGGGGTGTGGGTCCGAGCGGTCGGGTCGGGGGAGGAGGTGGAGGTCTGGCTGCAACGCCTCGATCCGCTCCAGGCGGTCGCCCAGATCCGGTTGCAGGTGGACGTCACCCTGGAGCTGGCCTGGGAGCTCGTCGGTCGCACGCACGGGATGCCCGACCTCATCGACGCGGTCCTGGCCGAGGTCATCCAGCAGCCGGGCCTGGTGCCGACACCGGGGGAGGGCGATGCGGCACTCACCGCAGCGGGTGCGCTTCCCGAGCGGTTCGCGGCGGAGGATGCGTGGGCGCGGTCGGTGCTCGCAGACCTGACCCCCGAAGCGCGCGCCGCCATCGAACAGATCGCGGTCTCACCGCCGAACAGCCCCGTTCCTGCAGGGGTTCCCGAGGCACTGCTCGCCGGACCGCCCTCGGAACGGTGGGTGGCGCCGGCCCTCGTTGCGGCGGCCGCCCAGGTCCTGGTCGAGCAGGGGCGTGCCGAGGGTCTGCATCGCGCGGCGCTGGACGGCGACTGTTCGGGGTTCGCGCGTGGCTGGCACCTGCTCGGGGTGGGAGAGCCCGAGGCGGCGGAGATCCTGCTCCGGACGGCCCTGGAAGAGGGGCTCTCCGCGGCGTACGAGCCGCTCCAGCGGTGCCTGGATCTCCAGCTGGTGTCGAAGGACGACCCCCGACGGGGCACGGCGCAGTCGGTCGTAGACCCCCCCGGCCTGCCGGAGGGATCGCCGGTCGAGCAGCTGGAGTGGGTGCTGCGTCACGGCGATGTCGCGCGCCGAGAGGGGCTGGTGGACGTGGTTCTGGCCGGCCGAACCGACGAGCAGGAAGGCGATCTGCTCGTGGCGATGTGCGACCGTCACGCCTTGTAACCCTACGGAATCGGGGACCCGGTACTCCCTCCATGTCTCGAATCGACCCGGAGGTCCCATGTCCCGCTCGCCTGCTCTGCTCCTGCTCACCACCCTGATCGCGTGCTCTTCTGCGCCGGACGCTGCACCCATACATCCACATCTCGCGGCTCAGGCGGATTCCAAGCAATCCGAGGAATCCACCGACAGCGAGCAGGAGGCGCTGTTCGGCATCGCAGCGGCGTACCACGGTGCATGGTTCGACGCGGACGGCGAGCAGCTGGAGGTGTCGGAAGAGGTCGTCGCGGAGGCGCAGGAGATGCTGATGGCGCTCGCTCTCGACGTCGACCCAGAGGCGGAAGAAGTCCTGATGGCGCTCCTGGAGCTGGACGATGGAGAGGCGCGGCGGGTGGGCGTCGACCTGGTGCTCCACAGCGTGCTCGTGCGCTCCGAAGCGTCGCTCGAGCTCGATCCCGCGTACGTGGATCTGCAGCGCGCCGTGCACCTGGTGGTCGCGCAGCGAGGCCGGGCGTGGTGGGAGGAGCGGTGGTACCTCGCGGATCTGTTGTTCGAGTACCCACCACTCGACCAGACGTGGTGGTTGCCGGAGTGGATCTTCGCGTCGACCTACGTGGAGGACTGCGAGGAGGCGGGGGTGCCGATCCCGCCGGACTGGCCGTCCGAGGACTGGGTGCTCCAGGGCACCTCGAGCACGACGCGTGCGGACGTCTACACCTACGACACGTGGAGCGGCGTGTGCGTCGCCCTTCCGCGAGACGGAGAGAATGTAGGTTTGCTAGGCATCATCTGTCAGAGCGCCCACAACGGCAACGCGTGTTTCTGGGACAACATCGACCGCGAGACGGGCAGGACGATCACGGGGCGCATCGACGAGCTCGAGCTCGTGATCGAAGACATCCAGGGCGGCGATGTGCTCTCGCAGAACTGCACGAGCTGTCATCGCGGTTCGAACGTCTTTCTCGTGAATCCGTTCGATGCGGCGCTGCAGGCGATTCCGGACCGTTGGGCGTCGAGCTGGTACACCCCGATCTCGGGACAGGCCGGATGGGTCAACCCGGTACGGAGCACTGCCGTGAGCAGTGCGTGCACGAGCTGTCACACCGGTCAGGGCGGCCCACCCACCGCATCCGATCCGTGGGGTCGGCCAGGCGGACTCGGCGCAACCGACAGCTGGCGCTACTGCAACGTCGTCAGCGACTCGAACCGGGGCTTCATGGCGTCGACCACCTGCGGGGAGTGACGGACTACCGGCGGAACTCCTCGAGCCGGTCCAGGCGCTCCTCGGCGTTCCGCTGACGGTCGTCCAGGGCGTCGAGCCGCTTGCGCAGCCCCTCGACTTCTTCGTCGATCGACCGGTCGCTCGGTGGCTTCCTGAGATTGCGGACCGCCTTCTCGGCGGTGTCGCGAAGCGCGTCGACGGTCGTGCGGGTGGCGAGCGCCTGGAGCAGGTCGATGTCGGCTTCGGTGCCGATCACGCCCAGGATCGCGAGCCCTCGATTTCGGGTGCGGTAGTCGGGGTCGTCGAGCCAGGACTCCAGGATCCGCCGGGCCCGCTCCTGCACGCGCTCCTTGCGGGGGGAGTCCTCGGCGGCGCTCCACAGATCGGTCATGGCGGCCATCGCCTCGTTGCGGACGGGCCGGACGTAGGCGGGGTCGGTGAACCGGGCGGCTTCGAAGGCGTCCGAGAGCACCCCGTGCTCACGCAGGACCGTGAGCGCGATGCGATGCTCGATGCCGTCGACGCTGTCGTCCGGACGCTTCAGGCGCTTGCGGGCCAGGGACACGGCGCGGTCGGGGTCGTGGGACCCCAGGCTGTAGATCGCGCTCGCGCGACAGCGAGGGTCGGGGTCTCCGGTGGCGGCGCTCTGCAGACGGGTCTGGAACGCGGCTTCACCGGAGGTGTTCGACATCGCGTCCAGGGCGGCTTCCCGGAGCTGGGGGGCGTCCGGATCCAGGCTGGCCAGGCTGGCCTTCAGCACGGCTGCGCGGGCGTCGGGGTGCACGGCCAGCTCGCCGAGACTGGTGATGGCGACGGACCGGTACGCGGCGTCCGAATCGCTGTCGGCCACCGCGATCAGGGCGTCCAGCACGGCGTCTTCGGGCTCTTCGTCCGCGAGGGCCTGCATGGCGCGGACCCGGGCGTAGGGATGCACGCTGCGGGTCAGCTGGGCGGCCCACTGGCTGGCGGTCTGGGTGACGTCGAGCCGGCCGATCACCATGCCCTGGGGGTCGACGGCGACGAAGTCCGGCTCGGAGTCCATCGGGATCACGAGCTTGGTGGGGCCTTCGCCGAGCCAGACGCGATGCAGCCGTCCATCGACCTCGATGTCCATCGGGCTGTGGAACACGGGGCCCTCGTAGGTGGGCACGACGGTGACCGTCAGCGTGCCATCGCCGTAGGCCCAGCTCGACTCCCAGCTCGCCGTGCCCGTGCCGTGCACGTACTGGTCGAACAGCCAGCCCAGATGGCGTCCGCTGACGTCTTCGAGGGCCCGCCGCAGGTCTTCGGACTCGACCAGTCGGAAGCGGTTGTCTTCGAGGTACCGCCGGATCCCCTCGTCGTAGACGTCCGGACCGAGGAAGGTGCGCAGCAGATGCAGCACCGTGGCGCCCTTCACGTAGACGCCGGCGTTGCGGTCGCCCGCGTAGCTGTAGCCCCGGGGCGCCATGGCGCGCTTCTCGCGGATGCCGCTGCGTCGCCGTCGGTCCAGTCGCACGGCCCAGGCCTCGTCGCCGTACTTCTCGGCGGTCCACAGCTCGGAGTAGTAGGTCGCGAAGCCCTCGTTCAGCCAGAGCTCCCGCCAGCCGTAGCAGGTCACGAGGTCGCCGAACCACTGGTGGGCGAGCTCGTGGCTGATCAGGCTCTCCCGGTCGCGGTGGCGGGCGGGATGCTCGGGGTCGCCCATGCGCCGGGCGGCCAGGGTGGTGAGGCCGGGGTTCTCCATCCCGCCGTACATGAAGTCCTCGACCCAGGCCTGCCGGTAGACGGGGTAGGGGAAGGGCTGGCCGAGCAGCGCCTCGTAGAAGCCCATCTGGCGGGCTGCGTCGTCCGCCACCGCCCGGAGCTGGGCGTCGGACATCGATGCGGGCCCGAGGACCTCCATCGGGACGTCGCTGGGGGTGGCGCCGTCGGGAACGTCGACATCGACGGCTCGGTAGTCTCCCGCGACGATGGCCACGTGGTAGCTCACCACAGGCTGGTCGATCCGCCAGGAGGAGCGCGTCCAGCCCGTCTCGACGGGGGTTCCGGGGGCTTCGGCTGAGTCGAGCCGGTCTCCGTTGGCCCAGGCCTGCAGGCCTTCGCGCACGGTGAGGTGGGTGGTGACCGTGAACTGTTCGTTCGGGAAGTCCCAGCCCGGGAACCAGAACCGGTTGTCCTGGTCTTCGCCCTGAGACCACACCGCCAGTGCCCGATGGCCGGCTTCGGGGCTGCGGAAGTGCAGACCCAGCTCGGGCCTGGCCCGGTAGGTGACCGCGACCACGTGCTGGTCGGTGGGCTTGACCCGGATGTCGACCCAGTGCGGACCCAGGCGGTAGTCGGCCCCTTCGCCGTCGACCGTGACCTCCTGGATGTCGAGGCCCTCCTGGTACAGCCGCACCACATCGGATGGCCGACCGAGTGCGGACACGCGATGGGTGGCGGTTCCGGCGATGGACCGGCCGGCGATGTCCAGCGTGAGGTCGAGCTCGAGGTCTTCGATGTCCCACAAGCGCCGCGGCATGACGTCGCCGGGCGCATCGCGGTTCATCTCCGGTGCCTCGGGTTCTCCGGCGGACGCGACGGCGCTCGCACACAACAGTGCGAGCGCGGGGAGAAGAGGTCGAATCAGGAGTTCCCGCCGGTGGTGTCGGTGCCGTTGGCTTCGAGCCACACGCGGCCCTTGATCGCCATCTGGTCGTAGGCGTCTTTGACCTGGGCGACGATCTGCTTCTCGATCTGGCCGCCGATGAAGCGCACGTTCACCGTGATGTCGCCCTGGGCGATGCTCTCGCAGCCCGACCCCGTGGGCTCGCAGCGCAGCGACCCCTTGGCCGAGAACTTCTTCGCGTCGAGGAAGCTGGGCAGGACCTCCCAGGTCATCTCACCCTTGGCGCGGTGGAAGTGGTTGACCTGCTCGTAGACGAGCTTCTTGCTGCCGACGATCTTCGCGACGGGGCCCGGGAGCTCGCTCTGGGGGGTGAAGCGCAGACGGCGGGTGAGTACGCCGTTCTCCTCCTTCTCCTCGACGACTTCGCGGTCGACCGTGGAATCGGCCTGGAGCATCGCGTCGAACGAGTCGTCCCAGTACATCTCCCACCAGCGCTCGGGGGAACACGGGTAGAAGTGGCGCACGTCGAGCTTCATCGGGCCTCCTGCAGCTGGACCCCATCGTCCGGTGGGGCGGGTCGGCAGTCTAACCGTTAGTCCCGGGGGGAAGGGAGCGCTGCATGGATCGGATGCCGACCGACGAGATCGACTTCGCTGCGGCCAAGCCGGGGATCCTGGTCATCCTGGCGGGCGCGCTGATGGTGTTCGCCGGCGCGACCACCTTCGTGCAGGGCCTCCAGCTGTGGACCATGTTCACGTTCTACAACTGGATGTGGGTGGCGCCCTACGTGTTCATGCCGCTGGGCCTGCTCCAGATGGCGCTCGGGGCCACGTCCTCTGCCGGGCGCGACTGGGCCGCGATCCTGGGCCTGATGCTCACCTGGTTCGTCCAGCTCCTGGCCCTGGCCTTCACCATCTGGTCGCTGTCGGGCGGGATCATCGTGCTGGCGTTCGTGTGGGTGTTCATCAACGGGCTCGCCAGCCTGCTGGCTCCGGTCGCGGTTCCCGGCGCGCTCAAGGCGAGCAAGGTCCGGCGCCAGCTCTACAAGTAGCCCCCCGCCGTGCGGCCCGAGCTCCCGTCTCTGCAGGAGTCCTCCGCCATCGCGACCCCGCTGGGTCCGGTGGGGGTGGTCGACGAGCGGTCCGAGGAGTGGTCCGACGGCGATCCGACGTTCGTCCTGGTCCACGGGCTTCCGGGCTCGGTGCGCGACTGGCGTTGGTTGACGCCAGCACTCCTCGACTGTGGGCCAGAACACCCGGTGCGGGTGGTCCGGATGGATCTGCCCGGGTTCGGCAAGACCGATGCCGCCCTCGCCGGCTACGACATCGATGCTCGAGGCGCCTTCGTGGCCGGGCTGATCGACGCTCTGGCGCTGGAAGCGACCGTGGTGGTGGGCCACTCCATGGGAGGCCCCGTCGCGGTCTCGGCGGCGCGGGCCTCGGAGCGGGTGCGGGCTGTGGGGCTCGTGGCCAGTGTCGGGCCGCGTATCCACCGGGCGCTCCGACAGGTTCCAGGGATGCGGGCGGGCTGCTACACCCTGCACGCCGGCCCCATCGCGCGGGCTGCGTTGCCGCGTCTGCGGAGGTTCTTCGAGGCCTCGGGGTTCCGCAACGTCGCGGACGACGAGATCCTGCAGACCTGCTTCATCCTGGGTCGGGTGCGGTTCGCCACCCACCGGCGCAACCTCGCGGCACTCCGCAAGCCCACGCTGGTGGCCTGGGCTCTCGACGACCAGCTGGTGGAGCCCGCCATCGGAGATGCGCTGTACTGGGCGGCTCCGGCGGGACCTCGGGTGCGGTTCCCGACCGGCGGGCACAACATCCAGGCGACGCGGGCGACCGAGCTCGCCCAGGCGCTCACCACCTGGGTGGGGACCCTCTGACGCGGAGCGAGGCTATTCGTCCTCGTCCTCTTCAGCGTCAGCACCCTCGTTGTCCGCCTGGGGCTTGGGCTTGCTGCGCTTGCCGATCGACAGGCGCCCTTCCTGCGCACCGCCCCCGAACAGGTCGTCGAGACCGCCGCCTCCGCCGCCCGATGGGGAGCGGTTGACGGGCTTGTCCGGCCTGGCCTTCTGCTTGGGCTTGGGAGGCGTGCGGTCGACCGGAGGGGATTCCGCCTTCGGCTGCGGAGGACGCTTGCCCGATGCGGCGGCTGCGGCAGCGGCCTTGAGGGACGGAGAGGCCTTGCGGGCGCCGGCGGGTGCGTTGGACGCGGGCTTCGGCTTCTCGCGCTTCACCTCGCCCTTGGGCTTGGGACGGCGGATGGGCTCGTCGGCGGCATCGGCGAACGCCGTGGGGATCTCGAGACCGGCTTCGTGGGCCGCCTGCTGGATCTCCATGGTCTGGACGAACTGCCGGTACATGTCGAGGTCTTTGCTGGGCTTCAGCTCCGGCTCTTTGTCCATCGCGATGTCGCGGAGCTTCTGCTTCTCGGCCCGGATCTCGGCAGCGCTCTTGCGTTGCTGGGGCGCGGAGGCCTTGGACGGCATGCGCTGACGGCCCGTGCGGATGCGCCCCGACTTCTTCTTCGGGTTGCTGGGCTTGGGCGGCAGGCGGCGTCCGGGTTCTGGGGGGGTGGGCGCCGCGGCGACGGGCTCCGGATCCGGTTCTGGGGGCGTTGGCGTGGGCGCTGGACGGGGTTCCGGAGTGTGGGTGGGCTCGGGACGGGGCCGCTTCGCTTCGCGCCGGGGCTTGGGGGGCGGATCGGTGGTGCGGCTCTCGGTGGTGGTGTCGGGCCTGGGGGTGCGCTTGGCTTCCCGCATGGGCTTCGGACGGTTGCCCGCCGGCTCGTCGCTCGATCGACTGCGGCCGGGCTCGGGGGGATACGCCCGTGCGACGTTGGGCTGGGGCTTGGGCAGCGAGCCGCTGGTCCGGTCGATGCGCTGGGCCGGGTAGATCTCGAGGGGAGCGTCTGTCGGTCGGGCCGGAGCCTTCATGAAGGGGTCGTCGGCCTCGATGTTGCGCCAGAACGAGCGGCTGTTGCCGGCCGAGCGACGGTTGAGCCGGGCGTACATCCGGTTGCCGAAATCCAGCGAGGACACGCGTCGAATGCCGATCTTGCGGGTCTCGACGTCGGGTTCGAAGTCGGCGTCGGACGCGCGCACGGCACGCGGGTCTGTGGGGGGAGGGCCGTCGGGGGGCAGCAGGTCGGATGCCCTGGGTTCGGTGCCCGACGTCGGTTCTGCCTGGCTCTTCGAGCTCTTCTTGCCGTTCTTGCTCATGCGCTCAGTGTACCTCGATCGGAGCCGTGCCAGCAGGCCCCTCGCGCGCGGAGGTGTCGACGGGCGCGTGAACACGGACCGCTTGCGTGGGCAGGTCGCGGATTGTAGGGAATCGCGGGCCTCGGGCGCAATGCGTGCGCCACGGGTCCGTCGGAGGACCGCCATGAATCCCCTCGAGACCCTGCGTGCGCGTGGGTTCGTCCAGCAGATCACCCACGAAGAAGAGCTCGCGGAGCGCCTGGCGAAAGGCGCATCGGACCCCGTGACCTACTACGTGGGCATCGATCCGACCGCGGACTCCATGCACGTCGGGCACCTGCTGCCGGTCATGGCCATGTCCTGGCTGCAGCGGGGCGGGCATCGCCCGATCGCGGTGGTCGGGGGCGGAACCGCCATGGTCGGCGATCCGTCCGGGAAGACCGAGCTGCGCAAGATGTTGACCCGCGCGCGAATCCAGGCCAACGTCGAGGCGCTCCAGCGTCAGCTGTCGCGCTACCTCACCTTCGGCGACGACGCCGGGCTGCTGGTCGACAACGCCGACTGGCTGCTCGAGCTCAACTACATCGCGTTCCTGCGCGACATCGGCCGCGAGTTCAGCGTCAACCGGATGCTGGCGGCGGAGTCCTACAAGCAGCGGCTCGAAAAAGGCCTGTCCTTCATCGAGTTCAACTACCAGCTGCTCCAGTCCTACGACTTCCTCGAGCTGAACCGTCGCCACGGCTGCACGCTGCAGATGGGGGGCGACGACCAGTGGGGCAACATCGTGGCGGGCGTCGATCTCGTGCGGCGAAAGACCGGCCAGCGGGTGTTCGGGCTCACCCAGCCCCTGATCACCACCGCCTCGGGCGCGAAGATGGGCAAGACCGCCAAGGGCGCCGTGTGGTTGTCGGCCGACCGGATGTCGACCTTCGACTTCTACCAGTACTGGCTGAACGTCGAGGACGCCGACGTGGGCAAGCTGCTGAAGCTCTACACCTTCCTCGACCTGGAGCGCATCGCCGAGCTCGAGAAGCTGTCTGGCCCCGCCATCCGGGAGGCCAAGCGGGTGCTCGCGCGCGAAGTCACCACGCTGGTGCACGGGGCCGAAGCCGCCGACGAAGCCGAGCGCGGAGCGAAGGCCATGGTCAGCGGAGCCGCCACGGCGGACCTCCCCACGCACGCCATCACCGAGAGCACGCTGCTGGTGGCCGTTCTGGCCGAGGCCGGGCTCACGAAGTCGAACGGCGAGGGGCGTCGGCTGATCAAGGGCGGCGGCGTGAAGCTCGACAACGACAAGGTCACCGACCCCCAGCAGAAGGTGAGCCCGGAAGACCTCGGCGACGAGGGGCTGGTGGCCCGTGTCGGAAAGAAGCGAGCCGTACGGATCATCCCCGCCGCCGGGGACTGATCGGCACGCGTCCAGGCTTCGTGCGGTACAATCGAACATGCGTTCTCCGACCTTCGCTCTCGCGCTCCCGCTCCTGATCGCGTCCGCCTGCGCGGGCGATCTGGACGGTGATGGCCTGAGCGACGCCGACGAGAAGGCGCTGGGGACCGACCCCGAGCGCGAAGACACCGATGGGGACGGGCTGACCGACCTGGAGGAGCGCGATGCCGGCACCGATCCGCTGGCGGCCGACAGCGATGGCGACCGGCTCGAAGACGGCGACGAAGCTGTGGAAGGCACCGACCCCCTGGAGCCCGACACCGACGGGGACGGCTACGACGACTACGCCGAGGTCCTGGCGCGCTCCGACCCGCTGGATGCCGACGATCTCGTGTACGCCGGCGGGTGGCCGTTCAACCCCGACAAGAACCTGATCCCCGATCCCGGGTTGCAGGGCGGCATCGCCGTGGGCGACCGGCTGCCCCGCCGCGCCGGACGCGACCAGTTCGGCGAGATCGTCGATCTGTACGACTTCGCGAGCGGCGGTGTGCCAGTGGTGATCGACATCAGCGCACTGTGGTGCGGTCCGTGTCAGGGCCTGGCCACCTGGCTCGAAGAAGGCGAGGACCCCGTGCCGGAGGTGTTCGGGTTCGATCGCTTCTCGAACGTCCAGGCCGCGGTCGACAGCGGGGAGCTGCGCTGGATCACGGTGATGGCTCAAGGAGCGGGCTCGGGCACCAACGCCGACCAGGCCACGGTCGAGGAGTGGGCCGAGAGCTTCCCCCAGCCGAACATCCCCGTGGTCACCGACCGCTACCAGGCCCTCACCGCCTGGTCGCAGACTGCCGCGTTCCCCAGCCTGATGCTGCTCGACGAAGACCTGCGCATCGTCTCCTGGGACCCCGCGGACTGGCAGGCGGGGCTGGCGGACACTTCCGAGCTGCTGGACGAGTAGTTGAAGAACTAGACTGACACGTCAGTCCAGTTATTGAGGCTCCGCTCCCGACCGCCTGGACAGTCGTGCGTCGGGTTGGAGGTCCCATGGCCACGTCATCCCCGCACCTCGCTCGTCTGCGAGAGCTCGCCGTGAAGCGCTTCGGGCCCGCTGCCACCGACCTGCCCGCGGATGCCGACCTGTTCGAGGGCCTCGGGATCGACTCGCTGCAGGCTCTCGACCTGCTGACCGACCTCGAGAACGCCTTCGACGTCGAGATCCCCGACTACGAGCTGCAGGGCGTGAACACCCTGGCCGGCCTCGCCGACGTGCTGGAGCAGCGGATCTGATGGCGTCCGTCCTGTCGCCACTCCTGTCGCCGCTCGCCTCCGATCTGTCGGTTCAGCCCGTCGACGTGTCCCGTGAGCCGTCCATCGGCGCGCTGCTCGACACCCTCACGCTCACCTGGAAGTCCGAGACCGCGCTCATCGAAGCCGCGCGTCACCGGGAATCCCACGCCTGGACCTACCTGGACTTCCGGCGCCACGTCGCCCGGTTCGCGGCCTGGCTGCTCGAACAGGGCGTGGAGCCCGGCCAGCGCGTCGCCATCCTGATGACCAACCAGTCCCGCTGGCTGGTCGCGGCCGCCGCGGCCTTCCGGATCGGGGCGGTGGTCGTGCCCCTCGACTACAAGCTCACGCCCGCCGAGATCGACGTGCTGATGGGCCTCGCGCGGCCCCGGGTGCTCGTCTCCGAGTACGGCCTCGCCCGCAACCTCGCCTGTGCAAGAGCTCCTGCAGACGGGCCCGGCTCCGATGGGCCACGAGCCGTGGTGGTCACCGAACCGCCCAGGAGCGGCGGGCTCCCCGACGGGTGGACCTCCTTCGAGAGCGTGGAGGACGGGCCGATTTCCGATGCCGTTCCCGTCGTCGAGCGCACCCGCGATGACATCGCCACCCTGGTGTACTCCAGCGGCACCGGCGGCACGCCCAAGGGCTGTCTGCTTTCCCACGGCGCCTACCTCGCCCAGGCCGAGTCCCTGCTCACGCTCTACCCCATGAAGCCCGGCGAGCGGTTCTTCAGCATCCTCCCCACCAACCACGCCATCGACTTCATGTGCGGGTTCCTCGCGCCCTTCGCGTGCGGCGCCACGGTCGTGCACCAGCGAACCCTGCGTCCGGAGTACCTGCGCGCGACCCTGAAGCGGTACCGCATCACGCACATGGCCGCGGTCCCTCGCATCCTCGAGTCCTTCGCCGACGCCATCGAGGACAAGCTGGATGCCCTGCCGGCCTGGCAGCGAACCGCCATCGACGGGTTGCTGGCCGTCAACGCGGCAGCCACCGAGCGCACCCCGCGTCCCGAACTCTCCCAGCGCCTGCTCAAACCCCTGCTGGACGGCCTCGGCGGGCAGCTCCGCCTGGTGTTCACCGGGGGCGCGTTCGTGCGGCCGGAGCTGGCGGACTTCTTCTACCGGCTCGGGATCGGCATCGTCATCGGCTACGGCCTGTCCGAGGCGTGCACCGTCGTGACCGTCAACGACCTCAAGCCCTTCCGCGCCGACTCCGTCGGACCCCCGGTGCCGAAAACGTCCGTGCGCATCGCCTCTCCCGGGCCCTCGGGTGTCGGAGAGGTCCAGGTGAACGGGCCCACCGTGATGTCGGGCTACGACGGCGCGCCGGAGCTCACCGCCGCGACGTTCACCGAGGACGGCTGGCTGAAGACCGGGGATCTGGGCTGGCTCGACGCCGCCGGACACCTGCACCTGGTGGGCCGGGCGAAGAACATGATCGTCACCTCGGGCGGGAAGAACATCTACCCGGAGGACATCGAAGGCGCGTTCGCGACGGTGGACTGCGAGGAGCTCGCGGTCTTCGCCGCCGACTACATCTGGCCGCGCAGCGACGGGCTGGCCGAAGAGGTGCTCGTGGCCGTGGTCCGCGGGCCGCTCGACCGGGATGCCCTGATCCGCGCCAACCGCGGGCTCCGGGACTACAAGCGCATCGCCGGCGTCCTGCGCTGGGACGAGGAGTTCCCCCGTACCGCGAGCCTGAAGCTCCAGCGGTCCGTGCTGGCCGAGCAGATCCGCGCCTCCGTCTCCCGGGACGCCATCGAGTCTCTGGACCCGTCCGCATGATGGTTCTCGTGAATCCCGCCGCGGGTGGGGGGCGAGCCGGTCGGCAGGCCGATGCGCTGTTGTCGCGGGTCGACCGGGAGCTGGACGTCCGGCGGACCGTGGGTCCCGGTCATGCCACGGCACTCGTGAAGGCCGCTCGGGAGCGGGGCGTCACCCAGTTCCTCTCGGTGGGCGGGGACGGAACGCTGTACGAGGTGGTGAACGGTGCGATGCAGACGGGCTCCGGGACGCCTCGCCTCGCGATCCTCCCGCTGGGCACGGGCAACTCCTTCGGTCGGGACATCGGGGTCACCACGGTCGAGGCGGCCATCGATGCGCTGAACAGCGGCCACTCCCGGCCCTGCGATGCCGTCGAGCTCGTGGCCGAGGAGGGGACGTTCTGGTCGATCAACCTGGTGGGTCTGGGGTTCTCGGCACTGGCCGGCGACCTGATGAACCGTCGATTCAAGCGCCTCGGGGCGGCGGGCTACATCCTGGCCGTGCTCATCGAGCTGTCGAGGCTGCACGCCCCCGCGGTCCGCTACCGGACGGCACAGCCCGATCAAGACCCTGGAGACTGGACCGCCGAGGATCTGGTGATGCTCTCGCTGTGCAACTCCCAGTTCACCGGGGGCGCGATGCAGATGGCGCCCGATGCCGCGATCGACGACGGTCTGCTCGACCTGATCGCGCTCCACCCCATGTCCCGCACCCGGTTCCTCGGGGCGTTTCCGCGCATCTTCCGCGGGACGCACCCCTCGCTCGACGAGATCACCGTCTCGCGCGCGGCGCGGGTCGAGCTCGACCTGCCGGGGCCGGTCGACGTCATGATCGACGGCGAGGTCGAGAAACTCACGCTGCAGTCCGTCACGGTGAAGCGGCACGCGCTGGAGGTCCTGTGTCCGAAGACGTGACCGTTGAGCTCGATCCCGTCCGCAAGCGCGACCTGCTCGCGTCCGCCGCCCTGTGGGGAGCCGGGGTGTCGTGGATGGTGCCCATGCTCACCACGATGGGCGTGCTCAACGCCACCGTCCTGCCGTCCGACCGGACCGAGCTGCTCAACCGGCTGTACTGCCGCGGCCAGGTCGCGCTCACGGGCAGTCGCTACCGCACCGTCGTGCACCCGGACATCGACCCCGACCAGCCCTACGTCTTCGCGCAGAACCACACCAACCTGTTCGACCACGTCGCGCTCTACCCCGCCACCCCGCACTTCAAGCAGGGGCTCGAGCTCGAGAGCCACTTCAGGATCCCCGTCTACGGCTGGTTCATGAAAGCGCGCGGCACCATCGGCGTGCGGCCGGGCAAGCAGGGCCAGACCCCCGAGATCATGGACCACATGCGCAGCGAGGTCGGCAAAGGCCACAGCATCCTGGCGTTTCCGGAGGGGCACCGCACGAAGGACGGTCGGGTCGGGCCGTTTCGCAAGGGGGTGTTCTTCATCGCCCGGGATCTCGGGCTGCCCATCGCCCCGGTCGCGGTCACCGGCATGTACCGCGTGAACCGCAAGGGCAGCTGGCTCATCCGACCCGGCCACACCGTCACGGTCTACGTCGAGGCCCCGATCGAGACGAAGGGCATCCCCGACAGCGGCATCGAAGACCTCGCGGCTCGCGTCCGGGAGGTGATCGCGGCGCGCATCGATGCATACTGGCGCGGGGAGCTGGCATGACGAAGGCGACAGAGAGTCGCGAAGACAAGCGGGCCAAGCGGCGTCGGCAGATCCTGGAGCGGGCACTGCAGGTGTTCGCGAGCAAGGGCTACCACGGGGCCTCGGTGACCGATGTGGTGAAGGCCGCAGGGGTCGCGCGCGGCACGTTCTACCTGTACTTCGACAGCAAGGAAGCGGTGTTTCGCGACCTGCTCGACCAGCTCCTGGCCACCCTGCGGGCCAGCGTGCAGGGCATGGACGTGCAGTCGGACGACCCCATGGAGGCCCAGCTGCACGGCATCGTGGTGCGGATCCTGAAGACGACCGAGAGCAATCGGGCCCTGACGCGCATCATCTTCCGGGAGGCCGTGGGGCTGGATGCCGAGGTCGACGCGAAGCTGGTGGCGTTCCACGACGGGCTGCACAGCTGGCTGACCGCGGCCCTCGAAGTAGGAGCGGGTCTGGGGATGATCCGCGACTGCGACGCCACGCAGCGTTCGGTGGTGGCGACCTGCATCATCGGGATGGTGCGCGAGACCATCAACCGGTACGTCGTGCGGGACGACGCGCCGTTCGACGCGGATGCGGTGGCCACCGAGCTGGTGCGGTTCGCGACGGTGGGGCTCACGCGCTGAGCGCACAGCACATCCAGAAAGGCGCGTCTTTTCCTTCGAATTCTGCGATCGCCCATCGGGCGCGTGCTGGCGGGTGCCTCCAGGGAATCTACCCGTATCTGCGCGCGAAATGTCGACCAGTCCCGATCGAGGCTGCTACGCTGGTCCCTGGAGGCGCCTGTGGCGCACATACGTCAGTTCGGCGTGCGAGCGCCGTGGCAGTGGTTCGAATTGTTCGATCGTGTGCCTGGCCTCGACAACCAGATTCCGCTGGTGGTCTGCTTGCACGGCAGTGGGGTTGTCGGGGCGATGCCCAACGCGGCCACGGCTCGGAACCTCATGGGGTTCGAGACCTTCCTCAATGGGGTCGGAACGAACGTCGATGATCTGTTCTTCGTCCGGTACCTGCAGGGACTGGGCATCGAAGGGGCCGGGGACGACGGGTTGGTCTCGGGATCCTGGAACAGCGGCCACATGGACAACTGGTCGATCATTCAGAACGCGTCCGACGCCAAATTCATCGAAGAGGCGGTGAAGCGGTTCACCGAGTGGGTACAGCGCATCTACCTCGACCGAACCGGTATCAAGGCGAACGTGGTGGACCCGGATCGCCGCTTTCTGGTGGGCTTCGGCAACGGCGGATGCATGGCGTACCAGAGCGCCGTCGCCACGGACTACTGGAAGGCGTTCGCCGTGATCAACGGCAGTATCGGCGGGATCGCGCAGGAGAATGCACCGGGATCGCTGGTTCGATGGACGCCACTGCAAACGACTACGCGAAAGGCGTTGCTGCACATTCACGACGTGACAAATCGGGAGTTTCAGCCTGGAAATTTGTCCTCGGACCCGAATCAGACACTCTTGTCCCTCGCGGACATCGACCGCTTGGAAGATCAGAACGCTGGCGTTCTTTATGTAGAGCGGTCACGTCGAAGGGATCTTCCGGTGGTTTCGGCCCTCTCGGACTGGGTCGATCACAATCAAGGTTCGTTCTCGCCTGTTCCGGGGGTGGGGGCGTACGGCGGAACGCTCTACTCCTGGCCCTCTGGACCGGCCGTCCAGTACTTGGAGTACCAAGGTGGTGGCCACGAGTGGCCGACCCTTCCTGTGGCCGGCAACACGGCTGGCCTCATCTGGTCGTTCTTCCGCGACGGGACCATCTGACGTGTGGACGGTGGTACTTGCGATTGGGTGCGGTCCTGGGACTTCGACACCCCCTGCATCTCCGCAGGATGAGATTCATACCGCCGATACGGGTGATGTGTCGACATTGCCGGCGCTTCGCGGAGCGAGGTCCATCGCAAGTTCGGATGCCTTCTTTGCCGGTTCCCACGATGGTGGATTCTTTGGCTATTCGACGTCGCCATGTCCTGGTACTCCGAACGATGGTTCCACGCTGATCGTCTCCGAGAGTAATGCTCAGTTCGACTTCGATCAGACTACGGTGAGCGGCATCGGCCACTTCGTCTCACAACAACAGCGGACCGAGGTGTTTGTTCCGTTTGGTCCCGGATTCAGCTTTACCTCCGCGTGGCGGTGCGTACCGGATGGGTATTTCGCTATGAGTCCCAGCGCCCTCCCCCCCCGGCCGGATCTCATCGGCAGGTTGGGCGCGGAAGCGCAAGCTTGGCAACAGGGAGGCGATGTTTCATCGGACATCAACTTCCGCGTGATCACTGGAAAGACTAGTCATGATACCAACTACACTGGTCCGGTAGGCCGCTTCAGTGGCATATCCGAGCGCCAGGTATCCATGGTCTACACGACCGGCGGGTTGGTGGGAATGGACCTGCGACCATCCTTCACGTTGTTTGCACTCGAGCCGGGAGACCACACCCTGGAAGATCGGGTTGCCAGCGTGATCCTACCGGAGGGGCACGGCCAGCTCGCCCCACGGGTGCCCGCCAGCGACTACGACTCCAACGGGTTCGATGACCTCTGCGTGCAGGATACGACGGACGACGACGTCAGCATCTTCTACGGTCCCCTCGACGGCGACCACCTGAAGTCCGAAGCAGATGCGCGGATCCTCCGGGATCCGGATGCCGAGCTGCAGGGTTTCACGCAGTGCGGGAGCATCGGCGACATCGACGGCGATGGCGACGATGACTTCGCCATTGGAGCCGCCGACATCAGTGCGACGGGGTTCTCGGGCGGCGAGCGCACCTGGTGGGGTGGGATCGCCGTGTTCCTCGACCCCCCGCAGGGTGAGATGTTGGCCTCGGAAGCGGACATCGTCTTTCGAATCGACGAGGATGCGTTCACTCAGACCCACATCTTCCACCCGGTCGGAGACCTGAACGGCGATGGGTACGACGATGTTGCCTACGGCGGCTGGGGCTGGAACGAGGCGTTCATCTTCTACGGCCCGATCGAGGAACGCGGAGAGATCGATCACACACAGGCGGACGCGAAGATCACGGGGTCGTTGATCAACTCGATCTCGGCGACGGACTTCAACGGAGATGGCGTGAACGACCTGGTGTTGTCCAACTACCTGCACGAAGACCGCGGGGCTGTGTGGGTCTTCCACGGGGGCTCCGAGCCCGTCTCGAATCCATGAGGAGCGACCGATGACGATCCAGTTCGATGCAGGCATCAGCGACCGAGAGTACGCCTTGTTCGTCCCCCGACAGTGGCTCGCGCGACTGGCGACGCTCCCTGCTGGGAACCGACAACTCCCACTGGTGGTGGCGCTTCACGGGGGAGGCGCCACGCTGGAGGGAGCGGTGGGGGTCCAGCGCTGGCACGAGGTCTCGACGAACGCGGCATTCGCCCCGTTTCCGGAGGTGCAGGCCGACAACGTCTTCTTCACGCTGTACATGCAGGGAACGCCTTGGCAGAACTCGCGGCGAGGCGGCTTCAACGCTGGAGGCATCGGCCTCACGACGCGCAGTCAGGACCCAGATGACGTGGTTGCGCTTGAGCTCTGCGTCGATCAGGCCATCGCGAGGCTGCAGGCGGCGTACACCCGGCTGACCGGGGATGTGGAGCCGGTCGTGGACAACAAGCGGCTCTACCTTGCTGGATTCTCGAACGGCGGAAGCATGGTGTACCGGGCGCTGGCCGACTCGAATCGCTGGCGTGCGGGGGCCGTGTTCTCTGGCCAGATCGGAGGGAAGCTGGTCGGGATGGGGCCTGGATCCGTGTTCGCGAATCCAGGAAGGAAGATCCCGATCTACCACTGTCACGGCACTGCCGATCCCGCGGTCCCGATGGGGGACCCCACACTTCAGCAGTCGGAGATCGGGGATCTCAACATGAGCGTGACGAACCGGGACAACTACCTGATGAATTTCGGCCTGCCGCTCAACCAGGCGAACTACGTCGCACGCCAGGATCTCACCCTGGTCACGGCTCTGGATACGTATGGGACAGCCAACGGGATTCCGATCTGGCCGTTGCCGCCGGCGACGAACCCGCCGGCTGCTCCCAGCTTCGCGCGCCGGGAGTGGGGAGGCTCGCCGCCTCTGATTCGACTGGATGTGGTGAACGGAGCCGCGCACACGTTCCCACCGGGTCCGCCGGCGACGCCTCTGTTCTTTCAGGGCGCTGCGCTCGGATGGGACTTCTTCAAGCTGCATGTGTGACACCGGGGGCGGAGTCGGCTTCTTTGAGCGGACTTTGAGCGGTCACAGACTGCCGGAAGGCCTACTGGCACGGCGTATCTGGAGGTCGTCTTGTCTGTTCGCCCGTTTCTGTCGTCCGTGTGTCTTCCCGCCCTGCTCGCCCTCGCTGCGTGTGGCGTGCCCTTCGAAGCCGAGAACCCCGAGGGGGAGTCGGTCCTGTCGGAACACGACCCTCTGGAGCGCGTCACCTGCGACCCGCAGATGAACCACTTCCCCGTCGATGACGTGCACAACATCGGCTACGACCACGCCTCGTGTGGGTCGGGCACCTGCGAGACCTCGTGTCCCGACGTGAACGCGAACTCCGACTGGGGCGGTTCGCACCACGGCATCGACATCTTCGCCTACCAGGGCGCCCCGCTCGTGGCCGTCGCCGATGGGGTCGTCCAGCGGGTCGGAGTGGTCAGCTCGACGTCCGGACTGCGCGTCCGGCTGCGCGATGCCTGCGGCTGGGAGTACTACTACGGGCACCTGGACGAGGCGTTCGTGCAGCAGGGCGACACGGTCTCGGCGGGCCAGCTCATCGGGACGATGGGGTACACGGGCACCTCGTCGACCCACCTGCACTTCAACGTCTCGCCAGATGGGGCGTACTCGAACGACATCAACCCGTTCGACCTGCTGGTGGCGACGTCTCCGAGTGCCTGCAGCGCAGCCCCGCCACCTCCCGCGCCCGATCCCGACCCCACGCCGCAGCCGCCCGCGGGTTCCTGTGGCGTGGTGGGGGCGAACACACCCCTGGCCGTCAACGTGCCGGTGGTCTCGTGCGACGGTCGGTTCTCGCTCGTGATGCAGGGGGACGGGAACCTGGTGCTGTACGGGCCGTTCGGAGCGATGTGGCACACCTACACCCACGGCAACAACGGGGCGTCCGCGGTGTTCCAGGGCGACGGCAACCTGGTGGTCTACAGCGCCTGGGGAACGCCGCTCTGGTACAGCGGAACCCACGGGAACAGCAACGCCACGCTGGCGGTCCAGGACGACGGGAACCTGGTGATCTACGCATCGAACGGGACGCCGCTGTGGGCGAGCGGCACCCACGGCTGGTGAGGCGTGTACTGGCTCAGGAGGCCAACAACTCGCGCACCCGGGCCTCGGCCCAGGTCCAGGGGTCGGTGTCGGGCGGGGTCCACCCCAGCAAGACACTCACCGACTCCGAGCATGCGATGGCCTCCGCGCGTCGAACGTGCTCGACGCGGTCCGTGCTCGCGGGACGGCCTGCGATGGTGAGCATCGCCGCCAGCCACGGGAAGATCACGTCCCACCTGGGCCAGCGTGCTCCTTCTGATCCCAGGAGCTGTTCGACGCAATCCCGCTGTTGGAGCCGGTAGCTTCGACCAGCCCCGCTTCCGCGAACCGCCAGCAGTCGAGCTTCGATCAGGTCGCCCAGCACGGTGGAGACCGTACGACGGGAGTAGCCGGTGTCTCCGAGGTCGGCGGACCGCAACCACCCATCGCCGTGTCGCACCAGCATGCAGATCACGTCCGCCTTGGCGCCGACACCGAACAGCGCGCGGGCTCTCAACCAGGACAGGGACGTTCTCTCGAGCTCGGGGGTCGGGGAGGGGTTCTGCGTATTCGGGGATGGTGAGCCAGATGCAGCCGGAGCGAGCCCAGGGATGTCGCGCGACCAGAGGTCGAAGGCCGTGGAGACCTCTTCCTCGGACGTCTGAATCACACTGCGGAGGCGGCGAACACTCAACCAGCGGTCGTGGTTCACGCACCATGCGACGTACGCCTCTCGGATCCGGGCGTCATCCGCGGCCAACATCGGAGTGAACGCGACGAGCCAATCGAGGTCGACCACCACGAGCGGGTTCAAGCGCACGACACCTGAAACACCGAGCTCTCGCCACAGTGCCCAGGTCAGGTCTCGGGCCAGATCGACGAGTCTAGTCTTCATCGAGACTGTCGAGTTCTACGCCGAGCTCGTCGAGCAGGGGACGGATGTCTGTTTCGAAGAAGTCCGGACGACCGTCCAGGCGCACGCAGTAGCGGATGGCCGAGCGCCATTCCGAATCGCTGGGGGCGAGCGTCCGAAGGTCGTCAAGGTCCACAGCGCGGCGACCGCGCTCCATCGACGTCGCTGCCCAGAGCTTCAGATGGATCTGGTCGAATCTCGAAGCGATGCGCAGGATCAACCCGCCGTGCTTCCAGGTCTCGACGCGATCGCGGAATCCGGTCGGAAGTCCGAGGGTGAGGAGAAACGAGGGACCTGCGTTCAGCCACTCCTTCTCGGCTTTCGGACCCGCGGGCAGGTCGTGCACCCTGGCGACATCGCGAAGTGCGCGAACGAGGGGCTTCGGGAGCGGGCGGCCTTTCTGCCATCGCCCGTCGATGATCTGGGCGACGACATCGAGGTCCTCGGTCGGCCGGTCGGCCAGATCGGCCAGCATCAGCGCGGCGCCGCCCACCACGACGAGCTCGTACTCGAGCCCCTCGTCCTCCAGCAGCTCCCCCAGCGTACGGAGCGCTTCGACCAGTTCTGTTGGAATCATATGAGAAGTTTATCTTCTCGAAAAGGGAAGCTCAATTGCTCAAACCAGAAAGAGGGCGGATCGCTACTCGGTAGCATGCTCCGGTGACCGCTCCCTCGCGACCGCTGCTCGGCCGGGACGCCGTGCTCGACGACCTGCGCACCCTGCTCGACGTGGAGCAAGTCGTCGCCCTCGTCGGCCCTCCCGGAATCGGGAAGTCCGCCGTGGCCCGTGCCCTCGAACCGCCTGTGTGGATCGACCTCGAAGGGGTGTCGACCCCGGAGACGCTGCGCCAGCGGGTCGCACGCGCGGTCGGGGCGCCACGGGCCAACGACGACGCGCTCCAGTGGGCGCTGCGCGACGTCGCGTGGGCCGTACTCGATGGTGCAGAAGACGTGTCGGACTCCCTCGGAGACGTGCTGGGTCTGGGGCCGGCGACCGCCTGGCTGGTGACGAGCCGCCGGGCGGTCGAGGAGGCGGGGTCGCTGGTGGAGCTGGGTCCGCTGGAGCCCGAGGTCGGCGCCGAGCTGCTGCGGCAGTGCGTCCGGAGTGCTCGTCGACGAGACGCCCTGGATGCCGAGGCTCTGGCAGCGCTCTCGCGGGCCGTGGACGGGGTTCCCCTGGCGCTGGAGCTCCTCGCACCACGGTTGCGCCTGGCCGAGCCCGAGGCCGTGGGTCGGGATCTGGGGGGCGTGCTCGACGACCCGTCCCGACCGCCGCGACGGCAGCTCGGACCCGCGATCCGGCAGATGGTCGACGCGCTGGACCCCGTCGATCGCGCCGTGCTGGACGCCGCCGTCACGCTTCCGGGGGCGTTTTCGGTCGACGAGCTGGGCCTCGCAGCGGGTCGGGATGCGACCGCACCGGCCCTGCGCCTGCTGGATGCGGCGTTGCTGCATCCCCACGACGCCGCTCCTCCGACGTTCCGGGTGCTCGCGCCCATCGCCTCGGCGGTGGAGGTCGAGCGGGAGCCGGTCGTGGTGCGGATGGCACCGCAGGTCCTGGCCGATGCGGAAGCGGGGGTCGCCGACGAGGACTGGACCCGGCTCGAGGCCCTGCGCCCACGCCTGGAGCTGGTCGCTCGGGAAGCTCGGCCCCCCGATCGGCTCGGTGCCGCGGGGTTCTTGATGCTCCTGGACGAGCGGACGGGAGAGCATGCGGTCGTGGTCGCGCACCACCACGCGTTGCCGGCGTCGGTGGCGGCCGAGCTGGCGCCCCGGGCGGCGGATGCACTCCGGATCCTGGGTCGCCTGGACGATGCCCATGTCGTCCTGGACGGGGTCACGGGGCCGGAAGCCGAGGTGATCCGCGGCACGCTCCTGGCGTCGGCCGGCGAGGTGGAGGCCGGCGTCGACCACGCACTGTCGGCCCTGTGCGACGCACCGGATGCGGATCCTGGACTGTGGCGGTTCGTCGGGGCGATGCAGCTCGATCTCGGCCAGACGGAGCGGGCGATCCCGAGCCTGCGGCGAGCTCTGGACAGCGTCGATCCCGTGCGACGGGTGAAGTCGGCGGCATCCCTCGCGAACGCCCTGCAGGCGGCGTCGGCGCCCCCCTCCGAGATCGAAGCGGTGCTCGACCGGGTGGACCTCGCCGCGTACCCGGTCGTTCGCGCGCCCATCCTGCTCACCCGGGCCTGGCTGCGGGTCGCGCAGGGGGACATCGCGGAGGCCGTGCAGGCGTTCGGGGAGGGCGAGCAGGCTGCGAATGCGCTCGGCCAGCCGGGCATGGCCACGAGTGCGTTCCTGTACGGCCAGCTGGTCGGGGTGGCCGATGGGCATCCGCCGCGGGCACTGCTCCAGCCGCTGCCCTACGACGTGGGGCCGTACCACCACGCGCTCGCGAAGACGCTGCAGGTGCTCGCCCACGCCACCCTGGGTCATGCAGACGCGGCCATCGCGCTGGAACCCGTCGCCCGTGCGGAGCTGCGTCCGTTCAGCGAGCGGGCCTGGATCGATCACTCGGCCATCCTGGCGGTGGCGCTGGCCCCCTTCGCCCGGTCGCGCTCGGAGGAGATCCTGGCCGAGCTCTCCGACGATCCGATGGTGGATGCGGCGCGAGAGCTGCTCGCAGGCCGGGAGATCCCCGCGGAGACGGTCGATCAGCGGGTGCTGCTGGGATTGCGCCGCCTGCAGCGGGGCCGTGTGCAGGTGTCGCGCGACGGGAGCGGGTTCACGGACGCGACGGGCCAGCGGGTCGACATCGCGCGGCGACGGGTGCTGCGGAAGGTCCTGGCCGCACTGGCGAATGCGGAGGAACCGCTGGACGTCGCGGGGATCTGCGATCAGGTCTGGCCCGGCGAGGCCCTGGTGGGTGGCAGCGGAACGCGTCGGGTGCACGTCGCCATCTCGACGCTGCGCGGCCTCGGGCTGAAGCAGGCGATCCGGACGGTCGAAACGGCAGACGGGACGGCCTGGGAGCTGGTCGCGACTCGCGAGGAAGCGTGACAGAACGCGTCGCACCCTTCATCGGCCTTCGGTGACGAGAGAAGCGTCCGCTACCGACGGTTCGCCCCGTGCGGACTTTGTCCATGGACGGCCTGCCGACGATGTCCGGCGCGGTCGCCCCAGTCGCGTCGGACGTGCTCCTTGCAGACCCGTTCCGCAAGCGCAACGCCGCCCCCCTCCTTCCCTCAGTCGTCGCAGTAGTACCCGGAGATGCCATCATCTTCGGCGCACCTCGCATGTGTACCAGCCACGGTCATGGTGCATGCAGACGATGCCATGAGAGACGTCGAACGACGTCCCACACCGAAACGGAGACCAGCACTCCGGGAGTTCGTCGAGCTCGGCCGGAACGACCGCTTCGACAGTGGAGGGCCAGGGGCCACCGGCTGCATGCCGCTCCAGCGCGTCGTACACCGCCAAGACCTGAGCCTGCGCCACCCTCTGCTCGAGCCTCGCGATCGCGACATCCGTCAGCACGGGAGACAAGCTCGCGCTGATCCCAATCAACACTGAAGGCCGGAACAAGGCGGACAAGCGACGCCGCAGCAGTGTCTCACCCAGTGCCAGCGCGAGCACGAACGCGCCCGCCGCCGCGAAGACGAACACGATGAGCCAGAGCATCTGTACGCCGTCTGGACCCGACCAGCGGGACGCGTAGCAGAGGGGCGTCGCCACGACCCAGTACCCGCAGGCGAGCAGTGCGAGCAGCCCGGTCGAGTGGGTCGAGGTCGGAACGTTGCGCATGGACATGGCGTATCCGCGCACGAATGGTCGGGCGGGCGAACGTCCGTTGTCGGTGTTCGACCTTCACAAACGCTCGCATACATCCGTGAACGTGGACAGGGTGCTGCAACGACGGTCGATCCAGCCAGAAGAGGCCTATGAACCTCGATCAGCGCAACGTCGCCACGGAGTCACGGAGCACACCGAGGACTTCACGGAGAGACACCGTGCTCGATCTCGGTCGCGCTCTGCCACTCTGCGTGATCCCCTGGGCGTCGACTCGACGACATCGCGGGCACGGTCACCGAACGCGTTCGCCCGCCCCGGAGCCGAACTCCATCCTCCTGGGACGCCCGAAGGGTCGGCGATCTACTCCCGGATGCCGATCCAGTCCTCGCGCATCTTCTTCGCCCGCTTCCTGGCCTTGTCGTCGACCTCGAGCACCACCTTCGACGGCTTCTTCGACAGGGTGACCGGCACCCGCCGCAGGCGACCCCGCCGGCTGACCAGGATCTCGATCTCGTCGCCCGGCGCGTACTGCTCCAGCGTCGCGGACAGATCGCTCGCCCGGTCCATGCCCACCGCGAGGATCTCGTCTCCGACGTTCAATCCCGCCGCCCACGCGGGCCCGTCGGCGCGCACCTGCGTGATGGTGTCGCCCGAGCGGCCGATCCCGAGCCACGCTTCGGCGTCGGTGGGGTCGTTCGGAGCCGGCTTGCGCTTCAGGCCGAACACCTCGTAGACCTCGCCCAGCGGGATCTCGTCGGTGGTGTTCACCAGCGAGTCCACGAAGGACGACAGGTCCTCGCCCGCGACCTCGGACAGCACCTCGACGAACTGTTCGGGCGTGTAGCCCGACTCGCCGGAGTAGCGTTCGTAGGCCAGCCGCATGACGTCGTCGAGGCTGCGGTCGCCCTTGCTGAGCTTGCGGATCCGCGCGTCGAGCACCATCGCGACGACCGACCCCTTCGTGTAGTACGAGATGTCGGTGTTCACGCTGTTCGCGTCGCGCCGGTAGTACTTGATCCAGGCGTCGTAGCTGGCCTGGGACACGGGCCGCTCCTGGCGCCCGGGGGTGGAGAGCAGGCGCTGGATGTTGGTGGACATCCGGTCGAGGTAGGTGTCCTCGGTGATCAGCCCCGCCCGCGCGAGCAGCACGTCGTCGTAGTAGGACGTGAAGCCCTCGGCGATCCACAGGCTCCTCGTGTACACCTCGTCCTGGTAGTCGAACGGCCCCAGGGGCTTCGGGCGCAGCCGCTTGACGTTCCAGGCGTGGAAGTGTTCGTGGCTCACCAGGCCCAGCCAGCGCTCGTAGGCATCGTCGTCCTCGGTGTTGAACCGGCTGGTGATCATCAGGGTGCTGTCGAGGTGTTCGAGGCCGCCGCCCGCTTCGCCGAGCACGTTCAGGAACAGGTAGCGCTCGTACGGAACCACCCCCCAGAAGTCGATCTGAGCCTCTGCGACCCGCTTGGCACCCTGAGCGGCCTTCTCGGAGTTCCACGGGTCGACGTCGGGGATGTCGACCAACAGGTGCTCGACGCCCGCGACCGTGAACGACTGGACCGAAGGGTTGCCCACCACGATGGGCGAGTCGACGAGCCAGTCGAAGTCGGGGGCGGTGAAGCTGTCGGCATCGTCGGGAGCGAGCTGGGTGAGGGTGCGGGCCCAGCCGGCCGGGCGCTCGACGGTGATGGCGTAGGGCCCTTCGAGGTCGGCGGGCACGATGAAGGTGGGGGCGCCGTTGAGCATCGCGAAATCGCTGTCGACGAAGTTCGCGCGCACGTTCATGCCCTTGCAGTACAGGCGGTACGACAAGCGGAAGGTGTCGCCTTCGAGGCCGCGGGTGTCGACCTGCCAGCGGTTCTTGCTGGACTTCACGACCTCCAGCACGGTGCCATCGGCGGTGGTGGCCTCGAGACCCTCGACGTGACGGGCGTATTCGCGGATGAGGTAGCTGCCGGGGGTCCAGGTGGCCATGAACAGCTCGGTGGAGTCGCCGTCGACGGGGATCTCGGCGGCGACATCGAGCATGTGGGCCTGCCGGTCTTCGAACGACAGGGTGTAGGACGGGTCGGCCGCGATGGCTGCGGCGACCAGGATCAGTGCAGTCATGCCGGGGCCCTTAGCGGACTGGCTGCAACTCCGCCGCGTCGGGACGGGTGTCCCATTCGACTCGCAGTCCTTTGGGACAGGTGACAGAGTTGTCTGCTTTCAGGACGCGCGGGACCGCAGCTGGACGGTCGCGGCGCCGAGGAGTCCGGTCACCAGGGCAGGGGGCCCCAGGGTCACCGCTACGAGCCAGCTCCCGACGTACAGCACGCCCAGCGGTACGGCCTCGGGGCCCCAGCCGGCCGGCAGCATCCCGGTGATCACGGCGACCGCGGGACGGGTGGCGAAGGCCTCGAGGACGAGCCACGGACCGAGGAGGACGACCGCAGGGAGCAGCCAGAGCGCGGTTCTGACGATCGGGGAACAAAACATGGTGGACCTCACGTGAGCGTGGTGGACAGCAGGGGGCCCTGGACCAGGGCGTAGAGCAAGACCGCGTCGCCCACGGCGTTGCTGGCGGCGTACGACAGCTCCTGGCCGTCGGGTCCGGACCAGGTCGGGAACGCAGCGAGCTCGAGGCTGGACAGCAGTGCGGACAGGGTCTCTGCATCGCCCATGGCCGAAGCCCCCACGAACGCGAGGCCGCTCGCACCTGCACTCGCGTCGAGCACCGGAATCACGGGGCCGCTGTCGACATCCATCGCGCCGCGCCAGGTGTCGGGCCACTCCCGCGCCCACGAGAACCCCAGGAGCGTCCGGACCAGCTGGTCCTTCGCGAGGCCGTACTGCGCACCCGCCAGTCCCGGATCGACCCACCGCAGGTGGCTGCTCGTCAAGAAGATGCTGGAGCCCTCCGGCCCGTCCTGCCAGTCGCCAGCCGGGGTGTACTCGCTGACCAGCATCCCGCTGACGGGGTCGGTCAGGTGCTCGGTGAGGGCGGCCCGGTAACGAGCCAGGCGTCGGGCGTGGTCGCGCCCGGTCGTGCGCTGGTCGAGCACCAACGCCTTCGCGGCGAACGCGTTGCAGAACGCCCAGCACTCGTCGGGGTAGCTCTCGCCGTGGCCGTGGGGGCTCTGGTCGAGGTGGAACGCGACCTGGTCGGCGAGCAGGTCCTGTCGCGCGGTGGACCGGTCCACGTCTGGCAGGCCGAGGGTGCGACAGACCAGCGCACGGGCGGCAGCGAGGGCCAGCAGCTCCCCGTCGACGAACAGGCTGCGCGGCTGGCCGTCCCGTCCCCGATTGCGCCAGGTCCCCTGGCGGGCGTAGTCCAGCAGGAAGTGCAGGGGCCCGTGCTGGTCGAGGGCGGCGAAGGTGTCGTCCAGGATTCCGTCGACCACCACTACGTACCGACGCGCCGTCGATCCGGACGTCGCGGGGTGCATTGCCAGCTCCAGGAGCGCCAGTCCCAGGAAGCTCCGCCCCATGAAGTCCCACTCGGGGTTGGTGGCCCGCATGGCCTGGATGGCGTCGCTGCCGGCGGCCTGGGCGGACTCCCACCGACGCACGTGGTGCAGGACCAGTCCCGCGATGCGCGGATCGGTCGGGTCCCCCGCGAGCATGCCGTCGGAGGGCCCCAGCACGGTGGAGAGATTCGCGATCCAGCCCGCGGAGGACCCCGTGAACACGAGCCCGCCGGCGCCGAGGGTCGCGAGCGATCGGAGGAATCCGCGTCGGGTCGATGTCGTCATGCCGTCTCCTGCGTCGGGTCTGCAGGATCCGTACGCCGTCTACGCGCCGTCTCGGACGCCTCGCCGGGTCGCTGGTCGCCCACGCCTGCGAGCGGTCGCAGGGTAGATTTTGCGGTCGACCGGTGTTTGGGGGTCATACTGAGCGCAATGGACCTGTCTACCGGCACCGTGATCAGCGACCGCTACACCATCGAGGGCGTCCTCGGAGAGGGTGGAATGGCCGTGGTGTACCGCGCGCGGCACGCCCAGCTGGGCACGCTGCACGCGCTGAAGGTGCTGTCGTTCACGTCCCGATCGGTCCGCGAGCGCTTGCTGATGGAGGGCCGGGTCCAGGCGTCGCTGCGCCACCCGAACATCGTCGCAGTCACCGATGTGGTCGACATCAACGGGCAGCCCGGCCTGGTGATGGAGCTCATCGAAGGGCCGTCCCTCGACGACCTGCTCAAGCAGCAGAAGCTGACGCTCGATCAGGTCGACGTCATCGGGCGGGGTGTGCTGGCGGGGGTCGCACACGCCCACGGTCGCGGGCTGATCCACCGGGATCTCAAGCCCGCCAACGTGATGCTGCAGATCGACGAGCTGGGCGTGACGCCGAAGGTGATGGACTTCGGGCTGGCCAAGGTGGTGGCGGACGACGGCGGGAAGGCCCGCACCCGGACGGGCGCGACGATGGGCACGCCCCAGTACATGTCCCCCGAGCAGATCGAGGACAGCAAGAGCGTCGATGCGCGCTCGGACGTGTTCGGAGTGGGGGCGATCCTCTACGAGCTGGTGACCGGCGACCGCGCGTTCGACGGCGACCACCTGCTGGAGATCTTCAAGAAGGTCACCACGTGCACCTACCAAGACCCCCGCTCACTCCGGCCCCAGGTACCCGAGCGCATGGTCGAGGCCATCCAGGCGGCGCTGGTCGTCGACCGGGACGAGCGGATCGAGAGCTGCAAGGCGCTGTACGAGGTGTGGACCGCAGGCGAGGCGATGCCGGCGATGAGCTTCTCGTCCGAGGATCTGGCGACCCTGGCGCGCTCGATGCTCCCCGCCACCACGCAGCAGCGCGAGCAGGGGGCACAGGTCACCTCCGAGATCGACCTGTCGGAGGCGCCACCGTCCGGAAGCCTCGACGGAACAGGGCGGATTGCGGCATCTCCGTCGAGTGCGTCGAGCCTCAGCATGGCGCCGAGCATCATGGTGGGCGGGGGCCTGCTCACGGTCGGTCTCGGACTGCTCGGTCTGGTGGCACTGGGAGCGATGGGGCTCGGTCTCTGGTGGGCGACGAGCGAGCCAAGAGTGGTGACCGAGACGGTGACGGAAGTCGTGACAGAGGTCGTGGAGAAGGAGGTGATTCGGGAGGTGGAGCGCGCCGGGCGGAACACCCGCGCAGGGCCGCAGGCGACGGATCGCGCCATTCAGCCCGACGCAGCGGACTCCCCAGACCCCGAGCAGCCTCCGGGCCCGGATGGCACGACGGATTCCACGACCGATCCTGGGAGCGAGTCGGAGCTCACGGACGGCACGGACGGCGCGGATGGGTCTGAAGCGGACCCGGATGCGGAGTCCGAGGGCGACCCGGAGCCTTCCGATCCGGATGCGATGGCCTGGGACGACCTGCCGGAGGAGATGCAGGATCCCGACTATCGCCCGGAAGACCCCGACTTCTACCCCGACGACGACCACCTGGGCGACGACCCCCTCGCCGAGGACGGCAGCGCGAACGTGGCGGAGCCCGAGCCTGCGGAGCCGGAGCCCGAGGTCGTGCGGCCCGAGGACGCGTCCCTCGACAGCCTGCCGATGAGCCTGCGGAGCGCGACCCGGTTGGGCGCCATCGAGTCGTCGGTCGATCGGCCCGATCTGCGCGACGCGCTGATCACCGTGTACCGCAAAGACCCCGATGCAGACGTGCGCAAAGCGGCGTTCGTCACCTTGATGGCCCAATGGGAGCGAGGGATCGGGGGCGCTGGGGCCCGGAGTGCGCTCCAGCGCCAGGCATCCCATGCTGTTCGCGGGTCGGACGTCTGGATGAAGTGGCGGGGGCTCGAGGCCTGGGAACGCCGGGGAACGTCGCTCCAGGCGCCGTTCGAAGCACTGTCCTTCGCCGGAGACACCAAGGTCCGCTGGCTGGGTGCGCGCGCCCTGGCCGCGGCGGCGAAGCGCTCGAATCAGCAGGAGGAGGCGCTGCGGATGCTGGCGGGGCGGTCTGCTGTGGAGCAGGACAAGAAGGTGCTCAAGGAACTGGAGCGAGCGACGGAGTCGCTGAAGTAGCGGCCGGCTGTGGTCGAGGGCGGGGCATCGCGTCGAGCGCCCGGATCAGCACGCCCACGTCGGACGGATCGCGCGCGGCCCCCTCGGTGAGCAGCTGACGCCAGCGTCGGGCGCCGGGCTGGCCGCGGAACAGCTGGAGCAGGTGGCGCGAGACGTGGTGGACCTTGCCGCCGGATGCGACGTGGCGCTCGGTGTAGGGCACGACGGACTCCACGACGGCCCGACGGGTGGGCTGCGGCGTGGTCTCGCCGTAGATCCGTCGGTCGGCTTCGGCGAACAGCCAGGGGTCGTCGACCGCACCGCGTCCGATCATCACCGCATCGACGTACTGCAGCTGCTCGAGAGCGACGTCCAGGCTGCGGATGCCGCCGTTGATCTCGATCGACAGCTCGGGGAACCGCTGCTTGAGCCGATGGACCTCGGCGTAGCGCAGGGGCGGGACGTTGCGGTTCTCCTTGGGCGAGAGCCCCTTCAGCCAGGCCTTGCGGGCGTGCACCGTGAACCGGTCGGCTCCGGACGGCGCCACCACGGCCACGAAGCGCTCCATGTCCTCGTACTGGTCGATGTCGTCGACCCCGATGCGGTGCTTGACCGTGACCGGCACGTCTACGGCGGCCTTCATGGCCTCCACACAGCGCGCGACCACCTCCGGGCGCTTCATCAACACCGCACCGAAGCAGCCCTTCTGAACGCGCGACGACGGACACCCGACGTTCAGATCGATCTCGTCGTAGCCGTAGTCGACGCCGATCTTCGCGCACTCGGCCAGCGCGATGGGGTCGTCGCCGCCGAGCTGCAGGGCCACGGGGTGCTCGCAGGCGTCGAACGCGAGCAGGTGGTCGCGGTCGCCGTGGAGGATGGCGCCCGTGGTGACCATCTCCGAGTAGAGCAGGGTGCGTCGGGTGATCTGGCGGAGGATGAACCGGAAATGACGGTCGGTGCGGTCCATCATCGGGGCGATGGACAGTCGGTGGGGCTCGGGCAGCATGGGCGCTCTGTATCCTGCTCCGACCCGACCCACCGCGGTCAGCGAATGGCGCGAACCAGGGACGTGAAGCCACGGTCGACGTCGCGGCCGGATCGGGCACTGGTCCGGAATACGGAGCTCGCGCCCATCACGAGCGGCTCGAGGTCGGGCCCGGTCAGTGTCCACTCGTCCAGACGGTCGGACTTGTTGATGAACAGCGCGTAGGGTTGGGGACCCGCGACCGCGCGCGCGTCGTTCAGCAGGCGTTGCGCGATCGCGGCGGTTTCGCGACGGGTTCCATCGACGACGACGATGAAGCCATGCGCCCCCCGGAGCATGGGCTTGCGCGTGGAGGCCCATCGATCCTCCCCTTCGAGGTCCCACAACACGCAGGTACGTGTGCTGCCCGCCACCTCGACGTCCTTCCGCTCGATGTGGACCCCGATGGTGGTGCGATAGCGGTCCTCGAAGATCGAGTGGACGAACCGCTTCACGAGGCTGGTCTTGCCCACCGCGGATGCGCCCAACATACAGATCTTGTTCTTGCGTGGCCCTGCCGAGGGTTGGATGGTCTTCGAGCCCGCGCGCAGGGCGCGTGCCATCTGGGCGGCGTCGTCGTAGCGGCGGTCGATCTGCAGCCGGGTCGATCGCCACACCACATCCCCCACAGCCTCGGACAGCCCACCCAGACGGGCATCGTCGCGGGAGCTGTGGAAGAGGTGGAGCGCGGATTGGCCCGTTGCCGCGTGGAAGATCGTGGCTCCTGCAGCGTAGAGGTCGGCGCGCGGGCCTGCCGTGTTGGCATCCGTGATCTGTTCGGGTGCCATGAACTCCCAGGTGCCGAGAGGTTGCCCGGTGACCGTGTCGTTGCCGTGACCTGCGGTGTCGCGTGCGATGCCGAAGTCCGCGAGGACCCAGCGCGAGCCGTCCAGGAGCACGTTCGCAGGCTTGAGGTCCCGGTGCACCACACCGGCGCCGTGGATGTCGTGCAGTCCTTCGAGGAGGGAAGCGGCCTGCTCCTCCAGCGCCGGTGATGGGATGGGCCCTTCGCGGACGATCCGCTTTGCGAGCGTGTCTGCGTAGAGAGGCAGCACGAACCACAGGTCGTCGGGGTCGCTGACGCCGATGTCCAACACCGGAGTGGCGCTGGTCGAACGAATGCGCTGGAGCACCTCGATCTCGGTTCGGAATCGACCGATGTCCCCCCGGTTGCGCTTGATGGCGACGTCGCGCTGCAGACGCATGTCGTGGGCCCGGAACACCGCTGCCTGGCCGCCGACGCCGAGGATGGCCTCGAGTCGGTAGCGATCGTTCAGGATGCTGCCCAGCTGCTCTTTGGGAGCGGGGAGTTCGTCGAATCCGTCGATCATCGGGTACCTGCGTCGGAGAGGGCGGGCGACATCCTCAGAGAGAGCCCGGCGGCATCGCTGTGAACCGCGATCCCCATGGATTCGAAGGACTCCGTGACCGCGCCCAGCACGACCCTGCACAAGGGCGACGAGCGGTCGAGCGGGGATGCGTTCGCATGGATGCGGAGCAGGTCGCCCTCCCACCGCAGAGTGAGCCGGCCGTTGTCGATGGCGAGCGCGTCCAACAGAGCGGAGAGATCGCGCCGCAGTCGCGTCGGATCTGCGCGGACGGCCCGGGCTGGAGCGCCGGGGTCTTCGATCGAGCGGCCGCGCAGACGCACGCTCTTCGTGACGTCCCGGACGAGGGTGCCGACGTCGATGATGGGGGGGACGGGCGCCGCGATCTCGGCCTGGCGGAGAGTCTGGATCTGCATCAGATGGTGTTCCAGAGCCCCGTCTACCGGCTCGAGCATCAGGATGTCGCTCCCGTCGACCCGGATGGCGAGCAGCTGCAGCCGGGGTGTCGCACCGCCGATCCCGCCCTGGGAGAAGATGGCAGAGCGAGTGGCCACGCCCGCCGCCCAGGCATCCTCGGCGTCGTGCTCGAACACGTCGTAGTAGTCGAACAGCCCGCCCGGTCCGTCGGCTGCGATGCGCTCGATGGCGTCGGGTGCCCATCGCATCAGCCAGTCTGGACCGGGTGGAACCAGCGTCCAACCGGTGGACGAGGTGTGGGAGCCGGCGGGTCGGGCCATCAGCGCACAGCCGCGCTGTGCGAGCACGGCTCCCGCCAGGCTGTTGGGCCCCGGTGAGCGTGTCATGGCGCGTTTGGCGGCTCGTCCAGCAGGCCCGAAGCGACCTCGGTGAGCAGGTGTGCCAGCGTTCGGCGGTCGGTCTTGGCGTGTCGAACGGCCTCGATCTCCCGAGACAGAACCTCGAGCAGCTGCTCGAATCGCGCTCGGGTCTCCTGCTCCAGTGCGTCGAAGCGCTCGTCGTGTCTGGTTCGCGCCCGCTCCAGTGCCTCGGAGTGCAGGCGGGCCTCGGCGGCGAGCTTGCGCTCCTGCGCGCGGTTCGCGGCGAGCTGCCGCTCCTCGAGCTCCTCGATGGAGGCCTGACGAGACTCCTGCTCGGTGTCGAGCCGCTTCGACAGGGTCTCGATGCTGCTTCGGAGATCGGCTTGAATCCGCTTGAACTCGCTGCGCAGCTGGTTGGTGGCTTCGTTCAGCTGTGCATCCATCCGCGTGGAGGTCTGTTGGACCGCGGCCTGCTGCTGTTTGAGCTCTTCGCCGAACAGGATGTCCTTGAGCCGGCTCAGGTTGCGGTCGGCGGCGCTGCCACCCTGTGCAGGAGCGGCCGGTGAGGGCGACTCCGTCTCGTTCGGCCCGCTGTCATCGGGCCTCTCGTCGTGTGGGTCCACCGATCCTCCGGAGTGTTCGCCGTGGGTGTTGTTCGTGCTCGTCATGGGCTGCCCACCGAGTCGGTGTCGACGTCGGGGCTCTCGACCCGGAAGTCCAGACGGATGTTCCGTCCGAGGGTGGGGTCGGGGGTGTCCAGGATCGTGCCGGTCATGCTGAGTCCCGTCTGGGCGACCAGAGTACTCACCCGGGCTCGCCGGCGCTCGGCGTAGGACCGGTTGGCCTCCCTGCTCCCCCGGACGTCGACGCCGATCGCTGCATGGATGCGCCCATCGACGCCGGCCTGCTCGGCCCACGTGGCGACGCGGCTGAGCTCGTCGCGCAGCGCGGCCTCGTTCTGTGGGTCGACGACTTCGAAGTCGAACGTCACCAGGATCGACCAGCGGGTCAGGGCATCCAACGCCTCGGTGTGGTGGACCGCCGAGAGGTCCACACTCCGGACGCCCGGGAGCAGGCCGGTGGTCGCCAACACCGCGTGGCCTGCTGAATCTGTTCGGCCGGTGTAGCGGATCCGTCCCGCGTCCAGACCGTTGGGATCGATCGCCACACCGTCGGGAAGCACCCGTTGGATGCGCTCGAGGAGCTGGGCGGGCTCGTCGGACGGGGAGGTGTGGATGGTGAGCCGATGCCACCAGGACGGCCATCCGCGCTCGTTCACGGCTGCTTCGAACGATGGGATGTCGGGAGAGACCACCCAGGCGCTGGACCACCCCAACCAGTGGCGATCGAGGTCGGCCAGCACGACACCCGGCAGGGCGTCGAGCTCGGCAGCGGCGTGGCGGGTGCGCCGTCCATCCCAGGTCCACCCAGCGACGAGAGCCACGAAGAGCAGCGACAGCGTCGCGACCAGCAGGTAGCCGGGCAGTCGCGACGGAGTCGGAGGATCCGTGTGGACCTGGAGCAACCCCTGCAGGGTCTGCTCACGTTGTGGGGGTAGCACGTCGCGCCCCGACATCCACGGGGCATCGGGGAGGGTGGTGTAGTCGCTGTGGAGCTCCGCGAGCCAGGACTGGAGGTCTTCGCGCAGGGTGGCCGGGGGGTGCCCTTCGATCACGAGCGCGCCGAGGAATCGCGGAGCACGCTCCACCCAGACCTGCAAGCCGCCCACCTCGAGGGTTCCGATGCCGGTCGTGGTGGAGTCCATGCCGAAGCTCTCCGCCGCGAAGGACGACATGGCGTCGAGCATCGCGGCCACCTGATCGGGGTCGGTCTGCTCGACCGTCGGGTGGGCGACGTGTCCGATGACCAGAGCGGTGTCGCGGTGAAGCACGAACGCGCGTCGGACGCGCCACACCAGGCTCTCTGCCAGAGCGATGTCGCCCACGGATCGCCCGGTTCTCACGGACTCGATGCGCCATCGGATCGCCGAGGGCGAGATCGATGCGGCGGCTGCGGCGTTCACGCTGCTGAGGGCGGACTGCACGGATTGCCGGACCGCGAGACGAATGGCGGGCAGCATCACCGGATACAGCGCGTCGACGATCCGCTGCGGGTCGCTCCGGGTGAGCTGGAGGAACGCCCGCACGATCGAGCCCTCGAGCGCGATCGAGATCGCCTCGTCTTGCGCGGTGCGGCGCTCGATGATCCCCGGCAATCGCTCGGCGAGCTCTTCGTCCGACAGGGCGTCGGAACGCGACTGGGCGGGCCCCACGAGAATCTCACTAATCTCATCGAGCTGATGATCGGGCAGTCGCATGACACGATGTACTCCGAGGCTCGCGACTTCGCATCGGATGGAGCGAGGGGAATCCCGTGTGGACCGAGGAGTGAGCGGCATGGGTTTGGGCTGGGAAGACGTCGACATCCCGGCGAGGATGGGCGGTGGCCGGTTTCGTGTCGTGCGGGTCGCGGGCGATGGTGGACTGAGCCGGGTGTTCGAGGCCGAAGACGAGGTGATGGGCGCCAGGAGGGCGTTGAAGGTGCTGCACCCGGCGTACCGGGAGCGGCATTGGGCCCAGCATCGGTTGCGGAACGAGGCCCGTGTGATGGGGGTACTGCACCATCCCTCGATCGTGCGCATCTTCGACCTGTACGACGAGCCCGGCCTGGGGGGCGTGCTGGTGCTCGAGTACCTTCCGCGCGGCACGCTGGTGCAACAGCTGAACGACGTCGGTGTGGAGCGGGCGCGCGCAACCGGCGGGATGTGGCGCCATGCCCGGCCGATCCTCGAAGCGATGGTGGCCGTGCACGATGCCGGGGTGGTTCACCGGGATCTGAAGCCCGGCAACGTCTTCATGGACGAGTCGGATCGTGTCCGGCTCGGGGACTTCGGGCTCGCACTCGCTGCGGATCCGGGTCGGATCACGCGACTGACCGCTACGGGTCAGGGGCTCGGAACACCGAGGTTCAGTGCGCCCGAACAGAAGCTGGATGCAGCGTCCGTTCGCCCCGCCGCGGACGTCTATTCGCTCGGCGCGACCCTGTTGACCCTGGCCGGAGTCGTGCCTCCGGCCGATCTCGCCGTTCGGGCTGAAGATGCGCGCGACGAGATGTGGACGTCCGCACCCGGACCGATCGGGCCGTTCCTGCGCCGGGCCTGCAGGTTCTCGGCGGCGAGTCGCTACCCGGATGCGGCCGCGATGTTGCGGGCGTACGACGATGCCGAGCTGTCGTCAGTCGCCTTCGACGGGTGAGCCGTCCGCGTCCAGCAGCGTGACCCTTGCCAGATGGAGCCGCATCGCCCGCCCGCGACGCTGGATCCAGTCGTCTGCGACCCCGGCTTCCCGGCAGGCCCGGCGCAGCCGATACGTGAGTGCCGTGAGCCGCTGGCCGGCATTCGCCAGGACCTGGCGACCGTATACGCCGACCAGAACGTCGTCGTCCTCCATCCAGGAGCCCGCGTTCTGGCCCAGGACGTACAACATCGCGACGCGGTACTCCGCGAAGTACTCCACGGTCGTGCCGGTCGAAGGGTCTGTGAGCGTGGCGTGTGGGGGGATGAGCCGCACCGTGAGCTCGTGGCGTGGCGCGTCGACACCGACGGTCTCCGCGGGCGCCTTCGTGCTTCGAATGACCTGGAACGGCCGGCCGCCCACGGTGAACGCCTGCCCCCACTGAAGCGTGCGTCGGAGCCCGTCGAGCGTGAGCACTGGATCGTCGCCCTCGACATGGATGGTCGCTGGCGAGGGGTCGGAGGAATGGGTCTCGACGATGCCGCCGTTCGCATCCAGGCCGATCCCACCCACGGGGAGTCGCACGCGTACACCGGTGTCGGAGTCCTCCAACAGGCCGGACGAGTCTTCGTTCGTGTCGGCCGCGGAGGGGCGCCAGGTGATCGCCACACTGCCGATCCGGACGGTGGAGTCGATCGGGAACAAGCTGGATGCTCGCAGCAGGGCGTCGTCGAGATGCGTGCCGTTTCGGCTCCCGAGATCTCGAACCCACAGCTCGGCCGCTTCCAACCAGAACACGCAGTGGTGACTGGAAATCTCGGGGTCGTCGACCACGACATCGTTGGCACTCGACCGCCCTACGGCAAGTCGAGAAGCCACCTCGATCCGTTGCTCCTCCCCATCCCGGCGCAGGATCAATGTCGGCACGAACCACCTCCCGACCGAACCTTGCCACACAACGGCCTTACATCGGAGTAGCAGCGACGTGGTGAACATCCTATTCGGCGACCACACCACGGAGGTCGAACATGCTGGTGGGAATGTTGATGGGGGCTCTGTCGCTGAGCGCCTGGGCCGCGGACCCCGAGTTCGCGGGCACCGACAAAGAAGGGAAGAGCGTCGAGAAGCCCGAGGGCAAGCTCACGGCCGAGGCCGGAGGTGCGCTCACCACGGGGAACTCCGAGTTCTACACACTGAACGCGGGCATCAACGCGTCGTATCGCTGGGATGCCTCCAAGCTGGCCCTCACGGGCGGGGCGATCGTGGGGTCGTCGCGCGTCGACGCCGATGGAGACGGCACGCTCTCCGATGCCGAGCGCTCGGTCCCGATGCAGCCGAACGCCCGACGCCTGTTCGCGGATGGGCGCTACGACCTGTTCCTCTCCAGCAAGGACAGCCTCTACGTCCTGGCCGGTGCGTTCCACGATCCCTTCGGCGGCTACGACACACGGACCCACGAGCAGATCGGGTACTCCCGTGCGCTCGTGAAGAACAAGAAGACCGTGCTCGTGGGCGAGATCGGGATCGACTTCGCGCAGGAGAACTACGTCGAGGGCGTCGATCCCAACTACATGAGCGTGCTCGCGGCCCGCGGGATGATCGGCCTGTCGCACAAGTTCAGCGACTCCGTCGGCTTCGAGGACACCTTCGAGCTGTACGAGAACGTGATCACCCCGGAAGACGTCCGGATCCTGAACAGCGCCTCGCTGGTCAGCGCCATCTCGAGCAAGCTCTCGCTGAAGCTCTCGCACAACCTCATCTTCGACAACGTGCCGGTCGAGGGCTTCCGCAAGCTCGACCAGTCCATGCAGGTGACCCTGGTCGCCTCGATTCTCTGACCAGGGAGCTGCATCATGCTGATTCTGCACTTCTTCACCGCATTCGCGCAGGACTCCACTGTGGTCGCGGTCGACACCGAGTCCTCCGCCGAGACCCTGACCTGGCTCTACGAAAAGGGCTACTCGCTCGGCACCAGCCTGCTCGTCGCCCTGATCACGCTGTTCCTGGCGTGGACCATCTCCCGCTGGGTCGGGAGCGCGGTCCGACGCGTCGGCACCAACCGGAACATGGACCCCTCGCTGGTCGGGTTCCTCGCGCAGATGACCCGCTACACCGTGCTCGCTGCCGGTGTCATCAGTGCGCTCGGGAGCGCTGGGGTCGAGACCACCTCGGTCCTCGCGATCTTCACCTCGGCGGGTCTCGCCATCGGCCTGGCGCTGCAGGGCAGCCTCGCCAACTTCGCGTCGGGCGTGATGATCCTCTGGCTGCGTCCGTTCAATGTCGGAGACGTCGTCACCGCAGCGGGAGAGACGGGCCAGGTCCGGGAGATCGGGCTGTTCGCCACCACGCTGGTCAACCCGTCGAACCACAAGATCATCGTCGGCAACAGCAGCATCACCGGCTCCAACATCACCAACTTCACCGATCTCGGGAAGCGTCGGACCACCGTGGGCTTCGGAGTCGAGTACGGCGCCGATATCCGTCAGGTCGTCTCGATCGTCGAGAAGGCGGCAACGGCCTGCCCGACGGTCCTGGCCGACCCTGCTCCGCCAGCGGTGGCGTTCGTCGACATGGGGGCCAGCAGCCTCAACTTCGTGGTGCACAGCTGGTCCGAGACCGGTGACTGGCTGGCCTGCCAGCACGAGGTCCGTACGGCCGTCTACGACGCGCTGAACGAGGCGGGCATCGAGATCCCCTTCGATCAGGTGGTGGTGCACCAGGCCCCCGCAGCCTGACGTCCACACCGGCTCTCGTACAGCGGCCCTCAGCAGAGCGACCGCCGAGAACCCTCGCAGTGGCGAGGGCTTCCGGCGGTCGTCGTGCATCTGGGCCCGTCGACCCGGTCGGTTCATCCCTCGCTTGCGAGGGTGGGCCGGCAGAATCAGGCGGCGGCGGTGTCGTCGGTGGACGGGGCCGCAGGCGCGGAGTTCGCGTGCTCGGCGGGCTCCAGGGCAGCGTTCAGCACGTCGCGCATCTCGTCGACCAGCACGATGTCGAGCTCGTCGCGGACCTCCTGCGGCACGTCGTCCAGATCGACGGCGTTGCGACGCGGGAGCAGGATGCGCTTCATCCCGTGGCGATGCGCGGCCAGGACCTTGGACTTGATGCCCCCGACCGGCAGGACACGTCCTCGCAGCGTGGCTTCACCGGTCATCGCCACGTCGTTGCGGACGGCACGACCGGACAGGAGGCTCGCGAGTGCGGTGAACATCGTCACCCCGGCGGACGGGCCGTCCTTGGGCGTGGCGCCAGCGGGCACGTGGATGTGCACGTCGTGGTCCTCCATCACGT
The DNA here is from genome assembly GCA_965224055.1 of Myxococcota bacterium. Lineage (GTDB taxonomy): Bacteria > Myxococcota_A > UBA796 > UBA796 > JACKEQ01. The sequence continues at coordinate 6,329,532 of OZ245034.1, read as the reverse complement.
CCAGCGGGATCCCCAGCCGCTCGCCGTTCGCGAGCACGTAGGTCAGAGCCGCGCGGGCGGATTCCTTCATCACGTCGCCCAGCTGTCCGGTGAGGACGAGCTTTCCGTGACCGGGCAGCGTGGACGCCTCGACGTAGAGCAGATCGCCACCCACGGGGGTCCAGGCCAGACCGCGGGCGATGCCGGGCTGGTTGAGGATCTCCTCGGTGTCGGGCTGGATGCGGCGCTTGCCGAGGTACTCGGACAGGTCGTCCACATCGACGGACAGGGGCTCGTCGAGGCTTCCGCGGGCACGCTTCACGGCTGCGGCGCGGAAGATCTTGCCCAGCACACGCTGGAGCTCACGAACCCCGGCCTCGCGGGTCCAGCCGGTGATGGCGTCCTCGAGGGCGGCATCGGTCAGCACGACGTCCTCGGGCTCGAGACCCGTGTTCCTGGCGATGGTGGGCCAGAGGTGTTCGCGGGCGATGACCTGCTTCTCCTCGGGCGTGTAGCCGGCGATCTCGATGACCTGCAGGCGGTCACGCAGGGGTCCGGGAACGGTCGACAGGTCGTTGGCCGTCGCGACGAACAGGACCTTCGACAGGTCGAAGGGGACCTCGAGGTAGCGGTCGATGAACGCGTGGTTCTGCTCGGGATCGAGGATCTCGAGGAGGGCGGCAGCGGGATCGCCCTGGTAGCCGCGACCGAGCTTGTCGACCTCGTCCAGGAGCACGACCGGATCGGCGGTTCCTGCGCGGCGGATGCCTTCGACCAGGCGGCCCGGACGGGCTCCGATGTAGGTGCGTCGGTGGCCGCGCAGCTCGGCTTCGTCGCGCATCCCGCCGAGCGCGACGCGGACCAGCTTGCGACCCGTGGCTTCGGCGATGGCGGTGCCGATGGACGTCTTGCCGACGCCGGGAGGACCCAGGAGCAGCAGGACTTCCGCGCGTCCCGAGCCCGCGAGCTTGCGGACCGCGAGGTGCTCCAGCACCTGCTTCTTCACGTCGCCCAGCCCGTAGTGGCTCGAGTCCAGGGCCTCTTCGAGGGCGGTCAGGTCGAGATCGACACCGGAGTGCACGTCCCAGGGCAGCTCGGCGATCCACTCCAGCCAGTCGATCGACACGTGGCGCTCGGGGCTCTGGGCCGAGAGCCGCTCCAGGCGGCGCAGCTCACGGTCGACCACCTCCTGCACCTCGTCGGGCAGGTCGCTTCCGAGCAGCTTGTCGCGCAGGCGGGACAGGTCGTCGTCGTCGCCGCCCTGGCCGAGCTCCTTCTGGATCGCGTCCAGCTGCTGGCGGAGCAAGAACTCCTTCTGCTGGTCGCGGGTGGCGTCCTCGATGCGGGTCTTGATGCTCTTGCGGGCCTCGATGGCTTCGCGGGCCTTCACGAGCTCGACGATCACCTTCTCGGAGCGCGCCACGGGGTCGTGGGTGAACAGCAGCTCCTGGGCGACGTTCTGGGCGGTGGGCAGCACGCTGGCCACGGCGTCCACCAGCTTCTCGGGGGGGAGATGCAGGAACGCCTGGGTGCGGGCTTCGCCCAGGGCTTCGGAGGTCTGCTCGACTTCGTCGCGGAACACGTCGGCCATCGCGAGCGCATCGGGGGTGTCGGGCCAGGCCTCTTCGATCACCCGGTAGCGGGCGGAGAAGTGCGGAGACGTGCCGACGAACCCCGTGAGCTCGACGCGGGCGACGCCCTGGAGGATGACGCGCTCGGCCTGGTTGTTCGGCGCCTGGGTGCGCTCGACGATGCGGGCCAGGACGGCCGTGCTCAGGAGATCGCTCGGAGAGGGGCTGCGCATCGGCTCTCTCTGGACGGCGACCAGCAGATAGCCCGACTGCGCCGCGTCCAATGCGCTGCGGGACTGTGAACGGCCCACCAGGTAGGGGCTGACGGCGGCGGGGAGCAGAAAGCCCTTGCGCAGCGGCATCACGGGCAGGGCGTCGGAGAGGGTCTCGGGGATGTCGAAGGTGAGCAGGTGGTCGGCCATGGGGAGGTCCTCGGTGGAATGGTCTCCGGGCTCCGGACGGTCGCGGCGAGACGCACGAGCGGTGCGCCCCTGGACGACCGCACTCGAGCGAGCCAGGAGGTGAAACACAAGGGGTCACCGGTGGTTCGGGGGTTCTCCCGACCGGCTTCCCGTCTGGTCGAAGGGTAGGCACTGCCCGGGGCCCGTCAACGAATCTGGGGAGCTTCCTCACCGATCGGGTAGGCCGTTCGACGGAGCAAGGCGCGCTTTCGGGGTTGTCGAAGGATGTCGCGCCGCTATTCCGGGCTCTTCACGGCCAGGGTCAGCGTCCGCATCATTCGGTCGGCATGGGAGAGGCGTTCATCCGGATCCTGTGGCCCCTCCGCCAGCCAGAGGCGCTGATACTCGGGTCGCTCGAGCACGAACTGCAGGGCGGAATCGAGTTGCTGCAGAGTGGCGGGTCGTGACAGACGGCGAATCTGTTGCCCCATCTGCCACACCGCCGCGTCGTCCAGACTCATGGATCCGGACGCTTGCTGCTCCAGGAACGCCTGATCGTCGAAGATGGAGCTGAAATCCGGCTCGCTCGCGCGTAGGACGCTGCCGACGTCGCGGAGGTCTTTCGCCGCGTGGCGATCCTGGAATGCGAGGAGCTTCAGGAGGACGAACGCCGCCAACCCGGGGACCACCAATCCGTTGTCGTGTCGGTTGCCGTTCTCGAACGCCTCGAGCATTCCGTGGGTTCGAAGTTTCCGATCCGAGTCTGGAATCGAGAGGATGCCCTCCGGTGCAACCCTCCCGAATGGGACGAGGTCCACCTTCCGGGAGGTATCCAGGTGTCTGAGGTAGAGGTCGCTACGTCGGACGTCAAAGCGGACCCGGCAGGCGTCGAAGAACGCATTGGCGTCTGCCCAGGTGTCCGTCATCAGACCGACGTCGATGTCGTCCGAGATGCGGAGGATGCCCGGCAGGTGCACTCCGCGAACCCATACGCCCCGCCGCGATCTCCAACAGGTCTTCGACTTCTGGGCCTTCGAGGATCTCCATCATGATTCGAGACGTGCGCGGATGCGGTGATGAAGGAGCAGTCTCGCCTCGTCGAGACGGTCGTCTGGAATCCGAAGGAGCTCGGCTCGGATGAGCAGGTCGCTGGCGTAGTTCGCGTGGTGGACGTGTCGGTCCGGGCCGAAGCGCTGAAGGACGGTGATCGGCCCGTCTGGATCGGGCAGAACGCGAAACCGACGCATGACGGTTGCGTCCCATGTCCGAACATGCAGGGCAGCCGTGGACTCGATGATCGGAGCGCCGAGCAGGCGCGCTGCGGCCTCACCACCGAGGAGGGCGTCGTCTCCCGTCTGTGTCCGCGCGTGCACGCTCCAGTGATGAAGATCCGGGAATGTGGGAGCACTGGCTCGTGTGATGAACAAGTCGCCGAACAACGAGGTGACGTAGCCGAGCTCCCAAGCACTCCACAGTGCCTTCTGGTGGACGTGATAGCGGGTGTCGTGGCCGCTGCTCGTCCGCGTGATCCAGTCTCGGTCCGACAGGGCTGCCAGAGCGCGAGAGATGGTCGCCGGGCTGAGGCCGACGAGGCGCGCCAGTGCACGGGTCGTCTGGCTGCCGTTTCGAGGGTCGACCAACAGCGCGAACGCGAGGCGCCACGCGCTCGCAGTCAGCGACCCGGGGGCTTGTGCGGCGCGTTCTGGCGCAGGGCGACCCGCTACCCACACGTACGACGGGCCGATGTCGAGGTGCGCGTTCCCCGTAGTGTCCAGGAACTGGACCCCGGAGTCTTTCAACAACGATGCAACACTCGGCCCCACGTGCTCGGTGGCGAGGATCGCCACATCGGCTGAACCCTTCTCTGCGATCAAACGCTCACGGATCTGCGAGAGGGTGTTGCTGGTGATCCGCGATGACCACCACACGACGACGACCGGGATCGTGGCTTCGCCACGGCGCACGATGAAGCCCAGCCCGTGCTTCGAGTCGTATCGAGCGGCATGCTCGAACCGAAGTGGAGTTGCTCGTTGAAGCCCCTCGAGGGCTGCGCCAATCATGGAATGCATGGTGTTTCATGTTGTCGCATGCTTCTGTTGCTGAAACAAGCGAAATTCTGAAACGTCGTCGAAGCGCGGCTCTACGAGATCGCGTTCGACGGGACCTGGCTGATCGCGCAATGGTACGCGATGTAGGGGGGCTACGCGGTCAGAACGGCCAGATCGCGTCCAGCAGCCGCGCGAGCCAGCCGGGTCCCTGCTTGTCGGCCACCACGCCGGTGCCCGTCACTTCGAGGATCGGTCGCGCGATGAGGTCGGACTGCACGGTGTTGTCCATCTGCACGTCCCGCGGACGGATGATGCCTTCGAGGGTGAGGTACTGCTTCTCGCGGTTCAGGCGCAGCGTCTCGAAGCCCCAGATCCGGAGGTTGCCGTTGGGCAGGACCTCGATGACCTCGCAGGTGAGGGTGGCCTGGACGGCGGAGCCACGACGCGTGCGGCCGGACCCCTCGAAGCCCGTGGACAGGGCGGTCGCCAGGGCCAGGGCATCGATGTCCTCGTTGTCGCCGAGCAGCTTCTGGACCGCGCCGAAGGCCGCCCCGATCTCGCCTTCTACGCTGGACTTTCGATTGGCCGAGGTCTGTGCGTCGAGACTGGTGTCCATCGCCTCGAAGATCTCGACTGTGATCAGGTCGCCGACCTGCCGTGCGTTGCCGTCCATGCCCATCAGCTGGCGGGCGCGGACCTCGTTCCACAGCGAGCCGGGCTGGTTGGTGGCGGCGGCTTCGGGGGCCACGACCACGGGCGGGATCGGCGGCGGCGGGTCGACCACGGTGCGGTCGCGCTTCTTCGCCGCTGCGTGGGGGCTGATCAGCATCAGCAGCAGCATCCAGTTCGCCATTTCGGGCCTCTCAGGGCAGGCGGACGACGGGGCGCCCGCTGGAATCGGTGGGATCCGGAGCGTCGAGCACTCCGGTGACGGGCACGCCGGACGCCTGGTTGAGCACGCGGACGGACTGGCCGATCTCGCCGTCGCGGAGCAGCTCGCCCATCGCGGTGACGACGAGCGGACCCCGGGTGGCGACGAGCACGACTTCTTCGCCGGCGCGGGCATCGGGTTCGGGTGCTGCTTGAAGTCGCCCGAGTGCGGTCCCTGCGGCCAGGTCGCGACGGGCCAGGTAGGTCCCGGACGGGTCGACGAACGGTGGCTGGGGGAGTGCGACGAGGGCGGTTCCGATGGGGATCCGCTCTCCGGACAGGACCGCTTCGGCGGCCACGGGTGCCCACACCCGGATCGCGATGCGTGGACGGACGGTGTAGCTGGCCACGAGCTCGTCCGAGCGCCAGGCGGTCAGGCGCAGCGTCGGACGCGTGCGACACGCTGCTCCGGACCACCGCCAGTCCACGCCCTCGGATGCCAGCCGGTCTTCGTCGATGCCGAGGGCCTCGATCTCGACCTCGGCGACGTCGAAGCCTGCGGTCTCGCAGGTGGCCTGCACGGTGGCGGCGAGGGCAGCAGCGGGAAGCACGGAAGCCACGACGCGATCAGCGCTTGAGGTTGGCGGCGACCTGCATCGCCTCGTCGGCGGCCTTCACGACCTTGCTGTTCAGCTCGTAGGCGCGCTGGGCTTCGATGAGATCGATGAGCTCGTTCGCGACGTCCACGTTGGACTGCTCGAGGAAGCCCTGCTGAACGGCCCCGTCTCGGCCGGCCTCCCAGCGCTCGGCGTCGCCGGACTCCGGAGTGGCGGCGTACAGGTTGCCGCCCAGGCTGCGCAGACCGGCGGTGTTCTCGAAGACCGCGACCTCCAGCTCGCCGAGCACGATCTCGTCGGTGGAGTCGGCCGAGATCCCGCGCACGGTGCCGTCCTGGCCGATCACCACCTGGGCGATGTCGTCGGGCAGGACGATGTCGCCTCCGACCCGCAGTCCGGCGCTGTTCACCAGCGTGCCGTCGGCGGCCTTCGCGAAGGTGCCGTCGCGGGTGTAGACGGGCGTGCCGTCCACGTTCTCGAGCATGAAGAAGCCGCGGCCGGACAGGGCCACGTGCAGCGGGTTGCCGGTCTCACCCAGGTTGCCCTGGCGATGGTCGCGCTCCAGCCCCGCCATCCGGACGCCTCCGCCCACCTCTGCGCGAGCGCCCTGCTCGCCGGTCGACGTGGCGACCTCCTGGTAGAGCAGGTCCTCGAACGCGCCGCGGGAGCGCTTGAAGCCGGTCGTGCCGACGTTGGCGATGTTGTTGGCGACGGTGTCGAGGCGCGACTGCTGTGCAGCCATGCCCGAAGCGGCGATGTGCAGGGATTTCATCAGGCACCTCCGGTCTGGTTGAGCTTGGCGTCCATCTCGTCGCTGGCCTGCATGGCCTTCTGGAGCATCTCGAACGCGCGGCTGGCCTCGACCAGCTCGATCATGGCGGCAGTGGGGTCGACGCTGCTGCCTTCGAGCGCGCCGGACGCCACCTGGGTCTCGACCGGGGTGAGCAGCCCGTTCGAGCGCCACAGGTTCCCGCCCGCGTGCTCCAGGGTGCCGTCGTAGCGGACGAGGGTGGCGATGGGCCCGGACTCCTCGGCCAGGACCTCGCCTTGCGGTGTGATCCGCACGTCCTCGCCGGGCGGAACGACGATGGCGCCGCTGTCGGAGAGGACCGGCAGACCATCGCGGTTGACGAGCAGGCCGTCCGGAGAGACGTGGAACGCGCCATCCCGGGTGAGCAGGGTCTCGTCGCCGGACTGCACGGCGAAGTAGCCGGGTCCTTCGAGGGCGACGTGGGTGGGGTTGCCGGTCTGCTCGATGGGTCCCGGTCGCCGGATGGGACGGATGGTCGCCGTCATCGCGTAGCCGTCGTCCAGGGCTTCGGCATCGCCGATGGCCTCGAACGTGACGCGACCGGCCTGGAATCCCGTGGTGGAGACGTTGGCGACGTTGTTGGCGGTGACCTCGAGACGCCGCTGTGCGGCCAGAGACCCCGACAGGGAACGGAACAGATCGCGACTCATCCCATCCCCAGTGCGTCGAGATCCGCGAGGTTGACGTGCGCTTCGAGCTTCTTGCGCAGCTTCTTGCGGGCCGCCGAGAGGATCTGGCTGACGCGGCTGACCGTGACCCCGAACACCGCTGCGATCTCGGCGCCGGACATGGACTTTCCGTAGTACATCAGCACGGCGTGCCGCTCGCGCTCGGGGAGCTGCTGGATCGATGCGGAGAGGAGCTTCTTGATCTCGTCGATCTCGTGGAGATCGCCCGCATCGCGCTGATCGCTGCTGATCACGTCGAGCAGCGGCCGCCCTTCGTCGGTCTGGCTGACGAGGGACACGTGGCTCACCTCCCGCACCCGCTCGACGGCGCGATGGTAGTCCTCGATCGTCATCTCGAGGGCCTGGGCCATCTGGCGATCGTCGGGCTCGCGACCGAGCTTGCGGCGGAGGTCCGACCGGGTCTCGTCGATCCGGCGGGCGAGCTGGCGTCGCCGGCGGCTGAAGGTGTCGTGGGTACGCAGGGCATCGACCATGGCACCGCGGATGCGGTACTCGGCGAAGGTCGAGAACTTGATGCCGAGCGAACCGTCGAAGCGATCGAACGCCTCCAGCAGGCCGATGGCTCCCCAGCCCGCGAGATCGTCGAGCTGGATCGCGGCCCCGGGGGGAAGGCGATCGTAGACGCGACGGGCGATCAGGCTGACCTTGTCGAGGTATTTCTCACAGATCTGAGATCGATCGAGCCCCTCGACACGACGGGGTTCTTCTGCGCTGCGGTAGGCGGCAGTGGCGGCGTTTAGCACCGAGCACCTCCTGGGATTGCGACCCATTCGGCAAGCGCGGCGCTCGCTTCAGCGCTTTCTCAGGCGCTCCAGTCGATCGAGGCGCTCGGGCGTGGGCGCGCCGAGCAACCACAGCAGGTGCACGTCCTCCAGGCCCGGTGCGGCGCGGAGCGACCGTGCGAGTGCATCCATCGATGGACCGGCCCCCTCGAGGACCACGACCTGAGGCTTCGTCGCCGTGGCGCGCTCCAGGCACTCGTCGGGCCCGCACTGGCCGACGATCTCGAGGCCGTGATCGCGCAGCAGGGCGCGGGTCTTTCGCAGCCGACCGTCGAAGCTGCCGACCATCAGCACCCGATTGCCGGTACGGGCGTTCTCCAGCAGCGGATCGAGCACGGCCACCAGCGCTTCGGCGTCGATGGGTTTGTGCAGGAACCGGTCGACCCCCAGCCGATAGCCACGCTCGGTGTCCTCGACGATCGACAGGATCACGATCGGCAGGCGACCGAGGTCGGGATCACTGCGCAACATGGCCGCGACGTCGAAGCCCGACAGGCCGGGCATCATCACGTCGAGCAGCACCAGATCGGGCGCCTTGCGACGCAGCTCGGTCATGGCGTCGGTGCCGTTGCTCGCCAGGCGCACCCGAAACCCGCGCTCGGTGAGCTGCTGCTTCAACAGATCGCGGATGCTCGGATCGTCGTCGACCACGAGGATCTCGGCGTCCTTGGGCACGGGGGCGTCGGGTCGGACGGACAGCCCGATGGAGGGGTCGAGCTGCAGCGCATCGAGCTGACGTCCGAGGTGCGCGAGCACGGCTTCGTCGGTCTGTTCGCGGGTGGGCAGCCCGGGATTCGTGGTGACGCGTCCGCCCGCCGCCTGCTGTGCGGACGGGGCGATCGGGAGCTCGAACGCGAAGGTGCTGCCTTCGCCCACGATGCTCTTGGCGTAGATGCGACCGCCCAGATGCGTGACGATCTCGCGGCAGATCGGCAGGCCGAGGCCCGTGCCCTTGGGCCGGTCGGTGAGGGTGTCGCCGACCTGCTTGAACTTCTCGAACACCGCTTCGCGATCGCCGGGGTCGAGACCGATGCCCGTGTCCTGGACCGCGATGCGCACGCCAGGCCCGTCGAATGCGGGGGAGGTGTCGATCGGCCGCGCCGAGACCTCGACCGTGCCCGCGTCCGTGAACTTCACGGCGTTGCTGATCAGGTTGATCACCACCTGCACGAGCCGGTCGGGATCGCCGTGCAGCCGGGGCAGATCGGCCGGGATGTCGCGCACCAGCGACAGGTCGTTCCGGGCTTCGAACAGCGCATGCGTGGCCTGGAGCGCCTGGTCGACGACCGCTTCGGGCTCGAGGTCTTCGAGGTTCCACTGCATCTGGCCCGACTCCATCTTGGAGATGTCGAGCACGTCGTTGATCAGCGCCGTGAGCCGCCTGCCTTCGGACATCACGATGTCCAGGTTCATCCGGATCTTGTCGCGGGCCTTGTCGACCCGCTTCTCGCCCTCCGGCAGGGCGGGGAAGATGCGTTTCTCGAGGTTGTTCCGGATGAGTTTTGCGAAGCCCAGCACGCTGGTGAGGGGCGTGCGCAGCTCGTGGGAGACCACCGCGGTGAAGTCGGACTTCATCCGGTCGATCTCCTTGTCGAGGGTGATGTCCCGCAGGATCATCACCACCCCGGCATCGCGGATCACACCGGAGGTGGTGGAGGGCTCGGCAGGCCGGATGGTGGACGCGACTCCGCGTGCGATCCGCCCGTCTGGCAAGGGGATTTCGCGAACCACGACCTCTCCGGCCTCGAGGCAGGCGCGCGCGAGGCCCACGAGGCTGCCGGGCAGGGCGTCGACGGTCTCGCCCCGGGGGTCGCGCTCCAGACCGAACAGCCGCTGCAGCGCGGGGTTGGTGAGCTCGACCGTGCCGTCGACCCGAATCGCCACCAGCCCGTCAGCCAGGTTGTCGACGATGGTGGACAGCTGGTCGAGAGCGGCTTCTGCGCGCTGACCGGCCTCCTTCGCCTCGTGCTCGTGGTGCTGCAGCTCGGCGATGGTGGCGCGCCCGGTGCCGACGACGAGCAGGACGAACACCGAGCCGAAGAAGAAGACGAGCCCCGTGAGGGTCATCAACATCGCGGGGGTTCCGGCGGCCACGACTCCAGCGGTGGCGGCGTAGCCGAGCAGGAAGAACACCATCAGCCCCGCCAGCATCTGCCAGCGGCGTTGTGCGGAGGGGTCCTGCAGGGCGGCGAAGAGACGACGGGTCTGCACGATCGCCAGGAGCATCACGATGGCCCCGGCGACGACGAGCAGGACGGTGGCCAGCACGATCGACGACATCGCGCCAGCCTACCGCAGCGGCGAGTGTGTGCTCGGGTCAGCCCCCGGATCGCTCGCCGGTCAGCGGCGGATCCTGGGCTTCGGGCCAGCGATCCTCGAGCCAGGTGGCGATCAGGCCCGCGTGGGAGAGGGGCTTCGCGAGGTCGTCGACGTCGGGGTCACGCCTCGGTCGCCCTCTGGTAGAGCCGCAGTGCGAATGGGAGCTGCAGTTGTTCCTGCGCCCAGGCCAGGCCGCCGTCCATCGTCTTCAGCACCTCGTTCACCGGCTCACCGAGGTGGGCGCAGGTAGCGGCCTCGCACAGTTGGAGCAGGGCCTGGTCCACCGCACTGCCCCGGGAGAGTGGAGCCGCATCGTCCAGGTAGGACCGTGCAAGCGCAGCCCGGCCGAGCTCTGCTGCTGCGACCGCTGCCAGTGCGCTGGTGTGCTCCAGCTGGGGGTGGGCCTCCTGTTCGCGGAGCTCCTCGAGGGCCACGGTGTAGCCCGCCAGCGCGACGTCGAGCGCGCCGCGATCGTGGGCCAGAGCGGCCAGTCGCGCCCGCCAGAAGGCTGCGGCGTACGGGACATTGGCCTGCAGCGCAACCTGACGTGCTTCGGTGATCAGCAGCTCCGCCTCGACAGCCTCCCCCGCCATGATCAGGCTCTCTCCGAGGTTTCCGAGGGCGAAGGTGAGCGTGGAGAGGAAGCCGCCGCGCCGGAGCACCTGCACGGCTTCCCGGTTGAGGGGGATGGCCCGCGCGTGGTCGGTCCGCGTGAGGTGGACGTTGGCGAGGTTGGTGAGCGCGCCACCCAGCACGTAGTCGTCATCGGCGCGACGTCCTGTCTCCACGGCCCGCTCTCCCAGCTCGACGGCTGCGTCGAGGGAGAGCTGTACACGCGCGATGGACGCGAGTGCCTGGAAGGCCAGACACTCGAGGGTTGGGTCCTCCAGATGCCGTGCCGCGGCTGCCGATCGAAGGAGGTGCTGACGGGCGTCGTCCAGCCGCCCGAGACGGCGGAGTGTGGCTCCGAGCTCGTGGTGGAGCTCCGCCACGCGGTGCTCCAGGCCGGCTGCGACCGCGCACTCCTGCGCCGCCTCGAATCGCTCCAATGCACCGGGGAGGTCGCCGATCGACCGCGCGTGGTTGCCGGCCAGCTTGTGGAGCCAGCTCCAGGTCGGATGGGCATCCGGGTGAGCGTCCAGCAGGCGCCTGCACTGTGCCAGGCGGCGCTCGTCCGTGGGAGGGTCCCGGCGATGCCTGGACAGATGGACCTGGGCGAGCAGGGTCCGAGCGTGCAGCAGACCGTCTCCTGCAGTCTGGGCTGCACAAGCTGTGCGATCGGCGAGGGCCTGTGCCTCTTCGACCGTCATCCGGCGGGCGATCGAGAGCAGGGCCAGGCCGATTCGCGCCGCGTCGGCGGGGGCTCTGGCTTCCAGGAGCTCGAATGCGGCCATCAGGTCGGGCCGGATGGCCGTTAGCCGCTCCAGGAGCTCGCGCCGGTCGACTCCATCCAACCCATCGGCATCTTCGGGGATCTGCGCGAGCACCCAGGCTGTGAATGCGTCCTGCGCGGCCTCGAGCTGGCCACTGCTTCGCAGCTGCTCCAGGAGGAATGCCCGGATCGTGACCCAGAACCGGGGGGGCCGATGGGTGGTGTCGAGCCACCCGAGGCGCGCGAGTCGATCCAGGGTCTGGAGGGGAACGGCGGGGTTCGAGGACCCGGCCTGAAGAGTCAGGGCTTCGATGGCCGAGGGTGCAAGGCCCGTGTGGAGGAGTGCCCAGGCCATCGCCGGCTGTCGATCCTCGGGGTCGAGCAGCGCCCACGACCAGCGGATGGCCTGCTCGAGCGTGCGGTGGCGCCCCGGTCGACCATCGGCGAAGCCGAGCACGCGGAGACCGCCTCTGGCCAGTGTCTCCGGCGGTATGGTGGCGAGGCGCCCGCCGATCAGCTCCAGGGCGAGGGGCAAGCCGTCCACCGTCTCCGTGATCGCGTCGAGTGTGGCGGTGTCGCCCTGCCAGGCCGGCTGCACCCGGCGTGCCGCACGCACGAGGAGCTGTCGAGCGGGGGAGCCCGTGAGCCCGTCGAGGTCGAGGATGGGCCAGTCGGCGACCACGGTGCTGCGACTGGTGACGACGACGGGGACGCCCCGTTCGCGCAGCACGTGCAGCTCGGAGGAGAATCCGGGCTCGAGCTGTTCGAGGTTGTCCAGGACCACGGTCTGGTCGCGCATCACGAGCCGTTCGACGATTCGGGGCCAGCTGTCGGCAGAAGCATCCCGCGACAGGTCGAGGTCGAGGGCCCGGGCCACCGTCGCCGTCGCTTCGGAGATCGTGGTGGCGTCGGACAGATCGACGAAGAACACCTCGACATCGAACGCCAGGTCCCGGGCCAGGGACGTCTTCCCCACCCCCCCACGACCGATCAGCTGCACAACACCGATGCGATGGAGGAGAGCCCGCAACCGGTGCCGCTCTGCATCGCGACCGAACAGGGTGCTCGACGGCGCGAGGGGCGGGAGGACCTCCAGTCGGTAGCCCTTGCCGCGGACCGAGATGAGCGATTGCGGAGTCGAGGGGTCGGGTTCGAGCTTGGCGCGCAGCCGGCTGACCGTGGCGTCCACGGCGCGACTGGAGACGGTCGGCGCGTAGCCCCAGACCCGCTGGAGCAGCTCCGATCGCGGAACCGTACGTTCAGCGCGCGCGAGGTAGCCCAGCAGGTCGGCTTCCTGGATGGTGAGGGGGTACTCCTGGCCATCGCGCACCAGCACCATCGCGTCGAGGTGGATTCGTGCGGTAGGGAGCTCGAGAGTCTGGGAACGCACCCGCGGAGTCTACCCGCGGGCTGGCGCGAACGGGATCAGAGGGGAGCGGCCGCCGGGGCCTCCATTGCAAACTGCTGCACGGCGAACTGCTTCTTCCGACCGAGCGGATCCTGGGGATCGGGCTTCTTCTCCCAGGAGACCAGGCTGATCAACACGCCGTCCTTCTCGGCTGCGGGGACCGGGATCACCGCGGCCATCTGGACCGTCGAGCCCGGCCGGATGGGGTCGTGAGCATCGGCGAGCCCGTGCTGCGCGTTGAAGTCCTTCGTGCTTCCCCACAGCTCGGTGTGTGCCGTGCCCGCGCCGGTGAGGACCGTCAGGGCGAAGGGGTCGGTGACGGCGGTCACCTGGGTGTTCTCGACCTCCAGGTCCACGATGAGCGCGTGGCTGCCGGTCGCTCTCAACTTGTCGCGATCGGGCCAGCTGTTGTTGCTGGACTCGGGCACGACACCGGCGCGCACGCCCTTCACGGCGACCCGGATGCCGTCCTCCTCCGCGAAGTCGCCGAAGTCCAGAGGGGTGCACGGCGCGTCGTTCTGGCTCTCCAGCACGTCGCAGAAGGTCTGTGCGCGGACCGAGCCCCCCGCCCCGCCGCACGCCAGCATCGACGACAGCAGGCTCCCGACCAGCGCTCCTCTCCACACCCATCGCTTCGTAGCCATCGACACCTCCACCCGAACCGTAGACGTCCGACCCAGACCGCAGGACGTCCTGAGACACACCTGAGACAAAGCGGGGAAGAGGCGACGTCGGGTATCCTGCCGGTCGGAGGGAGAAGATGCGAAACGTCGTCGTCGTGCTGCTGGCGCTGGGGTGCAAGGGCAAGGTGGTGGAGACCGGCCAGCAGGAGACGGACACCGACACCGACACCGATAGCGACGCCGACACGGATTCGGACACGGATTCGGACACGGATTCGGACACGGATTCGGACTTGGATTCGGACACCGATGCCGACACGGATTCGGACACGGATTCGGACACCGATCCCCTGGGTCCGCTGGACTGGACCGCCATCGCGACCGTGCGTCTGCCGGATTCCGATCTCGTGATCGGGAGCACCATCTGGCCTGCCCGGGGGACCGCGTCCCGGTGGATCCCGGTGATCGCAGCAGGGGAGGCCCCGGAGACCGCCGCGTGGGTGGCCGGGATCGCGTTCTCAGGCGACGTGAACACCGGTGGGCCGGGCGTCGCGGCGATCCGGACCGCCATCGACCCCGTCACGCGGGACGTGTACGTGGTCTTCGCTGTGTCGCCGGTCGACGGTCCGGGGGCGACCACCATCGAGCTGTCCGACCCCGCGGGGGTGGTCGGCGCCACCTCCACCACGTTCGCGGACGTCTCCGGTCTGTCCGGAGCCGCCTACAGCGAGCCCTTCCTCGCGAAGCTCGACGCGACCGGGACGCCCCAGTGGGTCAAGCGCCTCGCACAGGGGGCTGGCGCGTTCGACTCCACGTCGGCGGAGCCCCGCGTGGTCAATGCCGGTGGGTCCCAGCTGTTCGTCCAGCTCAACACCCGTCGGCTCACGGCCAGCAGCAGCGCCGTCGAAGCGCTGACCGTGTGCCCAGGCGATCCGGGGGAGACGGTGTACGACCTGCGCCAGAATCACCGCGCGAACATCAGCCTGCTGCTCGACAAAGCGACGGGTGCGCTGGCCGATGCCGACGACCTCGACATCCTCGACGACCTGACCGCGAACGTCGGTGGGGTCAACAACGGCTGGACGCTCCCGACCTCCGCGATGGTGTTCGATGCAGCGAGCCAGCGCTACGGAGCGGCAGGTGGGGTCAGCAACTTCCAGGTGACCGACGTGCGATACGGCGCTCAGGATGCTGCGTCGAGCGTGGTCGTGCCTCAGCCGGGTCCAGCAGGCTACCGCGCGATCTGGGGCACCTACTCGGCGGCGGACCTCACGGTGGGGCTGAACCAGGCTGCGGCGGGGAACACGGCCTCGGACGGGGCCGACTTCACGATGCCGCTGTCCGACGGGCAGACCCTGGTGTCAGGCATCCTCGCGTCGGTCACGGATGCGACGTTCTCCAGCGCTTCGGGCGACCAGGTGTTCACGGGCGGCCAGGACGGCACGGGGTGGCTGGCGCTGTACGACGCGAGCCAGGAGCTCGTGTGGGCCAAGCCGACCAGCGCGGGCACGGACGACGGCTCGTGGGTGCGCTGGTGGAGTGCCGTCGACGATCCGACCGACGATGCCGTGTTCGCCTGGGGCAGTGCCGTGAACGTGACAGACATCGCAATCGGGCCCGGTGAGACGGGAGAGGTCGCGTTCACCGGCCTGAACTCGAGCCTGGAGCACGCGGTCGTCGCGCGGTTCGAGCGCAGCACGGGCGAGGTGGAGTGGGCGACGCTGTTCGAGCAGACCTCGAGCGCACCCGCAGCGACGCTGAGTGGGATGCTGTTCCGCGGCGACTCCGACACGCTGGAGCTCCACCACGGGGTGTCCGGAGACGTGGAGATCGGCGGAACCGCGATGTCGTTCGGCGCAGACCCGGGGTGGGCCCGCACCGTCCTCGACGAGACGGGAGCCGTGCTGTCCACCGAGCGTCGGATGGTGCTTCCCGCTGGAGCGGGGTCGGTCACCAGCGACGTCTCGCCCTGAGCATGAACGCGCGTTCGGGTCTGAACGCGGACCGATGACCCGGACCGTCCCGAATCCTACGAACAGGAGCCAAACAAGGAGGCTTCCATGACTGTTCGTGTTCCCGTGCTCGCGCTGTGTGCGCTCTTCTCCATCCCCGCCCTCGCGGCGACTCCGAAGGGGGCCATCGACAATGGGGATGGCACCTGGTCGCTGCCCCAGCCGGCCGACATCGAGAAGGTCCGCACCTCTGGCGCCCACCAGTGGACGTACCGGGGCCAGGCGCGCATCCCCTTCGAGCCCACGCGCAACTGGGCCGTTCCCTTCGTTCCGAACGAGACGCCTCCGATGCCGGTGGCGGACGAGCTCGTGGGCATGCGCATGGTGGATGCCGAGGGCGCCGAGTGGGTGCTCACGGACGTGGACGAGTCCCGGCTGGACCCGCGGGTCGTCGAGCTGGGTCAGCGACGGATCGAGAACTGGCAGCCCGAGGACGTCGAAGCGCGCGGACTCTGGGTTCGCGACAACTACACGATCCTGGACACCTGCGACGGCGATCCCTCGGACGACGAAGTGCGCTTGTGGGATGGCGAGTCGCGCAGCAAGAAGACCGCGCCGTTCACTCAGCGGCAGAAGTCGGCGGTGTACCTGAGCAACCGTGGCTGTTCGGGAATGCTGATCCGGTCCCAGTGGGTCGTCACCGCGGCGCACTGTGTGATGGACGACAACGGCAACTGGGACGTGACGGGGACCGGCGTGAACGCGGTCGACGTGTTCGGCAACACCGTGTCCAGCTCCAACGTGTTCTCGACCACGGCCTACGGAGGGTCGGGCGACTGGGGAGACGACTGGGCGCTGGTGAAGCTGTCGACCCCGTTCCCGTCGGCCCCCACGGACATGATGGACCTGTTCACGGGCAGCGACTCTGCTTACGACGCCATCGACGACAACGTCCACAACCTCGCCTACCCCAGCTGGACCTCCAACGCGTCCAACAGCTGCATCCAGAACGACAACGGCTCCACGATGATCGACGGCGCCGAGCTGTTCCACCAGGCGAACGCCGAGGTGTCCGCCATCCAGAACAAGCGGCTCAAGTACAAGTCCGACAACGGGCCCCGCGCCTCGGGGAGCGGCTACTACTTCTGTCCCGCTGGGGCGGACGACACCTGCGGTGGAGGCGAAGAGGGCCGTGTGATCGGGATCCACTCGGGGTTCTGGAGCGATGGAATCACCCGACGCCACATCGGGCCGAAGTCCACGAACTTCAGCGGCCTGGCGATCTCGATCATGAACAGCAACTGACAGCGGCTCGAGCGCCTCGAGTGGTCCGGATGTGCATCGTCGGTGCGTCCGGTCCACTCGACACGCTGGCGTTCTCCACTCGCGAGCAGGATTGCCATCCGGCGCAGATCGAGCGGCGAAAATCTATCGATTTTGAGGGAATTCTCGGATTCGGTCGTTGATCCGTGCGCACGAGTGCGCGCTGGCGCCGGGAGCTCGAGATGTCCGACCCGAAACCCCAGGGTTCTTCCTCCACCCCCAACGATACCGTCGCGATCACGGGTCTGGCCGACGAGGTCGGGGATCGTGATGAGGACAGCACCCCCACCGTCTGCCACGCACCCGATTCGTCCCCGCCCCTCGATTCCCCCGCTCCAGACGAGCCGATCGCAGCATCGAACCGCTACACGTTCGAGCGTCTGCTGGGAGAGGGGGGCATGGGGAGCGTGCTGCGGGTCCACGATGCCGAGCTGAACCGGAACGTGGCGATGAAGGTGCTCAAGCCACGCCTGCTGAAGAGCGCGGGCGCTCTCGCGCGATTCCGTGAAGAGGCGCAGATCGCGGCACAGCTCCAGCATCCGGGCATCATTCCCGTGCACGACATCGGGCGACGCCCCGACGGCAGCGTGTACTTCACGATGAAGGAGGTGAAGGGGCAGACCTTCGAAGACGTCATCGACGAGGTGCAGATCGCACTCGAAGAGGGCCGCGATCGGACGGAGTCCGGCTGGAGCTTTCGACGGTTGATCGACGTCTTCCACCGGGTGTGCGAGACCGTTGCCTACGCCCATCACCGCGGCGTCGTCCATCGCGACCTCAAGCCCGAGAACATCATGGTCGGGGCCTTCGGCGAGGTCCTGGTGCTGGACTGGGGCCTCGCGAAGGTCCTGTCCGAAGAGGATCGCCCGGACGAAGAGGCGGTGATGACCGACCGATCGCTCGACGACAGCACGCGGACGCGGGTGGGGTCGATCTCGGGGACCCCGGCCTACATGGCTCCCGAGCAGGCCCGGGGGCAGATCCACAAGATCGGGCCCACTACCGATGTGTACGCGCTGGGCGGCATTCTCTACGCCATCCTGTCGGGCCGGACGCCCTACATGGCCTCCGATGTCCGCGAGTTGCTGGACCTGGTGGCGGAGGGGGCTCCGATCGATCCCCCGAGCGAGCTGGAGGAGACGCCCGGCGTGGTTCCACTGGAGCTCGAGACCATCGCGATGTGGGCGTTGATGCATCGCCAGGACGATCGGTACGCCGAAGCCGGCCAGATGGCGAAAGAGGTCGCGGCGTGGCTGGATGGCGCCCGGCGGCGGGAGAAGGCCCGCGAAGTGCTCGCGGAAGCGCGTCGGACGGCCCAGAAGATCGACCCGGAGCGGGAGCGTGCCACGAAGCTCGACATCGAGGCCGCCCAGAAGCTCGAAGCCCTACCCGACGACGCGGCCCTCGAAGCCCACTACCCGGCCTGGGAGCTCGAAGCGGAAGCGAGGCGGGCTCGTGAACAGGCCGATCTGTACGAACGCGAAGCGCTGCAGGGCTACCGGAGCGCCCTGAGTCACGCCCCCGATCTGGAGGAGGCCACGGATGCGCTCACCACCCACTTCCATCGCGCACACAAGGCTGCGGAAGCTCGGGGAGACACCGCGCGTGCCACCGAGCTCGGGGATCGGCTCGCCCAGCTGGACACCCGGGGGCGGTTCGCGAGGTACCTCCAGGGGGACGGAGCGGTCACCCTCGTGACGGATCCGCCGGGGGCTCACGTGGCGCTGTACGAGATGGTCGAGCGTCACAAGCAGGTCGTTCCCGAGTACCGACGCTCGCTGGGAACCACGCCACTCCGTGAGGTCTCGTTGCCGCGTGGGTCGTGGATGCTCGAGATCACCGCGCCGGGACGTGCACGCGTGCGGTACCCGCTCCGGATCGAGCGCTTGCAGCACTGGGATGGAATCCCGCCGGGGGAATCGGAGCCGTTCGCCATCCGTCTGCCCGAGGAGGGAGAGCTGGGTGCCGACGACTGCTACGTGCCGGCGGGATGGTTCTGGACGGGTTCGCCCGATCGCACCAGTCAGTACCCGATGCCGCGTCAGCGCATCTGGGTGGACGGGATGGTGTTCAAGCGGTTCCCGGTCACCATGCAGGAGCTGCTGGACTGTGTGAACGCCCACATGCAGGAGTCGGGAAGCGTGCCGGACGCGCTGGTGCCCGAGTACCGGGGCCATCGGTTGTTCCGGCAGGTGGGCGACCGGTGGGAGCTGGGCGCAGATCCCGATGGGGATGCGATCGCACCGGACTGGCCGGTGTGCCTGGTGCCGTGGGAGGCCGCGCAGCGGTACGCGACGTGGCTGGCGGCGCGCACAAAGGCGCCCTGGCGACTGCCCCACGAGCTGGAGTGGCGGAAGGCCGCGTCTGGAGCCGACGAGCGCCCGTTTTCCTGGGGGTTCGCTGCGGAGCCCCTCATGGCGGCGAACCTGGCGCGCGAGCTGCACTCGGTCGCTGCATTCCCCCACGACGAGTCGCCCTACGGGCTGCGTCACTGTGTGGGCGGGGTGATCGAGATGACCCGCGACGAGGCGCCCGCTGGATTTCCGGTCGTGGAACAGCGGCTCCGTCCGTGTGAGCTGGACGGTGAACCCTTGAAGGTCCTGGCGGTGGGGGGCGCGTGGTCCGAGAACCTCACCCGGTCCGCGGCGAACCGGAGGAAGGGACACGCCAGGACGGATCGCGCGGCCTACATGGGGATGCGGCTGTGCCGCCCGGTGTGACGGAGCGGATCGCTCTTCCAAACTTTTTTTGAGGGGATTCACGACTTGCCTCGTTTGTACGGCGAACCACCGACCGGAGCTGTCCCATGACCCGCAGCACACTCCTCGCCCTCGCCACCCTGCTCACCGTCGCCTGCGTCGACGATCCGTCGGACCCCGTGTTCGCCGACTACGGACACCAGGAGCGGTCCGACAAGCTCAGCCCGGTCACCGTCACCACGAGCGGGGACACGGCCACGGTCTGCCAGGGGCGGCGCTGTGTGCCCGGGATCATCCACGCGGGTGCGGCTGGAAGCGACATCGACTGCGCGGACGGTGCCGACGTCGACTGTCCGGAGTTCCCGGTGTTCCCGGTCGGGTCGATGGCCATGGCTTCGAGCCCGACGGGAGCCGGAGGTCCCGACTTCGGCATCTCCAGCGGCGCCGATCTCTCGGCGGCCATCGAGACCGGCGATCGCGGGTTCTTGCGGGCAGCGTTCTACCGCGCACCCGAAGGGGTGGCCCTCGAGAGCGTGGCCCTGATCGGCTGGGTGGACGCCAACGGCCAGCCCACCGGGCAGGTCGACAGCCTGCTGTTCACCTTCGAGAACGGCGGGCAGGCGATCACCGAGGGGCCCATCGAGGGCGATCTCGGGTTCCCTCCGCTGGCACGGTAGGGCCGACCGCCTGGAGGGGAGACCATGTCGCTGAAGAAGCTGCGAGACGCCTTCGCGAGCGCGTTCGACTCCCACGACCCCGAGGACGATGCGCTGGACGCGTGCCCGCCTCCGGAGCGCCTGTACGAGGCGTTCCACGGCCGGCTCCCTCCGGACGAGTTCGCCAGGCTCACCGACCACATGGCCCAGTGTCCGACCTGCGCCGAGGCGTATCGGCTCGCACGGCGCACGCCGGCTCCTTCTCCCGGACGAGCGCATGGTCCCCGAGACAGCTGACCTGGTGCTCGAAGCACCCGATCCCGTCGTGCTGCGCGAACGGCTGCAGCGTGCGGCGTCGTCCGTCACCCCGGACTGGCTGCGCGATCAGCGCGACGATCTGGTGCAGATGGCCCTCGAGAAGCTGCTGAAATCGAACCGGATGGAGCCCGGGGTTCCGATGCAGTCGGCGTTCCTGTACCGGGTGATGCACTCGGTCGTGGTGGACGAGATCCGACGGCAGAAGCGTCGCAACGAGACCGGGATGACACCGGACGACCGCGAGCCCGTGTCCTCTGCCCCGGCGGCCGATCCCGAACGCTCGGCGAACGCCCAGGAGGTCGGCATCGCCATCGTAGAGTGTCTGAACGCGCTCAAGGGCAATCGCAGACGGGCCGTGACGCTCTACCTGCAGGGTCACACGGTCCCGGAGACCGCCCGGTTGCTGAGGTTCGAGCACAAGAAGGCCGAGAACCTGGTCTATCGCGGGCTGAAGCAGCTGCGCGAAGCGCTTCGCGAACGAGGGCTGGAGCCATGAGGTATCGTTCGGCTCGATGGACATGGCACGATCTGTACCCTCTGCCGAGGGCGCCCGAGACCTTCGGGTCCGCATGGAGCGGGCTGTGAGACACCTGTGCCCGTCCTGGTTGCGCGACGAGACCGACGACCTGGTCCAGACCGCGATGCTGCGCCTGCGCGACAAGGCCTGCACCGACCTGCCGGCGGCCTACCTCTACCGTACCGCTCACTCGGTGATCGTCGACGTGCTGCGCCAGAAGACCCGCCGGCAGGAGGTCGAGCTTCCGGTGGTGATCTCAGCGCCCGACCCGGATCCCGAAGCGCTGGCGGGCGGCCGTGAGATCGGGCGCGCGATCCGCGAGTGCCTGCAGGGTCTGGCGAGGTCGAGGCGGCGTGCGGTCACGCTGTACCTTCACGGGCACGGGGTTCCCGCCATCGCGAAGATCTCGGGACATTCCCGGAAGAAGTCCGAGAACCTCACGTACCGCGGACTCCAGGATCTGCGGACCTGTCTCGAGAGTCGGGGCGTGACCCCATGACCGACGACGACCTGCGTGCGCTGTACCAGAGCGCTCTGCCGACCGCAGATCACGACGTGGACTTCGAGCGGATCGTCGCGGCACAGCTGGGAGAGCTGGATCCGGAGACCACAGCGGCGATCCTCGACCGGGTGGCGGAGGACGAGGCGTGGGCGGCCGCCTGGCAGGAGGCCAGGGGGATGCTCGAGCTCCGGGAGGTCGAAGCGCCGCAGCAGACGACGTCCGAGCAGACGACGTCCGAGCACACGACCTCCGAGCAGACCACCTCGACGACGCCGATGTTCGCCAACCGGGGGTGGATCGCAGCTGCGGCGCTCGCGGCGGTCGTCCTGCTCTCCTTCGCCGTGCTGTTCACGCCCTCGTCCACGCCCACGTTTCGAGACGGCTCCGACGACGAGGTGACCGCGCTCTCGGAGGCCGTCCAGTCCCGGGACAGCCTGGTGCTGCGGTGGGCGGGAGTGCCCTCGGATGCCCGGGTCCACGTGTTCGTTCGGGACTCTCGACTGGACGTGCTGCACGAAGCGGCCGGCCTGGGGCTGACCGAAGCACGCGTTCCGATCGACGCCCTGGCGGACATCCCCGACGGCACGGAGATCCTCTGGAGCGTCCGCGTGACCCCGATCCGCGGAGAGCCCTGGACCAGCCAGACGTATCGTGTACGGTTGCGCTGAATCCCGTGGAGGTCTGGCGTGTGGTTGTTGGTGGCGATTGCGTCGGCGGGTCCGCTCGCCGAGTGTGAGGCCCTGCACGCGGAACGTCCGTACGAGCGCGCCGCTTTCAAGTGCGCCTACGATCGGGCCCGTCGAGACGGCCTCTACGACGAAGCCACCCCCTTCGTGCGCGCGATCGTCGAGGACGAACCCGACAACGCCTGGGCCGTCCACACCCTGGGGAGCCTGGTCTCGGATCAGGGGGAGGTCGAGGAGGCCATCGGGCACTTCGAGCGCGCGCGCTCCCTGTTCGACGCCACCGGGTCGCTCGAAGGCGAGGACCTGCTCGGACGCGTGTACTCCCGGCTGAACGTCGGGCGGTACTACTGGATGCTGGACCGCCAGGCCGATGCCGAGACCGCCTACACCGAAGGGGGCGACCTCGCCCGGCAGGCCGGCCGAGACGACCTCCAGAACGCCGCGCGAATCACGCTGGCCCGCCACTACATCGCGAGCAGACGCGACATCGGCAAGGCCGAGGCCATCACCCGTTCGGTCGAAGCCGAGGTCTTTCCGGACGGGGCGTACCAGACCCGCCTGATCACGCTCAACACCCTCAAGGAGATCGCGAACCTCACCGACGACGCCGAACGCCAGATCGAGACACTCGAGCGCATGCTCCGCATGGCCCGGGCCGAGGGCGACGACTACACCGTCGCGGTCGTACTGGTCGGGATGATGGATCTCGTCAACGACCGCCCGCTCGTCACCCAGGTGCTGCACGAGGGAGACCCCCTGGGGGCGGTTCGCGACTACGTCGCCCGAATCGAGGCCACGTCCAATGTGTATTCCCGGGCCATCGCACCGTGCGGGCTGGCCGCCGCGCTGCGTCACGCGGGTCGCTCCGACGAATCGACCGCTGCCGTCGACACCTGTGTCGAACGCGCGACGGCACTCGAAGACCCCTGGGAGATCCGCACGGCCCACCTCCAGGCGGCGTTCATCTGGGCGGAGGTCGACCCACAGCGTGCCGAGGAACACTGGGATGCCGCCGTCGAGGCATCGGATGCGTCCGAGACGCGCGGTCTGCTCGTCGAGCGTCCCCGCCTCGCCGCCCGCATGGGCGATCTCGAAGCGGTGCGCACGTCGCTGGGGCCCGCGCGGACGGCGCTCGCGGAGATCGAGCGCGAAGCGGGCCCGGGAGCGGCGGTTCGTTCACGCTCCGAGCTCGCGGTGGTCGGCGAGTGGCTGGCTGCGGTTCCCGAGGGTGCCACCGAGCCCCGAGACCTCCCGTTGGCGCTCTCGATCGGAGAGATCGTGCGTGGGGGAGCACCGGAGAACGACGTGGACATCGGGGCCCTGCAGGCGGAGCTGGCGGCGGACGAAGCCATCGTCGCGTACCAGTTTCCCGACCGCACCGGACGCGGCTGGGCCGGGGTGCTCACGTCCGAGCGGGTGTGGAGCGTGCCCCTGCCCGAGACCGACCTCTGGGCGTCCCGCATCCAGGCCTGGGTCGGCATTCTCCAGCGCGGAGAGCAGGCCGACGACGCGAGCCGGGCGCTGTACGCGGACATCATCGGCCCGCTCGGGCTGTCGGACACTGTGCGCGATGTGCGGATCATCGCGGACGGCCCGTTGTACGGCCTCCCGTTCGCGGCGTTGCAGACTCCCGAAGGGTTCTGGGGAACGGAGGTCGCGATCCGGCGCAGCACGCACCTGGTTCCCGACGGACCTGCTCCGGCGACCTCGACATCGGCGTCCGTGCTCGGCGACCCCGCGTTGGTGGACTCCACGCTGCCTGCCCTGCCGCGTGCGCGCTCGGAAGCGTTGCTGCTGGAGTCGTCGTGGCCCGAGACCCGCGTAGCGATCGGAGAAGAGGCGACGCTGGAGTGGCTGCTTACCGAGCAGGTCGACTGGCTGCACCTGGCTGCGCACGTCGAGGTCGACGGCACGTTCCCCGATCGGACAGCCATGCCTCTGGCGGATCGACCGCTGACCGTAGCGGCGGTGGCCGCCCACGACTGGGGAGAGCCCGTCGTGGTGCTCTCGGCGTGTCGCAGCGTCGACGGGGTACGAGTGCCGAACGAGGCGCCTCTGGGGCTGGGTCGCGCGTTTCTGGACGCGGGCGCCCGGTCGGTGCTGGGCAGCCTCTGGAAGCTCGAAGACACCGAGGCCGAGCAGTTCTTCTCGGTGCTGTACGGCCACCTGGGCACGGGCGCAACACTCGGCGACGCCCTGGTGGACACCCGCCGCACGCTGGCCGCCAGCGGAGCGCCGGAGCGCGCCTGGGCGGGAATCGTGCTCACCGGCGACGGTCGACCGACCATCCCCGCGGCTGCACGCAGCTCCAGAATCTGGATGGCAGGGCTCGTCGTCGGTGGTGTGGTGTCGGGCGGCCTGATCCTGTGGCTCCTCCTCGGGCGGGCGGGATCACAGCGCAGGTCGGCGTAGCAGCAGGTCCTCAGGCGAAGTCCACCGTGCCCACCGCTTCGAGCTGCACGGCGGGGAGCAGCTCGGCGCTGCTGATCACCGCGATCCGCGGAAGCACCCGCTCGACGAGCCGTCGCAGCGCTCCTCTCGCGAGGGGAGGGCACAGAACCACCGCCTGGCCGGGCCCCGCGTGGGCCTCGGTCTGCTCGCGGAGCTGGATCAGCAGGGCGCGGGCCTGGTTCGGGTCGAGGACGAGGTTCGGAGCCCGGCCTTCACTCGCCTGCACCCCACGCAGCACGGTCTGCTCGGCCTGGGCGGACAGTCCGACGTAGTGGATCACCCCCTCGTCGTCGGCGAACGTGTGGGTGATGTGCCGCGCCAGCTTCTGGCGCACGAACTCGGTGAGCAGGTCGGGATCGGTCGTGCGGTCCACCACCTCCGCCAGCGCTTCGAAGATCGAGATGCTGTCGCGGATGGCCACGCCCTCCTTGACCAGGTTGCGGAGCACCCGCATCAGGGCGTGGCGGGGCAGGCGGTCGGGGATCAGGTCGTCCACCAGGCGGCGATCGGCCTCGGTGGTGCGCTCCAGGAGGTCGTCGAGCTGCCGGCCGTCGAGCAGCTCGTGGGCGTGGACGTGCATCAGCTCGACGAGGTGGGTCGTGATCACCGTCTGGACGTCGACCACGGTGTAGCCGAGCTTCTGGGCGTTGAGCACGTCGCGATCGAGGATCCACCAGGCGTCCAGACCGAACACGGGATCCTTGCCCTTGATGCCCTTGATCGGCCCGTGAGCCCCACCGGGATCCATCGCCAGGTGCTGGCGGGGACTGACCTTGCCGCGTCCGATCTCCTCGCCCCGCAGCAGCAGGCGGTACTCGCCATCCCCGAGCCGGAGGTTGTCGCGCACGTTCACCGGCGGGAGCACCACACCCAGGTCTTCGGCGAACTGGCGTCGAACCCAGGTGATCCGCTCCAGGAGCTCGCCCCCCTGCCGCTCGTCCACCAGGTAGAGCACGTCGACCGCCACCTCGAGCGCGAGGTCCTCCACGGGGAGCAGGTCTCGCGGGTGCGATTCGGTGTTGGGTTTGGGATCGTCCGCCTCCACGGGCGTATCCGGCTCCTCGGCTGCTTTCGACCGCGTCCAGGCGAGCCAGGCGACGCCTCCGCCCACGGTGACGAAGGGCAGGGTGAGGCCGGGGATGAACGCCATGACGCCCAGCACACCGGCACTCATCCACAGCGCGCGCGGGTCGCGGAAGATCTGGGTGCTGACCTGGTCGGCCAGGAGCGGGCTGGCGTCGTCCTGGACCCGCGCGACCAGCAGGCCGGCGGCGATGGAGACGATGAGCGCGGGGACCTGTCCGGCGAGTCCGTCGCCGATGGTGAGGATGAGATAGGTCGACAGCGCTTCGTCGACGGCCATTCCCTGCTGGGCGACGCCGATCAGGGCGCCACCGAAGGCGTTCACCAGGGTGATGATGATGCCGGCGATCGCATCGCCGCGGACGAACTTGCTGGCGCCGTCCATGGCTCCGTAGAAGTCTGCTTCGAGAGTGACTTCGGAGCGGCGGCGCTTGGCGATCTTCTCGTCGATCAGCCCCGCGTTGAGCTCGGCGTCGATGGCCATCTGCTTGCCGGGCATGGCGTCGAGGGTGAAGCGCGCCGCGACCTCGGCGATGCGACCTGCACCCTTGGTGATCACGACGAAGTTGATCACCACCAGGATCGTGAAGACGACCGCCCCGACGACGTAGTTGCCGCCCACCACGAACTGGCCGAACGACTCGATGATCGCGCCGGCAGACGAGGTCCCGTTGGCGCCGTTCATCAGGATCAGGCGCGTGGAGGCGACGTTCAGCGCCAGCCGGAACACGGTGACGATGAGCAGGATCGTGGGAAACACGCTGAATCGCGCGGGCTTCTCGGCGTAGAGCGACCCCATGAACAGCAGCAGGGACAGGCCGATGCTGGTGGTGAGCAGCAGATCGAGCACGAACGGGGGCAGCGGCACCAGCATGATGGCCAGCAGCGCCACCAGCGCGCTCGCCAGCAGGTAGTCGCCGCGCTCGCGCAGGGTGTTCAACAGGTCGGTGGCACGCGACGACGCGCTCGGAGGTGCGGACACGACGGCTCCAGGAGCAGGACTTCGCGGGGCCATCGGTCGGAGGGGGCCGGACTTTAGTTCGAGGTTACGCGGGACTCGTGAAGACCCCTCGCCAACGCATGCAGCGCAGGATGAAGCGCGCCCTCGACGCCACCGCAGCGGGTGTCGGCCTGATCGCGACCGCACCGGTGATGGCCGGGGTCGCCGGAGCCGTGGCGGTGACCATGGGTCGCCCGGTGCTGTTCACCCAGGATCGCGTGGGCGAGAACGAGCGGGTGTTCCGGATCTACAAGTTCCGCTCGATGCGGGAGCCCCGCACCCCCGACGAACCGGATGCCGACCGGATCACACGGCTCGGGCGGTTCCTCCGCTCCTCCAGCCTCGACGAGCTTCCCCAGCTGCTGAACGTCCTGAAGGGCGACATGAGCCTGGTGGGGCCGCGGCCGCTGCTGATCCGCTACCTCGATCGCTACAGTCCCCGTCAGCGCCTCCGGCATGCGATGCCCCCGGGGATCACGGGCTGGGCCCAGGTCTCGGGGCGCAACACCCTGTCGTGGGACGACAAGTTCGCCCACGACGTGTGGTATGTCGAGAACTGGTCGTTCCTGCTGGATCTGCGGATCCTCGCGAAGACCGCCGCGAAGGTGGTCGTGCCCACCGACATCTCAGCAGACGGGCACGCCACGATGCCCGAGTTCATGGGCCCGTCGACGGGTGAGGCTGCTGGAACCGGCTAGCTCCGCAGGGCAGAGATCGCGCGTGCGCTTTCCAGAGTCGGGTGCTCACGCATCTTGCCGGGTGACCCCAACCCAGGAGCCCCCATGCGCCTCTTCCCTGTCGTTCCCCTGTTCGCGCTCGCCTGCACTGCAGGATCGTCCCCCACCGTGGAGGCGGACACCGACTCGGACACCGACTCGGACACCGACACCGACACCGACACCGACACCGATGTCGACGACGGTCTGCAGGTCGCTGCCGTGTCCGTGTTCCAGGTGGTCGAAGTCCCCGTCTGGGACGAGGCCGGAGCCGTGCCTGCCGGAAGCCGCTCCGCTCCGGTCGTGGCGGGACGGGACGCCCGGATCGTCACCTGGCTCGACACCCCCGACGCCTGGAGCGCTGCAGATGTCGAGGTGCGGTTCGTCGTCGACGGCACCGAGCACGTGGTCAGTGACCTGGTGACGGTCGACGCCGATCCGAGCGACCCCACCACCGGTCTGGCGCTCGACGTGCCCGCCGGGAGCGTCACCGCGGCTGCGACCTACCACGTCGAGGTCTGGACCGGCGGGGTGCAGACCTCGCGAATCCCGGCCTCCGGCGAAGCCCAGCTGGCTGCCGAGGAGACCGGTCCCATCGCGATCCATCTCGTGCCCTACGAGACGAACGGTTTCACACCCGACACCTCCCAGCCCGTGCTGGACGGCTTCCGCGACGCGGTCTACGCGATGTACCCCGTCTCCGGGGTCGACATCACGGTGGGAGACGTGCGCACCTGGCCCGACAACGACATCGGCGAGATCCTGGTGGACGTAGGCGTGGTGCAGGAGCAGGTCGATCAAGCTCCGAGCCACGTGTACTACTACGGCCTGGTCTCGGGGGTGGCGACCCGCGCCGAGTTCGAAGGCATCACGGGATCCTCCGAGAGCGGCGTGGGTCCGACTCCCGACCGGGCCTACTTCGCTGCGGGTGCAGCGTTCGGCGATGTGCTGTCGGAGTCGACGCTCGTCCACGAGCTGGGACACATGCACGGACTCGATCACGCGCCCTGCGGGAACGCCTCGGACACCGATCCCGACTTTCCGATGGCGGACGGCTCGACCGGAACCTGGGGATACGACGTGCGGACCGACGAGTACGTTCCGCCCGAGACTGCGGACGTGATGGGCTACTGCCAGCCGCGCTGGGTCGGGGCGTACAACTACGATCTGCTCGTCGACCAGGTGCAGCTCGCGCAGTCCTTCTGAATGGCGTGGCCCGGGAGCCGGGGCGATCTGGACTACATCCCGGGCGCCGTCGAACCGATGAGTCCCCTGTCCGGGGGGACCATGGCATCCAAGACGACCACAGCGATGCAGACGCTCCAGCGTGTGCGGCAGATCCGCGAGCGGATGGCCGAGCTCGACTGGATGGCGGCTCAGGCCGCGGTGCGAGACCAGGAAGCGGTCACGCAGAACAACGCGGATCGGGCTGCCGCACTGCACGGAGAGATGAAGGCGACGTCCGAGGACGTGATGCTGACCCATCTGTACGCGCTGCAGCTCGAGGTGACCGCCCGGCGCGACCTGAACCTGCTGGCCCGCAGACGTAGCGAGACCACCCAGCAGCAGCGCCGCATGCGTCGTGCCCAGCTGGACACCAAGGTGGTCGAGCAGGTGCAGCAGACCCGGGCCGAGGAACAGGCCATCGAGGACCAGCGTCCCATTCAGGCGGAGCTCGATGAGCTCGGGATGAAGGCCTGGTGGCGCAGGAGCGCGTCATGAAGCGTCGATGGTCGTGGGTGGCGGGCATCGGAGCGATGCTGACCGCCACGGTGCTGGCCGGCGCACGCGCCGCTCAGGGATCCGGGGCCGAGGACGAGTGTCCGACGCCCCAGGGGCTGGCCGAGCTGGCCGCGCGACTGCAGAGTCGTGCATCGGCCCTGGACCGGCGAGAAGCGATGCTGGCCGACAAGGAGTCCGATCTGCGCGATGCGGAAGCCCGTCTGCAGGAGCGACTCGACGAGCTGGCGGCGATTCGCGAAGCCATCGCAGTACAGCTGGCCGAGATCGACGCCGACGAGGAGCAGCGCAGGAACGACCTGGTGGTGATGCTGCAGTCGGTGCGCGCCAAGCAGGGGGCGCCGATCCTCGCAGCACTCGACGAACCGCTCGCGGTCGATGTGCTCGACCGGATGAGCCCGGCGAAGGCCGGGAAGCTGCTGGCCGCGCTTCCGCCACGGACGGCAGCAGGACTGATGGAGAAGCTCACC
Source organism: Myxococcota bacterium (assembly GCA_965224055.1). Classification (GTDB taxonomy): domain Bacteria; phylum Myxococcota_A; class UBA796; order UBA796; genus JACKEQ01. Next base: position 6,299,929 of record OZ245034.1, on the reverse strand, counting down.
GAGCCCTTCGAGGTGCCGCAATGATCGATCTGCTCACGAATCTCGCGTTGCTCGGGGTCTCGCCCGTCTCCCGCTCGGGGCGGGGGCGCACCGACGGGCTCGGACAGGACGACGGGGTGTTCGAGGGCCTGCTGGACGCGGCGACGCCCGCTCTGGAGACCACGGAACCCCCGCTCGAGCCCGATCCCCGGGTGCACACGCCTCGGCCGTCCGTGGAGAACCCCACGGCTGGGCTCGACCACGACACGCAGCGTCCGCTGAGCGAGATGCTCGACGAGGCGTCGGTGGGGCTTCCGGAACGCCAGGGTGAACCCGGGCCGGACGAGTCGATGCCGTCGAGCCCTCGGGCTTCGAAACCACCGGTGCAGACGGGTCGAATGGCGGAGTCGAGCGCTCTGCCGCTTCCGGATTCGGCGACGGCGTCCGCATCGACCGATAGACCTGTTCACATGCAGAGCAACAGGTCGGTTGGTCAGACCAGTACAGGACTGGACCATCTGTTGTCTTCGCAAGCGGTGCCGACCGCTCGACCCGATCCTCGGCCCGCGCCTCAGCCCGCGCCGATGCGACAGGCTGTTCCGCTCCCGCAGGGCTGGACGGTGCTCGATGGTGGCGTCGATGGCGTCGATACGCAGCTCCATCCGCACGGGGTGCAGGCCCCCGAACGCCCCGCGTCCCCGGCATCTGTCCCGGAGGCGACGGTTCCGGCCGTGCAGCACCCGGACACCCTGGAGCCCCTCGTGGGTGGAGAGCTCCTCCAGCGCGCGGTTCGTGCAGCGGTCCATGTCCCGGAAGCCGTGCGGGACACCGCTGGATTCCCGCCCGACCCCCTGCCGCGTCCCGAGCTCCTGGACCGCCCGGTGCGTGCGCCGATGCCCCCCCTGGACGGGGGTGTTTCCGAAGGGGTTGCTCCGGAGAGGGTTCCGCAAGGGGTTGCCCTGGACGGGATGGCTCGCGAGGGGATCGCTGTCGACAGGACCCCTTCGTCTGGACCCGTCCCCGGCCGCGTGGAGGCCGCTACGACCGATCGCGCACGTCCGCAGACGCCGGCGGTCGCCTCAGTGCCGTCGCGACCCATCGCTCCGCCGATGCCTGGCATGGCGGTCGAGGTCCGGGAAGTGGCGCCCCACGGCGTTGTCGAGTCCGGCACTCGCCTCGCGTCGCGTGGACGCGCGCCCGCACCTGCATCGACGAGTCAGCCTGTCCTGGCCGAAGCGCAGGCACTCGCTCGCCCGGCTCCTCCGCCCGGGTCCACAGGGATGCCGGATCCGGAGGTCTCCATGGGTCGCGTGCCCGTCCCGGCGCGGATCCGGGGCGCTGACGTCAACGTGCCCACCCTGGAGAGCCAGCTGATGCGGCATCCAGTACAGTCGATGCAGTCGATGCAGCCGATGCAGCCGATGCAGCCGATGCAGCCGTCCATCGCAGCGGTTCGGCCTGGGGCTCCGCTGGAGTCGATGGCGTTCAGGGAGTCCGTGGAGCTCGAGGACTCGGCAACCCGACCGGCTGGCCTGAACGAGCGAGTCGCGCGGCGTCCATCGCGTCCCACCGCCCCCCGCCCGGTCGGCGCGTCGTCTCCGTCTGCCTCTTCGATGGATGGCGTAGACCCGGGTCCCTCGAACGAGCCCGTCCGCAGTGAGGGATTCTCGTCGTCTGCCCCCGACAGCCCCGTCTCGCGGGCCCCGGCGGGGGAGGGTCCCGCGGCTCCCCCGATGTCCGTGCGTCGGGTGCGCGTCGAAGTCGATCCGTCCATGGCCGTGGAGGTCTCGGTCCGGGCCGACGGCGTCGACGTAGCCGTGGACGGGACCGCCGATGCGCTCGAGCAGATGGAGGCCCTCGAGCCCGAGCTGCGGGCGGCGCTCGACGAAGGGGTCGAGGCCCTGGAGCAGGGACGCGGTGGCGACCTGGGCGATGCCTGGGGCGACTCCGAGCGGCGGGAACGATCGGCGCTCCTGTCCTTCGAGCTGCACGAGCGGGAGGACGTCGCGACGGGCTTCGAAGAGCACGCCGATCTCGGTGGCTTCTCGGAAGACGACGGCGATCCCGACACGTCGGGGGATCCCAGTGGAGCCCCCTCGGAATCGAAGCGTCGCGAGGCGTCCGGTTCGGATCGAGGCCGCGCTCATCGAGTCGATCGGGACTGGCGGGGAACACGCATCGACCGCATCGCCTGACGCCCGAAGTCAGTCGACCCTGCGGTAGCGCACGGTCCACTCCACGGGCTCGTCGAGCCACCTGGATACGATCTCTTTCGTGAGCAGTAGATCCCCGTCCTCGATCGCGTAGCGGGTGCGCTGTCCGCCGTTGTCGCCGAGGAACGACAGCTGGACCCGAGCCGCGGTCATGTCGAGCCCCACCTGGTACGTCTTGCCGTCCTCGCCGGTGACCGGCTCTTGATCGGGACCGATCACACGCTCGAACACGGGTTCGCCCTTGCAGTTGGCCCGGAACCGGCCCCCTTCGAGACCCAGCTCGACCACCGGACAGTTGTCGATCGCGTTGGTCAGCTGGCCCTTCGCCAGGCCCCGAAACGCCCAGGGAAGCTGGCCGAGCGCGTTCTTCAGCGCGGCGTCGTGCTTGGTCTTCAGGACCTCTTCACTCTCCGCGACCGTCCAGGTGCCGGAGACCGGCGGCCCCGCCGCGAATGCGATGCCGAGCAATGCCCACATGCTCCCTCCGTGCCCAACAGGATAGCGCGACGACGCTACACTGCTCGGGTGACCCATCGAATGCCCGTGCTCGCCCTGTTCCTCGTCAGCTGTGGTCGGGGTCCGGCCACCCTTCCGTCCGACGCACCCGCGCCCACACCCGGTCCACCCATCGAGACGCCGACGCCGGCGACCCCCGAGAGTCCGTGGGTCGACAGCGATCGGCGGGTGATCCTCGTGTCGCTGGATGGCTTCCGGGCCGACTACATCGAGCGGTTTTCGACGCCGACCCTCGATCGGCTCGTGCTGGAAGGCGTCCAGGCGGATGGACTCGCTCCGGTCTTCCCCAGCAAGACCTTTCCGAACCACTTCACGCAGGTCACGGGGCTGTACCCGTCCGAGCACGGCATCGTGGGCAACAGCTTCTTCGACGAGGAGCTCGGCGCGCTGTTCGACATGGACGAGACCGGCCCCGAGTGGTGGGGCGGCGAGCCGATCTGGATCACGGCGACCAACCAGGGACTGCGCGCGGCCACGATGTTCTGGCCGGGTTCGGAGACCCCCTACGACGGCGTGTGGCAGGACGAGTGGTCTCCCTACGATGGGTCGGTTCCGAATGCAGCCCGGGTCGATCAGGTGCTGGACTGGATGGACGAGCCGGTGCCGCCCCACTTCACCACGCTGTACTTCTCGGACGTCGACACGGCCGGACACGCCTACGGGCCCGACAGCATCGAGGTCGAAGCGGCGGTGGGCCTGGTCGACAGCCAGCTCGGGCTCCTGGTGGACGGCCTCGAAGCGCGGGGGATGCTCGACGCCGTCGATCTGGTGGTGGTGTCGGACCACGGCATGGCCGAGCTGTCCCGCGAGCGCGCGATCTTCCTGGACGACTTCGTCGACATCGACCAGTTCTGGATCAACGCCTGGGGGCCGTACGTCACCCTCGATCCGATGGACGGAGACGCGACCGGGGTGCTGGAGCAACTCGACCTCATGCCCCACGCCACCTGCAGCGACGGCGCAACGCGACCCCCCGAGCTGCACTTTCCGGCGGGCCCGCGGATCCCCGAGATCCTCTGTGTGGCCGAGCTGGGCTGGGGGATCACGAGTCGACTCTGGTTCGACTCCCATCCAGACGACCTGACGGGCTCCACGCACGGCTGGCAGTCCGACGCCCCCGAGATGCACGGGCTGTTCGTCGCGCGCGGCCCGCACCTGGAGCCGGGCGTCACCCATCCGGCGTTTTCGTCGATCCACCTCTACGCGCTGTTCGCGGAGCTTCTCCAGGTCGAGCCCGCTCCGAACTCCGGCGACCCGGACGTCGTCGCACCCCTGGTCCGGTCCGACCCCGAAGGAGCCCCATGAACCTGCCACCCATCGTCGACGACGCTTCCTGGAGACGGAAACGGGACGCTCTGCTCGAGGCCGAGAAGGCCCACATGCGTGCCTCGGATGCGCTCGCGGCCCGCCGTCGTCGCCTGCCGATGGTGGCCTTCGACGGCGAGCATCGATTCGCCGGTCCAGACGGGGAGCACACCCTGCGCGAGCTGTTCGACGGCCGCCGCCAGCTCATCACCTACCACTTCATGCTGCCGGAGGGCGGCTCGCCCTGTTCGGGTTGCTCGATGGTCCTCGACCAGCTCCCGCACCTGGCCCACCTGCACGCGCGCGACACCTCGTTGGTCGTCACGTCCTACGCACCCCAGAGCGAGGTCCAGGCCGTGAAGACCCGACTGGGATGGGACATTCCGTGGGTCACCGTGCTGGATCGCGGCTACACCCGGGCGCTCGGCATCACGACGGGCTTCGGGCTCGACGTGTTCCTGGCGGACGGCGACGAGGTCTATCGGACGAACGAGGTCCGGAAGCGCGGGGTGGAGTCGCTCGGGACGGTGTGGGACCTGCTGGATCTCACGCCGCTGGGTCGTCAGGAGAGCTGGGAGGACAGTCCGGAGGGGCGTCCCCAGACCGAGCCCTACCGCTGGTGGCGGCTGCACGACCGGTACTGACGCGGGCCACGAACACGGCTCGACTGACCTGGGGTGGTGGCTGGCCGAGAGGGCCCAGTGGTGCGGCCGGGAGACCCTTCGGAACGAGGCGGGTGGCCCACGCCTTCGCCTTCAGCCCGACATCCAGGCCCACCACCGACAGCACCGCCCACTGGAGCCGGTCGGTGATGTGCTTCACGACCGGGTGCACCGGCTCGATCCAGCGTCCGGCCTCGATCTGCAGGCCCGCGGTCGCGAGACGGGAGAGCAGCGCGTCGGGGGAGTAGCGCCGTGCGTGGCCGACCATCCGATCGAGTGGGCTGAAGTAGCGCGGGTTCATGGGGACCGCGGCGATCAGGGCTCCTCCGGGCCGCAGCACCCGAACGACCTCGGCCAGGGCGGCCTCGTCGTCGGGACAGTGCTCCAGGACGTCGAACGCAACGAGCGTGTCGACGCTCCGGTCCGCGAAGGGCAGGTCCTCGATCGAAGCGACGCGGGCCTGCAGTCCGGCCGCCCGCAGGCGAACCACGACCGCGGGGACGGGCTCGACGTAGACGGTGTCCGGATGGCAGCTGCGCGGGAACAGCCCCGGCCCGACCTCGACCACCCGCCCGTGGAGGTGGGGTGTGATGGTGGCGTGGGACGGCCATCGCTGGGGGTCGACGACGGGACCGGTCCAGGCGCGTCGGTAGATCGTGGCGTTGTCGGGCATGCGCCAGCGTAGCTGCTTCCACTCTCAAGCGAACGACGGGGCGACCGACACACCCAGCGAGGGGGCGAGGTGCGCCTCTTCCATCCCAAGTGAAGGAGCGCCAGATGGACGCCAACGACACCGCTCTCGCCGGCCTGCCCCGGTACATCCCCAACCCCACTCCCGAAGGCGTCGGCAGCCAGGAGCTCGGCAAGGACGCGTTCCTCACGCTGCTGACGACCCAGCTGCAGAACCAGGATCCCACCAGCCCGGTCGAGAACGAGGACTTCGTGGCCCAGCTCGCGCAGTTCTCGAGCCTGGAGCAGCTCGTGGGCATGCAGGAGTCCATGGATGCCGTGTACGCGGGGATCGCCGCCATGAACAACGCCTCGATGAGCTCGCTGCTCGGACGGCACGTCGTCGCGGTCGGGAACACCGTTCAGGTCGACGGAGCCGGGGCTACCATGCACTTCGAGGCCGCTGGGGCCTACGAGGGCGGGACGATCACGATCTTCGACGCGGACGGCACGGTGGTGCGGACCGACGAGCTGCCTGGGGGCGCGAGTGGAGAGACCGCCTACGAGTGGGATGGGCTCGACAACAACGGCATCCCGGTCGAGGACGGGTCGTACTCCTTCGATGTGTCGCTCGCCGGGGATCCGCCGGTCGAGTCGCGCGAGCTGATGGTCGGTCGGGTCGACGAGATGGACTACACCGAGGGCACCCCCCTGCCCAGCGTGAACGGCGCTGTGGTCCCTCTGGACGCCATTCTGCGGCTCACGGCCGGGGAGGACTGATCGGCGGGATCGCGCCAGGGTGAGGCGCAGGCTCAACCCCTTCGGGCCCCGATCCGATGAGCCCACCGTCCACGGCATCTGGCCCATCGTCAGCGGTCGTGGACGGGGAGGGAGAAACACCATGAGCCTGTTCAACACACTCAACAGCGGCGCCACCGGACTCGGAGCTGCGGGACTCGGTCTCGCAGTCATCGGCGACAACATCGCGAACCTCAACACCACCGCCTACAAGCGGAACCGTGCGGCGTTCGCAGACATGCTGCCCACCACCATCGGGACGATGGCCGGACCCGAAGCGGTGGGCCGAGGCGTGACGACCGCCACGATGGTCACCGAGTTCGAGACGGGCAGCCTGCAGCGCACCGGTTCCGCGCTCGACGTCGCGATCGGCGGTGCGGGCTGGTTCCAGGTGAACGACGGACGCCAGGATCTGTACACCCGCGACGGCAGCTTCGCGCTGGACCAGGACAACTACGTGGTCACGGCCGCGGGCCACCGGGTGCAGGGCTACCTCGCCGACAACGGCGAGCTCGGGCCGATGGTCGGCGACCTGCAGATCGACCCCAACCGCGTGCCCCAGCGCCAGACGAGCGAGATCAACCTCGCCGCGAACCTGGTCGACCCGCTCGACCCCGACGCGCTGACCACCAACAGCCTGCAGGGCTACGCCGGCATGCTCGATGGCAACACGGTCGGGATCACCGAGCTGTCGACCGAGGCGGATCACTCCACGTCGCTCACGGTCTACGACTCCCTCGGGCGCCCGCACGACGCGGTCATCGTCTTCGAGATGGTCGGGCAGGCCGGCACGGTGACGGACTGGGAGTACTCGGTCGTCATCGATGGCGGCGAAGTCGACAACGGCGGCACGATGGGCACCGACGGCATGGCCTTCGAGATCCAGAGCGGAACGCTGTCGTTCGACCAGTCCCAGCCGATCGATACTCAGCTCACCATCACGGAGAACCCCGCGACCACGGGCTGGAACTGGCCCGGAGCCACGGACTTCCAGCCCCAGCTGGACCTCACCGCGATGACCTACGCGGGCGGCGACGAGTTCTCGGTGCGCACGATCGCCCAGGACGGCTACGGCGTGGGCGACCTGGTGCGGCTGAACATCGACGCCGAGGGCAAGATCTTCGGGCAGTACACCAACGGTCAGGAAGCGATCCTCGGCCAGTTCGCCCTCGCCACCTTCAAGGCCGAAGCCGGCCTGAACCGCCTCGGCGGCAACCTGTTCGGCGCGTCGCTGCAGTCCGGTGAACCGGCGGTCAGCGCGGCTGGCACGGGCACCCGCGGCAACATCACCGGGTACGCGCTGGAAGGCAGCAACGTCGTGCTCGAGGACGAGTTCGTCAACATGATTCAGGTGCAACGCACGTATCAGGCGAACGCGTCGGTCATCAGCACCGTCGACGAGACCCTGCAGGCCCTCGTCAACCTCGTCTGATCCTTTCGTGAACGTCCCCTAAAGCGACCCCTGCTTCGACCGATGCAGGGGTCGTTCGCCCTCTGGAGCCTCACCCATGGACCTGTCGACCATCATCGGAATGCTCGTCGTCTGGGGTCTGATCGTCCTGTCGATCCTCATGGGGAGCTCGCTGATCATCTTCCTGGACCCGCCGTCCCTGTTGATCGTGCTGGGCGGCACCATCGCGGTGGTCTTCGTCGCGTTCCCGGGGGGCAAGGTCTTCGCGGGCCTGAAGGCGGTCAAGGCCGCGTTCATCACGTCTCCACCGGACATGAAGGGCGCCATCGCGCTGCTGGCCGAGCTGTCCGGACGCGCACGCCGGGACGGGTTGCTCTCCCTCGAGCAGGCGGCCGACGAGACCGACGACGAGTTCCTGGCTCGCGGGCTCCGGATGATGGCCGATGGTCAGGATCCGACGGCCATCGAGTCGGTGCTGTACGACGAGATCAACAAGATCGACGAGCGCCACAAGGAGTGCATCGCGATCTTCGAGGGCATCGGCGACTACGCGCCGGCGATGGGCCTCATCGGAACGCTGATCGGCCTCGTCCAGATGCTCCAGAGCATGGACGACCCGTCGGCCATCGGCCCCGCGATGGCGGTCGCGCTGCTCACCACCTTCTACGGTGCGCTGCTGGCGAACCTCATCGGGCTGCCCCTGGCCAACAAGCTCAAGCGGCGGAACATCGAGGAGCTGGCCCACAAGGAGCTCGTGGCGGCGGGGATGCTCGCGATCCTCTCCGGGGAGAACCCGCGCTTCATGGTCGAGCGGCTCAACGCGACGCTGCCGCCGGCGATGCGGGAGGAGGCGGCCTGATGGGACGCCCCAAGCCGAAGCAGGAGGAAGCGAAGAAGGGTGCACCGTTGTGGATGGCGACGTTCTCCGACCTCGTCACGCTGCTCCTGACCTTCTTCGTGCTGCTGCTCGGGATGGCGAACTTCGACGATTCCGCGAAGGTGGATGCGGTCCTGTTGTCGATCCGGGCCGCACTCGGCGGCGAGGGGATCGACCGGGCCCTGCTCGAAGACTCGCTCTCGAACGCCTCCAACATGCCCAAGAAGGACCAGGAGGAGGAGAGCGCGTCGGAGCCCATCGAGGCCCGGCTGCGCGAGGCGATGTCGGAGCACATCTCCGACGACCTCATGCGGATGGTGCACAACGAGCAGGAGGTTCGCATCCGGCTCGACGAGCGCGTGTTCTTTCGGCCCGGCAGCGCAGTGCTCCACCCCTCGGCGTACGTGGTGCTGGCCGACGTGGGCTCGGTGCTCGCCGCCACGGATCTGGGCGTGCGGGTCGAGGGCTACGCGGACGGCACGGGCGCGGAAGTCGACAACTGGCGCCTGTCGGCCGAGCGGTCGCTCGCCGTGGTGATGGCGCTGCGCGAGAAGGGTCCGATCCCCGGCGATCGCCTGGAGATCGCGGCGTACGGTGCTCACCGCTCCGGACTCGGCGCGGGTGAGGACGAGAGCTGGAACCGACGAATCGAGCTGGTGGTGCGGGCGGATGCGTCCAACCAGGCCGGCGAGGCAGCCGACGTGCTGCAGGGAGGAACCGATGGCCGATGAATCCACCGAGACCGAAGAAGAAGCGAGCGGCGGCAAGGGCAGGTTGATCGCGGCCGCTGCTGTGGTCGGTGCCTTGATCCTGGGCCTTGGCGGCGGCTTCGCGGCGAGCTCCATGATGGGCGGCGGCGAAGACGCGGCGCTGAACGGTCTGGACGAGGACGCGATGGCGGCCCTCGAAGAGGCCTCCGTCGAGCGGATGGTGCATCCCCTGGAGCCGTTCACGCTCAACCTCAGGGGCGGTGGCGGCGGTCGCATGCTCCGCCTCGAGGTGCACCTGGAGATCGCCGCAGCCGATGCCGAAGCCATCACCGAGCGCGATGCCGTGCTCCGGGATGCCGTGCTGGCCCTGGCCAGCGACCAGACCTACGCCGATCTCGAGGGACTCGACGGCAAGACCTACCTCCGCGACGAGCTGTTGCGGCGGCTCAACGCCGTCCTCGACGGCCCGCGCATCGAGCGCGTCTACTTCACCGACTTCGTCGTCCAATAGCTGGAGCTTCTCATGTCCGAGACCCCGAATCCGTTCGCTGGACGTGTCGACGACGAGCTCGTCGAGCAACTGTCGTTTCTGTTCCGCAAGATCGTGCCGGGCCTGCGTCGCCGACTGGTGAACCGTGTGGGCACGGGTCTGCGCGTCGACGTGAAGAAGAGCTGCTCGGTGACCGTGGGCGAGTGTCTCGACGAGTCCCGTGGGCATCCCGCCGCGCTGTGCGAGCTGACGCTGTCGCCGCGTGCGAGCGCGATGGTGCTGCTCGAAGGGCGGCTGCTGTGCCGTCTGCTCGGGCTGATGCTCGGCGAAGACCCCAACAAGCCCATCGTCACGGGTCGACACGTCCTCACGCGTGTGGATCTCCGCATCGGGACGCGGGTCTGCGAGGATCTGCTCGAGACCGTGGCCATCCAGACGGGTCTCGAATCGGAGGCGTCGATGGGCGACGTGCGTCCGGCGCCGCGAACGCTTCCCGGACTGGCTCGCTCGACGCGGGTGCTCTCGGCCACCCTCGAGGTGGGCCCCGAGGACGCGCCGTTCGGGGAGATCCGCGTGTTGCTGCCCCTGAACACCACCCCGATCCTGTTCGGGACCGCTCCGCCCCTGGGCGATGCGCGTCGTGCACACGTCGAGAGCGTGCTGCCGGTCCAGGTCGAGGTCGTGGCCGAGCTGGCACGGGTGGGCCTGCCGATCAGTGCGCTCTCCGCGCTGGAGGTCGGGGGGCTCATCGATCTGGGCCGCCCTCAGGACGTCGTCGTGTCGGTGAACGGCAAGCCCGCTCTCGTCGCCGAGGCCGGTGAGTCCGACGGGACGCGATCGGTTCGCGTGCTGGGGCGCGCAGGAGCCGGTGCGAACGGGCCGATCGGGAGTGCGATCGCGGGCGCGATCGCGGCTCGTCCCGCGTAGGAGGAGGTCGAGCGCACCTTTCGCTCAAGCTTCCGAGTCGGTGTCCGATGGACCCGCACTGGCCAACGAAACGGCCACGGAGGCTCCCATGAGCGAAGAGAACGTGTCCTTCTTCTACGACATCCCCGTGGAGTTGGTGGTCGAGCTCGGGCGCACGAAGATCACCGTGGGCCAGCTCGCCACCCTGGGGAAGGACGACATCGTCCCCCTGGACCGGCTGGCTGGGCAGCCCCTCGACGTGATGGTCGGCGGGCAGCTGTTCGGTCGCGGCGAGGTGGTGGTGAACGACGACCGCCTGGCGCTGCGCATCGTCGAGCTGCACCGCAAGGCCAAGGTCGGATGACCCTTCGACCTGCGATCGCCCTGGGCACGCTCGCCGCCCTGTTCGTCGTCCAGTCGGCTGTGGCCGGGACGCCGGACGACGGCGCAGAGGACGCGGCGCTCCACGCCCGTCTGCTGGGGCCCCTGCCCGGCGAGGATCTCGTGTCGGTCCCGCGAACGGCCTACCCAGTCGGGCGTTCCGACGGTTCGGCTGCGGAAGACCCGGTCCTGGCGTCGCCTGGCGAGGCCGGGTCGCTCGGGTTGCCCACGTCCTGGATCGTCGGGCTCGGAGCCCTGGCGCTCGGACTGGCTGCGATCCGCCGCCCCTTGATGGCTGCGGTTCAGCAGTCGTCGGGCGAGCTCGAGCCCCCGATGACCGTGGTGGCTCGGGAGCGCCTGGGGGGCATGGGATCCTCGGGGGGTCTGCTCACCCTGCTGGACGTGCAGGACAGCTCGGGCGAGACCCGGCGACTGCTCGTCGGTTCGGGTGCCGACGGGCCCCAACTGGTGGCGGATCTGTCGATCGGTACCGCCGCCTTCGCCACTGCTCTCGACTCGTCGCTCGATGCCGCTGTTGCGGAAGAGGAGGCGTGATGCGTTCCGTGCTCGCCCCGCGTCTGGTGTGGATGGGGTTCGTCTCCGTCCTCTCGTTCCTGCTGATCATGCTGCCCGATCTGGCTCTGGCCCAGGATGCGGGGGTCACCGACGCCGTGCTCGCCGATGCGCTCGCCGGAGACGTCGAGGAGACCGGGGCCGCCGTGCGGCTGATCGTCGCGATGACCATGCTGTCGCTGGTTCCGGGGCTTCTGCTCGTGATGACCCCGTTCACGCGGTTCATCATCGTGCTGTCTCTGCTCCGCCAGGCCCTCGGGCTGCAGCAGAGTCCACCCAACCAGGTCCTTATCGGCCTCGCGCTGATGCTCACCTTCCTGTCGATGCAGCCCACGCTCACCGAGGTCAACGAGCGCGCCCTGACGCCGTACATGAACGGCGAGGTCACGACCGTCCAGGCCTACGACGCCTTCATCGACCCGATGCGCGACTTCATGCTGCACAACACCGAGCGGGAGGACCTGCGCACGGCTGTGCAGCTCGGACGCCTGCCCACGCGGCCCGAGACCCTGGACGACCTGCCGACACCGGTGGTGGTCACGGGCTTCGTGCTCTCCGAGCTCCGCACGGCGTTCACCATCGCGGTCAAGGTCTACCTGCCGTTTCTGGTGGTCGACATCGTCATCGCCAGCGTGCTGCTCGGCATGGGCATGATGATGCTGCCGCCCGTGGTCATCTCGATGCCCTTCAAGCTCATCGTGTTCGTGCTGATGGACGGTTGGGGACTGCTGGTCGTCGGGCTCGTGGGAGGGATCTCGTGAGCGAGGAACTCGTCCTGTTCTGGGGGCAGCACGCGCTGCTCACCGCGATGTACGTCGGCGGACCCCTGCTGCTCACGGCCCTGGTGGTCGGGACGCTGATCTCGATCCTCCAGGCGGTCACGCAGGTGCAGGAGATGACCCTGGTGTTCGTCCCCAAGATCCTGTGCGTGTTCGCCGTGCTGATGCTCGCGGGGGGCTGGATGCTCCGGATGGCGGTGTCGTTCGGAACGCAGATGTTCCAGTCGATCCCAGGCTGATCGGAGCCCTCGTGGATGCCCTGGTCGCTACCTGGTTGCTCGTGTTCGTCCGGGTGGTGAGCCTGCTCGTGACCCTGCCGGTGTTCGCCACCCTCGGGGTCCCTCGTGCGGTGCCGGTGCTTACCGCCCTCGGCGTCACGCTGCTGGTCGCGCCCGGAGTCGAGGTGGTCGACACGCTCGCACTCGATCGTTCGATCCTCCTGGCCGTGGCGTTCGAAGTGGCGGTCGGATCGCTGGCAGGCCTGTCGGTACGGCTGATCTTCACGGCGCTCGCGCTCGCGGGCGAGGTGATGAGCCTGCAGATGGGCATGGCGATGGCGCAGTTGATGGACCCCATGCAGCGGACCCAGCAGAGCCCCGTGACCTCGGTGGCGAGCTGGATCGCCGGGCTGACGTTCGTCGGTGCGGATCTGCACGTGGCGTGTCTGCACATCCTGTCCCGGGGCTTCGTCTCGCTGCCTCCGGGCTCGGCGGTGCTCACCCCGGATGCGATCGAGGCGTTCGTGGACGCCGGCGAGACGGTGTTCGTGCTCGGCGTCCAGCTCGCGGGTCCGGTCCTGGCGCTCGTGTTCCTCGTCAACGTGCTCGTGGGCGTGCTCGGCAAGCTGGCGCCGCGGATGAACGTGTTCTTCAGCGTGGGCCCGACGCTGACCTCCATCGGCGGTGTGCTGCTGCTCGCCGTGGCGCTGCCCGCCCTGACGCTCGCGGTGATGGACGCCGTAGAGCCCGTGATCGTGGCGCTTCCGATGTTCCTCGGCGCTCCCACTCCTGGTCACCCGTAGGAGTCCGGCATGGCGGAGAACGAAGACGGCCAGGAGAAGAAACACGAACCGGGTCAGAAGAAGTGGGACGACGCGGCCGAGCGGGGGCAGACGCCGCGCTCGGGAGACGTGTCGTCCGCCGCGGTGCTGCTGGCCGGGGCCGCGGCCCTGACGTTCGGCAGCGGGCCCATGGTGAAGGGGATCCGCGACGTCTTCCGCTACTCCCTGCAGTCCGTGCCCGACGGGCCTCTGGACGAGGCGTGGGCCAGTGAAGCTCTGGCCACTTCGGTGCTCGGGATCGGCACGAGCCTGGCGTTGCCCCTGGCCGTGATCTCCATCGCAGCCCTGGCCGCGAACCTGATGCAGACCCGCATGCAGCTTGCTCCGAAGGCTCTCGAGCCCAAGTTCGACAAGCTGAACGCGCTGACGGGCCTCAAGCAGGCCTACTTGTCGTGGACGCCGCTGGTGGAGCTCGGAAAGGGCGTGGGAAAGGTGGGTGCCGTGGTGTTCGCGGCCTACCTCGCGGTGGGTGCGGATGCCGCAGAGCTGTCGACCCTCGCGCTGGTCTCGCCTGGCGAGCTGGTGCAGGTCCTGGCCACGCTGGCGTGGCGTCTGGTCGCAGGGGCGATCCCGCTCATCGTGATCATCGCAGCTGGGGACTACGCCTACAGCTACTACCGGATGAACGAGAACCTGAAGCGGACGGATCAGGAGCTCAAAGAGGACAACAAGAACGCGGATGGCGACCCGCAGATGAAGGCGCGTCGCAAGCAGCGTGCGCGGGAGATGTTGTTCAACGGCTCGCTGAAGCTGGTGGCCGAGGCGGACGTGGTGATCACCAACCCCACCCACTACGCCATCGCGCTGCGCTACCGCCGTGGGCAGGACATCGCGCCGGTGGTGCTGGCGAAGGGCGTCGACATCGGTGCGGCCCGCATCCGTCGCGCGGCGCTGCAGGCGGGCGTTCCGCGGGTCGAGAACCGGCCGCTGGCCCGGGCATTGTGGCGTCAGGCGAAGGCCAACCAGGCCATCCCCGAAGACCTGTACGCGCCCGTGGCGAAGGTCCTCGCGGTGGTGCTGGCTCGCAGGCGGAAGCGGCTGAAGTAGCCGGGAGCCTCGCGGCGATCAGCCGCGGAGGAGCGACTTGCGCAGCTTGATGTTGGGCAGCGGCGCCTCGTCGGCCGGACGCAGGGGCCGGCGGAGGTGCTCGTTCGGCTGCACGGCGGTGGCCGAGTTCAGCACGCGACGCAGGCGCTCTTCGATGATCTCGCGCTCTTCGCCCGTGAACAGGCGGGTCACCCACCACACGGCGTCGCACGGTGCGGGCGCGCCGACCGATGCGATGACGGGGATGTCTCCCTCTGCGATGTCGAGTGCGGCGCGCACCGCGTCCCGCGAGACGAGGTCGTCCGTCACGAGGAGGTCGACGCCCATCCGGTCCGCGTCGCGGATGCCGGTGGGGAGGTCGGCCAGGTCGGCTCCGACTTCGCGCTGGGAGACGATGGCGCGGTCGTCCTGATGCAGGAACCGCAGGCGGGTCTCGACGATGGCGACGTGACCGCGGTGCTTGCGGTTGTAGGCGCCGACGAGGGCCGCGCGGAACGCAGCGCGCCGCATCCCGCTGACCAACACGAGGCCGGGCTCGAGGAAGAACTCGTCGGGATCGACGTCGGAGCCGAGCTCGGTCAGGGTCGGCACCTCGGTGGCGACGGGTCGGACGACCAGCGCCAGACTCCCTCGCTGTCGGTAGAGGTAGGCCTGAAAGCGCCCGGTGCGATCGAGTCCGAAGCTGAAGACCTGCTCGCGGACGTCGGCCAGCGACACCGAGGTGTTCGCGAGGGCGCACAATGCGTAGGCAGCGGCCTGGGTGTCGTGGGCGGTCAGCGGCGCGTGGTCGCTCGGCAGCAGCCCTCCGGACACCCGGAACATGGGGCGCTGCGGGGCCTTCAGGTGGAGCTCGTCGGCTCCTGCGGCGACGGCCTCCCTGAGCAGATCCACCCATCGGTCGTTCTGGTTTCGCACGTCGGATTCCTCGTCGTCACCGCGGGTCGTAGCGGTGACCTTCGAGGCAGAATCGACCGTGAGAGACGGGACTTTAGTGCCGCCGGACCCGGATCAGTGCGTGTGGGACGGGTCTTCGTCGGGCTCGTTGCGCAGGGCGTCGAACAGCGCCGTCATGTCGGCGTCTTCGGGCACCAGGACCTCGTCGAGCGTGCCGTTCGTGTAGCGCTTCGCCAGCGCCGCGAGCCACTTCTCCCGCTGGGCGGGATCGGAGGGACCGGTGGGGCCCCAGGCGTCGATGTCGATGGAGGCGTCCTGGGGGTCGCGGTTGGACATGCTCCGACTCCGGGCGAGGGGGACGAAGGGATCGTACTGATGGGCGATGACTGCGGAAATGGCACACCTCTCACATATGCCTGCTCATCGGATGTGGTGGACAGGGTCTGAAGCGCCGCGACGCAAATTTCGCTTCAGCGGGAACCGGCACTGAATCCTGTTGCAGATGGATCGATGAGGGAGATGGGGAAACCCTTTCTATCAGGTCATTCAGTAGGTGCTGAATGTGAAGAATCAAAGGACTCAGGTGCGACATTTCATCCGCAATCTCATCGTGGTGGGAGGCCTGGGCGTCTCCCTCACTGCTGTGGACGGCGTGGCCGGTGTCGCTGTAGCCGGCGAGGGCCCTTCGCGGCCGAGGATCGGGCGCATCGGCATCACCGGAGATGTCGGGGTGCCGGAAGGCGCGATGCTGGGGTTGGCCGTCCGCCCCTTTCGACCCGTCCGGATCGGGCTCGCCGCGGGGTCGAACGCCATCGGCTTCGGAGCCCGTGCATCGCTCACGTTGAAGGTGCCGGTCTGGCTCGGGCCTTCGCTCACGGTGGAGGGCGGGTGGTACCCGCCCGCGGATGCCAACGGCCTGGTCTCGAGGATCGCGGGATCGGAGTCCGCGGCCGGACCCGCCCGGGGAACCCTCGAATCCATCGGATACCACTGGGGTTCTGCGCGTGCGGGGCTCGAGTTCGGCGACCGACGGGGCTCGTTCGTGATCGCCGTCGGCATGACGCAGCTTCACTCCACGGTCGAGCGGGTCGATGAGTGGACCACGGACCCGACCGACGAGGTGGGCCCGCTGCGCGTGACGGTGCTGGGACCCTCGGCGCAGGTCGGAGGTGTGGTCTGGCTGGGACGAGGACGGCGAGCGCGAGGTTCGCGAGCTCGATGACGGTGCGACTGGCCATGACGGGTGGGGTGTGCCTCGGCCTCACCGGGTGCTTGCAGATCGAGGTCGAGGTGCCGTCCATCTGCATCGAGCGGACCTTCGCGGCGGACGGTCTCGACCCCCAGACGATCGAGTCCGCGAGCGACTGGCTCGATGACGTCGGTGAAGTCGAGGTCGTGCAGCAGGTCGATGCCGATCTGGATGCGGGCCTGGAGTCCCTCGGCGTCGAGCTCGACGAGACCCTGGCGTCGGACGAGACGGCGCTGTGGGTGCGCGAGGGGCGCCTGTGGTCCGCCGATCACGACAGCATGGACTTCGTGCGCAGCGTGTCGGTGGCGGTGCTCGGTCCGACATCCCTCGCCGTGCCGGTCCTCTCCTACGATCGACAGGGCGATCGGCCCGTGTCCGACGAGCTGTTCGTGCATCCGGTCGCGACGGACGACGCGGGCATGGACCTGCTGGAGTGGATGGACGATGGCGACCTGGCTCTGGCCGTCGCCCTGGACGTCGACGGGGAGTCCCTCCGACCCGACCTCACGCTGCAGACCGAGCTGTGCATGGCTGGCACGGTGTTCTGGGAACATCGCTGGGTGACCGTCGAGGACCGCTGACGCGCCTCTACCTGCCCACTTTCCGCAGCGTGACGTGCACGGCGGTCCCGGGGTCTGCGTCACGGACCCAGATCTGGCCGCCGTCCGCCTCCACCACCCGCTTGCAGATCGCCAGGCCCAGGCCGGTGCCGACAGGGCCGTTCTCGGGAATGTCGCGAACGAACGGTTCGAAGACCCGGTCGCGCATGGCGGGTCGGATACCGACGCCGTTGTCGGCGAACACGACCTCGATCCGGTCGGGATCCCCGGGGTCGCGCACGGACACCCGGATGACCAGGGGGCGGTCGGCAGCCCGGTACCGGATGGCGTTCTCCATCAGGTTCTGGAACAACCGGATCAGCTCCACCTGGGGCCCTTCGACCTTGGGCAGTCCGTCGGGGCAGTCGAGACGTCCCCCGATTGCGGCGAGATCGGCGGAGAGGGTGGACGCCACGAGCCGGACGAGGTCGTCCACCTGCCAGGTTCCGCGGGTGCGGGCCTTTCCCACGCGGGCCAGCGCGTGCAGCCCGTCGATCAGGCCGAACATCTGGGTGCCCGCCTGCTGGATGTGGGTGAGCTGGCTGCGCATGCTGTCGAGTTGCTCGACCCGCTTGGCGGGATCGTCGAGGGCCTCGGGTCGCTTCAGCACGTGGTCGAGGGACTCCGCCAGCAGGTCGGCGAAGCCGCGGATCGCGCGCAGGGGGCTCTGCAGATCGTGGGTCATGGCCAGGGTGAACGCGTCGCGATCCTCGTGTTGCCGGGCTTCGAGCTGGTGGTTCGCGAGATCCTGCAGCAGCTGGGTGCGACGCTGGATCTGTACGATGGCGAGGCCGCCGAGCAACACGGACGCGAAGGCGAACGCCAGAGCGGTGTAGAGCAGATTCTGAGCGCTGTCGATGAGAACGCCCAGCTCCGTCGACAGCGCGCCGGACCGGGAGCGCAGGGCGATCCGCGCATCGCTCTTCATCTCGGCCAACCCGACGGCGTCAGAGGGGTCAGCGTGCGACACCTGCCAGGCGATCGAGCCGAGCCCCGCGTCCTTCAGCTCGGACTCGAGGGCGGTGAGCTCGGTGCGGGTTCGCGCGCCATCGATCCGCACCATCAGGCCCACCGTGGCGGCCACGTCCGCGCGCTTGGCGTCGATCTCGCGGTTGGTCTGCACGGCCTGGATCGCGAACACCCCGACCAGGCAGAGCAGAATGGCCCAGGCGATCGCGGCGATGGTGGTGTGGAGGTTCCCGGTCACGGCGCTCAATCGTTGGGTGGGGGGTGCCGATACGCCCCACATGGTACCTCTCTCAGCCAACCCTCCGGCGCTCCATCCTTCTGCCGAGCCCGGTGTCGGCTCGAATCGATCGGCGGCAGCGTGCGCGAATGCGTCCGATCGGACCGGAGAGCGGATCGCGGGCCTCACGCGGGAGGCGCGCATGGCCCTGTCGACCATCCAGGGCTTTGCCGAGATGCTCCAGGAGGAGCTGGAGACCACGCCGGATGCCGTGCGCGACCTGGGGTACATCCGGCGTGCATCGGATCGCATCGAGATGTTGATCGCCCAGCTCGAGGACTGCGCCACGGATGCGCGCACCGAGGCGACGCGTGATCCGCTGACCGGCATCGCCAATCGTCGCTACCTGTTCGAGGTGGGTGAGCGAATGGTCGCGGACGAGCCTTCGATGGCCCTGGTGGTGCTGGACGTCGATCAGTTCAAGCAGATCAACGATCGGTTCGGCCACCACGTGGGCGACGACGTCCTGAAGATGGTGGTGGAGCGGTTCCGGTTCGCGGTTCGCGAGGGCGACCTGCTCGCTCGGCTGGCGGGCGACGAATTCGTGGCAGTCCTGCCGGGAGCCGATGAGAGCGCTGCGCTCCGGGTCGCGAAGCGCCTGCGACACGCCCTGATCGATGCGCCGTTCGTGATCCGGAACCGCCGGGTGCAGGTGACGTGCTCGATCGGCGTCGCGGTGCGAGGCCCCGATCACGTCGATCTGACCGAGCTGATCGACACGGCCGATCGCCGGATGTACCGCGCCAAGCGAGGCGGACGCGACCAGATCGCGTCCTGAGCGTCTGTAAGGAGAGTCCGATGAGCACCAATCCGCCCAACGAAGCGCCTCCGGTCGTCTGGCGGCGGGGTGCGTTGACGATCCGGCACCTCGAGGCGGGGGTGGAGCTGTCGATGGGCGGCGCGAGCGAGCTCGTTCCCTTCTCGGAGCTGGACGACCTGATCGACTTCGTGGGCAGCGTGTCGGTCCGGGAGCGACGGATGGCGTTCCGCGTGCCGATCCTCGAGGACATGGGACGGCTGGTGCAGGTCCGCATCCGGGTGGGCGGGCGCGCGAGGACCCTGGACCTGATCGACCTGTCGCTGTCGGGCTGCCGCACCTCGTCTCCGCGGGGATGGGTCATGCCTCCCGAACCGTTTCCGCTCGGGCTGCGTCTGGAGGACCATCGCGTGTTGCTGACCGCCGAGGTCGTGCGCCGGACCCGGCGGTTCACGGCGCTCCGCTTCGTGGATGCGGTGCGCGACGGAGACCTGTCTCCGCCCGAAGCGCTCGTCCGCATCCAACGGCGGCTGGAGCTCGCCTGGCTCCGCGGCCGTGTCGAACAGCCGTGACCGGACCCGCATCCCCGGAAACGACGGGCTACCCGGGTGGTCCGGGATAGAGTGGCGGGGTGCAGCCGCTCGCACCGGACAACCCGACCTTCGAGATTCGCCAGTGCCTGGGTGCCGGGGGCTTCGGAGAGGTGTACCTGGCCCAGCTCGAGGGGGTCGGCGAGGTCGCACTGAAGGTCCTGCACAACGGGCTCGATCCGCGTAGTCAGGCTGTCCAGCGTCTTCGCGACGAAGCCCGGCTGCTGGCGCTGCTCGACCACCCGAGCATCCTGCGCATCCACGACCTGTTCCTGCTCGAAGGACGCGTGGCGCTGGTGTCCGAGTACGTCGATGGCGAGGACCTCGAAGGCCTGCTGGTCGCGCGGCCCGGGATCTCCCTTCCAGCAGGCCTCGAAGTGCTGTCGCACGTCGCGAGCGCGCTGCAGACGGCCTACACGACGCTCGGGCCGCGGGGAGAGCCGCTGCGACTGCTCCATCGCGACATCAAGCCCGGGAACATCCGGGTCGGTCGGAACGCGTCGGTGAAGCTGTTGGACTTCGGGATCGCGAAGGCCACCGGGATCACGCGCGAGGCGAAGACCCGCACGAGCGGCGTGCTCGGGAGCTTCGCCTACATGGCGCCCGAGCGGTTCGACCCCAAGCAGGCCGACACCCCTGCCGGAGACGTGTGCTCGCTCGGCTGTGTGCTCTACGAGCTGTTGTCGGGCGGCGAGATGCTGTTCGAGGACTACGACATCAAAGATCTGTTCGGCCTGGCGCTGGTCGAAGGTCGCCGCGAAACCGCGCTCGAGGAGCGGCTGGAGGCCCTGGGTGACGTACAGCCGTCCCTGCTCGACCTCCTGCGCGAGATGCTCGCCTTCGACGCCGCGGATCGTCCCGAACTGCCAGACCTGTCGGCCCGACTGGATGCCCTGGCCGGCGAGGTGCACGGGCTTCGCCTCCGTCCGTGGGCGCAGCAGTACGGGTGGCCAGCGGTTCCACACCTGCCCGGTGGGCTGACCGGCAAGTCGCTGTCCGGGTCGTCGATCGGCACCCGCTCACCGTCTATCCCGCCTCCCTCTCCCGAGAAGATCGGGTCGCTCACCGGGCAGACGTTTCAGTCCGAGACCCTGCAGGTGTCCTCGGGCGCCACTGCTCCAGAATCCGTAGACTCCGCAGACTCCGCAGACTCCGTGGACTCGGAAGACACCGGGCTCGTCCTGGACGACCGGTCGTCGAGGTCGAGCGCTCCGGAGCCCGAGCCTTCGGTGTCGACTGCGATTCCCATCGACGCCTCGATCGATTCACTCGCTCCCCTCGAAGACGAACCTGCGGCCGGGGATGGAACCCGGAACCGCAGGCTGATGGTGTTCGGACTGCTGGCGCTGCTCGTCGTGGGCCTGTCGGTGGGTGGAGGCATCGCCCTGGCGGGGCTCGGGGTGTTCCTCGGTGGGCTTCCCGGCTCGGAGTCCACGGATCCCGACGTGGCGACCATCGAGCCGACCCCGTCTTCCGATGCGACGCCCTCTTCCGACGCGAACCCGACTCCGGACCCGACTCCGGACCCGGGCCCGTCGTCCGACCCGACTCCGACACCACCTTCCGAGCCGAAGCCCGCCCCCGAAGGCACGCCAATCCCGTCCGAGCCGACCCCGTCTTCCGATGCGACCCCCGTGCCCGGGGTCCTGCCGGCGAACCCCGGAGACCCCGACGCCAACGATGCCATCGCCGCTGCGAACGCCGCGTCGAGCGACGTGCGTTCGCTGGAGGACTGTGGTGGACGCATGGCCATCGAGCTCGCGGCGCAGCAGGGATTGCTGTCCGACACCCAGCGCGAGTGCCTGACCGCAGGGATGCGCAACGCCGACCTGAAGCAGACCGACCGGCAGAAGTTCGCCCGGAACCTGCTGGTCCACCTCGACGGGATGTGCTCGACCGGCAGCTCGTGTGCGGGATTCGAGGACGTCCAGCGCGAGTACTTCCGCGATCTGGGCCGGTCCGATCCCGACATGCTCGGCAACTTCGCGGAGTACCTCTACCGGTCCGCTTCGGACCAGCCCGCTCGGTTGGCCGAGGTCGATCTATGGGCCACCCGGGCGCTCGAGCGCAAGGACCAGTGGTCGGGTGCCACCTATCGTCGGCGCACCCTGGAGATGCACCGCTTGCGGGGCGTCGCCGCCTATCGGCGCTTCGAGCTCGACCGCAGCGAGACGAACCGCGAACAGGCCTTCCAGCGCACGGCGGAGTGGGCCGAGGTGCTCAACCGGTTCAACGCAGACGCCTCCGAGGCCATGGACCTCTGCGCGTCGGCCATCGGGAGCCGGGATCGCTGCGATCGCCGCGTGTCCACCGAGGCCGCGACCGTCGAGGTGCGCTTCGTCTCCCGGCCGTTGGGCGCGACCGTGAAGATCGACGGAAAGCCCATGGGCAAGACCATGCTTGAGGTACCGTTGGTCCACGGCACCCACACCATCCGGATGTCGCTGGATGGTCAGAGCAGCGAGAAGACCATCACCGTCGGGGCCGGAGAGGCGATCCAGTGGCAATGGCGAACCGAAGAGGACGCGTGGGTAGCGGCGTACTGACCCTGCTGTTGGCACTGACCGTCGGCACCGCGCGCGCCGACTGTCCCGACGTCGATCGCGCGTTGGGGACCGCCGAAGACGACACGCTGTCGTTCTTCCTGGCCGATGCCCAGAAGGC
Source organism: Myxococcota bacterium (assembly GCA_965224055.1). Classification (GTDB taxonomy): domain Bacteria; phylum Myxococcota_A; class UBA796; order UBA796; genus JACKEQ01. Next base: position 6,277,554 of record OZ245034.1, on the reverse strand, counting down.
GCTCGATCAGGTGGTGGAGGGGCTCGCGTGTAGCGGTGCGGTGGCGACACCCACCCAGGTCACCCGCTACTGGCAGGCCCAGGCGCTGCTGTGGAGCTTCCAGGAAGACCCTCGTGCAGATGCGGGGTTCGCCGCGTCCAAGCGAGGGGAGCCGACCCGCTGGGAATCCGACTTCGGAGACGAGGCCAAGGCCCGCTGGAGCCAGGCGGTTCCGCTGGAGGGCCCGCAGATCGAGCTCGTGCTCAAGGGAGCCGGAGAGGACGAGCAGGTGTGGGTGGACGGGAAGCTCGTCGACCCCCGAGAAGCCCCGCCCGGCTACCACCTGGTGCAGGTCGGAGGCGAAACGCCCCGGTATGCACGCTCGATCGAGGTCCCGACCAGCGGAGAGCTCGTGCTGTCGGTGCCTCCGCCGAGTCCGACCGCGGCACCCGAGCCCGAGCCCGTCGTCGAACCCGAGCCCGTCGTCGAACCCGAGCCCGTCGTCGAACCCGAACCCGTCGTCGACCCCGTCCCGGAACCCGTCGTCGAGCCCCAGCCCGAGCGACCGGTGCAGGGGCCCCTCACCCGAACCGACCTCGCGCCCCCGCTGACCGGGCTCGGTGGAAGCCTGGCGGATGCCGACGGTCGGGCGGTGTCGTGGCGCAAGGACGTGCTTCCCCTGGCGCGGACCCAGGCCGATGGCCGGCGCAGCCTGCGTCGCATGCCGCTGAACACCGTGGGTCAGCTCACCGCACTCGGGGTCGCAGCGGGCGGTGTGTACGGCACGTACCTGTTCGGCTGGGAGCTCACGACCGGTCGCAGCAATCCGCGTGGGCCCATCCTGGCCGGGACCGTCGGCTCCGCCGTGGTGGCTCTCGGCGGCGTGACCACCCGATTCCTGTTGGCGGGGAACCGCCGCAAGCACAAGAGGACCATCCGGGATGCCGCGAGCACGGCCCTGAAGAAGTCAGAGGAGTCCAGGTGATGCGCACGCTCGGGGTCGTCGGGGTCTTCGGGGTCGTCTCGTTGCTGGCGTCGGGATGTGCACCCGCGATCTGGGATGCGCGCCAGGTGAAGTGCGGCGCCGAGACCGACGAGATCCGGGTCAGCAACCAGGGCGTCCGTCCGCTGTGGCTGTACAACACCGACGATGTCGACGAGGACTGCGAGGTCAAGAGCTACGGGATCCAGTTCGCCACGATCTTCCGGGACGGCGACGCGATCTCGGTGACGGGGGCCGACGAGGTCGACTTCGAGATCGACCCCGAGGTGTTCTCGAACGACGGCGCCGACTACCCCCGCCTCGACGTGCAGTGGGAAGAGGCGATCAGCGAGTACGACGACGATCAGGGCACCTTCAACCGGATCGACCTGTCGTACGGGCCGTCGCTCCCGCTGCTGGTCCTCGAGTCGGACGGGCCGGGGCGTATGGGCTACGGGCAGGACTCCGCTGGGCTCGACTCCAGCTCCGAACCCGAGGATGACGAGGTCCGGGTGGTGTGCGACGACTGCTACGTGAACGCGCGGGTCGCATCCACGTTCCGAATCCGCCTGGAGGGCCAGACCGAGGATCGGGAGTGCCGCCAGTCCGAGCTGTCGGGCGACATCGGGTTGTGCACCACCATCCAGCTGAACAACCAGGCGCCCATCCCGGCGAGCGTGGTGTGCGTCGAGCCCGACATCCCCAACAGCGCCGAGATCGTCATCGACGGCGAGGGCTCCAACGTCAAGGTGGTGGTGCTGCCCGGCGCCGAGCCGGCCCGGGTCCGCATCGTGGCCGACGGTACGGTGGCGTTCTACAGCCCGGACCTCGGCTGGACGGGGTCGGTGGTCGAGGGAACCCTGGGTACGCTGCCCCTGTCGCCGCCCGGCGGGGTGGGCCCCGTCCTGGAGATCGAGGGTGCGTCACAGGCCCGGATCTTCGAGCGGTCCGGGCTCGAAGAGCTGGAGAGCCAGTGTCAGATCGCCCGCCGCGAGGTCGTGGCCGAGGATGGCGACGACGACGAGGAAGACGAATAGACCCGTGGGGGTCGGTCCTGTGTCGACGGATGCAGCGTCGAACGCAACCGAGGAACGCAACCGAGGACGAGGAGGCGGCAGCGATGAAGTGGCTCGAGAACGTCGTGTTCATGGGGTTCCTGGTGGGTGGCCTCGCGTTCACGCCCGCATTCGCGGGTCCATCCGAGCTGCTCGAGCAGGGAATGGCGGCTCAGCGCTCCGGGGACGTCGCGGGGGCGAAGAAGGCCTACACCGCCTGTCTCGCCGAGGATCCCGAGTTCGTGGAGTGCCACTGGGAGATCGGCTGGTCGCTGTGGACGGAGGGGGACTGGGAGTCGGTGGTCCGGCACTGGGAGACCGTCGAGAAGCTCGATCCCGATCACGCCGAGCTCCAGCAGCACCTCGCCACCGCGCGGGGGCACCTGGCATCGCTGAAGACCATCGCCGCGAGTGCGAGTGGCGCACCCGACACGCTGCGGCCTCCGGTTCCTGCCGGCAAGACCCTCCGACTGCGCGCGGTGGGCGACATCATGATGGGCACCGATTTTCCGGCGGGCTACCTGCCTCCCGAAGACGGGAAGACCGTGCTGGCCCAGGTCTACGAGCCACTTCAGGACGCCGACATCACCTTCGGCAACCTCGAGGGTCCGCTGTGCGACTCGGGGCAGACGAACAAGTGCAAGCCCGGGCAGAACTGCTACGCGTTCCGCACGCCCACGTCCTATGGCGCGTGGCTGAAGCAGGCCGGCTTCGATCTGTTGTCCACCGCGAACAACCACGCCGAGGACTTCGGTCAGGCCTGTCGGGTCGAGACCGAAGCGACCCTGGACGCTCTGGGCATCGCCTACAGCGGGCGTCCGGGAACCCTGGCCACCGTCGAGCACGACGGCATCAAGGTGGGGATGATCGGCTTCCACACCAGCCGGACCGGGCACTACCTCAACGACCACAAGACCGCAGCTGCGCTGATCCGCGCGTTGAAGGCCGATCACGACCTGGTGATCGTGAGCTTCCACGGGGGTGCCGAGGGCAGCCGGAACCTGCACGTTCCCGACAAGATGGAGACGTTCTACGGCGAGCAGCGCGGCCACCTGCGGAAGTTCGCGCGGGTCGCCATCGAGGCCGGTGCCGACATCATCCTGGGGCACGGTCCGCACGTGCCACGTGGCATGGAGCTCGTCGACGGTCACCTGGTGGTCTACAGCCTCGGCAACTTCGCGACCTACGGGCGCTTCAACCTGTCGGGCCACCTGTCGACCAGCATGATCCTCGAAGCCACCCTCGATCACGAAGGCAAGCTGGTCTCCGGGAAGATCCTTCCGATCCGTCTCGAAGGGGAGGGGATTCCGGCCGCGGACGCGAAGAACACGGCGGTCGACCTGATGCGCTCGCTGTCCACCGAGGACTTCGGCGACCGGGCGCCGGTCATCGCGAAAGACGGGACGTTCGCTCCGAAGTAGCAACGCCGGTTCTCAGAAGCACTGCAGCGTGCCGGTGTCGTCGTCGCAGGGTTCGTAGCCGTTCGGACAGCCTCCGCTGAACGGCGGATCGCACACGCCGGGCATCGAGATGCAGGTGCCTCCGCCGATGGGCTGGCAGTGCCAGGGGATGTCGGCGCACCCCTGGTCGTTGCCCAGGCATCCCGCGAAGAACGAGGTGCCCGAGCCGTCGCAGATCACCGCGTCGACGGTCGAGCAGTCGGTGTCGGCATCACAAGCGGCCTCGCCGAGCCCATTGCAGGGGTTGGTGGGATCCGTGTCGGTGTCCGTGTCTGCATCGGTGTCCGTGTCGGCGTCTGCGTCGGTATCGGTGTCCGCATCTGCATCGGTGTCGGCATCCGAGTCCGCATCTGCGTCGGTGTCCGCATCGGAATCCGAATCTGCATCGGCGTCTGCATCCTGGACCGTGATCTGGAAGTCCGGGTCGGTCCCCGAGTAGGTCTTGCACCCGGCGAATGCGGTACAGAACAACAGTGCGGAGAGGGCGGTTCGCGTCATCATGGCGTCAGGATACCGCGTCATTCGCAGAAGGGCGCGTCCGTGTCCTCGGTGCAGGTCGACCACCCCGGAGGGCAGTTGCCGCCCCCGGCCCAGGGACAATCGCCGACGCCCACACAGCCCTGCGAGCCGTCGTCTGGCTCGCAGTACAGAACGATGTCGTTGCACAGCGCATCTGCCGGCAGGCAGCCGACGAAGACGAACTCCGGATCCGCGGAGCCATCACACGGGCGGCCGAACTCGGCCAGGCATGCAGAATCGGCCTCGCACACGGCCTGGTCGACATGCGCATCGTCCAGACACGCCGCGTCCACTGCAGTTGGCGGGTCCGAATCGACCGGGGTCGTCGAACAGGCAAACAGGAACATCGGCAGCATCGTCAGGATCACAGTCAGACCTCGAACCAGGAGAAGAAGCGGGGCAGCTCCGCGCGGCGGTCCGGTGGGAGCCACTCGAAGTTGATCCCGCGGTCGCTCACCTCCCAGTACTCCTGATCCGTGACGGCCAGCAGCTCGTCCCGGATCGATGCGATGCGCTCCTTCCGCTCTCCGCGCATGTCGTCGAAGATCCGCCGGGCACTCGGCTCGTCGCCGTGCACCAGGTAGTGGGTGGCGAGCTTGATCTGGGCCTTGCGGACGCCCCGCAGGCTGGCTTCCTGGGTCTTGCCGCCCTCGGGCTCCCGATCGAGCTCGAGGAAGATGTCGACCAGCAGGCTGTCGTGGCTCGGTGCACGACGCTCGTGGACGCGCTCCAAGAGGCTGCACAGGTCGTAGGCGGCGGTCTCGAGGATGAAGCCCGTGTTCATCGCGAACGCCAGCTGCCCGTAGAAGCGGATGTGCTTCGCCACCTCCATCATGCGGTCTTCGGCGCCCACCTCCAGAAATCCCTCGGCCAGGACGCGGTATTCGTTGAGGAGGTTGTAGGACGTCCGCACGTCCCGGGCGTTCAGCGAGGCCCGCAGGTAGGTGTTCATGAAGCGGATCGACTGGGACACGCTCGGTGCGTCGCCCCGCTCGTAGGCCTGGATCGCCAGGCGTCGGGTCTCGATGCCGATGATGTGGTTGATGTCGCGCATCCGGTTGGCAGCGGCCCCGAACACGGTCTGGAACTGGCGCAGCACCTTCATCTCGACCCAGGTGCGCCGCTCCTCGAGGGCCACGATCATGTCTTCGTGCAGCGCGACGAAGTCCTGGTCGTTGTTCACCAGGAATCGGCTGTCGAACCACTTGTCGGGGCAGCCCTCCTTGCGCTCGATGCCCTCGCCGGCCACCCGCGCCAGCGCCTCGATGGTGCTGATCGCGATGGGCTTGTCCTTGCTGTCGATGCTGTTGAGCGTGATGTCGCCCAGCTGCTCGATGCCCACCAGCACGTCGTTGCGGGCGTCGCGGATCTTGCCACCACGGGCGGCCGAGGCGATCCCCTGGCGGGTGCGGCGCTCCAGGCTCGCGACGATCTGCTCGGGGGTCAGGAAGTCGAAGACGTAGACGAAGTACGGCAGGATCGCGAGCAGCGACAGGGTCATCAGCGCGGTGCTGCCCCACACCATCCACACCGGGTGGTGGTCGCCGTACAGGCTCATGTTCACCAGCAGCACCACGACGGCGGCGAGCACGAAGAAGCCCATCACGGTCTGGTTGACGCGATCGTTGACGAACAGCTCGGTGATGCGCGGCGTGTAGCGGTTGGCCGCGAGCTCGACGATGATCGCGACCACCGTGATCGCGATCCCCAGCACTGCGACGGTGACTTCGGAGAAGCTGGTGAGGGTGTCGGCTGCGCCAGGCTCGGCGAACAGCAGCCATGGCGCGCTCGCAGCCGTGCCGAAGTCGAGCGCCCACAGCGCGGCGTAGCACCCCAGGCTGACCGCCGACACGACGGCCAGCGCGATCGACGCTTGGTACACCGATGCGCGCGGTCCAGCCATGGCGCACCCTACACCATCGAAGGTAGGGTGTGCGGCGGAGGCTCTCGTAGACATTCGTTCGCCCGCTCTCGCCCTGTTGCTCTCGGTCGTGTCCACCAGCGCATTCGCGCAGGAACAGCCGATGCCCGACGTGCCCACGTTCGATCGGGGCTTCGATGCCCACGGGTTCGTGCTGGCCGCCCACGACGCCGACATCCGCGACGGTCTCGTGCTGCAGCGGCCCGGCACCCTGGTCGCGGGGCAGGTGTTCGCCGGTGGCGTGCTGGAGTACGCCAAGTCGCCCCTGGTCCTGGCCGATCCCGACACCGGCACCCGCCAGGTGGTGCTCGATCACATCCTGGCCGCGAACGTGTCGATCGGGGGTGCGCTGCACGAGCGGATTCGGCTCGACGCCCTCGTGCCGCTGTTCTTCACGTCCACGGGTCCCGACGGCGGGCAGGGCGTGGGCTTCGGAGACATCCGGCTCACCGGGATGGGCGGGATCCTCCTTCCCGAAGACACCGGTGGGTGGGGCCTCGCGGTGGTCCCCTGGCTGGATCTGCCGTCTGGCGTGGACCAGGAGTACCTCGGTCAGCGCGCCGTCGCGGGCGGAGGCGTGATCGCAGCCACCCGGGAGTGGTCCCGCGTCACGGCCACCGCCAACGTGGGTGCCCAGCTCAACCCCTCGGTCGAGATCCGGAACATCGTCAACGCCGATGCGGTTCTGGCCGGGATCGGGGGCGTGTACAGCGTGCGGGAGGACACCGGGGTCGGCCTCGAGGTCAAGGGGGCGATTCCCATCACTCCGAGCGATGTTCGCGGCACCGGCAGCCCCTGGGAGGCCCTCGCGAGCGTGCGGCACGTTCGGGACAACGGCGCCTTTCTGACCGGGGGCTTCGCGACTGCGCTCACCAGCGGGGCCGGCGCTGCGACGTTCCGCGTGTTCCTGGGTGGCGGGTTCGGTCGGGCGCTCGACTTCGGGCCACGCGACCCCGATGGAGACGGCTTCGTCAATCGCGAGGACGACTGCCCCGACGACCCCGAGACGGTCAACGGCTACCTCGACGAGGATGGCTGTCCCGATGCGCTGCCGGCGCTGGAGATCACGGTCACCGAGGGCGATGCGGTCGCCACGGATGCGCTGCTCCAGGTGGTCCAGGGCGACGGGGACGAGCCCACCTACGACGCCACCGTCTCCGAGCCCACGCTGGTGGCCGTGATGCCGGGTCCGGTGCGCGTGGAGGCCTCCAGGGGCGCGTGTCTCGCGGGCGTCCGCTCCCTGGACGTTACCGAAGATGCCGACGTCTCCGTTCCGCTCGAGGCCGTTCAGGACGCCCTGCTGCAGGTCGTCGTGACGGATCCCGCCGGAACCCCCGTCGACACGGCGTCGATCGAGCTCACCCCCGAGGATCCCACGTGCCAGGGGGCGATCGAGCTCGAAGGCGGGCGGGGCAACGGCTACGTCGGGCCCACCCGCTGGACGGTCACCGCAACGGCGCCCGAGTACACCGTCGCGGTCGAGGACGCCGAAGTCCTCTCCGGTGGAGACGCGCGGGTCGAGCTCACGATCAGCCCGCTGAAGAAGCTCGAGAAGGTGCGGGTCGAGGAGACCGGGATCGTCCTGCTCGAGCAGGTGTTCTTCGATACCGGCAAGGCCACGCTGCGGCCCGGCTCGCCCGAGGTGCTCGACGAGGTGGTGTCCGCCATCGAACAGCTCCGACCGGGTGTCGGCGGCCAGGTCGAGGTCCAGGGGCACACCGACAGCGTGGGCTCGGACGAGGGCAACCTGTCGCTGTCCCAGCGTCGCGCCGAGGCGGTGCGCACCTACCTGGTCGACAACGGGGTCGATCCGGATCGGCTGTCGGCCAGGGGCTACGGCGAGGCGAAGCCCAAGACCACCAACCGCACGCCCGAGGGACGCCAGGCCAACCGGCGCGTGGAGTTCGTGTTCGTCTCCGAAGACGCATCTGAGGAAGCCTCCGACGAAGCCTCCGACGATCGGACCGACGACCAGCCGGCCTCACCGTGGGATGCGCCATGACGGTCGACACTCCGCTCACCACCCGCGATAGTGGAGCAGCCGTGCCTGCCCACTCCCCGGTCCCCAGCGTCCGCTCCTCCCTCGCAATCCTGGTTGCGCTGGGGCTCTCGGCCTGCGCGCAGCCCGGGGATGCCGGGGGATTCGAGGGCAACCCGCTGATCCGCGCCATGCTCGGTGGAACGGGCGACACCGCGCTGCACGACACCGCTTCTGAGAGCGATGCCGACACGGATGCCGACAGCGACGCGGACACGGATGCCGACAGCGATGCCGACACCGCGGTCGCCGACTCGGGTCTGCCGGACACCGCGGACACCGACAGCGATCCCGGCGATTCGGGCGCGGACACGTCGGTACCCGGGGATTCGGGTTCGGACACGTCGGTGCCGGGGGATTCGGGTTCGGACACCTCGGTTCCCGCGGACTCCGGGTCCACCGACACCGCGACCGACTCGGGCTCGGACACCGACATCACGGACTCGGGTTCGGACACGGCCGGGGACTCGGGCAGCACGGGGGACTCGGGCTCGGACACGGCCGGGGACTCGGGCAGCACGGGGGACTCGGGTTCGGACACGGCCGGGGACTCGGGCAGCACGGGGGACTCGGGCTCGGACACGGCTGGGGACTCGGGCAGCACGGGAGATTCGGGCGGCAGCGACTCGGGCAGCACGGGAGATTCCGGCGGCAGCGACTCGGGCAGCACGGACACGGCGGCGGACTCCGGCGGAGACTCGGGTCTGTTCGGGGATTCGGGTCTGTTCGGGGACTCCGGCAGCACGGACACGGCGGTGGACTCCGGCGGGAGCGATTCGGGTTCGGACACGGCCGTGGACTCGGGCGACACGGACACGGACACGGACTCGGACTCGGGTGGCGACTCCGGGCTGTTCGGGGATTCGGGTCTGTTCGGGGACTCTGGGAGCGACACGGCGACGGACTCTGGGAGCGACACGGCGACGGACTCCGGAAGCGACACCGCGACGGACTCGGGTGGCGACTCCGGGCTGTTCGGGGATTCGGGTCTGTTCGGGGACTCTGGAAGCGACACGGCGACGGACTCTGGAAGCGACACCGCGACGGACTCGGGTGGCGACTCCGGGTTGTTCGGGGATTCGGGTCTGTTCGGGGACTCCGGTGGTGATTCGGGCGGCGACTCCGGTGGTGATTCGGGCAGCGACACCGCGACGGACTCGGGTGGCGACTCCGGGTTGTTCGGGGATTCGGGTCTGTTCGGCGACTCCGGGGGCGACTCCGGTGGTGATTCGGGCAGCGACACGGCGACGGACTCGGGTGGCGACTCCGGGTTGTTCGGGGATTCGGGCCTGTTCGGCGACTCCGGCGGCGACTCCGGCAGCGGCGACTCCGGCGGGGATTCGGGTCTGTTCGGGGACTCCGGTGGGGACTCCGGAAGCAGTGATTCCGGAAGCAGCGATTCCGGGATCGTCGATTCGGGGGACACGGACACCGAGACCGACACGGACGTCGAGACGGACACGGATGTCGAGACCGACACCGATACCGACACCGACACGGATACCGACGGCGACTTCTTCCCGCCGGGTGGTGGCGAGGACAATCGCTACTTCCGCGGTGGGTGCGCGTGTACGAGCGGCGGGTCGATCACGCCGATGTTCGCGTGGCTCGCGTTGCCGGCAGCACTGGTCCTGTTCCGGCGCCGCAGGGACGCGTAGTCGCGAGCGGCTGTCGTCGAGTCGACACCAAGGGATCACGCAGAGTGGCAGAGTGGACCGGGTGTTCGCTCGAACGGCTTCGATGGCTTCAACGCCAGATCTCACCGCTGAGCCGCTTCGCTTCGCTGAGGGTTGCGCTGAGGATCTGCAGAGCGCGAATGCCTCGATGAGGTCGTCTCCACCGCCGTGTTCCAGCGTCGTCTCGCGGGAGCTTTTCGGGGCTCGCTCCGCCGAGTCAGGCCCCGCCTTCAGGCGTCCGAGCGATTCGGCAGGATTCAGCGCCCCATTTTCACCACAGTGCGCTGTCGCTCACAGAGCGCTTCGCTCACGGAGGTCGCACAGAGCGCGGAGGCTTCGAGGAGGCCCGCCGTGCCGCCGTGTTCGAGCGTCAGCTCGTGGTTCGGTGGATGGGCGCGAGCTCTCCGGTGGCGCGGAGCTTCCCGAGTAGGCCCGGCGCACTCGCTTCCTCCTCCGTAGTGGGCGCGTCGACCGAGGCAGTGCACTCCACCGCGTGTTCCAGCGTCGTCTCGCGGGAGCTTTTCGGGGCTCGCTCCGCCGAGTCAGGCCCCGCCTTCAGGCGTCCGAGCGATTCGGCAGGATTCAGCGCCCCATTTTCACCACAGTGCGCTGTCGCTCACAGAGCGCTTCGCTCACGGAGGTCGCACAGAGCGCGGAGGCTTCGAGGAGGCCCGCCGTGCCGCCGTGTTCGAGCGTCAGCTCGTGGTTCGGCGGATGGGCGCGAGCTCTCCGGTGGCGCGGAGCTTCCCGAGTAGGCCCGGCGCACTCGCTTCCTCCTCCGTAGTGGGCGCGTCGACCGAGGCAGTGCACTCCACCGCGTGTTCCAGCGTCGTCTCGCGGGAGCTTTTCGGGGCTCGCTCCGCGGAGTCAGGCCCCGCCTTCAGGCGTCCGAGCGATTCGGCAGGATTCAGCGCCCCATTTTCACCACAGTGCGCTGTCGCTCGCAGAGCGCTTCGCTCGCAGAGGTCGCACAGAGCGCGGAGGCTTCGAAGAGGCCCGCCGTGCCGCCGTGTTCGAGCGTCAGCTCGCTGTTGCCGTTGCCATCTGGGGTCGGCCGTGTGTCCGGAACAGCCTTCCGCAGGAAATCGGGCCGACACCCCCGTCTACCGCAGGGCGCAGCGTTGCGTTCAGGCCGTGTGTTTCATTCGTCGCTGGGTGCATTTCGCGAGACCGAACTGAACTCCTGTTCGTGAGTGTCGAGCGAAATGTGCCCAGCGGCGAATGAAACCACGGATGAACGCGAGCTAGGGGCGGTTGCGCCAGATGCCGCGGAGCCACTGCAGGCGCATCCGCTCGTCCGCCAGCGCGTCCTGGGTCAGCCGAGCCAGCGCCGACACCCGCAGATCGTCGGGAAACCACCGGCGCACCGGGCCCAACAGACGACTGGCGCGAGTCGCATCCCCCATCTCGAGGGACCAGGCCGCCAGGGTCAGCCGGGTGTCGATGTGTCGGGGATGCTGCTCGACCAGGGACTCGAGCGCCTCCAGACCCTCGGCCCAGCGGCCCGCCTGCCAGTCGATCCGGGCCCGCAGCAGTCGGACGTCCGGATCGACCCGGCCTGACGGGCGGGTTGCCGGGGGAGCGTCCAGGAGGGCCTCCCAGTCGGGCGGGAACGGCTGCTGGGTGTCCAGAGCTTCGCGGATCGCGACGCGCGCGGCCCAGTGGGGGTCGAGCGACCACAGACGCCCCGTCAGGGAGTCGGCGACCGTGGGCGAGCCCGCCGCCCGCGCACACCGGATGCGCGCAGCCAGGGTGGGAGCGTCGTCGGGGTGCTGGGCCAGGACACGATCGAGCCATGGGATTGCGATGTCCGGCCGCCGAAGCGCCAGCGCTGCGTGGCCGATCCGGGCGGCGAGGGGCGTGGACGGCTGCTCGTCGTAGACGCGGATCATCCGGTCCAACCCGGCTCTCGGGTCGCCGGTCTTCCACTCCAGTCGCGCGCGCAGCAACTCGCCAGCGACCGTGGGCCCCACCCGTCGGGCCGACTGGTCCAGCCGATCCCGCACATCCCGGAACCGCCCCTGGTCCAGGGCCCGTCGGGCGTCCTCCAGCAGGTCCAGGCTGGCTGCGGAGGCCGGACCCTCCTGCTGTCCGAGAGGATCGGTGGGAAGCCCGGGATGCGCCGGCCACGGAGCCCGCAGTCGATCGGTCGGGGGGGGAAGGGCGATCGACTCCCGCGTCGTGTTGCCGGGCGTCCGTTCGATCCACACCACGGGGCCTCCGGCAGCGAGGCGAGGCAGCGCATCCACGGCTTCGATCCGGGGGATATCCAGGGCCGGGAACAGCTCGGGAGCTGGCTGGTCGGGGGCGCGGGGCTGATGCGTACGACGGATGGCCGTCGCGATCGCCGACTGGCCCTGCAGATCGTCGCGCACGCCCGGCTCGCCGCACGCGGGCCCGATGCAGAACAAGGGGACCCGGCCGCCGCCCTGCTCCAGCGGGCGATCCGTGGGCAGACCCGTCAACACCACCGTGCCGCCGGGGCTCCGGGCCTGCCAGGCTGTGATCGCGTCGACCACGTCGAGCGGCCTGGAGGCATGGAGCCAGGTCAGACTGGAGGGCCCGGTGCACGTACCGGACCGGGTGAAGCCCCACTGCTCGTCGGCGTACAGGGGGTCGGGCGTGCCCGGGAGGACGTGCCGACACGTCCGCCAGGTTCGCGACACCTCGGAGGCGACCGTGGGGATCGGCAGGTCGTGCAGGGTCGGATCGGTGAGCCCGTGCTCGTGAGGGGGAACCCCCGTCCACAGGCTCGCCAGGGCGGGTCGGGTGTGGCGGGCGTGGGCCCAGGCGGCGTCGAAGCGGACCACGGAAGGCAGCTCGGCATCGATGGCCGACAGATCGGTCCCCGCAGGGGTGGTCACGACCAGGATGCCCGGCGTGGGGGGTGGGGGCGGGCGACGGCAGGACAGCAGGGTCAGGCTCGCCGCCACCGCGGCCACATGCACGCCGGCGGGCAGACGCGGGCTCATCCCGGTCCGCCTATCACGGCGGCGACGCGATATGCTCGGCCGTCCGCTGCGGACCCAGGGGAGCTGTCCATGTCCATCGAAGAAACCCTCGCCACGGTCGTGCTCTTCGAGAGCCTCACCGACGAGGAGGTCGGACGCATCGCCTCCATCGGACGCGTCGAGTACTTCAAGCGCGACGCCACCGTGTTCGCCGAGGGCGAGAACGGGCCGAGGCTGCTCATCGTCCTGGAGGGGCGCGTCGACGTCCTGCGGGCGGACGCGTCGGGTGTGAAGCGCAGCATCGGCATCGTGGGGCCGGGTGAGGTGCTGGGCGAGATCAGCCTCCTGCTCGAGCTCCCGCGCAGCGCCACGGTCCAGGCACTCGACGAGCTGAAGTGCTTCACGATGGACCGCTCCACCTTCCAGGCGATGGTCGACGAGGGCGACCCCGCAGCGCTCAAGCTCGGGATGGCCCTGGCCCGGGGCCTCGCATCGCGCCTGCTCACCCTCAACGACCGCTTCCTCCAGGTGCTGTCCGAGGGCGATGGCGGGAACGGGCTGAACGCCGTGCTCGACACCCATCCGGGGCTGTTCCGCCTGATCTGACCGCAGGTCACGGCGCTCAGGGCTCGTCCGGGGTGCTGCAGTGCTCGGGTGCCGACCAGCCCTGCTTCACGTACACGCCCGTCCGGCGTCCCCAGTGCGAACGGGCGTCCTCGGCGGCTTCGCGCGTGGGCCAGGGGTCGGGCGAGACGATGAGGAACCCGGCGTTCATGTTGGGGAACATCGCGCTCTCGCGGATCGACAGCGGATCGTCGTGCCGGCGGGCGATGCGGCGCATCCGCGCGTCCAGCAGATCGCGGTCGGCCGGGATGTCCTGGGCCAGGATCAGGAACCAGCCGTCGTCGCCGGCCAGGCGCCACAGCCCGCGATCGGCCAGGCGACCCAGCGCGTCGCGACCGGTCAGCGATTCCCAGGATTCCGACTCCGCATCCCGGCGCCAGATCGTCTGGCCGGGGCGGGGACGGCAGGTCTGTCCCTCCAGCGTGCGGTCGTCGTGGGCCACGATCCAGGGATCGGCGTCGCGATCGGTGCCGACTGCGATCGACAGGACGGGGCCCTCTCCGCCCTCTTCCTGCACGACGCGCTCTGGAGCGGGATCGAGCAGTACCTCTTCCTTCCAGCCCTCCGGCGTGGCGCGGCGAACCACGACGCGATGGTGCGATTCCCCCGTGCTGTCGGGCGTATCGGAGCCCTGGTCCGAGATCAGCACCACCCGCACGGGCGTCCCGGCCCCATCGAGCACCTGCTCGGTTCGGAACCGCGGCGAGGCGTCGGAACACCCGGCGTCGGTGCCGAGAGGCGTCACCGAGCGGGGCAGGCGGGAGCGCAGGCCGTACACCAGGGGCTCGTCGGGGGCAGTCGGGTCGATCCCCACGGTCAGCACGACGGCCTCCTGCACCAGGGCACAGGACGTGGTGGTGGTCCGGGTCAGGGTGAACGACAGCGCCCCGAACCGAGGGGTCTCCCAACGTTCCGCGGGTGCGAGGGAGAGGTCTTCACCGCCCTCGCAGAGCGCTCCCACGGCCTCGGCGACCTCGGGCGTCGCGCGTTCGCGGGCGAGCCCGGGCAGCAGGTTCGGCTGGATGATGGGGACGCGGGCGGGCGCGATGCGTGCATCGGTGAGGATCTGCGCAGCTTCTTCGGGATCGCACACCACGGGGGCGGCGGACGCGGTCGCGAGACCAGCCAGGAGACCGGGAATCACCGGCTCACCAGCCCTCGACGGTGAGGATGGCCCCGACCGCCGGCGATTCGGCGCCCGGGACGATCCCAGGCGCCACGACCACCGTTCCGGAGAAGTCGGGCAATCGGGGCACGGGGAGGTAGGCGATGTTGCGGGTGCGCCCCGACCGCCGCAGCAGATCGCCCGTGATGGCGCCGCCCAGAAACCCGATCCCGGCGCCCACCAGCCCGCCGATCAGCTGGGTGTCGGGCTCGTCGTCGACCACCCGCGCCACCACGAATCCCCCTGCTGCGCCGACGATTCCGAGGGCATCCGCCATCGCGACGGTGGTGGGGGGCAGCCCGACGAACGGCGAGACGAGCAGCGAGCCCGTGACGAGCGCGACGTTGCCCCCGATCAGGGCGCCCAGCACGGGGTCGTCGGCGACCACGGCTCCGGTCGACCCGCCCACGTAGGCCCCGACCAGACCCAGGCTCGTGGCGGCACTGGAGTGGGTGACGGGCACGTCGAGCACCGGAACGAGCGCGCTGACGACGGCACCGGTGACCGCGGGCACGACGAGGAGAGGGCCCAGGCGGGTGAACGGCGAGCCGGTGATCTGCTCTTGCACGCCTCCGGTGACCGCCCCCGACCATCCGGTCGCGAACACGATCATCACCACGTCCCGGTCGTCGATGGGGTCCTGATCGAGGTCGGCGAGCAGGCCGCCCAGCCCCATCCCCAACACCCCTCCGATCAGGATGCCACCGCCGGTCAGCTGGGGGTCCTGGGTGATCCACTCAGCCGTTCCACCCACGATGAGGCCGCCGAACAGCGCGCCCCCGCCGCCGCTTCCCAGCGCGTCCCAGGTCGGATCCACGGTCCCGGCCAGCGCGATGCCTCCCAAAAGTCCGGCGGCAGTGCCGACCGCGGGAAGCGCCCCGCGGTTGTTGCCGGCGAGCGGTGCGAAGGTGCCCAGTGCCGCGCCGACGCCGGTGGACAGTCCGATCAGCGCCCAGTCCTGCCCCTCGAAGCGAAGACCCGGTGCCAGCGTGTGTCCCAGGGCGGTTCCAGCGAGCAGACCGATGCTCACGCCCATCAGCGCGGGGTTGCGGCCGGTGCGATCGGGGTCCGACAGGCCGTTCTGCGTGCCCACCTCGAGCGCGCCTCCGAGCACGCCAGCCATCGCGACGCCGATGAGTCCGGCCTCGAGGCTGTCGCCCACCGTGCCGGGGTGCAGCGGGGCGAGGGTGAGCCCCAGCGTCAATCCCGCCGCGTTGCCGATGACCCCCGCGAGCCCCGCGTTGTCGAGCCCATCGCGATCCAGTCCGAGCCCCATCGACAGGCCCGCTGCTGTTCCGACCACGCTGTTCACCGAGATGAACGCGGCGTCAGCGGCTTCGGTGGGCAGTGCCTGAGCGGCGAGGTACCCCACGGTCCCGCCCGCCACGAGCCCTGCGACAGCGCCGATCGCAGCGATCTCGGGCTGCCCGAAGCGGCCGGCTGCAGCCATGGTGAAGCCCAGCGAGACCGCACCGGTGGTGGTGAGCCAGGGGGTGCCGTCCCGGGAGATCTGGGTGACGACTTCGTCCAGGCGGTCGGGGTGGTGCAGGCGCAGGGTCGCGAGCATGGCATCGCGCAGCTCGCCGGGCAGACCCTTGCGACGAAGGCTGTCGATCAGCGCGTTCGCGGCGTCTTCCCGACCGGTCGCGCCGAGTGCGATCGCCGCCCGCTTCCGGACGTCCAGCGACCGCTCGTCGTCGAGGATCCACCGGGCGAGGTGCGACCCGCCCCCGGGGTAGGCGGCGATCGCGTCGACGGCTCCGAGCGCGATGGGGGTCTCGCGTTGTTCGACGGCCTGCACCAGGGGCCCGATGGCCCGGGGATCGTCCAGTGCAGCCAGGGTCCGCGCGCCGCGCAGCGCAACGGGTGCATCGGTGGACAGCAGGTCGATCAGCGCGAGCATCAGCTCCCGGTCGGGCGAGCTGTCGCGGTCGATGTGGGCGCGGAGTGCGGCGGCGATCGCGTCGGTCTGGTCGGGGTTCTCGGCCGCCAGCTTGAGGCACACCTCGACCTCGGTTCCCGCTGCTGCATCGGCACACACCCGGGCTGCCGCGACGGGCTCGGCGACCTCGGGTTCCGGCGGGAGTGGGGGTTCGGGCGCTGCGAGCGCGAGGGACAGGGTCCACAGCATGCGCGCATAGTACGCGGGCTCCGACGGCGCGGTGAAGCGTCAGCCGGTCTTCGTGCAGCGTCCGTCGGACTGGATGTGCCACTGCTCGGTGACGGTCCCGACGGGGATGGAGCAGGCGAACGGGCGGTCGATCGGGCTGTCGGCACCGCTGGGACGGACCTGCAGCTGGAGCACGCGGTCGGCCGGGACGGGGACGGGGCGACGAACCGTGCCGCGGGCGGCGTCGAGGGTCTGCCCGGCGACCTCGGTGGTGAGTCCGGCATCGAGGCGGAACAGGATCGCGACGGTGGGAGGCGGGGTCGGGGGGGCGACGTCGGGCTCGGGAACCGGTGCAGGAGAAGGTTCGGTGACGGGGGAGGGGTCGGGCGCAGGCTCGGGAGCCGGGGCAGGGGATGGAGAGGGCGCAGGCACGTCGGCGGGTGCGGGCTCCGCAGGTTCTGGTTCGGGTTCGGGATCCGCAGGTTCTGGTTGGGGCTCTGGCTGGGGTTCTGGGTCTGGCGCGTCGGGTGGGGAGGGGACCGGCACCAGCTGGGGCGTGGGCGTGGGCATGGGCGTGGGCGCGGACACGGGTGCATCGAGGGGTCGCGCTGTGTCGAACGTGCCGAAGGGGTCGAAGGACCAGAGCCCGAAGCTGCCCACCAGCAGGGTGAGCAGCCCGATCCCGAGCAGGGGGAGCAGCCGGCGGTTCTGGATCGGAGGGTTCCGCGGGGCGGGGGGAGCCGTCGAAGGTCCGATCGCGGCCGCTGCAGCCGGAGCGTTCTCGGACGAGCCAGCCGCCACACCCGTCGTGGCGGGGTCTTCGGGGGATGGCGATGCGCTGGAGCCCCCGCTCGTGGGTGCGGGCGCCGTCGCTGCTGTCGCCGTCGCTGGGGTCGCCGTCGTGAGCGGGACGGTCGCGGCGGTCGCCGAGGTGAACGTCCCGAAGTCCAGGGTGGACGAATCCGCAGAGGAGGCGGTGTCTTCGCGGAGCACCGTGCCCGTGAGCGGACCCGCCTCGCCCTGCACCACCTCGATCTCGCGGGCCCAGGAACGCAGGTCGTGGCCGTCCAGGCTGAACGACAGCGCGCCTGCCCGCTGGCGGACCGCATCGGCATCCGGCCGGTCGGACGGAGTGAACGCCACCATGCCGCGGGCGAGCTCCTGGAGCTCCGGCCAGGGCGCCAGGCGCTCGAGCGGCGCTGCCAGATCGGCCTCGAACCCCTCGCGCGACAGGCGGGGTCGCCCCACGGCCTCGCCGGTCGCGAGCTCGATCAAGGTGATGCCCAGGCTGAAGATGTCGCTCGGAGCTTCGGCGATGCCGTCGATCCACCGCTCGGGCGCCATGTATCGGGCCGTGCCGTACTGCTGGCTGCGGGTCTGGGCCTCGCGGGTCTCGAAGGTGGCGCGGGCGACCCCGAAGTCCATCACCTTCACGAGTCCGCGGCGCGTCACCATGATGTTGGACGGCTTGATGTCGCGGTGGACGACGCGCAGAGGCTCCGAACGCCCGGGCGGCACGGTCTGCCAGGCCGCATCGAGCGCGTCGGCCACGCTGGCCACGACCTCGGCGGTGGCCCGCGGCGAGAGGGTGGCGCGGGTCAGGTCGGAGCCCTCGACGAACTCCATCAGCACGGCGATCCGCCCGTCGATCCGGGTCAGTCCGTTGACGCGCACGATGTTGGGGTGCTGCAGCAGGCCCAGCAGGCGGGCCTCGTCGCGCAGGCGTCCGGCCACCTCGGGATCGCCAGAGAACTGGGCGTGCAGCCACTTCACCGCGACGGTCTGCACGAAGTCGTCCGCGGTCTGCAGCTCGGCGAGGTGGACCTCTCCGAACGCCCCGCGACCGAGCATCCTCAGCAACCGGAACGTGCGGTTTGCAGGAGGGTTCTGGCTGCTGGATCCGCTCATGGCCCGGCCGGGCTGGTCAGCGAGCCGATCAGCTCGGGGAGGTTCCAGCCGTACACGATGAGCGTGAGGTAGAGCAGCACCTTCGGAGCGCGGAACAGCGAGCCCAGCAGCACGGGCCGTGCCGGAAGCCCGCAGGTGCCGGACGCCCAGGTGACCAGGGCGAAGGGGAAGGGGGTGA
Organism: Myxococcota bacterium; assembly: GCA_965224055.1. GTDB lineage: Bacteria > Myxococcota_A > UBA796 > UBA796 > JACKEQ01. The sequence continues at coordinate 6,258,988 of OZ245034.1, read as the reverse complement.
ACGCGGCGATGGCCACGGCCCACACGCCGTAGCGATCGAGGAAGGCGGTGATCCGGTAGCGATCGAACAGCCGGCGCAACGGGCCCCAGCGACCGATCACCCGGCCACCGGCCCAGCCCACCATCCCGGCGCTGATCGAGCCGAGGGACGCGGCGGCCCACACCCACCAGAAGCCGAGGCCGCCACTCCAGCCCAGGAGCAGGATCGGCTCGTGGGTGAGGGGAAACGTGTCGACGAGCAGCACCAGCCCCGCGACACCGGCGAGCCCGAGGGTGTCGACGAAGTAGGCTGCGAATCGCTCGACCGGACCGCGCATCCACCACGCCAGGAGTCCGAAAACGACCACCAATGTTGACAGACCGATGCCCAGACGCACCAGCAGAGTGGTGAGGGTGGGAGGCTTCTCGTCTTCGCCTGGTGCGATCATCGGCGGTTACGGTAGTCCACGACCGCATCGAGTTCCATCGTGCGTGTTGCAATATCGCGGGTCCGCTCGCGTGTTCCTGATCCGCTCTTCATCGCAGGAGACTCCGTGGCCCTCCCAGACTTCCGTGTTCTGTCGACCCTCGCAGGCATCGTGGTGGCGTCCAGCGTCGCCGCTTCGCCAGCGATGGCCCAGGACGATGGCCTGGATCCGAGCCTGCCGATCCCCACGCTGCAGTACGAGCGCCCTCCGCCGGACTTCAGCTACGAAGTGGGGGTTCAGGCCAGCTACGGCGTCATCACCTACTGGCAGAACGAGGTCGCGCCCTGGATCGGCTTCGGCATCCGTGCCGGCTGGGGCCGCAACCTCCCCGAGAAGTACAAGCACCGCATCGGCGCCAACCTGCTGCTGTTCATCGAGGGGCCCATGCCGGTCCACATGAGCATCGGCCTCGAGCCCCACCTGGCGTGGGACTACATCAACGACAAGGGCATGCTGCTGGGGGCCGGAATCGGCCCGGCGGCGCTGTACCACAGCAAGATCGAGAACGGCACGTCCGTGTTCAACAAGCCCGGCTTCGGAGCCTCCGCGGCGGCCCGCATCGGCTGGTCGCAGAGCTGGACCCGCGTGGGGCGTCGCCTGTTCGTCATGGTCGAGCCGAAGGTCCGCTACATGGAGGGCAACTTCGGACCCACCGTGCAGCTCGTGATCGGTTCGGGCCGGGGCTACTGACCCTCCAGCGCACCCAGGGGTCGATCGCTACGCTGCGGCGGCCGTGTCGGGCTGCTGATCGTCTGGGAGCACGTCCAGATGGCGCTGCCGGACCGACTCCAGGTGCTCGGGGATGTGGTCGTCGTCCCAGTCCGATGTGTTGATCGCGGGCAGGATGGTGATCTTGATCGGTACCCGCGCGATGCGCATCGAGTTCTTGACCCAGGCCCGATGGGCGCCCTCGATCACGATCGGCACGATGGGCAGCCCCGTCTGCTTGGCCATGTGGTACACGCCCTTCTTGAAGGGCAGCAGCCGGCCGGAGCGCGAGCGCGTCCCTTCCGGCCAGACGTAGATCGACAGGCCGTTCGCGACCACGAACTCAGCGAGGTCGCGCATGCTCTTCTTGGCGGCTTCGCGGTTGGCGCGATCGATCCGCAGGTGGCCGGACAGGAAGTACATCTGACCGAAGAACGGGTAGTACAGGATCTGCTTCTTCACGACGCCCACGGTGCCCACCGGTGAGAGGAACATCGCCATGAACGCGTCCATCAGGGTGGTGTGGTTGCTGACGTAGATCGCGGGTCGGCTGGCATCGAGGTGCTCTTCGCCCTCGATGGTGAGCGGGCAGCCCGAGATCCACATCACGAAGCGACCGGTGATCTTGCCGTAGTAGTTGCAGGTCTTGATGCGGGCGGTCCGAAACGGCAGCAACACCACCAGGACCAGCATGCACACCGTGGTGGTGAACGCGAAGAACGAAAAGCCGACGGAGAGGCGGATCCAGGTCGAGATCAGGGCGCCCAAGCGGTCTCCCGGGAGTGGTTCGGGTGCAGTTTCGGGTGTATCGACCCCGTGTCATGGTCCGGTCACGGTCCAGTCGCCGTGCAGCAGCGGACGCGCCCGCATGTTCGCTACGACCCCGTTTGCAGGCCGACGAACCGGACGGTCGATGACGGTTTGTGACGGTGGGCGTCTTGCCGGGCCAGCTACACCCACATAGTTCCCGCAGCAATGTGGCCGGTGCGCTTCGAATGCACCGCAGCACACCCTGAACTTCGCTCGGAGGCGAACTTGAAGAACCTGGTACCCCTTCTCTCTCTCGGCGCCATGCTCGTCACGGGCTGCGGCACGGATCCCGAGACCGCCAAGCGCATCGACGAGCTCGAGAACACCGTCGCCGACCTCGAGAAGAAGCTGAACGCGCAGCCTGCAGGTCGCGCCGCTGCTCCGCCCGCCGCCAACGCCGAAGACGAGAAGGCCGCAGCCGGCATGCTCAAGGAGATCAACGGCCACATGGAGGCCATGGAGTACGACAAGGTCAAGGCCTCCATCGCCGAGCTGAAGGAGAAGTACCCCAACACCCGCGCCGCACGCGCCGTCAAGCGCATCGAGGACGAGGTGGCGGTCATCGGCAAGGACGCCGGTGAGATCCAGGTCGAGAAGTGGTTCCAGGGCGATGTCTCCCTGGCCGACGGCGACGCCACGCTGCTCGTGTTCTGGGAGGTCTGGTGCCCCCACTGCAAGCGCGAGGTGCCCAAGATCGAGGCCACCTACCAGAAGTACAAGGGCGACGGCCTCAACATCGTCGGTCTGACCAAGATGACCCGGAACATCTCCGAGGATCAGGTCACCAGCTTCCTGTCCGAGAACAAGGTGAGCTACCCGGTGGCCAAGGAAGAAGGCATGGCGATGTCGCAGCACTACGGTGTGAAGGGCATCCCGGCCGCCGCGGTCGTCAAGGACGGCAAGATCGTCTGGCGTGGCCACCCGGCGCGGATCAACGACGACATGATCCAGGGCTGGATCAACTAGCTCGCGTTCATCCGCGGCCTCATTCGCCGCTGGACACGTTTCACTCGGCACTCGCGAACAGAAGTTCTGCTCGGCCTCGCGAAACGCGCCCAGCGACGAATGAGCCACGCGGCCTGAACGCATCGCTGCTCTCTGCGGTAGAGGGCGTTTGTGGCGCGCGGCCTGAACGCATCGCTGCTCTCTGCAGTAGACGAGGCCTTCGGTGGGATTTCCTGCGGAAGGCTGTTCTCTTTTGGGTGGATGGCTCGTTGGCTCCGTGCTGACGGGCCGTTTTCGTGTGGGATGTGTGGAGAGCCCGGGGGTGGCGGATGATCTCGGCTGTGGGGCTGTGGGCCGTCATGGTGGTGGCGCCGGGATGTGGCGAGCCGCCCACCGAAGAGCCGTCGATCGAGATTCCGGACGGGTGCGACCGTCAGGCGGAGGACGAGACGCAGGAGGCGTTCCGCAGTCGCATCATCGAGTGCATGAATGCAGAGCTGGAGTCCGAGGAACCCGACTACGCGCGCTTCGAGGTCTGGAAGAGCTGGCTTCCGCAGGATCGGCACTGTCGCCGACAGGTGATTCCGGTCGAGGACGACGTGAAGGTCCTCGGCCGGGCGGCGGGAGATCTCGAGGTCGAGCGCTGGTTCCAGGGAACCGCGACGATGGACGACGGTACCGCCACGCTGCTGGTGTTCTTCGAGGTGTGGTGCCCGCACTGCCAGCGGGCGGTGCCCAAGGTCCAGGGTGTCGCGGACGAATGGGCGGGTGCGGGGCTGAACGTGATCGGGCTGACCAAGCGGACGCGCGGCGTCACCGAGCAGGAGGTCGAGGACTTCCTGGCCGAGCGCGACATCCCGTTCCCGGTCGCCCAGGAGGACAGGATGGCGATGTCCCAGCGCTTCGGCGTGAAGGGCCTGCCCGCCGCAGCCGTCGTGAAGGACGGGAAGATCGTCTGGCGTGGGCATCCGGCCAGGATCGACGACGCGATGTTCCGCAGCTGGCTCGAGCTTCCGTGAGTGCACCTGGAGGTCGTGTACCTGGAAGTCGTGGATACGGCGCGCTCGCCGAGCGGATGCTGGAGCGACGCCTCGACTTCGATGCCGTGCACGGCCCGGTCCTCCCGTGGCTTCCGACGCCTCCGGCACGCGTGCTGGACGTGGGCTCGGGGCCCGGTCACGATGCCGCCGAGCTCGCGCGGAGAGGCTACGCCGTGCTCGGTTGCGAGCCCACCGACGCGCTCCGCGAAGGGGCGGCCCGGCTGTATCCCCAGCTCGAGTGGCGAGACGCTGCGCTTCCGTCGCTGAGCTCCGTGGCGGGCAGCTGGGACGTGGTGTGGGCGAGCGGGATGTGGATGCACCTCGACGCAGCCGAGCGATCCGCAGCCATGCGCCGGATCACCGGGCTCCTCGCGCCGGGCGGGCGCTGGATGCTGTCGATCCGCCACGGCCCCGACCGTCATGGCCGCCGGATCTTCGAGGTCTCCGACGACGAGGTGCGGGATCAGGCCGTCCAGGCCGGGCTCGTCCAGCGGCTGTGTCACCATCGGAGCGCGGTCCAGCCGCACAATCGCGAAGACGGGGTCTGGTTCTCGTTCCTGGTCTTCGAAGGCCCCTGAAGTGGACGTCAGCGCTCGGTCGGCGCGGTCCGCTCGATGCTCGCCAGGCCCAGCAACGCTCCGCCGAGCACGAAGGCGCCCGGCGCCAGCACCGGATTCCCGCCGGTGATCGCCTCCAGCCAGACCTCGGACGTCGCCGCGGTCGGACGGATCTCGGCCTCGAACAGGGCGTTGTGCTCCAGGTGCTCCCAGATCCCGAACAGCCCCACCGCCACGCCCAGCCCCGCGCTGGTGAGCCCCGAGAGACGCGTCCAGGACGGGGGATTCGCGAGCAGTCGCGGCACGGCGCCCAGCACGAACCCGCTCGCTGCGACGAACGGCAGCAGCTGGAGCCAGGTGGCGGTGTGGCCTTCGAGCAGGAGGTCGGACACGAGCCCGATGCCCAGGAGCACGGCGAGCCCTGCGGTCGCACGTCGATAGCGCTGCGGCGTCATGCTGCGCTCACGGAACCAGGGCGCTACCCGCCTCGGCCTGCTCCGCGCCGGCGGTCTCTTCGAGCGCCTTCAGGAAGGCGTCGCGGTCGCCGTAGGGTCGCCCCTCCATCAGGGTCTTCGCGGCGGCCTCGTCGACCCCGGGGAGCTGCTGGAGCGTGGCGGCGTCGCACTCGTCGTAGGCGACCGGCACGAAGACGTGGGGCTCCCACTTCGCGACCTGCTCGGCGTCGACGTACTTGCCGATCTCCTTGCGGAACTGCTGGATGCTGACGTACGGCCGATATTCCTCGAACTCGTGGACCATCCGGGGCGTCATGCCGGGGATCGCCTTCAGCTCCGCCTCGGTGGCCGTGTTGAGGTTCACACGCGCATCGGGGGTGGGGGCCGGGGCCGCATCCGGCTCGGTCTCGGGCTCGGGCTGTGCTGGGGGTTCTGGGGACTCGGGGGCGGTCGATCCGCTGCAGCCGACGGCACCGAAGAGGGAGAACGCGACGAGCAGGGAGAGCGAACGCAGGGTCATGAGGGCTCCGAAAGCAGTGGCCTCTCGTTAATTGAAAGCCGCTTTCATTTCAATGCTACCGACTGGCCTGGAGCACGGCGTCGCGGTCGAGGTGGTCGTCGGCGCCCTGGCGCAGGAACTCGGCGTAGGTGCCGTCGTACAGGTCGAGGTGGCCGGGCCGGATCTCCAGGATGCGCGTGGCCAATGCGTTGACGAACCACCGGTCGTGGCTGACGAAGAGCACCGTGCCTTCGTAGGCCTTCAGCGCGTTGGCGAGCGCTTCGATGCCCTCCAGATCGAGGTGGTTGGTGGGCTCGTCGAGGACCAGGACCGGAGGAGACTCGGCGTCCAGACGGGCGAACAGCAGTCGCGAGCCCTCGCCGCCAGACAGGTTCTCGACGGCCTTGTCGGCGTCGTCCTTGCTGAACAGCACCGCCGCGAGACGGGCCAGGACCGCGCCCAGCCCTTCGCCGGGGAGCTTCTGCCACAGCGCGTCCTTCACGGTCTGGGTGGGGTCGCCGAGGGCCTCGTCGTGGTTCTGCGGAAAGTAGCCGAACCGCGCTTCGTAGCCCCACTCGGCGGAGCCGTCGTCGGCCTCCAGCACCCCGACGCAGATCTTCAGCAGCGTGGACTTCCCGACGCCGTTCGGACCGATCACCGCGAGCCGATCGCCGCGCTCCACCGTGAACGACACGTCGTCGAGCACCTGCTTGTCGCCGTAGGCCTTGCTCACGCCCTCGACCTTCAGCACCTCGCGCCCGCTGGGCCGCTCCTGGGTGAAGCGGAACGCGGGATAGCGCCGCGACGACCGCGGGAGCTCGGCGATCTCGATCTTCTCCATGCGCTTCTGCCGGCTGTTGGCCTGGCGGGCTTTGGTGGCTTTGGCCTTGAACCGGTCGATGAAGGCCTTGTGGTCGGCGATCTCCTTCTCGCGCTTGGCGATCTCGGCCTCCAGGCGCTCCCGCTGCTCGACCTTGGCCACCGTGAACGCCGAGTAGTTGCCGGTGTACTGGGTGACCCTCTCGTAGTCGACGTCGAGGATGTGGGTGCACACGGCATCGAGGAACGCCATGTCGTGGCTCACCACGGCGGCCACACCCTTGAACGAGGTGAGGAAGTCCTCGAGCCACTTGATCGCGAGGATGTCCAGGTGGTTGGTGGGCTCGTCGAGGAACAGCAGGTCGGGCTCGGCGGCGAGGGTCTTGGCCAGGAGCGCTCGAAGCTTGAATCCGCCCGACAGCACCGAGAGTTTCTCGTGGTGGACCTCGGTGGGCACGCCCAGGCCTTCGAGGATCTGTCCGGCCCGCGCTTCGAGGGAGTAGCCGTCGAACCGGAGCACGATGTCCTCGAGATCGCCGTACCGCACATCGTCGAAGGGCTGGGTGGCGAGCACCTTCTCCTTCTCGACCATCGCGTCCCAGAGGAGCTGGTTGCCCATCATCACCAGATCGAGGATCTTCACGTCCTCGTACTGGAAGTGGTCCTGCTCCAGGACCCCGATCCGCGCGCGCTTGGGGAGGTTGATCTCGCCCTCGGTGCTGATCTCCTGGCCCGCCAGGATCCGCAGCAGGGTGGACTTGCCCGACCCGTTCGCGCCGACGATGCCGTAGCGTTTGCCGGGATCGAGCTGCAGATCGACGCCCGAGAAGAGCGTCTGTGGACCGAAGTGCATGCCGAGTCCGGTCGCCGACAACATGTGACCTCCTGTGGTGGACCGGGGCTGGACCTCGTCGGACGCGTCGTCCTACGCTGCGCGTCCAACCGCATCCAACAACCGGGACAGACCTATGCCATTGGGACGATTGTCGACAGCCCTGCTGATCGGGGCCGGAATCACGGGGCTCTTCAGCGGGTGTGCCTCACAGGACCCCCGGGTTCCGGAGCTCGAGGCCCGCATCGTCGAGCTCGAGAAGCAGACCGCCGACCTGTACGAGCGCGTGCGGACCAAGGCCGAGATGCGCGAAGAGGCCGTGGTGGGCAAAGAAGCCAAGTGGGACATCGCCGAGTGGATGCAGGGCGAGACCACCCTCGACGAGGGCAAAGCCACCATGCTCGTGTTCTGGGAGGTGTGGTGCCCCCACTGCAAGCGCGAGGTGCCCAAGCTCGAGGAGACGTACCGCAAGCTGAAGAGCGAGGGTCTGAACGTGGTCGGCATCACCCAGATGACGCGCGACACCACGCCCGAAGTGCTCGCGGCATTCCTCGAGGAGAACCAGGTGTCGTACCCCATCGCCCGTGACGATGGACGCATGGGAGAGCACTACGCCGTGAAGGGCGTTCCGGCGGCTGCGCTCGTGAAGGACGACAAGATCGTCTGGCGCGGCCATCCGGCGAAGCTCAACGAAGAGATGCTGATGGCGTCTCTTCGCTGAGCGCCCGCGCAGACCGCTATTCCAGACCGCTACTCGAGCGGGTTGTTCTCGCGGGCCTTCTTCACGTCGTCGGGCGAGCACCAGCCGTAGTCGTTGCCCCAGCTGTTGCGCTCGTAGGACGTGACGGCTGCGATCTCCATGTCGGAGAGCATGTTGCCCTGGGGGGTCATCGCGCCGTTGTACTTCACGCCGTCGACCTCCATCTCGCCGTTCAGGCCGTAGATCACGATGGCGGCGTGCTTGACGCAGTCGCCCATGTGGTCCTTCTGGCCGACGAGCGGCGGGAACACGCCTTCCTGGCCCTTTCCGTCGTCCATGTGACAGGTCTTGCAGGCCAGCGAGGAGTTCGTGTAGACCTCCTTGCCGAGCTCCATGAGGTGCGTGTGCTGCTCCTCTTCGGACATGTCGGCGAAGTCCTTCTTCTTGGGCTCGGGCTTCGGCTCTTCCTTGGCGGGTTCGGGCTTGGGGTCGGGCTTGGGGGCTTCTTCGCCACCGCCGCAACCGACGACGCCGAGGCTGATCAGGCTGGCAAACAGTGCAGTGCGCATGGGGAACTCCTCTGACGAAAGCAGATGAGTTCCGTATCGACCCGTCCCGCTGTCGTGGACGCAGCATTCGGTGGCAGCGAACACGCGGTTAGGGGCCCTGCATGATGTGGACAGCACTGGTCGCGATGCTGCTGGGGTGCGGGACATCCGGCGGGCAGATCGAAGATGTTCCGCTTCGGACCGAGGTCGTCGAGGGGGTCGGGCTCCGGGTCCAGGAGGGCGCCCGCGTCCGCCAGACCGAGCGGGGAATCGCGGTCGACTCCACCGACGGGCGGCGCTGGTTCGACGTGATGTGGGCCGAGGGAATCCCCCGCGCTGCGGTCGAGGTGTGGGCGGCAAGAGCGTGCGAAGCGGTGTTCTGGGACGATGCCGTCACCTCCGACGATCCGGAGCATCCGTGGCTGGGGATGGGCGGCATGTGCAACATCTCGGATCGGCGTCACTGGGTGATCGTGCTGGTCCGCCCCCTCGGCGAGAAGACCCCCGAGGGCGTCGAGAAGCTGGTGGTGACCGCCTATACGGCCGACTACGCGTTCGTACCCTACGAGGACGCCTGGGTGCACTTCGCCACCACGGCGCTCACGGCCGGTGACGACTCCCCGGTCGAGACCCTCGATGCCGAGGTGGTGCGCGAGCGGGTGCGGGTCGGGGTCGCCAAGCCCACCGGCACCACGCCGATCCCCGGAGGCGGCCGGATCTCGTCGAACGTGCACGAGGAGATGCGGGATCTCTACGCCCGCCTGCCCGCACCTCCGGCTCCGGACCACCTCGCGTCTGGGGAAGAAGACGCAGAAGACGCGACCGAAGACGATGCAGGCCCGCCCCCCGAAGAGGCCGGGCCCGCTGGACCAAAACCAGTGCCTGCGCCCGAGACGCCCATGGAGGCGGGCGCTTCGGACGGGTGACCCTCAACGGGTCCAGTACGTGTAGCCGCTGCTCGCCCAGGTCCCCGAGGCGTGCGCGCCGTACGCGGGGGTGCTCGAGGCCGTCGTGGGACGCGGGCCCCGTCTGCCCGGACGGTCCTGGGCAGGCTGGGTGGTGATCCGGCCGCACAGCGAGACCAGGGTGCTGGTGCCGTGGCCCACCCGCACGGTCTCGTCGAAGACCACGCGGCCGCGGTGGTGGAACGCGTCGATGTCGTGTCGCCCGGGGCGGACGTCGAGAGCGATGCTGGCACCGGGGCGCAGCTTGCCGTGGGACACGCCGTCCACGACCAGGGTGACGGGGAAGGGCTCGGGGTTGGTGACGACGAGCTGGGACGGTGCGGCGACAGGAGCGCCCATGGCGACCTGCGAGGTGCGTCCGGGCTCGGCCCAGATCGTCTCCTGATCGACCGTGCGCATCCCACGACGGCCCTCCACACTGCCGGTCAGCACGACGTTCCCGGCGGGGACCGAGGTGGTGTGCGAGCGTCCGGGGGCGATCCAGAGGCCTCCCCCCTGGTAGGTCGCGGTCGCCAGACCCGAGACGAACATGGGTCGGTGGCCCGTGTTGGTGACGGTGAGCGTCGTGCGTGGGATGTCGACGGTCACGAAGCCATTGCGATGGGGACGGAGCCAGTGGGTCTCGGACTCCAGCAGCGTGCCGTTCTTCGCGCGGACGGTCACGGTGTGCATGCCGGGTCGCACGGAGTAGCGCTCGGTGCGGTTGCCGTGCAGCGTGTCCACGCGGTGGCCGTCGATCTCGACCGTGACGGGCGCGGACCACTGGTTGGCCACGGTGACGGTGGAGTGGGGCCGGGCCATCGCGGGGGTGGCCACGAGGAGGGCTGCGCCTGCGAGGCCGGAAAGAGTCATCGTCTGCGTGGTGAACATGGCATCTCCTGGTTCGCCATCACAGACGGGCAGGCCTCCAGCGAAAGTCGACGGGATGACACGCGATGACGTGCCGGGACAGGGGCCGCGACTCGCGGACAGGGCCGAAACGGAGATAGTGGACGACCGGGAGGAAGCGCTGCGATGGGTCCAGAAGCCCGGTGTTCATTGGAGATTCGCGGTCTGTGCGCGCCTGATGTGGAGCTGGAGGACTGGCGTGCGGGGCAGCGCGAGGAGGCCTGGCTGGACGTCGAGGTGGAGGTCGGCGAGTCGGGCACCGCGGGCGCGACGTCGTTCTGGACGGCAGTCGCCACGCCCGAAGCGGCTGCGCTGCGCGGGCAGCGGTTCGAGCGCCGCGGGCTGATCCTGGTGGCCCAGCTGCGCGATCCTCGAGACCTCCACGAGGGGTTGCAGCGCGTGTTGGACGCATGCGCCGCCGAGAACTGGGACGCATCGCTGGAGCAGCTTCGCAAACGGATGCACTGGGAGTACGAGGGGATGGCCCCTCAGAGGTAGAGGTCGTCCGGGTAGCAGGCGCCGGGCCCGCCGAGGTTGACCGTCACGATGTCGGCGCCGGACATCCTCGAGGCCTGCCAGCCGATGCCCTTGCCGCCCTCGACGTGCAGCCGGTCGGCGACGATGACGAGGTAGCCCCTGGAGTCCCAGTTCGCGAGGGCGGCCTTCGCGATGCGGTGATCGAGCCAGGAGACGGTCTGGACGAACCGGCCCTCGAGGTCGGGGGGCATCAGGTGGCCGGACATCGCGTCCTGGAGCACGGCGATGTAGCCCGGAGCCAGCGGGACGGGGGTTTCGTCGGGACGAGGCTCGATGTCGACGCCCACAGCGAGCACTTCGGTCTCCTGGATCGCGGCGGTCACGAGGGGCTCGTAGGGACGGTACGGGAAGCCGTTCGCAGCCGACCAGTCCAGCAGGCCGGGCAGATCGGTGCTGGGCAGGACCCCCTGAGCGTAGCGATCGAGCACCGCCTGCTTGCCCATCGGAACGGACTGCAGCGCCAGGGTGACGGGCTCTCCGCTGTTCGACAGGCGGTTCAACAGCCGGTTGGCGCGTGCGAGATCGGGTTGGGTGCCGCGACGCTCCCCGAGCACGAAGATGGCCGGTGCGGGGGTGTTGGCCAGGGCGCCGATCGTGGTCTGCTCGCAGCCACTCGCCCGGGCATCCGCGCCGAGCAGGCCCAGGGCCACGAGGGCGGCAGCAGGGATCCAGGAGTGCAGCGTCATCTCGGGTCGTCCTCGGGTCGGGCGGGAGGGTCGGGGGAGGTGTCGTCCGTATCGTCTGCATCGGCCGCACCGCGAACCTGCGGGTCTTCGGCGGCGTCCACCAGCGACCGGACCTCGGACAGCTTGCGCTCCACCTGGGCGCGGGTGCCGGAGTCCAGCTGCGCCAGGGCGACGTTGAGGTTCTGCATCTCGTGTTCGCGCATGGCCCGATCGGCGGCCTCGCGACGGTAGCGACGCTGCAGGACGAAGTACATCACCGCGAACACGCCCAGGACCACGATGAGGAGCGAGATGAGGCCCTGCAGGAAGCGCTGGGTCTGCTGCGCCTGTTCGTTGACCTTGGACGCGATGGTGTCGGCCAGGTTCTCGACGTTGCTGCTGACGGGGTCGAGGACGTTCTGCTCGAGGGTGGTCTGGACCGTCTCGCCGACCGGAGGGGTCTCGTTGCCCTCGCGCAGGGCCATGTAGATCGACTCGCGCAGGAACCCGGCGGTCGCGAACTTCATCTCCTCGTCCTCGAGGTTGGTGCGCAACGACAGGATGGCGCGGTTCACCAGCCGGTCGATGGTCTCCTCGAGGCTCCCGCCGAGCTCGCCGCGCATCCCCTCCGAGAACGCTTCGACGATGTCGCGCTGCACCATCGCGCGCAGCTCGGGGGACACGTCGCGACGCAGCCCTTTGCCCGCCCGGGCCGTGGCGACCGTGATCAAGCCGTCGATCGTGGCTTCCAGACGGGCCTGTTGCTCGGGGGTGACCTCGGTCACGCCGGCCTGCAGGCCCTGTCCGAGCTGCTGGCCGAGCTCGGCGAGCAGCGCCTTCTCGACCAGCCCTTCGAGCACGGGGTCGACGCCTTCGGACTGCCCCTTGCCACCGGCTTCGTCCAACACCCCGGCCATCAAGCCCGAGCCGACCTTGTAGAAGCAGCCGGGCGTGGCGATCAGGGCGGCGAAGAGGAGGGCGGCGAGCGCGGGGGGAATGCGGGGGAGGGGCGGCACGGCCCGGAGCTTACCAGCCGAAACCGCTTCCGTTGGGCCCCGTTAGGCCACAGGTACGCCTCCTCGAGGATCTGGAGCTTCCCGCCTTGCCCGTCCCGATTCCCACTCACCCGCTCGTCGTGCTGGGGATGTTCGGATTCGCGGCCGTGGTCGTCCTCCTCGCGGGAATGCGGCTGACGTCGGTGGCCGACCGTCTGGCGGATCGCACGGGCCTCGGAGAAGCGGTCGTCGGAGCCGTGCTCCTGGGGGCGGCGACCTCCCTGTCGGGCCTGACCACGAGTGTCGTCGCGGCCTGGAACGGCCTGCCGGAGCTGGCGGTCTCGAACGCCGCAGGGGGGATCGCCGCACAGACCGTGTTCCTGGCTGCGGCGGACATCGCGTACCGACGCGCCAACCTCGAGCACGCTGCAGCGAGCCTCGAGAACATGGTGCAGGGAACGGTGCTCGCGGGCTGTCTGGCCCTGGCGCTGCTGGCGACCTCGATTCCGGAGGTGGCGGTGTTCGGCATCCATCCGGTGAGCGCGTTGCTCGTCGCGTTCTACGTCCTGGGCCTGCGGATCACGCACAGTGCCCGCGAAGAGCCCGGCTGGCGGGCCGCTTCCACGCCCGAGACCGCTGCGGACGACCCCGAGCAGGACGAGAGCGGGTCGGCCTCCACGCGCCGGTTGGTCGGCGAGTTCGTCGTCCTCGCCGCAGTCACGGCACTGGCGGGCTTCGGCATCTCCCTCGCCGCAGAAGGAGCCATCGAGACCTTCGGGTTGTCGCAGTCACTGATGGGCGTGTTCGCCACCGCGATCGTGACCTCGCTGCCCGAGCTGGTCACGACGGTGGCCGCGGTGCGCCGGGGGGCGTTGACCCTGGCAGTCGGCGGGATCATCGGGGGCAACGCCTTCGACATCCTGTTCCTGGCTGCCTCCGATGTCGCCTACCGGCCCGGCTCGATCTTCGCGGCGATCACCGCGCAGCAGGAGCTGATCCTCGCCCTGTCGCTGTTCATGACGACGCTGCTGGTGATGGGCCTGCTGCGTCGCGAGCGACAGGGCGCGTTCGGGCTGGGCTTCGAGACGGTGGGCCTGGTCGTGACCTACATCGTCGGAAGCGGCATCCTCGTCGCCATGGGCTGACCGCTGAACTTCAGGGTGCGCCCGGCCTCTCCACCGGGTAGGGCACGCGCCACAGGAGGTGGTCATGTCCGATCCGAAGCCCGGTGTCGTCACCGGAAAGGCCTACCAGGCCGTCATCGACGCAGCCAAGGACGGTGGCTACGCGCTTCCGGCCGTCAACGTCGTCGGCACCGACAGCGTCAACGCCGTGCTCGAAGCGGCGGCCGCTGCGAAGTCCGACGTCATCATCCAGCTCTCGAACGGCGGGGCCCAGTTCTTCGCGGGCAAGGGCTACCCGGACAGCGCCGAGGCCAAGGTGCTCGGGGCCGTGTCCTGCGCGCAGCACGTGCACCTGCTGGCGAAGGCGTACGGCGTGTGCGTCGCGCTGCACACCGACCACGCCAACAAGTCGCTCATCCCGTGGGTCGAAGCTCTCGTGGGCCACAGCGAAGCCCACTACGAGCGCCACGGCACCCCGCTGTTCAGCTCCCACATGCTCGATCTGTCCGAGGAATCCCTCGAAGACAACATCGCGCTGTCCAAGGCGATGCTCGAGCGCATGGCGAAGATCGACATGAGCCTCGAGATCGAGCTCGGCGTCACGGGCGGCGAAGAGGACGGCGTCGGCCACGAGCTGGTCGAAGGCGCCGACAACTCCCACCTGTACACCCAGCCCCAGGACGTCCTGCAGGCCTACGAAGTGCTGAACCCCATCGGCCACTTCAGCGTCGCGGCGTCGTTCGGCAACGTGCACGGCGTCTACAAGCCGGGCAACGTCAAGCTCCGCCCCGAGATCCTGCGCAACAGCCAGGCCCTGGTCCAGGAGACGCACAGCACCGCGAACAACCCGCTCCACCTGGTGTTCCACGGCGGTTCGGGCTCCGATCCCGAGAAGATCGAGGAGGCCGTGGGCTACGGCGTCTTCAAGATGAACATCGACACCGACACCCAGTGGGCGTTCGCGAAGGCGGTCGGGCAGTACGTGTTCGACAACCGCGAGGCCTTCGAGCACCAGCTCCACCCGGAGACCGGCAAGCCGCACAAGAAGATCTACGACCCCCGCAAGTGGTTGCGGAAGGGCGAGGAGAGCATGGTCGTGCGCCTGCAGCAGGCCTTCGAAGACCTCGGCTCGACCGGCAAGAGCGTCTGCGCCTGATCAGTCTACGAGGTCGTCCCCGCCGTCGAGCATCTGCTCGCGGTCGGGGCGCGACCAGTAGCGGTACTGGGGCGTGAACGAGCCGATGCCCGCCAGCGCCAGCAGGTTGAACTGCACGCAGAACATGTCGCCCGGCCCGAACGGGGTGTCGCTCATGCGGAACAGCGCATCGCCCTCGCGCCGATAGGCGACGGCGGCCGGCATGCCCGGCTGCATCACACACTGCTCCTTCGCGTACGGATGTCCTCTGTGGGATGCCATGCGAAAGCGCCAGCCACGGCTGTTCGCGAAGCGGCGCTGCGCGGCCGGGGCATCCGGAGAGACCAGGACCACGGCCATCTCCGACTCCAGGTGAGGCAGCAGGCCGTTGAAGCCGTCGGCCCACAGCGTGCAGTAGCGGCACCCCTGGCCCATGTTGTGGATCACCAGCAGTCGGTCGTGCTCGCCGAACAGCTCCGAGAGCTGGACCGTGCCGGTCTCCGTCGAGAAGGTGTAGTCGCTGCAGGGCTCGCCTTCGTAGGCCGCCCGGAGGGCGTTGAGTTCCTGCGTCTTCTCGTAGAGCTCCTTGGCCAGGGCTTCGATCTCGCTCTTCGACATGCTGCGTCCTCCCAGGTTCATCACCACGACGAGCGTAGCCGATGAGCGTAGCCGCTATGCTCTCGGCGTGACCGAGGGATTCTCAGGGACCCGTCGCTACGTCGTCCGCCGTGAGCTCGGCACCGGCGCGGTCGGCCGGGTGTACGAAGCGTGGGACAGCCAGCGTCGCTGCGAGGTCGCGCTGAAGACCCTGGTGAGCCTCTCGCCCCGGTCGCTGTACCGGTTCAAGGCCGAGTTCCGAGCCCTGGCCGACATCCGCCACGACAACCTCGCAGCACTGGAAGAGCTCGTCGTCGAGGGCGAGACCTGGTTCATCGTCATGGAGCTGGTGCGCGGCGTGGACTGGACCACCTGGACGCGCGGGCCCGAAGGAACCCGGGTCGATCTGCTCGACAACACGACGTTCCTCTCGATGGACTCGATGCCCCAGCTGGATGTGCTGCCCGTCGACGAGGAGCGCGGCGACACCACGAATCCCCCGTCTGCATCGCCTCCTGTCGACATCGACCGCGTGCGCGACGCCACCGTGCAGCTGCTTCGGGGGGTGGACGCGCTGCATCGGCACGGAAAGCTGCATCGCGACATCAAGCCCGGCAACCTCATCGTGACGCCGGCCGGCCGCGTGGTGCTGCTGGACTTCGGGCTGGTCTACGACGCCGATCGGGTCGCGAGCGAGCTGTCCCGGGTCGACAAGGTGGTGGGGACCGCCGCGTTCATGGCCCCCGAGACCGCCCTGGGGGAGCCTCCGACCGTGGCGGCAGACCTCTACTCGGTGGGGGTCGTGCTGTTCCTGGCCCTGACCGGTCGACTGCCGTTCGAGGGCTCGATGGTCGAGATGCTGTCGAACAAGCAGGTGCGCGATGCGCCGGCGGCGGGAGCGCTCGTGCACGGACTTCCGCCCGATCTGGAGGGGCTCTGCACGCGGTTGCTGTCTCGCGACCCGGATGAGCGGCCGTCTGCGGCCGAGGCGCTGAGAGGGCTCGGTCAGAGTGCGGGCTCGGAGGTGGTCCATGCACAGCCGGGGCTGATCGGGCGGGAATCCGAGCGGCAGGAGCTGGAGGAGGCCTGGTCTCGCGCGCGGGCCGGTCGGGCGGTGGCGGTGTCGGTCACCGCACCTGCCGGGACCGGGAAGACCACGTTGGTCCGGGGCTTTCTCTCGGAGGTGAAGCGGTACGAGGAGGTGTGGATCCTCCGCGGACGCTGCCACGATCGGGAAGCGGTGCCGTTTCAGGCGGTGGATGCGCTGATGGACAGCCTCCGGCGCAAGCTCACCCGGCTTCCCGAGGAGGAACGGCGGACCCTCGATCCGGGTGATGTGGACGCCCTGGTCTCGATGTTCCCGGTGCTCGGGGAGGTGCTGGACGCCGAGACCACGGACCCGCGGGCGCTGGACGGCGTGGTGGCGGGACGGGCTCATCGGGATGCCGCGATCGAGGCGGGAGCGCGGCTGCTTCGGCGCCTGGTGCGCAAGCGGCCCATCGTGATCTACCTGGACGACGCGCAGTGGGGAGACATCGGGAGTGCCCGGTTCCTGTCGCGCTGGATGGCCGAGCTCTCCCGGTCCAGACTGCTCCTGCTGATGGTCGGACGTCCGGGAGGCCCGCTGCTGGGGGCGCTGGAGTCGGACCGTCTCTGGATGCGCATGGAGACCCGGTCGGTGAAGGTGGGGCTGCTGGACCAGACGGCGACGTCGGCCCTGGTCCGGCCGGTCGTCGAGCAGCTGGTGGGGAGTGGAGATCCGGATGGTCCGATCCGATGGATCGTCCGGGAGTCCCGGGGGCATCCGGCGCTGGCGCTGGAGCTCGCCCACGCGTTCGAAGAGGAGGCGCTGGCGGAGGGGGCGCGGGATCCGGACGCGCTGAAGACGCTGTCGTTCGAGGACTTCCTGACCCATCGTCTCGAGGCGCTCGATCGGCCGGTGCAGCGGGTGCTGTTCGCGGTGGCGCTGTACGGACGCCCCATTCCGACCGGGGCGGTGGCGAAGGTGCTGGGCCGGGAGACGGTCGACGACGACCTCGCCGAGCTGGTCGAGCAGCGGATGATCCGGACCCGCCGGATGGGCATGGTGCAGCTGGTGGAGCTGATCCACACCCGCATCGCGAAGACGGTCATCCACCGGGAGCCCCCCGAAGCCCGGGCGCGCATGCACCTCGATCTGGCGGAGACCCTGCGCGGAACCGGCTGGGCCGACCCCCACACGCTGCTGCAGCACACGCTGGCGGCGGGCGCTCACGAGCGCGTGGTGACCCTGGCCATCCTGGCGGGCGACGAGGCGGTGAGTCGGCTCGACTACGACCAGGCCGCCGGGCTGTACCGCACAGCACTCGAGTACGCGATGGAGCACGACACCCGCGAACAGCAGGGGTTGATCCGCGAGACCCTCGCCGAGACCCTGTCTCTGGCCGGGCGGGGGAGAGAGGCGTCCGAGCTGTTCCAGGAGCTGGCGCTCGGAACGACGGGGGAAGACCGGCTGGCCTTCCTCCGTCGTGCGGCCGAGCAGGCGCTGTACGGCGGCCACGTCGAGCGCGCGGTGACCCTGTTCGACGACGTGCTGGAGGGGCTGTCCCTGCCTCCGCTCTCTCAGGACCCGCGAACGCTGGGCGCCCGGGCGGGCACGCTGTGGTCGGACCTGCGTCGCAGCCTGGGGCTCGGCGCGAGTGGACGGAGGCGCCAGGAGCGGATCGACGCGGGCTACGCGCTCGGGGTGGCGCTGCAGCTGTTCGACCCGTGGCGGGCCCGGGCATACCATCTGGCCGCCCTGCGAGAAGCCGAAGCCGCCCGGGACGAGCCGCGGATCGTGCGATCCCGGTGTCTCGACATCGCCTGGCGCGCCCGCGAAGGTGCGAACCTCCGCCGGCGGGAGAACGCGATCAAGGAGCTGCGCGGAGCGGCGATGGCCCTCGAAGACGCCCGGCTGCTCGGGGTGTTGGCGGTCGGGGAGGGCATCTCGGCCTATCTGGACGGGTCGTTTCGGACCGCGCTGCGCGTCCTGTCCAGTGCGGAGCGCCAGCTGGTCCGGGTGGCCGATCCGTTCGCGGGGAGCTTCGAGCTCACGGTCGCGCGGCTGTTCCGCGTTCGGTGCCTGGTCTACGCGGGGCGGCTCGCCGAGGCCCGGCGGGTCCGGGAGCAGGTGCTGGCGGATGCGCTGGAGCGGGGCAACGAGCTGCTGTCCCGCAGCCTTCGGGGAGACATCCTGGCGCTGCTGGAGCTGGCCGAGGGCGACTCCGAGGGGGTGAAGCGGCACGTCGTCGACCAGATCGAGAGCTGGAGCGGGGGACGGTGGCCGATCCAGCGGATGTTCGCCTACCGGGCCGAGACCCTGCGCCTGCTGTACGACGGTCGGCCGGTCGCGGCCCTCGAGGTGACGGACCGGATGCTGGAGACGCTTCCCCGGCTGGCGGAGCACGTCCAGCTCGCGTACCACACGGACTTCCTGCGGGGTCGGGTGCTGGTCGCGCGCGCCCTGATGGAGTCGGATCGGCAGTCGGAGGAGCGACGGGGGTGGTTGCGGGAGGCGTCGATGCGGGCAGACCGGCTGGATGCGCTGCCCGAGTCGGTTCAACGCATCTCTTCGGGGTTCGCGGAGCTGTTGCGGGCGTCGATTGCGTGGGCCGAGCACCCCCGGAGCCCGAACGACCGGGCGCTCGCGCACCTCGACGCCGCATCCATGGCGCTGGACCGGGCGGATCTGGGGCTGATGCACCGGATCGCCCGACGGGGATGGGCGATCGAACAGGGCGACGCGCGAGAGCAGACCGCTGCCGAGGGCTGGATGCAGCACGAGGGCATCGTGGATCCTGCCCGGTTCGCGGCCCTGTACCTGCCCGGGTTCACGCGCGGGAGATGAGGTCGGGGAGCGGGACTGGACGAAGGGGGTCATCCACCGCTACAGTCCGCGGCCCTGACTCCCAACAGGAGACCACCATGGCCGACGTGAACGACTTCTTCGCCAACTACCTCCCCAAGAAGCTGGAGGACAACCCCGATCTGGCCGCCGACATCGGGTCGATCTACGTCTTCGACATCGACGGAGCGGGCCAGTGGACGGTCGATCTGACCGACGGCAGCGGCACGGTGAAGGAAGGCGCGGTCGACGAGCCCGGCTGCACGGTCACGGCCAACGCCGAAGACTTCGGCACCCTGCTCGACAACCCCAACCAGGGCATGGCGCTGTTCACGATGGGCAAGCTCAAGGTCAGCAACGTCGGCCTGGCGCTGTCGCTGCAGAAGATCCTGGGCTGATGCTCGTCCTGCTCGGGTTGTGGGGCTGCAGCTCCGGCCCGTGCGACGACGGCCAGCTGGCCAGGGTGTCCGAGGCCATCGGCTCGGTCTCGGCGGAGCACCGTGTCCAGCTCGCATCGCAGGGCCTGGCCGAGGCCTGCACCCTGCCCGAGCCCATCGAGAAGGGCCTGACCGGCATCCCCGCTGCGCCGCCCTCGATGCTTCCCCTGCTCGATCTGCAGGTCGCGGCCGAAGCCCCCGAGGTCTGGAAGGCGGCCTGTCCGGGCGGTCCCGAGGTACTCGCCGACGTCGCCACGAAGGTCGATCGCGAAGCGCGCCAGCGGATCTGGTCGGGCTGCGAGCTCGAGAAGAAAGGCTGGTCGGAGGCGAAGTTCACGAGCGCGACCGGTGCGCGCGCGCTGCCCGTGATGCTCGAGCACCTGCTGGCCGACGAACGGGCGTTCGATCGACGCATGGCCATCGATGCGCTGGCGGGCGCGAAGTAGCGCTACCTACGCTGCGAGGAGCGCGTCGACGAAGTCGCGGATCTCGACGGCGTGCACGCGGAACAGCCCCACGTCATCTCCGCGCCAGCCGTGCCAATCGGAGCCTCCGGTGAGGAACAGCCCGTGTCGGCGGGCGATCTGGCGGTAGGACCTGCGGGCTCGCGAGGTGAGCATGGGACGGACGCCCTCGAGGCCCTGCAGCCCGGCGGCCACGAAGGTCTCGATGTAGGTCTCGACGGCTTCGAGGGGCGGGTGGGCCCAGCTCGTGAAGCCGCCGGCCTCCCGCGCGATGCGGATGGCGTCGGTGAACGGCAGGGTCAGTCGTGGCACGGTGGCGTGGGTGTCGCCCAGGTACTCGGTGAAGGCCTGGGCCCGGTCGCGGACGATGCCGGCATCGACCAGCGCGTGGGCGAGGTGCAGGCGCGTCAGGGCCCGGTCGCCGGCGAGCGCCTGGGGATCGGGGCCGGGGGCATCGATGCCCAGCGCTTCGAGGGCGCGCTCGTAGCGCACGGCACGCTCCAGGCACTGGGCCCGGCAGAACTCGCGGAACGACTCGGGAAGCGGCCCGGGGAAGTAGACGAGCAGGTGGTACTCGGTGCCGTCGTGTACGCCCGAGATCTCGGCGCCGGCGAGCACGTGGATGTCGCGCCCGGCGACGCGTCGGGGCCCTGCGGGGACGCGCGCCGCGAAGTCGTGGTCGGTCAGGGCGATGACGTCGAGCCCGCCGCGGGCACAGCGGGTGATCACCTCGTCGGGGTCGAACTTTCCGTCGCTGCTGGTGGTGTGGAGGTGCAGGTCGAACCGGGAGCCCGGACGGAGCGTGGACCGGAGGTCGGAGGCGTCTCCGAGGTCTGTGGAGCGCGCTGCGTCGTGCGGGTCTATGTCGTCGGTGTTGTCGTCGTTCATGGTTCTGACCGGGGCGTCTGGGGAGGAGGGCCCGAAGGTGCGCGGCTGGGGAAGCGGGTGCTCACCTCGTGTGCAGGAACACGTGGGCGGAGGGCTGCATTCGACGGATCTCCGCCGAAAGGGTCTGAAGGGGGGCGCTGGATGCGCGAGAAGTGGCGATCAACGGGGAGATGTCGATCGGGAGATCGGAGGCGACCAGCAGGGCAGCTTCGCCGGGCACGAGGGCGCGGTAGCTGCCGTCGCCCACCGCGAGGCGGGCTTTGTCGGCGGCGGTCTGAGAGATGAGAACGGGCTCGGGCGTCCCGCCGGTCGAGCCGATCAGGTGCACCATCTGGGATTCCTCCACATCGAAGTGTGCCCAGGTTCCGGACGACCCACCAGCAGAACCCGGTACGAAGTCCACATCGGGGCCGGGCATTCCGGGAGGTGCGGTCTGGACGGCCAGGTAGAAGGCAAGGCCCGCAGCCAGCCCGAGCAGACCGACGATTCCCCAGGACAGGGTCGCGGAAGGCGGGGCTGGAAGCGCGTCCGGGAGGGTTCCGATGCCGTCGACCACCCCCCAGCTGCGGGTGCGGACCTCCTGGCGTGCGGACTCTCCGAGAGGGCCCAGCGGACCGAAGCGGGTCCAGCATCCGGGACCCTCGACGATGGCGCCCCGCAGGTGCTGACGCTCGGGCATCCCGACCTCGGCGGCCACCCGGAGCACCTCTTCGACGGGCCCTGGAGTGCTGACGTCGACCAACAGGAGGTCTTCGCCCACCGGATGTGCGGCGCCGCGGCCCTCGATGGGGCCGTCGAGGGCGGTCAGGGCCTCTTGCACGCGCTCGCGATGGAGGCGGGCGTCGGGGTGGAAGTGCAGGGCGAGCACCCGGGTGCGTTCGCGGGGACGGGCCCGCAGGGACGGGGCCTGCAGGTCGTTCACCTCGAGGGCACCGGCGTTCACCAGGCGGACCATGCGGTTGCAGCGCGGGCAGACCCGGACGTGGGAGCGATGGGCGCCGTTGACCACGTCGTACATCGGGGGGCACTGGTCGGCTGCGAAGGCGGCGAGGCGCGCGAGCACCCGATCGAGCCGGTCGTTCGACCAGGCGTCGAGGGGCAGGCCATCCCGTCGCGCAGCACGGCGCAGGACCTCTCGGAGCCCCCCGCGTGCAGCGTCGATCGCGACCCGGTCGACACCCAGCTTGCGTTCGACGTACGACAGCGGCCGCTGATCGCCGTAGTGCATGCGGAACACGGCGTCGGTGACGCGGTCGCGGATGCTGTCGATCGCGCGCGCCCAGCGGTCGGTGAGCGGCATGGCGGCATCGCCGGGCCACGGATCCCGGTGCAGCTGCCCCCGGGCCTGGGCGACGAACTGCCGGGTGAGGTGCGCGGCGCGGTCCTCGGCGTGGGGCAGATCGGTCGCGGGAGGGAGGTGGTAGAGCGCGTGCGTGCGCGCGGCGTCGAGAACCTCTCGACGGATCTTCACACCGCTGGACAGCAGGGTCCATGCGATTCGGACGGTCAGGCCGGGCCAACCGTGATGTGCGACGTCGTCGCTGCGGGGAGCGGGAGAGACAGGGAGTGCCATGAGGATGCACGGGGGAGGGGGGCGCGGGGTGCCCGGGGGAGGGACGTGGAGAGTACCTCACCCCGACCCCGGGATCAACCGGCGATCAACCCCGGGGATCGAGCATCCTGGTGTTCTCGCCCCGAATGCGCGTCTCTCAAGCGGCTTCGGCGGGCTCGACCACTTCGGGTTCGCCGTGATCGCCGGGACCTTCGACGGGACCTTCGACGATGAGGGTGTTGAGCGTGGCCGCAGCCGCGACGGACGCGAGATCCCGGTCGCCGTACAGCTCCAGGTACTCGTCGTACAGCGCGACGATGAGGCCACCGAGGGAGGTCTGGGTCTCGAGGGTGGTGTTGGTCATGGAATCCTCCAGGGGCCGGCCCGAATCGCAGGGTGCGTGTCGGGAGCTGCAAGCGCTGTGCCGGGCCCCCCGGAGAATCCGAGAGGCCCACCACCTCGGCCGTTCGAGAAGATCTACGACCGAGAACCTGTTTCGTTCTTCGGACGTTGTCATCGTTCTTGTACGGATTTCTGGACACGTCTCGCCGGATGCCCGGTCCGGGGGATGAAGCCAGGAACCACCGCGGGAACGGTGGAGGGCGTTCGACGGGGTCGTGGTGGCGTGACGACCGCGAGTGTGGCCAGGACGACCGACGTGGTCTGCTCGCCCAGCAGCTCGGTGGCCGCCGCTTCGGCGGTGGCGCCGGTGGTCAGCACATCGTCGACCAGCACCACCCGACCCGGTGCAGGACGGATCGAGCGGATCCGGCCCTGCAGCGCATGGCGACGCTCGTGCCCGGACAGCCGTGCGAGTCGGCCCCGGGCACGAGATCGGAGGGCGTCGACCACCGGAACGCCCAGCGTGCGGGAGAGCTGACGGGCCAGCAACGAGGCCAGCGAGAACCCCCGGGTGCCACGGGTCCGCCAGGTGCTCGGGGCCGGAACGAGAGCGTCTGGACGGGCGGGCTCGAGGATCGGGCTGAGAACCTCGGCGTACAGACGGGCCAGTCGCAGCCCCGCCGTGCGGTCGGACGAACGCTTGCAGTGCGCGATGGCCTGTCCCACCGGACGCTCGTAGCGCTCCACGGCGAACGCGCGCTCGATGCCGAAGGCCGGGGGCTTCGGACACAGGGGGTCGCCGGGCGCGCAGTCGGAGCACCAGTCGACGAGGGCGAGCGAACGGGGATGTGCGCCGACGGCTCGAGGGATGCGATCCGGCACCCTGGACCGATGCGCGGGGAGGGGTCGCACCTCGCCGCACCCCAGACAGCTCCTCGGCCACAGCCACTCGAATGCCTGCATGGTCGTCCTCCGGATGCATCACCGCTGTAGGGTGTGTGGACGGCGATCCTGCCCGATCTCCCGAGGTCAGACCGGAAGTCCAGGCGCCGTGGGGTACGATTGCGCAGTTGCGTCTGCCGGGGAGGGAGGGTGCACGTACGGCTCGGTCCCTTCGAGCTCGTCGAGCCGATCGGCAGAGGGGGCATGGCGACGGTCTGGAGAGCAGTCCATCCGGAGACCCGCGTCCAGGCGGCGATCAAGGTCCTGACCAGCGAGGCGGGTCAGGCCGACGGACCCATGCGCGCGCTGCGTCGGGAAGCCCGTGCGGTCGCCCGGCTGAACCACCCGGGGGTGATCCAGGTCCTCGACACCGGGGTGGTCGATGCGTCCGTGCAGACGTTCGAGGGAGTCGACGGAGCTCGGGACCTGCTGCCCGGCAGCCCCTGGCTCGCGATGGAGTACGCGAGCGGGGGGACCCTGGATGGTGCGAGACCCCTGCCCTGGCCGGACCTCCGCGCGATCCTGCTCGGAATCCTCGACGCCCTCGCGCACGCCCATGCGCGCGGGCTCGTGCACCGTGATCTGAAGCCGGGCAACGTGCTGCTGTGCACCGAGCGCGACCTGCGGCCGGGGCTGAAGCTGTCGGACTTCGGGATCGCGACCGCCATCGACTGGCACGTCCGCTCGGGCAGCCTCGCCGTGGTGGCGGGGACCCTGCACTACATCGCGCCGGAGCAGCTGCTCGGAAACGCCCGGGACTACGGGCCCTGGTCGGATCTGTACGCGCTCGGCAACCTCACCTGGAAGCTCACGACCGGACAGCTGCCGTTCAAGGGCAAGAAGGGGCCACGCTGATGCGGGCTCAGCTGCTCGAGGAGCCTCCCGCCTTCCTCCCGTTGATGCCGGTTCCCGACGGACTGGAGCCCTGGATCCGTCGCTGCCTCGCCAAAGCACCCCGGGATCGCTTCTGGTTCGCCGCCGATGCCGCACGGGCCCTGGCGCGCCTCGACCCCCCCGAAGTGACCCTGGACTCCGGCTTGCGGCGGTTCGTGTTGTCCCGGGGGACCGCGAAGAGCGCGGGGATCGACGACCAGGAGCTGCTGGGGCCCTCGGGTACCGAGGTTCGCACGGCCACCCTGTCGGACCTCGATCCCCCCACCGTCGGGCTCCCCGCACGCCGCGCCGAACAGCGCGACCCATCGCCCCGTCCCCCGGTCCCCCGCACCTGGCGCCAGCACACCGTCCCGGCCCCGCCGCCTCGACTGGTGGGGGCCGGACGCAGCCTGGTGGGGATGCGCCAGGTGCCGTTGGTGGGTCGCGAGAAGGCCCGCGACCGCATCTGGGCCGTGCTCGTCGCGATGGTGGAGGCCGAACGCCCCCGTCTGGTGGTGCTGAGAGGGGTGCGAGGCGTGGGGAAGTCCCGCCTGGCGGAGTGGATCGTCACCCGCACGGCGGAGCTCGGCCTGTGCCAGTCGCTGCGCGGGGTGTTCCGGCCCGGCGAGTCGGTGGCCGTCACGATCCGGCGCACCGTGGCGCGGAGTCTGCGTACCCGTCACCTCGATCACGAGGAGGTGCTCGAACGGCTCGAGGAACGCTTCGCAGACCAGGGGGATGCCTGGCGAGACCGCGTGGCCACCTGGCTGGTCTCCCCTCGACCCTCGCGGGCGTCCTTCCCGATGGTGGTGGAGGTCCTCGATCGCCTGGCGGTCGAGCGGCCGGTGATCCTCTGGCTCGAGGACACCCATGCGACGGGCAATCGGGATGTCCAGAAGCTCACGTCGTTCATCCAGGCGCGGTCGCGTTCGCCGGTGCTGCTCGTGGCCACTCAGACCGTTCCCCCGCGTCCGCCACGGGGCTCGGGTGCGCAGGCAGTGGGCTGGGCGCACGCGGACGAGGTTCTCGATCTCGGCCCGATGCGGAACCGCCAGATCGCCGAGCTGGTCCGCAAGCTCCTCCCGCTGGAGCGTGCACTCGTGCAGGACCTCGTCCGCCGTGTGGGCGGGAATCCGCGCTTCGCCCTGAGCCTGGTGGAGCGCTGGGTGGCCGAAGACCGGCTGCGGTTGACGCCGCGTGGATATCGGCTCGACGAAGCGGACTCCGGGGCGCTCGTCGAGGAGCTGGAGTCCCTCGTGGGTGCCCGGATCGCGTCGCTGCTCGAGGGGCTTCCCGCACCGGCGGGTCCGGCGCTGGAGCGGCTGGCCGTTGCCGGTATGCCGATCACCCGTTCGCAGTGGGCGGCTCTGGGAGCGCGGGTGGAGGTGGTGGAGGCCCTGTCCGAGCGGTTGCTCCGGGATGGGCACCTGACGCCGGGAGCCTCTGTCGATGGCGATGGATCGCTCATCGAGCTGGAGGGGGGAGTGCTTCGCGAGGCCCTGGTGCAGCGGGCCGCTGCGGGAGGGCGGCAGGCCGGGCATCACCGTGCGGTCGCGGACTGGCTGATGACCCCCGGAATGCGGGAGACCGTCCAGGCTTCGGCACTGGTCATCGGCGACCATCTGCTGGCCTCGGGTCGGGTGGGCCGGGCGCTCACCGTCTGGATGGAGGGGGCCGAGGTCGCGCTGCAGGACGAGCGGGTGGAGCAGGTCCGTTCTCTGGTGGATCGTCTGTCGGAGTACATCGACGAAGGGGATCCGCGTCGGGGTCGGCTGTCGTGGCTGGATGCCGGGGCAGACTGGCTGGCTGGCGATCTGGCCGACGCGTATGCGACCACGGGGCCCTTGTTCACCCGGCTGTCCCGGTCCTCCGATGCCGACGAGCGGCTGTTCGACCAGGTGGCGCTGCTGCACGGGCGCGTCCTCGCGGAGCAGGGGGAGCTCGCTCGCTCGGGTCGGGTGCTCGCCGAGCTCCGTGGGCGCGTCGCCAGCGAGGATCCCGAGGGGATGCTCCCTGCGGTCGATGCCGTGCTCGGGCTGGTCGCCCTGTGGGATCGCCGGTTCCCGCTCCCCGACACCGCGCCTGCGCCCCTCCTCGCCATCGCCGCACTCCATCGCAGTCCGCCCACCGAAGCCTCCCTCGATACGCTGGAGCAGACGATCGAGGACTCCGGTGCGGGGTCGGATCGGTGGCGGGCCCGGCTGTACGTCGAGGCATCCGAGGCACTGGGGTCGGACGACGGTGCCCGTGCCGAGGCCTGGCTGGAGCGGGCGATTGGGCTTCAGGACGGGATCGCGCCCGTGCTGGCGGGCCCTACGCGGGTTCAGCTCGCGATCCGGCTGTTGTCGCGCGAGCAGTTCGAGGCCGCGGCGCGCCAGGCCAGCCTCGCGCGTCAAGGCCCGCTGTCGTCGACGGACAGGACCGTCGTGGAGGCTGTCGAGCTGGCGCGCTGCGCGGCTGCGGGTCGGTGGCCGGCCTTCGATCTGGCGTTGCGGGCCGTCGCGCGTGGGCTCGGAACCTCGCTGGGTCCGGGGCCTGCGCTGGCCATCGCCGACGCGCTCGAGCGTTCCGGGCTGCTGGCTGCCGAGTCCCGCCTGCGGGATCGGGCGTCCAACGCATTCCGGCTCTCTCGTGGTGTGTACCGCCAGGTGGGTGATCCGCGGGGAGAGCGGCGGGTCGACGGTCACATCCGATTGCTCGAGCCCGGGTCGTGAAGGGGCGCGTTAAGCGAGCGGCCATCTCCAAGGAGTCCCTCATGAACGCACCCATTCGCGTCGCTGTCACCGGCGCCGCCGGAAACATCGGCTACTCCCTGCTCTGGCGCATCGCGTCGGGCGACTGCTTCGGTCCGGATCAGCCCGTCATCCTCCAGCTCCTCGAGATCACGCCCGCGATGGAGCGGCTCAACGGAGTCATCATGGAGCTGCAGGACTCCGCGTTCCGCCTGGTCCACGGCATCGTCGGCAGCGACGACCCGAACGTCGCGTTCAAGGACGCCGACGCCATCTTCCTGGTCGGCTCCCGTCCCCGCACGGCCGACATGGATCGCTCCGACCTCGTGAAGGCGAACGGCCCCATCTTCGTGGGGCAGGGCAAGGCCATCGGCGCCGTCGCGAAGAAGTCGGTCAAGGTCATCGTGGTGGGCAACCCCTGCAACACCAACGCCCTCATCGCCTGTGCGAACGCCGGCGGCGCCATCCCCGCCCGCCAGTTCACCGCGATGACGCGCCTGGACCAGAACCGCGCCCACGGTCAGATCGCCGACAAGGCCGATGTGCCCGTCGGAACCGTCGACAACGTCGTGATCTGGGGCAACCACGGCCCCACGATGTACGCGGATGTGGCCAAGGCCACGGTCGGCGGCACGGCCGTTCGCGAGTCCCTGGATTCCGGCTGGCTCGAAGGCGACTTCCTGAAGACGGTCGCCACGCGCGGCAAGGCCATCATCGTGGCGCGGGGCGCGAGCTCTGCGGCGTCTGCGGCCAACGCGGCCGTCGACCACATGCGCGACTGGTGGCAGGGCAGCGACGGCCGGATCGTCTCGATGGCGGTCCCCAGCGAGGGCTGGTACGGCGTGCCGGAAGGCCTCGTGTTCAGCGTCCCCTGCGTGTGTGAAGGCGGCGACTACCGCGTGCTCACCGACGTCGAGGTCGACGCGGCTGCCAAGGCCGGGATCGCGAAGAACATCGAAGCGCTCGCGGACGAGAAGAACGCGGTCGCCGACCTCCTCTGAACACGGCTCTGAACCCAGCGAGCGATCGTCTGCGATGATGCGTCCATGAGCGACGCATCCATCGCACCGCCCCCCGGTGATCGCCCCGACTGGGCGGGCATCGTAGAGGGTTGGGTCGCCGAAGGGCTGGTCGAGACGGCGCATCGCGACGAGCTGGTGCGCCGCCTCCAGGCCGTCCCCCTCCCACGGCGAGTCGCAGGGGGCATGTTCGCGTCCGTCGCGATCGTGGCCCTGGTCACGGCTGGACTGCTGCTCATCGACGGCAGTCTGTTGACCACCCTGGCGCTGCTGGACGCCCACGAGACCCTGGTGGCGACGGTGCTCGTGTGCCTGGGGCTCGCGAAGGGCGTGGTGGCGGTGCCGATCCGGGTGTTCCTCCATCGGGGGGTGGCCCACGGGTTCGGTGCGGCCGGGATCCTGGGGTGTCTGACGGGGCTGCTCGGGTTGGGGCTCGCGGAGCGGGCACTGGAGCCCGTCTGCCTGGGAGCGGGGCTGGTCGCGTTCGTGGTCGCGACGGGGCTCGCGATCTGGGACGAGGCACCGGGGGTCGCCGGAGCCGCCGGGCTCGGAGCCACCCTGCCGCTGCTGTCTCAGCTCGACCACAGTGTCGCGGTGCCGATCGTGCTCGCGGCGTCTCTGGGCTGGATCGTGGTGGCGTCCGCCGTCGCGGTGGTCCAGGAGCGCGCGGAGCTTCCCGAAGCGCTCGGAGATCCCGCTGTGCTCGGCGTGCAGACCCCCTTCGCCAGCTTCGTCGGTGTGGTCGCGATCTTCCTGCACGGACGATGGGTGCTCAGCGGCTGGAACGCGTCCGCGTACGAATCGTCCATCCTGCTCGCCTTCTTCGGAGGGCTGGTGCTGCTGGCCGGCTGGGCTGCGAAGTCCAGGATCACCCTGGTGTCTGGCATCGGAGTGATCCTGACCGCGCAGCTCCCGGCCCTGTGGGCGTTCGAGAGCCTCGTGCTGGCTCTCGTCGCGTTCGGCGTCGAGGGTCTGGGGTTGCTGGGCGTCGCCGTGCTCGCGGTGATGGTGGCGGCTCGTCGCCAGACACGTGATTCTGGAGTGTGACAGCGCTCGCATGTGATTGGATGGGAGCGGATCGGGGTCCGCGGATCCCACCTGGGTCGATTGGGTGCGATTTTTTTGTCGCAGTTCTCGAGATCATCGGCCTCACAGGGTCGAGAGGGCTGGATCGATTCTTGCACTGTCTATACGCAAGGTTTCTGGAGACATCATGACCACGTTTTTGCTCGGCACCATGCTCCTCGGCGGTTGCTCCGAGAACACGCTCAACACGGCGAAGGACGATCCCAACGTCGGGATTCCGAACATCGTCGTCACCCCGCCGATCCTGGAGTTCGGCGAGCTGATGAGCACCGAGTCGGAGACCAAGGTGTTCACCGTCCAGAACGTCGGAGACGTCGTGCTCAACGTCGACAGCATGGGCATCGAGCTGTCGGATGCCTTCACCCTCGTCGATCCCAGCGGCTTCACGCTCGACGCCGGCACCTCGCGCGACGTCGAGGTCGTGTTCAGCCCGCTCGGTGTCGAGAACATCGGTCAGGCCGTGGTCTACAGCGATGATCCGGACGAGCCCGAGACCCTGGTCGACCTCATCGGCTTCGGCTCGGTCCCCGAGCTCCAGATCACGCCCGACCCGCACGACTTCGGCACCCACTTCGTGCCGTGTGGCGACTTCACCACCCTCACGCTCGAGAACATCGGTGGCGACCGGCTGACCATCGACTCGATCGAGCACGTGTCGGATGGTTCGATGGCTCTCGACGATCCGAACGTGTTCCCCGTCGAGCTCGACCCCGGTCAGTTCACGTCGGTCAACGTCAGCTTCACCGCCGAGACCGCTGGCGACTTCATGGGCGAGCTGCAGGTGCAGAGCAACGACCCCCGCGGTCTCGTCACGGCCGACCAGTTCGGGGCCGGTGACTACGCCGCCACCAACGCCGACTCGTTCACCATCCCCGAAGACCCGCCCGTCGACATCCTGTTCGCGGTCGACCAGTCCTGCTCGATGGACGACGACAGCCAGCTGCTCGGCAACAACTTCGACACGTTCATCAACCAGATCAACGCGGTCACCCAGGGCTGGCAGCTCGGCGTCGCGAACGTCGACAACGGCTGCTTCAACAACGGCATCCTCTCCGCCACCACCACGGGCTACCAGGCGGCCTTCGCCAGTGCGGTGGTCGAGGGCGACGACCCCACGGGCTTCGACACCTACTCCGAGCAGCTGTACTCGCTCATCGACATCGCCCTCGGCAAGACCACGCCGGGGCAGTGCAACTCGGGCTTCCTGCGCCCGGGCGCGCTCCTGCACGTCATCCTGGTCAGCGACGAGGAAGAGCAGTCCCCGAACCCCTGGGGCACCTACTACAACAACTGGCTGCAGTACGTCAGCGATCCCAGCCTGCTGAAGGTCTCGGTCATCGTCGACCAGAGCAACTGCGGTCTCGGCGCGGCGGGCTACCCCCAGTCGGCCAACCAGACCGGTGGCGTCATCCTCGACCTCTGTGGCGACTGGTCGGCGCAGATCGGTCAGCTCGGCTCGGCCTCGCTGCAGGGAATCGGCTCCTTCGAGCTGTCCCAGACCGCCGACCCCGCGAGCATCACGGTCAACGTCGACGGTGCGCCCGTCACGAACTGGACCTACAACCCGTCCACCAACGAGGTCGTCTTCGACGATGCGCTGGCACAGGGCTCGGTCGTCGACATCGACTACGGTGTCGCCGTCGCTTGCCAACCCTAGCTCGCTCGCGTTCATCCGCGGTTTCATTCGCCGCCAGCAGCGAATGAAACACGCGGCCTGAACGCAACGCTGCGTGCGCCGAAAATACAGGAACGAACACCCAGGTCGTCCGCCCCGAGCCGTTTTCATCCTCCTGGGACGCCCGAAGGGCGGGGTCGGGCTCTGCGCGAACTCGACCCGTCTCTGGGGACCACCTCGGAGGCGCAGGCCAGCGATTCTGGCAGGCGGATCCGGGCGCACGCACAGAGCCACAGCGGACGAGTACGGACGAACAGACCAACGGACCAATCGGGGATCGACGCATCGGAGACAGCGTCGTCAGAGACTCAGAGCACGAACAGCCCTGCGAACACGACGGGATCGATGACGCGAACCCGTCGTCGTCGTCGGTCGTGGTGGAGGTGGTCGGTCGTCATCTGGTCCGACGTTCGCCCAGCCACCACCGCCACCACCACCTCGAAAACGGCGGCTGAGATGGCCTGGTCGAGGCATCCGCGCTCAGCGGATCCTCAGCGCAATCCTCCGCGAAGCGAAGCGCTCAGCGGTGAGAGTTGGCGTTGAATCCATCGAAGTCGTTCGAACGAACGCCCAGGTCGTCCGCCCCGAGCCGTGTTCATCCTCCTGGGACGCCCGAAGGGCGGGGTCGGGCGCTGCGGTAGACGAGGATGTCGGCGGGATCTCCTGCGGAGAGCGTTCGATCGACGTTCGTCTCGCTCGTGAGGGACAGATCAGGCGAGCGCGGAGAAGGCCTTCAGCGTGGCTTCGACGCCAGCGTCGTCGACGTCGAGGTGGGTGACGAGACGCACGCGGTCGGGAGCGACGGCGATGCAGGCGATGCCCTGCTGGGCGAGGGCGTCCTGGACGGCGGGACCGTCGCTGCAGTGCACGTACAGCAGGTTGGTGTCGTGGGGGTCGGTGGCGAAGCCCATCGCGTTCAAGCCGTCTGCGAGGGCGTCTGCGCGACGGTGATCGTCTGCGAGGCGCTCGATGTGGTGGTCGATGGCGTACAGGGCCGCGGCGGCCAGCACCCCGGACTGACGCATGCCACCGCCGAGCATCTTGCGGATTCGCCGTGCGCGATGCATGTCCTCGGCCGTGCCGCAGAGCACCGAACCCACGGGCGCACCGAGGCCCTTGCTGAAGCAGAACGACACGGTGTCGAAGTCGCGCGCGCGTCGCTCGAGCTCGACCCCGGACTTCACGACGGCGTTGAACACCCGTGCCCCGTCCAGGTGTCGGCGCAGGCCGCGCCGCTTGGCCAGCGCGGTCAGGGCGTCGATCTGTTCGAGGGGGTAGACGGTCCCACCGCCGCGGTTGGCGGTGTCCTCGACGCACAGCAGCGTGGCGGGGGCGAAGTGGTCGTTGTCGGGGCGGATGGCGGCCTCGACCTGTTCGGGGGAGAGCAGACCCCGCTCGGCGGTCAGGGGCCGGATCTGCACTCCCGCGACCGCGGAGGCCCCCGCAGCTTCGTAGTTGAAGGGATGGGCGCCGGCTTCCTGGAGGATCTCGTCCCCCTGGCGGGTGTTCACACAGATGGCGATGAGGTTCGCCATCGTGCCGCTGGGCGTGAAGATGGCGGCCTCTTTGCCCGCCAGCTCGGCGGAGCGGGCTTCGAGGGCCTTCACGGTGGGGTCGTCGCCCAACACGTCGTCGCCGAGCGCTGCGGACGTCATGGCGTCGAGCATGCCCGGCGTGGGACGGGTGACGGTGTCGGAGCGCAGGTCGATCACGGGGTGCCTCCATCGATCAATCGGGGTTCGTAGCCTTCGGGTGCATCGATGCCACACAGGTAGAGCACGCTGGTCGCGATGTTCGCGAGGCCGGCGTCCGGGAGGTCGGTGAGCACGAGCTCGTTGCGGGGGTCGACCACGATGAACGGCACGGGATTGAGGGTGTGGCTCGGTCGGGCGACGGGGGCTCCATCGGCATCGCGCTTCACCCGGCCCTGCTTGTCGAGCTGCACCATCTGGTCGGCATTGCCGTGGTCGGCCGTGACGAACAGGATGCCGTCGGCCTCGCGAACGGCTGCTTCCAGCCGGGCCACCTGCAGATCGACGGCCTCCAGCGCGATGCGGGTGGGCTCGAGCTCGCCGGTGTGTCCGACCATGTCGCCGTTCGCCAGGTTCAGGCGGACGTGGTCGTACTCCCCGGTCCGGATGGCGTCGATCACGGCATCGGTGACCTCGGCGGCCTTCATCCACGGTCGGGTGTCGAAGCTCCCCTTGTCGCTCGGTACCTCGAGGTACGTCTCCAGCTCGTCGTCGAGCCGGCCGCTGCGGTTGCCGTTGAAGAAGAAGGTGACGTGGCCGTACTTCTGGGTCTCGGAGCACGCGAAGGTGCGCTTGCCGGCCGCCACGAGGTAGCTGCCCATCACCCGATCGATGTCGGGAGGGGAGACCAGGTACTGCTTGGGCAGCAACAGGTCTCCGTCGTACTGCATCATTCCAGCGTAGAACACGTCGGGACGGTTCGGCCGGTCGAAGCCCGGAAAGTCGTCTTCTTCGAAGGCCCGCGTGATCTCGACGGCCCGGTCGCCGCGGAAGTTGAAGAACAGCACGCCATGGCCGTCTTCGATGCGCCCGACCGGCCCGTTGTCGTCGGTGATCACGAACGCGGGCAGGTACTGGTCGTCGATGTCGGGATCGGCGTCGTACAGCGTCTGGATTGCGGTGCTGGCCCGCCCGAACTGCTGGCCGTCGGGGACCTCGCCGTGGACGTGGCAGCGCCAGCCGCGCTCGACCATCGCCCAGTCGGCCTCGTAGCGATCCATGGTGATGTGCATCCGGCCTCCGCCGCTGGCGATGCGGTAGTCCACGCCATCGTCGCGGAGTTGTGCGAGCTTCTCCTCGAGGGGCTCCACCCAGGTGAGCGCCGAGCGTCCATCGACGTCGCGTCCGTCGGTGAGCACGTGCACCCGCAGGCGCTGGACGCCGTCGGACTTCGCCTGGTCGATCAGGATGTGGAGGTGGTCGACGTGGCTGTGGACGTTGCCGTCGCTGACCAGGCCGAGCAGGTGCAGCGTGTCGGTCTCGACGAGCTTCTTCCAGACCGGGCTGTCGAAGGCCGAGCCGTCTCTCAACGCGGTGTTCACGCGCTTGGCTCCCTGTGCGAACACGCGTCCGGCACCCATCGCGTTGTGCCCGACCTCGCTGTTGCCCATGTCGCCATCCGAGGGCAGACCCACCGCGGTGCCATGGGCTTTGAGCGTGCGATAGGGGCCGGCCTCACGGAGCCGATCGAGGGTGGGGGTGCGAGCGGTCGCGACGGCGTCGTGGTCTTCCCCATCGCCGATGCCGACCCCGTCCAGGATGCAGAGCACGACGGGACCAGGACGCGGTGAGAAGCCAGAAGCGGCGATCGACACGGACATGGGAGTCTCCTTCTCGAGCCAGACAGCCCCGTTATCGGCTTGCGATCCGGGATGCCTGGTGGTAGGCCGGCCCATGCCCTGGATGCTGCTGGCCTTGGGATGTTCGACGATCCTCGGTGGGTCGAGCGGCCCGCTGTCGGTCGACCTCGTCCGCCCGGAGGAGGGCGTGGCGGGGGGCCGGATCGAGCTCGTCGGCGGCGGCTTCACAGAGGACGCCGTGGTCTACGTGCAGCCCAGGGGCGAGGACGATGGGCCGGACGCCCTGCCGATCGAGGTGCCCCGGCTCGATCAGTCGCCAGAGCGCTGGGTGGGCACCCTGCCTGCCGTACCGGCCGGGCCCTACGAGCTGGTGGTGACCCGCGGAGACGACGTCGTGCGGCGCCCGTTGTCGGTCGAAGTGCCAGAGACGCCGTGTGTACGGGGCTATCAAGCCAACACCCAGCTCTCGGTGCCGTCGGGCAAGGTGATCATCGAGCGCTTCTACGCGGACGGCACGCGGGAGCGGGTGGTCACGGCCATCGCCGACATCGACCACCTGGAGTACCAGCTGTCGGAGCTCGAGGATGGTCGACGGTGTGGGGCCATCCTGCTCCGGATGACCGACGGCGCGGCGGTGGTGTTCGAGGATGCGGCCGGTCCGGCAGACGGCGACGTGGATGCGATGCCGCTGCGCGAGCGCGCCGAGACCGTGGCCCGATTCCTGGACCGCACCCTCGTCGTGCCCTGATGCCTGGATCCCCTCTACTCGGGGATCGCGTCTTCGCTCCAGGTGCCGGCTGGCCCATGAACGGGGACGAGGACGAACTCGACCTCGCCCTTCACCTTGCGGAACGGCCGGGCCAGGAGGCGTCCGAGCTTCACGTGGCGGTCGCGTAGATCGACGGTGAGCGGCCGGTAGCCCGTAGCGGTCACCCGCACGACCTGGCGGTTGAACGGGGCCCAGCGCAGGCGGATCGTACCGGGCGTGCTGACACGTCGACCGTTCGGGAGCTCGACCAGAGCGGGCTGAGGGAGGCTCGCGGTCTGGAGCTTGTAGCCACAGCCGGTGGTCGTGCTCGAGAGCAGGGAAGCGACGACCATCCAGAAGGGCGCCGTGGGCGCGGTGCGGGTCATGCCGGCATGGGGCTCAGTCGCGGGTGAGCGAGAACTCGGACGGGGCGGCGAGCTCGACCTTCATCTGGCCCCCGTCGACCGAAGCGGCGGCGGTCTGCTCGAGGAAGAGGGCGGACTTGGCGGTGGGCATGTGCTCGGGCATGAGCTCCATCCGCACACCGCTGGCGATGGCGGACAGATCGACGCTGCCGATGACCAGGGAGTCCGGGATGACGGCCGCGACGCCGCTGTCGACCTGCAGGGTGCCGGAGAACCGGATGGGGTAGCACTGCGAATCGGATGCGGGAACCGCGACCTCGGCGTGGAGGTTGGTGCCCTGGACGTCGACGTAGACGGGGATGTCGGCGCGATCTTCGAGGAGCATCGACAGCTCGGGGCCGGTCAGGGACAGGCCTGCGGCGGGGTCGCGCTTGTAGGCTTTGAAGCGCTTCTTGACGTCGATGAGGGCTTCCATCGACAGGGGTTCGTGCTGGGCGATCTCACATTCTGTGGAGCGGGCTTCGGACACGACCCAGCCGGCTGCAGCAGCCGCGGTGACCAGGAGCGCGGCAGCGATGCCGATCCCCCAGCGCGCGGTGCGGGTGGCGAAGATGCGACGGAGCTCGAGCCCGACAGACGTGGAAGCATCGGCCCCGGCTGCGGACGTGCCTTCAGCCGCAGTCGATTCCGGGGTGTCTTCTTGGGTGTTCGTCTGGTCGGAGTCCACCGTTCGCCCTCCACTCCTACCTATTTGCGCACCAAACGGTTGCAGTCAACACCGAACGCGGATTCTGATGTGCGAAGACCGCGCAATCAGACGGGTTCGGGGCGGGTATTCG
Source organism: Myxococcota bacterium (assembly GCA_965224055.1). Classification (GTDB taxonomy): domain Bacteria; phylum Myxococcota_A; class UBA796; order UBA796; genus JACKEQ01. Next base: position 6,222,545 of record OZ245034.1, on the reverse strand, counting down.
GCGAAATGGTGAGGATGTCGGCCTCGCTCACGGGATCCGGACCGAGGGCTCCGACCCCCAACAGCAGCGGCACCAGCTTGCGCTCGTTGGCGCCCAGGGCGGAGTTCGCGGACAGGACTGCGAACGCGAGACCCAGGGGCCAGGCGACGATCTGGACGGCGCCCAGACCGCTGACGACGAGCTTGTAGTAGGGCGCCAGGGGAGGGATGAGCGGCAGGAGCCGGCCGATCGGGCCCTTGAGGAAGCCGAGCGCGCGACCGCTGGCCCACGCCGTACCGATGGAGCCACCGGACCCGACACCGAAGCCGATCGTGGGCATCCAGCTGGGCTCGATCTTGGAGCGCGTGACCTCGTCGAAGTCCAGCAGCGACACACCATCGGATGGAAGGCTGCGGAACATGGCGCGGGTGAGCTGGGACAGCTGTGCCCATCCGTCATCGGATGTGGAGACCGAAGGTTGGACGCCGAGCTTGCGGGCGACGTGCTGGACGATGTCCTCGAGCGTGGTCTGGTCGGCGAGGTAGCCGACGGGGCTCGTGTAGTGCCACCACAGGGCGTCCGCGATGCGCTCGGCGAGCTCGCGGCTGGTGACCGCTCCGCGTGGGTTGACCTCTGCTGCTTCCAGGACCACCCGCAGTGCATCGGCGTCGACGCGGGAGAGCGTGGCTTCGATGTCGGCGCGGACGATGGGCATACAGGCTCCTGGTTCACGAGGCGCGGTGATCAGACGATCGTCACCGCTCATCTATTTCTTAGCGTGAACACGGAAGCTTCGTCGGACAAGGTGGCTCGCACCACCCGCACGGCTCTGCAATGCAGACCCTCGTCTACCGGAGAGGGTCGTTCGACAGCCACAGCGAACCCGTTCGGTGACCGTGCCTGCGTCGTCGTCGACTCGCGACTACCGCCGGGCGCAGCGTTGCCGCTCCAGAGCCGCAGTATGCCGGCTCTCTCCGCTCAGGCGTTTCCTGGTGACAGGGTCGCGAGACCCATTCGCCAGGAGCCAGTCGCAAGAGGATGCCGTCCGAACCGCCTTCCGCAGGAAATCGGGCCGACTCCCACGTCTACCGCAGGGCGCAGCGCGAGCTAGAAGGGGATGTCGTCGTCCTGGCCGCCACCGCCGCCGCCGCCGCCGGAGTAGTCGCCACCACCCCCGCCGCCGCCGGAGTAGTCGCCACCGCCGCCGCCGGAGTAGCCGCCACCACCGCCACCGCCGCCGGAGTAGCCGCCACCGCCGCCGGAGTAGCCACCGCCACCCCCGCCATCGCGACCGCCGAGGAACCGGATGTTGTTGGCGACGATCTCGGTGGTGTAGCGATCCTTGCCTTCGCGGTCTTGCCACTTCTGGGTCTGGATGCGCCCCTCGACGTAGATCTGCTTGCCCTTGCGGCAGTACCTGGCGACGTTCTCGGCCGTGCGACCGAAGCAGACGACGCGATGCCACTCGGTGTGGTCGGTCCAGTTGCCGTCGCGGTCCTTGCGGCGGTCGCTCGTGGCGAGCCGCAGATTGCAGATCATGTTTCCGGCTTGGGAGGTGCGGGTCTCGGGGTCTGCACCGAGGTTTCCGACGAGAATCACCTTGTTGACGGTCATGGAGCGCTCCTGTCGCTTGCTGGCCGCGAACTGTAACCGCTGGCCCGGTCAGAAAATGGTGCTGTCGATCGGATCGCCACGAAAGCGGGACCCACGGCGTGTGGACTTCCGGTTTTCAGGAGTGCTGGGCCCGGTCGACCGTGGGCAGCCCGTGGCGCGCCGCGATGCGGTCGTAGACGTCGATCACCTGACGCACGTAGTTGCGCTTGTCTCGGTAGGAACCGGGGTAGAAGCTCCGCTTGAAGCCGTGCAGGATCACGCGCCGGAGCTCGGCCGCGTTGATGTTGAACGCATCGGTGGCCAGTCGGAGCTCCCGGGTGACCGTGGTGTCCGAGACCAGCCGGTTGTCCGTGCACAGCGACACCGACAGCCGGTCCTCGACCATGCGGCCGAACGGATGCTCTTCGACCCGCCGCAGGTCCGGCATCGTCTGCATGTTGGAGGTGATGCAGACCTCGAGCAGGATGCGGCGGTCGGCGATGTACTGCGACAGCTGCCGGACGTAGCGATGGGGGTCGTCTTCGTCGGACTGGACCATCTCGGAGTCGTACAGGTGGGTCCCGTGTCCGATGCGGTCGGCATGCAGCTTGGTGATGGCCTGGAACACGCTCTCGGGACCGTACGCCTCGCCCGCGTGCACGGTCTTCTTGAGGAAGTGGCTGTGGCAGAACTGGTAGGCCTCGCGGTGATCCGATGCGGGGTGACCGGACTCCGCACCGGCCAGGTCGAAGCCGACGACGGGCAGTCCGAGCCGGTCGCGCGCGTCGACCACCGCTCTCGCCAGAGACAGGGAGGCAGCGCCGTAGACGTCCTTGACCGGCCAGGTGCCGAGCACCGAGAGCAGGTCGCGGAAGTAGGGCGCGAAGCCCTCGGTGAACATCCGCATGGCGCAGGTGATGATCCCGTAGCGGAAGGGAGGACGGGACCCGTTGCGGACGGCTTCGGTCCTCTCGTGCTCGCGACGGGCCCGGTCGAGGCCGCGGTCGACGGCCTGGAGCACCGCGGAGACGGGCAGATCCGGCCGTGCGTGAAGATGGGGCGCGAACCGCACCTCCAGGTAGCAGACGCCTTCGGCGAGACAGTCGACGCCGAGCTCGTAGGCCGTGCGCTCGAGGGCCTCGGCATCGGTGAGCACGGCACAGGTGTAGGCGAATCCGTGCAGATAGTCGGGCAGGTCGCGGTACTGCGGCTTGAACACGAGCTCCCGCAACCCCTCGGGGGTGTAGGACGGCAGCTTCACGTCCCGCTCGCGGGCGAGCTCGATCAACGTCTCGAGGCGGAGCGAGCCGTCGAGATGGCAGTGCAGGTCGGTCTTGGGGAGCTCTGCGAGCAGGGCATCGGGGATGCGACCGCTGGTGGACTTCGCGGTATCGAGAGATTCGAGGGAGGAATCGTCGGCCGGGGAGGAGCCGGTTCCTGAGGTCGTGGTCTTCTTCGTGGTCATGGACGCCCGTAACCCCGTGCGGCAGACCGTCCATGGCGCTATGGGCCGGACGCGACCGGCGCGCGTCGGTCGGGTCCGTAGCCAATCAACGGATGAAAGCGGAAGATGAAGGAAACCCCGCAACGGGGTGGGAGAAGAAGAAGCATGGAGTTGCCGCGGTCGATTCGGGTGGCATTGTTGGAGGAACTCGACGAGTACATCGATGCCGTCGACGAGCCGGACATCGAGACGGTCGTTTCGTACGTGCTCGATCAGCTTCAGCTCGCCGAAGACGAATACGATTTGATCGACATCGCCGGACAGATCGAGGAGTCGGCCGGCCTGGAGGGCTCGCTTCAGGACATGCTCGAAGAGGAGCTCACGAGCCGCGACGACTTCGTGTTCACGGGCGAGGAGATCGTCTCGGCCTTCGAACAGCTCGCGGGCGTCGAGTGGGTCGACGAAGACGAGCTGGACGACGACCTCGACGAGGACCTCGCGGAACTCGACGAGGATGACGAGGACGACGAGGACGACGACGAAGAGGACGACGACTTCTGATTGTCGCGAGAATGCGGGGTGCACCGTCGCCCCATCGCGAAGTTCGGGATTCGCCCGTCATGGACGTCCCTTGCGGAAATCCCTGGAGTGCTTCGTATGCGAAGCATCTGGTGCAGCGGTCCGCTGCTGTGTTAGCGTTCGCGTTCCGTGCACGCCGCTTCGTCCCAGCTCCAGGCCACCCTCACTCCCGAGCGCCGACTGTTCTTCTGGTCGGCCGCCACGGGTGCGCTCGACCAGGCGGTAGAGCGGGAGCTGCCCGCCATCATGACCCTCGAAGGCCAGATGACGCGCCGCCAGCTCGTCCATCCGGCGGACCCGTCGCGGCGACAGAAGGTGGCGGGCTTCGAGGTCGCCATCGGGGATGCGATGCCGCTGCTGTCCGGCATCGGCACCAGTGTACGGGTCAGCGATTCGATGCGCTGTTGGGCGTGGGCCGCCAAGCTCGCGCTGGAGCTGTGTGTCCGTCAGCGCGTCATTCCCACGGTCCGCGGCGGTGAGGCTCGCTGGGCGGCACTGCTGTCCCGCTCGAAGGATCGCTCCCGCTTCACGGCACTCGTGGATGCCATGCCAGCGGTGTGTCGATCGGCACCCACCCGGGATCGGGGGAAGGTGCGCGTCTTGTCGGCCGAGGCCATCGCGCGGCGCTTCGTAGACGACGCGGTCGACGCCGTGTACCGCCAGAACGCCTACCCGGGCAGTGCTCGGGGCTGGACCCTCGAGCTCGCGCGCGCTTTGAAGGGCGCCGAACCGGCGCGTTTCCAACCCCGGGATGCCCGATACCAGGGGATCCCGGAGATGCTGGTCGCCTGGAGCACCGAGACCACCTCGATGGGGCTGCGGCTCGGGGTTCGGCTCACCCTCCCGGATGCCGAGGCCAAGCGCTCGAGCTTTCGCCTGGAGTATTGGCTGCATCCCGTCGGGAATCCGGCGTCGCGAGCGCCACTCGCCGACGCCTGGAAGGCCGGAAAAGCCATCACCATCGACGGAATCACGTACCCACACCCCGCAACGGCCGCGATCACGGGGCTCGCGCGCATGGCACGGGTCTACGAGCCCCTGAACCAGAGCCTCCAGGGCAGCGTGCCCCGCGATCTGCGGCTGCGAGCGGTGGATGCCTGGTCGTTCCTGGACGAAGGGGCTCCTCTGCTCGAGGATGCCGGGTTCGAGGTGGAGATTCCCGAGGAGTTCCGCAGAGCGGGACGGCGCCGGATCCGTCCGCGCATGCGGATCGATGCCGCGGGAATCGACGAATCCACCGGCGAGATCGAGCTGTCCGGGATGTTGCGCTTCCGGTGGGAAGTCATGCTGGGCGACATGGAACTCACCGGCGAGGACTTCGCGGGGCTCGTGGCCCAGAAGAAGCCCATCGTCGAGTACCAGGGCGAGTGGGTGCTTCTCGACCCAGCCGAGCTCGCCAAGCTCCCGAGCGGGCTTCCACAGCAGGGAGAACTGCCTGCCGCCATCGCGCTGCGCGCGGTCCTCACGGGGCAGCACGACGGGGTCGAGGTGGTCGCGGATGGTCGTCTCGAAGTCGTTCTCGACGCCTTGCGCCGCCCCCCGGAGGTCGAGCCGCCCACCGGGTTGAACGGCACGCTCCGCGAGTACCAGCTCAAGGGCCTGTCCTGGCTCACCACCCTGGGTCAGCTGGGGCTCGGAGCCTGTCTCGCCGACGACATGGGGCTCGGCAAGACCATCCAGCTCATCGCCCACATCCTGCTCCGCAGCCAGGTCCGCGAGCGCGACCCGTCCCTGGTCATCTGCCCCACCAGCGTGCTCGGCAACTGGACCCGCGAGCTGCAGCGGTTCGCGCCGGGTCTCGAAGTGCGGCGGTACCACGGAAGCCAGCGGTCGACCGATGTGTTCGACGAAGCCGACGTCGTGCTCACCACCTACGGGTTGCTCGTTCGCGACGCCGATCTGCTCGCCGACCGCAGGTGGGACGTCATCGCACTCGACGAAGCGCAGGCCATCAAGAACCCCGACAGCCAGCGGGCCCGCTCGGCGCGGGAGCTGAAGGGTCGTCACCGGGTCGCGCTCACGGGTACCCCGGTCGAGAACCGCCTCGACGAGCTGTGGTCGCTGATGAGCTTCCTCGTTCCCGGGCTGCTCGGTCCGCGCGCGACCTTCCGTCGCAATGTGGCCGTGCCCGTCGAGCGTTTCGGGGATCAGGACATCGCCGACCAGCTCAAGCGGGGGGTCTCGCCGTTCGTACTGCGGCGGCTCAAGAGCGACCCCAACATCATCGACGACCTCCCCGACAAGCTCGAGACCGTCGACTACTGCGCGCTCAAGGGCGGTCAGGCGAGCCTGTACAAGCAGGTGGTCGACGAGTTCCTGGCCTCGATCGAGAGCGCCGAGAAGGTGAAGCGTCGCGGCCAGGTGCTGGCGATGCTCACCGCGCTGAAGCAGGTCTGCAACCACCCCGCCCACTACTACAAAGACCGGTCGGCCGAGCTCACCGGCCAGTCGGGCAAGCTCGAGCGGATGACCGGCATCCTGGACGATCTGCTCGAGCTCGACGAGCGGGCCCTGATCTTCACCCAGTACCGCGAGATGGGCGAGCTGCTGCAGCGCCACCTGCTCGAGACGTACGAAGAGGTGGTTCCGTTCCTCCACGGTGGCGTGCCGGTCGACAAGCGCGACGAGATGGTGGACGCGTTCCAGACCGACGACCTCGCCTCGCCGTTCCTGATCGTGTCGCTGCGTGCGGGGGGCACCGGCCTGAACCTGACGCGGGCCTCGCACGTCATCCACTACGACCGCTGGTGGAACCCCGCGGTCGAGGACCAGGCCACCGATCGCGCCTACCGCATCGGGCAGGACAAGAACGTCTACGTCCACAAGCTCGTGAGTCAGGGCACCCTCGAGGAGCGCATCGACGCCATGCTCGAGGAGAAGCGGCAGCTCGCCGAGTCGGTCATCGGCTCCGGGGAGGCCTGGGTGACCGAGCTCGACGACGATGCCCTGCGGGCGCTGGTGATGCTCGGAGACGACGCCGTACAGGAGGACGACTGATGCGTTCGCGCTTCAAAGGCGCTTCGGCGCGCATGCGGGCTCCGGACGACGGGATCGTCACCTCGGCTCGTAGCCGAGGCTGGGTCGCGAAGCGCTGGCACGGCATGCTCCTGGATCTGGAGCGCACGCACGGCCCCCGCCTGTCCAAGGGCAAGAACTTCGCGCGCAACGGCCGGGTTCGCGGGCTCTGGTTCAGCCCCGGGCTCGCCAGTGCCCAGGTGGTCTCCGACGAATACCGCAACGTCTCCATGCGGTTCCGCGTGTTCACGGACGACGAGTGGGCGCGCATCGTGGCCGTGCTGCTCGACAACCTGCTGCACATCGCCGCCCTCCTCGAAGGGCAGCTGCCCCTCGCGCTGATCGAGCAGCTCGAAGCGCACGGGATCACCCTGCTTCCGTCCCTCGACGAGATCGACGGCGACTGCGACTGCGACGACTACATGCGTCCCTGCGCCCACATGGCGGCCGTCCACAACGTGCTGGCCGAAGCGATCGACGGCGAGCCCTTCCTGCTGTTCACCATCCGCGGTCGTCCACGGATGCAGTTGCTCGCCGAGATGCGCAAGTCGTGGGGCGACACCAGCGTGCACAGCCCCGTCGGAGTGGAGGAGACCCCTCCGGAGATCGACGAGGACGCCTGGTTCCGCAGCCCCAAGCCCCTGCCCGCCTTCGACTTCCGTTTCCAGCAGCCCGAGAAGGTCGCGGCCGGTCTGCGCGCCCTGGGGCCGCCTCCGGGCGATGCCGATCTGCACCGCGCCCTCGACCCCCTCTACGAAGCGGGCGCCGAGGCTGCGCTGGAGATGGCGTTGCGCGAGGCTACGCCCACCGAAGGCCTGGACGACTCGGCTCCCGAGGAGCTTCGCGAGCGGGTCCGCAACTTCCGCCGCTCCGTCCAGCGCCCGGCCGCACGAGGGTCGGGGAACGCCGGGAGCAGCGACCTGACGGAAGCCATCGTCGATGCACTCGCAGGCAGTGAGTGCGCCAAGAGCAAGGACCTCGCGGCGCGGGTCGATGCCGACATCCTCGAGGTGCGAAGGGAGCTGCTCGAGCTCGAGAAGCTCGGCATCGTCTACCGCACCGGGCAGACCCGCGGCACGCGATGGTGGCTCGGCTAGCTGGCTCGCGTTCATCCGTGGTCCCATTCGCCGCTGGACACATTTCGCTCGACACTCACGAACAGGAGTTCAGCTCGGTCTCGCGAAATGCGCCCAGCGACGAATGTGACACACGGCCTGAACGCAACGCTGCTCCCTGCGGAAGAGGGTGTGGTCGGCACGATTTCCTGCGGAAGGCTGTTCGGTTCGAGTCTACTCGCGACGGGGTCCTGGCAAGCTCGCGTTCATCCGCGGGCTCATTCGCCGCTGGACACCTCTACCTGGAGCGGAGCTTCCCGAGCGCGCCAGCGCGCTCGTTTCCTCCTACGGTCGTTCGCCGCTGCGCGTACAGGAGTACGCTTGGGCTCCGCCGAGGCGCCCAGCGACGAATGAGTCTCGCGGCCTGAACGCAACGCCGCGCCCTGCAGTAGACGGGAATGTCCCGTCGATTTCCTGCGGAAGGCTGTTCGGTCGAAGCTCAGGGGCGGAATGAGCCTCGCGGCCCCATCAGCAGGAAACGGGTCAGCGGGGCGAGCCGGGAGACTTTGGCTCGGGAGCGGCAACGCTGTGTCTTGCGGTAGACGAGGATGTCGGTTCGGTCGTCGGTCGTGGTGGGGGTGGTCGGTCGTGGTCCGTTTCGAGGTTCCCCGGCGACGACCATCACCGCCACCACCACCACGAAAACGGCGGGTGTTCGCCCATCCAGAAGGCACGCCTGTCGGACCCCGGTTCCCCCGATTCTCCTCATCCCGGGACGCCTGGGCGGCGGGGTCTGACTCTGCGGTAGAGGGCGAAGCCGGTGCGATGTCCTGCGGAGGGCTGTCGAACCTGCAGCTGGGGCACACCGCCAGAACTGAACTTCGTTCGCGTTTCCGGGGCGACCGGGACCCGGCCGTTTGGGACCACGGATGATCGGGAACGGTTATGTCGGTCGGCCGTCAGCGAACCCGACGCCACCGACCTCGGAGCTCCCATGACCGGAGGCATCTTCGTCCTCCTTCCCGCCTCGCTCGCCTCGCTTGCCGACGTCGTCCGCGAAGCAGGTGCCACCCCCGTCATCGACGCCACCGGACCCGCAGCCCCTGCGGTTCCAGACGGCGCGTGGGTTCGAACCCGACCGGGTCGCCCCGCCCCCGGGACCGGGCCCGTCATCCTGGCCGAGCTCGGCGCGCCCGTGCCCGACCGGCCCACGTGGCTGGAGTCCGCGGCCCCCCGTCCGACGCCGAAGGGCTACGCCGGCATCGTCCTCAAGGGGCGCGAGGCCGGTGGTCTGGCGGGCGAGGAAGACGGCCTGGTCGCACTCGCACAGTGCGAGAGCCCCGATCAGGTGCTGCTCGACGCCGGGGTGGGGCCCGATACCGCCGCTGCGGCGGCCGCGTTGGGGGCTCGAGGTGTGATGCTCGTCGAGCCCTGGCTCGCGTGCCCCGAGGTGGGATTGCCGGCGGAGCTCGCAGCCCGTCTGGATCGGTCGGACAGCGAGCTCACCCAGCGGATCGCCGGGGTGCGCGTGGCGAACAGCCCGACTGCACCGGTGCTGCGCGAGCTGGCGAAGGGCGGCGACGTGTGGTCGCTGTCGGCGGGCCTGTTCGAGCACGGTCCGCGAGAACGCCTGTGGCTCGCGGGGCAGGGCCTGGCCCTCGCGAAGGAGCTCGCGGATCGCTACGGCTCGCTGCGCGCGCTGCTCGCAGCCTACGTCGACGCGTTCCAGCGCTGGCCCGAGCGGGCACGACGCACTGCCGAGGCCTGTCTGGCCTCACCCGCCCAGGACGGTCGGGCGGTGCACAGCGCCACGACCCTCGCTGCACCGGGCACCGTCGCAGCTGTCGGTCCTGCCGAGACGGGTCCACAGACCTCGGGAATCGTGGGGTCTGCCGTGCTCTGGCAGGAGGCCGCGTTCCTCCGCAGGCCGGTACATCCGGGGGCGCCAGACCTGGTGCGGGCCGCTCTGGCCACCGGACGCCCCGTCGTCGCGGAGCCCGCTGCGATCCGCACCGTGCTGGACGGCCTTCCGGCGCCTGAACTGCCGCCGACCCCCGTGGTGCCGGGCACTCCCCGTGTCGATGCCGCATCCGCCGCGCGTACCGCGACCGCGGACCCCGAAGCCCGTGCGGCCATCGCCATCATCGGGATCGGGTGCTTGCTGCCGGGCGGCGCGAACTCCCCGGAGCAGTTCTGGGACAACATCGTCTCGGAGCGCAGCGCCATCGGTCCCGTGCCCGACGACCGCTGGGATCCCGACCTGTACTTCGACGCCGACCGCTCGGCGCCCGATCGCACCTACACCACGATCGGCGGTTTCCTGGAAGGGTTCGAGTTCCAGAGCAAGCGGTTCCGCATCCCGCCACGGGTGGCCGGTCAGGTCGACCCCGTCCAGCAGATCACGCTCACCGCGGTCGCGGATGCACTGGTGGACGCCAACCTCCAGGTCGACAAGCGCGACAAGAAGGGCCGCGCGTTCGACCGTGCCCGGTGCGCCGTCATCCTCGGCAACAGCCTGGGCGGCGAGGTGAGCGACCAGTACGCGGTTCGGCTCGCCTGGCCGGCCGTCGAGCGGCAGCTGCGTGACTCGCCCAGCTTCCAGGGGCTCGACGACGGGGAGAAGTCCAGGGTGCTCGCCGAGCTCGAGCAGCGCTTCAAGGCCGACCTGCCCGAGATCAACGAAGACTCGATGCCGGGTGAGCTCGCCAACGTGATCGCCGGGCGTATCGCCAACGCGTTCGATCTGGGGGGCGCGAACTACACGGTCGACGCGGCCTGCGCGTCGTCCATGGCGGCCATCGACAACGCCTGCAAGGCACTGCAGAACGGCGATGCCGACCTGTGCATCACCGGTGGGTCCGACCGCTCGATGAACATCGCGACCTACGTGAAGTTCTGCAAGATCGGCGCGCTGTCGCCCGACCACTCCGCTCCGTTCGACGCCAGCGCCAACGGCTTCGTGATGGGCGAGGGCGCCGGCATCCTGGTGCTCAAGCGCTACGAGGACGCCGTGGCCGATGGAGACCGGATCTACGCGGTCATCCGCGGCATCGGCGCCAGCTCCGACGGCAAGGGGAAGGGGATCACGGCCCCCAACATCATCGGGCAGATCCGCGCGCTGGAGCGGGCGTACGAGAACGCCGGGCTCGAACCTCAGGACCTCGACCTGATCGAGGCCCACGGCACGTCCACGGTGGTGGGCGACAAGGTGGAGGTCGAGGCCCTCACCGAGGTGATCGGGAGCGGAAAACGCACCGAACGCGGCCCCATCCGCATCGGCAGCGTGAAGTCGATGATCGGCCACCTGAAGTCCGCAGCCGGGGCCGCGAGCTGCATCAAGGCCGCACTCGCCCTGCATCACGGCGTTCTCCCGCCGTCGCTGGGGTTCGCGAACCCCCGCCCGGAGCTGCCTCTCGACACCGTGCCGCTCCAGGTCCAGAGCCACGCCGAGCCGTGGCCCGAGACCCCCGATGGCATCCGCCGTGCCGGGGTGTCCGCGTTCGGCTTCGGAGGCACGAACTTCCACGTGGTGATGGAGTCCTACGGCGGTCAGGCGCTCCCGAAGAGCCGCGCTGCCGGGCCTCCCGCGAAGCAGGTCGTCGCCAGGCCCACCCACGCGGCTCCGACCACACCTCCCCCCGCGCAGGCCCCGCCCGCACCGGTTCCCCCAGCCCCTGCACCTGTGGTGAGCACCCCGGACCTTCCCGAGGGCATCTGGGCGACCTCCGGTGCCGACACCGCTGAGCTCCTGGCCAATCTCGAGGCCCTCGCAGCCGGCCGTCCCGCGCCGTTCGAGCCCAGCTCTCCGCTGCGGATCGCCGCGGCATCCGCCGATGCGGAAGAGCGCGAGAGCCAGCTCCAGCGAGCGATCAAGACCGTGCGCAAAGGCAGCAATCCCGACATGCTCCGGGGTCGCGGCGTGCACCTCGAAGACGGGCCGATCGACGGCAAGCTGGCCCTGCTGTTCACCGGCCAGGGCAGCCAGTACACCGACATGGGGCTCGACCTGGCCGAGGCCTATCCGCTGGTGAAGCAGACCTTCGAGGAGGCCGACCGCATCGTCGCGCCGACGCTGGGCAAGGGCATCACAGACTTCATCCGCTGTGGGCCCGACGAAGACCGCGACGCCAAGGAAGAGGTGCTGAAGCGCACCGAGTACAGCCAGCCCGCCACCCTCACCCTCGACGTCGCCATCCTCAGGTTGCTCGCTGCGTACGGCGTGCAGCCCGACATGGTCGCAGGGCACAGCCTCGGAGAGTACGGCGCCGCCGTGGCCGCGGGCATCCTCACCTTCGAACAGGCCCTGTTGGCCGTGTCCGCACGCGGTCGCGAGATGGCGAACATCCGCCTCGACGACCCCGGCAAGATGGCGGGGATCGCCACCAACACCGAGACCGTCGAAGAGGTCCTGGCCGAGGTCCCGGGCTACGTCGTGGCCGCGAACAAGAACTGTCCGTCCCAGACCGTCATCGCGGGGGCGAGCGACGCTGTGGACGAGGCCGTGGAGCGGTTCCGTGCTCGGGGCATCACCGTGCACCCGCTGCCCGTCAGCCACGCGTTCCACAGCCGCATCGTGGCCCCGGCATCCGAGCCGCTGCGGGGAGTGCTCGACAAACTCGGGCCCACCGCCGCCCGCCGGCCCATCACCACCAACGTGACCGGAGACTGGTACCCCGAGTCCACCACCCAGATCGTCGACATCCTGGCGCAGCAGATCAGCAGCCCGGTCGAGTGGGTGGCCCAGACCGAGCGGATGTACGCCTCGGGCGCCCGGCTGTTCGTCGAGTGCGGTCCCAAGCGCGCATTGGCCGGGTTCACCGTCGCCATCCTCAAGCGGCGACCCCACCGCGCGATGTACACCAACCATCCCAAGCGGGGTGGGGTGCGCTCGTTCCGCGATGCCCTCGCCGGGCTGGTCGCGGCTGGGTTCCCGATCCGTCCCGAGCCCGCTACGGGCGCAGCCGCCGACCTGTTCGCACCGTCCGAGCCCCGTCGCTCGACCACCGAGGCCATCGCAGCCGCGGCCGCGAGAGACGACGTCGCCACCGAGGTCCCGGCCGACATCGAAGCCTCGATCGTGCAGATCGTCGCGGATGCCACGGGCTACGAGCCCGACGAGCTGGACCTGGACTACGAGCTCGAGGCCGACCTGGGGGTCGACACCGTCAAGCAGGCCGAGGTGTTCGGGGTGATCCGCGACACCTTCCAGATCCCCGAGGATCCGGACTTCGACCCCAGCAATCACAAGACGCTCCGCAGCCTGATCGACTGGGCCGGCTCGCGGATCGGGGCCGCGGCCTATCGCCAGGCACCCGTCCCTGTCGCTCCGCCCGTCGCAGACGAGCCCACCGAGCGCATCACGCCCACCGTCCCCACCACGGGTCACCCGGTCGGTCAGCCCGTGAGAACGGGGGCTTCCGGCGCTCTTCCCGTGACCACCCAGGCGTCACCCATCGGAGACGAGGCGCTGGTCGCGTTCCTCGAGTCCGCTGCGAAGGCGGGCATGTCCAACGACGGTGCCGAGGCCTTCGCGAACGCTCTACTACCGGCGGTTCAGAACCTGCTGTCCGCCGCCATCGACGCGCGTTCGGCCCTCGCACCCGCTGCACCGTCCGTGCAGTCCGCACCCGCGGTCGCCCCCACCTCGGCGGCCGCCCCCGCCGGTCTCCCCGACGTCGTCTGCTCCGGAGCCTCCCTCGGTCTGCCCGGCGGAGACGGGGTGTTCGACCCCATGAACCTGGTGTCGATCCTGCGGGGCGACAACCGCATCGACCACATCGGAGAGCGAGCAGAGGCGTTCCTGGAGAAGGGCATCGTCCGGCTCGTCAAGGACGCGCAGACCGGCGCGGGGTCGTTCCTCCCGGTCGAGACTCTCGAGCAGGTCATTCGCCTCGCCGGTGTGCGGAGCGGGTTCGATCTGTCCGACTGGGGCACGGACGCTCGCCTGGTTCGCGCGCTCGACATCACGAGTCAGCTCGCCATCGCGGCGGGTCTCGAAGCCCTTCGGGATGCGGGGATCCCGCTCGTCCGGTCGTACAAGACCAGCAAGGGCGGCAAGCGCGTCCCCGGTCCGTGGCTGCTCCCCGAAGCGCTGCGCGACGGCACGGGCGTGGTCTTCGCCAGCGCGTTCCCCGGCTACGACCAGCTCGTCCAGAAGGTGAAGGCGGGCGGAGACGATGGAGAAGGGCGCTTCGACCGTCGCTTCCTGTTCCAGGTCCTGGCCATGGGGCACAGCCAGTTCGCCCAGCTGATCGGCGCACGCGGGCCCAACACCGCCGTCAATGCCGCGTGTGCGTCCACCACCCAGGCGCTCACCATCGCCGAGGACTGGATCCGCCTGGGTCGCGCCGAACGCGTGCTGGTGATCGGCGCCGACGACGTCACCAGCCCCGAGCTGCTTCCCTGGATCGGCAGTGGGTTCATGGCTGCCGGAGCCGCCACCACCCAGGATCGGGTCGAAGAGGCCGCGCTGCCCTTCGACGCCCGTCGCCACGGGATGATCCTCGGGATGGGTGCGGTCGGGATGGTGGTCGAGCGGCAGGACCTCGCGCGTGCCCGCGGCATCGTGCCCATCGCCACCCTGGTCGCCAGTCGCATCGTGAACTCCGCGTTCCACGGCAGCCGACTCGACGTCACCCACATCGCCGGGGCCATGCAGAGCCTGGTCGCGCGCGCTGTCGCCCAGGAAGGCCTCCCGGCGGCCGAGATCGCCAAGAACGGCTTCTTCATGAGCCACGAGACCTACACCCCCGCACGCGGCGGCTCCGCAGCGGCCGAGATCGACTCTCTCCGCGCGGCGTTCGGCGATGCGGCCAACCAGATGACCATCGCGAACACCAAGGGGTTCACGGGGCATCCGATGGGTGCCGGCATCGAGGACACCGTGGCCGTCAAGGCGCTGCAGTACGGCATCGTTCCGCCGCTGGCCAACCTCGAACAGCCCGATCCCGACCTGGGCGACCTCCGTCTGTCCCGGGGAGAGCACCGGGACTTCCGCTACGCGTTGCGGCTCGCGGCCGGGTTCGGCTCCCAGCTGGCGCTGACCCTCTGGCGTCGCGAGGCCCGCGGTGACTCGCGGGTGGCCGATCCGGCGCGTCGACTGGCGTGGCTCAAGGAGCTCACGGGCTTCGATGCGGTGGAAGAGCACGTCGAGCAGCGGACCCTGCGGGTGCGGCCCGGTGCGGTCGATCACCAGCTGCCGATCCGTCCCCGGTTCTCCCCGGCAGAGCTGTTGACCGGCGACACCTCCGATGCGCCCGCAGCTGCGGCGTCTTCTGCGGGAGAGTGGGCGGAGCGCCCCGTGGGGACGGCCGCGTTGAGGGATCGCGCTGCAGAGGTCCTGCCGCCACCGGGCGCGGTGAAGCCCGACCTCGCGGCGGCGGTCGCCGATGCGGCCCGAGGGCCCGCTGCGCCATCTCGCGAGAAGGTGCTGGAAGAGCTGGTGGCCATCATCGCCGAGAAGACCGGGTACGAGCCCGACGAGCTGGAGGTCGACTTCGAGCTGGAGGCCGATCTCGGGATCGACACCGTGAAGCAGGCCGAGGTGTTGTCCGACATCACCGAGCGCTACGGACTGGCTCAGGACGAGGACTTCCGCCTGGCGGACCATCCCACCATCGAGGCGCTGGCCGCCTACGTGAGCGACCAGATCGCCGCCACACCGGGCCGCAGTGTCGAGCCCGACCAGGTCGACACCCAGCTCGATGTGCGTCCAGCTCCCGCGGATGCCGCGGAACTCGCAGAGCCGACCGAGCTCGAGCCCCCCGAGGCCTTCGAGCCGCCGCCTCCCGCCCCCAGTGGGGATGCCGAGCGCTCGTCGGGCGCCGACCGCGAGGGCATCCTGGCCAAGCTGGTGGCCGTCGTGGCCGAGAAGACCGGCTACGACGAGGACGAGCTGGAGATCGACTTCGAGCTGGAGGCCGACCTCGGGATCGACACCGTGAAGCAGGCCGAGATCCTGGGCGATCTGCGGGAGCACTTCGGGTTCGAGCAGGACGAGGACTTCCGTCTGGCGGATCACCCGACCATCGAAGCCCTCGCCGACTACCTCGCGTCTCAGGTCGCTTCGAGCGGTGGAGCCGCAGCCGATGTCCCGCCCGACATCACCGAGAACGAGACCCAGAAGGCCCCCGAGCCCGACAACGGCGCGGACCGTCCGGCGCTGTCGGTCATCGACCCCGTGTACCGACCCGGGGATGTCGACCCGACCCTGGAACCCCTGCCGTCCGACACCACGCCCGTTCCGGCTCCGTCCCGGGACGACGTCTTCCCCGACGACCTCGACCGCCATGCGCTGTCGAGCAGCAGCAAGCGCGTGCGGGTCGAGGGAGTGGTGCCGCTGCCGGAGAGCTTCCGCGTGCGCCGGCCCATCCTGGTCGACCGCCCCGCGACGCCGAAGGCCCCCGAGTTGAGTGGTCTGCGGGTGTTGGTGGTGGGCGAGAGCTCGACCGCGACGGCCGTTCGTCAGGAGGTCTCGCATCGAGGAGGGCTGACCGAAGCTCCGTACGATGCGGTGGTGGACGTCTCCGATCAGGTCCTGGACGCGTTCCGACAGGCCCGATTCCTGGAGCAGGACCGTCCGAAGCGCTGGCTGACCGTCACCCGCCTCGGGGGTCTCGACCCTCAGGACGGCGACCGGGCCTGGCTCGACGGTGCGCGTGCCGGGTTCACCAAGGCGCTGGGGCGCGAGTGGGAGGAGACGCGCGCCACCGTGCTCGACCTGCTCCCCACCGACGGAGACCTGGAGATCGCCAGCGCGGTGTGTGACGAGCTGCAGATCGACGGCGACACCGAGGTTCATCTGCGCGACGGGCGCCGGCAGGTCGTGCGCTACAAGACCGAGAACCGGCCCGCTTCCAACAAGCTGCTCGGAGAGCCCCTGTTCCTGATCACCGGCGGAGCCCGGGGGATCTGTGCGCGCATCGCTCTCGAGTTCGCCACCCGCGGACGCGTACGGTTGGTGTTGGTGGGGCGGTCCTCCGTTCCCGACACCGCCTGGGACCTGAAGGCCGAGAAGGCGCGCATCAAGGAGCAGCTGAAGAGTCGCGGCGAGCGTCCCACGCCCGCCAACATCGAGAAGCAGCTGGCGCCCATGCGGAAGGCGAACGAGGCGTGGGAGACCATCGAGGGTCTGCGCAGAGCCGGCGCCGAGGTGTTCTACGAGACCTGCGATCTGGCCGATGCAGACGCCACGAAAGCGATGGTGCAGTCCGTTCAGAACCAGTTCGGTCCGGTCGACGTGTGCATCCACGGAGCGGGCGTCGAAGAGAGCCGGCTCATCGGCGAGAAGGACGAGACCGCCTGGCACCGCGTGTTCGACGGCAAGGCCATCGGTGGACGCGCGCTGATGGACGCGCTGTCCGACTCCACCGTGTTCGTGAGCATGGGGAGTGTGGCGGGTCGCTTCGGGAACCCGGGCCAGGTGGACTACGCCGCGGCGAACGACGCGCTGGCCCGTCGCTGCCTCGCCCACCCGAACGCGCTCCACATCGACTGGACCGCCTGGGACGACGTCGGAATGGCCGCCGACAGCGCCATGAAGCGCATCCTGACCGAGCGGGGCGTCGATCTCCTGCCGGCAGACGCCGGAGCGGCCCTGCTGGCCGACCTCGTTGCGGCTGAGTTCCGCGGAGAGCTCGTGGTGGCCGGGCGACTCGGAGACTTCCAGACCGATCCCGGGCACCCGCTGCTCGATCGGATCGAGATGGATGGCGATGTGGTCCGGGGCTACCGCGAGATGTCGCTGCAGTCCGACGGCTGGATCCGGGACCACGCCATCGACGGAACCCCCGTGTTGCCCGGCGTGATCGGCCTCGAGCTCATGGCGGCCGTCGCATCGCTCGTCCAGCCCGGTGCACCGTACGTGGGGGCGCGGGACGTGAAGTTCGAGGCCCCGGTCAAGATCCATGGAGATCAGACCGTGCTCCTCGTCATCGAGGCCGAGCCCGAAGGTCCCGGAGAGGTGCGGACCCGTCTGATCGCCGTGCGAGCCCTGCGAACCGGGCGGATCCGGCGCCAGGAGCACTTCTCGGCCATCGTCCAGCTGGGCCTGTCTCCCGAGGTCGATCCGCTGCCCAACGCGTTCCTGCCAGACGAGGTCATCGAGCGGGATGCGATCTACGAGCGGTTCTTCCACGGGCCGATCTTCCAGGTCCTGACCACCGTGTTCGGCGTGAGTGCCGATGGGTTGATCGCCGAGGCGTCCGTGAACGGCGAGCGCATCGCGGCCACTCTGGTGACCGGGCCACTGGCTCTGGAGGCTGCGTTCCAGAGCGCCGGCCTGCACGGGATGGTCACCGCGCACGTCATGGGGTTGCCCATGGCCATCGAGCGGGTGCAGTACATCCAGCCTCCCCAGGTCGACCAGACCTTCAGCGTGACCGTGCGTCAGCGGGGGTCGGTGTACGACGTGGACGTCGATGCCCTGAACACGCCGTTGCTGCGGGTGCGGGGCTTCGCGATGGCCGAGCGCGGACCGATCAAGCCGGACGACCGGTTCCCCGAGCCCGCCGACGACCGCCCCCGGGCGTTCCCGGTGGGTACGTCGATGGGGAGCGGGGGAGCGACCGGTGCTCGAGCCCACGCCGGCGAGGACCCCTCTCCCTGGCTGACCGAGGCGGAGGTCGCTGGGCTCACGTCCCGCGGGACCGACAAGCGACAGCGGGATCGCATCGCGGGTCGGATCGCAGCCAAGCGCGCGTTGGTGGGGCTCACGGGCGTCGATCCGCTGGACATCCGCGTGCACACGGCCGAGTCCGGCGCTCCCATCGCCGAAGTGCCGGGCTGGCCGGGCGTTCAGGTGTCCCTGTCGCACCGGGAGGGGCGGGCCGTCGCGGTCGCCGTCTCCCGGGGTCGGGTCGGTGTGGATCTGGAGCGGGTGGAGGTCCGACCCGTCAGCTTCGCCAGCACCTGGCTGTCTGCGTCGGAGCGGCTGTTGGTTCGGGGGCCCCTCGAAGAGACGCTGATCTGGTCGGCCAAGGAAGCCGTGCTGAAGGCCCTCGGCACGGGCATGGCCATCGCCCCGCACCATGTGCAGGTGACCGCGATCGGGCCGTCGACCGTGTCCGTCTCCCTCGATGGCCCGGCACGAGAGAGACTGAAAGAACTGGGAGAAGGTGAGATATCCGTCGCGTGGTTCTCGGAGGGCGAAGAGGAAGTGCTCGTCCGGGTCGATCTCGCGGCGTAGGCTGTTCGCGCGACGCGAGGAAACCGATGATCATCCGCGAGCTCGACGACGGCATCGTGATCCGCCGGCTCACCGAGGACACCGCCACAGACTGGCGTGCGGCGTTCATCGGTGCCTACCAGACCATCTTCTCGGGCCATCCGTACTACGAGCGGTACTACCCGAGCGAGGCCGAGGGCATCTTCCACACCCTCTTGCGGGCGAACGACGGCATCTTCCTGGTCGCGACCAAGGGCGCCACCCAGGTCGTCGGGTTCGGGGTCACCACACCCCTGGTCGCCAAACCGTCCGTGTCCGCCGAGCTCACGGGCCTGGTTCCCGCCAAACACACCATGTACCTGGCCGAGATGGGCGTGCTCGAGGCGTATCGCGGGCGTGGGCTGGGCAAGATCCTGGTGTCCGAGCGGATCCGCCTGATGGACCGCGCGAACTACAGCCACGTGGTGCTCCGCGTCAGCACCACCGAGAGCCCCTCGCTCCAGCTCTACAAGGACCTCGGCTTCGAGGAGATGGGCGTCTACATGGAAGTCAGCTCGATGCGGACGGATGGCCGGGTGAAGACCGACCGGCGGACGTTCCTCTCGATGGTCCTGTCCCAGGTGGCCCTGTGAGCGCGACTGCATGACCCTCGAACCCGAAGAGCGCTGACCCCCCCATGGCGTCCGCCGGAACAGCCCAGCACCTGGTTCGCCGGCTGCTGCCCTACCCCATGGCCGCGGCGTGGCATCGGGTGACCCTGTCGGTGAGCGAGGCCGAGCGCCTGCAGCGGGCACTGCTCTGTCTCGAGACCGTACCCCGGGTGCTCGTAGCGCTGCTGCTGCCCGACTACCTCCGGGGCGAGCCCGTCGATGCGGTGGAGGAGCGCCTGTTGGCCCTGCGTCGTCCGTCGCTCGGGCAGTGGGTCGGACTGACGCGTGAGCTGCTGAACGCCCTACGGACACGGGCCGAGAGCGAGGAGGGGCCTCCGCCGTACCTGCCGGATGCGCTCGACTGGGCGTTCGCGGCGGACGGCAGCCTCAGTCACCCGATGAACCAGCTCGACTTCCTCGTCAGTCGGCGAAACAGCGTGGCTCACGGAACGACGTTGGGCGGTCAGCTGCAGATCAGCGACCAGGCCACGGCGTTCTGCGACGACCTGCTCGCGGTGCTGGCCACCCTGCGCTGGCTCGGACGCTACCGGGTGTTCCGGGTGCTCGACCAGCGGGCCACCCGGCGTCGGACGTCGGTGGGGCGGGTCCAGGTCTTCCAGGGTACCGAGGAGTTCACCGAGCCCGTCGACGCCGAGTGGGACGCACCGCTGCTGCAGGATGCCGTCTACCTGCTCGGTCCGCGCGGAGACGGGGTGCTCGAGATCAGCCCGCTGATGCAGGTGCTGGCCGACCCCGAGGCGAAGCGGGAGCACCTGTGTCTCGTCACGGCGATCCCGAACCTCGAGAAGGTCGCGCTGGCGCACGGGTCGAGTGGTCTCGAGCTGTCGACCCTGGTGGAGACCGAGCTCGGGCCGGTGGCGTTTCGGGACTGGCTGGCCGAGCGGCAGCAGCACACGCCGTACTGGCCGTGCGAGACCCTGTCCGGCGGCCTGGCCAGGCGAGCCGAGACCGCGCTGGAGCCCGGAACCGTGCTGGATGGACGGTTCACGATCGTGGGGCGGCTGTCGTCGTCGCCCGATGGTGGGGTGTACCGGGCCACGGACGACGAGACCGGTCGAGACGTGGTGGTGCGCCTGCTCGCACTGGGTGAGGATCCGGATGCGGCCGCCACCGAGCTGTCCCGCCTGCGTCGGCTGGCGCATCCGCACCTGGTGCGCGTCGATGTCGTGCAGACCCAGCGGTCCGACGGTCCGGCGTTCCTGGTGATGCCGTTCGTGCCGGGGCCGACCCTCGAAGATCGCATGCAGAGTGGCTCGATCAGCCGGGCAGAGGCCACCCGGTGGAGCGCTCAGATCCTGAGTGCCGTCGCCCATCTCCACGATGCCGGGTTGGTGCACGGGCGGATCCGGCCGTCCTCCTTTCTGTTCGACGACGCCAGCATCCTGCTCGCCAACCTGGGTCTGAAGCGGGGCGCGTCGGGCAACGAAGACCAGCGGGCCTGGCTCGCTCCCGAGCAGCTGCGCGGGGAGGGGACCAGCGCCGAGGCCGATCGATACGCGGCAGCGGCGGTCCTGCACGCACTCTTCGCCGGGGCTCCCCCCAAGGCGGGGCCCGGGCAGGGTCTGGAGGGACGCGAGGGGCGAACGCTGCGCAAGCTGGGGGCGCGGGATCCCCAGCAGCGCCTGTCCACCCGGAACGCCCTGGAGCGACTGACCGCTGCCCCGACCGGTCCGCGGCCTCCGCCGGGGGGGTGGCCGAGCTGTACCAGGCCGATGGCCGAGCTGCTCAACAGTGCGTACGACCTCGCGGTGGCGGGTGGCCACGGGTTCCTGGGTCTGGAGCACCTGGTGCTGGCCCTGCGACGCGACGCACGCGACCCCGGCGCTCGGCGGCTCTGGATGCTGGTCGGAGACACCGAGCTGGCGATGCGCTCCGTGCTGGCGGGGCTCACGCCGATCGAAACCCCAAAAGAGCCCGGGTTGACGCCTCGGTTGGAGCAGTGGCGCGATGCGCTGGACGACGGCTTCGATGCGAGCGCTCTCGAGGCGCTGCTGCGCGAAGATCGGGGTCACGCCCTGCACGAGCTGTCGGCTGCAGGGGCACTGCTGGCGAGTGGCCAGGACGGCGGCGCGAGCACCCTGGGGATCGAGCAGCTGGCACCGATGGGCGGGCCCACCACCCTGGTGGTCGTCGGGGGACCGGAGGACGGGCGGGTGCTGGTGACGTCCGCAGACACGGGCTGGGTGGGGCGACACGATGGCGGGACCACGGTGGTGGCACCGCTGTACGTGGAGGCGCCCTGCACGGATCGGCGGTTGTCGCGTCGGCACCTGCACTGGCGCGAAGGGGCCGTGGAGCTGCGCAGGCCGGCCAAGGCCGTGAGCGCGCTCGGCGATGCGACGCTCCGGCCGGGCGTGCACACCCTGCCGGCCGGAACCCTGCTGGAGCTCACGCCGTCGACCCGGGTACGCGTCCAGCCTGCCGACGAGTGAGGGGCGGGCCTACAGCTGACGCAGGAAGGTCACCACCTGCAGCTGCTCGGCGCGGGTGAGAGCGCGCCACTTCTCCATCACGAACCGGGCTTCGCTCCGGAAGTCGCTGTCGCGGCCGCAGAAGTCGCCCTCGGCCACGGGAGCGGGGCAGTCCTCGTAGTTCGGCAGCCCGTCGCCGTCGGTGTCGGCGGGCGTGGGCAGGTCGTGCAGCTCGATGGCCGCGATGAACGCCTCGTTCACGTTGTCGATCGGGGTGAGCCGGTCGGCCACGGGAGTGCCCGCGGCATCGATGTCCGCGTTGTGGGCGTAGTAGCTGATGGGGTCGTCGGGGTTCACGTAGACCCGGCCGTCGTGCATCAGGGGGGGGCCGATCTTGCCGAGGCCCATGAGCGGCGGCGTGCGCCACTCGGTGCCGCGCGCGAGGCCCTGGCCGGGGAGAGCGAAGTCGGCCAGGTTGCGGCTCACTCCGTCGAAGCGCTCGTCGACCGCGATGTAGTCGTCGGGGTCGAAGCCCGGCGGGAACCCGCCCATGTCGTGGATGAGCATGTTCGAGAACAGAGGCGCCCACCGGTTCGACAGGGCTTCCTGGTACACGGCGTCAGCGGCGGGGGAGATGCCCGTGCCCATGATGGGCGTGTGGCATCCGACGCAGTTCAGCTGGCGATCGGTCGCGCGAGCCCGGGCCACGTCCAGATCGACGCCTTCGTCGGAGGTGACGTCGCCGCGCATCCTGTCGCGGAACGACTGCAGATCCAGGCCGAACAACGCGGCTCCGGCTTCGACGTTGGCCTGGCGGTTGGGGTCGGCGTCGGGATCGTCGAGGAGTTCCCGGCCCGGGCGCGGCGGCGCGACCAGGCGGATCATGTCGCGCAGATCGTTGAGGTTGCCCACCGACAGCTCGGGATCGGGGCCGTCGTCGACGCACTCGTCGTTGTTGGCGTTCAGGGGGTTGCTGGGCTCGTTGGGGGCGAGAGGGCTCGTGAACCCGAGCTCGCCCTGCGAACCGCCCACCATGAACTGGATCAGCGTGGGCCCCTGGGCGCGGAGCCCGAAGCGGGCGGTCCGGATGATGGGATCGCCGCCCACGATGGCGTTGGCGGCGCGGTTCTGGTTCTGCCGGCCGCTGATGCAGTCGCTGCCGCAGGGGTGGTCGAGGGGGAGCAGCGCCACAGTGGGGTCTTCGGACTCGAAGTCGTTCACGAGGTCGTTGGGGTCCTCGTCGGCGACGATGTCCTCCCAGTACACGGCCTCCATCAAGCCCCGCCCGATGTAGGGAGGCCCGGCGCGCTCGCCCTGGACGCGCACGACGTTGTCGGAGAGCAGGTTGGGGTCCTGGCTGGCCGGCAGGATGAAGTCGGGCTCGCACTCGCCCAGTGCACGCACGTGGAAGACCGGTCCGCCGAACTCCTGCAGGCCGATGAACGTACCGTCGAAGGTGTTGAAGTCGCCGAACAGCGTGAACGCGGCGGTCTCGACGTTGCGGGCGATCTCGTCGTCGAGGGTGACCAGCTGGCCTACGGTCGCCTCGGGGGGCTCGATGCGATGGGCTCGGCCGGCCGGGGTGGAGTCCAGGAAGTCGGTGGTGGCGACGAGGGCCTGCAGGTCCTGGGGCTCGAGCAGCTCGGCGTGGAGCTCGGTGTTGCGATGGCACCCCACGCACGACAGCTGGTTCATGATGGGCCCGAGACCGGGACCGATCATGGGGTCGCGGTCCTGGGGAAGCACGAACAGGCCGAGCCCGCTGGTGGGATCGGTGGCGTCGAACAGGTCCTGGGCGGCGAAGTAGTCCTGGAGTTCCGGCTGCGCGAACGACAGGGACTCCAGGGTGTTCTCGGTGCCGTAGATCGTGCGCGGCGTGAAGTCGACGGGCAGGCGTTCGAGGCTTCCGGGCTGGGCGATTCCCGAGATGTTGCGCTGATCGACACTGTCGATCGAGTCGGTGAGCGTGCCGGTGTAGCAGCCCACCGCGACGAGCGCGATGAGCATCACAGGGGTTCGAGCAGTCATGAGAGGCGTCTGCATGGAGGTTCCGCTCTAGAAGTTGGCGATGATGTCGACGAACAGCCGACGGTCGTGGACCTGACGGGCTGGGAACCGCACGAAGTCGAAGAAGGCCGAGCTGACCTTGAGCTGCTTCGACAACGAGTAGGCGAGGGCGACCTCGATCCCCTCGTATTCGGTGCCGCGCCCGAGGTCGGAATCCCCGATGGCGGACAGCGTCGCGTCGGCTTCGACGTTTCGGTAGGTGAACCAGAAGTCGATCGGGTGGATGGCGACGTCGTCTCCGAACCCCCCGATCACCGTGCCCGCCGTGATTCCGATGCCGCGGTTGCGCTGGAAGTACACGGTGTTGAGCACGGCATCGACCATCAGGTGGGGCTTGATGGGCATCGAGTCGATCTCGAACTCGGGATGCAGCTGGGCGCCCCCGGACAGCAGGAACATCCGGTCTTCGATGAAGCCGATGGCGCCGGGGCCGTAGTTGACGCGGCTGTTGGTGGCCTGGAGCCCCGGGTTCATCAGGAACGCGTTGCTGCCGGGGTCGATCAGCGCGTTGCCGGACCCCGTGACCCCCGGTGCGCGCAGCCCGGAGTTGATGTTGTCGATGGCGTAGAAGCCGATGGCGCCCGTGGCCCACGGGTGATCGACGCGGACCTGGCTGACGACCTTGGTGATCTCGCCCGTGAGTCCGGCGAAGCGACGGTCTTCGATGTCCTGGATGACCCAGTAGGCCGTGACGTTGGAGAGGCTGACGTCGCCGGTACCGATCTTGGCGTGTCCGGCCACGCCGGCCGGGTTGACGTCGTTGTCCCAGATCATCTCGGAAGCGAACGCCGAGCCGTCCACCTTGCCGCGCCACAAGGGGTTCGGCATCTTCCCGGCGGTGAGGCTCAGATCGACCTGCGCCATCTTGCCCTTGAGCGGCTTGATCTTGAGCCAGTACTGATCGAGCCCGATCCCGGTGGGCCGGAAGACGTCGCCCAGAGGCACGAAGCTGCTCGAGGGGTTGGGGTTCTGGCCGACCGCGACGCGCACCCCGCCGTCGACCAGGTTGCTCGGCTTCTCGTACTTCAACCCGAACCGCACCTTGGTCCGGAATCCGTCCAGGTACTCTCCGAACTCGATGTCGTCCGCGGGACCGAACTGCTCGGCGGGAACCCAGAACAGGTCGGTGGGGTCGGTGGTCCAGATGTTGTCGTAGCGCACGGTCACGCTGACGAACGGCTTCAGGCCCTCGAGGGGCTCGACGAACAGCTTGTCGTCCGGCATCTCGTGGACTTCGCGGGCGTCTGGCTCCGGCCGCGTCCTGGGTGAGGGTACCTCTTGTGCGCTCGCAGCTCCCACTGTGAGGAACCAGACCAAACCAAACGTCATGACCGACGCCTCCGCGTGTTCGCTCGCCGTGTTCGCCGGGCCGACGTTACCGAGCGGCCGCCGCTACGCAAACACGGAATGCTGGTATGACTGGACACCTGACTTTCATGGTTTGGTAAAGCAGACCATGAAGCCCGGGAATTCCGTGAAAGCAGAAACGTGGAGTCGATCGGTTTTTGTTGCGACATTGGGGCGCAGTTGGCGCGCGTCCGTCGCGGAGCGTGTCGCGGATGGGCTCGTATGGACGGGCATATTCACGGGCGACGCGTAGACCCGCAAGCGATATACGCGGCGCGATTGCGCGTGGTCGCGGAAACACAGAGACGTACAGCAGAGACGTACAGCAGAGACGTAAAGGGGAGGGATGCCGATGACGGCGGATGTGCACCGACTGGTCGTGCTCGGCGCGGGCTTTGCGGGCTCGGAGTGCGCGAACCGGCTGCAGCAGGCGTTCGGGCCTGCCGCTCACGTCGTCCTGGTCGACTGCGAGAACTTCATGGTCTTCCACCCCCTGCTCCCCGAGGTCGCCTCGGGCACGATCGAAGCCCAGCACGTGATCAACCCCGTCCGCGCGCTCTGTCCGGGGGTCGACTTCGACTGCCGCAAGGTGGAGCGGATCGACCTCGAGGAGCAGGTGGTGCACTTCGAGCGGTCCGACGGGCATCCGATTCCCTCGCGACCCTACGACCATCTGGTGATCGCGATGGGGCTGGTGCCCAACATGGGTCTGGTTCCGGGCATGTCGTCGCACGGACTGCCGATGAAGACCGTGGGCGACGCCTACGCCGTGCGGAACCAGGTGCTCGGCTGCCTCGAGGCCGCGGCGAACATCGAGGATCCGGCACTGCGACGCGAGCTGCTCACGATCGTCACCGTGGGGGCGGGCTTCTCGGGGGTCGAGACCTGCGCCGAGGTGCACGACCTGGCCGCGTTCGCCCTGCGCTACTTCCCCGAGCTGAAGAACGAGACCATCCGGTCGGTGCTGGTGAGCGCGACGCCCCGGATCCTGCCCGCCCTGTCCGAGAGTGCATCGGCCCATGCCCTGAAGTCGCTGCAGCGCCGCGACATCGACGTCCGCCTGAAGTGCCGGACCAACAGCGTCACGCCCACGCGATGCTTCCTGAACGACGGCTCCGAGATTGCGGTCCGCACGGTGATCGGCACCATCGGCAACCGGCCCCACCCCGTGCTCCTGTCGAGCGGCCTGCAGATGGAGCGGGGCCGACTGGTGGTCGACGCCGACATGCGCTGTGCGGGTCAGGAGCGCGTGTGGTCGGTGGGGGACTGTGCCCGCATCGTGAACGCCCTCGACGGCGAGCTGTGTCCGCCCACCGCCCAGTACGCCAGCCGACAGGGAACCCAGTGTGGCGACAACGTGGCGGCAGCCCTGCGCGGCCAGCCCACCCAGCCGTTCGCGTTCAAGCCCAAGGGCTACGCCGCGTCGCTCGGCTACCTCGACGCCATCGTGGAGAGCGGGCGATTCCGGTTCACCGGCATCCTCGGGTGGATGATCTGGCGGCTGATGTACCTGTCGATCATGCCCGGCTGGCTGCGCCGGATGCGGGTCGCCATCGACTGGATGTTCGACCTGGTCTTCCCGCGCGACATCGCCCAGCTGGTGACGCGGGGCTCCGACCGCCTCGGCAGTCGGCACTACGAGCCCGGACAGGTGGTGGTGCGCGAAGGCGATGCAGCCGATGCGTTCTTCCTGATCGAGCGCGGCACCCTGGAGGTCGTCCAGAACGGAGAGGTCTTGCGTCGGATGGAGTCCGGTGCGCACTTCGGAGAGGAGGCGCTGCTCACCGACGGGACCCGGACCGCCACCGTCCGCGCCCTCGAGCCCTCGGATCTGCGCGTGGTCACCCGGGAGGACTTCGAGACCCTCGTAGGCGGGCTGTCGGGGTTGTCGTCGATGATCCGACAGGTCGCGCCCACACCCGAGGTCAGCGATGCGGGCTTCGAGTCGCGCCGGCACGCTCAGATGAAGGCCCGCGCTGCGGGTTCGGTCGCTCGGCCGGCCCCAGAGGCGGTCGATCCCGACACCCCTGCTCGGGAGCTCGTCGAGCGGTTCGCCCAGACCACGGGCCCGGTCCCCATCCGGTCCGCGGGGGGCTTCCAGCGGTGGATTCACGAGCAGTGCTTCACGAGCTCGCCCGTGGAGCGGATCGAGCAGGCCACCGTCGCGGATCTCTCGGTGCGGGCGGCCTCGTGTAGCCCCGACACCCCGATGTCCGAGGTGGCCGAGCGGTTCTATCGGGAGGGGCTGATGTGGATGGCCGTCGTCGAAGAGGGGTCGCTGAACGGCATCATCGGAGCGATGGACGTCGCCCGTCAGCGCATCGAAGCGGAGTCCGGGGCAGCAGACGAGGCGCCCGCGATGCAGGAGGGCGCGTGACCCCGAGCAACGGGAGACCCACCAGCTGGTGGGGAGCGGCGGAGGCCTGGGCATCCAAGCCGGAGGGCCCGCCTCCGGGAGACACCCCGTGGCAGCAGGCCGTCGCGCGGTCGTTGGCCGCCGATCTCGGGACCCAGCCGGGTCCGTTGGCCGAGGTGGTCGCAGAGACCGCGTCCGAGCCGGGGGTTCCGGGCGATGTGGTCGGGATCCTCCAGGTCCTCGTGGGCTTGCGCGACCGGAGCCAGGACTGCGGCGAGCTCGGGTCCCGGGCCCTGTCCATCCTGGAGCACGCCGAACCCGCCGACGCTGCGCGGGCCGGGCACTACGCGGGGTTGGCGTTCTTGTACAGCGGCCGGATGCAGGAGTCTGGAGACGCGCTGCTCACGGGCCTCGAGCAGGTCGAGGAGTCGCCCCGGCGGTACTGGATGCTGGGCTCGCTGGCGTCGGTGTTGATCTCGGAGGGCGCGTGGACCGAGGCGCGGCGCGTGCTCCAGCGGGTGGCCGGGTTTCGCACGCAGTCCGGCGACGCCGTGGGCACGGCGATCACGGCGGGTCGGCAGGCCAGCCTGGAGCTCGAGCTCGGCGACCCCTCCGCAGCACGGGGACACATCGCCCACGCCATCTCGGCCGTGTGGGACGACATCCCGCGGCACTCCCAGCTGCGGCTCGCGACCATCGGGTTGACCGCATCGGCGGAGCTGGGTGCACCCGACGCGAAGCTGGCCGACGACGTGAAGGCGCGCCTGGACGACCCCGGTGCGAAGTTCCTCCGGGGGCTCGGTGCACTCGCACTGCTGCGCGCCTTTCCGCACACCGACGAGGCCGCGGGGTGGCTCGCCATCGCCCGCTCGGTGCTGACCGATCCCACCAGTCGGGCCGAGGTGGACGCCTGGGCCGAGCACTTCGACGCCGATGGCCGCTGCCCCGAAGCGCCGCCGACCGGGCTGAAGGGCGCCAACCGCGGGGCGTTCCGCCGGGCTGTGCTGTGCAGCGAGCGCGCCCTGGCTGCGGGCGAGCGGGACCTCGCGCTGCGGTGGCTGGATCACGCGCTCCGCGTCGCCACCGCGACCAACACCCCGGTGTGGATCGAGGAGGTCGATCGGCGCTACGCCACCATCGACCCCGTTCGCGGCGCGCTCACGGCGTCCCGACGGTTCTCGGGCCTGCCCACCGAGCAGCTCGAGCGCACGGTCCAGGAAGACGTCACCATCGTGTTCAACGACCTGGTGGGGTTCACCAAGCGGTCCCAGCACCTGAGCCCCGAAGAGGTCATGCGGACCATCCGATCGCTGTTCGAGGTCACGGCCCCGGTCCTCGCCAAACACCGCGTACGCCCGCTTCAGTACCTCGGGGACGGGTTGCTCGCGGTGGCCCAGGGTCCAGACCATGCCGAGCGTGGAAGAGCCTTCGCTGTCGAGCTCGTTGCACGGTGTGGCCGGATGAGCCGCGTCCGCAGGGCCCGAGGCGAGGCGCTGGCGCTCACGACCCGGGCGGGTGTGGCCAGCGGGCCGGTCGTGTTGGGGCTCGTGGGCAGCTTCGCCAAGCTCGAACACCTGGCCATCGGGCGCACCACCAACCTCGCCGCCCGGCTGCAGGGCAAGGCCGAGCCCGGGGAGTGCGTCTGGATGATGGAGGAGGGCGATCCCGCGTGGGACACCGCCGAGCGCGTGCCGCTCAAGGGCTTCGAACAGCCCGTCCGGATCGTGCGGATCCAGGCAGACCCGGGCGCCGCACCGGAGTGACGGACTGACGCCGGTGCGGATCAGCGCATCAGCGGATCAGCGCGCGCGCTCGGTCTCCACCACGATGGCGTGGGGGCGCAGGCCCACCTGGGACAGCGCCCGCAAGATCTCCATCACGTCCACCTTGGCGGACAGGTCCGGGTAGAACCGCAGGGCCCCGCTCACGGGGTCGATTCCCACGGTGTCTCCGGCGTCTTCGGGGTCGACCGCGGCCACGCTGTCGTACCAGCTGTAGTAGCCCCGCCCGGAGTACTCGCTGACCAGGTGCTCCACGGCCTCCTGGGCGTTTCCGAGGGCCTCCACGACGGCCTTCTGGGTGTCCTTCTTGGATGCCATGTCCTCGGCGATGCGGATCCGGGCGTCGATCGTGTAGTGCCCGCCCCCCACGAACTCGATGCGGTCGGCGACGAGCCCGATGTCCTCGAGCGCTTCGACCACCTCCATGAAGTCCAGGGTCTTGAGGTTCGTGACCGGCGCCTCGACGCGGTTCACCATCAGGTTGGTCTCGGCCAGGTAGGCCTCGCCGGCCTGCTGGGTGGTGCTCTCCTCGAAGATGCTCTTGTGGCCGACGAGCTTCTTGGGCCCCAGCCACTCGATGTCCTCGAGGGCGTCGTTGACCGTGGTGAGGCAGGTGGAGCGGCACGGATAGCGCAGCCAGATCCGCAGCTGCGGTTGGTCGGAGACCTCGGCGGCGGTGGTGGAGTCGCGGTTCCAGATGCCGCCCCGCGGATCGAGCCACAGGTCGAGTCCGAAGAGCAGGATGGCCCAGAGGACCGTCATCGCGAGGATCTGTCTCGTAGTCGCGAAGGTCATTCTGCTTCCTCCCTCGGGTCACCGGCGTAGGCGACGCAGAGGCCGCGTTGAGGTCGTTCTGCCGAGACGATGCCCGTGACCGTGTACAGCCCGGGGAAGATGATGACGAAGGCCGCTGCGGTGGCGGCTCCGAGGATGACCGCACTCTGCTTCCAGGTGCGACCCGCGGCCCCGTGGCGCTCCTCGACGCTCTCGATGGCGTCGAACTCAGAGCTGTGCGTGTTCGACAGGGCGATGACCAGCATCGCGCCGATGGGGTAGATGTGCGGGATCTCCTCCCAGCCGAAGTCGACGATCATCAGCTTGGTGAACACCGCGGTCATGATCACCGACCAGAACCGCGCGAACACGCCCATCATCAGCAGGCAGCCGCACATGACCTCGGCCATCCCGAAGGCCACGACCCAGTTCTCGCGGATGAAGCCGGGATCGGTGCCGAACGCCAGCATCTGGACCATGGGATCTTCCATGGCGGACGGGAAGTTGTCGGCCACCCCTGCGGTCAGGTCGTGGTTGTAGAGCTTCAGCCAGCCCAGCGCT
The DNA here is from genome assembly GCA_965224055.1 of Myxococcota bacterium. GTDB lineage: Bacteria > Myxococcota_A > UBA796 > UBA796 > JACKEQ01. The sequence goes on along the minus strand of OZ245034.1, from coordinate 6,191,748 downwards.
GCGAACCCGGCCCCCAGCACCCGTCGGAGCCAGCGCATCTGGTCTTCGTTGATGCGGGTGATGGGCGCACGGTGGGACTGCCACGGCGAGGTGATGTAGACGACGGCGACCGTGAGCACGGGTGCAGCGTCGATCGACACCATCAGGCCCCACTTCCACATCATGTAGATCCAGGTGCCGAAGATCACCGCACCCACGAAGGGCAGGGCGGCCTGGGCGAGGATCAGGATGGCGAGGAAGGCCTGGACGAACTTGAACAACGTCGCGGTGGAGGGGTCGAGCGGGTAGCTCGGCATCACCAGGGCGTCGTTGGTGGCCGAGTACATCAACACCAGTGCTGCGCTGCGCAGGAAGAACGCCACCGCGAGCTCGCGGGCCGACCGGAACCAGCCGGCCTGGATGGGCTTGTCGGTGAGGAAGCTGGTGACGGCGTGGGTGGCCTTCTGAACCCGACCTCCGAAGCGGTTCGCCACCCGGTAGAGCAGGAACTCCTCGATGGGCTGGCGGACGAACCAGATGAAGACCGCCACGACCATGATCACGAACACCTTCGCGGCGATCTGCCAGGTGTCCGGGTGGATGCCGAAGAGCCAGCCGTGCTCGGTCTGCTTGAAGAAGTCCAGACACAGCGGGTTCTTCAGGCGGTGGGGGACGAAACGCTCGTGTGCGAAGGCGTTTGCGCCCACCAGCAGCAGAGCGACCAGCGACAGCGGGGCGAAGACGGAGGCGAATGAAGCAGCAGCGCGGGAGCGGCCCATCAGTACCAGTCCCGCGCGTAGTCGAGGGCCCGGTTCAGGGCGTAGACGCTGGGGACGTACAGTGCGGTGGTCCTGGACTCGACGAGCCCCTGGCCCACGAGCTGCCGGATGATGCGCGTGGTGGTGCGTTTGTCGGCGCCCACGAGGTCGGACAGCTCGCCCGCGTTCAGGTGCAGGGTGGCGGTGTCGTCGCCGGTGTCGGCTTTCTCGGCCAGCTGCGACAGGGTCTTGACCAGGCGGTACGGGACCTCTTCGTACGCCAGCGCCAGGGCCTTGTCGGACAACAGCCGCACGCGCCCACACAGCGACTGCATGATCTTCCACAGCACCTCGGGGTTGCCCTTGGTGAACTCGCGGAAGGCGTGGTGGTCGATGCGGATGAGCTCGCAGTCCTCCAGGGTCTCGACGGTGGCCGACCGGGGCCGGTTGTCGATCAGGGTGAGCTCGCCGAACGCATCGCCGGCCTGGAGGATGGCCAGCACCTTGGACTGGCCGTCCTCGGTCTTGGCCGAGACTTTCACGGAGCCTTTCAAGAGGATGAACATGGAGTCGCCGCGATCCTTCTCGAAGAACAGCACCTGCTTCTTCGGGGTGGTCTGGCGGGTGGCTTTCTCGCCGAGCGCGGCCAGCTGAGCATCGGAGAGCTCGTGGAACAGCGCGGCTTTCTTGAGGTCCTGCATCAGGGCTCCATCCGGGAGGCCGACAGAGATTGCCGGGTTCGGGCCAGCGGGTCAAGCTGGGGTTTCTGCCATGTCCAACGCCCTCCTGCCAGCATTGCTCCTCGCCTCGATCGGGGGATGTTCGTCCGATTCGAAGGGCGATGGTGCTGCGCATCAGCCCGGGGTCTGGACCCACGCAGAGCGTGACCTGCTCCTCGACATGCGGCTCGACACACCGCCTCCCGACCCCACCAACCGCGTCGCAGACGACCCCGCCGCTGCGGCGCTGGGCCAGGCCCTGTTCTTCGACCCCGGGTTGAGCGGCTCCGGGGGGTTCGCCTGTTCCCACTGCCACGACCCCGAGCGGGGGTTCGCCGACGGAGAGGCCATCTCGCCCGCTGCGGGCCTGCCCGACCGCCACACCCCCGTGATCCCGGGCAGCCAGTGGAGCCCGTTCCACGGCTGGTCCGGCGACACCGACTCGCTGTGGGCCCAGGCCATCGGTCCCATGCTCTCGCCGGTCGAGATGGCGGGCACCCCCGAAGGCATCCAGCAGCACGTGCAGGACCGATACGCCACCCCGTTCGTCGAGGTGTTCGGAGCGCCGCCCCCCGCCGAACGCGACGCCGAGGACGTGGTCGTCGCGGTGGCCAAGGCGATTGCGGCCTACGAGCGCGCCCTGATCCCCGAGCCGGGTCGCTTCGACGCCTATCTGGACGCCCTCGCCGAGCAGAGCGACGCAGACGCCGGGAGCCCAGACGTTCTCGCAGCCGGGTTCACGGACGAGGAGCTGCGCGGCCTGTCGCTGTTCGTGCGCGACGGCCGGTGTGCCACGTGTCACTTCGGGCCGATGCTCACCGACGGCGCGTTCCACACCCTCGGGGTCGCCGAGCCCGAAGGCTACGACCGGGGCCGGACCGACGGTGCGAAAGCGGTGCTGGCGTCGGAGTACCGCTGCGACACGCCCTGGTCGGACGCCCCCGACCCCGCGTCCTGCGGCGAGCTGCGCTTCGTCGACCCCTCGTTCGAGGACTTCCAGGGCGCGTTCAAGACCCCCACGCTCCGCAACGTGGCGCGCACGGCCCCGTACTTCCACAACGGCTCGATCGCCGATCTGGCCGGGGTCATCGCCTTCTACGACACCCTGCCCGGCGAGCCCCTGTACGGCCATCGCGAGCTCACCCTGCAGCCCCTCGAGCTGTCGGGAACCGACCTGCCGGACCTCATCGCCTTCCTGAAGACCCTGGATGCCGACGTGCCCGCGGCACTCCGGCAGCCCGACCCGCCGTCAGGTGTCGTCGACGGTCTGCCCCTGGAGCACCATGCCGACGAAGACTCCCAGGAACAGGGCGAGGCTGGCGAAGACGGGTAGCTCCGACCACGGGTGGTCGAGGCTCGCGATGACCAGTGCGGTCGCCCCCACCGCGACGCCGATCGACGCGGCGTAGATCGGCGCCACCCGGACGCAGAGCGCGAGCAGACGGGGCGCGATGCTGGCCCCGAGGAACCGACGCCCGTAGGTGACCATCAGCACCAGCCAGGTGATGCCCAGGTTCAGCGCCAGCGTGCCCCAGTGCCGCATGCTGCCGTCGGTGAGCTTCAGCCATTCCTGGCCGAAGTCCAGCACCAGGAAGCTCCCACCCGCCACGGCAGCCAGCAGGGGAAGCACCCGTCCAGACGGGCCTCTCAGCGCTACGCGGTCCGAAGCGGCCCGTTTCAGTCGGGCGGCGCGCACCCAGAGCAGCTGATCGAGCAGGAAGGTCTGGATGCGCTCGAGGTCGGCTGGCGCGATGCGGGCGTGCTGCTCGGGGCTGTCGACGAGGGCGCGGATGGCGGTCTCGTCGCCGCGGATCAGCATCTGGTCGAGGGTGCGTCCCAGGCGCGCAGCTTCGAACCCCACCTCGAGAGCGTCGGCGGTGTGCGTCAGCAGGCGGTCGAGGATCCCGCGGACGACGAACGACTCCGGCCACCCGCAGCTGGCGAGGGCGGACTCCAGGGCCGTCGCCGCATCGCGGACCTCGACCGCGTGCGCGGCTTCGACCCGCGGATGGGCGTCGCGCAGGGCCTCGATCGCCCGCCGCAGCTGGTGCATGGCGTTCGCGGCCGTGAGCTGCCAGCGCTCCTGCTCCTCGGCCGACAGGTCACGAACCCAGGCGTTCCAGGTGATCAGGTTCACCGGCCGGGGGGCCACCAGCCGCTCCAGCGCCGCGACCAGGGACGGCAGATCGGTCAGGCCCGTCAGCTCCGCGATCTCGGCCAGGACCGCGAACGGGTGTGGGCCGTTCAGCAGGTCGTCGGCCAGGCCCGCGAGCTCGCTCAGGGCCGGTTGCACGGCCTCGATGGTGCCGGACTCCCGCTGATCGTCGAGCGTCTCCAGTACCCGGACGATTCCCCGCATGGGCGTGTCGACGTCGGGATGGCTGCGCAGCACCCGCTCGAGCTCGACGAACGTCTTGTGCGGCGGATCGACCTGGAGAAGCTGCCACAGCAACCGGAGCCGCTCCCGGTCGTCCGCGGCCTCGCGCAGCGCCCGCTCGGTCTGCAGCGCCACCTGGGTGGCCACCACGGGATGCCGCAGCGGCGCGATGTCCAGCACGGCGGTCCAGGGCAGGTGGGCGTGCCGCAGGAGGTGCTCGACCGGCCATCCACACAGGGCCGTGCCGAGGGCCAGGACCGTTGGACCCACCGTGTCGGCGCGCCCCGAGACGGCGGGCAGTGCGCGAGAATCGACCGAGCGCGCGAGGTTGGCCCAGTCGCACCGACCGATGGCGGGGTGCTGCAGGGCCTCCAGCACGCCGACCAGCTGAAGCGCCCGCTGCGACGGGGGGATCTCGGGCCCGAGGTGCGGGTGGAACAGGGCGGACAGGACATCCACCACCTCGAAGACCGAGGTGGGCGTCGGACGCGGCGGCAGCTCGGCGCCGAGCCCCAGGGTGTCGACGCTGTGCAGCCAGGCCAGCAGCCCGTCGGTGTCGGTCCAGCGTGGCGTGGCGAGGCGCGCACGCAGGAGGTCCCGCAGGTCGGCAGGCAGGTCGGAACACACCATCCCCCAGGCGCGCTCGGTGAGGGGATGGTCGTCGAGCGCCTCGATGTGGGCGGGGATCCGGGCCTGGATGGCGTCGCGGTCGGCCAACGCCCCCAGGGCGAGGACCAGCACGCTCCGATCCGCGTCGTCGTGCGGGGGCGGTGTGCGGGCCAGGGCTGCAACCAGCCCGTCCAGACCGGGCGAATCGTCAGGCCGTAGTGCTTCGGACACGGCACAGAGCACCAGCACATGGCGCCGCTCGTGGGCCTGGCGGCCGCCGAGGGGGAGCCCCTTCTTCGCGTCGACAGCGCCCGCGAACGTCCGCGCCCAGTAGCCTTCGAGGGTCGCTGCAAGCGTCGGATCCCCGAGGGCCTGGCGCGCCATCGCACGTGCCGCCCGGGTCCAGGTGTCGCGCTGCCGGACCTCGAAGAGCACCTCCACGAATCGACGGATGGTCGGCGATGGCGGGACCGTGACCTGCCCCAGCAGGGTGAGCGGGGCGACGGCGTCCGCCCGCGAGATCCCGAAGGGGTCCTCCCAGGGCCAGGGCCCCAGGTTCGGGTCTCCGATCAGCGCGCGCACCACGGGGATCTCGTCGGGGTTGTCCACCAACCAGCCCGCCAGTGCGGTGCCGTTGCCCTTGCCCCGCGCGGACAGGAACTTGGCCAGACCCCGCTCGCCGGGCTCCGGACGTCCCCGCTGCTTGTCGGCTGCATGAAATCGCGTCCGCAGGGCTTCCGCGTGGTCTGTCGACCCGTCCCAGGCCCGCAGCGCATCGGCCAGACGCTCGGTCGGGGGCGGCGTCACTGCTGCTCGTAGACCACGAGGTGGGTGTCGTGCCCCGCGGGGGTCTCGATGGTCGCCTCCAGCGTCCAGCGACCGCGCATGTGGAACTTGAAGCCCTCGAACCGGTAGACCCCGTCGGCGTGGTCCTCCTCGATCAGCGCGGGCCTGGTCATCATCCCGTGGCCGTGCTGGGGCATCTGGGCATCCAGCGACACCGTCGCGTCGTCGATGGGCGTGCCGTCCTTGCTCTGCAGGGTGAGGGCCATGGTGAACAGGTCGCCTGTCTCCGGGGAGGCGGGCTCGGAAGCCAGGCGCACCTTGTAGAGCCCCTTCTGGCTGGGCTGTTCGCCACCCCACCCCGCAGCCAGGCTGTGCTCGCCGGGCGGATCGTCGGCATCGCTCGCGGAGCCCGAGCAGCCCGTGAGTCCCGAGAGTACGACCCAGCCGGCCCAGAGCCCACCGATGGTCCCGATTGCGATTGCCACGTCTCCTCCCGTGGCCGCACTGTACCGCTGGAGGCCTTCGAGCCCCTCGGAGCCCCCGGTCCATCGGGCTCCACCGCTGGTTACCGTGCTCCTTCTCCCCGCGAACTCAGGAGCGCACATGGCCATCGCCGATCAAGTCCCGACCCACTCCGGCTTCGGAGCGAAGAGCGAGCCCGACGAGGTGCTGAAGGGCATCGAGCTGTCCGGAACCACAGCGGTGGTGACCGGGGGCTACAGCGGCATCGGGCTCGAGACCGTGCGGGCGCTCGCGGCCCGGGGGGCGAAGGTGATCGTGCCGGTCCGCTCGCCCGACAAGGCCGAGAAGAACCTGTCCGGGGTGGACGGCGACGTGCACGCGCACCCGATGGATCTCGCGGATCTCTCGTCTGTGCCGGCGTTTTCTCAGGCGGTGTCGTCGGCGTTCGACCACCTCGACCTGCTGATCGCCAACGCGGGCATCATGGCGTGTCCGGAAGCGCGGGTGGGGCCCGGGTGGGAGTCTCAGTTCGGGATCAACCACCTGGGCCACTTCGCCCTCACCAAGGCCTTGATGCCGTTGCTCGAGAAGGCCGCGGCTCCGCGGGTGGTCGTGCTGTCGTCCGCCGCGCACAAGATCAGCGGGATCCGCTGGGACGACCTGCAGTTCGAGGAGAAGTACAGCAAGTGGAAGGCGTACGGTCAGGCCAAGACCGCGAATGCGCTGTTCGCCAATGCGCTGTCGAGGCGGATCCGTGGCGCGAATGGTCTGGCGTTCTCCGTGCATCCCGGCGGGATCATGACCCCGCTGCAGCGCCACCTTCCGAAGGAGGAGATGGTGCAGCTGGGCTGGATCGACGAGAGCGGCGAGATGACCGAGCGCGCGAAGAAGGGCTTCAAGACGCCCACCCAGGGCTGCAGCACCACGTTGTGGGCCGCGACCTCGGGCGCGCTGGTCGGCAAGGCCGGGGTGTACTGCGAGGATTGCGACATCGCGGCGCCCACCGACCCCGAGAGCTCGGCGGCCCGCTACGTCGGCGTCGACGCCCACGCGTGTGACGACGAAGCGGCGGAGCGACTCTGGGCAGTGTCCGAGGAGCTGCTGGCCCAGGCCTGAGCGCGGCCTTGGAGGTGTGCGAGGTGACCGGCGACGACTCGTGACATGCTGGTTTTCCAGCATATGCTAGAAAAGCTGCAGTTCGTCTCGTGCCCAAGGATGCCGCCATGTCTGTTCGTTCCGTTCTCGCCCTCGTGAATCGCCCGCTTGCATCGGGGGTTCTGCTCGCTGCTCTGCTCTGCTCCATGCCTGGATGCATCCAGGATGCCGATGGACGGCGGCAGACGACCGTCGAGGCGAAGCAGCAGGCCCCGGCTGGCCTGACCTTCGAGCAGTGGGCGACCGTCGATGCCCGGGGAGCGGCCGACGCGATGGCTGCCGTCCGCCGCGACATCGAAGCCCTCGATCCGTCCGAGCGCGCCGAGGCCGCCGAGTCCCTCGCGGTGCTGCAGGTGACGTGCCCGTACACCCGGGCGTCGCTGCAGCTGGCCCTCGCGCTGCACCTCGAGGCCCAGCACCTGGACAAGGCTCAGTTCGATGGACTCGTGCATCCCGAGGTCGACTACCTGAAGCGGGGCCTGGCCGATCACGTCGCCGTGCTGGACGCGCTCCAGGTGCAGCTGCCGCTTCCGGGCCGCCACGACGGGCTGGATGGGGTGTTCGGCCTCGTCGATCGCGCGCAGCTGGAGGCCTCCGAGAGCCCCGTCGCCACGACTGCGCCGCTGGTCGAGTCCGTCCCGGACCTGGTGGAGAGCATCGAGAACGTCGACCTGGACCGGATCCGCAAGCACTCGCACATCGCCCAGCACGCCACGGGTCATCTGTGGACCTTCCAGCCGCACCTGATGGGCTGGCGCACCACGCTGGCGCGTCTCGAACCGTTCGTGCAGGACGACGCCGCTCGCCAGCAGGTGCGGAAAATGCTCGATGCCCTCGACACCATCGCGGGCATGGGGTGCTGACGTTCCGTGACGTGCTGGTTTTCCAACACATGCTAGAAAAGCCGCATGCAAGATCCTCTGTCCCGACGTGAGCGCCAGGTGATGGATCTCGTGTACCGACTCGAGCGCGTCTCGGTGTCCGACGTGCACGAGGCCCTGCCCGACGCCCCGAGCTACTCGGCGGTCCGCGCGCTGATGGGCACCCTGGTCGACAAGGGCCACCTGACCCACGAGCGGGACGGACGGCGGTACATCTACGCCCCCACCGTGCCCGTGGACGAAGCCAGCCAGTCGGCGTTGAAGCGGGTGGTTCGCACGTTCTTCGGTGGCTCGACGGCCGAAGCCGCGCTCGCGCTGGTGTCCGATGGGGAGCTCGACGCCGACGAGCTCGAAGCGCTCCAGCAAGCCATTGCGAAGGCCCGGACGGACGGTCGATGAGCGGGCCGTCGGAGTGGTCCGTGGCTGCGGGCGTGCTGGCGGATGCCGGGCTGAAAGCCACCGTGGTCCTCGGGCTCGGATGGGCGGCCACCCGGCTGCTCGGTCGGGCATCTGCGGCACAGCGTCACGCCATCTGGGCGGTGACCTTCGCGGTGTTGCCCGTGCTTCCGTGCATCGCGGCGCAGCGTGGAGCGGATGTCGCGCTGTCTGCACCCGTGTTGGTGGGCGTGTGGATGGCGGGGGTGGTCGCGTTCGGCGCTGCACTCGTGCGCGGCCTGGTCGGCCTGTCGGTGTTGCGCCGCTCTGCCCGTCCCGACCCCACCACACCGGGGGTCTTCACCAGCGATGCCGTGCGCAGCCCCGTCACCTGGGGGGTGTTCCGTCCGATCGTCGTGTTTCCCCCCGATGCTGCGGGCTGGTCGGCCTCCCGTCGCGCAGCGGCCCTGGCGCACGAGCGGGCCCACGTCGCGCGGCGGGACTGGCTCGTGCACCTGCTGACCTGGTCGGTGTGCGTGCTGTTCTGGTTCCACCCGCTCGTCTGGGTGGCGCGCAGGCAGCTGATCCGCGAAGCCGAGCACGCCGCCGACGACATCGTCTTGGCCCAGGGCGTGCGCCCGAGCACCTACGCGAGCCTGCTCGTCGCGCTGTCCCGTCCGTCGGCCTCCATCGCTCTGGGCGCGGGGTCCCTGGTCGGCCATCGGGTCCACGCCGTGCTCGGCGACCGGTCCCGCAGCGCCCGCCGCTGGCCGTCCATCGTCGGCGCACTCGTTCTCGCGGGGCTCGTCGTCCCCTTCGTCGGAGGCTGGGCGACCTGGTCGGCCCCGCCCGACGCCCCACTCACCTGTCTCCCGGCTCCCTGACATGAACCTCCTGATCGGTCTGGCCCTGTGGGTCTCCACGCCCGTCGCTTCGGCGGCCTCCATCGACGACGCGCACGCCCGCGTGATCGCGCTGTCTCCGTCCGAGAGGGCTGATGCGGTGGCCTCGTTGGCGGTCCTGTCCGCCGAGGACCCGTACGTTCGGGCCTCGCTGCAGATCCCGCTCGCCCTCGACGCCGTCGTGCGTCGACGTTCCCGGGAGGTTCCACGTGCTGCGCGCGAGGACTGGGCGGCCCTCGAGCGGCTGCTGGCGTCCCACGTCGCGGTCCTGGAGGTGCTGCAGGTCGATGACGTGTTGGAGCCGTCGACGGACCTCGTGGGAACCACCCTGCAGACCGTCGACTCGCTTTCGGAGCGCGCGGCGCGGGTCGATCCCGAGCGGGCGGTGGATCTGGATGCCCACAACGACCGCCTGGAGTGGACCACCGGTGTGATCCGCCCGTGTCCGCGGGGTCCGTGGGCCGTGCTGCCCGGTCACTCCTGGACCCTGGGCATGGAGCTTCGCGAGGTCGAACAGCAGCTCGCAGCGCTGGAGCCGCTGGTCCGGGGCTCTGCGGTGGAAGCGGACGTCGCGGCCATGAACGCGCTGATGGCGAGCTGGCAGCGGCACAGCGTCGACTGACAGGGATTTCTGAGAGAAGACGGCCGGACGCTACTGCATCCGGCCGTCGGAGAATCAGGCGTCGTCGTCGGTCGGACCGGCGGGCACCACCACGAGGTGGGGCGTCCGCTTGCGGTGCAGGGCGGCAGCGACTTCGGACCGCAGCCACGGGGTCGCAGCGCTCAAGGTCGCTGCGAAGCCCATGGGGTCGGCGTGTTCGAAGGTCGCGACGCGGATCTGCAGTCGGCTCGCATCGGGCGCGGGGGTCACCGACTCCACCCAGCAGGACTGGAGGAGGGGGTCACCACTCGCGCCGAGCGCCAGGCCGATGGTGCGGGAGACCGCGCCACAGAGCTGGCGAACCTTGCGATCCGAATCCGACGTCCGGCGACGCTGACGGCGACGAGGCATCCCGTCGCCGGGCCCGGGTTCTGCGCAGAGCTCGCGCAGCCGGGCCAACAGCTTGTCGTCCATGTGGACATCCAATCTGGAGAGTTCTGGAGGACTCGACTCCGCGGCGGGCATCGCCCACGGGGAAATGCGAAGATCGAACGACTCGTGATCAGCGACATCCGACGGTTCGGATGTCTACCGGGGGTGCACAGAAGTGGTCACGGGTTCCTCCCAGGTCTCTCCCGACAAGCGTAGCCCGGTGTCGCGATCCGGCAAGAAGATCGCCGGCACTCGCAATCAGCACATCATCGGATGCACATGTACTCGTTGTTGAGGCAGACGCACAACATCTGCCCGAACACCGTGGTGGCCACGTACATCCGGCCGACGGTGCAGGACTGCGCGATCTCGTACCGGTTCATGTCGGTGGGGAGCTGGAGGCCCTGGAGCTGCGAGTCGATGTCCAGCTCGAGGTAGGTCAGACCGGAGTTGTCGCCGAGGCTCACCACGCCGCCGTCGTTCTGCAGGTACAGCGTGCTGGCGCTGCCGTTCGTCCGCGCCATGATCTCGTTGCCATCCATGGCCAGGTTCGCTCCGCCCGTACTGCCGATCATGAACGGCCCCTGGTTGGTCAGGGACACGTCGGTGGTCGGAAGCACCCGCGAGCGGCCCAGGAGTACGTCTCCCTCTGGGTTCAGGCCGAAGATCTCGGGAACGCCGTCGTCGTAGGCGTACAGCTCGTTGCCGTCGATCCGCACGTGTTCGTCACTCTGGTTGCCGATGACGAGGGAGCCGCCTCCGTTCGTGTTCACGTCGGTGGTGCCGCGAATGGTGACGCTCTCGACGTCCAGATCCGTGCCTCCGAGGGCCGAGACCACCTCGCCGGGATCGTCGTAGCACTGGGCCAGCGTCCAGGACTCGATGTCGGCCAGCGAGCTTCCCTGCAGCGCGTCCGCGTCGTCGGCCGATGCGGCGTTCTGCGCGTTCACGGCGGTCTGTGCGGTGACGGCGCTGGTCGCGTTGGTGGCGTTCGTCGCGCTGTCTGCGGTGGTGGCGTGGCCCGCTTCGACCGCCGTCTGTGCCGTGGTGGCGCTGTCTGCGGTGGTCGCGGACAGCGCGGTGGTGGCGCTGTCTGCCGTGGTCGCGTTGTCGGCCAGCAATGCGGACTCGGCGGTGACCGCGCTGTTCGCCTGCTCGGCCCAGGCTGCGTACGGCACGTGGTCCAGGGGCACGGGGTCCATCGGGGCATTCGTGCCGACGGTCACCTGCAGGTGGGCGTCCGGCCACTCGGCGAACACGTCGAGGTCCAGGGGGTTGGCGCCGGTCCCCAGCGCAATCTCGAAGCGCCCTGTGACGATGTCGACGCTGAAGGTGTCCTGGTAGAGCAGGGTCGCCGTAGCGGGATCGTCGTCCGAGTACAGCGTCATGGTGAGCAGCGTCGGACCATCGACCGGCAGATCGGCGGCGTCGGTCAGGTAGCCCTGCACCGGGACGACGCCGGGCGCGGCGAGGCTGATGGACGGAAGAAGAAGGAGAACAGGGAGAATCGAACGCATGGAGAGCTCCTAGGGCTGGACGGCGGGGCCGATGCCCAGCTCGAGAGTGTGAGTGGTGGACTGGGTGCGAATGGAGGGGGTCGTGCCCACCCAGAGCAGCAGTTGATGGGTCGTGGACTGGGTCTGGGTCACGGCCGAGAGCGGGATGGTCGAAACGGACACGGCCTGATCGGGCCCCTGCAGGGGCAGCCCGGTGTCGGTGTCGGTGTCCGCGTCGGAATCGGCGTCCGTGTCTGCGTCGGAATCGGCGTCCGTGTCTGCGTCGGAATCGGCGTCCGTGTCTGTGTCGGAATCGGCGTCGGTGTCCGCATCGGTGTCCGCGTCGGTGTCGGAATCGGCGTCCGTGTCTGCGTCGGAATCGGCGTCGGTGTCCGCGTCGGAATCGGCGTCGGTGTCCGTGTCCGTGTCCGTGTCGGACTCGGGAGGGGTTGGAGGCGGGGTCGGGCCGGGGCTCTTGCAGGCGCTGATGGTGGCGAGCAGCAGCAGCACGACCCATGCGGGGGGGCTTCTGAGAGGGATGTTCATGACGACTCCATTGGTCGCCTCGAACGTCGCGTGTCTGGGATGCCGCGTCCCTTGCAGCGCCTTGCAGAACCCCGTGCAAGACGCTGCAAGAGAGGTCCTCGCCAGCTCGCCCTACGGTGGGGGTGGAGGTGAGACATGGCGGTCCGGCGGATCGCATGGCTGGTCGTCGCTCTTGCAGGATGTCCCGGACCCGAGCAGGTGGCCTGCGAGGGGGCGTGTGACGTTCTCGCGACGGAGTGCGCGTACGAGGCCTACCCGAGTGCCGCGTCCTGTGTGGAGGGGTGCCTCACCCGCGCCGACCTCGGTGACGACGTCCAGGCGTTCGACGCATGCGTGTTCGAAGCATCTGTCGCGGCTGATGGGGAGCGCCTCTGTGACCCATTCGCCGTGATGACGTGTGCGAGGGCGTCCGAGCGGGGTGACCCATGAAGAGGCTCGTATGGACAGGGCTCCTCGCGACGTGCCTCGCATGCAGCCCCGAGTACGCGTTCCGCTCGCTCGGGGACGTGGATCCGTCGCTGGTCACCGACTGCGACTTCCAGCCGGTCGTCGGTGCGCCCGGAGTGAGGGCGTATACCTGCAACCCCGTCTTCGTGGAGGATGCCGTCGCCTTGTCGGGTGTGGACTTCGGGGACGTCGACGTGGCCGGACACGCCTTCTACCAGCTGTGGTTCGCCGACCGGGACGGCGTGTGGACGGCTGCAAGTGCGAACGGCACGAGCTGGGAAGGGCTCGAGCCGACGGACTGGCCTCGGGATGCCTGGGACGATGGCCAGGTCCAGAATGTTCGGGTGGCATTCGATGCGGACCAGCAGCAGTATCACATGGTGTACCACGCATACTCCAGCGACTCCGAGCCCTTCTTCGGCATCGGGCAGGCGGTGTCGGAAGACGGTGTGCACTGGGAGAAGAACCCGATGAACCCCGTCCTGTCGGCGTCGTACCCGACGGGGGGAAGGTACCTGTCGTGGCCGGTGGACTACGCGATCGACGGGGGCGTACATCGGGCGGTGTTCGCAGCCACGCTTCCGGGCGAGACCGCACTGCAGCTGGTGGAGCTCGAGGCGGAGCACGGCGACTGGGGGGCAGCGACGTCCCGAGTCGTGCAGCGTCCCGGAACAAGCGGAATGTTCGATGACGAAGGCTTCCTGGACGCGGACTTCGTGGAGCTCGATGGTCGCCTGTACCTGTTCTACGTGGGAATCGCGGAGTGGGAGGACAACGGTTCGTTCGTGACGGCCCGAGGGACCCGGTTCGGCGCGAAGGTCTCGGATGACGATGGCCAGACCTGGCGGGATCTCTTCGATGGCCCGCTCCCGATCGGGCAGCGTCGGACCGGTGCGGTGGGGATCGCAGCGCGGGTGGTCGGTCCCCGCATCCACATCTGGGCGACGGACGACTACGATCTTGGAGAAGAAGAGGACGAAGTTGCGATGTCCGGCGTGGGGTACTTCCTCTACGACCCGGGAACCGAGCTGGACGAGGAAACGCGCTGATGCTCTGGCTCACGATGGCTGTGGTCGCTGCGAACCCCGGAGGGTCGGATGGCGCCGAGGAACGTCCTGGCGAACTGCCGGACCCGCCGGTCGATCTGGAGCGGGGAGGCGAGGAAGCCGGTTCGGACGATGGACCAAACGCCCGGACGAATCGCGGCCGCCTCGTGTGGACGGGCGGAATCGCACGCTGGCGTCACCCGGCCCCCACTACGCACCTGCAGCTCCAAGCACACATTGGACCGGTCTTCGCGGTGCACGTGGAAGGGGGCGTCGCGGCGCCGACCGTCCTGCACGGGTCTACGCGGGTGGTCGCAGTGCTTCCGCGGGCAGCGGTCGGCCTCGTGCTCGACCCCGTGAGGGGGAGCGGAGCAGGAGCCGTACGTCCGCAAGTGGGTCTCGAGGCGACCGCGATGCTGCTCCGCGCAGACGCCGACGCGATCTGGGTCGCTCCTGGAGGAGGTGTCCGAGCGGCCGTGGACCTCGGGTTGAGCCCGGCCTTGCAGTGGACCGTGGAGGGAACGCTGGGTGCACACGCAGTCGCGCCCACCTGGGCTGCGGCTCTGGATCCGCGCCTTGCGGGCCCGACGCTGGAGGTGGGCGCACGAACGGGATGGGGGATCCGATGGTGATGGTGATGGTGTTGGCGGGGTGTGTGCTCGGGCTTCCTCCGATGGAGACGGACACGCCAGAGGCGCCGTGGCCGGCCGGCTGTATTCCCGAGGACGAACCGAACGACTTCGAAGGGGAGGTGGACTACCAGTTCCTGGGCGTCTGGTCTCCGGGTGAGGAACGGAGCATCTGCGGACGGCTGACCTCCTCGGGCTACGACGGCGAGTTCTTGACGGGGGACGAGGACTACTTCGTGATCGAGACGCTCGATGCGGTCGATCTGACGCTGGAGCTGGATGCGGGTGTCGACAGCTTCCTCTGGTTGCCCAGCCCAGACGTAGTGACGTTCGACGAGCCCCTGTCGTGGTCGATGGGGGCCGACGAGGTCCTCCTGATCGGCGTGGCGCGCACCGCGGGCGGGCCCACCGACTACTCTCTCTCGCTTCGTGCGCGGTGATCTGCGTAGGATGCGAGCCTGTTCTCGAAGGAGGCGACAATGGCGAAGACCCTGATTGTGAACCTGGACGCACCGGCATCGTGCGCGGCATGGCTCCAGTCTCTCCGCGAGGCGAGGCTCGAGGACGTGTCCGTGGAGAAACCGCGTTCCAAGAACCACCTCAACAACCTCCTCTACGCCGGTGATGCGGCGGTGGTGGTGTTCGTTGGAGAACGACCGCCGGGACGAGCGGATCCGGCCATCGCGTTTCAAGGTGAGGTGCTCGGGGTTCGAGACGTCAACGCGTTGTTCGCTGAAAAGCACGGTGGGGAAGCCGATCTCACGCGTCGTCAGGTGGTCTGGGTGCTCGATGGCCCGCCATACGGCCCCTGGCGCGATCAGGGCGATGTCGTGGTCCAGCTGCTCGGTGCCGAAGCCGACGCAGTCGGAGTCGCTCAGATGACCGCCACGGTGGTCGGCCACCCGTTGGCGAACGACCCTGGCTATCCCGGAGGCGAATCCATCCTCGCTGAGGCGATCCAGGAGAAGTCGCGGAACAGCGAGTTCGACGGAGGGTACGACGGGCTTCACGATGCGGGTGGTGGGGCGATCCACAATGGATGGGTCGGCTCCAGCGCGGGCAATCCGCTGGTGGTCCACCTCACCAGTTCCTCACAGCCGAGTGGAGGGTTCATCCGGGACGCGGTGAGCTGGATGGCGGGCTGGCCTTCGCAGTTCCAGATCGATGCGGATGCGCCGAGTTCCGGGAACGTCTTCGTGGATCCCCGCTCGGTGGCGAGTCGGTATCCACTTCGTCGATTCCGCGGACCCCTCGTGTCTCCGGCGTCGATCGTGGGTGCTGGCGACCAGGTGTGGAAATGGGCCACCAACCAGCAGCCGACGGGCTACAGCAGCGGCCGCGAGGGGTTCGTGATCCTCCGGAACAATCGCCAGATCTGGCTGGAGCTCTCGCAAGGATCGGGGCGCTACAGCTATCCGTTCGTAGGGGGGTTCGTCGTGGCCGGCACCCCGGTGGACTTCGCCGAAGTGCAGTCGAGCGGCCTCCCCAAAGCCACGGCGTACCTGTGGTTCATCGCGGACCCGCTTCCGTGAGCGCAGTGATCGAGCAGGTCACGGACAACCTCACCTGACCCCCCTGGGGTCTGCGCTCGATGACGCTGGGAGCGTCGACAACGCCGAGGTCCGCGATCTGCTTTCGGAACCGATGCACGTAGGTGTAGAGGGTGTTCTCGGAGGTCGCCGCCAGGCGGGGCAGCGTGGTCGCGTCGACCCAACCCCGCTCGGCGGCTGGCGTACCCGCGTCGTGATCGACCCGCCTGTGATGGGCCAGGAGCCACACGAGGCCGTGATGCGCGCGTGTACCCAGGTCGTGCTCCCCGTTCGGGAGAGACGCGACCACCCGGATGGTCTCGTAGTCCGCCGATGCACAGACCCGGAGGTGTAGATCGTCGAGTGTGAAGGCGGTCCGGGTGGGATGGGTCGCACCCATGGCCTCGGGGAGTCGCAGGACGAACTGCGTGGTTCCGATCCGGACCTTCTGCCCGTCTACGACCGGGGTCTGCCCTGCCTCGGATTCGAGCATCCAGCACCCGTCGGCATAGTGCACGATGGTCAGCTGGCCGTCCGTTTCGAGCCACAGCACCGCGCCCTCTGCCTCGACGACCTGGGAATCGGCGATCGCGATCGGTCGGGGTCCGGAAGCGTCGATCAACTCGGCATCGACGTCTCCGAAGCCGAGCTTCGTACCCTGGCGCAGGACGTCCTCGATGCCCGGGTCCAGCCGACGTTCACCCAGGAAGGTTCCGTTCTGGCTGGCGAGATCCCGAATCGTCCAGGCCGCACCGTCCCAGGCGATCAGCGCATGCGCTCGGCTGACGCTGTCGTGTTCCACCCGGATGTCCGAACCGACCGCCCGACCCACGGTAGCGGTGGACGGAAGCGCAACGTCGATAGGATGACCGTCGATGTCCCAGAGGCGGAGTCGTCCCACAGAGCTGTCCTGGAGGAGCTGATAGGGTGGCGGGCGAGGATAGCCGATGTCGACCGATCCCTCGCCGACGCAGCCGGGAAAACGTGCCCATCGGAGGGCGCGTGAGCCGACTTCGGGCGGCGCTCCCCGATGGCCGGACCGCTACGAGGACCGCGGTCTGCTGGGCGTGGGCGGTGAAGGGGAGGTTCGGCGCGTGTACGACCGGGCGTTGCGCCGGGAAGTCGCGATGAAGCTCCTGCCTGGGGCCGCTTCCGACCCCCTTCCGGTGACGGTCGACCTTCAGCACCCCTCTATCGTGACCGTTCTGGATCTCGGTCGGACATCAGGCGGAGGGCGATGGATCACGATGCCCATCGTGGTGGGGGATCGGCTCGACGTCCGCGTGCGGGCTGGAGCGCCGGCTGCAGGATTGGTACGCGTTCTGGCACAGGTCGCATCGGCGCTCGCCTATGCTCACGACCTGGGGGCGACCCACGGCGACGTCAGCCCCGCGAACGTGATGGTCGGCGTTCATGACGAGGTTCGCTTGCTGGACTGGGGCGGGGTGGGGACCATCTCCCATGGCGGAACACCAGGTTTCGCGGCGCCCGAGCTGTTGGCCGGGGAGGCAGTGGGTCCCGCTGCCGACGTCTACGGGATGGGTGCCCTGCTCGCTCTGGTACTGACCGGCCGAGCCCCGTATGCACATCCGGTTCCGGGGGTGGTGGTGCGATGGCAGCTCGCGGGCCGGCCTCCGACGCTCATGGTCCCACAGGGCCGGGTCACGCTGGCCGAGCCGTTGCTTCGGCTGGTCCAGCAGTGCCTGGGGCCGCGCGCCGACCGACCGCACATCGAGGCGTATCGCGAGGCGCTCGAAGGGTGGCTGGATGGCTCCACCCGACATGCAGAGGCCAGCCGCCTGGTGCAGGCGGCGGTTTCACGGCTGGAGGAGGCGCGGACGCTCAGGGAGCAGAGCGCGGTCCACCGTGCGGCGGGTCGACGGCTCCTCGCGCCTCTCTCGCCCTGGGCGCCAGCGAGCGCTCGCGCGCCGGGGTGGGCTCGGCTCGACGACGCACGCGGTCTGGTCGAGGAGGCCGCCCTGCTCGAGGGACGGGCAGAGCAGGCGCTGCGGACCGCCTTGCAGCGAGCGCCCGACCACATGCAGGCGGTCTCGGAACTCGCGGCGCTGCAGCGAGCCCGGCTCGTTCGGGCCGAGAACGAACGGGACCCCTCTGCTCCCGTACTCGCACGCCTGATCGAGCACGAGGGGCCTCAGTCGCTGCGGGACTGGCTGTCGACGCCCGCGATGGTGTGTCTGGACACGCGCCCGTCCGGGCTTCCCGTGGCACTGGAGCACATCGACCGCACGAACCGACGCTGGGTCGGTGAGCGGGTGTGGGCTGGGGTCACCCCGCTGGAGCGCGAGGTGCCTCCAGGGAGCTACCGGCTGGTGATCGAGGGTGGATGTGGCACGGTCCGGGTTCCCGTGGTGGTGGGTCGTGGCGAGCGATGGATGCAGACGATCGACCTCCCCGAACAGCTGGCGGACGGAGTGGTGATGGTCCCCGGAGGCACGCACAGGAGCGGGGCCGACCCGGATGCTGTCGATGCACTCCCCATGACGGAGTTCGAGCTGGGGGCGTTCGCCATCCAGCGGGATCCCGTGACCTGGCGGGAGTACGCAGACTGGCTGGTCACCGTCCAGGATCCGGATCGGGAGCGGTGGATGCCGCGCGCTCGAGATGGCCGGCCGATGCTGGGCGAGGGGGGCGTGGTCGATTTCGGAGACGGTGGGGACACGCCGATGGACGCACCCGTCAGCTTCGTGGACTTCGAGATGGCAACGGCGTACGCGCGTGATCTCGCGCTCAGAACCGGTATCGCCTGGCGGCTTCCTCACGAGCTCGAGTGGGAACGTGCCGCCCAGGGCGCGGATGGCCGTCACTACCCGTGGGGGGATCACTTCGAGGCCAGCTGGGCGGTGATGGCCCAGTCCCACCCCGGCAGACCCAGCCGCCGGGTCGTCGGCGACCCCGCAGAGGACATCAGCGTGTACGGGGTTCGCGGAATGGCCGGCAACGTTCGCGACTGGTGCGCGAATGCGTACAGCAAGGAGGGCCCTCCGAGCAGCGGAGTACTGGACCCGACGGAGACCTCCGGGGACCCCGCATTTCGAATGCAACGCGGCGGGAACTGGAGCAGCACGGCGGCGTTCTGTCGAATCGGAGCGCGCTTCGGCACCCGACCGGAGCGACGGCTCGCAGGCACGGGATTTCGCCTGGCGTACTCGATCCCCCCCGAAGACCGGTCTTGACGGCTCGGCGACGGGTGGCGACCGATCCGGCGGACGCCAACCCGTTCGTGGACGTGGTGGTGCCGACCGGGATGGGCCACGCCCGCAACGCTCTCGTCGCACAGTCGGACGCTGTCATCGCCGTGGGAGGAGGGGCGGGGACCCTGTCCGAGCTCGCGTTCGCCTGGGTGCACGACCGGCTGGTGATCGGGCTGCGCTGCGGGGGCTGGAGCGAACGGCTCGCGGGAAGCCCCGTCGATCCCCGCGTCCGGCTGTCGGATCCGGTCCTCGCAGCGGGGGATCAGGTGTTCGGTGCCGACACGGCACGGGATGCGGTCGCTGTGCTCGATCGTCTGCTGGAGCCGTACTGCGCGGCGCGATCGGGTGGGGGACCAGAAACTTCGGATTTGCCGTAAACACCTCGCCGGGGCGCTCGGTAGAGGGGGCATGACACACTCCCTGTCCATGCTGCGACTTCCCGAGCGCGCACGACTGGCGGCGGCGGTCGACGGAGACCCCGCTGCGCTCGAAGCCGTGGCGCGATCGTGGTGGCCCGAGATCCGCCGCTGGTGCCTGATCGACCTCGGGGATCCGGTGCTCGCCGACGACGCGGCTCAGGAGACCCTGCTCCGTCTGGTGCGCTTCATCGGTCGCTACGACCTGGATCGCCCGTTCCGTCCCTGGTTGCGACGGATGGCGGGCAACGTGGCGCGGGACGTCCGGCGACGACGCGGACGACAGGGACGGCGGGAGATGGACCCGCTGGACGAGGTGGAGGGCGCGGTGGAGGGCACAGCGGATCCCTCGGAACGCCCCGGTGGCATGGGCCGGGAGCGAGGCCTCGACCTGAAGCGCGCATCGGAGCGGGCGATGGCGGCACTCGAGGTGCTCACGCCCCGTCAGCGCGAGGTGTTCGTGCTCTGCGATTGCCAGGGACTGGACTCCACCGAAGCCGCAGAACGCCTGGGCGTGGCCGCACCGACGGTCCGCGTGCTGCTGTCCCGGGCCCGTCGGTCACTCCGTGAACGACTCCTGGCCGACAACCCCCACTTCGCCGATCTGTTCGGAGGCTCCCATGGTCGATGACTCCCGCTGTGACGCCATCGAAGCGCTGCTGCTCGAAGCGCCCCCGGATGCGCTCGATGCAGAGCTGCTGCCGCCGCACGTCGCGGACTGTCCCCGCTGCAGCGTGCTCCTGGAGCAGGTGCGCGCCGACCACGCCGCGGTGGTGCGCGCGATCGCGGAGTTCTCGAACGCAGATGGCTTCGACGACGCCTTTGCGGCGGTGATCGCCCAAGCGGATGGACAGAACGGAGAGGATGGACCGACCGGAGAAGAGGGGGCGAACGACCTGCCGAGACCCGTCCCGCGGGTGGAAGCGCCCATCGCTGGTGCCCGGCCGCCCTTCGTGGTGGGCTGGGCCATCGCGGCGTCGGTGGGGCTGCTGGTCGCGCTCGGGGTCGTGATCGTGCTCTGGGCGCAGTCCTTTCCGACCGAGCTCGAGCCCTTCGCCACCGATGCCGCCACCGATGCCGCCGCTCCCGTGGTCGACACGGGCCACCCCGTGAACGACAGGAAGTCCGGGGACGCGGACGTCGAGCTGGACCCCAGCCGCTGGGCTCGAGACGGCGTTCCGTTCGTGGAGCTCGAGACCGACGCCATCCTCGGCCTGCTCACCCCCGACGTCCAGGAGGCCCTCGAAGCCGTCCTGCAGGACGAACGGACGTCGATGACGCACCGGAGCAAGATCAGCCGCCTCCTGATGGTGGATGCGTTCTCGAAGGGGGACAAGGAGCGGTGGGCGAAGCTCATCCAGCGGCACCTCGAGGAGATCGAGCAGAGCGATCCGGACCTGGCCTACAAGTACGCGCTGCATCTGTCGCACCAGCCCGACGAGGCGTCCGGGCAGCTGCGCTGGGCACAGGTCGCCCTCGAGAATCGCTCGGTGTGGACGGGCTCGACGTACGAGGCGCGCGTGTACAGCCTGCACAAGTTGCGCGCGGATGCGGCTCAGAAGCTGTGGCAGCAGACCGAGGTCGCGGTGGCGGCGTCGCCCGACGATGCCGATCTGCAGGTCCAGGCGCTCGAGGCGCGCAAGCGGACGGCCGCGCTCGCACGGGAGTGGTTCGAGGTCTCGCAGGTGTTGGACCGGGACACCGAGACGGCGCTGGCGCTCTGTCGGTCGGCCGCGACAGACCCGGAGTACTGCGGCGTGAACGGCGTCACCGGCGTCACCGGCGGGGTGTTCGAGGACATCGAGGTCGTGCTGGTGCGGTCCATCGCGGAGCGCGGACTGATCGAGGTCCCGCTGGGCCCCGACGAATCGAAGCAGATCGAAGCCTGCCTGTACCAGACCCGGGAGATTCCCGAGGAGGAGGCCGCTCGGGAGTACCTGGCGAGCACGTATCTGTTGGAGGTGCGGGATCGCTCCGGCACGCACAGCTTCGAGCTGTACACGCCGGAGAACCTGAAGGGGAACAAGGGGCGGCACTACGCCAACGGCTGCCTCCTGCAGCTTCTCCTGGCCGCCCAATAGGCGTCGTTCGCGAGGGGCTCGCCGCGGACGCGTGAACCCCGGTCTTCCGGTCGTCACGACTTGTCACGGGGCCCGTTCGCGTGAAGATCAGGCGAGCAGGCCGGAGGTCGGATTGGCAGGTGCTGGAGACGAAGAAGCGCGGCTCGAGGCGCAGCGCGTCGCGATCCGGAAGATCGAAGCGGACATCCGCAAGGCGCTCGCGGAGCGCGACAAGCTGAAGCCCAGCGGGTTCTTCGGGATGTTCGGGCGCGGCGGGGATCCCGCAAAGCTCGAAGAAGTCGAGATGACCCTCGAGATCCTGAAGGTCGAGCTCGCCGATCGACGTCGGGAGCTGCGCACCGCCCTGAAGGCGGTCGAAGAGGCCGACACGCAGGCCCGGAGAGACGCGATGCTGCCGGCAGACGTCGGGGATGCGGAGACCGCTGCACGGATGATCCTGGCCCTGGAGCGGATGGAGCCCCTGCTGGGCGACCTGCGGACGATGGCGCTGGAGGCGACCCGTGCGCGCGCGGCCAAGGGGCTGGGCGTGACGACCGGGGGGGAGTACCGCAACTACCCGGGGCGACGAGCCCGGATGGCCCACAGGACGCGGGTCCACACCGAGGGCTGGGAGAGAATGCTCGACGAAGCGGAGTGGCTGGCGGACATCGCCTGCTTCCCTCTGGCACTGCCGCGACGCTACGAAGCTCCGCCGCGCCCGCCACACGCGCCACGGCCCACACCCGAGGTGAAGCTGGCGCGCGAGGCCAACCGAATCCCCAGCGACCACGACTTCGGCCCGGCGCTCGAGATGGTGCCGAGCCAGCTCCAGCAGTACGCCACCCAGGCCATCCACGTGCGGGAAGCGCTGGGCGAGCGGTTCCCCGAGGCCCGCACCATCGCAGCGACCACCGAGCTCGATCTGCACGACGCCAGCGCGCCCGTCGCACAGCCGAAGTCGGAAGACCCCACGGATGTCCTGCTCGCCGAGTGGGAGGCGCTGCGCAAGACCTACACGGAGATCTGTCGAGCGGTGCAGAAGCGGTCGGGAACGATGGCGTTCCTGGACCCGGTGGGGGGCTGGCAGCGACGGGCGGCCAAGGTCCGCGAGAACCCGGTCGCCATCGAGCACGGCCTGTTGCCGCCGGTCAACGAGAGCGGCGATCTGGCGGGGTTCGTCGCGCGGGTACAGGCCGAGTGGCCCGACCTGGACGCGCGCTTCGCCGCTGCATTTGGGAATCCCCCGTGAGGACGGGGGCCTTCGGGGTCACTGGTTGTAGCGGAGCGTGAAGTCCCCGGCGAGCTGGCCCGTGGCCGCATCCAGGTCGCCGTCGTTGTCCAGATCGCCCACACACACGCCGCGCCAGGACGTCCCGAGATCCCCGGCCGCGGTGAAGCTCGTGCTGTCTCCATCGTTCAGGAACACCTCGACCTGTCCGGAGTCGATCACGTCGATGTCCCCGTCTCCGTCGAGATCGGCGAAGCCCACTCCGCGGTTGGGGGTGCCCACGCTCCCCTGGGGCTCGGGCGTTCCGTCGACGTTGAGGTAGATGAGCGAGTCCGTCCCGTCGAAGTTGTAGATGTCGAGGTCGCCGTCCTTGTCGATGTCGAACAGCTCGACCCCGGTGTAGGTGAGCGTCCACGGAGCCGAAGCGGTGAAGGCCCCCGTCCCGTCGTTGGTCCACAGCGCGTCGGCCGCGATGATGTCGACGTCTCCGTCCCCGTCCCAGTCGCCCGCGCGTCCCGCCATCGCGGTGTCGAGCCCCATCGGAACGAAGCCGCCGGCCTGGTCGTTGATCAGGATGTCGCCGCCGGTGGGGCCGCCGACGTACTGCAGGTCGATCCACCCGTCTCCGTCGAAGTCCGCCGCCTGGCTCTGGGTGTAGAAGGCGCTCGCGAGGACCTCGTCTGCCGCGAGGTTGTTGCTGCCCAGGGTGCCGTCGCCGTTGTTGCGCATCACCCGGATGGGCGCGGGAAACCCGTGGGTGTAGATGTCGAGCAGGCCGTCGTTGTCGAAGTCGGCCTGGCGCGGCCCGCTGGTCCGGTAGGCGGCGTAGCTCCCGCCGAGCACGAAGGTGCCGGTCGCAGTCTGCAACCACAGCTCGTCGGGTACGTTGGAGGGTGCGCCACCGGCCTCGTTGTCGAAGCGGGTCACGTAGAGGTCGTTGCGGCCGTCCTGATCGAAGTCGTCGATCACGCAGCCCGTGCTGTAGGCGGCTCCGCCGGGTCGGGTGCCCACGTAGGTCTCGCCGATCACGTCGCCCGAAGCGGTCACGAAGCTGGCCAGGCTGGTCACCGGCACGTCGGGGTGGATCCACCCGGACGGCCCGGATCCGTCGCAGGTGTCGACCAGGGCGTAGGACGTTCCCTTCTGCATGCGGGGGATGACGCGGGTGGTCGCCGCGACGTAGCTGGTGGTGGTCTCGCCGGCGGACAGCGCACCATCGCCATCCGCATCCACCCCGATGGAGACGTGCTCTTCGCAGCGCCACGGGGCGGAGGGGGCCGGCAGCACGACGGATTCGACGAGGCTGTCCGCGCCATCGCTTCCGTCTGCGCCATCGCTTCCGTCTGCGCCATCGCTTCCGTCCGCGCCATCGCTTCCGGGCGGCCCATCGCTGCCGTTCGTGCCATTCGTCCCGTCGGCGCCGTTCGCGCCGTCTACGCCGTCCTCCCCGTCGCACACGAAGGACGTCTGGTCGATCTCGTCTTCTTCGAGGGTGCCGTCCTGGTCGTCGTCGACACCGATGTCGATGCGCTGCCCGCCGTTCGGACAGTCCTCGGTGGCGGGCAGGTCGTTGACGTCGAACAGCGTCTGGGCGACCGAAGCTCCCCCGCAGCCGGTGAGTGCGAGCAGGAGGATGGCGGTGGGACGCGTGCGGTGCATGGAGACTCCATCGAATGAGATGGAGCGAGCGTACGAGGGGCTTTGGGCGGAGCGCGAATTGTGCACCGTTCGGGGTGTTCTTGCGTGCAGGTCGAACTATGCAGGTTCTTTCGGGTCTTCTGTGCTCGGGATCCTGTGATCGCGCGAAGTGGGGGCGATTGGGGCCTGGCGGCGCATCGACCGTCGAGGGTCACGGTGGGACCGGCCCCGAGGTGATGGTGAAGCCCACCTCGTCGTCGGGAAGGCCAGGTTCGAAGCGGGGCTCGCCGTAGAAGTAGTCCAGCTGCCACCGGATGAACGGGCCATCGGGTAGCTCCAGGACCCGGGGAACGCCCGTCTGGATGGTCTGGTCGTCGATCGGACGGAAGTCCTCGTCGAAGCGCCGCATCAACACGGTCTTGTGCTGGGGGCCGGCACAGGTCGCGGTCTCGCACAGGCGGAACACCAGGCGGCGGAAGGGGTCGCCCGTGGGCAGGTCGTGACCGATGTCGCGGGAGGTCAACACCGCGCGAATCCCCCGGTCGTGACGGGTGATCTGCACGTCGACCGCGCTCCGGACCAGGTCTGGGGTGTGGGCGCCGGGAAAGCGATGCCCGGCCTCGTCCATGTGGCAGTCCTGGCAGTCCTGGTCGACCTTCGCGCGCTGCCACTCCCCGAAGGTGTCCTGCATCGGATGCCCGCTGAAGAACCCGTTGGGAGCGGACGATTCGCGGTCGGGATCGGGGGTGTCGAACTGGTGGCAGCCTGCGCAGAAGCGGGGTTCGGCGAGCATGGGTTCCACCCGGACCGGATGGGCGGCTCGGGCGGCGTCGGTCTTCGCCTCGCGGCTGGAGACCAGCACGGCATCGTCGCGGACGTGGCACACCGCACAGTCGATGCCCGCCTGGCGGTCGGTGGCGCGGGGGCCGTGGCAGTTCGCGCACCATCCCCGTGGCGAGGCGTCCTGCAACGAGGCCGTGTAGACGGGGTTGGTGGAGGCCACGGCGTGCCGGCTGGTCGACCACTGCGCGTGTTGCTTGGGGTGACAGGCGGCACACGCCCGGGCGTCCACCGAGCGACCGGACAGGGTGATTCCCTCGATGGGAGCGAGCCCGCGGGGGAACGACAGGCCGCCACAGCCCTGGAGGAGGACGACAGACGTCGCCAGACCGCGGATCACCGGGGCAGTGCGGGGGTCAGCTTCAGGTCGATCTTCCCGGACTTCCACGGGCGGCCGTACGCGAACACCGCGCCGGAGGGGACGGACCAGGCGGTGGTGAACACCAGCTCGTCGGGGTCGTGGGTGGGGGCCTCGAAGACCGGGCCGTCTCCGAGGACGACGACCCCCTCGCGTGCGGTCCACTCCATCCCGCCGACGGTGGCCTTGCCGTCCTTCACCGGGATGGCGGTGAGGGGGGTTGCGATGTCGATGCCCAGGTTCGCGAAGCGCTTCTTGGCCTCGGCCAGCTCGCGCTCGGAGGTCGCCCGGTCGGTGCAGTCGCGCTCGGTGTTCCAGTCGTACACGGGCCAGCCGCGCACCAACCGTTCGTCGTCGAGGTCCCACAGGCCCAGCAGCACGCCCTGGCCGGTCGGCATCCCCGCGTAGTCGCAGGGCTCGTCGCGGGGGCTGTCGTCGGTCGCCACCAGCTTCACCGCGGCGTAGCGGTCTGTTGCGCCGAGCAGGTTCACCGCCACGACCTTGCCGCTGTCGAGGGCGTTGGGGGGGAGGTGGGCCGGCAGGGCCTCGGGGGAGTCGGCCTGCACCATCGCCCAGTACGACCGGGTGAACTCGCCGCGCATGCTGCTGCCCACCATCGCGTAGCGGATCAGCAGCCCGTCTCCGTCTTCTTGCGGCCAGGCGCCTTCGACGCGGCCCTGGAAGCCGTAGGTGTTGGTGTAGCGGGACCACCACTCCGAGTGGGTGCGGATGCGCGTGCCATCCAGCTTCAGCGCCACGCTGGCCGTCCTCATCTCCTTGCGGTCGGCTTCGGCGACAAGATCGGGAGAGGGGTCGGTCTTCTCGACGGTCAGCGTGTGGCCGCCCACGGTGGTGACGCCTTTGGTGTCGGGGGTCTTGGCGCTGTCGGTCCTCTTCGCGTCGATGTCGAGGCCCGCAGCGGCGAACGCCTTCTTGGCGTCGGCCAGGCGCTTCTTCTGCTCGGGCTCGGGGGTGCAGCCGCTCTTCGCGGTCGCCTGCTGGTAGATGTGCCAGCGCTGCACGTCGCCGGTCTTCGTGTTCGCGAGGCCCAGGGTGACGCCGGACGTCGGGCGGGTCTCCATGCCGCCGTAGCCGCAGTCGATCCATTCGCTGTCGAACGGCTCGTCGTGCACGATGTCCTTGAAGGCGACGAGGCCCTGATCCCAGTCGACGTCGAGCACCATGTGAACGGGCCCGAACCCACCAGCGGAGGCGGTGGGCAGCAGCATCCAGAGCATCCAGAGCATCGAATCACCTCGTCGGGACAGGGGGTTTCGCATGTCGCCATGGGAATACTACGCCACCGCTGTGCCTTGGGTTCGCGTCTTCAGCGGAGGAGGCTCGTGAGAGTTCGTCAGTTGAACGAGGCGATCCAGGCGTTCAGCGAGGCCGCGATGCTCACCCACACGAGGTAGGGCACGAGCAGCGCGGCCGAGATGCGGGATCGGCTCCAGAACACCCCGATGCACCCGGCGATGCTGACCCACAGCGCTGCGATGACGACCAGCCCCGGCCAGGGCAGGCGGAGCGCGAAGAAGACCGGCGACCAGAGCAGGTTGAGCCCGAGCTGCAGGCCCCAGACGCCCCAGGCCATGCGGTCGGTGGGCCGGGTGCGGGCGATGTTCCACATGGCGACGGCCATCAGGGTGTAGAGCGTGGTCCAGACGGGGCCGAACGCCCAGTTGGGTGGGGTCCAGGGCGGCTTGTCGAGGGTGGGGTACCAGACAGCCACACCGTTCGCGGTGGCGAGCCCGCCCACGGCCGCGACGACGGCCACGAGCACGAGCAGACCCACGAGAAGGCCGGCGGAGGCGGCTGTGGAGAGGCCGGTGTGGTCGTCCGCCCCGTCGTCAGCGGGTGGATGCGAGGCTGGCGTGCTCACCGCTGGCTCCGGTTCCACCGGTTGAGGAGGCGACTCCAGTGGTGGTACACCAGCCCGTTGTCGTTCTCTTCGGCAAAGGTGGCCTGGCCGGCCATCAACGCCAGCTCGTGCAGGAGGTGGCGCTCGCGGAGGACGGGGGAATCGGCGTGCTGGTCGTAGGCGTCGAGCAGGATCCCGACGCCGCCCTCCTGGCCGAACAGCTTCCGGTCACCGCGGCTGACGATGGCCAGGTCGGACGCTGGATCGCCGGTCTTGGCGTACTCCCAGTCGATGACCGCGGGGGGATCCTCGAGGTGGACCAGCACGTTCTGGGGGAGCAGGTCGCCGTGCAGGAATCGAGCGGGTTCGTCGGGGTCCGGCAGCTGCGCTTCAGCCCAGGTGACCATGTTCTCCAGTGCGTCGTTCGACACCATCTCGATGGCCTCGAGGGCTCGGATCTGGTCGAGGGCGGCCTCGGCGTGGGCTCTCGCGGTGGCGAAGCCCGGCTCGGGCGTGGGCAGGTCGACCGGAAGCCGATGGATGTCGGCGGCCGTCCGCGCGATCGTCTGCAGGACCTGCTCGCCGGTCATGAAGGCTCGGTAGCGCCGGTCGTACGCCAGCCCGTAGCACCAGGTGGTGATGACGACCGGGACCGGATCGACGCGGAACGTGCCGACGGGCTCCGGAATGCGGAACGGCACGCTGCGGTCGCCGAGCGCTGCGAGCAGCTCGAGCTCGGTGTCGAAGCGCGCGTGGTCGGACGCGGTGGCGCTCTTCAGCGGGACGAGCGCGACCCACTCCAGGGAGTCCCGGCCCTTCGCTACGATGGTGGCGGTCCAGGCGCTGCGAGACAGCCCGGTGCCCAGGTGCTCGACCTTGGTCACCTCGGCCTTGCTGCCCAGGGTGGAAGTGGCGGCCTGCTCCATGGCCGAGACGGCGAATCGTCGTGCGGCGTTGTTCCGGTGTCGTCCCATGCCTTCGCTGTATCGTTCCTGGCACCTGCGCACTCGGTGTCCCCTGGAAGCGTCGTCGGCGAGCCGGCATCGGAGAGAACGCCTCGCCGCTGTCAGCCGTTCTTCGCGGGTTCGAACCGGACTGCGGTGGTGGGACAGAATCGGCGCCTGTTTCGCTACACCGCGAACGCTACGCGAGAGTCGTAAGCGCTGCGATGCCGGTGACTTCAGCCTCGTCCGACTCTCGCCATCGCGTTCGGACCGCTCTGCGCAGTCGAGACGGCGTACCAGATGGAGCGTGGCCGGAGAGGACGCCCAGACCGGGCTGTTCCAGGGCGGATCCGCGAGATGCCCGTGCTGCCGGGCCTCTCCGTCTTGCCCGGACCTCGTATGGCGCAGAGAGTAGCGTTGCGTTCAGGCCGTGCGTCTGGGACCACGGATGGACGCGAGCCGCCTCGCTGGAAGCAGGGAACCCCAGAGCTGACCGAGGCTGGCGTCGCGGTGCTGTCGACAGCCTCCCCGCTCGAAACGACCCCCCACACCGGGCTTCCTCCCCCCAGGGCGTGAACAGCCCGCGCAGAAGCCGGTCTCCGACCGCCGAGGCCTGGAGGAATCTCCCCGAGAAGGGACCCCGACCCCCGATCAGCCCAGGCGCTCCATCAACCAGGCGCGGGACAGCTTCCACGACATCAGCACCGTCCTCCGCGACACGCCGATGTGCTCCGCCACTTCATCGGTCGTGAGGCCGCCCAGGTAGCGCAGCATCACGATGCGATGACCGCGTTCGTCCAGGGCTTCGAGCTCTTCGAGGGCGTGGTGCAGATCGACGAGATCCAGCGCGAGGCCCTCCTCCCCGAGGCGGTCGGTGAGGGTGACCCGCTCTCCATCCCGCTTGGCGGCCTTTCCGCGACGCGCGTAGTCGGCGAGGATCTGGCGCATCGCGATGGCCGCAACCGCCCGATAGTGCCGCTCGCTCTCGAAGGACCGGTTGTCGAGCTTCTCCCAGGCCCGATGCGCGAGATCGGTGGGCCGCAGGGTCATTCTGCCGCCCCGCGCGAGCATGCCCGCCGCCATGCGCTTGAGCTGGGCGTAGACCGCGTCGAAGTCGTCCCGGGCATCCGACATGCTCCCGGTGTATCCGATGCGCGCGGGCTCATGGGGCGGGCGGGGACTCGAGACGGCAGGACGGGGAGAGGAACAGCGGCAGCCGTCGAGCGGGTCGACGATGCATAGTGGGGTTCTCCGAGGGTGTGTGGTGCAGCCTCGGGTGTCGAGACGAGGAGACGAGGTCCGCATGTCTCTCTCAGACGTGAACCCTCCGGATCGGGTGCAACTCTGCTGTTCGATCCGGCGATAGAAGCGCTGTTCGCGGAGGTCTGCGAGCTGGACCCGACCGCTCGCGACGCGCGTCTGGCCGAGGTTCCCACCGATCTTCGCCAGCAGGTGAAGCGGCTGCTGGAGCTCGACGATCGGGCCGAGGGCGTGTTCGTCACCGATGGCGGTCAGCAGTGGCTGGGCGAGACCACGACCCAGGACGTCCCCGAGCGGGTGGGGGCGTTTCGCATCGTGCGGCGCCTGGGCATGGGCGGGATGGGGATCGTCTACGAAGCCGAGCAGGAGCATCCGCGCCGCCGGGTGGCGCTGAAGGTCGTGCATCCCCGCCTGCGGACGCCCGAGGTGCTGGACTGGTTCCACTTCGAGGCCCAGGCGCTGGCTCAGGTCGTGCATCCGGGGGTTCCGAACGTCTACGAGGCGGGCACCACGGCGGACGGCACGGTCTACCTGTCGATGGAGCTGGTGGACGGGCGGAGCCTGCGGGACTGGGCCCGACAGACGCGAGCGTCGCTACAGCGCCGGATCCGCCTGCTGATCGACGTGTCGCGGGCGGTGGCGGCATGCCATGCGGCGAAGGTGATCCACCGGGATCTGAAGCCCTCGAACATCCTGGTCACCGACGACGACGTGCCGATCGTGCTGGACTTCGGGGTGGCGATGCCCCACGCGTCGGGTCCCGAGACCCATCCGGGAACGCCGGGCTACATGAGCCCCGAAGCGCGACGGGGCGATGCGCTGGACGTGCGGTCGGACGTGTATGCGCTGGGCTGCATCGCCTTCGAGCTCCTCACGGGTCGGCTGCCGGATGGGCCCGACGTACCGGCGGCAGACGCGATCGAGCCCGCGCTGGACCCCGACGTGTCGGACGTGTTGCGGCGTGCGCTCGCGACGAAGCGGGAGCACCGCACCCCGACTGCGACGGCGTTCGCGGAGGACCTGGCGTGCACCCTGGCCCTGCAGCCGCTGCCCTGGAAGCGGGGCCGGGCGTACCGGGCGGGCCGGTTCGCGCTTCGAAACCGGATGCGGATCGGGGTCGGGAGCGCGGTGGCGGCGATGGCGGTGCTGGGCGTCCTCGCGGGGTACGGGCTGCAGGCGTGGCAGCGGGAGCAGCGGGAGCAGGGGGCGCTGGAGTTGTTGGACGCCGTGCGGCCGGATCTGGCCGGACCGGGGGGCGAGGCGCGGGTCCGCCGGTTCGTGGCTCGAGACGACGTCGCTGGAACGCGTGCTGTGGCGGACGCCTGGCTGGCGTGGTCCGACCTGCATCGGGGTGGGTCGGGGGAGCTGGACGGGCTGGCCGAGGCGTATCTGACGGCCTCGGACGCCACGCAGGCCGATGCTGCGAAGCGACGACTGGCACGGCGGTTTCACGAGACGGCACGCTGGGACGCCCTGTGGCAGCTGCGCGATCAGCTCACGCCTGCGGATCGGGCCGAGCTGGCGGAGCCGTTGCGGCTGGCGGCGATGGCGCTGCGTCGGTTCGACGCCCTGGCGGAGGAGGGGCCGAGCCCGATGCTCGAGGCGCTGGGGCAGGCGACGGATCTTCAGGAGACCGCGTTCAAGGCGGGTTGGCTGAAGGACGAGCTGGCGGTGATCCAGCACGACGAGGTGCGCATCGGGTCGCGCACGGTGCAGCTGGCGCATCCCCAGGGGTGGACGTCGATCGAGAACTTCGCGGTGGCGCCGGGCCCGGATGGCCGGGAATCGGTGTGGATGGCGACGGGGAACGGCCGCTCGAATGCGTTGTTGTACCGGGACTTCGAGGTGGTCGCGGAGCTCCCGCGCTCGACGATCCAGCAGGTGACGGTGGACGGCGGGACGGTGTTCGTGGCGCTGTCCTACCCGGAGCGCGGCCTGGTGGCCTGGGATGGCGAGCGGGTGTTCGTGCCCTCGCCCGCGGTGAACGCGCTGGACAGTGACGTGATGGACGTGGTCGCGACGGATCTGAAGCGGGATGGTCGGCGGGATCTGGTCGTGTCGGTGGGGGCCTGGGAGGGCTACGCGCTGATGCGGCTCACCGAGGGGCCGGACCGCTGGGAGACGGTGGCGGAGGTTCCCCAGGGTGTCGTGATGGAGCTGCTGGTGGACGGCGACCGGATCTATGCGGGGAAGGTCGACATGGAGATCGATCTGCGTCGGTTCTCCGAAGAGGCTCCCTACGGTCCGCCTGCGGGCATCTACGTGTACGACCTGGATCTGACCCAGGTGGACTACTGGCCGCTGCCGATCGTCGACGACCCCGCGACGGGCTCGAAGCGCTCGGTGGAGGACCCCGTGCTGGGCGACTTCGACGGCGACGGCGTGGAGGAGCAGGTCTGGACCCTGCGGCATCACCACCGAGCGGCCGAGGATCTGTTGTGGATCGTGGGACACGGCGTGATCGCGGGTCTCGAGGCGTACGACGCGCGGGATGTGGACGGGGATGGGGACGACGAGCTGCTGGTGGGCGACGAGCACGGGCGGTTGTGGCTGTTGGGGGCGGGAGACGGCGAACTCCCGCCGTGGACGGGGACCGCGGAGCTCGCGGCCGACATCGAAGCGCCGGACGTGGCGGGTGCAGCGCGGCAGACCGCCATCTGGCGCCGGACCGACGAGCTGGTTGCGCTGGGACTGGTGTCCGAGGCCGCCCGGGCGCTGGGATCGGTGCCCGGGGTCGTGACGGACCCCGACACAGCGGCCGCCTACCACGCTCGTGCTGCGGCGCTGCACGCAGCTGCGGGTCAGCCCGACCGAGCGGCGGAGCAGCTTCAGAAGGCGATCGGGGGAGCGCCCGACCATTCGGCCGCGGCGTCGTGGTCGGAGCGGTTGCGCACCCTGCGGCTGGAGACGCTGGACTTCGAGGGGGCGCGCGAGGTCTGGACGGGTGCGCCGGACTGGGTGGAGGGGGTCGAGCGGGTGGATCTGCGGCCGCACCTGCGGTTCGAGCAACCGGTGTTCCGTCCCGCGGGCACCGGCCCCGAGGGGTCGATCGCAGCGACGGTGTTCAACGACCACGGGGTGTTGGCGCGGATTCCGGTGGAGGTCACGGCGCCCTGGGTGCAGCTGGAGCTCGAGGTGGCGCTGCAGAGCGTGGAGCTGGGTGCGGGCATGGCGGTCGATCTGGTCCGCGATGACGCAACGCTGTTGACGGTGGACTGGTGGGGACAGGGCGGCGGCGGGGCCACCTGGCTGTACCAGAACTGTGGCGACGACCAGCTGGAGTGGCTCGAGCCCGAGCGGAACCTGGACCGCATCACGCTGGCTGCGGCGCGGTCGTCGGTGGAGGAGGTGGCGGGACTGCGCTGCCGGCAGGATCTGGCGGGGGAGCCCCGCTGGGCGCACTACGCGAGCGGTGCGGGTGGGGTGGAGCGACGCGCCATCCCGTTGGGCCCGGCCGAGCTGGTGATCCGGGCGCACGGCGATCCCGGGTACGTGCCGCCGACGCGGGCGCGGTTCACGATCGAGCGTCTGGATGGCCTCGGCCTGGCGGTGCGCGATGGGGTGCCGACCCCCCGACAGGCCTGGCTGGCGGAGCGCTTCGCGGGTCGGGGTCACGAGGAGCCGGCTCCGCCGGAGCTTCGGCGGGAGGCGGCGCTGGCGCGCGGCGACGTGGAGACCTGGGGTCGGTTGCTGCGGGAGGCTCCGGCGCGCGAGCAGGCCTGGGCCTTGCGGCTGGAGGGCGCGGTGGCGACCCGGGCACTGGAGCCGCTGGGGCCGGAGCGGTTCTGTGCGGTGCTGCACGCCTCGCTGGAAGAGGCCCACAAGCGGGTCGACGACCCCGAAGTGCAGGATGCGCTGCTGCGTCCCGATCTGGACAGCCTGGCGCTGACGACGGCAGAGGGGCGGCTGCTGCGGATCTGGCGTGCGGACGTGTGGATGGCGCGCGGGAACCCGGGGGCGGCGCGGCGATTGTTGGAGTCGGTGGCGGCGACGGATTCGGCGGAGGCTCTGTTGGCGGAGCGATGAGCTTTGGATGGGTTCGGCTAAAGGGACGAACTTCTTCGTCGAGGCGGGCGCCTGGATTCACGCAGAGGGACAGCGTGCTGCAACGACAGTCGAGCCCGCTGGAAAAGGACATTGAACCTCGATCAGCGTAACGTCGCCACGGAGTCACGGAGCACACCGAGGATTGCACGGAGAGGTGCGGAAGGGCCGACGAGCATCCAAGGCCTGTTCCATGCACGCTCGAGTGGTCCCATTCGACTGCGAGTCAAACGGGACCACCCATCGTTCGACTGGCATTGAGTGGCGATCTGCAGGTTGGTCCCGTTTGACTGCGAGTCAAATGGGACCACGAACGACTTGGGGGAATTCCCGTCGTTCGACGGCCACAGCGCTCGCGTTCGGTGACTGTTCCGGCAGGGACGCCCGCACACGTCCGTGACGGTCGCCTGATCGAGGCATCCGCGCTCAGCGCAACCCTCAGCGCAATCCTCTGCGCAGCGAAGCGGCTCAGCGGTGAAATATTGAGCTGAAATCATGCAAACCGCTCGCACGATCACCGGGTTCGTCCGCCCTGGGAGTCGCCGGAACGCACGTCCTGGCGCAGGTCCGCCTCCAAGCCCCTGGTCTGGCCTCGCCCGCAGCAGGGAACCCCAGAGCTGACCGAGGCTGGCGTCGCGGTGGCGTCGACAGCCTCGCCGCCCGAAACGACCCCCCACACCGGGCTTCCTCCCGCCAGGGCGTGAACAGCCCGCGCAGAAGCCGGTCTCCGGCCGGCCGAGGCATGGGGGAATCTCCCCGAGAAGGGATCCTAGAAGTACCCTTCTCGCTTCCGGTCTTCCATCGCGGCCTTCGACACGCGGTCGTCCGCTCGCCCGACCCCGCGCTCGCTCACGGCGGCCGAGAGGTTCTCGGCGACGACTTTCGACACGGTGTCGGCCTTGGAGCGCATGGCTCCGGTGAGCGGCAGGTCGCCCAGGGTGCGAAACCGGACGGAGTCGCGCACGATGGTCTCGCCGTCGCGCAGCGGGTTGAGGTCGTCGATGGCCAGCAACAGGCCTTCGCGCTCGACCAGGTCGCGCTCGTGGGCGAGGTAGAGCGGCGGGAGGGCGAGCTCTTCGCGGCGGATGTAGCACCACACGTCGATCTCGGTCCAGTTGGACAGGGGGAACACGCGCAGGTTCTCGCCCTTGCGGACGCGGGTGTTCCACAGGTCCCACAGCTCGGGACGCTGGTCTTTCGGGCGCCACTGGCCGTGCTCGTCGCGGTGGCTGAAGACCCGCTCCTTGGCGCGGGCGCGCTCCTCGTCGCGGCGGGCTCCTCCGAAGGCGACGTCGTAGCCCCCGCTGGCGATGGCATCGAGCAGCACGGGGATCTGCAGGCCGTTGCGGTTGCGATCCGGGGGCTCTTCGATGCGGCCGTCGTCGATCCATTCCTGGACCGAGGCGACGCGCAGATCGAGGTCGAACTTCTCGACGATGTGGTCGCGGAACGCCATCAGCTCCGGGAAGTTGTGCCCGGTGTCGACGTGCAGCATGGGGAAGGGGATCCGGCCGGGCGCGAAGGCCTTGCGGGCGACCTGCAGCATGCACAGGGAGTCCTTGCCGCCGGAGAACAGCATGACGGGGTTGTCGCGCTCGCCGACGACCGTGCGCATGATGTGCATGGCTTCGGACTCGAGCAGGTCGATGGAGGACATGCCTCGGCGGCTCATGCCTCACCTCGATGGGGCGGCGGGACAGGCGTGGGGTGCGGGGTGTGGATGGGGGCCTCCTGCGCGGGGGTGCTGCATAGCATCGCGTCGGGGTCTGCGGGAGCACGACCTTCCAGGATGGAGTGCGGTACCGTCGGGTGTCGGAGGCCAGGATGGGTGTGGTGATGCTCGGGAGGTCGGCGTGAGTGTGGTCTCGGTCCGCATCGTGCGGCGCGTGATCGAGGCGAGTCGCGGCCCCGATCCCCGTCCGGTGCTGCTCTCGAGCGTGGGGCTGTCGCGCGAGTCGGACGCTCCTCCAGACGACCCGAAGCTGGTGCCGGCCGAGCGGTACTACGCGCTGTTGGAGCGCTGTGGACGGGCGGATCGCACGCTGCCCCTCCGATACGGAGCGCGGGTGCGGCCGGAGGACTTCGGGGCGTTCGGGCTGGCCCTGAAGACGGCAGGTGACGTGCGCGACGCGCTGCAGCGGCTGTCTCGCTACATCCTGCTGGTGAGCGACACCCTGGAGTACACCCTGCAGGATGCGGTGGGCGGCGCGACGTACGTGCTCACCGGACGTCCCTCCGACGCGCGGCTGGGGGTGCAGCTGGCGAACGAGTGTGCGCTGGCGGCCATCGTCTCGTTGCTGCGGCAGGTGGCGTCGCAGCCGGTGGTGCCGGAGTCGGTGCGCTTCCGACATGCCGGGCCGGCGACCCATGCCGCGTGGTTCGAGGCGCCGGTTCGATTCGAGGCGGCGGTGGACGCGCTGCACTTCGCGAACGCGACCCTGTCGATCCCCAGCCGGCTCGCGGACGACGGGTTGTCGGCCTACCTGCTGGCCCAGCTCGACGCGCTGCACGCCGAGCGAGCCGAGGGAGCGGTGGTGGTGCAGGTCCGCCGGGCGATCACCGACCGGATGTGCTCGGGCATGCCGTCGCGTGCGGACATCGCCAAGCAGCTGGGCATGAGTCCCAGAACCCTGCATCGCCGGCTGGCCGAGCACGGCTGCACGTTTCAGGACCTGGCGAACCAGGTGCGTCGGGATGCGGCGGAGTCGCTGTTGTCGCGGCCGCAGCACAGCCTGGCAGAGGTGGCGTACCTGACGGGGTTCTCGGACCAGAGCGCGTTCCAGCGGGCGTTCAAGAGCTGGACCGGCCAGACGCCGAACGGGTTTCGACGGGCCTGACTGCGATGCTGGCCGGATCGGTCACAACGCTGTCCGAATCGGTCAAGATCGAGCTTCGACCGACGTATAGCCTGGAGTCGCTGAACGAGCCGACCCCTTTCCCGGTTCGTCGAAGGAGGCTCCATGACCATCGCATCCCGCAGACTCGCCCGGTGGACGGGCTTTGCCTACCTGGGCATCATCGCGACCGGCATCTTCGCCGAAGCCGGGGTGCGCATGCAGCTCGTGGTGGAGGGCTCGGCAGCAGCCACGACTGCCAACATCGCCGCGTCGGCGGGCCTGTTCAGAGCCGGCATCGTGGCGGACGTCGCGATGGTGGGCCTGGACATCGCCGTGGCTGTGGGGCTGCTGGCCCTGCTGATGCACGTGAACCGACCCCTGGCCCAGCTGGCGGCGGCGCTGCGCTTGATCCAGGCGGCGGTGATCAGCGCCAACCTGATGAACATGACCCAGGCGGTGCAGCTCGCGACCGGGGGCCCGGCCACCGATGCGCTGGGGCCGGCGGCCGAAGGCCTGGTGCTGTCCGCGATGCAGGTGCACGCGGTGGTCTACGACCTGGGGCTGGTGTTCTTCGGGCTGTCGTGTGTGGTGCTCGGCCGGCTGCTGTGGGTGTCGCGCGCGGTTCCCGCCGTGCTGTCGCTCGGAGTGGCCGGAGCCGGAGGCGTCTACCTGGTGGGCTCGGGCGTCGCGCTCTGTGCGCCGGCCTGGGTCCCGGTGAGCGACCCGCTGTACGGCCTGGCGTTCCTGGCAGAGCTGGGCTTCGCGGGCTGGCTGGTGGCCCGGGGACTCAGTGGCGCACGGGTCCCGGCTCGGGGGGAGCAGGGAACCCCAGAGCTGACCGAGGCTGGCGTCGCGGTGTCGCCGATAGCCTGACCGCTGGAAACGACCGACCGCGCGAGAGATTCTCTCAGTGTCGTGTGAACAGCCCGCGCAGAAGCCGGTCTCCGACCGGCCGAGGCCTGAGGGAATCTTCAGGCTGCTCTGGACAGAACCCGGGGAGCGACGTCTCAGCGCATCTCAGCGGCGCTCGACTCGGGGTGCGTGGTACCTCTGCCGCACAGCGAGGGAGGTCCGATGTCCAGTGAGAAGCCGGAATCCGTGGATGCGAGAGCCTGGTGGTCGGCCTCCGACGACGAGTGGGTCTGGGGCGAGAAGGACGACGACGGGCGGTTCCACGGGCGGGTGACGTACTGGCGACCGGACGGCACGGTGGTGAACCACTGCCACTTCGTGCACGGCACCCCCCATGGCGCCTACGCCCGGTACCACGAGTCGGGGGAGGTCTCCCGGGCGGGCACGTTCGTGAACGGCCAGCTGCAGGGCACCGACGTGTTCACGCGTAGCGCGGCGCCCACCACCGAGAACTTCCCGGCGGGACTGGGCGAGGGCGTGTGGCGGGCCGAGATGGACATGGTGGCCGGGCGGATGGTGGGTGGACGCCTGTTCGACCGGGACGGACGGCAGGTGGGCGAAGACGGCACGCCGTGTCCGGACCGACCGGAGGGGGTGCCGGACGACGCGGTCTACAGCAGTACGACGGGGCGCTGGGTGCACGGTGCGAGCGACGATGCCTTCCTGCGGACGGGCCCCTGGAGGTTCTACGCGACGGAGGACGGCGTGGGCTGGGTGCAGCAGGTGGTGACCTATGCGGCGGGAGATCCGGTCGAGGAGGTGGTGTACCCGAACCGCTTCGTGTCGCGTGCGGAGCAGGCCCTGGCCGAGGAGGACTTCGCGGCGTGTGATTCGGCCGTGTCGGACGGGCTGGAAGCGATGTCGGACGACGTGGACCAGCTGGAGCTGCTGGAGATCCGGGTGCGGTCGCTCGCGGCTCAGGGAAGAGCGTCCCAAGCGGTGAAAGCGGCGCTCTCGGCCCTGAAGACGCATCCTGTCGGCTCAGGCTGGGGGGCGTTCACGCAGCACGGGCGTCGGGGGTTCACGGCGACGGCGGCGCTCGAGGCGTTCGTGGCGAAGGACCACCTGGCCCACGAGCGGGG
Organism: Myxococcota bacterium; assembly: GCA_965224055.1. Lineage (GTDB taxonomy): Bacteria > Myxococcota_A > UBA796 > UBA796 > JACKEQ01. Next base: position 6,153,327 of record OZ245034.1, on the reverse strand, counting down.
AGACGCAGCGCTCCAGATGGCCCAGCAGGCGATCGGGCACCATCCCCAGGCGGGTGCGGCGCTGATCCTGCTGCGGGCGAAGGCGCATGCACAGCTCGGCGACGAGGACGCGCACTTCTCGAGCGTGAAGAAGGCGCTGGCACTGGACGATTCGCTGCCCGAGCTGGCGCCGTACCTGGAGGATGCGCGGTTCGCGGAGTGGCGTGCATCCATCGCGGTCGACTCGATGACGACGGAGGGGGCCGTCGCGATCCTGGGAGAGCGCGGCGAGCGGCTGGAGCAGTTCATCGGGGTGATCGTCGAAGATGACGACGGGGATGCCGAGGATGACTCCCCACGGGTGGCGTATTCGCCGGGGTCCGAGGAGGATCTGGACGTCCCGCTCGACCTGGACGTGCTGCCCACCCGCAGCCCGGAGCTGGTGCGGTTCGCGGAGCTGGCGCCGTCCATCGACCGCTGCCGGTACCGGGGCAGGCACGTGCCGGTCTGTGCGTCGGGTCTGGATGCGGCTGTCGCGACGATGGACGGAACCTGGCTGGCCCGGATCCAGACGGTGTTCCTGCCGGGCTCGGTGGTGTCCCTCGACGACGAGTCGTTGGTGGTGGCTGCGTGGATGCCGGACTCGCGGGGGTGCAGTGCGACGTACGGGATTCATCAGGACGATGCTGAGTTCTATGTGCGGAGCGCCTCGATCGCGGCGTTCGTGGTGGACCAGCTGGAGCTCGACGACGACGACCAGACCTTCGCGGTGCCCGCGCGGACCCGCACCCGGTGGGCTGCAGCGGCTGCTCGTCTGGGAGCGCCCGAACCGCTGGACGCGCACCTGGACCTGCTCGCGCTGGAGCTGCGCACGCACTGGATCGTGAACCTGCTGGTTGGAAAGCACCCCGACCTCCTCTCGGAGATCCACCTCGGGAAGGACCTCGCGACCGCGGCCTCGCAGGCGGACTGGGAGCGGGAGCGCACGCTCCTGGACTGGCCGCATCTGCAGGCGTACTGGCTGATGCACCACGCGGTGTTCGGCGACCTCGAAGCGCTCGCAGAGGTGCTGGCGGTGGCGGACCGGCGGGATCCCGGGGTGGCCGATCTGGCCGGGGTCGCAGCGCAGCTGCTCGCGAACGAGCCCGTGACGGCGGGGTTCTGGAACGGGGACCGCGTGAACGAGGTGCGGCTGAACGCGCTGGAGCGACGTCCAGAGCTGCTGAGCGAGGCTGCGAAGGCGCGGGTGGCGTCGGACAACCGGGCGGCGTTCGAAGCCAGCGACCGGCTCGAGGCTGCGCTCCAGACCCTCGAAGAAGAGGAGGAGAACGCGCGGCTCGTGGGGTTCATGCGGTGGCTGATGGGGGCGGCGGGCGAGCTCGGGCCCTACCAGGAGGGGATGGCGCGACACGAGGAGCGCGGCGTGGACTTCATCATGGCGATGAAGAACGGCCGGGTGACGATGTGGGAGCAGATCTATCGGAACATGGAGGCGCTGCCGGAGCGCATCGCGGAGCGGCCGTCGCGTGCGGAGCCCATGCAGGCGTTCTTCGAAGCGGCGGTGGCCCGGGGAGCCACGAGTCCCGACGACCATCCGAACACGCTCCCGGGCGGACTGTACGGGCTGGGCCGGGCGACGGTACGCGATGCCGCGGGGTTCGACGCGTTCTGGGCCCGCGTGCAGGACATGGCGTTCTACCCGGACAAGTTCGGCCCGTATCGTCGGTTGCAGATGACCCTGCTGGCGGAGCTGTACCTGGAGGAATCGCAGACGGCGAAGGACTTCATCCGGGCCGAAGCGGCGCGCTATGCGGCCCAGACGAACGGGTGGAGCAGCGATACCTTCGACACGGCGGATCGGATCCTGACCGAGGCCGGCGACGAGGAGCAGCTGAACGCCTTGAACGCGCGCCTGCAGACGGCTCGCTTCTCGGGTGCGAACTGGAAGGCATCCATCGCGCTGGCGCGTCGGTTCCTGGCCGCTCCGACCCCGTTGCTCGCACCGGGCCTGAAGCACGCGGTGGAGGCGGGGCTGGGGCGCCACGACGACGGCGATCGGGCCATCGTGGTGCGGGCCTACGCCCGGTGTGCGGGGTCCGAGGCGCGCGCGTCGATCGAGGACTGGCTGGCGAGCATCGAGGACGTCCGCAAGGACTGCGAGCGAGCGGCCCTGTTGGCGGGGCTGATCGAGCTCCATGCTGCAAACGACGCGGCGGAGACGGACGCGCTGGCGTCGACCCTGGAGCAGGCGAGAGCGGTGCTCCCGAAGCTGAGGTCGGGCAGCATGGAGGTGGGGGCTGCCCTGTCGCTGCTGGAGACGATCCATGCGCACGAGCTGCCGGGGTTCGCGTCGGAGGCCGAAGCGATGGCGGAGGCTGCCCGAACGGAGGAGTACGGGAGCGAGGAGCTGAAGGCCTGGATCGTGGAGAAGGCGGGGGAGTTCCGGGCGTGAAGACCGACAGGAGTACACCAGAGATGTCCGGGAAGAACAGGAATACTGAAGACGGGGGTGCACCGACCCGTGCAGGCGGTGCTCCCGAGGAGACGATGCAGCGTCTCGTGGCGCTCTGGCGTCGGTCTCGCCATCCCGACGTCGCTGCAGTCGTGGCCCGGTACGGACAGTCCTACGAGAGCGATACGGCCCGAGCGGTGCGCGAGCGTCCAGAGCCTGTCCGGTCGGGCTGGATCGAGGGTGCACGGCGGGCGAGCCTGCTGGACCGGGGTGCCTGGCTGGTATCGGCGTCGCTTCCCGCCGAGCCGGTTCGAGGGCCTGGACATCGAGCTCGTCCGTCCGCTGTCTCCATCGCTGCTGGAGGAGGCACAGCTGTTGGTGCCGAAGCGATGGCGGGACACGGGCCGGGTCCGGTGGACCTGATCGGGGTCACATCGCGTCGACGGGTTCGATGCCGATGACGCCGAGGGCTTCGGTCATCACGCGCTCGGTGGCGGCGACGAGGCGCAGGCGGTCGTGGCGCAGGCCGGCGGATTCCTCCTGCAGCACGGGGCAGGCGGACCAGAAGCGGCTGACGTCGCGGGCGCAGTCGTAGCACCAGGAGGCGACGAAGGACGGGTCGAGCTCCCGGGCCGCGCGCTCGACGACGTCGGGGTAGGCCAGGAGACGATTGAGCAGGGCTCGCTCCTCGACGGCCTCGCCGAAGGCGGATTCTGCGGGAGAGGCGGTGAGATCGACGTCTCCGTCGGCGTTTCGGAGGATGGAGCGCATGCGGGCGACCATGTACAGCAGGTAGGCGCCGGTGTTGCCCTCGAAGCGGGTCCAGTCGTCGAGGGAGAAGATGACGCGCTTGTTCACGCCGACCGACAGCATGCCGTACTTGAGGCAGGCGACGGCGAGGCGACGCACGGTCTCGTCGACGTCGGCCTCGGGAACGCGGGCGTTGGCCTGGGTGAGCCGGTCGCGGATGGCGTCGGAGACGGCGGTCTGGAGCGTGTGGAGCGGGATGGCGGTGCCCTTGCGGCTGCTCATCTTGCCGTCGGGGAGCTGGACGAGCTCGTAGGCGACGTGGCGGCAGTCGCTGGCGCGTTCGTAGCCCATCCGGTCGAGGGTGAGGAAGAGCTGCTCGAAGTGGAACTTCTGCTCGGAACCGACGACGTACAGGGACTTCTCGACGCCCCAGTCGTCGAACTTGGCCTTCGCGAGTGCGAGGTCCCAGGTCATGTAGAGGCTGGTGCCGTCGCGCTTGCGGACGAGCGCGGGGACGTCCATGTCGGGGGTGAGGTCGCAGACGATGGCGCCGTCGGACACGGTGAAGACGCCCTCTTCGAGGTAGTGGTCGACGATGGCGTTGGCGGGCTCTTCGACCTGGGACTCGAAGAAGTCGGTGTCGAACTGCACGTTCAGCCAGGCGTAGGTGGCTTTGAACTCGTCGAGACACCACTGGCGGGTCTGCTGGTAGAGCGGCCAGACATCGGCATCCTGGGTCTCGAGGCCGTGCAGGACGGTGCGCACCTCGGCGAAGTTGGCGGCGGCCTGCTCTTCTCCGACGACCTTCTTGTCGAGCTGGTCGTTGGCGTCGGTGTAGGCCTTGCCGAGGAAGGTGGTGCGGTCGACGTCGGGGGCGTCGAGCTCGGGGTGGGTCTGCAGCCACCAGAGGCACTTCGCGACGTCGATCCCGAAGTCGCCGTAGTAGTTGGCGGCGACCACATCGTGCCCGTCTGCACGGAGGATTCGCACGAGGGCATCGCCGATGGCGACGTTGCGCAGGTGCCCGACGTGGAAGAACTTGTGGGTGTTGGGCTGGCTGAACTCGACCATGACGCGAGGGCCGGGGGCGGGGGACAGCAGGCTGCCGGCGTGGACGCGGCTGGCGACGTCGGCGAGCATGGCGCCGGAGTCGCCGCGGAAGTTGAGGTAGGGCCCAGCGGCTTCGGCGGATGCGATGGCGCCGCCGGTCTGGACCTGGTCGGCGAGCTCGCTGGCGATGGCGGCGGGGCTCTTGCGGAAGGCCTTGGCGAGCCCGAAGCAGCCGAACGCGAGATCGCCCATCTCGGGCTTGGGCGGGGGGGCGAGGAATCGGTCGAAATCGAGTCCTTCCGCATGCTCTGCGAGGACTCTCTTCAGCTCTTCGATCACGGCGTTGCGCAGCACGGGGACCTCCGGCACGGGGTGTATCCGGGCGGGTGTGCGGTCGGGAGACGACTCAGTGTGCCGGGGCCAACTCAATTTTTTCTACCTGTTGATTTCGATGGGAAACTCTTCGTTTCCCCTCGAGCACCCCTTCAGCGCTCGATCCTCCGGTCATCCTCGCAAGCGAGGTTCCCTCCGGACGACCACTCCGTCGCCAGACCGCTGTCGCTGGGTCTGTCGCCTCCGGGTCGCTCTGCGTCAGCAGAGTCATCGCTTCGGCTGGTGTCGTGCTGTCGCGCGACGGGGGCGGATGTCACAACAGCGCGTCATGCGTCGAGGATAGCGGTCTCCCAGCCGTCGTAGTGTCCACCCAGCCGTTCGGCTTGCACGGCGGCGCGGTCGGTGTAGGCCGTGATGACGTCGAGGGTGGGGACGACGGTGTGTTCGCAGGTGACCCGCCATTCGAGGTCGTCCCGGTCGGGCTCGTGAGCGATGAAGATCTCGGTGAGCCCCTCCTGGTCGAGCCATTCGGTGTACATCTCCGCTCCGACCCGGGACGAGAAGTATGCCCAGTGCTGGACGGGGCGAGGTGTTTCGAGGGGGTCGCCGCGTTCGCGGAGGCGGGCGATCAGTTCGGCGTCACCGTTCATCGAGAGAACTGTCCGTGTGTGGCTGGAGCCCCTCTGCGAGCAGATCGAACACCGCGCGCAGTCGTCGGCTGGTGTGGACCGCGCGGTGGGTGGTGAGCCAGATCTGGACCGGAAGCGCCGGCAGGACCTCGGGAATGCGCTCTACAGCGGGGTCTGCGTCGCCGACCTGCTCCATCATGAAGCACAGACCCACGCCAGCTCGGCACAGCGCCCACTGGACGAGGTGGTTGGGCGTGGCGATGGGGAAGTTGGCGGGGGTGAACGTGGCGCCCATGCCGCGCAGGTGATCGATCATCAGGTCGCTGCGATCGAAGGCGAGGAGCTCGGCGCGGGAGAGGTCTTCGACGCTCTCGATGGGCCCGATGCGGGCGAGGTACTCGGGGGTTCCGTAGAGCCAGGCGGGATCTTCGCGGATCTTGCGCGCCGTGAGCTCGGGATCTTTGGGGCGGAAGTTGCGCAGGGCGATGTCGGCTTCGCGCGTGCGCAGGTCCCGGACCTCGCCAGTGGCCACGAGGTCGACGTGGATGCCCGGGTGGAGCTCGCGGATCCGGGCGAGGATGGGCGGCAGCAGGTTGGCGCAGAGGCTCTCGCTGGCGGTGATGCGAACGAGCCCCTCCAGCGAGCGGGATCGACCGGTGGCGGTCAACGAGACGCTGCGCGCGGCATCGGCCATGACCCGCAGGTGCTCGATGAGGTCCAGGCCGGCTTCGGTGAGCTCGAGTCCACGACCGACCCGCTGGACGAGGGTGACCCCGAGCTCCTCTTCGAGGGCGGCGACCTGGCGTCCGATGGTGGGCTGCGTACTTCCGAGGGCGCGAGCAGCGGCGGAGTACGACCCCTCTTCGGCGGTGACGAGCAGGGCGCGTGCCCGGTTCCAGTCGAAGTCGATGCTCTTCCAATCCATGCAGTTTCGTATGTGACAGGTGCTGGATTGCCGCCTGTTTCAGTCGTTGTCGCATGCTTACGATGGAAGCGTCAAGCAGCGAGGGTCCTCGCTGCCCGCCTTCATCCAGGAGAGTGCCATGCGTGCCGCCGTCGTCCAGACCTACGGAACCCCCGAGACCCTCGAGCTGCAGGAGCGTCCCGTCCCCACGCCGGGTGCGACGGAACTCCTGATCCGCGTGCACGCCAGTCCCGTGACCCAGGGCGACCGTCGCATCCGCGCGGGCGACTTTCCCGGAATCATGGCGACGATCGGTCGACTGGCGATGGGCTGGTCGGGCCCGCGGGCGACGGTGCAGGGCAGCATGTTCGCGGGCGTCGTCGAGGGGGTGGGCGCGGATGTCGACCGATTCCAGCCGGGCGACCGGGTGTTCGGCGCGAGCATGGACAGCGCGCACGCGGACTACCTGGTGCTCGATCACGAAAAGGCGGTGGCGCACATCCCCGACGGCGTGTCGTTCGCGGATGCAGCTGCGGTGCCCTTCGGTGCGGGTACCGCGCTTCCGTACCTGCGGGATCTGGGCGAGGTGGAGCCGGGCCAGCGGGTGCTGGTGATCGGCGCTGCGGGGGGTGTGGGTCGCTACGCGGTGCAGGTGGCGCGGCACCTGGGCGCCCATGTCACGGGGGTGGTTCGCGCGCATCAGGCGGATGGGCTGCGTGCGCTCGGGGCGGATGCGGTGGTGGTCCGCGAAACGACCGACTGGCGCGAGCTGAACGAGACCTGGGACGTGATCTTCGACACGTCGGACAGGTTCTCGCTGGCGGAGGCGCGTCCACGACTGACGGCGGAGGGGCGGTTCCTGCGGCTGGGGCTGACGACATGGTCGGACGTGTGGGACCTCATCCGGTCGAGCATGGGGTCGGGCCCCCGACTGAAGTGGACGGTGATCCTGGACAACCAGGAGAACGTGGAGGCGGTGGCGGACCTGCTCGCGAGCGGTGCGGTTCGTCCTGTGGTAGGGCCCCGGTTCTCGCTGGACCAGATCGCGGATGCACATCGGCTGCTGGAAGCCCGGACGTCGGAGGGGGACGTACTGATCGACGTGGTTCCGCCGGCTCCCCAGCTGGCGAGAGCGACGGCGTGAGCGCTCGGGTCGTCGGGCGGCAGCAGGGAACCCCAGAGCTGACCGAGGCTGGCGTCGCGGTGGCGCCGACAGCCGACCGGCTGGAAACGACCGTCGATGTGAGGGATGTGCACAGCACGGCGTGAACGGCCCCGCGCAGAAGCCGGTCTCCGACCGACCGAGGCCTGAGGGAATCCTCCCAGAGGGGACTCTCGCAGGCCCTCCCGGACGTCCCCGGCTTCGGCGTGCGATAGCGTCTGGACACTGGAGGCGCCGATGCGGGTGGTGGTGTTCGGGAACTCGGGCGCGGGGAAGTCGACGCTCGCGCGAGGGCTGGCGGAAGAGGGACTGGCCCATCTGGACCTCGACACGCTGGCGTGGCAGCCGACTGAGCCGGGAGGCACGCCGGTCCGACGGGCTCTCGATGAGGCGGACGCGGCGATCCGGGCGTTCACGGCGGTGCATGACCAGTGGGTGATCGAGGGCTGCTACGCCGATCTGCTGGCGCGGGTGCTGTCGGACGCGACGAAGCTGGTGTTCCTCGATCCGGGCGTGGAGGTGTGTCAGGCCCACGCGCGCGGCCGGCCGTTCGAGCCCCACAAGTACGACTCGAGAGCGGCACAGGACGCAAATCTGCCCATGCTGCTCGACTGGATCGCGGCCTATCCTGCTCGCGAGGGGCCGCTGGGACGCTCAGCGCACCTGGCGCTGTACGAGGCGTTCGACGGCGACAAGGAGCATCGGACGACGGTACGCTGACGAGGCGGGCGACCGGCCAGGTCGGTAGTGCATCAGCCCAGACTCGCCAGCTGCTCGAGTGCCGCGCGACGTTCCTCGACCGTGCCGCGCGCCGAATCTACGGGTGTGCCACGATCACCAGCGTGTCGGCGTGGCGGTGGGCCACCTCGAGGCACTGCTCGAGCGTGTGCGGGTCGAGGGCGGCGAAGCTCTCGTCGAGGATGACGACGCCCGCGCCCTGAAGCAGCGCGCGAGCCAGGAAGACGCGGCTGCGCTCGCCGTGGGAGAGCTGCCAACCGCTCTCGCCCACGGTCTGCTGGATACCGCTGGGCATGCGCTCCAGAAGCGGGCCCAGCCCCAGCTCGGTCAGGAGCTGTCGCGCTCGCTGGATGTCGTCGGGACTGGGCGGCCAGTCGCGTCCGAGCAACACGTTGAACAGCAGTGAGTGCTCGAAGAGGTGGTTGTCGTGGAACTGGGGGGCGGCGACGACGTGGCGACGCCAGGCGGCGGGGCCGAGTGCAGCGCGATCGAGACCGCCCAGCAGCACGACGCCATCGGTGGGTTCCAGGTCGCCGGCGAGCAGGTGGGTGAGGGTCGACTTGCCGCTGCCCGAGGCGCCGGTGAGCACGACGCGGTCGCCGCGGTTCAGGGTGAACTGGACGCCGTCGAGGGTGGGCGGGCGTTCGGGCCAGGCGAAGGAGGCGTCCTGCACGCGGAGCAGAGGCTCTCCGGGCTCCACCCGAGACACCCCGTCGGCCGCGACCTGCGCCGTGGCGGGGCGGCGGCGGGCAGCGCGCAGGATGGGGCCCACCTGACGCCAGGCGGTCCGGGCGCCGATGAGGCCGTGCACCTTGGCGGCGACGCCGGTCAACGCCGCCTGCACCCACAGCAGCGCACCCAGGGCGACGGCGAGCTGAGCGGTGCTGAGATCCCCGGCGACGAAGCTGCCCCCCACGACGCCGAGGCCCGCGAGGAGCACGCCGCTGGTGAGCAGCTGATCGAGATCGACCTTGGGTCCGTCCAGTGCGGTGCTGGCGTCGAGATAGGCCGCGAGCGCTTCGTCTTCGCCGTCGTACCAGTGGGCGGCATCGCCCTGGACGAGTCGGGTGCGGTGGCCGTTCATGCGCTCGACGAGGGTGTCCGTGAGGTGGCGTCGGTGCTCGGTCCAGCGGTCGTGCCGCCGGGCGATGCGCACGGCCACGACGCCCAGCCAGGCCAGCGCCAGTCCGAGCAGCCCGAGCAGCGCGGGTGCTGCGGGAGCCTGGGACAGCGCCCACAGGCCCACCAGCAGGTTGAGCGCGGACATCAGCAGGCCCAGCCCGCCGGTGAGCACGAGGTCTTCGATGGCCTGCGACTCGTGGATGCGGGCCAGCATGCCGCCGACCCCGTCGCGACGGAACTGCTCGGGGTCGGCGGCGAGGGTCCCGCGCAGCAGGGCGGCTTTCATCCAGGCACCGCCGCGAATGGACAGACGTGCCTGCTGCCACCTCGAGAGCTGCTCCAGGGCGAGGCCGCTCATCAGGATCAGCGCCCAGCCGGCGACCCAGCCGGGCTCGAGCTTGCCGTCGAGCGCGCCCTGTCCGACCTGGATCCAGCCGAGCAGGCTCACGACCGAAGCGAGTGCCGCGGCGACGACGCTCAGGCCGAGGGGGACGAGCACACGCGCGTCGCGCACGATGGCTCCGGGGGCGCCGGACGGGGCGGCGCGCAGCAGGGTGCCACCGCCCATCGGACGCTCGGCGAGGCGGGCGTGCAGCAGACGCTCGCGCACCTTCCGCGCGCGGCGTGCGGGCAGGTCTGCGGCGTGGACCAGGCTGTCGACGACGGGCGCCTCCCGGGCCTCGATGCCGGCACGCAGCGCGCGGACCAGACGATGCACGGGCACGCTGTGCACGCGGCCATCGGGAGCGAGCACCCGAACCCGGTCGAGCAGACCGGCCGGACCGAGCAGTCCGAAGGCGCGCGGGCCGTCGCTGTCGAAGCAGGTGATGACGGCGGGCCCGGCCTGGCGCACGAGCTGGGGCAGCGTGCCGTAGCGGGTGCGGATGCCGTGCAGGTCGATGCCGAGCGCGTGCCCGAGGTCGAGCTCCGACAGACGCTCCCCGGCGTCGGCGGCACGGGCCAGACCACTGCGTCGCGCCAGCCGCTCCAGCAGCACCAGCCGCTCCTGGGTGCCCCACTTGAGGTGGTCGAGCTCGCTCATGCGTCCTCCACCACCTTGCCGCGCTCCAGGCGTAGACGCCGGCCAGGGCCGCCCATCAGCGCTTCGCGCACGGCTTCGTCGCGGGCGGCGAGGGCGGCGTACCGACCCCTGCGCCCGCGGAGCTCTGCCGGTGCTCCGTCCTCGACGATGCGGCCGTTGTGAACCACCAGCACCCGCTCGAAGCCCGCGGTGTCCGAGACATCGTGGGTGACGGCGAGGAGGGTGGCCCCGGACCAGTGCTGGCGCGCCCGGTGCAGCAGGAGCTGGCGCTGGCCGCGATCGAGGCCACGAAAGGCCTCGTCCAACAAGACGAGTCCGGCGTCGGGTCGGCCGAGCGCCCGCCCGATGCGCACCCGCTGGCCCTGGCCGCCCGAGAGCAGCGCGCCACCCTGACCGAGAGGCGCGGCGAGGCCTCCGGGCAGGTCGGCGAGCACACCGAGCAGGTCGGCCGCCTCGAGCACGGCGTCGAGGGGTCCAGCACGGTCGGCGTGGCCGTACTGCAGGTTGGTGACGAGGGTGTCGTTCCACAGCTGCACGGCGGGATCGACCCAGGCCGTGCGTCGACGCAGCTCCCCCAGCAACTCGGGAGTGAGGGGCACCCCGCCGACCCGCAACACGCCGCTCCCGACGGGCTGCAGGCCCAGCAGGGCGGCCAGAAACGTGGACTTCCCCGCACCGGAGGCCCCGACGATGGCGATGTGCTCGCCGGCTTCGATCCGGAGCTCGGGCAGGTGGAGCACCGTGCGGCCCCCGGCGACGATGTGTACGTCGTGGGCTCGAACGGCGAGGGGACCGGGGGGGAGGTGCGTGGCGCTGTCGGTCGGTGCGGGCTCCTCGGGAGCGTCCAGCAGCTCCAGCGCACGCGACGCGATGCTCTGCAGCGCGGGCAAGGCGCGCATGGCCCGGGCGAGGGCCTCGCTCTGTCGGGGGAGCCCGGTTCCCCAGTAGACGAGCAGGAGCACGGCAGCGGCGTGTGGCGCGGTGATGAGGTGAGCGTGCACCATCCCGGCGGCGAGGCTCAGTCCCACCACGCCCTGCAGGAGCCCGGCGAGCACCGAGGCGTCCGCGGCCTGCTGTGCGGCGCGCTGCCAGCCGGTGAGCAGCTCTTCGTGGTCGCGTCGCACCGTCTCGGCCGCGCCGTGGGCCGCGACGACCGACGCACCGAGCATGGCGTCGAGGTAGGTGCGGGACAGTGCGCCATCCCAGGTCTGTCGACGCATCTCGCGACCGGCCAGGTAGGCGTGGAGCAGTCCGGGCACGGCCAGGCCGAAGAGCACGGATGCCACCACCCAGGGCCACAGCCCGATGTCGAGCCAGAGGATGCCGGCCGAGGTGGCGATGAGGTTGGCGGTGGCCAGGACCAGACCGCCCAGAGCAGGGGGAAGGCCGCGCAGCGCGTGCAGGGAGTGGGCGCGCTCGGCCAGATCGGCGCTGAGGCGGCTGCTGAAGTAGCGGTCGGACAACCGGGGGAGCTTGGCGTGGAAGCGCTCGCGTGCGCGGAGCTCGACGCGGCGTGCGATGCGCAGCACGGCGCGACTCCAGCCCCACATGGTCAGCCCGAGGGCTGCGACGAGCACCAGGATGACGGCGATGGCGCCGGCACGGGCCGAGGGCACCTGCACCCAGCGACCCGCATCGAGCAGCGCACGCATCAGAGCACCCTGTGCGATGCCGCCTGCCGCAGCGGTGAGGGCGATGACGGTCACCAGCCAGGCGAAGCGCGGCTCGGCTTCGCGCACCAGCTCCCACACGGCGCGCAGAGGCCGCTCCGGCGGGGCTGCGAGCGCGGCGGCGAGGGCGGATGAGTCTGGCTGCAGCGGGCTCTCCGCGACGGACGCGGTCGGTGCGGGGGTGCGCGATGTCTCGTGTTCGGTGAGGTCGGGGGCGCGCAGCAGGAGCAGCACGGCGGCGCGTACGTGCACGTCGTCGCCCTCCCGGTGCAGGGGGGGTGGGCCAGCGAGGGTGTCGCGCATGGACGCGGGCGCATCGGCGAGCTCCCCCACCATGGCGCTGGCTTCGGACCCGGCTCGCACGGCTCCCGCCTCGACCAGCTCGCTCACGGCGTGGGTGGCCTGCATCAGCGCGCCGAGTGCGTCGGGATCGCCCAGACGAGGGCCGAGCAGCGCTTCCATGGCCGCGTCGTCGACGCCGAGTGCGGTGAGTCGCTCGCCCAGACCGGCCAGGAAGACCGGGGCGTGCAGCCAGCGCCGTGCGGTGGCCGCATCGAGCGTGGTCTGGTGACGGTAGAGCTGGGGCACCAGGCTGGACCAGCGCATCAGACGACGCCCCGCCGACGGGTCCATGAGCACGACGAAGGGCCCGACCCGCCGCCACAGCAAGACGAAGTGGCGCGTGCCGTCGGGTCGCTCGGTCACGGCGATCGCGGGCAGCTCGACGGCGCTGGGGAGCGGCAGGTGCTCTGGTGGTGCAAGCGTCTGCAAGGGGCGCAGACCGAGCTGTGCCGCCAGGGACTCGAGGGTGGTGATGGAGGTGCCATCGACATCGGTCTGGCAGGCCTCGCGCAGTCGGCCCAGGTGAATGGAGACGCCGAATCCCTCCAGTGCGGCCTTGAGCACCGCGGGGCCGCAGTCCATGGCCGAGGTCTGGATCACCTCGGGCACCCACCACCGGCGCAGGGCCCGACGGAGGGGGGCGAGGCTCACGGTGAGGCTCACTGAGAGGCTCCCCCTGCGGCGCGGACCACCAGGTGCCAGGGGGCGAGCGTCTCCACGGCGACCTCGACCTCGGCCAGGAGTCCGTGGTGCAGGTCGTGGGTGTCGCCCACCAGCTCCAGCTGGACCGGGACCATGCCATCGGGGCCGGGCTCGGAGCCGACGCGGGCCACCGTGGCGACGCGGGCTCCCAGGGTGCCGCCGGTGGCACCGGCCATGCGGATTCGTGCGGTCTGACCGGGAGCGACGCGGCCGACCGCACGCTCGGGGGGGAAGCGCGCGTCGACCAGCAGGGTGCTGTCGGGGACCACCACTGCGAGCAGGGCGCCGGCCTCGACGCGCTGGCCGGGGGTGAGGGGGGTGAGCTCGCCCACGGTGCCGGCGACCGGGCTGCGTACTGCGCGCTCGGCGACGGCGTCCTGCAGGGTGTCCCGCGTGGCTTCGGCGGCGCGAAGGGCGACCTCCAGGGCGCTGGCCTCTTCTTCGTCGCGTCGTGCGCCAGCCTCACCGGTGGCGGCCTGGGCCTCCTGTTGCCCGCGCAGGCGGCCGACTTCGCGCCGTGCTGCTTCTTCGCGCGCGGCGAGCACGTCGACCTCGGCGATGGCGCGATCGCGCTCGGCCCCGCTCACGGCCCCTGCAGCGACGAGCTGGTCGATCTGGTCGCGTCGGGTCTGGGCGGCACGCAAGCGCAGGGTGGCCTCGTTCAGCTCGGCGCGGGCGCGGGCGAGTGCTGCTCGGCGGGCCATGGCATCGGCGGCGCGCCCGGTCTGGCTGGCCTCGCCGGCGGCCTCGCGCCGTGCGAGCTGCTCCAGCGTGCCGGCGACCGTCGCCTCGGCTGCGCGGAGCTGGGTGCGCTCGGTGGTGTCGTCGAGCTGCACCAGCAACGCATCGGCTGCGACCGCCTGCCCGAGCGCGACCTCGACCCCCACCACCTCGGCGGCGACGGGCGCGCGCAGTGTGGCGGTGCCCTCTGCGACGACCCGTGCGGCGTTCGACGACTCGTACAGCGTGACCTGGCCCAACGCCATCCACAGCGCCCACACCCCTGCGATGCCCATCCCCACCGAGCTGGCCACGAGGGCGGGACCGCGGTCCGCAGCCAGGGCGCGGGTGGTGCGGGTGAAGTCGGGCAGCATCAGGCGGCGGGGGCCTCGTCGTCGGCGGGGGCGAGCCAGTCTACGATGGCGCGGCTCACGGCCCCCTGTAGCAGGCCGTCGAGCCACAGGTACTCCCCAGCGGGGTTGGCTTCGAGGAAGACCCAGCGGCCGTCGGGGGTCTCGATGAGGTCGACGGCGGCGTAGTCGAGACCGAGACGGCGCAGCAGGCGCAGCAGCGCGGCGCTCACGGCGTCGGGAACGGTGGCGGGCTGCCAGCGGTGGTAGACCTCGCGCTGGGCACGACGCCAATCGATCTCGGCCTCGGCCACCCCCCGCGTGTCGATGCTGGCGGCGAGGATCTGCTCGCCCACGACGGTCACCCGCAGTTCGCGGGCCTTCGGGAGCAGCTCCTGGAAAGTGGCGGGACAGAGCTCGATGCCGTCGAGGCCACACGGGGCCAGCAGCGCCTCGCGGTCGACCTCGTTGGTCATCACCACCTGCTGGCTGTCGCCGTCTCGCAAGGCGAACCCGGTGAACACCTTGGTGACGAGGCGTCCGGGGACTTCATCGAGAAACTGCCGTACGGCGTCGGGATCGGTGGTGGTGAGCGTGCGCGGCACATCGAGTCCAGCGGCGTGGGCCAGCGCGAGTTGGCGGGGCTTGCGGTCGGCGTGTTCGATGCGCTCCTTGGGCTGGAGAACCCGCACCCCGCGGCCCTCGAGCTGTGCCAGCAGTCCGAGCACGAAGGCGCGAAGCTCGGCGACCACGCCCATCGCGACCTCTCGCGGCGTGTCGTCCGGCAGGTGCGGCTGCAGGGCGAGGCGGCGGTACCAGACCGACTCCAGGTGTTCGAGCGTGACGGTGTGCACGCCGTCTTCACGCCGCTGGCGCACCCGCACGACGCCGCCGGGCAGCACCGATGCGGTCGTGCCGTCGCCCAGGTCGTCCGTGTGCAGCACCACGACCTCGCGTCCGCGCTGCTCGAGCCCCTGCACCACCCGCTGCACGTCGGTGTCGCGTCGGCTGATGATGAGGGTCTGAGCGGGCTTCACACGCGCTCCAGCAACAGCTCGGCCACGGCATCCGCCACCGGCAGGCCGCACTCGTGTAGCCAGCCCCACTCCCCGACCGGGTTGATCTCGAGGAAGACCCACTCGTCTTCGGGCGTGAGGATGAGATCGACCGCGCCGTAGTGCAGCCCCAGTCGCTTGGCGATGCGCACCAGCGTAGCGGCGAAGTCGGCGGGCAGCTCGGTGGGGGTGAAGGTCTGGCGCAGGGTGCCGTAGCCCTGGCGCCAGTCGACCGTGGCGCCGTCGGTCTGCTGGGCGTCGACCGTGGCGGCGAGCACACGTTCCCCGATGACCAGCGCTCTCGCTTCGACCGCTTTGTCGAGCCGGGCCTGAAAGAGCGATGGGGACAAGGCCAGCTGACTGTCGTCGAGCGCCGCGAGGTCGTCTTCCTCGACCGCCGAGGTGGCCATCATGAAGCTGCCGCTCCGGCCGCGGATCAGCCCGGCGTGCAGCAGCTTGGTGATGAGTGGGCCCTGCTGCTGACCGAAGGCGCGGGCGGCGTCGGACAGGTTGGTGAGCAGGGAAGGGGGAATGGCGGCGCCCTCGTCCTGGGCGATGGCGAGCTGCTGTGGCTTGTTCTCGGCGGCGATGACGACCGTCGGGGGGTCGATCATGGGCACCCCGAGGTGGGCCAGCACGCCCATCAGCGCGGCGAAGGACTCGCGACGGCACGCGGCGCCGACGTCCTGCGGCAGGTCTCGCGGAAGGCTCTTCGCGGGGTCGAGTCGCTTGAGCCACAGCGAGCGCAGCGACTGCAGGTCGACCACTTCGCCGTCGGGGAGAGTGAGCGTTCCGACCCAGCGTCCTCCCCGGGGCCGAACGTCGAGGGCGTAGTCGCGGGGGTAGCGGTCGGTGTCGAAGCGCAGCAGGCGTCCACCGCGGGCGGCGACGGCCTCGCGCAGCGGCAGGAAGGTCGCGTCGTCGCGAGAGGTGGTGACGGCCAGCACTGTGGGAAGTGAGGTGGGAAGCGAAGAGGCAGCGTTCATCGGGCTCTCAGCGCAGGTGGGGTGGAGCGGGGCGGGCAGGCACGGCGCCGGTGAGCAGGTCGGCCCAGGCGCTGGCCAGCGGGTGCAGGTCGTAGAGCCAGAAGCTCTCGCCGACCGCGTTGTTCTCGAGCAGGACCAGCTCGCCGTCGGGGGTGCGCACGCAGTCGGCGGAGCCGTAGTTGGTGCCCAGGGCGTCGTGCAGGGCCCGGAAGCGCTGCACCTCGTCGGCCGACAGCTCGACCGGGCGCCACTGATCGATGGTGGCGCCGCCCTGACGTCGCCAGTCCACCTCGGCTCCAGCCAGCTGGGGGGTGTCCAGCGCAGCGGCGAACACGCGCGGACCCACCACCACCACACGCAGCTCGTGGGCCTTGGGAATGGCCTCCTGCAGGATGGTGGGACAGGGGCGGATGCCATCCAGGGCGTCGATGTCGTCGGGCCCGAGCACATTGGTGTAGACCGTGCCGTCGTCGACCCGGACGTCGGTGAACATCTTGGAGACGACCGGGCCGTCGAGCGCGGCGACGAAGGCGCGGGCCTCGTCGGGGTCGTTGGTCTCGAGCGTGCGCGGGGTACGCATCCCGATCGACTCGGCGACGGCGAGCTGGAGGGCCTTGTTGCGCGCGCGGACATAGACGGCAGGGGGATCGACCCAGAGCGCGTCGCTGTCGAGCAGTGCGGCCTCGACCACGTGGGCCGACTCGCCTCGTGCTGCGCGGGCGACATCGCGGGGCAGATCGTCGCGCTCCATCAGACCCGAGGCCCAGGAGGCGCGTCGGGCCCAGATGGCGCGCACGTCGGCCAGCGCGACGCGTCCGTGACCGGGGATGCCCAGCCACCCATCGCCCGGCCCGCGCCAGCACACCCCGCCTTGCTGCGGCACCTGCGAGCAGTCCACGTGCACGGGTTCGACGCCGCGGTCTCGCAGCTCGGCCAGGACCGGACCGGTGGCGTAGTCGTCGCCCGGCTGGCTCAGGACGAGGACGGTCATCGGGCCTCCAGCAGCGCTGCGGCGATGGCGTCGGCGATGGGCAGGCCCAGTCGGACCTCGAGCATGCCCCACTCCCCGGCCGGGTTGACCTCCAGGAACACCGGCGGACCCTCGGTCGGCACGATGAGGTCGATGGCGCCCACCGTCAGTCCGAGCGCTCCCATGAGCCGGGCCAGGGCGGCGTGGGTGGCGGGATCGAGCTCGCCGCGGCGAAAGCCACCGTGCTGGCCCTGTCGCCAGTCGACCTCGTCTGGATGGCCCTCGATGGCGCCGACGAAGGCCTGGCCGTCGACCCACATCACGCGAAGCTCGCGCTGGGCGACGATGCGTTCCTGAAAGCACATCGGTCCCGATGCGAGTCCGTCGAGGTGGTCCAGGTCGTCGTTCTGGATGCGTTGGGTGCGCACCTGGGCGCTCTGGCCGTCCATGCTGGTGGTCAGGGCGGTGAGGAGCTTGGCGATGATGTCGCCGCCGTGGGCGTGGTGGAAGGCACGGACCGCTTCGGGGGCGTTGGTGACCAGGGTCGCGGGCGTGCGAAGCCCGACGGCACGTGCCACGCGCAGCTGGCGCAGCTTGTGCCCGTCGGTGGCGGCGTCGGTTCGAGGCGGGTTGATCCAGCGCAGGTCGGGCAGCAGGTCGGGCAGGGCCTGCCAGTGGGCGCGTACTTCGCGGGTGAGCCAGGCGCGCTGCGCTTCGGGGAGGTGGCGCGTGTCGGGAGGCGCGAGCTTGCGGAGGTAGACGGCCGCGAGGTCGGTCTGGGGCTCACCGTCGAGGGTCAGCGCTGCTGGGCCCGTTGCGGGCTGGGACAGCGCCATGCGCAGCTCGCCGGGGTAGCGATCGGTGTCGATGCGTCGCCCCGTGGCACCGCGTCGCTGTACGGCTGCGAGCACGCGCTCGGGTACGTCGAAGTCCGCGCTGTGCGTGAACAGCAGCACGTGGGCCATGGGGTCTCCAGGGGGGCCAGCGGGGTCTGCGTTGCATGGCTGTGGCGTCGTAGCACAACGCGAGACAAGACGGGCTGGCGCCGGGGCGCGAGGGTGTCGAGCACCCCCGCGCGGCGTACCGGGATCAGTACTCCCAGTGCCACTCGTCGGCGTCGGACGGGTACTTCATGGTCTCGGGCTGCTTCTCCCACTCCTTGCGGGTCTTGCCCTTGTCGTCGTCGTCGGCACCGGCCACGACGGCCGTTTCGACGCGAGCGTCGTCCTGCTTCTCGACGAAACGCATGAAGAACGGGGTCTGCTTCTTGCTCATTATTTCCCTCCGTTGGGTTGGTTCCTCGTGTCTTCCGAGGCTGGTCAGAGGCTAGCGAAGAGCGCGCCGAATTCGATCTCACGCCTATCCCACACATGCTCGTAAGCATGGTGTAAGGAGGGATATGGGTGGGGTTGTTGCGCCGGTTTCTTCGTCGGCAGCGCCATCCGTCAGTCTCCGAGCAGAGCAGATGCGTCGTGGGCCAGCGCTGCGCCGACCCGGGCCTCGGCACGCACCCTCCGGCTGACCAGCCAGGCGCGCTGACCCTCCAGGATCTGCTGACGCAGCAGGCCCGCAGTGAGCAGGTCGAGCTCGCCGCGCTCGAAGCCGATCGCCACGCTCTCGAGTGCAGCCTCGGCCTCCGCTCTGGGATCCGCGCCATCGGGAGAGCCCTCCAGCACGCCCAGCACTCGCGCTGTCGCGGCCTGCTCGGAGCCGACCACCCGTTCGCGCTCGGCGGCCCTGGACTCGGCTACGTCGAGCTCGGACCGGGCGCTCGCGCGGCCGTCGGCGTTTCGGCTCCACAGGGGGACGGTGACCGACACCGTCGGGCCGACGCGCAGCTCGTCGCCTTCCTCCTCGTAGAATGCGCCCAGCTTCAGCGGTGGGAGGGTCCCCGCGCGCTCGCTGGCCAGGCGCGCCCGGGCGGCGTCGACGGCTTCGCGGGCCGCCTCGAGGTCGGATCGGGTGGCGGCGTCGAGCTCGACCCGGGGCATGGCGTCGAGAGGATCGGCGGGGAGGTCGAGACCGTCCACCGGCACGCCGGTCCACGCCGCGAGCTCCGCCAGTCTACGGCCTTCGTCGGACACCGCGACCATCCAGGTCGAGCGGGCTTCGCTCTCCTGCAGGCGTGCCAGCCGGGCGTCGAGCAACGAGGCGTCCCCCGTGGCTTCCCGGGCCTCCGCCCCCTCGCGGAGGCGAATCGCGAGTGCCAGCGCCTGCTCGGCCAGAGCGACCCGTTGGCGGGCCTCGACGGCGTGGGCCCAGGCCAGTCGGGTCACGGCGGCGACTTCCAGGCGGGTCCGCACCTCGGTCGAGATGGCGCTGGCGACCCGGGCTCGCGCGCTCCGATGCGCAGCCAGACCCTGGCCGGTGATCGATACCGGCTGCACGACAGAGACGCCGTGCAGGTCTCCGATGGCCGCCCAGCGTCCGAGGACGGTCGGGTCGGAGCGGAACAGGGCGGTCGCCCGGGACTCGCCACGGGTCGCTTCGACCTCGGCGGTGGCTCTCGCGACGTCGACCGACCGCTGGAGGGAACGGGCGACGGCGTCGTCCGCGGTGAGGGGTGCAGCGAGTGCCGCACACAGCCAGATCCACAGGCCGATCATCGGGTCCTCCGCAGCGCGCGCAGGAAGGCCTGCGCTTCGGGGGTCTGCCAGTCGCGGGGTCCGCCCATGCGGCCCACGATGCGCTCGTCGACCACGACGAAGGTGTCGGGCAGCCCGGACACCCGCCACCGGGTTGCGGCCTCACCGGTCGGGTCGCGCACGATGGCGTTCGGAACGCGGTCGCCGAAGTAGCGCTCGACGCTCGACCACGGCTCGTCGGTCACGGCGATCAGGGGGACGCCGGCGGACCCGGTCGCAGCGAGCAGGGCGGGCAGTTCTTCCTGGCACGGGCCGCACCAGGTCGCCCAGAAGTGCACCAGGTGTGGCTCCGACGGACGGACGGAGGCCTCTCCGGCCCGCTCCAACGACAGCGCGGGCGCCGGTTCGTCGAGGTCTTCCACGGAGAAGGGCACGGACTGTCCGCGCTGGCTCTCCACGCCGAGGTACAGGCCGACGAGTGCGAGTTGCACTCCGATCAGCGCGACGATGGCGCGGAAGACCTTCATGGCTGCCTCCGGGTGACGGTGAAGAGCACCGGGAGCACCACCAGCGTGAGCAGGGTCGACGAGAACAGACCGCCGATCACCACCGTCGCCAATGGTCGCTGGACCTCGGCGCCGAGGCCCGTGTTCAGCGCCATGGGCACGAAGCCCAGGGCTGCGACGAGCCCGGTCATCAGCACGGGACGCAGGCGCTCGGTAGCCGCTCGCTCGACGGCTTCGCGCACGGGCACGCCGTCGTCCAGGTAGCGTCGGATGGTGGAGACCAGCACCATGTCGGCGAGCACCGCGACTCCGGACAGCGCCACGAAGCCGATGGCCGCCGAGACGCTGAAGGGCAGGCCGCGCAGCCACAGCGCAGCGACCCCTCCGACGGCGGCGAAGGGGACGCCGGTGAACACGCGCACGGCGTCGACCAGGCGGCCGTAGGTGGCGTACAGCAGCAGCGCGATCAGCGCGAGCGCGAGGGGCACCACCAGCATCAGCCGGCTCCGCGCGCGCTCGTAGTTCTCGAACTGGCCTCCGTAGCGGACGAACCAGCCCGCCGGCAGGTCGATCTCGGCGCGCACGCGCTTGCGAACCTCGTCGACGAAGCTGCCCAGATCGCGTCCCCGCACGTTGGCCTGCACGACCACCCGGCGCTTGGCCCACTCGCGCTGGATGGTGCTCGGACCTTCGATGGTGGACAGGGTCGCGAGTCGTTCGAGGGGGATGCGGTCTCCGTTCGCGCTGGTGACCAGCAGCCGTCCGAGCCTCTCGGGGTCGGTGCGCCAGCGCTCGGCGATGCGGACTGCGATGGGGAACCGCCGCTCGCCCTCGACCAGCTGGCCGACCTCGAGCCCGCCCAGCGCCTCGACCGTTCGCAGCACGTCGGCCGCGGGCATGCCCTGCCGGGCGATGGCGTCGCGGTCGACCGTCGCCCGCAGCACGGGCAGTCCGGTGACCTGCTCGACGCTGATGTCGACGGCGCCCTCGGTCTCCTCGAGGATGGACTCGATCTCGCGCGCGGTCTCCCGCATCCGGTCGAGGTCGTCGCCGAACAGCTTCACCCCCAGGTCCGATCGCACACCGGCGATCATCTCGTTCACCCGCATCTCGATCGGCTGCGTGAACACCATGTTCATGCCGGGCAGGACAGAGAGCTCCGACTGCATCTCGGCTACCAGATCGTCCTGGCTGTCGGCGCGGGTCCAGGCGCTCTGGGGCGCGAGGGTCACGAACACGTCGGACAGCTCGATGCCCATGGGATCGGTGGCCACCTCGGCGGTGCCGGTCCGCGTCCACACCCGCTCGATCTCGTCTGGGAAGCGATCGAGCAGGGTTCGTTCGATGGCGGAACCGAAGCGGACGGACTCGTCGAGGGACACGCTCGCCAGTCGGACCGTGTTCACGACCACGGAGCCCTCGTTCAGTCGCGGCACGAACTCCGTGCCCAGTCGAGAGGCGAGGAAGCCCGCGTTGAGCAGCAGCAGCACGGCCAGGGACAGGACCAGCCCCGGCGAGGCAAGCGCTCGCGTGAGCACGGGTTGGTAGATGCGCTGGGCCCAGCGGACCAGGCGCACCTCCCGGTGGGGCACGGAGCTCGTGCCGCGGACCCGGACGAACAGACTGGTGAGTACCGGAATCAGCGTGAGCGAGGCGAGCATCGAGCCGGTGAGCGCGAAGATGACGGTCAGCGCCATCGGCTGGAAGAGCTTGCCCTCGACGCCCTGCAGCGCGAGCACGGGCAGGTAGACCACCAGGATCACGAGCTCGCCGTACATGGTCGGCTTGCGCACCTCCAGGGCGGCATCGCCGACGACCTCGATCGGATCGTCGTCGGGACGCTCGCTCAGCCGCCGCGTGGCGTTCTCCACCTGCACGATGGCGCTGTCGACGATCAGGCCGAAGTCGAGTGCACCGAGGCTCATCAGGCTCCCGACGATGCCCAGGCCCAGCATCCAGTTCGCGGCGAACAGCAGAGACAGCGGGATCACCGCGGCGACCACGAGCCCCGCCCGCCAGTTGCCGAGGAACAGGAACAGCACGGCGATCACGAGTGTCGCGCCGACCAGCAGGTTCTCCCGGACGGTCGCGAGCACGTGGTCGACCAGCTCGGTGCGCCGGTAGACCACCTCGGCGGTCATCCCCTGGGGCAGGCTCTCAGCAGCTTCGGCCAGGCGGACGTCCAGGCGGTGGGTGACCTCGGCGCTGTTCTCGCCGAGGAGCATGAAGCCGAGCCCGAGGACGACCTCGCCCTCTCCGTCCGCCGTCACGGCACCCCGACGGATGGACCGCCCGTCCCGCACCGTGGCGACGTCCCGCACCCGCACGGGGACCCCGTCCCGGGCGGTGATCACGACCTGTCGCACGTCGCGCAGCGTCTCGAGCAGCCCCACGCCCTGGACGAGGGTGGTCTCGCCGGCGCGGTCGATGTTCCCGCCGCCCACGTTGGCGTTGTTCGACTGGAGGGCGTCGGCGAGCTGGGCGAGGGTCACGCCGTGCTTGTCCAGGCTGCGCGGATCGACGAGGACCTCGATCCGTCGCTCGTCGCCGCCCCAGGTGTTCACCTCGGCCACGCCGGGGACCGCTCGGAGCTGGGGCTTCAGGATCCAGTCCTGGGCGGTTCGGAGCTCGGAGGCCGAGTAGCCCTCGCCCCGGACCAGGTAGTGGAAGACCTCGCCGAGCCCCGTGGCGACCGGACCCAGCTGGGGGCGCTCCACGCCGGCTGGCAGCTCCACTCCGCCCAGCCGCTCGGCCACCACCTGGCGGGCCCGCCAGATGTCGGAGCCGTCTTCGAAGACCAGGGTCACCTGGGACAGCCCGAACTTCGAGATGGACCGGACCTCGGCGAGATCGGGCAAGCCGGAGAGCACCTGCTCCACGGGCCAGGTGATCTGGCGCTCGATCTCCTCGGGGGTGAGGGCGGGTGCCGTGGTGTTCACCTGGACCTGCACCGGAGTGGTGTCGGGAAAGGCATCGAGGGGCAGGCGGGACCACGAGATGGCCCCCGCGATTGCGAGCAGCATCCAGCCGATGAGGACCACGGCGCGATAGCGCAGAGACCAGCGAATGATGGCGTCGAACAGCATGGCCTACTCCACGTCGCAGCAGCCGGCGCCGATGCTGTCTGCGAGTGTTTCGGTCTTGAGCAGGAAGCTGCCCGTGGTGGCCACGGGGTCGCCGGGCTTCACCGGGCCAGCGATCCGGACCTGGTCGCCCGAGCGCGCGACGACCCGCACGCGGCGCCCGACGAACTGATCCACTGCCTCGCGGACGAAGACCAGGTGCACGTCACCGGCCGCTTGAACCGCCGCTGACGGCACTGTGACGACCGCGCTCTCGGTGTCCGTGAGGATGTGGGCCGTGCCGTACATGTGGGCTCGCAGAGCGCCGTCGGGGTTGTCGAGGACCACGCGGGCTCGGGCGGTTCGGGTCTGAGGGTCGACCGATGGCGCGAGGTAGTCCAGTCGGCCCTCGAAGGTCCGGTCGGGCATCGCATCGAGCGTGATGCGGACCTCCTGGCCCGCCGACACGGTCCCGAGATCGGACTCGGCCACATCGAGCTCCGCCCACATCCGGGAGGCGTCCACCACCTGGAAGAGGGGCATCTCGGGGTCGACGGACTGGCCCACCGAGGCGTGGCGTTCGGTGATCACGCCCGCGAGCGGGGCGGTGACCGCGTAGGCGTCGCCCGAGCCGCCGCCGACCAGTCCGATCTCGGCCTCGAGTGCGCCCAGCTCGGCCTCGGCGGTCGCCAGGGCTTGCTCGGCGGCGAGCACCTCGCGTTCGGAGGACACCCCGGATGCGAGGAGATCGCGCTTTCGAGCCAGCTCGGCTTCGGCGACGCTCACCCCGCGGCGCGCTGCGGAGACCCGGGAGCGGTCTCCTCCGACGTGGGCGCTGCGCAGCGTGGCCAGGACCGTGCCCGGCTCGACCGGGGTACCGACGTCGGCGCGGATCGAGGCCACGACACCGGGCGATCGTGCGCTCACCAGGGCGACCCGGGTCGCATCCCAGCCGAGTCGTGCGACGGCCTCGGTTCCGCTGGTCCACGGGGCTTCGACGGCCTCGGTGACCTCGATCCCGGCGCGCTTCGCTGCGTCCCGGGTCTTGAACCGCACCGTCGTGCCGTCCGGTGGGGAGCCGTCTGCGGACAGGTCCTGCTCGGCCGGTCGGCCGCCCGCTTCCGGATTGCAGATCGGGCAGAAGGACTCGGGGAAGCCGTGCTCGTCGCACCAGTCTCCCTTCGCCTGGAACACGGGGATGAGCGCCGGATTGCACTGGGTGCAGACGGCTTCCAGCACCCCGTGCTCCGCGCACATCTCGGGATCGGTCTCGCTCGCGCGCACGCCAGACGGGTCCTCCACGGCGGGAGGAGCGTCGGCGCACCCGGTGAGCAGCCCGACCCCCAGGATGAGGATCGGGAACATGTCAGCCGTCCTTCGGGGGTCGCTCGATGACCAGGTCGGGGCTGCACGCGAGGCACTGGGACTCGGGCAGACCGTGCTCGTCACACCAGTCCCCGGTGGCCTTGAAGGCGGGGATCAGGTCGGTGTTGCAGCGGGTGCATTGGGATTCGGGAACGGCGTGTTCCCCGCACCAGTCCTCGTGGGAGCCGGGGACGGCGTCGGCGTCCGCGTGTCCGGAGGACGTGGGCGTGGTGTTGGGCTGGGCGGCAGGCTCGGGCGAGCCTCCGCAGGCGACGAGGGTCGCCAGGAGGATGAGACGGAACATGTGGATCTCCACGCAGAGTGAGGGGTGCACCCGCGATGGGCGCGTGAGGTGCGGGAGATCAGCCGATGGGAGGTGGGGTCGGGGGAGGGCCGTTGTCGCGGGGGCGCAGCAGGTGAATCGGCAGGAAGGCGCGGCTCTGAGGCAGCGCTGCGGCGTGCTGGCTCGAGCGGGCGCGGCTGGCGGGGATCGCGGCGGCCATGCCTGGGGCACAGCAGGCGCCCAGGTCCTGATCGCAGCAGTCGCCGTCCTCGTCGCCGTTCTCGTCGCCGTCCGGGCAGCAGTGGCAGCCGTCGTCGGACGTCTCGGCTGCGACTTCGGCGAGCGTGACTGGCTCGACGCCGGCGGGGGCTCCCACGAGGAGGAGCACCGAAGCCAGGATGACGAAGAAGCGGAACATCGACAGGAGCCTAACCGAGGGGCGCCCGGAGCGCCGACCGTCACAGGACACGACAGATACGGCGATGAGTGGAATCGTTCGCCGCCCCGCGGATGCGCGCCGGGATCGTTCCGCTGCACCACCACGGGCGGTCTCCGCGACAGGTCACCGGAGAACCGGCCGCCCTGCCTTCATGCATGCGTAGAGTCGGTCCAGGTCCAGCTTCTCTCGCTCCAGGTCGATCACGTCCAGGACGAAACGGGTGGACTCTGGGTCCAGGTAGCCGAACACGTCCAGGTCGTGTGTGACCCGGCGCTCCCGGAACTCCATGTGGTGGTCGGAGGTCAGGAGCATGGGCGCCTGCACCACGTCCGCGAACAGGACATGGTCGTTGTACTCGCCGTAGATGAAGTGGTCCGCGACCAGGCGTCCCGCGACATGCAGCTCGGCGTTGGAACGCAGTGCGGCACAGAAGAGGTCGCCCCCGACGAGCACGCTGGCGAGCGCCATCCGATCGTCGCTCAAGAGCCCGGACACCCGGAGCGTTCCAGTGACGACGAGTGCACCGGTCACATGGAGGTCCCCCTCGACGGTGAGATCGCCGTGTACGAACAGCGGGAACTGGACCTCGGCAGCTGCCAGCTCTCGGTCCTCGCGCGGGACGACCAGCGCTGCTGTGACGTCGCGGAGCCTGGAGATCGTGGACTCGTAGTAGCCTGCACCGTTCACCTTTCGGGCGAGATCGTTCAGGCCGAAGAAGGGTGTGGCCTCGAGCCATGCCACCGCCTCGGGTTCGACGAGGCGCACCGGCTCGGGCGGAGATGCTCCCCCCTCGACGAGCAACCGGAGCAGTTCTGCGGCGTTCGCCCGGATCGTGTCGTTCCAGGCGTCGCGTTCGGCGATGGCGGCGAGGAGTGCGGGTGTCTCCCCGCGGTCGTTGCGCACGTCCGGTCGGGCGCCGTGGGACAGCAAGGACGCCGCGCCGGACACCTGGCCGAGTCGCGCAGCCCGGTGCAGAGGGGTGTCGCCGCCTGGTCCCAGGGCGTTCGGGTCGGCGCCTCGTTCGACGAGCAGGTCGATCATCGCGGGGGCCTGGATCGAGTGGAGCACGGGACGGTCGTCGTCCGCGCGGAGCTCGGCCCCGTGGGCGAGGAAGGCGTCGAGGATCGCCCCGCACATCGAGAGTTCCTCGGCCAGGTCGGTTCCGGACAGCGAGGTGTCCCGAACGAACGCACTCTTCATCGCCCGCTCTCCGTTGGCACGCGCAATGTCGGGATTCGCCCCCGCCTCGAGGAGCGCCCGCACATGCCCGTAGTTCAGGCGGTCGGAGGCCAGGTGGAGCAGGCTGTAGTTCCGGACCTCGTTCAGATCGACGCCCTCGACACCGAGCGCCTCGCGAAGCGCCGACGCGTCGGCCTCGGACTCGACCAGCTCGAAGAGCCTGTCCTGTGGGTTCTCCATTCTCTTCTACTCCGTGCGCCTGACGACCCATGTGTATGCCGCGGAGAGGTGTTTTGGGCTCCTCCCGTCCGAGGAAGGGTCGCTGCAGTCCTATCCACGGGTGGGCTGGCCTCAGAGCGCCACGCCCCAACGAAGGCAGAAGAAGACGACCAGCACCACCGCGGCCGCGAGAGCGACTCCAGGCGGTGTGGGCGGGCTGGCTGAGTCGACGGTCCCTGCGCGCGACAGCCCTGCGCAAAGGGGGATGGGGTACAGCGCGAGTGCGATCCCCTGCGTCAGCAACCCCTGGGGAAAGCTCAACGCGAAGACGACCAGCGCAGCGAGAACCATCGGCAGCACGGCCCGCCACAGGTACGCGCGGCGGCCCATCGCGTCCCGGCCGCGCGACACCCCCACGGAGGCCCGCACGAACGGCACCACCGCCGTGCAGCCCACCAGGCCCGCGACGACGCACGCCCAGGAGGCGATGGGCCCGGCCCCCAGGTACGCCAGCAGCTTCGCGACGTCTCCCTCCGGCACGAAAGGAGCCGTGAGGAGGTAGCCGGCCACTCCCATGGCAGCGCAGTACACCCAGAACGCTCCGAGCCGCCGGTACGCGGCCCAGCGCCAGGCCACGAGGCCGCAGAGGCCCACGACGCCGCCGACCACCATGCCGCTCGCGACCATCACGGCCCGCTGGTCCTCATCCAACAGGGAGCCGGCGTGGCTCCGGATGCGGAGCTGGTAGAGCACCACGGCGTCCCCGTAGTAGCGGCTGGCAAGCGCGTGCCCGAGCTCGTGCAGGTTCAGCGACAGGACAAGCGCAAGCGAAGCCTCCGCAACGCGTCCGAGCAGGGCCCGAGGTGCGTCCTGGTCGGCATCGTGCTCCATGCTCGCTCCCAGCAGGACGCGCTCGTATCGAGTCCGAGAAGCTCGACCTGCATCCGGGCTTCTCGTAATGCAGGCTGCTTCAACGCTCGGGAGAATTGACCCCCTCGTGCTCGTGAGAACTGACCCCCCTCGCCGTCGGGCGGGCGGGCGGTGACTCCTGGGGCGGAGGCGCGAGCCGATGCCCAGGAAGAAGCCATGCCGGATCTGCCGCCGCTGGTTCGAGCCACACCCGCGAGCGGGAGCGCGCCAGCGAGTCTGTTCGGGTTGCCAGCGGGAGCGCCATCGGCGCTCCTGTGCGGACTGGCACGCCAGAAACCCTGACTACGACAAGAAGCGTCGCCTACGGGATGCCGCCGGGCTCGACCGCGCGGCGGATGCGGACGACCCCATCGACGCCGTGATCTGGCCCGTCGTCGAGCGCGCGATCGGCCCTGCGCACCGGACGGTCATCGAGGCGATCGCGCGACTTCTCGCCGGCTCCGCGCGAGACGCAGTGCGTCCGGAAACGCCTTCCAGCATGGATGAATCGGGCAAACAACTGAACAGGCGTTCGCGAGACGCAGTGCCTTCGGAAACGCCTGCCAGCATGGACGAATCGCCGGAAGTTCCCCCTCCACGACGCGAGACGCAGCCTGCAAGGGATGGCCCCGATCCCTGACGCTCCACAGGGAGGCGCTCATGGCCATCACCCTCGAACTCGATCAGCTCGTGCTCAGGCATGCCGACCTCCGGGTCGTCGACCGCGGACGACGCGCCCGGCTCGCTGCCAGCCTCGCGGCCGAAGGCCAGCGAGAGCCCGTGCTCGTCGTGCAGGAGGGCGACCAGTACGTGCTGATCGACGGCTACGTGCGGGTGGCCGCGCTCGGCAAGCTGGCCGAGGACACTGTTCAGGCCGTGGTCATCGACGTCGAGGAGGTCGACGCGCTCGTTCTCACCTGGCGGCTCCAGCGCTCACGTCGTCGGTCCGCCATCGAAGACGGCTGGCTCGTGCGCGAGCTCGTCGAGGGCCACGGACTGTCGCAGGTCGAGGTCGCGCGGCGACTGCAGCGCTCGAAGGGCTGGATCAGCGAGCGGCTCGCCCTCGTGAACGTGCTGCCCGAGGAGGTCCAGGAGGCCGTCAGGACCGGACAGATCGCCGCCCGGGGCGCGATGCGCTTCCTCGTCCCGATGGCGCGCCGGTCGAAGGACCACTGCGTGCGGCTGGTCGCCGGCCTGAACGGCGAGAGGCTCTCGGTCGACGACATCGAGCGCCTCTACAAGGCCTGGTTGGATGCGGATGCAGCGCTGCGGGACCGCATCGTCGATCACCCGCTGCTGTACCTGAAGGTCGAAGCCGCCCCGAAGCAGAAGCGCGAGCCCACGCCGCTCGAGGAGCTGGCGACGGCGCTGGAGAGCATCAGCGGCGGTTGCCGTCGGGTGCGCAAGCGTCTGCGAGAGGGAGTGTTCGCGGGGGCGAACGATGGGGAGCGGAGGACCGTCGCTCGGAGCTGGCGGGAGACGGCTCTTGCCTTCGAGGGGCTCGTCGAAGCCATCGCCGGGGAGGTCGCCGATGCTTGACCACGCCACCCGGAGCGCGATCCTCGAGCTTCACGCCAAGGGACGCGGGACCAAGCGGATCGCCAGGGAGCTCCGCATCTCTCGCAACAGCGTGAAGAAGGTCATCGCCTCCGGGCAGGTGGCGGTACCGCCGCTGGAGCGGGACTCCGTGCTCGACCAGCACGTCGAGCGGATCCGCACGTTGCACCAACTCTGCCGCGGCAACTGGGTGCGGGTTCACGAGGAACTGGGAGTGGACGTCGGGTACTCGACGCTGACGGCCTTCGCGCGCCGGATGGGGATCGGCGTCGCCGAGAAGCGGCGGACCGGGCGGTACACGTTCGAGCCCGGCGAGGAGATGCAGCACGACACCTCGCCCCACCGCGTCGTCGTGGGAGGCAAGGAGCAGAAGCTCGAATGCGCGAGCTTGATCCTTTGCTACTCGCGTCTGATGTACGCGCAGTGCTTCGAGCGCTGGCGGCGGTTCGAGGTGAAGCTGTTCCTCACCGAAGCCCTGCAGTACCTCGGCGGGGCCGCGAAGCACACGATGCTCGACAACCACAGCGTCGTGGTGATCGCGGGGACGGGGTCGGGTGCGGTGATCGCGCCCGAGATGGAAGCCTTCAGCGACCGCTTCGGGTTCACGTTCATCGCGCACGAGAAGGGGGACGTGAACCGCTCTGCCCGGGTGGAGCGGCCGTTCGACTTCATCGAGCGGAACTTCTACCCCGGCCGGACCTTTTCGGATCTCGACGACCTGAACGCGCAGTTCCGCACCTGGTGCGACACGAAGAACGACAGCTTCCGGAGGGGATTGGGGTTCCGCCCACGGGAGCTGTGGGCGGCCGAGACTCCACATCTTCGCACGTTGCCCCTGCATATCCCCGAGGTCTACGAGCCCCACGACCGGCGGGTGGACACGGAGGGCTACGTCAACCTCCACACGAACCGGTACTCGATGCCGGAGGCGACCATCGGGCGTCAGGTCGTCGTGCACGAGCATCGCCGGCACCTGCGTGTCTTCGATGGGCACCAGCTGGTCGTCGAGCACGCCAAACGGCCGTCCGGGGCCCGAGCGCGTGTCACGCTTCCCCAGCATCGGTACCGTCGCCGGAAGAAGGGCCCGCCTCCGCCGAGTCCCCAGGAGGCCATCCTGCGCGCAGCCTCCCCCGTGCTGGGCGCCATGGCCGACGCCCTGCGAAAGCGCCACGGCGGCCAGGCCCTCAAGGCCATGCGCCGGTTGCACACGCTCTACCTGGACTACCCCACGGAGGTGTTGGTCGGCGCCGTCGAGACCGCCCTGGAGTTCGGTCTCCTCGACCTCAAGCGGCTCGAGAGCATCGTCCTGCAGCGGACCCGCGGTGACTTCTTCCGCCTCCCCAACGACGAGGAGGAACGTCATGAACGACGACCTGCAGCAGCTGCTGATCAACCTGAAGCTGAAGAAGATCCTGGAGATCCTTCCGGCGGTCCTGGAGAGGGCTGAGGCCGAGGGGTCGAGCTACACCGAGCTTCTGTCGCGGCTGTTCCGCGAGGAGTACCAGGACCGCGAGATGCGGTACCTGGGCCACCGCATCCGCCGCGCCCGGCTTCCGGAACCCTGGACGCTGGAGAGCTTCCCGTGGGACCGGCAACCGGGCGTGCAGCGCGCGGTGATCGAGGAGCTGGCGCTGCTGGCCTTCGTCGATCGGGCGAGCAACATCGTGTTCATCGGCGACACGGGGACGGGGAAAACGGGCCTGTCGATCGGGCTGCTGCGGAAGGCGCTGGAGGGCGGCAAGCGCGGGCTGTTCATGAAGGCCCAGGACCTGTTCGACGAGATGTACGCGAGCCTCGCCGACCGATCGTCGCGTAAGCTGCTGCGCCGCCTGGCCAACCTGGACCTCCTGGTGATCGACGAGATGGGGTACCTGAACCTGCGGCCCGAGCAGAGCAACATCTTCTTCAAGCTGATGGAGGAGCGCTACGGCCGGAAGGCGACGATCATCACGACAAACCTCCGCTACGACGCCTGGTACGACTTCCTGGGCCAGAAGGAGATGGTGGGTGCGCTGCTGGACCGTCTCCGGCACCGGTGCACGACGATCGAGATCAACGGCCCGAGTCTACGCGGCCCCGAGTAGACCCGGCCACCGCCCACCGGAGCCCCGGCAGCCCTCCCGCTGTCGGGGCTTCGTTGTGTGCACCCGGATCTGCGCGCCCGGGAAGCGCCTGCGGGAGGGGGTCAGTTCTGGCGAGCAGGAGGGGGTCAGTTCTGGCGAGCGCTCAAGGGCTGGTCCCACGCTCCAGATTGACCACCTCCAGACCGACCGATTGGCCATGAGGTGGACGAGGCGAACGGACGGTCATCTGGGTCCCGGGTGCATTGTGAGGCTCCGCTCGCGATGAGCTCGACGTGCGGGGGCGTGTGGGCGCGGGCAAACGCCAACAGGACAATCTAGACGTTGAACCGGGAGAGGTTGAACGTTCCATCTGGAATCGGAAATCCCTGGTTCTTCCTGGTTATTCGGTGCCCGGGGCCAACCTGTGATGTGGAACCAAGTGAACCAGAGAACCTTCACTTTCCCAGAGTTGTTACTGGTGCGTTACCGCGCGCCGGACTCTCCTGGACGCTGCATTTCGAGCAGTGCTTCCTGCTCCAGCTTCCGACCCATGCGCTTCATCGCAGCCGCGGTTTCGCGTAGCGGAGCATCCTCGCGCTTCAGGTAGCGGTGCAGGGCAATCCAGTCCTCGGTCGTGAGCTTCTGGGTGTCTGGACGCTCCAGTGGCTCTGGCTCCATCCGCCACGGCGACACGTCCACCGAAGCATCGTGGGCGAGCACAAAGCTCCGAAGGTCTCGGTAGATGTCGAGACCCCAGGGGTCGAGGTCGCCCCAATGACGCACGCGGCGGACCCCGACATCGAGGAGCTTGCGGAGCCAGTCCCGCTGGACCGTCCCGAGGTAGCCCGCGGTGAACAGGACCATCGAGGTCTCGGCGAGACCCTCGTAGAGTAGCGACTCGAACGGCGTCTGGTTCTCGACGCACACGAGCTCGTCGACCCCCCCGAGCTCGAGGTCGGACAGGTTCGCAGCCACCGGCTCGGTGATCGCCATCCACGGCTCGCTGCCGCGAAGGTCCACCGGGACGCCTCGGTATCGGAATCGCGCCGGACCCGCGGTCAGGGCCACGTCGACGTGGAATCGCACCAGGTCTTCGAGCGGGACGCCAACCGCGTTCTCGAGCTCGTCACGGAGGTCCCGGATGCGGACCGACTTCGTGTTCCCGAAGAGCTGGCGAACGAGCACCCGCTCTGGAATGGGCGGTCGTCGGCGCTCGCGGAGCTCGATGAGGGCGTGCCGGAGCCGCGCCAGGGTCTGCTCCCGCTGCGAGGGCGAGGGCGTTCCGATCAGCTTCGAGGCGGCGTCGACGGCAGACTCCAGGAGGCGCAGCTGCGTCGTCTCCAGGTTCCCGGCGCGGTCCCGCTTCTGGCGGAGCTCCAGCCACCCCGCGCGAAAGAGAGCATGCGTCGTCTCCTCCACGTCGACCCGGTCGAGACCGCGCTTGGCGAAGCGCTTCAGGGTTGCCCAGCGCATCGCCCGGAGATCGATGAGTCGCCGAGCCAGTCGCTGCATCAGCTCGACCTGGCGTGGACTGAAGCCGGCGGTCGCCTGGTCGAGAGGGACCGCTTCATCCGCCCGCGTCCAGCCTTCAGTCGACATGACGCACGACGTAGCTGCACTTCACAGGCGGCGCGATTCGAAGCCGCCCGTCCGCATCTCGTCCGCCAGGGGTCTGCGTGCAGGTCAGCACGGCCTGCAGCCAGGAGCCGCACCGGCGGAGCTCCTCGGTCGTGGGCATGCTCACCAGGTACTGGGCGCCGGTCCGCTCGAGGAAGGCCCCCAGCTCCTGGATCTTGTGGGTGTCGCTTGCAGAGAAGGGCTCGTCGACCAGGAAGAAGCCGGGCCCTCCGTCGGCATCGTGGACCCTCAGGGTCGTCATGGCCATGAGCATGGAGAGGGCGGCCTTCTGACCTCCGGACAGGGACGGCGAGCTGTAGGGGACGAGGTCCTTGGCGCCCGCAGCGATTTTCACGTCGACCGCGAAGCGGCCGTCGTCGCGACCGCGCAGACCGCCCTCGATGGTGAAGCCCAGCGGACCTCCGGCTTCGGTGAGCGACGCGAAATAGCGCCGGAAGATGCGGCGCGTGGCCGTGCGGTACTGGTCGTGGGCTCTCTCAGCGGCTTCTCGCGCACGGTCCACGTTCTCGTCGAGCAGGGCCAGCTCCTTGCCGACGTCGGCCACCTGCTTCTCCAGCGTCTGGACGTTCGCCGGCAGGTTGGGGTCCCG
The DNA here is from genome assembly GCA_965224055.1 of Myxococcota bacterium. Lineage (GTDB taxonomy): Bacteria > Myxococcota_A > UBA796 > UBA796 > JACKEQ01. The sequence continues at coordinate 6,119,977 of OZ245034.1, read as the reverse complement.
CTCCGCCTCCTGGAACCCCTTCAGGCTCCGCTCGGCCGTGCGGACGGTGTGCTCCAGTACGGCGACCGGGTGCTCGGCCGCGTAGGCCATGACTTCGGGCTCGACGCCATCTTCGGGGACCTCCAGCTCGGCCATTCGGGTGCCGAGCGCCGCGCGTTCGTCGCGCATCCGGCCCGCTCTCTCCGTGTCAGCACGGGCGGCCTCGTTCGCGCGGTCGCGGGTTCCCTCTTCTCGCACGCGGTCCCCGTGCAGGGTCCGCAGCCGCTGCTCGAGCTCGGAGACCTGGAGCCCGTAGTTGGCCCGCTCCTCGTCGAGCTGGCCGAGCTGCTCTCCGATCCGCGTGAGGAGTGCGGTGAGGCGACCGTGCTCGGGTTGTTCCGAGACCCACCGACGTCGCTTCTCCTCTTCGGCAATCGTCGTGTTCAGGGCATCCCGCTCGGCTGCCAGCGCACTGCTGCGGGTATGCGCGTCGTGCCGACGCTCTGTGATGCCCCCGAGCTCCGCCTCCACCTGAGCGCGGCGCTGCACCAGTGCCTCGCGACCCAGGTAGTAGCGGTCCGTACCCTGAAACCGGCCCCCTTTTCGGTCGAGCACGAACCCGTCGCCATCCACGAGGAAGCCGGGCTGCCGGTGGGTGTCCTCCACCTCTCCCGCGAGCCAGCGCACATGTCGAAGCACCCGCGTGACGAGGCCGCGGTACTTGGGATCGCGCACCTCGACCTGGGCGAGGAACGGGTGCTCTCCCGCGGTCGGTGTGCGGGAGCGGACATCGGGAGCGAGCACGTAGAACGGGAACCGGTGGTCGCGGGCCAGCCGGATCGCCTGGACGAAGCTGTGCACGTCGGGCACGGCCACCGCGAATCGGAAGTCGCCCAGGTAGCTCTCCAGCGCCCGTCGGGTTCGGGCGTCCGGCGACTGGGGCTCGATGAGGTCGAGCAGCAGGTGGTGGGGGATGTCGTGCTTCCGCAGCACCGCCCGGAACGCATCGACACCGTCGGGAGGGGTGAGGAGTCCCTCGTCCAGCCGCTGGAGCTCTTCCTGCAGCGTGCGCTTGCGAGCCCCGAGGTCCGAGAGCTCCCGTCGGAGGTCCGCCTGCCGGTCTTCGCAGCGCCTGCGCTCCTCGGTGAGGGCATCCAGGTCGCGCGGCTCCAGGTGCTCGACCTCCGTTCTGAGCGTCTCGAGCGGGCGAAGGCTCGCTTCGGACGAGGCCCTGTCGGCCTGAAGCGCCTTCCAGCGGGCGTCGAGCTCGCGACCGCGGCCGTCGAGGGAGGCCCGCTCGTCCTTCGCTTCTGCCTCGTCCCGGGCGATTGCCGTGAGTCGCTCTGTGGCGACGCGGGCAGCGGTGGAGGCGGCTGTGGAGCGGGTCTCGAGCTCGGCGATGCGAGCGTCCAGGCGTCGCAGCTCGTCGCGGGCCTCGGTGTGCTTCGCCAATGGCAGGGCGTGGCGGGCGAGGTGCAGGCGTCGGAGGTGGTCTCGGTAGCGCTCGTGTGCACGGAGGAGGTTGCGAAGCCCGTCGAGCTCCGCTTCCCGTCGTTGGAGCACCAGGCTTCGCTCGTCGCGGTTGCGTTGTTGTCGGTCGAAGTCCTTGCGCAGGGTCTCCCACTCGTCCAGGACCTGCTTTCCGCCGATGAAGTCGAACAACAGATCGAACAGGTCATCCGGGTCGTGCTGGCAGAGCGAGGCGACCTGTCCCTGAGGTGTGCAGAGCAGCCTCCGAAAGCTGCGACCCATGCCGAGCTTCTCGAGGCGAGCCGTGTAGTCGCCCTTGCGGGTGAACGAGCGGCCGTCGAACCCTCGCTGCAGGGGCGAGACATCGCCGGGGCAGAAGTACCAGCGCGGCGTGTAGCCTTCGTCGCCCGCCTCGTAGACCACCGCGAGGGTGAACTGGTCTTCCTCGGACGGTTGCACAGCGTCGAAGGGCCGCTTTCGCGTCGCTGGATCCGGCGTGTTGTCGGCGACCAGGCGGATCATCGCGAAGGGCTCCGCCCGCGCCGCGAGGTAGTCCTCCACACTCCGGTCGCCGCCGATCCGCGTGCCGCCGAGCACCACCTTGATGGCGTCGAGGAGGGTCGTCTTCCCGGACCCGTTCTCGCCCGTGAGGAGGTTCACTCCCGGTTGCAGCACCACGACCTGGTTCGCCTGGATGTCCCAGTTGAGCAGCTCCAGTCGGGTGAACCTCATTCTGGCTCCCGAGGCAGGTCCTCGCCCCTGCGTGCGAGCCCGACGATGTGTTCCTCCATGCGCTCGTGGTCGACGAGCACGAACAGGGCGGGCCCGGCCTCCAGCAGACCGCCGCTCTCCTTGACGAACCCGGTTCGCTTCAGACCCGTGAGCGCCGACTTCACGGTCGTCTTGGCGTACATCTCCCCGAACTCGGCGTACAGCTCGCTCACCGGTAGTGTCGGGGCTGAGTCCTCGTCGTCGACATCGTCGTAGCCGAACAGGGTCTGAGATCGTCCCTGGGGCTCGTTCTGTTCGTCCCGCAGGGTCTCCTTGAGCTGTCGGTACACCAGGTGCAGCCAGAGATAGACGAGGATGCGGACGTGTCGCGCATCCAGGCCGAGGTTGTTCTTCGCGGTCACCAGCGGATCGACGGCCGACGCGCGAGAGAGTCGGATGCCCACGTGGCCCAGCATCTGCACGAGGTCGTAGCCCACCGTGGACAGGCGCTCGGAGACCTCGTCCCAGAGCACCGCGTCGCCGAACAGCTGCTGTCGGAGCGCTTGCTGCTTGGGGTCATCGGGGTCCAGGAATCCCAGTCGTAGAAGGGCGTTGGCCACGTCCATGGGGTCGCGCGTCATGCCACCACCTCGACGCGGGTGTGCAGGCCGGAGGAGCGCGTTCGGTGCAGCACGCCGAGTTGGATGAGCCGCTCGAGCGCTTCGGAAGCGGTCAGGCCGCGAATGTCGTCGGCGTCGACGGTCGGAGCATCCAGACGAACGACGAGCCCGGGAGCGAGCTCCAGCATGCCCTCCTGACCACCCCCTTCGATTCTCGCGAGGAGCGTGAGTTGGTGCACCGCGTCGTTGAAGTCCTCGGCGTCCTCGAACAAGGCCTCTGTCAGCGGCCGGCCCTCCTGGATGGCTCGCACCAGCCGTTCTCGGAGTCGCTGGACCGGATCCACTTCCGCCAGCGCGACCTCTGAGACGTCGGGTTCGGGCGGCCGCTCGTACACGAATGCATCGCGTTCCTTCTTCAGTGAGGGCCTCGTGGTCCGGTACCGCGTGAGCAGGCGCCTCGTGACCAGGCCGACGGCCGGGGCGGGTGCATGGATCACCCGGTCGTGGACCAGCGACCGCATCTCAGACTCGGTCGACCCCAGGATGGCGTCTCCGAGGGCGGCGAGGCTGTAGCCACCTTCGGAGGTCTCGAGTCGCTTGAGGTTCCACTCTGCGAGTCGGCGGCCCAGGCCTTCGTGGGCGCGGAGGATGTCTTGCAGTGCCTCGTGGATGCGCACCATACGCGCGAAGTGATCCGACGATGCTTCCGTCCGCTCCTCGATGGCCGAGATCACCTGACCGACATGGAGGATCTGGTCGCGCACTTCCTGTCGGGAGAACCGGATCAGCTGGCGGGGGGTGCCCTCGGCGAGCACCCGGCGCGCATGCTCGGCCTGGGTCTCGAGCTCGGCCAGGAGGACCGCGAGGAGATGCCCGGTGGACTCGTGGTCGATGCGGTCGCCGAACGCGACGGTCTCCACGGCCCGCACAAGCATGTTCGCGGGGGTCTGACCGGCGAAGTCGGAGGCGACCAGGAGATTGAGCAGGAAGAAGGCCACGGGCGGGAGGCGGTAGGTGTTGTCCGAGGCACGCAGGTGCAGCCAGCCTCCCTTGTAGAGCGAGGTGAGGAGAAGGTCGGTCTTGTCGCTGTCCAGATGCGGGACGAGCGTGCGGACGCGTTCGCGGGTGAACCGACCTTCGGCCTTTGCGAGGGCCAGCAGCAGGACCACCTTGAGGGTGGTGTCCGCAGGGGAGGTGGAGAACAGCGCGCGGCAGAGCTGGAACACGGGGAGCACGGTGACGGCGCGGTCCCAGTCGGGCAGTTGCTCCGGCAGCACACCGGAGGCGAGTGCATCGAGGAGCTCGTCCTGGTCGAGCTCGACGCTCATCGGGCGTTCCGGTTTCGATTCGAACGCGTATAGGGGCGGGTGACGGCCGCGCATAGACGCCTGAAACCCTCTTCGAGAGCGCATCTTTCTATACGCGCGCTATACGCGCTCTGCGTATAGGACGACCTGGTCACGAGCGCTCCGGGAGCGTGTAGAAGCGCCATCGACGTTCGCGATGGGGCTGCAATTCGCCGTCGTCGGCCATCTTTCGCAGCAGGCGGGAAGCCTGATCGCCGCTCAGGTGGCAGAGTTCCATCACGTCGTTGCGACGAACTTCACCGTGCTGTCTCGCGAAGCTGAGGACCATCTGCTCTTGCTGCAGCTGGTCGAATCCGGCCTGCCGCGTATACGCGACCTGCCGCCCCTGGCTCGCATAGACCTGTGCCGAGAGCGTGTAGCTGCGACCTCGCCCGCGCCCATGGGGTTGGACGAGCCCGCGCTCCACAAGTCGTTCCAGGGTTGCGAGCGCGATGGCATCCGTCTTCTGGATCTGTCTTGCCAGCTCCGCTCGAGTCAGCCGGCGGTGCTCTCGAAGGGCTGCCAAGGCGATGAGGCTGTCGATCGGGAGGGGGCCTTGGAGCCTCTCTTCTTCCTCGAGCACGAGCCGCAGGAACTCGATGTCCACATCGGCGGTGGGCAGGCGGAGCACGACGGTGTGGAGGTCACTTCTGGAGTAGTCCGGGCGCGGTCTGCCGAAGCGAAGGAGTCCCCGGTAGATCAGATCGACACCTCGACCGGTGCGCTCCACCATGCCGATGCGCTTGAACGTGTCCGCGAGGCTCGGGTTTCGCGGGCGGGGCTCGGTGGTGAGCAGGTTGTCGAGGGACACGCCTTCGACGAAGCCTCCAGGATTGCTCACCACCAGGGCGTCGCGCTCGAGGCGAACATGCACGGCTCCGAGTCTTGTGTAGTCCCGGTGGGTCAGGGCGTTGGCGATGGCCTCGCGGAACGCGCGGCGGTCGACGAGCGGAATCGGCACGCGAAACAAGCCCGCCTGGATCTCACGCTCGGCGTTCAGTGGGCCGAAGGATGTCTCCAACCACTCGAAGGCGCGGAGCAGGGGAGCCCGCGTGAACTCGTTGAAGCGCACTTCCTGCTCGTCGAGCACCTGGAACGCGACCTCGTGCGTGGGAACCAGACTGCGTAGTGCCGACTCGCGCCCGATGAGCAGCAGGCCCGTCAGCGTCGGGTGCCGACCCGCCTCGTTCCGGATCGTGAGTCCGAGTGCTCCGTCGAGCTCTTCGTCCGAGAGGTCGAGGAGGGACCGGTCTCCGTGGAAGCGTTCTACGAACTGCCGCAAGCGTGCCCGTTCGGCGGGATCGAGGTCGTCCAGGGTCGCGCCGGACACAGCCTGCGCGGATGGGTCGGTCAGCCCGAGCTGTGAGAGACGTTGCTGGAATTCGTGGGGCAGCAGAGGCACGCATTCGGGCGTACCGTCTGCTTTCAGGCGCCGTCGCTTCAGGACACCATCGCTGCTGGCGGTGATCTGCCGGGCCTTGGGGACTTCGATGTGGGCGACTTCGACGCCGCCGATGTCGAGAGAGGAGATCTTCACGTTCAGCGGCGGGACGGTCCGGTTGGCGACCAGGGCGCCGAGACTGGTTGTCCTTCCGGCGTGGCGGCGGTGCAGGCCCGTGGGAGTCCCGTCGTCCTCGACACCGATGTACAGAGAGCCGCCCTCGGTGTTGGCGAGACAGATGACGGCTTCGATCAGCTCACGGTCCGAGAGGCATTCCCGGTCGGACTTGAACTCGACCGTCAGCGATTCCCGGTCGGGGATCACGGGCCGCTCCTTGAGGCGCCGGTTCATCCGGCCCGATTGGCTATCACGATGGGTCGAGGCCATCACTTGCCCGGAGAGTGATGCGAACCGGCGTGGCCTGCCTCGAACGGTTGTTACCGGTCGGTTCCCATCAATGCATCAGATCATGGCTTCTGGCATGGTAGAAGCCTGGTTTTCGACCAAGGTCACACGTTGAACCGGTAGTCTCTTTGGAACGGTGCGAACGGCAGAACCAGCGTCTTCGACCGGCTGGGAGGGCCTGGAACCGGCTGGAGCCGCAGGGTTGGTTCCTATCTGGTTCCTGGTTCCTGGTTCCTGGTCTGGTTGCCGTTTTCGGGTGGTTCCCCGGGCCGCCGTCATCCACGATCACGTTGTTCTTCGCCTCGCAGCGCAGGATCCGTTGAGTTTCGCGGTGAGAAGACCTTGATCTCCGGAACTCGGCTCGCAGGTTCCGTGCGAGCCTGTCGACATACGGGCGCCACCCGAGAGCTCCCTGCACGAACGCGATCGAGACCACCTGGCTATGATCGGGGCGTGGAGGGCGCACGGTTTGGCGATGATCGTACAAAGTGGTGGCGCATTGGCGCTCCTGGGATGGCTGGTGGCCTTCGCATGCGGCATGAAGCTGTTGATGGCCCATCGCGCCGAAGGCAAGTCCGCGAGCTACTACCTGCCTCGCGGTGCCGTGTGGTTCGTGCGGACCAACTGGGCGCCGTCGGGGCGAAGCACCCACACTGCGATGCTCGGCGGAATGGGGCTCCTCGCTATCGGGCTCGCCATCGCGGCCCTGGGGATCGTGCTGTCTTCCTGATCTGGAGGCGCCATCAGCCCCGTGAGATGCGCCAGCGGTCCCACACCCGCGACAGCACGACCTCGCAGGCGACCGTGTGGGAGATGACACCGATATCGTCCCACAGCCAGGTGAGCGCGTCTACCCACGCACTCGACGAGGCACCGCGTAGGAAGTCGGTGTCATCGGGGTACCAGTTCGCGCCGCCTTCTGAGTAGAGCACGAGTTGCCTTGCCTCGCCGACTGCGCACAGCTCGGCAAGGAAGGATGCACCCGTGCAGCAGTTCTCGGTGGGCTGTACCCAGCGGTTGGCGGGCTGGAACAAGAACGGCCAGCCGTGCTCGAGCATCGTTCCGCGCTCCTGCCGCCGTGTGGCGAATACGTGTGAGAACGGACCGAATCGAGAGGTCAACCGCCTCATCGTCCCGTCCGAAACGAGGGAGCGACCGGACACATCCGGACCGCAATCGACGTGGACGAGCGAAGCCGACTCCCCATGCACGAGTACGTAGGTGTTGCCCACGAAACCGGTCTTCGTCGGGTCCTCGCCAGTGAACGGCGCTGCCACCACCCGGCCTTCTCGGAAACGAACCGACCGACCGTGTGGGAGCGGCTCCACGCGGGTGAATCCGAGGGCCTCCAGAAGCATCGCGGTCTTCGGTGACACCGTCTGTCGCGGCGCAGAAGCCTGGTCGGGCAGGTAGATCGGGGTGTCTTTGTCGAGCAGGAGCAGCGTCGGGATGTCGACGTGATCCCAATGGTGGTGCGTCAGGAAGACGGCATCGACGTCGAGCCCACCGAGGCGTGGCGGGTGCATCCCGTCGCGCTCCGGGAAGAACCAGGGGTCGATGAGAATGCGTTCACCGAGGTCGGCCAGCAGCGTGGCGTGACCGAGGTGCACGACGTCGCCGGGCGCGGTCGTCGTCCGGGGATCGGTGACCGGACTGTCGACCAGCCAGCCCCGCGCGGAGATCGCGTCGCGGATGGTCTGACCGGCGTCGGAGGTCGGACGGCCTCGGTTCAGCCGCCCGAGGAAGGTCCCGATGGCCCGCAGATCCTCCAGATGCTCGACGGTCACGGGCAGCCTCGACGCCCCGTCCGACAGATCGATCCGGTCGATCGCGTACTGCAGGGTGTCGCGCTGAAGCGCCTGTGCTGGCTCGAACACGAGCGGATCCCGACCGGCGACGCGGAGGAGCCGCTTCAACTGCTCGCTCGAGCCGACCATCTCCAATGCCAGCCGCGCCAGTACCTCTGAGGCGCGATCCCGATCGAGCGCGACGTCGCGGCTGACCGTCGCGCGAACGATGTGCACCCACGCGGCCTGGACACGCGCACCGAGAACCTGCAGCGGCCCGAGGATGTTCGGGGGGACGAACAACGTGATCGGCAGACTCAAGAGGGGACGCACATCCATCGCGCGTTCGTCGAAACGCGTACGAACGGCGCGGAAATGCGGTTCGACCGCCACCGAGCCGGCCAGCCGGACTTCTGTGGGCGCGGTGTCGCGACCTACCAGTCGGTCAGCCAGTTCCAGGCATGTCCGAGGGCTTCGGTCTTGAAGTCGCCGGAGAAGGGCCCGAAGTCGACGCCAAGGCCCATCTCGCGGACGCCGTCGCCGTCGCTGTCGCCCCAGTGTCCTCGACCCGCGAGGCCTACACCATAGCTGCCGCCGAGCCGCAGCTGGGAGTCAGCCCAGGAGTCGTCGGCGTTGAACCCACCGAACGTGGCTGCACCGTGGATGATGTTCGCCCCTGCCCCGACCGTGAGGCCGTCGTTGCCGATGGACGCTTCGGCATCGGCATTGAACACGCCCCCGTCGACGCCGACTCCCCAGTCCTGGGAGAACGCCTGGCCCTTCGCCATCTGGGCGTTCGCCCGACCGCCGATCCGCTGGGCGCTCTGGTCTGCGTTGCTCCATACCCCGAGCTGGGCGTTTGCCGACAGCACATCGCCATTCGGACCCCGGAGCATCCCGGCGCCGACTTCCACGTTCTCGTTGCCATTCTCGGTATTGTGAGATGCATGGGCGTAGGGCCCTGCGACCTTGTTCCCGCGATCCGGACGCCAACCGACACTGCCACCCATTCGACAACTCCGAGGAAAGAGGTAGGAAAGACAGGCTTCGCCAGTGTAGAACACGGACCTTCAATGGGCAAGCGGAGCCCCGACCGGAGGCCGGATGATCACCGCACTGCATGACACCATCCGCGTCGAAGCCCACGCAGAGGGCGACGAGCTCGTCACCCGGCTCTTCTTCGGCGAACGGGAGATCGAGGCGCGGCCGGCGACCCAGCAGGCTGTCCTGTCGCTACTCGGTCGGAACCTCGACGAGAATGAGGTCCGGGTGCTCTCCGACGCGGGTATCCTTGCACCGCCACCCGACACTCCGGTGCCCGAGCGCTTGCAGTTGCATCGCAACGTGCGCCTGGAGCCCGAGCCGCTGCGTGAGCACGTGCGTACACCCGGAGTCGATGGACCCCTCCTCGTCGAGACCCGCCCCATCGACCTCGCGATCGACGGGTGGGTGCCTCGCCACTGGCTCGCGCCGCTCCAGCTCCTGCTCGAGACGACCCGCTCCGTCATCCGTCACGCGAGCGAGCGGGACTTCGCCGAGCTGTTCGACGCCATGCGACGGGACTTCCCGGCCGTCGACGACATGTTGGAGCTGCACGCGGGTCGGTTGCACCCGCTCCTCCCGCTCCAGTCTGCTCAGCTCCAGTACGATCTCCTGCTGTGCTTCTGGGGCGACCGCAATCCCTTCCTGTCGCGCACCCGGCACCGCTTCCAGGCGCGGGTCGATCCCACCCGGCTCGAGGTCGTCGGTCGGGCACTCGCTGCGCTGGAGCGCGGTGTACACGGTCTCGAGCTCAAGACCCTCCTCGAAGACGACCGGCCAGGCAAGGCAATGGTGCTGGGCTTCATCGGTCGAGGCATGGTCGCCGAGCCGATCGCGCCCGTCGAGTGGGCGGTCGGACCCCACGCGGTCGGGTCCGGTAGCCTCTACGAGCACCGGAGCGTGCGGCTGTGGGTCGACCCGGTCTACCCGGTGGGCAGCAGCCGCGATGTCGAAGCGCCCCGGATCCCGGTTCCAGACGTCGTCCTGTTCACGCGGTCGCCGGATCCCGCCGCGCTCTTCCGTCTCCCGAAAGGCATCCCGTTCGTCGTCGCGGTGGAGCCAGGCCCCGATGCCCTCCAGAACCGCACAGCAGCCCTGCTCTCGGCCTTCGGTTGCGACGTCCACACCGTGGCGGCCGGAGAGTCGTGGTCGCACCGCGACCTCGTGGTCGAACACCACGGTGCCGGGGTCGCCTACCGTCTCGACGGGGACCGCACACTCGTCGCGCGCAGCGATGGCGAGGCGCCCGAAGTCGACCGGATGATTTCGCTCCGGCCCACGCGCGACGCCCGCATCGGCGAGGTGCTACAGGGCGTGTTCGAGCCGCTGGCGCGCTGGGCCGATCCGGTACCATCGGTCACCGAGGCCACGTGGCAGGCAGCCGGTCGTCCACGGTGGGGGGTGCTCGGCGAGCGCGACGTCGCCCGGTCTGCAACCCATTCGGTCGTCTCGCGTCTGGAGCGCGCTCCCGTGCCCGAGCAGGCCATCGTGTGCCCGCGCGGTCCGCTCGATGCCGCACTCGACTCGGCGCCGTCTCGATGAGCGCCGACGATGCCCCACCTGCGAACACCGTACGGACGGTAGGTGGCGTGGCCCTCGTCGCGCTTCTGCTCGGGATCCCGACCTTCGGCGTGGGATTTCTCGTCGCTGTCGGATGCGGGTTGTGGGCGGCCTCCCAGGCGCTGTCCGCCATCCGCGCAGACCACCCGGATGCCTCGACCTACCGCCAAGGCTTCTACAGCGGCGTGCTCGCCGCGGCGCTGGGCATCTTCTTGCCGGCGGTCGGTGGGGGCGCATACCTGTTCTGGGACCAGCTGATCTGGTGGAGGTGAGATGCACGTCGTGGCATTGCTCTTTGCGTGTGGAGGGTCGGAGGCTGTGTCGCTCGAGGGGGCTCCGGCATCCTCTGCATCCTCGCTCGAGATCACCGATGGTTCGATCGAAGTGGGCAAGCTCACGACGTACGAGCGGGATTGCGGGACGCAGAACCTGACCACGCAACGGGGCCAGAAGACCTGCGTGGAGTCCACCACCCGGATCGCGCCCATCCGTGGTGCAGGGGAGCAGGGTCCGGTGCGGGCCTGGGCCGTCTGTCACTCCAGCGTGAAGACGGACGAAGCATGCAGAGCGGTTCTCCAGAAGGCCGCGCCATCCGGTCGGGTGCTCTGGCGCTACGAACCGGAGGCGCGAACGGTCTGGGCGAATGCGATTGCGGAAGCGGGTCAGCCCTCCGTCGGGGATGCGCCCATCCTGCTCATCCAGTGAGCTCGAGAGCCTCCACGAGGCGCTGCGGGTCGAGGTCCAACACGCCGTTCAGAAGCCCCATCGCATAGGCCCAGACGGGCCGCATCGATCGGCGCTGGTCGTCGATGGACGGGTCGACCAGCAACTGTAGGACCATCGGGTCCGAGAGTCCCGTGGACCCTGTTGGAACCTGGTGGGTGGTGGCGAACGCGCGGAGCCGTTCTTCAAACCTGGATGACGGGTGCTGAACGACATCCAGCAGTCCCCGACTGATCAGGGTGGCGGTGGCCGCCCATGCCATCAGGCCGTGTTGCGCGTCCAGCGGGGGTCGGACGGTCGCGTTCTGTTCCAGGGTCGCCACAGTGTATGCCGTCGCCTCGAGTCCGCGAAGGCTCCCGTCGCTCAAGGTGTCGTCCAGCACGTCCAGGGCAGCAGCGGCGAGTGCCACGAGCCACAGGCCGGTCGCCCCCGGACCCTTCTCTGCGGACACCCACATCGTCCGCGCCAGGGCGCAGAGCCACGCACGACGGTCCGCGATCGGCTCGTGCGACTCCACTGCGGGAATCTGGCCGAGGGCGTTCACCATCCACGAGGCCATGTCGACCGCGGACTCTGCGAGCAGTTCGTTGCCCGGACGCCCCCCGTACACCTTTGCGATCAGCCCTGCAGTCACGGCGGAGATCAGACCGGGCACAGCGGGGGGGGGAGCGCCCGACTCGTCCCGGACCAGCCCCGTGCTGATCCGCAAGACGCGTTCGGCCGCCCAGGGGCGTGCCTCGGAGTACGCCGGCGCGTGAGGAGGGGCGATGGCGAGCGCGTTTCGGATCCGGCTCTCGGCGAATCCGGGCACCAAGGCGCGCTCTGCCGCACGACGAGCGGTCTCCAGCGTCCCCAGAACCGCGGACCACCCCGACGACTGGACGGCTATGGCGACGTTCGCGATGCGACTCGCGCACGTGGTCAGGTGGTAGGCCTCGATCCGCGCCATCGAATCGAGGGTCAGCTCCGCTTCGATGGCCTCCCGGCCGTACCCGTGGAGAATCGGAGCGAGCTGCTCCTCGGGGGTCGTCAGCAGAAAGCCCCATTCCAGAAGTGGATCGCCGACCACGGCTACATCCCACTCGTCGAGGCCGACCAGCGCCACCCCGCCCTCGGCACCTTCTTCGAAGCGGTACAACAGCGCCCCAGGCTTGAGACCGGCGTGGACCAGGGTGAACCGGGCGACTCCATGCAGCGCATCCGCCCGTTCGCGAACGGCCTCGAGCAGGCGATCCGACAGCGGGCCCAGGTCCACGCCGGCCTGCCGAGCCATCCGCATCGCGCGTGCAGCCGTCGCGAGCCAGGTGTCGGCCCAGCTCGCGCGCCGCGGTAGCAGCCGTCCCCCTCCTGCCCGGGTGCCGAACCATTCGAACTCACAATGTCCCAGACGCCGCCAGGAAGCTCCGAGGTCCGCCGCCACCCGTGGCCAGCGCGAAGCGTCCATGGCGCAGAGGCGGAGCCCTGTGGACAGCTCCCGATGATCGAACACGACGGCTGGAGCGTCGAAGATCCGGTTGGGTAGACGGCGAAGCCCAGGCCTTTGCGCCAGGACTGCGTCCGTTGGGTCGCCCAGGAATCGGTCGGCCGCCACCAGGTGATCGGACGGCCAGCCGAACAGCGTCGGCAGGGAGTCGATCTGGACGATGCGGTCCCGCACCGGGCTCGAGGACAGCCGGACGCCCCAGGATGCCGTCCGCAGAGGCTGCCCGGGCTTCGGCACGTCGATCGGTTCGACCGACACGGGCCCGTCGGCACCCAGAAATGATGCCAGCGCCGCTAGCTGGGACGGGGTGGGGGGGGCTGCGGCGTCCATCGTCACTCCATCGCGAGGGCCCAGACTACCCTCCATGCGCCCCCCGCAGTCTAAAGTGTCGCCGGATGGGGGACTCGTGCAGATTCACTTCCTCGCCCTCGGCGACGCCGGCTTCGGCGAGCTCACCCTCGGTCTCCGGGCGGCGCGGGATCTCGCACAGCATGGGCACGCGTGCCGCTTCACCGCTCCGTCTCGTCTCGTCGGGCACGTGCGGGCGGCAGGGTTCTCTTGCGAGCCCGAGGCGCATGACGCTTCGCGCCTGCGGAAGGTGGTCGCAGAGCACGATCTCGTCCTGCTCGTCGACCTCCACCTCACCGCCACGACACTCTTCCGGCGTCGCATCCATCCGAGCATCTTCGACGGCGGGCGCGTGGGCGGCATCGACACGTGGCAGTTTCGCTCCCTCCGAGCCATCGACCATCGCCCAGACGTCACGATTCCCATCGATCCCTACTGGAGGCGCCTCGACGACCGGCTCGTACCCGTTCCGTTCGGACATCTCGATGATCCGCGAGCCTGCAACCTGCTCCCGAGGGTCGAGACGACATCCGAGGACGTCGCACGGCGCAGGAAGCAACTCGGGCTCGGCGAGCGGGTGGTCGCGTTCTGTACGAGCTGGTGGCAGCACGCGCTCCTCCACACCCCGCAAGGGCTGCCGGTCGTTCAGCTCCTCGGGCGTCGCCTCGCCCGCGTCGGAGCCACTGGCGTTCTCCACATCGGGCCGGCCGATCTGCCCTGGCCAGACGACCTTCCTGTGCGGCGGCTCGACGCGCTGCCTCCGGCGGACTTCCATTCCACCCTCGCCACCGCCGATCTCGTCGTGTCGCTCAACCCCTTTGCGACCACCAACACCACGGCGATTGCACTGGGGATCCCTGTCGTCGCCGTGCACTGCAGCTGGAGCGCCCGTGGAGCCGAGCTGAAGATGCAGCTTGGCTACTCGCCTGATCCCGAGATGGCGGCGTGGGCGAGCGCGCATCACCCGATCCCGCGTTTCGCGCTATGGCCGCTGGATTGGAGCAAGGTGCTCGAGACGCTCGTGATCGGCACGCCCTACGCGCGCCTGCTGCACCTGATCGAGGTGTTCGACGAGCGGCGGTTCGTCGAGCAGGTGCAATCGTTGCTAGACGGCCCCGATCCGGACTGGACTACGGCTCGGCGCGCATGGCTGGCGAAGGTCGACGCGCTCCCGCAGCCCGCGGAGCGTCTGGCGCTGGTCCGGTGAGAGCAGCCACAGCGTCGTCGGGCTCGATCCCGATCAGACGTTGAACCGGCAGTCTCTTTGGAACGGTGCGAACGGCAGAATCGGTGTCCTGGGCCGGCTGGAGGGGGCTGGAACCGGCTGGAGCCGCAGGGTTGGTTCCTATTTGGTTCCTGGTTCCGGCTGGTTCCCATCGGCGAGAAGCGCGATGTCCGCCAGGTCTTTGGGCCGACCCGTCGCCGCCTTGTTGCGCAATAGTTCCTCCCGTCCGAGGAAGGGCAACTGCAGGCCGCTGGCATCGACCTCCACCCGTCCATGCCAGGCCTCGTCGAACGAGACGCCGTCGATCCGGGTGAGGATGTCGATGCGACGCGGCGGGAGCCCCAGCTGGTAGACGTTGCCCTCTGTCGAGAGCTCATCAGGTCCAACGCCGTGGAGTCGCAACGGTGCTCCAAACTCCTGTAGAGCGGAACACACCCGCTCTGCGTTGGGCCGGCTGGGACGGACCAGCACGTCGATATCGCCGGTCGCGCGAGCGGCTCCATGGACGGCCATGGCGTGAGCGCCAACGACGATGAACTCTGCCTCGTGCTCGAGGAGCAGCGAGAGGATGTCCCGGAAGTCGTCGTTCACGTTCGGATGAGGCGTCCCGGCCACTCGCGCCGGTCGCTTCCGGGCGCAGGGACGTCGCCGAAGATGTCGAGGGCCAGCTGCCACATGGACATCAGGCGTCCCTCCGGAGTGGGGAGCTGCGCCGGCGTCTGATCCTGCAGCAGAGCGCCAGCCCATTGGGCTCGTCGGCGAGCGCGTTCTGCGCGTGCTGCTCGGGCGTCGTCATCCATGAGAAGAACTTATCACCTCAGCGGGTCGTCCGTGTGGTTCCTCGCCGGTTCCTGAAGTGCATGACCTGAACACAGGAAGACAGTTTTAACCTGGTGAAAGCAGCACCTCAGACGTTGAACCGGAAACTGGAATGGCCTCGTCGCGGCGGTCGCGTGCGGGGCAAACGGCGTTTTTCGGGGCCTGGGTAAGACTGAAGAGGGGGTGAGACGGGCGGATGTGTCTCATGTGTGTCTCACCCGCCGGCGTGTGTCTCACGTCTCGAAACGCCCGTGAACACGGATGGAAGCCGAATCACGCCTTGCAGCTGAAGCACCGAGCCTGGGCGCCGGCCTGCGACCCCGGCGCGAGCAACAGACCGCATACCGAGCACGGCACGCCGCGGTCGCGGTCGCGGAAGCGGACTGCATCGTCGTTGGGAGTGTCGGAGGCTGGGAACCAGAACGGCACCCCGAGGAGCTTGGCGAGCTCGGCACCGACGCGCTGGGCCATCTCCGCCTCGGGTTTGGTGAAGTCACCACTGAAGACGCGCATGTCGCCGGCGGGATGGCGCAGCCAGGCCAGCGAGACCTCCGCATCCTCGGTGACAGCGCACATCCAGACGCCCCAGCCGTCGGTGTCGCCGTCCCACCCCGCCTCGACCGCCACCACTGCATCGCGGACGGACTGGACCTTGCTGAGCAGCTCGTCGACGCACGGCTCGACAAGCGGTGGTGGCGGAAACAGCCCAGTCCCTGTGATGGCGTGGAGACCCGAGTGGATTCCCAGGCCGGGTACGTCGTCCCGCAGGGACTTCAGGGCATGCAGCTTGCTCGGGTGTTCGGCGAGTTCACTGGCGCAGTACTGGCACAGGATCGATAGCTCCGGGTCGCGCTGGCAGCGAATGCAGGTCGGGTCTCCGTCTGCGTGAGGGTCTCCCCAGCGAATGAAGCGCTCGATGTACCGCTCCACGGGCTCGGCGGTACCGGTGTAGTGGAGCGCACCATCGCGGGTGACGATGAGCGGAGCGTTGCCGCCTACCCCCTGCAACGGGTCGCCCGTGCAGACGAACGCCTCGGACTGGTAGAAGAACACCCAACCGAAGGCGTGCTCTTGGACGTCGAGAATGCGGAGCTCGAGGTCGTCGCCCTTCATCTTCGCAAGCTCTCCCTCGGCCAACGAGCGTGCCTGTTTGGGGCCAAGGCTCACGCCAGCTCCCTTCGTACCCGCATCAGCACCTTGCCCAGCATGTCCTTGCCGTTCGGGAAGTGTGGCCCACCTCCCCACCAGGGGTCGTCGCAGCTCTCGTGGATGGGACGATCACCCGTGGAGAGCAGAAGGTCGCGGAGGTCGTCGTGCTGGGTGAACTTCGCGCGGTTGGCGACGAGCATGACCTCGAACTTCATCCCCTCCCAACCGCGGCGCAGTCGAACCTGGCGACCCATCTCCTTGGCGCGACGCGGCGTTGGCGCCTTGCGGATCCGCTCGCGCTCGCGCTTGTCCTTGGTCTTCTGGGCCATGAAGTAGTGCTCGGTCGTCGGCCAGGTCTTGCCGTCGAGCTCGACCGGCGCCGGCCACCAGTTCGAGAACTCCCCAAATGGGTCGGATTCCGCGTAGAACAGAACCGGCTTCATAGGGTCTCTCCGCGAGAGCGGTAGAGGCCCATGTCTTGGCTGAGCTGGGTGAGCTCATCCGCGATGGCTTCTCTGTAGGCGTCGTCGTCGGCCTTGTACGCGACGAGCTCTGCGCGGACGACAGCCGGGCCGTCCGTCCTCGCGATGCGGAGGAGCTTTCCCTGGGCAGTCAGGCGAGACACGTACTCCTCGCTCACGTTCAGGATGCTCGCGGCCTCTTCCAATGAGACGTAGCGGTCGTCGTTCATGCCGAGCCTCGCTGAGCACTCGTTGTTGTAGCCGCAGGAACCGTCAAGCGGCCTGGTCGGACAGCATGGTCGACGCCACCCAACGGCGCGCATCGTCCGCAGACACGGGCACCTCGGCGACATCGCCGAAGAGGACCTGGGGCCCAGCACCGAGTGGTGGGTCCTCGAACACTGGCTCTGCCTCCAGCAGCTCGCTCACGAGGTTGGCGAGGCGGCGCGTTCCCTCTGTAGGCCAGGCGGTGGACGCACTCCGCACGAATGCGGTGGCACGGTCTTCGACCATGAAGCCGAGCACACCCCGCCCACCGGTGATCGGATCGGTCACTATATAGACGGGACGGAATCGGGCGGTCATCGAAGACTCTCCACGGCCTGAAGATAACCCGCGAGCAGGTTGTCCAGGGCGCTCCGCTGTCGCAGGACCAGCTCCAGGAGCCCGTTGTGGCGAGGCTCTCGGGCGATCGTGCAAGCGGAGAGCACTGCATCACCGATCTCTTCCTCGGGAATCTGCAAGGCGATGTCCAGCGCGCGATATGCGCCGTCCGAGGCCGCGGAAACCGGGAGGCCGCGTGCATGGTTGTGCGTCGACGGCGCGGCTCCGACACGCTGGGCGTAGTCGTCGACGTGGCCGACGAGCGCTTCGTCGCCGTCGATGGCCCAGACGCGCACGCCCGCAGCTGTGGGTTGGGTCAACACGTTCCGTCCGTGCCGTGCGGCGTTGTGCATCCAGAGATCGAGCACGCACATCGCTCCGACCTCGTCCGCATTGACGACCCGGTCCGCAAACCGGCCATCCCAATGCGCGACGTCGGGAACCAGGGCACTGAGCCAGGTGCGCCCTTTGGCGTCGAACGCGGCGTCTGGCATTGGCGCACCGACGGCACGACCCAGCTGCCAGCAGAGTGCCTCTGCCATCAACGCCTCGAACCCCATGTCCTCTTCGCGTTTCGCGACCCAGCGCCGCCCGTCGCCGGAGACCGCGTACACGGCGGCGTTGGTGTGCGGAACCGGCACGCCTCCCAATCGCGTGATGCCGTCGATCTCTGCGATGCGTGGAATCATCCTGCGGAGCCTACCGCGTTGTCCCGTCGGTGGATCGCGTGCTGGATGGCATCCATCTCGTTCGGGCCGCCGAAACGGGTGGCCATGTCGAAGAGCTTCTCGACGTCGAACGCGCCGTCTTCGAGGCGGGCTGTCAAGCCACATACCAGCGCGGCACGATCCACCCCAGCCGTGTCGGCGTTCCGGAGCAGGTCGATCACGAACCACGCGGGTGTGGGGTCCGCAGGGAAGGCCACGCGGCGGAGGTCGAAGGTGCGGTTGCCCACCTTGAAGGTCCCGGTGCGCTTGGTGTTGTAGACCAGGGGGCGCGCGAACAGGGCCGTGCTCCCGAGTCCGAGCGCGTTCCAGCGGTGGGGGCCGGTGACGACGTAGGGGGTGCCGTCGAGGAAGGCGTCGAGCAGGGCCTCATCGGAGGGAGGCACGTCGCCGAAGCGGCTCTTGCGGGGTGCGTAGAACAGGCCGTGGCCGAGCCGCTGCACGAGGCCGCGCTGCTCGAGCTTGTGGGCGAGCCGGGTCGGGTTGGCGCCCCATCGCCGGAGCCAGGCCGTGCGGTAGACGGTGCCTGCGTCGAGCGGGACCTTGGTGAGGGCGCGAGCCATTCGGTATGAAATCTCCGTGGATAAAGACAGCCTGGCTGACCGACAGGGCCATGGCCGATACCACGGTTCAGCCCCAGAATCCTCCGTGGGCATCCTCGTCGACGACAACGACGAGGTCTTCGAGGCGCTCGATGTCCGCTGCAGGTGGCCACAGGTGCCACTTCATGTCCCGGCGCATCCAGTAGAGCTTCCAGCGGTCCTCGGTCCGGATGTAGGTGAACTGGGCCACCGCGCTGCGGATTTCTTCGGTCGGGTCTTTCCAGTGAGGACGGATGGTCCAGATGCGGACCTTGTGCCCGTCGATCTCGAGCTCGTGGCGGAGCTTGTCGAGCAGGTGCCCGGGTGGCTGGCGGCGCCGCACGAACGCGCCCACCGTGCGGTCGATGTGCTGGAGGGGCTGGAACCGGCTGGAGCCGCAGGGGGTCAGTTCTGGCGAGCGCTCAAGCGCAGGGTTGGTTCCTAGTTGGTTCCTGGTTCCTTCTGGTTCCTCGGTGCCTCAGTCGGTGTCGCCACCCAGCTCGAGCTCCAGCTGTTCGACCGTCGGGAGTCGGCCCTCCAGCTCACTGGGCAAGGACTCCGCAATGGGCACGCGACTCCCGAATCGCCGGAATGTGCGCCACCGCCGCCCAGCCCATGTGCCCTCTGGTCAGCTCGTCGTCGGCTGGCCTTCACCGGGGGTTGCCAGAGGCCAGCGCGTTTCCAGCCGGAGGCCGCCGAGCTCGCTTCCAGCCACAGCGACGGAGTAGCCGTGGGCTTCGGTGATTCGCTTCACGATGACGAGTCCCAGACCAGCGCCGAGCCGCGTGCCCCCGTCGTCGAGGCGCACAAAAGGCTCGAAGATGTGGTCTCTCAGCTCTTCCAAGACTCCCTCGCCGTCGTCCTCCACTGCGATCATGACGGCATCTTGTTGCACATCCACCACCACGCGGACCTCATGGTTGGCGTGTGCGGCTGCGTTTGCGAGGAGGTTGTCGAACACGCGGTCGATCGCGACACGGTCGACCAGGGCCTTGGGAAGGCCAGGCGTCAGGCCGTCCCGGTGGATGCGCAGGGGAGGCTCCCGACCATGGACCCGCCGTTCGAGCTTGTCCAGCGCGGTCTGGATGACCTCGCCCAGGTCCACTGGGGCTGGCTTGACGGAGGCTTCCTTGCTGTCACGAATCAGGAGGAGCACGGATGCAAGGACGTCCTCCAGGTCCGTGAGGTCTTCGTCCAGCACCGTCAGCGCCTCGTCGCGCTCCTGGGCGTCGCCGGCGTCCGCCACCCGCTCGACCACGAAGCGCACGCGAGACAGCGGCGTGCGAAGCTCGTGAGCCACGGTCTGGAGCACGAGTTCCTGCCACTCCACCACCTTCTGGATCTGTGCCGCCATCTCGTTGACGGCGAGGGCGACGGGCTCGGCGAGGTCCCCTCGGACAACCTCGGCCCGTGCGTCCAGATCGCCGTCTCGGAGTGCTCGCGCGGTGCCCGCCAACTGGCGGAGCTGTCGGGTCGGCGACCAGATCAGGCCGATGCCCAGGCCCATCACACCCAGCAAGAGAATCACCAGGCCGAGCAAGTCGGAGGGGTTGGCGAGGTCCTCCGCCTCCATCAGCGTCGCTGCATCGAGGGAGATGGGTCCGGTGGAGAGGTTGGCCGCCACGCGCCACTCGTCTGCGCCATCCCCTTCCCCAATGGCCACCTCGATCCCGTCTAGTCGGGTCAGCAGGAAGGCTCGGGAGCGCTCTTGCTGGTACGCGCCCTCGGAGATGGGCACGACCTGCGCTGTACCCGCCGAGAGGCCCGAGCGGGCACGGGCGGCCATGAACGCGGCCTCCTCCAACGCCTCCTCGGCGCTCTCCTCGTCGCTTGGCTGCAGCCTCTGGAGTCCTTCGTAGAGGACCAGGACCGCGAGTGCCCCCACGAGGAAGCGCAGGACAAAGCGCTTCATGGGCTCTCCTCTCCCACCAGCAGGTACCCCTGCCCCCGCACGGTCTTCAGCAGTCGGGGAGAGCGCGCGCTGTCCCCGAGCTTCTTCCGCAGGCGAGAGATGTACTGGTCCACGCTGCGCTCGAGTCCATCATGAGGACGCCCGCTGAGCACGAGGCTCAGATCGTCCCGTGAGAGCACAGTGCCGGAATGGGTCGCGAGGTGGAGCAGGAGTGCGTACTCCGCGTCGGTCAGGGAGACCGCTGCGCCGGCCTGGGTGACGTCTCGGCGCCGGGTGTCGATGCGGAGGGGGCCGACCCGGATCGGGTCCCCTGCGGTCCGCTCGACCGCGCCGGTCGCACGCCGAAGCAGCGCGTGGACGCGTGCCAGCAGGACCTTTGGTCGCACTGGCTTGGCCAGGTAGTCGTCGGCGCCCTCGTGCAGTGCCTGGACCTCCGAGGCGTCTCCCTCCCGTGCGGTCAGCATCAAGATGGGCACGTCGGTAGCGGCCCGGATTGCGCGGCACACGGTCAGCCCATCGATCCCCGGTAGCATCCAATCGAGGATCACGACGTCGGCGTCTGCGGCCGCGGCGACCGCCAGCTCGCCTCGGTGCAGGGTGCGCACCGACAGGTCCTGACGCTCCAGGAAGTGGGCAACCTCCCTCGCCAGCCGGATGTCGTCCTCGACGAGCAACACGCGGGGGTGCGCAACGACAATTATTCGCACCCACCAGCGACAACTAGAATTCCCCACGGGATGTAGTTGTCGTCGGGGGCGATCCGTCAGGCGCCGGCACCTCCCCAGACGTTGCGACCTGGTGGATGGCCAGCCCAGTCGAGGGCCATCCACAACGACCCCTTGTCTACAGTTGCAGGCCCTGTGGGCGCTGTGGGCAACCTGGCCGCAACCAAGCTCCCGATCGGATCCGACAAGCACGGCCAGGTTGTCCAAGCCGCTGTGGGCGTTGTGGGCGGGCCCATCGCCCTGGTGCGCCGCTGCGAGCTGCTGAGCCCGTCCACATCGTCCATGGCGGCGGCAGCGTCCATAGGGCACGGAATGGCGGGCGTCACTCTGCCTCCTGAGCGCTGTCCAGGCGAGCCTTCGCCTGCTCCTCGCGGATGCTTCCGTTCGTCATCTCCAGGATGACGGAGTGGTGGACGACACGATCGATGGCCGCCGCCGTCGTCATCGGGTCCTTGAAGATCTGGTCCCACTGGGAGAATACGAGGTTGCTCGTGATGATCACCGACTTCCGTTCGTACCGCTCGGCCAGCAGCGTGAACAGCACCTCCATCTCCGCGCGGTCCTGTTGGACGTAGCCGAGGTCGTCGAGGATCACGGCATCGAACCGGTCGATGCGCTTGAGTTCGCGCTTCAGCTGCAGATCCCGCTTCGCGGCCAGCAGTCGCTGCACCAGGAGGTTCGTCGACACGAAGAGGACGCGCCGTCCCGACTGCACGAGTTCGTGGCCGATGGCGCACGCCACGTGGGTCTTTCCCCGACCAGGCAGGCCGAAGACCAGCAGATTGTCGCCACGGTCGACGAAGCCGCCCTTGCAGAGACGGGGCAGCGAACGCCGCACCTTCTCCGGCAGCTTCTCGAGGTCGAGGCTGCCAAGGGTCTTCGTCGTCGGCAGGTTGCTCGCTCGGAGGAACCGTTCGATGCGACGAGTCGTTCGGCGCTGAGTCTCGAGCTCGGCGAGATGGTGCAGGAACTGCCCGAAGGACCACCCCTGCTTCTCTGCCGTCGTCGCGACCTCTTGCCAGTGCAGGTTGAACGCCGGGAGCTTCAGGCCGCGGAGGTACAGCGTCAGCGTCTCTTCCGGATTCACAGACATGCCGCACCCGCGACGAGCGCGTCGTAGCGCTCGAGCTGGGGCTCGAAGGGCTCGATCTCGATGGACGGCCGCGGAGCATCCATCCGGACGAGCTCGCGAACCCCTTCATCCGTGGGCAGGACGCCCTGGTCGAGCAACAGGGCGAGCGCGGTGTCGACCTCGGCCTCGAGGGTCGTCGCTGCCAGGTTCAGGATGCGGAGGTACTCCAGCGTGGCCGGGCGTTCCGCACGTGCGTCGATGAGCGCGTCGTATGCACGACGGAAGTTCAGCGTCGGGAACAGACTCTCCCGGTACCGATAGCGGGCGAAGGCGCCCGGCTTGCGGATGAGCCAGAAGATGATGTGGCGGTAGTCGATCGAGTGCCCGTTGCGGCCGTTCAGGCGGGGCATGTTCGCCTGTAACGAGTCGCCGTGCCAGACCTCCAGGCGGTCTTCGAACACCCGCACCCGCACGGTCTCGCCGATGAGACGAGACGGCAGGGAGTACGCGTTGTGCTTCACCCGAACCGTGCTCCAGCTGGAGACGGTGACGTCGACGGTCGTGTAGTCGAGCAGGCGCTTCGCCACGAGGGGTCGCATGGCCGACAGCTCGTCTTGAAAGCGCTTTCCGCGCAGCTGGTTGGCAGCCTCGACGACGCTGTTCAGCCAGGCGACGTAGGCCGCGATGTTCTCGAAGTCCCGGGAATCCCGCAGTAGAAGGTGCTGCTTCAGCCGGTTCTTGAGGGCGCCGTTGAGCGCTTCGACATCGCCGTTCTGCTCGCTCTCGCCGACGCCGATCGTTCGCGGCTTCATCCCGAGGTGGTCCATGAAGTCGGCGTACGCCTTGTTGAACCCGCGCTTGCCGGACGGGATGTCATGGGTCGCGGCCGTCGAGTTGTCGGTCTGATGCCACACCGGAATGCGGCCGAGCCGGAACACGGCGTTCTGGACGCCGTTGCGCAGCGCGGCCATCGACTCCGACTGGCAGACGGTCGCCCAGCCCCAGTTCGAGTACGGCAGGACGCAGTGGCACAGCAGGTGCGGGAAGGGCTCACCCGCGATGGTGATCCCGAGCTCGGTGCAGTGCGTGAAGTCGGTCTGGAGTGCCTCGCCGGGCACGTGGACCTGGGAGAAGAAGACCTCCTTGTCCGGCCCATGACGCGCCCGCCACCGGCGAACCCGCCGCTGGAACGTCCGAAGCTGGCCAGGGACGTAGCGATCGGTCGTCGCCATGAAGTGTTCGAACAACGCCTTCGCTTCGAGCTCGGGAGCGTGCTCGAGCATGCCCACCGCCGTGTCCCAGTCCTCCGCGAACGGGTCCTCTCGCGTCCGCCATGTACGTGGCGACTTCAGCTGTGACGGGAGTTTTCCCGACTTGATGTACTTGGCGGCGGTCTTGCGATCCATGTCCGCCTTCCTGGCTGCCCGGCTGATGCTGCCGGTCTTCTCGTGCTCTTCCATGAGCTTCCTCACCTGTCGATCCGTCACCACGGTGGGCCTCCGGCCATTGGCCGGAACCGCCTACCCGACGACGGTGATGTCTTGGGTCAGGTGGGGAGAAGTAGTTGTCGTCGGTGGGGAGAAGTAATTGTCGTCAGGCACGGGGGGCGCGGTCGGGACTGGGCTCGGTGATCATCTCGGCGTTCTCCTGCCACAGGATGGCCGGTCCGAGGTCGCTGCTCCAGTCACGGCTACAAATGTCGAACACTCCGAGGGTGGAAGTGCCCGGTGTGGGGTGTGACCCTTCGCAGCACACCGAGGAACTTTGCATGCGTCACCCACTCACCCGCCGTCTTGGCCACGTCGTCGTTGTTGTCTCCTGCGCCCTGATGTGGGCGTGCGGCAAGGGAGGAGACTCGGACGCCACGCCGGGTGGACTCGTCCCAGATCCGGATGCGCCACCAGTGACGGCTCCGGCCGGCACCCCGCTGCACCACGCCCAGACGTGTGCGCAGTACCTGGGGCCCATCCCGGCCATGAGTTGCAACGATGCGGAGATCATGCCCATCACGGTCGATGGTGTGGAGGTCACCGAGACCCCCGCGACGTGCGACCGGCCCTCGGCCCTCACCGGTACCTGCGAGACCGGGGAGCGCATCGCGGCCCGCTACATGGGAACCCACCACGACGGGACCCCTCGACCGGAAGTGGTGTTCGTGAACTTCTGCCGCGACGGGGGCATGGGCGTGATCGGCCACAACGCCGAGACCGGGGCCACCTGCTTCTTCCACATCAGCATGGCGCACGACAACAGCGTACGGCACCCGGGATCCGCCGACCCCGACTACGACGAATACTGGCAGACCGCCGCCGTCGTCGCAGCCGACAACTGCCAGGGGTGCCACCAGGCCGACCCCTGGCTGCACTCCCCATGGATCGACCAGCTTCGCCATCCGGACGACCCAACACAGCCGCTCGTGCCGGTCACCGCTTCGGTGGACTCCCCCTACATCGTCGTGGGAGAGGGCTTCACACAACCACAACACGAGGGTGCGCCAGACAACACCTGCACCAGCTGCCACCGCGCGCAGTGCGACGACAACTTCGTGGTCCCGCTCGGCCAGCTGGAGATGCCGGCGCCCTTTGCCGACTCCACCTTCTCCGATGGCGCGTCCGCCGACCTCCAGGAGATCCGGGACTGGTGCGCCAGCTTGCCAGAGGGTGGTGGAGGCGGCGGGGGAGAGGACGGCGTGGAGTGCGAGGTCGCGCTGGACTGCGCATACGGCTGCACTGACGAGGCGTGTGCCCTCGAGTGTGGCGCGACCCTCGGGCGTGAACAAGAGACGGCCTTTGACGCCCTGGTGACGTGCATGGCGGAAGCGGGGTGCGGCTTCAACGAGGCGTGCCTGGACGCCGAGTGCTCCGCCGAGTTCGGGGCTTTTGACACCCTGTGTACTTGACCGGCCGGCAGGGAGCGTGGGCTCGTCCCGCGGGGCCTGGTCACGTAGGGTGGGGTGAATTCCGGCCGGATGTGTCTCGGCGGCGTGTGTCTCACCGGTCAACCAGCGTCCTCCGCGACGCGTGGCCACCACGTCTTGACCGCCGCGCCCCCCAGCGGCGAGACCCCGATGTCCAGGTGTCCGCCGTGCCGCTCCAGGATCCGACGCACGATGGCCAAACCCAGGCCCACACCGCCCGTCTTTCGACTGCGCCCTCCTTCCACCCGGTAGAACGGTGCGACCACCTTGTCGCGCAGCTCCGGTTGAATGCCCGGGCCATCGTCGTGGACCGTCACGCGTATCCCCGCGCCATCCTGGGCAAGTTCCAGACGCACCTTGGCCCTCGCATGCTGGACCGCATTCCGGAGCAGGTTCTCCACGGCCCGCTGAAAGAGACGCTGATCTGCGTAGGCAGTCAATCCCTCCTCGAGGTCGAGCCGTACTTCGGGCACCACGTCGGCAGTATCGTCCAGCTGCGCCAGCTCCGCGAGATCCGCGAGCGACCCGCGTGGAGTGAACACCTGTCGCTCCAGCGCGAGCTCATCGGACTGGATGTAGCCGAGCAGCTCGGCGACCAGATCGTCCAGGGCGTCCAACTCGCGAGCCATCCGCCGGATACGCTTCTCACGCTCCGCGTCCGGCGAAGTCTCCAGCAGCTCGAGCTGAAACCGAAGACGCGCCAGCGGTGTGCCGAGCTCATGAGACACCGCCTGTACGAGCTCGTCTCGGCTGCGAACCAACCACTCCACGCGTTCCGCCATCGCGTTGAAGCGGGTGAGCATCTCCTGTGAAGGACCCAGGCCTTCGTCCACTCGGGCGGAGAGATTCCCGTCTGCGATGGCCTCACTGGCGCGCTCGACCCGTCGCTGGGACCGGTCCACCAGCAGTGCCAAGACGCCTACAAACAGGGGAACAGCGACCATCGCCAGCAGCATCCCGATGGGGAATGCACCCCTCGGAATGACTGGGTCGACGGGTCCCGCAGCGAGCACCCCGCCCCCGTCGGAGAAGGCCTGGAAGTACCAGTGTTCTCGACGCGAGACCCGGATGGGCACCACGTCTCCGTCCCGGACAGGGCGCCCAACCCGGCGCTCGGCCTCTTCGGCTGAGATGACGCCGAGACCGACCGAGAAGTGCTGTCGGAGGCCCTCGAGCTTCTGGGGGCGAAGCTCCGGCGGATGCTCCTCCAGGAGCTGGTAGACGAGGAAGACGCCGTCGGCACGCGCGTCTTCCACAGTCCAGGACTGGCTCATTGAGAAAGTAGCTCCGAGTATGACGATGGCGGCCCAACCCAGCAGCACCAAACCGGCGACCCATCGAGCAAGGGACCGGTTCATCTCACCGCCAGCAAGTAGCCTGCGCCGCGTACCGACTTCAGGCGGCTGCGCTCGAACCCAGACAGCTGAAGCTTCCGCCGAATCCTGCTCACGTGGACGTCCATGCCGCGGTCGAGCCCGTCGTAGTGCATGCCCAGGATGTCTGCATAGAGCTCATCCCTATCCACCACGCGTCCGGCGTTTCGCGCCAGTAGCAGGAGGATGTCGAACTCCATGGTCGTCAGACCCACGGGCTGCTCATCGACCCAGGCCTCGCGCAACTCGGCGTCGACTCGAAGTGCTCCCATCTCGAGGATGCCCTCCTTGCCACGGTCGCTCGCCGGCTCGGGGCCTCGAAGCCGTCGTAGCTGGGTTCGGATACGGGCCAGGAGCACCCGCGGTTCGACGGGCTTGATGACGAAGTCGTCCGCACCGAGCTCGAGCCCGGCGACATGGTCCGCATCGCTCTAGACGTTGAACCGGAAACGGGGTTTCGACGGGCGAAGGTGGGGATCGCGGCGCGCTGGGCGTTTCTGGTGGGGTGGAGGCCGGTGGAGTTGGGTCGAATCGGGCCGTGTGTGTCTCGCGTGTGTCTCGCTGGGGGCGTGTGTCTCACTCACTCTTGAAGCTGAGCCGCAGCGCTCCAGATTGCCTCGATCTTGCGCTGCTCCTTTGGGTCGGCGTGTCGACGTTCCAGCAGCGACCGCGGGTCCTTGAGGTGCAGAAGCTCCCTCTTCGGACCACTCGTCGCCCGCACGGTTCGTTCGAGTCGGTCGTAGCGGTCCAGGATGTCGCGAAGCGCCGGCCACAGTGGATGCCCGAATGCTGGCTCATCGTCGAGGTCGTCTTCGTGAAGGTAGAATCGGCGTATCCACCTCCGGTTCAACTCTTCCAAGAGAGCCTCCCCCGGAGTCATGTCCTCTCCGGCGTCGTCTTGCTCTTCGCGTAGGTCGCGCAGGCGCTTCTCCACAGCGCCCGGATCGTGCTCCGAGATGAGTCCGCCGCTTGGCGCATACCATTCCAGCGAGCCCGGCCGACACGCCCAACGCGCGGGCAGGCGGGTCGAGTCACTCACGCGCATGCGAACGAGGTGGCAGTCCTTGAGGCGCATCTCTACGGCAACAGCATCCGTGAGGTCGAGGAACCCGAAGCTGCATCCTTCCAACACGAGTGCCGGAACCACGGTTCCAGCCAGGCTGACGTTTGGAAGGTGCAGTTGGGCGCCCTTCAACTCGCCGCTTCCGCGGACGTTGGTTGAGCGCAGCAGCGCGAACGCGAAGGCGGCTGCGTTCAAGGCCACCGGCGAGGTCGGACCAGCATTCCCGGCAAGGTCCAGGAGTACCTGAACGTGAGATCGAGTGACCGTCGGACCTACGCGGCCATCCACCAACTCGGTCACAACCTCGGCGAGATCCAGTCCGAAGACGTCTAGACCCAAGAGGTCTGACAGGTCCGACTCTGCGTTCGCCAGCGTGCTGAGGAGGCGTTCCGCGAAGAAGTAGTCACTGATGATCTGGTGTGGGAAGGCCCGCCGCTGCCGCTGCTTGCTCTCCGGTGTCTCCAGAAACGCGACGGCCCCCGCTCGGTGTACAAGCTGCCTCCTCCGTTCCTCGGGCACTCCCTCATCTTCCAGCAGCGCGTCGAGGAAGAACTGCACCACATCCAAGTCGAGCGAATCCCGCTCCTGTGTCCTCATCTCGATGACAAGCTCTTGGAAGAACTTACGCAGAAGGTCGACGCGGTCGTCCGCCTCCTCTCCGAAGAGGAGCGCGGTCTCGCGTTGCAGGAAACCCGCAACCAGCTCTGGAAGGAGGTGGTCCGGATCGACATCAATGCCGCGAGCAACTGTCTCGCTCAGGTGGCGGACGAAGAACGGGCGCAGAAGGGACGTTCTCGCGCCCGAGTCGTAGAAGCGAAGGATCTTCGTCCGCGATTCTTCTTCGGTGCCCAGCTGCTTCAGCAGGTCGGAGGCTTCCTGCGAGGACCATGGGCCGAGCCTTAGGAAGGAGAATGACAGTCGACCGCTCCACACGACATCCGTCCGTTGGGCACGAGCGACGAACTCCTGCTCTGAGAAGAACGTGTCGCGGGAGGCTAGCACCAGTGTTCCGCCACCGGCGATGGAGTCCAGCAACTCCGTCAGCGAGTACCAAGCGTCGTCGTAGCCTTCCTGGTTGGCAAGCTCGTCGAAGCCGTCGATGACGAGCGTGAGTAGGCCGTGCCTGACCAATACCGGGACCTCTGGGTAGAAGATTCCCGCACGTAGGTCTTGCAGGGTCGCGGCGATTGCGTCGTTAAGCCGCGACAGCTTTCGGCCACGGCTGCTTACGATGAGAAGCAGACTATCTGTCTCACGATTGACGAAGGCCTCGGCTCTGGAGCGGGCAATGTGAGTCGAAAGCGTCGTCTTGCCCATTCCTGCCGGACCGTCCAGGATCACCACCTTCGTCTGCCCGGTCACCGAAGCGCATGCCTTCTCGAAGGCTGCGACGCTGTCTAGTTCGTCCTCGCCATCGATCGTCGCCGGACCGGCCACCCACTCCTTGCCGAGCGACCGAGACAGCACCCTGCTCTGGATGCGTGCAAGCTCATCCAGGTTGGCCATCTGCTCGCCGGACAGGAAGGTCCTGAGGGGAACCCAGGGACCATCACCCTCCCGGATGGTGACTTGGTTGGAATCGCTCTTCGCCGCTCCCCGTAGCTCTGCGCCCTTCCTCTGGAAACGAAAGGTGCATGACTGAGCGCCAGTGCTCACCACGTCGGCCGTAGTTGCTGGGTCAGCGAATGGGGCAAGGGCCCGTCGGATCGTATTGATGAGGTCCATCTCGGTGCCCCTACTAGTTGATCAACAGTTCGGAAGTCTTCGAGTTGTGCCGGTTCGCGGGCCGAGTTCGCAGGATCTTGCACCCTGCACCCCACTCATGGGCCACAATCACCGGCGGTAGCATGTCATCGTCCTCAGAGCTTGAGCGCTCGCCAAAAGTGACCCCCTTCCGCTCGCCAAAAATGACCCCCCACGTTCGCGGGGGCGAACGCCTGTTCGCGGGGGCGAACACGGCGTACGGCTGCCGTGTTCGGGCGACCGGCAGTGTACCACGCGTCAGGCCACAGGGCTGCATGCTCCTCGTGCTGGCCGCCTACCGAGCCCACGGAGACGGAGGCAGGGGAGGGAGCGGGTCCCTGCAGGGCCGAGCTTGCTCGGCGCGAAGGGTGCTCCCGACCTTGCCGGAGGCGGAGAGGGCGGTATGCCAGTAGCTCGAGGGGGATGCCGCCCAGCCGACCGATCTCGGGGGGTCAGTTCTGACGAGCAGGAAGGGGTCAGTTCTGGCGAGCGCTGAAGCTCAGAGAGGACGACGAACCAAGCACGTGGCCCTGCGAGCTTGCTTCGAGCCAGAAACAACAGGTCCGCCGCAATGGCGGTGTCGACCATCTTCTGCTCGAGAATGGAAGACTCCTCTCGCCGTCGCACGGTGTCACGCAGTTTGCCATAGCGGCCTCGGCACGCCAGCTCGTCTCCGAGAATGGGAGGAGCGAAGAGAACTTGGTCGATGGTGTTGCGTCGCGGACGAAGTCCAGACAGGTCCCGGTAGTCCGCGGTGGGCTCCAGCCCACGATGCCAACCGTGGTAGATGCGCATCTGCACTCGAAAGCGAGCCTTCTCGAAGGACAGGAAGGCAGGAGCAAGGCGCTTCTGTACGGCCTCCAGCTGCGCCTGGACTCCTCCTCGTTCCACCTTCGCTCGCTCCACACTGGACAGCCACCGGCAGCGTCTCGCCGTGTCCCAGTCCACCAATGCGAAGCCTTCGGAGATGCCCAACGCCACGTCAGTGGTCCTCCACGGCTTGTTCAGGAGCAGGCTCTTGCCGAAGCCGCTCATACAACCGCGCCACGAACCACTCCTCCACCGCCGTCTTGAACGTCTCGTCCGAGAAGAACCGCTCGACGATGCTGCCGTTGCTCTGGTGCCGGTCCACGAACGCCTCCTGCAACACCTGCCGCGCCTTGATCCCGAAGTCGGCCTTGGTGTTCGCCTTCGCCGCCTCCTCGAGCGCGCCCTCTTGGGCGAGGTGCTCCTCCACCGAGTCGAAGAAGAGCTGGTCGGCCTCGGTGAACTCGGTGCCGAAGCGGTCGTTCACGACCTCGATGAGCTTGGACAGGTGCTCGGTCTCGGGGTTGGGGCGCCCGGTGCCTGTCTCTGAAGGTCCGTACAGCGGACCACCGCCGTCGGCCGCCAGGTTGAGCGGCCCGTCCGCGATGCGCTGCAGTCGGTAGGAGTGCAGCGCCACGTCGTCTCCGAGGCGAATCGGCGGCGTGGCCTCGCCGACCTTGGGCAGCTTGGTCAGCAGCAGCCGTCCGAACACGTACAGCTTCTCCAGATCGGAGTCGGCGAAGGGCACGATCTGCGCGAGGAAGGCGTAGAGCTTGGTGAAGGCCGAGAGCTGCCCGCGGAACGTCTCGCGGGCCTCCTCGGCGGCGTGCTTGAACCGGTCGACCGCGGGGTCGAGCAGGCTGTTCAGACCCGCGTGGTCCTGCACCCGCTTGCTAACGCCAGGCTTGAAGAACATGGCTGCGAAGCGGTCGACCTCGGGCTGCAGGTAGAGCTGGGCGGCATCGAGCTCGGTCTGCAACTCGTACAGCCGCTGCGGGTCTACGGTCTCATCGACGTGGGCGGCCTCGTAGTAGTCCTGGAAGCTGGCCAGGATCTCCTCGCGCTCGTTCACGAAGTCGAGCACGAAGGTGTCTTCCTTGCCGGGGCAGGTCCGGTTGAGCCGAGACAGCGTCTGGACGGCCTGGATGCCGTGAAGCCGCTTGTCCACATACATCGTGTGCAGGCGCGGCTCGTCGAAGCCGGTCTGGTACTTGTTCGCGACGAGCAGGACCTGGAAGTCGTCGCTGGCGAAGCGTTCCGGCAGCTCGCCCTCGCTCCGGAACCGCTGCAGGTCATCCCTGTCGGCGGTCACGTTGTTCATGCCGACCTCGGTGTAGGTCGGGTCGCCAGGCACGTCCTTGTCGACGACCTCGCCGGAGAAGGCCACCAGGGCGCGCACGTCCTGGTAGCCCTTCTCGGCGATGTACTTGTCGAAGGCGAGCTTGTACCGGACGGCGTGGAGGCGCGAGCCGGTGACCACCATCGCCTTGGCCTTGCCGCCGATCTTGTGCTGCGTCGACCGCCGGAAGTGCTCGACGATGACCTCGGTCTTCTGGGCGATGTTGTGCGGATGCAGGCTCATGAAGCGGGCCAGCGCGCGGCTCGCCTTCTTCTTGTCGAGCTCCGGGTCGTCCTCGATGGCCTTGATGAGCTTGAAGTAGGTCTTGTAGGTCGTGTAGCCCTGGAGCACGTCGAGGATGAAGCCCTCCTCGATGGCCTGGCGCATGCTGTAGAGGTGGAACGGCGCAGGCTTGCCGTCTGGCCCGCGGTGGCCGAACAGCTCGAGCGTCTTGTACTTGGGCGTCGCGGTGAACGCGAAGAAGCTCATGTTCGGCTGGGGACCGCGGAACAGGGCGGCACGCAGCGCGAGCTGGTCGGGCGTGGACAGGTCCTCGCCCTCCTGCTCCAGGCGCTCGGCAAGGGCGCTGTCCGAGAGGATCTCCTTCACGTTCACGGCCATCTCGCCGGACTGGCTGCTGTGCGCCTCGTCGACGATGATCGCGTAGGCGCGGTCGGGCAGGTGCTCGATCTTGTCCTGGATGAAGCCGAACTTGTGGATGGTGCTGATGATGATCGGCGTGCCCGACGTCAGCGCGTCGGCGAGCTGGCTGCTGTGCTTGTCGATCTTCTCGACCACACCTGCCTTGTGGTCGAACTGGTAGATCGTGTCCTGCAACTGCCGGTCGAGCACGCGCCGGTCGGTGAGCACGATGACGGCGTCGTAAACGCGCTGGTTGTCGGCATCGTGCAGCGAGGACAGCCGGTGGGCCAGCCAGGCTATGGAGTTGGACTTGCCGGACCCTGCTGAGTGCTGGACCAGGTAGTTGCGGCCAGGTCCGCTCTCCCGAGCCGCGGCGACGAGCTTCCGGACGGCGTCGAGCTGGTGGTAGCGCGGAAAGATCATCGTCTCGGAGCGGCGGGTCTTGCCCTTCGCGTCGGTCTTCTCCTCGACCTGGAGGTGCACGAACCGGCCGAGGATGTCGAGCAGGCTGTCGCGCTGCCACACCTGCTCCCACAGGTAGGCGGTGCGGTGCTTGCCGGGGACCGGGGCGTTGCCCGCCGCCGTGCCGTGCCCGCGGTTGAAGGGCAGGAAGAACGTCTTGTCCTTGCGCAATTGCGTCGTCATCTCGACCAGGTCGGTGTCGACGGCGAAGTGCACGATGGCGCCGCGCTTGAAGCGGAACACCGGAGCGTCCGGAGAGCGGTCGGTGCGGTACTGGTGCTTGGCGTGGCTGACCGTCTGGCCGGTCATCGGGTTCTTCAGCTCGGCGGTGACGACCGGGATGCCGTTGACGAACAGCGCAAGGTCGAGCTCGAGGCCCGGCGCGGTCGGGTCGAAGCGGAGCTGGCGCACCACCACCAGGCGGTTCGCGTCGTACTGGGCCTGCACGTCCGGGTTGAGGCCGTGCGCAGGGGCGAACACCGCGACCTTGACCAGCTTGCCGTAGAACTTGAGTCCATGACGGAGCACGTCGAGCACGCCCCGCTGCTTCACCGCCTTGGTCCACGCAGACAGGAACAGGTCTCGCAGCTTGTCGCCGTGAAGCTCCTGGAGTCGGGACCACACCTTGGGCTGCGTCTGCTCGATGAATCCGAACAGGTCGTCGGGCATCAGGGCGCGGTCCAGATCGTAGTCGTCCGGGCTGCCCAGGGTGTAGCCACCGTGGGCGACGAGGTGCTCGACGATGAGCGTCTCGAAGGTGGTCTCGGTGTGCGTCTTCATCCGCCGTTCCCCAGCTCGTCGAGCACCGGTCGGATGGCGCCGCTCAAGCGAATCATCGCGTCCACCGTCACCGGAATGGCCGCGTCCCAGGTCTGCCGGTCCGCCCAGCCGCCTTTCGACAGCGTCACGCAGATGCGGCAGGTCTTCTTCTCGTCGAGGCGCTGCCAGTCGAGGGAGCCGCCGTAGGACTCCTCGATGGCCGTCCGATGCTCGGCGAGCTGGTCGAAGAGGGCCTTGTTCTGGTCGCGTGAGCCGGTGTTGATGTACAGCTCGGCCCGCGTCTGGTCCTGCAGCACGCCATAGTTGAAGCCCACACCCGTGCGCCCAGCCCCGGCCCCGACCCAGGAGTCCCAGGTCGGGCTGCATCGCGCGTGCAGGTCGGTCTGGGTGGCGGCGTACTCGAGGAGCTGGGTCCAGAAGCCGCGGCGCTCCTGGTAGCGGAAGGGCTCCTCGTCAGGACCGGTCGATGGTCGCTTGCTGGTCGGCGCGACACTTCGCTTCAGCGGCTCGGGCACCGGCGGCTTCTCGCCCTCGAGGTCCAGGCGCGACGGGTTCCACACCCACTCCGCGATGCGCAGGTACAGCAGCTGGCGCGCGGCCTGGTCCTCCGGCGTGAAGCTCTCGTGGGCCTTGAAGGGCAGTCCGGTCCGCTCCAGGAGCTGCGCGAACGCAGGGTTGTTCTGGTAGCTGAACGGGTGGAGGCTGCGAGCGAGCAGGTTCTGGCCCTTGCTGACGTAGGCGTCGCGCTTGTCCTCGTAGGTGGCGTCCCCGAGGCTCTGGTTCAGGCCCCGCTGGAGCAGCAGCAGCCCGCCGATGCGGTTGCGCTCCAGGTCGAAGTCGGCGGGGTGTTCGAACAGGTCCGAGAAGCGGTCGTAGTGGTTGGCCCATATGTGCTCGATCTCGAAGCGCTTGGACTTGCCCTTGGACACCAGGTCGTCGAAGTGCGACGGCAGCCCGCACTGGTGGTCGAGCCACAGGGTCAGGCGCGCGAGGATGTGCCGGACCTGGCGGTAGTTCTGCTTGTGCAGGCGGAAGTCGGGCTGGTTGACGAACCGCTCGTCCTGGGCGTCGAGACGCTCTCGAAGCAGGGTGGAGAGCTCGGCGACGGAGCAGCCGCGGATGGCCCGGGTAAGCTGGAAGACCTCGCTCTTGGTGTTCCGCTGGGCGGTGGTCCGGTAGCACCAGGCGCGACGGGCGAGCCAGATGTCGATGAAGTCCGCAACGAGTCGCAGCTTCTGCCGGATGGTCTCGGTATTGTCCCCCGGGTCGATGGCCGCCAGGAGGAGCTGGGACTGCTGGGTGAACGCCCGCTCCTCGTTGTACCGGATGGACTCCAGTCCCTCGGTGAGCGACACTGCGGCACGGCGGATCAGCAGGGTCTGCCGCGCGTAGAAGTCCAGGTCTCGGGTGACCCAGCGAACGAACGCCTCGGAGTCCTTGAGCCCGAGCGCATCCCGCTGGTCGCGCACCCAGCGATGGAACTCGGAGCCGATGCGCTCGTAGTCCTTGCTGCGCTCGCCACGGGCCTTGCTCTGGAAGGTGTTCGCGTAGCGGGCGCGCAGCCAGTTCTTGAAGAAGTCGACCTCCTCTTCGGGGCCGAGGTCCTTGAGCGCCTGGACGTGCTGCTTCCACAGGGTGTTCACCCGCCGCTGGTCGGACTCGTGGCGGATGTTGGCGAGCACGTAGCCCTTGAGCATCTCGGGTAGCGACAGCGACAGCCCGCGGTCGTTCATCGTCTCGAAGATGGTGTAGGCGTCCTCGTCGCTGTAGGCCTCGATCTCCACCAGGTGCACGTTGTCCATCAGCCAGAACACGAAGTAGGCGAGGGCATCTCCAGCGAGCTCGTCCGGGAAGTGGGAGAGGATGTCCTGGTAGCGGGCCTCGATGTTGACGCAGGACTCGTTCATGCCGTCGGTGTCGATGGCCTCGTCGTTCACCAGCGCCAGCATCACCGGCTCCCGCTCGGGCGCGTCCAGGTTGAAGCTCTTGCGTCGGCGGCGGGTGCTGTAGACCAGCTTGAGGACGTCGGCCTTCTCCTGGGCGTCGGCGAGCTGATGGTGCAGGTAGATGCACAGCAGCGTGAGGGTGGTCAGGCGCTGCTGCCCGTCGACGATGAAGCGCTCGCCGCGCTTGTGGCTGATGACGATCGGGCCGAGGAAGTAGTGGCCGTAGCGCTCGACCCCCTCCGGGTCGTGGTCGGGGCTGTAGAAGTCGAGGAACTTGCCGGTCAGATCGTCGATCAGCTCGCGGACCTGACGCTCCTGCCAGGCGTACTCGCGCTGGTAGAAGTCGATGGTGTACTTGGCGCCGTCCATGAGCTCGCGGATGGTCCGGGCGCGGCCGTCGATGCGCTTGGGGGTGAGGTCGTCCACGGTCAGGCCTCCTCGCCGTCAGGAGTCGACGCGAACAGCGGGCCAGTCGGGCGTGTGGGTGCCGCGCGGTAGGCCTGCTCGGGGTGGTTGGGGATGTCCGGGTGGGTGCGCTCGATCTCGCGGTCGGCGACCATCGGGGTGAGCAGCTTCGCCACCAGGTGCTCGACGTTCTTCCGTCCAAGCACCTCGGCGATCTCGGCAGCTGTGAGTTCCCGTCCGATCAACAGCTCCCGGATGATGGGCCGGAGCGTGACATGGCGCGGGCGTTGACCCAGATCTGCGATCCGCTGCTCGAGGGCGCGAGGCAGGACGAGGTCGCGATGGCCCGTCGTGACGTCGTTCTCCGGGAGGTCCCCCACATCCGCCGGGAGGTCCCCTGCATCCGCGTGGAGCTCCCCCGCATCCGACCGGAGGTCACCCCCATCCGACCGGAACTCCCCCACATCGGGGCCGAGGTCCCCTGCATCCGCTTGGGGGTCCCCCACATCCGCCGGGAGGTCCCCTGCATCGGAGTCTCCAGCGCGCTGGAGACGCGGGTGAAGGGTGTAGAAGCTGGCTGAGCCTGCGGAGTGAAGCTCCAGGAGCTGGCGGTCGCGAAGCCCGCGGAGGAGCTGGCTCGCCCCCAGGGTGTCCATACCGGTGACCCGACGCATGCGTGCGTTGTCCACCTGTTGGTGCCGGTGCGCCTCCAGCAGGGCTCGGAACTCCTCCGGGGTGAGGTCCTGGTCACCGATGGCTGCGATGAAGGTGGTATCCGCCGCCGTGAGCGTGGGCGTGTTCCGCAGGGTGACCCGGAACCCGGCAGTCTCGGCGGTGAGCTCCGGCGCGGGGAGAAAGCTGCCCTCCATCTCGGCGAACATGCGGGGGATGCCCTCGCCCTGGTCGCGCATGTAGCCGAGGTCGACCAGCACGCGGACGAGCCGCGGGTTCCGGCTGCTGTGCACGCGGTCCTGGCGGTTGAGGGCCTCGAGGGTGATGCCGGGCACGAGGCTTCCCGGGCTCGCCACCTCCATCCGGTCGTCGAACAGCCACACCTCGGTGGTGCGCCCCTCCACGCCGTAGTCACGGTGGGCGATGGCGTTGAGCACGGCCTCCTTCCAGGAGAAGTCGGGGTACTCGGGCGCGGACTGGAACCGCGTGCCCACCAGTCGCGACGGACGGCGCAGCAAGGAGCCCACGGTCTCCATCGTCTCGCGGATCACCTCGGGCAGGTTGCCCTCGATGCGCGGGCGCTCCTCCACGTTGTGCTCGGCGCCGTAGCGGCGCTCGCGGCCGACGACGCGGAACAGCCGAACGCCAGCGTTGGGATGGTCGGCGCCATGGCGAGCAAAGACGAGCTCGGCGGCGTTGCGCAGCACGATGCCGGTGCCCCGTCGGTCGGCCATCTTGCGCTTGAGCAGGTACTCGGCATCGGAGAGGGCAGCGAGACCGGCACCCTTTCGGGCGCGCGCCAGGAGGTCCGGGTCCAGGTCGTACAGGGTGGCGCAGGACGGGCGGCTCTCCCAGCTCTCGACGAGACCCTGGTACTTGAGCTGGCGGATCTGCTTCTCGGAGGCCTGGACGGTCTGGTCGCCGATGCGGAGCGGGAAGCCGTCGCCGGTGACCTGAACCGGGACGTCGGCCGAGGTGACGTCGAACACGACGATCTGGTGCTCGCCGTGGTGTACGACGAAGCCGGGTGCTTGGGGCGGCTGGAGCCGGGTCGCGGGTACGTTGAGCAGCGTCTGCAGCGCGTCGTCGGGAAGCCGGTGCCCGGTGAGCTGGCCATCGTCTTCGATGCCGAGCAAAAGCACGCCGCCCTCGGCGTTGGCGAAGCCCGCGACGTACTCGGCCACCTGATCGCGCACGGTGCGTCGGTCGCGGGAACGCTTCCGCCCCGGCGGTCCTTCGAACAGCGACTTCCGGTCGAAGTGCTGGCCCTCGTCCTGGGTCAGGAAGGGGGTGATGTCGAAGGTGGCGACGGACTCACGCATCGGAGGTGTCCTCCGGCGCTTCGTCGAGGGAAATCAGCCGGTAGCGAACCAGTCCCTTCTTGGTCGTCCGCTTCTGCAGCCGCGCGCGCACCCGTCGCCCGAAGTAGGGGCGCACGATGTCTTCCAGCAGCGCGTCGGCGACGGCGATGGTCAGCGCCTTGCCGCCTTCGCTGGGCACGAGCTTGATGCGACTCTGGCGTGTGGTCCCATCCGCGGCGAGCAGCTCGCCGACGACGGACACGGTCTCGCCGTCGCTGTCGCCGTCCCCCGTCGGACGCTCCTGCGTGGGCAGGCCCTTCAGGATGAACCGAGACGATCCCTCCTTGGTGAGCCCGGTGATGGCGAGCTGGGTGACTTCCTTGCCGTCTGGGGCCAGGCTCCTGGCGATCGCCGCGAAGTTCTGCCGGTAGCTGTCGTTGGGGATTCGGCGTTCGAGCTCTTCCTGGCCCCCCTCCTCGGTGGCGATGGCCTTGAAGCACGCGATGATGTCATCGACCACGCCGGTGGCCTCTTCCCACAGCGAGAGCTGCTTTCCACCGAGCTCGAAGCGGATCGTGAAGCTGCCGGGGGCGACACGCAGGCGAGGCTGGGTGCGGTTGATGATGTCTGCTGGGACTCGCCCGCCCTTGCGGAAGGGCTTGTTGTTGCGCCGCTCCACCGTGCGGTGGATCAGCTTCTGCCCCAGCTCGATGCGGCGGATCACCTCGGCGGGGTCGGCATCACCGTACCCGATGTCTCCACCCTTGAGGGTCATCTCGAAGGCTGCGGTTGCGCCCGGAGCGGGCAGCTCGGGCTTGTGGATTCGCAGCTGCGCGTCCTCGAGCACGGCGCGGAGCTCCTCGGCGACATCGGCAGGCACCTCCAGGCCAGCCAGCCCGCGGGCGGCGATGGCCTCGGCTGCGCGTGCCTCACCGGCCTCGAGGGCGAGCCATGCAGCGCTCTTGTGCAGGATTCCGCGCGACGGCTCCACGTCGACCATCAAGGCTGCTTCTCGCTCCATCTCGAAGGCGCGCAAGAACACCGCGGTGGCCTCGTCGAAGGCGTGGGACCTGCGCAGGCGATCTCCTTCGTCGGCGAGGTCCATCGCCTGGCGGTGCAGTGACTTCACGTCGGTCATGGCTCCTCCACGACCGCTACCGGGGTCGCGAACCCCACCACGACGACGTAGCCGGGACGGTCATCCGAGCCTCGCGCGAGTTGGTTTCGCTTCTGGTTCACTCGCTGTCGCAGCTTGCTGTCGTCCTCCTCGCGGATGCCGGAGACCTCCATGCGGTGCTTCTTCTGGAAGGGTGGCCCGTCGTCATCGTCACCCAGGTACCAGTCACAACCTGTCCGCTTGCGGGCGCGCTCGACGACGCCGTACCCGGTCCTTGCCTTGAGAAGCGCCAGGGCCACGGCCGTCGCGCCGCGCTCGGTCGCTTCTTGGGGATCGGCGCGACTCGCGAAGGCGCGCTCGTCCGGTTGCGAGAAGGCCAGCGTCGAGGCCGGGGGCGGTCGGACCTCGAGCGGCACGTTCGGCTGATGCCCCGACTCGATGAGGCACACCGCCGCCGCCTCGACCAGGTCGGCGGCGGTGGCCGGACTGAGCGCGGGTGTGCCCTCGGCGAGGGCATCGAGGTCGATCACGACTCGGTCGGCGCTTGTCAGACCGCACCTCCGAACGCGGTGCGCTGCCGTAGCCGTGGCACGGGGCGGCCAAGCACCAGCCATGGCGTGACCATTCGAGTCACGGGTACTCCAGGGTCGCCGGCTCGGCAGCGAGGGCAGCGTGGAAGAGAGACGTCTGGGCAGCGGCGTCCTGAGCGCCGATGTCGAGCTGACCGGTGACAGCGGCGGTGATCAGAGCCTGGCGGTACTCACGGAGGCGCTCGACCTGGTCGTTCAGCTTGCTCTCGAGCGCATGGTGCTTTGCATCGAACGCGTCGAGCTCCTCAACGATCTTCCGCTGCTCTTCCTCCGGACCGTACGCGATGTAGAAGTCTTGCAGCATCGGCCGCCGCAGGCTGTCGACCGTGGACTTGGCGGTGCCGGCCAGGACGACCTTGAGGAAGTTCTCTCGGAGGAAGAAGTACAGGTATCGGCCGAGCACACCTCGGAAGCTGTGGAAGAGGTACACCCGCTGGTGGTACTCGAGCTTCCCAACGTAGTGGTGGAAGATCTTGCCAACGCCCGCTCCGTCGCCCGACGTCAAGACGGCCTCGCCATCGAACGACCAAGTCGAGATGCGCTCGACCGTCTGGGACCGCACGAAGAACGGGTACGCGCCGTCATCCTCCGCATCCTGGGTGTCACGGCTGCCGGTGGTGATGTCGCAGAGGAACCGCATGCGGTTGACCTCCCAATGCGCCGGCACCTCCCCGATCCACTCCACCCCGGAGTCCTTCATCTCCACGTCCGGGTCGAGCCCGCGGGTCACCGCCCGGTGGATGAGCGCGGCCCGCTGCTCGGCGAGCAGGGCGATCAGGCGCTCCTTCTTCTCGATGAGCGCGTCGATGGCGGCCGTCTTGCGGTCGAGGAAGTCGGCGATGGCGCGTTGGGTGTGGCCAGGCGGGATCGCGATGGGTAGCGAGGCGAAGTCAGGCTTGGAGATGCGCCGGTCGTACGTGGTGTGACCGCGCGTGAGCACACCGTAGAGAGTTCGATAGGTCTCGGACCGGAAGACGTGGTGGGCGTAGGACGGCTCGATGTCGCTACGAAGGTCGTAGACGCGATAGTCAGGGCTGATCACACCATGCATCCTGCTGACTGCGATGCTGCCGTGGTTCAGCCACATCGGATTCACGACGAGCTGATCTGGCTCAACCCTCCAATAGTGGGAGAGCTCCTCTCCAGAGCGCACACGTGACTCGGCATCGTGCTCCTTCAGTCGGACGCCGGTGTACGCCGACAGCGAGAGCAGCCGATCATCGTGCTCGTTGTTTCGGCGGTCTGCCAGGGTGGTGACTCGCCCGACAGTCGTAGTTGTCCAATCGCCTGGCAGACGACCGGCCCAGGTGACGTTGTCTATCCAGGTCCTACCCTTCGTCACCCGAACACCCCCGCCAACATCCCGCGGATCTCGTCCTCGAGCCCCCGGATCTCGCCCTCGATCACCTCCAGGGGCCGCGGCGGCTCATACGTGTAGAAGTGCCGCGTGAACGGGATCTCGTAGCCGATCTTCGTCTTGTCTTCGTCCACCCAGGCGTCGGGTACGTGGGGCAGCACCTCGCGCTCCATGTAGTCGTCGATCGACTCGGTGAGCGGGACGTTCTCGTAGTCGCGCAGGTTGGTGTCGGGCTCCGGCTGGCCCTTCTTGTCGCGGCACACCGCTGCGGCTTCGCTTCGCTCCCCCAGCGCGCCCTCGACGGCGCGTCGCAGCGAGGCGTTCAGCTTCACCCCGGCCGCCTTCATCGCCTTGTTGAGGTCCTTCCGGAACGACTTGCGGTCCAGGTACACGCGCTCCGGGTCGAGGCTGGACAGCGCCCGCCGAACCGCGGCCTGGGTCTCACGACCGGCCTCGACCTCGGCCTCGCCAGCAGCGCCCTTCTTGCGGCTCTTGAGCAGGTTCTGCCAGCTCCGCTCGTCCTCCAGGCGGGCGATGCGGTCCGACGAGGCCTGGAAGTCGAGCTTCAGCGGCCGCTCGACCGTGATGCGCTGGTAGCCGAAGTCAGCGTTGTCGAAGATGCGGACGTGCTCGCCCTCGACGAGCTCCCCATACAGTCGGGTGAGGGTCGCGATGTCGTCGGGACCCAGCTCCTTGCGCTTGTCGCCCAGGGACTTGCGCATCTTCCGGTAGAAGTCCACGCCGTTCACGAGCTGGACCTTGCCGGCCCGTGCCGGCGACTTCCGGTTGGTCACCAGCCAGATGTATGTGTTGATGCCCGTGTTGTAGAACATCTGGTCGGGAAGCGCGATGATCGCCTCGAGCCAGTCGTTCTCGATGATCCAGCGCCGGATCTCGCTCTCGCCAGCCCCGGCGGACCCGGTGAACAGAGGCGAGCCGTTGAACACGATGGCGATGCGGGTGCCGCCCTCGTCCGGGGCCTTCATCTTGCTGATCATGTGCTGCAGGAACAGCAGCGAGCCGTCGTTGATGCGCGGCAGGCCTGCCCCGAACCGTCCAGCGTACCCGCGGGACTCGTGCTCCGCCTTCACCACCGAGGCCGCGGTCTTCCACTCCACGCCGAACGGCGGGTTGGAGATGCAGTAGTGGAAGGTCGACCCGGCGTGGCCGTCCTGGGTGAAGCTGTTGCCGAAGGCGATGTTCTCGGACTTCTGCCCCTTGAGCATCATGTCGGAGCGGCACACCGCATAGGACTCGTCGTTGAGCTCCTGGCCGTAGACCTCGAGCGTGGCGTCCGGGTTGAGGCGGGACAGGTGCTCCTCGGCGACCGACAGCATGCCTCCGGTGCCGCAGGCCGGGTCGTACAGCGTGCGGATGATGCCGCGGGTGCGCAGCCCGTCGTCGTCTTCCGAGAACAGCAGGTTCACCATGAGCGCGATGACCTCACGGGGGGTGAAGTGCTCACCCGCGGTCTCGTTCGACTGCTCGGAGAAGCGCCGGATGAGCTCTTCGAAGATGGTGCCCATGGCGTGGTTGTCGACCACGTCCGGGTGCAGGTCGACCTCGGTGAACTTCTGCACGACCTGGAACAGGATGTCGGCCCGGTCCATGCGCTCGATCTGCCGATCGAACCGGAAGTACTCCATGATCTCGCGGGCATTCTTCGAGAAGCCGGCCATGTACGTGGTGAGGTTGGCCGCCTGGTGGTCGGCCACCGCGAGGCTCGCGAACCCCTTCCACGCGGGATCGGCCCGATCCGCACGGGTGAGCTGCCGGAACACCAGGTTGCTGGTGTTGTAGAAGCTCTGACCCGAGGCCTTCTGGAGCAGGCGCTCGCGCAGCTCGGTGGGGCTGCCATCGGTCCGGTTCGCCGTCGCCAGCACCTCGGCCCGCGTGGGCTCGAGCACGCAGTCCAGGCGCCGCAGCACGACGAGCGGCAGAATGACCCGGCCATACTCGGACTGCTTGTAGGTGCCGCGCAGCTTGTCAGCCACGGACCAGATGAAGCTGACCTTGTCGGAGTGGGTGTTCACGCGGTGTCGTCCTTTGCGTCTTGGTGGGCTCGCTCCCCGCCTCGAGCCAGCCAGGCCTCGAAGGCGCCCTTCTCGATCCGCCACTGGTTCCCGACCTTCACGGCCGGGATGCGGCCGTCGCGGACGAGCTTGTAGGCGGTGCGCTCTCCGATGCGGAGCAGCGCCGCCGCCTCCGCGACGGTCAGGAACTCCATGGGCGGACCTCGGGCGGGGATTGCCAGTTGTTGCCAGAGGCGGAACCTACCACGGGGGTGGGACACGGAGTGAACCCCCATCGCAACTCCGACCGGGAAAGCTGACATGACAAGGCATGTCACCCCCTTCCCAGGCATGCCAGGAGGCATGTCATGTCAGGAATCCCGACCCTCTACGACGAACACGACCCCGAAGATCTGCCCGCGGAGCTCCAGCCGCTCCCGGGCCTGGACTGGAGCGCCCTCGGCAACCGCACCGTCCAGCGAGTCGTCGACGCGACCCCCGATGCGATGCTGACCGGCGTTCCGGCGCGCGGTCGATTGCTCCGCGGGATGCTCGCCCTCGGCATCGGCGTGCGCCACAGCGGCGAGGTCGTGCCCACCGTCGCCGCCCTGGTCGCCTTCGGACGCCGACCGCACCAGGTCCTCCCGGCGATGTCTCTGGAGGTGTCGGTAGACGGTGGCGTGCCGCAGCAGCGCTCCGGCCCTGTCGGGGTGCTGGTCCGGCACCTCGTCGAGCACCCGGTCCTCGGTCCTCGTCTGGATAGGGAGGCCGCAAGGCTCCTCGTCGGCAGCGCGCTCGCCTGGAGAGACTGGTCCCTCGACCGCGCCGAGGAGGGCGTCTCCGTCACCCTGACCGATGGCGTGCTCTCCCTTCACCTGCCCGGCACCGCGCACGCCAAGGTCCCGAACCCGGTCCTCGCGGATCTCCTCACCCGACGGGGCTGCCTCACCCGCGCGTCCGCCGCGTGGAAGCACATCGACAAGGCTCTCGGCAACGACGTCACGGACGGCCACCTCGTCGAACAGGTCGACGGGGACTGGGTAGCGGTCCGGTGGCGGCTCCGGGAGCGGCCCCGCGTCGAGCCGACGGAGGTGCACAGCCGCGACGAGCAGGAACCGGCGACGGCCGAGCCGCCGAGGGAGGAGCTGCCGAGGGAGAAGCCGAGCAAGCAGGAGCTGCCTGCCCGCACGGCGACGCGCCCGCCGATGCAGCACGAGGGCTACCGGACGACCAACGACCGCATCGCCGAGCTCGTCCAGGTCCTCGGGAACGCCGGCCGTCTGCCACGTCGCGAGCTGCAGCGTCGTCTGGGCTGGTCGCGGTCCACGCTGCGGAACGTCCTCGAAGCCGCCGTCGACGCCGGTCTCATCCGGACACTCGCCGCACACCCGCGCTCGCCGTTCCAGACCTACCAGGTCATGCACGACCGCCGCCGCGACCACCCGCAACCGCCCGCGACCACCCGATGGCGTCGGCGGTGATTCCGAGCTGCTGCTGCTCCTCGCCCTGCGGGTGCTGTGCGTGTGCTCGCGGGTGGTCCCCGAGCCCTACCCAGACGAGCCCGGGTCCAGGGCGTACCGGTTGACCTTCCGGTGGCTGTCGCGGACCACG
Organism: Myxococcota bacterium; assembly: GCA_965224055.1. Lineage (GTDB taxonomy): Bacteria > Myxococcota_A > UBA796 > UBA796 > JACKEQ01. The sequence continues at coordinate 6,075,654 of OZ245034.1, read as the reverse complement.
ACGATTCGCATGCCGTCGTAGATCCGGTCCCGCCTCCGAGACAGGCCACGCGAGAACCGAGCCTTGGCCCGACGGTCCACCGGCCCGTCGTCTAGGTCGAGCAGACCAGCGCCAGCCGCGACCTGCTGCAGCGCCTTCGCATCGACAGGGTCGGTCCCGAACCGCTCGAACCACAGCGCAACGAGCGCGCGCCACTCGGCCTCCACCGGGTCCTCGGCCTCCTCGTCGTGCTGCCGGTCGTCGAGGAACCCGTCGATGCCCGCACGACCGAGCACGCCGCCGATCACCCGCGCCCACGCCGCGTAGCTGCCGAGCTTCACGCCGACGTCCGGAGCGCCGGCGAGCAGCCAGCCCCGCGCGAGCTCGAGCAGGGCGCCGATGACCTGGCCCCGATGCGCCCGAACCCACCCGACCAGGTCGGGGTGACGGAAGCCATCGCGTAGCCAGGGCCGCTCCGCATCGGCATCGAGCCGGATGCGCACCGAGCGGCGGCTCATCTCGTGGGACAGCACCGGGTTGTTGGCCGTCGCCAACCACATCGCCCGGTTCGGCAGCCGTACCATCCGGCTCTGGCCCAGCACCCGGTCGGACCACCGGTCCTTGGTCAGCGCGGCCGCCAGGCTCGGTGAGTCGATGCCATGGTTGATGTTGTCCAGCAGTATGAGGGCCGGACTGCCGAGCAGCACGGAGGTGATCTTCTTCCTCACCTCCTCCTCTCGGCGCGGAAGCGGCGTCGGCTCCACCGGCTCGCCCGTCGCCACGACGTGGATGACGTCGGCCAGCAGTGTCTTGCCGGTGCCGGGCGTCGGCGCTTCGATCAGGTGCAGCGGCGTCGGCCCGTCCACGAGGTGTCGGACCACCGGCAGCAGCAGTGCCGCGACGGCGTGGGCACGGTCGCTGTCACGGGCGAAGGGGAAGTCGCCGAGCACCTCGCGGAGCACGAACGTGAGCGCTTCCTGGGGCTGCGGTGGCCCGGAGAGCTTGGCAACGACGGCTCGAACGGCGTGTGACGTCGCCACGAACAGGCGACTGTCGGGATCGTAGCCATCGACGGGCGCCATCGACCCGTCGCTTCGGACCACGGGCAGGTGCACCACCGCTTCGAGCCACGGGATGTCCGGGTGGGGGAGCGCCAGCATGTCGCGCACCGCGTCCTGGGGCACCCGACTGTTCCGGAACCCCTCCTCGGTCTCGGCCACCCACGTCGCCGAGCGGTTGAGGAGTGCGGTCAGCCGGGGAGCGTCCAGCGATTCGAGGGCGACGTGCGCCTCGCGGACCTGCCGGGCGTAGACAAGCGCATCGCCGTAGCGGAACACCCGGGCGCCGTAGTCGGAGGCCTCGAGGGCGGACCAGGCGTCGGCGACGATGTCGCGGATCTGCCGGTTGTTGGTGACCACGTCGGGCAGGGCTTCATCGGGCTCGTGCTCCACCAGGTGGAGCGCGTCGGAGTTCGGCTGCTTCACTGCTGCGCCTCGACGGTCTCGTCCTCGACGACGATGTCCCACAGCTCGTCCTCGTCGAGGTGCTTGAGGTAGCGGCTGCCGAGCAGGCACAGACGAACGGTCGGCGTCAGGTGGCGATGGCGGTTGAACACCTGGCTCCAGTAGGAGCGCGACAGGCCGAGGTGATCGGCGAACCGCAGGTGGGTCAGGTGGTTGCGGTCGAGGGCGAGCTGGATGGTGTCGGGGTTGAGCAGGTAGCGGCGTCGCACGATGTCCTCCGAGGATGGAAAGCGGGTTCGATTCGCTTTCCAAGGGAGCACGTTCATCCGGTGGAAGCTGCTGGAATCGTCTCCCCACGTCTCCCCGCAATCGACGTTCGAGGCGGGGAAACGGGGAGGCGCCTGCGAGCCGAGAGGGGAGACGGTTTCGCTGGAAGCACGCCCGGGCCGGTGGCTACCGTGAGGTCATGTCCGCCCCCCACGCCAGCACCCAGGACGCCGTCCGCCAGCTCGTTGAGCTGGTCGGCACCCTCGCGTCCGAGGTCCGGGAGCTGCGTGCGGAGCTCGCCGAGGCGCGGGCCGACTCGCCGTGGATGACCACGGAGGAGGCGGCGGCGTACCTGAAGGTGTCCCGCGACACGCTCGACAAGTACGCGAGGGAGCACGGGCACGAGGAGGGGGGCCCGGTGAACGTGGGCCAGCGGCGCAAGGTGCTGCGCTGGAACCGCGAGACGCTTGACGACTGGTTCCGGCGTGCGGCGGGGATCGCCGCGCCGAGGCCGCTGCGTCGGGCAAGCCCTACCCGGACCGAGGCGCCGCTGGAGCGGTTCGACTGGTCGACGGTGTAGGTCAGCCTCGCCGTTGACGTAGGAAGAAGAGTGCCTACGGTCTTCTCATGGATCAAATCGCTCTTTACATCGGAATCGTCGGCGGCCTCATCGGCATTGTCGGCAGTCTCATCGGCATCGCCGGAACCATCTTCGCCGCAGTGGTCGGGGGTGCCGGTCTCTTGGTCACCCTCCTCGGGTGGGACGGCGTGCTCCCGACGGTCCGGCGCTGGCTTGCCCGTCGCAGGGAGACCGCGACGGCTACCCGCCGTGAGCACCTCCTGGCGCACGTTCGTTCCGTTCTCGGGAGCGTCGGCCCTGGAGGTCCCGCGGGCCTTGCTCTCCGCGACTTCAGCGTCGAGGACCGTCCGCTCATCGTGAGTCTCTGTGACGACGGAATGCTGGTCTTGCAGGAGGGGACCGTCTTCATTCCGGAGCGTGCTCCTCGGCCGTTCCTGCTCGCTGGGTGATGCCGACAGGCTCACGGATGTGCACCACCGCCGCCCGCATCTGTTCCATGCTCGGCTTCGTGTAGCTCGTCGCCCGGGTGCTCCTCCCCGAGTGCCCGACCAGCCAGTCGATCACCCCATCCCGCACGCCAGCCTCCTCGAGCGTCGCCTGGTACACCGCCCGCAGCGCGTGGGTCGTGCTCGCCTTCTTCCGGTTCGCGGGCTTCCAGATCCCGGGCCGCACCTCCTTCGCCTTCTCCGCCCGCTCCCACGCCTTCCGAAAGTGCATCGCCAGGTTCCGCGGCGACGGCATCGGCTGCTCGTACACCCCGCCGTACCGGTCCTGGTGCCGGATCAACCAGCCCTCCCGCATCGCCCCCATCTCGGTCAGCGTCGGCGCCAGCCACTCGGGCACCGCCACGGTCCGCATCAGCGCCTTCTCCCGCCGCGACTTCCCCTTCCGGATCAGCAGTGTGTGCGCCTCGACATCGAGGTCTTGCCCCCGGATGTGCGCCACCTGCTCGATCCGCAGCCCGGTCCCCCGCATCAGCACCGCGGCCACCCGCGCCCGCGGCACCGTGATCCGCGCGAGCATCGCGTCGACCTCGGCCACCGTCGGCAGCACGTTCGGCGGCGCGTACACCGCGTTCCTCGGCATCAGCGACTTCGTGTCGCGCGGCGCGGATTCGAGCCCGACCACGTCCCGGTCACTCGCCCATGGCCAGAACTCCCGCAGCACCGGATGCAGCGTCTGGTACACGGTCCCCTCGGCGTACCGCTCCCCGAGCCACACCGTGACCTGCTCGACCACGTCGCGGGTCAGCACCGTCGGCGGCAGCGGTCCCTCCTTGATGCCGGTCACCGCCCGCACGCCCTCGAAGAACCGCTTCATGCTGCCCTTCAGGTTCGCCTTCGTCGATGGCGCGAGCCGCCGTCGCCCGACCTTTCGCACCAGCCACTCGGCGGACAGCGCCTCCAGGTCCACGAACCGCGGCCGCGCCAGCACCTCGTCGTCCCGAGGCGGCTCCCACCACCCCTGCCGGTCGAGCGCCCGCCGGATGTCCACCGCGACGATGGGCACCTCGGCCTCGTCGACCACCGTGTACGACCGCGCCTTGCGCACGACCCCGCTCTCGGTCTCGTGCAGCTCACGCCACCGGAGCTTCCAGCCGCCCCTGTACGGCGCGTAGCTGATGCCCTTGATGCCCGCGATGCTGGCCATGAGTCCTCCGTGTCTCGGACGACCCTGACGCTACGCGTTTGTGTCTCGGAGTGTGTCTCGAAGAAGTTCGCAACGCCGAAAACGGCGTTAGAACCTACAACTACACATTGAACCGGTAGTCTCTTCGGGACGGGGCGAACGGTGGAATCGTAGCTCTCGTCCGACTGGAGCCGGCTGAACCCGGCTGGAGCCGCACCGCTGGTTCCTATCTGGTTCCTGGTTCCCGACCCGAGTCCAGCACGGCGAGCGCGTCCAAATGAATACGATCCCGCTCCGCCTTGGTCGAACGTCCAAATCGGGGTTGACGGCATCCTTGGTCGATCGTACAAGGAAGGTGTGGACCCTGTGCTTACAGCGGCGGCGCGCCTGTTTCGAGAGCGAGGAATCGCGGGCGCGTCGATGCGTGGTATCGCCCAGGAGTCGGGGATCCTGTTGGGTAGCTTGACGTATCGCTACCCCAAGAAGAGCGATCTGATCCTCGCCGTGATGGAGGCCGGGGTGCGAAGGGCGGTGCTCGCGATCGAGGAGGTGGTGGAGGGTACCGATGCCCCATTGGACCGCCTCCGCCTCGCGCTCCGCGCCCACCTGAACGAGCTCCTTGCGACCGACAGTGCGGTGTGGCTGCTGCTCAACGAGTGGAGTCGACTTCCGCCAGCGTCCAGAGCGGAGCTGCGTGAGGTTCATCAGCGCTACGAGCGGGTGTGGAAGCGGTTGGTTGAAGACGCCAGTGCCGCAGGGCAACTCGCTCCGGGGCTGGATCTTCGGCTGGTTCACCTGTTCGTGTTCGGAGCAGCCAACTCGGTCGCGCATTGGTACCAGCCCGACGGCGGCCGCACCCCCGATGAGATCGCCGACGCGTTCTCGGCCTTCATTGGGGTTGGGGTGCTGTCAGACTCGGCTCGGCCAGGCCGGGTAGGTCCCATGCTCGCGAGGTTGGGCGCAACCCTGGAGACGAATGATGAGTGAGCCCGAACCGAATCTGTCAGGTGAGGCCGGCTGGACTTCAACCCCGTTGCCGACCGATGTCGGGATCGTCTCCTACGTGAGCGGCGACCCCACCGGGGATCGCCTTCGGGTTCGGTACTTTCGGGACGAACAAGACCGGCTTCGCGGCAAGGTGTGGTTCGGGCCCGGTACCCAGGGACCGCCGGGACACGCTCATGGCGGGAGTATCGCCTCGATCCTCGACGAGGCCATGGGGGGCGCCACGTGGATGGGTGGTCACCCGGCCGTCGCCCTCGAGCTCACGAGTCGGTTTCGCAAGCTGATCCCGCTCGGGACTGTGGCCACATTAACGGCAGAGATCGCGGAGATCGACGGCCGAAAAGTACGCACGCTGGGCCGGCTCGAGGGGAGGGACGGCATCCTCTATGCTGAGGGAGAGGGCCTGTTCCTGACCCTCGACCCGGCGCGCTTCGGAGACATGGCAGCGCAGGCGATGAAACTGCTGGGGCAGCCGGACAAGAGAGACGCGACATGAGCAGGCTCGAGCCAGCGGTGCGGGAGTCGTTGGAGTTTCCAGATCCGGGTGAGGCTCTCGTGTCGAGGGAGTTCATCGAAGCTGCGCATCCGTAGCTTCAGTGGCTTGCGGCGACCCTCAGCAGCGGAGTGTCTCGAAGCTCAGGACCACACCAGATCGCCGTCGTCGTGATTCCACATGTGGTCTCATACGATGACCGGTTCCCGCGTGACCCCCGCCAAAGGCCAAAGAAGACGGCCCTCCCATCCCGCCCACTGCCTCTGCCAATGCTCGCGGGAATGTCACTCGGATGGCGTGGAAAGCGGCGGACGTGCTGGAGGATTGGTCGCGCGGGTCCGAAGCCCCTCGAGCATTCGAAGGGTGGAGCTGCGACCAGCGGACTTGATCAGCCAGGCCGGATACACGCCGCCAGGGACCGACACGGTGGTGACCACCAAGCGCGTACCGCCGTCCGTCGGCTGCAGCTCGTACGCGCCGGCCATCTTCTCGAGGCTGTTCTCGCGAGCCGTGTCCAGCTCGTACGTGCACGGGCCCACGTCCGAGTCCCATTTGTATACGGTGTGCCACGTCCCGGTGAAGCCCATCAGCCCAGCCTTGAACTTCACGGAAACCCTGTCTTCATGTCGTTCGTAGACCTCCGCCTGCTTGATCATCGACGAGGACTCCACCCGGTGTTGGAAGTCCAGGATGGCCTCCATGACCCGGGCAGGCGGCGCAGCGATGTCCACCGCCGCAATACTCTGGGCGCCGTCGTCGGAGAGGACCACCACCACCTCGCCCTCGGCTACCCGTGCCAGGTCGGCCGGACCCAACTCTGGGTTGGCCCACGCCACTACAATCAGGAGCATTCCGATCACTTGACACTCCAACCAGCGAGGAGCATGGCCGCTACTTGCTCGGCGTAGACCCTGTCGTCGAACAGACGCTCGCGGGTGGGCGAGAGGTACGTCATCAACGATCGAACCTGCACTGCCCCCAGCCAAGCCATCGCCCCGACTGCGGCGTCTTCTACCCGAATCACGCCGTTGTCGTCGGCTCGCCGAAGCCAGTCGCTCAGCGCGTCGAGGATCACGCGAGGGTCCGGCAGCCCGTAGTGCGCGAGCACCTCACGCGGCTCGTGACCAGCAGATCGGAGCACGGCCAACGCCGGGACCACATCGGCGAACCATCGCCCGAGGGACAGGGAAAGTGAGGTCAGCTGTCGTTCGATCAAGTCGGGGTCCGGAGGTCGCTCCAGGCGATCCAGCCATGCCATGGACGCCTGCGGTCGCAGCGCCTCCAGGACCAGCGCCTCCTTGCTGCCGAATCTCTGGAAGATCGTGGCATCGGACAGGCCGATGCTCTTCGCGATCTGAGCGACGGTCACTCGGTGTCCGCGCTCGAGCAGGAGACGACGGGCAGCGGCGAGCACCTCCTCATCAGAGATCGTTACGGAACGGGCCATGCTATTTGCTGGCCTCTTCGAAGGCCTGAGGCACTCCCCCTGCGTCTGCCCGCTCGGGCAGGGGTTCGACCGTCGGTTCCCCCGCCCACCACGCGCGCAGCCGGTCGGCGACCGAGTAGGCGACAGGCACCAGGATCAGGGTGACCACAGTCGACATCAGCAGACCGCCGAGGGCTGTCCGCCCCATGGGCCCCCAGATTTCGGCGCCGCTCCCCGTCGCCAGCGCCAGCGGGAACATCCCACCGACGGTCGTCAGCGTGGTCATCAACACCGGCCGCAGCCGCCGGCTCCCGCCCGTGATCAGCGCTTCGGTCCTGTCGACTCCCCGTGACTGCAGGAGCTTGACGTAGTCCACGAGCACGATCGCATTGTTCACCACGACACCGATCAGGATGATCAACCCGAGGAACGCCAGGACAGAGAGCGTGGTGCGGGTGATCGCCAGTGCAAAGAAGGCACCGGTCACCGCGAATGGAATCGAGAAGAGGATCACGAATGGATCGAGCCACGACTCGAACTGAGCGGCCATGACCAGGTACACCAGGATGAGCCCCAGACCCATGAGCAGGAACATGCTGTTGAAGCTGTCCCTTTGGTCTTCCACGGTGCCGCCGTAGCGCACGAGCACGCCTGGCGGTGATTCGAAGGACTCCAAGATCGCGTCGACGTCCGCCGCCACCTCGCCCAACGCGCGCCCCTCGATGCCAGCACTCACCGTGACGACGCGCATCTTGTCGACTCGCTTGATCTCGATCGGTGCCTCTGCCTCGCCTTCCACCACGATGTCGCCCAGCTCGACCAACGCCCCGGTCATCGACCGCACCGGCACTTTCAGCAGCTCATGGATCTCGTCGCGGTCCTCGGGTGCCAACCGCACGACGATGTCCTTGGCGTCCGCACTGCCGGTGTAGCGAGCCGCCGTCGCACCGGTGACCGCCGCACGCAGCTCCCCACCGGCCATGGCGAACGGCACCCCCGCCCGTCCGGCGAGCTCCCTCGACACGTCCAGCCGAACCTCGGGGCGTGTCTGCAGCAGATCAGCGGCCACTTCAGTGGTGCCTTCGACCGCGGCGATCTGTCGCCGTATCTGCCTCGCCGCCCCCAGGAGCGCGTCGAAGTCGCTCCCGACCAGCTCGACCACGACGGGCTTCCCGGACAGACCGAGCATCCGATTCATGGTGCTTCCGAGGCTGACCTCCATGTTCACCACCTCGGGCATCGGCCCCAAGCGATCGAGTGCGCTCCGAGCGACCTCGGCGTCGGACCGCGTTCGGTCATTCGCCGACACGAGCTGGGCCATGATGGTGGCGACATTGCTGCCTTCCTTCCCGCCGGTGATGGAGCCCATGCCAGAGGCACTCGTGCCCCCGCGCGTGTAGAGCAGGCGCACTTCGGGCTCCTGTTGGAGGGATTCCACCACCCGCTGGGCCACCGCGCCGGTGGTGTCCAGGTTGGCGCCCACCGCGAGTTCGATCTCGATCTGGAACTCGCCCGAGTCCTGCCTCGGCATGAAGTCCGTGGGCACGGTCAGCACCAGCAGGCCTGTGGCCACCACCGCCAGCACCGCTGCCGCGAACACCAACCACCAGTGCCGCAAGGACGCCCCCAGTGACCAGCGGTAGATGGACTCCAATCTGCCGAATGACCGCTCGAACAGGGACCGAGACTTGTCGCCTTCGTGCTTGCGAACCAAGCGAGCCGCCATCACGGGCGTGAGCGTGATGGACACCGCGAGGGAGCCGGCGATTGTCACGATCATGACGTAGGCGAGCTGCCCGAACATGATGCCGATGATGCCGCTGACGAAGATGAGCGGGGCGAAGATGACCAGCGTGGTGGTGGTGGACGCGAACAGTGCACCGCCTACCTCCGACGCGCCCGCAGCGGCCGCGTCGTGCGGGTCCATGCCTTCGTCGACGAGGCGGGTGATGTTCTCGAGCACCACGATGCCGTTGTCGACCACCATGCCAATGGCCAGGGCCATCGCCATCAGTGAGATGACGTTCAGCGTGAAGCCCGCCAGATAGAGCATGAGGAACGTGACGATCATGGAGGCAGGGATCGTCATGGCGACCACGAGGCTCGGCCGCACCCGACGGAGGAAGAAGAACGCAACCACGACGACCAGCAGTCCCCCCACCAGGACGGTGCGCTGGAGGTTGCTGATCATGTCGACGACGAACTCTGACGTGTCGGTGATGATCACCACGTCCATGCCGGCCGGCAGCTGCTCCTGGATGCCGTCGAGGGCGGCCTTGGCCGACTCGGCGACCTCGACCGAGTTCGCGCCGCTGATCTTCATCACGCCACCAACGACGACCGTCTGGCCATTCACGAGACCGATCTCGGTGGAGTCGTTGATCCCCTCGCTGAGCGTGGCCAGGTCGTGGAGGCGAACCACTGTTCCGTCCGCTCCACGGCTGATGACCATCGCCCCGAGGTCTTCGAGCGAGCCGGCCTCGTTCGGCATGCGGACGGCGAACTCCATCGCGCCCACGTCCACGGTGCCGATGGGCACCGTCAGGTTCTCACTGCCGATCACCCGCACGATCTCGGTCACGGTGACGCCCTGCGCCACGAGGCGATCGCGGTGCACATCGACCCGCACGATGGCCGGAGGTGCATTGAACGCCATGACCTGTCCGACACCGTTGACGTGGCGAACGGGCTCGAACACCAGATCGTCGATGACGGTAGCTTGCTGCCGCACGTCACTCGTGGACGAGGTGACTGCGAAGATCAAGATGGGGAACATCGCCGTGTCGAACTTGAACAGGCGTGGCTCCTCGATGTCCTTGGGGAGCTGGTTGCGGCTGAAGTCCACCACGCGCCGGATGTCATTGGAGGCCTCGTCCAGGTTGGTCCCGAACGCGAACTGGAGGGTCACCAGCGACAGGTTCTCTCTGGATGTCGACCGGATCTCCTCGAGGCCGGCGATGCCGCCCATCGAATCCTCTAGCTTCTTGCTTACTTTTTGTTCGACATCTCCAGCGGATGCGCCCGGATAGATGGTGATGATGGAGAGCACCGGAGGCTCGATCTCCGGCATCATGTCGATGGAGAGCCGCTGGAACGACACCCCGCCGAACAGCGCCAGCACGATGTAGATGACGGCGACGAGGACGGGGCGTCCGATGATCCTCTTCACGGTTGGCTCCCCTCGACGATCTCCACACGGCTGCCATCGGTCAAGCGAGTGTGGCCGGCCACGAGCACCTGCTCCCCCTCCACCAAGCCAGCAAGAATGGGGACGAGTCCGGTGCGACTCCGGCCGTACTGGATGTCACGCGACGCGACGGTGTCCCCGTCGACGACCATGACGCGCGCAGTGCCGTCATCCCGGTCGAGGAGGGCTTCACGGGGCACGGCCAGGTGGTCGTCGCCCACGCTGTCGAGCAGCAGCTCGGCGGTCATCCCGTGGATCAACCGCTCGTCGGTCGCATCGAGCATGGCCTCGACCTTCACCGAGCGAGTGCGTGGGTCGACCAGTCGGTTGACGCGCTGGACCTCTCCTTGCAGCGTCTGCCCCGGCAGCGCGTCCACCTCTACCATCGCGCGATCGCCGACGGTCACCTTGGCCGCCTGGATCTCTCCGATAGCGGCCACCACCCGCAACTTGGACAGGTCTGCCAGCTGGATGGGCGGCAGTTGCGCGGGCCCGCCGAGCATCTCGCCGACCTCGACGTTGCGCGCGACGACCGTGCCGGCGAAGGGCGCCCGCAGGCGGGTGTCCGCCAGGCGATCCTTCGCGACGTTCAGGCCGACTTCGGCTTGCCGAGCCTGCGCACGCGCCAGCGTGAGTCCGACGACGACCTTCTCGAACTCGGCCGTGGTCACTGCGTCTCTTGCTTTCAGGTCCACGAAGCGCCGATGTGTCGACTCGGCGTCCGCGAGCTGTGCGTTGGCCATGTCGACCGCCGCCTCCGCCTGAAGCACCCCCTGTGCGTAGTCGTCGTCGACCAGGGTGAGAAGGGTTGCGCCTCTCTCCACGCGCTCCCCGATGCGCACGTTGACCGACCGGACGCGGCCAGGAACATCGGGCACCAGTGTGGCCACCTGCCAGGCCTGGATCGTCGCTGCCAGGCTGACTTCCTCGTCGAACGAGGTGCGCTGGACAGTCGCGGTCTTCACCACCGTGAGCTCCTCCGTGTCGTCGGGTACTGGGGCCTCGGTGAGTCCACACGCCGCCACGGACATCAGGACGAGGCACAAGAAAAGGACGCGAGCGGTGGATGTCATCGGGGAGTCCCTTCGAGTCGAAGCGGTTGTACGGCCGCGCCTACGGCGCGCTGCCAGGCGGCGACAGCCCGCAGGTAGTCGTACCTGGCCGTCACTCGCGACATCTGGGCCTGAGCGGACAAGCTCTCTGCGTCGAGCAGATCGGTCGCGGAAGCGAGCTGGCCGTCAAATCTGGCTTCGACAATGCGCTGGTTCTCAGCGGCCTGCTCCAAGGTGCTCAGCCCGACCTCGTACGCTTCCCAGGAAGCCTCGACGCTGTCCCAGGCCCCCATGACCTCGAGGGGGACGCCGTCCCGCATGGCCTGCAACCCAAGCTCTGCGGTTCGCAGCTCAGCCGTGGACTCCCGCAGCGCAGCGTGCTTGCGTCCCCATCCCCACAGCTCCCATGACACGTTGACCCCTGCGTACATCGCCTGGGGAGCGGCGAAGGAGCCCATTCCCTCGGTGCGCTGCCACGCCGCGATTGCCGCCACCTGTGGAGCCAGGTCGGCGGCCGTCGCGCGTCTACCAGCTCTCGCCGCGGCGACACGATGCTCCATCGCGTCGATGTCGGGTCTCACTCGCCCCGGGTCCTGGGAGGCGAGGCCGCTCGTGGGCGCCAGCAGGGCTTCCTCCGGGATGTCCCGTGGCACGACCTCGCCTTCGTGCCCCATGAGCATGGCGAGCCGTCCGCGCGCGAGCGCACGACCATCGCCGGCGCGACGAAGGCCGAGTCGGGCGTTGGCGAGGGCCAGTCGGATTTGAAGCAGCTCGTTCTTGTTGACCAAGCCAGCGTCGTTGAAGGCAGTAGCGCGGGCCTCGTGGCCTTCCAGGTTGGACACCACCGTCGTGGCGACCTCGACCATACGGTCCGCTGCCAGAGCGCCGAAGTAGGCGTCCACCACCTGGACGGCCACATCGGCCCGCTTGGACGCTTCGTCGAGCACGGCGGCCTGATGGACGTGGCCGGAAGCGACGTGCCCCTGGGAGATGGCGAACAGACCGGTGAGGGGCTGGACGGCCATCAGCGTGACCGAGCTGGTCTGCTGGTCACGGACGACGAGCGGCTCGGCGAACCCGAGGCACAACTGGTCGGTAGGAGGCGGCCATGCGCTGCAATCGAGCGGCTCGTCGCCGCTCAGGGAAGCCTCGAGGGCCTCGTCCCACCACAGGACATTCGCATCGAGGGACAAGGTGGGCCCGTAGTACGACATCGCTTGTGCCCTTCGGGCACGGGCCGCCACGACGGCCCACTCGGCCATGCCCACTTGGGGGCTGTGCTCGTCCGCGCTCCGGAGCGCTTCGTCGAGGCTGACCGTGGGTGGGGGCGCTGCGTGGGCAGCCTGTGCAAGTAGCAGGAGCACCACCCAACCACCGAGATGGGCGGTGCCCGTAGCGAGCGTCTTCAACAAGAGGGCCTCGTTCGATGAACTGAACTATTTCGTCAGTTGTTCAGTGTCTAGGATTTCTGCGCTACCTGCAGAGCCCGTCGAACAGGACATCGAGGAGCTCCTTCAGGCCCTCGGCCCCTGAAGGAGCTCCTTCGACCTCGACGAACTGTCGCTCGATGCCCACGCAGGCCGAGATCATCGTGGTCGCCATCACATCCGGACGCTCTACACGAAAGACGCCTTGCTCTCTCCCCTCCTCCAGAAGGTCCGTCAGCAGCTCGATCTCCCGGCGAAAGAACTGTTGCCGCGCCTGCTCGGCCAGCGGCGCCAGCTCTCGCGCTGCCTGAAGCGAGACGCGATGCAGGAGCAGGAACTCTTCGATGTGTGCGAAGCGAGTGATGATGAAGGCGCGCACCCGCTCGGTCGGGTCGGTCTGGGCAGCCACCGCAGCTTCGATTCCAGTGACGAAGCGGCTGCTCTCCCGGCGGACGACCTGCTGGAAGATGTCTTCCTTCCCCTTGAAGTAGTAGTACAGCGCGGTCTTCCCCAGGCCGCAAGCACGCGCGATGTCCTCCACGGTGGTCTTCCGAAACCCGTGACGTACGAACAGCGACTGCGCGCTGTTCAAGATCTCGTCCTTCCGGGTGTCGCTGTCGAGTGGCCCCACCAGATTCCTCCCTGCCCCACCGCGCGGTGTGGAGACGGCGGCTCCAAGGCTGGACCGTGGTACCCCGTCTGTGAGCGGAGGTCACTTCGCGGTAACAAACGACCGCAGGTCGGCGAGCTGTGCCTGGACTCCTGTCCCCTGAAACCAGGTGATGAGGAATCCTGGCACTCGCCCGCCGGGAGCGTAGCTCACCTCGAAGACGACGCGACATCCGGTGGCCGTGCCGGTCACCTCCCAGAGATTCTCCATGGCGTCGATCGCCGTGGCCGTGCCGGTGAGTGCAGACTGGTCATCGGCCTTCTTCCAGAGGAAACGACGCCCGCCTGGAATTTCTTCGCTGGCCATGCTCAGCACGACCTCTCGCTTGAAGAGGCTCGTGACCTTGTACAACTGATAGACGCGCGCCGTCTGGCCCGGTTCGCCCGAAAGAACCGAGCTCTCGTGGATGGTGGAGAACACGTCCTCGAGCGTATCCGCGGCGTCCAGCGCCCCGATCACATCGTCTGGCGGGGTAGGCCAGTCGCACACTGCACGCATCGGGGTGATGGTGCTGTCCTGGTCACTCTTGAAGAACTCGCAGTCGTTCGCCGTGCCGACGGGGGTCCAACCGGCCCATGCAATGGAGGTGGTGGCGAGAAGCATGAACATCGTTCGAGTCCGAGCAGTTGAGGTTGGAGGTAACTACGATTTGAACAATTTAGCGATCCGCTCGAATTCATGCAACCTCGAGAATCAGCTTGGCGTCGAGGTCGGCGACGTCTGGGTGGTCACCGGCACCGCCACGTTCTCCCCGAGGTCATGCGCTGCGAGTAGGACCTCACCGTTGAGCTCGATCACCCCAATGGGGTAGTGGTTGCTCAGATCGGCGTCGAAGAGCTGGATGCGGACCCGGGTCTGATCGTCCAGGAAGACGTTGTTCCACCCGACGTTTCATGAAGGCGTGAAGGCGTCCTGCTGCTTGGCGATGGAGGCTTCGCTTGCCGAGTTCCATCGCGCAGTAGCTCGACGGTCCCGAACACATCGGGTGCTGTGACACCGCGATTGGTGATCCAAAACCACCCGCTCAGCCTTGTCACGCCAGCAGTCGACCCAGGCCTCCCAGACCCCGTAGGGTAGCCACTTCCAGATGTCCGACGACCGGGTGATGTACCGGCAGGTTTGACCGGCTCGAGTGGCAAGGCCGACGCTGGCGAGGGTCCACGTCGCCGGGGCGCTCCAGGTGCCAGCTTCGCCATCTGGAAGGCCGAAGACGGGATGGGGATGTCTGTCCGGCCAGCGCGTCACCGAGATCTGCTCCGCGAGTGTGTGCGCTACCTCCACGTGGTCGACGGGTACATCCGGACACGCCAGAGTCGCAATCTCGATCACCCGGATCAGCCCGTCGGCCAGGGCACAGTGATCGGGCTCGGTGAGCTGGTCGGGCAGATCGCGTTCAGGGTCGACCTCTCTGTTCGTGACCTCGGTGAACAGGGTCTCTACGTCGCGCTCCACGGTGGCGGTGTGCAGGAGCAGGGCGCCGATGCCAAGAGGCCGGCTGGCGAGGTCGTTCCAGGCGGTCTCATCCGTGATGCGCCGGACCCACGACGGCCCGAGGTCGAGCCCGTCGGGGTGATGTCGAAGAGCCCCCAACTCGACCAGGCCGTTCACGATGTCCGATGGGCGCGGCCGAATGGCAGTTCTCCGGGCTCTCCCGCGCCTCCACCCCAGTAGGGCAGCGGCTCCCACCAATCGTCGACAGGCGGGTTCGTCAGGGTGTCCCAGGCTCCGTCGGTGGGGGCGCTGTCGCTGGCCACGCAGAGACGCAGCTCCGGCCCCAGCTCCGCGGTCTCTCCCGGGTTTGGACCCAGCTCCAAGTAGACGCTCCCTACTCGGGGCATCCTACGAGGGGCCTCCTTCCAGGTTTCGCAGCGGAGCACCGTGATGCCGGATCGAGCATGAGTTCGAGCGAGCGCTCCGGAGACAGGCGTTCCGGGTGCGGTTGCGAGCTGGACAGCTGCTCATCGTCGACAACGGGCGTGTCCTACACGGAAGGAGAGCCCTTCCCCGCGACAGCGCTCGGCGTCTGCATCGATGGTGGGTGGGCTGATCACCGTCGGGCGACGTGGATGTGCCCTCCGTACTCGAGCACCCTGAGCCCCCGCCGCCGCAGATCCGCGACGACCACCCGACGGATCTGCGCAGGCAGCACGATGTCGACCGCCAACCCGCGCACATGCCGCGAGTTCGGCACCCCACCGACCGCGCGGTTCACCGCCGGCGACCGGTAGGCGCTCGTCACCCGGACCGCCGCCCCGTACCGCCGTCGCAGCGGATCGAGCACCTCCCGGCACATCCACCGCAGGTTCGCCCGTGCCTCCGGCGTCGGCGTGTTGTCCAACCCCAGCCGCGCCGCTTTCGCGGACACCGACAGCTCCTCCCACGTCCACAGCTCTCCCGGCCGGTCCACCGGCACCTCGGTGCGCACCGGCCGCAACACCGGCCCCGTCGGCACCACCGGCAGTGGCCCATCCGTAGGCTCCTCTGGCTCGTCCCGCCGCTTCGACAGCACCGCCATCACGGCCGCGGCGAACCCGCCCAGCAACCACTTCATGGCGACCCCTCCGCGCTCGGCGTGACCATCGCCAGCAGCGCTTTCAGCTCGTCCGGCCGCGCCAGCAGGTCCTTCACCACCGGCGACTGCAGCAGCTCGAGCACCTCCGGCCGCTCTCGAACCAGCGCCATCACCGGAGCGAGCTCCGCCGGCCCGCCCATCACAGCCACCGCCTTCGCGGCCTCGGCGAGCTGCCCAACCGCATCGCGGACCAGCGCGTTGCGCGCCTCGACCTCGCGGGTCTCCGCCGACCGGACCTCGGCCGCCTCGACCTCGCGGAATCGGTACTCCAGCGTCGCCGCGACCAGCGTGTCGATCTGCGCCCGGCTCTCATCGAGCTGCCGTCCCAGCCGCGACAGCGTCCGGTCGCTCATCGCCTGCAGCCGCATCGTCGACGACAGCAGCAGCTTGCCGAACTGTGCGTAGTACTGACCGAGCGCCGCCATCCCGACGGCCTCGCCATCCATGCGCTCGAGTTCGACCAGCTCCTCGTCGCCCATCGCGACCGCCAGGCTGTGCCCCTGGTCCCGGCAGGCGAAGCTCCCGCTCACCAGCGTCGACAGCCCCTTCGGTCCGTACACCCGCACCCGGAACCGCCGGATCGGCTCGCCGAGCGTGTTGCTCGCCGACCGCGACCGGAGCCACTGGCAGGCCCCCTCCAGCGCCTCGTCGATGGAGTACGGCCCCTCCATCCACCCGCTGTTCTCTTCGTCGAGGTCGAAGCGGCCCAGGTTCTTCTCCTGGTTCCGGTCCGTGCGGTCGAACAACACCAGGTAGGTGGCGTCGTCATCCAGCGCGCGGATGCGTTCTTCGAGCTCCTCGAGCCCCTCGTATTCGAAACGATCTTCGTCCAACTGCCTCCTTTGGCTGCCGCACAGAAGACGTCACCCGGGGTCGCGGTCCCGACAAGCCGCCCTCGCGCCGCGCCCAGACCGCTCAACCCGTGATCGAGCCTTGCCACACGTGGGAATCCAGAGCTGGGAAGTGCGTGGGGAATCGCTTCCCACGGTCAGTCGTCCGCGTCCTGGGGAAGCACCACGTCCGTGTACTGCGCGGCCGCGCGGCGGTGGTGCTCGGCGACCTTCGCGCGCAGCCATGGCGGGGAGATCACCTCCACCGTCCAGCCGTACTCCAGTGCCAGGTTCACCAGCTCGCGCCCGGTGCACCGCATCACCAGGTCGACCCCGCCATCCTCGACGGGCTCGAAGCGCTGGCTGGCGTGGAAGCGCCGCGACTGCACCAGGTCCTCAAGGCCCTTCATGAAGCGCAGCCGCACCTCCTCGAGCTCGTGCTGGGGGTCCGAGATCCCATAGGTCGTCCGGAACGCCGCACGCGGGTTGAAGTCGTCCGGGTAGTCGAACTCCGCGCCGAGCTTGGCGCCCTCGATGCGCTCGACAGCGAACCGCCGCAGCTTCTCCGTCCCCGGCTTGCGCGCCAGCAGGTAGAGCGCTCGACGGAACACCACGAGCGCGAGGGGCTCCACGGTCACCGGTCCCTGGCGCGAGCGCCCCGCGTACTCGAGCACCACCTGGCGGTCGGCGAGCAGTGCACGGATCACCACGTCCAGGGCGGCCTCGTGGTCCTCGTACGACCGGAACGGCTCGGGCAGGTACACCAGCCGCTGCTTGAACTTCTGCTCCTCGATCTTGGTGCGCTCGGGCTGCCCGAGGGAGAGCTTGTCGCGGAGCTCGTCGAGCCACTCGGTGATCACCGTGCCCTCGAGGAACGGGACCATCCGCCGGACCAGGTGGAGCGCGAACGCATCGCCCATCGAGAACACAAACCGGTTGTTCCGGTAGCCAGGGTCGAGCACGTTGGTCGTCGCGTTCCCACCCCCGACGGGCTCGATGGGGATGCCCGCCTCGACGAGCACGATCACGTCCCGGCGTGCGGCCTGGCGGTCGATCCCGAACATGTCCATCACGTCGCCGGTCTTCAGCGACCCGCGGGCATGGAAGGCTTCGAGCAGTTGAACGCAGCGAACGGGCTGGCGGAGCTTCTTCATGGCGACCGAGTACCCCGCGACCCCTCGCCTCGACGACGTCGATGAGGACGATGACGTTGCCCTGATCTGCGATTCGCCCGACCACCACGGGCCCGACGACGTGGACGACGTGGTCCCCGCTCCCCTTAGGAAGGAGAAGCGATCGATCCTGGTGGAGGAGGAGAGGGAAGAGCTCTCAGATCCCTCAGGGGCTGAGAACGGGTCATCGACGTCATCCGATCACGGATTCATCAAGCAGCGCGGGAACTATCGCCTGTCCAAGGGTCAGCGGACCGACGTCATCGAGGTCCGCGCGGGCACGGCCAGCTGCCGGTTCATGTCACAGTGAGGTCACAAATATCAACGCCGAGTAGGCTGGAAGAAGCTCCGCATCCGCAGATCCGGAAAGGCGCTTCGCATCGAGTCGGACAGATTCTGGTCGTGATGACGTCGTCGGAGGGCCGATCCAGACGACAGTGAGGTGGCAGAGTTCTCCAGGGCCTCAGCCTACGTCGGGAAGGCAACACGGCGAACCCGCCACTGACCCGGAGAACCCCATGGTTCAACCTGCCTTCGTGCTCGAGCTGCATCCCGAACGGGAGGCGTTGGTCGACCGCGCCCTCGAGCTCTTCCAGCCCATGTCCCCCCGGCCCTTGACCCGCGACGACGCGCGGGAAGCGATCGACAACCTCGTCGGCGCCTACCTCATCCTGCTGCGGGCCCGCGCCCGCCGCGGAGGTGTGAAGTGACGCTCTCCCACACCTTCGAAGGACGCACCTTCCACACCATCGACTTCGGCGGCCAGCCCGCCTGGCTCGCCCGCGAGATCGGCGCGGTTACGGGCTACGCCGCCCGCGGCCAGCGCCTGGTGAAGAAGATCCGCGGTCCCTGGCGCGACCAGCTCATCGAGGCCGTCGACTTCCTGCACATGGTCGGTCCCCCGGAAGACGTGCGCACGCACCTCGAGCTGGGCGACCACCCGCTCGTCCTGTTCCGACCCGGCCTGGACACCGTGCTCGCCAAGACCTGCAAGCCCATCGGCAAGCGGCTGCGTCGCTTCGTGGTCGAGGAGATCCTGCCCGCCTGGTCGCCCGAGGAACCGACCATTGTTCCCGCGGCGCCGAGTCTTCAGCCTGGTGACTCGACCGATCCGGACGTGCTCCGCGAGTGCCGCCTCCGCGACAAGCTCGCCTACGAGGACCGTCGGTTCCGCAGCGGCGCGCTCTCGAAGGCGAACCGCATCTTGCGCGACCTCGGCCGGATCGACGACCAGACGTTCGCGTTCACCGAGCTCATGGCGGCCCAGATCGCGCTCGGCGTCGAGCTCCCCGAGGACGTGCTCGCCCGGTTCGTGGTGCAGCCATGAAGGAGATGAAGAACCCGGGCTGGCTGGGGTCGGCGCACGTCGTCGACTCCACCCGCCCCTTCCTCCAGTGGCTCACCGCGCGCCACGCCGAGCAGGGCGGCTTCACCGAGGTCCGCATCCTGGGGCCCGACCGCCGCGTGTTCCACGCGATCATCGGACCGGAGGACGTCGAGGCGCTGCTCGCGGACATCGCTCCCAGCGAGACCGGGGGCGCCCACCCGCGCGTCGGCCAGGCCCACATCTACTTCGCGATGAACCCGGTCGGCCGTGAATGGACGCGCCGTCGTCTCCACCGGACCACGCGCTGCGTTCGGGACACCGACATCCACGCCTACTCGATGCTCGCGATCGACGTCGACCCCGTGCGACCCGCAGGGGAAGCGGCAACGGACGCGGAGTGGGAAGCGGCCCGGGACGTGGGGAGGGCCATCGCGACCTACCTCACCCAGGAGGGTGCCGAGCCCATCTGGGCGGACAGCGGCAACGGCGTGCACCTCCTCGTCCCGCTGGTGCCGGCCTACCAGGACATGATCCCCGAGGCGGCCCGCCAGGCGCGGCGCTTCCTCAAGCAGCTCGACCAGCGCTTCTCGACGGACAAGGCCAAGGTCGACCTGTCCACGTTCAACCCCTCGCGCATCCTGAAGCTGTACGGCACGCCGTCGCTGAAGGGTTCGGGTCGTCCGCCGCGTCCGCATCGCTACTCGCGGGTGTTCCTCGAGGCGATCCCGGAGGACGTGGACCTCTTCGCCCGGCTCGCTGCCGAGGAAGAGACGTTCTCGCCGCCGAACTGGGGCGCATGGCGAGCCGAGGCGCTGCGGGCCTTGCCGCTGGATCAGGTCTACGGTCCGTGGCTGACCGGCCGGACGTCTGGCGAGGGCTGGCTCGAGTGCCGGGACCCGCGGGTGCCAGACGCCAACCCCTCGGCCGGTGTCGCGGACGGTTCCGGCCCCGCCGAGCGTGGTCGCTTCCACAGCTTCCGCGACGGGCTCACCCTGAGCGTGTTCGACTTCCTCGTCCAGGTCGGCAAGGCCGCCTCCCTTGGCGATGCCTGCCAGCTGGTGGCGCGGCTCTCGGGCGTGGACCTTCCGGGCCAGGCGACGGCGAAGACCGGCGGGAAGCTCGACGGACTGCGGCGCCGGCTCCGCCACGCGCTCACGCTTCCCACGCTCGAGCAGCACGCCCTGCTCGACGAGCTCGTGAGCAGCTCGGGCTTCCCACGCAAGGTCCTCGTCCGCGCGATGGCCGAGGAGAGGCGCCGGAAGGCGAAGATCACGCCGCCGCCCGAGGACAAGACCGTGGTCGATTTCGTGCAGAACGCCGACCGCCTCGAGGAGCTGTTCGACAAGCTCGTCCAGGCCGTGCTCCCGGCGAACCGCCTGTTCGCCTACGGGGAGGGCAGCTGCTTCGTGCAGTCGGGCGTCGGGCCGGTCACCGTGACCGAGCGCAACCTCTCCGGGCTGCTGTCGTCCCTGGTCGAGCTCCGGGTGATGCAGGCCACCGACGAAGGGCAGCGCATGCTTCGCTACGACCTGGTCCCGCGCGACGTGGCCCGCGCCATGGTGCACTCGCCGAGCGTGCGCGGGCAGCTCCCGGTGCTCACCCGGTACACCCGGTCGCCCGTGTTCACCCAGGACTGGCGCCTGCTCGCGAAGCCCGGCTTCGACGACGTGAGCGGCATCTACTACGACGGGCCGACCGTGACGCCAGCATCCGGAACCTCCGTGCTGGACGGGCTGCTCGACGGGTTCGCCTGGAAGTCGCCCGGCGACCGGGTGAACTTCGTGGGCGCGCTGCTCACCGCGCTGACCATGCCGCACTGGGGGCACGGGCATCCGTTTGTCGCCGTCAACGGCAACAAGCCTGGGGTGGGGAAGAGCACGCTCGCCCGGTTCCTCGGGGTGGTCGCCGAGGGCCGCACGCCGAGCACGGTGAGCTGGACCAAGGACGACACCGAGTTCGAGAAGCAGCTCGCGACCCGGGTGGAGCTCGGCGACCGGGTGCTGGTCATCGACAACGCGAAGACGACGGGCACGCTGTCGAGCGCGGTGCTCGAGCGGTGCATCACGGACACCCGGCTGTCGTTCCGGCGACTCGGCAGCAACACGGCCATCACGCGGGCCGAGAACGACCTGCTGTTCGTGCTGACGATGAACCTGACGTCCCTCGGGGCTGACCTGCGGCGCCGGGCGCTGCCCATGAACCTCCACATCGACGGGGACGTGCGGTCCCATGCATTCGGCTGCGAGGACGTGATCGCCGCGGTGGTCCGTCAGCGGCACCAGGTGGTCGCGGAGCTCGCGGGCATGGTCGTGCGCTGGGTGGAGGCGGGGAAGCCGATGGGCACCGCGCGGCACTCGACCGGGCATGCCTGGGCGGCGACCGTCGACGGCATCCTGGGTGTGTCGGGGTACGAGGGGTTTCTGGTGAACTTCGCCGCGTGCGAGCACGCGTTCGACCCGAAGTACGCGATGCTGGCCGAGATGGCGCGGGAGTTCATCGGCGAGCCGCCGAGGACGGCTTCCGGCTGGACGTCGAAAGTGGAACCGTGGCTCGCCGAGCGGTTCGTCGGGCGCGGCGGGGTGCCGAAGTCGGACCGAGCCCGCGCCACGATCGTGGGGCGGCTGTTCGGCGAGTACCTCGGGGTCGACCTGGGCGAGGGGGCGAAGCTCCACCGGGACTACCCGGATGGGGAGACCCACTCGCCGGTCTACGACTTCTCCCCGCGATGAAAGCTCTGGGCACCCTTCCGCTCGTGGCTGTCGCGATCTTGCGGGCGGAAGGGCTGCCTCACTCCTCATCGGCCGATAGTCGTGGTGCGGGAGGGAGGATGTCCGAAGACGAACGAGCCGCGCTTCAACTGGCGGAGCAGCTGCTGCCAGCGCAGCGCTTGGGAACCTCTGTAGAGGCCTTTGCGGCGCCTCTCGCAGACTTCTTGCGGGAGGCTTCACTACCCACAGAGGATGTGTTCGTGGCGCTCGAAGAGCGACGTGCCGTCCTTGACCAGCTCCGATCTGCCATCTCCGTTCTGCCTGAGGACCGAAGGTTGGACGCCCACTACCTCAGCAAGTTCACGGTCGCAGTGTCAATTGGCTTGTTCGACGCAGCGCTGAACTACCTATGGAACGAGACGGTCGCGAGTATTCGTCGGCTTGTGGCGAAGACAGACCTTGAGTACTTCTTTGACGTGGTGGAGAAGCGGGAAGAAGTAAGGAAGAAGCTTCGAAGTGAGGACGATCTTCCACAAATCGGCGAGGCCCAGCTGCTTGAAGGGGCCCACAACGTCGGCCTCCTCACGTCGGTGAACTACCACCGCCTGAAGCACATCAACTACATGCGAAACCACGCCAGCGCCGCCCACCCGAACCAGAACGACCTGAACGGTCCGGAGATGGCGGGCTGGCTGTCGAACTGTCTTCGGTACGCCATCACGGCGGAGCCGAGTCGCGACGTGGTGACAGTGAACCGGCTGTTGGCTCGCGTGAGATCTGACACCGTGGATCCGGCTGACGTCTCGGTCATCGTCGATTCCGTTGAACGGCTGCCTCCAAAGCGCATTAACGACTTGGCCTGGACACTTTTCGGGCTGTACTGCGATCCTCGGCAGTCCCAGCAAGCTCGGGACAACATCGACCTGCTGTCCGGGGTGTGGCTCGCTGCCTCCGAAGACCGACGCTACGAAATAGGCGGTCGGTACGCTGACTTCGTCCGGCACGCCGAGAACGACAGGAAGGCGCTCGCGCATCAGTTCCTTACCAACGTGGACGGGCTTCGCTATCGGTCCGAGGATGTGTTGGAGGCGGAGCTCCTAGACGCTTTGCGCACCCTCCGCACGGTCCACCATTCCGGAGTCAACTTCTCTTCCGAGCGCAATCACGCGAGGGCCTTGGGTTCCTCCTTGCCTCAGAACGGCCAGGTTCCGGTTCGGGTCCGACGTGATTGGGTGTACGTGATCACGCAGTGCTGGATTGGGAACGGACTGGGCTACTACGGCGGGGTCGATACCATTGCGGAGCCCTACTACTGGGCGCATATCGAGGCCTTCGGTGAGGAAGAGGCGGCAGCGTTCGTCCAGCTCTTTGTAGACGCCGACTTCGTTCAGGACATGGGACGCCGGGTCGCACATGGACGTGCCGTCCGCTTGGCGGAGTACTTGAAGACGAAGACGCAGCACGTGCACCTCTTGGCAGCGCTTGATGCCATTGCCACCAGTGGGGAAATGGCATTGCCCAACCTCGGCAAGACCAGCGCTTTCAAGCGGACCCTGCAGAGTGTCCCTGCTCCCTGATCCCTTGGGGAAACGTGGGAACTGGAGCGCCCGCGTCGAACCCGTCACGTTCTCGATGAACCCGCCGCACCGTCGGCTCATCGAGAGCAGCCATGCCCCCACCCAAGTCCGCACTCCAGACCGCCATCAAGGGCGGCCCCGTCACCGACCGCCAGGCCAAGTCCGCCCTCGGTGACGCCGTCAAGAAGATCGCCAGCCTGACCCGCCGCGCCAAGGCCTCGAAGGAGGCCATGGTCGAGACCGGCACCATGGTCGTGCACACCGCCGAGACCCAGGGCAGCCTGTTCCTGGCTTCCATGGCCGAGGGCTACCTCGGCGAGGACAAGCTCAAGATCGGCAACGTCGACGTCCGCGCGCCGCTCGGCCTCGCGAGCACCGGCTACGGCCTCTACGAAGCCATGACCGGCGGCAAGGCCGGCGGCCACGCCCTCGCCATCGGCAACGGGGTGCTCGGCTCCTTCCTCGCCAGCGTCGCGATCAAGGCCGGCCAGACCCTCGCTGAGAAGCGCCAGGCCAAGGCCCCCGAACCCGTCCCGGCACCCGCGCCCACGCTCATCCAGGGCCCCTCGCTGCTCCCCGCCGCACCGCTCATGCCCGAGCCCGAGGTCCAGGGACCGATGCGCGAGGTCCTCCTCACCCCCGAACCCGACGACGACCTCGAGGGCTGGCCCCGTCCACGCCGTCGCCGTCGCCGGCGGCCCTTCCGTCGCCGCCGCCGTCCCGACCTCGCGGACTTCGACGACGACGACCCCACCGAAGAGCTCGATCCCGAGTGATTCGTCCCATCCCACCGAACGATCCCACCCCAGGAACCCCACCCCATGAACAAACTCACCCCACTGGGCCATGCCCGCGTCTACCGCCACCCCCGCACCGGGGAACTGGTCGTGGACACCGACTCCCTCCGCCGGACGCACTTCGCCGGCGACGACCTCTCCGGCTGGGACGAGGACGACATCGAAGGCTTCGATGACGACTTCGGCTACGACGACGAGGGCTACGACGACGACGAGCTCGGCTTCTTCCGCCGGGACCCGGAGCGTCGCCGCCGCCGCAAGCAGCGGCGTCTGAGCCGCAAGCGCGACCGCATCGAGCGTCGCATGGGCCGCAAGCTCGGCCGCATCGACCGCAAGGAGAAGAAGCTCGAGAAGGACCCCGACAACGACGGGCTCCCCACGGGCTGGGGCGCGACCGCCGTGTCCGCCTCCGAGACCCTCGACCGCGGCCAGGGCGGCAGCACCTCTCTGAAGATCCGACTCCAGCACGACTTCCGCGCGCAGGACATCACGTTCACCGGCTCCGCCCAAGGCGCGAAGGTCCACAGCATCTTCTTCGGCGACCGCGCGGTGTGGTCGAGCTCCGACGGCATCGACGCCGGCGTGTTCGCGGCCAACGGCTTCATGCGCGGCCTGCTCAAGGGCCAGTCGCTCAAGGCCGGCCTCGACATCATCGTCAACGGCTCCCTGCCCAGTCCCGGGCTCTTCACCGCCACCCTCATCGGCCTGAAGCCGACCCACGGAGGTTGCTGATGTTCCGTACCCGAACCGAACTGACCACCCGTGCCGACCGAGTGAAGCTGGCCGGCGCCAACGACCCGGTCTGGAAGGACGTGCTCTACAGCGAGGCCGACGTCGACGCCTGGCGCATCGTGGAGGTGTCGAGCATGGCGGGCAAGCCGTTCGACATCGAGCTGCTCTGGTCTGCCGCGAACGGCTCCGGCGCGAAGGCCTTCATCACCGTGCCGCACTCCACCCGGGTGTGCGTCTATGGCCGGACCGTGCAGGTCCGCGTGAAGAACCTGGATCGCAAGGAGAACCTCGTCGGGGTGACCATCGCCGACGGGTACGCCGAGACCCGCAACCAGTACGAGGTCCGGCTGAACATGATCGAGGCCGAGGAGCACCCGGAGCCGAACATCATCCCGCACCGCGTGAAGATCCCGCCGTTCGCCCAGCGCGCCTGGGTCGAACCCTCGAACCCCGGACAGGAGGGTTACATCTACACGATCGACGGCGACGGCCGGCGTCGTGGGGTGACGCGTCTCGAGAAGCAGCCCGACGGCGGCATCTTCGTCGGCGGCGCGCGCGAGCTGGAGCTGATCACCGGTCCGTACCTGGCCCGGGTCGTGTTCCAGCTGGGGATCTGACCCATGCTGTACCGCCACATCCAGCCCCTGCTGCTGATGCGGGAACCGACGACCCGGGACGTGCGCGGCCCGGCGATGTCGGTGCTGCCGCTCGACGGGGACACCCCCGACCACGTGGCGCGGTTCCTCATCTGGGCCGTGCTGCGAGTCGAGCCGGCCAGCCGTGCTGCGCGAGCTCCGGCGAAGCCCGACCCGGCGACCGATCCCGCGAAGCCGACCGATCCCGCGAAGCCTGTCGATCCCATCGTCGTGACGGCGCCGCCTCGCGAGCCACAGCTGCTCGTGGAGATGTCGCCCGACAAGGAGGGCTGGACCGTCGTGTCGACCCTCTCGCCGCGCGACAAGCCGTACCTGGTCACTGTGCCCCACATGCTGCGATTCGTTCGGATCCGTTTGGAGATCCCGGGAGTACCCTCCCAGGCCTACGCGCTGGTGATGGCGAACACGCCGTTCCGGCTCGACGGTGGGAACCCCATCCTCGTGGCGTCGACGCGGCCGGACGTCGTCGTGGTCACGGGGACGCGCCGGTGAAGGTCTGCGTCAAGCTCGCGTTCGACGAGAAGGCGGCCGTCCGCCTCCTCAACTGGCTCGCCCAGGAGAACGCCGTCATCCTGCGTGCACAGCCCGACCTTCCTGGGTTGTACGCGTCGGGCGTGCGCTACCGGCGCGAGCGCGACGAGATCTGGTGCGACTACCTGAACATGCTCGCCCAGGGCCACGAGGACTGCGATGGGCTCGCCGCCGCACGGGCTGGGGAGCTCCTCGCGCGCGGGTGGAAGGCGCTGTCGTCCGTCGACGGCGGGTATGCCACCGCCCGTCGCTTCCGCCTGAAGTCCATCCCGGCCCAGGTCCTGCTCCTCACCCGAGGCCAGCCTGACCGACCGGGTCTCTACCACTGCATCGTCCGGTACCGCGTCGGCGACCGCTGGCACCGCGACGACCCCTCCGCCCGTCTGGGCATGCTCGGAGAAGCCTGATGCGTCTGAAACGCGCCCGTCCCCTGCGGACGCGGCCCCCGAAGAAGCGCTCCCGCAAAGCCCCGCCGGTGCCACGCCGCACCTGGAGCCGGCCGATGCCGCTGGGCGAACAGCTCCGGCTGCAGGCCCGCCGGGGTCATCGCGCCGCTGTCGTGCAGCTCCGCCCGGGTCTGTGGCTGGTTGCAGCCGTGCCCGAGGAGACCCTGCGCACCGAGGTCGGCGTCCTGCCCCTGCTCGCGCCCCTACTCGTGACTGCCGCCAACCGCGCGATCAACCAGAAGAAGCCCATCCTGCCGAAGGCGCTGAAGAAGGAGGAGCCGCCGGTGGACTGGGCGGACGCCGAGGACGTGCGGGCGATGAGCGAGGGGGAGTGCGGATGCTGAACGTCGACCTCGCGAAGGCGTGGACTCCGTCCTGGCAGGCGTTCCGAGAGCGCGCTGTCCGAGCCTGGCATACCCGCATCCGAGCGAACCCGGTTGCGTTCAAGGGCCAGGTCCTGCAGTTCACTGGTGCGCTGAACGAGGCGCGCCAGCGGCTGGACCGCTGCGAGCAGCTCGCGGTATCGGCGGTCGAGCTCCGGCCCAAGCTCGCCGACCTCGAGACCCGCTACGCCCTGCTTGCGGCCGGGCTCTACGCCGACGCCCGTCCAGCCGCTGGTGTGCAGGGTGTGCCCATCGGCCTCGTCGTTGGCGGGGTCGTGCTGGGCATCGCAGGGATCGCGTGGGCCATCGCTGCGCTCCAGTACGCCCTGAACCTGCGTGACCGCACCGCGCTGCTCGAGAAGGAGCTCGAGGCCCGGGTCGAGGCGAGCAAGGAGGGGCGGCAGCTGCCTGCGTCCACTGTGGAGCCCATGGAGAACCCGGCGCAGAAGACGGGCTGGATGCTCGTCGGCGCGCTGGCGTTGGTCACGGCCGGGATCGCGGTGCCCGTGTTCCTGAAGAGGTCGGCATGAAGCCCCGTCGCTTCCGGCTCGACATCGTCGGCGAGTTCGAGGACCGTCCTCGGCTGCTCCGCGCGTACGGCCGGGTGCGCGGCGCCGAGCTGGCGGTCGTGCTCCGACCGACCGAGCAGCGCAGCGTGTTCGTGAAGCTGGCGAAGGACGACTGCACCCTGTGGACCGCCGATCTCCAGCCGGGCGAGAAGCGCACGACGGGTCGGCTGAAGCTCGGCAAGAAGAGCGAGGTCCAGGTCGGCGCGAAGGTGCTCCAGATCGCCGGGACCGTGCCCGCTGGGCTCGGGAACCGGGACATCGTCCGCGTCGCGGTGTCGGGCGGGCGAGCGCGCATCCTGCTCGGTGGGGACGCTCCGAGGGTGGGGACGGAGGCGGTCGCGTCGTCGGACGCCATCGCGCGGGTGAAGGCCGCGCAGCGCGGGGTGCTGCCGAAGGGCCCACAGACGCTTCGTGGCCGGTGGACGGGGGCGCTGATCTGGGACGGAACGCAGCCATCGATCGAGCTCAAGCGGAAGCTGGCGGCGTACGGGACCCTGGTGTGTCGCTCGACGCCCACGGGGTGGAGCTGGTCGTTCGAGCGGTCCGGTCGCTGGTACGGCGAGGCGAAGACCCGCGAGGGCTCGGACGTGCACACGCTGATGGAGGCGATCGAGGCTGGGATCACCGAGGCGATGCTGCTGGTGAAGGAGGCGTGCGGCTACCGGGACACCCGACGCCGGAGCGCGGTCGATGCGGAGTGGGCGGCGACGCACCCGTTGCCCGAGCCCAAGGAGCGCGCGAACCCGACGGAGAAGCTCGGCTCGAAGAAGGGCTGTGGGTGCTCCAAGCCGGACGCGGTGACCGGGCGGCCGGAGTACGCGCGGATGCCGCGGGACAAGGGGGAGAGTGCGTATGCGTACGCCCGGCGGCTGGTGTCCGAGGCGAACGCGCGGGTGGGGGAGGGGCACCTCAACGTTGCCGAGGAGCTGCTCGTCGAGGCGGGGCGCCAGGCGGCGTCGCTGTCGGGGGCGAAGGCGCAGCGGGTGCACGAGCACATCGACCATGTGCGCGGAAAGCTGGATGCTGAACAGGACCGCCATGCTGACCAGGAAAGCATCGACGCCGACGTTGACCCGCAGAAGGACGCTGCGCTGATTGACGCATTCCGAGACGCCGTCAAGCAGGCACTGGCCGGCTAGACGCGGTCAGAAGGGAATGTCGTCGGGGTCGAACCGCTTGGTGCTCTCGGTTCGGCATGAGGACTTGGAGCAGCCCAAGGACGTGTCTTTCCCGATGTCGCTATCTGTCAAGTAAGACCCGCACTTCTTGCAGGTGGGAGTGATGAAGATCGGGGTGCCACATCGTGCACAGTGGGCTTCGGTCGCGTCCGCCTCCGTCTTGGTGGTCTTGGCGACCAGGGAAGCGATGTTGTCGGGCAACGGCAACCGACAAGAAGGGCAGGAGCGGAGGTACTCGGTTCCGCAGTGAACACAGTACGACTCGGAGGTAGGACCGGTGATCTTCGGGCCGAAAATGTACCCGCCGCCGGCTGAGCGAGTGACGCCACCGCACTTCAGGTTCGGGCAGATCACAACCTGTGCGTCGAACACGCTTGCTGCCGTAGGGCCGAGGGTCTCCCGAATTGCGTTGAGGAACGCGTCCGCGGACTCAAACCGCTGCGTAGGGTCGTCAGCACAGGCTCGCGCCACAATTGCGCGGAGGTCGGGCGAGACCGACGCCAACTCACTTGCGAGCCGATCCAGACGGACGGGAGCTCTCCCGCCCAGCATCTCGGCGAGTACCACGCCCGCGGAGTACACGTCGGCGCGGTGATCGATGTTCGCGGCGTCGCCACGCTGCTCTGGCGGCGCGTAGTCCATGGTTCCAAGCCCTTGGCCTGTGGCCGTAGCCCTGGTGAGCCCGGGGTGGGTCTCCAGGCACACGCCGATCGAGAAGTCGATGAGGTAGGTTCCCCGCTTGGACAAGAGGATGTTGGCTGGCTTTACGTCACGGTGAACGACGTCTTTGGCGTGTGCTGCCGACAGAGCGGACAGCACGTCCTCCATCACGTCGAGCACTTGTGTCCCCTCCATCCGCGGCGTCCTCTCCAAGTGCCGCTCGAGGGAGCGTCCATCGATGTACTCCATCACGGTGAAGGGAACTGGACCATCGCGGCGCTCGACCTCGCCCGTGGTGAGGACGTAGGGAATGGACTTGTGCTGCACCCGGGCCAGGAGTCGAGCCTCACGCCGGAACCGTTGGAGGTTGTCCGCGCCCCGCGTGAAACGGTTGTCGAAGAACTTGATGGCCACGGTGCGATCGAGCCGACTCTGCGTCGCCCGGAAGACGTTTCCGTACGCACCGCCCCCGATCCACTCTCCGAGGATGAATCCTCGCCGTCGAAGGGCTGTCTCGTAGTCGTTGGGCGCGCTTCTTCCCATCTTCGACAGTGTAGGAGGGGAGGCGGGGCGTCGGAAGCGTCGTGTGGGAACCGATGGGAAGCGTGCCCGACTGGCGCGCCCGGTCCCGCTCGGAGACGTGTGGTCATGGTCTCGATCCCGAACACTCTCAAGCGCATCGTCGGCGCGATGCGCTCCAACCTGCCTACGGGCGTCAGTCCTGCGTACCTCGACGGCTTCGTCGACCGGCACCGCGACACGCTCCTCCAGGTCCTCCGCGAGGCTCTCGATGACCAGGCCCCGCTCGCCGTCAAGGAACGCACCGAGGCGAACCTCGCCGCCATGGAGCTCGCCGCCCACCCGCCGCGTCAGCTTACCGCCGCCGACCGTCGCACCCTCCGCCGCTACACCGGCTGGGGCGGCCTCTCCATCCGCAAGGTCGCCGATCGCTTCCCCGACGACTTCCCGAAGCCCGACCCCGCCGGCCTGGTCCACGAGTACTACACCCCGAAGGCGGTCACCGACGCCATCGTCGACGCCATCGAGCCCTTGCTCCCCACCCTCGGCACCGGCCGCCTGACCGCCCTCGAGCCGAGCGCCGGCATCGGCCGCTTCCTCGACTCCGCCGACCGCCCCGCGTTCGCCGAGGTCGACTGGCACGTCATCGAGCGCAGCCCGCTCTCCGCCCGCATGCTCGCGGCGATGCGTCCCGACCTCGAGGTATACGAAGGCCCGTTCGAGCGCTGGGTCGCAGAACACGCCCACCTCGCCGGCCAGATCGACATCGTCCTCGCGAACCCGCCCTACGGCCCGCGCGGTGGCTCGATCACCGACGACCCCGACCGCAGCTACCGCGAGAAGCAGGCCTGGGCGTACTTCCTCCGACGCTGTCTCGACCTGCTCGCACCCGGCGGACTCGGCGTCTTCCTCATCCCCGCCGGCTTCCTCACCGGGACCTCGGCGCGCATCCGCAACCTCCGCGACAAGGTCCTGCTCCGCCACCACCTGTCCGCGGCCTTCCGCCTCCCGTCGGGCCTGTTCCCCGGCGCCCACCTGGTCACCGACCTGCTGTTCTTCCGCGCACGCGGCGGCACCCTCGCCCAGCTCGATCCCGCTGACCATCCCATCGTCGACGGTCGCTACTTCCTCGAGCACCCCGACCAGATCCTCGGTGAGGAGGTCGGCCGCGAGCGCGGCGGCACCGACCAGACCAAGAAGCCGCGCTGGGGCTACCAGGTCGTCGGCGAGTTCACCGGGCTGCCGACGCTCGTCGAGCGTCCCATCTGCAGCCAGTGCGTGCTAGCGTCGACACGGCCCGCTCCCACCAAGAAGCACAAGCCGTCCAGGTCGGAGCGCCCCCCGGACCACACCGCCGCCCTCGGACGTCGGGTCGGAGAGTACCTCGCCCTCGTCAGCCGGGACCCGCAGCGCGCCCGCGAGCTCTGGCCCGAGCTCCACGCCGACCTCGAGGACCACCGCACCGCCCACGGCAACCCCCACCGCAACGCGGCCCTGGTGCGCAGCCGATTCCCCGAGGTGGCCCGCCTCCTGGGCGCGTTCACCAAGTCGGGCAAGCTCATCGCGGGTCTCGCCAAGCCTCCCGAGGTCAAGCTCCGCTACCACGGCCGTGGCCTCGACCTCGAGCGCCAGGCCCGCATGCTCTGGGACAACGAGCGCAAGGTCTCCCTCCGGCGCCTGCTCGCCTTCCACCAGGAGATCGGTGGGCGCCTTCGCACCCGGGAGCAGATCCTTGACCGCCTGCCCTCCACCACCTGGGCCGTCGACGGTGACGAGGTCCTCCCGATGGAGGTGTACCAGACCGGCCACCTGTGGCCCCGCGTCGATCGCGCTCGGAAGGGGAACGCCCGTGAACGTGACCAGGTCCCGCTGCTCCTCGACGCCATCGCTCCCGCACTGTTCGACGACATCGAAGGCGTGTCCCCGCGGCAGGGCTGGGTCCCGCTCGACCTCGTCGCGGTGTGGATGACCGAGACCCTGAACGACAATTACCGCCAGGTCCGGCTCACCCGCGAGAGCGGCCTCGTGCAGGTCGCCGGCGTCGACTACGACGACATCGACGGCGCGCTCCTGTCCCCGCAGGCCCGCTGGTGCATCGGGTGGATCAACCACGACAAGACGGTGTTCCGACCGACGAAGCGCCGGCACGAGAACATCGACGAGGTGCGGCTTCGGTACGCTGCGAGCTGGGAGACCTCGTTCCGGCAGTGGTGCTCAAGGACTGAGGAGCGCCGATCCGCGATTGAGGACGCCTACAACCGCTCGTTCCGTGGCTTCGTCGCGCCGACCTTCAGCGACGCGCCCCTCTCCATCGCCCGCTGGAACGACGAGGCCGTCCAGCTCCATCCCCACCAGGCGGCGGGCGCGCGTCGGCTGCTCGCGAACCGCGGTGGACTGCTCGCCTTCGATGTCGGCGTCGGCAAGACCTACACCGGCCTCGCTGTGCTCGCCCGTGCGCGGCAGGAGGGCTGGGTCCGCCGTCCGGTCATCGTGGTGCCGAACAGCATCGCCTGGAAGTGGGCCGCCGACATCGAGCACGTGCTCCCGGGCTACCGCTACGCCGTCATCGGCTCGAAGCGGAAGACCGTGCGCTCCGGTCCCCGCAAGGGCCAGCTCACCTCCGTCACCGACTCGCCAAAGGAGCGCGCCGCGAAGTGGACCCGGTTCCAGGCCGGCGAGCTCGACGTGGTCATCCTCACCTACACCGCGCTCGCCCGGACGGAGATGAACCCCGACGCGGTGAAGCGCTACGCCGAGCGCACCGAGGCCATCCAGCGCGAGGTCCGGCTGCGCCAGCGCAACGCGGCGAACGCGAAGAAGCTCACCGAGCGCCAGGAAGCCGTGCTCGCCGAGGGGGTCGCGGCCTGGGTCGCTGAGATGATGGAGCTGCCCGCGAGCTGGAAGCCCGACCCCGGCATCCGCTGGGACGACCTGGGCGTCGACCTGCTCATGGTCGACGAGGCACAGAACATGAAGAACCTGTACCTGCCCGAGGCGCGCGAGGGCGGCGTGCCCCGCTTCATGGGGAACGCCGGTACGGGGAGTAAGCGGGCTTGGCAGCTCGACTTCCGTGCCGCGGTGGTCCGCGAGCACACGGGTGGGGCGGGCATCGTCCTGCTCTCCGCGACGCCCGCGAAGAACAGCCCGCTCGAGCTGTACAACCTCATCCAGTTCGTCGACCACGACGTGTGGGCCCGGCAGGGCATCCGCGACCCCGAGCAGTTCATCGATCGCTACCTGCGCATCGAGCTGAAGCCCGTCGTCGACACCAAGATGGACGTCGTCGAGCGCTCCGCGGTCACCGGCTTCCAGAACCTCCACGAGCTGCGTGACACCCTGTTCCGCTACGCCGAGTTCAAGACCGCCGAGGACGTCGGCCTGAAGCTCCCGGAGCCGGCGGTGTCGGTGGTCGAGGTCGACATGAACGCCGCCCAGGCCGCGAAGTACGACACCTACGTCGGCCGCATCGAAGCCGCGGTCGACAGCTCGGACCCCTCCGACAAGGCGCAGATCCTGGGCCTGCTCGCACGCCTGTCGCTGGTCGCCATCCATGAGGCGCTCGACGAGGGCTGGTCGTGGAAGACCGCGGTACAGGTGGGCACGCCGCACAGCCCGAAGTTCGACGCCCTGGCGAAGGGCGTCCGGCAGAACCAGACCTGCGGGCACATCGTGTTCTGCGACAACGTCGCCGCCCACCGGTGGGTCCGGGACGTGCTGGTGGAGGCCGGCGTCCCGAAGGACCGCATCGCCGTGCTCAACGCCCACACCGCGAAGGCGAGCGCCGACCGTCAGCGCATCGCGACCCAGTTCAACGGCACCGATGACGAGCCGCCGCGCTTCGACGTCGTGATCGCGAACGCCATCGCCTACGAGGGCATCGACCTGCAGCGCCGGACCTGCGCCATCCACCACCTCGACCTGCCCTGGGAGCCGGCCACGCTCCAGCAGCGCAACGGCCGGGGCGTGCGCCAGGGCAACACCCTCGCGGCGATCGAGATCAGCTACTACTTCGCGCGCCGCTCGATGGACGGGCTCCGGTTCAACCTCATCCAGGGCAAGCTCGGCTGGATGCAGGAGCTGCTCAAGTCCCAGGAGCGCGCCACGAACAACCCGGGCGCGCAGATGGAGCTGGGGCCGGAGGAGATCCTGCTCCTCGTCTCCCGGGACCCGGAGAAGACCGCCGCACGCCTCGCCGAGGTCCGGGCCCGCAAGGAGGCCGAGGCCCGGGCGAAGCTCGCGAAGGACGCGGCGAGACTGCTTCGCTCGGCCGACGCCCGATTCCGCAAGGCAGAGCGCTCCGAGCCCGAGGACGCAGAACGGCTCCGGGTGGAGGGGGAGGCGCGTCTCGCGGATCTCGAGCGCATCGACCGCCAGGCCTGGCCGTGGGCGCGATGGGCGAGCCGTGCGCGCCAGGGGCCGATGCTGGTGCCCGACAACGGCGCGGCCCCGGTGTTCGAGGGCCTGCGCGCGGGCGTGCCGCACCCCATCACGGGCGAGCTCCAGCCGATGGAGTTCGGGCGCGTCGATGGCGAGAGCATCGGCGTGCGGGCTGCAGGAGCCTACGTCTGGCATGCGAAGTCCCTGGACGAAGTGGCCGAGCTCGGCATCACCCCGGAGTCGATGGACCTTCCGCCCTTCGATGCGTTCGACCGCGACGACCTCGAGGACGCCGTGAAGCGGACCCTCGGCCGGACGGGAGACTGGTCCCGGCTCGGGTGGACGAGGGCGCCGGACGCCTGGGTGAGCCGCGCCTGGGAGCTCGCGGACGATGCGGTGATCGAGGCGCTCTACAGCGCCTGGTACTCGAACACGCTCATCCCGGGGGTGCGCGAAGGCGTGCTGCACATCGTGAAGCCGAAGAACGCGGGCTTCGTGCCGGTCCTCCCGCCCACGGTGGCGGGCTGGCAGGACTACCTGGAGGCCACGCCCGCGGATGGGCTCGGGTGGCGGACCCGCGCAGATGTGGCCCGGTCGTGGTTCGGCAGACGCCTGCCCCGGACACGGGTTCCTGCACCGGAGCGTCCAGACCCGAGATCTTCGTAGCGATCCCTTCGTGTGGTTTCGAGGGGGTCTGAAGGCGTCCCGTGCTGGCCGGGACTCGGCTTAGCGTTGACGCGTCAATATCTTGGTTGACGCAGCAATGCTTCATCAGATGATATGAACACGTGTTCATCTGTGATCGCCAACCCGATGACGAGATGACTGCATGCCGACGCCGCTTCGACCCAAGGAAATCGACACCCTGCTGCTGACCTCGGAGGCCTCGATTCTCCGTCTACTCGCGCTCCATGGCGTGCAGGCGCCGTCCGACATCAAGGCCTATCGCGACCAGCTGCGCAGCCAACCCGAGCACCTGCCACGCGAGCTCGCCGAGACCCTGCGCGCGATTGCCGAGATGGCCGATGACCACGGCCGCGAGCTGCTCACCTCGACCATGGGCCCGCTGTTCGTCCAGGAGAGTTCCAATGCCTACGAGTTCGCTGCGGGGGCGTGGCTCGACAATCGCGATCTGTTCCAGCGGCTCCACGCCCGCCGTCGCTTCAGTCACCGCGGGCACTTCCAGGAGTTCGCGGGCCGCGAGCCGCGTCGTCTGGTCCGCCCCGACGACCAGACCATGGTGGCACTCGAGCGCTGGTTGGGCACCGCCTTCGAGAAGCGGGGCGCGAGCCGCCACTGTCAGATCCGGTTCCACGCCCACGACGAATGCCTCGTGTTTGAGGTCTCCCACGGTCGGCCTCTCCGCGCGCAGCCCGTGGTCGAGGTGGAAGAGCAGCACACCTACGAGGACGTCCTCGAGCTTCGCCCTCGCCAGATCGACGTCGTGGTCTACGACAACCGGACCCACCGCATCCGCGTGTGTGCGCCCAACGCCTTCACCGTACGCGCCTACCTGCAGGGCTTCAGCGAGGTCCTGTTCGACGAGGTCGCCTGGTTCACCT
This sequence comes from Myxococcota bacterium, assembly GCA_965224055.1. Lineage (GTDB taxonomy): Bacteria > Myxococcota_A > UBA796 > UBA796 > JACKEQ01. The sequence goes on along the minus strand of OZ245034.1, from coordinate 6,039,880 downwards.
CCGACGACATCGTCTGCCTGCACCCCCTGCTGGCGGGCCCGCAAGCGGTCGCCCGTACCCCGGGCCTCGATCGTATCGAGCTGATCAGCCTCGAGTACCGCATCGGTGGCGGCGTCGACGGCCGGGTGAGGGTGGTCTCCCAGGACGTGTTCGGCGCGCTGCAGCGCCTCACCCTGGAGCCCCAGCGGGGCTCGCTGATGGCGGCCGAGCTGAAGATGTTCTTCACCGGCGGCGGGCGAGGGCGCCGTACCAAGCTCCGTCCGCCGAACCGTCTCGTCTACGACCGCTCCCGCGACGAGCGCGTCGTGCGGCAGTTCCTCGAGCTGCGCGGCTTCCTGGCTCCCGGCCTCGAGGATGCGCGGAGGGCGGGATGAGCCCGTCGTTCTGCGAGGACCTCATCGGAGGACCGGACGTCGTGCTGTCCGCCGAGCAAGCTCGGCAGCGGTGGGGGAGCGCTCTCGACGAGCTGCAGCAACGCGGCCTGGTTCAGCTGGTCGCTGCGCGGGAGCACGACCTGTGGCTCGACAACGCTTGCGGCGGCTGCGACCGCGAGCTCCTCGACGAGGACGGTCGGTGGCTGGCGATCTGCGCCTCCGGCTTCTGCGAGCCCGTCGAAGTCGACCCTTGGCGCGCCCATGTCCTCTCGGATGCGGTGGCACACGCACTCGCTCGAGCCTGCGGCGTGGAGCCCGTCACCGCTGACGGCGACCTCTGCGTGCTCGGCGAGCGGCGGGTGGGGCGTCACGGGCTCCTCTTCGTCTGGTGCCCCCGGCCGCGCCGCGTCGACCCCGTACAGGTGGACCGCGTCGTCGACGACTACGCTCCCGATGCCCTCGTCGTGCTCGCACCCCACCAGCGCGTCGCCCGGGTGCATCGGCGTCGAGGGGCGACCCGCATCCTCTGGTTCGGGCTCGACGACGTCTGGACGCGCCCCGACCACCTCGAGCTCTCCGAGCTGTGGCTCCGCTTCCGCCTCGGTGCGCCCGACCTGCTCTGGCCCCGGTACGACCTGGTCGTCGAGGACACCCGGATGCTCTGGGGTGGGCGCTGGGTCAGCGTGTCGCGCAACCCCCAGCACCAAGCGCTCGTCCAGGCGCTGCTCGACGCCGGCGACAACTACGCGACCCGCGGCGAGCTCCTTCCGGTGCTGTTCCCGGACGAGTTCACCAACCGGGGGAGGTTGCTCACCGATCCCACCAAGCTCGACCGCCGTCTGCGGCAGCTCGTCAGCCGCGTCAACGCCCACGTCGGCCAACACCCCGACGGGCGCTCGCTCATCGGCAACCTGCGGGCCCGCTCCGATGTCGAGGGCGGGTACCGCATCGAGGTCGACCCCGACCGCCGCTTCATTCTCCAGGAGGACCGCCATGTTGTCTGACATCGAATCCGCTCGCGTGCCTGCGTCGCAGCTCGCCTTGCTGCAGCCCTACCGGGTCGACCACGTCCTCGAGCGGCACGGCCAGGCCCGCTACGTCGCGCGCCACCTGTTCTACAAGCAGCTCCTCTCCTTCGACCCGGACGACGTGCTCTGGCTGTCGCCGGCCCAGGAGGCCGAGCTGGACTTCCTCTGCGGCGTCGCCAAGCGCATCGGGCTGCGCGGGATCGAAGGCGTGCTCGTCGGCCTCGAGATGCCCTTTGCGTACCGGCTCTCAGAGCTGGTCTACGACTTCGTCAGCGGCACCTGGCAGCTGCGTCGGCGTCAGGAGGTGTCCCATGCGGCCTGATCTACGTCTCGTCGACGGGGGTGCCCGGTTGGGCGCTGCCGGCGGGGAGTTCGACCAGCGCATCGAGAACAACGTCATCCACCTGTCGAGGCGCTCCTGGTACGGGCACCGGCCGCCCTCGGTCATCGAGATCTGCGACCTCGTCATGCCGCATCTCGACCCCGAGCTTCACGCGTTCGCCGCGGAGGTCGTCCGGGTGTTCCTCGAGATGTCCGGTGATTCGTGGCTGCGTTCGCGCCACGGGAGCGGGCTGTTCGTCAGTCTGGCCCGGAAGCCGTGGAACCCCGTGGGCCGGATGCGCCCCAGGACTCGCATGGGCATCGAGGAGCCGCGATGGACGGTCACCGTCCGCCCTCCGCCCGACCAGCCGCGCCACTACCACGTGCACCTTCCCCCCATCATCGGCGATGGCGTGGTGGTTCCGATCACGCGGGTGCTCGGCCACCACACTCGATGCTCGGGCACCCGGCACCTCATCACCTTCCGCCGCGACGGCGAGGGGTGGTCCCCAACCCAGCACACCGAGTCGTACCTCTCTCGCAACTACGACGACGGGCCCTCGATCTGCCCCACTCTGCTGCGGTCCGCGCCGCGTGCGATGTCCACGGAGCAGCCGTGAGCGCCAGGATCGCTGCGTTCGAGGGGCTGCTGGTGTGCGGCACCTGCTCGGATCGGCCCAAGCTGCTTGTGCGCCACCTCGACGAGCCCGCCCATCGCTGCCCTCGATGCGCTCCGGCACACCGGCTGGTCTCCGAGAGCACCCTGCTCGAGGCCCTGGTCGGTCAGCTGCGGTCGATGGAGATGTCGCGACTCGCGCCCGTGCTCGAGGCGGTCACGCCGGACCAGCACGAGCGGGCGAGCTTCGCGTTGCGGGAGCTGCCGTACGCGCTGGTGGAGGCTGGGCCCGGTCGCTGGCGTCGCGACGCCCTGGGCGCGCTGATCGAGCTCGCGTCGTGGGATGGCCATGAGGTCCGCGTGCGCTGGCGAGCGCCCTTCGCGTGGATGTCGACGGACACAGGCGCGGGGGCGGGGGCCCAGACCGCGATGTTCGCCCAGGCGATGGATGCGCTGTTCCGGATCGCCGCGGCCGTCGAGACGCTTGCGCCACCAGCGGCGTGGTTGACCCGAGACCAGGCGGCCGTCTACCTCCAAGTGAGCGTCGACACGCTCGACCGCGTGGTGAAGAACGCGGAGAGCATGGAGGGCGGCCCGATCGACGTTGGCGACGGTCGCAGGATGCTTCGGTTCCCCACAGCGACCCTGGACCTCTGGTTCCGGCGGGCGAGCAAGGAACCAGAGGTCAGCGTGCCCCGCAAGCGCCGTCGGCCGAAGCGACGGCCAGCCCACCAAACGGACGTAGCCACGACCACAGGACCGGTGGACTGGTCGTCTGTCTAGCAAGGGCAGTATCTGGCTACAGGCCGTGCTGGCGAAGGACGTCGAGGTCGGGGAGGTCGTCCTCGAAGAATCGGAAGCGCTCTCCGAGGAAGGCACGAACGGAATCGAAGTCGTGGAGCCTCCGCTCGTGGAGCTGGAACCCGAATCGCATCAACGATGACACCATGTTCGTCTGGAGCTGCTGCAGGAGCACTTCATGCCCATAGGCGTCAGGGGGGAAACCAGGGTCCCGTTGCTCTACCTCGTGAGTCAAGGCAATGAACCTCTCCATCGCCGCACGTGACGGTGGCCTCACGCTGCCGTCCTGGCGCAGAGTCGCAAGCGATGCTGTCGTCACAGAGATGGCGGCCAGGATTTGCCAACCCAGCCACCCATCCGATCGGAGATCACGGATGACCTCCTTAAAACCTTCATCCTTGACGAGCCGCGGGAGAGTCGCCCGCGTGCTGTTGGCTCCGGCCTCATACCTCTGACGAAGCATGTCTTCGATGTCGAACTCCGAATACCGAGGAGAGAGTCCGTTCCGCCGCTGAAGCACTGGATCGACAGGCGCCGGCTCGCGTTCGAAGGAAGTACCGGCCTCGGTGAATGCGCCGATGTGCTTCCCAAACCAGTCCTCCGAGATGAACTCCAGGTAGAGGTGTGGATAGCTCCGAACAGCAAGAGCCTTCTCCGGGAGCCCGGCCGAGAACCGCTGTTCGAGCGTCTCCAGTAGGGAGGGGGTGAGCGCCACATCCGAGAGCATGCGCACCACGGCTGTCACGAGCAGTTCTGTCATCGCTGTCGACGAGTGCTCGGCTGGGGTGACGTTGAAACGCCATCGTTGGTCTTCATTTCCCTCGAAGAGGCCTGGTTCCGACTGCGCCCACGCGGTCACACGAACTTCGACGGTCGCCCCGACAACCTCAAGGTCAACTCGCGCTAGGTCGACAACCACAAGCTGAAGCGTTGCCGCGAGTGCTTCAGCGACCGCAGTCGTCTGCGCATCGTTCGTCCAGTAGATCCTCCATCGGACGCCGAGCGCATCAAACTTCCAGCTACGCTCCTTCCCCAAATCGATGGGTTGAAAGCCCTCTGCCTCAGGTTTCGCGATGGTCTCGGCAAATGCGTCCGCATCCTCCAGCAGGAAAGTGCCGCTGAGTGTGTTGGTGATGTGTTCCGACAGTCGCGGGTGGTGGGAGTCTGCCCAACACTTGAACGCTCCACACGAAGCGATGATCGAACAGAGAGAGTCGTGCCGATCGGTGTTCCCGGGTTCGACATCGTACCGGGCATGAGCGCCCAGGTAGAGCCTGGCAAGGCCGAAGTGGCTAAGCCACCAACCCTCATTGAAGTCGTTCACTGCCGCGATTGCCAGAGCCTTTGGCAGGATGTTCGTGTCGCCGCTCCTGCCATCTTCCACAGCCAGCCTGGCGGCCGCCAGCGCGTAGTACTTGGACGCGAGCCGACATCCCAGATGGTCGTAGCAGTGCGCCAGCATCAACATGGAGAGTAGGGTTCCCCGCTTGGTCTCTCCGGCGAACCAGAGAGCCTTAGCCTCGTGCAAGTAATCTACGGCTTCCGCGTACATTTTCGCCTTGAACAAGGCCATGGCTCGGTCACGTGCGTTCTCGGCAGCGGCTGCATTGCCCGCTCGCTTCGCAACCACTCGATCGATCAGCTCTGTCAATTGCGAGAACGAACTGGACGCTGCAAGGTACGGTGTCAACGCGGTCAAGCGATCGGACAGCGATTGGATAGGAAATAGCGGTGTTGTGCGCGCTAGCTCCGCTACATGCAGCCACTCTTCGATCGCCGAGTCGATTGCGGCTTCAGCATCCTCCGTGGAGGCGACGAGAAGGTGGGTCCCGGCGAGCGACTCACGCAACAACGCAGCCTCCGGAGCTGGAGGATCCTGTGCGAGTCGCCCCCGCAGCTGTTCACGGAAGCTGGAACGCCATTGCAGAAACACGTCCTCTTCGAGAAGGATCGCGCCTCTCGGCATTGCGCCGAATGCGTAGCTTAGGACGACTCCGAGGTGCCGAAGATCGAGGGCGCTCCCTTCTGCCAGAACCACCCGCCGAAACTCATCAATGGAACCTTCCAAGCCTACGAGAGTTCCCTTCCCCCGTAGGTTGAGCACGAGGTACTCGTACCACGCCTCGCGGGCCAAATCAGGCTGGTCGTCATCTTCGATGAACTGGCGTAGCGCAGCGAGCCAGGTCGCGATGTCTTGGAGGGCGTCTTCCTCATCAAGGAAGTGGCGAGCCGCCCTGCGCATCTGGAGGTAGCGTGCGGTCGTCAGGCTTACATGACGTCCAGACTGCCAATGGTCGAGCTCATCTGCGTACCATTGTGCGTGCTCGTCCCGGGGGATTGGAGCTCGCGAAGGTGGTAGGCCCAGGTGATCAACTGCGATCCAGAACAGGGATGGCGTAGCGAGCTCTGTCGATAGAGCCTGGCCATCAAAGACGTCAAGTGCCACGCCGTGCTGCTTCAGCGCCCACTCCTGCAGGTCATGCCTTCTCGACACAGAGAGGTCCTGGACGGCATAGTAGTAGAGGTGGTCCGGTACGATCGCGCCCTTCATGATCGACTTGATATCGGCTTTTATCTTTGATTTTAGGCCGCTCTTTTGCGTTGTGCATGCGAACACCAGGTGCATCCTCCCGGGCAAGTCGGAGCCCCTGAACGAGTACATGCCTGGTGGGGCCTTGAACGACCTGAAGGTCTCGAAGTCTCGCCCCTGATCTCCCCCGTCCGCCACGGGGCCGGTCGCCGGCAAGACTCGGTCACAAACCCGGGCCCGCGCGTGTCGCCGACACAGCGTCTCGAAGTCGTGGTGCGCATTGCGAACCGTGAGCTGCTCGAGTTGGAACCGGATCTCCGCTTCCAGGTTCGATCGGGTTGGCTTCGTCATGCGGACGCTCCTACGTGCGACGTTCGAAGCACCGTGATCTTGTATGAGTTCCAAGGCCCTAAGGCGACATCGCGGGCACCGCGGCCACAGCTGCCATCGTTGTGCTTACAGGTGGATTGGCGTAGCTCACGTCCCGCGTCCCCCTCGGACTGTGCCCCACCAGGAAGTCGATCACGTACTCCTGCACCCCCTCCTCCCGGAGGTGCGCCATGTACCGAGCCCGGATGCAGTGCGTCGGGTTCGCCTTCTTCCGGTTCCCCGGCAGCCACACCCCGTCCCGCGCCTGGTCCTGCGCCGCCGCGAGCTCCCACGCGTTCGTGAAGTACCGCCCCAGGTTCCGAGGCGAGCCCATCGGCTGGTCGTACTTGGTTCCGTACCGATCCTGGCGAGGAACCAGGTACCCCTCCGTCCAGGAACCAATCGCCTGGAGCTCAGGAACCAACCACACCGGCACAGGAACCACCCGCTGCATCGCGTGCTCCTGCCGCGACTTCCCCTTCACGATGGTGAGCGTGCCTGCGTCCAGATCGAAGTGGTCCCCACGCACGTGGCTGGCCTGCTCCAGCCGCAGCCCCGTCGCCCGCATGATCACCGCCGCCGTCACCGCCCGCGGCACCGTCACCCGCGCGATCATCGCGTCGATCTCCGCCCAGGTCGGCAGCCGCGAAGGGGGCCGGTAGATCGCGTTCTTCGGCATCATCGACTTGATGTCGCGCGGGGCCGGCTGCAGCCCCTCCACGCCCTGGTCCGACGCCCAGACCCAGAAGTCCGCGATGAGCGCCGAGCAGGTCTGGTAGACGGTGCCCTGCGCGAACTGGGCCTGGAGCACGCCCACGACCTTGGGAACCACCTGACGGGTCATCGACTCCACAGGGATGCTCTCCAGGTTCGACAGCCCCTCCGCCTCACGCAGCGCCGAGAAGAACCGCTTGCAGCTCGCCTTCTGGTTCGTGCGTGTGTTCGGGCTCCACGCCTTCATCGCCGTGCGCTGCCTGATCCACTCCACGGCGAGCCCCTCCAGGTCCCGCGGCATGGGCCGGGTTGGTTCCTCGCCTGGTTCCCACCAGCCCTTCGCATCCAACGCCTGGCGGATCTGGACCGCGAGCGTCGCGACCTCCGCCTCGGTGGACACCGTGAAGTAGCGCTGCTTGCGCACCGGCCCGCCCGGCGTGTCCTCGGTCTGGCGCCACTTCAGCTTCCAGCCCGTCGACACGCGGTGGTAGGTCACGCCCTTGATGCCAGGGATCTTCGCCATCAGGAACCATCCTCCTGGCCCGTTCTACCAGAGGTTGGTTCCTGTCTGGTTCCCGAGTTACAGGAACCACGCGATTGTATAGGTTCTACCTGGCTCGAAATCTTGCTAGACGTTGAACCGGAAGTGCATCACGTCCCCGTCCTGCACCACGTAGTTCTTCCCCTCGATCCGCAACTTCCCCGCACTCCGCAGCGCCGCCTCGCTCCCCAGCTCCTCCAGGTCTGGAAGCGCGTACACCTCCGCCTTGATGAACCCGCGCTCGAAGTCCGTGTGAATCACGCCCGCCGCCTGCGGAGCCGTCGCGCCCACCTTCACCGTCCAGGCGCGGATCTCCTTCTCGCCCGCCGTGAAGTACGTCTGGTAGCCCAGCAACGCGTAGACCTCCCGCGCCATCCGAGCCAGCCCCGACTCCTCCAGGCCCAGGTCCTCCAGGAACACCGCGCGCTCCTCGTCGTCGTCCATCTCCGCGATCTCCGCCTCGATCGCCGCCGACAGCACAACCGCGCCCGCACCGTGCTCCTTCGCGAACGCCGCCACCTTCTCGGACAACCCGTTGCCCGACGCCGCCGAGTCCTCGTCCACGTTGCAGACGTAGAGCACCTGCTTCGCCGTGATCAGCTGGGCGTCGATCACGCTCGCCCACTCGTCCTTCGTCCATTCCCCAGCGCGGACCGGCGTTCCCGCCTCCAGCATCTCCACCAGACGGTCTGCCACACCCAGGTGGAACTTCGCCACCTTGTCGCCCGACTTGCTCGCCTTCTTGAACCGATCCTGTCGCTTCAACGCCGATTCCAGGTCCGCCAGCAGCAGCTCCGTCTCGATCGTGTCGATGTCGCGGAGCGGGTCCACGTCGCCGTCCACGTGCTCGATGTCGTCGTTCTCGAAGCAGCGCACCACGTGCAGGATCGCGTTCGTCGCACGGATGTTCCCCAGGAACTGATTGCCCAGGCCTTCGCCCTTCGACGCCCCCCGGACCAGGCCCGCGATGTCGACGATCTCCACCACCGCTGGAATCACCTTCTTCGTCTCGATCATCGCCTGGAGCCGCCCCAGTCGAGAGTCCGGAACCTCCACGATGCCCACGTTCGGCTCGATCGTGCAGAACGGGTAGTTCGCCGACTCGGCCCCCGCTGCCGTCAACGCGTTGAACAACGTGCTCTTTCCGACGTTCGGCAACCCGACGATGCCAGCCTTCAGTGCCACAGGCCCTCCAGTCCAGGCCGACTAACCCGGTGGAGTTGGGGCAGGGGAGACCAGGCCCACACGACGAATGGATCGACAGGGCACTCGCGCGGTCGTAGGCCCACGACCCGAGGGCCCGCATCGGAGCCTCGAGTGCTCCCAGCCCGTCGCCACGGGACGACCCCGCCGCGACACCGTGCCAACGGGCGCTGCGCGCCGGGCACCCACGGCCCGCGAGCACCTGCCCGCTCCGCGAACACCCCGACTCCCGAAACACCCATCCAGAACGAACATCTGGACCACCACCCGCCGATTCTCCCATTCCAGACGAGTGGAAATGCACGTCAAGAGCTGGAGACCCCCGCAACCACGAACCCATCGAAGCCGGTCCCGTTCGACTCGCAGTCAAACGGGACACCCTCCGAACCCCTCGCAATCACGAGGCCATCCGAGCCATCCGCCGCAACACAGCCATGCAGCACGAGACGATGGCCGTCCGCCGCTCTGAAACGACCGTCCACCCGACGCCTCGAGCGTCCACGATCATCAGCCGCACGATCAGCCGCACGGTCAGCCCGGCGCCGGAACCTCTTCCCAGCCCTCTGCCAGCTTCTTCCGCACCCGCCGTCGGTACTCCGAAGCCGCCTTGCGCTCCGAGCCCAGCGCCGAGTCCTTCGACGTCCCGTCCGAACCCACCGCCCCGTACTGCACCGACACCGTCGCCCCCGACCGCACGATCTGCCAGAACCGCCGCGTGCCCTTGCGCGTGCGCTCGAAGCGTCGCTGCACCTCCTGGCGAGGCGAGGCGTACAACCGGTCGCGGTTCGCCAGCACGTCGGGCACGTCCGCTTCGATCGCGAGCCGGGGATCCGCCGTCAGCCGGTCCATCTCGGCATCCGAGACATCCACGTCCACCAGCCCGATCGGAATCCCCGCCAGCACGTCCGCGCGCCGCAACAACAGCGCCACCAGCCGTCCCACCGAGCGCGTCGATCGCACGGTCAGCCCACCCAGCCGGGCCTCTCGACGGTCCAACCCCTCCAGCCAATCGATCGCGATGGGCCCGTCCAGGGTCAGGTGTGCAAGCGGCACGTCCAGCGCGTCTCGCAAGCGTCGCCGGTCCGCGCCCCAGCCCTCTGTCACGCCCAGAGTCAGCTGGCGCAGCCGCGGGAGCCCCGACAGCTCCAGACCCGCCAGCGCATCCCCGGACCGCAGGTGAAGCGACACCGCCTCCAGCCGGTCGTGCACCAGGGTGCCGAACGCGTCCAGATCCGCCGCCACCGACAACGACCGCAGCGACGGCATCCCCGGAAGCAACGTCCCCAGCGGATGCGTCAGTCGACCCGACGGATCGGCCGGCCGACCCAGGGTGAGCGACCGCAACGTCGCCCAGCCGTGCCGCCGCAGAGCCAGCATCACGGCATCGAAGTGCGGTGCGCCATCGATCCGCAGCGACTGCAGGAACGCCAGGTGACCGTCCGCCTGCAGCGCGTGCACGACGTCCGCCGAACGCGTCCCGAAGCCCTCCGCGTGCAGCGCCAGCCCCGCGATGTACCCGCAGAACCAGTCCACGTCCCAGGGCGTCTCGAGCTCCGCCAACACGCCCAGGAACGCGCGACGATGGGTGTTCAGCAGGGCCCGCTCGGTCTCCGCCAGGGCGCCGTCCACATCGGAGCCCGTCGCCAGCCGCGCCTGCACCGCCACCAGCTCCCCGCGGATGTCGTCCTCGGCCAGCAGCTGATCGCCCAGCACCAGGTAGCCCGCGGGGTCGGTCGGATCGGCCGCCACCGCTGCGTGCGCCCGGTCCACCTCGGCCTGCGGCGCGTCCACCGCCACCTCGACCCATCCCGCCCGCTGCATCTCGGCGATGCTCTCGGCCAGCTTCGCGGCAGCGGCATCCGCCCGCTTGAACGACTGCTCCCGGGTGCGGGGCTTCCGCCCGATCTCGCCCGTCGTCACGAGGATCGTCGCGTCCTGGAGGTCGACCTCCCAGAACCGCGCGCGCCCCTCCACCTCGCGTTCGAACCGCCTCATCCGCTCAGGTGCTCACTTCGGCTCGCCGATGCGGATGGGCTCTGCAGGCTTGTCGAGAAACGGAATCCGGATCCGCTCGCCGCTCCCGGTCGGTCCCTGACCCAGCGTGCCCTCCACGCGCACCTGCTGGCCGAGCGTCTTCTCCCAGCCCGTGGGCGGTCCATCGGTCGAGACCCACACCTTCGCGCCGTCCGGCCCCCCGAGCGCCACCGCCCAGCCCGTCGTGTCCATCGTGGGGTAGTCCGCTTCGACCACCGTACCCGTCGCCTCCACCCGCTTGCCCACCAGCATCGCGAGGTCGGCCCCCGTCCGGATCGGCGTCGTACCCCCGGTTCCGCAGCTCGCTTCACAGTCCGCCCGGATCGCATCGGGACTCCGCGCTTCGGCCATCGACGCATGCATGCACTGCTCGATGCACTCGGCACCCCCGGCCTCTGGCGCGGGCCCCCCCAGATCGCCCGGCATCAGCGGGCCTCCCGCAGCCGCATCCTGAGATTCGTCCACCCCGGCCGGCGCTTCCGCGTCTTCTTCCGCTTCTTCTTTTGCAGGCGACGGAGCCTCTGCAGCCGGCGGGGTTCGAGACGGACACCCGGCGAGGGTGAGGGACAGGAGGACGGTGGCGAGGTCGGTACGCATGCGTGCCGGCTAACACCCGGGCTCGCTCCGCTGCTCCAGCGAAGTGGACCGCCGCTGTGCGGCGAAGTGCGTCGGCGCCTCTCCGAAGTGACGCTTGAACGCCTTCGACAGCGAGAACTGCGAGCCGTGGCCGACGACTACTCGGACGCGCTGTCGGCCTGATCCGGCCCCGAGGACTCCATGCGCGCCGCCTGGTCCATCAACCCCTTGCGGAGCAGGCGGAACGCGCGGGTCTTCGGCAGATCGGCCCGGTACAGCAGGAAGATCCGGTCGTCGAAGCGCGGAAGCCCCGGGTGGAGCGGCACCAATCCGCTGTCGCCGTCCAGGGCCACACGACGCGGCAGCAGCCCGAACCCGAGCGAGCGCGCGAGGGTCCGGCTCAACCCCAGGTCGCCGCACGGAAGCAGCCGGCCGAAGGTGATTCCGTCGTCCTGCAGCATCTGGAGCAGCGTCGTGAACGGGGCGCGGTTCGGGTACACCAGCGTGCCGTCCCGCAGGGCTGCTCGCGCATCGTCGAGCTCCATCTCGCGGCGCCCGAACACCTGGATGCGGTCCGGAAAGGCCTCGGTCATCACCAGATCGTCGTGGGGTTCGGCGTTCACCACCAGTCCCAGGTCGATGCGCCGCTCGATCACCGCTCGCCGCACCTCAGCCGAGCTCCGGTTCCACAGCTCCAGCTCGATGCGCGGATAGGTCCGCAGGAACCGGTCGAGGAACGTCGGCAGGAAGTAGCTCCCCAGCGAGTCGTGGCACCCCACCACGAAGCGCCCGACGGCTTCTTCGGCCAGGTCGCGCACCAGGACCTCGATGCGCTCGACCGCCAGGAACACGTCGTCGCAACGCTCGAACAGCAGCTGTCCGGCCTCGGTCGGCTGGACCCCCGATCGTCCACGTTGGAGCAGGGTCGTCCCCAGGTGATCCTCGAGGTTCGCAATGCTCGTGCTCGCGGTGGACTGGCTCACACCCGCGTTCTTGGCGCCCTGCGTGATGCTCCCGGCGCGAACCACAGCTTGGAAGACCCGCATCGCGCTCAAGCTCATCATCGACGCCTCCGCTTTGGCCCTGTAGCGTGACGCGGGCACCGTGCCTCGATCTTCCGATGGCTCCCATCGGAAATCTCCCGTCGCCGGACCGCTCTCGGGAGACCACCTTGGTGCGGCAACCCCTGGAGGACCCCCCATGACCTTGAACCGCTTCTCGTTCGCCGCCTGCCTGCTGCTCGCCGGAGGACTCGCCGCCTGTGATGGCGAAGACCCCATCGACACCGACCCCGTGGAGGCCGACACCGACACGGACACCGACAGCGACACGGACGCCGACACCGACGCCGATACCGACAGTGACACCGACACGGACACCGACGTGCAGGTCACCTTCGACGACGCCCACGCGGTGTTCCAGAACAAGTGCGGGCCCTGCCACGTGACCGGCGGATCGGGGGGCCACAACATCGGCGCCAACAACATCGACGACGCCTACGCCGACTCCCAGGAGTCCTCGACCGGCGGCACCGTCGGCGACTTCTCGCTCACCCGCATCCTCAACGGCTCCATGCCCCAGGCCGCCGGCTGCACGGGCGATCCCGCGACCGATGCCGGCAACGCCGCCTGCCTCGACGCCACCGACCTCGCCATCATCGAGGACTGGATCGACGCCGGCCAGCCCCGCTAGCTCGCGTACTTCCGCGGTCCTATCCGCCGCTGGACACCTCGCCGTTCGCCGCTGCGCGTACAGAAGTACGCTTGGGCTCCGTCGAGGCGCCCAGCAGCGGATATGACACGCGGAAGCACGCATCGCTGCTCTCTGCGGTAGACGGGGGGTGTGACCACGATTTCCTGCGGAAGGCTGTTTCGGACCGTTCAACGCGCAACGGGCTCCTAGCTCGCGTTCATCCGTGGTTTCGGCTCGGCCTCGTAGAGTGCGGCCAGCGACGGATGAAAACGTAGCGATCGCGTGCAACGAGAACTGTTGCATTCCAACAGAATGGCCCCCCTCCAGCGGAAACCACGTAGGTGGTTCGTGTTCGCCGGCGCTCTCGTCGGGAACGTTCTGCCCTGGAAGGTTGTCATGCGCACTGTTCTCGCTCTGTCTGTCGTCTCTTTGTCCCTCGTCACCGGCTGTGATGCCGGACTCGACGCCGGAACCAACGCCCGGGGATCCACCGACCAGGGGACCCAGGCCGCGCTCGACAAGCCCGACTCCCTCGATGCCGTCGTGCGGATCGCAGGTCCGCAGGCCAACTGCGCAGCGGTCGTGGTCGATCCGCACTGGGTCCTCACGGTCGAGTCGTGCATCAGCGGGGCCCCCGAGCAGTCCATCGTGGAGGTCGGCCACTCCACCAGCACGCACGACGTCACCCGCTGGGAAGTGCAGGACGGGTTGGCCCTCGTCCGCGTCTTCCAGCCCCTCGAGGTGACGCCGCTGCCCCTGCTCGACGACCGCTGGTCCGGCGAGCTCGACAACGATGCCTGGGGCTGGGTCGTCGGACAGGCCGGCGCGGAGCTGCAGGTCGGCAACGTCGTCGACGGCGAGAAGTGCGGTTGGCTGCACGGCGAGGCCGACTACTGCGTTCGTTCGCCCGAGCTCCCGTACGACGGGGACGCCGTGTTGGTCGAGGTGAACGGCCTGTGGACCATCGCGGGCCTGACGATTGCGAACGACAGCGTCCTCGACGTCGGCTCTGCTCTCGACTGGATCTGGGAGGTCACCGACACCTCCGTCGTCCACATCTCGAACCACACGCTGTTCTACGAGCTCGGCTGGGTGCAGTGGAACCACGAAGTGCGCGATCTGACCGTGCCGGATGGAATCTCTGCCAGCGTGCAGATGGTGCTGGAGCCCGGTCGCCAGTTCTCGGTCGAGGTGCACGGCCACGGCTTCGACCCGACCGTGGGAATCGCGACCGACGACGGTGGCCTCATCGGGATGCGCTGGGACGACGCGGGGACCCCGATCGTCGATCTGGTGGGCACGGGGCGCCCCATGCTCCTCGAGGTGCAGGCGGAGGACAACTGGAGCGCAAGCGGCTTCGACCTCGTGTTCGTCACCGATCGCGACGAGGACGGGTTTCCGATGGACGAGGACTGCAACGACGACGACGCGTCCGTGCATCCCTGGGCGGACGAGGTCGCGAATGGCGAGGACACCAACTGCGATGGCATCGTGGAGTGAATCTGTCTCGACGGTCGAGAGAAGTGCCCCCGAACTGCGCCGGAGGTACGGCAATCGTCGCGTCGGGCGCCGCACCTCGATAGCTCACGCGGATGCCCGACGTTCCCGAGATCGACCCGGACAGCCTCGCCTCCCTCGTCCTCGCCGCCGCCCTCGTCGATCCGCACCTCACCTGGCACGTCGAGGCCCCCGACGAACCCACGCTCCTGGCCCATCTCGCCGGGCTCGACAGCCCTCCCCAGGGCGATCTGTTCGAGCCCTGGACCCCTGGAGACCCCTGGCGGGCGCGGGTGCTCTGGCCCCTCGCGCCCACAGCCCGCCCCCCCGACGACGCCCAGCTGGACGCGCTCCTCGCGCACGGAACCCTCGAACCCGGCCTGCCACCGGGGCGCAGCGAGTGGCTCGACCGCGGACGCCTCGGTGAGGACGTGCTCGTCAGCGGTCCCGACAGCGCCGCTCCCGATGTCGAAGCCATCGCCTGGTCCGACCTCGAGAACGGAGGCCTGCTCGAGCCCGACGTCGTCCACCACGAGACGAACGACCCCGGCATCACCGCGCTCGCCTACGCCCTGTTCGCCGCCGTCGGAGCGACGGGCACCCGCGACGCCGATCAGGTCTCCCTGGTCCAGGAGCGGTCCACCGGGCGGTTCGGGGTCGAGCTCACCGTGGCCGTCCCCGACCTCGACCCCGTCACCGAACGCCAGGCTGTGATCGACGGTGTCGCAGCCGTCGTCGCACACCCGCCCGACGGCGCGCCCCGGCTCTCGCCCGCCCTGCAGTGGAGCTACGACCTGCACCGCATGCGCGTCTGGGCCTGGCTCGTCGCACCCGCTGCTCCCGTCCTGCCCGTCGCCCCATCGCCCGGCGATCTCGGTCGGCCCAACGCCGTCGCCCGACACCATGGCCGGGAGCTCAGCCGGGACGGCGCTTTCGAGCTGCACCTGCCCGTCCACGCCGTGGATCCCGGTGCCTCCAGCCCCGCGCTCACAGACGACGCTCTCGTCGCGGTCTCCGAAGACCTCGCCCCCCTCGGCTGGATCGGGGGTCGACCCCGCTGGCTGGTCAGCGCCGAGCACCGGGTGTTCCTGGCCACCTGGGTCCTCCCACAGCCCACCGCCGAGACCCCTGCACGCCTCGATTTCGACGCCCTGTCCGCCGTCCTCGAACAGCACGTCCCCGGCCGACCCTTCCGCGTCGTACCCGGCTGTCCCCGCGACCTCGACGCCGACTGGATCGGCATCGACCCCACCTGGTGGGCGTCCGGCGAGCGCGTCGTGTGTCGCTGGCACTGCAGCCTCCGGGGTCGCGACCTGTTGCCCCGCATGCACACCCGCGATGGCGATGCGGTGGACCGCGCCCTGGCCGACCGTCTCGCGAGCCTCGGGCGCGCAGACCCCGTGTTCGTGGGCCCTTCTAGCGCACGGCCCGCGGTGCGCCTCGTGCTGCCGGCCATGGGCACCCGCGAGTGGAGCAGCGTCGTCGATGGCCTCGGTCAGCTCGCCGAGCCCGCCATCGGCCCCAGCGCCTGGGTCGCGATGGGCAGCCGCTTCGTCGTGCTCCTGTTCCGCACCGACCTGCCGTCCCCAGCGTCCGACGGCGAATCCGACACCGAACCCTGGGTCTGGGAGGCCCGCTCGTGAGCGCCGAGCCGTCGGACCGCGGCCCCGCCCTGATCGCCGCCCTCGATGACGCCGGCATCCGTCGCCCGTGCGCCCTCGTCGATCTCGACGCCTTCGACCGCAACCTCGACCGGCTTCTGAAGCCGTTGCGCGCCGATCAGACCCTGCGCGTCGCCTCCAAGAGCCTGCGGGTTCCCGCACTGCTGCGAAGAGCCCTCGCCCACGACCGGGTCGAGGGGATCCTGGGCTTTCACGTCGCCGAAGCCGAGCTCCTCGCCCGCGAGGGTCTGTTCGCCGAGCTCGGTCCACTCGGCCTGCTCGTCGCCTATCCGCCCGGTCCGCACGACCTCGCCGCCACCGCCGCGCTCACCGCAGCCGAGACCCCCCTCTGGGTCGCCGTCGACGGGCCCGATGCCGTGCGGGCCCTCGGGAAGGCCGGCCAGGACGCTGGCGTCGACATCCAGGTCTGCATCGACGTCGATCTGTCCCTGCGTCCCGCCTTCGGTCTGCACCTCGGGGTCCGTCGCAGCCCCATCCGCACCGTCGAGGACGCCACCGCTCTCGCCCGGATCGTCGACGCCACATCCGGCGTCACGCTGTCCGCACTCCTCGGCTACGAAGCGCAGATCGCCGGCATCCAGGACCACGCCGGTCCGGGTCTCGTCACCCGGGCCACCGACCTCGTCATGAAGGGCATCAAGTCCCGCAGTCGTGCGCTGGTCCTCGAACGCCGCGCCGCCGTCGTCGACGCTCTGACCGCCCTGGGCGTCCAGCTCGCCTTCGTGAACGGCGGGGGAACCGGCTCCGTCGACTTCACCGCCACCGATCCCAGCGTCACCGAGATCGCCGCGGGGTCCGGCCTGCTCTGCCCGCTGCTCTTCGATGGCTATTCCGGCCTCGACCTCGAACCCGCCGCGTTCTTCGCCCTGTCCGTCGTGCGTCGCTCCGATCCCGGCTTCGCCACGGTGTTCGGCGGAGGCTGGGTCGCGTCGGGCTCGGCCGGGCCGGAGCGATTGCCGCAGCCCTGGTGGCCCGCCGTCGATCTGCTCGGCCTCGAGGGGGCAGGGGAGGTCCAGACGCCGCTGGTCGACCGCGACGACCGCTTGTCGTGGGGTGACACCGTGCTGTTCCGCCACGCCAAGTCCGGGGAGCTCTTCGAACACACCGCCGAAGCCGTCCTGGTCGCGAACGGCGAGGTGGTGGACGTCGTCCCGACGTATCGGGGTCTCGGGAGTTCCTTCGGCTGAGGATTCCCTCAGGCCTCGGCCGGTCCGAGACCGGCTTCTGCGCGGGCTGTTCACGCCGTGCTGGGAGGAATCCCCGTGCCCGTCGTCGTTGTCAGGGGCGCGGCTGTCGACGTCACCGCGACGCCAGCCTCGGTCAGCTCTGGCTTCCTTGCTCCGGGTGAGTCGCAGCCACGAGGGCCAGGGCGAGCGTCAGCGAGGCCGCCCTCGTCGCGCGACAGCACGACACCCAGCGCCCCAGGCTCAGTTCACCCGCTCGAACGTGCCCAGCCGACCGATGTGGTACACGAGCTCACCCCCGCGAACGCCCGTCAGCACGGCCTCGATCGTGGTGTCGTCCACGCGGCTGAACGCCATCTCCACGGTCTTGCCCGCCGGGTTCGTCACCACGTAGCTGCCGCTCTCGGGCACCGGGTCGGTCAGGCGGAACCCGATGTCGATCATGTCCAGGTGCCAGTCGCCCTTGTCGGTCGTCCAGTCGCGGGTGCCGTCCAGCACGTACCCGGCATCGCCCAGCGCGGCGATCTCGTGGTCGCCCACCACGTCCACCGACTCCACGTCGTCCGACCAGGTGTGCGTCGTCTGAACGCGGCGGGTCTGGGCATCGAGGGCCCAGGTCACCAGCGCCTCGCCGTCCACGCCCACGTCCTCGTTGTGGAAGCCCATCCACTCGTGCAGCACCTCGATGTCGTCCGCGTCGCTCTTCTCGACCGTGATGGCCGTCACGCCCGTGTACGTGTGCCCATCGTAGACACACCCGTCGGACAGGCTGCCCCAGTCGATGGTCGTGGTGGCGCCGTCGCGCTCGACCTCGTTGCAGGGCGCCTGGGAGTCCCAGAACGCGCGCAGATCCTCGGCGGCGTCCTCCAGTGCGCCCCCGATGGTGAAGTCGGTCGAGACCTCGATGGGCTCGGACGTGGCGCGGATGCCTTCGCCCGACCGGGCGGACTGCTCGAGGGCGGCAGCGGCTTCGAACGCGCCCATCTCCTCGCCACAGCCGACGAGTCCGGCGACGAGAGCAGCGAGGGTGACGAGGGGGAGTGCAGTGCGGGTCATGGAGTCCTCCGGGATTCGGGAGCGGTGCAGCAAGTGCGTCGTGCCTTGGACCCGCGAGCCGCTCACAACCGAAAACACGCAGATGAAATGCGTCAGGGTCCCGGCGCGATGAGCGAGCGCGTGAACACCATCTCGACGGCCTGTGGGCCGCACTCGGGCTCGGTCGACACCCGACTGCGCACCTCGTCCACCCAGATCCCGACGTGCTCGACATCCGCCGTCGTGCCCACGTTGTTGGTCGGCACCTCGAACACCGCCGTGGTACCCGGGTACACGGGAGTCAACGTCTCCCGCCAGTTGTCGCGACGCTGCATCGACAGGGTGAGGCGGTCGACCATCGCCTTCGTGCAGGACGCCTCGGTGGTGTCGATGCACGTGGGCTCGGCCCAGCTCGGAGCCTCGAACCGAATCGCCTGGGGAGACAGGGCCAGTGTGTTCGTCGCCGCCCAGGAGGCGATCTCGCTGGTCAGCTGCAGGCTGTCGCCGGTCTCGTGCGTGCGCCAGCGGAACTCCACGGCGTCTCCCGCCTCGAAGGGCATCCCCGGGAACAGGCCGTCTGCGCAGATCTCGGCCGACATCGCGGACGGAACGTCGCCCTCGGCCACCAGGGGCGCGACGTGGATCTCCGCACAGGTCTGGTCCGCCTGCACGGTGGTGGTCACGGAGTCGACCACGGTGTCGTACCGCCCCGGCAGACCGTCGAGGGCGATGAGCATCGGCGGCCCGCGCTCCTCGATCGGACACACGGCGAACGGGTCGGTCGGGGTGTAGAGAAGGTCTGCGGAGGTCGCGCGGAACGGGTCCGAAGCGCGCGGGAGGATCGTCACCGCACCCTCGCCGAGCTCCGACAGGGTGGCGTGCGGGGGGAAGCCGCGGCCCGGCGGCGACTCCCGGTCGACCACGATCCATCGCGCACCCACGCCCTCGACCTCGATGCGACGGACCGCGCAGCGGTGGTTCACGTGGACCGCGTCGTCCTCCGGAAGCCGAAGGGGATCGGTCAGCTGGTTGGGTCGCAGCACGATCTGCTGGGGTTCGCTCCACTCGACCGCGGCCAGGACCGGGGAGAGGAGGGCGGGACTGGCCTTCAGGACGTCGCAGTCGAGGCGCTCGAGAGGAGCCGAGATCCCCACGACGACAGGGTGGGGAGCGCCGTTGTGCAGCCCGACCTCCAGCGCACCGATCGGGGTGAGGGCGATGCTCAGCGCTCCATTGCAGCCCGCGAGCAACGGAAGGGCGGCGAGCGCCAGGGGTCGTGCTCTCCTCATTCGGCCTCCACTGCCAGTGTGCCTCATTCTGTGGCGGTTCGCGTGCGCTGCACCATCAGCAGGTCCACGGGCGCACATTCGATGTTCCCGGACAGGGACACCCGTGTGTCGTCCATCCACACCGAGAGGATCTCCTGGGTCCGGGTCTCGGCGTCCGACTGGCTGAGGAGCTCGGACACGAACACGTGCTCCCGACCGGGTGTCACGTCGGGCAGCGTCACCCGCTCGCCGGGGGTCGCCGCGCTCTCGCCCAGGACCACCGACAGATCGACGGCATCGAATCCGACCGACGGACACGCCGCCATCCCATCCACACACGTCGGTTCCATCGTGCTGGCCGGCTCGAACCGCAGGCCGCTCTGAGCGGTGCCCGTGGTGGCGCTCGCATGCAGGGTGTGCGTCGCGCTGGACACCGTGAGTCGCGCGCCGGTCCACGGCCAGGCGTAGGAGACCTCCACCTCGTCCCCCGGGGTGAAGGGCAGCTCGGGGGCGTCGTCGGGACCACACAGCTGGGCGGTGCGTCGTCCGGACTGCGCGAGCAGCCGCAGCTCGGTACACGTCCCGTCCCGGACCTCGCGGACCTGTACGCCTTCGACGGTCGCCGCTTCGAGGGTCTCCGGCCCGTCGTACGCGAACGCCACACCGCCAGGCACGGCCTCGGAGAAGCACAGGCCGTCGGGGCAGTCGATGGGGCCGGGATCGACGGTGTCGTCGCACAGCGGCAGCGGGTCGCCGAGCTCGAAGAGCAGATCGGGCGAGGTGGGTCGGAACTCCTGGGGAGAGTCCGGAACGATCGTCACCACGTTCTCGCCGATGTCCGCCAGCTCCACGGTGCTCTGGTAGACCGGGAAGAATGGGCTGGTGCCGTCCTCGTTCCCCATCGCGAACAGGATCCGTTCCCCGACGCCCTCGACGTCGATCCGCACCACGCTGCAGTCGTCGGTCGGCCAGCCCGTCCACCCGTCCGGCGACGTCTCGAAGGGGATCGTCATCCGACCGGGCGTGAGCACGATGTCCGTCGTCGCGTCCGACCACTCGATGGCGCTCAGGAGCTGTGGATGACGCTCCACCAGCTCGCAGTCCACCGACCCGGCGGGGTTCGTGATGCCGATCACCAGGTCCTCCTCGCCGCCGTTGTGGAGCGCGGCCAGGCCGTTCACGCCCAGCTCGCCGAGCGCGGGTCCGCGGCTGGTAGCGATCGAGGCGGTCACCGCCAGACCGAGGAGGGCGAGGTGAGCGGTGCGGCGGGCGCGGGATGGGGCGTGGGGCATGGGTCCTCCGTCGCGCGGGGCAGATGCAGGAGGCATGCCAGGCGCACCGTTTCGCAGGGTCACCCCTGGAAGCGCCTGCTGTCACGGCTCGATTCGAGCCCAGTTGCCGAGTGGACCCGGGGCGACGGGACGATGTCGCGCCCCGATCGCGACATCCGTGCCGTCCTCCGGACCGTCCAGACCTTGCAGTCGGGGTGGTCTTCCGGCTGAATGCCGTACATGAGCTGGACCTCCATCACCTGGAGCGGGGTGTGCGCCGTGGTGCTCGCGGGCTGCGTGCGTACGGGGCTTCCCGGTCGTTCCCATCGGGGCCCGCTGGCCTCTCCAGGCCCCGATCTGCTCGTCCGCGCCGGGCGGATCGAAGAACACGTCCGGGTGCTCGCCGAGGAGATCGGGCCTCGCAGCGCGCATCGGGAGTCCCACGCGCTCCACGAGGCCTCGGAGTACATCGAAGACGTCTGGCGGGCCCAGGGCTTTCAGGTCGAGCGGCAGCTCGTGGTGCAGTATGGACCCACGCCCACCTACAACCTCATCGCGCGGGTGCCGGGGGTCGACCCTCCTCTCGTCGTCGGTGCGCACTACGACACTGTTCCCGGCAGCCCCGGTGCAGGCGACAACGCATCCGGCGTAGCCGCCCTGCTCGAGCTGACCCGGGCCTTCGCTCCCCAGTCTGGCGCCATTCGCGGGCGGGCCGTGCACTTCGTCGCCTGGACCACCGAGGAGCCCCCGTTCTTCACCAGTCCATCCATGGGCAGTGCCGTGCACGCCGCCTCGCTTTCAGAGGTGCACGCTGCCATCTCTCTCGACAGCGTGGGGACCTTCAGCGACGAGCCTGGCAGTCAGCGGCGTCCGTTCCCGCTCTCGCTGGTCGTCCGGTCTCGCGGGGACTTCATCGCGTTCGTCAGCAACCCGCGCAGCCATCGGTTCGTGCGGGAGGTCGGAGGTCGGTTCCGGGAAGCCGAGCCGTTCCCGACCGTCGGCGGGACCGCTCCGCCCTTCATCCCGGGCATCGGCTGGAGCGACCACCGCAACTACTGGAACGATGCGCCCAGTCTCCTGGTCACCGACACCGCTGCGTTCCGAGCGCCCCACTACCACGAGCCCACCGACACGCCGACCACCATCGACCCCGTCTCCGCCGCGCGGATCAGCCGCGGGCTCGAGATCGTCCTGGAGCAGCTGGTCTCGGAGGTCGAGGCGCCTGCGCCCGTCGTGCCCACCCTGGCGGACGTGCGCGTCGACACCCGTTCAGGTGTGATCGACGCCACCCGCGGAGGGCGACTCACCGTGACCGGCAGCGGCTTCGACGCCGCGACCACCGTGCGGTTGGATGCGCCCACCTTCCAACAGACCCTGCCCGTCTTCCAACGCGATGGCGCGACGCGGATGCGGGTGGTGGTGGAGGATGTGGCTCCGGGAACGTACGGCATCGAGATCGCCAACGATGCGGGACAGGTGCGGGTCGCGGATGCGGTGACGGTCAGCACCGACGGCGTACCGCCCACCCTGGAGTGCGAGGATGTCGTGTACTTCGCATCCGATTCTGCGGTGCTGACCTCGGTGGCGGGTCGGACGGTCGAGTCGCTCCGGTTCTGCCTGCTGGGCGCAGACCGCATCCAGGTCACGGGCTACGCGGATCCGGTCGGGGAGTCGGCCTACAACGACACCCTCGGCCGACAGCGCGCCGAAGCGGTCGCTGCACTGCTGGTCTCTTTCGGACTGCCGGAGGCCCGGATCGAGGTGGGCTCGCGTGGCGAAGATCCGAGCGACGTCGATCGGTCGGCAGAGGAGCGACGGCGGGTGGAGATCCGCGCCGAGCGTTGACCCGTTCGGCCCCGCTCAGGGCTCCAGACAGGCCGGGCGGCTGCTGCCTTCGCCGTCGGGGTCCTGGGTGTTGCCGTCGGCGTCCATCAGCTTGACGTGCTCGATCTCGGGGAACGCCGTGAGCGTCTTCTCGATGTGGTCGTAGACCGTGATCGTGCTTCCGCCCGAGTCGCAGCCCCCGCGCAGGCCCAGCGTGGCGGTCGTGCCCTCGATCGCGAAGTTCTGAAAGCCCATCGAGCCCGACTTGAACAGCGTCAGCCCGTCGGTCTCCTCCTTGGGGAGCGGGCCCTTCAGCAGCTGCCACACCGCGTTCTTGGCGGGGGTCTTCGCACCCACCTGGCGCTCCACGCGCACCCACGGGTCTTCGTCGCCGGCCGCCAGCTTGGTCTTGTCGACGTAGTACAGGCCCACGGCCACCCGCGGGATGTCGGCCTTGCGCCCCTTGCCCTTCCGCTTGCGCTTGCCCTTGAGCTTCATCTTCATCTTGGCCTTGCCCATCCTGCCCTTGCCGCGCGCGGCGGGGTTGCTCGCCTCGTTGCAGGTGCAGCCACTGACCCCGACGGGGACGGCCACCAGCACCAGCAGGGGGAACAGGACGGAGAACAGGGGAGCGAAGAGAGCTGTACGGGTCATCGAGCGTCCGGGGAACGGGTCCACCGCGTCCGCGTACCACTCTCCAGGCCCCGCAGCAATCCACTGGCCTGTGCGGCCGCGTCGGGATCGAGGGTCAGCACCTCGTGGCTGAAGGGTTCCACACCCCGGGTGTCGGAGCGGCCCAACACCACGGACCAGACCCGGGCTCCGGTCGCGTCCCGCACGTCCACCACGCGCTCGATGACGGAACGGCTCGCGCGACACAACCCGTCCGTCACCACCAGCACGTCGGCGCGAAGGAGGTCCCGTTCCTCGAGCAGATCCATCGCCCGCAGCAGGGGCCCATCGAAGTCCGTGCCGCTGTGGAACGACGCCCGGAGGAACGCCAGCAGCGACTCCAGACCCCCCCGACCCCGCTTCAGCCGCAGCTCGGTCCGCTCGCCCTGGCCGCCGAACAGGATCAGGTGCACGGCCCGGTTGCGCGGCAGCACCCGTCGGCAGACCGCGAGCACCAGGGCTTTCGCAGCGAGCTCCGGCGCGCCCTGCATGCTTCCCGACGTGTCGATGCACGCGATGACCGGCCCCCGCTTGTCGCCGGCCGACGCGCCCTGATCCCCTTCGCCCGTCAGCTCCAGCGAGATCAGCCGGTGCTCGGTGTAGCGCTGGTAGAACAGGTCTTCGGTCTCCGGATCGGCCAGCAACGCCAGCTCGGACGGCAGTGCGTTGTTCACCTCGCCGCTGAGGTGCACGCCCACCACCTCCTCGCGCCCCCCCTGGAGCACGCCGCGCTCCTTGGTCGGCTCCTCCATCCGCCCCAGGGCGTCCGCGAGCTCCTTCAGGTCGTCGAGCTTCTCGAGCAGGGTCACCAGCCCATCGAGCTGGTTCAGCAGCGTGTGTTCGAGGGCCCCGGGTGCCGCCGACCACCCCACACCGGGCAGGAACCGCTCCAGGTGTCGCGCCACCCGGTCGGTCTGCAGCGCCCCCTCGGCCGCGGCCTGCCCCACGCCCGCCTCGGCCAGCAGGTCTGCAGCAGCCGACGCGATGTCGACGGTCTCCTGGCCTCCATCGCCATCCCCTTCGTCTCCGCCCATGGCTTCGCGGAGCCGCTCGGCCAGGGCATCCAGCTCGGGATCGGCGATCGGCCCCAGCTCCGCGAGGGATTCGAGCACGTCCAGGGGATCGAGCCCGTCCTCCTCGGGGGAATCCTCGGCCTCCTCCGCTTCTGGCCCGTCGTCCGCGTCTTCGTTCTCCTCGCCGTCCGCGTCGTCGTCTTCTTCGCCGTCCGCGTCTTCGTCTCCTTCGCCGTCTTCCCCGTCTTCTGCGCCTTCTCCGTCGCCTTCGTCGTCTTCTCCGTCTCCAGCGCCGCCGCCGCCCGCTCCGCCGCCGGGAACGGACATGCCCTCTTCTCCATCGTCGTCGGATTCCGATGCCGCTCCGCCGGCGCCTCCACCGCCTTCACCTTCGCCATCCCCGTCCTCTCCTTCGCCCGGGGGAGGAGGGGGCTCGGACTCGGGGGGATCCGGCAGCTCGGGACCCCGCAGGAGGGGCCAGAGCGCTTCGACCGTCCGCGCAGCGGCCTCCACCGCCAGCAGGGGGCGTTCCTGGCACAGGCGCCGGGCATCCCGAAGCTCCCGCCGCGCCACCACCGTCACCACGCGGGCCAGGGCCCCCAGCTCCTCGCGAGGACGGCCGACCAGCCACCGGGCCAGGTCCTTCGCGAACCGGTTCATGCGGGTCCGCTCCCGCAGGCTGCGGGGGAGGTCCTGCAGTCGCGGGTGGTGGACCACCGCGTCGACCACGTGCCGCTCTTCGGAGGGGACCGGATTCACGGGCGGATCACGGGTCGGGCAGGCGAGGGGGTGCCGGGACCGCCGAGTGGCCCAGGTAGCGACGCACGCCCTGCAACGCCTGCTTCACGTTGGGGCTGGCCGCCGCACGGACCCGCTTCAGAACGGTCTCGACCTTCAGTCGGCCCTCCACGAAGTCCAGCCACTCCACGGGGTCCATCGAGAGCATGGGGATCTCGTACAGCGGATCTTCGGTGGGGCGGACCAGGCCGTCGTTCGCGCGGAGGGGGTCGCGCCGCTCGGGCAGGGGTTCCCGCTCGCCCGCGGTGGTCAGTCCGATCTGGACCCCGGCGCAGTCCAGCACGCACACCGCGCCGTAGCCGTAGATCCGCCGTGCCACCTCGGGCAGGGACTGGAGCAGCATGCGGGCCGCCGCCGCCTCGTCTTCGAGCCCCTTCGCGTAGGCGTCCGCCACCTTCAGGACCCCCGCGAGCTCCCGCGCGGCCTCGATGTGGCTCCCCAGCACCTGGCTCGGGAGCCGGGCGATCCACAGGTGCGCTGTGGCCAGGTCTTCGATGCCCGCGCGATCCACCGCCAGCCGGTCCACGGCGGCATCGTGGTGCCCCAGGAACCGGCGCAGGTTCGCGCGACGAGCCGGCAAGCGCTCCCGCCAGGACGCGTCTTTCTCGGGCACGGGGGTCAACGGAGCCGTGCGCGTGGGGGCCACGCGGTCGATGCTCAGCAACGACCACTGTGCACGCAGGTCGTGGGTGGGGACGCTGCGCGTGCCGAGCTGCTCCAGCAGGGCTTCCCGGACCTCGGGGGCGCGGTCGGGATCGGGGGGCAGCACGCTGTCGAGCAGCAGCAGGTCCAGGGGCAGCACTGCATCGCGCCCGTCGGCCGCCGCGGCGATCTTCAGCATGCCCACGGCCTGGCGCCAGCGGCGGTCCGAGCAGTCCCACTCCTGCCGCTCGGCCAGTCGCCACAGGTTCACCAGGGCGTCCGCGATGGGGGGCGGCACGGTGACGTCCTTCGCGGCCGCGCGCAGGGCCGTCAGGTCGTCCTCGGTCAGCCGGGCATCCAGCGGGATCTCGGGGGAGGGGACCGCCCCCGTCGCCACCGACAGGAACGCATCCGGACCCCCCAGCGGGGGCACGATCATCCGCACCAGGAACCGGTCGTAGAGCGCACCCAGGCCGCCCTCGGGGTCCGGCAGCTCGTTGCTGGCGCCGATCATCCCGATGAGCGGGACGGGGTCGCGGTGCCGGCCGTGGTGGAACACCCGCTCGTTGATCAGGGTGAGCAGGCTGTTCAGGATGGCGCTGTTGGCCTTGAAGATCTCGTCGAGGAACGCCACCTGGGCGGCCGGCAGGAAGCCCTCGGTCAGCCGGCGGTAGTCCTCTTCCTTCAGTCCGGGGATGCTCACGGGCCCGAACAGCTCGTCGGGGTGGGTGAACCGCGACAGCAGGTACTCGAAGTAGCGCGCGTCCGCGAAGCACCCGCACAGCGCCCGCGCCAGCATCGACTTGGCAGTGCCGGGAGGACCCAGGAGCAACACGTGTTGCCCCGCCAGCAGGGCCAGCAGGCTCGCGCGGACGTGTTGGCCGCGCTCGAGGAAGCTCCCGTCCAGGGCGTCCAGCAGGGTGCGGATGCGACGCGGCAGGTCGTCCGGCACGGCGGCGTCGGGGCGCGTCCCCACCGGGACCGCAGTCGGGCCGTCTGGCACGGGCCCATCGGTGGGGGTGTCCGCTGCCTGGGGTGGGCGCACGCGCAGCCCGTTCGACCCCGCTTCGTCTCGCAGCTTCCCCGCACGATCCACCACGGTCCGTGCGTAGGCGCGAGACTGGTCCGCGAAGCTCTCGGGCACGGGCTGGGTCGACAGCCACGCCGCGTAGCGCAGGGCCACGTCCACCACGTCGGTGTGGGGGTCGGCGGTCAGCACGCCCGTGGACCAGTCGAGGACGTGAGACACGGGCAACCAGCCCGACAGCCCCTCCAGCCGGGCGCGCTCGGTGCGCACCTTCCGGGCCGTGCGCTCGATCAGCTCGGGAGGCGTGATCCGGTCGTGCACTCCGTCGATCGCGTGGGCGAACAGGTGGGCGGCCACCGTCGGATCACGGGGGAGTCGCGGCCGACCGTCCACCGCCGTGACACCGGGGATGTCCGGCCACTCCGTGGCTCCGTTCGTTCCCGTAGCGCCCGTCGATGTGCTCATGACCCCGCCCTATCCCGACGTGGTGGCGGACGACGGCAGCTGAGCGCCCTGGGCGGTCGTCGGGCCGTCCAGGACGCCCTCGTGGCCCGGCGCCATCGGCAGCACCACCGTGAACAGGGCGCCCGTGGGGGACCGCGTGGTGTCGGTGGGCCCCGCCCCGTCGTGCAGGTCGCGGTTGGTCACCTGGATCGCACCCCCGTGCGCTTCGACGAGGTGTTTGCAGATGCCCAGACCCAGCCCGTAGCCCGCCTTGGCGCCGGTGGCCTGACGTCCGGAGTCGAAGATGTGGGGCAGGTCGGCTTCCGGAACGCCGGGACCCTCGTCGGCGACGGTCAGCCACACCCGGGGCGCAGCCGGAACGCGGTCGGACAGCTGCACGTGACCGGGCGTGTGCTCGCCGTCGGCATCCGCGGTCAGGTTCAGGCGAACCACCCCGCCACGCGGGCTGTACTTGAGCGCGTTGCCCAGCAGGTTGGCGGCCACGCGGGCGAGGTCCTGTTCCACCCCCGCCACCACGGCCGGATTGCCCCGTACCCGCAGCTCCACCCCCTGCTCGCGGGCCTCGAAGCGGGTCAGGTCTGCGGTGCGCTGCACCAGCTGGTCCAGTCGGACGGTGCGCCGCGCGGGGGCTTCGGACGCCAGCAGCGCGCCCACCGTGCCCAGCAGCAGCTCGTTCATCGACGCCACGTCGCGCAGGGTCTGGCGCGCCCACTCGGGAAGCTGATCCAGCTCCTCGAGCTCTTCGAGGCCCAGCCGCATCCCGCTCGCCAGGTTGCGCACGTCGTGCACCACCTCTCGGGCCCTCCGCGCGTTCAGCTGGGCTTCACCGAGCAGCTCGGCGTGGCGCAGGGCCACCACGGCGTGCGCGGCGAACGCCCGGACGAGCCAGGCCATGTCCTCCAGCTCCTGGGTCTCGGCCTTCTGGCTGTCGGCGTAGATCGCGCCCAGCACCCGCACCCGGTCGCTCATCGGGATGCAGAGCACCATCCGCAGCTGCATCGCCTGGATCGACTCCGCCGCACCGTGCTCCAGCCCGCCCACGTCCGGGGTCACGAGCTCCCGGCCCTCCTGGATGGTCTTCTCGGCGATGGTCAGCGAGGGCCGACCCGTGTGGCCCTTGCGGTAAGCACTCGCCACCACCTCGAGCCCATGGGTGCCCCCCAGGCTGGACTGGCTCTGAGCGTCGCTCTGACCGTGCCCCCGGCTGTTCAGCAGCACGAACGCCCGATCGGCGCCGGTCAGCTCCAGGGTGCTGTCGGCGATGCGCTGCAGCACGCGATCCAGGCGGGTCTCGTGCCCCAGGTCGAGGGCCACCCGCACCAGGTCGTCCACCCCCTGATCGGCGCGCCGGCCCATCAGCCCCTGCACCACCAGCTTCGCGTTCCGCGCCAGGTCGCGATCCCGCGAGCGTCGGGCGTGGGCGAGCGTCCGCAGGGCTTCGCAGGTCGCCAGCTCGTGTTCGCCGTGCTGCAGGAACCCGTCCACAGCGATGAGCGCGATCCGCACCAGGGCGTCGATCTCCCGGGCCTGGCGGAGGGCCTCCATCGCAGCGTGCAGCGCTTCGGGCCGGAGGGCTTCCATCCGCACGAGCAGAGCGGTGGTCAGCGCCGTCCACACGGGGTCTCCCGCACGCGTCGCCACCTCTCGGGCCGTCTGCACCGTGGTGTTCGCGCTGTCGTCTCCCGAGAGCACGGCCAGCACGGCCTGGCGCGCGATCAGTCCGGCGGTGTCGGCCTCGGGGAGCGCCGTGGCCTCCAGGGTCTCGCGCAGGGCCTGTCCGGCACGATCCAGATCGCCCTTGAGCAGCAGCGTGTCGGCGTACAGGCCCATCGCATCGGCGTACGAGCGGTGATCGCCGGCTTCCTTCGCGGACTTCGCGTACGTGCGTGCCCGCATGCGCACCGGGCCTCCGAGTCGTCCGAAGCGCGCCGCCAGACGCTCGGCCTGGGCGCGAGGGGGGACGGGAACGGACGCGAACAGCAGTACGGCACGGGGGATCGGCATGCGCGCACCATACTCCGGGCATAAGCCGAGCAGCGACAACGCCGGTCGGTTCGGCGGGGGAGGTCGCATGCAGTCGTCGTTCATGGGGCGCACCGGCGTCCGGGTCTCGCGGGTCGCGATGGGCACCATGGCGTTCGGGCCGGATCCCGCCAACGATCGCGAGGTGTTCTCGGCTGCACTCGATGCGGGCGTCAACCTGTTCGACTGCGCGGACGTCTACCGGGAGGGCGCGAGCGAAGAGAGCCTCGGACGGCTGATGGCCGGCGTTCGCGACGAGATCGTGATCACCAGCAAGGCCTACTTCCCCACCAGTGCGGACGGCAACGCGCGGGGCACCTCGCGCTACCACCTCGTCCGGGCCGTCGAGGCCAGCCTGAAGCGGCTGAACACCGACCGCATCGACCTGTACTTCCTGCATCGCTTCGACGACGTCACCGCGCTGGACGAGACCCTGCGAGCCGTCGAGACCCTGGTTCAGCAGGGCAAGATCCTCTACCCGGCGGTGTCCAACTTCGCGGCCTGGCAGGTCCAGCAGGCCCTCGGGGTCGCGGCGCTGAACCGCTTTCAGCCCGTCGTCGCCGTGCAGCCCATGTACAACCTGGTCAAGCGTCAGGCCGAGGTCGAGATCCTGCCCATGGCCCGGGCCAACCAGCTCGCGGTCTTCCCCTACAACCCCCTCGGGGGCGGGCTGCTCACGGGCAAGTACGGGCCCGACACCCGTCCCGACACCGGACGCCTGCTCGACGTCGGGATGTACAAGGTCCGCTACGCAGCCCCGGACTACTACGCCATCGCCGGTGCGTTCACCGAGCTGGCCGGTGAGCTGGGCATGCATCCCGTCACCCTCGCCGTAGCCTGGGTCGCGGATCACCCCGCTGTGACGGCTCCGTTGCTGGGTGCCCGCGATGTCGAGCAGCTGAGGCCGGCCCTCGCGGCGGGAGAGGTCACGCTGGACGACGAGACGCGGGCCCGGGTGTCGGCCCTGTCTCCGGCTCCGCCCCCCGCTACCGATCGCAGCGAAGAGCAGTCGGAGCACAACTTCGGCTCCCGGTGATCGTCACTCGTCGGCGTTCGAGGGCTACTGGGAGCAGGTGAGCCAGGCGAGGTGGACCTGGTCGCCGGGCTCCAGGACGACCTCGATCTGGCCGTCGTCGGGCGTGCCGTGGAAGCGGTCGCCCTCCATGCAGCCCGATGGCAGGAACAGGGTATGGGGGCCGGCTTCGACGTCGGGGAACCACACCGCTCCGTTCTTGATCAGCCCTACGGCGCCGGACGGAGGGTGAGGCTCTCCTGCCGAGCCGAGAAAGTACGGGTAGCCGGTCGGACCGTCGATCAGGGTTCCCTGACCCTCGATCCCGCCGAACTGCAGGATGTGTCCGTTCTCGGCGGGCTGGACTACGTTGAAGAAGGAGTGGAGCGTCTGCCGGTGGTTCGGCACCATCACGAGCGCGTCCGATGTGAAGTCCGTTCCCGGTGTTCGAATCGGGAAAACCGTGCGCGGCTGGCCGTCGATCTCCAGCCAGGCCACCACCTCTGTCTCGGCGGGCAGCACCACGCCCATTCCGCTGCTGGCGGGAGCGCACCCCCAGTCCGTGCACAGCTCTCCGCTCCCCGTCCAGGGTTCTGCCCGAGACGTGCGGAAGTTCGGCGTCCAGACGATCGTGGGGGCGGGTTCGGCGGTGTCGCCAGTGGGGAACACCGCCGTGTCGGTCGGTGTCCCGGTCGGAGGCGTCTGGACCGCGGAGCACCCGAGGACGAGGAGGAACAGTGGGATCGTGAGCTCCAACGCGAAGATTTCCGCAATCGTAGCACAGCTGGTCCGGCCGGGGGTTCCAGGCCAAAGTGGCTACCGGTCTGACACGTCCGGCCGCCGACCCAGCGCCAGGCAGAGACGTCGCAACTGCTCGACCTCGCGCAGCCGAGAGCTCACGGCTTCGGGCGAGTAGTCGATCTTTCCGTGCAGGCGGAGATCGCGGTCCAGATCCGACAGGTCTGCGGCTTTGCGCAGGCGCGCCGAGATCGCTTCGGGGCTCATGTCAACGGTCATCGTTCACCAGTTTGTCCACGTCTGCGAGGTCCTGCGGTCGACCGGCCCAGACCTTCAAGTCTATCAACGCTTCACGACTGATCACGTGAACGGTACCCTGCGCGGTGTCGACGGGATGCCGGGAATCCCAGGCGTCCTGGGTCTCCTCGCCGACGAGCAGCAGATCGACGGTCAGGAGGTCACGGCCCTCGATGCGGCTTACGCGTTGGATTCGCATTCCATCCGGGAATCTCATGGGCTTGGCTTTGAATCGGAACCCGAGCGGCCGGATGGTGGAGAGGATGTCGTCGAGCTCGTCCTCCAGCACGAGCAGGTCGATGTCCTTCGTCGCGCGGGGTGCTCCATGGATCGCGACAGCCAGACCTCCACACACGGCATAGGACAGCCCGGCCTGTTCCAGGGCGTCGATGATGCGGCTGAACTCGACCTGCAGGTCCATGTGGGCAGCGTATCGCTTCGGGACAGACGGCCGCCAGATAGGAGGAACTCATGACCTGTTCCATCCATCGTCGCACTGCGGGAATTGTCCTTCTCGCCCTTGGTCTCGGGGCCGTCGTGTCGGGCGCCCGCGCAGCTGGCCGCGCCGAGGCGTCCGTATCTACCGGCCTGTCCGAGCCGTCGCCCGCCGAGCGCCCCGTCGTCCGGCCCTCCCTAGACGAGCAGCTCGCGGAGTGGCGCTCCGCCTGCGACCACCTCGCTGGCCCCGCGCTCCACACCTGCCTGTCCCCCGCCGGAGACTGACGTGCCCAACGCCCTCGCCAACGCCACCAGCCCGTACCTGCTCCAGCACGCGAACAACCCCGTGAACTGGGTCGAGTGGGGGCCCGAGGCCCTGTCCGAAGCCCAGCGGCGCGACGTCCCCATCCTGCTGTCCGTCGGCTACTCCGCGTGCCACTGGTGCCACGTGATGGAGCGCGAGAGCTTCGAAGACCCCGAGACCGCCCGGCAGATGAACGCCGACTTCGTGTGCATCAAGGTCGATCGCGAAGAACGGCCCGACATCGACGCGCTCTACATGGCCACCGTCCAGGCGCTCCAGGGGCGCGGGGGCTGGCCCATGACCGTGTTCTGCAAGCCCGACGGGACCCCGTTCTACGGCGGCACCTACTACCCACCCGAGCCCCGCTACGGCATGCCGTCCTTCTCCCAGCTGATGGCGCGGATGAAGCAGCTCTACGCCGAGCGCGGTTCCCCCACGGAGTCCGGCGACATCGAGCACGTCGCCGACCAGCTCTTCGACTTCCTCGAGGCCAGCGGGAAGCTTCCAGACCGGGAAGGAGCCCTCGAAGACGGCTGGCTCGCCCGCACCGCCGAAGCCGCGTCCACCGCCTACGACCCCACCCACGGCGGGTTCTCCGGGGCGCCGAAGTTCCCGAGTCACACCCTGCTCGAAGCGCTTCTGGCCCATGTCCAGCGCACAGCAGCCGCGGGAGCTGAAGACGAGCGCACCCTCTCTCGCGTCGTCCACACCCTCGATGCCATGGCCCAGGGCGGCATGTACGACCTGCTGGCCGGGGGATTCGCGCGCTACAGCGTCGATGCCGCCTGGCGGGTGCCGCACTTCGAGAAGATGCTGTACGACAACGCCCAGCTCGTGCCCGTCTACCTCGCGGCCTACCAGCGCACCGGCCATGCGCGATTCGCTCGGATCGCCCGCGAGACCCTGGGCTGGATGACCCGCGAGATGCAGCCCGACGGCGGGTTCCTGTCGGCCACCGATGCCGACTCCGAAGGCGTCGAGGGCAAGTACTTCAGCTGGACCCCCGCGCAGCTCCGCGAGGTTCTCGGCGACGATGCCCCCCGCGTGGCGGCGCTGTTGAACGTCACCGAAGCCGGCACCTTCGAGCACGGGATGAGTGTGCTGCGCCTCGAGACCCCCCTCGAGCAGCTCGACCCCGCCGACCGTCAGCTGCTCGCCGACGCCTTTCCCAAGCTCCTCGCCGTGCGGTCCGAGCGCGTGCCCCCCGCCACCGACGACAAGGTCGTCACCGCCTGGAACGCCATGGCCATCTCCGCCTGTGCGAAGGCGGCGTTCGTCCTCGACGAGCCCGTGTGGCGCGATGCCGCTGTGCAGGCCGCCGACTTCGTGCGCGAACACCTCACGACGAACGCGGAGAGCGGTGGCCGCTTGATGCGCAGCTGGCGAGACGGCCGGACCAGCGTGCCTGCCTTCTCCGACGACTACGCGCTCTGGCTCGTCGCCTGCCTCGATCTCTACGACGCCACCTTCGATCCCGTCTGGATCGAGCGGGCCTCCGATACCGCCGATGCACTGCTGGGGCTGTTCTGGGACCACCAGACAGCCGGGGTGTTCACCACCGGTTCCGACGTCCAGGGCTCCGATGCCCTCGTCGCGCGGATGAAAGCGCAGTTCGGCGGCGCAGAGCCGGGCGCCAATGCCGTTGTCGCCCAGGGGTTCGTGCGGCTCGGTCGTCTGCTCGACCGCCCCGACCTGCTCGAGCACGCCACCGCCGTGCTCGAACGGCTCCAGTCCCTGCATCGCCAGGCCACCCTCGCGTTCGGCAAGGAGGCCGTCGCCGCATCCTGGCTGCTCGGTGGCGGGCGGGAGGTCGGGCTGGTTCCGGGCTCCGCAGGTCGGGCGGGCATCGAGCCCCTGCTGGCGCCCCTGAGAGCCACCCACGACCCGTTTCGCGTCGTCGCAGTCGGTGCCGATGTGCCCTGGATGGCCGATCGACCCGCCGTGGACGGTCGGCCCACCGCCTACGTCTGCGAGGGGTTCACCTGTCAGCTGCCGGTGACGTCCGCAGGTGCATTGGCGGATCAGCTGTAGAGGCCGACACCCTCAGACCACGATGCACAGCAGCACGTAGGCCACCACCACCGCCATCGAGATCGCCGCTTCGCGCTTCGTCTCGGCGTCGATCCAGGCGGCTGGACCGGGCTGTGCGGCCTTCCAGGTCGCGTACGCCGCCGGGGCTTCGTGGGGTTCCGACCAGCGCGAGGGGTCCAGCGGGGCTTCGAGGGGCTCGGCCACGTCGTCCAGCTCCTCCTTCTCCCGGGCTTCGTCGATCTCGTCGACCAGCGCGGCGCCGTCTTCGACCCGGGCTGCCAGCGAGCGGGGTGCGAGGGCCAGGGCGTACGCCTCGGTGCGGGCGCCCTGGGGCACGGTGATCTCGACCAGGGCCTTGCCGCAGCCGGTGCAGGGTGGGGTCAGCACCCGCGATTCCTGGCCGTGGTACCAGGCTTCCGGATGGAACACGAGGGTCTCGGTGCCGCAGCCGCAGCGGGTGCGGTCGACGGCGAGCTGCACGGGACTGGGGGGCGGTGCCTGCATCGCTGCGTCATATCCTGTCGGCCTGGATCCGGGTGCGCTCTGGCAGGATTCCCTCAGGCCTCGGCCAGCGGAGACCGGCCTCTGCGCGGGCCGTTCGCCCGGTGCTGGGAGCATCGCGTTCCGGCTCGCTCGTCGGGAGGGGATCCCTGTCGACGACACCGCGACGACGGCCTCGGTCAGCTCTGGGGTTCCCTGCTCCTCGGTGAGTCCTGGCGGGAACCTCCAGGTCGGGAGGTCAACGCGACCGGAGGCGCTGAATCCACCGGGTGATGCGGTACAGCAGGATCGGTCCACCGAGACCGAACGCGAGGCCGAAGAACAGCAGCACCTGGGTCTCGGGGTCGTCCGGGGCGAGCCAGCCGAGTCCCGCCACCAGCCCGCCGAGCATCAGCAGGGGAACCAGGCGGATCACCAGCAGCAGCGCGACCACAGCGACGATAACGCCCCCCACCAGGCCCGCGATGCGCACCGGGTTGCGATCGGGCACCGTCACCACGAGCCCTTCGGCGGTCAGGTCTGCGATTCGCGCGTCCAGCACGGGCTCGTCGAGGGGGACACTCACGGTCTCGAAGGTGTCGGTCTGCACCAGGAAGTCGAGTCGTCCGGCCTCCCGGATCACCGACGTGGGACGCTGATCGGACAGGTGGACGGCCCCTCCGTACTGCACCGTGATGCGGCCCTGATCGACGACGACCGACAGGTCTCCGTCCCGTCCCAGCGCCGTGTGCGACTGCTTCGCCATGACCGCGCCGAACAGCAGGGCGATGCAGCTCCCCAGGCACAGGAGCCCCAGCGGAGCGAACCACAGCGCGCCCACGATGCCGGCTCCCATCATCCCGATCCCGGCCGCAAACAGGAGCAGGCCCCGCGCGCGTCGTCGGCGATGCAATGCGTGCACTTCGGACTGGGGCACATCGAAGCGAACGGCCACGCCAACTCCCTCCTGGCGGACAATAGCCGAACGGCCACGCCAACTCCCTCCTGGCGGACATAGCGTTTCGCTGGCCCGCTCGGTCGACGCTGGTGCCCGATGATCTCGACCACGCGATACGTGACCGGGGCGTCGCTCCCGTTTCGGGTGTAGTGGAGGTCGAGTTCGCGCAGCTGAAGACGCTCTGGCAATCCGTCGCCGCGGGCGACCGGCTCACTGCATCGGTCCTCGCAGACCAGCTCCAGGACCGCGGAGACCCCCGCGGCCGCTTCATCGCCCTCCAGCTCGTCGGTACGCTCTCCGCGCTCGATGAGGCCGCCGAACTGTTGCGCGCGAATCGCGAGCTGTGGCTCGGTCCGTTCCGAAGCCTCGTGGTCCCCGGTAGCGATGTCTGGCGGCTGGGAGTTCTGCGGGGTTTTCGTGCCGTACGACAGGGGTCTTGGCCCGCGGTGGAATGCGATGCCTGGCGAACGATCGAGCAGCTCGACCTGGAGTGGTGTGGCGTTCAGGCGGCGCTTCCGCTGCTTCGGCGCTCGAAGGTGATTCGGGGGCTTCGGGGTCTACGTCCCTGGGATGAGGTCGATCGCGTGCTGCGTGATTCTGGCGCAACCCTGCACGTGGAGCGTGTGCAGGTCGAAGGGGCCGTGACCACCAGCCGGGGTCCGCACGGGCTGGTGTCTTCGGCGCGGGAACGGTGGTCCAGTACGCTTCCGCCAGAGCTGCAGATCATCGAGGTCGGCCCACATGCGTTCGGTCTTCCGGGGTGTCAGGAAGGGGATTGGCCCCGCCCGGTACACATCTGGATTTCGGGGGCCGAAGCTCGAGAGCTTCCTCGATGGGTCGCGTGGGCCGTTCATCGAGCCCGTGAACGGGGGGTGGTCCTGGAGTTCTGGGTTGGTGACGGACCGGCACTGGAGATCCACCTCCTGGGTGGGGCGGCGGTCGCGCGGATCTGGTTGAAGGACGGCCATCGCCTGGTGGCCCAGGAGGTCATCCGCACATTGGGACAGCTTCCTCTTCACGTGCAGGTCATCGGTCGCCCCACCGATGCAACGCGACGCCGGCTCACCCGGTGGATGGCCGAGTGTCGGGTGGACTGGGTCGATTGCGATTCGGAGGACGACACGGCTCGGGTGTGTGGGGGGCTGCGGGTGTTCGACGATTCCTGGGTCGTGAGCACGCCGCTGTCCGCTCCGTTGTCCGTGCACGTCCGTCGGGATGGACGCGATGGGCTTCGACCGCGGGTGTGCGGGTCGGGGGTTCTCGCCGGACGAACACAGGGTCGCTACCGGGTCCGGCAACACGGACGCGATCAGGCCTGGTGGATGGCGTCGGTTCGTCCCTGAGATCGTCGCTCCCGTAGCCAGGCGCTCTCGATCGGCGCACGATGTGCACGGGGGTACGGTGGCGGAGTGGCAGGCGAGGAGTCGGGTCCACTACACTGTGGGGAGGAGGGCCCATGGACGCCGACTTCGAGCTCGACATCGCTTCCGATGCCGGGGAACTGTTCGATTCCCCGCACGACGAGTCCCTCGAGCTCCAATCCGGCGACCCCTTCGACATCGACCTGCCGCCGCCTCCCGTCGCCGACGAACCCGGCCCAGAGCGCGGTCCACGCGGCGCCTCAGCGCCCGCCAGCCCATCCGACCGCGCGCTCACCGTCGCGATCCTCGGCTCCGTCGCGATCTTCGGGCTGTTCAAGGTGCTGTTCTTCTTCGGCACCTCGATGGTCGTCACCCTGCTGGCATCCGTGCTGTTCGTCGCCGCGAACGGGCTGTTCATCATGGGCGGCGCCACGTGGTTCTGGCCGTACCGCTACAACTCGGGCTCCAGCCGCGACAGCTGAGCGATTGGTGCCGATGTCCGTGGCCTACCGTAGAGTATGATTAATCTTTTTCTGGCGTTGCAGGCTGCTTATTCGGCTGAACCGATCAAGGTCTTGCCGCAGCACATGCAGCAAGGCGACGTCGACACGGCATGGGGGGTGATCCCGAAGTCCCTTGCCTGGGGACTGTGCATGTCGCCAGAGGTGAAGGTCGTCACCGTGAAGGCGACACGCGCCTTTCCAAAAGAGTTTCGGAATCCGTCGGGCATCCACGTCCGCACCGTCGAACACGCCCAGCTCGAGGATCCGGTTCTGATTCTCTGCCTCTTGTCACAGGGCCCTTCTGCTGGCGTTCTGAGGCTCTGACGACGCTATCTACCGCGGCCTGGTCGAGGCATCTGGGCTCAGCGGATTCTCCGCGCAACCCTCAGCGAAGCGAAGCGCTCAGCGGTGAAAAACGTCGCTGAATCCTTGCAAAATGCTCGAAGAAATGCCGGGCGTCCGCGCCGAGCCATCCTCCTGGGACGCCGGGTGCGGCGTGGTTCTGGCCGTACCGCTACAACTCGGGCTCCAGCCGCGACGGCTGAGCCGCGTGCGGAAGAAGCAAGGTTAAACGCCTGGTCGCCACGGAGTCACGGAGCGACACTGAGGTCTTCACGGAGGATTCTCGGACGCTTCGGGCGAACGCGCGGCCCAGTCGATTGGCGTTCACCTACCGTCGTGCTTCAGGCTTGTGGGACGGCGTCGCCGAGTTGGCTGGCCTCGTGGTTGCGCGGGCCTTCGTCGTGGTCGTGTTGGTGGTACCCAGGAGGCAACGACTGAGCGGAGCCAGTCGGGAAGCTCCGATAGCGGGGCGGTGGTCGGTCGTTCGAGAATGCCGACGTCGCACCCCCGGATGACGACCACCACCGCCACCCCAACCCCGACAACGGCGGGGTTCGCGCGTGGACGAGGTAGGCATGTCTATCGACCGATTCGCTTCCCATGGCTCCGTGCAATCCTCGGTGCCCTCCGTGACTCCGTGGCGAGCGATGTGGCAGCCACGCCGAACCCGGGAGAACCCGGGAGGTCCGAAACCCGGACAACGCGCTACGCCACATCCACCGAATCGAGTGAGAGTCATGACCTCGTCCCCGAAGCCCCCCACCGATGGCGACTGGACCCGCTGGAGCCAGGCCGCCGAGCAGATCCAGCAGCGCGCACAAGCCTTCATGGCCGAGCCTGTAGGGCTGTCGTATCGCAGACGCACGACCCTCACCGGAGAGCCCAGTCTGCCAGGAGTCCGTAGCGCCGGGCGGATAGAAGGGCGAGACACCGCGACGGAGGCCCGATCCGACACCCCCGCTTCGACGACGTCTACTTCCACCCCGAGGACGGGCTGGGAGAGGCGAAGCACGTGTTCCTCGACGGGAACCAGCTGGCCGAGCGCTTCGCCCGGATGCCGGCGCAGGCGACCTTCGTGCTCGGGGAGACGGGGTTCGGCACCGGGCGGACGGCCACGGCGGCTATCCAGCTGTTCGAAGCCGTCGCGCCGCCGACGTGTCGCCTGGTGGTGCACTCCCTCGAGGCGTACCCGCTCGACTTCGACACGGCCTCGGCGGAGCTGGCACGCTGGCCGGACCTCCACGAGCGCCACCGCGCGCTGAAGACGGGCTGGCCGACCCCCATGCCCGGTCTGCACGCGGTGCGGACGGGCAACCCGCGGGTCGAGCTGCTCGTGTGGGTGGGCGACGCCGCGCGGACGCTGGCCGAGACCTCCTTCGCGGCGGACGCGTGGTTCCTGGACGGGTTCGCGCCAGCGAAGAACCCTCAGATGTGGTCGGACGCGGTGTTCGAGGGGCTCGCGAACAACAGCGCGCAGGATGCGACGTTCGCGACGTTCACGGCGGCCGGCTTCGTGCGACGGGGGCTGGTGGCAGCGGGCTTCGACGTCGCGCGCGTCGCGGGGTTCGGGGGCAAGCGGCACATGCTGCGCGGGCGTTTCGAGGGTCGTCCGACGAAACGTCGCTGGGACAGGGTGTCCGCGCGCTTTCCCGTGCTCTCGGCCCGTCGATGCGAGCGGGTCGTGGTGGTCGGGGGCGGGATCGCGGGGGCCGCCGCTGCCCGGGAGCTCGCGGATCAGGGCGTGCACATCGTCGTCCTGGAGGCGGATCGGATCGCGAGTGGGGCCTCCGGGAATCCAGCCGCGCTGCTGGAGCCGATGCTGGGCGATGCCGACAACGTGCTGGCGCGCTGGGTCACCCAGGGGTTCCTGGCGGCGTCGGCGGCGATCGACCGCTGGGACCTGCCCGCCACGTCGTGCTGGTCGACGCATGCGGGTCCTCGAGCAGAGCATCAGCGCGACAAGGTGGCCGCGTGTGGGCATCCGGCGTGGGTCCGCCCGACCGAGCGGGGGCTGCAGCTCCGGTCCCTGGTCGTGTCTCCGAGGGCCTGGGTGCACGCGCTGCTCGATCATCCCCGAATCACGGTGCAGGAAGGGGTTCGCGTCCGATCGCTGGACGGCCTGGCAGCGCGGCATGGGGCCGATGCGGTCGTGCTCGCGAACAGCGCGGCAGCGGCGGAGCTGGTGCCGCATCTCCCCCTGCGCCGGGTGCGCGGACAGCTCGGCTGGTCGAACGGAGGGGTGCCGCTGTCGGGCCCGCTGTGCGCGTCGACCTATGTGCTTCCCGAGCTGGACGGGGTGCAGGTGTGGGGCGCCACGTTCGGACCGGACGACCTCGACACCACCGTCCGTCCGGAGGAACACCTCGGAATCGTCGCCGAGCTGGCATCGGTGTTCCCGGTGCTTCCGGATGTCGTACCGATGGCCGGGGCCCGGGTGTCGTTCCGCGGGGTGACGGGTGGACGGCTCCCGTACGTCGGGCCGTTGTACTCCCCGACAGAGGCCGAGCGGACGCGACGCGGGGATGGCCGACCCGTGTTCGCAGCCTCGGCGTTGACGCCAGACGTGTGGGTGTCGCTGGCGCATGGCTCGCGGGGATTCTGCGGCAGCTTCGTCGCGGCCTGGGTGCTGGCCCAGGCGCTCGGCGGGGCGCCGCATCGCGTCTCGCGACGGCTGGCGGCTGCGGTTCATCCGGGTCGGGTCGCCCTCGCGCGCTGAGCGCCGCCACAAGCGAAGTCCGCCGGCCTCGCGAGACCGGCAGACCCCGAGCGACGCTCAGTACGGGCAGGGCGTGGTGGCCGAACCTCCGGTCGATCCGCCCGAGCCACCGCCCGAGCCTCCGTCGCCAGAGCCACCGCTCGATCCACTTCCCGGGTTCACCGACCCGCCTCCGCTCTCGTACTCGTAGAGCATGAAGCCGAGCCCATCCGGGTTGAAGTCGTAGAACACCACGTCGCGCTCGGCGATCACCACCAGCGTGCGGCCATCGGCGCTCACCTTCAGGTCGGTGACGTTCTGCGGCCGCTGCACTTCCCACTCGGCGATGACCTCGCCGGCCTCGGGGTCGTAGTGGTAGAGCACCTGATCGGTATCGATGCCGACGATTCCGGTGGGACCCGACACGATCGCGATGGACTCGCGGGGGGCTTCGATGCCCACGGGCGGCAGGGTGGGGACGTCGTCGACGTCGACCAGCTCCTCGCCCTGCATGGCGTACAGCGCACCCTCGCTCTCGAGCCAGTGCGTGTCGTCGGCGACGAAGCGCAGGTCGAACTGCTGGAGCGGGACGTTGCGCCAGTCTGCGGGCGAACCGTCGAACGGGTCGATCAACACGACGCCGTTCTGCTGCTTGACCCAGGTCCGGCCGTCCGGGGTGGGGAACACACCACTCCCATCGTGGGGGACGCGGGAGAGCCGCTCGAATCGAAGGCCGTCGTACGGCTCGGCCTCGTAGACGTCTTCGAGGATCTCGCCGTCGGGGGCACACCCCCCGAGCAGTGCGACTGAGAAACCGATGATCGGGATGAAACGCATGGACACCTCTCTGCTTTGCGCACTGGACGGTGTCGAGTGTACCTCCGGCGTTAACGAACCGGGCCGATCGTCTTCCGCTCCCCGTCAGCGTGGGTCGACAGTTCCCGTGATGCCGAGGGTGACGATGTGGCGCGAGGGGGCGCCGGGCTCGGACAGGGGCTGGTCGAGGCGGTACGACAGGTCGAGGCCGGCTTCGGGGAGCCGCACGCCGGCATCGAAGCGAAGGCGATCCCAGGGAGGGTCGGTGACGGCGAGGTAGGGCTCGACCTGCAGGTAGGGCTGCAGCGCGTCTGCGACGGTCCAGCTGGCCCGGGCCCGGGTGCGCAGCACGAGGCGGAAGGGGTCGGAGCTGCCGGACGACAGCTCGGGTTGTACACGCTGCCGCAGCGCGAGCTCCGTGCCGCTGACGGTGCCGACCACCTGTAGATCGGCCGCGAAGCGGTGGTCGAGGAAGAGGTCGCTCTGCCACCCTTCGACGTCGAAGCGATAGTGCGCGCCGAGCTGCAGGTTCTGCCCGACGTCGTGGCCCAGCGCGAGCATGGTGTTCAGCTCTTCGATGCCGCTCTCGGTGACGTTGACCCGCAGCTCCTCGTTCACACCGAGGGTGGTGTGGTCGGACAGCTGGACGTCGAGCCCGGCGTTGGTCCAGACGTTGGCGTGGTGGGGGCTGGCCAGGGCGTCGCCACAGAGCAGGTTCGCGACCACGGTGCTGGACAGGAGGAAACCACGCATGCCCCGGCAATGTAACAGGTGGTGTCACACGACCGTCGCAGGCTCGTCACACAGGCGCGACGCCGGGCTCAGTGGACCTCGACGAGGTGCAGGCCCACGTAGCTCTTCACGGCCAGCATCCCGCCGTCGGGCGAGACCTGGACGCGTCGGAAGGCGGAGCTGGTGTCGACCTTCTCGAGGACCTCTCCGGTCTCGGCATCGAGGACGACGAGCGACCCGCCCACCTCGTTCCCGTCGCTCCAGCGCGACACGCCGGCCACGAGGCGACCGTCGACGATGCCGTCGATGCTCACCAGGCGCATGTTGTCGTCGAGCTCGGTGGTCCAGTCGACGCCATCGACGGTCCATGCGGAGACGAGCGCACCGCCCTTCTCGCCCTTGATGAGCCGGTCGACGTCGGACTGCCAGGACAGCAGCGTGGCGGAGCTGCCCAGCTCGTGGACCTCGGCGTCGGCCGAGACGGCGAAGGTGCCCTCGAAGGTGGACACGAATGCGCGCCCGTTGGCGGGGTCGATCGCGAGCTCGCTCGTGCAGGCGCCCGGCAGCTCGGCCTCGTTGACGCTCTGGCCCGTGATGCGGTCGAGCCGCTCGACGGTGCAGGCGTCCTCGTGGGTGTTCAAGACGACGATGTGATCGGACGTGAGGTCGGCGTCTTCGGGGGTGTCGGCCAGCGCGACGTCGACGGCGACCGCACCCACCCACTCCTCGGGGAACTCGGTGATGGTGACCTGCCCGACGTCGATGGACACGGTCTCGAAGCCGACCTCGCCGGTCGAGATGGCGCCCACCACGATCTCGTCGCCGCCGTCCGGGTCGACGTCCATGCGCAGCAGGCCGTCTTCGGCGTTGAAGCTGCAGACCATGCCCACCATGCCGACCGCACCCATCTTGTCGTTGCCGAGCGCGAAGCCCTTGGTCTCGCCGTAGATGGTGGAGGAATCCTCGAGCACTTCGCCGCGCGCGAACTCCATCGGGCCCGGGGCGTAGGCATCGAAGTCGTAGTCGTCGCCGTAGTCCGCGTTGTAGTTCATCTCGACACAGGCCGTGGTGGTGCAGACGGACAGAGCGAGGACGGCGAGCTTGCGCATGGAGACTCCTGGTCGGGAGAGAATCGTAGCACGCGGAACGTCGGGTCGTCGGCCGGTCTCGGCAGGTTAGAGGCGCCGACGAACCGGGGGCGTCGTGACCGAGACCGAGATCCTGAAGGGCCTGCATCGCCTGGGCATCGGGGCGTCCAACCACCGGCTCGTCCTGCTGCTGCCGCTGGTCCAGGTGGCCTGGGCCGACGACACCATCCAGCTCGCGGAGCGCGAACGCATCCTGGAGGTCGCGCGGCAGGCGGGTCTGCTCGACGACGAGGGGTTCGAGCGGCTGGAGGGCTGGCTCACCGACCAGCCTTCGGATTCCGACCTGGCCCTGGGCCGCGACATCCTGGTGGCCCTCGCACACCGGCAGATCGGCCTGGGGGCCTCGGTGACGCCCGCCGATCTGAAGCAGGTCCAGGAGCTGTCGGTCGAGGTCGCGAAAGCGGCAGGAGGGCTGTTCGGCATCGCGTTCACGGTGAGTCCCGAGGAGCGCGCCACCCTCGCCGAGCTCGAAGCCAACCTGTCCGCCGCGAGCGAAGCGTTCCTCGACCAGCTCCCCACATCCGACACCGGAACGCTGGAGGACCTGTGATTCGAGGAGCGATCGGGCCCGTGCTCGTCGGGCTGATTGCGGGGTGCACCCCTGTGAGCACCGAGTTCACGCGCATCTCGCAGTTCCCGGCGCCCGACGACTGGTCGCGATCGGGTCCCGGTGCGTCGAGTCGCACGTTCTCCGAAGACGAGCTGTACGCGCCCTGTGCGTTCATCGTCGGCGACGAGCGGGACGCCGAGCACCACAACCTGTCGGTGGTCCACGATGGCTGGCTGGTCCATCCCTGGGCCCCCGAGGACGGCGGCGGTGGGGTGTCGTTCTACGACGTCTCGGATCCGTGCGAGCCCATCCTGCACGGCCAGGGCTACAGTCCGACGATGCGCGAGAGCCACACGCTGGCGTTCGGGAGCGTCGAGGGGCGGGACTACCTGGCGGTCGACTACCTGTCGGAAGAGGACGGTGGCGTCGGGGGAATCGGGTTCTTCGACATCACCGACCCCACGGATCCGGTCTGGGTGAGCGAGCTGGACACGCCCAACTTCTACTACCCGGACAGCTACCTGCGGGTGACGTTCGCGACCTTCTGGCAGGGCGACGTGCTCTACGTGGCGGGTGCTGGAAACGGCGTGC
The DNA here is from genome assembly GCA_965224055.1 of Myxococcota bacterium. Classification (GTDB taxonomy): domain Bacteria; phylum Myxococcota_A; class UBA796; order UBA796; genus JACKEQ01. Next base: position 5,995,685 of record OZ245034.1, on the reverse strand, counting down.
TGGTCGTCGATGTGAGCGATCCACTGGCGCCGGAGGTCGTGAATCAGGTCACCTTCACGCCTCCCCATGTGGTGGGCTCGGTGACGGTGGTCGGAAACCTGGCGGTGGTCGCGTCGGCCGGCACCTCTCGCCTGGTGCTGATGGACGTGTCGGATCCGGTCGATCCGCAGCCGATCCCGGGCGGAGACCTCGACCTGTCGTTCGATGGCGAGCTGCTCAATTACTACTTCAGCTCGGTGTCCGGCCGATACGGCTACTTCGCGCGGAACGACGAGGGAGGCGGGCCCATCGTGGTCGATCTGACCGACCCCATGGCGCCGGACATCATCGGCCACACGCCCACTCCGGACGGCGACGGCGGCTACGTCTACCGCAACGGCGATCGGCTGTTCCAGGGCGACTCGGAGTTCGGCGCCATCTGGGACGTCGCGGATGCGACCTCGCCGCGCGAGATGATGCGGCTCGACGTCCCGGGCGACCTCGACACCATGAGCCCCATCGGGAACACGGTGTTGGTGAGCGTCGACAGCGGGGGAGCCCCCGGCGAGGCCACCACGGTGTTCCCGTGGGCGACCGACCCCGACACCCGCCCCCCGGTGCTCGAGCTCACCAATCCCCGCGAGGGCCAGGTGGTTCCGCCCACCGCCCGCATCGGCCTGTCCTTCGACGAGTGGGTCGAGTGGGCGAGCGTGCATCCGGGGAGCGTGCGCGTCACCGGTCCGGATGGGCGCCCGGTCGCCGGCCGATTCAACGTCCAGGAAGCCATCGTGAACTTCACGCCGGATGCGTCGCTTCGTCGGGGTCGCCATGTGGTGACGGTCCCGGCGAACGGGGTGGCGGACATCTCCGGAAACCCCGTCGACCAGACCGTCCAGGTCGCGTTCGAGGTGCGCTGATGACGCGGTTCGCCCTTTGTACCGGAGGCATCGGAGGGGTGTTCCTCCTCGCCTGTACCGGTGTCGACATCCCCGCGCCGGATGCGAATCCACCGCCCTCCGGCGAGCAGTCCAGCCAGACGGAGTGTCCGGAAGGCACCGAGATCGTGGAGTTCTGGGCCGGCGAGTACCCCGAGCCCGTGGTGTGGATCGACGCGCCTACCGATCTGCCCGTCCGCGCCTCGCCCTGCGCGGAGCCGTGGCGCACCTGCCCCGTCACCCCGGGGCTGTACCACCCCTGGGAGGCCCGTCGGCCCGCGTGGGTGGGCTTCGCGACGATCTCGACCGTGGAGCGCTTCGAGGCCGTGAAGCCCTTCGAGCTGACGGATGGCGTCGACACCGTGACCGTCGCGCCCGGCCAGTCGGTCGAGGTCCCGAGCTACCTCGGCGAAGGCGTCTGCCAGTACCGCGTCACGCCCGAAGGCGGCGGAGAACCCCTGGAGATCGCGGGTCAGTGCCCCGAGATGCTCGGCGACACCCTGAAGCGCCTGGGCCCCGAGGTCGACCGCTCGGAACGCGGCACCCAGCTGATTCGCGTCTCCTGCGAAGACAGCCCGGAGAAGGCCGACCCCATCCTGGGCTGGATCGTGGTGGACGACGCCCTGTTCGCCCACGACACCATCGAGAAGGGCCAGATCACGGGCTACGGCGAGGTCGCTCCACCCGAGGGCAAGACGCTCGAGTAGCTCCGGCTACGCCCCTGACCGCCCGCCTGGTCGCGGGTTGGCGCCTGTCAGGAGATCGAGTCGAGCTTCTTCTTCAGGCTCTTCCGCTCTTCGCGCAGGTCGTTGTTCTTGGCCAGCGCCACCGCATCGGTGAGCAGCTTCTTCGCCTGACCCGTGTTGCCCTGCTGCTGCTCGATGGTCGCGAGGTTCTCGAGTGCGGAGCAGGTCTTCCGCCAGTCCTTCGCTTCGCGGGCAGGCGCGATGCCGGCCGTGAGCGAGGCCTTGGCGGCGTCGAGCTGACCCACCTGCATGTGCGCGAGGCCCTTGAAGTAGTGCAGCTCCTTCACGACGGGGTGCTTGCCGCCCAGCCCGGCCAGGCGGGCCTCGGACTGCTTGAAGAAGGTGAGCGCCTCGGTGGGCTTCTTGTTCACGAAGTGGAAGAAGCCGAGGTTGTACAGGTCGATGGGCAGAGCCTGCTCGAGCTTCAGCGCCTGGGTGAGCTCCAGGACGCGCTGGGCCAGGGGCAGGGCCTTGTCGTAGTTCTGCAGCGAGCCCTCGGCCTGAGCCAGCAGCTCGGCGGCGTTGCGCTCGCGGGCGGCGTTGCGCAGACCCCGGGCGATCTGGAGCACGCGGGCGAGGACGTCGCGGGCTTCGCGGACCTTGCCGCTGGCCAGCAGGGACTCGCCGTAGGCCAGGCCGCTCTCGAGGGCCAGGGGCGCGATGCCGGCCTGACCGGCGACTTCGTTGGCGCGCTTGAAGTGCTCGGCGGCATCGGCGGGACGGCCGGAGCGACGCAGCACGGAGCCGCGGATCTGCTCACCGGTCGCGAAGACGCCCGGAATCACGCCCTTCTGGCCGTCCGGACCCTCGACCTGCCCCAGCTCGATGGCCTTGTTGACGAGCTCCATCGCGGCGTTCGGGTTGCCGTCCTGGACCTCGATCTGGGCCATGTGGTTGGACACCTCGGCCATGCGGCCCTTGTTGTCGAGCGCCTCGTACATCTTGAGCGCGTCGTTCGCGCGGTCGCGGGCGCGGAAGAGGTCCTGACGGCGGGTGTCGAGACGGGAGCCGACGTAGAGGAGCCACGCCATGAGCTCGCGCTCGTCGTTCTCGGTGGCCCACTCGGTGATCTCGGTGTGGATGCGGTCGGCGGTCTGCAGGTTGTTCGACCCGACCATGCGGTCCATCAGGTTCATGTAGATGGTGCGCAGCAGCTCCTTCGGCCAGTCGATCTCGTCGAAGTAGCGGGTGAGGTCGAACGACAGGCCCCAGACGTCGGGGTTGTCGTTGGTGAGCGCCAGGCTGCGCATGCCGGCGGCACGGTTGTGGGCGCCGTGCTCGGCGTAGACGCGGGCGGTCTTGACGATGAAGCCGTAGCCGCGCGGAACGAGGTAGCGCTCCATGAACAGCCCGACGCGACGGGCCAGATCGTGGCCCTCGTCGTTGTCGTTCATCTCGAGCACGGCTTCGCGCCAGCTGCCCCGGGTGAACCGGTAGATCCAGGTCTGCAGCTCCTGGCTGAACTGGACTTCCTCGAAGAGATCGCCCATGGCGTCGAGCAGGTCGTCGATGCTGTCGCGCTCGAAGCCGCCCATGTCGGCGACGAGGCTGGACGGGAACGCGCTGCCCAGCAGGGCGGCCAGGAAGGTGACGCGCCCGGCGTCGTCCTTGGTGGCGTGCTTGCGCTCGCCTTCGGCGGGATCGCCTTCGGGGGCGTCGAGCTCGCTCTCGTCGATGGTCATCGGGAGCAGGCTGGCCAGCGTGACGTCGGACAGGTCGTCGTTCAGGCGGTCGTCCTCACCGAGGATCTCGACCAGCTCGGCCACGAATCCGGGTCGGCCTCCGGCGATCTCGGCGATGCGGGCGGCGTTGCCCTCGAGCTCCTTGGACTTCAGGTAGCGCTGGGTCTCGTCCTCGCCCCAGGGCTGGATCTCGTGGAGCTGGACGTCTTCGTGGCGCTTGTAGAAGTCGAGCAGCGGCATCGGGTGCGCGGACTTGCTGGTGTCGCCCTCGGGCTCGTCGTAGAGCACGACCATCAGGTTCAGCCCGCGCTCGTTGGCCTCGTAGCGCAGCCCGTCGAGGAACATCGCCAGGGCGAGGCTGTTCACGCTGTAGGGGTGCTGGATCTCGAGGATGAGCGGGATCTTGCCGGCGATGGCGGCGGTGATCTCGACCAGGCCGATCAGCGGGTTGTCCTGGGGGATGCGCAGCTGGACCTGGCCGGTGTCGGAGTCGGTCTTGGCTTCCTTGAGTCCGGCGATGAACTGCTGGTACCAGGTCTGGACGCGCTTGGGCTGGTTGGGGAGCTGGGCGTTGAGCACCATCTCGACCTTGCCGCGCCGCAGGATGTCGCTGGACAGGGTGGCGACGAACGATCCGTACATCCGCACCAGCCACTGCAGGCCGTTCTCCTGATCGATGCAGTTGACGCGCCAGATGATGGTGTCGGGTTCGTCCTTGGCGAGCTGGCGGAAGAAGGCGTTGGCCGTCGCGCGTCGGCCTCCGCCGAACGGGGCTGCGAGCCGAAGGAGCTGGGGAGTGCCGCCACGGGCCTGCTCCCATCGGGTGGCGAGTGCGGCGATGTCGGACTCGCGGGCGACGAACGGGGTGGCCTCGGACACAGTTGCTCCTGGAGATTCGATCGGCAGACAGCGGGCCGTGTGGGGACGGACAGGAGGCCCGTCGGGCGCCCGCGGAGAGGCCGGTATATATGGACGTGACCCCGGCTTGGCAATGCCCGGCGAGAAGCCTGGACACTTCGGAGGACGCCCACCCCATGATCGATCCCACGATCGCCCACAGTCCCGATGGCACCCCCTCTGCGGTCCGGTGTCTACGGGGCGCCGTGCTGCCGGCCCTCTCCGGCGTCTTGTCCGTCGGGGTGCTCGCGACCAGCCCGCTCCTCGGGGGCTGTTCCGAGGGCGACCTGCCGGGCTTCTACTACGAGGTCACGGCCACCACGCGCGAAGACAACTGCAACTCCCCCGTGGTGCAGTACACAGAGGACTTCGACTACCGCCTGTTCATCGAAGCCAACCAGGCCGAGGTGGGGATCGGCCCCGACACGTTCGCCACCGGCTCGGTCGACGGCTGCACCGTGTCGTACGCGTCGATCACCTGGACCGAATCCCGGGCGGCCGGCGACATCCAGTGGACCCTCGAGGGCGAGGCCACGGCAGAGCGCGCCGGCGGTTCGTGTGGCGCGCCTGCTGCGTGGTTCGGCACCGAGACCTTCACCGTCCAGTCCAGCGCCGATCCCGCGATCTCGCCGGGCTGCACCTACACGCTCGATCTGCTCGGCACGTACGTCGGCGAGGTCGAGTGAGCTCACCCCACCCAGCCGCCACAGACCCCAGCCAGGCCACCCCCTCGACCGGTGCGCACGCGGTCGATGCCGTCCGGCGGGCCGTCCGCTCGGTGGTCCATGGCAAGGACGCCGTCGTCGAGCTCGCGCTGACCGCCGTTCTCGCGGGGGGCCATGTGCTTCTCGAGGATGTGCCGGGGGTGGGCAAGACCACGCTGGCCCACAGCCTCGCCTCCGCCCTGGGCGGCACGTTCTCGCGGATCCAGTTCACGAGCGACCTGTTGCCCGGCGACATCACGGGCACCAACGTCCTCGAGCCCGTGCCCGGCCAGGCCCATCGGATGAGCTTCCGGGCGGGTCCGCTGTTCGCGAACGTGGTGCTGGCCGACGAGATCAACCGCACCACGCCCCGCACCCAGTCCGCGCTGTTCGAGGCCATGGAAGAAGGCCAGGTCACCGTCGACGGCGTGTGCCGGCAGCTCCCGCGGCCGTTCCTGGTGATCGCCACCCAGAACCCGTTCGACCACCACGGCACGTACGCGCTGCCCGACTCCCAGCTCGACCGGTTCCTCCTGCGGCTGTCGATGGGCTACCCCGATCGCGAGGCCGAGCGCGCGGTCCTCCGCCAGGCCGATCGCCCGCAGGTCGAGTCCGTGATCGACCCCGCTGGCGTGCTCCAGCTCAGGGCGAACGCCGAAGCGGTCCAGGTGGCCGAGCCCGTCGAGGACTACCTGCTGGATCTGGTCCGGCGGACACGGGCGGATGCGCGGCTGGTCCGCGGGGTCAGCACGCGGGGGGCCAAGGCGCTCTACCGGGCGGCCCGGGCCCACGCGCTGCTCGAAGGGCGCGCCTACGTGGTTCCCGAAGACGTCCGACGACTCGCGCCGCACGTGCTCTCCCACCGCATCCTGGCTCGCCATCGCGACGGAGAGGTCGACGCCATCACCGACCTGCTCGACGAGGTCCCGCTGCCGTGAGTGCCGGGGGCGACGCCGTCGGCATCGTCCGAAGCTGGCCCACCCGCGATGGATGGGCGGCGCTGCTGCTGGCGTTCGTGCTCATCGATCTCGGTGCCATCGGGGGCAACAACCTGATCGTACTGGTGGCCTGCGTGGCCTGGGCCGTGCTGGGCATCGATCTGGTGGTGGGCCGGTGGAACGTGTCGGGGGTCGCGGTGCGCTGGCGCCTGCCCGACGAGCTGTACGCCGGCCAGGGCTGCCGGGGGGCCTTCGTCGTCGAGAGCGGGCGCGTCCCCGGGCCCGGTCCGCGCACCCGCTACGCACTCGAGGTCTCGGATGGGGTCGCGTCCGCGGGGGTGGATCGGGTGCTCCCCGGCGAAGAGGCCGCCCAGCGCGTGTTCTGGCGCCTGTCCGAGCGCGGGCGCTTCGCGCTGGGCGGGGTCACCGTCCGATCCCGCTTTCCGTTCGGGCTGTTCGAGCACCACGCGGCGAACCAGGGCCGGGCCGAAGGGGTCTGCTACGCCGCACCGCTGTCCGGCCGGCTGCGGTCCGCCGGCGAGTCCGAGGGGTCGGCGAGGGAGGGGTCGCCCGATCGACGCGAGCAGACCGGCGACTTCCGGGAGCTGCGTCCCTACCGGCCCGGAGACCGGATCCGGAGCATCCACTGGCGCACCTCCGCGCGGGTCGGCGAGCCCATGGTGGTGGTGCGTGGTGGCGAGCACAACGACGCCGTGCGGGTGAGTGTCCGCTCCACGCATCCGGGGCCCGCTCTCGACGAAGCGGTGTCCCGGGCGACCGGGGCCGTGCTCGAAGCCACAGCGGGGGGCCGCGCTGTGTCCCTGGAGCTCCCGGGCAGCCCCGAGCTCCTGAAGGCGGGGTCGGGGACCCGCTGGCGTCGTCGATTGTTGGACGCGCTGGCGCTGTACACCGGGACCACCGATGACGGAGGTCGGCGATGAAGCCGGCGTTCTGGCTGGATCTCGGGTTCGGGATGTCCGCGGGGCTCGCCCTCGGACTGGGCACGGGCAGCGCGCTGTTCGGCATGGCGGTGGTGGTGCTGATGTGCCTGGGGCCGCGGATCTCCTCGCTGTCGCGTCTGTGGTGGGGCCCCGTGACGGTCATCGTGGGTGGGGTCGCCCTGCTCGCCGTTCGGGGAGGGCTGCCGGTCGAGGATGCGTTGCTGGGCGTGCTCGCCTGGTTGTTGCTGCACCGACGCCTGCTCGCAGCGACCCACGGAGGAGCCCGGGCCGACCGGGTCTCGGCGCTGATCGTGGGGTTGATCCTGGTGGCGTCGGGCACCCGCACGGCGGACGTGCTCTTCCTGGTCGCGACTGCGCTCTGGGTGGGGATGCTCCCGATCGCCCTGGGTCCGCCGGGGGTTTCGCGAGGGGGGCTGTCGTTCGGCACGCGCTGGACGCTCGTTCTCGGGGTGGGCCTGCTCACCATCCCGATGTTCTGGGCGCTTCCGCGGTTCACCGGCGCATCCACCCCTGAAGAGGATCGGAGTGCCCTGACCGGGTTCACCGACAACGTCGATCTGGGCGAGATGGATGCATTGCTCGACGACCCCGCACGGGTGTTCGTCGCCCGGTTCAGCGCCGCTCCACAAGGGGCGGTGTACTTCCGCGGAGTGGCCCTCGATCGGTTCGACGGCCGCCGATGGAGCAGCGCGTCGGTCCGTCAGCGGGAGGAGGACTGGACCGACCCGCTCCCCGACCTGGTCCGCGTCGACATCGAGCTCGAAGCCCACTCGGAAGGGGTGCTGTTCGCGCCGGGGGTCGTCGAGGGGCTGGACGCGAACGGCGTGGCCGTGGAGCGCGACGATGCGGGCGCGTACCACCTGCCGGGGCCCGCTCGGGACGTGTCGTACGCGGTCTTCACCCGTCCGCCGTTCGGGAAGGGGCGCGCGGATCCGTTCGTCGATGCTGCGCCTCGGCTCGAGGTCCCCGAGCTGTCCGAGGAGGCGCGATCGCTGTTCTCGGCTCAGGTGGAGGGCGTCGAGGGTCCGCTGGAGCGGATGGAGGCGCTCCGCACGTGGTTGAACCGCGACTACCAGTACACCCGCGAGCCCCGGGATGCCGACACGGAGGCGCCGCTGGAGCGCTTCCTGCTGCAGTCCCGCAGCGGGCACTGCGAGTACTTCGCGAGCGCGCTCGCCATCGGGGGGCGGGTGGTGGGGGTGCCGACCCGGGTGGTGAACGGCTTCGTGGGCGGAGAGGCCGAGGCCGGCGACCCGACGTCGTTCGTGGTCCGGCGCTACCACGCGCACAGCTGGGTCGAGTTCTTCGACGGCGACCGGTGGATCACCATCGACGCCACGCCTTCGCTGCTGGCGCCCGCCGGGCCCGGTCTGGTGACGCGGGTGTCCGAGTCGGTGCAGGACTTCTGGGAAGGTGCCGTTGTCGACTACGACGCCGACACCCAGCTCGAGACCGCCGCCTGGGTCGCCCGCACGGTCACCCCGTTCGCCCCGGAAGCCAGCCAGAAGCCCATCGGGATCGCCGTCGTCGGCGGGGTGCTGGGCGGCATGCTCCTGCTGGCGCGCAGGCTGGTCAATCGCTTCGGGCGGCGGGCCACCATCGCACGCAGACCTCCCGAAGACCCCGTCACGGCGGAGCTGCAGCGGGCCTGGGATGCCATCGAGTCGGCGGGACTGGACCGTCCGCGGGGTCCGGATGTGGAGGGGGCGCGGCTGCTCGCGCAGACCCACCCCTCCATCGCCCAGCCCCTCGAAGCCCTGGCCTGGCTCTCCTACGAGGTGCGGTTCGGACCGGGGGCGGTCGAAGGCGGCGCCGAAGATCGCATGGCACGGGCGCGTGGGTTGGCCTCGGCTGTGCAGCAGGCGATTGCGGCCACGGATGCCGCGGCGCGAGCGCGTTAGGCCGGCCCTCATGGCGTTCCTGTTCTGCTGGGTTCTGTTGCTGTTCGCCTGCTGGGGCGACAACGCGTACATCGTCGAAGGCACCGTCGTTCAGGTCAACGGTGTCGAAGAGGTCGTGATCGACCACGAGGCCATCGAGGGGCTCGGGATGGATGCGATGACCATGCCCTTCGAGGTCCGCGACCCCGCGCTGGTCGAGGGGCTGGAGCCCGGGCATCGGCTGATCGCGCGCTTCGAGATCGACGAGACCGGGGGCTACCTCACCAAGATCCGCGTGACGGGGAAGGGCCCGGCACCCGAGCCCCTCGAGACGGGTCGGATGCCGCTCAAGGTCGGGCAGGCGCTCCCGAGCACGCCGGTCACCCTGGAGGACGGCAGCCAGACCGTAGTGGGCGAGGGGCAGCCCCGTCCCACGCTGCTCACCTTCCTCTACACCCGCTGCCCGATGCCGGACTTCTGCCCGGCCACCGTCGCGAAGCTCCAGGCGTTGCAGGCGCGCCTGGCATCGGAGGACGCCGAGGCTGCGCCGCCCGTCCGGTTGCTCGCGATCACCCTCGATCCCGTCTACGACACGCCCGAGGTGCTCACGCGGTTCGCCGGGCAGAGTGGCGCCGACGTCGAGTACTGGCGGTTCGGGCGGGCCGAGGGGCTCGAAGACCTCGCGCTCTCGGCCGCACTGGGCGTTCAGCGCGTCGACGACGCCGGACAGGCGCCCGAGCAGGTCGAGATCACCCACGGGATCCGGGTCCTGGTGCTCGACGCAGACGGCAAGCTGGTCGAGCGCTACGACGACCACGCCTGGCCCCTCGAGCGCGTGGTCGAGCAGCTGCGCACCGGCCGGCGGTGAGCGTCGCTCCCGAATCCGGCCCCGGGCCGGCGAGCCCTGGACGGCAGGGCTGGGAGACGGCGGGCCTCCTGCTGGCGACGATCCTCGTGCTCGCCACCGCGCTGACGGTCGGGCTGTGGGCCGGGCCTCCGGGCCTCGAAGTCGACCGACTGGCCGAGGGGCACCCCCACGCCGGCGTGTTCGAAGTGAGCGACCCCGATCCCACCTCGGTCGCGGCGGCCGTCGCACTGCTGGAGCAGTTCCCGGAGCTCGGTGCCCCGCAGATCTCCACAGATCCCGCGTCACCGGGATGGGTGGGGCCCGCAGGCGAAGCGCGGATCCTGGTCCATCCAGACGGGCCGGTTGCGCAGGAGACCCTCGAAGCCGTCGCACGGGCGGTGGACTCCAGGCCGGAGGTCCGCTGGACGCTGGCTCCTGGCGAGCGCACGTGGGAAGTGTCGCGTGCGCTGCGCCCGTTCGTCGCCGTCGCGCTGCTCGCGCTCGCGTTCCTCGGTGTGCGTCTGCGCCAACCCCTTCGCGCGGCAGCCCCCCTGATTGCGACCAGCGGGGTGCTCTGGCTCTGGGGGCCCGTGGCGCCGGTCGTCCTGGCGTTCGTTCCTCTGGCGGCCATCGCGGGGTGGGTCGCAGCCCGGTCGAGGTTCCCGTGGCTGGTGCTCGCGGCAGGTCCGCTGTGGACGACCGGGCATCCCCACCTGCAGTCCATCGCGGTCCTGCTGGCGATCCCCGCGTGCGTGGGCACCGTCCTGGCCTGGGTGCGCGCCCCGCACCCCGCCGAGGATTCCGCCGGGGATCCCGAGAACGGGTCGGCGTGGTCGGGTCGGGCGGCCGGGGTACTCGCGGGATGCATCCTGCTCGGGGCGGTGGCCACTGCACCCGCTCCGCCGGCAACGCTGCTGGAGCGCGTCCCCCGCACCGCTACGGTCCTCCAGTCGAGCCTGACGCCCGCTGCACTGGACGCCTTGCAGGACCACGGGCTGGGCACCATCGAGGGGGCTGCGCCGACCGGCGGCGACGCCGTGCTGCAGGCCCACCACGAGCGCCTCGACGGTCGGTTCGCCGTGCCCCTCGTCGGCCACTGGGTCGAAGAGGCGTTCGCGGACACCCTGGCGGCCGAAGCCCCCGAGGCCACGCTGTCGCTTCCCAGGCGCGCACCCGCGGCGGTTCCCTGGCTGGGGGTCGGGGCGTTCGGGGTGCTCTTCGTGGCGTCCGGGCTGCTGGTGGTCGCCGATCCCCGTCTTGCCGTCGCACGACTGCTCCCGGCACTCGGCGCGATTCCCGCGCTGCTCTGGGTGAGCTCGGGGGTGGGTCCGGAGACGGCCGCGCTCGCGATCGGCCTCGCCCCGATCCTGGCGACGATGCTGGCGACCATGCTGGAGAGTCGCGAGTCCATCGTCGAAGCCGTGGTGCTCGGAGTCCTGCCCGTGGTCCCGTTCGCGGGGGTCGGTCAGCTCGACCTGGCGCTCGGATGGTCGATGGGCGTGGGCCTCGGGGTCTTGCTGCGGCATGCGGCTCCGGCCGTGTCCGCAGGGCTCTGGCCGGCGCCACGGGTTCGTCGCTGGGGGGCCCGACTGGCCTGGCTGACGCTGGTGCTCGTCCACGTCGACGTGCTCGTGCTGCTGCTGGTGAGCTTCTCGCCACCGCCTCCGGGCGAGCCCCTCGACGCCTCGATCGAGCAGGTGGGCCGGACGCTTCATCTCGGGCCCCATCAACTGCACCGCGAGCACGGGGTCTTCGTGCTGGCGACCCGCGGAGAGCCCTACGAGACGGGGCTCGCAGCCGCTACGCTCGCCAACCCGCTCCGCCGTCGCCTCGAGGTCGAGCTGTTCGACGCCTACGTCGCGAACGTCCCCTACGGTGCGGCGCGCTGGCTGATCTCGCGGGGGTCGGCAGTCGCGGGTGCAGGGCTCGAAGCCGAGCTGCGTCCGGAGCACCGGGTCGAGCTGCGCGGCGACATCGATGCAGCCCCCGAGCACTACGCGTTCGCCGGCCCATCGTACACGCGCAAAGTCTACTACCACGCGATCCACGACATCGGGCAGGCGCTGGTCGACACCCCGCTCCTGGGCTGCACGGGGTTCGTGGCGGGGCCAGGCATCACCTCCGACCAGCACTGGCGGGTGGGGCGGGCGTTCGACTTCGACGGCGGGGTGGCGTTCGATCGCGACAAGGTCATCCGACTGCACGAACCCACAGACGGTCATGCCTTCCTGTCCGTCGCGTTCGCGGGCATCGTCGGTGCGGTCAGCGGGGTGAACGAAGCCGGGATCGCGGTGGTGATCAACGCTTCCGGCTCCGAAGACCCCCCTCGTCCCGGCACGCCCATGACCCTGATCGTGCGGGAGATCCTGCAGCACGCCGCGACGATGGAGGAGGCCGCCGCCATCCTGGAGGCCCGCACGGGCTTCGTCAGCGAGAACGTGCTGGTGGTCGACGCCGATGCCAGTGACGGAGCCGGGAAGGCGACGCTGTTCGAGGTGAGCCCGGCCCGGGTCGCACGGCTCGAGGTCGACGACTGGCTGGCGTTCTCGAACCACTTCCGCACCGAGACGTTCGCGGACGACCCCGTGAACCAGGACCGGATCCGGGAGCTCACGACGGTTCCACGGCTGCTGCGGGCCCAGGAGCTGGTCACCGAGCACGCTGGGCGTCTCGATCAGCGGGCGGGTGCCGCCATCCTCTCGGATCGCCGGGGGTCGGGCGGTGCCGCGCTTCCTCGCGGGCATCGTCACGCGCTGAACGCGGACATCGCGACGCACGGCGTGGTCATCGACGCCACGGATCGCAGCCTGTGGGTGAGCGTGTACCCGAACCTCTCGGGGGGCTGGGTGTCCCTGTCCCTCGACGATGCGAAGGCCGGTCGGCTGGCCCCCGTGCGGCAGGTCGATGCCGATCCGGACGCGTGGCGAGCGGTCGAGATCCGCACGGCCCGGGAGCTGTTGCGCGCGAGCCGACGGAGCCGACCCGACCGTGCAGCCCTTCTCGCCGAACGGGCGCTCCAGATCTGGCCGGATCATCCCGAGTCGCTGTTGGAGGCCGGCGTGCATCGGCTCGAGGCAGGCGACCCCACGGGCGATGCGCTGCTCGATCGCGCCGAGGCTGCACCGCTGGAGTACCTCCACCAGGCCCGCTCGATCGATGCTGTGCGAGCCCACTCCGGCGAGGAGCGGTGATGCGCTGGCCGTTCCTGGACGGGTGGGTGCTCATCGGGCTGGACGTGCTCGCAGTAGCGCTGTGGTGGTTCCGCGATCTGGGCGGGATGGGCGTACCGGTGGCGTGTCTGTGCGGCTTCACGGCGATGTGGCTCGCCCTGCGCGCGTGGGCGGCACGGCCGCCGCCTCCGAACGCCATCGCAGGCTGGGATGGGGCCTGGCGCGGCTTTCCCCTCGGGTGGCAGCTGTACCTGACCGTGCTCGCGTGGGGCGGACGTCGCCTGGTCCAGGTGGCGCTGCTCCCGCTGGTGTTCGTGTACTGGCTGGTCCTCTCCGGTCCCCAGCGCCAGGGGATCGACGCCTATCTGGTGCGCCGACTGCCGGATCGCTCGCGGTGGCAGCGGTCCTGGATGCGCCTGCAGCTGCTGACCAGCTTCGCCCACTCGCTGGTGGATCGCTTTCATCTCCTGCTGCACGGCGGAGACGACTTCACCTGGGATCTCTCGCGGGTCGAAGGGCTGGCGGAGCGCCTGTACGACGGAGACGACGACAGCGGGGTGCTGGTGTTGTCCGGACACCTCGGCAATGCGGATTTCGCGTCGATGGCGCTGAACGAGATCCGCCGGGAGGTCACCATCGTCCTCCATCGCAACCCCACCGACCCCTACTTCCTGCTGCTCGACCGGGTCATGGGCGACCACGCTCCCGAGGTCCTGCCGGTCAACACGGCGGATCGCATGGCGAGCCTGTCCATCGTCCGGCGCCTGCGGAGCGGGCGAATCGTAGCGCTGAAGGCGGATCGGCCCGTGGATGCGCGGGTCGCGGAGGTGTCGTTCCTCGGCGGCACCATCTGGCTGCCCACGGGGCCGTTCCTGCTCGCGGCGTTGTCGGGCCAGCCCACCCTCATCGTCGGCTGTTTCCGGACGGGCGATCGCACCTATCGACTCGAAGCGGTCGGGCCCCGGACCTATCGGTTCTCCGACCGCTCGAGTCGCGAAACCGACCTCCAGCAGTGGGCTCAGGAGTTCGCCGATGCGATGGCGCAGTGGACCGAGGAGCATCCCGAGCAGTGGTACAACTTCTTCGACCCGTGGATGAGACCGCCTGCAGACGATAGAGGCGCGGACGCGTCGGACCCATCGGAACAAGCGCATTCCGAAATCGGGGGGCATCGTGTCGAATAGCGTAGAGCCGGGCAACATGTACCTCCAAGCACACCAGATCGCCTTTGCCCCGTTCGCCTTTCAGGCGGCTCGCTTCATGCGCGACCACGGCGTGCTGCAGACCATCCTGGATGCCGGGCGTTCCGGAATCACGCTGGCTGATCTGGTCGAGGGCACGGGCCTGTCCGACTACGCCATCGAGAGCGTCTGCGAAGCCGGGTTGTCGTTCGGGCTGGTCTCGCGAGAGCAGGTCGACGGTCAGGCCGCCCGCTGGAGCCTCACCCCGGTCGGCTACCTCGTGCTCACGGATCGAGCGGTCAACGTGAACATGGATTTCACCCACCACGTCTGCTACCGCGGGCTGTACCACCTCGAAGACGCGCTGCTCGAAGGCCGTCCCGCAGGGCTCCCCGAGCTCGGGTCCTGGCCCACGATCTACGAAGGGCTCTCGCAGCTCCCCGACCAGGCGCGCGAGGCCTGGTTCGCCTTCGACCACTACTACAGCGACACCGCCATGCCGCAGGCGCTGCCGCACGTCCTCGCATCCGGGCCGCGCAACTTCCTGGACATCGGGGGCAACACCGGCCGGGCCTCGCGTCTGGTCGCCGGGCTCGATCCGGACGTCGCGATCACCATCGCCGATCTCCCCGGCCAGCTGGGTCTCGCCGAGGGCCAGAACGACGAAGCGGGGATCGCAGAGCGTGTCAGCGGCTACCCGATCGACCTGCTCGATCCCGCGGCCGAGCTGCCCACCGACTTCGATGTCGTGTGGATGAGTCAGTTCCTGGTGTGCTTCTCGAAGGTCGAGATCGTCAGCATCCTGGAGCGCGCGCGCCGGGCCCTGTCTTCTGGCGGTCGGGTGTGGATCCTCGACACCTACTGGGATCACACCCACAACGACGTCGCCGCGTACTGCCTGCACGGCACCTCGCTGTACTTCACGGCCCTCGCCAACGGGAACAGCCGGATGTACTCCCTCGAGGACACCGAAGCGCTGATCGAGCGTGCCGGCCTGAAGATCGTCGAGCGGTTCGACAACCTGGGTCGGGCCCACACGCTGCTCGCCTGCGAGCCCGCCTGACGCTCCTCAGTTCCCGGAGGCCCTGGCATTCTCGCGCGCAGCCGTGTGGCGGGCGGTCTTCCGGTCGGGCCGCCGAGCGCGGATGAAGGTCTTGGGGTCCAGCCAGCCGTCGGCATCGTCGCTGTAGCCCGGCCCGTGCGGGAGGCCGATGGTGTCGCGCAGCTCGAAGTGCAGGTGGGCGATGTAGTGCCCGCCGGCATCGCCGATGGTCCCGACGAGGGCCCCCCGACGGAGCACCTGTCCCTCGGTCACGGCCATCTCGTCGAGGTGGGCGTAGAACGACTCGACGTGCGCGACCTCGCCGTCTTCGACGTAGGCGTGCGCGACCCGGACCACGTTGCCCCATCCTCCACCGAGATCGTCGGCGAACGTCACCACGCCGTGGCCGATCGAGAACACCGGATCGCCCAGATCGCTGTTCCCGCCCGTGTTGGCGTTCCAGTCTTCGCCCAGGTGGCCGTTCACGCGGAACGGCTGAGCGTCGTAGTAGCCGCTGGCGTTCGGTCGGCCCACGGGGAAGTCGAATCCATCGGCCAGGGGCAACCCTTCTTCTCGCCCTGCGGGAGCGTCCGAGGTCCACGCGAACAGCGGGGGCAGGAAGACGGTCAGCGGAAGGAGCAGGATGGCGTCAGCGGCGCGAAACACGTGGACGGTCTCCAGAACCGGGGCAACGGGGGCAACGTCCTCCTTGGACCACGGGGTCGGTCAGCGGTTCCCGCAGGATTCGATCCCCGCGATCGCGGGCATCCCAGACCGCCGGCGGAAATGTCTTGACGGTCAAGAGAGCGGTGCCCCCGAAATGCGCGGAGGAACGAGCACATTTTCCGGGGGTACCCGAACGCGACAAGACATTCCCTTGAAGTGATTCGGTCGGTTCATCCCTCGCTTGCGAGGGTGGGTCGGCGGAATACGCTGGCGGCATGATCGCCTCGTGGCTCCTCGCCGGACTCTGTACGCCCATCCTGGCCGCCCCTCCGCGTCCACGGCCGCGTCGCCCACCTCCGCGTCCATCGGAGTGGCAGAGCGACTGGTACGGCCGTCCCCGCGCCAACGTGCGAGCGATCCGGGTGAGCGGCGTCTCCGCTGCTCAGGCCGTCGTGGGTGCGGAAGGTGGGCTTCGCTACAGCCATGCCCCGGTCACCCGTCGGGGTCGCAAGTGGATTCGGGGGGCGGCCGACGTCGTGGGTCGCAGCCGGCTCCGCGGCGACGTCTTCTACGGCCTCACCACGCAGTCGCTCGGGTTCGACGTACGGCTGGGGAGCTTCCTGGGGCCCACCTCGAAATACGTCACCTACCAGATCGGGCCAGACGTGTGGTTCAACGGCTACGGCAGCGAGACCGCCGAAGACTACTTTCTTCCGTACTCTCTGGGCGTAGACATCTCGAATGCGGTGATCTTCCACATCGATCGCTCCATCAACGCTCAGGTGCAGATCACGCCAGGATGGGCGTTCGACAAGGATCGACAGACCGGCGGCATCGGGCCCATCCACGAGCTCACGGGGTCGGCCACAGTTTCGGTCCAGACCGGGGCATTCACCTTCGTCGTGGGCTACCAGCGGGTGTACAACGCCGCCGGCGTCACCGATGGCCTGATTCTCTCGGCGGGGTTGTGACGGTTGCGGCCCATTGCGGTGTCCTACCCCATCGAATAAGCAACGCTGCTTCGGCGTCGCAGTGAAGTACGGAGGCGCAATTGGACATCCAAGCAGTGATCGATCGGGTGAACGAGATCCTGGTCGAGGAGTTCGAACTCGACGACGAGGCGGTGGTTCCGGAAGCCACCCTGCGTGAGGACCTCCAACTCGACAGCCTCGACGGGATGGACCTCATCGTGGCCCTCGAGAAGGAATTCGAGGTGCGGGTCGACGAGAAAGAGCTCATGAAGCTCCAGACCGTGGGCGACGTGCACGGCTACATCCGCCAGGTCTTCTCCGAGAACCACGCAGTGCAATCCGCGTAGAGCCCGGCGCTCACCCCGGCCCCGAAGCACTGGCCACACCCTTCGCAGCCGCCTCGCGCACCTGGCGTTCGAGGTGCAGGTGATGTGCGAGGGCCAGGAAGAACGTGATCACCGGGAACGGGATGCAGAACGTCGACCGCAGGTGGGCGTCGACGATCACCCGTGCGCTTTCATCCGCGCTTTCATCGGGCTCCACCACGAAGGCGGCGATCCACCCCGGACCCAGACCACTCGGGATGCGGAGGTCGAGCGCGATGCCGTCTCCATCCTCCACCAGCACCGTGACGAAGGGCTGTGCGGCGTAGCGCTCCTTCAGCCCCGCCACGACGGCCTCTTTGGAACCTTCGACCGGAATGCGTCGGGCGAACAGGAAGCTCGCGGGTCGAAGCTGCACGACGCCCTGGGTGGCGCCTTCGGTGATGTTGGCGTGCAGCGTCTTCACGGAATCGGTGTCGGTCCACCGCTGCCAGGTGCTGCGGTACCAGAACGGCAGCCCGACCATCAAGGCAATCGGGCCGAAGGCCAGCAGCAACGTGCAGCCGAGCGTGCCGAGCGTGCTGACGAGAACGACGATCAGGGCGAAGAGGTCTTCCACTCGGCTCAGCCTAGCAGGACATCCCTCCGTCGACGGCGATGACCTGGCCGGTGAGGTATTGGCTCGCATCGCCGGCCAGGAACCTGACCAGCGGCGCGACATCGGCGGGGGTGCCGAGCCTGCGCATGGGGATGAGCTTCTTGGCGCCCTCGACGACGGCCGGATCGACGTCGGCCACCATGTCGGTCTCGACGAAGCCCGGGGCCACGGCGTTCACCCGGATCTTGCGGCGACCCATCTCCTTGGCCAGCGTGCGCGTGAGCCCGATGATCGCGGCTTTGCTGGCGCTGTAGTTGGCCTGCCCGGAGTTGCCGCGGATGCCCGAGATGCTCACGATGTTGACGATCGAGCCCCCCTTGCGGGCCCGGAACATCACCTGGAGCGCGGCGCGGGACATCTTGAAGCAGCCGCCAGCGTTGACCGACATCACGTCGTCCCACTGCTCGTCGGTCATCCGGAGCGTGAGATTGTCCTTGGCGATGCCCGCGTTGTTCACCAGGATGTGCAGCCCGCCGAGCGCTTCGGCCGCTGCGATCAGGGCGTCCGCGCCTTCGTTGGTCGACACGTCCGCCTGGATGGCGGTTCCCGAGCCAGGACCCTCGTTGAGCTCGGCCACGACGGCCTCGGCGGCGTCTGCGCTGCTGCGGTAGTTCACTACCACCTGGGCTCCGGCGCGCCCCAGCTCGAGGGCGATCTCCCGCCCGATTCCCCGACTGCCACCCGTGACGATGGCGACGCGATCCTTCAATTCCACGGGTTCAGCTCCCTCGAGTTGGCTGGGTCTGGATGTGGTCGGCGTGGCCGAACAGCAGCACGCTGTTCACACCGCCGAACGCGAAGTTGGTCTTGAGCACCCGCTGCACGGCCCGGTTCTCGGGTTCGCGCAGCAGGTGGACGGGCGCGACGTCGGGCTCGTCGAGGTTTCGGGTGCCGGGCAGGGTGCCCGTTCGGAGGGCCTGGACCGACATCGCGGCCTCGATGACGCCGCACGCGCCCAGGGTGTGCCCCAGGTGGCCCTTGGACGAGCTGACCGGGACGTTCTCGCCGAACAGGTCGTGCAGGGCCTCGGCTTCGCTCGCATCGCCCGTGGTGGTGCCGGTGGCGTGGGCGTTGATGTACTGCACGTCTCCCGGCTCGGCTCCGGCATCCTGCAGACACGCCCGGATGGCGGCCTTCATCCCGTTCGGGCTCGGAGAGGCGATGTGGTACGCGTCGCAGGTGGTGCCGTGGCCCAGGACCTCGGCCAGGATGGGCGCATTGCGGGCCAGCGCGTGCTCCAGCGACTCGAGGACGAAGATGCCCGCGCCTTCGCCCACCACGATGCCGTCGCGGTCTTTGTCGAAGGGCCGGGGCGTGAGCTCGTGCCGGTCGTTGAAGTTGGCGGTGGCGGCCCCGAGGGCTCCGAAGATCACGGCGCCGGAGACGTGCAGCTCCTCGGCGCCCCCGGCCAGGGCGACGTCGCAGCGACCCTCGCGGATGCGCGACGCGGCCAGCCCGATGGCCTGGTTGCTGGAGCTGCAGGCGCTGTTGGTGGCGTACAGCTCGCCGTTGATCCCCAGGTGCAACGCGACGTTCGCGGCGCAGGTGTGGGCCATGCCGCGGAAGAACAGCGTGGACTTGATTCCGCGCGCGCTCTTGCGGTTCAGCAGGTGGTCCCAGAAGTCGGCCTCGGCCTGCCCGGACCCGGCGGTGCTCCCGACGATCACGGCGGTGCGTCCGTCCTGGAGCTCACCGGTCTCGAGGCGCGCGTGCTTCAAGGCCTGCTCGGCGGCACTGGCCGAGAGGGTGGCCACGCGGCCCATGGTTCGACGCACCTTGCGGGGGATGTGCTTCCCGTCGAAGTCGGGAACGGGAGCGCCGACCCGCGTGTGGAGCTCGTCGATCTCGGCCCACTCCGGCATCGGAACCACGCCCGTGTGGTTGGCGAGGATCCGATCGAACACGTGCTCGACCCCATCGCCCAGGGGCGTGTGCAGCCCGATGCCCGTGACGACCACGCGTCGTCTGCCTGCCGATTCACCCACGCTCAACTCCGCTCGACCGTCATGCGCGTCTGAGATCCTCGAGCAGGTCCTCCAGCCCGAGGAGATGCCCGCACGCGTAATACGCGGAGAGCGATGTCCCAAGTACGCCGGGCGAGAACACGCCCTGACCCACCAGCACCAGGTTCTTCACCCGGGTCCGCTGGGAGGGCCGGTATCGCCCCATCTGCGCGGTGCTGTGGAGGTGGCCGTACGTGGCTCCATTCGGGCTGCGCGTGAAGTGCTGGGTGGACAGGGGGGTGCTCGCTTCGGCACGCAGGATCCGGCCCTTCAGCGTGGGGTGATCGTCGGTCAGGGCCCGGATCGCGCTGTCCAGCAGGGACTGTTTGAGGGCCGTGTACGCTTCGGGGCGCTCGCCATAGGGCGATGCGAAGGGCGAGACCGTGTCCCAGGCCAGGGGGCAGAGCATCAACACCACGCCGCGGTCGGCCAGGCGCGTCGGGGGGGCGGGATCGTGCTCGCTCGGCGCGGAGGCGAAGTACAGGCCCACGCTCTCGGGCTCGATGGCCCGGTAGGCATGGGTGGGGTCCCAGGAGCTGTGCCGGTAGATGTTGTGGTTGCCGATCTCGGGAACCCGGCCGTCCAGCTCGAGGTAGACGCCGAAGTGGCCGTGCCCGACCTCGTTGCTGCGCACGCGGGAGCGGTAGGCCTTGCGGGTGGCGACGTCGGGGAGCAGCTCGAGGGTGAGCAGGGGATGGAGGTTGCTGATCACGACATCGGCTTGCAGACGCTCTCCAGCAGAGGTGTGGACCGCGGTCGCGAGTCGGTCGTCGCCCACCTCGACGCGCGTGGCCTCGGTCTTCAGCCGGACCTTGCCGCCGTTGCGACGGATCTTCCGGGTCATCGACATCGCGAGTTTGTCGCCGCCGCCGCGGATCGTGTACGAGCCACTCAGGAAGTGATCGAGGATCAGGGCGTGCACGCCGAAGCTGGCGTCCTCGGGGGGCACCCCGTAGAGCACGGCCTGACCGCAGAGAACGCTGGCCACCCGGGGGTCGGAGACGTGCTCTGCGATGACCGACAGGAGCGGCCGGCTCTCGATGTCGATCAGGGTCTCGATGTCGAGCGTGGGCTCCATCCGGTACAGACCGTACGGCTCGCGGGCCTTCTTCAGCCGGGCCAGGAAGCTGGCGATCCCCTGGGCTTCGTGGGGGAACGTCTCCTTCAGTCGGGCTTCGTAGGCCTCCCACCCGAACGGCACGCGGAAGGTGAAGTCGGGGAACACCAGGTGATCGAACCCGTCCTCGTCGAGCGGATGGAAGGTGAGGTCGTCGAAGACCCCGAGATGACGGAGGATCTGACCGAGAGGTGCGCCGGGCGCGATGGAGCCGCAGTAGTGAAACCCCGTGTCGTACGCGAGCCCTTTGCGGAAGAACCGGTGCAGCATTCCGCCCGGCCGGGTGTGCTGCTCGAGCACGGTGACCTGGTAGCCCGCCTGTTGCAGGAGGAGCGCCGAGGTGAGGCCGCCCATGCCCGACCCGATGACGACCGCGTTCTGTCCGTCGCCGCGCTTCACGTCCGGCCCTCGGTGGCTTCGGGGGGCAGCACGGCACCGGTCATGCGGGCGGTGCACACCCGGGTTCCGTCGCAGCGGGCGGTGCCGCTCGCCATGGTCAGCGGCCCGCGTTGCTCCATCAGCTTGACCTCGAACCGAACGGTGGCGGGGGGGATGACCGGAGCGCGAAACCGCGCTTTGTCGAAGCCCGCGAGGAATGGCGTGCCCTCGATGCCGCCGGTGCGCGATTCGGCGAGGTGGGCCGAGAGCGCGAGCATGGTCTGCGCCAGGCCTTCCAGCAGGGCCACGCCGGGGACGATGGGCTGCTCGGGGAAGTGCCCCTCGACGTAGGCTTCGTCGAAGTCGCCTTCGCAGACGATCTTCGCGTGGTCTTCGCCGATGTCGAGCTCGACCACACGGGTGGCGATGTGCCACCGGCCCCGCTGGGGGATCAGGTCTTCGGTGGGCATGGGGAGTTCTTGCATGGCGCCCGCCTAACCCCTCGAGCGCGAGGAGCGCGGCTGGGCCCGGACAACGAGGGAGACGGGATGGCTGCTCTCGCGCTCGGCACCTGTGCTGGTGGGCGGGATCTCGATGTCGATGGCGATGGCCGCGGGCGCGTGTCCCCACCGGACCAGGCGGGTGGCTTCTTCGATCGCGAGCTCGGGGGGACCCAGGAAGGTGAGCAGGGGGCCCTGCAGCCCGAG
The DNA here is from genome assembly GCA_965224055.1 of Myxococcota bacterium. Classification (GTDB taxonomy): domain Bacteria; phylum Myxococcota_A; class UBA796; order UBA796; genus JACKEQ01. The sequence continues at coordinate 5,973,899 of OZ245034.1, read as the reverse complement.
GTGGAGCGACGCTTCGCAGATGGGGGCGGCCGGGACGGTGTAGGTGAACGCCAGGCGGGAGACGCGACCGGCCCCTTCGCGAACGAGCCGCTCGTGGTACCGCAGATCGGTGGGTCGACAGCCGGTGCGGGTGGTCATCACCACCGCCGTGCCGGGCTCGATGGGACCATGGGCTGCAACCAGGTCGCGCAGGCCGACGATCGCGGCGCGCACCGAGCGGCTGCCGCGCTTCGCGGACACGGGGGCGTCGGGCCAGCTGCGGGCCAGCGAGCCATCCGAGTGCAGCGTGTGTGCGACGACGGTGTCGTGCGGTTCGACGGCGGGTGGGGGCGTGGACTGGAACACCGCGCACGCGTTCATGCCGCCGAACGCACTGGACATGGACGGCAGCGCGCCCCCCTCCGAACGAACGGTGTGGACGGCCAGCGCGGCTTCGATGGCGCCCGCTGCTCCCATGGTGTGTCCGATGGACCGTTTGACGAGCTGCTTGTGGGGGTGAGCGGCGCGATCGGCGCCGAACACGGCATCGAGCGCGACCTGCTCCATCGCGTCGTTGAACCGGGTGGAGGTGCCGTGGACCGAGATGGTCTCGATGGCGTCGGTGGTGTCCGAGGTTCCGCTGGGCTCGACCCCGGCGCGTACCAGCGCACCTCGAAGTGCGCGGATGGCCCCGCCGGCCTGTCGGTCTGGCGCGGTCATGTGCACGGCATCCGCCGACATCCCGACCCCACCGAGGAACACCTGGCCCCCGGTCGCGGACCCACGCTCGAGGACGAGCGCAGCCGCCCCTTCGCCCAGGACCAGTCCGTCCCGGTCGTCCTGGAAGGGTCGGGGCAGCCCGGATGCGAGTGCGCCCAGGCCCGAGAACCCGGCGTGCACGAACAGCGACAGGGCGTCGACCCCGGCCACGACGACCCGATCACACCGGCCGTCGCGCAGCCAGCCTTCGGCGACGGCGAACACCGCGGTGCCCGACACACATGCCACCGAGACCGTGGCCACGGGCCCCTCGATGCCCAGGGTGCGCGCGACGTACGTGGTGGGCGCGTCTCGCCCGGTCCCGGCTTCGTCGGCTTCGGTGGCGTCGCCTGCGAGGAAGGCGCGATGCCAGCGCTCCCAGGGCCCGCAGACGTTCCCGCTCGACGTGCCGACCACCAGGCCCGTCGACCCGCTGTGGGGCCCTGCTTCCGCGAGGGCGTCGCGCACCACGTGCTCCAGGAGCGCTTCGGCAGGGCGGTCGCGATCGAGGCCGTCGATCTGGCCGGCGCGCGGGTTGGACAGGCCCTCGGACGGGTAGGGCGGGGCGGCGGAGAAGCGGTGTTCTCCGGCCTCCACCGCAGCGGCCAGACCCGCGACGTCGCCCGCAGCGGTCCAGGCCGAGAGCCCCACGATCACGAGGCTCTCGCGGTATGGGTGCTGGATCAGCCCGGTCGACACAGGGCCTCCACGGTGACGGGCTGCAGCCCGCGGCCCTGCAGGGCGTCGAGGATGCGTGGCAGCGCTCGGGTGGTGGGCGGACGGGCCTCGTGCAGCAGCACGATGTCGCCTGCGGTCGCGGATGCACAGCGGTCGAGCACCGTGTGTTCCGGGAGGGTTCCCCCATCTCGTGTGCGGACCGAGCACCAGACGAGCTTCAGACCCGCCTCCGCCACACTCGCGAGCAGGCGGGGGCTCACGGCCCCGAACGGCGGCCGGAACGTGGTGACCGGACGCCCGACGACCGCTTCGAGGCGCGCGCGGGCCTCCTTCAGCTCGGCGGTTCCGGCGGCCACGCTCTTCAGGGTGAGCCACGGGTGGTGAGACAACCCGTGCAGGCCCACCTCGTGACCCGCTGCGATCGCGCGTGCGAGCTCGGGGTGGGCTTCGGCGCGGTCGACCAGCAGGTAGAACGTGGCCCGTGCACCCGCGGCCTCCAGGGCGGCGAGCAAGGCGGGGGTGGACTCGGGGTCGGGGCCGTCGTCGAAGGTGAGCGCGACCTCGGGCCGCCCGGTGTCGGCGCGGGTCACCGCGGGCCCGAACAGCTGCAGGGCGGGGTCGGCCGAGCCCCAGGCGACCAGCGCCACCAGGGCTCCGACGGCCAGCAACGCAGCGGCCACGACCGGCACCGGGCCCGTCGTACCGGTCAGCGCCCCCGTTGCAGCGAGCCCGACCAGCGCAATACCCAGTCCTGCGGTCGCCCCCAGACGCGCCATGAACCGGGGGTATCGAGGCCAACGACCCATGCGCAAGCGGCTCCACGCCCTCTGGAAGCACATCCGGGAGGAGAACAGCACTCCGCCCCGACTCGCGGCCTCCGTCTTCACCGGCATCTTCCTCGGCGTGGTCCCGCTGTACGGCATCCAGACCCTGCTCTGCATCGCGGTCGCGTACCTGTTCCGGCTCAACAAGCTGACGGTCATCGCGGCGGCCCAGATCAGCCTGCCCATGTTCGCGCCGTTCCTCATCGCGGCGGGCATCGTCATCGGCGAGTTCGTCCGCTTCGGCACCGTGCGGGCCCCCGACCTGTCCGAAGGCCGCACGTTCCTCCAGGAGATCTGGCTGTTCGGCGGCGAGCTGCCGGACCTCTTCCTGTCCTGCTTCATCGGCGACACGATCCTGGGCTTCGTGCTCGGGGTCCTCGGGGCTGCGATCACGTACCGGGTGGCGTCCCGACCGGCTCCGCCGTCGTCTCCTAGCGAGTGACCATCCGGTGGATCGAGTCGAAGCGCCGCCCGAAGCGACGCGGGGCGTCGAAGTCTTCGTCGAAGACATCGCCGGCCAGCAGGCTGACGATCGCCTGGCGCACGGTGGCCTGGTGGCGTGCGCCATCGGCCAGGGCGATGTCGAGGAACTTGCCCTCGTACCAGCACTTCACGACCGGCTCGAAGGCCTCGACGGCCGCACGGCACCGGGCTTCCCATGCATCGAGGGGCTCGCCCGCGAGGTAGTGCTCCGCGAAGCCCCGCGCGGCGTGCAGACCCAGGGACACGCCCGTGCTGAACACGGGATCGAGGAAGGTGGCGGCGTCGCCGAGCAGCGCGAAGCGGTCGCCGTAGAAGGCGGTGGACGACACGCTGATGTCGGAGGCGCCGCGCATGTCGACGATCCGGGTGGCGTTCGCGAGCCGGGCCTGGGCCTCGGGGCAGAGCGCCAGGGCGGCCTCGAACTGGTTGCGGCCGCGCGGGCCGTCCGGCGTGCAGACCGCGCCGACGCTCCAGGTGTCGTCTTCGAAGGGGATGAACCAGAACCAGCCGCCGTCGAACGCGGTGATCGCGATATCGCCGTCGACCTCGGGGTCCTGGAGCTGGATGCCCGTGTACCACCCGCTCTGGGCGGCGTTTCGGAGCCATGGGTGGCGCGCGGTGAGGCCCAGCTTGCGCGCGAGGAACTGGTGCCGCCCGCCGGCGTCGAGCACGAAGTCACATCGCACGGACTCGTTGGCCGCGTGGGCATCGGCTGCTGAGAGCTCGATGGTCACGGGGCCGTCGGAGCCATCGGAGAACACCACGTCGTCGACCCGGGCGTGCACGAAGCGGACGCCGTGCTCGATGGCGACGTCGCGCATGCGCTGGTCGAGCTCGCCGCGGGGGGTCTGCCAGGCGTGGGGATGCACGATGCGCATCGCCTCGTCGAACGGGAACCGCACCGCCTGGTCGCCGCGGACGAAGGTGGCGCCGTGCTTGACCTTGAAGCCCGTCATGTCGACGCCGAGCTCGTCGAGGATGGGCGCGACCACGGGCAGCAGGGACTCGCCGAGGCGGTCACGGGGAGGGTCGTGCCGATCGATCAGCACCACGTCGACCCCGCCGCGGGCGAGGTAGGTGGCCGCTGCACACCCGGTCGGACCAGCGCCGATGATCGCGACGGTGCGGGATTCCGGTGGGGTGTGTGCGGTCATGCGTTCGCCTGGGACCCCGCGGCGCGGTGTTCGTGGACGAACGCAGCGAGGGTGCGCACCGACTTGAGGACCTCGCGGGACTTCTCGTCGTCCTGGATCTGCACGCCGAACTGCCGCTCGACCTCCATCACCAGCTCCAGTGCATCGACGGAATCGAGCCCCAGCCCGGCATCGCCGAACAACAGGTCGTCGGGTGCGATGTCGTCGGGCGACATCTCCTCGAGGTTCAGGCCTTCGATGATCAGGGTCTTGATCTGGGGGATGAGCGCATCCACTGGTGATTCTCCATTACCTGTACAGGTGTCTTAGCATCCCGGGCAGCCGGAGGAACGCAACACTCCGCGGCACCCGGGCCTCGCGATGGACGTGCTCTGCACGGCGTTTCTTCGATGGTTGGCGATCAGAAGTCGGCGCGCAGGCCCAGGAAGGGTCGCATCGGCAGGTGGCGCAGCATCGTGGTGTTCAGCTCGCCGTCGATCACATCGTGGATCGGCAGGAAGTCCGACTGGATGTTCCCGACGTTGAGCAGCTCGAGGTAGAAGGTGAGTCGGTAGCGACGGTAGGCCCGGCGCCACTCCGCCCGGATGTCGACGTTGTGGGTGGGGCCCAGGCGGTCGCAGTTGAGGCAGGTCATCCGCACGGTCTCGGCCTCGGGGTCGGCGACCTCGACCCGGGCCAGGGGTCGGCCCGGATGGAACGCGTACTTCGCCGACACCCGCCAGTGTGCGAACAGCTGGTAGTCGCCCGCCAGCTGCAGGGTGTGGCGCTGATCCTGGGGCGGCGCGACCTCCTGCGCGAAGCGTTCGTTGAGGGGGTTGAAGCGCTTCGCGAACAGCAGACCGTACGCGAGCTGACCGTTGATCCGACCCGCTCTGGCGGCCAACATCACGTCCAGCCCCCGATTCGACCCGGTCCCGGCGTTCTCGTAGAGGGGGACATCTGCGTTCGCCGGAGGCGTGTCCCGGCTGACCACGAGGTTCGACAGCCGGATGTCGTAGCCCTCGACCCGCAACAGGCCCCCGGTCCCCTCGCCGGGCAGCGGGAACCCCTGGTCGAAGCCCACCACGATGTGCCGCGCCCGCTCGGCAGTCAGGTCGGGATTGCCGTAGCCCTCTGCGAGCAGGATCGCGTCGCGCTGCACGCTCTGGTACATCCCCAGGCTCACCTTCGGGATCGTGCCCGTGGGCAACACGAGCGCCGCCCCCGCTCGTGGAGACGTCAGCACTTCGCCGGTCAGGCCCGCGTAGGTGGAGCGCACCCCGGATCGCAGCTTCAGGGCCGGCTGGAGGGTTCGACCTGCCCGGACGACCGGCTGGCCGATGTTCGCCTCGATCTCGGTCTGGGCGTAGAGGTTGGCTTCGGGCCAGGGATCCGGCCCGAACTGCACGTTGGCCAGGTCGAACCCGAAGTCCGCGACGCCCGCCTGGGTCCAGGTCGGCAGCAGACGGTTGTCCTCGATGTCCCCGCTTGCGTCGAGGGCGAAGCGCGACACGTCCCCGCCGAGCTTGATCCGCGCGGTCTTCGTGAAGGGCAGCACCAGATCGGTCCGTGCGTACAGGCGTTTCAGGATGGTGGTGCGCTCGCGCAGTCCCGCCAGATCCCGCCGCTGGAACGCGCGATCGCGGGTGTAGGCCGCGGTGGTCTGCCAGGTGAGGCCCTCGGGGGTCTGATAGCGGTGGTCGGCCGAGATCAGCGACAGGCTGTTCCGCAGCTCGAACGCCCCCTCGAAGTTCACGAGCGAGTCGTCGCCGGAGTCGACCAGGGCCAGAGAATCTCCCGACTGCAGCGCGTTGATCATGATCCGGTGGCGGCTGTCGGGACGCCAGGCCGCGCGGGCCGACAGCTCCGAGAACTCGGGGGCTGCGAAGGCGCTGTCGACCACGTTCAGGGCCTTCATCACGCTGAAGTAGCCCTCGAAGTAGGTGCGTCGGGCGGCCAGCGCGAAGGTGAACCGCTCGCTCTTGTCGACCGGCCCCATCACGAACAGTCGAGCGCTGCTGGCCGACAGGTCCACGGCTCCGTCGATGCCCTTGCCCGGCTCGCGGGGCGCGCCGTCCCAGCTGGTGACGTCCATCACCGCACTCGTGGCGCTGGGCACCTCGGCCGGGGCAGCGCCCGCGTAGAACGTCACCTTGTGGATCATGTCGGGGTTGAACAGGCTGTTGAAGCCGGCCAGGTGGAACGGGTTCTCGAGGGGCACGCGGTCGAGCAGGTAGACGACCTCGGACTGCTCGCCGCCGCGGACGTGGAACCCCGCGAGGTAGTCGCCGTCCGACACCACGCCGGGCAGCGCATGGGCCGCTCGCGTCACGTCCTCCAGAGAGCCCGGCGTGGACTCGATGTCGCGCCGGGTCAGCTCGTAGACCCCCGTCAGCGTGGACGGATCGGGCACGAGCTCGCCGCGATCGACCTCGCGCCACGTCTCCTGTTTGGCGTAGACCACGACCTCCAGCGCGTCTTCGGGCACCATCGTGAAGGCCGACGTCAGGGTCTCGCCTGGACCGAGGGTGACGTCGTACAGCGCGGTCGTGAAGCCGTTCTTCTGGACCTCGACCTGGTACGTGCCCGGCTCGAGGAAGGGCACCGAGAACTTGCCGTTGCTGTTGGCCTGCCGCGTGACGGGCTCGCGGTTCGGGTCGTCGGTGGAGCGGACGGTGATGGTCGCGGACGGGATCGGGAGCTCGTCGGCATCCATGACCTCGCCGTGGATCGTGGACGGACGCGGGATTCCCCCTTCTTCGGAGGTCGCGAGCGAGAACACGAACCGGTAGGTGATGCGCACCGGCACCGGCTCTCCATCCCGGGTCGCCGGACTGAACTTCAGCTGTCGAGCGGCCTGGAGCGCGGCTTCGTCGAGCAGTGGGCCCAGACCCTGCTCGATCTCGGCCGAGACCACCGACCCTTCCGCGTCCAGCTGCAGGGAGACGAGCACCGGCCCGGACAGCCCGCGTTCACGGGCCTCGTCGGGGTACTGCGCCTCGACGGCCTCGATCACACGGGGCATCTGGGTCTCCTGCGCGTGGACCAGCGGGGCCGACAGCAGCAGGAGCGCGAGCAACACGAGGGGGAAGAGGCGCGTCACCGCGTTGGTATACCAGCTGCGGCGGGGTGCTCTGCGAACTGCACTGCGAACTGCATCGCGCTCCCTGGTGTTCCGGCGTCCGTACGCATAGGGAGCCGCCGTGGGACGTTCGTTCGGTGCCTGGGTGCACGGCCTGCTCGGCTGGCTCAACTACCTGTTCTGGACCGCGGTGGTCGGGATCGGGATCGCACTCGCTCGCCTGAACGTCACCGATCGGGTCCGGCGGGGCGGCGGACGCGCGCTGTCCATCGTCTGGGGCCGGTGGATGTGGTGGAGCACCCCGTTCTGGTGGCGTCGCTGGAAGGGCATCGAGCGCCTGCCCGCCGAGCCCAGCATCCTGGTCGCCAACCACCAGTCCACCATCGACATCCCCTGTCTGTTCGGCTTGCCGATCCCGCTCAAGATCAGCGCGCGTCCGGGGATCTTCCACGTGCCGGTGATGGGGCCGTTCTTGAAGTGGAGCGGGCAGGTGAACACCGAACACTTCATGGACGAGGCGATCGCTGCGCTCGAAGGCGGGATGTCGGTGGTGGTGTTCTCGGAGGGCTCCCGGTCGGCCGACGGGCAGATCCAGCGGTTTCGCAAGGGGGCGTTCAAGCTGGCTGTGGCGACCGGGCGTCCGATCGTGCCCGTGATCATGGACGGCGCGCAGCACATCATGTCGAAGCGGGCCTACCTCCCGACCCGTGCGTGGGCCATCGTCGACATCGAGGTCCTGGAGCCCGTCCCGGCCGGCGAAGACGTGAAGGCGTTGTCGCGGGACGTGCGAGGCAGGATGATCGCTGCCCTCGATGCCATGCGGGGTCGGCGCGCCCTGGAAGACGCGTCCTGGGAGGCCTGATGGAGCTCGAAGCCGCGGTTGCTCGCTACACCCCCCAGGGGAAGTTCGTGGAGGGGTTCGCGAAGGGCAAGATGCGTGGCGACCCCGCGTATCGCGCGGTGCTGCAGTACCTCGAGCCCGGCCAGACCCTGCTGGATGTGGGCTGTGCCGAGGGGTACCTGCTCGCGCTGGCAGCGGAGACCATCGGGGATCTGGTGTTGATCGGCTTCGATCACGACGAGCGGCGACTCGACATCGCGCGAAAGGCGCTCGGAGACCTCGACCTGCGCGTGTACGCCGGAGATGCGCGCGACACCGATCTCCAGGGCGTGTCGGCCAGCGTGATCACCGTGCTGGACGTCCTGCACTACCAGACCGAGAGCGAGCAGGACGCCATCCTGGCCCGTCTGGCCGGGGTTCTCGCGCCGGGGGGCGTGCTCCTGGTCCGCGACGGCCGGTCGGATGGCGGGTGGCGCAGCACGGTGACGGCCATGTCCGAGCGCATCGCGATGGCGCTCGGACGCCACAAGGGCGACGGGGTCTACTTCCGTCCACAGGACGAGATGCGGGCGGCGCTCGAAGCGCTGGGGCTCGACGTCACCGTCGATCCGTGCTCCGAGAACACCCCGTTCGCGAACGTGCTCTTCGCGGCTCGCAAGCCGGTCTGAGGGCCGGGCGGTCCCTTCGCGGCCGCAGGACGCTAGAGTGCGTGGCATGGCTCACCATGATGTCGTCGTCACCGGACTGGGGGTGTGGACCACCCTCGGCTCGGACCCCCGCTCCTTCTTCGATTCCCTGTGTGCGGGGGAGACCGGGGTTGCCGGCCCGGGGCCGTTTCCGGGGAAGGGGCCCGTGTCGGCGATTCCGGGGGGGCCTCACCGGTCCTCGGATCTCGCTCTCCACGTCGTGCGCCAGGCGCTCGCAGGTCTCGATCCGGCCGATGTGGACGGGCCGATCGCAGTGGTGGGGGCGAGCACGTCGGGCGACATGGTGCTGGGCGAGGTGGCCTACGAAGCCGTGCTGAACGGGGCCGAGCCCGGGCCCGACTACGTGTGGGCGCAGCTGTGCGACCGGCCCACCACCCTCGTCGCGCGGGAACTCGGGTTGACGGGGCCCCGGACCAGCGTCTCGACCGCGTGTTCGTCCGGAGCAGCTGCTGTCGGGATCGCGTCCTGGTGGATCCGGACCGGCCGGGTCCGCGTCGCGGTGGCGTTCGGCACGGATGCCCTGTGCCGGTTGACCGTGCACGGGTTCGGTGCGCTCGGAGCCGTGTCTGGGGATCGCTGCCGCCCGTTCGACCCCGGCCGGACGGGGCTGTCACTCGGCGAGGGCGCGGGAGCCCTGCTGCTGGAGGACATCGGGCACGCACGCGCTCGAAAGGCCCGTGTTCTCGGGCGGATCGCGGGGTACGGCAGCGCCACCGACGCCCACCACATGACCGCTCCCCATCCCGAGGGACGCGGCGCGCGGCAGGCCGTGGCAGACGCGCTCTTCGATGCAGGGCGCGAGGCATCGAGCCTCTCGTGGTGGTGCGCGCACGGCACCGCCACTCCGCTGAACGACCAGATGGAGGCCTCGGTGGTGGAGGGCATCGCGCCCGAGGTGCCCGTCAGCTCCATCAAGGGGGCCGTCGGCCACACGCTGGGTGCCGCCGGAGCCGTGGAGCTCGTGGCGTCGGTGATGGCCCTCGAGCACGGGCGGATCCCTCCCAACACGGGTCAGCAGACCTCGGGATGGCCGGCACTCGACCTGCCCGTTCAGATGCGGGAGACGTCGGTCGACGCGGTCCTCTCGGTGAACTTCGCGTTCGGAGGGCACAACGCCGCGGTGGTCGTGGACCGACCCGAGCCCGCGTCGGGGAGTGTCCCCGGAGAACGTCCCTCGTGCGCGTCTCGATCCGGCCGGGTGCTCGATGTGGAGCTCTCGGTCCCGGGCGGTGCAGAGGGCCTGCTGGCCGCGATCCGGTCCGGGCGACCCCGACCCCACGACCTCGAGACCCCCAAGCGGCCCGCCGCGATTCCGGCCGGACGCTGGCGGCGGATGTCCCGACTGGCGCGTCTGCTCGCGGTCGCCGTCCTCCCGCTCGTGGAGCGGAACCCCGATCTCGACTGGGAGCACCTGCCGATGGTGCACGGCACGGCGATGGGCGAGGTCGTCCCCAGCAGCGCGTTCCTCGACCGGATGTTCCTCGAGGGCCCCGATCGCGCGAGTCCGACCAGCTTCCAGAACTCGGTCTACAACGCGACGTCCGCCCATCTGTCCCTCGTGTTCGGGCTGCGCGGGCCGATGGAGACCCTGTCGAGTGGCATGGCGAGTGGCCTGCTGGCGCTGTCGAGGGGGATGGAGTGGGCCGAGCGGCGGCAGAGTCCGGTGCTGGTGGTGGTGGGCGACGACCGCAATCCCACCACGCTGAAGGCCTTCGAGAGCACCGGCCGCCCGGGTGAGACGGTGGTCGCCGTGCTCGTGGGCCCCGTGCAGGCGGGCTCGATGGGGGGTGCATCCTCCGAAGCCCCCGTCTACACGGTGTCGGATGGCCTTCCATCCGTGGAGTCGTCGGCGTCTTCCGGGGTCTTCGGTCGAGCCACGTCCCTGCCCTACGAACGGCGCTTCACGCCCCTTCCCGAGTCGATTCCGATCGAGCGCGCGGTGGGTCTGAACTGCGCGAACGGGTTGCTGGCGCTGCTGGCGGGGGCGCCGCTGGTGTGCGATCAGGACGACGCGTTCGCGCTGATGGGCCGTCCGGGTTTCCGCCGGCCCACCCTCGCAAGCGAGGGATGAACCGACCGAATCCCTTCCATTCAACTTCTCGACGCGTTCAGGTACCCCCGGAAAATGTGCTCGTTCCTCCGCGCATTTCGGGGGCACCGTTCTCTTGACCGTCGAGAAGTTCTCGACCGGTGAGGGACGACCCCTCCCAGGGGTCGTAGAAGTTGAACCACTGCAGCGGGTAGGTCGCAGTCCACTCCGCCATCACGTCCACCCACTCCTGGGCCCAGCGCTGTAGATCGGCCTCTCGGGTCTTGCGGGAGGTGAACGACAGGGTCCGGGGTCCGACCGCGTGAAAGCGGTACTGCCCCGACCCGGTGCGGAAGCAGCCGATGAACACGACCGGGGCCCCCGACAGTGCGGCGAGCAGGAACGGACCGGTGGGCACGTCGATCGGCGCGCCCAGAAACTCGCAGCGGGCGGTTCGGCCGTCCACCACCCGGTCGCCCTTGGCCGCCACCACCTCGTCGTTCTTCAGGGCCTTGATGGCCGACAGGCTCGCGATCTGGCTCCCGTCGTTGATCGCGATGATCGCCGGTGCCCGGGGGCCCAACAGGTCCTGCATCAGCGCGAAGTAGGGGTCGCCCGGCGCTCGGTACAGCAGGAGGTTCACCTTCCGGTCCTTCCCGCGCAGGAGCATCCCTCCGAGGTCGGCGTTGCCGAGATGCCCGCTGATCATCATCACGCCCTTGCCCGCGAACGCCCCGTCTCCGTAGAGCTGATCGCGGAGTCCGGGAACCTCGGTGCGGTCGAGCTCGAGCTGCAGGGCTTCGGAGTCCGGGCCGTGCAGCAGGACGTGGAAGCGATCGACCAGGCTCCACGCGAACTCCAGCAGCAGGCGGAGCTGGAGCCAGGCGCGCTTCGGTCCGGAGGCCTCGGGGAACCGTCGGCGCAGGTAGTGGGCGATCCCGGGTCGCTGGGCGCCCAGGAACACCCAGTAGAACGCCACGAGCGGAACCAGCGCGACGCGGACGGGGCCCGGACCCAGTGTCTTCAGGACCCACAAGTAGAGCTTCCAGCCCGCGGTGAAGCCCCGGTGGCTACCCTGCCAGCTGCGACGGCCCGGAAACCAGCGGGGTGGCCAGAGGATCCGCTCGGCGATGAGATGGGCGTTCAGCCAGCTGATGCGGGCCGTGTCGACCACCTTTCGGTACGAGCTGACCCGCTCTTCGGCGGGGGGGTAGAACACGCGACAGGGGTGGTCGATGACCGGGATGCCCGCCCACACCGAGCGGACGAGGACCTCGACCTCCCACTGATACCGGGACGGAACGAGGGCCAGGCTGCGGATCGGCGCGACGGGGTAGGCGCGGTAGCCGCACTGGGTGTCGCCCATGCGCTGGCCGCTCTCGACCCACACCCAGAAGTTGCTGTTGGCGCGGGCGTATCGTGCGCCCTTGGGGGCCTCGGACATGTCGCGGACGCCGGCGACGACGGCATCGGGCTGCGCGCGCACGGCGTCGTAGAAGGACGGGAGGTCATCGGGCTCGTGCTGGCCGTCGGCATCGATGGCGACGATGTGACTGAACCCGTTGTCCGCGGCCCAGTCGAGGGCGGTCTCGAGAGCGGCGCCCTTGCCGCGGTTGACGGGGTGGCGGACGACCATGGCCCCCGCTGCGTCGGCGAGCTCGCCAGACCCGTCGGTGCAGCCATCGTCGACGACCAGCACGTGCTCGGTGTGGGCGAGGCAGCCCTGGACGACCTCCGCGATGCTGCCGGCGTTGTCCTTGGTCGGGATGACCGTGAGGATGCGCAGGCCGAGGTCGGGTGTAGGCGCGCGGCGCGGGGTGCGGAGCAGGGCGGTGAGGACCAGCCAGGTGGCGGGAACTGCGAGGATGGCGAGCGCGAAGACGGGGTCGGTGCCCCGCAGCCAGGAGCCGCCAGCGGCGGTCAGCGCGACGACCACGAGCAGCCAGCCCTCCCACCCGGGCCAGCGTCGCCTCTCGTAGTGGCCGGGTGCGATCGGCTCGATCTGGCGGCGGTCCAGCACGGCAGGCACGACCAACAGGGCGGTCAGCGCGGCCATTCCGACGCCGGCGACCGTCGCGACCCCGACCCCGAACAGCGCCGGGCTGTAGGCCAGCGCCAGGGTGGCGAAGCCGGCGAGCGTGGTGGCGGCGGACAGGATGACGGCGCGTGGTGCGGTGCGGGTGGCGCGCTCGGTCATGAAGACGCCGTAGTCGACCGCCAGGCCGAGCACGGGGACCATCGCCGCGAGGGACACCGGATTCCAGGGCCGTCCGGACAGGGCCATCAGGCCGAGGGCGCCCGTGACGGCCGTCGCTGCGGGTGCGAGCGCAACAACAGCCATGAAGGCGCTTCGGTGCCGGATCGAGAGCAGGATGAATACCGCCAGCCCGCCGAGTGCGGCGCGGGAGACGAGGGCGGTGCGTGCGGCATCCATGCTCGCGGCCGCGAGCTGGCCCGGCACCACGAGCAGGGCGTCGGAGTCCGCGTCGGCGAGGGTGGCTTCGAGGATCGGGATCCGGTCTTCGTCGGGGACCGGGACCGAGATCATCGCCACCGCGCCCGTGAAGCCCTGCAGGTCGCCGGCGTCTTCGAGCAGGGTGACGCGGGCCGACATCGGCGTGCCGTCCCAGAGATCGGCGGGTGGCTGGCTGGCCCAGTCGTGGATCCGCTGCGCTGCGCCTTCGAGAACGGGGAGCCCGACGGCCTCGGTGGCGGCGTCGATCCGGGCCTGGAGGACGTCGACGTCGGGGAGGGCGGCACGTCGGGCGGCGACGGTCTGCGGGCCGGGCACGAGGAGTCCGGGTCCGGTCGGGGCGACCCCTTCCAGAGCACCGAAGGCCCGCTGGACCCGCGCAGCCCGATCGAGCGCGGCGCCGGGGGTCTCGCCGTCGAGCAGGACGATGCCGCGCAGGGTGGTGAGCTGGTAGCGGTCGGCGAAGGCCTCCTGGGCGGCCTCGGCGGCAGGGGAGGTCGCGATCAAGGCCATGGGGTCGGGCTCGAAGCGGGCCGTGGCCCCGAGCAGGCCCAGGATCACGGCCCCCATCGCGACGGGCAGCGCGAACCGGACGGGAAGACGGGGCTCGGGGACGTCGACGGGCCGGCCGAACAGGGTCCAGGCCACCGGGCCGGCGACCACGGTTCCGAGCAGGGCCCCGATGGCAGCCGCGGCGCCAGTCACGCCGAGCACGCGCACGATGGGCAGGGCCGAGGTCGTGAGCAGTGCGAAGGCCAGGGCCGTGGAGCCGGCCGACACCACGAGGGCGGGCATGAGGTCGCGCAACGCGTGGGTCGCCGCGCGGAATCGTCCGGCAGCGTCGGGTTGATCGGGCTGTGTGGCGGCGGCCAGGTACAGGTGGACCCAGTAGTCGACGGCCAGCCCGGCCAGCGCGGCGCTGAAGCCCAGCTGCAGCCCGTGCACCGGGCTGACGAACCACGCGCCCATCGACGCGGCCCCGGCGGCCACAGCACTCGGCAGCACGGCCCCCACGAGCGGACGCCAGCTGCGAAACCCGGCGAACAGGACCACCGCGAGCAGGACCATGCCGAGCCCAGCGGTGACCCGGACGTCGCGCTCGATGGCCGATGCCGTCTCCCAGGCCATCCGGATGCCGCCGAACCACCGGGTCGGGAGCGGGGTCTCTGCGATCGCGGCATCCAGGGCGGCGATGCGCGCGTCGTGGGGCCCGATGGCGCTGGCTTCCACCGCGGACGACACGAGCAACAGCGCACGCTGGCCGGTGGAATCGACCAGGATCTCGCCGTCGGGCCGGATCCCCGGGCGTGCCGACCCCTGGAGCTGCTGCAGCGCGGTCTGGCGCAGATCGAGGGGGTCGTCCTGGATCGCCTTCACCCAGAACATCCCTCCGAAGCCGGACAACCGGTCCTTCTGGGCCGCCAGCTTCTCCATCACCGCGTTCGGCTGGGTGTTCTCGGCCACCGTCTCCGCATCGACGAACGCCGTGGCGTAGGGGGCGACGCGCTTCGCGATCTCGGCGCCGTCCTCGCCCGAGAAGCCCGCCCGCACGGACGCCACCGCATCCAGAGCGCGCAATCGCTCGGCGAGCGCGAGGGTTTCGCGCTCCAGGTCCTCTCGTGGCGCGCCCTGACCGTCGATCTCGACGAGGAGCAGCTGTGCACCCGGGAATCGCTGTGCCGCCGCCAGCGTCTCCCGCAGGTCGGAGTCGGCCGGCAGGATGTCCTGGGTGTCGGTCGTGAACCGCACCTGGCTGCCCGCGATCGCGAACACCACGAACAGCACGGCCAGCAGCAGCAGTCTCGGGCGCATGGGCCCCTCTATCGACCGATGCGCTCCAACGGAATCGAGACGCCGAAGTCGGGGAGCGACAGCGTGCCCTCGTCGACCACCGTCAGCGTCCAGCGATGGGAGGTCTCGCGTTCGAAGACCTCGATCCGGGGCTGGTCCTGCGCGACGAGGATGTAGAGCTGGAGGCTGGGCAGTCGTTGAAGTGCGGCGAACTTCCCGCCGCGATCCCATGCTTCGGTCGACGGAGAGAGCACCTCGAACACGATGGACGGATTCACGATGGCTTCAGGGTCCGCCGGGGACACCTCATCTTCCCCGCAGATCACAGAAATGTCGGGGTAGAACGACGCGTCTGCTTCATCCACACGTACGCGCTGATCGCTGTTGACCGGCCGGCAGGGGCCGTCTCGCAGCTGCGCGTACAGCTCACCCAGCAGCGTGGTCGCGATGCGGTTGTGCCGCCGCGAGGCGCCCGACATCGCGAAGATCTCGCCTCGAACCCAGACGTGTTTGACGTCGGAGGTCCGTTCCCTGTCGAGGTAGTCTGCGTAGGACGCATCGGATTGGCGCGCTTCCATGTCGCATCGTATCTCACCGCCGATGCTGTCGTTCGATGGCCACAGCGAACGCGTTCGGTGACTCTGTCCGCGATGTCGTCGACCGTCGTTGCAGCACCCATTCGCGGAGCAGGGGGGATGAAAACGGATGCGGGCGGACGACCCGGGCGTTCGCTCGAACGACTTCGATGGATTCAACGCAAACTCTCACCGCTGAGCCGCTCCGCTTCGCTGAGGATTGCGCGGAGGATCCGCTGAGCGCGGATGCCTCGACCAGGCCATCTCAGCCGCCGTGTTCGAGCGTCTTCCTGGGTTGCGGGTCTGTATTTTCGGAGCAGCGCAGCGTTGCCGTTCCTGAGCCGCAGTTTCCCGGCTCGCTCCGCTGAGCCATACCCCGCCTGCCAGGCGTCCCGGGAGGATGAAATCGGCTCCGGGGCGGACGAACTGCCCGACTTTTCGAGCGATTCAGTAGGATTCACCGGCCCATTTTCACCACAGTGCGCTGTCGCTCGCAGAGCGCTTCGCTCACGGAGGTCGCACAGAGCGGGGAGGCTTCGAAGAGGCCCGCCGTGTTCGAGCGTTGCCCTGGGGTCGGGTCTGAATTCGGAGCAGCCGTTGCCTGCTTGGGTCGGCCGCGTGTTTCATTCAGCCCCTGGAGCGGAGCTTCCCGAGTGCACCCGGTGCACTCGTTTCCTCCTCCGGTGTGGGCGCGTCGACCGAAACCGAGGTGTACTTCTGTACCCGAGTGTTGAAGGCCACCAGGAGGAAACGGGCGCGCCAGCGCGCTCGGGAAGCTCCGGTCATTGGAGACGTGTCCAGCGGCGAATGAAACCGCGGATGAACGCGAGCTATGGGTGTTCGAGCTCGACTTCGACGCTGATCGGATCCTCGTCGTCGTCGTCCCAGTTCATGCCGGGAACCGCGTTGCGCGGATCGAATGCCCGGCCCTCGACCAGGGTGGAGCGCGGCGTCGACAGGAAGCGCAGGAGGTCGATGCCCCCGGGCATTCCGTTGCTCGAACGGCCCAGGCCCACGCTCGGCAGGCGGAGGCTCGCTCCGATGGTGCCGCGGTTGACGTTGAGCGAGCCGGTCTTGAGGCGCGCCACGATCTCGGGCAGGTGGTCGTGCTCGGGGTCGATGAACAGGGACGTGGACACGCGGTACTTCAGCTTGTTGTGAAGTGCGGCGGCCTCCTCCCAGTCCTTGACCTTGTAGAGGAGCAGGCTGGGACCCGGCGGCTCGTCGTTGATGAAGCCGTGCCCGCGCTCCCAGTCGACCCAGTACATCGACGGCTCGACGTAGAAGCCCCGGCGATCCTCGACCTCGCGGTTGGCGGCCTGGAGGATGGGGTTGTGCCCGCGCGCGACCACCGCCCGGCCGTACTTGCGGTAGCGGCTGCGGAAGTTGTCCGAGATGAGCGGACCGAGGAAGGTGGACAGGTCGAAGCCGTAGCCCACGTTGATCCGCACCGCGCGCCGGGCGAGCTGCTCGACGAACGGCTGGAAGATGTCTTCGGTGACGATGACGCGGCCGGTGCTGTTGTGCCGCTGACCCGCTGTGAGGTACGCGCCCACCACCACTTCGTAGACGGCGCGCTCCATGTCGCAGCCGCCGACCACCAGCGCGGCCCCCTTGCCACCGCACTGGTAGAGGGCCGGCAGCTCGGGACGGTCGAACGTGGCGCGCCGGATCGCCATCGCGGTGTCGAAACCGCCGGAGAACAGGAGCGCGTCGAGGTTGGGATGCGTGACCAGCTTCTGGCCGATGCCGGTGCCCGACCCCTGAACGAGGTTGAACGCGCCGCGCGGGAGCTTGCACCGATCCATGATCTCGGCGACGGCCTGACCCACGCCGGGCGTGAACTTGCTGGGCTTGAGCACCACGGCGTTGCCCGCCAGCAGCGCGGCGCAGGCGTGCAGGGTGGGCGTGAGCAGCGGCAGGTTGTACGGAACCAGGATGCCGACGACGCCCCGCGGCCGGTAGTCGGACCGGGCCTCGCGCTCGTCGAGGATGCGCGGCTCCAGGAGCGACATGCCTTCTTCGAGGAGCAGATCGACGGCGCGGATGGAGGCGATGACCTCCTGGCGGGCTTCCCAGATGGGCTTGCCCGTCTCGCGCGTGATCAGGGTTGCGAGGCGTTCCTGGAACTTGCTGTTGAGCAGATCGCGGTATTTCCGCATCGCCTTGGCGCGGTCGACCCGACTGACCCGGCGCCACGTGACCTCGCCCCGCTGGGCGCAGTCCACCGCGTCGTCGACGGAGCTGTCCGAAAACGGAAAGCGTCCGAGCACATCGGTGCGATCGCCCGGGTTCACCCCGACGATGTAACCGTCGATCCGTTCCGCCTTCAGGAACGAACCCCAGATGTAGTCGCCTCTTCTAAGCAGGCGTTCGCGTTCGGGCTCCAAGCCGCGTTCCCTCACCCAAGGACCGACACCCTACCACGCCTGGCGAGCCTGGCGAGCCCCGAATAGGAGCGCGCCCCTTCTGGAGGACCATCACGATGAAGAACACGCACGAGAACGTCCTCACGACCGTCGGAAACACACCGTTGGTCCGGCTGAACAGCGTGACCCGCGGCCTGAAGGCCAACGTGTACGCCAAAGTGGAGTACCTCAACCCGGGTGGATCGGTGAAAGACCGGATCGCCCTGAAGATGATCGAAGATGCCGAGAAGAGAGGCGATCTGAAGCCCGGAGGCACGATCGTCGAGGGCACGTCGGGCAACACCGGGGCGGGGCTCGCCATGGTGGCTGCGATCCGGGGCTACAAGTGCGTGTTCGTGCTGCCCGACAAGCAGTCCGAAGAGAAGCGCGCCGCACTCCGCGCCTACGGCGCCAAGGTGGTGGTCACGCCCACCGATGTCGAGCCCGAGGATCCGCGGTCGTACTACAGCGTGTCGACGCGCCTCGGCACCGAGACCCCCAACGCGTTCTTCGCGAACCAGTACCACAATCCCAGCAATCCCCAGGCCCACTACGAGGTCACGGGCCCCGAGCTGTGGGACCAGACCGAGGGCGAGATCGACGTGTTCATCGCCGGGCTCGGTACCGGGGGCACGATCACGGGCACCGGCAAGTACCTCAAGGAGAAGAAGCCGGACGTCAAGATCATCGGCGTCGATCCGGTCGGGTCGCTCTACTACGACTACTTCCGGACCGGTCAGCTGACCCCCGCCTTCAGCTACCTGCTCGAGGGCATCGGCGAGGACTTCCTCCCGTCCACGATGGACTTCGAGCCGGTCGACGACGTGATGCGCGTCAACGACGGCGAGTGCTTCCAGATGACGCGTCGTCTGTGCCGCGAGGAAGGGCTGTTCGTGGGGGGGAGCTGCGGAGCGGCCGTCGCAGGCGCCCTGAAATGGATCAAGGCCAACGATCGCGAAGGCCTGAACGTCGTGATCCTGCTCCCGGACTCCGGCAGCCGCTACCTGTCGAAGATCTACAACGATCAGTGGATGCAGGAGAACGGCTTCCTGGACGACGAGCCGACGCCTCTGGGAACCGTGGCCGACCTGCTGGAGGGCCTCGGCGAGCGCACCACGGTCTCCGCCACCCCCGATCTCCAGGTCACCGAGACCATCGGCCTCATGAAGTCCCACGGGATCAGCCAGATGCCGGTGATGGCGGACGGGAAGGTGATCGGTGTCATCCACGAGAAGCTGCTCCTCGAGGAGGCCCTGAAGCGCAAGCCGGTACCCGCGCGCGTGGGCG
The DNA here is from genome assembly GCA_965224055.1 of Myxococcota bacterium. Lineage (GTDB taxonomy): Bacteria > Myxococcota_A > UBA796 > UBA796 > JACKEQ01. Next base: position 5,954,850 of record OZ245034.1, on the reverse strand, counting down.
AGCTCGCCGACCAGCGGTACTGCACGGTCTCCCTCGACACCGAGGTCAACGTGCTCACCGACCTGCTCCGCAAGGTGCGCGTCGCGCTGGTGTTCGACGACGACGACTTCAAGGGCGTGCTCACCCGCATCGACGTGCTGGACCACATCTCCCGCTGCACCAGCTGATCTCCGTACGGGGGCTGTTCCGCGACGGAGCACGATAGTCGGCCGCTGGTGGTACGATGAAGCATGTTCACGCTGGCCTGCCTGCTCCTCGCAACCGGTGTGGCTCCGGCCGATGCCAGTGAGTGGCTCGCGCCGGACCACAACCGTCGCCTGCGTCTGCTGTTCGACAACCCGACCGACACGACGGTCTCGGACTTTCCCGTGCTGGTGCAGATCGACGACACGCGGGTCGATCTGACGCGGCTGGACGCGAACCGGCGCGAGTTGCTGTTCTTCGACGAGGGAGGGAACGCCCTCGACTACTACGTCGACGACGTGGACGCGGACGGGACCTCGTGGGTCTGGGTGCGGCTTCCCGAGCTGCCGGGCGGGACGAGCGGGCCGGACGGCGTGTTCTGGATGTACTACGACAGCCCGACCACCCCGCCCGCGCTCACCCAGAACGAGGGATTCGCGGCGGCGAACGCGGTGTGGAACGACGACTGGCGGGCGGTGGTGACCCTCGACAGCGTGAACCGGATGGCCATCGACCGCTACCCGATCTCGTACCAGGGCAACAACGGGGGCGACGTCGACGGGCGGATCGGCAGCGCGCGGTACTTCGACGACGACTACGTGCAGTTCGAGGGGGCCGAGAACGACTTCGACCTGGATGTGCTCACGGTGAGCGCCTGGGTGCGTCGCAGCGGGTGGAGTGAACAGTGGGCGCCCGTGATCGCCAAGGGCGACGACGCCTGGCGTCTGCATCGTCGGCAGAACTCGAACACCATCACGCTGTCGTACGACCGGGCCAACAACCACAACAACGTCAACCCGCCCGCGAACGGCAATGTGCCCAACAACACCTGGACGCACATCCACGCCACGTACGAGAGCGGCGGCCGGCTCCGGGTGTACATCGACGGGGTCGTCGTCACGGATGTCGACGACAACGGCGACATCCGCAATCGGCCGCAGCGGGTGCGGATCGGGAACAACCAGGACTCGGGGCGGTTCTGGCGCGGCGAGATCGACCACGTGACCGTGCAGGATGTAGCGCGAGAACCCGACTGGGTGACGATCGATCACGCGAGCCACACCGACACCCTGGTCGTGGAGTGGTGCAGCTCGGTGCCTGGCCCCGGCGGCACGGTGCACGACGCCGACGGGGACGGCGTGCCGTGCGACGTCGACTGCGACGACGGCGATGGTGAGGTGGGGCGGTACTACGCAGACCCCGATGGAGACGGGTTCTCAGACGGTTCGACCCCGGTTGCCGCCTGTAGCGACGGCCCCGATGTGAGTGCGGAGCTCGGAGACTGCGACGAGACCGACCCGGATGTGAACCCCGACGCTCAAGAGACGTGCAACGGGCTGGACGACAACTGCGACGGCACGGTCGACGAGGGGTTGCTGGTCAGCCGCTACCCGGACGCCGATGGCGACTCCCTGGGAGACGACAGTGTGGTGCCGGTCGACGTGTGCCCCGGCGACCCCGACTTCGTGGACAACAACGCCGACTGCGACGACTCGAATCCGGGAATCGGCGAACCCGAGACCTGGTTCCTCGATGCGGATGCCGACGGGTTCGGGACCGACGCCACCACCCTGGACGCCTGCGAGCTGCCCTCCGGCTACGTCGCCGTGAGTGGGGACTGCGACGACACGCGCGCGGCGGACAACCCGGACGCCGACGAAGTGTGCGACAGCTTCGACAACAACTGTGACGGCAACGTGGACGTCGGGGCGGTCGATGCGCCGATCTGGTACCCCGATCTGGACGAAGACGGGCAGGGCACCGACGCCACCTTCGTGACGACCTGTGCTCGGCCCAGCTTCCACGTGCCGGTCGCCGGGGACTGCGACGACACGAACGCGAGCATCTTCACCGGGGCCACCGAGCAGTGCAACGAGCTCGACGACGACTGTGATGGCGTGGTGGACGATGGCGTGGTCGAGCAGTTCTGGTTCGTCGACGCCGACGGAGATGGGGTGGGCGCGGCTGAGGGGCCGCTCGAGTCCTGCGAACCGGCCCCGGGCGAGGTGGGCGTCAGCGGCGACTGCGACGACGCGGATCCGGACATCAACCCCAACGCCGACGAGGTCTGTGACGGCATCGACAACGACTGCGACGGCACGACCGACGAGGGTGCGTCGGACGCGTCGACCTGGATCATCGATGGCGACGGGGATGGCTTCGGGGCGATCGGCGGGGCGACCACCGAAGCCTGCACCCTGCCCAGCGGGTATGCCGAGCTCGGCGGCGACTGCGACGACTTCAACCCGTTGCGAGCGCCGGGCGAGCCCGAGGTCTGCGACGGCTTCGACAACGACTGCAACAACGTGGTGGACGACAGCGACGAGCGCCTCGAGCTGTGGCTCGACTTCGACATGGACGGGTTCGGGGACAGCAGCCTTCCGCCCGTGTTCCAGTGTCCGGCCACGGGCTTCGTCGACAACGGCCTGGACTGCCAGGATGCATCGGCCGACGCGTTTCCACCCTTCGAAGGTCAGCCTGGCGGGACCGAGGTGTGTGACGGCATCGACAACGACTGCGATGGTCTGCTCGACGCCGCCGACCCCGACATCGAAGGCGAGCTGTTCTGGGAGGACTCGGACGGGGACGGCTTCGGGGACCCCACCTCGGTTCCGGTCGAAGGCTGCGCGCCGCCACCCGGCACGGTGCCGAACGACACCGACTGCAACGACGGCGATCAGGCCGTGAACCCCGACGCCGTAGAGGTCGACGGGAACGGTCTGGACGACGACTGCGACGGGGTGTTGGCCGGCGAGGACACCGGGATGGTCGACACCGGGCTGCCCACCGACACCGCCTCCGACGACACGGCCAGCGACGCGACCGGGACCCCCGATCCGGTCGTGCCCACGGGCGATACTGCCGACGAACCCATGGTTCCCGCCCGACCACCGGGCAACTCCACCGGGTGTGGCTGCTCGACCCGCTCTGGGACCGGGCCTGCGGGATTGGCGCTGCTGGGGGTCGTGGCCTTCGCGCGGCGGCGACGTCCGGCGAGGCGCATCGCCTGAAGATGCGCCTGCTTCTCGTGTCGAGTGACCCCGGGATTCCGATCCACGGGCCAGCCGGTGGATCCGCCCATCTGCGCGGGGTCGTTCGGGGGCTGACCGCGAACGGCCACGACGTCTCGGTGGTCGCGCGGTGTGGGGTCGATGAACGGGGACGGGTCGCCGATCCGCTGACGAAGGCCTGCGCGCGCCGCGTCGTCGTTCCGCCCCACACCGCCGCCTGGCCGCGCCGTCGGACTCCGGGATCCCGTCACGTCGAGGCCTGGCGGTGGGCGCGGCTGGTCCGGCGGGTCGCGCGGGAGGTTCGACCGGACGTCGTCTGGGAGCGGTCCTGGGCGGGGCGCGGTGCAGACATCGGAGGTCGGGTGGCACGGCGCCTGTCCGCCCGTCACCTCCTGGAGGTGAACGCGCCGATGGCCCTCGAGCGCAGCGCGGCCCTGCCCGTGTCCGACACCCTCGCGTCCGAACAGGCGCGCTGGACCGCGGCCGATCGCGTGGTCGCCGTGAGCGGCTGGCTGACGGCGCACATCCGTCGTCTGGCTCCCGACGCCCAGGTGGTCCACGTCCCGAATGGCTCGTCCCTCGACATTCCTCCGGCATCCCGCGATGCAGTCCGAGAATCTCTCGGCTGGTACGGGCCCGTTGCGATCCACCACGGCACGCTGCGCGCCTGGCACGGTCTGAGTGCAGGCGATGTCCTCGACATCCTCGATGCGCTGGGTCGAGCGGGATGGCGGGTCGTGGTGGTGGGAGATGCACCTGCAGCGGCGCCCGTGGTGCGGCATCCCGCGGTGGAGCGCCTCCCCCATGCCGACCCGGAGGCCCTCGCCCGGCTGCTCTACGCCGCGGATGTGGGGCTGGCTCCGTACCCGCCGAGCGCTCCGCCCTGGCTCGACCCCCTCAAGCTCGCCGACTGCCGCGCCCTCGGGCTGCCGGTGGTGGGGTCGGTGCACCCGGCGACCGTGTCCTGCGCGAAGCAGGTTCCGCTGCACGACCCTGGGGCCTGGGTGTCGGCCGCTCGGGAGCTCCAGGGTGTGCGCGAGCGCACTCCGCGGCCGTGGTCGGTGGTGTGTGCCGAAGCGCTCGAGGGCTGGTGAGGCGGACGCGCACGCGCGCGTTCGCGGGAAGGGTTACTCCCGGAGCCATGTTCGCGACGTCCATCCCCCTCCTGCTGGCTCTGTCCGGCTGTGAGCTCATCGACGCCATCCCCACCCCTCCGCCAGCGCCGAACTGCGAGGAGCGGATGGTGTTCTGGCCCGACGAAGACGGCAACGGGCTGGGGGAGCCGACCACGGCCTACGTCGGGTGTGAGGCGCCCGATGGCTACGTGGCCGAGCTCGATCCGGCGCTGGTCGATGCGGACGCGGATGTCGATGCGGACACCGACAGCGATGCGGATGCCGACACGGATGCGGACAGCGACGCCGACACCGATGCGGATTCCGACACGGACAGCGACGCGGACACCGACACCGACACCGACACCGACACAGACACGGAAACCGCCGTCCCGACGGACACCTCGGACACCGGACCCGTGAACCCCACCGCGGACACGGGGGCGATGGCCGGGGGCACCGCGGACACCGGGTCCACTGCAGAGACCGGGTCCACTGCGGACACCGCGGCTACCGCGGATTCGAGCGGCACCGGCGACACGAACGAAACCGGGCTCTGATGGACGAGGCGCGCGAAGCTGCCGACCCGCCCACCGCCGAGGTCGCCCGACGACACGATGCGCTCGAGTCCCGCCACGGGACCGGGATGCTGCGCCGCTTCGGGTGGTTCTACCGGTTGCTCGGCTTCGGTGGGCGTCTGTCGAAGGTGCGGTTCGACGAGCACTCCGCCGAGCGGATCCGGCAGGCGGCGCGTCGGGGGCCCGTGGTGTACGTGCTCGAGAACGCCTCGGCGGCCGACCACCTGGCCGTGAACGCCGTGCTGAACCGTCGACGCCTGCCGCTGTCGGTGTGGAGCAACGGCGCCGACAGCTTCTACTGGCAGCCCGTCGCGGCGGCGTGGCGCGATCTATGGCGACGCCTCACCCAGGAGCGCGAGGATCCCGTCGAGAACGGCTGGTTGGCGGGCACGTTGCGCGACGGCAACGTGGTCACGCTGTTCCTCCGCTCGGCCCCCAGCCTCCTCCGGCGTCTGCTCGGCGCCACCCGCGCAGACCCCTTCTCCGCCGTGCTCGATGCCCAGCAGGGCTGTGAACGGCCCATCCAGATGGTGCCCGTCGTCGTGTTGTGGTCCCGGGCGCCCAGCAAGGCCGGGCAGACAGAGCAGGTCCGCAACTTCATCCTGGGCCGCACCGAGGCCCCCGGCTGGTTCGGGCAGCTGCGCAACATCTGGATGTCGAGCGAAGGCGCGCTGGTCCAGGCCGGCGAACCCATCGACGTGCAGGAGTTCACCGAGCGGGCCCGCCCCGACGAAGCCGTCGAAGCCCTCCGGCGTGTCCTTCGCCGCTACCTGCGTCGAGAATCCCAGGTGGTGAAGGGCCCCCGACTGCTGCCGTACTCCGAGATGCGCCGGGTGGTGCTCGAGAACCCCGCGCTCCGGGCGCTCCGCCGCGAAGAAGCCCAGCTGCAGGGCGTGTCGGAAGCCGATGTCCGAAAGCAGATGGAGCGCGAGTACCACCAGATCGCGTCGAACTTCCGCTGGTGGGTGATCCGTATCTCGGACGTCGTGCTGAGACCCCTGTGGACACGGGTGTTCTCGGGGGTCGATGTGCGGCCCGAGGACATCGAACGCATCCGGGCGGCCATGCGTCAGGGCTCGGCCATCCTCATGCCGTCGCACAAGTCGCACTTCGACTACATCCTGCTCACCTGGGTCTGCTACAAGCACGATCTCATCGTTCCCCACGTGGTGGCGGGGGCGAACCTCGCGATCTGGCCGATCTCGGTGTTCCTGCGATCGGTCGGGGGCTTCTTCATCAAGCGCAGCTTCAGCGGCGAGCGCCTCCACCCCGCCGTGTTCGAGCGCTACCTCCGAGAGCTGATCTACCGGGGCTACCCCGTCGAGTTCTACATCGAGGGCGGCCGCACCCGGTCCGGCAAGCTGCTCACGCCCCGGGTGGGCGTGCTGGGGATGGTGCTCGACGCCACCGAGCGGCGTCCGACCGACCACGAGGTCACGCTGCTCCCGATCAGCCTGGCGTACGAAGAGGTCGCCGAAGAGCGCGCCTACGTCCGGGAAGCCGGGGGCGAGGAGAAGCGGAAGGAGACCGTAGGGCAGCTGGTGAAGGCGCGCTCGGTGCTGTCCCGGCGATTCGGGCGCGTCTACCTGCGCGTCGGCGAGCCGTTGCCCGCGTCCGAGGTGGTCGACGAGCAGCGGGATCCCGAGACCGGCGACGTCGCACAGCCCCGCTGGTCCGAGCGGCCCACCGAGGAGCGCAAGCGGGTCCTGCACCACATCGGCGAGCGGATCCTGCATCGCATCGGGGCCGTCACGGTCGTGCTCCCCACCTGCCTGGCTGCGGCGGCGCTCCTCGCGCACCACCGCCGAGGGGTCCGTCAGGACGAGCTCCTCGCGCGCATCGGTCGCTTTCGGGCCTTCGTGGCCGCCCGCGGAGCGATGGAGGCTGCGAGCCTCGAGCACTTCGACCAGGCGATCCGCACCGCCCTCGACCGCTTCACCCGGTCGGGGCACATCGAAGCCCTCGAAGCCGACGGAGAGCGCGTCTGGAACGTCGATCCCGGCCATCGCATCGGGCTCGAGTTCTACAAGAACCAGCTGCTGCACTACTTCGCACCCGCCGGATTCGTCGCGATGGCCCTGCGCGCCCGCCCGGACGAGCCTCAGCCCGCGGATGCCCTGCTCGGCGACGTCGCGTTCCTCGTCTGGACCTGGCGGGTCGAGTTCCGCTTCGACCCCGACGCCCGGGTGAGCGATCTGCTGCTCGACGGCCTCGAAGCCCTGCGCGAACACGGTGCCGTGACCGAAGAAGACGGTCTGTGGCGGGTCGTGGACCCCGAGCGCATCGGCGAGATCTACGCCCTGTTCCGCAACTTCGTCGAGGCCTACCTCACCGTTCTCCGAAGCGCCGATCAGCTCGGTCGACACGACCGGAAGTCGTACGTGAAGGACCTCGCCGACCGGTCGGGCCAGCTGCTCTCGGCCGGGGCCGTGACCCGTCCCGAGTCCCTGTCCACCATCACGCTGGGCAACGCCGTGAAGGCCTTCCTCGACGCCGAGGTCTTCACCCAGCGTGGCGAGACGCTAGGGATGGACCAGGACCTCGTGGATCACGCCATCTCGCGGCTGCTCCCGATGGTCGACTGACGAGGCCCCGCGAACGTGTCCGAGCCCATCCCGCCCGACAACGACAAGACCCCAGCGCAGAAGGCGGATCTGTTCGGGTTGCTGGTGCGCCTCGAGGTCCAGGGGTGGAGCACGGGTTCTCCAGAGGCCTCGGTCGAGCCCCCGGCCGGTCTCGCGCCGCTGCTCCGGAAGGTCGCCTGGCTCCAGGCCCCGCTCGACGATGGAGGCGAGCGCTACGATCTGCGCGGGCTGCCCACCCCCGAGCTGGTGGAGTGGTTCTTCGGTCGCGGGGTCGAGGTGCGCAGGATCACCGGCCCGGAACAGCCCACGCCCGGCGTGCCCGATGCGACCTATGTGTCGATCCACGCCGAGAACGACGTGCGGTTCTGGCGGCTGGCCGGCATTCCGTCCGAAGAAGACGGGCAGATCCGGGGCGTGCGGGTGACCGCGGTGGCCTTCGGCGTCGAAGACTGGATCCAGCAGCTCCTGGACGGGAGCGGCTCCGCTGGCGTGATCGATCCCGCGCCTCTGCCCGATCTGAACGAGGTGGGTGACGGCGTGGGCTGGCGGCTGGCCGACCTCATCCCGCCCGTTCGCCTCGGGGGGCTTCCCGAGGAGGTGGAGGGCGAGCCCTACGAGCTCGACGGCGAGCTGCTCTGGGCGGGGCAGCGGGTGCTCCCGATGGACGACTACGTCACCGAGAGCGTGCCCGGTCCCGACGCGCCCCAAGGGGCCAAAGAGCCCGATCTGGACGAGCTGTTCGGGAAGGAGGGCAGTCGCGCACGGCCCCGCACGGCCCGGATCATGGGGTTGCTGCTCTCCGGCATCCTGCTGACCGTGCTGGGCATGGCGTGCATCGCGGCGCCCGGCGGCATCCTGGTGCTCCTGGCGTGGATGACCGTCGAGACCGACCAGCAGCGTCTGGAGAGCGGGTATCTGCCTGCGAGCGACGCCGCCGAGGTCGAGCGGACCCGCCGGTTCACCTACGCCGGGCTGCTCCTGGTCGTGTTCCTGTTCGCGCTGCAGGCCATCCTGCTGTGCAACGGCGCCTACGATCTGCTGCTCGACGGCCTGTACATCCCCGTCTGGCAGGCGTTCGTGCGGGGGCTGCTCGGAGGCGCCGGATGAGCACGGTGATCGTCGTCGGAGGTGGCCTCATCGGGTCTGCGGCCGCTCGCCACCTGCGGGAAGCCGGTCACGACGTGCTCCTGCTCACCGGGACCGAGAAGGTGTCGAGCCACGACGACCGGTTTCGCGTGCAGTCCGTGCGCGGCAAAGACGACTGGTGGACGGCACTCAACCAGGCCTCGGTCGCGGCATGGCCCGCACTCGAGGCGCGCACCGGCATCCGGTTCCACCATCCGGTCGGGTGTGTCTGGAGCACGGGGCCGCTGACCCGCTGGGGCGATGGAGGCCGCTACGAGCCCCCGCCCGCCGGGGCCATCGCACCGAAGGCGTTGATCGCGGCCCAGCAGCGCGCGTTCCTGGCCATCGGGGGTCGCATCGAGGCCGTCTCCGCGCGGTCGGTGGGGCCCGGGGTCGTGCAGACCGACGCGGGGGACCGAACCGCCGACCACGTCCTGCTCGCGGCCGGGGTGATGAGCCCGTTCCTGCTGGGGCGGACGGCCGAGGACCTCGACCTGCAGATCGAGAGCGAGACCGTCCTCCAGGCCCGTCTGGGGCGGGCGGTTTCGCTGCCGGCGCTGCTGCACGACGGGCCTCACGACAACTTCGAGGGGGCGTGGGATGTCTACGCGACGCCGCCGAGTCCCGATCCTTCGGGCGGGGTCTGGGTGAAGCTGGGGGCGAACCTCGACGGGGATCAGCGGTTCGAGACGGTGGACGGCATCCGACGCTGGATGCTCGACGACGACGGGACGAAAGCGACGACGGACGGGCAGCGAGCCATCCTGGAGCGTCTGTTGGGGGTGTTGCTCCCGGACGAGCCCGTGCTGGAGGCCCGGATCAAGCGGTGCATCATCGCGCGGACGTCGTCGGGCCGGCCCCATCTGAAGACGTTGGCGCGGACGGGTGCGGGGGCGCTGCATCTGGCGACCGGGGGCAACGGGTATGCGGCGATGAGCTCGGAGGGGCTGGGCGCGTTGGCTGCGGGGTTGATCGACGATGGAGCGTGGGCTGCCGAGATCGAGCGGCGCGTGAGGGCTGTGGAGAACGGGGATGTCGAGCTGGTGAGCCAGGAAGACGTCGACGCTCGGATTCGCTCGCGGCTTGCCGACCTGTAGCGTCAGGGGTCGGATAGCGAGAAGTCGACGATGCATGCGTCCGGGTTGCACGGGGGCACGATGCCTTCCCGGCAAATCGGCCGGGTCTTGTCGAGCCACGCGTCGGCTCGGAGGGCGCAGTCCCGCAGCGCGGGGTCGCCGGTCCAGGTGCGGCCGAGGCAGGTGCCGGGGACTTCGTCGACGCCGTCGTACCCGTATTTCAACCGTCCGAGGCATGCGCCAGATGTGATGTCGAAGGCCTCCACGCTCCAGGTGTCGTTCGTCGCGTCTCCGAAAACGAAGGCTCCTGGAACTTCCTCGCAGATGTTCAAGTAGACGTGATGGCAGATCTCGTTCGTCCGGAGCTGCGTGAGGAAGGAGCGAAAGGACTCCAGGGGTGCGCCGCCGGCAGAGCATTGCGAGACGGGGTCGACGCACTCGGACGGAGGATCGAGCACCTCGCATTCCGACGAGAAGTCCGCCGGGCAGTCGAGACCAGTGTCAGCGGTAGGAGAATTCGTCTCTGCCGTGGATCCGGTTGGATGAACCGTTGCCCCGCTCTCGGTAGCCGGTTGTTGACACTGACACGCGAGCAATACGAGAAGCGCAAACATCAGTTTGGCGCTCCTAGCGCTGCGCAGGGGGCGGGTGCGGCGGCGAGCGAGTACCCGCCACAGCTGCCCCATCCGCTGCCGAACGAGCTGTGGCCGCACACACTGCTCGGGGTGTTGGCATCGTTCCCCGCGTTCGGGGTCCCGGTAGGGCTGGAACTGGAGATGTAGAGCTGCGCGGCCGAGCTGGTGTCGTACGTGTTGGCCCCAACGAGCAGGTCCTCGGCGTCTGCCGTGCACAGGAAGTTGAAGCCGTAGCCGCCGTACAGATCGTCAACGACGGTGTCGTTCCCGGCCCAGAGCGTGTCGATCCCCACGCCACCATCGAGGAAGTCGCCGCCGAAGCCGCCGCCGAGGTCGTCGTTCCCTGCGTTGCCATAGATGGTGTCGTGGCCGTTGTAGCCGCGCAGGTACTCGGAGTACGAAGTATCGGTCTCGTTGGAACCGCGAATGAAGTCATTGCCTCCGAATCCGCGTACTTCCACGTCGAGGCTCGTCTGTCCCCACGACTCGAGCTGCTCATCGCCGATGTCCAGGTATACGAAGTCGCGTTTACCGGTGCCCAGAATGAGGATCGAGGACACATCGTCGTCAGGGTCGTGGTAGTGACAGCAGTAGAACGAGCTGTCGGCGTTCCGCCCGTAGAACGTGACGTCGTACATGTACGGCTGATGATCCTCGTACATGTTGGCGTCCGCAAAGAGCGTGGTGTCTGCCGAACCCAACCCGCTGGTGTCGCAGGTGATGGTGCCACTGGACTCCGTGCAGACGCCACCGCATCCGTAGCCGCTGTATCCAGAGGTGTCGGTCGGCAGTTCATCAGCGCTGCAAGACGTGAAGACACCGGCTGTGTTGAACCGATGATCCACCCATGTCCATCGGTCCTGTCCGACGTGGTCGGACATGTCGGTCCACAGACGCACGGCGATCCGTGTGCTGGGGTTCAACGGCACGGCGATGCTGGTGTTGGTCACCAGGGCATCGTGGTAGCTCGTTCCAGAACCGGGGTCGTACACCTCGAGCCAGTACCTCCCTACCGGCGATGCGGCGTTCCACTCGAAGGTCGGATTCGTGGAGGTGATCGTCGCACCGGGCAGCGGGAGGATCAGCTCGGCGCCTCCGTTGATGGCGTTTGCCGGTCTGTAGTCCAAGACCTCGGGCAGGGTCTCGTTGATTCGTCGCGCCGCGTCGGTCCACTCCCCGTCTGAATTCGTCACCGTGCTCCCGGTTGGCTGTTTCAGGGTATCTGGAGGGCCAGAGCAGGCCGGGTATTCGTGAGCGACGGAGAGCCCGGAGTACTTGTTGATCCTGGGTGTGTTGATGACGTTTGTTCCGATCATCACGGTCGTGTCGCGCGAGTTGACGGATCTGAAGGGTTCACCTGGGCAGGGACTGTAGGTGGGAGCTACCTCGAGAGGGTCCGGCCAGTTGTAGCCACAGGCGTAGTTCGGGAAGGAGTTGTCGCAATCCTCCCGTTCGTGGTGCACACCGAGTGCGTGACCGATTTCGTGAGTCGGTGTGTAGCTCGGGTTGGTTCCACCGATGTTGTTGGCTTCAACGGTGAAGTAGCCTCGCCACGCCGTCGTGGCTGCATCCGGGTACTCTGTTGCGAACGCACAACCCGCGCCGCCTTGGGGGAGCTCGTCATCGATCACGCCGAAGACCAGGTCGGCGCCGTAAGTGTCGCGATACGTGTGTACGATGTCTGCGACGCCATCGGCCCCATCGGACAGATTGTTTCGTGCATCGCAGGTGTCCGTCGCGGTCGGCGTGGTCTCCCACGCCACGTCCTCGATTCCGACCACCCGTATCCCAGCGTCGATGCCCGAATCCTCGAACGCGACACGACTCTCTGCAATGGCGGTGAGCCCCTTCGCTATCAGCTGAGATTCGGAAGATGGCCCCCAGTTCGAATCGATCACGATCAGAACGTCAAGAAGGTCTGTCCGACCCGTGTAGGGGCCTGTCGGCGGTGGGGAGGAGGATTGCTGGGACATCATCGGAGCGGGCCCGAACGGGGACGGCATAAGGGGAGAGACGCCGCTCGCGTTTCTCTCGACGCTCGAAGGCTCTTCCTCCTCTGTGGCACCCGCTGCGTCCACCATGGTGACGGTGCCCTCGTTCACGCTGACCTGAACCCCGCCATAGAAATGGCCCAGCCCGCCCTCGACAGTCGTGCCTACTTTCGTCAGGACGGCGAGTTCGTGTGAGTTCGTCCCTCTCCCGATCCAGGTGACGGCGCCGGGATAGGGGCTCGAGACTTCGACGGCGTGATAGGTGACCGGCCCAGCCGGTGTGTCCAAACGCACGGCGTTGGTTGTCGGGCGGTCACCGGGATTCGGGAACAGGGACAGCCAGCTGGTTGAGCTGCTGTTGTCTACTACGACGTAGTCCGGAGAAGGAGGGCCATCGGGCGGCTGGGAATCCACTTCCGTTGGGGGGCCGATCCCGGTATCCCCGGTGTCTGGTGAGCCGAATGCGGCGGGGAGGGCGGCGAACAAAATGAACGACATGTGTACCTCGGCTGGAGGCTACAGGGCACTCCTTCATGACGTCAAGCGGTACGAATGTTGTATGTGAAATAGACGGGTTCAACTGTGTATATGTGATGGGGGTCTCGGGGAGCAGTTTCGACTGGAACCGGTGCATTCTCCCGCTCCGCTGCAGATCGAGAGCGAGACCGTGGTCCAGGCGCGTCTGGGGCGGGCTCTGTCGCTGCCCGCGCTGCTGCACGACGGCCCCCACTGCGCAACGACAATTATTCGCACCCACCAGCGACAACTAGAATTCCCCACGGGATGTAGTTGTCGTCGGGGGCGCCGGGCGGGGTCTGGGTGAAGCTGGGGGCGAACCTCGAGGGCGATCAGCGGTTCGAGACGGTGGACGGCATCCGGCGCTGGATGCTCGACGACGACGGGACGAGAGCGACGACGAATGGGCAGCGAGCCATCCTGGAGCGCCTGTTGGCGGTGTTGCTCCCAGACGCGCCCGTGCTGGAGACCCGAATCAAGCGGTGCATCATCGCGCGGACGTCGACGGGTCGGCCCATGTGAAGACGCTCGAGCGGAGCGGTGCGGGGGCGTTGCATCTGGCGACCGGGGGCAACGGGTATGCGGCGATGAGCTCGGAGGGGTTGGGCGCGTTGGCCGCGGGGCTCGTGGACGGGACGTAGCTACGAAGGCACGAAGGGCGCCCTGTTCGCGAGGTCTGTGCGCCTCGCTACCGAGGTCCATCCCCGAATCGGGCTTCGATGCCGAGCAGGATGCCTGTGCCACCCGGGTTCGAGGTGACGATGTCGCAATCGTCTCCGGCCGCTGTGCAGACAGGCCTGAACGACATCGAAGGTGCGAATCGCCCATCGATGACGGCCACGATGTTCCGGGTCAGCTCCATGGAGTAGGTGAGCCCCGAGATGGGCCCTGCGGATCGGGAGCGAAAGTACCTGTCGTACGACCCACCGAGGTAGACGCCCCAGGGGCCTTTCCAGGTTCCAACGTTGAAATCGACACGAAACCCGTTGCTCACGTTCCGGAATCGCGGCCATGCAGATGCGCCGACGGACACGGACAGCGGCAACTCGCGGTGGTAGACCGTCACTCGCCCTTGCACGCTCGGCCGCTTGTGCCACGGCCAACCGTAGACTTCGGGCGGGACCTGTATCGCTGCAGTTCCAACCTGAACCCCGAAGCCCATCGGCGGCCGCTCGTTGTCGGTGGCGGCCATCGGCGTCGCGCCGAGCGCCATCGAGAGGGCCGATAGCGAGAGCGGAGTCAATCGCCGGTGTCTTCGAGGATTCCGGGACCGCAGCTGCCGTCTTCCTCCCGCACCTGAGTGTCGGTGCACTCTTCGTCATCGGCCGCGCTGCACGCACTGATGACTGCGAGGAGTATCCATCCCATGAACCGCATGTGCTCTCCAGCCCTGGCTCCGCACGGAAGCGTACTCCATCGGAGAGGGGTTCGCGTGAACGACCCCGCTGTCGAAGGTCTGCACGGACGGACGGCCACCGGAGCGTTCGTGCCCATCGGCCGAACCACGAGACGACGACCGAACACGGCGGCTGAGATGGCCTGGTCGAGGCATCCGCGCTCTGCGGATCCTCAGCGCAACCCTCCGCGAAGCGAAGCGCTCAGCGGTGAGAATGAGCGTTGAACCCAGTCAGAGCGCTCGAACGAGTCCCGAGGCGCGGGCATCGGCAGAGACGACCTGGCTGCCAAGGCTGGCGATCGGTAGACTCGACCTGTCGGCGATTTCAGCTCAATTGTCTACCTTTGAAGGGGGTGCTGCGCCCCCCCTGGACGACCCCCCGCTGCCTTCCAGGAGGAAACGGGCGCGCCAGCGCGCTCGGGAAGCTCCGATACAGGAGCGGGTCCTTCCTTCGTCAGGCCCTGTGTCGCGGCCCGCTTCGCTTGGGCCCCGAATGCACCAGACGCTCGAACCGGCCGGTGGACATGGCCTCGTCGCGATCTCCATCCGCGCTCTGTGCGACCTCTGCGAGCGAAGCGCTCTGCGAGCGACAGCGCACTGCGGTGAACAGGGGCGTCGACCCCGCCTGGACCGGTCGCACGTCCACCAGAGTCGTCGGCCCCAGAACCTCCCGACCCGCTCAGCCCGTCGCGCGCGTCATGAACGCGGGAATGGTCCGCTTCGGCGTGCGGGAGGCACCCGATGTGTCGTGGGTCCAGTCCTTGCCGTGCACGTCGACGGTCTGCTGGTCGTCGCGGGGGTCGAAGAACAGGTCGTCGTGGGCGTACGCGCCGCTGCGGACGTGCGCTTCGATGGTCGTGAGCAGATCCCAGCCCGCTTGCGCATACGGCGGGACCTCCTCGCGCTCCGCGAACTGCAGGTAGTAGTGCGGCGACGCCATCCAGTAGAGCATCACCGCCGTGCCCTTCGCACACCGCTCGGTGTCGCGCGCCAGGGGCAGGAAGAGCCGCTCTCTGTCGGGCTCGTCGCAGGTCGCGGCCGCGACGTGGGCCTCCCAGCGGTCCATCTCCTCGATGGCCTCGTGGATCGGCAGCCCTGCCGCGCGTCTCAGGAC
Source organism: Myxococcota bacterium (assembly GCA_965224055.1). Taxonomy (GTDB): domain Bacteria; phylum Myxococcota_A; class UBA796; order UBA796; genus JACKEQ01. The sequence continues at coordinate 5,939,525 of OZ245034.1, read as the reverse complement.
CGCGAAGCGCTTGCGCTGGCTGTCGGTGGCCGTGACCGACACGCCTTCGTCCAGCTCCAGGAAGGCCAGACGCGGGACGGCGGTGAGGTCGAGGGCCTCGAGCGGGTTGTCGTCGAGCTCCAGCCGCGCGAGGCGAGGGCAGCCGTCCAACGACAGCGACGCGATGGCGTTGTGGCTCGCGTCCACCTCGGCCAGCACGGGCGTCTGGGAGAGGGGCAGTGCGGTGAGCCCGTTCCCCTCGACCGACAGCGAGGCGAGGCTCGGACACCCCTCGATCTCCAGGGTCTTCAGGTGGTTGTTGTCGGCGGACAGCCGCTCCAGGGCGGCGCAGCGACCCAGAGCGAGGTGCTCCAGCTGGTTGAACGACACATCCACCTGCTCCAGCTCGACCAGCGCCTCGATCTGCAGCCGATCGAGGTAGTTCCGCGCACAGTCCAGGGTGCGCAGGCGCGGACAGTCCCCGGGGGCGAGGTTGGCCAGGCGATTGCTGGAGACCTTCAGGGTGGTGAGCTTCTTCAGACCCGCGATATCGAGCTCGGTGAGCTGGTTGTCGCGACAGTCCAGCGTGCGGAGGTCGGGCGCGTCGAGGACGAGGCGGACCAGCGCGTTGCGCGCACACTTCAGCTCGGTGAGCTCCGGCGTGGGCGGCGGCTCGAAGACCATGAGCTGGTTGCGCCCACACCGCAGGGTCTTCAGCGCGGTGTCGTCGGGCAGCATGATGGCCGTGATGCGGTTGCCGGTGCAGTCGCAGAACCACAGGTCGGGCTGGGCACGCAGGTCGAGGACCATCAGGTCGTTGGCCCGCACGGACAGGGTCTGCAGGCGCGTCAGGGCCGAGACGTCGACGCGCTCGAAGCGGTTGCCGCACATCTCGAGCCGGGTCAGCGCGGTGCAGGGTGAGACGTCGATGGTGTCGAGCTCCAGCTCGGTCAGGTCGAGCTCGGTGACGGCATCGAGGCCGGTGAGCGGAATCGACAGGTCGGTCGCTTCGGGCCGTGCCCAGCGCAGCTTCCGGCCGATGGGGCGGAGCGACAGGCGCGTGAAGCGCCCGGCGACGACGGTGGTCGCGACCAGCCCCGGGGCCTCGGGCGGGGTGAGCAACGCCTCCAGCACCACCTCGGGCGACCGATCGAGGGCGGTGGCCAGCCAGTCGACGAGGGTCCGCTCCGCATCGGCGAGCCGGTCGAGCTGTCCATCGTCCATGAGGGGCCTTCGAGGTCGGCAGGTGCGCCGGAATGATACGTGATTCGTGAAGAGAAGCCACGTCGCTGGGGCCAGGAGCCGCTGTCAAGAAGCGTCGGGGTTCACCGTGACGTCGATCAGCCCACCCGCAACGCGCAGCGACAGCCGATCGCCGGGCGCCACCTGGTGGGGCTGGGTCACCACCGTGCCGTCCTTCAGCGCGATGGCGTAGCCGCGATCGAGCACCCCGAGCGGGCTCAGCGCTGCGAGACGGCGTTCGGCGGCGTCCAGACGGGCCGTCTCGCGGTCGAGGCGCGAACGCACCGCGCGGTCCAGGCGTTCTGCGAGGTCCGACAGCTGGCGCCGCCCCCGCTTCAGATCGTCGGCCGGGTGACGCAGGCGGGCCTGCAGCGCATCGACGCGCTCCCGTCGCAGGGCGATCCCCCGGAGCCACGCGCGGTCCAGGGCCATGGCGGCCGCGTCCACGCGTCGGGCCAGGTCGATCCCGTCCGGAAGCACCGTGAGCGCCGCCGCACTCGGGGTGGGGGCCACGGCATCGGCCACCATGTCGCAGATCGAGGTGTCGATCTCGTGGCCGACCGCGCTCACGACCGGCATCGGCATCGCGGCGACCTGACGGGCCAGGTGCTCGTCCATGAACGGCAGCAGGTCCTCCTTGCTCCCCCCGCCCCGGGTGACGACGACCACATCCGACCCGCCATGCTCGGCCAGCAGCTGGAGCGCACGGGTGACGCTGGCGGCGGCTTCGGGGCCCTGGACCTTGCAGCTGGCGAGCAGGATGCGGGTGGCCGGGAAGCGCTCGCGGCTCACGCGCAGGAAGTCCTGCAGGGCCGCGCCATCCGCGCTCGTCGCGAGCCCGATGGTCTTCGGGTACGGCGGCAGCGGGCGTTTTCGGGCGGGGTCCAGCAAACCGTCCGCCCGCAGGCGCTCCAGCCGCTCCTGGATCTGCTTCTGCAGCCAGCCCTTCCCCGCAGCGGGTTCGAGGTGCCGGACGTACAGCTGGTACTTGCTCTGGCTGGGGTACAGGCCGATGCGGCCCCGGGCGCGGATCCGGTCGCCGACCTTGCACTTGTAGGGGTTGGACTGCCAGTTGCTGCGCCAGACCACGGCACCCATCGTGGCGTCGCCTTCGCGCAGCTGGAGGTAGCAGTGCCCCGAACGTGGGGTGTGCATCTGCGCCACCTCGCCTTCGACGGTGAGGTTGCTGAAGAACCGGTCCATCGCGCGGGTCAGCTCGAGGGTGAGCGTCTTCACGGTCCAGACCCGGGCGCCTCCACTCATGATGCCGCCGTCATCGGAGGATCTTGTCGAGGGCCACGCGCTCCGGGCCCAGCATCCGACGGGCGGCCTCGAGGGTCTGGGGCTGGCTGGTCTGGATGTCGGTGGACTCCGCGGGGTCGCGCTCGACGTGGAACAGGTGCTCGGTGTCGCTGGCCCGGTCGACCAGGTACTTCACGCCGTTGTTGCGCATGCCGATCCGCCACCCGTCGCCCGTGGGAGAGGGGCCGACCAGCGTGCAGGAGATGGTCGCGTTGCTGACGCCCTCCAGGTGGCGCGCCAGGTCGACGCCTTCGGACTCGTAGGCGTCGAGGGCGACGAGGAACGTGGAGGCCGTCCCGGCGAGATCCATCGTCCGGACCTGCTGGGACAGGGTGTCCTGCACGGGCTCGATCGGGGGTACGCGCATCACCAGCGGCACGACCACCGACCGATCGAAGAGGCCGGGCTCGGTGCTCGCGAAGGTGCCGATGGCGGCGAACAGGGTCTCGTCCGCCACCCCGTGTGTGTCGAGCAGCCCAGCGATGCGCTCGATCTGCCGGGCGGTCTCGGCGTCGTCGTCCTCGGGCAGGTGAATCCAGGCGAAGAAGGCGTGCTCGGCTTTCCCGGAGAGCCAGTCCTCGAACTGGTCGACGGTCTGCGCACCCGAGCGGCCGGGAGAGACCGCGCCCGCGAGGGGTTTGAGGACCGACAGGCGGAACAGCCCCGACACCACGGGGCTGAAGTCGTCGTCGAACACCAAAAAGCCCTGCTCGAGGCCGCTGTCGGCGTCGACGCTGCGGGACGAGACGAAGGCGCCGGTGGCGTAGGCCTCGGCGGCGAGCAGCTCGGGAATCGTCGGATACGCCCAGTCCAGGCGGGTCGAGCCGTCGAGCACGCGGTGCCGGAGCGGATGCAGGCCGGTGAGTACCGTGGCGGCGGCGGCCCGGGTGTCGGCCGCGGGGGTGACGGCGTTGTCGAAGGTCGCAGCCCCCTCCACCTCGACCGAGCTGCTCTCCCAGCCATCGACGGTGACGAAGACGATGTTCCGGTCGTCCGGCAGGCTGAACTCGCCGCCCGTGTCGCGCAGGCCGAAGAAGGTGGCGGACAACGCGACGAGGACCAGGGCGCCGACGGCGGCGACGGGCAGCCAGGGGATGGGCAGGGGTTTTTCGATCTCCATCCGACGCAGGAAGAACCGCGCGTTGAAGAAGATCACGCCCGAGAACCCGAGCGGCATGGCGGCCATCGCAGCTGCCCCCACGACCCCCCGGCCATCGGTGTAGACGGTCCACGCGCCCTGCCAGAGGTAGAAGCCGCAGAGCAGCAGGCCCGCCGCAGCGAGGTGGATGGCGAGGCCCGTGCTGGGGCGGGTGTTGCGCAGCAGGAACGGCACCGGGCTCGTGATGGCGGCGAAGATCGCGCCTACGAAGCCCATGAGCACGGCGCAGACGGCTCCGAGCAGGGCAAAGCCCAGCAGCGACAGCGACAGCTTCTCGCTGGCTGCGAGTGCCACCATCTCGATGCTTCCCGCGAGCCAGCCGAGGCCGATGGCCCAGACGATGCCCATGCCGATCCGGCGGCCGAGTCCCCAGTGCTCCATGGCGTGCGGAGTAACGTCCGGGTACGATCTCCACATGGAACCCGCGCACGCCGATGCGCCGATCACGGACATGCCTCTCGAGGTCTACCTCGCCGAGTCCCGCACCTGGGAGCGGCGGCGGGAGTGGATGGGCTGGTACCGGACCGAGCAGGAATCCGGCAGCGTGGAGACCCACCTCGGTGAGTTCCCGTTCTCGGAGATCTACGCCGACCTCGACCTGTTGCCGCCGACTGCGAAGCCGTAGATGGCAGGGTCCGGTCGATTCCGGACCGCGCGTTGCTCCGCGTTCCGATCCGGGCCGACGAGCGTTATGAGCGGTCGTGCATCTGAAATCCTGCCAGCTGACCCATTTCATGGGTATCGACGACCTCGAGATCCCCCTCGACGAGGGCGTCATCGTGCTGGTCGCCGACAACGGCGTTGGAAAATCCTCCGTCCTGAAAGGCCTGAGAGTCGCAATCGGCGCGTGGTTGCTGGGGGTTTCCGACCCCGATGTCAAAGCGCCGGGCATCAAGGACTACATGTTCCGTCATGTCTTCGAGCGGCAGGGCTTCGAGTTGGTGCGTCGATTCACAGGCAGACCAGTGGTCCGGGCCGAGGCACTCATCGATGGTCGGACCGTTCACTGGTCTCGCGAACGGAGTCTTCGGCGCGACTCCCGCACGACGTGGGCGAACACCAGACGTCTCAGGGACGTGGTGCAGGAGCGCACCGGCGCGTTCCCTCTCTTGGCTCACTATGGTGCACGGAGCCGCTTTCCGCAGGGGTTCGAGCCCGCTGCGTCGTCCGGGCCGACGTCTCGGGAGAGTGCCTACCGCGACGCGCTCGAAGGCCCCATCGACTTCCAGGAGCGCTTCGGACGATGGCGCCGGCTGAAGATGCAGTCCGTGGAGCGGGATGACGCGCGAGCTGTCTACGACGAGCTGAATCGCCGACTCGCTCGATTGTTGCCCGGCGTCGACGAGGTCTGGTTCGACACGGACCATGATGCGCCAGTGGTCGCGTTCGAAGGGGACGTGGCGGGAGGCGGGATTCGAGCGTTCGAGTATCTGTCGGATGGCTTCCAGAACGTGCTCGCGATCGGACTCGATCTCGGACTGCGGGCCGTCCAGCTGAATCCAGAGGCCGGACCGCAGGTGTTCGACGAGGTCACGGGTGTCGTTCTGATCGACGAGGTCGCTCAACATCTCCATCCGACCTGGCAGTCGGGAGTCGTTCGCGGGCTCCGGTCCATGTTTCCCTCGGTCCAGCTGATCGTCTCCACGCACTCACCCATCGTCGCGCTCGGGGCGCCGGACGATGCTGCGATCTTGCGTCTGGAAGCACGCGAGAACGGCATCGTCGTCGAGCGCTATTCGCCACGAGATCTCGGACCCACCCACCTGCGAAGGAGCGAGCCGAGGTCGTGTTGTTGGTCGACCCATTCGTCGATCGCCCTCAAGAGCACATCCGTGTGGACCCATACGGTGTGATGGTGGGGCTCACCGACAAGGGCCGGTCGACGATCCGCGATGTGGGCCTCAACCGGCCCAGTCTCGTGCAGCCTCGGTTGTACGCCTACGAGGAGGCCATGGCAGCGGCACGGAGCGGAGACGAAACCCGGATGAGCAACCAGCTGCTTCCAGAGCGAGCGTACGCGCTGACCCGCTGGTGGGCCATTCAGGACGTCCTGGGAGACTGAGTGGGATAAGCGCCCTGTCCGAGCACAGGAGGCGCACGTGCGCACCGCATCCATCGGCATCTTCGCGCTTCTCGTGGCCGCGAGCCCCGTCCAGCAGGCCTCCGCAGCGGAGCAGGGCTCCAACGCCCCCACCACCGATGACCCCGTGGTCGGGGAGCTCCTGGCGCGCGGCACCGTGCAGACCGAGGCCTACGAGGAGCTCGTCGAGCTGTGCGACGACATCGGTCCGCGCCTGTCCGGCAGCAAAGCCCTGGACCGGGCCGTGCGCTGGGCCGCGCTGAAGATGGAGGAGGACGGCCTGGCGGTCGAGCAGCAGCCCGTCGACGTTCCGCACTGGATCCGGGGTCCCGAGTCCGGGCGGATCAAAGCACCCGTGAACGAGCCGCTCGAGGTCCTGGGGCTGGGGATGACCGTGCCGACGCCCGAGGGAGGGCTGACCGGTCAGGTGGTGGTCGCCAAGAACTGGGATGAGCTCGAGAAGCTCGGTCGGAAGGGCGTGAAGGGGAAGATCGTGCTCTACGACCCCGAGTGGAAGGGCTACGGCGACACGGTGGGGTACCGCATCGCGGGGGCAGACCGTGCGGCGGCACTGGGCGCGAAAGCGGTCCTGCTGCGCAGCGTCACGGACGGAAGCCTGCACACCGCCCACACGGGCACGCTGCACTACGACGGCGACGAGGAGGGGAAGGACACCGCACGGATCCCCGCCGCTGCGGTTCCCACCGAGACCGCCGACCGGATGCGCCGCTGGTGGGACCGGGGGCGGATGATCGAGGTCTCGCTGTCGCTGCAGAGCGAGCGGAAGGCCGATGCGCCCAGCGCCAACGTGGTCGGAAGCGTGCTGGGGGGCGAGAACGCCGACCAGGTCGTGGCGATCGGCTGTCACCTCGACTCCTGGGACGTGGGGACGGGCGCTCAGGACGACGGGGCGGCGTGCGTGGCGGCGATGGAGGCCGTGGCCCTGATCCGCCAGGTGAGCGAAGAGCGCGGCGTGAAGCCGAAGCGCACGGTGCGCGCGGTGCTGTTCACCAACGAGGAGAACGGGCTGGCGGGGGGCAAGGCCTACGTCGAGGCGAACCAGGAGCTCGACCACGTGGTGCTGATCGAGTCCGACACCGGGATGGGCGGCACGCTGGGGTTCCGGGTGGACGCCGGGCTCCCGTCGGGCGGCGACAACACGAAGGCCGCTGAGCCCCTGCTGGAAGGGCTACGGGAGTTGCTGGCCCCGCTCGCGACCATCGACGTGGACGATCTGGAGCCCGGCTACGCAGGCGCCGATGTGGGGCCGATGCTCCGGGCGCACGGCGGGCTGGGCCTGGGGGTCAAGCACGACATGTCGGAGTACTGGCACATCCACCACACCCACGCCGATACGGTCGACAAGATCGACCCCGCCGACCTGCAGACCGAGGTCGCTGCTCTCGCCGCGGCGGCCTGGATCTTCGCGAATACCGAGTCCCTGCCCGTGCAGACCCGCTGAATCTCCACAGGAGCCCCATGTACGCCATCGACCACCAGAGCCAGGACACCTTGCAGTGGACCGAGGTGCCCACGCCCGAGCCCCAGCCGGGTGAGGTGCGCATCCGCATCAAGGCGACGGCGGTGAACCGGGCCGATCTCGTGCAGCGGGCGGGTCGCTACAACCCGCCTCCCGGGGCGTCCCAGATCCTCGGGCTCGAATGCGCCGGTGTGATCGAGTCCGTTGGCGAGGGGGTCACCGATCGGGCTGTCGGAGACGCGGTCGTCGCGTTGCTGGCTGGCGGAGGCTACGCCGAGATGGTGTGCTGCCCCGCGACGCACACCCTGCCGCTGCCCGAGGGCTTCGAGATGACCACGGCGGCGGGAGTGGTCGAGGTGTTCGCGACCGCCTGGCTGAACCTGAAGCTCGAAGCGCAGCTGCAGCCGGGGGAGCGCGTCCTTCTGCACGCAGCCGCGAGCGGTGTCGGGACCAGTGCGCTGCAGCTGTTGAACGTGTGGGGGAACCCCGTGTTCGCGACGGTGGGCAGCGCCGAGAAGGAGGAGCGGTGCCGCGCGCTGGGGGCTTCGCAGACCGCCAATCGCCACGACGGGCCCTGGATCGATGCGGTGAAGGAGTGGGGTGGCGCGGACGTCATCCTCGACCCCGTGGGCGCGTCGTACCTCGAGGCCAACATCGCGGTGCTCAACACGCTCGGACGGCTCGTGAACATCGGATTGATGGGCGGGCGGGACGGCTCGCTGCCGATGGGGCCGGTGCTCGTGAAGCGGCTGACCGTGAAGGGCTCGGTGCTCCGCGCACGGTCGATCGCCGAGAAGAACATAGTGATGGAGGGCCTGCATCGCGAGGTCTGGCCGCTGTTGGAGGACGGCACGGTGCGGCCCATCCTCGACCGGGTGATGGACATCCAGGACGCCGAAGAGGCCCACGCCGTGATCGCCAGCAACGTGACCGTCGGAAAGGTCGTGCTGGCGGTTCCTTGAGCAGCGCGAACCTCGGAGGAGCCCGGTGAGCCGGGGGTTTCGGACGGCACGCCTGCTGTTCGTCGGGCTGCTGCTGGTCTGGATGATCGGCGGGCCGGTCTACCGCCAGGTGTTCGACGGCTCGAACAAGCTCTTCCCGGCCTGGCACATGTACCGGGGCTGGGGCTCGGGCGTGCTGGCGGTGACCCTGGAGGAGCAGGGCGCGCAGGGGAGGCGCCCGGTCGACCGGCTGGCCTTGCTGGGCTTCGACGACTGGCGGACCGCGCCGATGTCGGTCCGGCGCATTCGGACCCCTCGGGAGCTCGAGCAGCAGCTGGCGTCGATCTGCGCGGCCCTGGGCTCGGACACCGACCTGCGGGTCACCGCGTCGGTCGGCCGGGTGGAGGGCTTCGAGGACCTGAAGCGCCCGCGCTACCGGGGTGAAGAGGACGTCTGCCCATGACGCTGGACCGCCTGCTCGCGATGACCGACGGCTTCTTCACGAAGCAGGGCAGCACCCGGGTGGTGGGCGCGATGCGGATCGGGGCCGTGCTCGTGACCTGGTCGCGCTTCGGGGCCGGGATGGTGCCCGCGTTCGCGAACGGCCCGGCGGAGATCGCGCTGTGCGTATCGTTCTGGGTCTTCAGCGTGCTGGCGTTCGTCGGGCTGTGGTCGCGCGTGACCATCGGGCTGACCGGGCTGTCGTGCATGGCGATCTACTACGGGCAGGGCTTGATCGGCGGAAATCCCGCGCTGTCGAGCCACCACGTCTACGCCCAGGCGTTGTTGTGCGTGCTGCTCGCGATGACGCCGTGTGGGCGGTCGTTCTCGCTGGACCGCTGGCGGCTCGGCGTGCCGGAGCGGGGCCCGACCTGGGGCCAGACCCTGATCGCGGTCCAGGTGACCGTGCTCTACCTGGGGGCGGTGTACGAGAAGTCCTACCCGGCCTGGCTCGACGGGTCGCGCCTGCAGCAGATCGGGATGAACGTGGCCCTCGGGAGCTCGCTGCCGGAGGGCTGGGCCGGCGTGCTGTTCTCGGTGGCGACCGTGCTCGGAGCCTGGCTCACCTGGGGCATCGAGCTCGCGCTGGGGGTGCTGGTGTGGGTGCGGCGATGGCGGGTGCGCGTGCTGCTCGTGGGGTTCGTGTTCCACGCGCTGGTGTACGCCTTCACGCCCGTCGCGACGTTCACGGTGACGATGTACGTCTTCCTGCTCGCCACCCTGAATTCCGACGCCGTGCACGGGGCCATGGAGCGGTCGCGGCTCGAACCCCCCGTCCTGACGGGCCGGCCGTGGGGTCTGGTCGTGATTCCCCTCGTGGTGCTGCCTCTGTTCGTGGGTGGGGTCGCGGGCGGGAAGTGGGGGATGCCGGCCCTCACCGCGTTCGACGACCTGGGGGAGCAGACCTGTGATCTGGAGGTGGTGAGCCCGGAGGGCCAGCGGCTGGCGGTGCCGGTCCGGGATCAGGGCATCGACGGCGCGAAGCGGTTCGCGGCCCAGCTGTGTCGGGGACGGGGTGCCGTGCGGATCGAAGGGCGCTGTGGAGGTCCGCGGGGCTGGGAGGACGTCTCGATCGGCCCGTGGTGCCAGGCGCCACCCCCCAAGACCTCGAACCGCCGGGTGAGTGCTCGATGAAGCAGCTGGCCCTGGTTCGCATCCTGACCGCGCTGCTCGTCTGGGCTCAGTGGATGGCGCCCCTGCGTCCGACCCACCACCTGGCCCGGCCCGAGGTCGTCGCCCTGTCCGTGCTGGTCTGGGTCGGCTCGGGACTGTTGTTGTTCGGGGTCGGGAGCCGGTTCGCCGCGGGGATCACCGGTCTCGGACTGCTGGCCCTGTCGTGGCTCGGCGGGCTGCAGGGCTGGAGCGCAGGCGGCATCGCGCTGTCGACGCTGGAGGGCTGGATGCTCGGCACGATGGCGCTCTCGCTGGCGTTCACCCCGTGTGGCGGAGCCTGGTCGGTGGACGCGATCCCGAGCGACGCACCCGCCGCTGAAGTCGACCACGGCGGGCGGATTGCGCTGCGGGCCCTGCTGAGTGCCGTGCTGGCGGGGCTGTGCGTCTCCCACCTCGACTTCGGCGTGACGGCGGCGCGCATCGAGCAGGTGTTGTGGGCGCGCTACGCGGCGGTTCCGCTGCCGGGGGTGTCGTTCGTGGCGGCGCTGCTGGTGCTGGCCGGCGAGGGATTGGGTGCCTTGGCGGTGTGGTCGGACCGGTGGCGGGTGCCGGTGCTGGTCGGGCTCGCGATTGCGGTGCTGGTGGCGTATCCGCTGCTGTACCTGGGGGCGTTCCCGGGGATCCTGGCGGTGCTCGTGTTGGCGGTGTTGTCGCCGGACGAGGGGCGGGGCGTGGTTCAGATCGTGCGGGGACCCCAGGGGCTGCTCTGAGAGGGGCACCAGGGCGACACAGTGGACGCGCGAACCGCGTCGATGGGTGCGAACACAGGGTTCACCGCATTGACGTTTCGCTGTGCGGAGGGTTGCCGCAGGCCTATCGCAGAAACCCGCCGACCAACGACTGTTGCTGTCGGTCGTTATGGCAGTCTGATGCTGGTGCAGTCCTACTACGACGATCATGTCGGCTACTGATCCTCATCCTGTGCTCGCAGCCCTGCTGTTGTTGGGATGCACCGGCGGTCCTCCGACACCGTCGAGCACACCGACCCCAGCGGAGACTGCTGACACCGCGAGTGCACACTCGGGCGGGAATGCGACTGGAGACACGGCCGTTGCGCTCGCGACTGGAGACACGGGGCCGTCGTGTATTCCTGCGGCCGTCGCGCAGAGCTCGGGGCCGCCGCTCCTGGTGGCCTCGCCCATGTCGAATCTCGGCGGAGGGGGGAACGGCTCAGAGTGGCAGGTGCAGGGGAACTACGTCTTCATCGTCGATGGCATGGCGGGCTTCGACTGGTTCTCTCAAGCGCCGTTCGCGAGTTCTGGAGCGATGTGGTGGCCGTACACAGCGCTACCGGTGCCTACGACCACGGACCGGGTCGTGCTGCAGTCCAGCATCTTCGCCCCCGGCGACGTCACTGGGGATGGCATCGACGACCTGTTCATTCGGGTCGATGGCAGCGAGTACCAAGATGGCGTCGAGCGCGTGGTCTACGTTCCCGGGCCTGTGTCGGCGGTACCGAGTCCCGTTCTCGAACACCCGAGTGTTCTCGAGTTTCCCACCACCTTCGAGGACCCCGCTCCTCCAGGCGGTCTACCGATGCTATGTGGGGACGTGAGTGGGGATGGCCTCGGTGACATGTGTGCCTCGGGTACGATTGATCTGGGGCCCGTCGACGGGGTGGTGGATCGCACACTCGATTGGCAGTCCGGAGCCCCGAGTCGAGGTTTTGGAGCCGATCTCGACGGTGATGGAACCAACGAGCTGTACCTCGTACACAGCGACGAGATCGAGCGGTACGACTTGACACAGGACACTCCATCGACCCCGCCCGACGCGACCTGGCACGGTGCTCAAGCGTTCTACGCCTTCCCAGTCGACCTCGACGGAGACGGGGTGGATTCGCTCATCACGTTCGGCCAGGGAACGCAGGGAACGATCGTCGAGATCACGGACGCCGACTTCCTCGCGAACACCTCCCAGCCGACCGACATCACGACCGGGTTCATCCACGTCGTGACTGGCGACTTCGACGGGGATGGCTCGGACGAGCTCGCATTCGGCGGCAACACATCCGTGGTGATCCTCGAGACCGACGGGACCGAGCGGTTGCGGATCGAGCCCGAGCCGGGACTCGTCTTCGGGTTCGGCTCGGTGATGGCGGCAGGAGACATCGATGGCAACGGGATCGACGACCTGGCGATCGGAGCGCCGACAACGGAGTGGGGAAAGGCCTATTTCGTGTTCGACCCGCTCTACTGCCTGCCGTGAACCAGCTGTTGCGGCGCTGACGGGCATTCTACAGGCAGTTTCGCTGGCAAGGCCGGGCCGCGCAAGCCCGCGTTGCAGAAGCCGATCGAGGCCGGCGTCGCGGCCCCGACGACAGCTCGACCCTCTCCGACGCCCGGTGGCGTGGCGGGATTCTCCGGTGTTCGTGCGATGAGCCCGCGCAGAGGCCGGTGTTCGGGAACCGAGACGTGGCGTCCTCTCCGACAGGCCCCTCCGCCGCGAGCCCGACGGGTCGACCGCCTCCCGGAAGGCACAAAGGTGCTCGCGTGTAGTTGCAACGGAACGTCTGGCCTGTGAATGTGCCTGCGAACGGTTGCGTCGGTCGTGTGTCACATCGGCATCCCGACGTCGATCCCCGAGGAGACCCCACCTATGCGTACCATCCTGCTCGTCGCCAGCCTCGCGCTGTCCACCGCCTTCGTCGCCCCCTCCGCCGAGGCCGCCAGCCAGGCCAAGATGGAGTACAAGGAGACCAAGAAGGACGCGAAGACCATCGCGAAGCTCACGAAGAAGTACGGGAAGAAGTACCCGAAGGGCAAGCACACCAAGTACGAGGCCGACATCAAGGCCTGGGCCAAGGGCGAGCTGCAGGACCTGCGCGCCATGGGCGTGAAGACCAAGGATGCCCAGCCGGTGCACCCGCGCGACGGCGGTGGCAAAGAGGACATGGGCCGCTCCGAGTGGCAGGAAAAGCTGGTGGCCGCGCTCAAGGACGTTCGCGACCTGCGCGCTCCCCAGAAGCGCCACGCGGCGATGATGAAGGCGACCAACATGTACGAGGGCTGGGCCGCGCGCCGCAAAGCAAAGCTCTAGAACGAATCGCCGCGGCGGGGTAGGGGGCGGCATGTCCGCTGACACCCGCCGCACGTTCGCCATCATCAGTCACCCCGACGCGGGGAAGACGACCCTCACCGAGAAGCTGCTGCTGTACGGGGGGGCGCTGCACATCGCGGGCGCGGTGAAGTCGCGGAAGGCGGCTCGCCACGCGATGTCCGACTGGATGGAGATGGAGAAGGAGAAGGGGATCTCGATCACCAGCTCCGTGCTCCAGTTCGACCATCGCGACCGCCGGCTGAATCTGCTCGACACTCCGGGCCACGCGGACTTCTCGGAGGACACGTACCGCACGCTGGCGGCGGTGGACTCCGCGATCATGCTGATGGACAACGCCAAGGGCGTGGAGCCGCGGACCCTGCGGCTGTTCGAGGTCTGCCGGATGCGCAAGCTGCCGGTGATCAGCTTCATCAACAAGATGGACCGGCCCGGTCTCGACCCGCTCGACCTGATGGACCAGGTGAGCAAGCAGCTGAACATCCGCACGGTGGCGGTGAACTGGCCCATCGGCGAGGGCAAGGAGTTCGAGGGGGTCTACGACCGGCGCACGAAGAAGGTGCACCTGTTCGACCGCGTGGGGCCGGGCGGGACCGACATCGTGCCGGAGACCGTGGTCGATCTGGACGACCCCGTGGTGAAGGAGCGCATCGGAGAGGAGCGCTACGAAGAGCTGTGCGAGAACATCGAGCTGCTCGAGATGGCCGGGGACGACTGGTCGATCGAGGACTTCCTGGCGGGTGATGTGACCCCGTTCTTCTTCGGGTCTGCGATGACGAACTTCGGGGTGGGGCCGCTGCTCGAAGCCATCGTCGATCTGTGTCCCGCGCCGACGCCTCGCGAGAGCATCGCGGGCGAGCGCGACCCCGAGGATCCCCAGTTCTCGGGGTTCATCTTCAAGATCCAGGCGAACATGAACCCCCGCCACCGCGACCGCATCGCGTTCATGCGCGTGGTCTCGGGCCAGTTCGAGCGGGGCATGGAAGTGACGGTGGCAGCGAGCGGAAAGACGCTTCGCCTCCGAAAACCCCACACGTTCATGGCGTCCGAGCGGTCGATCGTCGAAGAGGCCCTGCCGGGCGACATCGTCGGGCTGTACGACCCTGGCGAGCTGCGCATCGGCGACACGCTGTTCGTGGGCGACAAGGTGGAGTTCCAGGGGATTCCCCGCTTCGCGCCGGAGCACTTCGCGCGCATCCAGCTGAAGGACCCCACCAAGCGCAAGCACCTCCAGAACGGGCTGCAGCAGCTGTCTCAAGAGGGCACGATCCAGCTGTTCTACCGGAAGGGGCTCGGCAAGTCGGACCCCTACCTGGGCGCGGTCGGGCTCCTGCAGTTCGAGGTGCTGAAGGTCCGACTGGAGAACGAGTACCGCACGAAGGCGGATCTGGAGCGGTCGCCGTTCACGGTGGCGCGGTGGATCGCGGGCGAGCCGAGCGGGCTTCAGTGGCTGGAGGAGCGCAGCGACTACCTGGTGGTGGAGGACCGCTACGGGCATCCGGTGGTGCTCTCGGCGAGTCCGTGGCCGCTCGACTACGCGTTGTCCCAGGCGAAGGGGCTGAAGCTGCTGGATGTGAGTCCGTTGAGCGTGGGCTCGGGCGACTGACGCCGGACGCCGGCCCAGCGAGCGTTCACGGCAGCGGGTACGGTGGGCCCATGACGATTGCGACCCTGGTGCTGTTCGGGGCCGGCTGTACGGCCGTCTCCACGACTCCGACTCCGGAAGACCCCGTGGACACGGACGTGTTGGAGGACACGGCTGCTCCGCCCGACACCGGACACGGACGTCGAGACGGACACCGACCCCGTGGTCGACACAGACGACACGAACGACACGGGCTGGCCGGACGCGTTCGGGAACTGCCTGACCAGCACGATGGTCCAGGCGCTGGGGTACACGTCCGGATTCGCGGACCTGACATCGCTGGAAGAGCGCTCCCAGACCGAGTGCATCCGCAGCTGGCGATGCACTTCGACGCCCGACCGTCGCGGGTTCGTCGAGGAGATCGCCGAGTGCGACGGGGGTGCGTACTTCGACGACGACGTGGGGCTGGTGGCCACCTGGCACACCGACGACACGGCAGAGGTCTGCTACGCGTACTGGACCGGGATGGTCGTGACCGACTGTCCGCTTCCCGCGAATGCGACCCAGAGCGTGGGCTGTGTGGCCAACGTGCCGGGTCCCGCTACGCCGACCGTGCAGGCGGGTGTGCCATCGGGGCCAGCGACACCGGCCCAGTTGACGGCCGACCACTCCTGCCACGCGCAGGCGACCTGTGATGTCGGGCTGGGGACGATGACGGTGTTCTCGACGTCCCAGGGCGGCGACGGGTACCCCGAGGTGTTCGTCTACGAGGGCTCGAAATGTCTTGACGGTCAAGAGAGCGGTGCCCCCGAAATGCGCGGAGGAACGAGCACATTTTCCGGGGGTACCCGAACGCGACAAGACATTCAGTGGAAGGGATTTCGGTCGGTTCATCCCTCGCTTGCGAGGGTGGGCCGGCGGAATCTGGTGGCGAGTGGCGATGGAAGCCTCTGGGTCGGGCCGGAAGCGACGGTGGCGTGCCTGGACGTCGTGCGTACGCCATCGGACGCGTGCGGGCTGGCGCCATGAGAGCGTGCGAGGGGTGCTCGCGATAGCGATGAGGCTCGCGGGTTCGCGTGGGAGGTCGATGTGCGTGGAATCGTCTGGCTGTTGCCGTTGCTGGTCGCCTGCAAGTCCGGTGGTGCGATCCAGCTCGAGGAGTCCGACACGGACACGGATGCCGACACGGATGCCGATACGGACGCGGACACGGATGCCGATACGGACGCGGACAGCGACTCGGACGCCGATACGGACACGGATGCGGACGCCGACACCGACACAGATGCGGACACCGACGCCGACACGGATGCGGACACCGACGCCGACACGGATGCGGACACGGATGCGGACACCGACGCGGACACGGATGCGGACACGGATGCAGACACCGACGCGGACACGGATGCCGATACCGACGCGGACACGGATGCGGACACCGACACCGATGTGTTCGGCGGCGTCGACCTGATCCGGATCGATCCCGGATTCAACGTGATGACGCTGTACCCGTCCAACGGGTTCGACGCGTTCGGCCCGACCGCAGCGTGGTCTCCGGTGAACGACGTGCTGGAGGGCGACCCCTGGCTGGTGGGCGACTTCGACGGTGATGGCGACGAGGATCTGGTCCGGATCGACCCCGCATTCAACGCGATGACGCTGTACCCGTCGAATGGCGTGGACGGCTTCGATGCGCCCGAAGCGTGGTCTCCGGTGGCGGACGTGCTCCCGGGAGACCCGTGGCTGGCGGGCGATTTCAACGGGGATGGCGCGGACGACCTGGTGCGGATCGACCCGGGGTTCAACAACATGACGCTGTACCCGTCGAACGGCGTGGACGGCTTCGGGCCGACCGAAGACTGGTTGACGGTGAGCGACGTGCTGGAAGGCGAGCCGTGGCTGTCGGGGGACTTCAACGGCGACGGCTTCGACGACCTGGTGCGGATCGACCCGGGGTTCAACAACATGACGCTGTACCCGTCGAACGGGATGGACGGGTTCGGTCCGACAGCGGCGTGGTCTCCGGTGTTCGACGTGCGGCAGGGCGAGCCCTGGCTGGCTGGCGACTTCAACGGAGACGGCGCGACGGACCTGATCCGGATCGATCCGGGGTTCGACAACATGACGCTGTACCCGTCGAACGGCGTGGATTCCTTCGGTCCGACGGCGGCGTGGGCTCCGGTGAACGACGTGCTGGCGGGCGAGCCGTGGCTGGCGGGAGACTTCAACGGCGACGGCTTCGACGACCTGGTGCGGATCGACCCGGGGTTCGACAACATGACGTTGTACCCGTCGAACGGCGTGGATTCGTTCGCCGCTCCGGAAGCCTGGTCGTCGGTGAACGACGTGCTGCCCGGCGAGCCGTGGCTGGCGGGGCAGTTCCAGCTGCCGTAGGCTGCGTCAGCTGTCGTACGGCTCTGGAATCATCGGCCATGGAGACCTCCGTTCAATCGAACACCGCGGCGCGCCAGTGCGCCAGGGACGCCCGTGTTGCAGATGCACCCCCGCAGACGACCACCAGCACGGGCCCTTCGGTGGCCGACAGCGCGGGATGCCCGGCGTAGACGAGGGACAGGGCGGCACCACACGCGGGCTCGACCAGGATGCGGTGGTCGTCGAGGAAGCGCTCGACGGCATCGACCGCAGCGGTGTCGGTGACCTGTACGGGGGTGACGGGCCAGTCGCGGGACTGCTCGAACGCCGTCCGGGCCACGGTCTTCGCACCCAGGGTGAGCGCGACGCTGTCGATGCCGGGGAGCGTCACGAGGTCGTTCGCCTCCAGCGCGGCGGCCAGGGAGGCGGCCCCGAAGGTCTCGACGCCCAGCACAGCGGTGTCCGGAGGGGTCCATCCGGCGTCGGCCAG
Organism: Myxococcota bacterium; assembly: GCA_965224055.1. Taxonomy (GTDB): domain Bacteria; phylum Myxococcota_A; class UBA796; order UBA796; genus JACKEQ01. Next base: position 5,922,163 of record OZ245034.1, on the reverse strand, counting down.
GCCCTTCAGGACCCCGAGCAACAAGCCACCCCCGCCGACCGACACCAGCACGGCGCCCGGCCGGACCCCTGCGGCGGTCAGGGGCTCGACGACCTCTTCGACGACTGAGGCGTTGCCGTCCCAGACGTCGGGATGGTCGAAGGGGTGGATGAGGAACCCCTCGGTCTCGGCGAGGGCCGTTGCATGGGCGTGGGCGTCGTCCCAGACCTCGCCGTGCACGCGCACATCGGCCCCTTCTGCGGCGATGCGGTCGCGCATCAGGGCGCTCGTGCGCTCGGGGACGACCACAACCACGGGCGTGTTCAGCTGTCGGGCTGCGTAGGCCACGGCCAGACCGGCGTTCCCGCCAGAGCTGGTGATCAGCCGGGTGGCCCCGTTCGCGACGGCCCGCTCGCACACACGTCCCATCCCGCGGAGCTTGAACGAGGCCGTGGGCTGGGCGGACTCGAGCTTGAGCCAGACGTCCCGACCGAGATGGGCGGAGAGCGTCGTCGACCGGAGCAGCGGCGTTCGGTGGTGGATCATGGCGGCACGCTACCGCAGAACGCGGGCCTCAGGCCTGGCCGGGCTGCTCGGTGGGCTGCTCGAGGGCGTCGTCGAGGGCGCGCTTGGCGAAGCGGGTGACGTAGATCGTGACCCCGACCGTGAGCACGAGGGGAACGACCTGCATCCACATGCCCGAGGCTTCGACCTCGCCGGCGTACAGGGCCGCGAGGTCGGACGCGCTGGCGCCGAGCCAGCTGAAGAAGGTGACGGGGATGAGCCCGCCGAACCAGGTGCCGATCAGGAAGTCGCGAAACCGCACCTTCGTGGCGCCCATGATGTAGGACATGGGGTTGAAGGGCGACAACGGGGGCAGTCGGAGCACGAACACGAGCCAGGCGCCCCCGGAGCCGACGGCCTGATCGATGGCGGTGAGGCGGGCGCTGCTGGCGATGCGGCGCTCGACCCAGCCACGCAGGATGGTGCGGCCCAGGAAGAAGTTGACGCCCGAGAACGCCGTAGCGAGCGCGCTGGCGACGATCGGACCCGCAATCGGCCCGTACAGGAAGCCCGCCGTGCCGTGCGACCAGCTGGCGGGCAGCATCAGGACGGTCTGGATGCCGTAGAGCGCCACGAAGGCAGCGTGGCCGAGGGGGCCGGCGGTGCGCATCCACTCGATGCCGTCGATGGTGAGCGTGGTGAGGGTGTTCAGCGTGGGCAGGCAGTCCCAGCCGATGGCGAGGGACGCCACCAGGCCGATGGATGCGATTGCGATGCCGAGCACGCTCTTGGGCACGCGGTTCTCCAGCCGAGGAGAGCAGGATAGCGGACACAGAGACGTAGCCGTCGGAATCCTGACCCGCCACCGAAAGTGAAGGGGATTCGCTTTCTTGTGCTGTCTCGAGGGCCCCGGGCGAAGCTACTTCGCGGCTGCGGCGTTCGACGGCTTCAGGGCCTTGGCGTCCAGACGTCCCAGCTCGTCGAGCAGGTAGACGTTCGCCGCGATGGCCTTCTTGAAGATGCCCAGATCCATGGACTCGTTGGGGCCGTGCGCCGTGGTGAGGGGGTCCATCACGCCGTTCAGGATGAGGGGCAGGTCGCCGAACCGCCGGCCGAACAGGGCCACGAAGGGGATCGAGCCCCCGACGCCCACCTGGACGAGCTCGTGCCCCCAGGCCTTCTCGTACGCGCGGTCTGCGGCTGCGAAGGCCTCGCCCTTCGGGGTGTACAGCCAGCCTTCGCCGCTCCAGCCGCCTTCTTCGACGGTGACCTTCACGTTGCAGGGCGGGTCGCGCAGCAGCTCGGCCTTCAGGATGTCGAACAGCTCCTGGGGCTTCTGGTCGGGGGCGACCCGGCAGGACAGGGTGGCCGTGGCTTTGGTCCGCAGGGCGTTCTTCTTGCGCGATGGCTGGGGGAGCGTGGTGGCGACCACGGTGATGGCGGGCTGCCACCACATCCACTCGGCCACGCTGCGGTCGCGCACGGGCAGGGGATCGACGCCGTCGACGAGGTGTGCGCCCTCGCGGATGACATCGGCGGTGATCGGCATCTTCTCGGCGCTGGCGCGACGGGCTTCGTCGACCTCGACCAGCCCGACCTTCGGCCGCCCATCGTCGTCGACCAGGCGGGCGACGAGCTTCATCAGCGCCAGGCTGACGTCCGGGACCATGTTGCCCCACAACCCCGAGTGGCCGTCGGCGGACAGGGCTTCGCAGGTGACCTCCATCTCGACCAGACCCCGCAACGAGACCGTCAGGCCGGGCACATCCGGGCTCGGGTTCTCGCAGTCGGTGAGCACCATCACGTCGGACTCGAAGGCGTCCGGGAACGCGTCCATGAACGCCTCGAGGTTGGGGCTGCCGATCTCCTCTTCGCCCTCGATGAGCAGCTTGACGTTGACCGGGAGCCGACCGGATTCCTCGAACCAGGCGCGGATCGCGGCCATGTGGCTCACCCAGCCCCCCATGTCGTCGGCCACGCCCCGCGCGTAGATCCGCCCGTCCTTCTCGACCATCACGTGGGGGTCGGTGTGCCAGTAGTCCAGATCGACGGGCTGCAGATCGAGGTGGCCGTAGATCAGGACGGTGGGCGCCCCTTCGGCGTGCATCCACTCGGCGGCGACGCAGGGCAGGCTGTCTTCGATGCCCAGGCTGTCGGGCAGCTCGAGCACGCGGGCGTTGTCCATCCCGAGCTCGGCGAGATCCTCTGCGATGCGCTTCGCGAGCTTCCGGACGTCGTCGAAGTGCTCGGGCTCGCAGGAGATGGCGGGGATCTCGAGGTAGCGACCCAGGGCCTTCACGGCGTCGTCGAAGTGGGAATCGGCATGGGCGGCGACGCGGTCTGCGGCGTTCGTGGACATCGTGGACTCCTGGTGGTGGACGGGGTCGTGTAGGGAGGACGGGGATGGAGGACGGGGATGTATCGGGACGCGTGCGTCTGGCGACCTGCGTCGCATTCGGGGCCGCTGCGTCTGTAGAGGCAGGAGGTATCCATGACCCGAATCCACCTGTCGTTCCCCACCCGCGATCTGCCCGCGTCCACTGCGTTCTACGCAACCCTGTTCGCAACGTCGCCCGACAAGGAGCACGCCGACCACGTGCGCTTCCAGCCTGCGGACGTGCCCATCGCCCTGGCGCTGGTTCCCGACCCCGATGCCGCCCCCGCGCCCGGTCTGGCCCACCAGGGGATCAAGCTCGCGGACGTCGAGGCGGTGCGGGAGGCCATCGCCCGCTTCGAAGCTGCGGGACTGCCGCTGCGCACCGAGCAGACCACGTGCTGCTACGCGGGTCTGGACCGGGTGTGGGTGGTCGATCCGGACGGGCGGCCGTGGGAGGTCTACACCGTGCTCGACGACCAGGGGGTGCAGCTCGCATCGGCCGACGGCACGTGTTGTGTGAAGGAGAGCCCCGAGGAGGATGCGTGCTGCTGACCGAGCAGATCCACGCCGAGCTGGCAGGCGACGTGCGACGCTGGTTCGCGCGCCGCCTGCCGCCCGAGCAACACGATCAGGTCGACGACCGGGTCCAGGAGACCTTCCTCCGCATCCATCGCAACCTGGCCACCCTGCGCGACGAGACCCGACTGGCACCCTGGGTGTTCCGGATCTGTCGCAGCGTGTTGGTCGATCACGCCCGTCGTGACCGGCCCACCGAGGAGCTCGACCTGCAATCCGACCTGTCTGGACGGGCTGGATCGGACGCGGCGCTGCTGGACCGATCGTTCGCCGAGGCCCAGGACCGCGACGCCACCTCGCGGGTGGCCTCCTGGCTGGTGCCGTTCATCGAGACCCTGCCCGAGGGCCAGCGGGAGGCGGTGCGGTTGTCCGAGATCGAGGGGTTGTCCCAGGTCGAGGTCGCCGAGCGCCTCGGGCTGTCGAAGAGCGGTGCGCGCACGCGGGTCCAGCGGGGACGGGTGGCGCTGCGCGAAGCCCTCGAGGCGTGCTGTGCCATCGGCTTCGAGGGCGGCGAGGTGGTCTCGATCGACCGGCAGTGTGGGTGCTGACGGACTTTCCCGTTTTCGAACATGTACTCCGAAATCGGGGGGTGATTTGTTCAAAAACGGGATGCGTGCCGTTCAGGGAATCCGTACGTTGTGGAGGAAGCCGGGGATGACCCCGGCACCCGACAACGCCGCTCTTCGGAGCCAGAGGAGACCCCATGTCCAACGCCACACACGTCACGATTGCGACCCTCACCGCCGGATGCGCCCTGCTCGCCGGCCTGGTCACGAGCACCGGCTGTGAGTACGGCAGCGCCGGCGGCGACCGCGCCCTGACCGGGGAATGCCCGGAGCGGAACTGCTCCGATCAGGCCGAGGCCGGGCTCATCTTCTACGGTCAGACCTTCTACGACGATGCGGGGGACGACCGGTTGGGGCCGGTGGCGCGAGAGGGGACGTTCAACCTGCGCTTCGGATCGGCCAACGGCGAAGAGCTGACCGACTGGCGGGTGGAGGCGGTTCCCGAGGGCATCGTCGACGCCGAGATCGTCGGCTACCAGACCATCCGGTTGACGGGTCGTCAGGCCGGTGAGGTGAACGTCCGCATCGTCGACAGCCGCAACGGCTTTCTGATCGACCAGCTTCCCTTCCGCTCCCAGACCATCGACGAGGTGGTGGTGGCAGACGCCAAGAGCGACAACGACTTCCTGGTCGCCGGATGCTCCCAGATGGTGGGGATCGACCTGTGGTCCGATGGACTCGGCGCCCCCAGCAAGCTGTTCGACATGCAGGTGGCGATGGAGATCGACGGCGAAGCGGTGTGGGAGGCGTGGGACTGCTACTCGGTGGACGTCCCGGTGGACGTCGACGAGATGACGGTGACGGTCATCGCGGGGGAGGCCACCTACGACGTGTCGATCCCCGTGGTGCCGAACGAGGGCGGCTGCCCCGGCCACTCCCCGGACTGAGCCCGGACTGAGCCCGGACTGAGCCCGGACTGAGCCCTCGAAGCGCCCAATGTCTTGACGGTCAAGAGAGCGGTGCCCCCGAAATGCGCGGAGGAACGAGCACATTTTCCGGGGGTACCCGAACGCGACAAGACATTCAGTGGAAGTGATTCGGTCGGTTCATCCCTCGCTTGCGAGGGTGGGCCGGCGGAACTTCGCGGCCTCTTCGGGAGGCTGCATCGCTTCTTCGGCGGTGGGCTCGGGCGCTTCTGTTACCGTGGGGAGCGGCAGGCGGACGATGAACGTGGCCCCCATGTCGATCACGGACTGCACGTCGAGGTCTCCGCCGTGGGCGCGCACGATGCGCTCGCAGATCGGCAGCCCCAGCCCCGTTCCGGATTCCTTGGTGGTGAAGAACGGGATGAACAGCTGCTCCATCGCGCCCTCCTCGATGCCGTGGCCGGTGTCGCGGATGACGACCTCGGCCACCGACTCGTTGAAGCGGTCGCGGGTCCGGCGGGTCTCGACGGTGACGCGGCCCCCCTCGGGCATCGCTTGAATCGCGTTCTGGAGCAGGTTGAGCAGCACCTGAGACAACCGGGTGCCGTCGAGCTGCATGCGCGGCAGGTCGCCGGCCAGCTCCACGCGGAGATCGATGGAGTCCGGCAGCTTGCTGGCCCGGGTGAGCGTGACGACGTGGGTGACGATGGCGTTCAGGTGCTCGGGACGCAGATCGAGCTCGAAGGGCCGCGCGTAGTCCAGGAACTGGCGCACGACGACGTCCAGCCGGTTGGCTTCGTCGATGATCACGCCCAGCATCTCGGCGGCATCGGAATCGAGGTCGTCGGACTGCAGGTACTGCGCGGCGCCTTTCACCCCGGCCAGGGGGTTGCGGATCTCGTGAGCGAGACCGGCCGCCATCGCGCCCAGTGCCGCCAGACGGTCCTTCTCCTGCAGCTGCTGGAAGTCGCGGATGTTCGAGAGCACGACGGTTCCGAGGTCGGCGATCTCCTCGAGCTTCAGGATCTCGTCGGCGCTGTAGCCATCCGACCAGGCCTCGTCCCGAAGGGCGATCCAGCCCAGCACCACGCCGCTCTTCAGGAACGGCATCACCAGATCGGCCTTCATGGCGTCCATGATCGAGAGCACCTCTGCCATTCGCTCGTCCTGGCGGGCTCTTCGAGCGACCGTGGCGCGCGCGTGCCAGGGGGTGTCGCTGGCGAGCTGCTCGGTGAACGGGCCGCTCGCCACGACGGTGAGGGGCTGCTGGTCGCCGTGACCCCGATCGGCTGCACAGGTGAACGCGCCGGTGTGCGGATCCCACAGGTAGACCGAGCAGACGGGCACCCGGCCGGACGCGTGCAGCTTCGACCCCAGCATCTCGGCCAGGCCCTCTTTGCTGATGGTGGTGGGCAGGGTCTGGACGAGGTTCGACAGGGTGTCCTGCAGCCGCTGCCCCCGCTGGTTGAACAGCCGGTTGCTGGCCCAGGCGATGTAGGGCCGCATGGGCTCGTAGGCGGCCAGGAACATCAGCGAGGCGAGGAAGATCTGGAAGGTGCTGTGGAAGGGGTAGGTCGAGAAGGCGTCGACCCAGAGGAAGGTGAGGCCGTCGATCAGCACGAGCATCGCGGCGGACAGCAGCAGGGCGGCCATCCGGCTGAACAGCTCCTGGAGATCGAGCAGCCGCGACAGCACGAGGGTGTGGTGCAACAGGTACAGGCCGATGCCCGTGAAGATGGCCGAGAACGGCGGCAGCGCGCCCTGGAGCGCGACGACCCGCGCGCCGAGGCTCATGCCCGTGGGGTCGACCGGCGTGCCGAAGTTGCGTGCGAGGTGCTCGGCCAGGGTGAGCAGCACCGCGGCCGTCGTGACCCCGACGAGGTAGCGCAGCCGAACCTTCTCGACCTCGAGGGTGGTGGTCTCGTGGGCCTGCCACAGCCGCGCGATCGCGAGCCCGAAGCTGATGAACGCCATCGCACCGGCGATGACCTCGGGAGGGCTGGACTGGGGGGTCTCGTAGTAGAAGCCCGCGTGGACCAGGGTGAGCACGGGTGCGGTGATGCTCGTGACCAGGAGCACCAGGCGGGCGGGGGTGCGGCTCACCTGGTCGTCGAAGATCCGGTCGAAGGTCCACAGCGCCATCGCCGGAACGAGGCAGCCCGCGAGCATGTACAGCTCGCGGAACGCCCGGAGCCCCGGCAGCAGCGAGAGACTGAACGCCGCGTACGCGATCGCGACGGTCCAGCCGAGCCCGAGGTAGGCCCTGCGCGCGGAGTCGTCCTGGTCGGCCAGGAAGGCGCGGGTGGCGAGTGAGGCCGCGATCACCGCGACCACGAAGTAGAGCAACGGGGTCACGCGGGGAATCTATCGTCTGGACAGGGGGTACAGTGCCGCCGATGCCCGACGACGTGCCTCCGACCGTGAACGCCTCGCTCTTCCGTGCCCTGCCCGGCGTGGACCGACTCCTGGACAGCCCCGCGCTGGTGGACGTTCCGCACGGGGTCGCCGCGAATGCCGCCCGACAGGTGCTGGCCGAGATCCGCCAGGCCATCCGGGGTGGGTTGGCGTCCCTGCCCGACGATCTGGACGCGCACCTGGCCCGGCGGGTCGCCGAGCGGGCGCAGATCCTCGGATCGGGTCGCCTGCGTCCGGTGATCAACGCCACCGGGGTGGTCATCCACACCAACCTCGGACGCGCGCCGTGGGCCGCGACGGTCCGGGAGGCCGCCGTCGAGGCCATGGGGTACTGCAACCTCGAGATGGACCTCGAGTCGGGCCGTCGTGGCGGGCGTCTCGAGGGGGTTGCGGCCCAGATGCACGCGCTGACGGGCGCCGAGGACGCCATCGTCGTGAACAACTGCGCAGCGGCGGTGCTGTTGGCGTTGACCGCGCTGGCGTACGAGCGGGAGGTGCTCGTCAGCCGGGGCGAGCTGGTCGAGATCGGCGGGTCGTTCCGGGTGCCCGAGGTCATCGCGAGTGGCGGCGCACGGCTGGTCGAGGTGGGGGCCACCAACCGGACCCGGGTGGCGGACTTCGAACGGGCGCTCACCGACGAGAGTGCCGCGGTGTTGCGGGTGCATCCGTCGAACTTCCGGATGTCGGGGTTCACCGAGCGTCCCGACCGGCGTGGGCTGGCCAGGCTCGCGCGGGAGAGGGGCGTGTGGATGCTCGAGGACCTGGGGTCGGGGCTGCTCCGCGCCTCCGGCAGCGAGGTGTTCGCGGGCGAGGAGCCGGTCCGCGAGGTGCTCGATGCAGGGGCACACCTGGTGATGTTCAGCGGCGACAAGCTGCTCGGCGGGCCCCAGGCGGGGATCCTCGCGGGCGATGCGGCTGCGGTCCAGGCGTGTCGGCGCCACCCGATGTACCGCGCGCTCCGGGTCGACAAGGTGGTCCTGGCTGCGGTCGAGCGAACGCTGGCGCTGCACGTGGCCGGCGAGACCGTGCCTTCACTGGCGATGATCGACGCGTCGCAGGAGCAGCTGGAAGCCCGCGCGACCCGACTGTCGGATCTGCTGACCGAGCGCGGAATCGCCCATCAGCGTGGGCCGGGCAGAGGGGTGGTGGGCGGAGGCGCCCTTCCAGGCGAGACCCTCGACAGCTGGGTCGTGACGCTCCGCGGGGACGACGCCCTGGCTGGCGATCTCCGAAAAGGCTCTTCGAACAAGCATGTTCCCGTTGTCGGTCGCCTGGCGGACGGGCAGTTGGTGCTCGACGTCCGGACGGTCGCCGATGCCGAGCTGAGCCCCCTCGTAGAAGCGTTGGTCGACGCGATCGGCCGTCGCGATATGAGGACGCGATGACCCAGGGTTTCTACGAGCAGCTCGGTGTGGCACCGGACGTCGACGCGAATGCGTTGCGCGACGCGTACCACCGTCAGGTCGCCCGTCTCGGCAAGCGGCTGAAGCAGCTGCGCGAGCAAGGGGGCGACACCACCCAGCTCGATCTCGCACGGGCCCAGCTCGATGAAGCCTGGGCCGTGCTCTCGGTCCCAGCCCGTCGGCAGCGCTACGACGCGATGCTCAGCTTCCTCGACGGCGAACCCGAGCCCGGCATCGACGCCGAGGGGCTGTGGGACGCCGTCAGCGACGCCCTCGTGCCCCCGTCCGTGTCGGCCGCGGCTGCGCTCATCCAGAAGAGCACGAAGCTGAAGCTGCCCGATGTCGGTCAGCCTCCGCGGGTGGAGCTCCCGCAGCCGCCGAAGCCCGAGGCCTTCGAGAGCCCCACCACGCCCACCCTGGCGCCGCCGACCCTGGCCACCCAACCCACGGCCGTCGGAACGGATGCGGGCTCGCCGACTCAGGTGCCCACACAGTCCAACGAGCCGCCCGTCGCACCGGTCGTTCCCGTTCCGTCCCTCGGGCCGCGGCCCCGTCCGGTCATGAAGCTCGCATCGGTCGACGGCAAGACCGTCGAGGACCGTCCGGATCTGAAGGTGGTCGAGGGGTCTCCGCGGGGCAGCTCGGTCATCGTGCTCCCGCCGGACGCCCCGCGTCAGAAGACCCTGACCAGCGACGAGGTCGCGCGCCTCACCGACGTCCACGGCTACTCCGGCGGCTTGTTGCGGGCCGTGCGCGAGGCCAAGGGCATCACGCTGCAGGAGGTCGCCGACAGCACCCGGATCAGCGTGCGCTACCTCGAAGCCATCGAAGGCGACGCCCACGACCGTCTGCCCAGCGCCACCTTCGTGAAGGGCTACGTCCGCGAGGTCTCCCGGCTGCTCAAGCTCGACGAGGAGTCCGTGGTCACCGGCTACATGCGGCGGTTCCAGTAGCTGTGTCCTCCGGGCCCGTGATCACGGTGCTCGCAGAGGGGTCGGGTCGCTTGGACGCCGTGCTGGCCGGTCTGATCGAGGGGCACAGTCGCTCGCGCCTGGCGTCGCTCGTCAAGGAGGGCCAGGTCACGGTGGACGGCGCCGTGGTCACGCGTCCGAGCACGAAGATCGACGCTGGCGCGCAGCTCGTGGTGACGCTCCCCCCGCCCAGGCCGACCGGCATCGTCGCACAGGACCTGCCGCTGTCGGTGGTCTACGAGGACGCCGCGCTGATCGTCATCGACAAGGCACCCGGCATGGTCGTGCACCCGGGGGCCGGGCATCCGGACGGCACGCTCGTCAACGCGCTCATGCACCACGTCGACGACCTGTCGGGCATCGGGGGCGAGCTGCGACCCGGCATCGTGCATCGCCTCGACAAGGGCACGAGCGGGTTGATGGTGGTGGCCAAGACCGACCAGGCGCACCGGCACCTGGCAGCCCAGTTCGCCGACCACTCGGCGGGTCGGGAGTACCTGGCGCTGTGTGCAGGCCGACCCCGCAACGCGTCCGGCACCATCGCGTCGATCCTGGGTCGGCACCCGAAGCACCGCGTGCGGTTCGCCTCGATCGACGACGAAGCCCGCGGGAAGCCCGCCGTCACGCACTGGTGGGTCGAAGCCGAGCTGGGCTCGCTGACCCTGATCCGCGCGCGGCTGGAGACCGGCCGTACGCATCAGGTGCGCGTGCATCTGTCCGAGCAGGGCTGGCCGCTGGTGGGCGACCCGCTCTATGGCAAGGCCCGGGTTCCCTCGCGGCTCCGGCCGCTGGTCGACGAGGACCGCCCGCTGTTGCACGCGCGCAAGCTGTATTTCGTGCATCCAGATGGCGAGCGGCGGGAGTTCACCGCGCCGCTCGCGCCCGACTTTCAGCGGATTCTGGACGCGCTGGCGCTCTAGAGACCGCACTCCGCGGCGAGATCGAGGCCGGCGTAGTAGTCCGCCTGGTCGGCCATGGCTTCGATCTCGAGGCACTGGTTCACGCCGTCGCGACAGGGCCCGCAGGGAGCGCCGGACAGGGCGGAGAGCGCGCAGACGTTGTTGATCACGGTGATGCCGCGGGTGTCGAGGTTGCCGCGGATGCGGACGTTCTCGAGGGCACCGGCGCCCGGCGCGAAGCGGCCCCGCATCTCGAAGTCCTCGATGGTGACGAGGTCGGTGTCGACGGGCAGCACGAAGTCGGTGGGTCCGACGATCATCAGCGGGTTGTTGCTGAAGTCGGCCACGCCGGCATCGAGGGTGTTGGTGCAGTCCGGCACGGGCGGCGATTCGTCGGCCAGCCCGGCGATGGCGGTGAGCTCGGCGTTCGCGACGTCCACCGTGTCGATCTGGATGGTGATCCAGTCGGCCGGGCTCAAGGTGTTGGCGATGCTGGGGGTCTGGAAGTCGATGGCCTGGTAGCTCACGGCGTAGGTGCGTCCCTCGACCATGGCGGGGTCGATGGCGAACGCCGTGGTGAACGCCGACAGGGCTTCGTCTTCGCACACCGAGCCGATGAACTGGTAGGTGGTCTCGCCCATCAGCGGGGTGTCGGGCTCGAACTGGGCGTAGGTGCCCCCCTCGCCCAGGGTCGCCGTGCCGGGCACTTCTGCACCGCCGGGCCCGATCAGCTCGATGGACCAGGGCTGATCGGCGGTGATGGCTGCGGTGAAGCCCACCTGGACGGTGACTCCGGGATCGACCTCGGTGACGCCGTTCTCGGGATCGAAGAGCGCGACGGTGGCTTCGCAGGGGGCCACGACGTCGGTGTCGGTCTCGGTGTCGGTGTCCGGCGTCTCGTCGGTGCTGTCCTTCTGGCCCAGACAGGCTGCCAGCAGGGGAGTCCAGAGCAGGAACACGAGCGAGGAGCGGAGCATGGGACCATCCAGCGACGGGAATTCGCTGTCTATAGCCTGCACGACGGGTTCAGTCGCACACGGGGTCTCCGGCGATGTCGGCGGGCGTGCGGACCCCGGTCACTCCGAGCATGCGGGCGGGAACAGGCGCAGTGCACCAGCACGGACACGATGGCCAGCAGGGGCGGAACGGGTCTCACGGGCACTGGGGGTCGTTGGCGATGTCGGTGGGGGTGCGGACCTCGAGCACGGCTCCGGGCAGCTCTGGGGCGACCAGATCGACGATCTCGAGGTCGATGCAGGTCGGCAGACCCGCACCGCAGGACTGGCAGGAGACGCCGAACGCGGCGAGCAGATCGCAGGTGGCGCCCGGTGCAGACCCCGGTGCGATGAGTGGATCGAGGGCGACGGTGTCGACCAGCCCCGCCATCACGGCGTCTTCGATGGCATCGCCCGTGGGGCTGAACTGCCCGCTCAGGTAGAGATCCTGGACGACGACGGGGACGCCGGCGACGTCGAGGGTGAGGTCTTGTGGCCCGACCTCGAAGACGGGGGCGCTGGTGAAGTCGGCCACCGGCAGGGCCACGCTCTCCAGGCAGAGATCCTGGGCGGGCGGGGTGGAGCCCTCGATGGCGAGGGCCCCGTGCAGCTGCAGGCTGGTGGCGTCTTCGTCGAGGACGCCGACGAGCAGCTCGAGGGTGAGCAGCTGCTGGATCAGGGCTCCGACGCCCGGGGGCTGGACGACGTTCCCCGACGTGATGTCGAGGACGTAGACGGGGTCGGCGACGCCATCGGGCGGCGGTACGACCACCGGGGGTGCGGCGGCGGTGGTGAAGTCGAGCGACAGGGTGCGGGGCGTGTCGCACCAGGAGAGCTGGGCCTGGTAGTCGGCCTCGCCGGCGAGAGGGACGTCGGGGGTCCAGGTAGCGGTGAGGCCGGTCATCGCGACGCTGCCGGGCACGGCGGCCCCGGAGCTGTCGACCACGTCGATGAACGGGTCGGTGGCTTCGGAGAACGTCCAGTGCAGGGGGCCGTAGCGGTGCACCTCGGTCTGGCCTGCAGCGGGAAGCCCGCTCACGACGTCTGGGCAGGGTGGAACGACGGTGGGCGTCGGCTCGGGGTCCTCGGACGCGGGCTTCTCGGAGGCACACCCCGCAACGAGCCCGAGCAGCAGGGCTGTATGGAGGAGGGGGGCGTGGGCGATCGACCGTGGCATCCGGAGCTCCAGAGACATGCCTTCGAGCCTACGGTGCGGATCGACGACCGTCAATGCGCGTTCTCGCTCGCTACGGGCAGGTGGGGTCGGAGGCGATGGTGGCCTCGTCCCGGGGGACGAGCTGGCCCGGAATGCGTTCGGCGCGAAGCCCGACGGCGGTGACGTCGATGCAGAACGGCTCGCCGTTCGGGCAGGGCACGCAGGGGATTCCGTAGGTCTCGGCCAGATGGCACACCTCTCCGGGGTTCTGCCCCTGGACCGGACCGCCGGGAGGTCGCGTGTCGATCCGGGTGACGAACAGCCCTTCTTCGATGGCGTTGCCGTCGAAGGTGAAGGCGCCCGCGAGCACGGCGTCCTCGAACACCACGTCGAGGCCCTGCACCTCGAGCTCGATGTCTCCCGGATCGCTCACGAACCAGGGATTTTCCTCGAAATCGACATCGGGGAACGCGGACGTGGGCTGGCAGAGGTCCTGTTCGACGACCGGGGAATCCTCGTCCGCGGCGCTCGCGAGGAGGGTGAGCCGGCTGGGGTCGAGCTCGTCGACCGTGAAGCTCACGAGGAACGGCAGGTCGAGCTGAGCCTGGAGCAGCGCCCCGACGCCTGGAGGATCGATGAACGTGCCGCTGGTGAGGTCGACGGCGAACACGCCCCCATCGATGTCCGCGGGATCGACCGGCGTGCCGGTCAGGCTGGTGGCGAAGTCCGCCGTGTAGGTGTCGGAACCGTCGCAGTACGTCAGGCTCCAGGTGTAGGCGGAAGCGGGCTCCAGGGGCGCGTCCGGCGTCCAGACGTAGCGCTCGTCGAACCACACGCCCGATCCCGGGACCTCGTCGCCCGACCAGCTCACGAGGCGTGGCTCGACGGAGGCGTCGACCGCCGAGAACTCCGCTTCCATCGAATCGCGGTAGTTGAACGCGGTCTCGCCATCCTCGGGGGTCGGCTCGGACAGGGTGATCGGGCACGGACGGCCGTCATCGGGGTCCTCGTCGGGGTCTTCGTCCGGGTCTCCGCCGGGGGGGCCTGGGGTTCCGGGTGGGGTGTCGTCCGCGATCGGGGTGCACCCGACGGTGAATCCCAGAAGTACGAGCAGATGGATACGCATGAAGGGCTCCGTCAGGGGCAGCTGGGATCGGCGGCGATGGTGGCGGCATCGCGTGGAACGAGGGTCTCACCGGGCAGCCGGTCGCCGACCAGGTCGGTCACCAACACCTCGAGGCAGAAGTCGCCGCCCGCAGGACAGGAGGTGCAGGTGATCCCGAAGGTCTGGGCCTGGTCGCAGATCTGACCGGGCGGTGCGCCGGCCGGAACCAGGGTGCGTGTGTCGATGAGCCCGGCGAACACGACGCCATCGATGGCGCTGCCGTCGAGCCGGAACGACCCGCTCACGAAGAAGTCCACGATCTCGAGGGGGGCTCCCTGAACCTGCAGGGTGGTGTCCTGGGGCCCGAGCTCCATGTAGGGGTTCTCGGCGAAGTCGGCGAACGGAAAGGGATCGGTGGGCTGGCAGAGGTCCTGGACCGGGGCGCCTGGAGCGTCTACTGGCGTCGCGGTGGCGAGCTCGAGGTTGGCGCCGTCGATGGACACCACGCCCACCAACAGCCCCGACGTGGCGAACTGGGTCTGGAGCAGCGCACCGAGACCGGGCGGCTGCACGAAGTTGCCCGAATAGAAGTCGACGTAGAACAGCGCGCCCTCGAGGTCTGCCAGGTCGACTTCGGCTCCCACGACGCTGGTGGAGAACATCCCGGTGTGGGTCTGTTCGCCCTCGCAGAAGGTCAGGGTCCAGTTGAACGACGCGTCGGGCGTCAGGGGTTCGTCGGGCGTCCAGAGGAAGGTCTCGTCGATCCACTCTCCGGTGCCCTGCACCTCTGCCCCGTCGGCACGGGTCAGGGTGACCTCCACCGAGTCGTCGCGCTCCGAGAACTCCCAGGACAGCCCGTGCCGGTAGTAGACCTCCGTCTGGCCGTCCGGGGGATTCGCGTTGGTGGTGGTGATGTCGCAGGTGGCGAGCGTCGGGGTGCCGATCTCGTCGGTGTCGTCCGACGGGACGGTGCGGGGTGACCCGCACCCCACCGCGAACCCCAGGAGTGTGAACAGGCTGGCAGTGCGAATCGGAGCCTCCATCGGCATCGAGACTCCAGTATACGGGACGAAATGCCTTGACGGCCAGTGAGGGTGCCCCAGAAATGCGCGGAGGAACGAGCACATTTTCCGGGGGTACCCGAACGCGTCAAGACATTCAGTGGAAGGGATTCGGTCGGTTCATCCCTTGCTTGCGAGGGTGGGCGGGCCGAAACGCAGAACGGCCGGTCGGAACACGGTGTCCCGACCGGCCGTCTTGGGAGGCCTTCGTGTGAAGACCCCCGAATTCACGGGGCTTCAGCCCCTCTGCATCACTCGCAGTTCACGTCCGCGTCGATTGCGGCCTGGTCGCGCGCGACGACCGTGGCGCCGGGGACTTCCTCGGCGGCGATGTCGGTCACGAGCAGGGACAGGCAGAAGTCGCCGCTGCCGTCCGAGCAGGCCTGGCACTCGATGCCGAAGGTGACGGCGAGATCGCAGACGGCCTCGGGCGGCGCGTCGTCGCCCACCAGCCCGGCGAGGGGGCGGGTGTCGATCGAGCCGGCGAGCACGGCACCGACCACGGCGCTGCCGTCCGGAGCGAAGGCGCCCGACACGAACAGGTCGTCGATCGTGACGCTGATTCCCTGCACGTCGAGGGTGGTGGTCTGAGGACCGACCTCGAAGTACGGGTTCTCGCTGAAGTCGGCAGCCGGGAAGTCGATGCTCTCGGTGCAGAGGTCCTGGGCGGGGGGGCTGGCGCCCTCTTCGCCGATGGCGCCGATGAGCTGCAGGTCGGCGCCGTTCGCGTTGGCGACACCGATCAGGATGTCGACGTTGAGCTGCGACTGGAGCAGGGCTCCGACACCGGGCGGCTCGACGAACGTGCCCGACGCCAGGTCGAGGGCGTAGGCGAGGTCCTGGACGTCGCCATCCGGGACCACTGCGCCGACGGCGGACGTGGTGAAGCCGACGTCGAGGCTGTTGGCGCCATCACAGGTGGTGAGCGTGGCGGTGTAGCTGGTGCTGGGGGTCAGCGGGTCGTTGGGGGTCCACAGGTAGGTGTCGCCCACCCACTCGCCGGAGCCGGGGATGTCGGTGCCGCCGTCGTCGGCCAGGGTGACCGTGGCGGACTCGTCGACCTCGGAGAACTCCCAGGACAGGGAGCCGCGGTAGTAGAACGCCGACTCGCCATCGCTGGGGTTGGCGTTGGTGACGGTGATCTCACAGACATCGGTGGGGGGATCGGTGTCGTCGGTCTCTTCGGGATCTCCACCGTCACAGCCGGCGGTGAGGGCGAGCGCGCCGAAGAGGGCGACGATCGTACGCTTGGTCATGGTTGGCCTCCTGTCCATCTCTCGAACCACACCGGGTACGGGTGGGGAACCCGGTGCTTGTACCCGGTCGTCGGGGGGACCGTCAACGGGATCTGAAGGATGTGACACAGTCCAGACGCGGGTTTGACGGGACGCGATCGGGGGCTCAGATTCCCTGACCACCGGGGGAGACCTGCCCACGCACCCGGTAGGGGCGGATGAACACCTCTTCTCGGGGCTTCTCGCCGGGCTCGCCTTCGAGCCAGCGGTCGAGGCGCGCCAGCTGCGAGGAGTCGGGAGCAGCTTCGGCCAATCGCTTGCGGGCCTGCTGGGCTCCCTCGACGTCGCCCCACTCGTAGCGCGCCCGGCCGAGCCACATCAGCGCGTCTTCGGTGTGCTTGGAGTCGGGGTAGCGGCGGACGAGCAGCTCGGTGCGGCCCTCGACGGCTCCCCAGGCCTTGCGACCCCGGTAGAAGCGGGCGATGGCGAGCTCTTTGGCGGCCAGCCGGTTGCGGGCCTTGCCCAGCAGCCGGTCGACGTCTTCGATGTGACTGGAGCCGGGGAAGCGGGTGTCGAAGCCGGTCCAGACGTTGACCGCGCCCCGGGTGGCGGCCTGATCGCGGCCCGCCCACTTCGGCGCCCGCTTGTAGATCGACAACCCGATGCGGAAGGTGACGTAGTCGAGGTTCTCGTGGCGCGGGTGGTAGGTGGCGAACTCTTCGTACGCGAACCGCGCCTGCTCGTAGTCGCCCTTCTTGAAGTACACATCGGCGATCGCGAGCTGGGCCTTGACCGAGACGGGGTCGTCGCGGTGGTAGTTGCGCACCCGGTTGAAGTCCTCGAGCGCCCGGGTGTACAAGCCCCGCCGCATCATCCGCAGGCCGTGCTCGTAGATCTCGGTCGGCGACTTGCGCGGGCGTGCGGCCTCGGCCTCCTGCACGGGGATCGACACCGCGATCGGACCCAGCATGCACAGGGCGACGAGCCCGGTGAGCAGGGTCTTCAGGGGGAGGGTCAGCAGGGGAGAACGGGAGGGGAAGTGGCGCAACGGCGAGCTCGTCGGTGTGCGGATCGGTGGACGGTGCGAGAGGTAACGTGAACGGAGCCCTTGTCGCCCGGCACGCCCGTACTTAGGGTTGCGCAAACTGGAGGAAGTGTGGCCGAGGACCGTGATCTCCCCGTCAGTTTCAGCTCGTTCATCGGGAGCCTGTTCGGGAGCGCGATGGTGCACCTGGGCGAAGCCGACGACCCCGCGACGCGCAAGAAGACCGTCGATCTGACGCTTGCGCGCAACACCATCGATCTGCTGGGCGTGCTGAAAGAGAAGACCCAGGGCAACCTCGACGACGAGGAGGCCCGGTTCCTGGACAGCGTGCTGTACGAATGTCGGACGAAGTTCATCGAGAAGAGCGGGGGCGAAGCACCTTCGGCGTGATGCCGGGTGCTGCTCTGTACGCCACCGCCCCTCGATTGTTTCAGACCGACAGACCGCCATCGACGTCGATGCAGCGGCCGGTGAAGTAGTCGCACTCGAGGATGAACTTCACCGCGAGCCAGATCTCTTCGGTGCTCGCGGCACGGCGCAGAGGCACGCCCTTCAGCATCTTCTCGAGCACGTCTTCGCGCATGCCCTGCAGGATGGGCGTGTCGACGAAGCCCGGTGCGACGGCACCCGTGCGGAGTCCGTACCGCGACAGCTCGAGCGACCACAGGCGCGTGTCGGCGATGAGCCCGGCCTTGGCGGCGCTGTAGTTGGTCTGCCCGGGATTCCCGTGGCGCGCGATGCTGCTGATGTTCACGATGACGCCGGGCTTGGTGTCGGTCTCGATGCACTTCGCAGCGAACTCGCGGGTGCAGAGGAACGGCCCGGTCAGGTCGACGTCGATGACGCTCTGCCAGTTCTTCAGCGACATCTTCTTCACGGCGCCGGTCTCGCGGTCCTTCTTGACCAGCAGGCCGTCGCGGAAGATGCCCGCGTTGTTGACCAGCGCATTGAGCCCGCCCATCTTGGCGTAGGCGTCGTTCACCAGGGTCACGACGTCGTTCTCGTCGGCGACGTTTGCGACCACGCTGTGGATCGTGCCGGGGGCGCCCTCGGCCTCCTGTTGAGTCTCGGCCATCGCGTCTTCGTTCAGGTCGCAGATGGTGACGTCGGCGCCCGAGCGGGCGAGGTGGACAGCGAACGCGCGGCCCATGCCGCTGCCGCCACCGGTGACGATGGCCTTCACAGAGTCGAGTTGCATCCTGGTGCCTCCTGGAGTGCGTGCGGCGGTGGACGAGGGGTCGTCCGCTGGCCGCGAGGTGGCTGGCCGGCATAACGCGAACCCAGACCCCGGACTGAGGTTGGAGACGCGATGTGGTGGGCGGTGGATGTGCACTACGAACCGAACGGCGCTCGGGTCGGGGGCGTGGGCTTCGTGTCGTTCGCCGAGGAGTCCGGCATCGAGCGGGCTGTGTGGGTCGACGGCGCACCGGCGTCCTACGAGCCCGGTCAGTTCTACAAGCGGGAGCTCCCGCTGATCGACGCCTTCCTGGACGATGTCCGGAGTGCGTCGCTGCCCATCACGGGCGTGGTGGTCGACGGGTTCGTGTGGCTCGGGGCCAGCAGACCCGGTCTCGGAAAGCACCTGTACGACGGGCTCTCCGAGGGCGTGCCGGTCATCGGGGTCGCCAAGACGGGCTTCTCGGGCGCTCAGGGCGTGGCCGAGCCGGTCTACCGGGGGGAGAGCACGCGTCCGCTGTGGGTGACCGCAGAGGGAATGCCGGTCGACAAGGCCGCTCGCCGCATCGAGGGGATGGTGGGCCCCTACCGGATGCCGACCCTGCTCAAGCGGGTGGATCGCATCGCGCGCGAGGGCCTGGACTGATCAGGCGTCGGGGCTGCCATCGCTGGTCTGCGCGGAGGTCTTCGCCGAGTCGGCCGTGAGGCGACGCAGCTCGGCCAGCTCGCCGTCGGTCAGGTACCGCCACTCGCCCACTGGCAGGTCGAGGTGCACGTTCATGATCCGCACGCGCTCCAGGCGGGTGACGCGGTAGCCCAGCGCCTCGCACATCCGGCGGATCTGGCGATTCAGGCCCTGCGTCAGGACGATCCGGAACTCCTGCTTGCCCAGGCGCTGCACCTCGCAGGGCCGGGTGACCGTGTCGAGGATCTCGACGCCCGCGCTCATCTTCTTCACGAAGCCCTGGGTGATGCGCCGGTCGACCTCGACGATGTACTCCTTGTCGTGGTTGTTCCGCGCGCGCAGGATGCGGTTCACGATGTCGCCGTCGTTCGTGAGGAAGATCAGTCCCTGACTGGCTTTGTCGAGCCGGCCGACGGGGAAGATGCGTTTTTCGTACCCCACGAAGTCGATGATGTTGTCCTTCTCGCGGCGGGTGTCGGTGGTGCACACGATGCCGACGGGCTTGTTGAGCGCCAGGTAGACGAAGTCCTCTTCGGGCATCTCGACCGTTTCGCCGTCGACCGTTACCGCGTCGCCCGGGCCCACCTTGCTGCCCATCACCGCGAGCTCGCCGTTGATTTGGACCCGTCCCTGGGACACGAGCTTGTCGCCGGCCCGGCGGGAGCAGTACCCGCACTCGCTCAGATACTTGTTGATGCGGGTGGAGGGCCGGTCGCTCATGACGCCCAGACTATCGAGATGCCTTCCGTGACGCACCGCACCCTCCATCGCCCGACCCCAATCCGCACGCACGACGCGAGCCCGGTCGACCACTCCACATCGCCCCAGGTGGCCGCTCAGCGGTTGCTCGCCGGCGAGAAGCTGTTGGTCACCGACCACTACGGCACCGGGGTCGCGATTCTCGAAGCGCTCGCAGCCCAGATCGGTCGACCGGCCGGTACGGCGGGCTTCGAAGAGCGTCAGGCCTTCGAGCGCCGCTTTCGAACCGCTGCATTGCGGTTGCTGGCCCCGATCCGCGACCACTGGCTCGCGCTGAAGGACGCTGGCGCGATGGACTTCCTGGTCGAGCTCTACCCCGAGATGAAGCAGTTCTTCCTGCCGCTCATCGAGGTCCAGGAGCTGCACGGGGCATGGCTGCGCTACCGCGACGGGGTGAAGCTCGCGGTGCTCGGCCACGCGCTCCATCCGTTCTACGGCACCTACGCGCCCCGGCGCACGGAGCACCTGGAGCTGTTCGCGACCTGGTTGAGCCAGTACGACGGCGCGAAGGGCCAGGCGATCGACGTCGGGACCGGCTGTGGTGTGCTGGCGTTCCTGCTCGCGAAGAAGTTCGACCGCGTGCTGGCGACCGACAGCAATCCGAACGCCATCGAGAGCGTTGAGCGCGAGCTGAAGCGGCTCGACCCCCCTCCGCGCATCGACCTGTTCTGTGGCGACCTGCTGGGCGACGACCCCACGCCGGCCGACCTGGTGGTGTTCAATCCGCCGTGGACCCAGGGAACCCCGGTGAGCCTGCTCGACGAGGCGCTGCTCTTCGAAGACGCCACGCTGTTCGAGCGATTCTTCGCCCAGGCCCGCGAACGCCTCGCTGCAGACGGGCGGATCGTGGTGGTGTTCTCCAACATCCTCACCCTGGTGCAGCCCGACGTGCCGCACCCCATCGAGGCCGAGCTGGAGCGCGGCCACTTGAAGCTGGTCCAGAAGATGCGGCGCAAGGTGAAGTCGGAGCCGGGTTCACGGCGGCGGACCAAGGAGCGGGTGGAGATTTGGGAGCTCGCGAAGGCCTGAACCCTGGAGTCGCACATGTCGCACCGCCTGTACACCGATCTCGCGCATCTCTGGCCGCTTCTGAGCCCGCCCGAAGACCACGTCGACAACGCCGCCCTCGCGATGCGCCTGGCGGCCCAGGTCCTCGGTCGCGCGCCGCGCTCGCTGCTCGATCTCGGGAGCGGTGCCGGGGGCCTGGCGACGCACCTGCCCGCCGACATGGACGTGGTGCTCAACGACCTGTCGGAGGCGATGCTGGACGTCTGCCGAACCCTCAACCCGACCCGGGAGCACGTGCTGGGCGACATGCGGTCCCTGGACCTCGACCGGACGTTCGATCTGGTGCTGCTGGGCGATGGCGGGATGTACCTCACCTCGCCCGACGACGTGCGTGCGACCCTGGACGTGGCGTCGCGTCACCTCGAGCCCGGCGGCGCCCTGTTGATCCGGCCCGACGCGGTGGTCGAGACCTTCACCGAAGGCAGCCTGGTCGGGGGGTTCGAGGACGACAGCGGCCGTGCGGTCCAGCTGCTGGAGTGGCATCACAGCCCCGAGGCGCATCGCTACCGGGTGGACTTCGCGGTGCTGCTGCGCGAGCCGGCCTCCGATGGAGGGAGCGGAGCGGTGGAGTGCCTGCACGAGCAGCACTGGATGGGGCTCTTCGACCGGTCGACCTGGTGGCGACTCGTCCAGGAGGCAGGATTCGAGCCGGTGGCTGCGGATCTGCCGTGGGAGATGGACTGCGGAGAGGTGTTCCTGGCGCGCAGGAGGGCGTAGCTACGGGTACTGCGCGGTGGCGCTCACGGGCTTGCCCGCGTGGTCGCGATCGGTGGCGAGGACGATCACCGGTCGGATCCCTTCGATCTCCTGGTCGATCCCTGGGAGGGCGACGAGCAGATCGACGGACACGTCGTCTGGCTGGGCGTCGAATGAGCGGACGCGCAACCGCGCATCGCTTCCCGGACAGGCATCGGTCCACAGCGCCAGGGCGGCACGGTCGTCGAAGAAGCCCGGAGGCGTTGCGACGTTCGTGAACCCTGGGCCGAAGCCGACCTGGTCGGCCATCACCGCCTCGAGCTCGGCTTCGGAGGTGGCCCAGGCGCTCTGGACGGTGGTGCAGCAGTCCAGACCCGGAGTGGTGGAGTAGTCTCCCTCGCACCCTGGCGTGCGGGTTCCCGCTCCGAAGTCGCTTGCTCGATGGAGCACCGTGAACTGCCGGCAGCCCACACCGATGAGAAGTAGCAGTGCAGACGCCGTGTGAGTCGGGATTCGCATGGGCCCACTCTACACCGAGCCGTTGCGACCCGCCTGCCGATGCAGATCGGGTTCGCACGAGGGGGTCGGACTACCCCAGCTGTGCTTCTGCCGCGCCGATGACGGCTGCCAGCGCATCGCCCAGCTTGTCGGTGTCTTTGCCGCCGCCCTGGGCGAGGTCGGGACGTCCGCCTCCGCGACCGCCCACGATGGGCGCGATGGTGCCGATGATCTTGCCTGCGTGCAGGCGCTTGCCTGCGAGGTCCTTGGTGACCGCGGCCACCAGCTGCACCGACTTGCCGTTGTCGCGCCCGAGCACGATGAGGCCGCTGCCGAGCTTGTCGCGCAGGCGGTCGGCCTGCTCCTTCAGGTCGCCGTCGAAGGTGGCGGCGAGCACCTTGACGCCCGCGACCTCCACGACCTCGTCGAGCAGATCGCCCGCCGCAGCCTTGGCGATCTCGCGCTCGAGGCTCGCAACCTCCTTCTCCAGCGCACGTTTCTCGTCGTGGAGCCGCTGGATGGCGTCGGACAGCTGGTCGGTGGGGACCTTCAGCTGAGCGGCGACGGACTGCAGCGCCTGGTGCTCCTGGCGGAAGACCCGGATGGCGTTGGTGCCCGTGTGGGCTTCGATGCGTCGGACCCCCGCGGCGATGCCGGACTCGCTGCCGATGTGGAACAGCCCGATGTCGCCGGTGCGATCGACGTGCGTTCCGCCGCAGAGCTCGACCGAGTAGCCGGGCACGGCCACCACGCGAACGCGGTCGCCGTACTTCTCGCCGAACAGCGCCATGGCGCCCAGCTCCTGGGCTTCGTCCATGCTCGTGACCTGCTCGGTGAGCGCGGTGTTGCGCAGGATCTGGACGTTCACCTGGTCTTCGATGGTCTGCAGCTCGTCGGGGCTGACCGCCTTGTGGTGACTGAAGTCGAAGCGCAGCCGGTCGGGACCCACCAGCGAGCCCTTCTGCTGCACGTGCTCGCCGAGGACGTTGCGCAGCGCCGCGTGCAGCAGGTGCGTGGCGGTGTGGTTGCGCTTGGTCATCGCGCGCCGACCGCCGTTGGCGTGGGCCGTGACCTCGTCGCCGACGGACAGGGTCGCGTCGGCCGTGCCGTGGTGCAGGAACAGCCCGTTGTTGCGGGTGGTGTCGGACACCGTGAACGCGCCGTCTCCGCTCGCGATGGACCCCGTGTCGCCCACCTGTCCGCCGCCCTCTCCGTAGAACGGGGTGCGATCGAGCACGACCACACCGGCCTCTCCGGCCTGCAGGCGCTCCACGCGCTCGTAGGACACGGTCGTTTCGTCGCCGTCGCCCGCTTCGGTGGTCTTGACGAGGGCGGCGATGGTCGCGCTGTCCTTCGCCTTGTCGTACCCGGTGAAGGGGGTCTCTCCGAGCTCCTCGGCGAGCTGGTTGAACAGGACGGTGCTGCCTTCCTGGCCGGAGCCCTTCCAGTTCTGACGCCCACGCTCCTTCTGCTCTTCGAGCGCCGCTTCGAAGCCTGGCTTGTCGATGCCGACGCCGCGCTCGCCCGCGATGATCTCGGTGAGGTCGGGGGGGAAGCCGAAGGTGTCGGACAGCCGGAAGACGACCTGGCCGTCGAGCACGTCGCCCTCGGACCGGCCCTCGAGGTGTTCGTCCAGCAGCGCCATCCCGCGGGACAGGGTGCGCCGGAACCGGTCCTCCTCGCCGCGCACCACCTCGTCGATGAACGCGTGGCGGTCGGACAGAGCCGGGTAGGCGTCGTGCATGTCGGCCACGACCTGCTCGACGGTCTCATGGAAGAAGGGCTTGTCGATGTCGAGCTTCACGCCGAATCGGATCGCGCGACGCATGATCCGGCGCAGCACGTAGCCCCGCCCGACGTTGCTGGGCATCACGCCATCGCCGATCAGGAACGCCGTGGCGCGGCTGTGGTCGGCGATCACCCGCAGGGCGGTGTCGGCGTCGTCCGAAGCGCCGTACTCGACGCCCGCGACGCCGGCGGCGCGCCCGATCAGCCCGGCGAACACGTCGGAATCGTAGTTCCAGTACTTGCCCTGCAGGGCGGCGGCGACGCGCTCGAGGCCGCTGCCGGTGTCGATGCTGGGCCTGGGGAGCTCGGTGCGGGAGCCGTCGGCGTGCTGCTCGTATTGCATGAGCACGAGGTTCCAGATCTCGACGTAGCGGTCTTCGTCCGCTGCGGGCCCGCCGTCCTTTCCGTACTTCGGGCCGTGGTCGAAGAAGATCTCGGTGCACGGGCCACACGGACCCACCGGGCCCATCGACCAGAAGTTGTCCTTCTCGCCCATGCGCTGGATGCGGCCCTCGGCCACGCCCGTGTCGCGCCAGATCTCGAAGGACTCGTCGTCGTCGTCGAACACCGTGACCCACAGCCGGTCGGGGTCGATGCCGTACACGCCGGTGACGAGCTCCCAGGCCATCGGGATGGCTTCGGACTTGAAGTAGTCGCCGAAGCTGAAGTTGCCGAGCATCTCGAAGAGCGTGTGGTGACGGGCGGTCTTGCCGACGGCATCGAGATCGTTGTGCTTGCCCGAGACCCGCAGGCACTTCTGTGCGCTGGCGGCCCGGGTGTACGGACGGCTGTCCTTGCCCGTGAACACGTCCTTGAACGGCACCATCCCGGCGTTCACGAAGTACAGGGTGGGGTCGTTCTCCGGGACCACCGGAGCGCTGTCGACGACGGTGTGGCCGCGGTCTCCGAAGAAGTCCAGGAACGCGCGGCGGATCTCGTGAGCCTTCACGGAGGCCTCCTGTGCAGCGGGTTGACGTATTCATCCGCACCCGGGCTGCAAGGTGTGTGCGAGGTGTCGCAGGGTGCGAGGGTGCTTAGGCTCGTGGACGAACCCCGGAGGCAGCGTGATCTGCGTCTACAAAGGGAAGGGCCCGACGGATGCCTTCCTCATCCAGCACTGGCTCGAGCGGAACGACATCCACTCGACGCTCCGGGGCGATCTGCTGGGCCTGCGCGGCGAGATCCCCATCGTGGATGCCTGGCCCACCATCTGGGTGAATTCCGAGGACCAGGAACGCGCCGAGGCCGCGATCCGCGAGTTCCACCGGCCGCGGTTGGTGCATCCGCGCTGGGAATGCAGGGCGTGCGGCGAGGAGAACGAGCCGAACTTCGGGAGCTGCTGGAACTGCTCGGCGGATCGGCCGGACATCGCGGGGTTGGAGTCGGTCTGAAGGCCGCGGTGGTAGGGTGCATGTGGAGGTTGCATGACCCGTCTCGCGCTGCTCGCCGTCGGAATCGCCGCACTCGTCGCCTGCCGGGGCAGCTGCGGGAAGTGTCAGGTCGAGCTGGACCACCTGGCCGAGAACCTCGCAGGACAGGACTGCAATCCGAACTTCATGGACACCGCGGTCTCGCGCGTGGAGTCGGGCTGTGCGGACTCCCATCCGGACTGGGAGCTCTACATCAGTCAGATGGTCGACCAGTGCCAGGCCAACGTACACGGCGCGAGCGTACAGATCGGCTGCGACTGCGCGTTCGACCCCGGCTACGACACCAGCTTCCCGATCGAGTTCCTGGCCACGAACGACCCCGGCTCGACCTCGGAGATCGCCATCACCAACCCGGCGGGCATCGAGACGTTCACGGGCCCCTGGGCCGGCGAGGCGTACACCGGGTACGGCACGAACGGCAACGGCTTCGACACGTGGACGTTCACCATCCGCGACGCCGAGAACGAGGACATCTTCTCCGAAGACCTCGAGTTCGAGGTGCCGATGCGGGGGCGGGAGAGCTGGAGCCCGTACATCGCGCGGGCGATCCGCATCGAGACCGGGCCGGTGAACCTGAGCCTGGAGAACTTCGCGTCGGAGTGACCCCTCACAGCGCGATGCGGTCGCGGAACTGCACCAGGTGCTCGAGGATCTCGCCGGCATTGTGGGCGAAGATCGTGTTGTGGTTGCCGCGGTCGAACTCGACGAGCTCGGCGCGGGACCCCGCCCAGCCCGCGAGCTGCCGGGCGTGGTCGACCGACACGATGTGATCGCCCGTGGTGTGGAGGATCAGCACGTCACAGTCGGCCTTTGCGAGCTTCAGCTGGTGATCGAACCGCTCGGACAGGGCCTGTTCGAAGG
This sequence comes from Myxococcota bacterium, assembly GCA_965224055.1. Taxonomy (GTDB): domain Bacteria; phylum Myxococcota_A; class UBA796; order UBA796; genus JACKEQ01. The sequence continues at coordinate 5,896,049 of OZ245034.1, read as the reverse complement.
CGGTGTCGCTGACCTGGAGGTCGGCTTCGGGAGACAGCCGCAGGCGCAACCGCTGCCCGACGTCGGCGATGCCGCTCTCGATCACGAGCCCCCGGACGGGCCGGTGGGCGGCGACGTGCAGCGCGTAGATCGACCCCACCGAGCGCCCGTAGACCACGCACCGCTCGAGGGGAATCCCGGTGTGCGCAGCTGCGGCGTCGGCCGTGGCCAGCGCGTCGTCGAGCATGGTGTCGAGCATCGGGCGACCCGTGCTGGCGCCGTAGCCGCGGTACTCTGCGAAGAACGGCGCGAACCCGACGGTCGACAGCGCGCGTCCGAAGTCGTCCCAGTGCGCGACCACCTCGCCGTTGCCGTGGAAGTGCAGCAGCAGCGGGGGCTCCCCGTCCGCGGGGGTGGGCGCGGTGCACGCCAGCCGAGCGGGAGGCGGCCCGTCGACCTCGACCCAGACGGGCTGGTTGGGCGGGATCGGCTGCGGGAAGAAGTACCGCCGGCCGATCTCGGGGTGGTCGAGCAACCGTTCCGTCATGGAGCCTCCGAAGGGGTCGAACCTGCATGGGTGGAGCCTACAGGACGTCGCGGAAGCGGTCTCGACCTCAGGGCTCGACGAGGACGACCTCTCCGATGGCAACGGGCATTCCCTGAACTCGGTCGACGAAGTTCATCGGCCCACAGTCCACCAAGGCCTCCAGCTCGTGCTGGTAGTGGCCCCAGACTCCTTGACCGGGTGCGTCGGTCCCTGGGGTGGGCCGGACGATTTCGAAGTCGCCACTGGGAATGGGTTCGTAGTCGATGTCGAGGGTCTGGAAGGAGCTGAACTGGTCGACCGGGATGCGGAAGGTGAGGGGCTCTTCGTCGAAGACGAATTCCGTGCCCTCGCCGAGGTACTTGCAGTTCAGGTGCGTGTTGTCGAACGACTGGCAGATTGCGATGTCCGGGGGTGAGCCGTCCGTGTCGTACGGCTCGTTGAAAGCCCAGTAGTGATCCAGGAACTCCAGTCGGTAGATGCGTACATCGACGACGGCGTCTGGGGGTGGGTTGCCGCACGAGTCGTTCTCTACCGTGTACGTTGGACTGCTCCAGGATGAGCAGCCTCCAGCGATGAGGGCCATCGTGAGTGCGGACGCCCGAATCACATCTGCTCGCATGATGCGGATTGGATCGTCGCGACCCGCCGTAGGACCTGACGCGATGGATGCCTCCAGTCGAGGATTGCCGGCGTTCTGGACGCCCAGCATTCGTCACCCCTGAGTCGGGGGCCTGCGATGGCTGCGGGTGTCACCAGTGCGAGCGCTACTGGGAGCATGCGCCCTCCACTTCAGCCATGAGGTCGTCGAAATCCATCGCTCTCGCCTGAGCGTTCAGCATCGAGTGCACGTCTGGGTGCGTGTGAGGACGGATTTCGATCCAGCCGATCCGCTCGCTGTTCTCTCCTGTGAGCACCACCGCATCCTTGGTCTCCAACGTGATGGCCTTGCCATGACGGTTGTCGTCCGATTCGATCTTCATGAACATGAAACGGTTCGGAATGGTCAGTGGCCTTCCTCGATGAGTCCGGCCAACGACCTGGTTCCACTCCACTTGATCGTCCTCGCGCCCGGCTGCAATCAACACGATGGACCCATCGTAGGCAGGTTCCCTGAACAGCGGCTTCGGCCAGTCGTGCGGGCTCGTGATCGCCTTCAGTCGCCGTTTGAACTGCACGTCGTGATGCAACACGTCCACCGGTCGTTCCCCCCAGATCCACTTCAGGACCTTCAGCTCGCGATGGATGTGTCGATAGCGATATTCGCCGTCTTCCGTGACCTCTACGGTGTCCGGCTCGAACTCGACGACCGCAACGAAGTCGATCCCCGGGACCGTGCACAGCGCGACGGGCGGACGCCCGCGGATCACCTCACCAGTCTGGGTGGGAGGCCCCGCGAGGGCGGCTGCGATGAGGGAGAGCGATGCGAACATGCTCCTACCCTATGATTGATCGTCGTTCGCTCGCTGTTCAGGCCGTGGATGAACGCGAGCTAAGCCTCCGGTTGGACGGCCGGCTTCGCGACCGGCACGCCCTCTTCCTCTTCGGGCAGAAGGCCGCGGTTGATCAGGATCTTCTTGTGGATCTCGTCTGCGAGCTTGGGGTTCTCCTTGAGGTAGATGCGGGAGTTCTCCTTGCCCTGACCCAGCCGCTCACCGTCGGCCGTGGCGTACCAGGAGCCGCTCTTCTTCACGATCTTCTCCTCGACACCCAGCTCGAGCAGCTCGGCTTCGCGGCAGACGCCCTCGCCGTAGTAGATGTCGAACTCGGTCTTGCGGAACGGAGGTGCGAGCTTGTTCTTCACGATCTTGATCCGCGTGCGGTTGCCCAGGATCTCGTCGCCCTTCTTCACCGAGCCGATGCGGGTGACCTCCATCCGGACCGACGCGTAGAACTTGAGCGCGTTGCCGCCCGAGGTGGTCTTGGGTGAGCCGAACATCACGCCGATCTTCATGCGGGTCTGGTTGATGAAGATGACGGTGCAGTCGGACTTGTTGATGGCACCCGTGAGCTTGCGCAGGGCCTGGCTCATGAGGCGGGCCTGGGCACCGGGCTGGACATCACCCATGTCTCCCTCGAGCTCGGCCTTGGGCACGAGTGCTGCGACGGAGTCGACGACCACGACGCTGATGGCGCCCGACCGCACGAGGGTCTCGGTGATCTCGAGGGCCTGCTCGCCGTGGTCGGGCTGGCTGATGAGCAGCTCGTCGACCTTGACGCCCAAGTTGCGGGCGTAGTTGACGTCCAGCGCGTGCTCGGCGTCGACGAAGGCGGCGACCCCGCCCGCAGCGTGGCACTTGGCGATGACCTGCAGGGCCAGGGTGGTCTTGCCGCTGGCCTCGGCGCCGTAGATCTCGACGACGCGACCGCGGGGCACGCCCCCGATGCCGAGCGCGAGGTCGAGCCCGATGCAGCCCGTGGGGATCGAGGCGATCTGAGGGGTCTCGGCGTCGCCGTACCGCATGATCGCGCCCTTCCCGAACATCCGCTCGATGGAGGCGATGGCGGCATCGACTGCCTTGTTGGCTTCGTCTTTCTTGTTGTTGCTCTTGGCCATGAGGGCCTCCAATCAGTGGTGTGTTCGTCTCAGGAGATCCAGGACGCTGCTGGCGGCGAGGGTCTGGATGCGGGCGCGGTCTCTGCCGAGGCGGAGCTTGCGATGGACGGTGGCTTCGGGGCCGGCGACCGCGATGTGCACGGTGCCGACGGGTTTTTCTGCGCTGCCGCCCCCCGGGCCGGCGATGCCGGTGGTGGACACGCCCCAGGTGGTGCCGGCGCGCTCGCGGATGCCCTCGGCCATCTGGCGGGCGACGGGCTCGCTGACTGCACCGTGCTGCTCGAGGGTGCCCGGATCGACGCCGAGCATGCGGACCTTGGCGGCGTTGCTGTAGGTGATGGCGCCCTCGGTGAACCAGGCGCTGGACCCGCCGTGTGCGGTGCACATCGAGGCGACGCGCCCCCCGGTGCAGGACTCGGCGCAGGACAGGGTGTGGCCCCGAGCGACGAGCTGACGCCCGATGACCTGCACGAGCTCGCCGCCTTCGAGGTCGAGGCCCGCAAAACGCTCGGTGGGGGCGGGGCTGGACAGGCCCTCGACTGCGAACACGGGGGTTCCGATGAGGCCGATCAGCTCGGCGACGAGCTCGGTGGCCTCTGCGTCGGACAGCTCGGGCGGCAACCGGAGCTTGAGGTGGTTCTCGGGGAGCTTGGTGCGGAACGAGATCAGCGCGTGAGGATGCGCATCGATCCACCGACCCGCCGGACCGCTGTTGATGCGTTCCTGCAGGTTGGACTCGCCCACCCCCGTGGTGCGGATGGTGACCAGGCGGCCGGGCGACAGCTGGAACTGCTGGTGCAGCAGGGGAACGATGCGCTGATCGAACAGGTTGCGCATCTCGCGCGGGACGCCCGGCATGAACGCCATCCACGCGCGCTCGGCCTGGACCGCGAAGCCCGGAGCCGTGCCCCAGTCGTTGTCGAGGCGCACCGAGCCCTGGGGCAACCAGCACTGCTTCTCGTTGACCGCCGGCATGGGTCGGCCGTAGCGGGCGTACTTCGCTTTCAGGTCGGTCAGCGCGACCGGATCGAGCGCCAGGGGCCGATCGAACGCGGTGGCGATGGCCTCGGCCGTGAGGTCGTCTTCGGTGGGGCCGAGACCGCCCGTGCACACGGCCAGGTCGCAGCGATGCCCGACCTCGTTGAACAGCGACACCAGATCGCCCAGCTGGTCGCCCACCGAGGTGTGCCGCACCACCGTGAACCCGAGATCGGTGAGGCGCGTGGCCAGCCAGGCGGCGTTGGTGTCGGCCACCTGACCGGTGACGACTTCGTCACCCTGGGACAGGATCTCGGCGATTGGCGTAGATTGCGGCAATGCCATCGGTTCCCCTGGAGCGAACGGACGGAGATGTCCGGTTGCTCTGAACGCGTGTCCAGTTGTAGCGAAGGCCCGAACACTTGTCCAGTGCCCTGATGACGAACGACCAGAAACTGTCCGCTTTGTGGTCTTCCAGCATGAAATGGACCACGATGGGAGACCGTATGCTGTTGGGGGAGCGCGTGGCATCCCGAAACGAACCCGTAGGAGCCCCCTCTTGAGTGTGATCGCCCTGGATGTGGGAACGAAGACGATCGGCGTTGCAGCGACCGATCCGCTGGGCATGCTCGCGAGCCCGGTCACCACCGTGTCGCGCAAGGGCGTGAAGAAGGACGTCGCCCGGCTGCGCACGATCTTCGACGAGCGCGAAGCGAAGGCGGTGGTGGTGGGGCTTCCGTACGAGCTCGACGGCAGCGAGGCCCGATCGGCGCGGCTGGCCCGGCAGATCGGCGACGAAGTGGCGGAGTCCACCGGGCTTCCCGTGCACTACGTCGACGAGCGGTTCTCGTCGGTCGAAGCCGAGCGGCGCCTGATCGAGAGCGGGATGAACCGCAAGAAGCGCCAGGGGATGGTGGACCAGATGGCCGCCGTGATCATCCTGGAGTCCTGGATGCGGATGAACACCGCGAGCGGAGGAGGAGCATGAGCAAGGGACGCGGAATCGGAGCCCTGCACTTCGTGATCGGGGCGATCGCGTTGGTGGTCGGCCTGGGCATCGGGGGTCTCGGTCCACGGTCCGAGGTGCGCGCGCTCAAGGCTCAGCTCGCCGAGGCCGGGGAGTGCGAGGACAACGGGCGGATGGGGTCCGAGATCGCCAACGTGTTCCGCGGACGTCCGTGGCAGGGAGACGAGCCCGAGAAGAAGGTCACCCGCTTCGAGCCCCGCGAGCCCGGCCCCGATGAGGGCGTGCCGCCCGAAACCCCCGACGCAGACGGGTCCGACGAGGAGGACGAGGGCTTCAGGATCCAGATCGGCGAAGACGGCGAAGCCCAGCAGATGTCCGAAGAGGACATTCGCGAGAACCTCGATCTGGCGCGGGAGGCGATGAACCTGCGGTACGAGCAGGCCCGTGCTGCGCTGATCGAGGACGCCAACCCCAGCGACGAGCAGCTCGAGCAGATCGATGCGTCCGTGGCCCGGATGAACGACGAGCTCATCGGCCTCGCGAACGACCTGGTCGACCAGATGAACCTCGATGGCGAGCCCAACCGCCGCGACACGATGCTGTACGCCGCCGAGACCCTCGATGTGGTGCTGTCCGCCGAGGACGACCTTCGCGGGATCCTCGATGCCGACCAGGTGGCGAACCTCCAGGACGAGTCCCTCGACCCGCTGTCCTACGTCGATCCCGCGATCATCGACGTGCTCCAGCAGCTCGACAGCCCGCCTGGTGGAGGCTTCGGCCCGTGACCGCGCTCCGCGACATCCTGCTCGTCGGGCGCTTCGAGGTCCTGCGGGCCCTGCGTACCTGGCGTGCGCTCGCCTTGTTCCTGCTGTACGTCATCGCGTACGGGGGCGCGTCCTACATCTTCCTGGCGCTGCTCCACACCCTCGAGAACCAGGTGGCACGTCAGCTCGGCGTGGCCACCACCGACACACCGGGCGCCCTGCTCGACAGCCTCGTGCGCAGCGAGACCTTCCGCGATCTCATCGGCGGCATGACCGGCAATCCCCGCCTGGTCGAAGAGCTCGTCACCATCCCGCCCCTCGCGATCTTCGCGATGTGGCTGGGGTTGTTGCTCATCCCGTTCTTCGCCGCGAGCACGTCGGCCGAGAGCGTGAGCATCGATCTGGGCAGCCGTGCACTGCGCTTCGAAGCCCTGCGCACCGGCCGGGTCGAGCTCGTGCTCGGGCGCTTCGCCGGCCAGCTGTTCCTCACCGCCGTCGCATCGGGGCTCGCCGCGGGCGTCGTCTGGATCATGGGCATGACCATGATGGTCGGCAACGACCCCGTGATGCTCGCGGTGTGGCTGCTGCTGCTCACCGGCAAGGCCTGGTGCTTCTCCATTCCGTTCGCGGGGCTCGGCGTCGCGGCCAGCTGCCTCACCACCTCGCCCGCCTGGGCCCGGGTGATGGCCATCGGGTCGACCGCAGGGAGCTGGGTGATCTACGGCTTCGCGCGGGCCTTCGAGGGCGGGTCGTTCGCCATCGTCTGCGACGTCGTCCTGCAGATCCTGCCCCAGGGCTGGATGCGTGCGCTGTGGGAGCCCGGCTTCGGCTGGGTGATGCCGGCCATGGTGTGCGCCACGCTGGGTGCGGCCGCCGTGGGCATGGGGTCCGCACGCTTCATCGCGAGGGACCTGTGAGCACGGACATCTTCGCGACCGAACCCGCAACGGCCCCGTCTGCACTGGCCTTTTCGGGCGTCCACAAGTCCTACGGCAAGCACACCGCCCTCGATGGGCTGAGCTTCTCGATCCCCAAGGGCAGCATCTGTGGGTTCGTGGGGCCCAACGGCGCGGGCAAGACCACCACGTTCAGCGTGGTCTCGGGGTTTCTGGCGCCGGATGCCGGCAGCCTGCAGATCCTCGACCTCGATCACTTCGACCCGTACGAGCTGAAGGGCCGGCTCGGGGTGCTTCCCCAGGACGCAGCGCTGTCCGACCGGCACACGCCGCGTGAGCTGCTGGTCCATCTCGGCCAGCTCCAGGGAATGGCGCGCAAGGCCGCGAAGACCGAAGCCGAGCGGGTGCTGAAGCTCGTCCGCCTCGACGACCGGGCCGACTCCCGCATCGCCAGCCTGTCCCACGGGATGCGACGGCGGGTGGCGGTGGGCTCGGCGCTGCTGGGCTCTCCGGAGCTCGTGCTGCTCGACGAGCCGATGGCGGGCCTCGACCCGCTCCAGGCCAAGTCCCTGCGCGATGCCCTCGCCGCCGTGCGGGGCCTGCAGACCCTGGTGGTGAGCAGCCACAACCTCGACGAGCTCGAGCGGTTCTGCGACTACGTGGTGATGATCGACCGCGGAAAGACCCTGCGGGAAGGGCCGGTCGAGGAGGTCACCGGTCGTTCGGCCCTGGTGGAGTGGGACATCGTGGGGGCTCCGCCGCTCGATGCGCTTCTGGACGCGCTTCCCGAGCACACCTTCGCGATGAAGGACGACCGGCTGCTCCAGCAGGCACCCCCGGGAACCGACCTCGATGCGAGCAGTGTGGTGGTGGTGCGGGTGCTGGGCGAGAACGGCGTCGGACTGCGGGAAGTCCGGCGAGGCGTCGGCCTGGAGAAGCGGTTCCTGGCGGATACTGAGCGGGACGGCGGATGAAGAGACACGCGCGACCGCCGTGGCGCGAGTACGCCGGCTGATCGACGTGGGTGCACACGAGCTCGACGCGGATGACGTCGTGCACGGCGAGAGAGTCTTCCAGCGCTTGCAGATGCGACGCGAGCGGCTGCGCCTCGATCGCGAGCCCGGCGAGCCGTGACCACCCCCAGCTCGGGGAGCTGAAGGAGAGGCACGCGTGGGGGGCCGATGGCGAGTGCCCGCTGTGACCGCGCTCGGCCTTACCGGCCCAGCCACACCCCGAACTTGGCGTGGGGACCGATCGTCTCGCCCAGCAACACGCCCCCGATGTCGAAGAACACCTGCTTTCCCGCGTGGTGCCAGGCGATGAGCTCCGGGTAGCCGAAGCGCAGGCGATTGTCGGCGTCGCTGTAGGACATCACCGGGACCGAGATCCCGATGGTCCCGAGCGGCAGGATGGGGCCCTGGGTCCAGCGGGATGGACCGTTCTTCGGCTCGAAGACGCCGTCCAGCACGGTTCGGAATGTCGGTGTCCGGTCGCGCCAGCGCTCCATTCGGCCGAGGTGCACGCTGATGCTCCAGGGCATGAGCGTCAGGTCGAACAGGACCTTCTTCTTCTCGGGGTCGCCGAGTTCGATCGCCAGGCCAGGAACCCCGTGCAGACGGGTCGTATTGGTGTACGCCAGTCCGAGGACCCCGGCCAGACGGACGGATTGGGTGTCGGCCAGCTGAGCGCGCAGCCCCAGCGCCGCGATGCTGCCGCTCGGCCCGTTCGACACGCCCCAGGTGCTGACGTGCCCGATCAGCGCCAGGTCGTTCCCGACGCCGAAGTCGAGCCCACCGCCTCCGGCCCATCCACGCTCGTTGACGTTCCCGCCGATCCCGCCCGCCGCCACCCAGCCGAGTCCCTGGTCGGGATCGATCCGGCGGGCCCCCGGCATCAGGGTGCCGGACTGCCCCGGACCCCCGAGGGCGGTCATCAGCGAGAGAACGAACATGCACCGATGATAGACGGTCTGTTCAGGGAATCGCCTCGCGAAGCGCGTCCTGCAGGCGGGTCATGCCGTCGGCGCCCACCTCTTCGACCAGCTGACCGTGCAGCGCGTCGCGGATGGGCATCAATCGGGCCGACAGCGCGTGGTCGTGGGCGATGGCGGTGTCGAGCAGCACCCAGGTGGTGTAGACCCGCTCGGGCTGGAACTGCCCGAAGCGATGGCCGATCAGGCGCACCGCGGCGTCGGGGTCCAGGTGGGACAGCATCGTGAGCGAGAGCCCCGTGCGCTGGGCGAGCTCGGCGTCGACTCTGGAGCCGGAGTTTCCCGGCTCGCTCCGCTGAGCCGTTTCCTCCTGATTGGCCGCGGTCATCTCCTCGTCTTCCGCCCCCGAGAAGAAGCGGACGAGGTCCTCGATCTGACGGAGCAACCAGTCGTCTTGCAGCATGGCGCAACTGTGCGACCGGATCCGGGCCTCGACAACCCGTCGATGCAGCGGGCCGTGTCCGATGCGGGACGATGGAGTAGGGGGGAGCATCCGAGAGACCCTGGAGACCCGATGATCCGTAGCTTCGAACAGCTGCTCGCCGCCGTGGACCGCCCGTCCACCCACCGACTCGCCGTGGCGGCCGCGACCGACCCGAAGACCCTGGAGGCCGTCGCCCGCGCTCGGGAGCTGGGCCTCGCCGATGCGATCCTCTTCGGGGATCGCGAAGCGATGCAGCGCAGTGCCGACGAAGCGGGCGTCGATCTCGCCGACTTCGAGTACGAGCACCACCCGACGCCGAAAGAGTCCGCTGCTGCAGCGGTGAAGGCCGTGAGCGGCGGTCGCGCCAGCGTCTACATGAAGGGCTACATCCACACGAGCGGGTTTTTGCGCGCTGCGCTGCATCGGGAGCACGGGCTTCGCTCCGGGCATCTGCTGAGCCACGTGTTCGTGCTCGACGCGACGCACCTCGGCCGGCTGCTGTTCGTGACGGACGGCGCGTTGAACATCGAGCCCGACCTGGAGGCACTCGCGCAGATCGTTTCGAATGCGGTCGCGCTGGGGCACCTGCTCGGGAACGAGAAACCCAAGGTCGGCATCCTGTCGGCCGGTGCGGCCGTGAAGCCCACGATCCCGACCACCACGCATGCGGCCTCGCTGTCGAAGATGGGGGATCGCGGGCAGATCAAGGGCTGCCAGATCGACGGGCCGTTCGCGCTCGACAACGCGATCAACCCGGTTGCAGCGGCCTACAAGAAGATCGGCGGGCCGGTCGCGGGCCAGGCCGACATCGTGGTCGTGCCGGACGTCGTGGCGGGGAACATGCTGGCGAAGGCGTTCCCCCACATCGCGGGCGGAGAGCTCGCGGGGGTGGTGATGGGAGCGACCGCGCCCATCGTGCTGCCGAGTCGTGCCGACACGCTGCAGTCCAAGCTGATGGGCATCGCGACGGCGGTGCTGATGGCCCAGAACTCCGGCGGGCTGCCGCTGAAGGTCCAGACCGTCCATTTCTGACGGACTGCCGGACTCGCCCGAGGCCCTGCTCGCGATCGGGTCGTCCGAGACGTTGTTTCCGGACGATCTGGACCGCAAGCAGCGCAAGCGGCGCTATCTGAAGCTGGTCAAGCGGTTCCCGCCCGAGCGCGAGCCCGAGGCCTTCGCTCACCTGCGCGCGCTCTACGAGGGCATCGCGCCGCCGAAGCCCCCGGTGGATCTCCGTCCGGATCCCGAGGTCGTCCGGGCGTCCGATGCGGCGTTCGAGCTGCTGCAGCGGGGGCTGTTCCCGAACCTCGCGGCCCTGCTGACCGACCATGGAGAAGCGGTTCGCGAAGAGCAACCGGCCGTCTGGGAAGCCGCGGTGCGTGCGGTGTTGATGGCGCGGGTGGCTGCGTTTCCGCCCGAGCAGCTCCAGGCCATCGTCGACCGGGTCGATGGGCGCCCTACGAGTGAGCTCGAGCAGCAGATCGAGGAGCTGGCCCTGTTGGGGTTGTCGATTCGCGCCCTCGCTGCCGATCCCGCCGTGCCAGACGCGGTCTTCGAGGGGCTGGCGCGCTACGGGCCCGCTCCGGACGACCCCGATGCGGCCTGGGACGCGCTGGTGGGCATCGGGAACGCCGCCGGGGAGACCGAACGGGCCGATCTTCTGTGGGCCCACGTCGAGCGGGAGCATCCGGCGGTCACCGTCGCGCTGCACGCCCTCGGTCGGCGGGTGATCGCGAGCCTCCCCGCACTCCCGGGAACCGGGCCCATCGACTCCTATGTGGTCGGCCGCCTCGACCCCGGACGCACCCTCGCACCCCTGTCCAGCCTGCTCGCGCTGTCGGCGAACCTGCTGCTGCTGATCCCCGTCGTCGTCCTCGGCCTGGTGCTCTTCGGGGTGTCGGGGCTGGGGTTCTTCTTCGTGCTGTTCTCGTTCATCGCCTGGCGGCAGGCCGTGGTGCACCGGATCCCGCGGCTGGTGCACGATCTGCTGCGTCGACCGCGGGAGCAGATGGCGGCCGGGGCGCGCAGGCGCATCGAGAACTGGTGTGTCGAGGAGCGGGTCCTGCCCTGGGAGGCGGGGTCGGTGCTGCTGGCGGCCAGCCCCGATGGCGAGGTGGGGCCGCACCACGCGTTGCTGGCCCTCGGGCGGGACGTGGGGGCGACCGCCCGGATCGTCGCCCGGCTGGCGGCCGATGGAGTCGACCGGGAGGGGCTGATCGCACGGAGAGGCGGGATCGTGCCGTCCAGCAGGCCCGCTGCGGAGGAGGGGCCGTGATGCACGCGACTGCACCGGACGACTTCAAGCACTGGTTCGGCGTGCTCGAGGGGGTGCGTCGTCCTCGCCTGCGGGTGCCGGACTTCCCGTACAGCGGGGCCGATCGACTGCGCGAAGCGTTCCGCCGTCGGCCCGAGGTGGCGCGGACGGGCCGGCTGTTCTGGGGGTTCGTGCACCTGGCCGACGAGCACGTGTGGTCGGGGGAGGACGACGGGCCCGGTGGGGTCGTGTACAGCCCCGACCCGCTGTACGTGCGGCATCCCGACCGTCTCGCACCCATCGCCGAGCGGCTGTCTGGACTGCACGGCAACGAGCGCATCCCGCCCGACCCGGAGTGGCGGTACGCAGCCGATGGCGAGCGGAGCGGGTTGGAGCGACGGTTCGGCGAGCGGCTGCCGATGACGATGACCGGGGGCCGGCTGGTGTTCACCTCCACCGTGTTCATCGACGTCTCGCGGCTGGTCGGAGGGCGGCTGACCGATCACGTGCTGCCGATCTGGGTCGACCCGGACGGCTACGCGCTCGTGGTTCCGGGTGCGGTGTGGCCACCGGGCTTCATCGAACGGTTCCAGCGGGGCTCTTGAGCGCTTCGGCCGCTCGGAGAGCCCGGTCGGGTCGACAGATCGCGGGTCAATCGCTACGTCCAGCGGCCAACGCCTCCCGACCCATCCACCGACCAAGAAAGAGGTCCCCGTGAAGATCGTCTGCGCCTACAGCGGAGGGCTCGACACCTCCTGCATGATCCCCTGGCTCTCGGAGCGCTACGACGCCGAGATCATCACCTACACAGGCGATCTCGGGCAGGGCGAGGATCTGCCCGCGATCCGCCAGAAGGCCCTCGACACCGGGGCGGCGATGGCCGTCGTCGACGACCTGCGCGAGCGCTTCGTGCGCGAGTTCGTCTTCCCGAGCATCCAGGCCGGCGCGCTGTACGAGGGCACCTACCCGCTGCACACCGCCCTCGGTCGACCGCTGCTGGCCCAGCGCCTCGTCGAGGTCGCCCTCGAGAACGGCGCCGACGCCATCGCCCACGGCTGCACCGGCAAGGGCAACGACCAGGTGCGCTTCGAGGTCGCCGCTCAGTGCCTCGGGCCGCAGCTGAAGGTCATCGCCCCCCTGCGCGAGTGGGACCTCGTCACCCGCGAGATGGAGATCGACTACGCGCTGGAGCGGAACATCCCCATCCCGATCACCAAGGAGAAGCCGTACTCCATCGACCAGAACATCTGGGGAAGCGCCATCGAGTGCGGCGAGATGGAGGATCTGTGGGTCGAGCCGCCGGCGGACGCCTGGCTGATGACCTCCGACCCCAGCGAAGCCCCGAAGGGCAGCGTCGAGATCACCCTCGGCTTCCGGGCCGGCGTGCCCGTCTCGATCGACGGAGAGGAGCTGCCGGGTGTCGTGCTGCTGGAGCGTCTCAACGAGCTGGCCGGCAAGTACGGGGTCGGGCGCATCGACATGGTGGAGAACCGCGTGGTCGGGCTGAAGTCGCGCGAGGTCTACGAAGGCCCCGCCGCCACCGTGCTGCTCATGGCCCACACCGAGCTCGAGCGCATCGTGCTCGACCGGCCCACGTTCCACTACAAGCGCAAGATCAGTCAGGACTTCGCGACGCTCATCTACGACGGGTTGTGGTTCGGGCCGCTGCGCCACGCGATGCAGGCGTTCATCGCCTCCACTCAGACCAACGTGACCGGCGACGTCCGGGTGCGGATCAGCGCGGGTCTGGCGCGCATCACGGGCCGTCGCTCGCCCTACAGCCTCTACGACGACGGGCTCGCCACGTACTCCGACGGCGACACCTTCGACCGCCAGGCCGCCGAGGGCTTCCTCAAGCTGTACGGCCTGTCGTACGCCACCTGGGGACGCGTCCGGCGCAACACGGGCACGCCGATTCCGAAGCCGATCCCCGACGCGCTGAAGCCCAAGGGCGGGGACAACTGAGATGGCGCTCTGGGACGGACGATTCTCGAGTGGACCCGCGGACGACATGGTCCGCTTCAGCGAGAGCCTCGGCATCGACATGCGGATGTGGCAGGAGGACCTCGAGGGGAGCCGCGCGCATGCGAAGGGCCTCGCGAAGGTGGGGCTGCTGTCGCCCGACGAGCTGTCGTCGCTGCTGGCGGGCCTCGATCAGGTCGGGGTGGAGCTCGAGAGCGGCGCGTTCGTTCCCACGGCCGAGCACGAAGACATCCACATGGCCGTCGAAGCGCGGCTGACCGAGATCGTCGGTGCGGTGGGCGCCAAGCTGCACACCGCCCGGTCCCGCAACGACCAGGTGGCCACGGATGTCCGTCTGTGGATGCGCTCCCGCATGACCGCCCTCCGAGAGGCCCTGTCTGACGTGGTCCTCGCCCTGGTCGAGCGCTCCGAGGCCGACGGAGACGTGCTGATGCCGGGGTTCACCCACCTGCAGCGCGGGCAGCCCATCCTGCTCGGGCACCACCTGCTGGCCCATGCCTGGTCGGTGTCTCGCGATGCCGACCGGGTGCGCGATGCCCTGGCTCGTCTGGATCAGAGTCCGCTGGGTGCGGGAGCCATGGCGGGCACGCCCCATCCGATCGACCGGCCCTACACCGCCGAGCTGCTGGGCTTCTCCAAGCCGTGCGACAACGCGATGGACGCGGTCGCGGCACGGGACCACCAGCTGGAGGCCGCGAGCGTCTGCGCGATAGCGATGGTCCACCTGTCGCGGATGGCCGAGGAGCTCGTGCTCTGGTCGACGTCGGAGTTCCGCTTCATCCGGATGGGCGAGGCCTACGCGACGGGGTCGAGCATCATGCCCCAGAAGCGCAACCCGGACGCCGCCGAGCTGGTCCGGGGCAAGTCCGGGCGCGTGGTGGGCGACCTGAACGCCCTGCTCACGATGGTGAAGGGCCTGCCGCTGGCCTACAACCGCGACCTGCAGGAGGACCGCGAGGCCCTGTTCGACGCGCTGGAGACCACGACGGCCTGTGCGCGGATCACGGCGGGGATGTGGCGCACGCTCGAGGTGAAGCGGGACCGCTACGAGGCCGCGCTGACCGGGGATTTCCTGCTGGCGACCGAGCTCGCGGACTACCTGGCGACGAAGGGCGTGCCCTTCCGCGATGCGCACCACGTGTCGGGTCGGCTGGTGGCCTGGTGTGAAGACAACGACACCGACTTCACGGCTCTGACCCTGGACGTGCTTCAGCAGCACCACCCGGCATTCGAGCCGGATGCGCTGGGCTGGTTGGAGCCGAGGGCCGCGGCAGAGCGTCGGGACAGCCTCGGCGGGACGGCATCGAGTGAGATCGCCCGTCAGATCGACGCGCTTCGAGCTTGGCTCGCGGAGTAGCTCCGCACGTCAGGTCGTCTCACGAGGAACGTCGTCCGAGCGCCGGTTCCGGAGCTCTTCGACGGTCGGGAAGTCCGGCCAGGCACCCGCCAGCGCGACGACGTCCTTCGGCCATTCGCTGTAGGTGGTGTCCCGCACGAGCTGCGCGAGCCAGTCACGCATTCCGCCGGCCCACCCTCGCAAGCGAGGGATGAACCGCCCGAATTCCTTCCACTGAATGTCTGGACGCGTTCAGGTACCCCCGGAAAATGTGCTCGTTCCTCCGCGCATTTCGGGGGCACCGTTCTCTTGACCGTCCAGACATCGACATCCCTGCGGACCTCGCCGCAGCCCGCGCCCGCGCGAGCGTCTCGTCGTCGAGGTCCAGGGTGATCTGCGGCATGGTCAGTCCTGCAGCAGGCAGCTGAACACCGGGCGCCACTCCTTTTCGGCCGCCTTGCCCGACACCTCGTAGTCGTCGTCCTGCTTCTTCAGCTTGAACCGGACCAGTTCGGGGCCGGCGCTCGCAAACGCCTGCAGGACGGCCTCGTTGAGGCGGAAGGTCACGGCCATCCCGCCTCCGACGCGCGCTTCGGCGGTGGGCATGCCGTAGCTGTACAGCCGGACGAGGGTGCCGTCGGTGAGCAGCAGCTCGACCGGGATGGACCCGCCGCTGTGGATCGCGGGGTCGCTGGTGGCGGTGTTGACCGTGAACCCCTTCATCATCGCGATGCGCAGGGTGAGCACGGTGCCGTCGGGGTCCTGGCGCACGCTGCCCAGGGGGAGGGCGGCGGTCTTGATGGTCTCGCCGGAGATCTTGTCGGTCTCGACGTCGACGCGCTTGCACGGCTTCTTGTCGACGGGTGGAGCGGGGTCGGCGGGGCGGCGCTCGATGGTGGGCTCGCCGCCGGGCTCGTCGGGCCAGAGCTTTGCGAGCGCGCCGAGCATGTTCGTGGCGTTCACCATGTCGGACGGCGTGGGCTCGGGCCAGTCGGCGTCGGGGACGAGCTGCTTCGCGAGCTGGTGCTCGAGGGCGAAGAGCTGGGTGTTCGGGCCGGAGACGGTCTCGGCCTCGGTGGCCACGCCGGTCTCGACCGACACCACGCGGGCGTCGAGCCGGATGGTGTTCCCGTTGGCGTGGACGGCGCCCAGCACGACCTCTTCGGCGCCCACGAGCTTGCCGAGCTGTACGGCGGTCTCGGGGTCGATGGCGGCGTCCTGCTGGAGCTCGAGCTCGCTCCGGACGGCGTCGATCCGGTCGCGCTCGACGACGGTGACCTTGCCGCTGCGGACCAGATCGGTGCGGAGCATGTCGGCGACCCCGGGCCCGAGCACGGACAGCGCGGGATCGTCGGTGTGCGCCTGGAACTCCAGGACCGCCAGGGTGCGGGCCATTGCGGCGGGACCCATGAACAGACCCGCCAGGACGAGGGCGGCGGCGGTGAGGGTGTGAAACGGCTTCGTCATCGAGGGCCTCCGAGGCCAGCCGTACCGCGCCAGGGCTTCGCAGTCGAACGTCTCAGGACGCCGCTCGAACACGACGGCACCGCGGGCCTCTTCGAAGCCTTCGCGCTCTGTGCGACCACAGTGCGCTGTCGCTCTGCGAGCGACAGCGCACTGTGGTGGAAATCGCGTTGAGCCCGTTGAAGTCGCACGAGCGAACGCCGGGCTCGCCCGCCCCGGCTCCCGTTGTTGCCCTCCTGCGACGCCCGATCAGAATAGAACATGTTCATATCGCTTGAACATGTTCTGATCGTGACTAGGCTAGACGCAGGAGGAACAGCATGGACGACCTTCCCACCCCGGTCCGACACACCCTGAAGCAGCTCGCAGCCGGTCCCCGCCGCGCTGGATGGCATGTGCTCGCCGACCTCGCGATGCTGGCCGGCATCGGCGCCGTCGGGCATGGGTCGTTCGCGGTCCTGCCCCCCATTCACCCCATCCTGGACGGGCTGATCGCTGCCGCGGTCCTCCTGGTGACCGCCTTCGCCATCGGGTTCGGGCCCCTGCACGACATCCTGGTTCAGGGGCACGACGCCACCCACGGACTGGCGGCGCGCAACCGGCGCTGGAACGCGTTCTGGCTGTGGTTCTGCCATGCGCTCGTGGGGATCAGCGGGCGGGCGTATCGGGCGTTCCACCTGGACCACCATCGACTCACGCATACGAAGGACGACCCCGAGGCCTGGTTCTACGCTCCCGTCGACGGGAAGCCGGGCGGATGGGACTACCTGCGGCTGACCTGGGCGACACACCCGGTCGTGAACACCTGGCGCACGCGGCACACGAAGGTCCGGCCCCGCGAGATCGCCGTCGATCTGCTGGGGATGGTGGCGCTCCATGCCGGGCTCGTCTTGCTGGTCGGGCCGTGGCTGTGGGCGACGCTGCTGGTCCTGCCGGTCTTCACGGGGCTGGCGGTCGCGGTGGTGCTTCGCGCGATCACCGAACACCACGGTGCCATCCAGGGCGATGCGCTGCGAAACACCCGATGGACACGGGCCCATCGCGGTCTGCAGTGGCTGTGGACCAACGTGGACCATCACCTCGAGCATCACCTGGCGCCCTGGGTCCCCGCCGATCGGCTCCCCGAGGTCCGAGCGGCCATCACGCCCATCCTCGAAGCACAGGGACAGACCCTGGACGAAGGCCTGATCCCGACTGCGCTGACCCTCCTCGTCGAGCCCGTCCACTTCGGGGTCGAGCACGGCGACGAGGCCCACTTCGAGCCGTTCGTCACCCGGGACGTCGGCCATGCGCTCAAGGTCCGCTGGATGCGCGACATCCTGAAGGTGGGCCCCGCCCGACGGCACCTGTGGACGCTGTACTTCCACGGGGAGGCGTACGAGGACCTGCACCCGCTGGGCGTCTGGATCGATCGGCTGGCCCCGCGCTGGGGGCGCAAGCTGCGGCGGCAGTTCGACGACGAGAACCGCCACGCCGAGCTGTTCACGGCACTGCTGGCCGACGAGGATGCGCTGCCGTACCCGGTCGAGGGCCCCGAAGACGTGGGCTGGACCCAGCTCCACCACTGTGTTCCGGACGTGTGCGAGGCAGCGGGGCGCGATGCCCCCTTCGATGACGCGCTGACGGCTCGCTACCTGGGATTTCTCCACGCGCTCGAGACCCGGAGCATCACCGACCTGATGGCGCTGCGGGATGCGGCGGTCCTCGAAGAGCGTCCCGAGGTCGTGCAGACGGTCACCACCATCCTGGCCGACGAGCGCGTCCACGCCACCTGGACCTGGCGGGCGCTGTGCGAGCTGACCGGCGACGAGGCCCGCGCTCACGGGCTCTACGCACCCATCCGAGCCGCTGAGCGCGCCGGCACCGAGCGGATCCTGAGCCACCTGCTCGTCGCCTTCGAAGACAAGGGCGCTGCACCCACCGGGCTTCGTGGGAGAGTCCGCTGGCAGCTGATGGCGCTCGCGGCCCGATTCGGCCTCGCAATCCCGCTTCTTCCACGGCTTCCCTTCCACCGACGCCCGAATGCCCAGGAGGCGACCCATGCCGCATGACGACCCCAAGACCCGCATTCTCCGCGCCGCCATGCAGCTGTGGGCCGAGAAGGGCTACGAGAAGGCGACGATGCGCGAGCTGGCCCGGCGCGTGGGCATGAACGCGAGCGGCATCTACCAGCACTTCGCCGGCAAGGAAGCCATCGTCCAGCACTTCTACGCCGAGCTGAACGCAGCGTGCTGGGCGGACTTCGACGAAGACGGGCCGAGTGGCGACGTCGGAAGGGACCTGGTGCGCTTCCTGCGCCTGAAGCTCGACCGGCTGACCCACCAGCGCTCGGCGGCGACGGGTCTGCTGCGCGAAGCCATCGACCCCGACTCGCGCCTGTCGCCCCTGCATCCCGACTCGGACGGCACCTTGAGCGGCAACATCGACCGGTTCACCGGCTGGGTCGACAAGGCGGGCATCGCGGCGATTCCCGGGATGGGCCCCGATGCCGCGGACCTCGCGCGGGGGTTGTGGATGATCCACATCGGGGTGCTGGTGTTCTGGCTGCACGACCGGTCGGAAGGCGCTGCTCTGACGGAGCGGTTGCTGGAGCGCGTCGGAAACCTGGGTCAGCTGATGCCGCTGATGGGGATGGTGCCCGGGATGCCAGATCTGTTCGCGCTCTTCGGCGAGCTGCTGAACGGTCCAACCGCCGAAGAGGCCCTGCCAGACGGACCAACAGCGACGCCGGACGTCGACCGCACCGCGGACGTGGTGGTGATCGGCGCGGGTCCCGTGGGCTGCCTGACGGCGGCGTTCCTCAAGCAGCTGCGGCCCGCGACGCGGGTGGTGGTGCTCGAGGCCGAGGAGGCCCCGGTCTACAAGGTGGGCGAGAGCACGCTGTCGGGGTTCTGCAAGGCCCTGCGCAGCATCGGCATCCGCCAGGAAGCGCTGCAGAAGCTGTTCTTCACCAAGAACGGGCTGGGCTTCACCTGGGCGGGAGGCGGTCGGACCATCGAGACCGGCGAGGAGTACGTGCTCGAGACCTTCGACGAGACGTTCCAGGTGGAGCGGCGCGTGCTGGACGGCCTGATCCTCGCCCGCATGGAGCAACTCGACATCGACGTGATCCAGGGCGCGCGGGTCGACCTGAAGGCCTCGACCCTGGAGGCGGGCGAGAACGTGCTGGTGGCCCGGATCGGCGGGGTCGAGAAGCGGTTCGGCTGCCGCTGGGTGGTCGACGCGACGGGTCCGAAGGCGGGCATCGCGCGCATGCACGGGCTGTGGACGGACGACGGCATCGCGTTCCAGAACCACGCCGTCTGGGCGGCCTTCGAAGACGTGGCGCCGCTCCAGGAGCAGCTGAAGGCGGGTCCGGGCAACGACACGCTCTTCCCCCGCGACGAATACACCTGGCACCTGTGCTTCCCCCAGGGCTGGGTGTGGTGGATTCCCCAGGTCAGCTGGGCGGATGCGCCACAGCGCAACCTCGATCGGGCGTACCGGAAGCTCCTCAGAGAGGGACGGCTTCCGACCCGCGAAGACCTGGTGGATGCGGGGTGTCCGGTGAACTGGCGCGTGAGCGTGGGGCTGGTGGTGCGGTCGGACCGCGACGACCTCGGTGTGACGGGGGATCCCGAGGCCGCGTTCGCGGAGGCCCGCAAGCGCTTGCCTGTCCTGGACTCGCTGCTGGACGGGGCGCGGCTGGTCCCGGATCTGGGGCCCCAGGGTCCGTGGATGCAGCGGAAGAACGTCCGGGGGCACGCCCGGGAGGTGGTGGGCGACGGCTGGCTGGCGGTGGGGGACGCGGCGTTCTTCGTCGACCCCTTGATCAGCCCCGGACTGACGGCGGGAACGGCGACGGCGTGGCAGGCGGCGGACCACCTGGCCCGGGCGCTGGAGGGCACGCCCACCGTGGGGGACTTCGACGGCTACCAGGCCTTCACCCGACGGCTGCACCAGGCGCTGGAGCTCGACAACCAGCTGGTCTACCACTCGTTCGACCATCCGGAGCTGATGGCGCTCGTGCAGCGGTTCCAGGAGGTGACGGCCCGCACGCACTTCCTGGAGGGCGACGACGCCTACGGCGAGCAGGACACCAACGTGTGGGGCGTGCTGACGCCGGCGTACGCCGAGCAGGCCCGGGCGCTCCATGGACTGCTCAGCCAGCGGGCTGCAGACCTCGACGCACGCGTGCCGATCGGCGAGCAGCGTGCGGAAGACCACGCAGAGACGGTGCGATTGGCACACGAGCTGCTCGATCCGCACCTGGACGAGAACCGCCACCTCACGCCATATCTGAAGGAGGACGCATGAACCTCGTGACCCGATTCCTGAAGCTGGCCGAGGACGCGCGCAAGCTGCTGCCGGACCCTCACGCGGTCCAGATCGAGCCATTGGTGCTCGATCGTGACTGGTCGGAGATCGAGCAGCTGCTCCGCGCGGAGGAGTGGCCGTTCGTGCGGGCGGATCTGGAGCTCGGGGACGCGCAGCCGGGCGAGACGAGCTTCGTGGCGCGCAAGGACGGCCGGTTCGCGGGGTTCTTCACGGCACACGTGTTCCCCGGCGATGCGGGACCGGTGGGCTACCTCGACATGATGGTGATCCATCCCGACGTTCGCGGGCAGACGGTGGCTCGGCCGCTGTACCTGCGGACGCTGCAAGCGCTGGAAGAAGCGGGTGCACGGGGGATGTGCGTGCACACGACGAACGACAGCGCGCGGCTGATCCGGCTGCTGGGCTTCACGGCGGGGCGGAGCTTCACCCTGTTGATCCGCGAGCCGGGGCCCGGTGGCGAGGGTGGCTTGGTGCCGGTCGATCCGAAGCGGTTGGCGAGGTTGGATGCGGAGGCGTTCGGGGTGGAGCGGCCGGCCTGGACGGGCTGGTTGGCGAACGACCCGCGCGTCGAGACGCTGGGGACGGAGGACGGCGTCGTGGTGCTGCGGCCGCGGGTGGAGGGGGCGTACAGCTTCGACGGCTGCTACGCAGAAGAAGCCGATGTAGACGGGCTGGTCGCGGCCCTCGTGGCCGAGAAGGGCGGCGAGCACGGGCTGATGGCGTTCGCGGCGACGCAGGGTGCGCTGCATCGGGCGATGCTGCGGCACGGGTTCGCGGTGCCGGACTTCTTCGAGCCGATCGGGCCGCTGGTGGAGTGGCGTCAGGGGGAGACGGGGGACATCGGGAGGGGTCCGGTTCACAGCCTCTTGTGGTTGTGAGCGACAAAACCTGAAGCTCCACCTCCACGGGATCGCCTCGATGGGCGCCAGGACGCCACGGAGGCACGGAGGACACAGGGGATTGCACGGAGGATCCTTCGCTGGGCGAACGTCGGACGGATGACGACCGACCACCTCCACCACGACCGACCACGACCGGTCTCCGAAGACGGGCCGGGTCGAGTGCGGGAGGGGCTGCTGGAGAGGCTCGGGCACACGCACAGAGCCACAGTGGACGACGGACGATCGGGCTGGTGAGCCCGTCGATCGGCGAAGGCATGCCGGTAGACCCGGTCGTCAGAGCCTCAGAGCGCCAGCGCTCCCGTGAAGACGGGGCGTTCGACGTGTTTCGTCGTCTCGCGTAGAGGCCTCAGGATGACGCTCGAACACGGCAGCTGAGATGGCCTGGTCGGGGCATCCGCGCTCAGCGGATCCTCCGCGAAGCGAAGCGCTCAGCGGTGAAAGATAGCGCTGGAACCCTCGAGGTGGGGTCAAGGGTTCGGACGTGGTGCGGGCTGCGGCGTCGGACGTGGCCGAGGAGTCGGCATCGGCGTCGGTCGCGGAGATGGGCGCGGGGCGGGCGCGGTCGTCGTCACATCGGACGTCGGTGTCGGCGCGTCCGTGTCTTCGGGCTCTTCGGGTTCTTCGGTTGCCTCCGGATCCTCTTCGACTTCGACTTCGACTTCGACTTCGGGGTCGGGCTCGACGGGCGTGGGCAGCGGCTGGGGATTGGGGAGCGGCGTCGCGGGTCGCGGCTCGACCGCGGGGTCCGGGACCGTAGGCGAAGGCCCGGTGAACAGCCCACCCAGGACGACGGCAATCGTGGCTGCGATGGCGAAGGCGAGGGCAACTGCGGGCCAGAGCCGCACCACCGATGCCGTCGATGCGCGCGTCTGCTCGGGCGGCTGAGCGACCCAGGCGTCGATCGTGCCGTGCAGGGCGGCCTCCTGGTCCCGGATGCGTGCAACGAGGGCGGTGCATGCGGGGCAGTCGGCGTGTCCGTGATCTTCGAGGAGGGTGTCGAGCTCGGAGGTCGGGGCTTGCAGCAGGGCGTCCTGGACGGGCGTGCAGCTCATCGGCCACCTCCGTCTGCGGCGTCTGCGACGACGATGTCCGCGAGGGCGGCGTCGGTCTCGAGCAGGTGGGCCCGGAGCGCGCGACGTCCCTGGTGGAGCAGGACCCGCACGGTGCCGGGCTCCACACCCATCTGCGCG
Source organism: Myxococcota bacterium (assembly GCA_965224055.1). Lineage (GTDB taxonomy): Bacteria > Myxococcota_A > UBA796 > UBA796 > JACKEQ01. The sequence continues at coordinate 5,873,504 of OZ245034.1, read as the reverse complement.
GCGGCGGTCTTCGCGTCGAGTCCCTGGCGGTCGACGAGATCGAGGGCTTCGCGCTGGCGGGCGGACAGGGTGGAGAAGGCGTCCAGGGCGCGCCGGGCGCCGGTGTGCAGGTCGATGGCGCGCTCCAGCTCGGGGCGGTGGGCGTGTCGCGTAGGAACGGGCCGGGCCATGCGGGCTTCCTTGGCGAGCAGGTCGCGGGCGGTGGAGCGGACGAGGGTGCGCAGCCAGGCGAGGGGATTGCGGCTGGCGTCCACCTGGGTGCGCGTGCGGGTGAGCTTGAGCCAGGCTTCCTGACAGATGTCGTCGGCGGTCGCCAGATCCCCGCACTCGTACAGGGCCCAGGTCTTGATCCGGTCCCAGTAGCGGCGGCCGAGGGCTTCGGGGCTCTCTGGGGGTGGGGAGGGGTCGGCCATGGGGTCCTGCGGGGGGTGTTCGCAGGAGTACGAACACAACACCGAATGCGTTTAGCGCTCTCCTCACCTCCACCTCCACCTCCACCTCCACGAAGGACGCAATGGCATGGCCGTCCGCCGCGTTGCCGATGTGAACTCGTCGTCGGGCGAGCCGTGCTGCCGGGCCGTTTGGTGGAAGTGGAGGTGGAGGATTTTGGGGCCATCTGAACGCCCCTCCCCCTCCGTTCGTACTCGACCGAATCCCCCCGACAGAGAGGTCGAGATGAAGCCCTGGCACACCGTCCTGCTGACCGCCGCGATCAGCTGCGCCGCTCCCGAAGCCCGCGTGATCCCACCGAGCACGACCGAGGGGGCATCTGAACGCGTCGAGACGTTCACAGGTCCCAGTCTCGACGACCGAGTGAACGGTGCCCCCGGGGCGCGCGGAGGCACGAGCACGACCGAGGGGGCATCTGAACGCGTCGAGACGTTCATGGAGTGGCCGGAGAGCTCGGCTGGGCTGGCGGTTCTGCCGCCTCGGGCCTGTGCCGACCCCAAGGAGACGGTCTTCATCATGGCCGGACACGCGAACGGACGCACGCGCAACGGGAACATCGGGGTGCACGGTCAGGTGGAGGCGGAGGTGAACCTGGACGCCGCTCTTCGGCTGGGTGAAGCCCTCGAAGCGACCGGGTGTTTCGAGGTGGTGCAGGGCCGGACGGGGGAGGCCGGGCCGTCGTACGGGGCTCGAATCCGGCATGCAGAGCGGGTCGAGGCTGATGCATTCATCGAGCTGCACACCGATGCGCGGGGGCCGATCTGGCCGTGGGCACGGACGCCGGATGGATGGGCGTACCGGGCAGAAGGCGCGCTGGGCTTCGCGGTGCTGTACAACCGGCGGAACCACGTGCCGGGCATCGCGGAGGGACGTCGAGCGCTGGCGCGAGCCGTGACCCGGAGTCTGCGGGTGGCGAACTTCGAGCCGTTTCCGGCGTACAACGGGATGTACGAGCCGGATGAAGAGGTCGGGGCCCACATCGACCTGCGCGGGCTGAAGATGCTCCGAGAGCCCGAGGTGCCGTCGATCATCATCGAGACGCACAACGCAAAGCACTTCGAGGAGTCGCTGCGCTGGCGGGAGGATCGGGTGAACGAGGCGTTCGCAGCGGCGATTGCCGATGGGTTGGTGACGCTGTTCGAGGGGCCTCGCGAACCCGAGCCGTGCACGGTTCCGCCCGTCGTTTCACGGGAGGTGCGTCAGGCCTCGAGATAGCGCCGCTTGAGCCGGTAGATGCTGCGCTCCGACAGGCCGAGTCGGGCCGCGCACTCCCGAGCGGTCTCCGAGACGGACCAGGCGGCCAGGAAGTCCTCGCGGGAGGTGGCGTAGCGGCGGCGGACGTACGTGGGCGGCGGTGCGGGCGCTGCGGCAGCGGTGGGGAGCGCACCGGCTTCGAGCCGCAGGGCGTCGATCCGACCGTCGATGGCGAGAATGGCGGCGCGGCGCACGGCGTTCTCGAGCTCGCGCACGTTGCCGGGCCAGGGGTGGTGGAGGAGCTGGGTGCGCGCGGCGTCGGAGAGGTGCAGGGCGCCGAGCCCGTGCTGGCGGGCGGCGTCGCTCAGGATGCGCCGCACGAGCAGCTCCAGATCCTCGGGTCGCTCCCGCAGGGGTGGGACGCGCACCTCGGCCAGCGCCAGGCGGTAGTACACGTCCTGGCGCAGGCTTCCGTCCGCGATCGACCGTGTGGGCGGGACGTTCGTGGCGGCGATGATGCGGGCGTCCGTGTGGATGGGCGTGTTGGACCCCAACCGCGTGACGGTGCCGTCCTGCAGGGCCGTGAGCAGCTTGGCCTGGCAGCCCACGGGCATGCTGTCGATCTCGTCGAGGAACAGGGTGCCCCCGGCTGCGGCTTCGAAGCGCCCGGCTCGCCGCTCGGCGCCGGTGAACGCACCGCGTTCGGTCCCGAACAGCTCGCCTTCGATGAGGGTCTCGGGGATGGCGCCGCAGTTGACGTGCACGAACGGGCCGTCCTGGCGAGGGCTGTGGTCGTGCACGGCGCGGGCGAGCAGGGACTTCCCGGTGCCGGTCTCGCCGGTGAGCAGGATGGGGGCGTCGAACCGGGCGATGCGCGCCAGCTCGTCCAGCTCGGTGGCGAGGGCGGCATGCCGGGTGACGAAGCTCGGGAACGGGCTCTCGGACCGGTCGCGACGGGCTTGCAGCGCGGTGTGCAGCGCTTCGGCGACGACGGGGAGCCACGACCGGACCACGGCGAGTGCGGCCTGATCGAACAGCCCGACGAACCGGGTGTCGTCGAGGGTGACGAAGCCCAGCACGTCTGCTCCGGATCGTTCGATGGGCAGGGCGATGATGCTGCGGAGCTGAAGCGCCGAGATGGACTCGGTGGCGGGCTGGTCGGAGTCGAGGGCGTCGGACTCCAGCACAGTCTCGCGGCTCTCGACGACCCGCCGCACGATGGTGGACGAGATGCGGGCCTCGGAGGGGTCGAGAGCCTGTTGGGAGCGATCCCGTCCGGCCACGATCTCCCAGTCGGTCGGATCGCCGGACTCGACGAGCCCGATGAAGCCCCGCTGGGCGCCGAGCACGTCCAGCACGGCGTCGAGCGCTTCCTCTCCGATTCCAGCCAGCTCCCGGGAGCTCGCCAGACGGACGGTGCGCTCGAGCAGCGTGGTGAGGCGGGTGACCTGGGCTTCGAGCTCTTCGATACGGGATGTCATTGTCGTGACAATAGCACCAAGCGGCTGACAATGTCAGTCGAGTTCGGCGAATTCTTGGCGTTCTTCCGTCCCGTGGATGTGGTCCGCGCTTTGCAGAATCTCTGGGAGTCGAACCGACAGGGAGGTCTCATGAACGTCCAACGCCAGATCCAGCAGGGCCAGCAGCAGGGCCAGCAGCAGGGCCAGCAGCAGCAGAACGTCGTGCCCGCGCCGGTGGTCGAGCCTCTGGCTCAGCACGTACAGCCCCACGGCAACGGGGCGGCGATTCAGGACCAGCTCGGCGGCGCGAACCACGCAGTCGAGGGGGTGGATGGCGGGGACGTCGATCTGGGCTTCGACTTCGAGGAGATGCTGGCGGGCATCGAAGCGGATCTGGCGGACCTGGATGCGTTCGGCGCGGAGCTCGGCCTCGGGAACGTGCTGGAGGAGCCGGCTCCAGTAGTGGAGGCCCCGGCACTGGAGGCTCCTGCAGTCGAAGCGCCCCAGGTGGCCGGCGTGGACTACGACGCGGAGTTCGATGCGATCCTGGCAGGGTTGCACGCCCTCCAGGAGCCGGCGCCGGCCGTGGCGTCGCCGGCGATGACGCATCCGTCGCTGCAGTACGGGGATCCGGGCCTGCCGCTGTACCGGGACGGCGGGCCCAGCCAGGCGAACGTGCGCCAGGGCGCCCTCGGCGACTGCTACATGATGGCGACGCTGATGGCGATGGCGGACCACGAGCGGGGGCGGGACGCGATCCAGCACGCCATCCAGCCCCAGGACGGCGGGCAGTTCGAGGTGCGGCTGAACAACGAAGACCCGGTGCGGCTCGACCGCACGCTGCCCACCCAGACGAACGGTCAGCTCGCGTACGCCGGGCTTGGAGCCTCCGAACCGGCCCTGTGGCCGGGCCTGATCGAGAAGGCGTTCGCTGAGACCCAGGGCGGATACGAAGAGATCCACGGGAGCACGCGCGGCTCGAAGGGGGTGTTCGACGACCTGCTGCCCGAGGATCGGGAGGCCGAGTACATCGCGGGCCTGGATGGGCTCGAGGGTGACGGACGGGAGCGGGTCACGGAGCGGTTGCTGAACTCCGACATGGCGACGATCTCGACCGAGAACCACGTGTTCGCCATCCTCGGTCGCAGCGCGGAGGACGGGCTGCGGCTGCGCGACCCGAACAACGCGGACGTCGACGAGGAGTGGACGAGCTGGGACGAGGTGTTCGGCGGTCGCTTCCAGTCTGCGGTGCGCGACGCCCCGCGCGTCGAGCCCGATCCCGACGGCCCGGTGTGGCAGACGCCGGGCCAGCGGCGCAGCTGATCGTCAACCCAGGCCGATGCGCGGGATGTACAGGTCGCACCTGCTGCACGACACGCCGGCCTCGCCGCTCTCGGGGCCGGGGATCACGATGGGTGCGCCGCAGCAGTTGCACGGCAGCTCGCCGCCACCGACCGCGATGGTGTGCCCACACGCTTCGCAGACGACCCGCTTGGCATCGGGATGGACCTCGAGGGGCTTGGCGCAGCTCGGGCACTCGCCCTTGGTGAGGTCGACCTCGGGCGGCTCGATGTACTCGCCGTCGAGGCCGGTCTTCTTCAGCAGGGGGTCGTGCTCGGAGGGCGGCAGGTACTGCATCCAGCCCTGCACCATCACCGACAGGCCCATCTTGCGCAGGATGTCCTCGCTGATCTGATCCGGATGGCTGTCGATCAGGCCCTCGCGCACGACGAGGTCGGAGGCCCTGGTCTGGAACTCGATGACGGCGTCCATCAGCCGCCAGAAGCTCTCCACCTCGACCTTGGGCTGGAAGGGATTGCTCCGGTCCCACACGAGTGCGGCGGTGGCGGCCTGCTGGTCGGCGAAGGCCTTCTGGGTGCTGGGATCGAGGTCCTGCAGGGCCTGGTTCTTGGCGGTCCAGTCGAGCCAGCGCTTGCGGTACTTCTCGTCGTGGATGCGGGGAGACAGGGCGGCCGGACACAGCTCGGCGTACTTGTCGTACAGCTCGCGCTGGATCTGGGTGTAGGTGTCGACATCCCCGGCCGCGCGGGCCTCCTGGAGCTTCGGCGCCTTTGCGCGCACGAGCCCTTCGTAGACCGGACCGGGCTTCTTGGAGCGCCGATCGGCCATGGCGGCCTGGAAGTCCCAGTCCATGAGCTGCCCGCAGTACTCGCAGTAGACGTAGGCGGTCTTCGGAGGGCGCGTGGGGGAGCCGCCACAAGCGCTGCAGCTGGTGACCTTGACGTGCCTGGTCCGGGCGGGCGCGCCCGCCATGTTGCCCTGGTTCGCAGCCGCAGCCTGCTGGGCGAGGGCGAGGAACGGCGACGACACGACCACGGTGCCTCCGTTCTTCAGGTTGAAGTAGATGATCCCCACGGTGAGACCGATGGTCAGCGCGAACATCAGCAGCGCGAATCCGACGGTGACCACCATGATGACGGCGGTGAACAGCAGCGAAATGAGTGCTTCCAACGTGCCCCCTGCGATGGAAGTACCACGGTCGCGACGCGTCCCCGCTTAAGAACGCTTAGGAACGGGTTCCCACCCCTCGGGCTCGGCGCGAGCCCCGCAACGCTGGTAGATTCACGGTGTGACGGCGCTCGATTCGCAACCCATCCCCGCCCAGCAGCCCTCGGTCGCTCCCGAGGAGCTGGAGGTGCACGAGGAGGAGGACGTGTTGATCGCCCGCCTGCTGCCGGGCCGCAGTCGCTCGGCCGACGAAGCGGTGGGGTTCTTCCTGCTGCCGATCCTGGTGGCGAGCACGGTGATCGCGACGCTGTACCTGGTGGTCTACCTGGCCATCGCCCTGGCCGGAACCGATCCCGCCATCGCGCTGGTGGGCTGGCAGTCGGCCTGGGCCTGGGGAACGGGGCTGGTGTGGCTCGTGGCCACGATGGCGATGTGGCGCAGCGCTCCGGGGGTGATGCGCACGGCCGAGCTGAAGCTCGACAGCGACAGTGTCACCCTGGTCGAAGAGGGCGGGGTGGGCTTCTATGCGCTGTTTCGGGACCTGCGCGGAGCCGCGGTCCAGGCCGAAGGGGCCCAGGGCGCCCAGGCGGTCCAGGTGGTCCGGTCGGACGGGGAGCCTTTGGTGCTCCAGATGGCGGGCAACTCCGAAGAAGCGGCGCGATGGGTCGCAGACGTACTGCAGGAGCGGATCGCGCTGACTCCCCAGCCCACCTCCGAGGAGCCCGCACCATGACGATGCGCGCGACGGCCCTGCACGCTCCGCCCACGCGACTGATGGTGCAGTTCGACCTGCACGGGATGCACTGCGAGGTTCGTCCCCAACCCGCGCGTCCGCTGTGGATGCAGGCCGGCGCCGCGATGGCTGCAGCAGCGCTGGTGGGTGCGAGCATCGCCTTCGGTGCGGTGTTCTGGACGATGGGGCTGTGGCTCGACCCCCGCTGGTTCGCGGGCCTGGTGCCGCTGGCGGGGATCATCGCGTTCATCACCTGGGGCTTCGCGATGGATCGCGCCAACCAGCTGGAGCGGCTTCAGGTGCGGGTGGGCGAGGGATGGCTGGTGATCCGCCACCACGCGGCCAACCTCCTCCAGGAGTCCGAAGGCGTGCAGCCCGACCTCGAGTCCGGGCAGACGGTGGTGACCGAGACCACGCGGGTCGACCTGCGATCGTGCCGTGCTGTCCGGATGATCAGCGGCCCCACCCTCATCGTGCAGCACCAGGACGGGTCGGTTCACCCCATCCCGATGCGCGGGCACGACACCGCCGAGGTGCTCTGGCTGGCGACCGCGATCGGCCAGGGCATCGTGGACGCCCACCACGGCGACACACCGGCCCCCGTCGAGCTGCTCCAGATGGTCGCGGCGCGCGAGCCCACCTGACGCGCGTCAGTCGTCGGCGCCGTCGTCCTTCTTCTCGACCGGGATGTGCACGTACTCGTAGGAGTCGAGGCCTTCGAAGTCCTTTGCGGGCTTCCAGTTGGCATCGAGCACTTCGACGGCCACCCACAGCAACAGGTAGGTCTTGATCGACTCGGCGGGGTCGAGGTCGGCTTCGTCGTCGCTCTCGGGCTCGCGCTCGAACAGGGCGCGCAGGGCCTCGTCGAGGATGTGCGGCTGGGCGCGGTTGCCGTTGCGGGCGCGCTCGGGAAGCGTCTCGTCGAGGGGCAGGAGCGACTCGATCTGGCTGTGGACGCGCTTTTCGGCTTCGCGGATCTGGGCCCAGGTGGCGCTCTTCAGGCGTCCGCCTGCGAGGTCGAACATCCGGACGATGACGCCCATCAGGTAGACCGACACGCCACCGCTCATCGGACCGAGCTCTTCGGCGTTCTGCTCGATGAAGCGGGTCAGACGACGCTGATCCTTGAGCAGGCGGGTGAGCGCGGCCTGGTGCTTCTCGGGCTCGTCGCCGATGGACTCGGACCACGCGTGGACCTGATCGCGGGGGATGAAGGCGTTGGGCATCCTCGGGCTCTCCTGACAGTGAGACCGGGCGCCGGTATCGCGGGCGGGCCGCCGGGGCCACGGGGCTGCAGCGGGATCAGGCAGAGGAAGCGAGGACGACCTCGCGGACCCGCACGCGCGTTTCGCCGGTCCGTCGCTCGATGAACCATCGATCGAGGCCTGCAGACTCCACATCCCGACGGACACGATGGATCAGGACGTTGAGGTTGTTGGGCTGGTTGTTGCGATGGGCACGGCCCCACACCAGGGTGGAGAGCTGAGCGTCCGGGCACCAGCCGCGGCGGGGACCGGGGTCCTGCTCGAGCCAGCACCGCCCCAGGACGTGCAGCAGGGCGACGCGGTTGGCGGTGGTGATCCGGGCTTCGGCCTGGCCATCGGTGAGCTCGGCCACCTCGCGGTCGAGGTCGACCTCCAACCGGTAGGGAAGCGTGGCGTCGACGGGTCGGACGGTGGCGGGGGTCTCGGCGTCGAGTCGCAGGCGGTAGCGCACCCCGTCGACGGTGAAGGCGGCATCGGGCTCGATGCGCGCGACCTCTTCGCCGCCCTGCACCAGCCAGACCTCGTCCAGACCGACCCGAAGTGCGGCATGGTCCGCTCCGGGCACGGCGAACACGGACGAATCGACGCACCAGGCGAGGGGGCCGTCGGCCTGTTCGAGTCGCAGCGCGCTGCTCTGGGTGGACGACGCGGGAAGCTCGGCCAGGCGGGCGAGGACCTCCTTGCCGAGCTGGAGGACATCGCCGGGCTTCAGCGCGACCTCGCCCGTGACCCGCTGCCCGTTCAGGAAGGTGCCGTTGGTCGAGCGCAGATCGCGGACGAGCACCTGGTCGCCCTCGCGGAACACCAGCGCGTGATGACCGGACACGCTGTCGCTGCGCAGGACGAGGTGGTTGGACGACGACCGGCCGATGCTGATGGGCTCGGTTCCGACGGCCTCGCTGTGGACGACGTTGTTCTCGTGCACGATCTCGAGCCGCACCCGCTCTCCCCTCGTGAGAATCGCAGTGTAGCAGGGGTCCATCGTGCTACGGGGCGCGCGGAGGTGGCGATGTCGAGGGTTGCAGGTGGTGTGCGGGCTCGAGTCCGGGGTCTGGAGCTGCTCCTGATCATGGGAGCGGTAGGGTGTACGGGAGATTCCGACAGCGACGTCCCCACGAACCCGGGCACCCCCCAGACGCCCGGGTCCTACGCGGCTGCAGTGGATGGCGCGCGCTATCAGGCCGATCTGGAGGGCCTGGAAGGGGTGCGAGCGCCCGGAACGCCCGGCTGGACCGATGCGCGAGAGCGGTGCCGCAGCACCTTCGAAGACCTGGGTCTGCAGGTGGAGGAGCACTCGTTCAGCGCGAACGGTCTGGACGGTGTGAACGTGCTGGGTCGCATGCCGGGGAGCGACAACGCCGGCACAGTGGTGATCTCGGCCCACTACGACGGCGTGCCCGACTGTCCTGCCGCCGACGACAACGGGTCGGGCGTGGCGGGGGTCCTCGAAGCGGCGCGGGTGCTGGCAGACGGCGCGTTCACCCACGACCTGCTCTTCGCGTGTTGGGACCTGGAGGAGGACGGGTTGCTGGGCTCGGAGGCCTGGGTGCTCGACAATGCGGGCGCCGAGCCGGTCGCGATGATGTGGTCGCTCGAGATGATCGGCTACGCATCGGACGAACCGGGCAGCCAGCAGCTTCCGTTCGGCTTCGACCTGGCGTTCCCCGACCAGGCGGAGAGCATCGCGGCGAACGACGACCGCGGCGACTTCATCGCCTGGATCGGCAGCGAGGATGCGGCGGGGGCGCTGGATGCCTTCGAGAGCCAGGCCGCAGCGGACGGTCTGCCGGTCGAGACGATCTCGCTGACGTCTGCTCAGACCTCGAGCCCGTTGTTCGCGGACTTCCAGCGATCGGACCACGCGAGCTTCTGGGCCGCCGGGATCCCGGCGGTGATGCTGACGGACACCGCGAACTTCCGGAACACGCATTACCACTGTGCGGACGGGCCGGACACGGCGGACCGGCTCGATCAGGCGTTCGCGACGAAGACCATCGCGGCACTGGTGGAGACCACCGCGATGCTGGCGGTTATCGAGTAGGGCCGACCTTCGGCTCATTCGCTCGAGCCGTGGCAATCAATGAGGGTGTAGTGCCGCAGCTGTTGGGAATTCGAGTCCGCAACTTCCGAGCGTTGGCGGATGTGCGCCTGGGACAGATCGGATACGGTGACGGCACGCCGTTGCCCGCATTCGCATGCTTCATTGGTCCGAATGGGAGCGGCAAATCGTCGCTCCTGGATGCGTTCGGCTTTATGGCCGACTGTCTGCGGGACGGTGTCGAGGCGGCGTGTGACGCATCTCATCGCGGCGGTTTCGAACGTCTCCGCACGCAAGGCAGCAGTGAACCGGTTGCGTTCGACCTGTACTTCCGCCAGCAGCCCCAGTCGCGTCCCATCACCTACTCCTTCTCCATCGACTTGCGTGATGGGATTCCAGTAGTGGTCTCGGAGCTGCTGATGCAGCGCCGGAAGGGGCAGAAGCATGGAAAGCCTTTCGCCTTTCTCCGACTGGACAACGGATCCGGAGTGGTGTGGTCTGGAGAGTCGAACGAGAACGAGGAACTCTCGAATCGGGTCGAGGTCTCACTCGACGACCAGACCCGGCTGGGGATCACAACGCTCGGAAATCTCAGAGAACACCCTCGCATCGTCGACCTTCGCGCATATCTGGAGGGGTGGTATCTGTCGTATTTCATCCCGAACGCTGCGCGTCGGCTTCCCACAGCCGGTGCGCAGAAGCATCTCGACCGAACGGGGGAGAACCTGGGCAACTACGTCGAGTACCTTCGGCGCGCCCACCCGGATCGTTTCGAGTCCGTGCTCCACCAAGTTGCAGAGCGGATTCCTGGAATTCGCACGATCGACCATGAGATCTCACCTGACCGCCGGGTGCTTCTCCGATTCAACGAAGCTGGCTACGAGGATCCGTTCTTCCAGCACAGCGTGAGCGACGGTACCCTAAAGCTATTTGCGTATCTGTTGCTTCTCGAGGATCCTGATCCTCGTCCGTTCATCGGCATCGAAGAGCCCGAGAACGGGCTCTACCACAGACTCCTGGGTACACTCGCTCGCGAATTCAAGGCCCATGCCTTCGACCGAAAGGACACTCAGGTCCTCATCACGACCCACTCGCCGTACCTCGTGGATGCTCTCCAGCCGAGCGAGGTCTGGCTGGTGCAGAAGGCAGAAAGTGGATTCGTCGAGACCATTCGGACCGACCGCATCCAAAGCGTCGCTGAAATGGCTGAGGAAGGTATTCCGTTGGGGAGCCTGTGGTTCAGCAACCACTTTCGGGAACGCGGGTTTGGCTGATGCATATTCACGTCCTCGTAGAAGGACCGTCCGAGAAGGCCCTACTTGATCTGTTCCTACGTAGGTTTCAGCCAGATCATTCCCACACGGTTCACGCCCACCAGGGGAAGGGGCGCCTTCCGAAGAACCTACAGGCGCCACCGGACCCGAAGCACCGAGGTCTTCTCGATCAACTCCCAGCGAAGCTTCGAGCCTACGGACGGACGCTCAACCCGGAGTTGGAGCGCGTATTGGTGCTCGTAGACGTGGACCAAGAGAACTGCATGCAGCTCAAATCCAGCTTGGTCTCTGTCGCGAACAGCTGCCTTCCTCCTCCGACGGTGATGTTCAGGATTGCGATCGAGGAGACGGAAGCCTTCTATCTCGGTGACAAGAAGGCGATTCGCAAGGCATTCGGCAAGTGCCGGCAGACTCCGTATCAGAACTACGTTCAGGACAGCGTTTGCGGGACGTGGGAGGTTTTCCAATCTGTGATCGATGCGCCGTACGAGGCCAAGGTCAGCTGGGCGAAGGCCATCGCCCCTCACCTCTCCACAGCAACTACCGGCAAGAACGCGAATCGCTCTCCATCTTTCCTTCAGTTTCTCCGGGCGCTCCGGGCCCTGGCAGGCCAACCCTGGCCGTAGTGTGGTGGCGTCCAAGTGCGAATACTGTTCGCGGTTGTGTTAGTGTTCCGCGCCAGCAGGAGTCCGCATGCCTCACGACCTCGTCATCCGCGGCGGAACCGTCCTCGACGGAACCGGTGCCGACCGCTTCACCGCCGACATCGCCATCTCCGACGGGATGATCGCGGCCATCGAGGCGAAGCCCGGCGCCATCGGGCCCGGTGAGCGCGAGCTCGATGCGAAGGGGGCGCTCGTGACGCCCGGCTTCGTGGACATCCACACGCACTACGACGGACAGGCCAGCTGGGACACCGATCTGGCGCCCTCGACCCTGCACGGGGTCACCACGGCGGTGATGGGCAGCTGCGGCGTCGGGTTCGCCCCCGTGCGGACGTCCGATCACGAGCGCCTGGTGCAGCTGATGGAAGGGGTGGAGGACATCCCGGGCACGGCGCTGCACGAGGGGTTGACCTGGAACTGGGAGAGCTTCCCCGAGTACCTCGATGCGCTGGACGCCTTCGGGCACGCCGCCGACATCGCCTGCCAGATCCCCCACGACGCGCTGCGGGTGTACGTGATGGGCGAGCGAGCGGTCGCGCACTCCATCGCCACCGAAGACGACATCCAGCGCATGCACGACCTGGTGGCCGAAGCCCTCGAGGCGGGTGCGGTGGGCTTCAGCACGGGCCGCACCGACAACCACCGCAGTGCGCAGGGCAAGTTCACGCCGGCGAGCGAAGCGGGCGAGCAGGAGCTGGTGGGCATCGCGAAGGCCTTCGCCGGGCGCACGGGGGTGCTCCAGGCCGTCAGCGACTTCGACTTCGCCCAGGGCAGTGCGGAGTTCGACCGGGAGTTCGACATCCTCCAGGCGATGGTCGAAGCGGGATCGGGGCACAAGGCGAGCTTCAGCCTGCTCCAGCGCGACAACGTGCCCGGTCAGTACAAGCGGATCCTCAAGCGGGTCAGCGCCGCGCGCGAGCAGGGCCTCGACCTGCGGGTCCAGGTGGCGTGTCGTCCGATCGGCGTGCTCCTGGGCCTCGAAGCGACGTTCAACCCGTTCATGGGCTTCCCGTCCTACAAGAAGATCCACGCAGAGCCGCTGGCAGAGCGGGTGCGGATCATGTCCGACCCCGCGTTCAAGGCCCAGCTGCTCACCGAGGAGTCGGAGCCCGTGGCTGGGGACGGCTCGGCGATTCCGGCCCTCGCCGACGAGCTGTTGAACGCGATGCAGCTGATCTCGATGCGGATCTTCCGGCTGGGGCGCACGCCCGACTACGAGCCCGCGATGGAGAACAGCTTGTTCTTCGAGGCCCAGCGCACGGGAGAGCCCGTGATGTCGGTGCTCTACGACGCCATGCTGGAGGACGACGGCGAGGCGCTGCTGTACTTCCCGCTGTACAACTACGCGGCCAACGACCTGAAGGCCGTGCGCGAGATGATGACGCATCCTGCCGCGCTGCCGGGGCTCTCGGACGGGGGAGCCCACGTCGGGACCATCTGCGACGCGTCGTTTCCGACCACGCTCCTCACCCACTGGGGTCGAGACCGCTCGGAAGGCACCCTGCCCCTCGAGCGGTTGGTGCAGATGCAGACGGCGGACACGGCGGACCACATGGGGTTCACGGACCGGGGACGGCTCCAGGTGGGGAAGAAGGCCGACCTGAACCTGATCGACTTCGACCGGTTGACCCTGAAGCGTCCGGGCCTGGCGCGGGACCTCCCGGCGGGTGGGCGACGGCTGGTCCAGGAGGCCGAGGGCTACATCGCGACGGTGCTCTCGGGGCAGATCGTGCGGGAGAACGGAGCGTTCACGGATGCGAAGCCGGGGCGGGTCGTGCGGACCTGACCCTGACCTCTCAAGAGTCCGGATGCAGCACCCGATGGAATCCCGCCTTCCGGGGCTTCGCGAGCCAGCGCTCGTGGTCGCGCTGTCGGAGCTGTTCGAGCACGGCCAGCATCTCGTCGCGCGTGAGGAAGCCCGCTTCCGGACCCTCGCCGTCTGCGAGGCCTTCCGTGGCGCGCTCGAAGTCCGTGTAGAGCGCTTCACCCGCCTGCTGTAGCGCGAGTCCGGCCACGAGGAACTGCCGGTCGCCGTGGGGGTGGACCCGGTTCGCGACCAGGCGACCGAGCCCCGGGGTGCGACGCAGGGTCAGGCCCACATCGACGAAGGCCCGGTTGCTCCAGGTGGGGTCGAGGGCGTAGCCGTCCTCCTCCATCCAGCGGAACAGCGACTCGACGACGGCATCCTGGCGACGCATCTCCTCGAGGTGCGGCACGGAGCGCCACTCGCCCACGATCGAGAATCGCGGGTCGACCAGCACGTCCACGGGCGCGGAGAGCATGTCGACGTCGATGCCCATCGCGTCGAACATCCGGGGATTCTCGGCCCTGGGGAAGCGGGTGGGGTGGAGCGGGATGTTGGTGGGCCCCCCCGCGAGCTCGAGCGCCCACGGTCCGATCTCGGAACAGAACAGCTCGTCAGCGCTCGACCCGTCGAAGGCCTCGTCGTAGTCGATGGGATCGCCGTTCGCGACGCGGTCGTACGCCAGGGCGGCCCCCTTCGCGGCCAGGGCCGGATCGTCGTAGCGCACCACCACGATGCGGCCGAGTCCGTGGCCCAGGAAGTCCTCGAGGGGCTGCACGAGCGCGCCCTTCTCGAGGTACGCCTCGACCGTCCACTTCCTGCCGTGCTCGTCGACGTGCACCATGGCGTTGTGGCTGAACTGGCTGTCGATCCGCCCGATGTGCGCGATGCCGGCACTCGACAGGGCGTCTCCCCGGGTCACCAGCAGATCGCCGGCCTGCAGGTCGTCGACACCGGTGAACGCCGCGGTCGTCTGCCAGTCGGAGATGGCGGCTACACCCAGGTCTGCGGCCACCCGGGCATCGAGGACGAACAGGTGGTCGGCCAGGTAGCGCGTCGCGAGGTCGAACCGCCGGGCGCCCGTCACACAGGGCGCGTCGAGGGCATCGGCGTCGTGGAAGGCCGCCAGCTTGCGGTCGAGGAGCAGACGCGTCGCGAACAGCCCGTCCAGAAGGGCCTCGCGATGCTGGGTGGCTGCAGCGAGGTCGACGTCGCGCGGAGTGAGGGTCGAGAGCTCGGCGAACACGGCGTCGAGGGTGGAGCCGCAGGTCTCCGGAGCGAGATCGGCGACGGTCTGGTGGAGCTGTGCTGTGGTGTCGGTCAGCTGAACGGTGCCGGCGTCGGCGGCGAGCGTGGTGAGCGTGGCGAGTGCGAGCGGGGTCATCGGGGCCTCCTGTCTACGCCTTCACTGTGCTCGCCCGTCGGCTTCGCGGCGCTTACCTGGACTTACTTCAAAGTAAGAAAGCGCCGCGGCGGTAGAATCGGGGGGTGTCCACCTCGTCCCGCCTGCTGATCGGTGCGTTGGCCCTCTCCGGGATGCTGGGGAGTGGGGCGCAGGCCTGTCCGCCCGGAACCACGGTCACCGTCTGTGCCCAGGGCTGCGATCGGGATGCCGTCGATCAGCCGTTCGTCGATGGCGACGTGGTGTGTCTGCATCCGGGAACCTGGACGGGGCCCGTGGTGGCGGACGGCATCGAGCTGACGGTGCTGGGGCCGGAGGGAGCCGCGAACACGGCGGTCACGGGCGGGATGCAGGCGGTGGGCGATGCCGCTCTGCGGGTCCGCGGGGTGGCGTTGAGCAGCTCGACCGCTCCCGTGGTGCTGCAGTCGGGGGGGTTCCTCTCCCTGACGGACGTGACCATCGATCCGCCGGACGCGACCGGGGCCGGAGACGGACTCGGCATCCGATCGACGAATGCGGCCGAGGTCATGCTCACCGACGTCGACGTGTTCGGAGCGACGTCGGATGCGTCCGGCGCACACGGGCTGATCGTGGGCTCGGGCTCCACGACGTTCGTGCGGACGCGGTTCTTGGGCGGGTCGGCTGTGACGGGCGGCTCTCTGCGGCTCGACAACAGCCCGGCGACGCTCGTGGACTGCGTGTTCGAGGGCAACTCGGCGTCGGGAGCGGGCGGTGCGATCTGGGCCAATGCCGCGCTGACGCTCGATGGGTGTCGATTCACGGGGAACACGTCCGGGGACCGGGGCGGCGCGGTGTTCACCACGGCCCCCCTCGAAGCCCGATCGAGCACGTTCGACGCGAACACGGCCGGCAACTTCGGAGGCGCGCTGCACGCGGAAGGGGGCGCGGACATCCAGGAGAGCGTGTTCACGGAGAACCTCTCGAACACCTCGGGGGTGGGGTCCGCCCAGGGCCAGGGCGATGGCGGCGCAGTCCGTCTGTCCGGGGATGCCGTGGTGATCGAGAGCTGCCGCTTCGAGGACAACGCGGGGAGCGAAGGCGGCGCGGTGTGGGTGAACGCGGACGATCTCCGGCTGGAGCAATCGGTGTTCTGCAGCAACAGCGCCGGGGACGACGGCGGCGCGATCCACATGAACGGCGCCGGTAGGGTGCGCGGGAACGTGATGATCGACAACAGCGCGGCCGACGACGGCAACGGCTGGCGGATCGACGGCGGGTCGGCGCTCGACGTCCACAACAACACCGTTGTCGGGGTGAACAACGGCGAGGGCGCCCACGTGTCGGGCGGAGCGGTGACCGCGAGCCTGCGCAACAACCTCTTCGCGTACCAGAACCGCGGCTTCCGACGGAGCTCGGGAACCGTTGTGAACGACTGGAACGGCTGGTTCGCGAACTCGGAGGACATCTCGAACCAGGCCCTGGGTCCGAATGCGGTGACGGGGGCGGACCCCCTGCTCGCGGCGTACTCGGCGAACGGGGACTGCTCGGACGACGACGCGCGACCACTGGCGGGAAGCCCGCTGATCGATGCGGGAGACCCCGCGATCCCCGACCCGGCCGGAGGACCTTCCGACATCGGGGCGTACGGCGGGCCGGCGGCACTTCCCGAAGACTCCGATGGCGACGGCTGGCACGACGGCGTGGACTGCGACGCCGACAACGCGGCCGTGTTTCCGGGGGCTGTGGAGACCTGCAACGGCGTCGACGACGACTGTGACGGGCGGATCGACGACGAGGACGCGGTGGACCCGACGAGCACGAGCGTGTTCTACGTGGACGCCGATGGTGACGGGTTCGGGGGGACGACCGAGGTCCGGGCCTGTGCGCTTCCGGCGGATGCCGCAGCGCTGCCGGACGACTGCGACGACTACGATCCGGCGCTGACGACCTGTGAGACGGGAGACACCGGCGGGGACGCGGACACGGACACGGACACGGATTCGGACACGGATTCAGACACGGATTCGGACACCGATTCAGACTCGGACACGGACAGCGACGCGGACACGGATGCGGACGCGGACACAGACAGCGACACGGATTCGGACACGGATTCGGACACGGACGCGGACAGCGACGCGGATTCGGACAGCGATGCGGATTCGGACACGGACGTCGAGACCGGTCGTACCCGGACCGCATCGACCGGATGTGCCTGCGACTCCGGGTCCACCGTGCCCGTCTGGATGGGCCTGATCGCGATCCTCGTCGTACGGCGGAGGCGACCTCGTAGGCCGGCTATCGTTCCCGCCGGCCGCCTTCGCCGCGGATCTCGGTGAGGAACAGCTCGGTCAGATCGTCGTCGAGCACCGCTGCCACGTCGTCTTCGAGCTGGAGGAAGCTGTCGCGCATCGCGTTGCGGCGGTCGAGCCGGGCGCTGTCGTCGTTGCGGTCGAGACCGGTCTTGCCCCGCAGCTCGGTGAACAGCTCCTGCATCCGCACGTGGTTGTCGGTGATCGCCAGCTCCAGCGCCACCTGGGCGTCTTCGTCGAGGCCCTGCTCCTCGGCGAAGGTGGCGGTCTGGTCCAGCATCCGGTCGAGGCGACGCTCGGCCTGGGCTTCGCGGCGAGCGCGCCACTCGTCGCGCACCTGGTTCTTGGCCGCGTCCATCACCCGGGGCGGAATCCCGTGGGCGGCGTCGCGGGCGTCGGGGTCTGTCGCATCCGACACCCGCGGAGACGGGCGCATGCGGTCTCGCCCGCTCCGGGCCTTGCGCCGGTCGTCGTCGAAGGTGGTGCGCCGGACAGCCTTGCGGTCGCGACGCATCGACCCCAGCGAGCCGTCGTCGGATTCGACCGTGCTGGACGGGTTCTCAGCGGCCTGAGGCCAGAAGATCACGCCCAGGGCGAGGGTGGAGAGCCACCCCGCCACCGCAAGCCCGGCGATGGTCTGCCAGACGCGGACGCTCACGACTGCTGCCGCTCCCGCATCATCTCGAGCGCGAGGTCGACGGCCTGCTGCATCGACTTCTCGAAGTTGCCGACCACGGCCTTCTCGATCTGCTTGCCGATGATGCGCATGCTGATCGAGATCGTGCCGTCGACCACGCGGCGGCTGCCCGACCCCTGGGGTTCGATGCTGGTGACGCCGGAGACGCTGACCCGATCGCCCAGGGCCGGGAGCTCGACGACCCAGTCGAGCCGGGACTTCGCGAGATCGAGGCGGTTGGTCTGGTTGTACGACAGGTGCTTGCTGCCCAGGGCCTTGGCGACGATGCCGGGCAGCTCGCGGCCGGAGACGAACTCGAGCTTGCGGACCTCGACGTCGCCTTCCTGGCGTTCTTCGAGGACCTTCGAGCGGATGCCGGTCTGGGTCGCCAGGCGGCTGCGGAACTCGTCGCTCTCGAAGACCTCCCAGGCGGTCTGGGGGTCTACGGGCAGCTGACTCTCGACGTACAACTTCTGCAAGACGACCTCTCGATGGCGTGTCAGCGCCCTACGTACCCCGTCGCGCGCCGAAGCGATAGCCACGCGATAGCAGGCGGTATGCATCCGGCCCTCAAAGTCGCCTGGTCGCTGTTCCTCGTGTTCCATCTGGCCATGATGACCGTGAGCATGTCGAAGTCCGGCCGGAAGCACAACGCCGCTGCGAAAGCGGTGTTCGAAGCGGGTCGTCCGTACACCGAGCCCTACCAGTGGACCTTCGGGCTGCACCAGAACTGGCCGATGTTCGCCCCCAATCCCCGCACGTCCACGAGCTGGCTCGAGGTGGAGGGCAAGCGCGCCAGCGACGCGTCGTACGTGCCCATCGCCATGCCCCACGGCGTTCCCGACCCCCGCGGACACATCGTGCTCTACGACCGGTCGGGCAAGCTCGAGCGCAACGCGCTGTCCCGGGAGCACCTGCGGGCCGCGTTCGTTCGCTGGGCCTGTCGCACGCACCCCGAGCCCCTGCAGGCGGTCAAGCTCTGGCGCGCCGACCAGCGGACGAAGCCTCCGGGCTCGGGCCCCCGGGAGACCTGGCCGGTGAACCGACGCGTGTTCGAGGAGTGGCGGTGCAAGGGGTACTGAACCTCTGGGACCGGTGCTGGTTCGCGCGCATCGACGCCCGCGACCTGGCGTTCCTGCGCATCACGATGGGCGTGTTGCTGCTGGTCTGGCACCTCTTCCTCACCCCCGACCTGTGGCTGCTGTCGAGTGCTGGGCCCAACGACCAGATCCTGCTCGACTCGAAGTGGAGTCAGTGGCGGCTGGACTGGTTGTTCGGGCTCACGCCGGATCAGATGCTGCTGGTCCACGGGGTCGCGTTCCTGCTGATCGTGGCCTACACCCTGGGCTTCCTCACGCCGGTCACCGGCTGGCTGATCGTACTCTGGCTGGCGAACGTCTGGCACCTGTCGCCCTGGACCCAGAACGGGGGCGACCGCCTGCTGCGGATTCTGCTGTTCTACATGTGTTTGAGCCCGTCCTGGCGGGCCTGGTCGCTGGACGCGCTGTGGATGCGCCGGCTGGGATGGACGGTTCGCGAAGACGCGCCGATCACCGCCGTGCGGCTGATCCAGCTCCAGCTGGTGGTGATGTACACCTACACGGGCATCGCAAAGCTGGCCGGGCACACCTGGATCGACGGGACCGCGATCTACTACAGCTGGATGGACGTCTCGTACGCCCGCTGGCCGATGCTGCTGGAGTGGCTGCTGTCGTTCTGGCCGGTGCAGGTGTTCGGACGGCTGATGTCCTGGGCCACCCTGGTGTTCGAGGTGGGCTTCCTGCCGCTGATCGCCTGGCGTCGGACCCGGATTCCGACGTTGATCGCGGGGCTGCTGCTGCACGCGGGCATCTGGGGAACGCTGTCGGTCGGCATCTTCAGCTGGGCGAGTGTGTGGGGCTATCCGGTGTTCCTGGACACGGGCTGGGCGGAGCGCTGGCGTCGACAGGCGCTCGTGCTGTGGAGGCGCGTCGGATGACCCCGCTCCTGAGATTGCTCCGCTACGCACGGCCCCATCGCCAGCGGATCGCGCTGGCGGCCCTCAACAGCATCCTCAACAAGGTGTTCGACCTGGCGCCGCCGCTGCTCATCGGGCTCGCCGTGGACGTCGTGGTCGAGAAGGACACCTCCCTGCTCGCACGCTGGGGCATCGAGGACGTGTACCAGCAGCTGGTGGTGGTCGCGGTCCTGACCGTGGTGGTCTGGGGCCTGGAGTCGGTCTTCGAGTACGTGCTGGGCGTGCTCTGGCGCAACCTGGCCCAGACCATCGAGCACGACCTGCGGCTGGATGCGTATCGACACGTACAGACCCTGCACCTGGGCTGGTTCCACGAGCGGTCGACCGGCGGGTTGATGGCCGTGCTGAACGACGACGTCAACCAGCTCGAACGGTTCCTGGACGGGGGTGCGAACAGCATCCTCCAGGTGGGCACCACGGTGGTGCTCGTGACCGGCGCGTTCTTCTGGGTCTCGCCGTCGGTGGCGCTCCTGGCGATGCTCCCGATCCCGCTCATCCTGGCCGGGAGTTTTGCGTACCAGCGTCGCATCGCGCCCCGCTACGCCGACGTCCGACAGCGGGCGGCCGACGTGAACGGGCAGCTGGCGAACAACCTGTCGGGCATCGCGACGATCCAGGCATTCACCGCAGAATCTGCCGAAGCCGACCGCATCGATCGGCTCTCCGATGCCTACCAGACCGCGAACCGCAACGCGATCCGGTTGTCGAGCGCGTTCTCGCCGCTGATCCGGATGCTCATCGTGGTGGGCTTCGTCGCCACTCTGGTGGTGGGCGGCTGGCAGACCCTGGACGGCGCCATCGAGGTGGGCGCGTACAGCACGCTCGTGTTCCTCACCCAGCGGTTGCTCTGGCCGCTGACCAAGCTCGGCGAGGTGTTCGACCAGTACCAGCGCGCCATGGCCAGCACGACGCGGATCCTCGACCTGCTGGACACCCCGGTGACGCTGCACGACGGCGACACCACGCTGCACGAGGTGTCGGGCGATCTGGCCTTCTCCGACGTGACGTTTGCGTACCCGGGCCGCGAACCCACCCTGCACGACGTGTCGTTTGCGGTGCCGGCCGGCGGAACGGTCGCCATCGTCGGGTCCACCGGGGCGGGGAAGAGCACGCTGGTGCGCCTGTTGTTGCGGTTCTACGACACCACTTCGGGGACGGTGACGCTGGACGGCCACGACGTCCGCGACCTGAAGATGGGGGCGCTGCGTCGGGCGGTGGGGCTGGTGGCCCAGAGCACCTACCTGTTCGCCGGAACGGTCGAGGAGAACGTCCGTCTGGGTCGTCCCGACGCCACCGAAGCCGATCTACACGCTGCCGCCGAGGCCGCCGAGGCCCTGTCGTTCATCGAAGCGCTGCCCCAGGGGTGGAACACCCCCATCGGCGAGCGCGGCGTCAAGCTGTCGGGTGGACAGCAGCAGCGGCTGGCGCTGGCCCGTGCCGTCCTCAAGGACCCGCCGATCCTGGTGCTCGACGAAGCCACGAGTGCGGTCGACAACGAGACCGAAGCCGCGATCCAGCGGTCCCTCGAGCGGGTGGGTGCCGATCGGACGGTGCTGGTCATCGCGCATCGGCTGAGCACGGTGCGGAACGCCGACCGCATCGTGGTGCTGGACGCCGGGCGCGTGGCCGAAGCGGGCACCCATGAGGATCTGCTCGCTGCAGACGGGGTCTACGCGAGGTTGTGGTCGATCCAGACCGGGGAGACGCGGGCTGCGGAGGTCAGCCGCACGGCGGGAGCTTCGGCGAGCGCTTGATCCAGGGCACGAACCAGACGCTGTCGAAGGTCTTGCCGAGGGTGGAGCTCTCGAAGCCGGTCATCTCGCTGCCGAGCGGGGTGGCGCCGTACGAGCCGACCTCGACGCGGGTGGTGGGCGCGGCGATCCACACGTCTTCTCCGCACACGTCGAGACGCACGTAGGTGTAGCCGGCGGCATCCATGGCTTCCTCGACGGTGCCCACGCGGAACTCCTGGGTGGGCGCATCCGGATCGAGCTTCGGGGCCGGCGTGTTGGCTGGAGCGGCGGTGGAGTCGGTGCCGTCGCACACCACGGCGGTCTCCATCTGCTCCCAGCTGTCGACGAACAGGATCTTCTCGAAGGTGCGGTCCAGCGTGTCGGAGTGGAAGTCGGCCATGCCCATGCCGCCCACCATCTTCACCGACTGGCCTTCTTCGAAGGCGTGCACGGGCCCGGCCACCCAGGCTTCGTTGCCGCAGGCATCCATCTTGGCGAAGGTGTACTTCTCGGTGCTGACGGTCTCGACCACCACTGCGGCCCGCTCGACCGGGGGCTCGTCGGACTTCTGCGGGGCCGTGGGGTCGCCCTGCATGTCGGAGGCTTGGGCTGCGTCCGGCCCGTCTGCATCGGGAGAATCGCCGCATGCGACCGCGAGACAGGCGGCGAGGACGAGAGGGAGAGTGGACAAACAAGACAAGCGGCGCTGCACGGGACACTCCAGAGGGAACGGTCACAACCCATAGAACGCAGCGAGCCTACCATTGCGAAGGGCCGCGTGGGCGTCACGAAACTTCGCGATAGCCTCGTGGCAGATGTCGGACGCTCCCGAGCCCCTGCCTGTTCCCCGGTCCATTCGCGACCGGGTCGTTCGGACGAGCGGAGGCTGGAAGGTCGAGACCCCGTTCAGCGACTACCTGTACGTGGTCGTCGCCCTGGTCCTGGGTGGGTTCGTGGCGTCGTTGGCGGCGTCGATGTGCTTCTCGCTCGTGGGACACCTGGTCGGGGTCGTGCTGGGCTTCGGAGGGCCTGCTGGCTTCGTCGCGGGCGTCGGGTCGGCCGGAATCGCCGGCGTGATGTTGCTGGGGGTTCCGCTGGCCATCGCGTTCGGACTCGGCACCTCCGAGGTCCTGCGGATCGACGGACGGGGGGCGGCGCGGTCGGCGGTGAATCGGCGGTTCCACCGGCCCGACCGCATCGAGGTGCGGGGAGTGCCGGGAAGGAAGACCACCATCGATGTGGGGTCGCGCACGCTCCTCACCCTCCGCCACGAACATGCGCGAACGGGCTGGAACCACGAGGCCGTCACCTGGTTGGTGGGCGAGATGGGGCGGATCTGGGACGTTCCCGTCGACGACCACCGCGATCTCGACGAGTTCGAGGCCTTCGACACCGACCCCCTGGCACGCGCCCGCATCGAGTGGGCCAACGAGCTCGCCGAGAATCGCGAGGGCTACTCCGGATTGCACGCGCTTCCGCCCCAGGAGCCCGACCACCAGGCCGACCTCCATGGACTCACGATGACCGCGTACCAGCAGCGGACCGAGAAGCACGTGGTGCGGTTGACCTCCGAGCATCTGGAGCTTCGCGGCGACCGTATCCCGCTGGCGACCATCGACGACGTGCGCGTCACCTTTGCCGACCAGCAGTCGGGAGGCGGCCTGGCGCCGCTGTGGCACGTCACGCTCGCCATCCGGGTCGGGCGGACGCCTCGGGTGGTGAGCCTGGCCAGCATCGACGAGGATCTGGAGCGTCGGATCGGCGAGCACCACTGGATGTGCAGTCGCATCGAGGCCGCTGTGCGCGACGCCCGAGCGGCCGGTCCGCAGGAAACCGGCGATGCAGACGACGTCCCCGAGGCCCTGCGTCGCTTGCGCGCCGGCCAGGCCGGTACGGGCGAACAGGGAGGCGCGACGTGAAGGTCCTGAACACGGTCGAGACCCGGACGGAGCTCGAGATCCCCAAGGTGAAGGGGTCGCGGTTTCTCGGCATCCTGGCGCCGGCGAGCAGCGAGTCCGAGGCCGAGGCAGTCATCCAGTCCGTGCGGGAGGCGCATCCGGGGGCCACGCACTGGGTCTGGGCCTGGCGGATCGACGCCGAGCAGACGCGCTCGACGGACGATGGAGAGCCGGCGGGCACGGCGGGTCGTCCCTTGCTGGACCGGCTGGTCGGCCACGATCTGGAGCGCGTGGTGCTGGTGGTGGTGCGGTACTACGGCGGCACGAAGCTGGGGACGGGAGGGCTCGTGCGGGCCTACGGTGCCGCGGCATCTGCGGTGATCGAGGCCGCGCCCATCGCATCGATCGAGCGTCGGGTGGCGGTCCGGGCGGTGGTGTCGATGAAGCTGGAGGGCCCGGTGCGCGGGGTGGCGGCGCAGCACGACGTGCAGGTGGTCGACGTGGCGTGGACGCACGAGGTCACGATGGACTTCGCGGTGCCAGAGGAGGGCGTGTCGGCGTTCGTGGAGGACGTGCAGGAGCGGTGTGCGGGGACGGCTTCGATCACGGTCTGACCCGTCGACCAGAGCGTGCTCTCTCGGTCTTCGCTCGTGTCCATCACGATGGCCGTGCCGGACGCGATCATCCACGTGGCCGACGTCTACCCCGGGAGTTCTTCGAGGAACTGCGCCCAGCCCCCGGTCACGCCCGACTTCTGGCCGGCGTCCGCGGACTCCGGCCGGGCCATGAACGCCTCTCCACCCTCGCGGGTCTCGGCATTCATCAGGAAGAAGACGGCGTTCCCGTCGTCGGGGTCGACCCAGAGTCGCTCGAGCGTGAGCCCGTGTGCACGGGCGGCCTCGAGGTCGGCCTGAAAGTACGGCAACCAACGGTCGAAGTCCTCGACCACGTTCTTCACCAGCAGATGCATTGCGTCTCCTACAGGTCGGCGACCGTCGCATGAATCGGCCGAAACGTCAGTCCACGCCGATGAAGCCGTCAGCGCCGGTCACGACCAGGCGGCCTTCGGCGAACATGCAGTCCGACAGTGGGGGTGCGTCGCTCGGCGTGATGGACCGCCAGTTGGCACCGCCGTCGGTGGACTCGATCAAGATGCCCTCGGCGAACTGGGTGAGCTCGCCCGCGGCCAGCATGCGGTCGCCGTCGCGGCAGACCCCGCGGATCCAGGTGGCGTCCTCGAACATGTCGCGCAGGTCGTAGGCGAACCAGCCGGCGGGATCGAGGCGGTCGGAGGTGCTGTTGGTCCAGTAGATCACGCCCACGTCGAGGTTCTGGTCGACGCCGCCCGCGATGAGGTCGGTGCCGTCGGAGTCGATCGACCACAGCTCGCCGTCGTTGTCGTCGAGCACGACGTCGTCCATCTTGAAGCCCACCGCGCTCTCGTCCTGCTCGAAGTAGACGGGTGGCTGGCTGATGGTGCTGCCGACGCCGACGACCCGGCCGTCGAAGAGGGTGGCGTCGAGGACCTGGTAGGAATCGGGGCCGGTCCACCACGGGTAGGCATCCTCGAACGGAGCCGTCGGACCCGGGCGATATGCGAGGTCGGAGCCGGTGAGGGACTCGGCGATGGCCGACCCGTCGGGGCGGACCACGAAGGTGCCGACCTGGAAGGTGCTCCACACCTGGGTGCCGGCTTCCATGACGGGGGTGAGGGAGCCGTCCTCTTCGAGGGCGACGACCCGCTGGCCGTTCGGGCCGGTGCCCGCGACGTACAGGACGTCATCGGGGCCGCGGTGGATGTGGGTGACGCGGAAGGTCTCGAAGTCGCGCACGGACTCCCAGGTGTCGCCGCGATCGGTGGTGCGGTACAGCCCCTCTCCATCGGTGGTCGAGCCACAGCCGACGTAGAACGTGTCGGCGCTGTCGATGTGCAGGGCGTCGGTGCGGTTGCCGACACAGGGGTGGTCCTGGATGAACAGGCCCGAGGTGGCGTCCTGCGCGAGGTCCTCGACGAGATCGCAGCCCGCGACCGGGGCGATGGCGAGGGCGAGGAGGGGAACGGAAGAACGGGACATGGCGGCTCCGGCAGGCGTCAGGAAGGCTTGTATCCGGCTGATCGCGAGCGTGGAGGACGACAGCGAGGTCGCCGGAACCGGACGATCGGGGTACGCATCGCCGATGAGCCCGCTCCGCAAGCGCGAAACCGAAGGGGATCCAGAGATCGGCCCGCATCCATCGGGCATGTCGCCGGCCGAGGTGTGGTACCGCTACACCCGCTACCCGTTCCTGCTGGCCAAGGTGGTGCTGTACACCCTGGCGGTCGCCGCGCTCATCGTGGTGTTCCGGTCGGTCGAGAGCGTGCTGTTCCCGGTCCTGCTGTCGCTGCTGGTGGCGTACCTGCTCGACCCCACGGTGGATCGATTCGAGGAGCGCGGGTGGACGAGAACGGCTGCGATCGCGCTGTTGCTGGGCATCGGGCTGTCGGGCGTGGGGCTGTTCATCGTCTTCCTCTACCCCACGATCGCACACCAGGTGCAGACCCTCATCGAGGGCTTCCCCTCCCTCGTCGAGTCCGTCGAGACCGACCTGTTGCCCTGGCTCGAGAAGCAGGGAGTGACGATTCCCCAGTCGGCCGAAGACGCGTTCGCGGAGTACGGCGAGGTGATCCGCAGTCAGGTCCCGAACGTCACGTCCTACGCGTCGAAAGCGGCGTCGGGGCTGTTCAGCCAGCTGGGGTCGGTGGCCGCGAGTGCCGTCAACCTGGTGATGATCCCGATCTTCACCTTCTACTTCCTGCGCGACTTCGACCGGATGCGGCTGGCGCTGATGGAGTACATGCCGGCGGGCAACCGCGAGTTCTACCTGTCGCGGCTGAGCCGGGTCGACGAGGTGGTCGGCGCCTGGTTTCGCGGCCAGTGCGAGGTGGCTGCGATCCTCGGGGTGCTCTACGCCCTGGGCCTGGCCCTCGTGTTCGGGCTGTCGGGTGTGGGGATGGGCGCGGGCATCGCCATCGGGCTGGTGGCGGGCCTGCTCAACGTCATCCCGTACTTCGGGTTCCTCATCGGCTTCGTGCTGTCGATCCTGATGGTGCTGCTGGACTGGAACGGCATCCTGCCGGTGGTGGGCGTGATCGCGGTGTTCAGCGTCGTTCAGGGCCTGGAGGGCTGGGTGATCACGCCGCGCATCGTGGGC
This sequence comes from Myxococcota bacterium, assembly GCA_965224055.1. Lineage (GTDB taxonomy): Bacteria > Myxococcota_A > UBA796 > UBA796 > JACKEQ01. The sequence goes on along the minus strand of OZ245034.1, from coordinate 5,846,961 downwards.
GACAAGGTGGGTCTGTCGCCGGTGGTGGTGATCATCGCGCTGCTGCTCGGTCAGGAGATCCTGGGTCTCGTGGGCGTGCTGCTGGCGCTGCCCATCGCGGGTGCGTTGCGGGTGCTGGCGCCGGACTTCGTGGCGTACTGGAAGGCGAGCAGCTGGTACACGGGCGAGGTGACGTCCGACGCGCGGCTGTCCTTCGTCGAGGTGGCGCTGGCGGCAGAACGAGAGGGGGATGGAGCGGGAGACGGTGCGAATGCGCCTGCGGACTCCGAGGGTGATGACGGGGGCCCTGCTGCGGGATAGCCCGGCGCTGCGGAGGGTCCATGTCCGACAACAACGCGCGTTCTGAGAACCGGTACGAGCGCATCATGATCAAGCTGTCGGGGGCGGCGACCGCTGGCGACTCCGACCGCGTGTTCGATCGCGCTGCGATGGGCCGGATCGTCGACGAGGTGCTGTCGGCGCGCAACGAAGGGCTGGACGTCGCCGTGGTGATCGGGGGCGGGAACATCTTTCGCGGGGCCAACGCGAGCGACTGGAACATCGAGCCGGCCGAGGCCGACAACATCGGGATGCTGGGCACGGTGATCAACGGCGTGCTGCTCCGCGCGGCACTGACGGCACAGGCTCCGGAGTTCGACGTGCGCCTGATGTCGGCGATTCCGATTCCGTCGGTGGCCGAGCCCTACATCCGCCTGCGGGCCATCCACCACCTGGACAAGGGCGCGCTGGTGGTGCTGGTGGCGGGAATCGGCCAGCCGTTCGTGACCACCGACTACCCGGCGGTCCAGCGGGCGGTCGAGCTGCGCTGTGATGCGGTGCTGGTGGCGAAGCACGGCGTGGACGGGGTCTACGAGAAGGACCCCCGCACCCATCCGGATGCACGGCGCTTCAAGACGATCAGCTTCGAAGAGGCCCTGAAGCGCGACATCAAGGTGATGGACCAGTCGGCGCTGATCCTCGCGCGGGACCGCGGTCTGCCGGTGCACATCTTCAACTTCGACGAGGACGGCAGCGTCGCTCGCATCTGCAAGGGCGAGGACGTCGGGACGCTGGTGACGCACGATGGGGTCGCCGCCTTCGCCTGACCCCTCGATGCGGTGCGTCCGGCCTACGCGCCGGACTCGTCCTCGGGAGGGCCGTCCTCGGGCGGGCCGTCCTGGTCCATGCGCAACCCCAGGAGTGCGGCGAACATCTGCCGTGCATCGCGGGGACGAGCGGGCCCGTCGACGTCGTTCCGCGTGAAGATCTCCTTGGGGGGAACGCTGGGCTTCTTGGGAGGGCGAGGCAGCAGCTTGGGAGCGGGGAGTCCGACTGGCCCACTGCGGACGTCGGATGCGGCGGGGTGGGCGATGGCGCGGGGAACCGTCGAGATGGGCGTGGCGTTGGTGGCTGCGCGGTGCTTCGCCAGGTGCCGCTCGAGCTGGGTGAACAGCGAGAACGACCGGCTGGACGGGCGCGTCGAGACGATGCCGCGCAGTCCCCTCGCCAGCGCGGACATGGAGGGCAGGCGCTGCGCGCGCGAGGGGTGCAGGCCATGTCGCAGCAGGTCGTTCCACACGGGGTTGCGCCCGTCGGTGGCGATGGGCTCGAGACCCGAGCGCTCGTCGTCTGTGAGCAGGCAGAGTTCCCTGGGGTCTGCCCCTGCCCGGACCCCGGCCAACGCCCATGCGAGGGCACACACGGCGTAGACATCTTCGCTGGAGTGCCGGGCACTGCGACGGCCATCCTCACCGGACTCGTCGACCTCGGGTGCGGTGAAGGCGCTGGTGGTGCGGGCCGGGCCGATCCGGAATCCGGTGAGCACGGGGTGCCAGGCATGGGGGTCGCCCGGAGGGGAACGCCACGCCACGCGGTCGGGATGGATGGAGCCGTGGACGACCCGGGATGCGTGGGCGATCGCCAGCCCCTCTGCGAGGGGGAGGAGAACCCGGGCGGCTTCGACGGGGGTGAGCGGACGCTGGGCGGCCTGCCGGATGGCGGCGAACGGGGCCCCGGATGCGATGGGGGACTCGAGGTATCGAACGCGGTTCCGCTCGTCGAAGCCCCATGAGCGCGGTGTGCACAGCGTGGGGTGCTCGAGGGCGACCAGGGTGTCTGCGGCGGGGCCGAAGGTGACGGGGTCGGCGCCGGCACCGACGAAGGCATCGAGGACTTCGAGCACGACGGGGCCCTGAGCGCCCTCGGCCACGTAGAGCCCGGACGGACGGGCGAATCGCGCCTCGACGTCGACTTCTGTGCGCCCTGGCGGCGGGATTGGTGCCGTGACCCGGTATGGGCCGACCTCGGTGTGCATCGGGCCTCCACCGAAGGCGTATTCCGTCATCCATCGTGCTGCGATCGTGCTGCGATCCGGCTGCGATCGCGCACACCTACACGAGCGGCGTATGGTGCGGCTGTGGAGGACGGATGGCGAATCGGACGTGGATGAGGGCATCGGCCCTCGCCCTGCTCGTGGGGGCCGGGGTGTCGGGGCCCGTGCCGGCGCTCGCGGTGGTGGATGGAGATGGCGATGGCTTGTGCGACGAGGACGAGCTGCTGCTCGGGACCGACCCCACCGACCCAGATTCGGACGACGACGGGCTGGACGACGGCACCGAGCTCGGGGGAGACGGTGTCCTGGACCTGGGGGTGGACACCGACCCCCTCGATCGCGACACGGACGAAGACGGCATCGAGGATGGCGCCGAGCTCGACGCATCTCCGGCCAGCGACCCCCTGCTGTACGACACCGATGCCGACAGCATCTCGGATGGCGTGGAGGCGGGCGTCACCGAGCCCGTTCCGGACGGGGTCTCGGACGGTGGGATTGCGTACGCGGGGTCGGACCCTGCGGCGTTCGCGGCCGATGCGGACCCTTCGAGCACGACCGACCCGACCGAAGGCGACACCGATGGCGATGGGCTGAACGACGGCGTCGAAGACCTGGACTGGAACGGCGCGCGAGGCGGGGAGGAGACCGATCCGGCGCTGGCCGACACGGATGGCGACGGCCTGGACGACGGGGCCGAGGTGGAGGTGCACGAGACCGATCCGCTGGTGGTCGACACCGACGGCGATGGGCTGACCGACGAGCAGGAGGTGGAGCGGTACGGCACGAACCCGAACGACGCCGACACCGACGACGGCGGCGTGGACGACGCCGGGGAGATCGAGCAGGGCTCGGACCCCTTCGATGGCGCTGACGACTTCGGAGGCCCGGGTCCCGGAGAGTACCGGGGTGGCTGGGCCCTGCGCTGTGATGTCCGATCTGGCGTGTTTCCAGGGGTGTGGATCAGCGGGCTCGTCGTGCTGGGCCTGATCCGACGGCGTCGCTGACGGATTCCTCTACCTCCGGCAAGGGTCAGTGCTTGAGCCAGCGCGCCAGCCAGGTCGTGAAGCGCTGCAGCTCGTCTTCGGTGTTGAGCGCGTGCACGCTGGCCCGGATGGCGGTCTGGACCCCGCGAGCGGCGTGGTGGGCCTGACTGCTGGTCGCGTTCGAGACCGACACGTGGATGTCGTCTGCGGCGAGATCGGCGTGGAGCTCTCTGGGGTCGTGTTTCGCGTCGAGGGCGAAGGTCACGATGCCGCCCAGCCGCGCGCCGTCATCGACGACCGACACCCCATCGAGCTCGCGCAGACGGGCGCGAAGCGATGCGGCCAGTGTGATCAGCCGCTCCGAGATGCGGCCCCAGCCGATGCGGTTGCCATAGCCCAGCGCCACGCCGAAGCCGATCTGACCGGCGAAGTGGCGCTCGAAGCACTCGAACCGGCGGGCATCCTCCCGCATCGACCACGCTGCATCGCCGTGCCAGGTCCCGCCGTACAGGTCGACGAAGGCGGGTTCCAGGCTGGCGATGCGGTCGGGGCGGACGGCCAGGAGCCCGGTGCCGCGGGGGCCACGAGCGTACTTGCGACCCGTGGCCGAGAGGAAGTCGCAGCCGAGGGCCTCCAGATCGAGGGGAACCTGGCCGAGGCTCTGACACGCATCGAGGAGGAAGGGCACGCCAGCGCTTCGGGTGAGCCGACCGACCTCCTCGGCGGGCTGCACCAGGCCCGAGCCCGTGGGGATGTGGGTGAGCGCGACGAGGGATGCGGGGCGTTGCTTCAGCGCACGCTGCAGGGCTGCGAGGTCGATCTCGCCCGTGGGTGTGCTGTCGATCCACTCCAGCTCGACGCCGCGCTGCTGCAGCTGCAGGAACGCCAGGGCATTGCTCGCATAGGTGGTGCGGTGGAGCAGCACGCGATCGCCGGACGACAACCGCAACGCGCCCACGATGGCCTGCCAGGCCGCGGTCGCGGACTCCAGGAAGGCGATGCTCTCCGGGACGGTGTTCAAGGCGGTCGCGGCTTCGGTGTAGAAGGCCTCGAGGGCGTCGTGGGCCTGTCGTGCGGCCCGATACCCCCCGACCGCGGCTTCCCGATGGAGGTGCGCCACGACGGCATCGGTGACGCACTGGGGTGGGAGCGAGCTGCCGGCGTGGTCGAGGTGCAGGACGTCGGCTGCGGCGGGGGTGTCTGCGCGCAGGCGCTCGACGAGGGGGTCGGGCTGGGTCAAGGGGAGGGCTCCGGGGGCTCTGCTGGGGACCAGCCCCGAACCTGGGTGCGCACCAGCTGGCGGAACAGGGTGAGGGTGGTGTCGATGTCGGGCAGCCGGCCGGCGAGCAGCATGGTGAGTGCGGTGTAGTACGCCGCGAACACGTTCAGGGCCGCTGCGAGCGCATCGTGGCCCGCGAAAGGCTCCACCAGCATGACGATCTGAGCGATGAAGCCCTCGTTCAGGGCCTTGAGCTCGGGGTCTTCGTCGTTCCGGAACATGACCGAGCGCAGGAAGACGCGGCCGAGCTCGAGGTCCTCTCCGTAGAACGCGAAGATCGGAGCGAACAGCGCCACGCATCGCTCGACGGGGTCGGTCAGCGCGCGGGCGTTCGCCAATCCCTCCCGTACGGCGTTCTCGGCGTGGTCCTTCCACAGCAGCAGGACCACGGCATCCTTGGTGGGCGCGTAGTTGAACAGGGTTCCGGTGGCGATGCCGGCGGCCTCGGCGATGTCTCGGGTACGCGTCTCGGCGTAGCCCTTCTCGGCGAACAGGCGTGCGGCGGCGTCCCGGATGGCGGCCAGGGTCTCGGCCTTCTTGCGGGCGCGGAGGGACATGTCTTCGCCGTAACAACCTGCGCTGCAGCCCAGCGATGCACCCCGTGGTCGACCGCCGATTGCGACGCCACAATATGAGTACAGTCAAAAATGACTGCGCTCATAAAAGGAGGTCCCCATGACACTCGCCCAGGTTCCGAACGCCGGCACGATCGAGCTGAACGAGCTGAACGAGCTTCCCGGGACGCTGCGAGCCTCCGAAGCGCTGCAGGGGTTCTACCGGCGTGAGCAGCTCCCGGACGGCGGCACGGATGGTGGTCCGATCGACTGGGCCAGCGCGTTCGGCGTGCCGGTGCCCATCGTGAACACCCGCGCCCGGCTGTCGGCGCTCGGCTACCACGACCTGCACCACCTGGTGGCGGGCTACGGCACCGACGAAGCCGGCGAGGGCGAGATCTCGGGCTGGACGATGGGAACGGGGGGCGGACCCCTGTTCGGGGAGCTCTACGACAGCGGGGCGTTCCTGCTGGGTCTGGTCCGGTTCCCCCGTCGCTGCATCCGGGCGTTCTACCGGGGTCGGCAGTGTCGGAACCTCTACCGGCAGCCGGTCGAGCACTGGTACGCCCAGGACCTGCAGACCCTGCGGCGCGTCACGGGAATCGATCGCGCCCCAGGTGTCGGAGCGCCCATCCCCGCCGAGTCGATCACAGCCATGGACCGCATCGCCCTCGTCCGGTCGGTGCTGGTGGCCGCCGCGCTGTGGTTGACGCCCATCGCACCGGCCTGCATCGCGCTCACCGTGTTGGCCGACCGGGTGGCCCGCTGACCTCGTGTGCTGTTCACGGCGCATCGGAGCGCACGGGGAGGCAAGTCGGTCGTGATTTCCACGGGCCGGGAGCCGACGGCATGATAGGGAACAGGGGTGCAGAGTGAACCCGCCGTTCTCGACCCCCCGGCGACCGACCCCCTCGAAGACCCCCTGTCCACGGGGTCGGAGGCCGCTGGCCCCACCTCCGGTCCCAGTGCTGTCGAGCGATTCGACCAGCTCGTCTGTGAACTGAACGGAATCCTGGCGAGGATTCGCGAGGTTCACCGGGCGCTCGCCGACACTCCGCAGCCCGGTGGGCCTCTCGAGGTCGAGCTGCTGGAGCTGACCGCCCGGCGCAGTGCGCTCGCGTCCGCGCTCGGAACGACGGCGCTGTCGGTGCTCGCGTCGGGTCATCAGGTGGTGGCCCAGCACCGCTCCGACACCGTGGATGCGCCAGAGCCGGTGGCTGTGGAACCCGAGGCAGAACCGGAACCGGAGCCAGAACCTGAGCCCGAACCGGAGCCAGAGCCGGAACCTGAGCCAGAACCGGAACCTGAGCCAGAACCGGAACCCGAACCGGAACCCGAACCGGAACCAGCGCCCGACCCCGCTCCCATGGCGTCGCTCAAGGCGCTGCAGCAGCGCGGGATCGGCGGTCTGCTCGACACGGGTCCTCGCGATTCCGACCTGATCCTCGAGCTCGCGGCGATGCTCCGCGCGCTGGGGCCGCCCGTTCCCGTGCTCGGACGCGTTCAGGCGGACCAGCTGGTGCAGCGGCTCGGAGACCTCGTCGCAGGCCTCGACCGCTGGACCGACCATCCCCAGGAGACCCAGCGGGCATTGCTCGGTCTCGCGGCGAGCCTCGCCCGGCACGTGCAGGACGAGACCGATTCGCTGTCGATGGCCGGGCAGGACGTGCTGGCAGGGCTGTTCAGCAGGATGACGCGCTACAGCTCCATCGAGCGGCCGGGCTACGTCAGTGGGCTCTCCCGCCGCAACGACCCCGACCACGGTGCCTCGTGGGTGTCCGATGCCGAGTTCTGGTACGCCGCCCTACTCGAGCGCACGGGCCCGCTCGATGGTGCTGCAGCCGACGACGGGTCGCCCGAGACCGCGCTGGCCGCCCTCGAGCAGGGCCTTTCCGAAGGCGTCGAGGAGCGCTCGGAGCTCACGTCTCGCATCCAGACCGCCCTCGACCGGGGCCTGTCCCAGTCCGACCCCCGGCTCATCGCGCTGCTCACGCCCCACCAGTCGCTGCTGAAAGGGGCGCGTGGACTGAAGACCCTGAAGACGGCCCTCAAGAACGCCCTGCGCGACGAAGAGGACTTCGAGAGCGTGCAAGACGCCGCCAAACCGGTTCCCGACGACTGGCCGCACTTCGACCAGACGCGGGGCAAGACCGCCGTGATCATCGGAGGCGACCCCCGCGAGGCCGCCCGCAAGCGCATCGAAGACGCCTTCGGGTTCGACGAGGTGACCTGGGAGATCGCGGACGTCCGCCGGGCACGAGCGCTCGCGACGCGCGTGACCGGAGGCTCGGTCGACATGGTGATCCTGCTCATCCGGTTCATCGACCACAAGCACCAGACCATGGTGAAGCCCGCGTGCCAGGAGGCCGGCGTGCCCCTGGTGATCGTGGAGTCCGGCTACGGGGTGGACGCGGTGCGGCGCGGCATGGAGCGGATGCTCTCTTAGCTCGGGGTGCGGTTCGGGCTTCGATCCACCGCAGATGTGGTACGACCAGACATGTCCACACGCCTGTTCCCCGTCCTCCTGCTGCTGATCGCCGTCGGCTGCACCACGTCCGGCCTCGCACCGAAGGGCGACACGGACACGCTCGACACCGACGTTCCGACCACGGACACGGACGTTCCGACGCCTCCGCCCACGGACACCGACGACCCCGGGCCGGCCGGACCGGATGCCGACGGAGACGGGGTTCCCGACGATCAGGACGAGTGCCCGGGCGGCGACGACACGGTCGACACCGATGGCGATGGGGTCGCGAACGACTGCGATCCGTGCCCGGCCGACAACCCCGACGACACCGATGGCGATGGGCTGTGCGACACCGTCGACCCGTGCCCGCTCGATGCCGCCAACGACACCGACGGCGACGGGGTGTGCGACGCCGACGACCCCTGTCCCCTCGACTTCACCGACGATTCCGACGGCGATGGCGTGTGCAACAGCGACGACCCGTGCCCGTTCGACAATCCGGACGACAGCGACGGCGACGGGCTGTGCGACTTCGACGACCCGTGCCCGCTCGACAACCCGGACGACAGCGATGGCGACGGGGTGTGCGACAGCGACGATCTGTGTCCGGGCCAGGACGATGCGGCCTGCGACCTGGACGGCGACGGCTACAGTCCGCTCGATGGCGACTGCTGCGAGACGGTCGCGGACTGCGGCGTTCCCGAGGCCGTGAACCCGGGGGCCGTCGAAGCGCCGACCGGGGCGATGGCGTTCCCGGTCGATGACGACTGCGATGGGCAAATCGATGAGGTGGACCCGGCGTGCGACGGCGCCCTGGCCATCGATGACATCGACCCCTGGTCGGCGGTGTCGGCCATCGGGATCTGCGACCTCACCCATGTCAGCGCGGCCACCTACGTGCGGGCGAACGGCACGGCGGTGGCGGATCCGGGCCTGACGGCCGGCCTGATGACGGGCTTCGGTCCGAACGTCGATCCGCGCGAAGGCAGCAGCATGCTCGTGCTCTCGAGCGGCCGCGCACGCACCCCCACGGATCCCAGCCCCTGCCCGAACGAGAGCTGCGCCACCTTCGGACCCGGCGTCGCACCGGCCGGATTCCCCCAGAACGTCCCGACATGCCCGACAGGTACGGCGATCGGCGACGACGTCGGGCTCGAGCTGACGCTCACCGCACCCACCAACGCCACGGGCTACACCTTCCGGTTCCGGTTCTACTCCTACGAGTACCCGGAGTACGTCTGCTCGCTGTACAACGACCAGTACATCACGCTGGTCGACCCCGCGCCGCAGGGCTCCATCAACGGCAACATCAGCTTCGACGCGCAGTCCAACCCGGTGAGCGTGAACATCGCCTTCTTCGACACCTGTGTGGGCTGTCCGGCGGGCACCACCGAGCTCGTGGGCACGGGCTTCGACCTGTACAACGACGCAGGCGCGACGTCCTGGCTACAGACCACGGCACCGGTCGATCCCGGCACGACGTTCACCATCCGCTTCGCGATCTGGGACACGGGCGACGACAACCTGGACAGCACGGTGCTGATCGACGACTTCGAGTGGATCCTGGAAGGGTCGCCGGGCGTCGAGACGGTCTCGGATCAGTAGCGACCGCCGCTACTCGGTCGCGAAGCCGTAGAACGTGGGGTCTTTCAGGGCCGGCAGGCGGGTCTTCGGGAGCATGACCGTGCGAACCGCCCACAGGTCGCGGAAGATCCGGTACGACAGGGTCTTGTCGAGGTAGGACACGCCGTCCGAACCGCCCGTTCCGACGCGTCGACCGATGGTGCGCTCGACCATCCGGACGTGGCGGTGCCGCCAGAGCACGAGCTGCTCCTCCATCTCGACCACGGCATCGAGGAGCAGGCGTGGCCAGGCGAGCAGCGGCAGCTCCCGGTAGGACTCGATGAACAGGATGGCCGCCCGGACCCGGCGGTGCCAGCGCACCTCGTCTTCGTCCAGGTCTTCGAGATCGGCGCCGTAGAGGAAGCTGCGCGCAGCCGCCTGGAGGTTGTCGAAGCGGGTCTGGAGCTTGGTGCGATCCGTACGGTCGAGGGCCGTGACCAGGCGCTCGAGCTGCCCGTCGAGGTTGGCGCGGTGGGCGTCGAGGTACGACTCGAGGAAGGCCTCGACCACCTCGTCGTCCCCGGGGTCGTCCGGCGACGAGCCCTGGATCGGTGTGCGGTGCAACCACCGATGCAGCACGGCCAGCAGGCTCTCTTCGCTGCGGACCTGCTGGATACGGCCCCAGGCAAGGGCCCCTGCGGGGCTCGACTCCGCGAGATGTGCGATGTGCTCGAGGGGATCGACGTTGCCGTAGTGGATGCGCTGGTAGCGCTCGAGGCCGAGCAGGATCTCCATCTCGCGCATCTGGAAGCTCTGAAAGCCACTGCTGGGAACGAGCTTGTCGCGGAAGGCGAGGAAGTCCTGGGGCGTCAGCGTCTCCATGACCTCGAACTGGTGGACCGCGACCTTGAGGATGGCCGACGTGCGCCGCAGATGGTGCACGACCAGCGGGATGGTGTCTTCGTCGACCCGGGGGAGCGCCAGGCGGTCGCGGGCGGTGCGGAGGCTCCGGAGGATCAGCTTGAACCACAGCTCGTAGGTCTGGTGGACGATGATGAAGTGGAGCTCGTCGGTGAGGAGCCCGTCCTCGTCGTCTTCGAGACCGCCCTGCAGGTTCAGGAGCTCGGCGAGCTGCAGGTAGTCCCAGTAGGTGGTCTTGCCAGCGGGAGAATTCGATGTCGCCATGCGGGGGTCTATCCCTGAGGTACCGTCCGCGCCCGGGGAGGTTCTCATGCCATCGGACAGCGCCATCACGCGGGTGCGGGTCTATCACCGCGGTGCCACGGTCACCCGAGCGGTGCAGGGGGTCGTCGAGCCCGTGGGGACGGGGGGATCGAGAGGGTCGGTCGTCGAGGTGGCCGGCCTGCCGCTGGCCCTGCAGGACGCCACTGTTCGGGTTCGGTCCACCACGGACGGCACGGTCGCGGGGGCGGTGAAGGTCGGGCTGTTCGCGAAGGCCCCCGAGGACATCCCCGAGCCTCCGGACGAGACCGAGCTCCGGGCGGTGCGGCGCCGGATCGAGGCCATCGATCGATCGCTGCAGCTCATCGAGAGCGAGATGAAGCTGTTGCGCGAGCTGTCGGTGCCCAAGCGGCCGGCGGGCGAAGAGGGCAAGCCGCCTCCGGCATCGCCGATGCGTGCGCGCGTGGCCCTGGATCAGTTCACGGACGAGAAGATCGGCGAGCGGCTCGAAGAAGCCCGGACGCTGCGCCGGGAGCGCGTCCAGAAGACCGAGGAGGCGGCGGCGCTGCAGGATGCCGTCACCCGTCAGCGGATCGCCCGCGGGGTGCGTCCGGACGCCATCACCAAGACGGTGCTGGTGGCCGTGCGCGGCCCGGACGGCGATCTGGAGCCCGGCACGAAGGTGTCGCTGGAGCTGGACTACGGGGTTCCCGGAGCGCGCTGGGCGCCCCAGTACACCTGCGACATCGCGCGGGATGGCTCGTCGGCGCGACTGCAGCTGCGCGGGCTGGTGACCCAGGCGTCGGGCGAGGACTGGAAGGGCGTTCAGCTGGAGCTCTCGACGGCGTCGCCGGCGATGTTCACCGAGCTCCCGACCCTGCCGTCGTTCCGGATCGGCAAGGTCCAGCCCACCCCTGCTGCGCCGGGCTACCGTCCTCCGCCGAGCGGCGCCGATGCGCTGTACGCCGACTACGACCGGGCGAGAGCGGGGGCGACCTCGATGCTGCCGTCCCGGACGCGCTTCGTGGTGCCCGATCTGCACGTCGACCCGTTCGGACCGCCCGAACTGCAGACCCTGGCTCCGGCGGCGGCGGCCTTCGAGGACGACGACACCGAGATGCTCGACCTGGACTCGTTCGGTGCGGTGGGAGCCGCGGATCTCTCGGAGGCCGAAGAAGCCCCCGTTCCCCAGGCCGCTCCGGCGCCTGCTCCTGCCAGGCCCGCGCGCTCGATGGCGGCGAACCGCTCGGCGCCTCGGAGGCGGATGAAGAAGCGCGCGAAGGGGGGTGGCGGAGCAGACGAGCTGGCGGCCTCGATCGCCACCGGCGACGAAGGGGGCATCGGCGGGATGGATGCCGAGGAGCTGGTGGGCGCGCCATCGGTGGCGTTCGACCGGCTCCGCCTGCATCCACCGGCATCGGGGCATCGGGGCGTGCTGCGCCCGGTGGACGCCAGCGAGGACTACGACCGGCTGCTGCGGCGGTCGGGGTTGGCGGTCACCTTCGACCCCATGAGCGTGCTGTCCGAAGCCGGTCGGCAGGCTGCGGCGGCGGGGCGGCTCCGTCTGCCTCCAGGGGCCGTGGACGTGGGCGACAGCACGGGCCACTTCGACTACACCTACCGGTCGGACGACGCGGTGGACGTCCCGAGCGGGGCCACCTGGAACAGCGTGCCATTGGGGCTGCGGATGGCGACCTGCACGGTCACCTACGTGGTCGTCCCACGGGTCGACACCAATGTGTTCCGCGTCGCGTCCGTGACCAACCCCACCGAAGCGCCCTTGCTGCCGGGCCCCGTGGAGGTCTACGTCTCCGGGGAGTACGTCCTGTCGAGCCATCTGCCGCTGGTGGGTCCGAACGGCCGGTTCAAGCTGGGGCTCGGCGTGGAGCAGAGCATCCGGTGCGTCCGGAACACCCGCTTCGAGGAGCAGCGCAGCGGGAGCAACGTGGTGGCGATGGCCGAGCTGCACCACCACATCGCCATCGAGCTGCACAACCGGCTCGGTCGGGACGTGCAGATCGCGGTGCGAGAGCGCATTCCCCAGCCGGCGACGGACGCGGAGGTGGATGTGGCCGAGGTCAGCATCGAGCCCGCGTGGGGAGAATGGGACCAGCGCGAGGTGGGCCCGAAGCTGCTCGGCGGGCGTCAGTGGGAGGTGGAGGTGCCGGCCAACGGCTCGCTGCCTCTGAACGCCCACTACGTGGTGAAGATCTACGCGAACAACGAAGTGGTCGGCGGCAACCGCCGCGAGTCCTGAGGGGGATGGCATGAGCGAGCAAGCCGAGACCGAGGTGACCGTCGAGCACGTTCCGCCCCTCGATCCCGACCGGACCGACATCGATGTTCCGGTCGTCGAGGTGGTGATCCTGGAGGACCGCGCGGTCGTGAAGCGGAAAGGAGCGGTGTCGCTGACCGCCGGGACCAACCGGGTGCGCATCGCCGGGGTGGCGCCGGTGCTGCAGGACGTCTCGCTGCGTGCCGAGGTCGATGCAGCGAGCGCGAAGAAGGGGGTCCGCGTGACCGATGGCCGGGTCCGGCGTGCGCTGCGGGTCCTGCGCCGCGACAAGCCCGAGGAGATCGCTGCGCTGGAAGCCCGGATCCGCGAGACCACCGACCGGTTCACCGAGGTGAGCGAGACCCGCGTACGCGCCGAGCAGCGCTTCGCGAAGGTGGCGGACATGCTGGCGAAGGGTGCCGACGAGATCCCCGACGATGCCGCCTGGGGAATCGTCGATCCCAACGCCTGGAGCCAGACTTTCGCGTCGCTCTTCGGCCGGGCCCGCGAGCTGGAGGGCATCGCTCTCGACGCCCACCACGCCCAGCAGGACATCCTGCGCGACCACGAGCAGCTCGTGGCTCAGCGGCGCTTGCTCGACCGTCCAGATCAGTCCCTGAAGGCCTGGGCCGAGCTCGACATCGTGGCCGACGCGAAGGGCGAAGCCACCCTCGAGGTGGAGTACATCGTCCCGAACGCGCTCTGGCGGCCTCTGCATCGCGCGACGCTGGAGGGTGCGGACACCGATTCTCCCCAGCTGAGCTTCACCGCCCGGGCCGCCATCTGGCAGAACACGGGCGAGGACTGGTCGGACGTGCGCCTGGTGCTCTCGACCGCGCGCAGCAGCCTGGGCACCGAACCGCCGCTGCTGTCCGACGACCTGCTCGAAGCCCAGCGCCGTGCGGAGACCGTGCGGGTCGAAGCCCGGGAGGTGGCGGTGGACCGCGCTCCCCGGAGCACCGGAGGCAGTGCCGCGAGCGAAGGGGTGGAGCTGCCAGGCGTCGACGATGGCGGTGAGATCCGCAACCTGGTTCCCGGAGGGCCCGACTCCGACGCGCGCTTTTCGGTGCCGTCCGACGGAGCGCCCGTGTTCGTCGACGTCTTCGGCTTCTCGGGCCCCGGGAGGTGCACCCAGGTGGCGATGCCCGAGGTGGAGTCGCGCGTGGTGCTGAAGTGCGAAGCGACGCATTCGGGCAGCGATCCCGTGCTGGCCGGGCCCGTCGAGCTGGTGCGCGATGCGGGGACCGTGGGCTGGACCGAGGTGCTGTTCGTGGCGCCCGGCGCACCCTTCGAGCTGGGCTTCGGGACCGTGGATGCGGTGCGGGTGGCCCGGACCGAGCGCACGGCGTCGGAGAAGCAGGACCCCGTCGACCTGTGGACCCGCCGCAAGACGCGCCTGGAGCTGTTCCTCTCGAACCTGTCGGGGGATTCTCAGACCGTGCAGGTGACCGAGCGCATCCCGGTCAGCGAGATCGAACACGTGAAGATCGCCGTCGAGAGCGAACACACGACCGGGGACCCAGCGGTGGACGACGACGGCTTCGTGACCTGGACGACCACCCTGGAGCCGAACGCCCATGCGCGGCTGAAGCTCACCTGGGAGATGGCGCTCGCACCGGACGTGCAGGGCTTGTTGTAGCTACCGGTGTCGGGCGTATGCCCGCAGGGTGGCGAACCAGGGGTGTTGATGGGCCGTGACGACTCCGGTGCTTCGCACAACTGGCGCTCGAATCACTTCGATGGACATCACCCGGTCGGTGCGGTCCATTCTCTCGTCGAGACCTGCCGCTTCATCAACAGGTATGGGCCGAACGCTTCACGAACGGCCCACGCGAAACGGGGGGGACGGCGGGAGCGTTGACCAGCGCGGACGCTTGGTGTATCGTCGGGTCCAAACACCCGTAGTGAGGAAACAACATGAGGTCTCCCCCCCCCCTCGGTAGCTTGGCGTAGCGTCGGCGTGTGCCTGACCATCCTGATCGGCTTTCCTGCAGTCGCCGAAACCGATGGTCCAGAAAATCCAGGTTCGTGGTTGGTTGTCGGCGAGGCGGCGACCCTGTTCGTCACGGCGCCCGACCAGCCAGTCTCTGTGCGCTACAGGCTGTCGGTGGGTGGGCGGTCCGTCGAGTGGACGGATGGATGGGTCTCCGAACAAACGTCCGTCGAGAGTGCACTCCGCGTCCCGAATGCAGCGATCACGCACCCTGCGATGCCCGACCATACGCTCATGCTGCACACACGGCTCGAAACTCCAGATGGGAAGTTCGCTCTGCGACCGCTGCCCGTCAGGGTCGAGCCAACCACTGGCTCATGGGCCACAGTCTTCGTGATGCCCGAGGTGCGCAGCGATCAGGCACTCGACCCGGACCTGGTCCACAACCGACAGCGACGAGTGATCCGCTGGAACGAGGATCTGATGCAACCGGTGCCCACGGTGGTCGTCGACGCACCAGTCGACCTGGTCGAGCTGGGTGGAGGTGCACCATGATCGCGGCTCTTCTCACCATTTCCAATGCATTTGGCGCTTCTCTACCGGTGGATGTCGAGATCTGCGTGCAATACGACGTCGACTACAATCGGGCGGACGATCCCGGTGGAACCTTCAACTACGCCGCGGGCGACTACTGGACGGACAACTCCGTGCACCAGCCGGCGATGCATCAGTTCATCGTGGTTGAATACGATCTCGGGACCCAGACAGTACAGCTCGGCGCGAACGGATGCGCATGGGTCACGATGGACTCAGAGTACTACCCGAACATCAAGTTCGATGTCGAGGTCACGAACCAGGCCGAAGTGGACGGAGTGGATGTCGAGCTGCGAAGCGTGGACGAGTCGATCTCGGACACCTGGTTGCTCGATGGTCAAGCGCTTCAGGTGGACTTCACCGGCCTGTCGAAGGACGATGGCGAGACCCAGACGCTCACATTCGACGCAATCGACGGGTGGCAGTTCATGCCAATCGCCACATTCATGCTCGATCGCCAGGACTGGCGGCTCGACGAACCGGTGAGCCGGGACTGCTGCCTCGAGGATGGCACGTACGACCTCGATGGGACCTGCTCGGGCGGGAATCCGGTCCCCTACGACCGCTCGTCGGCGCCGTATCTCGAGTCTGCGCCGCTGCTGGCGCTCGCAGCGAAGACGGGCAACTCGAACCACTGCTGCGGCAGTAAAGAGTTCTGGGATTCTACGGGTCCAGGGCCGGCTTCGGATCACAAGGAGTCCATGCTGTCTGTGGGGGAGGATGTGCAGTTCCGCATGGCAATCTCTCATGAGCTCGGCCACGTGTTCGCTGGAATCCGGATGGGGGGATGGGAACGTGGCGAGTACATCAACAACGCGGCCGAGGACGGTTGCGATGGCGATGGCATTGGGACCAGCGATCGCGGCATCATCTCGAAGGAGTACATGTCGAGCGCCATGCGGGAGGGATGGGCCGAGTACGTCAAGATCTGGACTTGGAACAGTCCTACGAACGCCACGCCTGAAGTCGTGTCGTTCAATGACCTCGACTTCGACCTCGATCTCGACAAAGACAATGTCTTCTCGGGGAGCCACCCCTACGACAAGGCCTTCACCTCGGGCACTGGGATGGAAGTTGATCAGGCCGTTGCCGGGGATCCGACTGCGAGCTGGGTCCTCTCGCTCGACGCCAACTGGTTGTGGCACGCCCAACGTTTCGGCGCAGGTAGCTGCGTTGCGCGCAACGACATGAGTTGTGCCGCGGCCGAGAACGCTGCAGTCGAGAAGTGGAATCGAGCGACGGTCTACGATGTCGCCGACTTCTGGTGGACGCTGGACTACCATGAAGGCATCGCGCCTGACCGACTGCTGGACTACTACATCAATTCGTGTCCGCGTGGATGGATGGAAGCAGACGGTCCTTCTGCATGTCCGGCGCTCGCAGACGACTGGCCGTACAAGCGCGTTCTCCTGTCCCTCGACCACTTTGGCGTACAGGGGGCGATTCAGCCGACCTGGGTGGACCATGTCGTTGTTCCTTAGCGCCTTGGTCACAAGCTGGATGTCAGGTTGTACGCACACCACCTACGACGAGACGGACACTCCGGCACATTCCGACGACACAGGGCCAGTCGCCGATCCGTCGACGGCCGATACCGCGGCGCGTCCGGCGACAGCGGACACCGGCCCGCCGTGCATCCCCCGCGCAACGCCAGACCCCGCTGGCGGGCCGCCGACCATGTTGGTGCAGCCAATGACACAGCTCGGTCCTCAGAGTGAGTGGGTGGTCCCTGGGTCCCACCTCTTCATCATCGACTCGCTGGTCGGGTTCACATGGACACCTTCCGCGCCCTTCGAGACGGAGGGCGCGCTCTGGTGGAACCACAGTCTGCTTCCCAGTTCCACTGTTGACCGAACGATCGTTCCAGGGAGTGTCTATGACGCGGGCGACATGACGGGAGATGGCATCGATGATCTGATCGCATGGTCGGGCTCCACCGAAGAGCCAGAGTCGATCGCGATCCTGCCCGGTCCTGTAGACCAGTTCACCCAGCCAGTTCTCGAATCTCCCGATGCCTTGCCCGCCCCGGATTTTCCGTTGCACCTCTTCGACTTCGCCGAGGCCATCATCCCCCACTGTGGGGATCTGAATGACGACGGGCTGGAAGACTTGTGCAGCACCTTTGAGGTCCATCTCACGCCGTTCGACGGGACGCCAGACTGGACGAGACCCTTCGATCCCAACGACTACGGACTCGCCGCCGACCTCGATGGGGACGGTGTGAACGAACTGTACATCGTAGATCAGTTCGATGTTGAGCGCGTGACGTTCGCCGCGAGTCCCGCGGCTGGTTTGTTCGAAGGTCTATCCCACTACTACTGGGTGCTCGACCTCGATGAGGACGGAACCGACAGCCTGTACACCCACGGGTTCGGCGGCGTGCGGCAGATCACGAACGCCGACTTCCTCGCGGGAACGGTTCAAGACACCGTCTTCAACGGGGAATTGCCGCGCACGATGCGCGAGGGCGACTTCGATGGGGATGGCGTGTTGGAGGTCTACATGGGGTTTTCGAGCAAGGTCCTGTTGGCCGAGTCGGATGGGACCGTCGTGCTCGAGATCGTAGCCGACTCCAACGCTTTGACGGGCTACCCAACGGGTGTCGCTGTGGGAGACGCCGACGACAATGGCATCGACGACCTGCTGATCGGCGGAGGCTACGAGACCTTCTACGTTCCCAACCCCCTCGACTGCCTTCCGTGACGCATCGATAGACCGAGTCCGATCCAGGGCGTGCCGGGTCGAGTCCCGCCAGTCGCTATTCTCCGGCGTAGGCGCGCAACGTGTGCAGCTCGCGCTTGACCACGGGCGCGAGCACCAGCAGCCCGAGGATGTTCGGCACGCAGAGCAGGAACACCATCGCGTCGCTGAAGTCGAGCACCGACTCGATCTTGATGCTCGCGCCGATGGCGATGAACTTGAGCGCTCGCCAAAAGTGACCCCCTTCCGCTCGCCAAAAATGACCCCCCACGTTCGCGGGGGCGAACGCCTGTTCGCGGGGGCGAACACGGCGTACGGCTGCCGTGTTCGGGCGACCGGCAGTGTACCACGCGTCAGGCCACAGGGCTGCATGCTCCTCGTGCTGGCCGCCTACCGAGCCCACGGAGACGGAGGCAGGGGAGGGAGCGGGTCCCTGCAGGGCCGAGCTTGCTCGGCGCGAAGGGTGCTCCCGACCTTGCCGGAGGCGGAGAGGGCGGTATGCCAGTAGCTCGAGGGGGATGCCGCCCAGCCGACCGATCTCGGGGGGTCAGTTCTGACGAGCAGGAAGGGGTCAGTTCTGGCGAGCGCTGAAGGATGAACACGCAGAACACGAGCTTGTAGGCGGTCTGGCCGCGCTGGGGGCTGCCTCCCCAGGTGCTCATGAGGTACGACCAGCCCTTCATCCCGTAGTAGGCCCACGACAGCATCGTGGACACCGCGAAGAGCACGGCCGCGAGCGCCAGGGGGTAGGGGAACCACCACACGGTCTGCCCGAAGGCGTCCGACGTCATGGCGACGCCCTTCAGGCCGGAGTCCATGAAGCCGGGGAACTGCACCTCGGCGACCCCGATGACGAGGGCGGTGAGGGTGCAGATCACCACGGTGTCGATGAAGGGTTCGAACAGGGCGACGAGCCCCTCGGTGGCGGGCAGGCGGGTCTTGACCGCGGAGTGGGCGATGGACGCGGAGCCCAGCCCGGCCTCGTTGCTGAACACCGCGCGCTTCATGCCGACCACCATCGCGCCGATGGCGCCACCGGCCACGGCACCCGGGGTGAAGGCGCCGACGACGATGTTGCGGATCGCGGCGGGCAGTGCCGTGATGTTCAGCCCGATGACCAGCAGGGCGCCGGTGAAGTAGAGCACCGCCATGAACGGCACGAGCTTGGCGGTGACCGCAGCGATGGCGCGGATTCCACCCAGGATGACGGCCCCGACGAGCACTGCGAGCGCGATTCCGACGGCCCAGCCGTAGCCGTCGAGGGGGCTGGTCGCTCCGCCGGTGGCGGCCCGGAGCTGCACGTAGGCCTGGTTGGCCTGGAACATGTTCCCGATGCCGAGGCAGCCGATGACGATGCCGACCGCGTAGAAGCTCCCGAGGCCCTTTCCGACGTCCGCAAGCCCCAGCTCGGCCAGGCCGTCCCGCAGGTAGAACATGGGGCCGCCGGACACGGTGCCGTCTTCGTGGACCTCGCGGTAGCGGACCCCGAGCGTGCACTCGGCGAACTTGGTGGCCATGCCGAGCAGGCCGGCGACGACCATCCAGAACGTCGCGCCCGCACCCCCCGCGGCGATGGCGATGGCGACGCCCCCGATGTTTCCGATGCCGACGGTGCCCGAGACCGCGGTGGCCAGCGCCTGGAAGTGGGTGATCTGCCCGGGAGCGTCCTCCTCGTCGAGCTCGCCGCGGAGCGTGCGGATGGCGAGAGGAATGCCGCGGACGTTGATGAAGCCGAAGTACAGCGTGCAGAACAGCGCACCCATGACCAGCCACGCCACCACGAGCGGCACGCCCACCCCGAACACGGGGACCTCGACGAAGACGACGCTGGAGAAGGCCTCGGTGAGGGGGGCGAGAGCGTCGTCGACGCGCTGATCGATGCTGGGGTCGTCGGGCATGGGCCGGACTGTACAGGACCCGTCGGTGGGAAGAGCGATCTGGGGCGAGGGAAATCCCAGCCGGTGCGGGTCGGGGAGGGTATGATGTCGAACTCGACAGGGAGCGACCGATGAACAACACCCTCTCGTTCGAAGCCCGGATCCTGGCGGTCCTGGCGGTGGGCGGCTGCTCGTGGGGGTCCGACCCCGAACCCACGGTCCTTCCCGACGATGCCATCGAAGCACCGACCTCCACTCCGATCCCGCTCACGCCCACGCCGGTCGAGCAGGGCACCCTGGTGGTCACCTCGGCTCCAGAGGCGTTCGGTCGGGTCGAGGTCCAGGTCGAGCAGGACCATCCCCGCGAGCTGTGGCTGGTGTCCGGTTCCCAGCGGGGAGATGGGCTGGTCGGAGATGTGTTCGTGGGCCTCCAGGACCCGCGTGTCGCGGCCGTCGTCCCTGCGTCTACCACCGCGCGCGGGCGGCACACCGTCGAGCTGAGCGGTCTGCACCAGCAGCCGATTCCCGAGGGGCTGGGCGTGATGCTCCAGGTCGTCTCGGCCGATGGCTCGTTCTCCACCGACGTCGTCGAGGCCGGGGTCACCCCGTTCGAGCGCACCTGCGGGGAGAGCGCGATGGCCCTGGCCTACACGGGCGGCGACGCCCGGCTCGTGGCCTGCAGCGTGGACTTCGTGCCGGGCCTGTGCCCGGAGCCCGGACTCGTGGGCGATCCCCGCACCATCCTCACGGCGGCCGGAGCCACGATCGACGTGAGCGCGATCATCACAGACGGTTGCCACGAGCCGCTGGCGGCGGCCGCGTGCTGCTACTCGTACGAGGTCACCGTTCCCCCGAAGGACAGCGGTGGGTGGGGCAACAGCGGCTGGTGGGGTGGTGGGACCGACAGCGGCTGGGGCGGAGGCGGCTGGGTCGGTCGGCCGTTCCGGGTCGCTGGAGAGGCCCGGGCTGCCGAGCTCGTTGCGGGGGATGCCGTCGATCAGCCCGACGGGCCCGACGCGATCCGGTCCCGACTCGCTGCCGAGTGGACGAAGAACGCCCGCGAGGAGCACGCCAGTGTGGCGGCCTTCGCGCGATTCACCCTCGAGCTCGTGCAGCTGGGTGCGCCCCTCGAGATGGTCGAGGAGGCCAGCCGTGCCCAGCTCGACGAAGTGCGTCACGCCGCGGATGCGCTGGGGCTCGCACGCCGGTTCGGCGCCGAGGTGGGCCGATTCGGCACGCTGGAGCTGGACGGGGCTCTCGAAGGTCGCGACCTGCGCACGGTGACCCTGGACGTCGTCCGCGAGGGCTGCATCAACGAGACCGTGGGCGTGCTGCTGGCGATGGCGGCGCGGGATGCCGCGGTCGACCCCGAGGTGAAGCGCGTCTTGAGCACGGTGGTCGAAGACGAGACCCGCCACGCCGAGCTCGCGTGGTCGTTCGTCCGCTGGGCCATCGATCAGCCCGAGCAGAAGGGCGGGGGTGCCGCGCTGAAGGCCGAGGTGCTCGCCATGCTCGGAGGCTTCTCGGCCGCGGGTGGCACGGTCCCGACTGCACCGGACGCCGAAGCCCTGCGTGGCTGGGGAATCGTCGACGCCACCGAGCAGCGCCGGGTCGCGGTTCGGGCCGAGCGCCTCCTGGAGGCGTGCACACGGGCCCTGGCATGAGGCGTCTCGCCATTGCGATGGTGGGCGTCGCGGTGGTTGCGGGGCTGGCGGGATGTGCGGCAACCGAGGAGGGTCCGCCCGACCTCCTCGATCAGCAGCTCCTGGTCGACGAAGACACGTTTCAGCAGGTGTTTCGGGAGGCCGAGACCCCGCCGTCCATCCAGATCTCGCTCGAAACCGACGCCGAGCAGAGCCTGCTGGTCGAGCCCCGGGAGTGGGTCCCCGCCGTGGTTCGTGTCGGAGAACGGGCCTGGGACGCCGAACTTCGGTTGAAGGGCAACGGGTCGTTCCAGCCGCTCGACGCCAAGCCGAGCTTCAAGATCCGCTTCGATCCGCCGTTCTTCGGCCTCGACACCCTGGTGCTCAACAACTCCGTGTCCGACCCCACCCACGCGCACGAGATCCTCGCGCGCGATGCGTTCGAGATGTTGCACCTGCCTACTGCGACCGCGGGCCACGCCTGGGTTCAGCTGGAGTCTGGGCCGGTCGAGGAGTGGAAGGGGCTGTACGTCGCGGCCGAAGACGTCGATCGGGCGCTTCTGCACCGGTGGTTCGCCAATCCCGACGGGACGCTGTACGAGCTGTTCGACGGCGACTTCGAGGAGGGCCTGCTGGACGGCTTCGAGCTCGAGGAGGGGCCCGGTGATCCCGGTCTGCTCTCGCAGATCGCGGCCGACCTGGCGGTGGGCGACGTGCTGGGCTTCGAGCTGGCCGCAGAACATCTGGATCGCCGGCGGTTCTTCCGGTTCTGGGCGGCGACCGTGCTGCTGGGCCAGACGGACGCGTGGCCGTACTCGCTGCCGGGCGACGACGTCTACGTGTACATCGACCCGCGGACCGACACGCTCACCTTCCTGCCGCACGGGCTCGACGAGGCCTTCATTCCGCGCGGACGCACGCTGGCCGAGACCAACGGCTCGATCGCCCGCCGCTGTCTCGCGAATCCCGACTGCCTCGACGAGCTCGTCCAGACGCTCATCGGGATCTCGGGGGAGCTCGAGCGCGCCGGGTGGCTGGATCGCGTCGCGGTCGTGCTGGACGACGTCGAAGCGTACGAGGCAGACCCCCGCTTTCGTCCATCCGAGGTCCAGGAACCCGCCGTCCACCGCGACCAGCTGCGGAACTGGTTGGAGGTCCGGCAGGCTCAGCTGGAGGCCGAGCTCGAAGGGGCGATCTGACGATGTCCCACCGGTCGTCTCTCCCTGCTCTGGCTGCTGTGGTCGCGCTGGCTGGAATCGTCGGCTGCGCGCCCGATCCGGCGCCGCCGCCCCAGGTGGCGTTCAGCGAGGTGCTGCCGACCAACAGCACCGCTCCGGATGGACTGCTGACCTGGGAGGGGCGTCGGTCGGACTGGTTCGAGCTGCGGGTCGGACAGGGCGAGCCCGCTGCGGATCCACCCGTCGATTGGGTCGTGCTCGACGGCGTCGGCCTGGCCGGGGGCCCCGAGGCGCCCGTGTTCTGGGAGTTTCCGGAGGGAACCGCGGTGGAAGCCGACGGGCACCTGGTGGTGTTCGCGGATGACGCCGCGTCGCGCGACGGAGAGCTGCACGTTCCGGTCCAGCTGGCGCAGACGGGTTCACTGGCGCTGGTGGCACCGGACGGGTCGTTGCTGGACACGGTGGACTGGCCGATGATCCGGGCCGATCACAGCTGGGCGCGTACCTCGGTCGACGGGGAGTGGTACGAGGACCCGACGCCGACTCCACTGGCGCGCAACGACGGAGCGAACGATGGCGCATGAGCACGCCTCGGAGCCCTGGTCCGAGTGCGAGACGCCTCACGAACGCTGGCTCGAAGCCCGCGTGGACGCGATCGCCCGATCGAACCTTCGTGATGGAGTCCTCGCAGCGAACCTGCATGTCGCCGAGCGCTTATGGCTGCAGGGATTGTCGCGGGGGTTCTGGGGGCTTCGGCGCGCACTTGAAGGTGAAGAGCCAGTCCTGCAGGTCGAGGCGTTCCTTCTCGGGGTGGACCTCGCGGGTTCGAGCGACGTTCACGACCGCCACGAGCACGACGCCGCCCAGGGTGTTGCCGAGCAGGGTGACACCCAGGTGTGCGAGGGCGGGCCCGACGGCGAGGAGCCCACTGGCGACGGCCCAGCTGGCCTCGACGGTGCCGACCACGACGTGCTCGAGGTGGAGCAGGGGCATGGCGGTGATCAGGGCCCAGGTGAGCATCAGCTCGCTGGAGGGCATGCGGTGGTGCAACCACACGAGGGCGGCCACCAACCAGCCCGCCAGCACGGCTCTTCCGAACACCACGCCCAGGGTGGTGTCGTGCAGGACGGACGCGACATGGGGCGCGGCTGAGACGAGGCCGTCTGGAAGGAGCCCGGGCCAGGCGAGTGCGCTGCCGACCAGGACGGCTCCGACGGCGTTGCCGGCGAGCACGATCCCCCACAGTCGCAGGAGTGCGGGAACGGGGGTGAGGCGTTCGAGGACGCGCAGCACGGGTGGGTTGGTGTTCTCGGTGTACAGCTGGTAGCGGCCCCCGATCACCAGCACGAACCCGAGTGGGTAGGCCAGCGCGGCGGCGATCGCCCTCCACTCTTCGGGTGCGGCCGCCCAGGCTCCTGCGGCGGCGATGAAGCTGAACGAGATGGCGAGACCGGCGCCGAGGGCGCTCCAGAACAGCGCCGCCGGAGCGACGCGCATCTCGGCGCCGGCTTCTTCGACGAACGAGGCGTGTGCCTGGTCGGCCTGGGGAAGGGTCTCGGGGCTCTCGTGGCGAGTCGGGGGGTATTCCATGCAGGGTCCTCTGCATGGCAGTATATCGCAAGTATTTATGTTTGCAAAGTTACTGGGCGCGGACGGAGGAGCCCAGAAGTGCAGCAGAGGGGGTGCGTGGGGTTGCGGAGGGGGTTACGCAAGCGGCGCTAGGGGTATAGCTCAGCTGGTAGAGCAGCTGATTCCAAATCAGCAGGTCCCGGGTTCGAGTCCTGGTGCCCCTGTCGCTTTCAACCTGACGTTTCGCAGAGTCGGGTTTCGTGACCGAGCAATTCCCCACTGGCAGCTTCCGCCGTTTCGGGCGTTTGCCGTAGCGTCTCCGCCACTCGCTCTCCATCGTGTCCTGGACCGCGGCAGGGATGAACGCGTCGACCTGGTCGCTGGGGCGCGCCGCCGGTCGACGAACTCGACGGGCTCGCCGATTCGGGGGTCGTTGAAGCGCTTCGCGGGCTCGGGAGCGGGCCGCGGGGAAGTCGATCCGCACGCCGCCGTTGCCGAGGTCGACGACGCGCCGGTCCGGGAGCGGTTTCACGCCAAACAGCGGGATCGGCTCGGGCTTCCACGGCCGGTCGATGCGTGGACGACGCCGACCCTCTTTCCGGAGCCAGTCCCAGAACCGCGGCTGATGGCACCATCGCCAGGACTTGATCCGTTCGGTGTTCAGGGTGTGCGTTTCGAAGCGGTCGCAGGGTTCGACCGTCGTGATCCAGTCCGGCAGCGGTCGGAGGACGCCACCCGCGAAGTGCTCGTCGATGATGGTCGGGCCGTGGAGCTCGATGGGCTTCTCGGCGTCGCCGATGTAGGCCCGATGGTCCGTCCAGCCGGGGTAGGTCTCCCATCCCCGCTTCGTCGGGCCCGCGTGGGTGCCGAGCAGGTCACCGAACGGCTGGCATCGGCGGACGCCCTTCATCGTCCACTGGATGCGCGGGTCGTCCCAGAACTTCGCGCCCTCGCCGCGGGCTTCGATCTTCGACATGTAGGCCTGGACCTTCGCGAGGTAGCGCGCGATGACCTCGACCCCCGACGCGTCGCGCTTCTCGCGGACGCGCTCGTGCTTCCCGACCTCACCCACGCCGTGCCGTCGCTGGAGCTCGCGTAGGCCCATGACCTCGCGACCGAGCCCGGCCTGCCGAAGCGCGTCCGCTCGAGGCCGACCGGTCTCCGTCCAGCGGCGGTAGACGCCGGCCCGGTCGAAGGCCTTGTTCAGCCGGTCCTTCGACCAGCCCCACGGGTACCACTCGCGCGCGATGATGAGCAGGTGGGCGTGAGCGTACACCCCGCCGCCATCGCGAGGCACGGTCTCGACGACGCAGAGCCCGCCCGCCCAGGAGCCCTCGGGGATGCCCATCGACTCCCGGCCCTCGACCATGCCCCGGATGACAGCGCCCAGGCCGCGCCGCCACTCGGCGAGCTCGGCGGGGGTCGTGATCGTCTCGGTGCTGCCGACCGTGTAGAACTCTCGCTTCCAGCCCTTCCGCAGCGGGGCGGCGAGGGCGACGGTGTAGCGGGAGACCGCGCGCCACTGCGCGAGCCTGGAGCAGGTCGGGCAGGAGCGCTCCCCGCAGCCCAGGGGCTTCGCGACGGCGGGGCCGGGCTCGTCGAGTCGAAGGAAGACCCCGAGCCGGGTCCGGCATGCCTCGCGTGCCGTGCACCGTTCCTCCCACCATCCCGGAGGAGGGTCATCCGCGCGCGGATCGGAATGCCCGTCGTGCTTCCTCGGGATGTCCCAGGCGGTGACGCCTTGCCACCACCGGCCCTGCGGACCGTGGAGCAGTCCGGCGTCCTTCGCGGCGTCGTGGTCCTCCTCGGCCCATCCCTTCATCCACATCCGGGCGGCCCACAGGCCGCCGACCGCGGTCTGCGGATCGACGCTGTTCCGCAAATGCTTCCGGACCCAGCGAGGCGCACCGGCGGTGTCCGCGATGGCGGCCAGGCGGTTGCCCTCGCGCTCGAAGTTCCGGTCGCGCACGCCGGTCCGCAGCGCGGACGCGATGGTCCGACGCGCGGCCTCGGGTGCGGTCTGGAGGTAGACCGCCACGGATCAGCGTCCAAACAGGCTTCGTTGTGGACTCTCGCACAGCCCCCAACGCATGCAGCCCTCTTCGTGGCCTTCCACCCGCTTCACAGCGGTCCCCCGAGGAGGGCGTTCCGGATGCGTCGGGCGAGCGATGCGGGGTCGGCCTGGTCGAGGTCCACGCCCTCGAGCCACACGACCGCGGGCCCGTTCCGCTGGCGGGCGAACAAGGTGCCAGCCGGAACCACGCGGTCAACGGGTCGAGGAAAGAACAGCTCCTCGAGCCGGAACGGCCGGCGTACCGGTGTGTCGTGCTCGGTGACGTGCAGGGTCACGGGGCCAGGACTGAACTTCTGGAGCTCGACGTTCACGTCGCGTTGCAGATCGGCGAGGGTCATCGGCGCTCCCGCTTCGGCCACCGGCGCGCCTTGCAGACCCGGCAGTACTTCGCGTTGCCCGCGTCGTGCGTCGGGTCCTTCGGACAGCCCGGCGGTGTGTTGGGTGGAGGGCCGCTCGCGCGTAGACGCGGACCAGGACCCGCGCCGACCCCGAAGAACATCGACGTGACCGTGATGAGAGCACTGATGGCCGCACGCTTCACGTGTCACCTCGCGCCAGGTCGCGCGCGAGCTCGTCCACGATATCCGCGACGGTGGACGCCATGAACCGCTGGCCGAGCTCGACCAGGCCGGGCCGCTCGAGGGCGACCCCGCCGAGCATGCACAGCGTGCCCGCGACGCTTCCGAGGTCCATCGGCACGCCAGCCATGACCGTGGGGCATCGCCGGCCGCGGCTTCGACCCGCACAGTCACCAGGGGCGGGGTGCGACACGCCACCGAAGGTCCAGCCCCACGCTGGGTGTGACGTCCAGCGCGTACTCATCGCGCAGAGCCCACCGTCGAAGGCCTCGTCGTGGATGTTCGGTTGAAGACCGGCGAAGGGACACCAGCCATCGAGCGGAGCGCAGAGGTTCACGCACCCTCCACACGGAGCATCGAGAGGAGCTGTTCCGCGTTGTTCGCGAAGCCGTTCGCGAACTTGAGCATGAGCTCGGGCTCGGAGGGCTCTGCCCCGGGCGGTTCGAACACGAACAGCTCGCGGCTCTCGCCAGCGAACCAGCCGGCCTCGAGATGCGCTGACCGACCGCACGGCAGGACGAGCACGCAGGTGTCGGCCCATCGCATGCCGTCGAGGTCGGCACCGAAGCCCTCGACCGCTCGCGGGTGGTCCAGGGCTTCGACCCACTCGCCGAAGCTCCACTCCGTCCAGTTCGGGTCGATCTCGCGCCACCCGAAGCCGGTTCCTCGCGGCGGGTTCCGGAAGTCGTACACCTGGTGACCCGCCATCCGGAGGAACCCGCAGACGTCCGGCTGGAAGGGGTTCCGCCAGGACGAAGCGACGTAGATGCGGCGCCGGCCTGGCGTTCTCGCCGCCTTCGGGCTCGAGAACTGCCCGGTCACCAGGTAGTTGATGAAGGATTCCGCGTTGGAGCGCGCCTGTTCGGGGCTCATCCGGCCGAGCATCTCGGCCAGGTCTTCCAGGGACATCATCGATTCCTCTCGATTATTGGCATTCGTCCATGATCTGGCCAATGCGCTGTGGAGTTGTTCCGGGTGAAGAACGGTAGTGAGGCCGCTTCGCGGCCTACGGGCGAACGCCCGTTTTCGGTGGTGGAAGCTGCGAGAGCTCGCGCATGGCGTCGTGGAGGGTGTGGACCACGTCCGCCCGTTCGGCTTCGGCCCGACGAGCTCGGCGGTCGGCCTCGATGAAGGCGAGCCAGCACAGCGCCGTGGTGAAGCCGCCCAGCACGCCACCGTCCAGGCCAAGCCCGAACGCCGTGCAGGTTCCGATGAACGGCCAGTACCAGCGGATCACACGCACCCCGCGTTGATCTCGAGCACCGGCACTACGACGCGCTTCGCGCACACGGCGCACGAGAGCCCATCGAGGGCGAACAACGCGCCGTGCTCGACCCGCACGCGCGCAACCGCGTTCAGGTGCGGGCCGTCTTCGTGGCACGCGTCGCACCAGAGAGCCAGCCTGGTCTGGACCTCGGGCAGCTCGGCCACGAGCCACCAGGTGGACGCTTCGTAGACGGACGGCGGCCCCTTCACTCCCATGGCGCACCGTCCTCGAGCAGCCGGGGCGCGTCAGCGGACAGCGGCTCACCGTGAGCCCTGAAGCTCGACAACCCCCACAGATACTCATGGCCCGCTCGGGTCTTGAACTGGACGCCCCACCACCGGAACACGGTGATGGCGATCGCATGCCTCGGGTCGTCCACCTCGAACCCACCCACGTCGACCATGACGTCCTGGACCTCCACGGCCCCAATGCCGTCGAGGCGCCAGATCTGCCCCACGCATGGGTTCGGGTTCGTGGCCCAGCGCCACCACCGGCGGATCACTGCTCACTCTCCCCGAGCGCTGCCAGATCGGCGAGGGCCTGGAGCGCGTGCCCAAGGGAACGAGCACCCGCCAACGAGAGGTGGAGCCCTGCCCCGTCCCCGACGTTGAGGTGCACCGCGTCCGGCCGGTACTCATCCGTCGTCTGATCACACTGCGCCAGCGTCCCGCGAACGATCCGCCCGTGAACCCCCGCCGACACCTCGAACTCGCCCCAGATCATGGGTGGAGCCCCTTCGCGTTCCAGCCGGACTCCGACAGGAGCGGATGCATCACGTGTCCGCGCTTCCGGCCGACCAGCCCGAGCCGGGGGTTTCCGCGCTTCCCGCGGCCGAGGACGGCCGTCTCGCAGTGCTGGAAGCCCAGGGCGTGGCCGAGCTCGTGAACGAGCAGGAGCCGCATGTCCCGGCCGAACGGGGGCGGCTCGACCTCGATCACGGCATGCCAGATCTGCCCCCGCACGACGCGACCCAGGATCTCGTCCGCGGTCGAGTGCCAGTCCTCGTCCAGGCCGGCCGTCTCGACGTCCCAGGTCGCCCGCGCTGCGTCGTCGCCGCCGAGCTCGCCCGCCTTGATGAGGATTGCGCCGTTGATGTAGCGCTCGGCGTTCGTGATCTTGACGTTGCCGAACTCGAAGCCGAGGTCGCGCCACCACTGGACGGCGGCGTGCACGTCCTCGAGCTCGACGGGAGCGGACGGGTGGACGAGGACGAGGGGCGGGCGCTTCCACCGGCCCACGCGGGGGACGACGACCTTCCCCAGCGCCAGGCCGAACAGCGACCCGACGGTGACGACGGTGAGAGCTCCACCGAGGAGCGAGACAGGGTCCATGACGGGCCTCCGAAGAGAGCCCCGCGGACGCGCGCAAGTGTCACGCGCCCGACGGGCGTTGTTACAGTTCTGCGCCGACGAGGGCGCGCGGTTCGCGGGTCTGCGGCCGGAGCGCTCGAGCGTCCTCGAGGTCACCGAGATCGGGCAGCGTCCAGGCCTCCTCGACGGCGGGGCCTCGACCCCCGCAGCGGAAGATCGACACCATCGATTCGTGCCGAGGGGTCGTCGCCTCGAGGCCCGGCGGCGGCTCGAAGGCGATCCGCTGGTCGGGGTGCCTCACCTCGTCGGCTTCCTGGCGGACCAGCCGGGCCCACTCGGTTGCGAAGGTCGAGGGCGTCACCAGGCAGACGTCCATCCACTCCCGCGCGCGGAGGCAGGCTTCGACCCATGCGAGCAGACCGCGGCCCTGGCCGCCCGCCCGGGAGTACGGCGGGTTGCAGTAGGCCGCGGCCCGGCCCGTCGTCGGGTGGGTGACGATGGGCCACTCGGTGGTGAGGGAGTCGTCCTCGAAGGTGAGGAACTCCGGACACAGCGCGTCGGCCTTCCCGCTCGAGCACACGTCCAGGGTGAAGCGGAACTCGCGGTCCAGGGCGAGGAACAGGACGG
The DNA here is from genome assembly GCA_965224055.1 of Myxococcota bacterium. Classification (GTDB taxonomy): domain Bacteria; phylum Myxococcota_A; class UBA796; order UBA796; genus JACKEQ01. The sequence goes on along the minus strand of OZ245034.1, from coordinate 5,816,994 downwards.
GCGGCGTGCGCCAGAAGTCCCGCTCGGGGAGGCCGGCGGCCCGCGCCGTCTTCTCGACCCAGGACGGCTCCCCGTGTCGATGGAGTGCCATCCGGCACGCGCCCGAGCAGGTCTTCGTGTGCGCTCGGCGGTCGCTGATGTCGGCGCCGCACATGACGCAGTAGCGGGCGTTCACTTCGTCCTCCGGCTCTTCTGTCGCCCCTGCTGACGCTCGGTGCGTGGACGGGGCTTCGGCGGTGGTGCCTCCTCGGGGCAGCGATTGCGGGCGGCGACCAGGCCGGGCCACGAGAGCGCGGCGGTGACGTGGTCGGCGGTCTCGCAGACCGGGAGCTTCTGGCCGCCGTCGAGGAGCAACAGGCACTGGTGGCCGTCCGTGTCGCCCAGGTCGACGACGCCGATCACGGCTTCGATGAGCAGCACACACGCGACCGTGCGGCCCTTGCTGCGTCTCGTCACTGCGAGGGTGTCGCGGGACATCCCGCCTCCTCGTCGCGCACCGCGTTCCACTGGTGCAGCGCATCGCGCTGATGCACCTCGAGCTCGCGGGAGAGCTGCTCGGCGCGGGCACGGTGCACGGCGACCACGGCATCGGCACGGTGAACGTACTCCCGCCAGGTCGCGACCTGCTCACCCATGGTGGCGAGCGCGACCGACCCGCCGACCAGGGCGCCGAGCACGAAGGACAGGACTCCGATCATGGCGAGCACGGGACCTCCTCGCAGGCACACGGGTCGACCGACCCACCGGCCTCCCAGCGCTTCAACCAGGCTTCCGAGGCTGCGACCGCCTCGCCGAAGGTGGTGTCGCTCGCGATCACGGCGTGGCCGTGCTCCCCGAAGACCGCCTCGAGCACCGCACGGTCCCGGCCCTCGCCATCGTGGCGACCGGTGGTGATGCCGATGGCCATCCACCCACCCGCGCCTTCCTGCACGGTCACCGCCGCGACCTCTTCGCCGCGGTCCCCATGCAGATGCCACATCACCTGTCGCGTCCAGGCGTTCGACGACGAGCCCGGAGGGTGCCCGACCTCCGGACCCGCCGTCTCGCTCGGCGGAGTGAGCACCTCTGCCCCCGTCGAGCGAACCGAACGCCCCGCTCGGAATTCCCGGATCAGCGCCGACCGCTGCGGTTCCCGCATGCGGCGCATCGCCCAGCGCGCCCACCAGGCCCGCGCACACGGGTCGCAGTACCAGCGGTCGCATCGGTGGAAGTGCGCACCCGCCTCGCCCACGAGCTCGGGCGGGCCGTGGTACCCCGCCGGGTCGTGTTCGCCGCACGAGTCGCAGATCCAGACGTCGGAGTGCGCGTCTCCCACGGTGCCCGTGAGGTCGTCGAGGTCGTCGCCCGGGTCGAGGTCACCGAGGGAGGCTTCGAGGTCGGCGAACTCGAAGGCGTCCGCCCGACGGGCCGCGGCTGCGAGCTCGGCGGGCGTCCCCATGACCAGGACCATCCCCTTTCCGTCGCGTGCCAGCATCATGCTGCACTCGGGGTGAAGTCGTGCTCGAGGCGGTCGGCGGACTGGAGGGTGTGGAGCTCCTGGTGCTTGCAGGCCAGGCACAGCAGCTGGGGCGCGTTGTGCAGGTCGGGCGCTTCGAAGAGCACGAAGCCCGGCGGCAGTTCGGCGCCCTTGATCGGGTAGCTGCCGTCGCCGCACGAGTCGCAGATCATCGGCTCGCGGGAGCCAGGGAAGCCGACGATCGAGCCGTCGTTCACGAGGTCGGTCTCGACCAGGTCATCGGGAGTGGACACAGACATGGTGTCTCCGGGGTCTCGGGGTGGAGCCGCAGTCAGCGGCGGAGGAGCTGGTCGGGGAGGTCGAGGACAGCCGCAGTCGACCGGCCGCGCCGGCGGCGACGGGTCGTCAGGACGCGGTTCCCCTCGGGGGTGCGCACGACGGCGCAGAGCTGGTGACAGGTCGAGCAGCGCTTCGCGCCGGCCGGACGGTCGAGGAAGGTCTCGTCGTCGCCGCACTTCGGGCAGGGGAGGAAGCTCATCGGACCGCCCCCTTCTCGAGCCATTCGGTGGCGGACGCCTTGGCGACGGACTCCGACCGCGACCGCTCGATCGTCTCGCGCTTCCAGCCGTTCGACTTCCGACGCCCGACCACGTGGTAGCGACCCGGATCGAGGTGCACCCGAATGAGGGACACCCGGGCGACCGCGAACCCGTCCACATCGCGCTTCTCGCGGTACAGACTGGGTCCGGGGATCTTGTCGTCCCACGGTGTGAGGCTGTACGTGAGCACGGGCTCGGCGGCGGGAATCTCGGAGCCGTGGGCGCGGATGAACTGGCGGACCTGCTCGATCCCAGTGACGATGCCATTGCGGCGTTCGTACTCTTCCCAGTCATCGATGTGAGCGGTCTCGCGCGCCGCGAGACGTGCATTCTCGCGGGTCTGGTTGGCCTCGGTCAGCATCGCGTCGAGGCCGGCCAGGGCGTCCGCGTCGAGGAGGATTCCGGGGCGGGTCATTCCGCACCTTCCGGAGGCCGTTCGGGCCCAGCAGTGGGGGTCGGACAGACGCTCGGACGCATGAAGGCGATGGCGCGGTCAGCAGCGCAGGCCGGGAGCGAGGAGGGGCCGACGTGCCCGTGCGCCCGGATGAACTGTTGCACCTGCTGAATGCCGCGCGCGATTCCGCGGCTCTCGTAGAAGTGTTCCCACTCGTCCATCGTGTCGACGTCGCGGGCTTCCAGGAGGGCTTCGGCTTCGGTGTCGTACGCCTCGGTCAGCATCGCGTCGAGGCCGGCCAGGGCGTCCGCGTCGAGGAGGATTCCGGGGCGCTTCATCGCGACCTCCCACCGACGGGCCGGCCGAGCTCGTCAGCTCGACCCGCACCCGCCGGCCCCGCGGGGTCAGCGGCTACTTCAACGCTCTCGCGAACGGATGGACCGCACGGGGTACCGGGAGCGCCGTTCACCTCACCGTTGGGCATGCACGCGGCACCTCGCGAAGTGTCACGGCCGGGGGCCTGGGTGTGACGGCTGAATTTCTGGCAGGATGGGGCGTCCACGACCCGACGCCCGGAGGACCCATGCTCGTCCTGTTCTCGATCTCCGCCTTTGCTGGCGATGCGGTTCCAATCGATGGAGCCAAGCTCGGCCAGGTCATCGCCCCCGCGTCGCTCGTTGGCCTGGATTGCAAGCGCGAAGGGCTGCAGAAGCCCATGACGTGCGTGACCGGGGCCGATGACCTTGCCGGCGGCGTACGGACGGAGGGGCGCGCAGTTCTGCACCCCAAGAACGGACTCACCCTCGTGGAACTCCAAGTCGGCATCTTCGAGCTGCCAGAGGGGAAGCGCGATGCAACGCGCGCCTGGCAAGCCATGTACATGTCGCGCGCCGCCATCGTGAACGGGATGACCGAGAGCGCGGGCTACACGATCGGCGCCATCGACGCCGAAGGCTGGCTGGTTCTCACTCACCCATCCGAGATGGGTGTCCGTTGCGCCGCTCTTGTCGACGGCTCGACAGTGCCAACCGGCATCTTTGCGGACAGTGCGGTGGTGACCTGCAAGGTCGACGACAGAGACTGACTCCGTCACGCGGCACCTCCGGCCGGGATGACCGGCGGCCCCGGCTTCGTCAGACTCCGGTCGACCACGACCACGTGTTGGGCCAGGGCGTGCGCTTCGAGGCGGTTCCCGTGGAGGAGCCACCGTTGGAGCTCGACCGGGGACACTTCGGACACGAAGCCGACCATGCGATCGACGCGGTTCCGGGACATCGCCCACGCGAGCCGGGCTTCGTCCTCGACCAGCCAGCCGACGAGCACGACTTCGCGCTCCACGACCGGAACCCCAGGCTGCGGTGTTTCCACGGGCGGCGGAACGGGCCGCTCGCCGACGTACCAGTAGCGGTTGGGGGCGGTCATGCGGCCACCGTGCGCAGCGCTGCCCAGTCGTCGTCCGCTACCTGACAAGCCTTCGCGATCTTGGCGGCAACCTCCAGAGTCATCGCGCGACGATCTCGCTCGATCTTGCTGACCGCCGACTGCGTGAGTCCGATTCGCTCTGCGAGATCTGCCTGTGACAGTCCGGCTCTTTGCCGGAAATTGCGGACCTTGTTTCCGATGCTCATGACCACCTCGAATAGTCCATATCGATCTACCGTCTACCACCCGATGCCGTCAACTCTGATCGACATTCCGGCTCTCGGTAGCTGTGAACCGATGGACCTCAACCAACGACTGCGTCGGCTTCGCCAAGACGCCGGACTGACGCAGATCGACCTGGCTGATCGCCTGAACATCAGCCAGAGCTACATCAGCAAGATCGAGCGCGGTTTCACTCGGATCCCAGCCGATGAGGCGATCGAATGGGCGTCGGCGTGCGGCTTCCACGGCATGCTGCTGTTCCTGAATGGCGACACCGCTGCTGAAGATGTCGTGCGACGATTGGAATCGGCTTCGCCGGATGTGCTCGATCTCTTCATGAAGCTGTCGGATGCTCTGCCGCACATGCCTCCAGATACCGAACGAATGGTCGTTCAGATGCTGGACGTTGTGCTGTCGCAAGTACACCGACCGTGAGTTCCACGACGAGCTGAAGCTCGTCTGGCTCTAGCGTCGACACCACCAGCGACATCGCCGCTTTTAGGCGGACTTCGTCGTCACGCGGTGGCTGGCCCCTCTTCGCCATCCAATTCCTCCGAGTACTGAACATGTGTACACCAGGATCGGACGAATCGCCAACACGCGGTCAGCTTGAATAAATTCCAATACGTCATAGTCCATATAGTCATTGGAGGTCGAATGCGGCGTTGGCGAGTGGAACGGCAGAGACGAGCGAAGGGCTGGGCGCGGATGCTGCGGTCGTCCGCCCCGGAGCGGATCGGCATCACGCTGGGGGTCATGTCCGAGGAGGCCGCGCAGCGGCACCGCGAAGGCCTGCTCGACCTCGAAGAGGCCGGCCGGGCAGACGCCTGGCTGGCCTGGTACCGCCGAGACCCGACCGCCGCGGTCGCCGCCCTGGTCCACCAGCACCCGATCGCCCAGGTGGACCGGCTGTCGCGGGACTGGGGCGCGATGCGGCTGCGTCGCTACTTCCGGGAGGAGTACGCCCCGTGGAGATCGACGCAGGTCCGCGCCTGGAAGCAGGAGGAGCGGACGTGGCGCCGGATCCTCGACGAGCTCGGCGGCATCCGGCTCCGGCAGATCGATCCGTGGCTGGTGGCCGACTACCTCGACGAGCTGACCGTGCGGGGTGGGCCCAGGAAGGGGCTACCCGCGAGCGGGAACACGAAGCGGCTTCACCGGGCGTACCTCCGCGCCCTGCTGAAACGGGCGTACCGACAGCGGCACCTGTCCGAACTTCCCGACCTGGCCGTGTTTCGGATCAAGGGCTCGGCGAAGCGGGTCCGGAAGCAGAAGCCGCCGCTCACGGTGGAGGAGGCGCGCTTCCTGCTCGAAGCCGCGAGCGAGCAGCACGCGGCGATGTTCGGCCTGGGGCTCGGGATGGGGCTGCGCCCATCGGAGATCGTGCGGGTCCGATGGGAGGACATCGACTGGGAGGCGCGCACGCTGAGAGTGCGCGGGACGAAGACGGCGGACGCGGCGGCGACGCTGCCGATCCCACCGCTGTCCTGGCCGTGGCTCCGACGGTGGTGGGCGGTGTCGGACCGCCCGGAAACGGGCCATGCGTTCCACGGGCAGGGCGCGTGGCCGTACAAGACCACGAACGGATGGAAGCGGGCGCTACAGCTGACGGCGAAGCGGGCCGGGCTCGGGCGGAAGATCACGCCGTACCTGCTCCGGCACAGCTTCGCGACGCTGGCGTGGGTGCAGGGCATCGAGAAGGACGTCGCGCGACGGATGCTCCGGCACACGGACGAGCGGATGCTCGACGAGGTGTACGCGCGGCCGCGACCGACGGATCTGGGGGCGAAGCTGGTTGGGTTCGACCTCGAGCTCGGCGACCAGGCCGAGACGGACGGTGCCTCGTGACGCCGCTGGAGTGCATGGCGGTGGCGCGGTTCGTCGCGGAGATCGACCCGGACGCGGCGCGGGAGATCGTCATGCAGGTGCTGCGGTGGGTGGAGCGCGGGTGCCCGGAGGCGAGTCGCGAAGCGGTCCGGATGGCGTGGCACTGGGAAAGCCAGGTCGGCGATGTCCGCGAAGTGTGTGGCGCCCACGGGCTCGCGTTGCCATGGCCACCGACGGACGAGTACCAGTTCGCGCATTCCAGTCCGCCCTGGCTCCACGACCTAGCGGAACAGGCCTTCACGTACCTGAAAGCGTGCAAGCGGGCTGGTTCGGTTGCGGCGGCGTACTTCGTCACTGCGGGAAGCGTTGCCTCTGACGATGCACACGGCCGCGGAGGTTGGGTGCTGTGGGCGGCGCCGTCGAACGTGCCGATCGTCACGCGGTTCGTTCACGAGCGGCGGGGCACGCTTCCAGCGCCTGTTCAAGTGCTCGACGACGGCATCCCGTTCTGAAGTTGATCGTCAGACGATCAACTTCACAGGCAGAAGTCCGAGAGGTCGCCGCAGCTGAACGTGCAGAGGAAGTACTGATCGTTGTTCCGGACGTCGTCCAGGCACACGTTGATGGCGTCATCCACCCAGTCCTGGCCGGGCCCTGCGCCTTCGCTGCAGTAGAAGTCCTGTTTGAAGTCGATGCCTTCAACGAACCCGTCCCCGCCAACGTAGAACGCCACACCCGAACAGGGGTACGTGTCCTCGTCGATGATGTCGGGCGGTGGGGTACAGGCGGCGGCGGTGGCGAGCAGGAAGAGGTAGCGCATGAATTCTCCGGGTTGGATGTACGACGGAGGAGCATGCCAGACATTCAAGTGTCACGCCGACCACGAGCCCTGTGACGGTTCACTGGAAGTCCGAAGGCTCCGGACGAGGCAGGCCGAGGAACTGCGCGACGATGTCCAGCTGGACCAGCCCGCTGATCGCGTAGCCTCGGTCGCGTTCGTCCTTTGCATCCGCGAAGAGCCCAGGCAATCGGGCGAGACCTTCTTCGAACCGCGCCTGGACTTCGGCCTCTCCCAACCGCTCGATCTGGTTCCTTTCGAGGTCCACCCGCGCCGGCCAGGACGAGGCCAGGTGCTCTGGCATCCAGTCCGGCGGAACGGGGTCGGTGGTCGGCTCCGGATCGTCGGAGGGTCGCTGGCTGTACCAGAGCAGGCCACCGCTGATCGCGGCCAGGCCGAGGGCGAAGAGGGGATGCATGGTCGCTCCGTTCAGTGGTGCTTCTCGAGCTCGCCCACGCGGTCTTCGAGCTTCCCGAGCCGCGACTCGAAGACCTCGCGCGTCCAGGCGGCGTGGTCGGCCTGGGTGAACCGGTCGACGGTGCCCGCCCGCACCGCGGCGAGCTCGCGCACGAGCTCCGACATCGCGGTCTGGGTGGCGCGCTGCTCCACGCGGAGGGCGGCGACGTCGGTGCGGAGCAGGTCCACGGCCTGGGCGAGGACGGCGGGCTGCTGGTCGCTCGCGAGCTGGTGACCGGTCGCCCCAATGCCCACGCCGGACAGCGCGGCCAGGACGGCCGGCACGAGCCAGGACGGCACGCGGAAGTGCGTCGCCTGGGGCTGGTCGTTCGGCGCGGACTCGCTCATCGCGGCGACCCATCGTGATCGAGGGCGAGGAAACCGAGGCGAACGGCGGTGACGACGTTGTCGTTCACGGTGTTTCCGCTCACGTAGACCTCGAGCTTGGACGACCCCTGTTTGAGGTTCACGGGCAGTACGGGGTTGATCGTGGAAGCGGGGTCGAAAACGCGACTGGGGACGCCGCTGGCGTTGTCGGCCAGGCTGCTCCGCTTTCCGCCGGAGATCATGTCCTTGTTGTTGGCCCGGATCGCGTGGACCACCCAGGTCGGATCGTGCTGCGCCGACAAGCCGTACCCGTAGAAGTTGGCGTCGTCGTCGAAGTTCACGAGCGTGCTCATCGCCTGCACGATGAGGACGCCGGAGCGGATGTCGAAGTTGGGCGTGAGGTCGTAGCGCAACAGGGACGATTCGCTGTCGCTGTCGATGACGGCGGCGAGGGTCAGGGCGTGCAGCATGGAGTTGGCGATCATGGACTACCTCCGGGCGCGGACGATGCGGCCGAGCTCGAAGGGCGCGATGCCCGCGAGGATGTCGGCGATCTTGTTGGTGGGGCTCTCGCTCGGTCCGTCCGGCGAGGTGAGGAGCTCGGCGATCTCGACGGCCGAGATCGCGAGGAGGGCGGTGCCACGCTCGGCGCCAGCGACCCCGGCCGCTCCGGACACGATGGCGCGCACGATGGTCCACATGTCGATGGTGGGCTCGGGCTCGCGCTCGGGTTCGGCGTCGGTGACGAGCCGCAGCTCGGCGTTGTCGTGGGCGCGGCGCGCGAGACGGCGGGCCTGGCGGCGCTGGGCGGCGGTGGGCGTGCTCACGATGGACTCCAGGTGCGGTAGGACGTGCCGCCCGACGCGTTCTCGTAGGCTTGGAGGAACTGGCCGCGGGCCTGTCCGGGTGGGCGCCAACCCAGGTGGAGGTGGCCCTTGTGCTCGTAGGTGATGGCCTGGTCGAGCCAGGGGAGGCCGCCTTCGAGCCAGAGCTCGTGGAGGATGGCGATCAGCTGGTCGTTGCTGAACCTGTCGGTGACGATGTCGGCGCCGCGGCCCTGGACGTGGTCGGAGGTGTCGGACCCGCCGACCAGGCTGTTCAGGTACGGGTTGCGGTAGCCGCTGGTGATGTTCCAGGGAACGGAGTGGCCTGCGACCTGGGAGGTGCGGTCCCGTCCGGGCTGCAGGACGTGGACGGCTCCGTTGCGGAGTCGCTCCCGGATCTCGGCGTCGGGCTCGCGCACGAACTGGGGATAGGACGCGCTGACCAACAGCTCGTCGAGGTGGAAGTTCCGCGTGAGCTGGCGGTCGAAGGGAGGCGCAGCGGATGCCGCTGCACCACCGGAGGCGGATGGGGGCTTGCGCATGAGCAGGTAGCCTCCGACGAGTGCAGCGGCAGCGCTGGCGATGAAGTACGGATTCACAGGCCCCTCGCAACGAGGCGAGTGCGGAACGCACGACCGAGTCCGTCGTACCCGTGCCGGGTGTAGTGCACGTCGTCCGCTTGTTTCTCGAAAGCGTCGGTCGCGATGGCCTCAACGTCGTACGCGGGCAGCGCGGCGACCGCGGTCTTCGCGGCGTTGATCATGTCCTGGAAGCCGAACTGGGGCTGGGGCAGTCCTGACAAGAGCGCGTCGAGAACGGGCAGCCGGCCCCATTCCGCGTACAGGAGGTCGAGCACGGACATCCATCGACTCTGATACGCCGCGGCGCTGGTCGCGTCCTGGCAGTCGGCCTCGCCCTGAATCCAGATCACCCAGTCAGGAGTGAGACCCAGAGCATTCACAGCCGCGATGGTCGTGGGAATGTGATTGTTGATCCACGAGCTGATCGTCGTGCCGGCTCGACCGTGCTTGTAGACGGTTCGGTTCGGTGCGAGCAGGGTTTCGACGGACACGCGACCGTTGGCGCCGTAGTGGGTTTGCCACGCCGCAAGGGCCTCGTCGTAGAGCGCCCCCTCGACGGCCTTCGACGGTTCAGGGTTCGCGTTGGGGTGCCCATCGCCATTGGACTGGCCAATGATCAGCCCCACGGATGCGGCCGTGCCACGTCGAGCGAAGGTCGCGAACGTCATGCGTTCACCGCCGTGACGGGCGCATCGCCGAGGCGATCGCGCACGATGAGCCGTGTGGGCTGGGCCGGATCGACGACTCCACTGCGGTAGCCGTTGAGGGAGACGCGACCTACGAGCCCACCGGTGGGGTCGGTGCCATCGGCGATGGCCGTTGGGTCTCCATCGGTGATCAGCCGGCCGGGCCAAGTATCGATGACGACGCCAGACTGATCCATGTCGTTGCTGATGGCGTCGCTGTCGGTGACCCCCACTCTGTGCAGCCGGGTCCAGTCGATGTTGGAGAAGCTGTAGACGCCAGAGTCCGAGTCTACGAGCACCGCAGATCCACCGCTGCCATCACCGGCTCGGTAGAGACGGGCGCGCAGCGTGCCGTCGGATCCACCTGGGGTGGTGTTGTCGTATTCGACGACGAGCACCATTCGCGTCCCGGCAGTTGGCGAAGGATCTAGCATTTCGAGAAGGAGTCCGTTTGCGCCCGCAGGGTCGGTTCGCACCTGCACCCGGACGTCGCCAGCGCGCTGGAAGGTGCGGAGTCCTGCTGTCGCGGAGTCCGGGTCGGTGAGCAAGCGGGTCGCCGCGATGCGCGGGAAGTAGATGGCGAGGCTGCCCGTCGAGGCGTCCGGCAACAGAGGGCCACTGGGCAGGTTCCCAGGCGAACACGGCGACAACCCATCGGTGTCGCCGATCGGGTCGCTCGCGGCTGCTCGGGCGAGAACACCAGTTCCAGGAGCGCCGGAGACGGTCCACCCCGGAGCAGGTGCCTGGGCGACGGCATCGTAGACCTGGACTTCGATCTCATCGTCTGGGCTCACCCAGTCTTCGACCGTCAAGGCGGTGCTTCCAGATGTCCCGTCGTAGGCGTAGTCCAAGCTCCCACTGTCCGGGATGGCGGAGCCGTCGTCCTGGTGAACGAGGGCGTCGCCGTTGACTCCGCTACGGACGGCGACCAGGTCGAGCGCGTCGCCGATGATGCCCAGGGCGACGAGCGCTGGCACGTTGAGAGTGCGCAAGTGTCACCCCCGTTCCCAGCGTCGTGACACTTGTTCGATGCGTTCGAGGAGCTCGAGCGCACGTGCGGCGCACACCTCGAGCGGACCGCCAGGGGACGCCGTGATCTCGAGGACGGTCTCGTCTGTCTGCGACGACACGTACAGGGTGTGCGGCACGGGCGACCGGTATTCGTGCCAGACATCCGCGATCAGCCCCCCGCCCTCGTTGAGCAGGTTGGAATCGCTGGGCTTGTTGAAGCTGAACCGGGCCTGGTTGGTGCGGGGCCGGAGGCCGATGAAGCCGGCGGGCAGGCGCACCGGGTACCAGGTGTCGGCTTCCTCGATCTCGAACGGGCGCACGACGGGAAGCCCACCGTTGCCGAGGTGGAGGTTCGCGTCGTCCGCGAGCTTGGCGGCGGTGAGGGTCGTGGTCATCGGACGAACTTCCAGCCGAGCCAGATCGCGCCCAGGGCGGCGACCGACCCGATCACGGTGACGGGCACCACCCAGGCGACGCGGGCGACGCTGCGCTCGGCGGCGGCGAGGGAGTCTTCGCGGAGCTCGTCCAGGTTCTCCTGGCCGTCTTCGTACATGGTCTGGACGGCGTTCTTCCCGTCCTCGTACGCGGTGCTCACGGCGTTCTTCCCGTCCTCGTACGCGGTGCTCACAGCCGTGCTGACGTCGCCGCCCGCTTCGACCACGGTCTCGGTGCCGTACGCCGTCGCCTGGCCCGCTGCGCTGCCCGCCTCGGCGCTGGCCCATCCAGCGAACCCGCCGGGGATCAGCCAGGACACGGGGGTCCAGGCGTACCAACCCCAATCGGCGGAGTCGTCGTCGATTGTGGCTACGTCGTTCATCGGTTCACCGCTTCAGGGCCAGCACGCCCAGGCCGATGGAGGTGAGGACGAGCAGCCCACCGGCGACGTACGCGCCGGTCTTCCATGGGTCGGACTCCGGCTCGGGGTCCGGGGGACGGGCCGCACCGGTGCCACCGCTCTGTCCGGCGATGGCGTTGTTGGCCGCGTCGAGCGCGGCTCCACCGAGGCCTTCGAGCGTGCTGCCGACCTTCGTGTCCCAGAAGTTCTTGTTCTCGGACTGCCCGGCCTGTTGCTGCATCGCAACTTGCATGCCGGCCATCTGTGCCGGTTGGAAGAAGGTCATCATCGGTTCACCCACCAGAGAGCGAGACCCACGAGAGCAGCGAGCAGTCCGCCGCCGCCAGCGAGCACGAGGGGGTCCCATTCCTCGTCCTCGTCTTCGAACTCGCCCTCACCCGGGTCGTAGTCCCCCTCGAGCACCTCTTCGTCGTCGTACGCGGGCGCGTAGTCTGTGGCGATGTCGTAGGGGTCGGGGTCGGAGAGCTGGTCGATCCAGTCGCCGTAGTCCCCACCACCGTCGTAGGTCGTCGGCGGGTACGCGAGGTCGGGCATCGGCAGCGGTCGGGGCTGCGGCTTCGGCTCCGGCGCCGGGCGCCCACCGCCGAAGGACGGGTCGGACGTGGGGTCGGGCCGAGGAAGCGGACGCGGCTCCGGACGGATGCCGGGCACCGGCTGCGGGCGTGGTTGCGCCTGGGGCTTGATGCCCGGAGTCGCGGACGGCTTGATCCCGGGCACGGGTCGAGGGCGCGGAGCGGGTCGAGGACGCGGAGCCGGGCGACCACCGAACGGGCGCTTCGGCGTCGGCTTCGCTGCGGGCTTCGGCTTGTTCGGGCGCACAGTGCCGCGGCCGGGCACGTAGGTCCCGGGTTTCGGCTTCGGCTTCGGCTTGCTCGGGCGCACGGTGCCGCGGCCGGGCACGTAGGTCCCGGGCTTCGGCTTCGGCTTCGGCTTCGGCTTCGGCTTGCTCGGGCGCACGGTGCCGCGGCCGGGCACGTAGGTCCCGGGCTTCGGCTTCGGCTTCGGCTTCGGCCGGGAGACCGGTCGGCGAGCGCGCTTGAGCTGGAGTCGTCTGCGGGCCACGAGGCCTCCGAAGGTTCAGCGGGAGACGGCCCACACGAGCAGGCCGGCGAGGAGTGCGGCGGCACCGAGGCCACCGACGACGACCACCGGATCGAGGTCGTCGCCCTGGGCGGGCGGGTAGCCACCGCCAGGGGGTGGGGTGGGCTGGATGCCCCAGCCGGGCCCAGCGGGTGCGCCCATGCCGATGCCCTGGAGCGCGCCGCCAGAGGTCTGCCCTGGAGCGACGCCCCAGAACATCTCCGCGGACTGGTTGCTCCTGGCCTTGATGTCCCCGATCGCGCCGAGCACTTCGACGGTGCCCTGACCGTTCGCCAGACGGTTCGCCTGGCGACCCGCCCGAGCGTCGCGCCGGTCCCGACGGTTGCGGTTCCGCTTCGTCTGCCGGTCGAGCTTCCAGTCGTGGCGCTCTTCGCGGCGGTCGTTGCGGAGCTCGCGCCGACGGTTCCGAGACTCCGGGGTGCCGAAGATGTTCTCGGAGACGCTGACGGTCGCGCTCGCGATGGAGTCGAACAGACCCACGGGACTACAGCGCGGTCAGCACTGCGGCGAGGTCGACCGCGGCGGCCGTACTGTTCGCGAGCGTGATCTTGAAGTTGTCCTTCGTGGTCACGCGCCGGAGGATCGCGGGGTTGTGCACGCAGTCGGCCGCGAACAGGCTGGCCGGAGCCGCGCCGGTGAGCAGGTCGTCGTTGTTGTGCTTGATCTGCGTCACGGTGATGCCGTCGAGGCTCGCGCCGCCGATGATCAGGCGCCCGGCGAGGCCGGACTCGTCGGTCGCGAACTCGATGGTCGCGGTGCCGCCGGCACCGACCTCGGTCTCGGCCGAGCCGCCGATCGCGATGAGGGACCGTCCGGGCCGGCCGACGTTCATGTCGGTCAGGTCGCCGTAGGGCAGCATCACGCCACCGGTCGCTGCGGGGTTCACTTTCATGGGGTTCTCCAGTCGGTGGGCTCACGCCCGGTGGGTGGGTGGTCGTCGGCCTCGAGCAGCCGACAGGAGGCCAGCGCTACGCGGCGGCCTGGTCTTCGGCGGTCTCGCCCTCGATCTGTTCGCGAGCGGTGGACATCGCGCGGGCGCCCATGTCGTCGGCCTTGTCGGCGACCCACGGAGCGAGCGCGCCAGCGGCGGCGAGGATCAGGTAGGGCTGCTTCAGGGTGATGCCCGCGGTTCCCATGATGGCGGCTGCCATCGGTTCGACCGCTGCTTCGGCGTCGGTGCCCGCGGCGAGCCCGCGGACGAATCCAGTGCCGGCGGCGCCGGCCAGGACGGCCCCGGCGCCCATGACGGCCTCGGGGATGCGGGCTTCTTCGTGCTCCCGGCGCGTCTTCGAGAGCTTGGAGCGGACCTTCGAGAGCTGGTCCCGGGCCTTCGCGAGTGCCGGGCTCTTGCCGCGGCTTCGGACGAGCGCGTTCTTCTTCGCCATGTCGTGTCTCCGTGAGGGGTGCCGCGGCGTGCGGCTCGACCACACTCCGAATCTGCGGTTACGAGATGCATGATGCAAATCGTAGATTTTGTGAGACCAGGGCTCACAAACTGCACAAACAACGGAGCAACGCCGATGAAGACGACAGAGCGCAGCGCGGTCATCGCGTTCTGCACCCGGGTGACGAAGCTCGAGGACGTGTACGTCCGTGCGAGAACCGGGCCGAACCGGCGACAGCTGGAGCAGATCTGGCGGATCGACCACGTCGGGGAGGACTACGACGCCGGGGAGCTCGCCCGTGAGGTGCTCTCGCGCTTCGAGTACCAGCCGATCTCGGAGAAGGTCTGGCTCGAAGCGGTGCCGCGGGCGTCATCGAACGTGGTCGACCAGTGCGAGATCACGCCCGACGAGGACGGCGGAGACGTCGAGCAGTCACTCGTGGGTGCGGTGGTCGCGCTCACGAAGGACACGCGCGAGCACCTGAACGGTCGGGAGCTGCGGATTCAGCAGCTCGAGGAGCGGTGCGACCAGCTCCGCGACCAGAAGGCCGAGCTCGAGGCCGCGCTCGTGATCGCCGAGATGGGCGTGGACTCGGACGAGGACTCCGAGATGATGAAGATGGCGTTCGAAGCTTTCTCGCCGTTGGTGAAGCTCGCCGGGGTCCGGATGCTCGCGGGCAAGCAGGCCGCGAAGCACGCCGCGGAGAAGGCCACCGAGCAGAAGCAGATCGAGGAGCGTCCGCAGGCCGGCCAGGCCGCCGAGCAGAAGCCAGCCCCGCAGGCCGACCAGGGCGACGACGGCGAGGACGAGGACGACCTCGAGCCGAAGGACATGCTCCCGGAGATCCGCGAGATCTACGCGGACCGGTTGATCGCGATGCTGGTCCAGCTCGTGGAGCAGTGCCCGGAGACGCTCACGCAGGAGCGGGCCGGGGTGCTGGCCGAGAAGCTCGGCGAACAGTTCATGACCGCCCTGATGTCCTGACGGGCTCGGGCAGTCGCCACCGCCGGGCGACCGGCACCACACGAGGAGGCCCACATGGGCAAGTTCAACATTCGGTTCGGCGTCGGGTTCTGGTTCCGCCTGGTTCGCGCGCTGCGCGGCGCGTTCGATGAGATCGCAGAGGCGCTCTCCGAGGACTCCGAGGGCGGGCGCACCATCACACGGGGCGAGCTCGGCGAGATCGTCGCGGTCGTCCTGGCCGAGGCCGCACCGGTGGTCGAGGACCACTTCGCGGACGCGCTGGGAGTCGAGGCGTGAACCTGCGCTGGCTGGCCCTGCTCCCGGGTGTCCTCACCACTCGCACACTCGAGGCCGTCGGGCTTCGTGTGCAGGTGGACGGGTCCATCCGCGACGAGCAGGGCCAGCCCGTCACCGTCGAGGAGGCCGCGCGCCGGGTTACGACCGCCATGCGTCGGACGCTGGACGGAGCTCACCCACGGTCGCCGGAAACGTCACAGGACGACGGGTGTAAGTGACAGTCTGGACACCAGGACACGCGACCAGGCGCATGGCAGGGGGTGTTCAGTGTTCCGTGTCGTCGGGCGGCCCGCGGGTGTGCCGTGCGTTCCAAATCAGCAGGTCCCGGGTTCAAGTCCTGGTGCCCCTGTAGCGTCCAACGCCGATGCTCGGCGATTGCCCAGAAGCCCTTGTGCCATTGCCGGCACAGGGGCTTTGCGCTTCTCGGGGAGGAGGTCCGGGACCGGTCGGGCGGACCAGGCGTCGGAGCGGCTACAGAGCCTCTACGACGATGGGGCGGATCGACGAGGTGAAGATGAAGCGCTCACTCCTTCCATTCATGACACTGGCCGTCGCGAGCATGGTGGGGTGCTCGAACCAGCGATTCGAGAACGTCGGTCAGGCGTGCATCACCAACGATCAGGTGGCAGACACCGGCTCCGCCGGGCTGGACCTCGACCTCGCTGCTGGAGGTGAGGCCGTGGTCACTGTGACCCTGAGCACCTGCACCTCGTACTCCTACCGAGAGCGTCGGACCCGGTGCAAGGCGACGCTGCAGGGCGATCGCATCGAGGTGGACGCCCTGTCGGTCGGACACCTCCCCAACCAACAGGTGGACACGTGCCAGGCCGTCATCGTGCGGTGCGACCTGCCAGCCCTCGATTCGGGTGGATACACGCTGGCCTACGGTGGCGACGTGCAGACGTTCGAGGTTCCCTACCAGGGTTCCGCCGTCTGCGCCGGAATGTGAGGCCGGGAAGGACTGGCATGCGCGCGGCCTCTTGGGCCTCGACAACAGCTCGAACGGGTGGGGTCATGAGGGTCGCTCCAGCACCAGTGTAGTCGTCGGAGCGGGTCCCACTCGCGACTCACGGCTCCTCGATGCACCGGTGGGGGTAGGGTGCGGGCTCCTGGGGTAGCGTGGGTCATGGGCGAGACCCGTGACGACGAAAGAGCGCGAACGCTGCGCTGGATGGCGAAGGCCGGGGCGACCCTCGTGTTCGCCGTCCTGCTGACGGGATGGTGGCTGTGGTTCGTGTTGGAGTCGATTGGCGCGGGCTTCGCCTCGACGAGCGGTGCCCATGCTGCCGACGACGTGCGCACCCTGTTCGCCCTGCTGGGGACGGGGATCCTCACCATCGCGCTGCTGGTCGTCTTCGCTGCGAGCCGCCTCCGCACGGTCGTCGTCGCGTCCAGCGCCATGCCGCTCGGACTCCTCGGGGTGATGCTGCTGCGCATCCCGCTGTCGCCCCTGCTGTTCGACGCGCTCGACGCCTGGGACGCGCGTAGCGAGGCGAAGAACCTAGAGCACGTCGAGTCGATGTGTGCGTTCCACATCCCGCCAGACGCCCAGGGGGTCAGCTACCACTACGTGTGGGACGGCGATCTGCTGATCCAGCTGAAGCTGTGGAACACCGTCGTGCAGTCGAACCCGGTGGCCGAGCGGGATGGCGAGGTGCTTCGCTTCTGGCACCTCCAGACCGACTACGGGGATCTGGCGCAGGAGCGACTCGAGCGGGCGCAGGCGGCGGTCGATCCTGCAGGTCGAAGCGGGCTCGCGGAGTACCAGGTGGTCCCGCACGATCAGTCGAAGTCGGCCTACCGCGAAGCCTTGAGAGAGGCGCAGCGCACCTGGAATCGCTAGCTCGCGTTCATCACGGCCAGGTGCTCCGGACCGAGAGCTTCTGAAGTCCTGAGTCCCAGCAAGCCGAGTTACGAGCACGGATTGCCTTCGGAGTCCGCATGCTGCTGTTGCTCGCATTCGCCTGTTCCCAGACCGAGCCCGACGAGATCCTCACCGGTGTGCACGACGAGGCCGGCAATCACCCGCTCGTTCCGGAGGTTCCGCTGCTTCCTTGGCCGTCGTCGATGTGGCTCGAAGACGACGCCTCGATGGCCACCGGCGTGCGGCTGGCGATTCCCGAGGCGCATCGTCCGGATGTCGGGGACTACGCCGTGTTCGAGGCGATGGACGGCTTCTCGCGCGTGACCCCGATGGTGACGTGGTTCGAGGGCGGTGTGGATCCGGCCACGCTGCCGACCCTGCCCGAGAGCGTGTCGGTCGACAGCCCCGTGCTGCTGGTGAACACCGAGACCCTCGCGTTGGAACCGGCGCTCGTGGAGGTCGATGGCTACGCCGACCTGGCGACCCAGAGCCTGCTGATCCGACCCCAGGTCACTCTGGCTCCGGACACCGACTACGCCGTCCTGATCACGGATCAGGTGGCCCATGCGGACGGCACGCCGCTGGAAGCCTCGACCGCCTTTCGGGCCCTGCGGGACGGCATCCTCACGGACTCGACCACCGTCGAGGCCCGTCGAGACGACTTCGCAGCGCTGGTGGATGCGATCGACGGCCTCGGAATCGAGCCCACATCGGTGGTGCACGGCTGGGTGTTCCACACCCGGAGCGCCTCGCAGATCATCGACCCCCTGGTGGCCATGCACGACCACATGATGACCGCCACGCTGGGAGACTGGACCGAGGTCTCGCGGGAAGACGACGGCTCGAACACGGTGATCGAGGGCACGGTGGAGGTGCCGGACTTCCTGGGCGACGACGAACGGCTGTCGTTCGGATCCGACGGGCTGCCGGTGGTCGAGGGCACCCGCATCATGGACGTGCAGCTCACGATTCCCCACACGATCGACGAGCCCCGCCCGGTCCTGGTGTTCGGCCACGGCTTCTTCAGCTCGCGGGACGAACCCACCTGGGGCAGCCTGCAGCAGTCTCTCCAGCCCTGGCGCACCACGGCCGTCTCGACGGACTTCATCGGGCTGACCGAGGACGACTTCGTGGACTCGGCGGGGGGGCTCGCAGGCGACATGGACGTCCTGGCCCGCATCGTCGATCAGCAGCGTCAGAGCCATGCGAACCACACCGCACTGGTCCGTGTCATCGAGGAGCAGTTGGGGTCGGCGATTGCGGTCGAAGGCGCGAATGGTCCGTTCGCACCGATGGATCCGACGGTCGTGAACTATCTGGGCATCAGCAACGGCGGCACCCAGGGCTACACCTTGTTCGCGGCGTCTCCCGCGTTCACCCGGGGCGCGCTGGTGGTTGGCGGTGGCGGCTGGTCGCACATCACCCAGCGGGCGACGCAGTGGTACACCCTGGGGGCGCTGCTCGGCAGCAGCTTCGACGACGAACGCGAGCTGCAGGTCGTGCTGGGGTTGATGCAGCAGGTGTTCGACCCGATCGACTCGCTGAACTTCGCTGAACACCTGGTGGAGGACCGCCTCCCGGGTCGCCCGCCGGTCGAGATCTCGCTGCACATGGCGGTGGGCGACGCGCAGGTCCACAACATGACGACGGAGTGGGTGGCCCGTGCGGCGGGGATTCCGCTGGTGGTCCCGAGTGCGCGCGAGGTGTGGGGACTCGAGACCCTCGACGCGAGCGCGGACGGCGTGGACGTCCCGGCGGGCCTGGTGATCTACGACGAGGGCTACCCGCGGCAGGAGCCCGGCAACGTGGCCCCCCTCCAGGACAACGGCGCACACGAGACGATTCGCGATCTGCTCTCGTATCGGGAGAACGTGGGGCTCTTCCTGGAGACCGGTGACATCGTGCAGGTCTGCGAGGGGGCGTGCGACCCGGACTGATGGGACGAAGCGGTGCAGGCGATCCAGAGTGGTGCACCGATCTGGCGCACGGCCCGACGGAGGAACGCCGGAAATCGCTGGCACGGGGCTTGAATTCCTGGAGGGCGACCAGGAGGTGTCCATGTCGACAGAGATCCCCAGCTGGGGCCGTGTGACCGCCAAGCCCCACGAGTGTCTCGTCGTGCTCCGCGACGGCGTCGTCCACTCGATGCAGCAGGGCGGTTCGGTGTTCAAGTGGCCCGCGGACACGGTGGCGCGCGTCGACACCAGCGTGCGTCGGCTGCAGTTCACGGCCGATCAGGTCACCCGGGAGAAGACCGGTGTGGCCGTGACCGGGCTCGCGGTGTTCCGGATCGTCCAGCCGGAGCTGGCGTATCGCATGATCGATCTCGAGGACCCCGAGACCCTGCGGGACATCCTGCGCGAGATGTTCGTCGGCGCGACCCGTCGGCTGGTCGCCAACCTGACGCTCGAGGACTGCATGACCCGGCGCAAGGATGCCCTCGCCGCCGAGCTGATGGCCGAGGTCGCGCCGGTGGTGGAGGGGCGGGGACGGCCCGAAGACGACACGGACCAGGGGTGGGGCGTGGCGGTCGACACCATCGAGATCCAGGACGTACGGGTGCTGTCGGCCGACGTGTTCGATCGACTCCAGGCGCCGTATCGGGAGCAGCTCGCGCTCCAGGCGATGCAGGCCGGAGACGAGGTGACCCGGGAGCGCGCCCGACTCGAGCGCGAAGCCGCAGAGGCCCGTGAGGACAGCCGTCGCGCGTTGATGGCCCGCGAAGAGGCCCGGCTGGAAGCGGAGCGCGAGCGGTCGCGTCGTGAAGCCGCCCACCAGGACGCGCTGTTGCGGGAGCGCGCTGTGGAGGTCGCCGAGCGGGCGCGAATCGAAGCCGAAGCGGCTGTGCGGCTCGCGGAGCTGGAGGCCGAAGCCACCCGGAAGCGCGGCGAGACGGAGGCGGCAGTGGTGCGGATGCTCCGTGAGGCCAAGGACACGATCAGCGAAGCCCGCCTGCAGGAGCTCGCGCTGACGGAGGCGCTCCCGAGGGTGGCCGAGGCGTTCGCAGACAGCTTCGACCACGCCGTCGTGACGGGAGGCGACATGAGCTTTCTCTCGGCGGGAGCTGGGCAGGTGCTCGCCACGCTTCGGGCGTTCGACGTCCCGCTACCCGGGTCGTTGTCGGACTCCGAATAGCGGGGGCTCACGCAGCCGTGCTGCGCCCCGGGGTCGCGATCAACAAGCGGTTCATCGGCGTGATCGCCCGGTCGATCGTCGTGGTGTGCACCGCGTACCCCTGGTGTCGCAGTCGCGCCGCACGGGTGGCATCGATGGCCAGATCGGTGTCCATCCATCCCGACAGGTTCCCGTCGTCGAGCTTGGCGTGGCTGTGGCAGCACGGAAGCACCGCGACGCGGGCGGACACCTCGACCGCCCGATCGAGGATGTGGTCGGTGAGCGAGCCACAGGCGTGAACGCCGAGCACCCGATGGCTGGAGGTGATCGGCGCATCCGCGACCTCTCCCTCGACCCAGTCCATGCGTGCGGTGACGGCAGGCCATCGCGCACTGAGCGTCGTTCGCAGGCGCTCGGCGTACGCGGGGATGCGACGGTCGACCACCCGTGCGGACTCCGTGGAGCGGTCCTGCAGCAGGATGAGCCATGCAACCAGCCCGTGTCCGCCGGCGAGATCGGCCACCGGGCCCCCACGATGACGACGCAGCACCTTGCGGGCCACGGCCCAGGACTCGAAGAGCTCTTTGCGGGGCAGGCAGGCGGCCAGACACACCTGTCGAGCGACCGCGTGGAACAGCGAGTCCTCTCCGAACGAATCGATGTGCTGTGGTCCGAGACGCTCGCGACTGGACGGCTGCATGAGCGACTCCATCGATGGCTCCGTAGACGGCTCCATAAGCGACTCCATGAACGACGCCTCCCTCGTCGCAGACGTCGAACCCGGGAAGAGCGGAGTTGCCATCCCGGACGGGACGGCGTACTGAACGCCATTCACCATCCGAGGTGTCCATGCGAACGCTCCTCCCCATCCTGCTCCTGACCGGCTGCTTCTCCTCGAAGACCCCCGACCCGGACGAGGAGGCCGACACGGACACCGACAGCGATGCGGATGCCGACAGCGATGCGGACACCGACGCAGACGCCGATTCGGACGCGGACACGGATTCGGACATGGACACCGACATCGACACGGGTACCCCACCGCCTCCCGTCGACTTCTCTCCGTGCAGCGACGCGACCACCACGGGCCTCGTGCGGCTGGAGATCGACGTGTCGGGATTCGGGGACGATCTCGCTGAGGGCACCTGTGGCACGGGGCTGCCGGAGTACGCGTTGACCCACTGGGCGCTGGCCGGAGGCACCTGGCAGGCGCGGATCTCCGATGCCGAGCCGGGGACCGTGCTCACGGTGCAGAGCGACTGCTCCACGGTGGCGGACTGCGAGGAGGTTCCGAGCGGATCGACGGAACAGCAGATCGACTTCGACCTGTTCGCGGGCGAGGAGACCCTCGTGACGGTGCAGTCGGCGTCTTCGCAGACGATGGAGCTGGACGTGTTCCGGCTGTCGGACTGCCCGGGAGACGTGGGCGAGCCGGACAACGACGTCCGCGCTTCGGGCTCGCAGGTGGACGGCACGCCTCAGATCTCGTCGTGGCACAACCCGGATCACTTCCTGATCGACGTGGCGCCAGGCGAGACCCCGACGCTGGAGCTGACCGGGCCGCAGGCTCTGGACTTCGACGTGTTCGTCACCAACGACGACCTGTGGCCCCAGTTCTCGTTCGCGGTGATGGACCCGGACGGGGTGCATCGGCTGACCATTCCGGAGTCGGCCACGACGGTTCGTTGGAACGTGATCGTGCGGCAGTACGACGACCCGTGCGCGGGCTACACGATCGACGTGGCGCCGTGATCCTGCTGGTCTCGAGCGCGTTCGCAGCCAACCCCCCCACCCACGGATGCCGGGCTCCTCGAGCTCGTCGAAGAAGCTGAAGGCGAGCCCCGCCGAGCTGAGTGGCAGCCTCCCCTTCGGAGTGGGTCACCCTGGCCGCGCGCTGAGCCTTGACCGCGACCGGGCGGCCGCCGATCCGACCGACGCGCCAGGGCCCGGAGCCCTGTGCCTCGAGGCCGATCTGCTCGAGAACGGCGGTCTGTGCTTCGACGCGACGGGTGTTGCGCCGGCCGGCATCCACGCCCATCCAGATCCCGAAGCCGACCAGGGGAACCACCATGCACGGCGCCAGGCAGGCGAAGATGGCGAGCAGTTCCATCCGCGGTTCAGCCGGAGGCGAGGAGTGTGGCGAGCCCGTCCGACACTTCATCGGCCGACGACGGGCGCACGACCCGCGCCACCTCGGTCCCGTCTCGCAGGTAGATGAGGGTCGGCCACAGCTTCACGCGGAAGGCGCGACCGAGTGGGCGACCGCGACCATCTTCGGCCTGGATGTGCGGCACGTCGGCACCGGCGAGCCCCTCTCGGATGGCATCACGGGCGCCGATGCAGATGGGGCACCAGTTGGTGCCGAACTCCAGCACGACGGGGCCGGGCATGGCGGCGATGTCCTCTGGGGTGGGTTGCTCGGTTCGGTAGGTCATGGGTCGACCGTATCCCGCTGGAGCTCGACCCCGACGTCGGGCCGTTCATGCGATCCGGACATCGCGAGCGTGGGGATCGAAGCGCAGCGCGACGGAGGTTCCACGTGCCCCCGACGCAAGCTCGAGCGTTGCCCCGATGGACGCTGCACGCGTTTTCATGCCCGCCAGTCCGGATCCGCCCCCCGCGCGGACGGGCGCTTCGGGGTCGATACCGTCTCCATCGTCGGTCACGCTCAGCACCCAGGGGTCGCCCGCCACCAGTCGCACCTCGACGGCCTCTGCGTGGGCATGGCGCGCGGCGTTGTACATCGCCTCGAGCGCGATGCCCGTGACCGTCCGAAGCACCGGGAGCGTGAAGGTCTCGTTCACGTCGGGCCCGATCACGGTCAGGGTCGTCGCCCCGTCTGCGAACAGCGCGCGTCCACGCTGTTCCAGGAATGCGAGCACATTGGCCACGTCTTTCGACTCGGGCTTCAGCGCCCACACGATGTCGGTCAACGCGTCGCCCAGCTCGGCCGACGTCGCAGCGATGGCAGACGCCGCCTCGTCCGCCTGCTCCGGATCCTCGAGCAGCGGGAGTGCGGTCGCCAGCAGTCCGATGCTTCCGAGCCCCGAGCCCACTTCGTCGTGCAGGTCCAGCGCGATGCGCGCGCGCTGTCGCTCCAGGCCCAGCAGGTAGCGCACCCGCAACTGGTAGAGCACCGTCGCGATGGCGCCGAGCACGATCCCGTACAGCGCGATGGCCCACCACCGCAGCCACGGGGCAGGCGCGACGTTCACGACGAGGGTGGCCGGCGGGCTCCACGTCTGCCCGTCCAGGCTGGCCCGACCGACCAGACGGTACGTGCCCGAGCCCAGCCCGACGAAGCGGAACACCCCGTCGTCCGCTTCCAGCTCGTCTCCATCGATCCGCATGCGGTACCGCACCGCCTGGGGGTCCCGATAGGCGCGAGCGGCCAGCCGGACCGTGAGGTGGTTCTGATCCCAGGGGATGTCGAGCGCGGCACCCAAGGCATCCGGTGGAACGGTCAGTCCGTCGACCTGGATGTCGGCGAACGAGACGGCTGGAGGCTCGGCGATGTCGGTGCGCGCGTGGGCAGGAACGCGTGTCACGCCCGTGAGACTACCGACCCACAGCGTGCCGTCGGGATCCTCCAGCAGTGCGGTCGGTGAGCGGTCGAACACGCCATGTCGGCCGCCCAGGCGCTCCACCACCTCGCCGTCTGCGTTCAGTCGGTCGGCCAGACCGACGCCCAGCGCCCAGATCCCCTGTTGAGCGCGCCCGATGGCGGTGACCGGCGCTTCCGTGGCCACCGGCATCCAGGGGTCGGGCCCGCGCCACAGCCGGCCATCCCCCACCGCCCAGTCTCCGACGACCTGATCGAAGGCGACTGGCGTTGCCCCACACGTCCAGGGTCCTTCGGGATCGGCCGTGCAGAACTGCTCGTCTACGAGCCAGCCCCATCGGTCCCCGGAAGACCCGGCGGCCAACAGCTCTCCCGCATCGACGCCCGGTGGCGCCGAGCCCACGGGCTGGAGATCCATCGACGCGCGATGGATCGTGGTCCCGAGCGCGATGAAGGTCCCAGCAGGGCCCGATGCACACCCCCGGAACGGGTCGTCCACCGAGAGGAGGGGGCCGGCGCCCGGCTCGACCTCCACGATGGGGGCCCACACCGGAGGAACGCCCCCGCCCGTCCACGCGACACCCTCGGCATCCACACACAGCGCGAGGGGCTTTCGCACGGTTCCCCGTGCAACGACCCCGTCCGGGCCGAGTCGGATGGCCACATCCCGTGTGCGGAGCCAGCGATGCGGACCCGCGGGGACGATGCCGTCGATGGCGGTACCTGGAACCCCGTCGGCCACCGTCCACAGCACGGTGTCGGGTTCGGGGAAGCGCGCGAGCCCCCGGACCCCCGGAATCCACAGGCTTCCTTCCCGGTCGACGAACAGTTCTCCCGGGCTGCCGACATCGGGCATCTCCACCCGCTCGACCCGTGCATCCGGGCCGATGCGCACCACCCCCCGATCGAACGCCCACCACACCACGCCCTGCCGAACCACCCCGGACGCCGGGAACCCGAGGCCCTCGACCAACACCTCCGCAGCGGCAGTCGGATCGTCGAGTCGCAGCAGTCGCCCGTCTTCGTCGGCGAGCAGCCAGCTGCCTTCGACCTGCAGCCCCGCCACCAGCTTCGGGTGGTCGACGAGCCGCTCCACCGGGCCCGGCGCCACCCGCCAGATGCCCTCACTACTGGTGGCCAGCAGCTGGCCGTCCGAGACCTGGAACCGGCGGACGATCCCCCCGGTGTCCACCCCGTCCCGCCACACGCCGTCGATCCGCGTGCGAACCACGGATCCCTGCCCCACCCACAGACCTCCCTCGTGCTCGATCGCCGCGCGGACGTTGGTGAGGGGCTTGGCATCTGGCCCCTCCACGGCGCCCCGCTCGACCCAGCGCAGCCTCCCCCGTCGCGACCGCGGGATCTGCAGGACTCCCGAAGGTCCGAACCGGATCCGCCTCGTCGGGATGGGCTCGCCGACCCGCTCGAAGCTGTGACCGTCGTACCGGACGGGTCCGACCAGCGTCGACAGCCAGATCGTTCCGTCGGACCCCTGCGATACGCTGATCACGTTCTGGGAGGGCAGGCCGTCCGCCTCGGTCCACAGCTCCGCCCAGCGCTCCGTCGCAGCGGCCGTCGGGACGAAGAACGGAATGAGGAACAGGGCTATGGCAGACAGAGACATCCGGGTGGCCATCGCGGAGGACGATGCACGATACCGGAAGGCTCTCGAGACGTTGCTCGGCCTGGCCCCCGGCTTTGCCGTGCTGGACAGCTTTTCGACCGGTACTGCCCTGGTCGACGCTGCACGCGCGGCGCCCGCCCGGTCCAGCGCCTGGGATGTGGTGTTGATGGATCTCGACCTGCCCGGCATCGGCGGCATCGATGCCACGCGCACTCTGAAGAGCCTGCAGCCCTCGACCCGGGTGCTCGTCCTGACGGTGTTCGAGGAACCCGCCACCGTCCTGCAGGCCATCCGGGCCGGCGCCGACGGATACCTGACCAAGACCGCACCCGGGCCCGCCCTGATGGAGCAGATCCGAGCGGTGCACACGGGCGATGCGAGCCTGACCCCCGGTGTCGCCAGGACCGTACTGGAGCTCCTGCGCACGCAGTCGATCGCCCCGGCCCCCACCCCGACGAAGCTCGACCTCACCGAGCGGGAGCAGCAGGTGCTCCGAGGGCTCGTGGACGGCGCCTCCTACAAGCAGATCGCCGCCTCGCTGTCGATCAGCGTCGACACGGTGCGCACCTACATCCGCTCGCTGTACCGCAAGCTGCAGGTGCGGTCTGCCACGGCTGCCGTCTCCCGGGCCGTTCGAGAGGGACTCGTCTAAGCTCACATCATCATGCGATGCGACGATTCGGTGCGACTGTGCTCCATTATGGCGTCTACAGGAGCGGTCGTGTCGAAGCTGCGCAAGCGAGTCGAATCCAACACAGGGTCCCCGCCCGCGAGCTCTCCCAGGCCTCCCGCGCCTGCGCCTGCGGCATCGCCTCGCGAGAGCGCGCCGGCGTCCGAGACCCCCTTTCTGGACGGCCTCACCGGGGGCCTGGGCTCCCTCGTCGACCGCACCCAGCGGCGTGTCGAGTCCGGGATGGAGTGGGCCGAACAGGCCAGAGACGACGTGGTCGACGGCGCGCGAGAGACCGGCGGAGAGTGGCTGGCCGACGCGCGGGAAGCGCGACGCGACGTCCGCCAGCGGGTCGCTCGTGCCCGTGAGGACGTGGAGTCCGGGGTCGCCGAGGGCGTCGGGGCCGCGCGCGACTTCGCCCGGGAGACCGGAGAGCAGCTGGACCGGACGCTCGACCAGACCGTCGAGGAGGGTCGGACCTTCGTGCAGGACGCGCGGCGCGACCTGGAGGAAGGCGCGGAAGAGGCCTGGGCAGACGCGCAGGAGGCCGCCAACGACACGGGCGAAGCGATCGAGCGGTTCCGCGCGGGCATGGACGAGCGGGTGCAGCGCCGGATGGAGGAAGCGGGCGAAGCCCTCGAACCCCTGGTCGAAGGGGTGGTGGGCCCCGATCCCCTCGAGTTCGTCGACGAACTGGAACCGGGCGAGACCCACACCATCGGGGGCGGCGGGACCCTCGGAGTGGTCGCGACCACTCGCGACGACGCAGAGGCCTCGATCGCGCGGGCCGAGGACGGAAGCTACACCGTCACGATGGGCGGCGACCTGGGCGTCGGGATCGGGGGGACACTGGGAGAGAACAACATCGGTGGCATCGAGGGGTCAGCGGGCGGACGCTTCGGTTCTCAGGTGGAGTACCGGTTCGCCAGTGCCGAGGAGGCGCGACGCGGGCTCGGCCTGCTGATGGCCCAGTCCGCGCACCGGGCGCAGACCGGCATCCGGGTCAATCGTCCGATCAACCCGTCCAGCATGTCCGAAGAGGACGTGGAGTTCTTGAACGACCACGTGAGCGCGAGCGAGTTCCGTGGCGAGCTCGCGGCCAGCCTCGGCGCCACCTTCGGTCCCCGCGTGGACGAGAACTCCGCGCGCGGCAACACGCTCGGTGGCGAAGGCGGGGTCACGAACACCCAACGGGTGCGGATGGAGTACCCGAACGGCCCCGATGGCGCGCCGGAGCTGGTGTTGTCACAGGAGGTCGGTGCAGCCGCGACGGGTCAGGGCGGGCTGTCGGTGAGCGGGCCGAACGGCGGGGGCGGCATGTCGTCCCTGGGCCGGGCAGAGGCGAGCCGGAACGCCACCCTCGAGCGCCGCTACACGCTTCCACCCGGGGTCACCGAAGCCGATCTGCTGAGCAATCCGTCGCTCGCTGGCCAGCCGCGCGAGACGTTGACCGTTCGCGATCGGACGGAGCGCAGCAACGGGGGGACCGGGGACCGAACCGACAACATCCGCAGGTACAGCTCCGACGGCTTGCTCTTCGACACGCCCCTCGAACAGGGGAGCTGGGCGACTCAGGCGATGGCCCCCGAGGACGGTCTGGAGAGCATGCTGGACGACGACGTGACCCGCACGGAGACCGAGCAGGACTTCGATCTGGAAGGCGTCGACCTCGCCCCGTCCGTCAGCGCCGGGCCGTTCACTCTGTCGGGGCGCTTCCGGAACCAGACGACGCGAGCACATGGGCTGCGGGAGATCGACCCCGAGCAGACCCTCGGCGAGCGCCGCGCCGCCGAACGCTGACGCACCCGTCTGCAGGGACGCATCTGACGGCGAACCCGCAGCGGTCTACACTCGGCCGAAGTCGCCCGGGTGAACCTCGGGGGCGCGCGACGGAGAAGGAACGCGGATGGGCGGGTCGGACGGAAAAGGAACGTACAACGACGATCTGTTCGAGCCCGACGTCACGGCCGGAACCTCGGACGGTTCTCCATCACCAGAGGGTCCTGCGCCGCCGGAGCCTCCTCCCGCCGACCCCACGAGACGCTACCTGCTGGAGGACGAGGTCGGTCGAGGCGGTCTCGGTGCGGTCCACCGGGCGTTCGACGTCTCGCTCGGGCGCACCGTCGCCGTGAAGAGCCTCCACCGTCAGTCCTTCCGTTCCACCCAGCGGTTCGATCGGGAGATGCACCTGACGGCCCGACTGCAGCACCCGAACATCATCCCGGTGTACGCCGGCGGGCGGGACCCCGACGGCACCCCCTACCTGGCGATGCGGATGGTCGATGGTCGCACGCTCGCCGACGCCATCGATGCGCGAGCCACGCTGCAGCGGCGGCTGGAGCTGCTGCCGCACGTTCTGGATGCGTGCAATGCCGTGGCGTACGCGCACAGTCAGCACATCGTCCACCGGGACATCAAGCCCGAGAACGTGCTCATCGGGGCGTTCGGCGAGACCGTCGTGATCGACTGGGGGCTGGCGAAGGATCTCGATGCGGAAGCGGGGGCCGACGAGCCGGTTCGGATCGAGGACGAGGCGACCGACGAGGCGGTGCTGTCCGGTGGCTCGACCTCCTCCATGACCCGGGTGGGTGCGATCCTCGGGACGCCTCCCTACATGGCTCCGGAGCAGGCGAAGGGTCACGCCGTGGGTCCCCCTGCCGACGTCTACGCCCTGGGGGCGGTGCTGTACGAGACGCTCGGGGGTGTCCGTCCGTACGCTGACGTGCGTGGCGGGGCGAAGGAGGTGCTCGCACGGGTGATCGCGGGTCCGCCGAAGGACATCCGACAGCTGGCTCCCAAGGCGCCTCCGGACCTCGTCGCGGTGGTCGAACGCGCCATGGCCCGGCGTCCCGAGGATCGGTATCCGTCTGCCGAGGAGCTGGCGGCCGACCTCGACACCTTCGCAGCGGGGCGCTTCGTCGCGGCCTACCACTACTCGCCGCGGGAGCGGATCGTCCGGGCCATCCGTCGCAACCCCGGCGTGTCTGCGCTCCTGGGGGTCGGTGTGCTGCTGTTGCTGCTGGCGTTGGCGGCCATCGGTCGGGCCTACCAGATCGCCGAACAGGAGCGAGAAGCCGCTCAACAGGCGATGTCCGATGCCATGGTCAGCCGCGACGCCGCACAGTCCGCTCGGGATGCGATGGCGCTGGAGGGCGCGCGATTCGTCGCGTCTCGCAGCCCCGGTCGCGCCATCACCCTGTTGGACGGGCTCTCTGCGGACATGCCGTTCGATGGCACCGTGCGTACGGTCGCTTCCACCGCGTGGGCCGCGGGGCATCCGGAGATGCTGGACATCGAGGGTGTTCGGCGAATGAGGGTGATCGAGGACGGCCGGGTGCCAGGCGTCGTGGCCCTGGTGGTCGGCGATCGGTGGCTCGAGTTCCTCGATACGGACCTGGAGACGATCCGCGAGGTCGAGCTCCCGTCCACCGTGGTCGCAGTCGAGGTCGGGGCGACGCTGTCGTTGGTCTGCGCGGGGAATCGCACGTTCCGAATCGCCCACGACCGTGCTGCCGAGCTCGTGCCGCTCGACCTGGCACCGTGCGTGAACATCGTGAGAGCCCCGACAGGGGACTTCCTCGTCCAGCACGCGCTCGACGCCACCCTGGTCGGATCGGACGGGACGCCGGGTGCGCGGATCCCCGTGGAGGGAGAGATGTGGCTGGGTGCGGACGGGCTCGGGTGGGAGCTCCAGATGGACACGACCCGCGTCTGGCGGGGAGCCGTTCCTGGCCCGATCCAGGCGGGGGTGATGGATTTCCCGTACCACTTCGCCGTCTCGCCAGACGGCACCCGCATCGCCATGATGGGGGAGCAGCCGGCGCTCGCGCTGGTCGACGCCCGGAACACGTCTCGGGTCGTTCGGGGCGTCGAGCAGGAGTGGCTGACCCCCGGCGCCTGGCTGGACGACGACTGGCTGACGGTCGGGGGCGCCGAGTCGGTCGTGGAGCTGGTCGACGCGCGCGCTGCCACCGTGGTCCACCGAATGCCTCTCGACTCGCGGGTGTTGCTGATGCAGCGGCTGGGTCCCGGACGCGTGGCCCTGATCACCGAGGAGGGTACGCTCGGGGTGGTGCATCGGTTGGCTTCGGGGGCCGGACCCGAAGTGCGGTTCGAGGTCCTCGCGACCCATCCTGGACGGCCCGAAGCGCTGCACGTCCTTCCAGACGGCCGTGTCGCGGTGCGCTCGGAAGGTCGGCTCGCGCTGTACGCGCCCGAGGCGGTCGGACGACGGCTCGTGGCGTCTGGACTCGGGCGCGTGCGCGACCTGACCTGGTGGGAACCGGAGGGTGCGGGTGCGCGACTGATCGTGGCGTCCAGGGGCGGTGTCGGGTCCATCGATCCGTCCACCAGAGCACGGTCGTCGTGGTCGGATCGTCCCGCCGCACACGCCGCGCAGTGCGGGTCGTCGTGGTGGGTCGGGTTCGACGACGGGGTTGCGGCGTACTCCTTCGGAAACGGGCACCAGGCACCCACCGAGGTCGTCGCGGTCGCCGGGACGGGTCCGGTGATGAGCCTCGAGTGCCGCCCGGATGGACAGGGGGTGTGGGTGGGAACCCGGCTCCCGGGTGAGGTGGTCGAGGTAGGCGTCGATGGCATCGACAACCGGTGGTTCCTGGGCGACGACCTCACCGTGAGCGATGTCGTGCTCGGAGAGGGAGGCGAGCTGCACGTCGCGGCCAACGGCTGGTGGACCCTCGACCCGGAGGAGGACACCCCGGAGCTGCGGGTGGATCTCCGGATGACGACCCGCCAGATCGTCCCCTGGAACGGCGCGCTCGCTGCGGTGTACCGGGACGGGAACGTGGGCCTCGCAGACGGAACGCGGGTGCCGGTGCTGAATGGCTTGGTCTCCCGGGTGTTCGACGTCGAAGGCGGCCTGGCGGTGCTCGGCGAGAACGGCCAGGCATCCTGGGTCCCGTCGGGTGGAGAGGCCATTCCGCTTCGCGGGCACGTCCAGTACCTCAGCATCGCGGCGCGCTCTCCGACCACCGGGGTGCTCGCGACGTCGGGCTGGGACGCCCAGGTCCGGTTGTGGGATCTCTCGACCGACCCTCCGGAACCGCGGCTGCTCGCGGGTCACGAGGATGCGGTGTACGCGCTCGCCTGGAGTGCGGATGGCAAGACGTTGTTCAGCGGCGACCGGCTCGGTCGGGTGATGGCCTGGTCCGATCCCCTGCCGACCGAGGCCGACGCGCTCCGCGACGTGGTGGGGGTGTTCGCCGAGGCAGTGCGCGACGGGCGGACGCTCCCACCGGTCGACGCTCCCTCGGACCCGCTCTGATCACAGCGTGCAGCTGGGGCCCTTCTGGGCCAGCGACTCCATCATGTCGAACGTGTCGCGGATGCTGCCGGCGGCGAACGGCCCCGCCAGGCGGACCGGGATGCTGCCTCCGGGGTCCGAGAGGGCCCAGAACTGCACCAGGGTGTGTTGATCGTCGAGTGCGACCATCCACCACCCCCCGTCGTTCTCGGCCGCCTGCACCGCGCGGGACACCCGCGTCTTCTGCGATTCGTCGAGGTGGGGCAGCCCATCCCGTTCGCGGACCCACACCATCTCGCGCACGGCGCCCTGCGATTGTTCGGAGACCCCGGTGTTGATCCGCTGCTCGATGACCCACCACCGATCCGAGACGATCGGAATGGGCAGGTACTGGAACACCAGGCGTCGCTCGGCGCAGTAGTCGCCTTCGATCAGCTCGACGTGCGCGAGCTTGCTGTAGTCGGACTTGTTCCGGTCGTCGTTGACGGCGGAGAAAACGGCGGAAACGGGTGCATCGAGGACCGCGAGGCCCCACGCGATGCGGGCCTGTTTGCCTTCGACCACCGTGAGGCCCGTGGCGACGGACCCCTTCGCGAGCGTGGCATAGGCGTCGTCCGGAATCTCGGGCGCGAGCGTTCCGAGACGGTCTGCACGCAGGGACTGCACCTCTTGCACGCGTGCTTCGATGTCGGCCGCACTGAACGCCAGCGCCGCACTCGTGAAGAGCATCCTGTCTCCCAACCGGTTCGACGGTACCAGACCCGGCACCACCGGTGGTCGCGTCAGGACCAGCCGCCCTTCGGGAACCGGTACTCGATATCGGCGAGCAGGCTGGTGACGCTGCGCACGAGCTCCCGCGTCTCGGCGTCGGGTGGGGTGCGGACCTCGAACGACTTCAGTCCCGCGACCACGTCGCGCCACCGGGCCAGCGAGACCTGTGCGGCATCGTAGGCGGCGTCGAAGTCCTCGTCGTCGTCTGCGAAGAAGGCCTCGGCGAGCCGAGCGTGGGCGGCCGGCAGGTTGCAGGCGACCTTCTCGACGGCCTCGCGAATCACATCCGAGGTGACGGGAACCTGGGAGTCGGGCCAGAAGCGGGCGACCCAGTGGGTCACTTCGCGGCGCTGGAACTCGGCGTACACCGCAATGGGCTCTTCGAGCACGGGGTCGTAGGGGAGACGGGGGGCTGCGGGTGGCATGTCGGACATCAGAACCTCCTGGGGTCGGGGGCCCTGGATGCAGCACGGATGCCAGCCGATACCGGGGGTTCGCTCGTAGAGGGGCCGACAGTCGTCGGCGCGCGCGGCGACGGCCGTCAGAGGTTGCCGGACATCATCAGACCGATCGAGAGCAGCTGCAGGCCGACCATCAGCGCGACCATGGCCAGCCCGATGTAGCCGCAGATCTGCGAGAACGCCCCGGCGCCGGACGGGTAGTCCTCCTCGAGGGAGATCTTCAGCCACCGCGGCTGCTGGATCGCGTTCATGCTCGCGGCGCCCGCAGCGATGGTCATCACCAGGAACGGGTTGCAGCAGAACTGGAAGAACCCGAGGAACAGCGCTCCGGCACCCGCCATGTACAGGTTGTTGCTCGCCCGTCGGCGAACGACGTTGTCGAAATCCGACTGCGGCGCATCGAACGGATCGTCACTCATCGCTTCTCCCGTGCCCCAGTGAACCACAGGCGAGCTGCCGCTCCCAGGAACTCGCTCCTGGGGTACGATGCGCGAACGACGTAGGAGCGTGCGTGAAACGGTGGATCGTAGCGGGCCTCGCGCTGTGGATGTTGGCATGCGGCGGGGTGGGCGGCCACGGCGAGTTCGCTCTCGCGACGGCGGACATGCTCGCGAAGGAGAACGGGGATGTGGAGTGCAAGCTCGCCAGCACCGGGGGTGGCAGCACGACCCTGTTGGACTGGGAGTACACCTGGGGAGACGCTGAGATTCGGCCCTACCCGGACGAGATGAAGCCCATCAAGGACGTCTGGGGCACGGTCATCGGCCAGCGGTCGCACATGGTGGTGATTCCCGTCACCATCGTGAACACCCTGCCCAAGAAGCGAAAGCACGACCGGATCATCAAGTATCACCGGACGGATGGCGAAATCTACGACGGAAAGACCAAGATGCCCGACTGGGTGAAGGCGGCGATGGGCAAGCCCAATCTGATCGACGACCACAATGCGTTCAAGCCGAACGAGAGCCG
This sequence comes from Myxococcota bacterium, assembly GCA_965224055.1. Classification (GTDB taxonomy): domain Bacteria; phylum Myxococcota_A; class UBA796; order UBA796; genus JACKEQ01. Next base: position 5,783,451 of record OZ245034.1, on the reverse strand, counting down.
CGAGACCTTCGTGATGCTGTCTGCGGACAGCCCGGAGTCCGCTGTCGGCTCGGTGGTGCGGATGTTCGCTACCGAGAGACTTCCGGATCCGAACAACCCGCGGCGCACCACCCATCAGGTTCAGGACCAGTTCTGTGTCGAGATCGCAGCGGTCACCGAGGTTCCGGCACTGGCCGACCCGTAGTCACGCTCGCCCCCGCTTCGACGGGGTCAGAGGAGGGTGCGCGTGACCTGCGCCCAGGCGTCCGCGGACGTCTCGGGGGTGTAGCCCCCTCCACCCAGCACCAGCAGGCGCCCTTCGGCGGTCTCGTCGGCGAGGGCCCGGACGCGACGGGCGACCTCTACGAAGACGGCGGGCGTCAGGGCCTGATCGGACATGGGGTCGGTGGCGAGCCCGTCCACACCGGCCTCGAAGACGACGAACGACGGCCGGGCGTCCCGGATGAAGGACAGGACGGGTTCGAAGGCCTCGAGGTAGGTGGCGTCGTCGGTGCCGGCTCCGAGGACGACCGTGCAGGCGGTTCCCGCCGCGGGAGGCTCGCCCGTGCGGTCGGTGAGGGCCCACTGCCCCGGGCTGGCGTGCTCGGGGTCGGCGTGGAGGTCGCCCAGCAGCACGCGCGGATCGCTGGCGAACCCCCGATAGACCCCGTCTCCGTGGTGGATGTCGACGTCGATGTACGCGATCGGCCCGTCTACGCAGTGCCGTGCAGTGGCGACGGCCAGCGCGGCGTCGTTGTAGAAGCAGTAGTTCCGTGCGGTGTCGGGAAAGGCGTGGTGGAAGCCGGCGATGGGTAGGAATGCCCGCTGCAGCTCCCCGCGTGCGATGCGCTCGGTGGCGTCGATCGCGGCTCCACACACGGCACGAGCAGCCTGCTCGACCGACGACCTCGCGAAGGTGGGGCCCCCGAGGCTCGCGTCGGGATCGGCGAGGAATGCCCGGCCCGGCTCGGTCAGCGCCACGGTGTCGTGTTCGACGGTGACCACCCCTTCGCTGACCAGGTAGCCAGCGAAGCCGTCGAATGTGGCCTCGAGGGCGTCGAGGGTGGGGGCGAGGGCGGCGATGGGCGCGCGACCGTCGGACCCGGTGTGGTCGTCGATGGCGGAGAGCAGGGTCCGGCAGCGCGCGTTCACCCGAGGGGACGCCTGATCGATGCTGCCGCGATTCGTCGCGCTGCGGCGCTGTACGTACGCGATGTGCGCGGGCGTGTGGAACCGGGCGAGCTGTTCGTCGGTGGCGGGGTCCGCGTGCTGGTGGGCGAGGGGGATGCCGGTCCGATCGAGGGCGGCGAGCACGGCTTCGAGGCGCTCGTGTGGGCGGAACCACGGCTTCTCGTCGAATCCGTAGGCACCCAGGGCGGCATCGGTGTAGACCGGCAGGGGCTGCGCATCGGGCATGTCGTGCTCTCGTGGAGGTGGGGTCCGTGTGGGGAGGGAAACGGGCGGACGGGCTCCGGGATCGGCCATTCTACAGCAATTCTGTGGCCGAGCTCACCAGTCGCCGGAGCAGGACCCGCATCTGCAGGGCGCGCTCGACCTGGAGTCCTTCGGTGGCGGGGCTCGACCAGGTGTCGCGGAACAGCTGCTTGATGCCGCGGATCGCGGGAGCGGGCTTGCTCGCGAGCTCGGCGGCGTAGCGGGCGGCTTCGGCCTGCGGGTCGTCCGCCACCCAGGTCGCGAGGCCCAGCTCCACGGCTTCGTGGCCATCGACGATGCGGCCGGTCATGGCGAGGTCTTTCGCGACGTCGGCACGCACCAGCTCGCGGAGCGACACGCTGATCCCCATGTCGGGGATGATGCCGAGCTTCACCTCCATGATCGAAAGGCGGGCATCCGGCGCGACGAACCGGAAGTCGGCGCCGAGGGCGATCTGCAGCCCGCCGCCGTAGCAGTGTCCGTGGACCGCCGCGATGACGGGCACGGGCAGGTCGCGCCACACCAGCGAGACGCGCTGGGCGAGATTGTCCCGCGTCCACCAGGGCTTGAGGAACAGCCGGGCGGCCATCTGGGGGCCCTTCTTCGCGAGCGCTTTCACGTCGAGCCCCGCGGAGAAGGCGTCTCCATCGCCCTGCAGCACGACAGCGCGGAGTCCACGGGCCTTCTTCAGGCGACGTCCGGCGTCCACCAGCCCGGCGAACATCGCTGCGTCCAGTGCGTTGAGCTTGTCGGGGCGGGTGAGGGTGACGGTCGCCACCCCGTCTTCGAGGGTGGTGCGGACACGCTCGGTCATCGGACACTCCTGCTCGGGGTGGGGTCTGTATCCGCATGACGTGCGAACGGGTGAGCGCGGTTCGAGCGGCGAACGAGCACATCGGAAGGCGCCGGGCCGGCAGGGTCTCGGGGGTCCCCACCGGACCTCGACCTCTCGAGAGCTGCCTCGTTGATCTCCTCCCACATCCCGCCGAAGCCCCCGTCCACGAAAGACCGCTCCCTCGTTCACGACATCGCACTCCGCGTCGCCACCCTGGTCGTGCTCTTCTCGCTGATGGCCGGCGCCGACCGATTGGGGAGCGGTGCGCGTGTGTTGGTGTGGTCCGGCATCGTCGTGGCGGTCGGCTACGAGAGCTGGCGCATCGTGCTTCCGCGAACGGCCTGGCTCGGGGGTGTCGCGGTCCTCGGCGTGTCCGGCGTCCTCGCCTGTGCCCTCCCGCCCGGGGTGCTCGCCGTCGGTGCAGCGGCGCTGTTCGTGGGGAGCTGGATGGTTCGTCCGCTCGTGGTCCATCCCGTGTGTTGGCTGCCGATCGTCGCGTTCGGAGCGGCGTGCCTGCTGGTGGTTCTGCAGCGCTCGTCGGGCTCGTTGTTGCTGGTGTTCACGCTGCTGCAGTGCCACGACATCGTGGCGTACCTGGTGGGGAGGCTGGCCGGTCGACGCCGGATCGCGCCGCGGTTGAGCCCCGGGAAGACCCTGGAGGGCACGGCGAGTGGGGTGCTCGCGTTGCTGCTCGGCGTCGGGGCCGCGGTGTTCTGGGGAGCGGTCCCGCAGCGTCCTGTGGTGCTGGCCGTGGGGCTGTCGGCGGTGGCGTTGCTGGGCGACCTGTGGTTCTCGCGGATCAAGCGTCGACACGGGCTGTCCGATTTCGGGGCGGCGCTTCCCGGACACGGCGGGTTCACGGATCGCTTCGACAGCATGATCTTCGCGGGGATTCCCTGGTTGGTCGCGTCGTGAGCAGCCCCGTCGACGCCACACCCCTCTCGCCCCTCGCTCGCTTCGGGGTCGCCAACGCGCTGACCAGCGGGGGCATCGCTCTTGCGCTGTTGGCCGTGCTGCTGTGGTGCGACGGGGCGCACGATGCCGCGTTGATCGCGTGGCTGCTGGCGGTGGGCGTCGACCAGGTGGACGGGACGGTGGCGCGGTGGACGGATTCCGAGAGCCGATTCGGGGCGCTCCTCGACGCACATGCCGATGCCATCGCGTACGGCGTGGCGCCCGCGAGCTTCGTCGTGGCGGGGCACCCGGTTCGTTGGGTGGCGGGTCCGGCGGCGCTGCTGGTCGTCGCGGTGGTGTGGCGTTGTGCACACCAGAGTGCGGCGTCCACCAAGGACATCACGGTGGGCGTCCCCGCGTGTGTGCTCGCGTTCGTGCTGGCCTTCGCGCCGGGACCCGTGGCTCCGGAGGTCCGGGCGGCCATCGTGGCTGTGGGGGCGCTGCTGGTGCTCGGCCCCCTGGAGATCTCGCGTCGCGGCGGACTGGGTGTGGTGCTGATCGGCGTCGCGGTCCTCGCGTTCGTCCGGCTGCTGCTGCGGGTCGGGTGAGCCGGGAGTGAGCGTGGACGGGGCCATTGCGAGCGTCGTGGCTGTCGAGCACTGGGCGGTTCCGCTGCTCGTGGTCGCGCTGATGGTCTCGGTCGGGTTGCGGTACCCCATCGATGCCCTGCTGGAGTCGGTGCGCGGGACCGAGCGTCGCCGGTTCGCTGCCGTGCTCGCGGTCGATCTGGTGGGGGTGCCGCTGGTCGCCCTGGCCGCCGCATGGGTGTTCGCGCTGCCCGAGGCCCAGAGCGTGGGACTCCTGCTGATCGCGACCTGTGCAGGGGGGCCGACCGGGGTTCTGTTCGCGATGAACGCAGGGGCACGCGTCGATCTCGCGACCGGGTGGACCCTGGCACAGCTGGGGATGGCCGCCGTCGTCACTCCGGTCGTTCTGCAGCTTCACGGTGCAACGGGCGCGTCCAGCACGGTCGTTTTCGCGACCATCGCCCTGCATCAGCTGCTCCCGCTGGGCCTGGCGATGGGGGCACGCCGGATCTGGCCGAGCCGGGCGCTCCGGTGGTCGGCACGGGCGGCGATGCTCGCCAACGGCCTGCTGCTCCTGGTGGTCGTCGTCCTGATGGCCCGTCGCGGTGCGTTCGTGCTCGAGCGGGCTTCGGGGGTCCTGCTCCCGGCGCTCGTGCTCATCGGGATCGCGATGGGTCTCGGGGCCTGGGTGACGGGTCCCGATCCGGGTCGGCAGCATGCTGGAGCGCTCGTGAGCGGGGTCCGGAACATCTCCGTCGCGTTGCTCCTGTCGGAGCGGCACTTCGGGGGGGCGACGTCGGCTGCAGTGCTGGGGGCTGGAGCCGTCAGCGTGTTGGTGCCCGGAGCGGTCGCCTGGTTCTGGGCACGAAGAGAAGCGTCCACGGAGGTGCTGCGAGGCCCGCCACGACGTTAGGAATGCGAGATGGATGCGCTCGCCCGACAACTCGAGACGGCCCGCTCGGAGCTCTACGTGCCGCGGCCGGACGCCGAACGTGCGTTCGACGAGCTCCTCGATCCCGAGGGCCCCGTGGTGCTGTTCGTCGCAGGTCCCGGAGGAATCGGGAAGTCGACCGTGCTCGCACACCTCGCTGGCGTCGCTCGGCAGCGCGGATGGCCCGTGCGTCGCATCGACCTGCGCGAGGTTCCGGCACGACCACCGAACGCACACCGAGCACTGACCGATCTGCCCGAGCGCGCCTGCGTGTTCGTCGACGACTTCGAAGCGCACGCGAGCCTGGAGCGTCTGTACTTCGCCGACTGGCTCCCGGGCCTGCCCGACGGCTGTCGGTTCGTGCTGGCCGGCCGTCGCGAACCCGATCCCCAGCTGCTTCGTCGGACCGGCTGGTTCACCCTGCTCCGCGTGCTCCGGCTGGAGGGGATGGGTGAATCCGAAGCCGCGAACCTCCTCCGCAGGCACGGGGCGTCGGAGTCCGGCCTCGAGGCGCGCATCACGGCGGGGCAGGGCCACCCGCTCACTCTGGCACGGCTGGCGACCCTGGACTTCCTTCCCCCCGGGGAGGTCACCGATGCCTGGCTGACCGAGACCCTTCTCGGGTCGCTGTCGGACCCCCGGGAGCGTGCGGTGCTCGCCCTCGCCCTGGCCGACGGGTGCGATCGGGCCCTGCTCGCCGCGCTGATCGCCCAGAGTCCCGGCGAACGGTCCGCCTCTCGAGATGTCGAAGCGCTCGAGGCCTGGCTGCGCGTTCAGCCGTTCGTCAGCCTGGGAGCTCGTGGGTGGCTCCTGCATCAGTGCTACGCGGACGCGGTGGTTCGCCAGGCTCGCCGGAACGCACCCAGCATCTATCGAACGATGCTTCGTCAGGGGGCCGATCACCTCGCGGAGCGACTCGCCGTGGAGCAGGACCCCCGCGCACGCCGCGCCATCCTGCGGCGCGCATTCGCGATGACGCGGCAGCAGGCCCCCGCCACCACCGCACTTCCGTACGTCGAGGAGGGCAGGGGAGTCTGGGACGACACGTTCGACCAGCAGGAGCGCAGCGAGCTCGTCGAAGCGGCTCGACGGCACGAGGGAGAACAGTCGGCAGCGGTGCTGGACCACCACCTGGCCCGACCCGGTCGCGGTTGGGTGCTGCGCGACGTCGAGGGTCGGATCCGCGGCTTGCTGTGCGAAGTCGATCCCGAAGAGGTGGAGGCGGAGGACATCGCGACGGACCCCGGGGTCGCTGCGATGGTCGATCGGATGGGGACGGGTCGCCAGGCGTTGTTGGTTCGGCACTGGATGTGTGTCGAGCACCACCAGCAGCCCTGCCCGACATCGGCGGAGGTCTTGAAGGAGTTCGTCGCCCACGCCTACGAACGCGCCGACCTGGCGGACCATCTGGTGGTCGACCCCGCGACCGCTTCCGCGGGTGCCGCATCGTGGGTCGATCAGCAGACCGTCTCGGTGCTCGACCCGCACGCGTTCGACGAAGATGGGCGCCAGGTCCGGCTGGTGGGCTGGGACCTGCGGAGGACCCCGTTCCCGGAGCTTCTGCGGGACGTCATGTTGCTTCATCTCGGTGAGGAGATGCCGACGGTCGAACGCGAGGAGCGTCGCAGCTGCGTCGTCCCCGAGGTGGACTACGAAGACGCGGTGAACCGGGTCCTGCGGCACTTCCACGACGATGAACGCCTGGCGGAGAGCCCCCTGGTCGCCGTCGTCGCGGATCCGTCCGAGAGCACGATGGAGCGGGCGAGGGCGGTTCGACAGCAGGTGCGCGCTGCGGCCCAGCGTCTCTCGGCGACCGCGCGGTTCGATGCGCCGGGTGAGCTGCTGGAACGGACCTACTTCACGAGCCCCGTGCCCAAGCAGGTCCGTGTCGCAGGGGAGCTCGGGATGGCGTACAGCACGTTTCGCAGGCACCTCGCGGACGCCCGCCGCGCACTCACGCGCGCGCTCCGGTCGGAGGGCGCGTCGCGGGAGTGACCGGGCTTGTCAGCGTGCGTCCTCTTCTCCGGCCACCTCGGCATCGGTGCGGATTCGCAGGTGCAGGTCCACCCCCGCGCGGGCCAGCACGCCGATCCAGTGGGCCACCTTCCCGGCGGGTACGTCGGAGTCCTGGACACGGAGAAGGACCAGCTCGGCGCCCTGCAGTGCAGACGCATCCTCGTCCAGGGGACCACTCGCCTCGCCGTCCACCCGCGCGCCCTCGCTGCTCACCACCACCTCTGCATCGGGAGCCGAGACGGGTCGTCCGGGCAGGGTGATGGGTTCGAGGCGGAAGCAGCGTTGCTCCATGGCCTCGTAGGTGCCGCCCCCGACGAAGCAGGGTTCGAGGTACCGGGCCTGACCTGCGGTGAAGATCACCTCCTGCATGGTGGCCCAGGGAACGTCCGGGGTGACCCGCAGGCCGACGCGCCACGGGGGCAGATCGAGGTTCGTCCGCGCCTCGAAGTCCAGCCCGCCTTCCATGCGGGTGAGCAGCGTCTCGTACAGGGCGCTGATGAGCTCTCCGCGCTTGTCGTCGGCGGGAATCCGGCCGTCCGCCATCTGGATGGGACGCGTGTCTCCACCCATTCGCAACGATGTCCGGTCGACTTCGAGGATGTTCCAGTCCGCGTAGTTCTCGCGGAGCAGGGTCGCCACACCGATGGGCGGCCCCAGGCGGTCGGTGGCGCCGGGCGGTTTCTCGCCATCGGGGCCGTGCCACCAGATCACGCCGTCGACTGCGCCATCTGGCGGACTGCGATGGATCCCGATGAACATGTCTGCCGCGCCCGTGCTCCAGTGGATGGGCAGCGGCGCCAGCTGAGTCTCGGGAAGCGTGGGGGTGGGGCGCGAGAACAGGCCGCACGCGGCGAGGAACAGGACCATCGATCACCTCGGGGGGCGGCGCAGCCTATCCCGATGCGGGGTCCAGGCGCTCGATCCCGGGCAGGAGGCGGTCCATGAGCCGTGTGGTGTGAGGCGGGAGCGGGGCGAGCTGCACCGTGACCTTCGCTCGCCGGGCCGCCTGCACCACCTCTTCGATCACCATGGCGCCGGTGAGGTCCAGGCGCCCGATGTGGCTCAGGTCCAGGATCAGCGTGTCGACCTCGCGGTGCTCTGCGAGCGCGTCGATCATGGTCTGGCGCATCATCGGGGCCGACCCGAACCACAACACCCCGAGGGGTTCCAGACGCATCGTGGTGCCGGCGATGGAGTGTCGGACCTCGTACTGCTGCTCCCGCCACACGTGGACGGCCATGGCCAGGCCGACGCCCGCGAGCACGGCCTGCTCCACCTGGGGCGCGAGGGCCAGGGTGAGCACGAACGTCGCGGTCCCGACCACGGCCTGGGGACGGCTCTGGGTCCACAGCGACAGCCAGGGGCGGGGGTCGAGGAGCTTGAGCACCGCCGCGAACACGATGGCGCCGAGCACGGCTTTGGGGAGGGGCGCGAGCACGCCCGCGAACGGGATGGCGAGGAAGACCAGGAGCCCCGTGAACAGCCCGGCGTAGCGGCTCTTCGCCCCTGCGAGTCGATTCACGGCCGATCGAGAGAACGACCCGCCCACGGGGAAGCCCCCGGACAGCCCCGATGCGATGTTGGCGACGCCCTGACTCACGAACTCCGCGTTGGGGTCCCAGGGGTCGCGCGCATCCTCGGCGAAGGCCTGGGACACCGAAGCGGCTTCGGCGAACCCGACCAGCGCGATCACCACGCCGCTGACGAGCACCTGGGGAAGCGCGGTCCAGGGGATGTGGGTGACGCTGTCGACGAACGGGGGCAGCAGGGCCGGGGGAATCTCGCCGACGATGGGTCCTGCGTAGCCGGTGGCCGTGCTGTACGCGATGCCGATGATCACGGCGATCAGCACGCCGGGAAAGAGCTTGTGGACCGCTCGACCGCCGAGCATCAGGACCACGGTCAGGGCGCTGAGCCCCAGCGCCGTGGGGTCCCACCGATCGATCGACGTGAGCGCGGTGAACGCCTGGTGGAGCACCCCGCCGTCGCCGGGATCCGAGACCCCGAAGACCTTGGGCAGCTGCGATGAGACGATGATGATCCCCGCGGCATTGGTGAAGCCCCGCAGCACGGGCGCGCTCATCAGATAGCTGACCGGCCCGGCCTTCAGGCGACCGATGGCGATGCGCGTCGCGCCCACCACGAGGGCCAGCAGCGTGGCCATGCCGACGTACTCCGGCGACCCGAGCTCCAGCCCCGGGATCGAGGTGAGTGCCGCGAAGGTCAGCAGGCTGGTCAGGGCCACGGGCCCGGTCTGGAGGAAGGGGGAGCTGGCGAACAGCGCAGCGGCGACGGACGGGAGGGCGGCGGCGAACAGGCCCGTGACGGGGGGCATCCCGGCGAGCTCGGCGTACGCCATTCCCTGGGGGATGACGATGAGTGCGACGCTCAGACCCGCGAGCGCATCGGCGAAGGGGGAGAGTCCACCTCCGGCCTTTTCGGGTTCTTCGGATGACATGCCAGGTGGATTCGCAAGAAGCGTGCCGGGCGGCGAGGGCCTGGGGAGGCCGGTGTGGACGCCCATCGACGGAGCAGTCGAACAGCGTGGCCGGGTATGGTGTGCCGATATCGTTCGAAACCGGTGACGGAAATCTACCGGTTGTGAGTCACTGCTGCTGCCTGACGGTGGACGGATCCGTCGATCGCCAGCGCGTCGAGGCCCGTGGACGAAAAGCAACGCCAGGCATCTTCGGCCGTGCACACGATGGGCTCTCCGCGCACGTTGAAGCTCGTGTTGAGCAGCACCGGACACCCGGTCCGGGCGTGCCAGGCCGAGAGCAGCCGATGGAACACGGGGCTGCGGGTGGCGTCGACGGTCTGGACCCGGGCGGTGCCGTCGACGTGCGTGATGGCGGGCAGCGGCCGGAGCACCTCGCCCACCTGGGTCATGTACGGGCTGGTCGCGTGCAGGGCGAACCAGTCGCTGGCGTGCTCCTGCAGGACGGCCGGCGCGAACGGACGGAAGGCTTCGCGCTTCTTGACGGCGGTGTTCACGCGGTCCTGCATCGTCGGGTCTCGCGGGTCGGCGAGGATCGAGCGGAACCCGAGCGCTCTGGGCCCGAGCTCCATGCCGCCCTGGGCCAGCCCCACCACCTCGCCCCGCTCCAGCGCATCGACCACGCCGGGGATGTCGACCTCCTCGGACAGCCGGGGCCCGAGGTCGCACGCACCGAGCTCGACGCGGGCTGGATCGGCGGCGAGTGCGGCACCGAGCGCTCCTCCGGCGTCGCCGGCAGCCGGCTGCACCCACAGTCGGTCCACGATGCCGCGCTCCAGGAGCTTGCCGTTCGCGACGCAGTTCAGCGCCACTCCTCCCGCGAGGCACAGGTCGCGGACGCCCGTGCGCTCCACGGCATGCGCAGCGAGACCCGCCACGACCTCTTCCGTGACGTGCTGGATCGAGGCTGCCACGTCCGAGAACCTCGTGTCCATGGGGCTCTCGGGGATGCGTGGTGCTCCGCCGAACAGGTCGCAGAACGCGTCGGGAGGCCGCCTGCCCTCCAGGAATCCGAGGAGCCGGGTGTTCAGCCGGAACGAGCCGTCGGGCTTCAGGTCGATGAGGTGTTCGCGGATGGTGTCGGCGAAGCGCGGCTCTCCGTACGCCGCCAGGCCCATCAGCTTGTACTCGCCGTTGTTCACGCGAAAGCCGCAGTAGGCCGTGAACACCGAGTAGAGCAGCCCGAGGCTGTGGGGGAACGACAGCGTTCGGTCTGCTCGAATCCGGGTTCCCTCGCCGAGGCTCAGGGTGGTGGTCTCCCACTCGCCCACGCCGTCCAGGGTGAGGATGGCCGCCCGCTCGAAGGGAGACGGCAGGAACGCGCTCGCGGCGTGGCTGTGGTGGTGGGACGCGAACCGGATGGTCGGCGGACCGGAGGAGTGGATGCCCAGCTTCCGCAGCTCCCGGGCGATGGTGCGCCGGACGAACACCCGCTGGGACGACCAGGTGGGCAGCGAACGCGCAAACCCCGCGAAGCCCCGCGGTGCCGTCGCGATCCACGTCTCCAGGATGCGATCGAGGGTCGGGAGCGGCCGTTCGTACCAGATCACCTGGTCGATCCGGGGGTGCCCCGCGCGCTCCAGACAGGCCTGGATGGCGGCCCGGGGGAACCGCGCGTCGTGCTTGACCCGCGTGAACCGCTCCTCCTGGGCGGCGGCGAGCACCTGGCCGTCGGCGAGCAGAGCAGCGGCGCTGTCGTGGTGGAAGCCGGAGAGTCCGAGGGTGACGGGCATGGTCGATCAGCCGTTCAGAACAGCGGGTAGAGGAAGGCGAGCACGAGCGAGCTCTCGCTGACGACCAGCAGCACACCGAGCCCCAGCAGCACGGCCACCACGGGCAGCAGCCACAGCTTGCCGTTGCGGGTGAAGAACGCAATCAGGCCGGGATCATCGAGATCTCCGGTCCACTCGGGCCCCGCGTCCTCCCAGTACGTCGTCGCGGTGGGGTCGGGCCGGCCGAGCACGTCGCCCCGTACCAGTCGCGACAGCCAGGCCACGGGCGTGATCACCAGACTCCACATCCCGAACAGCACGACGAAGGACAGCGCGCGTCGGACGGACGAGACGAGCCACACCAGCGCCCTCACAAGGCCTCCGCCAGGCGGGACGCCCAGGCAGCGTGCGTGGCGGGTCCGGGATGGCCGTCCGCCAGGCGATCCTGCACCTCCAGCTCGACCCGCGGGACGTCCAGCTCCTCCAGCCGTCGGGTGTAGAACGGCTGGCGGGTGGGCACATCCAGCAGGGCGACCACGAACCGTCCCCCGCGCTCCTCGATCTGGTCGCGGAGCCGGGCCATCAACCGGGCCGTGGTCTCGGCCTTGTTGCGGTACAGGCGGTCTCGCAGTCCGACCCAGGCGCGCTCGATGGCATCCACCAGCGCGATCCGCTCGGACATCGGCCAGTGGGTGTAGCCCCGGGGTGCGTGGAACCGCAGCTGCGACCCGTCCCAGGACGCCGAGGGCACCCGCGCCCAGCTCTGGGTACGCGAGGAGCGCTCGAGGCCGTGCAGCCAGCTCGGTACCGCGACGTTCCGACCCTCGTGCAGCTCGACGAAGCCGTAGATCACGGTGGTGTTCGTCAGGCCTCCGGTCGACGCCAGGCGCTCGGCGGTCAGCAGGCTCTGGACGGTGCCGTAGCCGGGCACGGCGTGGTTCTCGACCGACAGGTCTGGACGCCGATCTTGCAGCTGGGCACTCACCACGGCGTCTTCCGGCAGCCCGAACCCGAAGACGTACGACCCGCCCAGCAGCACGACCCGCTCGCCCACATCGCTCACCCGACCCCGCCCCCCGTCGTTCCGGATGTGCACGGACACCGGGCCGGAGGGCGTGGGGTGCTGGTGATCTCCGGGCAGGTTGGTCCAGCCCAGCTCGGGGTCGGGCTGGCTCATGGGGGGCAGGTCGGACAGGTCTTCGAACGGACGCCACGGGCCGCGACCCGTCACCCGGAGCCCGACCTCCCCCAGCAGGAGCAGACCGACACAGAGCCCCAGGGCCCGGGCGCGCGCACTCACTCGAAGTCCAGGGTGGTGATGGAGGTGAACGTGCCCTGTCCGCGGGTCTCGAGCCCGGGTCGGTCGGCCGTCACCGCGACCGTGCCCTGCAGCGCGAACCGCTCGGTGCGGCCCGTCGCGACGTCCACCACCAGCCGGCCCGTCGCGACGGCCTCGGTGACGATCCGGGTGTGCTTTTCGTCCGTGTCCTCCGAGCGGAGTCGCAGCTCGACCGCGAAGTGCGCATCCCCCTCGCGAACCCCTTCGAGGGTCAGAGTGCCGTCCACCAGCTCGGGGGTTCCCGGGGCTTCGTCGAGCACACCGGCGAACATCGGACCGGCTGGGAGCACGTCGCCCGTGGAGGGAGTGCCGAGCATGCTGCGGATGCCCTTCAGCTGCTCGGGAAGCTGCACCTGACCCACGATGGCGCGCTCCTCGTCGGTCGGGACCCCGCCGTCGGTGCGGGACACCTCGCCGTCGTGCATCCGGTAGGTGTGCCCGACCACCGGGAGCACCCGGTCGTGCTGGTGGCCGGGCTCGAGCGCTCGGTGTCGGTTCTCGGACCAGGTGAGCTGCAGTCCGTCGTCCGTCACGCGCAGCTCGCTGGTCTGTTCGTGGCGGCGGATCACCTCGCGCTCGCGGTGGGTGCCGAGCAGCGTCACGTCCAGGGTCAGGTCGAGGGTGGTGACGTGCTCGGATCGCACCCGCGTGCCCTCGGGGAGCGTCGCGTCCCCCAGATGGATCGCCCACGCCGGGCTCCCGATGCAGCAGGCGAAAAGGCAGCGGATCATCGCGACCTCCAGCCCAGCGCCACCACGGCACATCCGATCGACTGCGACGCGAGAAACGCGGCCAGCACGACGTTTCCGACCCACAGCGCCCACAGCAGGCCGAGGAATCCCCACGCCGCCAGGGCCAGCTCTGCGAGGACGATGGGCCCGGCAGCGGTGGGCGTGTAGCGGGCGATGGCGCGGTCTCCCATCTTGGGGGTGCGGACGAACGGCGACGTGCGGCCCGCCCAGCCCTCGACGACGGCCAGGCTGTTGTGCAGCGCCAGCCCCGTCGACAGCGACAGGAACGGCACGAAGTCCCAGAGCATGCGCCCCACACCCTGCGCGACGCCCCGGGCCCGCCGCACGCACGTCGTCCCGTAGAACAGCACCAGCACGATCAGCGCCAGCTGCAGCCCCATCAGCGCCGGCGAGGTCCACGTCGCCACGCGGTCCTCCACCGTCGCCAGCGGACCCAGCATCGGCGTCGTGATCAGCAGCACCGTCACGCCCAGGAACACCGTTCCTCCGAGCAGGTGCACCGATGCCTGCAGCTTTCCCGCCAGTGGGAGTCGGGCCCGCCACACCCGGCCGAGGAGCTTTCGGCCCACCTGGGCGCCCCCCTTCATCCATCGGTGCTGCTGGGTGCGGATCGCGCGCACGTCCGCGGGGAGCTCTGCCGGCGCTTCGACGTCGTCCAGGTAGCACACGCGCCAGCCCTCCAGCTGGGCGCGGAACGCCAGATCGAGGTCTTCGGTGAGGGTGTCCGCAGACCAGCCGCCCGCGTCGTCGATGCAGCGACGTCGCCAGACCCCGGCCGTCCCGTTGAAGCCCATCAGCAGGGGAGCGCGACTGCGAGCGCGTTGCTCGACCGTGAAGTGGGCGTCCAGGTGCAGGGCCTGGGCGCGGGTGGGCAGCGAGGCGCGTCCGTTGAGGTGACCCCAGCGCGCCTGGACGAGCCCGAGGCCCGGATCGGCCAGGAGAGGAGGCATCGTGCGGCGGAGGAAGTCGGGGGTGGGGCGGAAGTCGGCGTCGAAGATGGCCACGAAGTCCCCGGGAGCCGTGCGGAGCCCGTCCCGCAGGGCTCCTGCCTTGTAGCCCTCGCGAACAGGCCGGCGGACGTGGACGATCTGCACGCCCTGGCGCTGGAGGTCGGCAACCACGGTGGCACACAGCCCGGTGGTCTCGTCGTCCGAGTCGTCGAGGACCTGCAGGGTGAGGCGGTCGCGCGGCCAGTCGAGCTTCGCGACGGTGGTGAGGAGTTCTTCGACCACCGCGGCTTCGTTGCGGATGGGGAGCTGCACGGTGACCGCGGGCAGGGCTTCGTCGGCGGGCAGGGTGGGCGGCTCGCGGACGTCGGCGCGCAGCGATCGGATCAGCAGGTGCAGCTGACCGAGGCTGTAGAGCGTGACGATGGCGGAGGCGACAGCGTGGAGGCTGGCGACCGCGATGGCGAGGGCTACGAGCACGGCAGGGTCTATCCGGACCGGACTCAGCGGCGCTGCCACCACCACTTTCGCGCCGAACTTGGTACGGTGCCCCTATGGATCTGGTCCCCGGCACCATGGTGGAGCGCTACGAGGTCATCTCGCGACTCGGGTCGGGCCACATGGCCACGCTCTACCACGTCCGCCACGCCGTGCTCGACACCCACCACGCGATGCAGGTGCCCAACCAGGTGTCGCGGGGGTTGTTCCGACGCCTCATCGCGGGTGCCAAGATCCAGGCGAAGCTCCGCCACTCCGGGGTGATCTCCTGCACCGACGTCCTCGACATCGAGGGCACGCCGGTGCTGATCCTCGACCACGTGCAGGGGCCCAACCTGTCGCAGCTGGTGCGCTACCACGAGCTCGACGAGTCGCGGATCGACGTCGTGGCCGCGGGGCTGTTCGACGCGCTCGACTTCCTGCACGCGAACTCGATCATCCACCGGCACATCAAGCCCCCGAACATCATCGTCGACCTCGGACGCGGCAACATCGTGCCCCGCATCACCGACTTCACGCTGGCCGTGAACACGGGCACCACCGTGATGAAGCGTCGCAAGAAGCCCCGGGTGTTCGGCACGCCTTCGTACATGTCGCCCGAACAGACCTACGACAGCGACCGCGTCGGATACCGCGCCGATCTGTGGTCGCTCGGCTGTGTGCTGTACTACCTGGCCACCGGGGTCGAGGCGTTCACCGCACCCGATGCCGAGTCCACCTTCGCGCTGGTTCGCGGGGGCAAGTACGTGCCCCTCAAGCGACGGCTGCCGAGCGCCCCCGACCGCTGGGCCCGCGCCATCGCACACTGCTTCCTGGTCGAGGAAGACGACCGGATGGAGAGTGCTGCCGAGCTGTCTGCCGTGTGGTTCATGGGCGCCGAGCGCAAGAAGAGCCTCGATGCCGACGACGGAGCGCCCGTGGGCCGGGTGACGCTCGTGTTCACCGACATCCAGGGCTCCACCCGGCTGTGGGAGGCCGCTCCCGACGTCGCCCGCGCGTCCCTGGCCGCACACGACGCCGTGATGCGGACCGCGCTGCAGAAGCACGGGGGCTACGAGGTGAAGACCGAGGGCGATGCGTTCATGGTCGCCTTCCGCAACCCCAGCCAGGCGATGCGGTTCTGCATCGAGGTGCAGCTCGACCTGCAGCGCCATCCGTGGTCGGACACGCTCCTGGCCCGTCCCGAAGCCGCCGAGAGCGACGGATTCCGCGGACTGCGGGTGCGGATGGGCGTACACGAGGGGCATCCGGAGTGTCGGCGGATGGGCGACAAGGCCGACTACTACGGGCCGATGGTCAACCGCGCCGCTCGCATCTCCGGAGTGGGCCACGGCGGCCAGATCCTGGTCTCCGAAGAGACCTGGGAACGCATGGATCGACGCGTGCGGTCGGCCGTGACCGAGACCCACCTCGGCAGCTACCAGTTGCGCGGCTTGTCCGGCGCACAGGGAATCCTGCAGGTCCTGCCGGTCGAGCTCGAGGCGCGGACCTTCCCCGACATCGGGGGCACCCGCGTGTCCTGACCCCGGCACAGATGTCGCGACGTGCGCATCGTCTGGAGCGTAGACAACGGTAGAACCTGCTGAATCGAGGTGGATCGGTTCTTGCTCTGTTCGTGGGCATCCCTCTCGAACGGAGCTCTCCATGACCCGCACCGCCCCCATCCTCGTCCTCGCTGCCGCCACGCTGACCGCCTGTGGGGTTCCCGAGCCCGCCGATTTGCAGGTGACCCGCGACCTGTCCATGTCCGAACGCACGCTGGTGGGCGTCGCGGTCCAGCCAGACGGGCGGATCGCGGTGTTGGACGAGAACGAGGGCGTCTACACGGTCGATCTGGAGGCCGCCGAGTGGACCCGGGTGGCGGGCCCGCAGGTGCTGATGCGCGACGGCGTCGATCTGCGTCCCTACACCGACATCGTCGCGATGGACGACGGGGTGTTCGCCGTGACCGTCGAGAACGACGGATTGCGCCTGGATGTCGAGACCCAGACCACCACGCAGCACTTCTGCTACCTGCCCGGCGAGGAGCTCGGCGAGGTGGACCCCCAGCAGAGCCAGCTCACCCACGCCGTCGGCTACGACCCCGAGCTGGACGTGCTCTTCGCCCAGCCCCAGACCTTCTTCGGCGGCGTGCTGGAGAGTGCCGAGGTCGGAACGTACAGCGGCACCGCGGGGGGGCAGCCCGAAGGCTGGTTCGAGCTGAAGCACGAGGACTTCCGTGCCGGCGGCATGGTGTGGGACGGCGACCGACTGCTGATGGCGGACGCCCAGAACGTGCTGCACAGCTACACGCTCGGCGACGACAAGCCCGTGCCCTACGTCGATCTGGCGGCCCTCGACCTTGGCACGATCGAGGGCATGGCCCTGCGGCCCGACGGAACCCTGGTGCTGGTCGACACCGATCAGCTGGTCGAGGTCACGGGCTGGCGTCCCGAGGCGGATGTCGAACGCGGTCAGTCGGCGAACTGATCCCGGGCTTGGGCGATGGCGTCCTGCAAGGCCTCTGCGCCACTGTGGAGGTAGTCCAGACCCTCGATGAGCCAGGTAGCGAGCGTGGGGTCGTCGAGGTGGTAGAGCACGTGACGCCCGTCCCGCCGGCGATGCACCACCCGGTGGGCCCGCAGCACGGCGAGGTGCTGAGACACCCGTGAGGACGGGGCTTCCAGCACCTCGGCCAGCGTACCGACGTCCTGCTCGCCGCTTCGAAGCTCCTCCACGATCCGGATCCGGTCGGGATGGGCCAGGATCCGGAGCAGATCGGCGAGCTCTTTCAAAGCGATGGAGCGGGGCATGTGCCGGGAGTATTCCCGTCCTCATGTCTTGACATATGCAGAACTGCGAACATGTTGAGAACAACCGCAGGAGGTTCGATGACGACAGCCCTCGCTCCATCCACGTTGCCCCCCGGGATCCCCACGCTGCAGCTGCTGCCGGGGGAGCGGGTCGTTCACGAGGGCGTGCCGAGTGGTGTGCTGCGGCTCGCATCGTTGGCGGGCACCACGCTGCTGAGCCTGATCACGGTGTTCGGGATCCCGTTCCTGCCGCTGTTCTGGTGGCTCGGCCTGCGGCAGGTCGCGGTGCATCGCTACTGGCTGACCGACCGGCGGCTGGTCGTGCGCACGGGCATCATCGGCTACCAGATCCGGTCCATCCCGCTGTCGCGCATCGTCGATGTCAGCACCCGAGCGAGCTGGTTCGATCGCCTCCTGGGGCTCACCCACATCCACGTGCGCGACATGACCGGAGAGTCGGCCGGAGAGGGCGTGAGTCGTGGCGTTCGGCTGTTGGGGGTGCAGGATCCCGAGACGTGGGCAGCGTCGATCCTCACGCGCTCGACGTCCACCGCCGCACCGGGCGCGACGTCGCCACCGGTCGCGGCGCGCGATGGAGCGCAGCTCGACACCGTGGTCTCGTTGCTGCAGACCCTGGTCGACCGCGCAGCCTGACGTGACGGTTCAGCGAGTGGGAGGCGTCGCCCGACCCAGGCAGTGCACGGCGCCTCCCTGCTCGATCACCCGGTCGCTGGGCACGGGAACCAGGGCGCGGTCGGGGAACGCGGTCTCGATCGCCGCCCAGGCCCGATCGCGTCGCTCCCCCTCCGTCCCGGCGTAGTCGGGCACCAGCACGACGCCGTTGAAGGGGAGCAGGTTGTTCCAGGTGCGCACCGGCGCTTCGATGGCGGTCCACGCGAGGGGATCCGACGATGGACCCGAAGCCCGAGGAGCCGGAACGGGGAGATCGACCAGCGTCCAGGGCGTCTCGGGGACCTGGGCAGCGGCGAGGATCGCGCGATTCGCCGCCATCACCGCGTGGTTGGCGGGGTCTTCTGCACGGTCGAAGGCCGCCAGCAGCAGCACGCCATCGGGGGCGGGCGTGAGGAACATGTCGACGTGGTCGATCGCCTTTCGGGCCAGGGGCTCCAGCACGACCAGCCGCTCGCAGCCGACCCACTGGCGCAGTGCACCGGAGAGTGCGTCGCGGTCGAGACCGGTGGCCTCGAGCAGGCCGGTGGTGGTGAAGCAGGCGCCGCGCCCGTCGGTCATCAGGTTGCCGCCGTCGATCATCAGGTCGGACCGCCACACCCGGTCACCCGGCCGCGCGACGGTGGTGGGGTAGGCGTCGTTCTCGGTGCAGTCGATCGCGTATCCGAAGTCCACCACGCCCGGCCCCGCGGGCGTTTCGACGGGGACCGGCCCGAAATCCCGCATCCAGATGGTCTCGAGGAGGGGGTACTCCGCGAAGGTGATCCGATCCATCCGGGCTCCGCGTGCACGCAATCGGGCTCGCAGCCGCTCCACGTCTGAAGGAGAGAGGACCGCCGCCCGCACGTCCCCGTGGTGGGACGCCGCGGTGGTCATGGCCAGGAACTGGGCGTCGTCGGCCCGCCAGCCCGAGCTCACCAGGTGCAGCGTCTGCATGGGGGCGAAGTCCGGCACCAGCCGCACTCCGGCATCGGGGAAGACGGTCTCGCCGAAGCGGCTGGGCCGCTCGGCACGCCAGGCGCGCAGGGCATCGACCAGGGCGTCGTCCGACCACCCCTCACGCTCGAACCGCGCATCGAGGGCATCGGGAAGCGGGCAGTCCCGCAGGCTGCGCCGAATGGGATCGGCGCGCGTGTCTGCGGGGGGCGTCGCAGAAGCCCGTGCGGGAACGATGGAGAAGAGGAGAGCAACCCAGGCCAGCGCGGCCCCGAACCGAGTCATCGGACTCCCGGGATGTCAGGGAGCTCCCCGACGACACAGCATCACACGAATCCGGTCGACCGCCCACAGCAATCGCATCTGAATCTGCGTGACTCAGTCCAGCAGCTTGCGCGTGGTGGTCGCCATCGCCGTGCGGAGCGCCTCGACGTCCAGCAGGGCATCCGCGTGGGCGGTCTTCAGCACCTTGCCGGACTTCACCTCGACCAGGCGCAGATCGATGACCGCGCGGTCTGGGAACTCCGCGACGTTGCCCAGGATCAGCTGCTTCGCGCCCGCCAGCTTGCCGAGCTCCACCGCGGCGTCGGGGTCGACGTAGGCGGAAGCCGACAGGTCGAGCTCGGCGGTGAGCGCATCCAGCCGGGTTCGCTCGACGACCTTGTTCCCGCCCTCGACCAGCTCGGTGACGGCCAGGGTGGCGAGCAGGTCGCCCAGCCCCACACGCGGGGTGGTCCCGCCAGCCACGTCCAGAGGCAGCACCGCGAGGGGAGCCCGCTTCGAGCCCATGGGAGCGGGGGCGTTCAGCTGGTGGTGCACGACGGGCTCGTCGGGATCGAGGTTCTTCAGCACCTGGCGTGCGCGCTCCCGGTCGTCCAGCGCGGCGAACGCCATCCCGAGGTTGGAGCGGACGGCGGGGTTCTCCTCGAGGTCGAGGGACTTCAGGAAGCTCTGCACGGCGAGCTCGGGGAGCCCGCGACGCAGGTAGGTCAGGCCGAGACCGGCGTGGGCGGACGGGTGGTCGGGAGCGGCCTCGACCACGGAGGTCCACGCGTCCAGCGCTTCGGTGAGACGCCCCAGATCGGACAGGCACTCGGCCCGCATGAAGTCGGCGCCGAAGCCTTCCTGGTCACCGATGAGCGCCAGTGCGGCATCGGGGCGTCGGGCCAGGCGGAGCGCCGCGGCATGGGCATCGGGGGCCCGACCGGGATCGGCCTGGAGCAGCCGGTCGACGGTTCGAGCGCTCCCGCGACCCACGTACACCCAGAAGGCGTCGGGGATGGGGCGGTCGACCACCCGGGGGTCGAGGGCTTCGAGGCGCGACAGGGCGGTGCGGGCCGTGTGGGGGCGCCGTGCCGCGATGGCCAGATGGAGCAGGGCTTCCTGGACAGCGGGGTGGGCGCCGGCGGGGTCGTCTGCGAACGCGAGCAGCTCGTCGAGGTACTCCCGGGCCTTTCCTCGCGGGTCGGGGGCTTCCTTCGCGAACAGCGGGCCCCCGCCGAACACCCGTCGCTGGGTCCAGCGGGTGAGCGACCGGGCGCGCGCTTCGAGGGCGCGGGCGAACAGCGGGGACTGCGGCGGGTGCTTCTTTCCGGCCGAGATGGCGTTCGCCCACCAGCCCGCGGCGATCCAGCCCTCCAGCTGCTCGTCCCGCACCGCATCGGCGTCGGGATGGTCGGGGTTCGCGGCGAGCCAGGCCGACCAGTTCTGCTCGGCACCCAGCAGATCGCCACGAGCGGCGAGCTCGCGGGCACGCTCCGGACTCGCGGGATCGAGCAGCGCAGGCCGGTACAGGTGCATCCCCTGGCGCCGCGAGACCGCCACCAGGGTGCGCTGGTCGAGGACGTGGAGGAAGTCGAGCCCGTCGAACCCGAACGGACCCTGTCCGACGGAGGGGCCGGCCGAGGCCGTGAGCGGGGTCTTGTTGCGCAGCCAGCTCTCGATCTCGCCGTCGCGGGTCATCACGATGCCCTGGTGCCAGTACGCCAAGGTCACGTAGTCGCCTTCGAGCCCGCAGTACCGGGGGTCCCAGGCCTTTGCGACGCCCAGGGGCTGGCGCAGGGGTTGGCCGTCGGTCGTGTCGAGCTCGAGCACGGGCTTGGCGGGGTCCGCGGGCACCAGGTTCTGGTCGAGCGTGAGCATCCGCAGGTGGTCGAAGGGTTCGTTGCTGCCCATGGACAGGGAGGTGCCGTCGACGAGCGCGCCGCAGGGCCCCACCGAGGTGGGCGTCTCGCGCCCGGTGTCCGCGAAGGCGGGGATGCGCCCCTGCTGCTTGATGGTCCCGTCGTCGTCGAACACGGTGACGGTGCGGGTGAGGGCGTGCCAGCCGACGAAGTCGCCCTCCTGGTTGCGGTAGAGCGCACAGGCGGAGCCGACCTCGACGGACCCGCTCGCGCGTCGGTGCTGGGTGCCGTCGCGCCGGAACTGCACGACGCCCGCTTTGGGATCGCAGCCCCACACGCCTTCGGCATCGACCACCACGTGCCCTTTGACCCACGGGTACGCTTCGGGGGTGTCCCAGGCGTCCCGATCGAGCACGCCGTAGCTGGAGAGGTGGAGGATGTCGCCCTCTCCGACGAGCACCAGGCCTCCGGCTGGATCGAGCCCGAAGCCGTCCAGGCTGTGGATGCGGTCGGCGCTGTGCGGCCACACCAGGACACTCGGGTTCAGGGTGATCACGTGCTTCCAGCGACCGGCTTCGTCCACCGGGATATCGCTGGCGACATCGGTGGAGGGATCCCCGGGATCCGGGGCAGCGAAGACCGGGAGGGAGATCGCCAGCACAGCGGTGATGGGGGCGAAGACGAGCATCGCGGACGGGTATCACGAGCGGGCGTGGGGAGGCTGGTAGGCTCGCTGGCGAGGGGGGTGTGGTGAGTCGAACTGGAATCCTGGGGGGTCTGCAGACCGACTTCGCGCGAAACCTCCGGCGGGACGGGCGGGATCTGAGCGACCTGTGCCACGAGGTCGTGGTCGGAACGCTGCAGGCTGCGGGCGTCGAGCCGGGTCAGATCGACAGCATCCACGTGGGCAACGCGTTCGGGCAGCTCTACACGGGGCAGGGGCACCTGGGAGCGCTGCCGTCCACGATGGTTCCCGAGCTCCGCTCGATTCCCGCGATGCGCCACGAGGCCGCGTGTGCGTCGGGGTCGCTGGCCGTGCTCTCCGCCATGAGCGAGATCGAGTCAGGTCGCTACGACTGCGTGCTGGTGGTGGGCATCGAGCAGGAGAAGTCCCTTCCGTCCGCGCAGGCGGCCCAGGTCCAGGCTGCGGCGGCGTACGTGGGTCACGAGGACGAGCAGACGCCGTACGTGTGGCCGCAGATGTTCGCGCGCATCGCGGATGCCCTCGATCGCAAGCACGGCCTGGACGATGCGCAGACCCTCAACATCGGAGGCAGCTTCTCGACGACGGTGAGCTTCGTGGTCGAGGCCGGTCAGCGCGACGCGTAGCTGCGATCAGAGGGGAGTGACGACGCCCGTGACCGTGTCGACGTCGCACACGTAGATCTCGATGTCGTCCTCGGCGGCGAGGAACACGACATCGTCGGTGTACACCTGGACTCCATCGAGCCGCACGACGATGGTGGCGGTGTTGTCGAGCGTGGTGGTGAACGGCCCGTAGTCGTGGACCATCACCGTGAACGGGCCGCTGGGGTCGGGGTCGACGATCTGGATGACTTCGGGACCGGTGCCCGCGATGTCGTCGGCCACCAGCGAGGGGTCGTCTGCCGGGCCGGGGAGCCCCCAGTCCAGGGTGTTGAACGTTCCGCAGTTGGCGTAGTAGCAGTCCTGGTCGGTGTTCGGCAGGCCGCCCTGCTGGAGCAGGTGCAGATCGAGGTCGTCTCCGGCGACGGTCCAGTTGAGCTCGACCTCCAGACCCAGGGGCATGCCGGTGTCGATGTCCGTGTCGGTGTCCGCATCGCTGTCCGCATCCGAGTCCGCGTCGGAGTCGCTGTCCGCATCCGAGTCTGCATCCGAGTCTGCATCTGAGTCCGCGTCTGAATCTGCGTCGGAGTCGGTGTCCGCGTCTGAATCTGCGTCGGTGTCGGTGTCGGTGTCCGTGTCCGTGTCGCTCTCCACACCGGGCTTGTCCTGGTAGGTGAGACAGGCGGTCAGCGCGAGCAGCAACGACATGGGGCGGTCTCCGAGGGTGTGCGGGGATCAAGAATGCTCGACCCTGCTTAATGGCTCGGCTCGCCGGGTGCGTCGCGTGGAACCGGTCGGTGGCGCGGACAGTGGCTGCTGCCCGATGTATGCTGGGTCCATGCGTGTGAACTCCCCGATCGCCCTTCTTCTCCTGTGCGTCGCATGCGGGTCGCCGATGCCCGCCGACATCGACCCCACGGACAACCCGACGCCTGTGGGCTCAGCACCGTTCGACTGTGCGTCGTCGAGCCCCAGAGCTGTCCAACGAACGCGCCCGACGCCTTCGAAGACGCGGTGATCGCGGTCGCGACGGGGTCCTGCGAGGTCGTCGCCACGATCCCGACGTCCAGCGTGGACGCGACGCTGTCCTTCACGCTCACGCCCTGACGCGAGGTCCGCCCAACGCGATGCTGCGCGCCCCGTCCTCCAACGCTTCGAACGACCGGGTGATCAGTCGGCGGCTTCTTCTTCTGCGGACCCCCTCACATCCCCGGGGGAGACCAGGTTCAGGGTGAGGTGCGGACCCTCGTGCTGCTTGGTGAAGCCCCGCCGCATCTGGCGACCGAACGTGCCGGGATCGATGACCAGGGGCCCCCCGTCGCGCATCCGCAGGTCGATCCGGGTTCCGTACAGCATCGAGCGACCTGTTCGGAGAACGCCTCCGTCGAGGGTCAGGTGGCCGTCGTCGCCCTCGGGGCCGTCGGGCGGAGTGCCGACGTGCATCACCACTGCGTCTTCGAGGACCTTCACCTCGCTGAAGGTGATCTCCGCGTCCGTCGCGCCGGGCAGGTCGCTGGGATCGACGTGGATCTGGTCGCCGTCGACCTGAAGGAGTCCAGGAACGTCCTCGGGTTTGTCTTCGAGCAGGTCCAGGAATGGCTTCACCCCGATTCCGACCACCTCGGCTTCTTCGACGTCGAGGCGAACGCGTCCGTCGGTGACGCTGGGCACGGCTTCGAACGTCATCGGGATGTCCAGGAAGTCCAGGTCGGCCTCGACCCGGATTGCGCCGTCCTCGGTGCTCAACTGCGCGTCGTTCACGGGGTCGGCCTCGAGGTAGGGGCCCAGGAGCCGCTGCGTCTCGACGACCAGGTCGAGCTGCTCGACGATCACGTCGAACGAGGCAGCTTCCGAGAGCGTGACGACATCACCCGCGGGGACGAGACGCGCCTTCAACCAGTGGACCTCGACTTCCAGCGGGCCCTCCTGAATGCGCAGGTTCTGCCCCTGGACGTGCACGGGCTGGCCCAGGAACCGGTCGAGGTCCGCAGGAGACGCCGCGGCATCGGTCCCGTCGCTGTCCTCGGTGTCCGGTTCCACCGTGTTCTCGCGAGCTGCGCTGGAAACGCCCGGGGAGCGGGCCTCCGGGGCGGTTGTGGCATCGCAGGCGATCAGCCCCAGCGCCAGGAAGAGGGCCGGGTTGCTGCCGGGCCGCGTCGAGCGCGGGGGCGCAGTCGGCGGGACTCTTTGCGGTCTGTTCAAGTGGGGGTCCTCGTTGGTGGTTGAACGGATATCATAGTCCATTCTGTAGGCAATTCAAGATTCCCTGCGTTTACATTGGCGTCTGATGTTTGCATTCCATACATATACATGATGTCGTGGTGTATCGGAACGTCGATTGTCTCGACGTGGCGTTGGCGTGAGCGAGGAGACATGGAAGAACTGCTGTCAGATGTGCTGTCAGATGGGTGGGCTCACGATCTGTTCCTCCTCGCGTTGGCATACGCTCTCGCACTGCCGCTCGCGATCGACCGTGAGCGTCGATCCAGCAGCGCGGGGCTGCGAACGTTCCCACTCGTCGCTCTCGCGAGCTGTGGCTTCCTGATCTCGGGCAGCAACGCGATGGGGCCCGAGATCAGCGACAATGCGCTGGCGCGGTTGCAGTACGGCCTGATGAACGGCATCGGGTTCATCGGAGGTGGCGCGATCTTCCGCAGTGACGATGCGGTGGAGGGAACCGCTACGGCTTCGGCGATCTGGTGCACAGGAGCTATCGGGGCGGCGGTCGCCAACGAGCAATTCGTGATTGCATGCGCACTCTCGGCTGCGAGCGCACTCACGTTCATCTTCGGTCATCGGTTCAAACGTGACGTGCGCTGGATCCGCCAGAAGCCGGATTCGGATCCGGGAACTCCCGACGCGTAGCGACCGTCTTCATCGACCTGCATGGCGTCGAGTGTGTGTTGGCATATGGTGGATGCACACGAAATATCGAGGGTCGAATACCACCCTCCCAGAAGAATCCGACAGGAGCTCGACATCCATCGAGAAACCGCCGATTCCACGCCCCTCACCGATCTCGTCGACCGGCTCGCAGCGTTGTCAGACGACGCGTCAGGCGCTTCCGAGGATGGGGATGAGACGGGTGGCGAGGTGTCCGTGGGCCGGATCGTGCGCGCCGCCGGAGAGGCCTCGGGCACGGCGTTGATGCTGGCGCCCGCCGCACTGGCTGCCACGCCGCTGTCGGGTATCCCCGGCTTCTCCCTCGCCTGTGGCGTCGCCATTGCTGCGGTGGCGTTGCAGTTGTTGATCAAGCGGGACCACGTATGGCTGCCCGGCTTCGTGATGCGGCGCACGGTCGACGGGGAGTTCCTGGGCAAGTGGGTGGGGCGAATCCGCACGGTGGCCGGGTTCGTCGACCGCCATACGCGAACCCGGTTGAGCTTCCTGGTTCGGGGGCCCGGCTCGTTCGTGCTCCGCCTGGTGTGCTTTCTGTGTGGCGCAGCGATGCCGTTCCTGGAGGTGATTCCGTTCACGTCCTCCATCATGGCCGGGTCCGTCACGTTCTTCTCGACGGCGCTGCTGGTGCGCGACGGCCTCGTGGCATTGATGGGGGTCCTCCTCGTCAGCGGCGGGGTCGCGCTGACGCTCCATCTGGTGTGACGGGTGAACACCGGGCCGTCTCCGCGTGCGGTCTCCATATGGGTGTTGTGGTTTCATGGTTCATCCATTACGCGCGATGGGACTGAAACGCAGTTTTACGCAGGAGGAGTTTGAGGGGAGGCGTGCCAGGGGCGAAGGTCTGGGGCCTGTGTGGGGCACTCGTGCTCATGGGGGGGTGCACCGGGCCACGGTCCTTCGTCGATCCGGCGGGCGAGGACGCGGCCATGGTCGCCACGCTCACCTGGGTGATGATCGGTGCTGGCGCTGTGATCTGGCTCGTGGTGATGGCCATGGCCGTGCGGGCGGTGACCGCCACCGAACCCCTGGACGAGCAGACCGGGCGGCGGCTGGTGATCGGCTGTGGCGTCGTGCTCCCCACGGTCGCCCTCGGAGCGCTGCTCGCGTGGGGACTGTCGATGATGCCCGCCCTCACGGCGCCGGGAGATTCCGATGTCCACGTGCGGATCGTCGGAGAGCAGTGGTGGTGGCGGGTGGCGTACGAGGGGCGCGGCGGGGGGCCCATCGAGCTCGCGAACGAGCTGGTCCTGCCTGTCGGGGAGCGGGTCACCCTTCAGCTCGAGTCCGCCGACGTCGTGCACTCCTTCTGGGTCCCGTCCCTCGGCGGGAAGATGGACATGATCCCCGGTCGCACCACCTTCCTGGCGCTCGAACCCACGCGCACCGGCGTGTTCGAGGGCGTCTGCGCGGAGTTCTGTGGCAGCTCCCACGCCCGGATGCTGTTCGATGTCGAGGTCGTGGAGCGCGAGGCCTTCGACGCCTGGCTGGACGAGCAGCGGCAGCCCGCATCCGACCCGGCTGGCCCGATGGAATCCCGAGGCCAGGCGCTGTTCGCTCGCTACGGGTGTGATGCGTGCCACCGAATCCGCGGGACCGACGCGAACGGACGGATCGGCCCCGATCTCACCCACGTAGCCAGTCGTCTCCGACTCGGGGCGGGGGTGGTCGACACGAGCCCTGCGGGCTTTCGCGAGTGGCTCCGGACCTGCGACACCCTCAAGCCGGAGGTCCACATGCCGGCGTTCGACATGCTCGACGACGCCGAGCAGCAGGCACTGGTCGAGTATCTGGTGGGGCTGCGATGAGGCGACCCCCACATCCCGAAGACCCCCTGGACGAGGCGCCCCCGGAGCCCGTGCGCGAGAAGCAGGAAGCCGACCTCCGAGCAGCGTGGCACGCGCCCACCGGCTGGTCCTACTTCTCCCGCGTCAACAACACCGATGTGGGGATCTGGTACACGGCCGGTGCGCTGTTCTTCTTCTTGTTCGGCGGCGTGCTCGCGCTGCTCATGCGGGTCCAGCTCGCTGCTCCCGACCAGGACGTCGTCGGAGCGGTGCTCTACGACCAGCTGTTCACGATGCACGGCTCCATCATGATGTTCCTGTTCGCCGTGCCGGTCTTCGAGGGCTTCGCCGTGTTCATCCTGCCGTCCCTGGTGGGCTCGCGGGAGCTGCCGTTTCCCCGTCTGAGCGCGTATGCGTTCTGGTGCTACCTGTTCGGCAGCACCTTCTTCTGTCTCGCCCTGCCGCTCGGGATGGCTCCGGAGGGCGGGTGGTTCATGTATCCACCGCTCACGAGCAGCTTCTCGCCCGGTCACGGCCCGGACATCTGGCTGCTCGGGCTGTCGTTCATCGAGATCAGCTCCATCGCCGCGGCCGTGGAGCTCATCGTCGGTGTGCTGAAGTGCCGCGCCCCCGGGATGCGCATCAACTTCATCCCCCTGTACGGCTGGTACGTCCTCGTGGTGGGGGCCATGATCCTGTTCGCGTTTCCTCCGCTCATCGCGGGGGATCTGCTGCTCGAGCTCGAGCGCACCATGGACTGGCCGTTCTTCGACCCCCGTCGCGGGGGCGACCCCCTGCTCTGGCAGCACCTGTTCTGGATCTTCGGCCATCCCGAGGTCTACATCGTGTTCCTGCCGAGCATCGCGCTGGTCGCGATGATCGTGCCCACCTTCGCCCGCACCCCCATCGTCGGGTACTCCTGGATCGTGCTGGCGGCGGTCGGAACCGGGTTCCTGTCGTTCGGGCTGTGGGTGCACCACATGTTCACGACCGGACTGCCCGGGATCTCGCTGGGGTTGTTCTCGGCTGCCAGCGAAGCGGTCGCCATCCCCACCGGCGTGCAGATCTTCTGCTTCATCGCCACGCTGTGGGCGGGAAAGGTGCGGTTCGAGCTCCCGGTGCTGTACGTGCTGGGCGGCTTCTCCACGTTCATCATCGGCGGCCTCACCGGCGTGATGGTCGCGCTCGTCCCCTTCGACGGCCAGGCTCACGACTCCTACTTCATCGTCGCGCATCTGCACTCGGTGTTGATCGGCGGCGTGGTCATCCCCATGGTGGGCGGGCTGTACTACTACTTTCCGCTGGTGTCCGGGAAGCACCTCAGCAAGCGCCTGGGAACCCTGGCGTTCTGGCTCGTATTCATCGGGTTCAACGTAACGTTTCTGCCGATGCACCTCACCGGCATGTTCGGGATGCAGCGGCGGGTCTACACCTACGACGTCGGCCTCGGGTTCGGCGAGCTGAACATCCTGTCGACGGTCGGCGCCTTCGTGTTGGCGGCGGGCTTCCTGGTGGTCTTCATCGACGTGGTTCGTCCCAAGGGGCACCAGCCCTACGCCGAGCGAAATCCATGGGGAGCAGGGACCATCGAGTGGGCTGTCCCGCTACCGGACGACGCCTGGGGGCTGCGCTGCGTGCCCGAGATCGACGGGCGCTACCCGTTGTGGGAGCAGCCGGACTTCGCGCGCGACATCGACGAGGCCCGGTTCTTCCTGGCTGACAGTCCCCTGCGTCTGCGGGAGTCGATCGTGACGAGTCCCATCGATGCGCACCCCGAGGCGTGCATCCGCGTGCCGGGCCCGTCGTGGTGGCCCCTGCTCGCAGCGCTCTTCACGGGCGTGGTGTTCATCGCGGCCACGTTCTACCTGTGGACCGCAGCGGCGGTCTCGGCCGTGCTCGGGCTCGGGGCCGTGCTGTACTGGCTGTGGACCGGAACCAACCTCGTTCCCGAGGCCGAGACGCGGGACGTCGGACTGGGGCTCGAGCTGCCGCTCTACGTCTCCGGCCCGAAGTCCGTCGGGTGGTGGGCGATGCTGATCACCCTGCTCGGAGACGCCACGGCCTTCGTCTCGCTGCTGTTCGGCTACTTCTTCTACTGGACCGCGAAGACCGACTTCCCTCTCCCGTCGGGACCGCACCCCGACCTGGCCTGGGGATGTGTGGCTGCGGTCGCTGCGGTCCTCGCCTGGCTGGGGATGTTCACGGCCGAGCGCGCCAATCGGTCCGACCACCCGGCGCTGTGGGCAGGGCTGCTCGCGAATGTCGCGCTGGCGGTGGGGTGTGGCGTCGCGCTGGTGCGAAGTGTGCAGGATGCCGGAATGGACCCCACGGCCCACGCCTACCCGGCCACGGTCGCGGTCCTCGTTCTCTGGTGTGCCGTCCACCTCGCGGTCGGCACCCTGATGAGCGTGTGGTGCATCGTGCGGAAGGCTGCGGGCCGGCTGTCGGCGAAGCTCGACAAGGATCTGCAGAACGTCCTGCTGTGGTGGCACTTCCTCACGCCGACGATCGGGATCACGCTCGCGGTGATTCTCGGATTCCCGGAGGTCCTGTGAGCCAGACCAATGGTGGTGCACCCGACGGGGCGTTCGCAGACGATGAGGAGAGCTTGTGGTGGCTCACGGCTGGCCCGCTCGTGTGGGTGGGGCACTTCATCCTCTCGTATGCGACCGCTGCGATCTGGTGTGCCCGTTTTGCGGTCGACGGCGAACCGGGCCCCACTGGCTGGGCCATCGGGGGGTACACCGTCATCGCGCTCGTGTTGATCGGGTGGATCGGCGTTCGCGCTGCGCGACGGGTGCGCACCGTTCCCGACCACGTGGGGCACGACCTCGACACGCCGGGGGCTCGCCACCGCTTTGTCGCCTTCGCGTCGCTGCTGCTGGCGGGGCTCTCTGCGGTCGCAGTGATCTACGGGGCGCTGGTCCCGATCCTGGTGGGGACGTGCCGATGACCGCGCCGGCGAAGGTCACGGTCGCGGGCGTGCTGGTGCTGGCGCTGGCCTGGAGTGGCGTGCTCGGGCGAGTGCTCCCGCCGTTCACGAGTCACATGATCGCGCACATGAGTGTGGTTGCCCTCGCGGCGCCGCTCCTCGCCCTGGGGCTGTGTCGGACCCCCCTGGATCCCGTCGCACGGTGGCCGCGGCTGTGGAGAGCGGTTCCGATGTCGATGGTGGAGGGTGTCGCGGTGTGGGCATGGCACGTGCCCGCAGCCCACCGCTTCGCGCGCACCCACCTGATGGGGGGCGTCCTCGAGCAGCTCACCTTCCTCTCGACGGGTCTGTTGCTCTGGACCGCCGCACTCGGCGGTGAGGAGCGACGACGTCGCGGACGAATGGCCGGAAACGTGACCGGGCTGCTGCTCACCTCGATGCACATGACGCTGCTGGGGGCCCTCATCGCGCTCTCCCATCGAACGCTGTACGCGCATCCTCACGAGCACGGGCGTGAGCTCTCTGCATTCGGGGCGACGATCAGCGGGGTCCAGGACCAGCAGCTCGGGGGGGCGGCGATGATCCTGCTCGGCGGCGCCGCCTACCTCGCGGGGGCACTCGCTCTCGTGTGGACCGAGCTCGAGCCCACGGCAGAGGCCGTGTCGGGGGCGGAGGAATGGGAGGAATCCCGATGAAGACCTGGCGGAAGTGGGGCCTGGCCCTCGGTGGCATCGCGTGCACGGGGGCGATCGTGTTCGTCGGAGGGGTGTTGCCCTTCAAGGCGAGCACGGGACACTGGGCGGTGACCGAAGCGGTCCTGCGATTCGGCATGGGCCGTTCGATCTGGACCTGGTCGCGGGGGACGTCCGTTCCAGACCCGTTGGTCGACCCCGAGCTGCGGGTCCTCGGTGCGGGGATGTACGAGACGAGCTGTCGCCCGTGTCACGGGGCGCCGGGCGCGTATCCGCGGTTGAGCCAGCACATGCTTCCGCCCGCTCCCGACTTTCAGGAGCAGGCGCCTCGCTTCGATGCGCGCGCGCAGTTCTACGTGGTGAAGCACGGCATCCGCTTGACCGGGATGCCCGCGTGGCCCGCTCCGGAGCGGGGGGACGAGGTCGCGGCGGTCGTCAGCTTCCTCGTGGCCCTGCCAGACCTCGATGCCGCGGAGTACGACGCGCTGGTGTTCGGGGAGGATGGCGCGTTGCGGGAGCCCGGCGCCTCGCCGGACATCGAAGGGTGTGCGCGGTGCCACGATCGCGATGCCCCCGGTGTGCCGGTGCTCGACGGTCAGCCGGTCGACTATCTGGAGGGGGCCCTGCGTGCGTACCGCGCAGACGCGCGACAATCGGGCGCCATGGAGCCTGTCGCCGCCCTGATGGACGACGAGGACATCTCCAGGACCGCTCGCGCGTACGCGAAGCGCCCATCACCCGCGGTCGAGCCGACGCACGAAGGCCCGGGCCACGACATCGCGACCCGGGGGGTGGCGGAGCGGCGAATCGCTCCGTGTGTGGAGTGTCATGCGTCCGAGGTCGGCGAGCAGGCATCGAGTCATCCCGACTACCCGCTGCTGCTCGGACAGGACCGCCGCTATCTGGCCCGCCAGCTCGAGCTCTTTCAAGAGGAGCGCCGCGGTGGCGGACCGTTCGCGGACGTCATGGCGCTGTCGCTGGCGCACGGGCTGACCGACGACGAGATCGACGCGGTCAGCCGGTGGTACGCGGGCGAGCGCCCGTCCGACGTCGAGTGAGGGGCTCGGCCGATCAGAACTCGACGCCGATGTTGCCCGAGACCGACAGCGTGTCGACGGCGTTGTCGAAGGCCGGCTCGCGCTCGAAGACGTCCGAGTCGTTGATCGCCGGGCTGAAGTTCACCCGGGTGTCGATGATGAAGCCCTCGTCTGCGAACGCCACGCCTGCACCGACCGGAATGTGCGCGGTGAGGTCGGAGCCATCGCTGTCCTGGACGGCCTCTTCGATGTCCGCGGTGGCGTCGGGACCGGGGTTGAGGATGGCGTTGGACATCAGCCCGAAGCCCGCGGTCGCGAAGGGCGCGAGGATGGCGTCGTTGGCGCGATTGAGCTCGACCGGGAGCTGCACGCGCGCAGCGGCTTCCCCCCCGTTCGACATCAGCACTGCATCGTCTGCGAGTCCGGCGACGCGGTCGTCGGTGGGCTGGGCGGAGCCCACGTAGGCGGCTTCGGCAGCGAGGACGGACCGGGTACCGACCACGGTTCGCAGGTTCCACTGACCACCAGCGGTCGCGTTGGACTCGCCGACACCGGGACGCACGCGGGTCATCCCGCCACCTCCGGCCATGATCGCGACCCCGGCGCTGGTCACCAGGTGGTCGGCTTCGTTGTTCACCAGCAGGTCGTCGTCGCCGAACCCGGCCTCGGGCTCCACAGTGTAGATGTCGACTTCGGTGACATCGATGTCGACGTCGTCCTGCCCGTCAGAATCGGGGCGGGTGTAGCCGCCGGAATCGTCGTCGGGTCGGGTGTAGCCGCCGGGTTCTTCGGGAGCTCTGGCCTCGGGACCATCGGCCGCAATGGCGGTGGTGGTGAGGGCGAGGGTGGGAAGGACGGTGAGTGCAGAGACAATCATCAGGGTTCTCCCTTGTTTCGTGGGAAGGGTGACCGGCGTGTGGGGGACCCACCGGTCAGCAAATGCTTTCAATGTTAGCATAGGAGAACTGAAGTGAAGTGCAAGTGAAGCGGTGTGGTGTTCGCTACTCTGAGCGCTCAGAGACGAGGGCGGAAGCTCTGTCGATCGCGGATGGTGCCGTCTCGACCGAGGACGGTCACTGTGGTGTCGTGTTTCTTTGCAAATTCGGTGGCATCTTCGATCGCGTTCCGTTGTGTGGAATGCACCTTTCGCGGCTGCTCGGCTCCTTCGGTCTTCACGGCCCATCCGTCCTCGTGGGGCACGACCCACTGCGCTTCGGACTCGTCCTCGTCGAGCGATTCGCGAGCCTGGGACAGGGCGATGGGGATGGCGCGGGACTCTTCCATGCCGTCGTCGAGCAGCGCGTTGCCGATCTCGATGGCCTTGCTGCGGACGGCGGTGTCGAGGTTCTTCCAGGATGTGGGGTAGTCGTTCGTCGACCAGGGCATGTCGCCTCCAGAGGGTCAGAGTGGACGGGGTGCGGATTATGGTTGCCGGCACCTCTCGTTGTATATATGGTTGCTTCATGCTCCGGACGCAAGTTTAGATGGTCGAACGGTTGTCGACCCCATCATCGATTCGACACCTGGGGTGCATCTGCGCTTCGCTCGGGGTGATGATGGCGGCGGGCTCGGGGTGCGCGAGCCGCCAGCCCGTGGGCACGCAGGTCCGCAACGTCTCCTTCGAGGGCAACGGGATGGTGCTCTCCGCACGGAGCAACTCGGCCTTGCGGAACGCCATGGGTCACCCCGTCCCCCGGGGACTTCCGGGTCTGAAGCGAAAGGTGCCGCTGGACCGGCAGACGCTCGAAGCGGACCGGAAGCGGATCGCCGTGTACTACGCCGAGCGGGGGTACTTCGACGCGAAGGTGGTCGACTGGCGGATCGAGACGGTTCGCGAGGGGACCGACGACAAGCCGCCCGTGGTCACGATCACGGGCATCCTCGAAGAAGGGCCGACCTACCCCATCACGGAGGCGCAGGTGGAGGGCCTCGACGAGATCGATCCGCCTCCGCCGCCTCCCGACGGCACGTTCTCGGCGTCCGACTACGACGCGTTCCAGCAGACCGGCTTGTGGGCCCTGCAGACGCGGGGGCACGCGTACGCCGAGGTGGACGGGGAGGTGCGGGTGGACCGCGATGCCCGGGAGGTCGAGCTCGACGTGCAGTTCGAGCCCGGGCCCACCGCGACGTTCGGCGAGGTCACG
Organism: Myxococcota bacterium; assembly: GCA_965224055.1. GTDB lineage: Bacteria > Myxococcota_A > UBA796 > UBA796 > JACKEQ01. Next base: position 5,749,694 of record OZ245034.1, on the reverse strand, counting down.
ATCGACGGAAGCGACGGAGTGCCCGACCGGATCGTGCAGCAGGCCATCGCCGTGGAGCCGGGCGGGTCCTACACCCCCGAAGACATCGAGGAGACCAAGCGCGGGCTGTACGGGCTGCGGATCTTCTCGTTCGTCACCGTCGATCCGGATCGCTCCCGAGAGAGCACCGACCAGGTGGTGCCGGTGAACGTACACGTCGAGAAGCGGGATCCCCGGTCGGTGCGGGGCGGAGTGGGGGTCAACCTGCAATCGGGCCGTCAGGAAGCGCTCCTTCGGGTGGGCTTCGAGCACCGGAACGCGTTCCAGCGGCTGATTCGTCTGCGGGCGCGGGCTCAGGGCGGGTATGCGTTGCTCGCCACCAGCCTGGACGAGCTGTCCAACCCCTCGGAGCTCCGACAGGGCATCGTGGTCGAGTCCGAGGTGGGCGGCACGGTTCCGGGGGTCGGATTCCCGGGCTGGGAGGTCGATCTGGAGCTGGCGTTCGACCGGAACCTCACCGAGGCGTTCGTGGTCGATCGCCCGACCGCGACCCTGTCGTACGTCGGGCCGCTGAACGACGTGTTCGACCTGGGGTTCGCCTACCGGCTGCGGTATGCGGCGTACTCCGACGTGCAGCTCGCGGCCGAAGCGCTGCGGCGCGAGACCGGCAACCTCGACCTTCGGGACGGTCAGTACTTCGTCACCGAGCTCGAAGAGACGCTCACCTTCGACACCCGGGACGACCCCCTGATGCCGACCCACGGGATGCGGCACCAGCTGCGGTTGAGCCAGGCGGGTCGGTTCCTGGGCGGCAACTACGACTACCTCGGCGCCCGTCTCGATCTGCGGGGCTACGAGGCCCTCGGCCGCACGGACGTCGGCCAGCTCGTGCTCGCGGGGCGGGTCGGCGGAGGCTGGCAGGTGCCGTACGGTCCGGATGAGCGGCGTGCGGTGCCGGTCGCGGAGCGGCTCTATCTGGGGGGTGCCCAGTCGGTTCGGGGCTGGATCTACCAGCACCTGGGGCCGTACATCTGCGACGTCGACTCGGCACCCTGTTCGAGCACGGACGACCCTGCGACCCCCGAAGACGACATCGTTCCGATCGGCGGAACCGTGGCGTCCTGGGCCAGCCTGGAGCTGCGGGCATCCGGAGAGCGGCTCGGGGGCGCGATCTTCTCGGACTGGGGCATGGTCTGGCGCGACCGGGAGTCTCTGTCCAGCACCCCCGTGGTCGCTCCATCTGTGGGGGTGGGCGGTCGCTTGATCACACCAGCGGGTCCGCTGCGTCTGGATGTCGCAGCCCGGACCGGAAACCAGCGGCGGTATCGCTCGGAACCGCGACTCTGGCTGCATCTCGGGATCGGGGAGGCGTTCTGATGCGGAAGCGGACGTGGATAGCGGTGATCGGCGGCGGGTTCCTCCTGACTCTCGGAGTGCTCGGAGTGGTGGGCTACGCGTGGCTGCAGAGCGATGCGGGTGCCCGGACCATCGAGAAGCAGGTCGAAAAAGCGGTGCGCAACTCCATCGAAGACGGAGGCTTCGCCATCGGAGAGCTGACCGTGGAGGGAGACCGGCTCACCGTCGAGGACATCCATCTGGACGGTGCCGAGACCGAGCGCATCGTGCAGATCGACGCTCTCGCGGCGTCGATCGACAAGTCGGCACTGCTGCGGAAGACCCTGGACCTCGAGGACGTCCGGGTGCAGGGGGTGACCGTCGACATCCCACGTCGGGACGACGGCAGCCTCGATCTACCGGTGTTCCTGTCCAATCCGTCCAGCACGCCGACCGAGACCACCTGGATGCCCGCCGGCTTGAACCTGGATGCCGACGACATCCGCATCGAGGACGCCGACATCACCCTGCCCGACGACGATCTCGCGTTGGCGGACGTGGATGTGGGCCTGAGCGTGGATGCCGGACCCGACCACCTGGAGCTGCACGACCTCGAGATCACGGCCGACGCGGAGCAGCCCGACCTGGGATCCGTGCGCCTGGACGGGGGGATTCGCTTCGACAACGCCGATCTGTCCCCGTCTGCACTGGCCCTCACGCTGGCGGACTCCCAGATCGACACCACGCTGTCGGCCACCGACCTGCTCTCCAGCGAGCCCGACGCCGCGGTGGCCCTGCAGCTCGGCCCCACGGCCGACGTCCAGCGGGAGCCCATCCGCACACTCCTGCGCTGGTCGGGCAACGACGCCGCGGCGGACGTCCTGGAGGACGGACCCGCCCTGGGTCTGCGGGGGCAGATCGGAGGGAGTCTCGACGTCCTGGGTCTGCAGCAGGTGGAGCTCGACATCGGGCCCACCCACGTGCTCTCGGCCGACGGGACCGTGCAGCTGGCCACCTCGGACGACGACGCCACCACGGTCACCCTCGACCTGGCCTCGACCGAGCCAGGCCCGCTGCTGGCCGAGGTGGGGGCGCCGGTCGATGCCCGCTCGGCGCAGGTCCCGCTCGAGCTGGTGCTCGAGGCGGATGGCTCTGTAAGGCTCAGCGGGGAGTACGTGCTGGAAGGGGTCGATGTGAACCAGACCCTGACGGCGGGTCGACTGGACGGGCGTCTGACGGGCACGGTGGCGCCGGACGTGCGGCTGGAGGTCGAGGCCTCGAGTCCCCGAGCGACCCTGGACGCCGGTCAGCCCGTGCGGACCGCGGTCTCCGCGGATCTGGTCGTGACGGACACCGCGGTGGCGGGCTCGACGGTGCTGCGTCCCGAGACCGACACGCCGACCACCCTCTCGTCGGACCTGAGCTTCACGTACGGTCCTGGAGACCTCCGGTTCGAGGAGACGCTGCTGGAGGTGGACGGCGAGCGGGCGGTGGCGTCGACGGACCCCATCACCGCGACGCTGCGGGACGGCGGTCTGGACGACCTGAATGCCACCCTGGCGATCGTGGCGGTCGAAGAGGGACGCGTGGTGGTCGAGATGGGGCGGGTGTCCGGCGCCGAGCAGCGCGGGGGCGTCCGGTTCGAGACCGTGCCGCTCGAGCCCATCGGCGTGCTGGCGAGTGTGCTCGGTCAGGACGTACCCGGCCTGTCGGGTCGGCTGGACGGGGACGTGCGCCTCGACATCGCGCCGGACGATCGCACGCTCACGGCCGACCTCTCCGTGGCGGCGCTGGAGGTCGAAGAGACGCTGGAGGAGACCAGCTTCGACCTGACCGCCGACGTCGCGCACGACCACGCGACGCTGGACCTGGTGGCGCACGCGGTCCGCGAAGAAGAAGCAACGCAGGCGAGGGCGGAAGACGAGCCGGCCGACGATGCCGTGCTCGCCGACCTGTCGGTGGACCTGGACCTGCCGCCCGGCGAGTGGATGCCGGAGTGCACGGGCCAGCTGGACCTGGACGCGACGATTCCCGATGTGCTGCTGGGCCGATGGGTCGACCGCATCGTGGCGGTCGAGGAGTCCCCGCTGTCGGACGAAGCCGCGACGGTGGGCGGCCAGCTCGGCCTGGTGGGTGACGCGTGCGACCCCAGGGTGACCGTGGACATGTGGGTCGATGGGGTCTACGGCGAGGAAGAGCTGCGCATCGATGGCGCGGTGCGGGATGGACCGAAGCACGAGTCCGTCGTGAACGTGGACCTGCTGATCGGCGACCGCGACACCGTGCACGTCGAGGGATTCGCCACGCACCCCCGGCCGGTGGACTGGTTCCAGGCCGAGGATCCGATCGACGCCCTGGAGCGATGGCGCGCGGCGGTCGAGCTCGGCGAGGTTCCGGTGTCGCTGGTGACCGATCAGCTGCAGGGCCGCTTCGTCGGAGGAGCGGTGGTGGTCGGCGAAGGGCTCGAGCCCTCCCGGGCGAATGGCGGGATCGCGATCGCCGATGCACGTCTGGACGATCAACCGCTGGACCGGGTGGAGGTGACGTTCGACACGGTCGCCGGCGAACTGCAGGCCGAGGCCGTGGTCGAGACCGAGCCGGCACGCGACGCGAGCGGTGATTCGTCCGATGCAGACGGCTCGAACTCAGGGCCGGAGTCGCTACGCCTCGACGCGACGGCCTCGGCAGACCTCGACGCCCTGATGAACGACGGTGCAGACGCGTCGTTCGAGGCCCGGGTCGAGCCCTCGAGGTTCCCCCTCGCGCTGATCACGGCGTTCGTTCCAGACCAGTTCGACGATGCCGAGGGCATGCTCGCGGTGGATCTCTCGGCGTCCGGAACCTTGGGGGCGCCCGAGCTCGACGGGTCCCTCGAAGTCGACGACGCGGCGGTGGTCGCCCGGGCGACGGGGGTGCGGTATCACGCGATGAACGCCGAGATCGTCCTCGACGGCCAGACCGCCGTGATCGAGCGGATGAACACCCGGACCCGGCCCCGCTACGGTCGGTTCTCGGACGACGAGTCGGGCCGGAACATCCGGGTGCAGGGAGACGTCGCGTTCGGTGGGGACGCGCCCGAGCTCGATCTGGCCATCGACATGAAGGAGTTCTGGGTCGTGGCCACCAACATGGCCATCGCGCAGCTGGACGGCGAGCTCGCGGTGTCGGGTCCGGTGACCGGACCGACCGTGACGGGTGAGGTGACCGTGCACGACTCGCGCTTCGACCTCGACCGCTACCTGTTCATCCCGCCCGCGGCCTCCGAGCTGCACCCCGACATCGTGTTCGTCGACGACATGCCCGACCGCTTCGAGCGCCGCGGAGACGCCGAGCCGGGGCTGATGGATCGGGTGGACGTCGATCTGGACGTGGACGTCGGGCGCTCTGCAGACCTGGAAGCCAAGGTGCCCGTAGCGCCCGACGCTGGACTGGTCGGCACGCTGGGCGATGCCCAGATCGACGCCGAGGTCGACGGCGGGGTGAACGTGCAGCAACAGGACGGCGAGACCCGTGTGACCGGACGGCTCGAGACCACCGGACGCGCGAAGCTGCTCTCGGCACGGTTCGATCTGGAGCAGGGCACGCTCGCCTTCAGTGGCCGTGGCTACACGTCTCCCAACCTCGACTTCCTCCTGCGACGGGACAGTGGCCAGTACGGCGCAGTCACCGCGCGCGTGCGGGGAACCCCGTCGGATCTGGAGATCGACCAGCTGACGTCCGACAGCGGGCTGTCCCGCGCGGACATCATGGCTCAGCTGGTGTTCGGCCGTCCGCTGTCCGATCTGGGCGGTGGAGAAGGCGTGACGGGCGCCGCCATCGTAGAGCGGGCGCTCGTCAGTGTGGCCGGGGGAGAGCTGGAGGACGCCCTCGGCGTGGAGCTCGTGGACACCGTGGACTTCAGCTCGAGCGAAGGGTTGTCGGTCGGCTGGTCGCTGGGCTCGTCGGCGTTCCTGACCGTGCAGCTCGACCCTACAGCCGAGGAGCGCGAGAACACGACCGCGGTGAAGCTCAACTGGTACCTCAGCCAACTGGCCGAAGCCGAGGTCCGCACCGGCGATCGGGCGAACAGCTCGGCCTGGATGCTCCTCGAAGAGACGTTCTGAAGCGAACGCTCACTCGGGCATCGAGCCCAGCACGTCGAGGTCGACGGGGTCCGGCTTCAGGTCCTTGCGCATCGTCTTTCCGGCCACGTAGCGGTCTTTGCGCGTGCAGTTGCGCGACGCATCGGCGGCTCGGCACGCGGCTCTTCTCGCCAGGCGGCAGGCGTCGTCGAGCGTGTCGTCGCCGCGGATGGCCGAGTAGGTGAGGGGTTCGGGGGTGACGGTCAGCACACCTTCGTAGGTGGTGGCCTCGGGCCCCTCCATCTCGACCAGGCTCCAGCCCACATCGTACCCGTGGGGAATGGCATCGGGTCCGCAGGGCTCGGAGGCTTCGAGTGCGGTGCAGGCATTGGCCCACAGGGTGCGCTCGATGGCGTCGGGATTGGGCCCGACCTCGGACCAGCGCTGGGCGTCGTCCTCCTGCTGTTCGAACACCCAGGCCTCGCAGCGGACGGTCTCTGCGCTCGACTGGGGAGCGCCGGACTTCGCACAGCCAGACAGACAGCCCGAGACGAAGATCAGGGCACATGCCCAGAGCGCCGAGGAGCGCACGGGTTGGGGCAAAGGGCGGCGGGTCGCGAGTCGCACTCTCATGCATCCTCCAGGGATCTGTGACGTTCATCCCTATCGTATGCGTGCATACTAAAGACAGCAAGTATACTTCAGGAAGTTGCAGACTCAGGTGTGCGTCGATTCTGGACCATCGACACGGCCGCCCAGCATCCGGCAGCCCAGGACACGCCCATCGCCCAGCCGGCCAGCACGTCCGAGGGCCAGTGCACTCCGAGGTACACGCGCGTGAGGCCGATCGAGCCCGCCCAGCACGCGGCCATCACGAACACGTACGTCTGGCCGGCCCGACTGGGAATCAGCCGGGCCACCAGGGCGGCGAGCGTGAGCACCACGACGGTGGCGCCCATGGTGTGTCCACTCGGAAAGCTCTGGGTGTGGACCACGGTGAGGGGCTCTACGAGCTCTGGGCGGGGCCGGCCGTAGACCAGCTTGAGCAGGTGTGCCGCCCCGAGGCCTCCACCGATGGACAGGGTGGCGAACACCGTCGACCCGAAGCGGTGATGGACCAGCAGGAAGCCGAGCAGCGATACCGAGAGCAGACCGATCACGGGCAGGCTTCCGATGGCGGTCAGCTCGACGGCCGCTTCTTCGAGCCACGGGGGCCCGAGGGGATCGGAGGGCATCCCCGGCTCTCGAAGTGCCAGCAAGACCATGCGGTCCCACTTCAGCGCGTCGCCTTCGAGCACCTCGTCTCCGATCTCGAAGAAGACGGTCGCTGAGATGGCTGCGACGGCAAACGCGAGCAGGCTCCAAAGCGGGATGTGGCTTCGGCGGAGGCCATCCGCCCACCGGGTCACGCGTCGGAGCGGGCCAACGGTCCTACGGTGCGGATCGGTGTCGTATGCGATCTTGCCGCTCATTTTGGTTTCGCCTAGTTCCTGTGGTTTTTATTGCAACGAGGGTTGTGTAAAGTATTATAGTTGAGAAGTTAATGCACACGCCCCCTGACTAGGTCGAATCTCATGCGCACAGCTGCCACGTCCGTCTCCACCCCCCACTGGATGACGTCCGCCGCCCGAGTGGGGTACGCCGCCAAAGGCGCGACCTACATGGCGGTGGGGACGCTCAGTGTGGCTGCTGCGTTGGGCGCGGGGGGCGAGGTCTCCAGCAGCACCAGTGCACTCGAATACATCGCCGGTAGCACCGGAGGTCCGCTCATCGCGGGGCTACTGGTGTTCGGTCTGGCTGCCTACGCCCTGTGGCGATTCGTCCAGGCGTTCCTGTCCCCCGAAGACGATGGACTGGGAAAGCGTGCGTTCGCCTTCGGTAGTGGTGTGATCCACACCTCGCTCGTGATCTCCGGCCTGTCGATGGTCTTCAGCGGCCTCGGCGGTGGCGGGAGTGGAGGCTCCGGCGCACAGACGTTCACGGCTCGCCTGTTGGCCTGGGAGAACGGCGTGTACGTCGTGGGATTCGCGGGGCTGATCGTGATCGGCGTCGCGCTGAAGCAGTTCTACAAGGCCGCCACCGGTGATGCGATGGACGACTTGCAGCTCTCGGAGCTGTCCCACCGTGCCGAGCGCACACTGTCGCTCGTGACCGCGATGGGCCTGAGCGCCCGGGGCGTCGTGTTCTCGATCATCGGCTACTTCTTCCTTCGCGCAGCGTTCGCCCACAGCTCGGGGCAGGCCCGGGGCACCGGTCAGGCTCTGTCCTGGCTGCAGGACCAACCCTACGGGCCCATCCTGCTCGGCGTGGTCGCCGCGGGCCTGTTCATGTACGGCCTGTACGCCATCGCCAAGTCCCGCTACCGGAAGGGGCTCGGGGAGGGCGCGCTGGTGTCGGTCACCTCATGACCCACGACCGCCAGCGGGAAGCCACCGACGACACCGATCGAACGAGCGGGGGTTCGCGCACAGCGCCCCTGCTCGTCGTGCTCGTGATCACCCTCGGCCTGTTGTGGTTCTTCAAGTCCCTCGTGCTCCCCACGCTGTTGGGGCTCGTCGGCGTCGCAATCGCCCGTCCGGTGTTCGTCGTCCTGCGGTCGAAGCTCGGAAAGAGCGTCGCCGCCGCACTGGTCGCCACCGGTCTGCTCGCAGCGGTCTCGGGTGTGATCGCAGCAGTGGTCGGCCTGCTCCACCTCGAACAGGAGGCGCTGACCCAGGGCATCCGTCAGGTCGAACCTGCCATCGAGCAGCTCGCATCCTCGGGGCGCTCGATGGGGTTGCCCCTTCCGAGGGTCGACAAGGCGATCACGGGGGACCAGGTGAGCAGCTGGATGCAGAGCCTCGGGCTCGGCGCGGGACGCGTGGTGGGCGCATTCCTGCTCGCCTACTTCCTCGTGTTGTTGCTCTACCTCGAGTACGACAAGTGGTCGGACCGGATCCGGCGCGCGATGGGCGAAGACGGACCGCGGCGAGTGGTCGAGGTGGTCGACCGCATTCGTGGGTACTACCTCACCCGCTCGCTCACCTGCGTGGCCTCGGCGCTGATCTCGGGGGCGTGGATGTGGTTCATGGACGTCCCCTCCGCGCCGCTGTGGGCGGTTCTGATCGGGATCCTGAACTACGTCCCCACCCTGGGGTCGTGGGTAGGTGCCTTTCCGCCCGTGGTGCTCGCCTTGACGACGCACGGTGTCGGAACCGCGGCAGCGGTCGCGGGCGGCCTCTTCATTCAGGAACAGCTGGTCGGGAATCTCCTCGATCCCTTTCTTCAGCGAGAGCGGGTGGCGCTGGCACCGAGTGCGCTGTTGTTGAGTGTGGTGGGGGCCACGGTCCTGCTCGGACTGCCTGGCGCGTTCTTCGCCGGCCCCCTGGTGATCCTGGCGATTGCGCTGCTCCGGACCGATGCCCGATCGGCCCCCTGGGCGGAGATGCTCCAGGACCGCTGAGCGCATCGCGGACCGTCGCCACCAATTTTGGTTGCTTTATGCCAAGATTGTGGTATCATATATATGTAACCAAAACAGGGGGCTATCCATGCTGAAATGGGCCGTCATCATGTTCGTCGCTGCCATCGTCTGTGCCGCCCTCGGCTTCAGTGGAATCGCAGCGTCTTTCAGCTGGGTCGCGCAAGCACTCGCCGCGTTGTTCGCGGCCCTGTTCATCGCATCGCTCGTGTTCGACGGCGTCGGCAGCGCCACGTCGTCATCGGGTGTCTGACCCGATCACCCTGGCGCGAGCCACCCGCAAACCTCTTTTCGAACCTTCGACCCTGGAGGATCTCATGGAGACCGAAGCGTCTTCGACGACTCCCGAAACTGCATCCATTCTCTCCCGCGCCGCCGACGATCTGCGGCTTCAACTCGCACTCGCGGGCATGGAGCTCCGCGACTGGTCGACCCGTCAGTCCGAGCGCTGGCACAACACGCGGGTGAACCTCCTCGAACCTGCCGCGGATCGCGCCTGGGAGGAGGTCACGGCTGCGGTCGAGCACCTCACCGATGAATACGGTTCCCAGGCAGCACCCAGCTGACGGGAGAGCCGGAGCAACTACACGGAGTGTGCACGTACCTCGCGTATGTGCGCACTTTTTTTCGTGGCATTACCGGCCTGTCACTGCGACACCGTTAGGGGCAGTTCGAGATGAACAGTTTGGAACACACAGCAAACGAACCTACAGCAAATGTACACAGCAATACGAGGAGGGTCCGGATGGCCCAACTGGAGAGTCGACGCGTCGCATTCCTGGTCACCGATGGATTCGAGGAGTCCGAGCTCCTCGAGCCCGTGGAGGCCATTCGAGAAGCCGGGGGCGAAGCGGTCGTCATCACGCCTGGCGGTGAGCCCGCTCGCGCCTGGTCGGACGGGGAGTGGGGCGAGGAACGCACGGCGGACATGTCGCTCGAGGACAGTCACGCCGAGGACTTCGACGCCCTCGTGCTCCCGGGTGGCGTGCTGAACCCCGACAGCCTGAGAACCCACGAGGGTGCCATGCGCTTCGTGAAGTCGTTCGTCGAGCTCGGTCGCCCTGTCGGCGCCATCTGCCACGGTCCGTGGTCGCTGGTCGAAGCCGACGTGGTGCGCAACCGCACGGTCACGTCGTGGCCCTCTCTCCGAACCGATCTCGAGAACGCGGGTGCGCGCTGGGTCGACAAGGAGGTGGTGGCTGACGACGGGTTGGTGACGTCTCGCAATCCCGCCGATCTGCCGGCCTTCTGCGACACGGTGGTCGAGAAGATCGCCGAGGCGCCGTACGCGCGGTAGCCCGAGGGCTCAGCGGCGGCCGAGTCCGGGCGTGTTGCGGGCACTGGTCCAGAGCGGATCGCGCGTCTCGGCTGCGTCCGGCAGGCTGTTGCGGCGGAAGCGCTTGCGGGCCTGGGGCAGGAGGTCGGTCAGCTTGTCCTGGCGGCTCTCCGGTGCAGGGTGGGTCGACAGGAGCTCGGGCGGACGTGCGCCTCCGAGCTGGCCCATCCGCTCCCACACCTCGACGGCCTCGGCGGGCGGGTACCCGGCATCGGCCATGTACATCAGCCCGATGGCGTCTGCTTCGGACTCGTGGAGCCGGGAGTAGGGCAGCGTGACGCCCACTTCTGCTCCGAGTCCGACGGCGCCGTAGATGAGCTGCTTCTGTTCGTTCGTGAGGTCTTTCTCGCCGGAGAGCCACAGCTGGAGCACGGTGAGCCCACCCATGACACCCAGCTGTTGGGTCAGTCGCTCGGCGCCGTGCTGCGCAGTGGCATGTGCGACCTCGTGGCCCATCACTGCAGCCATACCGGCTTCGCTCTCGAGGGCGGGCAGGATACCGGTGTAGAAGCCGATGTAGCCGCCGGGCATGCACCAGGCGTTCAGGGAGTCGTCCTCGATCAGGGCGAACTGCCAACCGAAGTCGCCGTCGGCATCGTCCCGGGCGGAGTCGCTGATCCGGTTGCCGACCCGCTCGAGGATGTCGGCGTCGGCACCGGTCGCGATGGAGCTGCTCGAGACGACGTCCTGATAGCTCTGCTGGCCCACCTGGTGCATGATTCCACGGGGAATGGCGTTGGCCTGCGTTCGGCCCGTTCGGGGAACCTTGGTGCAGGCGATGGCGAGCACCGAAGCCACGGCGGCGCCGGTCGCGAGGAAGCGGGCGCCACGACGGAGGCGGCGCGCGCGTGCAGAGGAGGCACAGGAGGAGGAGGGTTCGGGGGTCGGCGTGTACATGGTCTCCCGGGGGTGGGGGTCGAAGAAGGGGTTCAAGTAAGGTTTCATAGTCTATGCTATGGTATCTGTGCGACCCAATCAAGCCGTGACATGGCGTTTCGGATTGCCGGTCGCGATGTGCACGCATAGTGGCGCCTTGCGCGCCGATGGAAGGAGGAACCCCGTGGCACCCCGATGGAGATCGACAGCACGACGCGTGGCCCGGGCCTTCTCGGGCTCGCGACCCCATCGGATCCTGGCCTACCGCGGTCTCGCCGGCCCAGATGGGGTGCGGTTGCGGGGACGCGTGATCCGACAGCGGCCCCTGAAGCGCTCCAGCGTCGACGACACGGTGTGGCGCAACGCGCGGCGGACCTGGAGTCGATTCGTGACCGCCGACGTCCCGGGAGCGCGGGTCGAGGTGAGGATCGGTGACGACTCCGCCGGGGTGATCGAGGTCCGGACCGACGACTCGGGGATCTTCGAGTGTCTCTTCGTTCCGGACACCCCGCTGCCCGAGGGCACCTGGCAGCAAGCCTGCTTCCGATTGCTCGAGCCCGAGGTCTCTGGTGTTGCAGGCGGAGCGGAGCCCGTGGTGGCGGACTCCGATGTGCTCGTGCCGTCCGCCGATGCCCGCTACGCGGTGGTGAGCGACATCGACGACACCATCCTGCATTCGTCGGCCACCAACCCCTGGCAGATGGTGCGGCACACCATCACGAAGAACGCCCTGACTCGCCGTGCTCCGTTGGGAACGGCCTGTCTGTACCGGTGTTTTCGCGATGCGGCTCCGCGCGACGCCCACAACCCCGTCGTCTATCTGTCGAACTCCGCGTGGAACCTCCACGACCTGCTCGACCAGTTCATCCGCCATCAGGGGTTTCCCCGCGGGCCGATCCTGCTGCAGGACGTGAAACGCTCGGGGCTGCGGATCGAGCGTGCACGCCACGGCGAGCACAAGATCGCGCATCTCGATGCGTTGATGGACACCTGGCCTCTGCCGCTCGTCCTCATCGGAGACACGGGGCAGCTGGATGCGTCGATCTACCTGCGCAGCGCCGAGCGGCACCCAGAGCGGGTGGCCGCCATCTATCTGCGGGACGTCGGCGACGGAGCCCGGACGCAGGCGCTGCAGCCGCTGGTCGAGGACGCCGGAAAGAGGGGAATCCCCCTGCTGATCACGGATGACCCGGTGGCGATGGCCGAGCACGCTGTGGCGATTGGTCTGCTCGACCCGTCGGCCGTCGACCTCGTCCAGCGCGCCCGGACCCCCGAGCAGGGGTGACGCCGACCGTCAGTTGGACCATCGGAGCAGCGCGGTGACGGCATGGAACGGGCCGCCCTCTTCGACGGTCACAGCGGTTCCCCCGGTCTCGAGGGTGTGCAGGACGGCCTTGTTCACGTCGGGTGCGGTCGCGTGTCCGGCAGGGACGACGAGCGTGTCGATGCCCCCTGCCACGGCCATCTCGGCGATCTCGGAGCGATCCGTCGAGCGCCGTCCATCGGAGCCTGCAGCGCCCAGCTTCTCGGACAGCGCATCCGGATCGTGCTGGATGTGGGAGCGTGCGTGGGACCAGGCGAGGGCGTGCAGCTCGGCGTCGTCGAGGTCCGACGGATTGTGTTCGACGGTCGCGATGGGAGCGAACGAAGCCTTCTCCGAGAACCGGTGCACCCACTTGGCGGAGCCCACGACGACGACCGGAATCGGCCCGGACAACGTGGCGGCGAGCGCCTTGTCGAGCTCGCGGAAGTACAGGTCTGCGTCGTTCTCCTTGCGGTTCTCGTGGCCGAATCCCTGCATGTGCACCCGCGTCGCGCCGGTGGTCTGACTCGACGACGTGCGATGGGCGTGTGCGGACCCACCGGGAACGGGATCCTGGACGACGGCCGTGGCTTCGTCGATGTTGGCCGGGGCGTCGAACGCCAGGGGCTCGAAGGTGCGGCGGTTGCACATCAACACCCGCCATTCACCCAGCTGGAGCGCGACGACCGCGAAGGGGCGCTCGTCGTCGAGCAGAGGCAGCAGGGGTGCGATGAGCGGCAGGGTGTCGGAACACGCCGTGGTGGGCGGGGTCCACGGAAGCCAGAGGACTCTCGAGCCGTCTGGGCCGCTCAGGACGGCGAGCCCCTCGGCATTCCGGTTCCAGTCGTCTGCGCTGGCGTCCAGGAGCCGCTCGACGGCCTCGGGCGGCGGGGTTCCACCGGTCGCCTCCTTCCAGGCGTTGGCCAGGGTCAATCGGTTGACCTTGGGATCGGCGGGATCGATGCCCATCAGGACCGTAGTGGCGGGGCGTCCCGCGATGTCGGGAAGGGCGGTCAGTTCGTGCGTCTGCAAAGAATCTCCTTTGTCGGTTGTGGGGGTGAGAGCTCGGAGGGGGTCATGCGCCCGGCGTGCGGGCGGCATCCTTCGAGGGAACGTGGGCGCCCCGTGCGGAGAGGTGGGCGACGATCATGCCGACCAGCACGGAGAACCAGAGCAGGTGCATCCACAGGAACACCAGCGGCAGGAACGCGAGCTGGCGGTAGGTCGTGTCGAGGGTGGACGAGCCGAAGCTCGACGTGGAGTACACGAAGAAGACGATCTTCAAGAGCTCCAGCCAGAGCGCACCGACCGCCGCGCCGCGGAGCAGGTGGACCCGCTCGGGAGGCTGTCGGCAGAGCATCCAGGGACCGCCACCGAGCAGGACCACGCTCGCGGCGTAGACGCCCGGGATGAGCCAGTAGTGGCCCTGTTGCAGCATCCAGCCGGTGGCGACCATGCCGCCGATCATCAGCAGGCCGACCCAGATCGCGAACGGCGGGAAGAGCGCGAAGTGCGCCCACCACGACCGCTCTGAATCGGGGTCCTCCTCTTCGGGTCCGAGGATCTCGTTGACGTCGAACAGCGTGGCCACGTAGAGCTGGTAGACGACGAACACCGAGCTGATCGTGCCGAGCAGGCCGAGCTGACCGAAGGTGGTCTGGTCGAGGACGGTCGTGAGCCAGTCGGCGGCGCCGGTGGACGTGGAGCCGAGGATGCTCGTGGCCAGGGTCTGTCCCACCCAGTCCACGAGCTCGGCCCGATACCCGAGCCAGCCGCAGATGGCGGCGGTCAACACGGCCAGGGGTGCGATGGACTCCAGCGCCCACAGAGCGAGGAAGCCGCTGCGGACATGGATTCGGTAACGTTTCAGGGCTGTCTGCGTGAAATCGGACGCAGTGCCCCGCACGGTGGACCAGACCGACGCGGATCCAGTCTGCTCGGACGGACCGGAGTCGTCGTCGGAGTGCTCGTCGAGAGTGGTGGATGGATGCATGGAGCTCCTGGGATGCGGCCTCGTCTTCGCCTGGCCGGCCGGCTGCGTGGGTAGATGGTAACACATCAATGAGGCAACCATAACTTAATCATGCGCAACTATTGCGAGAATATGTCTTGCCAGCCGGGGGCTCCCTTCGTATATGCTTGCATTGTTGCGGATCGAATACTGCCCAGGAGCAAAGAAATGAAGCATGGGGAATCGGAGCTGCAGGGCCACTTCTGGTCCGAGCGGGCCCGGCAGTGGTTCTTCGTGGGAGCGCTGCTGTTCGCCGGAATCGCTTCGGTGCTGCTCGTCGCTCCGTTCGGCTTCGCCCTGCTGTTCGCGGTCGCGATCGCTGCCAGCACCCAGCCCCTGTTCCGCGCGATCCTCGAGAGTGTCGGTGGACGCCGGACCCTGGCTGCTCTCGCGACCTCGTTCGTCCTGGTCCTCGCGGTCCTGCTCCCGCTGGGAATCGCCGCCCTCGCCGCCAGAGAGGAGCTCACCGAGATCGTCGCGCAGATCGGACACTGGGCGTCTCATGGGGGGATGGAGGAGCTCGAGAGGAGCGTGGTGGACTCGCTCCCCGAACCGTTCGAGCGCGCGGCCGGAGAGCTCGTTCCCGTCTCCATGCCCGATGTCACCGGCCTGCTGCCGTGGCTCGTGGGCGTGATCTCCAACGTCGGGCTCGACCTGGCCGTGTTCTGGATCTCACTCGTGGGGCTGTACTCGAACGGTCCTGCTCTGCTCCGCATCGTCCTCGACATCACCCCTGTGGAGCCCCGGCACGCGGCCCGTCTGATGTCGACCTTCCGCGAGATCGCCCACAACCTCGTGTTCGGGTCCATGGTCACCGGCGTCGTTCAGGGGGTGGTCGCCGGCGTCGGATTCCTGCTGGTGGGCGTTCCCCACGTGTTCCTGCTCGGTGTGGCCATCGCGGTGTCGTCGCTGGTCCCCATGGTCGGCACGCTGGTGGTCTGGGGGCCCGTGGCACTGGCGTGTCTGGTTGCCTGGGGTTGGAAGTCCGCCCTGTTCGTCGCCGGCTGGAACCTCCTGTTCACCGGCACCATCGACAACATCCTCAAGCCGCTCTTCGTGCGCGGTCAGATGAACATCCACCCCGTGTTGATCTTCCTGGCGATGTGCGGCGGCGTGCTCTGGTTCGGCGTGCCTGGACTGCTCGTGGGCCCGGTCGTCATCGCGTTCTTCATGGCGCTCTACGGCACCTACCTCGAGGAGTACCTCGGGCAGCGTCCCGACTGGCTGCGCCGGAACGACGAGCTGGCCCAGACCGTCATCGCACACCGCACCGAGGTCCGCGCCGACCCCTCTCGACCTGCGCCTGCCCCCGAGCCCGGCTGACCCTCAGTCGCCGTACACCAGGGCGCTCTCGAGGCGGTCCAGCTCGCTGGTGAGCTCGGCCAGGGCCTGCTCGTCGGCGGCCGTGCGAGTGGATTCGGCGGCCAGCAGGTCGGGGCCGTCCTCCCACCAGCTCCCTGCCGCGCCGTCGCCCAGCCGGTAGAGCTCCTGGTCGCGGGCGCCCGAGCCGTGGCGCACCAGCCGATGCGTGGCGTTGCGGATCCCCCGGTGATCCATCCGATACGGCCCCGCGCCGTTGGGCTCGAAGCGCTCGGCGTACACGAAGTCGTGACCCGGGGCTTCGGGGTCGTCGATGACGTCCAGCAGGCTGCGGCCATCGAGCGCGACCGTGCGATCGTCCAGCACCAGGCGGCCTCCCTGCAGCTCGAGGCCCGCGATGTGCGCCGTGGTGGGGAAGATGTCGGCGATGTGGACCAGGGCGTCGCGCGTACCGGGCTGATCCACCCGTGGCCCCGTGACGATCATCGGCACCCGCACGCCTCCTTCGTAGACGCTGTGCTTGATCCGGGAGCGGGCGGGCCCCTTCTTGCGCGGCAGGCCGAACTTGCTGGTGCCGTTGTCGCCCAGGACGATGAGGGTCGTGCGAGCGCGCACCTCGGGGGCCATGGCATCGAGGATCCGCCCCAGCTCGGTGTCGAGGGCGGTCACCATGGCGTCGTGCTGGTCGATCGACGTCGCCTTCGTGGACAGCGGTTCGGGCAGCAGAGCGTCCGGTGGGCGATGGATGGGCACGTGGGATGCGTGGAATGCGACGTAGACGAAGAACGGCTCGCGGGTCGAGCTCAGCACCTCGATGGCGTCGTCGGCCGTGCCCGTGGTCAGGTAGCGGTCGTCGTAGGTGATGGTCCCGTCGACGTTGCGGGGCCAGCGCTCGTAGCCACCGCGCCGGTACTCGGGGTTGCCCCGCGTGCCGATGAACCGCTGAAAGCCCTGCTGGTTGGGGTGCTCGCGCCATCCATCCCACGCCGGGCCCGCCAGATGCCACTTTCCGAGCGCTGCCGTGCTCCAGTCGTCCGGTGCACTGCGCAGCGCTTCGGGAATCGTGACTTCATCCAGGGGCAGGGCGGTTCCGTTGCTCTTGCGCTCGGTGATGGTCCCGATCCCGGTCCGCCGGCTGTGTCGGCCCGTGAGCAGGATCGAGCGGGCAGGGGAGCACAGGGGCGCGCCGTAGGCGTTGGTGAAGCGCAGTCCCTCTTCTGCGAGCGCGTCGATCCGGGGGGTCTTCGCGGCGTAGCTGCCGCCGTACGCCCCCACCTTGTCGACCCCGATGTCGTCGATCAGCACCACCAACACGTTCTCGGGGGTGTCCGACCCGTGGGCCGACGTGTCGGGCGCGGGCTGGGTGCACCCACCGACGAGCCAGGCAACCATCCAGAACAGCACGGGATCCTCGCTCCGTCGGAGTCGGGTCGAGCGTAACCCGAATCAGCGCGGCGAGGTCGCTCCGGGTGCGGGTCGAGCTACCAGCCGCCGAGCGTCGGCGCGTCTTCCTCGACGTCCCCTGACGCGTCGACCGCCAGCACGCGGCCCGAGACCGCACCGTCCACCTCGAAGTCCGTGTGGAGGCGGTACCAGGAGGGGTGCACGAGGCTCGGGTCGTCCACCAGGCTCCGAGGATCCAGCGCGGTGTCCTCGGTGACGGCGAAGTCGACCGTGGCGCCCTCGGGTCCGAGCCACATCCGGCCCGTGTGCGTCACGTCGATCAGCGTGTCCTCGGTCGTGATCGTGACCGTCGCGACGGACTCGATCCTCGAGCCGCACGCGATCTCGAGACCATCGGGGTTGGTGTACTCGACCAGCTCGTAGACCGCGTCGCCGTCGACCGCGATCGAGACCGTGACGGGCGTGGTGTCGAGCACCTCCTGCTCCTCGGGCGGAATCGGGTCGCCGTTGTCGTCCTCGACCTCGGGTGGATCGCCCCAGTACAGCCCGGCGTCCGTGCTGCCCTCGATCGCCGCCACGACGTCGGCTGGAACCAGGCTGGAGCTGCCGTCGTGGCCCTCGACCGTGACCGTGGCATCGGCATCGAGAACCGTCCGCGACTGCTCGACGCAGAGGGTGTCCTCCTCTTCGCCGAACTGCCCGTTCGTGGCGGTGTTCGGACCGCTGTCGCAAGCGAGGAGAAGGAGGCAGGGAACGAGCGGGATGCGGTGCATGGCGTCTCCAGTGTGTCGCAGTCGGTGCCCACCTGCACCATCACGTGTCCTGCCCCTGGATGCACCGCAGAAACGCACATTCTGTGTGCCCCGTTCGCGGATTCATGTGCGATAACGTCAGGGTGGCGCGTTCAGGAAGGGCTGATGGAGGGCTGATGGAGATCGACCACGAGGCACTCGCTCGTGATCTGGTGCGGGTGCTGCGGGGACATCGCAGCCAGGTGCAGCTGTCGCGGCGTCTCGGCTTCGCGACCAACACGGTGTACAGCTGGGAATCGGGGCGGCGCTGGCCGTCTGCGAGTCGGTTCGTGCACATCGCCGAGCGGGTGGGCGCCGAGCCGGGTGTCCGTCTGGCCCGGTTCGTGGGTGCAGCAGACCCTTACGTCGTCGGGTCCGAGCAGGACGCCTCGAACGCAGTGGTGGCGTTCCTTCAGGCCTGTCGGGGCGAGCGAACCATCGGCACCATCGCAGAACGCACGGGGCACAGCCGGTTTGCGGTCTCCCGTTGGCTGCGGGGGCAGTCGGAGCCGCGCCTGCCCGACTTCCTGCAGATGATCGAGGCCACCACCCTGCGTCTGCTCGACTTCGTGGCCCTGTTCTGTGACCCCGCCACCCTCCGGTCCGTCGACGAGGAGTGGGCTCAGCTCCAGCGTGCGCGCGACTCCGCGTGGGATGCGCCGTGGACCCAGGGCGTGCTCCTGGCCCTGACGCTGCCGGGCTATCGCGGGCGTCCGCACGATCCGGAGCTGCTGGCAGCGGCGCTCGGAATCGAGGTCCAGGTGGTGAACCGGTGTCTCGTCCATCTCGAGCAGTCGGGACAGGCCCGCTGGGACGGGGAGCGGTGGGCTCCGGTGGCCGTGCAGGCGGTCGACCTGCGCCGTCCCGGGTCGGGCACCGCCCTCAAGCGTCACTGGATGCAGGTCGCGGCAGACCGTCTGGAAGCTCCGGTTGCGTCTGCCGTCGAGGATGCCCGCCCGCTGTACAGCTACAACGTGTTCACGGTCGGGGGCCCCGCACTCGAGGAGCTGAAGCGCATGCAGCGGGCGCACTACCGGGCGGTCCGCAGCTTCGTGGCCGAGGCCCCGCCAGGCGATCGGGTCGTGCTCATGCACCTGCAGCTGGTGCCACTCGGGCAGGCGCAACCGTAGCGCGACGCCAGGCCCACGACCGGCGACCGAATGTCACCGGTCGGCCCCCCGAAACCCGGTTAGCTGCGTCGGGTTCGACCTGTCGTGCGAGGTGCGCTGTGATGATCTGGACGAGTCTGGCCTTTGCCGTCACCGTGGATGGAACCGTCGACGCCGACTACGGGCCGCCCCTCGCCGTGCAGTCGGTGCAGACCGGCTTCGGCGACGACCAGAGCGAGCTGAATGCCGCCTACGCGCACCTCGAGGCGGGCGTGCTCTACCTGGTGTTCACGGGCAACCTCGAGAACAACTTCAACAAGCTCGTGGTGTTCGTGGACTCCGTGCCCGGGGGCGAGAACACGCTCACCGCCAGCACCACGATGGGCGGCGACAACCCCCCCAACGACGGCTGGGCGGACAACTGGGCCGGGTTCACCTTCGATGCGGGGTTCTCGGCCGACTTCATGCTGATCGCCCGTCAGGGCAACCCCGGCATGGGCGACATCTTCGTGCTCGACTACGCCGGCGTCGGCACCGGGACCGGGCTGTTCGAGGCCTACCCCAACCCCTTCATGAACAGCCCCGAGGGCAGCGCGACCGGTCTCGGCACCTTCGGGATCTCGCTCGGCTTCGACAACAGCAACACCGCGGGCATCGGTGGAGGCGAGGCCGCAGCAGACCAGGGCGCCGCAACGGCCGTCACCACGGGCGTAGAGCTGGGTCTCCCTCTCGAAGCGCTCGGCATGCCGGACCTCTCCGGCGGTGGTGAGCTGAAGGTGGCGGCGTTCATCGTCAACGAGGCCCACGACTTCCTGTCGAACCAGGCGCTGGGTGGCTACACGGCTCCCCAGGCCAATCCGGGTGTCCCGGGTGGTCTCGACATGGGCGACTTCGCGGGCGACCAGTTCTTCGTCCTCGACGTTCCCGCTGGGCTCCCGGGGCCCGACGATCTGGTGCCCGGCGACCTGGTGATCACCGAGATCCTCAACGACCCCGACGCCGTGAACGACGGCGAAGGCGAGTGGTTCGAGGTCCAGAACACCAGCGGGATGGACATCGACCTGAACGGCCTGCTGGTCACCGACGAGGGGACGGACAGCTTCACGGTCGACGCGCCGCTGCTGGTTCCCGCCGGGGGTTTCGTGGTGTTCGGCGCCAACGCGGACACCGGCAGCAACGGCGGGGTCACGGTCGACTTCGTGTGGCCGGAGTACTTCCTGGCGAACAGCGCCGACGAGGTGGTGTTGTCCAACAGCGCGGGCGTGCTCGACAGCGTGGCGTACGACGGCGGACCCGACTTCCCGGACATGTCGGGAGCCTCGCTGTCGGCGGATCCGGTGGCCGACCACACCACCAACGACGACGGCAGCTCCTGGTGTCTCGGCACCACCGTCTTCGGGGCCGGCGACCTGGGCACCCCGGGTGCTGCCAACCCGGACTGCGTGACGGGGGAGACGGGCGACACCGGCTTCGCGGACACGGACACGGACACCGACACCGACAGCGATGCGGACACGGATACGGACGCGGACTCCGACACGGACACGGACGCGGATTCCGACACGGACACGGATGCGGACTCCGACACGGACACGGACGCGGATTCCGACACGGACACGGATGCGGATTCCGACACGGACACGGATGCGGATTCGGACACGGACACGGACACGGATTCGGACACGGACACGGATTCGGATTCCGACACGGATGCGGATTCGGACACGGACACGGACACGGATTCGGACACGGACACGGATTCGGATTCCGACACGGATGCGGATTCGGACACGGATGCGGATTCCGACACGGACACGGACACGGATGCGGATTCGGACACGGACACGGATTCGGACACGGATGCGGATTCGGACACGGACACGGACGCCGATGCGGACGCCGACACGGATACCGACACCGACGTCGACCTCCCGGATCCGACGCTGCCGCCCGAGACGCCTCCGAGTACCTGTGGCTGCGCGAGCAGCGGACCGGGTTCCAGCGCGCTGGGCGTCGGAGGACTCGTGCTGATGGGGCTCGTGGCGCGTCGCCGTCGTGAACGCCCCGTCACATCGGCCTGATTACCGTGCGGGCATGAAGACCTCTCCACTGCTGTTCGCTGGTCTCGCCGTGGCTGTGCTCGGTGCCTGTCGACCCCCCGACGGCGACACCGATCTCGGAGTCGGAGTCGAGCCCCGGCGCGCGGGGGATGCCGATGCGGGCTGGGACGTGCTGCGGTACGGCGACTTCGTGGGGTCGGGTGTTCCGAAGGACGTCTGGTTCAGCCTGATCCCGCCTCTCGAGAGCAACCTGCTCGAGCGCGAGGGCGATGCTGCGGGGATTCCGAGCGCGTTCAACCTGTTCGAAGCGCCCAACGGGGTCGAGGTGGTGGGCGGCATCACCTGTCTGGGCTGCCATGCCGGCGTCCTGCAGGGCCAGTTCGTGCCCGGACTCGGCGGCTACGGCGACTACACCTCGAACGATGCGTCCACCTTCGAGGTCGCAGCCCTCGCGGTCGAGACCCAGTACGGGCGCGACTCGGCGGAGTGGGATGCGTTCTACCCGCTCCTCCGGGGTGCGCGGGCCATCGCGCCCCACGTCGAAGCGCCGATGGCCGGGGTGAATCCAGCATTCTCGATGGAGCGTGCCGCCGTCGCCTACCGTGATCCCGACTCGCTCGAGTGGGTCACCGACGGCCAGCCGGTGTTCGACATCCCCGACCAGGTGCTCGCCTGCGACGTGCCGGCCTGGTGGAACGTGAAGAAGAAGAGCCGGCTCTACTACACCGGTGCGGGCCAGGGTGATCGCGCCACGCTCATCAGCCAGATCAGCGTGGTGGGGTTGACGGACGCCCCCCAGTTCGACGCCATCGCCGACAGCATGGTCGACGTCGTGGCCTGGCTGGACGCCCTGGAGCCCCCGGTCTACCCGGAGCCTGTCGACGCTGCGGCAGCGGATGCCGGTCAGGGGGTGTTCGAGGCCCAGTGCGCGAGCTGTCACGGCACCTACGCCGACGACCCCGCCGACGAGACCTACCCCGATCTCGTGGTTCCCCTGGACGAGGTCGGCACCGACCCCGTGTACGCGATGGGGTTCCTCGAACCGCCCGGTTTCACGGCCTGGTTGCAGGGCAGCCACCTGGCGTCGTCCGACCATCCCGCCCGCTTCGAGCCCTCCGAGGGCTAC
Source organism: Myxococcota bacterium (assembly GCA_965224055.1). GTDB lineage: Bacteria > Myxococcota_A > UBA796 > UBA796 > JACKEQ01. The sequence continues at coordinate 5,727,523 of OZ245034.1, read as the reverse complement.
GTCGCACCACCGCTGGACGGGGTCTGGGCCACCGCGCCGTACCTCCACAACGGGTCGGTGCCCACGCTCACAGCACTGCTCGACTCGTCGCTTCGCCCCCTCGCCTGGCAGCGGCAGGGGTTCGACCTCGATCTGGAGGCCGGAGGCGTGTACTGGGTGCCGGTCGACACCACGGGTACCGAGCCGGGCACGCTACCGCCCGAGGTCTACGACACCCGCGTCACCAGCTTCGGAAACGGCGGACACCGCTTCGCAGACGCGTTGACCGAGGCTCAGCGCAGCGACCTGCTGGCGTATCTGAAGACCCTCTGAGCGCTGCAGATCACGCCAGGCGCTCGATCGACAGCGTCCCGGCACCGTGCAGCACGTCCTCCACCCACACCGCCAGGCTCCAGCGCAGGTCGTGGATGTCCAGGGGCCGGTCGGGTGCAGGAGTGGCATCGAACCCCACCAGGGTGCGCCGGGCGTGGGCGAACAGCCGGTCGGCCAGACGCCGGGTGGCGGCCGGCCCGATGTCGGGCGTGCGCACGAAGGGGTCGAAGTCGCCGAGCGCCTCGCGGAACGGCTGCTGCAGGATGGGGAGGCACGCGACGTCCAGCAGGATCTCGGGGGATGACTCGGGACCGGCGTGCCGTCCTCCCGTCAGCCGCACCCAGCCCTCCGGCTCCTGGAGCGGATCGAGCCAGCGCGCCGGCGGAGGTTGCAGCGCCGTCGGGCGGTAGCGGTGGCGCAGCGGCTGAACCTGGGGAACGCCCGTGTCCACCAGGGTTCCCGAGCGGGTTGCCTCGCTCAGCGCCTCCACAGCGTCCTCTGCAGAGGTGTTCGTGTGGATCGCCCACTGTACGGCGTCGAAGGCGGTGGGGTCGTGCAGGGGTTCCTGCAGGCGGACGACGGTGTCCGCACTCTCCAGCAGGAATTGCGACGCGGTCCGCGTCCAGACCCAGTCCCGATCCGTGGCTCCAGGGGAGGGGATCGACCCCGAGTGGGGCGCGTCGGCCAGGGTGCCAGCCAGCCCACACCGATCCGTGGCCGCCTGCCGGGCGAGGGTGTCGACCAGCGCTGTCTGCAGTCGCACGAGGTCGAGCGGCGTGCTCACCCGTGCTTCTTCTCGTGCGCGGCCAGGGTGGAGTCGACCGCATCGAGGGCCGACTGCACCCGCTCGGCGATGGACGGCCCCGTGTTGTCGGCCTTCAGCAGCGGCCGGGTGTGCGCGGCGCAGAGGTTGTCGACCTGCTCGCAGCGCTTCACGAGGTCGTCGGCCCAGGCCCGGAAGTCCTTCACGGCGCCCGCCCGGCGCTCCAGGGTCTTGGCGAGGGTGGGATGGAAGCGGACACCGCCGACGAAGGGGATCTTCGTGAACATCAGCGTGTCGTCGACGTGCAGGGTGCGGGTGGCGGAGTGGAAGGCCAGGACCGACGAGAAGTGCAGGTTCTCGTCGTCCGGGATGAAGTCGACGCCGGCCGGTACCGAGAACGAGAACTCCGGGAACAGCTCGGCGATCCCGGGGTCTTCGGTGCGCAGATCCTCCCAGGGCAGCTCGGGCTTCCTGGCCTGGTGCCGAGCGGTGCCGTACTGCCTGGCGTGGGGCAGCAGCTCGTGGACCGCGCGACAGTGGATGGTGTGGAACGGGTGGAGGTGGAGCACGGCCGTGATCTTCGCGCCGCCGTCGGTCCGGTCGAAGACCTGCTGCTTCACGTCGCCCTGCAGGGTGTAGGCGTCGAGGAGGACGAAGCTGCCGTCCTCCCGGCGGACCAGCGAGCTCTGCGTGCCGATGTCGACGAACCCCGCGATCTTGAAGGATCCGCGGATGTTCCAGAACCCATCTGCGACCTGGAGGAGGGAGTCGGCCATCGGAAGTCTCCGGGAGAGGGGCGGTTCGCTTAAGAGGCGGTGCGGACACGCGCACGGGAGAGAACACGAGCCATGGGACGGATCGCGACGCCGTGGTGGGGCCTCCTGGCGGTCTTCCTCGCAATCGTCCCGCTCTCGTGGGGCGGTTCGGGGGATGCGACGCTCGAGCCGTCTACCCTCGAGCCCTCAGCCCTGGAGCCCTGTGTCTGGAACGAACAGACCCCCGAGGGCCTGTACCTGGTGACCCTCGCTCCCGGGGCGTCGATCAACGCGGTGTTCGGGCACACCCAGCTGCTCGACTGGGATCCGGATCGCGGTCTGAAGTCGCGGGTGTACGACTTCGGGTACTTCGATCCGAGCGATCCGGACTTCGTCTGGAACTTCCTGTCCAACCAGCAGGACTACCAGCTCCGCGCCGGCTCGCTGGGTCGCACGATCCGGATCTACGGAGACAAGCTCGGACGGCAGGGCGTCGCGCAGCGGCTGGCCGTGGATGCACGCACCCAACGCCAGGTGATCGGCGAGCTGAAGCGGCGACTGGCGGAGCGCGACGGGTTCTTTCGCTACCACTGGTACGACTCGAACTGCACCACCGAGGTCCGCGACGTGCTGGCGGTGGGGCTGGGGCCCGACTTCGAAGGCCAGCAACACGCGTCGTCCGAGGCGTCGCCGCGCAGCGAGGTGCTCCGGCACAGCGCCGATCATCCCTTGTGGTTCGGCCTGCACTGGGGCTCGGGGCTGTACGCGGACGTCCGCATCGACCACTGGGACCGGATGTTCATCCCGGAGACCCTGATGCGGCGCGCCGAGGAGACCACGCATCGGGGGCGGCCGCTGGTCGCCAGCCGATGTCGCATCACCGACGGGCCGCGTGGGTTCGCAGCCCCCCATCCGCCCCGTCGCGACGGGCTGTTGATCGGGGTGGGTCTGCTCGGCGCCCTGCTGCTCGGCGGGATCGGCTGGGTCGCTCCGAAGACCGGCCTGGGGCTGACCGCGCTGTGGGGCCTGGCGACGGGTCTGTTCGGCTCGGCGGCCCTGCTGGTCGGTGTGCTGGGCACCTTCGCGCCCTTCTGGGGGCACCACAACCTGCTCCTGGCCAGTCCGGCCAGCCTGCTTCTGACGGTCGGGGCCGTCGGTCGGCTGGTGCGTCGGGCGTCCAGATGGCCCCGCATCCTGGCGGGCATGGTGGGCGTTCTGTACGTGCTGGCCGTGCTCCTGGCGGTCGTGCGGCTCGGAGGCGACCACTCCATCGGGCTGATCGGCCTGTTCCTCTGCAATGCGGTCGGCGCAGCGCTGATCGTCCACTCGCCGAAGACCGGGTGATTTCGCACACCTCTCGCGGGTGAACTGGGGGATTTCGCCCGGTGGAAGGCGGACAGGCCTACGCTGCGGGAGCGATCAACACGGGAACGTCCGCGTCCCGCAGCACGCGCTCGGTGCGGCTTCCGAAGAGCGAGTCCTCCAGGGAGTCGTGGCCGCGCGTCGCCATCGCGATCAGGTCGACGCCCCGCCGTACGGACTCCGCGAGCACCCGCTCGACGATGTCGCCCTCGGTGTGCTGGAGCGTCTCGAACGTCCAGTCGAGTCCGAGCGAACCGGTCTGCTCGGGGGTCGGCAGGGCCAGCTGCGGGATCTCGGCCCAGGGGCCCACGTGCAGGAACAGGAACGTCACCTGGCGTCCGGACTCCGGCGCGGCGACGGTCCGGGCCAGTCGGGCAGCGGCTTCGTAGGCGGGGACGGCACCGGCATCGCCCACCGGGACGAGGATCCGGGTGATCGAGACCGAGCCGTCGTCGGGATCGACGAACGGCGTGCAGTCATCGGGAACCACCAGGGTGGCGCCTCGGGCCGTGCGCGAGACCTGCTCTGCGACGCTGCCCCGCCAGAGCCGCTCGAGCAGCGCTGGCCGGTGGGTTCCCATCACCAACAGGTCGGGTGCCGTGTCCCCCGTGACCAGCGAGCGCAGCTCCCGAAGCGGCCGGTCCACACGGGCCGCATGCAGGTGCACCTGGAATCCGAGCTGGCGGAACGCCTCGATCCCGTCGTCGTAGCGCAACATGCCCCAGCGCACGAGGTGTTCCCGGGGGAGCGGCAGCTGCGACCAGTCCGGAGGCACCGACGATTCGTGCGCGTGGATGACGTGCAGGTCGCAGGGCCCGGCGGTCGCGATCCCCAGCGCGTGGCTCCACGGCGTTCGACCCGTGGCGGGAGCGAGGTCGGTGGCCAGCCACAGGTGTTCGAAAGGGGCTGGAATCGGGGCGGCTGTGGACATGGGGCGTCTCCGTATCGGTGGACGGTTCGGTGGACGGTCTGGATGCACGGGCCGTGCCAGATCTGGCCCGAAAGCTGCAACCGGCCGACGCGGAGAATCGTGCCCGGAGGATGGATGGAAGCCAGACCAGAAGTGTCGTTCACCGTGGCGATGCCCGCGGCGTCGGTGCTGGAGGCCTTCGAGCGCGCGCTGTCGCAGCCCGGGTGTCCGTGTCGCGGGTTCGCGGGCCGTCGCGAGGTGACCCTGCGCGTCGGGGATGCCCGTCATCGTGTGTGGTCGCCCTGGCTGCAGCTCGAGGTGTGCGAGACCGAAGAAGGCACGGCGCTCACGGGGGTGATGGGTCCGCGCCCCGAGCTGTGGACGGCGTTCGTGTTCGTGTACGCCGCACTGTGTGCGCTGACCCTCGGGGGCGCGGTGTACGGCGGCGTGCAGGCCAACCTCGGCTGGATGCCGTCGGGGTTCGTGGCCACCGGGGTCGGGCTGGTCGGACTGGGCGCGAGCTGTGGGACGGATCTGGTCGGGCGGCGGTTGGGCCGCGGCCAGATGGGGATCCTGCGGGGGTTCGCCGAGCGGACCCTGGACAGTCTGGACAGTCTGGACAGTCTGGACGAGTTGACCGGTGGTCAGTCGGAGGGGTCGACGTAGCCGAGGGCTTCGAGGGCGCGACGCGTGTACTCGGGCATGTCGGCATCGCGATGATCGGGCACGTCGGCGTCCCAGGCCGCCATCAGCTCGACCAGGACGGGCAGGAGCGGAGCGGGGTGGTCGCCGGACATCTTCGGCTTCCGACCGTGGGCGGGGTCGGCCTCCATCCGGTAGCCGCCGGCCCGCACCGCGCGCTTGAGGCGGATGTTGTTCCAGGTGCGCGGATGCTCCAGGTTGCGGGGACGCGTGGCCTCCATGAACACCGAGCGTACGGGGGTCTCGGGCCAGTGGGCGTCGGCGTCGAGCACGTCGGGGTGCACCGGACCGGGGCGCAGCATCGGCAGCAGGTCGTGATCGGCGGGCAGGGGACCCTCGCCGTCCAGTCCGGCCAGGGCCGCGAGGGTGGGTGCGAGCTGGTCCATCGACCCCTGGGCCCGGACCACACGCCCGCTGGCGACGGGCACGTCTCCGTAGGGCTTCACGAGCAGGGGCACCCGAAGCACCCCGTCGCTGACGTTGTTTCCGTGGGTCCAGGCGAATGTGGCGTTCTCGGACAACACCTCGCCGTGGTCGCCCACCAGCACCAGCAGCGCGTCGTGGGCGAGCACGCCGCGGGACTCCAGGCCCTCGACCAGGCGGCCGATCTGGGCGTCCATCCACGCCACCTCGGCCAGGTATCGACCGTTCACGGCCGCCAGTGCGGGCTCGTAGGCGGTGTTGGCGCGCAGCGAGCGGACCAGGGGCTTCAGGGGGGTCTCGGGGTCGGCGAACCGGCCGTCGTAGCCGGGGGACGAGAACCGCGTCGCATACGGCTCGGGCGGCGCGTAGGGGGTGTGGGCGTCGAAGAAGTGCACGAACAGGAACAGCGGCTCCGACGCGTCTGCGCTGTCGGCGGACCAGCTGTCGACCGTCGCCAGCGCTCGATCGACCACCGCATCGGCCGGCGACTGGTACATCAGACCGTGCAGCTCCGGGCTCTCGTCGTCGTACACGTCGAAGCCCCGGGCCAGACCCGCTGCCCGCTCCAGTGCTGCAGCTCCGATGACGGCCCGGGTCGCGTAGCCGGCCTGTGCGAGCTGTTCGGGCAGCAGGGCGACGTGGTCCTCGACCGGGTATCCGTTGCGCACCACCCCGTGCCCGTGGGGGTCGAGCCCCGAGAACATCGAGGTGTGGGAGGTCAGGGTGCTTGGAGCGTGGGCATAGAACTCCGCGAACCGCACCCCGTCCGCGGCGATGGCGTCCAGCACGGGCGTCCTGGGAACGTCGGGCGTGGCGTCGTGGAACGGAACGTCGGGTGCGCCGTAGCAGCTCAGGGCGTCGGCACGGGTGGTGTCCATCGACACGAGCACGATGTGCGGCCGGCTCGGCGGCGCGGCCGCGGAGACGACGGCCATCCACAGGGGAGTTAGGAGCGGCACCATGCCGATGATGTTGCCGTACCTCCCGGGGCAATCACAACCACACCGCCGTGGAGGCCCACGCGTCGCGAGGGGCATTCGAGGCGAGGGCCGCCGACTGTCGCGCGGCGGGTTCAGCGCGCGGCAGATCGCGGGGCTGGTGCTGGTGGTCGGGCTCATGGCGTGCCGGGGCGACCGCTACACGGACTGGTCGGACGACCGGCCCGACGTCGAGAGAACCTCCCCCTGGTCTGGCTGGGCCCTCCCGGCTGGACGCACCGTCGCGAGCGATTCCGACGGACTGGTCGTGCGGTACGGGCACCATGGCAGCGCTGGCGAAGGGGAGGCCGACGTTCCGGCCCTGGATGTCGCCTGGCGCGGTGCGCTGGCCGAAGCCGGGTTCGAGGTGGTCCGGGATCAGTCTCGCGGAGACCGGATCAGCGCGACCTTCGAAGAGCCCGGCGCAGACGGGGCGATCACGGGGTCGGATGGCGATGGGCGACAGGTTGCGTACGCGATCTCCACCCAGGCCGTGCGGGTCGGAACGCGACGGGAGCGTCGACGGGGAGAGTCCAGGTCCGAGACCTCGGTGACCGTGAGCCTGAAGCTGCTGCCCGCGCATGCACGCGTGCCGATACCCCCGCCGGAACCCGCGGCACCCGGCCCCACGACGCGGTAGAGAGGCCCATGCCCCCGATTCCCTGGAGCCCCGTCTTCGCCGTGTTCGTGGTCGCGCTGCTGGTCACGGCGGTGATGCGGCTGTCCGAGGTGGTGGTGAGCGTGCGTCGCATGCGCGCCCGTCCAGACGACGTGGTGTCGGAGCCCTGGCTGTTCCCGCTCATGGTGGTGCTGCACGTCGGGCTCGTGCTGGCCCCGCTGCTCGAGGTGGTGGGCCTGCAGCGGCCCGTGATTCCGGGGCTGACCGCCGTCGCTGTCGCGATCCTGGCCGTGGCGACGGGCCTGCGGGTGTGGACCCTCGCGACCATCGGTCAGAGCTGGAACGTCCGTGTGGTCGCGCCTCCCCGGGACGGCATCGCCACCGGGGGCCCGTACGCGTTCATCCGTCACCCGAACTACCTGGTGGTGGTGCTCGAGATCGCCGCCCTGCCCCTGCTCCACACCGCCTGGCTGGCCTGCATCGGGCTGTCGGCGCTCAACGCGGTCGTGCTGTTCTTCCGCATCCGTACCGAAGAGGCCGTTCTGCTCGACAACCCCGCCTGGAAGAGCGCTTTCGAGAACAAAGCTCGCCTGGTGCCCGGCATCTTCTGAGATTCGGGATACCAGTGCCGCTCTGGAGGACTCCATGCGTACGCTGTTCCTGAGCATTCCCCTCGTTCTCACCGTGGCCTGTGGCACGGAATCCGCGCCGGCCGAGGCCGATGGCGACAAGGCCGCGACGGCCGAGAAGTCCGACCACGCCGATCACGCCGAGGAGGAGGGCGAGCACCACGCCGATCACCACGAAGAGCACGGCGACATGAAGACCGAGGCTGTCGTGAAGGACGGCTGGGCGCACTACGGCGAGCCCTTCCAGCAGGCCGAGGCGAAGGACTGTGCGGCGATCATCGCCGACCCCGACCCCATGGTCGACACCACCGTCCGCGTCACCGGGCGCATCGACAACGTGTGTCAGAAGGCCGGGTGCTGGATGGTCATCGCCGACGAAGACGGCGAGTACCTGCGCGTCACCATGAAGGGCCACGGCTTCGGCGTCCCCACCGACACGAAGACGGGCGAGGGCACGATGGCCGACATCGAGGGCACGCTCATCAAGAAGGAGCTCGACGAGAAGACCCTCGAGCACCTGAAGAGCGAAGCCAAGGGCGACGAAGCCGACCTCGAGAAGCAGTTCGCGCCCAAGTACGAGATCGTCGCCACCGGCGTGTCGGTCAAGGCGGGCTGAGCCAGACGTTCACTGCGGGTCGGCCAGCACCACGGTCGACATGAGCGGGAGATCTGCAGCGCCGGTGAGCACGCCGGCGTTCTCGGTGACTGTGCCTGCGAGCAACCACTCGCTGGTGGTGTAGTCGCCCACGTACACCTCGTAGGTCCCGCCGGCATCGAGCCCGAAGTCGTTGTCGATCTCGACCGGGATCCCGCCGTTGGCAGCGGGGTAGTCGAAGGGCTCGAGGAACCACACCGCGTGCACGTTCGTGAGGCCGTCGAGGGTGGGCCAGTACTGCTCGTCGACCCGCACGCCCGCGACTTCGGTGGCGGGGTCGAAGAACGGGGGCGTCTCCAGGTCGTCTTCGGCGAGCTCGACCCGCAATCCCGCGCCCACGTCGTGCCACTCGGTGTTGGCCGTGAGCGGCGACGGGGTGTCGAGCTGGGGCACGTACATCACGATGTCCTTCGGCACGCCCTCCTCGAGGTTCACCACCGCCAGACCGGTCGCGCGGGTGGGGTCGGTGGGCACGAGGACCTCGAAGCTGTGGGGCGCCGCCTCGACCTCGGGAATCGTGAACGCCCCGGTGGCGTCGGGCTCGGGCGTGAGGCAGATCGCACCCCGACAGAAGCGGATCTGCGCATCGGCCAGCACGCCGCCCGACCCGTCGTACACGGTGCCGGTGACGCTCGTGACCGGTCCGATGTCGGTGTCGGTGTCGGTGTCGGTGTCCGTATCCGCATCGGTGTCTGCATCGGTGTCCGAGTCGGTGTCGGTGTCGGTGTCCGTCTCTTCACCCGGCTCGGAGTCGTCCGGGCACCCCGCGAGGGCGACGACTCCGCCGAGAGCGAGGAGGAAGGTGAGCTTGTGGGCGACGGTCGGATGCAGGGTCATTCGAGGCTCCTGGGGGGCGCGGTCCGGCGGAATGCAACAACGTTACTCTCGGACGGGGTCTGCCGCTACTGCTGCCCGCGACCCCCCATTGCGCACGATGCCGATCTACCGCCTGCCCAAAGACCACGTGTTTCCAGACCCCGAGCTGGCCGATCCATCGGGCCTGCTGGCGGTCGACGGCGATCTGGCACCGAACCGTGTCTGGCTCGCGTACAATATGGGGATTTTTCCCTGGTACAACGAGGGATATCGGATCATGTGGTGGTCGCCGGACCCCCGGATGGTGCTCGAACCCGACGCGCTCCACATCGGCCGCAGCCTCGGCAAGCGGATCCGTCAGCAGCCCTATCGAATCACGATGGATCGGGCGTTCGAAGAGGTGATTCGGGCGTGCGGCGAGACGCCCCGTCCGGGGCAGCCGGGCACCTGGATCACCGAGGAGATGGTGGCGAGCTACGTGTCGCTGCACGAGGCGGGCCGCGCGCACTCGGTCGAGGCCTGGGAGGGCGACACCCTCGTCGGGGGCCTGTACGGCGTAGCCGTGGGGAACCTGTTCGCGGGGGAGTCGATGTTCGCGCGCGCCTCGGATGCCTCCAAGATCGCGTTCGTGTACTTCGTGCGCCAGTGGCAGCGATGGGGCGGTCAGACGATCGATTGTCAGGTCCGCACAGACCACCTCGAACGGTTCGGTGCGCGGGAGATTCCGCGTCGGGAGTACCTGAAGCGACTGGCCGCTCTGCGGTCCGAACCCGGACACCCGGGTCGCTGGCGCTTCGACGACGACTTCGAGTGCGACGGACGGTGAGCCGCGTCCGTTAGAATGTGGCGGGTCGGGGGCAACCGGCAGCTGGAGGACCGCTCCGGCGTCCAGGGTCCCATCATGCAAACCGGGAACACACCGGTGGTGGTCCGGTGAGGTACAACACGTCCATGCAAGAGGAGGCACTGCAGCGGTTCCTGACCTCGGTGAGGTGCGATCGGTTGATCGACTACCTCGATCCGATCGGGGAGACGGCTGAAGAAGCGCTCGCACGGCGTATCCGCTGGGCCCGGATGACCCGGAACGACCCCGCGCACGCCGACGAGGCCATGTTCCTCCTCCAGCACGAGCAGCCCCTCAAGGACGTGCTGCAGCGCGAGCTGAACGAGGACTCCGGCTGGGTCGAGGGCGTGGATCCCGGCACCGAGTACCAGTCCGACTCGTCGTGGTCCCGCGACGGTGGGGCGTCCACGGTGTTCGGAGGTCCTGGCAGCACCCCCGCTCCTGCGGCCAATCGCGAGGCCGCTCCTGGCGACGACTTCGAGAGCAGCGCAGCCGACGAGGAGCCCACGGCCGAGCAGGAGGTGTCGCGCGAGGAGCCTGGGGTCTACGAGACCGGCATCATGCGCATCGAGGACATCACCCTCGACGACATCAACGAACGCCTCGGCGAAGACCTCCAGGAGGCGCTCGCGGCCGACGAGGACGGGCTCGACTCCTTCGACGACGTCGACTCCTCGTCCGAATCCGAGGGCCAGGCTCCTGCTGCAGACGCGGGTGCGGATGGCGAGGACGGCGAAGCGGACGAAGAAGACGTCGACGACGACACCTCCGAGGTGTCGGTTCCCGGCGAGAACCTGGTCGACGTCTCGATGATCGACGATGGCTTCGGTTCGGACACCTCCATTCGTGTGGGACGCCCCCGGAACGAAGAAGAGGAAGAAGAGGAGGACGACGAGGACGACGACTCCCCGGAGGACGAGGACGGCGAAGGCAGCGGAAATGAAGCGGACTCCCCGGAGGACGAGGACATCCCGATCGACGAGCTGCCGACGGTGCCGCCGGCTCCAGGTCGCGAATCCGGTCCGTCTGGCGTGCAGAGCAACGCAGGCGAGAAGACCGAGCCCTCCCTGAAGTCGCCCACCGCAGGGGGGCACATGGGGCTCCTCCAGCCTCGCGGGCGCGTCCGGACCGCGTCTCCTGCGGGGCGTCGCGTCTCCGGTCCGACCCTGTCGCTGCGGGACAACCCGAGCCTCTCGATTCCGCCACGCACCCGCGACGACGATGAGAGCGAGGAGGGCGCACCCCTCGCTCCACTGAGCCCGACCCCCCGGCTGGCCAAGGCCATCGCCAACGCCGTGCACACGGGCACCTCCGAGGTGGATGGGGATGAGGAGGACGAAGCATCCGACTCGCGTGCGGCGGCGCTGGCAGCCACCGGAGCAGGCAGCACGCCCACCCTTCCCCCGGGCGCGGCCAACAGCGGGTCGTCCCCCGGGATTCCCGTGCTGGCGGGCGTGTTCGGGGTGATGCTGCTCTTCGGGCTCGGTGTGGGCGGCACCCTGGTGGCCTGGCAGACGGGGATGTTCGGCGGGTCCGCGGTCGACAACGGCAGCATCCGCTCGGTCACGCCGGCTCCCACGCCTTCAGCTCCCGAGCCCTCGGCCACGGATGTCGCGCCAGAGCCCGATGCGCCTGATGGCGTCGTGCCCGACGGCGGTGCTCCCCCGGAGCCGGAGACGGTGGACGCCCCGGAGGATGTCACCGACGCCCCCGACGACGCTCCCGAGCCTGCACCCGTCGACGCCCCGGAGGATGTCACCGACGACGCTCCCGAGCCAGCACCGGTCGACGCCCCCGACGACGCTCCCGAGCCAGCACCGGTCGACGCCCCGGACGATGCTACCGACGACGCGACCGAGCCTGCGCCGGCTGACGATCCCGAGCCGGTCGCGGATCCGGAGCCACCGACCGCTCCTGTGCCCGCCTCCGATCCTGCACCAGTCGCCGATCCCGAGCCCGCCCCCGAGCCCGACGGTCCGGAGTCCGATGCTCCCGATCTGCGCGGCACCTGGATGGGCGAAGCCGGGGGGTCGGGCTTCATCCTGCGCGTGCAGGTCCAGACCGGCAGCTCGTTCTCGGGCCGAGCCGAAGTGCTGCAGAGCACGGGCTCGTGGGCGCGCTACAGCGTGACCGGCTCGCTCGACACGGCGTCCGGCAGCATCCGGTTCTCGAACCTCACGGGCGATGTGTCGTTCAGCGGAACCCTCGAAGCAGAGGGGCCCATGCGGGGCACGATGAGCGCCGACGGGCAGCAGACCGCGTTCGAGGTCTCCCTGCAGTGAGCCGGGCGGCTACTCTTCGCCGCTCTTCGCCTGGTTCCGGTTCTTCCGGCTCTTCTTCTTGCGCTTGCGCCGACGCTGGCGACGGTTCTGCCAGCTGTACCCGCCTTCGGGGACCGGTACCGGGAAGGACTCGGGGTCTTCCCAGGTCTCCTTGAGCTCGGCCAGGGCGCGGTCCCAGCGGGCGAGCATCGGCGGGATGGCGAAGGGGACGAGCAGGCTGCTGGAGCTCTCGCAGATCTTGGCGAGCTTGTCGTCCGGCTCGATGCGCTCGGCCGAGTAGATGCCCAGCGACAGGCCGTGCTTGTCGCGGTGGAGCAGCACCAGCGCGTGGACGTGCGGGAGCAGTGCCGCGAGCGCACCCGGCTGGAAGCGCGCCGGGGGAGAGTCGAGGGTGGCCATGCCTACCAGCGGGAACAGCCGCTCGAACAGCGCGTCGTCGTCCAGGGCATCGTCGTGGCTGGCGGGGAGCGGCACCGCGAAGCCCCGCAGGCGGTCGTCTCCCGGCTTGCCCAACAGCTCGCGGACGTCGCCCACGGTGTTGATGCGCTTGTACCAGCGCACCAGCGCGACTTCTTCGCGTCCGCCGGCCCGGAAGCTCTCGTAGAGCTCCACCCCGTTCGCGTCGTCCGGGATGTCCGCGGGGTGTCCGTCCTCCATGAAGGCCAGGAGCGGCTTGCGCGGGAAGAGCTTGCGAACGACATCGGCGGGGTCGACCCCGGAGTGGGGGAGACCGCGCAGGGCATCGGCCGCCGACATGTCGGTGAAGTGCGCGCCGCTGATCACCAGGCGGTGGACCTCGAGGGTGGCTTCGTCGTCCTCGGGCTCCCAGGCCTCGATCCAGCGTTCGCGACCGCGACACAGTCGACCGGGTTTGAAGGGCTTGAAGGACGTGTTGGAAAAGCCCAGCGCGCGGACCATCGGGACTCCGGGAATCGGGGGGTGGCCCCGGGGTGTGGAAAGGGGGCCACGAAGATAGGGGGGACGCTCACTTCGGGATTCGTCCATCGAGGACGGCGAGAGGAACTGTGAGCTCGGACGCCTTCTACATCACGACGCCCATCTACTACGTCAATGGTAACCCGCACATCGGGCATGCCTACACCACCACCGCCGCAGACGCCATCGCGCGCTACCGTCGGCTCGAGGGTCGGCGGACCTTCTTCCTCACGGGCACCGACGAGCACGGTCAGAAGGTGCTCGAAGCCGCTGAAGCGCGCGGGATGTCGCCCAAGGAGCACTGCGACGACATCGTTCCGCAGTGGAAGGCGATGATGTCCGACCTGCAGATCCAGTACGACCGGTTCATCCGCACCACAGACCCCGACCACGAGGCCGTGGTGCAGGGCGCATTGTCGCGCTTGAAGGACGCGGGCGCGCTCTACATGGACAGCTACACCGGGTGGTACAGCAAGTCCGCGGAGCGCTTCTGGACCGAGAAGGACCTGGTCGACGGAAAGTGTCCCGAGACCGGCCAGCCCGTGGTCGAGATCACCGAGGACAACTGGTTCTTCAAGATGAGCGAGTACGCGAGCAAGCTCGAGCAGCACATCCACGACAACCCGGGCTTCATCCAGCCCGAATCGCGGAAGAACGAGGTGCTCGGGTTCCTCCGGAAGGGTCTCGGAGACCTGTGCATCAGTCGACCGGTCGAGCGGATGAGCTGGGGGGTTCCCATCCCCTTCGACGACGACTTCGTCACGTACGTGTGGTTCGACGCCCTGCTCAACTACCTGTCGGGCATCGGCTACCCGCCCGACGGCGCCGACGGAGACTGGCAGGACTTCTGGCCGGTCGACTTCCAGCTCATCGGCAAGGACATCCTCACCACCCACGCCGTGTACTGGATGACCATGCTCATGGCCCTCGAGGTGCCGCTGCCGAAGACGCTCTACGCGCACGGCTGGTGGGTGAGTGCGGACGGCGCGAAGATGAGCAAGTCGCTCGGGAACACCATCGAGGTGGGGCTGCTGCAGCGGGAGTACGGGCTCGACGCCGTGCGGTACTTCTTCCTGCGGGAGATCACCTTCGGTGCCGACGGGCGCTTCACCTACGAGGGCTTCAACGGGCGCTACAACACCGATCTGGCCAACGGCTTCGGAAACCTGGCCCACCGCGGGCTGTCGATGACCACCAACTGGCTGGGGGGCACGGTTCCGGCGCTGGGCGAGCGCACCGGGCTCGAGGAGGAGCTGCTCACCGCGGCACGCCACGCCATCTCCGGCCTGCACACCGAGCTCGAGTCCCTGCAGTTCAACAAGGGCCTCGAGGCCGTCAACGCCCTGGTGGCGGCGGGCAACGGCTACATCGAGACCACCGCTCCCTGGGCGCTCAACAAGGCGGCGAAGGGTGGCGACGAGGCGGCCGGCGTGCGTCTTCGGACCGTGTTGCGGCACGTGCTCGAGGTCTGCCACGTGGCGGCGGCGCTCCAGCAGTTCGTGATGCCCAACAAGTGCACCGAGCTCCTCGAGAAGCTGGGCAAGACCCACCCCGAAGCCGCATTCACGGCGGTTCGTCAGGCCAGCGACCCCCTCGCCCTGCTCGACGAGGGTGCAGCGGTCACCGTCGGAGACGCCCTGTTCCCGCGGTTCAAGAAGCTCCCGGCTCCGATCGCTGCGCTGTTCGCGGACGGACCGCAGGATGCTCCTGCAAAGCCGAAGAAGAAAGCACAGAACGCGAAGAAGGCCAGCAAGAAGCCCAAGCCGGCCGGGCCCGCTGCGGAGATCACCTTCGACGACTTCGCCAAGGTCGCGCTGCGGGCCGGCAAGGTCGTCTCTGCCGAGCCCCATCCGGATGCCGACCGGTTGCTCGTGTTGAAGGTCGACATCGGTGAGGAATCGCCTCGCCAGATCGTCGCGGGCATCGCCAACAAGTACACGCCGGATGCGCTGGTGGGGCGGCAGGTGGTGGTGGTCGCCAACCTGAAGCCGGCGATGCTCCGTGGGGTCGAGTCCCAGGGCATGTTGCTGGCGGCGGGCGGCAAAGAGGTCGTCGACCTGGTGTCGGTGGCGGCGGAGCCGGGAGAGGTCGTGCGCTGAACGAGGTGGCCGGTCGATGTCCACAGGCTTCAGGGAGTTTCTCGGATCGGAATGAACCGGCGGGATTCGATGACTCGCTCCGCCGTCGTGCCCAGGTCGGACACCTTCAGCCCGCAGCATTGACTCCTGGAAAGAAGCCACCTGGGTGGGGCGGAGGAGGCTCCAGGCTCCAGGCTCCAGGCTCCAGGACATGACCCCAGCGGGTGTCGACAGAGACGCCCCTCCACCGGATAGAAGGGCTTCAACCCTACCTGTCGAGCGCACTCGGGATGGCCGACGTGGCTGTGGTCAGCAGCCCTGAAGCCTGTAGCCCGTAGCCTGAAGCCTGATTCGACCTTGCAGTGAGGGATTCTTCTCAGGAGTCACCGCTGACGAATGCGTTGGCACGCTACCGCGCGGTGCATCCGTGGCCGGGAATCCCGACGTGGTGTAGTGGACCTTCCGGAGGCTTTCGTGAGCGATCAGGATTCCAGTCTGCTCGACCCCCTGGTCGAGAGCGTCACCGCCGCCTACGAGCGGATGTTCGACCTGCTGTTCCGCGACTTCGACGTCGTGCGCTACCTGTTGCTCGGCCTGCTCGCGTTCTTCTCGAGCTGCGGTGAGCCCAGCTTGAGCTTCAACGTCGACATTCCGGACATCCCTCTTCCGCAGAACAACGACGAGCTGTTGATCTTCTTCGCGGCTCAGTCCGGCTACCTGCTGATGATCGCGTTCTTCGTCGTGGTGGGCATCGCGGTCGGGGTGCTGTTCCTGTTCATCAGCTCCCGCACGCTGATGGCGTTCTTCGATGCCATCATCACCGGGGAGCCCAAGGTGGACGCCCTGACCGAGAAGGGGTCGGTCGCCAACCGCCTGTTCCTGTTTCGGGCCAGCTACGTCGTCGGCGTTCCGCTGCTCGGCTTGTGCGCCATGTTCCTGCTCATGGTCCTCTCGATCGGTGTACAGCTCGCATTCGGCGCGGAGTTCATGGCCCTGGGCCAGCTGCTCGGCGTGGGGGTGGGCTTTCTCGCGCTCCCCGTCATCCTGATCCTCTACCTCTTCGATCGGCTGGTGATGGAGCTCGCCGCGCCCATCATGTACGTCCAGGGCACCAGCGTCATCGAGAGCTTCCAGCTGCTGCGTGCGGCTCCGAACGCAGACGCATTCCAGATCTTCGTCTTCCTGGTGGCGCGGTTCGTGATCGGCCTGCTGATCACGATCCTCACCTTCCCGCTGTCCTGCCTGTGCTTCTGCCTGATGCTGATCCCCGGGATGTCGGCGATGATCCTGCTGCCATTCACGGTGTTCTCGCGGAACATCTCCATGCAGTGGCTCGCCCGGATGGACCCCGCCTACGCCGGGCTCGCGAGCGGTAGCCTCGAAGCGGATGTGCAAGAAGCATGATCGGACTCCTGCTCCTTCTCGGGTGCTCCACCGGTGGCCAGCGGGCTTCGGAAGACCCGGGGTCTCTGTGCCGACTGCCGCTGGATGGCCCCGTGGACACAGGGGCTTCTGAGGCTCCTCTCGCGCTCGTCGCGTCTCATGGTTCGTGTCGGGCCCTGGTGTCGCTCACCTGTGATCTGGAGCTGGTCCGCGGGGACATCGTCGCGAGCGGACTCCTCGTCGAAGGTGCGGCGCAGTCCAACTGCGTCCCGACCGCTGCCCAGACCCGGGTCCCCTGCGAGCCGGAAATCGAAGAGGCGGCGACGCGAATCATCGTCTACGGAGAGGTCGCGACCGAAGTGGTCTTGCTGCCAGCCTGCGAGCCCTGATCAGCTGATGAAGAACCGCGGCGGAACCCACATCGTCGTGCTCGCTCCCTGCTGCTCGACGCCCAGCAGCCGCTTCGCGCCGTCGACGATGTCGGTGGCCTGCAGGATGGTCGCGTCCTCCAGCACCAGGCTCTGGGCGATGCCGGGAACGGGCTTCTGACCCAGGGCCAGCGTGGGCGTTCCCGGGAACTCGTCGACGATGGCGCCCTGGATCTGACGCACGAAGCCGCCGAACGCGCGGTCTTCGGCGGCGACCACCAGGCGGCCGGTCTTGCCGACGCTGTTCTTCACGGTCTCCATGTCCGGCGGCACCAGGGTGCGCAGGTCGATGATCTCGGCGTCCACGCCGTCCTTCGCGAGCTGATCGGCCGCCTTCATCGCGGTCCACACGGCCCGACCCCACGCCACCACGGTGACATCGGAGCCCTCGCGGCGGATGGCGGCCTTGCCGAACGGCACGCGCACATCGGCCAGATCGGGGATCTCGCCCCGCATGCTGGCCTTCTTCATCGCCTTCACCTGGTCGGGGTCCGTGGGCTCGCCGGGGAACGCCGGGCCGAGGGACTGGCGGTACATCCACTTGGGCTCGAGGCACACGACCGGCCCGTCGTAGTCGCCCGCAGACAGGATGAGGCCGTGGGCGTCGAAGCTGGTGCTCGGCATGATGACGACCAGGCCCGGGATGCTGCAGAAGTACCCGTCGACGCTCATCGAGTGGTAGATCGCGCCGCCGCCGAAGGGGTCGGTGGGCATGCGGAGGAGGAGCTTCGCGGACGCGTTGCCGACCGTGCTCCAGCGCATGGTGCCAAGGTAGACCAGCCAGTGGAAGGCGTTGAGGCTGTAGTCGCCGAACTGGATCTCGGGGAGCGCCATCGTGTCGTCGTGCAGCGCGAAGCCCGTGGACGTGCCGACGATGAGCGGCTCGTTGAGCGGAGCGTCGATCACCCGCTCTGGATGGCGTTTCTGCAGGCCGGCCGTGGCGGTCATGACCCCGCCGAGCTTTCCGACGTCCTGCCCCACGATCAGCCCGTTCTGGCGGTCGATCAGCTTGTCGAGCGCGCTGCGGATGGCGCCTGCGTAGGTGACCGCGGTGCTGCCGGGCCCGGGATCGGTCTCGGGCTGGGTCGGGAACGGGGCGTAGGTGTGGTCGAAGAGGGTCTCGGGGTCGGGGTGGGGCTCGGATCGCACCTGGTCGAGCATCTGCCGGATCTGCTCGTTCTCCTCGGACATGATGGAGCCGAGCTCGTGGTGCGCGAAGAAGTCGCGGCCCTCGCCCTCGATGCGCTCGAGGATCTCGTCCTTCTTCAGGATGCCCTTCTCGACCAGCCGTGCTCCGAAGGTGAGGATGGGGTCGCCCTGGCCCAGATCGAAGGTCATGTCGGCGGCCGAGCTGTGCCCGTTGAACCGCGGCAGATCGTGCACGTGCATCAGGCACGGCCGCTGGTTCTCGATGCAGTACTTGGCCGCGCGCCAGGTGGCCTCGTAGCAGTCGAACCAGTCGCGCCCGTCGGCCTCGAAGAACGCCATGCCGAAGCCCTTGGCGTACGCCTCGAAGTCCTTGATGCCGCGCCCCTCGTCGGGCGTGGTGGAGATCGCGACGGCGTTGTCGGTGACGAGCACGATCATCGGCAGATCCCACACGCTGGCCGCGTTCATGGCGTCGTGCATGTCTCCTTCGGCGGTGGTGCCGTCGCCCACGATGCCGATCGTCAGGCCATCGGTGATGCCTTTCTTCTTCAGGCCGAGGGCGTACCCGGCGGCTTTGCCGAGCTGCATGCCGACCGGCGACTGGACGGGGAGCACCCCGAGGTCGGGGATCTGGAGGTGGTAGACCATCTGGCGGCCACCGGTCATCTCGTCGGTCGCGCGCGAGAACTGCTGGCGGAGCATGCGGAGCGTGAAGCCCTCGTCGCCGTGGGCCGAGCACCAGGCGCTGACCAGGCTGCCCGAGCGGTAGTGGGGCACGATGCCGAACTTGTCGGGGGTGACCAGCTTGGAAAGCGCCGCAGCCGTGGCGGTGCCGTGGATCTCTTCGCCGGGGCCCCAGATCGCGAACTTGATCTCGCCGCGGCTGGCCAGCCGGACGATGTGTTCTTCGGCCGCACGGGAGCGGACGGCGACCCGGTAGGCGGTGGCGAGCTCCTGGTCGGTCGGGGCGGGGGCGCGACCGAGGTTCTTCAGGACATCGTCGATGCGGGAGCGGTTCTTGGTGGTGGTCTGCGCGTCGACGGGGCTGCTCATCGGGACTCCAGGGCGGGGGGCGCGGCCGACGGTCATAACCGTCCACCCAGCACCGACCCAGCCCGGTTACGCGGATCGCGACCTGATCGCTGGCGTTCGATGGAGGCTTCGTGGACATCCGACTCACCCCGCTCGATTCCCTGGCTCCGTACGGGATCGCCGAGGATCTGGGCCTGATCTACGCCACCGGCTCCAAGATCGACCGGCTGATCGACGAGCTGGTCGACGAAGCGGGCAAGGTGGGAGCGGATGCCGTCGTGCGCGTGCGATTCTCGTTCGAGGGTCGCGGGATGGCCTACGGAGCCGCCGTCAAGCTCTCGACCCTGACCCCACCGGGCGCATGACCCCCGCGGCCGTCGCGACGGTCCTGGTGGTGCTCGGGGGCGTGGCCGGTGTGGGCTGGATGCTCTGGCCGATGCTGCAGGCCGATCCCAAGTCGAACCCGAAGTCGAACCCGAAGTCGGACCCGAAGTCGGATCCCGACGAAAACCCCGAGGATGCCGAGGATCCCGATGGGCCGGGCCCAGAGGCCTCGCCGGGTGTGGAGCGGATCCGCGCGCTCCTGGACCGGGGCGTGGCCGACGACGATGTGCCGCGTGCCTGGACCGACTGGCAGCCGATGCTCCCCGACGAACCCCGTCGGCTGGCGATGGATCTCGCGCCGGCCGAGCGGCTCCCGCTGCTGCACACCGCGAACGACCCCTCGAACGCTCACGTGCTGCTCGTGCCGATCGCGAGTGCGGTGCTCGAGATCGCCACCGAGGTGGACGAATTCCCTTCCGTCCTGCGGGGACGCCGTCAGGGCCGGGCGTTCCACGCCGTCGGGTTGTCGGACAGCGGGGTGTACTTCGATCTCGTCGAGGCGCTGCGGGTGCTGCCGGTCATCGCGATCGAACTCGAAGCCCGGGGCATCGACGTCAGCGAGGGCATCCCCATCGTGCTCGAAGACGCCGCATCTGCCGAGACGCTCACCGAGGGTGGGACGGTGGATGCCGTGGCCCCCTGGCTCGCGGGCATGGACAGCCGGCGCGTGATGCCGGAGGGAGGCGGCGTGCGCGGGTGGATGTTCCACCTCCGCGATGCGCAGTCCGCCCCACTCGGCACCTTCCAGCTCGTGGCATCCGTGCGCGAGGTGGGGGAGGGGATCGCGGCCGATCACCTGCCCTGGGCCGCAGTCGGGGTGTGGACCCCTGCCGATGGAGACCGGGTGGTGGAGAGCGGCGCCACCGATCCGTCCGTGCTGGAGGCCCTGCTGGAGGCCTGGGACGGCGAATCCCCCGGCACCGCGGGGTCGATCCGGGCCGAGAGCCTGAAGACCTGGGCCTGGAGCGGTCTGGAGCTCGCCGAGCTCGCGGCCGTGGGGCACTACCTCACCGAGGAGGGCATCGACGTCCTGCGGCTGGTCGAGGACGCGTTCGCCGACGGCACGCTTCCCAGGCCCGATCTACACGACGAAGCCCAGAGCCTCACCGCTGCGGCCGTGCTCAACTGGGCTGCCGTCGTGCATCGCCGTGCGGGCTACCCCAACCGGGCGATCGGCCTGCTGGATGCGGCACTCCAGGCCTGTGCCCCCGACGACGACGACAACCGGGCCGACATCCACTACAACCGAGGCTATGCCCGCCTGCAGACCAGCATGGCGCGTGCTCCCGAGCCCGTCGAACCGGGCGATCTGCACCTGGCGGTGTTCCCGGAGCTGTCCGGGTCCGACGTCGAGGCTCTGGAGCAGGCCCGGCAGGACTTCGTGCTGGCCGCCCGGCTCAATCCCGGCGATGCCCATGCCTGGTCGCAACAGGCCGTGATCCACCAGCTCCGGGGAGAGATGTCGCAAGCGTCCGATGCCTGGCTCCAGGCCGCCACCCGGTCTCGGGACGAGGACGTTCAGCGGCAGCTCCGCGACAATGCGGCCGCTCTGAAGGGGTCGACATGAGCGGTGCGTCGCCCTGGGAGCTGATGCTGCTGATCGTTCCGTACGTGTGGACCGGTCTGTTCGTGCTCGTCGTCGGGTGCTGCGGGGCCGTCGCGGCGATGCGCCTCCCGACGATGAAGGTGCCCGCTGGGCTCGCACTCGCGGGCCTCGTGCTGGTCGGGCTCGAGGCCATCACCGTCACCATCTACTGGACCGTTTCGACGCTGATGCAGCTGTACCAGACCGCCTGGGGCAGCACCCTGAACGCGACCGTACAGTTCCTTCCCCAGATCAGCACCTCCATTGCGATCGCGCTCGTGGTGATCGCGGCCATCCTGCGTACCCCCGGCTCGGCAGAGGAGGCGTCATGAGCGATCCGCTGATGACCGGGATGTGGGCCGCCGGGCACCTGCTGCACGTGCTCACCGTGGTCGGGATGCTCGTCGGCGCCGTTCTGCTCGCCGTGCGGGAAGAACCGGGTTCGGGGCTCCGCGCCGGGTTGCTGGGGGTCGCAGCACTCCTGCACGGGGTCCAGATGGCCGCGGTCATCGTGGCGTTCGAGTTGCCGTACACCCTGTTCGACCTGCTCGACGCGCTGCTGCTCTACGACTGGTTCGTGCTGGCGCTGCGCGCGTTCAACGGCTTCATCATGCTCCTCGCCTCGTTCAAGTGGGCGCTGTTGACCGCGGCCGTCTTCACGGGTCGCACTGCATCCCCTTCCAATCGAGGATAGGGTCGGCGGCCCGAGGGGAGGGGTTCGATGGCAGATCGCAAGGCAGATCGATCGGCGGTCCTGATCGGCGGCGGCATCACCGGAATGCTCACCGGCCGGGAGCTCGCGCTCGCGGGCTGGGACGTCACCGTGCTCGAGGCGGAGCACGTCGGAGCCGGGTCGTCGAGCCGCACCGCTGCGGGCATCCGCCAGCAGTTCTCGACCCCCGGGACCGTGCGCGGCATGCGCTACTCCGTCGACTTCTACAAGCGGTTCCGCGACGAGACCGAGGACGAGCAGAGCCCCATCGTCCAGAACGGCTACCTGTTCCTGTACGACGACGAAGCCCTGTGGGCCGACGCGAAGGACCGCTGCGAGATGCAGCGCGACAACGGGCTCGAAGAGGTGGAGGCCCTGGAAGGAGCCGCGCTGTTCGAGCGATTTCCGTGGGTGTCGCGCGATGCGGCCATCGGGGGCACGCACTGCCCCACCGACGGCTTCCTGCTCCCGCACCTGGTCTACAACGAGGCCGCCCGTCGCGTGCGCGAGCTCGGCGGGCGGGTGCTCCAGCATGCGCCCGTGACCGCCGGAGTCGTCGAGAACGGGCGTCTGGTGGCGGTCGACACCCCCAAGGGGCGCATCGAGGGCGATCTGTTCTTCGACTGCACCAACGCCTGGTCGCGCCGGTTGTCCCGCATCCTCGGCTGCGAGGAGCTCCCGGTCGATCCTCTCAAGCGGTACCTCTGGTTCCTGGGGCGCGACGGCCCGATGACCGCCGCCACGCTGTCGGACATGCCGCTGACCATCATCCCGAGCGGGCTGTACTGCCGCCCCGAGAACCGCGACACGATGATGATGGGCAAGAAGCACGACACGCCGCCCCAGCCGGACTTCACCTACGACGACCAGGACCACATCGAGCCGGAGTTCAGCCACAAGGGCGGCATCGAGGCCGTGCCCTTCGAGCTGTGGATGGAGCTCGCCGAGGTCCTGCCTCCGGTCGCGGAGTTCTCGGGCGTGCAGGCCACCACCTGCGGCTACTACGGCACCACGCCCGACCACAATCCGTTCCTGGGCTACGACCGCGCGCTCGACGGCCTGATCCGGCTGGTCGGCCACTCGGGGCACGGCGCGATGATGGGGCCGTTCACGGCACGGGTCGCGCTGGCGCTGGCCGAAGCGGGTCGGGACGTGGAGGAGGTCGACATCGACGGCACGCCGGTGGAGCTGTCGAGCTTCGCGATCGGTCGGGAGTCCGACCACTCGGAGCAGATGGTCATCTGAGTCGCGCTCGGCGGGCCCGGGGCGGAGGGGTCTGGCGGCCGTTCAGACCCGAACCCAGGACGACGCTCGAACACGGCGGCTGGGATGGCCTGGTCGACCCTTCCACGCTCGGTGGAAAGAGGCCTGTGAACCTGGGTCAGCGGAATATTGCCACGGAGTCACAGAGCACACCGAGGATTTCACGGAGCAAGCAACCACGCGAAACGGGTCGGCCAATTGCCGCCCGCTAAGCTGAATGGTTCTCCGGCATTTGGTACCTCGTTCATCGCCCACCAGATATCGACGAAGCACGTCGAACACCCCGTGTTTACGGGAGCGCTGGCGCTCTGAGGCTCTGACGACGCTGTCTACCAGCGTGCCTTCGCCGATCGACCACCTCGCTGTGCCGATCGTCCGTCGTCCGCTGTGACTCTGTGCGTGTGCCCGAGCCTCTCCAGCAGCCACTCTCGCCCGTCGACCCGCCCGTCTTGGAGACCACCTGGACAGCGGAGGCCAGCGATTCCGTCGAGCGGATTCGGGCACACGCACAGAGACGCAGCGGACGAGCATGGACGAACAGGCCGAGCGGACCAATCGGGCGAGGCCCCGCCGGAGACAGCGACGTCAGAGACTCAGAGAACGAACAGCCCTGCGAACACGACGGGATCGATGACGCGACCATTCGCAACGCCGCACTCATCGGCCGAACCACGAGCCGACGCTCGAATACGGCGGCAGGGTGGGCCTCTTCGAAGCCTCCGCGCTCTGCGCGACCTCCGTGAGCGAAGCGCTCTGCGAGCGACAGCGAACTGTGGTGGAAATGGTGCGCTGTATCCTGCAAAATCGCTCGTCGGTCGCCCAGTCCGTTCGCCCTGGAGCCGATTTCGTCATCCTGGGACGTCCGACGGGCGGGGTCGGACTTCGGATAGGAGAGGACCATGGCGCGAACGAAGGTCTGGCTGGTCTCGTTGGTGTGCCTCGCTGGAGCGTGCCGCGCCTGGGAGGTGCGGGCCGACCTCTGGGCGTCCACGGATGTCGCGATCTCCCCGGCGTGTCAGGTGAACTGCTGCGACGACCTGCGGTCCTTCTGGGCGACGTCCGCCGCGGAGGTCTACGAACCCTTCGAGGTCGATGCGTCCATCGTCGAGGGCATCGCGTCGCAGACGGGCTTCCCCGACGACGTGGATTCCGCCGGCCCACCCTCGCAAGCGAGGGATGAACCGACCGAATCCCTTCTACTGAATGTCTCGACGCGTTCAGGTACCCCCGGAAAATGTGCTCGTTCCTCCGCGCATTTCGGGGGTACCGTTCTCTCGACCGTCGAGACATCTCTCGGATCGAGCTGTGTTGGCGGTCTATCTGTACAGCTGTTCCACATCGGGCATGGTGCTTCGACCCCGGGACGTCCGCCGGGTCGACGGCAGGCTGCAAGCCACCATCCGGCGAAAGGACGAGGCGGTGCTCACGGCGTTGTCCCGACCGGTCGTGTTCATCGAGACCCCCGCGGACTGGGTGGGGCCGGTCGAACTGTGGTTCGACGACGGCCGGTGACCCCGTCCCTCTGCGAGATCCCTCGGTGTCGACTCGGCGACATCGCAGGCAGGGTCACCGAACGCATTCGCTGTGGTCGTCGAAGGACCGCATTTCGTTCTCCTGGGGCGCCCGGAGGTCGGGTCCGACTCAGCGGTGAAGAATGTAGCGATCGGGGGTCCAGCGATCCGACATGGAGCCTCGTAGCCCGCCATCGGGATCAGAACCCGACCGACCCGCCCAGCAGCACCACCGGCGTGACCGTTCCGCCGCCCAGCCCGACGTCGACGCCCGCATCCAGCTGACCGCGCGCCCCGAGGGCCAGCCAGCCACCGCCGCCCGCGAAGCCCGTCGTGTCCAGCGGATTCACGCCGCCGTTCACGTACAGCCCCCAGCCGTCGAGGGTTGCCGTCGACACGCCGCCGCCCACCAGCCAGCCGCCACCGTCGTCCTGGTTCCACCCGACGGTCGTGTGGCCCCATACACCCACCGGCCCAGCCGTACCCGTGATGTTGCCGCCCAGCGAAGCGCCCACCGTGCCGGACCCCGGGACGATCGTGACCTCGGGAACGGCCGACAGACCGAGCCCGCTGCCGGGTGCCGTCGCGATCTTCGCGCCCACACCGACGGGTCCGACGCCCACCGCGCTGGCGCCGCTGCCCTGGGGATCGGTGTAGACGACGTCTGGGACGCGACCCCGCAGCTCGAAGATCGAGCCGATCCCCACGCGCCCGAGGATGCCGCCCGTGCCGAAGCTGACGGGGCTGGGCACGAAGGCCAGTCCGGCTTCGACCATCACGTGGCCCTGCCCGACGGTGCCGGTGGAGTCCCCCACACCGGGGCGGTCGGGGGAGAAGTTGAGCCCGTCCGTGGCGGGCACTCCGTAGATCGCTTCGACGGGGGGCCGCTCGGGTTCCGCGTCGTTCATCCCCCCGTCCTGCGCGAACGCCGGGCTGGAGAGCGCCAGCAGCACCGCGCCGCAGAAGGGACAGGCCGCTGCGAGCGCGACGGACGTGGGACGACGGGCGGGGGCGTTGCAGGTGGGGCAGGGCGTCATTGTGGAATCGTAGTCCCGTCGAGCGCCGAGCGGGGAGCGCGGAATCTCAGGGCCACCCGCCCTCGAACGCGAGCTCGGACAGGGGCTTGCGGGATCGGGGCTTGGATTCCTGCTTTGCGAGCTTGTCGGGCAGGGTCGACGGGTCGCCGAGGTATCCGAGCGCCACCATCGCGACCGGCTGGATGTCGTCGGGCAGCCCGAGCTTCTCGGGGGCTCCCTTCCAGTCGAAGCCCGCCATCTGGTGCGCGAACAGCCCCATCGCCGTGGCCTGGGCCAGCAGCGTGCCCATCGCCAGTCCGACGTCGTGCCAGGCGTGCGCGTTGTCCTTGCCGTCGTCGAAGGTCTTCTTCGCCAGGGTGAGCATCAGGACCGGGGCGTCGGCCGCCCACTGCTCGTTGAAGTCGTCGAGCAGCCCGGCCAGCAGGACGTGTCCGTCCGTTCCGGCATGGGCGTAGACGAAGCGCCAGGGTTGCTGGTTCTTGCAGGACGGGGCCCAGCGCGCGGCCTCGAGCAGGGTGGTGAGATCGTCCGCGTCCACGGGGCGATCCGCAAATGCACGCGGGCTCCAGCGCGCCTTGACGGGCTCGATCAGGGGGGCATCGGTGACGGCGTCGTGGTCCATGGGGCTCCTCGGGATGGACTGTGGCCTATGGGGCCCGGACAGCGGATTCCACGCACAGGGCGTTTGCACGGCTGCACGTGGGGATAGAGACCCCGTATGACTCCTGCGCTACCGACTGTTCTCGCCCTCGTCTCCTGCTCGCTGTTCGCTGCCGAGCCCGAACCCACGGAGCACGTCTCGCTCACCCGGGTGGCCGACGGGCTGCACAAGCTCACCGACGTGAAGTTCTGGAACGGCCGGATGGTGGCGACCACCCAGCCCGGTCGGCTCGCCTGGGCCGAAGACGGCAAGGTGAAGACCTGGCGGCGCATCGACGTGGTGGACGGCAGCGAGCGCGGCCTGCTCGGGGTGGCGGCCGATCCCGACTACGACACGAACGGGCGCGTGATCCTGTCCTGGACCGAGACCGTCGACGGAAAGACGATGTCGCGCATCGGCATCTGGACCACCACCCCCGGCAGCAAGCCCGGCGATGCCCCCCTCGAACAGGGGCCCATCCTGTTCGAGCTCGAGCAGCCGTGGTCCAACCACAACGGGGGCGGCATCCAGTTCGGTCCGGACGGCCTGCTCTACGTGGGCTTCGGAGACGGCGGCCGTGCGGGAGACCCGTTGGAGGCGGGCCAGGACGGCGAGAACCCGCTGGGCTCGATGCTCCGGCTCGACCCCGATCTGCCCGCGCCCCACATCCCGCCCGACAACCCGTTCGTCGACGATCCGGACGTGCACGACGCCATCTTCGCGATGGGGCTGCGCAATCCGTGGCGGTTCAGCTTCGCGCCGGACGGTCGGCTGATCGCGGGCGACGTGGGGCAGAACGAATGGGAGGAGATCACGGTCGTGCCGAAGGGCGGCAACCTGGGCTGGAACCACGTCGAGGGCAGGGAGTGCTTCCGGCGTGAGACCTGTGAGGGCCCGTTCACCCCACCGCTGTGGGTCTATCCGCACTCCGATGGGGTCTCGGTGACCGGTGGCTACGTCGCGACGGCGGGGCCGCTGAAGGGCCAGTACGTCTTCGGGGACTTCGGGTCGGGCACGGTGTGGGCGGCACCGCTTCCCGATTCCGGGCCGATCGACGAGGAGTCGGTCACGGCCGTGGGCACCTGGGATCTGCGGATCTCGACCTTCGGGCGCGACGAGGCGGGTCAGGTGTACGTGGGCGACTTCGGGGACGGTGGGGTCTTCCGCCTGGACGCGCCGTCGGGTCAGTAGGGAGACGACGCGATGCGGAGCAGCTCCAGCACCACCATCACCACGCCCGTCGCCGTGGTGAGCAGCCCGAGCGGGATGGCGACCGCGCCGCCCAGCACCAGCATCAGCCGCAGCCCGCCGTCTGCGTTCCCGGCCTTGAGGAACGCGCGCACCCCGAAGCCCGCCGCCACCAGGCCGAGGAACGGCGCCAGCGCGTTGGTGAGCAGCCCGATGGTCGGGATCAGGCCCGCCAGGACGAACACCAGGGCGGTGAACGCCAGCAGGGGACCCGTGACCGCGATCGCCCACAGGGTGTTGTTGCCCTTCTCCTCTTCGTCGAGGTCGAGCTGGCACGACCCGCAGATCTTGCCGACGTCGGAGAACAGGAGCCTGGACTCGTCCATGGTCTTGCCGCACCTGGCACAGCTGGCGTTGGCCATCACTCCTCCGCACCCGTCAGGGTCCCCGGGTTGTAACCAGCTGGGGTAGAATCCAGACGACGCGACCGACCATCCCTTCGGTCGTCCCCTGGAATCCTTCGCACATCCTTCTGCATCCGGTCGTTGACACCGGGCCCCGATCTCTGCTACACCAGAGCGTCGGCGGCCTCTGCCAGCCGATGTGTTCTTCGAGGTTTTTATGCGCACTCTCTACGTCGCAGCCGCGGCTGTTCTTCTCGCCGGCTGTCAGAAGCAGCAACTGGCCCCCGAGCCCGAGCCGGAGGCCGCCGAGCTCCGGATGTCCACGGATGGCCTGTGGCAGTCGTCCAACGTGCGGGTCTCCGGCGAGGCGCGGGGCATGGACTCGGTCACGATCAACGGCGAGTCCGTCACGATCGAAGGCAGCCAGTTCAGCACCGACCTGCCGGCCGAGCGGGGCGTCAACCTCATCGAGGCCGTCGGGACCGACTCCCGCGGAGACACCCACTTCGTCCGTCAGGGCGTGCTGTCCGGCGAGTTCCACGCCCCCGACCAGCAGCTCGGCGATGCGCTGACCATCCGGCTCAACCGCACCGGGCTCACCAAGGCCACCGACCTCGTCGGCGGTCTCATCGATCCGGTCGCCATCTCCAGCGGCGTCACGGCTCTCAACCCCGTCTACGAAGACTCCTACGGCGTGCTCGGCTGGGATGCCGTCAACATCCAGGCCAACGTGGTCGACGTCGGCTTCGACGCGCCCGTCATCACGCCAGACCCCAAGCCCAACATCCTCGAGGTCGAGGTCGCCATCCCCAACGTCGAGATCCAGGCCAACGCGCAGGGCGACGTGGTGGGCATCGACTTCGATCAGGACGTCTGGGTGGGCTCGGATGCCGCGATCATCACCGCCAACGTGCTGGTCGGCGCCAGCAACGGCGAGCTCGTGATCGACGTGGTCCAGCCCACCGTCGAGCTCGACGGCTTCTGGTACGACGTGTCGCTCATCCCCGGCGACATCGAGAGCTACCTGCTGGTCGACACGCTGCGCGGCACCCTCGAAGACGTGCTGGTGGGCAAGCTCGACGAGATGCTCCCGGGCCTGCTCGAAGGCGCTCTGGCCGACCTCGACATCTCCGTCGAGACCGAGCTGCTCGGCACCCCGGTCTCCATCTCCGCCGACTTCGCGGCCGCCACGGTCGACACCGCCGGCATCGAGATCGTCACCAACGTGAACGTCGCGGTCCCCCAGCGCTCCGACAAGCCCTGGACCGGCTTCCTGGCGGCTCCGGCCGTCGCCACTCCCGCTCCCAGCCAGGCCGACGACCTCGGCGTGTCCGTCTCCGACGACCTGCTGAACAACGTGCTGTTCCAGGTGTGGCGCGGCGGCCTGCTGAACATGGAGCTCGACAGCGCCAACGGCGACATCGACCCCGCGCTGCTGGGCCAGCTGGGGGCCAAGGACGCCGCCAAGGTGATTCTCGACGCCAACCTGCCTCCCGTCCTCATCGAGCGAGGCGGGGCCACCCAGGTGCAGCTCACCGAGCTCGGCGTGCGCGTCGAGACCCCCGATGGCGACAACGGCGAGTACCTCGACCTGTCCGTCACCGCGTTCGTGGGCCTCGAGCTCGTGATCGAAGAGGGCGTGCTCAAGCTGCAGCTCGGCGAGCCCAACGTGATCGTCGACGTGCGCGACTCCGACTGGGGTGCGAGCAACAACGCCATCACCAACCTGTTGGCCGACCAGCTCCCGATCGACACCCTGCTCCTGCTGCTGGGCGACATCGAGTTCCCGCTCCCCAGCGTCGCGGGCATCTCGGTGAACAACGGCGAAGCCTGGCGCGACCAGTCCGGCGTCCACACCGGAATCGGAATCAACCTGTAGGCCGCAGGCGGTATGCTCCGCGGACCCTGCTTTCGAGAGGCCCGCATGCTCTGGTTGATCACGGCACTGTCCGGCGCGAACGCCGCTGGGCTGGACCTGTTGGAGGTCGGTGGCCCGTTCGGCTCGCCTGGCGCGACCGATGCCACCGCCGTCTGGTGGAACCCCGCCGGACTCGCGGCGGGCTACGGCACCCGGTTCTCCTTCGAGATCGCACCCACCTTCGCCACCGTCAACATCCAGCGGAACAACCCGAACTACCAGCACGATCCCGAGGGCTTCGGCCCGGCCGAGGTCGACTACGGCGGGCGGGCCACCTACCGTCGCGTGGCCCCGGTCCCGTACATCGGCGTCGCCAGCGACTTCGGGGTCGACGGGCTCGGCGTGGGCATCGGTCTGGCGGTTCCCCACGCTCGGGGCGCCGCGGTCGACACCGTGGTCCCGAACGATCCCGACACCGACCAGTCCGTCACCCGGCACCACCTGATCGACGGGGGCAACCAGGCGCTCTACCTCCAGGTCGCGGCCGCCTACGAGATCGCCGACATCGTCAGCCTGGGGTTCGTCGGCGCCTACGTCGACTCCAGCTACAACTCCCACCTGTACTCTGAGACCGCCACCTCCCTCAACGACGGCCTCCAGGAAGAGCTGGGAGACGACACGTACTACTCGGACACCATCGCCGAGGACACCCGCTACACCTCGGAAGTGAAGACCGACGCGCCCCTGAAGGACTCGGCGCTCACCTTCGGAGCGGGCATCCACGTGAAGGCCCACGAGATGGTGTCGATCGCGGTCGCCTACCGCCACGGCCTGCGCGTCGACCACACCGGAACGTCGACGCTGCGGTTCGACTGCCCGCCCACGGACGATGTCTTCGGGCGGATCGGAGCCGAGACCAACAACATCTGCGACACGACGCTCGCTGCGAATCAGGGCGTGGGGTACAACCTGCCGGGTCGGGTCCACGGCGGGGTCGTGGTTCGGCCTGCAGACGTGATCCGCCTCGAAGCGATGGGGGGCTACGTCTTCTGGAACGTGTACTCCGACTTCGACATCGACATCCAGGTCCAGCCGGACTCGGTCGATGCCGACACGCCCGAGGAGCGCCAGGCGACCGCCGACCAGGTGAGTCAGACCAAGCAGTGGGCGCGCGACCAGCAGAACAGCTTCTGGCTCGGCCTGGACGGCAAGTTCGACGTGCACGAGTACGTCATGCTCGGAGGCCGCGTGCTCTACGACAAGGGGGCGGTGCCCACCAACGTCCTGAGCCCGAACAACTACGACGCCAACACGGTGTCGCTCTCGGGCCTGGTGGTGGTCCATGCCCTGCCGCAGCTCGACATCGGGGTGTCGGCCACCCAGTACATCGCCCAGCGGCGCGAGGTGACCGCGAGCGAGTTCGGGATGACGATCAACGGCGACCGCAAGGACACCCGCTACTTCTACCCCGCCATGAACGGCACGTTCACCAGCTCCATCACGCGGATCGGGGTCACCTTGCGGGGGCAGTTCGGGAAGGACCCCGACGCCGGGTAGCTCGTGCGCCCGCCCCTCTGAACGTGGGTCACTGGGTCATCAGCCTGCGTCGGTCGAACGCGCGTCGCGCCTTCTCGTAGGCGACGAAGCCCGCTGCGCGCTCGGACTCGTCGGGGAGCAGGGCGCGGATGCGGTTCGCCAGCGACAGCGCGAGGTCGGGGTCGAGCATGTCGGGCGGGGTGGAGAAGTCCGAGCCGTCCAGCAGCTCGAAGCACAGCTGGCTGTCGTGGGACCGCACCCCCAGGATCTCGTCGTAGGTCATCCGGCGGCCTTCGTAGTCGATGCCGTGGCGCCCGATGCGCAGCTCGTGGGTCTGGATGGCGCGGGCGGCCACCAATGCGCCGGTCAGCAGCACCAGCACGCCCAACAGGATCATCAGCCCGCTCAACAGCAGCATCGGGCTGCTCAGGATGCCGCCCCCGAGCGACATCGCGCTGGTGAGGGGCCCGGGTGCCACTCCTTCGGCGAAGAAGCCGCCCAGCATCGCGATCACCGGGCCGCCGACCGCGATGGCCGAGCCCCCCAGGTACATGCCCGTGACCCCCGCGAGCACCGACAGCTCGCTGTTCTCGCGGCGCATCGGCACGCGGATGGTCGACCCGTCGATCACCACCGATTCCCGCCACAGCTGGTCCTGCGCCCCCACGTCGAGGCGTGCGGTGTTGAAGGTGCCCGGCGGCAGGTGCGTACCGCTCTCGACCTGGGAGTGGACGTGGACCGACAGCTCCGAGAGGGTGCTGGCGCTCCAGCTGCGGTGGGGTTCGGCGGCGCTGAGCTGCTCCCGGGAGAACGCGTCCAGAGCCTGGAGCGCCAGGGAACGGCGCTTCGGGACGGGCCGGTCGACGGCTGAGGTCGCATCGGGCCCGCTGCGTCGGGCGGGTTCGGGGGCCTGGACGCGAGACGTACGGGTGCGGCTGCGTGAGATCAGATGTTCGAGCTGGTCGGGATCCCAGGTCAGCTGCCCCCTCCTCGTGTCCGCACCGCTTCACCGCATGATACGCGCCCCTGTGGACATCGTATCGCTGGCGCGGCGGCCGACGCCGCTGCATCGTCTCGACCGACTCTCCAACGAGCTGTCGATCGACCTGTGGGTGAAGCGCGACGACCTGACGGGGTTCGGGTTGTCGGGCAACAAGGTGCGCAAGCTGGAGCGCCTGCTCGGCGAAGCCAGTGTGCGGCGCGCCACCCATGTGCTGACCACCGGGGGCATCCAGAGCAACCACTGCCGGGCCACTGCTGTAGCGGCGCGTCAGCGGGGGCTCGAGCCCATCCTGCTCCTGCGCGGAGAGCCACCAGCGGTGCCGGAGGCCAACCTGCTGATCGACCACCTGCTCGGGGCGCGCATCGAGTGGTGCACGGCCGAGCAGTACCGCGACAGCCGGGATGCGATGCTCCAGGAGCTGGCGGTCGAGGTCGCGAAGAACGGCGGCACTCCCTACGTGATCCCGGAGGGCGGCTCCAATGCCGTGGGCTCGCTGGCCTACATCGACGCCGCGCAGGAGGTCGAGGCCGCTGGGCACTTCGATCACGTGTTCGTGGCCGTGGGCTCGGGGGGAACCCTGGCCGGGCTCGCGATGAGCACGCTGGACGCGCGGATCCACGGCATCGCGGTGTGCGACGACCAGGCCACGTTCGAAGCCCGCGTGCGCACCATCGCGGGCGAAGCCGGCCGCGACCTGCCGGCCGACTGGCACGTCGACGACCGGTTCAAGGGTCCGGCCTACGGGGTGGCCACGCCCGCCATCTGGTCCGACATCCGCCTGGCTGCCCGCACCGAGGGCCTGCTGCTCGACCCCTGCTACTCGGGCAAAGCGATGCATGCCGTCTGCGAGCTCGCCAGGGCGGGCCAGTTGAGCGGTCGGGTGCTGTTCTGGCACACGGGCGGGGCCTTTGCGCTGTTCGGTCGCGGAGCGGAAGCCCTGTCATGAAGCTCGCCGTGGTCGCATCCCCCAAGAGCGGAGCCAACCGACGCAACCCGCGGCGGCTCGAGACCCTGGAGCGCCTCTCCCGCGAGAGTGGCGCCACCTTTCTCGCTCCCGACGGACTCGATGCGCTGGACCAGGCCATCGCCGGCCTGCAGGACGTCGATGTTCTGGCGGTCAACGGCGGGGACGGCACCCTGCACCGCGTGCTGACCGCAGCTGTGGCGGCGTTCGGCGAAGACCTGCCCGAGATCGCCATCCTGCCCGGCGGCACCATGAACATCGCGGCCCACAGCACCGGCTGGCTCGGCAAGCCCATCGAAGGGCTGCAGACCGTCCTGGCCCACCTCGACAGCCCGGAGCGGCGCACCCTCGTCCGTCGGCGCACCTGGACCCTGCGGGTGGACGACCGGTGGATCGGTTTTCTGTGGGGCAACGGCCTCATCGCGCGGTTCCTCGAGGTCTACGAGGAGGTCGACGACCCCACCGCCGCACGCGCGGCCGCCATCCTGGCCCGCGGAGCTGCGAGTGCCGTCGTCAACGGCCCCTTCGTGAAGCGCCTGACCCGTCGCTGGGAAGGGGAGCTCGAGATCGACGGTGAGCTGCAGGAGCGCACCAGCTGGCTGGCCGTGGCCGCGGGCACCGTCGAGCAGATCGGGCTCGGCTTCAAGCCCTTCCGATTCGTGGGCGACGGCGACGGCACGCGAGGCTTCGCGGGCCAGATGCACGCCGTGGGGCTGGGTAGCAGTGTGGCCCGGTTCGCACGCGAGCTGCCTCGTGTCTACCGCCGGCAGCCCCTCGCGGCCGAGTCCAACATCGAGCAGGCGGCGCGTCGGCTGGTGCTGCGCAGCGACGAGCGCGCCACGTTCATGGTCGACGGCGACTTCCATCGCGGTGGGCACGAGCTCGTCGTCGAGGTCGGTCCTTCCGTCGATCTCCTCGTTCCGGCCGCTGTGGCGGGTGTCGAAGACGTGTCTTCCGCGTGACGGTGGGGTAGGGTGGCGCCCGATGTACACGCCGCTCCCCATCGATGTCCGCAACGCGAGCCCCGGCCGGGTGCTGGTCGAAGAGACCGACCCCGGCGCACGACTCGATGCGCATCTCGAGCTCGGTCGTCGGGCGGCACAGCGCTCGGATCTCGACACGGCCGAGACCCACTTCCGGCAGGCCCTCGAGCTCGACCCGACGGACGAGCGGCCGAAGGCCGAGCTGCGGGGTCTGGGTCGCGCAAAGCCGGCGAAGAAGCGGCGGTTCTTCAAGTCGTTCTGGTAGGCTTCGGCGCTCGTCGCTTGGTCGTCCCTGGGTGATGGAAAGGCCGGTGGGCCGGGCGGACTGCGAAACGTTCGAGCGATTCGGAAGGAATCAGCGCCTGTTTCACCGCAGTGCGCTATCGCTCGCAGAGCGCTTCGCTCGCAGAGGTCGCGCAGAGCGCCGAGGCTTTTGACACGGCTCGCCCTGCTACCGTGTTCGGGCGTCGTCTGGTGGTTTGCCGATGTGCGCGGCCCAGTAGCTGGGAAGCGCTCGCCGGGATGACGACCGCCACCGCCACCACGACCCCCACAACGGCGGGGTTCGCCCGCCTACGACGTGAACCGAGCGGGATCGCGTGGTTTGTGCAGACCTTCGTGCTGGTCCGGTCGAAGGAGCCGTCAGTCCAGCTCGATCGGCTTCTCTGGACCTTGACCACCGTGCTGGGCGCCTCGACGGAGCGCAAGCGTACTTCTGCCAGCGACTACTGGTACGTTCGGAAGAAGACCCAGCCCTTGTCCAAGAGCAGGTCGCGTATTGCGGTTCGCGACTCGGGTTCACCCGACCAGAGAAGACCGTGGCGCTCCACCCTGTGCGTAGCGTCATCCAGCAGCGAAAGAGCATTGGAATGTACGATGTCGCTGTAGAATTCGAGGTCCTCCCGAATGATCTCGTAGTCTGGGCCGGGCGTGAAGGAAGCACGAAACCCATCACGCCTCGGTTCCATACGGTCCAGGAGTCCCACCACGCGACCATCCGGAAGCATGATTCTTGAAGGCGTCATGAGCGAAGAGCCTCAGGGCTGGGCGCGAACAGCGTTCCGCAGGAAATCGGGTCGATCCGGTTCTCTACCGCAGGGCGCAGCGTTGCGTTCAGGCCGCGAAACCGCGGATGAATGCGAGCTAGTCCAGCTCGATCGGCTTCTCTTTGCGGACCTTGACCACCAGGTTCTTCGCGGCCCAGTCGGCTTCGGTCTCGGAGGCGAAGGCGTCGATGTCGTCTTCGCTCTTCACCGGGCTCGGGGTGATGCGGACCTGCCACTCCTCGGTGTCGCACTTCAGACGCTGCTTGAAGTCGCGGGCCGGCTGCATCACGTGCTCGCGGACCGACCAGCGGGTGCTGGGCTCGTAGACCGCGGCCACGTGCACCACCGCGTCGCCACCGCAGTGCTCGGTGGAGGTGACGCCGTACATCAGGCGGCCGTCGGGCTGGAGTCTGTCGCCCCACACCACCTTGAGCAGGCCGGCGGCTTCGGACTTGAAGCCCGACGAGTACAGCCGGTCGGCGACCAGTGCCGCCTGTTCGGGACGGACATCGTTGCCCACGCGGACCAGGGATGCGGCCAGGCGCTTCTTGTCGTCGTCGGTCATCTGGGTGCCGACGCCACCGGGCCGCGCGGCGTCCTGCATCTTCTCGAGCACGCTGCTGAAGGGCCCACCGCGCTCGGACGACGCGATGGCGGCCTGCTCCAGAGCCGGCAGGGCCTTGGGCCCCTCACGCTCGACCAGCGCAGACAACAGGCTGTTGTACTTGTCGTCGTAGGTGCGGGCGGGAGGGCTCGCGATCTCGGTCTCGAGCCACTCGCCGAGCTCGCCCGATGGGCAGGTGACGAACGCCTCGCTCCACATCCCGAACGCGCGCTCGTTCATCGCGTAGTAGCCGCCGCGCAGGAACGGCATCACGCCCACGTTGTCGCGACACAGGGCTCCGAAGCGCTTCGCGATCTCTTCCCGGGCTTTGTAGTCGGCGATCTGCTCGAGCATGTCCCACACGGGCTCGTAGATCTCTTTCTCGACGGCTTTCAGGGACAGATCCACCAGCACGGCGGTGTCATCACCTTCGCGCATGAACCGGTTGAACGACTCTGACGCGAGGTCCTTGTCACACTGAGCAATCTCGGCGAAAAGTGGCGGCAGTTGCTCCTTTTCGGTCTTGTCGATCTTGGCGAGCATCGCCTTGCAGTCCGGCTTGCCCTCCTCGGCGGAGAACGCGGGGACGAGGGCGGAGACGAGAAGCGCAGTGAGCACGGTTCCCTCGGGGCTGGTGGTGCGTCTGGGCGGGCGTAACACCGACCCACGCCGACCGCTCTCCATTCCATCCCGCCTCACCCGGCGATACAGGGGCGGCGATGTCCGCTTCTCCCGACAGCAGCCCCTCCACCGCCCGGTCGTTGCGCTGGACCGCGTGGGTACGGGCTGGGCTCATCACCTTCGCGCTCCTGGTGCACAGCTGCTACGCGCTGCCCTCGCCCCACGCGATCGACCGGGCCGACCTCGCCACACCCGAGGGCAAGGAGGAGATCCAGCGCTGGGTCGACCTGCTGGGCTCCGTGGGGATCGACATCACCCCCGAAGAGCTGTCCGTCCAGACCATGAAGTGGACGAAGTGGTTCAACAACCAGCACAGCCGCTTCCGCCGGCCGTTCCGACCCTGGATGCGCTACACCGGCACCGGTCAGGCCTGGGCGCTGTTCGCGAGTCCCGACACCCATCCCCACCGGCTCGAGGTCTACGTCCACATCGACAAGCAGTGGGTGCCCATCTACCGGCGGAACGACCCCGTTCTGGACTGGAACGACGACTTCTTCCGATTCCGCCGTGTCCGCGGGGTCTACGACGGGTCGACGTCCAAACAGCGCGTGCCGTACTGGAACTTCTCGCGTGACGTCGCGAAGCGGGCCTTCCTCGACTACGCCGATGCCGACCGGGTCAAGATCCAGATGGTCCGCACCCACACCACGCTCCCCTGGCAGCCCTACGAGCCCAACGAGACCGTGCGGGTGAAGCGCATCTTCCGCCGCGAAGCCATCCTCGCGACCGACGGGTTGGCGCCATGACCCTGCTTCGTCGCTGGGTGGCGTTCTGGGACCACCGCGAGCACCCGCGCACCCTCGCCCTCGTCCGCATCCTGCTGGCGCTCGTAGTGCTGTTCGACTTCTTCGAGATCTGGCGGCTCGATCTGGTCACCCCGCTGCTCGGCGTCCAGGAGGTCGGGGGCTGGGCCGATGTGATGGGCCGCAAAGCCACGCCGCCCGTCTACCGGTGGTTCCCGCCCGAGGCCTGGGTGCCCGTCGCCCACCACGCGCTGATGTCGCTCGCGGCCTTCTTCGTGCTGATCGGCTTCTTCACGCGGACCTCGTGTGTGGTCCTGATGCTGCTCTGGGTGCAGATCCAGCTCACCATGCCGATGTCCGACCGCGCCATCGACCTGCTCTGTCGCAACATCCTCATGATCCTGGCGTTCTCGGGGGCTGGCAAGGCCTGGTCGGTCGATGCCCGCATCTGGCAGGGCTCCTGGCGGGGTGGGGCCGAGATCGGCGCGTGGGCGCGGTACCTGATCATCACCCAGCTCGTGATCATGTACTTCACGGCGGGCATCCAGAAGGTCGGGTTCTCCTGGCTGCCGTGGGGCTACTTCACGGCGCTCTACATCATCCTGCAGGACCCCGCGATCGCCCGGTTCGAGTTCGGCTTCCTGCGCAACCAGCCGTTCTTCTTCAGCACCCAGATCGGCACGTTCGTGACCATGGCCTGGCAGTGGGCCTACCCGCTGGTGTTCCTCTGGTACTGGTACAAGAACACCCCGGACCGGCCGGGTCGATTGCGGGCCTTCGCCAATCGCTGGCACCTGCACCTGGTGTGGGTCGTGGTCGGCGCCATCTTCCACATCCTGCTGGCGGTGACCATGGAGCTCGGGATCTTCCCCTGGGCGATGATGGCGTTGTATCCGGCGTTCATCGACCCCGATGAGCTGCTGCACCTGTGGCAGCGGGCGCGTCGGGGGCTCGGCTGGACGGCCGGATCACGAGCCAGGCTCCCCAGAGGCCCAGCAGCACGCTGATCCCCAGCCTCGGCCAGCGGGTGAGCCCGACCCCCCGGGTGATCCAGGCCATCGGCTCGCGACGCGTCCCGAGCAGTCGGCTGCGTCCCTGGTAGGCCACCCCTTCGTCGGCGGTCTGCGGCGGAGCGGGGATGGCTTCGATCCGCACCCGGTCCCCGAAGCCGAGCTTCTCGCCCTTGTCGGCGGGGATCCGCTGGTAGCCGACTTCGAGCACGTCGTCGTAGAAGTACTCGTACGAGATGAGCCAGCGTCCCTCCCAGCTGTCGGAGGACATGATCTCGGCGTCGATCTGCCGGGAGCGGGCATCGAGCGCGTCGTCGGACCCGCCGGTGCCGTACGTTCGCTGGGCGTAGCGCTCGAACCCCTCGCCGCCGAGTGCACCGGTGAGCCCGACGCCGATCAGGACGAGTCCCAGGACGCGGCGGCGGGTGCGGTCTCTGCGGGTGTCGGGGTCGGTCATGGGGCATCTGTATCGAAGAGGACGTGGACTTCGCGTCGGGACGCCACGGAGTCACGGAGGACACGGTGGATTGCACGGAGGAGGGGAGTCGCTGTGCATTGGGCGAATGCGACGCGGAGGGGTTACCGACGGCGTATGAAGCTCACCCTACGGAACCTCGGGCGCATCCAGGCGGCGGAGCTGGACCTTCGGCCGCTGACGGTGTTCGTCGGGAGAAACAACACCAACAAGTCATGGGCCGCGTACGCCGCCTACCTGGGATTTCTGGCTCGTTCACTGCACGAGTGGCTCGGAAGCCGCCGCGCCAACGCTGCACCGGAACGGTGGATGCTGCAGTTCGCAGGCGCGCTGATGGATGGAGTGCTCTGGCTGAAGGACGGGGAGAGCATTTCGAAGACGTACGACCAGCCGTTCAGGCAACCGGTCATCCCCGTCCGCTCGGATGGGGTTCTCGCGGACATCATCGGCATCGGGCCTACCGGTCTGAAAGAGTCGTGGGCAGCGGGCACGGATCTTGTGGGAGCGTTGCGGGTCGAACCCGACGACACACCGGTGCTGGTCACCTCTGCGGAGTTCCGGGTCTCCAGGAGCGGTTCCACGTTCGATCTCGACGTGGTGCTGCAACTCACGGGCGGACGGCTGGAACGGCACCGCGTCACCGGGCTCGACGAGCAGAGGCTCCGGAAGGCGATTCAACAACACCTGCACGCAGCGTCGTGCCATTTCCTCCGCACCTTTTTTCTCCCCACAGAGCGTGCCTTGCTCCTCCAGGACGTCGTGTCCGAAGCGACGCGGGACCGCTTTCCACTCCCGGTCCAGGATTGCGACGAGTGGATGCGCGAAGCCCGCCAACGACATGCATCCGGCAAGCCGCTCGGCGGCGACAGCGAGCTCTCGGCATTGCTTCAGCGTGCG
This sequence comes from Myxococcota bacterium, assembly GCA_965224055.1. Lineage (GTDB taxonomy): Bacteria > Myxococcota_A > UBA796 > UBA796 > JACKEQ01. The sequence continues at coordinate 5,687,944 of OZ245034.1, read as the reverse complement.
GTCGGCGGTGGGTACGCCGTCGACGCCAATCAGCGCATGACCTTCGAAGGGCCCGGATTCTCCGTGCCCATTGCAAGTGCGGCATCCATGGCGCGGTCCCTCGCAGGACTCTCTCTGTATCTCGACAATCTCGCGAGTCCCGGTGACGTCCTGGTGATCGACGAGCCCGAGATGAACGCCCATCCAGAGGCCCAGCTCGCCATCGTGGAGCTGTTCGCCGCCATGGTGAACCGGGGCTACTACGTGCTCTTCACCACCCACAGCCCCTACATCCTCGATCACCTCGACAACCTGCTCGAGGCCGCCAGCCTCCGCCAGGTGTTGGACGTCGACGATCGAACTCGCGTCGCCTCGGAGTTCGCGTTGGGCACGTCGGAAGCGTTCCTCGATCCGCAGATGGTAGCGGCGTACGAGTTCGTCGAGCAGGACGACGGGAGCGTGGAGGTGGTCGACATCCTCGACCGGGAGGAGGCCATCATCGAGACGCGCACGTTCGGCCGGGTGTCCGAGCGTCTGGGGCAGATCATGAATGTCGTCCTGGACGCCGAACAGGGATGACCGCCCGTTCCTGCGAGTCGATGAAAGCGCGTTTCGAGCCGATACGGGTCGCGGATGGTCGGCTGCGCGAGAGGAAGCAGAAGCGGGCTCCGTACGTCGACTGCTCGGGTGCAGCCGATGTCGCTGTGTACGCGCTCGACAGCGACCTCGGACGCGATCTGCTCGGTGTGGGCGACGAGAGCGGTGTGTGCGACGGTGCCATCTGGTGTGACCGCCGGAGACTCCTGGTGTTCGTGGAGCTGAAGTCCGGGTGGCTGGAGAAGGCAGACGGTCAGCTGGCCTCTGCACTCAGAGCTTGGCGGCGACATGGATGTGCCGTGTCCGAGTGCGCGGTCGTCATCATGTCGGGCAGCGCGCCGAACGACGAAGCGAAGCAGGTGAAGCGGTTCGCCAAGCGCCACAAGTGCCGTCTGCGCATCCTTCACGGACGGAAAGGGAAGGTGCGTCGAAACAAACGCCACGACCCATCCTCACGACGCGTGCTCTGCACTGAGCTGCTCGAACAGTAGCCAGGCGTCAGCGCAACCCCAGCGGCTGCAGCAGATCCAGGTGCTCGTCCGTCCAGGCATCGTGGCGCGGCAAGCCATCGTCCGGACCGAAGCGCACCCACTCCTCGTCGAGCCCGTCCAGCATGGCCGCATCGCGCACCAGCACCACCGAGACCGCCGGGCCGTAGAGCGGATCGTGGCCTGGCTTCGCTTTGTCCTCGCGGATGGCGCCGTGCAGCTCCAGCTCCGTTGCGTTCGCCCGCACGACCCCGCGCAGGTCCAGGAAGCGATTGCTGATGTGCAGCGCCAGCACGCCGTCGTCCGCCAGCCGATCCAGGTAGACCTCGAACGCCTCCACGGTCAGCAGGTGCGTCGGGATGCCGTCCCCGGAGAACGCGTCCACCAGGATGGCATCGTAGGTCGTGTCCTCCTGGTCCAGCACCAGGCGTGCATCCCCGAGCCGGACCGACACGTCGCCCGGGCTGTCCTCCAGATACGTGAACCACTCCCGCGCCAGGGTCTCGGCGTTGGGGTCCAGCTCGTAGAACACCAGCGTCTCGCCGGGCTCGATCAGGCCCGCGATGGCGCCCGTTCCCAGCCCGATCCCCGCAATACGCCCGTCAGCACCGGCTCGCGGACGCAGGGCGAGCGCTTCGGCGTTGCTCCCGTCCGGGTGGTAGTAGCTCATCGGCGTCGAATGCCGCGGATCGGGTTCGAGGTACTGGCTGCCGTGGCTCGTGCCCCCGTGCATCAGCTCCCGGAACATCGCGCCGTCCTCGGGACTCGGGCGCTCCCGCACCTGGAACACGCCGTACAGCGAGCGCGTGGACGCGACCGGACCCCGCGACTGCTGGATGTTGAGCCACATGCCGGTGAGCATGACGAGGGTGATGACCAGGGCCCCTCGCGTCACCGCCCAGCGCCACTCCACGCGCCTGAACCACCGCCAATCAAAAACCTCTCCGGCGAACAGCAACGCACCGGCCGCCAACAGCATGCCGATGGGCAGCTCCCACAGTCCCGGGAAGACCAGCGGGGCGAACAGGGAGACGAACGCGCCCCCGAGCCAGCCTCCCAGGCTGATCGACAGGTAGAACGCCGTGAGGTGTGCGGGGGCGGGCCGCAGGCGGAACAGCGCGGCGTGCAGCTGCCAGCAGATGGTGAAGAAGGCGGTGTAGAGGAAGACGTGGAGCAGGTGCTCGCCGGCGAGGCTGGCGAAGAGGGCGAGGGCGGCGAGGGTGTCGGGCCAGAAGGGGCGGAGCCACTCGTCGGGCACGGAGCGCGCGAACGCGACCATGAAGCTGCCCAGGTACAGGCCGAGGGGAATCGTCCACAGCAGGGGGAACGAGCCGAAGGCGGTGCCGACCCAGCTGGTGACCGCCAGGAGCAGGACGGAGGCCGCCATCGACAGGCTGATCCAGTGGCCGAAGTCGCGGATGCCCGGCGGAGGAGCAGCCTCGGGGCCCACCGTGGACGGACCCGAAGCAGCAGGACCGGCGGAGTCCTCCCCGGACAGGGCGCCAGACAGGGTTCCCCACGCTGCGAGGCCTACCAGCACGGCGTATCCGGCGTACCCGAAGCTCCAGGCCACCTTCTGCACGGGCAGAGACACGAAGGGCTCGATGAGCAGGGGATAGGCGAATAACCCCACCAGCGAGCCGGCGTTGCTGGCCGCGTACAGGCCCCAGGGCTCGCCGAGGCCGCGGCGGTCGTACCAGGCCTGGGCGACGACGGCGGCGCTGGCCAGCCCGAAGTACGGCAGGCCGATGGCCAACATCACGGTGCCGACCAGGGGGAGCACCGCGCCTTCGGGGTCGGGGGTGGCGTCGACGGCGATGGGCAGGGACAGCAGGCCCGCGAACACGGCAGCGGCGTGCACGATGGGGAAGCGCCGCGCGACCAGGTGGGCCCACAGGTAGGCGAGCAGGAGCACGGTCTGGAACACGAGGACCACGACGGTCCAGACGTGCACGGCGCCGCCGAACGACAGGGTGACGAGCCGCCCGACGAGGGGCTCGAGCACGAAGCCGAGCACGGCTCCCACGATGGCGATGGCCACGAGCAGGAGGCCGCCGGAGGCGCGGCTGGGCGAGGCTATGGGAGGATCTCCTCGACGCGCTCGCGCAGCAGGCCCTGGAAGCGGTCGGCGTACTGGCTGTCCAGCAGGCGCACGGCGATGTGCCAGTGGCCGGGCTCGATGCCGTCGGGGTGGACCTCGACGTCGGGGGTGGGCGCGACCCACGGCGAGACCAGGATGGCTTCTTCGAGGGCGGCGCGGATGGTGCGCGTGGACGCGTCGCTGGGCATGGCGACGGTGAACTGGATGCGCGGCCACGGGTTGTCGTCGGCGACGAGGGGCTGGGCGAGCAACACCCGGTTGGGCACGACGATGCGGCGGCCGTAGACGTCGCGCAGCCAGGTGACGCGCAGACCCATGGCCTCGACCGTGCCGGAGTAGCGGTCGCCCCGGACCCAGTGCCCGGCGCGCAGCTGGCCTTCGACACCCAGGAAGATGCCGGCGACGAGATCCTGGAGGACGTCGCGGGCGGACCAGCCGGCCGCGATGGCGGCAGCGACGATGACGACGGGGAGGGCGGGGGCGAGGGCCCGAGGCACCAGCGCACCGATGGCGGCGATTCCGAAGGCCGCGGCGAGCAGGCGGAAGACGACCTCGGCGGTGAGGAGGATCTGGGGGATCAGCCCTGAGGAGCGCAGGTCTCGGGTGGACCGGCGGAACAGGGTGGCGAGCATCACGCACAGCACTGCGAGGAAGCCCAGCGGCCACGCATGAGCGAGGCCGGGCTGTGGCCCCGAGGGCAGGATGCGATCGAAGGGCCCCGCGATGGGGCGGTTGCCCTGGTTCACCACCACCACGTCCGGCCGGTCTTCGGGGGGCGTGTCGGCACCGCCGTCGCCCAGGAAGTCGAACAGTCCAGACCCGAGACCCGGGGTGGGCTGAGGGGCGGGAGCCGGCTGCAGGCCGACCGGCTCGGGAGGGGCGTCGGCTTCGTGCTCGGAGTGCCCCGAGGATTCGGGGGCGTGCTCCGCGTTCGGTTCGGCGTCGTGGGGCTCCGGATCCCCCGCGTGTTCGGGCGTCCCCGCGTGCTCACCACCGGAATCCCCCGCGCTGTCGGTCGCTTCGGGCTCCTCGTGTGCGGGATCCCCGGCGTCGTGAGGGTCGACGGCACCTTCGGTCGTGCCCTCCTCCACGGTCTCGCCGGCTTCGGTGGACTCGGCGGACTCGGTGGATGAATCGGCCGGCAGAGGGGGCGGCAGGTCCTGCGCCTGGGCGCCGGGAAGCAGGCAGAGCGCGGTGAGCAGGAACGCGGTCACTGGAACCACCCCCGCGCCTGGAGGACGGTGACGATGGGCGCGTGGAGGTGCGCGGGCAGCGTGTAGCGGGTGGGGAGGGCGGTGGTGGGCTCGACGGCGGGGTCGACCGGCTTGCGGGCCATGGTCCGAAGCAGCCCCGCGTGGGCGAGGGCGGCGAGCTGGGCGCGGGCTTCCTCTTCGGGGATGCGGAACTGGCCGGCGTGGAGCGCTGCGGTGGTCCAGCCCTGGCTCGCGATCTGGCGCAGGGTGAGCAGCGTGGGCTCGGGCAGGCGGCGGATGCGGGCCACCGGGGGCATGGGGACGGGACCCAGGCGCATGGTGACGTTCTTCTCGTCGACGTCGCGCACGCTCGCCATCCACAGCCGCAGCGCATCGGTGAGGACGCCTCCGGACGCGACGTGCAGCGTGCGGAACCAGGTGCGCTGGTGGCGCTCGGCGGTGTCGTCGGTGCGCGACAGCAGGTCCTGGACCTGCCAGGACAGGTCCCGGCTGGACTCGAAGGTCAGGCCGTAGCCGCTCATGCTGTGTCGGCTGATGAGCGCGGTCTCGAGCTCTTCGACGGTCAGGGGGTCCATCTGCACCGACTCGGCGAACACGCTGTCGAGCTGGGTGGCCCGCACCGCGAAGTGCCACACCGGCGTGTCGACGAGGATCAGGTGTGCCGTGCGTCCGCCGTCTTCGACCAGGCCCCGGACGAAGCGCCGCAGGGGGGCGAATCCGCCGGGCCGGAGCTCGAACAGGTGCTGCAAGCCCTCCAGGAGCACGACTCCACCGGGCTCTTCGGAGAACCAGCCGTCGACATCCCCGACGGAGACGGGGGCTTCGAGAGTGCGACGCGTGAGGCGGCCGACCCCGAGACCCCGGATGAGGGCGCTGGCCAGCGCGCGCCGACCGATGTTGTCGAGGCCCACGAGCGCGACGTTCCGGAACACGCCGGGCTGGTCGCTGCGCAGCGCGGCGAGGGCGGTGGCGTACTCGGCGTCCCGACCGGTGAGCAGGTCTCCAGCTTCGAGGGCGTGGTCGCTGAACAGGCGGCGGTAGACCGTCGGGAGCCTGGACAGGGGTTGGGGGGCGGCGAAGGCCCGCGGGTCGGCGACCTGAACGGTGGTCGGCAGCCCGAGGCTGTAGCGCAGGGCGGCGATCCGCTCGTCGCCCAGGGTGATGGCGAGGCCTTCGGCCACCTGCTCGGCAGCGGCGGTCGCGACCTCGGACAGGCTGCTGGCGCGGTCGAGGAAGCGTCGCTGGACCTCGACCTGGCGGAGCAGGGTGTGGCGCAGGTCGGTGATGCGTCCGTCCAGCACCTGGCCCCGGAAGGTGTCGAGCTTGACGACGACGGCTTCGTGGAGGAGCCCCTCGACCGTCTCGGGCAGGGGCTCGGCCGCGTTCACGGCGGTCTCGAGGCGGATCTGGGAGCGGCCCCAGGAGCCCAGCACGATGTCGCGGACGAGCTGGCGGGACTCGTCGGACAGGCCTTCGTGGTGCACCTCCAGCTCCTGGACCGCGAGGTCGGCGTTGAACTGCAGGACGCGCTGCAGCTCCTGGAGGTTGGCGAGCAGCCCGTCGATCTGGGCCGACAGCCGGCGCGTGACGTCGATGAGATCGCGGGTGATGTGGGCTTCGATGAACGAGACCGCGACCTCGCGGAACGGGATGTCCGAGGTGGGCACGGCGTTCGGGAGCGCCCACTCGCCCATCAGGGGCATCCGCACGGGCACTTCGTAGCGCTCGGACAGCTCCTGGGCGGCCGAGAGGATGGCTTCGAGCAGGGGCGCGTCGCTGGCTTCGCCCGCCAGCCAGTCGCGCAGCGTGGTGGTGGCGTCGACGGCTTCTTCGACCACCCGGGCCACGGGCTCCACCATCTCCTTGAGCTCGTCGGCGATCTGGGGACCGGTGGACTCGGAAGGTTCGAGGAGGGTGTCGGTGGACTCGAGCAGGGTGTCGAAGCCGGTCTGCACGCGCTCGATCTGGGTGAAGGCCTTGCCGCGGATCTGCCGTGCCAGGCGATCGGTGTGCTCGTCGACGGCATCCCGGACCTCGGCTTCGAGCCCGACGACCTCGAACACCAGCGCGAGGGCGGCGTAGCGCGAGGCCGTGGTGGCGCGTGCGGCAGCCAGCCCGTCGGTGAGGGCCGTCAGGCCTCGCGTCCGGTCGTTGAACACCCGCGTGAACTTTCGATGCCGGGCGGGCAGGTCGGGCGTGTCGAACACGTACAGGTCGGCCTTCAGATCTTTGATGGCCTGGCCGAGGATGTGGGTGGCGCGGATGTGGGCGTCCTTGGCGACCCAGCTGGTCTCGTCGAGGGCAAAGCGGATGTCGTCCTCGATCTCGGCGCGGAACGCCTCCAATGCGTTGGCGATCCGCTCTTGGTCCGGCGCTTCGGGGTCCATCTGGCGCGCGAGGCTGGCCAGGCGCTCTGCGGCGTCGTCGATGGTGTCGTAGAGCGCGCTGGTGCGGGCGGCCAGGTGCAGCTCGGCGTTCACGGTCAGCGCGGCGAGCCCCTCCATCCGGCCCGCCACGCGGCCCCGGAAGTGGTAGCGGACGAGCTGGCGGAACTTCACGTCGCGCTCGACCTCGGAGAACCGCATCCGCAGGCGCAGCCAGGTGCGCGCCACGCGGCTGGCGAAGGGTTCTTCGCGGGGAGTCAGCGTGTCGGGCTCGACCGGGGCGTGCACCAGCTCGGGTTGCATGGCGACCGTGGCGTCGATGGCCTCCTGCAGCTCGACCGGGCTCCAGGTCTGGCGTTCCCGCGAGGAGGCCCGGGCCAGGAGGTGGTCGCGCCAGCGCTCAGCCAGCAACGCCAGCTCTGCGCGCAGGGTGTGGGGCAGGCCCGCGATGTCGGGGTCGCGGTTCCAGCCGGTGGCCAGGTTGCGGTGCATGCGCAGGAAGTGGCGCCGCAAGCCACGGAGGTACTGCGCGGCGTCCTCGCTGATCTCGGCGAGGGGCCCCCGGTCCAGGTCGCGCACCAGCTGTCGGAGCTCCAGCTCGAGCTCGGTGGCCAGGGTGTTGAGCTCTTCGGAGGCGGTGACCGCGGCCGGCCCCCACGCGTCGGGGTCGGCATCCTGACGCCGCCAGGGAGCGAGAGCGTCCTCGACTTCGTCGGTGGGATCGACGGGCCCGGCGGCCTCGGTGGTGGTCTCGCCGTCGGCGCGCTGTGCGGCGGTCTCGCCGGCGAAGCCCAGGCCGAACTGCAGTGCGACCGGCCCGAGGATCTCGTTGAGCGCGACACCCGCGAGGATGAGCGAGAACAACCCCTCTCCGACGCCTTCTCCGAACGTGCTCTTGATGCTGCCGGCCAGGGTCAGAGCGAGCCCCGCCTGGCTGATGAAGCCCATCCAGCCGTAGCGCCTGGTGGCGTCGTCGGTGCCTGGCACCAGCGAGCCGATGCGGACCCCGAGCCAGAGCATGGCGATCCGGAAGGACACCAGCATGACCGCGAACAGCCCGCTGGCGATGAGGTCTGCGATGTGCAGCTTGGCGCCGGCCATTGTGAAGAACACCACGTAGACGGGCAGGGAGAGCCGCTCGACCTCGTGGATCAGGTGGTCGCCCTCCTTGGACAGCGGGATGTTCGTGATGGTGAACCCGGCGGCGATGAACACGAGCGCGAGCTCGGGGTGGCCGTGGGGGTCGATGAGGTGGGTCATCGCGGTGGCGAGCTCGGCCGTGGCGAAGACCATGCCCACGATGAACAGCAGCAGCTCGGCGTTGACGTAGCGCAGGTAGAGGTGGATGCCGCAGCCCACCGCCACGCCGAGCCCGATGCTGGCGGCGATGTTCAGGAGTGCCGCCCCGAAGCTCCCGCCGCCCTCGGCGCCGAGCATGCCCACGGCCACGGCGGTGCTGGCGGAGAACGCCACGACGACGATCACGTCCTTCATGACCACGACGGGCAGGACGTTGTCGGTCATCGGACCCTTCGCGCCCACGCTGTTCATGACCGCGATGGTGGCGGCAGGGGCGGTGGCCAGGCTGACCGAGGCCAGGACGAGCCCGAGTGCGATGGCCTGTTGGAGGGTCAACCCCGCAACGGGCTCGAAGGGAAGGGGCGACCAGGGCTGGCTGATCGCGACGAAGAACAGGGTGATCCCGCCCATCACGGTGATGGTCTGGGCCCCGAGGATGGCGAGGATCCGCGCCAGGCCCTTGCGGAGCGACTCGAGCTTCAGCTCGCCCCCGGCGGTCAGGCAGATCAGCGCCAGGGCCAGGGTGTCCATCAGCCCGAGTTGTTCGAGCACGGTCTCGGAGAGCAGGCCCTCCTCGAAGGGGGGACGCAGCCAGGGCTCGATGGACTCGAAGTCCGCCAGGGTGTGGGCGAACGACCCGCCCAGCAGGAGCCCGGCCACGAGGTAGCCCGTGATGTGGGGGAGCTTGGCGACCTCGGCGAGCTCGCCGACCGTGTAGGACGCCAGGACGACGAAGCCGACCGCCATCAGGACGGTGGAGAACTCGCCTTCGGGCACCCCCTGGAACTGGAATGCGCCCAGCACCACGAAGAGCAGCGCCAGGACGATGAGGCCCTTGCGGAAGAAGTCGACGGGTTGCTGGCTTCCGTGTCCGGCCATTCACCGCCTCCAGAAGTCGGGCAGGAGAAGCGCGAACACGGTGAAGAACTCCAGGCGACCGAGGATCATGGCGAGACTGAACCACAGCTTGGCGACGGCGGAGTAGCTCGCGAAGTTGTCGTTGCCCTCGTAGTACGGACCGGGCCCCATGTTCGACACGCTGGTGAGCATCGCGCCGAACGCGGTGGGGAGCGGCACGCCGTCGGTGTAGGCCACGAACACCACGCCCATCCCGAGGGTGAGCATGTACAGGAAGAAGAAGGTGGCCACGGCGTTGAGCGTGTCCTCGCTGATGATCTCCCGGCCCAGACGGGTCACCTGCACGATGGCGGGCCGGATGGACTTGCGCAGCTGGCCCCAGGTGTTCTCGGCCAGCAGCACCACGCGGCTCACCTTGATTCCGCCGGCGGTCGAGCCGCTCATCCCGCCGACGAACATCATCACCAGCACGAGCGACAGGCCGGTCGAGGGGTAGGCCATGTAGTCGTCGGTGCCGTAGCCCGTGGACGTCACGGTGGTCGCGACCATGAACAGCGCGTAGCGCAGGCTCTCGGTCCAGCTGCCCTCGTGGTTGGGCACGATCGAGATGGTGAGCAGCAGGGTCATCAGCGCCACGAGCCCACAGTAGGCGCGGAACTCGACCGATTGGGCGAACACGTTGAAGGTGTCGCGGATCCGGTGGCGGGTCTCGTCGATGAAGCCGCCTTCCCGCACCCGCCGCGCCCGGACGATGAGCGCGCCGTAGTACAGCCCGAAGTTCACGCCCGCGAGCAGCATGAAGAACGAGATCACGTAGTCCACCATGCCCGAGTCGTAGTACCCGACGCTGGCGTTGTGGGTGGAGAACCCCCCGGTGGAGAGCGTGGTCATGGCGTGGCAGACGGCGTCGAACAGCGTGTCCGACCAGTGTTCGTCGAGGGTCTTGGGCACCCACCACGTGAACAGGGCCCACAGCACGGCGACTTCGGCCACGGTCATCGCGGCGTAGATGCGCCACAGCGCCGCACTGGTCTCGGTGATCTTGGGCTTGAGCCCCTCGGCGCTGTGGCCGGGTACCTCGGTGCGGAACATGTGCTTGCCCGACACGCCGAGGCTCGGGAAGACCGCGATGAACAGCACCACGATGCCCATCCCGCCGAGCCACTGGGTGAGCGACCGCCAGAGGAGGACCGACCGGGACAGCGTGCCCTCGATGTCCTCGACGATGGTGGCGCCGGTGGTGGTGAAGCCGCTGATCGCTTCGAAGAAGCCGTCCGCGGGAGACAATCCGGGCCCGATGACGTAGGGCAGGGCACCGAAGACCCCGGCGAGGGTCCAGACCATCGTGGTGGTGAGGGTGGCTTCGATGCGCCGCATCTGCACGCCCGCGGCCGGCTGGCCCCACCACACCATCGCTCCGCCGCTGATCGCGGTGATGATCCCGCAGACGGCCATCCACAACGCCCCTCCGGCGTCGACGCTGCGAAGCGTGCCGAGCTGGTCGTACAGGATGCCCACCGCCGAGCACAAGAACATGCACGCCGCCATGCCGAGCACGACGAACCCACATGGCCTGGCGACCTGACGGGAGGTGGCGACACGACGCGGCATTCCGTCAGAACGCCCGCTGCTTGAAGAGGGACTCGAGCTTGTCGTACGCCCGGGGGGTCGCCAGGGCGATGACGGTGTCGCCGGGCTCGATCATCGAGTCGCCATGGGGGATCTCGACGTGCTGGGGCTTGAGGATGGCACAGAGCAAGGCGCCCTGGGGAACGCTCATCCGGCTGACCGGCAACCCGACGGCGCGCGCGCCCTCCAGAGCCCGGATTTCCATGATCTGGGCCTTGCCGTTCTCGAGGGTCGCCACGCTCTTGAGCGCTTTCTCGCGCACGAATCGCAGCACGTGGTCCGCGGCCAGACGGCGAGGCGAGAGCACGCTGTTGATCCCGAGCTGCTCGTGGATCTCGACGTAGTCGGCCCGCTGCACGACGGTGGCGGTGCGCTTGGCGCCGAGGCGCTGGGCGAGGAGCGCGGCCATGAGGTTCACCTCGTCCTCGTCGCTGACGGCCGCGAACAGGTCGAACTCCCCGATGTAGTTGTCCTGGAGCAGCTCGAGGTCGGTGCCGTCACCCTGGAGCACGGTGGCCCCGATCAGCCGGCAGGACAGGTCGTGGGCTCGGGACTTGTCGTTGTCGATCAGCGCGACTTCGGTGCCGTCCTTCATCAGGGTGGACGCCAGGTGCTCGCCGATCACGCCACCACCGACGATGCAGACGCGCTGTGCCTGTCGGTTCTTCGTGAACAGGTCCTCGGCCTGCAGCATCTGCTCGGGAAGCCCGCACAGATAGACCCGATCGCCGGGCTCCAGCACGTCGGCACCGCCCGGGACGCGCAGCTCGCCGTCGCGGACGATGGCCGCCACCAGCACGCCTTCGGGGAGCCGCATCCGGGCCAGGCTGGTGTTCTTGCGCCGGAACCCCTCGTCGAGATCGACGCTCACGATCTCGATGCGGTCGTCTGCGACGTCGATGACCTGGGTGGCCCCGTGGCTCTGGGCGATCTTGGCGAGCTCGCGCGCGAGCAGCAGCTTGGGGTTGAACACCACGTCCACCCCGAGGAACCCGTACTCGACGCCGGTGGAGTCGTCGTCGACCCCCCATTCCCGACCCTCGACCCGGGCGATGGCGCGCTTGGCCCCCAGGTTGCGAGCAGCCAGGGCGGCCACGAGGTTGACCTCGTCGTGGTTGGTGACCGTGACCACGAGGTCGGCCTGGTGGGCGCGGGCGGCGAGCAGCACCTTCTGGCTGGCGCCGTAGCCCTGCAGGGTCATCACGTCGTGGTGCTCTTCGACGTAGCGGATGGCGTCCTCGTCCTGATCGATGGCGACGACGTCGTGGCGTTCCCACTCGAGGGTGCGCACGACGTGGCGACCGACCTGGCCGAGACCGATGACGACGACGAACATTCAGGCCCTCCGAGCCCAGGCGGTGGCATCGCTGTCGAGCTCGCCCGTGTCGATGAGCAACCCCTTGAGGAGCCGCGGCGCGACGAGCTCGTTGAGCATGACGGACACCAGGATGGCGGTGTAGGCGAGCTCGGCGGCGGGCCCGTCGAACACGAGCCGGAAGCTGATGGCGATGGCGACCGCAGCTTCGCCCTGAGCCATCAGGCCGCGGAACAGATCGCGCCGTAGAGGCGTGCCGACCGCAGCCAGGAACACCGAGAGCGCTTTGCTGGCGGCCCGGATCACGATGTAGCCCACGGTGACCACGAGCCCGGCGAGGGGATCGACGGGTGCCCACATGAGCCCGGCGAACACCATGAGCACCAGGGTGACGGGCTGGACCGACGACTCCAGGGTCTTGGCGACCTTGGGCCCGTCCGAGCTGTTGACCAGGATGGCGCCCAGGATCAGGTTGACCGCGAGTGCGCTGATCTCCAGGAAGAAGCTGACCCCGGCCGCGAGCACGATGATCCCCGTGAGCGCGAGGAAGCGGTGGTTCTCGTCGGCGTCGTCGTCCAGGAACACCGAGAAGAGCCCGCCCAGCAGGACGCCGAGCACGATCGTGGCGAGCAGCCAGCCGGCGAACTGGGGCTGGAGCGCGGCTTCTTCGCCGGGGGCCTGGTGGAACAGGGCGAACACCACGCCCATGCCGAGGATGGCGATGATGTCGCCGATCCGCGAGGTGTGCCGGAGCAGGGTGAGCAGCTGGGACTGGAGGGTGTCGTAGGTCTCGGACAGCAGATCGACCGCCGAGCTGGACCCCGCTGCCGCTGCACACCCCATGACCGATGCGGCGCAGGCGGACTCGGTGACGGGCAGTGCCTCGATCACCCACCCGCTCACGAAGAACCCGTAGGCCGCGCCCCCGGTGGCCAGCCCGGTGCCGAGGACCTCGGCGAACGCCAGGCGCATGGACCGGTCGGGAGTCTCGTCCATGAGCGTGCGCAGGCGGAGCTCCATCCCGTACATCAGGGCGACCCAGCCGGCGGCGAACGCGATGACGGGCGCCAGGCGGTCGATGTCGTCGAACACCGCCACGGTGTTGACCGCCGCGGGGCCCAGCAGCACGCCGAGCACGATGTACTCCATGCCGCTGACGAAGAGGAATCGCCGCTGGAGCCGGTTCACGACGAAGCGGGTGAGGAGGTAGGCGCCGCCGACCATCGCCAGGAGCACGACCGCCCCCGCCGAGCCGCTGCCATGGCTCGCTGCACCGTGAGCGGCATCCGCGGCACCGTGATCGCCGCCATGGCCACCATCGGCAGCCAGCGCGTTCGTGAAGACGGTGATCCAGATCAGTAGCTGCAGGCCCAGCAGTTCCTCCGGCGCGGAGTCTATCCCAGTCTGGGCTCGGGCTGGGGCACGGGATGCCCGACCAGCATCGCCCGTCGCGCCCTCGAGCGTGGGAGGTGTGACGGTCAGCGACAATCCGCCACACCGAATGCGCGACGAAGCGGGATAGGCGGTCTGGATGGAGCCTGTCCTCGACCAGCCGTCGTTCATGCGCCTGCGCTGGGTGTGGACCGTGGTGCTCGGTCTGGTTCTGGCTGCCGGCCTCGCGAACGTCCTGCCGGGGCCGCCGGTCGGGACCGCGGTGGCGATCGGCCTCGTGGCTGTCGGGCTGAACGGGGTGCACTACCGCCTCGGGGCCCCCTTGAACGGCCTGGTGCTCACCTCCGATGTGGTTCTGCTGACCGTGTTGCTGGGCGCTTCGGGTGGCATCGCGAACCCCTTCACCCTGCTCTACCTGTTTCCGGTGGTGATGGGTGCGCTCGTGAGCTCCTCCTGGTTCACAGGGGTGCTCGGCGCCTTGTCGATCGTATCGTTCGGCGGGTTGTACGCGGTGAGTGGCGAGCACCACCACATGGAGATGTCGACCCACCTCATCGGGATGGTCGCGGCGTACGCGGTCACCGTTCCGTTGCTCGGCCTGGCCGTACATCGGTTCCGAACGAGCGCCGCGCTCGCAGAGGCGGAGGCCAGGCGTGCACGCGCGTCGCGCGAGGTTGCAGAGCGCCTGGCGTCCCTCGCAGCGCTCGCCGGTGGCGCCGCACACGAGCTCGCGACGCCTCTGGCGACGATCCAGATGATCGCATCCGAGCGGCTCCGGGCAGTTCGGGACACGCCGGTGCACGAAGCCGCGTCCGGGGACGTCGTGCCACTCGTCACCGATCTCGAGGAGGTGCTGGAAGAGGTGCGGACCTGCCGGGCCATCCTCGATCAGCTGTCGGTCGACGCGGGTGCCAGTCGCGCCGACGGATGGGTGCGGGTCGAGCTCGAGGCGTTCCTGCGCCAGGCATTGGTGGATGCCCGACCAGCGCCGCGGCTCGATGTGGAGCCGGTGTCGGTCGAGCTGCCCGATCGGTTGCTGGCCCAGGCCGTGCGGCGGCTGGTGGACAACGCGCGCGATGCGTGCGGCGGAGAGGGCCGTGTGGAGGTGACGGCCCGCGTTCAGCCCGGTGGAGACGTGCGTTTCAGGGTTGCCGACGATGGGCCGGGTGCCGAGCCCGAGGTGCTCGATCGGGCCTGTGAGCCGTTCTTCACCACCAAGTCCTCGGGGCGCGGCCTGGGCCTGTTCTTCGTCCACAGCCTGGCGGTCCAGCTCGGGGGCACGTTCCAGCTTCGTCGCGGAACGCCCCGGGGCCTGGTGGCCGAGCTCACGATTCCCACCGCGCTGTCTGGGAGGGCACCGTGCGCATCCTCGTGATCGAAGACCATGCCCGACTGCGGACCCGTCTGGCCCGGGCGTTTCGGGAACGCGGCCACGAGGCCTGGGTGGCGAACGATCGGGAGTCCGCCCTCGCCACGGTCCCCCATGCGCCCACCCACGCCGTGGTCGACCTGCGGCTGTCCGACGAGGATGGGCTCGAAGTCTTCGAGGAACTGAAAGAGGCGCTGCCCCACCTGAAGGCGGTGGTTCTCACGGGCTACGGGTCCATCGCCACGGCGGTGCGCGCCGTGAAGCTCGGCGTGCTCGACGTCCTGCAGAAGCCCGTCGATGCCGATCGGGTCCTGGCAGCGCTCCAGGGCGACCCCGCGGCTCCAGGAGCCGGATACAGCGCGCCGTCGCTCGCGCGCGCCGAGTGGAAGCACATCCAGCGTGTCCTGAACGACTGCGACGGGAACATCTCCCAGGCAGCGCGACGGCTCGGACTGCATCGGCGCACCCTGCAGCGGAAGCTCCAGAAGCGCCCCCCGAGGGACTGACGCCTGCAGCAGCGCATGGCGCGACGATTTGCCTCATCGGTCTGCGAGTGAGCGACCGATAGGTCGTCCTATGGAACGAGACCTTCGGAATCTGCCCGTCGTCATGGGCCTGTTGACCGTCTCCACCGCAGCGGGAGCCCACCACGATGCGGCGATCGCCCCGGTCAGCCCAGCACCCATGTACGGCCGGGTCGATGCGGCAGGTCCATCGCTCGCTGCTGGAGTGGCGTGGGACACCTCGGTGTTCGGTCGCGTGCTCCAGGGCAGCAAGCGGTTCGGCGGAGAAGGAGGCCAGGTCGTAAGACACACCTGGACGCACCGTGCGGCGTGGACGCTGCCCTCCGGCACGGGGCTCGAGGTGCGGGCGCCCGTGGTGGTGCTGGACGCCGTCGCGTCGGGCGACCTGGAGCTCGAGATCCGCCAGACCCTCGACGCGTTCACCTTCTCTGGAGGGGTCGCGGCACCCACGGGAGCGTACACGCGCGACCCCGTCCTGCAGGCCAGCACCGTGACGGTCGAGGGGGGAGCGGTCGAGCTGGTCACCACCGACGTGCGCGCCAGCGCCGGGAGTGGTGCCTGGACGGGGATACTCGGTGCCCAGGGGGTCCTGGGCTCGGACTGGCAGCTCGTGGGCTCCGGGGTCGTCCGCATCCCGCTCACCCGAACCGTGGACGACATCCGATGGGGCTCCCTGTTCGCGGGCTCGGGCGGGGTGCTGGCAAGAGTGGGCGGGGCCTGGCGTGCGGGGCTGAACGTCGACGTCCGCCACCAGCTGGCGCACAGGTTCTGGGAAATGGACGACCACCTGGGTGTGACGGTCGAACGACGCTCCGGGCGGCAGACCGTGCTCGGCATCCGCCCGGTCGCCACGCATCGGGTGTGGTCGTCGGGTCCCGAGCGGCGGCCCGGTCGGCTCGACTGCGAAGTGGGGCTCCACCTGCCGGTATGGCAGCGCGTCCAGGGGGTGCAGCTGTCCGAGTCCGCTTCAGGGCGGGTGGCGTGTACGGTGGTCGCATCCACCCGTCGAGCGCGGTAGACTCCGAAATGATCCTTCTGAGCCTCGCTGCATTCACGAACACGTCACTCGCATCGGATTGTCCCGAGGCCTTCGCGTCCGAGGTGGTCGACTACACCCCCGGTCCGGGCGTCGAGCCCGACTACGCCCAGCCGCGCAATGCCCTGGGTGCGCCGGACTTCGTCGAGGGCCGCAACGCGGTGAGCCTGGGCAACCGGACCGGCGACGACGCCGTGCTGACCGTGAAGTTCGACCGGCCCATCGTGAACGGCGAGGGAGTGGACCTGTACGTCTACGAGCGGGGGCCGTCTGCCGAGCCCACGTTCCTCGACGTCAGCGAGGACGGCACGATCTGGGTGCGCGTGGGCCGCATCTCGGGGGCGGTTCGAGGGGTGGACCTCGCGAAGAGCTCGGCTGCAAAGGGCTCCTGGCGGTTCCTCCGGCTCACGGCCGTACGAGACGGTGCTGCGGGACCCTGGGCGGGCCCGGACATCGATGCCATCGGCCTGAAGAGCTGCGAGGATCGGCCCAACAGCTGACCCGACGTCAGGCGCCGGCGCCAGCTCCGGCGACAGCGGGGTCCATGATGCGGCCGCCGATCGGCCAGTCGACGGGGTTGGACGGCGTGTAGCCCAGCACCTCTTTCGCGCGGGAGCCGTCCAGCACCAGACCCAGGTGCATCCGGTGCCGGTTCAGGCCGTACTCGAACTCGCTGCCGGTCAGGCGGTGCCGCAGGTTGTAGGCGGGCTTCAAGAACCCTCCCGGCACCTGCAGCGACGGGGTTCCCCACTTCCGGATGGTCTCGGACAGCGGCAGGGTGTCGAAGCCCGGGATGTTGAACACGCCCTCTCCGGAGCCGTGCGTAGCGTTCTCCAGGGCCGCCACGATGTCCTCCATCGTCGCGACGTTCACCATGGGGTCGAAGCCCATCGGGCGGAACGCGACGGGGGCGTCCAGGAAGTCGTACAGCTGGCTTCCGGTGCCCGGACCGAGGGCTTCGGCGCAGCGCAGCACCACGGTCTCGTAGCTGGACAGGCCCATCCGGGCGCAGGCGGTGAGGTCGGCCTCGACGCGGTCGCGGATGTACTGCGGGGCGTGGGGCGAGAGGTTGAGCGGGTGATCTTCGCGCACCAGCACCGGCAGCTCGAGGCTGACCTTGTAGGCGACGGCGTAGGACTTGAGCACGACGCGCCGGATGGTCGGATGGCGGTCCGCGAGGTCGAGGATGCTGCGCAGCGCTTCGACGTTGTAGGCGCGCACCCTGCGCCCCCGGCCGAAGCCGGAGCGGTGCTGACCGAGGTGGGCGACGACTTCGACGCCGAGGTCGCGGGCGGGCCCGAACAGCAGCTCGCGGACCTTGCGCGAGCGGGACAGATCGACCGACAGGTAGGTCAGGCGGTTGCCGTGGCTGAACGGCAGGGCCTGGTCGGGGGGCTCCAAGGCCACGGCCAGCACGTGCTTGACGCGGGTGTCGGCCACGAGGCTGCGGATGAGGCGCTCTCCCACGGGGGTGGTGGCGCCGGTGACGAGGACGCTGATCACCGGAAGATCCCCTTTCGCATGGACAATCCGCGCTCCAGCAAGGCCTGGACGGCGCTCTTCACGCGGGCGGCGGCGTTGCGGACGATCTCGGGATCATCGGCGTCTTCCGGGCTGAATTCCTCGTGCAACGGAATCGGCTCGCCGTAGTGGATGTGGTACTTGGTGGGCAGCGGGATCAGGGTGGCCGGAATGGGCAGGTAGGGCATCGGGCCCTTGATCTTGATGCGCGCGACCTGGGGCATCTGCTCCTCGGCGCCGACGATGCCGACCGGGATGACGGGCGCGCCGTGCCGGATGGCGAGCTCGCAGTGGCCCTTGGTCCAGTGCTGGAGCTTGTAGCGCTCGCTGAACGGTTTTCCGATGCCGCCCACGCCCTCGGGGAAGATCATCAAGAGCTCGCCGGCCTGGAGCAGGGCTTCGGCGTTGCCCCGGCTCCCGCTGACGACGCCACAGCGGGCGAACAGGGTGGAGACCACGGGCAGGCTGGCGACGAAGTAGTCGGCCATCGCGCGGCTGCAGCGCGGGGGATCGGTGTTGCGCAGGACGTCGACCCAGAGCATCGCGCCGTCCATCGGGAGCGTGCCGGAGTGGTTGGCGGCCAGCACTCCGGGGCCCGTGGCGGGGATGTGCTCGGACCCGTACGACGCCACGCGCCAGTACCGCTCGTAGCCGGCCTTTCCGATGACGTCGCCGAGGGCCACGAAGTCGGGGTGCAGGCCGAAGGGGTCGAAGCCGTGGCCGGCATCCTTGAAGTGGAGGCGCTCGGCACGGTCGCGGACGTCGCGCCCGCCGAGTGCCGTCGAGATCATCCGGGCGATGCGAGGGGAGAAGGGCATGGGACTGAATACCACCCGCGTGGGGGTCGCGGGGAGCCGAGTCGCGTTCGATGGCCCTCGGCGGCCGGCTACGGCCCGGTCTGCAGGGCGATGGCGGCATCCCAGGCGGCTTCGGCGGCCTTGCGATCGCCCAGCGCCCACAGGGCGTCGCCCTTGAGAGCCAGGAGGTGCTGGCGGACCGCGGTGGAGGGCCCGGCGGCGAGCGCAGCCTCGATCTTGCCGAGTGCGATGCGGGGGGACCCGGCATCGAGGGCGGACTGGGCGGCCCGGATCTCGGACGAGGTCGTGGATTCGACGCCCTGACGGGCCTGTCGCGCCTTCGGGTTGCTGCTGCCGGTCGGTGGTGGGGGTGGGGGTGCCGGCTCAGCGGGCGGAGCGGCGGGCGGAGCAGCGGTGGGCGCCGAGGGAGCCTGCTTGGCCTCCTTGGACTTCCGGCCGCCGAACAGCGGGCTGCGGGTGCGCTTGGCGCGCTCCTCCGCGGCTGGAATGTCCGCACGGGGCCTGGGCCGGGAGGCGCTCGGCGTGTCGGCCATCGGCTCGGTCATGTCGGACTCGCTCATCACCGGCTGGCCGCCGAGGTTGAAGTCGCGGTCGGCCGGGGCCTCCATGGCGGGTGCAGCGGCACCGGCGCTCGAGAGCTCCTCGGCTTCTTCCGCGGCCACGGCAGCGCGCTCCGCTTCGAGCCGGCGCTGCTCCTCGGCCTGTTTGCGGGCGGCTTCCTCGGCGCGCTGGCGCTGGTCGTCGACCTGCAGTTTGTCGCCGACGGGCTCGTCGGCCTTGGCTTCGGCCTTCTGCTTCTCGGCAGCTGCCCGCGTCCCGGACCCCTTCCCGGCACCGCGGCCCTCGTCGCGGGCCAGACCCCCGCTGGGGACCTCGGGGATGTTGCGCGGGACGTCTTCGTCGAGGTAGCCGATGGCCTCCAGGGAGCCGCCGAGCGCGTCGTCGTAGACGTCTCCACCTTCCGTTCCGTCTCCCCCTCGGGCTGCGAGCTCGTCGTCGGCGAACGCCACGGCATCGGGCTCGGCTTCGGGTGCGTCGCCGAGCTCGGCAGGGGACGACGTCGTGGGGCCTTTCGCGACCTGTGCAGCCGACGCAGGGCGGGGCTTCGGGCTGGGGCGAGGACGGGGGGTCGCGGCTCGGGGCTTGCGAGCGGCGTCGGCATCGCCTGCTGGCTTCCGGAGGCCGGTGTCGACAACGCCCGCGGCTTCCTCCATCGCGACCGCGTCGTCCATGGGCTCGGAGGCCCTCATGGGCGCGGCTGCAGGCCCCTGGTCCATCACGACGGCAGGCTCGTTCTGGCTGTTCATCGTCACGCTGCCCACCACCAGCAGCACCGCGGCGGCGGCGACCAGACTGCCCATTCCCCCGACGCCGAGGGCGGCGAACAACCACGGGCGGCGACTGCGGGAGCTGCCTTCCAGCGGGGCCTCTTGGGGGGATGCCCCCACCGAAGCGCCCATGGGCATGGCGGATTTCGGGTCCTCCTCTGCTTCGGAGCCGGTGGGAGCGGCTGCGAGCGGACCTTCGGTGACGCCGGCGAGGATGTCGTCGACCGACACCCGGGGCGCCGGCGCGAGCTCGGGTCGCAAGGCGATGAGGGTCTCCCGCACGTCGGCGTCGAGCTCTTCGAGCCCGTCCAGGGTGCGATCGGCGGGGGTGCCGTCTTCGCCTGGAATGCTGTTCGCGTCCTCGAGCCAGGCTGCGAGGCGCTCTGCCTGTTTCTGCTCGTTCATGGGGGGTACACCTTGCGGAAGGCCTTCATGGCCCGATGGAGGATGACGTCGAAGTTGCCGACCTTCACCCCGAGGATGTCCGCACACTCCTGGCGGCTGCGGTCCTCGATGAGGCGCAGCTTCAGGGCCTGTGCATAGCGTGGGTTCATCTTGTCGAGCGACAAGCCCACGAGACGTTTCGTGTCTTCGACCTCCAGGCCGCGATCGGGTCGATCGGGCCGGCTGTGCAGGGTCTCTGCGGGTTCGGATTCGACGGCGTCGGCGAGGTCCTGGTCGCGCTTGTGACGACGGTGGACATCGATGGCCTTGTTGACCGCGATGCGACGCAGCCAGAAGAAGATCGAGCGGTTCTGTGGTTTGAACGACCCGATCTTCTCGAGCGCCGTCCGGAAGGTGTCGCGCAGACAGTCCTCGGCGAGCTCCCGGATGGGGAGCCTGGGGAGGATGGCCTGGCGCCAGATCAGGTCGCCGTACCACCCGTACAGGGTGGAGAAGGCTTCCCGGTCTCCGGCTTGCAGGCGTTCGATCACAGCGCGTTCCTCTTCGAGGGGGACGAGGTCGCTCGACGGCTTGCCAGCGCGCTTCGCACGGGTCCGCGCCGGCGAGGAGGAGGATGTCGTGTCCGACGGGCCTCCACCCTCGTTGGCGGGCTCTGGCGATGTTGCTGGCGACTCCGCCTTGCTCACTCGCTCATCCAACGGCTGCGTGTCGCGCATCTTACAGCGGCGGTGAAGAAATCCTGGATCTCATGGAATCGGCAGGATGTTCCCCCGTCCCAGGATCCAGTGGGGATCGAGATGGCGCTTGAGGGCGCGGAACTGTTCGAGCACCTCGTCGCCCACCATGGTCCGCAGGTGTTGCCGCTTGGTCTTGCCGATGCCGTGCTCCGCGCTCACGCTGCCCCCGAGCGCGACGGCCTTCGCTGCGAGCTCGTCGTAGAAGGCCTTGGCGACCGCCAGCTCGTCGTCGGTCTTCGGGAGCAGGTTGAGGTGCAGGTGGTTGTCGCCGATGTGCCCGAAGAGCACGTTGCGGAGGGGCGCGGCTTCGTAGGCCTCCATCATGGCGTCGAGTGCGGGGTCGGGGACCGACAGATCGGTGCCGACCTTGGGCATGCCGTTGCGGGTGACCTCCTCGTTCACGCCGGCGGGGATGGCGTGGCGGAACGCGTGCAGCTCGGCGCGCCCGGCGTCGTCGGTGGTGAGCAGGGTGTCGTCGGCCAGGGCACCGCTGGCTTCGAGCATGGCCCACCAGCCCTCGAGGTGCGTGTCGACGTCGGACGCGACCTCCTGCTCGCAGAACAAGGCGGCCTTCGCTTCGGTGGGGACGTCTCCGACGCGCTGTCGGGCCAGCTCGAGACAGTGGTGGTCGAGGTATTCCAGGCATCGCGGTGAGACGGGCCCGTCGGGGTCGGCTCGCTGGGCGTCTCGCGCGCGCTTCACGAATGCGACGGCGGCCTGTCGGGACGGGAAGTACACCACCATGCCCAGCACCTCGTCGGGCAGGGCCGTGAGCCGGACCGTGGCCTGGGTCAGGATGCCGAGGGTGCCTTCCTGGCCGATGAACAGGTCGAGCAGGTTGTCGGGTGGGGCGTAGCCGGCGGCGGTCTTCACGTCGGGCTCGGTCCAGCGGGGAACGGGCCAGTCGGCGGGGATGGGGGTGTCGCGCGTGACGTCGCGGAGCACCGTGCCGTCGGGGAGCACGACGTCGATGGCCTCGACCCAGGGCCGTGTGGCGCCGTACTTGAACGACCGCGCACCGGACGCGTTGGTGGCGATGCTGGCGCCGAGGGCGCAGTCGTGCCGGGAGGTGGGGTCGGGGGGATAGAACCGACCGGTCTGTTCGATCGCGGCCTGGAATGCCCCGAGCAGGATGCCGGCCTGGGCGGTGGCGCGGTCGTCCGTGATGGACCCGATGGCCGTGAGCCGCTCGGTCGACAGCAGCCAGCCGCCTTCCGGGACGGCCGCGGCCGTGGTGGAGGTGCGCCCGGCGGTGACCGTGAGCGGCGTGCGGGTGCGGTGGGCTTCGGCCACGATGGCGGCGACCTCTTCGGTGGTCTGGGGCCGGAACAGCCCGTCTGCGTGGCCCCGGATGTTGGAGGCGTCCGTGAGGTAGCCCTCGAGGACGTCGGGGTCCGTGATGGCGGGGATGGGGGAGGTCGTGGGTTCCATGGTGCAGTCCTATCCGGCCCGCATCCCAGAGCACGGGGTGGTCTGGTTCGACCCGTCGTCGATGTCGTTTGGGTCCGACGAGGCTATGGTGGATGCATGGGTGGAATGGGTCGTCAACACCGCAGACGCAGGGTCGGGCGCTGGCTCGGCGGGCTGGTCCTCCTGGTCGGCTGCATCGGTCTGGCGTGGTGGCTCCTGCAGCCCGGGCCGGTCGAGGATGTCCTGTTCGAACGCGAAGACACCGAGCGCATCGTGCGTCGCTTCGCCCCCTCTGCACCCGATCTCCCCCCAGCGAGCGGACGTGCCGATCAGCCCTTGTCCGACGGGATGTTCGAGGCCGCTGCCGCCGGCGAGCACGGCGAGGACCTGCAGGAGCGGGTGTGCGATCTCTGCGAGGCCGGGATGATCGACCCCGCTCAGTGCGGTCCCTGCGAAGACGACGACCTGCGCGGCCGGCTGATCGTCGATGTGGTCGACGAAGAGGGCCGGCCGGCCGAGCACGCGCGGATCTGGGTGCAGGGCTGTGCGGCGGAGCGCGGTCGGCGCGGCGAGTACCGGGTGGGGTCGGAGGCCTGTGTCGTGCGGGCCGGGCGACGCGACGGCGCGCTGTGGGCCCAGTCCCAGTCCGTCGAGGTGGCGGTGCCCGAAGGCGGTCAGGAGTACGTACAGCTCGAGGTGTCCAGCCGTCGCACCGGGGGGCTGGGGGTCTCGATCCGGCCGGCGAACGGCGGGATCCGAGTGGTGGCCGTGATGCCCGGCACCCCGGCCGCCCAGCTGGGTCTGGAGCCCGGCGACCTGATCGTCGAGGTCGACGGGCTCGACACGCGCGACCTGGCGATGCAGGACTTCATCCAGACCATGACCGGCCCCGAAGGCACGGCGGTCGACTTCGTGCTCGAGTACGAGACCGACACTGGCATCTCCCAGGAAGCCATGAGCATCGTGCGGACCTTCCTCGAGCGGAGCTGACGACGCCTCGTTCGGCGGATACGGAGCGTGGATGAAGCCTGGTTTCCGACCGTCGCCCTTGCGTTCTGCGGGCCTGGTGTGCGTGTGGGTGGTGGTCTCGGCTCCGGCGTCTGCGGGTCCGGACGTCTACGGGTTCGGCCAGGGAACCCCATCGGCGACGATCACGTCTACACAGACGGTCTCTCCCGCCACGCGGCTGCTTCCGGTGGTCGCGGGGCTCGACACGGTCGAGGTCGACGACGCCACGGACTTCCCCGTCGGCACGCTCGTCTTCCTCCATCAAACCACCGTGGCGTCCACCTACACGCCCAGATTCGGCCAGCCCAGCGGGATCGACGTGACGGCCAACGGCGTCGCACACCACGAGCTGGCTCGGGTCGTCGCCCGCAATGCAGACACCCTCACGCTCGATGCGCCCCTCGAGAACACGTACACGGCGGGTGCACAGCTGGTACGGGTCGAGGAGTACGGACAGCTCACGATCGACGCGTCTGGTCTGTTGCAGGGCGCGGCCTACGACGGAGTGTCGGGTGGGGCGCTGGTGGTGTTCGTGGACGGCGATCTGGTCGTCGACGGCGAGCTGAACATGACCGGTCGGGGGTTCCGCGGTGGTGATGCCGATCCCGTCGGCGGCTACATCACCCAGTGCAACGGGTCGTCCGACCATCCCAATGCGGCCTTTCGTGGAGGTGGCGCTGGAGGGTTCGGGACCACCGGCGTCGGGTCCCTCGCGAACGGGGGTGGAGGCGCGAACTGCGCGAACGGCGGCGGCGGTGGAGGCGGCGGAGCGGGAGGCGGCGGTCGAGGTGGACAGGGCCACGACAGCGAGACCATCGGCGGATGGGGAGGCGGCTGGACACGCCCCGAGTGGCGGGACCATCTCGCGTTCGGCGGCGGAGGCGGCAGCGGAGACGACAACATCCCCCCGACGAACGGCGAAGGAGCCGACGGAGGCGGGCTGATCTGGGTGCGGGCGCGCTCCATCTCGGGGTCGGGCGAGTTCGTCTCGACCGGGGTGAACGCGGCGGCCAACATCGACGATGGCGCCGGTGGTGGTGGAGCCGGGGGGACCCTCGTGCTGCAGACCCTGGGGTCGCTGGACTGCGGTCTCGCGGACGTCCGGGGCGGGAACGGTGGAGACACGACCGATGCCGCAGGCGGTGGGCTGAACGGGCCTGGTGCCGGCGGGGGTGGGGGACGCATCGTCCTGCAGGGGTCGGGGTCCTGCCCGACCGAGTTCTCGGCGGGCTCGCGGGGCACCGCGTTCGACCCGGAGGGCGAATCCGAAGGGGCTCACGGGTCGAGTCCTGGCGAGGATGGTCAACTGCTGGACCAGGCCCCGGACTGGACCGACGAAGATGGAGACGGGGTCCCGCGCGGACCCGCTGGTGGCCCGGACTGCGACGACACGGATCCGGACGTGAATCCGGACATCCCCGACGACGCCACCTGCGACGGGGTCGACGACGAATGCGACGGGGTGATCGACGAGGATGCCCCCGTGCTGACCGTGTTCCCGGACGGGGATGGAGACGGGTTCGGCGCCCCGAGCGGCGGCGTGACCGACTGCGCCGTGCCGTCCGGCTTCGCGGCCAACCCGAACGACTGCGACGACGGGGATCCGGACGTCAATCCGGGCGAGATGGAGACCTGCAACGGGGTCGACGACAACTGCAGCGGGGCGGTGGACGAGGGGGTGTTGCCGTCCTGGTACGCCGACGACGACGGCGATGGTGCGGGCGACTTCTTCGACGTGACGCTGGCTTGCGATCCCCCGCCGGGAACGGTCGACAACCCGAACGACTGCGACGACAACGACGACACGCGGTTTCCGGGCGCACCCGAGCTGTGCGACGGCATCGACAACGACTGCGACACCGACGTGGACGAGGGGCAGACCGACCAGCCGTGGTACCTCGACGCAGACGCCGATGGATTCGGGAGCGGCGCGACGGCGGTGATGGACTGTGCAGCACCGGCTGGGTACGTCGACAACCCCGACGACTGCAACGACCAGGTCGGGGTGATCAACCCGGACGCCGAAGAGCTCTGCAACCAGCTCGACGACGACTGTGACGGAGACGTCGACGAGGGCAGTCCGAACGCGTCCACGTGGTACCTGGATGCCGACGGCGATGGCCGGGGCGACGACGCGACGGCCACGGAAGTCTGTACGCCCCCGAGCCCCGACCACGTGCTGGACGGCGGGGACTGTGACGACGCGAACTCAGCGGTGGCGCCGGGACTGCTCGAGGTGTGCGACGGGGTCGACAACGACTGCGATGGGCTGGCGGACGACGACGATCCCGCGGTCACCATGCTCCTGTCCTGGTACGAGGACGGCGATGGCGACGGGGTGGGGGATGGGCCCGCCACGATGGCGTGCATCGGGCCGTCCGGGTCCGTCGACACCACCGGCGACTGCGACGACGACGATCCTGCGATCGTGCCGGGTGCCGACGAGGTGTGCGACAGCATCGACAACGACTGCGACGGCCTGGTGGACGACGCCGACACGGTGGACGAGGGCACGGTCTGGTACGAGGATCTCGACGGAGATGGAGTGGGCGGCACCACCCAGGACACCTCCACCTGCAACGGGGGGCCGGGCCTGTCGCTGTTCTCGAGCGACTGCGACGACACCGACCCCGACGTGTTCCCCGGCGCTCCGGAGCCCTGCGAAGGGGTGGACACCAACTGCGACGGCACCGTCGAAGGCCAGGAGGTGTTCGCGGATGTCGACGAAGATGGCTTCGGCGACCCCGCGAGCCCCGACTGGACGTGCAACCCGCCCGGGACGGGCTCCGGAGTGGTGGACGACACCGACTGTGACGACACCGATGCGTCGGTGAACCCGGATGCCGTGGACCCGCCCGGAGACGGCATCGATCAGGACTGCGACGGGGCCGATGGCGTCGACACCGCAGAGCCCGTGGAGACCGCGGACACCGGAACCGATCCACGCGTGCCCACGGGCGACACCGGGAGTGGTCCGGTCGATGCCCCCGTCCGCACGCAGCCTACGGGGTGTGGTTGCTCGACCAGCCCGTCTGCGCAGAGCTTCTGGGCGGTCGTGTTGCTCGGGGGGCTCGCCGCGCGGCGCCGCCGCCCTACAGGTCGGAGTTGGGCTCGCCCGGCGTCGCGATGATGGTGTCGCGGAACGGCGGGTTGACGTTCTCGCCGCCTTCGTCGAGCTGACACGACTGCCAGCTGCTGGCTTCGCGACCGTCGCCACCACTGGCCAACCGCTCCATCGAGTAGACGTTGCCCGAGTTGTCCGGGCCCCCCGCGAATGCGGGTCCGCCGTCGCCGGCGTAGTCCATGATGTTGTTGTCGGGGTCCTTCAGGAACAGCTCCATCTGGCCGTCCTTGAGGTAGAGCCGCGCCTGGCGGTTGTCGTTGTAGGCGTTCACGACCAGATCGGCGTTCGTGTAGGCGGTGTAGGCGTCCTGGGGGGCGCCGTCGACGTAGGGCTCGAGCTGGTGGTCGACCACGAGGTAGGTGCTGTTGGCCTCGATGATGGCGCCGGGCGGGAAGCCGAGCACGAAGTCGTCGGGGTTGGCGATCTGCCACATGTCGAGCTTGATGTCCTGGTCGGACGTGTTGCGGAGCTCGATGAACTCGTCGTTGCCGTCCTGGTCGATCTCGTGCACGCCGTACCACTGGATCTCGTTGATGAGCAGGTCGCCTTCCTCGACGCCGTCCTCACCCATCCAGTTCTCGCCCATCCGCTTTCCGTCGGACCACAGCGTGTCGTAGTACTCCATGAACTCGCGGGCGACGCGCTCACCGTGCATGACGAGCATGTACTCGTCGTTGCTGACCGTGGCGGAGGCCGACCAGTTGAACGAGCCCGAGATGACCACGGGGTTCTCGCCGTAGGGGTCGATGATCATGGTCTTGCTGTGCAGGCGACCGCCGCCGGCCTGGTAGTCGCCGGGCTGCTGGCTGTTGTCGTTGGCGTCCATCAGCAGGTGGGCGTCGCCACCGAGCAGTCGGAAGACCTCGTGGTACTGGCCGTTGGAGTGCAGCTGGCTGCGGTCGATCACGCCGGACACGCCGCGGTAGGAGGGGTCGAGCGGGCTCATGCCGTCGGTCCACTTGCCCTCGTCCTTCATGCGGTTGATGTGCCGGATGAAGGCGGAGCCGACCTGGTCCTTGGTGAAGGCGAAGATCGTGAAGTTCACGCTCTCCTTGGCGTCGTCGACCACCTCGAGGATGCGCCCGAGGGCGTCTTCGTTCGGGCTGAACCAGACCTCGACCTCGGTGTCTCCCACCATGTACGAGCGACCGTTGAAGTTCTCGACCTTGGTGTGGCCGAAGGCGCCGTTGAACATCTGTTCGAACTCGGCCTGGAAGTCGTCTGCGACGCCGGGATGGTCGATGACGAAGAAGTTGTTGCTGTTGTGCCGCAGGTCGGTGTCGGTCCAGTTGGCGGTGCCCCCGAACACGAAGCGGTCGTCGACCACCATGAACTTGTTGTGCATGATGTGGTTGGTGTTGCCCGTGACCATGGGGATCTGGCGGTCGATGAACTGCTGGTAGCCGTCGTTGTACAGGTGGCCTGCATCGCCGACCATCCGGACCTCGACGCCGCGGTCGTGAGCCCGGATGAAGGCGTCGATGACCTCCTGGCGGCCGAAGCCCATCACCGAGAACTCGATGGTGGCGTTGGCGCTGTCGATGAGGTCGATCATGATGTCGATCGCGTCGGGCTCCCACATGTTCTCGGCGCGGGTGCCGGGGTCGTTGAAGTAGACGTCGAGTCGACCGCCGCGGGTGCTGTCGAGATCGGCCTGGCTGGGGGCGGGGTTGCAGCTGGCCATGGCCGCTGCGAGGCCGACGACACCGAGCTTCTTGAAGATGTGCATCAGAAATCCCCCGAGCGATTGAGGTGGTCTTCGTAGAGGTCTACGAGGGTCTGCAGCGGAGAGTCCGACTTGCCCCCCTCGGTGTAGGTGTCATCCGAGACCACGTAGAGGTTACCGTCGATCAACTGATCCGTAACGACTTCGGTGTTCCGGTAGAGTCGCGCGGCCGAGTAGAGGTCGTGGGAGAGCAGGTAGGCGCGCGGCATCACGTCTTCGCCGCCTTCGATGTCGATGAGCACGAGCGTGGGCAGATCCTCGCCGTCGGTGAACTGGTACTTCTCGACGTCGGGGGTCTCGTTCTCGAAGGCCCGGGACAGCGCCTGGCTGGTGGTCCCGAAGTCGGGGCCCACGATGGCCTCGACCGGGAAGCCCCAGCTGGCCTTGCTCTGGAGCGCCTGGACGATGCCGTCGTTGACGAGCTCGTTGGACATCACCCGCACCGACGTGCGCGCGGTGTAGATGGCGTCGATCGTGCGCTTGGTGACGCGTTCCTGGGGCCCCAGCCACATCTCGAGGGGGATGTCGGTCTCGTTGGGGTAGACCCAGCGGACGTCGGCCTGGGACTTGGCCGGAGCCGAGAACGCGGTGAGCGCGGTGGCATCCGAGCCCCCGAACACCTGGTTGTGCTCGATCCACAGGTCTTCGGCGATGTCCTCACCCTGCATCTGCAGGACGATGGTGGCGGTGTCGGACGAGCCCCCGGCCAGGGAGGCGGACGCGACGTCGTAGCGGTCGGCGATGACGTAGGCGTGGGACATGATGGTCTGGTCGCTGGTCCACGCGACGTCGGTGTTGAGCGCGAAGTCGAAGTACGTGATGGCGCCGTCGGCCAGGCGCAGCGGGACGTTGGCATCGCGCAGCATCACCACGCCGGGGTCGTCGGCCTGGTCGATGTCGGTGACGACGCGGGTGTCGACGCCGGCTTCGTGGCGCTCGATGATCGCCTCGGCCAGGAAGGTGTCGGTGAGCCGCGGCAGCGCGACCACGAGCTCGTCGCTGGCGGACTCGACGACGCCCACGAACACGTCTCCGGCCTCGGCTTCGGTCTCGGTGGTGGTGATGTCGAGGCTCATGAAGAACCCCTCTCCGTCGGGCTCGGCACACCCGACCAGGGCGAGGGGTACGAGAGCGAGAATCGTCCGTGTACACCGCGTCATTCGAAGGATCCTGCGGCGAAAGCGCCGCTGTAGTCGGGGCTGTTGGGTCGGCCCGGGCTGGCGAGCGTGCGCTCGCGGCATCGCTCGGCGATCCGGTCGTTGTTGGGGACGTCGACTTCGGCGTTGGTGTAGTGGTGCCAGGACTGGGGCTCGCTGCCCCGCCCGCCGAAGATCAGCTCGACCTTCTCCATCGAACGGGTGGTCTGGCCGTCGTAGATGCCAGCGTAGACCGGCATGGTCCGGCTGCCGGCGGGCTCGATGAGCCGCTCGTCGGCGTCGCGCAGGGTGAGGCGGAAGGGGTCGCCCCGGCCGAAGTCGAGGTCGTCGATGTAGACGTCGGCGTCGTCGAAGCACCCGTCGGTCTTCTTGGCGATGGTGAGGTAGTCGCCCACCTGGATGGGCTCGTGCTCCGGAATCCGCCAGGTCTGCCGGTGGAAGCCCTCCATGATGAGGTGCCAGTCGACCAGGCGCATCGGGCGGTTCCCCTCGTTGCGGACCTCGACGAAGATGTCGTCGGGGTCCCACTCGCCGTCGTTGGTGACCGAGCCGGCCCAGCCGATCTCGGTGATCTTGACCGTGCCGCGCTCGCCCGAGTTCGGGCCGTCGACGCCGTCGCGGTACCCCACCTGGCCGGGCGGATCGCCGGGGTCGGTGTTGCAGGCACCGAGCGTCAGCGCGCCAGCAGCGAGCGCTACGAGCAGCTTGGAATCGTGCATGGGTGTCTCCCGCATCCGTCTCACAAACGTACCCTCAGACCACCCATAGCCGCCCAGGGCATCCGAGGATCGCTGGAACCCAGCTGATCTCCTGCAATCCGGGCGACCTCGATCTCGTAGAACTGCCCGGGGAGCAGCACGGCGCCGGCCGTGAAGACGTCGACACGGTCGGTGAGGTGCGCGCCGACCGAGAGGTCGAACTCGTTGCCCAGCAGGCGTCCGTGACGGACCTGGGCCGCGAATTCCTCGCGGGAGTAGCCGAACGGCGGGGTGATGGTGTTGAGCGACTGGAAGTCGACCCGGGAGAAGCCGGTGTCGGACATCAGCCACCAGCCGGCCGCTGCGAAGACCGGCCCGCGCTCGTAGGACGCCTCGATGGAGACCACCTGGGTGCCCGACTTGCGGTCGAGGTCGTGGGGCGTGTCGTCGACGCCGAACAGATCGACGTACGAGCTGGGGTGCCAGCCCATGTAGCGGTTGGCGATCAGGCCGCCGACCTGCTGCGCCTTCATCCCGACGTAGCCGTGGGACACGAGCAGGCCGTCCTCCGCATAGGTCGGCCCCAGGCTGTAGTAGAAGTACGCGGTGGCATCGAGGCCGTCTCCGGTGTCCTCGTCGCGGGTGTCGACCGTGACGCCGCCCATCGCAGCGAAGCCGTTGGTGGTGGCGTCGCGGGCCACGCGCTCCTTGCGGTCGATGCCGGTGGACACGTCGATCGCGGCGAAGGGCGTGATGGGCCCGAACTCGCCCTGGGCACGTGCACCGACGTTCGCGACCCAGTCGTTGTCCGAGAAGTTCCCGAGCAGGCCGTCGTAGGTGATGTCGGAGCCGGACCCCAGCGCGCCCACGTCGGTGTAGAAGCCGTACGCCTGGGCGCGGACCGGGCCGAGCTTGTCGAGGTCGAGCACCAGGCCGTGCCGCCGGGTGAGCCGGTCGCCGCGGAAGCCGAAGGTCTCGACGCTGGACTGACCGATGAACCGCGCGAAGTTGGCGCCGTCCTCGGTCTGGGCCGAGCTGATGACGTTCACCGGGATGAACGTCACCTTGCCGATGTCGCCGATCGGGAAGTCGACCTTCACCATGTCGAGCACGTCGGCCAGCATGAAGTCGGGCGCGCTTCCGAGCCCGCCCATCCGGTAGAACTGGCGGCCTGCGGTGAGGACGATGGGCTTGTCGCCCTTGCTGGACAGCAGCTCGACGTACGCGGCGTTGAAGTACACCCAGCCGCCGAACACGTTGGTGCCGCCGAACTGGTCGGTGCCCCACAGGCCGCGGTGGCTGGCGCCGAGCACGAACCGGACCTGCTCGTCGGCCTTGTAGCCGAGGTTGAGCGCCACCCCGGTGAACGCGACGCTGTTGCGGTCGTCGCTGTCGAGGATCGCCTGGTCGCTGGTCTCGTCGAGTGCGCGGAAGTCCAGGTTGTTGAACTCGTGCCACTGGGTCTCGAAGCGGCCGCTGACCTCGAGCTTCTTGTCTTCGAACTCGACGTCGGTCTCGCGGTACTCGAGGTCGTTGTTGGTCTCCGCGGTCTGGGCGTTCGCGGTGGGAGCGAAGAGCGCCAGGAGCGGGAGGAGCCCCCCGGTGAGCATCGACAGCATGGACTTGCCTCGCATCTGTACCGTCCGGAGGTGGACGGCTGGCGGCGGGTAACCCGGCGCAGGGGCTTCACCCACTTGTCACAGCTGCTGCGATCCGCCCCGTCTGGACGGGCGCATCACGGCGTTGCACCCCGGATCAGTAGAAGCGGAGGAAGTCGAAGTCGCTGGTGGACAACCGGCTGGCGTCGAAGGTGTACGAGACGGGCGCGATGATGTGCACGCAGTCGCCCGCGCCGATGCCGAACGAGTTGGGGAGCCGCACGGTCTGCGTCACGCCATCGTCGTTCTCGATGCCGTAGCAGGTGCTGGACGCGCCGCAGGGTTCGCCCGTGTTGCCGGTGACCTCGCCCCAGAACTCGGCGTTGTGGCCGCGCTGCCCGACGGCGGCGTGATCGACCGAGCCGCCTGCGGCGTCGAACACGTAGACGGGGTTGGTGCCGGTGACCGTGATGCCGGCGGCCCCACCCTCGATCCCGGTGATCTCGGGCAGTCCGAAGTAGTTGGTGATCTCGGTGACGTTGAAGCTCACCACGTCGCCCGGCGAGAAGGCGTTCGTTCCGACGATCCCGAAGGTCTGCATGGCGCCGTTGCTGTCGGCCAGCCAGATCGCGGGGTCGTTGTTGGGCCCGAACCCGACGTTGGTGACGACGGCGCCGGTGACCGGAAGCGCGGGGACGAAGGTGGTGGACACCGGGGCCGTGCTGGTGGCCGGGGTGTTCGTGAACAGGTCGTCGATGCCGGCATCGAAGGTGTAGGGCGTGCTGGTGATGGTCACGCCGGAGAGCGGGTGGAGCGCCCAGGGGCCGGTCGCCGTGGGGTCTCCGCACGACAGGTCGGTATCCGTGTCGGTGTCTGTGTCGGAATCGGTGTCTGCATCCGCATCGGTGTCCGCGTCTGCATCGGCGTCGGTGTCGGCGTCCGCATCGGCGTCGGTGTCGCTGTCCGTGTCTGCGTCGGCGTCCGAGTCCGTGTCTGCATCTGCATCGGCGTCCGTATCGGCGTCTGTATCGGCGTCTGAATCGGTGTCTGAATCGGTGTCGGTGTCGCTCTCGACGGGCGGCTTGGACGACGGACCCAGGCAGCCGGACGACACCAGCGGAAGAACGGGGAGCAGGAACAGGACGGGGAGCGGACGCGACATCGAGGCCTCCAGCGGCACGGCACCATATCCCACTGCAGCGCCGTCCACCGGACTGCTACTGCGACGGATAGGTGCGCATCCAGGCGAAGTTGGTCGCGCCCAGGCGGACGTCGTCGCGGGTGACCTCGACCGGGGACAGGACGTGCATGCAGGTCTCGTCGGCGACCAGGGGGTCGGGGTAGGCGCCCCGCAGGTCGAGGGTCTGGATCGTGACCCCGTTGTCGAGCTCGAGGCAGGGGTTGTCGCCGCAGTCGTCGACCGAGTCGCCGATGTAGAGCCCCGCGAACTCGACGTTGACCGAGCGCTGGTCGGGGAAGCGCAGGGGCCCGCTGCCGGCCGAGACGAGCTGAACGGGGTTGTCGGTGTCGACGAGCGACAGGCCGGAGAGCCCCGTGATCTCGAGCTCTCCGAAGTAGTTGGTGAGCTCGGTGACCGTGAACGCGAGGCGATCGCCGGGTTGGTAGGCGACGAGGTCGGGGACGTCGAAGGTGCGCACGCCGCCGTTGCGGTCCTGCAGCCAGAGGGGGGGTTGGTCGTTGTTGCCCCCGAAGCCGACGTTGATCACCACCGCACCGTCGACCGGCAGATCGACCGACACGGTCTCGCCCTCGGCGGGCATGGCGTCGAACAGGGCCTGCAGGCCGGCGTCTTCGGACGGTGCACTCGTGGTGAGCTCGGCGGAGGCGAGGGGATGGCCGGACCACGGCCCGGGGTCGACGTCGGCACAGGGGTGGTCGTCGGCCACGATGGGCGCGTTGTCGGCTTCGTCGGGATCGTATGCCTCGACGCAGCCGGCGAGGTGGCCGGCCAGGATCAGGTTCGTGAGCACGGGACTACTCGAGTTCTTCGAGCTGCCCGATGCGCATGATGACGATCTTGTCGCCGAAGGCGCGCTGGAGCGGCCCCGTGGCCCGGAGGCGGGTGCCGATCGGGAAGCCGACCTTGCGGCGGTTGAGCTCGGAGTCGAGCGCCACCAGGTAATCCTGGCCGTTGTCGCCCTGGATCGTGAACTCGCCGAACGTGTCGGGGTTCGTGGTGACGGTGCCTTCGACCCGCACGGTGTCTCCGACCCAGTCGTCGGGGTACTCGCCGCCGTCGAGCTCCTCGGGCGCGTCCTTGTAGAAGATGGGGTAGGGACCCCGATCGACCTCGATCACGTCGTGGGCCACGATCATGTCGAGCCCGAACCGGCGCTGCACCCCGCGCACGCGGAGCTTGATGCGGTCGCCCATCTCGAAGTGCGCGACCTTGGAGTCGCCGAGCACGAAGATGCCGTCCGAGTTGTCCTCGACGAAGAAGCTGCCGTAGTACTTCTCTTCGCTGTCGCCGCTCACGGCCTGGTTCTCGCAGCCGTCGGTCTTGAAGTAGTAGCGGGGATGCACGGTGACCATCACCCACATCTCGCGCGGGAGTTCCTGCGTGGTGACCCAGTCTCCGCAGCTGGCGTCCGGCGGGAGATCCTCGGGGGCGTAGTGCCGCGTGAAGTCCTCGAAGATGGGGTCGAGCCCGGTGATGTCCGGATCGTCTGCGCCCCAGTCGTAGGGCTGGTCGGTGAACTCGACGGGCTCGGTGACGTCCTCGTCCATCGGCCCCATGTCGCCGAACCAGTCTTCGGTGGACTCGGGATCGCTGGGCTGGGCGCAGCCCACCGCGAACGCCAGCAGGGCAGGTGCGAGCAGAGCGTTCAGACGAGATGTGGACTTCAGCATGAGGGGACCTCCGTCGGGAAGGAGTCTATCCGGGCCCGGCGTTCGTTGCATTTTTAGGGGCTCACCACGCAAAACGCCCGGCGCAGGAGGCCTGGCCGGGCGTTCGATCGCGTGGGCGATGCGCCTCAGTAGAAGCGGATCCAGCCGAACTGGTCGGCCGAGAAGCGGCTGTCGTCCCAGAGGTACTCGACCGGCGCGATGAAGTGCAGGCAGTCGCCATCGACCAGGTTGCCTCCGGCGAAGTTGGAGTTGATGCGGATCGAGTGCGTGGTGGTGCCGTCGTTGACGTCCCAGCAGATGAAGCTGGGGTCGGCGGGGTCGGGTGCGCACTGGTCGCTGGACTCGGTGATGGAGCCGTAGAACTCGAAGTTCTGGCCACGCTGGGCCGGGACGGAGAAGTCGAGGTCGGCGAGGGTGGTGCCGTCGCCGTAGTAGACGTCGTTGCCCGAGGAGCTGACCGTCGGGGTGGCCGTGACCGCGGAGATCTGCAGGCGCCCGAAGTAGTTGTCGATCTCGGTGACTTCCATGTCGACGGCGTCGCCGAGCGCGACGGCTTCGAGGCCGGTGACGTTGCCGCCGAAGATCTGCATCCCGCCGCTGGCGTCCGCGACCCAGATGGACGGGTTGGTGTCGCCGAAGCCCTTGGCCGTGACGATCGCGCCCGTGATCTGTACGGGGTTTGCGCTCAGGTCGAGGGAGTTGCCGCTGCCCGGATCCTGATCCCACAGGGCCTGCAGGCCGGCGTCGTTGGTGTACGGCGTGGTGGTGGTGGGCAGGCCGAACAGCGGGTGGGTGACGCTGGCGGACTCCATCCAGGGTCCGAGCTCGTTCGGCACGCCGCAGTTGCCGGTGTTGGTATCGGTGTCGGTGTCGGCATCCGTGTCGGAGTCGGTGTCGGCGTCCGTGTCGGAGTCGGTGTCGCTGTCGGTGTCCGTGTCCGTGTCGGCCTCGGGGGTCGCCACGGG
Organism: Myxococcota bacterium; assembly: GCA_965224055.1. Lineage (GTDB taxonomy): Bacteria > Myxococcota_A > UBA796 > UBA796 > JACKEQ01. The sequence continues at coordinate 5,652,393 of OZ245034.1, read as the reverse complement.
GCCGCGGCTGCAGCCGGCGTAGGTGGCAGACAGGGCGAGAATGCCGGGAATGGCGACGGTGAAGATGGGGCGGATGGCCATGATGTTGCTCCTCCAGGACCGCTTCGGGTCGGTCGCCGCGTTGTATCTGCTGGTGGATCGATCCGAAAGGGGACGTCACCGCTTTGTTGCTCGGGGCTTGAACCCACACCCGGTGATGACGTAGGCTCCGCCAGGCGCGGGCGGACCGCGCGACAGGGACCCATGGCTGATCGCCCCTCTCACCTTCCACCCGGCTCTCTCCTCGGAAAGCACTACGTGATCGAGGGACTGGTGCGCCTCGCCGAGGGCCGGATGTTCTACCTCGCGAACGACGCGCGCCCGGATCAACCGACGCGTCGCTGCTGGAACTGCGGCCACGAGGACAGCCCGCGAACCGCGTCGGCCTGCTTGAGCTGCAACACGCCGTTCCGCGATCGCCGATTCCTGATCTCGAGTCGCTGGGACACCGAGTACTTCGACGCCTACGAGAAGTTCTTCGCCAAAGGGCTCGACCACCCCGCCATCGCGTTCCCGTGGGACGTGTTCCGCCACGAAGACGTGCTGTTCAGCGTGGTGCCCTACAACGGCGAAGGCCTGATGCTCGACGAGGCCAGCCCCCTCGACAACAAGCGGCTGCTCGGCCTCGGTCAGCGCATCCTGGGCACTATCGCCTACCTGCGTCGCAACGGCGTGCGGCTGCGCTGGGTCACGCGCGCTAACCTCCTGATCCACACCGACAACACGGTGTCGCTGTTCGACGTCGAGGTCGAGGAGGTCGACGAGAACCCGGTGAACGGCCGCTGCGACGAGCTGCCGAGCCTGGGCGAGATCCTGCGGCGCTACTGCAACGTCGATGCCGACGAGCTGCGCGACTACTTCATCGGCATCGAAGAGTGCGAGAACCCCGCAGACGTCATGAGCTTCGGTCGGGGCGTCGAGAAGCACTTCGAGCGCTGGTCCACCATCGCGCACAAGCCCGTGCTCGGCGGCATCTCGGATGTCGGGCTCACCCGGCAGCTCAACGAGGACAACTGGGGCTGGGTGCGGCTGTCGGATCGCGCCAAGCTCTACGTCGTGGCCGATGGCATGGGCGGGCACGACTCCGGCGAGGTCGCGAGCATGCTCGCGGTCAAGGTGATGTGCGAGGAGTCGCTGCGTCGCGAACAGGCCGAAGCCCCCGACCTCGAAGCGCTCGAGGTGATGGTCGAAGAAGCCTTCCAGCGCGCGAACAACACCATCAAGGAGACCGCCGACAGCAAGGGCACCGACATGGGCACCACGATGGTGTGCATCCTCGTCATCGACGACAAGGTCGGGTTCCTGGCGAACGTCGGCGACTCTCGGGGCTACCTGATGCGCGACGGCGCGCTCAATCAGGTCAGCCGCGACCACTCCCTGGTCCAGAAGATGGTCGAGCGCGGCCGGATCACCGAAGAGGAGGCGCGGCACCACCCGCACAGCAACATCCTCCTGCGCACGGTGGGCACCGAGAAGGACATCGACATCGACGTGTTCCGCGTCGAGCTGAAGTCCGGCGACAAGATCATGATGTGCTCGGACGGGCTCTGGGGCGAGGTCGAAGACCGCGACATGGAGAACCTGATGAACACGTACACCGACCCGCGGATCGCGAGCCGCGAGCTCGTGCGTGCAGCGCATCACGGCGGCGGCAAAGACAACGTCACCCTGGTGATCGTCGAGATCCCCTGAGCCCGTCAGGGCGTGACGTCGGGCTGGCTCCGAAGTAGCGCCTGCAGCCGGGGCTCGAGCGCGGGGTCCTTCAGATTCCCCCGTGCAGCATGGAGCAGATGTGCGATGACCTCGTGGCGGGTCGGCGTTCCTTCGATGAGCTGCTCGGTCTGGCGCAACCAGGCCTCCACGTCGGGGCTGTTGCCGGGGCCGGGCGCGCTCGCGAGCAGGCCCGTGTACACCACCACCCTCTCCAGCACCCCCTCCGGCAGCGCGTCGGGATGCAGGCACTTCAGGAACTGGGGATGTGCGAGCTCCGGCAGATCGAGGCGGACGTAGCTGTAGCCGAGCAGCGTACGCAGCCGGCTGGTCTTGCCCGCACTCATGCCCTCGACGGTGTCGAGCATGCTCTTGCACAGCCGCTGGGCCCGCATGTAGTCGTCCTCCTCGAAGGCCAGGTTCACCTTGCGTTCCAGGAGCCAGATCTGCTGCATCAGCTGGGGCGGGTCGCTCGCGATCTCCCAGGCTTCGTCCAGGGCCGTCCGGACCGCATCGACGTCCTTTTCGACCGATGCTTTGTCGCAGATGTCCATGAGCGCCATCAGCCGACCCGCCTGGCCGGGCACCCGCGCGTGGTGGCGTGCAGCGGCTTCGAAGCGGGGGATGCAGGCCTCGCTGTCGCCCAGCATCAGCTCACTCCAGCCGATGTGGCTGTAGGCCAGGCCCAGGGTGGTGGGGTCGCCGTCGGGTTCGAGGTCTTCGATGACGTCCTTGCACAGGGTGATGGTGCGGGCGTAGTCGCTCGCGTAGTACGACGCGATGCCGAGCTGCAGGCGCGCCATGGCGGCTTCTTCGACCCAGCCGTGCTCCTCGGCGAGCTCGACGGCACGCTCGGCTTCTCCGCGACCGGCCTCGAAGTTGCGGCTGGTGTTGAGCACTCGCGCGCGGAACGCCATCAGCCGTGCGCGGCGGGGATCGTCCTCACCGATCAGCGCGTCGGCTTCGTCGAGGTACACCAGTGCCGGACCGATTCCGATGTGCGTGCGGGCATGCTGGGCAGCGGCGAACAGGTCGTCGAAGGCCTTCGACGGATCGCCTGCTGCAGCCCGGTGACGGCCCCGGCGCGCGTGGTCGCGGGGGTCGTTCGAGTCGGCCAACAGAGCGGCGCACTCGGCGTGATGGCTGGCCAGGCGGCCCCCGGTGTCTGCCCGCTCGATCAGGGCTTCGCGCAGGGCCACGTGGGCGAAGGCGAACCCGTCTGCGGTCGGCACGGCAAAGCGCTTGAGCAGCATCCGGGTCGAGATCGCCTGCCAGTAGGGCTCGTCGGCGGGTCGAAGCTTCCTGAGGTCTTCCAGCACGACGTTGCTGCCCAGCACCGCCGCGAGCTCGAGGCAGCTCGCCGCACGCTCCCCGAGGCCCGACAACAGGGTCTCCACCCGGACGTCCCAGACGCTCTGGATCGAGGCGGGCAGGGGCAGCTCCCCCTCGGCGTCGAACCCGTCCGGACCGGCCTTCAGGATGCCGCGCTCCACCCAGTCCTGGACGAGCTGGACGGCGAACCGGGGATTGCCGCCGGTGCGCTCTTCGACCCGAGCGGCGAGGGAGGGGTCGAGGGGGAGGATGGCCCGGACCAGCGCGCTGCGGGCGGCCCCTTCGAGGGGGTCGAGGGTGCGAACCCAGCGCGAGAGCTGCTCGATCCGGGTCCGGAGCGCGGGATCGGCCGCCAGAGCCTCTTCGGTGACGGTGTTCACCACCAGGACCGGCGCGTCGAGGCTGGCCAGCGAGCTCACCAGATCGAGGATGCGCGGCGCGTGGTGCACGTCGTCGATGGTGACCAGCAGCGCTCCGAGGGGAGCGACTTCGGCCGCGAGCTGGGTGGTGGCGGCGAACACCGTGTGGATCTCGGCGTCGCTGTCGAGGGCGTGGGTGAGCAACGGGCCCTGTTCGATGTCCAGACGGGTGTGCAGGTCGCGGATCCGGCCCAGCCGCTTGGCGCCCGTGGTCCCGGTGACGCGGAGTGCCCGCTCGAGCATCCCCTGGGCGACCTTCTCGGCGGGTAGGCCTGGATCGCACCAGGCGGCGAGATCGAGGGCACAGCCGAGCTCGAGGGCCCGTTGGGTGAGCCACATCAGCAGACGCGTCCGCCCCAGACCGCCGTGCCCGGACAGGGTGACGACCGCGGGCTCCTTGCGGTTGCTCACCTGGCGAAGCGTGCCCCACAGCGCATCCCGCTCGGCTTCGCGCCCGGCCAGGGGGACGGGACGCAGCCCGAACAGCGCGCGCCCGGCATCGTGCAGGCGGGGGCTGTGGTTGGGCAGGATGCGACGCCAGTCCGGCGGCACGTCGAGGATCTGGGGTTTTCGACCCCGCTTGGCGCGTCGACCCCGCTTGCCCGCGAAGGTGAGGGTGACGGTCGCGGGGGCGTGCATCGGCCGGGTCATGGCCTGGGTCGACACGATGGCCTCGAGATCGTCCGTGAGATCGGGCTCGCCGGGGTGGAGCGTCGTGAGCGGCCCGGCGGGCAGGGCCTCCATGGCGGCTGCGGCGCTGGAGGGACGACGGCCTGGCTCCTTCTCGAGCAGCCAGGCCACCCAGTCCTTGAAGGCGTCCGGGAACCCCGCGGGCAGCTCGATGGGCGGGGCGGGCTCGCGCAGGTGGGCGAGGAGCAGCTGATGGCCCTTGCCGGTGAACGGCCCCTCTCCGGTGATGGCCTTGAACACCAGGCAACCGAGGCTGTACAGGTCGGTCCAGGCGCCCAGGGATGCGCTCCCGCCGTCGATCTGCTCGGGGGCCATGTAGCGGGGCGTGCCGACGATCCGCCGGCCGGTCTCGGGGTCGACGGCGTCGAAGGCGTCCAGCGCGTGGGCGATGCCGAAGTCGGTCAGCTTCAGGCCGGGTCGCAGGTCGTCGGGGCTCGACACCAGCACGTTCGCGGGCTTGAGGTCGCGATGCACCACCCCTCGTGCGTGCGCGTGCGCGAGCGCGTCCAACAGAGAGGCGACCATGGTGCGGGTGGACGACCAGGTGCGGAGGGGCAGGACGTCCGACAGGGCGTGGCTGGAGTACTCCAGCACCAAAAACGGGCTCCCGGCCAGCAGGCGGTAGTCGCTCGCGGCTGCGGTCTGCTCGTCGACCACGCCCTGGTCGTAGACCCACACGATGCCCGGGTGGTCGAGACCGGCGGCGGTCCGGATCTCTTTCTCGAGTGCGGTGCGCGCGGACTGATCGGCCACCAGGTGCGGCGGGATCAACTTGATCGCGGCTTTCACCCCGCTGGGCGGGTGGAATGCCTTCCAGACCTCGCTCATGCCCCCCTGGGCCAGTGGCTCCAGCAGCTGGAACGGGCCCAGTCTCAGATCCGCGCTGCTCACCCCTCGGGCTCCCAGGTCATCGTCGGCACCCTATCAGCGTTTCCACGCCGAGGGGGGTCAGCAGGGGGGAAGGTCGGCGAAGCGAGCGTCGGAGTCGACGCCACCTGCGGGTGATGCGGGGGCTGCGGTGGGATCGGCCGGGGAAGGGGCCTCGACCGCCTCGTCCGGCAGCTCTTCGTCCCGAGCGTCGTCGGTGTAGCCGATGGCTTCGAGCTCGGCGGCGAGCTCGGAGTCCCGCGCGCCGATGGACCGGGCCCCTTCGGCGGGGGCGGGGGCCATGCTCCAGGTGACGCGGAAGCTCCCCGGAGACAGGCGGGTGGCGGCGAGGGCAGGCCGCGTTCGGCCCGGTGTGGACGAGCGATTCGCAGGAATGCGCAGCACGCAGCGCCGGTCGCCGTGGGCGATGGCGATCGCCAGGCGGTGGGTGGCTTCGGACACGGGGCCGGTGGGCAGGACGAAGGCTTCACGCGTGCCTCCGAAGCCGCCGAGCCACGTCATCTCGACGGTCTGCTCGTCGATGCGGGTGACCGTCACGTCGGAGCGCTGGAGTGGATCCTCGCCCTTCCAGGCTTCGGCGATGCCCCCGGGCAGGTGCACGGTGGCGGTGAACGGTCCGTCCTTGGTGGTGCCCCGGCTCGGGTGCAGGCGGAAGCCGACGCCACTCGGGCGCTCGAGGGCTTCGCCGAGGGTCTGTCGGAAGGGTTCGGCGACCGTGAAGTCGCCGCCAGTGAGGTCGTGGGTCTCGCCGGCGTCCTCCTGCAGGTCGTACAGCTCCTCCTTCCCGGCATGGGTCGAGTACTTCATGCTGCCGTCGAGCACCCCCCAGCGCTCGTCGCCGTACAGCGGCCGCCCGAAGCCGTGCAGGCGCTCTTCGAGCTCGGCGACCACATCGGGGTCGCCGGTGGACAGGGGGACGAGGCTCACCCCGTCGGCGTCTTCGATGGGGGGGACGCCCACGATGTCGAGGATGGTGGGCGTGACGTCGAGCAGGCTCACGGGCGTGTCGATGCGACCGGGCTTCACGCCGGGCCCCTTGATCACGAGCGGAACGCGGAGGAGCTCGTCGTACAGGGTGTGGCCGTGCTCGTAGCCGTTGTGCTCCCAGAACTCCTCGCCGTGATCGGAGAGGAACACGAGCACGTCGTTGTCGTCCATCCGCTCGTAGATCCGGGTGAGCTCGTCGTCGATCCAGCGGATGCACTGGTCGTAGCGGTCGCGGACGTACTGCTTGCCCTCGGCGTCGAGTCGCGCTCTGCGGACGTCCTTGAGGTGGAACTCGCCCTGCAGACCCGCCGGACCGATGCCCGCGTACATCGAGCGGTACGACAGGGGCTCGAGGTAGGGCAGGTGGGCGCTCATGTAGTGGACGAGCAGCAGGGAGTCCTGGCCCTCGTGGTCGTCGAGCCAGCTCAGGGCCTGGTCGGTGACCTCGTTGGCGGGCGGGAACATCCCCACCTCGTGGTAGTCCCAGTCGCGGCTCATCCCGAAGTTGGCGGACAGGTAGACGTTGCCGGCGATCATCCCGTTGGCGAAGCCGGCGGCCGCCAGGCGGGACTGGAGCGTGTCGGCGACGTCGTACAGCTCGGGCTGGCGACCCGTGACGATGGTTCGGGCGCTGGGGAGGGTCCACGGGGCGATCGACCGGGCGTTGTCGAACACCGCGGCGTCCTTCGCGAAGGCGTCGAGGTTGGGTGTGGTCTCGCGGTGGTAGCCGTGCAGCGACAGGTGGTCGGGGCGCAGGGTGTCGACGAACACCACCACCACCTTGCGCGGGTTGGCGTTGTTCGACGCGATGATCGGCTCGCCCACGAAGCAGTAGTCGTACAGGGTGGTGGCGCCGGGGTCGGTCTCGAGCGACACGGTGACCTGCTGGCCCGACCAGGGCGACAGATCCACACGCCGGGTGTCGAACACGCCCGGTGACAGGGGCTCTTCGAACACCACGCTGCGCTCGTCGGCGCTGGCGCCCTTCGGCGTGACCACGACCGACAGCGTGCAGCCATCGCTCACCCCGAGATCGGCGAGCTCGGGGCGGACCAGGCCGGGAGCCATCGTGAGCACGGGGGCTTCGGGCAGGGTGACGTCGAAGGATGCGGTGGCGGGCGCGGGCAGGAGCAGGCCCCGGCGGGATTCCCAGCCCTCGGTGACCGTGACGCTCCGCACCCACTCCTCGCGGGATTCGACGTCGGAGGTGGTCTTGGCCCACGTCCAGTTCAGGGTGCGCTCGCGCTCGGTGGCCCGGGGGTAGGCGAACGACAGCGACCGGAACACCTCGTCGGGGGGACGTTCACCGGGCATCAGCAGGGTGAGCGACTCGGTGTCGTGCCACCAGGTGGGTCGCGCGTTGCGACCGCCCTTCTGGTACTTCAGCGCCGTGCCGTCGGCGGCCTTCACCTCCATGCCGGGCTGGGCGCGGAAGAAGAACATGCCGCGCGGACGGAAGGGCACGGGCATCTTGTGGATCTTCATGCCCTTGGGGTTGTCGCCGTAGGCGGTCCACGGGCCCGACAGCGCGACGGTGTCCGGAGGCTCGACGCCATCGCGGGAGTCGTCGGGGATCTCGAGGGTGGAGAACGGAACGTCGACGCCGAGTGCGAGGGCCTCGCCTTCGGGGTTCGAGACGGGCGTGGGGAGGTCGTGGCGGGCTCGCGGTGGATTCGCGCCCAGCCAGACGACACCGAGCACGATGGCGACCGCCAGCACGGTGCCCAGGAGCAACAGGAAGCGTCTCATCCCGCACTCCATAGCGCACTGGGATGCAGTTGGGGATTAACGACGCCCGCTCGCCCGACACGATGTGGATGCCGGCCGGGTGTGCGGGGAATGCGCACACTGCACGCCTGGTCGGCACCACTCCAGCTCTGCCAACCATCCATCCGCCGGACCATGGGTTCACCTCGCGTGAGGTCCGGTGAGGAGGACCGATGTCCGTCTTCGCTCGCTCGTGTGCCGCCGTGCGCCGCATCCCCCGAACCTCCATGCTGTGCCCTCGCGGACTCGGCCTGATCCCCCTGCTCCTCAGCGCGCCATGCATGGGAACGGTCGTGCTGGCAGGCCTCTTCGCGACCGAGCAGGCGGCGATGGCCGTGACCACGGGGGGATTGGAGGTGGCCGTCGTGGACGAGGACGGGCTGCCCGTTCCGAACGCCGAGGTGATCCTGTCGGGACCCCACCTCCTCGGCGGGATGCAGATCGTGCAGACGGACGGTTCGGGCGTCGCGCGGTTCGCCAACCTCAACCCCGCATCCGACTACCAGATCGACGTCGACTCGCCGGCCGGGGTGGCGATGGTGTCGGACGTGGTGGTCCAGGCGAACTCTCAGGGTCGTCGGTCGATCCAGGTGAATCCGGGTGAACCCACGATCATCGTCGAGGAATCCGACCCCGTGGACGAGGGCGACACCAGCGACCGTCGCGTGCTCGACCGCCGCATGCTGGACCGCCTCCCGACCGGACGGACGGTGGAGGGCTCGGTGGCGATGGCGGCCGGGGTGATCGGCCCCACGCGCGGCGCGAATGCCGGGTTCCGGGGCGCAGCGCCCAACGAGGTCACCACCACCCTCGACGGGGCGGTCATCACCGACCCCGTCACGGGCACGTTCTCCACCAACTTCAACTACGACGCGCTCGCCCAGGTGGAGACCCTGCTCGGGGGGTACATGCCCGAGCACGGCGTCTCGCTCGGCGGGGTGATCAACCTCGTGACGGAGTCGGGCAGCAACACGCCGCAGTTCAGCTCGAGCGTCTACTACACCAACGGCGACTGGCGACCGCGTCTCGACGAGCGCGTCTCGGCCGACGGCGCCCTGCTCGCCCCCAGCGACTTCCAGAACACCTTCCAGTCCATGCAGCTCGGCGTGATGGCGAGTGGGCCCGTGATCCGCGACAAGGCGTTCTTCATGGTCTCGTACCAGTACAACCGGTCGCAGATCGCGGTGGCGGGCACGCCCCAGCGGCGGGACTTCGACGGGCACTACGTGTACTCGAAGCTCACCTGGCAGGCGAGCAACGCCCACCGCATCACCCTCTCGGCCCAGCTCGACCCCACCACCATCGACAACAACCTCCAGGGCTCGCCGTTCATCCAGTCCGACGCGCAGGTGCGACAGGCTCAGGGCGGTATCCTGGGGTCGGCTCGCTGGTTGTGGGCGCTCGGAGACGGGCTCGACCTCGACACCCAGGTGACCGGTCAGCGCTCCTACCTGGAGAACGGGAGCGTGCCGTGCAGCCACGACCGATCCGGCAAGGCGGCATCGGACCGGAAGCGCTGCAGACCGGGGGAAGCCGAGGGGACGGTGGACTGGCGGACCCCGGGTCGCATCGGTGTCGGAGGGGCGTACGACAGCGTCAACAGCTCGTCGTTCGACTTCGACGACCGCGACCGGCTCAACGTGTCGTCGGCGCTGTCTGCGCGGTCGCTGAAGGACCCCTTCGGTGGCGAGCACGACGTGAAGCTGGGCATCGGCGGGAGCCAGGTCGTCTGGGACCGGACGGTGGGGGTGAACGGCAACATCCAGTACGTCGACATCAACGAGACGCCGTTCGATCCGGAGTCGCTCACGAACTTCTACTGGCTCGAGTACAGCCAGCCGATCTCGTTCCGGGCGACGGGATCCCAGCTGTGGGGCTACGTCCAGGACAGCTGGCGGCCGGTCGACAACCTCACGATCAACTACGGCACGCGGGTGGACCGGTCGATCATGCGAAACGACCTGGGCGACCCCGTGCTGGATGCGTTGCTCTGGGGTCCGCGGTTGTACGCCGCCTGGGATCCGTTCGGCGACGGAAAGACGCAGATCGCCAGTGGCTACGGGCGCTTCAGCGATACCGGGCGGCTCGGGGTGGCGGCGTTCACGGCGGGTTCGGGCTTCGGATCGAAGCTGTACGTGGGCGAGCTGTACGACGAGGGCAATGGTCAGGGATTCCTCAACGCCCAGAGCCTGTCGTACGACACTGTGCCGAACACCCAGACGAACACCGCCTTCGAGAACCTGAAGAACCCGCACACCGACGAGTTCCTTCTCCAGGCCCAGCGCGAGATCGCCCGCAACCTGGCGCTCTCGAGTCGGATGTCCGCCCGGTTCACCCGGAACATGTTCGAGTACGACGAGACCTCGCTGATCTACGACCAGGACGGGGCTGCAGCGGTGGGATCCCGCCTCGGCGACCCCGACACTCCTTACGCACGCGTGCGCACGCCCGCTCTCGCGCGACGAACGGTCTACACCTGGGACCTGGAGCTGCGACGCCCGTTCGCCAAGCGGTGGGCCGCGAACGTCACCTACACCTGGACGATGGCCCTCGGCAGCTCGCAGCAGGCGCTGTCGGGTTCGTTCGCCAACGACCCCCAGACGCGCTTCAACTACGGTCCGCTCGCCAACGCACAGCGGCATCAGGTCCGGGCCTGGGCCACGTGGGACCTGCCCCTCGATCCGTGGGCCCCCCAGCTCGGAGCCGTGATGACGGGCGCCACCGGGCTGCCGGTCGAGCGGCTGTACGCCAGCAACTCCCTCGGCTCGAACTACGACCTGCGGATCCGCGACCGGGGCACCTACACGAATCTCCCGTCCGTCTGGTCGCTCTCGCTCAGGGTCCAGCAGTCCATCCCGATTCCGCGGTACGGCGCGATCCGGGTGAGCTTCGAGGCTCAGAACCTCACCAACAACCGCGCTGGCGGACGGGTCTCGTCGGCCCAGTACACCGGAGGACAGGTGCTCGATGCCAACAATCGGCTCGCGCTCGTCGAACGACAGAACCCGCTCAGGCTGCAGCTCGGTGCTCGGTACGACTTCTGACCACGCTACCCGCGATCCTGGGAGGGGGATCGCGATCGTGGGTCTGGGGATCGGCGATCGTCGGATGCGATCCGCCGACACCGATCCATCGAACGGGAGAATCGCGCGATCGACGGTGAACAACCCGTTGCAGGCGGGTGCATCGGAGTGCCAGACGTGTAACGAGGCGTCACCGACGTGGACCGTACGTCACGGGAAATCGTCGGCCGTGGTTAACGGCCGGCGACCCCGGCACACCTTGGGGTTGGCCCGAGGTGGTTCGAGCATTGCTCGAGCATCGGTCCTCGGGTGCACGAAGGCCCACCAGAACACCATTCTGGTTGACTGATCGGCCATCATCCTGTACTTCTACGCCGTTCTGCCCTGCTTATTTCAATCGGGGCAACATTTTCCAATGACCAGGAACAAGGGCCCATATTACCGGCCCGGGGGAACAATGGACACCATCCGAATCCAGCTCCCGATTCCGCGGTTGCTTAGGTTGTTCGCTGCCTTCGCTGCCCTGTTGCTCGCTGCGCCCGCCCTGGCGCAGACCACAGGTGCCATCCGCGTGACCGTCCAGGACGCCGACGAGTTCGAGGTTCCGAACGCCACCGTCACGGTCTCCAGTCCCGCCCTCCCCGGCGGTTCGCAGACCAAGACCACGAGCGCGCTCGGCCAGACCATGTTCAACGAGCTCCCGCCGTCGAACGACTACTCGCTGGAGATCGAATCGGCGGCTGGCGAAGCCCTCGTCGAGAACATCACGGTGAAGATCGGCCGTACGGTCAACCAGGTGGTCCAGCTCGAAGAGGGCGAGGTCATCGAGGTCGTCGCGAAGGAGAAGGCGGTCGACACCGAGTCCACCGAGCGTGGCTCCGTCCTCACCAAGGAATTCCTGCAGCGCGTCCCCACCGGTCGTACCTACCAGACCGCCGTGCAGACCGCCGCGGGCGTCGCAGTCGGCTCCGGTCAGGGCGGCAACCCCAACATCGGTGGCGCGGCCCAGAACGAGAACACCTACCTGCTCGACGGCGCCAACATCACCGACCCCGTCACCGGCACGTTCTCGACGAACTTCAACTTCGACGCCATCCAGCAGATCGAGGTCCTCCTCGGTGGGTACATGCCCGAGTACGGCGTGTCCCTCGGCGGCGTGGTCAACGTCGTCACCGACTCCGGGTCCAACAACCTCGAGTTCAACTCGAGCATCTACTACACCAACGGCGACTGGCGGCCCCGCCTCGACGAGCGCGTCGCTGCCGACGGTACGCAGCTCGCGCCCAACGGCTGGGACAACACCTTCCAGACCATCCAGATCGGCGCCATCGTCAAGGGCCCGATCATCCGCGACAAGGCGTTCTTCATCCTGTCGTACCAGCACAGCCGCTCCCTCATCGCGGTGTCGGGTACGCGCCAGAGCCGTGACTTCTCGGGCCACTACGTGCTGGCCAAGTTGACCGTCCAGCCGTCGTCCGAGCACCGCTTCACGGCGTTCATGCAGATGGACCCCACCACCATCGACAACACGTTCCAGGGCAGCCCCTTCCTGCGGGACGAGTCCCAGGGTCGTCAGGCCCAGGGTGGCGTCGTCGGCTCCGCACGGTGGCAGTGGTTCCTCTCGCCCGAGACCAACCTCGACACCGTCGTCACCTTCCAGAAGAGCTACCTCGAGAACTCCTCGGTTCCCTGTACGCACAACCGGAACCTGGTGCAGCACCCCTGCCGGGTCGACGAGAAGGAAGGCAACATCGACTGGGAGACCCCCGGTCGCGTGGGCCTGTTCGGCGCCTTCGACAGCGTCAACAACATCCAGTTCGACTTCGACGACCGCTACCGCGTGAACCTGTCCTCCAAGCTCTCGCTCCTCGCCATCGAGGATCCGCTCGGCGGCACGCACGACTTCAAGTTCGGTGTCGAAGGCACCCAGCTCATCTGGGACCGCACGGTCGGCGTCAACGGCAACCTGGTCTACTACGACCTCCTCGGAACGCCCTTCGATCCCGAGTCCTTCGCGAACTACTACTGGGTCGAGTACAGCCGCCCGATCAAGTTCCGGACCACGGGCAGCCAGTTCGCCTTCTTCCTGCAGGACAGCTGGAAGCCGGTCCCGAACCTCACGATCAACTACGGTACGCGCTTCGACAACGCGGTCATGCGCAACGACGTCGGCGAGCCGGTGCTCACCGCGAACATGTGGGGTCCCCGCCTGTTCGCTGCATGGGACCCCTTCGGCGACCAGAAGACCAAGGTCGCCACGGGCTACGGCCGGTTCAACGACACCGGACGCCTCGGCGTGGCCGCCGAGACGAGCGCCGGTGGGTTCGGCAGCAAGCTCTACACCGGTGAGTTCTTCGCCGGCGGCGACGGCCAGGGCTTCCTGAACTCCCAGAGCCTCGACTTCGACAGTGTGCCGCCCACCAACTTCACGACGGCCCACGACAACCTGCGCAACCCCCGCACCGACGAGGTCATCCTCATCCTCGAGCGCGAGGTCATCACGGACTTCGCCCTGTCGAGCTCCATGAGCGGGAAGTTCACGCGGAACATCTTCGAAGTCGACGAGTTGAACATCATCTACGACCAGGACGGCACCACGGACATCGGGTCCCGCTTCGGCGACCCCGACAGCAACCGTCAGCGCGTCCGCACCCCGCAGCTCGCCAAGCGCGACGTCTTCCAGTGGGACCTCGAGGCTCGCAAGATCCTCTCCCGTCGCTGGCAGGGTCAGGTCGTCTACACCTACACGCAGGCTTTCGGGTCCTCCACGCGAGCGCTCTCGGGCTCCTTCGCGAACGACCCGCAGACCCAGTACAACTACGGCAACCTGCTCAACGCGCAGAACCACGTCGTCCGCGTCGTCGGCTTCTGGAACCTGCCCACCGACCCGTGGACCCAGGAGATCGGGTTCTTCTTCGTCGGTGCGTCGGGCTACCCGATCGACCGCCTCTACCTCACGAACCTGGGTGCTGGCGGCTACGGCAGCCGGATCCGCCCGCGCGGTACCTACACCCGCGAGCCTGCGTTCTGGGACTTTTCCATCCGCTTCCAGCAGACCTTCGACGTCCGCAAGGGCCGCCTGAAGCTCTCCATCGAAGCGCAGAACATCACCAACAACCGCGCTGGCGGCTTCGTGAACCAGACCTTCCTGGCCCGCGACAACCGCTACGTGCTGCAGAACCGGCAGGACCCCTTCCGGATGCAGCTCGGCGCGATCTACGAGTTCTGAAGCCGTGCGTACTCTGGAGAACACCATGCTTCGCAACAGCCTTCACATCGGTGCCCTCTGTGCCCTGGCGCTCCCCGTCCTCACGACGGGCTGCACCTGGGAAGAGGGGCTGATGATCGAGAACATGTCCGGCACGGTCGTCATCCCGCGTGAAGCGGCGACCCGCGATCTCATCATCGACGGCGAGATCGTCGAGACCACGGACATCGCACTCATCGGGCCCGTCTACCTGGGGCTCTACGCCTCGGTCCAGCCCGAGAACACCGTCCAGCGCTACCCGCACCCCGAGGTCGGCCCGCTGTTCGGCAACGACAACGCCATCACCATCGGCGACACCTACCCCTACGGCGGGACCACGGTCGGCAACTTCCAGAGTGCCTGTGTCGAAGACATGGTGTGCAAGGTGATCTCCGGTCGGTTCCTCGACTTCGACGACATGGTCGAGTGGTACGACCTCATCGGGCAGCCCATCCTCGACGCGAACGAGGAGCCCTTCGAGAACGGCGAGCTCCTCCGTCAGCAGTGCCTGTCGCGCTTCGACTACACGAGCGACGAGGAGATTCGTCTCACCGTCACCGAAGACAACAACGAAGACGGGGAGATGAACATCCTCGACCTCGACTTCGTCGAGCGGCCCGACGGCAACTTCGAAGCGGAGTTCCTCATCTGGCAGCAGGAATACGCCGAGAACGACGAAGGCCAGGGCTTCACGCTGTGGGGCTTCATGGACACGCCGTCCACGGGCGATGCGACGTTCGCGTCCTGCAACCCCAATCGGGGCTTCGAGCTCACCGACTACAACGAGAACTACAACCTCGGCGCGGCGTTCCGGACCATCCTGAACCGTCCCTCCGAGGTCCTCGAATCCGGAGACTGGGTCGCCGGCCAGCAGCCCGACTCCGAAGACTACGGATACATCTACCAGAGCCAGGATGACTTCCCGGAACTCTGGATCAACCACGTGATCGAGTGATGGGGATGACCATGCGCTTCTACAAGATCGGACTCGCCTCCCTGGGCATCCTCTCGCTCGCCGCCTGCGACTTCAGCGGGGACTTCCTGTTCCCCGGTGCCATCGAAGGCGTCCCCGGTGTGCTGCACATCACCGCCGAGGACGGCGGGCCGCTGGTGCCGTTCGACCTCGACGACGGCTGTGACGGCCTCGAAGACGACGCACTCACCGAGTGCCAGATCGGGAACACCCAGGCCAACACCATCTACGCCGAGCTCGGCCCCACGGGCGACCCCTCGCCCTCCGGTGCCACCGTCAACTTCGAGGGAACCGGTGGCTCGGTCTGCGTCCTGGTCGACCCCGAGCTGGTCTTCTGGAACCAGTCGGTGGCCCTGCAGGACCCCGTCGGTCGCTGGCGCTTCCCGGACAACCCGTACGACGATGGCGACGTCGACATCTCCACCGGACTGTCGGTCTACTACACCGGCACCGAAGGCGAGGAGATGGGCAACTTCGCCGTCCAGTACGACGACTCCCTGCAGAACACGGTTCCGGTCAACCTGGTGGCGTGCACGATCAGCTCGAACGTGCTCAACCAGCTCAACCCCACCGCCACGTCGGGTCGCGGTGCACCGGAGTTCTGCACGATCTCCAACACCCAGCCGGGCGTCAACTACACGGTGGCGATGGAAGTGTTCTCGCTGCCGCCCGACGACAACCGGCTCATGATGGGCCTCGTGCTCGCCGACGGGGGCTGCAACGCGCTCATCGACGCCGTCACACCCGACAACGGGCCCGACGAGGGTCAGGTCGGACCGGTCCACCACGAGTGCGTCATCCGCGGCGAAGCGATCCCCGGCGAGGGCGACGGCCAGATCTACTACGGCTACGAGCCCGACCGATCCTGGCCCGGCTCCGAGGAGTTCGAAGACCACTTCTGCAACGCCGAGCCCATGCGTGCCTTCTGCAACCAGGAGCTCGAGGCCAAGGAAGCAGCCGACATCGAGTGCAACTACACCGAGCCGGACAGCATCGACGAGAAGTGCTTCTGCGGCGACCAGCGCGACACGCCCCAGAACGGCGCGTTCTAGCACTCGCTACGCGGATCAGGACTGGGTCGTTCGGGCCCAGTCCAGCGCCTCTTCGCGCGTGTTGAGGCGGCCGTCCAGCTGGAGCTGGTAGGCCTCCTTCAGCAGCACGCCCATGCCGGGCCCCGGTGGAACCCCGAGCGGGCCCAGATCCCGTCCCTGCAGCAGGGGAGCGGGCTTGGTGCGCAGGACGTCGAGCTGCTGGGCTCTCGCGCGGCGGTCGGCGTAGGCGAAGTCGGGGTTCAGCGCGCAGCGGACCCCCAGCGCGAGCTCGAGCTCGGCGTGGACGGACAGGTTCCGCAGGTCGCTGTCGGACTGGGTGGGGGCGTCGAGGTGCGCCAGGATTCCGAGCACCTGGGTGCGGGTCGGAAAGCCTCCGACCTTGTGCAGCCACAGCCGGTCCAGGGTGGATTCCGCAGCATCGACCGGCGTGTCCGACAGCCAGACCGCCAGCATCAGGGCCCAGCGACGGCCGGGCTCCTCCAGGCCGTCCCGCAGGGGGATGGCGCGGTCCAGGGCGGCATCGAGGCCCGGCGTGTCGACGCATTCGGGGAACACCCGCGCGAGGACGTCGGTACGGCGGGCGATCTGCAGGCCGACCGCGATGTGACTCCCGCGGAGCAGCAGCTTGCACCACTCGGTCTGGATGCGCTCGGCCGGCAGCTCCTCGAGCGGCGCCACCTCGCACAGCCTGCACAGCGTGTCGTCGGGCAGGAACCCCGTGCGCGCGACGAACTGCACGACCCGGAGCGCACGCAGCGGATCGTCGAGGAACGTGGTCTCGTCCACCGCAGCCAGTCGGCCTGCCCGGAGGTCTTCCAGGCCGCCGGAGGGGTCCGCCAGCTCGAGGGTCCGGACGTCGACCATCAGTGCGTTGATGGTCAGGTCGCGGCGGCGAACGGCCTCCTCGATCGACATGTCGGGGTCGCCCTCGACGGCGATTCCCCGATGGCCGGGCCCGGCGTTGCTGTCGCGACGGGGGATGGACACGTCGATCTCGGGGTCGGACGACGGAGTTCCGCGGGGACGCAGCTTGAACACGCCGAACGACCGACCCACGGCGTTCACCGCGCCTTGCTTGCGGAGCAGTTTCTCGAGGCGCCTGGCGGGAACCCCGTGCACCTCGATGTCCCAGTCCTTCACCGAACGGCCCATGAGGTGATCGCGCACACACCCGCCCACGGCCCAGGCGCGTCCATCGGCGCGGTGGATGGCCTCGGCGAGCACCCGGATGGGCTTCGGGACCTCCAGGTCGGTCAGGGTCTCCATGCAGTCACTCGCCCAGCTTGGTTCCCGTGGTCTCGAGGGCACTCGGAGGCTCGTCGCTGACGCCGGGACGCGACTTCTGCTCGGCGTCCCGCTGCCCGCTGCCCCAGGTGTAGAGCAGGGTCTCGATGTCGGTGGCGCGGTTCACGAGCTGCATGCCGCTCCCGCCGGAGTCCAGGACCTCGACACTGCTCTTCTCGACGTTGTCGGCGATGAGGTTCACGGCCTTCAGCGCCAGGGCGTCGTCGCTTCCGGCGATCAACAGGAGCTCGCGATCTCCGAAGGTCTTCAGCCCTGCGGTGACCTTCACGCCGTTCGCGTTGAGGGCCGGCGAGATCATCACCACGTTGCGAACGGCCTCGCTGCTGCCCGCCGCGACCAGCGACAGGTTGCCGCCGAGCTTGGTGCCCACCAGCGTGATGTAGGTGGCGCCGCGCTTCTCGAGGTACTGGATCGCCGCTTCGACGTCGGCCTGCATCCTGGTGGGGTCGGAGTCGCCCTTGGACGCGCCATGCCCCCGCAGATCGAGGGTGATCACCTGCACACCCCCCTTCGCGGCGAGGGTCTGTGGCATGTCGCCCCACCCCGACCGGTCGCCCGTGTTCCCGTGTACGAACACGATCCCGTGCTCGCCCTTGCCTTCGAGGTCCGCAGACAGGCGAACGCCATCCGAGGTGGTGATCCCGACGGTTCCTGCGTGGGAGAGACCCCCGATCGCGAGGGCGGCGACGAACACCGCGAGACGTGCAGCACGTCGGGCAGTGAGACGTGCACGGTTGCGTAGCTGCAGACTCAGACTCATGGAGAACCCCCGGCATCGAGCGTAGAGGCAGCGCGTGACCCAGACAAGGCGCGACACCGCCACTGGTCCGACCCGTACGTCCGCCGCGCTCTTCCCCTTGACGGCCACCTGCCTGTCGAGCTACCTGCTGGAGTGCTTCACGGGGCGCCCTGGCGCACCGTGGCCTGTTCTTTGACTAGATGGGGTCGTCCCGACTGGTCGTCCAGATCCGATATCTGGATGTCCGCCGGAGCCGACCAGTGATGAACGACGACAATTCTGTGCCTCGCCCGCCGTGTTCGGGCGATGCCACAGGAATCGATGACCCATCGAACGATGCGCGGTTCATGCAGCTCGCGCTCGCACAGGCCGATGCCGGTGCAGCGCTGGGCGAAGTCCCGGTCGGCGCGGTGGTGGTGCATGGGGGTCAGGTGATCGCCGCTGCCCACAACCGGCGCGAGATCGACCAGGATCCTGCCGGCCACGCCGAGCTGATCGCGATGCGGCGCGCCGCAGAGGCCCTCGGGTCCTGGCGCCTCGAAGACTGCACGGTCTACGTGACGCTCGAGCCCTGTGCGATGTGTGCCGGAGCCATGGTTCTGGGCCGCATCGCCCGGTGTGTCTACGGATGCACCGACCCCAAGGGCGGCTTTCTGGGAACGCTGGACGACCTGTCTGCGCACCCGCGGTTGAATCATCGTTTCGAGGTCGTACCCGGGGTGCATGCCGATGCCTGTGCCGAGCGCCTGAAGTCCTTCTTCAAGGCCCTCCGCGCGCGTCGCAGCAAGACCCCCTGAATTCTTTGGAGAGGTGGCCGAGCGGTTGAAGGCGCTGGATTCGAAATCCAGTGTGCGTGTAAGCGTACCGAGGGTTCGAATCCCTCTCTCTCCGTCACACAACAATTGAACATCCGAGCCGTTGTTCGGCTGTTGTTGAACATCGCAACAATGGAACATCCGAGCCGTTGTTCGGATGTTGTTGAACAGTCCGAGCCGTTGTTCGGATGTTGTCAGCGCAGCAGTAGGACATCCGAGCCGTTGGCTGGATGTCGACACTTTTTGGAGAGGTGACCGAGCGGCCGAAGGTGCACGACTGGAAATCGTGTGTGGGGCAACCCACCGAGGGTTCGAATCCCTCTCTCTCCGCCATTTTCACGAGATCGTCGTTCAGAACACATCGCTGATGCGCCCCATTGCAGGGGGCAGTGAGGGTCGGGGCCCGAGGACCGGGACCCGTGAACCCCGCCAGATCCGAGAGGAAGCAACGGTAGTCGGGCACCCTGGGGCTTCGGACAACCCCGGCTCTCTCTATCCCCTGCAATGGGGCGTTTCTGCGTGTGCCCACGGGGGCGGTGCCGTCACCACGAGCACGTCGCCGGTCTTCGGGTGAGTCAGCTCCAGACGCCAGGCGTGCAGGCCCAGATGCGGCGAGGGTCGTGCCAGGTCGCCGCCGTACTTCGTGTCGCCCAGAACCGGCGTGCCGTTCATCGCAGCGTGGATCCGGATCTGGTGCGTCCGGCCGGTGTGCAGGCGACAGACCCCTTCGGTCAGCCCGTCTGGACGGGGGGCTTCGGCACTCGGGGTGACATCGGTCCGCGCGGGCTTGCCGTCCACCGGCCACGACCACGTCGACTCGCTCACCGGGCCTTCGAACAGCACCGCGTACGTCCGCTGGATGGTGTGCTGCCGGAACGCCTCGCTGATCGCCTTGTTGGCCTGCCGGTCGACGGTCAGCAGGAGCAGGCCGGATGCGCGCTGGTCCAGCCGGTGATGCAGGCCGACGTAGGGCTCGGTGCGCTGCAACAGCTCGTAGACGCCGGGGGTTCCGTCGCGGGTGCGCTGGGAGGGCAGGCCCGCAGGCTTGTCGATCACGAGGAGCCAGTCGTCGCGATGAACGATGCGCATCGCTGGCGAGTCGTCGGTGCTCACAGCGACCCGGGAATCTCGCGACGATGCTGCAGCGCCCGCGCCAGGCTCACCGAGTCGGCGTACTCGATCTCGGTGCCGACCGAGATGCCGTGGGCCAGGCGGGTGACGCGGGCGCCGAGGGGCTGGAGCAACCGGGCCAGGTAGAGGGCCGTGGCATCGCCTTCGACGTCGGGATCGGTGGCGAGGATCACCTCGGTCACGCTGTCGCCGACGCGCCCGAGGAGCTCCCGGATCCGAAGCTGGTCGGGGGTGATTCCGTCGAGGGGCGCGATGGCGCCGTGCAGCACGTGGTAGCGGCCGCGGTACTCGCCGGAGCGCTCGAAGGCGAGGACGTCCTGAGGATGCTCGACGACGCAGATCACCGTGGTGTCGCGGCGGCGGTCGGCACACAGCTGGCAGGGGTCGATCGCGGTGAGGTTGCAGCACGTGCTGCAGGTGTGCACGCCCTCTTCGAGGGCTGCGAGCGCTTCTGCGATGGCCGTGGGGACGCCTCCGGGTGCGTTGAGCATCCAGTAGACGAGCCGCGTGGCGGTCTTCTCTCCGATGCCCGGCAGGCGACGGAGCTGCTGGACCGCGCGTGCGATGGGGTCGGCGGCGTCGTTCACGAGGGTTCTAGAAGCCCAGCATGCCGGGCGGAATGGGGAGGCCGCCCGTGACTTCCTTCATCCCGGCCTTCATCTCTTCGCGGACCTGGCGCAGGGCTT
This sequence comes from Myxococcota bacterium, assembly GCA_965224055.1. GTDB lineage: Bacteria > Myxococcota_A > UBA796 > UBA796 > JACKEQ01. The sequence goes on along the minus strand of OZ245034.1, from coordinate 5,631,590 downwards.
CGGAGGTGGCCGCGCGAACCAGATCCTCGAGCAGCTCGCGGTCTTCGTAGGCCTCTTCGGAGATGGTGACCTTCTCGACCTCGAACCCGCCGGTCACCTCGACCGTGACGAGACCCCCACCCGCGGTGCCCGTGCAGCGAAGCGCCTTCTGCTTCTCCTGCATGGCGGCCATCTTCTGCTGGAATCCGCCCAGGAGGGCGCCGAGGTTGCCGAAGTCGAACTGGTCCATGTCAGTCTCCAATCCTGTGAGTCGCCGCGAATCAGTCGCTGGCCTCGTCGGTGAGCGGGACGACCCGGTGGAGCTGGGCGTCCAGAGCGCGAAGAATGCGCTGCATGTCGGGGTCGGCGAGCACCAGCCGCTCGAGAGCGTCCTGCCGGTCGCGATCCGAGCCCGTGCCGGGCAGCGGAATCACCTCCAGAGAGGTCGTATCGGAGTAATACCGGTGCACCGCTTCCACAACCGCCGGATTGTTCTTCGCCGCCCGTCGGCCCTCGGCCAGCTTGCGCCCCCCCGGCAGGCTCAGGGTCAGGGTGCCGCGGTCCAGCCGGGCCTGGGCCTTCGCGAGGGTGGCTGCCGATCCGCCCAGGTCGTTCAGGGCCTTCGCCAGTGCACCCCACGGGTCGCGACGGGCCTGGGTGCGCGGCGAACGACGGGGGCCGTCCATGGCGCCCGGACCGGGGTCGCCCCCCTGGGATTCGACGTCGAACCGCGCATCCCGACGGTCGGGTGGCGGGGCAGGCGGCATGTCCGGCATGGTGGATGGCCGGCGCTGCGGCTTCTGCGGCTTCTGCGGCTTCTGCGGCGGCCGCTGCTTCTGCTGTGGACGGGCAGGGGGCTGGGGTTCGCGCCGCCGGGGCTGCGCGGGTCGGGCGGGGGGCGCCTTGGCACGCTGGGGTGGGGGCTTCTTCAGCGACGGGGGCGACGACCGCGAGGAGCCGCCCCCTCCGGTTTTTTTGCGTGTCGGGCCCTCCGTTCCAGCTCGTCCAGCCTCTGGATGAGAGCCGAGACCGGAACGACGGGCTTCGGCGTGGCGAGACGTGCCACCGCCATCTCGAGGACCAGCCGAGGCCGCGGTGCCCGACTGACCTGGTCGTGGACGTCGATCAGGGCCGAGAACAGGCGCTGGAGCTGCTCGGGTTCGACCCCTTCGACGATGTTCGCGAGCTGGGTGACCTCGTCGTCGGGGATGTCGACGTACTTGCGGGCCTCCTTCGACAGCCGCAGGAACGTGGCGTTGCGCACCACCTCCATGAGCTCCTCGGTGAACTGGGCCAGCTCGAACCCGTAGCCGTACACGGTGTCGACCACCTCGAGCACCACGGCGGGGTCGCCCGAGACCAGGCCCTTCAGGGTGCGGTGGAGCAGGCTGCGGTCGATCAACCCGAGGATGCCGGTCACCTCGTCGTCGGTGATCGCCTTGGAGCCAGCGAAGCTGATCACCTTGTCGAGCAGGGACTGGGCGTCGCGCATCGAGCCCTCGCCCGCTCGCGCGATGAGACGCAGGGATGCGTCCGACAGCTCGGCACCTTCGGCGGTCGCGATCTCGGAGAGGCGCTCGGAGACGGCCTGAATCGGGATCCGCTTGAAATCGAAGCGCTGCACCCGAGACAGGATGGTGTCCGGGATCTTGCCGGGCTCGGTGGTCGCGAACAGGAACACGACGTGCGCTGGGGGTTCTTCGAGGGTCTTGAGCAGCGCGTTGAACGCCGCCTTCGACAGCATGTGAACCTCGTCGACGAGGTAGATCTTGTATTTTCCGCGGGTGGGCAGGTAGCTGACGTTGTCGCGGAGCTCCCGGATGTCGTCGACCGAGTTGTTGGACGCCCCGTCGATCTCGATCAGGTCTGGACTGGTGCCGGTCGAGACCTCGGTGCAGCTGACGCACTCTCCGCAGGGGTTCGGGGTCGGACCCTCGACGCAGTTCAACGACTTGGCGAACGCGCGGGCAGCCGTGGTCTTGCCCACACCGCGCGCACCGCAGAACAGATACGCGTGGTGGATGCGCTGGTGAGCGAGCGCGTTGCGCAGGGTCTGGGTGACGTGCGTCTGCCCCACGATCTCGTCGAACGTCGCGGGACGGTACTTTCGGGCGATGGCCAGGTAGGACACGGGGGCTCCGCGACGGGGGGTTCGAGGAGTATCATGCTGGGTCGCGCAGCGACCGCGCCCAGGCGTCGAAGATGAACAGCGCCCAGACCTGCAGGGCCACCGCGGGCTCGCTGGGAAGCCGGGTGCGGAGGTCCTCGAGCCCTCGGGCGTCGAACAGGTCGAACGGGTCCTCGCAGAGCAGATCCCAGCGCTCCTCGAAGAACAGCCGACCTGCATTGACCAGCCAGCCGTCGGGTGGGGCCGGCATCCCGCGCCTCGGTCGGTTGACGAGGGGAGCGGGAAGCACGCCGTCCAGCATCGCGCGTAGAGGCCAGCGGGTGTGCAGCGACCCGCCCACCCGACGCACCTTCACGCTGCCCGGAAGCCCGGCCGCATAGCGGACGATCTCGTGATCGAGCAGGGGGAACCGGGCGTCGAGCCCACTCGCGGTCGCCATGCGGTCGGCCCGTGCCAGCGCGCCCTCCCCGAGCCACGAGCGCAAGAAGCCGTGCAGGGCCGTGTTGATGGGGTCGGTCTCGAGGTTGGTGTGGAACAGCCCCAGGACGTCCTGCCGAACCGATGGACGCACCCAGGTGGGCTCCCGCAGCAGGGCACGCCGGTCTTCGGTCCCGAACAGGTTGGCGCCTCCGATCCCCTGCTCCAGCGCCAGCCGATCGGCGCGGACCGTCAGGGCATCGGCCTGGTCCACACCCAGCTTCCCGAGCGCACGACCGAGCAGCCCCCGGGTGCGACGAGGAAGCACCGACCCCGCTCGCTGCACCCGCAGCTGCCGCTGGAGCCGGTCGAGCATGCGCCCGCCGAACAGCTCCGGCCCCCCGTCACCCGACAGCACGATCCGCACGCGTTCCCGGGCCTTCTGGGCGAGCAGACCCTGGAGGATGGCCGTGGGATTGCCGATCGGGTGCCCCAGTGCGCGAACCGTCGGCTCGAAGGCCGCCGCGACATCTGCCGAGCCCACCGTCAGCTCGTGGTGCTCGAGGCCCAGCAGCCGCGCCACCCGACCCGCGAAGGGCAGCTCCGGGTAGGGGTCGTCGGCGAAGGACAGCGTGAACGTGGGCAGGTTGAGGTACAGCCGGCGGGCAGCGGCTGCGATGGCCGTGCTGCCCAGCCCCCCCGAGAGGTACAGCCCCACCTCGGTGCCCTGGGGAACACGGCGCCGGACCGAGCGCTGGACGGCTTCCTGGACCGTGTCGATGATCTCGGAGTCCCGGGGTCGGGCGGTACCCTTCGGGGCGTAGCGCGGGGTCCACCAGCGCCGCGTCACCAGGTGGTCGGCATCCACCGTGAGCCAGTGGCCCGGCTCGACCTGACGCACGTCGCGCAGCAGGGTGCGCGGAGCGTGCACCACCTGGAACGACAGGTACTCGGCGAGTCGATCGGGGTCGGGAGCGTGCTCGACCCAGGGCACGTGCAGCAGGGCGGGAATGGTGCTCGCGAACGCGAAACGTCCACCCTTGCGCGTCCAGAACAGCGGCCGGATCCCGAACCGGTCCCGGACCAGGTGCAGCTGCTGCGACTTCCGGTCCCACACCGCCACCGCGAAGTCGCCCTCGACGTGCTCCACGAAGCGTCGACCCCACCGTGCCCACGCGGCTCTCAGCGTGTCGGCATCCCGAGAGGCCGGTGCAGACGGGCCCGTGAGGTGCTCGGGGGTGGTGTGGTCGTAGATCCAGCCGTCCATCACCAGCACGGCGTCGTCGGTGACCACGGGCATCGGCCCCCGGTCCTGGTTGAGCCCGCGCAGCCGGTGCACGAACGCCATCGGACCTTCGGCGAACCGGTCGCCACCGTCGGGTCCGCGGGCAGCGAGGGTGCCGCTCATCCGCTCCAGCAGGGCGGAATCCGGTGCGTCACCGCGAAAGTGCACGAGCCCACCGAGCCCGCCCATCAGCGCCTCCTGCGACCGCCCCCGCGACGCCGCTTGGGCGGCGGAGGACCCTTGCGGCCGCGGGCTCGTTTGTTGCCCGAGCCTCCGGAGCCCGTGCCGCCAGCGACGGATCCGGGAGCGGACTGAGCAGCGGGCAGCGTGACGCCTCGGGGCTCGATGGAGAACGGGCTTCCCGCCACCATCATGTTGCGGGCGCCGAGCCCGATCACGAACACCAGCAACGCGATGCCCAGGGACGGGACCTGGGTGGTGGTGAACCGGCGCGGCGTGCCGACCTGGCCATCCGTGACGCTGGCCACGGTGAACGCCATGGCCCATCGCTCTTTTTCGGTGCGTGGCAGGTCGTCGGGGAGATCGGAGGGAGGCAGGGCCAGGGGATCGATGGGCAGGCTCAGACCCTCGATTGCACGGGCGGGCCAGTCGGCCTCGAACGACTCACCGGCATCGTCGACGATCAGCACCTGGTAGACGGACTGGTCGGGGTCTCCGTCGCGCACGCTGACCGCGACCCCGCTCCACTGGGTGAAGAAGCCCGCCAGGAACAGGAACACGCCCGCACTCACGACCGCCCACGCGATCGCGAACAACACCGTGTTCCGGATGGCTCGTGCACGCTCGGGGGAGGACTCGCTGGCGCTGGAGGAGGCAGTGGACGCATCATCGGACATGGCGTTGTCTAGCACGCGACTCCCTCACCCGTGTCGCGCCACCTGTGACGGTTAGGCTCCCGCATGCGCGCTTCCGGCCCCTTCGGCCGCCTCCTGCTGGTGTTCCTGCTCTTCTGCGTGGCCTGTACGCCCGCGCGGAAGAAGGTGCGCGGTGACATCGTGCGGCGGGTGCGCTTCGAGGGCAACGGCGGCGCGCTGTCCGGCAACAACGACTACCAGCTCCGCAAGGCGATGGAACAGTCCGCGAGTGCGTTCGGGCTGAAGACCTTCCCGCTGCTGTACTTCATCGATCCCCAGCTGCTGAACCGCGATTTCCTGGTGCGCGACGCCTACCGGCTCGAGATCTGGTACGCCCACCACGGCTGGTTCGACGCGCGCTTCGAGGGCTGGAGCACCCGACGCCTCAAGCCCTCCACCCTCAAGAAGGCCGGGATTGTCGACATCATCGGGAAGGTGGAGCCCGGCAGGCCCAGCACCGTGCGCTCGATCCAGGTCGAGGGTGCGGAAGGCGCGGTGGGGGCGCTCGCGCGGACGGTCCTGCGCACGGGCTACCTCAAGGAAGGGGCCCAGTACGACCTGGCCACGGCACAGCAGGATCGGGCGCAGCTCGAGCAGTTGCTGAAGGAGCGCGGCTACGCGTACGCCACGGTCGATCTGGTGGCCGATGCGTTCCCCGAGGAGTTCGTCGTCGACGTGACCCTCACCGTCGATCCGGGCATCCTCGCGTCGATCGGGCCCGTCACGATCACGGGCAACGAGCACGTTCGGACGAAGTTCATCCAGCAGAACCTGCAGATCGAAGAGGGCGACCCCTACCGTCTGGACGAGCTGGTGGCCGCCCAGAACCGGTTGTTCGGGATGGGCACGTTCACGCTGGTCCAGGTGGAGCCCGACCTGTCGGATCCCACGCGCAAGGCCGTGCCGATCACCGTCGACGTGGACGAGTCGAAGTTCAACACGGTGCGGGCGGGGGTCGGCTTCGAGATCCAGGGCCTGCAGAACTTCGAGCCCACGCTGTCGATTCGCTACAAACAGACCAACCTGTTCGATCAGCTCATCGGCCTCGACCTCCAAGGGCGGGTGGGTGCGCTGGCCAACGTCGGCGACCGGCCGCTCGTGCCCACCTGGGGGGTTCGCGGGGCCCTCATCTACCCCCGGATCGCGGGCCAGAAGGTCGCCCAGCAGCTCGAAGTCGACATCGAGCAGGGCGTGCAGTACGGCCTGTACCGGTTCTTCAATCCCCAGGCCTCGATCCGCACCATCTGGAAGCCCTCCGACGTCCTGGTCATGAGCCTCGGGCCTCACGTCGAGCAGTGGCGCTACCTCGACATCGACACCGAGGACGAAGACCAGCAGCAGCTCATCGAGGCCCTGTTCGGAAAGGGCTTCCAGAACCCGTACCAGCTCACCAGCGTCGACTACCAGATCACCCTCGACTGGCGAGACGACCCGCTGTCGACCAAGCGCGGCAGCTTCTTCTCCGGCACGCTGCGCGCGGCGTTCCCCCTTCGGGAGGGGGACTACTCCTTCCTCGCGTTCACCGGGGACTGGCGCCTGTTCCGGCCCATCCGCGTCGGGTCGGACGTTCCGCTGACCCTGGCCACCCGCGTCCACGGCAAGGCGCTGGTTCCGTTCGGCGACTCCACGCTGCCGTATCCGGAGCTGTTCTTCCCGGGCGGTGCCAGCAGCATGCGCGGCTACCCGTCTCGAGGGATGGGGCCGTACGAGGCGTTCGCGATCGACGTGCCCAACAGCGACAACGTGCGCCGGTTCTTCGCACCGCGCGGCGGGACCGTCGGAGCGATCCTGCAGGAGGAGCTCCGGGTCTACGGTGCGTTCGACCTCACCTGGGCGCTGTTCTTCGACGTGGGGGTGCTCACCAACCCGTTCCGCAGCTTCGGAGAGGCGCGGGAGGACCTCTGGATTCAGCAGCTGTCGGACGGGCTGCGGTACGCGGGGGGCGTCGGGGTGCGCTACGGCTCGCCCCTCGGGCCCCTGCGCGTCGATCTCGCTCTCAGGCCCCGCGTTCCGGCCGACGACTTCCGGTCCCAGGCCCGAACCGTGAAGGGCGCAGCTGCCGTGTGTGATCCCGACGACGAGCGGCGGCGGATCGACGTCATCCACACCTTCGACAAGTGCGCTGGTGGGCCGGCGCTGATGCTGTTCCTCGCGTTCGGCGAGTCCATCTGATGGCCCCGAAGCGGAGATTGGGGGGCTGGAAGCGGTGGCTCGCCGGCATCGGCATCTTCGGAGGCGGTGTGCTGGGAGTGGCGCTGGTGGGGGCCGTGGGGTTCGCGGGCTGGGCGACCACAGCCACCGGAAACGCCTGGGTCGAAGGGCAGATCGAAGCCGTGGTGACGGGGTCGATGGAGGGTGGCCGCTTCGAGATCGACGGGCTGCGCACCAACCTGTGGAACGAGGCTCAGCTGGATGCGCTGCGGATCGTCGACGGGAACGGCCGGTCCCTCGTGGCGCTCGGGCCGACGCGGGCGCGATTCCGGCTGCCCAGCTTGCTCCGCGGAAGGCTCGTCGTGCCGGAGCTCGATGCCGTCGGGCTGGATGTGGTGCTCGACGCCGATCCGTCCGACCCCACCGGGCGGATGTTGCTGGCCAACCTCTTCGGTCCACCGTCCGGGAGCACCGAGCCCTTCCAGCTCCCCATCGATCTCGATGTTCGCCGGATCGACGTCGAGGCCGTGTCGGTGTCCATGGACCAGTCCGTCGACGTCCAGGGGGGTGTGCTCACGGGGCGGCTCGTGTCCAACGGCCCGCTGTTCGATGTCCAGGGGCTGACGCTGTGCGCGCACGTCGTCACGCCGGGCCCCACGGTGGCCTGCGTGGAAGGGCCGGTGGTCTGGGACGGTGCGAACGCCACCCTGCCCGGGACCGTGGTCGAGGCGCCCGGCACCGATCTGTCGCTCGTAGGCACCGCCGGGAGCGCGATGGATCTCACGGTGAACGCCGCCACGATCGACCTCGCAGCCCTGGATCCGGTCGCCGCACACGTGGGCCTGTCCGGAACCGTCGGAGGGGTGGTCCGAGTGTCCGGACCCCTCGAAACCCTCGATGTGGATGGGCGGATCGCAGGGGTCGGTGACCCAGAGGCCGGCGGCGCTCGGGGCTCGCTGGTGCTCGATGGCTTCGCGGGCGTCGCCGACGACGGGACCATCACCTGGGGCGGCGACATCGATGCCCTGCAGTTCCGCGTCGACGATGTGTACGGCGCCACCGGCGTGCCGGTGCTCCTGGATGGGAAGCTGGGTCTGAACGCCGTAGGGGTGCAGTTCCCCGACGATCTGGCCCTCGACCTGACCTATGCCGGCACCGCAGATCTGGACGCGCAGTACCAGCTCGACGATGCCGATGTGAAGGGGCGCCTGGAGAACGGCGTGCTGACCCTGAATCGCGGGGCGTTCACGGGGCTCGCGGGCCGGCTGGACGCCACCGGGACCATCGACCTGGTCCAGGGGCCGCTGTCGGTCCGCGTCACCGGGCGGATCGATCCCTCCGAGATCGCGGAGCTCGGCATCACCGGGATCGGCGGGACCGGCACGGCAGATCTGCGCATCACGGGCGACCTCCAGCAGGATGCCACGCGATTCGGGGTGGGCGGCCAGGTGGTCATGGCGCCGCTGTCCTACACCGAGGACATCACCTTCGAGCGCGTGGTCGCCGATGTCACGGGCGACGTCGTGGGCTCCGACTTCTTCTTCGACATCGATGCCCAGGCGACGAACGGTGTGGCCTACGGCCTCGAGATGGACGCCCTCGATGCCGAGGGGGTCCGCGTCACGTCGGTGTCCAAAGACCTCCAGGCGGTCGGGCCCGCGCACGTCACCCGGCCCCGCTATCCCGGCGTCGGCGTGTTCGAAGACGCCGACGTCGACTTCGATGCCCAGCTGCCCGACGCAGGGCCCCAGCGCGTCGTGGCGGGGATCGCGCTCGGTGCGTTCGACCTGCAGACCTTCGTGGGGTCCGGGGGCATCGCCAGCGTCGAGGTCGTGGGCGATCAGGTCGACTACGACGCGGTGTTGGAGGCCTGGGGGCGCGAGTTCGCCGCGTCCCGCGGGCAGTACGACCTGGCGTCCGCGGCCCTCGATGCCGACTTCGTCCGGGTGGCGCCGACCCCGCGCCTGGGCTGGGAGAGCGAAGGGCCCGTGCACCTCACGGTGGTCGAAGGGGGCGTGCACGACGTCTCGGCCGCCTTCCGAGGGCTGCACGGCGACGTCACGGCGCAGGGAGACTTCGCCACCCAGGGCGCGCTCGACGGGGAGATCGGGGTCGCCAAGCTCCAGCTCGACGCGCTCGCCGAGCTGTTTCCGGACCTGTTTCCCGGGGTCTCGGGCGTGGCGGATCTGACCGCGACCCTGTCGGGAGACGCCGCGGACCCCCGAGCGGTCGGGACGCTGGACGTGGACGGCTTCTGGATGGACGGAGTCGCGCGCTGGCTCGACATCGCCGGGGCGTACGAGCTGGAGGGCGGCGAGGTGGCCGTGGGCCTCGACATCGGCAGTGTGGGAGCGCCTCTGGCCGACGTCGACGGGACGATTCCCGTGCGCTTGGATCTGGGCGACTCGCCGGGTCTCGACCCCGAGGGCGAGGTGGCCGTCACCGCCGTGCTCCGGCCGGGCCCGCTGGAGCGGCTCGACAACGTCTACCCGGACGATCTCGGGGTTCCTCCCGGCATCGCCAGTGGCTCGCTCACGATGGCGGGGGTGCTCGGCAACCCCACCTTCCGCGTGACGGGCGTGGTGGAGACCCCTGTCGACGGCTGGCAGGACGCCGGCCGGGTCGAGGTCGACGTCCAGCGGAGCGGCGAGGACATCGCGGCCTGGGCCGATCTTCGCGAGGGCCTCGAAGACCGGACACACGTGGTGGGGGGTGGAACGACCCGTCTCGGAGAGCTGTTCACCGCCCTGTTCGCAGGCGAAGAGCTCCCCGACACCGGAGATCTCGAGCTGTACGTCGACAACATGGCCGTTTCTGCCGTGCTGGCCGGGCTCCCCGCCGAGAGTCTCGTGCGTGCCTCCGACCTGGGGGTGGATGCGAAGGGCGAGCTGGTGGGGGGCTTCACCGCGTCCGGAAGCCCCTGGACCCCCGAGCTCTCGGGGGGCGTGCACTGGTTCGACGCGTCGGTGGGCAACGAAGAGCTCGAGGGCGCCTACCTCACCCTGGTTCCCCACGACCCCGATGGAGACGGGGACTCCGATGGCGTGTGGGTCGACACCTCCGTGGGATTCCAGGAGGGGGGCCTCACGGTCGACGGGCCCGTTCCCGTGCAGATCGACCTGCGCGAGGACTACTCGACCTGGACGGACGGCGAGCTGGCGCTCGACGTGAGCGGCGAAGGGGTTCCCCTCGGCATGCTGTCCATCATCGACAGCGAGATCGTCGACACCCGGGGAGTGCTCGCCGTGGACGGCACCATCGAGGGCTCTCTCGACCAACCCGTCCCCAAGCTCGACGGCACGATCGACCAGGGCGCGCTCACCTACGGGCCCGTGGGCCTGCGACTCACCGAGATCAACGGGAAGATGACCGCGGGCGAGCGGCGGGTGCGTCTGTCGGAGCTCACGGCGTTGACCGCGCCGATCAACTCCGTGGGGATCCTGGACCGGAGCAAGACCAGCCGGATCCGGGTCCGTGGGACCGCGAACATCGACGCCGACCGCCCGGTGCTGTCGGCCCGCGTCGAGCTGGATCAGGCCTGGGTGCTGGGAACGTACGAGGCGACCGCGCGGATGGACGGCGACCTGGTGATCAGCGGCGCCTGGCCAGAGCTCACCATCACCACACCCGATGGTCCGATCGAGACCGTCTCTGCGCGGGTGATCTACAACTCGGATGCCTTCGAGGTCGCCGGGCCGGTGCGGTTGTCGGATGCGATCGTGATGCACCGGGACGGGACGTCCAGCCGCACCGAGCGCACCGACGAGCTGCCGTTCTACGCACCCTTCGACGTCGACGTCGATCTGGACCTCAAGCGCAACGTCGAGGTCATCGCCGTCGTGCCGTTCTTCGATCAGCTGGGGAGCGTGACCGCCAACCTCACCCGGGCCAATGTCGCGGCCCGTCTGGGAGGCCAGCTGTCGGTGGCGATCGACGACGCGGGCAATCCGATTCCGTCGGGCGAGGTGGACGTGGTGGACGGGCAGGTCCAGGTGCTCCGGACCCAGTTCGCGCTCGACGAGGGCCGCGCGGTGTTTCTGGGCGGCGGCATCGGCAGCACGCAGATCGACGTCTCGGGGTCCACCAACATCGAAGGCACGTCGGTGGAGCTCAAGATCACGGGCACGGCCGACAAGCCCGTGCTGAAGACCACGGCAGAGGGCTACGACGAGACCCAGGTGTTGGTGATGCTGCTCACCGGCCAGTCGCCGGACAGCCTGGGGGGCGAGTCCGGTCAGGCCGCTCAGGGCGAGGCTCGCGCGATTGCGGGCACGGCCGCGGCGCTCGTGGCGGGCAGCGTGTTCTCCGGTGCCGCGACGGGGGCGCTCACCATCGAACCCGACGGCGGCATCCGCGTCGGCGCGCCCTGGTCGGCCACCGTGCTCACCGAGCTCGTGCTGCATCCCTTCGCGGATCCGGACGAGAACGTCGCAGCGATCGGGCTCGAGTGGGCCATCGCCCGGCGCCTGCTGCTGGAGTTCGGCGCGGGCACGACCTACCAATGGGCCGGTCTCAACTGGGAGATCCGGTTCTAGCTGGATCGTTCTCGGAATCTGCCGCGCGTAGACTCGACCTGAACAGCCTTCCGCAGGAAATCGGGCCGATCACGCGGTCTACCGCAGGGCGCAGCGTTGCGTTCAGGCCGTGTGTCACAGACGCCGCTGGGCGCATCGATCGAGGCCGACGCGTACTTCTGTACGCGAGTGCCGAAGAGCGATGTGTCCAGCGGTGTCTGGGACCACGGATGAACGCGAGCTAGAAGCCGATGGCGTTGGTGATCAGGAGCACGCCTCCGACCCCCGCGAGCCCGTAGCCGGTGCCGTATGCGACCCGGATCTGCTGTGCTGCCCGATCGACCTGGGCAGGATCGGTGAACGGACGCTGATCGAAGGTCTGGTCCTGGTAGGCGGCCCAGCCGAAGGACGCGCCGCCAGCGACCACGGCTGCACCGGCGACCACCCAGAGTGCGGTCGGACGCTTGCGGGCCCGCCTGGGCTCGGGGTCGAGGTGGTCGAGGTGGTCGAGGTGGTCGAGAGGCTCCGGCGCCACGGGCTCGGGCGCGATGGGGACGGGCGGCGGAGCAGGGACGGGGACGGTCGGGCCCGGCTGCACGGGCTGGGGAGCGGGCTCGGGGTCGGAGAGGCCCGGCATGCGGGGCCCAGGGACGCCGGGTGGCGCGGGGACCCCGGTCTCGACGAGCTCGTCGCCCGTGACCTCGAGCAGGTGCGAGGCGATCTCGCCATCGGGGACCACCTGGACCTGGAGCAGGTGCTCTCCCTGGAGCACCACCCGGGTGCGGCCGTGGGACATGGGCTGCCCGTCGAGCCACACGGTGCCGCCGCCGGTCACGCCCACGGTGGCGGTCGAGCCCGAGAGGCGGTCGGCCCAGGTGCGGTGGAGCTGAGCGAGGTCGGGGCCGTAGGAGGTGGGGGGAACCGCGGAAGGATCGACGGTGACGGCGCGGATGGTCGCGTACACCGCCGCCTTGTCGTCCATGCGCGACAGGGCGACGAGACCATCCAGCCGGTACAGCTCCAGCAGATCGATGCCGGCCACGACCTGCTCCTGGCAGGCCAGACCCTCGAGCGCCTCCTCGAGGATGGTCGCAGCCTGGGCCACCTCGGCATCGTCGAACGCGGCGCGCGCACGCTGGACCTCGGTCGCCGTCGGCGGACAGTCTTCGTTCGCGAGGGCGGTAGGACCACTCAGGATGCCCAGGATGCCCAGGATGGAGACGATGGGGAGCCACAGGGCCGTCGATGTGGGGAGGGCGGTTCGCACGGCGGTCAATCTACCGTGCAGCGCTGAAAGCGGTCGGAACAACGCACGACGATCCGGGCGCCGCTGGTGACCGTGACCTGCGCGTTGGCCTCCACCACCTCGATGCCGTTGAAGGCCGCGCGGATGGGCCAGGTGCCGGGCGGGAGATCGGCGGGGAGGCGAACCGGACCGCGGGGTCCGACGGCGTAGACGGCGAAGCTGGCGTCGACGTCCACGCGACCGGGAGGGGGTCCGGCGGGCTCGGGCTCTGGCTCTGGCTCTGGCTCCGGGATGGGGTCGGGCGCGGGTTCGGGAGGCGGTGCGGGGACCGGGGTCGGATCTGCAGCCGGCTGCGTCCTCGGCTCTGGGGTGGATGGAGGAGCCGGGGACGGGTTCGGTTCAGGTTCGGGCTCCGGGGCTGGCTCGGGATCCGGCTGCAGAGACGGGTCGTTCAGGGCTCCGAGGCCGGGGTCGGGCCCCGCGGTGGGCGTGGACGTGCCCGGTCCGAGCGCGAACGGCAGGGTGAGCACGCCCAGCAGGGTGAGGACGCCGACCACCCCGGTCACGAGCGCCCCCGTGCCGCCGACCCCAACCAGGGCCCAGCCCAGGAACGACCCGTCTCCGTCGGAGGAATCGAGGGGTTGGGCTGCACGCGGCCGTTCCAGGGAGCCCTCGTCGAGAGAGACCGGCGGAAGGGGATCGAGCGACTCGATCGTGGGGTCCTGGGGAGGCCGATCCAGCTGACCGTGCCGATCGCGCCGATCGTGCCGACGGGGCGGCTGCGGTGGGGTCGTCTTCGCAGGAGCAGCGGCAGGTGCCGGGGGCGCGGGACGGGGGAGGTGCTCCATGCCTTCGGTGAGGGTCGAGCCGTCGAGCTCTCCCGTGACGCTCGCGGCCGTTCCGGGCTCGGACCACCTGCGATCCCGACAGAAGCGCGAGAGTGTCGGGCCGGTCAGGCGATCGGCGAGGGTGTCGCACTCCTGGGCGAGCTCCGCAGGAGAGGGCCGGTCGGACGGGGTGTAGGACAGGGTGCGCGTCAGAAGCTCGTGCAGCGCTCGGGTGGATCCGGGGTCTTCGCCGTCGATGCGGACCATCGCCAGGCGCCCATCCAGGTGGGTCGCGAAGCGCTCGGGATCGACCGCCAGCCCCACCTGCATCGGAACCGGAAGGTCGCCGTAGAAGCGATCCGGGGCGAGCCCTTCGAACAGCACGGCCCCCAGCGAGAACACGTCGCTCTCCAGCAGGACGTCCTTCTCCAGGAATCGCTCTGGAGCCATGTAGGCCGGGCTGCCCACCATCATGTCGGTGCGCGTGCGGGCTTCGCGCTCCACGGCATCGGTTCGGGCGATGCCGAAGTCGAGCAGCTTCACGTCGCCGTGGCGCGACAGGCGGATGTTGCTGGGCTTGATGTCGCGATGGACCATCCGGAGCGGACCGTCCGAGTCGGGGGTTCTGGCGGTCCAGGCCGCATCCAGGGCGCTGGCGACGCGCGCGATGACCTGGAGCAGTGCGCGCGGGCCGATGGGGGCGCGCTCCGGGTCGCTCAGACACTCCGAGAGGTCGTCGCCATCGACGTACTCGGTGATGAGCGCGATGCGTCCGGCGAGCACCACCAGGTCGTGGACCTTCAGGATGGAGGGGTGGTTGAGCTGGGAGAGCAGCTTCCCTTCGTCCCGCAGGCGCTGGACCGCCTGTCCGTCGGGGTCGATGTCGCGTCGCAACACCTTCAGCGCGACGTCTGCGGCCAGACCCCCGCTTCGCGACATCCGGGCGCGGTACACCTCGCCGAACCCGCCCCGACCGAGGCAGGTGGCGATCTCGAACGTCCGGTCGGACCCTTCCACGCGCCCATGATGCCTCAAGCGCCGGTCCTCTGACGATGCGACCTGGGAACGCATGCGATGCCCGAGGGTGACGGGTGTCCGACGCTCGTCGGGGATCCGACGGCTGCCAGTCGCGATGCCGGAGCGGCGTGTGCGCCGTCGATCGTCTCTGGAAGGCAAACGAGCGCGGAGAGGCCCGAATCGCCCCGTCCGGCACCCTTCTTGCTCGGGTCGGGACCAGGAGGTTCTATGTACATCGCTCTCGAAACCCGTGTTCCCCGCAACCGTCCAGCCCCCGAGGCCGGTGGAGTAAGCTCTGCCGAGCCAGCGCCTCCGCCCGCAGCCGAGCCGCCGCGGGAAACCCCGCCCCAGGACCTGTCGATGCCGCACCTGCAGTTCTCCCGAGACGACACCCCCCTGTTCGTGCACCTGCTCCAGCCGGGGCGGACCGTGATCGGGCGGTCGGATCGGTGCGATCTGGCCCTGCCCGCGGATGGGGTCTCGCGGATCCACTGTGTGATCGAGCAGCGGGACGACACGTGGGAGGTCACCGATCGCAGCCGCCACGGCATCCGGATCAACGGCGAGCAGGTGGACGGACGTGCGCTCCTGTCCGCTGGCGACCAGCTGGCCGTCGGCCCGTACATCGCGCGATTCCGGATGGAAGGAGATGCCGCCCTGCGGGCTCCCACCGCCACCACGCCCATGCCCGCGGCCGTCCACGAGGAGATCATCGAGATCACCGAGCACGACGTGGCGTCCACGCGCGCCCGGCTCACCTTCGTTCGGGGTCCCCGCGAGGGAGAGGTGCGGGATCTGGATCGATCCAGGATGTCCATCGGGGGGCCGGGCTCCTCGTTCGAGCTGGCGCCCGACCTGCCCCGCGCCGCGGTCTGGGTCAGAGTGGTGCGCAGCCGCGTGATGGTCGAGCCCGGTCATGCCCCGGCGTTCCTGGCTGGCGCCCGGGTGCGCGACATCACCCCGGCCCTGCCCGGAGAGGAGCTGCGCGTCGGGGAGCACGGGTTCGTGGTCGAAGCGGATCTGGTCCGCGAAGCGCCCGTCTCCGTCGGGTCGTTCGGCGAGATGGTGGGCAATGCCGAGGTGATGAAGCGGCTGTTCGGCATCCTGCACCGCATGGCGCTGCACGAGGCTCCGGTGTTGATCATCGGCGAGTCTGGAACCGG
The DNA here is from genome assembly GCA_965224055.1 of Myxococcota bacterium. Taxonomy (GTDB): domain Bacteria; phylum Myxococcota_A; class UBA796; order UBA796; genus JACKEQ01. The sequence continues at coordinate 5,615,988 of OZ245034.1, read as the reverse complement.
AAAGGAGCTCGCGGCGCGGGGGCTGCACGACGCCGGGCCGCGCTACGAAGCGCCGTTCGTGGCCGTGAACTGCGCCGCCATCCAGGAGAACCTGTTCGAGAGCGAGCTGTTCGGGCACGAGAAGGGGGCCTTCACCGGTGCCGACGTGCGGCAGGATGGCGCGTTCCAGCGGGCCGATGGCGGCACCCTGTTCCTGGACGAGATCGGCGAGCTCAAGCTCGATCTACAGGCCAAGCTCCTTCGCGCGCTCGAGTCGGGCGAGGTCCGACGGGTGGGCGGTGCCAAGCCCGAGTTCCCGGACATCCGGCTGGTCGCCGCCACCAACCGCAACCTGTCCGAGATGGTGCGGTCCGGCACGTTCCGCGAAGACCTGTACTTCCGCCTGTCCGTGCTGCCGGTGCGGATGCCCCCGCTGCGAGAGCGCAAGGACGACCTCGAGATGCTCGCGCGCACCCTGCTCGAGCGCAATCATCCCGGCTCCCAGCTCGCTCCGGACGGGGCAGAAGCGCTGCAGGGCTACGAATGGCCCGGCAACGTGCGGGAGCTGCGGAACGTGCTGACGCGCGCGGTCGTGCTGGGGGGCCCGGTCGTGCATGCGGGCGACCTGGCGTTCAACCCGTGGGCCTTCGAGAACGAGCCGAAGGATCCCGGGCCGCTGAAGCGCGGAGACGGCAACGAGCAGGCCACGATCCAGGCGGCGCTGGACCAGACCGGCGGCAATCGCACGCAGGCGGCCCGGTTGCTGGGGATGCCGAGGTCGAGCCTGCTCTACAAGATGAAGCGCCTCGGGCTCATGTAGGATAGCCGCCGCCCATGGCGACGGTCACTTTTCGCAGTCTCCGGAAGTCCTACGGGCAGACCGAGGTCCTCCAGCACGTGGACTTCGCGATCGAAGACGGCGAGTACCTCGTGCTCGTCGGGCCTTCCGGGTGCGGAAAGTCCACGTTGCTGCGCTGTATCGCGGGCCTCGAGGAAGTCTCGGGTGGCGAGCTGTGGATCGGCGAACGTCGGGTCGATCACCTGGCCCCCCGCGACCGCGACGTGGCCATGGTGTTCCAGAGCTACGCGCTCTACCCGCACATGACCGTGCGTGAGAACATGGGCTTCGGGCTGCGGGTGGCCAAGCGACCCAAGGCCGAGATCGACAGAGCGGTCGGCGAAGCCGCGAAGATGCTCGAGCTCGAACCCCTGCTCGATCGCTACCCCGGCCAGATGTCGGGCGGGCAGCGGCAGCGGGTGGCGATGGGTCGAGCCATCGTGCGGCGGCCGTCGGTGTTCCTGTTCGACGAGCCGCTGTCGAACCTGGATGCTGCCCTGCGCCACCACATGCGGGTCGAGCTCAAGCGGCTGCACCGACGCCTCGCGACCACCATCGTGCACGTCACCCACGACCAGGTCGAGGCCCTCACCCTGGCCGACCGCATCCTGGTCCTGAACGCCGGCGTGGTCCAGCAGCTCGGCAGTCCGCGGGAGCTGTTCGACCGGCCGGCCAACACCTTCGTGGCGCAGTTCATCGGCTCGCCCAGCATGAACCTGATGAAAGCGACCCTCGAAGGCCCGGTCGTGCGGGTCGAGAGCGTGCCCGGCCACATCGACGTCGAGCGCCACGGGGGGTTCGAGGGCGTGCGGCCGGGGGACTTCACCCTGGGCGTGCGTCCCACCGATCTGCGGGTCGCTCCGTTCGAAGACGGCTCCGAAGGGGCGGATGGGCTGGTGGGAACGGTCGACGTCATCGAGTCGCTGGGCGCCGAGGCCCTGCTGCACGTCGAGCTCGGGCCGCACACCATCGTGGCCCAGATCCCCGAGCCGAATCCGCACTCCGTAGGCGACCAGGTCCAGCTCGAGCCGGGGGTCGTCCATCGATTCTCGGTCGAGGACGGGACGCGCCTGTGACCTGGATCCGTGCCGCGCTGATGGGGCTCTTCGCGGTGTGGATCGCGCTCGGCTCCGCCAGGGCGGCCGAGATCACGGTGTGGCACGCGTATCGGGGCGCCGAGGAGGGGGCGCTGGTCGAAGCCGCGCGTCGCTTCGATGCCGAGTCCGGCCACACCACGCGCTTGCAGGCGGTGCCGTTCGGGGCGTTCACCAGCAAGCTCGAGACCGCGATTCCCCGCGGGAACGGGCCAGATCTGTTCATCGCGTCCCACGACAACCTGGGCAAGTGGACCGACCTGCAGCTCATCCGGCCGCTGGAATCCCCGCCGGCCGGCCATGCCCCCGCAGCGGTCGGTGCGCTCACCCGCGACGGCGAGGTGTGGGGGCAGCCCCTGGCCTACAAGTCGGTGCTGCTGCTCTACGACCCCACGCGGGTCGAGTCGCCCCCCGAGACCACCGACGAACTGCTGGCCATCGCCCGACAGGAGGTCGCCGCAGGTCGCTACGGGCTCGCATGGCAGGCCTCGGAGCCCTACTTCCACGCCGGGATCATGCACGCCTTCGGGGCCCGTGCCCTCGAGCCCGACGGCACCGCGAACCTCGACACCCCCGAGCACGCCGCCGCCTTCGCCTACTCCAAGCGCCTCGCGCTCGACGAGGGCATCGCACCGGCCCAGCCCACGGCAGCGCTCGTCGGGCAGCTCTACGACCGCGGAGAGGTCGCGTTCGTGTTCTCGGGCCCCTGGTTCACGGCGGATCGCAGCCGTGACGTCGCTGCCGCGCCCCTGCCTGTGGTGTCCGAGACCGGTCGGCCGATGGCGCCCTACCTCACGGTCGAAGCCGCGTTCCAGGTCCCGGGGGGCGCCCCCGAAGCCGCCCAGCTCGCGGCCTACCTCGCGAAGGGAGCGGGAGCGCGGGTTCGTGCCGAGCAGGGGGGGCAGGCGGTCAGCGACACCTCCATCGAGCTGTCCGACCCGCTGTTGAAGCAGCTCCAGGCCCAGGCTCGCACGGCGGTGCCGATGCCGTCCGACAACGAGGTCGGCAGTGCCTTCGAGGCCCTGGCCCGGTCGCTGCGAGCGGTGCAGCGCGATGCCGTCACCCCCGAGGCCGCCGCCGAGGACGCCCAGGAGTACTACGACATCCTGTCGCGCCCCCTCCCGCCCGAGGCCGACCCACGGCCGTGGTTCGCCTTCCTCGCGCTGTTGGTGCTCGGAGCCCTCGGCTACGCGGGCTACCGGCTGTCCGACCCCGCGTTGAGGGCGCGCATCCGGGCCCATCGCAGCGACTACCTGTGGATCGCCCCGGCTGGACTGGCCATGAGCGTGCTGGTCGTGCTGCCGTTCGTCACCGGTGCGACCGTCTCGCTGTTCGCGCACAAGGCGGGCGAGTGGCGCTTCGTGGGGCTCGCGAACTTCCTCGACATCGCCCTGGCGCGGGATTGGCCCATCACCTCGTCGCTGTCGTTCGGGTTCACGCTGGTCGTCACCATCGTCTGGACCACCGTGAACGTCGTGCTGCACCTCGCCATCGGAATGGGCATGGCCATGCTGCTGCGCGAGCCCTGGGTGCGCATGCGGAGCGTCTGGCGCGCCCTGCTCATCGTCCCCTGGGCCGTGCCCAACTACATCACGGCGCTCATCTGGAAGGGCTTGTTCCACGCGCAGTTCGGAGCGGTCAACGCGCTGCTGGGCTTCGTGCTGATGCAGGGGGGCCCGGTCGAGCTCGACTGGTTCGCGCGCTTCTCCACCGCGTTCACGGCCAACCTGGTCACCAACACCTGGCTCGGCTTCCCGTTCATGATGGTGGTCACCCTGGGTGCGCTGCAGTCCATCCCGCGCGAGCTCGAAGAAGCCGCCGAGGTGGACGGCGCCAGCCGGTGGTTCGCGTTCCGGCACGTCACCTGGCCCATGCTCAAGCCCGCCTTGCTGCCCGCCGTCGTGCTCGGCAGCGTGTGGACCTTCAACATGTTCAACGTGATCTACCTGGTGAGTGGCGGCGAACCGAACAGCAGCAGCGAGATCCTGATCTCCGAGGCCTACCGCTGGGCGTTCTCACGGGGCAACCGCTACGGCTACGCGGCCGCCTACGCCGTGCTGATCTTCGGCGTGCTCCTGATCTACTCCCGGTCCGCCAACCGCCTCGTCGGCCAGAAGGTGCTCTGATGGCGCGTCGACCTTCGCCCGGCCGGGTGGTCGCCACGCACGCCGTGATCGTGCTGGTCACGATCGTGGCGCTCTACCCGGTGCTCTGGGTGTTGAAGATGGCGTTCAGCCCGGGTCAGGCCTTCGCGATGGACATGAGCCCGATCCCTTCGGCGGTGACGCTCGACAACTTCCGCGACGTGATCGGGACCACCGGCGCCGACGACACCTGGTTGTTCGGGCGCCAGCTGTTCAACAGCCTCGTGGTGTCGTGTGCCACCGCAGTCGTCGGCCTCGCCCTGTCCACCAGTGCGGCCTACGCCCTGTCCCGCTGGCGGTTCCCCGGGCGCGAGCAGGGGATGGGGGCGTTCCTGGTCACCCAGATGTTCCCCGGCGTGGTCATGGCCATCCCGCTGTACCTGCTCCTCGACGCGTTCGGGCAGCTGGACTCGCTCACCGGGCTGGTCCTGGTCTACGCCACCACCTCCGTGCCGTTCAGCGTCTGGACCCTCAAGGGGTACTTCGACACCATCCCGGTGGCCCTCGAAGAGGCGGCGATGCTCGATGGCGCGTCGCGATGGATGACCTTCACCCACATCGTGTTGCCTCTGGCACGCCCCGCGCTCGCGGTGACCGGCCTGTTCTCGTTCATGACCGCCTGGAACGAGTTCATCCTCGCCGCCACGCTGCTCGGCGATCCCCGGTCGTTCACGCTTCCGGTCGTGCTGCAGCGGTACGTCAGCGACTACGGCACCGAGTGGGGCCACTTCGCCGCGGGGGCCGTCCTCGTCAGCATTCCCGTGATGGCCCTGTTCTTCGCGCTGCAGCGGCACTTCGTCGAAGGGCTCACCGCCGGCGGCGTGAAGGGTTAGACCGTGCGTATGCCCCGTACCCGTCGGTCGTCTCCCACCTCGCTGCTCGGAATCCCCGTGCTGGCGGGCGTCTTCACGATGTCGGTCGCGTGCTACGACATCCCGCCCGACCTCGAGTTCATCGACGAGGTGCCCATCGTCGCGAGCGACCGGTGCTCGTCGGCGCGCGAGGCGTTCGTGGCGTGCGTGATCGACGGCGACACCTTCGACGTCGGCGAGTGCGGAGACGGCGGCGAACGCATCCGGATGCTGGGGATCGACGCTCCAGAGACCGCCAAGCCCGACAGCCCGGCCGAGTGCTGGGCCGACCAGGCCACCGAGGAGCTCCGGCGCAAAATCGAGGGCCGAACCGTGTTCCTCACCTTCGACTCCACGTGTGTGGGCGTGTTCGGCCGCACTCTGGCCTACACCTGGCTCGCCACCGGCTCCGAGGAGGAGGAGTTCATCGACATCACCTTCTACCGGTTCATCAACGACGAGATGATCCGCGAAGGCCACGTCGAGATCTTCGACGAGGAGTTCGGCGACCTGATCTACCGCAACGACTTCGAGCAATCCCGGGATCTCGCGCAAGCCCTCGGCCTCGGGCTGTGGGGCGTGTGCGACACCGGGGCCGCCGAGTAGGCCTCCGTCCGCTACAGCACCGTGGATCCGGGCTTCGCGTCTGCTATGGTGCGGCGGCACAGGAGTTGTGGATGACAGCGATGCAGTCCGTGGCCTCCGCTTTGGAGGGGGTCGCGACCTGGCGGGAAGAGCAGGAATCCCGTCGACAGGCCGAGATGGTCGATGTCGACAGCCAGCTCGAGAAGCTCCAGGGCGAGATCGAGGAGCTCCAGAAGAAGCTCGAGGCCCTGAAGGAGTTCCGTGGAGAACTCGAGCAGCGGGATGCCGGCAACGGGGTCGTCGCCCGGTCGTACGATGCGATCTTCAGCGCCCTTCTGGGCCAGGCCAACGCACTCGACGACCGAGCTGCAGAGGCACTGGCCGCGCAGGAAGCGCGTGATGCCCAGGTGCTCGCCACCCTCCCCAAGAGCGACATCGCTCCCCTGGTCGAGGAGTACGAGCAGTTCAAGGAGCAGGAGAAGCGCGTGATGGCGCTGCCCGAGTCCTACCGCGGGGCCATCGTCGAGCACCACGAAGGCGTGGTGAAGCGGATCCGCGCCCACCTCGAGGAGCACGCGTCCGGGCCGGTGAAGCTCGACGCCGATTCCCTCGAACTCGAGCTCGTCTACGCGGTCGACGCGCCCACGGGCAAGCCCGAGGTATTGATCTGCGTGCTGCCCGTGAAGGACGTCGCGCTCACCGACTGGGCCAACCGCTCCGAGGATGTCTCGACCCTGCTCTCGGCCCGCGCCGTCCAGGCGATCTACGAGGCCCTCAAGCAGACGGGTCCCGCTGGTGCGCAGGCGGTCTACGGTGGTCACCAGGGTCTGCTCGCGCTCGAAGTCGACCTCGAGGGCGCGTCCAACGACTTCGAGAAGGTCCTGGCCGACAATCTCAACGCAGTGCTCAAGTCGTCCCCCGAGATCGCGATGGCCAACCTCGCGGTCACCGCCCGGAAGGTGAACTTCGACTACCTGCTTCCGCCCGAGTTCGACCCCGAGCTCGATCCCGCGTCCGATGCTTCCGATGCTCCCGAAGAGGAGGGCTGATGCTCGAGAAACTGCTTCCGTCCGGCCTCACCGGTGCTGCGCGTGACCTGGGTGTCGAACCGCTCGAGGTCGTTCGCCTGATGGTGATGACCGACACCGTGTCAGACGGCTTCAACTGCAACGAAGCCCACCTCCAGAAGCTCGCGAGCTACGGCCAGATCGAGACCGGCTGGTGGGATGGCGCCGAGCTCCCGAAGGACGACAACCCCACGCGTCAGCGCATCCGCGCGGCGATCGGGCTCCTGCTGGGTCGCTGCACCGATGGCCAGACCATCCGCCTGGACAACCTGTGGCGCGGGTTGCCCATCGAGCACCAGCAGATCGTCGAAGAGGCGATGAACATCCTCGCCGACGAAGAACGCGTTCAGATCGGCAACCACACGAGTGGCGTGCGGATCGGCGTCCCGCCCGACCAGGCCGAGGCGCTGGCGGCGATTGCCAACGGCGAAGCCGAATCGGAAGGCCTCGCCGAGCTATATCAGGAATAGGTATGGGAAGACGTCGCCGCCGCAGCCTGTTCGGAGAGCGCGCAAAGCGCTCCACGGGGCTCCCTGCGCCTGAACGTGAGTCCGACGGGGGCGCTCCCGAGGGTGCCGCGCCCGACGCAGTCGATGCAGCCGAGGCGTCGAGCACAGACGCCGCGACAGAGGTCGCCGACGAGCCCAGCTACACCGAGCCCACGGTACCGGAACCGTCCAGCACACCCGATGCGGCCGCGGACGCCGACAACGCCGACGACGCCGACGACGCCGACGACGCCGACGACGCCGACGACGCCGAAGACGTGGACACGGGCGCCGACGACACCGAAGAAGCCACGGACGAGACCCAGGTCGACATCACGCCTCCGAGTGGCGGACCCTTGGACGACGATGGGCCCACCGAGCGGATGGACGACAGAGAGGAGTACCGAGCCGCGCTGCAGGCCGACGCAGAAGCCCCCGAACAGCCCGCGTCCCGGCCGCAGGGGTCGCAGCCGTCCAGCCTCGAAGACGGTGCGCTGGCGTCGAACCAGCATCCCCCGTCGTTCGACGACGATCCCGAAGCCGACGAGACCCCCACCGAGCGCTTCGATCCCGCCCAGGGCCCCGACATGGAGACCCGTCGTCCGGACGGCCAGGGGTTCGGCAGTCTGGGCAACTTCGACGACATGCCGCCCCCCACCGACGAAGTGCCGTCGGCGGTCCTGCAGGATGTCAGTCAGCCCTACACCGCGCCGATGAACGTTCCGGAGCCTCCGCCGCTTCCGGGCATCCTCGATCGTTTCACGCCCCCGGGTGCGCAGCAGCGCGTGAGCGCGAACACCCGCCAGGATCAGCGCCCCTCCTACATCGCCGAGACACCGCCTCCACCCCCGCTCCTTCAGAACCGCGACGAAGGTCCGGTCGGAGCCCGCAAGGTCAAGGAGCCGATCGGCAAGAAGAAGGAGAGCTCCGGGCTCGGCGGGCCGATCGTGATCGGGATGGTCGCGTTCGTCGGACTGGGCGCCATCCTCGCGTTGATCGCGCTCGTCGCCATGGGGGCGTTCAGCGGGGGCGGCACCGAGCCAGACCCCAAGCCCGACACCCTCACCGGGCCGGCCGGCATCTCGGTTCCGGTTCGGGATGGTCTCAACCAGGACGACCCCGACCCCCTCGCGCCCGATCCCGACGGCACCGAAGACGGCACCGAAGACGGGTCCGAAGACCCCGATGGTCAGGACGGCACCGAAGACGGCACCGAAGACGGCACCGAAGACCCCGAGCCGGTCGCAGCCCCGGTCCCCGCGCGTCCCCAGCCCGTGCGGCCCGCACCGCCGCGTCCTGCTCCCGAGCCCGAGCCCGAGCCCGTCGCCGAGATGGGCACGCTCAAGATCAAGAGCAACCGGAACGTCCTGATCTACGTCGACGGCAAGGCGGTGGGCTACACGCCCCAGTCCTACAAGGCCGAGCCCGGCAGTCGCACCGTGAGCGCGATGCTGCCCGGTCGTCCCGAGTCCAAAGAGACCAAGACGGTCGAGCTGAAGGCCGGCGCGACCCTCCCGGTGAACTTCACGTTCTAGAGCGCCAGGCGTAGGCCGAAGCGGCGCGTCAGCCTTCGCGAGGCCCGAAGATCGCCGTGCCCACGCGGATCCAGGTCGCGCCGTGGGCCACGGCCACCTCGAAGTCCGCGGTCATGCCCATGGACAGCTCCGTGGTGGCGTGCCCCCTCGAGCGCTGGGCTGCTGCGAGCTCGGCCAGACGGGCGAAGTAGGGGCCGGCGCCGCTCGGGGTGTCGGTGGGTGGCGGGATGCACATCATCCCTACGAGCTCGATTCCCTCGATCCCTGCCAGGCCATCACAGAGGTCCGGCACGGCGTCGGGGGGCAGGCCCACCTTGCTGGCTTCGTCCCCCACATCCACGTTGATCAGCACCTTCAGGGGGTCGGGACCGGGACGCCGCTTCGCCAGCGCTCTGGCGTGGCGCACGGTGGTGAGCCCGTGGACGCGATGGGCGCGCGGCGCGATGTACTTCGCCTTGTTGCTCTGGATGCGGCCGATGTAGTGCCAGCGCAGGGTGTCGGGCAGCTCGGGCGCCTTGTCGCGCAGCTCCTGGGCGTACGATTCCCCGAAGTGCACCTGTCCGGCGTCCACGGCGACGCGCAGGGCCGACACCGGGTGGGTCTTGCTGACCGCGATGAGCTGGGCGTCGTCCTCGGGTCGCCCGGCGGCTGTCAGCGCGTCGCGCAGGCGGGTCTGGACGGAGGCGAGGCGGGTGGCGATGTCGGTCATCGGGCCCCGAGGCTGGTGAGTGCGGACAGGGTGGCTTCGAGGGGCAGGCCCATCACGTTGGTCCAGCTGCCCCGTACTTCGGCGACCAGTGCGCCCCCCTGGCCCTGGATGCCGTACCCACCGGCCTTGTCGTCGGGCTCTCCGGTGGCGACGTAGCGGCGGATCTCGGCGTCGGACAGGGTTCGGAAGCGCACGTCGGTGGTGATGCCGAAGCTCGACACCTCGCCGGCGGCATCGCGGAGCGCGACCCCCGTGGTGACGTGATGCCAGCGGGCCGAGAGGCGGTTCAGCATCGCAACGGCATCGTCTGGATCGGTGGGTTTGCCGAACGGCTCGCCATCGAGGTGCACCACGGTGTCGGCGGAGAGCACGAAGCGCCCGGTGGGGCCCAGACACTTGGACTCGGCCAGGCGGCGGGCGGCATCGCGGGGATCCTCGCCGGCCTTCCACTGCTCGTCGACGTCGCTGGGCAGCACCTCGAGGTCGACGCCGGCCCAGGTCAGCAGCTGGCGACGCCGGGGAGACCCGCTGGCGAGCACGAGGGGAGAGCGGCGCATCACGAGCCTCCGGAACGCGGCTTGGCGGCTTGTCGGGCCCGCATCCGGTCGCGGTACGCCAGCCGGATGGCCCGCCGCTCCTCGGCATCGGAGAACCGGCGCTTCTCGGTGTCGGTGAGGGGCACGAGGGTGGGGATCCGGCGGGGCTGGAACGCCTCGTCGAGCGCCACCATCGTGAGGTAGGCGGTGGAGGTGTGGACCCGCACACCGGTGTAGATGTCCTCGGCCTCCACGCGCACGCCCACCTCCATCGAGGTGCGTCCGGCCCAGTTGACCTGGCTGCGCAGGATGGCCACCTGGCCCTTGCGGATCGGGGCTTTGAACGACAGCTGGTCCATCGACGCGGTCACGACGATTCCGCGCGCGAAGCGCTGCGCCGAGATGCCGGCACACACGTCGATCCAGGCCATCACCTGGCCTCCGAACACGCTGTCGAGGGCGTTCAGGTGGTGGGGCATGATGATGTGCTGCTGCTCGCACCGGGTGTCGGCACACGCGATGTCGAGCTCGGGCACCGTCGGTGGGTTCGGGGAGGTCATGCGGCCTCCGTAACGCCCATCACAGGGATTCCAACAGCGCCTGCCACCGACCCTCCGAGACCTCCCGGGTCTGCAGGGCACAGTTGGGGAATCGCACCCGGCACAGCGCCTCCCGGTCGCGGCCGTCGAGCATCCCCAGCACCACGCGCATGAACGCCCCGTGGCACACCACCAGGGTGTCGGCGGGCCCCTGTTCGGACTCCAGAGCGGCCAGGGTGGTGAGCACGCGCCGCGCCAGATCGGCGTGGCTCTCGCCGTTCGGGGGCCGTCCAGCCCAGGTGACGAGCACCGAGAACGCATCGACCGCATCGAGGGTCTCGCGGGGGTGGCCATCCCAGTCGCCCAGCGTGCGCTCCCGCAGGCCGGGGTGCACCGTGATGGGCCCGTCCCAGACGGCAGAATCGGGGCGCACACGGCTCCAGGTCTCGCGGGCGCGGGACAGGTCCGAGACCCAAACCCGGTCGAAGGGCACGTCCAGGACGGCGTCGGCGGCCTGATCCGCCTGCTGCTGTCCGAGGAGGCTCAGGGGCGCATCGGTGTGGCCGGCCAGCCAGCCTTCGGCGTTGGCGGTGGACTGGCCGTGTCGGAGGAAGCTGTACCGCACGGTCCCACCGGGGTCAGGGGGAGAGGGTGACGTCGAGGTCGTAGGTCCCGCACCAGGCGTCGTCCGAGGCCCAGATGAACACGTCCAGCACCACGTCGACGGGGTCGGTGCCGGTGTTGGTCCAGGTCGCGGACTCGTTGTCGGTGCCCGTTCCAGCGCCGGTCAGCTCGGTGCCGTCGTCCAGGCGGTCCAGATCGATGTCGATGTCGGCCTCGGCGTTCGAGAAGGTGAGCGCGATGTCGATCGTCTGCCCGGGGTCCACCGTGTAGGCGTAGTAGTCGGGGCTCTGGCGGAAGACCTCGAGACCGGTCTCGCTGAACACGTTCGGTGCGGCGGTCGGCGGCGTGTCGTTCGGCTCGAACGCGTCCTCGGGCCCGCACTGACAGTCCACGAACCCGATGCCGCAGTCGTAGTCGTCGCAGTCCTCGAAGGTGTCGAAGTCGTTGTCGGTGCCGTCGTCGCAGACCTCGTCGGGCAGGGGCTGCACGTCGACGAGCAGGTCGAAGCTGTTGCACACCGACGCGCTGCCAGCGGTCCGCACCAGCAGGAAGAAGTCGCGGGACTCCGTGCTGTCGTTGAGGATCACGGCCTCTTCGTCGTCGGTGCTGGTGTCGATGGTCTGGAGCAGCACCAGATCCTCGTCGTAGATCTCGATGGCGAGGTTCCCTGCAGCATCGTCGAACGACACCGTGACGTTCGCCAGCTCCTCGTCGCCGAGGCCGATCACGAACCAGTCCGGCACCTGCACGTGGGTGGACAGGCCCTGCTCGTCGGTCAGCGGCAGGGCGATGGCCGAGGTCGCGTTCACCCCGCCGTAGATGTCCTCTTCGGGGCACTCGCCCGCGCACGCGGCATCTCCGACGCAGTCGTAGTCGTCGCAGTCCGTGAACGTGTCCAGGTCGTCGTCGAAGGTGTTGTCGCAGGTCTCGGCTGGGATGGGACCGGAGACCGCGGACAGCGTGTAGGTGTTGCAGGGAGCCTGGCTCTGCCAGTACTCCACCTCGATGGCGTAGGTCTGGGTGTCGGCGGTGTCGTTGAGCACCTGCAGCCGCTTGTCGTCGTCGAACGACAGGTCGGTGTCGACCACGGTGCCCTGGTCGTCGTACAGGCGGATGTCGAGGGTGGCGATGGCCCCGTCGTGGTTCATGTCGACCGTGAGCAGCTCACCGGCCGCGACGTCGGCGAGCCACCAGTCGCTGTCGACCTCGTGCACGAAGTACGGACCGGTCGTGCCGTCGAGCACCACGGCGTCGGCCTGCACGTCGTTGTCCTCGTAGGCGTCCTCGACCCCGCCGCAGACCGACACGCAGTCGAACGCGCAGTCTTCGTAGTCGTCACAGTCGAAGATGCCATCCAGGTCGTCGTCGACGCCGTTGTCGCAGGTCTCCGGCGGGATGGGCCCGGCGTACAGCTCGATGTCGTAGGTGTTGCACTCGGAGACGCTGCCCGACCACATGTACACCCGGGCGTAGTAGGTCTCGTCGACGGTGCCGGTGTTGGTGACCAGCACGCTCTCGACCGGGTTGCCGGTGAGGCTCTGGTCCACCACGTCGCCCGCGGCGTCGAGCAGCTGCAGATCGATGTCGCCATCCCCGTTGATCAGGAAGATGTCGGCGCGGCCGATGCCGTCCGGCGGCACCACCAGCTCGAAGAAGTCCTCGTCCTGGTCGTGGACCATCATGCCGGTCTCGGACACCAGCCCCACGGACGCGGTCGCGATGCTGTCGTTGTCCTCGAACGCGTCTTCGGGGGGGCAGGTGCCCGCGCACGCGACGTCGTCCAGGCAGTCGTAGTCGCTACAGTCCTCGAGCCCATCGAGGTCGTCGTCGAACGCGTTGTCGCAGTCCTCGTCCGGAATGGGGCCGGTGGACAGGGCCAGATCGTAGGTGGTGCAGTCGTCGTTCGTGGCGACGCGCACCGCCCAGGTCTCGATGGCGGTGGAGGTGTTGACCGCGCCGACGATCTGGGTGGGCAGGCCCCCGGTCTCGCTGTCGAGGGTGCTCCCCGACGCATCGACCAGGTACAGATCGACCTCACCCAGGGTGGGGTCGTGGTCGAGGGTGGCCTGGCCGATCTCTCCCGGGAGGACCGTGATCTCGAACCAGTCCTCGTTCTGGGGGTGGACCATCAGATCCGTGCCGCCCGTGAAGCCCGGGGTGGCGCCGGACTGGTCGTCGTTGGGCTCGTTGGCGTCCTCGGGCGGGCAGGCCTGGAAGCACGCGGGATCGGCCAGGCACTCGTAGTCGCCGCAGTCGGTGCCGCCGTCGGCGTCGTTGTCGAAGTTGTCGTCGCAGATCTCCGGCCCGAAGGTGCCGACGCCGATCTCCAGGTCGTAGCTGTTGCAGCCCCCGGAGCTCCACATGTTCACCCGGGCGTACCAGGTGGTCGCGGCCCCCGTGTTGTTCGTGGCCGTGACGAACTCGTCGTCGCTGGCGCTGAACCCGTCGTCGAGCTCGATCCCGTTCGCATCGTGCAGGTACAGGTCGATGTCGCCCAGGTTGTGGGTGAAGAAGATCGACGCCTCGACGATCGCGTCGGCCGGCACATCGATCGCGAACCAGTCGTCGTCGTTGTCGAGGGACTCGAGGCCCTGGGCGTTGAGCACGCCGGTGGTCGCGGTGGCCTGGGTGTCGTTGTCCTCGAGCATGTCGTCGGGGCAGTTCGGCACGCCTCCGCCGCCACCCCCGGAGTCGCCGGAGTCCAGTCCCGAGTCGCCGCCCATGTCGGTGTCGGTGTCGGCATCCGTGTCGGCGTCGCTATCGGCGTCGGCGTCCGCATCGGAATCGGTGTCGCTGTCGGTGTCCGCGTCCGTGTCGGCTTCGGTGGTGTCCGTGTCGCCGTCCTTACAGCCGGGCTGGCTCACGAGCCCGAGTGCGAGGACCCCTGCGAACAGGCCGGTGGACACGGGTCGAAAGAGCAGAGAAGACAGACGCACGAGGGCCTCCGGGGCGACGGCCCAGGGTAACCGTGCACCCGTCGATTCGCCGGTCTGCGACGCGGTGGCGTCAGTCGGAGAGCCGGGTGATGGCGCTGGCCATCCGCTCCTCGAGGACGAGCAGGGTGGCGACCTCGGCGGTGTCGCCCTCGAGCATCTCGTCGACCTGCGCGCGCACGTCGGCGAGGAAGCCGGCTTCGAGCTTGGGCACCAGCGCATCCACGGTGGCTTCGCCGTTGAGCGGCGTGGCCTGCACGAGCTGACGGAGGATCTGGTGGAAGCGGTGGCTCAGGATCCGCAGGGCGATGGGATCCCAGCGTCCGCTCGCAGGGCGGCTCGACAGGTCTTCGAGGAGTTGCTGCATCCGACTGGCGCGCGCGACGGCGAGGTGCTGGACCACCATCTGCTCGAACTCGATGCCGGTTCGGCGGGACTCGGCCCAGATCATCAGCGCGATGTTGAGGTACTGCGCTTTGAGGATGAGCCCGGCGACGTTCTCGGGGATGTCGTGGGCGGTGAGCTCTTCGAGCAGGGCCTTGTTGCGGGCGGCGACCTCGCTGGCCTGGAGCTCGTAGACCTGCCGGACGGACTCGCGCATGGCCTGGAGCTCTTCGTCGTTGGGGATGCGGCCCCGCGCCGAGAGCCAGTAGCTCGCGACCTCGCGGGCGCCGGCGTCGATCATGACCCAGCTGCGGTAGAGCGACGACAGGCTGACGGTGGTGCGGAGCTCTTCGAGAGAGTCCCGTGCTTCGTGGGCCCGCGCGAGATCCTGCGCCTTGAGGTAGGCCGTGGCGATCTCGGGAACGCTGGCACCCGTGGTCTCGAGCATCATCGGGAAGAACGCGGCCCCGGCGTCGGCGATCATCTGCGTGGTGGCGACGGTCATCGCGATCTCGTCGGCCAGCATGTGGTTCCGGATGTCGTTGGCGTACTCCTCCTGAACGCGCTTCGGGAAGTACTCGACGAGCAGCTGCTCGTAGCCGGGGATCTCCTTGGGCGCGCCGTCCATCAGCTGCTGGTAGACGTACATCTTGACCCAGGCCGAGAGCACGGCGAGCTCGGGACGGGTGAGGCCTTCGCCGGCCACGGCGCGCTGGGAGAGCTCGTCGTCGCTGGGGAGCGCCAGGTGCTTGCGCCGCTGCCCGAACACCCGCTCGACGAACGCGATGGCCCGGCCGAACTGGAAGATGTCCTGCTGGCTGCGGATCTGGTCGCGCGAGATCTGGCGGCCGTGGGCGTCGTTGTTCACGAGCACCAGCCCAGCGACCTCGTCGGTGAGCTCCTCGAGCAGGGTGTTGCGCTGCTCCTGGGTCAGATCGCCCCGGTTGACCGGGAGGTTCAGCAGGATCTTGAGGTTGACCTCGTGGTCCGACAGGTCGACGCCACCGGAGTTGTCGATGGCATCGGTGTTCAAGCGCACGCCGTACTGGTCGGCTTCGATGCGCGCGCGCTGGGTGAGCCCCAGGTTGCCGCCCTCGCCCAGGATCTTCGCCTTCAGGTGGGGCGCGTCGATGCGCACGGCGTCGTTGCTGCGGTCGTCGGCCTGGGCGTGGGTCTCGTGGCTCGCCTTCACGTAGGTGCCGATGCCGCCGTTCCACAGCAGGTCGACCTCCATGCGGAGGATGGCGTTGATCACGTCGTTGGGGTCGGCCTCTTCGACCTCGAGGCCGAGCATCTCGCGGGCCTCGGGCGACAGGGTGATGCTCTTGGCCCGGCGGTCGTACACGCCGCCGCCCTTGCTGATCAGCGACTCGTCGTACTGGGCCCAGCCGCCGACGGTCTCGAACAGGCGCTTGCGCTCGGCGTACGACTTCGCGGTGTCGGGGTCGGGGTCGAGGAAGATGTGGAGGTGGTTGAAGGCGGCGAGCAGCCGGGTGTGCTCGCTCTCGATCAGGCCGTTCCCGAACACGTCACCGCCCATGTCTCCGATGCCGACGGCCGTGAACTCCTCGTTGTAGGGGTCGATGCCACGCTCGGCGAAGTGGCGCCGGACCAGCACCCAGGCGCCGCGGGCCGTGATCCCCACGCCCTTGTGGTCGTACCCGACCGATCCGCCCGATGCGAAGGCGTCGTCGAGCCAGAAGCCGTACTCGCGGCTGATGCTGTTGGCGGTGTCCGACAGATGTGCCGTGCCCTTGTCGGCAGCCACGACCAGGTAGGGGTCGTCGCCGTCCTGCCGGACCACCCGGGGGGGTGGGACGATGCGTCCATCGACGGTGTTGTCGGTGAGGTCGAGCAGGCCGCGGATGAAGGTCTGGTAGTGGTGGTCGGCCTGCTGGCGGCGCAGCTTGGGGTCGGGCGAGGGGCGCTTGAGGTAGAAGCCCCCCTTGCTGCCCGTGGGCACGATCACCACGTTCTTCACGAGCTGGGTGGTGACCAGGCCCAGGACCTCGGTGCGGTAGTCGTCGCGGTCGGACCACCGCAATCCCCCGCGTGCGACGGGCCCGAAGCGCAGGTGCACGCCCTCGACCTCGCGATGGTGGACGTAGATCTCGTACTTGGGACGGTTGTGTCCCATGCTCTCGATCCTGGAGCAGTCCAGCTTGAACGACAGGTAGTGGAACTTCCGATCGGTCCGGTAGAAGTTGGTGCGGAGGGTGCCGCGCTGCAGCTCGTACAGCGTCGAGAACACCAGGTCTTCGTCGTGGCTGAGGATGTAGCGCAGCTGCTTGTCGGCCTGCTCGGCGGCGCGAGCGACCAGAGGCCCGCGGTCGCTCTCGATGTCGGGGTCGAACCGCGCGTGGAAGTAGTCCACCAGCGCATGGCACATCTGCGGGTTCTTGAGCAGGATCTCGATCAGACGGTTGGCCGAGAGCTTGACCGTGAGCTGGCGGCTGTACTCGGTGTAGCCGCGGATGAGGTCGACCTCCTCCCAGGTCAGGCCGCTGGTGAGCACGAGCTGGTTGAGGGGATCGTCCTCGGTCTCGGCCGAGAACACGGCCTCGATGGCACGGCGCAGCAGGGCCTTGCGCTCCAGCAGCATCTCGCGCGGAACGTCGACCGTGGGGTCGAGCACGAAGGTGTCCAGGAACAGCTTGCCGCCGCGGGACTGGACCTCGGTGGCCCAGGCTTCTTTGACGACCAGCCCGAAGTTGTCGATGACCGGCAGGATGTCGGTGAGGAAGACGTCCCGCGCCTCGTACAGCCGCAGATGCAGCTCGCCGTTCATCTCGAAGACGTCGGCCAGCACGTTCTTGCGTCCAGACAGGCGATCCAGCATCTGGATGTCCCGAACCGCCCGGTCTGCCGGGGTGGATCGGGTGTAGGCATCCGGGAACGCCCGTCCGTACGTGTCGGCCAGCCGGTCGGCCTCGGACTCGTCGAGGGACTGCGACAAGGAGGTCCACAGGCGCGACTGCCAGGGAGTGGAGAGCTGGCGAACACTCTCGGAGAGCTTCTGGAGTGCCGCTTCGCCCTTGTGCTTGACGCCGGTGAGGTACCAGTGGGCGAGCACGGTGTCGTAGCGCCCCACGAACAGGCCGTGGTCGCTGTAGGTGGCCTTGAGGCCCACCACGATGGTGTCCTCGACCGCCCGCGAGAGGTCTTCGCTGTACTGGGCCTTCGGCATGGCCACCAGGCAGAACGCGGCGTCTTCGCTGGTCCGGATGAAGGTGACGCCCACGTCGCTCGCCTGCTCGGCTTCGAACACGAGGTCGGTCATGGTGCCGATGGCCTCGAGGTTCGCCGTGAAGAGCAGCTCGGTGGGCAGGCTGTCGAAGACGTTCGCCATGCCCTTGTAGCGATACGACCCCGGCGCGCTCGCGGCCTGGTGCAGGATGGTCGCCAGTACGCCGCGCAGGATGGGCACGTTGCGGCACGGCTGGGTGACCGCGCGGTAGGTGAACAGGCCCCGGATGAACAAGGTCTGGGTGTCCTCGCCGGAGCCCAGGGTGACCAGGATCTCGTCGATGCGACCCGAGCGGTGGACCGGGGACTCGACGGTGCTCTTGCGCACGCGGACGGTGCCGGGCTCGTGGGGATCGGGCCAGGCGCCGGACGCATCGGTGACGTAGTGGGTGTCGCCCGTCTGGATGCCGAGGGGTTCGATGAGCTCGCTGTCGAGGCCCGAGCCGCCCAGGCCCATGAACACGAAGTTCTCGCGCAGCAGCCACTTCAGGAACGCAGCGGTCTCGCGACAGGCTTCGGCGACCCCGGGCTCGCGGTCGGCCATCAGCTCGAACTTCTCGGCGTAGCGCTCGACCGTGCGGGTCATGGCCTTGAAGTCGGAGACCGTGGCGCGCGCGGTCTGGAGCTGGGTGCGCAGGGTCTGCAGCGCTGAGTCGGGGTCGTGCAGCACGCGGCCGCCGTCGCCCTCGAGCATCACCACGCTCTCGACGGTGTCGCAGTCCTCGCCGATGGCGACCAGGGTGCCGTCTTTGTCGCGGGTGGCGCCGAACACCAGGTTGAACCCGCCCAGGTAGTCGGACCGGCTGTTGCGGAGGAAGAGCCGCATGGTGTCGACGATGAACGGCTGGTCCTTCATGTTGGACAGCAGCCGGATGCCCTTGTCGCGCGGCTCGATGGCGACCTTGGCGATGTCGGTGCGCTGGGTGGCGAACGCGAACGCGCGCTCGAGGTCCTCGAGAACCTGGCGCGGCCGCCGCTGGGCGAGGTAGGGCCCCCGCAATCGGGGAACGGCTTCGTCGGCGAAGGCCTTGAACAGGTCGCGTTGGCTGGGTTCCAGGCCGCCCTTCCACCGCTTCAGCGACGACTTGATCTTGCGGTGTGAAGCGTTCTCGACCGTGGACAGTGCCATGAATCCTCCGGTGCCGGGACAGGGTTCGGTGAAGGGTTGGCAGTCTATCGCTCGTCCGGGCCGAGTCCACCGCAGTCTCGTCGCTGGCGGACCGTTTGCGCGCACACTCCCCGAAGAGCCCTACTGGGCGGGCGTTTCAGACGCTTCCGTCGTGCTTTCGTCTTGCTCGGGGTCCGGAAGATCCGTGGCGCCGCTCGGGTACCGCACGCGCGCATCGCCATCGAGGCTCTCCCAGGCGCCGAGATTGCCGCCGTAGTGGGCGCTGATGCCGATGTCGATCACCGCCAGCCGACCGTCGCACCGGGTCTGGACCTTGCCGCTCCGCCGGGTGGTGTGGCCGACCACCATCCGCTCGGCGTCGAGGAGCTCCAGCGCCGACTGCAGCCGGGTGCACGCTTTGTCTTCGGGATCCTGCACGTAGCCGCGGTACCAGGTGGGGCCGTCCGGGCCGTGGATCGCGTCGCCGTCGGGCCCGGGGGGGTCGAACAGGTGTTTGCGTGCACGGTCGTTGATGCCGTCGATGCCCAGCTTCGCCATCTCGGGGGTGATCCCGCCGTGGACGAACACGGTGTCGTCGACCTTCACGGCCATGGGCAGGTTGGCCAGGAATCCGCCGTACTCGCCGCTCTTCTGGAATGCGAGCGCGCGCTTGTCCTTGCCCCCGAACGACGCCAGATCGCCGGGCGAGACGTATCGCCAGTCGCCCTGGAGGTTCATGACCTCGTGGTTGCCGAGCAGCAGGTGCACCTCGCCCCCGTCGTCGGGTGCTTGTTCCTGCAGGCTCCGCATGAGGTCGATGACCCCGCGGCTGTCGGGCCCCCGGTCGGTCGTGTCGCCGGTCTGGACGAGCACGGTGTTGCCCCCGGTCCAGTTCCCGCGCGCGTCTGCGACCCCGGCCAGCTGGAGGACGTGCAGCGCCGCAGAACGGTCGGCGTGAAGATCGCCGATCGCGACGAGGCGACGGGCTCCTTCGGTGACCTCGAAGTCCGGCACGTCGATGGCGTGCTTCGCGCCAGCGGGCTTCTCGGAACCCTCGGCCGGGGCGGGCTCTTCGGACGGATCGTCCGCGTCGGCGGACGGCAGCGTCTCGGTGGGGTCGTTGGCGATGGGGGGCGGCTCGACCGTGGGCGTGGCGCAGCCCGGAAGGCCGGGCATCAGCCCGGACACGACGAACAGGAGGACGAACGGAACGCGTGCAGTCGACATGGGCGTCCTCATACTCCGACACCGCCGTAGAGGCTCGGCGACCGACCGCGGACTGGGGTAGGCTGCCGTGGACGCGAAGCGAGGAGAGTCGGGTTGGAGCACGCTCTGGAGATGGATGCACTCGAAGCGCTCGTGGAGCACGCGCTCTCCGAGGGGGCGCGCGCTGCCGAGGTCCTGGTGATCCGCGGCCTCGCGAGTCGGGCGAAGATCGGTCCCGGAAAGACCTCCGCGAAGGACATCCGCCACACCGACGAGCCGATCGACTCGCTGTACGTGCGGGTGTGGGTGGACGGCGGGCGGGTTGGCAAGATGCTGGGCCGCTGGGACGAGCGGAAGGAGCTCGTGGGCCAGGCGTTGGCGCGCACTTTCGAGAGCGCCGAGAGCGACGTGGCCGGGCCCATGCCGTCGATCGGCGGGCTGGCGAGCGGGCTCGGCACCGATGACCGCCGCTACAAACACCTCGACCGCGAGGGCCGCCAGGAGGTCGTGACCGACACCCTGGAGCAGATCGCCGATGCCGCGGTCGACGAAGGGGCCGGGTTCTCGGCTGCGGGGGTCGACTACCGCGATCAGCGCACCTGGCGGGGGTTGTCGAACTCCAAGGGGCTGTCGCTGTCGGAGTGGGCCACCGAGTACCGGATCGACGGTGCCGTCGAGGGCCATGGGCTCACGCTGCGCGACCATCTGGCGGCGCGGTCGTTCGCGTCCATCGCGTCGCTGCCCCTGGGCACCCAGCTGGTCCGGCGGGGCATCGAGCTGCTCGAAGACGGCGACACCCTGCCGTCGGGGCCCGTTCGCGTGGTGCTGCCACCCCGGCCGATGGCGCGCATCCTCGCGGTCCTGGGCGAGCACTTCCATCCCGACCGGCTGGTCTCCGACGCGTTCTTCCTGAGCCCGTCCGAAGACGACGTGCCGACGCTGTCCGAGAAGCTGCACGTGGTGGACGACGGCTCACAGACGGGCGCATTGCGCACCCGCATGTTCGACGACCGCGGCGTGCCGCCCGTTCCGCTGACTCTCATCCGCGAAGGCCGCATCGACGCGCGGTTTCTCGACCCCGAGACCGCTCGTCGGCTGGACACCCGGCCCACCGGGCACTGCTGGGGCGATGGTCTGGGGCCGTCCAACCTGCTCATGCGCTACGGCACGCGCAGCCTGAACGCGCTTCTGACCGAGATCGGCGGGCCGTCGTTGATGGTCGACGACCTCGATCCGGAGTCGATGGACATGAAGACCGGCGCCATCGACTGCGTGGTCGACGGCCGGGTGATGGAGGCGAACAAGTTCACCGGGGCCATGCGACGCGTCCGGCTGCACGGCAACCTGCTCGACCTGCTCTCCAGCGTGGTCGATATCGGCAACGACACCGATCGCATCGGGCACGTCGACTCGGCTGGGTTGATCGGCGACGGGCTGTTCCTCGAGGTCTGATCACCCGGGCGGAGGAAGCAGGTCCCGGACCGCGACTCCGTGGCCGTCGACCGTCAGCTCGTCTCCGTCGGTCGCGATCCGGATCGTGCGGTACTCCCCGTCCGCAGGGTCGGTGTAGATCCGAACCCGGCGCGCGGGCACGTCGATCTGCCAGTAGCGCTCGATGTTGGCGCCGGCGTAGATCGCGGCCTTGGCGGTGTCGAGCGCCTGGGAGGTGACCGAGATCTCGGCGACGAGCACGAGGTCGGAGGGTGCGGGGTGGCGGTCCATGAACTCGACCAGCTCGCCGCGAACGACCGCGATGTCGGGCTCTGGCAGGCTGCACGGCCCCGCCACGACGGGAGAGTACGACCTGACCCAGGTCCTGCTGTCGAGAGCCCGCTCGAGCAGGGCGCGAACCCAAGCGGTCAGGGTGCTGTGGAGCGGGCTCTTCTGACGCGGGACCTGGAGCAGCGCTCCATCGATGAGCTCGACGGACTCGTCCTCGTGGAGGATCCCCACCTCGACCATGCGAAGGACTTCCTGCGCGGTGAACGGTCGACGGGGGAGTGATTCGAGCACAGACGCCTACTGAAGCGCGATGTCCAGCGCATCTTCCTGGTCGATCGTGAGCGGCACGATGATCGGCTCGCCCGTGAGGTCCTTGAAGGGGGTCTCGACGTCCATCGACGCGTCCAGCCCGACGTCAACACGGCCTCCGGTTGTGATCGCGCTGATGATGGTGTCCGCGGCGTTGACGAAGTTCACCTCGATAGGGAGGCAGAGGTCACCCTCGGTGTCGCTCTGCACGTCGAAGGTGTTCACGAGCCCAGACGCGATCGGTTGCCCGTCGAGCTGGATGCCGTAGTCGAAGCGATCGAAGAACAGGGTGGAGCCGTGCTCGTTGTCGACGCCCAGGTCGAGTTCCAGCTGTGCTGTGCCACCCAGAATGTTGACGCCGGTCGCACGCAGGTTCTTGAACCGGAACTTCGGCGTGCGCAGGGCCGGGAAGTCGCCGTTCTCGTTGTAGGGAAGCCGCGCTTCGCCCAGGGGCGTGTCGAAGCCGAAGTGGCCGCCGAGACCGAAGCCCACGTTGTCTTTGCCGCGGGTGGCCTGGATGGTCTCGTAGGTGGTCTGCCAGCCCAGGTTGACCGGCAGGCGCAGCTCGGACTCGCCTGCGGCCTCGAGACCGAAGCCGTCCTCGTTGTTGCCGTCGAGCAGGGGCACGTCTTCGAGGCCCAGAGCGTAGGAGAAGCTGGACAGCTCGACCTCGACCGGGTTGGGGTTGTCGACCTGGAACACGAAGTCGACGTTGGCTTCCTGAAAATCGATGGAGTCCACGTCCAGCGTGTCGAACCGCAGCTTGGGCAGGTAGTCGTCGAGCTCCTCGCAGCCGGCGGACCCCAGCGCGACCGCGGACAGGACCGCGAGCTGGGCGAAGCGAGTGGCGATGCGGGGATTGTGGGGGCTCATCGGAAGACTCCGTCAGCTGGGAGGACGAAGACCTGGTCGGGGTCGAGGCCCACGGAGTACTCCGCGACCTCGGCGTCCCGCCGGGCCTGCTCTTCGTCGGGGGTGACGTCTGCGTAGACGATCGGCGTGGCGGTTTCTTCGATCAGTGTAGCCGAAAGACCCTCTGCATCGCCGGAGACCGCGACGATCCAAAGGTCGTCCGGGCGGATGTGGCGACGGATCGCGGCGTTCACCTGGCCCGCTTCGAGCTCGGTGACGGCCTTCGGGACGAGCTCGAGCACGTTCGGGTGGCCGGTGACCGCGGCATCGAGGGCGTAGGCGAGGCGGCGTCCGGGGTCGGTGGCTTCGAGAGCGGTGTGCCGGGCCAGATAGGCGGCGGTCTCGGAGACCTCCTGCTCGGTGAGGCCGTCTGCGACGAGGGTTTCGAGCTCCATCAGCGCGAGCTTCAGCGCGAAGGGGCCGTTCTCGTCGCTGGTGGGGCGCAGCCAGAGGTTGAAGTGGGTGTCGCGGCGGAGAACGCCCTGCTCGGGGTCGCTCGACCAGCCCCGCTGCACGAAGGGTTCGGCGTACGCGTAGTCGCCGTAGTTCAGACCGCGGGCCCCCCGGATGGTCCGGTAGAGCCGCCCGAAAGACTGTCGGTGCGCGCCGAACGCGTTCATGGCGAGGGTGAGAGCGACCCAGTCCTCGTGGGACCGGTCGACGTCGAAGGGGTGCCCGATGTGGAAGCCCGTCACCCCCGAGCCGCCTGCTGCATCGGTGTCGACGGCGACGAGACCCCGGGTGCCTGCGGCGTTGGGCGCCGGGAGGAGGAGCTCGGGAGCCTGGCCGGCCGGAATGGCCTCGAGGCCCTGGGTGAGCGCGTCGACGAACGCGTCGTCGAACGCCCCCGCGATGCCCACCACGACGCTCCGGCGGCGGACGTGCGACGCCCAGTGGCTCTGGGTGTCGGCGGCGTCGAGCAGGGGCAGCACCCCGGATCGGCCCCGGATGGGATGGCCGTAGGGATGGCCTTCGTAGAGTGTGGCGTGGAACACGGCTTCACCGAGCGCTTCGGTGTCGCTGATCAGCCCCGCGGTGACGGCGTGCACGGCTTGATCCCGCAGGCGCTCCACGTCTTCGGCGCGAAACGCGGGGGCCGTGAGCACATCGGTGAAGACGTCGCGACACAGCGCGGCGTGGTCGACGTGGCACTTCAGCCGGATCGAGGCGTACTCCTTGTCGACGACGAACGACAGACCGGTTCCGGCTTCGAACAGCGCATCGCGCACCTGCTGACCCGTGCGTTCGCCGGCTCCCGCTTCGATCATCGAGCGGACGGTGAGGGCCGACAGCCCTTCGTGGCCGGGCGGATCGTAGCCCGACCCCAGATCCAGCACGGCCTGCAGGTAGATGTTGGGCGACTCGTCTGCGGGACGCTCGACCAGGCGGACGGGTTCGGTGGCGAGCTTCGCGGGCACGGGCCCCCGGTCGATTCGCGGCGCACAGCCGATGCACAGCGCTGCGACGATCCACTCACTCCGCATCGTCGACCTCCGGAACCAGCTGGACCGTGGTCCGGATCTCGTCGGCGAGCCAGCGGTCGACCGCCGCAGCGAGGGCCGCCCGATCGACGGCGGCCACGGCGTCCTCGAAGGCCCCGATGTCTTCAGGGTCGGCCCCGCGTCTGAGTCGGGAACCCACGTGGTAGAGCACGTTCCCTGGCGCGTCGAGGTCGGTCAGCGTGCTGTAGCGCACGTGACTCCGCGTGCGGGCCAGCTCGTCTTCCAGACCCGGGGCACGGGTGTCGTCGGTGCCCTCGCGGAGTCGCTGAAGCTCCTCGTCCACGATCTGCACCGCGCGCTCGACCTGTTCGGGACCGGCATCGGCTGCCATCGTGATGTGGATCGTGAACAGGCCGGGATCGACGTTCTGCATCGCCCCGCCGTTCACCTTCAGGGCCAGGCCCTCGGTCCGCACCAGGCGATTGGTGAGCCGGCCCGTGCGCCCCACCAGCAGGGTTCCGGCGAGCTCCAGCGCCGCGATGTCGTCGGACGCCGATGGGTCCGGCATGTGCCAGCCGATCAACACCTGGCGGGGAGCGTCCGTCGGCCAGGGCACGGTTGCCGTCCGGGGCTCCACCTGGGCTGGCTCTGCGGGGATCTCCGGCAGCTCGACCTGAGAATCCGTCGACTCCCACGGGCCGAAGTGCTTCTCGGCGAGCTCCATCCCGGCCTCGGGAGTGATGTCGCCCACCAGGAGGATCGTGGCGTTCTCGGGACGATACCAGCGGTCGTAGAACTGCAGCGCGTAGTCGTACGCCCCGGGCATCGCGGCGATGTCGGCCTCGTAGCCCAGGGTGTCGTGGCTGTAGGTGTGGGTGGTGAACGCCGTGGCATTCAAGGCCTGGTACAGGTGGAACGACGGATCGGCCTGGGTCTTGCGGTACTCCCCGTACACCGCCCCCGCTTCGCGTCGCACCCCATCCGGAGTGAGGGCGACGTTCTGCATCATGTCGGCCTGCAGCCCGAGGAATTCGTCGAGGGAGCGGGTGTCCGACAGGGAGTGGTAGACCGTCTCGTCGAGCCAGGTCCAGGCGTTGTCGCCGATCCCCAGGCGCATCAGGGCCCGTTCCCGCTCGTCGCGCGGCAGGTCGGGCGTGCCCGAGAACATCAGGTGCTCGAAGAAGTGGGCGAAGCCCGTGCGGCCCTCCTCGACCTCGTTGCGCGACCCGACGTCCATCCACACCGCGGTGGCGACGACTCCGGGGGACGGCATCGGAACCACTACGGCACGGCAGCCGTTGTCGAGGGTCTTCGTGTGGACCGGGTAGGGGAACGCGCCTGTGGGGGCCTTCTCCGGCCCGGCAGCAGAGGCGGGTGTGGAGACGGCGGGACAGACGGTGGCGGAGAGCGCGGCCAACAGGAGCAGAGTGGTGGGTCGAGCGGACATGGGCGCACCTTACCCGGCCCACGCGTCAAATCCCCGCGAAGTGTGTGGCGAGCGCGGCCCGACGGGGTACTTGCCGCCGCGATGTCCCGGTCGCACCGGGACTGCCGGAGAGAGGTGGAGACGGAATGCAGAGCGTAGTGGTGAACACCCAGCTGTCGTCCCGAGAGCTCGTCCGGACGCTCCGCGCGACCCGCAGAGTGGAGGGCTGCCTGCCCGAGAGCGTCGCGTGGCAGGCCTTCGTCGAGCTCTACAAGCGTGGCGAGCCCGATGTCGAGCGGCTGTTCATCGGCTGCCTGCGCAACCTCCATCGCCGCCGCTGCATCCCCAACGTCGACCTGCCCCTCGAAGACGCCCTCACCGACGAGCACCGGCTGATCGAGGACGACTACCTGGCCACCCTGTGGAAGGCCTACAAGCGCTGCATCCGCAGCAAGCGCACGGGCCCGGCACAGCGGCTGCTGAAGGACATCGAAGAACGGGTCGCCGAGCTGCGGGCGCGCTGACGGCGCTCAGTTCTGGCAGCGCGTGGGCCCGTCTGGGCGGACGGATCGCGACACCAACGCCCAGGACGCCCACCAGGACGGGTCGAGGCTCGGGTCGTCTCCGGCGCGGTCGGTGCGATGCAGGGTTCCCGAGGAATCGGTCCACGCCACCGACTCGTCGCTCGCGTGGGTGTGGGCGCGCCGCTGCAGCTCGTGCAGGGGCAGGACCTCGCCGTTGTCCCGCACCTCCTGCAGGAAGGAATCGGTGGTCTCGCGGATGGTCACGTGATCGGCGAGGTTGCCGGACAGCGGCACGGTGGGGAACAGCAGGTGGTTGTTGGCGGTCTCGGTCCGCAGGTTGCTGTACATGGTGAACGAGCCGACGGACTTCAGGCCGGCGTAGGGCGCCAGGACGTTGGCCACGGCGATGGCGAACACGACCCAGCCGACTCGCTGGGGAATCGCGTCCCGAAGGGAGAACCGCGCGGCTGCCGGGAGTGCGGGCGCAGTCCAGACGGCCCACAGTCCCAGGGTGCAGATCGTGGCGGCGTACAGGTCGTAGACGAGGGTGCGGACGGCCAGAGCGGGCCCGGTCGGCAGCAGGTGGTGGACGACCACGAACAGGCCGAGCCCGATGGCCCCGATACGCGCAGCGGGCCCGAGGACGGGCGCGAGCTCCTCGTAGCGCCGCTTCACCCCGGCGTAGACGAGGCGGAGCCGCTTTTCGGTACCCGGCGGGACGAACAACCACCAGAACGCGAAGAGGGTCGCGGTGAAGTCGAACACGGCGACGGCGGGGGTGAAGCTGATCAGGGTGTGGAACAAGACGCCGAGGGTGAGGCCGACCCGACGGGTGCGGGGAAGGATCATCAGCGCGGCGATGGCGCACTCGCCCACCAGCGAGCCCCCGATGTGCAGGCGATGCATCCACCAGGTGTCGGGGCCCAGCGGCACGAACTGGGCAGACAGCTTCGCGAGCACGACGGCACAGGACTGGTCGGGATCGAGGAAGCCCCAGTTGAGCTTGGACAGCGCCGCGAAGCCGTAGCAGAGCAGCAGGAGTGCGCGCAGGGTGGGGCCCGCGGCGTCGACCAGCAGGCGGGAATCGGCGGACCGCAGGCGAATCGCTTCGACCAGGAGCACGACGTTCGCCATCGCCAGCAGCATCCAGTGGTCGGCGGCTTCGGGCATGGTGAGCAGCACGTGGCCGACCTGGAACGCCGCAGCCGCGATCAGGAATCGCCCGTTCCCCGCGGACGCGAGCACACCGATGCAGCTGGCGAGGGCCGCCCACGCGACCCAGACCGAGGGCAGGGGTGCGAACGACCCGGGGACGTCGTGGTTCCACAGGTGCACGCCGATGGCGATGGCCCAGAGCACGGCGAAGATTCGGGCGCTGACGTCGCTGGTCCGGGGCTTCACCACGGGCACTTCGCTCCGAGCTCGATCGGACGGAACGACAGCATCTTGCCCAGTACCGGGGAGACCGGCGTGTTCAGCCGGGGGTCTTCGGACAGGGGGCCGTCGTAGGTCAGGGTGGGGTCTCCGTTCACGCGGTAGGCGATGGTCGCATCCGGATGCGTGGTCGCAAAGCCCCGCAGCGTGAAGGGCAGCCAGGCGACGTCGTCGGTCCGGATGGGCAGGGTGGTGCGCTCGACCGTGAGCACCTCGTCCTGGAAGCCGAACACCGGCAGACGGGGGACGAACAGGTGGTTCGCGACGCCGGCTTCGGTGCGCAGGTTGCTGAACATCGTGAACGCCACGGTGGTCTTCAGGCCGATGTAGGGACTGATGCCGTTGAGGGTGATCAGCGCGACCGCAGCCCACGCCGCTGGGCGTCGAAGGGCCGGGAGGAGCGAAGGGTTCGGCTGTTCACAGCGCAGCAGGGCGACGAAGGACCCGCCGATGATGCACGCCGCCACCAGGTCCCAGACCACAGCGCGAACCAGGAGCGAGCGGGTCCAGTCGGTGCCGGCACTCGCGAGTCCGGCGAGCAGCGCGACCCCGAAGAGGAGCAACAGCAGCAGGCGTGGCCGGGCGAAGACCGGTCGAAACATCCGTAGGTTCGGGTCGGTTCGGAGCACCCGGTGCAGGTCGGCCGGTGCGAACGCGACGTAGCCGGTGTACATCAGCAGGCTGAAGTCGAAGATGTGGACCCGCGCGCTGATCGCGATGAACGCGTGGAACACCAGGCCGACCAGGATGCCCAGGGTGCGGGTGCGCGGGATGGCCAGGAGCACGGGGATGCCGGCCTCGATGAGCAGGGTTCCGCCGATGGCCAGCTGGATGGCCCAGCTCGCCGTGGGGAGCGGCAGATCCCGGGCGAGCTCGCCGTAGAAGGCTTCGGCACAGCTGGTGCCCGGCGTGACGAAGTCGACGTTGAACTTGCACAGCGACGCGAAGAGGTAGAACGCCAGCAGGCCAGCCGCGATGCCGGGCTGGATGTGCGACCAGGCGTCCGCGGTGGTGCGTGCTCCGCTCTGGCTTGCGAGGGCCACCCCCAGGAGCACTGCGACGGACAGGCACCCCGCGGCCATCCAGCTGTTCGACATCAGCGGCAGCTGCGCCAGCACGCACAGGACGATGCCGGAGGCCGTTGCAGCCAGGGCACCGAGGTGGTTCGGCCGGACGACGAGCATCGCAGCCGGCGCCACGGCCAGGACCCGCATCGCGGTGACGAATCCGGACTCGTCCAGCGGGAGCTGCTTCCAGGTGTGGAGCAGGACGAACCACCCGAAGAGGCCCGCGAACACGGGACCATTGGTGTCTGGACCATGGATGTCGGACGAGGCCATCGGGCCTTTCCCCCCGGACCGGCAGAGCGGAGATAAGCCTACCCCGCGCACGGAGGAGCCATGGTGGACGAGGGGATCGAGGTCGTCGAGCAGGTCGTGGTCGCGGTGGTCCTCCGGGGCTTCTGCCGGGGGGAGGGGCTGCAGGATGTCGAGGATGCCCGCCGGCGTATCGGCATCGTGGGTCGGGTCCACGCCCTGGCGGCCGAGCACGGGGACCAACACCGGGGCGCGGTGTGTCCCAGCGGAACCGATGCGGCGCTGCTGAGGTTCTCCGAGCCGGGCGACGCTCTGGCAGCGGTCCTGGCGTTGGTGGCGGAGGTCGAAGCAGCGCGGGGTCCCGAGAGCCACCGTCATCACGGGCTGCTTGCAGTCGGTGTCGACAGCGGGCCTGTGGCGGTGGGGCCGGATGGGCGGGTGCTCGGCGTTGCGGTCGGCAGAGCGGTGCGTCTGGCCATCGCGGCTGAGTCCCGCGGCGAGGTGTGGATCAGCGACGCCGTGCGGTCGGCGTGGTCGGTGGCCGAGGGCATTGGGGTGCAGGGGGTGGGACGCGCCGCCCAGCAGCGCCTGGACCTGCCGATCGAGGTGTTCGCGGTGTCGGACTACCGGAACTGACCCCGGGGGCTACCGCAGGGATGCCGAGCCGTCGCTGCTCCAGCCGATGTCGGGGGCCAACAAGCCCAGGCGATTGACGATCACCCAGGACTCGTCGTCGGGGTTGACGACCCGCAACCGCACTGTGTCCGTAGGGGCGATCGGGCGGTCGAGCACCATCGTCGGCGAGGCGCGCATGCCGTCTTCCTGCAGCGCGAAGGACTGCACGGTCTGGCCGTTCACGTCGAGGTCGACCCGCAGCTCGAAGTTCAGCGCGACGTCCACGAAGCCCACGTCGATCAGGATCCGGTCGGCACCGTCCCGAAGCTCGCGCAGGCGCTCGGAAGGCACGTCGAGGACCGCGATGTCGCCCGGGTACATCCAGAACCCCCCGTCGCAGTCGCGGTCGGGCGCCAGGAACGGCGTGTAGCTGTGCCGGTTGCGCATCGGGGGCGAGCCGTCGATCGAGGTGACGAACACCCGTCGATCGGTGTGGCACATCCGCCCGTTTCCGAGCTCGCTCACCTCTTTGCAGCCGATGTTGTGGCGGGGGAGCGGCTCACCGTCGTCGCGAATCCGCACGGGGCTGCAGCGGGCCCGGAAGGGGGTGAAGGTGCGCGTGGTCATGTCGGACAGCTGGGCGAGCTCCGGCGTGGGGTAGAAGGCGCTCGGACCCGGACCGGACTTGAGCTTGCGGCGAAACGGCGGAAACTGCGGGGCTTCGGTCTGGAACTGCGGCTCGACGCGCTCCCGCCACACCTGGCCGTCGAACACCTCGACCCGGCCGAGCAGCTCGAGGTGGTGACCGCGGATGTCCGGGCGATAGCCCACGAGGTAGCGGGGATTCGGACCGGTTCCGAGCTCCAGGCCCTCGATGACCGTGGGGCTGCCAGCCGAGACCGTGAGTGACCAGGGGCCGGTGGGCGGAGGGCCCTCGTGCTCGATCATCCAGCGCCCGGACGTCATCTGGCGTGCGGGGCCCACAGCGCGTCCGTCGATGCGGATCTCGGGTCGCCCGCCTTCGAACAGGGCACGAACCCGGAAGGTGTGGTCGCCACCGGGCTGGAGCGGCCAGGGCTCGTCCCAGGTCCAGGTGAGCGGTTTGTCCGGTCGAACCACCCGCCAGGACCGGCGGATCGAGGCGATGCCCGCCAGAGAGCCCGCGGACACGGGGGACTCGGACGCTTCGGTGTCTACGGGCCCGAGGGGGGGCTCGCTGGCGGGGACGGGTGCGCGCACGTACCGCTCGCGTTCCTCGGTGGCGCCGATGTCCAGCAGCACTTCGGCGATGGCCTCCGTGAACCGCTTGCTGCCCTCCTCGGTCATGTGGTCGAGGTTGTCGTAGTGGGCCGACACCATCTCGATGGGCTCCATCTCGACCAGCACGGCCCCGAACGGACGCAGCACGTCGCGGGTCTTCTGCACGAGGGGGTCGGGCACGATGTCGCCGCGACCGGGGGGCATGAGCGGCGATTCCTTGTTGCGCAGGATCACCAGCATCGCGCCGTTCTCGTGGCACAACCGCGCGATCTCGGGCAGGAATCCCTCGGCGGGGTCGGGGATCTGCGACAGATCGATCTGCGTGGCCTCCTGGCCCACCGTCACCGGCATCGCGGTGCTCTTGAGCGTGGGGTCGATCCGGCTGGCGTGGAACACCCGGTCGAGGGCGTCGTTCGTGGCTTTGCGGCCCTTGCCCCGGCCTCCGAGCACCACCCGGGCCGAGGCGTCGCGCACGGTGTGGATGGCATCCTGGCGCAGGCTGGTGCGGTTGTCCTGGATGGTGTCCCACACGAAGCTCGCGCGGCGGTCGACCAGCCGTTCGACCACTGGGTCCGGGCTCATCTTCGGGTCGAGCAGCGCGAACAGGGTGTTGTAGCTGCCCTCGGACAGGGGTTCGGTGAGCAGCGTGCTCTGCAGGTCGGCCAGGAGGATGACGAGGTCGGGCGGCTCGTACGGCTCGATGAACACGCGGTGCTTCAGCACGACGTACCAGTGGGCGGCGATGGTGTTCGGGATGGACAGTCGGGCGGCGTTGCGACGCCCCAGTCCCAGCCGACCGTTGAGCTGGCCGATCATCACGTTGGTGTTGGCGAAGCTGTTGCCCAGCACGATCATGCGCGGATCGTTGGCCATGCGCTTGGCGATGGCCCGGGTGACGGGGACCTTGAGGACCTCGCCGTTCAGCAGCTGCCCGGCGTTCTCGAACTGTCGCTGGGCATCTTTGGTGCGACTGCCCGCGACCTGGACGTAGCCCCAGCCGAGCAGACCGAGGGGGAGCACGATCGCGAGCACCCGTGCGATGACCCAGTCGAGGCGGACTCCGCGCATGGCCGCACGATAACGCGCCCATTGCACGCGGGGGATCCCTCGTGGCCGGCTACAGGCCGGTGTCCTGGAGGCCCGTGTCGACGTCGTCGTGGCCGGGCGCCGCGGTGCCGTCGTCGGGATCGGCGTCGTCCTCGTCTTCGTCTGTACCCGGCTCCGGCGGGGGGAGCGGGTTCATGGCGTCGACGCCGCCGCTGTAGATCGGCTCGCCTTCCTGGCCGCCCATCATGTGCTTGCTGTAGCCGTGGGTCCGGATCTGCCGGAACCCGTCGCGGAACTTGCGGGCATCCCCGTCGCGGAAGCCGAATGGATCGGCCTCTTCGCGGTCGAGCTTGTCGGCGTCGTGGGAGCCGCGCTGCTGCTGGTGGGTGGGGGCGATCTCGGGTTCGCCGGGCCCTGCATCGGGCGCGCAACCGGACAGCGCGAGCGTCACGACCGCCGCGGCCGTGGCGAGCAATCCGTGGACCGTCATAGAGGAGCGAAGGCGGGATGTCGGGCGCATGGGGGGAACCTCTCACCTGCAGCATCGCCCCATCCCCCGGGGATCGCAAGGCGATATCGCACAAACCATGGAGCGATGATGCGCAGGTGTGTGCAGAATCGACAGATCGGGGGTAGGATGCGCCATGCCCTCCGAGATCGACTGCGTGCAGCTGGCCCGTGAATTCCTCGTTGCGCTCCGAGGAAAACGGAGTCAGGTCGCTTGGTCTCGTCGCCTCGGCTACAAGTCGAACGTCGCCTACACCTGGGAAGCCGGGCGACGGTTTCCGACGATCGCCGAGACCTTCCGGGCCGTGCAGCGATCGGGTCTGGATCTGCGGGCGCACCTCGAAGCGTTCTACGGACACGAGACCCGTCAGTGGCTCGACGACCACCCGGATCTCGCGTCGATCGAAGCCACGGCCGCCTTCATGACCGACCTGAAGGGGCGCAGCTCGACCACCGATCTGGCCCGCCGGGCGGGGTTGTCGCGCTACTCGGTCACCCGCTGGCTGTCCGGG
This sequence comes from Myxococcota bacterium, assembly GCA_965224055.1. GTDB lineage: Bacteria > Myxococcota_A > UBA796 > UBA796 > JACKEQ01. The sequence continues at coordinate 5,583,096 of OZ245034.1, read as the reverse complement.
CAGACCCAGCCGAGGCTGCCGGACTTCTTCACGTTGCTGGACGCTGCGAGCCTCCGTCTGGTCGACTTCGTCACGAGCTTCGTGCCGCCCGAGGCCGTCCCGTCGGCGCTTCCGACGTTCCGTCGTCTGGAGGCCCGTCGTAAAGGGGCGGGTCGCTACCCCTGGACGCAGGCGATCCTGCGGGCGCTCGAGGTCGCCGACTACCTCGCGCTGCCCGAGCACGAGCCCGGCTGGATCGCGGAGCGCATCGGCATCCCGGTCGAGGAGGAGGAGGCCTGCCTGTCCTATTTGGAGCTGACCGGGCAGATCGAGCGGGTGCGCGGGCGGTTCCGACCCGCCACGAGTGCGGTCGACACCCGGCTGCAGCCCAGCGTCGGACGTCAGCTCAAGTCCCACTGGGCGCGCGTCGGGGTCGAGCGCATCGACGACGGTGCGCCGGGACAGTTCAGCTACAACGTGTTCACCTGCTCGGCCGAGGACTTCGAGCGGATCCGCGAGCTGCACCTGGGGTACTACCGGGCGCTGCGGCAGATCGTGTCCGAGAGCGAGCCCGAGGAGCACGTGGTGGTGGCGAACATCCAGCTGTTCAAGCTCGATCCCGTGTCGAGCGACCGGTAGCCGCGATGCACGACGAGAGCATTCCCTGGACGTTCACGACCCTCGGTGAAGACACGCTGGAGGAGCGCGAAGCCCTGCGTCGGCTGCACGATCTGCGCGAGGTGCGCTTGGCGGGGCAGGGGGTGGATGCGCGCCTGGTCGGCTTCGTCTGGACGGTCGCTCCGCCGCTCGCCGATGCGTTGGTGCGCGTCGATCTGGCCGATGTGGGCTGGCTCGATCAGCAGGTCGTGCGCGACGAGGGCCCGGAGCCCGACAGCGTTCCGGTGTTGTCGCTGGAGCGGGACGAAGAAGGCGTCGTGGCCCGGAACGGGGAGCTGTACCTGCTGGACGCCCACGGCTTCGTCCGGCCCATCGAGCTGGCGGACGTCTGGGAACGCATCTTCGCACCCGGTCTGGCCGAGCTGGATGCGGTCTCCGACGCGTTGCGCGACGAGCTGGGGGCGCTGGGCGGGCCGGCGTTGGTGGCGTTCGCTCAGCCCGCGGCGATGTTGCGGGAGTAGGACGCGCGTCGTGTGGAGCGCTCCAGGCCGCCGCCCTCGTCCTCGCTCTCTTCGAGGGGCCGCCAGCCGTCCTCCTCGGCCTCGGCCAGGCGTCGCTGGACCTCGCGGGTGACGCCGTCGAGGGACTCGATGATGCTGCGCCCCCGCTCGAAGTCCTCCTGGAACCAGAAGATGTTCGACCGACCGGTCAGCGCGTCGAGTGTGCCGATGAGCGCGCCGAGCTCGGAGCGAAGCGCGTCGTCTCCGGCGAGCTGGCGCATCGCCCGGTCGAGCTGTGCCCGGGTGTCGGCGGGGAGATCGGCGTCGATTCGCCAGGGATTGCCGTCGGGCGCGCCGAGATGGCGGATGGCCACCCCGCGGGCGTCGGTGAGCAGGAGCGAAGCGTCGAGCAGAGTCTGGGGGTTGATCGTCATACACGGATCGTAGTCGCGCATGAGTAAGAGTCAACCTGGTCAATTTTGGTCGGGGTCTTGCGCGGGGAGATTGGACGCCACATCGGAGTGCAGGATTCGCCCGCCCATCACACGACACACATGGACCACGGGCCATGCGGACAGAGGCAGGCTCTCCGCGTCCAGCGTGATCCGCACGTGCGGGTCGGATGCTTCAACCGATGCAACGGTCCAGGAGCGGTCGTGCAGATCGTCCATCCAGTTGGGGATGTCGACCATTCCGGCGTCTTGGAGGGCATGTCGGAACCACCCCGGCAGTTGGGCAAGCGCCGTGACCTGGTCGGGCCACTCCCCGTCGTCTACCCACCGGCCCCAAGACGCGATCACGCGCCACACCTCGATGAAGCGGGCGCAGAAGTCGGTGGGTCCTGCAGAAGGAAGTACAACCACCATCCAGCCGAATCCTGAAAGGGGCTGTCGGAGCGTGGGGCGCGCCAGATTCTCGAGTTCGTTGCTGGAGATGGTGAGCCTGTGCTGGGCGGTCAGGTGAAGACATCCGGCGTTGGAGCTGACGGCTGACGGCTGGTAGCTGACCGCTCACCACCTTCTACCCGTGTGGGAGGCCGGGGGTCATCCATCCTCGATGATGAAGCTGTAGAACACGCCGCCGATGCTCCAGTGCAGCGCGTTGAAGATCACCAGCACCTGCAGCCAGCCCGGTGCTTCGACCTCGGCGCTCGGCCCCCCTTCCATCACGAGCATGGTGCCGCGCGCCCCCGCCAGCAGGCACGGAACCACGAGGGGGAAGAGCAACAGCGGCAGCAGCACGGACGATCCGCGGGCCTGCCCCGTGATCAGCCCGAACAGCGTGCCCGGAGCGGCGAGTCCGGCGCAGCCCGCCACCATCAGCGCGACGAAGTAGCCCAGGCTGCCGTCGATCGAGGCGTCGCACATGGCCAGGACGAACGGGGTGAGCGCCATGCAGACGAGCAGGAGCATGAGCGTGTTGGCGAGGGCCTTGCCGTAGTAGATGCTGCGCGGATCGACCGGCCAGAGGACCATGCCCTCCAGCGCGTCGTGCTCGAGCTCCACCTGGTAGGACTGGTCGAGGTTGCGGGTGCTGGCGAGCATCAGGCCGAGCCAGAGGGTGGCGGCGGCCATCTTCTCGAGGACCTTGCCGGACGGGCTCGCGACGCCCACCAGGAGCACGAGCGCGAGGGCGAAGAAGAAGATGCCGGAGATGCGCGACGGCTGGCGGATCTCGGTCAGCAGCTCCTTGTAGAGCACGGCCCCGGTCTGGCGGATCATGCGGGCCCCGCGACGTCGTCGTGCTGTGGAGGCGGGGCGACGGGGCCGTCGCCGTCCAGACAGCCATCGAGCAGCTGGACGTGCCGGTCGCACACCGAGCGGGCGTACTCGACGAGGTGGGTGGCCATGAGCAGGGTGGCGCCCTCGGCACGGAGGCTGGCGGCGACCTCGGTGACCAGATCGCGGCCTTCGGCGTCGAGGGCGGTGTAGGGCTCGTCGAGCAGGATGATCTTCGGCTTCTGCAACATCAACCGCGCGACCGCCAGGCGACGTCGCATTCCGGCGCTGTAGGTGCGTACGGGATCGAGGCGCTTGGGCGGGAGTCCGACGCGCTCGAGCAGGGGGTACGGGTCGACGGAGAACCCGCCCAGACGGGCCCAGACGCGCAGGTTGTCGGCGCCGGACAGGTCGTCGTAGAGGTAGCCGGCGTGCGACAGGAAACCCATGTGGGGCCGGAGCACGTAGCGGTTGCTCCACAGATCGAGACCACCGATACGGATCTGCCCCTGGTGGAGCTTCAGTGCAGTCGACAGGCAGCGGAGCAGGGTGGACTTGCCCGACCCGTTGTGACCCGTGAGCATCACCCCTTCGCCGGCCTTCACCGAGAACGACACGCCACCGAGCGCCCAGCGACGCCCGAAGCGCCGTGCGCACTGGTCGAAGACGATGTCGAAGGAGGTGGGGGCCGCGGGCATGGGCGCACTCTACGACAGAGCTACGACGGACCCGAGCCGAACAACCGGGCGAGACCAGTCGTGACACGGTCGGCATCGAGTCCACGCTTCGGGACGTGCAGGAAGCCGACGGGCACATCGAGGGCCTGGACCACCTGGTGGAGCCAGGCATTGCACACGTAGGTCCCGGCATCGTCGGAGGTCCCGACCCCGAGCGCTTCGGCCCAGCGGGGCAGGTCGATGGACGCCGGACAGGTCTCTGGACCCTGCAGCGAGGGCCCGATCACCCCGTCGACATCCGGGAGCGCGCTGGTCTTGCTGACCCCGCGGGATTCCAGCTGGGCGTGCTCGCGCGAGACGGCCACGCCGATGCCGAGCACCGCATCCACCCCGTGAAGACGGGCCAGATCGATGGTCTGGGTGGGCCCGCGGGCGTACGACACGGGGATCTCGCGACCGATGATGTGGAGCGGCCCTGCGCGTCGGCCGTCCAGGGCCCTCGCCAACCGTGCGGCCGGGTTGTCTTCGACCGGGCCCCCAGGGGACGTGAACGGACCGAAACCAGTGACGAGCAGCTTCATGCGGGCGGCTCCGAGGGGGCGTCGGACTTCTCGAAGCGAGCGACGACTTCGAGGTGACCGGTCTGGGGGAACAGGTCGACGGCCCACGCGGCGGTCAGGCGCCATCCGCCGGCTTCGAGCGCCGCCCGGTCGCGACCCAGGCTGGCGGGGTTGCACGCGACGTAGACCAGGACGTCGAGGGGTGTGTCTGCGAGGCGCTCTGCGACCTTCGGGTGCAGGCCGGCGCGGGGTGGATCGACCACGGCGGCCACACCATCACCGCCGGTGAGCGCATCGAGCGCAGCTTCGACCTTCGCCACCCGGTACGTCGCCTCGACCCCGTTGCGGGCGGCGTTCGCACGGGCGTTCTCGATGGCGGGCGCCACCTCTTCGATGCCGATCACCGCATCTGCCCGGTCGGACAGGCAGATCCCGATGGAGCCCGTGCCGCAGTACAGGTCGAGCAGGGTGGTGAAGCGCTGGGCGCCGTCGGCGGTCAGGGCCCGATCGATGGTGTCGATCAGCACCTCGGCGCCGCTGGTGGAGGTCTGGAAGAAGGCCAGGGGCGCGAGCGCGAAGGTCTTGCCGTGCAGGGCCATCTGCAGGTCGGAGGCGCCTCGGCTGTCGCGGTTGGTTCCCCGGGCGACGTCGGCCACCTCGTCGTTGACGTACCAGCCGGCCTGCATGGCGACAGGGGTGCCGTCCGACTCCAGCTGGAGCGCGGCGATCGCATCGAGCCAGGCGAGGATGCGCGCCTCGACGGCGGAATCGGGGGGTGTGGCGGTGAACAGGCCCGCGTACACGGACCCGTGGCCGCGTCGGACCAACAGATGTCGGAGCACGCCGGTGTGCTCGCGGACGTCCCACAGGGCGGGGCCTCCGGCTTTCGTGCCGATGCCGAAGTGCGCCCGCGTGGCTTCGAGCACGGCATTGCCCGGCGCGTCGAGCAGGGGGCAGTGCGCAACGTCGACGATGCGGTCGAAGCGCCCGGGTGCGTGCAGTCCGAGAAACCGGCCGGACAGGTCGACGGCCCTGCGGTCGGGGGCGGCCTGCATCTCGGCTTCGGATGCGTACCGACGCGTCCCGAAGCTGAACTCCATCTTGTTGCGGAACCCGTAGGCGGCGGCGCTTCCGTCGATCCCTCGCCAGACGCCCGTCTCCACCGGGCCGATCGCAGCCTTCGCCCGCTCGAGCTTCAGGGCGCGCTGGCGGTCGAGGGGCAGCTCCTGCAGCACGCAGCCACCGCACAGCCCGAAGACGGGACACGGGGGCTCGATCCCGTCGGCGGGAGGACGGATCAGCGCCTGACGGACGCCCTTCCACTTGCCCTTCCGCTTTCCGGCGGGCCGGACGCGAACCCGACCGCCGGGAGGCGCGCGGCGGACGTGCACGGGTTTTCCGTCTGGAGCGGTCCCGACTCCGACGCCCTTGGGGCCCAGCGAGGAGATCTCGGTCTCGAAGGGCGGAATTCGACGACGACCCACGTCAGGACCTCGAGCCGGAGGGGTCTGCGCCGGCTTCGACCTCGGGGTACGGGCAGTGGCGGCACCCGTTGCCACAGCAGTAGCCCCGCCGGGTGAGGTGGCCCGTGGTCATCACGAACAGGCCCGTGTCGGGGTCGATGTAGCCGGGGGCCCGGCGAGCATCGGCTTCGTCGTGGGCGGCGCGCACGTGGGGTGGCAGGGGATTGTGCATGGACGGGCGATTAACGTGGGCGCATGGAACGTGACTGGTTGTTCGAACATCCGCTCGTGCAGGTGGACACGGTGGCGGTCCACACGCCCGGAGGGCTGCGGCACCACATCCGGCTGCACATGGGCGACTGGGTGAACGTGCTGGCGATCACGGCGGGTCGGCAGGTGGTCCTGGTGCGTCAGCCCCGGTCGGGCGCGGGGGTCGAGACCCTGGAGATCCCGGGCGGCGGCGTCGATCCGGGAGAGGATCCCGCGACGGCGGCACTGCGGGAGCTTCGGGAGGAGACCGGGTTCACGGCGCCGGCAGGTGTCGAGCCGGTCTCCCTCGGATGGGTCTGGAGCAACCCGGCCATCCAGACCAACCGCACCCACCTGTTCCTGGTCGAGCCGGTCGAGCAGGGGGCCGAGCCCGACCCCGATCCCGGAGAGGACATCACAGTCGAGTCCGTTGCGGCATCGAAGGTGGAATCGCTCCTGGACACGGGGCAGATCGACCACTCCCTCGCGGTCGTCACGTTGGAGCGGGCATTGCGACGCGGGTTGCTGTAGCATCGCGGCATGCCGGTCTTCGATGATCCCCGCCTGCGTCGCCTGCTCGCGGAAGCCGACAGCGCCCGTTCTCTCATCGCCACCCGCGGCGACCCCACGGGCGAGGTCACCCAGGCGCTGGAGTCGCTGTACCGCGACCTCGGCGCTCACCTGCACGACCTGATGTCCGAGCAGACGGTCGACGATTCGCTTCCGCCCGGCGGTTCCCTCGAAGCCTCGGTGGCGCTGACGGGTGCGTACGACGCCACGGCCGAGACCGAGGTCGAAGCGCCGGAGCCCGAGAGCAGGACGCACTTCGAGAGCGATGGCTGGTACACGGACGAGGTCGACAACGACTCCGTTCCGCTGTTCCAGTCGGGCGATCTGGCGGGCGACGACCACACCGATGTGCCGGAGTCCACGGCGAGCGTTCCGGATCCCGGAGTGGTCGCCCGCGACAGCGTGCCTCCGCCTCCGCCCAGCATGCCGGACGGCGAGCCGTCGCAGCAGTCGCAGCAGTCGAAGAGAGACGAGGTCGAGGAGCTCGATCGGGTGCGTCTGGACGAGCTGATCGCCGAGAGCCAATCGGAGGCGGGGTCGCTCAAGCAGCTCCGCATCGGGTGGTCCGACCGCAACGCCCTCGAAGATGCGCCGGACTGGGTGGCCCACGTGATCGAGTTCATGGAGCTGCTGGGCATGCCCCAGGATCTGCTGGCCTCGGCGGCGATGCCCGAAGAGGCGAGTCGGGTCCAGTGGGCGGCGGGGCAGGTGGAGTCTCGCCTGGCGGCCTGCCCGGTTCCGGTCCAGTCCGCCGTGCTGGCGATGCTGGCGTCTCGCGCGCGGAACCTGGCTGCGCATCTGGACGTCGACGTCGGACCCCGGCGCGCCCTGGATCGCCTGAAGCGGTACCGCGACGCACACGATCTGCCGATCGTCGCGGGGTTGGCGCCGGGTCCGCACCCCGAACGCGACACCTGGGCCGAGGACGCCCGGGCGTGGTGGGCGCTCGTCGGCCCACGCTGACGTCCGAGGGCTTCGATGCGGATTCCTCCTCGACTGCGCGTCCTGATCGGCGCGATCACGACGCTGGTGTTCGCGGGGCTCGGGGCCTCGCTGGTCTCGGGCGGCAACACGTGGAGTGGCGCGGTGCTGCTGCTGCTGGGGCTCTACCGCGGCGTGATGTGGGTGCGGGAGCTGCGGTGGATGCTCAGTCCCGAAGAGGAGGACGAAGAGGAGGACGACGCCGGCTGAGGCTACTCGGAGCGCGCCAGGAAGGACCGGACGCGGGCGAAGCGGGGAGACCGGCGAACCAGCTCGGACAGGCGGGCACTCGCGCGTTTCAGGCCGCCGCGGACCACCCGGTCGAGAGCGGTGTTGGCCCCGCCGCGCAGGCGGACCTCGCCGTCGGGGTGCAGGCTGGCCCCCTCGATCCGGATGTCGGCCAGGCTGGAGAGGCGTCGGAAGCGGCGATGCGACAGGCGGAGCCCCTCTCCGCCGACCTTCAGCACCAGGGGTCGCGACAACCGGAGCGCTCCGGGCGAGCCCTCGGCCGACCCCTCGGCGTGCACCACGGCATCGGCGCTGACCGCGACCTGGACGCCGTGCTGGAACTTCACCAGCAGCTCGCCACGCGGGATGAGCTCGGTCCAGGCGTCGACGTCCGAGAGGCCGTGCAGCAGGGCTTCCAGGAGCTTGTCCAGCCGGATCGGCGCGTCGAGACGGACCCCGTCGAGGGCGGTGCCCTCTGCATCGGCATCCAGCGAGGTTCCAGCGATGCCATCCCGCTGTACGGACCCCTCGATGGCGAGGGCCAGGATCACGGGATCCTCGCCGCCTTCGAAGGTGAACGCCACCTCGAGGGACCCCGCGTCGACTGCGATGTCGCCCACCAGCGGACGCGCGTCGACGGTGCCCTTGAGGCGCACGGCACCCCCCTCGAAGCGGCGCACCCAGCGCGGAAACGGCAGCGACGCCAGGGTGCTGCCCTCCTCCACCAGCTCGATCAGCGGGGGCCTCCTCGCGGGAGCGCGGTGCGGGGGAGGTCGGTGACGAGCTCCTTCAGCTCGGTGTCGTCGGCCCAGAGCTCTTCGACCGCATCGCACGCGATGAGGGCCGCGGACATCGTGGAGATGAGCGATTCGCCCTGACCCGCCGAGCCCAACCGGGCTGCGACCACGCGAACGACCTCGTCCTGGCGCCCGTCTGCGATCTCGATCCGGTCGTGCTGCACCAGACGACCGACGACGGCCTCGACGAAGGCCAACAGGAATGGACTGCTCAACGAGCGCTCCGGGCACGGTTGGGTGTGGGGAGGGTGTGAGGTCGAGGATATCCCGTCCCGTACGGGTCCGTGGAGTGGTTCGCACGGGATCGCGCGTGGGGTCCGGGTCGGATAGGAGATCCGGAAGACCCCCTGATTCGGAGCACGCATGACCGACGCATCCAGCCGGCTGATCGAGACGGTCCGAAACAGCATCATCGGCGACGACCACGCGATCGAGGGGCCCTACGGGCCGCGTCGGGTCACCTACGCCGACTACACGGCCAGCGGGCGTTCGCTGTCGTTCATCGAGGACTACATCCGCAATCAGGTCCTGCCGCTGTACGCGAACACCCACACCGAGACCAGCGGCACGGGTCTGCAGACCACCCGGTTTCGCGAGGATGCGCGGCAGATCATCAAGGACGCCGTGGGAGCGGGTCCCGACGACGTGGTGGTGTTCTGCGGGTCGGGCGCCACGGCGGCGATCCACAAGCTGATCGAGGTCCTCAACATCCGCATCCCGGCCGATCTCGACAGTCGCTACGACCTGTCGTCGCAGATCCCCGCCGAGGAACGCCCGGTCGTGTTCATCGGGCCCTACGAACACCACAGCAACGAGCTGCCCTGGCGCGAGTCCATCGCGGACGTGGTGGTGATCGACGAAGACGAGAACGGCCGCATCGATCTGGAGCAGCTCGAAGACGCCCTGGTGCGCTACGCCGACCGTCCGCTCAAGATCGGGAGCTTCAGCGCCGCCAGCAACGTGACCGGGATCGGCAGCGACACCCGGAACACCGCCGCACTCCTGCATCGACACGGTGCGCTGTCGTTCTGGGACTTCGCCGCGGCCGCACCCTACGTCCAGATCGAGATGAACATGTCGGACGACGAGGAGGATGGGCACCTGGTCTACAAGGACGCCATCTTCATCAGCCCGCACAAGTTCATCGGGGGCCCCGGCACCCCCGGGATCCTGGTCGCCAAGCGGCACCTGTTCAACAACCGCGTGCCCGGATGTCCCGGTGGCGGCACGGTCTGCTACGTGTCGGGCGCCGATCACACCTATGTGGCCGACGCCGAGCGACGCGAAGAGGGCGGAACGCCCGCCATCGTTGAGTCGATCCGCGCGGGCCTCGTCTTCCAGCTCAAGGAGGCCGTCGGCTGGGACACGATTCGCGCGCGCGAGCACGACTACGTGTCGAGAGCCGTGGACTACTGGCGGAAGAACCCCAACATCCGGATCCTCGGCAACGAGGACGCCTGGCGGCTGTCGATCGTCAGCTTCATGGTGGGCTTCCGCAAGCAGTACCTGCACCACAACTTCGTGGTCGCGGTGCTCAACGACCTGCTCGGGATCCAGGCGCGCGGCGGGTGCAGCTGCGCCGGGCCGTATGGCCATCGCCTGCTCGACATCGATCTCGAGACCAGCCGCGCCTTCGCCGACCAGGTGCAGCAGGGCAACCACGGTGTGAAGCTCGGCTGGGTGCGGATCAACTTCAACTACTTCATCAGCGAGGACGTGTTCCGGTTCATCCTGGAGGCGGTCGATCTGGTGGCCCGCGAGGGCTGGCGGCTGCTCCCGGACTACCACTACGAGGCGTCGAGTGGCACCTGGCGCCATCGCAAGGGGCGTCCCGAGCCCGCGATGCGGCTGCTCGACAACACGTATCGATGCGGGCGTCTCGAGTACCGGGCCCGTCATGCGACCGAGCCGGAGTCCGCGCTGTTCGACTACCTCGACGAGGCGAAGACCATCCTGGCCTCGAAGGTGCCCACCCAGCACGTCGATGAGCCGCTGACCACCGACTACGAGCACCTGCGCTGGTTCCCGCTGCCGAGCGAGGTCCACGCGGAGCTGACCAGCGAGACCCCGGTCGAGCGTCCGTTGCCGCCGTTCCTGGCCTGACGTGGAGCCTTCGGAGCAGGTCGAGCAGTCGACCACACAAAGCGAAGCGGAACCGGACGTGAGTCCGATTCCGCAGTTGTTCTACTGGAGCCTGTTCATTCCGGCGTTCGCCGTAGTGGTCTACGGAATGCAGAGGCTGCTGGCGCCGCGCATCCCGCTGAACCGGATCCAGCCCACGGATCGTGAGCCGGAGGAATGAACCGCTGACCTACCAGGAGGCCTTGTGGATGCCCGGGAGCTGCCCGGCGTGGGCGAGCTCGCGGAACGCGATCCGGGAGAGCATCAGCTTCCGGTAGACCGCGCGCGGGCGTCCGGTGACGATGCAGCGGGTGCGCAGACGGACGGGCGAGCTGTTGCGCGGCAGTGCAGCGAGCTTCTCGCGGGCCTCGATGCGCTCTTCGGGCGTGAGGCTCTGGTCCTTGGCGCGGCGCTTGAGCTCGGCACGCTTCGCGGCGTACTTCCGAACGAGCTTCTCGCGCTTCTTCTGCTTGTTGATGGCGCTCTTCTTGGCCATGGGGCTGATCCTTCGGTCTGTGGATACGATGGACCGGCGATGTGAGGCGCCGGACGACAGCGAAACCTATAGCGCGGACCGCCTCTGTCAAGCCTCCAGCCGGGCATGGCGGGCGTGACTCCGGCAGCGACGATATGCGTGGCGCTCGGATGCCCGGCGCGACCCGGTCGAAGCCCTCGATCGGCGCGCCCGAAGGAGCGACATGAAGTGGGACTGGTTCTGGCTCGTACTCGCGATCGCGCTGGCGGTCGGTGGTCTGGTCTATTTCAACCAGATTCAGGGAGACGGCGGTAGTGCGGACGAGGACGTCAACCCCCGCAACCTCACCGCCCAGCGTCAGGCGTCGTGTCGCTCGCTCGCGGGCACCCCGGACGAGCGTTTCGAGGCCTGCCTCGCAGAGGTCCCGCCGGTCCAGCTGTCCGCTGCCGCCAAGAAGGAAGTCGAGGCGCTCGCGCGCAGTCGCACCCCCTTCACCGTGGGCCCCGTCGCTGGCTACGAGTCCGCCAACCTGATCGCGGAGCACGACGACATCAAGGCCGCGCTCATGGGCACCAACGAAGAGAAGTCGGCCAAGGTCCTGCGGGGCAAGGGCTTCGAGCTCTTCATGATCCACCGCGACTTCATCGAGGCCCTCGATCGCGACAACGTCGTGATGGCCCGGCTCGCCCACCACGACTTCCTGGAGTGGTTCCAGCTGCGCTACGTCACGGGCGACCTGATGATCTACAGCGTGCGCGGAACCGCTGCGCGCGTGTCGACGCCCACGGGCGACGCCATGCTGAAAGGCCTGCGGGCACGGCTCGAAGGCACGCCGATCCCGCGCCAGCCCTGGCGACCCAGCGCGATCCGCCTGATCGGAACCATGCGCCTGCAGGGCGAGACCCTGGCGATGCGCCACGCTGTGGGCAAGAACATCGAGAGCGTGCTCAACGAGATGGCCGCGAAGCTCCGCCGCGAGTGGGAACGCAACGTCACCATCAAGGGCATCGGCACGCTCGACGAGCGGCTCGACGACGTCCGGCTGGAGCTGCACGTCGTGATGGAGCGGGCACCGGTCGAGCCCCGCGATCGCGGATCGATCTTCCACCTGTTCGAGATGGGCGTCGATGGCGCGATCTACAAGCACCGTCCGGGCATGAAGAACATGAAGTTCTCGTACATGCCGGGCAGCGAGCTCACCACGCACAGCTGGCGCAGCGTCGATCAGATGCTCCGGCACATGGTCGAGAAGTTCGGCTGGCACGACACCCGGCCGTGGGAAGACACCACCACCCAGCTCGACATGATCCGCACCCAGCACTTCATGGAGAGCGAGCGCGGCGGCGGTCCGGCGGTCAAGCTCTATCGCGGGCTTCCCAAGGTCACGATGGAGTCGCTCACCGACGAGAAGATCCGCGACATGCTGGTGAACGGCGGCGAGTGGTGGCTCGAGAACCTCCGCCCCGACAACTCGTACGAGTACAAGTACTGGCCGACGCAGAACCGCCGGTCCGAGGACTACAACGAGGTCCGCCACATCCTCGCACCCCGCGACCTGTCGGACACCTGGCGCTACCGCAACGATCCCCGCTACTTCGAGGGGGCCGAGCGCGGCATGGAATGGCTGATGCAGTACGCCGTGTACGGCGACGATCCGGTCGACAACGACGCGCCGGTTCCGCATCCGCCCGCCGGTTCGATGCTCTTCCGCTACCCCAGCGTGGCCGAGTGGCGCGCACGGCAGACCCGCAAGGAGCCCAACCAGAAGCTCGGAACGGTCGCAGTCGCGCTGCTGGGCTGGGTCGCGTGGGCCGATGCCAAGGGCGATCACAGCCAGGACGACAACATCCGCAAGATGGCGAAGTACGTCGCGTCCCAGCAGACCCCCGACGGCAAGTTCGAGGCCTACAACGTGCCGCGGAGCCACAGCTACTACGGCAACAAGAACGACATCGTCCCCGGCGAAGCCGCACTCGCGCTCGGGATGGTCGCCGAGTACTTCGACGAGCCCGAGTGGCTCGACTTCTTCCCGAAGTTCCTGGACTTCTACACTCCGTGGTTCCGCAAGCGGGCCAAGCGCCAGAACCCCTACGGACGCTGGCCGCACCACACCTACTCCAACACCGACCGCCTCGACCTCGTGCAGTTCGGCCCGTGGTCGGTCATGGCGAACAAGCAGTACTACAAGCTCACGGGGAACGAGCGTGCAGCGGACTTCGGCCTCGAGGTCGCGGACTGGATGATCGACAACTACCAGTGGTCGGGCGCCCGGTCTCCCTGGCCCGACTACGTGGGCGGGTACTACAAGCTGCCCAACGAGCTCCCCGCCATGCAGACCTTCTGCTACTCCGAAGGCACCGCAGCGGCGTACACCATCGCCGCCAAGCACAAGCCGGACGTGAAGGACAAGTACGACACGTCCACCCGCGAGGCCATCCGCTTCCTGGACGTGATGCAGTACGACGCCATCGACAGCTACTTCGTGGCCAAGCCGCGGCAGGTGTTCGGCGGCATCAAGTACACGATGAACGAGAACAAGGTCCGCATCGACTACGTCGGGCACGGCCTGTCCACCCTGTCGCAGTACCTCGATGCCCGCGAGTACGACCCCGCGGTCGAGCTCAACGTGCCCGATCCCACCATCCTCGATCCCATCTCGCCCCTGCCCGGTCTCGAGAAGGGTCAGCTGCCGTGGGACGACGAAGCCGACAGCGGCGATCCCGACCTCGAAGAAGACGGGACCGACTCCGAGGATTGATCGAAGACTGATCGGAGCCTGATGATCCCACCGATGGGGAAGTGCACCGCATAGATCAGGGCTTCCGTCACTTTCGACGGCAGCCGGCTATGCTGAGTGCATGAAGACCCATCGCTTCGTGCTGCAGGCGCTCGTGGGCGGGCCGCTGTTCCTGGCTGGCCCGATCCTCGGGATCTCGCTGGTCGGGTTCTGTGCCCCGGACGCCCCCCTGTCGATGTTCATCGGGGCGGCGATGCTCCCGATTGGAGTGCTGCTGGGGGCGGGGCTCGCTCGCGTCGCCGTGCTGGTGGCCATGCCCATGTGGATGGCCGGCCTGCTCTGGTCGGCCTTCCGTGGCAACCGCAAGCCCCCCATCGACCCCACCATCGTCGTGGTCCCGCTCTGCTGGCAGGTCGGGTGCCTGGCCGCAGGGGTGTTGGCCGGGCTGGTGCTCGCCGCAGGCTCGAGTGCGCCCGGCTTCGCGTTCGTCGGTGCTGCAGGGCTCGGATCCGTCTACGGAGCCGTGTGGGCGGTGTTGATGGCCGCTGGCATCGCTGCAGACCCCGACAGCCTGTAGGGTCTCGGGCCGCCGCTACTGGTGTGTGAGGCCGTACAGCGCGCCGTGCCGCGACCACAGGTAGGACAGCAGGTCGTCGACGTAGTCGCGGTCGCCCACGACGGCTCGAACCCGATCGGCGCCATCCAGGGTGCGTCCGTGGCGGTGCACCTTGTCGCGCAGCCACGCCAGGATGGGCGCGAAGTCGCCTGCGCGGACCCGGTCGTCGAGGTCGGGCAGGTCCTGCTTCAGGGTGGCGCCGAAGGCGGCCGCGTAGAGGTTGCCCAGGGTGTAGCTCTGGAAGTACGCGAAGGAGCCACTGCTCCAGTGGACGTCCTGCAGCACGCCCTCGGTGTCGTTGGCCGGGGTGAGGCCCAGCGTCTGCTGGTAGGCGTCGTTCCAGGCGGTCGGAAGGTCGGCCACCGAGAGCGAGCCGTCGAACAGCGCGAGCTCGAGCTGCACGCGGATGATGATGTGCAGGTTGTAGGTGACTTCGTCTGCGTGGACCCGGATCAGGCCCGGCTCGATGGCGTTCGCGGCGCGGTACAGGTCCTCTGGGGTGCGGCCGTGACCCTCGAAGTGCTGGTCGAGCAGAGGCTGCATCCACTCGAAGAACGCCAGGCTCCGCCCGATCGTGTTCTCCCAGAACCGGGACTGACTCTCGTGGAGCCCGTAGGACGCCGCGATGTCGAGGTTCGTGCCGACGAGGTCGCGGGGAAGCCCCTGCTCGTAGAGGGCGTGACCGGTCTCGTGCACCGTGCCCCCGAGTCCGGACAGCAGGTCGTCGTCGTACAGGTGCGTGGTGATGCGGGTGTCGCCGTGGCCGAGCGAGATGGTGAACGGGTGTTCGGCGATGTCGATCCGCCCCGCCGAGAAGTCGTAGCCGAGCGCTTCGGCGATCGAGCGGTGCATCGCGCGCTGGGCGTCGATGGGCCAGGTGCCTCCGAGCTTCCGGCTGGGCTGCCCGCGCACCCCGTCGATCATCTGGACGAGCCCCTCCTGGAGCCGGGAGAACGTCGTGTTCAGCGCCTCGATCGACACGCCGGGGTCGTACTTCTCCATCAGGACCTGCAGCGGGTGGCCGTCCGGATCGATCGCGTGGGCCTTCTCCTTCGCGAGGCCGAGCAGCTCCTCGAGGTGGGGCTGGAACACGCTGAAGTCCTGGGCTTCCCGGGCCTTCATCCAGGCCTCGAATCCGCTCGCACGGGCCACGGCGAAGCGCTGCACGAGGTCGGTCGGCAGGCGCACCTCGCGCGCGTAGTCCTTCTTCAGCAGGCGGATGGCCGTGGCGCGGGGCTCGGGCAGGTCGGCCGCCCCCAGGGTCTCGAGCCACTCGCCCATCTGGTCGGACACCATGCGCTCGTGGCAGAGCTTGGACAGCGCGCCCATCTGCTTGCCGCGCAGCCCTCCCGCGCCCTTCGGCATGTAGGTCTGCTGATCCCAGGCCATGTTCGCGTACGCGCCCGCCAGCAGACCGACTTCTTCGATCTCGTTCGTGAGTGCGGTCCAGGTGGCGTTCGCGTCGGTGTCCATGTGCTTGCTCCTGCAGAAGACCGGGTGAAGACGCCCCCGTATCGTGGTGAGGGGGTCAGGCCTTGGGAGGCCGGGGGATGCCCAGCTTGCGGCGCAGCTCGCGACGCTCCCGCCCAGACAGGCCCGATTCGCGGATCAGGGCCTGGATGTCGCCGCCCTGAAGGGCTTCCCGGACGATCGCGAGCTCTCCGCCCGACAGGAAGCCGCCGTTCATGCGGTAGTCGACGAAGGCTTCCCAGGCGGCGGGAACCCAGGCCTTCACGAGCTCGCCGATCGCGTCGGCGTACACGCGGATCTCGTACTGCGCGTGACTGTCGGCCCGCAGGGACAGGAAATGCAGCAGGTTGTGCAGGTCGATCTTCCAGTACCACTGGGTGTAGGCGTTCAGCGTGAGGTTCATCCGGGCCAGCTCGCGCGCGACCTGGGGCTGGTCCGGGTCCACCGGTGTGCCGTCGCCCTGGTCGTTGAGCAGGGTCTGGTACGTGTCGTAGGTCTGCTCGGCATCGCGGCGGAGCAGCCCCAGCACGGTGGAGGTCTGCTCGGCGGAGAGCACCTCGCCGCGCCCCTGCCGGTTGGACGTGGACTGCGCGGCCATGTGCTCGGGTGCGGGCAGGTAGAACTCGCGATCGAGGATGGAGTAGCGGGCGCTGTACTCGTTGACGTTGGCCGTGCGGTGCCGGATCCACTGCCGGGCCACGAAGATCGGCAGCTTGACGTGCAGCTTGAGCTCGCACATCTCGAACGGGGTGGTGTGGCGATGCCGCATCAGGTAGCGGATCAGACCCCGGTCGTTGCTCACGGACTTGGTGCCCTTGCCGTACGACACGCGGGCGGCCTGCACGATGGCGGCGTCGTCGCCCATGTAGTCCACGAGCCGGACGAAGCCGTGATCCAGCACCTCGATGGGCGAGAACAGCTTGTCTTCCAGCTCGGGAACGGTGGGCCGGCGGGTCGGGGTGGGTTCGGCAGCCAGCAGCTCGGCGAGCTCGCGTTCGTTGGCGGACCCAGCATCAGCGGATTCGGGCATCGGACCTCCGGCCGGCCCGTGTAACCCGTCAGCTCGTGGGGTCGCCCCCCGCATCCGAGGACGACTTCGGCTTGGGGAAGTAGGGCTTCGGAACCCAGCCGAGGGCTTCTTTGGAGGCCATGTACAGCGTGTAGTGCAGGGTGTGATCGATGGTGTTGCCGAAGCGGAACACGCGGAAGTGGAAGAACACGAGGTCTTCGCCGGATTCGCCCAGCAGCACGGGCTCTGCGGAGCCTCGACCGTCGTCCGTGTCGAAGTTCACGCACCGCATGCGGAGGTGCTCGCGGCCCGGACCCAGCTCGGTGTCGGCTTTGCGGGGACGGGTCACGTCGATGTTCAGGCCGTCCTGCTCGGGGTCGGTCTCGAACACCAGCTCGAGGATCAGCTCGATGGGATCTTCGATGGTGAACGTCACCGGATGCGCCGCGAACGACGTCAGCATGCCGCTTCCGATGATCCGAGCCGGGCCCGAGTTGACGGTGATCAGCGACATGGAGGCTCCCGGGTGGCCGGTTCGTCGGATACGATCGGTACAGACGGCGAGCGGAGTGGGTTTCGCCCCGTTCGCCGGGTCGGCGGGTGGGGGTTGACGTGCCGTCCCGGCGCCTCGTATCCTGATACTGGTTTTCCGCTCTTCTCTGTTCCACTCACATCCAGGTTTGGAGTCTCCTCATGGCCAAGCTGACCACTATGGGAGGGCAGCCTGCTTCCGGGCAGATGTCCAACTGCGTCGTCGGAGTCGTCACCGACAATGTCGATCCCGACGAATACGGGCGCGTGCGCTGCAAGTTCCCGTCCCTTCACGGCGAGCCATTGTCCTTCTGGATCCGTCAGTCCTCGCCCATGGCGGGCAAGGAGCGCGGCTTCTACTCGATCCCCGAGGTCGAGGACGAGGTGATGGTCATGTTCATGCAGGGGTCCCAGGACGTCGGCGTGATCATCGGGCAGTTCTGGAACGGCGAAGACAAGCCTCCGGCCGAAGCCAAGGACGGCCTTCCCGGCCCCGACAAGACCAAGATCGACGGCGGCCAGTGGTCCAAGGACACCTTCACCGAAGGCTCCACCGATCTTCAGGGCAACGACCGCCGGTTCTGGAAGTCCCGGTCCGGCTCGCTGATGGTGTTCGACGACACCGATGGTGCCGAGTCCATCCAGTTCTGGGACAAGAACCACGAGCTCGCGTTCGTGTTCGACTCCACCGAAGGCCGGATCCTCCTGACCAACAGCAAGGGCGACATCCACATCCGCGCGAAGAACGACATCTTCATCGAGGCCGGAAACGACATCAAGTGGATCGCCAAGAACAACATCGAAGGCGAGTCGGGCAAGGACACCGTCCACGAAGCCAAGATGAACTACAAGCTCAAGGCCGGGCAGAACATCAGCACCGAGTCCACGATGGACACGAAGATGAAGGCGATGAACTTCAAGGCCGAAGCCAGCATGGCGATGACCATCAAGGGCGGCATGAAGACCGAGGTCACGGGCGGCATGCAGGCGAAGTTCGCCGGTGGCGCGATGGCCGAGCTCACCGCTGCTATGGTCAAAATCAACTAGCTCGCGTTCATCCGCGGCCTCAAACGGCGCTGGACACATCCCACTCGCCACTCACGAACAGAAGTTCTGTTCGGGCTCGCGGGATGCGCCCAGCGCCGTTTGAGCCACGCGGCCTGAACGCAACGCTGCGCCCTGCGGTAGACGAGGGTGTCGGTGCGATTTCCTGCGGAAGGCTGTTGGGTCCGATGGGCACTGGCGAACAGGGGCTGAATGCGCCACGCGGCCTGAACGCAACGCTGCGCCCTGCGGTAGACGGGTGTGGGCCCGGCGTCAGGAGCCGCTGACGCCGATCTCGCGGAGGCGGTGCTTCAGGAAAGCTTCTGCGGTGGGGCCGGGAGGGCCGCCGTCGAAGGGCGTGAGCACGACATCCGGCCGTGGGTGCACGAAGAACGGCATGCTGTAGCGCGGGGTGCTGGCGTGCTCGGGGTCGGTCGGATTCACGACCCGATGGGTGGTGGCGGGCAGGCGACCTTCGGTGAGCAGCGCCATCATGTCGCCGGTGTCGACGATGAGGCTGCCAGGAGGCGCGTCGACGGGCATCCACCGGGTGCGGCCGTCGGGCGACCGGACCTGGATCTCGAGCCCGGACGACGTGCTGGTGGGCAGCAGGGTGAGGAGGTTGATGTCCTCGTGGGCGGCCGCACGAACGGCCCCTGCGGGCATGGTGGCGGGCAGCGGTGGGTAGTGGATCACCCGGAGCACGCTGTTGCCGCCTCGGGTCATGGACTCCAGCAAGCCGTCGTTCAGCCCGAGGTAGTGGCCGAGGGCCGCCAGCAGGTGGGTCGCGACGCGCTCGAGCTCGGCGAACAGAGCCGTGAACACGGGCCTCACGTCGGGGTCTTCGGGGAACACGTTGCCCGGAACGCCCGGCAGGACGGGCTCGTTGCGGCCGATCTGCCAGAACTCCTTGAGATCGGCGGCCCGTTGGTTCTTGGCGTGCTCGGTGCCGAAGGGGGTCCAGCCGCGCTGGCGGTCGATGTCCGGCCTGTCGAAGGGACGCTTGAGGGGGTCGGGCAGGGCGAACAGGCTGGCGGCGGATCGGTAGGCGCGTCGAAGCAGGTCGGGTTCGATGCCGGGATTCGCGATGATGACGAAGCCGTGTTCCTCGAGGGCCGGGCCCAGTTGGCGTACGAACACCGCCCGGCGGCTGGGATCGCGCGAGGTCCACTCTTCCAGGGACAGCGTCTGGATGCCGGACATCGTCAGGTCACCAGCCGCAGATGCGGCACTCCGGACGACGGCGGGTCGGGGTCCGGGTCGTCTCCCTCCGCGGTCTCCTCCGGGGGGATGGGGAACAGCACCAGCTGACGGATGGCCGACCACTTGAAGGTGCAGTCGTACAGCTTGTCGAAGGACAGGGTGAGCTGGATGCTGTCGTCGGAGTACTTGGGCTCGTTGTACTTGTGGTACGCGGCGTCGAGCTTGATGGGCAGCTCGCGGCCCCGGTACTGGTCGATCACGGCGTCGGGCACGCCCGAGCCTTCGAGGGCCTTGGTGTCGGCCAGGAAGAAGAAGTCGCAGCCGAGCGCAAAGGCGATCTTGAACAGCTGCTCGGGCTGGTTGCCCCAGGGGTCGACGGCGGGGAGCTCGGGTTCGGTGGGGGCCGACACGCTCTCTGCTCCGTGGACCGGCGTGATCGTCTCTGCGGCGTCGGCGGCGTCGGAAGGGGTCGTGTCTGCGGAGGCTTCGGGGTCGGACGGCAGCTGAGCGGCCGTCGCAGCCGTGAGATCCGAGGGATCGAGCTGCAGCGAGTCCGACAGCAACATCAGCTCGTCGACGGTCATGTCCTCGGTGCCCGCCAGGATCTTCCGGACCCGGCTGCGCGAGAGGCCACTCGCATCCGCAACATGTGCGGTGTTCAGGCCCTTCTGTTTCAGCATGTCCCGCAGCCACTCGAGCAGGGGAGCGCTCGGTCGCGTCATGACGCCTCCTGCGCACGGGTAACCGGACATCGCGGGCCGCACGATGCCGGGTCCGGAACCGGAGCCGGTCCGGGAGGTCGGAAGGAGGCAACACCGTTCGCGGAATCGGCGAGCGCGTGTGACTGAGCCGAGAAGGAGACGACAGATGTGGACCTCACTCGCGGTGGTGCTCGCTTTGCTGGTCGGAACCGGCGCAGTGCTGAAGGGCGTGTCCTACCTGCAGCGCAGGAAGGCGCTGGGCGTGATTCCTCCGGATGAGGTTCAGCACGCGCTGAACGGGGTCAGTCTTCGCGTCGAGACCCGGGGTCGGACCACGCTTCCGGGCATGAACTCGGGCCGCGCGAACCGCACCCGCGGGGATCTGGTGGTCGGCGATGACCGGTTCGTGCTGGCGTCGGCACGGGGACGCCTCGTGGACATCCGGCCCGGGAGCCCGCGACTGTCGAGTGTGCGCTCTCCGGGGCCCGGTCGGCTCGTGCTGGAAGGCACGTCGGGGCTTCAGGGTGCGGAAGGCCCGCCGGGTGCGTATCGGATCGAGCTCGTGGTCGAGGACGCCACGCGGTGGGTCGAGATCCTGACCCCCTACGCCGACAGCACCGTGAGTCGAGAGGGTCCGGGCGGACAGGCGGATGCCGAGGTCCACCCCGAGCTGCAGGATTCGGCCGACCCACCCTCGCAAGCGAGGGATGAACCGCCCGAATCGCTTCCAATGAATGTCTAGACGCGTTCAGGTACCCCCGGAAAATGTGCTCGTTCCTCCGCGCATTTCGGGGGCACCGTTCTCTTGGCCGTCAAGACATTCAGCCTGAGGTCATCGCGTTGTCGACGGTGTCTTCGATGCTCTCGTACATGTCGACCATCGCCACCCGTAGCGCTGTGATGCCCGCCACGATCACGATCGCGATCAGGGCGGCGATCAGCCCGTACTCGATGGCGGTGGCGCCATCTTCGTTGTCCAGGAAGGCCTGGAACCCGAGAGAAGAGGGGGCAGCTGTGGGGCGCATGGGGCCATCCTTGCGAAGAAAAAATTCCGACATCAGATATCGGAATTGTATCGACTGGGGGTGCGGTCGTCAATCTTCCGGTGCGAACGCGGATTCTGTTGCTGTGTGGCCGAGAACGGGTGCCGTGAGGATGGAGCCGTGCGTCAGGGCGCGCGCTCGACGACGAGACGAGCCGGGACGGGAACGTGCTCGACGCGAGACAGCGTTCCGTCGGGCCAGGTGACGATCACGGTGGCCACCGCCTCTGTCGCGAGCCCGAAGTGGGCTTCGGCCGGACCGCTCGAGCCGTAGTTGGTCCCGCCAGCGCGGATCACGCGTTCCTGGGGGGCGAGGCCCGACTCGACGCGCACCCGGGCTCCGATTGCGGCTGGATTGCTGCCCGGCTGCGACACCGACACCCGCAGGGCACCGGCCTCCGGCACGCAGCGCGACCAGAGGATGGCGGGCGCATCCTGACTCGGGCGGACGAGATCGAGCCATCCGTCGGCATCGAGGTCTGCGAACACCGTCCCCCGCGTGATGGCGCCCTCGTCCAGGCCCCACTCGGTGGTGACGTCGTCCCAGGCGCCGGGCTCCGGGAACCGGTTGCGCCAGACGCGGTCGCTCTGGGATTCCGGGTTGCCCCAGCGCTCCTCGAACTCCAGGTGTCCGAAGCTCGCGTAGACGTCCAGATCGCCGTCGTGGTCCAGGTCGACGTGCTCGGCGCCCCACCCGATCGCGGCGACCCCGAACGGCTCGGGAACGCGGACCACCGTGGCGTCGAACCACACGGGCTCGCTGGGGTCGCTGGGGTCGGCGGCGCTCGACTCGAGGATCCGCAGACCGCCCCAGTAGGGGATCGTGAGGTCGTCGATCCCGTCGCCGTTCGTGTCGCCGATGCCCAGCCCCATCCCGGTGGTGGTGATGTCGAGCCCGAACGCGGCGCCGGCTTCGGTGAACGATCCGGTCCCGTCGCCGCGAAGCCACCGGTTGCTGCCGTGCGCGCCACCGAAGTCGTTGACGACGTAGAGGTCGATCGCCCCGTCCCGGTCGAGGTCGTGCAGCCCTCCTGCCATCGAGAACCCCGTGTGGACGGCCTCGGGCAGGGTGTCGCCCGCTTCGATGAACGTCCCGTCGCCCTGGTTGATCCAGAGCAGGGCGGGTTCGGACGGCGCGAACCCGCTCACCGGGACGTCGGGATCTTCGTCCACCGTGCCCGCGGTGAGGGCCAGCCCATCCAGATCGCCGTCGCGGTCGATGTCCGCGAACGACACGGCCAACGTGTTCGCCGACGGGACGGCTCCCAGGACCTCGGAGGTCCGGTCGACGAACGTGCCCGCATCGTTGGCGAACCACATGTCCGGCCGGTCGTATCGACCCACGTACAGGTCGAGATCGCCATCGGCATCGGCATCCACCAGCACCGATGCGGCCGCCTGATCGGCACCGGGCAGCAGCTCAGAGGTCCAGCGGCTGGCATCTCGAGCAGTCGACCCGCCCTCGCCTGGCCCGGGATGCCGGAACAGCATCGGACCGTCGACGGTCAGCACCACCACGTCCAGCCAGCCGTCTCCGTCGACGTCTCCGACGGACGCTGCGGCACCGGCGAGGTAGCGGCGGGCCGGGGGATCGACCTCGAGCGGCATGGTCTCGAAGCGGGACGCGGTGGACCCCCCGGAGGTCGGGGAGGTCGTGGAACAGGTCAGCGGCTCGACCGCGGCAGAGCATCCCACGCAGGTCGGCGTTGCGGCTCCGGTGTCGGTCAGCCCCGTCTCGACGGGCTCGGTGGGAGGGTCGCCCCCGATCTGGACGGAGCCACGGGTGCACCCCAGGGCCAGGCTCGCGCACGACAGCGCACAGAGCCCGACCAGACTCCCGAACGAGGGCATCTGCAACGGGAGCGGTGACGGGGACGGACGAAAGTGCACGGGCGAATTATATCTGCGCCCCATGCCCGGCACATCCGACGAGCTCTCGCCGCTGAAGCGCGCACTGGTTGCGGTTCGCGAGCTGAAAGAGAAGGTTGCCCGGCTCGAAGTCCGGCAGGCCGAGCCCATCGCCCTCGTCGGGGTGGGGTGTCGGTTTCCGGGCGCCCGGGGTCCCGAGTCGTTCTGGGAGTTGCTGCGCGAGGGCGTCGATGCCACTTCGGAGGTCCCGGTCGATCGGTGGGACGCTGCGGCCTGGGAACGCTCGGGATCGGACGGCATCCGGGTGCCGCGCCGCGGGGCCTTCCTGGACGCCGTCGACCGGTTCGATGCGGCGTTCTTCGGGATCTCGCCGCGCGAAGCGATCGAGATGGACCCCGTACAGCGGCTGCTGCTCGAGGTCACCTGGGAGGCTCTCGAAGACGCGGGTCTGCCGCCGACCTCGCTCCAGGGCACGTCCACGGCGCTGTACCTGGGTCTGGGGCTGTCCGACTACGGGCGACGCCACTTCCTGGGCGAAGATCCCGGTCGGTTGACGCCGTGGAGTGGTACCGGCAGCTTTCTGTCCGTCGCGGCGGGCCGGATCGCCTACACGCTCGGGCTGACCGGTCCGGCGCTCACGATCGACACGGCGTGCTCGTCGTCCCTCGTGGCCACCCACCTGGCGGTCGCGGCCCTGCGTGCGGGAGAGGCCGACGTCGCGCTGGCATCCGGGGCCAACCTGCTCCTCAGCCCCATGCCCACGGTGTATTTCGCACGTCTGCAAGCGCTGGCCTCGGATGGCCGGTGCAAGTCCTTCGACGCCCGTGCGGACGGGTACGGGCGCGGCGAAGGGGTGGGGGTCGTCGTCCTCAAGCGGCTGTCCGACGCGCTGGCCGATGGCGATCCCATCCGGGCGGTCATCCGGGGCACGGCCGTCAATCAGGATGGGCGCAGCAACGGTCTCACGGCACCCTCGGGGGTGGCCCAGCAGGCGGTGATCCGTGCCGCACTCGAGGATGCAGGCCTGTCTCCGAGCGACATCGGTCTCCTCGAAGCCCACGGCACCGGCACCCCTCTCGGCGATCCCATCGAGGTCGATGCGCTCCGCGCGGTGTTCGGCGAGCACACGCCGCTCCAGCTCGGGTCGGTCAAGACCAACATCGGGCACACCGAGACCGCAGCGGGCGTCGCAGGGCTGATCAAGGCCGCCCTCGCGCTCCAGCATCGCTCGATCCCGCCTCACGCCCATCTCACAGAGATCAACCCGCGAATCCGCCTGGACGACGTGCAGTTCTCGATTCCGACGGCGCTCACCGCCTGGCCCGACGGTCTTCCGGAGCGGGCGGGGGTCTCGGGATTCGGCCTGTCCGGCACGAACGCCCACGTCGTCCTGGAAGGTCCCCCGGCCGCATCCTCGCCCGCATCCCCATCGACAGCAGCATCGCCCGGTCCGGAGCTGCTGGTGTTGTCCGCGCGGTCCGAGATGGCGCTGGCCCACCTCGCCGGACGCACCGCCGAGCGTCTGCGGGCCCGACCCGACCTGTCCGCGGCGGCCTCCACGGCGTTTCACGGGCGCTCGGCGCTGCGCTGGCGGGTCGCGGTGGCTGCCCGCTCGGCCGAGGAAGCCGCAGAACGGTTGAAGGATGCCGTTCGTCGCGGTGCAGATGGCGGTCACTCGGGGTGGTTGTTCACCGGTCAGGGGGCGCAGTGGCCGAACATGGCGCGGGATCTCCACGCGTCGAACCCGCGCTTCGCCGAGGTGGTCGATCGGGTGCTGGACGTGCTCGACGACGAGGTGCGCGACGTCTGGTTCTCCGACGATCCCGAGCAGGCTGCGCGCATCGGCCACACCCGGTTCACCCAGCCCACCCTGTTCGCCCTGCAGTGTGGGCTCGCCACCCTCGCCGCCGATGCCGGGCTGGAACCCACCGCACTCGTGGGGCACAGCATCGGGGAGTACGCCGCCGCCTGGTTCTCGGGGGTGTTCAGCCTCGAGGACGGTGCACGTCTGGTGGATGCGCGCGGGCGGCTGATGGGCGGGCTCCCAGCCGATGAAGGGGGCATGCTGGCGGTCTTCGCGCCGGCCAGCGCCCTGCCGGATCTGGTCGACGGCCTCACGATCGCAGCGGTCAACGACGCCGGCCAGACCGTGCTCTCCGGGGAACGCGGTGCCATCGAGGCCTACCGGGAGGTGCTCTCCGAGCGCGCCCTCGAGTTCCGGCAGCTGGAGGTGTCCCACGCCTTCCACAGCCCGCTGATGGACCCCATCCTGGAGCCGTTCCGCGAGGTGGTGGCGGGCGTGTCGCTGTCCCCGCCGGAGCGCCGCCTCGTGTCGTCGGTCGACGGGGAGCTGCTGGGGCCCCGCGCCACCGATCCCGACTACTGGGTGCAGCAGCTGCGGGAGCCCGTCCGGTTCGTCGATGCGCTGTTGGCGATGGTGGACTGCCGCGTGTTCCTGGAGCTGGGCCCGCATCCTGCGCTCTCGGGTGCGGGGCGTCGGACCCTGCCGGACGCACGGTTCGTTCCGACGCTTCGCCGTCCGCCGACCGACGCGCTCGGGGACGGTCCCCGCGAGTGGGTGGCTGCGCTCGGGCAGGCCTGGGCCAACGGGCTGTCGCTGTCGTCCGAGGCCGTGGTCTCGCGCACCGACCGTTCCTGGCGACTCCCGACGATGCCCTTCCAGGGGGAGCGGTTCTGGCTCGACCTGCCTCCACAGACCGGAGTGGCGCGATCCGACGCGGTGCATCGCGTGGCCTGGGTACCCGCGACTCACGAGGTCCCGACCCCGCTCTCGGAGCACTTCCAGGGGCGGTACATCTGGGTGTTCGCAGACGGCCCCACCGATGTCGAGCTCGCGCTGGTCGCCGCGGGCGCCCGGGTCACCCGGATCGTGGCCGGCACGGACTTCGAAGGGGAGAGCGACGTCATCACGGTCGACCCTGGAGATGCCGCGCACTTCCAGTGGCTGGCGGGTCATGCCGGCACGCCCGACGACGTGCTCGTGCTGTGGGGGCTCACCGAGCCCGTGCGGTCCCGACAGGGCCTGCTGGCCGTGCTGAACGCGAGCCGGGTGGCCGAAGCGCCCGTGTCCGTCGTGGTTCCGTGGGAGCGTCCGAGCGGTCTGCCCGGCCTGGTGCGGGTGTTGCGGGCCGAACATCCCGAGCGCGTCGGCAGCCTGGTGCACGTTCCCGATGCCGCCGAAGCGGAGCTCCTGCTCGCCGAGCTCGCCGCCCAGACCCCCGAGGTCCGCCTGTCGGAGTCCGGACGCGAGGTGCCCCGCATCCGGCGCTCGCGGTTCGGAGAGCCCACGCCGCTCGGCAAGACCGTCTGGATCACGGGGGCGAGCGGCAGTGTCGGGAGGCAGCTCGCCAGGCGCCTCGCACCCCTGGTCGAGACCCTGGTGCTCCTCTCGCGAAGAGGTCTGCCCGCCGAGGAGTTGCTCCGCCTCGGTCCGCACGTGCGCGGCGTTCAGGGAGACGTGACCGACAACCTCGTTCCCCTCGCGGCCGAGGTCCCTCCCGATCTCGTGTTCCATCTGGCGGGGGCGCGGCACGATGCGCCGATCGATGCGATCGATCCGGAGGCGCTCGAGGATGCGCTCCAGGCCAAGGTCGACGGTGCCTGGCGTCTGAACGAGGTCGCGCCCGATGCCGAGCTGGTGCTGGTCGGCTCGGCGGCAGCGGCCCTCGGCAATCCGGGGCAGGGCGCGTACGCGGCGGCGAATGCGTGGCTGGAGGGGTTCGCGCGATGGCGCACGACTCAGGGCACGCCCACCTGGTGCGTCGCTCCGGGCCCGATCGCCGATACGTCCATGACAGAAGGCCTCTCGAAGCGGTTTGCCCGGATGGGGGCCTACGAGCTGGGCGTGTCCGAGAGTCTGGATCTGATCCTGGGCGCGCGGGGCAGCTCGGAGCCGGTCGTGCTGTTGACGCCCTTCGACTGGGCACGCTGGGCGCGGGAGGTTCCGGGGCCGCACCTGCTGGAGGTCGCGCAGTCCTCGCCGACGCTCCACCCCACGCAGATCCCCACGCAGACCGTCGAGCCTGGCGCTGTCGTCTCGTCGGAAGGGGCGGCCATCGACCTCGAGTCACTGGTGGCCCGCACGACAGCCGAGGTCCTGGGACGCGCCACGGCTCCAGACGCGGACACGGGCTTCTTCGACGCCGGCATGGACTCGTTGATGGCGGCCGAGCTCCGGGCGCGCCTGGCCACCGCCCTCGACCGGAGCCTGCCTGCGAGCATCGCGTTCGATCACCCGACACGACGCCGACTCGTCGAGCACCTCCGCGGGATGGTCGATGCAGCGCCGGACCCCACCATCGAGGCCGGCAACACCGGGGCGAGCGCCGCTTCGACCCCCGACGAGCCCATCGCCATCGTGGGGATCGGCTGTCGGTTCCCCGGAGGCGCCGGCAACCCCGACCTCGAAGGGCCCGATGCCTTCTGGCAGTTCCTCGAAGCGGGGGGCGACGCCATCCGGCGGATCGATCGTTGGGACGTGGACGCGCTGTACGACCCCGAGCCCGCCGTACCGGGGCGCCACTACGTCCGAGAAGCGGGGTTGCTCGCCGACGTCACGGGGTTCGACGCCGCGGCGTTCGGGATCGCTCCGCGGGAAGCCGCGCGTCTCGATCCCCAGCAGCGGCTGGTGTTGGAAGCGAGCGTACGCGCCCTCGAGCACGCGGGGATCCGGCCCGACCACGTCCACGGAACGACGGCCGGCGTGTTCGTGGGGATCGGCAAGTCGGAGTACGGGCGTCGGTTCGACCCCCTCGATGTCGACGCCGAGCCCGACCCGCACAGCGGCACGGGCAACGAGAGCAGCTTCGCGGCGGGGCGCGTGTCGTACGTGCTCGGGCTGCAGGGCCCCGCGATGTCCGTCGACACGGCCTGTTCGAGCTCCCTCGTCACGCTGCACCTGGCAGCGGTCGCTCTGCGACAGGGGCGGTGTCGCGTGGCGCTGGCGGGTGGCGTCAACGCGATCACCGCACCCGAGACCACCGTCCAGTTGTCCCAGCTGCGCGCGCTGGCTCCGGACGGGCG
Organism: Myxococcota bacterium; assembly: GCA_965224055.1. Classification (GTDB taxonomy): domain Bacteria; phylum Myxococcota_A; class UBA796; order UBA796; genus JACKEQ01. Next base: position 5,554,895 of record OZ245034.1, on the reverse strand, counting down.
CTGCAAGACCTTCGACGCCCGTGCCGACGGGTACGGTCGCGGCGAGGGCGTCGGAATGCTCGTGCTGCAGCGGCTCTCCGACGCTCGTGCCGAGAATCGCCCGGTGCTCGCGGTGGTCCGCGGGTCTGCGGTGAACCACGATGGCGCCTCCAGCGGGTTGACCGTGCCCAATGGCTCTGCTCAGCGGGCGGTTCTTCGCGCGGCTCTCGACGATGCCGGGGTGGATCCAGCCGAGGTCGCGCTGCTGGAAGCGCACGGCACCGGGACCCGACTCGGCGATCCGATCGAGCTGGACGCGGTTCGGGCGGTGTACGTGGAGGGCCGCGAGCGCGCCCCGCTCGTTGTGGGGTCCGTCAAGACCCACCTGGGCCACCTCGAAGCGGGTGCGGGGGTGGCGGGCGTGTTGCGAGCGGTGCTGGCGCTTCGGCACGGGCGGGCGCCGGCCCATCCCGACCTCCAGCAGCCCAATCCGGAGCTCGACCTGGACGGGATCGCGCTCCCGGTGGATTCGGTACCGCTCGAGGGCCGGTTCGCAGGCGTGAGCAGCTTCGGGATCAGCGGAACGAACGCCCACGTCGTGCTCGAAGTCGGCGACCCCGCCCCCGAACCCCCGGTGGTGGAGGCGCGTCCGCACACGGTGCACGTCGCCTCGGGGGCGACCCTGGACGCGGCCGTCGCTGCCCGGACGGTGGCGGATCCCAGAGCGCTCGGAGAGGTTCGCTGGGCCCGGCGGTTCCGCACGTTCGCCGTCGACGGGGACTGGCGCGAGCCGAGCTCCCGGATCGAAGGGCGGACGGCCTGGTTGTTCACGGGTCAGGGTGTGCAGTGGCCGGGAATGGGGCTGGCGCTGCGGCACGAGCCCGCCTTCGCCGAGGCGTTCGACCGGTGTGCTGCGGCGATGCGGGGCGAAGGGTTCGATCTGCTCGCTGCGCTCGAGGGCTCGGGGCCCCGGGAGCTCGACCACACTTCTTGTGCACAGCCGGCGATCTTCGCCGTCGAAGTCGCGATCGCCCACTGGTTGACGTCGCTGGGCTTCACGCCGGACCGGGTCGTGGGCCACAGCCTCGGCGAGTGGTCGGCCGCCGTGACCGCAGGGGTACTGCCGCTCGAGGTCGCCGCCCGGCTGGTGGTGGCGCGAGGGCGGATCATGGGGGAGCTGCCCGAGGGCGGGGCGTCTGCGTCTGTGTTCGCGTCCGAGGAGCGCGTGCGGAGCGTGCTGGAGGCCCTGCCGGACGGGTTCGTCGACGTCTCGGGCTTGAACGGGCCCACCGACACGGTGATCTCGGGCGATACCGATGCGGTGGAGGCCGTGCTGGCGCGCCTCTCGGCCGACGGGGTGCAGGCTCGCCGCCTGAACGTGAGCCACGCCTTCCACTCGCGGCACATGGAGCCCGCCGTGAAGCCGTTCCAGGAGGCCGTCACCGCGGTCGCGGAGCACTTCGCGGTCCCCGCGATTCCCCTGATCACCAACGCCGATGGGCGGCCCGTGGGCGATCGGGCGCTCGATCCCGCGCACTGGGCACGCCTGATCCGAGAACCCGTGCACTACGAGGCGTGCATCCGGACCCTGGTCGAACACGGCGTGCGTCGATTCGTGGAGGTGGGGCCCCACGCCGTGCTCAACCGGATGGCGGCGCGCCTCGTCGAAGCCTTCCACCCGCAGATCGAGGTCCGGTTCGTCGAGACCCAGGTGCGGCCCGAGCGCTCTCCGACCCCTTCGGGAGCCTGCACGGGCACGGCCGGGCTCTACCACGCTGCCGGTGCGCTGTGGGCTTCGGGGCTGGAGCCGGACTGGGCGGTGCTGACGGGCGCATCGCGGGCAGGAGAGCTGCCTCCCACCCCGTTCCATCGCGTCCGGCACTGGGTCGATCGGAAGACCGATGCGGATGCGGCGCTCGCTGGGCGACTGTTCGCGATCGATGCAACCGATACCACCGATGTGAACGACGTCCCCGATGCCGGGGGCGATGCCGCGGTCGTCTACCGCGGGGATTCGCCGGTCGACGCATTCGCGTCGGCTCGGGACGCGGTCCGGGACGGCCGGACCTGGGCAGCCGTGACCCGCGAAGGCTCCGGTGTAGACGGGCTGACGCGCGCACTGGCCCTGTCCCACCCCACCATCACGGCCGGGTTGACGCTCCTGGCTGCGAATGCGCCTGCCGACAGCGCCGCAGAGGCTCCCGTGTTCGCGGGAGAGGCCTATGCGGACGGCACACGGCGTCGGGTCGTCCCCCTGCAGGCTGGTCCGGTGTTGGCGGTTCCGCGCAGCGACTCCGACAGAGCGACGGATGGAGCGAACCCCGTCGTGCTGGTCACCGGAGGAACCGGTGCGGTGGGTCGGGCGGTGGTCCGGGCCTGGCAGGAGCGCGGGGCCTCCGTGGTGGTCCTGGCCCGGGGACACACCTCTGCGGAGGGGCTGCAGGCCGAGGTCCGACACGCGGACGTCACCGATGCCGAAGCCGTTCGTGCCGCTCTCGAGGGGCTGGACGTACGCGGCGTGGTGCACTGCGCCGGTGTGGGTCGGCGGGTCGCGCTGGAGGACGAAGACCCCGCTGGGTTCGACCAGGCGTTCGCTGCGCGCGTGGTCGGGGCACGTGTGCTGGACGAGGTGCTCGGTGACCTCGACTTCTTCGTGCTCGTGTCGAGTATCGCGGCGGTGTGGGGAAGCGGCGATCAGCCGGCCTACGCGGCGGCGAATGCGGCGCTGACCGGGGTCGCCGACCAGCGGCGCTTCGAGGGTCGCCCCGCTCGGGTGGTCGCCCTGGGGCCGATCCGCGGAGACGCCCAGGCAGCCGGACTGGTGGACGACGAGGGCGCTGCGTGGCTCGCCGCGCGTGGCTTGACCGCACTGCCGGCATCGGTGGCGGCGAACGCGCTGCTGCGGTCGGGGCCCGACGCGGTGCTGGTACAGGCCGACTGGTCGGTGTTCGCGCCGCTGATGGCCGCCGGAGCCTTCGGAGACGGGCTGTTCGCGACGGTGATGCCGAACGCGCCCGCCCCCGTGGGCGCGACTCCGGGGGTGCGTCGCTCCCGGTCCGCGCTGCGCGACCGTGTCCGCACCCTGGCTGCACAGGTCCTCGGGCTCTCGGCCGACGATCTCGATCCGCGCCAGGGGTTCTTCGACGCCGGGATGGACTCTCTCACCGCCGTCGAGCTCGCGAGCCGACTGACCGCGGATCTGGGCGAACCGGTCCCGTCCACGCTGGTGTTCGAGCACCCGACCGTGGACGCCGTCACCGACCATCTGCTGGGGGCCGACGAGCAGGAGGAGCCCGAACGTCCCGTGTCGGCAGGGATGTCGGACGATCCGATCGCCATCGTCGCGATGGCCTGCCGCTTCCCCGGCGGGGTGGATTCTCCGGAGGCTTACTGGGCGCTGCTCCGAGATGGCGTCGATGCCGTCACGCGGGTTCCGGTCGAGCGCTGGGATGCCGAGCGCGTGTACGACCCCGAGCCCGCCACGCCTGGTCGCGCCTACGTCCGCGATGGCGCCTTCGTCGAGAGTGTCGATCAGTTCGACCCGCTGTTCTTCGGGATGTCCCCCCGGGAGGCTGCGGCCCTCGATCCTCAGCAACGCCTGCTGCTGGAGGTCTCGCACGAGGCCCTCGAGCGCGGTGGGCTGCGCGGAGCCCTGCGTCGTGTCGGGGTGTTCTGCGGAATCCCCGAGTCGAGCTACCTGCAGCGCTTCCGGACCGCCGATGGCCCGCTCTACCCCGACGAATACGCGGGGACCGGCAACGAGAGCTCGTTCGCGGCGGGTCGGGTGTCCCACGCCCTGGGGCTCGAGGGCCCGGCAGTGGCGTTCAACACCGCCTGCAGCTCGAGCCTGGTCGCGGTGCACCTCGCCGCAGAGGCCGTCCGTTCCGGAGACTGTGACGCTGCGCTCGCCGGTGGCGTGTCGCTCATGCTCTCGCCGGACAACCACATCTACCTGTCCCAGCTGCGGGCGCTGGCGCCCGACGGTCGGTGCAAGACCTTCGACAGCCGTGCCGACGGGTACGGTCGCGGTGAGGGCTGCGGAATGGTCGTCCTGATGCGGCGTTCCGAGGCCGAAGCCCGCAAGATCCCCGTGCTGGCCGAGCTGTTGGGGAGTGCGGTCAACCACGACGGCACCAGCAGCGGCCTCACCGTTCCGAACGGCACGGCCCAGGAGCGCGTGGTGCGCGACGCCCTCGAGCGGTCGGGCCGGCACCCCTCGGAGGTCACGTACATCGAGGCCCACGGCACGGGGACGAAGCTCGGCGATCCCATCGAGGTCCGGGCGATCCAGCGGGTGTTCACCGCCGACACCGCAGGCACGGATGAGGGTCCGCTGCACCTGGGGAGCGTGAAGACCCAGCTCGGGCACCTCGAGCAGGCTGCCGGCATGGCGTCGCTGTTGAAGGTGGTGCTCCAGCAGCAGCATCGGATGCTGGCGCCGCACCTCCACCTGTCCGACGTGAACCCGGCCATCGATCTGGACACGGCGCGTCCCCTCCGGATTCCCACTGAACCCACGACCTGGGAGGGCAGTCGGGTGGCGGGGATCAGCGGCTTCGGGCTGTCGGGGACCAACGCCCACCTGGTCGTCGGACCCGCTGAGACCCCGGTGACAGCGGAGGATTCTCAGGTCGAAGGTGCCGAGTGCTCCGTTCTCCCCACGCTCCCCATTCCGGTCGCAGCGTCCAGCCCGGCGGCGCTGGACCAGCTGATGGCCGAGCTGGACCCCCTGGTCGGCCAGCACGGCGAGGCGGCGGTCGCGCGAGCCCTTGCCCGGCGCCCTGGTCTGGATTGGCGTGCGGTGCGCATCGACGGTGTGGCGTCCCCCAGCCGCCGGATCGAGCCGGCTCCGCGGGTCGCGTTGCTGTTCACGGGTCAGGGGGCCCAGCACCCCGGGATGGCGGCCGAACTCCTCGCCCACGCTGAGCAGCACGGGGACGATTCGGTGTTCGCACCGTTCAGGACGGGCTTTCTGGAGGTCTGTGGACTGGCCGACGCCCACCTGCCGAAGCCGTTGATCGAGGCGATCAGCAGCGAGGACGTGCACGACACCCGGTTCACCCAGCCCGCGCTGTTCGCGGTGGAGTGGGGGCTCGCGTGCTGGTGGCGCTCGCTGGGGATCGAGGCCGACGTGGTGCTGGGACACAGCATCGGCGAGCTCGTCGCGGCGACCTGGTCGGGCATGCTCTCCCTGGCGGATGGCGTGCACCTGGTGTGCGCGCGCGCCAACGCGATGGCCGATCTGCCGCGCGATGGTGCGATGGCGGCGGTGTTCGCACCCGAAGAGGTCGTCGGGCCCTTGCTGGTCGAGGGTGCCGAGGTCGCAGGGGTGAACACCCCCGACGAGACCGTGATCTCCGGCCGGACAGATGCGATCGAGGCCGTGCTGGCGGCGCTTCCGGAGGGGGTCGGCTCTCGGCGGCTGACCGTCTCGCACGCGTTCCACTCGGCTCTGATGGCGCCGATGCTGGAGTCTCTGACTGCGGTTGCGGCGACGCTCACCTGGCATCCGCCGCGGATTCCCGTGGTGTCGAACCTGGACGGTGCCCTGCTGGATGCGCCTCCCGACCCTGCGTACTGGGCGCGGCAGGTCCGCCAGGCGGTGCGATTCGCGGACGGGGTGGCGACGCTGGAGCAGTTCGGCGCGAACACCTGCATCGAGGTGGGCCCGCATCCGGTGTTGACGAGCCAGGTTCTCCGACAGCTTTCGGGGGCCACGGCGATTGCGACGCTGCAGCGCAAGGCCGACCCCGTGGCGACCGCTCTCGAGGCTGCGGGTACGGCGTGGACCGCTGGGCTCGACGTGCGCTGGGACGCGCTCCTGGGGGACGGTCCGGCCGTTCGTCCAGATCGGCTCCCTACCACCCCGTTCGACCGGGTCCGGACGTGGTTGGACCTCCCGGAGTTCCCGAACCTGCGGGGTCCGCTGGACGATGCACTGCTCGAGCTCGACTGGGAGCCCGTCGACGGGGAACACCTCGCGGGTCCGTTCTGGTCGGAGACCCCGTCTCTGGCCGCGCTTCTCGAGGAGCGAGGGCTGCTGGATGCGGCGGGAACCCGCATCCACGTGGTGGACAACCTGCACGACGCCGCAGATCTCGACGCGCTCGATGCGGCCCTGGCCGAGCTGCTGGCGGTGGCCAAGGACACCGAGGGCGGGCTGGTGGTCGTGACCCGGGGAGCCCCGCTGTTGGACGGCGAGACGGCCGGCGCGCTGAATCGGGCGGTTCACGGCTTCGTGCGAGCGGCGTGGGCGGAGCGTCCGGACTGGGTGGTGATGGACGTCCAGGTCGAGGCGTCGTCCTTCGAGAACGCCGTGCTGGACGGGCTGATCGCGGGCGAACCCCAGCTCGCGGTCCGCCCCCGAGGCGTGTTCGGAGCGCGTCTGGAGTCGGTCGAACCGGCCTCTCTCGCGGGCGCGCCCGACATCGATGCAGGCCGCGCCTATGTGGTCAGCGGAGGCTTCGGAGGGCTCGGTCTGGCGGTCGCACACTGGCTCGTCGAGGCCGGGGCAGGCGAGGTGGTGTTGCTGTCCCGGACCCCCCGTCCCGAGCGCCTCGAAGGTCTGCCGGACGACGTGGTGCGCGGCGTGGCGTGCGATGTGGGCGACGCAGAGGCGGTGGCGTCCGTGATCGCCGGTCTCGACAAGCCGCTCGGCGGGATCGTGCACGCGGCAGGGGTGCTCTCGGATGCCTCGCTGGCGGCGCAGGATGCCGACGCGCTCGCATCGGTGGCGCGACCCAAGGTCGGCGGGGCTGTTGCGCTGGTGGACGCTGCGCGGGAGGCGCTGCAGACCGACGCATGGATGGCGATGTTCAGCTCGGCGTCGGCGGTGATGGGCTCTGCCGGCCAGGTCCCGTATGCATCTGCGAACGCCGCGTTGGACGGGCTCGCCCACACCTGGCGTGGCGAGGGGCTGAACGTGGTGAGCATCGGCTGGGGGCCCTGGGCCGAGGTGGGGATGGCGGCATCGCTCGATGCGGGGATCCAGCGAACCCAGCGATCCCACGGGATCCGCACCATCCCCGTGTCGGCGGGCATCGAGGTGTTGGGTCGGGTGCTCGCCGCGGGTCGTCCCCACACCCTGGTGCTGCCGATGGACTGGTCGCGCTACCTGCCGGTGGGGGGGTCGCCGCTGCTGGCGCGGTTCGGGTGGCAGCCTGTGAATGCTCCCGTAGCGACGGGCGGATCGGAGGGTTCGGGTGCGACGGTCCGCGACGCCGTGATGGCCGAGAGCGACGACGCGCGATCGGAGGCGGTGACCACCTGGCTGCTCGAGGTGGTCCGCGACGTGCTTCGGATCCCGGACGAGCGGCCGATCGACGTCGGACAGCCGCTGATGGATCTGGGCATGGACTCGCTGATGGCGGTGCAGGTTCGCAACGCGCTGGACGAGGGGGGCTTCGACCTGCCGATCGCCCGGTTGATCGGGGGGCCCTCGATCGACGAGATCCGCGCGATGCTGCTGGCCACCCTTCCGCAGTCGCCTGAGCCGGATGAGGACGCCGATGGCCCGATGCGCGGGCCCGTCGATGCCGAGGGAGGGGCGTCGGGCTCGATCGACGACTGGGTCCTGCGTCCTGCCGTCACCCACGTCCTGGTCGCTCTCGCGGCGTTGATTCTCGGTGCCGGCGCAATGTGGACCGTGCTCGGACTCACCGACGTGCCGATCGAGGTCGAAGAGGATCGGGGCCCGCCTCCGCGGTCGGAGCAGTAGGGCCAGCACGGGCGGAACCGGATAGTGACGTGCGGAAGGAGCGTCCGTGCCGAAGCTGTCCCGATCCGAGCTCGCCAACCTGGTCGTGGGCCTGCCGATCGTCACGTCGATCATCGGCGTGCTGGTCGGGGCCGGTCTGGGGTTCGGAGCCGGCTGGGCCGTCAAGCCCACACCCGCTCCCGAGGGGCCGACCGACGAGCAGGTGGCCAAGCTCACGCTCGATGCCTTCTCCGCCGAGCAGATCGAGTTCAAGTGCGGGCAGATCAAGGGCGAAGAGCTCGAGAGCGCCAACGAGCGGATCGCGGCCCTGGAGCGCGAGCGGGACGACTACGAGCGCAAGGTGCTCGAGCTCGAGTCCAAGCTCGATCAGCGCAGCGTCAAGCAGGCCCGGCTCGCAGAGGCCACCGAGGGCAGCGAGCGTCCACCGAAGCTCAGCCAGCAGAAGGCCGACGAGCTCGAGGGCGAGATCGCGCGGCTCACCTCCCAGCTCGATCAAGCGCGCAACCAGCTCGCGTCCGTCACGCGTCAGCTCGATCACGCCGAAGAAGAGAAGCGCCAGCTCCAAGAAGCCCTGGTCGCCACCTCCACCCGGCTACGCGAGACCGAAGAGCAGCTGGAGGTGCAGATCGGCGAGGCCGAAGAGGCCAAGATCGACGCCACCGAACAGAAGTGGTGGCGCTTTCTGTCCGACAGTCAGCTGGAGATCTGCGAGAAGGGCAGCCGCAAGAAGATGGGCCGCTGCCGCGAAGCCGTGCAGAGCTACCTGAAGACCAACCAGGTGCGGAACAAGTTCGTGCACTGCGTGCGGTCCAAGCAGGCGGTTCCGGCCGTCGACTACCTCGACCGTGACGAGACCATGCCGCGCTTCGCCGAGTTCATGAACCAGGACGACCGCATCGTGCGCGACTGGTACGTGCAGCTGTGCGACCCCACGCTTCCCGAAGCGATCGGGATGGGAGAAGGCGTCACACCCGCCGCGCTCTCCGAGCGGTGATCGCAGACGGTCGCACGCGACCGCCGCACTCCGTGGTACACCGGGGGCGTGCCCACCCAAGCGCCGGCAACGCGTCCCAGCTCCATGGTCGGCTGGCTCTTGTTCGCCTGGGGAGTCGGCGGCGTGGTGGCCATCCTCCTCTCGCCCATCGCGCGACTCGGGGCGGTTGCCATGGAGGCCGTCCGGTCGGGGTTGACCCCGGTTCAGTGGGGCGTCGCCCTGGTCTGGTGCGGGTTCATGGTGTACGCCGAGGGCTGGCGAGGCTTCCACAAGCAGTTCTCGCCGCGGGTCGTCGTGCGCGGCCTCGCTCTGGCGTCGTCTCGCCCGGTCCTTCCATCGGTGCTGGCTCCGTTCACGTGTATGGGCCTGCTCCACGCGACCAAGAAGCGCCGGATCGTCTCCTGGTCCCTCCTCACGGGCATCGTGCTGCTCGTGGTGCTGGTGCGTCAGCTGCCGTCCCCATGGCGGGGAATCATCGATCTCGGCGTGGTCCTCGGGCTGAGCACGGGCCTGGCGAGCATCGCGTGGTTCACCGCCCGCACACTCGCGGGTTCGCCACCACAGGTGCCCTCCGACATGCCCTGATGTCCTGGCTCCAGCGACCGGAGGACGGGCTACGTGAAAGATGTGGGGGTGTTCCCGCGTATGTCGGGCGTCCCCAGGAGGTGTGTATGGCCGATACCCAGAACAGCATGGTCGCAGCGGGCCTCGAGGTCGCGCCGGGAACGTTCCTCGGCACCTTTGGCATCGGGCACATCTACCAGGGCCGGGTGAAGGCCGGTCTGGGGTTCATGGTGAGCTACTGGGTGCTCCAGGCCATCAACGTCTGGCTCATCCCGTTGTGGGGACTGGGCTTCGTCACGGGGTTCCTGACGTGGCTCGCCTATGTCGTCGTGGCGCCGACGGACGTGCTGAAGAGCTGAAAATTTTCACGCGACTTCGATAGCATCGGGAAATTCCTGGCGTGAGGCTGCTCACTGTTCTGACGAATAGAACGCGAGCGGCCGACGCCGATACATTAATCGACGCAGGCCACCGTCGGATCGGTCACTGGGGTTCCCCCCCAATGTGCCCCAGTGACCGCCGGCGGTGTGCGTCCCGCTGCACCCCGTGAACTGTGGGGCGAACTCTCGGGTGAGCATCGCCTCAGCGCGGCCAGAGCTCCACCACGTCGTGGTCGCGGTTGTCGCCCCGCAGCACGCTCCCGACCTGCTTTCCACGAAGCTTGACGCCGTAGAGCGCTTCGACGGCTCCGTGCACGGCCCCGAACGTGAACGACAGCGGGCGGTCGGAACCCTGGGGTTCGTCGGCCGAGCAGATCGTCTCGTTGAGGTACACGCGGAACCGCTCGCCATCGCGCTCGATCCTGCTCACCCTGCACAGCTTGGTGCCGTTGGGGCCGAGCGCCTCGTCCAGGGCGTTCGCGAGCGCGTCGGTGTCGTCGGTGCCGCTGCCGGTCAGCCCGAGGCTCTCGACCAGCTGGTGCCCGCGCTTCCGGCCGGCCGACTTCAGTGCGACCAGAGCCGCTCGTCGTCCGAGGGCTTCCTCGATGCCGACGACCAGGGCTCGAAAGCAGACGATGCTGCTGAAATCACCGAGTTCTGGACGGATGGACTCGCTCATGGGTACTCCTGTGGTTGCACGGAGGGCTCGGACACAGTCGTCCCCCGTGCTTCGGAGATCCCAAAGCACGCGTCTCCCCCCGGTGACGCCCCGAAAGCATACGCCCGCCCCCGATTCGTGTGCATCGGGGACCTGCCCATAGAGCATCGGTATTGGAGAGCGTTTCGGCTGGGGGTTTCCCCGTCATCCCCGTGGCTCGTCGTCAGAACTGGAAGTAGATGAAGTCGTACGCCGAGACCCGGTAGAACACGAACATCGCCATGGCGGCGAGCGCCCAGCCGGTGGTCTGTGCCGGCAGCAACCAGACCGATTTCTCGACGCGGGGCAGGATCCACCGCTTCCAGATGCTCGACACCAGGTAGGGCGTACACGCCGTGCCCGTGATCCCCAGCAGCACGGCCACGGCGACCCAATCGTCTCGGCCCCCCGCGAACGGATGCGTGGTGAGGTGCGAGATCAGCCTGTCCAGCCGGGGTTCCCGGAAGATCAGCGAGCCCACCATCGACACCGCCACCAGGTGGAACGCGATGGCAGCGGGCCGACCCAGGGGAATGGTGGACGTCCACTGGGGGCGATGTCGCTCGATCGCCGAGTACACGAACATCCAGAAGCCGTGGAAAAGCCCGAACACCGCGAAGTTCCAGGACGCGCCGTGCCAGATGCCGATCACCACGAACGTGATCGTCACCGCCACGCCGAACCGTCCGAGATGGATCTGGCGGACCCCCCCGAGCAGCGGCGCCAGGATGTAGTCGCGGATCCAGAACGACAACGACATGTGCCACCGCTGCCAGAATTCCGGGGTGGTCGCCGCCATGTACGGGTTGCGGAAGTTCTCGACGAGGTCGAAGCCGAGCATCCGGGCCGTGCCGCGCGCGATGTCGGTGTAGCCCGAGAAGTCGCTGTAGATCTGCACCATGAAGCCGATGACCCCCGCCCAGAGCACCGGCCCGGCGGGGTTTTCGAGAAGGAACACCTGATCGACGTAGGGAGCGACGGTGTCGGCGATGCACACCTTCTTGAAGGCCCCCCACATCGCGAGCGACAGGCCACTGGTGGTGCGGTCGAACGAGAAGGTGCGGTCCTGCTCGACCTGGGGCAGCAAGCGACCCGCGCGCTCGATGGGGCCCGCGACCAGCTGGGGGAAGAAGCTGACGTAGACCAGGTAGTCCAGGGGGTCGCTTCGTGGCTCGAGCTCGCCCCGGTAGACGTCGATCGTGTAGGACATCGTCTGGAACGTGTAGAAGCTGATCCCCACCGGAAGGAAGATGCCGAGCGTGGTGAGGTCGGCGGTCACTCCGGCGGCCTGCAGCGCTTCGATCGTGTTGGCCACGAAGAAGTCGAAGTACTTGAAGTAGCAGAGCATCCCCAGGTTGCCGGCGAGTGACAGACCCAGGAACCAGCGCTTGTGGGACGGGTGATTCGCGATGGCGCGGCCCATCACGAAGTCCAGCGTGGCGCTCGCGTACAGCAACAGCAGGAACCACGGATGCACCCAGCCGTAGAACACCGCACTGGCCACGACCAGCAGCACGTTCTGCAGGCGTCTGGACGGAAGCAGCCAGTAGACCGTGAACACGAGGGCCATGAAGCCCACGAACTCGGACTGGACGAAGTTCATCGCCGACGGAGCATAGCAACGTGGCGTGCCGGGTGGGAGGAGGGGCGAGCCATCCCCACCCGACACCGGCTGACGTCGACGTCCGCGACGCTTTCCGGATAGGGCGGACGGGTGAACGCGAACCGCCGGAACCTCGCGATCGTCGGGGCTGTCGTCCTGGCGCTGCTGCTCGGAGGGCTGGGTCTGGCCTGGAGCTGGAGCGGCGGCGGGGATGTCCGGCGTCCGGGGCGTTCGGCACGGGCGGCCAAGGCCAAGCGCAGAGGCCACAAGGCCAAGAAGCCCCGTGCACGCGGGCGGAAGGGACGGAAGGCGCGGAGAGGCCCGCCACAACGGTCGGGTCGGCCGCCCAACGTGCTCCTGATCGTCTGGGACACCGTGCGCGCCGACCGGTTGAGCCTGTACGGGCACGATCGCCGCACCACTCCGGGTCTGGAGGCGTTCGCCCAGGAGGCGCGCGTGTACGAGCACGCGATCTCGCCCGGCACCTGGACCGTGCCCTCCCACGCCAGCCTGTTCACCGGGCTCCCGGTGGCGACGCACGGCGCGAATGCCGCCTGGCGCTGGGTCGACAGCCACCACATCACGCTCGCCGAGCACCTGGGCGACAACGGCTACGCCACCTACGCCTACACCGCGAATCCCTACCTGTCGGGGATGACCAACATGATGCAGGGCTTCGACGTGGTCCGGTTCAGCTGGGAGACCCACAAGCGAACCAGCGCCCGAATCGCCCGCGAGAAGCTCATCCCGCGTGACCAGAGCACCGAGATCAGCCCGGCCTGGACCGGAGAATCGCCGAATGTCGCGTGGGACCAGTCCACCCACAAGGAAGCCGCGTCACTCGCGAACACCGACCTCGTGAAGTGGCTCGAGCAGCGCCCCGAGAAGAACAAACCCTGGTTCGCGTTCATCAACCTGATGGAGGCCCACAGCCCGCGCATCCCCACCATCGAGGATCGGCGCGCCGTCATCGGAGACGAAGCGCTCATCCGTCTGGGCCTCGACACCGATGTGAGCCTGTGGAAGGAGGTCTCGGCCATCCTGGGGCAGCACACCTACACCGACGCCGAGGTCGAAGCGATCCGGGCCGTCTACGATGCCTCGTTGCTCGAGCTCGACCGGCGGTTCGCCGAGCTGATGCAGACCCTCGAGGACAACGGGGCGCTCGACCGGACCATCGTGGTGCTCACCAGCGATCACGGCGAGAGCCTCGGCGAGCACGGGCTGTGGGAGCACCGCTACGGCGTGTGGAACACCCTGGTGCACGTGCCGCTCGTCATCCGCTACCCCGGTCTGCCCCCCGGTCGCGAAGACGAGCCCGTCACCACGGCGGCGGTCTACCCCACGATCCTCGATCTGGCGGGTCTTCCGGCGCCACGGGGGGTGCGACTGCAGCGCAGCCTGACCCGCGACAACCAGCGGTTTCCCGTCTACACGCAGCTCACCGACCCCTACACGAGCAAGCTCGGACCCTTCAGAAAGGCCTATCCAGACGTCGATTTCTCACCGTTCCTGGTGACGTACGACGCCATGGTCGACGACGGGCACAAGGTGGTGCATGCCAGCGACGGTGATCATCGGCTGTTCGATCTCGTCGACGATCCCGAGGAGCGACACAACCTGCTGCGCTCGCATCCCGAAGCCGAGCAGTATCTGGCGCGGCTCGAGCGCTGGCGGACCCGCGTTCCCAAGGCCGATCCCTCCAAGCGCACCGCGGCCGACACCAAGAAGGGGCGGGGCAACAAGCGGGAGGCCAAGGCGATGAAGAAGATGCTCGAGTCGCTCGGCTACCTGGAGGACGACGACACCGATGCGGGTGCGCCCAACGAGGAGGCTCTGCCGTGAACCGGCGTGCGCTGATCATCCTGGCGGCGGTCGGGGTCGCGTTCGTAGCGGCGGGGGTCGTTGCGCTGCGGTCCGGGGCGGCCAGCGGCTCGGCTGGGGCCCCGAACGTCCTCATCGTGGTCTGGGACACCGTGCGGGCCGATCGGATGAGCCTGTACGGCCACTCCCGCGACACCACCCCCTTCCTGGATCGGTTCGCCGAAGACGCCGTGGTGTACGACCACGCCATCGCCAGCAGCGAGTGGACCGGCCCCACCCACGCGAGCCTGTTCACGGGGTTGCCCCTGCGTACCCACGGGATGGATACGTACTACAAGTGGCTCGACCACCACCACGAGACCCTGGCCGAGCGGATGCGCTCCGCGGGGTTCTCCACCTGGGCGTTCACCGGCAACCGGTTCGTCAGCGACTTCGTGAACATGCTCCAGGGCTTCGACACCCAGCTGCACACGTTCGAAGGTCCGCTGAAGCAGCCGTCCCGCAAAGCCACCGCGCGCAAGCTGCTGCCCCGCGACCGCAGCACCGAGATCAGCCCGTCGTACGCGGGCGGGAAGCAGGGGTGGAGCAAGCGGCTCACGCTGTTCAAGGACGCGGCTCCGGTGGCCAATCGGGCCTTCGGACGCTTCCTGGAGCGCCGTGCCGAAGACCCCGCGCCCTTCCTCGCGTTCATCAACCTGATGGAGGCCCACCAGCCCCGCGTCCCGAGCCTGGAGTCCCGCAAAGCCCTGCTGGACGACGACATGATCGAGCTCGCGCTGCGCACCGACAGCTCGCTGTTCAGCCTGATGGCCTACATGTCGGGCAAGCACGCGTTCACCAAGGCCGAGCTCGACGCCATGGCGGGCACCTACGACGCCTCGATCCTCGACCTCGATCGCGCGTTCCAGCAGCTCATCGAGGGCATGGAGCGCAAGGGCGTGCTGGACGACACCATCGTGGTCCTGACCGCCGATCACGGCGAGATGCTGGGCGAGAAGGGGCTGTACTCCCATCGATGGGCGCTGTACGAACCACTGGTCCACGTGCCGTTGGTCATCCGCTACCCGGACTCGATGGTGCGCCGCGACCCGCGCCTGAAGCCCCGTCGGGTGTCGGAGACCGTCTCGATCGGACAGGTTCCAGCCACCCTCCTCGATGCGGTCGATGTCGATCCCATGCCCGGAATCGCGCCCTCGTTGCTGGATGGCCCCCCCAACAGCCCCGTGTTCACGGAGCTCCGCGACCCCAACATCGTGATGGCCGTGGTCCGGCGGGCGTTTCCGGATGTACCGAAGGATCAGTTCGCCCGCAGTCTGCACGCCATCTACGACGGTCCGCACAAGCTCATCCGGGCCAGCGACCACCAGCACGAGCTGTACGACCTGTCCGAGGACCCCGACGAGACCGAAAACCGCGTCGAGCTCGACACGGCCCTGCGCGACCGCCTCCTGGAACGGCTGGCCGACTGGGAGCGCGACACCCCTGCCTACGACCCCACCCGACGTGGCCCGAACGACAAGGGCTCCAAGCGCGCCGACCCCGAGACCCAGCGCATGCTCGAGGTGCTGGGCTACACCGACGACGAGGCCGCCCTGGAGCCCGATGATGAGGACGAGTGACGGCCCCCCGGACGACCCCCCAGACGACCGAGGGGGGTCCGTGCTACGCTGAGAGCGACGGCGCGCCCTCCTCTGTGCGCCGGGGAGCTCTTTTATGGCGAACAGCAACAAGAAGGGCGGGGTCGACCACGACAAGGCGTCCCCCGAAGCCACCGCCGACGTCGCGAAGCAGGCCGACAACCTCTTCTCGCGCCACGGCAACGATCAGATCGCCGAGGTGATCACCGCGGCCCAGGCCAGCACCCAGTCCGAAGAGACCGTGCTCGCCACCGCGATGGCCAACGAGACCACGAATGAATCGGCCACCGATCAGGGCTGGTGGTCCGAAGAAGAGCAGACGGCCTCCAGATCGGCTCAGGAAGACGAAGAAGAGCAGATGATCCTGGCTGCCAACGCCGAGCAGGACGACGCTCAGCGCGAGGCCAGCAAGCAGCAGGCCGACAAGGATTCTCAACGCGGCCGTCGCCTGCAGCCCCAGGAAGAGCTGGCGCTGCTCCAGAGCAAGAAGAACCAGATGTCCCGGGGCGAGCTCGCCGATCAAGAGGTCAACATCCTCAAGGACGCCGAGCGCGCGGGCATGGATCACGAACAGCAGGCGCAGATGCTCCTCGCCAGCGGAGACGTGTCGAAGGAAGTCGTCGATCAGAGCTCGGGTGCTGTTCGCGCCCACCTCGCGGCCGACCAGATGCCCGACATGCTGGCGGGCTTCCACCGCGACGCCGCAGCCGAGGCCTCCGACACACCGCTCAACGAGCGCGACACCATCCGCAACGTCACCGAGGAGCTCCGGCTCATCGCGTCGCAGATGCAGAACCACGCGTCGCTCATGGACCCCGAGAAGTCCATCGAGGACAAGGCCACCGCGCTGGTCGACATCCTGGCCTTCGAGCTCGACGTGCCCACGCGCGAGTCCGTCGCCGCACACCCCTTCGTCGGCCTGCACGAAGACCTGATCTTCAACCCGCAGTCCATCATGGCCATCAACCAGATCTCCGGCTCCAGCCGCGAGGTGCGGGCGCTCGGCTCGTTCGCGGTGGTCGCCTGGCAGCTCGCCGTCGACACCGTGCACAACCGCCTGAACACGATGGAAGACGACGAGAGCATCCAGGAAGATCAGATCTGGAAGGAGTGCATGGGTCAGCTCGCCGACCGCATGTACGTCGACGCGCTCCTCAAGCCGTCAGCCACCTGATCCGTTCGAGCTGTCCGAGCCGCTCGAGCTGGCCTGTTCGGGCTCCTTCGGTGCCGTCTTCAGCGCCACGTACACCCCGACCACCACCACAGCACCGCTGATCACGGACGTGGGCGGCGGCACCTCGGCCAGCAGAGCCGCTGCCAGCAGCGTGCTGCCGACGGGCTCCAGGAGCATGATCGCCGCGACGGTCGACGCCGGCAGGTACTTGACCGCGTACGAGAAGCCCTGGTGCCCCATGAGCTGTGGGCCCAGAGTCGCCAGCAGCATCCAGCCCCACGTCGCCAGCGGGAACCCCCAGACCGGCGTGCCCGTCGCGAAGGCCAGGGGCCACATCGAGAGGCTGGCCACCCCGCTCACGATGCACATGTAGGCGCCGATCGGCACGCGCTGGCGGACGTCTCGACCCACCAGCAGGTAGACCGACCACAGCACGCTCGCCCCGACCGCCAGCAGATCCCCCTGCCAGCCGCTCGTTCCGCCGGTGGTCGACAGGGTCGCGACACCGGCCAGGGCGAGCCCGATGCCCAGCCAGAAGCCCGCTACCGGGCGCCTCCCCGTGAGGCCCCACTCGAACAGGCCCGTCCACACGGGCACGAGCGCGACCAGCACTGTGGATCGCAGCACGCTGGTGTAGTCCAGGCTCGCGAACCAGCTGGCGAAGTGCAGGCCCAGGAACACCCCGCCCACCGCGATCCAGCCGAAGTCGCGTGTCGTGATGCCCGTGACCGGAGGGTCGTCGTCCGCGGACGAATGGGGGTCGAGCTGGCGCCACAGCACGGGCAGCAGGATCAGGGCGGCGAAGAGGCAGCGCCAGGCCGCGATGGCGATGGGCGGTGCCTCCATGAACCGGACCAGCACCGCCGAGCTGGAGATGCCGAGCACGGCGAACACCAGCACGATCGCCACCTGAGGCGGAACGGCACGGACGGAACCGGAGCTGACAGGATCTGCGCGTTGCGGGTCCACGCGCCGCGTTAACGAGCGGCCGAGGAGGGGGCATGGACGTCGCCCGGCTCGCGGTCATCGGCTGCGGAAAGATGGGACAGGCCATCATCGGAGGGCTCGGTCGGGAGGCCGGCTTCACGGTGGTCGCAGCCACCACCCGGCGCACCAGTCGGGCCGAGAAGCTCGCGGAGTCCCTCGATGTGCCCGCGCTCACCGACAATCGAGCCGCCGTCGCCGACGCCGATGTGGTGCTGCTCGCCGTCAAGCCGCAGATCGCCCGCTCGGTGTTGACCGAGATGCAGGGCACGCTGGCAGACAAGCTGCTGGTCAGCATCTGTGCGGGCATCACCACCGATGTGCTCGCCGAGCTGGCACCCGAGGCCGCCATCGTGCGCGCCATGCCCAACACTCCGTCGCTCATCCGGGAAGGCATGACCGTGCTGTGCCGGGGTCCTCGCGCATCGAAAGACGATCTGGCCCGCTGTGAAGCGCTCTTCCGCACGGTCGGTCGCGTTCGCCGCCTGGAGGAGAAGCACTTCGACGTCGTCACGGCGCTGTCCGGCAGTGGTCCGGCGTTCGCCTGCGTCGTGCTGGAGTCCCTCGCCGACGGGGGCGTTCGGATGGGTCTGCCGCGCGATGTCGCCGTCGAGCTGGCCGCTCAGAGCATGCAGGGTGCTGCGCGCCTGGTGCTCGAGACCGGGCGTCATCCCGCCGCTCTGAAGGACGAGGTCACCACTCCTGCAGGCTGCACCATCGCCGGGCTGCTCACGATGGAGGACGGCCGCATCCGCTCCACGCTGGCGCGCACGATCGAAGAGGCCGCCAAGGTCGCCGCCGGCCTGGGCAAGTAGACCAGTCCGCGAACCTATCGGAACTGGTCCAGCACCGTTCCGCTCTCGGCGTACAGCGAGCCGAACAGCGCGTTGACCACGTTGATCATCAGCGCGTGCTCGTCGAGCTCGGCTTCGACGGGGTCGGGTCGGTCGATCGCCGCCATTCCCGCGCCCCCGGGGTCTTCGAGGATCAGCTCGTCGGCCGACAGGTGCAGAGCCAGGTTCTGGGTCTTGAGCAGGGCTTTCTGGAGCTTGGGTTGCTTGAGCAGCGCCACGATGCGGTCGGCTTGCGGGCTGGACAGCCGGAATCGTTCGTCGATCGCGTGGATCCCGGACTCGAACGCGCGGTCGAGCTGCGCCGGGCTGTCGGACTCGACGAGCTCGAGGGTCATGGTGTTGTAGCGGGGGAGCCGCAGCTGCCAGTGCAGCCCGGACGGGCGTTTCGAGAACACCATCTGCGTGCCCTGGATCTCGTACAGCCAGGTGCCGTCGGGCCGCGGGGTGTAGCCGAGATCGGTCAGCCGGTCTTCGCGACTCGGGCCGGCGGGCTTGCGCTTCCACAGGAAGATCACGGCGCCGACGAACACGACCGCGAGGATCGCTGCTCCGACCAGGACCGCAGCGCCGACCAGCAGCGCGATGGGGAGCTCGCCCGTCATCAGTGCCTCCAGTACGTCGCGGTCTAACCGACATAGACTCCACCCGTGCTGCACACCCTCGCCGTCTCCGGATACCGCTCGCTGCGCGACGTGGTCGTGCCCCTGGGCCCGCTGACCGTGGTCACCGGCGCGAACGGGGTGGGGAAGTCCAGCCTGTACCGGTGCGTGAAGCTGCTGGCCTCGGCGGCTCAGGGAACCCTGGTGCGGGACATCGCGCGGGAGGGGGGCTTCACGAGTGCGTGCTGGGCGGGCCCGGAGACCATCAGCCGCTCGATGCGCCGCGGAGACGTGCCGATTCAGGGGACGCGTCGCGATGGCCCCGTCGCCATGCGGTTCGGGTTCACCTCGGACGACTTCGGGTACAGCCTGGAGCTGGGGAAACCCTCGCCAGGTGTGGATGCCTTCGGCGGCGATCCCGAGATCAAGCGGGAGGTGATCTGGGCCGGCCAGACCCTGTCGCGGGGCTCGATCCTGTCCGACCGGGACCGACGGGCGGTGAAGGTGGCCGACGACGAGGGGCGCTGGAACCCGCTCACGAATGCCATGCCGGTGTTCGAGAGCCTGCTCACCCGGGTGGCGGACCCGCGGTCGGCCCCAGAGGTGCTGGTGTTGCGCGACCGCCTGCGGGCCTGGCGGTTCTACGACCACCTGCGCGCGGATGCAGAGGCGCCTGCACGTCAGCCCCAGGTGGGGACCTGGACGCCGGTGCTCGCCCACGACGGCTCGGATGTGGCGTCCGCGCTGGCGACGCTGGCGAGGGTGGGGGACGGCGCGGAGGCCTTCGATGCACTGGTCGAGGACGCCTTTCCGGGCTGCACGGTCGACGCGATGGACGTGGGTGGGCGCTTCGTCCTCGCCATGCGGCAGCCCGGTCTCCTCCGACCCCTGCTGGCCCCCGAGCTGTCGGAGGGCACCCTGCGCTACCTGATGCTGCTGGTCGCGCTGAACACGCCCTCTCCGCCGGAGCTGCTGGTCCTGAACGAGCCAGAGGCCAGTCTCCACGTCGACCTGCTGCCGAGCCTCGCCCGGCTGATCGCCCTGGCGGCCGTCCGGTCCCAGGTGTGGGTGGTGACCCACAGCGCGGTCCTGTCCGATGCCCTCACCGAGGAGGGCGCGACCTGTCACGTGCTCGAGAAGGACACCGGCGAGACGCGGATCCGAGGGCAGGGACTCCTGCAGAAGCCCGACTGGAGCTGGCCTGCGCGCTCGCGTGGCGGTTAACGCCCGGGCCAGCGGCCCCACTGGTGGGTGAGACGGCGGAGGATGCGATGTGGATGGCGTGGATCGCGGTTGCCGCTGCAGTCGTGGGCGGCGAGGAGACCGGCCCGGCGTACTCCGAGGTGGTGATGGTGGAGTCCCCCGGCAGTCTCTGCTCGGGCACCGTCGTGCATCCGCGCTGGGTCCTCACCGTGGCGCACTGTTTCGACGGAGTCGACCTCGGTGAGACGTCGAGCGAGACGTCGAGCGAAGACGAGGGGTGGGAGATCGCCGTGACCCTGTCGCCCGACTCGGCGGACCCGGATGCGCTCCGGGTCGAGGCGGACGAGGTGGTGGTCCACCCGGCGTATGTGTCGGTCTGGCCGAGCGAGAACAGCACCGCCGACACGAACGGCGACCTTCGTGGCATCCGGAACGACCTGGCGCTGGTCCGGGTGTCCGAACCGATCGACGTCGAGGTCGCCGCTCTTCACCCGGCGCCGATCGACGAACGGTGGCTCGGTCAGGAGGTCACGGTGGTGGGCTACGGCGTGACCCTGTTCGGGGCGGCGGACTACGGGGTCCGGAGGTCGGGTGAGGTCCTCGTCAGCGGGGTGGATGCGTCGTGGATCGAGGCCGAAGGCGTGATCCTGGGGGAGGGGCCCTGCTCTGTGGACTCGGGAGGCCCGGGCTTCGTGGAGACCGAAGAAGGGCCCGTACAGCTGTACGTGATCACCGTCGGTGAGGACTGCTTGGTGTCGCTGAACACGCCCCTCGCGGGCCAGCTGGACTGGATCCGGAGCGTGATGGGCGACGATCCGCTCACCCTCGTGGAGCTCGACGCACCTGCCGGACTGGCCGGCACCACCGACCCTCTGACCGACGACCCCGCCGAGGAAGGCCTGGTGACGGGCTCGTGTGGGTGTTCGGCTGCAACGGGCCCGTCTGGCGTGGGCTTCGGACTGCTCGCGCTGCTGCTGGTGGGCCGCCGCCGGGGTCGCTGAAGAACGGACGGAACCGATCCGCGACGTGCGTGTCCCACCCGGCAGACCGGGGGGCTTCACATGTCCATGACACTTCGCAGCACGCTCGTCCTCGCCACCGCCGCCGGCATTCTCGCCGGTCTGCCCGCCGTCGCGGGGCCCGGCGACGACGAGGAACGCGAGATCGAGTTCTCGGCCGACATGGCCATGCCCGCCGTCCGCATGAAGGCGCGCTTCGGGGCCACGCCCGGCGGTGCGCAGGACATCGGGTACTTCCGCGACCGCGTGAAGGACGGCGAGATCCCGCTCCCCGAGGTGTTCACGCCCGAGGGCCTGTTCTCCGAGCACGACCTGCCGCTGCCGGACGCCGACTGCGACCGGCTGCTGTGCACGGTGACCGCTGCCGCGCCCGCTACCCTCGCCGTTCAGGAGGACGTGCGCTGGATGGGGCAGATCGGGTTCTCGAGTGGCCTGGATCCGGAGACCTTCCGGCGACCGCCGGTCAACGTCGTAGCGGTCGTCGATCAGTCCTGTTCGATGGGCGGCCAGCCGATCGAGATGGTGCGCGACAGCCTGGATGCGATGGTGGGGCAGCTCGACGACGGCGATCAGCTGTCCATCGTGCTGTACGGATCGGGCGTGTTCACGCACCTGGAGCCGACCCGCGACCGGAAGACCATGAAGCAGGCCATCGCCTCGATCGCGATCGACGGGTCGACGAACATGGAAGCCGGCATGCTCCACGGCTTCGAGCTGGCGCGGAACACCCGGAAGACGTTCGACGGCGCCACTCGGGTGATGCTGTTCACGGACGAGCGGCCGAACGTCGGGAACACCCATGCAGACGGGTTCATGGCGATCGCCGAGCGCGGATCGGAGGACGGCATCGGGATGACCACCTTCGGAGCGGGGGTGCAGTTCGGCGCCGAGCTCGCGACGAAGATCTCCAGCGTTCGGGGCGGGAACCTCTTCTTCTTCGAAGACCGCGAGACGATGCAGGAGACCTTCGAGGAGGACTTCGACACCTTCGTGACCGAGCTCGCCTACGACCTCGAGCTCACCGTGCGTCCGGAGCCCGGCCTGAAGATCGCCGGTCTGTACGGGATTCCCGGTGATGCCGTGGAGTGGGAGGGCGACGCGCTGAAGGTGTCGGTGAAGACCGTGTTCCTGTCGAAGGAGCGCGGCGGGATCTACGTCGGCTTCGCCCGGGACCCCGATGCTCGGGCGGTCACTCCCGCAACGGGAGACCCGCTGGGCTCCGCCACCATGGGCTACATCGCAAAGGACGGTCCGGTCGAGCCCGCCACCATGGCGTTCTCGCTGGTCGACCCCGCAAACGTCCCGCTGGGACTGGCGCGTGGGCATCTTCTGGTGGACGAGGCCACCACCCTGAAGCGCGCCACCATGCTCCACCATCGGGAGAACGACCAGCCCGGTGCGTATCGGTTGGTCCACGCCCTCGGCGAGCGGCTCCGGGCCAGTGGAGACCCGGGGTTGAAGGACGAGATTACCCTGGTGGACGCCCTCGACGCGACCCTGGCGAAGCGAGCGGGATTCGAAGGCGAGGCGCGGTTCCGTCACGAGCCGCACGAGATCTCCGGGCTGCCCGTGCTCGTGACCGGCGGTCGGTGAACGTGGCAGGTGGGGGGGCCGCGCGGTACCGTTCTTCTCCGGCGACGTTTTCGGAGGTCCGATGTTCTCGCCCCGCGTGCTCCCCATTCCCGCGCTCTGTGCGCTGCTCCTGCCCGCTCTGATTCCGCTGGGTCTCGGATCCGGGTGCAAAGGCAAGGACGACACCGGTACGCCCGACTCGGACGACACCGATCTGGTCGAGGCCGAGTTCGGCTACGACACGCGGCCCTCGAACCCCACCTGCGTGGCGCCGCCGGAGCGCCTGGTCGAAGACGCCGAGATCGACTTCGAGCGCGTCTTCAACACGGTGAACCTCACCGACCCCGTCGGGATGTACCAGGCTCCCGGCGACGACGTGCACTGGTACGTGATCGAGCAGGCTGGCCGGGTGAAGCGCTTCGACAGCACCGAAGCCGAGCCCACCGCCGAGGTCGTGCTCAACATCACGGGGCCTGTCGCGGCCGGCGGGGAGATGGGGTTGCTCGGGCTCGCGTTCCACCCGGACTTCCAGAGCAATGGGCTGGCCTACGTCAGCTACACGTCCAACGGCCCGGTGTCGCACATCGCGTCGGTCCAGACCTCGGATGGTGGGGCCACCTGGGATGTCGGGTCGCTCGACAGCCTGATCTCCGTCTCGCAGCCGTACTCCAACCACAACGGCGGCCACATCGCGTTCGGTCCCGACGGCATGCTGTACTGGGCGCTCGGCGACGGCGGAGCGGCCGGCGACCCCGAGAACCGGGCGCAGAACCTCTCATCGCTGCTCGGCAAGATCCTCCGCATCGACGTCGACAATCCCGCGGACGGCCAGGGCTACGGAATCCCGGCCGACAACCCGTTCGTCGACGTCCCCGACGCCGCACCCGAGATCTACGCGTTCGGGCTCCGCAACCCGTGGCGGTTCTCCTTCGATCGCGTCACCGGCGAGCTGTGGACCGGCGATGTCGGCCAGAACGCCATCGAGGAGATCGACCTCATCGAGGCCGGCGGCAACTACGGCTGGCGCCTGAAAGAAGGCCGCGAGTGCTACGCGACCAGCCCGTGCGAGGGCGGTGGCTTGATCGACCCCGTGGTGCAGTACCAGCAGAACCCCGGGCTGTCGGTGATGGGCGGCGTGGTCTACCGGGGCAGCGCGATCCCCGCGTTGGTCGGTACCTATCTGTACAGCGACTACTACCACGGGCGGATCGTGGGCGTCACGTACGACCCCGACACCGGAGAACCCCGTCGTGGCGGCCTCGTCGAGACCAACCGCGCCATCGTGCACTTCGCCGAGGCCAACGACGGCGAGGTCTACTTCGTCGACCACCAGGCCGGTCGGCTCTACGCCATCACCCCCGTCGATGGCGGAACCACCCCGGACTTCCCCATGCGGCTGTCCGAGACCGGCTGTGTCGACCCCGCCAACCCGAGCGCGGTGCAGGCCGGCGTGATCCCCTACGACCTCAACCACCCGTTCTGGTCGGATGGGGCCGAGAAGCGTCGCTGGATGGCGATTCCCGACGGCACCACCCTGACCCTCGGCAACGACGGCGATCTGGAGTTCCCGGTCGGCACGGTGCTCATCAAGGAGTTCTCGGTCGAAGGGCAGCCGGTCGAGACCCGGTTGTTCATGCGGCACACCGACGAATGGGCCGGCTACTCCTACGCCTGGCGCGAGGATGGAAGTGATGCCGATCTGGTCGACTCGGCGAACGTCCAGGCCGGCGATGTCACCTGGCAGATTCCATCGCGCGCCACCTGCATGCAGTGCCACACCGATGCCGCTGGGCGCTCACTGGGCGTCGAGCTCGGTCAGCTGTCGGGTCTCGACGTCGCCTACCCGGCCACCAACCGCATCGCGCCCCAGATCGATACGCTCGTGCACATCGGGCTGATCGAAGGCACACCCCCCGAGACCCCCGCGTTCCCGGCCGTCGACGACGACACCGCTGAGCTGGACGCGCGTGCGCGGGCCTACCTCCACGTGAACTGCTCCCAGTGCCACCGACCCGGCGGTCCCGGTCGCGGCGAGCTCGATCTGCGGTTCTCCACCGCCCTGTCGGACACCAACCTGTGCCAGGCGCCGGAACACGGCACGCTCGGCAACCCCGGGGCCATGGTCGTCACCCCCGGCAACCCCGACCTGTCGATGCTCGCCATCCGCCTGCGCGACCCCGGCGCCTATCGGATGCCGCCCATCGCCACGCACGTCGTCGACGAAGTCGGCGCAGGCGTGATCGACGAGTGGATCACCAGCCTGACCGCCTGCGAATAGGCCGAAAGCGAGCACTCTCAGGGGAGCGACGCCCCGAAACGCCTACCGCAGGGCGACTCCCAAGGTTCACCCCCATCTACCGCAGAGCGCCCGATGCGTGGCTGGGCGAATGGGACCGGCCAGCCACGCGAGGCGGAGGGTGGTGGAGAGGGGCCCCCTCCTCTCCACCAATCGCCCTCCGGGGCAGTATGCCCATCCGTACCGACCCTACGCGGACGCAGCGGTTCGGAGAACCCTGTCTCGGGTTGTCACGCTCCGATCCCTGCTCCGGTTTCTGGGTCCGCTCCCGAATCAGAATTCCAATTCGGTTCCTTCGACCGACACTTTGGGGCATCGAGGTGGGATCCGGGGATCCCAGGTGTCCCACTCAGGTGCGGGAATAATGTCGCAGTTGAGGCACGAGCGCCCCATGGACAGGGCCGCTCGGAGTTGGCACGGCGTTTGCTTCATGTCTGTGTGTTCGGAGGAATCCATGGCTCGCTTCATCGCAATCGCACTCATCAGCACCCTGGCGCTCGGCACCACTGCATCGCTCAAGATGGGCGACCCGCAGGGCGATGGCGTCGCGCTGAAGATGGGGGATCCGCAGGGCGACAACGTCGCGCTGAAGATGGGCGACCCGAAGGGCCAGGTCGCGCTGAAGATGGGCGACCCGAAGGGCCAGGTCGCGCTGAAGATGGGCGACCCCAAGGGCCAGGTCGCGCTGAAGATGGGCGACCCCAAGGGCAACCTCGTCTGATTCCTCCTCTCGATCTCCTCCCGACGTCCTGACGTCCGAAGACCCCACCTCGCCGAGTGCAACGGCAGGTGGGGTCTCCGCGTTTCGGGGGGGCGACCCGCACCGGTTGTCTTGACGATCAAGTGAGCGGTGCCCCCGAAATGCGCGGAGGAACGAGCACATTTTCCGGGGGTACCCGAACGCGGACAAGACAATCAGTGGAAGGGATTCGGTCGGCTCATCCCTCGCTTGCGAGGGTGGGCCGGCGGATTCAGTCACACGGCGGCCCGACGTAGCGCGCCACCGGGCGGATGATCCGACCCACGGCCCGCTCTTCGGCGATGTGGGCCAGCCAGCCCACGACGCGTCCGGCGGCGAACATGGGCGTGAACAGCGAGCGGGGCAGCCCGATGGCCTCGAGCAGGATGGCCGTGTAGAACTCGACGTTGGCGCGCAGGGAACGATTGGGGTGCCGAGCGGCGAGCAGGGCCTCGGCGGAGCGTTCGACGGTTCTCGCGAGAGCGACGCGTCCGGTGGGGTTCAGGGCGGCGACGGCACCTTCGAGCACGGCGGCTCGAGGGTCGCGCACCTGGTAGACCCGGTGGCCCATCCCCATGATGCGACGCCCGGCGTCCAGCTCGGACTGCAGCCAGGACTCGGCGTGCTCGGGGGTTCCGATGGCGTCCAACATGTCGAGCACGGGTCCGGGCGCGCCCCCGTGCAGCGGACCTGCGAGGGCGCCGATCGCGGCCGTGACGGCATCGACATCGGATGCGCGTGTGGAGGCCACGACCCGGGCTGTGAAGGTCGAGGCGTTCAGGCCATGATCCATCACCGTCGACAGGTACGTCGCCAGTCCGGCCGCCTCCGCCGGCTCCATCGCACGACCGACCGCCATTCGTCCCGTGTCTGCCGCGTGTTCGAGGGCCGGTTCTGGGGTCAGGGGCGTCCGCCCGGCCTGATGTGCGGCCACCAGCCCGACGGCGACGGACACCTCGGCGATCAGGTCCGACCCCCCATCGGGGAGCTCGGCGCCCGCGACCAGTGCACGAATCGCGCTCATGGAATCGGTGGGCAGTCCGACGTCCGCGACGCGCACCTGCCGCTCGAACGCCCGCAGCCGGGCGGGTCCGAGGGGGGCCAGCTCCCGGTCGAGGACCACTTCGGCCGCGGCTGCGAAGCCGGCTGACGCCCGATCGGCGACGCTCTGTACGGTCCTTCCGCGAAACCAGAGTCGGCCGGTGCGTCCATCGACGCGACTGACCGCGGTGCGTGCGGCCACGACGCCGGCCAGACCGGGCGTCCAGTCGTCCGAGGGGGAAGGGGTGGGGACAGCGCGACGTGGGGCGGTCGACATGGGAGCTCCTCATCTGAAGTTCGGGATAGGCTCAGAACATGTCGAAACATCGATCGACCAATCGAGAGGTCGCCGCGGGTTCGAGGCCCGTGTGGCTGGACGCGGAGGCTGCGGTTCACCTGCTCGGCGTGAAGCGGTCCACCCTGTACACCTACGCGAGCCGCGGCTGGGTGCGGACCCAGGTGGATGCCGAGCACGGGCGTCGAAAGCGCTACCACCGGGCCGATCTCGAGCGTCTTGCAGCGCGGAGTGCCGCTCACGCCGGAAGCGGACCTCGCGCGGCCGGCGCGCTGACCTGGGGGGAGCCCGTGCTCCAGACCTCGGTGAGCGCCATCGATGCCGACGGGCCCTACTACCGGGGGATCGCCGCTGTCGATCTGGTCGCACAGCCACTGTGGCGGGTCGCCGAGCGGCTGTGGGGGGTTCCCGAGGGGCCCTGGCCCGATTCCTCCGAGGGTGTGGGGGCAGAGCCCTCGGACCTGTTGGCGCTGCGTCAGCGGGTCGATGCGCTCGCGACCGAGGACCCCGATCGGGCCGTGTGGACGGGCGCGTTGGAGCTCGACCGCGCGAAACGCCTGGTGGTGGCGCTCGGGGCCGGGGTGCCCCGCGATCCCCTCGCGAACGCGGCCCGGGTGCTGTGCATCGATCACGGACTCAACGCCTCGACGTTCGCCGCGCGGGTGGTCGCCAGCACGGGCGCCGATCTGTACGCGTGCGTGTCGGCGGGGCTCGCAGCACTCTCCGGACCCCGCCACGGCACCGCGAGCCTGGAGGTGGCGAGCCTGGTGGCGCGGTTCGAGCGCGAGGGCCCCGGGGTGCTGCGCGAGGAAGCTCGGCGAACCGGTGGCCTGGCCGGGTTCGGTCATCCGCTCTACCCCAGTGGAGACCCCCGCTGCGAAGCCCTCCTGGACCTCGCGGGTGGCCCAGATCCAACGTTGTCGGCGCTGATTGCCGGTGCGGCGGAGCTCGGCCTGCACCCGAACCTGGATGTAGGGCTCCTGGCGGTGTGTCGGGCGGCAGGCTGGCCCCCCCGAACGGCGCCCCACCTCTTCGCGTCCGGACGGGTGGTGGGTTGGGTGGCCCACGTGTTCGAGCAGCGCCAGCAACCGGGCGTTCTGCGTCCGCGCGCGGACTACCTCGCGTTCGGTTCAGGCCGGTCGTGAAGCGCCCCGTCCGGCGTCAGACAGATGCCGGTCTGGTCGTCGCTCGAGTGGTGGGTGGTCGTCACCAGGCCGCGTTCGACGGGGATGCGGTTCGCCCAGAATCCCCCGCAACACGCGCCCGTGGTGACGAGCCATCCCGGCATGCTCGGGATGCGGAACAGAGGCTCTGCCGACAGGATCGGCACGGTCGATCCGTAGAGCTCGGTGGTCCAGCGGGTCTCGCCTCCGGAGCCCCAGAGCACCACCTGCTCCGCGTGGTCCGGATGTGCGATGACGCCGTGCAGATCGGGTCGATCGTCGGCGTCGATGTGCGCCACGGAGACCCGCAGGATGTGTGTATTCTCGAGGCCGAGGGCATCTAGCCGATGCCGGAGTGCTTCGAGGTTGTGCTGGCCGGACTCGCCCACCGCGAAGCTGGTGTTCGGATCGATCGAGAACGCCATGCCCAGCCCTTCGGGCGGGACCGTCACGGTGTCGACGATGCGGAGCTGCTCGATGAAGGGCGCCGCGAACGTGCTGTCGACGTCGTCCGGCGGTTGGTAGAACGGCAGCGGCTGGGTGCCCACCTCGAGGCGCCTGGCCTTCACGGACGTCCGTGGCCCGTCGAAGCGCGTGCCCGCGACGTGGACCACCGTCTCGACCTCCGGGCCGCGTAGATCGATGCACCGATCGTCCTGAGCGACCACTCCTCCTGCCACCGCTGCGGTCATCCACCCGATCATGCCGAACCTCTCTCCGCGGAGGTCAGACTACGACTGCGGCGGGCGGTTCCACGGCCTGGGTCACAGACGACCCTCGGCGCGCGCGATGGCCCGCTCGGTGTAGCCCAGCACGATCTCGCCGTAGTTCACGGGGGCTTTGAGGTGGCGCGACAGGGTGTAGAGCCCGCCCAGCGCCCGATGGAGCATCAGGATGTCCTTCGGGAGCGTGATGTTGGGGTAGCGCACCAGCTTGCGACCGGCCTTCACCACGGGCTCCATGAAGGTCTCGTCGTCGCTGCCCAGGGTGACTTCGCCCCGACGGAAGCCCTCGCCCAGCGCGTCGAGGTAGTTCCAGAGCACCTCGCCCGCCTTGTCGCCCTTGCCGTCCCACGAGCCCAGGTCCACCGCGTGCTCCAGGGCCTTCTCGCGGTCGCGCCGGTAGATCGCATCGGCACAGCGGGCGTAGGTGGCGATCCAGAACTCGTCGAAGCGCTTGATGCAGCCGTAGTCGATGAGCCCGATCGTGCCGTCTTCCTCGAACAGGAAGTTGCCGGGGTGCGGATCGGAGTGCAGCGTGCGGAACTCGAACACCTGCCGGTAGTAGAGCTCGGCCAGGCTGTTCGCCGCGCGGTGACGGGCCTCTTCGGAGCCCTCCTTCTCGAAGACGTCGATGTGGACGCCCGGAAGGCGGTCCATGGTGAGGACGCGCTCGGTGCACCAGGCCTGGTGGAGGGTGGGGATGCGGATCCAGTCCTCGCCTGCGAACAGCTCCTGGTACTGGTGGATGTTCGCGGCTTCCTGGAGGTAGTCGAGCTCCTCCATGAGCCGGTCGCGGATCTCGGAGAAGATCTGGTCGATCTCGGCCTTGGGACGGCGGGCGGCCCGGCTGGAGAGCAACACGGCCTTGAGCGCCAGCAGGTCGGTGTCGACGCTGGTCTCGACGCCTCGGTGCAGCACCTTGACCACCACCTCGGTGCCATCCGGCAGGGCTGCGCCGTGGGCCTGGCCGAGGCTCGCAGTGCCGATGGGGGCCTCGTCGAAGCGCGAGAAGAGCTGATCCATGGGCTTGCCGAGCTCGGACTCGATGTCTTCGCGGATGTGCTCGAAGGGAACGGGCTCGGCGTCTTTGTTGAGCGTGGCGAGAGTGGAGGCGACTTCGTCGGGCAGATCGAGTGCATCGGCCGCCAGCGCCATCTGCTGACCGAGCTTCATCGCGGCGCCCTTCATCTTGGACACCTGGCTGACGATCTCGCGTGCGTTGTCGATCTGCAGCTTCTCGCGGGCCTTCTTGCGCATCTCCTCGTTTCGGAACGCATCGCGCACTTTGTTGCCGATGTAGCTGCCCGTGACCTTGCTGGTGAGGCTGCCGAGCTTGGCGAGGCGCGAGAAACGCGACGGCTTGGACATTCGGGGCTCCTCGGGCGGGCGGACGTTGTCCTTAACGCAGGCACGCGGTCGCGATCCGCGGAAGCGTTATCCGCTGAAGAGGAGATCCTGTGATGTCGCCGAACCTCATCCCACCCGTGCTCGGCCGCTTCTTGGGCGGGGCGATCCTCGCCGCCGTGCTCGGTGGCGCCTCGATTCCGCGCGCCGCACTCGCCGGCCCGTACGAAGACGGGGTCGCCGCGCTGAAGTCCGGGCGTCCGGCAGATGCCAAGACCCACCTGACCGCCGCGGTCGAAGCCGATCCCAGCAATGCGTCGGCCTGGTGGGAGCTCGGGTGGGCGCACTGGTCCCTCGAAGAGTGGAAGGCGGCATCGGTGGCCTGGTCGAAGGTGGAGGCCCTGAACCCCGACCAGGACGAGCTGCAGCACTGGCTCGGCTCGGCGCGCACCCGGGCTTCGCTGTCGGGGGTCGAGGCTGAGAACACGCCGGTCCAGACGGCTCCATCCGAGGGTCGCATCACGTTCGCGGCGGCCGGCGACACCATGATGGGGTCCGAGATCAAGAAGGGTCCGCGGGGCCTCGCGCCCGGCAACGGCGAGTCGATCTTCGTCGACGTGAAGGACGTGTTGTCGGCGGCAGACGTGGCGTTCCTGAACCTGGAGGGGCCGCTCGCCGACGATCTGCCGAGCACCAAGTGCGGTCCGACGTCCACCAGCTGCTACGCGTTTCGTACGCCCACCCGGTACGCCGCGGCACTGGTCTCGGCCGGAATCGACGTCGCCAGCCTGGCCAACAACCACGCCTTCGACCTGGGTGCGGCGGGTCAGCAGGCCACGATGGACGCCCTGGATGCCGTGGGGATCGCGCATGCGGGGCGCTACGGCGACGTGGCCATGCTCACTCGCGAGATCGACGGGACACCCGTGAAGATCGCCGTGCTCGCGGCGCATTCGGGCAGCTGCTGTCTGAACGTGAACGACATCGAAGAGGTCACCGCGGCCATCCGGCTGGCCGACCGCGAAGCCGACCTGGTGGTGCTGTCGTTCCACGGGGGTGCCGAGGGCTACAAGGCGCGACACGTGCCCGGAAAGACCGAGATCGCCTGGGGCGAGAAGCGGGGAGACGTCCGGGCCCTGTCGCGCGCAGCCGTCGAGGCCGGAGCAGACCTGGTGCTGGGCCACGGGCCCCACGTGCTGCGGGGAATGGAGGTGCACCAGGGCCGGTTGATCGCGTACAGCCTGGGCAACTTCGTGGGCTTCCGGCAGTTCGGGACCCGCGGGGGCTACGGCGGCACGTCTGTGGTGCTGGAGGCCGAGCTGGCGTCGAACGGCGTGCTGGTCTCGGCCCGGTTGCACCCGATGGCGCTGGACGGAGAAGGGGTTCCGCACCCCGACGCGAAGGGCGCCGCGTTCGAGCAGATCCGGTCGCTGTCCGCCGAGGACTTCCCGGAGTCCGGCGTGCGCGTGAACGAGGACGGCACCCTGGCCTGGGGAGCGCAGTGATCCTGCTGATCGCGCTGGTGCAGCCGGTCCAGGGAGGGCGTCCTGCGACGGAGGCCCCGATGACCGCCGCCGCACCGGGTCCCCGGTACACGGCGCCGGTCACGCCGTTCCTGAGCAAGCCCTTCGAGGGCGAGCATCCGGTGTCGGGGCTCTACGACCACCGGCGGCCGGGCGACCGTCAGGCCACAGAAGACGGGTCCGACAACGACCACCGCCAGCTCACGGCCTGGAACAGTCTGACCTGGGGGAAGGCCGGGCATCAGGGCTACGACTGGCCGATGGAGGAGGGGACGCCCATCCTGGCGGCGGCGGACGGCGTGGTGGAGACGGCAGGGGACATCGGCCCGACCGACTGCGGGAAGAAGACGGCCGAGCAGGACATCCGCGTGCGCCTGACGCACACGGTGCCGGTCGGGGATGTCGAGCGGACCTTCCTGACCGGGTACGTCCACCTGTCCGAGGTGTCGGTGCGTCCCGGAGAATCGGTGAAGGCGGGGCAGGTGATCGGCCGGTCCGGCAACACGGGCTGCAGCTCGGGGCCCCACCTGCACTTCTCGGTGCTCGAGGCGATGCCGGGTCGCAAGCGCCCACGTACGGTCGATCCGTACGGCTGGGACGCGTCGGTGCCCGATCCCACGACCGACACGCTGTTCAAGCACGCGGAGTGGCTCTGGCTGGAGGTCCAGGCGCCGCTGATCTTCCGTCCGATGGGGCCGAGCCAGCACGAGGCGTTCGGAGACCTCCGGATCACGAACGTGCGCGGCATGGCCTGGCAGGACGACCGGCACCCGAACAACGAGTTCGTCCAGCTGTCGGTGCGCCGACGGGGACCGAAGCGGGTCGACCTGGAGGGCTGGCGGCTGCGCTCGGTGCGATCGAACCTGTCCTACCGGTTCGATTCGGGGGTCGAGGTGCGGAGAGGGCGCCCGCTTCGGCTCTACACGGGGGTGGGCGAGGATACGGAGGACACGCTGTTCTGGGGCCGTGCGGCGGGGGTGTACGTGGACGAGGGCGACTGCATCGAGCTCATCGATCCGCGCGGCGACGTGATGCACGTCCAGCATCAGGGGCGCCGGGCCGACGACTGGTGTGCGGGACGCTGAGCGGCGACAGAGAGAGATGGAGAGGCCGGAACCAGCGCATCGCGACGGGGGTGATGAGTTGACGCGCTGGAACCGACCTCTCTGTCAGTCTCGCCCTGTACGACACGCCGAGCCCCGCGCCCTGTTCCCCGCTCGACACAACAAGACATCCGTGCCACGGCGCTGACATCCGTGGACGACGCGCGACCGGCGCATGGGAGGAGAAGGGGACGGATTCGCGACGGCGGTTGCCCCTGGCCTCCCAGCGAGTCAGAATCTCCTATGGCTCGCCCCGCATACGTCGGTGACCAGCTCACCCATGCCACCCTCGCGAAACGCCGCGAAGAGGTCCAGTCGCGACATCAACGCGCACTCGGGCAGGTGAGCGACCTGTACTCCACGCAGCAGGAGATCAGCGACGAGCTCGGGAAGGGCCTCGAGCGCATGAAGAACCACGGCGAGGAGCTGGATCGCATCCGCGAGGAGGAGAGCCAGACCGGCTTCATCGCGTCGATCATGCGTCCGTTCACGGCCCGCCAGCGCGTCCTGGCCCGCAAGAGCGTCGCCGAAGCCCTGCTCGCCCAGTACGAGACCGTCAGCGTGCGCCTGCGCGAAGCCACGTCGTTCAGCGACGACCTGAAGCTGTGCGCGCTCGAGATGCAGGACGAGGTCGATCGCCTGCATCGCGATCACGCCGCCGCCATCCACAACAAGAAGCTGGCAGCCCAGCGCGTGCTCGACATCGAAGCCGAGCTCGCCAGTCTGGAGTCCGACTCGTCGCTCAATGCGGCCGAGCGGGCACGTCGGCACGATCAGCTCACCTTCGAGCTGCGCACCGAGACCATCGCGCTCGATCTGTTCGACGCCAGTGCCATCCAGTGCAAGCAGCACCTCGAACCCGCCCGCACGCTGCGCGACACCGTGCTCGAGCTGCACGAGGACATGGCCAAGTACGTCCTGTCCGCCACGCAGACCGTCAACGCCGCCGGCCGCCGCATCCAGGGGCTCGGCATGATGGCCGACGCACCCGTGGTGGTCAGCGAGCTCCAGGCCTCGATCGAAGAGCTGAACGTCGCGATGGAGGCCACGGCCGAGTACGTCGAGTCGTCGCGGCACATGATCGCCGAAGTCCTGCCGGAGCTGTCGCGTCGCCTCGAGGCCGAGGCCGCGATGGATGCGGCCGAGACGGCCGATTCGCTGGAAGAGGTCAGTCGCGAACGCTCGCGCACCATGGCCGAGCGTGCGCTTCGGGATGCGGCGCAGGCCGAGGTCGACGAGTGGTTGTCCAAGGGAGACTGAGATGCAGCTGCCGCAAGCGCGGGTGGGTCCGTACGTCCGGGCCCTCGCCGCGGGGTTGAACCAGCTCGCGCCCCACGGCGACTTCGTTCCGCTGATCCCTGCCCTCGCGCACCTCAAGTCCCTCGACCCCGCGCTGTCGGGCGATCTGCTGTCGCCGGCGGATGTGCACGATCGCACCGGCATGCCGTCGTTCACCTGGATGCAGCGCGCGATCAGCGAGAAGAAGCTGGCGGCGGGTCAACCCGACCCGTCCGAGTCGGACATCGAGCGGGCGAGTCGGCTGGATCCCGCGCTGGCACGGCGTCTGGCGCACCGCCGCACGCTCCGGGTCCACCTCCGCGAGAACGAACTGCTGCCGGCCACGCACCTGCTCTGCGAGCTGCGGCGGATGGGCAATCGCACCGAGGTCGCGGGGGCCTACGATCGACTCGCACCCGATGGCCGCTGGCTGAGGATCCGGTTCATCGTCGAGGGGCCCGGCAACGTGAGCCAGCTGGGGCCGTTCACGATCACGCGCGCCGGGAAGCTCGAGGTCGACCCGCTGCTGCAGCACATGTTCACCCGGCACTTCGCCACCCGGCTGATGGCCCTGCGCGAGCAGATCGAAGACCACTGTGCCGCACGGGTGATCCGGCTCACGCGGAGCTGGGTCGGCCCGTTCTGGTTCCCGGGGATCCAGCTTCCGCCCGACGTGCCCGCTGCACTGGGCAAGGGCTTGCTGGTGCAGCTCTCGACCGCGGTGTGTGCGGTGGACGTGCACCACGCGATGCACCTCGACCCGCTGATGCCCGAGCCCGACGAGACCCCACCCCAGGGCCAGCGGATCTTCCGCGAGCGACGCTTCGCCGCGAGCGCCAACGTGATCGACGCCGTGCGCACGCTGTGTCGAGAAGCCGGCACCCGCTGTCCCATCACGCCGTTGGAGGGTCGGACCCGGCGTCGCGCGCTCTGATCCCGTCGCGCACGTCCGTTGCGCTAAGCTCGCGGGGTGGCGAATGCGCTGTCGATCCTGCTCCTCGATCCGGATGGCCTGCTCCGCGCCCACGACCTGTCCGATCGATGGCGCGTCCACGCGTTCCAGGATGTCGACGGGGCGTCCGCGGGGTTGGCCCACCTCGATCCCGAGGTGCTGCTGACCACCCTGTCGAACGACGGGCTGGCGTTCTGTCGACAGGCCGCGTCCCGCGACCCCAGCCTGCCCGTGATCATGGTGGCGCGGGACCCCTCCACATCGGACGTGATGCGGGCGATGCGGGTCGGGGTTCGCGACATCATCCCGCTCGAGGACCCCCGAGCGCGCGACCCCCTGCCAGAACGCCTGAACCGCGCGCTCGATCTGGCGGTCAGCTGGCGAAAAGCCCTGTCCCGCGGGGTCGCGATGGAGGTCGAACAGCTCCGGAAGGACGCCCGGGTGCGGCAGCGTCGCATGGATGGACTGCAGGACCGCGTCGCCGAGCTCACCCAGCAGCTGGATGCCGAGTCGGGGCTGCTGGCCCAGACCCAGCACGAGCTGGAGGTGCAGCGGGAGCTCGCGCTGGCGGCGGTTCGCGCGAAGAGT
This sequence comes from Myxococcota bacterium, assembly GCA_965224055.1. Classification (GTDB taxonomy): domain Bacteria; phylum Myxococcota_A; class UBA796; order UBA796; genus JACKEQ01. The sequence continues at coordinate 5,519,051 of OZ245034.1, read as the reverse complement.
CGGTTCCTGGCGAACATGTCCCACGAGCTGCACACTCCGCTGAACGCGATCATCGGCTACGCCGAGATGCTCCACGAAGCGCTCGAGGCCCCCGAACGACGGAAGGACGCCCAGACCATCGTCGACAGCAGCCGTGACCTGCTCGCGCTGCTGCAGGAGGTGCTGCACCTGTCGAGGCTCGAGGCGGGCCAGGTGCATCCGGTGTTCGAGCCGGTGGCGGTGCCGGAGCTGCTCGCCGATGCCACCGGACGCGTCGCGGAGGCCGCAGAGCTCGCGAAGACGTCGGTGGTCGTGGGCGATCTGGCGGTCGACGAGGTGGTCACGGATCCCCAGAGGCTGTCCGAGGTGCTGGGCCACCTGATCGACAACGCCGTGAAGTTCAGCCCGGGCGGGTCGGTGGAGCTGACCGTGCGCCGCGAGCTGTCGGACGATGGGTCTGCGGCGCGGGGGTGGGTGGTGTTCTCGGTCCGCGACACCGGGATCGGAATCGCACCCGAGCAGCTGAGCCGCATGTTCGATGCGTTCACCCAGGGCGACGCATCGGACACCCGCCGGTTCGGCGGCACCGGCCTCGGGCTCGCGGTGGCGCGGCAGATCGCCCGGGTGCTCGGGGGGCGCCTGGAGGCCGAGAGCACGGTCGGAGAGGGCTCCCTGTTCGAGCTGAAGCTCCCCGATGCGGCCCAGACAGCGGTGTCCGCGCACACCAACGCCGAGCACACGGTGCTGGTCATCGACGACGACCCCGTCCTGCGTTCCCTGGTCCACCGGATGCTCGTGGCCGATGGGCATGCGGTGGTCGCGAGCGGTTCGGGCCTGGATGCGCTGGAGCTCGCCCGCACCCACCAGCCGGATCTCATCCTGCTCGACACCCAGCTCCCGGGAATGACGGGATTCGCGGTGCTGTCGGCGCTCGCGGACGATCCGGCGGTCGACACCATTCCCGTGGTGATGCTGGCCAGCGATGCCGACGCCGAGAAAGCACTGGCCGAGGGGGCCCGCGACACGCTGTCCAAGCCGGTGAGTCGGACGGCACTGCGGCGCACCATCGCCCAGCACGCGCGCTCCGAGGACCCCGCGGGACTGGTGGTGCTGGGGGCCGATCTGCCCGAGTGCGTCGCGCCGTTGGTGTCCGAGGGCCTCGATGTGCGCGCCGTGCCGGCTCATCTGCTCACCGAAGCACTCGAGAACCGCCCGGGAGCGGTGCTGTTGCCCGATGGCCTCGCGATTCCCGCGCTCCGGCTGGCCCTGGACGTCCTGGCCGAGCATGCGGGCGGCGTCCCCGTCCTGGCCCTCGTCGGTCGCATCCCCGAGGCCGAGGTCCGGTTCCTGGAAGAGCAGTTCGCGGGGGTGGTGTTCGACCACGGGGATCCCACCGCGCGCTTGAGGCGATATGCGTCCGCGCGATGAACTCCGACGCGCCGTCGACACCTCCTGAACAGCCCGAGTCGCCCAGCCGTCGGGCGTGGGTCCGTGCCGCGCTCGTGTGGGCGCCCCTCGTCCTGGCCATGGTCGCCGCGGGGATCGCTCAGGGTGCGCTGTACTGGTGGTACGTCGAGGACAGCGCGATCAGCATGGCGTTCGCACGCAACCTGGCCGATGGCTGGGGTCTGGTGCGGTTCGCAGGCGATTCCCGCGTCGAGGGCTACAGCAACCCGCTGTGGGTGTTCTGGATGGCGGCCGGGTTCGCGGTCGGCATCGACGGGTGGTGGAGCACCAAGATCACCGCGGGCGCGCTCGGGTGCCTGGTGAGCGTGCCGCTGGTGTACGTCCTGGTTCGCCGCACGGGTCTCGAGCGGGGCTGGGGCTGGGTCGCTGCGTGGGTCCTGGCCCTCGATGCCCAGTTCGTCATCTGGTCGGCGTGCGGGCTCGAGAACGGCCTGTTCTGCGCGCTGTTGGCCGTGGGGTGCTGGAGAACCCTGCGCGAAGCCGACGATGGCGGGTTTCCCTGGGCCGCGGTCGCGTTCTTCGGCCTGGCGCTCACCCGTCCGGAAGGCATCGTGTACGCCGCATTCGGCGGGTTCTGGGCGCTGCTGCTCGAGGTGTTCGGCAAGCGGCGCTGGCTGCGGATCCTGGGATGGCTCGCCGTGTTCTGGGTGCCGTTCCTCGGCTATCACGCGATCCGGTTCTCCTACTTCGCCTACGAATTTCCCGCGACGTACTACGCGAAGCTGGGCGAGACCCAGTGGAACCCCTGGCGGTGGAACGGCCGGTCGTGGAACTACATTCGGGACTACAGCCATCAGACCGGTCGGGGCTTCTTCCTGCCCATCCTGGTCGCGGGCACCATGGGGTTGCGCGGCTGGCGCGGGTTCAGTGCGGTCGCGCTGTCGGTGTGGATCGGGGGGTTGCTGCTCTACCCGGGCGTCGAACCCCTGCTGACGCTCGGATGGCCGGCACGTCTGCCGACTCCCGACAACTGGATCGAGCTGCGCGTCGTGAGCCTGGGCGTGGCGGCGCTGGCGGTACCGCTGCTGGCCCTGGGTCAGAAAGGCTGGCGGGTGCGCGTGCTGTGCTGGGGGATGGCGCTGATCGCCATCCTGTTCTCGCTGCGCAGCACCGGTGACTGGATGCGGGGCTTCCGTTGGATGTCGCTGTGTGCCGTCCCCCTCGCGGTGCTGCTCGCGCTCGGATGTGGCGAGATCGCCGAGGGCATCGAACGGATCACGAGCAAGCGCTCCGAAACCCTCGCCCGGTGGGGCCGCCGCGGGGGGATCCTGCTCGGAACGCTCGTGTTCGTCGGCGCGCTCGTGCCTCAGGTCGCGTACCTGGTGGGCTACCGACCCGAAGTCGGGCCGTTCGCGGTGAAGCGGCGGTTGAACCACTACGCCTGGGCCATGCGCAAGCTCCACCTGGAGCACGCCGAGATCGTCGATCACGACATGGGGGCGATGCTGTACTGGGGCGGCGATCTGGGCATCATCCGCGATGCGCGGGGTCTGGTCGACATGCCCTTCGCCCTGCATCAGTGGGACCGTCGCTTCGTGCTCGAGTACCTCTTCGACGAACACGAGTTCGACCTGTGCCATGCCCACGCGTCCACGGGTCGGGCCGTGAAGCGGGTCGGGGCGAAGTGGCGCGAGCAGTACGTCGAGTTCCCCGGCTACGGAAAGGGTCCACACCAGGGCAACTACTTCAGGAAGTCCCTGCTGATGTCGCCCTGGGAGGGTCCGACCGACCGCGCCGCCACGTTCGAAGACGGCGTGGTCCTGCACGGGGTGCACGTCCGCGCACCCGAGGTCCAGATCGGGTCGTTCCTCTACGTCGAGATGGGCTGGTCGACGCGCCGCCGTCCGGTCGATCCGTTCCGCGTCTGGTTCGTGCTGGTGCGAGAAGACGGGCCCGAGGGCGAGGATCCCGCGTTGCTGCCTCTGGACGTACCCCTGGGCCTGGAGGACTGGTACCCCGTCACCGACTGGAAGGAAGGGGAGGTGTTCGACGGGCGCATCGTGCTTCCGCTCCCCAAGCGCCTCGCTCCCGGGAAGTACGGCGTCGCGCTGGTGGTCACCGACTCCGATGGGGTCCTGGCCGCCGAGACCGTCGGGCCGAAGGGAACCCTGGACCACGAGCCCCACTACGCAGCGGGAGAGGTCTACTTCTCGGACCTGTTCGACCTGCGGCGGATGAAGGGCGTGAAGCGCGCGGCAGGTCGCGACATCAACCGGGCCGTGGCGGAGGCGAATGAGCTGCGCTGTGCCGCTGCCGAGGACGCCTGGGAGGATGCCCGCGCCCACTACATGAACTCGCGGAGCTGGCAGGGCTCGGTGCGTCCGCCCGTTCAGGACGCCGTGGCCAACTGCTGGGCCCTGAAAGCGGAGGCCGCCGGCGATCGGGCCGCTGCAGTCGAGGCGATCCGGGCGGCGCGTCGCTGGGACCGCACCCATCCGGTGGTCCTGCGGGTCGGCGATGCACTGGCCGAGCAGTGGATCGCGTCGGGGCAGGCGGCGCGGGAGGCCGGAGACATCGAAGCGGCCTACGCGGACTTCCGGGATGCGCTGTACGCCAATCCGGGTCGGGCCTGGGCGCGTCGCTGGGCCGAGGAGCTCCGGGTGGAGCGCCTGAACCTGCGGTGACTACGCCACGTTGGCGAACGCCAGGGCGATGCACACGCCCACCGCCCCCACCTCGAGGCGCGGCTCCCAGTGCTTCGGCACCTGGTGACGTACGCGCAGCCCGACGAGGTTGCCGGCCACGATGAAGGCTGCGAGCAGCCCCCCGGTCGACAACGTGTCCATCGTGACCCAGCCGCTCGAGCTGTACGCCGCCATGCGGCCCACGTGCATCGTCACCGAGGCCATCGCGATTCCCGAGACGTAGGCGCGCCCCGTGAGCCCGGTCGACAGCAGCAGCGGGCCCGCCACCAGACCGGCTCCACCGCCTGTCGCGGCGAGCACCCCCGTGAACGCACCGCCGGGGAGCAGGGCGCTGCGAGGAGGCGTCCACGACCAGCCCGAGAGCACCTTCAGCCCCGCCAGCACGGCCATCACCACCATCGCGATGCGCAGTCCGTCCTCGGGGATGAACGCCGCCAGCGCGCCGCCCAGCACCGCACCGGGCAATGCGCCCAGCAGGAACGGGGCGATGGTGCGCCACGGGACCGAGCGACGCATCACGAACAGGCGGTGGCCGTTGCCCAGCAGCAGGGCCGGACCCGTGACCGTCAGTGCGGTGATGGGGTCGTAGAGCAGGGCCAGGCTGATCAGCAGCACCTGGCCGCCTCCGATCCCGGCAAGCGTCGTCAACAGGCCTGCCAGCACGGCCGCAATCGCTGCGAGCATCGCGAGGTGGAGGTCGGGGATCGCGGTGAGCGTCGTCATGCCCATCCCCTACGTCGGTCGAGATGCATCCTGCACATGGATGTTTCTGCTGGTATCCATCAGGGTTCTGAATACACGGCCGTATGTACGCCGATCTCTGCAACTTCCTGCTGGTCGTCCAGGAAGGCACGTTCACCGCAGCCGCTCGTCGGGCCCACCTCACCCAGCCGGCGCTGTCCGCCAGTATCCAGCGGCTCGAAGCCCAGCTCGAGGGCGAGGTGTTCATCCGCGACCGCAAGGGGGCCATCCTCACCGATGCCGGTCGGGCGCTGCTCCCCCACGCCCGAGCCGCTCGAGCCGCGGTCGAAGAGGGCCGGTCGGCGGTTCGCGAGGTGCTCGGGCTGGGCCGGGGGTCGGTGACCGTCGGGGCCGGAGCCACCGCCTGCACCTACCTGCTTCCGCCCGTCCTGGCGGGGTTTCAGCAGGATCATCCGGCGATCCGCTACCGGCTGCGCGAGGTGCCCTCGGCCCAGGTGCGCCAGGCCGTGCGCGACGGCAGCATCGATCTGGGCATCGCCACGCGGCTCCCCGGCGACCCCCAGCGCACCGGCCTCACCGAGCAGCACTGGCGCGCAGACCCCCTGGTCCTGATCCAGGCTCCCGGCGAGTCCCGAAGAACGCCGCCCCACCTGTCGTTCGTCGAGGGGAGCCCGCTGCGGCGGCTGCTCCAGACCCACTTCCCCGATGCCGACGTCGTGATGGAGCTCGCCAGCATCCCGGCCGTCAAAGGGCACGTGATGGCGGGGCTCGGCATCGCGCTGGTGCCCAAGAGCGCCGTGTTGTTCAGCCTCAGCGAGGGGCGTCTCGAGATCCGCCCCGACGCCCGGACCCCGTTGCACCGCGACCTCGTGCTGCTGCACCGCGGAGAGGACCGGTTGTCGGTGGCTGCCGACGCACTTCGCCAGCGCATCCTCACCGCTCCCGACGCCGTGTTGGGATAGCGTGACGTCGATGAAGACTGACATGACGACCTCGATGCGCGGCCTCGTCGCCGTACTGTCCACGCCCGTCGCGCTCCTGCTCGCCGGCTGTCCGCCTGGCCCGTACCGTCTCGGCCAGCAGGACCTCCGCGCGGGTCAGTACTACGACGCCAGCCAGCACTGGATCGCAGCGCTCGACGAGGACATCTACCAGACCAAGCCGCGCAATCGGCTCGCCGAGTACGCCCCCGCCGCCTGGGAGCAACGGCGTGCCCTCGCACAGGAACACGAGGCCAGCGGTCGCTACGCCGAAGCCGTCGAGGCCTACGAGACCCTGTTCGCGTTCGAGGAGGACCTGAAGTCCGTCGAGCTGTTCACCGCGCTCGAGGTCGACGCCAAGGAGACCCGCGCCGAGTACGAGGACGCGCTGGACGCCTGGGCCGAGTCGGAGTTCACCGCTGGTGTCGCGGCCGACAAACAGTCCGCGTGGGAGGACGCCGTCGGGCACTTCGCGAAGGTTCGCGAGCTCGACCCCGAGTACCCCGGCCTGGCCGACCGCACCGCGTTCACCTACCTGCTCTGGGCCGAGGAAGACCTCGCGAAGTACCGGTACCACGAGGCCTCCGAGCACTACCACGCGAGCTTCGAGTACTCGGGCAAGGAACACGCGGGGGCCTGGGCCTCTGCGATCGACATCGCGCTCGCGCGCTACGCCCTGGACGAAGGCAAGTGCCGCACCGCCGTACAGCACTTCGAGCGTGCCAAGGAATCCGGCGAGGTGCTGGGCGATCCCACGCTCGAGGAGGACCAGGACCGCGCCGAGGACTGTGCGCGCATCGGCATCCTGGTCGAGCCCGTCACCGAAGAGGTGGAGTTCGAGCACGGCGAGACCGCGCTGGCGTCGATGCTCGTCGACCTGCTGGAGCGCGAGATCGACCGCGAAGGCTCGCGCTTCGTGAAGCTGCTGTCCGAAGAAGCGCTCGAGAAGGCCGAGAACCCGCCCGAGCGCCAGATCCGCGTGCGGGGGCGCATCACCCAGGCCGTCGTCGAAGACCCCACCACCGCCGAGGAGAACCGCACCGTCGAAGGCCGCATGCTGGTGGACTGCGACAAGGAGACCCTGCTGTACGAGCCCGACGCCGTCTGCACCGCGCCCGTCGACGTCGAGTACACCCACCACCGCACCGCCGTCATCGTGCGCATGGCTGGCAGCGTGAAGATCATCGAGCTCGCCTCGGGCGAGCAGACCACGCGTCCGCTCGACATCAAGCTGTCCAACGAGACCGCCCACGCCACCGACTTCCGCGTGTTCCAGGAGGGGACCTGGGTGCCCACCCACGTGGGCCCTGCCGTCGAGCTCGGGCGCGTCGAGGTGCCCGATGCCGTCCGCGCCCTCGACCGCAAGCCCGATCCCCTGCCGCCGGAGTCCCAGCTGGTCACCGACGCCATCGCCGTGCTGGCCGAGGTCGCCGGGGCATCGGTCCTGGAGACCGTCGACGCCGAGGAGCCGCCCCCTCCGCCGCGTCGCCTCACGATCCGCGAGCCCAAGCTGCTCCCCGAGGATGTGCAGTTCGCGCCGCCTCCCGAAGAACCGGAGGTCGAGGAGATCCCGGACCCCGAACCGGAGCCGGACCCTGCCGCGATGGACGAGGACTGGGCTCCGCCGTGGTCGGCGAGCGAGCGCAAGGCCGAACGCGCCCGTCTGCAGGAGGCTCTCGCGGCCAACGACCCCGAATCCTCCGATGAGGACGGGTCCGAGGACCCCAGCCCCATCCAGGACACCGAGGCCGACGTGCCGATCCTGATGAAGCTCGCCGAGCTCGCGCTGTGGGAGGACCCCGGAGCCTTCGAGGATCTGGCCGAGCGGGTGGAGGTCTTCGAGCCCGACAACGACCGCATCGCCGTGTTCCGCATCGCATTGCGTGCCCGGATGGGCCTGTACGACAAGGCCGAATCCCGGTTCGAGACCTGGCTCGACGAGCACCCGAGCGACGGCCTGGCCTGGAAGTACTACGGCCTGGCGCTGGCCGACCAGAAGAAGCCGGATGCGCGCAAAGCCCTCGAGAACGCGCAGCGGCTGGGCTTCGACGACGACTACGTCACGAACACCCTCGAGATGGTCTACGCGATGGGGCCGACGTCTCCTTGATGCTCGCGATGCTCGTCGGGAGCGCGCTGGCCGGGGCCCTGCAGATGAAGGACCTCACGCCGTGTTCCGGCGACGAGGTGACGCCCGGCAGCACGCTGACGATGCACTACGAGGGCTGGGTGCAGGGCGAGACCGAGCCGTTCGACAGCACCCGGAAGCGCGGCCAGCCGGTGAAGCTGCGGCACGGCACGGGCGAGCTCATCGAGGGCCTGGAGATCGGGTTGCAGGGCGTGAGCGAAGGCTGCACCCGGCGCATCGTCATCCCGCCGGAGCTCGCGCAAGGCGTGGCGACGCGCTGGAAGCTGCCGCCGGACAGCACGGTGGTGTTCGAGGTCGAGATCCTGGGCATCGAGAAGGGTCGCTGGCCGCGCGCGGCGCCTCGACCGGTCGAATCGCACGTCGAGCGCGCATCGGGCGTGAAGGTGCACGACTTCGCGGAAGGGGCCGGAGAGCCGGTGAAGCCGGGCGACCGCGTGACGGTGGAGTACACGCTCTGGCTGACCGACGGCACGTTGGTGGACAGCTCGCTGAAGAAGAAGTCGGGCTTTTCGTACCGGGCGGGCCGCGGCGAGGTGATCCCGGGCTGGGAGGAGGCGGTGCTGGGCATGAAGGTGGGCGGCGACCGCCAGTTCATCGTGCCCTGGAAGCTGGCGTACGGGCGTCAGGGGCGTCCGCCGCGGATCCCGAGGAAAGCGGATCTGGTGTTCGAGGTGCAGCTGCTGTCGAAGGAGTGATGCGGCGGGAGGGGTCGGCGAATCGGTTGCCACGGAGTCACGGAGGTCCGGGAGCCATTCACGGAGGAGTGGGTTCAGTCGACATCGAGGTCGATGGTGCCGAGCGCTTCGAGGAAGATCCCCAGGGAGGGGTTGCGTGGGCCGAGCCGGTGGAGATCTTTGGGCTTCCTGTAGCCCTTGGCGACCTCTTCGTAGCGTTTCGGGTGCTTCTGCTCGCCCTTGGCATCGGAGAGTGGCGGTTCGTTCTTCTTCTTGAGGGCATCCTCGACGCCGCCATGACGCAGGTGATCGAAGAGCACCGACCAGCCGCCAGGACTGCGGCCGTCCAGGGTGGTTGCATCCGGATCCGGAAAGACCTCGGTGATGGCGTGCTCTCTGCCCAGGGTGGTCGCGATCAGACGCGCCAGCACGGGGTGATCCGTGGGCCCTTCTGCGGCGACGGCGAAGCGGGCCATCAGAAGTTGGTGGGCAGGCCGCCCAGGTAGCCCTGGACGAAAGCGTGGGAGAGCCGGACGGGCTTGCTGCCCTTGCGGGCGCGTGGTGCCGGGACCCGATCTGCGCGCGTGCGCCCATCGGCATCGCGGGACACGGCGACCAGGACCTGCTCGTCGTCGTTGAGGTTCAGGCCGTCGAGCAGGGCGGGGTTGTGGGTGGTGAGGATGACCTGCTTGTCGGTCTCCTTGGCGATGCGGACGATCTGCTCCATGGCCTCGCGGCAGAGCCGGGGATTGAGGGCCTCGTCGACGTTGTCGATGGCGAACATCTTCGGGGTCTCGGGGCTCCACATGACGGTGAAGATGAACAGCAGGAACAGGAAGCCCTCGTTGGCGGAGCGCTGATCGAGCTCGTGCAGCATGTGCCGGTCGCGGATGGCGAGCCGGCGCTCGCCCGGGGCGAGGTCGGACGGGATCTCGATGGTGTCGAGCCAGGAGATGAGGCGGGTGCTCTCGACGATCTTCTCGAAGACGTCGGGGTGGTGGGTCTGGAGCTCCTTGAGGTGCCGGAAGAGGCCTTCGCCACGGGCTCCGAGCGGGCGGAGCTGGCCCTCTTCCATGAAGGTGCGCAGGCGCTCGGCTTCGGGGGCGTAGACGACAAAGTCGGCAGCATCGAGCGTGTCCTCACCAACGGCTTCGCTGCGAACCATGTGTGCGAGTCGCTTCATCCTGACTCGGTCGTGCGACGAGGCCTCTGCAACCGAGAGCAGATCGATGAGCTCGGAGATCGACTCCGACCCTTCCACTGCGATTGGCGCAAGGCTCCAGCTTCGGCCGGTCCATCCAATGGTGATGTGTCGAGCTGGTGCGTCGCCAACGGATACATATAGAGAAATCTGGTCATTCTTGGACGAAGCGAAGCTGCTGAACGTACCGGATGGCGGCGATGAGCGCAGCCCGCGCGCTACGACCTCGGCTGTGCCAACCTGGTGAGCCAGCGTAGCTCCCATGAGCCCGATAGCCTCGGCGATATTCGTCTTTACGCCACCATTTTCGCCGATAAGAACGGTCACCCGACCCAGTGGGATGGTCGTGTCCTCCAGCGACTTGAAGTTCTGGATCCGGATCTCTCGAAGCATGCGGGGGCATATGGTCCTGCGACCCGTTCGCTCCGTCGAATCCGCTCGGCCCGGCCTCTGTGCGACCTCTGCGAGCGAAGCGCTCTGCGAGCGACAGCGCACTGCGGTGAATTCAGGCGTTGCTCCTGCCCATGCCGCTCGGGCATCACCGAACGCGTTCCGCCCTCCCACACCTGGACGTCTCCGGTACGGTCGAGAGACAGCCGGACTGCCGGGCCGTACGAAGCAGACGAGACCTGTCGGCGACTTCGGCTCAATGGGCTCCTGTTTTGGAGCTTCCCGAGCGCGCTGGCGCGCCCGTTTCCTCCATGGTGCAGAAGGGGCCTGCGGCCCCCGGACCCCCCCGCTGCACCGGATTCGTTGCGCCCTTAGGAGTAGGCGAACGCGGTGGACACGATCGGGGACCGGTAGAGCCCGTCGTGGATGGGCCGACCCGTAGACGACGTCTGAACACGGCGGTGGAGACGGCCTCTTCGGGGCATCCGAGCTCCGTGCGACCTCTGCGAGCGAAGCGCTCTGCGAGCGAAAGCGCACTGCGGTGAATCCAGGCGTTGCTCCTGCCCATGCCGCCCGCACTGTCCCCGACACCGTCGAGCCCTGGACCGCGACACTGACTCCACCTTGCGCAGAGAGCCTCTGCTGACGATCTGCACAGCCGCTCCGCAGAGCCCCCGTGACCCCCTGCCTACGCTTTGTCCATCAGCCAGGAGGTCCCATGCCCGCCACGCTCAGCCAGGCCCCGCGCGACTTGTTCGTGCCGGAGTCCGCACCGTCCACCCCGGAGTCGCCCGTCGACACGAGTGCTTCTGGGGCTGCGACTGCAATCGACCCCGACCAGACGGCGCATCGCGAGGTCGAGCTGCCCGATGCATCGACCGTGGGGATGGCGGTGCTCGGCTTCGGAGCCCTGGGCCTGACGGCGGCCCTGGGCGCATCGGACGTCGGCGGAGCGGCTCGTGTCCTGCCGACGGCCCTGGTCGTCGATCTGGGCGCCCTGGTCCTGACCGGACCCGCCCTGCTCGTCGGCCACCAATACCTCGGACTCGAAGCCCCCGTGCCGAAGCTCGCGGCCGTGCTGGCCCGGGTCTTCTGTCGTGCGGGAACGGTGGCGCTCGGGCTGTCGCCCGCTCTGCTGTTCTTCGCCGCGACGAGTGGGCTGGCGCCCGCGCTGCACGTCCTGTTCCTGGCCGGCATCGCCACCCTGGCGCTCACCGACGTCTACACGGGACTGCTCGAGGTCGAGCGCGCCCAGTCGATTCCGGACGAGACCCGGTCGGCGAAGACGATGCGCGACGTGCGCATGCAGATCCTGGTGCTGGGCTGGATGGTCCTCACCTCCCTCGTCGGGCTGCGGCTCGGCGTCCACCTCGCCTGGATGTAGGAGCGATTCCATGACCCACGTGTTCACCCTCGTCAGCCAGGTGCTCCGCGACCCCATCGCGGTGGTCGACCGCACCCAGACCCCCGACGCCCTGTCGAAGTCGGCGCCGATGCTGCTCGGCATCGCGGTGGTCGGCTCCGCCATCTTCGGCGCGGTGGTCGGCTCCAGCCGCGGAGACCTCCAGGTGGCGTTCGCCGCCATCAAGATGCCGCTGCTCCTCTGGATGCCCGTGATGCTCGCGCTGCCCGCCTGCTACGCGCTGTGGACGTCCTGCGAGCTGGCAGTGACCTGGAACCGCGTCGTCGCCGCGGGGCTCGTCGCGATGGCCCGCACCGCGATCCTCGCCGCCGCAGCGGGACCCGTTCTCTGGCTCTTCTACTCCATCTCGCCCGGCTACCACGTGTCGGTCCTGGCCCTGGCCGCCGCCCTCGTCGTGGTCGGAACCCCCGGGATGTCGGTGGTGGCGCGCGCGATGCCTACCGGCGGCCGGCGACGGGGTCTCGCGATGCTGGGCAGCCTGCTGGTCCTGGGCCTGTGCGTCGCCCAGAGCGGCTGGCTGCTCCGTCCCTTCGTGTCGCGTCCTGCTGGAGACGTCACCTTCCTCCGACCCATCGAGGAAGACGTGTTCAGCAGCCTCGCCGCGACCTCGCGCAGTGCGGTCGGCGACTACTCGTCGGACTGGCAGCCCGAGCGACAGGGGATGACCCGCGGACTGTTCGAGCAGAAGACCGAACGTGCGGTGCCGCCGACGGACGTGCGCCAGGCACCCCAGTCGCCGGTGTTCGAGGAGGCCCGATGAGCCCCGGACTGCTCGAGCTGCTGGGCGTGGCCTACCTGGTGGTGGGCGCAGGAGTGGCGGCGAAGCTGCATCGCAGCGGACGCGTCGGAGTGGCTGGTGCCATCGGGGCGTTCGCGGCCTGGCCGGTGTTCCTGCCCGTGCTGGCAGGGCCCTCCGGCGGGTCGGGGCCCTTCGCGTCCCGCATCGTCGAGGTGTTCGCGGCCCTGGAGCGCACGCTGCACGACCCCGCAGCGGACGACGTGTCCTGGTCGGCCGACCTGACCGGGCTCCAGACCGCCCTGCATCGCGCCGACGACCGCATCGCGTTGGTGGATCGGCTCCTGTCCGAAGCCCGCGCCTCGGGTCCCAGCGACCCCGCCCGCATGGACGCCCTCACGGCTCCCCTGGTCGAGGCGCGACAGACCGCAGCCGACGAGCTGTCAGCGGTGCTCGACGAGGTGGTACAGTTGCGCCTGCAGATCGGCCTCGCCGCCCTGCACGGGAACGCGGCGTCGGTCCGACATCGACTCGCCGAGCTGCAAGCCCGCGCAGAGGCCATCGACGAGGTCTCGGAGGTGTCTTCCCATGTCGCACGTGCCGGTTGAGAGCTCGGGAGGAACCGTGGCCGACATCCTCGTCGTCGACGACGATCCACATCTGCGCGAGGTCGTTCGCTACGCCCTGGCGCGCGAAGGGCACGTGGTGCGCGAGGCCGACAACGGGGTCGCGGCACTGGATGCCTTCGGCGCCGCACCGCCGGACCTCATCGTGCTGGACGTGCTGATGCCGGAGCTCGACGGGCTGGAGGTCTGCCGTCGGATCCGCCGGACGAGCACGGTGCCCATCCTGTTCCTGTCGTCCCGCGGCGAGGAGATGGACCGGGTGATGGGCCTGGACCTGGGCGGCGACGACTACCTGACCAAGCCGTTCTCGACCCGTGAGCTGGTGAGCCGCGTGCGGGCCCTGCTGCGACGGGCCGGCAGCACGCAGACCGCCGATCCGTCCTTCTCGCACGGGCTGTTGAAGGTCGACCCCGCTGCGCACCGCGCCTGGGTGGGCGATTCTGCCCTCGACCTCACGGCCACGGAGTTCCGGATGCTCCAGGCGTTCGTGAAGCACCCCGGGCGGGCGTTCCAGCGCTCGGCCCTCGTCGAGCTCGCCTACGACGGGCCCCACCACGTGTCCGACCGCACGATCGACAGCCACATCCGCAACCTGCGCGCGAAGCTCCGGGACGCCGGCGCAGACGGGGTGATCGAGACCGTGCACGGCGTGGGCTTCCGGATGCGCGACACGCCGCCCGCATGATGCGCTTTCTTCCGGTCCTCCCGCTCCGGGTCTGGCTCGGGGTGAGCTACCTGGCCGTGCTGACCCTGCCCGTGGCCGCGCTCCTGGCCACCGGCGCACTCGGTCGGGACCTGGTGAACCAGACGCGCTGGGACCTCGAGCACCAGGCGGCGCTGGTGTCGATGCTGGCGGCGAGCACGCTGGAGTCCACGCGAGACGTCCGCTCGGCGGCCACGCTGGCCGATCTCACCGATCCGCTCTCGGCCCAGCTGGCACGGGCGAAACACGAGACCCTGTCCGGATTCCGCATCGTCGGACAGGACGGCCGGGTGGTGGCGACCTCGGGCAGCGGTCGGACGCTGGGGGAATCGCTGCTGGACGACCCCGAGGTGCAGCAGGCGCTGAAGGGCCAGGCCGGCGTGAAGATCCGGCCTCGCGAAGCCGTGCGCAACGTCCCGCTCGGCGGAAAGTCGCGTCGGGCCGACGTTCGCGTGTTCGTGGCCGTGCCCGTCCGGCTGTCGAAGATGGGGATTCCCGGCGAAGGCGAGGTGGTGGGGGCCGTCGTGGTCAGCCGCACGCCGCGCGAGGAGTTCCAGGCGCTGTACCACATGGCGCCGAGCGGCCTGCTGGTCGGGGCGCTCGTGGCGTTGCTCGTCACCGCCGCGTACGCCTGGTACTCCGCGGATCAGCTGTCGCGGAGCCTGCGGGCGGTGGCGCGGGGGTCGCGTCGGATCGCCGAGGGCCACTTCGACGGGATCACGGATCTGGGCGCACCCAAGGGCAGTCGTCTGAAGGAGGTCGGCCAGGCGGCCCAGAACGTCGAGGCGATGGCGGTGCGACTCCGCGAACGGCTCGCCTACATCGGGGAGTTCGCGAGCAACGTCTCCCACGAGTTCAAGACCCCCCTGTCGACGATGAAGGGCACGCTGGAGCTGCTGTCGGACGACGACGAGATGCCCGCCGAGCAGCGCCAGCGCTTTCTCGACAACGCCGTGGAGTCGGTCGACCGCCTGGAGCGGATGGTGTCGGGATTGCTGTCGCTGGCGCGGGCCGAAGAGGGGGGCGCATCGGAGCCGGTCGCGCTGCAAGCCCTGATCGACGATGTCGCCGACCGGCTCGGAGCGACGGTGGAGGGCACGGCTGCACCGGTGTCCGGCGACCGGGCCCAGCTGGAGCGCGTGCTCGTCAACCTGGTGCAGAACGCGTTCGTGCACGGGGGCGCTGGGAGAGCCGAGGGAGACGCGCCAGTCGACGTGCGGGTCGAGGCGTTCGTGGACGGCGACCGGACGGGATTCCGGGTGATCGACGACGGCGTGGGGATCAGCGAGGCGAACCTGTCCCAGGTGTTCGACCGGTTCTTCACCACGAATCGCGGCGGAGGGTCGAGCGGCCTGGGTCTGGCGTTGGTCCGGGCCATCGTGTTCACCCACGGCGGCGAGGTGGCCGTCGACAGCGCGCCGGGTCGGACCTGCTTCGAGGTCGTGCTCCCCACCGCAGCCCGTGCCCCGGAATCTCGCGGTGCAGACGGGTCGGTAGCAGGGTAGGGCGGCGACATGACCGAGCCCACCGACGCGTCGGAGCCCGTCGCGGATCCAGCGCCCATCGCCCCGACTCCGCAGAAGTCGTCGTTCGTTCGCAACGTGCTGGCGAGCATCTTCGGGACCGGGCTGTCCCGCGTGCTGGGGCTGGTGCGCGACATCGTCATCGGGAGCTGGCTCGGAGCGAGCACGGCCGCCGACGCGTTCTGGATCGCCTGGACGGTGCCGAACGCGTTCCGTCGCTTCGTCGCCGACGAGGGGCTGACCGGCGCGCTGGTGCCCGGCATCGCCCGTGCGGAGACCGAGGAGGGGACCGCGCGCGCCCAGAGCCTCGCAAACCGCGTGTTGACAGCCCTGTTGCTGGTCAACGCCGTGATCGTCGCGCTGGGCATGGCGATTCCGGACGCGTTCGTGCTGGCCTTCGCCTCGGGGTTCGCCGACGACCCAGAGAAGTACCGGCTGACGGTCGAGATGACCCGCTGGCTGATGCCGTTCCTCACGATGGTCAGCCTGGTGAGCTTCTTCGAGGGCGTGCTGAACCACCGGGGGCACTTCTTCGTTCCGAAGGTGGCACCTGGTCTGGTGAGCGCGGGGATCGCCGGGATCACCATCCTGTTCGGCAGCTGGTTCGCCGAGCCCGCCTGGGCGCTGGTGGTCGGGACCGCGGTGGGTGGAACGGTCCACGTGGTGGTCCACCTGCCGCTGGTCTGGCGTCGCTGGGGCCCCGTGCGCCTGATGATGTCGGGGTTCGCCAATCCCCGGTTCAAGAAGGTGATGTCGGAGCTCGGGAAGGTCGTCGTGATCGGCCTGTTCGCCCAGCTCAACATCCTGGTGCTCCGGCAGCTCGCGAGCTTCATGGTCGACGGCTCGGTGTCCCGGTACATGTACGCCAACCGGCTGGTCGATCTCGCACAGGGCGTCATCGCGGTGGCCATCGGGAGTGCGCTGCTGCCCGACATCTCGCGCGCAGTGGCGGGTGCGGAGTGGGACGCGTTCCGCGCCTCTCTGCGGCGGGCGCTCCGCCTCGCGGCCTTCGTGTTGATCCCGTCTGCGGTGGGGCTGTTCGTCTTCGCCGTGCCGCTGACGTCGATGGTGTTCCTGCGCGGCCAGTTCACCTGGGAAGACGCGATGTGGACCGCCACGTGCTTGCAGCTGATGACGCCGTTCATGCTGAGCGTCGCCGGCGTGAACATCGTGAAGAAGGTGTTCTTCGCCCTCGAGGAGCGGAACAGCCTGCTGCTGGTGGGCGGGATCGGTGTGGCGCTCACCGGAGGCATCGGCTTCGGCCTGCGGGGGATGGGCATCCTGGGGCTCGCCATCGCGTTGTCGGTCGCGACCGCACTGCAGCTGTCGATCTACGTCGTCCTGCTGAAGCGTCGCCTGGGGAACCGGATGCCCGCAGGGGAGCTGGTGTGCCCGCTGGTGAAGATGTGCGCGGCCTGCATCCCCATGGGGATCTTCGCCTACTGGGCGGCGCTCAACGGCGCGTGGCAGGACGGCGTGACCCTCGCGAACACGGGGTGGTTCGCGATGGGAGTGGGCGGAGGAGCCGTGCTGTACGGGCTCGCAGCGTGGTTGCTCGGAATCGAGGAGCTGCGCACCGTGACGGGTCGACTGCTCGCGCGCTTCCGGCGGTGACCCCGCGCTACTCGACGCTGCCTTCGTCGCTGGGGTCGTCGCTGGGGTCGTCGCTGGGGTCGTCGCTGGGGTCGTCGGTGACGATTCCCGGGGGCATGTCGAGGGCCGAGGAGCCTTCGACCGGGGTGGAGCGGATGGTCGCGTAGGCGGCGTCGAGGCGGGCGCGCAGCTCGGTGCTTTCTGGGGTGGGCGGGGCTTCGTCGAGATCTTCGGCGGCCTCGGCCAGCTGATCGAGGGTTCGGACGTGGGACTGGGCCGTCCAGGTGTCGAGCTCGATGGCCAGCAGTGCATCGAGCGCGGCGTTGCCCGACGCCCAGGTCTCTGCGCTGGGGGACTCGGCCGATGCGGCGGCTCGGAGGGCTTCGACGTGGGGACGGGCCGCTCCGAGGGGGTCTTCACGCTGACGCCGGGGCCTGGGCTCGTCGGGTCGGGGGCTCCGGACGGTCTGGGGCTGTTTGTCGACGGGGCGCTCGAACTCCGCTTCGATCGCCTGGCCGACGTACGCGCGCGTAGCGAAGAAGGCCACGATGAGGCCGACGGCAGCGAGGGTCCAGGCGTAGCGTGCTTTCATGGGGGGCTCCTGTCCGCTTGTGTGCGGTCCCTGCGGTCGGGGCTCGGCGCATCATAGGACGGCGAGGGCGCTCCGTGGTCGGTTAGCCTTTGCTCGATGTCCTCCTGGCCTTCCATCCTGGCGTTGGCGCCCACCTGTCTGGCACTCGCTCTGCTGTCCGGCCCCGCCCGTGCGCAGAACGCCTTTGCCGATCTGGTCTCCACCCACGCGATGACCGCATCGGACGACTACCGCATCGGCTCCACCTACATCGAGCTGTCGGGGTGGCTGTACGGTCGCGTCGACGACCCCGAGATGGTGCGTCGGGTCGAGGGGATCACGCGGAAGGTCGTGGCTGTGAGCGATCGGCCGGACCTGATCGTGAACGTGATCGTGGCCGACGTCGACGAGGTGAACGCCTCGGCCTACCCGGGTGGATTCCTGGTGGTGAACCGGGGCGCGGTCGAGCTGTTCGACGACGACGAGCTGACGTTCGTGATCGCGCACGAGCTGTCCCACGTGCTGCTGCGTCACTACGCCACCACCGAGAACCTGCGCGAAGCCACCCAGACCCTGACCGTGGCCGAGAAGGCGATGACCGCGACCGACCGCGTCGAAGCGGAGCAGGCGGTGGGCGAGCTGCAGCGGATGATGGCGCGCTACGACCGCCAGCTGGAGTACGAAGCCGACCTGTACGGCCTGCTCTACACGGTGCGCGCAGGGGTTCCTGCGTCTGCGGCACAACAGGCGATGGTCAAGCTCGAGGGGGCCGTGGGCGACATCCCGGCCGACGTCGCGGACGTGGTGGGGCATCCCACCTTCGCCGAGCGCAAGAGTGAGCTGCAGTCGGGCCTGGCGGCGATGACCGAGACCCACCGCAAGTTCGACGTCGGGCTGGCGGGGTTGTCGGCCGACCTGCACGACATGGCGATCGAGGCGTTCCAGCAGTTCCTCACGCTCTATCCACGCTCCACGGCGGGCTGGACCAACCTGGCGGCCGCGCACCTGGGCAAGGGGCTCGACAACGTGTCGGACGACCCCTGGATCGATGCGGTTCCCGTGCGGGTCGACAACGATGTTCGCCTGCGCGGCGCGGCCGACGTGCACTTCGACCGGGCGCGGGATGCGTGCAGCAAGGCCCTGCGGATCGACCCCAACGCCCCTCACTGTCTGGTGATGCTGGGCGTGCTGGCCCGGCACGAGGGGGCTCCGAAGCAAGCCCAGGAGCTGTTGTCCAGAGCGCAGTCCCTTCGCGAAACGCCCATGCTGGAAGTGCTGATCGACCGGGCCGTGCTGGAAGCGTCGCGTGGGAGGCTCGATTCGGCTCGTGCGTTGCTGGACCAGGCCGCGGCTCTGGAGCCCTCGCGGGGGCTGGAGTGGCTGGACGGGCGCCTGCTCGCGAACCGGGCGCTCGTGAGCGAGAAGCAGGGCAGGACCGATGCCGCCCTGGCCGACTGGCAGCTGTTGCTCGACCGAGGGCGGTTCGAAGCGCGGGCCCGTCGGGCGATCGCCCGGCTGGCGCCGCCTCCCGAGGAGTCTGTGCCGAAGCCGACCACGGGCGAGCCGGTGAACGGGGGGGCCTCGCTGGGCGGGCTGACGCTCGGGATGGGCCCGGCCGCTGTGGCAGGGGTGCTGGGCGAGCCGCCGGTGACCGAGAGCGACGACATCGGCCTGAACGTCTACCAGGTGTGGCCGGACCGCGGCGTGAGCGTGCTGTTCAGCGCGGATGCGGTGGTGGGCCTGGAGTGCTGGACGCCGTGCGACCTCACGCTGACGACCCCGCTGGGCGAGGTGGCGGTGGGCGAGGCGTTCGAGCCGGCCATCGCGGAGCTGGGCACGCCCACCGAGCTGTTGACGTCCCCGCTGTTCGGCCAGGACCACACGGCGTACTACGACCGGCAGGGGCTGACGCTGCACGAGATGGCGGGTCGGGTCGGTCGCATCGCGCTCTGGGAACGCTGACCAGACCTCCGCTCGTTGCTCGTGGTCGTGGCTCCTTGCGGCGACGTGCGTGCATCGACGGGTGTCCCATTCGACTCGCAGTCGTTTGGGACAGGGGGGACCGACGACCGCGCGAGCGCCTGTCGAACCGCCTCGGAGGGCGGGCCTGATCCTCCGGCCCTACTCCAGGACGAGCGGAGGCAGGGGCGGGGTCCAGCCATCTCCGTCGAGATCGAGCAGGATCGCTGCAGAGGCCGCCCAGGGGCGCTTGTTCGTGACCGGCTGCATCGGGGAGTCGCCCTCGGCCACGACCACGAAGCTGGCGTCCTGTTCGGCGGTGAGCTCGAAGGTCGCCGAAGCGCCGGGAACCGTCTCGATCGGCTCTCCGTCACGAAGCAGCACGAGGCGGTCGACATCGACCCACGAAGCCGAGCGCGCGTCGACCTCGAGGGTGGCCGGGCCCGTGAGCACGGTGCCGGGCGCGATGTCCATGTCCAGGAACACGCCGAGGCTCGCGATGGTGCGGTGCTGGCCGTAGGCGGTGAGCAGGGCGTCTTCGTCGAAGTCCGCGACGGCACTCGACCCGATGCCGATGAAGGTGCCGTCCATGCCCGGATCGCTCTGGAAGTGGGTGTGGGAGTCGCTGACCCCCACGGGCGTGACGATGTAGCCGCGGTTCAGCAGGTCGAGGTAGACCGGGAAGTACTCGTCCTGATCGCCGTCGTTGAGGACCTCCATGGCGTCCAGGTCGTCGGTCCAGAAGCCAGGGTTGCCGATGATTCCGGGCTCCCAGTCGGCGTACTCGGCCACCCCGCTGTCGAGGGGGTGGTTGGACTGAACGATGACGTCGGCGCCGTGCCGCAGGTGGATCGACCGCACGAGATCGTTCGTGTCCTCGGGGATGTCGGTCCACCACTCGACCGCACCCTGATTGGGCAGCTCGGCGTCCGGAACCAGCGGGTAGGCGTTCATGTGGCCGCGCAGCACGCTGCTGACCTCGTCGGCGACCACGGACTTCATGACGTCGTCGAGGCCCAGAGCGGCCACCAGCGGGCGGTAGTCGGCCACCCGGTCGTGGTCGCTCCCGAAGTGCACCTGGATTCCGGCAGCGGCCGAGACCAGGATGCGTTCCTCCATCGACACGCCTCCATCCCCGCTCGGGCTGGCGTGGGCATGGGGGTCTCCGAGGACGAAGCCCGGGTGCACGAAGGCCTGGGGGAGCGCGGCCTCGATCTCGACGGTCTGGCCGGGCTCGATGGTGACCGACTCGGTGTGGAGCTCGTAGCGCATGCCGCGATGCACGAGCACGTCCCAGGTGCCGGGCTCGACCTGGAGCTCGAGGGACCCGCCCCGCGCCCAACCCGCGGCGGCGAGACCGTCCGGGCGGCGTCGGACCAACCGTGGATCCCGGTCGTCGGGTGCGCCCGAACCGACGCGTACGGTGAACGGCCGGGGCTCGCCTTCGACGGACACGCGCAGGGTGCCGTACTGCCCCAGCGCATTCGTACCGGGCGCCGAGATCCCGCGACCCTGTGCGAGAGGCGGAGCCGGGGCACCCGAAGCCATCGCCTGGCGCGTGCGCTCGTAGACCGGAGCGGCGGAGAAGGCCGGCCAGGCGGGCGATCCGGCGGGGGTGTCGAAGAACAGCCCGCGCCCACGGCCGTCGACGACCACGGTGCTGCTGCCCACATCGGGGACCTGGACGGCGTACTCGCCCTGGTCGTCGGTGAAGGCGACCGTGTAGGGCGCATCGTCGACCAGCACGTGCACACGGGCACCGGGCACGGGCCCATCGTCGGCGAGTGCGGTGCCGGACAGGGTCTGGGTGGCGGTGCCGTTGCGGGCGTTGGCGGCGTCGGTGAGCGTGGCCATGTCGGGACCGGCGCCGTAGTACCGGGTGAACGAGACGGTCTCGCCCGCCCCGAGGTCTTGCCCCGCACCCTGGAACACGAGCTGGAGATCGATGAGATCCGCGATGAGGTCTGCGGTTCCGCCCGGCTGCAGGGGCCCTTCGGCGCCCAGGATCGCAATCGCCCCGCTGTTGCGGACGTCGATGTAGCCCGTGGTCTGGCGCGGCCCCTCGGGCGACTCGAGGCCGCTCCCGCTGGACCAGGCGTCCGCGAGCTCGGGCGGCCCCATCAGGATGTCGCCGATGGTGAAGTTGTCGACCGGCGTGGTGGTGGTGATCGACGTGGTGACCTCGAGCAGCCAGCTGTCGGGCTCGAGGCGGTATTCGGTGACCACGTCGAGACCGAGCTCGGGGAAGAAGTCGGGGTTCTCGACCACGCCGCGGAGCAGGGCGAGCGGCGCATCCTGACCGGTGACGCGGACCACGGCGGCCTGGCCGTCGGAGCCGTCGGAGACGACCTGCACCCCGTCGTCGTTCGGGAGCGTCAACCGACCGAACCCGAGCATCGGGACCCACTTCTCGACCAGATCGCGACCGATGGCGCCTTCGGGGCGGACGATGTCGGCGTCGACCACGCCGCCACCGAGCTGCAGGTAGTACGACCCCTTGCGCGCGGCCTGGATCACGAACTGCACGCGGTCGTTGTAGATCTTGACGTCGCCGGCGCGCCCTTCGGCCGAGACCCCTCCGAACAACGCGGACTCGTCGGTGACGACCCCCGCGCGCACCTGGCCTTCTTCGAGACGCTCGGTGAGGTCGAGGGCCACGGGTGTGGCGGGCTCGGGTTCGGGACGCGGGCAGGCTTGCAGGGCGACGAGCCCGAGAAGCCCAGCCCCGAGGAGGACAGCAGGAAGCAGACGATTCACCGTGGGATCTCCGGCAGCGTGCGGCCGCAGCGTATCCCACGAAGCACCCGTGTGACAGCGCCGTGACGACGGGGCGTTTGCTCAGTCGCGGAAGAGCACGACCCAGTTGCCCGACACGACCACGGTGTCGTCCTGGTTCAGGATGTCGCTGTCGAAGGTGACCACGCCCTTTCCGCCCTTGCTCGACGCCTTGGTGGCGTGGACGATGAGCCGCAGGCGGATGGTGTCGCCGAAGAACACGGGCGCTTTGTACTCGAAGGTCTGGCTCATCAGGGCCAGGGTGGTGCCCTCGAAGATGCCGGTGAGCTGCCCGAGGCCGGTGGAGATGGAGGCCGCCAGCATGCCGTGGGCCACGCGCTGCTCGAAGGGGGTCTTCGCCGCGAAGGTGGCGTCGGTGTGCAGGGGATTGAAGTCGCCCGACAGTCCCGCGAAGTTGACGACGTCGGCTTCGGTGACCGTCCGTGCGGGGGTGGTCCAGGTGTCTCCGATGCTGAACTCGCTGAACTTCTTGCCGCGCGCCATGGTGCCTCCAGGGGCTGCTGTGGATGGTCGCGGGGTCTAACCCTCGGAGGCGTGCGGTGGCGACAGCCCGACCCGGCGTCGCGCGAGCAGGCAGTTCGGCTCGCCGCGCTCGAGCTCGCGACAGGCGGTGGGGCGCACGGCGTAGTGGGTGCAGCGGAAGGGGTGGTTGGTGCCGTCCCCGTACAGGCAGATGCAGCGGGTGCCCCGGCCCTGGGGCTGGCGACGGACGGTTCGGAACTGCGCATCCCACTGCAGCACATGGGAGTCGGGCAGGTCGCCGCCGTCGGCGGGCACCGCATCGAAGGCTTCGCGACAGCAGGCGCCGCAGGGGTCGCAGCTGGTGAGTCGCTCGAAACGCTCGCAGGCACGGGTGTCTGCGGGGGTGGGCCTGGGATCGGCCCCGTAGGCGACGGTGGCGATGCAGCCGGCCTCGCTCCACCACGAGCACGCCGAGCACGGATGATCAGGGCCCCAGCGCAGCCCGCTCGGATGCAGGGTCTCGCGGGAGGCACCGGGGGTTTGCTGGTGGGTCGTGGGTTCGATACCGACCCCGTCTGAACCGGCCTCTGACTCGGGAGCACTCGACATGCGCATGATCTTCATCGGTCCGCCCGGCGCGGGCAAGGGAACCCAGGCGGCCCGGCTCGTCGAGCGGCTGCAGATTCCGCACATCTCCACGGGCGACATGTTCCGCGCGGCGGTCAAGGCGGGCACGCCGATGGGCAAGCAGGCCGACACGTACATGAAGGCCGGAGAGCTCGTTCCGGACTCCGTGGTGATCGGCATGGTCGAGGAGCGCATCGCTCAGGACGACTGCGAGAACGGCTTCATGCTGGACGGCTTCCCGCGCACCCTGGCCCAGGCCGAGGCACTGGAGAAGGCGGGTGTGGAGCTCGACGTCGTGCTGGTGCTGAAGGTGCCGGACGAGCTCATCGTGAAGCGCATCACGGGGCGTCGGTCCGATCCGGAGACGGGCGAGATCTACCACCTGGAGTTCAACCCGCCTCCGGACGAGGTGAAGGATCGCCTGGTGCACCGCAAGGACGACACCGAAGAGGCCTGCCGCACCCGGCTCGACGCGTACCACGCCCAGACTGCGCCGATCATCCCGTTCTACGAGGAGCGGGGTCTGGTGAAGACGGTCGACGGCGTGGGCTCGCCCGACGAGGTGACCGCTCGCATCACGGCTGCTCTCGGCTGAAACGAGGATGCCCGAGCTTCCCGAAGCCGAGATCGCCCGTCGTCAGCTCGACCGCTGGTTGACCGGCCCTGCGCTGACCTTCTCCGTGCTGGACGACGCGATCGTGCGCCACACGCTGTCGTCGCGACCCTCCGATGCCGTCGACGATCCCGAAGAGGTGTTGTCGAGGCTCGGGGCGCCGAAGGGCGTCATCCGGCACGGCAAGCGGATCGGGTGGTCGTTCGCGGGGTCCGGTGGCCTGCTCGTGCACCTCGGGATGAGCGGCAAGTTCGTGAAGCGGGCCGCCCGCGACGAACCCCCGAAGTTCGCCCGACTGGGGATGATCCGCGACGAGATCGCCGTGTGGTTCCTGGATCGGCGGCGGTTCGGGTGTGTCACGCCCGTCGACGATGTGCAGGCCGCGATCCGCCAGGGGCACGGCCCGGACGCCCTCGACGAAGCGCCGGGTGGTCCCGGCTTGAAGGGCCTGTTGACGGGCCGGCGGGCGATCAAGGTCGCGCTGATGGACCAGGGCAAGCTGGCGGGCATCGGCAACATCCAGGCGGTCGAAGCGCTGCATCGCGCCGCGATCGACCCGCGCACACCGTGCTCGAAGCTCGCCGACCCGCAATGGGACGCGCTGGCACGGGCGATTCCCGAGCAGCTGCAGTTCGTGATCGACGCCGAGGACGCCGGCGAGATCACCTACGTGACCGAGGATCCCGCCGCGAATCCGTTCGCGGTGTACAAGCGCGAAGGCGAGGCGTGTCCGCGGTGTGGCTCGACGATCGAGAGCACGAAGCAGAGCGGTCGCACGACGTTCTGGTGTGCGGGCTGCCAGGCCTGAGGCCCGCCCGCATCGCGTCGTGGATGCACGGTCGACAGGCCCTGGTTACGTGCGGGGGTCGCTTGGTCCCACGGTCGGAAGGAATCCGGTCCGGGGCCACACCCCAGCCCGCCGGATCCCCTCGGTGCCGCTGGACTCCACAAGCGAGAAACGGAAGGTAGAACATGGCTCGTCGCAAGGTCTCCCCCCTCCAGCCCGGTGAGAAGGTCGACTACAAGGATGTCCGTCGGCTGCAGCGCTTCCTCACGGAGCGCGGCAAGGTTCTCCCGCGTCGGGCCACGGGTCTGACCGCCAAGCAGCAGCGTCAGGTGGCCGGTGCCATCAAGCGCGCCCGCCAGATCGCGCTGCTCCCCTACGTCAAGCGCGACTGATCGAGCGTCTCGGCGCTCCTGTGTGACGGTCCACGGAACGTCACACCCCGGCGGGATGCGACATCCTGTCACCGCTCACCACTGGTTGAGCGGGTCCTCGCGCATCCAGGTCGACACGTCGTCATCCTGGCTGTCCGCATCCTCCGTGGCGTCGGATGCATCGGCGTCGGCGTCTTCGGCGAGCGCGACGGCCACGGCACGCTCGGGATCCACCATCGCGGTTCCCGGCAGTGGAGCTGCGATCTTCGTCCAGCTCGCCGCCGCCAGCAGCAGGGCTGCGAGCGCGAGACGTTCACCGGACTCGAGAGAAGCGAGCAGGGGGGACGTGCGGCGCATGATCAGCTCCTGGGGCGTTCGGGGGAAGCAAGTGGGGTACGGGGAATGGTGGTGCACGTTCCATGCCAGGGCGGCTGGACCGTGGGGATCTCATCTGGGAGTGTCCGAGAGCACGTCGATGTAAACCCGTGATGCCAACGCAGGGGACGCGGAGGGCTTACACCCACCATCGGGAGACCCTGCGTCGCGCTGAAGGGATCTTCGAATCGAATCGTTGATCTCTGCATCGTAGAATTCGCCTCGTTTCATCGGAGCCCCACTTGGACTGTACTCACCATCCCCGCTGTCCCGGGTGTCCGTCGCTTTCGGCCGCTTACGACGTGCAGCTGGCCGAGAAGTCCGAGCGACTCGGGCGGGCGCTGGCGCACTTCGACCATCTGCCTCAGCCGGTCGACATCGTGGGGTCCGAGTGGACCGAGGGGTACCGCCACCGGCTGAAGCTCCCGGTACGCATCGGGCGTTCCGAGGTCGCGATCGGTCTGTACGACCCGAGAGACGGCACGGTGCTCGACACCCCCGACTGTCCGGTGCTCGCCGAGGAGCTGCGCGCGTTTCTGCCCGTGCTGACGGACTGGTTGAAGGGTCGGCGTGGGGTGCACTCGGTCGATCTGCGGGTGTCGCGGGCGACCGGCGAGCTCCAGCTGGTGTTGGCGTGCAAGGGCGGAGAGCTCGACGGGGGGCCGCGGGCTGCGAGAGCGCTGGTGCGCGAGGTTCCACAGCTGGCGTCCGTCGCGGTCAGTCGGGCGGATCCGAAGGGGCGCCGGGTGATGGGCTCGGCACCCCAGGTGGTCGCGGGTTCGGCGTCGCTCGAGGAGCGCATCGATGGGGTGGCGTACGACGTGCTGCCGGGGGCGTTCTTCCAGGTCGATCCGCGTCAGGCCGCGGTCCTGCATCGGTTGGTGAAGGAGGCCGTGGGCGACGCGCGGTCCGTGCTCGATCTCTACGCCGGTGTGGGCGCGTACGCGCTGGCGCTGGCCGAGGGGCGGGATCGGGTGGTGGCCGTGGAGGAGGTGCCCAGCGCTGCGCGGGCGGCGGCGCGACGGGCTCCCGATCACGTCACGGTGGTGGAGGGTCGCGTGGAGGACACGGCGGATCACCCCGCTCTGGCGGGCCGGTTCGACTGTGTGGTCCTGAATCCCGCGCGACGGGGCAGCGATCCGGAGAGCCTGGCGCGCATCGCGAAGCTGGCCGAGCGAGCGGTCTACGTGTCGTGTGGGCCGGAGACCCTGGCCCGGGATCTCGACATCCTGTCGGCCCATGGCCTGCGGGCCACGCGCATCACCCCGATCGATCTGTTTCCCCAGACCCGCGAGGTCGAGGCGGTGGTCCGGCTGGAGCGGGCTCCCAAGCGGGTGCACTGGCGTGGCGACGGCGGGCGCGTTGGAACTCCGTGGCATGGCAAGCCCTCGGGCGCGCTCGGCCGACCCGACGAAGTGCTGGCCCTGCTGCTGGGCAGTGTGCGTCCGGGCCAGTTCGGGCCGGCGGATGTCGAGGTGCTGGCCGAGGTGGCGACGCACTCGCTGTGCCGGCTGACACTGAAAGGCCCGCTGTCACGAGCGCTCAGCGCGTTGGCCAAGCGAGGACACCGCGTGGCCGGGCAGGATCGGAAGACCGCGCGCTTCTTCGCCGACAAGGCGGGACTGGTCCGGCCGTTCCTGCACGTGTCGCGGGCGGGGAAGACGCGGGCGCCGCTGCACGGGGATCTGCGGCTGGCGCTGGATGCGCTCGGCAACCATCGCGGTCCGAAGCCTCGCGGCCGCCGGACGGGCGGCAAGCACAGGGGCCGCAAGGGCGGAAAGGGGAAGGGTCGCAAGGGCCGGAAGCGTTCGCGCAAGAAGCGCCGCTGAGCGATGGCTCCAAGGCATTGTCGCGGGGGTCATCTGGCGTCCATCTGCCCCGGAGACGGTAGGCGTCGGAGGTGAGCGATGCTGCAGCGAATGTCTTGGCGGCCAAGAGAACGGTGCCCCCGAAATGCGCGGAGGAACGAGCACATTTTCCGGGGGTACCTGATCGCGGCAAGACATTCTATGGAGAGATTCAGTCGGTTCATCCCTCGCTTGCGAGGGTGGGCCCGCGGAACGGTCGCGACGATGGCGCTGCTCTTCATGGCGACGACCGCGCACGCGAGCAACTTCGGGGGCGGGCTGCTGTGCGCCTGAGCCTCGGGCGGACTCGACGTCGTCAGGATGCAGGGGGTCCTGGTCGGGTTGGAGCGTGGGGTCGATGACCAGGCCAGGGCCGCGTGGCGGGTTTCGTCGCGGGTGATCGCGGGGGCTCGAGGCAGCGGTGGACGAGACCTTCTGGCCCTGCTCGACGAGCCCGGAGCGCTGCAATAGGTCCCGACGCGATGTCGGACGAAGCGCTCTCGGGTCCCTATGTGTCGATTCGCCTGCCAGACGGGACCGACACCCTCCTGCGGCCCGGCGACCGCATCGGGCGCCACACGCGTTGTGAGCTGCAGCTCAACGACAGTCGGGTCTCCGAGATGCACGCTGTGGTGTCGGTGCGCGGACGCGGACTCACCCTGCTGGGATTGCGGGGTGGTCTGGCCATCGACGGGCGCGTCGTGCAGGACCCGTTTCTCGAGGTCGGCCAGTCCATCGAGGTCGCTCCGGGCCTGCCGCTGGAGATTCGGGAGCTCCACCTGCCGCAGGAATGCCTGGCGATTGCGGGGCCGGGCCTCGATCCGACCGTGCTGACGGGCACGACCAGCGTCTTCACTGCGACGCCCCCCGAAGTCCGGACCGGGTTTCACCCCCATGCCGACGCCATGCTCTACACCGACGGGGAGCGGTGGTTCTGCGAGATCGATGGCCACCAGCAGGGGCCGCTCGTGCCGGGTCCGCTCCACATCGGGGACTGGTCCGGAGAGCTGCGACTGGATGCCGTCCCGACCGCACCGCTCACCATGGATCGGTCGCCGGCTCCCGATTCCCTGCTGATCGAGGCCTGGGTCGACCAGGTCCGGGTGTTCGGAGGAGACGTCCTGAAAGCGCACCTGAACGGGAAGAAGGCCCAGCTGGTGTACGAGGTCGCGGCCGTGGGTGTTCCAGTGTCGTGGGAGGCCGTCGCCCACGAGATCTGGTCCGACGTCGCCGACCGGTTCCTGGTGCGGAAGCGCTGGGACACCACCCTGGGGCGCACGCGACGGGCGCTCTCCGATGCATCCGTGCGTCCGGATCTGCTGCTGACCGACGGACGGGGTCTGGTCTCGCTGTGCCTCTACCCGGGCGACGAGCTGGTGCTCCACGACTGATCGATGGCCCAGCGGCGGACTCCCGGTGCCCAGGACCCACTGAACAACCAGCCGCTCCAGAAGCCCAGCGTGTTGACGCGCTCGGGATGGGCGCGGAACCGCCGGGCCAGCGTTCCATCCGCATCGAACACACAGACGTGGCCGGAGTGGGTGCCGACGGCGACGTGCTGCCCGTCGACGGCCAGTGCAGTGATGGTGTCCCGACAGGTCGCAGTCCAGGTGCCCACCAGCTCGACGTCGGACCCGCGACCGACCGCCAGACCCGCACCCCCTTCGGCGAAGACCTCTCCGACGCCGTCCACGACGTGCCCATCGACGGTGAGCGCCGTGATCGAGCCGTCCAGACCGAGCTGGTAGAGCTGTCCCTCTGCGCTGACGGCCAGGGCGTGTTCCCCGTCCGTGGATGGAATCGCGGTGCGCAGGGTCGGAGCATCCGAGACGTGGAGGTCGCCCTCGGGGGTGAAGACGCCGAAGCCGCGTCCCCAGCGACGGACCCCGATGGCATGCGCGTCGCCGATGGCGGCCAGGACAGGGTAGACGCCCAGGGGTTCACGCGTGCCGTCGCGCCCGACGCGGTAGGCCTGCTGGTTTTCGACCATCAATCCGTACAACGGGATGGAGCGCACCACTCCGTCGTTCGACCGGGCCCAGTCGATCTCGGCCGAGATCAGTCGGTCGGGCTCGAATCGGTAGACCCGCGCATCGTTCGAGTCCGGAGGTTGAGCGGCGATGGCTGGATTCAGTCCGAGTCTCAGTGCGGTGGTGGACCCGCGGCTGGGGACGACCAGCGACAGGGCATCGTCGAGCGACCAGGTGTAGAGCGCGCCTTCACGGAGGGCCTGGAGCGTGTCGTCCGCCGTCCACATCAGGCTGTCGACGGGCTCGAGATCGAGCTGCAGCTCGGGTTCTCCAGACTGGAAGACCCGCACCCCGGCCTCGTTGGCGATGGCGATGCGACGGCGCTCGATCGCGGCCTGCGGGACCTGGGCGACGCCGCGCAACCGGTAGCGATCGCGCTCCTGCAAGGTGGTCGCATCGAGCACCAGTACCTCTCCGCGAAGCCCGACGAACACGAGATCGGGTCCGACGTGCGCGGCAGCGACGGCAGGCTGGCCGGACAGGGTGGCGAGCTCGCGCAGGGTGTCGCCCTCGAGCACGTAGACCGACCGGTCGGCGGTGAGCACGACCTCGGTGGGGGTGATCACCAGGGTGTCGATGTGGGTGGGAGCCGTGGGACCGATGGTAGTGCGGGCGTCGGGTGCGGCTGTGGATACTCTGGGGCCCGTGGTCCACGCCACCCGGCCGTCGGGATGGCTCGCGACCAGGTGCTCGCCCTGTGCGTTGCCCAGCACCTGTTCGGACCCGTCGGCAGCGATGCGGATCATCTCCAGGCCTCGCTGGATCATCAGGCCGTCGTGCAGAGGCCACACGATCTCGGCGTCGATGCGGTGCCGTTTCGCTCCCCTGGAGCGGACGACTTCGAGGTCTGAGGCCGTCTTGCAGGTGCGCGCCTGCAGGGCGGGGAACAGGCCCGCGGACTCACAGGCGAGAGGCTGGACGTCCGGTGGGGGCGCGGCCGGGAAGGTCAACAGGCCCCTGGAGTCGGGCGTGGAGCGGAGGCCGTCTGCTTCGAGCCCATGTCGACGGGCCTCTTCGAAGCGTCCCTGCGCGGCGAGGGCGTCTCCGAGCTGCACGTGGACGGCGTGCAGTGCGTCGGTCGTCGCCTCGTCGGCGGTGGAGGGGGCGGGATTCTGGAGGAACCCGACTCCCAGGAGGGTGGCCGCACCGCAGATGCCGGCGATTCCCAGCCCCAGGGACCGGCGCCGAGGCGAACGCGGGGCGGACACCGGCGGCGCGACGATGGCCGCGATGGCGTCGGCGAGCGCATGCCCGTCGGAGGGCCGCTCGTCGGGTTCGAGGGACAGGGCGCGTCGGAGCAGGGCCTCGAACGCGGGGTCGGGTATGTCGATGGCGCCCTTCGAGATGGCCGCGAGCAGGGTGTGGGTGCCGTCGGTGCACGGGGACCGGCCGGTCAGGACCTCGTGCAGCATCGCGGCCAGCGACCAGACGTCGCTCTGGGAGCGGATGCGGCCATTCGCGAGCTGTTCGGGTGCCATGTAGCCCACCGTTCCGGTGACCATGCCGGACATCGTGAGCGGCGGCCCGATGACGCGCTCCGACCAGCCCTCTGCTGCGTGCTCGGCGTCTTCGGTGGGTTTGGCGAGCCCCCAGTCGAACACCACCGCTCGGCGGGGTTCTCCGTCTGTCGTGCGGCGCAGCCCCAGGTTGGATGGCTTCAGGTCGCGGTGCACG
The DNA here is from genome assembly GCA_965224055.1 of Myxococcota bacterium. Lineage (GTDB taxonomy): Bacteria > Myxococcota_A > UBA796 > UBA796 > JACKEQ01. The sequence continues at coordinate 5,488,148 of OZ245034.1, read as the reverse complement.
ATGCCCTGGCGATGGGCGTCGCCGATGGCCCGGCAGACCTCGATCAGGACCTGGATGCGGGTCTGCGGGTCGGATTCGGGGTCGAGGGCGGGGGTGTGCAGCAGCTCGGTGACGACGAACGGCCGGCCGTCGTCGAGGGTTCCGCGGTCGAGCACGCGGATGCATCCTTCGCTGCGGATCCGCACGGCCACGCGCCACTCCCGCTCGAGTCGCTGCTCGAGATGGGGGTCGCGCTCGGGCACGGTCTTCAGCGCCACGTCGCGCTCGAGCCAGGTGTCCCGTGCGCGCCACACCACGCCCATTCCGCCCGATCCGAGGCGGTCGATGCGCTCGTAGCGGTCGTGGTTGGAGGTGTCGGGCTTCCGGTCGCGGGCGGGCCGGGCCGCGAACGCACCGGACGCGGGGTGGGTCAAGACGACCTCTGGGGCGAGGGACTTCGCATGCGCGGTCGCATTCTACCCCGCTGGTGTGGGCGCATCGGGGGTCTGGGCTGCGAGGGGGCGGTGGTCGTCGGGATGAGGCCAAGGATGCCACGGAGTCACGAAGAACACGGAGGATTTCACGGAGCCCCATCGGCGGGCGTCGTAGTGGGGGTGGGCGTTCCGACGGCGTCGTCTTGTGAGCGCACCAGGTTCACCGCTGCGTCCGACCCCGTGTCGGGCGTCCCAGGAGGATGAGAACGGCTCGGGGCGGACGACCCGGGCGTTCGCTCGAACGACTTCGATGAATTCAACGCCGACTCTCACCGGCCCGCGGGCCCCCGGAAACCCCCGCTGCACCGGGCCGAGACGCCTTCAGGGAGTGGGCCGTAGTGGACACGATCGGGGACCGATAGAGCACGTCCTGGATGAGGGGATCCGGGAGACGACGCTCGAACACGGCGGTGGAGACGGGCTCATCGAGGCGTACGCGCTCCGTGCAAACCTCCGTGAGCGAAGCGCTCTGTGAGCGACAGCGCTCCGTGGTGGCCGTCGACGCTGACCCAGCCGTCAAGCGCTCGGACGAACACCGACCCCGCTGCCTCGGACGTCCTGCCGAGGCGGTTGGTAGACGGTCGGACCGCCGGGTCGAGCGAAGCAGACGGGACCTGTCCACTGCGAAGCGCAGCACTCTGCGGTGAACCCCGTCGTTTATCGGTCTGAATCCGCCAGGGCGTCCGTCAGCACCTTTCACCCCGGAACAATGACGTCTGCCCTCCTGCTCGGCCTCGAAACGACGAAGGCCGCGCCGAACCACCCCGTAGGGCAGTCCGAGCGCGGCCTCGCACCAGCTGAATCAGCGAGTCAGCGAATCAGGAATCAGGAGCAGCCGCTCGTCGCGCCGCAGCTCATGCACTTCAGGCAGGAGCCGTTGCGCACCATCGTCATCGCGCCGCAGTCGCCGCAGGCATCGCCCTCGTAGCCCTTCGCCTTCGCGTCGAGCACCGCCTGGATCTTCTGGCTGCGAGCCCGGGTGACCAGGTGCACGCGCGGCGTGGGAGGCGCGGCCTCGTCCACTTTCGGCGTGTCGTCCGTGTCGTCGTCGGCGTCGTAGTACGCATCGACATCGACCTCGAGGTGATGCGCCACCGGCGGGATCTCGTCGTCCGACTCGGTGACCGACTCGGTGACCGACTCGGTGACCGACTTGGTGACCGGTGCAGCCGGAACCGCACCACCCAGCACGACCTCTTCGTTGTACTCCGGCTCGCGGGGGCCCGAGTGCAGGGTGTCGTGGCGCAGATCCTCTTCGCTGACGTGCGCGAGGTCGTCGCGGCCCAGGTAGGTGATGGCCAGCTCGCGGAAGACGTAGTCGATGATGGACGTCGCCATCTTGATGCGGTCGTTGCCCATCACCATGCCGTTCGGCTCGAAGCGGCTGAACAGGAACTGGTCGGCGAACTTCTCGAGCGGTACGCCGTGCTGCAGGCCGATGGAGATCGCGATGGCGAAGCTGTTCATCAGGCTGCGGAAGGCGGCGCCCTCCTTGTGCATGTCGACGAAGATCTCGCCCAGCGTGCCGTCCTCGTACTCACCCGTGCGCAGGAAGACCTTGTGGCCGCCCACGATGGCCTTTTGGGTGTAGCCCTTGCGACGGTCGGGCAGGCGACGGCGCTTGGCGAGGTAGCGGACCACCACGCGCTCGGCGATCTGGACGGGGTCGGGCGTGCGACGGACCGGCGTGACGGGCACCTCGGCATCCTCGACCATGTCGACCGCGGCGAACAGATCGGCGGCCATCATGCTGGAGAGGGGCTGCGAGAGCTTGCTGCCGTCGCGGTAGAGCGCGTTGGCCTTGAGGCCCAGGCGCCAGGACAGCATGTAGGCGTGCTTGACCTCGTCGATCGTCGCCTCGTTCGGCATGTTGATGGTCTTGCTGATCGCGCCCGAGATGAAGGGCTGAGCGGCGGCCATCATGCGGATGTGGCCGTCGAACTGGATGAAGCGCTTGCCGATGCGACCACAGCGGTTGGCGCAGTCGAAGACCGGCAGGTGCTCGTCCTTCAGGAAGGGAGCGCCCTCGAGGGTCATCGTGCCGGTGGCGTACGCGTTGGCGGCGTCGATCTGGGCCCGCGTGAAGCCGATGGCGGCCAGCACGTCGAGGGTGGGGTCGTTCACCTGGCGCTCGGACAGCCCGAGGATGTCGGTGCAGAAGTTCTTGCCGAGGGTGTAGACGCTGAACGCGAACTTGATGTCGAAGGCCGACTCGAGCTGCTGCTCGACGCGCTGCAGCGTGGCGTTGTCGAAGCCCTTGGCCTTGAGCGCCTCGTGGTCGACGTGCGGCGCACCTGCGAGGGTGCCGGAGCCGGTGGCGTACTTGACCATCGCCTCGACCTGGTCGTCGGTGTAGCCGAGCGCGGTGAGGGCCGGCGGGACGGACTGGTTGATGATCTTGAAGTAGCCGCCGCCCGCGAGCTTCTTGAACTTGACCAGCGCGAAGTCGGGCTCGACGCCGGTGGTGTCGCAGTCCATCACCAGGCCGATGGTGCCGGTGGGGGCGAGGACGCTGACCTGGGCGTTGCGGTAGCCGTGCTTCTCGCCGAGCTCCACCGCGTCGTCCCACGCGTCTCGCGCGGCCTTCAGCATGTCGGCGGGGGCGAGCGAGGGGTCGATCGGCACGGGACGGATGGTGAGGTCTTCGTAGGCCTTGCTGGGCGCGTTGAACGCGGCGCGGCGGTGGTTGCGCACGACCCGCAGCATGTCGTCCTTGTTGGCCTCGTAGCGCGGGAAGGGCCCGAGCTCGGCGGCCAGACGGGCGGACTGCGCGTAGGCGTGACCCGTGAGCGTGGCGGTGAGGGCGCCCGCGATGGCGCGGCCCTTCGGGCTGTCGTACGGAACGCCCATGACCATGAGCAGCGCACCGAGGTTGGCGTAGCCGAGGCCGAGGGTGCGGTAGTCGTAGCTGCGACGCGCGATCTCGACGCTGGGGAACTGCGCCATGGCGACGCTGATCTCGAGCACCGTGGTCCACAGGGTGATGCCGTGGATGAAGCTGTCGAGCGCGAACTCACGGGTGGTGGGGTCGTAGAAGTTCGTGAGGTTGAGGCTCGCGAGGTTGCACGCCGTGTCGTCGAGGAACATGTACTCGGAGCACGGGTTGCTCGCGTTGATCCGGCCATCGGCGGGGCAGGTGTGCCACTCGTTGATGGTGGAGTCGAACTGCACACCGGGGTCGGCGCAGGACCACGCGGCGTTGCAGATGTCGTCCCACAGCGACTGGGCGCGGATGGTGCTGTGCACGCCACCGTCGGTGCGACGGATGAGCTTCCAGGGCTCGTCGCGCAGCACGGCGTCCATGAAGCTGTTGGGGATGCGCACGCTGTTGTTGGAGTTCTGGCCGCTGACGGTGTTGTACGCCTCGCCCTGCCAGTCGGTGTCGAGGACCGGGAACTCCATCGAGGTGATGCCCTGCTTCGCGTACTGCACGGCCCGGAAGATGTAGTTGTCCGGGATGGCGGCGGTGCGGGCGTCGCGCACGGCCTTGGCCAGGTCGCGGTTGTGCAGGGGGTCGAACCGGTCGTCGCCGAGGGCCAGGTTGTCGTGGATGGACTTCAGGATGGCGTTGAGGTGCTTCTCGTTGAGCTGGCTGCCGGTGACCATCGCGGCGACCTTCTGCTCCTCGCAGACCTTCCAGTTGACGAAGTTCTCGATGTCCGGGTGGTCGAGGTCGAGGCAGACCATCTTCGCGGCGCGACGCGTGGTTCCACCGCTCTTGATGGCGCCCGCGGCCTTGTCGCCGATCTTGAGGAAGCTCATCAGACCGCTGGAGCGACCGCCTCCGGACAGGGGCTCGCCCTCGCCGCGGAGGTTGCTGAAGTTGGTGCCGGTGCCGCTGCCGTACTTGAAGAGACGGGCTTCGCGCAGCCACAGGTCCATGATGCCGCCGTCGTTGACGAGGTCGTCGCCGATGGACTGGATGAAGCACGCGTGGGGCTGGGGGCGCTCGTAGGCGGACGCCGAGGCGACGACGTCACCGGACTTGGGATCGACGTACTGGTGGCCCTGAGCGGGACCGTCGATGCCGTAGGCCCAGTGCAGACCGGTGTTGAACCACTGGGGGCTGTTGGGCGCGCACATCTGGCGGGCCATCATGTAGCGGAGCTCGTCGTAGAAGACCTGGGCGTCGTCGTGGCTGTCGAACACGCCTTCCTTGAGGCCCCAGTAGGTCCAGCAGCCGCAGAGCCGGTCGAAGACCTGACGCGCGTCCTTCTCGCCGCCGAACCGACGGTCTTCGGGGAGCTTCGCCAGCGCCTTGTCGTCGGCGACCTTTCGCTGCAGCCAGCCGGGGATGCCCTTCTCGCGCACGGTCTTGGTGGCGGCGGGGACGCCGGCCTTGCGGAAGTACTTCTGCGCGATGATGTCCGTCGCGACCTGGCTCCAGCCCGACGGAACCATGACCTCGTCGTTCTCGAAGACGAGGGTTCCATCCGGGTTTCGAATCTCGGATCGGCGGGCCTCGAAAGACAGGCCGTCGTAGGGAGAGTCCAAGCCAATGGTGTAGCGACGGTCGACGCGCATGGTCACCTCAGTGGGGGGCATCAGGGATTTTGAGGGTGGTGGGATGCCGACCGGGGCCGGCGGGTGCGGGTGGCGATGTCGGATGCCGGTCGGGGCTGGACGCCCCGGGGCAGCACGACGGTAGGTGCTCGCCTCAAGCCCGACCACAATATCTAGTGGTGCGTCGGCCGAGCAACCCCAACATCTAGTGGTTGATGGGGGTGCCGGCGGGGAGGTTCTCCACAGGGTGTGGAATGGAAGAACCCCGTCTGTCGGGCGTGCCCGGCCTTCGAGCGGGGGTGGGATGCCCGGCTGTCCCAAGGCCGTCCCCTGCCTGCCCCGGAGTTTTCCACAACTGGGGACTTCCTGGTTAAGGCAGATTTTAGGGGTATTATCGAGGACATAGGACAATCCCTGTCCGGCCCGGAAAAGTGTAGCTCACTTCACAAAACTGGGGCGCTCCTCCACGGGGATGTTCGCGAGTTCGTTGCCGGACCGACACGAAGGTCGGAGACGTGACCGGCGCGCGAGGCCTCCGGATGATCGGCGGATCAGGGAGCGTTTGCGCGTGGGTCACCTACGCGTGTCGCGCGCGCGTCACCTCGACTGGACCCCGGTTGGACACACCGGAGACCGCCCTGTACGCCACGACCGGGTGTCGGGCGTTACAAGCGCTTCCGTCGAACACTCGCAACGTCCGGAGGCGGTCATGGTCAAGGGGTTGCTGCACGGTCACGAGGGCCTCGCCTACCTGCTGCTCTTGTCGGCCTCCATCTCGCTCGTGCTGTCCATCGTCAACGCTGCCACGGGCAGCAAAGCGGGGCTGGTCAAGGCCGGAACCGTGCTCGGACGCCGCATCGAGCCCGCGTTGATGGGCTTCATCGGGCTGTTGGGCCTGGGCTCCTGGGTCGCCGTCGGGCTCCCGGTGGGCACGGTCTACCTGTGGCTCGGCGTGCTGGCCGTGGTCCTGCAGGGCGCGCTGGTGGGCATGGGCACCAAGAAGGTGCTGGTGAAGCTCTCCGAGGGGGATGCGAGCGTGCGGTGGCGCTGGCCGGTCACCGCCGCCCTGAACGCGCTGCTGGTCTACGGCATCTTCGGAATCATGCACGCCAACTGAGGCCCGCCATGGATCGTCGGCAGTCCGCATTCGCCATCGAAGACATCCGGCGCGACCTCGATCTGGTCGTGTTCCGCCTGGAGGGAGACACCGCGCCTCCCGAAGCCGACCCGAGAGCCTGGAAGCGCGAGCGGCAGTCCCTGCGACGGGAGCTCGAAGAGCTGCGGGACCGGCTGGCGGATCTGGCGATGGACCTGGGGATGTAGCGGCCCGGCATCGTCGTGATTCCTTTATCTCCGGCCGATTCTCGGCCTCCGCCCTCCCTCGTTCCTCGGTCGGTTGGCAATATCGATCGACCGCGGCATCGTTGGGAAGGGTGTTTGAATGTCGGTTTCCGACGGAAAGACGAACCCCGCCGTCGCTCGATTCAGCGCCCGCGCCACATCACGATGGCCGCCAGTGGCAGGGCCAACCAGAACCCGCTGACGGGCATGGCCAGCGCGCCGAGCAATGCGACCAGCCCGAGCCCAGCGCCGTGCCAACCGGGGATTCGGCCGCCCGTGAGCTCGAGCTGCCGCCAGGCTGCGCCGACCAGGAACAAGCTGCCGCCGAACCACAGGAACCAGAAGATGGCCATGCGCAGTGGCGCATCGTCGGGAACGGCGTCGACCCACCCGTCCGCCACGATCGCGCCGAGATGGGGCCACCCCATCAGCACCCCCACGCCGGTGTGGAGCAGTGCCAGAGCCATGACACAGGTGCCGATGGTCGCGCGCATGTCGTCCCTCCTCACCATACGGTGGCGTATGGTCGTGCACGAACATACGGCACCGTATGGTGAGTGGCAAGGGCGACCGAAGGAAGACGCGGGATGAGTTGTCGGTGTCCGATTGGTGCCGCGCGGCGCTCCTCGCGTTCGGCGAGCGAGGCGAGCGTGCGTTCGCCGTCGAGCCGCTCGCCCGGTCCCTCGGCGTGACGAAAGGCAGCTTCTACTGGCACTTCGAGTCCAGGGCGGAGCTGCTGGAGAAATCGCTGAAGATGTGGGAAGAGCTCGGCACCCGCATGGTGATCGAGTCGCTCGAAGAGGTTGGCTCGCCTGCGGAGCGTCTGCATGCGCTGTTCGACCTCGCCCTTCGGGATCCGGCCGAGCTCCGCGCCGAAGCCGCGCTTCAGGCCGCGGCCGCACGAGGTCACGACGAGATCGGGCCGGTCGTGGCCCGGGTGAACGCGACCCGACTCGCCTACCTGTCCCAGCAGTACGTCGAGCTGGGCCGGGACGCGGAATGGGCGGATGCCGCATATGCATCGTATCTGGGGGCTTGTCAGCTCGCGTCCATGGAACCCGCCCCACTCGACAACGCCCGACGCCGTGGTCTCGTCGCGCGCCTGCAGGCGGTGTTCGCTGGGTCGAAGGACGATCCTGGCGCGTCCAACGGCGGACCGCCCGCGACCTAGGGGTTATGTCGGCGCGTCGCGTGAACGGGCCCGTGGAATCGGGCACTCCCACGCCATCCCCCGCTTTCAGGAGCCCTCATGGCGAGCGCCACCTCGAGCTCGGATCAACCCGAGCTCTTCGGCTACCCGACCGGCCTGTTCAACCTGTTCTTCGCCGAGATGTGGGAGCGCTTCTCGTACTACGGGATGCGCGCGCTCCTCGTGCTCTACATGATGAAGGGCTTCCTGCGGCTCGACGACGGCGAGGCCTACAAGGTCTACGGCGCCTACACCGCACTCGTCTACATGACCCCCTTCTTCGGGGGCCTGATCGCCGACCGCTTGCTGGGGGCGCGGCGCGCGGTGGTGTTCGGCGGGCTGTTGATGGCGGCCGGCCACCTGTTGATGACCATCGAGTCCGAGGCGCCGTTCTTCGGAGCCCTGGCCCTGCTCATCGTGGGCAATGGCTTCTTCAAGCCCAACATCTCCACCATGGTGGGCGGGCTGTACGAAGACGGCGACCCCCGACGCGACGGGGGATTCACGCTGTTCTACATCGGCATCAACCTGGGTGCGGCCATGGCTCCGCTGGTCTGTGGACTGGTGGGCGAGACGTATGGCTGGCACTACGGGTTCGGGCTGGCCACCGTCGGGATGCTCATCGGGCTCGCGGTGTTCGTGGTGCCCAACCGGGTCAGTCAGGTGCTCATCCTGGGCGGCGCCATCACCACCGCTGCAGCGATGGTCATCCTCCCCGAGGGCACGTTGTTGCTGGCCGTGAGCGGCTTCGTGGCGCTCGCACTGCTGGCGTCCGGCATCGCGGCGTTCGTCGCACTCGGCCGTGGGGGGCTCGCCGACGAAGCGGGGCAACCCAAGGATCCGGCCAAGCTCAAGGAGCGCGTTGCGGGCATCCCCCTCGAATACGCCGTCTACCTGGGCACGATGGTGACCGTCCCCGTGCTCGCCGCGCTCGTGTGGTCGAGTCGCAGCGTCAACATCGCGCAGATGATCATCGCCGAAGAGACCATGAAGGCGTGGAAGGACTCCGAGAGCGCCATCGTGGGCCTCGGGGTGTTCATCCTCGACGAGATCAGCACGCCCCCCGGCCTGCTCCTGACGGTGGTGGGCATCGTGGCCACGATCTACCTGCTGCTCGAGGCGGTCCGTAGTGTGAAGGTCGAGCGCGAGCGCATGTTCGCCGTGCTCATCATGATGATCTTCAGCATGCTGTTCTGGGCGTTCTTCGAGCAGGCCGGCAGCTCGGTCACCAACTTCACCGACCGCAACATCGACCGGGTCTTCGAAGAGCGCGTGATCACCGACGCAGACGTCGGGAAGACCCTGGAGATCGAGGTCACTCAGGAACAGCTCGGCTACGCCAACACGGCCGACGGCTTCAAGGACGACATCGAGAAGGCCCTGGGTGCGGTGCTGGAGACCCAGCTCGAGTACGCCAGCGAGGAGGGCAAGGTCGAAGCCCGCGAAGAGCTCGTGGCCACCGTCGCCGCCATGCGTGCCGAGCCCGCGTTCACGATGACCAGCCTGGATGCACTCACCCAGCTCGACCAGCTGCTGAAGAAGAACGACGAGCACATCGACGAGATGATCGACCGGGCGTCGATGCCCACCGACCCCCTGATCCAGGAATGGGTCGTGCAGAAGGAGCACGTGGGGATGGGCGTGAACGGCAACACGGTGCCGGCCTCCACGTTCCAGTCCGCCAACGCCATCTTCATCATGATCTTCGGGCTGATCTTCAGCACGATGTGGACCGTGCTGGCGCGCCGGAACCTCGAGCCCAACACCCCCATCAAGTTCAGCCTGGGCCTGCTCCAGCTGGGGCTCGGCTTCGCGGCCATGTGGTACGGGGTGAGCATCGCCGACGACCGCGGGATGACCGGCATGATCTGGGTCCTGCTCGGCTACCTGCTGCACACCACGGGCGAGCTCTGCCTGTCGCCCGTCGGCCTGTCGATGGTCACCCGGTTGTCGCCCAAGCGCCTGGTGTCGACACTGATGGGCGCGTGGTTCCTGGCCACGGCCTTCTCGAACTACCTGGCGGCCATCATCGCAGCACTCACCAACGTCGGGCACGGCTCGGATGGCGGCAAGCTCATCCCCGTTCCCGCAGAGACCATCGACGTGTACGGCGGTGTGTTCGGCCAGATCGCCATCACCGCCTGTCTGTCCGCGGTGGTCATGCTGCTCATCTCGCCCATCCTGAAGAAGTGGATGCACGAAGACCTGCTGGGCGCCGACAGCGGAGGCAGCGGACACTGATGAGCGGGGCGCCCCCATGGCGATGATCGGCGAGCTGCTGGGCACCATCGCCCAGTTCGTGCCCCCCTGGGTGCTCGCGATCGCCGGGGTGGTCGTCGCCGGGCTCATGCTCCCCGGGTTCCTGACCGGTCTGAAGGTCAAGCGCGTGAAGGCGATGATGCGGCAGACCGTGCGTGCAGACGACACGCGCAGGCGGGCGCTCCAGGACGATGTGCTGAGAATGGCCCGCGGCAACGGGGAGATCCTGATGGCGCTCGTGCGCGAGGCCGACAAGCTCAACCAACCCCGCCTGCGGGACGTCGCCCTCGAGGAGCTGAAGAAGGTCGACGGCTACGACCTGCAAGCCCGCAAGCTGGCCGAGCCAGCCGATCCCACCCAGCGCAAGCGCGAGAAGAAGTTCGGGCATCCGGTGGAGGCTGCGGCCTTCATCACCCGGCTGCTCGACAACGGTGCGATAGAGGGAGCGGCCGAGAAGCTGGTCGAGGCACGCGCTCAGTTTCCGGACGACGCGGCCCTGGCACAGCTCGAGCGCGATCTCGAGGTCTACCGGGCGCAAGCGGCGGATTCCAACACCCCTGCGACGGAGACCCCATGAAGATCGAGATCACCAACGTCCACCTCGACCTCGGCGCCGGTCGCCGCGGAACCGACATGGGGCCGTCTGCCATCCACGTGGCCGGCCTCGTGCCCCAGCTGCTCGCCGTGGGCCACACGCTGGCGTCCGTCGAGCCCATCGACGTCCGGAACTACGAGAGCGAAGGGGGCCCCGGAAACCCCAAGGCCCGCTTCCTGGATGCCATCACCCGCACCTGCGCCCTGCTCGCCGATCGGGTCGAGGCCGGGGTGAAGTCCGGGAGCACGCCACTGGTGCTCGGCGGCGACCACGCCCAGGCCATGGGCACGATCGCGGGTCTGGCCCGGGGGCACAAGGCGAAGGGCGAGCGCGTCGGCGTGGTCTGGGTCGATGCCCACACCGACATGAACACCCCGGACACCTCGCCCACCGGGAACATCCACGGCATGCCGCTGGCTGCGCTGCTGGGTCACGGTCCGTCCGAGCTGACAGGGCTGTCCGGCGACGAACCTGCGCTGAGGCCCGAGGACGTGGTGGTGATCGGCGCCCGGGATGTGGACGCCGGCGAGGTGGGGCTCGTCAAGGAGCTCGGCGTGCGCGTCTACACCATGAGCGAGCTCGACCGTCGCGGAACCGCGCTGTGTGTGGCCGAGGCCATCGAGTACGTCCAGGAGCACACCAGCGGCATCCACCTGTCGTTCGATCTGGACGGGGTCGATCCCAAGGATGCCCCCGGCGTCGGAACCCCCGTGCAAGGCGGGCTCACCCTGCGGGAGTCCCACCTCATCTGCGAGGCCGTGCACCGCACCGGCAAGCTCATCGGCATGGAGATGGTCGAGCTCAACCCCACGCTGGACGTCCGCAACAAGACCGGCGAGCTGGCGGTCTGGCTCATCCTGTCGGCGTTCGGCAAGACCATCCTCTGACGTGGACGCGGGCGCCGAGGGTCCGTCGCGGGCCGACGGGTTGATGCACCCCGTGCCCATCGCGGCGATCGCGCTGCTGGTGTTGAACGACCACTGGCTCAAGTACGCGTACCCGGGCGTTTTGACGGGCAAGCTGTCCGACGTCGCGGGGATGATCTTCTTTCCGCTGCTGCTCCAGGCGCTGGTCGAGCTGGTCGATCGGCGTTCGCCGTTCCGACCCCGGCGGTCGGTGTTGTTGGGCAGTGCTATGGCGACGGCGGGGGTGTTCGCAGCCACGAACCTCAGCGCGACCGCCGCAGACGCCTACCGCACGGGCCTCGGAGCGGTGCAGTGGCCCTTTCGAGCCGTCCTGGCCGGGCTGTCCGGCGAGTCCATCCCCGAGCTCGCGCGCGTCCACCTGACCCAGGACCCCACCGACGTGTGGACGACCCCGTTCGTGCTGGTGGCGGTCGTGGTGGGGTGGAATCGAGCTCCACGAGAGGGGTCGGGCCGGCCAGGGAGTCACGAAGGACACGAAGAACGGCACTGAACCACGCGAAGCGGATCGGCCGAATACCACCCTGGAATCTGAATGAGTCCACGGTTTTCGGTGGCTCGTTCATTGCCAGACAGGCGACGAAACACGTCGAACACCTCGTGTCCACGGGAGCACTGGCGCTCTGAGGCTCCGACGACGCTATCCACCGGCATGCCTTCGCCGATCGACGCGATCCCCATGTCGATCGTCCGTCGCCCGCTGGCCAGCGATTCCGGCAGGCGGATTCGGGCGCACGCACAGAGGCACAGCGGACGAGCATGGCCGAACAGGCCAAACGGACCAATCGGGGGAGGCCCCGCCGGAGACAGCGTCGTCAGAGTCTCAGAGCGCGAACAGCCCTGCGAACATGACGTGATCTGTGACGCGAACGTGCGTCGTGGTCGTCGGTCGTGGTGGAGGGTGGTCGGTCGTCATTTGGTCCGACGTTCGCCCCGCAGGCCCGAACGGATCGCGTGGTGCGGAGGGGATGCGGTTCTGCACCCGTGGACTCCGGCCGACTGCGGGGCAAGCGGGATACCCCGTCGATTTTCGTTCGTAATCACGGGCCCTTCCGAGACAGGGCTCCGGTTCAGCCCATCAGAGCCGGGCGTTCAGAGGGTGGTCCCGCTGACCCCGGAGTCGAGTGGCGGATGACCATCGATGACGTCTGGAGGCAGATCGAAAAGAAGGTGGTCCCATTCGACTCGCAGTCCATCAGGACCACCCGACGCTCCGTGCCACGCGAAACGGATCGGCCGACTTCTCGCGGAGAACCTGCTCGAATCGGCGGGGTTTGGTGCCACCCGGCGTGGCCGGGAGCGGCGCTCCCGGCCGAGTCGACCTAGCGGCGGCAGTGGCGAATCAGACCGGTCAGCATGGCGCCGACGCGACCGATGGCCGCCAGGACGCCCGCAGCGAGGGCCGGATCGCCCATCTCGATGTCCAGCAGCGAGGCGATGGCTGCCGCCACCTCGCCGGCCTCGCCCTGGGCGACTTCAGGAGGAAACGGCTCAGCGGAGCGAGCCGGGAAGCTCCGGCTCTGGAGCTGGACTTCTGGATCTTCTCCCGCGGCTTGTAGCGATTGGCGCCCTCTGCGAGGTTGCGCACGACGGATGCCGCCGCTCGGTTGATCTGCGATGCTTCGTCGCCGAAGCCTCGTGGCAGCGTCCGGGTGTAGCGCCAGGCGAGCTTGCGGGCGTGCCGCGCATGGTGGAAGGCGTCGAGTCGTTCGTGTGGGAAGGGAAAGCGAGTCATCGTGTGTGTCCTCGGCCGGGTCGTCGTGACCCCGTCGCCTGCTGCGAATCGGGACCGCACGGCCGTCGCTGTCAATGCGGCCGGGAACCTCTGCAGAAAGGAGCCACAGCGACTTTTGAAGAGGTCGGACGCGTTGACTGCGGCGGTCGGGTGGGCCAGGTTCGGCAGCTGGGGACGGGGTCATGACGGCCTGGCCAGGGCCCACGAGCCGGTTCGCGGCCCATGCGAGCGGCAGCCGCCATCCGCCGTCGTCGGGCATGCAGGACAGCGGTGTGGAGATGGCCCGCCTTTGTGGTGTGAACACCCGCCGTGGTCGTGTTGGTGGCACCCAGGAGGAAACGACTGAGCGGAGCCAGTCGGGAAGCTCCGATAGCGGGGCGGTGGCAGGTCGTTCGAGAGGCCTACGTGGTTGGCCTGGATGACGACCGACCACCTCCACCACGACCTCGACCACGACGAGTCTCTGCGCATCCATGACGCTGGCCAATCGGTCTCGCCCGCATCGGACCCGTTCTGACGGCCAAACCTGGTCCCATACGCGTTCTCAAAACTTCGCTATGAGCCGAAACGGATCGCGTGGTCCGTGCAATCCTCCGTGCCGCTTCGTGACTTCGTGGCCACCTGGCGCTGGCCTCCCGAACTCAGCCGTGGGAGACTCGAGCTCAGAACACCGCGTCGAAGCCCACCGCCGTCGTGATCCACGGCACCGCACGCACGCCGCGACCGCCGGTCCCGTCCGTGTCCAGAGCCGTCAGCGTCGGACGCGCCATCGCGTGCACACTCCACACCTCCGACAGCACCCAGCCCGCCTGGACCGACGGACCCGTCGTCCCGAACACCCAGCCCGCGAACGCTGGGACCTCTCCCGGGGCGAGCGTGTCGGGGTCGGCCGGCCGACCGTCCGGGAAGCTCGGCGGGATCAGCACGCCCGACAGCGTCCAGGTGGCCCGGAACCGCAGCCGGCGCCAGTCGTTCTGCCAGCCGCCCTCCACCGTCAGCCAGCCGAACCCCCGCGCGGTGCCTGCCTGAGAATCCACCGGTCGGGACGGGCTGTTCGCGATGCCCAGCGACACCCCCGCCACCTGGTTGCGGCCCGGAGGGTCGTCGTCGCGGCGCCACACGCCCATCTCGAGCCCCAGCGAACCCGCACCGAGCGCGGACCGGAACGGCGGGCTCGTCACGAACACCGGCCGCACCGTCACCCCGAAGCGCGGGCCGTCGACCAGGCGTGCGAGATCGTCCGCCCGATAGGCGTGACCGTCGGCCAGGGTCGCGTATCCCTCGGCCAGCACGACCCCATCGGGGCTCCGCAGCGCGAGGTGGTGTCGCCCGGGCTCCAGGGGAACCGTGCCCGGCAGGGCGCCCTTCGCGCGGCCGTCCACCACCAGCTCCGAGCCCGTCAGCGCGTGGTTCGAGCCCGCATACAGGTAGACCAGCGCTCGCTCCCGGGTCCGACGCCGCTCGGGTTCGCCGGCCAGCACCACGTCCGCCATGCCCACCACCCGCAGCGCCGCTTCGGGGACCTGCAGCCCGTCGGTGTGCGCCAGGGTCTTCGCACGCGCGTGATCGTGGGCTTCCCAGGCCGTCACCACCCGGTCGGCGTCGCGGTCGGCCTCCGAGAACCCCCAGCCCAGCGCTTCGAGCAGGTAGTAGGTGTACACCCCGTGTCCGAGGGCATCGTCCTCCAGGCTCGGCCGACCCGGCGTGGTGGCGAACAACAGGGCTTCTCCGGCGTCGAGGGACGCGCGTCGCACCAGGCTCGGACCCACCGCGCGCTCGTCGTCGTCGGCCCGATGCGCGGGGCGCACGGCGCTCTTCCCGTCTCCGTTGAAGCACGCGTCGACGATGAGGGACTTGCGGGCGGGCTGGAGCCCCGAGAACCAGTCCAGCAGCACGTCGAGATCGATGGCGGAGGCATCCAGATCGCTCGGTCGGCTGTCGGTGCCGAGCAGGAAGCGTCGCCAGCTCTCTCCGTCCGCTGCCGGCACCCGTGTGCCGTGCCCCGAGAAGTAGACCACCACCACATCGGTGCGGCGCACCCGGCCCTCCAGGAGCTTCAGTGCGTCCAACAGGCCCGTGCGCGTGGGGTCTTCGAGCAGCACCACCTCGTCGAACCCACCGCCCCGGGGGCTCTCGAACACCTCGGCGAGTGCACCGGCATCCGTACGGGCGTGCTGCAGGTCCGGGAACGCGGGGTCGTCGTAGGTGTCGACCCCCGCCAGGATGGCGATGCGGCGGGGCTCCAGGGCGCGATTGAGGGCGTCGGCGGTGCTCTGTGCGGGCTCGAGTCCGCGCGCACGCATCCCGTCGGGAACCCGGCGACCCGCACATCCAGAGAGCGCGAGAGCCAGGGTCCACAGGGCGATCAGGCGTGGCAGCAGCGAGGTCAGCGCGGGCCCTCCCACCGAAGCTCGAGGGCGTCGAGCTCACAGGGGCCGTCCGAGGATTTCGCCGGCCCACCCTCGCAAGCGAGGGATGAACCGACCGAATCCCTTCCATTCGAATTCTTGACGCGTTCAGGTACCCCCGGAAAATGTGCTCGTTCCTCCGCGCATTTCGGGGGCACCGTTCTCTTGGCCGTCAAGAATTCGGGGCACCACTCCACCACGTACCGTCGAACGCCGCTGGATTCGGGGGTCCACGCGAGGGGCGTGCCGTCGTCGTCGGTGAGCGGATGGCGTCCGGGCTGGCCGGCCCACGCCAGGATGGGGGTCTGGCCCCCGGGGCCGTGCTCCAGCAGGGTCAGGCGCCCGGGACGGGTGGTGGTCACGTGGAACACCACGGCCTCGGAGTCGTGCAGGACGGCGCCATCGCCGAGCGGCCGCACATCGGGCCCGTCTGCAACGGCCTCCAGGTGCACCTCGGCGTCCGGGAGCGCGTCTCCGCGGGGGCGGATGTCGGGAGCCGTCGCGTCGCCGGACCCGTTCCACATCCCCAGCGACACGACTCCGATCCCCACCAGGACCGCAGCGGCGATCGCCCATGCACCCGGGCTCCAGCGCGGCTGTCCGTCCGTCGTCCCCGACGAAGCGGGCGGATCCTCGGAGCGCTGCGAGGCCATCGCGAGGATGTCGGCCGCAGAGGGCGAGGGGGCGGGGGCTGCGTCGTCTGCGGTGCTCAGCGTGGAGGCCAGAGCCTCGGCGAACCGCTGGGCGTCCCGGGCGGCGGGGTCGGACTCCAGGAGAACCCCGAGATCCGCACGCTCCTGGGAATCGAGGTCTTCCGGGCGGAGCCCGATCGTCGGGAGCGAGGCCGGCTGGGGGGATTCGGAGGTCATGGCGACTCCTGGGCGAGCGTACGGCGGAGGACCCGCCTGGCGTAGGACAACTTGCTTCGAACCTGCTGGTCGGTCTGTTCGGTGGCTTCGGCGACCTCGCGCGAGGACAGGCCCTGGGCGTAGTAGAGGAGCACCACCGAGCGGTGCTCGACGGGAAGCGACTCCAGGGCGGCTTCCAGGCGCGCCTTGTCGCGCAGGCCGTCGATAGCGGCTTCGAGCGCGGGCGGGGTGGGCTCTTCGCGGAGCAGCGGGAGGACGCGGCCCCGGGTTCCCCGCCGCCTCAACGTGTCGAGACAGCGGCGCTGCACCACGGTGAACAGCCAGGCGCGAAAGCTGCCCTCGCGCGCCTTCGGACTGAACCGCCCTTCCACCAGCGTGACGAACGCATCCGTGGCGATCTCCTCCGCCACCGCGGGGGTGTGCACGATCTTCAGCGCGTAGGACACCGCTCTCGGGCGCCAGCGGGCGTACAGCACTGCGAACGCCTCGTCGTCACCGGCCCGGAAGCGCTCGGCCAGCGCTTCGTCCGCAGCGGTGTCGACCCGATCGACCCCATCGGCTGTCGGCGATTCAGGGACGACCGGTGGCGATCGCGTGGGGTGGGCAGGCATCATCGACCATCACAACGCACGAGAGCGCCAGATGTGGACAAGAAAAAAAGTCGGCCGATCGGGTCCACGGATCCGCGGGTCGTGCGTTTGGGGGGATGAAGACGGAGGTAGTCCCATGCGCTCGACTGTGAAACCCATGCTCCCCATCCTGATCACCCTCGTGCTCCCCTCGGCCGCCTGGGCCATCGATGCGGATGGGGACGGCTTCGACGAGATGTGGGACTGCGACGACACGGACCCCGCGATCAACTTCCTGGCCCAGGACGTGCCCGGAGACGGGGTCGACAGCGACTGCAACACCCTCGACGGTCCGATGCAGGACTCCGATGGCGACAACCTGCCGGATGGCTTCGAGAACCAGTACGGGCCCAACCCGATGGAGGCCGACACCGACGGCGACGGGGTGAGCGACTTCGACGAGTGCCAGCTCGATCAGCCCTTCGGGTGCAACGCCATCGACGACAACGGCGACGGAATCCCCGCCTACGCCGACCCCGCCGAGCCGTTCTCCTCTCCAGACGCCGATGGAGACGGGTTCGATGCCAGTCAGGACTGCGACGACTCCGACGCGTCGGTGTACCCGGGTGCCCCCGAGGTCTGCGACGGCGTGGACAACGACTGTGACGGCCTCGTGGACGACATGGCGGTCGACGGAGAACCGTTCTGGGAAGATGCCGATGGAGACGGGTTCGGCGATCCGTCACTGGTTGAGGTGTCGTGCAACGCGAACCCCGGTCAGGTCGACAACGGCGACGACTGCGACGACTCGGACCCCTTCGTCAATCCCGATGCGCAGGACATCCCGAACGACGGGATCGACCAGGACTGCGACGGAATCGACGCAGGGAATCCCCAGGACGCCGATGGAGACGGGTTCTCTGCGCCGGACGACTGTGACGACACCGATGCCACCGTGTACCCGGGTGCCCCGGAGGTCTGCGACGGCATCGACAACGACTGCAACGGGTTGGTGGACGACCAGGTGCCGGGCGGAGGCTTCCTTCCGGTCGCGCTGTGGTACCAGGACCTGGACGGGGATGGCTACGGAGACGGGCCGCCCATCGAGAGCTGCTCGTCGCCGGGGCCCGACTACGTCATGGTGCAGGGCGACTGCGACGACACGGACGCGTCGATCTACCCCGCGGCGCCGGAGGTGTGCGATGGCGTGGACAACGACTGCGACGGCCTCGTGGACGAGAACGCAGGCGGTGGACTGGTGGTGTTCGAGGACCTCGACGGCGACGGGTTCGGTGGCCAGCCGCTGCAGGACTGCACCCCTCCCGGTGTGCCTGGAACCACCACGATGGGCGGGGACTGCGACGACCTCGATCCCACCGTGAATCCCGCGGCCGTCGAGATCCCCGGAGACGGCATCGACCAGGACTGCGACGGGCTCGACGACGAAGACCCCGCCGAAGACGCCGACGGAGACGGCTTCCCCTTCTTCGAGGACTGCAACGACTCCGATGCCACCGTGTTCCCCGGGGCCCCCGAGCTCTGCGACGGCATCGACCAGAACTGCGATGGCATCGCCGAGGTCGACAGCGATCTGGACGGGCTGCCCGACGACTGCGACGACTGCCCGAACCAGGTGGGGCCCGCGGACAACGGCGGCTGCCCGGACGACGCGCCCGGCGACGACGTGGACGGCGACGGCTACACCGCACCGGACGACTGCGACGACAGCGACCCCCTGGTGTTCCCGGGTGCCATCGAGATCTGCGAGGACGGCATCGACCAGTCCTGCGACGGCCAGGACGCCGCTTGCGGGCCGGACGACGACGACGACGAGGACGATGACGACAAGCCGGGTGGCTGCCAGTCGTCGGGTGCTGGGGCGAGCTTCACCGCGATGTTCCTGCCGCTCCCGCTGCTCCTCGGCCTCGCACGACGGCGGCAGCACCGCTGAGCGCCCGACAGAATAGAGGGCGCCGCGGAGGTGCGGATGCTCGGTCTCGCGGTGTGGATCGGATTGGCTGGATGCGGCGGGTCGTCGCCCGAGGACGACGTCGACCCCTACCTGAACGAAGACGACGATCTTCGCCTGGACGTCCCCGAGCTCCAGCTGTTCGCGGGCGAGGTCTGGGACGCCGACGGGCCGCGGCAGGCCGTGGTCCGGGTCACCGATGGGAAGATCCTCGGCGTCGAGCCCCTGACCGACGAGACGGTGGTGCCCGACGATGCGTTCGTGGGGCGCGTCACCGCCGGGTTCGTCGATGCCCACGGGCATCCCACCGGTCTGGGGCGCAAGCTCGAGCAGCTCGATCTCACGGGCATCGACACGCTGAAAGAGACGCTCGCGGTCATCGCGAAGGCGAGCCGCCAGGGCGACGGATGGTTGCTCGGTCGCGGGTGGGACCAGAACGACTGGACCGACGACCCGTCCTGGCCGACCGCCGCACAGCTCGACGCCGTGACGAACGGCCGCCCGACCCTCCTGCGGCGCGTGGACGGACACGCGAGCTGGGTGAACAGCGCGGCCATGAAGGAAGCGGGGTTCGACGCCTCGAAGAAGGTCCAGGTCGACGGGGGAGAGGTGGTCTGGGAGGACGGGCGGGCCATCGGCATCCTGGTCGACGAGGCCATGGGGCTCGTGCCGGCTCCCGACAGCGATCCCGAGTCGCTGGAGCGATGGGCCGAGGTGGGGACCCAGGCGGCGCGCGATGCAGGGCTGACCGGCGTGCACGTGATGGGCGCGAGCGATGCGAACCTCGCCGCCTACACCGCGCTGGCGAAGCGCGATGCCCTGCCGATCCGCCTGTGGGTGTACGTCTCTCCGGGCACCGAGGCTGCAAAACGCCTGATGGAGACGGGCCCGTGGACGATCACCTCGCGGCTGTCGGTCGTGGGGGTGAAGGCCTTCGCGGACGGGGCGCTGGGGTCGCGGGGAGCCTGGCTGTCGGCCGACTACAGCGACCGGCCGGGGCACCGCGGGACGCCCATCCAGGACGAAGCCGCGCTCACGGAGCTGGCGAAGGGCCTGGTCGCGAAGGAGGCCCAGCTGGCCGTGCACGCCATCGGCGATGCGGGGGTGCACGCGACGTTGAACGCGTTCGAAGCCGCACGCGAGGCCTACCCGGAGTCGACCGTCCGCCTGCGGGTCGAGCACGCGCAGGTGGTGAAGCCCGACGACGTTCCCCGGTTCGCGGAGCTGAACGTCATCGCGAGCATGCAGCCCACCCATGCCACGTCCGACATGCCCTGGGCAGAGGACCGACTCGGAACCGACCGCATCCGCTGGGCCTATGCGTGGCGAACCCTCGAAGAGGCCGGCGCTCAGGTGGCCTTCGGCTCCGACTTTCCCGTCGAGTCCCACGAGCCTGCCCGTGGACTGCACGCCGCCACGACGCGCACCGACACCGATGGTGAGCCGGCAGGCGGGTGGTTCATCGACCAGGCGTTCACTCCGGAGGAGGCCGTTCGAGCCTTCACGACGCGGGCCGCACGCGCCGTCCACGCCGAGGAGTCGCTCGGGGGTCTGGAGTACATGCAGGACGCCGACCTGACCTTGTGGACCACCGACTGGAAGCCCGTCGGTACGGTCGTCGAAGGGGAGGTCCGGTTCGGATTCGACGAGGAGGCGCCGTGATGCCCGAACACCGCAAGCCGATGATCGAGCTCGACGACCTGGCCGCGTTCGACGCCTGGCTCGCAGCCCCGGGCCCCCACGCGCCGGCGGCGATCCAGAACCTGGATCTGCGGGACCGAACCGGGGCGTTGTGCACGCTGCGCTGCCCGGGTTCGCTGTTCCTGGCCTGCGAGCTCGAGCCCCGAGCGGCGGGGTCGCTGGTGCAGCACGGTGCGGTGGTGGTGCCGAACCTGCCCGGTCGCTCGTTCACCGCCCATCGCGCCCGTCTGTACGCCGCCGAAGAGCTCTACGACCAGTTCGACCCCGACGAGCCGGGGTCCTACGCAGACTGTCTCGATCAGCGGATCTACCGGGAGTACCTGCACGACGGGAAGAGTCGTCCCCACGACATCGCGGTCGGGCTGTGGCAGGGACTGCACGACCAGAGCATCAGCGACGCGCTGTGGGAGCTGCTCGAGGGGCGTCGGGTGGTCGCGGTGATGGGGGGCCACGGCATGGAGCGGCGGGATCCCCGCTACGCCGAGGTGGTCCGGCTCGCCAAGCGCCTGGCCGAGCAGGGCTACCTGTTGGCGAGCGGCGGAGGGCCGGGCGCGATGGAGGCGACGCACCTGGGCGCCTGGCTGGCCGGTCGCGACGACGCCGCCATCGAGGCCGTGCTGACGGGCGATTTTGCACGTCGGCCTGCGGATGCGACGCCCAACACGGAGTACGCCGACTCCGACTGGCTGACGCGGGCCTGGCGGGTGCGTGAGGACTGGCCGCGGGTGTCGGACGGGATCAGCGTGGGCATTCCCACCTGGCTGTACGGGCACGAGCCGCCGACCCCGTTCGCGACCCACATCGCCAAGTACTTCGCGAACTCGATCCGCGAGGACGGGGTGCTGGCCATCGCATCTCACGGCGTCGTGTTCGCGCCCGGGAGTGCGGGAACCACCCAGGAGATCTTCCAGGACGCCTGTCAGAACCACTACGGCACGGTGGGGCTGATCAGTCCGATGATCCTGCTCGACCGGGCGTACTGGACCACCGAGCGCCCCGTGTGGCCGTTGCTGGAGGCGGTGTCGAAGGACCGGCTGTACGGCGAGCTGGTGGTGGCGGTCGACACCGCAGACGAGGTGGTGCGGCGTATCCAGGCCTACGAGCCCGACTGGTACCGGGTGTCGGACAACCCCTTCGAGGCGTTCGTGACGTGGCTGCGTCGGGCGATGAAGCTGCGGTCGAACTGGACGCTGGAGGAGGCGGAGCCGCAGCCGTTCACCGCGCTCGGCCCGGACGATGCCGAGCAGCTGGCCGACTGGCTCTACACGGTGGGCGAGGACGACTGGATCGACCGCGAAGCGGCCATCTCCGCCTGGTCGGAGGCGCTGGTCCGCCTGGAGCTCGAGGTGGGCCTGGTGGCGTCCCCGGACGACCGGCCGCTGGTGTCGTCCGAGCTGCTGGTGGTGAAGGCCAGGGGCGAGATGCGGGCGTGGCGAGCGGTGCTGCGCGACTGAGTCTTCGCGGACAGACGACCCCACCAGAACGGTCGTACGAACGGACTTCAGCGCAACGTTGCCACGGAGGCACGGAGCGACACGAAGGTCAGCACGGACCACGCGAAACGCATCGGCCGAATGTTACCCTCGAATCTAAATGAATCCGCGATTTCGGTGGCTCGTTCATTGCCAGACGGGCGACGAAGCACGTCGAACTCCGCTGTGGCTCTGTGCGTGTGCCCGAGCCTTTTCAGCAGCCACTCACGCACGTCGACCCGGCCCGTCTTGGAGACCACCCGGTGGGCCAGCGATTCCGGCAGGCGGATTCGGGCGCACGCACAGAGGCGCAGCGGACGAGCATGGCCGAACAGGCCAAACGGACCAATCGGGGGAGGCCCCGCCGGAGACAGCGTCGTCAGAGTCTCAGAGCGCGAACAGTCCTGCGTACATGACGTGATCTGTGACGCGAACGTGCGTCGTGGTCGAGGTCGTGGTGGAGGGTGGTCGGTCGTCATCTGGTCCGACGTTCGCCCCGCGACGACCACCACCCCGACAACGATAGGTGTTCGCCCTTCCACAACGCGCGCCCACGCCATCCCTGTTCGCCACGTCCAGTTGAAAAGGGTCATGCGGGCGAGACCGGATTGGCCAGCGTCGCCAGGGCGTCAGAGCGCCAGTACTTTCGTGAACACGGGGTGTTCGACGTGTTTCTACGCCCGAAGGGCGGGTCGGACTCCGTGAAATCCTCGGTGTGCTCCGTGACTCCGTGGCGACGTTGCGCTGATCGAGGTTCACAGGCCTCCTCTGGCGGGATCGACCGTCGTTGCAGCACCCATTTTCGGAGCAGCGCCCTCAGCGGGACCGACGCCGCGCCAGACCCAGCAGAACCGGCAGGATCGCGAATCCGAACGCGCCGTTGACCGACGCGCTGCCGCACCGGCACCCGCCACCGGTGTAGCTCCCGGTCTCCTGGGGCCCATCGGTGTCGATGTCGGTATCGGTGTCGGTGTCCGCATCGGTGTCTGCGTCCGTGTCCGCATCGGTGTCTGCGTCCGTGTCCGCATCGGTGTCTGCGTCCGTGTCGGCATCCGTGTCGGAGTCGGTGTCCGCGTCCGTGTCGGAGTCGGTGTCCGCGTCCGTGTCGGAGTCGGTGTCCGTATCCGTATCCGTGTCGGAGTCGGTATCCGTATCGGTGTCGGTGTCGGTGTCGGTGTCCGTATCGGTGTCCGTGTCCGTGTCCGCATCTCCGCCGGTGTCCCCGGTCGCCGCCGTGTCGAACAGCCCTGTGGCCCCGGTGTCGAAGACCGCCGTGTCCCCGGTCGCATCGGTGTCGGTGTCGGCATCCGTGTCCGCGTCGGTATCGGCGTCGGTGTCCGCGTCGGTGTCCGCGTCGGTATCGGCGTCCGTGTCCGCGTCGGTATCGGCGTCGGTGTCCGCGTCGGTGTCCGCGTCGGTATCGGCGTCCGTGTCTGCATCCGTGTCCGCGTCCGTGTCCGCGTCAGTGTCGGCATCCGTGTCTGCGTCCGTGTCGGCATCCGTGTCCGCGTCGGTATCGGCGTCCGTGTCTGCGTCGGTATCGGCATCCGTGTCCGCGTCGGTATCGGCATCCGTGTCCGCGTCAGTGTCGGCATCCGTGTCCGCGTCTGTGTCGGCATCCGTGTCCGCGTCGGTATCGGAGTCCGTGTCCGCGTCGGTATCGGAGTCCGTGTCTGCATCCGTGTCCGCGTCGGTATCGGAGTCCGTGTCGGCATCCATGTCCGCGTCGGTATCGGAGTCGGTATCGGTGTCCGTGTCCGCATCTCCGCCGGTGTCGCCGGTGTCTCCCGTGTCCAGCATCGTCAGGCCGTCGAGGGTCAGCGTCAGGTCGAAGTTGCCGCTGTTGCTCGAGAAGCCGTGCACCAGGATCGAGATCTCCTCGTCTGCGTCCACGTCGATCGTCACCGTGCTCTGGGTGCTCCCCGTCGGACAGCTCGGGTCGTCGTCGTCGCCGCCTTCGCACACCAGGCCCGTGCAGTCGCCCGAGTACAGGTTCAGCTTGGTGTCGTAGTCGGTGTTCGGACTGCAGGTGGTCGCCACCAGCTCGCCCGCGGCCGGGGCCGTGAAGGAGTACCAGACGCCCGAAGCGCTGATGGAGGTCACGCAGGTGGGTGCCGTGGGAACCGGAGCGCCCGTGGTCGAGCCGGAGGTGACGCCGAGCCCGATGACCTCGGCCGAATCACAGTCGCTGTTGTCGGGGTCGCAGATGCCGTCGCCGTTCAGGTCGCCGATGGCGTCGTCTTCGCCCGGACAGGCGTCTTCGTCGTCGCACACGCCGTCGCTGTCCGAGTCCATGGTGGCGTTGTCGCCGAAGCACAGGTCGCAATCGTCCCCGATGTCGTCGCCGTCCGCGTCCTCCTGCAGCGGGTTCGACACCGCCGGGCAGTTGTCGACGCTGTCGCCCACGCCGTCGCCGTCCATGTCGGGATCGAAGGCCGTGACCAGGTCGAAGTCGCCGCTGCTGGACGAGAATCCGTGGACCAGCACCTGGTAGGTCTGGCCCGAGGACACCGGAACCACGAGCTCGGTGGTGTTCCCGCTGCACGGCGGGGTGTCGTCGTCGCCATCGACGCAGGTGAGGGTGCCGCAGCCGTCGGTGTAGATCGCCAGCTTGGTGTCGAAGTCGGCGCTGTCGCAGGTCGACACGGTCAGGACGCCGTCTTCGGGGGCCGTGTAGTCGTACCAGACCCCCGGAGCCGTCACGGACGTTCCGCAGAAGGGGGCGGTCTGCACGGCCGCTCCGTCGGTGTAGCCCACGTTCGACCCGATCTGGAGGGGCTCAGCGGTGTCGCAGGTGTCGTTGGTGGGGTCGCAGCGGCCGTCTCCATCGAGGTCGATGTCGGAGTTGGCCGCGCCCGGTGTGCCCAGATCGCCGTCGCCGAAGGGGGCTTCGGACAGACACCAGTTCGCGCCGTCGGCGTTGTCGTCGCCGTAGAAGTCCATGAGTGAGGCGCTCACGCCGGAGCCGTCCGGGAACGTCGCGCCGTCGTCGTACTCGATGCGGTCGAGCTCGGTCTCGCCGTAGCGGAGCACGATCTCGTCGTCGCCGTTGGCGAGGGTGAGGGATTCCCCGGCCACGGCACCGGCCTCCCAGTCGTAGTCCACGACCACGCCGCCGTTCGTGCCGGTGTCGCCGTTGTTCCCGAGCACCACCCGCGCGCCGGCCGCGACCGGGAGCGAGCTGGTCACCACGATGCCGTCCGAGTCGTTGTCCACCACCTCCAGGCCGAACAGGTCGATCGTGTCTGCGGTGAGGTTCACGATCTCGAGCCACTCGCCGGCCGAGTCCCCGACCGCTGCGGGGTTCTGCATGAACTCGGTGACGGCGATGTCGCCCGCGGGCATGCCGAGCATCCCGTAGCGCGCGTCGAGGCCGTCGCAGTCCTCGTCGATGCCGTTGCCCCACAGAAGGGGGTCGTCCTGCTCGCGGATGTGCGGGCCGATGTTCGCGTCCGAGTCGTCGCAGTCCGCGTAGTCGCAGATCCCGTCCAGATCGGCGTCGGTGGTGCAGTCGGCGTTGGAGACGGTGGGATCGGTGCCGTTGTGCAGCTCGATGCCGTTGTTCTGGCCATCGCCGTCCGAGTCGACCGCCACGAAGCCGAAGGTGGCGAGCTGGTCGGCGTCGTCGAGCCCATCGCCGTCGGCGTCGAGGAACACCGCACAGGCCGGCACGTCCAGGGCATCCGCGGACACGTCGCGCGGATCGAGGGGGTCACAGGCGTTGTCCAGCTCGTAGGCGTCCGAGAGCCCGTCTCCGTCGGTGTCCCAGGAGGCGGGGTTCGTGGCGACCACCTGGGCGCCCTGCAGTCGCAGCTCGTCGCCGTCGTCGAGGGTGTCGAAGTCGGAGTCGGGCGTGGTCGAGGAGATGGTGCTCAGCGAGGCGGCGGGCCGCTCGTTCGCGTCGTCGACGCCATCGTTGTCCGCGTCGCCCAGCAGCAGCGGGGTGTCGTCGGCAGCGTTGTTGGGGTCCAGCACCCCCGCAGAGGCCGACTCGATCGCATCGAGCAGCCCGCCGTCGTCGGAGTCGGGGTCGAGGGGGTCGGTGCCGAACTCGTCGCGCTCCGCCAGGTCGGGAGAGCCGTCCTGATCGGTGTCGGCCGGGTTGGCCAGCGCCAGGACCGGCAGCAGCGCGCACAGCACCACCAGCGACGTTGCGGTGGCGCGAGGGGAGGAGGCGGGACGAAGGACGGGGCGGCGCATGGAGTCTCCGGACGTGACGCGGTCACTGTATACCGAGTACGCGACGGTTCGGGATCGGCGTCGCACGCTGCCCCGTCGAAGGGAGGTCGAGATGGCAGAGCCGCAACAGGTCTGGTTCTACGAAGCGTTCGAGGAGGAGGCCCGCGCGTTGCGCGCCCTGCTTCCCGATGGCGTGCGCGCGGGCTTCTGCTCCGAGACCATCCAGGAGGCGCGAAGAACCCTCGGTCACGACGGGCCGCCAGCGCCGGTGATCTCGATCCGGACCCAGTCTCACGTGCCCGATGCGTGGGAGGGCCGCATCGAGGCCGTGCTGTCGCGGTCGACGGGCTACGACCACCTGACCGCGCTGCGCAATCGCTGGAACACGCCGCCGGCACTGGGCTATCTGCCGAAGTACTGCGCGGTGTCGGTCGCCGAGCAGGCGATCCTGCTGATGCTCGCGTTGCTGCGTCGGATGCCTCGGCAGCTCCGCCAGATGGGGGACTTCGAGCGCGACGGCCTGACCGGTCGCGAGGCGCGGGGCCGCACGCTGGCGGTGTTCGGAGTGGGTGAGATCGGCATCGAGATCCTGAAGCTCGGCCACGCGCTGGGGATGACGGCGATCGGCGTCGATGTCGACCCGTGGCGCGACGGCGTGCCGTACGTATCGGTCGACGAGGCGCTTCGGCGCGCGGACGTGGTGGTGTGCGCCATGGACCTGCGGGACAGCAACCGGGGGTACTTCGACGCCGAGAGGGTGGCGGCGATGCGCGAGGGGACGGTGTTCGTGAACATCAGCCGCGGCGAGCTCTCGCCCACGCCGGTCCTGCTCGAGGCCCTGGAGCGCGGACACCTGTTCGGGGTGGGGCTGGACGTGTACGACGAGGAGAAGGACCTCGCGCACGCGCTGCGAGGGGAGGGGACCGTGCAGACGGACAGCGCGAAGGCGGCGCTGGAGCTGCTGCGGCGCGACGACGGCATCCTCACGCCGCACAACGCGTTCAACACCGAGGAGGCGGTGCAGCGGAAGTCCGAGGACTCCGTCACCCAGGTCACGGCGTGGGTGGAGGAGGGCGCATTCGTCTGGAACGCCCCCTGATCCTGTGGGTGCTGACCACAGCGTTCGCAGCCGGCTGCCCGAGAGCGGTGCACGTCCCAGCTCCTGCGACGGCGGTGGTCTTCGAGGCGGGTCCCCAAGGGGTGCTGGACCGGTTGCGCGTCGCGGTCGAGCAGCGGGATCGGGCCGCGCTCATGGGGTGTTTCGCAGCTCAGAGCACGATGCGGTCCCGACTGGAGGGGCCCGATGTGGATTGGGACCGTGTGTGGTCCGAGCTGGGCGGGGCGCTTCGGGGTCCGCAGACGCTGACGCTGAAGGGAGACTGGCGGTCGGTGCCGGTGGGCGAAGACCTCCGCGGTCGCATCGATGCGCCGGTGGCGAAGGGGGGCGGATTCGGGGGGCTGACGTTCCTCCGGACCGCCGACGGGTGGGTCATCCTGGCGTGGTAGGAATCGCCATGGACCTCGATCGCTTCTTCCCGCCCGAGCGCTTCGTCCCCGACCACGGCCGCTTCGTGCTGCGCGGCTGGATGCCCGGTGACGGCGCAGCGCTGCAGGAAGCCGCCGTGAGCTCCTACGACCACCTGAAGACGTTCATGCCCTGGGCCGATCCCGAGCAGACCGTCCTGCAATCCGAGCATCTGGCGCGCACGTTTCGAGCCCGCTGGCTGCTCCGGGAGGACTTCGTCGTCGCCATCTTCGACCCCGACGAGCAACGGGTGCTGGGCGGGTCCGGCATCCACCTGCGCGAGGGCGGACTGCACACCCGCCAGGCCGAGATCGGGATGTGGATCCGGGCCTCCGAGGCCGGCACGGGGCTGGGGACCGCCGTGCTGCAGGCCATCGCGGACTGGGCGTTCACCGAGTGGCCCTTCCTGCGCCTGTCCTGGAAGTGCAACGCCACCAACACGGCCAGCCAACGGGTCGCGCAGAAGGCCGGGTTCGCCTTCGATGGCGTCGATCGGGGCCAGTATGACGCCGCGAATCCCGACGTCCGCCGCGAGGGGTGGAACTACAGCCTGCTGAAGTCGGACTGGCAGGCCCAGCGCCGCAACCTCGTGAAGAGCCCGTACTGACAGGTGATCTTGATGGGCGATCTTGCAGACCTGCCCCGGCCGCGGGGCGTGCTGTTCGACCTCGATGGGGTGGTGGTCGCGTCGGGCCCGGCGCATGCGTTCGCCTGGAGCACCCTGTTCGCCGAGGAAGGGGTGGACTTCGGGCCGGACGACTACCAGACCATCGCGCTGGGAACACCCCGGGAGGCGGTGATTCGAGCGGTTCTCGGTGAGCTTCCCCCGGCCGAGCACGACCGGCTGATGGCCCGCAAGCCGGTGCTGGTCGAGCAGTTCATCGACGCGCACGGTCTGGAGCAGGTGGCGGGCACGATGCCGTTCGTGGATGCGCTGGACGGGTCGGGTGTTCCATACGCCATCGCGACGTCGAGCCGGACGCCGGAGCTGTTGCTGCGGGGAGCGGGGGTGCTCGATCGGTTTCCGATCCGGGTGGATCGGAGCCAGGTCGCGCGCGGGAAACCCCATCCCGACCTGTTCCTCGAGGCCGCGGACAGACTGAGCCTGCCTCCGCAGGACTGCTGGGTGATCGAAGACGCCGAAGCGGGCGTGCTGGCGGGGCTCGCGGCGGGGTGCACCGTGATCGGGCTCGCGTCAGACGGGCCGGACCCGAGCCTCGCGCGCAGCCACGCCGTGGTGGCGGACCTCCGCAGCGTTCTCCCCCGCTTCGACATCCGTCGCTGAACCCGTCGCGGGGGAGGGGACGCGATGGCGCTCGGGGATGGCCACATCGCTCGCGAGCATCGTGGTCACCGTGCCCTTGCCGGTGAGCAGAGTGTCGGCCCGGCATCCGAGCACCTGGCCCGCGGTCTGGATCCCCGAGATCGACGCGCCGGACACGCCGTGGCTGAGCGTAGAGGCGCCGCACAGGTACAACCCGTCGATCGGGCTGTCGGAGTCGAACGCGAAGGGCCCGATCTGGTCGCGGGTGTGGTTCGCGCCGTACATGTGGCCCTGGTGGCCGCCGCAGTAGTAGCGGTTGGTGATCGGCGTGCCGAGGTCGCGGAAGACCAGCTTGTCGGACAGGCCCGGGATCACCTTCTCGGCGACCGCCACCATCTTGTCCATGGTCCGCTCCTTGAAGTCGAGGTACGCGGGCGGACGGTTCTCGGGGTCGGAATCGGCCCACTGGGCGGTGGTCTCCCAGGGCACGAACACGAAGGACTCCAGCGTGTGGATGGAGCCGCGCTGTGCGGTTCGGTCCTTGAGCGTGGGCACGGTCACGAAGGTGCCGGGAATCGCATCGGCTTCGTCCAGAGCCCGGGGGTCGCTGGCCTGTTCGTAGATGTGGTTGATGTCGGTGTCGTCGGCGTACCAGTAGTTGCCGGAGTCGAGGCCGGGCGGGTTCTCGCCGAGGTCGGCGGCCATGAACATCGACAGGCACGACAGCGACCAGCGGGTGCGATCCAGCTTGCGGGACAGCTTGACCGGGATGAACTCGTGTCCGACCAGCTCGGCGTAGGTGATGTGCGGATCGGCGTTGGAGACCACGATGGGTGCGGAGATGGAGGTGCCGTCTTCGAGCTCGACCCCCTGCACGGTGTTGTTCTCGACCACGATGCGGGACACGCGGCTGTTCACCCGGATCTCGCCGCCGTGAGATCGCAGCGACTTGATGAACGCCTTGGGAATCGCCCGCCCGCCGCCTCGCGGGTAGAACGCGCCCTTGGCGTAGTGGGCGTGGATGGCCGCGTGCAGGATCATCGGAGCTTCGGAGGGGGCGATCGCGTAGTCGCCCGCCTGCATGGTCAGGAACGCCTTGAGCAGAGGGTCGTTCAGCCACTTGTCCATGTAGGTCTTGAGGTGCATCATTCCCCAGCGGACCGCGTAGCGGGTGCGCCATGGGAGCAGCAGGTGGTCGAGGAAGCCCACGCGTTCCGAGATGGCGTCGAGCTCGCCGGCCGCCCGCGCCATGTACTTGAAGTAGCTGTCGATCCCCTTGGCCTCGTGGGGGAAGCGCTCTTTGTAGCGGGCGACGATGGCGTCGTGGCCGCGTGGGATGTCGAAGCGCTCGTTGCCGACGCGAAGGTGGTCGTAGCCGTCCGGGTTCAGCTCGTGGAAGGTGAGGTCGAGGCCGAGTCCCTCCAGCACCTCCCGAAACCGCCCGCCGGGCTCGAGCCCGCCGATGTAGTGCACGCCGGGGCTGAAGTGGTGCCCCCCCAGCTCGAACGAGTGGCACCACCCACCTGGCAGGTAGTGCTGCTCGAGCACCAGCACGCGCTTCCCGGCCTGCGCGAGAGCCGTGGCCGCAGCCATGCCCCCTGCCCCGGAACCGATGACCACCACGTCGACATCTCGGCCCATCGTTCCTCGCTTTCACAGGGTCTAAGGGGTCGACGGGAGACACGCTCGCCTGGAGGACCGGGACTCGGTTCAACGCCGGGCGCGTCGCCACGCCCAGACCAGTGCAGCTGCGGCGAGACCCTTCGCGACGGCACCGACCAGGAAGGGCAGCAGGCCGTGCTCGATGGCGGACGCAGGACCGAGATGGACGGCCAGGACGGTCACCCCGACGGCCAGCACCGCTGCATGCGCTGCCAGTCCCGCTCCCGCAGCCCGTGCCAGCGACTGGTCGTGGCCCAGCCAGCCCGCCAACACCGCACCGGGAACGAAGCCCACCACGTAGCCGGCGGACTTCAGGTCGAGGAACGCCCAGCCGCCGTGGGCCTCTCCATCGGCGAGGATCGGCAGCCCCAGCACGGCGAGCAACAGGTAGAGCAGCGTGGCGCCAGCCCCGATCCGCGGGCCTCCTGCCAGCCCGACGACGACCACCGCCAGCGTCTGCAGCGTGGTGGGGACGGGCACCATCGGAATCGAGACCTGGGCCCCTGCTGCGATGGCGAGTGCTCCGGCGAGCGACCCGACCCCCAGGCGCGCCCTATCCACCGGGCAGCTTCGACCGGACGTCGGCCCACAGGCCCCGTGCGACGCCCCCCGCGAGCAGTCCGGGTGTGAAGAACGCCTCGGGGTCGAGCTGGCGGGTGACCATGTGCGCGAAGCGCCGCTTGTACTCGGCGTCGGTCAGCACCCAGCGCAGCACGGTCTTCGCGACGAACGGCGGCGGGATGTCGTGGATCTCCCGCTTCACCCGGTCCATCGTCGCGTCGAACATCGGCCTGGACTCGGCGGTGGCGGCGGCTTCGTAGGCGGCTCCGCAGTCCTCCCACGGGGCTCCATCCTTCCAGCGCTCGATCTGCTGGGCGAGGAGCTTCGCTCCGCGGAGCGCGTCGTAGATCCCCTGGGCGTCGATGCTGTCCTTCTGGTGCCAGGCGTCGCCCACCAACGCCCAGCCCGGCCCGGATGCCTGGCGGAACAGGTTGCCCATCCGCTTCATCCCGCTGACCTTGCTCACCATCGTGGCGTTCGCCAGCCGGCGGGCGGACGACGGACGCTCCTGGAGCGCGCGCGTGTACACCTCGGTGGCGCTGCCCGACTGCTGTTCGTGGAAGTCGGAGCGGGCCTGGACCACCACCGCCACCCGGCCCCGCGCGATGGGCATGAACACCACGCTCCAGCCGTCCAGCGTGGTGTAGATGTGCGCGACGGTCGGCCCGTCCTCGTAGGGCGCCACGCCCTCCCAGAACGCGTAGTGGATGGTGGTGTCGACGTCGGTGCGCTGGTGGACGACCTCGGCGCCCACGGCGTCGGCGATACGGCTGAAGCGCCCGTCTGCACCGATCACCAGCGGGGCTTCCAGCGTCGTGGACTCCCCGTCCTTCCGGGCTTCGACTCCGCAGACCTGGCCGGCGTCGTCGCGCAGCAGCCCCGTGACGGAGACGCCTTCGAAGCGCTCGACGGTGGGCAGCTCGGCCAGGGATTCCCACAGAGCGGTGTCGAAGTCCTGCCGGTCTGCGACCACGAACCAGCGGCGACCGCCGACCTCGGCCAGGGGCAGGCGCAGGTCGAAGTGCTCGCCGAACTCCAGCACGACCTCATCGAGACGCGGTGCGCCGGGCGCGTACTGCTCGGGGGTCAGGCCCAGATCATCGAGCTCTGCGAGGGTGTGGGGCAGCAGGAAGGGCGTGGAGACGGCCGGGTAGGACGGGAACGTCGCCCGCTCGACGATGGCCACCCGCATTCCGAGGCGGCCGAGTCGAGTGGCGAGCGCAGCTCCGGCCACCCGCCCGCCGGTGATCACGACGTCGTACACCTGTGTTCCCCCATGTGGTTGGTGCGGTTGGTGCGGTCGGCGAGGATAGCGCGTCGGCGCCCAGGCCGAGGGCGTTCGCCTCGAAGCGTCAGGCGCAGGATGCGTCCGCGGTCCTCTCCCCAGACGATGTCCCGCTCGGGCGTCCACGAGACCAGCCGTGCTTTGACCGGCAGGCCGGGCCCGATGGCGAGTCGAAACGAGATCACGCCGCCTGGCTCGGGTCGATCGCAGCGACCGTCCACCATCACGTCGTTCCAGTCGGCCCAGCCCCCGACGTCGGACAGGACGGCCCACACGGCTGGTGGCGGCGCCTCGACGTGCTCTTCGACCCGTACTTCACCCACGGTGACCTCCGCGGACGGCGTATGCCAGGGAGTGGCGGCCGTCACTGGCGCTCCTCTCCCGCAGTCGGGGCCGAACCCGCGAAGGGCTGGCGTGGTTCCGATGCGGGCCTGATTGTCGGCGTTCGCGGCTGACGGCCGGCGGCTGACGGCTGACGGCTCCTCGACGCACCGGATCGGAGGTTAGAGGCCCGTCCCCGAAGCCCTCGAGGAGGCCCAGATGGCCGCGACCGAACCCCAGCGGATCCTTGTCACCGGCGGTGCCGGCTACCTCGGAGCCGTGCTCGTCCCGAAGCTGCTGGCGGCGGGGCACACCGTCACCGTGCTCGACTGTCTGCTGTTCGGCGAAAAGCCCCTCGACCCCGTCGCTGACGACGACCGGCTCGACATCGTGCAGGTCGACATCCGTGACCACGCCGACGTCGACGAGGTCCTGAAGCGCGGCTTCGATGTGGTGATCCACCTGGCCGCGATCAGCAACGACCCGAGCAGCGAGCTGGACGCCGAGCTCACCCGGGGCGTGAACCTCACCGCGGTCGAGCACCTGATGCCCGCCGCCAAGCACCACGGCGTGAAGCGCTTCCTCTACGCCAGCTCGGCCAGCGTGTACGGCATCAAAGAGACACCGGACGTCACCGAAGACCTCCCCCTCGAGCCCATCACGCTGTACGCGAAGTACAAGGCCCGCGGAGAAGCCGTGCTGAACGCGCTGATCGACGAGTCGTTCTGCGGAACGTCCGTCCGGGCGGCCACGGTGTGCGGCTACAGCCCGCGGCTCCGGCTCGACCTGACGATCAACATCCTCACCTCGCACGCCCTCACCCGCGGCGGCATCCGGGTGTTCGGGGGCAGCCAGCTCCGGCCCAACATCCACATCGAAGACCTCACCGACTTCTACGTGTTCCTGGTCGATGCGCCGCGCGACGCGATCCAGGGCGAGGCGTTCAACGTGAGCGCCGAGAACGCGAGCGTGATGAAGCTCGCCGAGATGATCCGGTCGGAGATCGACCCCGAGCTGCCCATCGACGTCGAGCCGACCGACGACATCCGCAGCTACCACCTGTCGGCTGGCAAGCTCACGGGCCAGCTCGGGTTCCAGCCCAAGCACCCGCTCACCGAAGCCGTGGCCGACCTGAAAGCGGCCTTCGAGCGCGGGGACGTGCCGGACGTGAACGACACCTGGTACCGCAACGTGCACTGGATGAAGCAGTACCCCGGGTTCTTCCGGACGGGCGCTCTGACGGAGCGCGGCGAATGAGCACGTCGAAGGTTCCCTACGTCGATCTCGGTGCTCAGAACGGCGCGCTCAAGGAGCAGCTGCTCGAAGCCGTGGCCCGGGTGATCGACCACGGCTGGTACATCCTCGGCCCCGAGGTCGAGGCGTTCGAGAACCGGGTGAAGGAGCGCCTGGGGCTGAAGGCGGTCATCGGGGTGAACTCGGGCACCGATGCGCTCCTGCTGGCGATGCGAGCCGCTGGAGTGCAGTGCGGCGACGAGGTGATCACGGCGAGTCACAGCTTCGTCGCCACGGGCTCGGGTCCGCGGATCATCGGGGCCACGCCGGTGTTCGTCGATGTCGACGACGAGACCATGAACCTCGACCCCGCATGCATCGAAGCCGCCATCACCGAGCGGACGAAGGCGGTGATGCCGGTGCACCTGAACGGGTTCCCGGCCGATCTCACGGCGATCGAGGCGATCTGCGAAAAGCACGGTCTGGTGCTGCTCGAAGACGCGGCACAGGCCATCGGAGCCGAGCACGACGGGCGTTCTGTGGGGTCCAATGGCTTCGGAGGCTGGTCGCTGCATCCGCTGAAGGTCTTGTCTGCGCTGGGAGACGGCGGGTTCGTGAGCCTTCCCCACGATGCGTCCGACGATCTGGAAGCGCAGGTCCGCGAGTGGCGGAACCTGGGCCTGGTGGGGCGCGGGGTGGCGGGGCACATCGCGGGGAACACCCGGCTGGACGCGCTCCAGGCCGCGATGCTGTGCGTGAAGCTCGACCACCTGGACACGTTCATCGATGCCCGTCGCGCGCACGCCCAGGCGTATCGCGAGGCGCTGGAGGGCCTGGTTCGCCTGCCTCCCGCCGAGAAGCCCGGCGAGAAGGGCGTCTACTCGGCGTTCGTCGTGCGGCATCCCAAGCGGGACGCGCTGCTCCACGGCCTGCACGCGCTCGGCATCGACGCCAAGGTGCACTACCCCATCGCGATCCACCAGCAGGCGCCGTTCGCCGACCTTCCCCACGGGCCGCTGCCGGTCACCGAGCGGGTGGTGAACGAGATCGTCAGCCTGCCGGTCACCCCTGAGCTGTCGGTGTCGGACCGCGACCGGGTGATCGAGGCGGTTCGCACGGTCACGGCCGAGATCGGCCCCTACGACGGGGGTTCCACGACATGAGCGCGAAGATCCTCGACCAGGACGCGCTCGTCACGATCCGTGAGGGTCTACGCGCCGACGGGAAGCGGGTGGTCCAGTGCCACGGCTGCTTCGACATCGTGCATCCCGGCCACATCCGCTACCTGCGCTTCGCGAGCGAGCAGGGCGACATCCTGATCGTCAGTGTGTCCAGCGACCGCGTGGTGGGCAAGGGCCTCGATCGGCCGTACATCAACGAAGAGCTGCGCATGGAGAACCTCGCAGCCCTCGAGTTCGTCGACTTCGTGACCCTGGACGACCACCCCTGGGCGGGCCCGGTGCTCGAGAAGATCAAGCCGGACGTCTACATCAAGGGCAAGGAGTACGAGACCAACCGGGATCCGCGCTTTCTGAAGGAGCGCCAGCTGGTCGAGGACTTCGGGGGCTCGGTGATCTTCGGGTCGGGCGACGTGGTCTTCAGCAGCACTGCGATCATTCGCCGCTACCGCGAGAAGTTCGACCTCGAAGGCGACAAGATCGCGTTCTTCTGCAAGCGCAACGGCATCGATCGCGACCGCATCGACGCCCACCTCTCAGGCGTGCTGGGCAAGAAGGTGGTGGTCTTCGCCGACGCGCTGCTCGACGTCTACGTGCACGGCCAGCAGGCCACGGTGGCCTCCGAGGCCGCGATCCTCTCGGTCACGCCGACGTCCGAGGACGTCTATGTGGGCGGGGGTGCGTTGATCGCGGGGCAGCTGGCCGCGCTGGGTGCCGACGTCACGCTGCTGACCGTGCTCTCGGACGGGCCCGATGCCGACCGGTTCCGCGAGGGGGTGGAGCGCGCGGGGGTCACCCTCGACGTCGTGCGCTCGGAGCGCCGGCCCACCTACGTGAAGACCCGCTACCTGGTCGACGGGAAGAAGGTGTTCAAGGTCGATCAGGGCGTGCGCTCGGAGCTCACCAGCACCGAGTCCAGCGCGGTCGAAGCGCGGCTGGCCGCTCTGGTGCCCGACGCCGACGCGCTGGTGGTGACCGACTTCGGCTACGGGCTCGTGGGGGCGGGGCTCTCAGCGGCCCTGCAGCGCGTCGCATCCGAGTCCGACACCCCGTGGTACGCCGACGTCAGCGGGGGGCAGCGGGCGAGCATCCTCAAGTTCAAGGGGCCCACCCTGGCGGCGCCCACCGAAGACGAGCTGCGCTTCGCGTTCGGCGACCGGGAGAACGGCCTGTCGCACCTCGCGGCCGGGTACTACAGCGAGACCGGCGCCAAGGGCCTGGTGATCACGATGGGGGCGCGCGGGTCGGTGCTGTTCCACGCTCCAGAAGGCGAGGGGGCGCTCGGCTACGACTTCCTTCCGGCCCTGGACGCCATCGCGATCGACAACGTGGGCGCGGGCGACGTGTTCCTCTCGGGAATCGTGGCGGCCGACCTCGCAGATCCCGAGGCGAAGTCCCGGGCCCTCGGGCTCTACCTGGGCTCTGCGCTCGCGGCCGAACACGTCGGACGACTGGGCAACGACCCCGTGCCGCTGCTGGCCCTCACGGACGCGCTGGACGAGCGTCCGGAGCTGCGTCGCTGAAGCCTTCGGGACGCAGCCAGAGCAGTCCGATGGGGATCAGCACCAGGCCGAGCGGCAGGAAGAGGCGGACCTCGCGGATCCGTCCGAACAGGAACTGCAGCACGAGGTAGGGCAGCAGGACCAGCCACAGCCGGCGGAGCAGGGGAGGGAGGCGCTTCCAGGCCAGCAGCGGGGCCACCCACAACACGCCCCAGAAGAACGCGGCGTACGACAGCCAGTCGGGATTGGTGAGGTTCGCCGTGAGGTAGTCGAGGGGCGTCGACCCGTTGCCGGCCCAGCCGAGCGGGCCGACCCACCAGCGGATGAGCGCTTGCGGAACAGCCCACAGCACGGCCAGCCCCGCGAGCCGAGCGGCCAGGGCGCCCAACGGGACGGTGCCCCAGCGCATCGCCCCGTAGATCAGCACGATGAACACGGCGGTCTCGCGGTTGAGCGCCCCGACGACCAGCAGCAGCGGGACCCAGCGGTCGGCCCCGCGCTGCACGGCCACGGCCGACCCGGTCCAGAGCGCGAAGTCGAGGGCCGACGCGGGCTGGAACCAGTAGTTCGCGAACGAGGGCCCGTGCAGTGCGGCCAGCAGGGTGGTTCCACCGAACGCGGTGACGTCGTCGAACCAGCGGCGCAGCCAGGCGTGGAAGGTGACGAACAACCCGAAGAAGAAGGCGAAGCGCAGGGCCAGGTACGACCGCTCGAGGGGTTCCGAGAGCTTCCGGGAGCGTCGGGGTCCTGGGAGCTTGTCCGGGAGCGCTCCGTCCTGGGCAGCCCGCAGCGCTTCGGCGGTGTACGGCACGAGCAGCCGGTAGCCCCAGGGCGCGTCCCCGCGGTGCTCGAGGATGCGGACGTGCCGGTCGAGGCGCTTGTGCTGGCGCGACCCCCAGTTCACGACCTCGCCGTGGAACTGCGTGAGCAGCAACGCCAGGCCCAGGTAGACGGCGATGGTGCGGAGGGTGGGCACGGCCGGCCGATAACCGCTCGGGCGGGTATACGGCCCTGATGCAGGACGCGCGACAACGCGCAGAGGATGCGCCGCCCCGTTCGCTGCTGGCCGCTGTCGGCTGGCTCGGCGTGGCGGTGTGGGTCACGGCGGCGCTGTTCCTCGTCCAGCAGCACGCCAACGGTGGATTCCCGCTGGAGTTCGGGTCGGGCAAGCTCCCGCATCCCGGGCTGCGGGGGAGCATCGGGCTGTGGGTGCTGGGCGCTCCGCTGGCGGCGGGAGCCCTGGCGCGCGCGCTCTGGCTGGCGATTCCCCCCGGTGGCGTCGAGCGATTCTGGGCGCGAGGCTCGGATCGGGTCGTGATGGCGGGGTTGTCGGGGATCGCGTTTGCGTTGGCCCTGGCCGTGCACGTGTTGGTGGTGCGGTGGGTTCCGCTGATCGAGGACGAGTCGATCTACCGGTATGGCGCCGACCTGCTGGCGAGTGGTCGGCTGTACGCCGAGGGGATGCCCGAGGAGCTGCGTCCGGCGTTCGCCAACAACTTCCTGGTGAACAACGACCGGCGCTATCCGCAGTACTTCATCGGCTGGCCGCTGATGTTGGCGCCGTTCCGGGCGGTGGGTCTCGCGGGCCTGGCGAACCCCGTGTACTTCGGGCTGTCGGTTCCGCCGGTGTTCCTGCTGGCCCGCCGGTGGTTCGGGAGCGGGTGGGCCCGGCTGACCGCGCTGCTGTTCGCGACCAGCCCGCTGGCCGTGCTCTCCGGGGCGACCGGGCTGTCGCACACGGTCACGATGGGCCTGCTGCTGTGGACGATGGCGCTGGCCGTCCGCGACTCTTCCCGGGGGCCGCGACTGGATGCAGGGCTGGACGCCCTCATGGCGGTGCTGTTCTGCCTGGCGTTCTTCGTCCGGCCGACCACTGCGGTGGGGCTGGCGGGGCCGTTCCTGGTGCTGTGGACGGTTCGCCGGGTGATGCAGCGCGACTGGGTGCGCATCGGCGCGTTCGCGGTGCCTGCGGGGCTGATGGCGGCGGCGTTCCTGGGCGTGAACCAGCTCCAGAACGGGTCGATCACCCGGGTCTCGTACCAGGCCTACATCCAGCACGCGCACGAGACGGGGAGCGCGTTCTCCACGGTGAAGGCCAAACCCACGGTGGCGAACTTCCGCTTCGATGGGTGGCGGCTGCTGGGCCTGCCTCTCGAAGGGCTGTATCGCCTGGCCTACGCGGCGCTGGGCTGGCCGGTGTGGCTGGTGG
Source organism: Myxococcota bacterium (assembly GCA_965224055.1). Classification (GTDB taxonomy): domain Bacteria; phylum Myxococcota_A; class UBA796; order UBA796; genus JACKEQ01. The sequence continues at coordinate 5,449,223 of OZ245034.1, read as the reverse complement.
TCGCGCCGTTCGGGCTGCGGCGTGCGGGCATGGGCCTGATGACGGCATCGCTGGTCGGGATGTTCGCGGTGCACGCGTTCCTCGACGTCACGGGGGTGGACGTGTTCGGTCCGGTCCACGTGATGGAAGCGATGGTGCCGCTGCTCTTCCTCGCCGTGGCGGGGCTGTCGACGCTGGCACGCCTGGAGAGGCCCGTGTGGGCGGGTCGGGCGAGCCTGTGCTTCGTGGCTGCGCTGTTCGCGGTGTCGTCTGCGCTGTACGTCCCCGCGCGGCTGCAGAACATCTCGCGGATGGCGCTCTCCCAGCTGCAGACCTACGACCTGACCGCCGGGATGCAGGACGTGGTGGTGTTCGTGCCGGACCGGGGCTTCGTGCGGCCGTGTCTGGAGCGCCGGATCCGGGTGCGGCACAACTTCCGACCCGAGAACCACCCCGACCTGACCGACCCCGTGCTCTGGCTGAACGACACCACCCCGCGCCGGAACCGGCTGGTGATGCAGCGCCTGTTCCCGGAGCGCGAGGCCTTCGTGCTGCACTGGGACCGCAAGACCTGTACGCCGTCGCTTCGACCGCTGTCGGGGGGCGGATGAAGGGGTTCGGCTGGTTCGTCGTGGCGGTCCTGGCCGTCGCGTCCCTCGATCTGCTGGAGTCCGCGCACGGCGAAGGGCTCCCGCTGGCCACGGGGGGTCAGGTGTTTCCGGCGAGCCTCGGGTCGTTCGGGATGTGGACGGTCGCTGGCGGCATCGCGGTGTGGGCGCTGGTCGCTGCGCTGCGCGCGTGGGGCGTGGAGTCGCGGCTCGCCCGGATCCTCGAAGAACGGAGCACAGCAGCAGTGGCGATGGCGTCCGTCGTCGCGGGGCTGTCGGCGGGATGCCTCGCGTACTTCGTCGGCGATGTCGACCTCACCGCAGACGACTCCGTGCGACGCACCCTGGCCTGGTTGTCCACCGAGGGCGCCGTCTCGCAGCCGGTTCTCGGCAAGGCCTCGAGCTGGATGCGGCCGGCGGTGGTGGTGATCGGCGATGCGGTGGTCCCGACCACGACGCTGGCATCGGCCGTGCTCCTGCTTCCGGGGCTCGCAGTCGGGGTGCCGGCACTGGCGTCGATCCTCGCCCACGCAGTCACCGTTCCGGCCGTCGCCCGACTCGTCGAGCGGGGCACGTCGCCGTCCGCGGGGGCTCTGGCGGCCTGGCTCTGGGCACTCCTTCCCGCGGCTCTGCTTCCGGCTGCGACGGCTCTTCCTCATGCCCCTGCACTCGCACTCCTGGCCTGGGCGGCGGTGTTCGTCCGTACCCGACCCCGGGTGGCGGCGGTGCTGGTGGCGGGTGCGCTGCTGCTGCGTCCGGCGGGGGCGCTGGTTCCCGCGCTGGTCCTGGCCAGCTGGCATCCGGTGGTCGCGGGGGGAGCGGGCATCGGGCTCGGTCTGGCCGGGCTGATTGCGGGTCTGCAGACCGGCTGGCCCGTCTCGGATGCCGTGTTCGAGGGCTGGCGTGTGGTGGCGCTGCCGGTGTTGGCTGCGGTCGTGGTGCAGGCTGCGGCGGGCTGGCCGATGGGGTTCCTCCCGGCGCTGTTCTCGGTCGATCAACAGGCCACCGCCGACCAGCGGGGCTGGTGGCGTCGCTGGGCGGCGATGGCGCTGGGCACGCTGCTTCTGGCCGGCGTCGCGCCCGCTCTCGGGCCCGATTGGGTGGGGCCGCTGCGCGTTCACGAGGCGATCCTGCCGCTGTTCGTGTTGTCGTGGATGGGCGGCCACCGACTGGCGAGGTCGGCCGGTCGTCCGCAGGCGCTCCTGGTCGCCGCCCTTGCAGTGGGCCTGGTGACCACGGGGGGCTGGTCGCGGCACCGGGCGGTGTCGATGGTCGCGGCGGCGGACGATCTGCGGCTTCCCGAGCCCCCGAAGCACCCGGCCCTGGTGTTCGCCACCGGCGAAGGACGCGTGGGTCCGTGCCGCAAGCAGCCCGCGCGGGCCGAGGTTCCCGTGCCGTTCACCCTGCGGGACGGCGATGTGTGGATGGCCGATCCGGGAGGAAGCGAGCGTTCCAGGATCGCGGGTGCGCTGGGGGGGCCGCGGGTCTTCACGCTGTCCTGGAACCGGCGGAAGTGTCGCTCGCAGCTTCGGCCGGGCGCTCCGAAGTGAGCGAGGCGCGCGACCAGCCAGGAGATACGCGGTTGCTGGCCGGGTCGCTGCCCTGGCTGGGGTGGGGGCTCCTCGTCCTGATCGCCGCCACGGTCGCGGTTCGCTGGGCGGCATCGGTCGCCGTGGGTCCCATCCATCCCCCGCTGGGACCCGAGCGATGGGCGACCTTCCAGGCGGACGCGAACCGGGTGGACACCGTGTTCGTGGGCAGCTCGCGGATCATGCGCCACATCGAGCCCGCGGTGATCGACCGGGTGATGGGGGAAGCGGGCTCGCCCACGTTCTCGTTCAACGCGGGGATGCCGGCCGCATCGCTGCTCGAGAGCTGGCACACGCTGGAGCGCATGCTCGCGGCCGGAGCCCCCATCCGTACCGTGGTCCTCGAGCCGAACGACCTCAACGTCGATCCCGAGAACCGCCGCGCTGCCCGGGTGGTGAGCCTGCACGATCCGGGGTTCCTGAAGCGGCATCTCCGCAACGCACAGCGCGTCGATCGCGACAAGCAGGACAAGCAGGACCACCAGCGGCGACGGGCGAAGCGGCGTGCTGAGCGTGGTCGGAGGGTGCGCATCCCGCCGGAGCTGTCGTTCTCGGAGTCCTGGGCGTTCACGCTCACCGCCATCGAGGCCGGGTGGCTCAACGTCTCGAACAAGGGGCGGCTCGCCCGGGCGTTCTTTCCGCCGATCGACCGCCATCCCGTGCCGCGGGACGTCCAGGGGTTCCGCCCCCTCGATGGGCGGCCGATTCGCAGGGGGCTCCGCAAGAACCACCGGGAGTTCAAGCGGATCCGGCGGTTCGTGCCGCGACTGCGCCGCTCTCGACGCAGAACCCAGCAGCGGTCGTTCGGCGACAACCCGGTGCTCCTGGATCATGTCGCAGAGCTCGTGATGTGGCTGCGGGAGCGGGACATCGAGGTGGTCTTCATCTCCCCGCCGAACGGCCTGAAGCGCGACTCGTCCTACGAGGCCTGGCGGGCTCACCGGGAGGGATGGCTGCCCGACGTGCCGTTCCTGCATTACAACCATCCGGGCGACACCCCCGAGCTGCTGCACAAGAAGCTGTGGTTCGACGAAGGCCACCTGAACGCTGCGGGCGCGCGGGTGTTCAGCCGGATCGTGGCGCGCGACCTCCGGGATCTGCGGAATCAACGGACTCGGCGACGGGACGGGAGCCGCCGATGATCTTCACCGAGCTGCGGTTCCTGGGGTTTCTCCTCGTCGTCTTCTACGTGTACTGGGCGCTGCCGAAGAACGCGCTCCGCAAGGCCTGGCTGCTCGCGGTCAGCTACCTCTTCTACGCCGTCTGGGACTGGCGATTCCTATCGCTCATCCTGATCTCCACCGCCGTGGACTACCTGGTGGGGCTCGCCCTTCCCAGCGCGCAGGGGCGGGGCCGAAAGGCGCTGTTGCTGGTGAGCCTGGTCGTCAATCTCGGCCTGCTCGGCTTCTTCAAGTACTACAACTTCTTCGTCGACAGCGGCACCGAGCTGTTCGCGCTGCTCGGGCTGCCGGTCTCGGACGTCACCCTCGAGATCGTGCTGCCGGTGGGGATCAGCTTCTACACCTTCCAGACGCTGAGCTACACGATCGACGTCTACCGGGGGCGCCTGCAGCCCACCCGGGGCCTGCTCGACTTCGCCACCTTCGTCGCGTTCTTCCCCCAGCTGGTCGCCGGGCCCATCGTGCGGGCGTCCGACTTCCTTCCCCAGCTCCACACCGCGCGTCGCCTGGCCGACGTCGCCTGGCGCGCGCACCTCCTCCTGTTCCTGTCGGGGTTCTTCAAGAAGGCCTGCATCGCGGACAACCTCGCTCCCGCCGTGGACGCGTACTTCTCGGCGCCCGAGACCTACAGCACGCTCAGCTGCTGGGTCGCGGTGGGGGCCTACGCCATCCAGATCTACGGGGACTTCTCGGGGTACTCCGACATGGCCATCGCGACGGCCGGCCTGCTCGGCTACCGGCTGTGCGACAACTTCGCGCATCCCTACTTCGCCACCGACATCACGTCGTTCTGGCGCCGCTGGCACATGAGCCTGTCGACCTGGCTGCGCGACTACCTGTACATCTCGCTGGGCGGGAACCGGGGGTCGACGCTGTTCACCTACCGCAACCTGATGCTCACGATGCTGCTGGGCGGCTTGTGGCACGGCGCGTCCTGGAACTTCGTGATCTGGGGGTTCCTGCACGGCCTCGCGCTCATCGTGCATCGGCTGGTGGGAACGACCGGACCCGTCACGCCGCTACGGTCGGCGGTGGGGTGGCTCGCGACCCTGTGGTGGGTGGCGCTGTGCTGGATCTTCTTCCGGGCCGACACCCTGACCACGGCCCTCGACATCGCGTCGGTCTACCTCCTGGTCGGGTCCGGCGGCACAGAGACGCTTCCGGCCCGCTACGCCCTCACGATCCTGGTGTGTCTGGGGCTGCACTTCGCGTCGTACCGGTGGGCCAGCACGACTGGTGAGGGGCTCCGGTCGCGGGTGGCGCGGCTTCCGGTGGCGGTGTTCGTCGCCCTGTACGCGGTCGGGTTCCAGCTGGCGTACGCGACGATGTCCGTCGGCTACGCGCCGTTCATCTACTTCCAGTTCTGACCCTGTGATTCACTCGATGTAGCCGAGCTCGCGGAGCTGGTCGGTCACCGAAGCGGCCTCGCTGTCGGAGCGGTTCAGGGCTTCGAGTGCTTCGACGTCGTCACGCAGCCGCTCCACCAGGGGTGGGTCCGAGTCGTCGTCGGTGAGCGAACGCTCCTCGGGAGACTGTTCGGAAGCGTCCTCCTCGAGGTCGAACACCCGGGCGGTCCCGTCCAGGCACAGCGCCTTCGTCGCGCCCTCCCAGCGTGCAGCGGTCACGTCGGTGCACAGCGTGTCCGACAGTTCTTCGAGGGGCTTGGTGGACAGGTGCTGTGCGCGTACATCGGTGGCGAGAGGCCCGGCTTCGCCCGAGTTCACCAGCTCGTGCACCACCAGTCCCGAGGCGGGCGATGGAAGCGCGGGCTCCCGCCCCTCGGAGTCGACGTAGACGAGCGGAACGGCCACCACCGGCTCGTAGAGCTCCGGGCCGTTGTGCAGCAGGCGGTCGTGTTCGCCCAGGAACTCCCCGTGGTCCGAGGTCACGACCACCCGCCAGCTGTCGTCCCGCCAGCCTCCGGCATCCAGGGCATCCAGCACCTCGCCGACCCGCTCGTCGGCCAGGAAGACGCCGTAGTCGTACAGGTCGGTGATGTGTTCGAGCCGGGCTGCGCGCTTGTCGCCGCGTAGCTTCTTGTTGTCGATCAGCCTGCGCATCTTGTGATGGCGGAGGGTTCCGCGGGCTGGCACCCAATTCAGCCCGTCTGGGATGGGCTCCCAGGGATCGTGGGCGTCGAGGATGTTGACCGTGAGGAACAGCGGCGTCCCTGGAGTCTGTTCGGCGAGGGCCTCTTCGACCCGCTCCCCGAACGAGGGGCCCGACCACGCTGCATGGTCTCGGCCGATCTCCTTGATGTGGACCGACGCGTAGCCACGAGAGAGGCCGGTCTCGGGACCCAGGAGGCCGTTCGCGCTGACCAGGGCCGTCTGGTAGCCCCGGGCAGCGAACGACTCCGCCAGGGTCTCGGGGGCGCCCTCGCCATCGGGCAAGCGGCGGACCCCGAACTTCACCTGGCTGTGGTCGCGTCCCATCCCGGCACCGTGCTCGATCACGTGGAGGCCCGTGAAGAAGCTCGCGTGGCTCGGAACCGTCCAGTTGGACGTGGCTTTCACCGCGCACGAGGCCTTGCCCTCGCTCGCGAGCCGCTCCAGTACGGGTGTGGTGGGCCGTTCGTAGCCGCAGAGACTGGTGTGGTCGGCGCGCACGGTGTCGAGGACGATCAGCACGACGGTCTGGGGCCCCCCATCGCTCGGGGTGGTGGAGACGGGCGCGGGCGTGTCGTTGCAGGTGCAGCCGGCAAAGGCGAGGGCCAGGGTCGTGATGCCGACGCCCCGGGCGATGTCGGTTCGTTGGAGCATGGCGGGTTCGTATTCGCGACGCGCGCGGAGCGCCCGTCTGCATGCTATGCGTGGCTCCGCGCGGAGGGTGGATGGTTCTCGGAACGACGGGGCTGGGGCTGTGGATGCCTGTGGCTGCTGCCGGCGTGTCCGACCATCGCCGTCTGCTCGAAGGGCCGGAAGTGACCGCGGTGGTCACGGCCCAGTGGGGGCTCGGGCTCCTGGCGGCCGCCGTCGTGATCGCGCTACTCGTCCCGCGGGCAGGGCGCATCGGCCCCGTACGCGCGGTGCGTTCGCTCGTCGCGCGACCGTGGGGGGGCCCGCTGCTCGTCGCGATGCTGGCCCTGGGTGTCGCGGGTCTGCACGGGGTCCTGGCCTACCCGGCTCCGTCCGTACCCGACGAGCTGTCCAACCTGCTCCTCGCCGACACCCTGGCGCACGGGCGGTTCGCGAACCCGACCCCGCCGCGGTGGCGGCACTTCGAGACCATCGCCCAGCTCTACGAGCCCACCTACGCGTCCAAGTACCCTCCGGCCCAGGGCGCGTTCCTGGCGTTCGGACAGGTGGTGTTCGGCCACCCGTGGTTCGGAGTGTGGCTGTCCATCGGGTTCGCCATGGCGGCGGTCACGGCCATGCTCGGTCGCTGGGTGGGGCCCCGTCCGGCCGTGCTCGTGGGGCTCGCGCTCGCGTTTCATCCGAGCATCATGTCGTTCCAGGACTACTTCCACGCACGGGTGAACCACTCCTGGGCGCACAGCTACTTCGGGGGCGCGGTGGCGTTCGGGGCGGGGTCTCTCGTCCTCCTCGCCCTCGGACGGCGGGAGAAGCGCCTCGTCGATCTGGTGTGCATCGGGATCGGTCTCGGCTTGCTGGCCACGTCTCGCCCGCTCGAGGGGGTGATCTTCGCGATTCCTGCAGCCGTGCTGTTCTTCGTGGACGTCTGGCGGGGCCCGCACTCCCTACTGCGCATGGTCGCGCCCATCGCAGCGGTGCTCGCACCGGTGTTTGTAGTGCTGGGTCTCTACCATCACGCCATCACGGGATCGCCGTTCCGGTTTCCGCACCGCGAGTACGCCGCGAAATACAGTGCGGCCGCCATGTTCCTGTTTCTCGAGCCCCGGCCGTTCCCCAAGTACGGAAGTAAGCGGATCGAGAAGTTCTACCGGGTGTATCAGCGTCGAAGCTTCATGAGGTCGAAGAACGATTTCCTCGGCACCCGTGTGGACGAGATCGTTCAGATGGGGCAGTACTGGGCGACGCCTGGTGTCCTCGGTGTCGTCGGCCTGGCCCGGGTACGCCGTCCGCGCTGGCGTAGGCTCTGGCTGCCGGTGATCCAGGTCGCCACGATCGTCGTGGTGGGACTCCTGGTGATGAAGTGGCATCCCCACTACTCCGCACCCGCTCTAGGGTCGGCTGCGCTCCTCCTCGCATCGGCAGTGGGGGCCCTGATCCATCGGGGGGGCCGTTGGGGTCGGGTCCTCGTCGGCGCCGCGTTCATTCCCTCCACCTTAGTGCTCGCGTTGTTCCTTGCGCCATCGGTTCCGTCGGATTGGCCGCAGAAGCGGCTCGACATTCAAGCGGACCTGGAGGGACGAGGGGGCACCCACCTGGTCCTCGTGAACTCCCAGGCACCGTTCAAGCTCTGGGTCAGCAACGGCGCCGACCTGTTCGGTGCGCCTGTCGTCTGGGCCTGGTCGCGCTCCACCGACGACGCGTTGATGGCGCTGTACCCGGATCGCACGGTGTGGCGGTTCAACGGGAATCGCCCCGGTGCGGAGCCCCGGGTGGTGCGCGAGCCGCTGCCTGACTCCGAGAGAGCAGGCGCGCCGTGACGTCCTCCGCGGAGAGACGGCCGTTCGGGGTGCGCCGGATCCTGTGGGCCGTCGTGCGTCTGGTGGTGCTCGTCCTGGCGGTCGGCGCCCTCGTGAACGTGGTGGACTGGCAGAGGCTCACCCATGTCGCCCGGGTCCTCTCCCCAGTCACCATCCTGGCCATCATCGCGTGCGGCACCTGCGCCCGGACCGTCGGCGTGGTGCGCTGGTGGACCGTGCTCGGAGGGCTGACCGCCACCGGACGTCCCTCCGTTCTACGCCTGCTGCGACTCGGGTTGCTGGCCGAGTTCGTGAACATCTGGGTCCCGAGCTTCGTCGGGGGAGAGCTGGTCCGGATCTGGGGGGTGCGCCGCACGACCGATACCGCCACCGCCACCTGGTCGGTCGGCATCGATCGCGTGCTGGGTCTGATCGGGCTCGTGTTGGCGGTGCTTCCCGTGGGTCTGCTCGTGGATCTGCCCATCCCGACGTTTGCCTGGCTGCTCGCCGTGCTGGGGGTCCTGCTCCTGTTGGGGGTCGGTTTCGCACTCCGACCCTGGATCGCGGAACACTCGGAGATGGGCGCGGCACTGGCGACGCTGCACCCCCCGCGTGTCCTGGGGGCCCTCGCGCTGTCGGTGGCCTCGCCGTGGTGTCTCGTGGTCGGCTACCTTCTGTTCTTCGGCACGCTTCAGCCGGGTCTGGGCTCCGGCGCGGTCGCTGCGTTCGTGTTGCTCTCCCGATTCGGGCGCGCCGTTCCCATCCAGCTGTTCGGGGTGAACTCGGTGGAGGGCACGATGTGGTTGTTGGGCGAGATCCTCGGTATCCCCCGGGAGATTCTCGCGGTCTCGCTCGCGATGAACCTCACCGACAAGTACGCACACTCCATCACAGGTGGGCTCATCGAGCTCGCCATGAACGGAACCGAGGTCTTCGGGAAGGCCCTTCGCGGGTCGGCGGGAGAGACGGAGTAGCGAGGCGGGGCTGCGGGCAGTACGAGCACGGATGGCTGCCCCTGTGCTGGACCGTCCCATCTTCCTCGTCGCTTCGGAGCGGAGCGGGAGCAATCTGACCCGGGCCATCCACGGTGCGCACCCCAACATCGCCGCACCGGCGCCACCCCACCTGCTGTCCACCTTCCTGCCCGTGCTGGCCGACTACGGCGACCTGGCGGACGACGACAACTTCCGCCATCTGTGCGAGGACGTCGCCGAGGTCGTGACCAACACGCTCGTCGACTGGCAGAGCTGCATCTCGGCTGCCGAGCTCTACGAGCACGCACGCGAGCGGTCGTTCTTCTCCTTGTTCGAGCTGGTCTACGCCCGAGAGGTTGAGGCGACCGGTGCTGAACGCGCCTTCTTCAAAGAGAACCGGACGTGCGACTACATCTGGCAGCTGCTGGACCACTTTCCGGATGCGCGGTTCATCTGGTTGGTGCGCGACGCGCGGGATGTCGCGGCGTCGTTCCGGAAGTCGCCCACTCATCTGGGCTCGGTGTCGATGTCCGCGACGGTCTGGTCGGCGGAGCAGCGTCGGAGCCTCGCCGCCCACAACGAGCTGCGCCAGCGGGGGTGCATCGTCGGGCTTCGGTACGAAGACCTGCTGGAGCGGCCTCTCGAAGCCGTCCAGGGTCTCTGCAGGTTCCTCGATGAACCCTTCGCGCCCGAGATGCTCGCGTTCCACGAGCGGGACATCAACCGCACCGCGGCGCAGACCGTCACCGCTTGGCGTCACCTCGCCCAGCCCCTCATGCGCAACAACTCCGGCAAGTACCGACAGGAGCTGTCAGCGGTCCAGATCTGGCACGTGGAGCGCATCGCCCGTCGCGAGCTCGAGCTCCTCGGCTACGCGTTGGAGTATCCGAATCCCCTCCTGGTGAGGTTTCGCTCGACGGCGGCCCGGGCGTCTGCCGGCTTCTGGCTCCTCGAGCAGACCCTGCGTGGCGTCTGGATGAACAGCGGAGAGCTGGGCTTGCGGGTGGGACGTGTGCGGAAGTCGATGGAGCGTGGTCGGAAGCGACGTTCACGGCGGGTGCCGATTCTCGGTGATGGAGTCCTGTTTTGAGTGCCGGGCGCAGTCGGCGCGCCGTTCTGGTGCGCGCGATCGTCGTCCTGGTCGCGTTCTGCGCCGCGCTGTGGTTTCTGGACTGGGAAGCCGTACGGCGAGCGCTCGGGCAGCTGTCCTGGGCCGTGCTGGCGGGGTTCATTGCGTGTGGTGCCGTCAGTCGGGCCCTCGCCATCGTGCGCTGGGGCATCGTCTGCCGCTGGCGTTTCGATCAGCCCGTCCCGATCTGGATGCTGGCGCGCCTCGCGCTGCTCGCGGAGTTTGTGAACATCTGGGTGCCCACCTTCATCGGCGGTGACGCGTTGAAGGTCTGGCGTCTGCGCGAGCACGCGGGGGCCCTCGAGGCGTCTGCCAGCGTGGTCACCGACCGGATCCTGGCGGTGCTCGGGATCGGCGCGGCGGTGATTCCGGTCGCGGTCGCTCTCGCGGTCCAGCGTGGCTGGAGCCCCTGGAATCGGTGGGTGTTGCTGGCGATTCCGCTCGGGGCGAGCGGGCTCGGGTTCGCCTGGCTGGCATGGCGGATGGTGCAGCGGAAGTGGCCCACCGTGCGGATGGCTCCCCGCGACCTGGTCGTGGGCGTCACCCTGTCGGCGCTGTCGATCTGGGCAGCGATGGGCGGGTATCTCGTGCTCTTCTCCGAGCTGTACCCGCTCCCGTTCGTCGAGGTCGCGGCCATCGTGGTGTTCTCCCGCGCTGGGCGGGTCGTGCCCATCCAGTGGCTCGGCATGAACTCCGTGGAAGGCGCCACCTGGGGTCTCGGCGTGCTGTTCGGGGTGCCGACGGAGGTGCTGGCGGTCGCCATCGGCGCCAATCTGGTCCACAAGTACGTGTTCTCCCTCATCGGCGGCGGCATCGAAGTCGCCGTCAACGGAACGGAGGGCTTCGTAGCGCTGCGCGGAATGCAGGCTGACGGCTCGGGTGCGTCGGATTAAGCCCCGGTCCATGCCGCGCGAACGCCTCACCGTGATCGTTCCCTGCCTCGACGAGGAAGGGGCGGTCGAGTCCACCGCCAACGAGATTCTCGGCCTCGCGCCGGAGCTTCCGGTCGACGTCCACCTCTACCTGATCGACGACGGCTCCACCGACTGCACGCACGAGATCATGCTGCGAATCGCCGAGGGTCGCGACGACGTCACGGTCTGGAAGAACCCCCGGAATCTCGGTCTCGGTCGCTCCGTGATGTCGGCGTGGGAGCGACTGCCGGCCGACAGCTGGGCCACCGTGATGCCGGGCGATGGCGAGATCTTCTTCGACTCGATCTGGAACTTCCTCGAGGTGCGCGACGACTACGACGTCATCCTCGGCTACGTCCAGAACCCTGTCGTGCGCACGTTCGCCCGACGCGCTGCCAGCACGGCGTTCATGCGGGTGGTCAACGCCCTGTACGGGTTCCGTCACCAGTACCTCAACGGCATGAAGATGTACCGCGTGGGCGCGCTCACCGGCCTGGACGTGAAGAGCGGCGGGCATGCGTTCAACGCCGAGCTGCTGTCGAAGGCCATCCTTCGCGAGCCCAAGCTCCGCATCGGCGAGGTGCCCTTCGTCTGGCGGGGTCGGGCGGCAGGGGCCAGCAAGGCCTTCCGTCCGAAGTCCATCGTCCGGGCGATGCGCGAGGTCTGGCAGGGGCTCGACGAGGTCAATCGCTACCGGCAGCAGGTCCTGATCGACGCGGGCGAGTAGGCGTGGTCACAGACGCAGGCCGAATCGAGTCCACCACGGATGGCGGGATCTGGCGGTCGTGGTGTGAAGCAGCCCAGCTGGACGACATCTTCTACGACTGGACCCACGTGACCATCTGGGCGCGGGAGTGGTCCTGCGAAGCCGTGGGCGTGCGCTACGAAGATCCTCACGGCGTCGTGCTCCTGGCGGTGCTGCGGGACCCCCTCGATGGCCTCGAACAGGGGGCCGGGCGCTGCGACGTCAAGACTCCCTACGACTTCGGTGGCCCCGTCGGAGCCCCTGACGCTCTGCCGGGCTTCTCGAAGGCTTGGGACGGGTTGCTCCGGGAGTGGGGGGCCGTCACGGAGTTCCAGCGGCTGCATCCGTTCCGCTTCGTCGACCCACTGGCGCAGCTGCCCGGAGTGGCCAAGCACGCCGACAACTTCGTGGTAGACCTGTCGCCCGGCTACGACGCCATCCGCGCGGCCTACAAGCAGTCCTGGCGTCGGGGTCTGCGCAAAGCCGAGCGACGCGTCGAGTCGGGAGAGCTGTCGGCGCGGGTGGTTCAGGACCCCACTGCTGCCGACGTCGCGGTCTTCGCGCGCCTGTACGACCAGACCATGGCGGGCGTGGGGGCTCAGCCCTGGTACCTCTTCTCGCGCGCGACCTTCGAGGCGCTGTTCGCGCATCCGGCGATCGCGATGGTCCGGGTGGACGCGCACCTGCCAGACGCGCCGGATGTCCAGCCCGCCGCAGTCGCGATGTCGCTCAGATCCGGAGACGACCGCTTCTACCACCTCGGTGCGAGCGAGTGGTCGCTTCGGGGGATGTTCCCCAACAACCTCCTCCACGACACCCTCGTGCGGCACGCGCTGGACGAAGGGTGTCAACGGGTCCACGTGGGCGGAGGTGCTGCATCGTTGCGCCGCTTCAAGTCCGGGCTGGCGAACACCGACGTTCCCTACTTCGTGCGCAAGCGGGTCCTCGACCCCGATGCCCTGGCGCGGATCTGCACGGCCAACGCGCTCGATCCGGATGCCGCGTTCCCCCCGTGGCTGGGTCGGACCTGATGTACGAGATGCGCGGGATGGACGTGCGGACCCCGGAGTTCGCAAAAGACCTGGACTACGAGGCGCTCCTCGAGCTGGTCAACGCACAGGTGTCGTCGTTCGACGACGATGCGGGCGGGCCAGCGCTGCCGATGACGTTCGTGATGGGCGCGCCGCGTTCCGGGACCACGCTGTCCTACCAGATCCTTGCTGCGACCGGGGCATTTGCGTACCCGTCCAACCTCGCAGCCAGGTTTCCGGCGTCGCCCGCGTTCGGAGCAGCCCTGCACCAGCTCGTCGGTCCGCTGATGCCGCCGTCCGATCCCGCCGGGCGGTTCACCTCGAGGGCCGGGAACACGGAGTCCTGGGACGGCCCGCACGAGTTCGGCTACCTGTGGCAGCGCTGGTTCCCGTTCGCCGAGCACCACGAGCCCCCAGCACCAGGACAGCCCGACAGCCCCGATCTGACGGGCCTGGTGGCGCAGCTCGGTGCGATGGAGCGCATTGCGGCGCGGCCCCTGCTGTTCAAGAACGGCATCCTCGTGCTCTGCACACCCCACTTCCAGGCCGCTTTCCCGACGCTGCAGTTGGTCGAGATCGAGCGTCCGGCGGTCGAGGTGTGCGCGTCCGTCCTGGCGATGCGGGAGCGGTACACCGGTAGTCGGAGCAACTGGTGGTCCACCCGACCCGCCGACGCCGACCAGATGGCCGCTCGCAGCCCCGAAGAGCAGGTCGCCCATCAGGTCCTGCGCTGTCAGCGCATGTTGGAGGCGGCTCGAGGCCCGGATTCGTTGAGCTTCACGTACGCATCGGTCTGCGCGAATCCCCGGGAGTTCGCCGAGGCGGTCCTGACCACCGTGGGTTGCGCGGATGTGTCGCTGGATGCAGTTCCAGTGGAGTTCGAGCGCAGCACTCCTGCAAACACGCCCCAGTTGGCGGCCATCGAGAAGGCCCTGGACGTCGTGGCCGCCGAGCTCGATGCGCATGCCTCCTCGCCGACCAACCCCGGGTTCAGCGGTTAAGCTCGCGGCATGTCGGGATTCGGAGCGCTCTGGCTGATCGCGCTGCTCGGGTGTGGTGGCGGCACACCGGAGGAACCCAAGGGTCCGGTTCCGGTTCCGGGCACCACATCCGATGGGCGGCCCGTCTCGGGGAGCGTCGGCGAGCTCCCCGTCGTGTCCGCTGCACCCACGCCCGGAGGCCTCCCCACGCTGCCGGTCGGCGCCGCACCCGAGCCCGCGCTGTCCGAGGATGCCTGCACGGCGTGCTCGCTGCTGCTCGAGCACGAGTTCGACGAGCTTCGCTCGGGCAAGGCCTGCGAGCTGTGCGGCGACAACGACCCCATGGTGTGCGACGAGGGGTGGCCCGAGCCCGGCACGCCGGACTGCGACACCTACGACTACCTGCGGAACTGCATCTACGCGCGCCTCGGCTACGACTTCGACACCGCCGAGGAGTGGCGCGTCACCTTCTCGCAGGAGCCCTGGTACACCCCGGATCCCGACTTCTCCTGGTCGAACGTCACCCCCCTGCAGAAGCGCAACGCGCAGGTGCTGCGCGACCTCGTCAAGGGCCGTCGCTGCCGTCGCTGATCGGGAATTCGATCGGGAGACCAATCGAAGATTCAGCCCGTCCAAGCTGCAGTGTAGCGACGCTGTAGGTGTGAGGCGGAGGGCTCGCCATAGGCTCTGTGGCGTCTACAGGAGTTGTTTGTCATGTCGAACAAGAACGCTGTCGCCGCTACCGCCGCCGCTCTCGGAGTCGGGCTCGCCGCTGCCCTCGTCGGATTCGCCGGAGGGTGGATGCTCCACTCGCCGGAGACCGAGGTCGTCGAAGTCACCCGCGCCCCCTCCGAAGCCGAGATCGCCGCTGCCCTCGAAGCCCGGGAGGCCGACCAGGACGAGCTGTCCCTCGCCCAGATCCGCGTCGCCGAGCTGGAGCGCGAGTCGGCCGAGAAGGAACGCAAGGTCCACGAGCTCGAGGCCCGCATGGCGCGCGGCGCCGAGGTCGGAAAGGCGCTCCGGGCGGAGCTCGAGCAGGTCAAGGCCGAGCTCGAGGAGACCAAGGTGGCGCTCGCCGAGGCCGAAGAGGAGAAGGAGGAGCTCCTGGTCGCGCTGAAGGAGACCACCGAGATGCTCGAGCAGACCGAAGAGGAGCTCGCGGTCACGAAGGTCCAGCGCGACAATGCCCGCGAGGACGCGCTGTTCAACCGCTGGCAGGACTTCCTGCACTCCGCCCAGCTCGAGATCTGCGACAAGGGCAACCGCAAGCGGCTCGGCAACTGCCGCGAAGCCGTCATGACCAGCCTCGGAACCCCCGAACGGCGCGACTCCTTCGCGCACTGCCTCCGCTCGGGCCAGGCTCAGCCGGTGGTCGCGGAGCTCGACAAGGACGTCACGCTTCCGGAGTTCGCTTCGATGCTCGACGAGGACACCCGCCAGGTCCGTGGGTGGTTCGTCGACATGTGCGATCCGACCCTGCCCGAGCGGAACGACATCCCGCTCGCCATCGACCATCTGCCCGCCACGGCAGACGCCGGAGAGGACGCCCCCGCCGAGGGATGATGCGTCTATGGCTCGGTGGAGGCGGGCGGGTGCCAGCGGTCGAACGAGCCCAGGTTCGCGACCAGCAACTCGCCCAGTAGCGCCCCTCCGTCCGCATCGGGCAGCATCGTGGTCTCGATGCGGACGGAGCGGAGCGGGCGCTTCAACCCCTCGAGCTCCACGACCAGCGTGGCGCCGGCTTCCGAGACCCGCTCTCCCGGCCGGATCCACAGCTCGATCGCCAGAGTGGCCGTCTGGATCGGGGGATCTTCGGGGTCGGTGCGCTCGGTGTCGGCCAGCAGGCCCTCTTCCGGGGGCGGTTCTGCGGGCGTCGCGGCGGTCACCAGGAGCTCGGCGGTGTCCAGGGCGGTGAGCAGCGCATCGCGAACGGCCACCCGAACGTGCCTCCTCACGTTCCCATCGACCGTGACCGAGAGGGCATCGAACCGGGCGTCGCCCAGCACGGCGCGGGCTTCGTTCACGAACCGGCCCTCGGGCCAGCGCTGGAGGTACGCCTCCAGATCTCTGTCCAGGCCGCCGGCGAGTGCCTCGTCGATGGCACGCTCCTCCTCGAGGGCCTGGGCGCGGCCCGCATTGCGACCTTTGGGGTGCTGCTCGAGGTAGCGGTGGTAGGCCGCTGCCGTGTCGGTGCTGCGCGCGCGCTCCCAGTCCAGGATCTCCACCTGAACCCGGGCTTCCAGCGCGTACCGACCATCCGGCCATGCCTCGATGAACGTGGTCCACGCCTGTCGGGCCCGCTCGGGATCCTCGTGGTCGGTCATCTCGGCGAGCGTGCTGCGATAGGCGGTGTCCTCCACCAGGAACTCGGCTTCGTCGGCGTGCAGTCCGTCGGGGTGTTCGTGGAGGTACTCGCGGAGCGGGAGGTCGCCGCCTCCATCTTCGTGGGCCTTCAGCGCGGTGGTCCAGTGCAGGTCGTCGATGGCGTCCTTTGCCTCCTGCAGCCACGGCCCGTCGGGATGTTTGCGGATCCATTCGCGATACGCGAGCTCGGTGCCGGTCTTCGCGGGCTTCCAGTTCTTCGGCGGAATCGCGTCGCCCGCGTCCTCGCTCGGTCGCGTGCGTCGACCTTCCGACACCTGGGCGACCAGCATGGCGGACGGAAACACGGCGCCGTCCTGCCACGAGCCCAGCCAGGGGGTTCCGTCTTTGTCGAACACCTGGAGCAGATGCGGCGTGGAGGCCCGCAGGCGAGGCGCGTCGAGTGCTCGGCCATCGGCGTGGATCGACCCCTTCTTCGGGGTGTACAGCGCCACGCCCTCCGGACCGCTCATGGGCATGGCGTCGCGAGGCTCGGCGAGGATCCGGCGGAGCGGGTGGGTTTCCACGACCCGGTCGGGAATGGGCGGAACGACGGCCTGGTCCCCGGACCCGCGGGCTTCCCGGACCAGCCTCACCCAGGTCCAGGTGAGCTCGGGGTCCTGCTGAACGGCTGCGAGCTCGGCGCGCGCCCACGCGAGTCGTTCCAGGAGGGGTGGAGGGATCGGAACCGCCAGGCAGCGGGCGGCCTCGGCGGCTTCGTCGACCTCTGTTCTCGCGCGCTGCAGTTCCATCGCCGAGAGCGCGGTCTCGACCGACGCCATCCTCTGCTCGAGCGTGGCTTCGGGCACGGGCTCGCACGCGCGTTCCTGAGCGGACGCGGCAACAGCGAACAGAACCAGGGTCGACAGGAAAACAGTCACGGTGGAGTCACCAGCGGTAGTGTAGACGTCCGCGTGCGCGCGGTGTGGGGGTACGGAGTGCGGCATCACTGGTTCATCGGGGACATCCACGGCTGTTTCGACGCGCTGATCGCCCTCGAAGACAAGCTGACCCGGGTCTCCGAGCGCGCAGATGCCGAACCGTTCTTCGTCTCGGTGGGCGATCTGGTCGACCGCGGACCCCAGAGTCGCCAGGTGGTCGAGCACTTCCGGAAGGGCTCCGAAGCCGGCACGCACACGGCGCTGATGGGCAACCACGAGGAGATGATGCTCCGCTGCCTGCACGGCGCCGTTCCCGAGATGTTCGACGACGTCGCGATGTCGCCGTGGGTCGCGATCGGCGAAGATCATCGCTCCAAGGGGCCCCGCGCCACCTGGCTGTCCTCCCGCGAGTCGTCGCTGCTCAATCGGCTGATGTGGCTCGCTCAGGGCGGCACCCCCACGCTGCGGTCCTGGGGGATCGACCCCCACAAGCCGGAGTCGTGGCGGCTTCCCGAAGACGAGCTCGCCTATCTCTGCTCGTTGCCGCTGCTGTTCGAATGCGAGCACGCAGTGGCCACACACGCCCTGGTCGACGCCGACGATCTGGCCGTGCTCCAGGGGGCTCACGAGCTCGCGGCCGACGACGAGCTCGAGATGAGCGAGATGCTGCGCGACTGCATCCAGGGTTCGATGTGGAATCGCACCCTGCCCGACGAGGCCCCGGACGAGCGGATGCACGTCTCCGGACACACGCCTCTACGCCGGGTCCGTCGCTATGCCGGGCGCTCTCTCGTGCGCGTCGACGCCGGTTGCTATCTGGGCTGGCGGCTGGGGGCGTGGTGCCCCGAGCTCGATCGCGTCGTGACCGTGCCGGGCCAGTCGGCGCTGCCCAGCTGATTCCCGCGAGCGCTCACTCGGTGTTGAGTGGACGCCCGCGCTCGAGCCGCAGACCCGTGGTGTTGGGCACGGCGACGTCGACCGGACCGCTGAACAGCAGCGACAGGTCGAGGGGTGGGCTGATCCCGTACAGGTCGTCGACGTCGGACTCGAGTTCTTCGGTGAGGGCCGGCCAGATGGGGCAGTGCTCGTTGTTGTCGCTCTCGATCACCACCACGCGCACGATCTCGAGGCCGATGTCCTCGAAGAGCACGCGTTCACCGGCCTCGTTGCGGATGAAGGGCACGACGAGCCCGTCGTACTGGACGTCGTCCTGCTGCACCTCTTCGAGGGGCGCACACCCGAGCCACTCGGCGGTGTCGTCGTCCAGGAGGTGCACCTCGACCTCCATGTTGGGGCCGTTCAGCCCGCCCTCCTGAGTGTCGAGAACCGCGATGCTGGAGACGTAGGGGATGTCGTGCACGGCGAACTCGACGGGGGTGTCGACCGAGACCTCGTTCCCGTTGATGTCCGTGACCGACGCAGTGATGGTGTGCAGGCCGTTGTCGAGGTCTTCGGTGGGGATCTGGGCCGTGACCGAGCATCCCCGCGAGCAGTTCTCGCCGGTGACCGTCACGGGATCGCCCTCGTCCAGGATGTAGGTGACCGCGACGGGCTCGTCGCTGTCGTCCTCGACGGAGAACACCGCACCGATGTTCGCGAAACCGGCGAGGGTCGCATCCTGGGCCGGCGAGCGGATCTCCAGCGTGGGTTCGACATCTGGCCCGGTGCAGGCGCCGACCATCAGAGGCACACCAAGGGTGGCCAGCAGCGGGAACGGCGACCTTCGGGACCTCTGGGATCGATCGGCAGAGCGGAGCATGACGCAACATACCGCCGTCTGCGGGGAATGACATCGCAACGTCATTGTGGGAGGTGGCGTGCAGGCGTGTGGAAATGTACGGTCTGTGCCCGGAGGTTCGCTTTGATTCTGCGTCCAATCGCCCCGTTCGCCCTGTTCGCCGCACTTCTCCTGCCCGGTGTCGCCGACGCCGTCTGCGGAGACGGCGTGGTCGAGCCCGGCGAGGAATGTGACGACGGTGGGACCGATCCCGGCGACAACTGCGCGTCGAACTGCCTCTTCGAGGCCGGCGTGGTGGACTCCTGCTCCATCGGCACCATCGACGAGAACGTCACCAGCGCCGACACCGTCCTGAACACCTACTGGTCGTCGCCCGCCGAGGAATCCACCGTCGTCGCCGGCTCGACCACCCTCACGCTCGGGACGCAGCGCGGGAACGGCGACGCCATCCAGGTGGGCGATCGCCTGATGATCATCCAGGTCCAGGGCGCCGACATCGACGCGGGTGCATCTGCCGCGGTCGACGATCCGTACGGGGACGGACCCGGTGGCAACGACCGCTCGGGGGTCCTGCCCACGAACTTCACGGCAGGCACGTACGAGATCGTCATCGTCACCGGTCCCGAGTCGGGTGGCGTGGTGCCGATCCGCGGTGCAGGCGCGGGCGACGGGCTGCTGCACGACTACACCAACAGCCGCATCGTCGACTCCGACACCGGCTACCAGACCTACCAGATCGTGCGGATCCCGCAGTTCGACAACCTCACGATCAGCGCGGGCGGGAGCGTGGTGGCCGAGCCCTGGGACGGCGACAGCGGGGGCGTGGTGGCGGTCGACGTCGCGGGGATGCTCACGTTCGACGACGGCTCGATCAGCGCTGCCGGACGCGGCTTTCGCGGCGGTCAGGCCGACTCTCTCGAGATCAACGGGGCAGGGCAGCAGGAGCAGGGCTACCCCGGTGAGGGCTTCGCGGGAACCCCGGCCAAGTACTACGACTCGCGGGCCAACATCCTGGTGCCGGCGGACTTCGAAGATCCCGACGGGCCGAACGGCTATCCGACCAGCCCCCTCGGCTCGGGCGCACCCGGGAACGCCGGTGGTCCGGCCTACCTCACCAACGACGGCGGTGGCGGTGGCGGCGGCAACGGGAACTTCGGCGGCATCGGCGGAACGGGGCAGACCAACAACGCCGACGTCGAGCCCGGACGCGGGGGGGCACCCTCGGACGGGCCCGGGCTGATTCCCGAAGAACCCGACCGACTCTTCCTCGGCGGCGGAGGCGGTGGCGCCTCGGGCGACGACCCCATCCCCAACCTCGTCGCGGGCTCGGGCAACAACGGGGGCGGCATCGTCTTCGTGCGGGCCGCAGACGTGACCGTGCTCGGTGGGGGCGGTAGCGTCCGCGCCGATGCGCACCGGATCGCGGTCTCCGAAGGCGGCGTCGGAGGCATCGTCGCCAGCGCCGAAGGCGGCGGGGGCGGTGGGGCCGGCGGGACCATCGTCCTGTTCACGGGCAACGCCGACCTCACGGGGCTCGACGTGCAGGCCCGGGGTGGCGAAGGCAACACGTCCGACGAGAACAACGACGGAGGCGGGGGCGGCGGTGCCGGAGGCGTCGTCTACATCATCGACAGCTCCAACGCGTCGATCGACGTCGATGGCGGTCCGGGTGGTCCGGGCGAGAACAGCGACGACTCCCGTGACGGCAGCGGCGGAGACGGTGGGATCAACGACATCGCCGCGCTCGCGCCGGTCGACATCGACTGCGAGTTCGGGCCGGTCGACACCGATGGCGACGGGCTGTTCGACGAGGAAGAGGTCGCTCTCGGCACCGATCCTCTGGATCCAGACACCGACGACGATGGTCTGAACGACCACGAAGAGCTCGGGTTCGACACCAGCCTGGACCCGGGCGACAGCGACCCGATCGACGCAGACACCGACGACGACGGGCTCTCTGACGGCGACGAGGTGAACGCGGCTGGTCTCATCGCGTCTGCGGGGCCCTACGGTGCAACGAGCCCGGTGAATCCGGACTCCGACGGCGACGATCTGTCGGACGGCCTCGAGGTCGGCGTCACCACCGCGACGGTCGTCCCGGGAGGCGTGAGCATCGGGGGCGTAGCGTTCTTCGGTACCGACACCACCTCCGCAGACTTCGCCGAAGACGGGGATGCCGGAGCCAGTTCCACCGATCCCAGTACGGCCGACAGCGACGGCGACAGCCTCGACGACGGTGACGAAGACCTCGACCTCGACGGCGTGTTCGACGGCGATCTGGCCGGCACCGCCAACGACGAGACCGACCCCAACGACACCGACAGCGACGGCGATGGCCTCGACGACGACGTAGAAGGGGGCGCCGGCGGTCCGGACTTCGACGGCGACGGCACCATCGACGCTCTCGATCCGCTGATCGAAGACTCCGATGGCGACGGCCTCACCGACGTCGACGAGGTCGCCGGAGGCACCGATCCGTTCGACGCCGACACCGATGACGACGGCCTGTCCGACGGCGAAGAGGTCAATGACGTCTTCGGCGCGGGTGCGTCCGATCCCCTGGATGCCGACGAGGACGACGACGGCCTGTCCGACGGCGAAGAGGTGCTCGGCCTCGACGGAACCGCGGCGACCGGCGACGAGACCCTGTTCGACGCGCCGGACTCCGACGGCGACACCCTCAACGACGGCCTCGAAGCGGGGCGGACCGTGGGGATCCCCGGCGGCACGAGCGATTCCGGCATCGTGTTCGTGGGCACCGACACCGGCTCGCCCAACTTCGTGATCGACGGCGATGCCGGGGCCACCACCACGCTCCCGTACGACGCCGACTCCGACAACGACACCCTGTCCGACGGCGCCGAAGACCTCGACGGCGACGGCGTGTTCGACGGCGACCTGCCGGGCACCGCGAACGACGAGACCAACCCGAACAACCCCAACTCCGACGGCGACAGCCTCGACGATGCGGCCGAAGGCGGGGCCGGGGGCCCGGACACCGATAACGACGGCACCATCGACGCCCTCGATCCCGAAGGCCAGGACTCCGATGGCGATGGGCTGACCGACGACGAAGAGGTCACGAACACCAACACCGATCCGAACGATGCCGACACCGACGGAGACGGCCTGAACGACGGCGAAGAGGTGAACACCTTCGGGTCGAACCCGCTCGATGCCGACACCGACGACGACGCGCTGTCGGACGGCGAAGAGGTGCTGGGGCTCGACGGCATCGCAGGCAGTGGCGACGAGACCCTGTTCGGCACGGGCGATTCGGACGGCGACGGCCTGGCGGACGGCACCGAGGCGGGCCGGACCGCACCCATCCCCGCGGGCACCAGCAACGACGGCGTGGCCTACGTGGGCACCGACACCAACAGCCCGAACTTCGTGCCGGACGGCGATGCCGGAGCCAGCACCACGCTCCCGTACGAGCCCGACTCCGACCTCGACGGCCTGAGTGACGGTGCCGAAGACCTCGATGGAGACGGGGTCTTCGACGGCGACCTTCCCGGAACAGCCAACGACGAGACCGATCCGAACAACCCCAACTCCGACGCCGAAGGCGGCAACGACCTCGAAGAAGGCGGAGCGGCGGGTCCGGACACCGATGGCGACGGCACGATCGACGCGCTGGACGACACCGACGACACGGACTCCGATGGCGACGGGCTCACCGACGTCGAAGAGACCACGAACACCAACACCGACCCCAACGACGCCGACACCGATGGCGACGGTCTGGACGACGGCGAAGAGGTGAACGTCACGGGCACCGATCCCCTCGATGCCGACCAGGACGACGACGGCCTGAGTGACGGCGACGAGGTGAACGGCCTCGACGGCATCGCTTCGAGCGGCGACGAGACCCTGCCCGACGACCCCGACTCCGATGCGGACGGGCTGTTCGACGGGCTCGAGGTGGGCGTCGACACGCCGATCGCAGACGGCACCAGCAACGACGGCATCGCGTACACCGGAACCGATGTGGGTGCGGGCACCTTCACGGCCGACGGCGATTCGGGCGCGACCATCACCGATCCGAACGACGACGACAGCGACGGCGACACCCTGCTCGACGGCGACGAAGACCTGAACCAGGACGGCGTGTTCGACGGGGATCTGCCCGGCACGGCCGACGACGAGACCGATCCGAACGACGCCGACAGCGACGACGAGGGCGGAGACGACGCGGCAGAGGGCGGCGCAGGCGGCCCGGACACCGATGGCGACGGCACGATCGACGCGCTGGACGACACGAACGACACGGACACCGATGGCGACGGGCTCACCGATGTCGTCGAGACCACCGTGACGAACACGGATCCGACCGACGCCGACACCGACGACGACGGGCTGTCCGACGGCGAAGAAGTGAACGACGCCTTCGGGGCGGGCGCTTCGGACCCTCTGGATGCGGACAGCGACGACGACGGGCTGTCGGACGGCGACGAGGTGCTGGGCCTGGACGGCACGGCTGCGAACGGCGACGAGACCGACCCCAACGTCGCGGACAGCGATGGCGACGGGCTGAACGACGGCCTCGAAGCCGGTGTCGACACCCCGATCCCGGGCGGCACCAGCGACGACGGCGTGGCCTACGTCGGCACCGACGACACCTCGCCCGACTTCGTGATCGATACCGATCCGGGGAGCACGACGCTTCCGTACGCGAGTGACAGCGACGGCGACGGCCAGTCCGATGGCGCCGAAGACCTCGACGGCGACGGCTTCTTCGACGGCAACCTGCCCGGAACGGCCGACGACGAGACCGATCCGAACGACACCGATACCGATGGCGACGGCCTGTCCGACGATGCAGAAGGCGGAGCCGGGGGTCCGGACTTCGACGGCGACGACATCATCGATGCGCTCGACGACAGCAACGACGGCGACACCGATGGCGACGGCCTGTCCGACCAGGACGAGATCGACATCACGGGCACCGACCCCAACGACGCCGACAGCGATGGCGATGGGCTGACCGACGGCCAGGAGGTGAACACCACGCTCACCGATCCGCTCGATGCCGACACCGACGACGACGGCTTGTTCGACGGCGACGAGGTGAGTGGTCTCGACGGCACGCCCGGCAGCGGCGACGAGACCGATCCCTTCGAGCCCGACAGCGATCTCGACGGCCTCACGGACGGTCTCGAGGCCGGTGTGGACGCGCCGATTGCAGGGGGAACGAGCAACGACGGCGTTCCGTTCGTGGGGACCGACACGACGTCTCCGAACTTCGTGACCGACGGCGATGCGGGCGCCACGACCACGCTTCCGTACGAAGCCGACTCCGACGGCGATTCCATCGAGGATGGCGTCGAAGACCTGAACCAGGACGGCGTGTTCGACGGCGACCAGCCCGGTCTGGCCGACGACGAGACCGATCCCAACCTGCTCGACACCGACGGCGACGGCCTCGACGACGACGCCGAAGGCGGTCCTGCGGGTCCGGACGGCGACGGCGACGAGACCATCGATGCCCTCGACCCCGACGTGCTGATCGTCGACACCGATGGCGATGGGCTGTCGGACGACGACGAGACGAACATCCACGGCACCGACCCCAACGACGCCGACAGCGACGACGACGGCCTGAACGACTTCGTCGAGGTGAACGGGCCCACCGACGCCCTCGATGCCGACGGCGACGACGACGGCCTGTCCGACGGCGACGAAGTGCTCGGTCCCGACGGCCTGCTCGCGACCGGCGACGAGACCGACCCGACGCTGTTCGACACCGATTCCGACGGCCTGTCCGACGGCCTGGAGCTCGGCGCCGACACGCCGATCCCCGACGGCACCAGCAACGACGGCGTTCCGTACGTGGGCACCGACCCGACCGTGTTCGTGCCCGATGGCGATGCCGGCGCGACCACCACCGATCCGAACGACACCGACAGCGACGACGACACCCTGTCCGACAGCGAAGAGGATCTGAACGGCGATGGGGTCTACGACTTCGACGTGCAGCCGGGCTCGGCGAACGACGAGACCGACCCGAACAGCGCGGACAGCGATGCGGACACCCTCGACGACGCGTTCGAGGGTGGGGCAGGGGGCCCGGACACCGATGGCGACACGCTCATCGACGCGCTCGACCCCGACAGCGACAACGACGTGCTGGACGACATCGACGAGGTGATCGTCGGGACCGACCCCTACGACGCCGACAGCGACGACGACGGCCTGACCGACGCCGAAGAGCTGCTCGGCCCCGATGGCACGACCGGAACGGGCGACGAGACCGATCCGCTGGATGCGGACACCGACGACGACGGCCTGTCGGACGGTGCCGAAGTCCTGGGCCCCGACGGCACGGCCGGAACGGGTGACGAGACGGACCCGACGCTCTTCGACACCGATGGAGACGGGCTGGAAGACGGCCTGGAGCTCGGGGTCGAGACCGGTGTTCCGAGCGGGAACAGCGACACCCTCGGCATCCCGTACGGCGGCACCGTGGGCTTCGGCGGCGATGCCGACCCGTCCACGACCACCGACCCCAACAACCCCGACAGCGACGGCGACGGCCTGCTGGACGGTGACGAAGACCTCGACGGTGACGGGGCCTTCGACGGCGACCGTCCGGGCGTGGTGAACGACGAGACCGACCCCAACGACCCCGACACCGACGGCGATGGCGCGAGCGACTTCGCGGAAGGCGGCGCAGGCGGCCCGGACAGCGATGGCGACGAGACCATCGATGCGCTCGACGTCGACACCGATCCCGACAGCGATGGCGACGGGCTCACCGACGGCACCGAGACCGGGATCGGCACCGATCCGAACGACCCCGACACCGACGACGACGGCCTGTCGGACTCCGAAGAGCTGCTGGGCGCCGATGGGATCCCGGGCAGCGGCGACGAGACCGACCCCCTGGATGCCGACAGCGACGACGACGGGATCGCGGACGGCACCGAGGTCACGGGCTTCGACGCGATCGGCGGCACGGGCGACGAGACCGACCCGAACAACGCCGACTCCGACCTCGACGGCGTGCAGGACGGCACCGAGCAGTCCGTGACCACGCCGGTTGCAGCAGGCGTGAGCGACGGCAACGCGATTCCGTACGCCGGCACCGACATCGCGGTGTTCGTGCCCGATCTCGACCCCACCACAGGCACCGACCCCAACCTCGGCGACACCGATGGCGACGGGCTGTTCGACGGCGACGAAGACCTGAATGGCGACGGCCTGTTCGCAGGCGACCAGCCGGGCACGATCGACGACGAGACCGACCCGAACCAGGTCGACACCGATGCCGACGGTCTGGACGATCTGGTCGAGGGCGGCGCAGGGGCAGGGGCTCCGGACGCCGATGGAGACGACACGATCGACGCCCTCGATGCGGATCAGGACGGCGACACCGATGGAGATGGCGTGCCCGACAGCGTCGAGGACGTGATCGGCACCGATCCGAACGACCCCGACAGCGATGACGACGGGCTGAACGACGGCGAAGAGCTGTCGGGTGCCGACGGGCTTCCCGGGACCGGCGACGAGACCAACCCCCTGGATGCGGACAGCGACGACGACGGCGTGTCCGATGGTGACGAAGTCTTCGGCCCGGTCGCCACCGACCCGAACGACTTCGACTCCGACGACGATGGGCTGGGCGACGGCCTCGAGCAGGGCATCGACACCCCGATCGACGGCGGCGTGACCGATGGCGACTCCACCCCCTACGTGGGCACGGATGTCACCGTGTTCGTCCCGGACGCCGATCCGGGCAGCACGACCGACCCGACGAACCCCGACAGCGACGGCGACACGTTGCTGGACGGCGACGAGGACCTGAACGGCGACGGCTTCTGGGACGGCGATCTGCCGGGCACCCAGGACGACGAGACCGATCCGAACCTCGCCGACACCGATGGTGACACCTTCTCGGATGCGGCCGAAGGCGGCGCAGCGGGTCCGGACTCCGATGGAGACGGGACGATCGACGCGCTCGATGCGCCGGACGGCCCGGACAGCGACGGCGACGGGGTTCCCGACGACGACGAGAACGACAACAACACCGACCCCTTCGATGCCGACACCGACGACGACGGCCTGTCCGACGGCCAGGAAGCGTTCGGCGCCGATGGCATCGCCGGCACCGGCGACGAGACCGACCCCACGGTCTTCGACACCGATGGCGACGGGCTGGGCGACGGACTCGAGCAGGGCGCGGACACCCCGATCCCCGGCGGCACCTCGCCGGACGGCACGCCGTTCGACGGCACCGATCCTGCGGTGTTCGTCCCCGACAGCGACCCCTCGAGCACCACCGACCCGACCAACGCCGACACCGACGGCGACGGGATCGAAGACGGCACCGAAGACCTCGATCAGGACGGCTTCTTCGATGCGGACGTGCAGCCGGGCTTCGTGAACGACGAGACGAACCCGAACAGCGTCGACTCCGATGGAGACGGCCTCGATGACGACTTCGAAGGCGGGCCCGGTGGACGCGACACGGACAACGACACGCTCATCGACGCCCTCGATCCCGACTCGGACAACGACGGCTCGGACGACGACGAAGAGGTGGACGACGGGACCGACCCGTACGACACCGACACCGACGACGACGGGCTGACCGACGACGAAGAAGGCGACGGCCCGGATGGCATCCCGGACACCGGCGACGAGACCGACCCGCTGGATGCGGACAGCGACGACGACGGCTTGTCCGACGGCGACGAGCTCGCGGGCCCCGACGGCACGCCCGGCACCGGCGACGAGACCGACCCCAACAACCCCGACACCGATGGCGATGGCCTGTCCGACGGCCTCGAGAGCGGCGTCGAGATGGGGATCCCGGACGGCGTCAGCGATGGCACGGGCACGCCCTACACCGGTACCGACCCGAGCTTCGTGGGCGACGCCGACCCGAGCACGACCACCGACCCGACCACCCCCGACACCGACGGCGACGGCCTCAGCGACGGCGCCGAAGACCTCGATGGAGACGGGGCGTTTGCAGGCGACCAGCCCGGAACCGCCGACGACGAGACGGATCCGAACAACGCGGACACCGACGGCGACGGCGCATCGGACTTCACCGAAGGCGGCTCTGCAGGACCCGACAGCGACGGCGACGAGACCATCGACGCCCTCGATGTCGATCCGGTCGACGACTCGGATGGCGATGGCCTGTCCGACCCGGTCGAGGATGTGATCGGCACCGACCCGAACGACCCCGACAGCGATGACGACGGGTTGTCGGACGCCGAAGAGCTGCTGGGCGGCGACGGTCTGCCGGGCACGGGCGACGAGACCCAGCCCATGGACGCGGACAGCGACGACGACGGGTTGAGCGACGGCGACGAGGTCTTCGGGCCCGACACCCTGCCGATGTCCGGCGACGAGACCGACCCGAACGATGTCGACACCGACGCCGATGGCGTGCAGGACGGCACCGAGCAGGCGGTCGACACGCCCATCCCCGCTGGCGTCACCGATGGCGATGGACGGCCCTTCAGCGGCACCGACCCCGCGGTCTTCGTGCCGGACGCGGATCCGACCTCCACCACCGACCCCCTCGCGCCCGACAGCGATGGCGACGGCCTGTTCGACGGCGACGAGGATCTGAACGGCGACGGAGCCTTCGACGGCGACCAGCCGGGGCTCCTCGACGACGAGACGGACCCGAACGACACCGACACCGACGGCGACGGTCTGGACGACCTCATCGAAGGCGGCGCTGCAGGACCCGACAGCGATAGCGACGGCACCATCGATGCACTCGACCCCGACGTGGGCGACGACACCGATGGCGACGGCATCCCCGATGCGGTCGAGGACTTCATCGGCACCGACCCGACGGACCCCGACAGCGACGACGACGGCTTGTCCGACGGCGAAGAGCTGCTGGGCGACGACGGCCTGCCGCTGACCGGTGACGAGACCCAGCCCCTCGATGCCGACACCGACGACGACGGCCTGTCCGACGGTCTGGAGCTCGACCCTGCAGGAACGGGCACCGACCCCAACAACCCGGACAGCGACGAAGACGGTCTGAACGACGGCCTGGAGGTCGGCACCACCGACCCCGTGCCCGGCGGAACCAGCGATGGCGGCGTGCCCTTCGTCGGAACCGGCCCCGACTGGCAGCCCGACACCGACCCCGCCAGCACCACCGATCCAACCGATCCCGACACCGATGGCGACGGCCTCTTGGATGGGGACGAAGACCTGGACGGCGACGGCTTCTGGGACGGCGATCTGCCCGGCACCCAGGACGACGAAGCGGATCCGAACCTCGAAGACACCGATGGAGACGGCCTCGATGACGGCACGGAAGGCGGAAGCGCCGGTCCGGACACCGATGGCGACGGCACCATCGATGCGCTCGACCCCGCCGGAGACGACACCGACGGCGACGGCGTGAGCGACGAGGACGAGATCGCAGACGGCACCGACCCCACCGATCCCGACACCGACGGCGACGGCCTGACCGACGGCGAGGAGCGCGGGGGCCCCGACGGCATCCCCGGCACGGGCGACGAGACGTCCGGAATCGACGCCGACACCGACGATGACGGCATCTCCGACGGCGACGAGATCATCGGCCTCGATGGCGTTCCGAACAGCGGTGACGAGACCGACCCGCTCGACGACGACACCGATGACGATGGCCTGACCGACGGCCTCGAAGCCGGCGTGACCGACCCCGTTCCCGGCGGAACCTCCGATGGCGGCGTGCCCTTCGACGGCACCGACCCTGCCTGGGAAGGCGATGCCGATCCGTCCACGACCACCGACCCGACCGATGCCGACAGCGACGACGACGGCCTGTTGGACGGCGAAGAGGATCTGAACGGCGACGGGGCCTTCGACGGCGACCTGCCGGGCACCGCAGACGACGAGACCGATCCCAACGACCCCGACAGCGACGGCGACGGCGCCAGCGACCTCGCCGAAGGCGGACCCGGTGGCCCCGACACCGATGGCGACGGGACGATCGACGCTCTCGATCCCGACGACACGCCCGAGGACATCGACAGCGACGACGACGGCCTGACCGACGACGAGGAAGAGGAGCTCGGCACCGATCCCTTCGACCCCGACACCGACGACGACGGCCTGCTGGACGGCGAAGAAGTGAACGACTTCGGAACCGACCCCCTCGATCCCGACACGGACGACGGTGGGGTTCCGGACGGCGAAGAGGTCGATCGGGGCACCGATCCCCTGGACGGCAGCGACGACTTCCCGGACGAGAACGCCGAAGACGGCGCCTACCTGGGTGGTGCCTGTGGCTGTACGTCCGGTGGGAGCGGCATGGCGGGCGGCTTCGCAGCGATGCTGCTGGCGGTCGTGCTGGTCCGCCGGAAGCGGTAGACGGCTTCAGCCGCGGTCGAGCGACCCGGGACGCCTCACAGCGTGTCGATGTGGTGCCACTTCCCCTGGCGGAAGACCCACACCTCTTCGTCTTCGGCATCGTCCGGATCGACGAAGCAGCGGGTCTCTTCGGCCACCCCTTCGATGGGGAGCTCGGACACGTCTGCGACCGGGGGCAACCAGCTCGCTCGGGTCATCAGCTGGGTCTGGATGTCGTCTTCGGCCAAGCGTGCCTCCCGTCGGTCCCACTGGACCTGCGCACGGAATCCACACTCGTCGAGGGGGAATCCCTACTCTTCGGCTGCACCCTCGTCGTCGGCGTCGTCTGCCGCGCCGTTCGCGGTCTTCTTGGCATCGAGCTTCGGGACCAGCACGATCTCGGTCCGACGGTTGGCGGCACGGCCTTCGCGGCTGTCGTTGCTCGCCGTGGGGTGATGTTCGCCGTAGCCCACGGCCGCGACGTTGAGGGGATCGACCCCGCCGTCCACCAGCAGGTTCACGACCGTGCTGGCCCGCAGCGCCGACAGCGCCCAGTTGTCGGGGTAGGGCGCCCCGGCTCCGACGGGCACGTTGTCGGTGTGGCCCTCGACGCGGATCTCGCGATCTTCGACGCTCGCCAGCACGCCGGCCACCTTGGCGAGCGCCTCTTTGCCGGCCGGCTTCACCGAGGTGGCGCCAGACGCGAACAGGATGGCATTGCTCATCGCCACGGTGAGCTTGCCGGACAGCTCGGTGATCGTGATCTGGCCGGCTTCGATCTCGCTCTCGAGCTCGCCGACCAGGGCGTCGTACTCCGCGGTCTTCTGCTCCAGCTGCTTCTTCTCTTCGGCCAGCCGCTTGGCTTCGGCGGCCAGGGCTTCCCGTTCTGCCGCCAGTCGCTCCCGATCCTCGGCCAGCTTGGCGGCCTTGTCCCGCGCTTTCTCGGCTTCGCTCCGGGCCTCGCCCGCGGCACTCTGCAGCTCGCCCACGAGCGACTCCAGATCCGACTTCGCCGCACGCTGAGCGCTGTTCACGGCCTGTAGATCGGCCACTTTCTCGGACAGACTCACCAACTGGTCCGCCTGGGCGGTGGTCTGAGCGTCGAGGGTCTCGGTGAGCGTGGTCAGCTCGGCGTTCATCTGGCGCTCGGCCTCCAGAGACTCCGCCAGGGAGTCGGCTTCGGCACGAACGGCCCGGAATGCGGCCTCGGACTCCTCCAGATCGGCCGCCAGGGCCGTGGAGCGCTCGAGCTGGGAGTCGAAGCGTGCTTTGGGAACGCAGGCGAGGAGGGAGAGCAACAGGACCACGAGGGCTCCAGCGTGAACGGAACGTCAGGGAATGCCCAGAAGGGGCGTGAGTCGGCTATCCGGCGGAATGGAGGTGAGCATGTCACGCACGTCGCACGGTCTCTGGGCGCTGCCCCTGCTGGCCCTGGCCTGCAGTGAATCGGGTCTGAAGAACGTCGACACCGACACGCCGATCGATCTCGATGCCGATGCGGACACGGATGCGGACGCGGACACGGATGCCGACACGGACGCGGACACGGACAGCGATGCCGACGCGGATGCGGATGCGGACAGCGATGCGGACGCGGACGCGGACAGCGATGCGGATACGGACGCCGACAGCGACACCGACACCGACACCGATCCTACGCTCTGCCACGACATCCCCGGTCCCGCCGACTACACCCGCAAGGTCGTGTTCAATCGGAACAACCTGGGCAACGGAACCACCTGGGAGGTCCTCGACCTGTCCACCGCCGGCGTGCTGTCCACCACCGGCACCACCTTCCAGATGGGTCGCAGCTTTCTCGGAGTCGCCGAGTTCACCCCGGATGGCGAGATCGGCATCGTCGTTCAGGACAGCGGCACGCTCGGGGTGTTCGAGATCGGCGCGGGCGGCGCAGTCACCGTCACCGAAGACCTCTACGACGCGGGTGGCCAGTTCTACGCCGAGAGCGTCACCATCGATCCGGACGGCCGGACCGTGTGGGTGGCCGACAAGAACTGGGCGAACAACGGAGGCGGCGTGTACGAGCTGGAGCTCGCGTGCGACGGCACTCTGTCCTTCGTGGGGCTGGTGATCGACGGCAAGCAGCCCTCCCAGGTGGTGCTCGACCGCACCGACCCCGACCGCGCCTGGGTGCCGTCGCGCGAGCTGGGCGCCGCACCCATCCTGGACGACAGCTACCTGCTCGACCTGCCGACGGGCGCTGTGCTGGGCAGCACTCAGGCGTTCCCGGACGACGACATGATCATGACCCGCGCAGTCTGGAGTCGGAGCGGCTCGTACGGCATCGTCGGCGACTCCAACCTCTTCGGGGCCGACCGCATCGTGGTGAGCGCGTTCTCCGGCAACTCCGTGACCGCGGCCCAGGTGCTGTTCGATGTCGAAGACCCGATCTGGATGGTCGAGTCGCCCTACGACGACGGCGTGCTCGTGGCGAGTGGCTTCGGCGATGCGCTGTGGTGGCTCGCCCCCACCGGAAACCCCGCGTCGCCCTACACCGCGTCCGAGCTCACCTACACGGGCGCGTCACCGGCGCTTCCGGCCGGAGCCGTGGTGGTGGAGCGCGGCACGCTCACCGGGCATGCGCTCGTGGCCGAGAACGTCGGCATCCGGCAGGTCTCCATCACCGCGGGTGGCGCCACCGATCTGGGCGAGTTCCCGATCGGCACCGGGATGATCGACGACATCGTCGGGGCCATCGGCGTCCAGCCGTAGGGTCACTTCGGACGGAAGCAGGCCGTGTAGTCCTCGGCGCCGTGCCCGGCCTCGATCCCCGCATCCATGCTGTCGGCGATGGCTGGGAGCACGTTCAGCGCGTCCGGGCCGCCAGCGGCCTCGATCATCAGGCGCACGTCCTTGCGGGCCATCGTGAGCTCGAAGCCCACCGGAGCGTCGGCCGATGCCAGGATCCGGCGTCCGAGCCCGGCGGGGGTGGGAGAGAAGCTCTCGAACAGAGCCACCACGTCCTCGGCTGCGACCCCCTTGGCGCCGGCCACTCGAAACAGGTCGCCCATCCCCGCGGCCAGCAGCACCAGCATCCCGTTGCCCGTGATCTTCAGGGTGGCGGCGCGACCCACCGTGGGCCCCAGGTCCAACACGGTTCCCGTCATCGTCTCGAGGGCCGGTCGCAGCGGATCGACGTGCGCTTCCGGGCTGGAGACCAGCATCGACCCCGTGCCCTCGCGCGCGTTGGTCGGGCTCATGAAGACCGGTGCGTGGATGTACACCACCCCCCGATCCGCCAGCCGTTCGGTGCGCGACACCACCCCGGACGGGCTGTTCGTGCTGTGGTCGATCACGGGCGTGCCGTCCGACAGCCCCGGCAGCAGGGCGTCGACGACCTGATCCACTGCGAAGTCCTCGGCCAGCACGAGGTGAACGCGATCGGCGTCGCGGACCGCATCGGCGGGAGTCTCGGCCGCGATCGCACCCGCCTCCACGAGCGGTGCGCACTTCGATGCCGTGCGATTCCACACGCGCACGGTGTGCCCCAGATCGAGGGCGCGCTCGGCGAAGCCCCGCCCCAACAAGCCCATCCCCAGAACCGCAACTCTCGCCATGTCGGACCTCCTGTACGCGCCGCCTTCGCGGTCCGTTCGCTTATCCGTCCCCTAAAGAACCGCGACCGCAGACCGATTCACGGCCACCTGATGGAGGGTGGATGGGCGACCTGCTGGCTGGCGTGTTCGAGGATCTGCAGACCGACGGGGTGGACGCACACCCCTGCCCCGAGCGATGGGGCGAGCAGATCCGGTGGCAGGCGTTCGGCGACACACTGGCGGCGAACGACCCGTCGTGTGCCGCGCACATCCTGGAGATGGAGAGCGACCGGGTGATGCGGTCGGTCGGACGGCAGCGTGGAGCGTTCGCGCGCCTGTTCTCGTCCACGGAGCCTTCGGTCGACGTGCTGGGAGACCTGCCCAGCGAGCTCGGTGTCCGGACCGGGCCCATCGGGGGTCGAATCCTCTACGAGCTCGGTGTGGACGGGGCGTTCGTGATGCACGCTCGCGGAGCTGCAGCGCGCCTGGCGAGCCTGACGGCCGGGCTCATCGAGGGCCTGCTCGCGAGCGGGGGCTGTGACGCCGACATCGAAGTCGAAGAGCACGCGCTGAACGCGGTCGCGATCCGGGTCACACCGGTGCCCGTTCGTCGCCAAACCCCTCATGATCCCACGGACACGGGCCGATGAGGGATCGAGGAGGACCCATGGGAACCGAACCGCAACGACTCCTGTACGTGCATCCGGATGCAGCGCAGCGCGACGCGTTCGCTGTCGCGTTCGGGTACGCCTACCAGGTGCAGACCGCCGCCTCGGGCACGGCTGCGTCCCGAGCCGCGTCCCGGGAGTCCTTCGCCCTGGTGGTCATCGACGACCGGATTCGCGACACCGATCCCTGGACCCTGGTCCACATGATCGCGCCCACCCGGCCCGAGAGTGCGTTCGTCATCGTCGTGGACGGGTCCCGTCCCGTTCGTCAGTCCATGCGACCGGTCGCAGCCACGGTGGAGCATCCCTGGACCGCTGAGCGCATGCACGGATTGCTGGCGCGAGCCCTCGAGAAGCAGCGTCGCTGGGCCTCCCCCGATGCGCACGCCTCCCGCAAGCGGATCCTGCTGGTCGGTGCCCCCGACGACAGCGCCGCGCCCTCCGACAGCGTTCGCGGAAAGCTCAACCGGCTCGGGTGGTCCGTCACGGCGGTGTCCGATCTGGCCAGCGCCCGCAGGGCCCTCGACGAGGACGTGTTCCGCGTCATCCTCACCAGCGCCACCCTGCCCGAAGCCGTGGGCGCATCTGCGGTTCGGGCACTCACCGAGGCCGCTTCGGACACCCCGGTGATCGTGTGGACGCAACACGGCGATCCAGCGCTCGAGAGCGAGTGCGTACGTGCCGGCGCGCAGGACTGCATCGTCGAGGGCTCCCACGATCTGGTGCTGCTCGGTCGCACCCTGCGCCACGCCATCGAGCGCCACGCCGCCGTGCGTCGCGACACCCCCCAGACCCGGATCGATCCGGTGACCGGTCTGATGAACCAGCAGGCGTTCGTCGACGTGGTGCAGCGGACGATGAGCCGGTGCCGACGGACCGATTCGCGCTTCGCCGTGGTGCACATCGACATCGATCGGTTCCGCGCCGTGCAGGAGAGGCTCGGCCGAAAGACCAGTGACGCGCTCCTACAGCGGATCGGCGACCGACTCATGGACGGGTTGCGGGTCTACGATGCCGTTGCGCGGGTGGGTCCCGACGAGTTCGCCGTGGTGCTGGACGAGCTGAAGACCGCCGGCGAGGAGGAGATCGTCGCCGAGCGCCTGCTCGACCGGCTCTCGGATCCGTTCGCGATGGGCGAGCGACGCGTCCAGATCTCGGCGAGCGCCGGGATCGCCGTGTTTCCCGACGCCAGCGACCGCGTCGCGCAGCTCCTCGAGAAGGCGCAGTGCGCGATGTTCGAAGCCAAGTCCAGCCTGGGCAGCGCGTTGCACGTCTACGTCCCAGAAGCCCGGCTGGCATGGCTCCGTCGGGTTCGCGATCTCGAAGACGCCCTGGAGATGGGGCTGCTCGGGTTCCACTACCAGCCGCAGTACGAGCTGGACGGGGGAGATCTCGTCGGGTTCGAAGCGCTGCTGAGGCTCACGAACATGGATGGCTCGGTGCAGTCGCCGGGCAGCTTCCTCCCGCTGCTCGAGGAGTCGGGGCTGATCCACGAAGTCGGAGCGCGCTCCATCGCCTGGGGTCTGGATCGGCTGGCGGCCGTTCGGGCGCTCCCTGGTCGCTCGCACATCCGGGTGTCGATCAACCTGTCGGCGTGTCAGTTCGAGAACCCGGACCTCGTGCGGCGGGTGTCCGCGGCCCTCGAGGCCTATCGGCTTCCGCCGGACGCCCTGGAGCTGGAGGTCACCGAGAGCCTGTTGATGCAGGACACCGACCACGCCCGCTCCACGCTGCGTGCATTGAAGGAGCTGGGGGTGCGCATCGCCATCGACAACTTCGGAACGGGACTGAGCTCGCTCGCCTACCTGCAGAAGTTCGAGATCGACGTCCTCAAGCTCGACCGGTCCTTCGTCGCGATGCTGGACGACGGAGAGCACGACGGCGCCATCGCTGCCGCGATCATCGGCCTGGGCGAGCAGCTCGGGCTCGAAGTGGTCGCAGAGGGAATCGAGACCGATGCCCAGCTCGCGCGTCTGCGACAGCTCGGCGCGGTGGCGGGCCAGGGGTGGCTGCTCGGTCGACCGGCCCCGATGGAGACCTTCATCGACGTCGGGGATGCGCTGGCGGTTCGCCTCACCGGCTGACTCGGGCGTCGAGTCGACACCAGGGGATCACGCAGAGTGGCAGAGCGCCATCGGGATCGAGCACGTGCCGGTGTCGACCGGGGGACGTCGTTGCGGTGGACCACGCTGTCAGAGTCGCAGAGTGTCCAGAGCAACCTGGTCGGGTGAACGAGTGCTTCGCCGTCTTCGAGCATCCATGGAACAGGCTTCGAATGCTCGTCGACCATTCCACACCTCTCCGTACCACGCGACCGTTTCGGGTC
This sequence comes from Myxococcota bacterium, assembly GCA_965224055.1. Lineage (GTDB taxonomy): Bacteria > Myxococcota_A > UBA796 > UBA796 > JACKEQ01. The sequence continues at coordinate 5,412,694 of OZ245034.1, read as the reverse complement.
TTTATGTTGGTTGTAGCTCGCATATTCGGCGGCGAACGTCGGACCTGACGACCGACCACCTCCACCTGAGACTCTGGCGACGCTGTCTCCGGCTCGTCGCTCCCACGATTGGTCCGCTCGGCCTGTTCGTCCATGCTCGTCCGCTGCGTCTCTGTGCGTGTGCCCGAATCCGCCTGCCGGAATCGCTGGCCTCCGCCGCCCAGGTGGCCTCCAGAGACGGGCCGAGTCGACCAGCGAGAGTGGCTGCTGGAGAGGCTCGGGCAGCCACAGGGGACGACGGACGGTCGACATGGGAGCGCGTCGATCGGCGAAGGCATGCTGGTAGACAGCGTCGTCAGAGCCTCAGAGCGCCAGCACTCCCGAAGAGACGGGGTGTTCAGCGTGTTTCGTCCGTGCCTGGATAGCGATGATCGAGCCACCGAAAACTGCAGGGTCATCCAGATTCGCGAGTGGTGATGGGCCGATCCGTTTCGCGTGGTCCTCGGTGTGCTCGGTGACTTCGTGGCGACGTTGCGCTGAGCATCCGTGGAGCGCGGACATCTCGCTCGCAGCAGAGCGAGCTACCGAATCATGAACGCGATCCCCGCCAGGGCGCTGAAGGTGATGATCGCTCCCGCCGCCATCCCCAGCGCCACGCCGATCAGGTAACGGCCGGTGGAGGCGGGGTCGTTCTCGATGGCGGCCGGGGTCGTGGCCTGACCCGAGGGCAGGTAGCGAAGGGGTTCGGTGCCCCCGAGCTGGCTGGGAAGCCGGGCGTTCTCCTCGTCCTCGAGGCAGCGCGCGATGTCGGACAGCATCTGTTGGTCGCGCGCAGACAGGTCTGCGGACCGCTCGGCCAGCGCGTCGGCCACATCCGAGAGCTGGGTACCGCCCCCCGTGGCCAGCCACAGTCCGAGCTCCGCGGCCCAGCTGGGGTCGGACAGAACGGGGATCCGCGGCCGCTCGAAGCTCCACAACGTGCCCGATGGACCCGAACCCGACGACAACCAGTAGGCGATCGTCGCCAGCGCACAGACGTCCGCCTGGGAGCCTTCCAGTTCGGTGGGGTGGAACACCCCTGCATCGGGATTGGGGTCGCCCGGGGGCGTTCCCATGCCCAGAAGGTGGGATCGGACCTCGCCGCTCGCGCCCCGACTCGCGACGATCTGGCGCAGCGACATCCGCCCGTGGTGCAGCCCGCGGGCGTGGGCATCTGCCAGGGCTTCGGCGATGGGACACAGCAATCGTGCCGTCACGCCGGGGGTGAGCGGGCCCGAGAGCGCCATGCGGAGCTGGGCCAGGTTCAGCCCACGGATGCGCTCGATCGCCAACCAGGTGACATCGGCTCGCGCGTCGTAGCCGTGCTCGTGGGTTCGGACGAGTGCGGGGTGCCTCAGTCCGGCCAGCGTGGTGGCGCGAGGGGCCACCCGGGCGTCGTTGCCGGGCCAGACCCGGAGCACCACGCGGCCGTGGATGCGGTCGTCGACCAGAGCCGTGATCGACCCGTGTTGGGTGCCCAGGGGGCGGATGACGTCGAGTGCGGGACCTGCGGGTCGCGCGATGGTGTCCGGAAGCAGCATGGACCCTCCGCTGCTCATCGGATCGGGCGCGCCCCGGATGTAGCGCAGCGGCGCGATCAGTCGATGAGCACGGTGATCTCGTAGCTGTTGCAGGCGTTGTTCCATGGCTCGACCCGCAGGTAGACCAGCTCCTCGAACAACGTCCCGTTGCTCCACTGGACACTCTCGAGGTTCGCGCCAGTCTCCGATGCGTCGAGCGGGGTCTGGGTGCTGTCGAACAGGAACAGGTCCAGGTCGCCAGACGCGCTCTGCAGCGTCAGGTTCGCGCTGATCTCGACGCCGCTCGGGACGTCGAACGCGTAGTAGTCGGCCTCGCCTGGCCCCACGATGCCCACTTCGCTCGTGAAGCCGAGCGCGGCACCGTAGTACTCGGCGTTGCCGAAGCTGTTGTTGGCCCCGTTCAGCGCGTCCTCACCGCAGTCGACCGTGTACGTAAGGTCGTACAGCACGCACTCGCCTTCGTACCACTCCACTTTCACGTAGACGTCGTCGGTCGCGTTGCCCTCGTTGGTCGTGGTGACGCTCTCGCTGTTCGACCCGATGAAGGTGCTGGAGTCGATCTGGGTGTTGGTGGAGTTGTACAGACGCAGATCCAGGTCAGCGGCGTCCGGCTCCATCAGCACGTCGAGCTGGTGTCCAGCGCCCAGGGGCACGCGGAACCAGTCGTCGTCGCCATCGCTGACCAGGTCGGTCACGAAGTCGCCGTTCGCCACGTCCCCCGGCATCAGCACGGCACTTCCGAAGCTGTCGTTCGGCTCGAAGCTGTCGTTGTCGCAGTCTGTGTCTGCGTCTGCATCTGCATCTGCGTCTGCATCTGCGTCGGCATCCGCGTCTGCGTCTGCATCCGCGTCTGCGTCGGCATCCGCGTCTGCGTCTGCGTCGGCATCCGCGTCTGCGTCTGCATCCGCGTCTGCGTCGGCATCCGCGTCTGCGTCGGCATCCGCGTCTGCGTCTGCGTCGGCATCCGCGTCTGCGTCGGCATCCGCGTCTGCGTCTGCGTCGGCATCCGCGTCTGCGTCGGCATCCGCGTCTGCGTCTGCATCCGCGTCTGCGTCGGCATCCGCGTCTGCGTCGGTGTCGGTGTCGGTGTCGGTGTCGGTGTCGGTGTCGGTGTCACCTTCCGCAATACAGGCGGGCGCGCCGAAACAATCCTCGTCAGCGCAGTCGAACAGACCATCGGCATCGTTGTCTGCGCCATCGGAGCACTCGTTTGGTTCGACGCCTTCGATGTCTCCGGATGGAAGCGGGACGCAGCAAGCTGTCGCCCAGACAACAAACGGGGAAATCAACAACGAATTCAGGCGACGTCTCAACAACACTCCCTAGCAGATGGCCTGTGTACCATGCCTGGTGCGGGAGCAAGTCGCCCCCCGGACGCATAGGAAGGCGGTAGTGAACTACGCTGTTGGCGAATCGCTCAATAATTGAGGACGGTGAGTTCGTAGGTATTGCAGTCCGAAAGGTAGGTGCTGTCGACCACGACGTACACGAGCTCATCGAACAGGAACGGGTTGGTCCATGAGGCGTTCTCGTCGTTCGTGACGGAGTCGCCGAGGGCCACACTCGTCTGGGTGCTGTCGAAGATCTCGAGGTCGAGATCGCCATTGGCGTGGCTGAACTCCAGCAGCGCTTCGATCGTGGACCCGCTGGCGACGTCGAATCCGAAGAAGTCGTGGTCGCCCGTGTTCGCGATGCCCACCGTCAGTAAATCGTTCTCGCCGTAGTACTCGGCGTTGCCGAAGCTGTTGTTGGCCCCGTTCAGCGCGTCCTCACCGCAGTCGACGGTGTACGTCAGGTCGTACAGAACGCACTCGCCCGAGAACCAGTCCACCCGCACGTACACGTCGTCGGTGGCGTTGCCGGTGTTGGTCGTCGACACGCTCTCGCTGCTCGCGCCGCCAGCGGTACTGGAGTCGATCTGGGTGTTCGTGGAGTTGTACAGACGCAGATCCAGGTCAGCGGCGTCCGGCTCCATCAGCACGTCGAGCTGGTGTCCAGCGCCCAGGGGCACGCGGAACCAGTCGTCGTCGCCATCGCTGACCAGGTCGGTCACGAAGTCGCCGTTCGCCACGTCCCCCGGCATCAGCACGGCACTCCCGAAGCCGTCGTTCGGCTCGAAGCTGTCGTTGTCGCAGTCTGCATCCGCGTCTGCGTCGGAGTCGGCATCTGCATCGGAGTCGGCATCTGCATCGGAGTCGGCATCTGCATCGGAGTCGGCATCTGCATCGGAGTCGGCATCTGCATCGGAGTCGGCATCTGCATCCGCGTCTGCGTCGGCATCCGCGTCTGCATCTGCATCGGAGTCGGCGTCCGCATCTGCATCTGCATCTGCATCGGCGTCCGCATCCGCATCCGCATCCGCATCCGCATCGGCGTCTGCATCTGCGTCGGCATCCGAGTCCGCGTCGGCATCGGCGTCTGCATCGGCGTCTGCGTCTGCGTCGGCATCTGCGTCGGCCTCGCGAGGGGTCAGCGTGTCGGTGTCGCCCGTGTCGTTGGGCTCGACCAACCCCGAGCCACCACAGGCCACGAGGATTCCGATCACGGTCGTGAGGGACCACAACTTCTGCATTCCGCCTCCCGAGGGCTCAGAGCGGGCGCTCAGCATAGAGCACGGGCGAGGGGTTCGGGAGGGTCGCGTGCAGGTGCTCCGAGAGGTACGGCCGTTGGTCGGACTCGCGTGGCCGGTCGTCATCGGGCAGCTGGGCCTGGTGGCGATGGGGGTCGTCGATCTGATGGTCGCCGGAAGCCTCGGAGAGACCGCCATGGCCGCGGTCGGGCTCGGCCACACCTGGAGCTTCGCGTCCCTGGTGTTCGGGCTCGGGGTGGTGTCCGGCATCGATCCCCAGACCACGCGGGCGTACGGCGCGGGTCGGCCGTCGGACGCGGGGCGGGTGGCGCTGCACGGGCTGGTCCTCGCGGGCCTCGTCTCCATCGGCATCCTCGCGGCGCACGCTGCCGTGGGGCCCGTGTTGACGGGGCTCTCCCAGCCCGAGGGTGTGATTCCCGATGCCACGGCGTACTGCTGGATCCTCGCAGCGGGTGTCTGGCCGTTCCTGGGGTTCGGCCTGTTGCGTCAGCTGCTGCAGGCCGGGGGGAGCATGCGGCCCGCCACCGGCGTCGTCCTCGTCGCGAATCTCGTGAACCTCGTCGCCGACATCGCCCTCGTACACGGGTTCGATCAGGGGGTGGTGGGGTTGGCGTGGGCCACGGTGATCGTGCGCTGGTTCATGCTGGGCGCGCTGCTCGTCGTCGGCTGGCCGATCCTCCGGGAGGCCCGTCCAGACGGGTGGTTCGCGGGGTTCGAGCTGTCCCGGGTCGTCCGGCTCGTGCCCATCGCGCTGCCGGTCGGCTTTCAGCTCGGCTTCGAGGTGTGGGCGTTCAACCTGGCCACCCTGCTCGCGGGCACGCTGGGCGAGACCGCCGTCGCGGCGCACTCCACGGCGTTGTCGGCGACCTCGCTGGCGTTCATGGTCCCGCTGGGTCTCGGGGCTGCAGCCACCACCCGGGTCGGGAACGCCGTCGGAGCCGGGGTTCCCTGGCGGCCCGCGGGTGCGGCGGCCATCGTGATGGGCGCGGGCTGCATGGCGCTGTCGGGTGCGGTCTTCCTGGGGGTTCCCGAGATGGTGGCGGGTCTGTACACCCCGGATGCCGCTGTGATCGGTCTCGCGGCCACCATCCTGCCGGTCGCCGCTGCCTTCGGGGTGTTCGACGGCACCCAGGTGGTGTCCATGGGGGTGCTGCGGGGCCTCGGCGACACCCGGTTCGCCGCGGGCATCGCGCTGTTCGCCTACTGGGCCGTCGGTCTGCCGGTGTCCCTGCTCGCCGTGGCGCGCTGGGAGCTGTTCGGGATCTGGGTCGGCCTGTCCGTCGGGCTCGGCACGTCCGCGGTGCTGTGTGTGGGTCGGGTGATGTGGCTGTCAGCCACCGACCACGTGCCAGTTCTCGACGGGTAGGCGTTCGGTGCTCACCAGCGGGGCGGCCAGATCGGCGACGGCCTCCGGCGAGAGCACGCCGTCCGGGCCCACGGGCAGCAGCCCGGCCTCACACTGGCTGTGGATCCGGTCGCCCACCACGATGTACTGCTCGAAGCGCACCAGGCGGCCTTCGGTCCCGATCACCCGGGTGTCGACGGTGTAGCGCTGCATGGGCCCGAGCTCGCGACGGTAGACGATGCGTTGCTCGCCGACCACCGGATTGACCCCGGAATCGCGGAAGATCTTCCAGGCCCGGCTGCGAATCACCCAGTCCACACGAGCCCGTTCGAAGACCGCTGCGTAGACCGCCTGGTTCATGTGCCGGTTGAGATCGAGCTCGGACAGCCGAACGCGCTGGACCACCTGGGACACGTAAGGACGGGGTTCGCCACGCCCTGCGGGCAGCGCCTTCAGACCGATGGGCAGGATGGGGAGGTAGGTTGCGAGCACGTCCTGCACTACCCTGGGGACCGCATGTTCGCACCGACCCTCCTGCTGCCCTGGGCCTCCCTGATGCTCGGTTGTGGAGTCTCCTCCGAGCCTCCCCCTGTGGCGACGGTGCGGGTGTCGGTCGAGGCCCCGGGCGCGAGTCCGGAGGAGGTCCGGTTCGGCGTCAGCCGGCCGCTGGAAGAGGCGATCCGCGAGCAGCCCGATGTCACGCACGTGATCACGACGTCCGAGGAGGGGCGCGCCACCCTTCGGGTCCAGTTCGAGCCCGAGGTGCCCGAACACCACACCATGCCGCACACGATCCGGGTGCGCAGGGTGGTGGAGCCCATGCGGGAGATGCTGCCGGCGTACGCGGAGCTGCCGCTGATCCAGCCCGATCGACCCACCCGCGTCACCGGGTTCCTGCTGGCGGACCCGTCCCGCGCTGCGGTGGTCGAGACCGCCCTCGAGCGCATGTCCGGGGTGCAGGACATCCGGATCCACGGCCGACGGGATGGGGTGGAGGTGCAGCTCGACTCCGAGCGGCTGGCCCAGCTCGGGCTGTCGATCGAGGCGGTGGAGCAGGGCATCTCGCCTGTGCAGGAGGGCATCCCCGACAGCGCGATCCTGCTGAAGCGTCTGACCGCTCCAAGCCCCGACGAGCTCGGCCAGATCGTGCTCGGCGAGGGCCTCACCCTGTCCGACGTCGCGACGATCCGGGTGCCTCCACCCGAGCGCGGTGTCACGACCGGCACGGGCGATCCGGCCGTGTGGGTCGAGGTCATCGGGCGTCCGCCCCTCGACGAGGAGCGTCCGGCCGGGCTCGTTCCCGTCGACAACCGCGTCGACCTCTTCGGGCGCGGCCTCGATGCCGCCCTCGACCCCTTGCCCAACGGAGTGAGCCTGGTGGCGCGTTCACCGGTCGAAGCCACCGTGTACTTCACCGACGAAGCCGCGATGGACGCCGCGGTGACCCTCTGGTCCGGCGTGCCGGGTGTCCTCGTCCATCCCACTCGCGCCCACCGTCAGCACCTGTTCGTCGTCGCGCCGGACGGCGAGCCCCCGGCCTTCCTCGCGTCGTCGTCTCTCCCGGTCGTGCCGCTCCACCCGCCTCCCGAGCCCGAGCTGCAGGTCCAGATCGACCGCGAGAAGGCCGCAGCCATCGGGGTGTCCACCGCTCAGGTCGCCGCCCGACTCAGGTTGGCGATGGCGGGTCGCGAGGTGATTCCGGGGGTACAGCTCACCCTGGGCGCGGGTACGAGTGGAGGCTCCACCGATCCCGCGATGCTGCAGCAGGTCCGGATCCAGACCGTCGAGGGGGCGTCCATCCCGATCGGCGAGGTCGCGACGCTGCAGCTGTCCGGCGGAAGCGTCCCGCTCACACACTGGAACGGTCTTCGGGTCGTGCCCTACGTCGTCACCGCCCGCGAACCGCTCGAGGAAGCCGATGTGACGGCCGCATTCGAGGCTGCCGGCGAGAAGGCCCCGTTCTGGCTTCAGCCGATGTAGGCAGGGTCAGCGGTGGTTCGCCACCGTGGGGGGCACCACGTTCCCGGACGCCTGCAGTTTCAGGGCCTCGGGGTGCGCGCGGTAGTGCTCGCGCACGCGCTGGGCGAGGACCCGCTTGCGCTCGGTGGTGACCGCGCCATCGCCCAGGCTGCCCACCAAAGCCTCGACCAGGGGCTTCTGGAGATCCGGGACCCGATCGCGCCAGGCGTCCAGGAGCGACACGTCGACGTGCGACGGGAGCGATCCCAGGATGCCGACGTCGTTCTGATCGTGCACGAGCAGTCCCGAAGTCGTCCCCCGGTCGAGGGTCAGGACCTGGAACAGGTACAGGGTGTGGTACGCGCGCTGAGCGTCGGAATCGCCCGGCTGGACAGGGCGTTTCACGGCCTCGACCAGGATCTGGTGGTAGGTGTCGATGGTGGTCCTGCCCACGGTCTCGGCCAGGGCGTGGTCGGCGTCGAAGTCGCCGCTGTGGAAGGCCTCCAGGTAGAAGTGCGACACGCCTCGATGGCGCTCCAGCGCGGGGATCGAGAAGTACCGGTCGCCTTGAGCGCTCGCCGCCTCGTAGTGCTCTCCCGAAGCCGACTTCAGGCTGGCCTCGAACGCAGACCGGTCGGAGTCCACCGGGATCGAGGGGTTGAGGTCGGCCATGATGCGCCAGTAGCCCCGACCGTCCTTCATCTCGGTCCAGCTGATGTGCATGTGCATCGACGGGGCCCGGGGTGGGCGGGGATGCACGATGCAGGACAGGGCGGTGGCCGACCCGAGCTTCTTGTCGGGCAGGTCGTCGTAGTGCACCACCGACACGTTCACGCTGGAGCGGTCGAACGCCGCGCTGTCGCCCAGGACGTAGCGCTCGCCGCCGCCGTGTCGCCCGTCGTCGCGGAGCCACTCCACGGGCTCGGGGCGTCGGGCGTCGGACGAGGCGACGCGGGCTTCGATGTCGGCCAGTCGACTGACGAAGTGCTGTTGGAGGCCTTCGACCAGTGCACGTGCACGGGCCGCCTGTTCGGAATCGGGGAAGGTACGCATGGGCGGATGCTACCGGATGCCGGCCATCGCTACCGGACCACCAGGGGGTCGGCATCGGCGGTGGAGACCTGGACCTCGACCCCCAGCGCGTTCGCGATGCGCTCGGCGTAGCGGGGCAGGTACCCGCGCTCGGTGTTGGTGTGGTCGGTGAGCACGACGGCGGTGCCCTTCGCCGCGAACGCGAGCACGTCGTGGTGGCGCATCTCGCCCGTGACCAGCAGATCGACGTGCGCGCCGCTCTTCGCCAGGGTCTCGAACACACTGCCTCCCGCTCCGGGACAGACCGCCACCGTCCGGACCGGCACGTCCGCTGGGCCTGCGATCCGCACGTAATCCAGCCCCAGATGCGCCTTGAGATCGGGGAGCAAGGCGTCCAGAGAGCGGGGCTGGTCGAGGGTCGCGCGCCGACCCACGCCCATCGTGGGGTCGAGGGGATCGGGCTCGATGGGGGTGATGGCGGAGCAGGTCCCGAAGGCTTCGAGCAACCAGTCGTTGACGCCCCCCGAGACGGCGTCGAGGGCCGTGTGCGGGCTGTAGACGTGCACACCCCGCCGGGCGAGCATCAGCAGCGTGGTGGCGATGGGGTCGCGGGTGGTCAGGGACTTCAGCCCGCGGAAGATGGGCGGATGGTAGGCCACCACCAGATCTGCCTCGTGCTGGAGGGCCTCTTCGCGTACCGCTGTCGTGAGATCGATGGTGCACAGCACGCGTCCGATGCTCCGCTCTCCCTCGAGCAACAGGCCCACGTTGTCCCAGGACGACGCCAGGCGCACGGGTGCGATGGTGTCGAGGGCGGTGAGGGCGTCGGACAGCGAGACGGGTGCGGGAACGGTCATGGAGCCTCCGGCGCGTCGTGTATCCTCGCCGACCGGATCCCCCATCCGGCCATCCATCATCCGAAGCATCGAGAGAGGTAGTCGTGGGAAGTGGCGCACCGCGTGAGCTGTCGACGGGCCCAGGCCCCCTGAAGGACCTGCCCGAGGAGCTGTCCAACAAGCTCGAAGAGGCGCTGAAGCGCTACGAGCAGAAGGACCCCGAGTTCAAGACCTCGCGGGAGGACGAAGCCCATCAGCAGCTGTCGAAGGCCTGGAACACCCGCTGCAGCGAGATCGTCGAGCAGCTCCGGTCGATCGGGCAGGTGGTCGTCAACCAACACCAGGTGCTGTGCGACATGAGCCAGGAAGGCGCGGGCGTCGGGGCGTCGCCCTGGATCGAGGAGGCCGGCCTGAAGTTCGGCCGCATGAACATCCGGCTGCGCGCGGGCACGGGCGAGGTGTACGCCGAAGCCGACCAGAAGACCCTGATCGAGGCGCCGAACATGGACGCCGCCGACTACGAATGGCTCGAGAAGGCCGTGGTCACCTGGCTGATCCACAGCGCCACCACCAAGTAGCTCAGCGCAGGCGCACGCCCAGGCTCACCACCAGGAAGTGCAGCCAGTTCTCGGTGTAGCCGTCGGACGTGCCGTCGTTGACGGGGTCGGGGTCGCCGGACCCGGAAGCTCCGCCGCCGATGTACCGGACACCCGCGAACGCCTCGGCCGGCCCGGCGAGCGCGAAGCCCGAGCGCACCTGCACATCCGCGATGGCGCCCTCTACATCGACGTCTCCGCCGTTGATGTAGCGGATCGGGGCCCAGAATCCGTCGGCCTCCAGCTCCAGGAACAGCCCGTCGTCCCAGCGACGCGCCACCTCCAGCTCGAGCAGGGGAACGGGGCCGATGTTGCGGTTGACCTCGGACAGCGAGCCGTCGGCGGCGAAGAACCCGATGTTCGCATTGCGGATCTGCAGCCCCAGGCCGAGCCCGAAGCGCCAGTCGTCCCGCTGGACCAGCTGGTGGTTCCACGACAGCCGCCAGAACGAGAACCCGTAGCGAAGGTCGATGGGGCGGTCGGCCGGGAACACCTGATCGTCGACCTGGAGGTCCTGGTCGAGCTGGACCGTCGAGCGCAGGTCGAGGGGCTGGTAGAGCAGGGTGAACCGCTGACGTCGCCAGGTGACGGTCGCTGTGGGACGCACGAACGGGAACAGCGTGTCCTGACCGCCATCCGCCACGTAGTCGAAGTCGTCGCCGTCCCTCCCGAACTGCACCCGATGGGCCAGGGGCGCCAGAAACCCGATCTCGGCCATGAGCTCCAGCTGCAGCGGCGAGCTCGGACGGTTCACGGACGGCGCGTCGATCGGGCCCGCGAGAGCGTCGGATTCGAGGGGTAGGACCGGGGTGAGCCCGGCCAGGACGAGCGGAAGGAGGGGTCGTGAGGTGAACATGATGGCGCCTTAACGACGGGATCGGGGGCCGTGGCGTGGTTGAATGCAGGAGCGCGTGGCAAGGCGTGGAGAGCGGACCGGATGCAGTTGATGGGCCAGGGCGGCACCTGGATGCTCGTGGCACTGGCGGCCACAGGGGTCGTGAGCCTGGTGTGTCCGCTGCTGTTCGTGTTGCAGGTCGTGCGCCTCCGGTTCCCCGCCCTGTTCTGGGTGCCTGTGGCGTTCCTGCCCGCTGTGATCGGCGCCATCGGTACCTGGCTCGGTGTCGATGCGATGACGGCCGCGTTGATGTCGGCGGGTGCGGTCGAAGACCTGCCGATGCTCGTCAGTGTCGGGCTGTTCGAAGCCGTGTTGCCGGCTGCGGCGGGCGCAGGGGGCACGGTGGTGCTGCTGATCTGCTTCGCCACGGCGCTGGGCCTGGGAATGGTCGCGCGGCCGGGCAAGACCGCACGGCTGACCGCCGAGAACGCCCTCGTGGCGGGCCTGGTGACGGGTCTCGGTGCGTTGTGCGGCTGGCTGACGGGGGGCGTGCTCGCCGGGTTGGTGGCGTTCTCGGTCGGCCTGTCGATGGTCATCGCCTCGCTGCGGTTCCCCACCGAAGAGAAGCGGGATCTCCGCCGGGTGGGCTCCGGGCGCCTGACCGTGGCGGGTCTGGGGGTGAGCGCCCTCGTGATGTTCGCCGCGGTCCAGGGGTTCCGTCGGCTGATCGCGTACCTGGGTGCGGCCCGGGAGCCGATGGAGGTCGCTGCGCGGACCCAGGCCAGAGCACTGGATGGCTGGGGCGTCGAGGCGCTGGGCATCGGGGGCGTGTGTGTGCTGTTCCTGCTCGCCACCCCGTTCGTGGTGGGGCCGGGGATGCGGTCGCTCGACGCGCGGGGCGGGGTGATCGCGGTGCTCACGGCGGGGCTGCTGCTGCTGATGCCGCTGGCCGAGGGAGCGGTGGTCTACAAGGTGTGGAGCGTGTGGGACCTCACCCGTTCGCACGCTGAGAACCGGCTCGAAGCACAGAAGGCGCTGGGCATCGAGGTCCCCGATGGCGTGGCTGCGAACCGGGTGAGGCCCCTGCACACCCCGGTTGCGCTCACCTTCACGTCGTCCGGGCCCCGCTTCGACGGTGCGCCGACCAGTGTGGAGCAGCTTCCCGACCAGCTGGAGGCGGCCATCCAGACCGGAGCGCGGGAGGTGCTGCTGGAAGCCCCTGCGGACACGGCGCTCTCGGAGCTCGCACCGCTAGCGGCCGTGCTGGGTGCCGACGATCGCGTCGCGGTCTGTCTGACGGTCCGCACGCCGGCCGGGTTGGGGTGTCTGCAGCTCGACGTCCTCCACCGGCCAGAACCGCCAGAACCGCCAGAACCGCCAGAACCGCCAGAACCTTCAGACGGCGGAGAGAACGGCGAAGAAGCTGCGCCGGCTCCCCCGACGATGACCATCGCGGTCGCCGAGCCCGATCTCGCGCTGCTCCAGAGTCCCGACGGGTGGTTCTGGCGGTACGACGACCCGCCCGACCCCGACAGCATGAGCGGCTCGGTCTCCTCCATCGCAGACCTCTCCCCTGCGCTGGGGGAGGTGCTGAGCGCCCATCCAGAAGCGGTTCGTGCGTCGGTGTGGATGGCGTCGGACGCGACGCTCTCCGACCTCGTCTCGGTCGCGAACCGGGTGCAGAAGCCCGCGACGGACTTCGGATACGACCTGTGGCCCCAGCTGGTCTGGCGCACGGATGCGCCCGGGTTCCTCCAGCCGGTGGACGGCCCATTGGACGGCTATGCGGGGATCGCCATGCGGGCGGTACGCGACAACGAGGCCGCCCTGATGCGCTGTGTGCAGCGGGAGCGGATGTCCAACCCCGGGGTGACGGGCCGGATCGAGTCTCAGCTCTCCATCGGCCCGGATGGGCGGGTGATTCGCGCCACGATCGCGCGTTCCTCTGCTCCGAAACCCGCGATCGAGCAGTGTGTGACCTCGACGCTGCGGACCCTGGAGTTCCCGGCCCCGGAGTCCGGCCAGATCGAGGTCGTGCGGCTGCCCTGGAGCTTCGGGCCCTGAGCTCCGGCGACACGTCCGGTGGCGTTCGAGGGTAGAGTCGTCCTGTCGACCCCAGGAATGCCCATGCTCCTCCCGCTCGCTCTGCTCACGGTCAGCCCCGCTTCCGCCGACGAGTTCAAGCCGCTGTACGCCCCCCACGCGACGTCCAGCAGCTACCTCAAGTCCGACTGGAACAAGTACACCGAGAACTACCATCCGAGCTTCATCCTCGACGGGAACCCGCGCACGGCGTGGGTCGAGGGTGCGGACGGCAACGGGATCGGCGAGACGATCGAGTGGCGGACCAGCTTCGTGGATGCGGTCGACAAGGTGCGGATCCGCCTGCGCAACGGCTACCAGAAGTCCGAGAAGCTGCTGACCGCCAACGCGGCACCTCGAGAGATCCGGGTGGTCTGGCTGACGCACTACAACGTCCCGATCACCTCGAAGATGTGGACGCTGGACCGGAAGATGGGCTGGCAGGAGATCGTGCTCGACCCCCCCGACGCCGAGTCGTTCGGCGGGGTCCGGCTGGAGATCGTCAGCGCACACCCAGGGCGCGTGTACGAAGATCTGTGCATCAGCGACGCCGAGGTCGCCATCGTGCCGGCCGAAGAAGGCAACGACGCCACGCCGTACAGTGGTCCGATCGAGCAGGCCAAGCGGCAGGTGTTGCTGGACTGGGTCGAAGAACGCCAGGCCACCGCGGCCTATTTCGCGGCTGCCCCCGAGAAGTACCCGTTCGCAGCGACCTCGTTCACCTCCCGCGACGTGGAGCTCACCGACGCCGAGAAGGCCAGGGCGCTGGGCCGGATCGGGGTGTTCGACGCGCGGGTCACGTCGTTCGGCATCGCGAAGGACACCGCGGAGCCCGGCTGGTACCGGTTGGGCGCGAAGGCGACCGTCCGTGCGCCGGACGGGCTCGAGGAGCTGCACTCCGACGTCATGCGCTGGTTCACGACCGATCGCGAGATGGAGAAGACCGACGACGAGTGGCGGAGCAAGACCAAGGCCATCAACCTCTGGCACCTCGAACACAACGTGGGCAATGCCCGCATCGCGCGGCGCGACGACGGCACGGTGGCCGCTGCGACCACCCGCATCTACGACCTGTACGAGGAACGCGGCACGTACTCCTACGACCGTCGTTACCTCATGGACTTCGATGCCAGCGGGCAGGTGTCGTCCATCTACGTGCAGTGGACCACCGAGGGAGACGGGTGCGACGTCCACCGGAATCGCGAGGTGTGGGACGTCGCGAAGGACGGGGCGGGGCGCATCAATCGGCTCACCCGGACCACCCAGCACATCTGCGAGGGCAGCTGGGACACCGAGGACAAGAGCACCACCACCGGCGACGCCATCCGGACGGTTTTCTCGCCGATCGAGGGTTGAGGGGGGATAAGGAGCAGGCATGACCCCTCTCGTCCTGTCCCTGCTGGTCTCCTCGTCGTTCGCCGCCTCCCTTCGTGTACACGGAGGAGAAGACGCATCGCGACTCGTGGTCGAGCGCGAGGGGGCCGACCCGCGGGTGTTCGACTTCGCCAGCCAGGTGCACCTGCCGGATGGTGTGCAGGCCGACGACGTGTCGCTTCGGCTGACCGATGCTGTGGCCACCCCCACCGGCGACCGGGTCGTCAGCAGCTGGGCGCTGCGCGGCGAGGGCTCCGATGGGCCCGTCCTGGCCGGGTGGATTGCGGTGCTCGAGCCCGAACGTACCCGTCTGGCGGGCTTTCCGGTCGATCGGGTCCCCAATCAGGTGTCGGTGTCGGACGACGGCGAGGTGGTGAGCTGGTCCGACGACGCCGGTGCCCACGTCCGCTCGGTGGCGCCGCCCCCCCGGCCCCGGGTCGTGCTCCCGCCCGATGTCGATCCGCCGCTGTTCGAGGTCGACCCCGTGCTGTGGACCGATCTGGACATCGTCGACTTCGGTCTGGGTGGGCCGGACGTGTCGCTGGAGCTGTTCGATCTCGTCGACTGGGTCCAGCCCATCGACGAGGAGCCCGACGAGCCCCTGGATCTCGGGCCGAACGTGCGGGTCTGGGGCGAGCCCTACGAGCCGGGTCCGGGAGCGCAGCAGCTGGTCTCGCCGGTGATGGATCTGCCGCTTCCCGAAGGCGAAGGCGCGGTGGTGGCCACTCTGGGCTTGCGCGGCCGCGTGTTCGCGGTGGCTCGCGGCTCCGACGTCGCCGTGTGGACCGTGGGCACCCACGTGCAAGAGCCGGTGTGGACGGGCTCGTTGCCCGATCGCATCGCTGCACTCACCCTGCTCGAAGGGTCCGACACCGCTGCTGCGCGCGCCACCCTGGCGTCGGGCGAGGTGGTCGATCTGGAGCTGGACGCCCCCTGGACGCGCACCGAACCCGACCCCACCGACAATTGAGCGACGGTTCCGCCGGCCCACCCTTTCAGTAGACGGGGAACAGCGGCTCGAAGGTGTCGATCACCGCGGGCTCGTCCTTCGAGGCGAGTCGGGGAACCCCGGCCAGGCGGCGGAACACGACCTGGGCGGTGTCGCGGGACGTGAGCGGGAGCAGGGTGTCGTAGACCACCACCGGCAGCACGATGGGGCCGGTCGCGGCGTCCCACTCGTTGCGGGAGACCACCCCAGCCGTGCGCATCGCGCAGCCCGACCACACCGCATCCCGGCCGTCTTCGATGGAGGAATCACAGATCGGCCGCAGGAAACGCCCGTGCAGATCGGCGTCTTCTGGGGCCTCTCCGTCTGCGAGGGCCTGCAGCGCCTTGCTCACCTTCCGGTCGAACGTGCACGCATCCAGGAGGTCGGATGCCGTGATGCGCGCCACAGCGGCGTCTTCGAGCTGGGGGTCCAGGGCGTCGAGCGAGACCTCGAGCAACGTGGTGTCGCAGCGGGGCTCGTCTTGCGCGGCCATCGCGGGATGCACCGCGATCGCGAGGTGGGCGAGGAGGGGAGTCACGCTGGTGCCCTATTCACTCTTCAGGTCGACCGGGGTGGTCGCGCACACCTGCAGCGTGCTGGACGAGGTCGCTCGGCCTTCGGCATCCAGGGTCACCACGAACAGCCGGTCGTACTCGTAGGAAGGGATGTTCCCTTTGTCGTCCAGGTCGTGGACCTGCCCGCCCAGCTTGCCGATCAGCTGTGGAAGCGTGTTGGAGTGGCCGGCCACCACCGTGGTGCTCCCGGGACGTAGCGTCCGCAGCGTCTGCAGCCACACGGCCTCGTCGTCGGCCGGGATCACCTCGGCCTTCTTGCCGAACGCCGTCGCGAGCGGCTCGAGGGTCTGGCGGGTGCGTTGGTAGGGCGTGGTGAGCAGCCGTGCGGGGTTGGTCGCGCTCAACACCTGGACCAGACACTCGGCCCGTTCGCGACCCGGGTCGGTGAGCGGAGGATCGGGCGTACCGTCGCGGGCTTTCTCGGCATGCCGCACGAAGATCACCGTCGCGGCGGGCTCCACGGGCGCTGGACCCTCGGAGAGCTCCTGTGGGTCGGCCGTTTCGTCGGATGTGCCGCACGCCGCAGCGGTCGCCAGAATCAGGAGGAGCGGGAGTTTCGAAGTGCGCATGGCGCGGACCGTATCCGATGGCTGGTACAGTCGCGCTCCGCTGGAGCCGCCCCGGAGGTGTCGTGCCCCGCGCGTGGATCCGCAACGTCGGTTTGGTGGGGTGGGTGGCGAGCGTTCTCGCCCTCGCCGGTGGCTCCTCTGCGCACGCATCCGACGGCGCGGAAGTCGATGCGACGTCGCTTCGCGAACCCACCGATCGGGCGCATCTGTGGGTGCGGGGGTTCGGTGCCGTCGCCGTGATGCCGGGGGGGTTGATCGCCGACGTCGCCGCAGAGGCCCGATTCCCGGTGCTCCGGGTGGGTGGGGCGATCAACAACGACACGTTCATCGGCGTCGGTGCCCGCGTCGCGGGTTCGCCCGCGCACGTCGATCTCGCGGTGCGGTCCACGATCAAGCTGATCGACATCCTGCCCGTGACCGTCGAAGGGGTGTTCACGCACTACCCCGAGACCCCCTTCGGCCCGGTTCCAAAAGACCAGGTGCCAGGTCAGCGCATGGCCGATCGCGCCCCTCTGTACGAGGCAGATCGCGACTTCGCAGCCACGGCGTTGGCGCTGAACATCAGCCCCACGCTGCAGCTCAAGGTGGGCAAGTTCTCGGCGTTCTCGAACGTCGCCACCACCTTCTTCCGGATCCGCCCGGAGCCCTCGCCCGAACCATTCGTGTTCGATCCGTACCGCGGCTCGGTCGTGGCCCCCGATGATCGGATCATCGAGCACACCTCGGCGATCCTGTACGACCCCAAGTCCGGCGCCGGGACCTCGATCGTGCGGGTCGGTCCGGTGATGCGGGGGCGGAGCATCCTCCGGTCCGGCGATACGAACCTCACCCTCGGCGTCGCGGGTCAGTGGCGTCCCGGCAAGAAACCCCACGACCCCGACTTCCTCCTGCTCGTGGCGCCGTATCTGCGCGATCCGGACTTCCCGACGGGTCTGCCGTACGTCGCCCTGGTCGTCACGACCGCCCACGTCCTGCCTTTCAAGAAAATCCCAGAGCCCTAGCGGAGTTCTCACCGATGTCAGCAGACGAACACCGTGAACCCCACACCATCGTCATCGGAGCGGGCGCGTCGGGCGCCGTCATCGCGGCACGCCTGACCCAGCGGTCCGATCTGGACGTCCTCCTGCTCGAAGCGGGCCCAGACTACGCTCCCGAGCACCTCCCCGCGGACCTCGCCAACGGCAAAGAGAACGCGATGACGTCGCACGACTGGGGGTTCGTGCACCGGCCCACCCCCGAGATGCCGCTGTTTCCGCTGCCGCGCGGCAAGGTCGTGGGGGGCAGCTCGGCGGTGAACACCTGCATCGCCTACCGCGCTCGTCCCGAGGACTTCGAGGAGTGGGGCCTGTCCGAGTGGACCTGGGACAAGGTGCTGCCCTACTTCAAGCGCCTGGAGACCGATCTGGACTACGGGGAGACCGAGCTGCACGGGGGCAGCGGGCCGCTCCCCGTGCGTCGGCACCCGACCTCCGAGCTCGTCGAGTGGCAGCAGGCGTTCCTCGATGCCGGGGCCCACCTCGGGTTCCCGTCCTGCGAGGACACCAACGCTCCGGACGCGACGGGATTCGGCCGCCATGCGATGAACAAGATCGACGGGCGTCGGATCTCGGCCGCCGAGGCGTGGTTGACCCCCGAGGTCCGGGCGCGTCCCAACTTCCGGCTCCAGCCCCACACTCTGGTCCACAAGCTCGTGTTCCATCGCGGCCGGGTGGTGGGCGTCGACGTGTCGGTCAACGGCCGTCTCGACCGCATCTACGCAGACCGGGTGCTCCTGTGTGCCGGCGCGATCGGCACGCCCGCGATCCTGATGCGCTCCGGGCTCGGCCCCAAGCACGATCTGAAGCGGCTCGGGGTGCGCGTCATCCGGGATCTGCCGGACGTCGGGCGCCTGATCGACCACCCCGGCTCGGGCATGTTCTTCATCCCCCGTCGCCGGCTTCAGAACAGCATCGACGACCCCCTGATCCAGACCGTCGGCCTCGTGAAGCTCCACGACGGCCCCTGGCTCAACGACGTGCAGCTGCAGGCGGGCTCGCTCATCCCCACCAAGTTCAAGACCTTCCCGGGTGTGATGCTGATGGCCTCGCTCCAGAAGCCGTACTCCGTGGGTTCGATGACGCTTTCCTCTCTCGATCCGCACGAACGGCCGGTCGTGAACTCGTTCCTGCACAGCCATCCCAAGGATCTGGAGCTGATCAGCGACGCGCTCGAGCTGTTGCGTCGCCTGGCCAAGAGTCCACCGATGCGCAAGCTGGCGCGGTGCTTCTACCCGACCCGAGGCGTCATCAAGTCCCAGCGACTGCGGAAGCGCTGGGTGACGCTGCTCGGAACCGACTCGGGCTACCACCCGTCCTGCACCGTGCCCATGGGCTCGGCGACCGACCAGTACGGCCGGGTGGACGGGATCGAAGGGCTGCGCATCTGCGACGCCAGCCTGTTCCCGACCATTCCTTCGTCCAACATCCACCTGCCGACCCTGATGTTCGGCGAGCGGTTCGGAGAGTGGCTGCGCGACGACCTGACGTGATCGGACCGGATGCGCGGGCGCTATCGCACGTTGCAGTGACTGAGCGCGTCCACGCACTTGAGCATCACGGAGCCGCCAGCCTCCACCTTCACGGTCCCGACCGTGGACGTGCCCTCCGTGAAGGCGCCTTCGATGGTGTAGGTGCCAGCGGGTACCGTTCCCACGGGATGTCTCGAGCCATCGGCCGCGATGAGCGTGACGGCGACGCCGCCATCCACGGTGACCGTGCCCGTCTCCGGGGAAGAGGGCGTGGGGTCCTGGGGAGCGGGCTTCGGGGGCGCCGGGGTCGGCTCGGGCCTGGGGTCGGGCTCGACGGCGGGAACTGCAGGCACGGGAGGCGGCGTCACCGGGACCACGTCTGGGACGACATCTGGGACGACTTCCGGGGGGCCGGAGGTCGTGGAGCGGACGGGGGGCTCGGGCGGAAGCGAGGGCTGTGCCTGCAGCGTGTAGAAGAACATCCCGGCGAGGACGCCTGCCAGGGGGAGGAGGATCAGGAGCAGCACCCCGACGACGGATGCCATGCCCATCGCCATTCCCCTCCGAGCGCCGGGCCCGGGCGGAGGCGCATCGATCGACGCTGCGGGGCTCGGAGACGCCTCGATCTCGTCGGTGGGCATCTGCGAGGCCGTGAGATCGGCGCTGGTGGGCGGTGCCCCTTCGGAAACGGCCGGGACGACGGGTGTGTCGAGGGGGTCGGCGTGAAAGGTCTCGGGGGCGCTGTCCGAGCTGGGGTTCGAGGCCCCGGTGTTCGAGGGGCTCCCGGAGAACGGCGTGCTGGCGCCCAGGGTGTCGAGGGACGGGGTGAGGGTGTCCAGGCGGTCCAGCAACGCCTCGGACCACTTGTGTGTGCGGGATGCGGCCTCGTCGAGCGGGGTGTCGTCGGCGCGCCACATCTCCCAGAGGGCCTCGGCGGTGGCGGGTCGCTCGTCGACGTCGAGCAGGGCGGCCTCGATGGCGGTCACCATGCGCTCGGGCAGCTCGGGGCGGAGCTCGGACAGCTTGGGATGTGTGCGCTGAACGACCGCCTGGAAGATCTCGTAGTGGGACTCGCCGTCGAACGCGCGCCGGCCCGCGACGAGCTCGTAGAGGATGGCACCCAGCGCGAAGATGTCGGCGCGCGCATCGACGCTGCGGGCGCTCTGGATCTGCTCGGGGGCCATGTATTGAGGCGTGCCCATGGTGGCGCCGGTCCGGGTCTTCGCGCTCCCGGCGTCCTCGTCGACGATCTTCACCAGGCCGAAGTCGGCGACCTTGGGCAGGACCCGCCCGCGTTTGATGGCGAGCAGGATGTTCGCGGGCTTGAGGTCACGGTGGACGACGCCCTCGTCGTGCGCGGCCTGCACGCCGGCGAGGATGCCGGGCACCAGCTCTTCGACGCGCTCCAGCTCCAGAGGACCCTGTGCGAGCACGGCGTCGAGGGCGGGGCCGCGGACCAGCTCCATCACCAGCCCCGGAGAACCCTGGACCTCGATGACGTCGGTGACCTCGACGACGTTGCGGTGCTTGAGCCTGGCCTGCACCTGGCCTTCGAGCAGCAGCCGATCGCGGACCCCCCGACCGGGCAGCGACAGCACCTTGAGCACGTGGTCGCTGGACAGCTTGGTGTGCTGGACGTGGTACACGCTCGCCATGCCGCCGTGGCCCAACACGCCCACGACCCGGTACCGATCGACGATCGCGCCGCTGTCGAGCTCCATCTACAGCTCCGCCTCGCCGCATCGGACGTCCAGGCGGTAGCTCCCGCTGGGTCCGGATGCGACGACGTACCACGGCTCGCCGGGAACCGCGGTGAACGCGACCACGTAGGGGTCGGTGGAGGCGACCACACCGGCATCGAGCAGCGGCGTGCCGAGGGCGCAGGTGGCCTCGGAGCAGCTGCGACCGCGGTTCGCGAACAGCGCGGCGTAGGGGTGGAGCTCGGTGGACGCGCCGGCGTCGGGCGACACGGTGGGATCGATGGTCAGGAACACCTGGACGTCGGTGGGTTCGGAGACCTCGACCCGGTGGATCCCCTGATGTTCGCCCACCTGGACGAGCTGGTCGGTGAGGCCGGGATGGCGGCAGGGAAGGACGTCGAGCAGAGCAACCCCTTCGTATGGCCCTGGCTCGACGTCGCTGCACACCGGGCGGGGGTCGTCGGGTTCGCAGCCCAGGTCGAACACGCCCGCAGCGCTGTCGCCACACGCCAGGCCCGTCCCCTGCGCGGGAGGACCTGCAGTATCGCCCGTGGGGGCGGGCTCTTCGGGGCCTTCGGGTGGGAAACCCCCGGTGGGCGTGAGGGTAGAGGTGGCGGGGTCTGCGTCGTTGCAGTCGACCGGGAGGGGAACGCCGTCGGAGTCCTGATCGAGCCGCTCGGTCTCGCGCTCGCTCGAGATCCAGATGCAGCCGATCGCCAGCGATGACAGCACGGGGAGCAGTGGCGACAGGCCTCGCATCAGAACCGACCCACGACGGCGAGGCCGGTCTGGCCCCTCGAGAGCATCGGGGCCACGCCCAACCATCCGGTGGCGTCCCGCGCCCGCTTGTTCTGGTCGATCTGGATCGAGGCGACCCCGATCGCCAGCACGTGCAGCCCGAGACTGGTGGTGAGCGTGCTCAGCACGTAGGCACGGTCGTCGAGCGGGGTACGGACGCCGGGCTGGAAGCTGTACGACACCAGGAGCAGGCTGGCCGCATGGGCGCCGGTGGTGAGGATGGGCACGATGATGGGCGGGATGCTCCGCACCTTCAGACCCTGCGCGTTCAGGGCGCGGCGGGATTGGGTGGCGTGTCGTCCGAGCTCGTAGGTGCTCACGGCCATCAGCACCGCACCGGAGGTGGCGAGGGTGAACGCCGCACCGCGGTTCAGGGTGAGATCGGTCTCGCTGGTGTTCGCGATGGCGAAGCTCCCGGCGAGCAACAGGGCGGGCGACCCCAGAGCCACGATTCGCCAGCCGCTCGCAGAGCGCAGGTGATGGAGGTCGCGACGCGCCTCGATCAGAACCGGCTCGAGCTCCACCCGGTCTTCGAAGCTGGTCATGGGTCGCTCTTCGGGCGCTTCTGCTGCCATCGCAGGAGCACCGAGCAGTCCGAGCAGTCCGAGCAGTCCGCTGCGGAGCGTGCGACGGGTTCGGGCCATCCGGGCCATCCAGGAACAGAGCGACGACGACGTCATGCCCCAGTTGTACACCAGCATGTGAAGAGGGTGTGGAGGGGATGTCGAAGCGGAATCTCCCCAGCCATGGGGTACCCTGGCCCCATGAGGTGGTGGCCGGCCGGAATCCTGTCGTGTGCGCTGTGGGCGAGCACTCCCGCGTGGGCCGATTGCGAGACCGTGCAGTCGGTGGCGGAGCTCCGCTCGGCGCTCGATGCGAGCTGGCAGTCGCTTCAGGACGCCGGGTCCGTGGACGAGGTCTCCGACAGCTATCGGCAGGCCATGGTGGACGCCGAGCAGTGGGTCGCGTGCCTCGACGGTCCGCTCAGCCCCGAGGACGCGGCGCACTTCCACCGCAACCGTGCGCTCGCCTCGGTGTTGGCGGGGGATTCCGATGGCGCGCTCGCGGCCGCCTCCGCTGCCCTGCGACTCCGACCCGAAGCCGAGATCGAGTGGCGCGCGGCCTCCGATGCGTTCGCCGAGCTCTCGGATGCCCTGACCGGCCGCTCTCCCAGAGCCCGCGAGGAGTTCCCCACGTCGCTGGCGGCCTCGGTGTGGTCCGATGGCGCACCCCTCGCGGCCCGGACCGTGGGGGAGCCCGTGATCGTGCAGGTGTTCGAGGGCTCCGCGGAAGGTCGCAACAACCGGCCGATCGGGGGCGCCTGGATCGATCCGCGAAGCCCGTTGCCCGACTGGGTCGTCTACCCCCCGGTCGACTGCGATGGCGAGACCGTGCCCGTGGCGGCGCTGGTGCAGGATGTCCGGCGGGCCGAGCAGGCCTTCGACGACCTCGACCTGGAGGGGTTCGAGTCGGCGCTGGAGCGCATCGCCGTCGGTCTGCCCTGCGTCGATCAGGCGATTCGTCCGACCCAGGCAGCCGCCATCCATCGCCTGGAGGGGTTGCGGCAGTACACGCGCGGCCAACGGTTGGGCAGCGTGCGCTCGTTCCAGGAGGCCCAGACCCTCGACGCCGCATTCGACCCGCCAGAGTCGCTCACTCGAGAGGGCAGCACGCTGGCAGGCCTGTGGATGCGGGCGGGTTCGGCGGCTCCACCGCCCTGGCTCGACCTGAGCATGCCGGACAACGTCGTCCTCCGCGTGGATGGGCTGGTGGCGACGTCCCGCCCCGCTACGCTGCCGTTCATCGTCCAGGCCGTGGCTCCGAGCGGAGAGGTGCTGTGGACGCGATACATCCCGGGCGGGGTGTCGCTGCCGGATCTGGGGTTCCTGGTGCAGGAGGCGACGCGCATCGAGGAGAACCGGCTGCCTCCCGCTCTGGCCGAGTATCGCCGGTACGGTGCTCAGCAGCAGCGCTCCCGGACCGCCCGTGCCCTGCAGTTCGGGGGAGCGACCGCCATCGTGGGTGCCGGGCTGCTGTACGGGCTGAATGCACGCCAGGTGGGCCAGTACAACGACCCCACCACGCCTCCGGATCGGATCGAGCCGCTCCGGGTCGCCGCCAACCGCTCGGCCACGGGCTCGTTGGCTCTCGCGGTCGTCGGCACGCTCAGCATCGGAGCCTCGTTTGCGTTCTGAGTCCAGATCCGCCGCGTCGACCGATGAGTGGCAGCGTGCACCGCTGAACGGGCGACGGGTGGGCGAACCTCGGTCTTGCGATTGCATTGCAGGTCGACGAGGAGGTCTGTTGTCCCCATCCATTTCATCCCCGAGCCGATCCATCCTGCAAACCGGCGCGCGCTGGGCGCGTGTGCTGGCCATCTCCGCTGCCCTGGCGGTTCCGGCCCTCGGGACGCTGGGCTGCATGGGGGCCGTGAACTCCGTCACCGGCCTCGACATCAGCATGGAGATCGGCGAGAACGCGATCCATCCCGCCGACTTCCCCACCGGAGAGCCCGCGACCGGCGAGAAGGTGATGTCCATGGGGATGACCGCGACCGGCGACAGCCTGAACATGCCCGAGGGCGTGGATGTCGACATCGATCCCGAGCAGCCCTACCGCATGGACCTCGTCACGTACGAGTCCGTGGGGGATGGCGTCGCGCTGATGGAGAAGGCGGGCCAGGAGGTCGATGCCGCGGGCTTTCGTCGCGTCGCCGAAGACAAGGGCAGCGGCGCCATCACCTGGGAGAAGAACGGCACGCTGTTCCTGATCGCCGTCCCCCCGGACGACCCCGCGACCATCGTGTACCTCCGCCTGGTGCCCAAGCCGGCGGGCGAGCTGGAGTGACGTGACTCTCCTGCGCGATCGCACCGCCTGGGTGTTCGACCTGGATGGCACCCTGACCGTGCCGATGCACGACTTCTCGGCGCTGAAGGTCGAGCTGGGTCTGCCGCCCGATCGGGACATCCTGGGCGGCATCTCCCTGGCACCCGCCACCGAGCAGGGCCGCCTGCGCGAGGCGGTGCGGGCCTGGGAGCGCGAACACGTCCGCAGTGCCGTGGCGGCCCCGGGAGCCATGGCGTTGCTCGACCGGCTGCTGGAGCGTCGGTGTCGGGTGGGGATCCTCACGCGGAACACCCGCGCCACCGCCCTGTCCACCCTGGAGCGGATCGGCCTGATCGACCGCTTCGACCCCGTCTGCGTGCTCGGTCGCGACTCCGCTGCGCCCAAGCCCGCCCCGGACGGGGTGTTGGCCCTGTTGCGTCGCTGGAACGCCCGTGCGCACGGGGCGGTCATGGTGGGGGACTACGTGGACGACCTGCGCGCTGGACGGGCCGCGGGCGCGTCGGCGGTGTGGATCGACCACGACCGAACCGGGCTCTCGTCTTCCGAGGCGGACGTCACCATCCACGGCCTCGATGCGCTCCAGGATCTGATCGGCTGAGCGTCAGGCGAGGGGGGCGTACAGGTCGACCGGGTTGCCGTCGGGGTCGATGAGCTGGGCATAGCGCTGGCCCCAGAACGCGTCCCACGGCGCTTTCAGCCCGGTGTGGCCGGCATCCGTGACGGTGGCGTAGGCGGCGTCGACCTCGGCCGGTGTTGCGCAGCGGAACGCCAGGCCCATCCGATGACCGCCCACCGGAGCCTCCCACTCGCTGAAGCTGCGGACCACCTCGACGGTGTCGAACATCAGCCGGACACCGCCCGCGAGCGTGGTCTCGACATGGCCCTCGTTCTCGGAGCCTTCGGGGAACTCGAGCCCCAGCAATCGGTAGAAGGCGAGGGTGTGGGGCATGTCGGTGACGACGATGCCGAAGGCGTCGAGGGTGGGGCTGGGCATGGGTGGCCTCCGAGAGGATCCACGGGTTCAGTCACTTCGGTCGCTCAGTCGCGCTCGGTCGCCCGGCGCTTGAGCTCGGCCTTCACACGGCGCCCCCGTGCTGCCAACCGCGGCTTGAGCACGCGGCGGAGTGCGGGGACCAGGTAGCCGAGCGTGGCGAGCTTGGCGCCGCCCACCGGGAACTCGCGTTCTCGGCGACCATCCACGGCACAGTCGACGATCATCTCGGCCACGTCGTCCGCCGTGCACATGGTCTGCGAGAACGTGATGTCGGCCACGTCGTCGATCTCGTCGAGGATGAAGCCGGTCTCGATGGGCCCGGGGCTGACGACGCTCACCTTGATGCCCGCTGTGGCGGGGTCTTCCGAGAGCTCCTCTGCGAGCGCGAAGCTGAAGGCACGCAGCCCGAACTTGGTGGAGGAGTAGGTGGCGGCGCCGTCGAGGGGGATCTTGCCGGCCAGGCTCGCCACGTTGACCACGAACCCGTTGCGGGTCTGCAGCTCGGGGAGTGCCAGGCGGGTGAGCTGGAGCGGCGCACGCAGGTTGACGTCGACCATGGTGCCGATCTCGGCGGCCGAGCGGCTGAGCACGGGGCCGCGAAAGTGCGCTCCGGCGTTGTTCACGAGCCCATCCAGCCCGCCGAAGCGGGACACGGTCTGGGCGATGGCGTCCTGGAGTGCGTCGAAGTCGGCGACATCGGCGGAGATGGTCAGGCATCGGGCGGGGTCGAGGCCCCGTGTGGCCTTCTTCAGGGGGCCCTCACGCCGGGCGAGGAGCACGACGTGGGCTCCCTCGTCGTGGAACCGGCGGACGGTGGCGAGCCCGACCCCCTGGGAGGCACCCGTGATCAGCACGGTTCGCCCCGCGAAGCGCATCGCGCTCACAGGACCACTGAGCCGTTCATCACCGCCAGGGCCGTCCCGGCCAGCGCGAGCAGGCTGCCGGCGATGCTCCCGACCACCGCGCCGGCCAACCACCACCCGTACTCGTCGAGCAGCGTCCAGCGGATCTGAAGCGGGACGAAGGCCGGAGCGGTCGTGTGGACGGGGGGAGTCGCGTGCCGGGCTGCAATCGGCATCGGTGTGATGGGGCGATTGCGGACGTGCAGGGGCGCGGGCTGCTCGAAGCCGATGGGGGGCGGGCCGAGCTCGGTGACGTCCGTGGCGTCCGTGAAGTCCGTGGCGTCGGGGTACTCGACGCAGTCGGTGACGTCGGTGGGCGGCTCGATGGACAGCTGCGTGCCCCGCGGGGGTTCGACGGACAGCTCGCGTCGGGGGTGGCGCAGGCGGACGGGGGCCACAGGGGTGGGGTTCGCCCGGTTCATCAGCGGCTGGACGGGAACCGTCGGCTCCTCGCGGCTGGTCTTGAGCGTGGGGATCTGGGCTTCGAGTGCATCGAAGCCCGATGCGATCGGAGCGGGGGAGCGCCGGAGACCGGGCTCGGTGACTTCCGTCGCGTCGGTGACGTCGGTGACGTCGGTGGGGATGCTGGGGATCTCGTCGAGCAGCTCATCGGTGAAGGCGTCGGTGTCTGCGCCGAGGATCTCGCTGCGGTCGCAGACGAGGGTGGGCTGTTCGTCGGGGTCGTCGGCGGGAGCCGTCACGGAGCGCGTCGCGAGCCGAGAGTGGCTGCGGAGCATGGGGGCCGCGGAGGTGATGGCCATGATCAACCCAGGTCGAAAGAGACAATCCAAACGCCCGCACAGGCGGGAGAGGGTGTATCGCCTGTTTTGGCCGTTCTGTCCACTCTGGAGCCCGGACCGTGCGCATGGCGTGCGCACGAGCGAGCGAGGGTTCGCGAACGTTGGTAGGCTGCCGGCATGGATCCCGTCACCCTCGGTGTGCTCGCTGTCCTGCTCGTCGGAATCGTCGGCCTCGTCGTGCTGGCGCTGGTCGTCCGGGCGTGGATCCGCACCCTGAAGTGGATGATCAAGCTCGCGTTCTACGCGACCGTCACCCTGCTCGTCGTCAGCGCGATCGGTGCGGGGGTGGCGTGGGTGGTGTACGGCGACCAGCTCCGCGCGATGTGGGCCGCATCGGGCGCCTGACCCCCCGGTGGAGGTCCGGCTGGGCAGGGCTCGTCGCGGGCGTGCTCGCCTCGGGGCCCGTGTGGGCGGGGGTGTTGCAGGGGCAGGTCGTGGATCCCGACGGGTTGCCGGTGCCTGGAGCACGGCTGCAGGTGTCGCGCGATTCCGAAGGCGTAGACGACGTCGGGGCGGACCGAACCGTGAAGGCCGACAGCGATGGGCGCTTCGAGCTCGAGCTGGCGCCGGGGATCTGGCAGGTCGAGCTGACCCGAAGGGGCTTCGTGGATGCGATCTGGCCGGTCGAGATGGAGGTGGGGGTGGACCGGACACGGGCCGACTTCACCCTGGCCCCCGAGCGCGTCGAGCAGGTGGTGGTGCACGCCACCGACAAGCCCTGGCACGACGTGGCCCGCGGGGAGCGAACCGCCGATCCGTCCACACTCACGGGGGTCTACGAGCTGACGCGTCGGGATCTGGAGTCCACACCGGGCTCGTTGGAGGACATCGCGCGGGCGACCCATGCCCTGCCGGGGGTGGTGTCCGATGGAGACCTGTTCGCGGGGTTCCACGTGCGGGGCGGTGAACAGGGAGACGTCGTCTTCCTCCTGGATCGGGTCCCGCTCGAGAATCCGTTCCATCTGGCAGGGTTCAACAGTCTGTTCAACCCGGACATGGTCCAGAAGGTCGACTTCTACGCCGGTGCAGCACCCGCGGAGGTTCCGAGCGCCACCAGTGCCGTGCTCGACGTCACCTCGTGGGACGGCAGCTGTCCAGAGAGCCGGGAAGGCGGGTGCTCGGGGCTCGACGGGGCCATCGACCTGTCGGCGTCGAGCGCTCGGTTCTTCTTGACGGGCGGCCTGGATCGCGACCGACGGCTCACCTTCGCCCTCGCTGCGCGGCGGACCTACATGGAGGGGTACTTCGCGGTCCTGAAGGCCGTGAACCTGATCGACACCGCCTTCGTCGCGCCGGAGTTCAGCGAGCTGTCCGGGCGGCTGGCGTGGCGTCCTCATCCGCGGCATCGCCTGCTCCTCTCGGCGGTGCAGGCCGGGGATCGGCTCGGCCTGGTCGACTCCGAAGACGACTCCACCATCCAGTTCGACGGGGCGTTCGAGCTGCGCACCCAGCTGTCGTTGTTCAGCCTGGACCACCGGTACCGCGACGACGCCGGAGGGTCGCTGCAGACCACCGTGGCCTACACCCGGGATCGATCGTCCAGCAATCGGGAGCTGGCCCGGGACACCCTGACCCGCGACATCGTGCTGCAGCGCCTGTTCGCCCGGACCGACGGGGTGTGGCCGCTCACGGACAACGCGCGGGTGAAGGTGGGGGGCGACGCGTCGCGCTTCCAGGTCGACAGTCGAGGACAGCTGCAGGACCAGCGCGCGTTTCCCCGCTGGGTGCAGGCAGGCATCGGCTCCTTCGGGTTCCAGGTGGCCGACGTCCAACCCCAGCCCGACCCGTGGTTCGAGGCGAACGCCTACGCCCAGACCGAGATCGGCGTCCCGTTCGGGTTCCACACGGCTGGGGACGGTGCGCTGGCGCGGATGTCCCGACGGCTGGTGGAGCGCACGAACGGTCGGATCGTGCCGGGGTTGCGGGTGCGTGCCGGCGCGCGTCTGACGTTCGCCGGGCTCACGGGTGAGCTCCTCGCGAGCCCGCGGGCGGGGGTGTCGATGCCACTTCCCACCGGCACCATCCCCAAGGTGTCGTTCGGCCAGTATCAGCGGGTGCTGCGCGACCCGTTCCAGCTCTCTCCGGGATTCGGAACCCCCGGTCTGCGCGCCGAGCGGGCATCCCAGGTGGTGTTCGGCATCGACCAGGCGTTTCCGTTGCCGGGTCCGTCCGGCGGAGGGCTG
This sequence comes from Myxococcota bacterium, assembly GCA_965224055.1. Lineage (GTDB taxonomy): Bacteria > Myxococcota_A > UBA796 > UBA796 > JACKEQ01. Next base: position 5,383,624 of record OZ245034.1, on the reverse strand, counting down.
TTCCGTGTGGAGGTCTACGACGTGCGGCTCACCGACCTCGTCGTGAACCCGGACACCGAAGCGGCCGTGCAGACGGGCCCGGCGTGGACGAACGACGGAACGGGCCGGTCGTACGGGGTGGATTGGATGGTCAACGCGCGGGGAGGCCGTGCCAACGCGACCCTCGCGTACGGCCTGTTGTGGACGAAGCGCTTCAATCCCCGGAACACGCAGTTCACCCAGACCATCGCGCCTCCCCAGGATCAACGCCACACCCTGTCGCTGTCGGCGGACGTGCAGCCCTTCCAGCGCTGGAGGTTCAACGCCCGCTATCAGTACCACTCCGGACGACCCCTGGCCGAGGTCGAGCTGCTGAGCGCCGAGTGGGAGAGCATCCAGCTGTCGTGCCTGAACTGCTCGCGCATCGGTCCGACCCACAGCATCGACCTGCGGGCAGAGTGGCGCCGGGCCTACGAACGGTACCGGCTCACGTTCTACCTGGAGCTCCTGAACGTCGGCAACATCCAGTCGCAGTTCCTGCCCATCCACGACGTGATCGACGGCGAGGTCAGCACGACCTGGCTCAACCACCTGCCGATGCGACCGTTTCTGGGGCTACGCGCAGATTTCTAGCGCTTACCTCCGCCTTGTCCCGAGCGCTCTGGTGGGCATGTTCCAGGAGTAAGGAGGAAGATTGACACGGTTCTTCGGAGTGCTGCTGAGTGCGCTGTTCCCCCCGCTCGGGGTTTGGCTGGCCACGGGGTTGTCCGCCTCACTCCTCATCAATCTCGTGCTCACGCTGCTGTTCTGGGTGCCGGGATCGATCCACGGTCTGTGGGTGGTCGCGCACACCCGAGCCGATGGGCGACCGGCACGGGACGGGATGCGAACCTTCCTGGCACTGCTGCTCGGCACCTTCCTGCCTCCGCTGGGGGTGTGGTGGAAGAAGGGGCTGTTCTCGGTGAGCTTCTGGCTCAACCTGCTCCTCACCGCGCTGTTCTGGTTGCCCGGAACCATCCACGCACTGTGGGTGGTCACGGCCGAGGAGCGGTGACCGCTGCACGGACGTCGCTCGGCAACACCGCTGTGATGGCGAGGGCGAGCTCGTCGTGTCGAATGGGCTTGGACAGGGTCGACCACTCGCAGTCCTCGTCTTCGACCGGTGTGAGGATCAACACCCCGATGTTCGGCCGGATCTGCCGACAGCGCTGAGCGAGACGGGCGCCGGACATGGTGTCGAGCTGCTTGTCGGCGAGCAGGACGTCGGTCTCCAGCGCCATGGAGCGCAGTGCGGCGTTGGCCCGCTTTGCGCGCCGGACCTCGCAACCCAGCGCGGTCAGCAGCTTCGCGACCACGCCGCGCACTCCGTCGTCGGTCGCACACACCAGCACCCGCACCCCTGTGAGCTCGGCTGGAACGAGCGGCATGGGCCCGAGGCTCGAGGTCAACGAGTGCGTGGGCAGGTGGATCCGGAAGGAGGTCCCTTCTCCGACCGTGCTCCGGACCTCGACGAAGCCGTCGGCGGCGACGATGGCAGCCTGGACGGCGGAGAGGCCCAGACCCGTGGAGCGCTGACCTTCCCGCGTCGTGAAGAACATGTCGAACACGCGACCCGGCAGGGGTGCCGGAATGCCCTCGCCGGTGTCCGAGACCTCGATCGTGGTGAAGTTCCCGGGGTCGACGCCTCGGCGCCCGGCCAGCTCGGCGTCGACCACGCGGGTTCCGAGGGTGATGCGCAGGGTCCCGCCGTCGGGCATGGCATCGCGGGCGTTGAGGGCCAGGTGGATCAGGACCTCGTTCAGCTGGGCGGGCGCGATGCGAACACCGGGAGCGTCGCCGTCGAGGTGCAGCGAGATGGTGTCCGGAAGCACGCGGGCCAGAGTGGGCATCAGCGCTTCCAGGGTCGCGCCAGGGTCGAGTCGCCGGGGTTGTGCCGACCCGATCCGGGCGAACGCGGCCAGCTGACGCGTGAGCTCGGTTCCCCGATCGGACGCCTCCCGGATGGCCTGTACCCGGTCGTCGATGCCGGGCATCTCGAAGGCCAGCAGGTCGGCTTCGCCGAGGATGACCGAGAGCACGTCGTTGACGTCCTCGGCGATCCCGCCGGCCAGGTCGGAGGTGGCGCGCAGGAAGTCGCGCTGGCGCTCGTCCGCGACGCGTCGGGTGACCTCGGCCTGCTGCGCGCGGACCTCGGTCAGGTCGGACGCCGAGATCAACACGTGGTCCTGCTCGTCCAGGGTCAGCTGGCGGCTGTTCAGCTGGAGGACGTGATCCCCGATGGTGACCTCGGCGCTGCCGGGCTGCTCCAACAGCTGATGGTACGACGCCAGGCCGTCCGACACGAACGACTGCGGGAGGCCCCCGACGAGCGCACTTCGGGGTTGGTCGATGAGCATGCACGCAGCGGGGTTCACCTCGACGATCCGACCGTCGGGCCCGTGCAGGATCAACCCGTTGCTGGCGGCATCGAAGAGGGTTCGGAGGCGGTCGGCAGCCTCGCCGAGCTTCGTGATGGACTGCTGCAGGTGCTGGTTGCGTCGGGAGAGGAAGCCGGTGCGCCAGCGGACCAGCAGCAGTGCGAAGAGCACGAGCATCGCCGCGACGATGGCAGCGATGGACAACCGGACCTTGGGATTCTCGGAGAGGGGCGGCCGCACCCGGAACCGCAGCGTGGCGGGAGGACTCCAGCCTCCGCGGGTCCGCGCCTGAACCTCCAGCCGGTACCGGCCCGGCTTGAGGGAGGACCACGTCGATCTGGACGAGGTACCGGTGTAGACCCAGGACGTGCCCACACCCAGGAGCCGATGGCGGAACTGCGGGGGCAGGTCGGCGTCGAGAGAGACCGCGCCCGCTTCGACGGCGATGGGGTCGTGGTCGGGTTCGAGAACCGCGCCGTCCTGGACGAGGACGTCGCCGACCCGGATCGCATCGATGCGCGGGGTGGGGGTCTGGTCGGGGCGGGCGTGCGTCTCGATGCGCGCGAGACCCGAGATGGTGGAGAACCACGCATGGCCATCGGGCGCGATGGCATTGCCCGGCCCCCCGCCGTTGCCCTCGCCCGAAGGCAGGAGTGAGCAGGACAGGCGGGCAGTCGCGCCATCATCCGGGGTGAGCGCGTGCAGGGGCACGTGGAAGACGCCCCGATTGCTGTTGATCCAGAGCTGGTCGTTCGCGGGCACGATGCGGCTGATGGCATCGTCACACAGCCCGTCCGACGGCCCCCAGCGGCGAATGCGCCAGCGCTGTGTTCCGGACTGTTGGGTCTGTTCGGTCTGGGGATCGACCCGGAGGAGGCCGTCCCCGTACGTCGCGACCCAGACCCCCGACAGGCCGTCTGGTTCGAGAGATTCGCGGTCCGAGACGCGGACGATGTCCCGCACCTCCGAGGTCCGCCGACCCTGCAGCTCGATCTCTTCCCAGTCCTCGCCGTCGAAGTGCCACAGCCCGTACTCGGAGCCCATCCAGACGCCGTCTACACCGTCCGCGACGAGGCGGGCCGAGACCATGGGGACCGGCAGCGGCCACCGTCCGTCTCCCGGTGCACCCCGACGCCAGAGCCAGGGAGCGGAGTCGGCGTCCTCCGCGAGTCCCCAGAGCTGTCCCGCGTCCCAGACGACGTGGCCCACGACTCCATCCACGCCGAGGTCCAGGGGGACGACGGCGTCTCCTTCGACCGCGAACGCCCCGTCTCCGGTGGTCAGCCACACCCGCCCGTCGGGGCCGGTGCCGAGGCTCTGGACGTAGCGGTCGAACGGTCGGCCTTCGAGCGCGAGGCGGGTGATCGAGAACCCGTTCCACGGATCGTCCGTCGCACTGTCTGGCACACCGGTCACGGCCGTCGCGACGCTGGCGACGCGGGTGGGTTCGACCGCGATCAAGCCGGCGTTCGACGGAGCGGCCAGCACGCGTCCCGTGGGCTCGATGGCGGTCAGCAGTGCGCCTTCCCGCTCGAAGGGAACCCGGGTGACGTGGCTGCGACGAATGCGGATCAGACCCTCGGTCTCGGTCCCGACCCAGGTGTGGACACCCCGGTCGAGCAGCACTCGCGGAGATTGCGCGAGGTGGATGGACCAGTCGGGGTGGGTGTGGTGGGTGAGCGCCATGTCGTCAGCGTTCCAGGCCCACAACGGTGCACGCGGAAACTCCCGTTGAGACGGGGCCGAAGCGGGTGGACCATCCATCAGCTGCGCGCCGTCGGGCTCCACCAGGAACACCGCTGCATCCACGCCGTGGAGCCGGGCTTTGGGGGACACCTTGCGGTCGAGCTCGCACGACGGGATCCCGGGGTCGCCTCCGGGGTCTGCAGTGGACGGAAACGGGCAGCGGTACAGGCCGCCGTCACCGACCACCCAGGCCGTCTGGTCTCCGAGCGCGAGCCGGATGACGAAGTCCGGGCCGCCCAGCACGGGCTGGAGTGCCTCCGGAGGGCCGAAGAACAACCCTTGTCGCTGGCTTCCGACCCACAGCCGGTCTGCGGGGTCGACCTCGACCTGCACGAGCCGGAGCACCGATCGGCCCTCGGCGTCCAGGAAGGGAGCGGGGGTGAACCGGTGCCCGTCGAACCGCGCCAGACCTTCGAAGGTGGTGACCCACAGGCCGTCCTCGCGCTCGGCGATATCGGTCACGGTGTTCTGGGGGAGTCCGTCGTCGACGGTCCATGCACGCACGTCGGGCGGGGCTGCGGTCGCGGACGCAGCGAGGCAGCAGAGCACGGCGGTGCATGCCCCTCGCATGTTGCTCCCCCCTCGACCGGTGTTCGGTCTCTCTTCGACGCCCAGTCTACTGCAGCGACACCGGCGGATCGACCGGTGGCCGGAACATCACGCTGATCCTGGGCTCTGCCGTGGCGACTTTGGGGACGCCGTGGACGAACGTGCGCTGACACGTGCCGCCCATCACGAAGAGATCGCCCCAGCCCAGATCCCAGCTGCGCGAACGGCCACCGCCTGCGGGTCGGAGCAGGAAGCGCCGCGGCCCCCCGAGGGACACGATGGCCACGATGCAGTCGTCCTTCAGCATCCCGACCCGGTCTCCGTGTGGTGCGACGCTGTCCTGGCCGTTGCGGTACCACGCCATGCGGATCCGCGTGAGACGCCGCTCGAAGACCTCCGAGAGGGTGGCGGACATCTCGTGCACGATGGCGGGCGCCGGACCGTCCTCGGGCAGGGTGGCCGTGAGCCGGGGCACCTCGACCGTTCGCTCGAACATCCTCCTGCGCTCCGACTGCCAGCGGATCGAGCGACGCAGCAGGTCGAAGAGCACGTCCTGACCGCGAACCCAGCCGGGACGATGCACCACCCAGGCCCCGTGGTCGAGGGGAATGCGACGAGCGCCCTCCAGAACCGGGCGTAGACCCAGGGGTCCGCGTCCGAACAGGGTCTGCTGCACCATGGCTGCCCTCCTTTGAACGTATGTTCAGTATCAGGGTAACATGTGTTCAGTGATCTGGAGGGTCATGCCTCGACGCGCCCGCAGCCTCCTCGGCCCGCATCCCAGCGAATCACCACGGGGTGCCCGTCTTCGACGATCCATCGAGCATGCGCCCGGACGCCACCTTCCATCGGCAGCCCCGGGTAGATGGGTTGGGCGGCATCGGATGCCTGCATCGCACCCCAGCCGTCCAGCCAGCCGAGGTTCTGCTCGATGGCACCCTCGACGGCTGTGGCGGGCTGCTCCAGGATCGCCGTGAGTGGAGGGGCCATCCCGATCCGACGGGCGTGTTCGAGCGATGCGGTGGACAGGTATCCGTGGTTGTCGAACACCACGGTGACCCGCTTGAGCCCGTCTCCGATGGCCTCCACCCGAAGCGTTGCCCGCACCTGGGGGAGGGCGCGACGCAGGCGATCGGCCACGGTGAAGCCCCGCTGGCACTCGGCGGGCAGCTCGGATGTCGGCGGGTTGCGGATGGTCTGCATGTACTCGAGGCCACCGATCTCGACCGACCCGAGCTGCGGGTGCTCGAACGGCTTCCACGGCGTGACGGTGCCGGGATCCTCGCGCCAGAAGTGGTCGACCATCTGCCCGATCAGGTCGAGGTCGGGCTTCTTGAAGAACTTTGCCGGATCCTCGAGCTCCAGGCCAGCGTGGCCGTACGGATTCCACAGCTCCAGGGTGTAGCCGGGCACGCCGAAGGTGGTCGACATCGTGTCGGCCCACACACCCACGATGGACTTCTTCGGGTCGTAGGTGAAGTCGGGGACCACGCGCTTCACGGAGTAGCCGGTGCCCTCCACGGCACTCGTGGCCAGGCGCTCCATCACGCGGACGTCCCCATCGCCCAGGGGACTGGGGTCCCGGTAGGGCTGGGTGAGGATGCAGCCCGTGTAGGTGTGGTTGGTCACGGCGGCGGCGATGCGGGGTCGTGCAGCGAACGCGTCCACCACGGCGCGGCTCTCGGGCTCGGAGAGGGGGAACCGTCCACTGTCCATGCCGAACATCTCGAACGGCGCCCAGCTGCCGGGGAAGTTGCGGTTCAGATCGACGCCGTGCTTCAGCGCCGCGCTCGTCCACCGGGTGCCGTCCCAGCCCACCAGCTCGCCTTCGGTACACAGCATCCAGGCGTCGTCGGGGTCGTCGTCGAGGGTGCGGTGCCGGACGCGTACGGGGTTGTCGGCGTCGAAGACCCACGGGCCGAGCGGGCTCTTCCAGCGCATCCAGCGCACAGCCCCGTCGTCGTCGACATCACAGGGGTCCAGCCCCACCCGCGGCCGCGCGTCGCGAGGACCCCGGAGAGTGGAACGTAGGAAGGGGGCGCCCTCTCGCAGCGCATGAAAGCCGTCGGGGCTGATGCACGGCACGATGTGGGCAGTGTGGGCTCGGAACCAGTCGCAGAGCGCCCGATCCCCGTTCGCGAGCGCCCGCGCCCACTCCGAGAGGGTGAACGCACACGACATCACGCTGGTCCACTCCGGCGCGTGGGTGCCTCCATCGAGCCAGAACGCCGGGCGATCCGCGCGGGCATCGCTCGAAGGGCTCGTGATTCCGGGGTCTCCGCGATGGCCGACGGTGATCATGCCGATGGGGCGGCCTTCCCGGGACACGCCGATGGTCTGGTGCTCGACCCAGTCGGGCAGTGCTGCGGCGATCCCCGCACACAGGGACTCCAGCTCCGCCAGGGTGAGGTAGTGCGTGCCGTCGTAGTGGGGAACGGATGTGGGCAATCGAGGCCTCCAGGCGCGTCGGGATCAGCCCGCGACGGCCCAGCCTAGATCGTCGGGCAGTGCCCGGCCCACGGTGAGCGGAGGACGGCCGGCGACGGGGATGTCGACCTCGGCCAGCTCGCGAAACAGCGCGGTACGTCGGTCGAACAGCGGCCGCAGGGTGGGGGCACCGATGGGTGCGTAGGCGTCCAGGTGGCGGTGCTTCCGGCGGTCTTCGGCCATCTCTGCGTGGATGCTGTTCACGGCTTCGGTGAGGGTCTGGCTCAGGTGCACGATCTGGCAGCGCTCGGCGATCCAGTCCCGCAGCTCGGGGTCGTCGAGGGTGGTGGGACCGAGGGCGACGAGGGGATTCGACCGCCCCCCGAGGGCCTTCTCGAGAAGGGCGGCTTCGGCGCCGTGCAGCGACGCGTGCTCGCCGTCGAGCACGAGCCCTTCGACCGTCTTGCCCAGGTGGTGCCCTACCGCCCGCGGAAGCAGGGTGAGCGGGCACCCGGTGATCATCGACGCCACGCGGGCGGTCTGGAGCGGCCTGCAGCCCGGAAACCCGACGAGGGCCACGGGACGTTCGAGCGCCACGAGCGGCTTGTAGCTGTAGTAGTCGGACACGAGCACTCCGTAACCGCGGCCCGTGTCAGGCTCCGGCCAGCGCGCCCACCATCACGAACGCACTCACGCAGAGTCCGGCGATCATCCAGGTCATCGACCCTCCTCTGCTCAACGTGATTCCGCCGACCCGGTTCGACAACCCCACGACGCGATCGCGACAATCGACGACAATACGGAAGCACGGGGCCCGGGTGTAAGGAACCGCGCTCGGTGGCGTTGGTCTCACGCAACACGGACCCGGGAGTCGGACATGCGTGGTTGGAAGGTGACAGCGGGATTGGCAGTGGCAGCGCTTCTGGCTGCGTTCGTCGCCCCCCGTCTGCTGGCGTCGTTCGAGGTGCCCACCGACGCGCCGCCAGCGATCGCCCCCATCCCCACGAGCGATGTGACGATCGTCCCCGCGCCGGAGAGTCCGATGATCGCCCCCACCCGCGACATCGTTCCCGCCCGCGAGATCCTCCGGCCGGCACCGGTCCGGAGGGCTCCACCCGCCCCGAACACCGATCGCGCGATGCAGCCCGCCCAGCGTCCGACGGGGATGATCCCGGAGATCGACGCGGTTCCGCACTTCGAGCCGGTTCCCCCGCAGGTTCCGGTCCCTGTCGAGCCCATCGACCCCGACAGCTGGCCCGACATGATCGAATGCGGCATGGGCTGATGGTCGCGCTCGGGGTCGCATGGCCGAAGCGGGGAGACGTCCGCGAGAGCTTTCGGCCGTTGCTGCAGGCCCATCCCGAGACCTGGCTGCAGCTCACGGTCGAGCAGGCATTCCGCGGTCCGCTCGAAGCCTCGTTCACCGAACCCCTCGATCGTGCGGCACAGGCGGGTCGATTGGTGGGACATGCCGTGTTCGGTTCGCCGTTCACGACCCCTCCCGACCGGATGTCCGTGGACTGGCTGGCCCGGACCCGCGCCGTTCTCGAGCGTTGGCCCGTGCGGTTCCTGACCGACCACGTCGGGTGCTGCCGGAGCTCCGGATGGATGGCCGCCCCGCTTCCGCTCCCCGCGTCCCTGGCGCTCGCCGAGGCCACTGCAGCACGTCTGGCAGAGGTCCGCGAGGCGCTCGAGGTCCCGGTCGGGCTCGAGAACCTCGCGCTGGCGGTCTCAGCGGACGACGTGCTCCTGCAGCCCGACCTGGTGGAGGCCATGCTGGCACCGGTGGATGGCGTGCTGCTCCTCGATCTGCACAACCTGTGGTGTCAGGCGGTGAACTTCGGCTTCGACCCGCTGGCGTTGCTGGGCCGATGGAATCTGGACCGGGTGCGGCAGATCCACATCGCGGGTGGGCGCTGGATGGACCACGACAGCGGGCGTTTTCGACGGGACACCCACGATGGGCCCGTGCCCGCCGACGTCTGGGAGATGTTGCCCGTGGCGCTGCGTCGATGCCCGAACCTCGACGTCGTCGTCCTGGAGCGCTTGCGAGGCACCCTGGATGCGGCGGACGACCAGGCGGCGTTGCTGGGCGAGGCGATTCGCCTGCAGGGGGTGCTGGCAGAGCTCGATGGGGACGCCCAGCCTGGACAGACCCAGATCGAGCTGGGGCGGCGCCACCTCGATCTGGAGCGCCCTGCCTGGCGTTCGGAGCCCCCGACGGTGCACGCCGAGGTGTTCTCGGCGGTGCGTGCGGACGACCGCGCTGCTCTGGAAGCGGTCGCCCCGGGATGGTGGGTCGACGATCGGGCGTGGGCGGTCGCACGGGACGTGATCGAGCGGTGGGGGATGGCCGTGCCGGTCTGACGCCTCGCCCTCGAATCGTGGCCATGTGCGTCGATAGGGGGAGAGGAGGCGACATGCACGACCCCGACTGCACCGATCCGCTCGCTCTGTGTGCGCCGCTGGATGTCGTGGCGCGCTGTCACGAGCTCGGACTGTGCCCCCAGACTCCGCGACGTCTCGAAGCCGTGAAGGGAGAAGCGGATCTGGAAGCGCTCGCCGAGATCGTCGGCACCGATCCGGTGCTCGCGTCCCGCTTGATCGGGGTCGCGAACACCGCCTATCTGGCGGGCGCACAGCCGATCCTGACCGTGACGGGGGCGGTTCGGCGCGTGGGGGTCCGGATGACGATGGAGCTCGCGTGGGCCCTGGCCCTGCACCCCATCGGAGCGGAACAGGCGGGAGGCCGGGTGCTCCTGGAGCACGCACAACGGGTGGCGGTGGCCACGCGTGCGTTGTCGTACGGAGTTCCGGGGATCTCGACGGGCAACGCCTTCACGGTGGGGTTGCTGCACGACATCGGGGCTCAGGTCCTGCTCGCGTTGGAGCCCACGCTGTACGGCGATCTGCTCCGGGAGTTCGGGGTGGACGGGCCGGGTCTGATGGTTCGCGAGCGGGCGGCGTTCGGCATCGATCACCCCCTGGTCGCGGACCTGTGCCTGGAGTCGTGGGGGTTGCCGGATCGACTCCGGCAGACGATCGCGGTGCATCACGACCTTCGCCCGCTGGCCCCCTCGCACGTCCCGGACGAGGTCGCGACCTTCGCTGGTCTGCTGGCGATGGGCGAGCACCTCACCCGGATGCACGGCCACGGATTCCACTCGGACACCATCGTGGTCTCCCTGGTCTCCGACCCCGTCAATCGCATCGTGGGCTTGCGGGAGGGCGTGATCCGGTCCGCTCTGGCGGGCTTCGACGAGGACCTGGGTCGTCTTCGGGCCGTGCTGGACGGGCAGAACGCACCGGCGCGTCGCGCATCCTGAGGGTCTACTGGGGCCGGAGCAGGGCGATGTCCTCGAGGCCGAAGTGCGACTTCACGTGGGTCTCGAACATCTTGACCGAGCTCTCGTCCAGTCGGCCCTGAGCCCCCACGTACAGCTCGACCAGCGCCGTGGTGGCGTCGACGGGCTTCTCGACGAGCGCGACCGCGGTGTCGGTGCGGCGGTGCTCGAAGTGATCCTTGGCCATGTTGTCGAGCCAGCTCAGCACCTCGGTGAGGGTCGCGGCATCGCCCTTTGCAACCAGGGAGTCGTCCGACTCGGGGAACTCCTTGAGGTCTTCGAGGATGGCGGCCTTCTCGTGTCCGATGTGCGAGCGGTCCTTGGTCTCGTGTGCGGGCGCGTAGACCTCCCGGGTGCTCTGGCTGGTGTCCCAGCGCGGGGTGAGCGACACGGTGACGGGTGCGATGCAGCTGCGCGTCCAGTCGTGGATGTCGTACTCCAGGGTCTCGTGGACGTCCTTCCACACGGTCTTCGGGGTGCTCGACAGCTTCAGGGACAGGTCGGACGCCTTCTTCTGTGCGTCGGTCTTGGTCTGGACCAGGGAGTCGTAGCCGCTCTTCAGTCGACCGAGCGCCTCGGCAGCCGGCTTGCGGTCGACCTCGAGGCCCTCCTTCTTCCGCTTCAGCGCGCTGGCAGCATCGGCGCGCTTGAGTACCTCTCCGCTCCACTCGTTGATGATGCTCCCGATGTTCGACAGCTCGTCACGGACGCTGTCGGCGGTGGCCGTGGCACCCGTGGCCTGGAGCTCGTCCAGGCGTGCAGAGAGCTCGTCCCGACGGGTCTTGGAGCGATCGAGCTGGGTCTGGGCCTCGGTCAGGGAGGCCTCGGCGGTGGCGAGATCGCGATTCACCCCGTCCAGCTCGGCGTCGATGGCCTTCAGCGTCTCTTCGGCCCTGGCGACATCGGGAAAGAGCGCCTCGGACTTCTCCTTGGCCTCGGCCTCGGTCGCCCGTTCGGCAGCGAGGGCGTCCTGGAGCTGGTGGTACTCGGGGTTGGGCTCCTCGACCTGCCCCGAGATGTAGTCCTTCTCGGTGGGGGTGACGGCGTCCTCTTCGGTGCACTTCTGAGTGCCGACGTCCACGCGCACGGCGAGGTCGGGCCGGCCGGTCACGAGTTCGGTGTCCGAGATGCCCGTGAGCCCGGTCAGGATGCCCTCCTTCAGGGTGTCGGTCCGGCCGCGCTGCCCCGCGACCTTCAGCGACACGGTGAGCTTGCCGTCCTCCTCGAGGTTGGCGGCGATCTTTCTGGATTGTTCCAGGTGTCCGCGGTCTCCGGCCACCTCGTAGGCACGGGCGTACAGCACCGCCGCCGCCCCGTACTTCCGCGAGCGGGCGTTGGAGGACGCGCGCTTGGCGAGGTCGTCTCCCCACGCGGTGAGGATGGTCTGTTCGAGCGCAGCGATGTCGCCCGTCCGGTCGGGCTCGAAGCGGGTGATGGTGCGTAGCGTCGCCAGGGCTTCTTCGTGCTGCTTGCGCCCCAGCTCTGCCTTGGCCTGGTCGCGGTAGTGCGACCGGAGGTCGTTGAACGCCCCCTCGAGATGTTCGCTGTCGGAGTAGAGGGTCCGCGTGCGAACGGCCATGTCGTAGGCCTCTTCGTAGTCGCTCTGCGTCCACAATCGCTCGTACCGCACGCGCATGTCCTCGCGGCCCTTCTGCGCGAGCTGGAACACCTCTGGCCGGTCCGATTCGTACTTCGCAGCGGTGGTGAGCTGCTCCATCATGATCTCGTGGTCGCCGATGGCCAGGGCGTCTTCGGCCTTCTGGATGGCCTCGTCGGCGAGGGCCGTGGCGGCGCGGGCGAGCGCTTCCTGCGCCTCGACCTCCTCGGGCTTCTTCTCGACGGCGGCCTCGTAGGCGGTGTAGGCAGCCAGGTAGTCTCCGGAGCCTTCGGCACGGGCCCCTTTGCTCATCGAGGCGCTGTACACACAGCCCTGGAGCAGGAGCGCGAACACCCCCGTGGTGACGGAGATGGAGACGAGCGAGCGGACGCGGGACATGGAACCCTCCGGCGGCGCTGATATGGCGCTTTCGTTCTACGGTCGAGGGGGGCCTCGGGGATCGCCCCTACGGTTCCGGGGCTCGCAGGGTGACGCCCGTGAGCGTGGACTGGGAGCCCGGCGGCGCTCGCTGGCTCCACGCACAGGTGTCGGGTTCCGAGGGCTCGTCGTACAGCGCCAGACCCAGCCCGATCTTCGCCAGCTCGCAGGGAGCGCCCGTCCATCCGGAGTGCCCGTCGACATGGGTTGCATCCACCGTCCCCGACGAGAACAACGCGAGTCGTTCGGTGGTCCAGCCCGCCATGACGGGGCTCTCGGCGTCTTGATCCGCGGTCGACCAGACGCTGTCGACGGGAACGCGCCCTTCGGTGATCGCGTGGAGCAGGGGCACCGCTTCGACCCGGACCGTGGTGGGCTCGATGTCGTCCTCCAGCAGGACCAGGCTGCCGAGCAACACCGTGGAGTCGCCCAGGTTGGACAGCTCTGGGGGAGGTTCGAGCGGCCCCACGGTCACCTCCGGCGGGGTGAACAGCCTCGCGCGGTAGCCCCCGAGCTCCGGTTCGATCTCGGCTGGCTCGGCCCTGGCGGCGATCTGCCCGTTCCGGATCCACACCCAGACCCACGCCCCCCGCACGTCCATCAGCGGCTCGTCGGCCCGGATGGCACCCTCGATCTCGAGGAACGGCCGGGACAGGGGCCCGATCTCGTGATCACAGCCCGCCAGCACTCCCACGAAGGGCAGAGTGACGAGCAGGGAGCGTCGAGGGGTCACTCCCGGCTCCCGAGCCCGATGCGGACACTCACTCCGGGCACGGCGTCTCGATTCCCGGCGAAGTCGGCTCGAAGCGTCGCCTGGAGCTCGGTGAAGAGCATGACTCCACCCAGCGGAAGGAGCGGGAGCTCGGACGCCAGGCCGGCTCGAGCGGTGCCGAACGAGCCCCAGCCCTGGTCCGGGGCGGTGTCGGTGCCGTACCACGCTCCCAGCCCCTCCACCTCGCGCCGCCGGGAGGTGCGACCGCCGTACCCGATCCCCGCCGCGGCGGTCGGGCCGAGCCACATCGGGCGGGGCGAGAGGTCGAGGCCCCAGACGCCCGCGAGGGTCGCGCCGCCGAGGATGCCGGAGTGCCATTCGCTCTGGTAGGGGAGGACGAGCCCGCCCAGCTGGGCACCCACGCGGTGTCCGCGCCCCGTGGCACGGGTGACCTGGACGAAGGGGGCCCCGCCGACCCGGTCGCGACCCAGGGCGCCGAGGAGCACGGCCACTCCTGCACGGATGGTCCAGGGCCGCTGGATGAGCAAGCCCCCACGCGCTCTCAGTTCCGTGCTCGGGGCCAGGCCCACGGCGGGTGCGATCTTCTCGAAGCCGTCCTTCACGGTGACGGCCATCGACCGGACCTCGTCTCCGTCGAGGGCGATGAGCTGGTATCGGCCCTTCGGCAGAGCGATGCGGTAGCCCGAGCCGGCCGGGAGCTCAGCCGCGACACGAGCGGTCTTCGAGTCGACCACCAGGAGGTCGTTCGGCACCGGCCCTGCGGTCTCGATGCCCGAGCGGGCCCGATGGAGGTTGGTGACGCTCCACTGGCCATGGGTCCCGGCCCAGCGCGGTTGTTGCTCTTTGCCGGATCGCGCTGCCGCGCTCGCGGTCCGGACCTTGGCGAAGTCGTAGACCTCCTCGAGGGTGATGTGCTGATCGCCATCGCTGTCGGCCGAACCCCGGATGCCGCTCACGAAGAAGTGGCTGAACAACGCCCCTTTTCGCTGGTCGGCTTCGTAGGCGTCCTGCTCGGGCCCGGTGCTGGTGATCCAGGCTTCGTCGGGAGGGGGCTCGAAATCGGTGTCTGCGGCGATCGGAGCATCGCTGACCGACTCCAGCGTGGCGCCCATCGAGCGCATCATCTGGCCGGAGTGACAGGCATCCAGCACGAAGATCCGCCGGCTGGCGGGGATGACACGGGCGGCCGCCTTCAGCTCGGCCAGCGGCAGAACGTCGTCGGCCAGGTGGAGGCCGTCTTCGCCGCCGTGGCCCGCGTAGTACACCAGGACCTCGGGGAGCTCGTCCTCGTCGCGAAGTTGAGAGGCCAACACCACGGCGCGTCCCAGGGCCCCTTCGACCCGCTCGCGGGTGGCGGCACGTGCGCGGACGACGTGGTCGGCGTCGAACGCACCCAGCTCCGAGAGCGTGGTGGCGACGCGGTCGCCGTCGGAGTCCGCGAACTTCAGATCGGGCTCGCCTTCGGAGCTGCGGTTGCTGGTGACCACCACCGCGACCCGAGGGGGCCCGGCCAGCGCAGCCGATCCCAGCATGGCCATGGTCGCGAGCGCCATCACTGCCGGGCCTCCCTCAGCTCCGTCGTCCAGATCGACGTGTGGGCGGGGCTCTTCGGGGGTCGGCCTTCGGTGAGCGCGTCCAGCGAGGTGTTCAGCAGATTCTGGACTGCGTGATCGGACAGGGGCTGGGGCCCGTGGGTGACCACCAACCACTCGCGTCCGGGGTAGTCGTCCAGGCGGATCCGGCCGTCCAGCCACACCTCTCCTGGGCCCGCAGGATGGCTGGTTCCGCTCGCGAGCACGAAGCTGGAGCCGTCGTCCTGCACGGTCGCGACGGTGAGCCATCCGGGTTCGGCGTCCTCGGGGAGCACCGCGCGCAGGCGAAGCGCTCCCGCGTCTCCCGGTCCCGAGACCAGCTGGACCGCCAGATCGGCCGGGCTTCCGCCCATGGGGCGCAGGGCCGGGACGGATGGCTCGGGCTCGCTCGTCTGGCTGGCCAGTGCGGTGATGGCGAGGCCAGCCGCGATGGCCAGGATCACGGCAGCGCGTCGAGGGGACGGGGAAATGGGGTGTGGACGACTCCAGCGCGCAGACCCGGCGAGCGCGTCGAAGGGCTCCGCGCGTGTCGCGAACACCTCGCGTGCGGCCTGCAGCTCGGGGTCGTCGAGGTCTGCGTCGTCGAGCCCGCCCAGCATCCTCAGCTCGCGGGCGATGGCGTCGTCTTCGTCGGACGGACGGAAGGTCACGACGCCGCCTCGTCCATCAGCGTCCGCAGCACCCGGGCGAACTGCTTGCGCTTCCGGATCACGGTGCGATCCGACACCTCGAGGGCTTCGGCGGCCCGGGCGATCGACAGGCCCTGGAACACGGTGAGCAGGGCGACCTCACCGCAGCGGTCGTCGACCTGGCGCAAGGCGAGCTCGAGCAGCTCGCGACGTTCGAGATCGACCTGCATGTCCGGGCAGGCGGGTCGCAGGCGCTCCCGGTTCTCGATGCCCAGCTCGTGGCGGCGGGTTCTGGACCGGATGAGCTGAAGACATCGATGGGTCGCGGTTCGGTAGAGCCACGACAGGGTCTCGGCGTCCGAGCGGTGCTCGAAGGGGGTCTCCATCAGGCGGAGGAAGGTCCAGTGAACGGCATCGAGGGCGTCTTCCTCGCATCCGGTCATCTGCATGCATCGCCGAAGGACGAGGGGTCCAGCATCACGGTACAGCGCTCGGAGTACGGGATCGTTCACGGGGTGCGCGTGGATTGGAGATGGCCCGCCGTCGGCGTCGGAACAACGCGAGCAGGCCTACCGATGCTACGACGGAGCCGGCGTGGGTCGGAGCCCCAATCGCCGAACAGCCTTCTACGCGGCCGTCTCCGAGGCGATCGATCAAGGCTTCGTCGTCGCTCGGATCGAGCGGATCGCCGCCCATCTCGAGCTCGCTGCCGTCGTTCATCCCTCCACGGTCGGTGTCGGATCGCAACGGATCCGTGCCGTGGACATCGATCTCGATGGCATCGTCGATGCCGTCTCCGTCGGAGTCCGGATTGCCAGGATCGGTCCCGAGCGTGTCCTCCTCCGCATCCGACAGGCCGTCTCCGTCGGAGTCCGACGGGTCCGGGTCGGGCGCTGTGTCCACCAGCGGTGGCAGGACGACGAGGGGGTCCAGAGCACCGCCAGGCGCCCCGTCTCCCTCGTCGCCGGTGCCACCGGAGCCACCGCTGGTCTCGAACACGCAGCCGGAGACGTCGATGCCGATCAGCACGAGTCGCCCCGCACCTCCGCCACCGCCGCCCCAGCCGGACGTGCCCATTCCTCCCGATCCTCCCGCTACGGAGAGGAGGGAGCTACATGTGCTGTCGGGCCCACCGTGGAGCAGCAGGCCGCCGCCCGAGCCGCCACCCGAGCCAGGTCCGCCCGTGCCGGGTCCGCCAGTGCCCCCGTTCCCGCCCACTGCGAGAACGGGGGCCGCGAGGGCAAGCGCACCCGATGCCCCGAGCTCGACGGCCCCCCCGCCGCCTCCACCCGGGACACCGGGACGTGTACCCCCGGAAGACCCGCCACGAAGGGCGAAGAGCAGGCTGCCATATGTGCGTCCGCCCGCTGCCTCGCCACTGTCGCCGCCAGGTCCTCCATACCCTCCACCCCCGGTTCCTCCTCCGGTCCAGCCACCCCCACCCGGACCGTTGCCGTCGCTCTGGACTGCGGGGGCGTCTGATCCGCCCGGCCCTCCGATCGGTCCAGACGCCGATGCGGTGATCGTGGCGTCCACCACGAGAGAATCGCGGGACAACAGCGCTGTGGGCCGGGTCCCCGAGATGTCCAGGGGTGCCTCGATCGACAGCGCGCCGAAGGCGAACACCGCGACACCCTCGTACAGCACTCCGTCCAGAGTCTCCTGCTGGGTGCCGACCCCGATGGTGAGGGTCGGAGGGGTGGAGCTGGAGTCGATGGTCGCCGGACGATCGATCACCGCCAGCTGGCGAAGCGGATCGAAGCCCTGGGGATCCAGGGGCGCAGCCACGGCCGAGGACGCCGAAGCCAGCCCGACGAGCACGGCCAGGGCGGACGTTCGACAGCGCGTCGGGAGGTGGAGCGGTGGATTCACATACAGAAGAATGCGCGGGACGCCGCTCAGGTGACACCGAATTCCGGAAAACGTCCGGAAGCGGGGTCGGGTTGAGTTGAACAATATTTGAGTAGGTTATCTGCACGACATGAAGGACTGGAAGATCTGTCGCGTGTGCGGTCGACGATTCGACTGCCGACCTCGCTGGAAGGACTGCTGGGACGCGGTTTCGACGTGCTCCAAAGGGTGTCGGCGGTCCGGTGTCCGGGCCGTCGACCGGGAGCTCGAGGCCGGTGTGCTGGAGTTGCTCGCGGAACGGGCTCCGACGTCGAGCATCTGCCCCTCCGAGGTGGCCAGGCGGGTGCGTCCCGACGACTGGCGTTCGCTGATGGAGCGGACGCGTCGCGCGGCCCGACGCCTGGTGCACGCGGGTCGCGTCGAGATCACGCAGCGTGGCCGGGTGATCGACCCGTCGGATGTCCGGGGCCCCATCCGAATCCGACGTGCGGCGTCTGGCCGGGAATTCCCGCAAGAACACCGGATGGTCGGTGATTCGTAGTGGCATTCCGTCCGCTGGTGGCATAGGAAATTTCGTCGAAGGTGTGAACAACTATTGAGTATTCGCGATTCTTCGGCCTCCGAGAGCAACCCCGATGGTGGAAGCGCACTACAAGATGGCGGCAGTCGTGAGACTGACCGGGATTCCAGCGAACACGTTGCGAACGTGGGAGCGTCGGTACAACATCATCCAGCCGGACCGATCACCGGGTGGTGCCCGGCTCTATCGCGAAGAGGACATCACGCGCCTGCAGCTCATCAGCGCGTTGCTCGACCTCGGTGAGTCGATCGGCACCCTGAGCGATCTCTCCACCGACGACCTGCGCTCTCGTCTCTCGATGCATCGCCGTGCAGACGCAGAGGCGACCGCAGGGACCACCAGCGCCGCGATCGCGGTGTTCGGCCAGGGGCTCGCCGCCCAGCTGCGCGCCGCCCCCGACGACCGGTTCGAGATCACGGTTCCGTTCGACGGAGGCGGGGTCACCGAGTTCCTGGAGTCGCCGACGCGCGTAGACGTCCTCCTGATCAAGCTGGCTGTGCTGGGCGACGCTCCCATCTCCGCGTTCCGACAGTTGATGGACGCGAGCGGTGCGCGTCTCGGTCTCGTGGTCTACGAGTTCGCGCCCAACAGCGTGCTGTGGCGGCTGTCGGATGCCGGAGCACGACTGGTGCGGGGGCCCACCCGCATCGCGAGCCTCCTGCAGGTCATCCAGGACCACCTTGACCTCGACATCGTGCGAAAGGCCAGCAAGCCGTTCCCTCCTCCGGCTCCAGACGACATCCGGCCGGAGCGCTTCTTCAGTGCAGGTCAGCTGGGCTGGCTCAAGGAAGCGCGGAACGGAATCGAGTGCGAGTGCCCCAACCATCTCGCATCGCTGATCGAAGCGCTCAACGCGTTCGAGGACTACTCGGCGCACTGCGAGAACCGCGACGAGGACGACGCCGTGCTGCACGCCTCCCTCGCCCTGGGCGCCGCCAAAGCCCGCTATCGCCTCGAGAACCTGCTGCAGAGCGTCATCGAGTCCGACAAGCTGGACGTTCCAGACGTCTGACAGC
This sequence comes from Myxococcota bacterium, assembly GCA_965224055.1. Taxonomy (GTDB): domain Bacteria; phylum Myxococcota_A; class UBA796; order UBA796; genus JACKEQ01. The sequence continues at coordinate 5,364,726 of OZ245034.1, read as the reverse complement.
GGCGCGAGTCGGTTCAGGCGCTCGAGGGGAAGTCGAGCATGAAGGTGCTTCCGACGCCCACCTCGCTGGCCACCCTCACCCGCCCACCATGAGTGTCGATCACCCGTTGGACGATGCTCAGCCCCAGCCCCGTGCCCTCGGCGGCGCGGTTCCTGCGCACGTGCGGCTTGAAGATCTGCCCCACGTCCTCGTCGGCGATGCCCACGCCGTTGTCGCTCACCAGAACGGTCGTCCCCCCGTCGTGACCGGGACGGGCGGAGATCTCGATCAGCAAGCGGCGTTCGGGGTCGCGATATCGCAGGGCGTTGCCCAGCAGGTTCTGGAACACCCGTGCCAGTTGTTCCGGGCTGCCCTTCACGGTCGGGAGGGGGGCGCGACGGATCACAGGGTCGACGTCGCGCACGAGCTCCTGCAGGTCTTCCAGCGCGGTGTCCAGCGCCCCATCGAGGTCGCATTCCTGGGTGGGTGGCACGGAGTACCGGGCGAAGCGCAGCAGCTCGTCCACCATCTCGCCGGCCCGCTTGCTGCGCTCTTCCAGCAGCTGGAGCAGCTCGGCGATCTCGGGGGACGGCGGGGGGTCGGCGAGCTCCATCCGAAGCAGGTCGGCGATGCCTGCCAGGTGACGGACCGGCGCTTTCAGGTCGTGTGCGGCCATCGCCGCGAAGCGCTCCAGCTCGGCGTTCTGGCGCTCGAGCCGTCTCACCAGCCCATGACGGGCCTGCGCGGCGCGGATTGCGCGTCGGACCCAGGAGCCGCGCAGCTCGTCGGGAAGCAACACGGGAATGCCGTGGTCGAGCACGGGTGGAGGGCTCGTCACCCCATCGCTCGGGTCCTTCAGGCAGACCGCGACGCGCGGCAGGTGGTCGGGCAGGCGACGGAGCTGCTCTGGCAGGGTCTGGGCGGACCCGAGGACGAGCGCGACATCGGCATTCCCACGGCGGAAGCGGGCGATGGGGGTTCCTGGAGCGCGGATCGCCTCGTCGAGCCGCGTCGCGTGCGCGGAGTCGAGGTCGTCTGGCGCGACCACGAGCAGACGGATGGCTCCGGAGGCCGAGAGCCAGCGTCGGGTCACGCGACCCAGGTTGTCGGTCAGGGCCTTGAGCGCTCCGGTCTTCACCTCGTAGCCGCTCGCGCCTTCCAGCAGTGCGTTCTCCCGGTCTGCGAGCGTGCCCGACGTCGAGAGGACGACGATGGGGAACCGTGCGTTGTGCTCGGGGCCACGGAGGGTGTGCAGGAGCTCGTGCCCCGACTGTCCCGGGAGCTTGAGGTCGAGGAGCATCAGCGCAGGGGGAGCGTGTTCGTCCAGGTGTTGCAGCGCAGCTTCGGCCGACGGCAGGCGGGTCGCGGTTCGGCCCAGGCGCTTCAGGGCCCGCAGGATCAGCAGCGCGTGGTCGTCGTCGTCCTCGACCAGCAGGATGCTCTCAGCCATGGGATGCGGACTCCGGCGGGAGAGTGGGGAGCGCCAGCACGAACGCTGCGCCGCCGAGCGAGGCCTCTTCGACCCACACCCGGCCGCCGTGCTGGCGTGCGATGCGATCGACGATCGACAATCCCACGCCCGTCCCCTCCTTGTCGCGATGCAAGCGGTGGAACAGCTGGAATACGCGTTCTCTGTGCTCAGAAGCGATCCCCGGACCGTCGTCTTCGACCCGCACCTGCACGAGGGACGGATCTTCGGGATCAGGGATTCCCCCAGTAATACGCACGGTTCGGTCCCCGTACTTGACCGCGTTGGTCACCAGGTTGTCGAGCGCGCGGGCCAGCCAGGAGGGGTCCATGTGCACGCTTCCGGAGACCGACACCGTCGCTTCGACCCCCGACTGTTCGAGGAGCTCCGACAGGCCGTCCAGACAGCCCTGCACGGCAGCCTCCAACGGCACTTCTTCGGGCTCGGGGCTCACGCGTTGGATGCGTCCGACGTCGAGCAGGTCCTCGAGGAGCGCGCCCATCCGGGCCGTGGCGTTGTCGATCCGGCTCAGCGCCAGCTCGATGGATTCGGGATCTTCGTCTTCGACCCCTTCGCGGAGGACGTCCAGGAAGCCCGTGGTGGTGACCAGGGGCGCTTTCAGGTCGTGCGACACGGAGTAGATGAACTCCTCCATCGCGGCGTGCTCGTTCGACAGCTGTGCGTTGGTGGTGGCGAGCTCGGCGCGTGCTGCTTCGAGCTCGGCCTGCCGCGCTTCGAGGTCGCGGGTGCGGGCACGGAGCATCTGGGTGCGCTCGTTCACCTGTCGCTCGAGCTCCTCGGGGAACGTCATGGACAGCATCCGCGGAAGGGCCGGGACGAATGCGATCACCGTGGCCCAGCTCACGATGGCCGTGAGGACCTTGAACAGGGCGGACAACCGGTAGACCGGCTGCCAGAAGATGCTGGCCTCGATGAGGTGGGTGGTGCCGCACACGGAGACGAACGCACAGAACAGCAGGAGCAGGTGGGGGAAGGGGACATCGGCGCGCCGCTGCCGGTAGAGCCGGGCGAGCATCAAGGGGATCGCCATGTACGCCGCGAAGATCAGGAGGTCGGCGACGATGTGCGTCCAGCCGTGGGCGTCCGACCAGCTCCCGCAGTACCAACGTGCCGGAAAATCGCTCGTGTCCACGAGCCGCTGCAGCAGATGCATCGAACCCCCCAGTTCTTCCGAGATGCGTACCTGCTGGGCCGCGCGAGCGATCCGCAGGTGTCGACGGGAGTAACGGTCCACCGCTTGCCGGGCTCCCGGCCGGTCGATAGCTGCCCCGGATGTCAGGCGACCCCAACGACAGTGCCCCGCCCACGCAGGATCAGCTCCAGGACGCGCTGCGAGAGCTGGTGGTCGAGACCTGCGCCCTCGAGATCGAGCCGTCGGACATCGATCCCGCCGAGCAGCTCATCGCGGGCCGGCACGACCTCAACAGCCTGGACGCCATCGAGATCGCTGCGGCGGTCGACTACACCTACCAGGTGCGGATCGAAGACGTACGCGGCGCCCGCGAGGTGATGCGCAGCATCGAGAGCCTGGCCCGCCACATCGCCGCGGAGCGAGGCTGGCAGACGTGACGGGGAGTCCGCACCGCCCCGTGTCCGTGGTCGGTTGGGGGGCGACGTGCGCACTCGGAGTCGGCATCGCGCCCGTGCTGAAAGGGCTGGCGGAAGGTCGGGCCCCAGGATCGTCCGCCCACGAGCGGTCCGCCCACCTGGCGCCCACGCCCGGAGCGCCGCTGCCGGTGTTCGAGGTGCCTCTCGACGCGCGAGATCCCTGGGCGCGGGCCCGCACCATCGTGGACAGCGCGGTGGACGAGGCCACGCAGATGGCCGCTGAGGGCGGCTCGGAGGCAGCAGGTCCCGCTGTGACCGGGGTGTTCTCCGGCACCACGGGTGGGTTCTTCGTCGACGGGGAGTACGAGGTCCGCGAGGCCCGACTCACCGATCCGGCCGCCTGGCCACCCTTCGTCCAGCGTGGCCCGGGAGCCCTGGCGGCCCACGTGGCTCGGCGGGTCGGTGCAGAAGGCCCCATCGCCACCTTCAGCACCGCGTGCACCTCCGGTCAGATGGCGCTGGTGGCCGCGCATCGCCACCTGGTGGCGGGCACCTGTGATCAGGCTGTGGTGGTCGGGTTCGATCTGCTGTCCAGCCTGACCCTGCACGGGTTCCGCAGCCTGCTGCTGGTCGATGGGGAGGCGTGTCGGCCGTTCGATGTCGATCGGAACGGCCTGCAGCTCGGCGAAGGCGCGGGGGTCCTCGTGCTGTCCGCCGATCCCGACGTCGGCCGGTATCGGGTGGAGGGGTCGGCCAACGTGATGAGCGCCGGGCACCTCACCAGCGCCGACACGGATGGGTCGGTCGCCGAGCAGGTCATGCGACGCGCACTGGCTGCTGCGGGGCGTCGCCCCGAAGACGTCGTGAGCATCAAGGCCCACGGCACCGGGACCCGCGACAACGATCAGGCCGAGGGGGTGGGCATCCGGCGGGTGTTCGGCGACTCACCGCCGCCGTTCTCCAGCCTCAAGGGCGCGCTCGGTCACACGCTCGGAGCAGCGGGCACCCTCGAGATCGCGCTGTGGCTCGCCGCACTCCAGGGGGGATTCCTGCCCGCCAGCACGGGGTTCTCCACGCCCGATCCCGCAATCGGTGTCGCTCCGGCGGCGGCTGTGGGGCCGGCGGTTCGGGGAGCCCATCTGTTCAACGGGTTCGGCTTCGGCGGCAGCTGTGTGTCGACCGTCATCTCGGACGCCTCGGATGTCGCGCATGGCTGATGTCGGCATCCTCTCGGCCGTGACGCTGCCGGTCCCCGTGGACCGCGACGCCTGGAAGCAGCGGTTCGGCAAGAAGTTCCGGCGCGTGGGCGCGTACGTGCAGACCGCCCAGCTCGGCGCTGCGCTGGCGCTGGACTCGGCCTCCGATGCGCTCGGCGCCCCTCCCGCAGAGCTCGGCGCCGACCTCATGGTGGTGTTCGGGACCGGGCTCGCGAACCTCGCCACCATCGTGCCCCTCATCGAAGCCATCCACCATCCCACCTCTCCCCGGTGCAGCCCCCTGTCGTTCGCACGGAGCGTCGCCAACGCGGGCGCGTTCTACGTGGCCCAGGCCTTCGAGCTCACCGGACCGAACACCACGGTGTCCCAGGAGGAGCTGTCGTTCGAGGCCGCGATGCAGGAGGCCTGGCTCGCCCTGTCGCTCGGCGAAGCCCGGTTCGCCCTCGTGGCCGGGTTGGATGTCCGCTACGCCGACGACGCGGCCCAGCGGATCCGGATCGGTGCCGAGTCCATCCCCGGCGAGATCGCTGCGGGAGCGGCGTTCGTCGTGCTGGGGGCGGGGGGGCCGGTTCGCCTGGTCGAGGCGCGCACCGGGCACTTCGATCCGCTCGACGGGGTGGGGCCGTTTGCGAGCGAGGCCTCGGAGACCCCCGGCAGCACGGAGCTCTACCGGGGCTGGCGGGCTGCGCACCTGTCCGCCCCGGGGCGCGTCGAGACCCGCCTCACGCCCACCGCCACCGGTCTGGCGTTCGTCGAGGGCATCGACCGGGCCCGGAATCGCGGGTCGGGCTCGCGGGTCGTGCACGTCCAGCAGCACCGGGACGGAAGCTGGGGCCGGCTGGTCGCGGAGGTTCGATGAGCACCGGCGAGGGCAGGCGGGTGTGCGTGATCGAGTGGTCGCTGTCCGGCCAGAGCCGAGAGGTCACCGACACCTTCGTCGCCCCCATCGAAGCCGCCGGACACCAGGTCCATCGGGTGAAGCTCGAGCAGGACGCCGACTACCCCTTTCCATGGTCGCCCTCCGAGTTCTTCGGTCTGTTCCCCGAGACCGTGCTCGAGCGCCCACCGTCGGCGCGCCCCATCGATCTTCCCGAGGTGGACGTCGACCTGGTCATCGCCAGCGGGTCCATCTGGTACCTCCGTCCCTGCATGCCCTGGCAGGCCTTCCTGGCGGGCTCCCAGGCGGGATGGGTGTCGGGCCGGCGCGTGCTCACGCTCACCATCTGCCGCAACATGTGGGTCACCGGCTGGCGTCGCTGGGTCGAGGGTCTTCAGGCGCACGGGGCGCACGTTCGGGATGCGGTCACCGTCACGCATTCGGGGCCGGTCTTCGCCAGCTTCTTCAGCACCCTGGCGTGGAGTGTCACCGGCAACCGGCAGGCCGTGCGGGCCCTGCCTCCCGTCGAGATCGACGAGCAGACCCTCGAACGGGTCCGTCGTCACGGCGCGGATGTGGCCACCGCGCTCTCCGACCCCGGGCGACACGGCTCCGATTCCCCCTGGCTCGACATGCGCCAGACCGCGCCTGTCAGCGTCGCCCATGCGTTCGGCGAGCTGACCGTCGGCGCCACGCTGTTCCCCATCCTCGCGACCGTCTACGCGGCCCTGTCGTCGCCCGGCACGCTGCTGCGCTCGTTCTTCGCCTGGTTCCAGATGTTCTTCGTGATCCAGCTGGTGCTCGTGCTGGCCATTCCGTTCCTCACCATCCACGCCCTCTTTCGTAGCCGCATCGAACCCTGGGTCCGGGAGAAGGCCACGCTGCCGGTCGTCTCGGGCACCTCCGGTTAAACGGCCGAGATGCAGACCCTGCGCCAGGCCTACATCACCCATGCAGCCAGCGAGCTGCCGGGCGAACCCGTACCCAACGAGGACATCGAGGCCTACCTCGGTGTGCTGCACGAAGGCCGGGAACGCCTGCGCGAGCGGGTCCTGCGGAACAACGGCATCACCTCGCGGCACTACGCCATCGACCGCGAGACCGGCGAACCCAACGCCACCCTGGCCGAGCTCCAGGCGCGGGCGGTCCGCCGATTGCTCGCGGGGGCGGGGCTGTCGGTCGACGACATCGATCTCCTGGCGTGCAGCACGGCGGTTCCCGAGGTCGTCACCCCCGGCGTCGCCTCCCTCGTGCATGGGGCGCTCGGTGGCCAGCCCATCGAGATCGCGAGCGCTGGTGGGGTGTGTGCGTCGAGCATGTCCGCGCTCAAGTACGCCACCATGGCCGTCCAGACCGGCAACGCGCGCACCGCGGTGGTCGGTGGGGCCGAGCGCACGTCCAGCCACCTGCGCTCCAGTCACTTCCAGGCCGAGCTCGAGGCCCGCAAGGTCGACGAGGACGACCCCCACATCGCGCTCGGGGCCGAGTTCCTGCGCTGGATGCTGTCCGACGGTGCCGGGGCGGTGTTGATGCGCGACCAGCCCGCCGAAGACCAGCTGTCGCTCCGCGTGGAGTGGGTCCAGCTGGTCTCCTTCGCCAACGAGCTGCCCACGTGCATGTACATGGGCGGCAAGACCACGGACGACGGCGGATTGAGCAGCTGGCGCGACACCGGCGACCTGCACGAGGCCGTTCGCGACGGCTACTTCAACCTGCGTCAGGACGTCGGGTTGCTCCGAGACAACATCGTGCCCGTCACCACCTGGAAGACCATCGAGCAGATCCGCCGCACGCGCTCGCTCGAGGCCGAAGACGTCGACTGGGTCCTGCCGCACTTCAGCTCCAACCTGTTCCGCGGTCCGGCTGTCGAGGCCTTCCAGGAGGCCGGGTTCGACATCCCCGAGGAGCGCATCCGCAGCAACCTCGCCGAGCGCGGCAACATCGGGTCGGCGTCGGTGTTCGTGATGCTCGACGACCTCGTGCAGAGCGGCGACCTGAACCCCGGAGACGGCATCCTGGCGGTGGTTCCCGAGAGTGGTCGGTTCAACACGGGCTACATGCTGCTGCGCGTCGTGGAGCCGGCGTGAAGGACTCCGACGTGCCCCAGGACGCCGGAGCGCTCTATGCCGGGCAGCTTCGCCGCGTCACCTGGGCCGTCGGCGAAGACGGGCAGTACCGCGCCGTGCCGAGCGAGGGCTGGGAGGCCGAGATCGACGCCACCGCCGCGTCCGTCGACGACACCAACCGGCAGATCCGCGAAGCGTGGGACGCCGTGCAGGCCGGTGAGAAGTCGCCGCTCGCCTACCACCTGGCCGTGAACCTGCTCGACCCCGCCACCGCCGCACTCGAGCTCGGAACGTTCACCTTCCGCGTGCGGCGACACCTCAAACCGCACGTGTTCAAGCGGCTGTCGGCATCCTGGCGCTCCAGCTACGCCGTGCTGCTGGGCATCTCCGAAGCCGCACTCGCAACCGTGCCGGAGGAGCCCGAGGTCTACGCGCCCTACGGGCGGTCTCCGTGAGCGTCGCCGAGCACGCCATCGTCGAGCCGTGCGCGCCGGTCGACGGCTTCGAGCACCTCCATGCCGCCCACTGCGAGAGCGGGGTGAGTCGGGCGCTGTTCCGCGACGCCGGGCTCGACCTGTCGGAACCGCTGGTGTTCGGCATCGGCAGCGGTCTGTTCTTCGTACACGTGCCGTTCTTCAAGGTGATGGGCCATCCGCTCACCAGCTTCCGGTCCATGCCCGGCGGCATCTTCGCGAACGCGGCCAAGCGGCTCGGCATCCGGACCCACCGGTCGTCCTGGATTCGCCAGCAGCCCGCCATGGCCTCCCTCGACGCCGCACTCGAGCAGGGCCATCGCGTGGGGTTGCAGGTCAACATCTTCTGGCTGCCCTACATCCCCAAAGCCATGCGCGTGCACTTCAACGGGCACAACCTCATCGCGCTGGAGCGCCGGGGTGACGTGTACGTGGTGAGCGACCCCATCATGGAGGACGTGTTCGAGTGTCCGGCCGAGAATCTCGAGCGGGCTCGATTCTCGGGGGGGCCCCGCTGGCTGCCCAAGGCCCGGATGTACCGATTGGACAGCGCCGATCCCGTCGAGGCGCTCAGCACGGCAGCCCTCGATGCCGCCATCGCCGCGGGGCTGAAGGAGACCTGCCATCGCATGCTGCGCATCCCCCGCGTGGTGTCGGTCTTCGGGTCCCAGGCCATCGCACACCTCGGGCGCCGCATCGCGCGCTGGCCCGCCGAAGTGGGCGAGCGGCAGGCCCGCCAGTGGCTCGCAGGGGTGGTCCGGATGCAGGAGGAGATCGGGACCGGGGGCGCGGGCTTTCGCTACCTGTTCGCGGCGTTCCTGCAGGAGGTCGGCCGTCGACCCGCGTTCGCGGCAGTCGGTCCTCTCGCGCAACAGGTGACGGCCATCGGCGACGAGTGGCGGGCATTCGCCCTGCAGGCCAGTCGACGCGCACGGGGTCGCGAGTCGGAAGACTGGGCGACCCTCGGCGACCGCGTCGTGGCCCTCGCTCAGGCCGAGCGCGCCGTGTTCGAAGCGCTCGATGCCGTTCGCGAGCCCGTCTCCGCGCGGCTGACCGTCGGCCGACCCGCAACCGACGTGGAGGGGGCGTGATCCGCATCGACGGGCTCGTGGCACGCTACGGTCGGGCAGTCGCTGTCGACCGGCTGTCGCTGCACATTCCGGAAGGCAGCTTCTTCGGATTGCTCGGGCCGAACGGGGCGGGCAAGACCACGGCCATCTCCTGCATCGCAGGCCTCCATCCTCCGGCCAGCGGCACCATTCGCGTCGCGGGATTCGACCCCGTTCGCGAGCCGCGTCGGGTCCTGGACGTGCTCGGCGTGGTTCCCCAGCGCATCGCGCTCTATCCCCGCCTGTCCGTCGTCGAGAACCTGCGGGTGTTCGGCGGCCTGCATGGCCTGCACGGCAACGACCTGCGCGAGCGCGTGGAGTGGGGCCTCGAGCTGTCCCAGCTGACCGCACATCGCACCAAGGCCGTCGAAGCGCTGTCCGGAGGGATGCAGCGGCGACTCAACCTCGCAGTGGGCCTCCTCCACAAGCCCAGGGTCGCCGTGTGCGACGAACCCACCGCCGGGGTCGACCCCCAGTCGCGCAACCACATCTTCGCCACGCTGCGCGATCTCCACCGGCAGGGGCTCACGGTGGTCTACACCACCCACTACCTCGAGGAGGTCGAAGCCCTCTGCGACCAGATCGCCATCATGGACCGCGGACACGTCGTCCAGGCCGGCCCCCTCGACGAGCTCCTCCAGGGCCGGGGAGCCAAGCGCATCGAGCTGCAGCGTCCCGCTGACCGGGAACGCGTCGTGGCCGCCCTCGAAGCCGCGGGGATCGAGGTGGGCGAGATGCGGGGACGCACGCTCGAAGACCTCCTGCTCGAGCTCACCGGGAGCGCTCTCCGCGAATGACCAGTCTGCGCACGATCGGTTGGATGGCTCGCAAGGAGCTGCTGCGGTTCTTCGCCGACCCCACAGGTGCGGTGCTCACGCTGTGTGTGCCCATCCTGCTCGCCGTGTTGATGAGCAGTGTATTTGCGCCCCGTGACCTGCTCGACCCGCTTCCGTTGCTCGTCGTGCAGGAGAACGCCGGTGGGCCCCGTGTAGACGCGCTCATCGAGAGGTTGGACCTCAACCCGGCCGTCGACATCGAGCGAACCACCCTCGAGGATGCGCGAGAGCGGGTGTTCGCGGGGGATGCCGCCGCTGCCATCGTGTTGCCCCCCGAGGTGGATGGGGTCTTGCGACCGCTGTCGTTGTTCGCGGGCGACTCCGTGCCGGTCGAGGTCCTGCTCGACCCATCCCGGAGCACCGAGGTCGACATCCTCGAAGGGGTCGTCACGCGGGAGGTCATGCAGCAGCTGTCCGAGGAGCTCGGCTCCACCGAAGGGCGAACCGCGCTGTTCCAGCAGATCGGGCTCCTCACCGCGACCTCGCCGGGGGTGTCGCCCGCGGATCGCCAGCGCTGGTCGGAGTTCTCGCAGGCTGGCGTCGCGCTGAAGGACAACACGACCACCAGCGATGCGTCGTCGTTCGGGTCTCCACTGACGCTGAACCGCCAGACCCTGGATGTGTTCAACCCCAAAGCCGAGTGGAACGCCTACGCGCACTACTTCTCGGGGATGCTCACGATGTCGCTGTTGTTCCTGGGAGCCACCGCGGCGCTGAACCTGCTCCAGGAGCGCGAAGAAGGCGCGCTTGCCCGCGTCCGTCTCTCGGGGGCCAACCCGGTTCTGGCGCTGCTCGGGGCCGCTCTGGGCACCACCATCGTGGCCGTGGTCACGGCGTTCTGCGTGTTCGCTTCGGGGGTGGTGGTGTTCGCGATTCCCGTGTCGTCTCCGGTCGGGCTCGTGGCCATGCTGCTCGCGTCGGGGGCGATGGTGGGCGGGTTCTCGCTGTTCCTCGCGGCGATCGGCAACACGGCACGGCAGATCTCGATCGTGGGGCCGTTCGCCATCCTGGTGATGGGGTTTCTGGGCGGAAGCGCTGTTCCCTCCTTCATCATGCCCGAGTACGTGCGGGTGATGGCGATCTTCCTGCCCACCACCTGGGCCAACGAGGGGCTGGCTGCGGCCACCTGGCGGGGTGCGGGCACGATGGAGTGCCTGGAGTGGGCCGCCGGGGTGCTCGCCTATGGCGCGGGGTTCGGACTGCTGGGGGCCGTGCTGTTCCGCTGGCGGCGCTGACGGGGCGTGGGGTCGTTCACGATGCGCGGATCCCGGTGAGCAGGGCCTCGACCCGCGCGCGGTGTGGGGGCCAGGGGTCCAGGCGAGGCGTGAGGAACGCGAGCACGAGCGGGATGTCGCGCGGCACAGACCGCGTGTCCGGCGGCAGGCGTCGCTCCAGGTCCGTCAGGGCGGGGCCGATTCGGGGTTCGATCGCTGGGCCCGGTCGAGCAGCTCGTCGAGGGAGATGCGGTCGCTGGGATGGTGGGAGCGGATCTGCGCGTCGATGGCCAGCAGGCGGTCGTGCAGGGTGGCCCTTCCCAGGGCGGCGGCGGCAGAGAGCAGGCGTCGCAGGAGGACGAGGGCGTCCTCCTCACGCATCAGGGTCAACAGGGCATCCACGACCGTTCCGCCTGCGCCCAGGAGCAGCGGGGACGGGGGGAGTCGATCCAGCGCGTCCATCACGTGCGACAGGTGGGCGTCGGTCGCGTCTGGATGGTGGGGATCGGCGCCACAGAATCCGAGCCAGGCGTGCGCACACGCCGCAGGAACCGGCCAGTCGTAGCGCTCGGCGTCCTCGAGCAGGCGGCGAGCCCGCACCTGCACCTCGCGCGTGTCGCCCGCGTGCAGACAGCGCAGGTGCCAGGCGTCGATCCAGCCCCGTCGGGGGTCGTCGGCGGGCAGGTCGACACTCGGGAGCAGGGATCGGGCCGCGGTGATGTGATCCAGCCGATGGCCCCGGTCCTCGGCGATGCCGTCCAGGGCGGCGGCGAAGGCTTCGTCGAGGTGCCCGGCCGCTCGATGGTGGGCGATGCGTCGGTGGTGTCGTCGCGGAAGGTCCGGCTCGGTGTCCAGATAGCGGGCCACATCGGCGTGTGCCTCGCGAATCGTCCCGTCTGCACGGCCTCGTTGGAGGATTGCGTCGCGCAGCGCCGGCTGGACGAAGTGCCACGAGTGGTCGGCGCCCTCCTCCGCGAACCCACAGCGGGTCATCCGATCCACGAGGTCGAACCGCGTCTTCATCCCCAGCATCGGAATCGCGTGCTGAGGTGCGGTGCCATCGGGGTCGTCGCACACCCGGGTCCAGGCCTCGGCACGGACGTCCGACCCCAGCACGGCGGCACGGAGCAACACCGGCCATGTCCGTTCCGGGAGGGGTGCCAGCAGTCGGTCGAGGTCGGCCTCCGCGCTGGTGGGCGCGGTGTCCCGGGTGATCGTGTGGAGGGCGAACCCCTCGGCGAGCTCGAAGCCGTATCGGCCGGGACGTAGCGCATCGGACTGGGCCAGCTCGCGCAGACGTCCCACGATGCGGCCCGGCCAGCCCTCGGTGGCGACCAGGAGCTGCCGGAGGACCGTTCGCGGAAGGGGGAGTTGCTGCCGAACCATCTCCTCGGCATCCCGAGGTGCCAGTGGGCCGAGCTGGAGGACCTCGGTGCGATCGTGCGCCGCCAGCGCATCGAACACCTCGGCGTGGCGACCCGCCAGCGACGCGTCGCCCAGGTCCAGGACGAACAGCACGGGGGCCTGCACCGGGTTGTCGAGCGTCACCTGCACGAAGCGGAGAACGTCCAGCGCGGTGCCGGCATGGGAGAAGGCTGCCACCATTGGCCGATCCCGGGCGACCTCGCAGAGAAGCCGTCGGACTGCGCCTCTCCGCGTGCCGTGGTTCGCGGTGCCCGCCAGCACCGACTCCAGCACCTGCACGAACGCGGGGTCGCTCGCGTTCCAGCGTCGGGTGGCGTGTGCGATGCGGTCGAGGCGCTCCTGGCCCGACAGCCCGTGGGTCTGGAGGAGCTCGGCCACCAGGCGCCGCAGGGCCTGGTCGGGGGCATCGTCGGCCGCGCAGCGGGTCCACTGGGTGCTGGCGATGCCTCGGGCATGGGCGGCGATGGTGGTCCAGTGGGCCAGGTGGGTGCTGCCCGCGCCCGGAGCCCCGGCCAGCACGACGCAGTGGGGAACCCCCGTCGAAGCTGTGCGCTCCAGCACGTCCCACATGGCGTCGCGCTCGGATTCGCGGCCGAACGTGGGGTGTCGACGCAGAGGGAACAACTGCAGCCCCGCGTCGAGCAGGGGAGCGGGGAGAGGGGTCGCCAGGGGTCGACGCCAGGTGCGACCGGGGGTGGCGGCGGCCAGGCTCAGCCGGGTGGCTTCGAGGGACGGATCCTGCAGCGGAGTGTCGGAGGCCGGCTCCATCGCCAGCAGCGCGTCCATCGCGTGGGCCGCACACCCCCAGCGATCCGCGGGGTCTTTGGCGAGGGCGCGAGCCACCCACTCCGACACCCCGTCCGGCACGGCGAACCGCGGCTCGAGGGGCCGGGGAGGTCGCCGGATGTGCGCCAGCAGCCGGGCATGGCCGCGCAGGCCCTGGAACGGCCACCGGCCCGAGACCAGGCGGGTGGCGATGCAGCCCAGCGCATACAGGTCGGTCCACGCGCCCGTGTCTCGCAGCGCAGCGCGACACTGCTCCGGCGCCATCGTGGTGGGCGTTCCCGCGAAGGCGATGTCCGAAGCCCCCGCCTCGCCGAGCGTCTCGGCCAGGGTCTCCGCGTTCGTCTCCATCCGATGGGCGATTCCGAAGTCGGCGAGCTTCACGCCAGGCCGCAGATCGGTCGGGCCCGCGAGCAGGATGTTGCCGGGCTTCAGATCCCGGTGCACCACCCCGTGGGCATGCGCGTGGGCCAGGGCATCCAGGATCGCGAGCAGGACCACCCGCGTGCCTGCCCAGTCCAGCGTGTCGACGTGGGAGGAGAGCGTACCCGCCGATGCCAGCTCGAGCGCGATCCAGGGCGTCCCCATGCGGGGCAGCTCGGGGTCGGCGAATCGCTGTTCCACCCGACCGAGGTCGAGCACGTCCAGCACGAAGGGATGACGCAGGCAGGCGTGGGCGCGGACCTCTTCGGCGAACAGCGCCCGGGCCTCGGCGTCGGGGGTGGTGAGGAACTTCAGCGCCACGGGCGTGGTGCGATGCCGGGCTTCCCACACCTCGCCCATCCCACCGCGCGCGATGCGACGCACGAGGTCGAACGGGCCGATCGTCGTGGTGGGCACCGCAGGAGACATCGCCGGACTGTACTACCTGGCGCGCAGGGCAGCGTTCAGCGCGTCGCGGACCGGCTGTGGGCCCCGCAGTCGCCAGGTGGCCGCTGCGCGGAGGAGGGGGACGACGGCATCGAGCTGGGAGGTGCTGGGCGGCAGCGCGCTGTGCCAGGCGAGCTCCACCGTGGTGCCGTGCTCGCGAGCGGGCAGGACGATGTGCCAGGGCAGCTGCAGGTCGATCGACGAAGGCGGGAGCTCCACCACACACCCGGTCGGGATCTGCTCGAGCCAGTCGGGCAGGGTGTTCAGCCAGCGATGATGCCCGCGGAGCAGCACCAGGTGGCGAAGCGTCGCGAACACCGGTGCCGTCGGGTCCAGGGCGCCCGCGCGATGCTGAGCGGTGGCGCCCAACACCAGTGTCTGCAGGGGCTGACGGACGTCTCGCAGCGTGAACGACTCGGCGTGCAGGCGCTCTTCGACGTGTCGCAGTGCGGGCAGGCCGTCCGTCTTCAACGCGTCTCCCGACACCCCCACCAGGGTGTGCAGCACCGGCCAGTCCTTCGCACCGGGGCCGACGAACAGCGCTTCGCTCCCGGCCCAGTCCGTGCCGTCCAGGCGCTCCACCGTTCGCCAGGACGCTTCGCCGACCCACGGAAGCGGACGCGCATCGGAGTCCAGCCGCGCCTCGACCAGGAAGGGTCCGTCGAACCGGCACTCGTCCAGGTCCAGGACCGGTGCCAGCGGGCCCGCCCAGCGCGGGTGATAGCGGCGCCAGTCGCGATTCCGTTCGGCCAGGGCGCGTCCACGCACGTCTCCGGCGTCGAGCAGGGCATCTCGCAGCACCGTGCGGGCGTCGAGGTCGGCGGGATTCTGCATGCAGGCCGCCCACAGCCGTTCATCCACCGGATCGGGACGTGCGGCGTTCAGTGCCGCCTGGAGCCGGGGGTCTTCGCGCGGGGGGTCGAGCTCCAGCCGCGTGCGGAGGGTGGTCTGGAGGTCCGGCAGCTGGCGCCGGAGGCGGGCATCCAGCTCGAATCGCCCCTCCCGAGCGTTGTGGACCGCGTGTGCGGCCGCATCCAGCCCCGCCAGTGCGCTCTGATCGGCGCCCATCTCGATCCAGCGAAGCGCCCGCTCCCAGAAGGCCTCGCTCGGCGGCTCCATCCATCGGGACGGGTGGGTGGCCAGCACCTCGATCAGCACCGCCGTGGCGTTCGGATCGGGCAGTCGGTCGACGAGCAGGTCCCAGAGCGCGATTCCCGACCAGCGGGGGAGCTGGAACGCCGCCTCGGCCAGTCGGCGCGTGTCTGCGGGGTCTGCAGCGGTCGCGACCGCGGCCAGGGCCTCCATCTGGGCCGAGCTGGGGTCCTGCCCCGCCGAGAGCCCTGCCAGCACGGGCCCTCTCGCATCTGCCACCGCGTCGCCGAGCAGGCACAGCAACGCGCCGGTCGTCGCCGACCGCTCGCCGCGCCAGGACTCCAGCAGCTGGGGGTAGTCCATGGGACCTGCCTATCGGGATACATCGCGGTCGTGACCCCCGTCCTGCTGCTCGCCTTCGCCTGTTCCGGACCCCCGCCCGAGCCCGAGCCCGTCGCGTCGGTGGGTCCGGCTGCACCGTGGGTTCCGCCCGTCTGCTACGCGCGCTCCACGGCCGAAGCGCCCAGGAACCCCTGCTACACGTGCCATCAGCGGGGTCGGCGCCCGAACACCCTCGACGACAGTGCGCTCCAGGCGGTCTACGACTTTCAGGCGCCCGCGCGCACGAACGGGTGGGAGAACCTGTTCGCGGACCGGTCGTGGGAGGTCTCGGCCATCTCGGACGACGACATCGACGCCTGGGTGCGCACGAACAACCAGCCCGATCCGGCCGACGCCTGGGGCGCGTGCTTCGACTTCGACAGCGAGGGGTACGACCGGTGCGACGGGGTCGACACCGGCTGGCGGGCCTACTCCTGGCGGCCGTTCCCGGATTACTTCCCCACGAACGGCAACTGGGGCGATGCGCTGCTGCGGCTCCCCGAGGCGTATCGACCCGACCGGGTGACCTATGCGGTGAACCTGGCCATCCTCGATGCCGTGCTCCAGCGGTCCGACATCGCGATTCCGCCCACCGACGAAGCGGCGCTGGGGGTCGACCTCGATCTCGACGGTGCGCTCGGTACGACCACGCAGGTCACCTACCGGTTCAGCCCGAAAGACCGGCCCATGCAGTGGGCGGGGGTCGAGAATCCTCCGCCCACACCGGGCTTGTTTCCGGAAGGGACCGAGATCCTGCACTCCGTGCGGTACCTGGAGCCGTCTGCGCCCGTGCGCATGGCCGCGCGGATGAAAGAGCTCCGCTACATGAAGAAGACCCGCTGGATGACCATGGCGGATCTGGCGAGCGGGGTGGCGGCCGAGGAGAAGGAGCGGTCGGCGCACCCGGATCGTCTGGAGGTGCTGGTCGGCGATGCCGAGACCGGGCTGGCCAACGGCGCGGGCTGGCGGTTGCTCGGCTGGATCGAGGGCGAAGACGGCACCCTGCGTCGCCAGACCAAGGCCGAGCTCGCGTACTGCATCGGCTGCCACGGTGGGGTGGGGGCGACGACGGACAGCACCTTCTCGCCGGTCCGCAAGGTGGGATGGGGCCACTCCGCGGGGCTGGGTGCGTTCCCGGATCCGAAGCGGGCCGACGGGCAGGGCGAATACGCCACCTGGGTCCGCGAATCGGGCGGCTGGGACGGGCTCGCCGCGAACCCCGAGCTCCACGCCAAGTTCACGGGTGAGGGCCAGCAGCTGTCGTTCGAGAACCTCGCCGTCGACGCCCGCGTGCTGCTGCTACCGAGTGTCGATCGCGCCCGACAGCTGAACCGCGCCACGAAGGTGATCGTCGACGAGCAGTCCTTCCTGAAGGGCCGCGACCCCGTGTGGGGCCTCACCGAGGAGCAGGTGTTCCGCGAGGTCGAGCCCAACCAGCCCACGGGCGTGACCTCCATCGTGAAGCCCGCCTGGATGCGCTGAACGGGCGGGTCTTCAGAGCTCGAACGGCCCCAGGTAGCCGACCCAGGCAGCGGCATCGGCGGGGTCGCGCAGCTTGCTGCGGTCGGACTCGCCGTACGGATGCTGGGCCACCGCCATCAGGTAGCTGAAGCCCGAGCCCCGCAGGTTCTCGTGCCAGTAGACCGACGTGGCTTCGGCGCCGTAGGGCGTGGTGAGCAGGCGGTCGAGGCGGCCCGTGGTCAGGTCGAGGGCCCAGACCGCGTCGTTGACGTGCCGCGAGGTGTCCTCGCCGATCACCAGGGTGTTGCGGCCCTCGACGAAGGTGAGGTTGTCGGGGCTCGCGATGCTGTTCACGTCGCAGTAGTTGCGGTGGTACGGGCTCAGCTCGTCGTACTGGGTGCTGCGGCCCTGCACCACGGCGCGCATGTCGGTGGCCACGTAGTCCGAGCCGATGGTGGGGTCGCTCGTCAGCGCGAGCGCGAATACCGCACCACAGGGGTTGTAGGGCAGCCGCACGTGGTTCGGACCGGCCGTGTCGTAGTCCTGGTACTGGTCGCTCATGCCGGACTCGATGGCCGACAGCGCCACGAACAGCGTGTTGCTGGCGGGGTCGTGGGCCAGCCCTTCTTCTTTGCGGAGCTCGGTGGTGGCGCCCATGTACGCGGCGTAGCGGCGCGACTCGAGGCGGCTCGCCAGCAGCTCCCGACCCTCGCGAACCTGCAGGCACTCCGGGCCCTCTCCGATGTTCACGCCCCGAAAGCCCGCTGGACACGCATCTTCATACGGTGCGGTCGCGAACAGGTCGTCGAAGCCGATGCCGTCGTCGATCGCGGTCGCGACGGAATCGTTGTCGGCCCAGCCCAGATCGACCCAGACCACATCGGCGCTGGGTGGGAACTCCCCGGTCTGGTTCCACTGCAGCGCGTACAGCCGGCCGGCCGACAGATCGCCCGCGACATCGGCCACGAACATGTACAGGGCCACGTTCGTGCCGTCGTCGGTGAGGTACACCGTGCGCTGGTCGGGCATCACCTTCGCCAGCTCCAGGCTGCGGCGGCCCATCGCGTAGTGGCGCTCGACGGTAGTGTCGCCGCCCGGATGCACGGTGACCTCGACCGGGAAGCCGTGTCGATAGGGGCTGAAGCGCTCCAGGACCGCTGAGAGCGGCGCGTTGTCGGGCTCTCCGTCGTCGTCGTCGTCCGTCCAGACGTCGAAGCCGTAGTAGCGGATGTACTCGAAGGCGCGGTTCTCGAGGTCGCTCGTGGTCTGCACGGCCGCGAACTCCCGGCCGTCCGAGGGGTACTCCTCCGAGCCGAGATGGGTTCCCCAGGGCGTGATGCTGCCGGCGCACGGGGTCCACAGTCCGCCGATGCCGCTGAAGTCCACGGGTTCGGTGTGGGTGGCCGCAAGGCGTCCGTCGTCCTGCTCGGAGAGCGTGGTGACGTACATGGCGCCCGGGTGCTCTTCGAAGTGGGTGACTGCGTACAGGCCGTCGGCGCCGAGGTCGATCAGGCTCGTGAAGTCGGCGTAGGCACTGACGAACTGCGAGCCGTCTGCCGCCTGGATGGGCTGGCCCGTCTCGTCGGTGAGCATCCCGAAGGGCAGGTCTCCGAGCGCGGCGCCCGTCCGAAGCAGCGGCTGGTAGCCGATGTTCACGGGCGCATCGTCGATCCAGGCCGTGCTGGCCGAGAGGATCGCGTGCTTCTGCTCCTCGGTGACCGGCGTGGGGACGTCGAGGACCGCGAAGTGGGTCTGGTCTTCGGTCACGCAGTCGCGGTTTCCGTTGCCGGGGGAGTCCGACGCGTCGTTCAGGCAGGAGTCGGCGGTGTACCAGGCCTCTCGACCCGCGCTTCCCCAGACGTAGGACGGGTGGAGCTGCAGGCTGACGCCGGCGCGGATGTCGCTGCCCTCGAAGAACGGGGTGGTGTCGACCTGCTCGTGCTCGACGTTGAACAGGGTGAGCGACTCGCCGCTGTTGTTGAGCGACAGGCCGTCGAAATACGCCGTGGCACCGGGCCCGCAGTAAGTGTCGGCGTCGCCGCGGCCCACCACCACGGACGATCCGGCGGGGATGGGTGCGGTGGCGGTGAGGGTCGCGACGTCTCCCGCGACGTCTCCCGAGGCGTCGACCACGGTGAGGCCGTCGATCTCGAGGGGGTCGCGGCTGACGTTCTTGAGCTCGAACCACTCGCCGGAGCTGTCGCTGCAGTCGGAGGGGTCGGCCATGACCTCGGTGATCAGCAGCTCGCCGGGGTCGACCTGGCCGCGACGTTCGGCGTTGGGGTCGGCAGCAGGCCCGGCAGCGCGGGGCTGACAGGCGGCGAGGAACAGAACAGGAATCAGAGCAGGTGCGAACAGAACAGCGGGGCGCACTGGGCCTCCAGCGAAGAACAGAACAGGGGTCCACACCCAGAGGGGCGGGATGGACGGCAACTATGGCGGGATGCACCGGCCCGCCACGGCTTTCCCGGATGCAGGTACATTGCATTCGACTCGGTGACCCAGCGGGAGTACCGTCCATCGTGAACCCGAATCCGGAGGACCGATGCGCCCCTTCACCGATCGCACCGCGGGAATGCCCACATCGGCCGAGCTGATGTCCGCGCCGGATCGATGGCTCGAGCTCGGCCACGCCCGACTGCCGTACTGGGTCATCGGAGCCGGACCCGACCTGGTCCTGGTGCACGGATGGCCGGTCGACGCGCGGACCTGGCGGCGGATCGTCCCAGCGCTCGCCGAGCGGTTCACCTGCCATCTGCTCGACCTGCCCGGCGCCGGTCGCAGCACCTGGACCCCCGAGACCCC
Organism: Myxococcota bacterium; assembly: GCA_965224055.1. Classification (GTDB taxonomy): domain Bacteria; phylum Myxococcota_A; class UBA796; order UBA796; genus JACKEQ01. Next base: position 5,345,101 of record OZ245034.1, on the reverse strand, counting down.
CCGTGGATGCGATGGGCTCACCACCAGCCTGCGCCAGGCCGTCGAGGCGATGGACCTGCAAGCCCGCTTCGGCTTCGTCGCGTTCGACAGCGGCGGGGGATTCGCGCGCAGAGTTGCGGCCGACATGCCCGAGCGGGTGGTCGGTCTGGCGCTCGGGAACACCGAGACGCCGCGCGACTACTCGGGGTTGTTTCGCGCTGCTCTGCGCAACGGAGGACGGTTCGGGGTGCGTCCGGCGATGTGGCTGGGCCTTCAGGTGCCCGCGATCCGGCGCAAGGCGTGGGACACGAGCGTGAGCGACCCCGAGCTCAAGCAGGAGCTCGCCGAGCTGTTCGTGCGCCCGATGGCACGGGACCGACGCCGGTTCGCGGGCGCGTTCGTGCTGGCCGAGGGGCTGAAGGCCGAGGACTTCGACGGCTGCTACGAGGCCCACGGCCGGATCACCTCACCCGTCCGCCTGATCTGGGGCACGGACGACCCCTGGTTCGAGCTCGAGGCGGCACGGCGCATGGTCGACCAGTTCGCCGGGCCGACCACGCTGGTGGAGGTGCCGGGCGGCAAGCTGTTCGTGCACGAGGAGTTCCCGGAGCGGTTCACCGCCGAGGTGCTGGAGCACTTCGCAGCTGCGTTCGCGTAGCCGGCGGGCGCGAGAGCTTGTCGGGTCCGCTTCGGTGGTGTACAGTCCAATTGAAATTGATTTTCATTTTCAGCAAGGAGGTCGCAGATGCAGTGCTGTGATGAACGAGCCCCCAGCCTCTACGGCGAGATCGGCACGATCGACGCCGCTCTCGTCCCGTGGCTCATCGTCGAGGCGCATCGACGGGGGATCCGGCTGGAGGCCGTGCGACGGGAAGGCGAGGGCTGGGTGGCCTTCGAGCCGGACAGCGATCCGGGTGGTACGGCGTGGATCACCCAACGTCCGGGGTGCGCGGGCGTGCGCAGCTCGGTGGTCTTCACGGACGGCGACCGGATCCTCGGGGCCTGGCGGGCCTGTCGGCGAGCGGGGAGCCCAGAACCCCTGGCGTGGCAGGCGCTGCTGACCGAAGCGCTGCTGCACGCCCGTCTCCGCGCGTCGTGAGCGATCGGCGCGATACACAGCCCGGGAGGAGGCCGTCATGAGCACCGCGAAGCTGGGCACGTTCGAAGAGCTGCTGGAGATCACCGAAGAACCCATGCGGCCCCTCGTGGAGCAGCTGAGAGCCGTGGTGTCGGCCATCCACCCCGACGGCGTCGAGACCGTTCGGCTGGGCGACCGCGCGGCGACCTACGGCGTGGGCCCGAAGAAGATGAAGCACGGCTACGCCTACATCCTGCCGTACACGCAGCACGTGAACCTCGGGTTCTACCAGGGCGCGTCGCTGCCCGACCCCGAAGGGCTGCTCGAGGGCACCGGCAAGGCGCTGCGGCACATCAAGATCCGCACGATGCAGGACATCGATCAGCCCGCCATCACGGCCCTGATCGAAGCGGCGGTGGCGGAGAGGCGCGAGAACGCGACCCTGTGAGGGCGCTACTCCGCTGACGTCCAGTCCCAGACCTCGTCTCCGATGTGGATGGTGCGGCCTTCGACGCGAACGGACGGCATCGTACCGCGCCGCTCGATGACTCCCTCTCCTCCGGGTCGCGAGGCGTTCATCACATCTTGAGCGCTCCAGTGCAGCGACCCGGCCCGCCTGGTCGCACGCACCTCGAGGCCGTCACCCGCCTTGCACACCACACCGACGTCGCGAATCGCCTCATAGGAGCCCGTTGCAGCCAGGTCGAACTGCTCCTGCACCACCCAACAGGCCTCGCTCACCTGTCCGAGAACCTCACGGCTCGGTGCGTAGGCATCCTGATCCTGGAAGGTGGGGACCCGCAGCCAACGGCCGAGATCGTCCACGAAGAGCGCCCGACTCCAGCCCCACACGCGATTCTCGATGTACAGGTCTCCGTCTTCGAGGTGCAGTCCGTGCGGCTGGACGCTGCGGGATGTGACGTGATCCACCCGATCGGCGCTGCTCTCGCACAGCACCTCCACGGACGACCGGTGGTAGACGCGGACATCCCTCGACCTCGCAATCGTGAGCCGGTCCGAGAGGACGGCCCAGCAGCGACGCGAGGGGTCGGCCGTGAGCTGGCCGAGCACGTGCACGTCTCCGCGAAGTGCAGCGCCGTCGATCGTCCGGGTGCGGCCGTCGAGGACGATGCTGCGGATGGGGCCGTCAGGTGCGGCGTTCGCGAACGAGAGCAGGATGAGCCAACAGAATGTGGGCACTTGTCACCTCCACCCGTGTACGACGCGACGCGTCCGTGCGTTCAGACGGTTGCGCCGGTCTGGGCCCAGCGCTCCGACCGGTAGGCGAAGTAGCCCCACACCGCCTTGCCCGCGAAGGCCAGGGGGAACGCGCCCCAGACGCCGAGCGCGCCGAGACCGAAGGTGAACCCGAGCACGTACGACAGCGGGATCTGGAAGAACAGCGTCATGAAGATGTTGATGCGCAGGCTCTCCCGGGTGGCGCCCGACCCCTGGAGCAGCCCCACGAGCGCGACGTAGATCCCCACCACGGGCATGCTCGCGGCCAGCACCTCGAGCCAGAGCACGCTGAAGTCGAACAGCGCTCCCGGCTCGATGTCGAACAGGGCCACGATCTGGTCCGAGAACCACACGATGGCGATGGCCATGGACGACATCACGACCGTGCAGAGCACCACGCTGCTGCGGAGCACCCGCCGGGCTTCTTCGACGTGCTCGCGGCCCAGTGCCGTGCCCACCATCGCACCCGTGGCCTGGCTGATGCTCATGCCGGGCACGAAGGCCAGGGCCTGGATGCGCAACCCCACCCCGTGTGCGGCGACCGCGTGCTGATCGATGCGGCCGAGCATCCCGATGATCGAGAGGAAGCCGGCGTTCAGCACCACCATGTCGGTCGCGGCGGGCCAGCCGATGCGGACCAGATCGCCGGCGAGCTCGGTGTCGATGGGCGCGAGTCGCGCGGTGGTGCGCACCCCCTCCATGAAGCCCCGGTTCAGCAGGCCGAACATGACGAGGGCCGCGATTCCCTGCGCCAGCACGGTCCCGATGGCGGCTCCCTGTACGCCGAGCGCGGGCAGGCCGTAGTTTCCGAGGATCAGCCCGTAGTTGAACACCACGTTGAGGCCGTTCATCAGCATCGAGACGAGGAACGCGAGCCGGGTGTTGCCGAGCCCCCGCAGGACCGCGGCGTAGAGCAGGTTGAGGTAGCTGAAGACGGTGAAGGTGAGGAGCGGCCGGAGGTAGGCCAGGCCGGCATCCATGGCGGCAGCATCGGCGCCGAGCAGGGTGAGGATGGGCCCGCCGAGCAGGTTGCCGACGATGGCGACCCCCACTCCGAGCACGATGGTGAGCTGGGTGGACTGCTGGAGGATGTGGTTCACCCGGTCGTCGTGGCCGGCCCCGTGTGCGCGGGACACGAACGCGACCGTGCCCACGGTGAGGCCGATCATCGCGACCATCAGCAGGAACACCACCTGGCTCGCGTAGCCCATGCCGGTGAGCGCGGTCTCGGCGGCGGGAGTGCGGCCCACCATGGCGGTGTCGACAGCCAGCGACAGCACCTGGAGCACGTTGATGCCGATGATGGGCCAGGCCAGCCCGAGCAGCTCCCGGGTGAGGTCGGCCTGGGAGCGGTCCGGCGGAGCGCCTTTGGGGTCCGAGGGCCCGTGTTCGTCGGGCGATTCGCAGCCCAGGGCGTCGGGGCGAGCGTGTTGGGCGGGATGTTCGACGGGCACGCGCGCTCCAGGCCCGAGCCCTAACCGGCGCGCGCGATGAAGTGCGTCGTCAGACGAAGACGTTCGGCAGGATGGCGGTGCCGTCCATCCCGAAGGCGGGCTGGGGAGCCCCGAACTGGTCGAGCAGGCCCAGGAACAGGTTCGCGATGGGTGCCGGGCTGCCGTACTCGATGTGCTGTCCGGGAACGGTGCGGGCGCCACCGCCGGCCAAAAGCACGGGCATGTCGTTGTGGTTGTGCGCGTTGCCGTCGCTGATCTCGGAGCTGAAGAAGGCCAGCGTGTTGTCGAGAAGGGTGGTGCCGTCGACGTCGTCGATGGCGTCCAGGCGGTTCAGCAGGGTGGCGAACTGCTCGACGTGCCAAAGACAGATGGCTTCCCACTGACTCTTTCGGTGGGCCTGCTCGGCGGCGGAACCGGTGGCGTAGTGCGACATCTCGTGGTGGCCCTCGGGAACGCCGAGCCACGGGAAGGCCCGGTAGCTGCCGGCGCTGTCGGCCATCATCGACAACACGCGCGTGGAGTCGCACTCGATGGCCTTGACCATGATGTCGATGAACTGGTCGGTCTGGTCGCGGATGTCGACGTAGCCGTCGGGGGCCTCGCCGGGGTCGCACACCAGATTGCCGTTGTTGGGCGGGTTGTTCTCGAGGCGGGTCTCGAGGTCGCGGATGCCCGTGAGGTACTGGTCGACCTTCTGCTGGTCGGCGTAGGAGAGCTGGGTGCGCAGGTTCTCGGCGTCGCCGATCACGTAGTCGAGGATGGACTCGCGACGGGCGTGACGGCGCTGCTGAGCGGCCAGGGTGGTGAGGGGGTCCTGCCCGGCGAACAGGGTGGCGAAGCTGGACGCGGGATCGGTCCGCGGCGCGACGGGGGTGTCGGGACCCGACCAGGTGATCGAGTTCATGTAGGCACACGAGTACCCGGAGTCACAGCTGCCCGACGTGGGCTGGTTGGCATTCGCGAACTGCAGCGACCGATACGGGGTTCCGTCCGCCGCAGCCGACTGCGAAGCGACGTAGTCGACCGAGACGCCCAGCTGCACGGGGTCTTCGGGCCGTGCGGCGCGCTGAGCGGTGAGGAATGCGGCGGTTCCGCGGGCGTGGTCTCCGGCGACATTGTCGGCGCCGGGGTCCTGGGTGAGGTTCGACAGCACCAGCACCTTCTCGCGCAGGGCCTGGACGGGCTGGAGCAGCGGCGTGGCGGTGTACGACTCGCCGGTGTCGCCAGGCTTCCACAGATCCATGCTCATGCCGTTCGGGAAGTACCAGAACAGCAAACGCAGAGGCGGCGTCGTGGTGGAGCCGGTATCGGCGACGGCCAGCGACTCGAGCCACGGAAGCGCGATCATCGCGGCCGCACCTCCGAGAAACGCCCGTCGGGACGGGCCGGTTGCGCCGTTCCGTCGGGTCCACTTGTTCCAGCGCGGGCGCCATCCGGTCATCTTGCGGGCCATGCTCACTCTCCCCGCATGTAGAAGGAATCCGACATCACGATGGCCACCACGAGCTCCTCGAAGACGAGGTCCTGGGCGACGAAGTGGTCGCGGGCGTCGAGGACGAAGGGGTAGTTGTCTTGCGAGAGCGCGGTGCCGAGGGCGTAGCTGTAGAGCTTCTCGGACACACACTGGGCGAACAGCGGGTCGTCCGCCAGGGTGGTCCCGAGGCCATCGGGCCCCGCGAAGGTGCGGCCATCGGGCAGCTCTCCGGAGTCGTCGACGGGGTAGCCGAGATCGTCGGTGGTCCGGAACTCGCCGGCGGGCCCGTAGCTCTCGAGGGAGAAGCCCAGGGGGTCCATCTTGTCGTGGCAGCTCGCGCAGATGGGGTCGGACCGGTGCTGGGCGAAGCGCTCTCGCAACGAGCCCGTGCCGGTCTGGGGATCGAACGAGGTGACCACGCCGGGCGGGGGGTCTCCGGGTTCGTCGCAGAGCAGCTGGTTGAGCAGCCACTTGCCGCGTCGCACGGGGTTGGAGGTGGTGGGGTTGGACAGGGCGGCGAGCAGGCCGGCGTTGGTGAGGATGCCGTGGCGCTCCTGGGGCCCGAGATCGACCATCTGGAAGTCGACCACGGGGTCGGTGAAGCCGTAGAAGAACGCGGTCTCGGGGGTGACGTGCAGCTCGGTGCTGGTGAGCAGCTCGCCCACGCTCTCTTCGGTGGTGAAGACCTCGTACGCGAGCGCGTTGGCCTCGGCCAGGAAGTCGGCGCGCAGGGCGTCGTCGACGTCGGGGTAGAGGGTGGTGTCGGGCTGGGCCGTGGGGATGCGACGCAGCCACAACCACTGCCCGGCGAAGTCGTCGACGAGCGCCCAGGCCTTGGGATCCGCGAGCATGCGGCGCGCTTCGGCCTCCAGCACGAGCGGATCGGACAGCTCCCCTGCTGAGGCCCTGTCCAGGAGGGCCTGATCGGGCATGCTGGCCCACAGGAAGTAGGACAGCCGGCTGGCGATGGCGTAGTCGTCGAGGGGATGCGGCGTGGGGTCGGCGCCGTTCAGGTCGAGCTCCGGACGGAACAGGAAGTGCGGTGAGAGCAGGACACCTTGCATGCCGCCCACCACGGCCTCGCGGTAGGTGAGCCCTTCGTTGGTGACGAGGCTTTCGAGCAGGGTGACGAGCCCGTCGGACTCCCCGCTGTCGAGGGGGCGACGGTAGGCGGCTTCCATGAAGGGGTCGAGCAGGGTGTGCAGGCAGGTGCCGACGCCGCTCGTGTCGGGGTCGCAGAGGATGCCGGCTTCGTACTTCGCGTAGATGGGGTCGGACGACACCGAGCCCGTGCCCGGACCCTGGAGCGTCAGCGCGTCGATCACCACGTTGCGGTCGCCCTCGACGGGGTCGTAGAAGTCGTTGAGGAACCGCACGCCGATGGTGTGGGTGCCTGCCGTGATCTCGACGTCGGCGGTGTAGGGAAGGAACCCGTCACTGCTGTCGGTGGGGACGTCCATCGTTGCGACGTCGTTGCTGTCGAGCTCCAGCGAGATGCGGACGTTGTCGGGACCCGCCTGCTGGCCGTACGCGAGGACGCCGATGGTGTACGTGCCGTCTACGGGGACCTCGACCAGCCCAGACAACGTGCCGTTGGACCAGAGGTTCCAGGCGCTCTGCTGACCCCCACCGGCAGTCGCGACGACGTCCGGACCCTCGGCCTGCAGGGTGAGGTCGATGGGCCCGCCCACCGGGTAGCGGTCGACGAACTCCTCGGCGAGGGCTTCGGCTGCGCCTTCGTACATCTCGGTGTGGAGCAGCGACATCGTGAGCACGGCGCCGTTGTTGTCGAAGCCCCCGAAGGAATCGTCGATGGGGAAGTTCTCGGCGGGCCGGAGATCGGTGCCGAGCAGGTCGCGGACGGTGTTGTCGTACTCCGACCGGTTGAGTCGCCGCATGGCCAGGGTCTCGATGGTGCCGTCGGGATCGGGGACGTCGGTGTCCTCGCCGGTGTCCATCCCCGTGTCGACGAGCGGAATGCAGGACGCCTGCTCCAGGAGCCACGTCTCGATGGGCTCGAGATCGGTGCTGGACAGCAGATTGCCCGGTGGCATGGGCCCGCCGGCGCCTCCGACCGCCGTGTGCTGGTCGGTGAGCTTGAGCCACAGGTAGCTGTCGGTCAGGGTGCCGCTCTCGGCTACCAGCGGCATGAACGCGCCCGTGGCGGGCATCCCCACGAGGGCGGTGACGTCGGTGAGCTCCAGGCCGCCCACACCCCCGGTGTCGTGGCACGCCATGCACTGCGCGTCGACGACCGACTGGGCGTCGGCGCACAGGTCGTCGAGCGGGATGTCGGTGTCGGTATCCGTGTCCGTGTCTGTGTCGGCATCTGCGTCGGTGTCGGAGTCCGCATCGGCGTCGGCATCGGTGTCGGCATCTGCATCGGCGTCGGTGTCCGTGTCGGCTTCGTCGCACAGGGCGCCGCCTGCGACCCAGGCTTCGACGTCGGCCAGGGCATCGGGCGTGAAGTCGGGCAGACCCGGCGGGGGCATCTCGGTGCCCGACCCCCCTGCATCGAGGTGGGTTCCGCGCATCTTCAGCACGAGGTAGCTGTCGTCGGGGACGCCGGGCTCGACCAGGTCGAGGGGTGCCTGGGTGCTGGGCCGATCGACGGCCATGGCGATGTCGGTGAGATCGAGGCCGGCCTGGGGCACCGCACCCCCGTGACACACCGTGCACGACGCGTCCATTGCGACCTGAGCCTCTTCGCAGCCCGTGGTGCCGGGCGGATCGGAGTCCGTGTCTGCATCGGTGTCGGCGTCGACGTCCGTATCGCTGTCTGCATCGGTATCGGCATCGACGTCTGCGTCGGCCTCGACGGGCTCGGGATCGGTGTTCGGCCCGGTGCAGCCCAGCACCCCGGCCGACAGCGTGGTCGTGAGAGCCAGGGACAGGACAGACGGGAGGTTCGGGGCATTCCAGCGCATGGGAGCACGCTACCACGGGGCTCTCGGCGGGACGAGCAGCAGCGCGCACGGTGCTCTCACGGCCGGGGATGGTGAGACGGCTCCAGGCTGGCATCGAGCGCGAGCGGGGGAACAGCCTGGCTTCATCCGGGGTTTTCGTGAACGTGAGTGCGGTGTACCCGAGCGCGGGACTACCGTGGAAATATGGACACCCTGCCAAGCCAGGCCCCGGGCCCGAACGCTGTGGAGCTCCAGCGCGTCGCCACGATGGTGCGCGCGTCCCTCGACGTCTCCGTCGGGGTGGTCTGGTGTCTGGACTCGTCCAATCCCCGGGTCGTGCACGACGGTCCGCTGGACGCGTCCGGGTTGGGGGAGATGCGCACCACGATGCCCCGACTCGTGCATCCCCTGCAGTCCGCGGTCGAGCTGAAGGGCACGCCCTTGTGGGTGGTCGCGACCACGCCGGTCGAGGTGGATGGCCGGGTGGTCGGAGGGGTGGCGGCGCTCCACGATGCGGATCGCCCGCTCTCTTCGGGAGAACAGCGCCTGCTGCAGCGGTGTGCACAGCTCCTGGTCGAGCAGCCGGCCGCCGACGACGGCTTTGGGACGCTGACGGACCGCGTCCTGCAGCTGGAGCGCCAGACCCAGGAGCTGAAGACGGTCAATCGGAAGCTGCGGCGCTTCGTCTACGTGGCGTCCCACGACCTGCAGGAGCCCTTGCGGACGGTGAAGGGCTTCCTCGACCTGCTGGCCGAAGACCACGCGATGCAGCTGGACGAGGAGGGGCAGCAGTACCTCGACCTGGCGCGCTCCGGGGCGCATCGACTCGAGGCGTTGTTCCAGGGCGTGCTGCGCTATGCCCGCGCCAAGCGGTTCGACGACCAGCGGGTCGACCTCTCGCTCGACGCGCTGTTGGACGATGTCCTCGCGGATCGTCGGCTGCAGATCGAGGCCCGCGGCGCCGAGATCGTGCGAGACCCGCTGCCGGTGATCTCGGTGGCGCCCGCGCCCATGTACCAGGTGCTCGAGAACCTCGTGAGCAACGCGCTGAAGTACACCCCACCCGGAAGCCGACCCGTGCTGACGGTCACTTCCGAGGACGTGACCGCCGGCGGGCCCGAGGGCACGAGCCAGGTCCGCATCGTGTTCGCGGACGCCGGGCCAGGCGTCCCGGACGACATGCACGAGCGGATCTTCGAGCCCTTCGTACGCGGGCCCGACCGCACGGTGGAGGGCCTCGGCTTCGGGCTGGCCATCGCCCGTCGCATCGTCGAACGGCACGGTGGCCGCCTGATCTCCGAGCCCAGCGACACAGGTGCCCGGTTCGTGCTGACGCTCCCCGCGGGCACGGCACGCCACGGGTCGTCACCGGATGACGGTGGATCCGCAGCCTCGGCCCGATAGGCAGACGAGCCGACCGCGGAGTCTCGCCATGTCCCGTCTGCTGTTGTCGTCCTTCGCGCTCGCCCTGGTGGGCTGTGGCTCGGGGAGTGCTGCTTCGAAGCCGCCGATGCACGCACCGCCTCCCGATGTGCCGCGCAATGTGGTGCTGATCATCGGAGACGGGATGGGCACCCAGCAGCTCGGCCTGCTCGGGCTGTACGCGCGGAAGGCGCCCAGCGGGGCCTATGGAGACGGGCCTACGGCGTTCGACCGTCTCGCAGAGGCCGGGGAGACGGGGTTGTCGTGGCACGACCCTGCGGGCGAGCTGGTGACCGACTCCGCGTGCAGCGCCACCCAGCTGGCTCTCGGACGCGGTTCGGTGCCCGAGGCTCTGGGGGTCGACGCCACGGGCGAGCCCCGGTCCACGATTCTGGAGACGGCCAGGGAGGTGGGCTGGGCGACGGGGCTCGTGAGCGACACCCGGCTCACGCACGCCACGCCGGCAGCGTTCGCGAGCCATCTTCCGCACCGGGACGACGAGACCACGGCTGCCGTCCAGATGCTGGAGACGGGGCCGGACGTGATGTTCTCGGGGGGCTGGCGGTACTTCGAGCCCTCGGACGCGAAGTACTCCGCGCGCGACGACGACCGGAACCTCCTGGAGGAGGCCCAGACCGCCGGGTACGACGTCATCCGCGACCGTGCGGGGCTTCAGGCCGCTGGAGACAAGGTGTTGGGGGTGTTCGCGCCGGACGCCCTGATGGACGCCATCCAGGATCGGGCGACGCGGGACGACCCGGATCGCACGCAGCCCACGCTGGCGCAGATGGCCACCGGAGCCCTGGACCGCCTGGAGTCCCGCGCGAAGGCCGACGACGAGGGCTTCTTCCTGATGATCGAGAGTGGCCAGGTGGACTGGGCGGGGCACGCGAACGATGCGGGCTGGTTGCTGCACGAGATGCTGCGCGCCGACGAGACCATCCACGCGGTGCTGGACTGGGTGCGCGCCGAACCCGGTCGCGCCGACACACTCGTGGTGGTCACGGCCGACCACGAGACCGGGGGCTTCGGGTTCGCGTACAGCCGGGCCGACATGCCGGAGCCCCGCGAGCTCCCCGGGTCGGTGTTCGAGGGGGTTCCGTTCCAGCCGGGCCAGAACTACGGGGCGCCCGCCATCCTCGATCGCATCGCAGAGCAGTCGGCGACCACCCATGCGGTGCTGGGCGAACTGCGATCCGAAGCGCCAGAAGACCCTGCAGAGCGGGCCGAATGGATGAAGACCCTGCCAGACGCCCTGGTGGAGCGATGGAATGCGGTGAGTGCGTTCCACATCGATCGCGCGGAGGCCGCGGCCATCCTGGCGAGCCAACCCGACCCCTACCCACCCGAGGGTCGCGAGGATCGTCAGGTGCCGCGGTTCGACGACTTCCCCGCGTTCTACCCGCCTCTGGAGTACGGCCGAAGCGGGTTGATCAACCGCCAGATCGCCGACCAGCAGAACGTGGTCTGGGCCACCGGTGGGCACACGCACACCCCGGTTCCGGTGTTCGCGGTGGGGCCCGGTGCCGACCACTTCGGCGGGCTGATGCACCACACGGACATCGGGTCGAGGCTGATCGGCTTCGTCCGCTGACGCATCCTCCAGCTCCACCGTCTGCACGCGTGCTCACAGACACCGAAGCGGGCGGATCCAGTATCATCGGAGTCGTTCCCGAGACCGAGGAGCCACCGCCGTGGCCGGCACTATCCTGATCGTCGACGACGAACCCCACATCCGGTTGCTCCTGGAGCAGACCCTCGACGAGCTCGAGGACCACGACATCGAGCTGACCACCGCGACCAACGGCCAGGAAGCACTCGATGCGGTGGCTGCCGGAGCGCCCGACCTCATCCTGCTGGACGTGATGATGCCGCTGGTCAACGGCTTCGACGTGTGTCGCACGCTCAAGGGCGACCCCGAGACCCGGTCCATCCCGATCATGATGCTCACGGCCAAGGGCCAGGATCTCGACCGCCAGGCGGGGCTGGACGTGGGGGCGGATCGCTACGTGACCAAGCCGTTCGACCCCGACGACGTGCTGGAGCTCGCGGCCGAGATGCTGGGGATCGAGCTGGATTGATGGAAGACCGCATCGCCGCGTTCATCCGGGAGCACGAGCTGCCCGCCTCCGCGCGGGACGAGCTCGAACAGATGCTGCTGGGCTACGGAATGCCCGTCAGCGCCCTGGGGTCGCTCCCGGACAGCCACTCCGACTCGACGCTGATGTTCGATCCGGACGACATGGCCGACGAAGCCACGGCCCTCGGCGTCGATCTGGACACGGCCCGCCAGGAGGAGCGATACGAAGACCTGGCGTTCATCGGGCGGGGGGCGTTCGCAGAGGTGCGGCGGGTGCGCGACCGGGCCCTGAACCGCATCATGGCGATGAAGATCCTCGACCGGAAGAATGGCGAGATCTCGGGGTCGATGCGCGCCCGCTTCGTGCAGGAAGCCCAGGCCACCGCCCAGCTCCAGCACCCCGCCATCGTGCCCGTCCACGAGCTGGGCGTGCTGCCCGACGGGCGTCTGTTCTTCACCATGGAGGAGGTCCGCGGACGCACGCTGTCGGCCGTCGTCGACGCCGTGCACCGCGCGAGCATCGACGTATGGGCGCGGACCGACGACGACTGGACCCTTCGCCGGCTGGTCGAGGTCTACCGCCGGGTGACCGAAGCCGTGGCCTACGCGCACAGCCGGGGGGTGGTGCATCGCGATCTGAAGCCCGCCAACATCATGGTGGGGGCGTTCGGCGAGGTGCGCGTGATGGACTGGGGCATCGCCAAGGTGCTCGGCAGTGCGCTGGGGGCCTCGGTGGCTGCACCGGTCGAGGGCGACTCGATGGCCACCCGGGATGGGCTGGTGGCCGGCACCCCCGCGTTCATGGCGCCCGAGCAGGCCCGCGGCGAGATCCACCGCATCGACCGGCGCACCGACGTGTACGCCCTCGGAAGCATCCTGCACTACGTGCTCCGCAACGCTCCACCCTACGATGGCGCCAACTCCGCCGAGGTCCTGGCCGATGTGATTCGCGGCGAGCCCCAGGCGTTGGTCGGTCGGCGGGACGGTCCGCTGCTCCCCGCCCGACTGGTCGAGATCGCGGACCGGGCGATGAGCGCCGATCCCGACCACCGGTACCCGGATGCCAGCCAGCTGGGCGACGAGATCGCGGACTGGCTGGACGGAGCAGAGCGTCGCGAGGCCGCGCTGAGAGCTGTGGGTCGGGCCGCCGAAGCCCGCCGCCGGGCCAAGAAGCTGCGCCGAACCGCCGAGAAGCTCGCGACCACTGCCCGGGATTCCCTGGCCGAGGTCCCCACCTGGGCGCCGGAGGCCGACAAGGCCGCGCACTGGACCCAGGAGGACGAAGCCGGGGCCATCGCTCGGGAGGCCCGCCAGCAGGAGCTGTTGGTGGAGCGCGAGCTGAACGCGGCCTTCGCCCACGAAGCCGAGCTCCCCGAGGGGCACCTGATGGTGGCCCGGATGTACCGCAAGCAGCACGAGGCGGCCGAAGCGGTGGGGGATGTCGACGAGATGGAGCGGCTGGAGTGGCTTCTGCGCGAGCACATCGACGCGCTGCCCCCCCAGTGGCCGGGCCTCGGGCGGCTCGAGAAATACCTCGTGGGCACCGGCTCGCTGTCGCTGCAGACCGAGCCCCCGTCCACCGCGGTTCTGTACCGGTTTTCTCAGCATCACCGGCGGTTCGTGCCGGAGCGCGTGGACGACCTGGGGCCCACTCCCGTCGAGACCCCCTTGGAGATGGGCCGCTACCTGGTCGAGCTCACCGACGAAGCGGGCGACCTGTTCCTCTACCCCGTGTTCGTGCGTCGCCAGGAGAAGGTGGTCCACCAGCCTCCGGGCGCCGATGCCCCGGTCCCCGTCCAGCTGCCCGAAGACATCGCGCCCGGCGAAGCCTTCGTACCCGCGGGCTGGTTCGTGGCCGGGGGGGATGAGCGTGCGCCGTACGGCCTGCCCGAGCGCCGCCTGTGGTGCGATGCCTTCGCCATCCAGGTGTTCCCGGTCACCCACGCCGACTGGCTGCGCTTCCTCGACGACATCTCGATGGGGGGCGATGCACGGTTCGTGCCCCGCAACGACGACGGAGACCTGCTCTACACCCTGTCGGACTCCGGTTGGACCCTGGAGCGCCCGGATGGTCGCCAGTGGCTCGCCGATGCCCCGGTCACCCACGTGAGCTGGGCCTGCGCCGAGCGCTACGCCGCGTGGCGAGCCGAGCGGGATGGGGTCGCGTGGCGGCTCCCGTTCGAGCTCGAGTGGGAGAAGGCCGCGCGCGGCGTGGATGGTCGGATGCTTCCGTGGGGAGATGCCGTCGATCCCGCCCAGTGCAACCTCCGCGGGTCCCTCGACGGCCCGCCGAAGGTGGTCGAGGTCGACCGGTTCCCCACCGACATCAGCGTCTACGGCGTGCGGGGGATGGCCGGGAACACCGCGGACTGGTGCGCCGACGCCTACGAGACCGAGGGTCCCGTGGTGGCCGGCCAGCGGGTGGTTCTGGACGAAGGCTCCGGAAACGCCCGCTTCCGTGCGGTTCGTGGAGGGTCGTACCGCGATGGACCCGAAGCCGTGCGCTGTGCGAGCCGCTGGCGTGCGCCTCCGGACTCCCGGTCTGGGCGGGTCGGACTCCGCCTGGCACGCTCGATCGACACCGGAATGTGAGCGCCGGATTCACGCAGAACAGCCTGGGCCGTGCTACGAGCCCGAAGACGGGAGATTGTGATGGACGTTCGATCTGTGGTGCTCACCCTCGCGCTGTTCGGTGCACCCTCTGCCTGGGCGGTATGCGGCGACGGGGTCATCGAGCCTGGGACCGAGGAGTGTGACGACGCCGATCTCGACGATGGAGACGGCTGCAGCTCCACCTGCAGGGTCGAGCCTGGCTCGGTGTGTGGCACGGCCGACTTTCCGGTTGCGAACGGGGTGCCGGGTGACTTCCGGGCCGGCAACACCATCGACCAGGGCGGTCCCACTGCGAACTGGGTGGTCAGCGCGGCCGATCCCACCGTGGTCGAGCAGACGATCAACAGCAATCCGTCCATCTGGATCAGCAACTTCGACCCCGCGACGCACCACATCACCTTCTCGCTGCGTGCCCTCGACGGGGGGGTGAACACCCCTCCCCAGGACGACGACTTCATCGGCTTCGTTCTGGGCTACTCGCCGAACGAGCACAACGTCCAGCCCACCGACTACCTGCTGGTCGACTGGCGGGCCTCCACTCAGACCAACGGCGGCAACACCGCGAACCGCGGCCTGGCCGTGAGTCGCATCACGGGGGCGGCCTCCGACGTCGAGCACTGGACGCACAGCGGCCCGAACATCACCGAGCTGGCCCGCGCGAACACCTTGAGCGACACGGCCTGGACAGAAGGTCTGGAGCACGTCTTCGAGGTCGAGTACACCGAGACCTCGCTGCGGATCTGGGTGAACGGGATCCTGGAGTTCGACCTGGTCGGGAGCTTTCCGCAGGGCTTCTTCGGCGCCTACGACTTCTCGCAGCCCGGCTACCGTCTGACCTTGCTGGACCCTGCCGGGAGCAGTCTCTGCAGTCCTCCGGACGACGGCGGAGACGCGGACACGGACACCGACACGGACTCCGACACCGACACGGACGCGGACACCGACTCCGACGCTGACGCGGATGCGGACGCGGACACGGATGCCGACGCCGATACGGACGCTGACGCCGATGCAGACGCGGACACGGATGCTGCGACGCCGACGCCGACGCCGACGCCGACGCGGACGCGGATGCGGACACGGACACCGATGCGGACGCCGATGCGGATGCGGACGCCGATGCGGATGCGGACGCCGACGCGGATACAGACGCCGACGCAGATACCGACGCCGACGCGGATGCGGATGCGGACGCCGATGCCGATACGGATGCTGACGCGGACGCCGACGCCGACGCGGATGCGGACGCCGACGCGGATGCGGACGCCGACGCGGATGCGGACGCCGACGCGGATGCGGATGCCGACACGGATGCTGACGCCGACGCGGATACCGACGCCGACGCGGATGCGGATGCCGACGCGGATGCGGATGCGGACGCCGACGCTGATACGGACGCTGACGCTGACGCGGACGCCGATGCCGATACGGATGCTGACGCGGATGCGGACACGGATGCGGACGCCGACGCGGATACAGACACGGATGCCGATGCCGATGCCGATACGGATGCTGATGCGGACGCTGACGCGGATGCGGACGCCGACGCGGACGCGGATACAGACGCCGACGCGGATGCGGACACGGATGCGGACGCGGACGCGGATACAGACGCCGACGCGGATGCGGATTCAGACGCCGACACTGACACGGACGCCGATGCGGACACGGATGCGGATGCAGACGCGGACACGGATGCAGATGCGGACGCGGATGCAGACGCCGATGCGGACACCGATGCAGACGCGGACACGGATTCAGACGCGGACGCGGACACGGACACGGATGCAGACACCGATGCGGACACGGATGCAGATGCGGACGCGGATGCGGATGCGGATGCAGACGCCGACACCGACTCCGACACGGATGCGGACACCAGCGACACGGGCCTGACGGCGACGGGGGATACCGGGGGAGACGCGGACACCGACACCGACACCGACACCGACACCGACACCGACACGGATACCGACACCGACACGGGCGATACTGCGGACGGCCCATTGTCCACGGCGGACACGGGCGACACGGACGGTCCGTTGGGGACCGGGGACACCGGAGACACCGCTGGCGATGCGGACACCGACGCCGACACGGACAGCGATACCGATGCGGACGCCGACACCGACTCGGACGCCGATGCCGACACGGATGCGGACACGGACAGCGACACCGACCCCAGTTTCGAGGGGCCCGAGGTCGAGGGGCCGGGGGACTACATGGGTGGTGCGTGCGGCTGCGCGCAGGGGACGCCCGCGCCGTTCCTGGCGGTCTTCATGCCGCTGCTCGCGTTCGGGATCCGGCGGCGGTCGTAGGCGTCTGGGCCACAGCCTGCGGCCAGGGGCATTTGCCTGACCACGTGTGAGCCCGGGTCAGCTACACCGTGAACGACTCGCCGCAGCTGCAGGACCGCTTGGCTTCGGGGTTGTGGAAGATGAACCCCGAGCGCACCAGCGTGTCTTCGAAGTCGACCTCGATCCCGTTCAGGAACAGGTAGGACTTGCGGTCGACGCACACCTTCACGTCGTCGAACTCGAAGTTCTTGTCGCCGTCCGCGGGCTCGGCCACCCAGTCCATGTCGTACATCATGCCGCTGCACCCGCCGCTCGTGACGCGGAGCCGCAACCAGGGTTTTCCGTCGGCGCGCTCGGTGACGAGCTCACGCACGCGGGTCTTCGCTCTCTCGGTGATGCTGACAGCCATGCACATCCCCTAACGCGCGCGAGGTGTCAGGTGCAGTCGACCACGTGCAACGCGCCGTTCGCGAGGGTGAGCTCGATGGTCACGTGTCCGCCGGCCCGAACGCCGCGCTCCGTCGGAAACACGCACACCTGACGGCCCCAGTGGCTGCTGACGTCCTCTGGGCGGTTGTGCAGGACGAGGTCGTCGTCCATCACCGCTTCGAACCAGAGCATCACCCCGGAGACCGGCCCCGCTTCGGTGACCGGGAGCTCTACACGAACGGTGGTCTCGGGCGTCGAGCCGTCTCCGAGCGCCAGGTCGTGGACCACCACCCCGGGGCCGACGGGCTCCTCGACGAGCGTGACGTACGTGTGGTCGGTGAGCGCGTGGGGCCGCGTGGACGTCGCATCGGGCTTCAGGCCGTCGAGCACGGCGCCCATCTGCAGGTCGAAGCGACGTCCCAGCTCCGAGACCGCTCGCCGTGCTGCCCGGGCCTCCCGCGCGGAGTCGGAGGCGCGAACAGCAGCGGCCCACACGGTGAGGCGAGAAGGCGCCAGTAGGCCGTCCGGCTTCACCCAGCGCCGGGTGGCGTTGGTGACCTCGACCACCCCTTCGAAGAACGGATCGGCGTTGAGGAGCTCGGAGAACGCGACGTCGACCGGGCCGCCGTGGTCTTCGGGCGCCACGTCCTCGATGCGCGCTCGCACGACGGTCATCGGCAGGCCGTTGTCGCGGGCGAGGGCACTCGCGATGTCGGCCACCTCGGTGGGCTCGACGGCCACGACGTGGGTGGCGCCGAGCCGCGCAGCGACGGCAGACAGCACACCGGTCCCGCATCCGACCTCCAGGACGCGGTTGTCGGGCGCATGCCGCTCCAAGAAGCCCACGAGTACGGCGTTTCGCGCGTCGTCGCTGAGGAGTCGGATGTGTTCCCAGGGATTGCCGAAGAGGGTGCCGTCCATGGCGCAGCCTACCGCGCTGTCTCCGGCTCGTCCCTCCCGCGATTGGTCCGCTTGGCCTGACGGTCGATTCCGCTAGAAGATGCCTGTGAACCTCGATCAGCGCAACGTTGCCACGGAGTCACGGAGCACACCGAGCATTGCACGGAGAGGTGCGGAATGGCCGACGAGCGTTCGAATCTGTTCTATGGACGCTCGAAGACGACGAAGCGCTGTTCACCCGACACGGCGGCTGAGATGGCCTGGTCGAGGCATCCGCGCTCTGCGGATCCTCAGCGCAATCCTCCGCGAAGCGAAGCGCTCAGCGGTGAGAGTTGGCGTTGAATGGATCGAAGTCGTTCGAGCGAACGCCCAGGTCGTCCGCCCCGAGCCGCTTTCATCCTCCTGGGACGCTCGGAGGTCACGGCCCGACCCTGCAGAGCAGCGCTCCGAACCCGCTCCGGCTATCCCTTCCCATGGACGTGTACCTCGACCACCACAGCACCACGCCCGTCGACCCGCGGGTGCTCGACAAGATGCTGCCATACTTCACCGAGCAGCACGGCAACGCCGCGAGCCGGTCGCATCGCTGGGGGTACGCCGCCCGAACCGCCACCGAGCACGCGCGGCTGCAGATCGCCCAGCGCGTGGGCTGCAGTCCCAAGGAGGTCGTGTTCACGAGCGGAGCCACAGAATCGGACAACCTCGCGACCCTCGGCGTGCTGCGTGGGCTGAGAGCCCGGGGCGAAGCGAGAGACCACGCCATCACCGTCGCCACCGAGCACAAGGCCGTGCTCGACCCCCTGAACCAGGCCGAGCGGGAGGGGTTCTCGGTGACTGTGCTGGCTCCGGAGCCCGACGGCACGGTCGATCCGGAGGCCGTGGCTGCGGCCATCACCGACCGCACGGCGCTGGTGAGCGTGATGTGGGCGAACAACGAGGTGGGGTCGCTCAATCCGATGGCGCGCCTGGCCGAGATCTGCTCCGAGCGCGAGGTGTGGCTGCACAGCGATGCCGCCCAGGCCTTGTCGACGTGTGAGATCGATCTGCGGTCGGTGGGCGTCGATCTGCTGAGTCTGTCGGCCCACAAAGCCTACGGACCCAAGGGCATCGGGGCGCTGATCGTCCGGCGCAGACGGCCTCGCATCGCGGTCGAGCCGCTGATCTACGGGGGCGGACACGAGCGGGGGATGCGCTCGGGAACGTTGCCGGTCCCGCTCATCGTGGGGTTCGGCGAGGCGGCGGCCCTGTGCGCCCCCCAGGACGAGGCTCAGCGGCTGTCGAGTCTCCGGGACGCCCTGTGGGACGGGCTGTCGGCGGTCGGGGGTGTGCGACTCAACGGTCCTGCCCTGGGTCCGGAACGCCTCGCGGCCAACCTGAATGTGTCGATCGACGGCATCGAAGCCGAGGCCCTGATGACGGGGTGCCGGTCGGTGGGGATGAGCTCGGGGAGCGCGTGTACGTCGGAGAGCCTGGAGCCGAGCCACGTGCTGCGTGCAATGGGCATCGACCGGGAGCGAGCGGCCGCATCGGTGCGGTTCGGGGTGGGGCGGCCGACGACTGCAGAGCAGATCCAGGCAGCTGTCGACGCGCTCACGTCCAAGATCCGGGAGCTGCGGGAGATGGCGCACCTGTACGAGGTGTGACGCTACTCGAGCGCCGCGAGCGCGCCTTCGATCTCCGCTACGCTGCGGCGGGCTTCGCCATCGGTCGCATCCTTCAGCGCTTCGAGGCCTCGCTTCCAGACGGCGATGGCTTCCTCTTCGTCGCCGTCCTCCTCGTACAGCGCGCCGAACTGGAACCAGCCGGCCCCACTGTGCGGGTGCTTGGCGAGCAGGGCTTCGAACGCGCCGCGGGATGCCTCGACCTCGCCGCGCTTCTTCAGCTCGAAGGCGACGCCGTACATGGCGAGGCGGTCGTCGGGCTTCTTCTCGAGCCAGTCGCGGTAGTGCTGGAGCATGTCGGGCACGGGAGTCTTCTCGGGTTCGGGGAGGGGGAGCGAGTGATCGCCACGGAGTCACCGAGGACACGGGAGACCACGCGATTTGTATCGGGTCGTGTGTGGATAGTAGCTCGTCTTTCGGCGCAACTGACGACGACGACGGACCCCCGGTCCGCGTCATCGATTCCGTCGTGCTCGCAGGGCTGTTCGTGCTCTGAGACTCTGGCGATGTTGTCTCCGATTCGTCCCTCCCGCGACTGGTCCGTTCGGCCTGTTCGGCCATGCGCGTCCGCTGTGGCTCTGTGCGTGCGCCCGAATCCGCCTGCCGGAATCACTGGACTCCGCCGCCGAGGTGGTTTCCAGAAGACGGGCCGGGTCGACATGCGGGAGTGACTGCGGGAGAGGCTCGGGCACACGCACAGAGCCACAGGGGACGACTGAAGATCGGCGTGGGGAGCGGGTCGATCAGCGAACGAAGCCCGGTAGACGGCTTCGTCAGAGCCTCAGAGCGCCAGCGCTCCCGTAGGGATTGCACGGAGCTACAGCGAACGGACGTAGTCGGCCAGCAGCGAGACGTCCGCGGGATCTGTGGGTGCGGAGTCGTGGGCTTCGATGGCGGCTTCGATCGTCGGGACCGAGCCGTCGTGCAGGTACGGGGCTCCGTCCCAGGCGCCCAGCAGGGTAGGCGTGTCGAGGCCGTCCAGAGGCCCGCCCAGTCGCTGGCCGCTGTCCGGGGTCAGCGAGCCGATGTCGTGGCGGACGTCTAGCGCGGAGTCTGTGAACAGAGGCGCGGGATGGCACGTTTCACAGCCCGAGGCCGCAAAGAGGTCGGCGCCACCGGGCGGTTCGGGGAATGGACTCGTGGGCGTGGCGTCCAGAGTGGCCACGTAGGCGGCGAGCGCGTCGAGGTCCGACGACAATCCAGCCTTCGGGGCGCCCAGCGGCGTGTCGGTGGCCTCGAAGTCGGCGTCCGTCATCAACCCCTCGCCCGAGAACGGCCCGCGGATGTCGTGCTCGAAGTCCTGGATCTCGTCGAAGTTGCCGGTCCAGTGCACCGGACCCATGGCGGTTCCCGCGCGCCCGAGCAGGCTGGTGGTGTTGCGCAGCCCCTCGCCGCGACCGGTGAAGTCCCAGGTCTGCCCGTCGTGGTCGCCTTCGGGGTGACAGGTGGCGCAGGCGATGTAGCCGTGCTTGGCGATGCGGGGGTCGCGCGAGTCGTTGAAGAGCTGCCTTCCGAGGAGGATCTCGGGGGAGAGCGGATCGTCGTCGACCGTGGACCCCGACCAGCGCAGCGGGGGCAGCACCGAGAGGTTGCTCACGTCGTAGGCGCGGATCTCGCGGGACAGCGTGGCGTTGACGTACAGGGTCTCGCCGTCTTCGGAGACCAGCAGCCCATCGACACCGAGCCCCACCTCCTGGATGGAGCCGGCGATCTCGCCCGTGAACGCGTCGACCGCGATGACGGTGTGGGTGCTGGGGAACGCGGCGTAGACCACGGTTCCGAGGGGATCGATGGCCAGTGCGCCGATGCGGCCCTGGTCGTCGAACTGACGTCGGACCTGCTCTTCGCCGGTCTCGATGTCGACGATGGAGAGGAAGGCGCGCACCGTGGTCTCGAACGTGAGATCGCGGCCCTGCTCGTCGACCAGGGTGCCGCGTGCGGTGTTCGACAGCGTTCCGGCTGCGTAGACCGTGCGGCCGTCGGGGCTGCCCACGAGGGTGAGCAGGTTGGGCACGCCGCGGTTGCCGGTGTCGCTGTCGGGCCCGGTGTCGTACTCGAGCACGATGGGCGTCTCGGAGACCTCCGGTGCGAACAGCTCGCCCTGGTCGGTTCCGCTGCGGAACCGGGCCGTGACGGGCCCGCCTGGCAGGGCCACGATGGAGCGGGGGTCTGAGCCGACGTCGGTGAGCTCG
Organism: Myxococcota bacterium; assembly: GCA_965224055.1. Lineage (GTDB taxonomy): Bacteria > Myxococcota_A > UBA796 > UBA796 > JACKEQ01. The sequence continues at coordinate 5,323,377 of OZ245034.1, read as the reverse complement.
AGATCGGTGACGTCTTCGAGGGTGGCGATCTGGCCGGTGCCGGACAGCGAGGCGTGCCAGAGGCCCTCGGACGGGAAGTCGCCGGGGTCTTCGGGTGCCTGGTAGACCAGGGCGCGGGGGTGGCTTCCGACGGGGAGTTCGACGGTCTCGACCTCGTTCTGGCCGTTGGGGTAGTGGATGATGCGCGGGGTTGCGCCCCCGGTCTCGTCGCAGAGGACCGTGATCTGCGGGATGGCGGTGACCCCCCGGGGCTGCCCGCCGTCGCTGCACGCATCGAGGATCTGCACGGACTCCCCATCGGCCACGAACAGGGTGCGGGCATCGGCGACCACGCCCCAGATCCGCCCATCGGGGCCGGCGTACAGCGTGCTGCTGCTGGATACGGGCCGCTCGGCCGGGCGAGGATGGACGGTGACACGCGTAGAGGCGGTCTGGATGGAGCCGAACGCGTCGGTGACCTGGAGGATGGCGGTGCGGTTGCCGGGCGTTTCGTAGATGTGGGTGGGATCGGCGGTCTCGTAGGTGGTGCCGTCGTCCACGTCCCAGAAGTACGACACGGCCCCGGTCGAGCCCTTGCCGTCGAGCTTCACGGACACGCCGACCGGAACGACCCGAGCCGGACCGGCATCGGCGGTGAGGTCTTCGGGAACGACGTCGGTGTCGGACGGTGCGGGACACGCGAGCAGCAGCGTGATCGGGAGTAGTCGGAGCACGTCAACGTCCCGTCGTGAAGGTGAACACGACGTCGTCTTCGATGGCGTTGTCGTTCACGTCGACGATGCCGCCCGCTGCGATGGTGAAGGTGTACTCGGACTCGGGCAGCAGGGGTTCTTTGGGCGTGTACCAGCCGAAGGCCTCCTGTGCGCCGGCCCATCCCTCGATCGCCTCTCCATCGGGCCCGTGCAGCCGGACGCTTCCGGGGAAGACGCTGCTGGGCTCGACCATCTCGGAGAAGCCGAATCCGACCCGAGCCGTGAGGGCCACGCCGGTGTCGCCGTCGCGCGGTATTGTGGTGAGGATGGTGGGCGGGGTGGTGTCGACGTCGGTGCGCCAGGGCATCACGGCGGTCTCTTCGTTCTCGGCCCCCTCGTCGTCGGTGGCCAGGATGGCGACGTTGCCGTAGGGCGTGAGCGTGTCGAGGTCGCCCTCCAGATCGCCTCGGCCCACGTGCACGGGGTTGTCGACGTCCGTGAAGTCGTAGACGTCGGCGCGGTTGGTCTGCCCCATGAACGCGAAGCCCTCGTGGAAGAACACGTACCCGCCACCCGAACCGGGTACGTGCACGTCGCTGACGAAGGTGGGGTTCAGCGGGTCGGAGACGTCCATCAGGATGGGGCCGCTGCCGTCGTCCTTCCGAGCGAACGCCGCGTAGTCGCCGTACATGGTGCCGCCGTAGGCCTCGCGTGGGGCGCCCTCGGCGTCGACGATGTCGAACCGGGACTGCAGCTGGGGGTCGGTGGGGTCTGAGATGTCGAAGATCGCAGCGTCGTTCTCGCCGGTGGACGTCATCAGCATCCGGGTGCCGTTGATCACCACGTTGCCCATGCGCAGGATGGGGTCGAGCTGCAGCCGGGTGACCTCGACGGGGGCGGTGGGGTCGGTGGCGTCGAGCACGATGAGCCCGACGTCCTGGGTGGCGGCGTAGACGTAGGGGTACTGCCAGGCGACCGAGAAGACGTTGCGCTGGTAGGCGTCGAACGACCCGACGTCCTCCCAGGTGAGGTACGACGCCATCTGCACGTCGTTCATGTCGGTCATGTCCCAGAGCATGATGCCGCGGGTGCCGTTCGCAGCGGCGTAGGTGCCGGCATGGGGGTCGCCCTCGGGCAGGTGCACGATGGGCAGGGCGTGGGTCTCGCGCATGTTGAGGTGGTGGGCGAAGCCGACCTCGACCGGATCGCAGGGGTCGTCCATCTCGAAGAAGGTGAACCCGCCGTCTCCGGACTGGTTGGACCAGAGCAGGAGCAGGTGCCCGCGCCAGGGCACGACGGTGTTGCGCAGCCCGCGGTCTTCCTCGACCCGCTCCATGAACGCGCAGTTCGTGAACAGCTCGGACTCGTCGAACGCCACCGTGGGCCCACCCGGACCGAGCATGGCCGGACGGGCCTCTTCGATGTCGGGGAACGTGTAGGCGAAGAGGTCGTCCGTGTCGGCGTCTTCGGGGGTGCAGGCGCTCAGGAGCCCCGCCATCACGAGCCCGATCGATGCCAGCCCTGTAGAGAGCCCCCGTCTGGAAGGGCGCGTTGCCTGGTCGTGTCGCTCGCTGCTGTGCACGATTCACCCCGTTTGCCGGTGCGGCCATCCCTTATCGCGCCGTTGCGACAAAACAGCCTTCCGCAGGAAGTCGTGCAAACAGCCTTCCGCAGGAAATCGTGGTCACACCCCTCCTCTACCGCAGGGCGCAGCGAGCCTAGCGGCGCCAATCACCGTCGTAGAGGCGCTCGTGGGGCGTGTAGTTCGCCTTGTAGTTCAGGTTGCTGCAGTCGCTGACGTACAGGCCCAGGTACAGGAACTCGCGGCCCGTGCGCTTGCACAGCTCGACCTCCTGGAGCACGCTGAACACACCGGGCGACAGCTTGGAGAACCGCTCGTCGGGGTCGAAGTAGAAGTACACCGACGAGATGCTGGTCTCGCCCAGGTCCACGATGCCGATGCCCACCAGCTCGTCGTCGTAGAAGTAGCGCATCTCCATCGTGGGAAAGCAGCTGTGGACGAGCCAGCTGGTGTAGCCGAGCGCGGTCATCTCGCCGTCGTCGGATGCGACCAGATCGCGCTCGCGCTTGTGCCGGTTGAACAGCGCGAGCTTCTCCGGAGTGAAGGTGGGCGGACCGTACTCGATGCGCAGGTGGCCCTTCCAGCGGTTGCGGACCCGGCGCTGGGACTTGCTGGGCTTGAACTCGTGTACGGGGATGCGCAGCCCTTCGCAGGCGGTGCAGGTGGGGCAGGCGGTGCGGTACAGACACGCACCCACGCGTCGCTCGGCGTTGGCGAAGCGGGCATCGGCCTCGGCCAGCGTCAGGCGCCGGAGCTGGCGGTACAGAGGCATCCGGGCGACCTGCCCCTCTCGGTAGGGGCAGCGCTGGAGGCCGTCGTAGACGAGCTTCTGCATGGGATGATCATAGCGGGCTCGGGGGCGACCGGTCGCCACAACCCACCGGAAAGAAGGTCAGGCCGTCGCGCGGTTCAGGCGCTCGGGCTGGGCCAGCTGCTGATCGAGCCAGGTGAGGACCTCTCCGCGCCGCATGGGACCGGCCTGGTTGACCACCACCGCCGCACAGACCAGCAGTCCCGGGTGCGTCTGCAGGGGGTCGCTGCCGAGGAGAGTCCACAGGTTGCGCCAGCACTGGGCTTCCCGCGAGGCGCCGTGCTGCTGGCGACGGGCGACCACCCAGTCGTGCAGGACGAGGGCGGGGCCGTGCTGGGTGACGTCGAGCAGCGCGTGCACGGCTTCGGCAGCACCGTCGATGTCGTCGAGGAACATGCGCAGCAGGGTCCAGCGGAGCAGACACGCCTGGCTGTCGGCGCAGCGCGGGGTGCCCATTCCCCAGTTCATCCACAACGACACGGCGCCATCGACGGCCGAGGAGGTGTGGGGCTGGACCACGGACAGGGTGATGGCGGCGATGGACAGACGGAGGCGCTCGCTGGCGGGCGCGGTGTCGATGGTGTCGTCTTCGACGAAGAGCAGCGCACCCACCATGTACTTCGCGAGGGGGTCGGCCCACTCGGGCATCTCGCGGCCGCCGCGGCTGGCGAGGATGGCGATGGCCAGGGCGTCACCGGCGGCTTTGAACGCACGGATGCGTCCGTCCCGGTCTCCGAAGCGGAGCTGGATCATGAGCCGCGCCATGACGCGCGGGTCGGGCAGTCGGTCGATGTACGGGTCCATGGGTCCTCCGCATGACAAAGACACGCACCAGACGCACCAGGGTCCCGGATGCTTTGTCCGGAGATGTCTCACGGCGTCACGCATGCTCGAACGTCGGGCGAGCATCGTCCCGCGATGATCCATCGTTAAGGCTCCGGATGTGGAGGGCGCGTGGCGCACGAGATCCGGGTGTTCGGCAGCTACGGCAGTGTCGACGCCGATGCATGGGATGCGGTGGTGGGAGACGGATGCCCGTTCCTGGAGCACGCGTTCCTGCACGGCGTCGAGCAGTTCGGCTGTGCAGTGCCGGACACGGGCTGGGTCCCGCGGCCCATCACGGGCTGGGAGGATGGCGAGCTGGTGGCCGTGGCACCGGGCTGGGTGAAGCTGCACAGCCGGGGCGAGTTCGTCTACGATCACGCCTGGGCCGATGCCGCGCACCGTGCGGGGTTCGACTACTACCCGAAGCTGATCGTCGCGGCGCCGTTCTCGCCGGTGACCGGGGAGCGACTGCTCGTGAAGGACGGCTACGACCGCGACCAGTGGAAGGCGGGGCTGGTCCAGGGGCTGCACGCCGCTGGCGAGGACTGCCACGGAATCCACGTGCTGTTCGACACCGAATCCGAAGCCCAGCACCTCGACAAGCTCGGCGGGTTCCCGCGTACCCAGTTCCAGTTCTGGTGGTTCAACGAGGGGTACGACACGTTCGAGGACTTCCTGAAGCGGTTCAAGAGCAAGAAGCGCAACAAGATCCGCCGCGAGCGCAAGGACGCGAAGAAGGCCGTGCGCATCGAGGTCGGCACGAACCCCGACGAGCAGCGATTGCGCGCACTGCACGCGTTCTACCGGAGCACCTGCCGACAGTTCGGGCCGTGGGGGCGGGTCTACATGAGCGAGGAGTTCTGGGTCCACCTGGGCGAGGTCTGGGGCGACCGGCTGCACTACGTGATCGCCTGGGACGGCGACACCCCGGTGGCGGGTGCGTTCAACGTGCTCAAGGCGGGCCGGCTGTACGGGCGGCACTGGGGCTGCACCGAAGAGCACAGGTTCCTGCACTTCGAGGTCTGCTACTACCAGGCCATCGAGTACTGCATCGAGCACGGCCTGGAGGTGTTCGAGCCGGGGCACGGCGGGGGCCACAAGTACCGGCGGGGCTTCGTTCCCCAGACCACGTACAGCAGCCACTGGTTCCCCGACAACGCCGAGCTGCACCACGGCCTGCGGCACTACACCGAGCAGGAACGCGAGGCGGTGGCCCGACGCGTCGAGGAGATGGCGGGTCAGTCGCCGCTGCGCCCGTTGGAGAACAGCGACGGCTGACTGCTCAGCGAACGGGAGCCTTCGAGTGCCGTGACGTCACTCGACTCCTCCCTCGAAGGTGACGGGAGCCTTCGAGTGCCGTGACGTCACTCGACTCCTCCCTCGAAGGTGACGGGAGCCTTCGAGTGCCGTGACGTCACTCGACTCCTCCCTCGAAGGCTCAGTCCCGGTGTCGGGAGCCCCCGCTGAACCGACGGTTTCCGCCCCGCGAGGGCCGGGGAGCCCTGCCTTTGCGGTCGTTCTTGGGGGTGGGCGTGCGGATCGGACGTCCAGCACGGGACTTCTTCGCGGTGCCCTTCTTGCGCGCACGGCGCTGGGCACGGTTCAAGGGTGCGTCTTCGGGACGCAGGTCGGGGTTCTTCGGAGCAGCCATGAGTGGCCTCCAGGATTGAGAGGAAGTGGATCAGATGGAAAGGCGAAGGGAGACCGGGCGTTCCCGGTGTTGCTCACAAGCCCATGTCAGCACGCAGAGTTCAGCAGTGGTCGTGTAGCTGGCGTCTAGTGCTGGTTGCCCATCGTCCTCATCTCCAATCTCGGGGCTGCGAGTGCCGTGACGTCACTCGACCCCGTGGGTTCCTGTTCTCTGGCGTAACCCGCGTGGGCAGGCGCGCCAGAGGGAGGCTCACTCGCCCTGTTTCTCGGCGGCGGCTGCGCTGTCGCGGTGGTTGTACGGGGGATCGTACTTGGCGTTCTCGGGGGTGACGGGCGATGCGTCTCGGCCCCGGCTGGCGTAGCTGGTGGTGTAGAAGTCGGTGCGTCGGTTGGCGGCCATCCCCGACGCCGTGGCGTTCGACGCGACGGGGTACTTCCAGCCGTAGGACTGGGTGTAGACCGTGCGGTCGGGGTTGAGGCGGCGCAGCTCCTCGGCGACGGCATCTGCGCGGTCGCCAGAGAGGTTCTGGTTGTAGCCGAAGGACCCCGATGTGCTGGTGTGGCCCTCGAGCCAGATCTCGTCGATCTCCATGCGGTCCATGTCTTCGCTGGCCTGGGCGATGATCGCCTTGGCTTCGTCGTTCAGCTCGGCCGAGTCGTAGTCGAAGGGGATGTTCGGCAGGTCGAGCTTCTCGGGGGGCTCTTCGGGTGGGGGCGGCTCCGGTGTGGGCTGCTTGTCGTCGATGTCGATGCCATCGTGCGCGACTTCGAGGGTCTCGATCGCGAGCTCGGACTCACCGGCCTTGAGGTTGGGGCCCTCCCAGGACACGGGCCAGCCGTTGCGGAAGTTGAACCGACGGATCTCGTCGCCGGCCTCGTTGTACATCACAATGGCGCCGTCGCGACGGTCCTTCCAGTTGTCCTGGATGTACTGATCCCGCCACTCCAGGAGCTCCATCGTGTGGTGCGTGGAGGTGCGGAGCACGAGGTTCTCCCAGCGGGACTGGCCGGGACGCTTGTGGGTGCGGCCGTTGAGCCCGCCCTCTTCGATCTCGAAGACCTGGGCGGCGGACTTCATGCCGGAGCATTCGTGGAAGTGAGCGACCTCGATGAGATCGCCGCCGTTCTGTTTGCCTTTGAGCATCAGGCCGAAGTAGTGCGCGCCATACGGATCTTCGCGGAACGCCATGGTGCCTCCAGGGGGCCTCGCGCAGCGCCGAGGAGCGCGCCGCGTACTTCACCCCGTCACCGTAATCATGCCCCGAACCGGCGCAGATTTCCAGTCTGCCGCCAAAAGCCGCCGGCGGCTCACCCAGCCAGGCCGACGAGCCCCAGCAGCCACGCGCGATCGATCCCGAGCACCTGGAGCAACGCGTTGACCACGCCCATCAGACCCTCGCCCGCGATCAGGCCCGACGCGACGGCGAATCCGAGGGCTTCGGCACCGGAACGGTCGAGGCGCCGCCAGATCTGGAAGGCGACCATGCCCGTGAACATCGCCATGCTGTAGTAGGCGGGAACGATGAACGCGACGCCCATGGCGAGGCCGTTGGGCAGCCAGGTGGGGTTGTTCAGCAGCTTGCGGAGGACCGGGATGACGATGCCCACGACCAGCCCCACGAGCACGGCGTACTCGGCGTTGGGCGGCAGGGCGTCGAGACCCTGGGCGAGCACCCGGGCCATGCCGGCCCACGCATGTGCGGCGGGAGCGGGCATGGACTTGAGCGGGTTGCCGTCGGCGTCGAGCTCACCGACGCCCCCGATGTCCCAGGCGGCGTCGAACAGCAGGTAGATGGGCACGCACACCAGCACACCCGCGGCGATGCCGATGAGCTGAGCGACCATCTGCTTGCGCGGCGAGGACCCGAGGAGCCAGCCGGTCTTGAGGTCCTGCATCATGTCGCCGGCCTGGCTCGCTCCGGAGCCCGTGACCGCGGCGGTCATCAGGTTGGTGGTGACACTGCCGGGCGCGATCCCGCCGTAGACCAGCTGGGTGACCTTGCCCATGCCGCCGATGGGGTTGATGTCGGTCTCGCCGGTGGACCGGACCGCGATGGCGGCCAGCACGGACGACAGGATCACCGCCAGGACGGTCATCAGCGGGTGGATGTCGAACAGGAGCCAGGCTGCGACCACCGTGAAGGTCGACGCGACGCCGAGGCCCCCGATCCACCAGGCGTTGGGGATGGGCTCGGTGCTGGTGTCGCTGGCCTCGTCGCCACTCGCGGTGCCGGTGAAGGTGTTGAGGATGGTTCGCCAGGACAGGCCCAGGCTGGTGAGTGCGTCGGCGACCATGATCGCCACACCCGGCCACAGGATCCACCCGCGTACACCGTGCTCGTAGGACATCGTGGCGTCGCGGGGCAGGCTCCCGGCGGCTGTGGTGAGGTCGATCGTGCTCCGGGCCATGCCCGTGGGGCTGGTCAACGACAACAGGCGCGGACCGGAGAGCACGTGGCCGGACGCCATCCCTGCCCACATCTCGGGGGTGGCGTAGAACTCCTCGCGCCACCCGACGGACTCGACGGTGGGCGCGACGACACCCCAGGCCACGAGTGCCCCGATGAGCAGGCTGGTGGCGACCTTCGGACCGATCAGCACGCCGGCTCCCCACATCAGCGGGCTGTTGTAGATCAGGATGCTGTAGGACGCGGGGACCGTGATGATCGCGATCGGAATCCACGTCTCGAGCGGTGGGTGGGAGATCTCGCCGAAGAAGTGGTTCACCAGGGTGAAGCTGGCCGCCAGGATCGCGAACACGAGCAGGTACTTGCTCTTCTTCATCGCCTCGGCGCCTTCCGAGAACATCGCGACGATGGTGTTGGCGGTGGCCGTTCCCGTGGGGAATCGGAGCTTCTCGACCAGCACCATCTGGCGACGGAGCGGCACGGCGAAGAACACGCCGAGCCAGGCGACGCTGGCGGCCCACAGGGTGAGCTCGCCGTACGACAAGGGGTCCTGGCCGAGGATTCGGAGCGCGGGGATGGGCGCGAGCAGGCCGGCGGCGCTGGTCATCGAGCCCGCAGCGGAGCCCGCGGTCTGGGCGATGTTGACCTCGAGTCGGCTCAGGGGTTCGCCGCCCGTGAGGCGGGTGACCACCTTGAAGAAGCTGAACCCGAGGATGGCCGCGATGAGCGAGCCCCCGATGCTCCAGCCGGTCTGCAGGCCGAAGTAGATGTTCATCGCGCAGACGACGCCACCCAGCAGACAGCCCGTCGCCACCGCGCGGAACGTGAGCTGTCGCTCGCCGGGAGCCGGGGTGTAGAGGGGCTCGTCGACGGCTTCCTGGGCGGTGGGCTCGGCCATGCTGGGCTCCCGGTTGCGGAGGACGTCCCCGCGTCCGGCCCCGTTTAACCAACACGTGGTTTTCGGGGGACGGCCATCGGGGTTAGTCCCGCGACCCACCGCGTCCTCGAACAACGCTGGAGCCGTCATGTCCGCCGAAACCAAGGTGTCCGCCGAGTCCGTTGCAGCCGACCCGCTCGTCACGGTGGTCGACCACCCGCTGGTCCAGCACAAGCTCACCCTGATGCGGGACCGCGAGCGGTCGACCAAGGGGTTCCGGGGGTTGCTGGGCGAGATCGCGTTGTTGCTGGCCTACGATGCCACCCGGAGCCTTCCGCTCACCACCGCGCCGATCCACACCCCGCTCGAGGCCATGGACGCACCGGTGCTGGCGGGCCGCAAGCCCGTGCTCGTGAGCATCCTGAGAGCTGGAAACGGCCTGCTGGACGGGATGCTTCGCCTGCTGCCCTCAGCTCGCGTCGCCCACATCGGGCTGTACCGCGACCCCGAGACGCTGGAGGCCGTGGAGTACTACTTCAAGGTTCCCGAGCACATGAGCGAGCGCGACGCGCTGGTGGTCGACCCCATGCTGGCCACCGGACACTCGGCGATCGCGGCGATCGACCGGCTGAAGGAGACGAACCCCCGTTCGGTGCGATTCATCTGCCTGCTCGCTGCACCCGAGGGCATCGCTGCGCTCCGGGCTGCGCACCCCGACGTTCCGATCGTGACCGCGGCGATCGACCGCGAGCTGAACGACCACGGCTACATCATGCCGGGCCTCGGAGACGCTGGCGACCGGATGTACGGGACCCGCTGAGAGCAGTGGGATGCGTGGTCCTGTATGATCGGACCGGAGGTGTTCTTTGTTGCGTCGATTCACAGTCCTCGTGTGTGTCGCGAGCATGGGCCTGGGGCTCTCTGGTTGCCAGGTCATCATGGATCTTCTGTCCACCGATTCGGTGATCGATGCCACCTGCTACGACGCGGATGGCGACGGCACCTTCGAGCCCGGCGACGACACGGTGATCGTCGACGGCAAGGATCTCTGCCAGGAGTTCCGGGACAAGGGCCGGATCGAGTGCGTGCCCGGCTACCGCATCCGTCTGGATGGCCAGCAGGTCTGTCCGTAGCAGCCCCCCTGGGCAGGGCGCACGGGGTCGTTGGGGTCGTTAGAACGCCGTCACGGAGGACGGTGGACATGCGATTCCACGAACAGGTGATGGGCGTGTACTTCGACGATCTGGACCCCTTCCAGATCCTGCACAACGCCCGGTATCTCCTGCTCTTCGAGCGTACGCTGGGGTCGTTCTGGCGGGTGCTCGGGCTGGGAGACCTGCAAGATCCCGACTCGCCCGACCGTTTTCACCTCGTGAAGACCAACAACATCGAGTACATGGCGCCGGTCAAGGGCGAGCAGGAAGTGCGGGTCCGCGTGTGGATCGAGAAGCTGGGCCGCACCAGCCTGACGTTCGGCTTCCGGCTGATGCCGATGGACGAGGACCGGGACTGTGCGCGCGGATCGCGGACCGTCATCCGTGTGGATCCCGACACCTTCCGACCGACCCCGTGGACCGACGATCTGCGCGAGCGGCTGCAACCCTGGGTGGGCTGATCGTGGAGCAACGTGCCATCGGAGCCGTGTGCACGGGCCTGTTGATGGGTCTGCTCGCAATGGCGCCCGTGGCCACGGCCCAGACCGGGCCTGCTCTTCCGCCGGACGACGACAGGGACGAGGAGCCGAGCGGTCCGGAGGTCACGGCGTTCGACGTCGAGGACGCGTCGTTCGACTACGAGATCATCGTCTACGGCGACCCCGCCATCCGTCAGGCGCGCTGGGACGTCATCGTCGCGCTGAAGCGGCTCGGATGGGACCCGAAGGAGAAGGGCGACCTCACGGTGTTCAAGCCGCCGCGACGCTGGATGGGCCGGGCGCGGCTGGACGCCGAGGGCAACCTGACGTTCGGCTATCCGGTGGTGGCGTTCCGCAAGGCGAGCCTGTCGGACACGACCGAGATGGAGTCGAACAAGAACCTGCAGCGGGATGCCGAAGGGTTCGTCTACCAGACGCCGTCGGGAGAGGTGGTGTCGACGCTGCCGGCGGGGTCGGCGAGCTTGTGGGTGCTGCCGTCTCGCGCGCTGCTGGATCGGGTCTACGCCGAGATCCGGAGTGCGGTACAGCCCGAGCTCGCCCAGTACGACCGGGTGCGTCGCGACACCGAGGTCCAGCGGACGCTCGATGCGCTCCCAGACCGTCTGGACGCGTTGTGGTCGGACGGGGTGCCGCTGGTCGGGAGCCGGCCGGTGGACGGGAGAGAGGCGCGAAAGCGGGCGATTCTACGGTTCTGGGCGACGCGCGCGGACACGTTCGAGGGGCGGCAGGTGACGAAGGCGACCGAGGCCTGGATCCGCAACGTGCTCCAGGAGTCCGACCATCCCGTGACGCCCGACGAGGCCGAAGCCGTGGCCGCCGAGCGCCTCGATGGCCGGAAGCTCGTGCTCTAGCGTTGGGACCAGCACCCCTTCGGGAGCTTTCAGCCCTCAGCCCTGACTCCTGGGAAGAAACCCTCACTGCCGGGTCGAACCAGGCTTCAGGCTACAGGCTTCAGGGCTGCTGAATACACCCACATCGGCAGAGTCGGCCACGCTCGACAAGGCAAGTTCAAGCACCGCTATCAGGGGGCAGTCGTCTCTGCCGGCACCCGCTGACGTCACGTCCTGCAGCCTGTAGCCTGTAGCCTGTAGCCTCCTCGGCCCCACCCAGGCGGCTTCCTTCCAGGAGGAAGAGCTGACGGCTGACCGCTCGCGATGCGCTGATCAGAGGCTAGCCGGATCGGGTCCTGGAGAGGGTCTTCCGATGGGAGACCTGAGGCGATGCCGCATCGGCCCATCGCCAGGGGAGCGACCGGTGCCGGGGTTCGGCGTAGTCGATGCCCACGCGAGGCCCGACGCACAGCTCCGTTGCAGGCCGACCCCTGAACAACCCCAGTCTGCCGGGCTCTTCGAACGGTTCGCCGGTGAACGACACGTCGACGCCGAGGGCCTGGCCCACCTTGCCGGGCCCGGCCAGGCTGCCTCTGCCCGTGATCCGACGCCGCTTCGTGACCGTCTCGTGGCCCGCGACCACCTCGGCGGAGCGCACGAGCACGGCCTGGGCCTGGCCATCCTCGCCGGTCACGATGTTCAGCAGGTGGTGGATGCCGTAGCAGAGGTAGACGTACGCCCGACCGGGAGGGCCGAACAGGGGAGCGGTGCGCGGGGTGCGTCCTGCGCGGGCGTGACACGCGGTGTCGCCGGGCCACCGGTAGGCCTCGGTCTCGGTGATCCGCAGCGCGACGTCCCGGTGGGTGACGACGGCCCCGATCAGCGCCGGAGCGAGCTGCAGGACGTCCGCGGCCAGATCTTCGGAGGTCCACGCTGAGCCGTACGGACGATCCGCGGGGTCACTCGGCATCGGCGGTCTGCTCGGGGTCGAGCCCGACGAGCTCCGCCAGCTGGGACCGGTAGCGATGGGTGCGAACGGCGAGGTCGCCCGGGGTGGGCTGTTCGAGGGCCTGACGCGCGATGCGTTCGGCCTCGTCGGACTGATCGAGGGCCTGGAGTGCGGTGACGTGCGCCATCACGACCCGGAGTCGGTTGTCGCCCCAGGCGCGGTCGAGGGCCAGAGTGCTGCGCTCCAGGGCTTCTTCGTGACGGCCGGCGTCGTTGAGGAGGGTGGCGGCCTTCAGGAGGAAGGTGGGTTCGCCGGGGTGGGTGCGCGTCTTGTCGTCCAGGAACGCGATGGCGCCATCCACGTCGCCGGCCTTGGCCTGCAGGCTGGCGAGGAAGGTCCAGCCACTCCGGTCGAGCTCGTCGTCGCCGGTCTGGGCCGCGTTGAGGGTGGCCCAGGCCGCGGCGTACCAGGTCTTCGCGCGCTCGGGGGTCTCGGCGAGCTCGGCGAGGAACCACATCCGGTCGGCGGCTTCGATGCCCGAAGCACCGACGAGGCTGTGGGAGAGGGCCCTGCGCTGGAGCGCGTGAGCGGCGTCGGTCGCGCCCCACCCGTCGGAGGAATCGACGTACGGGACCCAATCCAGCACGTGCTCGGGGGCGTTCTCGGCCAGCCAGTCCGCTTCGGTGTCGCTCGGCTCGGTGTGGAAGCGGGCGAGGTGAGCGGCCACGGTGTCGCTGCCGGATGCGGCGTCCGCCCAGGCCTCGACATCCACCTGGTCGTGGTCTGCGTTCTGTGTGAGCCACCACCAGCCCTCGGCGGCCTCGTCAGCGGACAGGGTGGCGGGATCGATGGTGGCCCAGTCGGGGGGTGCATCGCCGCGGACTGCACGGTCGACGAAGGCGAGGAACGCGTCGCGACCCGGGTAGCCGGTGATCCGGTCCACCTGGGTGCCCTCGGCGTCGGTCAGCACGACGGTGGGGTAGCCGCCCACGGCGTAGCGATCCTTCAGCGCCCAGCTCGACGGGTGATCGACGTCGATCACGGCGACCTCGACCCCGGCCAGACGGGTCTCTTGGTCGGGGGCGTGCAGGACCTCTGCAGCGAGCTGGTTGCACGGGGGACACCAGACGGCGGAGAAGTCCAGCAGCACGAGGGAATCGGCCTTCTCGGCGGCGGCGAACGCACGGTCGGCGGCGACCTGGGCATCGGTGTTGAAGACGGGGGTGTGGGAGGCCTCGACGTCGGCGGACCGGGTGGCCAGGCGAACCTCGCCCTTTCGGAAGGTGGGGATCGCGCCGGAGATCCCGAAGCGCCCGGGCAGGCAGACGCCACTGGACTTCTCGCACAGCTGCACGGCGATCGCTCCGTCCACACCGGCCCCGCGGAGGGGTCCGACCGCGATTCCTCCGGTGATCTCGGCTCCGTTGGTGCGCACGGTCACGGCGCGGGGGAGGGCATCTGCCGGAGGATCGACGGTCTCGAGGGTGAGATCGGCGGGGGCATCGGGGCTGATGGTGAAGCCCTGGGGGGCGGTGACGCGGAGCTGCGCGTGGTCCTTTCGCCAGGTGACCTCGACGGTGGGGGCTACGACTTCGGGAATGGACGGATTCGCGACCGGAGCGGGACCGGCGGCGTGTGCGGTGGAACTCAGCACGCTCGGGACACTGAGAGCTGTGAGGGCGATGATGAGCAAACGAACTCCAGAGCAGCGCACCCCGTATCCGGCCCGTGCGGCCTTCGGGTTGTCGATGTCTGTCGCGGATCGGGCGGAGCGGTGTCGCAAAGCCGCCGGCTCTGCGATACTCGCGCCCGACCCGTGGGGACGATCGGCCGCGCGGGGAGTTTTCGTCTCACGGAGGTCTCTGTGCGTTTCTTTGCCTTGTCCATTCCCGCTCGAGGTGCTCGAACCTCTGGTCGTCGCGGTGTGCTCACCCTCGGTGCCATCGGTGTTCTCGGCGCACTCGCCCTCGGCGCGTGCAACGGGGGTGGCGGGTCGTCGGCGGTTCCGGGTCAGTTCCAGGCCAAGGGCGAGAAGCTGCTCACGGTCGATGGCAAGTACACCGTCACGTCCGACATGATGGACGCGGTGACCCGCAACATCCCGGACGAGATGATCGAGGCCCGCAAGGAGTCCGGCGAGTACGCCAAGATGGTCGAGCAGGTCGGGCTCGGCGAGATGCTGTACCGCCAGGCCATCGAAGCGAAGATCCACGAGGATCCCGAGGTGAAGAAGTCGCTGGCGATGAAGATGCGGGAGGTCCTCGCTCAGGAGCTGCTCGCGTCGCGCGTCGAGGAGCGGGTCAACGACGCCGCCATCCAGACCATGTACGACGAGCGCAAGGTGCGCTTCCAGAAGCCCCAGGCGCGCGCCCGTCACATCCTGGTGACCGAAGAGGCCCTGGCCAACGAGATCATGGAGAAGCTCGGCCGCGGAGAGGACTTCGCGGCGCTCGCGAAGGAGTTCACGATCGACGCCCGTACGCGCGGAGAGGGCGGGGATCTGGGCTGGTTCGAGCGGGAAGGCAAGCTCGAGGAGGTCGCGGCCGTGGCCTTCGACGCCGAGCTGAACAAGCCGCAGGGCCCGATCCAGTCGCGGTTCGGCTTCCACATCATCGAGCCCCTCGAGCGCCGGGATGCCATCCCCCTCGAGGAGGTCCGCGACGAGCTCGAAGCCGAGCTGCGCCAGAAGGAGTACGCCAAGGTCATCGAAGAGGTGAAAGCGTCCCTGAACTACGAGCGCTTCGGCGAGGTGAAGGAGATGCACGAGAAGGCCGACTCGTGGGGCGTCGGCAACACGCCGTCCGCGCCTGGCGGAGCTCCCGGCGGCATGCCGCACCCCCCCGGCGGAGGAATGTGAGCATGGCTCGGTCTTGGATTTGCATCCTGGGAGCGTCTTCGGGATTCGGCGCCGCCACGGCCCGCGCGTTCGCGAAGCAGGGCTACGGCATCTTCGGCGTGCACCTCGACCGCCGGAGCACCATGCCCGCGGTCGAAGCGCTGATCGACGACCTGAAGCGCGAAGACGTCCCGGTGGTGTTCCACAACGGCAACGCGGCGAGCGACGACGAGCGGTCGGCCAGCCTGGATGCGCTGCAGGAGGCCATGGGCGAAGGCGACCACGTCCAGGTTCTGCTGCACAGCCTGGCGTTCGGCACCCTGCGTCCGCTCTTCCCGTCGGAGGGCGGCGGCAAGCCCCTCGCCAAGCGTCAGATGGACATGACGCTCGACGTGATGGCGAACACGCTGGTGTACTGGTCCCAGTCGCTGGTCGATCGCGAATTGCTCCGTGCTGGCGGGCGGATCTTCGCCATGACCAGCTCGGGGTCCATCGCAGCCTGGCCCGCCTACGGCGCCGTCAGCGCGGCCAAGTGCGCCCTCGAAGCCCACATCCGACAGCTGGCCGTCGAGCTGGCCCCCCGCGGCATCACCGCGAACGCCATCATGGCGGGGGTCACGAAGACCGCGGCCCTCGAGAAGATCCCCGGGAGCGACGAGATCGAGCGTCGCGCCCTGGAACGCAACCCGTCCGGGCGCCTGACCCAGCCCGACGACGTCGCTGCGTGCCTGCTCGCCCTGAGCCGCCCGGAGACCCGCTGGCTGACCGGCAATGTGCTACGCGTCGACGGTGGCGAGTCGGTCTCGGGATAGATGCCCGCTCCCCCCTTGTTCGAGTGACCCCGTGCCCGTACCTCCCTTTCTGACCGAGCAGGAACGCGCCGAGCGTGTCGCGATGCTGCTGGCCCTCGAGATCGCCCGCATCGTCGATGATCTCGTGGCCCGCGAGCAGTTCCTGATCGACATCTGGGGCCGCCATCGCGACCGGGGGCCCTTCCTCGACACGATCTTCGCCCAGTACAAGACGCTGACGTTCCGCGAGCTGTCGCTGCTCGAGCCCGACACCCTTCTGAAGGTGCAGGAGTTCTACCGCGAGCTCGAGGACTTCCGGATGTACCTGCTGTTCACCGAAGCCATGCCGACCAGCCTGGCCGAGGCCTACCGGTGGCAGCTGCGTCGACTCGACGGGTACGGCGAGCAGGCCGTGGAGGCCCTGGGCGGCGAGCCCGAGCGTCCGATCCTCGAGTTCCCGGAGGAGGAAGCGGACGACGACGACGGACCGCTGCTGAAGCTGGCGCACTTCGAGGACACCGGTACAGCGGGGTCCGCAGAGGTGGAGGCCTCGGAATCCTCCGATGCAGACGGCTCGGACGACGACGCGCCTCGCGACGACGACGCCTGAACCGCCATCGTGGACCCCTGGCTCTATCAATACGGTATCGGTGGACTGGTCTTCCTGGTCGGGCTGATCTACGCGGCGCGTCAGGGCTACCTCGGCGGTCGGGGCGGCTTGCGGAGCGCGGTGATCCTGATCGGTGGCCTGGCCGTGCTGGCGGGGGTTCAGGGGTACCTGCAGTACGCGCCGATGACCGTGGCTCCCGAGGTCACCTACACGGGCCCGGAGCTGGAGCGTGGCGTGCTCGGGACGCCCCTCGATTACGGCATCATGATCGGGTACTTCCTGGCGATGCTTGCGATCGGCACCTTCTTCGGTCAGGGCCAGAGCAGCACCAAGGACTTCTTCTTCGGTGGACAGCGCTTCAGCTGGTGGCTCATCGCGTTCTCGCTCGTGGCCACGACCATCGGTAGCTACTCGTTCGTCAAGTACAGCAAGATCGCCTTCGGCTACGGCCTGGCGAGCTCCCAGACCTACCTCAACGACTGGTTCTGGCTGCCGCTGCTGCTGTTCGGCTGGCTGCCCATCCTGTACTTCGGGCGGCTGACCAGCATCCCCGAGTACTTCGAGCATCGGTTCGGATCGGCGTCCCGGCGTGTGGTGACGGGCTTGTTGCTGACCTACCTGGTGGGGTACGTCGGGATCAACCTGTTCACGATGGGCAAGGCGCTCAACCAGCTGCTCGGCGTCGAGTCGTTCGTGATCCTGGGCATGGAGCTGTCGAGCGTCTTCGTGTTCGCGTGCCTGGTGGCGGCGATCAGTGCCGTGTACGTGACGTTCGGCGGGCAGACCTCGGTGATCATGACCGACCTGTTCCAGGGGGTGATGCTGCTCGCGACGGGGCTCGTGATCCTGGTGCTGGGCGCGGACCGGTTGGGGGGCTTCGACCTGCTCTGGGAGCACCTGCCTCGCACACACCGTCAGGCATTCCCGGACTTCAACGCCGATCCCAGCTATCCCGCGGTCGGGATCTTCTGGCAGGACGCCATGGCCAACTCGGCGATGTTCTACTTCCTGAACCAGGGCATCCTGATGCGGTTCATGGCTGCTCGCTCGGTGCAGGAGGGGCGGCGGGCCGCGGTGGCGGTGCTGGCGATCCTGATGCCCATCGCCGCGATCGTGGTGGCGTCCGGGGGCTGGGTCGGGCGGTCGTTCGTGCATGCAGGTCTGCTCCCGGCCGACATCCCGGGGGACGACGTCTTCTTCGTGGTCGCCGAGATGCTCGCGATGCCCGGGGTGTTCGGGTTGATCATGGCCGCGCTCACAGCGGCGCTGATGTCCACGGTGGACTCGCTGATCACGGCGGTCGCGGCCATCGTGGTGAACGACGTCTACCGGCCGATGCGCCCGGACTCGTCCGATGCCGAGCAGCTCCAGGCGGCCCGGGTCGCCTCGGTGGCCGTGACGCTCATCGGCGTGGCGCTGGTCCCGATCTTCTCCATGTTCGACAGCATCTACTCAGCGCACGGGGCGTTCACGGCCGCCATCACGCCTCCGATGGTGGTCGCTCTGCTGATGGGCGTGTTCTGGCGGCGCTACACGCCGGTCGCGGCGCTGGCGACGATGGTGGGTGCGTTGCTGGTGGTCCTGCACTCGATCCTGTTCCCGGAGGTCATCGCCTGGGTGGCCCATGGGGTTCCGATGAAGGGCGAGATGCTGTCGATGTCCGAGCGCCTCGCGCTGTACGGCACGGCGGTGAGCGAAGGGGACTTCGGCGTCCTGGTCTCGGGCGCGAAGCAGTACAAGTTCATGCGCGCGTTGTACGGGATCGCGTGGGCGGTCGGGATCGGGGTGGGGGTCTCGTTCTTCACCCGGCCACGCCCGCTCGACGAGGTTCGCGGCTACGTCTGGGGCACGATTCCGGATGCGCTCGCGCGCTACAAGGGGGGGCCGGGCACCGAGACGTACAGCGCGATGGTGCAGGCGGTGACGCGGTCCAGCGAGCGGGTCTGGAACACCGCGTTGGATCTGCCGGAGGTCCAGCTGTCGAGCGCGCTCGCCGTGGAGCTTCAGGCCCAGGTGGGCGACCGGGTCTACATCGCGGATCGCCGCGCCTGGCTGGGCGGATTGCGGTCGCGCCACGGGGTCGTGGCGGCGGTCGTGGAGGAAGGCGGCAAGTGGGTCGCGGTGCCCCGCGAGGTCTCGGACGAGGTGGGTGAGCAGGTGCGCGTCCAGCGGATGTACTGACGGGGTGAAGTGCGGGCGAAGCGGACGGATGGCGTCGCGTCGTCTAAGGTGCGGGCATGTTCGTGTTGCTTGCCACGCTGCTGACCCCCGGGGCGGAAGCGGCGGATTACTGCGTCCCCCAGGGCTATGCGCCGTCGGGGGTGACCTGCGCTGCGTCGGGTGACTTCCCGATGATGTTGGAGCAGGCCACCACGGGTGGGTCGCACACGGTGCACCTGGAGCCGGGGCTGCAGGTGTCGGACGTCAGCGTGATCACGACGGGCGAGGTGACGATCCAGACGGAGGCGGGCGCAGATCGCGCGACGTTCACGGGGGCGGGTGGCGCGGCAGGTGTGTTCTCGATCAGCGGCGCGGCGACGGACGTCACGTTTCGCAACGTCGACTTCGAGGTGCCGTCGGGGAACGCCGTGCTGGTCGCGACAGCGGGGGCGACCCTCCGGCTGGAGGACGTCGAGGTCCGAGACCCCGAGACGGCCGTTTCGAACGTGAGCGCCATCGAGGTCACGAACGGAGTGCTCGACGCGGTCCGGTTGGAGGTCTCCGGGTTCGACAGCAGCCGACGTGGAGCCCAGCTCGAACTCCTGAACTCGGACTCCGCAGTCTCGGACTCCACCTTTCGTGACGCGCGTACCACGGGGAATCGGGGAGGAGGCGCGATCTACCTCGAGGGTGGCACCGCGCTCTTCGCAGCCGTTCGCTTTCTGGGCAACGAGTCCGACTCCAACGAGGGGGGAGGGGCCGTGTACGTACGCTCGGCCGACAGCCCACCGGTGTTCGAAGGTTGCATCTTCGAAGACAATCAGGCGATCAACACCTCTCGAGGAGGCGGCGCCGTACATCTGCATTCGAGTGGCGCCACGTTCCGATCAGACTCCACGGGGTCGCCAACGACGTTCGAGCGCAACAACTCGGATGGGTGCGGTGGCGCTGTCCGGATGAACCAGTCGACCCAGGACTCTAGCTTCTTCGACACCCGGTTCGTCGCCAACTCGGCGGACAAGGGGGGAGCGATCGACCTGAACGATGGCGTAGCGGTCTTCGACGGTGTCGTGTTCTGCGACAACGCTGCCGAAGAGGGAGGGGCCGCGTTCGTCGGGAGCGGGGATCTGACCCTGGAGCGATCGGCGGTGGTCCGGAGTGATGCGGATGTGGGGCCTGCGGTGCTTCACTTGGGGTCGAGCCTGATCGTCGATCACGTGACGGTGCTGAACAACGGGTTCGGGCAGGGCTCCACGCGGGTCATCGAGATGGAGAACGGCGGAACCGGGCTCCAGGTCACCAACTCCGCCTTCCTGTTCCACGATGGTCAGGTCCTCGACGACGACGCGCAGCAGGGAACCTGGAGCCACAACGCCTGGCTCGACAACACCGTCGACTACACCGGCGACGGCTCGTTCCAGACCGATGCCGTGCTGAGCGGAGACTCCTTCGTCAATCCCAACCCCGCATGTGTGCTCGAAGCCCTGATGCCCGGCGATGCCAACAGCGCCCTTGTCGGGATGGACGATGTCGGCGGGACCATCGGGGCCGTCGAGTTCACAGGGGTCGATGCCGATGGGGACGGCTGGGCGGGCACTTCCGACTGCGACGACAACAACGCGTCCGTGTTCCCCGGGGCTTCGCTCGACGGCATCACGATGGCCGACGGCATCGACCAGGACTGCGACGGGTTCGAAGAGTGCTTCCTGGACGAAGACGGAGACGGGGTGGGCGGCACCATGCTGCCCGTCGAGCTGGGCGTCGCCTGCGCGGACGAGAACGCCCTCGACCAGGGAGGGGACTGCGACGACACCGATCCGGCGGTCTTCCCCAACGCGCCGCTCGACGCCGATGCCGTGCTGGACATGGTCGACACCGACTGCGACGGAATGGAGGAGTGCTTCGAAGACCTCGACAACGACGCGTACGGAAGCGAGGTCGTCATCGTCGGGAACGGCGACGGGGTCTGCAACGCGATCGACGGCGAGAGCCCGAACGACCAGGACTGCAACGACCTGTCGCCCCAGCTCAGCCCGGCCGTGGACGAGGTGTGTGACGGCTTCGACAACGACTGCGACGGCCTGATCGACGACGACGACGACGTGCTGTCGGCCCAGCTCTACACCACCGATTCAGATGGGGACGGCTTCGGGAACGTATTGGAGGCGGGGGAGCCCTACTGCACCGCACCGATGGGCCTCGGGCTGCGCGGCGACTGCGACGATGACGAGCCCACCACCTACCCAGGAGCCATCGAGGCCTGCCCAGACGGGGTCGACAACGACTGTGACGGGGAGGTGGACACGGAGGACGACGACTACTCGCCGACGCCTCTCGAGACCTGGAGAGACGAGGACGGGGATGGGTTCGGGACCTCCGCGGACGTGTTGCAAGCGTGCTCCAGCGACGTGACTCTCGGCTACGTGCCGCCGGGCGTCGAGGACTGCGACGACACGGATCCCTTCATCTCGCCTGACGCCAACGAGCTGTGCGATGGCGTCGACGAGGACTGCAACGGCCTCGTGGACGACGGGCTCCCGACCTTCCCGCTGTACGACGACCTGGATGGCGACGGCTTCGGAGACCCCACCACCGAGCGGGAGGTGTGCGAGCTCGACGGGGTGGGAATCCTGACCGGCGAGGACTGCGACGACGCGGATCCCGGCGTGAATCCCGAGGCCCTCGAGACCTGTGACGGCATCGACGAGGACTGCGATGGGCTCGTGGACGAGGGCCTCGAAGCGACGACGACGTACGAAGACGCCGATGGAGACGGCTTCGGAGACGATTCGACTGCGGAGGTCAGCTGTGAACCGGCCGGGGAACGGGTCGAGGTCGCGGGGGACTGCGACGACTCCAATCGGGATGTGAATCCCAGCGCGGAAGAGGTCTGCGATGGCCTCGACAACGACTGCGACGGGGAAGCGGACCCAGTCTGCGGGCGTCCGGTCGTGACGGGGTGTCGGTGTGGTGCGGGCTCCGGGCGGATCGGCCTGGTCCCAGCGCTCCTGGTGCTCGCGGTGTGCTGCACGAGGCGTCGACGCATCCGGTAGAATCCGCCCATGTGGATCGCCCTGCTCGGGTCGGCACTCGCGTCGACCGTCTGTTCTTCCGGCTGTGACTACACCAGCGTGGTGACCGCCGTCGCCGATGCGGGCGGAGGCGAGACCGTCTCGATCACCGAGCCTGGTGACTACAACGCGAACGCCCTGAACTTCAACCAGGACAACGTCACGGTGCTCGGGACCGTGGAGGGCGTGCGGCTCACGAGCACGACGATCTCCACCGACCGCCAGAACATGACCTTCGAGAACGTCACCATCGACTGCGGGGGCAGCCAGCTGGCGTCGCTGGGCGGCAACAACGACGTGCTCCGGATCCGCTGGTCGATCGTGGAGAACTGCGGCGCGAACGGGGGCGGTGTCGTGCACTCGTCTCACCAGAACTCGGGCTTCGAGCTCACCAACTCCATCGTGCGGGACGTTTCCGGGGGCAGCGACGGAGGAGGCGTGGTGCTGCAGGAGGACGGCACGCTCACGATGAGCGGCAACCTCATCTGCAACGCCACGACGTCCGGGAAGGGCGGGGTGGTGTACCGCCAGAGCGGGGCCAACGCGACGACCATCCAGCGCAACCTCTTCGTCGGCAACAGCGCTGGCGAGGGCGGCGTCATCCACAACGAGGCCGGCGGGCAGCTCGCCACGCGGTGGAACACCTTCCTGGACAACGACGCAGGTGCGGACGAGGGCGGCGCACTGGCGCTGAATCAGGAGAACGTCATCGTCCTGAGCAGCGTGTTCGCGTTCAACACGGGCGACGCCATCGGCCAGGGGGTGCCGACCAGCACCTACCAGCACAACGCCTGGTGGTCGAACAGCGCCGAGAACGTGGATGGCAACGGCTCGCTCGGTGGGAACGCGATCACCAGCGATCCGGGCTTCGACGGGAGCGCGCCCGCCTGTGACCCCTACGTCTCGCGTCCCACCGCCATGGCCTGGGTCACGGGCGCGAACGACGGCGGCGAGGTGGGGTTCGCCAACGACGCGGACAACCAGGACAACGCCTGGGACGATGACGACGGCGACGGCTCGATCAAGCTGTACGACTGCGACGACGACAACGTCCTCACCTTTCCCGGAGCGGACGAGATCGGGGATGGTGAGGACAACGACTGCGACGGTGAGGTCGATGAGGGCGTCGCGGATTGCTACGCCGACGGGGATGGCGACGGGTATGGAAGCGGTCCGAGCCTCGACTTCGTCGCCTGCACGGCCGAAGCCCTGATCGGCGATGTGGCTCCGAACGGAGCGGACTGCGACGACGACAACGCCGCGGTGAACCCCGGCGAGGTGGAGACGACCTGCAACGGCGTCGACGACGACTGCGATGCGGGCACCGAAGATGCCACCGACGGCGACGGGGACACCTACTCGACCCGCCCGGGACCCGACCAGGACTGCAACGATGCCGACAGCACCGTGAACCCCGGTGCGTCCGAGGTGTGCGACGGCGTGGACAACGACTGCGCGGGTGGGATCGACGATGGGCTGACGTTCGAGGACTACACCGTCGATGCCGATGGCGACACGTACGGTGCGACCGGTGGGATGATGCAGAGCGCGTGCGAACAGCCTGCGGGCTACGCCCTCGCCACCGGCGACTGCAACGACTCCGAGCCCCTGATCAACCCGGGCGAAGACGAGATCACCTGCGACAGCATCGACAACAACTGCAATGGCTCGGCCGACGAGAACCCCGACGCAGATGGGGACGGGGACGGCTCCTGCACGGACTGCGACGACAATGATCCCGGCCGGTTCAACGGCAACCCCGAGATCCAGTGCGATGGCATCGATCAGGACTGTGGGGGTGCCCCGGACGACAGCGACGCCGACATGGATGGCCAGACCGCGTGCAATGGCGACTGTGCGGACAACGACGCCACGGTGAACAGCTCGGCGACCGAGGTGGAGTGCAACGGCAAGGACGACGACTGCGATCCGCTCACGCTGGACGGCCCGGATGGCGATGGCGACGGCTCGGCCACCTGCGTCGACTGCGACGACGACAACCCGAACGTGTACCCCGGCAACGACGAGATCTGCGACGGACAGGACAACAACTGCAACGCGTCGATCGACGAGGGCCTGACCTTCGTCGACTACTTCGAGGACAGCGATGGCGACCTGTTCGGGGTGACTCCGGCGATGAGCGCGTGCAGCGACCCCGGTGGCGGATTCGCGACCGTGGCGGGGGACTGCGACGATGGGGATGGCGCGATCAATCCCGATGCGCCCGAGGACTGCGACGGCATCGACAACGACTGCAACGGCCTGGCCGACTTCGCGGGTCAGGGCTCCGAGCTCGACAGCGACGGGGATGGCGTTCGGGTCTGCGACGGGGACTGCGACGACACCACCGACGAGCGATTTCCGGGCAACGCCGAGATCTGTGATGGCCTCGACAACGACTGTCAGGGCGATGCGATGGCATCCGACGAGGCCGATGACGACGGGGACGGCGAGCGGATCTGCGCTGGGGATTGCGATGACACCGAGCCCACGGTGCTCTCCACCGGGACCGAGGTCTGCGACGGGCTCGACAACGACTGTGCGGGCGGTCCGGACGACGGGCTCACCTTCCAGGACTGGTATCTGGACGACGACGGGGACGGCTTCGGTACCGGAACCGCGGTCAACGCCTGTTCTCAGCCGGTCGGGTACGTGCTCCAGGACGGCGACTGCGACGACACCCGCGCCAACGTGAACCCCGACGAGGTCGAGGTGTGCGATGGGCTCGACAACGACTGCAACGGGCCTGTCGACGACAACACTCAGGTGGTGGACTGGTACGACGACCTCGATGGCGACGGGTTCGGAGCGGGGGCGGTCATCGCCAGCGACTGCGCGGCACCCAATCCCGAGGCTGTGAGCAATGCCACCGACTGTGACGACACGGATGCGGCCATCCGGCCCGGCGCCATGGAGTCGTGCAACCAGATCGACGACAACTGTGACGGCATGGTCGACGAAGGGCTGCCGGTGCTCGAGTACTACCCCGACCAGGACGGAGACGGGCAGGGCGACGAGAACGCTACGCCCGTGTCCAGCTGCGCCCCGGTCGGCACCCGGGTGGCCAACGCCGACGACTGCGACGACACGTTTGCGCTCACCTATCTGGGGGCCCCCGAGATCTGCGACGGAGCGGACAACTCCTGTGAAGGCGTGATCGACGAGGGTCTGCCGCAGCAGACCGCCTACGAGGACGTCGATGGGGACGGGTACGGCGATCCCACGACCGAGGAGCTCAACTGCTTCGTGCCCCAGGGGCTCATCACCACCGGCGGCGACTGCGCGGACGACGACGCATCCATCAACCCCGGTGCCGACGAGATCTGCGACGGCATCGACCAGGACTGCGACACCGAGATCGACGAGGATCTGCCCACCACCGTGTACTATGAAGACGTCGATGGCGACGGCTTCGGAGCGGGTGCGGTGCTCGGCGAGGACTGCGAGCTTCCCCCGGACACCTCCGACCTCGACACCGACTGTGACGACCTGGACGCCACGACCTACCCCGGCGGCATCGAGCAGTGCGACAACCTGGACAACGACTGCAACGGGCTCGTGGACGACGACGTTCCGACGACCAACTGGTACGACGACCTCGATGGCGACGGCTACGGCGCGGGCCCGGCGATCCCCGACTGCCTGCAGCCTTCGGGCACCGTGGCCAACTTCGCGGACTGCGATGACGGCGACCCCGACATCTCTCCCGACGCCGCCGAGGTGTGTGACGCCGCCGACAACAACTGCGACGGCCTCGTGGACGACGAGGATCCCGACGTGGAAGCGACGCTGTACTACCCCGACAGCGATGCCGACACCTACGGGTCCGATTCCGCGGCGGGCATCGCGAGCTGCTCCCCGATCTCGGGATTCGTCGCCAACCGTGCCGACTGCGACGACGGCGTGGCGAGCATCAACCCCGCAGCGCTCGAAGCGTGTCCGGACGGCATCGACAACGACTGCGACGGCCTGATCGACGACGACGATCCCAGCTACTCCGACCAGCCCGTGGTGTTCTGGTTCGACCAGGACGGCGACGGCTTCGGAACGCCCAGCCTGTCGTTCGAGGGCTGCTCCGGCGACAACCCCCTCGGCTACGTGTCCGCCGCAAACGGCCTGGACTGCGACGACGGTCAGTTCTTCACCAATCCGGCGACCGAGGAGACGTGTGACGGCATCGACAACGACTGCGACTTCGACGTGGACGAGGGGTTGATGTCGGCGCTGTACTACCCGGACGTGGACGACGACGGGTTCGGAGACCCCTCGGTGCCGGGCGTCGAGTCCTGCGACGACGAGCTGCCGACGGTGATCGGGCTGGTCGCGGACGACACCGACTGCGACGATGGGGACGACACCATTCACCCCGACGCCATCGAGATCTGCGATGGCATCGACCAGAACTGCGATGGCGTGCCCGACGAGGGCCTGTCGGTGACCCGCTACCTCGACGACGATGGCGATGGCTACGGGGATCCCACCCTGACCCAGAACCAGTGCATCGACGACCCCCCTGGCGACTACGTCGACGATTCGACGGACTGCGACGACGGCGATGCGTCGGTCAACCCCGGTGCCGACGAGATCTGCGACGAGGCCGACCAGGACTGCGACGGCCAGATCGACGAGGGGCTCGAGACCTTCGACTGGTGGCCGGACCTCGACGGGGATGGTGCAGGCGACTCCACGGCGGAGGTCACCACCTCATGTGAAGTGCCCGACGATGCGGTCCAGAACGCCGACGACTGCGACGACGGCGACGCGACCCGGGTCGAGGACATCGACTGTCGGGCACCCCCCAAGAACACCGGATGCCGGTGTGACTCCAGTGGGGCTCCGTGGCCTGTCGGGCTCGCATTCGTAGCGCTGGCACTGCTGCGCCGGCGGCGGGCCGCCTGACAGACCTCCGGGTCAGTTGGGGTCCGGGTCTCCCGGGCAGCCCGTGGCACGGAGCAGCATCCGAGGCGCGCCAGCCGGCGTCACAGCGACCTTGCGCCCCAGAAGCTCGACCAGCATGGGACCTTCGGGGGCGCCTTCGAGAATCAGGTTGCGTCCGTCGCGCTTGCCGTCGAGGGGGATCGGCGGGCCGCCCACCTTC
Organism: Myxococcota bacterium; assembly: GCA_965224055.1. Classification (GTDB taxonomy): domain Bacteria; phylum Myxococcota_A; class UBA796; order UBA796; genus JACKEQ01. Next base: position 5,296,533 of record OZ245034.1, on the reverse strand, counting down.
GTGAGCAGGGCGGACGCTTCGGGGCGTGCCGACACCACGAGCTGCAGGCGCATCCCGTTGTCGCCGGCGTAGCAGGTGGCCTGGCCCGCCTGGGTCCGGTCGACCTCGGGGACGTCGAGCGATGGAGCGGGCGCGGCGGCGGGTTTCGACGTCGAGTTGCAGGTACAAGCCGACAGCAACAGGAGCAGCACGGCGCTCATCGGGCCTCCACGGCGAAGGGGGGACCCGGATGGTAGGATCCCGACATGCCGTTCGCTTGCGTATGCGATGGGTCCGCTGCGAGCACGCCACCGGTCGAGTCGCAGGAGATGGAAGATGCTGCGTGGCAGGTCTACTGCTGCGACGGACTCCTGGCGTGGGCGGACGAGCGGTTCGGCGACGCGGAGTCAGCGGCGGTCCGCGCGATCGACCTCGACCCGGACCTGACTCCCGCCTGGCTGCTCTACGCGTACGCCCTGTACCGACAGGGCCGGCACGACGAGGCCATGTCGTTGCTGCAGGGCCTCGCACGGGATCCCGAGGTGGGCGCGGCCGCGCGAGGGTCGCTCCGACTCAACGCCCATCGCCGCGACCGCAACCAGCTGCACGTGTCGGCGGGGGTGGGGGCTGGAACCGACCTGACCCCGTTCCTGCTGGTGGACGCGCCTCTCCACAGAGCAACGGACTGGCTGTCGCTGGGTGCGCGCGTGACCATGCGGTCGATCGACTGGCGGGCCCGGGAGATCCAGGGGTTCGCAGGGGGGCTCGGGTTGACCCTGAACGCCACCACGGGCACGTGGCGGTTCCAGCTGCACGGCGGCACCGTCGGGCTCGTCGACCGCTACATGGTGCCGGGTCTCGAAGGCAGCCTGCGGGTGGACGTCCGACCGATCCAGGCCATCGGGGTGGGTGGAGAGCTCGGCGCGGGTGCCGTGTTCCCCGAGGCCGGTGTCGCTCCGCACCCGGTCGCGCGGGTGTTCGTGACGGTCTACGCGCCCGGACGTCGCGACTATTGAGCTCGCCATTACTGAGAGGGCGGGAGGCGACATGGCTGGTCCGTTCTCGAAGCTGACGACGCGACTGAAGGGAGCTGCAGGGCTCGCCAAGCAGGCCTTCACCTCCACGCCACAGACCGAGGACGAGAAGGTCGCGCGGATCGAGGAGCTCTACGCGTCGTTTCGCGCCCTGGGCTTCCCGGAGGCCCCCGAGATCGAGCCGGATGCGCTGTCGACCCTCGATTCGCCCGTGCTGGTCGATGTCCGCGAGCCCCAAGAGCGCGCGGTGTCGATGCTGCCGGGCGCCATCTCGAAGGAGACCTTCGACCAGCAGCGCAGGGCGGATCCCGAAGCGTTTCGCGGACGGACCATCGTGCCGTACTGCACGATCGGCGCGCGCAGCGGACGCGTCACCCAGCAGCTCGTGGACGAGGGGTGGGATGCCCGCAACCTGAAGGGGTCCGTGCTCGGGTGGACCTTCACCGGCCAACCGCTGGTGTCCGAGGACGGCCCGACGAAGACTGTGCACACCTACAACGAGAAGTGGGCGCTGACGGCCGAGGGCTACGAAGCGGTCTGGTGAGGCACGCGAGCGGCCAGCGCGTCGGCCAGGGTGTTCAGCTCGGGGTCGGCCCGCCAGAACAGCGATACCGTGGAGATCGGCCCGTCCGACAAGGGGATCCGCACGCAGCCGGGAGCCTCCACCGTGGCGTTGACCGCCGAGATCCCGCAGCCCATCGCCACGAAGCACGCCGCGACGCGCCAGTCGTCGGCTTGTGCGGCGACCGACCACGACAGACCCCGCTGCCGGAGGAGCGCCTCCACGACCAGCCGGTGGGGCCGGCCCGCGCTCGGCAGCACCCAGGATCGGTCGGCGAGGTCCGCCAACGAGACCGATGGACGCCCGGCCAGGGGATCGGAGGGATGGACCAACACCACCGTGCCGATCCGGCGCAGCTCCCGCCGCTCCAGGCCCTCCACCACCGGGCGCGTCGCGATGCCGAGGTCGAACTGGCCCGTCTGCACGCCCTCGATCGCCGTCGACCCGTCGGCCAGCACCGGCTCGACGAGACCGTTCGCCACCTCTTCCGTGACGACCGGCGCGAGCCAGCCCGTCCAGGTGCCCCGCCCGGCTGCCAGCCTCCATCGGCGCGGTGTCTCCGACAGGAATGCATCCCGCTGCGCCACCACCTGCCGAGCCAGGGCCGCCAGTGCCCGTCCCCGAGCGGTCAGTTCGAGGGACCGGCCCTCGCGCAGGTAGAGCGGCGCCTTCAGCGCATCCGTGAGGCGCTTGATCTGACCGTGCACCGTGGGCTGGGTGGAGTGGAGTCGCCGGGCGGTCTCGGTGAAGCTGAGGGTGTCGGCGAACACGGCGAACACCGGCAACAGGTCGAGGTCGAGGGAGGAATGCATGGCCTCTACTATCGGAGAAATCGATAGACCATCGAGAAACATCATGCGACACGATGATCGAGTCGAGGCATTCTGAGCGCAGGAGGACGACATGCAGTCGCGAACCCTCGTGAAGAAGAGCAAGAAGCTGTCCTGGTTGCTGCGGCACGGCGCCCACGAAGCCGGGCTGGACATGGACCCGGCGGGCTGGGTCGCGATCGATGCCGTGCTCGCCCGCACCGGACTCACCCGCGGAGAGCTCACCCGGGTGGTGGCCGAGAACAACAAGCGTCGGCTGCAGGTCGATGGTGCGCGGATCCGCTGCTGCCAGGGCCACTCCACCGAAGGCACCCCGGTCACCCAGGAGGCCCTCGAGGCGTCGTGGACGTGTGTCTCGCAGCGCTCTGTGCTGTTCCACGGCACCCGGCTGGAGGTGCTCGACGCCATCCTCGCCGATGGCATCGCCCCGATGCGCCGTACACACGTCCACCTCGCGCACAGCCCGTCCAGCACGGTCGGAAAGCGAGCCGCGGTCGCGTTGTTGCTCGAGGTCGACCCGCAGCGGATCCCCGATGGGGTGTGGGTCGCGTCCAACGGCGTGTACCTCGCCCGGTTCGTGCCTCCGGACGCGATCGTCGGGGTGCGCCCGATGACGCGGCGCGCGAGAGCCCGTGCGGATGCCCTGGACGACCGGATGCAGGCCCATCTCGAGTCCATGTCGGGATGACAGTCCAGGTCGTGGGCCGTCGCGGGATGTCACGCCACCGAAGGCCCTGCCCCCGAGGCCCGTCCCTCTTGCGAATCCAACCTCGCAGGAGAACCCCATGCGCTCGATGCTTCTCGCCGCCCTCGCCGCTCTCGCCCTCAACACCGGCTGTGCCACCAGCCAGGCCCAGGACCCGGGGGCGCCGATGCCCGTCGGCATGCTGGAGGCCGAGCTCCTCGAAGCCCGTGGTGCTCTCGCACAGGCCCAGGCCGAGCAGCAGGCCCTCCGCGCACAGCTCGGTGGCGAACCCCTCGATGGAGCCCTGCCAATCGGGTCGGATCTGGGGTCGGATCCCGATCCCCCCATGTACGGCGGCGCGACCGCCATTCCGGCTGTGGCGACGACAGGGGTGGACGCGTCCCTGGATGCCGAGCTCCAGGCCCGGACCGCCGAGCTCTCCCAGGCGCAGGCGCAGATCGCGTCGCTGCGGTCGCAGCTCTCCCAGCGCACCTCGCGGGTCGATCAGCTCTCGGCCCAGCTCGAACAGCTGTCTCAGGCCTCCCTCGCCGGGGATGAGCTGGCGGCGTACGAAGCGCAGATGGCCGCTCTTCAGAACGAAGCCGCGCAGGCCGGGGCCCTCGCCAACCAGCTCGCGTACGCCGAGAGCCAGCTGTTCGCGGCGAACAACGAGCTGAACCGGCTGTCGGGTCGGGTGGCCCAGCTTCGCAACGACAAGCAGGGGATGGCCGCTGCACTCGCAGGTGCGGAGCACGAGGAAGGGCGTCTGCGCGATCGGATCAGCCGGCTTCGTCAGGACGTCCAGGCGCTGCAGGCCCAGGCTCAGCAGGCCAACCGGGACACGAACCGCCTGGAGAACACCAACGCGCGACTCTCGAACGAGATCCGGGACCTGAAGCGCGACCGCAAGCAGCTCCAGACCACCATCGCCCAGCTCCAGTCGTCGCTCGGTGCAGCGAATGCCGCCTCCAACCAGGTGAGCTCGCTGCAGAAGCAGCTGCGTGCCGAGCAGGCCGACAACCGGCGCCTCGAGTCCGAAGTCGAAAAGCTCCGCGCTGCGCTGAAGCAGGCTCAGTCCAGGCAGCCCGGCCCCGCCCGTCCCGATCCCTCGGCGCTGCCCACCCGGCCCCCGGTCGCAGATGCGGACGAGTCTTCGGACGACGAGCCCACCGGTCGTCCAGGCCGTCCTGGTCGGCCCGATGGCGCGCAGGGCTCCGGAAACGGCCGTCCCGGCAAGCGTCCCGGCCATCGCGGGTGAGAATCGTTAGACCCCGGAGGTGGAGCTCACGTCCTCCGAGGTCGAGAAGCACGTCGGCAAGCGCGCCATGCGTCGGGTGCGCTGGTACGGCGTCGACGATCCCGTCGTGCAGGGCACCTCGCTGCGGGGTCGGGTCGCCGGATTCGACGTCCAGGCCGAGCTCGACCCCCTCACGTCCCGATGCTCGTGCCTGTACCGGACCGCCTGTGACCACGTCGCGGTCCTGCTCGAGGCCTGGGTGTCCGACCCTTCGCAGTTCCGCCGCGATTCCTCCGAGCAGGTCGACCTTCCGGACACCGCGTTCCCGCTGTTGCGCTGGCTCGAGTCCAACGACCCCGAGCTGCTCGAGCACCCCGTCTCCGAGGTGCTGCAGAACGGTCACTTCCTGGCGAACAGCCACCCGCTGTGGCGCTGGATGAACAGCTCGGCGTCGCTGAAGGAGACGCTCGAAGGCCTGACCGATCCGCGGTTCACCACCGAATCGGCGACCGGCGTGACCGATGTGGGGGCCGTCCGGCCGCTGGTGTCCGAGCTCACCCCGCGCGTCCGCCGTCGCCGCTCCCGCCGCATCGCCCTCGAGCGCGCCTCCACCTGGCGGGACGAACCCCCCGACGAACCCGTGCTCGTACCGCTCTGGGAAGCCGCGAGGGCAGCCATCTCGGACGTCGACGCCCAGCGGACGCCCGGCAGCCACGGCCACGTGACCCTCGACCCGGGTGGGGATCAGCTGGTGTTCCGCCTGAACAGCCTGCCCACGCGGGGGATCCAGCGGCCGATCTCGCCGGATCTGCTCGACGGACTCGGTGCATTCACGCGGTCGGAGCTGGCTGGAGTCGTGCTGGACAGCGTGATCGGTCCGCTGGCGCCGGAGGTCCGCGAAGTCGTGGTCGAGACGCTCAAGACGCCGCGCTGGCAGCGGGCGCTCTCGCGTCTGGATGCAGCCCTGTCCCTGGAGGGCGGCCTGGACACCGATCACCGGACCCAGGCCTCGACCGGCTGGCGGATCGACGTCCCCACCTCGGACGACGGGTCGGAGGGCCGCATCGACAAGATCGTCCCCGTCCGGCTCACCCCGTACAAGTCGCGGGCGGGGTTCCGGACCAAGAAGCTCACGGGGCACGCCCTGTCGGACCTTCCCCGTCCCGCCGACCGCGCAGCCCACGCCGCACTGCGGATGTCGGCCGGGGTGCCGCTCGTCCTGGAGCACCTCGTCGATCATCCCCGGGTGGTCGGGAAGGACGGGATGCTCGTGCGCGTGCGTCGGGCGCAGATCGAGGTGGCGGTCCGCGAGCGCCAGGGGCTCCAGGTCCAGCTGCTGCTCGACGGCGACCCCCTCGAAGAGGCCTTGCTGGAGGCGCTGGAGCCCGTGGGCGGCCGGGTGGCCGTGCTGGTCGCGTCCACCGCGATGGTGATCGAGATCGGGCCCGTCCTGGAAGGGCTGATCGACGTGCTCAAGCGCTACGGGACCCGGTTTCCGAAGGCGGCGCGGAAGGCGTTGATGCAGCGGCTGGGGCTGCTGGAGCAGAGTGTGCCGCTGCGGCTCGATGGCGAGATGCGGGGCTCCGAGGAGGAGGTGGACTGGCGGCCGGTCCTGCGCCTGGTGCCCCTCGCCGACGGCGCGCTGCGCGTGGTGGTGCGGTTGCGGCCGCTCTCGGGCGGGCCGCTGTACACCCCGGGGAACGGTCCGGCGGAGGTCGCGCGGGTGGACGCGGGGGAGCGCCGGTTCGTCGCCCGGTCGTTGCGCAGAGAACCCGCCGAGACCCACAAGCGCCTGGCGGAGCTCCCCGTGCCGGTCCTCACCGAGTGGGAAGGCACGCTCGACGACCCCGACGAGGCCCTCGATCTGGTGCACGCACTCCAGCTCGAGCATCGCGCCGGGAACGTGGTGGTGGAGTGGCCCGACCAGGTGTGGAAGGTGGCGGACGACACCGCGAACGCCAGCGGAGTGCGGATCCGCGTCAATCGCCGCCGGGACTGGTTCGGGGCCGAGGGCGGGGTGGTGGTGGGCGACAGCCAGATCCCGCTCGCTGCGCTGCTGGCCGCGATTCGGGATCAGCGTCGCTATGTGAAGCTGGACGACCGGGGGTGGGTGAAGCTCACTGTCGGGTTGCAGGACGCTCTGAGGACGGCGGCGAGCGTGGCCACGGACGAGGAGGAGCCGAGACTCCCGGCCCTGGCGGCGGCACGGGCGATGCTGGCCCTGGAAGGGGCGGGGGGCAAGGTCGAGCTCCCCGAGGGCCTGGTCGATCACGAGGCGCGGATCCGCGCAGCCGACGACGTGAAACCGTCCGTTCCAGACGGGCTGGAAGCGACGCTGCGGCCCTATCAGCTCGACGGGCTCACCTGGTTGCGGCGCATGGCCTGCTGGGCGCCCGGAGCGGTGCTGGCCGACGACATGGGGCTCGGCAAGACCGTCCAGGCGCTGGCGTTCCTGCTGGAGCGCGGTGGGGGTCCGGCCCTGATCGTCGCGCCCGCGTCCGTGAACGTGAACTGGATGCGCGAGGCGGCCCGGTTCGTGCCGTCGATTCCCTTCGCGCTCTACCGGGGGCCGAAGCGGGAGGAGGTCCTCGAGCAGCTGAAGGAGCGGGGCCGGGGAGCCATCGTGACCAGCTACGAGCTGCTCCACCGCGACCGGGACGCCCTGTCGCAGACCGACTTCGATCTGGTGATCTTCGACGAGGCTCAGGCGCTCAAGAACGCCCTGTCCAAGCGCAGCAAGGCCGCGCGCGCGCTCGGGACCACGTTTGCGCTGGCGCTGTCGGGCACCCCCATCGAGAACGATGTGCTGGAGCTGTGGAGCCTGCTCCGGGTGGTGGCGCCGGGGCTGCTGGGCCCGCGACAGCTGTTCATGTCGCGCTTCGGGGCCACCGGGGTGAAGGGCGAGCCCTATGCGCGCGGCCAGCTGGGCAAGCTCGTGCGGCCCTTCATCCTGCGTCGTACCAAGAAGGCCGTGGCTCCCGAGCTGCCCGAGCGCGAGGAGACCATCGACTGGATCGAGCTGTCGGGTCCGGAGCGCGTGGTGTACGAGCGGATCCGGAACGCGGCGGTCGCGGCTCTCGCGAAGGAGGAGCCCAAGAAGCCCTCCAACACGGGAGGATCGCGGATGGCCGTGCTCGCGGCCCTGACCCGGCTGCGCCAGGCGGCGTGTGCGGCGCGGCTGATCGACGACACGCTGCAGGGGGAGAGCGCCAAGATCGAGCGGCTCTGCGAGCGGGTCCAGGCGGTGTGCGAAGCGGGGGAGCAGGCGCTGGTGTTCAGCCAGTTCACCTCGCTGCTCGATCTGGCGCAGGAGGCCCTGGGTCGGCGAGGGGTGCGGATGCGTCGCCTGGATGGGAGCACCCCGCTGAAGCGTCGTCAGCAGGCGGTGGATGCGTTCCAGAACGGGGATGCCGACGTGTTCCTGATCTCGCTGAAGGCGGGGGGAACCGGCCTGAACCTCACGGCGGCGTCGACGGTCATCCACCTCGATCCCTGGTGGAATCCCGCCGCCGAGGATCAGGCGTCCGACCGCGCGCATCGCATCGGTCAGACCCAGACGGTGCAGGTGGTGCGGCTGGTGGCCGTGAACACCGTCGAAGAGGAGGTGCTCCGGCTGCACGCCGAGAAACGCGAGCTCGCATCGCGGGTGCTGGACGGCACCGAGGGTACGGACCGGTTGCGCGCGGACGATCTGATTGCGCTGCTGGAGGCTGGAGACGACCTCTGAACCCTAAGGGGGGGGGCCGGATCAGGTCGGGGCTACGCCCGTCACCGCTGCTCCGCCTCGAACCACGCGAGCATCGTCGGGAACATGGCTTCGAGGTCGTTCTGCCCCTTCAGCTGGGGCACCATGGCATCGCGGAAGTCGGTGTACCTGGAAAAGCCCCGGCGCTCCATCACCGCCACGGGGTCTTCTTCGCCGCCACGACGCATGGCCTCGGAACACCCGTGCTCGTCGCAGTATTCGGACCACCACACCTCGAACAGCACCCAGGTGGCGTACTCGTTGAAGGTCAGCGCTGCGGAGCCGTAGCCCATGCCATCCTCCTGTTCGTTGAACGCGCGCCAGTCTGCGATCGCCGCGTCGATCTCCTTCGGCATCCGGGCGCTCACCGGGTTGACGTAGTGGTGGTCGATCTCGGTGAAGACCATCCGGCAGAAGGGCCCGACGTCTTCGGGGGGAATGCCGTCCGCGCCTCCGATGGGCACCACCATCGTGCCTTCGCGGAACCCGTCGACTTCGAGAGTGGAGGCGTTGTGGCTGCCGCCGATGAGCGGGGAGGTGCGGACCACCAGCGCTTCGCGACCGTCGCCCTCGGCGGGGAACCGCGCTTCCAGCCAGTCCCACATGGCCCGGATGGGCACCGCCTGCTCGTAGGCGTCGATGCGGCGGGTGTATTCAGAGGCGTGATCGTCGAGAAACGTCTGGGCGTCGGTCGTCGCGACGAAGTCCTCGAGCAGGTCGAGCCGCTCGGCGAACGGGTCTGCCCCCCAGAATCCGCCGACCGGGTAGACGTCGGAGGGGGTCAGGGCGCCGCCTTCGAGAGTCCAGGCTGCGGACTGGTTCCGGAACGCGTAGTACACGCCGATGTCGACCGGTAGCGCGTCCAGCTCGGCGATCAGGGGATGGTCGCGATGGGGGGAGAACCAGGCATCCACCTCGGCTGCGTAGGCCGAATCGCGGTTCGTCGCGTTGGGGGTCTGGCCGTACCCGGTCTGGGACAGCACGATGTTCGCGAGCTCGAACGCATGGGGGGTCTCGACCGTCACCGTTCCGCGACGCTCGGCGAGGAAGGCGGCACGGCGGTCCTCGCGTGCCTGGAGGGCGGGGGTGACGGCATCCAGGCGGGGGCCGAACACGGTGTGAACGAGCCCCGCGGCCTCTCCGGCGACGAGCGCCTCGGTCGGGTCGCGTCCCTGGATCTGCCGCGCCTGCGCGACCTTCAACCAGTCGGCGCCCGAGGTGGGCGTGAAGCCGTCGATCCAGGTGTCCAGGGCAGCGTCGCGGGTGGGGGTCCAGCGGGCATCGGCGCGGACCACCACCAGGTCGGGATCCTCGGCCATCCACTCCAGCGGGGCCTCGCCCTCGGCGATGGACCGGGCCAGCAGCGCCAGCGCGGTGTCGACCTCGCCGTCCAGGGCGGCGTAGCAGGCGCCGTTGTACCAGCCCGGTTGCGGAGCGTCTCCGGTGGCCGGAGCGACCGCGTCTGCCTGGGCGGTCGGTGCGCTGGGCCCGGTTGCATCCGAGGGGTCGACGGGCCCCGGCGGCACGGGCTTGCTGCAGCCCGACAGTGCGATGACGCCGAGCAGCACGGCGTTCTGGGCGGCTCGGGAGATCGGGGACAGTGCGGTCGGTGCAGGCATCGAACCCTCCGCCGCGCCGGTATCCGGATGCTGCCCTCGCTTGTCAGGGATTCCTGACGGGGTATCGGATTCCGATACCTGCGAGGCCTCCATGGCGACCGACGATCCCAGCACCCTGCTCATCTCGTCCCTTCAGGACTGTGTTCGGAACCTGTTGCGGGAGCGGGGATGGACGTATCGGGATCTGTCGGACGCGCTGGACGTCTCCGAGCCCACGATCAAGCGGTGGATGACCGCCACGGATCTGTCCGTGTCGCGGATCGGTCGGATCGCAGGCGCCTTTGGGATGACCGCGTTCGAGCTGCTGCGGCGTGCCGAGGAGGGCGACGAGCGCACGTTCACCCTCGACCCCGCCATCGAGGCCGCGCTCGTGGGCGATCCCGACGCTCACCTCGCTTGGGACGCGCTGCGCATGGGACGTTCGCCGGAGGCCGTGCGGGCGCACTACGGCCACGCGCACCCGCACTGGCTCCGGTTGCTCGGCCGGCTGGAGGCGTGGGGCCTCGTCGAGCGGCATCCCGACGACCGGGTGCGGCTGCTTCACGTCGGCATCCACAACTGGTTGCCGGGTGGGCCCCTGGTCGACGCGCACAAGGAGCGACGGCTGGTCTGGGTGGAGGAGGCGTGGGCGCGGAAGGGGCCGCCAGCGGTGATGCAGTCGGCGACGCGGGTGGTCGGGCCGGACTTCTTCGAGCTCGCGGGGGACGAGCTGCGCCGCCTGGCCCACACCTGGCGGAACCGCGCGTGGCGGGATCAGGTGGCGGTGTCGCCGGAACAGCAGTCGCGGGTGCGGTGGTTGCTGGTGGTGGGCGAGGCCCCCGAGTGGCCGACCCTGGAGTGAGCGCTCCGACCGTCAGGGGGCCGTACGCTGGGTGCGCCAGATGCAGCGCCAGTCGCCGTCGCGGTTCGCGAACACCATGGTCTCCACGCCGTCTTCGATGTGCGGGGTGCCCTCGAGGGTGTAGCGGACGGTGAAGGTGTACGTGGCCACGGCGGTCTCTCCGACGACCTGGATGTTGGTGGCGTGCACGTCGAAGGCGTGGGTGGGGACGTGCTCGACGTAGTCGACGTAGGACTGCACGATGGCGTCGCGGCCGGACACGACGGTCTCGAGGTCGGGGGCGACGAACACGGCATCGGCGGCGAACAGGCTGGCGACCTCGCGGGGGCGTCCGTCGAACCAGGCGGCGTTGGCGGCTTCGATTCGCTGGCGGATGGCGTCGGCGGGGGTCATCTGGCTCGGTGTCGTGCTGCAGTGTGAACGAAGGAACGCCCGCATGACTGCGCTCTCTCGACGCTCTCATAGCCGTCGAGTGCGCCGCTCTGGGTCATGATTACGGCGGTGCCTGTCTGGGCGAACGCGGTTGTCAGAGCGAGTACAGCGAGCATGCGGAACCTCCTTCGAGTGATAGTCCTGCGCCCGCGCAACCCGAAATCTCTCGTGGAGCTCTGAACTCGTCAACCAAGGGATATCCAAGTGAATGGTCAGAAGCTGTCGCCGTGGGAACCGCTGCCCATGATTCCTCGAAACATGTATGTCGAGGCCGTTCATGACGACTACGAGGGCCTCCGCATGTTGCTGAAGGGAGCGGACCCGGACGCGAGAATGTTGCGCCTCAAGTTCGATTCGGTGGTTGGCTACCGCAATGTCAATGAGAGCTACCGTCATCGTACATGGTCGAACATGCAAACGGGGGTCGTGCTTCCCACGCTTCGAATCGTGGAGAACTCCGGATGGGTGGACTGGCTGGTCGACGAATCCAGCGGTCTCTTGCGTGCCACCGACCTCACGCACTACGCGATTCACAGCGTCGAAGACTGCATCGACATCGTCACCGAGTTCGAGCCGGAAGTCGCCTGGCTGAACTGACCCGTTGCGGCAGGTCCGGCGCGCAGCGCCCGCACTCGGCCGGTGTCGCGGCCGGCCAGGCGCGGGCCACGCCCGCTCGTTCACCACTGGGCCTCGATGCGGCACCTTCACCCCGTAAACGACCCGGACCGCGCGAGGCCGTGACGACTCCGTTGTGGGAGCTTCCCGAGCGCGCTGGCGCGCCCGTTTCCTCCTGTTGGCCTCCGAATGCGGGCCTGATCTGCCGAATCCATCACAGAGACCCTCCACGTCCGTCCGGAGCCCGTCGAGGGCCCCACCTGTGGACTGCCGTTGGACGAGCGGACCGCCGGCGCGAGCAAGCAGAGACGAGACCTGTCGGCGACGTCAGCTCCCCAGACACCCCCGCTGCACCGGGTGCGTTGCGCCCTGTGGAGTAGGCCAGCGTGGTGGACGCGAGCGGGGACCGGTAGAGCCCGTCCTGGATGGGCAAACCCGTGGACGACGTCCGAACACGGCGGTGGAGACGGCCTGCTCGGAGCGTCCGAGCTCTGCGGATTCTCCGCGCAACCCTCAGCGAGCGGAGCGCCTCAGCGGTGAACCCTGGCGTTTGTCGTGCCGATGCCGCGCGGGCATCACCGAACGCGTTCCGCCCTGGCGCGCCTGGACATCCATGCCGGGCGTTCCGCAGACGACGTCCGAACATGGCGGTGGAGAGGGCCTCTTCGGGGCATCCGAGCTCTGTGCGACTTCCGCGAGCGGAGCGCTCTGCGAGCGACAGCGCTCTGCGGTGAAACCTGGCGTTGCTCTTGCCTATACCGCTCGGAACCTCTGACACGTTCCCGCCCTGCCACGCGCGGACTTCCACGCCGGGACGGGCGAAACCCAGTACCGCTCAAGCCGGACGGTCGAGTCACGACAGCGGCCGCATCCCTCGGAACAGCAGCGCCCCGAACAGCGGAACGCACGTCACCCACGCCCGCTTCGGGTCCTCGACCCAGGCGAAGACCCCCGACACCGCCCACAACACGCAGAAGTCCAGCGCCATCACGTGCACGAACTGCTCCGTTCGCCAGACCTCGAGGAACGCCGCAGGCGACCCCGCCACCAGACCCCAGACCACCAGCGCCACGGCCGGGATCGCCGCCAGCCCCACCAACACGCGCGATCCGAGCCACGTCTGCCAACGCGCCCGTTCCGATGGGGCCAGCGGCGTGCCACCCAGCACCACACCCGGCAGCAGCACGAACGCGCCCAGCGCCATGCTCGCCAGCGCGAACGGCCACAGCGGAATCGGACGGCGTCGCAACCGCGGAGCGAGGAGCGCCGCCATCGCCACGGGCCACACGCCCATCAGCTGGAACAGCGCGACCACCAGGGGCTCCTCACCACTCCAGTCGCCGGTCAGGAGCCGGATCAGCCACGCGGTCTGGTCGGGACGCGCAGCGGGCGAGAGGAGCAGGGCCTCGGCCATCAACGCGGTCCAGAGCGCGAACAGCCCCGCACGCACGGGGGTCGAGAGGGGGCGGGCCTCGATCACCCCCGGTACCAGTGCTGCAACAGGGCGGTGGCCTCCATCGACCAGGCGACGCCGAGGTGGAGCAGGATGCCACCCAGGATGGAGCCGCTCCGCAGCGCGAACACGCCGAGGATGTAGCCGCCGAAGATGCTGCCGACGGTCTCGGGGAAGGGTTTTCCGAAGTGCAGCACGGCGTACATCGCGACCATGGGCAGCACGGCGTTGGTGCCGAGCCAGCGCGCGAGACCGATGATGAGGAAGCCCCGGAAGTACATCTCGACGAAGGAGAAGTCGAAGCCGTAGATCAGCTCGTAGGGCAGCACGGTGACGACGGGATGCACGCCGAGGTAGGTCTCGACGCCCTTCCACGGCTTGTAGGTGGGGTAGGTGTCGAGGAAGGCGGGCTGGAACGAGGCCCAGGTGACGAGCGGCACGATGACCGACAGGCACATGAGGTAGGGCCGGATGTCGAAGCCCTCGCGCGTGAGCCCGTACAGGAAGGGCACATTGCGGCTGCGGTCGCGGAGCACCCACCAGGTGGCCATGGGCACGAGCCACGTGGTGGTGGACTTGAGGTTCCAGATGATGGGACGGACCCAGGGCTGGAGCTCCTTGGCGGCGATGAGCCTGCGGAGGTCGTTGTGGTACGGGAACCAGTCGGTGAAGGCGACGATGAACAGCGCGGCGGCGGCGGCGGGGACGAACTGCCGATCGATGCCGCGATGCACGGCCCAGTCGGGGGTGCCGGCCTTCGGGGCCGGGGGATTCGTGAGCCGGCCGCGCATCGCCTGCAGGATGAGGACGCACAGCCAGGGCGCGCCGTAGAACAGGACGTGATTGACGATCTTGATCGGGCTGCGGGTGTTCTTGAGCAGGGCATCGAACGCGTCGTACTGGTAGTTCGCGACGCACAGCACCACGAGCAGGACCGCGGTTCCGCCGTAGACGATGGGGTCGAAGTCCTCTCGGATGAAGTCGACGAGCTGGCGAGCGAGCTTACGCACGCGCCCTCATACCCGTTGTGGCGGCCTTTGGTAGCGGGGATCACCGGTGATCGGATCTTCCGAACAGTCGGATGTCGATCTTTTTCTGCACGTGATACAGTGAAGGCGCGAGGGGTTCGATTGGGCTCCCGCACTTGTCTCCTTTGCTGTTGCCTTGTTCGAGGTTCGCTCCGATGCGTTCCCAGTCTGTTTCTGCACCCGTCTCTGGCGCCGCTCCCCGTGCTGCGCAGAACCGCCCCATGTCCGGTTCCCATGCCCGGGCCCGCACACCTGCGCCCCACCTGGACGAGGGATCCCGCGTCGCGGGTCGGTACCGCATCGGCGGCCGCACCGAGAACCGCCGCGACCAGCAGGTCTACGACGCCTGGGACGAGCGGATCGAGCGCTGGGTGCACCTGACGGTGTCGCGTCGCCCGGCTGTGCGGGATGCACGCCTGGTGCACGACGGCATCGCGCAGCCCGAAGAGGTGGGCTGCATCGGGAGCTGGTTCGTGAGCGTGCTCGACCCGGGCATCGGCGAGTCCCTCGGACGCTTGCTGGGCCGGCTGAGTCCCGAGACGCCCCTGGACCTCGAGAGCTGGATGATCTTCGGGCTGGGACTGTGCGAAGCCCTCGATCACGCCGGGCGATTCGGGGTGGTGCACGGCGACATCGGCACCCGCGCGATCCACGTCACGCCGCAGTTCGACCCCGTGTTGCTGGGTTTCCCGGTGCGCCCGAACGGCCCGATCAGCAAGGCTTCGCGGGCGTTTGCGAGCCCCGAGCGCATCCTGGGCCACGATCCCGATGCCGCGAGCGACGTGTACTCGGTGGCGGCGCTCCTCTACACGCTGCGCACAGGCGAGCCGCCGTTCGGCTGGTCGGACGAGGAGGCCCGGGAGGGTCACCTGTACCACCTGCTGGAGGCCCACCCCCGCATTCCGGGGCGGGTGATGCGCGAGCTCCAGACCGCGATGGAGAAGCCGGCCCGCCTCCGCCACCCGACCCTGCGCCACTTCGCAGATGCGATGAGCGCGGCGTACCAGGCGTCGGTGGATGGCTGGCTCGCCGAGGATCTCCCGGACTCGGTGCCCGGTCTGGAAGACGACACGACCGAAGAGGTCGCGCTGATCGAGCCCACGGCGGGCTTCGACTCCTCGGGCTTCGACGGCGCGGGAGTGGCGACGACGGGCTTCGAGCACTCCGGGATGGACGTCTCGGAAGACCACCCGACCGAGATCCCGGCGCATCGCGAGCTGCCGATTCCGGAGGAGGGCACTGACGAGGTGGACTTCGAGCTGGAGATCGAGACGGCGTCCGCGAGCCACAACCACTTCGAGCCGCCCATCGATCCCGGCTGGGGAGCTGTGGAGCCTGCGCAGGACGACCTGGTGCTGGAAGACGCGAGTGTCGTCGAAGAGGCGCTCCCGGCACCGGTCGGGCACGGTCTCGCGCGACGGCTGGCGGGTCCGGCGGGCAGTGCTCCGAAGCGCCGTACCCAGCCGGTGGCCCGGCTGCACGAGCTGGTCCAGGGGCATGGAACCCCGAATACCAGGCCCGTCCTGGAGCCCATCGCAGCGGGCTCGATGAACGATCAGACCCTGGAGCTCGGGCCGGACATGCTCGACCTGGACGGGGACGTCACCCTGGAGCTCGGTGCCGAGTACCTGGCGTCACCGTCCGCCCACACGCCGCCTCCGCAGACCGGCCCCCGTGCGCACCGTCCGAGCCCGGTCTCCGAAGCCGCGGAAGCCGGTGCCAGCCGGGGACGCGCTCTGCCGGGGCACAAGCGGGTCAATCGTCCCGATGTGTCGGGCGGGGGCTCCCTGGCCGACCGGGCACCTGCGCCGGGCGTGGCTCCGCAGCTTCCGGCCGTGCGCTTCGTGCCGCCTGCGCCGCTGTCGGCCGTTCCGAGCAGAGACGCCGGGGAGTTCGGCTGGGAAGACACGCTGGACGACATCGAGCTCGGTACCGCGGGCTTCCTCACGGATCCGGGTGCGATCGAGACGCACCTGCCGGCCATCGCCCTCGCGACGGTGTGTGCGTTGGCGGTGGGGATGGCGGGGGCAGCCAGTGTGGTTGCGGTGGTGCTCGCCAGCATTCTGTAGCTCCACCTCCACCTCCACCTCCACCACCGGGGTCGACCGGGTCACCAGGTTCGGCGCCAGGACGCCACGGAGGCACGGAGGGCACTGAGGATTGCACGGAGATCTTTGTGGATCACGCGATCCGGTTCGGCGCATAGCGAGGTGTGCGCCAAGACTCGTCGTGGTCGTGGTCGTGGTCGAGGTCGTGGTCGTGGTCGTGGTGGTCGCGGGAACGTCGCATCAGATGACGACCGACCACCTTCACCACGACCGACCCCCACGGACGTTCGCGTCATCGATCGCGCCCTGTTCGCAGGGCCGTTCGCGCTCTGAGCCTCTGACGACGCTGTCTCCGGCGGGGCCTCCCCCGATTGGTCCGTTTGGCCTGTTCGGCCATGCTCGTCCGCTGTGCCTCTGTGCGTGCGCCCGAATCCGCCTGCCGGAATCGCTGGCCCACCGCCCAGGGGGTCTCCAAGACGGGCCCAGTCGACCTGCGTGAGTGGCTGCTGGAGAGGTTCGGGCACACGCACAGAGCCACAGCGGACGACGGACGATCGGCATGGGGAGCGCGTCGATCGGCGAATGCATGCTGGTAGACAGCGTCGTCAGAGCCTCAGAGCGCCAGCACGCGCCGTGAACAGGGGTTGTTCGATGTGCTTCGTCGCTGTCTGGGCAATGAACGAGCCATCGAGTACCGCCGGTTTATTGTGTTCGATGTGGATAATCGGCCGATCCGTTTTCGCGTGGCTGCACTGAGGTCATTGTGGTGGTCGCGGGAACGTCGCATCAGATGACGACCGACCACCTCCACCACGACCGACCCCCACGGACGTTCGCGTGATCGATCGCGTGATCGATCGCGTGATCGATCGCGCCCTGTCCGCAGGGCCGTTCGCGCTCTGAGCCTCGTCCAGGTGGTCTCGAAGTCGGGCCCTGACCGGGTCAGAGCGGCAGCACGTACAACCCGTCGGTGTAGAGCGCGATGAGGTCGTCGCCCACCGACCCGATGACGTCGCCGTCCGTGCCGATCGAGATGCCGAGATCCCGCGGGTTGCGACCGTTCGCCGACAGCGTCCACAGGTAGCCCTCCACATCGCGGATGCCGACCGCACCCTGGAACGGGAACACGTCGATGGCCGGGACCTTCAGCGCGGTGCTCCAGCGCGCTTCGCCCGAGCGCCAGCCCTCGACCGCGTCGTCCGCCAGCACGAGGAACTGCCCGTTCACCCCGTCCCACGCGAGGTCCTGGGCGGTCGTCCACCGGATCAGCCCGTCGGGGGTGGCCTCGTAGACGGTCTGGTCACCATGCCACACTAGCAGCGTGCCGTTCCCTTCGTGCAGCGACGCACCGGCGCAGGGCTCCGGCAGCTTCAGTGCGATGCCCGGCGCCTCCAGCCGACAGCCGTCGAGCAGTGCCAGGCCGTCGCCGAAGAACTGGGCGTCGTCGACACCGCTGTGGTCGGGGCCGCGGTCGGAGGGGGCGACGTCGGTGTCGCGCACCGGTGCCGTGGGGTCCATGTTCCAGGCGCCGGGATCGACGACCGACACGGTTCCATCGACGTCGATCACGAGGGCGGTCCCGTCGTTCTTCAGGTCGACGACCGTGAGGTCCCGGGTGCGCTCGTCGACGTAGACGTCTTCGACGCCCGACTCCTCGTCGGCGGTGCACACCATGTCCTCCAGTCCGGTGGAGACCCGGCCCTGGTCGTCGGACAGCTCGGCGCCCTGGGAGCCGGGGAAGCTGACGACGGACAGGTCGTACTCGGGTCGGGCGCAGCCGGTGAGCGCGACGAATCCGACGGTGATCAGGGGAAGCGAGCAGACGGCGAGGGTGCGGGGCAGGGGCATGAGGACCTCCGGGGCGCCGACCACGGGACTGTGGTGCGGTTCACCCGGGCAATGTCGACGCGCCCTGCTGTGGATCGTCACGAGATGTCACGCGGGAGATCCGCCTGGCCAGGACGAGCCCGATGAAGGCCCACCCGCCCAGGAGCCCCGTCGGGCCGGACCCGTTGCAGGCACACCCCGCTTGTGGGCCGGGAGGGCTGCCGGTCTCGTCGCCGGCGCTGTTGGGCGCGGGGTCGATGACATCCGGTACGCCATCGCCGTCCGAGTCCTGCAGGTCGGTGCCGGGCTCCGCTGTGTCACCCGTGTCGCCCGTGTCCCCCGTGTCGACCGGGCCCCCCAACCCATCGCAGTCGTTGTCGATGCCGTCGCCCCGGATCTCGACCGCGGCCGGGTTGACCGCGGGATCGGAGTCGTCGCAGTCGCCCCCGGTGAGGATGTGGCCGGCGGGGGTCTCGCACACGGAGATCCCGGCGTTCTCGTCGCCATAGGTGTCGCCGTCGACGTCGGGGTAGACGGTCACGAAGGTCAGGCCGTCGTCCACCTGGCTGTTGCAGTCGTTGTCGAGTCCGTCGCACACCTCGTTCTCGGAGGGGTTGATGCGGTCGTCCGTGTCGTCGCAGTCGGTGTCGTCGACGGTCGCCCCGGGTGCCGGATCGCAGGTGGTGTCGGGCATCGCCCCCGCATCGCCGAAGCCGTCTCCGTCGGTGTCCGGGTAGAAGTCGGCCGTGATGCCGTCGTCGGCTCCGCCCACACAGTCGTCGTCGATGCCGTTGCAGATCTCGCTGGCCGCGGGGTTCACGCTCCCCATCGTGTCGTCGCAGTCGGCCCCGTTGACGGGAGAGACGTACCCGGGCGGCACGTCGCTGGCGCAGACGGTCACGACGTCGGACGGGTCGCCGTAGGTGTCGCCATCGTCGTCCGCCCACCAGTCGGTCGCGAAGTCGACGAAGTCGGGGTCGTCTGCGTCGACCAGGCCGTCGCAGTCGTTGTCGATCCCGTCGACACAGGCCTCCTGGCTGGCGGGAGAGCGATCGGGGTCGGTGTCGTCGCAGTCCCCGGCCTGCTGCACCACTCCAGACGGCACCACGCACACCACCGTGGCGGGCACGTCGTCGGGGCCGAAGCCGTCGCCATCGTCGTCGGGCCAGGTGTCGAATCCGTTGGTCAGGCCGGGGTCGTCGTCGTCCACGAGGCCGTTGCAGTCGTCGTCGATGCCGTTGCACGTCTCGTCGACGAGGGGGTGGATTCCCGCGTTGGCGTCGTCGCAGTCGCCCCCGTCCGAGACCAGTCCCGCAGGAGGCGTGCCGCACACGATCGTGGCCGTGAGGTCGTCTCCGAAGCCGTCTCCATCGGCGTCGCTGTACCAGGTGGCTCCGACCAGGTCCATGCCGTCGCAGTTCTCGTCGATGCCGTTGTCGCAGATCTCCGTGCCGGCCGGAGAGATGCTGGGATTGGAGTCGTCGCAGTCCGTCGTGACGAGCGCGCCATCTCCATCGGCGTCGGACCCCCACCAGTCGACGTCGAGACCGGGGCCTCCGAGGTGTCCGGCATCACCGGCCGTGCCGTCTGCGTCGATCTGGGTGGTGGACGTGTCGAGGCTCGCGGTGGGGTAGAGCCCGAACAGCGTGGCACAGGAGCTGGCGGTGTCTCCGATGAGCCCGGGATCGCTGATGATCTGAGCGTTCGTGTCGTGAGAGCCCTGTACGGACGGGCCCCACAGCAGGTTGTCCTGCGACACACCGCTGCCGTCCAACCCCACCACGTCCTGTCCGGTCATCAGGTTGTCGGTGAGGGTCGTGCTGCCGCGCCCGTCGAGCTGAGGAGAGCCGACTCCCACCACGCTGACGTTGCGGATCGTGCCATCGTTGGCGGCGGCGATCACCCGCTGGAAGACGGCGGTCGTGGAGTCGAACCCGGGGTCGGTGAACAACGCGTTCTGCACCTGGAGAGAGTCGGCCTGTTCGGCGTCGATGCCCACGGTGTCGTTGTCGGCGAGGTTTCCGCAGAAGTACGCGTTGGAGACGGTGACGTCGGCGTTCTCGGCGAAGATGGCCCCTCCGCTCTCGGTGGCAGCGACCTGTTCGAACCGGCTGCGCTCGACGGACAGGATGCCGTTGCGGATGGCGACCGCGCCCCCGTCGCGGCCGACGGTCGCCTGGATGTGGGAGTCGACGAGGGTCACGTTCGAGCTCGTCTGTGCGGCGATGGCCCCACCGTCGTCGCTCGCGGTCAGGTCGGACAACGCCCTGTCGGACACGATGCACTGGGATTGACGGCAGCTGAAGGCGCCCCCCTGGCCGTTCGTCTCCGCGAGCGAGACGGCGGAGTTGTCGAGCTCGAACGACCCGTTTCGGACATAGAACGCACCCGCTTCCTGGCCGGCGAAGGTGTCCTCGATGACGGAGTTGCGGACCTGGACATCGCCGACGTCCAGGGAGATGGCGCCGCCGCGACCCTGGGTCTGGCACCCGTCGACGAGCACGCCGTCGAGCTCCAGGGTGCTGTTGTTCACGAAGATGCAGCCTCCGTCGCCCTGACCGATCCCGTTGGTGAGGGTGCTGTCGAGCACGGTGACGGCTGCGTTGGTCTCGATGTAGAGCGCCTGGTTGCTCCATTCGCCGTCGAGCACGACCGAGTCGAGGACCAGGGACGAGTCGTCGACGTAGACGACAGAGGGCAGGCCGGGAGATGGCCCGAGGGTGAACCCCTGCCCCTGGATCGTGAGGCTCTTGCCGTTGTTGAGGAAGAAGCCGCTCTGGTTGCTGGTGAGCACCAGGGTGTCGCCGCTGGAGACGAACAACGAGTCTGCCGCAGCCTGCAGTGTGGAGAAGTCTCCGGGAACGGACCACGTGGCTGCGTGGGCGCTGGTGGAGAGGGCGGCGAGTGCGAGAATCCAGGCTGGGAGTCGGGTCATGGAGGAATGGTACTCGACGTCTCGGGGGTCCTGTGCGACGGTTCGGACGTTCGCGTACATGAAATGGGAGGCGGCCATCTTCAGACGGTGTACACGAGTCCTGGCGACGGTGGCGACCGCCGCGACGAGACCCTTCATCGGAGCCGTGTTCATCGGGGTTCTGGCGATCCGTCCCAGCATCGCGCTCGCGATCACGGTGGCGGTGGTGCCCTTCGACAACGGGGGGCCGGCCGACATGGACGGACTGTCGGTGGGGCTGCAGTCGATGGTCACCACCGATCTGTCCGTGGCCGAGGACGTCACGGTGGTGGAGCGCGCCCGGCTGCAGGATCTGCTGGCCGAGATGGATCTGGCGAAGAAGGGGGTGCTCGATCCATCCACGGCCGTAGAGCTGGGCAAGGTGGCGGGCGCGACGCACGTGGTGGCGGGGTCGTTCACGGTGGTGGGCGACACGATGCGCCTGGATGCGCGACTCGCCGAGGTCGCCACGGGCCACATCGCGGTCGCCGCCGAGCAGTCCGGAGAGCGGGACGCGTTCTTCGAGCTCGAAAAAGCGCTGGTGAAGTCGCTGCTGGCCGAGCTCGGTGCCGAGCTGTCGCCCAAGGAACGCGCGGCGGTGGGGCGGCTGCACACCGCGGACTTCGACCAGCTGAAGCGGTTCGGCGAAGGCATCGCGCTGTACGACGCCGAGCGGTATGCCGAGGCCATCGCGGTGCTGGAGGAGGTGACCCGCGCGGACGCCGACTTCAAGCTGGCGGCGGTCACCCTGGCGGACGTCGAGCAGGTGCGGGATGCCGCCGAGAAGAAGGCCCGGGCGGTGCGGCTCGCCAACGCGGAAGCCGCGTTCGTGGTGCATCAGCAGGAAGCTCGCGAGGAGGCCGAGATGGTCGAGAAGCTCCAGGCGCTGGCGTCCGAGAAGGGCGACTGGAAGCGCCGGGCCACGGCCAACCTGGTGCTGGCGGGGGCGCTGGAGCGGACCGGCGTGCTCAAGGCCTTACCGAAGGCGGCGGACCGCTTCGCGCTCGAGCGGCTGTCAGAGCGGGCGTTCCAAGCCTACTGGGCCGAGGTGCGGCAGAAGGTGCCCGACTACTGGCCCCGCTTCCAGGACCCGGAGTACCGCCTGCGCAAAGGCGTCGACGTCGAGATGGAGAAGAGCCAGGGCCGCTGGTTCGCCGAAGGCGAGGGTGCCGAGCGGTTCGAGCGGGACGCGCTGTGGAGCTGCGAATACGCGGGTCTGACGATCGGCGAAGAGGAGGTGGAGCGGCTGTGGATTCCGGCCCGGCGCCAGCTGGACGCTCGTCTCGAGATCCTCCAGGCGGCCGGGGGCTGCGAGGACACCCAGCGCCGTCATCGGGCGCTGCTGGACCTCGCGAAGGAGTTCGCGAAGCTCGGAGACGTGGGCGAAGCCCTGGCCATCCTCGACCAGCTCACGCGGGAGTCGACCGACGAGCGGTTCCTCGGCAGCGTCGCGTACCAGGCCGAGCAGCTCGCCGAGCAACAAGAGCGGCTGAAGGGCCTGAAGCGCGGGAGTCTCGAGGAGGAGCTCGTGCGAATCGGCCGGCAGAGACGGGTTCCCGACACCCTCGCTCAGCTCCGGTCGGACGTCGGCTACCACGTGCGCCGGGAGCTGCCGTTCCAGGGGCCGGTGTTCGTCGGAGGCACGCCCGTATGGCCCATTCCCTCCCGCGGCGCCAGGCTGGTTCGGACGGGTCGGCGGACCGGGATCGACGAGACCGAGGCGCTCGTGTACTACCGGCATCCGGGCGTGAAGCTCGATCGGCCGCCATCGTCGCTGTTCGTGATCGGGGGCGTTCCGGTGTCGTCGGGGGTCGTCGCGGTGACGGTCGACTTCGAGCCCGACCCCGATTTCTACCCGGGTGAGCGCCGACGGCTGCTGCCCGAGGACAAGGTGTCGTTCCGGTTGTCGAATGCCCGACCGCTCACGGGCGTGCTGGTGGGTCTGCGGGAGATCGAGACCGAGACCGTGCTCGACCCCGGCGACCCGAAGAGCGTCGAGAAGGCGACTGCGGTCCCGACCACGGGCTACGGTGTGCTGATTCGCGACGGGTCGCTGATCCTGGCCCGTGTGCAGGAGCGTCCGCTCGACGAGCTCGAGTGGCCCAAGTACCAGCGCGGCCTCGTGGTCACCGAGGTGCTCGACGAGACCTCGCTGAAGGTCCGGGGGCCCGTGGAGATCCGGGCGACGATCGACGGCACCCGCCTCGTGGGAACGGCGGGTGGTGCAGAGGTGAGCGCGACGTTGCCGGAGGCGCCGAACGGCTTCGTGGGCTGGATGGCCGACGGCGAGGGCCACGTAGGGATGAGCGCGCCGTCTCTGCAACCCTGACCCGTCAGAGCGTCCAGAGCTCCGCGGGGTTCAGCGCCTGGAGCAGCGTGTCGTCGTGGGTCGCCACGAGCAGTCCGCCCGTCCAGGTGCGCAGCGCGTCCGTGAGGGCCTGGCGAGCGACCGGATCGAGACTGGCAGCCGGCTCGTCCAGGGCCAGCAGCTCGAGGTCGCGGGTGAACAGCACGATCAGGGCGGCACGCACCCGCTCTCCGGGGGACAGCGTCTCGAGCGGTCGCTCGGCGAGACCGATCGGGAAGCCGTGGGCGACGATGTGGTTCGCGACGTCCTCCAGCGGCAGGTGGCGGGCCAGGATCTGGATCAGGCTGTCGGGGCGGGCCCAGTCGCGGGCTCCCTGTGCGATCGATCCGATGGAGGCGGGCTCGATGCGGACCGTGCCCGCGATGCGGGAGCGCCCGTTTCGGGGAGGGTGGCCGAGGAGGTGCTCGAGCAGGGTGGTCTTGCCGCTGCCGTTGGGTCCGGTCAGCACGATGCGGTCGCTCCGCAGCGCGCGGGTGGTCGGGCCCTGGGGCAGGGGGACGCCGTCGATCGCGATGGCCGGCCGTTCGCGGGAGGTCGGTGCAGGCACCACCAGATCGAGGGGCAGGGGCCGGGCCAGCGCGTCCGTGAGGGCGCGTGTCCATCGTCGCTCGGCGTCCAGCCGGTCCTGCTGGCGGGCGGCGACCTTCGCCTGACTCACCTGGGCGAGGGACTTCCGGGTGTTGAGTCGGCTCTTCGACTGGTTGCGATCGAGCTCGTGCACCCGTCCGACGGCCTTCTTGCGCGCTCGGCGTCGCTGGACCCGGTCGTGGTGGGCCTCTCGGCGGGCCAGGTGGCGCTGGGCCCGCGCTGCACGGGCGTTGTCGTCCCGTCGCTGCTGGCGCTCGTGGGCGAGGTAGTCCTCGTACGACCCCGAGAACAGGCTGCACCCGGCCTCGGAGAGGGTCCAGAAGGTGTCGAAGGACGCCAGGATCGCGGGGTCGTGGGAGACCACCAGCAATCCGCGACGCCAGCCGGTGAGGCTGCGCAGCAGGTGGTCCCGTCCTGGTGCATCCAGACCCTCGCTGGGCTCGTCGAGCAGGAGCAGATCGGGCTGTTCGGCGAAGGCGGCCTGCAGCGCGGTGGCCCGTCGTTCGCCGCGGCTGCCCTCGACCTGCGGCGGATCCTGGGGGACCCACGCCAGGCGGTCGGTGCGCGTCACGAGGCCTCGAGTCGGTGCGTCGATGCCCGCGAGCACGCGCAGCAGGGTGCTCTTGCCGATGCCGTTGCGCCCGACGATGACGGCCTGTTCGGCCCCCATCTGGAGGTTGAGGTTGCGGACGATGGGCCGTCCGTCTGGCGTGTGCAGGTCGACGTCGCGTGCGGTCAGGAGCGGTTGCATGCGCCACCTCCATCGGTCGCGAGCCGGGCGATGGCAGCGGGCGGGCCGGTGACCGTCGCGCAGAGACCCTGCTCGGTGGCTTCACTCTTCTCGATGCGCACCTGGCCGTAGAGCACAGACATCGCTTCGGCGTCGTCGTAGGGCACGAACACCTCGGCGGTGACCTGGGTCAGGGCCCGGACCTGGTGGAGCAGCGCGTCGCGGAAGGCGTCGACCTGCACGGGGTCGAGGGCGGAGAGCACGGTGGCAGGCGCGGAGACGAGGTCCTGTACGGCGGATTCACAGGCCGACCGCGCATCGGAGTCGAGCTGGTCGGCCTTGTTGAGCACCACGTGCGTCGGGAGGTGCGCCACGCCGAGGGCTTCGAGCTGGTGCTCGGTGACCTCGAGGTGCATCGGCCACTCGGGATCGGACGCGTCGAGGACGATGACGAGCAGGGTCGCCTCGGAGACCTCGGCCAGGGTGGACGCGAAGCTGGCGAGCAAGCGCTTCGGCAGGTCGCGGATGAACCCCACGGTGTCGTGGAGCACCACCGTTCCGCCGTGTCGGGTGAGGCAGCGGGCGGTGGTGTCGAGGGTCTCGAAGGGCTGCGATCGGCTGGACAAGGTGCTGCCCGTGAGGGCGTTCATCAGCGCGGTCTTGCCGGCGTTCGTGTAGCCGACGAGGGCGATGCGGCTGGTGTCCTCCCGGCGTCGCGCCTGCTCTGCACGCTGGGTCTCGAGCTTGGCGGACAGGCGGCGAAGGCGGACCAGGCGGTCGTCGAGCTGGCGGGCGAGGAGCTCGGAAGCGGTCTCGCCCGCACCTTTGCCCTGCATGACGCCACCTGCCTGCTGGTCCATGTCGAGGCCCAGTCCGCGGATCCTCGGTCGGAGGTACTGCAGTTGTGCGACCTCGACCTGGACCCGCGCGGCACGGGTCTTCGCGTGCCTGCGGAACACCCCGAGGATGACGACCTCCCGGTCGGCGATGGCCAGGCCGGTGGCGTCTTCGAGGTTGCGGGTCTGGGAGGGGGTCAGCGGTGCGTCGATCACCAGGAGGGTGGCGCCTGCGGCCCGGGCCTCTTCGGCGATGCGCAGACAGGTGCCGGAGCCCAGCAGGGTGCGGGGATCGGGCCGCGTGAGGGCGACGCGTTCGCCGCCCAGCACGGAGTCGTACAGGGTGGTCGCGAGGCCCTCGATCTCGGCGTAGCGCGCTCTTGCGCTGACGCTGTCGGGCTCGGGGTGCACGGACACCAGCCAGCAGGCCGTCTGGCCGGGTGCGGGTGCAGGCTGAGAATTCCCCGTCTGGACGGGGTCGATGGGCAGGTCGGGGAGCTCGGCGTACGCAGTGGCATCGCCAGCTCCGCCGTGCCCGATGGGGTCGGAGGAGAGTTTCATGGAGTTTTCCGGGAGGTCGGATGGAGCTCGCGCCGCGCGTCGCCACGCGGAAGGAGCGGGGGCAGTCAGCGGTGTGTGCTGCTGCGGATCAGACGTCGCGGAAGTTGTCCATGGTCCTCGGCGCTCCTGGCTATGGAAGAGATAACGTGTGGAGGTGAAACGTCGACTTGGACGGGGTGTCCGCGCCGCGCGCTCAGGCCCAGCATGCGGGCTGCCTCAGGTCCGGGTGGGCTGCCTCGACTTCTCGGTCGCCTTCATCTCGCGCAGCGCTGCGGGGACATCGTCGCTGTCGCCGTGTCGGCGTTGCAGCGCCTCGACTTCCGCGACGAGCTCGCCCAACCGCGCCCGGTCACCACTCACAGCCACCGTGCTGGACCAGCGGACGTCTCCTGCTGACAGCTGCAGGGTGTGGCCGTCGATCGACAGCTGGACGTCCTGGAGGGGAACCGTCACCCGGTTCCGCTCCATGGTCTCGACCGAGGACTCGCCTCCACCGCGCTCGAACTCCTCGAAGACGGTCAGCGTCCCGCGAGTGATCCGCACGCCGATGGCCGTGGTGGGTGGGGCGTAGCGAACCAGCCAGGCGGTGGCGATGAGCGGGCCGCCGATCAGGATGGAGGCGACGAGCATGAGCGGACTGTCGCCCACCGAGTCGAACGCGAATGTCAACAACGGGAACGCGAGCGGTAGCCCGATGACCCAGACCAGGAACTCGGCCATGGAGTTGTGTCCCCGGCGTCGGGTCCCGCGGCCTCCGAACTTGAAGGGTGCGCGTTGGTGTCGGAGGCCCATCAGCCCCGACGGCGGGTCTGCGCGGACGGTCCCTTCGACGGAGTGAGCGCTGGTCGCGGTCAGGACAGGCATCGGTTCAGCCGCCGGACACAGGCTCGGCCAGTAGCTCGCGGGTGTCGCGCTGGCGGAGTCCGAGCAGGTAGAGCACCCGGTCGAGCCCCCCCGCCGAGAGTGCGGTGTCGGCGGCCTCCCGCAGGCGCGTCTTGGCCTGGAACGCGACCCCGAGCCCCGCCGCCTCGATCATGTCCAGGTCGTTCGCGCCGTCGCCGATCGCGATGGTCTGGTCGATGGGGATGCCCTCGACCGACGCGATGGTCCGCAGGAGATCGGCCTTCCGCTCGGGGGTGACCACGGGCGGAACGACGCGACCGGTCAGGCGGCCATCCGCGACTTCGAGGCGGTTGCTGTGGGCGTGGTCGAGACCGAGGCGGCGCTGGACCCGACTGGCCGCGATGGCGAAGCCGCCGCTGATCACGGCGGTGCGGTATCCCAGGCGCTTCAGCACCCGGACGAGGTCTTCGACCCCTTCGGTGAACGGCAGGTCGTCGGCGATGCGGTGCACGGTCTCGATGGGGAGACCCTCCAGCAATGCGACCCGGCGCCGCAGGCTCTCGGCGTAGTCCAGATCGCCGGCCATGGCGGTGGCGGTCAGGCCGCGGACCTGGTCGAACACCCCGTGTGCACGGGCCAGCTCGTCGATGACCTCGACGCGGATGAGGGTGGAGTCCATGTCCATCACGACGAGGCGCTTGCTGCGTCGGGCCAGACCTTCGCGCTGGACGGCGAGATCGACGCCCTCTTTCAGCGCGAGCTGGAGCAAGGCGTGACGCAGGCGATCGTGGGCGTCGCCGGTGGGTGGGCTGCGCAGCTCGGCGCGGACCTCGAGGGCCGAGATGGGTGCAGTGCCCTCGTCCAGGCGCTCGATGGCGGTGATGTTGGCCTCGTGCTGCGCCAGGGTCTCGGCGAGGCGCTGCAGGTGCCGCGCCTCGATGGGGTCGGCCAGTGCGGTGATGGCGACGCGGGTGGTGGGCGGGGGCGCGGGATGTGGCGCCACCTGGGTCTGTTCGAAGGTGAGCCCCATGCGACCCGCGGCGGCGCGGAGCTCGGCCGAGAGCGCTTCTGCGGTGTCGTCGGGCAGCTGGACGTGCAGGCACAGGGTGAGCTGGCCGTGCACGACGACGTGCTCCAGATCGACCAGCGGAACCGAGGCCGTTGCGAGCACAGCGCTCATCGCAGCCGTGATTCCGGGGGTGTCCGGGCCGGAGACCGTGATCCGGGTCAGCGGGGCGGGGGATTGGGAGGGGGCCTGTGACATGGGACTTCCCGGTGCGGCGAGGGCGTCACCCTACACCTGCCTCGCAGGATCCGGCGACGCACGGTCTGTCACCCAACCGGCACAGTCCCGGGAGGACCCGGTGTGACGGTTCCTGGTCGAGGCCGACATCCCATGGCGAGGGCCTGGGAGGCGTAGCGCGCAACGCGGATGCTCCCATTGGGTTCGATGCGGGTCGGTTCAGCCCCCGGCGGCCCAGGCCCGCGCGGCGTCGTGGTCGGAGCTGTCGAACCGTTGGACGGTGATGCCGGGCAGAAGGGCGTTCTCGACCTGGGCGGCGGCCCTTGCCCAGCCGGCATCCGACACGATTGCAACCCGCTCGAATCGGTCGAGCTGCTGGGCGCGCTTCAGCCCTTCGGCGATGTCTCGGAGCATCCCATCGGCGGTGATGCCTTCGATGCGGGTGAGGTCGGCGAGCATCGAGACCTCGGAGTTGCGCTCCAGTTCGACGTCTACGGCGGCTGTGACCTGCTGGACATCTGCGGCGGCGACCGTGCCACTCGCTCGAAAGCCGACCAGTCCAGACTGGGTATCCATCAGCTCGATCATGTCTTCTCCTCAATTGATTGCAATGCAAACATAGTGGTAGCCCGGTTGTTGGAAGCGCGCGAGTGTTCGGTTCGGCGCGCGGTATGGAGAACGGACCCGGGGGACACCGCGGTGGGCTGACCGTTAAAGACCCGTGTGGGCACCCTTTTCCTGATCACGCTCCTCCTGGCTTGTGGGCCGCACGGAGCGGCGGACCCGACTCCGACCCCGGCGGACACGCCGACGTCCCGGGTGTCCGACCCCACCGACGATCTGCTGGCGCTGTTGAACCGAGACCTCCCCGGAGTCGAGGTCACCCCCGGCGAGACGCTGCCGCTCGACGCTTCGGTGTGCGACGAGGTCACGTGTCCCGGCGGCGTGAACCTGTCTTCGCCGTACGGGATGTGGACCATGCCCGGCGACCTGCCGCCGACCGACGGTGCGCCGACATTCCAGCTCGATCACGACGAGGTACTGGTCTACGTGGGCCCGACACCGCCGGAAGCGCGCTACTTCAGCTTCACCCTGTATCTGTACGAGCGCACGGTGGCGGGCGATTCGCACGCTGGGCGCGGGAGTATCGCAGGGTCGCTCAACCATCGCGTGATCGGGTTGGCCGGCCCGCCCGAGTCCCCGTTCTCCCGACCCATCGTGGGTGTCGTGGCCACCAACCAGGGCACGGCATCCCGCGCTGCCGAGCTGCTGACCCCCGTGCTCGCGAGCCACGGTTCGACCGATGCCCTCAACGTGCTGGCGGTGCCCTGGCGTCCGGCGGACGAGAGCCGCGATCTGCGCGAGGATCCCAGTCGCGACCCCACGACCATCGTCGACTTCCAGCCCGGTCACGGACCGCTCTCCGACCGGTACATGGTGGCGTGGCGCGCGGCAGACCCCGTCGATCCCGACCATCCGTTCTTCGACGCGACGGCCGACCCCGCCCATCGGGGCCACCTGTTCCGACTGCGCTTCGACGACCCCGGCAGTCCCGTGCCGTTCGGCTATCCGCGACTTCCGCCCGACGATGCGTCCCCCCACACCGAAGGCGACGCACTGCGCGAAGCGCGGGATGTGGTCGTGGACGCGGTCCAGTCCGGGATGGAGGCCTCGGGGCTCGAGAGCATCGTCATCCCGAGCGTCAACGGGCCACGGAAGAACGGGTTCCGGTGTGTGAACGGCCTGGAGCCGTGCTTCTTGAACTCCGACGACGCGCGCTACATCCGGGAGTCCGACAAGGTGCGGATGCTGGGCGATTCCGCGGCGTTGTTCTTCGTGGGCGTGCTCCACGACGACGTGCAGGATCGGGTCGAGGGGGCAGCAGACGTGGCGTACTCCAACATCTCGGTGGTCGATCGGGACGACCGGGCCCGGACGCTGGGCAGCTGGATGGACCGGGAGCTCCGGGGCTCCGCGCGCGCCTGGTTCCCGGACGGTGTACCGGGGGTGTCCGATGCCGAGCTCGACGCGCTCTTCGTCCTGAAGGTGGGGCGCACGTGCGACGTCGAGGATCCCGTCTGCGGGGCGGTTCCGGAGGACCTCGAGCCGTTGGCCCGCATCGGCTGGACCGAACGGGTCTATCTGAACGAAGGCACGCTGACCGCACCGGCACCTTCTGCGGTCTGGCCCGTGGTGGGGATCGGGGTTGCTCCCGAGGTGCGTGCCGACGGCAGCGACATCTCGCTGTACTGAGAGAACGGATAGGTCCCGTTCATGATGATCATCGGCCATCGCGTGCGCACCGAGTCGTTCGAGGGCGCTCGCACCCGCGTCCTGCAGTGCCAGATGTGCGGCATCTCCCGGGAACATCACGAGCGGCGGGTCACGCACACGGCCACCGCGTTCTTCGTCGAGGTGGTGGACGTCAAGCGGCACACGGTCTGGCAGTGCGCGGGCTGTGGACGCAAGGTGGCCGAGAACGACACCGCCGAGTGGCTGGGGCGCCAGGGCGACAACGTGGTCGGTCAGCTGTCCCGGGTGCTCGAACGCGGGGTGCAGCGCGGGAGCGAGCTGCTGGGCGAGCTCTCTGACGAGCTGTCCGATGCGCTGCCGTCCGATGCCCCCATCCGGTCGAAGCCCTCGCGGTCCGACTCTGAGAAACACCCGTCTGGCAAGGGCTCGTCGGCCCCTCGTTCCGCGTCGTCCCCAGACCCCGCGCCGGCCCCGGAGCCGGACGACGATTCGCCACCGCCTCTGCCCAGACCGAAGAAGCGCCGGTTGTAGCTCCCGCGTTCGGCGGCATCCGGATACGCTTCGGCGGCTTCGCCCTCCGGAGGTGCTGGTTTGGCCGACGACGATGATGCTCCCCCCGTTGACCCTGCAGATGACGGCACAGATGACGCCGTGGACGAGTCCGGCGGTGTTCCCGCCGCTGACGCGGACTCCGGGTCGCCCGCCGTTCAGGAGCTGACGCCGGTCCGGATGCCGTTCCTCTGGCCGCGGATCGGCGGTGCTGCGGTGGTGACCGTCGTGCTGACGGGCGTGATCCTGCTGATGGCCATCGCCTTCCCCATCGCGCTGCTGCTCGTGCCGGTGCTGTGGGTGGGGCTGCTGGGGCTGTCGGTCTGGGGCGCCAACGTCGCGTATGGCAAAGAGCGGTACGAGATGCACGCCGACCACCTGGTGCGGCACTACGGCGGCCTGCTCTCCGACGGGCGCAACGAGCTGGACGTCCGCAACATCACGCACGTTCGCCTGCGATTGCCGTGGTTGCGCCACAAGTTCTTCGACATCGGGGACGTCCGCGTGGAGTCCGCGGGCAGTGCCCAGTCCGAGATCACCTTCGAGTCCGTGAAGGAACCCGAGAAGCTGTACGCCGACATCCAGCAGATCATGCGGGACAACGGCTACTCGCTGAAGCGCGGCGAAGTGCTGCACGAGGAGTCGCCCAACACGGTCGGCGGCCTGTCCGAGGTCGTGCAGACCACCGGTGGTGGCCTGTTCGCGATGATCTGGCTCGGCTTCGTGGGGCTGGGTGCCGTGGGTGGCATCATCGAGGAGCTCGGCGAGGCGTTCGGGGCCATCATCGGGCTGCTGGGTCTGCTCGGCGGGCTCGGCGTGGTGGTCGCGCTGGTGGCGGGCACGGCGGTCCGGTACCTGGACGTCGTTCGGCGCACCTACTCGGTCTACGACGACGTGGTGGAGTACACCGAGGGCTTCCTGACGCGCGACAACGCGTTCATCCCGTACGAGAACATCGCGGATGCCAGCACGAACCGGTCGTTCATCGACCAGATCCTCGGCCTGTACGACGTCGGGGTCAGCTGTCAGGGGAGCGGCAGCGAGGTGAAGTTCCGCCGCCTGTCGAACGGCCCCGCGCTGCAGGGCGCGATCAACGATCTGGTCGCGCGGGCCCGCAACGTCGAGAAGCCCGCGGAGCGCAAGCGCAAGAAGCCCGTCGTGGCGGGTCGGTCCGCCGGTGAGGGTGCACAGGGCGCGACCGAGGCGGGGGAGTCCGGGGCATCGCCCGCGCACGACCGTCCGTCCCGTCCCGTGGTCGCCCCCGAAGAGGCCTGGACCGCCGACCTGAAGATGAACATGGGCCGTGCCATGGCGCCGACCCTGCTGCTGCTTCCGCTGCTTCCGCTGCTGCCCATCGCACTCATCGGGGTGGCCATCCAGGCGTCGTTCACCCGGTTCTCGATCGGCAAGGACGGGGCGTCGAGCGAGTTCAACTTCATGAGCACCCGGCAGGTGCAGTTCGCCTACGACAAGGTCACGGGCGTCCAGGTCACCCGCACGCCGTTCGACTCTTTCTTCGACACGCTCACGGTGCAGATCTGGTCGATCGGCTCCCCGCAGCCGCTCACCCTGTCGAACGTGAACGAGGCCGAGGTCGATCTGCCCGCGCTGTTGAAGCAGTGCGGCATTCCCTCGGACGACCCCGTCCAGGGCCAGCTGAACCAGTCGTTCACCCCGAAGATCTGGCTCATCCAGAACCTCCAGCTGTTCTTCTTCATGCTCCTGGCCTGTGTGGTGTTGCTGCCCGTCGGCATCTTCTTCTGGCCGGTGCTCGTGCTGATTCCGGTGATCCTGCTCCTCCCCATCCCGTCCTTCGTGCTGTCGAAGATGCGGACGGATCGGCAGAAGGTGACGTTCCACGAGGCCCACCTCGAGGCGCAGACCGGCATCCTGATGAAGAACCACGTCTACGCCCGCTACGACGACATCAAGAAGGTCGAGACCGTGTCGATCCCGTTCACGGATCAGGGCCGGTTCCGGGTCTACATCGCGGGCGAGCGCCAGGTGCAGCAGGGCCAGCAGGGCCAGACGGTCACGATTCCGTACAGCATCACGGGCGAGTACATCGAGGACATCTTCACCCGCGTCGACGCGATGGATGCGCTGTTGTTGGGCAAGATCGAGCCTTCGCAGATCCTGGGCACCCACGAGCAGGGCGACGACGTCGTGAAGACCACCCAGCCGGCCGTCGCGAACACGGCGGTGGTGATGGGGGTCATCTGCCTGATCGTGTGGCCGCTCTTCCTGTGGCTGCCGTTCCGCATCTGGCAGATCAAGAAGACGTTCTACGACATCGAGACCGACCGGGTGGTGCGGCGGAGCGGCATCCTGTTCAAGACGGCGACGTCGGTGCTGTTCGAGCGGATCGACTCGCTGCAGCAGAACCAGGGAGCCCTCGGAAAGGCCTTCGGCAACGGGACGATCACGCTGCTGACTGCGGGGAGCAGCCGGCCGGACCTGGCGATCGGCAACGTGCCCGAGCACGGCGAGGTCTACGACACGATTCGGCAGCACTACGGGGGCTGAGGGGTTTGCCGCGGTCTTGCTGTGGGGCAGCGTCAGGTCGCCACGGAGTCACGGAGAACGCGGAGGATTGCACGGAGTGCAGGTGGAGAATGGTCTCGTTGATCCGCCTCATCAGAAGCCATGGCGACAATGCTCGCGCGTCCTTCGGCGGAGTTCGCTCGACGGTCAGCAGACCTGCAGCACGCGTTCAAGCGTCTACTCGCTCCCAATCACCAGACGCACCAGGTGCGAGACACAATCCGTGCTCTTCGTCCCACGCGGGTCTGGCGTAGAAGCACAGCTCGTCCTTGAAGTCCGTCCATTGTGAACGTGGCATTGCGATCAAGGAAGGGTGGCTGACCAATCCCAGGATTTCGTCGCCACTGAGGCCCGTCTCTATCCCGCAGCGCCGTAGCCACGTGCGCCCCACCTCATGGTAGCTCTGGTGGATGAGTCTTGGCAGATCGCGCTGATGGGACAGAAACGACTCGACGAGGCCTCGAACCAAATCCAGATCCGCTGAATCCACCGGCCCCTCGCCAGGCCACTTGTGAATCTCAACCGACACATCCCCCACGGCAGACGACACTGTGTAGGCCCACCGATACCGTATCGGCGCCTTTGGATGACGGGCATCCAATCGTTCGCAGTCAGCCACGTCGAATTCGAGCGACATCAGACCTCCGTGCTGTCCTCGGTGCCGCTCCGTGACTTCGTGGCCACCTGACGTCGTCCCCGGAACAGTCCAAGCATTCGACGACTCCTCAGGCTCTCAGGATCACCTTCCCGAAGTTCTTCCGGTCGTGGATGTACTGGTGGGCGTCGCTCGCCTCCTCGAAGGGGAACACCGTGTCGATGTGCGGGCGCAGCGTGCCGTCGCGCCACAGATCGAACAGCTCGGCGAGCCAGCCCGTGACGCGCTCGCTCTCGTCCCACAGGTGGCCCATGTTCACGCCGTACACGCCGTGGTTGTCGTTCATCAGGCTGACGGGGTTCACCTTGAGCCAGGGCACGGCCAGCGCGGTGGAGGCGAGTCCGAACAGGCTGCGGGTCTCGCCGGTGTTGGCCGCCGAGAAGCCGAAGCAGCCGAGAACCCCACCAGAGCGGAGGATTCTCAGGCCTTTCGCCCAGCTCTCGCCGCCGACGGGGTCGAGGATGATGTCGACCTTCGCGTCCTTCAGCACGGCCTCGAAATCTTCGGTGCGGTAGTCGATCAGCTGGTCGTAGCCGCGTTCCCGCAGCCGCTCGTGTTTGCCCTCCGATGCGGTGCCGATGGCGGTCGCGCCGCGTCGCTTGATCAGGTCGAGCGCCATCAGTCCGACGCCGCCGCCCGCGGAGTGGACCAGCACCCGGTCGCCTTCGCGCACCCGCCCGAAGACCTCGAGCAGCATCCAGGCGGTCAGGCCGGTGACGGGGACGCCCGCCGCCACTTCGAAGTCCACTCCGTCCGGGAGTCGCACGGCCTGGACGTCGCTGACCACGGCGACGTCGGTGTAGCCCCCGAAGCGGCACATGGCGGCGACGCGCTCGCCCACGCGGCCCTCGTCGATGCCTTCGCCCACGGCATCGATGGTGCCCGCCACCTCGTAGCCGGGCACGTACGACTTCGCGGGGGCGTCGGGGTAGGTGCCCATCCGGCCCATCAGGTCGGCGAAGTTCACGCCCGCAGCCGCGACGCGCACGCGCACCTCGCCCGGGCCGGGATCGGGGTCGTCGGTCTCGCGGATCTCGAGGACGTCGGGTCCGCCGGGCTTGCTGATCCAGATCTGTCGCATGGAGGCCTCCGGCGGGGAGCCTCTCACATCGGGCAAGATGGGGCATGTCCAGCTGGTGGGATCGTCGGGTCGTGCAATCGGGGGCGGCGCTGCTGCTCGCGGTGCTGTGCAGCTGTCCGGCCCCGCCACCGCCGCGCGAGGATGCGTGTCTGCAGCCCGCGTGGGATTCCGTGCGCTCTCGCTGGCCCACTGCAGGGGATGCCCTGGAAGACACCGCCGTGTACGGGGTGGGCGAGTGGTACTGGGCTCATCAGCGCGGCAGCGTCGATGGATTCGGGGCTGTGCTCGCGACGGTCGATCGCAAGCCGGACATCCGCGCGATCCTGGCGCTTCCCCAGGATCTGCACGCCACCGACGACGTGTACCAGCCGAGCCTGCTGTTCTTCGACCAGACCGCGGGGCCCAGCGACACCTGGCCCGTCATCGGGATGGGGTTCCACTACCACTTCGAACCCTGCGAGCGGCCGAAGCTCGAGTGTGCCGATTCCAGCGACTTCTTCATCCACGAAGCCGGCTACCACGCGACGCCCGTGGGCGATGGCGGCATGCTGGTGGCGACCCAGGATCACGCGAAGGACGGGACGGAGATCGACGCCGACGGCTGCTGGCCGGTGCACGCCGAAGACCTGAAGACCCGCATCGGCAACATCCGACACGGGCGCGCCTGGGTGACCCACGTGTGGTTCCCGCCCGACGGCGACGAGGGCGCGCCCATCTGGTCGGTGGACGACCCCTGGGAGCGGTGGCTCGACGCGCCGGATCGCAGCGAGGTCGTCGGCGAGGCGTTCTTCGGGCAGGGCGAGTGCGCGTGCGACGGCACGATCGTGGCGCCAGAACGCGGCGGTTGCCTCTAAACAGGTTGCAATCGAATGACCGTTTGCACTGCGCGTATGGACGGGCATGTGGACGTTGATGATGCTTCAGGTGGTGCAGGCGAAGACGGTTCCCGGTCAGCTGGGAATCCGGGTGAACGCCGCGGTTCAGCCGATGGCGCCGAGCTGGACGGACGAGCAGCCGCAGCTGCGGTTCGAGCCCGAGTACGTGGTGGACGGGTCGGTGCTGCTCGGGAAGACGGGCTGGTGGGGGCTGCGCTGGGAGGAGGATCCCATCAAGCCGTTGCGGAGCCGGAGCGTGTCGATCCTGTGGGGGCTGCGGTCCAACCTGCCCGAGAGCGACGAACCGCACCGGCGCTACGGATACGGGCGCGTGGGCACGGGCATCGCGCTGGCCGAGCACATGCGTCCCGACGACCGGTCGGACCGGGTGGAGATGACGGCCCTGCAGGTGGCGCCCAGCGCGGGAATCGGGCTTCCGCTGTGGAAGGACACCTCGCTGGAGCTGGGGATCGAAGCCCAGATGCAGTGGGCGCTCGAGGCGAAGGTGGTGAACACGGCACCGGAGTCGGGATTCTCGTTCGCGACGGTGGGCCTGTCGACGGGGATCGTGTTCGGGCCGTAGCTCAGCGAAGACGCGTCAGGATCTCGGCGCCGTCCTCCGTCACACACAGCGTGTGCTCGAACTGGGCGCTCAGGCTGCCGTCTGCCGTGCGGACCGTCCAGCCATCCGGGTCATGACGCAGCTCGGAACCTCCGAGACAGACCATCGGCTCGATGGTGAAGCAGGCACCGACCACCAGCCGGGGCCCGTCGACGCCGGGGTCGTGATGGGCACGCTGGGGGGCTCGTGCATCGCGCGACCGATGCCGTGTCCCGCGTAGTCCTGCACGACGGAGCACCCCTCTCGCTCGACGAAGGCCTCGATCGCCCGGCCGATCGCCGCCAGTGGAGCGCCAGGGCGGACTGCGGCGATTCCCAGGGCCAGCGCGCGCTCGGCGACCTCGACCACATGCCGGGCCTCGGGCGAGGGCGTGCCCACGAACACCGTGCGCGACGTGTCGCCGTGCCACCCCTCGAGCTGGGTGGTGACGTCGACGTTGACGATGTCGCCATCGTGCAGGACCACATCGGGGGAGCCGATCCCGTGACAGACGACGTCGTTCGGGGAGATGCAGACGTGGCCGGGGAACACCTGCAGACCCACCCTGTGGCCATGCTGGGCGCAGCGACCGCCCCGTCGCGCGGTGTCGTGCTGGACGAACCGGTCGATGTCGGACGTTCGGGTTCCCGGTCTCGCGATCGCGAGGGCGCCGTGCAGGGTGCTGGCGGCCGCGCGTCCGGCGCGACGCATCTTCCGGATCTCTCGTCTGGACAGGGCTCTCATGACGTCACCTCGTGAGGAGGCTGTACGGCACGGCCCGGACTCCGACCCATACCGATTCGGTATGTCTGTGGGGCGGAAGGAGCGGTAGGATGGGCCCATGTCCGTCGAGCAGCTCGAGACCGTGGTGGCCATCGCCGAAGAAGGGGCGCTCGTGCGTGCGGCCCGCCGGCTGCACATCAGTCAGCCCCCGATGACGCGACGTCTCGCGGCCCTCGAAGACGAGCTCGGTGTACGCCTGTTCGAACGGCTTCCCCGTGGGATGCGCCCGACTGCGGCGGGTCTCGAGCTCGTTGCGCGGGCCCGGGTCATCCTGGCGGCGCTGGACGACGCCCGTACCGCGGTGCGCAGCGCCACGCCGGCTCCTGGAGATCCCGCGAAACCCCGGTGAACGAACGCCCGCCGAGCGGTTACAGCGTGCCGCCGCTGGAGGACTCATGGACCAAGACCGCGCACTCGTCGCGGAACGCGAGATCGGCCGGATCCACGCGTTCTTCCCGATCTTGAGGTTGCTCGGCAACCGCTGGGCGGTGTCGCG
The DNA here is from genome assembly GCA_965224055.1 of Myxococcota bacterium. Lineage (GTDB taxonomy): Bacteria > Myxococcota_A > UBA796 > UBA796 > JACKEQ01. The sequence goes on along the minus strand of OZ245034.1, from coordinate 5,258,639 downwards.
TCCGTGGGAAGGCCGGACCATCGGGCTGAACCTGCACCTCACCGCACTCACCGCTGCACTCGTCCGCGAGCTGCGGCTGGGAGGCGGCACGTTCGTGCTGTCGGCGGCGAATCCGGGCACCACCGATGCCGGGGCCGTGGCCATGCTGCGCAACGCAGGGGTCGAGGTGTACACCGGCGGCGACATGAACGACCGCCACCAGCAGCTGCTCGACCACGGCTGCGATCTGCTGGCCGACACCGGGTTCGACCTGCTCGGCACGTTGTTCGAACGCAACCCGGAGCGCCTCGATGGGGTGCAGGCGGGCATCGAGATCACGCGCTCGGGCATCCATCGGCTGCGCGCACTGGACGTCGAACCGCCGTTTCCCATCGTGAACATCAACGATGGCCGCCTGAAGGACGCGATCGAGAACCGCCACGGAGTCGGAGAGGGCGTCTGGCAAGCGGTCGCTCGCCTCACGGGCATGCACCTGGCCGGGCGCCGCGTGGTGGTGGTGGGCTACGGGCCCGTCGGACGCGGCATCGCGGAGTACGCGCGTGCGGCGAACATGAGCGTGGTGGTGGTCGAGCAGGACCCCGTCCGACGCCTGTTCGCGCGGCAGGACGGCTACCCGACCGCCGGGCTGGTCGAGGCCTGCAGCAAGGCCGGGATCATCGTCACTGCGACGGGTGCGTCCAAGGTGGTGACCCTCGAAGCCCTGCAGGCTGCCCCCACGGGCGTGGTGGTGTTCAACGCGGGTCGCGGGCGCGAGGAGATCGACTTCGCAGCACTCAAGGAAGCCAGCCAGCGCATCGATCACGTGGCCGACCAGGTGGTGCGCTACCGCCTCGGAGACGGCTCGTCGGTGACCCTGCTGGGCGGCGGGAACCCTCTGAACATCGTGCTCAACTCGGGCTCTCCCGAACCCGTGCTGCTGCACTTCGCGGTGCTGGGGCTGACGCTCGAGTGGCTGGCGCGCTTCGGCGACCTGAAGCCCGGCGAGTGCATCGTGCCCCTCGAGATCGAGGAACGCGCGGCCCAGATGGCCCTCGAAGCCCTGAACCCACGCGTGGGTTCGTGAGGCCCCACCAGGTGTGGGTGAACCGGGTGTTCTCGAGGGTCGACAGGAAGGGCTGGGGCCCCGAGATCCCCGGGCGTGCGCGGATCCCGGGCGTGCTGTAGCGGCTGTCAGTGCGAGTCGACAGGGTCTACGGGGTCGCCGGGGAGCCGGGTGGTGTACGTCTCCAGGCCCTCGTCCAGGATCTGGAGCACGGCGTCCGGCCGCACCTGGGCGTAGGCGAAGTTGCCGTCCGAGGTGAAGGTGTCGACCGATGCCCACGCCGTGTCGACCTGGGGGTTGAGCAGGGCTTCGTCCCGCGGGTCGATCACCAGGCTGCGCAGGAAGAATCCCAGGCTGCCGGGGTCGCGCACCCGCCCCTGTTCGTCGAGCGTGGCGCCGAGCAGGATGTCGTCCCGTGCCGGGAAGTCGGGGATGGGGTCTCTGCGGATGTTCACCCAGTGCACTTCGTAGTCGGCGTCCAGCCGATCGAGCACCGCGTCGTCCTCGAGCGCTTCGTCCCGAAGCGCATTGGCGCCAATTCAAGTGAATCCGGAGAGCGGACCCGCCGCGAGCACCATGTAGACGGGCCGATCGCTCGCGAGGCCCGCATCGAGCGCGTCTTCGTAGGAGTCCTGCCAGGCCAGGTCGTTGTAGGGCCGACCGTCGAAGGGGTTGTCGGGGATGTGCGTGCCGCAGCCCGCGAGGGAGACGGCGGCCAGGGTGAGCGGGAGAGCGCGCATGGGGGTCCGGGTGTCGGGGGGGGCTGAAGTGAGACACCGGACCGGCGCAGAACTGCACTTTTTTCTGGGAATGGGGTTGCGGAGGTAGCAGGCGGACTCCCGTGCTCCGGCTTAGAACACGGCGTCGGTACTTAGGAAGGCCACGAGACGCGATGCAGGTTCCGCGATTCCATCTCCCCATGCAGGGGCGCGATGACGTCCTCGACTCGCTGCTGGACTCGGTCGACAAGCCTGGTCTCACGACGCTGTGGGGGCCCGGTGGCATGGGCAAGACGCGGATGGCGGTCGAGCTGTTCGACCGCTGCAGGCGTCGACGGCAGCGGGTGCTCTTCGGGTCGGTGTTCGAAGGGGCCCGCCCAGACGGGCTCTTTCGGCAGATGCTCCGCGCTGGGGGGGTCCCGCGGGCGTTTCGGATGGGCGCCTCGCCTGCGGAACGGCTCGGTCGTTGGCTGAGCCAGGACACCAGCGCGGACGGAGCGAGTCCGCTCATCGTCGTCGACGAGGCCGAGCTGGCGCTGGCCTCGGTGTGCACGGTCGTGCAGGAGCTGGTGGAGCACACCGACGCCCACATCGTCGTGACCTCTCGGGAGGCCCTCGAGCTGGACGGCGAGACGACCGTGCAGCTCGATCCGCTGGGGGTGGAGGACGCCGCACGGGTCCTGGTGGCCGCCGCACCCCGGGGAACCGCTGCCGATCTGGAGGGCGCGCGTCGGATCTCAGAGCGCCTGGAGGGGCTGCCGCTGGCATTGACGCTGGCGGCTGGGCGCCTGGAGGTGGTGTCCCTCGAGGAGCTGGAGCGGCGGCTGGAGGATCCGCTCCCGATGCTTCGGAACCCGAGCACGGACGGTCGACACAGTGCGCTCCGCGTCTCGATCGATGCTTCGGTGCAGGGAATCCCGGACTGGGCCCGGAAGCAGCTACAGGCGCTGCCGGTGTTCGCGAGCCACTTCTCGCTGGAGGCCGCCGAAGCCGTGCTCAGCGTGGTGCCGACCGATGCGCTGGTGATGGATGGCCTGCAGCTGCTGGCCCGGCGATCCCTGCTGCGGGTGCTGGACGGGGAGGCGGGACCGCGGTTTCAGCTGGCGCCGTTCGTGCGCGAGGCGGTGGCGGCCTGGGGTCCGCTGGACGACGCGGTGCTCACGCGCTGGTTGAGCTGGATCGGGGAGCGCGCCCTGTCCGAGCTGTACGACCGGCATCTTGGCGTGTCCGACGGCGCGTGGTTGGACCGGGAGGAGGCGGACCTCGACAAGGCGCTGACCATCGCGCGTGCGCAGCCGGACGTCGACCCGTTGATCCTCAGCCGACTGGGGGCTGCGTGCGTGTCGCTCCCTATGGAGTTCGAGGAGCGGCGCGAGCTGGCGGATCTGCTGCTGACGCTGGACGCGGACCGGGTCGATCCCCGCGCGCGGGTCAAGATCGAAGAAGCACAGGCATCCGTCGGGGCCCGGATGGGGGATCTGGACCGGTCGATCACCCATCTGAACCGGGCGATCGAGGCGTCGCGGGCGGTCGGAGACCGGGTCACGGAGGCGAACCTGATGGGGATCCTCGGGAATCGCTACGACAACCTGGGCGAGGGCGACCGGGCGCTGGAGCTGTACCGGCACAGCCTGTCGCTCGCGGAAGACGAAGGGAACCTGGACCAGCTCACGCGGGGGATGATCGCGGTGTCGATCACCGAGGACTGGGAGATGAGCTGGAACCCGGAGCGGTCGCTGGAGCGGTTCGAGTCGCTGATCCCGAGTCAGTTCGGGCTGTGTCGGATGGACCTGCAGCGCCGCTCGGCACAGCTGCACTGGTCTCTGAATCAGGCGGAGCCCGCGCTGGCCCACCTGGAGCAGTGCGAGCCCGAGCAGCCGAGCCCCGAGCTGTGGCAGAGCGTGGAGTGTCTGCTGTTGCGGGCGTACATCGAGATCGCGCAGGACCGGTCGGAGGCGGCGGAGGGCTCGCTGGACCTGGCCGAGCAGCGATCGACATTCGCGGGGTTCATGAAGCAGCGGGGCACCATCGCGGTCGCCCGCGCTCAGCTCGACCTGCGGAGAGGCCGATACGACCGGGTCGTTCGTGAGCTCGCTCCCTGGGTGGGCACGCTGATGGAGGGCCGGCCGGACTGGCTCGAGACCGCGTTGGTGGCCGAGGGGCTCCGGGCCATCGCGTCGGCGCGCGCGGGGGACGATCGGCAGGCCGGAGAGTCCCTGGCATCTGCGGGTCGCCTGGCGGCACTCGAGTCGATCAGCCTGATCTACCCGCCCCTGGCGGAGCTGCTCCCACACCTGGTGAACGGAGCGCTGCGTCTGGCGGCACTCGAGGCGGGCGAGACCCTCACCGAAGATGCGTCCCGCGAGGAACGTCGGGCGGCGATCGATGCCTTCGAGCCGCGGTACGCCCCGGACCTGCTGGAGATGCAGCGGTACGCAGCGATCCAGGAAGCCGCCATCGCGTCGTTGGAGTCGGCCTGGGTGAGCTACGGCACGTCCGGGTTCGAGTCGCCGGACGGCACGCTGGTCGACCTGCGCCGCTCGCGGTCTTCGTCGCGGATCTTCGCGGCACTGGCCTCCCGCCGCCTGGACGAACCCGGTGGCGTTCTCACCGCCGAAGCCCTGATCGAAGCCGGCTGGCCGGGCGAATCGCTGGTTCCGTCCGCGGCGCGCAACCGGCTGCACGTGGCGCTGGCATCACTGCGAAAGAAGGGCTTGGATGCGCTGCTGGAGCACGTGGACGGGGGATACCGCCTGGATCCGCAGGTGGCGTTCCGAGAGGGGCAGCTCGACGCCGGGTAGGCGCGCCGCCCGCTCTCGGGCATCGCTGGGCTACCGGAGCAGCTGCAGGTAGGCGATGATGTCGTCGACCTCCTGATCGGTGAGCTGCCGGAAGGCCGGCGGCCCCGCGAAGTACTCGACGTAGTGGTCCATCATCTCCTCGAGGTCCGCCGCCGAGTTGTCGTGGAAGTACGGCGCGGTGTCGGCCACCCCCCACAGCGTGGGGATGCGGAACGCGCTGAAGTCGATGGGCTGGCCGGTGGTGAGAGCGAGCCCGGGGTCTGGCGAGACCATGGGCACGGCGCCGAACGGGTTGCTCCGCGTGGCCGGAACCCCCACACCGAAGTCCGAGAAGAAGGGGTCGGCGCAGATGTCGAAGGTTCCCTGAGCGTCGCTGCCGGCATCGTCGAAGCAGTAGGTGTAGACGGGCAGGTCGCCGGGGTTCAGCAGGCTGACCTGGGCGAGGGGCATGACCCGGGTTCCGGGCGGGAACAGACCGGGAGGTGCCAGGAGCTCATCGGTGCTCTCGTTGAGGAACGGCCCGCCGTGACAGTGGCCGCACAGCCCTTCCGGGGTGTTCTCGAAGAAGGCCTTGCCTCGGCGTTGGGACGCGTTGCGCCCGTTCGGGAGCTTCGGGAGGGGAGCGGGCGTGCGCCCGGCTGCCCGGAGGCGGCTGCTGGAGTAGAACTGGCGGTCGTCCTGCTGGAAGAGCTCGATCAGCTCGAGCTCTTCGGGGGTGGGCTGCCGACCGGGCTCGAAGTGCTGGTTGACGGCACCGAGGGCCTGGTTCTGCAGATCGGAGAACCGGCCATCGGTCATGAACCGCGTCTCGAGGCCGGGGTTGTTGAGGGTGGCGGTGGCGGCGCGCGGGAGCGTGAGACTGGTGATGCCGGAATCTTCGCACTGGCCGTCGACACAGACGCAGTCCGACGGGAGCTCTCCGCAGATGAACAGGCCATCGGGCAGGTCGAAGTCGATGAGGAACGTGGCGTTCTCGCGCATCCGGTCGAAGGTCGCGCCGTTGCGGTCGTCGCTGTCGATGCCCACGAACAGGGGGCCGTCGGGGTCGGCCTGGAACGCGGCCTCGATGAAGTCGGGGCTGACGGTTCCGCCCTCGGTCGACACATGGCAGGTCGCGCACGTCCGACCGTTCCCGTCGAACGTCACTTCGTTGAACAGCAGCTCTCCGGCCGCCAGATCGCCGACGTCCGCGGCCACCCGTTGGGTGTCGCCGTTCTCGAGCGCCTCCACGAGCGCCTCGGTGTCCGGGCCCTGTGTACACCCGGCCATCACGACCATGGCCCATCCCAGCTGAATCGTCTTCTTCACGTGCGCTCCCTCGTCTGTTGCGATGTGCGCGACCATACCCCTGGTGACGCGTTCGTACAGAGTCTCAGGTGGGCTCAGGGTCGAATGCGGTAGGACTGATGGGTGTTGCACGCGTTCCTGATGCTGATTCTCTGCGCACCGGCGCGGTCTGCCGAGCTGGTCTCGTCGTGGCTGTCGGTGGCCGACGGACTGCCGACGAGCTGGACGTCGTCCGTGGTGCAGGATGGCGATGACACCATGTGGATCGGGGGTCCGGGCTGGGTCGCACGCTACGACGGCGAGCGCATGGAGTCCGTCCGGGTGCCGCGTCCTGCGACCATCATCGTGCTCGAGATCGTCCCCCGGAGAGGCCATGGTCCGGTGATTCGGCTGGCGAACGGAGAGGTGTTCGAGTGGGACGACGGGGTGCTCACGGCCGTGACCGACCCCACCGGACAGCCCTTGCGGGCGGGCTCGATCGCACCCGATACCGTGGATGCGTCCGACGCGGCGGGGGTGTTGGTGGCCCATGCCGGTGGAGCGTGGCGCTGGTCGGGGGAGTGGGAGCCGCTGTTCGGTGATCTGGACGGGGAGCCGGTGCAGGTCCTGGGTCCGGGTGCGGACGGCACCGTTTGGGCGGCGTCTTCGAAGGGGTGGTTCCGCTGGCGCGACGGTGTGGTCCAGTCCGTCCTGGAGGTCGATCGGGCCAGGGCGGTCGCGAGCGACGGAGCGTCCACCTGGCTCGCGTCCGCGGCGCCCTTGCGGGTGTGGCACGTAGAGGGGGTGCGTCCTCCGAAGCGGGTCCACACGTCCTCGTTCGACGGCGCGTACGCGATGGACACGCGCGCGGGCTCGCTGTGGTTGTCGGACTCCGTGCAGGTCGCCCGGATCGACGCGGACGGCCGGGTGGTGCACTTCGACCTGTCGGGCGGTCGGATTCACGGGCCGGTGACCGTGGATCGGGCGGGATCGTTGTGGGGCGCCAGCTTCGACGGCCTGCTGTTCGTGGCCGAACCCGGGCTGGAGCGCTGGTCGGCGAGCAGTGGCTTGTCCACCAGCACGGCGCGATTCCTGGTGCCGTGGAACGGTGATCTGTGGGTGGGCACCTGGGCCGGGACCGACCGGATCGACGCCTTCGGTCGGGCTCACCGTGCCGAGGAGCGGATGAGCAAGGGGCCTCCGTGTCCAGATGCGAGCGGCCACATGTGGGTGAAGTTCGCGGACGCGGAGGCGAAGGGCTGGCGGCGGTTCGACACCGCCGGCGGGATCCGGACGTTCGCTGGCGGCCCAGACGGCTCCGGCCACGTGGGCTGCACGGTGGACCGCGAAGGGCGGACCTGGGCCATCGACGGGATGACCGTGTTTCGGCTGGACCCCGAGCGAGGAGCGGTCGAGGTTGCGGACGTCCCCATCGTCCCGCGGGCCTACGGTCAGCATGTGCTCGCCACCGAAGCGGGGTGGCTGTGGGCCGGGGTGACGCCAACGGTGTGTGGAATGCCCATCGACGGGCTGGAGGCGGGCTCCGACGACTGGATGTGTCACGACCTTCCGGGCGACTGGGGCCTTTCGGCGCTGCACGAGACCGAGCGCGGCAACCTGTGGGCGGTCCAGCGGGATGTGGGTGTGCTGCAGCTCGGGCCCTCGGGCTTCGAGCCCATCGCCGATGCGGAGACCCTGGGCGTGGACGACCTGCGCAACGTGTCGCCGTCTCCGCGAGGAGGTCAGTGGCTGACGGGTCTCGGCTCGGTGGTCCGCGTGGTGGATCGCAAGGAGGGGCCCCGCATCGTGGAGTCGATCCCGGACTGGATCGGCCGCACGGTGTCGAGCATCGAGAGCGCGCTGGAAGACGACGAAGGCGCCCTGTGGCTGGCGAGCAACACCGGGGTGGTGAAGGTGCCCGCCGAGCTCCGGGGGGCCGCGAGCGCTGCACCGGGTCCGCGGCTGCGGAGCGTGCGGATCGACGGTCGACCCTCCGAAGCACCCGTGTCCATGGGCCCGGGCCAGGCCGTGTCCGTGGAAGTGGCAGCTGCGGCGTACCAGGCGCCCCGGTTGGTGCGCTACCGCTACCGGTTGGACGACGGCCCCTGGTCTGCGCCTACGGGGCCGTTGCTGACCCTGCGGGGAATGGCCATCGGCCGCCACTCGCTCGAAGTGGCGTCGAGCCTGGACGGCGTGACCTGGAGCACGGCGTCGCTCACGGTCCCGATCGAGGTCGTGGCCCCGTGGTGGCAGCGCACCGAGGTCTGGCTGGCGCTGGGATTGCTGCTGGCGCTGGCCGGGCTGGGGCTTCAGACCGCCCGGATCCGGGCTCGTGCGCGGGCCGAGCAGCTCCGGTCGCGGGTGGCGATGGATCTGCACGACGAGCTGGGCGCAGGGCTGGCGTCGATGGGGCTCCTGGCAGGGGTCATCGCCCAGGGGGCGGGGGAGCGGGGCCCCGAGCTGGCCGACCGCATCGCGTCGGACGCCCACGAGCTGGGGGCCGGGCTGTCGGGGATCGTCTGGTCGTTGCGTCCGGGTCACGACACGGTGGGGGCGCTGCTGGACTACGTCGCGCACCGAGCTCGTGCCCTGGTTCCTCACCTGGAGCGCGACGCGTTCACCGTGACGCGGGATCCCGCCATCGAGAGCATCCAGCTGGACCTGGACGTGCTCCGGGCTGTGCAGCTGGTGTCGATCGAAGCCCTGGCCAACGTCGCGCGGCACGCCGAGGCCTCGCGCGTGGAGGTGTCGGTGCACCGGCAGGGTGGGGGGCTGTTGTTGGTGATCGCGGACGACGGCATCGGTCTGGAGGCGTCGGGCGTGGGGAGCACCGCGCCGGATCGTGGGCTGGGATTGCAGAGCATGGAGGATCGGATGGCCCGCATCGGAGGGCGCCTGGAGTTGATCTCCGAGCCGGGCCAGGGCACGTGGGTCTCGGCGTGGTTCCGTCCTCGGCGCCGCTGGTGGGATCTGTTTCGAGGAGGGCAGGGATGACGACTGCGAAGACCGCGAAGACCGGTTTGTTGACGGTGGTGGTCGTGGACGACCAGGCGCGGTTCCGCAGCGCGCTCACCACCGTGGTGGAGCTGACCGATGGGCTCGAGCTGGGCGGGAGCTTCGCGTCGGTGGCCGAGCTGAGAACCGCCCTGTCCGAGCCCCGTGCCCAGACCTGGGACGTGATCCTGATGGACCTGGAGATGCCGCGGGAGAGTGGGATCGACGGGCTGGATCTGGTGAAGCGCCAGCGGCCGGACGTCCGGGTGGTGATGTGCACGGTGTACGACGACGGTGACGCGGTCCAGGAGGCCGTCCAGCACGGCGCGGACGGGTATCTGCTGAAGAGCGCGCCGCTGCCGGTGCTGCTGGAGCGGCTGCGGAGCGTGGCGACCGGTGGTGCACCGCTGGCGCCGGAGGTGGCGCGGGGGCTGCTCGACCAGCTGCGCAGGCCGGAGCCGGACGCATCGGTCGCGCCCTCCTGGGAGGTCGCTGCAGACGGCACCTGGGCGACCACCGCAGCCGGCGAGCGGCTGGACCTGAAACGGCGTCGGGCGGCGCGACGGATCCTGGCGGCACTGGCCCGCAACCGGGTGGAGTCGCCCGGAGCCCCGCTGTCGGCCGAGGCGTGCATCCAGGCGGGCTGGCCGGGGGAGCGGATGAGCTGGACCTCGGCGCAGGCCCGGATGTGGACAGCGATCCGCACCCTGCGCTCGATCGGGCTGGAGCCCGTGTTGGAGACGACCAGCGAAGGGTATCGGCTGGCGATGGAGGTCGTGATCCGGCCGTGCTGACCGGGTCCGCCGGTGTCGGCCCGGATCGGGGCTGGCACGCGAGCGGTCAACGGCGTAGCTGCCGGCATGCAGACGCCTACCGTAGCCCTCCCCGATGGTCAGACCGGGTCCTCGATGTTCCGGTCGCTCCTCCACGATGCCGTGGCGCGTCATCCAGACGTGTTCGACGGGGTCGCCGTGCCGCCCGCGGGCAAGCCGTTCAAGCGCGCACTGTCGAGCCTGCTGTGTGCGTTCGAGGCCCGGCGGGCGGCGAGTGACCAGCGGGTCGACATCGCAGCCGAGCTCTCGGAAGCGGTCGTGCAGTCGGGCCGATTCGGCGACCGACCGCTGAACGAGGCCCTGCACGAGGGGTCTTGCGAGGCCGGGGTGGTGACGACGGGCACGGCGACGCCCGGATGGACGCCATCGGTCGCGTACCGGGGCGAGACCTGGGAGGGCGCGCGCATCGGGGCGCTGGCGAAGCGGCTCCGGGCCGACCACCAGCTGACCCAGGCCGCTGCGGATGCCCTGATCTGGATGGCCGAGACGCACCTGGACGCACCGCTGGTGCTGGAGGGTGAGCGCTTTGCGTTGCTCGGGGCCGGCGCGGAGCTGGCCCCGACGCCGTACCTGCTGCAGGCCGGAGCGACGGTGGTGTGGGTCGACCGGGCGGCGCCGACCCTCGCGCCGGAGGCATTCGCGGGCACGGTGGTGCACCACGCCGATGCGGGCGATCTGCTCACCCAGACCCCAGCCGTGGCGGCAGCCCTGCAGAGCGCGGCCGAAGCGGGTCCGCTGCACCTGGGGCTGTATGCGTATGCGCCGGGGAAGGGCCGGGAACTGCTGCTGACCCTGGCGATGAACGCGCTCGCCGAACACCCTCCGATCGCAGCGTCGCTGGCGTCGCGTTCGATGCTCGTGAGCCCCACCACTCCGGGCGAGGTGCAGCCCGAAGACCGTCGCGACCGGACGCAGCGACGCGCGCGAGCGGCCCGGTGGCAGAAGGCCCTGGTGCGGTCCCGCCTGCTGCCCGAGCCCGCGTTCGACGCGGTGGGCGACGTCGAGATCTCGCGGTCGATCGTGTCGCTGCAGGGTCCGACGTACCTGGCGGCACAGTACGTCACCAAGATGCTGGCGGCGGAGCACTGGTCGTCGGCGTTCCACCCGTCGCGCACCTCGGCCAACGTGGCGGGCATCACGCACACGGCGTCGCTCGAGCACCCGCTGTTCCTGGCGGGCTTTCTGGGTGCGCCCACGTTCGGGGTCGAGATCTTCACCCCCGATCAGACCCGCGTGCTGTCAACGCTGTTGATGCTCCACGATCTGCTCAATCCCGACGCTCCGGCGGCACCGGCGGACCTGTCGCCGAACGAGCGGGCCCGGCGGGTGGCGGGGCAGTCGATCCACGGGGGTGTGCGGTCGCTGCCCTACGTGTTCGAGCCCGCGATCCGGGCCGCTGCGGTGGTGGGCCTGGCCAAGAAACCCTCGTTGCTGCGGCGCCTCCGCAAGGGCTGACCGCGATCAGAAGCCGGTGTCGAAGAGCCCGGTGTCGGGGTCGGTGGGGTCGTCTTCGCACGAGACTTCGATGACGTCGATGGACTCGAAGTGAGGCTGAGCGGTTCCGGCCAGCTCGGTGACCCAGCAGGTCGGGTCGCCGGTGCTGGTGCAGGGCATGCAGGGCACGCCGGTCTGCGCCTCGAGGATGGGGCAGGGGTCGGCGGGCAGCATGTTGTCGGGGTCGTCGAGCTCGCTGATGTCGATCTCGACGAGTGCATGGACGTGCTCGGCCCCGATGCCGTTGGCGTCGAATCCACCGTCGATGCCCAGCAGGCGGATGGGCCCGAGATGGAGTGGCTCCTGCAGGGCGACGTCGAACCAGGGATTCGAGAAGTTCATCGGGACGTCGACGGTGGGCACGCAGAAGTCCTGCACCTCGTCGTAGAGGGCGCCGAAGCGGACCGGAAGCTGGCCGGAAGACGGGGCTTCCTGGACCTGGAACACCACCCCGCGCGCACCGAACAGGTCGACGCTTCCGACAGCGGGGATCAGATCGGGAACGAGCTCGTAGGTCTGCCCGACGATCAGCGAGGGGTCCTGGAGCGGCGTGCCGATCCCGGAGGTGGTGAAGCCGAAGACGTATTGCTCCTGGCACTGGTCGACCGCGTAGCCCTCGAAGCTGGTGGCGGGAGGAAGCGGGGCGCTCGGGGCGAACACCGAGTGGTCGCTCTGCGGCAGGAAGGCGCCCGGAACGGGGCTGGTGGTGTTGGCGACGTAGAGATCGATGAACTGGAGCGCGTTCGGGAAGCCCGGGTGATCGATGCGGACGTCTTTGCGAGCGTCCACACCGCCGGCTCCGTTGGCGGGGGAGACGTCGAAGTCGATGTCGATGTCGAAGTCGCAGTCGGAATCGGTGTCGGCGTCGGCGTCGGCATCGGTGTCGGCATCCGTGTCGGTGTCGGTGTCGCCCTCGATGGGCCTGCCGCACTCGATCGAGTCGTCCCGGCCCACCTGGACATCGAGGTTCTGCTGGTTGCCGACCAGGGCGGACCCCGGACCGAGCCAGGCCTGGATCGACCCTTCGCCCGTCACCGAGAAATCGCCAGCGCCCGTGACCCACAGCTCGAGGGAGGCGTTGGTGAGGGCCGCGGCACCCGTGGGTGCGCACATGGAGAGGGTGCTGTTGGTGATCTGCACACCGGTGGGGCGCTGGGTCTCGATCCATCCGGCGCAGCCGTTGCAGGCTTCGAGCTTGGGAACGCCCTCTTCGATGGTGAAGATGCCCGTGCCGTCGAGCCCGACGGTGTCGTTCGACTGGCCCACGACCGACAGCGACAGGGAGCCGTCGAACACGACCTCGAGGCTGGAAGCGCCCGTCACCAGGACCTCGTAGGGGTACTCGACCACGAGGACGCCGTCGTCGTCGTACGGACGGACGTCGGACTCCGTGCGGATGGAGCAGCCATCGGAGGCATCGGGGTCGACCCGGACGATCACCTCTTCGTCGGCCACGATGCGCACGTTGCCGTCGCAGTCGGCCGAGCGCTCGGCGAAGATGTGCGGGGCACAGGCCGTGTGCGCGCCGAGGGTGGCGACGACCAGGAGCCCAGGGATGCATCGGGACGACGGGTGCATGGCCCATCGTACCCGCGCGACGACGCATTCGCGCCGGTTCATTCGCTCGGAACGACCTCGAGGAGGTTGTCGATGCACGCATAGGTTGCGTCGAAGGCGGCCTGGTCGAACTCGGGGTCGTCACCCCTTTGTGGGGACGCCTGGCACGAATGCATGCACGACGGCCTGGACCAGGCTGCCCCCGGGTACGAGACCGACCAGGACCCACCAGCCGCTTCGTCCGAGGTCGTGCCAGCGCTTGACGTCGAGCGACAGTCGCATCCAGCCGAAGGGTCCGGCGAGGCAGAGCCCCATCAGGTTGGCTCCGAACGCTCCGGCGAACGCGTAGGCGAGGATGGTGGCGGTTGCAATCATCCCGAACCAGGCGATGCTTCCGAGGATCCAGGCCGTGCGGTCGATGCGGCCCTCGAGCTCGAAGAACAGGCCGTAGAGATCGAGTCCGGGCTCCTCCAGCGGCAGATCGTTGTCGAGGTGTGCCCAGGGGCTGGGGTAATGGGTGTTGAACAGGGCCATGGGAGTTCTCCGGGTGTGGGTGGGGAGTTGAAGCTGAAGGTCGCCATCACCGGGCCGTTCGGGGCGCGGTGGGACGGGGAGTCACTGGAGCTGCGCTCGCTGAAAGGGCGGGCGCTCGTGGCGTGGCTGGCGATCCGGGGCCGTCCGGCGACCCGGGAGCAGGCTGCGGAGCTGCTCTGGGGTCCAAACGGGCGTCGAAACCTGCGCCAGGCGCTCTACGAGCTGCGACAGCTGCCGGGAGCCGAGCACTGGTTGTCGGAGGACCACGGCCACCTGGCGGTCGACGCCGAGCTGGAGACGCCCGAGGGCGGGTTCCTCGCGGATCTGGGGTCGGGACGCCTGCCCGTGGCCTGGCTGGAGTGGCGGGACTCGGCGGCGAGGCAGGTCGTCTCGCGTCGCGACGACCCCTTGGTAGCCCCGTTGGCGGCGCTCCTGGCTGCGCTGGCCGAGACGGGCGACGACGTGGACTTCGAGGTGCTGGCACGCGCCCTCGACGTTCCCGAGTCGGTGCTGTTCCGGGTCCTGGATCGGGCTCGGGATCAGGTCGGAGGAGCCACCGTCGACGCTGCGACGCACGCGCGGCTGGCGATGGCCTACGGGTCGGCCGAAGCCGCGGCGGTCCACTGGGAGCAGGCAGGTCGTCGCGACCGGGCGGATGCGGTCCGCGCTTCGATCTGGATCCGTGCACTGGAGGTCGGGTCTGGGGACGGCTCGGTCGACACGTCGATCGTGGATGCGCTCCGGGCGCTGCGTCGTACCCGACCGACCCCGCAGATCGAGGCGGCCCTCGACCTGCACCGGGCCCGGGAGATGCTGCGCGAGGGGATGCCCGACGTCGCAGAGGACCTGGCACGCGAGGCCGCGTACGCTGCGCGTTCTGCAGGGCTGGCCGTCGAAGAGGCCCGCGCACACGTGCTGATCGGCACCCTGCACCTTCGGGGAGGCCGGCCCGACGAGGCACTCGAGGCCTTCGAGTCTGCGCTGACGGGCGGGGATGTCGCCACCCGCCTGCGGGCGCGGGCGGGGCAGGGGGCGGTGCTGGCTACGCTGGGGCGGTTGGACGAGGCCCTGGAGGCCCATCGTGCCGGACTGGACCTGGCGCGCACGGAGGGCACGGCGCGGGAGGTGGCGCGCGCGCTGTGCAACGTCGCCAGCGATCAGAGCCGGTTGGGTCGATACGCCACGGCCTTGCTTCGCTATCGAGAGGCTGTGGAGGCCGCAGAAGCGGTGTGCGACACCCCCCTCGGGGTCCTGGCACGCGTGAACGGAAGCGTCGCGGCGCTGTGGTCCGGCGCGCTGGGGCCGTGTCGGCGACTGGTTCAAGAGGCGCTCACCGCGGCGGGCGCCGCAGGCATGGGGCGGGAGCACGCACTGGCTCTGGGGACCCGAGCCGAGCTCGAAGCCGCGTGTGGGCGCTGTGAGGAGGCGGTGCACTGGGCGGAGCGGGCACTCGAGCACCACATCCGGTCCGACGAGCCGGTTCGCCGCGACCTGATCCGCGCCGACATCGCGATCTACCGGCTGGAGGACGGGCAGGGGTCGTGGCCCGCGGTGTCCGAAGCGCTGTCGCGGCTCGATGGGGTGGGTCGACCCCTGCTGGCGTGGCGGGCTCGTCTGGATGCCGGGCTGTGGTGCCCTCTCGATGCGCTGACCGAGCTGGTCGAGACCCTGGAGGCCACGCGGCCGACCGGGCTGGTCGATCGGACGCTGTTGGGACAGCATGCCCTGGTGGTCGCGCGGCTGGCCCGCGGGCTCGACGCTGCAGCGTCGATCGATGGGGAAGCGGTGGTAGGACTGGCCTCGCGACCCGGGCACCTTCAACCCCTGGCTGCGGTCGCTGCCGTGTGCTGGGGCGTCGGAGGTCCGGAGGTCGCATCGGTGGTGGCGGCCCGCGCCGAGGGGCTGCTTCCGGCCCAACGCCGCAGGCTGGCTGCACGGGTCGACCGCTTTCGGGCCCTGCTGGATGGCGTCTCGAGCGATCACAGCTCCACCAGCCAGTAGTCGTCGCACGCCACGCCGGTCTGACTGGCGCGCAGGATCACCTCGGCCGCCGTGCCGTCGGGGTTGGTGAGGTCGAGGGTGTAGTTGTCCCAGGCGTCGGGAGTGGTGGTGCTCGACACGCCCCAGGGTGCGGTCGCCTGGAGCATGTAGCCGGCGTCCTCGTCCTCGTGGCGCAGCTGGATGCTCCGCGTCTCGTAGGGCTGCAGGGTCAGGACGTGGTGGTCGTGGTTGCCTTCGCTGGCCGTGAAGTGCTGCCAGTTGGCGAAGGGCTGAGCGCCAGCAGCATCGTCGTCGTCGGGGTCCCGGCCGTCGTCACAGACTTCGGTGTGGACATCGAGGGTGTAGGTGGCGCAGGCCGAGCCGAAGCTGGTGACCTCGACCGGTACGCTGGTGGTCAGGGCGTCGCCCCAGTTGTCGTATGCGACGCGGTACACGCCATCGGGATCGGCCTGCCAGGTGACGTCTCCGGGCACGGCGAGCTCCAGATCGAAGTCGTCGGGCGTCATCTCGAAGACCGTTCGGGCGTACGGCTCCAGCAGGTGCTCGTGCCAGTCGTGCTCGTCGTTGAGCCCGATCTCGTGGAGGGAGCCGGGCTGGAGTGCGGGGGCCGTGGCCTCCTCGTCGTCGGTGGGGTCCCAGTTGTCCACGCAGCGTCGGACGATCTCGATCTCGACCGTCCCGCACGAGCTGCGCTCCACCGTCACCGCGACGGTCTCGCCTTCGCCCATCCAGTGGTCGGCCTGGGAGAAGAGGAAGGTCGGCGCGTCGCAGATCAGCTCGTCCGCCGGCGCGCAGCCTTCCGCGATGGACAGGGAGACCTCCTGGCCGAACCAGGTGGGCCAGCCGCCGAACCGGTAGATCCCGTCTTCGGGGGCCTCGAAGACGACCGTGTTGTCGGGCGTACCGGAGGTGGAGCAGCTGAGGTCCACGTCGTCGGACCCGCAGGTGTTCACGGTCGTCCAGCCGGTGGACACGGTTCCGTCCACGCAGGTCCAGGTCGACGTGTCTACATCGGTGTCGGAGTCGGCATCGGAGTCGGCGTCCGCGTCCGCGTCGGCGTCTGCGTCTGCATCTGCATCGGAGTCGGTGTCGGCATCGGAGTCTGCGTCCGCGTCCGCGTCCGCATCGGAGTCGGCGTCTGCATCTGCATCGGCGTCTGCGTCTGCATCGGCGTCTGCGTCTGCGTCGGAGTCGGCGTCCGCATCGGAGTCGGCGTCCGCATCCGTGTCGGAATCGGCATCGGAGTCGGCGTCCGCATCCGTGTCGGAGTCGGCGTCCGCGTCCGACTCGTCGTCTGCGACGGCGTCGGGTCGGTCGTAGCTGAGGCATCCTGCGAGGAAGAGGAGTGCGAGGGTCATCGGGGCTCCCGAGGCAGTTGCCGGGGAAGTAGCGATGGACCGTCAATGCACCGTCAATGTCGTTGACGGTGGGCTACTGACTGACGCTCACCCACGTGGGATGCGTCTCGGACACCTGCCCGGGCGGGCCGATCAGGCCGGTGCCCCCCAGATCGACCGTGTCGTCGGGCTCGATCTGCCGCATGGTCCCTGCAGACCAATAGGTGCCGACCCGCAGTGTGCCTGGGGACGATGCCGTGGGGTTGCCGTGCACGCTCCACACCCGCTCGGTCGGATAGCCTCGGCCGAGGTCGAGAATCGCGACGCTGCTGTAGTCCAGCCGGTACGTGTACTCGTTCTCGAAGTCGTACTCGGGGTAGTTGGGCTGTGGGCAGTCGCCGAAGCAGGGCAGGCCGGCTTTGGGGTGCGGTGTGGGGCCGGTGGACACGGCCTTCCCGAGGGCCTGCCACACGAAGTGCCCGTCCAGAGGGTCGATCCGGTTGGCCACCTGCACCGACGACAGGCCGGCGCGAGGCGATGCCAGACCCATGAGCGGCTCGCGGAAGGTCACCCAGTTCTCGCCGATCCCCGACTGGCCCTTGGGGATGTTGAGGTGGAAGGCGCTGGAGATCTGGCCCACCAGGGTGCGAGCTCCGACCACCAGCTGGCGCTCGATGATGTTGCGGGTGTCGATGTCCTCGAGGTCGAGGTTCGGAACCGCTCCCCGGTCGTTGACCTGCAGCTGGATGCGGGCGTCGACCAGTCGCTCGCGGGTGGCCTCGACGGCGGCCTCGAAGCGGTGGTTGGTGCGCCCCGGCATGTGGACGCGAACCGCGGCGTCTTCGATGCGACAGTCGGCTTCGCGCAGGCGCCCCCGGTCGTCGGCCATCGTGCAGGCGATGACGGCCTCGAGCTGCCAGGCGCGTGCGCGCAGCGGGGTCTTCTGGGTGCCGAGCAGCACGTGGATGGGGGTGACGACTTCGGATCGGACGTGCCAGCGCGTGTCGTCGAACCGCGCGAACGGGCGTGCCCAGACGATGACGGTGTCGGTGATGTCGGCCGTGACGTCGGAGTCCTCGGGGGGAGCGTCGGGCGGATCGGCGTCTGCCCAGGCCGCGGCGGACCCGAGCCCGGCGACGAGGACGGTGGCGATGGCGATGGTTCGGATTCGACCCTGCACGTGGACTCCTGCTGCACCCGACGATCAGTGTGGGTCTGGAGCCGAGCGTAAACGAAGCGTCGACACGAGGGTGTCCATCACGAGCCGAACGCCCGGGAGGCCCTTCGCAGCGGGGTGGGCGAGGACCCAGAGTGTGAGGGCGTCGTCGGAGAAGGGCTCGGTGAGGCGGACGAGTGCGGGTCTGCGGTCGGCCAGCGCACACGGCAGCAGCCCCACACCCACTCCGGAGCAGACGGCCTCGAAGAACAGGGTCCGCGACGGGACGCGCATGACGACCCGGTCGGCGGGGACGTGGGCGTGTTCCCAGCGGGCCTGGGCGGTGGAGGCGAGGGTGCTCGAGAAGCACACCCAGTCGTGGGCAGCGGGGTCGAACGGCGCGTCGTCAGCAGGGGACTCGGTGCCGTAGACCGCGAGCTCGACCCGACCCAGGCGTCGTCCGACCAGGGTGTCGCCGGGATCGGCCGAGACCCGTACGACGAGGTCGGCTTCGCCCTTGTGGACGTCGGCGCGGCCGGGACCGACCTGCAGCTGCACCTCCAGCCCGGGATGCCGGTGCTTGAGGGCGGTGAGGGGGTCGAGGAGCGGCAGGGCGAGGGCTTCCGGAACGCTGACGACCACCCGGCCGGTGATGGCGGACCCCAGGTGGACGAGATCCCGTCGGAGGTCGGCGAGGGCCTGATCGATCCGGGTGGAGGCGTCGATCACGCGCTGTCCGGCGGGCGTGACGCGGAGGCTGTCTCGTCGACGGTCGAACAGTGTGACGCCGAGGGAGGCCTCTGCCCGATCCAGCCGGCGGTACAGGGTGGACGGCGCGACGTCGAGGGCTCTCGCAGCGTCCCGGATCGAGGCGGATCGGTCGATCACGGCGATCCAGGCCAGGGAGTTGTCGAGGATTGCCATCCTCAGCGAACGGCTTCGCGCACCGCCTGGTGCAGCTGCTCGAGGCGAAAGGGCTTGTCGAGGATGTGAGTGCCGTCGGTCTGCGCGACGCGCTCGCGTTCGAGATCCGGGAGGAAGGCGCACATCATGATGACGGGAAGGGTGGAGTGGCGGGTCCGGACCTGGTCGAGCAGGCGGCTGGCAGACGGGCCGGTGCGACTGGGCGCGACGCAGGCGACCCCGAAGTCGACCGGGGATGCGAGGAGTTCTCCGAGGCCCTCTTCGGTGCTGGCCGCGTGGGTCTCGAATCCAGCCAGACCGAAGAGGCGCTGGAGGGATCGCAGGAACGCCGTGTTGCCGTCGTACAGGAGGATTCGCCGCTTGGTGGCGTCGGGGGGCTCGGGGGCGAGGCGTCGCGCCGTAGCCCGGGCGCCGCGGGGGAACTCCAGGGTGAAGCGCGCGCCTCCGAGCTCGGACGTGCCGACTGCGATGGAGCCGCCATGCCGGTCCATGAGCGAGCGCGCGGTGGCCAGGCCGAGACCTGCGCCCTCCTGGCCCTTGGTGGTGTAGTACAGGTCGAAGACGTGAGGCCGCTGCTCGACGGGGATGCCGGGCCCGTCGTCCTCGACCGTGATCTGCACCCCGGTGTCCACGGGGTGGACGGCGACCCGGATCCGACCTCCGGGCGGGGTCGCGTCCCGCGCGTTGATCAGGAGGTTCAGCAGCACCTGCTCGACCTGGGTGGCTTCGACGCGCACGGTGCGATCGGGCGGGGACCCGGCGACGGGAACGGCCTGGATCTGCCGGTCGTTCGCGAGGCGGCGGAAGATGCGGAGCACCCGCTGGACCAGGGTCTCCAGGTCGCACTCGGACTCGATGCCGGAAGCGCCGCTGGCGAGCTGGATCAGCTCCCGGTTCATCTGGGCGCCTCGGCTCACGAGCTCGACGATGTCCTCGAGATCGGCGCGGACCGGGTCGGGAATGCCATCCATGCTGGCGGTGAGGCTGGCGGTCGCCACCACGGCCTGCAGGAGGTTGTTGGAGTCGTGCGCGGTCTTGGCGGCGAGGGCGGCGACGGCTTCGGCCCGCTGGCGCGCCATGATGGCGTCGTGCAGTCGAGCAGCCTCGTCTTCGATGCGCTGTTGGCGGGTCACGTCGACGACGAGCCCGTGGTAGTGGGTGACCTCGCCGGCTTCGTTGCGAACGGGCCGGCTGCGGGCGTGGATCCAGCGGACGGTGCCGTCGGGGTCCCGTACGCGCATCTTCTCGTCGAAGGGGGTCTGGTTGGCGGCGGCTTCGGCGTTGCGCTCGAGCATGTGTGGGCGATCGTCGGGGTGCACGGCGTCGAACCACGCGGCCAGGTCGTCCAGATCGAGGTCGGGGTCTCCGAGGAGTCCGGCGAGAGAGGGGCTGGCGAGCTCGACCGTCCCGCCGAGGGCGGACCCGTCGACCGCGATTCGGTACCAGGCGTAGTCGACGGCGGCGTCGAACACAGCCTGCAGTGCGGGGCTGACGCCCTGGGATGGATCCGAGGAGCTCACGTTCGACTGATTACCACGTCCGGCGGCGATTTCCGGCAAACAGAAGTGATTCGTGCTCGCGGAACATTGCTCTCGCGGCCGCCCGTGCGGACAGGATCCCGGCCGCGGTGAGCTCCACGCAGACCAGCGCGACGAAGTGGGGATGGGGCCAGCCGTCCACGGCCATCGACAGGAGCCGGGCGACCGGCGTGATCCAGAAGAGGAACAGGACGAGCGCGGTGATGTCGCGACGCACGAACACGTCCCGCCGGAGCACGAACAGTGCGACGCCCCAAGACAGCTCGAGGGCCTTGAGGAAGCGCTGCTGGTTGCGCACGGTCTCGACCGGGCCGTCGAGCTCGACGGGGTAGAGCCAGATGAACTCGAAGCCGCCGAGCAGGACGCCGGTGAGCCCGATGCCCGTGAAGAGGACGATGGCGCCCCAGAGTACGAAGCGGGCGAGCGAATCGAGGGTCTGCATCACGCCCCCTCTGCGGTCGCTGCGTTCAGGGCACCGGTGCCGCCGATTGCAGGCGTGGGTGCGAACCGGTCCATGATCCAGCGGGTGATGGCGGGGAACCACCGGGCGAGCCCGTAGGACCGGGGTGCGATGAGGCGTGCCCTGCCCGAGAGCCCCGCGGTCACGATGTCTTCGGCGAGGTCGTCCGCTCGGAGGACGGGTTGCAGGGACAGCGCGCGGGAGGGGCCGTACGCTGCGAGGGCTTCGTCGGCCATCCGGGTCTGGATGATGCCGGGGTAGATGGTGGTGACGTCGATGCCGGCGGGCTTCAGCTCGCCCCGGAGGGCCTCGGATGCCGCTGCGAGTCCGGCTTTGGCGGCGTTGTACCAGGTCATGCCGGGGGTGGGCGCCAGGGCTGCGGCAGACGCGACGTTCCAGATCCGCGCGCCTCGGCTCATGGTGGGCAGGGCGGTGTGGACGAGTCGCAGGGGGGTGGTGAGGTCGAGGGCGAGGCTCTGCTCGGCCCAGCGGATGTCGACCTGGGCGGTGGGTCCGACGACCTGGGAGCCGGCGTTGTTGATCAGGACGTCGACGGGCCCATGGAGCTCGATGGCGTGCTGCAGCGCCTCCTGGGCGGCGTCGGGGTCGGACAGGTCGCAGGGCAGGACGAACGGCCGTGCGCCGAGGCTCTCGATGTCGGTGGCGACCTGCTCGAGGCGGGTCCGCGTGCGGGCGACGAGGGTGATGTGCGCGCCGGGAATGCGCCGAGCGAGGCTGTGTGCGAGAGCGGCGCCGATTCCACTGGATGCGCCGGTGAGGAAGATGTGCATGGGACCTCCTGGGGACGCTATGCAGGTAGGGTGCGGCGGTGTTGCGTGGGTGCAACTCAGTTGTTGCGATGGCGCGATCAGTTCGGAGGTCGAGCAGCGGCGGGCGGCGGGTTACCGGGCGGGCACGCTCCCGTAGCTCAGTTGGATAGAGCATCGGCCTTCTAAGCCGACGGTCCCAGGTTCGAGTCCTGGCGGGGGCACTTGCCTTTTCGGCGAATCTGAGATGTGCTTCACCACATTCTCACCACATAGGATTCGCCGTGAGCCGCACCAAGGGGAACATCCGTCGCCGGAAGGACACAGGTTCGTTCGAGCTGAACTACCTGGACGCCACAGGCCGGCGGCGCTGGAAGAGCTTCAAGACGAAGAAGGCCGCGACGGCGTTCCTTCGGCGGGAGCAGGCCGAGCAGGATGCGATTCGGGGTGGGCTCGCGGTCGTCCAGATCGAGGACCGCAGCTGGGAGGATCTGGTCGCCCTGTGGGAGAAGAAGAAGGCGGCAAAGCGCTCCCTGAAGGACGATCTGAGCCGCATCCGCGTGCACCTGAAGCCGCTCCTGCGAGGAGTGGTGCTGTCGGACATCACGCCGGCATTCATCACGCGGATAGAGGGCGTGCTCCACGAGAAGGTGGCGTCGGGCTCGCACAGCGTCGCGACCACGCGCAAGGTGTTGGTTCTGCTGGGCGCGATGCTCCGCGTAGCCGTCCGTGAAGGCTGGATGGCGTCTGCGCCTCCCATCGAGCTGCCGGTGGTGCCGGAGCGGGACTACCGGTGGATCCGGTCTCGGGAGGCCATCGGGCGCTTGCTTCGTGCGGCCCGGGACCACCGCTACCCCGGCCTGCACGAGCTGATCGCCACGGCGATCTACACGGGCATGCGGGTGGGTGAGCTGTACGGCCTTCAGTGGGACGATGTGGACTTCGGGATGGGCATCTTGCACATCCGTCGGAGTTACGACAAAGAGACGACGAAGAGCAGCAAGATCCGTCGAATCCCTCTGCCCGCACCGTTGGCCGAGCTGCTGCGGGCGTGGCGCGGCCGATCCCACAGCGAGGTGTGGGTGTTCCCGAACGAGCGGGGTGGCGTGCAAAAGGCGGGGTCGAAGAGCTCGGACGAGTTCTTTCACGAGTGCAGGAAGGAGGCGGGCATCGAGCGAATGACCTTCCACTCGCTGCGCCATACGTTCGCCAGTCACTTCATGATGAACGGGGGCGACATCTACCGCTTGCAGAGCCTGCTGGGGCATTCGAGCGTGAAGGTGACCGAGCGCTACGCCCATCTGTCCCCGGATGCGTTCGCAGGAGACCGCAACCGTCTCGGAGCGTTCTGACGTGGACGACCAGCTGACGTGGCTCGAGTGTCGGCCCGAGCTGAACGCGCCGCACAGCGCGACGGTCTTGACGGACGCGAGCGTCCCGCTCGGACGCCTGACGCTGCTCGAGTTCGAGTGGCAGGTGGACGCGGTCCTGACGGTGGTGCACTGGCCTGACATCGAGGCCCACTGCCTGCCGGGGATGCTCGTACGGCCTGTGCTACGCCATCCGTTCTGCCCGGAGCGTGTGGAGGACAAGGCGAGGGAGTGGGCCGCCCGACTCACCGAGGACGGAGGCCATGCCGCCGAACTTGCCGTGGAACTGGAGTATCCGGAGTGTTCAGACCTGTTGCGGGTGGGCGAGCCATTCGAGCGAGTGCCGGAGTCGATCGTGTACGAGAGCGACCGCTACTGGGCCAACCATGTGCAGCTGTTGCGTCGCGTAGAGGAGGGGATGAAGGACGACGACCGCCTGGAAGAGCTCCTGGTGGATTACCCGTTCGTCGCCGCGTCGCTTCCCCGGGTCCATCGGCTCTGGGACGGTACCCGCCGGGCGCCGTCCAACCACGACGCCGCGAACGCGATTGCCCAGCCGCGGACGGGTGGCCGTGCGCGGGCGTTCTCGCCACCCGACGTCGATGTTCAGCTCTACCAGCTGCTTCCCGACGGCCGACAGTTCAGGAGTGGCCGGTGGGACCTGTGCGTCAAGCAGCTGCAGGTGTCGCCACTGCACTATTGGGCACAGCGGGTAGCGGATGGGCCCGGCGGGAACATCGCGATGCGGGCGAGCCGACTCCCGCCGAAAGTGAGTCGGTATGTGCGGTTGGAGACCAAGGGACGATCTGGGACGCCGGGTCGGTCTGACGTGCGACGGATCGTGCCCTACCTGATGCCGGACCTGTCGAGGTGGGCGCATCCGCTCCAGAGGGTGACGAACCCTGGGAGTCTGCTCCGCCAGTGGGGTCTGACGGCTGGGCTTGGTCGGGCGCTCCGTATCCTGACGCGCGGCAACTTCGAGTGCTTTCGCGCGACGCCGGGAGAGATGGAGTCGTCGGTATGCTGTTGCCGTTCACGTCCAATGCGGCGACCGCAACCACGCTCAACGCGGCGCGGGAACGGGCCGAGCGGCCTGACACACGGAGAGCCCCGCCATCACGAGCCTCCAGCCCGTTCCGTTCCCGTTGATCCCTACGGGCGGGAACGCGGAACGGCCCACCCGGCGTCCGTGCGACACACCCGACCCGCTCCTTCCAGCCGAACCAGCGCCTCGCCGAGCCGCTCGTTGCGAACGCGGACCCGCTGGCGAAGCCTCGTCCGGGACAGCGGACCCTCGGAGAGCACTGCCACCACGGCCTGCTCCAGGTCGTCGGTCACCTCCGGAAGCTCCTGGATCTCCAGCCGAGCCGGACTCGACAGCAGCTCGATTCCAAGCGGTTCGGGCGACGGATGGGAGCGGTGCTCGGCGTGAAGCTGCAGCCGGCCCTTCCGGCGCAGCAGGTACAGGTTCGAGTCGCCCCAGGCGTGCAGATCGCCCGATCCCCGCAGCGACTGACCGGGCTGCCCAGCACCCGACTTGCGTACGTGGTGCACGACCGCGATGGCCACCCCGTGGGTGCGCTGAAGTGCCCGCAGGAACCCCAGCAGCTCACTGATCTCCGACGAGCTGTTCTCGTCCGCCCGATGCAGACGGACCAGCGGGTCCAGCACCAGCAGCCGGGGCTTCAGGGTCTCGACCGTCGCCGACAGTCTGAGCCGATGCCCAGGCACATCCAGCCGCAGCGCCGGCTCGGTGATCAACCCCACCGCCAGGCCGTCCAGGTCGAGTGTTCTGGCCCTGGCCAGCTCTGTGGCCCGGTCCTTCATGGCCTGCGCGGGGTCCTCGGCGGCGTACATCAACACCGTCCCGCGCTTCGGCACCGGGAACCTGCCCAGGCACGGGGTTCCGCTGGCGACGGCCATCGCCATCTCCAGCGCCAGCCAGGTCTTGCCCGACTTCGGCGTGCCCCCGATGCAGCCCACAGCGGCCTCGGCCCACAGGCCCTGGATGAGCCAGCGCTGGCGGTCCGGTTCGGTCTTCACACGCCCGAGGCGAACCACCGGAAGCGGCGGGACCTTGGGCTCTTCTTCGTTCGACATCACGATCTCCAGATACAGGTCGACCCCGTCCGATGGACGAGGTCGAGAGAGAGGTTCAGGAAAGTGGCGAAGCCCGATGGGCGCGTACCAGAAGGGCTCGGTCGACGATCTTCACGTCCTGGACCGCTGCGATCCGCAGCGCCTCGGTGGCGAGCACATCGATGGACCGCAGCACCCCGCCGGTGAGCTCGTGCAGCATGCCGAGGGCGTCGGGTGCGAACAGCTCGGCGGTGACACCGGCCCCGTTGATCCGCTGGCGGACGTAGGCGGTGGTGTGCTCAGGCGTCGCAGGCGTCAGCTCGACCTTGGTCGAGAGCCGGGTGAGCAGCGAGCGATGCACGCCCAGCTTCATGCGGCTGTGCAGCTCGGGAAGGCCGACCAGGACGAAGGAGACGAGCGGTTGGCTGTCCCAGTCGAAGTTCGCGAGCACGTGCAGCTGGGACAACGTGCGGTCGGGGATCAGGTGACTCTCGTCGATGACGACCACCGGATGAACCCGATGTTCGCGGTGCCGATGGGCGATCTCTGCTTGGAGTGCGTTGAAGAGCGCGGCGATGGTGGCCTTGGCCTCGAGGTCGAGAGCGAGGCAGAGCTGGCGGATGAAATCACGCGGCGAGAGCGTGACGAAGGCCAGGTAGTGGCAGCTGAAGTGCACGGGCGAGAGGCGGTCCCGAAGCGCGCGCAGCACGGTGGTCTTGCCCACGCCCGGCTCGCCGAGAACGAGTGCGTGCTCTCTGTTCTCGCAGGCCGAGACCAGCGCCTCCACGGCACGGCTGCGGGTGTCATCGAGCCAGAGGTCGTCGGTGTCGAGGCCCTTGGCGAAGGGCATGCGTTCGAAGCGGAAGGTGGTGAGGATCGGATCAGACATCGTGGGTCTCCCGGGCGGCAGCGAGCCAGCCCTCGACGGGGTGGAAGGGCATGGCGGGGTTCATCTCATTCGGCTTCTCAGGAGGCCGGGGTCGGCTGGCGTTCGCGACCGGATCGCAGGGTCCGAGGGGCACGTTCTTGCCATCGTGGCAGGCACCCAGGAGCTTCCCGGTGAGCCCACAGAGACGGACTTGCAGGGTCTTGCCGGAGAGCCAGCCTTCGGTCTCGTAGAGGGTGCCGTCGATGGTCAGGGTGGCGTCCTTCCGGACCCGCCTCCGCTTGGTCTGTTCCAGTGCGGTTGCGATGGAAGCAGCCGTCTGGGTGGGCTTGCCGCGGGTCTCCGCGAGGTAGATGTCGCGAGGACGCTTGCCCATCAGGCCGCCATGGGGCCGTCGGTGGTAGCTGTCGATCCACGCCCAGAGCACGTTCGCCAGCTGGCCAGCCGTCTCGATGGGCTCCAGATGGTCCGTGCACTGCTGGCGCATCGTTCTCCAGAGCCGTTCCATCAGGCCCCTCGATTCGGGGTCGTAGGGCTTTGCGTGCACCAGCCGGATCTCCAGGCGCTGCGCCATCGCGGCGAGGACGTCTCCGCGGTAGCAGGCACCGTTGTCGACGTAGAAGACGCCGCATGCCGGGTGCTGCATCAGCGCCGTGCAGAGCACGCGGAGGAGGTCGACTTCGGTCTCGGTCTCGCAGACCTCGAGCGCGACGATGTAGCGGCTGCGGTCGTCGACGATGGCGTGGACCTTCCAGGTCCGGGTCTTGCCCGTCGGCGTCGTCGCCCGGACGTGGCAGACGTCTGCATGCCAGAGATCGCCTGCTGCCCGGGCGCTCCAGCGGCGCCGGTTCGAGCGACGGGAGGTCCGGTTCAGGCTGTCGCGGGACAGGCCGTGGGCGCGGAACAGCCGGCGCAGGGTGTTCACCGAGATCTGGTCCTCCGCGACGAGCCCGTTGCGGACGGCCTCGGAGAGGATCAGCTCGGCGGCGGCGGTGGGATGGGCGCGTCGGACGTCGAGCAGGGTCTGGCGCTGGGTGTCGTCGAGGGCGAGGGCGAAGCCACGCTTGCGGGACCTGGGTTGGAGCGTGCGAACGCCCCGACGAGCCTGGATGAGCCAGCGCTGCAGGGTCTTCCAGTGGAAGGTGCGCGTGCTGTCACTGCCGGGCGGGCGATAGCGGCGGCGAGCGCGCAGCTTGAGCTCGGATGTGAGCTCTCCGAGGTCGAGATCGCGGACGAGCAGGTCGCCGACGACGGAGAGCCGAAAGGCGGAGACCGCTTCGGCGTGTGTGGGTTGGGGTTCGAGCATCGGGTCCTCCTGGATGTGGATGCCCGGCTCTGGTCACCTGGGATCGGCCGAAAAGAACGGGATCACCGATGGTGTGCAGGTCTGGGGGGCGGCGGTCACACAGCGGCACCGCGCCGCGCGTGGTCGATGAGGAACGCCTGCACGCGGTGCTTCCAGGTCGTTCCGGGCCAGTCGATCAGGAGCCGATCTGCCCATCGCTTCGGCTGCCTCCAGCGCACTGGGCCTGATCGGTGGGCCTCGAGGTGGAGTCGGTCCACGCCCTGGAGGGCGTAGACCTCTTCGTGGGACAGGCCCTTGCCGACGGGTGGACCGGTGATGCCGAGCCAGACGGCGATCATGGAGGCCACGCTGTACGTGAACCCAAGGAACACGCCGTCGGGCAGCACGGAGCAGGGCTTCCCACAGCGCTGGCAGCGGAACCGGCGGACCCAGCACGTCACGAGCCGACACCGGCCGAGGTCGCGACCAGGGATCACGACGGATCGCCACCGGGGTCCGTGGCCGTACAGGTGGAGACGGCCGCCAGCACGGGCCGGATGAGCACATCGGGGGCAGGCTGCAGGCCGAACCAGGTCGATGTCCGGCAACTCGCCGAGCCGGCAGGAATCGAGTTCGATAGATCGCACACGCCTTCACAGGTCGAAGGCGTGGGTTCAGGCCGCCAAACCGAGGGCCCGCGCCGGGTCTGGTCTTCGTCGGGGCTTGTCCCCGGCGGAGCCTTCCTACCCGGTCACGCTGCGCGCGGCGTCACGCTGACGCTGACCGCGTTGAACGTGGCTGCGGAACGGGGTCTCTGTCGCATTGCCCACGCCCGCGTACAGTATGCGAGCAGATTCGCCGGGAACGGCAGGTCTTGGCCCTTCGGAGCTAGAGCGGCGAGCATTGTGAACAGGTAGCCAGCGGGTCGGGTCGGTGAAGCTCGAGAACAGGAGGTGCCCGTGGCGCTGCTCACGTATCAGGAGGCCTCGAGCCGACTCGCAGTACCGGTCGACACGCTGTACGGATGGGTCAGCGAGGGGCGTATACCCCACGTACGGCTTGGTCCGCGGACCGTGCGGTTCGAAACTGCAGAGCTGGACGCCTGGCTCGACGAACGTAGGTTCACGCCGGCCGCGGCCACCGGATAGGACACCCCTGGAATCCCCATCAGCCTCGCAATCCGCTGGATCTCCTCCACCTCATTGAGCGAGAAGCCCGAGATATTGTCGTGCAGAACCGAAGCATCAGCCTCTTGAAGATGTCGGATATTTCTGACACCCGCCGATGCGAGCGCGTCTCGCAGCCCAGTGGGTGGGTGGTCGGGAACCCGAAACCGCACACGGCTCGAGATGGGGAGGCGAACGACCTCATCCGCGGCGAACGGCTCTGGCGCGAAGGCCTTCATCACCGTGCCGCACTCCACGCGGGTGTGTGTCTACGGACGGACCGTACAGGTCCGCGTGAAGAACCTTGACCGCAACGAGAACCTCGTCGGGGTGACCATCGCCGACGGGTACGCCGAGACCCGCAACCAGTACGAGGTCCGGCTCGACATGATGGAGGCCGAGGAGCACCCGGAGCCGAACACCCTCCCGCACCGCGTGAAGATCCCGCCGTTCGCCCAGCGTGCGTGGGTCGAGCCCTCGAACCCCGGACAGGAGGGGTACATCTACACGATCGACGGCGACGGCCGGCGTCGTGGGGTGACGCGTCTCGAGAAGCAGCCGGACGGCGGCATCTTCGTCGGCGGTGCACGCGAGCTGGAGCTGATCACCGGTCCGTACCTGGCCCGGGTCGTGTTCCAGCTGGGGATCTGACCCATGCTGTACCGCCACATCCAGCCGCTGTTGCTGATGCGCGAACCGATGACGCGAGACGTCGCTTGAGCGCTCGCCAAAAGTGACCCCCTTCCGCTCGCCAAAAATGACCCCCCACGTTCGCGGGGGCGAACGCCTGTTCGCGGGGGCGAACACGGCGTACGGCTGCCGTGTTCGGGCGACCGGCAGTGTACCACGCGTCAGGCCACAGGGCTGCATGCTCCTCGTGCTGGCCGCCTACCGAGCCCACGGAGACGGAGGCAGGGGAGGGAGCGGGTCCCTGCAGGGCCGAGCTTGCTCGGCGCGAAGGGTGCTCCCGACCTTGCCGGAGGCGGAGAGGGCGGTATGCCAGTAGCTCGAGGGGGATGCCGCCCAGCCGACCGATCTCGGGGGGTCAGTTCTGACGAGCAGGAAGGGGTCAGTTCTGGCGAGCGCTGAAGCGCGCGGTCCGGCGATGTCGGTGCTGCCGCTCGACGGGGATACCCCCGACCACGTGGCGCGGTTCCTCATCTGGGCCATGCTGCGCGTCGAGCCGGCTACCCGTGCTGCGCGAGCTCCGGCGAAGCCCGACCCGGCGACCGATCCCGTGAAGCCGACCGATCCCGTGAAGCCGACCGATCCCGCGAAGCCCGTCGATTCTATCGTCGTGACCGCGCCGGCCCGCGAGCCACAGCTGCTCGTGGAGATGTCGCCCGACAAGGAGGGCTGGACCGTCGTGTCGACCCTCTCGCCGCGCGACAAGCCGTACCTGGTCACCGTGCCCCACATGCTGCGATTCGTTCGGATCCGTGTGGAGATCCCGGGTGTTCCGACCCAGGCCTACGCGTTGGTGATGGCGAACACGCCGTTCCGGCTCGATGGTGGGAACCCGATCCTCGAGGCGTCGACGAAGCCCGACGTGGTCGTGGTCACGGGGACGCGCCGGTGAAGGTCTGCGTCAAGCTCGCGTTCGACGAGAAGGCTGCTGTCCGCCTGCTCAACTGGCTCGCCCAGGAGAACGCCGTCATCCTGCGCGCACGGCCCGATCTGCCCGGGCTGTACGCATCGAGCGTGCGCTACCGGCGCGAGCGCGACGAGATCTGGTTCGACTACCTTAACATGCTCGCCCAGGGCCACGAAGACTGCGATGGACTCGCGGCTGCCCGGGCTGGTGAGCTCATCGCCCGCGGAGACCTCGACCTCGAAGTAGCGCATGTCGACCAGGTTGATTCCGTCCGGTCCGCCGATGAAGCTCTGCCGCGATGCTGCCGCGTTCGACCGGCCGAGCAGCAACCCTCCGCGTTCCAGCGGCACTCCGGATGCACTGGCCCGATACTGCCGCTGCGCTTCCGCCAACGCCGGATCGAACTGTGCTGTGAAGTACATCACGAGGCGCACGTCGGCGATGTTCTCGAGTGGAAACCTGTTGCCCTCGCTCGGCAGATCCAGAATCCACAGTCCGGTCGGGCTGACGTGCTCGAGCGTGTTCAACGCACCCGCCGGAGCGGCCAACACCGCGGCGGGTAGTCCAACCCGGGACACGGACGAGCAGCGTGTTTCACGCGGTGGAGACGGCGTTCTTCGTCCGCATGGGACACGCTGAATGCCCGTGTCCCACGGCTGTCTGGCGCTGCCCAGTGGGACAATCCGCAATCGCGGATCCCACGTGCACCACCGGTGGACGAGGCTGGGATTTCAGCGGGCCCGGACGCTGGTACGAGACAGTGCTCGACCAGCACGTCGATCGGATCCGCACGTTGCACCACCTCTGCCGCGGGTGCCGGGGGATGCGGGAGAGGCCGGGCCGCTGCCTTCGACGTCTCAAGGAGGCGAGAGTCTCTCGTCGGGGAACGGAGTCACGGTAATTGGGACCAAGAAACCCACAAGGTCAGAACGGAAATTGGAGCGCATTCTTCAACGCATGGAAAAGAGCCGGAATGAGGACCGTGTGGCGACGGCGGCGGCGATTCGGTCCGGCGCGCTCGCATTGGAGCCGGCTGTTCTGCTCCAAGTGAACGAGAATGGGATACAGGAAGTGACGTATGCTCAAGCGGTTCTCCGGGCCGGCGATGGCGACATCGTCGCTCGGCTCCCAGGCAAGCCTCTTCGCATGCCCAAAATTCTTCCTGACGCCATGATCGATGTGGAGGTTGCCCCGAACACCGTGTTCATCATCAACCCGAATATGGGCGCAAAGAGGTTTATGGAGGTAGTTACGCACGAGTATGTTCACATTCTAAACCCGATGCCGGACCCCCAGGCGAAGGATTTTGAGTCCCTGGTTCGAAAGGAGTTCATAGGGTATTTCTTCGGCCAGTACAAGGGCCGAAATGCCGCTTCCGCGCTGAAAAATGCTGTGCAGCACAATGGAAACGTACTGGGTGAGGAGGTCCTCGGAATGGATTCTCAAACAGCGATAGACACGCTGCGCAAGCGGA
The DNA here is from genome assembly GCA_965224055.1 of Myxococcota bacterium. GTDB lineage: Bacteria > Myxococcota_A > UBA796 > UBA796 > JACKEQ01. The sequence goes on along the minus strand of OZ245034.1, from coordinate 5,227,362 downwards.
CGGGACTTACTCTGAGAGACCTCAAGGCCTGGGCCAACAGTGACGCCGTGCTTCGGCCCAGTGAGGTAGCCAATTAGACTACGCGTGACATCGATGTTCCTCGTGGTCTCGCTGGCCTGTAGCTCCATTTGCTGTAGCCGACGTGTCAGCGTGGGCTGGGGGCACCTCATGCATGAATGGCGAGAGCTTTCTCCAGATTCATTCGGTGTAATTCAAAAGCGCATTCCACCGCTGACGACGGGGGTGGAGTACGGCGGCGAAGACGTTTGGCGCGCCTATGAGGTTGCCGGTGAGCCCGGTTCAATGGTAGCGGTGATCGGCGGTGCGGCGGGCGTCACTGGCGCCTATTACTTGCGCCCGGAACATGATGCTGTGCCCCTCGGGCACACATACAGGGCAGTGGAGGCTCTCCAAACAGGGGTTCTAGATGACACGCCCTGCGTAGCCGCCATCAGTGTGTCTTCTAGATGCTTGTGGCCGGACGGAATGCGGGTGCGTTCGGACGCGAGCGTAGGCGATGTGCTTCCGCAGAATTGCACAGTCGAGAACTCGGTTCTTCGTTTCACGGTGCCAGCGTTGAGAAGCGGCGAGTTGGCCTACAACCTCAAGGCGGACACCCAAGATCTGTGCAAGCCTCTGCGCAGAGTTAGAAAGCCCTCTCGTCGTCGCCGCTAGGTCGGCTTTTTCGCCGAGCAGTCTCCGAGTGGGAACTCCCGAACCACCGTCACACGCGAACGAGTTGGACTGACAGTCTCTGTCATTGTTCCAGACACAGCAATCGATGGGGCAGCGCACATACCTTCGTCGACTCGTTGCTCCAGTTCGAGAAATCCCATCGGTCCATGTCGCCGATCATGCCGCGGACGTCGTCCTCACTGGTCACGAGCATGACGGCGCCACCTACACCCGGCGCTACCGGACGGGCCTGGAGGTCGAGTACATCGAAGGTGGAGTGCTACAGGAAGGAGACTGGAGCGCCGACTCCTCTTTCAACTTGATCGTGGTGGATACCGCCAGCAAGAGGCAGCGAGTCGTTCACTTCAACCGCCAGGGTGACCGATACCAGCCCGCGGCGGTCAGGGTGTCGGTCCCGCCCACGGCGGTCATGCCCCAGCCGTTGTCGCCTCCGCCCTTCTTCTTCGGGCCGCGGGTCGCCGCGTAGAGCGGGTGCGCCTTCATCACGCGCTTCATCAGTCGCCCGTCGACTGCATCGTGGCCCTGCACCACGGCCTCGATCAGCGCCTGCAGCGCCAGCTGGTTCAGCTGGCGGGGCACGCCCTGGGAGCCGTTGAAGAGCGCGGTCACCGCTGAATCCGAGAACAGCGCATCCATCCCGCCCGACGCCGTGACGTGATGCCGCACGTAGTTCTGGGCGTCCTCCCTGCCGAAGGCGCGCAGCTGGTGGGCGTAGCCGAAGCGGTTGCGCAGCGGGTTCAGGACCGGGTCGCGAAGCGTGTCCAGTAGCCGCTCCGTACCGACCAGCAGGATGCTCACCGGCTCACGGCCGTCCAGTTCGTGCGCGGTGAGCCGACGAACCAGATCCAGCGTCGCCGGCCGCATCCCTTCCGCGTCGTCCAGCACCAGCACCGGATGCGTGCCGTGCTCGTCCTCATGACGCGCCAGGGCTTCGCGGATGTCCTCGAACAGGTCGGCCAGATGGAGCCGGGACCGAAGCTCCAGATGACGCGCCAACGCCCGCAGGAAGCCCATCGGCGTCGTCGGGATCTGACCGAAGTGATGCACCGCGTATCGATCGCTCGGGAGCTCGCCGACGAAGCGCCGCAGCGAGATCGACTTGCCGACTCCGCTGGGGCCCGTGACCAGGCCGAGGCCGCGGGCGGTGTGCCCTGGAGGAGGGCGTCGTACCGCCCCGCCAGGTAGTACCGGATCTTGCGATGAAGTCGTTGGTCCGTGTCCTCGTGGTCCTCTTCCGCAGATGCTTCGTTCCCAGTCGAGAGCGTGGTCGTCAGGGAGTGGAGCTGGGCGGACGGGGCTCGAGGCTCGTGATTCGGAGGCCGGCATCGCGCGCCATGGCCCACAGGACGAGGTCCATCGAGGGGCGGTCGAATCCGCGCGAGGCCAGCTGGCGTTGGAGGGCGACGAGGCGGTTCTTCAACGCCGAGTGGGCTGGGGTGGCCAGCAGCGCGGCGAGGACCTGGGGGTCTGTCTCGAGCGCGGTCCAGGCACAGCGGCGGAGAACGGCCTCCACGGCAGCCGGAAGGCGGAGGGGCAGGTGGACGGTCGGCAGCAGATGGCCACGGTGTTGGCTGTGTTCGGAGTGCAGCTCGTAGAGGATCTCGGCCTGCGGGAGCGACTGGCGGGTACCCACACTCACCCTGCCGTCACCTTGTCGCAGGCGAGGAGGTGCTCGATCCGGTCGGTGACGTGGGCGTTCGTGCGGTTCAGATCCCGGATCAGCCCTGCCGAGAGGGGTTGCCTGGCTGCGATCGTCTGGTAGAGCGCGTCGAAGGTGACCAGGTGCCGCTGCGAGACGTGTTCGTCGACAGCGGTGGTAGGCGCGGTTCGGGGTCGCGTTGGCTGGACGACCGACACCGCTTCGTCGAGGTTGCCTCCGCCCAGCGCGTTGAGGACACCGCCGATGGTCGCGCGAGGTTCGGCGAGCAAGGTGTCCAGCGCGATGAGGTGGTACGGATAGCGTCGGACCGACACATCGCGCACGAGCGCGTAGTTGTGCGTCCACCACTCGAGGGCCGGGGGCAGGCGGCTTCGATGCCGTCGTGCTCGGAGCACGGCCTCGTTGCCGCTCGTGCGCTGGAGGTGTCGGTCCTCGAGGGCCCACAGTGCAGTCACGGACTCGCGGTAGGCCTGCCAAGGACGTACGGTCGCCACCACGTGGTCGAGGTAGCCGAAGTCGCTCTTCACGAGCCCGGGCACGAAGACCTTGACGGCATGTCGTCGGACGGCATCGGGGTGGAGGAAGCGGCCGGTCTGAGGATGGGGGTTGGTCTTGTGATGGATGCCCTCACGGAACAAAGACTCGTAGAACCCACCGGGGTTCGCAGCTCCGATGGACACCTGCCAGCGGTACGGCCACTCCGATCCGATCCAGGGCAGCCCGGCCGCAGCGAGGATCTGCATCCAGAGCGACGTTCCGCTGCGCTTCGTTCCGGTGACCACGACCATATGTGGCTCAGCGCCGCCGGAAGTCGAGGTTGGACGTGACCCCGTCCTCGGTCGTCACGCAGTCCAGCCGGTCGTCGCCGCGCAGCTCGCAATCGAAGCTGGAGCGGTCGCCACCGCGCAGGGAGATGACGTACTCGTCGTCGCCGAGCACGGCGATATCGCCGTCATACTGCTCCTCTTCCGGGCCAAGCGTGCCCGTGGCATTGCCGCAGTAGTCGGAAGACACCGCGTACCCGAGGGAGATCGCGAGGTCGAGTTCGGCGCGCAGATCGTCGTCGATGAAGAGATCCCCGGTGACCTGGGGCTCGTCGTACGTGACCGAGATGTTCCCGCAGTCGGCGTCGTAGTAGCTGTAGCCGTCGTACGACGCGGTGCTGTCGAAGGCGTCGAGCTCCCAGTCACCGATGATGGGGTCGGACGTACACCCGGCGACGGAGCTGACCCCGAGGGTGGTGACGGCGATCCTGGTGGCGCGCATGAGGATTCTCCAGAGGTTGGTCAACGGCATTGACAATAATCATAAGTGGCTTGAGCTTCAAGGTCATGGTGGAGGTGCAGGTGGGCTGCGAGGCTCCGGGGCATGTCGCCCCGTTCCGCTCCACCGCAAGAGCTGCTCTCCCGCTTGTCGAACCGTCTGCGCGCGTACCGCCATCATGCGGAGCTGACTCAGGAGGCGCTCGCCGAGCGTGCGGGGATCCAGGTGGAGACCGTCTCCCGACTGGAGAACGGCCGCCAGCTTCCGAGTCTGGGGATGCTCCATCGATTGACGGGAGTGCTCGGCTGTTCGTTCGGAGACCTGCTGGATGCGGCGCCGCCCGACGCGTCCCCCGGCGTAGATCCGGAGGTCCTGCTCCAGTTGCAGACACTTCCCCCAGACGCCCAGACGGCGCTGGCGGGGTTCCTGCGCAAGCTCTCCCGATAGGCAGGCTCGTCAGGCCGCCTCCGACCTATCGGGTGAGGGTCTCGAGGAGATCCAGGACGACCTGCTGCTGATCGCGCCGGGCACCGTTCCACAGCATGACCAACCGCTGCGTGTCGGCGTCCCCGTCCGGCCTCGGCACGTCATCGACGAGTTCGCCCACGGTGCACTGCAGCGCGTCTGCGAGCTTGACCAGCATGCCGAGGCTGGGCTGCATGTGGCCCGTCTCGATGCGCGAGATGGTCTGCACGCGGCACCCCGCCTGTTCAGCCAGCGCTTCCTGGGTCAGGCCTTCCCGTTCGCGCCGTCCGAGAACCCGCTGGCGGAGGCGTTCCTGCAGGTGTGGGGGAAGCGGATGGCGCGGCATGCGCCTCTTTCATCCCCAGGACGTGTACCTGCCATCTCGTGTAGGTGTACCTGTATGGTCTTACAGGTGAACTCGCATGCACGTGGAGGAGTAGTGTTGACGGTGTGGATCATGGGTCTGTGGGCGTCGCAGGCGGACGCGGTCGCTGGTGACTTCAAGAAGTGGCGGTGTCGCTCCGGCGGCGAGAAGCGTGTCCTCCGCGTTCCGAAGTCCTGTGAGGCCTCGTTTCGCACCTACGCCAAGGACCTCACGGTGGGTCTTGGCGCGAGCATGGGTGCGAAGGGTGAGATTTCGGGGGAGGTCGGGGCGGAGATGAAGACCGTCCAGCTCCAGCTCGATGCGTTGAACAAGGACCTGCGCACGCACTACGTCGCGTTGTGCATGGGCTGGACCTCTCCAGACCCGTGCGATCCGGCGGCGATTCGCCGGTACAACGATGGGCGTCGCGAGCTCGCCGAGAGCGCGGCAGGCCTGCGTCGCGCGGTTGCAGAAGCGCAGTCTCGCGAAGGCGGGGTGGAGGAGCTTGAGCGGGCGTTGTCCGAGCATGGAAAGGCGGATCTCGAGCGGGACGAGGAGCTCGCTGCCAGGCTGGATGCGATTCGGGCGGCGATCGACGATCTGGATCGAAGTGCGACGGCGGACGAGGTGGAGGCCGGCTCGCCCATCGCGTCGTTGCGAGGGAGCTGGGCCCTCAGACTGGACCGCGCTCCGGGCCAGACGTGCGGGCCGGCGACGGTGGCGGTGGATGCTGTGGTTCTGGAGGGGGAGGAGGACTGGAAGGCGAGAGTGGTGCTGGCGTCCGAGGAACTTGGGTCGGAGACGGTCGATCTGGTCGTCGAGGATGGGCACCTGGCGACGCCGGAGCACCGTGGGGGCATCTACCAGCATGTCGACATCGAGGTGGAGGACGACGGGTCGATGACGGGGGTGGTCAAGGTGTACCAGGGCGGGATGCTGGGATGCCTCGGAGCGTACACGGTACACGGCGCTGGCGGCGAATAGCCGAATCGAAGTGCGCCCAGAAGAACCTGGTGGTCCTTCGTTGATGGCATCACAGGCAATCGCGGTATCGGTCTCGAGCCTGTCGCTCCTGCAGTGACACGAATGGACCGTCGACTTCGCATGGGTCAGGTGTCGGGGTTGGATGCGCCTTTGGCTTGGCTGTCGCGCCGACCCGACGAGTCGCGATCTCAATTCTATTGTGACAAAAATGTGACGGCGAATAGTCCCTTTAGAAGCATGGATACGGCTCGGGTCGGTTGAGAGTGTAGTCTGCACTACAGAACCCGTCCCATCCCGTGTGACGTGCGCGCTTGTCGGTTTGCAGCTCGCCAGCGGGAGAACGAGCACCTGCGGGTCTTGCGGCAGCCTGTTGTACGTTGAAAGTCAGTCTGAATCGCGGCCCACGCTGGATGCGTGGCACCGTGTCGTCTTTTCCACCACCCGGCCGGGAGTCCCATAGGTGCGGCCTCAACATGCCAGGTTTCGACATTGGCCGGTGCCCGATGGGTGTCGGACGATTCCGGGTGACTTCAGGATCGACGCTGGTGCGGATCGGTTGCATCATGCGGGCGTTCGTGGGGCGGGCAGGACGGTTCTCGTCATCGACCGGCCGGTCACCCACCGTCGCTTCTTTCGGCAGCACGGTCTTCAGGTGGAAGGTGCGCTTCGGTCTGGAGTGCCATCGCACGGAACCGCTGTCGCGGCGGCGGTGGCTGCTGTCGCTCCCGCAGCCACAATCGCGTGGCAGGAGATTCGTTTCGCGAAGAGAGCGCTGCGGCGCACCAACGCGGATGTGGTGGTGTGCGCGTGGGGTGCGAGCCCGGACGACGAACTCGAGGACGCCATTCGGGCCGCCATTCCTCGCTTGATCAGTGTGCGGATCCCCGGGAGCCCTCGGATCCCTGGAGCTCTGCCAGGAGTGCGATGTGTCGAGCGAGGCACATGTTGGCCAACAGGTGCGTATCGAGTCGCGGGCACCAACAAGCGGTTCTCGGGATTGAGCCTGGCGGCTGGCGCCGCAGCCGGCGCTGCTTGTTTGCTCATGGGGCAGGGCCAATCTGCGACTGAGGCGATTCAGTCTGTGACCGACGCTACGCTGCGAAACCCACTTCGGAGTTGAGAATGTACACGCTTCATGTAGCCACTGCTCAAACAGGTGACTCCGGGAATGTCGCGGACGAATTCTACGATTCCGGGGTGCTGGGTCCCGAGAATTCGGCTGAGATGGCGCTCCGTGTGAAGGCCGCGATCACAGCGGCCAACGATGGGGATATCTTCAGTGTAGGACAGGTCGTCTTTCTCCCCCGCCTGCCTGGCATACCGTTCAGGGTACCATCCCAGTTTCGCGCGGCGTGGGAAGCCTTGGGCATCAACAATATCCGCCGCGCAGTTGCTGTCTCGACGCCGATCGCAATCGACAGGTTTGCTGCAGCTGCGCCTTCGAACATGGACGCGGACATCGATGACTCGGACGTCGTGATCTCGCAGCAGATGTGCGAGCTCATGCATCTGGAAGGTATGGATGAGGTTTCTGCACGGAACCTCGTGGACGCGGGGGTGACCTCCATCAAGGGAGTGGCAGCGCTTCGTACGGAGGACCTCGAGAGCATTCTGTACTCCGACATGGCATCACTGCCAGACGCCGTTTTGGACAACTATGAGCCTTGGCTTGCGTTTTCCCGAAGTGCTCGGCGGCAGGTCCGAACGCCGCGGGCCAGAGCGCGTGGTGCGCTCCCGCGGCGCAGTGTTGGCCGAGCATCGTCAGTGCCTCATGAACGGGGGGTGTAACAATGGAGTTGAATTGATACGCGTACGCAGAAATCAGACTCATCAGGACAACCATCTCACCGCCTCAGATCCGACTAACACCTGGACGTCTTGCCCGATGGTGTGTAGCGTTGCACGCCCCGTGACCGGCTGAGGTCTCCGGCGTTGCACCTTCGCTGGCACGGGCGGGAAGTGGGCCAGCAGCGTAGAAGGTGCGGGCCCGCACCTTCGGCCTCAATGGTCTGCCAACCTGCCGAACGTTCCTGCCCACAGCAGGTGTGCCGTATATTCCGTTCGACGGCCGCGGTCCCAGACCGTTCGTCATCGCGGTCTGCACCGACGGCCAACTCCGCAGTTCCATCCTCGACTGTCCCTTCGGACGATTCGAGGAGACATGCGCGATCTCGAAGCACGGCCGCCGGGCTCGGAAGACCGGACGTAAGCGCTCCACGAACCCATCTTTCGCGCCAGCAACGCGGGCATAGATGGCAGCCTCGTTCAGGAGGCCGAGATGCTGCAGAACTCTGAAATCACGTTCGTGGAAGTCGTCGTCGCTGATGGAGAACCCACGGTCGAGGCGGAGACATGGTGGGTCACCGACACCGTGTACCTTCGGGTCCCCGTCGACATCGACCCCGAACTCCTCGCCACGCTTGTCGAAGGTGTCCGGCAAACCCCGTCTGGCGCGCTGGATCCGCAGCGATAGCGAGTCTGCCATCACATCGTACTGGAGGTGGGGATGGCGACAAAGCGGCGGAGCGCAAAGGAGTCGAGCGGAATCGTGTCGGCCTGGAAGCGTTCAGGCTTGTCCAGAGGGGAGTTCGCGCGTCGGGCAGGTGTGAACCCGGTCACCCTCGGCTGGTGGAAGTGGCGTCTCCAGGCTGAGCCCGAGCCTGATCTCCCGGCGTTCGTCGACGTGGTCGTCGAGGACAGTCCACAACGGGCTCCGGACTTCGACCTCACCGTCGGTGAGTTCAGCGTCCGCGTACCCCTCGGATTCGACGCGTTCGAGCTTCAGCGACTGTTGGCCGTCCTGTGCTGACCTTCCCGGCCAGCATCCGCATCCACCTCGCGACCAAGCCGGCTGACTTCAGGAAAGGCCACTTCGGTCTTGCCGGGCTCGTGAAGAACGAGCTCCACGGCGACCCGCTTCGTGACGTGCGCAACGACAATTATTCGCACCCGCCAGCGACAACTAGAATTCCCCACGGGATGTAGTTGTCGTCGGGGGCGATCCGTCAGGCGCCGGCACCTCCCCAGACGTTGCGACCTGGTGGATGGCCCGCCCAGTCGAGGGCCATCCACAACGACCCCTTGTCTACAGTTGCAGGCCCTGTGGGCGCTGTGGGCAACCTGGCCGCAACCAAGCTCCCGATCGGATCCGTGGATCGAGACCCGACCAAGGAAGCCCTGGCCGCGAAGGCCGCTGCACTCGAAGCCGAGCTCGCGACGGTCAAGGCCGAGCTCGAGGAAGAGCGGGCTCGCCGCGTGGCGGCCGAGCAGGTCGCACTGCGTCTTCAGCGGGACTACGAGCGCCTCGAACGCCAGTTCCTCGGGCCGAAGTCCGAGCGCGTCGTCGACCCGAACGAGCTTCCCTTGCCCGACCCGGCCCCAGGTGCCGGCGCGGACGAGTCTGACGAGCAACCCGAGCCCAAGCCCCCATCCGAGCCTGACGAGAAAAGGCGGAAGCGGCGTCGGAAGGGCGGGCGTCGCAAGGTCGCCGACATGGACGAGCTCCGATTCGAGGAGGTTCGAAGCCTCGCATCCGATCTCGTCTGCCCTGTGGGTGTGGCGCGCCGGGCCACAGCATCGGTGAGGACGTGAGCTGGCGCCTGGAGTACACGCCGGCCGAGCTGTTCCGGATCAAGGTCGTCCGGGAACGCGCCTCATTCCCCGCGCACAACGGCAACGGGCCCGCGACAGTGATCGCCACAGACCCGCCGATGTCGTTCGCCCTGCCCAGGGCGATGTGCGGCAACGCTCTTCTCGCGCAGGTCATCATCGAGAAGTACGCCGACCACCTTCCGCTGTTCCGCCAGCAACGCCGGTTCGAGCGGCTTGGGATCAAGCTGTCCCGCTCGACGATGTGCGACTGGCAGATGGCGTTGGCGGAGTTCCTGCGCCCGATCTGGCGGCACATGGGCCGAGAGGTGCTCGCGGGGTCGTGGCTGCGCGCTGACGCGACCTCGAACCCAGTGAAGGACGCCACCCGCGTGCGAGGCAGGGTCCATCGAGGCCACCTGTGGGCGTGGGGCAACTACGACACGGTGCTGTTCACGTACACCCCGACAAGACCGCTCCGACCGTGGCTTCGCTCTTCCCGAAGTTCAAGGGCACCGTTCTGATCGATGGAGCGACCGACTTCAACCTGCTGGAGCGGACGGAGGGCGTGGTGCGCGCCGGCTGCTGGGCCCACGCCCGACGCTCTTCTACGATGCGATGAAGTACGACCGGCGACTCGCGCTCCGTGGTCTGAACGCGAGCAGCTGCTTCACCGGCTCCGACTGCAGCAGTTCGAGCACCTCGGGCCGCTCGCGAATCAGCGCCATCACCGGGGCGAGCTATGCAGGCCCGCCCATCGTCGCGACCGCCTTCGCCGCCTCGGCCAGCTGCCCGACCGCATCTCGGACGAGAGCATTCCGAGACTCCGCCTCCCGCGTCTCGGCCGACCGGACCTCGGCCGCCTCGACCTGGTACTCCAGCGTCGCCGCCACGAGCGTGTCGATCTGCGAGCGGCTCTCCTCGAGCTGCCGGCCCATGCGCGCCAGCGTCCGGTCGCTCATCGCCTGCAGGCGCATCGTCGACGCCAGCAGCAGCTTCCCGAACTGCGCGTAGTACTGCCCGAGCGCCGCCATCCCGACCGCCTCGCCGTTGATGACCTGGAGCTCGGCGGGCAGGTCGTCCTCGAGGTCCATCACGTAGCCGAGGTTCCGGCACGCGAAGCTCCCGCTCATCAACGTCGACAGCCCCTTCGGCCCGTACACCCGCAGCCGGAAACGCCGCATGGCCTCCCCGACGGTGTGGGCGGCAGCGGTCGACCTCACCCAGCGGCAGGCCCCGTCGAGCGCCTCGTCGAAGCGGTACCCGCCGTCCATCCAGGACCGCGTGCCCTCCTCGTCGAGGTCGAACCGGCCGACCGTCTTCTCGCCTTGCCGGTCCGTGCGATCGAAGAGCACCACGTATATGGCGTCGTCGGTCTGGCCCAGCAGCTTCTCTTCCAGGGCATCGAGCCCCTCGAACTCGTACTGATCGTCGTGCAACGTCCTCCTTCGGCTGTCGCACTCTTGTCGTACTCCGCCGATCGGGAGGGGCAACCTGGCATGGCGGGATGGGCGAGGTCCTCGACGTCCTCCTGGCGCTCCCACGCGGTGGGAATCCGCACGCGGGAAGTCAGCGGGGAATCAATTCCCACACGGGTTGGTTCAGCGGGCCTGGATGTGGGCGCGTACCCGCCGCAGACAGGCTTGGACCAAGCCCGAGTCCAGGGCCGCCCCCAGGGCACCGGCGTTGAAGCGGTCGCTGCGGTGCAGGGCCGTCAGCATGCGCATCGCGTCCGCGACCGGTCGGGACGCGATGTCCGCTGGCGTCAGACCGCGCCCCTCGGTCCACCTCGGCCAGTCGAACGGAACCAACAGCCGATGCTCGTACAGCCACGTCGTCATCCGGTCGACCTCACCGACATACGCCACGTAGAACGAGGGGCCCGCCTGTGGAACGGTGAAGCGTTCGAGCTCCTCCAGGTCTCGCAGGAACGCGGTGAGTTGCTCCAGGGCGTCCTCCCCGAGGCGAGCGAGGGGTTCGAGGAAGGGCCGGTCGGGGTCCTGCGGATCGTGTTCGATGCTCATGGTGTCCTCCAGCCGGCCGCGGATGTCCTCGAACAGGTCGGCCACATGCAGCCGGGACCGGAGCTCCAGGTGACGCGCCAACGCCCGCAGGAAGCCCATCGGCGTCGTCGGGATCTGGCCGAAGTGATGTACGGCGTAGCGGTCGCTCGGGAGCTCGCCGACGAAGCGCCGCAACGAGATCGACTTGCCGACTCCGCTGGGGCCCGTGACCAGGCCGAGGCCGCGAACCTCGAGTCACAGATGCAGGCCGTGGCGCAGCTCGCGCTGGGACTGCGAGTCGAACATGTTGTGCGCCTTGACGTTCTTCCGGAACGGAAGGCCCGTGAAGCCGAAGTGCGCTTGCAGCCTCCGCTTCTGCGCGGGCGGGACGGTGGGCGTGTTCATGCCACACCTCCCAGCGCCTTGCGAAGACCCGACAGCACCGTGTGTATGTGCTGGTCCGAACCGCCGATCTCGATGGCGAAGCGCACGTGCTCTTCGATGGTCTCGGGCTCGAAGGGACCGTACCGACCGATGAACTCGTGGACCTCGCCTTCGTCGTAGACCTCCGGACTTCAGCGCTCGGCAGAATTGACCCCCTCTTGCTCGTGAGAACTGACCCCCCTCGCCGTCGGGTGGGCGGGCGGTGACTCCTGGGGCGGAGGCGCGAGCCGATGCCCAGGAAGAAGCCATGCCGGATCTGCCGCCGCTGGTTCGAGCCACACCCACGAGCGGGAGCGCGCCAGCACGTCTGTTCGGGTTGCCAACGGGAGCGCCATCGGCGCTCCTGCGCGGACTGGCACGCCAGGAACCCTGACTACGATAAGAAGCGTCGCCTACGGGATGCCGCCGGGCTCGACCGCGCGGCGGATGCGGACGACCCCATCGATGCCGTGATCTGGCCCGTCGTCGAGCGCGCAATCGGGCCGGCGCACCGGACGGTCATCGAGGCGATCGCGCGACTTCTCGCCAGCTCCGCGCGAGAAGCAGTGCGTCCGGAAACACCGTCCAGCATGGACGAATCGGGCAAACAACTGAACATAGCGTTCACGAGACACAGTGCCCCCGGAAACGCCCGCCAGCATGGACGAATCGCCGGAAGTTCCCCCTCCACGATGCGAGACGCAGCCTGCAAGGGATGGCCCCGATCCCTGACGCTCCACAGGGAGGCGCTCATGGCCATCACCCTCGAACTCGATCAGCTCGTGCTCAGGCATGCGGACCTTCGGTTCGTCGACCGCGGACGACGCGCGCGGCTCGCAGCCAGCCTCGTCGATCAGCAGGACGGGATGGCGGAGGTGGGTCTGAAGGTGGCTCTCCCATCGGTTTCGAAGGGCCCGAAATCCCCCGTATCGATTGGCTGGCGAGAGGTTGACGGAGGACACACGGCCCAGCTCACGGTAGAAGACCCTGGACGAGCTGACCCTGCTGGTCGCGAAGCAGAATGATCGCCTGGACGAGGTGCTGGCTGTGCTCCGTCGGAGGGAGACCCAGCTGAAGCGGTCGGAACGAGGTCCGGAAGCTGCGCAAGCTGCTCGGTCTCGAGTCGGACCCCGAGCCCGACCCGGACCCCGAGCCGCCGGAGCCACCCCCGTCTGGGGAGTCCGAGCCCGACGACGAAGAGAGCGCGGACGACGATGCGGACACGAACAGCAACGACGCCACCTCCGGAGAGCAGCCGGAGCCGAAGCCGAAGCGCCCCCGGTCGACCGGAGGACGCACGCGGATCCGCGACCACCTGGACCGGCACGAAGAGCAACACGACGTCTGCGCGTGCAAGCACTGCGGCGGTGCGAACCTCTCGCGCAAGGACTCCCGGTCGAGCTCCAAGCTCGATGTCCAGCCCTTCTTCGTGAACATCCGTGCGATCGGACGCTCCCGGTACCGCTGCGGCGACTGCGGGGAGTGGACGACCGCGCCGATGCCGCCCATGCCGTGCAAGAGCGCGAAGTACACGGTGTCGCTTCCTGGCCTGGCTCGTGGTCATGAAGTTCGTGCTGCTCGTTCCGCTGGACCGGATCCACACCATCCTGGCGAGCCAGGGGGTCCCGGCGGCGAAGGGCTCGCTGTCGTCCATCATCGAGCGCGCGGCGGAGCTCGCGGACAGCGTCGACGGCGAGCACTGGAAGCAGCTGAAGGCAGGCCCGTACATCTGCTTCGACGGCACGGGGCTGAAGACCCTGATCGCCGGCCAGTCCAAGGCCTGGAACGGCTACGTCGAGGTCTTCAATCGAGACGAGCTGACGGTATTCCAGTTCGACCTGACGAAGCACGCCGACCGGCTTCAGCAGCGCCTGGGCGACTACGCCGGGATCCTGGTCTGTGATGCGGAGAGCCGGAACGGTGCGGGCGCGCCCAAGGCGGTGTTCGCGAACTGCAACGCCCACGCGCTTCGGTCCTTCGAGGCGGCGATGGTGAGCCACCCGCACGAGGCCCAGGAGGGCGTCCGCTTCATCCAGCAGCTCTACGCGGTGGAGGATCGGGCTGCCGAGGCCGGCCTGGTGGGCGACGCGCTGGTGGCCTTCCGACAGACCCACACGCGGGAGGTCTTACGAAGATTCGTCTGGTTGACGGAGGTGGTCGCCCGGCACACGCAGCAGACCGACCTCCTCAGGCAGGCCGCCCAGTTCTACCTCAACCACTTCGCGGACCTGACCCGGTTCGTCGACCACGCGGAGATCCCTCTCGACAACAACTCGAGCGAGCGGGACTTCCAACGGCACGCGAAGCTGCGCTACGCCAGCCTGTTCGCGGGCAGCGTGGAGGGCGGCCACCGGTGGGCGACGTTGTTCGGAGTGGTCCGGACGGCGCAGAAGTGCGGGGTCGACGTGATGGCGTACCTGACGTGGCTGTTCGAGCGACGCGGCACCCACAAGGCCCGGTTCGGAATGACCGCCGCCGAGCTCACGCCGATGGCGTACCGCGACAGCGAGCAGGCAGTCCCCCTCGCAGCGTAGCCTGTCGCCTGCGCGGCATGCCTCCCCGCGCGGCTGATCGGCCACGCTCACGAGGCATCTGGTGCCGACGGTCACTGGCTGTTCTTGGCGGCTGGCTCAAAAGGTTGACTTCGAGTCCGAGCAACAGGCATTCGACTTCGAGCAGGCTGTCTTGGCTCGCCTGGAGCGATACCGGATGAAGCCCGAGCGCGAGATCGTCGAGGCGCGGAAGAAGATGTCGAGGACGCCTGGGATCGCGTCTTCAACGATGGCGATTGGGCTGTGCGCCAAGGCTAGCTTCGGGGGCGCGGACGCAAGGGTGGGCTCGATCCCGGCCTATTCGTCTGAATGTCCTTGGAACGAAGGTTTTCCGGGGCTTTCCTGGTGGTGAGAACCTCCGGGTTGGATGTTCCCATCAGGAATGAGATGCCTCCCCATCCTGGACTCGAGGCATGGCCCAGGGTCTCACGCTCACCACATTCTCACCACACGGCCCAGGCCCGCGCACCAATCCCAGCACGCCCACCAAGCCCGAAGACCCGCCCACCAAGGTCATCCCCGTTCACGCCGAATCCAAGGATGTACCTTCTAAGCCGACGGTCCCAGGTTCGAGTCCTGGCGGGGGCGCTTGCCTTTTCGGCGAGTCCGAGATTCACGGTTCGCCTGCCGTGGTAGTGTGCGTTCATGCGTGCCGAAGGTAGATCTCACGCCGAAGACCCCGTGAATCCTCCCGCGGCGCCGCGCCATCGTCAGCTCCTGCTTCCCGATGATGCCGAACCCACGACGGGCGTTCTCCACCGCTCCGTCTTTCTCGACCGCCTCGAGACGTCCGTGCGGGCAGCAGCCGCGGAGGTGTTCGGCGGAACGCCGTTCGAGACGTCAGAGTGTCCGCACATCGAGTTCTGGTTCGGCTTCTACCGGAGCCAATCGACGGAACACCTCGAGCGGGCGCTCGCTCGATTCGCGCCAGCGGCGTCGCGTGCAGGTTCCGCAGAGGAAGCGATCGTGGCGGCCACGGGAGAGGCCCGGCGCCGCATGCGGGACTGGCTCGACGGGCGCGACGATGGCATGGGCGTGATGCTCTCGGCCGAGTCGGCGGGCGGGCGTCCGTTGGATCCTCACTCGGCCCGATCGAGGCTCGGAGCTGGGCAGCCGCTTTCGACAGGGATGGGCACCCGACTGGGCGGGGGCCACGATCCGTCCGTGCGTGTCCACACCGATGGTCGGGCGGATGAGGTCGCGCGCAGCATGGGGGCCCGTGCGTTCGCGGTCGGCCCGCACATCGGGTTCCGCCACGGCGCCTTCCAGCCCGGCACCATCGCGGGGGACGCCCTGATCGCCCACGAGCTGGCGCATGTGGAGCAGCAGCGCGGTGGAGGTCGGTCCTCGGGAAACGACGTCTCCCTCGAACAGGCTGCCGACGACGCCGCGGTGGCGCGGTTGCTGGGGCGGTCTGCGTCAGTGGGCTCGGCCGGACTGAGGGTGCAGGGGTGCCAGGAGGACCTGCCGTCGCTCTCGGACTACGAGATCGACTTCGGAGACGGCTCGACGGAGGACATGCAAGCGGCACGGGACGCCCTGGCCGAGCACTACCGGGTGCACGTCCACCCCATCTTCATGCGGCGGTCCAACAAGTACGGCATCGGCATGTCGGGCAACGAATGGCTCACGCGGATCGCTCGGCTCGACGCCTACATCGCGAATCGCGGCGATCCCGACAGCCTGGGCGAGCGCGTCATGCGGTTCGACGGGACTACCCTGACGATGGGGGACGAGAGCTGGCCCGCGGTCTCAGGCCGTGACGACGGCGGGTTCGACTACTCTGTGGACCGCCAGCGACTGCCGGGAACCGGCCCCATCCCAGAGGGCGACTACTGGATCGACCCGACGCAGCTCGTCTCGCTCGACCGGCTCTGGGACGTCGGCAAGGAGCCGGCGTGGGGCACGCACCGAGTCACCCTGCACCCGTATTCGAACACCAACACCTACGGGCGTGGCGGGTTCTTCCTCCACGGCGGAACCACCGCGGGTAGTGCCGGCTGCATCGACACGACCACCCAGATGTCCGACGTCGCAGAAGCGATCGCCCGCGACCCCTTCCATCAGATCAAGGTCGAGGTGCGCTACCCGACCACGCCTTAGGTCCGTCGAGGGTCGACCGCGGGTGCACGAACGGGCTGATGCGCAGGTGCATGGGCCTGTGTCATCCGTGTCTGGCCCGTCGACGATCGAGGTACGCTTCGTCGGACGGAGTCTCCAGGCGTCGCCAGCCCACGAACACGCCCGGCGTGAGCGGCTTCGGATCGGTCATCCCATGGTGACGCAGCACGAGGTCGGCCTCGGCGGGCCCCAGCAGGCGGTCGCCACGGCTGACGGACAGATAGAGCTGCTCCCCGTCCCGACTCGCGGCGAGCACGTAGCCCGCCCACTCCGTCGTCACGGTTCCCGCTCCGCGCACATCGGGCTCCCAGGGCAGCGGGAGACGCGCTGCCGGGATGCTCAACCACCAACCCGAGCTCGCGACCGCGCCCACGACGATGGCGGTGGCCAGGCTCGGCATCCACAGCGTCTGGGTCGGATCGAGCAGGAGTCCGATGACCCAGACGCAGACTGCGCCGAGTGCGCCGGTCGTCCAGCGGCCGATGCGGGGCCGGTGGTCGCCGCGCAGGAACTCGTTGGCGAGGCGAAGTGGGCCATATCCGACCAGGACGACGCTGGTGCTGGACAGGGGAGGCCCCCAGATCACGCACCCGACGGACGCGATGGCCAGCACCGCCCAGCCCGCCGAGGCGACGAGCTGTGCGGGGAATCGGCGGACGTCGGGGTCGTGGTGCCCGTGGCGGTAGCACACTCCGATGTCGCTCGGCGCGCCGTAGCAGCAGCCCCCGAGGAAGCATCCGATGCGTCCGAACACCATGAACACGGCGAGTCCGGGGACCTGGAGATCGGTCAGCCGGCCTCCGGTCCCTGCGACGAGATCGAGCAGCCAGACCGCGAGCATCGCCGCGAGCAGGTTCTCGATGGCGATGAACGCCTCGCGACCCGTGATGCGCCTGCGGATCCAGACCCACAGCAGCATTCCGCCGATGGACAGCAGGACGATCGAGCAGGCCAGAGACGCGGGCAGACCGGTGACGACGCCCAGGGTGAGCGTGAGCAGGCCTCCTGTCCAGCACGCGAGCATGCCCGTGAGCAGGTAGACCGGCACCAGGTGTTTCCCGAGCCGGATGTTCGGGCGCGGGAAGCGGTCGAGCAGGTGGCTTTGCGTTCTGGCGGGCATGGCGCACCATACCGCCACTCGGAGGGCGGCGTACGGGTGCTTCGCGGGTCCGTTCTACAGATGCCAGCCGGTTCTGCGGGACAAGGGATGTACCTGCGAAGTCGACGCGGCGAGCGGGACAGGATTTCCACACCTGGGATGGGCGTGAGACTGCTGTTCACTCTGGATGCAGCAGCCCTGGGTCGTCCACCTCTTCCAGCAGACCCGTCCGTCCCAGATTGTGCAGTTCCATGCGGATGCGGCTCAGGGTGGGCAGCAGGATGGGTCCCCCCGTCGTGGCCTCGAGGTCGGGGTTGGCTTCCCTGATCAAGTCGGCGACCACCTCGGCCATCGACTCGGACAGCGGATCACCGTTGAAGTCGCGAAACAGTGCGACTATCCCATCGATTCCGACGCCTGCCGGGACGTGCGCCTCCTGCCAGGGAGTGAACGTACCGTGGGTCAGCCGGGGGTCCAGTCCCAGGTCGTCGCGGATGTCGTTCTCGCTGATTCGCCTGGGGAACGGTCCGCTGAACGTCGCTCCGTCGAAGTCCGTGAATACGGTCTGACCTGTGATCGTTCGGATCTCGTTGGCAGCGTCGTAGTCGCCGAGGCCCGCGACATCGGGAAAGACGTACTGCTCTACACCCAGTGCCGAGCGGGAAGGAAAGCTCTCACCGTGGGCAGCGTGCAGCGCGTGGATCAGCTCGTGGCCGACTGAAGCAGCGGTGTTCAGCCGCACCGGTGCCAGCTTGCCGCCCGAACGGCCGACGAATTCGACATCCGACTCCAGCTGGGTGCGGTCCAGGCGAACGGTACTGCCCGCCCCTTCTCCGAGCTCCCACTCGTCGGCCGGAACCCATTCCTGGTCGGCTCGGACGTTGTGCATGTCGCCGTCCTCGGACGACTCCGCTTCGCTTCCCTCGGTCGTCGCCTCGATGACGACCGGCATTGCGGTTGCGAGCAGCTGGACCAGCAGCCGGAAGCCGCTGGGAACCGATGCGAGAGTGTGAAGCTGCGTGTCGACCCAGTCGACGAAGTCCATCTCTCCAACGACCGTGACCGTCAGTGAGCCATCGAGGATCTGGTCCACCACGCGAGGCCCGTAGAAGGCGCACAACTCTGCTGGCCCAGCGCCGGAGAGCGCGTCGAGGGCGGCCCAGTCCCCGCGGCGCAGCGCCTGCTCCCACGACGCACCGGTATGGACGAAGGAGCCCGGCTCGGTCTCCTTCAACACCTCGTCCACTTCGCTGTCGGTCAAGGCTTCGACCGCGTCCGCCAGTCCGCCCGCACTGTGTTGGTCGGCGAGCTCTTCGACCAGCGTGGGCTCGGGCTCGGCGGCCTTCGAGGAGTTTTCCTCGCCCCCGTGCAGGCAGCACCCCTGCACCTGAAGGCCCGTGCTCGGACCGACCGCGGCGGGCCGCCCCAGGAGTACGTTCAACGCGGCCCGGTCAGCGGCTCGCTCGTGCGCCACTCCGCCAGCTCCGCTCCCTCGCTGCTGCAGGGTGTGGGCGACCTCGTGCGCCAACAACGCATCTCCCGTGAGCGTTCCCTGCGCAGGTGCGTGACTCGAGACGTAGATGTCGGTGCCATGCGCCAGCGCATGGGCGTGGTGTGCCCGAGTGAAGGTGTCGGCACCCTCCCCACGATGAAGGCGTGCGTCCGCGGCCCTTGGACCGAGTGATCGCTTCAAGCGGGTGCCCAGAGCCCCTCCGATTGGGCGGCCGGGCGCGGGATTCCGGGGTGCGAATGTCATGTGGGACGGTACCGCACTCCGCTGCTGGAAGTGGGAGCGTGGCGTGCCGTGCAGATGGAGTAGGGTGGCTCTGCCGAGCAGAGCCCAGAACGGAGTCCGAATCGATGGGAGAGCGTGAGTCCTTTCCTGCGGAACGCGACCCGACCTCCCACGCGGAAACCACGCCGGTCGCAGATCCCGTCCTGAGACGTGCGTTCGGTTCGGTGGCGGACGTCGCTCGGCTCCATCGGGGTGCCGCCGCGGACGAGGTCACTTCTCGGCACCGGTCGCACGCTGTGGCGCACGGTCGCGACGTGTACCTGGGAGCGGCAGCTTCGCATGCTTCGCCTCTCCAGCAACGCGTGATCGTCGCGCACGAGTTGGCGCACGTAGCGCAACAGAGCCAGGGAGGCGGTGTTCCATCAGCCGCACACGAGCGCGCTGCGAACCGCACCGTGGTCCACGCTCTGACCGGACGCGCCTTGCCTCCCGTGGTTGGGGCGGGTCTGAGCTACCAGGGGTGTGGGGAGATCATCCGGTCGTCCGAGGTCGACGATCTCGAGTCCCTCGACGGCGACGATATCAGCGAAGTGGTCGGACGGGTTCCAGAGGTTCCCGCTCCCGGTGCGCCACCTCCGGTCGCCCTGCTGGGAGACCCGACAGAAGCGGCCGGAGCGCTGGAGGAGATCGCGTCGTTCGGGCCGGAGAACTGGCGCCAGGTGCTGCTGGGCGCCGAGAGTCCGGATCCGGAGGTCCGGGCGCACTCGCAAGCGTTGATCGCTCGCTGGGTCGCGGAGAATCCGTCCGTGCGGGAAGAAGCCCTGGCGCTCGCTACCTCCGGCAGGGGCTTGTCGTCCGACCTGGCCCTCTCCGCGCTGTTGCGAGCGGCTCCCATGTCCGACATCGATCTGTCGGACCACGCACGCATCGTGTCGGCCCGCCTGGATCTCGTCCGGCAGGTCCAGGGGAGGGTGAGCGCGGAGCTGGCTCGTTTCTACCCGCACACCGGGCTCGACGACACGCCCATC
Source organism: Myxococcota bacterium (assembly GCA_965224055.1). Lineage (GTDB taxonomy): Bacteria > Myxococcota_A > UBA796 > UBA796 > JACKEQ01. The sequence goes on along the minus strand of OZ245034.1, from coordinate 5,207,381 downwards.
TCGGCGATCGCCGAGCGCCTCGCGGATGCAGATGGACTGGAGCTGGTCGAGCTCGGAACCCGAGCGTCTCGCCTGCTGAACCGCTACGGCCTGCTGGAGGAGGAGTTCGCACGGATCGCGGACGTGCTGGATGAAGCGGGCTCGGATGGACCGATTGCAGACGTCGTCCACGAGCACGCGACGCACCTCGCCACCGCGACGTTCTCGGTGACCTCGGATCGCGAGAATCCTTCGTTCGACGAGGCGATTCGCGCGGCCACGGCACTGCCCTCCGCGATTGCTAGCACCCTGACGCAACAGCTCATCGACGCGTTGACCACGGCTGACGTGGCGCTGGACGCCGCGCTCGCCGAGAGCGGGCTGGTGCGGCGGCACTACGCGCACCTGCGGACGGATGTGCTCGAGCCCCTGGACGTCGAGCTGGCGGAGGTCCTCGAGAGCCTGCGGACGGCCCAGACGCTGGCGAGCACGAATCCAGAGGTCGCACTCCGCTGGCTCGAAGACAACCGGGGAGCGCTGGAGTCGGTCTCGGACCGCAGCGCCAGCGCACTGCAATCGGTCCAGGCGGCGAGACTGCAGTTCCACATGGACACCCAGTTCGTCACTCCGATCCGGGGGAGCTCCGACATGCCCGGTCCGTCGGGCGGGGGTGGGCTCGAGGTGGACCTGTGTGCGACGGCGGCCGAGCAGGAGAGGAAAGACTCGATCGCGGGTGACTTCGAGCAGTTGTCCAGGAATTTCGCGCAGATTGCAAGAGAGCGGGATCGAGATCCGGAGGGGTCCAGAGAACAGTACGATCAACAGATGGAGCTGCTCGAGGAGGTGGCTCGGGACGCCGAGATCTGGCAGATGTTCAACGACATCCGACTGCAGCAGGATCTGGAGATGGCGCTGCTGCAGCTCGAAGTCGCGTTGACGTTGGTGTCGCTGTACGTGGGCGGCATCGCCGGAGGCGTTACGCGGTGGGGACTGACGCGGCTCGGGATCGGCGGACTCACCCGGTTCGTGGGTACGACCGCTGCGACAGCGACCGGCTTCCACTTCACCCAGGAGGTCTGGGAGAGCCTGCTCGTCGAGGACGCCGAGTACTTCGACGAGGACTTCGGGCGCGACTGGGCCCTGACGTTCGGCTTGTTCCTGGCCATGGGGGGCGCTGGTCACGCGTGGGGCAGGTTCGTGGATGCGCGGGCCATCGCGCCTGTCGGTGCCCATCTCGGGGGCCTGGCCGTCCAAGGCGTCGTGTTCCAGAGCTACGAGAGCTTCTTCGCGGAGTTCGTCCGGTCGGGGCACATCCAGGACTTCTCGGACCCGACGTTTCCAGGACAGGTGGTCCGGAACCTGGGAATGCTCGCCATCCTCCATGGCGGGATGATGATCACGAAGCCGCTTACGATTCCGGTCACGAATCGGGTCTGGCGACTGCGGATCGAAGGGCACAATCAACGCTGCGAAGCGTATCGGAGCGACCTCGCTGCACGGGTGGGGGAAGGGGAGAGCCGACCGGCGCTGGGTCGACGTGCCCGAACGTTGGCGATGGAACGGGCGGAGATCATCCGGGGAATCGCCCGGGATCACCCCGCCCTGATCCCCGAGGCCGACCGAGCGCATCTCGAGACCGTGATCGATGCACAGGTCGCGACGATCGACCAGGCCACGGTCGCGGTGCGACTGCGCATGCAGCCTCACGAGACGGTGCGAGACGCCTACTACTACGAGGGGGATGTCGACGGGGCGAAGCGCCTGCTCGAGAGCCGCGGATTCACGGTCGAGACCGAGACCGAGACCGGATCCCTGTCGGTTCGCGGTGCGGATGGGCGAATGCTCCACCTGCTCCGGGTTCCGCAGCGGATGGGGGGCTCCGAACCCGAACTCGGAACGCCGGAGTCCGATGCGCTGGCGGCGGAGCGCTACGAGCTCATTCGCACACTGACCGACGATGTCCCTCGCATCGCGGAGCACACGGGATTCCCCCCCGACGTGCTGCGTGCCGTGCGGATCCACCTCTTCGTCGAAGGCGGGCGCATCCCCACCGGGCCCGACACGGCGACAGTTCGTCGGTTCGACCCGATGCCCGAGATCGGACGGCTGTGGTCGCGCGCCTACGATGGTCCGCTGGAGGCCGTTGACCAGGTCCAGTTCGGTCGTCTGCTGACCCACGAGTTCGTAGAGCTCGAGCTGATGCGGTTGGGCTTGCCCTATCGGTCCGCCCACCCGAGCGCGTGGCAAGGGGACACGAACTTCCCGACGAGGGACCACTTCGGCGCCCACGACATCTCGCCGAGAGAGCGTGGAGCGCTGTTCAGTCACTATCCAGGCCTCGGAATGCCCGAAGTCGAGCTGGAGGTCGGTCCGAGGCTCGAGAACCTGACCGAGGTCCGCTCTCGCATCATCGAAGGGTTGGCGAACCGGACCGACGCCCCCTACACGGCCGTTCGCGATGGGCGTAACCAAATCATCCGGTTCGATGCGCTCGACCCGGCCGAGCTCGGAACCGCGACCGGTGCGCTGTCTGAGCCGCCGCTCCCGTTGAGTCCGCATGCGCTCCCCACCAACCGGCCATCGAAGGTGTTGGTGTTGGGAAGCACGGAGCCGGCCTTCGAGACCGCACGTACATTCCAGACCGGGGGCAATGAGGTCGAGGTCGCTGGACCGCTGACACCCGAGGCGGAGACGTTCGCGTCGGAAGGGGGGCGGTTCACGGAAGGGGGGCTGGAGAGCCGACGCACGGAAGGCCTGCTCGACGCCATCGTGGAGTCCCCGACGGAGACGCCAGGCGATCCTGCGGCGCTCCTCTCACGGCGGATGCCACTGCTCGAGGCGGAGGGGTGGTGGACGTACCAGACCCGTGACCGCCAGACCGCGCTGGCCATTCGTGACGCAGCCAGACCCAACTACGACGTCGTGTTGGAAGAGGTGGTGCTGACCGACCCTGCGACGAACGAGCCAGCCGGTTTGGCGTTTACCCTGCGGGTCCAGAACCCGTCCATCCCGCAGATGCCTGTTCCCGTGCCGACGGCTGCGGAGCGTGCAGAAGTAGAGCGCATGACCGACGCGTTGCGGCGTCTGGTCGAGAACGGCGACCCGACCGCGCGGGACACGATCGAGGAGGTGCTCGATCTGGCGCTGCGGAACTACGGCCGCAACACCGAGCTCGGGCGGCTGTCCGACCACATCGAGACGTTGTACGAGAGCTATTCGATCATCGACTCGGGCGGCCTGGTGCATCCATTGGCAGGGGAGTCGGGATACGTCGAGGGAATCGGTCGGTCCGTCGACTGCGAGGCCGCGACCACCCGCCTCTCGGGTCGGCAGTACCACGAGATCGAAGCAGAGCTGGGCCCTCCGAAGGTCGAGGGCGCCTGGCCTGGCAGGGTGCGGTTGACCTGGCGATTCGCCGACGACAGCTCGGTCCACGTCGACATTCCGGGTCGCGACAACGCGTCCGACTACATGATCAATCGCGAACCACATGCGGGGAAGATCGGGCCCGACGAGGTGCTCCACCTGACCGAAGACGGAGTGGGGGTGCCGATGAACTCCACGGCGGCCCATCTGCCCATCGAGGTCGACTTCGCACTGCGTGCATACATGACCGAGAGCCGCTGATGCATGCCTGGATCCTCTCCTTCACCCCGTCGTACGACGAGCTCCTCCAGAGCTCGGCGGCGAGCGTGCAGGCCCGGTTCGGCGGGATGTCCGTGGATGGCGAGGTCCTCGGGTGTGCGCTTCCCCTTCAGCCGCTCGGGCATCGCGTCGTCATCGGCCTGACCGTCGAGCGTCTGCCGGGGGGGCCCGTCCTCGCGGGACTCGAGCGGCGTGCGGCCGGGGAAGGCCCGGTCGCCCGGCGCGCGGCCGATCTCCTGGCTCGCCGAGCGCGCGTCCGGGCAGCCGACACGACACAACGGCGCGCGCTGGAAGCGCACACGGCCCACGACGTCGAGCTCGTGGCTGCGAACACCGAACGTTGGTTCACCCTGCCCGCGGCACACCATCGGCTGCTCGCTCACGTACTGGCGTACGAAGACGTGTGGCGGGCAGGCGGATCAGCGCTTCCCGACGACGAGACGCTGCTACGTGCGGACGGCAGCGAAGTTCAGAACCGCCTCGGGGACCTTCCCCGTGGATGCCTCCTTCGCGCGGCGCGTCGCCTGGATCAAGCGCTCGCACGCGGCATGCCCATCCACGACGCATCCCCCAAGCACGCGTGGTTGGAGGAGCAGCTCCGACAGGAACCGGATGGGCCGGCATCCGTGCGTCTTGCGTGGGAGAACCTCCTGAAACAGCGCTCAGCCCTGTCGTCGATCCACGGAGTGGCCGGCAACAGCCGAAGCCTCCCCGAGACGACGTGGGGTGCTTGGCCGGGTCCGGACGTGGTCGTGCGCTGACACCACATCTGGCTCGGTGCGTCGACCTTCACGCCTCGATGAAGGGCTCCTCGCTTTCGAACACGGTGGGGTCCCGCAGGTCGAACCACGCCAGTCCCACGGTCATGCCGCCCGTGTGGTCCCGGCCGAACCAGACGCCCTCGGCAATCGCGGCGAGCAAGGGCGGGTAGGGCGACTCCCGCAGATCGAGGCCGTGTGCGGACCAGGCCTGGGCTTCACACAGCACGCGCTGCATCATCGGAGATGCCCAGCTCCACACCGCGTGGCCGACGAGGTCGGAGGAGGGGACGGAGGCCTCCGTGCCGGAACGTACGGCGGGAAGATCGAAGGTCAACCAGTCTTCCGCCGTCTGAAGCCGGGCCCACCATCGCCGACGCCGGCGCAGGCCCTCCTTGACGCGGGCGACCTGCAGCCGTGCATCGGTGATGGGGGCGTCTGGTCGCACCCGGTCCAGCCAGCTCGTATCGATGTGCACGGGGACTTCTCCGGGGAATGCCAGCCGTGGGCTCGTATTCGAGACCAGCCGAGCGTGGCGAAGATCGACGTGATCGACCTGAGCTTCGCTCAGGCGTGCACCTCGCAGGTCTGCGCCTCGGAAGGACGTGCTCGATATCCGCGCGCCAGCCAGGGAGCTCCGCTCGAACACGGCGCCCTCCAACCTCGCCAGGACGATGTGTGCGCCCGTGAACGTGCATTCCCGGAACCGGGGTGCGTCGAGTCTGATGTCGTGGAGTTCGGCGTTGGTCAGGTCGCAGTGCGTGAATCGGGACTGGCCTCCGAACGCCCCGATGAGTCGGGCGCCCACCATCGAGCACGTGTGGAACTCCATACCCGCGAGCGAGGCGTACTGCAGGTCTGCGCCATCGAGAACACATCGCTGGAAGCAGGCGTCATCCAGCGCGGCGAACGAGAGGTCCGCGCCACGCAGGTCCTGTTCACGCAACTGGATACCACGGAGGTCTGCGCCGTCGCGCACCTCATCCGCCCGCCACAATCCAGCCGTATGTACGGCCCAGTCCTCACCGCTCGACAGGGCGGCCAGGACTCCACGAAGCACGTCCTGCCCGGCGGCGTCGTGCCACCGTTCGACCAGGTCATTCACTTCCACTCCCTGGGCGCTGGTAGTTGGGGTTCTCGATGCGGTCGCCGACCCGAAGTCGGGTGCCACGGCCTTCCAGAATCTCGAACGCGCACTGGATCCGTGCAGAGGGCACATGCCCGAGAATGGCGGTCTCGCCCTCGCCACGCATGAGGTTGCCTCCGAAAGACCCGCCACGCTGAACCCGTCCCTGAAGGACACTGTTCACATCCCAGCCCGGCACGCCATCGATGAGGTACACGTACCCTCCGGCATCCGCCCAACGTCCGGCGCCCTGTGACCCATCTGGCGTGAAGATCGACCCGGTCGTACCGCGGCTGCTGGCCCGAGCGGAACCACGACCTCGAGCTGGTGCGGACGCGGTCCAGAATGGCGTTGTGCAGGCTCTCTGCGCTGTCGTGCGGACCCACCCATCCTCTGGCCAGTCGCGAGAACTCCGCTACCGAGGCGCGGCGGTATCGATCGAAGTAGTGCTCGATCCACGGGCAATCCGCGGCGGTTCGGCCGTAGGGTCGACCTTCCTGGTCGACCACTCTCTCCACCCACGGCCGGAGCTCTGCAAGGAACTCGGCGACTGTGACCGTGCGCGGATCGGTCGATGCCGTTGCGGCGAAGAAGCCGTGCTGGCCGTCGGTCTCGCGCGGGACATTCGCAGCCACCTCGGAAGACTGCTCGACGGTTCGACGCTCTGCAGCTTCGGATAGTCGGGTCATCGCCCTGCCTGGCCCCCCGGAATGCGTGAACCCACAGCCGTGGCCTGGAACGCGCTGGCGTCCGATGCAGCAACGCCATTGGCGGCGTCGAGGGAGTCCGTCATCCTGGGTCATTCTCCGTCGATTGCGCGGTAGGATATCGGCCCCGGAGAATACCGTGGAACGGAGTGCAGCAGAGCAGGCGGACCCGAAAGCGGCTCCGGGCTCGTCGCGGCGTCGAGCGTTGGCGGCAGGGGAATGGGATCCCAGAAGCGCTGGCGCTGCCGTCGATGGGTTCCTCGGTGCTCGGCTTTCGCGCGTCGAGACGGCGACCCGCGTTGGGACCCGGAGTCCCACTCCCGGCGGACCAGCGTGCGTGGCCGTTCGGGGGAGTGTGGCGATGGAGAGCGACAGACCTGGTGGTCGGTGTTGACCCGATCCGACGACACCACGCCAACGGTTCCCGGTGTTGGTCCAGCGGAGACTCGTTCCCGCCATCTGGTGGGTCCGAACCGAACCCTCGCTGGAGCTGCCAGACTGGACAGCACATCCGCCAGCGGATCGAGGTCGCTGAACCGAAGCAGGAGGGAACGGTCGTGAACACCGAGCACTGGCTCGCCCCCCTGAGTCGAGACGAGCGCTGGCCCTTCCACACGCTGCTGTGGAGGTGGATGCCCAAGCATCCGTGGTGGATGACGGCCGTCTTCGACCGATGCTGGCTGGTGAGCTTCCGCCTGCCCCCGACGTCTCTCATTCCCCACCTGCCGCCGGGGCTGACGCCCGATCTGCACGGGGGGCACGCCTGGATGTCGCTCGTGGTGGCCGAGATGTCGGACATGCGGCCCGCCTGGGCACCCCGCTGGCTCGGGGTGGGGTTCGACCAGCTCGTGGTTCGTGCGGCGGTGCGTCGCGATGGCGAGCCGGGCGTGTACTTCCTGCACACCGATGCGAACCACAGGCTCTACGCGTGGGCGGGAGACCTCCTCACCTTCTTCCACTTCCACCATCGCCGTCTGACGATCCGTGGGGAGGGAGCAGCGGTCTCCATCGATGTGGGGGACTCGCTGTCACTGACGATGGAGCCGACGCAATCCTGGCCTGCAGACTCGGTCTTCGCGGCGCAGGAGGTCGCGGCGCCCTTCCTGGTGGAGCGCTACCACGCGTTCTCGATGCATCCTCGAACCGGCGTTCCCGGCAGGGTCTCGGTGGACCGGGGCGGATGGGAGGTGCGCCCGGTCGCGGCGCGGGTGCGGTCCATCGCCGCGATACACCGGCTCCTTCCGGGCGCCGAGCTCGACAACGCTCTGTACGCGCAGCACATCCCGTACACGTGGACGTCGTGGCGACCCGAGCCGGGGCTCACGGTTCCAGGCCGCCCTGCTCGATGAACTCCAGCATGTCCTTGCGCACCCGCTCGGGGTCGCCTTCCTGGAGTTTCCGCCACTGAGGCAGCATCCGCTCGTCGATCCACTTCCAGCGATCGTCGAACGTCCCGATGTCGCCGTCCTCGACCACATCGCCGAACTGTTGGTCGTCGGTGGGGATCGGCGAGTCGAGCCCCATGACGTTCAGGTCGCTGGAGAGCCACTCGAAGGTCTCGGGGAAGTGGTCGTACACGCCGTCCTGCAGGGTCTCTTCCTGCTCGAACATCAGCAGCTGGCGATTGCCGGACCAGATGCGGTCGTTGGCGGCTTCGAGCGCTTCGGAGTCGCCGGATTCCTTCGCTTCGGCGAGAGCGGTTCGACCGGCATCGATCGTCTCCCACGCCTCGAGCACACGGTCCGGCATCTCTCCGCGTGCGTGAGCGGCCCGGATCTCCTCGAGCCCTCCGGACTCGTAGGCCAGGTGCTGCCAGTAGATGTCGAAGAACACGGCTTGATTGCCGGTGGTGAGGGCGCGCTCCATCGTCGAGCCCGCAGGGGCGTTGGTGAGAATGGTTCCGAGCCCGATTCCGGGCGTGCCCGCCTGCTCGCGGAGCCGGTCGGCCTGGCCCATGGCTCTTCCGACGAGGGAGGACGCGTAGGCGGCCATTCCGGCCCACTTGTACGTCTCGGGATCCCGTAGGTACATCTGGGCGTACAGTGCGGTGATTCTCCGGTTGCCGCTGGCGTTGTCGGTGGGAGGGGCGTCCCCCTGCTGAATCTCCTCGAGGGACTTCGTCTGCCAGTCGCTGAGGTCGCTGTAGTCGGGGCCGAGCTGCTGCTCCGGGCCGGACTCGGGAATGCATCCCCGGACGGTCAGGCCGTCGCCGCGGGCCGGGCGCTTCATGCCGCCCATCAGAGCACCGACGGCGAGCGAGTCCGCCTCCTGCTCGACGGGTCGGCGCATCCGTAGAGCGCTCTCGCCTGCGGCACGACCGAGCTGCTGCTGCCACGAATGGGCGAGCTCGTGCGCGATCATCAGATCGCCCCCGACGGTGCCTGGCCGATAGGCGCCCTGCCCGAAGTACAGATCGTCGCCGTATGCGAACGCCGCCACACCCCGTCGGGAGGTCTCGGCATGCGCATGGGCGTCGTCGTACACCCGCACGCCAGCGAACTGGCCGGAGTGGCGGGCTTCGATGCGGTTTCGGAGGCTGCCGGGCAGGGGTTTGCCGGACCCCCGAGGTCGTGGCGCGGGCTCGTCTGGGATGGGGGCTGAATGATGGCGACGCATGGGACCTCGACAGCGGGATCATACGGTACGTCAGACAGGCGTGCGGGGTGCCCGAGCGGATGGGTAGCCCGGATTCTGCACGGACTTCCTGATGCATCGCGAAGGAGCGCTCTGCGCGCCCCGTGATCTCTGGCACAGTCGACCGTGTTTCCACGAGTGGCCGAAAACGACCATCCCCTCGTGTGTTGCGTCGTCTGGAACGACTGCGGGTCTGGTCGGTTGACCGCGAACCAGCGTCGTGCATCACTCCCCGCGAACAGGGGAGGGGAATGAGCCTGGCTGCTACCGGTCGGACGCTCGTATCGCTGTTGAAAGCCGAGCTACCGAAGCTGACCTCCATCTCGCCCATCGTGTGCAAGCTCACGAACGCGAAGATGTTGGAAGGCGGTCATCCGTCCAGCGACCTGACCCTCCATCTGTACCGGATGGATCTGTCTGGCACGCCCCGTCACCAGGCCATGCGTCCCACCGCCGTCGGTCAGGCCCGGAGGTCTGCGCTCAACCTCGAGCTGCGCTTTCTCCTGACCTCGTGGGCGGACGTGCCCTCGACCCAGCACGAGGTCCTGCAGGCCGCCATGACGGTGTTCGAGCACAACGCGATCCTGTCGGGGGCACGGCTCGATTCGCCCGAGGACTTCGAGCCGAACGCGGCCCTTCGCATCACCCTCGAGTCGATGTCGACCGAGGACATGATGCGGATCTGGGACTCGGTCACGCCCACCTTCCGGTTGTCGGTGCCGTACGTCGTCCGGACGGTTCGTCTCCGCCCCCGCGAGCAGGACGCGCACCGCATGGTCGACGTCGCCGCTGTTCATGCGGAGGCGAAGCGATGAGTGTCGTCGTGCTCGGAGCCCTGGCCGTGTTCGCGTATCGATACCGCGACGAGGCCCACCGGTCCGCCGTGGCAGCGGGCACGGTCTCTCCGGGCTCCGCTGTGGAGGGGCTCTCCGTGAGCCTGCCCGCGCATGGTCGGGCGGCCACGTGGCACGACCGGACCGGTCTGTACGGCTTCACCGGCGTGCTCGACGGTCCTCAGCTGGTGCACATCCGCGATCCGTCCCGACGGTTCGTCCCCCGCACGTTCGAGGTGGACGTGTCCAGCCGCGCTGCCATCGCCGACGCGCTTGTCAGACGCGCCGTGCAACCGCCGTCCGCCCCGCCAGCCACGGTGGTCGCCGTGCCGGTCCGTGCAGCACACGGACATCCCTGGTCGTCGGGGCAGACCGTGTTCCGCGGGTCGGTCACGGAAGTGCACCGGGGGCGTCGGGTTCCCGCTCCGTTCGCTCGGGTCGAGGCCCACCGCTCGGGAGCGCTCACCCACGTCGTGCACGCCGACGAGACCGGGCGCTTTGCGCTTTGGCTCTTCAACGAGACCGAGCCGTTGTCCGGGTCGCCCCCCGACGTGGAGTTCCGCGCTCAGGCCCGACTCCAGCGTCCGCGTCCCGACCGGCACCCGCTCGCTGGGCAGCCGGGCGGTTTCGACACCCTCTCCGCTGGCGACATCGCCTCCCTCTACGGGCCGCTCATGCCTCCCGTGACCCGCCCGGTCACAGTGGGCGAGACGTCCACCCTCACCCTCGATCTCCCCTGAAACCTGCGAGCAGCTGATGGCCGAATACCTCGCCCCTGGCGTGTACATCGAAGAGACCTCCTACCGATCGAACTCCATCGAAGGGGTCGCCACGTCGACCGCCGGGTTCGTGGGGCCGACCCTGTACGGACCCGACGTGGGGCAGCCGACCCTGATCACGAGCTTCACGCAGTTCCAGCGGGTGTTCGGAGGGATCGGCGACATCACGTACGGCTCCGGACCCGCCACGAACTACGTCGCCCATGCGGTTCAGGCGTTCTTCCAGAACGGGGGCAAGCGGGTCTACATCGCTCGGGTCCACTCCGGCGCAGGTACTGCCCAGCAGACCTCGGATGTGCTGGGCACGCGCTTCAAGGCCCGGTTCCCGGGGCTCGCGGGTGAAGCCCATGTCGCACTCTCCTTCAGCCGGAGCGGCAACCTGCTCTCCACCGTCGGGGGCACCACGCGCCTCATGGGGGTGCGCGAGGGGGACCTGGTCGAGATCAGCCCGTCTCTGCGGGACGAGAGCGTTGCCACCGAGCCGCTCACCGCCGCGAACCTGCGGTGGGTGAACTACCTGACCGACGGCGCCATCCGCCTGGAGAACGGCACGGCCGCCGACACCATCGACCCCAGCACCCTCGCGGGTCAGGTCGTGCAGCGCGTCACGATGACGGTCACCGTCACCTCGTCGCTGGGGGTCCAGGAGGAGTCGAACCTCTCCACCCACCCGGCCAGTCCGCAGTTCGTCGGGCGGATCCTCCGCACCCAGAACGCCCTCGACGGCACCCTGCCCCCCGCCAACCCCGCGAACGTGGTGTGGTTCGACGCCAGCGGGCTCACCGGCAACGCGACGGAGCTCCTCGATCAGCTCGCTGCGACCGCGCCCTTCACGCTCGATGGAGGCTCCGACGGCGCCGAGGTCGGAACGAACGCACTCGTCGGTACGGGCAGCGGCAACACGGCGACGGGGCTCGCTGCGCTGGCCGAGGTCGAGCAGATCTCGATCGTCGCCGCTCCCGGTGCTTCTGCTCACAGCAGCGCCATCGAGCGCCAGTCCGCCCGGGACGCTCTGATCACGCACTGCGAGTCGGTGGGCTACCGCATCGCGGTGGTCTCGGGGGCCCGAGACCTCGACCCCAACGGCATCCAGGCCGTCCGGGCCAAGCACGACTCCAGCTACGCCGCCCTGTACTACCCGTGGGTGGTGACGCGGGATCCCAACGGCGCCAGCGGCGAGACCATCATCCTGCCGCCGGACGGATTCGTGGCGGGGGTGTACGCCCGGACCGACGTGGAACGCGGGGTGCACAAGGCCCCTGCCAACGAGGTCGTGCGCGGCGCGCTGTCCTTCAACGTCCCCATCGACCACGGCACCCAGGAAGCGCTCAACCCCCAGGGGATCAACTGTCTGCGGTTCTTCGAGGGCCGTGGCCAGCGGGTGTGGGGTGCGCGCACGCTCTCGTCCGACCCCGAGTGGAAGTACGTCAACGTCCGCCGGCTGTTCAACTACATCGAGGCGTCCATCGAGCGCAGCATCCAGTGGGCCGTGTTCGAGCCGAACAACCCCGAGCTGTGGACCCGGGTGCGCCTGACCATCGAGTTCTTCTTGAGCGACGTCTGGGGAACCGGCGCGCTCATGGGTCGCAGGGTCGAGGACGCGTTCTTCGTGCGATGCGACGAGACGACGATGACCCAGGGCGACTTCGACAACGGACGCCTCATCTGTCTCATCGGCATCGCGCCCACCAAGCCCGCCGAGTTCGTCATCTTCCGCATCGGCCAGTGGACGGCCGACGCATCCATCCTCTAGGCAGGAGCCACCATGGCCATCGAGCGCGACGACCCCTACGGCGTCTTCAACTACAAGGTCCTGATCGAAGCTGGTCCCGTGACCGTCCGCGGCGCGTTCTCAGACGTGTCGGGGCTGTCGACCGAGCTGCAGTACGCGGAGTACCGCGATGGGACCGATCCCCGGAACCGACCCCGAAAGATCCCCACCACCTTCAAGGTGGGCGACATCACGCTCAAGCGCGGGGTGATCGGGGCGACCGACCTGTTCGAGTGGGTGGAGAAGGTCCGCGCGGGAGAGCCCGACACCCGGGCCACCGTGCTGATCGAGCTCAAAGACGAGAACAACGACGTGACCGTGTGCACCTGGAAGCTCGAGGGCGCACGTCCCATGAAGTGGACCGGCCCGACGCTCGCCGCCAAAGGCGGGACCGACGTGGCGATGGAGGAGCTCGTCCTGTGCGCCGAGGACCTCCACTTCCAGTAGCCCCCGCCTAGCCTCTCCGACCGAGAACGATGTCTTCGATCCTCCCCACATGGCGGCCGGAGGTGCCTCCGGGTGTGTACGCCCGAGGCCCCCGGAACACCCGCGGCACGCCCACGGTGCGCATGGACATCCCCGCGTTCGTGGGGCTGGCGCAGCGTGGACCCGTGCGCGAGCCCGTGGTGATCGACAGCTGGCAGGCGTTTCTCGTCCGGTTCGGCCCGCCAGGCGGCAATCGACTCCTGCCCGAGTGTGTGTCGTTGTTCTTCGCCGGTGGCGGAGCGCGGTGTGTGGTGGTGCGCCAGCTCGATGCGGGGAGCACGCTGTCGTACGCGGTGAAGGGGTTCGATCCCGAGCCGAGGCTGCATGCCGCCACGCCGGGTCAGTGGCTCGCCCAGACCGCCGCCACCGTGCGTTTCTCGCTCACCCGGGTCGCGGGCACGCTGTCGCCGGAGGGCGCGGACGTCCGGAATACGGGCTCCGGGCTCCAGGTCGGCACCACGCTGCGTCTGGTGGCGGGAGACGGGGTCCAGAGCCTGCATCGGGTGGTGGCCGTCACGCCCGATGGCTCCGAGCAGCTGCTCACCCTCGATCCTCCTGCCGGAGCGGGACTCCTCGAGCGGGCGCACGAGGTGCGGTTCGATCTCGAGGTCGACCTTCCGGGCGCTGGTCGTCGTCGGTTTCCCGCACTCGCGCTCGACCCGAACCATCCGGACCACCCCTCGGCACGCCTCGCGAGCGACCCCGACCTCGACTGGCCCGATGCGAGCGTGCTCGTTCCGGTGTCGGACGGCAGACGCGTCGTGCTGGACGAGGGGTTTCGGACCGTTCCTCGCGTGCCGTTCGCCGAGCAGCACGCTGCGGAGCGGCCCGATCTGGTGACCCGGGAGGGCATGTTGGCGGCCACGGCCGTCCTCGATGGATTCGATGCAGCGAACCCGACGGCGCCCACCACCATGGTGCACTTGTGTGATCTCGTGCACGTCGACGAAGCGCACCGGGTCGAGGAAGCGACGTCTATCACCGTCCCCGTCTCCACAGGGTCGACCTTCGTGCCCTGCGATGCCGTTCCGCAGGTGGCCGTGCCGGCCCGGAGCCCGGTGTACCCCCTGCTGCACTGGCGTCACGACTCCGAGCAGATCGCCCACATCCAGCGTCGGCTGGCAGTGGCGCAGGAGGGCTCCCGGCGCATCGCGCTGCTGGATGTGCCCCCGCACCTCCCCGCCGATCGGGTCGCGCGCTGGCGGCACGGGTTCGAGACGGACCGCGCCGCGGCATTCGGTCCCTGGCTCGTGGTCGCGGGTGCGGGCGATCCGGGGTCGAGGCGGACGATTCCACCGGGGGGCGCCGTGGCAGGAATCTGGGCATCCACCGTGCGGGCGAGTGGCGTGGGGTGGGCGCCGGCCAATCGCGTGCTGGCCCGGGTGCTCCGCCTGTTCGAAGGCCAACAGCTGCCCGCTCCGGGGGTCGCGCACGGTCTGCACGTCAACCTCATCCGCTCGACGCCGGCGGGGTACACCTTGCTGGGCGCGCGGTCGCTCTCCACGCATCCGGACTGGGTGCACGTCCACGTCCGTCGACTGATGGACTGGCTGGCGATGCAGCTCCCCGTCGATCACGCGTGGGCGGTGTTCGAGCCCAACGACCGTCAGCTCGTGCGACGCATCGGACTCACGCTGCGACGCCGACTGCTGGGGATGTACGAAGCGGATGCGCTGCAGGGCGCGACCGCGGAGCAGGCGTTCTTCTTCGACGTCGATCCCGCCTCCCGCGCGACCGATCAGGACGCTGGAGTGCTGCGCATCCGAGTGGGGGTGTGTCCGAGCGTGCCGATGGAGTTCCTGGTCGTGGAGCTGCTGCTCGACACCGGGGGGCAGCGGGTCGAGGTGCGGGATGTCTAGGTTCCTCAGCGCCTTCCGGTTCGACGTCATCCTCTTCGACGTGGCGACGGGTCCCCCCGCGTGGGGCGGTTCTGCCTCGTTCTCCGAGGTGACCGGCCTGGAGATCGAGGTCGAGATGCAGACGTTCCGCGAAGGTGGCTACCACCGGGGTCAGCGCCAGCTCCCCGGCAAGACCAGCAGTCCGACGCTGGTGCTCAAGCGCGGAGCGACCCGCGATGCGGGCTTCTGGGACTGGGTTCACGCCTGCACGTCCGGGATCTACCCGCTGCCGTACATCGATGGAGAAGTGCTGGTGTACGAGGCCGGCGAGGAGGAGGTCGAGCCGCGGGCCGTGTACGCGTTCACCGCGGGGGTCGTCACCAAGGTGAAGCACGCGGACCTCGACGCCAAGGGCAGCGAGGTGCCGATCGAAGAGCTGCACATCGCCCACGAAGGGCTCGAGCGGAGGGTCCGGTGAGCCGACTCGCGAAAGCGACCATCACCCTGGTCGACAAGATCCCCGCTCGCCGGCGGCCCCGTCGTCGGCAGGAGAACGCCGAGCAGGCGGGTGGAACCGATGCGTCCACGCCCGCGTCGAGCGCGCCGGACACCTCGACCCCCGCCCCGACGTCCACGCCCGCTGGCGGTGGATCCGGCGATGCGCCGCCTCGGCCGCCGACTCGCGAGGAGGACCTGACCAGTCTCACCCTCCACTTCAACCCGGAGACCCTCGACTTCAAGATCGAGAACCGGACAGAGACCAAGAAGAAGCGAACGAATCAGCGGGTGCAATACACCGGGGAGTCGTCGACCACGCTGTCGTTCGAGTGCATCTTCGATGCGACGCGTCCGGGAGGCCCCCCGATGGAGGACCGGCCTCCGGAGGGCGCGAACTCGGGACCCGAAGCGCTGGACGTGCGTGCTCAGACCCGCGTGCTGGCGGGGCTCCTGAACGGTCTGGACCCGGACGCCGCATCCGAACAGCTGTTGTTCCCGAAGCTGGTCCGATTCGAGTGGGGCAGCGTCAAGTTCCAGGGCTACGTCAGCTCCTTCTCGGAGACGCTGGAGTTCTTCAGTCCCGAAGGCGTGCCCCTGCGCAGCAAGGTGAGTCTGAGCCTCACCGAGCAGTCGCATCGCTTTCAGGTGAGCGGCCTCTCCCAGCGGCAGGCGGCGAACGAGGATGGGGTTCGTGAGGGGAACGCTCCCGCGGACGGGGCGGCCGACGGGGCTCCGCAGCTCGGAATGGAGCCCATCGAACACGCGCTGGACGATCTCGGCGCCACGCTGGATCTGGCCAAGAAGGTCGCGGCGGACTCGGGCCTCGACGACCTCTTCGAGCTGGGAGCCGGGCTGGAGCTGCGACTCGGAGCGAGCTTCGATGTCGGCCTCGATGTGGGGCTCGAGGTGGGATTCGAAGCCGATCTCGACCTGCAGGTGGCCGCGGGCGTAGACCTCGATCTCGACCTGGGCGAGATGGAGGCCGTGTTCGGAGATGGCGCCCATCGAGCGGCGCGTGGGATGGAGCGGGCGGCCGAACGAACGCGCGTGGTCCCCGGTGGTTCTCGGCGGTCGTCCGCCGCTGGAGCCCGTGGCACAGGCGGTTCCAGAGCCGGTGGCACAGCAGCTACGTCGGCGGCGCCTGGGACAGCATGGGCACCCGAAGGGCCCCGCCCGGGGACACAGGCTGCCGAGCTCGCGGCCGAAGTACTGCGGGATCGCCAGGCGGGTCCCGCGAGAGACGTCGGGACGTCTTCCGCTGCGGGGGGATTCCGAGCGTCGGTCCCCACGTTGCCCTCGCCGCCCTCGGTGCCCCCGCCGGTTCGCGGCAGCCCCCCCCTCAGACGAAGCAGCAGACCGGTGGCTTCTCCTCGTTGGACGCCCGATCGCCCCAGCTGGGAAGGGCTCCCGGAGATCGGCGTCGCGCACGGGCCGCGCTGCGCGTGTCGTCCCTGCACCGAAGGAGATGCGTCGTGAAGTTCTCGGTGGGTCATGTGGACAGTCACGTCCAGGTACGCGGAGGCGCGAAGGAGGCCAACGCGAACAAGGAGTCCTCCGTGGACGAAGCGGAGGTTCGGGAGGTCGTTCGACGGGTCCTCGAGGAAGAGCGGCTGCGCCGGCGCCGTCAGGAGGCCTTCCGATGACGGCACTCACGACCGAACGCTACCGGTTGACACAGCCCCCGCGGTTCTTCGTCGGCGGGAACGAGGACGGCACGCTCTCGGCGAATCTGCAGCGGCTGGAGGTGTGGCACGACATCGATGCCGTCGCGCGCGTCGAAGCGTCGTTCCTGAACTGGGACAACGACCCCGAACAGGCCGATGCGAAGCCGTCGTACGTGTACTTCGACCGGGAGAAGCTCGACTTCGGGAAGACCCTGCGGGTTCGGGCAGGGGAGGACGACAACGGCGCGGACATCTTCGAGGGCCCCATCACCGCGCTGTGCGCCCGGTACGACCAGAAGCGCCCTCCGGAGCTGGTCGTGAAGGCCGAATCGGTGCTCGGCTGGTTGCGGATGGGGCAGCGCAGCCGGACCCATGCCACGTCCACTGCAGACGGCATCGCCAGCCGGATCGCCGAGCAGCACGGCTTTCGCCCGGGGCCTGGAGAAGCCGACAGCACGGAGGTCCCCCAGGACGTCCAGCTCCACACCTCGGACCTCGCGTTCCTGCGCCAGCGCGCTCGGGACGCCGATGCGCGGATCACCTTCTCGAGCGGACAGCTGGAGCTCGTCCGACGGTTCGACGCGGCGGGCGAAGCGGCACCGCTGTCGACGTTGAGCGAGCTCGTCAGCCTGTCGGTGGATGCCGACCTCGCCCACCAACGGACCGCGGTGACCGTGCATGGGTACGACCCCCGGACCAAGCAGGGCATCCACGAGACCGCCACCGAAGACGTGGTCCTCGCGGAGCGCAGCACGGCGAACGGTCGCACGGGTCCGGCCATCCTGAACGAGATCTCGGTGGAGGCCCTGGAGGACGTCCACCTGGATGTTCCCGCGACCCCTGGCGAGGCCCGACGGATGGCGCGCGCCCGGATGTGTGAGCGTTCGCGGGAGTTCCTGATCGCACACGGTACGACCGATGGGACGCCCGGCCTGACCGTGGGGCAGCGGATCGAGGTCGTGGACGCAGGGCCCTGGTTCAACGGGGCGTACCACGTCGCAGCGGTCCACCACAGCTGGGATCGGGCGTCCGGGCTGCGCACCAGCTTCAGAGCCGAGCGCGTCGACATCGGAGGGTCGTCATGAGGGCTGCATCCGAGCGTCTGATGGGGGTGTACGAGGGGATCGTCCACGATGTCACGGACTTTCAGAGCACCGGAACCATCCGGGTGCGCTTGCCCTGGCTCCGGGTCGAAGACGAACAGCAGACCATCGTGGAAGCGCGCCTCGCCACGATGATGAGCGGCGCCGACCGGGGGACGTTCTTCGTGCCGCACGTCGACGACGAGGTCCTGGTGAGCTTTCTCGCCGGGCATCCGAATCGACCCGTGGTGGTGGGGAGCCTGTGGAACGGAGAGGACCGTCCGCCCGAGCAGACCTCCCCCCGCGGAACGCCCGCCGCACAGCAGAACCCCGTTCAGTCCGTGAAGACGCGGCATGGTCACGTGCTGCGGTTCCACGAAGGCGGCGACCAGCACGTCGAGCTCCGGACCCGGGCGGGCCACAGCCTCCGACTCGACGAGACCGCCGACACGGTCCGGGTCTCCCATCCAGCCGGGTCGTTCATCCAGATGGACCAGCAGGGCAAGGTCACCATCAAGGCGACGGACGCGATCGAGGTGGTGGCGCCGCGCGAGGTGCTGGTACGCACCCTCAAGCTGAAGGTGGTCGCCCCCATGGCCGAGTTCACGGGGGTCGTGAAGTGCGTGCAGCTGAAGACGCTGTTCGTCAACAGCAAGGCCTACACCCAGGGGGTGGGCAATGTCTGGTGAGGGACGTCCGCTCCGGCTCGCGCGCATCAAAGGTCCGCCCGCCGATGTCGCTGTGGTGAAGGCCGCGTGGTTCGCGCGGCGGTCCGACCATCCCGTCGACGGCGTCCGTCTGCTGACGCTGCGGGGGGACGACTTCGTCGAGCAGATCTTCCGGGGGGTGGACGCCTGGTCGAACGACCCCACTGCAGCCATGGCGGCCTGGGAAGCCCCGCTGAACGGGTATCGGGACTACGCCGAGCCCCCCTCCCGCATGCTCGATGGAGTGGGAGCCCCGATCTACCCCTCGAGCGTCGCCCGCCTCCCCACCGACACGGACGTGTCCGGTGCCGAGCAGCACGTGGCCTGCACCGCTGCCGGGAAGCTGCGTGCCGTGCCCCCCCGCACCTCGGAGGACCCGTGTGCGACGGGCCTCGCCCCCTGGTTGCGCAAGCTCTATCTGCCGTTCCACGGCGACTACCAGATGGCTGCGTTCGAGGTGGTCTGCCAGAGGCCGTCGTTCACCCGCGGCGGACGGAGCCTCGCGCGGGTCGATCCCGCCCGGATCGGTCGGAGCGGACTGATCGTCCGGCGCCTCGTCCCGGAGGCGGAGACGGAGACCTGGGAGGACTGGGTTCACGGTGGAGAAGGGGAGGGCACCTGGGTCCGGGTCGCCGACGACCAGATGAGAGACGGTGGAGTCCCGATCGATCCCGACGCGCTCCCGCTGACCGGGATTCCGCTGGCCACGACGCTGGCGAGGCTCGGGTGCGAGGCGGGTGCGCTGAAGCTGTCTCTCGCGCCGATCAGCCCGGTGCCGTCGACGTTCGGGGAGGCCGACCAGCACACGGCGTTCGTCGGCATGATCCCGCTCGCCGCCGAGGACGTGGAGGCGTCGAATCGGCCGGACCGCGACGCGGTGGCCACCCACATCGAGCGCATCGCGGCGGATCTCGAGAGCACGCTGGACAAGCGGTTCCACAGCACGCCGTTGACCGCGCTGCAGCTGCAGGCGCAGCAGATCGTGGGGGACTGGGTCGACACGCTGCTTCGTGGAGGTCTGTCGTCCTCGGGGAATCCAGCGGAGCACGTACGCTTCGGGACGACCAACCCGACCGATACCCGCAAATCCGAGCTGGTCGAGGCCTGGACGACCGCAGCACTCGGACGGGTGGCGCGCCACCTCTACGAGACCGCGCGCACCGACCCCGACAGCTCCGACTCCCCCGCGGTGACGCTCCCGACGGCGGCCGACTGGTGGGCTGCTGCGCTCGATGCGTTCTGGACGGAACACGAGGGGGCATTCACCTCGTGGTCCGGTGCGGTCGGTCCGATCGGTTCGATCGAGAAGGGCTGGTTCGAAGACGCCATCACCCAGCGGCAGACGCAGTTCCGAGCGGCCCTGCACGACGCGTTCTTCGACGCGGTCGCGCTGGATGTCGCTGCGGCCGCCGTACCGGGTTCGAACGCAG
This sequence comes from Myxococcota bacterium, assembly GCA_965224055.1. Classification (GTDB taxonomy): domain Bacteria; phylum Myxococcota_A; class UBA796; order UBA796; genus JACKEQ01. Next base: position 5,187,444 of record OZ245034.1, on the reverse strand, counting down.
CGACCCTCTTGGCCGCGATGCTCGTCCGCGTACGGTCGGCGCGGGCGATTCTGTACAACCACATCACCCTGCGACTCGCCGACCTGGCCCCCGAAGCCCACGCCGCCCTGCACGACCGGGGCGTGTTCAGCAGCATCCCGCCGAAGTTCACGCAGTCCTCGGCTGCAGATGAGCTCACGGCCTGGCTGGAGGCGGAGCGTGCTCGGGATTCCGTGCCGGTTCCCTGGAGCTCGCTGCAGTTGAACCAGCCCGGCGTCGCGGATCTGGTGCGCATACACGAGCAGTCCGCAGGCCTGGAACAGCTGCTGTCCCGCTGGGAGGCCCTTGCCAGCGGCCTCGGAGCACCCTTCGACGCCGCGATGGCGGACCACCGGCAATCGTGGGTGGACGGACTCGCTGGAGAGATGGACCCCCGCGATCTCGGGCTCGACGTGGATGCCCAGCCCGCCCGCGGCCTGGTCGCGTTCCCCACGGCCGACCCCGCCCTCGCCACCACCCGGGTCGCACAGGGGGTCGCCGCCATCCGAGCGCTGAAGCCCCCCGAGGCGCCTGCACCCCTTCCCCCGTCCACCGACCGCTTCCTGCAGTCCCGCCAGGACGCGCCACTGCCCCGCTTCGACAGCCGACACCTCTACGCCGTGTGGGCGTTCGTCGAGGTCCATGGCCACGACTGCAACGAGGCCACCCAGCTCGTGTGGAGCCGGCGTTCGGAGCCCTTCTCGATCGCCGAGCCCCTCGATGTTCTCGGCCTCGAACCCACCCAGATCCAGCTTCCGGACATCCCCGCCATGCTCCGCGACCTGCCGCGCATTCCGCTGGCCGGCGCGAACCCGTACGCCGCGGTCATCTCCTCCGACGACGGAGGCCTGGTGGGTGCGGATCCCCCCGAGGACAGCGAGCGCAAGTGGGGCCTGGCGTTCGTGTGTGGCTTCGCCATCCCGGTGTTCACGATCTGCGCCTGGATCCTCTTCTCGTTCATCTTCAACCTCCTGATCAAGATCCCCGGATTCTTCTGGATGTTGCTGCTGAAGTTCTGCATTCCGATCCCCAGGAGGACCGCATGACCACCCGCGGATTCGCCTTTCCACTGGCTCCGGGTCCGACCGGTGGACTCGCCTGGCTCGAGGGGCCGGCCTCGGTCTCGCAGTCGATCCTCGCCATCCTGATGACCGAGCCGGGCGAGCGCATCGGGCGTCCGGACTACGGAGCGGGCCTGCGCCAGTTCCTCTTCGCGCCCAACACGGTGCGGGTGCGCACGACCATGGCGGAGGTGATCCGCGACGCCATCCGGCGCCACGAGCCTCGAGCAGTCGTCCGGGACGTGAAGGTGTTCAGTGACGACGCCGAGCCGGTCGTGGTCCACATCCGCATCCGCTACCGCACCGCCGGCGCGAACGAGTCTTCGCTGGTGACCCGGTTCGCCTTCGACGAGGGAGTCCTCCCGTGACCCGACAGCTCAAACCCCCCGTGTTGGACGACCGGACCTGGTCCGAGATCCGGGACGAGTTGGTGCGCCGGATCCCCGCCCACGCCCCGGAGTGGACCCACCACGGCCCGACCGACCCGGGAATCGCGCTTCTCGAGCTGTTCGCGTGGCTGACCGACAACACGCTCTATCGCCTGAACCGGGTCCCGAAGGCGGCGCACCTGGAGTTCCTGCGACTGCTGGGCGTCCCGTTGCTGCCGGCCCGTGTGGCCGAGGGGATGGTGTGTTTCGACTTGCAGCGGCCCGGGGATCCCGCTGTGTTGCTGCCCTTCGCCGCCAACGAGCCAGGCGTGGTGGTCGCTGCCGGCGAGGAGGCCTTCGAGCTGATCCACGAGCTGTGGGTCCACCCCGTCGAGGTGCGTGCCGTGGTCAAGTGGCCGCTCGACGCGGTTGCGACGCCGGACCACGAAGCCCCGACCGCCTCGGAGATCGCCGAGATGGTGGAGTGGGTCGAGAACCGCTTCGAGATCGACCTCGATGGCGGCACTCCCTACGAGCCCATCACCCTCGAAGACGGTTCGCGTGGCATTCCCGACGCCACGCATCTGGGCCGCACCCTCGATCGCGCGCTGTGGATCGCCGTGCTCGCTCCCGAAGCGCCCCCCGATCCCACCCGCTTGACGGGCGCGAAGCTGACGCTCGGCGTGCAGGTCGACGATCGACTCTGTGGATCCCACGAGCACCATCACTGCGACTCCGCCGATGAACGGCTTCCTCCCCTCGAGTGGAGCGTGTCCACCGGTCGGTTCCACCCCGGGTCGGACGGAGACCCCGACTTCTCGCGCCCGATCTACCTGCCGCTGACGGTCGAGGAGGACACCACTCGTGGGCTGACCCAGACGGGCCGGGTGGTGGTCCGCCTTCCGGGGACCGCGAGCGAGTCCGTCGAGCCTCCCGAGTTCGGGACGTGGTCGGCCGAAGACCTCGGCGACGAAGACCTCCTGGGCGTCGGCCACCTGCCGCCCCCCCTCGACGACGAACCGCTGGGTCGGGTGCTCACGTGGATTCGGGTGCGGCGACCGGACGGACCCCACCCGGTCGTGCGCTGGGTGGGAGTGAACGTCGCAGAAGCCCGGCATGCACGGGTCGCCCGACCGGAGCTCGCGGGTCAGGCGACCGGCCGGCCCGGACAGGAGGTCCGAACCACACGCGCCCCGGTGCTGGCGGACTCGATCACGGTTCGTGTGGGGTCCGACCCGCGCGCACCGGCCTGGACCGCGGTCGACGACCTGGCGCACTCCGGCCCCACCGACCCGCACTACACGCTGGACGCCCGGACTGGGACCATTCGCTTCGGCGACGACGTGAACGGACGCGTACCTCCCCTCGGCACCTCGATCTTCATCGCCAGCTACCGGTACGGAGGGGGAGCGGCCGGGAACGTCGGTGCGGGTGCCGTCACGGAGGTCCGTACCGATCATCCGGTGACCGTGCAGAATCCCTTCGCCTTCAGCGGTGGGCATGACAGCGAGAGCATTCCCGCTGCGACCCGGCGGCTTCCGACCGAGCTGCGCCACCGCGAACGTGCGGTCGCGGCCCAGGACTTCGTCGACCTGACGATGCAGGTCCAGGGCGTCGGGCGCGCATGGGTGCTTCCCCGACACCTGCCGAACGAGCGCCTCGACGGGATCCCGGGTGTGGTCACCGTCGTGGTGGTACCGACCTACGACCCCTTGACGCCGGACCGACCCGTTCCGGATCGACGGTTGCTGCAGAAGGTGTGCACGGCGCTCGACGCCCGACGCCTCGTGACGACCGAGCTGTACGTGTCGCCGCCGGAGTACGTGTCGGTCTGGGTCAGCGCATCGGTGCAGGTCGAGCCGGGGTTCGGAGAAGCGACGGTACTTCGATGGGTCGAGCTCGCGGTGCGGCAGTACCTCGCGCCCCTCGCCCCCTACGGGCCGGCCCAGGACGGCTGGCCCAACGGACGCGATGTCTGGGAGGCCGACGTTCACGCCGCCATCCTGCGGGTCGAGGGCGTGCGACTCGTCAACGACGTCTCGCTGGCGGGCACGGAGATCGACGCCCAGGGAGAAGAGCTGCTGGTTCCCGAGGGCGGCGGACTGGCCCGGGCCGTTCGGCTCCACTCCTGGCAGATCCCGGTCGTGGAGAGCGTGGTCGTGGCGGTGGGCGAGACCGGGTCGGAAGCCCCGCCGATCGAGCGCGACCCCGCCCCGGTCGCTGCGGGTCCCGTGAACATTCCACTCCCGGCCCGTCGGGAGCCCTGCTGATGCATCGTCCGCGTACCGAACGCCGGGTCGGCTACGACGCATGGCTCCGCTGTGACCATCACGGGACGGAGCTGGATCCCGGGACGGAGAGTGTGCGTCTCGCCGAGGTCGAGTCGGTTGATTCGGGGGCGCCTCGTCCAGACCTGCGCGTGGCCTGGCAGCTCCTGCAGGGCGGTGTGCTGGTCGCTGCCTGCGAGGGGGCGTGCGACGACGCGGAGCAGATCCTCTACCTGCCACCGGACGGCGGCGCTGAGCGGGTGCACGGCCCAGACGACCCCCCGGCATCACCGGGCGTGTTCGTGCCGCCTCCGCCTCGACCCCTGGGTCGCGTCGTCGGGGTGAGTCGGGGGGCGCGAGGGTTCGCCTGGGTCGTCTACTCCGCAGGTCCTTCGAGGATCGTGGCCGTTCTGGACCCTGCGACCACGCGTCGTCGGGCGCGGTGGACGATCGACGGGTGTCTCGCGGCGGTGGGTACGCTGGCGGGAGCCGTCGCAGCGGCGGAATCCCAGTGGTGGCGCCAGGTGGGGGGGCGCTGGAGGCCGCTCGAGGTCGACGCGGATCCGGGGCGCGTGCTCGCCATGGCAGCCGTCGGGTCTCGCGCCTTCGCGCTCCTCAGGGAAGCGGGGGGAACAGGTCCGCAGCTCGCGATCATCGACGCCGATGGGTCGAGTGTGGTCGACATCCCGGGCCTGGAGACCCCCCTCCATCTGGTCGCCGACCCGGGTGGGGTGTGGATCTCGGAGATCGAAGCGCCACCTCCCGCACGGACCGCCTTCTACCGGTTCGAGGTGAGGGATGGAGGACTCGCTCGAACGCGGACCGCGATCGCCCGGGACTTCGATGGGCGGGGAGCCTGGTGGTCGGCGAATGGAGATGATGGAGACCCTGGAGAGGTCCGGGCGACCCGGGGCGGCCGCGGAGCCCGGTCGAGCGGGGCCCTCGCGCGCAGCCGGGTCTCCCGCGTCCATCGCGGCACGGTCGAGCTTCCGGCGTTCGACAGCGGCCGTCTGCAGACCGCGTGGCACCGGGTGTTCGTCGATGTCTGCCTGCCTTCGGGCACCTCCGTCCGCCTCAGCGCACGCACTGCGGATGAGCCGTTCTCTCCGGCCCGCCCGGCCGTTCTTCCCGGAAACGTGTCCGGTGGCCCCGAGTTCGTGGCCGAGGCTCCGACCCTGGGCTCGCGCCACCCGGACGACATCGACGGGTGGCGGGATCAGCCCATCCCCGCTCTGGAGCCGTTCCAGGTCGATCGTCCGCTCGCAGACGCCCGCGTCGCCCGGCCCAACCTGGACACGCTTCCCCGGGGTCCGGGTCGCGGGCAGCCCGATCGCATGGTGACGCTCGAGGTGCTGGTGGATGCCGATCCGGGGAGGTTCCTCTGGCTCCGCCTGCACTTGACGGGTACCGGACGATCGACCCCCGCCATTCACGCGGTCCGCGCGACGCATGCTCGTCCGTCGCTGCTCGCCCACCTGCCAGCGTGGTGGAGTCGAGACGCCCGGACGGCTGCCGGAATCGACCAGGTGCTGTCGCTCTTCGAAGGGGAGTACACCCAGCACCATGCGTTGATCAGCGCACTCCCCCAGCTGTTCGACGCTCGTTCGACCCCCGCCGAGGCGCTGGACTGGCTGTCGGGCTTCCTGTCCATCGAACGGGATGCCGCCCTCGACGAATCCCAGCGGCGCCAGCTCCTGCTCGACATGGCCGAGCTCTACCGCCGGAGAGGCACGGTCTGGGCCATCGAGCGCATCGCACACATCGTGACGGGGGCTCCCGCGCGCGTGGTCGAGCACTTCCGGCTGCGCGGCGGGCGGGCTGCAGTGCTCGATGGCGAGCGTCGCCTCGGCGCCAGCGTGCTGGGGGAGACCCTGCACCTCGGAACCCCCGAGCCAGAGGGGCCCGGAGCGTTCGAGTCCGCGATCCTCGAGGCCCGACCCCGACTGGAGGAGCGCCGCGCTGCGACCGGCTGTCCGGCTCGATTGCCCCCGCTGCCGGTCGCCACCCCCGCTGCCCGTTGGGCCCGCCAGACCGCGCACCGCTTCACCGTCGTCGTCTTCCGCGGCTGTGATGCCGAGACCGAAGCGCTGCTCGATCGGGCCATCGAGGCCGCGAAGCCCGCCCACACCGTGCACGAGCTGTGTTGGGCCGACAGCGGGATGCGTCTCGACGTCAATGCCCGCGTCGGTCTCGGCACCCAGCTCTTCGATTCCCGACAGCCCGCTCGCGACGTCGGACGGGCTGTTCTCTCTCGCCACACCTCGCTCGCTGGCTCTCGCCCGGTGGGCACCACCGTCGGGCGAAGTCGCGTGGGAAGCACCACCCACGATGGCCCCGCCAAGGAGACTCCGTGACCACCGATCCCCTGCTCTTCGTCGGTACGACGACGGACCCCGCCTTGCCCGGCGCACCGTTCGAGCGCGTGCACTACAGCTTCGGACAGCTGCTCGGTGCGGACGAGCTCCAGACCGACCAGCGGTACCACCACTTGAGGCACCGGATCCATCAGCTCGCGCTGCACGGCACGGGTGTGGTCGGAGGCCTGGATGTCCGGTCCGTCGAGGACGAGCTGCGGGTCACGCCGGGGCTCGCCGTCGACGCCCTGGGTCGGGACCTGTTCGTGGACACGGTGCAGTGCCTCCCGGTGCCGGCGCTGCACACCACCGATCTGTGGCCGGAGCTGTCGCCCGTGGAAGAGGACGAACCGCTCGAGGAAGGCGTCCCGGTCCGGGACATCCGGATCGCCTGGGTCGTCCTGCGGTATCGGAGCTGCCAGACCGAGCCGGTGGTCGCGTACGGCGTGGGCTGTGGGAGTCAGGGGGGCCAGGAGCGCCCCAGCCGGACCCGGGACACGTTCACCCTGGGACTGGAGCCCGTCGCCCCGCCCACACCCGAACCCTGGGTGGGGTCCTGGGAGGCCCCCGAGGTCGATGGGACGCGGCTCGAGGAGAGCTGGCGGGAACGCTGGCTCGCTCACAGCCTGGCACTCCCGGGCGACCTGAACCACCTGTTCGACGGTACCCACACGGACGTGGGCGTCGCCCTGGCGCGGGTCGTCCTGGGCATCGGCGACGATGGTGCAGGGGGAGAGCGAACCATCGTGCTGTCCCACTCGGTCGCGGTTCGCCCCCTGCTTCCCCGTGTACAGACCGCCATCGAGGCACTGGCCGGTGTCGATCTCGACGTCGCGGCTGAGCCGGACCGCCTGGCACTGCGTCAGGTCGAGACCCTGAATGCGGTCGCCGGAGCACCGGTGGAGCTGCAGTTGCACTTCACCGGGCCCGTCGCACTCGGCACGGTGGTCGCTGGCGAGAGCGTCGTGGCACACGGTCTGGACGGAGGGTGGTCACCGCTGGCCGTCACGGTCCACGCGGGTCCCGACGACCGCACCGTGACGCTCGAGATCGAGCCTGCGGCTGCCGGAACCCCGATCCGCCTCGCACTCATCGGGGATGGACCCACCCCCATCGCCGGTCCGGATGGCCGCCCACTGTCGGGCTGGTCGATCGACACCCATGCCCCGTCCGACACCCGTGGTCGAACCGTGGCCCACCACCTCACCGCGCCCTCGGAGGCCCCATGAGCCAGATCCTGTTCAAGAAGAGCGACGCCGACCCCGACGCCCCGAAGGACTCCGAGCTGGACGAGGTCGTCGTGGTGGCGGAGCTCGCCGAGCACCCCGCCACGCCCTGTGCGGACGGGGTCAACGGACTCGTCCGCAACCACTGGTTCAACGGCAAGCTGCTCACGGGCAAGGCGCTGTCGCGGGAGCGGCGGTACAACGACCTGCGCGATCGGCTCGTGGCGCAGATCCACGGAGCAGGTGTCGCGTGGGGTCTCAGCCTCGAGCTCCCGTCCCAGCGGCCTCCGTTGCCGCCGCCGTGGCGACCCGTCGAGGACGACGAGGACGACGACCAGCAGCCCAATCCGGAAGAAGCGGAGCGGTTGAGGGTGGAGTTGAAGAAGGTCGACGCCCAACTGGAGCACATCCGTGCCCAGCTGGACCTCCTCCGGTCGAGACTCGCCGACGCGCGGGAAGCGGGGAACCTGGACGAGGCGCAAGAACTCGAGGGTCAGGTGGAGGTGCTGGAGGCCCAGCTCCTGGAGCTCGAAGCTCGGCGGCGCGAGCTGAACGAGCGGCTGGAGGCCGCGCAGGCGGCGGTCGGGGGGGCGGCTGCGGCGAACGAGAGCAGCGCCGAGGGTGCCGGATTCCCCAGCAATGCAGAGGAGGGGAAGGGCAGCGGCATCGGTTCGGTCTGCCCCGACGACACGCTCGTCCTGCACCCGGGACTCGCGTTCGACGACACGGGAAGGCCCATCCTGGTGAGTCAGCCGCATCCGTTCGACCTGAACGCGCTGCTGGATGCCCACGAGATCCGTCCGACCATCGCCACCGCTCCACCCGTGCGGTTCCAGCCGTGCGTCTGCGTCCACGAGGCCCCGTTTCCCCCGGGCCAGACGGGGTTCTCGACCGGCGTGTACCTCCTGGTCATCGAGCCCGGGCAGTGTCCCACCGGTCCTGCCAAGGTGCAGGGCGCGATGTGCAAGGATGCCGTCGAGCCGTGCGTGCCCGACGCCGTGCGCGAGGGGTTCCGGCTGCGTCTGGTCTACCTGCCTGCGCCGTGGGAGTACTTCCACGACAGCGAGTCGCCCTGGGCCATGCGGTCCAACGTCGCCCACTGGTACCACGAGGTGTTCGAGCAACGCCTCCACCAGCGCTGGAACGAACCCCCGATGCCGGGATCGTGCGCGTCGCCTGGTCAGCGGCAGCTCGTCGCGAACGCGATTCCGCTCGCGGCGCTCTTCGTGCAGCAGGATCGGTCCGCGAGCTTCATCGACCCGTGGATTCCGCGGCGCCCCATCGTCGGGACCCGCTCTGCGGAGGCGCTGCATCACGCCCTCGGCGCTCCCACCGCGAGTGCATCGGCTGCGCGACTCCGGCAGTTCCAGTGTCAGCTGGGCGAAGCGCTCGCGATCGACGGCGCGAGGCGACGAAACCTGTACGATCTGGGCTTCCGTGCGATTCCGCCAGCAGGCTTCCTGCCGCTCCATCTCACGACGAAGCCGGGCGATGGGGTATCGGGTGCACTGAGGCAGATGACCTGGGGGCAGCTCACCCAGGCGCGTAAGGCCGCACAGGCCTATTTCCGGCGCACCAACCTCATCCCGCTCGTCCACGTGGCGCCCCTCGACGACGATCTGTTGCTGGAGCTCCAGCGCGCGGCCGACCGGGACATGATTCCCGTCCGCCCACCCCCGGAGCAGCTCGAGCACTCGCTCGAACAGCTGCAGCTGAACCTCCGCGTCGCTCCGGTGAAGATCAGCGAGCAGACGTCCGTGAACGCGGCTGGACTGGTCGGGCGGATGCTCCTCTCAGCCCTGTTCAAGGCGTTCGGCGGCGCGACCATGGAGCAGCTCGTCAACCGCGAGATCGCCTTCGTGCGGGTGATCGTGCCGATGGAGGGGATGCGGCGCTCCTACCCCGGCATCGGCCGCGTGAAGGGGGCGCGGACCACGATGGAAGCGGCGCTCATGCGGCAGTTGCTGGGGTTGCCCCAGACCGGGACGGGTGGGCACGAAGACGCGCTGCTCGGCGACCTGTTCGGCTTGTCCGCCAACCCGTACCCGTGGGTCGTCTACCACCGGCTCCGCATCGTGCTGCTCGACGTGCTGTACATGATCCTCGACGTGCTGGGCGACGTGCTGCTGTTCCTGGCCTCGATGAACAGCGATCTGTTCGGTCTGAAGAGCATCGATGGGTTCGGCACCACCGGCATGCGCACCCTGATGTTCCGCGAGCCCGGCGGGGGAGACCTGATGGCGAATGCTTCGGCGTTGACCGAGCCGGCCGAAGTCCAGGAGATCCTGAAGCTCGGAACCGTCGCCGTCGCGCCGGACGCGAACACCGCCGGGCTGTGGACTCGGTACCGGGCTGTGGAGAAGCAGGCGTTGAAGGCGGGTGCGGATCCGGTCGTAGCGGCCGATCTGGCGACCGACGCCGTGATGGAGGTGTCTCCGGCGGGCAATGTCCTGCGCGTGTTCGGGGTCGTCGCTCCGGGCACCCGAGACGCGCTCGTGACCGCCCTGGAGTCCGAGGCGTCCAACGGCCCCGGTGTCCGGGAGCGCGACACGCTCGCGATGCGTGCCTACCACCCCGACGACACCGTGAAGCCCTTCTCGACGTCGGCGGAGCGTGAGGTATTCGTGGCGGCCGACGCTGCGTTCCGAGGCACCCCCCTGACTGAGCTCGACAAGCTCGCGGGGCGGCCGGGGACCGTTGGCGAGGTGCTCGATCGCACCGAGACCGACATCGTGAAGACCCACCCCGACAAGACCCGGTTCGTCAGCAACACCCTCGTGGAGCACGGTCGGACGGTCCGAGAGGCGTCTGTGGCTCTCGCGCGAGCGGGGTGGACAGCCGATGCGAAGCTTCGTGAGCGGGTGGCGAGCGTGGTCCGCGAAGCCAGGAGTGCCGAAGACATCCGGAAGGAGCTCGGGGACATCGAGACGGGCGAGGCCGTCGCGGCGCTGAGCGAGTCGCTCGGTCTGGACGCCACCCGGAGGTTCGTGGACCGCTGGTGAGCGATTCCCTCCACATCGAGTCCGTCGCCCTCCACCTCGACATCCCCGCGTCGTACGGCGCTCTGGAGCGGTCGTCTCGACGGGGATTGGAGCGGTGTGGTCCGCACGTCGTCGCTCCGGAGGGATTGCCCGCGGACGCCGTCGTCGCGGTCCGGTCGCTGCGTGTCGTGCTGGACGTCGAGGGCGCTCCGACGGATGCCCAGATCGCACGTGCGTTCGGGAGTGCGTTCACCGAGAGTCTGGCCGCGGTGGTCCGGGACGTGCCCGCGGGCGTGCCCCGTCATGCCGACCAGCGCGTGGTGTGGTTCTCCGATCCCCACACCGCCGAGCTCGAGTGGATGCGTGCCGGATTCGAACGATCCGACGGCTGGTGGTGGACCCACGTGATCGAGCCACAGTGGCGCTCGGATCCGGCAGCCACCGTGTCGAGCTGGATGGAGCGGGCCCCGCAGCGCTGGCAGCACAGCGTCTGGTCTCTCCTCACGGAGCGCGACCCCGCTACGAGCCTTCCGCTCGAGGCGGTACGACAGCTGAACCGTCGGCTGAGTCTCCCGCCGGTCGCGCGGGAACCCCGGCCTCGCGCGTCTGCAGACGGTTCGCTGGCGGGGGGGGCGGGCTCCGTGTTGTCGACCGATCGGGGGGCGACCACGGACAGCCGCGCGCCCGATCCCGCGACCGCGGCCTTCGTCTGGCGGCGAGCGAGCTCCGAGGCCCGCCGGGTCTTCACCTCGCTCGGGGGGCCGTGGCGGGAGCTCGCAGCGTTCCTCGTGACCGCGTCCGTGCTGCCCTCCACCCGAACGTGGTCGAGGCAGCACACGGCGGCGCTCGCCAGGGCAGCAGCGCGTCGACCGTACGGATCGGTCCGTTCCCCAGAGGGTCCGGGGGGTGGCCTTCGGCGAGCGGATTCCCCTCCAGATGGGACACCGATCGACGCTTCAGACGCGGAGCGCGGGCCCGTCGAGCGGCCCGTGGGTCGGACCGAGGACGCGACCGCCGGTGTCGCCGAGTCCGAGACGGGAGCCGGTCTGGAGTCTCCCGTCGGCCCCGAGGGAGCTGGCGTCGACCACGCTCATGCCGTGTTCGCGAGCGGCCTTCTCTTCCTGATCCGTCGTCTGCCATGGGCGGATCTGCCGGTCGACCCCCTCGAGCTGCACCACCACCTGCACGCGCTGGGGCGGTCGTTGCTGCAGCGGGTGTACGACCCGCTCCCCGTGACCGCACGGAAGGCGATGGTGCAGGGGGACGCTCCACTGTTGGCCGTGTTCGCCGGTGGTCCGCCGGATCGGGAGCTGGCCCAGCAACCGTGGACACCCGCGTCGGACCGCGTCGTCGGTCCGTTGCTCGATGGCTTTCCCGACACCTCGGTCGATCCTCGGCTGCTCGGGCAGATCGGGCTCGTCCCAACAACCGGGTCCGTGGATCGGGCGCTCCAGGCGTTGCTGTTGCGACCGGGCCTGCTGGAGCTCGATGCCCATCGCGCCGATCTCCACCTTCCGTTGTCCAGCGTCGACCTGGCGTTGCGGCTCGGAGGCTGGGATCTCGACCCCGGGTGGGTGCCTGCACTCGGGCGGATGATCCGCGTTCACTACGGAGAACGCGGAGAACGCGGTGGAGAGCGCTCATGACGCGCATCCGTCAGGTGCTGACCGCATTGAGAGCGGTGCTGTCCATCCCGGTCGAGGCGGTCTCGTTCTCCGTGGACGACCCGGATCCTGCGCTTCAGCGTCTCGCAGATGCCTACGCGCTGTCGCCGTTCGAGGTGGATGTCCTGCTGGCCTCCCTCCTCCCCCTGCTCGACGACCGGATCGGCGATGCCCTGGTGGTTGCGGCCGGGCGTCGGGTTCCGCATGTCGGGGTGGTCGTGCGCGCCCTCGCGCCCGATCGGCCGACCTCCGAGCTCCGGGATCACCTGGCCCGGGGCACCCTCTGGCGGCGGGGGTTGCTGCGGCCCAGCGACGAGCCGATGCTCGAGCGGCCCCTGTTGCCGTCCATCGCACTGCTCGACGGTCTCGAAGGGCGACTGCCTCCGCTCCCGGGATGCGTGGTGACGCAGGGCGCAGCTCCGGACGAACCCGCGTTGCACGTCCGTCCCTCCCGCCCGACGAGCCATGCGCTCCGCCACCTGTGGGAGGCCCCTCGGGCCAGTGTCCGCATCTCGCTCGAGGGCGAGCCGAAGGCCGACACACTGCGAGCCGTCGAGCTGTGGGCGGTCCTCAGAGGTCTCGCGCTCGTCGTCGACGCGCCCCATCTTGCGTCGGTCGTCTTGCCGCCCCACTTCGGCACCCATGTGGAGACCCACCTGCTCGTGAGTCCCGGAACCACCGTGGACGGGCTTCCGAGGAGTGCCACGTGGCATCCGGTGAAGCGGCTGCACGCATCCGAACAGCGAGACAACTGGCTCGCCGTCGCTCCGGATCTGGACAGCGGCACACTGGGACGCCTGGCGAACTTCACGTTTCTGCGGCACGAGACCCTGCAGCTCATCGCGGACCGCGTGGTCGTCTCTGGCGGTGCACCGCCCACCGAGGCCCGGTGGATCGAGGCCATTCGCGCGGTCTCGCCGCCACCGACTGCACGGTTCTCCGTCACCACCGAACCGCGGGTTCCCTGGGACCGCCTCGTCCTTCCCGAACGGCCCGCGTCGCAGCTGGATGCCCTGGTCCAGCGGGTCCAGCATCGGTCGATGGTCCAGGGTGCGTGGGGCATGGCCTCCCCGGATGGGCGAGGCGATGGCGTGGTGGGCGTGCTCCACGGCGATTCGGGTACCGGAAAGACCTTCGCCGTCGAGGCGATGGCGACGCGGCTCGGCATGCCGGTCATGCGGGTCGACCTGTCGCGCGTCGTCTCGAAGTACATCGGCGAGACCGAGAAGCACCTCTCGGAACTGTTCGATCGCGCCGAAGGGTTCCGCGCGCTGCTCATGTTCGACGAGGCGGACTCGCTGTTCGGCAAGCGCACCGGGGTCAAGGACGCCCACGACCGCTACGCGAACATCGAGACCAACTACCTGCTGCAACGACTCGAGCTCTTCGACGGGCTCGCCATCCTGACCACGAACCTGCTTCAGAACCTCGACGAGGCCTTCCTTCGCCGGTTGCACTACGTCGTCTACTTCCCCAACCCGGATGCACGGGCCCAGCTCCGACTCTGGCAGCAACACCTTCCTGCGAAGCACGTGCATGCGGACGTCGACCTCGAGCGACTCGCGCGCGCAGTGGATCTGGTCGGCGGGGACATCCGGAATGCCGCCACGGAAGCCGCCTACCGCGCCGCTTCTGCTGGCGGGCTCATCACGCACGCCCTGCTCGTCGCGTCGATCAGCGACGAGCTGCAGAAGAAGGGCAAATCTCCCCCCACGACCCTCGGAGGTCCCGATGCCAACCCTGGATGAATCCCTCGCGCAGCTCGATGCGCTGAACCAGTCGACGTCTGTAGATGCTGAAGCAACGGCGCACGCATCCCGTGCCGATGATCGGCTGGCGGATGCGCTCGCTCGCATCGACGCTGCCCTCACGGCCGCATCGACGTCGGCGGAAGCCGAGAAGCGCGTCATGGATCGGGTGATGGCCCAGTTCTCGGACGCGCACGACGGGCGGGATGAACCCCTCGATTCCCTGGCTGCGCTGTTGACCGGTCCCTACACCGAAGCGGCCGTCGAGTCCCTCGCATCCGCCCCACAGGCCGAGCTCGGGGCGGACACGGGCCCCAAGAAGACCGCGTTGACGAATGCGTGGAAGAGCGCCATGGACCAACACGAGACCGCGCTCGCCGACGCCGAGGACGCAGCCGTGATCGCCGAGGCCGCGCGCGAATCTGCACGCGCGAATCTGCACGTCGCGCGTGCCGGCTTCGCAGCCGCTGCGGAGCTCCTCCGGTCGACCACCGAGCGCGCACAGGCCGGCATCGCCGCGCTCGAAGCAGCGGTGGTCTCCGCAACCGACGCGAGCGCGGCGGCATCCCACAGGCTCGATGCGGCGTTGCGCGCCCGACGTCATCGAACGCAGCTCGCGTCCGCCATCGCGGATGGCGGGTTCTCCGCCCAGGAGGGCACGGCCGCGCGCAAGGCGGCCTACCTCGCGACGCTGGAGGCTTCGCGAACCGCCTACGCTGCCGCGCTTCAAGCGGCGGTAGCGGCGGACATCGCGTGGTTCGAAGCGGAGGTGACCCGTCTGCGTGCCGTTCGGGACGCCGCCGTTGCGGAGGAGGGCGGCGCTGCGCGTACTTCACGAGCCATCGCGGAGGCTGCGGCCGCGTTGTAGCGAGTCCGCGTCCTCTGGCACACCAAGCCCATCCCCGTTCACGCGGAATCCGGCTACACGCACGAACCGGGCCTACGTCACCAGGTCCAATCGTCGATCGGGTCGCCCGGGCAGGTCCAGCTCTCGTAGCCGAGCTCCGTGGCGTGGTGGCGATAGAGGTCGCACCACTCGCCTTCGTCGCAGCGGTCGTCCAGGCATGGGATGTCCGCGTCCACCTCGGGGGGCCCGCTCGCTTCGGTGGGCAGACCCGCCAGGACGAACTGGGGTGAGGCGAGCAGCACGTCGCAGTACTGTCGGATCTCCGCTTCGTGCTGACTGGCCGGAGAGCTCAGGTGCACACCGAACTCGCCGGCGAGGACGGTGTACTCGGCCGGTGGCGGGGGGGCCTGTCCGGGCTCGGCGATGTAGTCGTCGAGAGGAACCGGACGTTCGATCGCCTCGCCGAGCAGGCGGAACTTCAGAGTCTGCAGGGCCTGCGCGAGCGTGAGATCGTAGGCGGGATCGACCAGCGTGTCGATCACGTCGGTCGCGTCGCCGTACGGGGAGATGCAGTTCCCGTCGTCGAAGGAGTCGAACTCCCAGGCGAGGGCGGCGGCCATGTCGAACCCGGAGAAGCCGGGGGTCTCGAAGTCCACGTAGCCGCCGAGGTCCGCACGCAGATCCTCGTCGTCGAAGTGGGTGCGCTGCGACCAACCGAGGGCGGCGTTGCGCTTGCGGATCAGGGTCGCGACCGGCCACCGGTGCACGAGGTCTCCCTGGCCGTTGCTCGCCACGCCGGTGAGCGGGTTGGCGTCGTCGTCGGCAGGCGTGTCCTGCCAGGGGTCGACGAGCATCGGGAGGACGTACGGGTCGTTCGTGCTGTCCGCCGGCGCGTTCCGGTTGACGAGCTCGGACAGCGCGATGGTCTTGATGACGTAGCGCAGGGACCAGTCGTTGTTCACGAGCCCGTCGGAGAGCTGCCGCAGCGCGTACGCCTGGTCGCTGTTGCGCGGAAAGCCGTGGGACAGGGTGAGGGAGCGGCCGGAGAGCTGCTCGGCGATGCCGTCCACGAACGAGATGGCCGCGAGGTGTGCCATGCCGACCGTGGGGTCGTCGTAGATCTGCACGGCGTCGCCCTGCTCGGTCATCAGGTGTGCCACGATCGTCTCCCGTGTCGCCTCGTCGAGGGACTGCCCCGGCATCGTTCCGCCGCCGGAGCCCGCCGTGATCGTCCGACGCAGTCGCTCCGCCGACATGGTGTGCGTCAGCGCTTCCACGGTCAGCGGCACGGGATCTCCGTAGCCTGGGTACAGCTCGGGCTCGGTGCTGCTCGGATGGCACCCGTAGCAGGCGGTGAGCGAGCTCGGTGTCGAGCTGTAGGGGAGTCCCTCGAGGTCCGCGCGTGGCCTGAGCGTCGCGGTGTCGTCGGCCAGGGCGCGAAGGCCGTCGTCGAAGGCGTCGATGAAGTCCAGGATCCGCACGTCGTTCCCGGTCTGACCGCCCCAGCCGGCGAAGGCCGGGCTCCCGTCGTTGGGGTGCTCGAGCAGACCCGCACCGTTCACACAGGTCTCGTCGAACGACCACGGCGCTACGCCGTCCTCGTCCGCGTCCTCGTCGGCGCGGATGGCGCTGAACAGGTCGCGGAAGCGCCGGTTCACGGTTCCTCCACCGATCGAGCCGTCGTGAATCGTGCCGTCGTCGCTCTCCGTCCAGAATGCGGAGAACTCGAGATCCACCTCGGTGACGGCGGGGTGGTAGCGGTCCCAGTTGCCGTTGCGGGGGACCGGGTTGGTCGTGCTGTAGGTGGTCGTGTGGCACTCCATGCAGTCCTGGTGGCGGTCGAAGTATGCGTCGAACACCACGCGGCGTGCATTCGTTGGGTTGTCGAAGGACGCGAGCGGCACGAGGCGGGCGCGCAACAGCGCGTCCATGCGGTCGGTGCGCAGGCTCGCGCGGATCACGTCCTTCATCGTGAACTCGAAGCACTGGGTCTTCGAGGTCACCCGCGAGGTCGTGGTGCTCGTGCGGGTCGTGAAGCCTCCCGGTCCGTCGGTGATGGGCCGGCCGGTGTACTCTTCGGTGATCACGCCTGCCGTGCGCCCGCCGGTCTCCAACGTGAGGTCGTCGCTCGCGCTGTTGCTGGTCACGCAGAACGGCTCGTTCCAGTTCGCACTGCGGAGGTGCTGCGTGAGCGCCCAGTCGTACTGCTGGGGGACGTACGACTCGGTGTAGCAGGTCTCCTTTCGGGCTCGAGCCTGGGCGCCGTGGTCGGTCCGGACCTGGAGCTGGTTCATCAGCAGATCATCCCAGTGGTCCACGAACTCCGGCTGCTGCATGAGCGTGTCGAGCAAGGCTTCGCGGCCGTGCAGGCGCTCGAGCTCGAGCAGCGCGTTCAGCTCCTGGGGGCTGGACGGGGCGCGACCGATGATCGCCTGGGTCGCCCAGGTGATGTTGGCGCGCTCGCTGGCGTCGTCCGCGGGGAGGTTGAAGCATCCCGAGAGCGGGGCGTAGAGCGCGAGGAACGCGAGGGAATTCGTGATGGATGAGCGGGTCATGGGTTGGCTCCGTTCTGGAAGATGGGTCCGGGGGGCGGAGGGGCCTGGCCCAGCCAGTCGAGGTCGGGCGGGGATCCGGCGAGGGTGGCGAGCCCGTCCAGGAACTTGTCAGGTGGGACTGGCGCGTACGCGTCATCGGAGTTGCGGTGGCTGCGGAGATTGCCGGTGCCGTCGGTCTGGTAGGAGAGCGCACCCGAGATGCCGGGCTGCTGGATCGGTCCCCCGAACAGGAGGGCCGCAAAGGCCTCGTTCCAGTGCTCCGAGCCGTCGTTCCCATCGAGGCGGCGGCCGAACTCCGAGTGGACGACGATGACCGTGTTGGTCAGGTCGAGATCGGGGCTCGTGCGGATGGCCTCGCAGATCCCCCACAGGATGGCGTTGTGGTGGGCGCTGTGGTGGACGTCGTGGGTGTAGCCCTCGTCGTCGAAGGTGGCGTCGAAGTCGTGGGTGTCGAAGCTCGGTGCGGCGCCGCCGTCCCCCAGCACCGTCACACAGCGCGCCCCGTTCGCCAGGAGGTGCAGGCCCATCTGGACCGAGCGGGTGACGCGGTTGTCCGTGTAGGACGCCCCCCCGGGATTGCTCTCGACGTTCGGGCCATCGGCGAGGACCTCGTAGGTCGACTGCCAGGCGGCCATGCGCGCGCGCGCGTCCTCGTAGGCGGCGACGGCCGGGGCGCGCACCGGTCCGGTGCTGTGTTGGAGGCGCTGGGCGTACCGGGACTGGTAGTACGCCAGCAGGGAGTCGGTGTGCTCGCGCTCCTGGCGCTGCAGCCGGCTCACGAACGGGCGCCCGACCGGCAGCACGAACGGCCGCGTGTTCTCGGCCTGGGACCCGATCGCCGTCGCGAGGCTGGTGAGGTTGGCGTTCCCCACCGGATCGAGCACCCAGGACTTCGGGAATCCTCCGACACCCCAGGCCTGCTGTACGCGTGCGCCCAGCGACAGCGCGTCGGGGTTGCCGATGTTGATGCCCGACAGCGCGTAGGAAGCGGCGAGCAGATGGGCGTTGAAGGGGTTGTCGAGCGCCACGAGGTGGGTGCGCGAGGCTCCCCCCAGCGAGAGCAGCGGATGGAACCCGGCCCCGAGGTTCACACTGTGGTCGAGTCCGGGGTGCTCGTTCTGGGTGAGGATGTTGAACGGATGCGCGCCCACCGCGCTCGGGATGAAGGTGTCGATGTCGACCCAGCCGATGTCGGGCTCGCCGGGCATCCACAGGGTCTGGCTATGGGCCGGGGCTCCGTGCAGGAAGATCTGCAGGATCTTCATCGGCGTGGGGCCGGGATCGAGACTGGCGCGGGCGACCCGGGGGAGCATCGCTGCCCCTGCGGCCGCACCGAGCCCCTGGAGTATCTGTCGTCTGGAATGCATGGCGTCCTCTCTGTGACGATCCCGGCGTTCGCAATGGTCGTGCCAGCCCCGAGAGGTACGGAAACGCCCGTCTACATGGACTCTTCTCGTGCGCTGCACGCTCGGAGTGCGCGGTCGTGTGCCGCAGAGCGCGGAGCGCGCGGGTACGATGCGGCATGGACCCGGATGCCACCTACGTCCCCGAGAGCGCGGTCGGCGCAGACCCCGAACCCCTGGTTGCCGGCCGGTATGTCGTCGGTCCGCTGGTCGGTCGTGGCGGCGGGGGCCAGGTGCACCGCGCCACGGACACCTTCACGGGCGAGACCGTCGCGCTGAAGCTGGTCAAGCGGGACGGCAAGGGCGCGTCCAGTCAGCTGCGGCGCGAGCTCACGGCACTTCGACTGGTCGATCTGCCGGGGGTGGTGCGCCTACGGGACGACGGCGAGCACGAGAATTTCGTGTTCCTGGTGATGGACTGGCTCGGTGGTGGTCGCTTCGATTCCCTGGCGGAGCGCGGATGGGCGGGCTGGCGCGATGCCGCGATCGCATTGCTCGAGGCGGTGGGACGGCTGCACTTCCTGGGCCTCGTGCACGGCGATCTCAAGCCTGGGAACATCCTGCTGAACGCCGCGGGCCAGCCGGTGGTGGCGGACTTCGGGCTCGCGAGCGGCGAAGTGGTTGCGGACCACGACGCGAGCTGGGTGGCGGGAACGCCGCGGTACATGGCGCCCGAGCAGTCCCGCGGCGAGGTGCTGGACGCGCGGGCCGATCTCTACGCCCTGGGCGTGATGTTCGAGGAGATGGGCGGTCCTCCAGAGGTGATGGCGCTGTTCCGGCAGATGTGCGCAGAGGCGCGTGAGGACCGTCCGGCCTCGATGGAGGCGGTGCTGGCGGCGCTCGGCGCGGACGACGGGCTGGTCGGGACCTTCGACATGCTGCCAGAGACGGTGGACGAGGCCGAGCTGCGGGCGCTGTTCGGAGATGGGCCGACGTTCCTGCACATCGCGGAGGACGCGGCCCGGCTGGTACTGGAACGAACGGATGGAAGCCGGGGGGAGGTCAGCTCGGAGCTGGCGCGGTGGGTGCGTGCGGGGCGGTGCCATCGCGACGGGGACCAGCTGGTGATGGAGCGCGCAGCGGTGGACCGGTTGCGGTGGGAGCGGCAGCCGACGGACCTGTCGGTGGAGGCAGCGGTCGCGGCGCACCATGAGGGGCAGACCCGGCGCGGACTGGCAATCCTGGCGGCACTGGGCGACCGGTCGGAGGCAGCGGAAGCGGCGACGGTGGATCTGGCGCTGTCCTTGTGGTCGGCGGCCGCGATTCGGAATGCGAACTACCAGGCCGAACGACGCGGATGGAAGAAAGCGAGCCGCGTCCTCATGGCTGCGGGAGCCTTCCTGACCGGGAACAGGGACGCCGTGCTCGAGTTCGTCGGACCTGCGAATGAGGATTCCGGCGTCGTGGAGGGATGGCGCCTCGCGGTCGGAATCGGAGCCTCTCTTCGAACAGCGGCGGTAGAGGATTGGCTGGCCGCGGCCAGCCGCTGGGCGGTCGGGGATCCGATCCGACAGGCGCGACTGGATGCCTGGCGCGCAAGGGTTGCGTACTCACGGGGCGCTTTCGGCGATGCGCTGGGCTTCGAGCGGCGGGCCCTCTCGGCCGCACACGTGCCAGTTGTCCGGCTGTCTCGCCTGACGAACGCGGCGTCCGCTGCGTTGGAGACAGGGAGCATCGTTGAGGCGAGCGAGTGGGCACAAGAGGCTCTGGAGTTGGCGCGCACGATGCGTCACGCAGCCGCGGAGGCGCGGGCGTGGTGGTTGTTGCGTTCCGTGGCGTTGAGGAGCGGGAAGGGCCCTGCAGCGGACCCCTCTTGGGTCGAGCCGGCGATGTCCGTCTCTCGTACGACCGGCGCTCTGCTGGCTCTCACCGAGGCGGCGCTGGCCTGGAGAGACAGGGACGAAACGCTCGCGGGACGCCTGGCGCTCTGCGCAATGAATGCGTCGGGCGGAAGCTCAGCACTGGCGGATCTGTGCCGCGCTCTGGCGTGGCGCTGCGGGTGTGCGGACCCACCGCAGTCGCTCGGAGGGGGCGCGCCGGAGCTGGAACTCCAGACATGGACCCTGTGCATCCAGGGTGGGCTACGGCTCGGTGATCCGCCCGAGGTCGAGCCGTCCCGCCTCGAGAACCGTTGGCTGGACGTGATTCCGGGCGCAGAATGCCTCGATGCCGTTCAGAGGCTCTCGAAATCCGACCCGTCGAGGTCGAGCGTGTACTTGGGCTGAGCGTACATCTCGACCTCGAGATCCGGCAGAGCATCGAAGAAGGCTGCGGTCGTCTTGGGCGCGGGCTTGCTGGATTTCAGCACGCGGAGCGTGTCCCCTTCATCGGCCACGAGCTCGAATCCCTCGAAGAAGACCCAGTGCTCGTAGAACGTCTGGTTGCCGTTCACCTGGTGGTGCTCCCGCATCATGGCCCCGGCCAGGCACCACTCGGGCAGCTTCGTCGCGTCGTTGGACTTGCACTTCCAGTGCGTCGACTGGACGAGAACGAAGGCATGACGTGTGACCTCGGCGCCCTGAAACGTCATCGCTTTCGTGCTGACGGAGGAGGGCTTGGTCTTGTAGTGAAACCCGATCGGGGCGTACGGGTCGGACGTCCAGGTGTTGGGTTGAACGGCGTCGAGGTATGCGAGCGACATTCCGTGCGAGCTCTGGGGCTCCAGCATCTCCATGACGAACGGCGCGCCGGGGTCCGAGGAGAACGATGCGTCGTGGTAGAGCCAGTGCTCCTGCTTCTGGTCGCCGATGAAGGCATCGGTCCCCACCGTCTCGGCCCATACGGTAGCCACGTCTACACCGGCCAGGTTCCTGATGGTGAGGATCCCGTCGTCCGCCTGCCCCATTGGAGGAAGCGCGATTCCGATCGAAGAGGGGGACTGCGACTCCGGTGAACCCGTCGACCCGGGGGAGTTCGACGAGAACGATTCGGGAGACGTAGCCGAGTTCGTCGCACTGAAGTCGATCGTGTACGTGAAGTCGGTCGTGTACGTGAAGTCGGGCGTGGAGTCCAGGAGGTCGGCGAGCTGCTGGAGGTGGACCTCGTAGGGATCGACGCGTGTGCGTGCGGTGAAGTCGTCAGCGAGAGCCGAGAAGGAGAACAAGCAGAGCGTGAGCATGTGGACCTCGAGAAGGTTCAAGCATGGATGCAAGTGTTGTGCCACTATCGAAGACCATCGGCAAGGACATTCTGGAGTGCAAGGAAGCGCGGTTCGCGCGGTTTGTGCGCACACCGCGCGAATCGCGCATCAACCCCGCTTGCGCACGCGCAGCCCGTGTTTCTTGACGAACCGCGCCAGCACATGGCGGCTGGACATCCCCAGCTCCTTCCAGGCCGGCTCCTGCCGCCCGCCGTGTCGGTCGAGCACTGCCTGCACCACCCCCGGATCGAGCGACCCCGGATCGACGTGACCCGTGGGCTGGCTCGGGAGCAGCGACACGACCGGGCCCAGCTGATCGAGCCGCCCGTCCTGCGACGCTGAGATTGCGGACCACAGGAGGCTCTCGAGCTCCCGCACGTGCGTGGTGTAGCGATGGGTCATGAGACGGCGGAGCAACCGGAAGGTGATCCGTGGACCGCGCTCCAGCTCGCCGTCGTCGAACAGGCGTCGCCGGAGTCCCTCGTCATCGGTGGCGATCCGGCGAACGAGATGCGCTGCGAGCAGCGGGAGGTCGTCGAGGCGTTCCTGGAGCGGAGGCACGGGCAGCACGATCTTGAAGCGCGCCCGCAGATCGTGCTTCAACGCGGCGAGATCCCGGTTCGTCGCAGCGATGAGGCGGACATCGGAGCGTCGGGCCCGGGCCTCGCCCAGTGGCGTGTACTCCCCGTCGTCGGCGACCCGCAACAGCCGCGCCTGGATGGGCTCCGGCAGCTCACCGAACTCGTCGAGGAAGAGCGTCGAGCCGTCTGCTTCGCCGATCAGGCCGGGACGCGCGGGCATGCCGGGATTGGGGTAGCTGCGCACGTTGCCGAACAACTCGGCGTCCGCCAGCGACTCGGGAATCGTCGCGGCGTTGCGGGACACGAGGGGCCGACGAGCACGGCGGGACTGGGCATGGAGGGCCCGTGCGACGAGCTCCTTGCCACTGCCGGACGGACCCGTCACCAGCACGTGGACCGCGCGCTGCGCGACGAATCGGACCTGCTCGCGCAGGGCCCACGCCACGTCGCTCTCGCCCACCCAACCACTGGCATCGGGCAGCCCGAATCCGAACTTCGCGGACGCGCCCTCTGGTAGGGGAGCACGAAGCGTGAGCCTCAGCATGACCCGATCGCCGAGCTCGACGAGATCCCCGTCCTGCAGTCGGCAGCTCTGTGCCGGCTGCCCATTGAGCCGCAAGGGAAGCCGTCCGACGTTCTCGATGTGCACGCCGCTGCGATCCACCGAGACGTGCAGCTGCTCACGCGAGATCTGCGGATCGGCGAGCGGACCGGTCTCCGCGGAGCCATCGGGACGATGATGCTCCCAACGGAGCGTGCCGTTGCGCCCGATCACGGCGGGTCCGTCGAGTGCGTCGAGGAACGCGACCTCCCCCACGCGGTTGGGCTCGGTCGGAAAGGCCAGGAGACAGAACGCGAGTCGGCTGTGCGGATCGCGGTCGCGGTCGACACCTGGGGTCCAGGTTGCGGTCGTGCGTTCGGTCATCGTGCCTCTCCTCTCCCTTGCCCACCCCCGCGACATACCCCATCCGTGTCTCCAGCGTGCATCCACCGGGTCCAGAGCGGCGATGCATCCATCCAGAGCGAGATCGTTTTGCTCGGAGCGGGCGATCTGTTCGGCGAGCGTGCGCTCTCCCCCGAGGATGGCCTCCGCGGCGCGCTCGATGGGATCACGCCGTGGAGTCAGGGCGATGGCGTGTTCGCGTGCCACCCTGCCGAGTTGCTTCTCGAGCGCCACCGGAGGCACGGCGATGGCGGCCTTCAAGCGCTCCGCGGCTACTCTCGCGCTCGCGAGCTGTTCCTGGTGCATCGGGAGGAAGCCCCCGGGGATACCGGCTTGCAGCAAGGCACACCCGGTCGACAGTGCGGAATGCGCGATGCCGAGCGTGCACGCCTCGAGGACCGTGCGCATCCGAAGCGGTTCCGGAGACACCGTCACTCCCGGTCCGCTGCGGAAGCGACCGTCGTTCCCGCCGATGTAGGCGAGTGTTCTGCAGCCTCGAGCGCGGAGGGTGTCGAGCACGAAGGGCGTCCCCGGGTAGTTCGCCTTCAGGTGCGCGAACACGCGCGAACCGTGCGCGAGGCCGGCGGGAACAGGCCGGACCGCCACACCCTGTGCGGGACTTCTGCTCGCAGGCGCCCGAACGATGGGGCCACCGGGGATGCGAGAAGCCCAGGCAGGAACACCCACGCAGCGACGCCGAGCACAGGCAGGCCCGCCACGGCAGCGCCCACACCGACGATCGACAGCACCAGTGCCCCCCTGACCACCCAGGATACCACCCTCGCCCCACGCGCCGGTCCATCCTCGGAGCTCCCTCGACCCCTGCCCCCGGCGGGGATTCAGATGGAGTGGCCTCTCGAGCTGCTCGCTCGCCAGGGGATGCATCGATTGCCCGGACTGAGGCCCGTCAGAGGTCGGTGACGGTGATGTTGTAGGTGTTGCAGCCCGGCTCGCGCAGCAGGACCCGAGCGCGGGCGTCCACCGGCACGCCCGAGTCGTTGGACACCTCGACCTCCTCGGTGTCGCCGAAGCCGTAGCCTGTTCCGACCGGCAGGTAGAGGGCGTCGTACACCGTGAGGTCCACGTTGCCGGCGTCGTGCTCGAAGGTCACGGTGACCCGCTTCGCTTCGCCCGGCGCGACGGTGAACAGCCAGAAGTCGGGGTCGTCCTCGAGCACGACCCACTCCGAGCCGCCGTCCGGCATCGGCAGGGCCTCGTTGAAGTTGTCGTTGTCCTCGCTGCCATCGTCGACGCAGGCCGGTTCGATGCCGCTGTCCGGCTCGGCCGTATCGGCGCTGCCGGTCTCGGTGAGGCCCGTCTCGATGGGCGGATCGGTGTGCGACGTGTCGGCGGTGTCGTCGGTGGTGGGGGGTGCGGGGTCGGCCGGACCCCCGCAGGCCAGGAGGAAGAGCAACATCGCTGGAGCTTACCCGAGGGTGGACGGGGCTGTCGCAGCGGTCGTCCGCACGGCGATTCTCGAATCGGATGCCAGCGACGCGTGTCGAGGGTACTCGCAAACAGCTGGAGGACCCGTGCCAGAGCTCGACCCCCTACACGCCTGGATCCTGGGTCGGGAGTCCCGGGCCATGCTCCCCCACGTGATGCTCGGAGAGTTCGTCGACCGTCTTCGCGCGGAGCTCCCGATCTGGCGCGTCTCCACGGGCATCCGCACTCGGCACCCCGAGGTGTCCGTGGTCAGCCTGTGGTGGTCCGAAGAAGAGGGCATGCAGATCGAGGACGTCGTGCACGACCAGGCCGAGGGCGCCATGTTCGACGGTCCGATTCCGCGGCTCTACATCAGCGGTGCAGACTGGCTGCGCTGGGAGCTCGACGAGCCCTGCGACATCCCGCTGCTCGAGCGCCTTCGGGAGCGCGGCGCCACGGACTACGTGCTGCTCCACCTTCCGGGGGCGCGGAGCCAGTGCATGTCGTTCGCGACCCGGCAACCCGGTGGCTTCACGCCCGCGCAGCACGCCCGGCTGCTGGACCTCCGCATTCCGCTGGCCGCTCGCTGGGACCTCGCCCTGGAGCGGCACAGCTCGTGGTCCCTGCTCAAGGCGTATCTCGGTCGGCAGGCCGCCAGACACGTGCTGGACGGCTCCTGGCGACGCACGCACGACCAACGTCTGCGCGCCATCGTGTTCACCTGCGATCTGCGGGGCTTCACGGCGCGCGTGGATGCGGGGCCGCTCGAAGACGTCCTCGACGACCTCGACCGGTACTTCGAGTGCGTGTCCGAGCCGTGGATGGACGCGGGGGGCGAGATCCTGAAGTTCGTGGGCGACGCGGTGCTCGGCATCCTCCCGCTCGGAAACGTGCCGCAGGACGCTGCGCGTCGCGCTCTGGAAGCCAGTCGAGTGGCGTTCACCCGATTGCGGGCCGCCAGCGACGCCCTGCCAGACGGTCGTGCGCCGCTCGAGATGGGCTGGGTGCTCCATGCAGGGGAGGTGGCCTACGGCAACATCGGAGCGCGTTCGCGGGTCGACTTCACCGTGATCGGGTCGGTCGTGAACGAAGCCAGCCGGCTCGAGAAGCTCACCAAGACGGTCGCACCGCTGCTGATCTCGCACACCGTCGCGGCGTGGCTCGACCCCGAGGTGGTCCAGGATGCCGGGGCTCACGCGCTGAGAGGTGTGGCCGAGCCGGTTCAGCTCTACACCTGTGCTGTCGACTGACGTGCCGCTCACCTGGAACGAAGGCGGACATCGACTGCGGCGGGACCGGGCGAGTGGCGCGCTCAGCGCCCTTCGCGTGGGAGACGCTGGGCCTTGCCGGTCATGGGCACGAAGCGGACGGGGACCGAGACGTCTTGCTCGAAGCCGTCGGTCGTGCGGGTGATCACCACGAGCTCCTGATCGTGCTCCCCGACCGGTACGACGAGCCGGCCGCCGATGGCGAGCTGCTCCTTCAGGGGGTCGGGGATCGCCGGCGGAGCAGCGGTGATGACGATGGCATCGAAGGGTGCGGCGTCGGGCCAGCCGGCGTAGCCGTCGCCGATGCGGGTCGCGATGCGGTCGTAGCCCATCTCGTCGAGGAGGGTGCGCGTGCGCTGCGCGAGGGGTCGGACGATCTCGATGCTGTGCACCTTCGCACCCATCTCGGCGAGGACGGCAGCCTGGTAGCCGGAGCCGGTGCCGATCTCGAGTACGGCGTCTCCCGGGTCGATGTCGGCGAGCCAGGTCATCAGTGCCACGATGTAGGGCTGGCTGATGGTCTGGTCGTGGCCGATGGGCAGTGGCCGGTTCTCGTACGCGTGGGGCTTCATCGCGTCGGACACCATCTCGTGTCGGTCGACGGATCGGATGGCATCGAGCACGGGCTCGTGGTCGATGCCCTGGTCGCGCAGCTTCGCAAGGAGGCGGTCGCGCGGAGTCTGATCGTTCATCACTGGGTTGCTTCTCTTCGTCTGGCTGACATCCCGTAGAATGGTCGGGCCCGCCCCTGGGGCGAGAAGCCGATGCGCTCCGGGACCCTCGATCCTACGCCAGAGGTCGTATTCGTGACGCTTCTCCTCTCCGGACTCGCCATTGCACACGGAGCCCCGGACCCGCTCCACCCGCGCCCGCCCCTCGATCGCGTGGAGCTGCTCCACGCTGCGGAGGAGGCAGTGGAGAAGGCAGCGGAGCGGGCGGCCGTCGGGTCCCAATGGGACGAAGACTCAGCACGCCTGAAACGACAGGGGCGGGCGGCGAACGCGCTGTGGATCACCGGAATCCCGGTAGCAGGTGTGGGCTTCGGGGCGGCCGCCTTCACGGGTCTGCTCTCGCTGATCTCCTGCGAGGTCGGAGAGTGTGACGAGGGCGCGGTAGCCGTGCTGGTCGGGGTGCCAGCCAGCGTGGGGTTGGCAGGGACGGGCCTGCTGGTCAGCGGCATCTCGTGGCGGGCCTCTGTGGCGAAACGGCGCCGCGCGCTCGGCCCCCGGCCCTCGCCTTGAGTTGCTCAGCCGACTCCCTGTGGCGGTATCTGTGTTCTTCGACACGGCACCGAAGATCGGGAGGGTTCGTTCACGGCAGGTCCATGACGTCCCTTCCACTTCTGTTCTCGGTCGTCCTGGTGGGCGGCTGCGCGTCGACGGTCGCTTCGCCTCCGATGGACACGGACGCATCGGGTTCCGCGATGGTCGTGCCGGTTCCGGACGTGCCCGACAGCGACACCGTGACCAGTCTGTTCACGAGCAACGACCTTGCGAAGTTGGTTTCGCAGAGTCCTATCGTCGCGCTCGTGAAGGGCGACGTGGAGGCCTGTGAACAGGCGGATCCGAAGCTGCCGGTCACACGATGCAGGGTCGGGTTCCTCGCGACCTGGAAGGGAGACCCAGGTGGGCTCGACCACATCCGCTTCGCGGGAACCCTTCCCGACGAATCCGGCAGGGCCTCCGTCACGTCGCACGCTCAGCGGTTCTTCACGAACCACCGCGCCATCGTGTTCTTGCGGCGAGACGCTGAGTTCCTGAAGGGGGCGAACCCCGCGAAAACATTCGTCGTCGAGACGCCGGACGGGCACGCATGGGCGCACACCGCCCGGCGGGTTCAGACGGAGTCGTTCCGGGACGCCACCTGGGACGAGGTCGTCGTCAGCGTTCGAGACGAGGTGCGTGCCCAGGTCAGTCGGTAGGCGGAGCGCCAGTCTTCGAGCGCGCCCGGTCCAGGTCACGCAGCGCTTCCGATACGAAGACCGCTCCACGCAGGTCGTCGGGCACCGACATCGTTTCCGCCCAGCGGCTGTGGGCTCGAGCTTCATTCGGTGCACCTATCGCACGCCTGTGCGGTGGGACTCCGTCCTTGTTCTCGCAACAGGCCTCAGAAGCCACCGAACACGCGGTCTGCGCACGCCATGGTGCGGTCGACGCTCTTCTCGAAGCGCGCCAGCTGCAGGTCGCTGCCCTCGGTGTTCATGTGACGCGCAGCCAGGCTCTCGATCATCGCCTGTGCCCGCATCCCGCACTCGAAGTCGCCCGCGTCACAAGCGCACATCGCCGCTTCCGCTGCCTGCATCTCGGAGATGGCTTCATTGCCCTCCGACGTGCCGACGACCATGGCGCCGATGGCGATGGCACCGAAGATTCCCAGACTCACGACCGAACCGATCAGACGCTCCATGACACTTCTCCAGAACAGGGGGGCTGCATCGCCCGCATCGAGAAGGTGGGCACGGCACCCGGCCGCGGTCACGTGCAGGATGTTGCCGAGTGTTGCAGGACGGGGTCGAGCGCCGGCTCAGAACACGGGCTCGATGACCAGCGTGAAGTCGTACAGGCCGTCCGAACCCTCGAACGTCAGCTCGCCCAGGCCCGCCAGCCATTGCAGGTCGGTCCGGTTCATCTGGACCTCGAGGATCGTGTCGTCGAAGTCGAAGTCCACGTCGTGGTAGCGCACCAGCACGTCCGACGAGCCCGGCACCGTCAGCACACCCGTCTCGTTCCACACCGGCTCCAGTGTGTCGTGCTGCTGGCTCGACTCGAACACCCGGTCGCCCGCGACGTCCACGTCGATGGCGGGGTCGGGGGGCGTCGAGCCCTCCAGCAGCTCGGGCGCGAAGGCGTACACGTAGTCGAGCAGGTCGACCCAGTCCGTCGCGTCCTCCACGAAGTACACCGCCACGAGCTCGATCAGGTCCTGCATCCAGCCCGGCACCCAGCCGTTCCAGTCCCAGGGGTCCTGGTCGGCGACGTCGGCGTAGGGCAGCACGTTGGCGCGGACGAAGGTGACCTCGAAGGTGTCGGTGCCGAACGCGCAGCAGCCCATGCCCGGATCCGAGGCGTCGCAGACGGTGTAGTCGGTGACGCACTCGCAGAATCCCCCGGCGTCCAGGGCGTTCGGGCCGCACTCGAGCGGCGCGGGAGGAGGGGGCGGTGTGGGATCGGCGGGGTCGTCGGCCGGCGTGCTCTCGGGCGGGTCGTCGCTGGGCGGGTCTTCGGCCGGCGGCTCTTCCGGCGGGGTCTCGTCTTCAGTGGTGTCGGTGGTCTCGCCCGGCACCTGCTCCGGGGTGTCCGTGGCCGGCTCGTGGGGCTGCAGCGCGCCATCGGCGGCAGCGGGAGCGGTCAGCGAGGACGACGAGCATCCCGCGAAGAGAACCAGAGCAGACAGGAGAACAGTGCGCATACAGACATCCAGAGCCAGAGTAGGGCCGACGACAGAGGTCGCCGGGACGCTGGACAGGTATCGATCCCTGGCGCGGGTGTGTGGGATTGTGACCTGGTCACGAACTCTGTGACCTGGCTCGGATGGACCGTGTACCGCGTCGAGCGCGCAGTCCAGCCCGCTCTGCTCGACCTCCGGCCGTACCAGCCGCGCGCAGCTCCGCCTGGCGGGGGCGGGCGGCGCGTGGTCTGGTACGGCACGCTTCCGTTGTCCGGTCGCGTCGACGCCGTTTCTCAGCTGGAGGTCAGAGGTCCAACAGCATGAGGACGTTGTCCCCGTCCACGCCGTTCCCCTCGTGCCCCATCGCGTCCACGTAGACCACCTCGACGGGGGAGTCCTGCCAGATGCTGGACGTGTCGATCGGGAACACGGTGGCCACGTTCGACCCGTTGTACGCGCCCGACGTGTCGCGGAATGCCGCAGTCGACGTCACGTCGGTGTTGTCGACGGTGTAGTCGGTGAGCAGAGCCGAGCCGTCGCCGGGGTCTTCGCCGAGGCTCAGGTCCGCGAGCGGGTCGTCCTGGAGGTCGTACCAGAATCCCCAATAGTGCTCGAAGTTGAGGGACACCGCGTAGTTCTGCATCAGCAGCCGAAGGTCGCCGTTGCTGTCCACGTGGATGCCCTTGAGGCGGTTCTCCACCACCTCCTCGGCGCCCTTTCCGGTGTAGTAGAAGCTCCCCCAGTCGTACCCGCCATCGGCCATCGCGAGGCGCATCAGGAAGCCCTCTCCGAACTGCGTGTCGGCGGTGGCCACGGCCACGCGACCGCCGAGGTAGACGTGGCCGTTCGCATCGTCGACCCGCACCACGTAGCTGTTGTTGTTGTCGCCGGCGTTGCCTTCGTCCCAGGTCTTGGCCCAGTCGATGACTCCGTCGGTGCCCATCCGGGCGACGGACAGGTAGGTCTGTGCGCCGCGGCGGTCGAGGGAGAGGTAGGCATTGCCGGCAGCATCCACGTCGATGGCGTTGATGTTGCTGCCGATTCCCATGTCGATCCGCCGCACGAAGTCCAGGTCGGGCGTCCCGCCATCGACACCGGTGACCCGCGCGACGAAGCCGCGCCCGTTGCTCACTCCGCCCATCCAGGCGTTCCCCGAGCTGTCGACCGTGACCGTGTGGGCCCGATCGTTCGACCCCGGGACGATGTCCAGGCTCTTCGACCAGAGCAGCGCCCCGTCGGTCTTGGACAGGGCGTAGAGGAACACCTCGGCGTTGTCGAAGCCCGCGCCGGCGACGATGACCCGGTCCGAGAGGCTGGCGTCGATGCCGTATGCCTGTGCCGAGTGCCACGCGAGCGACGGCGGGTCGACGTCTTCCCCCGACATCCCGACCGCCCAGTCCAGCGCCCCCGTTGCAGAGTCCACCTTCATCGTGAGCGCCTGGAAGGTGCTGTTGAAGGAGCTCTGGCTGCGGTGGCCCACGACGTAGACGCTGTCCGAGTCGTAGTCCAGGGAGTCGGCGCTGCCACCGCTCTCACCGTTCTGTCCGGGGTCCGGTGACAGCTGTTCGTAGCTCTCCGCCCACTCTTTGGACCACGCCAGCGTACCGTTTGCGTTCTGCCGGGACACCACGATGTTCTCGGAGAACCCGTCCGACCACTCGTTGACGTTTCCGCTGTAGTACAGGTTGTCCGCCTCATCGAGGTCGGAGGCCCCCGTGAGCGTGTCCGCGTCGGGGTCGCCATGCAGCTGCAGCGACGTCAGATCACCATGGCTGAAGAGCAGGATCGCATCGCGTCCTCGCCCGGTGATCGTGAAGCCGTAGGACTCGGTGCCATCCCAGGTGAGCGTGACCTCCTCGACCGTGATTCCCGACTGGATCGGCGAGAAGTAGATGTCGAAGCTGACCGAGCTTCCCGCATCGACCGTCGTCCCAGAGAGGTCGAGATCGACCACGTCGGAGGTCCCGGTCTCGATGATGCTCCACTCGAGGTCGAAGCCGTTCGTCGGCTCGGACAGGAGCGAGTCGATGGTGATGGGACTGGCGCCGTCGTTGTGGATGGTCAGGGTGTGTCGGGAGAACGAGAACGGAACGATGCCGTCCGCAGTGACGTCGAAGTAGTCGCCCCCATCCGGAATCGGAACCGAGCCGAGCCCGGTGACCCGCACGTCCCCGACCGGGGGATCCGTGTCCGTGTCCGTGTCTGCATCGGTGTCTGCATCGGTGTCCGAGTCGGTGTCGGCATCCGTGTCCGTGTCCGTGTCCGAGTCGGTGTCGGCATCCGTGTCCGTGTCCGTGTCCGAGTCGGTGTCGGCATCGGTGTCCGAGTCGGTGTCGGCATCCGTGTCTGCGTCGGTGTCAGCATCCGTGTCCGAGTCGGTGTCGGCATCCGTGTCCGAGTCGGTGTCAGCATCCGTGTCCGAGTCGGTGTCAGCATCCGTGTCAGTGTCGGTGTCGGACTCCGTGTCGGGATCGATGGGCGCGTCCTTGCACCCGAGCATCGAGAGGGTGACGAGAACGTAGGGTACGAGTGAGCGTAGGGTCATGAGGGTCTCCTTTGATGCACCACACGACCGCCAACCGCCAATCCCCTCATTTTTTTTTTTCGAACCGCGAACCCGCCTCACCACACGATGTCGATCCTGCCGGTGGTGGGAGCTGCGAGACGAGGTCGCGCGCCTCATCGCCGAGGACTCCGACGTGTTCGGCAACCTCGATCCCCGCGCAGCGTGGTAGTCCATGGCACATGCCCCACGACGCAGCGAGAGCACGACCCGACGGTGTCGATGGCTGGGTCGTTCGCCTGCCGGGCGAGCCCGGATGGTGGTCCACAGGTCCGTCCCGCGAGCTCTACATCGGCAGGCGGGGCGTGGGCATCGATCCGACAGCGCGCATCCCGCTCGACGAGATCGAGCGGGCGTACTGGGCGCCACTCCTCCGCGCCGCTCGGCTCGTGGTGGTGACGGGCCGGGGCGACCTGGTCCTGACACTCCCAGTTGCCGGTCGGGTGTTCAGCCGGCAAGACGACGTCACGCCCAGACAACTCGATGGCATCGTGGCTCTCATCATGGACGCGGTGGCGCAACAGGGACACCGGGGTTCTCGCGAGGATGTGCCCGAGGCCCTCGGCGATCTCCGGGAACGGTAGTGGAGCCCGAGACTGGCCGGTCTACATGGGGTCGTTGCGGGTTCCCGAGCCGATTCCGCCGGACCACACGATGTAGATCTTACCGGCACCGAGCCCGCCCTCGTCGTCCTTGCGGTCGGTGAGGATCAGGTCGTCCTGGCCGTCGGCATCGAGGTCGTAGACGTCGCCGAACCGGCCGAAGTTGGTGTCCCAGTCGTCGTCGTCTCCTCGGTATCGGGCCGCGGCGTCCTCGGGCGTCAGTGCGCCGGGGGAGAACGGCCCGAGGTAGATGCGAACCTCGCCGTCCAGTCCGAACGTGAGGTCTGCCGATCCGTCTCCATCGAAGTCACCGGTGAACAGAAATCGAATCAAGCGCTCCGGTTCCACCACGATCTGGATGGGTGCATCTCGGACGTCGGCGAGGTCGGCGGGGTCGTCAGTGCCTTCTGGGCCGGTGATCACATACACCCCGCCCTCTGCACCAGACTCCACGTTGGAGACCGCGACCGCAATGTCGGTGCGCGAATCGCCCGTTAGTTCTGCGGTACGGAGCCACGGGAATCCGCTGGACGTGGGGATGGTCCAGACCCGCTCGGCGTTCAGCGCGCAAGCGTCCGACAGAAGTGCGGTGGCCCGCTTCATGGCGAACGCGACTCGTCTGCCGTCTCCGGATGCTTGAGAGGCGGCGAAGAGCTCGTCCCATCCGTGTGACAGTCCCTGGGGATGGAGTGACCGTGGTTCGCAGGTACCGACCTCGAAATCCGGCTCCTGCCACTGCGGCCCCAACGCGACGGAGCCTCCTGTACATAGGTCGCTCACGCCATCGGAGTCGACGTCACATCGAAACGAGTAACCGTTCCAATCTGGAATCGACGCATCGTCGGGGTCGAGCTGTGCAGGGCCATCGGGAAGCTGGGTGAACAGGCCAAAGGTGGAGAGATCGTCCCGCCCGTCGCCGTCGATATCTCCGACCGGCGTGACGCGGGTGTAGGCCTCGATCATGTCCGGTGCCGTGATTCGAAGGCGCGCCGTGGCGACCAGGTCGTCGCCGGGGAGAGAAGCGTCGCGGATGTACACATCGTTCCCGACGTCCTCGAAGGCAATCTCTCCGGGTCCGGAGGCGCTGAACCGCCCGCCGATGGCGTGTCCGATGTCGAGGTCTTCGGAGCCCACCCATCGCGTCGCCGGCACGAGCACGCGTGGGTCGTCGACGGGTGGCGTGGGTGTGTCGGTGTCCGCAGGGCCGCGACACGCTACGAGCGCGAGCAACATCATCGGTTCAGATTGTCGTTCGTCATCGCTGAACTCCTGATCCGGCACTGTACCACGGATTTCGGCCGTTGTTCGACGGCTGGGATGGGCGTTGGCAGTCCGCCACCCCTCGTCCCCGATCTGCACGGTGATCTGCACGGCCGAGCGGTGATGTCGGTCGGCGTGATGTACTGTTGCGGACCTGGCTGGTCTTAGGAGGGGCAACGGTGCGGTTGGCGCTCGGGTCGTGTCGCGTGGACCTCGATGTTCTGCAGGTCGAGAGAGGGGACGACGTCCAGCCGTTGACGCCCCGGGAGGCCCGACTCGTCGAGTACCTCGCGAACCGGCCAGGCCAGGCGGTCTCCCGCGACGAGCTCCTGCACGCGGTGTGGGAGGTGCCCGAAGGTACGCGTGCGGTGGGTCGGGCGGTGGACAACGCGCTGTACCGGCTCCGGCAGAAGGTCGAGGACGACGCGCGAAACCCCCGGTACCTGCTGACGGTTCGCGGGTCGGGCTATCGGCTGGTCTGCGACGTCGACGCCGGCTGGGAGGGCCAGCCGTCCCTGCTCGGACGCGCCGAGGTGCTGGGTGCGCTCGACCCGACGCCCTCGCGTCCGGTGTGGATCTGCGGTGTCGCGGGAATCGGGAAGACCTCGGTGGCACGGGCCTGGGCGCGCAGGGCGGCCGCAATCGAGCTGTCGCTGTCGGGGGTTCCGGCCGACGGCGCGCTGGAGCATCTGGCCGCAGTCGTGGGGGTGCCGCTGGGTCCGGGAACCCGTCTCGAGGAGGGGGCGCAACGCATCGCCGGGCGTCTGGCCCGCCAGGAGGCCCCGGCGGTGGTGCTGGACGCGGCCGAGGTCGCTCCCGAGCTGTGCAGACTGCTCGCCGAACAGCTCGACTGCCCCGTGCTGGTCACGTCCCGCATCGCGCCCGTGACCCCAGATGCGGCGGATGCGGCGAATTCCGAGGTCGTCGCGCTCTCCGCCCTCGACTTCGACGCCGCGCTGCAGCTCTTCGAACGGGCCGCGCGACGGGGGGCGGATGGCAGGGATCGCGCGCGGTCGCTCGTCGACGCTCTGGGCGGCAACCCCCTGGCGCTGGAGGTCGTCGCGCGCTGGAGTCAGGACATCGCGCCCGATCAGGTCGAGGCGATGCTGGCGTCCGGCGTCACCCCGGTCGATCTGGCGCTGCAGGTCACCTGGGATGCGCTTCACCCCTTCGAGCGGCGGGTGTGGGGGGCGGTCAGCCTGCTGGACGAGACCCGCTTCGGCATGCTGGTCGAGCTGGTGGACGCGCCGCCGCAGCGGGTGTCGGATGCGTACCGACGGCTGGTGGCGTCGGGGTTGGTGGTCGACGAACAGCCTCTGGATGCGGTGCGCGAACACGGGCTCGCCCAGGCCTCCACCGTCGCGACCGCTGCCTCGTGGACGAACGACCAGTGGGAATCGAGCGGGACACGTGCCGAGCGGGACCGCGTCGCCGGGCTGTTCGCGAGGTCGGACGTCCATCGGCCCCGTGGGTTGGCGTTGCTGGTGGGAATCGCCCGCGAAGCGCTGTTCACCGGGCCGTCCCCCGCGCCCTGGCTGGCCCGCGCGCGCAGCCTCGTCGCGGATCCCTCCGAGGTGGACGTGCTGGAGGCCGCCGTGGACTCCCTGGCGGGCGACCATCAGGCGGCCATCACCACCCTGGATGCGGTGCTGGAGCGCGACGTCTCCCCAGAGCTGCACCTCGAGGCCCGGGCGCGTCGGGCATGGGCGAGGGGCTCGGCGGGTGAGCTCCACGAGGCGATCGCCTCTCTGGAGGCGGTCATCACAGATGCTCGGGAGGCCGGCGTCGGAGCCCTGGAGGCGATGGCCGCGGTCCGGCTGGGAAGCCTGCTGCACCGGGCGGGAACCACGGAGTCGGTGCAGCGCGCGGTCCTGGTGCTGGAGCGGGCGGCGGGGTTGCTGGAAGGGGTGGACGACGCGGCGGGTGCACAGCGGGTCCGCAGCTCGATCGGGCTCATCCAGCTCTCGTCGGGCAACGTGGACGCCGCGCGTCCCCACCTCGAAGCGACCGTGGCGTTCGAGCGGTCGCAGCGGATGAACGCGGCACTGGCGCAGCACCTGCTGAATCTCGGCGGACTGGAGCTCGTCGCAGGCCGGCCCGAGGTGGCGCAGGCGCATCTGGAGGAAGCGAGCGAGCGCTGTGCCGAGCTCGGGGACTTCGAGACGGGCGTGCTGGCGCAGCTCTCCCTGGGCGTGGCGACCCGGATGGCCGGCGATCCCGCGGGTGCCGTCCGTCGCCTGACCTCGGCGCGCGTCATGGCGGAGCGCCTCGACAACCCGCAGCTGACCGGGGTGGCGTGGGGCTTCATCGCGCTGGTGGTCCCCGATGCGGCGCTGCGCGACGAAGCGGCGGCCGTGGCCCTGGACGTGCTGGCCGACCACTCGACGCTGCCGGCGTGGAGGGCCCTGCTGGACGGGCCTGCCGGACGGCTCGCGTGGGACGAGGTGCTCGCGCGTACGGCCGAGGTCCGCGATCCGTTCGTGCAGACCGCTCGCCTGCTGATCCCCACGGCATAGTGGGAGTCGACCCGATGTCGGCGTCTCCGGGCGAGTGTGCGGGAGCGGTCGGCGAGTATGTGCTGATCGCGGCCGATGCGAACGGAACCCCCGTCACCACGAACGTTCCTGGGCAACGTGGTGCAATGACGCCCGCCATCAGGGCACCGTGCACTCCCCCGCGAACTCGAAGCCGGTCAGGGTCTGTGCGCACAGGCCGTCGTTGCCGCCCGCGGCCAGGGCCTCGCAGCCTTCCTGGGTGTCGGGGTCCTGGATCTGACTGCAGCACTGGGCCAGCTCGTCGCAGCCGTCGCCGCTCGGTTGGGGCTGGGGCTGCGGTTGCGTCGCTGGCGTGGGCGCGGGGCACAGGTCGCACTCGGGAGGCGTGTCGCCCGCCTCCAGCTCCTCGCAGGTGCTGGCCTCCCAGGCGTCCAGGCAGTCGCGGGCCTCGCGGTCGGTGGCGTCGCAGTCTTCAGGAATGGCCGAGCGGGAGCCGCACTGCTCGATGCAGCCTTCGACGCTGAAGCCCTGGAGCAGCCCGCACTCGTCGAACGCTTCGCAGGTGGTCTCGCAGGTTGCGTCGATGGTGCTCTCGCGCACGGGGCCGTTGCCGCCGCAGCCTCCGATGGAGACGGTAGCGAGCAGGCAGGCGAGAGACAGGCGAAGGACGGAGGGGGGCATGGCGATTCCTCTGGCTGATCACGGGGTGGTGGACACGAGCTCGGTGACGCTGTCGACGGAGCCACCCGGGCTGGTGGTGGTGATCTCGGCGTAGACGATGCCGGGGCCGTCGAGCGACGTGATGCGGTCCTCGACGGTGGCGCTGATCACGTTGCCGCCCTGGATGCGCTCGGAGGTGTGGGTGAACTCGACGCTGTTCGGCCACACGCTGCCGTTTCCGGCGGTGGCTTCGACGATGGCGGCGTCGATGGTCCAGGTGCCGCTGACCTGCTGGGTGAACGTGGCGGGCCCGATGGTCACGGTCACCGTCGAGCTCGAAGACCAGGTCTGTCCGGCCATGGGCATGTCGCCGGTCCACACGCGGTAGGGCGGGTCGTACATCTCTTCGACGACGGTTCCGCCGCTCACGGTCTCGCTCGACACCAGCTCGACGTCGCCGTTGCTGCACTGGTAGGTGAGCGTGCTCTCGGTGCCGTCGGCCAGGGTGCTGTGCAGCAGGATCGACCCGTCGGTCTCGATGCTGACGCTCTGGGTGAACGTCTCGGTCGCGCCGCCGGAGGTGTCGCTGTAGGTCCACTCCCGGCCGGGCTCGAACGCGACCCACTCCGAGCACGCCGCCGTGGGGTCGGTGTCGGTGTCGGTGTCCGAATCGGTATCGGTATCGGTATCCGTGTCGGTGTCCGAATCGGTATCGGTATCCGTGTCCGAATCGGTATCGGTATCCGTGTCGGTGTCCGCTTCGACGTCGGGATCGGTGTCGGTCGGCGGGTCTTCCCCGTCACAGGCGACGAGCAGCATGAGCGTGAGCATCGAGGGTCTCCAGCGGGCGTTTCGCAGGGTGTGCCCCTGTGATACCCCCCGCCTGGAGCCCGGTTTGTCGCAGGTGTGTCGCAGGTCTCGTTCCCGCGACCCATCCTCCTTCAGCGAACCGACGCGATCAGGTCGTACCCGTTGCAGCCGGACGCATCGAACACCCGCATGTTCACCTCCACCGTCACGTCGTAGGTCTCGTCGGTGGTGTTCGTCCAGCTCACCGTCTCGTTGTCGGTCGTGGACGAGCCCGTGTCGAGCTGGACGTTCTCGGTCGTGGCCAGGCGCAGGTTCACGTCGCCCATCGCGTGCACGAAGTAGGCGTCGAAGTTCAGGGTCTCTCCCGGGGCCACCGTGTAGGCGTAGTAGTCCTTGTCGGCGTGGAACACGGCCAGTCCGGTCGCGTTCTCGATGCCGGGCAGCGCGGTCTCGGGCGTGTCGTTGTCCTCGAGGTCGTCTTCCGCCGGGCACGCGCACACGGGGTCGGAGATCCCGCAGTCGTAGTCGTGGCAGTCCGGCTCCCCGTCGAAGTCGTTGTCCACGGTGTCGCTGCAGTCCTCCGCGGGAATCGGCCCGGAGCCCACCGTCGTCAGGTCGTAGGTGTTGCAGACCGATGCGAAGTCGTTCACGCCCACCATCAGGCCGTAGGTGTGCGCCACCGAGTCCGGGTTGTGCACCGTGATGGTCTCGTTGTCGGTCGACGTCGTGGCGTTCGACAGACGCGTCTCGCCCGCTTCGTCCCACACCTCGGCGAAGATGTTGCCCGGTGCGTCGCTGA
The DNA here is from genome assembly GCA_965224055.1 of Myxococcota bacterium. Classification (GTDB taxonomy): domain Bacteria; phylum Myxococcota_A; class UBA796; order UBA796; genus JACKEQ01. The sequence goes on along the minus strand of OZ245034.1, from coordinate 5,149,020 downwards.
ACTGGACCTCGGTGGTCAGGTATTCCCCGGGCGCCAGCGTCACGCTGTACCAGTCGGGCACCTGCTCGTGCACCACCATCGACGTGCGCTCCGCGTAGGGCAGGGCGGTGGCCTGGGTCGCGTGCAGTCCGCCCTGTACGTCTTCTCCGGGACACGTCGCGGTCACGCAGGTGGCGTGGCCGATGCAGTCGTAGTCGTCGCAGTCGTCGAACGCGTCGAAGTCGTTGTCGACCGAGTCGGTGCAGTCCTCGGCCGGGATGTCGCCGTACGAAGCCGCGACCAGGTCGTAGGTGTTGCAGGTGTACAGGAAGTCGTCCACGCCGACCTCCAGCAGGTAGGTCTGCGCAGAGCCCGAGGTGTTGAGCACCGCCAGATCCTCGTTGTCGTTGAAGGAGTCCGCGCGGTCGAGCTCGGTGCCGTCCGCGTCGTACAGCTGCAGGAAGATGTCGGCCGTGAAGTCGGTGAAGAACGCGTCGAAGTCGATGTACTCGCCGTCCTGCAGGGTGAACGTGAACCAGTCCGACTGCTGCTTGTGCGCAGTCATGCCGGTGAAGCCCACGGCCGGATCGAACGTCAGCGGTGCATCGGGGCCCGACACTCCGGAGGCATCCTCGCCGGGACACGTCGGGTTGGCCGCGATGCAGCTCGCGTCGTCGATGCAGGCGTGGTCCTCGCAGTCGTCGAAGCCGTCGAAGTCGTTGTCGACGCCGTCGTCACAGGTCTCGGCGGGGATCGGTCCGATGGCGACGTCCCAGTCGTACGCTCCGCAGATGAAGCCCGCGTGGGGGTAGACCCGCACGGCGTAGGTCTGGGGCTCCGTTCCGAGGTTGGCCGTGGTCCAGGTCTCGTCGTCGGTCGTGCTGGTTCCGGCGAACGCCACCGATGTCTCGCCGTCCACCACTTCCAGGACCTCCAGGTCGAGGTTCCCGTCGGCGTGCAGGAAGCCCGCGGTCATCGTGGCGGTCTCGCCGGGCTGCAGGTCGAACGTGTACCAGTCCTGCTGCTGGATGTGGGTGGTGGCCTGGAGGCTCGTGACCTCGGAGGCCGTCTCGAGCGCGTTGTTCGCGCCCCCTTCGCTGTCTTCTGCGGGGCACTCGTCGATGCAGGCCGCCGCTTCGAAGCAGTCGTAGTCCATGCAGTCCGCGAAGCCGTCACCGTCGTCGTCCAGGCCGGAGTCACAGGTCTCGGACGGCGGCGCGCTGCTGTCGAGCGTCACGAGGTCGTATGCCGCACAGGCCGGTGCAGACGCGGGATCCGGGCGCACGGCCAGGTAGTAGTACGGCTCGCCGGCCGTGTTGAGCAGGGACAGCGTGGTGGAGCCCGTCCCGACGGTGTCCGCGACCCACTGCTCCGCGCTGTCGTACAGGGCCAGCTCGACGCCACCCTGGGTGGCATCCACCTCCACCTGCACCAGATGGTCGACGTCGCTGTCCACCACGTACCAGTCGGGGTCCTGTCCGAACGTCGCCATGTTCGTGATGGCGGGGATGGGGAAGGCCTCGGCCGGGTTGTCGTTGTCCTCGATGGCGTCTTCGAAGGGGCAGGCAGCCGCGCAAGCACCGGCCTCGATGCACGCGTAGTCGTCGCAGTCCGCCACGCCGTCGAGGTCGTCGTCGATGCCGTTGTCGCACACCTCGAGGGACAGGGCGTCCACGGACACGGAGGCGTCGTAGCCGGCGCAGTCCCCGCTCACGACACGCACCTCGAACGTCCAGGGGCCTTCCTCGCCGGGCAGCACCGCACCGGTGGAGGTGAGCAGACCCGAGCCCTCCACGGCGTCGATCACGGTTCCGTTCGGGTCGCGCACGGTCAGCCGGAGCGTGCTTCCGTCCCCGTCGACCGCCACCGTCCACATGTCGTCGGCCGCGGCGTCGAACCGGTAGAAGTCGGCGTCGATCGCATGGACCGCCAGGTCGGTGGCTTCGGTGAACGGGACGGCCTGGGATGCCAGATCGTTGGGCTCGAAGGCGTCTTCGACCGGGCAGGCCGGACATGCGACATCGCCCATGCAGTCGTAGTCCGCGCAGCCCACCACGCCGTCGAGGTCGTCGTCGAGGGCGTCGAGGTCTCCTTCGCAGACCTCCCCGGGGATCGGCCCGCCGTACACGTCGATGTCGTAGGCGTTGCAGGCATCCGAGCCGCTCTGCCACATCGTGACCTCGGCGAACACCTCGACCGCGTTGGGGCTGGCGTTCACCCACTCGGCGAGCTCGTCGTCGGTGAAGCTGGAGCCCGTCGCCAGCACGTTTCCGGCCGAATCGTGCAGCCGCAGCTCGATGTCCCCGTCGTCGTCGGTGAACGTCAGGGCCACCCGCGCCAGCTCTCCCGTGAGCAGCGTGCCCACCTCGTAGACGTCGGGGTCCTGGACGTGGACCATCAGGTCCGTCTCCGTCGAGATGACCGACGCCATCGACGCGTCGTCGTTGTCCTCCAGGGCGTCCTCGGGAGGACACACGGTCGCGCAGGCGGCGGTAGAGAGGCAGTCGTAGTCGAAGCAGTCCGCCTCGCCGTCCAGGTCGTTGTCGACGCCGTCCGCGCAGTCCGCTTCCGGGGGGAGTCCGGTGTCGATCAGGCCGGTCTCGGTGTCCGTGTCGGTATCGGCATCCGCGTCGGTGTCGGTGTCGGCATCGGCATCGGCATCGGCATCGGCATCGGTGTCGGCATCGGTGTCGGCATCGGTGTCGGTGTCGGCGTCCGCTTCGAGCTCGGGTGGGGATTGTTCGCCATCGCAGGCACCGAGCATCAGGGCGAGCAACATCAGGGTCCGTGTGGGCATTCCTTCCTCCGTGTCATGCTCGACAACGTAGGTCGGAAGGGGAAGAGTCGGTGCGGCCGCTAACCGGCGACTAACCGGCGACTATTCCGGACCGGGCGCCCACCCGGGCCGCAGGAATCACAGCTGGGAGGCCAGCGCCGCCACCTCGTCGGCCGTCAGCTCCCGGTCGAACACCTGCACGTCGTCCAGCGCACCGTCCAGTCCGCCGATCTCGAGCGGGAGCACCGTCCCGTCGCTGTCGCCGTAGGCCCCTGCTGTCGCGTCCAGCACCAGCACGCCGTCGACGTAGGTCCGCTCCCGACCGCTGGTTTTGTCGTACGTCATCGCCACGTGGTACCAGACCCCCGTGCTGTAGGCGGCATCGTCGCGGGTTCCGAACCGGTCTGCGCGGCCGATGGCCACCAGGTTGTCGTCGCCCGTCACGAACAGCCCCCACTGCTCGCTGGCCTGGTTGAAGCTCCACTTGCCCACCAGCACGTTGTTCCCGGTCAGGAAGGTGTCCTGGCGGAGGAAGGCCGACACGCTCACACCGTCGAAGTCGTCCAGGTTCGACGGCTCCGCCACCGTGATGTGCCCACCCCCGAACGCGTACGCGCTGTCGGGCGTTCCGAAGCGATCGGTCGTGAGCGACACGTCGGCATCGAGGGTTCCCGTGTAGGTGCCCGTGACGTCATCGGGGTCGCCGTCGAAGGGGAACGACAGGAACGGCACCGGAAGCTCGATCGGCGCGAGCTCCTCGGCCAGCGCCATCACCTCGTCGTCGGGCAGGGCGTGGTCGTAGACCTTCACCTCGTCGAGGCATCCGTCGATTCCGCCGATCTGCAGGGGGATGTTCGTTCCGTCGGAGTCGCCCCAGGCGCCTTCGATGGTGTCCGAGGTGATCTCGCCGTTCACGAACACCACCTGGCGAGACGTGGCTTTGTCGTACGTGAATGCGACGTGGTACCAGGTTCCTGCGACCATGGCGGCCTGGTCGTTGGTGCCGAACCGGTTGGCGCGCCCGATGGCGACCAGGTTGTCGTCGCCGTTCACGAACCAGCCGAACTGCTCGCTCTGGGCCTGGAACGTCCACTTGGCGACGACCGGGTTGTTCCCGCCCAGGAAGCTGTCCTGACGGATGAAGCCGCTCACCGTGATGCCGTCGACGTCGTTCAGCGAGCTGCCGTCGTCCACCGTGATGTACGCGTTGTCGGCGAAGCAGTAGGCCTGACCGGCGACGCCGAACCGGTCGGTGCCGGAGATCACGTTGGCGTCGGGCACGCCGAGGTGGCCCTGCACGATGTCGTGGGGGTCGTCGTCCAGGGGGAAGTGCAGGAACAGCCCGTCCGGGAAGAAGATGTCGGTGTCGGTATCGGTGTCCGTATCGGTGTCCGCATCGGTGTCCGCATCGGTGTCGGAGTCTGTGTCCGCATCGGTGTCTGCGTCGGTGTCGGAGTCCGTGTCTGCGTCGGTGTCTGCTCCGTGTCCGCATCGGTGTCTGCGTCGGTGTCGGAGTCCGTGTCCGCATCGGTGTCGGAGTCGGTGTCGGAGTCGGTGTCTGCGTCCGTGTCCGCATCGGTGTCGGAGTCGGTGTCTGCGTCCGTGTCCGCATCGGTGTCGGAGTCGGTGTCTGCGTCCGTGTCCGCATCGGTGTCGGAGTCGGTGTCTGCATCGGTGTCCGCGTCGGTGTCCGCGTCGGTGTCCGCATCCGTGTCGGAATCGGTATCGGTGTCCGTGTCGGCGTCGTTCGTGTCGGTGTCGGAGCCATTGCAGGCGAGCAGGGCGAGGGAGAGCAGCATCATCGGGCGCATCGAGGTTCCTCCTGGACCTTCTCACGGTATGGAAGGCATGGCCGGACCGAACCTCTCGCGGATCACTCGCGCGCTCTGTACTGGGGCGGTTAGCCGGTCCGCATGCAGGTGGCTGTCGACGTCCTCCTTCCCGACGAGTCCCGGGCGACGCTGCGGCACGGCAGCATCATCGGGCGCTTGAGAAGTGCATCTGTGTGCATCCCCGACCCCCGCATCAGCGAGGCCCACGCCATGGTGTCGCTCCGCGGTCGGACCGTGCGATTGCTGGGCTTGCGCGGGCGGTTCTACGTCGACGGGCGCACCTGCACCGAGGTCGATCTGTGCCCGGGAATGGACGTGCACCTGGCCCGCGACGTCACCCTGCGCATCCTCGAGGTGCGCGTTCCCGACAGCGTGCTCGCGCTCCGTGCGCCCGGCATGCCCGAACAGACCCTGTTGGGCCTCACCTCCATCCACGCCGACCCGCCGCGACTCACGCCGAAGTGGGTCTCGGATGCCGACGAGGTGGTGTGGCCCGCCGAGGACGGGTGGTTCCGCCGCGATGGACGTCCGCTGGAGCCCGGACCCCTCTCCCTCGGGCCCACGTGCTTCGAGGTGATCGAGCGGCCGACCCAGGGCGTGTCCGACACCGTGGCCGGGACCGGCTTCGCCGCCGCGCTGACGCTGGAGTGCTACTTCGACGTCGTGCACCTCAATCGCGGAGGACGCACGCTCGCGTCGATCCGCGGCACCGGGGCGCGCCTGATCACCGAGCTCGTCGACATCCGTCAGCCCGTGGCGTGGGAAGCCCTGGCCCAGCGGCTCTGGGGAGACATCGACCCGCAACTGCTCCGCAAGCGCTGGGACATGCAGCTGTACCGTCTCCGAAAGCTGCTTCGGACGCACCAGATCCGCACCGACCTCGTGTGCTCCCACGGCACGGGCCTGGTCGAGCTCCTGCTCACCGAACACGACCAGGTCATCGACCGCGGGTGATGCGCGGCGCGGCTCCGGTCCCGCCACGCTCGAACCCCGAGGCAATCGCGACGGCATCTCGGAAGGCCGCGGGGTCGTCGGGGATCGTCAGGGCCCAGCGGCGGATGGTGCCGTCCCAGCTCCCGGTGAACGCCTCGCCGTTGCGGAGATGGATGCGGGCGACGAGGCGGTCGTGGGCGTCGGGGATGCGAGCCAGCTCGCGGCCGGATGTGGCATCGATCCACACCAGGGCGCCGTTCCGCCCGCCCACCACGACCTGATCGCGGTCGGCGTCGAGCGCGATGGGAGCGTCGATGGGCAGCTCGGTCCGCCACCGCTCCTCGCCGTCCCAGGTTCGCGCCACGAGCTCCGTGCGCGTGAGGCCGTACACCCGATCGTCCACCACGGCCAGCCGCCCCACACCATCGCCCAGAGACGTCGTGCGGGTCGGGTCGTCCAGGGCCACCACCTCCCCGTCGGGGCGCAGTCCGTAGGGGCCGTCCGTGCCCCGGGCCAGGTCGACGAAGGGCGCGCTCACCCGGCGTCCGTCCGTCGCCACCGCATCGCTGCCGCCGAGGATCCAGGCGGTGCTGCCCCAGTGCGCCCACGCCCGGTTCCACGCCCTCAACGGCACCCCCTCGGACGCCCCGTCGGCACGCTGTCGGACCAGCTGGGTCCCGTCGTCGAACAGCAGGCTGCCGTCGTCCAGCGTGAACGCCACCTTCACGACCGATGTGGCTTCGGGGACGAGCAGCGAGCGGCTGCCGTCCGCCAGGTTCAGGTGCTCCACCGACCCGTCCGCACTGCCCGCCAGCACCACCCGACCATCCTGGGACACGTCGAACGTCGACACGCCGCCGTGCTCGGTCAGGTCGAGCATCCGGGCCTCGGTGACAGCGGGCAGCGACCAGCGGTGGATCCCGCCGGTGTTCTGGGCGACGAGCTGGTCGTCGATCACCGCAATCGAGGTGTAGCGGCCGGGGATCCGGTCGAGCAGCGCGCCGGAGATCAGGTCGAAGGTGAACACCTCGCCCTTCTCCGACCGGCCCACTCCCCGGTCGCGCCACACGGTCAGCTGTGCAGGGGCTCCACAACCGGTGGGTCGAAACGGCCCGGGTGCGTCGGTGGTATCGCGGTCCCACACGGCGAGACGCCCGCTGTGGGTGCCGATGATCAGCGTCCGGCCGTGGAGACGCAGAGCCGACGGGTACTCGTCGAGGGGCACCACGCGAACCGCAACCGCTCCGCTGTCGTCGAGCGTGTCTGCGTGACCGATGCGGAGGGACCCTTCTGCACATCCGAGGACGAACGCGCCGTCTTCGCGGATGTCCCAGGACTCCGCGCGCAGGTCGCAGCGGGTGAGGGCCTGCAGGGACGTGTCATGGACGCGGTACAGGGGCGTCCGGTTGGTGCCTCGGAATCCCCAGGGGTTGAACAGCCCCACCCCCACCTTGGACGAGACCGGGTTGTCGAGGGCCCCCATGGAGGTCTGGATGCCCCGACGTCCCCACTGCAGGCGGAACCCGGTGTCGGGTGACCAGTTCGCCGCTTCGATGGTCTGGACGTTGGGCCAGGGCGGGTTCAGGGCCGCGGACGCGACTTCTTCATCGCCGCGCCAGGCGCTCACCCGGTCGGACTCCGCGCACACGAACGCATGAGGGCTCAGATGGCCGTCACAGGGCGGCTCCCAGGTGGACGTGCGGACCGGACGCTCGGTGGACGACCAGGCCGAGAGCACGCCCAGCGCGATGGGGGAGTAGCCGTGGGTGAGGGACTCGGCCGCGAGCCACTCGGCTTCTGCGCGATGCCCAGCGGCCCGTTCGGCGTTGGCGCGGATCGCCAGGGAGCTCGCCAGGGCGGCCTCTGCACGGGAGAACTCGGCCAGCTGTGCGGACACGCCCCAGGCCATGCTGGCGGCGATGCCCCCCAGGCCGGCGACGGCGATGCCCAGCGGCCATCGATAGCGTCCGGCCCAGCGTCGGAGGACCTCGGTCGCGCGGTAGTCGTGGGCCTGGACCTGCTGACCCTCCAGCCAGGCGTCCAGCTCCGAGGCCAGGGCGCTCGCGTCCCGGTAGCGACGGGCTGGATCGGGGTCGGTCGCGCGGGTCACCACGCTCTCGAGCTCGTGGGGGAGGGGGTCGACGACGCTCGCCAGCGTCCGGCCCAGGGCGTAGACGTCGGCAGGGGGGCCGGCCGGCTCCCCGCGCTCCTGTTCCGGCGCTGCGTAGCCGCGGGTGCCCACCGAGCCGTGTCGGGGCTGCTCGGGGTCGAGGGCCACGCCCCAGTCGAGCATCCACACCTCGCCGTGCTCGCCCAGCAGGATGTTCTCGGGCTTCACGTCACGATGGACCACCCCGCGGGTGTGGGCGAAGCCCAGGGCGTCGCTGGCGCGGGCGAGGGCCTGGACCGCCGCCCGGGGCTCGAGCTCGGCGTGGTGCAGCGAGCGGCCGACCAGCACCGGCATCGTGTAGAAGAAGCCCTGCGCGTCGTCGTCGGCATCGAGCACCGGCGCGATCCCCGGGTGGGGCAGGCGGGCGGTCAGTGCGGCTTCGCGCATCACCTGCTGGCGGACCGCCTCGGGAAGGTCGGCGTGCGGGCGCTTCAGGGCGACGTCGCGGTTCAGCACCCGGTCGTGCGCGAGGTAGACGACGCCCATGCCCCCGCGGCCGAGCTCGCTCCGGATGGCGTAGCGCTCGGTGGGCGCTGAGCCGTCGTCCACCGGGTTCTCGTCCAGCAGGAAGCGCGAGCTGAAGGCGGTCGGAGGGCGCGACATGCCCCGGAATATACAGGCTGGTCAGGGCGCGCCGAGCTCCTCGGGCCAGGTGGCCAGGCGTTCCATGTCGGCCGGTTCGTGACCCGACACCACCGTCAGGTCGTCGCGGCCCAGGAGCGTGCGGACGCGGTGCATCGCGTCGATGTTGTCCCGCCAGCTGTACTCCACCACCTTGCGGACCAACCCGGACTTCGGTCGGGGCCCCTCCAGCCCTGCGTCGATCCAGGACACGTCACCGATCAGCAGCCAGGCGTGATCCGGAGTGTCGATCAACACCAGCTGGCTTCCCGGAGTGTGCCCGCCCGCCGGGATCAGTCGGATCGTGCCGTCTCCGAACAGGTCCTCGTGCGCTTCGAACGGCCCGAGCGGCCCGTCGTCGTAGGCCGGATGGGAGGCGTCCCGGCCTGCGTAGGGCAGCGGGTCGACCCCCTGCAGCGCGCGCTTCTTCCTGGCCCAGGACCAGTCGGCTTCGGCCGCCCAGAGGGTCGCGTTCGGAAAATCCTCGACCCCGCCGGTGTGATCCGAGTGCACGTGGGTGAGGATCACGTGCTGGACGGGCCCGATGTCCGGTTGCTCCGCGAGCAGATCGACCACCGGCGTGCGCATCTTCAGGTCGAGCAGGTTCGTCGACCGGCGACCGGGGTAGTCGAAGGGGTCCTCTGCGGTCCGGCGGCCGTATCCGGTGTCGATCAGCAGGGTTCCGTGCTCCGGATGCTCCACCACGAACGCCCAGATCGGCGCGCGCGTCGAACCGTGTTCTCCCCCGGCGACCGCGAGGTGGGGCGACATCTCGACGGTGGCCACCACCGCCGCGCGCACCGACACGTCGGGACCGTCGTCGGTCAGGGGCAGGGGCGCATCGGGCATCGACGGAGCGGGCGGGACGCGGACGCCGCACGCGACGAGGAGAGCGGGAAGGAGGGCCATGATGGGGGTACGCATGACGGCCTACTGCTGCTCGAGCGCCATGTACTCCGACAGCGGCGTCGCCCCGACGTCGAACACGGCCTCGAACCGGCTCTCTCCACGCACGTGCAGCCCGCCGAAGGCCACCGCGTACGCCGCCAGCGCGTCCAGGGACTCGGGGATCGGTGCCGCGTCCGGCCCACAGCCATCGTCGACCGCACCTGCTGCGAACAAGGCCAGCTGGGCTTCGGGGAGGTCTTCGCAGATCGAGATGAACGTGTAGTGCCCGCCGTCGGGGATGCGCAGCCAGCGGTCGTCTGGGCCGTCCAGCGCATCCCAGAACACCTGGGCGGTCAGTGGGTCCGGGGTGGTGATGTCGCCGCCGGCACTGGTGAGCAGCACCGGAACGTCGGTGTCCGCCAGGCTCGACCCCGCGAACAGGCCTGCAAATGCGGGTGCCTGGGGCATCAGGGCCCGGATCCGCGCGTCTGGCGTGGGCGATTCGAAGCGCGCCACCACATCGGGCTCGTCCAGCAGGTCGCACTCGGCGCCCTGGCACGCGAGGACCTCGAGATCGAGGGGCAGGCCGGGCGACGCGAACGCGGTGTAGCCGCCGAAGCTGTGGCCGAAGACGAGGGTGGAGTCGGTGTCGACCCCGGCGGAGACGTCCGGGAACAGCGCCGCGGACTCGATGGCGTCGAGCACGGTCGTCACGTCGACCGGGCGGTCCAGCGCGCTGCGCACCGACGAGTCGGCCGAGCCCAGGAAGTCGAGTGCCGTGTTGCCCGTGTGGTCGAACGCCACCACCACCCAGCCGTGGGACGCGAGGTGCTCGGCGAAGGGGTAGGCGAGGAGCCCGAGTCCGCCGCTCCCATGGGAGTAGATCGCGAGAGGAGCCCCGTCGACGTCGGCTTGTGGCGCATCCAGCACGCCGCCCGACGGAACGTCCACCACCCCGGCCACCCGGTAGGTCACCTCGGCCTCTCCACCGTCTGTGGCGGGGTACCACAGCTGGACGGGCAGCGTGCGGTCCTCGCCCGACCCGATGCGGGCGTAGGTGAACGACGTGGTGTCGAACCCCACCGCGAACGGCCCGGGAGCCATGGCCTCGTCTGCTGGGGAGAGCGCGGGGGCGTCGGTCTCGTCGGGGGTTCCGGAGCAGGCTCCGACGGCGAGGAGGGCGACGAGCGGGAAGAGAGAGGGGGTGTGCATGCGATTCCGTATCCCAGCCCAGGCATGGTGGGGATGAACAGGGTATGAATTATTCACTGATAGGTATTGAATATGTTTCGTCTCAGACTACTGCTGCTCACTCTGTACACCTCCGGGTGCCTGCTCACCACGGCGCGCCCGGTGACCTGGACCCAGTCCCGCTCCCTCGATGCCGTGATCCTGCCGGGCTGCCCCAGCAACGACGACGGGTCGCTCTCCCGGTGTCAGCGCGAGCGGGTGGTCTGGGGCGCCAAGCTCGTGCACGAGGGCGTGACCGACACGCTCATCGTCTCCGGAGCAGCGGTGTACACGCCGTACGTCGAAGCCGATGCCCTCGCTGCAGGACTGCAGGCACTCGGAGTGCAGCCGTCCCAGATCCTCCGCGAGCCCGATGCGCTGCACAGCAACGAGAACGGGGCCTACGCGCTGGCCGTCGCCGAAGCGCACGGGCTGGAGCAGCTCGGCGTGTGTTCGCAGGCGGTCCACGCGAACACGATCACGAAGATCATGCGGGCCTACGGGCACCAGGACGTCACAGCTCTCGAGCTCAACTGGGTCGTGGTGGCGCGAGAGCTGCGGAACGGCTCGCCCACCACCGAGACCCTCGACTGGGTGCGCACGGAGCCGGTCGACGACTGGGTCCCTCTGGAAGAGCGCGACCGGGATCCCCGTCCACCGTCCTCGCTGACCTACACGTCCATCCTGCTTCGGGGCCTGTTCACCGACGTCCCGCGACCCGAGCCCCCAGAACCCCCCGTGGCTGCGGGCTCCACGTCCGATGCCGCCGCAGAGGCTGAAGCGCCCGAGCTGTGACGCGTCGCAGTCCTTCGAGAATGCGGTAGGCTCGCGGCGGAGGCGCCATGCGGGTCGCGATTCCGGTGTCCGAGACGAAAGGGTTGGGGGTCGGTCCGTTCTCGGGAACCCACAACAACGTGAACCCCACGCTCGAGGTCACCGACGACGGGCTCGAGATCGGCATCCTCAGCACGGCGTCCATCCCCTGGTCGGAGCTCGGTCCGGTCCACCTGCGCGAGGGCATCCCGCGGAACTACCTCGAGGTGAACGGGGGAGGCACCCGGTACGCGCTGCACTTCTCGGGCCCGGCCCCGATGAACGAGCTGCTCGATCTCCTCGTCGAGAAGAAGATCGCGGGTGCCGAGGCTGCCCGATCGGGCCAGCTCGGGCCGGGCGCCGAGGGTCGTCGCACGCTCAGGTACCTGGGAATCGCGGCGTTCGTCCTGCTGATGGTCTCGGCCATCGGGATGCTCGCGATGTCGTTCGGTTGCGCGGGGCTCGGAGCGCTGCTGAGCGGCTGACTCACAGCACACTGGCGAACAGCGGTTCTGCACTGGCTGACCAGCCGATTTCGTGGGAGAATTCCCGAGGGGCGGCCTCCTCATCGCTCCTCGCAGGATGGCCCTGATGCCGCATCGACAGAGACCGACGCCCAACAGGACGTCGACTTCCACCGGTTCTTCCTCGGGAACCGACGCCGCCCAGTCACCGTTCGTCGACCCGTATCGGCCGCTGGTGGGCCCGGGGTCCGAAGCCCACGACGCGGGTGTCTGTGGGCCCGACGATGGCTTCGACTTCGGAGGCGAAGGGGGGCTGGACTGGCTCGGGGCCACCCCGTTGCTGGACACCGTCGAAGCGGATGCTGCACCGCCTCCTCCCGACCCCGCCGAGGTCCTCGCGGCCGACCGTGCCGAAGCGCGCGCGATCTTCGACGAGCTCGACGACGCCATGGGGATCGGGGTGTTCGATCTGGCCGACGGGGAGAGTGCCCAGCGCCTGCTCGCGGGCCGCACGCCCCAGCAGATGCGCGAGATCCGCGCCTACTACGAAGAACGCACCGGTCGCCGCCTCGAAGACGACGTGTCCGGCCAGTTCGGGGGCGCCGACGGCAACGAGATGATGGCGAACGTCATCTCCGGCATGTCGCTGCGGGATCAGCTGGAGCACTACGAGACCAGCGAGTCGATGGAGAACCTGCTCGAGCACGCCACGCCCGAGCAGATCCAGGGTCTCGTGGTGGGGGCGGACGGTACGCCCGACCGCTCGATCCTGGCCCACCTGCGCGACACGATGTCCGAAGACGCGTACATGCGGGCGCGCACCCAGCTCTTCCCGAGCGAGGCCAAGGACGCCGTCGCCGAGCGGATCACCCGTGCAGACGGCATCTTCAGCGACGACGAGGGCGCTGCGATGTCGGCCTTCGCCCAGCTCCCGCTCGAGGAACGGCAGGCCCTGCTCGTCGAACAGCCCGACCTCGTCGACTTCATGAGCCGCACCGAGCGGGAGCGCTTCGAGCGCATCGCCACCTCCGACGCCGCTGCACTCGAAGCCCGGATGGAGCAGGCCACCTCGGGGCTGGGCACCGACGACGACTCGGTGGGCGACATCGTCGAGGAGACGGGGCGACTGGCCACCGAGCAGCGCTCCCTCGAAGAAGCCCTCGCGACGGGCTCCCTCACCGACGAGCAGGTCGCCGAGATCGAGGGGCGGCTGGCAGAGATCGGCGATGTGACCGGGTTGCTCGAGCCCGATCGGGACGGGGATGGGAACATCCGCGACAACACCTTCCTGGGGCGGCTGCAGGACGATGTCGGAGACGACGAGCTGCACGGCCACCTCGCGAGGATGGGCGTCGATCAGCACGAGCAGTCCAAGCAGCGCGTGCTGGATGCCGTGGGCACGTTCTCGGACGACGAGACGGCGTTCCGCGAGGCGTTCGCCTCCCTTCCTCCCGGAGAGCGACAGGCGCTGTGGGACGATCCGCACGTCCAGGCCGCGCTCACGCACCTGTCCGCCGCCGAACAGGCCGAGGTGGCGTCGTTCCGCGACAACAACGTGCTGGAGATGACCCAGGTGCGGGTCGACGACGCGAACGGGCTGTTCGGTCAGGACGAGGCCGCCGCACTCGAAGCCGTGCTCGACCTGAACGCGACCGATCGCGAAGCGTTCCTCCAGACCGACCAGTACGCCGAGACCTTCGCGCGGATGGACGCCGAGGAACGCGCGGCGCTCACCGAGGTGATGGAGACCGGCGCGCTGTCCGTCGAGACCGGGATGACCGCCGCGGCGGGTGGCTGGATGGACGGCACCAACGAAGCGCTGATGACGCTCTCCAGCCAGCAGCGAAGCGCCGAAGACGCCGTTCAGCTGCGGCTCGGGTACGTGCTCTCCCGCGATGGCCGCGACCCCGAGACCCCGGAAGAGGTCGCCGCTCTGGCGCGGTTCGAAGCCCTCGACGAGACCTTCGCGGCCGAGCTCGACGGCGACGACCACCAGGCCCAGCTCGATGCCCTGGTGGCGCACACGGCCGACACCGAGACCGACGCGTACACGGGTGTCGAGTCCGACATCGTCGGGTCGGGCGCCCTGGAGCGCTCCACGGCCGAGGGGCGGATGACCGCATCCCAGCTGGTCAACCTGCGCGCGGTCGAACAGATGGGTCCGGACGGGCAGGGGGGCGGCGGCCTGGCCGACCTGTTCACCAGCACCGACGAGACCGCCCAGCAGGCGCACCAGTCCCAGATGGCGGCGCACTTCGCGGCCATGTCCGACGGCGAGATCACCGAGTCCGAGCTCACGGCGCACGAGGCTCTCGGCGAGACCTTCGGCGAGGAGTACGCCGCCATGCTCGCGGCCCAGAACCAGATCGTCGACGTCGCGGCCACGGTGGCGAGTGCAGTGGCGATGCTGGCGGCCACCATCGCCAGTGGGGGCACGCTGGGGCCCGCCGCGGCGGCGTTCATGGCGCAGTACGGCACGCTGGTGACCAGTGCGGGGGTGGCTGCGGCGACCATCGGCACCAAGGAGGTCATGGGGGGCGACCGCTACAACACGCTCGGTGCAGACGGGGCGACGGACGTCGGGATGGCGGTGGTGAACACCCTGTCTTCGAACGCGACCGGGGCCCTGGGAGACCGTGCCGTGGCGGGGCTCTCCACCCAGGTTCCCTGGATTCAGGCGCCCCTCGGTCAGGTGTCCGGAGAGGTCCTCGAGCAGGGCATGATGTCGACGCTCCGCGCCCAGGCGCCGGGGCTGGTGATCAAGAACACCATCGACTCCACGCTGGGCACGGTCACGGGGTCGGCCACCAGCAACCTGATGTCCGAGGAGTTCTGGAACCAGGACGGCGAGGGGATGCTCGACCTGTTCGGCGATGGCGTGATGAACGGCATCCAGGGCCTGCCCACCGACATCGCTACCGGCGTCCTCACCGATGGCATCGGGGCCGCGGCCGACATCCACGCGGGCCAGCGGATCTCCCAGGGGTTCCGCGAATCCGGTGTCGACACGGGGTCGATGGAGCTCCAGACCCTGCAGCAGCTGAGCATCGCGCAGTACCACGCCGATGCCGGGCGGCTGCAGAACGCGAACGACCTGCTGGGCGGGCTCACGCTCCCCGAGGGCCAGGAAGACGCCGTCGCAGGCGCCGTGTACGGGCTCGACCCTGAGATTCAGGCCGCGCTGGCGGGGTCTTCGACGCCCGATCGTCTGCCGCACATCCCGGTGAACGACCCCGATGCCGCGCTGGAGCCGCGGACGCTCGAAGACCTCCAGGCCGAGATCGAGCGCATCGCATCCGTCTCGCCCGGCACCGAGCACCTGGCCTGGCTCGACGACAACTACGACAACGCGGATGCGCTGAACGAGGTCCTCTCCACCCACGACTTCGAGCAGGCCGATGCGGCCGAGTGGGACGCCATCTTCGGCGATCAGAGCAACCAGTCCGGTGGCGAGATCGAGGTCGCGCCCGACGGTGACGACATCGCCGGCACCGACTGGAACGCCGTGTTCGCCGAGATGGACGCCGAGGCCGAGTCCGAGACCTCGTCCAACCCGTACTTCCCGGAAGCCGAGGCCTCGACCGAGCAGCCCGATTGGCTCGATCTCGACCTGGCAGAAGACACCGGGATCGACGAGCGACGCCGTCGGGCCGCGCTCATGGCCGACCAGTACGAGCAGATGGGGCTCACCCCCGAGATCCAGTTCGCCCTCGACCCCGCGCGGCGCGAGCGCGATCTGTCGAACAACGCGCACGCCGACCGTCCAGAGGTGAGCGAAGCCGATCGGCTCGAGGGTGCACAGAAGCGCGCGCTGCGCCACCTGGCGAGCAACGACGACGCGGCGTACCGCGACTACCTCGTGTCGGTCTGGGACGACCCCATCCGCCTCGCCGAGCTGGTCGACTCCCACAGTCGCTTCGGCGTCGCCGATGCCGCCACCGAGGCCCGGTTGCGCACCGAGATCGGGGTGCCCGGCCGCTACCTCGACACCATGGACGCGGCCCACCTCCACCTCGTCCAGGAGATGGAGCTGGCTGCACAGAGCGGCGATCTCGCCAGCGTCACGCGCATCCGCGACGAGCTCTCAGCCGCCGACATCCCGGGCGTCGACGTGATCGAGGCCGTGCTCATCGGCCAGTACGCGCCCGACAGCGACGCCAACGACCCCCACACCCAGAACGTGCAGCGCGTCGCCGCGGTGATGGGCGAAGAGTACCGCGCCGACCCCGAGACCCTCGCGAACACCATGGAAGCACTCGGGAGTCACGACGGCGCTGGCGACCGGTTGTCCAGCTACCTGGGAGAGATCCCGGAGAGCCTGCAGGACGCCAGTGGTGCCGAGCGCGCCGCACACTGGGCCGAGGTCATGCGGTCGCGCATCCCCGAAGACAGCCCCACCCTGGGCCTGCACGACGCCGAGATGCTCTCGACGCTGCTCTACACCACCAACTTCTACGACGATCTGAACCCCGTCCTGCGCAGCCGCGACCCCGGTCAGCTCGCCGAGCTGCTCCCGTTCATCGAAGGTGCTGCGAGCGGGATCAACAGCCTGCCAGACGCCAACGTGGACACCCGGCGCCGGTCGGACAGCGGCTCGCGGACGATGGACCGGAACTTCGTCAACGGAGGGTTCACGTCCGACGATGCCTTCGGAAGCACGTCCCAGCTCCCGGATCTCACGCAGTTCGGCACGCGCTACATGGTCGATCTCCAGTCGTCCTCCGGTGCGGACGTGTCCGACATCTCGGCCTACGGGCCCGTCTTCGGCTCGGACGAAGGCGAGGCCGAGGTGCTCCTGCCTCCCGGAGCCCGACTCCAGGTCATGGACGCCATTCAAGACGGCAGTAGCCGCTGGTTGAACGTCCGCGAGCTGCGGGACGTGTATTGACCGACGCCCCACTCTCACGCTCGGGGGAGCGTGCCGGACGCTATCGGCGCGGGCCGTTCGCAGCCGAGGTCGTGTCGACGTCGCCCCATCGTCACGGCGTGCGCGTCGCCGTCGCGGGCTCGCCCGTCGTGTCGGCCTGGCTCGATGCCATCCACCCGCAAGAGCTCCCGCGGGTCGCCACCGCGCTGGTCGACGCGAAGCCCTTCGCCCTCGAGCCCCTGACCCGCACCGAGCTCGGTCCGCCGCGACAGGGCTGGTCCCTCGACCCGTCCACCCCGCGCAGGGCGCTCATCTACTCCGCCGAGACCGAGCGGGTGGTCGACGTCGACGTGCGGGTGGTCCTGCTCGCGCTCGAGCTGTACGCCCGGACCCTGCTGTTCCCCTACGACGGCCTCGTCCCCGAGCCCGGAGGGCGTCCGACAGCCGGTCTGCCGGGCTGGGTCGATCCCGTTCGACAGGCCCACGTCGCCCTGCTCACCTGCCTCGGGGCCATCGATCAGGAGCCCCTCGAGCCTCACTTCCTGGGCCACCGCGGTCGCCCCTTCGCCGCCGGGCGCTTCGAGAGCCCGCGGGGCCGCGCCATCGTCGCGCATCGCAGCGGCGTCGAGCGTCCTGAGCTCCATCCCGTCCTCGTCGTCGAGCCCCCGGTCCTGCGTGCCTTCTTCGCCGCTGGCCATCCCGTCGAGCGGGTCGCTGCCCTGGAGCACGTGCGCTTCTGCCGGTCGTTCCGCTGGCCGGCGATGCCCGACCTGCCCGTGCCGCGCGACGAGGAGTGGACCGTGGAGGTCACCGACGAACGCGCCGATCTGCACTGCGGAGAACAGCGCATCGGGATCGGTCGCGACGCGCTGCTGGCCCTGCTCGAGCTGGACACCCGTGCGATCCTGGCGCCCTGGGCGGGCGGAATCGTGACCCCGAATGGCCGCGTCAAGCCCTGGGTGGGTCGAGCGCGGCGTGTCCACGCGCAGGTGCGGGGCCGGGTCACCGACCTGTATCGTCGGGTGGAAGGGGGATGAGTGGCCGTCGGTCCGTGGCGCATCGAGGGTGAGCTCGGACGGGGTGGAGCGGGCGTCGTCCACCGGGCTGTCCACAGCGAGACCGGGCGTCGTGCCGCACTGAAGGTCCTCCACGCGCACCGGACCGCCGACCAGGCCGAGCGCACCGCCCTCCGGCGGGAGATCGAGGTCCTCTCGGCCCTGGACCACCCGGGCATCGTGAAGATCCTCGGGCAGGGCGTGCACGACGGGGTGCCGTGGCTCGCCATGGATCTCGTCGACGGTCCATCGCTCCGGTCGCTCGTCCCCACCGGAAGCGTCGACACCTTCGACTTCCTGGACGACGGGGAGGCAGCGGGCAGCAACGACACGCCCGGCATCTCGGACCCCACCGCCAGCCCCGTTCGCCCTGATCACGTGGTGCTGCGCGCGCTCGGGACGTTGGTTCACACGGTCGCGTGGCTGCACGGGCAGGGGATCGTGCATCGCGACATCAAGCCCGACAACGTGCTCCTGGTGGATGGCCGGGCCGTGCTCGTGGACTTCGGGATGGCGTCGATCGCGCGCAGTCGCGACACCCCGGTCGACCGACCCGGCGGGAGTCCCGGCTACGTGGCGCCCGAGCAGCTGCGCGGGGAACCCGTCGACGCCCGGGCCGACCTGTACTCGCTGGGGTGCCTGATCACCGAGCTGTGGACCGGACAGCGTCCTCATCCGACCCATCGCACCCCGCTTCCGGATCCCGCGCTCGAAGCCTGTGTCGGGCCCCTGCTCGCTGCGGATCCCACAGCACGACGCCTCGATCGGGCCGGCCTGGCCGAGCTCTTCGGCGTCCCGGACACCAGTCCGCCCAGCGAGCGCGCCCTGCTCCGACCCCCGTTCCTGGGTCGACCCGACGCCGTGTCCGCACTCGACGCACTCTTCGAAGCCGGTCGTGGCAGCCTGCTGGTCACGGGCGCCCCGGGCATCGGCAAGACCCGCGTGCTGATGGAAGCCTATGCGCGGGCACGTCGGCTGCGGTGGCCCGTGTACCTCGGTCGGGACGTCTGGCATCGCGTGGTGTCCCAGGCGGCTCAGCATCCTCCGTCGCTGCTCGACACGCAGCGGGCCGGGATCGCTGCCGCGGCGGCACAGCTGGGGGTCACGCACGACCTGCCAGCCCCTCCTGCGCTGACCGGGGAGGCCGCTCGTCTGCGGGCGCTGGACGGAGTGCGGCTCGCCCTGGAGTCCCGGATCTCCGGGAATCGACCCGTGCTGGTGGTGCTGGACGACCTGGATGCCGCAGACCCGTTCGCGATCGACGCGCTGTCCTGGATCGCGCGCAGCCAGCGGATCCAGCCGCGCACCGTGGTGCTCGTCGCGGCCTGGAACACCGATACGCCCGTGCCGAAGGGGCTCTCGGACAGCATCCACCGCACGCTGTCGCTCCAGCCCCTCGACGACGCATCGCTCACGCGCATCGCCCGGACCGCGTGGCTCGAGAAGCGTCCGGACGACGACGGACGGATTGCCGTCGCTGTGCGCGAGGCCGAGGGCAACCCCCTTCGCTGTCTCGAGGAGCTCCGGATCGGCCAGACCGCCTTCGATGCGCCCTTCGAAGCACGGGTGATCGAGCGACTGCAGCGACGGCTCGCGCCCGAGACCTGCACCTTCGTGGAGACGGCAGCACTCGCGCTGGAGGTGCTCGGCGAGACCGGCTCGAACGCGCCGCTCGATGCCGAATCGGTCGGGCGAGCTGCGGGGCTCACCGGCGCCGAGGTGTCGCTCGCCCTGCATCGGGCCCGTCGGGAGGGCTTTCTCGACGAGCTCGGCGGCGGGCTGGTGTTCGCGCAGCGACGCGTGCTCGACGTCACGCTCGGCAGCCTCGATCCGCAGCGGCGGGCGCAGGTTCACCAACAGCTGTCCGGCCAGAGCAGCGGGTCGATGCGGGCGGCCCATCTCGCCCGTGCGGGGAGGCGCTCGGAGGCGCTGCAGGTCTGGCTGACCGAGCTGGGTGCGTCCGCTCCGGACTCCGCGAGCCACAGCCGAGCGGTGGTGGGAGCGTGGTCCGCCTGGGATGTCGACGCCGAGGGTGCTCCGCCGGGAGATCTGGCCCTGGCGCGAGGGCGTCTCGCCGCACGATGGCGCGAAGACGAGCTGGCCCGCAGGTGTCTGGGGATCGCCGCGTCCAGCCCCGAGCCGGGCCTCCAGAGCCAGGCGCTGCTGGAGTTGGTGCGGGTCCTGCCTGCAGGCTCTCGCGAGCAGCACGCGGCCCTGGACCAGCTGTGCACCCTCGCCGAGCAGACCGGCGACGAGCGCCTGGCGATCGAGGAACAGGTCGCCCGACTTCGAGAGCAGACCGTGGCGGGCGCCATCCCTCTGGAGGATGCCCTGGCGCAGTGTGATGTCTTGCTGGAACGGGCGGCGGGGTTCGCGTCCTTGCTGGCCCGGGTCCGGTACGTGCGCGGAGGGCTGCTCATCCGGCTGCAGCGACCCGTCGAAGCGGATCGCGAGCTCGAGCGCGCGCAGGAGTCCGGGCGGCTCTCGGCCGACCTGCTGTGTGGGGTGCACGGCAACCGGGGCGCCGCGGCCTGGGAGCAGGGAAAGCTGGCCGAGTCGGTCGACCACACCTTCGAGAACATCCGGACCGCCCGGCGTCTCGGCGTGATCCGCAGCGAGATCTCCGCGCTGTCGAACCTCTCGCTCACCCTGTCCGGATGTGCGCATCGCGAGGATGCCCACCGGATGGCCGGCGCTGCGTTCGTACGCGCGGTGCGGTTCGAGCAGCTCGACCTGCTGATCGGCCCAGCGCTGCGGCTGGCGGACGACCTGCTCGCGTGGGAGGACTGGCGTGCTGCCCGGGCGCTGGCCACGGCCTGTGCGCGGGCGAGCACGCGGCACGGCAACCACCTCTGGCAGGTCGAGGCCAGCGTCCGACTCGCGAGAGCCCATGCCCTGCTCGGCAACCTGGATGCAGCGAGCCGGGCCCTGGCGAAGCTACCGCTGGGAACGCGCGACGACGTGGGTGGATTGCGGGCCGTGGTCGAAGCGGTCCGTGCCGGGCGGGCGATTCGGCCCTCCAGCCCCGATACGGCCATGATCCTGGGGCACTGCGGCACCACGGCTGCGCAGCGAAGTGCAGCCGGAGACGTGTTCCGGACGTGGTGGGGGCAGACGTCGCTGGCCGTGCATCACCACTGGGCGGTCCGCTTCGGGGTCGAGGGCCTGTCGGAGCCGGTTCGCCTGGGGCCGCTCCCTGCGGACATCGACGCCATGGGCGCGCCGCTGGAGCCGGTCCTGCCGGTGGTCGCGCAGCTCCTGGAGGGTCGCTGAACGTCCCTGGCGCTGTCAGAGCCAGTCGTCGCCGTAGTCCGGGGCCACGCGCTGGACCTCCAGCAGGTTGGCCACCTTCTCCCGATCGTCGAAGGCCGACCAGGGCGTGCGGAACTCCCACACCACCTCGCCGGTCGAGGTCACTTCCACCGCACGGCCTCGCAGGGACTCGCTCGCCAGTACGTTGCCGTTCGGCAGCGGCTGCACCGCACCGCAGAACCGCGTGAAGAACCCCGGTCGCGTCCACTCCCGGGTCGTCCGGCCGTGCTCGTCGATCCACGGCACCCGCGAGGACTCCTGGGCGTTGTCGAACAGCAGGATCGAGCCGTCGTCGAGCAGGTGCGGCAGCGCCATCAGCGGCAGCGCCAGCAGAACTCCAGCAGTCAGCTCGCGAAATATCCGGTCCGACAGGGTCTCTGGACGGGTTCGGGCGATTCCGTGGGCGATCAGCGGCACCAGCCACACGCCCTGGCTGGCGAGGGCGAAGGTGACGACCGCCAGGAGCCCGGCGACCGAGGGGTCGATGCCCGTGGCGAAGCCGTACGTGGTGCCCAGCCCGAGCCATCCGAGGAGCAGGATCGGCACGGGCAGCAGGAACCGCCGGAGCGCTCCGTGACGCGCGACGATCCCGCTGGCGACCAGCAGCAGGAGCGCGTATTCGGGACGGAGCAGCGCCGCGGCCGTGAAGCAGGCCCCCGCCACGATCCAGCGTGCTCGCATCAGGGACAGCCCGCCAGCCGCCTCGGGGACACCGGCGGCCCAGGCGAAGCCGAGGAAGGCATCGTCGGGAATCGCGACCTCGCGGGTGCCCCGCCACAGCCCGATGCCCGCAGCCCCTGCGACCAACAGGCCCGTCAGCCCGCGGGGAACCCGGTCGCGCACCGCCACCGGCGCCCCACCGATCACCGCGCCCGCGAGGATCAGGGGTAGCGCATGCGACGCGGCATCGACGTAGGCCTGCCCGAGTGCGCCCAGCTCCACGATCCTCCTTCGGTCCGACTCCCGCCCCTTTTACCGGGTAGCGCTGCATGGATCGCGTGTGGGCGAGCATCGGGCAATGCGGCACCGCCGCGCTGGTGTTCGTCGAAGCGTCGTGCCATCGCCGGTAATGGTGCCCCTCGGCCGTCCTTCCTACTGTGGTGGTGTCGAACCGGAGGCATCCATGCGAATCCTCGCCAGCTCCATCGCTCTGTCCATGACCGTCGCTGCACTCACCGGCTGCGAAGAATCCCGAGACCTGGACGATGTCCGGGTCTTCGACCTGGCGTCGGACTCCGAGCGCGTCTGCGCGCCTCCTGCCGACGCCCCGGCGCATCACCTCACCGTCGTGGGAGACGCGCCCGTCACCCTCACGGGTGCGCTGTACGAAGAGGCGGAGACCAGTCCGCGCAGTCGTCGCGGTGAGGCCGTTCGCGAGCCGGGTGTCGAGGTGGCGCTGTGGCGGGTCCGCGGGGAGAACCGCGAAGCCGAGCTGGCCGTGACCCAGACCGACGCCGAGGGCGCCTTCTCGCTGGAGCTCGACCCCACCGAGATCCGCAGCGACGCCGGCATCGCGTTCGTCATCGACGGCGAGGTGGAACAGTGGCTCTACCCGATGCGTCCGGAACCTGTTCCCGGCGGGAACCAGATCCTGTGTGCCTATTGGGCGCACCCCGACGACGGCATGCTGCTCGTGGGTCAGCTCGACGACATGACCGTGGCCCTGGTGGTCGAGGCCATGGGCGACCTCGAGCCCCCGGAGCTCGTCGTTCGTGAGGTCGGGAACGATCTGTCGGGCGACGACGTGATGGGGCGGCCCGAGGGCGAGCCGTTCGTGGACGGCATCAGCCACACGCTCTGGGAGATCGAGGCCGAGCAGGGCTTTCTCGACGGCAATCAGGCCGAGCTGCAGTTCTCCGCCACCGCCTGGCCCGAGGGTGACGAGAACGACGCATCGGCTGCCGTCTCGGGCTGGATGTACGTCCAATGACTCGAACGCGTCGCGCTCCCCGAAGCCTCAGAACGCGCCGCGGACGTCCGCCAGGCAGTCGTCGTCGAAGATCACGGTGTCTCCGCTCACCACGTACTGCCCGATGAACTCCACCAGGTCGGCCGCGCCCTCGTTCGAGTAGTACATCACGCAGGAATCGTCGTCGCAGTGAGCGCCGTTCTCCTCGTCGCGGTGGTCGTTCTGCATCGCCACCCCGTTGTCGACCAGCCCCACGGCGTGCCCGACCTCGTGGATGAACGTGGTCTGCTCGCCGAAGCGTCGCACCGTCTCGGTGATGCCCAGGCCTTCGATCACGGGCTTGAACATCGCGATCACCCCGGTGTCGCCGATCGAGACGCCGATCACCCCTTCGTTTCGCCCGTCTTCATCGGCGAAATAGCCGTCGAGCCAGATCGCGTGGAACACCCGGGTGTCGTCGGAGGCCTCGACCGTTCGGAACTGCTCGTCCAGCTCCAGCAGTCGGTCGACGTCGAAGTCCTGGTCTCCGGGATCCGGAATCTCCTGCATGCCGGCCAGGGTGGTGGGTACGGACACCGTCACGCCCGTTCCGTCGAAGAGTGCGGCGGCGTTGGTCTCGAACAGCTGCCAGGTGTCGCCACCGAGAGGGGCGTTGCCGGTGTACGGCGCGGCGTCGGGCTCGTAGCTGATCTGGATGTCGATGCGCGCCAGGTCGGGGTCGCCGATGGCGGGTCCATCTTTGGGAGTGCAGCCGACCAGCAGGGTGGGCGCGAGCAGGGGCAGGATCATGGAGCCCTCCTATCCGTCCGGTTGCGCCGAGCGGATACACTCCTGCAATCCACAGGAGGCTCGATGCCGCTCCCCCTCGTCGCGACTGCACTGGCAGCGCTCGTTCGTTCCGCCCGGTCCGGCGCTTCCGCACTCGCGGCACTGGCCACCCTGATGCTCGGCGTGGCCGTGCTCCCCGCAGTCGCACACGCCGACAAGCCCGAGGTCACGGTGCTCTCGAAGGGGTCGGGCAAGAAGCGCGTGCTCCAGCTGGCACCGAAGAAGGGTCTGACCCAGACCGTCGACATGAAGATCGCCATGGGCATGGAGATGAACATGTCGGGCATGGCGATGCCGGCCATGAAGATGCCCACGATGACCATGGCGATGCAGTCCGAGGTGACCGAGATCCGCGGCAACGGCGACATCGTGTACGCGTTCGAGCTCACCGAAGCCGGCATCACCGACGACGAAGGCGTGATGGAGGACGTCAAGTCCGGCATGCTGGCCGAGATGAACAAGATGGTGGGGCTGAAGGGCACCACGGTCGTCACGCCGGATGGCCACACGGTCGAGGCCGACTTCGTCATGCCGGAGGGCGCCGAGCCCGAGATGTCCGACCAGCTGAAGAAGACCGTCGACTACTCCGGGGTCCCGCTGCCCACCGAGGCCGTTGGCAAGGGCGCGAAGTGGCAGGTCGCGCAGGACGTCGCCGAGCAGGGCATGAAGCTGTCGCAGGTCACCACCTACGAGCTCACCGAGCTGTCGGGCGACATCGCCACCCTCACCATCACGATCGACCAGAAGGCCGATCCCCAGTCCCTGAAGCCCGAGGGGTTGCCGCCGGGCGGCACGGCCGAGCTGGTGTCGTTCGACTCCAAGGGCACGGGTACCTCGGTGCTGGACCTCTCCAAGCTGCTGCCCACCGACTCCACCGTGGCGATCGACATGGCCAGCGAGATGAAGATGCAGGCGGATGGCCAGACCATGAACGTCGGCATGAACATGGACATGAAGATGGAGATGAACGAGCGATAGGGCTTCGCTGCCAATGAACGCGCGCGGAGTGCGGGTTCGCCGCATTTTTTGTATGGCGGACATCTCGGTTTTGAGGCGGACAATCCCGTAGGTCGGCCCTGGGACGCGTTTCCCGGCCAGCAGGTCGGCTCGGACGGTGTCAGACTGCGGGCCCGTCTGGTCTGAGCCCGGGTTGTCCTCTGTCGTCTGAATCGTCCCCAGCCCCCGCTTCGCCGGAACCCCCGGTCGCGCGTCCTGCTCTTGGGGCGACCCTGCTCGCGGGTGGCGTCGGGGCGGTGCTCGTCGCGGCCCACGCCTGGAACACCCTGCCGTTCATCGCCGACGACGCGTTGATCTCGCTGCGCTACAGCCGTCGGCTGATCGACGGCCTGGGCCTGACGTTCACGGATGGCGAGCGGGTCGAGGGCTACAGCAACCTGCTCTACGTCCTGCTCTCGGCGGCACTCGGAGGGCTGGGGCTCGACCTGATCAGCGCCGCTCGGACGGTCGGCCTCGCGGGCGCCCTGCTGTGTGTGCTCGCCGTCGCAGGGCACACCAGCCGTGGGGGCGTCGGTGCCGCGCTGCTGGGAACAGGACTTCTCGGAGCGTCCGCCGGGCTGGGGGTCTGGGCGGTGGGAGGTCTCGAACAGCCCTTGCTGGCAGGGCTCCTGGCCGGTGCGTGGGCGTTGGCTCTGCAGGAGGACCGACCGGGATGGCAGTGGGCGGCGGGCGGTCTGTTCGCCCTGGCGTGCTGGACGCGCCCGGACACGCCGGTGTTCGTGGCCATCGCTGCGGCGTGGGGTCTGTTCGGCGGCGGGTGGCGCTCGGCGCTCCGGTTGACGCTGCCGGGCCTGCTCGCCTGGCTCGCTCAGCTCGGTTTCCGGCTGGCCTACTACGATGCCTGGGTTCCCAACACGGCCCATGCCAAGCTGGGGTTCAGCCTCTACCGGCTGGAGACGGGCCTGGACTATGCGGCGGTCGGGACCTGGGGCCTCGGCGTGCTCGTCGCGGTGGCTGTCGTCGGGGCGTTTCGGGCCGAGCGACGGGTGGCGGCGCTCCTGGTGCCTTCGATCGGGATCTGGCTCGCCTACGTGGTGTTCATCGGCGGCGACATCTTTCCCGCGCGGCGACATCTGCTGCCCATCCTGCCGGCGTTCGCGATGTTGGCCGGACCCGCGGTGCGGGAGCTGCGTACGCCCGTCGCGATCGGCCTCGCCGTGCTTCTGGTCCCGCTGCACGCAGCCCATCAGGAGCGGTGGGATCCTGAGTACCAGCGCGCTCGCAAGGAACGCTGGGAGTGGCGCTGCGCGACCATCGCCCGAGCGGTCGGAGCGACGTTCTGGGAGGCGGATCCGCTGCTGGCGACGAATGCAGCCGGGTGCTGGCCGTACTTCTCGGAGCTCGACAGCCTCGACATGCTGGGGCTGAACGACCGCTGGATCGCCGAGCACCCGCCACCGGACCTGACCGAGACCCCGCTCGCGCACGGCTTGGGAGACGGGCGCTACGTGCTGTCGCGCGAGCCCGACCTCGTGCTGATGGGCGGCTTCACCGGCTTCACGCGCAAAGGGAAGGGGTTCCTGGGCGATCGGCAGCTGTACCGCGAGAAGAGGTTCCGTCGCGACTACCGGCTCACCGAGATGGCGTCGGGCGGCGTGGTGGTTCGCATGTGGGTCCGGATTCCGAGCCCACGCGTGGGAGCGGTGGTCGGCGAGCGGGGGGCGGTGGTCCCGCCGTGGCTGTTCGCCGCACCCGGACTCCGCGCGGTTCTGCCAGCACCGAACGAGGACCGGGTGGTCGAGACACGCATTCCCAGAGGCCGGTCGACGGCCCTGAGCCTGAAGGCGCCCGCGGGCACGTGGAGGGTGAATGCGGTCGCTCGGGGGCCCCTGGTCATGCGCGCGTCTCCCGCCGCTGAGCCCGTGCCAGACGGCGGATTCGCGGCCAACGACGTGGTCACCCTGGAGGAGCCGGGTCGATTGCGGATCGAGCTGAAGGCGGGCAAGCGGATGGCGGCGCTGCGGCGGGTGCAGATCCGACCCGCGCGGCCCAGGCACGAGCCATAGGTCCGGCTCACCTTCAGATGGCTGATCTTACACTGATGGGCCTTGCAGGCAAAACGGGCCGATCCGGGCGCCTGTGTGTAGAACTCTCGACCTGGGTGTGTGGTTCCTCGACATGTCCGCGGGTCCGGGCCCCTCGCTCGACCTGCCCGAGCTTCCTGCTGGCTGGGTCTACGAGGGCTGGGTCGTGGGGCCGGATGGGCCCGTGACCACGGGTCGATTCACCGCCCTCGACATGCCGGACTCCGACGGTGCGGGTCCCGCTGCAGGGCCCGATGGTGCCCCGCCGTTCCCGGGTAGCGACTTCGTCGATCCCGAGCTGTCGGTCATCGGGGGAGCCGTGGTGATCTCGGTCGAGCCGGAGCCGGACGACAGCCCCGCGCCGTTCCTCCTCAAGCCGCTCGTGGCCATGGACGTTCCGGATGCAGGCGCGGGCACGAACGTGGAGCTCGCCAATCAGGCGGGCACGACCAACCCGAGCGGCATGGCGCGGTTCGAGTAGCCACCGGCGTCGTTCGGGGAGCCGACGTACGAGATAGTAGGCCGGCATGCTGTCTTCGCTGCTGGTCCTGATCGCCTGCGGTGCTCCGTCCCGGGGCCGGGGTGGAGTGAGTCGGCCGTGTCCGAGCTGAAGCCCGGTGACGAGGTCGAGCGGTACGTCGTTCAGCGATTGCTCGGGCGGGGCGGGGCTGCGGAGGTGTACGCGGTCGAGCATCGACTGCTGGGCACCCGCCACGCGCTGAAGGTCCTGCATCGCACCGACCCGCGGCACCGCGAGCAGCTGCTGGAGGAGGGACGGGCTCAGGCGCTGCTCGATCCCACCTACGTGCTTCCCGTGACCGACGTGGTGGCGCTGTCGGATGGTCTCGCGCTGCTCATGCCCTTCGTGGCGGGCTGCTCGCTCGAGTCGCTGTTGGAGCGGCGTCGCTTCACCGAGCAGGAGGTCGTCCGGGTCATCCGGCCCGTGGCCCTGGGCGTGGCTTCGGCCCATTCCCAGAAGCTGGTACACCGGGATCTCAAGCCCTCCAACATCCTGGTCGATCAGCAGCGACAGCGGATCCTCAGGGACGCTTCGCCCGTCGACTCCCTGCGTGTGCGGGTGGCGGACTTCGGCATCGTGCGGCGGTCGGGTCGAGCCTGGGTGCCGGGCGAGAAGGTGCAGGGCAGTCCGGCGTACATGAGCCCGGAGGTCCTGCGGGGGGAGCCCGCCGACGAGCGTGCCGATCTCTGGGCCCTCGGCGTGCTGTTGTACGAGATGCTGGTCGGGCACCGGCCGTTCCGGGCGCTCGGGCTGAATGCGCTGCTCGATGCTGTTCGGCACGCCCCCATCGCGCTGGATGCCGTGCCCGCTCGCTGGCAGCCCGTGGTGGACGGCCTGTTGACGCGTGATGTCGCGAAGCGCACCCGCTCGGTCGAGGCCCTGCTGGAGGCCTTGCCAGACCCTCCCGGAGGTGCGGATGGCATCGAACGCGCCGAGCAGGGCTTGTTGAGCGAGGTCGCGGCTGTGCTGGCCGATTCGCAGCCTCAGCCAGTCGCGTCGTCGTTCGTCGGGCGGGAGGCCGAGCTCGACGCCCTGCATCGCCTGATCGATCACGGCGAGCGGGTCGTCTCGGTGCGCGGGCCCGGCGGGGTGGGGAAGAGCGCGTTGCTGGAACAGTACGCCTCCCAGACCACGAGTCGCTGGCCCGGTGGGGTCGTGCACTGCAGCCTCGCCGAGGCGGACGGCGTGGTCGCGATCGGCCGTTCCGTGCTCGACGCCATGGCTGCACCACTGGCCGGAGACCCCTCGGAGCAGGTCGCGAGCGTGCTCGCCGCCCAGCCCCGCACACTCGTCGTGCTGGATGAGGCCGAGCACCTGGTCACCGAGGTCGCCGAGCAGGTCTCGACCTGGGTCGCACGCTGCCCCGATGTGGTGTTCCTGATCGGGTCGCGGGTTCGGATGGAGGTCGGGCGCGGGCTGACGCTCGGCCCGCTGTCGAGGGCGGATGCGCGTGCCCTGTTCGAGGCCCGCATCCGCGCGGCACGGGGTGGCGCCGAGCTCGAGTCCGCCGAACGCACCCAGCTCGACGTCATCCTGAAGCGGCTCGAGAACATCCCGTTGGCGCTCGAGCTGGCGGCTGCACGGGCGGCTGGGGCGACGCTTCACGAGCTCGCGCGGGGCCTGGAATCGGGGCTCGACCAGACCCATCCGACCCTCCAGGCGTGCCTCGAGTGGTCGTTCTCGCTCCTCGCTCCCGTCGAGGCCTCGGTGTTGATTCAGCTGTCGGTGTTCGTCGGTGGGTGCTCCATCGAGGCGGCGTGCAGCGTCGTGGAGGTCCGGGAGTCCAGGGGTCTTCGCGAGCGTTCGGACGATGCGGTGCGACAGGCCCTGTCCGTCCTCGCCGACCAGTCGCTCCTCACGCGGGACGGCGATCGGGTGCGCGTGCTGGAGAGCACCCGGCGACTGGCGCGAACCAAGCTCGATCCCGGGATGCGGCGTGCTCTCGCGGCGCGTCATGCGACGTGGTTCGCGCGCTTCGGAAGCTGGGAGTGGCTGGTGGAGCCCGACCACTGGGACGACGATCTGGAGCCTCGCGCCGATCGCGAGAACATCCGCGTGGCCCTGCAGTACGCACTCGACGCAGAGGCACCTCTCGAACCCCCCGTCCTGGCGGGGCTCGCACAGGCCTATGCGCGAATCGCCATCGCACACGGGCCCATGGCGGAGGCCGCGGACTTCTGCCGAGCGGTGTTCGGTCGCCTGGAGTCCGGGCAGAACAGCGACACCACCCGGCTGGCCCGCACGGTGGTCGGGCTGTATCTCTCGGAGCTGCTCCTGTTGATGATGGGCCGGCCGGAACAGGTGGCCTGGTTCGAAGCGCTGGTGACCGACCTGCGTGGGATGTCGAGCGCCGATCCGTCGCTGCTGGCGTTCGGTCTGCGTCAGCTCGGACGGTCGCTACGCGGTGCCGAGCGCGAGCGGGCCGAGGCGCTTCTCCACGAGGCGCTCACACGGTCCCGCAGCACGGGTCGGGTGGGGATCGAGGCGGCGGCACGGCTCTCGTACGGTCTGCACCTGGCCACGCATGGGGGCCGGGAGGCCGGGCTCCGGGAGATGAAACAGGCGGAGTCGCTGGCCCGGGCACACGGGTGCGCCTCGGTGCTCGCGAGGGCGATGTACCACCTGGCCTACCAACACCTCTGGTCCGGACAGCAGGAGCGCGCACGCTCCCTGGCGTTCGAGGGCCTGGCCGTCGCGCGCGCGACGGGCAGCCTGTACCGCGAGGCCGCGATGCTCATCCTGCTCGGCGACGTCACGGTGCAGGGAGACGTCGAGACCGCTGCGGCGTGGCTCCGCAAGGCCCTCGACCTCATCCTGCGTCTGGAGTCGGCGCAGTTCACCTCGGTGGCCTACGAGTCGCTCGCCGTGCTCGAAGATGGACGCGGCAACGAGGCCGCTGCGTGGGCGCTGTTCGACGCAGCCGTGAACGCCATGACCTGGAGCGGAGGGCAGGCGGTCATCGCCCTCCCACGTGCCAACCGGGCCCGGTTCCATCTGCGGCACGGACGGTTCCACCATGCGATCGAGGACCTCGAAACGGTGAGCGGCAGGCGAGAGGGCGGGTGGTTGGAGTGGAGCGACCAGGCCACGCTCGCCCGCGCCCTCGCCAGAGCCGGAGAGCCCGACCGCGCCGAGCAGATCGCGCGCTCGGTCCTGCACAGGTTGGGCCGCGACGAGGCACCGAAGTGGTTCGTCGAGGTTCAGCTGGCGCTCGGACGCGTCGCGCTCGCCCGCGAGGACAGCGAGGCCCTCGGGCATGCGGTCGTGGCGGCCCGAGGAGTACCCGGCCATCCCATCCAGATCGCCGAACGCGCGCTGCTCGAGGGCGAGCTCGCACGGCGAACCCGGGATTCCGACGACGTGGACCGCGCTGTGGAGGCGCTCCGCGTGGCGCTGGACAATCCCGTGCCCTCGGCCTTCGAGCGCGACGAGCTCCAGGCGGTGTTCGACCACCTCAGCGCCCCACGCACTCGAGGCGGTCGCGGCTCACGCGAAATCCGGGGTCAGACGGGGGCGGACTCGTGAACCACCGCTTCGATGCGGTTCCCGTCGAAGTCGATGATGAACGCCGCGTAGTACCCGGGGTCGTAGGACTCCCGGATGCCTGGCGGTCCGTCGTCGATGGCGCCCGCTCGGACCGCAGCTGCGAAGAAGCCCTGCACGGCGGCTCGCCGCGCGCTCGGTGCGCCACAGCCGAGCCAGCCCGAGCGGTTCGAGTGCAGCGTCGTACAGAACGATCGAGCGGTCGAGGTCTGCGACGCCGATGGAGAGGTGGTCGTACACGACGACGATTTACGCTCCCGGCCGCGGGTCGACCAGTTCGATCCCCTGGCTGCCGGTCTGCATCCTGGGATATCCGACGCAGATGAACACCGAGAACGTCGAAGCCTATCTGCGCGACGGTTGCGGCCGTTGCGAGCACTACCAGACGCCGTCCTGCAAGGTCCACCGGTGGACCGACGTCCTGGTCGCCGTGCGTGCCCTGTTGCTCGACACCGAGCTCGACGAGACCCTGAAGTGGGGTGCGCCCTGCTACACGCTGGGCGGGAAGAACGTCGTGATGCTGTCGGCGCTGGTCGACCACGCGACGCTGAGCTTCTTCAAGGGGTCGGCGCTCGACGATCCGCAGGGCCTGCTCGAAAAGCCCGGCCCGAACACCCGCGTGGGTCGGGTCGTTCGCGTGTCGACCGTCGAACAGGTCCGCGCGCACGAGGCCAATCTGCGAGCCCTCGTCGAGAGCGCCATCCAGGTCGAGCGATCCGGGGTGTCCGTCGTGGCCGAACCCGGTGCGCTCGAGGTTCCCGACGCCCTGCAGGATCTGCTCGAGGCCCGTCCGGACGTCGCAGCCGCGTTCCAGGCGTTGACCCCCGGTCGACAGCGCAGTCACGTACTGCACGTGTCCGGAGCCAAGCAGGAGAAGACCCGGGTGCGCCGGGCCGACCGGTGCGCCGAGAAGATCCTGTCCGGCAAGGGGTGGAACGAGCGGTGACTCCGCGGCAGACTCGGCCTCTGCCCGGCCCCAACGGGCGTTAGAGGAGACTCCGATGCCCTCGATCCTCCCCCTGCTCGCGGTGTGGCTCACCGCAGCGTTCGCCAGGCCGCCCACCACCGATGCCGAGCGTCGCGACGCGCTCGACGAGGTGTACGAACGCTACGACTTCGGGTTCCCGAAGGTCGACGAGATCGATGCGAAAGCCCTGCGTGCACGGCTCGAGAAGAAGGACCACTCACTGCTCCTGGTCGACGTGCGCCCCGAAGAGGAGCGGAACGTCAGCATCCTCCCGGGTGCGATTGCGCTCGAGGAGTACGAAGCCCGGCGCGAAGCCGACCCGACCGCGTTCGCCGACCGCACCGTGGTCACCTACTGCACCGTTGGCGTCCGCTCGGGATTCGCGGCCAACAAGCTCCGAAAGGACGGGGTCGACGTGCTGAACTTCAGGGGCAGCATCCTCGCCTGGACCCACGAGGACGGCCCATTGGTCACGCCCACCGGGGAGTCCACGCGCCAGGTGCACGTCTACGGCAAGCGCTGGGACTACGCGGCCGACGGCTACGAACCCGTCATCACGGACAACACCGGCGCGGTCGAGCCGACCCGAGCCGACCCGACGGCCGACGTCAGCTCGGAGCCGTGAGGTGGACCAGCGACTTGGTCACGCGTGCCGAGGCCACCAGGCGGTCGTCGACGCGGGCCTCGGCATCGATGAAGTAGAGCGTACGGCCCGCTTTGCGAACGTCATGGGGTGGGGTCCATCGGACGCTCGGTGATGCGCACCCACTCGCCGTGCATGCACTCGATGTACGTGTCGGTGTCGACCGGGCACAGCTGCGCGCCCGAACAGGAGGTGCCGGGGGTGGGCAGGGGCGAGCAGGGGTCTGGAACGGGCTGGGGTGCGGGTCGGGGCTCGGGTCGAGGCTCGGGTGCGGTGGGCTTCGGATGCCCGGGATCGGTGGTGCGCAGCTCGATGCGACGGTTCTGCGACCGACCCTCGGCGGTGGTGTTCGGGGCGATGGGAATCGACTCGCCGTAGCCGTGGGCCGCGATCCGGTCTTCGGGGATGCCTTCGGCGATCAGGGCGGCCTTCAGGGCATCGGCGCGCTCCTGGGACACGCGCTGGTTGTAGGCCCCCGAGCCCTGGCTGTCGGTGTGGACCCCGATGTGGATCGTTCGGGTGGGCTCGGCCTTCAGCGCGCACGCGACGGCAGCCATCGCTTCGACCGTCTCCGGCGTGGGATTCGCAGTGCGGGGCTCGAATGCGACCGTCTGGGCGGGCCGATACGCGCCGTCCTCGACAGCGGCCACGGGACTGCAGGGTGCAGCGAGCGCCACGGTGTGGCTCATCGTCCACAGCACGAGTCCGATCATCGAGCCCTCACGGAGGCAGTGCACCTTCGATCTCGGACGCGTCGATGTACGTCTGGGTCTGGAGCACTTCGGCGTCCGGGCCGATCAGGTGCATCGAGGGCAGGCCGAACGACCCGCTCACGAAGCGGCCGGTGACGCCCCAGCCGGGGTCGGACACGACGGGGTGGTTCAGGCCGTAGGTGTTGGCCCAGCTCGCGAGGTCGGATTGGGTGGGGGTTCCGCCGGTCACGGTCTCGCCGAGCAGCGTGATCACGATGAAACCGTCGGCTTCGTAGGTTTGGTACAGACCTTCCAGGTCGTCGGCTTCCGCCTGACAGCTGCCTCACCAGAAGGCCGCGCTCACCAGCAGGACCGCGCGGTCGCAGAAGTCGTGGAGCGACACGTTCTCGCCGTGCTGGTCGATCAGCTCGAAGTCCTGCGCGATCTGCCCCACGTTGTTGCCCGTGGGCTGCACGGAGTCGCGACATGCGCCGATGGCCCAGCCTCCGGTGTAGAGATGGTCGTCGGCATCCAGCGGATCGACGTTGCCGGCCACCTCTTCGCCGTCGTCCCACCCGTCGCCGTCGCTGTCGGGGTCGGATGGGTCGGTGCCGAGCGAGGTCTCCTCGTCGTCGGTCAGGCCGTCGCCGTCGGAGTCCTGCACATCGACGTCGGTGTCGGTGTCGGTGTCGGCATCGGAGTCCGCATCTGCGTCGGAGTCCGCGTCCACATCGGCGTCGGTATCGGCATCGGCGTCCGCATCGGCATCGGTGTCTGCCTGACCGGGGTTCGGCTTCTCGTCCGGGGTGCAGCCCGCCAACAGGGCGAGCCCGAGCGCCATCTGGACGGCTACAGCGCGCGCAGGGGACATGCACGAGGGGGGTGGGGTGCGCACACGGGGCTCCTGTCTCGAGAACGACGCGTGCGGAGGATACCACTGTGCTTCGGGGTTCTCAGGGAGAGGTTGGAAGAGACGGGCATTCGGGCGTCCGCGCGCTGCGGATCCTCAGGACTCCGTGAAAGGCTCCCAATCCCTCCGTGACTCCGTGGCCCACTCCACGTTCGCTTCACCGAGGTCCTACTGGCTTTCTGGCTCCTCGCTCGGCTCGTCTGTCTCGTCTTCTGGCTCCGGCAGGTGACTGCGATCGGCCAGCCAGACGTCGGGGAACAGGGGCGTGGGGTCGTCCCAGGAGCTGCGGTCCCGCACCGGCTCGACCGCTCGGGCGATGTCCATCCAGCGCACGATCTGCTCCCAGCGGATGGAGTCGTCCGGAAGCAGGACCACCTGGCCCTCTGCACGGTGCAGGTCCACCAGGGCCGTCTTCACGGGGGTTTCGTCGCCCTCCATCGAGAACGGCGCGGTGGCGTCGGTCTCTGGGACGACCATGGCGTCTGGACGCAGCCGCACCACGGGGAGCCCCGACAGCGTGATGGGCTCGCCCGAACCTGCCCAGATCGGTCGGATGGCGTTCCCCTCCAGCAGCTGGAAGCGCAGCTCGGTGTAGCCGGCCTGGTTCGCGGCGGTGAGCACAGGGCGGAGCAGGGACCACGCCGTCCGCTTGTCGAGCTGCAGCACCAGCTGGCGCGACCGCTCGCTGTCAGCCATGGCGCCGCCCGCCACCGTCTTCCAGAGCGCGCGTTCTTCGGTGAGCGCGGCCTGCAGCGCATCGCGTTGCTCGGCGTCCAGGGCCGACATCTCGGCGCCCGTAGGACCGACGACGCGCTCCAGCTTCGCGACCGGCTCGTCGTCCAGGAGGATGCGCCGCTGGCTGACGCGCAGCACCGTTCCCCGGGGGACCCGCTGGCCCCGGAGCGTCGGGGCGCCCACCGCCAGCTGGTAGTCCTTGGTGGGGTAGGCGAAGAACCGGCGTTGTTCGGCGCGCTCGAACTCCATCACGCGCTCCACCGGGTTCGCCGCCCCGACCAGCATGGGCGCGGCGAGGACCACCGGCACGGCCAGCACCACCCCCACCCGCCGGATGCCGCTGGCAGTGGCTCCGACCCCGAGCCCGGCCAACGCGATGGCGGCGGCCCAGGTGGTGGTCGCGACGCCGCGGGAGGACTCGGGTGCCGCGACGCCGATGGCGTTGGCGAGGAGCTTGGGCGACATGTCGGGAGGGACGGTGGCGAGCGCGTCGAAGATGGTCCCCCAGGTGAGTCCGCTGCTGCGAATCGACAGCGCTGCGGCGGCCGCGAGAAAGCCCAGCCCCGCTGCGGCTGCCGCCTCGAAGCCCGCCGTCGAGGTCTCGGACTTCTCGGAGTCGGTCCCCACGAAGGCGATAGCGGTGAGCAGCAGCAACACCAGCAGGACCGGCACGGTGAGCAGGCCGCCGGGCGAGCTCGAGAAGCTCTCGAAGTAGAGCAGTCGGTCGCGGGCGATCCCCATCAGCAGCGCCATGCCGAGCAGGGCGGGGAATGCCGCCAGACCGAACGCCCTGTTGGAGGCCCGCAGGGCCCCGATCACGCAGCCCACGAGCAGCAGCCCGATGCCCGGCAGGGCCAGGCTCGACCAGCCCCAGGACGCCATCGCGGACTGCATGGTGCTCGCGTAGATCTCGGAGCGCATCCCCATCGGAACCTGCTCCGCCGACGCCCGGGCTGCGGAGTCGGCCAGCCAGGCGGACGTGTTGGCGGCCACGACCACGGGAAGAGTCACGAACAGGCCCACCAGCACGGGCGGAACCCGCACCCGAGCTGCGAGGAGCCCGCCGAAGACGAGGCCCGCGAGGCCGGACAGCACGGCGACAGCGGGGATCACATCATCACCGCGGTCAGCATGTCGAACAGCGCCCGAGCCGGCGAGGCGGCGAAGAGCACGCCGACCACGATGGCCACCAACCCCACGAGGGTGGCTGCATTGGCCCCGGGCCGGTCGTCGAGGGCGCTGATGGCCCCCGTGCACGCCACCACCGACGACAGGAACATCGCGGTGCCGCGGGCCCAGGGGCGCATCTCCGCGTACATGAGCCCGTTCTCCAGCAGCTTGGTCTTCATCTCGGCCGATGCGTTGGCCACCGCGTGGAACGCCAGGGTGTAGCCGTCGTGCACGGTCCAGGTCTCGCCGATGAACACCAGCAGGGGGAAGGCCATGGCGGCGGCAGCAGCGGCCTGCGGACCCGCCGTGGGGTTCTTCGGGTCGACCGCAGCCGTGAGCCCAGCGGCGATAGCCAGGCTGGCCAGCAGGTACATCGGGCCCCACGCGAGCGCGACGGGCGTGGCCTGAATGGCGCCCAGCCCCGACGCGACGGCGGCCCCGACCCCGCAGATCAGGACGACGACCGGAGGACCGAACCGGCGCGGCCCCCGGACAGCGCCGACGACGCCCGAGCCCAGGATGAACACCAGCAGCGGGAGCATCATCAGCGGGCCCATGACCCATCGCCCGCCCAGGGCCATGCTGACCGCGTTGGCGATCATGCGCATCTTCATCTCGGCCGAGGCATTCGCGGCGGCCTGCATGCCCATCTGAGTGATGGGGCCGCCGAACACGACCGGTACGAACGCCACGCCCGCGAACGCCAGCACGGGGATGCCCGACGGCACGCGTCGATTGAGCGCCCATCCGATGA
This sequence comes from Myxococcota bacterium, assembly GCA_965224055.1. GTDB lineage: Bacteria > Myxococcota_A > UBA796 > UBA796 > JACKEQ01. The sequence goes on along the minus strand of OZ245034.1, from coordinate 5,112,368 downwards.
ACGCGCCCAGCCCCACGACGCAGGCGAACAGCAACAGCGCGAGCATCGCCCAGGCCTGGGGCCCGGTCTCCTTGAACATCGCCAGCATCATCCGTTCTTCCCCCGGCCGGCGCGGATGGCCGGAATGGCCTTGTCGATCCGGCGGGTTCGGGTGGCGGACTGCTTGGCGCTCGAGAAGTGCAGCAACCAGCTCCGCTGACGCCCGGGAGTCAGCGCTTCGAACGCCTCTCGCAGGGTGGGATCGGCGTCGAAGGCCGCTTCGAGCTCCTCGACATCGGGCATCGACGGCGGTTCGTCGACGGTCAGCCCCTGCTCCGCGACTGCGATGGCGCTCGCGATCAGCGCCCGGATCGCGGGCTCTTGCGCTTCGATCTGCTCGACGCTGGTGAGCTCGATGCGCTTCGCCGAGCGCGAGTGCGGGCCCTGACTGCGCAGGAGCGCCTCGGGGTCGTCGACCAGCGCGCCCTTGAAGAACATCAGCGCCAGGAAGTCCTTCATCCGCTGGACGATGGCGATGTTGTCCCCGCCCGCGGTGTAGCAGGGCTTGTTCCACTTCCGGGTCTCTTCGAGCGCGCAGTCGAGGAGGATCCGGCGCAGCGCGAGGCCCTCGTCGCGCCATCGCGTCGCTTCGTCGTACGGTCTGTTCAGTCGGTCGTCCATGGCCGTGGGGTATCCGGCCGGGCCGGGTGACGCGCGCGAGCAGCTCCGGTGTCTGTCCTCGTGATGGAGGACCCGATGCGAGAACACGCTGCAGCTGCCCTGCTGGCGACGGCGCTGGCGGGATGTGGACCCGCTGAGAGCCCGTCGTGTCCGGGGCTGCCGGACGATCTCCCCGCGGACTGGGGCGTCGTGCCCGAGGGGTTCGACACCGCGTCGTTCGATGCCGAGGTGGTCGCGGCGATGCGGGCCGGCTGCATTCCCGCCGTGTCCGTGGCGGTCGTCGACGCGGAGGGTGTGCTGCTCGAGGCGGCCTGGGGGGTCACGGACGTCGAGACGCAACAGCCCGTACAGGTGTCGACCGCGTTCATGGTCGCGTCGACCAGCAAGGCCGTGGACGCGCTCGCGTTGCTGGTGGCCGAGGACGAGGGGCTACTGGACCGCGACGACGCCGTCGAGCAGCACGTCGGGTTCCCGGTCGACAACGCGCGACTGGGCAACGGGGTGCCCATCCGCATCGTCGAGCTCGCCACCCACAGCTCGGGAATCCAGGACAACTGGGACCAGGTGCTCGACGCCTCCTATCAGCCCGGCGATCCCACCGAACCGCTCGGGGAGTTCCTGGAGGCGTACCTCGTGCCGGGAGGCACCCACTTCCACCGCCGCAACAACTTCTACCCCTGGCCAGCGGGGCGCGAGTGGTTCTACAGCAACGTCGGGGCGGCCCTCGCAGCACACGCCATCGCCTCGGCGGCCGACGAGCCCTTCGACGCCTACACGCGGTCCCGGCTGTTCGAGCCCCTCGGCATGCGAGACAGCGGGTGGTTCCTCGCCGACTTCGAGGACACCGGCCGAATCGCCCGTCCCCATCGGGTCGACAGCGATGGAGCCTCCTGGGAGGTGCTGGAGCACTACGGCTTTCCGACCTGGCCCGACGGGCAGCTGCGGACCACTGCTCGCGACCTCGGTCAGGTGCTGCGGGTGGCGCTCGGCGACGGGGTGGTCGACGGGACGCGGGTGGTGTCGCCCGGAGCGGTCTCAGCCCTGGCCGAGCCTCCTCTCGAGAACCTCTCGGACTGGTACATCCAGCCCTTCGTCGAGCAGCAGAACCTGCTCTGGTTCTCGATGTCGCTCGGCGACCGGTGGATCGTGGGCCACGACGGGGACGACGATGGCGTCACCAGCGAGATGTTCTACGAGCCCGCGACCGGGATCGGAGTGGCCCTGATCGCGAACGTGTCCGACGGCCAGCTCGACGGGGCCGCGCGGGAGCAGACCTGGTGGCTCGAGGACCGGTTGTTCGCCATCGGAGAGCAGGCCCGCCAGGAGGCCCCATGAGTCCGGTGCTCCTTGCGATGGCGAGCGCTCCCTGGTCGGTCGGTCCGGCTCCGTCTGCCCACGATGTCGCGCCGGGCGTGCGGATCACGGCGTCGGGGACGGCGTATTCGGGCCCGTTCGACAAGCGGAGTCGAGCGTCGCAGCTCCTCGGTGGAAGCGTCGGCGTGGAGGTGGCGCCCGTCGAGCGGGTGTGGATGTCGCTGGACGCCCAGCCGGGTGCGGGCTGGACCACGTGTCCCGACTGCGGATCGGTCGGGTTCACGGCCCGGGGTCGCGGACTGCTCCTGCGGCACCCGAACCTCGGAGTCGCCGGGTGGGGAGTCGCGACCGCTACCGTCGGAACGGTCGATGGCACCGTGGGAATCGCAGCAGAGGGCGGCACGCGGCACGTGCGGTTCGACACCTCCTGGCCGCTGGCGAGCTCCCTCGACCTCCTCTCCAACCTGCGCATCACGCCCGAGCTCGGGGCCACGATGCGGTGGTCGGCGCGTCAGCGGTCACGGCTGGCGGTGGTGGGTCTCGAGCCGGCGGTTGCACTCCAGCATCGCGCCAGGCTCGGCGAGGCCGGCCGGTGGGAGCTCGCGGGCACCGTCCGGCTGGGCGAGGAAGGGCTCGGCGTCACGGCTGGCCTGGCGTTCCAGGCCTGGTGAACGGAGTCCTGGGAAGAAGCCGCCTGGATAGGGCCGAGGAGGCTACAGGCTGCAGGCTGCAGGCTCCAGGACGTGACGCCAGCGGGTGCCGGCAGAGACGCCATACCACCGGATAGCAGGGCTTCAACTGGACTCGTCGAACGTGATCGGCTCTGCCGACGTGGGTGTACGCGGCAGCCCTGAAGCCTGTAGCCCGTAGCCTGAAGCCTGGTTCGACCCGGCAGAGAGGGCTTCTTTTCAGAAGTCTGAACCGGGGAATCAGGACTTCTTCAGCGGGATCGGCACCTGGGTCTCGGCCCAGCGCATCACCAGCATCCCGTCCTTCTCCTCGATCGTGAACGCCTCCGTCATCTCGGCCTTCTCGGGCTTGGCCATCGCCTTGGCGACGTCCTTCTTCTCGTCGCGCTCGTAGTTGCCCCACTGCTTGGCCTGGCTGTTGAGCAGGATGGTCCACTCGTCTTCGCCGGGGATGGTGAACAGCGCGTAGGACCCGGCGGGGACGGCGGTTTCGCCGAGCATCACCTCGTCGGACACCGTGAGCACGGTGGCTTCGTCGGCGCCCGTGCGCCAGACCTCGCCGTAGGGGATGAGCTCGCCGAAGATCGTGCGGCCGCGGGCTTCGGGACGTCCGTAGGTGACCGTGACCTCGACGTCGTCGAGCATCAGCTTCGCGCTGCCGTTCTTGGACTTGCGGTCGGCGTCGTCGCCGCGCTTCGGCGGGCCCGACATCTCCTCCTCGTCGGCGGGTTCCTCGGCGGGCTCGGCGTCGGCTGCGTCGGTCGCGGACTTCTCCATCGCCTCCTTGTCTTCGGGTTCGGGAGCGTCGGCGTTCTCGGCCGAGCCTCCGCACGCGACGAGCAGGGTGGCGGCCATCAGGGTCAGGGTGCGCAGCGCGGGGGGCGGGGTCATGAGGTCTCCATCGTGGAGCGACACTCTATCCCCGCGTTGCGTCGGAGCCCGAGCCCACACTCGCCGTGGGGCCCGGACACGTCGCGCTCCACGGACGGTGGTGAGGGCGGTATCCTCGCATCCCCCTGGAGGATGCATGCCCCCTCGTGACCTCGCTGCCGACGTCGAACACGCCACGACGACTGGATGGATCGACCGTCAGGACCTCGCCGAAGAAGTCGGGTCGGTGTCCAACGCCGAGGTCGACGGCCTCGATGGCTCGCGGATCAGCGCGCCCAGGCGGCGTCGGGGTGAGATCGCGGGCACGGTCTCGGACCGGTTCGGGCTCCGGGCTCACGCCTTCCTGGGCGATGGGGTCGAGCGTCCGAAGAGCCTCAAGGACCTGCACGATCTGGTCGCCGACGCCATCGAGCAGGGCAATCGGCTGAAGATCGTCGGGGCTGCGCGCGCACACGGCGTCGCCACGCGTCCCTACCCGGAGACCCGGAGCGGAACCAGGCGTCCGAGCACGCGCCTGGTCAGCACCGAGCGACTCAACACCATCCTGAGCGGCGTCGGGTCGGACATCCGGCAGCTCAAGCTCCGCGAACACAGCGATGTCGGGCTCGATGGGCTGGTGCGCCTGCAAGCCGGCGTGCCCGTCCGCGACGCCCTTCGAGCGCTCTCCGACCAGGGGCGGGCCATCCGAAACCACGGTAGCGGCGACTTCCAGAGCTGCGTCGGCGCCATCTCGACCGGCACCCACGGCTCGGGGGTGAAGTTCGGTTCGGTGGCGAGCTTCGTCCGCTCCCTGGTGGTCGTGCGGGTACGCAAGCGGGGCAACGCGGTGGTGCCCTGGATCGAGCTCATCCAGCGAAGCACCGACGCCACGCGGCAAAGCCCGGTGTTTGCCGCGCCCGACGGTGGGGTGTGGCGGAGTCGGACCGGCGGCCTCGACATCCATCCGGTGTTCGACGACGACCGCTTCTTCGCGCACCTGGTGGGCATGGGCACGATGGGGCTCGTCTACAGCATGACCCTGTCGGTCCGGAAGATGATCCACCTGCGGGAGTGGCGGGAGCCCCGGCTGCTGGTCGATGCGCTGGCCGATCTCGACGACCTCAATCGCACCCACCGCCACGTCGAGCTCGTGGTCGACCCCTACCCCCGCGAGCCCGTGTCCGACGCGCCCATCGCCAAGCGCAAAGCGGTCCGGAGCGGCGATGCGTTCGACTTCGACGCGGTCCGCTGCCAGGTGGTCCGACGCGAGAAGACCTTCGATCCGAAGTCCGGGCAGCGCCCGAACACCATGGAGTACGGCCGGCTCGGCATCGCGGCGGGCGCCATCGGGAGCCAGATCCGCGGGGTGCTGAAGAACCCTGCCGAGAACGGTCCGAAGGCCGGCCAGGCCCTGATCGCGTGCACCAGCGTGACCGGGGCCGGCTACGTCGACACGCTGCCCGAGGTGCTGCTGCTGAACCTGAAGTACGCCGGGCTGGGGGCCGAGTGGGCGGTGCCCCTGGGCCAGCTCGAGCCCGCGCTGAGGGTCCTGCTCGAGGAGGGCTGCTGGACCCCCTACAAAGTGTTCGAGGCCCTGGATCCATCCGACGAGGACGCCCTCGTTGCAGCTCTGGAGGCCCACGCGCCCTTCTTCCAGGGGCCGTCGGTGCGGTTCGTTCGCGGAGAGGGCGCCTGGCTGGCCGGATCCCATGCCGTCGATGCGTCGGGTGACGAGCAGGAGGCCTGGGCGTGCATCGAGGTGGGATTCCTCGGATCCCCGGGCCTGGAGCGCATCTGGCGGGCCCGCAAGCGGCACCTGGGTCGAGGCCCGGAAGACCTGGTGCAGGACCACGACGTACCGCGGCTGCTCGGCAAGCTGAAGAAGAGGGATGCCGTCGATCCGGAATCCGATTCAGACACCTGGGTGAAGGCCAGGAACCTCCCTCGGATCGACAGCGCCGACAAGCGACGCATGCTGCGGTTGTACGCGGCCTACGAGCGGGGACGCATCGCATCGCTGAAGGCCATGCAGGACGCCCTGATCCCCCTGAACGGTCGTCCGCACCAGGGGCTGTGGCACGATCTGGACTGGGCGGGTGTGCGGCGATGCTGGGGGCGCACCGCCACGGATGCCTGGCGGGCGGCGTTCCTCGAAGCCAACCCCGAGGGCACGTTCGACAGCCCGCTCACCGAGCAGTGGGCCATTCGCCAGCAGGGAGCGGGCGGAAACAGCTGACACCCTGCCGGGCCGCCCATCGGAATGAAATCGGGGGTGCCGCGCATCTGGCTCAGTGGGTGCTCCAGAGTATCGATCGACCGCTGATGCGCTCCTCGAGGATGCTCGGTTCGGACGGTGTCCACGGAGGTCTTCACGGAGCAGGAGGCTCGCTCGATGCGACGGGTGGGAAGCGGCTCAGGGCTCGTAATACGGATTGGGGAAACACTGCGGCACGGCAGCACCGATGCCGTCCTCGTCTGGTAGGCCTTCGGCACAGCATGGATGCACGGCAGGATCGCAGAACCCTATCCAGCCCGTCGGGTCCTCGACTGCGCAGGACCCTTCTTCGAGTGTGGTGGCGAACTGGCCGCAGTGGCCGTTTCCGGGCTCTTCGATCCAGTAGGTACGCTCTTGCTCCATGCTGAACCCACAGTCTTGATCCTCCCAGTGCTGCCAATAGTCCGACGGGCGCTCCACCTCGCGGATACTCCAACAGTCCCGGTCGTGCTCGTAAGCCCAGTAGGTAACTGTGGCGGTCTGAGGCCCGGTGTCCATGGGAGGTACACTCGTGTCTGTCGCGAAGGACGCGGTGTCCGCGTCGCCTGTGTCAACTACGACGACAAGTGATCGGGTTTGCGCCCAATCGCAGGCGAACAACGTGGAGAAAAGAACACTCAGGGTCCAGAGTCGCATCCATTGGCTCCCGGTTCGGGTCGGACAAAGGTGTTGAGGTTGCCACCATCGCCACGATCGTTGTCCTCCCAGAGGATCGCGGCTGCGATCCGCCCAAAGCACGCCGCTGTCACGAATCTTGGTTCCGTCTTCATCCACGCTCACGGAGTCGTAGACGATGAGATGTTCGTAGAGCTATGCCGACCGTACATCTTTCGGATTCGACTGTCCACGACGCCCCGCTGAACAGGCAGCAAACCATCAGACCACCAGCGTCGCGGCCAACGCGATGACGATGCCCAACACGCCCGCCAGCGCGAGCCCCCCGATGAGGACCATCGCGCTCAGCACGATGATCACGCCGGTCTCGACGGCTTCGTCCCGGGTCGGGGGCGACTGCCCGGGTCGTTGAGCGTGCGACAGCCGGCGCTTCCGGACGGGGGCCGGGGTGAGACTGCGATTGCTGGCCGGATTGGACGACAGGTCTGCGGGAGGGGGCAGGCTGTTCGAGGCGCGCTTCTCGGCGGCGACGGCATCCCGGACGCTGGCGGCCAGGCCCAGATCGATCTCGAGGTCGGTGGCGGCATCGCTGTCGAGCACAGCGGTGGACGACAGGGGCGTTCGCGGATCGCGACGCCTCGACACAGGTCGAAACATGGGGGCCTCACAAAACAAAAACGGCAATCAATCGCGGCACCATCGGCCGCGGTCACAGCGTACCACACGACGTGTCGAGCGCGGTACAGTGGCGCCATGTCCGTCGGAGCAGAGAGCACGCCGCCCACCGTTTCGCTGCGCGGGGTGACCCGGACCTTCGGTGCCCTGACCGCCGTGGCCGATCTGGATCTCGCTCTGCAACCCGGCAGAATCTACGGATTGCTGGGGCCCAACGGCGCGGGGAAGTCCACTACCACCGAGCTGATCCTCGGCCTGCTCGCCCCCGACGTCGGAGAGGTGTCGTTGTTCGGGCGCCCCCCGGACGACGCGGGGCGCGCGCGGGTGGGCTACGTGCCCGAATCCAGGGCGCTCCCCGAGAAGGCGCGGGTGCTGGAGACCCTGGTGTTCTTCGCGCGGATGCGGGGCATGACGCGCTCCGATGCCACCCGCGATGCCGAGGGGTGGCTCGAGCGCCTGGATCTCGTCGAGAAGCGCAACGAGGGCATCGGTACCCTGTCGAACGGGCAACAGCAGAAGGTGCAGATCATCCTGGCGATGATGGGGTCGCCCGATCTGCTGCTCCTCGACGAGCCGCTGACCGCCCTCGACCCCACCCACCAGAATAGGGTCCTCGAAGCGTTCGCGGATGCCCGGGAGGCCGGCTGCACCGTGCTGATCGCGACCCACCGGCTGTGGGAGGCCGAGGTGTTCGTCGACCACGTGCTGCTGATGGACCGCGGCGTGAAGCGACTCGACCGGCCCCTCGCCAGCGCACTTCGAGAAGCCGGGACGCACACCTGGCGCATCCGGACAGACGACCCCTCCTGGATCGAGGGCCCGGAAGTGGTCGAGGTGCTTCCCGACAGCACGTCGGGCGACGAGCGCGGCGTACGCGTGCGTCTCACGGGGCCGGATGCGCTCCAGCCCGTGCTGGCGCGGGGGTTTGCGGCCAACGCCACCATCCTGGGCTTCGAAGAGATCCTCCCGTCGCTGACCGAGCTCTACCAGCGCTCGATCGACGAGTCTCACGGGTGATCGGGCCGGTCGTTCGCGCTCTGGGAATCGCCGTGGCCTTCGAGCTGAAGCTGCTCGTGCGCCAGCTCATCCCGGCGTTCCTGCTGGGCACCGTGATGTGGGGGGTCCTCTGCTCGGGGCTGGTGGGGGCGTCGGCCCTCGTCCCCGAAGAAGCGCCCGACCGCATCGCGCTGATCGTGCTGGACCCCGGCTGGCAGCAGGCCCTCGACGATGGGGTGGTCTCCACCTTCGAGGGCGCGCTCGACGACGTGTCAGTCGAGATCCGCACCACAGCACCGGTCGAGACCGCGGATGTCGAGGTGTGGATTCCCGAAGATGCCGCGCGGGGCGCCTGGCGGGTCGTGGGCACGGAGCGGTCGTCGGTCGAGCCCATCCTGCCGGTCGTCGAGCTCGCTCAGGCCTGGGTCCGCCAGCAGGTCGCTCTCGACGATGCCGAGCGGGAGCGGCTGTTCGCGCTCGAGGACACCGCCGAAGTGGTGGCGGACGCGCTCGACGACGACGGGTTCGATGGTCTCGGCACCCCGCGCTTCCTCGGCTGCATCGCGTTCGTGTGGGGGCTGATGTTCGGCGTGGGCTCGGTCCGGCAGAACACCTACAAGCGCGACGAGGGCCTCGCGACCCTGCTCCGCATCGGCACCCCGCGGCTGTCGCTGTACCTGGTCGAGCTGTTCGGAAGCGCGCTGGTGCTCTCGACCATGGCGGGGTTCACGGTGCTGTCGGGGTTCGTGATTGCGGAGGACAAGCGGACCGCGGCGGCCTGGATCTGCGTCGGGCTGTTCGGAATGCTCGCGCTGTGGATGTCCTCCTCGCTCGCGGGCGTGGTGATCGGGACCGTGGAGCGCGAGCGGGGCCAGGAGCTGCACCTCGACATCCTGCTCGTGCCGATCGGCCTGCTCGCGGCCTACCTGACCTGGGATCTCTCGGGGGTGGCGCTCTTCGCGTTCGGTCTGGTCCCGCTGTTCGGGTTGTTGGTCGTCGGAGCGGGCGAGCAGCCGGGTCTGCAGACCGTCGTGCTGCTCTGCGTCCAGCTGGGGTGGGGGATCTGGGCGGTCGATCGCGGGTCGTGGGTGTTCACGCTGTCCGAGCCGCTGTGGGATGCCGTGTCGCGTCGGGCCCGCTGGCTCGGGCGGCTTCGCGGGTTCGGGAGGTCGTCGTGAGGCCATCTGGCATCCGGGCCTCGGTGGAGGTGGCGTGGTTCACGATGAAGCAGCAGGGCATGCTGGGTGTGCTGGTGTTCGCGCTGCTGCCCCTGGTGTTCGCGGGCATGCTGCACGCCGAGCGGCTCGCCGTCGGGCAGGTGGTGGCGTCGTTCGTCGAGACCCGCGCCCGCATCGATGTCGATGATCCGGCACTGCTGGAGCGACTCCGGGCCGATCGCGCCCTGCTCGCTCAGAAGGTCGACACCGTGCAGCAGCTGCTCGTGGTCCAGCCCACGCCCGACGTCGACGTGCCCCGCGCAGACGGGACGGTTCGCGTGCATCTCCCCCAGGACGTCCTCGTGGACGGGCGCTTCACGGTCGAAGGCGACACGGTCTCGACCGAAGCGGTGCGTCTGGCGATGGCCGGGTGGATCGCCGGGCGCTGGTCGGATGCGCGGCTCGGGGGGCCCGCACCGGCGGTGGACGTGGTCTGGCGGGACGGGGAACCGCCGCCGGACACCTCGATGGACCGCACGCTGAACGCCTTCGGCACCCTGGCCCTCGGAACCAGCCTGCTGTTCGGGCTGATTGCGGGTACCCGGGCGTTCGAGCACCTGCGCAACGGGCCGGGTCGGGTGCTGCGTCTGCTGATGCCCTACCGGGCGGTGGCCGGCGGGGTGGTCCTCGCATCGCTGATGACCGACGTGGGCAGCAAGGTGGTGGGCTGGGTCGCCGGAACCGCCCTGCTGGCGCTGTGGCTCGGTACAGGGGTCTCCCTCGATGCCACGACGATCTCCAGCGGCGTCGTCCTGGTGGTGTGCGGCATGCTGTCCACGCTCACGATGATGGGCGTGTGGATGTGGGCGGCCTCGCTGGTGGACGGGGTCTCGCACCGGTTGCAGTCCATCGTGTTCGGCCCGATGTCGGCGCTGGGACTCGCGATGGTGGTGGGGCTCACGTTCATGCTCTACCGCTGGGGGGCGGTGCTGGGGGGGCTTCCGGGCATCGGTTCGCTGGGCGTGTGGTCGCTGTACGCCGATGGGGACCTGCGGTGGATCCCGCTGTTGGCGGTGCAGTTCGGCTGGGCGGGTGCGCTTCTCGAGCTCGGGGTTCGTGGGGCCCGACATCCCGGGAGCGCCCTGATCCGCGCCCTGCAGCGGTCGGGATTGCAGTAGCAGGGTCGCCGCAGCACGGGGTAGAGATGCGGCGGAGGTCGGGATGCGAATCGTCACCCTCACTGCGCTCGTGCTGTTGTCCGGATGCCTGAACCGCTCGGAGCTCCCCGATGCCGAAGGGGACACGGACGCCGATACGGATTCGGACACGGATTCGGACACGGATTCGGACACCGATGCCGATACCGATTCGGACGCCGATACCGATTCGGACGCCGATACCGATTCGGACGCCGATACCGATTCGGACGCCGATACCGATTCGGACGCCGATACCGATTCGGACGCCGATACCGATTCGGACGCCGATACCGATTCGGACGCCGACACGGACGCCGATACCGACTCGGATACCGACTCGGACACGGACGCCGACACAGACTCGGACACGGATTCGGACACCGACGCTGACACGGATTCGGACACCGACGCTGACACGGATTCGGACACGGACACGGACACGGACACCGACACGGATCCGGGCGGGGTCATCGCCACCGTCTACGACGTGAAGGCGGGGGTCTACCCGCTGAACACCACGGTCGAGATCCCCGGGCTGCAGGTCACCAGTGCCGACCCGTTCGGGGTGTTCCTCCAGGCCGTACCGGGAACCCCGGCCTTCAACGGGGCTCCAGACAGCGGGATCTACGTCTACTACGGTGCGTCCTCGGGGCTGCCCGCCCGCGGCGACCGGGGCACCATCCTGGGCGACGTCAACGTGTTCTTCGGGCAGACGCAGCTGATCGACCCCGTGTGGACGGGCCTGTCGAGCGGTCATGCTGATCCTGCGCCCGTCCTGGTGGACCCCGCCGAGGTCGCGACCGGCGGCCTTCTCGCCGAGACCTACGAGTCGGTGGTGGTGCGGGTCGAAGACGTCGTCGTCACGGACGTGCAGCTCGCGCCGGGGCCTGGGGAGTCCACGCCCACCGACAACTTCCAGGTCGACGGTTCGCTCGTGGTCGACGACCACCTGCACCTCGCCCAGCCCTTCCCGACGGTCGGCACGCCATACGCCGAGATCGCGGGGATCCTCCGCCGCGGGAACGACGCCAGCAAGCTGGAACCCCGGGATGCCGCCGACCTCGAGCTCGGCGTGGACGACAGCGACCCCCGCAGCCCCACCGGCTTCTCGCCGTCGCCCGTCTTCGTCGCGCAGAACGGCTCGCTCGACGTCACCGTGCTCCTCGACCTGCCGGCACCCAGCACCGGCCTCACCGTGCAGCTCACCCCCTCCAGCGCCAACCTCACCACGCCTGGCTCGGTGTTCGTACCGGCGTTCGAGAACCAGGCGTCGTTCACGTTGTCGGCGGGTGGAGTGCTGGGAACGTACGCGCTGCAGGCCAGCATCGGGGCCGCCACCGCGTCCGTCGACGTCGAGGTCGTGCAGCCCGGCGACGGACAGGGGTTGATCTTCAGCCAGTACATGGAAGGCACGTCGAACAACAAGTTCGTCGAGATCGCCAACATCGGGTCCGACACCGTCGATCTGATGGACTGCCTCATCGAGCGGTACGGCAACGGCGCGGTCACGCCCACCTCCATCGGGCTGTCGCCGGACTCCCTCGGGCCGGGGGGGATCCACGTCGTCTGTCACGGTCAGCAGTCCGTGGTCGATCCGTCGGTCTGCGACACCAGCACCAACGACCTGAACCACAACGGCAACGACGCGCTGGCGCTGGTCTGCGATGGCGTGGTGCAGGACGTCATCGGGCAGATCGGCGACAACCCGTTGTCCGGCGGCTGGGGGTCCGGCCCGTCCACCCTCGACGACAACCTCTCGCGCAACTGCATCGTCGACATCGGGGATCGCGACGGCTCCGACCCCTTCGACCCCGCCGACGAGTGGACGTCGGGAACGGTGGACGACGGCAGCGATCTGGGCACGTACGCCTGCCCTTGAACGGCGGTCGCACGGCCGGTCGGGAGCGGCTGCAACATGCTGCAACAAAAACAGAACCGTGATTCTGGTTCGTGCTGGCGGGCCTCTCGGGAGGGGAGTGCCGGTTGCAACCTGCTGCAACAGGACAGCCCGTCTGTGCCGGGCCATTTCAGGAGTGTCAACGAAATGTGTGCCCCCCGTTCGCACTTCTGGAGTCCTCGATGCGCTTCGTTCTTCCCCTCGCTCTCTTGTCCCTCGGCGCCTGTGTGCCGGCCTACGACAGCCCCCTCGACGACATCGGCGTCTCCGAAGCCACCGATGCGGTCGACCGGAGCCAGGGTGATGTCGTGCAGGGCCAGTGGCTCGTCAAGCTCGAAGGGAACTTCGACGACCTGCAGGCCTCCATCGAGACCGTGGGCGGCACCGAGCTCGAGCCCGTCGATGGCGCACCCGACACCTTCCGCTTCTCGACCGACGCCGCACCGCCCCTCGTCGGACAGCTCGCCGAGCTCGACGGGGTCGTGGGCTGGGTCGAGCCCGTCGTGCGCGTCTACCCGCTGGCTGCACCGCCGAACGACCCGCTCTTCGATCTGCAGTGGCACCACGCGCTGCTCGGCACCCTCGATGCCTGGGACGCCTCCCAGGGCGAAGGGGTCGTGGTGGCCGTGGTCGACACCGGGGTGCACGACTCCAGCGTCATCGAGGACGCCCCGCTGAACCTGCTGCCCGGCATCTCCTACGTCGACAGCGAGATCCCCAACGACGACGTCGGGCACGGCACCCACATCGCCAACACCATCGCCCAGAACGCGAACAACGGCATCGGTGCGGCCGGCATCGCGCCCGGCGTCTCCATCCTGCCCATCCGCGCGCTCGGAAAGCAGGGCGGCACCTCGGACGACGTCGCGGCCGGCATCCGCTACGCGGTCGACAACGGCGCCGACATCATCAACCTCTCGCTCGGCAGCCCCCTGTACAGCGACGTGATGGCCGAGGCCTGCCAGTACGCCCAGGACCACGGTGTGCTCGTGTTCGCCGCCAGCGGCAACGACGGCAACGACCACTTCGTGAGCTTCCCGGCCGCCCTCGAGAGCACGGTTGCCGTGGGCGCGCTCGGCCCGGACGGCCTGGTCACCGACTACAGCAACCGCGGGCCCGAGATGATGCTCACCGCCCCCGGTGGCGTGTACTACGACTTCGACCGCAACGGCCTGTTCGACGGCATCCTGGCCGACTCGGTCATCGAGGTGGTGGGCGAGCCCGGCTACGAAGACGGCTACTACACGGGCACGTTCTTCATGTCCGGCACCTCGCAGGCCACCGCGGTCGCCTCTGCCTCGGCCGCCCTGCTGATGGGTGCGGGCGCCGATGCAGACACCGCGCTGGCGCTCCTGCAGGGAACCGCTGTCGACGGGGGAGAGCCCGGCTGGGATCCCGTCTACGGACACGGCTCCATCGACGTTGCGGCTGCGATGGCCGGGCTCGATTCCACCGAGCCCGACCCGGATCCCGAGCCCGACCCTGACCCCGACCCCGACCCCGACCCGGATCCCGAGCCCGAGTGTGCCGCGGATGCGTGTGGCGAGGACCTCGCCGGACTCGATCTCTCCATCGACGAGGTCATGGCCAACCCGGCCACCTGTGCCGATGCGCATGGAGAGTGGATCGAGGTGGTGAACAACGACACGGTCTCCGTCTCCCTCGACGGACTGCAGATCATCGACATCGACGGAAACACCGGCACCATCCACACCGATCAGGTGCTCGAGCCCGGACAGCGCGCCGTGCTGGGCCGCGGAGACCCCTCCGCCTTCTGTGGGCCCGTCACCACGGGCTGGTTCGACGGTCCGTCCGTGAACAACAGCGACGAGCAGCTCTGCCTCTACACCGCGGGTGGCCTGTCCGTGGACACCGGCCCCGCCTGGGAGACCGCCGCGTCCGGCGTGAGCCTGCAGCGCGAGGGCTTCGGGTGGGTCGAGAGCACCGAAGCCTACGGCAACGAGCTGGCCACCCCCGGTACCGCTCCCACCCCGGAGCCCGCTCCGTTCACCTGGGACCTCGTGTACGCCGGCGAGATCGTCGTCTCCGAAGTGATGGCCGACCCGTCCTCCTGCGCCTCCGACAGCTGCGAATGGATCGAGGTCACCAACACCACGAGCTTCTGGTCCTTCGCGCTGGACGGCATGCAGATCTCCGACGCCGCCTCGACGGTGACCGTGCAGACCCCCCTCGTCATCGAGCCCGGCCAGCGGTACGTGTTCGCCAAGGGCGACGCCGCTTCCTGGAGCCACGCCGACATCGTGCCCGACGGCTTCTACGGAGCGCTCACCCTCAACAACAGCGGCGACGACGTGGTGCTGTCGAACGCCACCACCGAGATCTTCGCGTTGTCCTACGGCTCCGACCTGGTCGAGAGCGGCGTGAGCATGGAGTGGGTCGGCGCGGACGCCGAGAACCCCGCAGACTGGGCGCTGTCGACGAACGCCCTGTCGAGCGGCGAGTACGGCACCCCCGGCTTCTGATGAAGGTCGCGAGACGCCCGTGAATGCGGGCGATTTCCGCCGGCCCACCCTCGCAAGCGAGGGATGAACCGCCCGAATTCCTTCCACTGAATGTCTCGACGCGTTCAGGTACCCCCGGAAAATGTGCTCGTTCCTCCGCGCATTTCGGGGGCACCGTTCTCTCGACCGTCGAGACATTTTCAGAGAGGCTCGGTCACTCCGTCTTCGGGCGAGAGCGTGAACCGGGCCTTTCGCTCTGAGTCGTAGCGGTCCCACGCGGCATCCCCACCGGCCATGCGCTCCCGGGCGGTGTCCCCGCGGCGCTCCATCTGGTGGTCGATGCCCACGGGATTGGGCCAGAAGGTCTTCGTCTTGTCGAGCCACTTCGGAAGGCGCTTCCACTCGGGGTGGTCCGGCGACAGGCCCTCCATCACCCACATGCCGGTGAACGCGCCGCCCATCTCCTGCGACACCTTCACGTAGTAGGTCTTCCCGGCTTCCAGGTCGGCCACCGTGCGCGGCGACATGTCGGCCCAGCTGGTGAATCGGTTCTCACCGGCCGGCACGTAGGCGATGCACTTCGACTTCGCGCTGACCTGACACAGCGTGCGTCCGTCTTCGCCGAGCAGGGCGATCTTGAAGGCGATGGCCAGAGGAGACGGCCGCACGAACACCACGGCTGCATGGCCTTCGGGCGGCTCGATCACACGGTCGTCGTCGCGAACCACCAGCTCGTCGATGCGTCCGGTGGGGCGGGGAGTGGAAGGGGCCGCCACAGCGGGCTCGGACGCGGTGCTCGCTGCGTCGCTGGAGGATGTGGAGGCGGCCGGCGTCGAGTCGGACAGCGTCACTCCTTCGCGCTCTTCGATCTCCTCGCGCAGCTTGGCGTTGTAGCGCTCGATCTCGCGTTCGACGTCCTCCCGATCGAGGAGCAGGCTGGGATAGCGAGCCTCGTATTTCTTTGCGCGGACCTGGACGATGCCCATGCCGCCGAGCGACAGGCCCGTGGCGAAGAGCGCCGTCGAGATGCCACCTACGACGTACCCAGGGGTCGGGGTGCTGCTGCCGATGTTCTCGTGGTAGACGATCAGGTAGGGCGAGGACAGCATGCCCACGAGCCCCGCGTAGGCGGTCGCGCCACCGACCACGAATCCAAGAATCGCCTTCTTCTTCCGCTTCTTCTGGGTCCGCTGATACTCGAAGCTCTGGCCCGTGAGGGCTGCGTAGCTCCGGGTCGTCAGCTCGCGGTCTCCCTCGGCGACTCCCCAGGTGCGCCGGTTGTATGCGTCGAGCTCTCGGTCCTTCAGTCCGGCGACCATGAAGAAGGTGCTCATGTTCGTCTTGGTCTGGATGATGGACAGACGGTGATCCAGATACCTCTGCTGCGCGGCCTGTACCGCCGGGTCGGCACCCGCCGCTCCGTCGGATGACGCCGTCTTCGGGCCGATCATGGGGACATCGGCTGGAGCCCCCGCGGTCTCGAGCGCAGCGGCCCGGGTGGCGTCGTCTTCTGCGGTCGCGCCTTCGAACAGGAACCTCCGCTTGGCTTCGGCGGCATCCGTCCCTTCGAGCGCTGCGCACATCCGCGCTGCAGCCTCCAGGCGTTCGAGGTCGTCCGCGGCGGCGGCGCGCATCCAACCGTTCAGCGCCTCGCAGTCCGTAGCGCCCGATGCCAGTCCATCGACCAGGCCATCCCAGTCGATCGGCGGACGCTCCTTCAGCCCGAACGCGTACTCCAGCTGGACGGACAGCTCCTCGCCGGTCCAGCTCTCGGCATCGGCCTGCTCGACGACCGCCTCGGCCTGAACGAACGACAGATTGTCCCCCACGGACTGCGGGAGGCTCGACAACCGCTCCAGTGTGTCCGCCCGATCCTCGGGGCCCATCAGCGCCAGGCGGGTCGGAAGCCCCTCCAGCAACGGGCCCATCGGCACGTCGCCCTGCTCGAGGGCCGCCCGCGCGTCCGCTCGCGCCTCTTCGTCGCCGGCCATCACCAGGGCGTAGAGCTTCTGCCGCTCTTCTGGCAGCAGTGGCGGGTCGGCCTTGCGGATCAGAGTCGTCAGCTTCGTCGCGTCGTCGACCCGCTGGTCGCCGTCTTCGCCATGTTCTCCCTCCAGATCCATCAGGTCGAAGACGAGGTCGTCGTCGGGGGGCTTCTCGGCGGTCTCCGAGGCGATCTCGGACCAGTCGGGGGCCGCGAAAGCAGCTGAGAGGAGGAGGGTGAGCATGGTCGGAATCCGAGGGTGAGAGGGGACGGCGATCCGCGCGCAGTCTCGCTCCCCCGGAGCCCATCCCGCAATGGGTGCCACGGAACAGCGCACGAGGACGGGCGGGTCGGCGGGTTGCCGAGGGGCGTCGATTCTCGAGGCGCGGGGCTCCAGTCTGCTACCGTTCGGTATGTCCACCTCGTCTGGCGAGACCCTCGAAGCGCTGTTGGTCCGGCTCGAGACCGACCCCGATTCCGAAGAGCACCGCCACGTGCTGATGGACTGGTTGCTCGAGAACGACCACGCCGATCAGGCCGAGTGGCTGCGGCTCGAAGCGGCGCACCACGCCGAGACCCTCGATCTGGCGGGCCGAAAGCGCTTCGTCACCCTCGATCAGGTCGTCGACGCGGGGTTCCGGGCCCGGGTGGCACGCGCGCGGGTGGAGGGCTGCGACCGGACCGACTCCGCGGTGTTCGAGTACGCCTGTCCCGAGCGGTGGGCCGATATGGCCAGCACTGCCGATCCAGCCGTACGGACCTGTGCGGTGTGCGAGAAGGGGGTGCGGTTCGTCACCTCGGTCGACGAAGCGCAGCAGGTGGCGCTTCAGGGCGGGTGCGTCGCGATGTCTCCGGGCGTCGAGCGGCGCCCCGGCGACCTCGGCGACCTCGGCGATCTCAGCGACCTCGACACCGGGCCCAGCTGGGTGGGGACGGTCGCGGTGCCCGAGCCTCCCCTCGCCGGGAAGCCGATGCGCCCCGAGGACGTCGAGGAACGGGCCGACGAGCGCGGGCTGTTCAGGCGTCTTCGGGATCTGTTCGGCTGGTAGACGGCGCGACGCGGGCGAACCACACGGCGAAGAGCAGCAGCGCCCCCGACGTGTGCGTTGTGGCGTAGACCGTCTCGGACAGGAACTGCGCGACGGGGTCGGTCGGAGGCGCGATCATCGCTTCGAACGCAGTGCCGCCGTTCAACCGGGCGATCACCCCGAGCACGCCGTAGGCCGACGCGGCTGCCAGCACGGTGGTGGACACACTGATCAGAACCCCCAGCGGGGCCGTTCCCAGCGCGCGGATCGCACGGGGAACCACCGGCTGGGTCCTGTCGAAGAACGCGGCCTGGGGCACATAGGTGAACAGCGCGACGAACGCGAGGCCCGGCAGGATCAGCTGCATGCCGAGGGCGACGACCCACTGGGCGATGCCGATCGCGGCCGAGAACCCGAGCGCCAGCAGCACGGTGCCGCCAGGCGAGGGAAGCGGACGCCCCACACGCAAGGAGGCCACCAGGAACGCGACGAACGTGGGCAGCGCGCCGCCGGTCGCCCGCCAGAGAATCTCCACCGCGTAGGCACGGAGCTGCAGCTGGATCTGGATCAGCTGGGGATCATTCCACTGATCGCGCTCGATCAGGCCCAGGTCCCAGAGCAGCATCGTGGGGACGATCAACGTCGGCAACCACAGTGCTCGCGCGAAGGGTCGGTGCCTCAGGAGCACGGCGGCGATGGCGCTCGCGACACCCACGGCCGCGACGCCCAGACGTACGGTGGTGGAGGGGTCCCAGCGGGTCAGCGGCTCGAAGTCGATGCCCCAGCCGTACAGAGCGGCGACGAGTACGGAGACCAGGACCCCGACCCCGAAGGCCGGGAGGATCCGGACGACGACCTCGAGGATGCCGAGATCATCGCGTTCGTCGGTGAAGCGCATCCGGGGGGCTATCCGCGGGTGCGATGCTCCCGCCAGCGCTGGGCGAGGTCGACGGCGGCCGGGCCCCAGCGGGGCTGGCGGAACACGTAGCCCGCGTCCAGCAGCCTTCGCGGCACCACACGACGGCTCTTCTCCATGAGCTCGATGTCGGTCCGCAGGACCACGGCGCCGAGCCGGGCGGCCACACGCGGGATAGGCAGAGGTGTTCGCCGTGTACGTCACCGCCATCCGGGGTTCGCACGATGCCCCTGGGTCTCCGCTCGACCTCGTCCTGGCACGGCTCGGCTACTTGCTCCAGCTGGCGGTCCTGCTGTTCTGGGTGCTCGAGCGCAGCCCGGGTCGACGGGCCACCTCGGATCTCCTCGAGTGGCTCGAACGGGCCCTGCCCACGGCGGCGATGGGGGTGTGGATTCCGGGTGTCGCAGGCCAGCTGCAGCGGGTGGCGGATCTGCTGGATTCGCTGGTCGACCCGCCACTTGGTACGGTCTCGCCGGAGGAGTCATGACCCTGCGACCGATGGACGAGGACGAGGTCGGTGCCGACCCGATGCTACGTCGCCAGCGCACCTGCGGGGCGTGTGGCGACGGCGTGATGTGGTGCACCAACCTGGTCGAGACCCGCGTGAACTCGGGCTACGCGGGCCGCGAGTACGCCTTCACCTGCGACAACTGCGGCCACACCCTCGGCGACCTGAACGCCGCGAGGATGCTCTACCAGCTCATGACGCTCCCGCTGGCCGGTGCGTTCGGAGCGTTCATGCTCTTCTACGGCATCCCGATGGCCCTCGATCTGGTGACCGAGGGGCCGGGTGGAAACGATCTCTCCGCGATGGTCGTGGTCGTGCTGCTGTTCAACGGGGGCGGCCTGCTCCTCGTGCTGCTGGCGCTCGGCGTCACGTGGGGCATCGTCAGCGACTTCCGGGCGCGACGCGCGAGTCCCCTGATCCGCAGGTAGCGGCGTCGGGTTAGACGCCGCCGATGGAGGGCGAGATGCTGCGCTGCCTGATGATTCCTGCCGTGCTGATGGTTCTGCCGGGCTGCTTCCTGTTCGGAGGCCGCGACGATGCATCGCCGGACACCTTCTTCATCGAAGATCCCGACGAGCTGTTCATCCGCGACTGCGACATCACCTGCAACGACGATGGAATCGACATCGAGATCGACGCCATCGGTGCCGACGAAGCCGAGGTGGAGTTCTTCTCGGAGGCCCAGCTGGTCGAGACCTTCGTGCTCACACAGCTCGATGACGAGACGTGGGTGGGCTACCCGGACTGGCCGGCGGGCTACAGCTTCGCGGACTGCGGAGCCGACGCCGACTTCGTGTGCGTCATCCGGGCCAACGGCGAAGAGGTCCGCGAGTCCAGGTAAACGGCGTCAAGCGCTCGACAACCCCGTCGCGAGGGCCTCGATGACGACGCGCATGCGCGGCAGCGACGGCGATGTCGGCTTCATCGCCCAGCGACACCCGCGCATCGGTGAAGCGACAGCGCAGCGTCAGCGCGTCGTACGCAGCCGCGACGTCGGACAGGGCCGTCAACACGGGCCTCCCGAGCACCGGAGACGCCGAGACGCGCACCAGACCGGCCACCTCGTCCCGGCGCACTGCGAGTGCATCCCGACCGCGCTGGAGGGCATCCACGGCGGCACGCGAGTGAACGAGGAACACACCCTCGCGAACCCGCTCATGCTGCAGCCCGAGCGACTGGACGGTCCGCACGACCTGCTGATCTGCGGAGACGACGCCAGCGCGAAGGCCGAAGTGGTGCGCCTTCTCACGTCGTTCGGATGGTCGGACCCAAGCAGCCGCTGCTGTTCCACCAGAGCTGGCCGCCCTGCGAAGCGGACGGATTGCATTCCGCGATCAGCGCGGTGTGAGCGCCGTCTCCAGCTGGGCCTCTGCGAACGCGGACGGGCTCTCGCCCGTGTGCGCGAAGTGGTAGAGCGCGGTGTTGAACACGATGTTGGCGGTGTTGAACACCAGGATCTCGATGACGAACAGCCCGACCGAGATGCCCATCACGGTCAGGCCCAGGGCTCCCGAGACGTCGAGCAGGAAGACGCCGCCCGCGAAGATGGCGAGACAGGGAAGGAACGCCAGGAACTGCAGCAGACCGAACCCGAAGTGCTTGGTGAGGGATTCTCCCCACGTCTCGCGCAGGGTGGAGGCGCTGCGCTTCATGGCTTCGATGGGGCCGATGCGGTCGTAGACCATGGCCGGCACGACGAACAGCTGGATGAGCGACCAGGCCATGCCGAGCACGCCCCGCACCAGACCGAAGATCATCCCGACGGGACCGTCTTGATCGGCGAGGCTGTCGAGCTGGCGCAGGAGCAGCCCGATGGTCGCGCTGACCACCGCCCACATCGCGATCTGGGGCGTACGCGACAGGGCGAAGCCGACCGCCCCGAAGAACGTCGCGTTACCGCCTTCGAAGCGGGTCTTCGCGATGTGCACGACGCAGACGTTGAAGAACGTGGAGGTGAACGCGAGCACCACGTAGAGCACCGCCAGGAGGCCCAGCTCGATCCACTGAATCGAGAGGTCGATGCTGACGTGTCCGGTGTTGGACGACAACGCCTGGAAGATGTCGAGGAACACCGTGGGAACCAGGAAGGCCGCGAGCAGGAGCAGCGAGGTGATCGCGCTCAGGACCGGAAACGCGAGCATCTCGGGGTCCTGTCGCATGACCGAGAACGTGACCTTGGCGATGTGCCAGCTTCGGGAGAACGTACGCATGTGCGCACACTACCGCGGGTCAGCTCGGGGCGTAGAGCGCCATCACGTCGGCCTCGGTCATCTGCTTGCGATCGCCCTCGAACCGCCAGGCGTCCGGACGGTGATCGACGTACACCTCGTGGGTCATGTCGAACCCCGACAGGTCGTCGAGCGTGCCCACCGCGAGGTGGATCGGGTGGTCGTCGTCGTGCGCCGAGATCCGGTAGAACAGGCACGATCCGCAGTCGGCGCAGAAGCCGCGCTCGGCCCATTGCGACGACTGAAAGGTCTTCGGGGAGCCGGTGGTCCAGGTGACCTGGGCCTGGGTCGTGAGCAGCGGCCCACCGGTCCAGTGGCGGCACATCGCGCAGTGGCAGGCACCGAACGTGGTCTTCGACAGCTCTGCGGTGTAGCGGATCGCACCGCAGAGGCAGCCTCCTTCGCGGGTCATGGGTCTCTCCGGTCGTGGGGTGTCGGGAGACCCAGCCTACATCCCGGGGTTCGGTTCGTACACCGTGCCGGACCGCTGTAGCTGTCGGTGGTGCGTTCGAGCTGCAGATGGAGTACCGAGAGGCTTGTGGGACGGCTCGAACAAACGCGACGCGCGCGCGACCTGGCGTCGGGTGCACCGATGAGGGCCGTCGCAGTCTGGGTGCTCGGTCTGGTCGGCTCGATCGGGGCTTCGGGGTGTGGTCCCGACGACGACTGTGCGCTCCCGGACGGCGTCGAGGGGGTGTCCGCGATTCCCGACGCGTGCGCCGACGTGCTGCGGATCGGTACCCATCCGGTGTCCGAGAGCCTTCGCGACACGCTCCCGGCCGCCGAGATGTCCTACACCTACCTGTTCCGGGACGCCGACGGCACCCTCACGATGATCGATGCCGGCTACACCCACGAGGCGATCCAGTCGGCCGACGGGACCGTGCTCGCGGCGGTGAACGAGACGGCGCGCGGACAGCTCCAGGCGATGGTGCGCGCGCTGGAGCCCGGGGCCACCCTGGCCGCGATCGACCAGGTGGTGCTGGAGCACGGGCACCTCGACCACATGATGCAGGTCACCTGGCTGGCGGCGGCTCGCGAAGACGCGGGAGCCGGGCCTCTACCGGTGTTCGTGGGCACCGCCGACGTGCCGCTCGTCACGGGGTCGATGGCCGACTGCACCCAGGAGCTTCCGGAGGCGATTCTCTCGCTCGTACCGGATCTGTCGGGAGATGCGTACGAGATCCGGTCGGTGTCCGACGTCACCGACCTCGGCCCCGACATCGAGCTGATCCCCGCACCCAGCCACACCCCGGGAACGCTGGTGGTGCACCTGCCCGATCGCGGCGTGACCATCGGCAGCGATCACCTGGTGCCTTCGGGTGAATCGCCGTGCGAGACCACCGATGTCTCGACCTGCCAGGTGGACTGCGCGACCTACGATGCCACCCGTGCATCCGTCCCCGACGGCACGTTCCTCCCGGTTCATCCGCTGTGAGCGTGCTCATCCTCTCCGCCGTGCTGCTCGGGTGTGGAGGGTCTTCCGCTCCCGCTCCCGCTCCCGATGTGCAGCTGGACCGTACGGTCGACCGGGTCGAAGAGGCGTTCGACGTCCCGCCACCACCTCGAATGCGGACGGTACAGCTGTTCGGCGTCGATCCCACGGGGTTCGAGCTGGGGGAGCCCGTCACGGTCCTGCGAGGCGGGACCGCCGTGCTGGTGGGCGATCTGGTCCTGGACGTGCAGGATCCTCCGTCGCTCGTGGTCTACGTCCCCGAGGAGCGCGCCGACGCCCTGCTGTCCGAAACGACCGGTACAGATGGGCCGATCACGGTGACGCCCGGCCGCTGAGCGTGCACTGTCGACCTACTCGCCGGACTCCACCACCTGCAGGCGGACCTGGCGGTAGCACAGCTCGGCATCGGTCTGGATGCCGAGGGCCGACACGTCGTACGGGCCGGGGTCGAGGGGGTCGTTGCACGCATCCCCGGCGATGGGCATCTCGACGTAGGCCATCTGCAGGCTGGTGTTCGCGCGAAGCTCCACGATGCCGGTGGTACACGCGGAGTCGTCGGGCTCGCCGTCTTCGTCGCAGTACACCCAGGGGGTGCCGTTCATCGAGACCCCCACGCAGTCGGGCACTTCCACCACGCGGTTCTCGTCGAAAGCGGTGACCCACACCTCGGCGTACATCACATCGCCCTCGCGACCGCCGCGCGTGTTCAGCTCGATCTCGCAGGCCCCGCCCTCAGGGCCCGTGGGGACGGGGGTTTCGCAGGCCGACAGCGCGACCAACACCCCGGCCAGAACAGGCCCGAGGACCTTCGAGCTCGTGGCGGTGGAGTCGATGCGCATGGGCGTTCCTTAACCGGGGGACACCCCTGCAGTGTCGCGGGCGGCCCTCCTGTTCACGGTGTGCTACGGGCTCGGGTCCGGAATCCTGGAGCCGCCGTGTCGCCGTCCCCCTCGCCCCCCTCGTCCTCCTCGCCCGCCGTGGTCCGAACCTCCGACAACGGCGTCACCGTCCTCACGATGAACCGGCCGAAGAAGCTGAACGGCTGGACCGAGGAGATGATGGCGTCGCTCCTGGAGCGACTCGCTGCCGCTGCCCGAGACGACGCCACCCAGGTGGTGATCCTGACCGGCACCGACCCCTACTACAGCGCGGGCGTCAACCTGGGTGGGAGCCTGACGTTCGGGCATCCGCAGACCCTGCACGCCGAGATCGCGCGGCGGAACCAGGCGTTGTTCGACGCGTTCCTCGACTTCGACAAGCCCATCCTGGCGGCGGTGAACGGCCCGGCCATCGGGGCAGTCGTCACGTCGGCCACCCTGTGCGACGCCATCCTCGCGTCCGACGAGGCCACCTTCTCCACGCCCTTCGCCAAGCTCGGAGTCCCGTCCGAAGGCTGCTCCAGCGTCACGTTCGCGAAGCTGTTCGGCGAAGAAGCCGCGCAGCGCATCCTGGGTGCCGAAGGCTGGAAGCCCACCGCCGAGGAGGCCCGTGAGATCGGACTCGTCGACGCGGTCGTGCCCCACGAGGAGCTGCTGGACGAGGCCAGACGGTGGGCGCGTCGCTGGATCGAGGAGGGGCGCACGCGCACGATGCCTGCTGGGCTGTCGCGTGCCGAGCTGAAGGCCATCAACGCGCGGGAATCTCAGCAGATCGCGACGGCGTTCCTCTCCGCCCCGTTCCTGAAGGGGCAGCACGACTTCCTGCGCAGCCGCAAGAAGCGGGGTCCGGCGGCGATGTTCTGGCTGTTGCTGCGGACCCGCCCGCTGTGGGGCCGCCTGCTGCGCTGACCCTCCGCACGGGCCCGATGCGGTTAGAGCGGGGCCCTGGAGGAAGGTCGGATGGAGGTCGAGACACACCACACGTTCTGTCGCATCTGCGAGAGCCTGTGTGGACTGGAGGTCGACGTTCGCGACGGCGAGATCGTGAACATCCGCCCCGACACCGAGCACGTGGCGAGCCAGGGCTACGCCTGCGTGAAGGGCATCAAGCAGCAGCGGTTGTACAGCTCTCCCGACCGACTCACGCAGCCGATGCGCCGGGTGGGGCAGGGCGACGAGGCCCACTACGAACCCGCCACCTGGGACGAAGCGCTGGCCGACATCGGGGCGCGGGTGCGGGGCTTGAAGTCCGCACACGGCGCCGACAGCATCGGGATGTACGTCGGCACGGCCGCGGGATTCTCGATCCTGCACCCGATCTTCGCGAAGGGGTTCATGGACGGGCTCGGCAGCCGCTCGCTGTACGCATCGTCCACCCAGGACTGCGCGAACAAGTTCGCGGTGGCCACCGAGATGTACGGGTTCCCGTTCACCCAGCCGTTTCCGGACCTGGAGCGGGCCGAGCTGCTGATCATCGTGGGGGCCAACCCCGTGGTCAGCAAGTGGAGCTTTCTCCAGGTGCCCGACCCCATCCGGCACCTGAAGGCGATCCGCGAGCGGGGCGGACGCGTCGTGGTGGTCGACCCCCGCCACACCGAGACCGCCAAGGTGGCCGGCGAGCACGTCTCCATCCGGCCCGGTACCGATGTCTTCTTCTACGCCGCCTTCCTGAACGCCCTGCTGGCACGGGGCGGAGCGGACGAAGACCGTTGTGAGGCCTTCATGACGGGCTTCTCGGAGCTCGAAGCGCTGGTGAGCCCGTGGACGCCGGAGCGAACGGCCGAGGTCACGCAGATCCCCGCCGAGGTCCTGAACGAGCTGGTGGACGCCTACATCGCGGCGGATGGTGCGGCGCTGTATTGCTCGACCGGCGTGAACATGGGGGGGCAGGGCGCGGCGTCGTTCTGGCTGCAGGAGGTGATCAACGCGGTCTCCGGCAACCTCGACCGGCCGGGCGGAACCCTGGTCGGGAAGGGGGTGGTCGACTTTCCGAAGCTGGCGGTGAAGTACGGGCTGCTCGAGCAGGGCGGCACGTCGCGCATCAGTGGGCACCAGGCCGTGAACGACGCGCTTCCGGGCGGGGTGCTCGCCGACGAGATCCTCACTCCGGGCGAGGGGCAGGTGCGCGCACTGTTCGTGACCGGGGGCAACCCGCTCATCACGATGGCCGATTCAGAGCGGTTGAAGTCGGCGTTCGAGCGACTGGATCTGCTGGTCTCGGTGGACATCTACCTCAACGAGACCGCATCCCTCGCCGACTGGGTGCTGCCCGCGACCTCGCCGTTCCAGCGAGCGGATCTGCCGTTCGTGTTCCCGCTGTTCTTCGGGATGCAGACGCGTCCCTGGCTCCAGGCCACGAACCCCGTGATTCCCCCGAAGGGCGAGCAGCGCGACGAGGCGACGATCTACCACGACCTCGCGCGGGCTTGCGGCGTGGGGCTGTTCGGGAGTCGGGTCGCGAGTCTGGCGCTGGAGGGGGTGCGCCGATGGTCGAAAGGGCCGTTGCTCCCCGCTCGTCCGATCCTGCAGGCGCTGCTGTGGGCGGGTGGACAGGGGCGGTTGTCGACGCTGCTCCGAGAGCGGCACGGGCGTCCGCTGAAGCGGCACGTACCGGGGTCCTACCTGCCCGACCGCGTGTTGACCCCGGATTCACGGGTGCATCTGGTGCCCGACCGCTTGCGGCCCCTGCTGGACGGCCTCGACGAGGTGTTCGAGCGCGAGCGTGCGCCGGGTCTGCGTCTGATCACGCGTCGCCACACCACCACCCACAACTCCTGGACCCACAACATCGAGGCGTTCGTTCGGCCGCACAAGGGCACCAACGTGCTGTACATGCATCCAGACGACGCGTTCGAGCGGGGGCTGGACGAGGGGTCGCTGGTGGACGTGACCAGCCAGACCGGCACGGTGCGGCTCCCGCTGGCGTTCCTGGAAGACCTGATGCACGGCGTGGTGGCCTTGCCGCACGGATGGGGGCACCAGGGTGCGAAGGGGCTTTCCGTCGCCGGGAAGACGCAGGGGGTGAACGTGAACCTGCTCGCGGCATCCGGACCCGACAACGTCGAACCGGTGAGCGGAATGAGTCGCCTGACGGGCATCCCGGTCGAGGTCGCTCGCGCTGCGGGGCCTCGCGCTCAGACCTGGTCGGGGACTCACGCGTCCAGAAAGGCCCGGTAGCGCTCCCCCCGGCCGATTCGTCGCGTGTGGATGGGCTCTCGAACCTGGTCCCAGCTCGCGGTCCGGATGGTGCGGTCCCGGCGGCGTTCGAGCATTCCGGGGTCGTAGGGAACGTCCAGGAACGCTGCGGTGCGCTGGAGCACGGCGCTGGGCGTCCGCACGAGGTCCTCGTAGTGCAGGTGGAGGATCGGCAGGTCGAGGACCTCGGACCAGTGCGCGCGGAGGCGGTCGAGACCGGTCTGCCAGGCCCGGATTCCGGCGACGCTGTTCGACCACGCCAGCCGACTGGAGAACCCCTTCTGAAAGCAGGAGACCGCTACATCGTCGGGGTCGCGATCCAGCCAGAGCACCCGGGCTGCAGGGAGCAGAGACGCGACGACGGCGAGGTACAGGGCGTTTCGCGGCATCTTGTCGATGATCCGCACGGCGGAGGCGGGCGCAGCGGGCCGAGCCTCGAGATACAGTCGTCCAAACCGTGCATCTGACGAAGTCAGCTGTCCCAGCATGCCGAAGGGATGGGGCACGTGGTGGGCGGCACACAGGGCCCGACTCGCCGTACGCAGGGCATCCAGCTCCCCGGCGCCCGTGATGCGTGGGTGCCCGTCCAGGAGGGTCTCGAGCAGCGTCGAGCCCGACCGCGGCATGCCCACCAGGAACACGGGGGTGGAGTCGGCCGGACCGATGGGGGGCGGAGCGGTGGGGGTGGCGGCGATGATGGCGTCGATGCCATCCAGGTGGGTCACGGGATCGAACGAGCCTCCCTGCGCGGCGTTGGCATCGGACCAGGCGGCCCAGGCCCGGTCGGGTCGATCGACCGCATCGTAGAGATCGCCGACTGCGCGAAGCAGGCTCGAGCGGTTGCTTCCGGACGCGCGGTCCAGGCCGCGTTCGACGTAGGGCAGCACCTCGGCGGCTCGGCCGACGTGGCGGCCCACGATGGCGGTCGCGATCGCGAACGCCGTGCTCGACGTCGTGCGGGCAGGAGCGAGCATCGACCACGCGGCTTGCGCATCGCCTCGTCGGTCGAGGACCAGCGCGGTTCCCGCCAGCGCATCGGGGTGTCCGGGGCAGCAGCGGAGGACGCGCGCGAACCGGTCCCCGGCCTCTGCGAGCTCAGCGGCATCCAGCGCTCTCAGCCCGTCCAGCACGAGCGTCTGGACGTCCATCGGTCGTTCTGCGAGCGCCTGGGCGTACGCCTGCCGGGCCTCGACAAGTCGGTGATCCCGGTGCAGCAGCGAGCCTCTCGCGCGGTGGAGAGTGTCCGTCGCCGAGCAATGGTTCACAGCCTCGACGAGGGCGGCGTGTGCGTCTGCTCGTGCGCCCATGCGCCACATCGTCTCGGCGGCCGCGATCCACAGCTCGGCGTCGGCCGGATCCCGTTCGATCTGGCGGGTCAGGTCCAGCAGGACATCCGAGAGGGACGCACCGAGAGGCTCGGACGGGCAGGGGGCAGCGGACATGCCCTGCTCATCGGACCGCTCGGACCGGACTTCGAGCAGCTATGATTGCTCCGTGACCCCGATCCCCGCCCGTGTCGCCGTCCCATTCGTCGCGTTGATCGCGACGGTCGTGGTGGTCCCCCTGTCGGGTGTGGGCTGCCGCGATCGCTGCTCCGGCTACTGGGAGGAGGACTGGTACTACGAGGACGTCTACTTCGACGAACCCGCGGTGGACACCGGCTTCGGCTGGATCGACACCGGCTACTACCAGCCCTGGTACGGCGGGGGGCTCGAGGTCGGCATCGGCACGCGGGACTTCATCTGGGTGCCCCCGGGCGAGCAGGTCTCCCCCGAGCTCGACAGCGATCCTCCGTACTTCAACGTCGCACTGCGAACCTGGGCCTTCGAGCGCCGGGGTCTGGAAGTCGAGCTCGAGGCTCGGGTCGACGGCACGGTCTATGCCTCGGAGCAGTTCCGCGACGTGAAGATGCAGTGCCGGGCGAACGGCCAGCTCGAGGTGGGCGCACTCCGGTTGCACCTCGATCCCGCCGATCTTCCGCCCTACCAGCCGCTCGCCACCCCGATCCCCGGGGAGCGGGAGCCCGACACCGGCTGGGTGCGGCGACACACGGGTGACTGGATCGACACGGGCAACTGGGTCGACACCGGCTACTGGGTGGAGCCTCAGGGCGATGTCGAGATCCGCGCCGTCATCCGTGCGCGGTCAGGCGCCACCGTCGAAGGCAGCGCGATGTGGCACGTCTACCGGTGAGCGCGATCAGAGGCTGAAGCGATGCGAGGTGCCATCGAGCTCGACCTCGACGGCCTCATCGACCTCCGACCAGCTCAAACCCAGCTGTTCCAGGCCCCGCTGGAGGGTGGTCTGTGGGTCGTCGAGCCGGGGGGCCAGGGCGCGTAGCTCCTCGATGGCGCGCTCGAGGACCTCGGCGTCGATCGGGTGCTCCCCGTCGACCAGCAGTACGACTCCGGGTCCCCCGGATGGGGAGCGGCCGAAGAAGTAGGGCCGCTGACCCCGGGTGCTCGCGGCGACGAACAACGCCATGAGTCGGTCGGGATCGACGCGGAACCGGCCCTCGGACAGCTCGGGGATGGCGTCGTCCTTCAGCGAGCGGGCCGTGGCGACGACGGCGTCCGGGAACCGCGCGTGGGCCCAGCTCCACATGAACTTGGCGTCGTTGGGGGCGACACTTCCGAGCACGTGGAGATCGCTGGATTCCCGCTCGTCGTCGTCCCCCACGAGGAACTGCGCGGTCTCGAGATCGACGTTCCAGGAGCGGCCGGCGATCCAGCGCTGCAGCGCGATCCGTCGGGCCATCGACGCGAACGCTCCGTCCTGGAAGAGGGCATCGAGAGCGTCCGACGTGAGGCGTTCCGGAGAGGCCTCCGCGTCTTCCGCTTCTTCGGGTTCGTCTGCTTCCTCGGGTTCGTCCGCTTCTTCGGGTTCGTCCTCTTCGGATGCTTCGTCTGCTTCGGATTCAGCAGGTTCTTGCGAGTCTTCGGCCGCGACTGGCTCGGCGTCGGCTTCGTTCGAATCCGAAGATTCTTGGGAGTTTTCCTCGGGTTCGTCCGCCTCTTCGGGTTCTTCTGCGTCCTCGGGTTCGTCCGATTCTTCTGGTTCGTCCGGCTCTTCGGGTTCGTCCTCTTCGGATTCGTCCTCTTCGGATTCGTCCTCTTCGGATTCGTCCTCGGCTTTCGATTCGGCAGGTTCTTGCGAGTCTTCCGCCGCTGCTGGCTCGGCGTCGTCGTCGCCCGGATCCGGAGATTCTTGCGAGTCTTCCTCGGGTTCGGGGTCCGCTTCACCGGGTTCTTCGGGGGCGTCTGCTACGTCGGAATCCGGTTCGGCTTCATCGGCTTCATCGGCTTCATCGGCTTCATCGGCTTCCGGTTCGACCGGGTGTCCCGAGTCTTCTGCATCGCTGTCGACAGCATCCGCTTCGTCGGCCTCATCGGCGTCGACGGCAGGTGCATCCTCGGTGGAGGCGCGAGCTGCTGGCGTCGCGTTCTGAGCGACCTCCTCCGGCAGCATCTCCTCGGTCGGCTCTTCCCGAGGGTCGGGGACCGGGGGGGCAGTGGGCGTGAACAGCTTGGGACGGGAGTACTCCTGGGTCGGGTCGTCGGCGTCGTCGGACGGGACGGACTCCGCATCGGCGTCGGGAGGCGAGGGGGGCCTCGGCGCGATGGGAGGGCGCGCAATGACGGTCGGCTGGTCCTCGATGTCCTCGAGATCCTGCTGTTGTTGCTCGGTCATCGCGGGCGGTTCGCCAGACGTTTCAGCTGCTTCGGGCGCCTCGGGCTCGGTCTCCTCGGGGGGTTCCGGGGGGTCGGACGCTGGGGGGGCGGACGCCGGGAGGCTCGGGCTGGAGAGGCCTTCGAGCCCGCTGGGTTTGCGGGTCCGGAAGATCGTCCAGCCCAGGAAGGCCACGGCGGGGGTGAGGATCAGCAGACCGAGCACGATGTACAGCATGAACAGCTCCGGCGGCGGGTGTACCACGGAGACCCGTCCGGCTTCGACCGCTCGGCCCGGTTTCAGGGCTTGCAGAGGACCGAGGCTGCGATCGGCGAGCCCGCGTCAGGGCAGGGGGATGGCGCCGATGTCGACCAGGCGGCTGGCCCCACTCAGGACCCGGTCAGAGGGAAGCGGGCTCCAGCACGTCGTCCACAGCGGCGCGCAGATCGGCGTTGCGGATCGGCTTGGACAGGTGGGAGCGGGCTCCGAGCGCTCGTGCGACCTCCTCGTCGCCTTCGCCGCTGACCACGACCACCGGGGAGGCTGCGCAGAGCGTCTTCTGCAGGCGGACCATGAACGACCAGCCGTTCACACCGGGCATCTCGACGTCCAGCAGCACGAGATCCGCGTTGTTGAGCTCCGCCCACTCCAGGCCTTCGTGGGGATCGGCGGTGCAGACCACCTGGCGGGTGTCGTTCGCCAGCACGCGGTGGACGAGCTCCAGGAACGCCTCGTCGTCGTCCACCACGAGCACGGTCTGGGCGTCCTCGCGGGCCCGGGGCAGCGGACCGGAGGGAGTGGGCGTGTGGCGCACACGGCTGGTGCGTGCCGCCGGAACCTCGACCACGAACCGCGACCCCTCGCCTGGGGTGCTCTCGGCGTAGATCTGCCCGCCCATCATCTCGACGAACGCGCGACTGATCGACAAGCCGAGCCCCGTGCCCCCGAGTGCGGTCGCGCGGCTCTCGTCGACCTGTGCGAAGGGTTCGAACACCCGTTCGATGTCGGCAGCCTCCATGCCCACGCCGGTGTCGAGGACCTCGAAGCGCAGCCAGTCCAGACCGGACCGCTCCCAGCGCGTCACCCGCAGCTCGATCTGCCCTTCGTTGGTGAACTTGGCGGCGTTCGTGAGCAGGTTGGTGAGCACCTGTCGCAGCTTCGCGCCGTCCGTGTAGATGTCCTTGCCCTCGCGGTCGATGCGGTTGCTGACCAGCTCCAGCCCGCGGTTGACCGCGATGGGCTCGAGCAGGTGGAGAACGGGGTCCACGACGTCTTCGAGGGAGAGGTACTCGAGAGCGAGCTCCATCTTGCCGCTCTCGACGCGCGACAGGTCGAGCACCCCGTTGATCAGGTCGAGCAGGGTGCGGGCGGCTCCGCCGATCCGGTCGAGGTCCTTCAGTTGTGCGGGATCGTCGAGATCGTCGGACAGCAGCTCGCCGTAGCCGATGATCGCGTTGAGGGGTGTGCGCAGCTCGTGGCTCATGCTCGCCAGGAAGTTGCTCTTGGCGAGATTCGCGGACTCGGCGCGCTGGTGGGCCTGACGGAGCGCGTTGGCGGTGGCGTGCTGACTGCGGATGTCGGTGGCCGACCAGACGTGCAGGGCTGCGCCGTCGCTGCCGGTCACCGAGTGCTCTCCGCGCGCGAGCTGCACGGGGATGCGTTCTCCGGAGCGGAAGGACAGGACGGCCTCGCCCGCAGTACGACCGGCCTCCAGCCCCGTGATCACGGAGCTCAAGGGCTCACCGACCAGATCCGCTTCGGTCCAGCCGGCCTCCGAGGCGAACGTCTCGTTGACCAGCCGGATCTGCTGGTCGGTGTCGGTGACGGCGACGTAGTCGGGAACGGCTGCCAGCACGCCTTCGACGAAGTCGCGGGACACGCTGGTCTGCTGGAGCTCGGTGAGTGCGCCCTCGAGTGCAGCGGACTTCTCGTTCGCGCGGTCCAGCAGGCCTTCGGTGACGGTGACCAGCGCGGCCACCATGGCCCCGGACAGGGTGAGGCACACGAACCACTGCCACATGGCCATGCTCTCGTCGAACACGACCACCTGCTCCATGGGGAAGGTGAACATCAACCACGCAGCGAGCATCTGTAGCGGGACGATGACCAGGAGCGACCAGCGCGGCAGGACGATCACCGCGAAGACCACGACCACGAAGTTGCCGGCGAACCCGGCCCCCGAGGCACCGCCCACCATCGCGGCGGCCATGTTCGAGAACAGCAGCGACAGGAGGACCTGAGGCCAGGCCACGTAGCGCCCGTAGCCCCGCCGGATGACGCCCACCACGAGGAAGTTCATGCCCACCATCGCGGCGTTGATGATCACCCCGATGGGGTTGGCGACCCACGCCTCGTGCACCACCCCGATCATGCACAGGGGAATGGTGATCAGCGCGAGCAAGCCGATGAAGCGCTGACGTCGGGTGTCGGCCTCGTTGTCGGCCTCGGGGAAGAACCCTTCGAGCAGACGATCGAGGCGACTCAACAGCTTCCGCACGGGGACTCCGACCAAGACCCGGAGCGTACCAGAGGATCCCGCTCGGGTCGGCCCTCGGTGCGGATTGGCGCCCCGAGGTGGCACGATCTCATGCTTTCCACGGGCGTCCCCGTCTTCCCAGGTTCGGGAAAACCAGGAGGAAGCGACCGATTTCACCGCATCGCGATCGTCGTGCGGCCCCAGCCCTCGATCTCCCGCTGGATCTGCCGCAGGAGGATGGCGTCGAGGTTGTTGCTGTGCACGGGACCGGTGACGCCGTGATCTGCCGCGGCGGCCGCCGTGCTTCCGTACTCGATGAAGATGAAGCGGCCCTGGGTGAGCTGGGATGTCTGGCGGAACACCAGGCTGCCGAAGTCCTGCAGTCCGGACGCGGCCACGGTGTGGATGCGGATTCCCCGCGCCAGGGCCGCCTGGCTCACGCGGGCGTAGTCCACGTCGTTCTCGTAGTCCATGTGGGGCTGCGCATCCGCCACGACGAACACGAGCTTCGCGGCATCCTCGCGCCAGTCCATCTCGTCGACGGCGATGGCGAGGCCCTGGTTGTAGGACTCGGGCCCGTCGCCCCCGCCATCCGCTCGGATCCCCTGGAGCTTGGCGTCGAACGCCTTCAGGTCGGTGGTCAGCGCGGTGTGACGCGTGAGGTACTCGTCGCCGATGTCGCGGTACAGGACCGCGCCGTAGCGCAGCTCGACCGGGCGATCCGCATCCTGGACCTTCGCGGTCACCGTGAGCAGCGTCGACTTGATGCGGTCGATCTCGTCCGACATCGAGCCCGTGGTGTCGATCACGAACACGACGTCGAGCTGCACGGTGTCGTCCGCGGCGTCGTCCACCGTGAGGGACAGGGGCTCGGCGCCATCCCAGGCCACCGTCCGCGTCTGCCCGGCGTGCTCCACCTTCACGGTCAGCTCGCCGTCACGGGCGTTCACGCTGTCGAGTCCGGGGTAGTAGGGGGCGCGTCCATCGCCGTAGGTCGTGCCGCTCCACACCGTCTTGCGTCCGTTGCTCACCGTCACGCGTGCGCCGGGAAGCGGCATGCCGCGGTCGCCCTTCACCTGGATGTGTGCACGCTCGCGGACGTCCATCTCCACGTGCTGGCCGGCGATTCCGGGCTTGCCCTTCCAGGTGGCCAGGAACTCGAGGTACTCCCCGAACGCCGCGTTGTCGTCGGTGGTGCCGGCCTTCAGTGGGGTGCTCGCCTGGACAGGCGGAGGGGGGACGGGCATCCCCCGGCCCGCGCCCGTCGGGGCCATCGACGGACGGCTGCGCTTGCGGCTGGGCGGAGCCATCGGGACGGACGGCGCGGGGTACTCGCGGGCCTCTTCGAGCATCGCACCGCCCTCGGCGTCGTCGTACATGCCGCCCGCGCCCATTCCGTAGCCGTTGGCGCGATTCCAGCCGACGCTGCGCTGAATCCAGCCGTCGACCTCGGTGCGCTCGATCTCCTGACCCGCCAGCGTGTCCGGGATCTCGAAGCTGTAGGGGCTCCAGGCCTGGGCAGAAGCCGGGGAGAGCGCGAGGGTGGCGAGCAGCGTGAACATGGAACCTCCGAGGCCGTGATGGCGTGGTGTGACGCCTGGCCAACGGAGCGAGCCCGCCCGAGCTTACAGCTCAGATCTGAGCGACCGCCTGCAGCACCCAGCGGGCGGCTTCGAGGGCGGTCTTCTTCTCTTCGACCTCTTCGAACAGCGACCACTGGCCTTCGTCGTCGTCGCGGTACAGCCAGGCGATCACGCCCTGGGCGCTGCCGCTCATCATCCAGCCGTCGACCTGATGGCCCTGCAGCCGGGCGATCTCGATCGCTTTTTCGAGGAACACGATGGGATTGTCGGTGGGTTCGGTCATGTCACAACCTAACCCGCGAGCACCCGCTGGAGCCCAGGGGAGTAGGGTGTGCGCCGGAGGATGTATGACCGGACTGCTCGCACTCGTCGCCGTCGTCGGCTGTGGAACGGGCTCGGAGGAGCGATCGGCGGATGTCGACCCCGCCGCTCCAGCAGCCCCCTCGCCCGACGCCCCCGTGCCCGCCGAGCCAGAAGCGGACGAGGCCTCGGAAGACGCCGTCTACGTGCTGGCCTCCAGCCTCAACCTCCGCGAGACCCCCGACCGGTCGGGCGAGAAGCTCGGCACGCTCACGGTCAACAGTCCGCTGGAGATCCTCGAGGAGAAGACGGTCGACGGCGATGCCTGGGTGCGGGTCCGGGTGCGGAACGGCACCGAGGGCTGGGTGGTCCGCTCCTTTCTCGCAGACGCGCCCCTCACGGCCGAAGTCGCCCGCGAGAACGCCGAGACCGCAGCGCTGAAGGGCGAGAAGGACGAGGCCGTCTCCTGGTGGCAGCGGGCGGCGGCCATCGACGATGCGCCGGCCATGCTGGAGGGCCTGGCGACGGCGTACGAGGCGGCTGGACAGACTGCGGCGGCTGCCCGGGTCCGGTCTCAGCTGCAGTGGCCCGCCACCACCCTCTTCCTGCGGCCCGGATGGAGCGAGCGGGAAGACGAGATCCTGGCGTACTGGCGGGTGGCCTGGGATGTGGGGCCCGAGGGCGACATCCCCCGATCGCAGTGGGCGTCGATGGGCCTCGACGTCGAGGAGTCCTGGTGGCTGCTGCCGCCCGAAGGCCCCGCCGTGCAGACCGAGGTGGTGGGCTTCCAGCGGGGGATCCACAACGAGTGCGCGGGCGACGAGTGGGTGTCCGTGACGCTGAAGGTCCCCGCATCTCTGCAGAGCGACCATCCCGACGAGTGGCCGGTCCTCGCGCACCGGGGCGATCCGCCGAAGAGCTGGACCACCGCGATTCCGGGTAGCCGTCCCACCCGGGCATCTGCGGAAGCGCTGGTGAAGGAGGATGCGCAGGCCACGCGGGGGGCGTCGGACGACGTGCAGGTGCGGTTGACGCCCACCGAGTCGGGATGGACGGGCTCGGTGTTCTGGCCGACCGGGGAGTACAACGAGCTCGGGGGCGCGATCCTGAACGTCGCATCGGTGGAGGTGGGCCAGGACGTCGTGCTCGGGAAGGTGGAGCAGACCGCCGAGGTCGTGCCGCTCTCGGCCGTGCGCGACGTGACCGGAGACGGCGAGGTGGAGCAGGTCTACACCAGCGCCTGCGAGTCGTACGTGCTGGATGCCGACGGACAGCGCCGTGCGAGCACGCCCTTCGGGTGTTGCGGCTGCTGAGACGCCGTGTCGACGGGCCTGTTCAGGGGGCCGCCAGCGGAGAGCCCTCGGCGTACTGCATCAGGCATGCGAGGTTGCCTTCGGGGTCGCGGAACTCGGCTACGCGCCCCACATGGGGGATGTCGGCCGTCGCAGATGCCCGACTGCCGCCGTTCGCTTCGACGGCCGCCATCGTGGCGTCCAGGTCCTTCACCGAGACCGTGCAGCGCCACGCGTTCGGGCCCCCGTCTGCAGCCGGAGCATCCCGCTGGGACAGCGCGCCAGCCGTGACGCCGGGACCGTCCGACGTGGTGATCTTCCAGTACCCGGGGGGGCCCCAGGCCTCGAACTGCCACGCGAACACGGCCGTGTAGAACTGCATCGCGCGCTCGGGGTCGTCGGCGTAGACGGCGAAGTGGGTGACGGACATCGGGAACCTCGGGGTGGCGGGGGATGTTCCCTGCTATCCCCGACACGTGGGCGCGCATTGCGATAGAACGGCAGATGATGTCGAAATCTCGCCATGCCGTTCCATCCAATCGATCCGGGAGATCGGGTCGAGAGCCGCCGGTTCGGGCCATGCGGGTCGCCTTCCCGCGGGGCTCGGTGGTTCCCGACCATGCGCGCGGGTGGGGGGAGCTCGTCTATGCGCGTGCAGGGGTGGGGCGCGTCGAGGTCGAGGCTGCCACCTGGGTGCTGCCGCCGGATCGGGCGCTGTGGGTGCCGCCGGGTGTGCGGAACGCGCTGACCTGTGCCACCGATCTGCAGCTGTCCACGCTCTATTTTCCGCCGGACGGCGTGCCCGCACTACCGGATCGCGCGGTGGTGGTGGAGGTGGGCGGACTGCTCGCGGCGTGCATCGGGCGACTGGCCGACAACGCGCTGACGCCTCGCGACTGGGCCGGTGCAGACGGGCGGATCCTGGCGGTGGTGCACGACGAGCTCGCGGTGGCGGACGTCTCGGCCCTCGAGCTCCCGATGCCCTCGGATGCGCGGGCGGTTCGGCTGGCGCGGTGGTGGCTCGCCAACCCGGGTTCGGCGCGCTCGGTGGATTCGGCGTGCGCGAAGGCGGGTGCATCGCGGCGCACGATGGAGCGGCGATTTCGGGAGGAGACGGGGATCAGCCTGGGGGCCTGGCGGATCCTGGCGAGGCTGCATCACGCCTGGGTGCTGCTGGGGATGGGCGAGTCCGTCCAGCACGTGGCTGCGGCGGTGGGCTACGGAACGCCGAGTGCGTTCGTGCACGCGTTCCGCACGCGGTTCGGGACGACTCCGGGGGCTGTAGCGGCGGGACGCAGGTGAGCTGCATCGGCTATTATGGACGGTGCACGGACGTTGGAGGCCTCATGCGCGCATTCTCGAAGTCCCTTCTCGTCGCCCTGGTCGGCTACGGCTCGTACACGGCGGCGTGGGCCTGCAAGTGCGATCCAGACGAGGCGCCTGGCGCGGACGACCTCGAAGTCGTCGGGGTTCTCGGTCAGGGAACGGCGCTGGGCGGAGGGTGTGCGTCCATGCCGACCGCGACGGAGCATGGCCTCGACGTCACGGAGGTCCGTCAGGATCCCGACGGCGCTGTTCAGCCGGGCGACACGGTGACCGTCCAGCTCGATCAGGGCTCGTCGTGCAGCGTCGACTACGTACAGGGCGACACCATCCGCGCGCACGGCGTGCTGGACGCGAGTGGCGTGCTCTCGGTGCAGCTCTGCAACTCGGATCTGCAGGCGCCGTAGCTCCGATACACTGTCGGTGGCACGGACGCGAAACAGGAGGCGTCCATGAAGAACCTCACCAAGACCATCGTGCTGGCCGCGCTCGGCTACGGGTCGTACACCGCTGCCTGGGCGTGTAGCTGTGGTGGCGGCTCGCCAGGCGAAGACGACATCGCGGTCGTGGGCATCCTGCGGGGTGGCTCCGGATGCGGGCGGACCAGCAACGGCCGACTCGAGCTCACCGACGTCCTGCAGGACCCCACTGGGCAGTACTCCGTGGGCGACACGCTGCCAGTCCGGGTGAACACCTCGGGCGGAGCGAGCTGTGGCGTGGACTTCGGTCCGGGTGACGAGGTGTATGCGTACGGCCAGCTGCGGAACGGACGGCTCGACGTGGCCCTGTGCAACTCATTCGGATTGTGACGCGGTCGACAGTCTCCGTAGCACCGGCTGAATCGCCGACAGACCGCTGATCCACGCCACGTCCCAGGCCAGCAGCGGAATCACCTGATCCGGCAGGTGCAGCAGGGCCAGGGTGATGCCCAGCACGATGTTGTTGTTCCCGCTGGCGATGGCCCAGGCCACCCGGTCGCGGTGGGACCCGTTGCGACCCGCGGCGATGCCGAGCCCGTACACGACGACGTAGAACAGCGCTCCTATCGCGAACAGCCCGACCAGCGCGGACGGATCGGCGAGGATGCGCGCGCGCTGACCGTTCGCCACGAAGAACGCGATGCTGCAGATCAGCACCACCGACACCGCACTCCCCCGGGTCTGCAGCCAGGTCACGAGCGGGGCATTGCGACGCGCCAACCCGAAGTACAGGGCGGTCGGGACGAACACCAGCCCCCCGAGCGTCAGCCCGATCGACAGCACGTCGACCCGCACGGTCTCGCCGGCCAGCAGCCACAGGGCGCCCGGGATGAGGAGCGGCGCCAGGACGGTCGAGAGCACCGTCGTGCCCAGGGCGAGGGCCGGATTGCCACGCAGGATGGAGGTCACCGCCGTGCTGGTGACCCCCGTCGGGAGCAGACCCAGCAGCAGGACCGCGGGGGCGAGCGATGGGGCGAACAGGCGAGCCAGCCCCCAGAGCACGAGGGGCAGCACCACGAAGCGAACCGCTGCGAAGCCCACGATGCGAAGCGGCTCGACGGACTGCAGGTCGTCGGACCGGATGCGCGCACAGGCGACGAACAGCACGATGGCGAGCAGGGGTGCGGGCAGCCAGTCCGGCGGCGACAGCGCAGGCGTGGCGAGGCCGGCCGCGAAGGCCAGGAGCAGCAGGATCGAGAATCCACGCTGAACGGTGTCGAGGAGGTGGTCGAGCACCGCGGTGCCCTAATCGGCCCCCATCGGCTACGCGCGCAGCTCCGACAGTGGCCCGTACGCGATGCGTGTGGTGCCCTCGGTCCCGAAGTCGTTCAGCGACTGGCCGGCTGCGTGTCCGATGGTGTTGTAGAGGTTGGACAGCTGGCGGTTCGTCGCTTCGCGCACGCCCGGGAACACCGTCGTGCGCCCGTCGTTGTAGAAGCCCATGGCCTGGCCGCCCACCATCAGGATCGGCCACTCCTCGGCGCTGCTGTGGTGCTGCTCGCCGTTGTCGGACAGGTAGACGATGAGCGTGTTGTCGAGCATCGTGCCGCCCGCTTCGGGGGTGGCCGCGAGCGTGCGGGCCATCTTCGCGATCTGGACGACGTGTTGGCGGGTGGCCTCGTGAATCACCCCGCGCCACGTGGGGTCTCCGGCGCCGTGATGCAGATCGTGCCGGGTGATGTCGGTGATCAGCGAGGGGTAGGGGATGTCGAACCCGCCCCCCGTCGCGCTCGCGATGACCGCCACGTTGGTGAGCCCGCCGAGCAGGGATGCGGTCACCAGATCGAACTGCGCCGCGAGGTCGTCGAGCGGATCGCCCGTTCCGTACAGGGGATTCGTGGACGGATCCTCGGGAGCGACCGCCGCCAGCGTGCCGGACAGGCCGGTGAGGGTCTGCTGACGGGCCTCGAGCGACTCCAGGCTGGCCAGGTAGGTCTCGAGCTTCTGCCGCTCGTCCGACCCCCCGGAGAACGAGGCGAGCGTCGCGTTGACGTCTTCGATCGCGTAGTCCAGCAGGACGCCTCGGCGGGCGAAGGCCTGTTGCCCGGCGGCTCCGGCCACCGAGCCGAACACGTTGTTGTAGGCCAGCACGGGGTCGGCGACGATGGGCGCGGCCGAGGCCTCGGCGTACGCACAGGTGCTGGTGTTCAGGGCCTCGGGCTTGCTGTGCATGCCCACCCGGATGGCGTCGAAGGGGGTGCCCTGACGCACGTTGGGGTCGGCGGCGAGCACGGCATCGATGGTGGGCCCGCCCGGACGCGAGCCGGTCGAGCGCGTGGAGGACAGCGCTCCGAAGTTGGTGGTGTGGCCGCCACCCGTGATGGTGGACGACAACCCCAGCACCACCGACGACAACCCGATGAGATCGAGGTTCGTGCCATCCGTCGCCAGCGGGTCGAGGGCCATGGCCGTGCCCAGATCGCCGGTCTGCACCAGGGGCGAGGTGTGGCCGTACAGGTGCGGGTAGTACCGGCGGGTGCCGGGGTCGGAGGTGGTCTGGGCGTCGATCGCGGCTTTGGTGTCGGTGGACATCATGGTCAGCGGCTCGATGCCGTTGCCCTCCACCACGAACACGAACCGGAACGGGGCCGTGCCGCCGGCGATGGCGCGCACCAACGGCCCGAGGAGCCCGACTCCAGCGGCGGTTCCGAGTGCGCCGGTGAGAAGCTGCCGTCTCGAAAGGCTCATGGCGTCACCTCGTCGTGGCGGTACATCAGCGCATCGTGGGTCGCGAGCACCTCCAGCATCTCGACGAACGAGCCTCCGGACGCGTCGTAGGCGGCCTCCATGTCGGACAGCACACAGGCGTCTTCGAGGGTCTCGTCACGCCCGGCGAAGAACCGGAAGGTCTGCCGGACGAAGCACTGCTTGACGTGCGGGCTGTCGGCGAAGGCGTCCATCATGTCGATGGCCGAGGTGTAGGTCCCGTTCAGCGCGGGGTCCGGCATGTTGTCCAGCGTCGTGGAGCCGTCCGGCGCGTTCCCGTGGTCGTCCACCCGCAGGTAGCCGGCGTGGTTGTAGATCTCGAACGCCACTCCCAGCGAGTTCATGTACTGGTGGCAGGCCATGCACTCCTGGTTGACCTCGATGCTGTCGTGCACCCGGTCGCGCGCGCGGACCGTCCCGTCGCTCGGGAGCAGCTGGGCCTGGACCGTGACCAGCTCCAGCGGGGGAACGGATTCGCAGAGCAGGTGTTCCCGAACCCACTTCCCGCGCAGGACCAGGCTGGGACCGTCCTCGAAGGCATCCGCGTGGGCAGAGAGCCAGATCGGGTGGGTGAGCATCCCGGACCGCTCCGTGTCGGGCAGGGTGGTCCAGCGGTCGGCGCGGGTGTTCCCGATGGGCCCGGGTGCGCCGAACTGCTTCCAGGTCCAGTCGTTCGCGGGGTCGCTCGTGGCGGGAAGATAGAAGTCGGTGGTCGTGAGCAGCCCGCGCAGCACGTCCTGATCGCTGACCACCACCTTCGCGATGGCGTCGGTGAACAGCATCAGCCCGTCGGGTTCGTTCCAGCCTTCGTAGGCTCGCAGCTCGGACAGCGACCGGTCGTGGAAGTTCGGAGCCTCCGCATCCCAGGCGCTCGTCGCGTTCGGCGTGTCGGCGAAGCCGCTCTCGAAGGACTCCACCTCGAAGAATTCCAGGAAGAAGCGGTCGATCTTGTCGCTCATCCACTCCTCGGAGCGTCGTTGTCGCTGAGACCAGCTGTGTGAGCCGTAGTCGACCCACTCGTCCTCGCGGTCGGGGTCGATGCCCATCGCGTACTGCCGCAGCAGGTCTCCCGCGACGTCGGGCTGCTGGATGGAGCCGTCCTCGGCGGCCGCTGCGATGTCGGCCAGGTGTCCGCCGTCCTGCTCGGTCCACCGGTCGGACAGGTTGTTGTCGTACAGGTAGACCCCCGAGGCCCCTGGCCCCCGGTCGGTGAGCATCGACGAGAGCACGCTGGCGGCTTCCCAATCCGACAACCGGTAGCGGCCGTCGGCATCTGGAGCGCCTTCGCCGAGCTCGGTCTCGAACAGCGCCGAGGTGTGCAGCCAGGCAGCGCTCATGATCTGGTCGAGGCTCTCGGTGCGAGACACGCCACTCGTGGATTCGTCGTCCAGCACGGCCTGAGCGTGGGCGACCAGTCGATCCACCTCGTCCTGGTCGGGCTCTCTGTGGATGACGCCGTACTTCAGGTAGGTGCGCGCGAACGTGTCGATGCACGTGAGGTCCGGCGCGGCGTCGGTGTAGATGCAGCTGATCGAGCTGTCCCGCGCGACCCACATCTCCCGTTCCCAGCTGTTGTCGCCCAGCCACTGGTCCGGCGCGTACGAGAGCACGTTGAAGTACAGGTCGAGGGTGGCTTCGTCGAGGGTCACGCCGTCGGCGTAGGTGCTGTAGCGGGCGGCGCCGTTGGGCTCGAAGGGGTTGGCGGTGGTGGCGTGGTCGAAGTCGAAGCCGGCGCGCTTGCGGAACTCCGCCTTGTCGATGCGGCGGATGCGGCGCGGCGAGCTGCTGGGGCTGCCGTCGCAGGTGAACAGCGCCACGGGGTCGAGGGCGTTGGGGTCGGGTTCGGGCTCGATGGCGGGACCGGGGTCGACCTGACAGGTGGCGCCGGCGTCGATCCAGTCGGCCAGCAGCGCGATGTCGGCGGGGTCGAGGGTGTAGCCGGGCGGCATCTGCACCCCGTCGCCGTCGACGCCCACGTCGAGGTGGGTGCCTTCGATCTTGTGCATCAGGTAGCTGGCGGCGGAGTCGCCGGGCTCGATCAGGTCCAGCGGGCTGGAGTTGCTCGCGACGTCGACCACGTCGGTGATGTTGGACAGGTTCAGGCCGTCGACCGCGAACAGCCCGTGGCAGCCGGTGCAGTTGACGTCGAGCACGTCCTGGACCTCGGCACAGCCGTCGTCGATGTCGGTATCGGTGTCCGTATCCGTATCCGTATCCGTATCCGTATCGGTGTCCGTGTCTGCGTCCGCATCGGAGTCGGTGTCCGTGTCGGTATCGGTGTCCGAGTCCGTGTCGGCGTCGGTGTCGGCATCCGCTTCGTCACAGCTGGCCCCGGCGAGCATCCAGTCTTCGAGGGTCAGGACCTCGGGGGTCGACAGGCCGGGGTAGGGCGCGGGCGGCATGGCGTCGCCGGCTCCGCCCACCGAGGTGTGGGTGCCGTTCATCTTGTGCCAGAGGTAGCTGTCGGCCAGGACCCCGTTGCTGGCGACGATGGACAGGCCGACCGTGGGCGAGGGGGCATCGACGACGGCTGCGAGGTCGGACAGATCGAGGTCGCCCTGGGGCAGCGGACCCCCGTGGCAGACCGTGCAGCGTTGGTCGATCACGAGCTGAGCGTCGAAACAGCCCGTGTCCACGTCCGTATCCGTGTCGGTGTCCGCATCGGTGTCGGTGTCGGTGTCGGTGTCGGCATCCGTGTCGCTGTCGGCATCCGCGTCGGTATCCGTGTCAGCTTCGCCGTCGCACAGGGCACCTGCGTCGATCCATCCGGTGACGTCGGCCACCTGGCCCGGTGTGAGCGGGGTGAGCGAGCCGGGCGGGGGCATCTCGGTGCCGGTTCCGCCGACCGACAGGTGAGA
This sequence comes from Myxococcota bacterium, assembly GCA_965224055.1. Lineage (GTDB taxonomy): Bacteria > Myxococcota_A > UBA796 > UBA796 > JACKEQ01. The sequence continues at coordinate 5,068,680 of OZ245034.1, read as the reverse complement.
CCCGTCGATCTTGTGGACCAGGTAGCTGTCGGCAGTCGAGAACGGCGCGATGATGGCCAGATCGGACTGGATGCTGGGCTGGTCGACGACGGTGCCGACATCCGTGAGGTCGAGCCCGCCCTGGGGGAAGGCCCCGCCGTGGCACGTGGTGCAGCTGGCGTCGAAGTGGTCCTGCACGGTGGCGCAGGCATCGGCATCCGTGTCTGCATCGGTGTCGGCGTCGGTATCTGCATCGGTGTCGGCGTCGACGTCGGTGTCGCTCTCGACGGGAGACGCGTCGGGACCGGTCTTGCAGGCGGCGAGGAGGGCCAGGAACAGCAGCGGGCGGGCAACAATGCGCATGCGCCACCGTACCTGATCCCAGGCGTCGGGGCAGGGCGCGCGCCCACGTGGAGGGGCCGGAGCGCTCACGTCGTGCTCACGGTCGACGCTTTGGTGAGGTCGTAGTGTCGGGCAGGGTGCCTCCGGGCGGGTCACTCAGAGACGCAGAGCGCCGATGCACCTGGGATTGGCGGGCGAACGGCGGACCAGATGACGACCGACCACCCTCCACCACGACCGACGACCACGACAGACGTTCGCGTCATCGATTCCGTCGTGTTCGCAGGGCTGTTCGGGCTCTGAGACTCTTGCAGTCCAGCTGGAAAGAGGGCTGTGAACCTCGATCATCGCAACGTCGCCACGGAGTCACGGAGTACACCGAGGATTTCACGGAGGAGGAGGAATGGCCGACGAGCATCCGAAGCCAGTTCCATGGCTGCTCGAAGACAGCGAGCGGGGACCGGTAGAGTCCGTCGTGGATGGGCGGTTCTGCACACGACGTCCGGACACGGCTGTGGAGACGGGGCATTCGGGGCGTCGGCGCTCAGCGGATCCTCCGCGCAACCCTCTGCGAAGCGAAGCGCTCAGCGGTGAGAGTTGGCGTTGAATCTGTCGAAGTCGTTCGAGCGAACACCCAGGTCGTCCGCCCGGGAGCCGACCCAGACGCACGAAAGGCGAGCCGACCAGCGACTCGCCTCTCAAAACGCCCGTCAGGAACGCGCGATCAGGGCTCGACGTCTTCGAGCAGGCGCTCCACGCGGCGGCGGATCTGGGTCTCGTTACCGGAGCCCTCGTAGATGCGGTCGATGCGCATCTCGGAGTCGAGCAGGATGAGGTACGGGATGTAGCCCTGGTTCAGGCCGGCATCCCACAGTCCATCCGTGGCGCCGTCGATCGTGCCGTTGCCCATGACCGGGAAGGTGAGGCCGTACTCTTCGATCCACTCGTTCACGAACTGGTTGTTGGCCGGACCGTTGCCCCAGCCGTCGACCATGGCGTGGATGATGACGTAGCCATCCTCGCGGTGCTCGACCCATTCCTCTTCGGCGGTCTCGGCGACGACGTTGCACGGGCCGCACCAGCCGGCCGAGAAGTCGAGCAGGATGACGTGGCCGTAGAACTGGCTGAGGTAGAGGTCTTCGCGGTTCTTGTCCTTGCCGCGCATGTCCGGGAAGACCTCGCCCATGCCGTAGGTCTCGGAGCCGGGGTAGTCGGCCGACATATCGGGCCACACGCCATCGCCGGGCCAGCTGAACCGGTTGAGGGGGTCGGAGCCGTTGTCGAGCTCGGCGAGATCGTCGAGGCCGTCGCCGTCGCTGTCGGCCGACAGGGGGTCGAGACCGTCCGCGATCTCGGTGGGGTCGTCGATGCCGTCGCCATCGCTGTCTGCGAGGTCGGGGTCGGTGCCGAGATCGGCCTCTTCCTTGTTGGTGAGGCCGTCGCCATCGGGGTCGGCGGTGCAACCGATCGTGAGCGTGAGCACACACGGGACGATGGCGAGGATCAGGGCGCGAGACATCAGGGCCTCCGGGGCGGATTCGAGTCGTGTCATTGCCTAGTCGATTCTGTCTCGATCGCCCACCGTTCGTTGCGCAATCCGGTCCGGTTTACGAAGAAATGGCATGGGTCGAGGCGTCAGTCCCCGTCGTAGGCCTCGAATCCGACGTAGCCACGGCCGGGAGAGCGATCGGCGACCTTGCCGAGCTCGTCGACCCGCTGCTGCTCGAGAAAGGTGATCTCCCGCCGCAGACGATCGGGGTCGTCCGACGTCGACAGCTCCCGGCGCCTGGCATCCAGCACATCGCCCAGCAGTCGCACGTTCTGCTGGGCCTCCCACCCTCGCGAACCGATGGGCGGCCCGGCGTTCCCGGTGCCGACGATGCGCTCGAGGACGAGGAACGTGGGGATGAACAAGGCGACCGGCGCGAGGATGCCGAACACGATGGAGTCGAGCAGCCACCACACCGCGACGCCACCCGCCAACGGGATGCCGAACAACGCGACGACCCGGCCGGCGATGGCCAGAGAGCTCGGCCGCTGCGACCCGATGTGGGCGTCGAGGCGCTCCTTCAGCTCCTGGGCCTGCTTCTGCAGCTCTTCGGCGCGACGGATGAGCTCCTGCCGCTCGGCCTCCGAAACGCTGTCCTGGTCGTCCGACACGGGTCCTCCTGCACTGGATCCCCATCCAGGGGGACTGACAGATCCGCGACAGATGTCACGGCGCCCCTCGCACCCTACCGTGGACGCTCGCCGATTCAACCGGAGGCTCCATGCTCCTCGCCCTCGCGCTCTCCACATCCACCCTCGCCGCTCCGAACGGGTACCCCACCTGTCCCGACGGCCAGTCCGTCAAGCTGGTCCAGGACACGGTCGCGGTGCCGGCCTACCTGGACAACGCGGAGCGCGGGGACGTCGTGCTGACCAGCGGCGGTGACTACATCCCGCGGCGAATCCTCCAGACGCTCGGGCAGACCTACAACCACGCGCTGATCGTGAGCCAGCCCGACAACGGCGACGGGGCGACGACCTTCGTGCACGACACGGCCATTCCCCTCGGCAAGAAGTCGACGGTCGTCGGGCTCGTGAATCCGGGGCTGTTGAGCCGCACACCCACCGGAAACACCATCGGAGACACGCTCGATACGCTGCTCGGTGGCTACTGGCGCACCTGCAACGACGACCACGACATGGCCTACTGCTTCGCCCAGGGGGCTCGACCGATCAGCATCTGGCGCGGCAACACGGTGTTGCTCAAGCAGAAGCCCCAGGTGTTCGGGAGCGTGAACGTGGCGGACGCTGCCGAAGCCTGGCCGGCGTACAGCCTGCCGTATGCGGTCTCGGCCTACACCTTGTACGAAGACGCGCTGACGGCGAGCGGAGTGGAGGCGAACAACGGCCCGGGGACGATGTGCTCCGGATTCGTCCTGGAAGCGCTGAACGACGCCCTGGCCCTCGCCGGGCACCCCCACAGCCTGTCGCCGGTCTTCTACTCCCAACCCCAGCGCGTGGCGGCGGCGAACGCGCTGTTCAACAAGCTGCGCTCGGACGGGGCCCCGGTGTGGACCGCCGACCAGGTGGTGGCCTGCTTCGCGTGGGGCGGCGACTGCGCCCCGACCTCGATCGACGCGTTCGCGAAGATCACGCCGGGCACGGGTCTGACCATCTCGCCGGACGACGTGCAGTATTCCTGGTCGCTCCAGACCCCCTGGTATCGCGGGATCTACCAGGCGCATTTCGCAGGGGGCTACAGCTACGACCGGTTCTCGCACTACGAGTGCTGTGACGACGTGACCGGCCAGTGCGTACGGGTGGACGATCCGGTTCCCGCCACGCCGGTGCGCAGTGGATACGCCCTGCTGGACGGGCCCGATGCACCTCCACCTGGCGTCGAGCCCACCACGGTGGCGGTCTCGGACACCCGGTCCGACTGGGTGGCGTATGCAGCGGGCTCTCCGGGAGAGCTGGTCGAGACCGAGTCCGAGGCGTGCTGGGTGGCGGACAACGACGCCGGTCGGCTGTGTGTGTCGCTCGTGGGGCTGGAGTCGGAGCCGGAGCGGCTGAAGGTCTCGTTCAAGGAGGAGCGGAAGGCGATCCGCAAGATGGCGAAGGAGGACCCCACGCTGCTGGACGGGGAGCCACCGGTGGGCGTGGGGGTGCGGTCCGCAGCGACGGCGGACGGCGAGCCCATGGAGACGGGGCGAATCGCGGACCTGGTCCTGGACCTGCCGGACGGGCCGGTGTGCCGCGGGGACTCGTTCGTGGCCCAGGCCCTGGTGGAGGGGGACGCGACGGTGCAGATCGACGGGCATCCGGGCACGCAGGCGGCGGTGACGGCGACCCACACGGGGGTGCAGACGGTCACGGCGCTGGCGTTGTTCGAGGACGGGTCGAGCGAGTCGCTGACGGTGGGCTTCGAGGTCGACCGGTGTCGGGATGTCGAGACCGAGCCGCTGCGCATCCGGACGGTGCTGTCGAAGACGCGGGACGCCACAGTGCGGTTCGTGGTCCGGCCCGACCGAGACGGGGCGTCGACAGACGAGGAGAGCGAGACGGCCGTGCTGGCGGGCGCGAGCGACATCGATGCGTCCACGAGCACGTACGCGTGGGACTTCGGGGACGGCACGGTGCTGGAGACGGACGACGAGAAGGTTCGCCACAGCTACGCGTTCCGGGACCAGTCGGAGGCGTCGAGCGGGTTCGTGGTGCGGGTGGTGGAGACGCGTCCGGACGGCACCACGCGGAATGCCGTGACCAACGTGTCCTTCGCGAATCCGAGCTACTCGACAGTGCACTCTCCGGTCGACCCACACTGGGAGATGCCGGTCGAACACCCGCGTCGACCGCGATGGGGCCTGGATGGGCTGGGATTGCCGCTGACGGTCCACAACCTCGACCCCGTGCATCCGGTGCAGTTCGAGACCGCAACGCTCGAGGCATCGCTGTGTCTGGAGGTCGAGAAGGGGCGAGCCGAGCGCGTCGTCACCGAGTACGGGCTGGCGGAGATCGCGTCGCGCACGGGCCTCGAGCCGGGGGAGACCGCGGACATCGACCTGCAGATCCCGATGGAGTGGACGAGCGACCGGGTCTGCGGGTGGACCGTGCATCTGCGGGGCGTTGCGGGCGATCTGCCGGCCTCGGCCACGGCGGTGTTCGACGTCGACGCCCGAGACGGCACGCTACAGCGCGTGACCCGCGAGAAGGCCATCCGGGCGCTTCAGCGTCGCATCGAGCGGGCGGAGCCCGTGGAGGCCGGGGATTCCGTGGAGTCCGAGAGCGCCGCGAGTCTGTAGTCGAGTCGCTATGCTGCCGGCATGGCGCGCTCACTGATGATCTACGACCGGACCTGCACGACCACGAAGGGCGTGCCGGTGGGCCTGTCCCACGCCTGGGTGTTCGGTGGCCGGCTGTACGGGATGCTGGGCCGCTTCGACGCGTGGTTCGGGGCCAGCAGCTGGGAAGAAGCGCTGGACTGGCTCCTGGAGCAGGCCGAGCAGGGTCCCATCGCGTCGGTCCAGTACTGGGGCCACGGCAACTGGGGCAATGCCCGCATCGCCGGGGATGTGCTCGACGTACGCGCCCTGGAGCCCGGCCACGCCCTGAACGGTCGCCTCGCAGCGCTGAAGGGCGCGATGACCTCCGAGGGCCTGTGGTGGTTCCGCACCTGCGAGACCCTGGGCTGTGTGCCGGGCCACGACTTCGCCCGCCGCTGGACCGACTTCTTCGGTGTGGACGTGGCGGGCTACACGCACATCATCGGGTCGTGGCAGAGCGGGCTGCATCGCCTCGCTCCAGGTGCCGAGCCCCACTGGCCCAGCCTGGAGGGGCTCCGCGACGGGTCGCCGCGGACGCCCGTGCGCGCGTACGGCTCTTCACCGTTCCGCGCGCACACGATCCACTGTCTGCAGTCCACCATTCCCCCCGGCTGGTGATTCGCCGGCCCACCGTTCACTTGACCGTCGAGACATTGCGACAGGTCACTGGAGGTCGAACGACACGTCGATCGGGCCGCCTGCGGGCCACCCCGTGCCGTCCACCGTGACGTAGACCGTCTCTCCGGCGAGGACGTCCAGCGCGAGCTCGTTGAAGCCCACGTCGCTGTTGTCGCAGGCCAGCACGGACGTATCCGTGACACACTGGTCGATGCGCCCGTAGATGTGGGCGTCCTGGACGCTGCCGTCGCTCGGGTCGTCGGTGGCGGTGACCCAGACGGTGCCGCTCGCAGGGGCGACCCACCGGACCGCCACCTCGGTGCCGTCGGGCTGCTCGTCAGCGCCGCACACGGGCCAGTCCGCGTAGATGGCGAGGTCCGAGCCCGTCGAGGTGTCGACGGAGACCACGGTGCTCGCTCCGGTCGCTTCGACCACCGGAACGCCGGCGCAGGGGTCGACGGGGTCGTCGATGCAGATGCCGGCGTCGCAGGACAGGCCCGCGTGGCAGCGGTCGTCCGCGCCCGTCGGGTCGCAGTCGTCTCCCAGGGCCCTGTCGGGGGTCACCAGGAACAGCGTGTCGTCCGAGAAGCCCCCTTCGTCAGTGATCTCGACGAACAGAATCTGCTCGTCCACCATGGCGCCCGTGCCCAGGTCCTCGATCTCGACCTCGAGGGAGAACGTGTCGTCCACCCAGTCGATCTCCCAGGAATTCAGGGTCTTCTCGACGCTGCGTCCGCCGATCTCGACGAACACGGACTCGAGCTGAGAGTCGGCGCCGGTGGCGTCGTCGAAGCCGGTGATGGTGATGGTGGCGTTGCGCCCCGAGGCGTCCCAGACCAGCTGGGCGTCGGAGAGTGCGGGCGGGTAGGCGAAGCAGGTGCCGTTGTCGCACTCCGAGCCGTCCTGGCAGCGGTCGACGGTGTCGTCGCCGGAGCAGGTCTCGCCCGCCAGTCGCAGCGGCGGAACGGTGGCGGAGAGCACGTCGGACTCGAGCCACGCCCAGTCTTCGATCCAGACGTCGATGGCGACGTCGTCTGCGGGGTCTTCGAGGCTTCCGGGGAAGCTGCTGGCGAAGTCCACACTGCCGTCGATGGGCTGCAGGAAGTCGAGCAGAACGTGCGGATACGCGATCTCCCCGTCGACGAGCTCGAGCAGGCGGGCGTTCAGCGCGTCCCCGTTCGCGTCCGAGCCGGTGAAGAAGACCTCGTAGGAGGTGTTGCCGGTGCGGTGGACCTCGAGGGTGTCGAGGCTGGGGGGCTCGGCGGTCTCACAGACCTGGATGGGGCCGTTCGGGTCGTCGATATTCGAGCAGGTCTGGCCGGCGGGTACGTCGCAGTAGCTGGTGGGCGCGGTGCACCCGAAGAACGAGCAGGTCCCCGTGTTGCAGGCATCGCCGGGCGCCAGATCGAGGGGTACGGCGCTCACGATCTCCCGGTTGCTGGCGCGACCGTCGCTGTCGACGAGCCACACTTCAGAGAGGAAGGATGCGTTGAACGTCTGGACGACGGAGCCGGTGTACAGGCTCTGTCCGAACGGGCTCGGAATCCAGGGCAGCTGCCAGTCGTCCCAGACGAGCTCGTTGGCGTTCCTGCCAGGTGCACGCACCATCAGGGTCGACCAGTCGGCGTTGGCATCCTCGGCGGTGAAGCTCAGCTCGAGCGGGTTGCCGAACCCGGGGAGGAAGGTCGCTTCGACGTCGACCAGCACGGGGAATTCGGAGTCCTGGCATCCGAAGATGCCCGACAGGGTGGGCCCGCACACATGGGGTTCCGCGCAGACGCTGTCCCAGCCGTATGCGTCGCACGCCTCGCCGAAGTCGACCGTGACGGGCGGGGTGTAGGGAATCCAGGGCAGCACGATGCTGCTGTCCGACCAGGCGTTCGGGGTGGTGTTGTCCTCGAGCCAGATCTCGAGGGAGTCGATGTCCGACCCGAGGTCTTCGGTGTCGAGGGTGACGCGACCGGAGAACCCGCCCTGGTCCCAGTCCACGTTGGTGAACGCCGGAGGGAGGTCCTGCACGGTGCCGTCGGCGTAGAGCGCCATCGCGTGTACCGTCATCCCGGTGCCGTGGGCGGCGTCGAAGCCCTCGAACGCGGCCACGATGTCTTCGCCTTCACGCTCGAGCCAGGCCTGGCGAAGGTCGGGCGGCTCGTTGAGGTTGCGGTCCTCGCAGGTGGACACGCCCGGAGCGGTCCAGGTGCAGATCAGGCCCACGATCTCGACGGCGGGGTTGTTGGGATCCTCGTGGGGGTTGGGGTCGCAGTACCGCGGGTAGCCCGCGTTGTTCCCGTCGCAGTCCACGCACATGTCGCACGCGTCTCCGATGTAGGACTGCTCGGTGTTGGGGGTGTTCACCGGCCAGGTGAGGGGGGTGATCGCCGAGCTGTTGCCCACGGTGTCCATGACGACCAGCTCGGCCGACGCGACCTCTTCGAAGAAGATCGTGGGCGCGTCGAGGCCGTTCAGCGTGAAGCCGACCTCGGCCCGGGCGATGTAGCGTCCGTTGATCGTGGGGTGCTCGAGGACCTCGGTGTCCAGGACGATGGGCGCTTCGTCGGCGGTGTCGCCCCACACGGTGCCGTTGATGTCGGTGACTTCCGTGAGGACGAGCTGCGAGACATCGAGGTTCGGGTCGTCACCGACGATGCGGATGCGATTGAGGACGGGGTCGATCTGGCGGATCTCAGCCGAGTCGACGGTCGGCGCGGTGTCGGCTCGACAGGTGCCTTCAGCGCAGAATCCGTCGGTACACCCGATGGTGTCGCTGCACGCGTCGCCCAGGCCTGCTGTGCTGGTGAGGGGCGCGACCGAGAGGTGCCAGAAGCCGCCGGGCTCTCCGAGGTTGTCGATCACGATGGTGAACGCGTCGCCGCTCGAGCCGCTCAGGAAGACCCGGGATCCGTTGGCGGTCTCGCCGTTGCCCGTCGAACACTCGAGCTCGGTGCGATCATCGCAGTCCGACCGCACGGACAGAGCCGTCGGCACGGTGGTGTTGGGGTTGCTGGTGCTGACGAGCCAGTCTCCACCGGACGGAAGCACGACCTCCACCGCGACGCTCTCGGACATGGGGCTCGCGGCACCGCAGTCGACCGTCAGTCCCGTCGAACCCGTGAACTGCTCGGAGTGGTGGAAGGCGCCGTCCGGCTGGGCGGCGCTGGTGTCCAGGGTGAGCACCGGGCCCGTCACGTCGGCGCAGGTCACGAAGCTGTTGAAGGTGCACGACTCGGAGCACGACGCCGGCTCGGGCCCGTTGTCGATGCCGTCGTCGCAGTCCTCTCCGGCATCGAGCACGCCGTTTCCGCAGGGATCCGTGTCGGTGTCGGTATCCGTGTCGGTGTCGGTGTCCGTATCCGTGTCGGTGTCGGTGTCGGTGTCCGCATCCGTGTCCGCATCGGTGTCCGCGTCGGTGTCCGCGTCGGTGTCCGCGTCGGTGTCCGCATCCGTGTCCGCATCCGTGTCCGCATCCGTGTCTGCATCCGTGTCGGCCTCCGCTGTGTCGGTGGGAGGGGCGCCGGTACAGGCGGTGAGTGCGAGGAGGGTCAGGAGTGTGTGGCGGGTCATCGGGACTCCAGGGGTTCGATTCCCCGAGAATCTAGGTCGACCGGGGGGCATCGCGCCCGGCGGCTATGCGGCGGGAAAGCGGCGAGAAAATGGGAGTTGGCTGTTAGAGTGGGATGTGGCCCTGCGAAGTGAGAGCAGACGGGGGCGTCCCGAGGGCGTCAGACTGGATGGGCGGGTCCTCAAGGACCGGCGCTCCACACTCGGCCTGTCTCAGTCCGCGACCGCAGATCTGGCGCGGATCGGTGCCCGAACGGTCCGAACCGCAGAGTCCGGATCGCCGGTGTCTCCGGAGACGGCGCGGCTGCTGTCGAGCGCGCTCGGCCTGGCGTATCTGGAGATCGTCCGACCCCCCGCCGATCTGGTCCGGGAACGGTTGGCGGCCAGCGGTCTGGCGCCCTTGCCGTTCCAGGGGCAGTGGCTGCCGATCGGCGGTCCCGAAGGGGTCCTGGCCGACGCCATCGCCGCCGTCGAGGAGGGGTCCGGTGTGGTGGTCGTCGAGGGGCCCGATGGCATCGGGAAATCGTCGCTGGTGCGGCATGTGCTCGAGCAGGCCGACCCCTCGAACCGCCCGTGGGAGACGCGGTTTCCGGACGGGGTGGCGTGGTTGGCCGCCGACCGATCGGAGGATCCCGAGGTCGATGTCGCGATGCGCCTCGAGCTGGCGGGGGCGCTGGGGTTCTCGGATCGCCTCCCGAATCGCCGGCTGGTCCCCGCACTGGCCTGGGATGGCGCGTTCCAGAGTCAGCTCTGGCGGGGCAGTCGCCTCCTGGTCCTGGACGACGTCCCGGACGTCGCCATCGTCGAGCGGTTCACCCGGGGGACCGACCCTGCGGGGAACATCGCGTGTGTCGTCACGACGGGTCGGCAGTGGGTCGCCGAGGCCCTCGCAGACGAAGGAGCCGTGCGCGTTCGCCTCGAAGCGTGGCCAGCGGAGCGTATTCGGTCGTTGCTCGAAGCCACCCTGGGCGCCGAGCGCCTCGCCGACGATCCCGAGGGTACGCGGTCGCTGATCGAGCTGGTCGGCGGGCTCCCCCTGTATGCGCGACTCGCGGCGACGGGTCTGCAGCGGGCACGGCACCGGACGCTCGGAGACTGGGTGGACGGCGTGCGGCGGACGATGGAGCGCGTCCACACGAATCGGTCGATTCGGGGGCCCGCGAGTCGGGACCCGATGGTGCGGGGCCTGCTCGAAGGGGTGGGTTCGACGCTGTCGGACGACGCGCTGCAGGCCGTGCGCGACCTCGCGATCAGCCGGTCTCACCACTTCGGGCAGCCGTTCGCGCTCGCGATGGTCGGTGGGGAGGCATCCCACGCCCGTGCCCTGCTGGACGAGCTCGCAGACGCCTATCTGCTGCGAGTGGTCCCCGACTCCGGCCTCGAAGAGACCCGCCTGAAGCTCTCGGAATGGGCGGTAGGGGCGTGGGGGGCCCCGTCGGACGCGGCATACACGCGGTTGATGCGTGCCGGACCCGAGCTGGTGAAGCGGCTGGTGGAGATGTCCGCCGATCCCCGTCGGCTCGACGGCCTTCTGGCCGTTCTTCCGGGCATCACCACGGTTCTCGACCAGATTCTGACGCGGGTCGGCGCCGAGACGGTCGCTCGGAGCCCCGACGCGCTCGCACCGCTGTCGACGCCGCACCTGGCAGGGGTCGACCAGCTGCCGACGGTGTTCGAGCGCATGGCACCCGTGCTCCGCTACACCCCACCCGAGGATGCCGGGCGCTGGTTGTCGGCCGGGCTGTCCGTGCTCGCTGCGTCGGGCCCCACTTTCCAGACCCCCGTGCTCGCGTGGTGGCTCGGATGGTGGTGGTGGACGGTCGGAGAAGATCCCGACTGTGCGCGGCAGTGGGTGCGCGAGGCGGTCGCCCACGCCGACCAGCTGGAGCCGGATGCGGCTGCCAGCCTGGTCGTGCACGCGATGGTCCTGGAGTGGTCGAGTGGAACCCACGCCGGGCGACGCGCGATGGTCGAGCAGGCTCTGGAGCGGGCGGAACAGAAGGGGGTGTCGCCCGGGGTGAGCGTGAGCGCGCTGCTGCACGCCAGTGCGTGCGCCTTGTTGGTGGATGGCGATCGGAAGCGGTCTGGGTCGCTGCTCGAGCGGGCGCTGGCGACCACGGGAGACGACCCGCGGCTGCCGGTTCTGCACGCGGCCACCCGGCTGGCTGGGTCGGTGGTCGAGCTGAGCGCTTCACCCGTCGGCGAGCCCGTCTACACCGGGGCGATCGTAGCCGAAGATGCGGCGCGGGTGCTGTCCCAGCTCACACTCGAACCCCTGGTTCGGGCGGCGGTGGCGCACCATGTCCGGTTGGCCGGTGGCGAACCCGCCTTCGAGGTTCCCGAGCCCCGAGAGGCCTGGCTCTCCATCGAAGGCCCAGCGGTCGCGAGCATGCTCAAGCAGTTGTCGGACGTCCTGGTCGCGATCGGTGCCATGCCGGGGGCCGAGCCGGGTGCGTTCGATACGGACTCGCGCCTCGGCCGGGTGATGCCCACGGTGGTTTCGGGCAGTCCGTTCGGTTCGCGTCCCGGGGCGTCGTTCATCCTGCTGCTGCCCCTCGAGCCGATGCGCGCGATCCTGATGGGGCCCGCCCGCACCGCGGCGATGCGCTTCGTGGCCGCGGCCCGCAGCGAAGATCACCCCGTGTGGCGCGCGTTGTCCGAGTTGGGGTGAGCCGCGAGTGTGCTATCGATGGCTTCGCGCTGGCGTGAAGGAGCCCAATGTCCGACATCACCTATGCCTCGATCGAGCCGAACATCGCCTCCGTTCAGACCAACGGAAGCCAGGTACACGTGGTGTTCCAGTGTCCGGTCAGCGGCCAGCAGGTGGAGTCGAGAGCGGCCATGCACCGGGGCACCGGCATGGGGTCTCGCGCCCGGGAGTCCGCCAAGCGGAGCATGATGTACAGCCTGCGCCGCTCGGTCTCGAGCGCGATCCGAGGGGCGTTCGGCTACGGGTTCTTCGGGCGGATGGGGCAGGACCTCGCGAACTCGGCGATGCGGCAGCTCGACGAGTCCACGCGCTACTCCTCGGGCGACCAGCAGGAGGCCGTCGTGCGCGCCTTCGAGTCCGTTCGCGCCCAGTTCGCCTGGGATGCGCGGGAGGAGCGGTGGATCATGGGGTCTGCCGCCGAGCACACGGTGTCGGGCTTCGCGGGGCAGCTCGCGAGCCATCCCGTCACCGAGCGCTACGATCTGGGTGTGATGGCGCGGATCCTCACCGAGATCGCCCGTGCAGACGGCGACCTCGGCGACGAAGAGCGCAGCTTCCTCATCGACTTCCTGCCGTCGGACGTGGGCACGGTCGATCAGCTCGTGGGCCGTCCGCCGCTGTCGGGGGTGGAGCTGTCGGAGACCAGCGCGGGTCTGCATCGCAAGACCATGGTGATGCTCGGCTGGACCGTGGCGTTCTGCGACGATTCGCTCGATCCGACCGAAGCGCAGCGGATGCAGGAGATCGCGCTGGCGTTGCAGCTGTCGGAGAGCGATGCCATCGAAGCCCAGCAGCTCGCTCAGCAGTTCGTCGTCGATCAGGCCATCGAGACCGTCCACGCGATGGGGGGAGACGCGCGCGAAGAGGCCATCGCGTTGGCGACGCGCATCGGCATGGACCCCACCGAGGCCGAGCGGGCCGAGATCCGGTTCCGCAAGCGCATGGGCTACGTCTGAACCCCGGTCAGCTCGCGAAGAACGACATCGTCCAGCTGAGCGTCAGCATCATGGCCAGTCCAGCACCTGTCAGGTAGTTCGGCAGGAAGAACAGGTGGCCGCCCTTCCACGGCAGCAGGAAGGCCAGCAGGCCGAGCCCCGATGTCGGCTCGCCGAGCTCATCGAATCCGGGCTGACCGGCGGAGTGGCGCATGAATCCGTCGAGGACGGCGCAGCTGCCGAGGAACCACGATGGCGCCGGGAACCGCGGGGTCGACGCCCAGGCAGCTGAAGAACGACCCCACGAGGATGGCGGGGAGGAGCGCGAACAGACCCTGGATGATGGCCAGACCGTTGAAGATGATCATGCGGAGAACCTCTGGGGAGCGGGGGGGCGCCCAGAGGATGGGATCGGATCGGCCGGCGAGAAGAGGACTGCTGCGCGCTGCAACACGCTGAAACACAGCTACGCTGGCGTCAGCCCCAGACGATCTCGTAGTCGAGGCTGTGGCCGATGGCTTCGGAGAACTGCTGCACGCTGCGCGACGCCATCTTCTCGGAGACCGACACGGGGATCTTCGCCTCGAGCCAGTGGCCGAACCCCCTCGGCTCGTTGACGCGCTTCGGCGGCCCGCTCGGCGGCGTGTAGGTGACCTTGGCGTCGAGGTGACCGGCGCGCTGCAGCAGGTCGTACAGGTCGCGGAACAGGATGAACGACGTGTCGTTGAGGTGGGCCGCCCAGTTCGCGACCGGCATGAAGTCCACCAGGTGGATCAGCTGGTAGTTCAGCGCGATCCAGAACTCCTCGCCCGACAGCTCGATGGGCGCGTTGTCGATGACGCGGTGCATGCGTACGCTCGTGATGGCATCGGCCCGATGGAGGTTCTCGCGCAGCTCGTCGCGAATCGGGCCGTGGTAGAGCAGCCGCAGCACGGTGGGGAACGCCTCGGTCTGCCGCCACTCGAACGGCGTCATCAGCTCGCGGAGGGCGGGGATCTTGTCGGCGGTCATGGCGAAGGTGTTGGTGCCCGTGCCGAGGATCGAGTGCAGCAGCATCACCAGCGCGCTGTGCTCGGGGTAGTGCAGGTGGCTGTACTCGTAGCCGAAGTACAGATGGTCGAGGAACGAGCCGTCGGCGTGCTCGACGTCGAAGTTGCATTCGTCGACCATGAAGGTGAGCAGCTCGGGATCGATGGGCGGAAGCTCCGGACGCGCCTCGTCGTACGCCTGCTGGACGCGCTCGGCGGCATCGGCGAACCAGCGGGGCTCCTTGCCGACGCGCTTGCGCTGGACGTAGCGGGCGATGCGGCCCTCGAGGGTCTTGAAGATCGTGCGGTCGAGGTCGAACCCTGGAATCGCGACGACCTGAACGGACCCGACGTGGTCACGCGCACCGGCGTTGGCGATGGCGGCCTTGCGTTCGAGGCTGGGCTCGGGACGGACATCGGCGGACTGCATGGCCTGCTCCTTGCTTACTTGTGAGTCAGTAAGTAATCGTGGCTTCGGGTTCGGTCAAGACCCCGGGGGATCATTGCGCGAGCCCCCGCAAGAACTCCAACGCCTGCTGGCGATCTCCGTGTTGCGCCCAGTCCAGGGGCGTGCCGCCGTGGTGGTCGTCGCGCACATCGACGCGGCCCCCGGCATCCACCAGATCGGCGAGGATCTCCGGTTGGTCGGCCCACGCCGCCTGGTGCATCGGGGTGTTCCAGGGATGGAGTGGCGAGGGGTTCTTGGCGTTGGGATCCGCTCCGGCGTCCAGGACGAGGCCCACGGCAGCGCGGTTTCCGCGGTGGATGGCCGTGTAGAGCACGTGTCCCAGGGTCTCTCCGTGGATGGAGGCGTCATCGGGCCCGGCATCGCGGAGGGATTCCAGGCTCGCTTCGAGACCGGTGAGGTCGTTCAGCACGGTCTGGACCATCGGGGTGTGGGCGACGCCCCGGTCGATCAGGCGGTGCAGCGACGCCCACTCGCCGTAGGCCACGGCCCCGATGATTCCGGTCTCCAGTCGGGCACCGGCCGCCTGGAGCACGTCCAGGAGCGCATCCTCGATGTTCGCCTGGCGGGTCTTCATGCCCGACGTGATCAGGCCGAGCACCGTCCACTGGTTGGGATCGTCGTCGGGGCCGCACAGCGACTCGGGATCGGCGCCGCGGTCCAGCAGCAGCTCCAGGATGCGCGGGGTCTGTGGGGGAACCACGGTGTCGTCGTGCCACCACGGGTTGAATGCCGTGAAGTGGTGGAGCTGGGGCCGGGTGAAGTAGCCGCGCCCGTACTCCTCGTGACCCTCGATGCGCCGATCGACCAGGGCAGGCTGGTCGTCCAGCATCGTGGTCAACGTCTGAGGATCGCCCGCCCCGATCGCCCGAATCGCGGCATCGAGGTGGGGGTCTCCGGTAGGAGGATGGGTGTTCGGGGGAAAGGCGTCCATCGGTCCTCCAGTGCATACTCTACGCATGAGCCCCGTGAACCGTTCCTCGTCGCCCCGCACCACTCGCTGGTCGATCGTCCTGCGCGCGGGCAACGGCAGCCTGGGGGCGCTCGACGACCTGTGCGGCGCGTACTGGTTCCCGGTGTACGCGTTCTTGCGCCGACGCGGCCTCGGTGCCGAGGATGCCGCTGAGCAGACCCAGGAGTTCTTCACCGGGCTGGTGCGGCGGAAGGACCTGTCGCGGGTCGACAACGACGGCCGACGCTTTCGAAGCTGGCTGTTCACGGCCGTTCGCAACCATCACCACAACGTGCGCGCGAAGGCCGAGACCCAGCGTCGCAAGCACGTCGAGGTCGACGATGCCGAGGAGCGGTTCCAGCGTCAGGTCGCACCGGGCCTCGATCCCGAGCAGGTCTTCGCGCGTCAGTGGGCGCTGGCCACGCTGCAGACGGCCCGTGAGCGGCTTCGCGATCAGTACGCCGCACGCGGGCAGGAATCGCTGTACGACGCCATCGCCCCCGCTCTGGACGGCGTCTCGAAGCCCTACGCCGAGATCGCCGAGGCCCTGTCGATGTCCGAGGGCTCGGTGAAGGTCGCGGTCCATCGGCTGAAGAAGCGGTTTGGAACCGTGCTCCGCGACGAAGTGGCCGAGACCCTGGACGGCCCGGACGAGATCGATGCCGAGCTGAAGCAGCTGCTGGATGCCCTCGCCGGCGCGTGACCCTACTCTTCGATGGGCTTGCCGGCCTGCGGACGCTTGGGCTGGGGAACGGGCTCTGGAGGCGGGCTGCCTTCGAGGGAGACGTCGACCACGGGTGCCGACTGTCGGGCGGTGAACACCACGGCGATCTGGGTGTGCACCGTGGACTTTTCGCCATCGACCTTGGTGGGCTTGAACTTCCACCCGGTGAGCGAGGCCTGTGCGGCCTGCTGGTAGGGCGCGCTGCAGCCGGCCCCCGCGAACTCCGGCACGACCCGGGCCGCAGCGACCTCACCCTTGGGCCCCACCTGGACCCAGACGATGCAGCGGTGGCGGGTGGACCGGTCTTCTTCGGTCACGCCCTCTGGATAGCTGGGCTCCGCCTTCTTCTTCACGGCGATGGAGCTGTGGTGGAGATACGGCGTGTCCGGAAAGGGGCTTCCTTCGGGAACGGCCGCCTGAGCGGTGCCCGCGAGCATCGCAGCGAGGGAGAGAAGAGCCATGGGTCGCACCTCCGGGGGGGACAGATGTGGTCCAATGGAGCACGTCGGCCTGGAAAGCGGAATGACAGCGTACCTACATCGCGTGCCGGCCGGGTTTTTTCTGCGCGCCTGTAACCTCGGCCGGATGGCGCTTCGGACATGTGCAGGAGGTGATCGATGATCCGCTGCCCGATCTGCAATTCCCTGAAGTCCGAAGACGAGCCCTGCCCGGGATGCCTGGTGAAGTACGGGCTGGAGACGCCCGATGGAGACGGGGGCGCCGCTCGCGAGGCGTCGTTCCGGTCCCGCCTGTCGGCCCTGTGGACGCCTGCGGTCGTGTTCGCGCCCGTCACGCTGGGCCTGTCCGTGTGCACGTTCGTGCTGGGCCTCGCCGTTTCGCAGACCTTCGCCAACGACCCCGTAGACGGGATCCGGGACGGCACCCGAGACAGCACCAGAGACGTGCAGGTCGACCGCTCGCGTCCCCCCGCGCCGGTCGAACCCGCACCTCCGGCAAATCCCTCGACCGTGCCGACCGTTCCGACGCCTCCGGTGGTGGAGGAGTCCCTTCTCGCCGCCGCCGAGGTCGAAGCCGCCGCACGGCGGGAGGCCGAGGCCGCTGCACGTCGCGCCGCTGAAGAGGCCGCCCGGGCGGCACACGAGGCCCGTCGGTTCCGTGAGGAAGCCGCTCGGAGCCGCGCCGAAGCTGCTCGGGGCCGGGAAGAGGCCCTGCGGATGCGGGAGGAGGCCGAACGCCAGGCCGTCGAGGCCCGCCGAGCCGCCGAGGAGCGCGCGCATGAACAGGCGGTCGAAGCCCGGCGCCGCGCAGAGCACGCCGAGGTGGCCTACCACCAGCTGTTGGAGCGCGACGAGGCCGGCGACCACGAGGGGGTCCTGGCCAGGAGCGGGGAGGTCCTGGAGCTCCGTTCGGTGTGGTCGGGGGCGACGTACACCGAGCGGGTGGACCGCGCGTACACGCTGCGCGCGCGGGCAGCGATGGCGCTGTGGAAGGCGGGTGGGTCGGCCGGGCTGGCCCAGCAGACCGCGCTCGAATGGGCCCAGTTCGCCCAGGCTGCGGGTCGGTCGACCACCGAGGCCGTGCGACTGTGCCGGGAAGCGGGCGGCGACGAGGTGCGGTGCTCGCCTTGAGCTCCGTCTGACCGGTGCGGCATCCGTGACATCGTACGGCATCGTTCATTTTTGCACGAAGCTGCGCGTATTTGCTGGACGATTTGTGCAGGAATGACGCGCGACCGGTGGAGGATCGATCTACGCTGGTCGTGTTCGGAGGTCTCATGCGTTTCGCCGGTCGACTGCCCATCTCGCTCATCCCCCTCGTGCTCTTCGGAGCGGGAGGGTGTCCTGCATCCACCGAACCGGCCACGGAAGGGGACACGGACACGGACACGGATGCCGATACCGATGCGGACACGGATGCCGACACCGATGCGGACACCGATGCCGACACCGACACCGATGCCGACACGGACGCGGACACCGATGCCGACACGGACGCGGACACCGATGCCGACACCGACACGGACACCGACCCGGACCCCTGTGCCCTCGATGCGAGTCAGACCTCGGTGGTGCACACCGACTATTCCACGCTCGGAACGGGGTGTCTGGACGCAACGCTGACGTATCCGGCGGTGTTCGACACCCAGGCCGACTTCATGACGGTCTACCTGTGTGACGACCTGTGGCCGGACCAGGTGGACTGGACGAACGAGCGGCTCGCCCTCGGCGCGTACTCCAACTGTGGCACCACCCTCGAGACCGTGGGAGCCGACTCCACGGGAGCGGTCGAGGTGAACGTGTTCGGCCTCGGGTGCGGTGCGCCTCAAGAGCTCGTCCACGCCGTGGGTCTACCGCCTGCGAGTGCGCCCGGTGCCGACCCCGTGACCTTCACCGTGTGTGATCAGGACACCACGCCCTACCCCTGAGCTTCGGGGGCGGCGTCATAGCGACGGATGGCCGCGACCAGCCCTTCGTAGACGCGAGAATCGGGGTCTGGCACGCGTAGATCGCCGTCGGGGTGGGGAATCGCGAGCCAGCCTTCGGTGCGCTCGAGACGGGTGATGCCGTCGAAGCCCCGCCGTGCCTCGTCCACCGTGAAGCCCTGGTCGTTCAGGCGGACGCGCACCTGCTCCAGCCGCCGACCCCACATCCAGACGAGAGCCATCACCACCAGGCCCGGCAGCCCGACCAGCAGCCAGGGTGAGCGGGCCGGGGTGCCCGTGGTGACGAGGTCGAGCAGCGACCCCACTCCCCACAGCGCCGCCAGGAACAGCGGAATCGCGACCAGACCCGTGAACAGCCCTGCAATCACGGGCGGATCCAGGCGATCGGCCGCAACCGTCCAGCCATCGTCGTGCACCTGTACCCGGACGCGTCCGAGCCCATCGACGAGCGCCGCACACGCTGGGCAGCGAAACGCGCGCCGAGTGGGCTCCTCGACAGGGTGGCCGCAGGCCGGACAGGTCACGCGGTCACAGCTCCCCGTTCCAGAACAGTCGGGCGCGCTCGGACACGGCTTCGCCGGCCATCTGGCCGTTCACCCGCCCGACCCGGTCGTCGGCGAAGATGTGGATCCCGCCCCACAACCGCGACTGCCCGGCCTGGTCGGCGGCGTCGTAGTAGGTCGCGAACTGCAGGGGAACCGCGGTCTCGGGCCCGCCCTCGAACACCAGGTAGCCCGGCTCTGCGACGAGCTCGTACAGGCCACCGGGGAAGTACGGGCTGCCGGTCCACTGGGTCAGCGCTTCGGCGGCGGCGCGGCTGAACGTGCTGTGCCCGCTGGTGAATCCCGGGAACGCGGGCGTCACGAAGGTCCGCCGCTGGTAGGGAATCCAGTCCAGCGCCCGCATCCAGCGCAGCGGCGTGTGATCGGCGTCGCGGTCACCGGGCTCTCCGGGCCATCCGAACACGGCGAGCTCGCCCTCGTAGTACCGCAGCGCGTGGTGACGCTCGCCGGGTGCGCTGGACTCGGCTGTGATGCGCTCGATGAGTCCGGGCACGAGCGGGAGTCCGTCCGGGCTGTAGTCGGGGGCGTCGGTCTCGGTGCGCTGACCCTGCTGGGCCATCCAGCGAACCAGGGTGATGGGGCGGGGCCCCAGGCTGTCGCGCTTGAGCTCCCAGGCGCTGATCGCGGCATCGTGCACGGCGGCGGACACCACCAGATACGTGCCGACGTCCCAGGAGAGCCGGTCGACGGGCTCGCCGACCCCCCACGGGATGCGCTCGTCGGGGGAGAGGGCGTCGCTGACGTCGTTCGCGATGCTCACCCAGTGGCCCGGAGGGGTCTCGGAGCGCGGACCGTCCGCCCAGATCTCGGCGACCACCCGGGTGAAGTCTCCCCGCTTGACGAGGTTCTCGGCGTAGGGCTGGCCGGTGACGGGGTTCAGGTCGTAGCCCGCGCCGTCGTCGGCCCCGAGGGAGTTGTTGCCGATCGCGCCGGGCCCGATGTCGATCGTCACGCCGTCGTCGCTGTCGAGCTCGGCCGACTTTTCGATGACCTGCACCACCTGATCGACCGTGATGGGGTTTCCGACGGTGGGATCTGCGTCGAGGGGGTCGGAGTACAGGCCCGTGACGGGATCGAGCTCGATGGCGAACGGCTCGACCTCCCGCCAGTGCGGAGCGATGTAGGGCTGCACGCTCTCTTCGAGGACGATGCCGTTCTGGGTCTCGGCGACCCCGAGGTTGAGCTGCTGCCAGATGTCGGGGTCTTCGCAGTTGGTGCCCGCGAGATCGACGATCATCACGGGGTTTGTGGGCTCCCAGCCCGTGGTGTCGGCCAGCTGGTTGGCCTCGTTGGCACCATCGTCCGCGAACCGGTCGATGACGGCTTCGGCGATGCGGTTGCCGACCGCGATGGGGTCGTCGCCGTCGAGGTGGGTGTCGGTGATGTCGAGGTCCAGCACCTCGTCCATGAACCGGTCGTAGCAGTCCAGCGAGGTCTCGGCGCCGATGGCGTCGGCGTATCGGTAGGACAGCACCCGGTAGGCCGCGTAGGAGATGGCGATCTCACGGTCGGCGTCGATGTCGGAGCTGGTGTGGCGGTCGGTGTAGACCACACCGGTCGCGACGTCCTGGTAGGCGGCCCAGGCGTCGTACATCGCGATCGAGACGTGGTGGAGGTTGCGCGCGTGCTTGGGCGGGTGCGGGATGTCGCGGCGGATGCTGTCGAGGAGCAGCTCGTTCCAGCGCCGGGCGATGGTGCCGTCGGGATGCAGGTCGACCGCGTCGTCCGGGCAGGACAGGTCGGGCTCGGGCAGCGGTTCGGGGCTGTAGATCGCGGGCTCGTCGGTTCCGGCGATCACGCCCTGGTCGAGCTCGGGCGAGAGCACACGACCCCCCACCGCCCAGAGGGTGTCGCGGTCGCCGGGAGCCGCCCACAGGGCGTGGACGGACTGCGGGGTGGTGGCGAAGCCGAGATCGACCACCTCCCAGTCTTTTCCGGGCCGCTGGCGGGCCGCGTATCCGCCTTCTCCGGCGACCCAGATCGCGCCGTCGTCGGCCACGGTGACGGCCTGGAGCAGGGGCGCTCCCTCGGGGGTGTCGTCGACGAAGCCGTCCACACCGCCCTTGAGCACGGTACCGCCGACGAGGCCGCCCACGATCACCACGTCTGCGTCGGCGTCTTCGGGGAGTCCGACCACGGTGAGCAGCTGGGTGGAGCTGCCGGAGTCCACCCGCTCGATGGACGTGCCATCCCAGTGCAGCACGGTGCCGAGGCCACCCACCATCCACACGTCGTCGCTGCTGCGCCCCCACACCTTGAACAGGGGAGGGGGTTCGCCGCGGTCGGACAGCGGCAGATCGTCGGGAAGGGGCACGGGGGACCAGTCGTCGCCTTCGGTGTGCCAGGCGAAGCCGTCTCGTCCGGCGAATCCCCCGACCGCCCAGGCATCGTCCGGGCTCGTTCCCCAGACGCCGTAGACGGTGTTCCCGAAGAACACGGGGGTGGACTCGCGGGTGATGGTGTCGCCGTCGATCCGCAGCACGGTGGCGCCGGCACCCGCGGCGTACAGGGTTCCGTCGTCGAAGGCGTGGAGCCACCACAGGTCGTGGAGGGCGGGAACATCGACCGACGACCAACTGGAGCCATCGTAGTGAAGCAGCGTTCCGGGGCCCGCGGGCTGATCCTGTGCGCCGGCGACCCAGACGTCGTCAGCGGCCGAGCCGGCCACGCTCAGGAATGCCGCGCGCTCGTGGACGCCGGCTTCCGTGAGCTCGGGAGGCTTGTTGTTCCGGCACGCAGCGGTGAACGCCACGGCGATGATGGGGAGCGCGAGGGCGGACAGAGGGCGGTTCGACGTCTGCATGCTCCAAGTCTAATCCGCGTCTGCGCGACTCACAGTCGGGAAAACGGCCTCGCCCGATCGATCAGAATCCCGCTTGGATTCCGGCCAGGAACGTGACGCGATCCGCGCCGTCTCCATCGAGTCCGTAGTGACGGAAACCGATGGGCTCGAGCACGAAGGCGACCGTTCCGGGCTCGGTGCCCCCGATCTCGACGCCCAGACCCGACCGGAACATCGCGGTGGATCGGGAGCGGCTGGCGTTCCCGAACCAGGTCTCGGTCTGCGAGAATCGGTGGACCAGTCCGAAGCCCGCGTCGAGGTACGGACGCACGACGGACTGAGGGAACAGGCGGCCGCGGAGGCTCGGGGCGAGCTCGAGGGCGCTGCTGCGCGTCGAGAACCCGAAGCCGTCGTCGCCCGAGGTGGCGAGCTCGATGGGCATGACGACCCCGAGACCCCCCACCTCGCCTTCGACGACGGGGATCTCGGCTCGGATGGCCAGACGCAGGGTGGCGGGGTCGTCCGCACCCGGAGGCGCTCCGACGCCCAGCAGGACGGACCCGTTGGCCCGTGGTGCTGCGGAAGCGGCGGTGGGGACGGCTGCGATGAGGGCTGCGGTCGTGAGGAGCAGGGTCCGCATCAGCTGTCGTCCGTCAGCTCGGAGATATCTTCGCCGAGCGTATTGATGCGGTTTTCGAGGTCCTGTCGGGCCTCCACGAGCTCCTCGCCGGTCTTCGAAGCGAGGTCGGACACTTCTTCCTGAAGCGTCTTCACGTCGCGCGACAGCCCGTTGGCCGTCTCACGCGTCTGCTCGTCGATGTCGTCACCGGCCTTCTCGAACCAGTTCTCCATGTCCCGGCTCATCTCGTCGAGCTCCTTCTCGAGGGGGGTGCGCTTCTCGCCGATCGCCTGGACGGCCTCTTCGGCTTCGTCACCCATCGCTTCCATGCCGTCATCTGCGGCTTCGACGGTCTCGCGCATCTCTTCGCCGACCGATTCCTGCCGTTCGACTTCGCAGCCGGTCAGCGCGAAAGCGACGAGCAACGTGGAGGACAGTGTGGTGAGGGGGAGGGTTCGCATGACAGCTCCTGTTGGGGAAATGTTTCGTTGACATTCCAACAGTATGACAACCGGGCGAGTCCGCAAGTAAAATTGACTACTGCAGACTTACTCGCGAGATGTCGAAGCCGACCGATCGAACGCTGCGCCGGCCCCTCGCGGCCACTCGTCCCGCGTCGATCGTCGCCACATGGAGCTGCGTCGTTGGATGTGCAGGATGGCGGCCGGTTACCGCGCTTTCATCCCTGTCGAAATGCGGGTGTAAGACGCGTGTGACGAGCCGTTGGGTACACTACCGCCTGGGAGGGATCGCATGCGCACCACACTGTGCTTTGCCGTGCTGGGGCTCGTGGTCGCGGGCTGCTCCGAGTACGGGCTCGGCAAGGAGCCGGGCGACATCGTGATCGGCGAGACCGACTCGATGACCGATTCGGACGGCGTACCCGAGGCAGATGCCGACACGGATGCGGACACGGATGCCGACAGCGACGCGGACGCCGATGCCGACAGCGATGCCGATGCCGATGCTGATGCCGACACGGATGCGGACGTCGATGCCGACACGGATGCGGATGCGGATGTCGATGCCGACACGGATGCGGACGCCGATGCCGACACCGACACCGACACCGACACCGACACCGACACCGACACGGATCTCGAGACCGACACGGACTTCCCGGACACCGACATCCCAGAAGACGAGCGCTGTGAGACGGCCGCTTCGTACGCGACGTTCCTCGACGCGTATCAGACGCCCGGCGACGGCCAGGTGGTCTACTGCCACGCGACGGGCTCGGGGAACTACAACTACATCGAGACGTCGATCAGCGCGTGCCTTCCGCACATCGACCACCCCAACGACATCCTGCCCTCCACCCTCTGCGACAGCTGAGACCCGCCGGCGTCAGTTGCAGGGTGCGGGAACCGCGGAAGCGTCGAATGCGATGGGGGAGGGGCAGGTGGTGATGACGTTGCCGGCTCCCTGGTCGTTCACGTCGACCCCGGCCTCGGCCCACAGCTGGTTGGGCCCGTCGAACAGCGCCAGGTCGACCGAGGCATCGGCGATGATCGTGTTGTCGACGCCGTTCACCACCAGATTGGCGCCGTCCGACGCGAAGATGAGGGTGTTGCTGGCGGCGACGGACAGGGTGTTCGAGCCACAGACCCACAGCGAGACCCCGTTCGTGTTGACGCTCGCGTTGGTGTCGACGATCTGCACGTCGGCTGGAATGCTCGGCGCACAGGGGTCCCCGGTCACATCGGTGTCTGCGTCTGCGTCGGTGTCCGCATCTGCGTCGGTGTCCGCATCTGCGTCGGTGTCCGCATCCGCATCGGTGTCTGTGTCGGAATCCGTGTCGGTGTCGGAATCCGCATCGGTGTCGGCATCCACGTCCGCGTCGGTGTCTGCGTCGGTGTCGGAATCCGCATCGGTGTCGGTGTCGGATTCGATGGGTTGGTCCGAGTCGACGGGGAAGGGTTCGCCCGGGACGTCCGTGTACGCCTTGCAGCCGGCCGCCCCGACCAGCATTGTGACCGCCAGCCCGCTCGCTCGCATGCACCCTCCAGTCCGAACGTACCACCCGGAGTCCGTCCTGCCATGTTGCTGAGCTCCTTCATCGTTCCGCGCAGCCGTGGAGCCCTGTGGACGGTTCTGTGGATGAGCACGCTCGGTGTGTCGGGGGTGGCCCGTGCCCAGGGGTTCGACGCCACGGGCCCGGCCATCCCACCCGATGGGGCCAATGCGGAAGATGCGCTGTCGACCCTCGGCGGCGGTCGGATGGGCACCGGACTGACGATTCTTGGACAGGGTGCGGATGGATTGCTCGTCCGCGAGGTGCGCGACGGTCCGTTCGTCCAGGTGGATCCCGTCCTCGACACCGTGTTCGGCGCCACCATCGGGGGGGCGGTCGCCATCGGAAGACGCTTCGGGGTGGCGGCGTCGATGCCGGTCTGGTTCGGTGCGACGGGTGCCTCGGGGAGCGCTCCAGGGATCGGCGACCTCGAGGTGTGGCTTCCGATCACGCTCCTCGACGAGCGCCGCGAGAAGCGTCGGATCGCCGTGAGTGTGGTCCCCACCATGTCCCTGCCCACCGGCTCGTCTGCGCGCTACCTGGGCGATCCGTTCGGTGCAGGCGGGCTGGTGAGCAGTGCAGCGGGCTTCGGGCCCCTCGCGCTCGGGCTCGATGCGGGGGTCACGGGCTCGGCATCGACCGGCGACGACGACTGGCCGGGCGGGGTACGGGGCCAGTTCGCGGCGTCCGTCGGAGTCGTCCCCACCGACGCGTTCGGCGTGCACGCCGAGCTGAGGGGAACCGCGCCGTTCGCAGGCGAGGTGCTCAGCGTTCCCTCCGAGGCGCTGCTCACGCTGCGGGCCCGTCCAGCACCGCGCTTCTGGCTCACGGGGGGGATCGGAGGCGCGGTCACCCGAGGGCCCGGGGCTGCGACGCCGCGGTTCTTCTTCGGCACCACCATCGCCCTCGATCGGCCGTCCGACGACGACGATGGCATGCAAATCCAGACGGTCGGGGGCGAGACCATGGAGCTGCACGTCGTCGATGAGCGCCGGTTTCCCATCGAGGGGGCCCAGGTCGAGGTCGGCCGGTTCGTCGTGGCCACGGATGGCGACGGCTTCGTCGACGTGCCGCTCAAGCCCTGGCGCAAGGCCGAGGTCGTGGCGCTCGAGCACCCGATGTACCAGGCGTTCGACCTGCGCACCCTCGACGAGACCGCCGAGTACTGGGAGATCCAGCTCGAGCGGCGGCCGATTCCCGTCGCGGTGTCGGTGGTGGGGCCGGACGGCGATCCCATGGACATCGCGAAGGTGACCATGGCGAATGTCGACGACCTGAAGTCGTTCGAGCCCGAGGCCGATGTCGACGATCTGGGCGTGCATCGCTGGACCCTGCCGCCCGACACCACCTGGGTCGCGACCATCACGGCCGAGAAGATGGGCGGACAGGCCCGCGTCGTCGCGATTCCGGCGCAGCGGGTGGAGCCCATCCGCGTCGACGTCGTGCTGGGCTACGCCGAAGACCCCACCACCCAGCTCACCGTCACGGTCGTGAACGGCGCGGGGATTCCGGTCGAAGACGCAGCCGTGGCGGTGGACGATCGGGACTTCGGAACCACCGGGCCGGGCGGAGAGCTGCAGATCCGTGGTCTGCCACGGGAGGATCACGTCGTCACGGTGCGGTCGTCGACCTACGGCGAAGCGGTCGTGCGCGGCGTCGGGATCGGAGACGACACCGAGGTGACCGCCGAGCTCACCTGGCCAGCGGGCGCTGTGGTCGCGAAGGTGGTCGACCACCGCGGGGAGCCCCTCGACGCCACCGTGTCGCTCCGCGGGCCCGTAGCGTTGCCCGAGCGCCACCTGGGGTCGGACGGCCAGCAGCTGTTCGTCCTCCGGCCCGGCGACTGGGTGGTCCGGTTCAGCAGTCCCGGCACGGCCGCTCAGGAGCGGACTCTGGTGGTGTCCGACATCCCGGGAATCCTGCGCGAGCTCGA
The DNA here is from genome assembly GCA_965224055.1 of Myxococcota bacterium. Taxonomy (GTDB): domain Bacteria; phylum Myxococcota_A; class UBA796; order UBA796; genus JACKEQ01. Next base: position 5,042,242 of record OZ245034.1, on the reverse strand, counting down.
TGTCACCCTCCAACCACTGCCCGAGACCGGGAACGGCGAGCTGGTCGTGAAGGTCACCGACGAGCGGGGCAACGCGCTGGCAGACGTGCCGGTGTCCCTGGACGGCGACGCGGTCGGGAGCACGGGCGCCGACGGGACCGTCACGCTGCTCGGCGTCGCGCCGGGAACCCGGTTGGTGGGGGCCACGGCGGACGGCCTGGTGTCCGGAGCGACCGAGGTGGAGCTCGCCGAAGGACGCCAGATCGCCACGGTCACCCTGCAAGACGTGGACGGCGTGGTGACGGTCGAGACCGGCATCGAAGGGCGTCCGACCGACATGGAAGTGACCGTGCGTCCCGCAGCCGAGGGCTCCGATGGGGCCGGTGCAGACGGGGCTTCCGCATCCGAACCTCCCATCGCGACCGTGGACACGGGCCCCGACGGGGTCGAGCGCGTGGTCCTGCCGCCGGGGGACTGGACCGTTCGGGGAGAGACCGCGGATGGACGCGTCGTCGAGCAGACGGTTCGTGTTCCCGAGCCCGGAACCGATGCGCCTCCCCCGCGGGTGTCGCTGCAGGTGTTCGACGGCGATGCCGTGGTCGAGGTCGAGGTGCGCGGCCCCGAAGGCCAGGTGATCGACGGTGCTTCTGTGACCGTTCGGGGCGTCCCCGTGGGCCAGACCCGCTCTGGCGTGCTCACGCTGCAGGACATCCGGCCGGGCCAGGCCGAGATCGCGGTCACCCCCAGCGCAGACGGCACCTCGATGGCCCCCACCGTCAGCACCGTCGAGCTCGAAGACGGGAAGACCGTGGCGATCACCCTGGATGCCGTCGATGGCGAGGATCCGGCCAGCGAGGGGCCGGTGGACGTCGCCGTCGCCATCACCACGCCTCCGCCGCCCGAGGGGTTCCCGCCTCCAGCACCTGTCGACACCCGCGTGCGCCTCACCGACGAGGCCGGTCGCTCCACCGTGGTGTCGGTGTCGGATGGGCAGTCCATCCAGCTCGCTCCGGGTACCTACGATGGCGTCGCAGAGGCGGATGGGTACGCGCCTCAGGTCGTACACGTCGAGGTGGAGTCCGGCTCGGATGCATCGCTCGAGGTCGCGCTCGAGCCGCCTTCCGCCGATTCCCCGCTGGTGTTCACCGTGGAGGACCGGGACGGAACACCGGTCGAAGGCGCGCTGGTGTTCGACGACACCCGGGTGGTCGGGGAGTCCGGACCGGGGGGTGTGGTCACCATCGCTGGCGCAGACCGTCCGAAGAAGGGATCGCTGCGCGTCGAGCCCGGTGCGGGCTACGCCGAGCGGTCCATCCCCGTCGATGCCGCATCCGGTGGCCAGTTCGTCGTGGACGACGGGGAGCAGTCCGTTCCCGTGGTGGTGACCGATGCCTCGCAAGCTCCGGTCGCCGATGCGACGGTCCAGATCGACGGGCTGGCCGATGGGCCGGTCACCGCGACGACGGACTCCGAGGGGCGCGTGTCCGTGGGGCTGCCTCCGGGTGCGTTCACGGTCACCGTGCTCCAGAGCGCCGGAGGCGATGCCCGGGCTGCGTCCACGTCGGTGCAGGTCTTCAGAGGGGAGGCCCCCGAGGAAGTCGCGCTCCAGGTCGACACGGTGCAGACCACGGTCGAGACCACCGCCGGCGTCGATCGGCTCGCCCTGAAGCAGCCGGTGCTGTTCGATCTGGGCAAGGACGCCATCCGCCCCGAGAACGAAGCGTTGCTGGACGACGTGGCGCGCTTGTTGCGAGCCGACCGGAGCCTGGCCCTCGTCGAGGTCGCCGGCCACACCGACGACCTCGGGGGCGTCGAGTTCAACCAGGGCCTGTCGGAGCGCCGCGCCGAAGCCGTGCGTCGGGAGCTGGTCGAGCGTGGCGTCGAGCCCGAGCGGCTGTTGCGGCGGGGCTACGGCCTGTCTCGACCCGTGGCGGGCGGGACCGACGAAGCCAGCCGTCAGAAGAACCGGCGGGTCGAGCTGGTGGTGCTCGAGCGCGACTGAAACCTGCGGTTGAGTGGTTCAGTGGTTCAGTGGTTCCGTCGCCGGAGCAGGGCCAGCGCGAACAGAGACGCGAAGAGGCCCGCAGGCACGGGCCCGTTGGCGGAGCACCCGCACCTCAGCCCGTAGCGGCCGGTGAGATCGCCGGTGGTGTCGAAGCCCGAGCAGTCCTGGTCGATACCATCGTCCAGCACGTCGTCTTCGAGGGGAGAGCGCGCGGGGTCTTGGTCGTCACAGTCGGCCGGGAACGGGGACCCATCGCCATCGACGTCGACCAGATCGGCGCCGTCGCAGTCCTGGTCGATGCCGTCGTAGGGCACCTCTTCGGCACCCGGGGCCACCGTGGCTTCGGTGTCGTCACAGTCTTCGTCGCACACGCTGATGCCGTCGCCGTCCACATCCTCGTCGTCGATGGTCGTGGGGTCGCAGTCGTCGTCCTTGCCGTTGCAGGGGGTCTCGGTCTGGCCCGGGTACACCGTGATGTCGTTGTCGTCGCAGTCGACGATGATGCCCGCGCCGTCTCCGTCGACGTCGACCAGATCGGCGCCGTCGCAGTCCTGATCGATGTCGTCGTAGGGCACTTCGGGTGCGCCGGGGAACACGGTGTCGTCGGTGTCGTTGCAGTCGCCGTCGCACAGATCGACGCCGTCACCGTCCAGGTCGCCTTCGTCGGGTGTGGCGGGGTCGCAGTCGTCGTCTACGCCGTTGCACGGAACCTCGGGCAGGCCGGGCGCGATGGTGGGGTCGGCGTCGTCGCAGTCGTCGGGGAGGGGGACGCCGTCCTCGTCCTCGTCGATCTCGGGAAGCGCGAACGGCGGACCGAAGGCTCCGATGTCCGACGCGGTTCCGTCGTCGTCGAGCTCGCTGGGGTCGCCGCCGTCGATCGCGGGGCTGCCGACCTGCGGAACCAGCTGGGTGTAGTCGCACGTGCCGGGGGTGGTGCCGCCGAGGAGCGGGTCTGCGACGAGCTCGCTGGGGTCGAGGGTTGCGAAACCCCCGTCCTGATTGGACCAATAGAGGTTGTAGGTCGTGGTGAGGGTGCCCGCGCCGCCCACCACATCGCCCGGCCCGGTGTTGTAGGCGATGAGCGTGTTTCGGACCGTGGCGTCGCCCTCCACTCCGAGTGCGGCGGTGGCCGTGGTGGCCGTGTTCCCCACCAGGTGGCTGGACTCGAGCTGCAGGCTGCCGGCGGCATCGACGGTGACGACACCAGCGTCGGTCTGGTTGTAGAACACGACGAGCCCGTCCAACAGCACCGACCCCGATGCGATGCGGAGCCCGCCCTCGTTGTTGCACAGGGTGGCGTTGGTGAGGGACTGGGTGCCGAAGCTGTCGAACCGGAGCACGTCGGCGGTGAGGTTGGCCTCGAAGGCGATCTGGTCGAGGGTGCACCCCCCGAGTTCGCAGACGATGCCGCTGTTGCCCGCCACACCCGTGACCTCGGACTCGGTCATCGACAGCCCGCCGTTGCTGTAGATCGCCGCCCCCTCGGTGGCCTGGGTGTCGCGGATCTCGACCCGCTCCAGGCTCAGCGTGTCGCCGGCCCAGATGGCACCGCCGTCTCCACCGGCCGTGGCGGTGTGCAGCAAGGCGTCGGTGAGGGTCAGCGGTGCGTTGTTGACGCGGAGAAGCCCCCCGTTGCCGGTGGTCGAGCCGTTGCGGAGCTCGGTGCGCACCACGGTCACCGACGCGTTCTGGGTCGACGCGATCCGACTGGCAGACAGCCCGTCGATCACGAGGTCTTCGAGGGTCAGCCCCCCGGAGTTGGCCGAGTACCAGGAGTCGGAGCCCGGACCGACCTCCAGGGTGACGGTGCCGGGACCCTGGGCCGCGCGCACGGTGAACGTCCGCCCGTTGATCGACACGGGGTCGGCGGTGTACGTGCCGGGGTCGATGAGCACCACGTCTCCCGAGGAGGCGTCGTTCATCGCATCGGCGACGTCTGTGTAGGTCTGTCCCGGACCAACGGGCAGGTCTGCCGCCCGAGCTGTGGGCAAGGCGGAGGACAGGACCGTGGTCAGTGCGAGCCACATGGGCGCTCTCCTGGTTCGCGGTTGTACCATGCACGCGTTGCACCCGTCCTGCACGGGGGTCTCAGCCGGGCAGGCGCAACAGCCTGGATCGCGCCGCACGTGTTGCAACCGTTGCTGACGGGCGATTCCCGGGCTCAGGTCGGAGCGGCGTACGGCAGACCTGCGCGCCCGATTCTCAGGCAACCCGGTCGACCGGCTCGGTGTGGGCGGGCTCGATCGAGCGTCGACCTGGGAATTCCGGTGGCCAACCCCTACGACCTCGCCGATCTGTCGCGGGTGTACTGAGCCCGGCTCACGTGCCGCAGACGTCCCGCAGGAGCTGGACGACCCGCTGGGTGAGGTCGTCGGCGCCGGTCGGGTCGCGGCGGGTCACCACCACGGGCGTGCGCGGGATGGCCTCGACGGCGATCCGATGCAGCGGAACCGAGGACTCGGCGGCGAACGCATCCGGCAGGACCGCCAGCAGATCGGTCGAGGCGCAGATCTCGCGACCGGACGCCATCCGGTCGGTGGTGAGCTGCACGTCGCGGGGAACCTCGCTCGGCCAGCCATCGGTGCTCTGGCCCCCCGCAGCGGGCGGTGGCGCGGTGAACGCGAAGGTCACGAGCTCGTCCAGATCGACGTCTTCGCGCCCGTACAGAGCGTGGGACGGACCGCAGTACACGGCGTTGTCGGCGTGGGTGAGCAGCTCGGTGGTCAGGCCCTCGGTGTGCAACACGAAGCTCGACACCACCAGATCCAGCTCACCACGGAGCAGCTGACCTCCAGCGGTCTCGGCGTTCGGGGTGAGCACCACCGGGCGCATGTTCGGGTACTCCTCCCGGGCGCGCAGCAGGGCCCGCATCGTGTACACCTGCGCCACGCCTCCGGTCGCGATCCGGACGGGCCCGTCGAGCGCGGTGCCCCCGAGTGCTGCGGCGGCGTCGTGGACCAGCCGCATGGCCTGGCGGGTGGCTTCGAGCAGCACCCGACCGTCGTCGTTGAGGTGGAGACGCCGTCCCCGACGATGGAACAGCGGGCGCTCCAGCGCATCTTCGAGCAGGCGCACGGTCCGTGACAGCGCAGCGGGGGTCACGTGCACGCGATCGGCCGCCGTGGGCAGGTGCTCGGTCTCGGCGACGGCCCGAAAGCCCGGCAACCAGTTCCAGAACTCGGTGATCTTGCGATGGCGTTCCATCCGCGGCGTGTATCCGCCGGGCGGAACCTCGTCGCGCGCGGCGCGGGCGGCTGCGGACGCCGGAGAGATGGCAGAGGTGTGACAGGGACGAGGCAGGACTTCTGAACCGGGCGTCGGTGTGCCAGACTGCGCGGCATGGCGAGCTACGCGATCCGAGATGACGAGACGCTGGGGGACGGGGTTCGTCGGCTCTACACCACGATGGTGGACCGCGCGGCCGAGCATCTGTCGGGACAGGGAGAGGCCGATCCCGTCGAGGCTGTTCACGAGGCCCGCAAGGAGCTGAAGAAGGCCCGTGCCGTGGCCCGGCTCGTGCGCGACGACTTCCCGCAGTACCGTCCGGCGAATCGCCGATGTCGCGATGCCGCCCGGCACATCTCCGACCTGCGCGACGCGAGTGCGATGGTCGAGACCCTCGAGCGGCTGCGCGGACGGCTGGAGGAACGGTCCGACCGCAAGGGCCTCGCGGCGCTCGAAGCCGTGAACGGGGCCGTCGTGGCGCGTCGCGATCGGATGCACGCTGAAAGCGCCCCGGCCCAGATGGACAAGGCGCTCGCGGGCGTGCGTCGCGCGAGGGCGGCCGTCGACGACTTCGAGCTCGATGGGGTGGGCCTGGACACGCTCCACCAGGGGCTCAAGCGCACGTACGGACGTGCGGTCACCCGGTTCTTCGAAGCCCGGCCGTTCCTCACGGGGCGACTCTCGGACGATGCCGAGCTCACCCACGTCCTGCACGAGTGGCGCAAGCGCGTGAAGTACCACCGCTACCACGTCGACGTGCTGTCCGAGGCCTGGCCGGTGGTGTTCCGGGCGCGGGAGCGCGCCATGCACGACCTGTCCGATCTGCTCGGCGAGGATCACGATCTAGCTGTCCTGCGCGAGAGCCTGGCGGGTGTGCTGTCCGAAGCGCCCATGCTGGCGGGCCCGATCGATATCGTGGTCGCCGCGGGCACGGCGCTGCGCGGCGATCTCCAGCGTCGGGCGCGATGGACCGGGGAGCGCTGCTGCGGCGAATCGCCCCAGGCCGTGGCCAGCCGGCTCACCGCTGCCGTGGGCGCGTGGCAGGCCGAGATCGCGAGCGGCGGTCGCGGGCCGTTTACGTAGAATCTCGACGATTTCGAGATTTCTCTTTCGGGTCGGAGGGGGTCGCGGGTCCAATGCCCGAACCACCGACTCCCCACGCCAGCATCCTGGAGCTTTGATGCGCCGTCTATCCATGGACCCCGCTGTTGCCGCGATCCTCGTCCCGATGGTCTTCGCGGGATGCAAGAGCGCCGAAGAAGCGCCGACGGACAGCGACGACCCGGTCCCCACCGAAGAAGCCCTCGCGCCGTTCATCGACCCCTGGGAACCCGTCGAGGTCGACTTCGAGCGCGATCAGGTCGAAGCGAGCCTGCAGGAGGCCATCGACGTGGTGATCGACCTGCACGCCGGGCCCGCACTCGAAGCCTACGCCGCGGTCATGACCGAGTCGTCCGCCCAGTGCCCCGACCTGCTCTACGACTTCGACGGCTACTCGGCCTGGGTGGACAGCTGCTCGACGATGGGGGGCGCTCAGTTCAGCGGCTACGCCTACGTCGACAGCGGCGCCGAGGGCAACATCACCTACGAGACCCTGGCGCTGTCGGCGACCATCTCCAGCGACGTCCAGGCGTTCTCGGGCGCGGGCTACTGGGGAGAGTCGCACCTCGACGAGCCGCCCATCCGGTTCTGGGGGAGCTTCCTCGAGGGTCAGGTGCTCTGGGACGGCGCCACGGGCGACACCTGGATCACCCGCGGCATCCGGCCCAGCATCGAGATCGAGCGGAGTCGGTACGGGGACGTGCCGTTCACGTTCGTCAACCTGCGCGGCGCGCTCGGAGGCCTGGATGCGCCCATGTCCACGGTCGAGTTCACGGACATCGTGATGGAAGACCCCCTGTGCGCCGAGCCCACGGGCATCATGAGCGCCCGTGACCCCGATGGGAACTGGTTCGATCTGGTGTTCGACGGCGAGACCTGCGATGGCTGCGGCACCGTCTCGCACCTCGGAGAGACGGTCGGCGAAGCCTGCGTCGACCTGACTCCCTGGACGTCCTGGCTGCCGCCGGAGGGACTCTGATGCGACGCCTCCTGCACCTCTCTTCCGCTCTCTCCTCTGTCGTGCTCCTCGCAGCCTGCTCCAAAGGCCCCGACGAGCCCGCACCCGAGCCCGAGACGCTCGAGCCCATGCCGGCCACTCAGCAGCTCGCGCGCGCCAGTCTCGACCTGCTCGGCACCCGACCCAGCCTGGAAGACCTGCGCGACGTCGACGCCGATCCGACCGCCTACGACGCGCTGATCGAGGGATACCTCGACGATCCGGCCCTGGAAGCGCGCTTGATGCACGTGTTCCAGGAGACCCTGCACACCCGGTCCGAGAACTTCGACATCGTCGATCTGGCCACCGTGGACGACCCGCGGGCCTTCCTCGAAGCGGTGGGTCAGGAGCCGTTGCGCCTGATGGCGAGGGTGGCCGTGTCCGACACCCCCTTCACCGAGGTCCTCCTGACGGACTGGACCATCGTCGACGAGCACCTGGCCGGGGTCTATCCCACGGACTACCCCGCCGGCGAGACCGGATGGCAGCAGGTGGCCTACACCGACGAGCGACCGTCTGCGGGGGTGCTGTCGACCAACGGGCTGTACTGGCGGTTCCCGAGCACCGACAGCAACAAGCAGCGCAAGCGGGCCAACCAGATCTCGCGGATCTTCACCTGTCGCGACTTCCTGCAGACCGAGATCCCGTTCGACGACGACATCGACCTGCTCAACGAAGAGGCCGTTGCGAACGCCATCCAGAACAACCCGAGCTGTGCGGGCTGCCACGACACCCTCGACCCGATCGCCTCGTATCTGTGGGGCTTTTCGTACGGGATCGACGATGGATTCGCGCTGATCGACGGCGCCGTGTACCACCCCGAACGGGAGCGGTCGTGGCAGGACGAGACCGGTGTGGCGCCCGGCTGGTACGGCCAGAACGGCACCACGCTGCGCGACCTCGGCCAGCAGATCGCCGCCGACCCCGCGTTCACCCGGTGCACGGTCGACCGGGCCCTCGAGGCGTTCCTGCGCCAGCCGGTGTCGAGCCTTCCCGAAGGAGCGCGAGACCGTCACCAGGACGCCTTCATCACGAGCGGATTGCGCTACAAGGCTCTGCTCGGCTCGGTGCTGACGGGCGAGACCTACCGCTCGGACGCGAACGACCCCGACGTGCCGGCCCGAAAGTGGATGCCGCCCGACCTGATGGCGAGCCAGATCGAAGGCCTGACGGGCTTTCGCTGGACGGCCGATCTGGAGGAGGACGGCGAGCTCGACCTGCTCCAGAGCGAGAACCAGGGGCTGCTCACCCTGGCAGGAGGCCTGGACGGTGCCACGGTCACGGCCGCGGCCGACCGGCCCAACACCACCGTGCTGCTCGTCCAGGATCGCCTGGCGACCGCTGCGGCCAGCTGGACCGTGGAGCGGGAGCTCGACCGCGCAGAGCCCCGACTGTTCGACGTCGTGGCGCCGGACGACACCGGCAGCGAGAGCGACCGACGTGAGCAGATCGCCCGTCTCCGTGGGCGGATCCACAGCAAGCTGACCGAGCCCGACGGCGAGGAGGTGGACGCCTACCTCGAGCTGTTCGACGACGTGCTGGCACTCGACGACGCGCCGGAGGCGGCCTGGGGTGCCGTCCTGCAGGCCATGTTCCGCGACCCCGACTTCGCAGCGTACTGAGGCTTTTCATGATCGACCGACGAACCTTCATGGCGATGGCGGGCGCTGGCATGGCTGGCGCGACCCTGGGGCTGTCCGGAACCGCCCGTGCGGACGTCGCTCCCGCCGATCGCAAGTTCCTCTTCATCTTCTGCACCGGCGGCTGGGACACCACCCGCGTGCTGTCGCCGATGATGTCGAGCCCGCTGATCGACAGCGAAGCGACCGCCGAGGCGTGGAACATCCACGGCCTCACCCTGGTCGACGAGCCTGGTCGGCCGGCCGTGCGGCGCTTCTTCGAGAACTGGGGCGAGCAGACCGCCGTGGTGAACGGCCTGTTGGTTCCCAGCGTCGCGCACGAGACCTGTGCGACCATCGCGATGACCGGTGGAACCCGCGGAACGCCCGACTTCGCCGCCCTGCTCGCGAGCTTCGACGCGAATCGCTACACCCTGCCGAACCTGGTGATGGACGGCCCGAGCTACCCGGCCGAGCTGGGCTTCGCCGTGGCGCGTGCGGGGTCTTCGGGTCAGCTCGAGGGCCTGGTGAGCGGCGACGTCCTGCCCCAGACCGACCGCCCCCGTGCCGATCCGCGGGTCTCGGGGCTGGTCGACCGCTGGCTGGAGCGACGCAGTGCTGCGAGAGCCGCTGCAGCACGGACCGATCGCGAGCGCACCGTGGTCGAGGCCTTCGACAACGGGCTGATGCGCGCCCACGACCTCAAAGCGCAGCGCCACGTCATGTCGTTCGCGGGGGACGGCAGCTTCGACTCCCGCGCTCGGGTGGCGGCCGATGCCCTGGCAACGGGCATGTCGCGGGTGGTGACTCTGGGCTTCCCGGATGCCATCACCTTCGCGTGGGACACCCACGACACGAACGACAACGGCCAGACCCTGCTCTGGAACGACCTGTGTGACGGCCTGGACACGCTGATGGCCTTGCTCCAGCTCACCCCGGGCCAGACCGGCGCGACGCTGCTCGAGGAGACGACGGTGGTGGTGCTCTCCGAGATGGGGCGCACCCCGCAGCTGAACGCGAACCAGGGCAAGGACCACTGGCCGTACACGAGCGCGATGCTGCTGGGCTCGGGGGTGGCCGGGGGCCAGATGCTGGGCGCCTACGACGACGAGTTCCGCGGCACGGGAGTGGATCGGGTGAACGGTGGACCGGGCTCGACGTTGTTGTCGGCGGGCCACATCGGCGCGACGCTGGTGGCGTTGGCGGGGGAGGATCCGATGACGCACGTGGCTTCGGTGGAGGGTCCGTTGGAGTCGCTGCTGGCCTGAGTCCCCACCTCCACCTCCACCTCCACCAAATCGCCATGGCGGACGATTGGGAATCACGCAGAGGCGCAGAGGGCGATGGGCGTCCGAGCGGACCGGTCGGGGAACGCGTCGGAGGAGACGGGGTCGTCAGAGGCACAGAACGCGGATGGTCCGGCGTAGACGGGGCTGTCGACGTGTTTCGGCGTCGCAACCCAGGGCGGGGATTCGGTCTTGTCCCTGGACCTGGTGCCACTTGGAATGAGCATTGCGGGCGGAGTGCTGGGCGCGAGCGGCGAGACCGAGCCTCCGTCCCGGGTGGATCGATGAGAGGCGCTTGGGCTCTGATCGGGCGGTCGACACGATGGACCAGGTCGACACGTCCGTATCTACGGGCCCGTTGGCGCTCTGCGTCTCTGGTCACGCTGTCGACCTGGAGCCGTTCCCCGGTCTGTCTGTCCGTCTACTCGAGCCTGGCTGGACCTCTGCGCCTGCTCCGAAAATACGGACCCGCAACCCAGGACGACGCTCGAACACGGCGGTTGAGATGGCCTGGTCGAGGCATCCGCGCTCAGCGGATCCTCCGCGCAATCCTCCGCGTAGCGAAGCGCTCAGCGGTGAGAGTTGGCGTTGAATCCATCGAAGTCGTTCGAACGAACGCCCAGGTCGTCCGCCCCGAGCCGTTTTCCACCTTCTTGGATGCGCGAAGGGCGCGGTCGGACTCTGAGTGAAACCCGAACCGGGATGCTGCGGCGTCTGGTGGAGGTGGAGGTGGAGGTTTTTGGGGCCTCAACGGCACTCCCACTCCCACAGCTCCCGACTGCTCGCGAACGACCCGTCCGGGAACGTCCGCAGCCATGTCGTCAGCCGCCCGTCCCGGTCGAACTCCCGGAACGCCAGCTCGGTCAGCGCGCCGTTCACGAACACCTGGGTCTCGCTCGTGTCCCAGCCCGGCGTCCAGGTGACGTCGCTGAACGTGACCTGGGGTGCGGACCCGTCCACCGTGACCGTCTGGCGGCTGGACAGCAGGTAGTCGCCCTCGCTCGCATCGGACCACTCCTGCTCCAGGAGCACGGTCTGGTCGGGGCTGACGCGCTCTCGCTCGGTCAAGCGCCCGTCTGCGTCGAAGGTCCTGCGGTCCGACCGCTCGATCGAGCCGTCTCCGCCGTCGTCTTCGAGGATCTCGATGATCCGTCCGGACTGCCAGGTGGCCGTGAGCACGGTGTCGATCGACCCGTCGTCCTCGACGTCGACTGCCCCTTCGTTCCAGGGGTCTCCCGTGGAGGTGTAGGTGATGCGGGAGGGCACGGCACCCGACACCGAGAAGCGCTCGACCAGCTGCTCGCCCGACCAGGTCCAGACGTCGGACTCGGTGACGACCGGAGACGCGAACAGGTCCGTGTACGTGCGTTCGAGCGCGATCGCTCCGTAGAAGCGGGCATCGAGCTGCCTGTAGCCCCCCACCTCGTCTTCGGTGCGGTCGAACATCCGGTTGCCCCAGCTGTCGTACTGCTCCTCGCGCGTCAGGTAGTCGATCCACTCGTTCCCAGCGGCCTGGTACGACCCCACTGCGGTCATCGAGCAGTCGACGAACCGGGCCGCGACGACCTCGGGGTCGGGCAGGGGAGGATCAGTGTCGCCGGGGTCTTCTGGCGTACACCCGAGCAGCATCAGGGTCCACATCGCCCCCATTCTACGGGACGCTTGCAGAAAAAGATCGAATCGCCTTGGGACGGATCGGCGACTCGCCCGTCTCCTGACAAACAGGAGGATCCATGTCCACACTTCGCATCGTGTCGATCGCTGCCACGGCGGCCTGCCTCGCCGGATGTCCCGAACCCGATGTCACCGACACCAGCTCGCCCACACCGACGCCTCCCACAGAGGACGAGGACACGGCGGTGATCGAGACCGGCAGCCCGTTCCTGGAGATCGCGACGCTCAACCTCACGGCGCAGTTCGGGCTGGATTCGGCCACCGGCGAGCTGGTTCCCGTGAACGTCGACGGGAACACGGTCGCGCCAGCGTTCGAGATCAACCTGGCGAACGCCGACTGGGGCGGAAGCTTCTCGGCCACCGACGACTACTGCACCATCGCGTACGACCTGACGGGCATCACAGCGACCCTGAACAGCGGCACCGAGCCCTGGATCGAGGTCGCGGTTCCGGAAGACGCGCCGACCCAGACCAGCTGTGACGCCCTGGATCCCGAGCTGTGGGGCGAGGATCCGTCCGAGGCGTTCCGCGGCGCGACCTTCAGCGTCCAGGTGGGCTCGCTGGCTCAGGACGTGCGGGAGTGGCTGGAGCCCCAGCTGCAGCCCGGCGAGATCGACGAGTTCCACGGGGGCGTGCTGCTGGCGCCGGACATCCTCCCCGAGCCGGATTCCTTCACGTACTCGAACGTGTACGCGACGGATGCGAGCCTGAACGTCACCCTGGACGAGAACGGCCAGCTGTCTGCGCTTCCGGAAGGCGATTTGCGTCCGGATGCCCCGACGGCCTGGTACACGGTCTCCTCGGCGAGCCTGTGGTCCCTGCAATAGTCGGAGGTATGGCCGACGCACCCCGCCCGGACTCCGAGCCTTCGCCCGATCCCTCGATGGACTCGGGTGTGGAGGTCGACGGAGAGGCGCTGTACGCGGCGCATCGGCGGGTGGTGTTCGACTACGCGCTGCGCCGGACCGGGAGCGTGCCGGACGCCGAGAGCCTCGTGCAGGAGGCCTTCGTGCGGACCCTGCGTGCCATGCGGTCGGGCAGCGTGGCGCATCCTCGGGCCTACCTGCTGCGCACGGCGGCCAACCTGGCGACCGACCGGGACAGGCGCCGAGCGCGGGAGCCCTCGGAGGACGACGTGCCAGAGGGGTCTATTGCAGGACATGGGGTGGAGACGCCCGTGGAGCCGGGGGATGCGAGCGACCATGCCCGGGTTCGTGCCGCGGTGACGGGGCTCGACGAAGGGCTGCAGTCCGTGCTCGCGCTGCGGTACGGCGAGTCGCTGTCGTTCCGGAAGATCGCCCAGAAGCTGGGCATGTCGACGAACGCCGTGCATCATCGTCACCAGCGCGCGATTGCGATGCTGCGGGGGATTCTGGGAGTGGAGGATGACTGAGCCGGCATGCAGCGCCCATGCGGCACTGGTCGAGCGCGCGATGGGTCCCGACCCGAGTGATGCCGATCTGCAGGCCTACGCCGACGAAGTGCCAGGGTGTCCGGACTGCCGGCGCGCACTGGCACTGGCGTCGGGCGTGCATCCCGGCCGGGCCGACACCGCTCCGGACGGGGAGTGGCAGCGTATCCAGACGGTGGTGGCCCTCGACGATGCGGCGGTGGACTCGCTCATCCGGGCGCTGGACGAAGAGCCGTCTGCCTGGCGACGCTGGGCGATGCCCGCGGCGGCGGCCCTTCTGGTCGGAAGCCTGGGGCTGTGGGCCGCATCGGACGGGCCGGTGGCCGTCACACCTCCCGAAGCCCCCGTCATCGCGGGGGTCTCGACGGGTCCAGATGTGAGGGCCGAGCGTCGGGAGATCGATCTGCGGGAGCTGCTCGGGGCGCCTGTACCCAGCTCGCCAGATGCCCGATCGGGCCTCGAGGAGGACCTCGAGGACGACGGGAGCGACGGGGATGCGGTGGCGATGGACTGGCCCGCGCCGCCGTTCGAAGACCTCCGAGGCGCCTCGATCAAGGCTGCGGCTCCGCGCATGCGGACGCTGTCGTTCGTGCTGGACGGCACGATCGCGGTGGGGGAAGCCGCAGTCGTCTCGGTGGAGGCATCGCACACCGAGGCGGTGACGCTGTGCGTCTCGGGGGCCGAGAACGGCGTGGTGTGGCGCGGCGGGGTTCCCGAGGGTCGCACAGTGTTGACGCGCTCGGGACGGGAGGTCCGCTACCGCTTTCCGGCGTCGGGCACGTACGGCTTCACGCTTCGCAGGGGGGATGACCCCACCTGCACCGCGGCCGTGATCCAGCGCGTGGAGGTCGCCCTGTGAACCTGCTGCTCGCCTCGATCGCGCTCGCGGCTCCCGAGCTCGGCCCCGCTCCGACGCCGGATGCGCTGGACGGGGTGGAGCGGTGTGTGGCCGAGGCCGGTCCGGTCCGGTCGGATCCGCTTCCGGAGCAGCTCGCCGACGATGCCCGCATCGCGCTCGTGGTCGGTGTGCCGTGTCATCACGCGCCGTCGACGCCTTCGTTGCGGTTCTCGAGTCGCGATGCGGAGCGGGTGGGCGATGCCCTGGCGGCCCGGGGCTACACGGTGATCCGGCGCTCCACGCTGGTCGAGCGGGCATCGCTGGTGGAGCTCCTCGAGCAGCTCGCCGAGCAGTGGAGGTCCAGCGGCTCGAAGGGGTCGGTGGTGGTGTACTTCTCGGGACATGGCGTGCTGCGCGAGGTCGATGGCCGGCTGCAGCGGTTCTGGGTGTTCTCGGACACGCGTCTCGATGCCGTCGAACGCACGGGGTTGTCGCTGGATGCGCTCGAGACGGCGGTCCAGCAGATCCCGGCTGCTCGACGGGTGGTGGTGCAAGACACCTGCTTCGCGGCGTCGGCGGAGACCGGCGGGAAGGGGCTGCACGCGCCGGAGGGCATCAAAGCGCTGTCTCTGACGGGTCCGGAGCTGGGTCCGGTCGACACGCGACTGTATGCGTCGCGGTTCTACGAGGTGGCGCTGGAGGAGCCCACGATCGAGGGGTCGGTGTACACGGACAGCTGGCTGGCCGCCCTGGACGACCCCGCGGCCGACCTGGACGCGGATGGCTGTACGGGGCTGTTGGAAGCCCACGTCGCAGCGGCGCGGGCTACGTCGGCACGTCGCGATGGCTACCAGAATCCCCAGTGGGCCGGGGTTCCCGAGGGGGGCGGCGCCACGGGTACGGATTCCGGACGCTGCGGAACGCCCCGACGCGGGGTGGTGGTGACGGCCGAGGGCATCCGGTCGGTCGAGCCGGGGGTGTGGGGAGAGGGCGCTGCGCGGCGCACGGTGCGGGCTGGGCAGTGGGCCGATCTGCGCACCCCGGTCCGGTCGCGGCCTCGCGTGCTGGTGGGCGTCACCACGGGCGGATCCCTCGGAGAGGTCCGTGGGCCGGTCGATCTCGGGGGGGAGTTCGCGATCCGGGCCGAGAGGACGGGCCTGTTCCTGGGAACACGTGCGGCCGTCCGCCCCCGGGCGGTGGTGGACGGGCGCTGCATCGGCGCGCGCGAGCTGGTGGCCCGGGTCGGAGGCCGGGTGGACGCCGGAGCCGTCGGGCGCTCGCAGACCCGGGTGGCGATCGGGGGCCTGGCCGAGATCGGAGGGCTGTCGAGAGGGATCGCGGCGGACTGCTCGGTGGATGGAGAGCGGCTCCAGCAGCTCGGCGTCACCACGGGGGTTCGGGGCCGGGCGACCCTGGAGCGTGGCAGTGCCTACGGTGCCTTCGAGCTCGGAGCGGCTGGGGTTCCGCTCGCGGGTGAAGGGGTGCGGATCGAGCCCGGAGTCGCGGTGTTCGCCGGGGTTCGCTTATGATGAGGGCGTGCGATGGTGGTGGCTGGCTCCGGGGCTGATCGCCGGGTGCGTCCTGACGGACGACGACCTGGACGGGGACGGGTACGGCACGCTGGACGGCGACTGCGACGACTTCGACCCCGCGGTGTTCCCGACGGCCGAAGAAGTCACGGCCGATGGCATCGATCAGGACTGCGATGGGCTGGACATCACCGCTCGGGTGTTCGGGGACGAGCACGAGTGCACGCTGGACTCCAGTGGGCGAATCGTCTGCTGGGGTGCGAACGATGCGGGTCAGGCGGACGTTCCGCTCGATCGGGTCTGGCGTGACCTCGCAGCGGGTGCGCGACACACGTGTGCCCTGGACGTCGATGGGCGCGTCACCTGCTGGGGCGACAATCGCTTCGGGCAGGCCGATCCGCCGCCGCTGCCGGCCGTCGACAGCATCGAGGCGAGTGCCTGGGCCAGCCTGGCCGAGGTCGATGGCGCGTTCATCTGCTGGGGACTCTGCCGCCAGCCCGAGTGATCGGTGAATCGGCACGGGTGGGTCGCTATGCGACTCCATGGCGGATGCGTCGCGACAGTGGCCGGTCACCGAGCCCTACGACTTCTGGCAGACCACCCGGCTGCTGCGGACCGGAGGCCGGGATCCGACGGTGGTGCGCGAGGACCAGGGACTGTGGCGCACCGCACACACGCCGGACGGCCCGGCAACGGTGCGGGTCCGGATCCTCGGTGAGACCAACCGCGTGGTGGGGGCGTGGGCCTGGGGGCCTGGAGCCGAGGCTGCGGTGGCGCAGGTTCCGGCCTGGGTGGGGCTGAACGAGCCTCCGTGGCGGCTTCCCGCTCACCCGGCCACCGATCCGCTCCTGAAGACCCACCCGGGCATCCGCATGACCGACACCCGCAACGTGTTCGAGGCCGTGGTGAACGCCGTGCTCCAGCAGCTCGTGACCTGGAACGAGGCCGCGATGACGTGGCGACGGCTGGTCGAGGGCCTGGGCGCCCCGGCTCCACGGCCCGGTTCACCGAACAGGTCGCTTCCGTCCGTGCTGGAGGGGCTGCGGCTGTCTCCCACCGCGGATGCGATTCTCCGTGCGGGCGAGGCCACGCTCCAGTCGTTCGGGATCGGCCGCAAGCGGGCGCGCACCCTCCTTCACGTCGCGCGCGCAGCCCACACGATGCTGCACGCGCTGGATCTCCCGACCGAACAAGCCGCGCAGCATCTGCAGCGGGTCCGCGGGATCGGTCCATGGACGAGCGCCACGGTGCTCGGGATGCGAATGGGGCGGCCGGAGCCGATCCTGCTCGGGGACTACCACCTGCCGAACACGATCGGGTGGGCGCTCGCCGGAGAACCCCGCTCCACCGAAGCGCGGATGCTCGAGCTGCTCGCGCCGTTCGAGGGTCATGCGTTCCGGGTGGTTCGCCTGATCTACGCAGCGGGAATCACCGCCCCGCGTCGCGGACCCAAGCGAGCCATGCGACAGACGGGGCGGTAGCGCAGACGCTCCTGTTCAGCGCCGACGACGCGCGGCTCCGAGCCCGACCAGGCCGAGAACCAGCCACGAGCCCGCGAGACCCGAGGCGCTGCTGCACTGGCAGCCGCTCTTGTCGTCGTCGGTGTCGGTGTCGAGGTCGGTGTCCGCGTCGCTGTCGGTGTCCGTGTCGGCGTCGGTGTCCGCATCCGAGTCGGTGTCTGCGTCCGTGTCGGTGTCGGTGTCGGTGTCTGCGTCGGTGTCGGTGTCCGGCTCGTCCGTGTCGGTGTCGTCGGTCTCCGTGTCGGTGTCGTCGGTGTCCGTGTCGTCGGTATCCGTATCGGAATCGGTGTCGGTGTCCGTGTCGGTGTCGGCATCCGAGTCGGTGTCGGTGTCGGTGTCCGTGTCCGTGTCGGTATCGGCATCGGTGTCCGCATCCGCTTCGCCGGTGTCGCTCGTGTCCGAGGTGTCGCCGAAGACGCCGGTGTCCCCGGTGTCGTTCACATCGGTGTCGGTGTCCGCATCGGTGTCCGCATCGGCATCGGCATCGGTGTCGGCGTCTGCATCGGTGTCGGTGTCCGCATCGGTATCGGTGTCTGCGTCCGCATCGGTATCGGTGTCTGCGTCCGCGTCGGTGTCGGTGTCTGCGTCCGCATCGGTGTCGGTGTCGGCGTCCGCATCGGCGTCCGTGTCGGCGTCGGCGTCCGCATCGGTATCTGCGTCCGCATCGGTATCTGCGTCCGCGTCGGTGTCTGCGTCCGCATCGGTATCTGCGTCCGCGTCGGTGTCCGCATCCGAGTCGGTGTCGGCGTCGGTGTCGGTGTCCGAATCGGTGTCGGTGTCGGTGTCGGCATCGCCACCCGTGGTCGCGTCGCTGCCATCGCAGTCCTGGTCGATTCCGTCGTCGGGGATGTCCGTGGCGTCCGGGTTGATCGCGGCGTCGTCGTCGTCGCAGTCCTGGCCGCCCGTGTCCTCGCTGTAGAAGCCGTCACCGTCGTTGTCGACCGGGCAGACGGGGTTCGGCAGGCCAGGCGTTCCGAGGTCGCCGTCGCCGTAGGAGTCGAACAGCGGGATGCACCAGTTGGCACCGAGGTCGTTCGAGACGTCGTCCTGTGCTGCGGGCTCCAGGCTCATGCTGGCGCCGTCGGGGTCGGGGAACGTGGCGCCGTCGTCGTACGCGACCCGGTCGATCAGCGTGCCGTTCGCGCGGAGCACGACCTCGTCGCTGCCGTTCGCCAGGGTGGCGTTCAGGGTTCCGTCGGCGTTCACGCCACCGTTCGACGAGCTGTCGGGGTTGCGGGCGAGCACGATGTAGCCGCCGCCCGTCACCACGACGTTCTCGGCCAGGATGTCGGAGTCCGAGCCGTCGTCAGCGATCTCGAGGCCCAGCAGGTCGAAGTCGAGACCCGTGGTGTTGTAGATCTCGATCCACTCGCCGTCTCCGTCGCCCACCGCCGCGGGGTTCTGCATGATCTCGTTGATCACCAGGTCGCCTTCGAGCAGGTCGTCGATGTCGTTGTCGGCATCGAGGCCGTCGCAGTCCTCGTCGATGCCGTTGCCGGCCACTTCGCTCGCGCCCGGGTTCACGTTCGGGTCGGAGTCGTCGCAGTCGGTGTTGTCGGTCACGGTGCCGTCGGGCTGTTCGCACGCCGAGACTCCGGGATCGTTCTCGTCGCCGTACAGGTCTCCGTCCGCGTCGACGTAGTAGTCGTCGAAGTCCAGGCCGTCGTCGATGCCGTTCACGCAGTCGTTGTCGAGCCCGTCGCACACTTCGGTCTGGTCGGGATTGACGGCGCTGGTCGTGTCGTCGCAGTCGGTGTTGTCGGTGACGAAGCCGTCGGGCTGCGCGCACGCGTTGGTCGGCGCCGCGTTGTCGTCGCCGAACCCGTCGCTGTCGGTGTCCGGGTAGTAGTCGGCGAACGTCAGCCCTTCGTCGGCCTGACCGTCGCAGTCGTTGTCGATGCCGTCGCAGATCTCGGGAGCGCCGTCGAACACCGTGTCGTCGGAGTCGTCGCAGTCGGTGTTGTTGGTGACGTGACCCGGCGGTGGGCCGTCGCACGTGGAGACCGGCGCGGCGTTCTCGTCGCCCTGACCGTCGTTGTCGGTGTCCGGGTAGTAGTCGACGAACAGCTGGCCTTCGTCGGTGCTGCCATCGCAGTCGTTGTCGATCCCGTCACAGATCTCGGTCTGGTCGGGGTTGGCGGCGCCGGTCGTGTCGTCGCAGTCGGTGTTGTCCGTGACCGTGCCGATGGGCTGCGCGCAGGTGAACACGCCGGGGTCGTCCTCGTCGCCGAACAGATCTCCGTCTTCGTCGACGTAGTACGTGTCGAACGGCAGACCCTCGTCGATGTCGTTGTCGCAGTCGTTGTCCTGGCCGTCGCAGACCTCCTCGAACGCGTTGCTGTTCAGCGGGTCGTCGTCGTCACAGTCGGTGCAGAAGCCCTCGCCGTCGCCATCGAGGTCGTCTTCGTCGAGGGTGAGGGGGTCGCAGTCGTCGTCGATGCCGTTGCAGGTGATCTCGTCCTGGTCGGGATTGACGTTGGGATCGAGGTCGTCGCAGTCGTGGATCTGATCGACGTACCCGACGTCCGGCATCGGGTAGCAGAAGTCGTTTCCGAGGTCCTGGTCGCCCCACGCGTCGGCATCGGAGTCGCCGTAGTAGGTGGTGAGGCCGTCGCCGGAGACGAAGTCGTTGCAGTCCTGGCAGAACGGGATGTTGTCGCCGTCGTTGTCGGCGTTGACGGTGCAGGTCTCGAAGTAGTAGGTCGAGCCGGACAGCGCTTCGGTTCCGAAGTGGGCCCAGGGGGTGACCCCGTCGACCACGCCCCCCTGGTCGGGGCCCTGGATGCCCACGTTGGGCGGCCCGCGGTCGATGTTCCACGGGGTCAGGGGGCTCATGTCGCCGTACGCGAAGTACACGGTGTCGTCGGCGTGGTTGAGCAGGATCTGGAACGTCATCGGCCCGGCGGACGGGTTGCTGAAGCCGTTGTACTGAACCACCTGCTCCCAGTGGATGACCGTGGCCTGCGCCGAGGTGAACGCGTGCACGCTTCCGCCGTCGGGGGGATCGAGGTCGGTCCAGAGCGGAGCGACGAGCAGCGCGTTGGCGGGGTCGGGCAGGGGGTCTGGCGAGAAGTCACACGCGACGCCGGTGTCGAAGCTGATGTAGCCGTTGCTGCAGATCAGGATCTCGGTGTACGGCGTGCCGTAGTACAGGAACGGGTCGTCGAGGGAGAAGACCACCGCGTCGTCGTCGCCCAGGCCGAGGTTGCCGTTGACCCCGTAGTTCAGCTGTAGGTTCGCGAGGGGGTCCAGCGGGTAAGACTGTGGAGAGTCCGGGTCGTCGGTGACCGTGGAGTTGCTCCACTGGTAGGTACCGTCGGGTGATGTGGACCCCGTGAACGCGGAGGCGGTCGGAAGCAACGACAGCGAGAGGACGATCGAACTCATGAGCAGCTCCTGGGACTGTCTACGACGGTACCACTCGTGCTGTGTGTCTGGGTGCGCAACCGCCGTGGTGTGCGCACGTCCTGCTCACGATAGGGATGGCCTGTGGAGGTCCTCTCGTGCGTCTCGCCCGGTTTCCGATCGTCGTGTGGTTCTGCCTGGTGTCGGCCGTCGGCCTCACCGCCTGCGGTGCGTCGTCCGACCCCGCACCCAAACCCTCTCCATCGGCCACGAAGCCGGTTCCAGTCTTCGACAAGGCGGCGGTGTTGAAGGCGGCGGATGCCCACGACGGCGCCGCTGACCACGTCGTCCACGAGTGCACCGGGTGCGGGTTGATGATGGACGGCGACCCCGCGCACGCTCACACGGTCGACGGCTACGAGCTGCACTTCTGCTCGGACAGCTGTGCGAGCCGATTCGCAGAGGACCCCGAGCGCGGGTTGTCGGTGCTGTCCAAGTCACTGGAGCACTGACGCGTTCTCCACAAGCAGGGGGGGACCGAGCTGTCTTTGGGCTGCCCCGACTACTCCTCGACCCAGGCGGTGGCCGCGTGCGACCCCGCCAGATCGACCGTCCAGAACGTGCCGCCAGCAGGATCCCACGGCGTGTGGCCCGCCGGGACGGTGTCTTTCCACTCGTTGGCTGCGACGGCGCGCACCACATGGCCCGCGAGACGGACGGACGACGGCGACCCCAGCAGGTGTCGCGGAACCCGGATGGCCAGGGTGTGCTGATCGGTGGCGACCCACACATCCTGCCCATCGACGAAACGCCGCTGCTGGACCCAGTCACCCGAGAGGCTCGGAGCCCAGACCCCCGACCACGGACCCAGGCCGTCTGCGGCATCGTGTTGTCGGCGCACCGCGATGGCGTGGGTGGGCGTGAAGGGAAGCCCCGGAACGAGCCCGGAGTACTCGAACCCCTCTGCGGGGGTCGCTGCACCCACGGGGTCGGACTCGATGTAGAGCACGAACGGCACGAAGGGCTCTTCGAACGACTCTCCGACGATGGCCAGGTAGACGAAGTCGTCGTCCCACTCGAGCGCGAAGGCCTCCCAGGGCTGCTGGGGGGCCGCTGGCGTGACGATCTGGTCGACCGGGAAGGCCGCGAGGTCATCTGTTCCGTCGAAGCCCAGCGCGTTCGGCGTCGGGCGTTGATCCTCGCCATCGAAGGCCAGAAGCTTGACCGCGGAGACATCGACCTGGTTGAACGAGTCGGGTCCGCCCCCGGGCCCCCCGGTGTAGCTGGCGTGGGCCTGCAGGCCGGTCATGTTGGGCGCGTCCGAGAGTGTGAGCCGGACGGGGGTGTCCGCGGGTAGATCGACCCGCCACAACGAGCTGTCCCGGTACTGGTCCCACGCGCCCGTGTGAGGCATCGCGATGGGACCCTCCGAGAGCACGGTTCCATCGAGGGTCTCGACGGTGAGCCACTTGTGACCGCCCGCGATGCCGGTGTTCACGGCACCCGCCCCGTTCGCGTAGTCGAACTGGATGGCGGTGGGGCCGCTCCAGCCGGGCTGGACCTGCACGGACAGCGTGTCGGACGGGGCACCCCAGCCTTCGTAGTGAGGCCGGCCGTACTGGGTGGACCACACCCCGCCGTTCGTCACGAACGCATGGGCGTCGAGCTCCTGCACACGGTCGACGTCGGGACCCCACCAGCAGAGCGGTCGGCTGTGGGTGGCGACCGGACCGTTCGGGCCGAACCGGGATTCCAGGGCGTAGCAGCGCGACACGCCCGCGGGCACGGGGTCGGGGTCGGTCCAGGGCGCGGAGACGTCGGTGGCGACGCGCTGTCCGTCGCGGAAGATGTCGGTCTGGACGCCCGGCGTGGGGGTCCAGTCGAGCTCGATGCCGGCCGTGCCTTGGGTGACGGACGCCAACACAGGCTCGGTGGGGGCGGTGTGGGTGTCCGGCGCGGCGATGTCCGCATCGGTTCGCGAGCCCTCTGCGGGCACGGACGCGGTCGTGATGGCCCAGCCGGCAGGGGTCTGCGTAGCGGTGTCGAGGGCGAACGGGCCCGTGCCAGCAGGCATCTCGAGGGTGAGGTCGATGGAATCGCCGTGCCACGGGAAGCGATGGAGGGTGACCGTGCTGTCGAGCCAGTCCTGTCGAAGCTGCTCGGTGACGAAGGGCTCGAACGTCAGGCCGTCCGGGCTCGGTCGCACGCCGAACAGCCCATCCACCACCAACGACAGGTAGGCCGCCACCGACCACAGCTGGCGGCGGGAGTTGACGATGGGCCCCGACAGCGCGCCGTCGTCGAAGAACGGCTCACCGGTCGTCCACTCGCTGTTCTCCATGTTCGACAGGTTGATCGCGGCGCCTCGGATCAGGCTCTCGGCGCTGTTGTCGAACGCATCGGCGTTGTGGGTGCGGCTGGCCACCCGAAGGGCGTACGCGGTGACGAACGGCCACTGGGCGCGGTTGTGGTACACGGGCACGTCGCGCTGCTGGGGCCACATCACGGGGGGGCCGAAGGGCGAGTGCGGGTAGCTCGACAGGGCGTCGCGGGCCTGGTCGGGCGTGGCGATGGTGAGGGCTGCGAGCGACTCGCCCAGGAGGTCGCGTCGGTCGGACGTGCTGGGGTCGAGGGATGGGCCGACGAGCGTGGCCCAGCGGTCGTTCGTGTCGGCATCCCAGAACACGGTGTCGATGCTCGACGCCAGATCGTCGGCCCAGCCGCGGAACTGGTCGCGCTGCGCGGTCAGCCCCCGCTCGTCGGACCAGCGAGCCGCGGCGTCCAGCAGCACCCAGTGCGCGACGTTGGTGGACAGCGCCTTGCCTTCGGCGATGGGCACGACGTCGGTGGCGATCCAGGTGGCGTAGCTCTGCTCGCGCCAGTCGAGGAAGCTCTGCTCCCCGCGGTACAGGCCGTCTTCGGCGTCGTAGACGTAGATCCGGTCCTGCTCGGCGGTGGTGACCACGGCCTCGAGCGCGTCGTCGAGGAACGCGTCGCGCTCGGTGCCGTCGAGGGTGTCGAGCACGGACTGAGCGCCGAGCGCCCACACCACGCGGTCGGTCGAGACGGGCCAGGAGCCCCCCGAGCCCGTGTCCTGCACGATCTGGAGCGGGCCTCCGCCCTTGGGTTCGGACAGCTTGAAGCGCAGCGAGTTGGCGGCGCGCTCGGGGTCGAGCCAGGCCAGGCCCAGATCGGCGGCGTAGGCGGTGTCGCGGGTCCACACCCAGGTCCACAGATCGCCCGTCTGATAGCAGTCGCAGGGGACGGGCGTTCCGTTGTCGAAGGCGCCATCCGTCACGCTGGACACGGCGTTTTCGCGGGCATCCTGCACGGCGAGGGCGAACAGCGCGTCGAACATCAGGCTGCCGCTGCGGAGGACGGGCTGGTCGGGCAGCTCGACCACGGTGCGGGTCTGGGGAGCGTTGTCGCGTTGCTCGTGGTCGGTCGAGAACAGGTAGGTCCGCTCGAGGGTCGCCTCGTCTTCGACCTCCACGGTGGTGGTCCACGTGCCGTCGCTGTAGGTCTCGCTGGGCAGGGGCACGTCGGTGTCCGTGTCGGTATCGGTATCGGTATCCGTGTCGGTGTCGGTGTCGGCATCCGTGTCGGAGTCCGTGTCCGCATCCACATCGGCGTCCGCATCGGCCTCGACGGGCGGATCGTCCGACTTGCAGGCGGTCATGAGCACCCCCGCAACCAGTGCTGCGCGCATCCATCCCATACCGACCTCCAGCGCATCGCGTCTAACGCTGCTGGGCCTCCCGAGGGTCGGACATCGCGTGCATCGTCACCTGGAACGCCGTACGGAACAGCCCGTGGTCGATCTCCAGACCGGCGTCTTCGTAGTGCTTGGCCAGGCGGCGTCGGAGTGTGGGAAGGCGGTGGAACGGCACGGCCGGGAAGAGGTGGTGCTCGACGTGGTGATCGACGTTGCTCCAGGCCAGCTGGCCGATCCAACGGGCGCGGTAGGCGCGGGTGCGGACCCAGTCGTGCCGGCGGGGCGCCAGGTGCTCGGCGGCGGCTCGGAGTGCGGCGATCAACGGCAGGCCGGTCGTCGCGGGAATCACGCCGTAGAGCAGCCACAGGCGAGGACCCAGCAGGACGACCAGCAGGACGTGCAGGCCCACCGCACCCAGCAGATCGACGACCACCTGGGTGCCCGTCACCCGGGTCACGGCCCCCCGCCACGGGTGCCCGTTCACGAAGGGATGCGCGAGAAACACGATGCGGAGCAGGCCCCGCCAGGTGGTGCGCCCCTCCACCGCCCCGTGGATGCGCAGCTCGGGGTCTTTCGGCCCGCCGACGAAGCGGTGGTGATCGAAGTGGAAGGCCCGATGCGCGCGACCCGAGATGCCGACCAGCGCATGGGACAGCCACAGCACGAACCCGTTGACCCCCCGGTTGCGCGACGCGTTGCCGTGCATGGCCTCGTGGCCCATCACCAGCACGTCGTGCAGCGGGAACGCCCCGATCCACAGGGCGGTGAGCGCGATCCAGATCGGGTGTCCGACCCACTCCGCCAGCCCGGCGGCCCCGGCGATCATCGCGAAGTCGAGCGCGAGTCGTGCTGCGCCCCAGCGGGGGCCGTCCGCGAGCCCCCGGGCCAGATCGCGCGGGAGGTCGGGACGCTCGGCACGGGGGTCTGGGTTCAGGGCTTCACCTTCGCGATCGCGCCGTCCAGTGCGGTCTGCAGGGGATCGACGTCCAGCGGGGCCCGTGTGGACGCCGCGGCAGCGACCTTGCCGCTCTGAACGTCGATCCGGCGCACATCGAGCACCAGCTCAGCGCTCCCAGACGACCCCGTGAACTCGCTGACCGTGCCCGTGATCAGCCACTTCGCGCCCGCGACCTTGCCCATCTGAACGGCGGTGTCGGGGTCGACGCGAGCGGTGCGCTGCAGGTCCTGCTCGGCGAAGAGGGCATCGATGCGACTGCGCTCGACCACGCCCACGCCCGCGTTCACCAGCTGGGTGGCGGTCATCGAGCCCACCATGTCGCCCAGACCCACTCGCTCGACCGACCCTCCGGCGACCTCGAAGGGCAGCACGGCGACGTCTCCGCCCGAACCCTGGCCCGTCGCGGAGCCCATGGCGTCCTGCAGCTGGTGCTGGAGCAGGGGGTCGTCCGGGGCGGTGCCCAGGGCCGAGTAGAGTTGCTTGAGCGCGTCCTGCTTGCGGTCGAGTGCGGTGAGGGCCGCTGCCAGGTTGGACTTGTGAGCGACGGTGCCGGGGTCGCCCTCGACGGCTTTCAGCAGGGCTTCGATGGCGAGCTCGGTCAGACCGCGCTGCAGGTACGCCACTCCCAGGCCGGCCTGGACGGTGGGGTCGTCCGGGCGCTGGTTCGTGGCCCGCATCCAGGTCGCGATGGCGGCATCCAGCTCTCCGGCGTCGGCCTGGAGCTGGGCGGTCAGCACGATGCCGTCGAAGTCTTCGCGATCCAGATCCTCGAGGGCGGCGAGCCCGTCGGCGGTTCGGCCCTCCACCCGTGCGATTCGGGCGGTCCACAGGGCGTGGATGCGGGGTCGGCTCGCAGGGTCGACGGTGGCGAGCATCGTCTTCATGGCGGGCACATCCCCCCGGGCTGTGGCCAGGGTGAACAGCTCGGGGACGTCCGCCGCCGTGAGCCCGGGGGCCGGCAGCGCCGCTTCGAGCTCGGACAGGGCGGCATCGGCGTCGGTCACCTGCCCCAGCCGACGCAGCAGCAGCGCCCGTGCGTAGAGTGCCCACGCCTCGTCGGGATGGGCCTTGAGGGCCGTGTCGATCTTCGCCAGCAGCGGCCCGTCCATCTGCTCCATGCGCCCGGGGCCCATGAACACCTCGGAGGGCTTCCCCCGCTGCGCCCACTTCACCACCTGGCGGGCGAAGGCGCGGTCGGCCCAGCGTGCGGCCCCCTCCTTGCGCGCCGTCTCCTCGAGCAGCTCCCACCACGACAGGTCCCACATGGCCTGGTAGCGCGCGTCGCCGGTCGCCCCGGCCCGCAGGGCCAGCAGCGGGTCGTGGGTCTTCTCGGCCCGTGCCAGCGCCTTCTTCGGAGCGTCGAGCTTCTGAGCGAACACCTTCACCTCCACGGCGCGGCGATCGATGGCGACGAGGATGTCGCCCTCGCCCAGCAGCGTGGAGGTGTCCAGGGCCTGGAACGCGTACGGGCCGACGTCGCCGTAGTCGGGTCCATCATCGGGAGGCGCACCGGCGCGGATCGCACTCACCATCGTCTGCCCGTCCCACACGAACAGCTGGTTCATCAGTCCGATGTGGACCCGGTCTCCGAGGACGTCGCAGCCGAGCGCGTTGGAGTAGCTGCGCGAGCTGTACACATCGAGGGGTGCGGGCGTGCTCCACAGGGTGTCCTGCACGCGGAGGTCGGCGTTCAGGGTGCTGATGAACACCTTTCGGGCATCGAAGCTGTACCAGGTGGTGATCGGCGTTCCGTCTTCGAGCACGCCACACGGCGTGACGGGGATCCCCTCGTCCACGGCCTTCTTGCCCCGGTTGGGCTCGAGCTTCACGGGCGCGTCCCAGGTGCTGCCGTTCCATCGCTGGGCGGTGCGGGTGCCCATGTCGCGCAGCCACCAGGTCTCGTCGGCCTTGCCGGCGGTGTGGATCAACTCGAAGGGCTTGGGTGCGGACGGATCGGCCAGCGCCGAGGTGACCGCCCCGGTCTGCAGGTCGACCCGCCGGATCCCGTGGGGCATCTCGTAGTAGGTCATCGCCCCGTCTTCGACGACGAACCGCCCCAGGATGCCCATCGTGTTCAGGTCGACGGCGTCGAACCGATTGCGCTCGAACCGCCCATCGGGTGCGATGTAGACGAGGTCTGCGTTGCTGTACAGCAGATACAGCCCGCCCTCGCGGTCGAATCCGGCGACCATCTTGTCGGCCAGCGATCGCTTCAGCGGGTTCGGCGATCGCAGATTGTTCAGCGGCACGGTGGCCACGTGGACGAACGCCCCATCCGCATCGATCGGAGGGACCGACAGGGCTGGGGCGGACAATGCGGTGAAGAGCAGTGGCGACATGCGCCCTGCTATTCAGTTCTCGTCGAACACGGTGCCGTCGAAGTTCACGGTCTCACCGTCGGGGTCGGTGCAGGTGCCGGCGCTGGTCCAGGTGGTGCCGTCGGTGTCGGACACCTGCTCGGCCACGTTCCAGGTGCAGGTCCACGTGCCGCTCGCGTCGATCACCTCGGCCGTGAAGCCCGTCAGGGTGCCGTCCTCGTCGGTCGCACCCAGGGGTGAGACCTCGACCGAGAAGCGGATCACAGCCGTGGCGTCTTCGCGGCCATCCCCGTCTTCGTCGACCCAGGCGAGCATCTCGACCGAGCCCGTCTCGGTGCTGCCCACCTCTTCGTAGACGAACCGCATGGCCGCTCGCACGATGCGCTCGTAGGTCTCGCCGCTGCGGAACACGCCGCGCGCTTCGGGATCGAAGCCCCGGGTCGAGAAATCGGCGCTGTACACGAGCTCTTCGCGGGATCCGTCGTGCCAGGACGTGCCCTCGATGGCGAGCAGGCCGTCGAGCTGGGTCCACGCGCCGCTGGCCTCGGTGTACCGCCACTTCTCGAAGCCGAGCTCCAGGGTGCCGCGGTCGAAGTCGCTGCGTTCCTCCTCCCGGAGGGTGAACCGGATCTTGCCCTTGGCGCTGTCGTCGCCGTCCTCGCCGATCCTGAGCAGGCACGCCTTCAGGACGAGCTCGACCTCGCAGGTGTTGCCCCGGTCACAGTCCTCGAAGCTCGACAGCTGCAGCAGGAAGTCGGTGGCGCAGAACACGTCGCCCAGGGCGGGAGCGGCGATGTCCTGCAGGTCGGAGGCGTTGGCGAAGCCGCGAACGCGCTCGGCCATGCCCTCGGGCCCCAGCCGGGCGCCGGATTCGGCCGAGCCCAGGAAGCTGAACGCGTTGGTCTCCCGGTCGAAGGCCTCGTCGTTCAGGAAGAA
This sequence comes from Myxococcota bacterium, assembly GCA_965224055.1. Taxonomy (GTDB): domain Bacteria; phylum Myxococcota_A; class UBA796; order UBA796; genus JACKEQ01. The sequence continues at coordinate 5,013,786 of OZ245034.1, read as the reverse complement.
GTCGTCGGTGACGTCGGGAAGGGTGGACGCATCGAGCCGAGCGGTGGGGTTGTCGAGCTCGGCGCGGACATCCTCCGCATCCATCGGGCCATTGTTGCAGGCGAAGAGCAGTGTCAGGGGTGCGAGTGCCAGCATGGTTCCTCCGTTCTCCCTCTCAGGCTAGGGGACAGGAGGACGAGTGGCAAGGGGGGTGGGTGACAGCGGGTGACACGCCCAAACTGCCGGCCCACATGGCAGAATCACGATACGTGGGCCGAACGCGCCTCTGGAGCCGCACCGAACCATGGCAGACCCCGAATCCATCCCCGCTCCGCAGTGGTTCTCGGTGTCGGGGTTCAAGTCGCTGCGGAACGAAGCGCGCGTCGAGCTACGCCCGTTGACGGTGCTGGCTGGCGCGAACAGCAGCGGGAAGAGCGCGGTGATGCAGCCGCTGCTGATGCTGAAGCAGACGCTGCAGTCCAGCTATGACGCCGGGCCCCTGAAGCTGGATGGTCCGCACGTGTCGTTCACCGAACTACACCAGCTGTACTCCTACAACGGTTCAGATGTACTTCGGTTGGCCATAGGTCCTGTCTCCAGGGGGGCTGACCCCGCGGACATGTGTACCCACGCACCCGTCGCGCTTGCGTATGCCCGGACGGAGGGGGATATTCATCAAGCTGATGTCAGCGTGTTCGTTAGGCAGCGCTGGATTTCGCTGCGTGAAGACACGCCATCGTCTGATGCGGTCCATGCTTGTCGCGCATTCACTGGGGTAGAGCTTGAGTTTCCTAGTGGAGACAGACCTGTTGTAGGTCGATTCGGAACACCACTGCCCGTGCTCACCGTATCGACCACGGTTGCGACGGAGTACTACGAACTCGACATTGAGGGCTGGAACACGGATTGGTTGGTTTCCGTGATGCATATTCCGGGACTTCGCGGTCCGAGAGCACGTGTGTTCCCGGTCACCAGCACAGGATCCTCCCGGGACCTCACCGGGGACTTCCTCCCCTACGTCGCCAGCTTCATCGCTCGCTGGCAGGACAGCGAACCGAGCCGTCTACACGGGCTCGTTTCAGACCTGAGCCTCCTGGGCGTCACCACCGGTGTGCAGGCCAGTCGTCTGAACGCCACCCAGCTGCAGGTCACGGTCGAAGACCCCCTCCAGAGCGGGCGGGCCGTCGACATCGCCGACGTCGGATTCGGGGTCTCCCAGGCGCTCCCTGTCGTGGTCGCCCTGCGTGCAGCCATCCCTGGCCAGATCGTCTACGTCGAGCAACCCGAGCTTCACCTGCACCCTCGTGCCCAGTGGCAGATGGGGCGCTTGCTGTGCGCGGCGGCCGAACGCGGGATTCGCGTTGTAGTCGAGACTCACAGCCGCCTCATCCTTAGAGCCATTCAGACCGAAGTCGCCGCCGAGCGGCTCACACCGGGCGACGTCGGGCTGCACTGGTTCGAGCGAGACCCCGATGACGGAGGTACCCGCGTACGACTCGCCGAGCTCGACGCCGATGGGGCCTTCGGAGACTGGCCCGTGGACTTCTCCGAAGTCGAGACCCAGGCCGACGACGCGTGGCTCGACGAGGTGTACGGCAGGACCGGATGAAGGGAACCGGTCGACGCTTCGTCGTGGACGCGGATGTCGCCCGGGGTGCCGCGGATCCGGCGCGCATTCAGCGGGGAGAGGCGCACGACGTCCGTGGGTTGCGGATGCGAGACTGCCTGAAGGCGCTGCGTGACGCCGAGCACATCGTCGTCTTCTCGCCGGCGGTGATGGGCGAATGGAGAGAACATCAGTCGCCCGCGACACGGAGCTGGTTGGCCCGGATGACTGAGCGGCGACGGGTCGAGCGGGTCTCCGAGCCGGGTGGGGATTGGATCCGGACCGCCATCGCCGAGACGCTGCAGGGTGGGGACGCTGGAGTCGCGTCCAAGGATGCGCATCTGGTCGCGCTCGCCTGCGATCAGGACCAGCGCCTCCTGTCGGGAGACGGCAAGGCGCGGGAGAAGTTCGTGCGACTGGTGCCGCTCCCACCGCTCGACCATCTGCACTGGGTCGATCCGGAGTGGGAAGCGGTTCGCGACTGGTTGCTCGAGCGGGCCCCGGATCGTCCGGCCTGGACACTCGGGACCGAGCGGTAGGAGCGACTCAGCCGCAGGTCGTGCCCGTGAAGACCTCGACCCGTACGCCCGTTTCGGTGGGCGACGCCGCTTCGACACCGGTGTTCACGGGGTCGGCGTGCATCCGGTAGTGATGGCAGCGCTCGTCCAGGGTGGTCTCGGCCTGCTTCCAGGCGGCCTCCGAGGCCGCCTCTTCGGTCGCAGCTTCGGCGACCACGGTGACCTGGACTTCGGGGGGCGGCTCGATCGGTGCCGTGGTCCAGGCCATGGCGGTGGCGAGTACGTATGCAGCAACGAGAAAGCGGGTCATCTGTGAGGCTCCTTGTGACGCCTCCGTTGGCGTCGACATGGAGAACATGCCCCCGTCAGCCTGCGCCGACAGGCCGGGACCGCTCACCGGTCGCGGTGTCCGATGAACGGTCGGGTCGCGCGCTACAAGGCGTCCAGACGAGCCTGAACGGATGCAGCGGGTTCGTCGTTGCCGAGCCCAGAATACTGGTCGTGGGCGATCTGCCAGCAGCGTCGCGCGAGCTCGACCCGGCGGTGCCCGGCGGCTTGTGTGCCCGCTGCGTCCGCGAGCGTGGCGATGTCCTTCTCGCGCATGCCGGTCCGCTTCAGGAACGCCTCGATGTGGGTGAGGTGCGCGTCTACGTGGCGGACGTCATCGAGGGCGGCGTCGCAGGGGAGCAGGACCGCTCGCGCGAAGGTCTCCAGCACCTGGTTCCCGGCGGCGGACACGCGCTGTTGGAGGGGCCGGATGCGCTGGGTGGTCTCGGCCCAGGCCTGACGTGCCGCCATCAGCAGGCCCAGGTTCAGCAGGGGGTAGGTGCTCTTGGGGTCGTCGATCGACTCGTATCGGTCGACCGCTTCGCGGTAGCAGGCCTCGGCGAGCTCGACGTCGCCGGCCTGACGGGCGGCTTCGCCCTCCAGATTGGCGGCGGTGGCCAGTACAGCGGTGTTGCCCGTCTTCTCGGCCCACGTCCGGACGTCGTCGAGGTGGGTGCGCATCCGCTCGAAGTCCTCCTGTCGTCGCGCACTCACGGCGAGACCGAGGTGGGGTTGATGGGGGAGCAGATCGGTGTCGCTGCGCTCGAAGGCCTCGATGCAGCTCCGGTAGAGCATGTCGGCCCGCTTGAACGCCCCCCGGTCGCGGGCGATGTCCCCCAGGCTCAAGCAGCAGTCGGCCGCCCGGGCGTCGTCTCCCCGTTCCCGAAACCGCTCTTCGGCCTCGCCGAGCAGCGTGATGGCATGGTCGAAGTCCCCCGCGGCATGGGCCAACCGTCCGGCCTCTCGGAGCGCCCGCGCGAGCTCGGTTCCCCAGCCGTGCTTCCGTGCGAGGCGCTCGGTCTGGTCGGCGAGGTCGCGGGCGTGCTCGGCGTTCCGCGTGCGTCGGGCGTGCCAGGCACGCAGCAACCACAAACGACCCCACCAGGCGTCGCTCTCCGGCAGGTCGATCTGCTCGATGGCGGTCTGGAGCTGGTCCACCCAGCGGGTCGTGCGGAAGTCGCCCTGGTCGAACTGATCGGCGGCGGCGGTCTCGAGGGGCTCGCGAGCGTCGTGCCAGGCCTCTGCGGCGACGAAGTGCCGGGCCAGTCGGTGGGGCTCGGCGTGTTCCTCGCGCAGGTGGATGCCCGCAGCGAGGTTGAAGTCGCGCCAGCGGGCGGGCGCGCAGCGTCGAACGAGGCTCTCGCGGACCAGACCGTGTACGAACCTCCAGTGGCCGGGGTCTTCGGCGTGGGCCAGGTGACGCCGCAGCAGCGCGCGTCGGAGGGAGCGGGTGGGTTGGATGCCGAGGATGGTGCAGGCGCCCGTCCACTCCCGCTCGCGGATGTCCATGCCGATCACCGCTGCCATCTCGAGCGCGCGTCGATCGGCGTCCGACAGGCGCTGCAGGAGCTCGTCGACCCGGGCGTCCCAGATCTCGAACAGGCCCTTGGGGAGCTCGGGAGTGGCGTCGGCGGCCAGGCGGAAGCCCCGCTCGCTGGCGACCAGCAACCCCCGCTCGATCCACGAACCCACCAGCTGGACGGCGAACTGCGGGTTGCCCTCGGTGGTCTCCTCGACCTGACTCGCGAGCTGCCCGTCCAGACCGAGCAGCCCGCGGACCAGCTCTCGACGCTCGCCGTCCTGCAGCGGCCCCACGACGAGGCTCCGCACGTCGTCCCGGAAGGCGAGATCCTCGACCAGTTCGCGCTCGGCGACCCGATCGGCCAGCGCTTCGTCCCGTACGGTGGCGACGAACAGGACGGGCAGGTTCCGCGAACCCTGTGCATCGAGCACGCGCTCGACGAACTCGAGTGAACCCTGTCCCCACTGGGCGTCGTCCAGGACGACGACGAGCGACCGGTCGCCGGCCAGCACCGCCAGCACGCGGGCCACGAGACGGTGGAGCTCGGGAATGGTCGGCCGCATGCGGCCCTCGGGGGGCTCGCCGCCCAGAATCCACGCCAGCACGGGGATGTCGACGTCCGTGCCCGCGAAGAGCGTCGCGATGCGGCTGTTGACCTCGTGGGGGAACAGCTCGTCGGTCTTGAGCGTTCGCGCGAGCATCCGGACGAGTCCGTGCTCGGCGCCCCCTTCAGCGTCGTGGAGGATGCGACACGTGTCGGCGGCTCCGACCTCGTGGGCACGGCCGGCCAGCCACTCGGCCAGGCGGGTCTTGCCGGCGCCCCCGGGACCGCGCAGCAGGACCAGTCCGGCCGTGCGGTCGGCACGGACCCGGACGAAGGCCCCCCACAGTCCATCGCGCTCTTCGACCCGCCCGACGAGCGGTACGGTGCGCAGGCCGAACAGCGACAGCCCCGCGCCCTCGAGCAGGAAGTTCCGCTCGGCGCGTCGATCCCCTGCGCGCCAGGTGTTGGGGGTCCAGCGGGCGGGCCCCGTGCTCCCACCCAGCGTGCGGCCCCGACCCTGAGTGGGGGCGTCCTGGGGAGAGGCCACGGCCGTGGGGGCGTCATCCAGTGGCGCGTGATCGTCGGACACCGGCTCGAAGTCTCCGGGCGCACCCACGGGAGGGCCCAGCTCCGACAGGGCGATCTGCAGGTCGGCCGCGAACGCGAGCCGGTCGGACGGGGCTTTCTCCATCAGCGTCCGCAACAGCTCCTCCAGGCCGTCCGGAACGGGGAAGCGGGGCTCGAACGCGGGGGGAGGGCGGACCATGTGGGCGTGGTAGAGCTTGACGGCGCGGTCGAAGGGGAAGGGATGCCCCGCGCAGAACGTCCACAGGAGCACCCCCACGGCGTACAGGTCGGTCCAGGGGCCGTAGTCCCGCCAGCGCCCTTCGATCTGCTCCGGGGCCATGAACTGGGGGGTCCCGACCGACTTGCCGTCCTCCATCGGGGTGTCCGTGCGGACGCTGATCCCGAAGTCCGACAGCACGATCCGGGCGTCGACGAGGTGGCGCGGTCGAGCGCCGGGACGATGGCGCGGGCCGGCGACCAGCAGGTTTCCGGGCTTGATGTCGAGGTGGACGAGACCCCTCGAGTGGGCGTGCGCGAGCGCGGCGGCGAGCTGCTGAGCGAGATGCAGCACCTCGGACCAGTCGCGAGGAGGCCGCTCGGCGATGGATCCACCGCCCGCGAGCTCCATGGCGAGGAAGCGGGCGCCGGACACCAGGCGGTCGTGGTCTCGAGCGACCTCGGGAGGGATCGCCCCGTGGTCGAGGATCATGACGACGTTGGGATGGTCGAGTGCGGCGACGAGCTGGACCTCGCGGAGGAAGGCCTGCTCGTAGCGGGGCTCCGGAGGATGCAGGTCGACCTTGATCGCGACGGGTACGCCATCCGCGTGGCTACCCTGCCAGATCTCGCCCATCCCGCCACGCCCGATACGTCGCTCGACCGCGAACGGCCCGAGCTGGAAGGGCGCATCGGAGGATGAACGGCGTTTCCTGTCGGTCACGGTGTCTGGTATCATCACAGATGTCTCTCCTCGACACCTGCATCCGCTCCTCGGAGGCGCTCCATGCCGGACTACAAGAAGGGGTCGCCCAGCTCGGGCACCTCGAACACGACCAATACCAACAAGGACTCGGGCGACGTCCGGTTCGGGCGGCGTCGAAACGGTCCTGGAAGCAACTTCACGGAGAACGCCGGTGACGGCGGACGCGGCGATGGATTCCTGCCGCGCGCTCTGGGCAACGAGGCCATCCGCAACATGATGACCGGCCAGTTCGGGCCCAACCCGGCACTCATGGCCGAGCTGGCCCACGAACCCGAGCTGCGGCACATGTATCCCGGCATGGGACCGGTCGGACCGATGGGGCCCAGCTACCTGGGGGGCTACACCCCCTACGGCCATTACGGGCCGGGCAGCAACAGCCTGGGCATCCCCAACAGCGCGTTCCTGGTCGACCAGGAGACCGGCGAGCGCACCACCTGGGGCGAGGCCGAGCAGACGACGCACGAAGACGTCGTCGACGAACAGGGCAACCTGCGCAACGACCTTCCGGACAACCCGGTCCTCTACATCGCCTACGGGCCCGAGGACATGGAGTGGTTGGACTTCGAGCGCGAGGAGACCGCGCTCAAGGACGAGTCGAACCTGGTCACGCTCATGAACCCCACCGACGAGGCGCTCCAGGAGCTCCTGAACACCGGCGCGTTCGCGACCGCCGTGGTGGCCGGGCACGGTGAAGAGGGTGCGATCTACACCACCGGTCCGGATGGCAAAGCGGTGAAGCGCTCCGGCGAGGAGTTCGCCCAGCTGTTCGAGGGCTCCTCGGTGTCCGCGATGTTCCTGAACGCCTGCGAAGGCGGGATGGGTGCCGATTCCGTAGCATCGTCCCTCAACGAGGTCGGGATGTCCGTGCTCACCTGGGCGCGAGAGGTCAGCGACTCCGACGCTATCGAGGCCGCAGGGATGATGGTGCGCATGACCGACCTCATCGCTCGGGGGGCCACGGCATCGGAGCTGAAGGAGGTCGCGGACGCCTACGACGGCATCGGTGGCAACCTGATCTCGAAGCTGCCCGAGCTGCTCAGAGAACACGGGCCCGACCCGGACGCCGTGCTCCGCGAGCTGCAGATGCGCCAGCAGAGGCACATGGCGCGAGGTGGTCCGGGCCAGCGCTACATGCTGTGAGCCTGGGACCTGGTGGTCACCTACCCGGGGTCGGACCACGTCGATCAGTGGGACCTGGCCGTCCAGCGCGATGTGACGCCACTCCGCAGGCGGATACAGCACATCGTGGACGCGCCACCCGAACCTCGGACGTCCGCGCACTGACTGGTCCGCCCACCCGTGAAGCCCGACCTCCCTGACATTCCCGCTGCCGCACCCGGCTCGTCGCCCTGGGTGTTCGGATACGGCTCGCTGATCTACGAGCCGGCGTTCCCCGACGCGATCCTCGAGACCCGGGACGCCACGTTGAGCGGCCATCGTCGACGGCTCAACCAGGCCTCGCCCGCACGCGGGATCCCCGACCATCTCGGCATCGCGCCGGCACTCCCCGGCTGGATGGAAGGCGAACAACGGCTGTCGCTGGCGTTCGGGACCGAGCCCCACCCGGAGTCCCGCATCGACGGCGTGGTGGTGCGCTACCCCGAGGCGATGTGGCCGGCCGTGCTCGATGCGCTGCAGCGACGCGAAGGGTGTGGTCCGACCTGGCCCCTTGCCGCACGGCACTACGAACAGGCCCGTGTTCACGTCACGATCGAAGGGTCGCCCCGCGAGACGCCCGCGCTCACGTTCCTCTCGCTGCCCGACGGCGCGCAGACCCGGGTGCTCACGGACGCTGAGGTGGTCGCCGTCCTGACCCACGCGACACCCGCCGAGGTGGGCGAGAAGCGCCGGGGAATGCACTACGTGGAAGGGCTCGGAGACGAGCGGATCGCCGCCGATCCGTGGCTTCGCCAGATCGTTCGAGCCCTTCGACGCTGAACAGCGGCCCCCCTGTTTGGGAGAGACGCGGATCCGGACGCTCGGTCGGGTAGAATCAAACCATGTGGTGGATCGCTTCAGCCTGGGCTCTCGAGTACTGCGTGGTCCCGGTCTCCGGGGCGGACTGCGACAACTCGAACCTGTACGCCGACATCGATTCCGCGGTCTCGGACCTGAACGGGATCGGCGGCGATCACGTGGTGCGGTTCAGCGGAGCCCAGGCCGGCTCCGTCTCCCTCGACGGGCAGCAGAGCTGGGGCTCCATGACCATTCGCGGAGACGGCACGGTCAACACCGTCAGCGCCGACAACGGTGACAATGGGGTGTTCCTGCTGACCCAGGGTGCGGTGGTTCGGCTCGAGAACCTCATCCTGGCTCCCGGCGGCGCCGACGCGCGTGCGATCCACGTAGAAGATGGCGACCTCACCCTGGACGCCGTGACCATCGTGGGCAACCAGCTCGAGACGGTCGAGGCCATCCAGGTCACGTCCGGCTCGCTGGATGTGGTGAACAGCACGTTCTCGAACTGGGGGAACGGGTCGGTGGATGGGGCCCTCATCCACGGTGAGAACGGAGCGTCCATCGACCTGGACGGATCGGTGTTCACGGGCATCTCCGGCCGGCGCGGTGGCGCGGTCCACGCCCGCGGGCCCACAGACGTCCGCGGGTGTACGTTCGAGGGCAACGACGCCACCGAGCGCGGGGGCTCCGGGCTGTACCACGAGGCCGCGGCGATGCTCACGGTGTCCGACACCCTGTTCGTCAGCAATCAGTCGCCCGGGAACGAGGGCGGCGCGCTCTACATCCGCAACTCGAACGACGCGGTGGTGAGCGACGTGCTGGGGCCCATGGAGTTCACGGGCAACACAGCGACCAGGGGTGGGGCCATCTACATCCACCAGGCGACCGTCACCCTGTCGGGCATCGCGTTCTCGGGCAACATCGCCCAGGCGTCCCAGGAATCTGGCGGTGCCGTGCACTTCCGCGACGGCACCCTTCTGTCGGAGCGCAACACCTATGTGGGGAACACCGGGCCATTCGGGGGCGCGCTGTTCGTTCGGAAGCCGGCCGCCAGCAGCGAAGACACGTTCTGCGAGAACGTGGCCTCCGGCGACGACGGGGGTGGCGCCATCCTCGCCACGGAGGTGATGACCGTGTTCGGAGGGGTGTTCATCCGAAACAGCTCCGAGGGGGAGGGGGGCGCCATCCGCTTCGAGGCGGACGGGTCGATCGACCACTCGACGTTCCTGCGCAACGAGGCCGATTCAGGCGCCGCGATCTCCATCACGACCGGCTCCACGGTCGAGAACTCGGTGTCGGCCTACCACGCGACCCAGGTGTCCGTGGACAACGGCGCCACGGCCGATTCCAACGCGTCGTACATGGACGCGGGTGCGTTCCCCGGTGTGTCCGTGACGGCGGACCCCATGATTCCAGACCCCGGGTCCAGCGGATGTGACCGTCTCCTGGCCGAGCCGATGGCCGGCAGTCCCCTGGACGACGCCGCGAACGACCTGGAGGTGGAGGGCGACATCGGCGCCATTCCGGTGGCGGACGGGGATGCGGACACGGACACGGACTCGGACACCGATACGGATACCGATACCGACACGGACACGGACTCGGACACCGATTCCGACACGGACTCGGACACCGATTCGGACACCGATTCCGACACGGATTCGGACACGGATTCGGATACCGATTCAGACACGGACACCGATTCGGACACCGATTCGGACACGGACTCGGATACCGATTCAGACACGGACACCGACACGGATTCGGACACCGACACGGATTCGGACGCGGACTCGGATACCGATTCAGACACGGACTCGGACACCGACACCGACACCGACACCGACCTCGCTCGTGAGACGCGGACCGGCTGTGGATGCACTGCAGGTGGCCGTTCCGGGCCGCTCACCTGGATCGCGCTCGCAGGCGTGGCCCTGTTGGCGGCCCGTCGACGCTTCGAGCCCGTCAGCGCTGGGGTGGTGGGGCCGTCGTCGTGTAGAGGCTGACCCGGGCGCGCACCTCCTCGAGCAGCAGCTGCCGGTCGTACTGACCCTTCTCCAGAATCCGCTCCACGTTGCCCCGCAGTCGAGACATGTCGTGGGCGGACAGGTCCTTCGCAGTCAGCACGATGACCGGCACCGACCGGGTCTCGGCGCGCTCCCGCAGATCGCCCAGGAACTCGAAGCCGTCCAGGACTCCGCCCGCGACACGGGTGCCGGACTCCGGCGTGGCCCGCGTGTCCTGTGGTGAGGCGATTCTCAGGGACAAATCGCCGCTCTGGGCCCCGATTCTGCCTCGATCTGCGCTGCGAGAGCGACCGTCGCGGGCTGCACGGTGTACGCGTAGAACGCGGAGGGGTCGAACACCTGGCCGGGTTGGTGCTCGTCGATCTCCGCGGCGTTCAACGCGAGGTCCCCCACACTCCGGGTCGAGCCGGCTCCGTTGCTGCTCCAGTCCGACACGAGGGCGGCCTTGCTCACCGTGAAGTCGTTGTCGCCGCACGGACTCGGATCCGGACACCCCTGCAGACAGAAGTTCCCGGGCCGGGCCTCGTAGATGTTGGCTTCGCTGTACAGCTCGGCACCGCCGAGGCTCCCCGCACCGTACTCGTACCACCGGTCCTGGTAGTTGTTGAAGTAGTGGGCCTGACCGTAGATGAACTGCGGTCCACGGAGGCTGATCCGGTCGAAGTGGTTGTGGTGGAAGGTCACCTGCATGCCGGGTGTGGGCTCGTCGTCGATGTTGGTCGAGCACAGCAGTCCCTTCTTGTGGGTGTGGAACCGGCTCCAGCTCACGGTGATCCCCGACCCGCCCCGGATGTCGAGCAGACCATCTCCGCCGTTGAACAGCTCGAGGTGGTGGAACCACAGGTCTCGGGAGCTGAACGTCGAGGGGTCGGTGGTCCCCGTGCCGGTGATGCTGATCACGTCGCCGGTCTGGCCACACTGACCTTCCTGGTCGTTGGTGAGCCGGAGGTCGGTGACGACGATGTTCCGGGTGTGGGCGAAGCGCAGGTTGCCGTTGATCGTCACGTCCCGATCGCGCCCGTCGAGGGTCTTGTCGCTCTCGACGTCGATGCGCGAGTCCAGGACGATCTCGCCTTCGACATCGAACACGATCCAGTGGTCTTCGGTGCTCTCGAGGCCTGCCCGCAGCGAGCCGGGTCCGTCGTCGTCGAGGGTGGTCACGACGTAGAGGTTCGTGGGGTCGCCTCCGGTCGCGCCTGCGCCGAAGCCCACGCGCTCCGCGAGCAGGGTGCCCGGCGAGAGCGGCCAGGACGTGCAGTCGAGGGACGGGGGGACGTAGGGCCCGCCGCAGATGCAGTAGTCGGACTGGTGCCCCGTCGCGGGGTCGCACGACAGGGGGTTCGAGAGGTCGCCGGCGCACTGGCCGGAGATGTCGTCGTACACCGCCTGGCATCCGAGGCCCAGCGCCCCACACACGGCGGCACATCCCGCAGCGTCGTCGAACACCACGGCGCAGCTGTCCACGTCTTCGTCGCACAGCGTCCACCCGGGAACCGTGTCCGCCAGGCTGCAGTCGACCGGCTGGGAGGTTCCGGTGTCGACATCCGTATCCGTGTCTGCATCGGTGTCGGCATCTGCGTCGGTGTCGGCGTCCGCATCCGCATCCGCATCGGTGTCCGCGTCGGCATCGGTGTCGGAATCCGCATCGGTGTCGGTGTCGATGTCGGCCTCTGCGGGTTCCCCGGGCGGCCCGGGTTCCGCCGGCTCCGGGCCGGCCAGGGGATCCGGGTCGCATCCCGCTCCGAGCAGCAGGGTGAGCAAGAACAACCGATTCGAACGGGCCAACAGCATGGGGACCTCCAACCCGCCCCGAGTAGTCAGGGCTGTTGGAGGATCGACCTGAAACCGTCTGAAACCGACGGCGTCCGGTGGTTACCCGTGGTCGGGTCGTGGGTCGAGGCGCGTGCGGATCTCTCCCCGCACGAGGTCGAGCACGGCGTCGGCTCTCAGGAAGTCGTGCGGGAACCCGAGCGACACCGACGACAGCCGGTCGAGGCGAGCCCGATGGTCGTCCGTGAGCGTGACGTCCACCGCCCCCAGCGTGTCCTGGATCTGGGTGACCTTGCGGGCACCGACGATGGGAATCGTGTTGTAGCGACGGCGCAGGACCCAGGCGGTGGCGACCTGAGCCGAGCTGCACCCGAGCTCGTCGGCGATGGCGTCGACCTCGCGCGCGATGGTGAGGCTCTGTTCGTTGGTGCGCCCGCGGGCCTGGTTGCCGGCCGCGCGCTTGGAGTCCATCTCGCCGTCCTGGCCCCGGGTGTACTTGCCGGTCAGGACCCCTCCTCCGAGCGGCCCCCACGCGACCACACCCATGCCGAAGTGGTCGGCCATGGGAAGCAGGTCGCGATCCGGGGTGCGCTGCAGCAGGCTGTACTCGACCTGCAGGCCGATGAACGAACTCCAGCCGCGCAGATCGGCCATCACGTTGCAGCTCGACACCACCCAGGCGGGCATGTCGCTGACCCCGACGTACAACACCTTCCCGGACCGCACCAGGTCGTCCAGCGCCCGCATGGTCTCCTGCCAGGGGGTCTGGTCGTCCCAGGCGTGCACCCACAGCAGGTCGATGTAGTCGGTGTCGAGGCGCTCCAGGCTGCCTTCGATCGACCGCACGAGGTTCTTGCGATGGTTGCCCGAGGCGTTGGGGTCTTCGTGGTCCATCGAGAGCGTGTACTTGGTGGCGAGCACCGTCCGATCCCGGCGGTCGGTGTCGCCCTTCATCCAGCGCCCGATGTACTCCTCGGTCTGGCCGTTGTGGTACTTGTTGGCCGTATCGAGGAAGTTGCCGCCCCGGTCCGCGTACGCGTCGAGCACGGCGTGGCTCGTGGCCTCGTCGGCGCCGAAGCCCCAGTCCTCACCGAAGCTCATCGTGCCGAGGCAGATCTCGGAGACGCGGAGCCCCGATGTTCCGAACACGCGGTAGTGCATCAGGATCGAACCCGGATCACGGTGCGGTGACGGTGAGGCTTCCGCCCACGCGGTAGGTCTCGATGGGCTCGTAGGTCACGGCGTCGATCTCGAGGAAGGTGGACAGGCCGCCGTTGTAGTAGGCCACGGGGTAGACCGTGCCTTCGCCCACGCCCGAGACGCGCACCGTGATCTGGCCGCCGACGGGGTACACGCCGGTCGGAGCGGTGGGGTCGTCTGCGGGATCGGGGACGGTCTTCGCGCCCGGAACGTCCGAGCCGTTCACCTGGGTGATCATCGCCACGGTCTCCGACGGGCCCGCGTCCGCGGCCCCATTCGCATCGTCGTCGACGAACGTGCCCGTCTGGTCGGGCCCTGCGGTGATGTTGTCGCCGTGGACCAGCGTGATCCGCCACGCCTGGGTGTCGTCGAGGTTGTTGATCGTGTAGTCGTAGTAGTCGTCGATCGGCACGGTCTGGGGGTCGGTCGGAGCGATGGCGGGCTCGAGGGGGGGAGGCGGCGCTTCGACCACCATCGAACCGCCCACGGTGTAGGTCTCGACCGGGATGCCGGTCGCGTCGACCTCGAGGAACGTCGACTCTCCGCCGTTGTGGTAGATGACGGGGTAGATCGAGCCGGCCTCGCCCTGAGCCTCGACCGTGATGACGAACTGGCCGCCCTCGGGGTAGACGCCCGTGGGATTGCCGGGGTCGTCCTCGGTCGACGGCACGGTCTTGAAGCCGGGGACGTAGCCGCTGCCGTTGATCTCGGTGATCAGCCCGACGGTCTCGGACGGCCCGGCATCTGCGGCGCCGTTGACGTCGGCGTCCACGAAGGTGGCGGTGCCATCGCCAGCGGCGGTGATGTTGTCGCCGTGGACCAGCGTGATCCGGTAGGCCTGGCGATCGTCGAGGCCGGTCACGGTCCACACGGCGATGCCGTCTTCGGGCACCGTGGTGGGCGTGAGCGGGGTGGCCATCGGCATGGACTGGATGGGCGGGCCATCGGTGTCGCTGTCGACCGGCGTCGGGCCGGCGTTGTCACAGGCTGCGAACACAAGCAAGGGCAAGGCGATGAGTAGAGACGGTCGTTGCATGAGGTCCTCCAACGCCGCCATTCTCGCTGATCCCAGGTCCGCCGTCCACCATCGAGTGCAGGACCTTCGAGTGCACGCGACGTGACCCTCGTGTCGAACCGGCCCGACCGGGCTATTCGCAGCCATGGCCTCCGAGACCCCCTCCGACGCGAACGGATCCGGTCCGTCCGTTTCCCGGAAGGCCGATCCAGCGGGGGATCCGCCGAGCTCGGACGAGGGCTCCCGCTTCGATCTGCGCTCCATCGTCCGAGAGGTCCTCGGGGCCGGCACGATCACGCTGATGGGGGTGCCGCAGGCCATCGCCTACGCGCTCATCGCGGGGCTCCCGCCGGTGGCCGGTCTGTACGCGGCCGCGCTGCCCGCGGTGCTCGGCTCGGCGTTCCGCAGCTCGTCGCAGGTCGTCGTCGGGCCCACCAACGCGCTCTCGCTCCTGGTCGGAGGTGCATTGCTCGCGGCCGGCCTGGCAAACGATCCCGATCAGGCGTGGACCAGCGCCATCGCCCTCGCACTGCTCGTCGGGGTGTTCCAGCTGGCTGCGGGTCTGCTCCGGCTGGGGTCCATCGTCGACTACATCAGTCGGGCCGTGGTGCTGGGCTACATCACCGGGGCCGGGCTGCTGATCGGCTTCGGACAGCTGGGCAACATCACGAACACCCCCATGGTGCGGGGCGATGTGTGGGTTCGGCTGCAGTCGTGGATCGGTGGACTGCAGGATGCCGACATCCGCACCATCGGCCTGGCGCTGGGCACGGCGTTGGGGCTGCTGCTCATGCGGCGGTTCACCCCGAAGGTGCCGGGAACGGTGGTGGTGCTCGGCGGGGGAATCCTGTTGTCGTGGGCGTTCGACTTCCAGTCGATGGGCATCTCGGTCGCGGGCGATCTGGCTCCGGTGCCCCAGGGGTTGCCGCCGCTCACGCTCCCTTCGACCGATCCCACCCTGTGGACCACGTTGCTGCCCGCCGCCTTCGCCGCCACGGTGTTGTCGCTGGTGGAGAGCAGCTCCGTCGCGCGGTCCATCGCCGCTCAGACCGGAGAGCGGCTCGACATGAACAAGGAGTTCGTGGGCACGGGGCTCGCCAACGTCGCAGCGGGGTTCACCGGGGGCTACCCGGTCTCCGGGAGTCTGGCGCGGAGCTCCATCGCGTTCCGGGTCGGCGCCCACCGGCTCGGAGCCATGCTCTCGGGCGTGTTCGTGCTCGTCGTGCTGCTCCTGCTCGGGCCGGTGGTCGACCTCACGCCCATCGCGAGCCTGGCCGGGCTCCTGCTCGTGGTGGCGGGCAACCTGGTGGATGTCGGTGCGATCCGCCAGGTGATGCGGGCTCTTCCGGGGGATCGGCTCGCGTTCGTGGCGACGCTGGCGGGCACGTGGTTGCTACCACTCGATGCGGCCATCTACCTGGGCGTCGCGCTGTCGATCATCCTGTTCCTGCGCCGCGTGCGTCACCTGAAGGTGCGCGAGCTCGTCATCCGCGACGACCGGTTCCGCGAGGCGAACGACGCGGACAGTGCGCTCACCGGGCCCGTACCCGAGAACGGCGTCGACGGGCGCTGTCGTCACATCCGCGTGCTGCACGTCGAGGGCAACCTGTTCTTCGGTGCGGCCAGCGAGCTGCAGGAAGCGCTGGACGCGTCGGTCCGCGATCCCGCCATCCATGCGGTCGTCGTCCGGCTCAAGCGGGCGCGGGGGATGGACTACACGACTGCGGGCGTGCTGACGGCGGCGCGCGAGCGCATGGCGTCCAAGGGGCGCCACCTCATCCTGGCGGGAATGACGCCGGGCACGATGGCGCTGTTCGACGAGCTCGGGGTCAGCGAGGCGTTCGGTCCGGACGCGTTGTTCCCGACGCGGTCCGAGTGGTTCTTCGCCATGGAGGCCGCACTACGCGAAGCGCGCCGGCGCGTGGACGACGTACACCACGACGATGTGCAGTGCCCCATCGATGCGTACTTCGCGAAGCGCGATGCCGATCAGAACGCTTCGTAGGTGACGCGAACCACCGAACCCTCGACGGGTGCGGGGTCGAACACCACGCTGTTCGTGACGCCGTCGTACCACCAGTCGGAGCTGGGGAAGTTGTTCACGGTCACGAAGATCGTGGCGGGGTCGGCATCGACACCGAGCGGGAACCGATCCTGCACCACCGAGGCATCGGCCAGCAGGTCCAGCTGGTCTTCCCACGGGTCGCAGATCGACAGGAAGCTGCCACCCGTGCCGTCCATCGCTTCGACGTAGCCGAAGCCGGGGTCGGAGCCCGCGCAGCCATCGGGGGTGGGTCCGGTGATGGCGGAGAGCTTGGTCAGCCCCTGCACGTAGCCCTTCGTGGCGACGATCCGGTCGATGAACGGCACCCAGTAGTCGGGATTGCCCGTGGCCCAGCCGGGCGACTCGTCGTTCTCGTCGGAGAGGATGATGGCGTGGAGCAGGGCGCGGGGACGGACGAAGCCCTCGTTGCACTCCCCCGGTGCGGAGCGCTCGACTGCGCGGGCCACCGAGACGAGGCCGCGCTCGTCGGTGTCTCCGTTGTTCGGCTCCTCGAGGATGGCGTCGGCGAACCGGTTCGCCCAGTCGGGCGTGTCGGGCGTGAAGATGGTGTCCGTCGCGCAGCCCTGGTCGCCGTTGACCGAGATGAGCTGCCAGTTGCCACCCCCGTTCTCGAGACGCGTGGTGAACTCCGCGATGCGTCCGCCGATGGCAGCGAGCTCTTCGTCCATCGAGCCCGACGTGTCGCCGAAGAACACGATGTCGACCTCGGAGAACTCCGTGACCACGAAGGTGTCGAGCAGGTCGGTGTCGGCCAGGCCGTCTCCATCGGTGTCGATGTTCAGGTCGGGCACGCTGTCGCCGTTCTGGTCGATGTTCACGTCGGCGGTGCCGTCGCCGTCCAGGTCGATGTTCAGATCGGGGATGCCGTCTTCGTCGAGGTCGATGTTGAGGTCGGGGTCGCCGTCGCCATCGATGTCGATGTTGAGGTCCGGAACGCCATCGCCGTTCGTGTCGACGTTGGGTTCGAGCTCGCCGAGGACGACCTCGTCGGGGGAGGAGGTGATGCCGTACTCGGCGTTGCATCCAGCGATCAGGAGGGCGGACACACAGACGACAGCAGGTGCAGACAGAACAGAGCGCATGAAAACATCCAAGGCAACGAAAGGAAAATCGAGAGAAAACGAAACAACGCCGGCGTGCCGACGGGACGCCCAGGGAAAAAGCAAGACCCGTGCCAACACACCACACGAACGGCGAAGCCCTCCGGGAATGCAGACGAACAGCGCGTCTGGAGGTCATGCGGGCCGATGTCCGGTCGCCGCCGTCGAGGAAGAGTGCGATCTTCTTGTCGCACGGGAGCGGGGCGTCGGTTGGTCACTGGGATCCACGCTCCCCGACATCTCCGGGTATGCGTCAGGGATCGAGGTAGCCCGCCTGGATCAGCATCTCGGTGATCTCGTCGTTCGGCTCGACCGGCGCGGACATCGTGGCGCTCAGCTGCTCGAGGTGATCTGCCAGGAGAGTGGGGCGGTCGGCGGGGGGGCCGGGTTCCCGCGGAAGGACGCCGTCCACGTCCAGGGAGATGCGGGTCGTCGCGTCGTCGGTGGCGAGCCACTTGGTGTCGGGGGTCCACCACGCTGCGCGGGTCCCGGCTCCGACGCGCCCGTCCGACAACCGCAACCACGCCGCGTTCGGTTGTGCGCTCGCCAGCACGTCGTAGCCCGCTCTTCTCCCGTCCAGCACGAAGGAATACGACTCCGTGGCCGAGATCCGGTCGTGGCGGCGGGGCCATCCGGGGCTCTCGTCGCGTTCGCGGACCGGATGCTCGGCGACCAGCAGGGGCACGTTCGTGAGGGGCTCGTACAGGTAGACGCCGTGATCGAGCAGTCCGTGCTCACCCAGGAACTCCCCGTGGTCCGAGGTCACGACCAGGCGGTACTCGTCCATCCAGCCGTGGGCGTCGAGGGTGTCCAGCACGCCTGCCAGCGTGGCGTCTGCGTTGTGGACGCCCCAGTCGTAGCCGTTCGTGATCCGCCGCTGCAGGTCGGCACGCGCCTCTCCCTGAATCCGGCCGGACACGAAGCCGGCGAACGGGTCGTCGTCGCTGCCCAGGTGGTAGAAGATGGCGTCCTGGGGCTCGACCCAGTCCAGTCCGCTCGGCACCGACGCGAAGGGCTGGTGGGCATCGATGATGTTCACGAACAGGAACAGGGGCGTTCCGTCCCGCTCGACGTCGCGCAGGGTGTCGCGGACGGCGGCGACCAGGGTGTCGCCCCGCCACTGGATGGCGCCAGCCGCGCGTCGGTGGTCGAAGCCGCGCAGCAGTCCCGTGGTGTCGGAGACGACCAGGTTCGCGGACACGGCGGCCGTCTGGTAGCCGCGCTCGGACAGCTGTTCGGCGAGGGTGGGGAAGTGTTCGGCCAGCGGTCGGGTGCGCTCCCCCATCCCGAACACGTCGACCGATTCCGAGTGCACCTCGGCCGTCGCATCTGCGGGAACGCGGTCCGAGCCGTGAATGGACACGGGCAGACCGGTGAAGAAGCTGGCGTGACTCGGAAGCGTCCACGCCCCCGGGGCTTCTGCGGCACAGGTGAGCGAAGCGCCCGCGTGCACGAGGCGTTCGAGGGTCGGGCTCGTGGGGCGGGCGTACCCGCAGGCGGACAGGTGGTCGGCGCGGACCGTGTCGAGGACCACGAACACCAGGGTCGGGGCGCGCGGAGGATCCGTGCGGTGCAGCGCGGTCAGGACGGGCTGATGGACGTCGTACTGCCAGCCCACCAGCCCGAGCCCGAGCAGCACGGTCGCGCCCAGGATGCTCTGGCGAATGCGAGCAATCCGTGCAGAGCCGGCATCTATGGGCTTCTGGGGGCCAGGCGAGGGGGCCGTGTGGTCGGAGCGGTCGGGCGGCATCGGGGCGATTGTGTCACGACCGGGCCGGGCGCGTGAGCCCACGATTCAGCCGTGTAGGGTGACTGCAGGTGACATCGGGTCGCAAATTCCTACAGGGTGTAGTAAATAAGCTTGCGTACCCCACAGGAGCACCCCATCATGAAAACCTCCAGCGCACTCGCACTCGTCACGAGCCTCGCTGTCTCCAGCCCCGCGTTCGCCACCGACATCACCGAGCCGTTCTCGGGTAGTCGGCCCCAGACGCTCGAGTTCCACGGGGGCTTCGCATACTACGGGGTCGGGCTGGCCGCGGGTCTCCGCTACGGGATCCCGATTGTCGACAACGGGTTCATCGCGCCCATCAACAACAGCGTCTACATCAACTTCGGCGGAGATTTCTACCTGCTGGGCAACGTTCCGGGGTCCGGGCGGTCCGGCATCGGCGTCGGTGTGCCGGTCGCGCTGCAGTGGAACTTCTACTTCACGGAAGACTGGTCGGCCTACGCCGAGGGCGGCATCAACGTGTACTTCGACTCCTACACCTTCGACGGCAACGGTCTGCTGTTCGGGGGCACCTGGGTCGCCGCTGCGATCGGTGGTCGGTACCACTTCTCCGAGAACGCCGCGCTCATCGGCCGGCTGGGCAGCCCCTACGCGAGCATCGGGATCGAGCTCAGTCTGTAGTCCTGCGCCGCTGCACACGGTCTGCACCTGCGATTGCGATGAAGGAGGGCGTACGGAGGTGGTCCCGTGTTGCTCTCGCTGTTCGCCCTGCATGCATCCCTCGCATCGGCTCGTCCGCCCGTGCACACCGAAGCGATCGACCACCTGAACCAGCGGTATGCGGTGGCCACCGTCGATCCGCGCGAGGCTCGACTGGAGCTGGTCGGGCAGGCTCCCGGCGATCCGAACAGCCTCGAGAGAGCGCTGGAGCTGCCGGATGCGCTGCTCGTGACGAACGCGGGGATGTACCACGCGTTCACCTGGGCCGACCGCACCCCGGTGGGGCTGCACGTCCAGGTCGACCGGACCTGGAGGCCCGTGGTGCGTGGCGCCAGGATGGGGAACTTCGGACTGCAGCCCAACGGCGTGTTCTGGCTCGACGATGCGGGGGCACACGTGGTCGCGACCGAGGACTGGTCCGAGGCTTTGCCGGACGGGCCCGTGGCGCTCGCGACCCAGAGCGGGCCCATGCTGGTGCGGGAGGGCGCGCTTCACCCCGCGTTTCGGCCGGACAGCACGAGCCTGAAGCAGCGAAGCGGTGTGGGCGTGCGCCAGGACGGGACCGTGGTGTTCGCGCTGTCGGTGGACCCGGTGCGCTTCCACGACTTCGCGACCCTGTTCCGCGACGTCCTCGACTGTGACGATGCGTTGTTCCTCGACGGCACGATCAGCGGAATCCACACTCCCGACGCGAAGGTCGGGGCGACGGAGCGAACCTACGGCGGTGTGCTCGTCGTCCGCCGGCTGGCGGAGACCCGGACCCCTCGTTAGCCGCGCGGCACCGGGCCGGCTGCAGAGTGCCCCCGTGTTCCGCGGTGGTCGCTCGCGGCCCTCCCCTGCAGGAGGACGAGCATGCGGCGTTTCGAGCTGATCAAGGGCAACAAGGCCCGATTCTGGGAGATCGACCACTACGACGAGGTGGTCTGGACCCGGACGGGAACGATCGGCAAGAAGGCCAAGGAGCGCGAGAAGCTCCTCAAGGACGACATGGCGGCCGAAGTGGAGTTCGACAAGCAGATCCACGCCAAGCGACGCAAGGGGTGGGTCGAGGTCGACGAGCCCAGCGACCCGCTTCCGCCGTTCGAGGAGCGCGCGTTGGAGATGCGACC
This sequence comes from Myxococcota bacterium, assembly GCA_965224055.1. Taxonomy (GTDB): domain Bacteria; phylum Myxococcota_A; class UBA796; order UBA796; genus JACKEQ01. The sequence continues at coordinate 4,993,044 of OZ245034.1, read as the reverse complement.
CCTCGACGGCTCCGAGCCGGAGCGCTTCAGCGGCGAAGCCATGGCGTACCTGTTGTGGCGCATGGTCGAGGTCCAGCTGTTCGACCGGCATCGTGAAGCACCCGATCTGTCGCGCTGGGACTACCGGGCCTGGCGGTCGCTCGGTCTCGATTCCCAGCCCGAAGAAGGGGATCCGGGATTCGAGGACTGGGTGCAGCGGCGTCGCGAGGTCTCGATCCGCGACCGCGCTCCGAGCATGGAGGGGCACGAGGTGGGCGCGTTCAAGTTCACCGAGGGGCGCTACTGGATCGTCACCCCCGAAGAGTGCGAGTTCATCGCCCGCGAAGCGCCCAACCGCCCGCTGAAGCGCCGCAAGGACAAAGAGAAGCACAAGAAGTGGGTCGCGAAGTGGGCCGCGTTCCACGAGCGGGCCAGAGAAGCGGGCGGCTACGAGGTCGTCCCGGTCTGATCGCCTTCGTTCGGCAGTGTGGCGCGGGTCGTGGTTCGCGGCGTTATCGTACCGGCGTGCGACCCATCGTCCTGCTGCCGTTCTTCGCTGTGCTGCTCACCGGATGCCCGACGCCTGGTGCGCGAACGCTGGTCTACGCGTTCGACGATGGCGAACCCGTGGGGCAGCTCGACCGCGACACCTGTGTGGTCGGCGTGGGGCTGCGGGTGGCGCTGGGTCCGACGCAGTCCATCACCTTCGACATCGCGGCCGACCAGAAGTCCGCCGTGCTCGGCACGTGCGACCTCGAGGCCGGCACGGTCTCTCAGTGCTTCGTGTTCGACCCTCTGATCCCGCTCGAGATCGACGGCGATATCGTCACCGGCGAGGGGATGGCGACCGCCACCACCGGCGATGCCGACTGTCCGGAGACCGATCTCATCTCCACGTGGCGCTTCGAGCTCGACGACACGGCCGACACCGTCGAAGCCCAGGTCCAGGTGGAGTGGGACCTCCCCGACACCCCCGAGTGCGACGCGTTCGAGGCACGCATCCTCGAGACCTCGCCCGGGAACGGCCGTGTGGACGGGTGCATCGTCGACTACGAGTTCACCGGCACCCTGGTGGCCACCTGCCGGGTCGACGCCGTCTCTGGCCTGCTCGAGTGCATCTGACCGCACCCTGACCGCGCCCTGACCGCGCCCTGACCGCGCCCTGACCGCGGGAATCAGTCGGTGAGCACGACCGGGATGCTCGAGGCGATCTCGACCATGATCTCGACCATCTCGTCGGGGTCGGTGGTGTTCTGAGACGTTCCCCGGTTGCCCGCGAAGTCGGTCAGCGACTCGAGCCAGCTCACGTTGCTGCCGGACGAGCCGAAGTAGACCGTCCACAGGTGCACGCCGCCCTCCAGGTCACCCGCGTAGGTCTCCAGCCCGCACCCCGACGTGTCTCCCTGTCCGATCGGGCACTCCCACACGCGGTAGGAGAACGCTCCGCCCTCCCACATGACGTCGCGGAGCATCTCGGTGTCCGAGCGCGCCGTCGACGACCACCGCCCGTCGCGGTTGGAGGTCAGATGGGTGTTGGCCTGTCCGTCCGTCAGCAGGACCACGGCCTGGAACTCCCGCGCATCCCCCCGGGTCAGGAACTCCTGCAGCGCGTAGTGCATACCGCGGGCCTGGCTCGTGTAGCAGCTGTTCGAGTTCGTCGGGGCTCCCCGCAGGTCGCCGCTCGACGCCGAGCACACGTCCAGCAGCTGAAACCGCGTGTGGAGCGAGACGTAGTCGTCGGTGGGCGATGCGAGCTCGTGCAGCAGGGGGAAGGTCTTCCGGCCCGCGAAGACGGCGTGGCCCAGCAGGTCGCCGGGGAAGGGGTTGTCGCGCATGTAGTCCAGGAATGCCGTCGTCGCTTCGCGCGCGGAGTCGATGTCGCCCGCGAACGAGCCCGACACGTCGGTGACGAGCATCACCTGGCGCGTTCGCCCGGCTGCGGTGCCCGCTGCGCGAACATCGGCGGTCGAGTGGCCCAGCAGCGGCGCGAAGAACAGCCCGAGGGCGTCTCCGTTGCTCTCCGTCCGGGACACCCGGGCTGCAGCCGCGTTGATGTACGACGATGTGGGGTCGAAGCTCCGATCGTCGAAGTCCCACTCCCCGAGCTCCAGGGCGTCCAGGGTGGCGGGCTGGTTGCCCACCAGGTTGCGGCTGATCACGAACTCGGCCGTGTCCAGCGCGATGTCCTCGTCGTTCGTGCTCCGATACGCCACGAGCGCTGCGTGGGAAGCGGCGTCCGCCACGTTCTGGGACTGGGTCCGCGCCATGTTGATGTACGAGATGTCGACGGACAGCGCACCGAACCCGATCAGGATGGGCATGAGCACACCCATCGTCATGGTGTAGTTGCCGCGTCGACGCTGTCTGGAGTCCTGGATGCGCATGAGACCTCGCTCTGCATCCATCGGATCGATCGGATGGGAATGTGAGTTCCTCGTCACTCCGAGCGGTGGGATCCCGTGATCGACCGCCGCATGGGCAGGTGGGGAATGCCGTCCTCGTCGTAGCCGGGGCCGTCCACCCGGTAGCCCAGGGACTCGTAGAACCCGCGCAGATGGGCCTGTCCGCCGAGCACCACCGCAACGGGCCCGTACAGCCGGGCGATCTCGCGATGTGCCTGCTCCATCAGCGCGGTGCCGAGGCCGCGATGGCGGTGTGCGGACGCGACGACGACCCGACCGACACGACAGGCTCCGCAGCGGTCGGGCGCGAACACCCGGGCGACGCAGGCGAGCTGCCCGTCGGCCCAGCCGAGCAGGTGATGCGCCGCCGGATCCTGCCCGTCCAGGTCGGGGTACGGACACGCCTGCTCGACCACGAACACGTCCTGGCGAAGTCGAGCCAGCGCGTACAGCTCGTCGCGGGACAGTTCGGACCATTGGGCCCATCGCCAGGTGATGGTCATCGGCATCGGACGCTATATGGAGCCCCATGCGTCGTGACGAGCTGCATCCGGGCCTGGCCGACCGATTGCTCGCGGACCCCGAGGACACCGTGGCGATCGGCATCCTGGCGGACTGGCTCGAGGAGCAGGGTGCGATGGAGGAAGCCGCCTGGCTGCAGGACCACCTGCACGGCATGGCGGGGGTGTTCCGGGACTTCAGCGCGCCCGCCGTCGATCTGCTGGGTGCGATCGATCCGCACTGGTTGGGGCTGCAACACGGGCTGATCCGAACGCTGCGGGTTCCGGTGGGCTTCGATCGGCACGCTGCACGCACCTGTCGGCGTCTGGCCGAGCTCCCCCTGGCACTCGGGCTGGTCGCGGCAAACGTGCCGGACGCCCGGAGTGGTCGGGCCTGGATGCCCCAGATGGCCGAGCACCTGCCGCAGATCCGCCAGCTCCACCTGGCTGCAGACGTGCCTCCAGCGCTGGTCGAGGGGTTGGTGGCGCTGGAGCGGCTCAGCCTGACTGCGCTCGGGTTCGCGTTCCGCGAAGACGCCGTGATGGCGGGGCTGTCCGCGCTGTCGATCGATGTGCGGGGCGGCCGGCTCGACCTGTTGGACGTGCTCCACTGCGGTTCGGTCGGCCAGCTCGAGCTCACGGCAGCGAGCTGGAGCGACATCGATCACACGCCGCTCGTGGCGTTCGTCGAACGCACCCGGGTGGCCCACGTCGAGATGACGGGCCGGGGGTCGTTCGCGTTCCACCAACCGCTTCGCGAGGCGGGGTTCACGCTGGAGGAGGAAGCGGACTTCGGCGAGCCGATGCTGGTGTGGAGACGCGGGTAGGGCGTAGCCCTGCTCGCCTGGGTGTTCACTCCTCCGAGGGCGGCGGGGCGGAGAGGTCGCTCTGCGCCGAAAGCATGGGCGCGGCGTCGATATCCCCCGCATCCAGCAGGCCCACGATGGTCTCCAACACCTCGAGGACCTCGGTGCGATGGGCTTCGTCGAGCTGCCCGAGCCCGTCGAGAAAGTGGGCTTCGAGGGGGGCGGGCATGCGCTCGACCCGGTGGATTCCCTGGGCGGTGAGCGAGAGGTGAACCCGGCGTCGGTCGGCGGTGCTGCGCTGGCGGTCGACGAGCCCGGCACGCACCAGCTTGTCGAGCAGCGGAGACGCCGTGGAGCGGGAGATGTGCACGGTATCGGCGATGTACGCGACCGTGACGTCGCGACCGTCTGCTGGCGCGTCTGCGATCGCCCGCAGGCACAGGAGCTCGGGAATGGTCAGGCCGCTCTCGTTGCGGACCTGTCGGGAGTACCGCGACACCTGGCGGAGAATGCGCCGCAGCGACTGGAGGATCTGAAAACCTGGATCGTCGGCGTCCATTCCGTGTCCTATGGGATCCCGTATCGTAGGTGGACGTTCCGGCAACGAAACATCGGACGATTCGCACCCGGAGACCCTGCCGATCGACAGAAAACGGGTGTTCGATCGAGGGTCCGGAGGCTCGGGGATCGCGCGTCGATCACAGAATTGCCGTTCGGCTTCGGGTGGCGCAGACTGTCGACCTCAATTAGTTCGATGTCAAGCTATTCGCTGTCGTTCATACACAATGCCGGCTGTCCGGCCCCACGGTACCCGAGTCCTGCTCGGTCTCGGTTGCCGGTTGCTCCTGGAGAATCCTCTGATGACCGTCGCAACGTCCACCCTTCGCCTCCGTCCCACCATCAAGCCCGATCTCCCCGATGTGGTCGAGATCCTGCGCAGCACGGCGGACTGGTACGCACCCTTTCTCGCCAAGGAAGACCTGGAGACCCAGCACGAGGTCGACCTCGAGTGGGCCCACGAGAACTTCGAGAAGCGCGAGTTCTGGTCGGCCGTGATGGGCGGCGAGGTCGTCGGAGTCCTCACCATCCAGGATGCAGGCGACTACCTGTACCTGGGCTACGTCTACGTCCACGAGGACCACGTCGGCAAGCGCATCGGGCGTCGCCTGCTCGACCATGCCGCCGAGGAAGCCGAGCGCCGGGGCAAGAAGGGAATGGTGCTCATCGCTCACCCCGAAGCCACCTGGGCCGTGAAGGCCTACACCAAGTACGGCTTCGAGTGCATCGCCCAGGACCACTCCGACGTGGTCGAGTGGAACGACGGCTGGCTCGAGCCGTATCATGAGCAGGGGTTCCAGCTGTGGTGCTGGACCTGTGACGACGGCAACGCCGCGGAGGCCTGATCCTATGGCGAAGAAACGCACCCGCGACCCGCGGGTTCCCGCGTTCTTCCATCGTGCCCAGCTCGAGTTCAAGCCCATGTACGAATGGGCGTTCGGCGAGCGGATCGATCACCCGGAGACCACTGCGCGCGCCGAGTCCATTCTCGCCGCGCTGCAGAACAGCGATCACTACTCGGTGCAGGAGCCCAAGCCGGCTCCGCCCGGCACCCTGACTCGCTTGCACCGCGCGGACCTGCTGACCATCTACCGGACCGCCTCCGAGCTTCCGGACGGGGAGACCTTCTACCCGACCGTCTTCCCCAAACGCGACCAGGTGGACGCCGATCCCACCAAGATGATGCACGCCGGCGCCTACTGCTTCGATGCAGGCACCCCGCTGTCCGGTCGCACCTGGGAAGCCGCGTCCTGGAGCGCGAGCTGCGCCTACACCGCCGCCCGCACGCTCAAGCGGCAGAAGCGCTCGCTCACCTACGCGTTGTCGCGTCCGCCCGGGCACCACGCCACCCGCACCTCGTTCGGGGGCTACTGCTACATCAACAACGCGGCGGTCGCCGCCCGGGCCCTCAAGCGGGGCGCGAGAGTGGCCGTGCTCGACATCGACGTGCACCACGGCAACGGCACCCAGTCGCTGTTCTGGCGCGATCCGCGCGTGTTCGTGGTGTCCGTCCATGAACATCCCGACCGCTGCTTCCCGTACTTCGCCGGGTTCCCCACCGAGACCGGTGCGGGTCCGGGCAAGGGTGCCACGCTCAACGTCACCGAAGAAGCCGGCTGCGATGGCAAGCGCTACGCCGAGCTGCTGGAAGTCCACGTGATCCCGGCGCTGCAGGCCTTTGCGCCCGACTATCTCGTGCTCTCCGCGGGGTTGGACACGTACGAGCTCGACCCCGTCGGGCACTTCGCACTCAAGACCGACGACATCCGCGAGGTGGGTGAGCGGATCGGCCGGCTGGGGCTCCCGACCGTGGCCGTCCAGGAAGGCGGCTACCACAGCGACCATCTGGGCCGGAACGCCGTCGCGCTGCTCGACGGGTTGCGGGCGGGTCAGGCCGCCGCAGGCATGTCCTCGGAATAGCGTTCCCGGTTCGCGGGTATACTGCGCGCCATGCCCATCACGCTCTGGATCATCACCGCCTCGGCGCTCGGCGCGCCCCGTGCTGCACTCGGGACCACGGCCGAAATGCCCCGAACCGTTCTCGCACCGGGTGCACCCATCGAGGTCTACCTCGAGATGGAGAACCGCACGGACGAAGTCCTGTACTTCGAGCAGCACGTCACCACGCCGTGCTTCCTGAACAAGTTCGCCGACATCGAGGCCAGTCCCCCCATCAAGGCCAAGCCGCCTCCCGGCGAAGAGCAGTGCAAGGTGCCGGGGGCGAAGATCAAGCCCGGCGACACCGTGTCTCGCACCGTGAACCTGCGCGAGTCCTACTTCATCGAAGATCAGGACTACAGCTACTTCGAGATCAAGTGGAAGGACGGAGGGCCCGACATCTACAGCCCGCTCGTCGAGAAGGTGGGGCCGGTGCGCTTCGCCGAGCCGTTCCACTCGGGTCGGCTGGCCAAGGGCGACGAGTACTACCTGCCCAACAAGACCACCATCGTGTTCGATGGGCACGGGTCCAAGCCCAGCGGCGAGCCCGGCAAGTCGCCCCTGCTGGTGCTCAACTTCACGGTGCGCGTGCCCGGTGAGGGCGAGTCCACCAAAGAGGTCGTGCTCGACGCCGAGCGGGTGAAGCAGTTCCCGCTGCAGGGCTACACCTTCGACCTCGTCGACCATCAGTTCGACCAGTGGATGGACATCCGCATCTTCATGCCGTGAGCGCAGCCCTCGTCGTGTTCGCGGCCTGTTCGGGCGGGTCCTCAGCACTCCGACCCGCCGAGACCCCTGTGCCAGCGGAGGTCGTCGAGCCGTCGCCCGTGGAAACCCCCGTCGCAGAGGCGCTGCCCCCGCCCGACGACGCACCGGCGTCCGTATCCGTGCCCCCCGAGCTCGAAGGCTGGCGTGACGTGGCCGACATCGAAGGGGTGACCCTCGACATCCGCTACGCGACCACCGACAACTTCGCGGGTCGGGTCCTCGATGGGTATGCGATGCCCGGCGCCTGGCTGCGCGACGACCCCTGGGCGGGCCTGAGCCGCTCTGCAGAGGCCGCGCGAGCGCAGGGGCTCACCCTGGTCGTGTACGACGCCTACCGGCCCGAGCGCGCGAGTCGGGACATGGTGGTGTGGGCCGAGGAGAGCGGCAACACGCACCTGCTGGAGCAGGGCTACATCGCGGCGCGTTCCGGCCACAATCGCGGTCACACCGTCGATCTCACGCTGGCGGGGCCCGACGGTCCCCTCGACATGGGCACGCCGTACGACACCTTCTCGTCGGCGGCGCACACCGCGAACGCCGAAGGCACGGTCGCCGAGAACCGGGCGTTGCTGGTGGCGATCCTCGAAGCGGGTGGGTTTTCGAACTACCGCAAGGAGTGGTGGCACTTCAGCCATGCGAGTGGTCCCTGGCAGCCGATCGACGTCCCCTATGCACCGCCCGCCGATCCGGGCGATTCCGTCGAACCGGACTGAATCCAGCCGCTCGATGAATGCGCCGCCCCGGACCGACGTCCAGGCGACATGCGTCGTACGAAGCTCGCTTGTCTGGGAGTCGTCTGGTCCGCCGGACTCGGTCTCCTCTGGGGTTCCGATGCCTGGGCTGATGAGCCCCGGGTACGATTCGACGTCCACGGCCATCTGGTGTGGGCCGCGGGCGATCGGGCGGCCGTTCTCGACCTGAACCACGATGCGCTCGTCGCAGGCGGGCCCGTTGCATCCGTCGACGCCGAGCACCCGCCTCCCGAGCCCGATGCGCTGGTCGACTGTGGTCCGCGAACGGGCGTGGCCCACGACGCGATCCTGGCCCGCGACGGTCGGATGTGCGTGGTGCGGGATGGGGCTGCGGGCACCCGGCTACGCGTGTTCTCGGAGGGGCTGCGATTGTGGCGGGCCGAGCTGCCGGACTGGTGGGGCGACCGCTACACCCAGGTGGCGTTCACCTCCAACCGGGTCGTGCTCTACGACGGCCGGACCCTGCTGGACGTGGATGGCGACCGGGCCCTGCGGTCGTACGAGGTGGGTGCGGGTCACGGCGAGATGGCGTTCGACCCGGGCCGCACGCGCGTCGCTTTCAGCGGTCGTCCAGACCGGCTCGTCGACCTGTTCGAGCAGCGGGTGATCGATCTCCCCGACCTGGCGGTGTCGGATGTGTCATGGCGGTCCGACACCGTGGTGGGAACCGTGGGGAGCGGAGAGTCCCGCCGAGCGGCCGTGTGGGATGCCGATGGCGATCTGCGGTTCGTGCTGGACCGGCCCGACTACGGCACCCGGCGTCTCTCTCCCGATGGACGCGCGCTCGGGGTGGTGTTCGTGGGCGAGGAGGAGCGCCGAGCGAAGCTGCTCGACACCACCACCGGTGAGGCCCTCCAGGCGTGGTCGGTGTGCGCGGACGGACACCGCATCTGGCCCGTCTCCGCCGACCGGATCGTGGACTTCTGCGGCGATGCCGTGTGGCTGCGCGGGCCCCTGGGCGAAGAGGTGCTCGGTCGGATGCCGGGCGGGTCGACCGCACTCCTCGATCGGCCGGTGCGAAACGTCACGATGTCCGACGAGGGACTGCGCATCGTCACCGGAGATGGCTCGCACGGGCTGCAGGTGTGGACGGTTCCCCTCGGTGCCGGGCCTGGGACGCTGGCCGTCCGCGAGCAGTGGGAGCCGGTGGCTGGCAAGGATGGCCAGACCGTGAAGGGCTACGAGGGCGGAACGCCGCGAACCCTGGTGGTGGAGGATGTCCACGGCACCCCGGTCGAGGTCGCGACGGCACGTGCCTACCGACGCATGGCCCGGGCCGCGAAGGCCGATGGCGTGACGCTCTCCATCGCGAGTGGGTTCCGCACGAACGCCGAGCAGGCGGCGCTGTACGACTGCTACCTGACGGGCGACTGCAACGGTGGCAACCTGGCTGCCCCTCCGGGCCACAGCAATCACCAGTCGGGACTGGCCCTCGACCTCAACACCCATGTCCGCTCGGTGCGACGCTGGTTGGAGCGGCACGGCAGCGAGTACGGCTTCGCCCGCACGGTGCGCAGCGAACCCTGGCACTGGGAGTACGTGGGTGGAGAGCGGCAGCCGGCGGTCTCGGTGGCCATCCTGCCCCCCGCAGAACCCCGCTGGAAAGCGCCGCGCACACCGTGGACTCCCGAACCCGACGCGCTCCCCGCGCCCCCGATCGTCCAGCCTGCTCCCGTCGAGAAGCCGCCGCCGATTCAGTCGGAAGCCGTCGCAGAAGCGCCGCCCGACTCCATCGTCAGCCCCTGGGGGTCCACCGGCGATGCGGTTCCAGAACCCGAGCCCCGCAACCCCCCCGTACAGCCGGACCCGTTCACGGCTGCTCCGCGAAACGAGCCGTCCAGACGGGCGCGTCGCGAGTCCCGGACGCTTCAGTCCATCTTCTTCTGAGCGCTACAGCACGACCTCGTGGGTGTTCTCGCTGACCCACGCCGTGAACCGGTCGACGTAGCCGTGCCCGAACGCCAGGATGGCGGGGTCGTCTTCGAAGGGGATGCTGTTGTTGGTCGTGAACTGGGTGGTGGCCTCGGGGTGGGGCTGGAACCCCCACAGCGGCCGCTCGACATGGGCGAAGGCCTCGATCGGACACACCTCGCTCCGACCGCGCAGCACCGTGTTCGGGGGAAGCCGCGTGACCACCTCGCGATGGGACACGACCATCGGGCCCGTGGCCGCTTCGCCCCACATGGGGTCCTCCCAGATGGGAACCTCGCGCACGCCGCGCTCCTTGGTGCCGTCTTCGTGGAGGAGGCCGATCTCTCCGCCGAGCAGGTGGGCCAGCAGCTGGTGGCCGTAGCACAGCCCCAGCATCGGCGTGGTCTGCAGGCGCTCGGACAGCCATCCGTTCAGCGCCTTCTGCCAGGGTTCGTCGTCGTACACACTCGCGCCGCTGCCCAGGATGATCACGCCGACGATGGGGTCCGGCGTGCGCTCCAGGGAGTCGATTCCCCACTGTGCCGGCAGGTGGTAGGTGCAGGGCAGCGGGCTGTTGCGGCTGATGCGGTTGAAGCAGTCGATCTCGGGGAACTTCGCGCCCGGATCGATCACGGCGACGGTACGCACGGCGACCTCCTCGGGCCACCCTACCAGTCTCACACCAGCGCGGCGACGACCTGCTCCAGACGTCGCTCGACGTCGGTCACGGCCTGGTCCAGCATCGCCTGCGTCAGCCCCGACACCTTCCAGGCGTGGCTGTCGATCGGCAGCTCGTTCTGTTCTCCAGCGCTCCCCCAGCGGAGCCCGCACACCACAGCGTCTGCGACGTGGCAGATGGCGATGGGCCGCGCCATGGAGCGCGCGAGACAGCGGTCGTCGAGGTCGTGGTGACGGCGAGCCACCTCGATGTGGAGCGACGGCAGACGCCAGCCGAGCAGGAGCTTCTCGCCCACCTGGGTGTGGTCGTAGCCCAGCACCTTGTGCTCGCTCTCGGACAGCGACGTGTTGTCGTTCCCGGCCTGCATGAGTGCCTGCCGCATGGCTGGTGGACGCGCGGTCGCGAGGGTGAGCGTGCCGATGTCGTGCAGGATTCCCGAGACGAACAGGCTCTCGTCGCCGTAGAAGCGCACCCGACGAGCGAGGGTCTCGGCCAGCAGGCCCACCCCCACCGAGTGGGTCCAGAAGGAGCGCATGTTCATCACGTTCTCGGGGAGTCCCCGAAACATGTGGACGACCGTGGTGGCGAGCGCCAGCTCGCGCAGCTGACCTCTGCCCAGGTAGAGGCAGGCGTGGGAGACGGTCTCGATCTGCCGCCGGGAGAATCCCGGAGCGTTCACCAGCTTGAGCAGTCGCGCCACCAAGCCGGGGTCGAGCCCGACAGCGCGCGCGATATCGTCGCGCGAAGCACTGGGGTCGAACAACACTTTGGAGAGCTGGGCATAGGCGCCGGGAAGGCTGCCGAGCTCGCTGGAATCGATGACGCTGGCGAGAGGCTGTCGATGGTGCATCGGGACTCCGACCGTTCGCGGAACACGCTGTGCCGTGCACATCGGATCGGGAGACCCCCTAGTGTAGGACGATTCCTACGGATCCGGGTCGAGACGATGCGAACGCTCTGTGGCGGCGCGCCGATGGTCAGACGATCTCGATCCCGAGACCATCCAGGCTGGCCACGACCGTGAACAGGTCGCGGACCTGCAGCGGCTTGGTCACGAAGCCCTGGGCGGTCAGCTCGTAGCTCTTGAGCATGTCGATGTGCTCGTGGGACGTGGTGAGCACGAGGACCGGGATCGACGCGGTCGCTGGCTCAGCGCGGATGCGTCTGAGGACCTCGTGACCGTCGACCGACCCCGGGAGGTTCAGGTCGAGCAGGATGAGGCCCGGTTGCGGCGAGTCGGCGTAGGCGCCTCGTCGGAAGATGTAGTCGAGCGCGTCCTCTCCGGTGCCCACGACCTGAAGGGGGTTTCGGATGCCCGCCTTCTTGAACGCGGTCTGGGTGAGGATCACGTCGGTAGGGGCGTCTTCGATGAGCAGGATCTCGAGGGCCACGGCACGCTCGCTTGTCGGGAGGCAAGTCGATGAGCCACTATCGGCTCTGCTCCCACCCGACTCCAGCACTTTGTGCGCGCCAGATCAAGAAGCCGCTGCGAACCCACGCGGGTGGGAACGCCCGTAGGCGTCCTCGAGCACGTCGAGTGCCTGGCGTGTGCGGTCGTCGAGACTCCCGGCACCGATGTCCGGGAGGCGGACATCCAGCGTGACGTACAGGTCTCCTGGCGGACGGCCCTTTCGTGCGACGCCCTTGCCCTTCAGCCGCAGGCGCTGGCCGTTCTGGCTGCCCGCTGGAATCGTCAGCCGCACCGGCCGGCCCAGGGTCGGCACTTCGATGGAGGTGCCCAGCAGTGCTTCGCCGACCGTGACCTCGAGCGACCGGTACAGGTCGTCGCCTTCGCGATGGAAGGTGGGATCGGGCCGTACGGACAGGGTCAACAGCAGGTCGCCCCCGCCAGGAGCCCGTCCGCGCAGGCGCAATCGGCCACCGTCCTTCACCCCGGCCGGGATGCGGACGTTCAGCGTGCGACCGTCCCCGAAGGTCAGCTGGCGCTCTCCACCCGTGATGGCGGTGCGGAAGTCGATCTCGAGCTCGGCGCGGGTGGGTCGGGGCCCCGCCTGGAAGCCTTGGGCTCCCCCGAATCCGCCGCCCGAGAAGCCGCCCTGGCCTCCGAACAGGCTCCCGAGCAGGTCTTCGACGTCGAATCCAGCCGCATTGCCCGAGAACCCGCCGCGAGGCATGCCAGACCGGCCCCCGCTGGCGTACGCCCGTGCAGCGGCGGGATCGAAGCCGGACTGCAGGCTGATCTCACCGAACTCGTCGTACAGCTTGCGCTTGTCGGGGTCGGACAGGACCTCGTAGGCGCGCCCCACCTCTTTGAAGCGCGACTCGGCATCCGGGGCGTCGTTGCGATCCGGGTGCGTCTCCCGCGCGAGCTTGCGGTAGGCCTTCTTGATGTCGGATGCGGATGCCGTGCGAGCGACACCCAAAATGTCGTAGAGCGAGCGCATCAGTGTTCTCCTCGGGCGACGAGGACCTTCGCGGCCCGGACCAGGGTTCCGTCGGCGCTGCGCAGTCCGACCTCCAGCACGTCCGCGATGGTGTCGGGCTCGAGCTGCGAGGTCTCGAGGGTTCCGACGGCGTCGTGCTGATCGGGGTCGAACGGCACACCGACTCGATCGATGATGGTGAGCCCCAGCTGCTGGATGGCGTTGCGGGTGCGGGCGAGAACCGCCGCGGTCCCGCGGAACCAGTCGCTGTCGGGGTCGGGATTGGAGGCGAGTGCACGACCCAGCTGGCCGACGATGCCCACCAGGGGCTCGGCCACCTCGGCGAGTGCGTCGCGACGGGCCTGTTCGCGGGCCGTGTCGCGCTGTCGACGAGCGGTCTTCAGCTCGGACTCCAACTCGCGGAGTCGGTCCGCGTCTGCAGCCTGGGGGACCTGCTCGGTCTGCGGCACGGGCCGTTCGACGCGCGGGATTGCGCGGCGTTCGGTCTCCAGCGCCCGCTTCAGACGGCGGTTCTCGGCGTGCAGCTGCTGAGCGGCCGACCGGGCTTCGTCGCGCTCGGAGCGCGCGTTGGTGATGGCCGTGTGGGCCTGTGCGAGCACCTCGTCGAGCTCGGAGGTCCGGCGACGACGGGGAGCGGTGCGGAATGGATGGGTGGGATGCATGAGGCCTCCTCTGACAGTCTGAGGATGTGCACCCATCGCGGATCCGACAACCGTTGCCGCACCGCGTGGTCGTGTGTAGGGAAGGGGTTTCCCTCGCGCCGGACGGGTCGAATAGGATGGGTCCGGCAGCCGTCGCAGCGCGTGCGGCGTCGATGCGGCGAGCGGGGGAGGACGGCATTCCGGAGATCGGGCAGACCATCGATCGATATGTCGTCGAAGCCGAGCTCGGAACCGGCGGAATGGCGACCGTCTACCGGGTGCGGCACACCCGTCTGGACTCCCTGCACGCGCTGAAGGTCCTGCACGTCCAGGGGAAGGCCATCACGGAGCGGCTCATCGGTGAGGGCCGGGCACAGGCGGGGCTCGATCACGCGAATGCACTGACGGTCACCGATGTCGTCGAGGTGGACGGGCTGCCGGGCCTGGTGATGGAGTACGTGCCCGATGGGACCCTGCAGGACTGGGTCGAAGACACGTCACCGTCCCGAGAGGCCCGTCTGGACGTGTTCCTGGCCGCGTGCGGTGCGGTGGGTGCGGCCCACGCGCGAGGGTGGGTACACCGGGATCTGAAGCCCCAGAACATCCTGATCAAGCGCACCGAGGACGGGCCGGTCCCCAAGGTCGCCGACTTCGGTCTGGTGAAGGCGGTGGTGGGCGAGGCCTCGCTACACGAGGGCCCGAAGACCCGGGGCGGGATGCCGATGGGCACGCCTGGCTACATGGCTCCGGAGCAGGTCGAGAGCGCGGCCGACGTCGATGCACGCGCGGATGTCTACAGCCTCGGGTGCATCCTGATCTGGCTGCTCACCGACACCCCGGCGTTCGAGGCCGACACCATGCTCGACCTGTTCGTGCAGGTGGCCGCGGGCGATCACGGCTCGCTCCCGGAGGACGACCCGCTGCACGAGGTGGTCGAGACGGCGCTGGCCCAGGATCGGGAGGATCGGTACGCCGACGCCCGAGTCCTCCGGTCGGCCATCGAGGCCGCGGGTTCCGCGACAGGAGCCGTCGTGCCTTCGGAACCCGCGGCTGCCACGGCGCTTCCCCGGTCGGCGGCCACTGTGGAGCCCGTACCAAAGGGGGTTCCGAAGCCCGTGGTGTTCCTCGCGGCGGGGTCCGCGGTCATCGGGGGGGCCGTGGTTCTGACCGGCATCGTGGTCTCGCTGTTGGCGGGGTCCACGCTCCTGTCCCTCGGCTCGGGCTGCCCCACGAGCGGGTCGGAGCCCATCGGCTGGGTGCACGGCACCAAGTCCACCCTGGGCCGGGTTCCCAATCCGTACGAACCCGAAGGCGAAGCGGCGGTCTACACCGAGCCCGACCACGACAGCGAGGTGGTCTGCACCCTGCCCGCGGGCCGCTCGATCGAGGTGAAGCGCAAGCTGGGCGGCATCTCCAGCGAGTTCTGGGTGCAGGTGGTGCCTGATCAGGTCGGGGCATCCGACCCACCCGAAGCGCCCGAGGAGTGAGGTTCAGGCGGGTCGGGGCCAGTCCGCCCGCTTCCCTTCGAGCAGGATGCGGTACGACCGGCCGTCTGCCACGATGATCTCGCCGTTCTCGACCGGCGCCGGACCGACACCCGACTGACCGCGAAACCAGGCGCCTTCGGTGGTGATGCGGACTTCAGAGGCGTCCCGGCTGGCGCCCGGACCGGCCGGGGGAAGCGACAGCTCGCCATCGACGGCTGCAATCGGCCCGCCTCCAGCGAGCGGAATGGCGAACGGCCAGCGGGGAGGGCCCGCATCCACGAGGGTCCAGGCCTGGTCCTCTGCGAAGACCACGGCAGTGCCCTGCGCGAGGGTGACGGTGTCGGTGCGCTTCAGCACGCGCCCCTCGACCATGGTGCCGTTCTTGCTGCCGACGTCGGTGCATCGCCAGTGGGTCCCGTCCCAGCGGATCTCGGCGTGGTGCTGGGACACGTCGCCCCCGGCCAGGTGCAGATCGGCCTTCTGGTCGCGCCCGACCCGGATGACGGGCAGCAGCGCGAAGGTCCGACCATCCGATGCTCTCAACAGGCCCACAGAAGCTCCAGAGCGAACGCGGAAGTATCCGCGTCCAGAGACTACCGGCGTACACGTCGCTTGGACAGGCCGAGCTCGAAGCCGATGTTCACGGCGATGGGCGCGATGGCCACGTTGCCGTTGAGCTGCTCTCGGACCGTGGCGCCCAGCACCGTGGCGGTTCGCCCGCGTGGCCCGGTGATGCGGAACGACCCGCTCGCCCAGAGGCCGGACCCGCTGATGGCGTCCGCATGGATGTACTGCAGCCCGCCCGTGGCGTAGCCCCCCACCGCCAGCACGGGCTCGACCCAGCCGATGCCGCGCAGGTCGACCGACCAGGGGTGGATCTCGCCGCCGGTGTGCGAGACGTAGCCGACCCGGAATCGGAAGGGGTCCAGCACCGTGGCCACCGAGAACGCCTTGCCGAGCTCGTAGCGCACGCCGATGCCCTGGCGGTGCCCGGACAGGCCCGTCAGCAACGCCACCCGGAACCGAGGTTCGGCCCGGGACACGAGGTCGGGCGCCGCCTGTGCGGGCGACGAGGAGAGGGCGAGCGCGGTGAGTGCGGTGAGCACGACGGGTGGTACGTCCGAGGTCGGGGTTCTGTTCGAACCCTATGCGACCGCGCGCTCAGCTGCTGGTGGCGGCCCCGCTGGTGCCGGGACGCTTCTCGGTCGGAAACGGCACCATCTCGCCTGCGCGGGGGTCCCACAGCTTGAGGCGCAGCGCACCCCAGACGTCGCTCGGCCACCAGCTGGTCTCCCCGGGGTTCTGGAGCTCGGGGATGGCGGCCATCGCCTCGGGAAGCCGGTAGAACGGCACCTTGTGGTTGAGGTGGTGGACGTGGTGGTAGCCGATGTTGCCGGTGAAGAAGTGCATCACGGGCGACATGCGGAAGTAGCTGCTGCTGGCGGTCGCGGCGTCGTGGTAGTTCCACTCGGTGCGCTTCGCGAAGTGCACGCCCGGGTAGTTGTGCTGGGCGTAGAACAGGTAGCCGCCGACCGCACACGCGATGAACAGCGGCCCGATGACGCCCGCGATGGCGGAGCCGAAGCCCAGGGTGGCCCAGACGAGCCCGGCCAGACCGAAGTGGACGACGGGTGCCACGCCACAGGCCCAGTGCTCACGGGGGTTCCGGAAGAAGGCGCTGCCACACATGCCGGCCAGGAACAGGAAGAAGTAGCCGAACAGGATGGTGAAGGGGTGGCGGATGAACGCGTACCACCGCTTGTCCTTGTCGGACATGCGGCGCCAGTGCCGCGTGGTCACCACCGGGAAGCTGCCGATGGCGGTGCTGGGCAGCTTGCAGTTGTTGCGGTGGTGGTAGTCGTGGGTCTCTTTCCAGACCGAGCGCGGCGACAGCGTGATGATGCCGACGACGGACATCAGCCGCTGGCCCCACACCGACTTGTGGAAGACCGCGCCGTGCAGGGCGTCGTGGTAGATGATGAACAGCCGCACGAGCAGCAGGCCGGAGAGCAGCGTGCCGACGGGCATGAGCCACCAGGGGCCCGCGAGTGCGATGGACTCGGTGACGCCCATGAGCGCGATGGTGAGCAGGGTCTCGAACCAGGTGCGACGGCGGTCTTCCTTGGCGTAGGGGAAGGTCGCACGGACCAGCGCGGAGCCGGTCCGGGGCTCTGCAGGATTCGTGTCTGCAGTCGCTGCTACGGTGTCGGGCTGTGATGACATGCCGGAACCTCTTCCTCGGGGGCCAGCCAGCCGCCGCTGCGCGCGAGGCTGGACAGTCCGGTGACCAGCACGAGTCCTGCGAGGACGAATCGAGCGCGCCGACCCCGGACGAGCGCTCGTAACCCGAAGGCTGCGGCGGTGAGAGGTGCAGCGGTGAGCACGCCGAACCACGCCATGAGCGCAGCGCCCGTGAATGCGCTGCCAGTGGAGACCGGCACGGCAAGCGTTGCGTAGAGCAGCCCACAGGGCAACAAACCGTTGACGACCCCGAAGCCCAGTCGGGCAGCGGGTCCGGAGCGCTTGGCGAAGTGGGCCCCCCACTCGGCGAGACGGGGCGTGAAGCGGGTCATCAGCGCGTGGGGCTCGGGGAGGAGCCCGGCGAGCGACCCCGCGAATGCGACCAGCAGTACGGCGGAAAGGACAGTGGTGACCCAGCCGGGCCCCGGGATGGCGGACCCGAACGCACCCGCGAGTGCTCCCAGCCCCGTGTACACGGCGATGCGGCCGGTCTGGTAGGGGAGCCATCCCCCCTTGCGGCTGCCGGCCGTGGCGAGGGCTCCGCACATCCCCAGGCAGTGGGGCGTACCGGCGATGGCGGCCACGGTGACGGCCGTGACGGCGGTGGTGGTGGGGATCATTCGGACTCCTCCATCTCAGGCTCCATCTCGAAGTCGACCGTGACCAGACGGGGACGGCTGCGGGGGGACATGGACGGCAGGATGGCGATGTCGGGAGGTGCGCGACGACCCTGACTCAGGTGCTCGGTGAGGACGTCTCTGGTCTGGGTGGGGTCGAGGGATGGTGGGATTGCGACCGACACCCGTACCGCACGTCGACCGGCACGGGCTTCGAGAGCCTCGAGCTGGTCGATGACGATGTCCAGGACGTTCGGGACGGAGCGAGCCAGTGCCACGCGCACCTCCTTGCGCCGGATGAAGCAACATGCGTGCCATCTCCGGAATCCCCGCCAGAACGGGGTGTCGTCCGTTCCGGGACGTGACGGTGTGGGAGATGACACAGCCCAGGTGTGGGGTCCCGCACGCTCTGACGCTCGGGAGGCGGATCTGGTCACGGGGTGGAGGGTGCAGTCCCACGACGAATTGCAAAAGCACCCGTGTGAGAGGGGCTGACGGAAGTCTGGCACGCCCCTTGCCTGAAGCCGCCGCAAGGAGGTCGTCATGTCACCCACCACGATCCCGGCACCCAACGTCGAGTACGACGACCGCGTCACGAAGCAGTTCGTGGTCGCCACGGTGTTCTGGGGAATCGCTGCCATGAGCGTCGGGCTGTTGCTCGCGCTGCAGCTCGTCTACTGGCCGGCAAACCTCGGGATCCCCGAGCTCACGTTCGGTCGTCTGCGTCCCGTACACACGAACGGCGTCGTCTTCGCGTTCACGGGCAACTTCGTCTTCGCGGGCATCTACTACAGCCTGCAGCGCCTGCTGAAGACCCGGATGTGGAGCGATGGTCTGTCGCAGTTCCACTTCTGGGGCTGGCAGGCGATGCTCGCATCGGTCGTCCTCACACTCCCGCTCGGCATGACGCAGAGCAAGGAGTACGCGGAGATGATCTGGCCGATCGACATCGCGATTGCGGTGTTCTTCCTGGCCTTCGCGCTCAACTTCGCGATGACCATCGCCAACCGCAAGGTGAAGCACCTGTACGTGGCGATCTGGTTCTACATGAGCTTCGTCATCACGATTCCGGTGCTGCACGTGGTCAACAACCTCGTCATCCCCGCGAACCTGTGGCGCAGCTACCCGGTGTACTCGGGGATGACCGATGCCCTCGTGCAGTGGTGGTACGGCCACAACGCGGTCGGATTCCTGCTCACGACGCCGATTCTCGGCCTGATGTACTACTTCCTGCCGCGGGCCGCGAACCGCCCGGTCTACAGCTACCGTCTGTCGATCATCCACTTCTGGGCCCTGGTCTTCCTGTACATCTGGGCGGGCCCGCACCACCTGCTGTACTCGGCGCTTCCCGACTGGGCTCAGACCCTCGGGATGGTGTTCAGCGTCATGCTCATCGCACCCAGCTGGGGCGGCATGCTGAACGGCCTGCTCACCCTGCGCGGCGCCTGGGACAAGGTCCGCACCGACCCCGTCCTGAAGTTCATGGCGGTCGCCGTCAGCTTCTACGGGATGAGCACCTTCGAGGGCCCGATGATGTCGATTCGCGCCGTCAGCGCGCTGTCGCACTACACCAACTGGGTCGTCGGCCACGTGCACAGCGGTGCGCTCGGCTGGGTCGGCATGATGGGCTTCGGCGTCCTGTACTGGCTCACCCCGCGGCTGTGGAAGCGCGAGCTGTACAGCACGCCTCTCGCCACGACCCACTTCTGGCTCGCCACCATCGGCGTCGTTCTCTACACCGTCGCGATGTGGGGCGCGGGCATCATGGAAGGCCTCATGTGGCGCGCGGTCACCGACACCGGCCAGCTCCAGTACCAGTTCCTCGACGCGGTCGCGGCGATGCAGCCCTTCTACGCCACGCGACTCATCGGCGGACTCCTCTACGTCACGGGCGTCCTGCTCATGGCCTTCAACTTCACGATGACGGTGTGGACTCAGCCCGAGCTCGGCACCGACAACGACCCCATCCCCGCCAAGTAGCGCCACAAAAGGAAGGTGAATCATGGCTGACCACTGGCACCGTCGACTGTTCGAGCACCGCTCGGCACTCTTCGCCATCATGACCACGGCCGCCATCTCGGTGGGGGGACTGGTCGAGATCGTCCCGATGTTCACGGTCGGAAGCGGCCACGACAGCGCGGACGTACCCGAACCCTACACGGCGCTCGAGGTCGCCGGACGCGACATCTACGTTCGCGAAGGCTGCATGACCTGCCACTCGCAGATGGTGCGCCCGTTCCGCGACGAGACCCTGCGCTACGGCGAGTGGTCGCACGCGGTGGAGTACAGCTGGGACCGGCCGTTCCTGCTGGGCAGCCGCCGCATCGGCCCCGACCTGCACCGGGTGGGGGGCAAGTACCCCGACGCCTGGCACTACGAGCACATGAAGGACCCGCGCAGCACCTCGAAGGGAAGCGTGATGCCGGCCTACACCTGGCTCATCGAGGACAAGATCGACGTCGCGGACGTCGAGGCGTCGATGGTCGCGTTGAGCCGCGTGGGCACGCCCTACACGGACCGTGACCTCGCCAACGTGGTCCAGGACCTGCAGACGCAGGGGCAGGGCATCGTCGACAACATGGCCGAAGCCGGCATCGAGGCCGAGTGGGACGACGAGATCGTCGCGCTCACGGGCTACCTGCAGCGGCTCGGCACGGATGTCCCGAAGGGACCGATGGCCCAGAACGACGCCGTGGAAGGTGCGGAATGACCGTGCTCAAGGAAGGAGCCCAGTTCGCCACGATGGGGTGGCTGATGGGCGCGATGACCGTGCTCTTCATGGCCATCATGACGGCCTGGATCGTCTACACCTGGTGGCCCTCGCGCCACGCTCTGATGGAAGCCGTCGCACGGCTCCCGCTCGAAGACTGAGGAGGAAACCATGGGCAAGGAAACCAACGAGATCCTCGGGCACGGCGACGAGGCGGACGGAATCGAGGAATACGACAACCCGCTCCCCGACTGGTGGCTCGGACTGTTCTTCCTCACCGTCGTCTACGGCGTCGGCTACGCGGTCCACTACCACTTCATCGCCGAGGACTCGCAGGAGAAGCGATACCTGGCCGAGATGGCCGAGGCGGAGCTGCGCTGGCCCACCCCGGAAGCCGCGGAGTTCGAGACCAGTCCCGAGCTCGTCGCAGCCGGAGAAGTGGTCTTCACCCAGACCTGTGCGGCGTGCCACGGAGCCGATCTGACCGGCGGAATCGGGCCGAGCCTCGTGGATGCCGAGTGGATCCACGGGGGCGATCCAGAGCAGATCGTCACCACCATCACCGAAGGTGTGACCGACAAGGGCATGCCGGCCTGGGGCCAGGTCCTCGGACCGCAGAAGGTCCAGCAGGTCGCGGCCTTCGTGGTGTCGAAGAAGGGCACTGGCGGGGCGGCTGTGGAAGATCCCACACCCGCAGAAGACGACACCGTGGCAGATGGCACACCCGCCGGAATGCCCGGTGGAGACGCCGTCGCAGCCGGCACCGAGAAGGGCGGGGAGGGCGAGGAGGCCGACCCGGCCATCGCAGGGGCGAAGATCTACGCCGACAACTGCGCGGCGTGTCACGGACCGGACATGAGTGGTCTGGTGGGCCCCAGCCTCGTGGACGCCGAGTGGATTCACGGCGGTGAGCTCGAGGACATCAAGCGCACCATCACCGAAGGAGTGCCTGCAAAGGGCATGGTCCAGTGGGGCCCCATCCTCGGAGAGCAGAAGATCGATCTGGTGGCACGGTACGTGCAGATGAAATCGAACGGAACGCTCTGAACCACTCGGAAGGGGCGGCCATCGAGCCGCCCCTTCTTCGTTCGGGGCCCAGGTAGGAAACCACCATGAGCATCTTCAACGGCACCCGGAAATGGATCTACACCCGCAAGGTCGCGGGGAAGTACCAGACGCTGCATCGGTGGAGCGGTCGGCTGCTCATCGGCGCCCTGTTCGTGGCCCCCTGGCTGCACTGGGCCGGCAATCCGCTCGTCCGCATCGACCTCCCGGCGCGACGCCTGCACCTGCTGGGCCAGATCTTCACGGCCCAGGACGGCTTCCTCATCGCGCTCACCGGCCTCATCGCGGCCTTCCTGCTGTTCTTCGTCAGCGCGGTCTTCGGGCGGCTGTGGTGCGGCTACTTCTGCCCGCAGACGGTGTTCCTCGAAGAATGGGTCCGCCGGGTCGAGCTGTGGATCGAGGGCGATGGACTCGCACGGGCGCGACGCGACGCGGGGCCCTGGACGCGGGATCGGATCCTGCGCAAGACCGCCAAGGTCGCCATCCTCACGGTGCTCGCCTTCGCGCTCGGGATGACCGTGCTCTCGTACTTCGCCGGTGCGGTCGCGATCTGGACCGGCCAGGCGGGTGTGGGCCACTACACGATGGTGGGCATCCTGATGGGCGGCGTGCTCCTGGACTGGTTGTGGTTCCGAGAGCAGCTGTGCATCTACCTGTGCCCCTACGCCCGATTCCAGAGCGCGTTGACCGATGCGGACAGCCTGATGGTGGGCTTCAACCCGAAGACGAAGATCCGCAAGGGGCGCGAGGCGGCGCTGGCCGGGGACTGCATCGACTGCAACAAGTGCGTCACGGCCTGCCCGATGGGCATCGACATCCGCGATGGGTTCCAGATGGAGTGCATCAACTGCGCACGCTGCGTGGATGCCTGCACCGACGTCATGGGCAAGCTCGGCTTCGACAGCCACGTTCGCTACACCACCATCCACCTCGACGAGCAGCAGGACCTGCCCGAAGAGGAGCAGCAGCCCTGGCTGCGTCAGGTGATCCGGCCCCGAACGGTCGTGTACGCCGCGCTGATCACGGGTCTGGCTGCGGTGTTGATGGCGGGAATCTTCCTGCACAACCCCATCGAGGTGACCGTCAACCGGAGCCCCGGAACCCTCTACCAGGTCGATGACGACGGGCGGATCCGCAACACCTACCTGCTCCGCGTCGTGAACAACGACCCGGCAGCCGCCCATCCATTCGCGGTCGGGGTCGAGGGGCTCGAGGACGTCGCGGTCAGCGTGCCGCCGCTCGTGCTGCAGCCCGGTGAGGACCGGACCGTGCCGCTGGTCGTCCGGCTGCCCCCCGATGCATTCGACGTCACCAACACGCTTCCCGTCCGCATCGTGATCCGCACGGACACCGAGCAGCGGGCAGTCGAGACCACCTTCAAGGGTCCGCGTCGCGGGCCGGGACAGGGATGAACACCATGGGTACCGACACTTCCGAGACGACCGACCCCCGCACCTTCACCGAGCGTGGCCTGTGGTTCCCCCTGGGCATCGCGCTGGGCCTCGGCCTGATGGTCTGCTGGAACATCTTCTTCATCTACCAGGCCATCCAGAGCGCTCCCGAGGTCGACCCCACCTACCTCCACACCGAGAAGCGGTGACGTCATGGCCGTCGCGAGCCCCACCCCTCCGAACAGCCCGCCGGTCCAGTCCCGGTGTCCGCACTGCGACGCCGCTGTGGCCGGGCCCGAAGACGCGTTCTGCTGCCCCGGATGCGAGCTGGCCTGGTCGATCGTCCACGACGCCGGGCTCGAGGCCTACTACGACCGTCGTGATGCACCCGGTGCTCGTCCGGAGCCCCGGAGCCGCGCGTTCGAGCAGGCCTGGAGTGCGGTCCCGACGCGTCCGGTCGATGCGGGGGTCGAAGTCGGGCTGGTGGTCGACGGGCTGAGGTGTGCCAGCTGCACCTGGGTCGTCGAGCGGCTCCTGGAGCGGAGCCCCGGCGTCGAGGAGGTCACGGTCTCCTACGCCACCGGGCGTGCACGGGTGGTCTTCGACCCCGACCAGACCGACGTGCCGACCCTCGCCGGGGTCGTCGCGGACGTCGGATACGCACCGAGACCTCTGGATGCGCCCGCTCCCATGGACGATCTGCTGGTTCGCCTCGGGATCGCGGCCTTCTGTACGGCCAACCTGATGCTGCTGTCGGTGAGCCTGTACGCCGGCTGGGCCGATGGGATGGAAGCCCGCTTCCAGGTGCTGTTCCGCTGGGGATCCCTCGCGCTCGCGACGCCCATCGCGCTCTACGCCGCGGCTCCGTTCTTCCAGGGTGCCTGGCGGAGCCTCCGGATCGGTGGCCTGAAGGGCATCGGGATGGACGTACCCGTCGCCATCGCGGTGGGCGTGCTCTACGGACACGGGGTGTTCCAGACGCTCGGAGGTGCCGAGGGCTACCTCGACAGCCTGGGCATGCTGGTCACGCTGCTCCTGGTCGGACGGGTTCTCGAGAAGCGGGGTCGACGAGCGGCCGTCGAAGCGAGCACCGCGATCGCGGCTGCACTCCCCGCCTTCGCGCGAATCAGGACGAACGGCGGAACCGCTGTCCAGGACGTCGCGATCGACACGCTGGCCGTCGGAGACGTCGTCGAGGTCGGGGCCGGAGAGGAGGTCCCGGCCGATGGAGTCGTGCTGGACGGCTGCGCCGACGTCCAGATGGCCCTCGTCACCGGGGAGTCGGATGCGGTCGAGGCCCGTCGCGGGACGCAGCTCGTCGCCGGAGCATCGGTGCTCCAGGGCAGCGTCGGGCTGCGGGTCGAGGCGGTCGGTGCCGAGACCGTCGCGATGCGGATGGCCGAGGCGGTCCGGAATGCGGGCGATCAGCCGCTGCCTCCGAACGCCGCGGATCGACTGGCGCCCCTCTTCACGGTCGTGACGCTGGCGCTGGCGCTGGTCGCCGGACTGCTCTGGACCTGGCTTCAGGGTCCGGCAGTCGGCATCGAGGTCGCCGTGGCCGTCCTGGTCGTGGCCTGCCCCTGTGCGCTCGGGCTGTCCGTGCCCCTGGCCGTCGCGAGTGGCCTCGGGGCCGTGGCCCGGCGTGGCGTCGTGTTGCGCGACGGGGCGCAGCTGCTCGCCATGGCGGACGTGAAGACCCTGGCGATGGACAAGACCGGCACGGTCACCGCCGGCGTGCCGACCGTGCTGTCGGCAGACGACGACGTGCTCCGGATCGCGGCCTCGCTCGACCGATCCAGCCGGCATCCCATCGCCCGGGCCCTCCTCGACGAAGCCCGACTTCGTGAGCTTCCGCTGGAGATCCCCGAGTCGGTGGTGGAAGAGCCGGGTGTGGGCATCTCGGGGGTCGTCGCCGGCAAGCGGGTCCGGCTGCGCAGCGGAGGGCCGGGAACCGTCGTGCTGGAGGAGCTCGACAGCAGCGCCACGGGCATCCTTCGCCTCGGAGACGCGCCGAGAGACGACGCCAGACAGGCCATGGCGATGCTCGCGCGAGCGGGGGTCCGGACCGTCCTGTTGTCGGGGGACCATCCGCAGGTCACTGCGCGAATCGCCCGCGCTGTCGGGGTCGAAGCGGCCTTCGGCGGGCTGAAGCCCGAGGACAAGGCACAGCATCTCGAAGCCCTGGACGGCCCGGTGATGTTCGTCGGGGACGGGCTCAACGACGGGGTCGCGCTGGCGGCCGCGGACGTCGGGTTGGCGATGCACTCGGGCGTGACGTCGAGCCTGCTCGTCGCGGACGGCGTGGTGACCCAACCGGCCCTCCGCCCCGTGGTCGCGGCCATCGCCGGAGCCCGGGCGACCCGGGAGGCCGTGCACGCCAACCTCTCTCGGGCTCTCTTGTACAATGCGGTCGCTGTCACGGCGGCGTTCGCGGGCTTCATCAACCCCCTCGTCGCCGCCATCCTGATGCCCCTGTCGAGCGCGTGGGTCATCTGGGGCGCCACGACGGTCGACCGCAGACTCGCCGACCTGGAGAAGCCATGGACATCCTGCTGATCCTGATTCCCATCGCCCTGGCACTGGGAGCGGTGTTCGCCGTGCTGTTCGTCCTCGCTGCCCGTTCGGGGCAGTTCGAGGACCTCGACGACCCCGCGACCCGCGTTCTCCAGGACGATCCCTGAACCCCCAGATCCACGATGTCGACGCCATGGACGAGCTGCTCAACGAGCTCGAGGAGTGGGTCGGGTACACGGAGGCGGACGCCCGACGGTTGTCGGAGGCGCTTCCCACGCTCGAGCCCCACCTCGACGCCATCATCGAACGCTTCTACGACGAGATCCTGCGCCACCCGGGGTCTCGGCAGGTCCTCTCTGGACCCGCGCAGGTGGAGCGGCTGAAGAAGTCGCTGGTGGTGTGGTTGCGCGAGGTGCTCGAGGGCCCCCACGACTCGGCGTACGCGCTGCGTCGAAGGCGGATCGGCCAGCGCCACGTCCAGGTGGGGTTGCCGTCGTCGTACATGTACGCGGCGATGCACCTCATCCAGTCCGAAGCCGGCAAGGTGCTCCGCGTGAAGCTGGACCCCGACGCGGCGAGGGACACGCTCGACAGTCTGCATCGCGTCTGCACCATGGACCTGGCGCTGATGACCAACACCTACGTGTCGGGTCGGGAGCAGCTGCAGCTCGACTCGCTCCAGGCCCTGCTCGTCGAACACCTGCGCACCGCCGTGTTCCTGGTGGGGGCCGATGGCGTGGTCCGGTCGGCCACCCGAGCCACGTCGCAGCTGATGACCGGTTCGGCCGCCACAGGGCGACAGTGGACCGAGGTGCTTCCAGACGGGCTGATCGAGGCTGCTGGGCTCGAAGAGCACGTCACGCGGGCCCTCCAGCGACGTCGAGAAGTGACGCTGCCGCGCGTGGACGTCGAGACGGCGGACGGGTCGCGCAGCTTTCGCATCCACGTCGTGCCGCTGGTCCACGAGCTGGCGAACTTCCTGATCCAGATCGAGGAGCTGACCGACGCCATCGACATGGAGGCCCGGCTGCTGCGGTCCGAGGCCCTGGCGCAACTGGGCTCCCTGTCGGCGGCCGTGGCCCACGAGCTCCGCAACCCCCTGGCGGGGATCAGCGGGGCGTTGCAGGTCATCACCCGGTCGATGGACGAGCAGACCCCGCACCACCGGATCCTCACCAAGGTGGAGGGCGAGGTCCGTCGCTTGAACACCCTGGTGACCGACCTGCTGGCCTTCGCGCGGCCCGGGAGCGCAACGCTGCAGCCCACCCCGCTGCGGCCGGTCGTCGAAGAGGTGGTGGAGCTGATGGACTCCGAGCATCCCGACGTCGCCATCGAGATCGAAGGGGATGCCCGGGCACAGGCCGATCCGCACCTGGTCTCGCAGATCCTCCACAACCTGCTGCGCAACGCCGTCGATGCGGTCCGCGAGCCCGACGCGCACGACAAGCGGGTGCGGGTGGTGCTCGAGGGCACCGGGTTCTCGGTGCAGGATGCCGGGCCTGGCATTCCCGAGGCCCGGCGCGAAGAGGTGTTTCAGCCGTTCGAGACCACCAAGACCCGCGGAACGGGTCTGGGGCTCGCGATCAGCATGCGGTCGGCCGAGGCGATGAACGCCACGCTCACGTTGACGGACGGCGAGCTTCCGGGAGCGTGCTTCGATGTGCGCTTGCTGGCCGAGTGATCGGCCGGGTCAGGGCTTCTTCAGGTCGAACTTCTCGAGTCGGTAGCGCAGGGCGTAGCGGCTGATCCCGAGCAGCCGTGCACTCGCCGACTGGTTCCAGCCCGTGCGTTCCAGCGCCTGGACCAGCAGCCCGCGCTCGACGGCTTCGAGGTTCACGCCCTCCTCGGGCAGATCGAAGGGACACTCGCTCCCGACCCGCCTGGACCGGTCGGTCTGTGCGAACTGGATCTCGGGAGGGAGGTGGGCGACGTGCACCACGTCTTCCGGAGCCAGCAACACCAGCCGCTCCATCACGTTGCGGAGCTCGCGGACGTTCCCCGGCCAGCTGTAGGCCTGCAGCCGCTCCATCGCTTCGCCGTCGACGCCCTCGAGGGACCGGTCGAAGCGGGCGTTGAACGACTCCAGGAAGTGCTGGACGAGCAGGGGGACGTCCTGGCGCCGGTCGCGCAGGGCGGGAATGTGCACGGCGATGACGTTCAGACGGAAGAACAGGTCTTCGCGGAACCGCTTCTCATCGACCTCCACCTTCAGATCGCGATTGGTGGCCGCGATGATCCCGACGTTCATCGGCGAGCGCTTCACACCGCCCACCCGCTTGAAGGTCCGGTCCTCCAACGCCCGCAGGAGCTTGCTCTGGGTCTGCAGCGGCAGCTCGCCGATCTCGTCGAGGAACGCGATGCCGCCGTCGGCGATCTCGAACAGGCCGCGCTTCATGGTCTTGGCGTCGGTGAACGCACCCCGTTCGTGGCCGAACAGCTCGCTCTCGATGAGCTGATCCGGCAGGGATGCGCAGTCGACCGCCACGAAGGGGTTGTCGGTGCGCGGGCCCCGGGCGTGGATGGCGCGGGCCAGCACGTCCTTGCCGGTGCCGCTCTCGCCCGTGATGAGCACCGTGGGCGCGTCGACGTTCTCCAAGCGGCGCAAGGTCTCGAAGAGCGGCTCCAGCACGGGCGCAGAGCCGATGAACTCCCCGTAGCCCTCGTGCTGACGGCGCCGCAGGTAGTGCACCTCCTGACGGAGCTTGTCGGTGGCGAGGGCCTGCTCGATGGCCAGCGTCACCTCCCGCACGTCGAAGGGCTTCTGCAGGTAGCCCGAGGCTCCGAGGCGCGTGGCCTCGACCGCCGTGTCGACCGCACCGTGGGCGGTGAGTACCAGCACCGGGATCGTGCTGCCGGTCTTCCGCAGCTCCCGGATCGCCGTGAGGCCGTCCATGACGGGCATCTTGAGGTCGGTGAGCAGGAGGTCGGCCCCCGAGTCCGCGACGGCCTTCAGCGCCTGCTCGCCGTTCTCGGCTACGGCCACCGTGAAGCCCTCGGACTCGAGATGCGCCTGGAGCGACCAGCGGATCAGCTCCTCGTCATCACAGACCACGATCGTCGCTTTCATCCCCCCTCCGGACTCGACGCCCTGTGGGATATCACACGGGGTGCCGCTCCAGCCCGTGTGATTGCGCCCAGGTGCCCGCGGGGGGCTTCACGCCACTGCGCTGTGGGAGCTGCGGTCGCGGAGCCAGGGGTCGAAGGCGGCCGCGATCTGGCGGACGAAGTCGGTTCCAGCAGGGAGGACCTGCACCCCGTTGTCGTCGACGTGCACGATCCCGTCTGCGACCATCGGCTGCAGCGCGGCCAGGGCGTCCGACACATCTTCGGGGAGCACGCCGTGCATGTCCCACAGCGCGAGCCCATCGCAGAACAACGCGTGGATGAACCCGCCCAGGCGGACGTCTTCGGGGGTCTGCCGGATACCGCGCACGACGGGGTCGGTCCCGTTCTCGACCGCGGTGCGCCAGGCCCCGGGATCCCGGTGGTTCTGCGTGTACAGGCCGCCGAGCTTGCCGATGGCGCTGGGGCCGAGGGCCAGCAGGTCGACGTCTCCACCGGTCGTGAAGCCCTGGAAGTTGCGCGTCAGTCGGCCGGTGCGTGCTGCGATGGCGAGCGGGTCGTCGGGCCGTGCGAAGTGGTCGAAGCCGATGCGCTGGTAGCCCGCGTCCACCAGGTGTTCGGTGACCGTCCTGAGCATCGCGTCCCGAGCAGCGGCGCCCGGAAGCCCCGCGCGCTCGAGGTGCTTCTGCGCGGGCCGGAGTCGCGGCATGTGCGCGTACTGGAACACCGCCAGGCGGTCGGGAGCGGCCTCGTCGTCGTGGAGGAGCGTGTCGAGGGTCTCGAGCAGCGTCGTGGGCGTCTGGTAGGGCAGGCCCACCATCAGGTCGACGTTCAGGCTCGTGCCGCCGCCCGCGCGCAGCGTACGCAGGATCTGGCTGGGGCGTTCGCGGTCCATGCGGCGGTTCACCGCGATCTGCACGGCCGGATCGAGGCTCTGCACGCCGATCGAGAACTTGGTGAAGCCCAGCTCCAGCAGGGTCTCCAGCTGGTCGTCGGCGACGGTGCGCGGGTCGAGCTCCGTGCCCAGGATCGGAGGCTTTTCCGGAGTGTCGAACACCCAGCGGATCCCGTCCACCAGGCGATGCAGCGCTGCCGAGCTCAGGAAGTTCGGCGTGCCGCCTCCCAGGTCGAGCCCGTGGAACGTGGCGTCCTCGGGAAGGTGGGGAACGCGGAGCTGCAGCTCGGCCAGGAGCAGATCGACGTGCTGATCCCCGAGCGAGGCCTTGCGGCGGATGACCGTGTTGCAGCCGCAGTACCAGCACAGCTGGCGGCAGTAGGGGATGTGGGCGTAGACGTGCAGCTGCGGCCCGGCGCCTGCGAGGGCGTTCTGCGCTGCGTCCGACTCCAGCGCTCCGAAGTGGTTGGCCGTGGGGTACGAGGTGTAGCGGGGCGCTGGCCCGCCGTAGCGCTCGACGAGGTCTGCGCGGGTGGGGCGAGCCGGCGCGCGGCGGAGTTCGGTGGGGTACGCGGTCATCGGAGTCCTCCTGGCGTGTTCCGCAGATGCAACCCCCGTGCCGAAGACGTACAAGATAGGAAGGAGGCATGGCGGAGCACGATCACGACCACGACCGACCTTCGCGTCGGGCCGTCACCACGGGGTTGTTGGCAGGCCTGTTGCTCCCGGGCGCGTCGTGCCGGGCCTCTCCGGAGCCTTCTCCACAGAGCCCCCCTCCGGTGGTCGGGGAGTCCGGTGGGCAGGTGCGCGGGATCACGGTGTCCACACCGACCTACGGCCCCGAGTGGGGCACACCGGCGATGGCGGCGACCCTGGACCGTCTCGTGGATCTGGGGGCGACCTGGTTCGCCTACCATCCGTACGGCGGCATCGACAAGAAGGGCGCGGTCGGAGGCCGGTGGAGTCGCGGCACCGAGCTGCCGGCCTGGGTCACGGCCCCCATCGACATGGCCCGGGAGCGCGGGCTGAAGGTGCTGGTCAAGCCCCACCTCGCGCACTGGGGCAGCGGGTTCTCGTGGCGGGGAGACATCCGGTTCGGGGAGCGGGAGACCGAGCAGCGCTTCTTCGCCCAGTACACGGCCTGGATCCGGAAGATGGCCGAGGCCTGTACCGATGCCGATGCCTTCTGTGTGGGGACCGAGCTCGACGGCACCACCCACGACCAGGCCGCCTGGCGCAGCATCATCGCGGCCGTTCGCGACGAGACCGACGCCCACCTCACCTTCGCGTCCAACTGGGACAGCTACACGCGGATCCGCTTCTGGGATGCGCTGGACTGCATCGGCGTGCAGGCGTACTTCCCGCTGGTGAACGACCGCGAGGTCCCCAAGGGCACGCTGCCGACGGTCTCTCAGCTGGATGCGGGCTGGGATCGCGTGTTGAAGCGGCTCCATCGGTTTGCCGAGCCCCTCGATCGGCCGGTGGTCTTCACCGAGCTCGGCTACGACGCGTCGGACCGCGCAGCGCACGAGCCGTGGGCCTCGGGTCGTGGGGGCCACGAGCTCCAGGAACGGGCGCTCCGGGTGGCGCTGCGGCGCATCGAGGCCGACCTCACGGTGGTGGGGAGCTTCCTGTGGAAGTGGTTCCCGGGAGAAGTGCAGCGGGGCGACTTCCGGATGTCGCGCCCGGAGCTGCAGCAGCTCATCGCCGAGGTCTGGTCGTGAGCCTCACAGCCGGAACCCCACGGCTCCGATGAAGACGACGCCCGGCGGAGGGCGCATCCGGCGAAGGATGGGGACGGTGGTGCCCTGGATGTCGATGGACTTCGGCGGGTGGCTCCCCGCGTCGTTGATCAGCGGAAACCCGTAGCGGACCTCGACGTTCGCGACGAAGCCACCCTTCATCACACGCGTCGCACCCGCACCTGCGCTCACTCCCCAGATGGTGGAGCGGAAGGTGTCGGAGCGGTCATCCGTGCGATGGGTCAGCCGGGCGGCGTAGGCGTGCCGCTCGCCGACGACCACGAGGTAGGGGCGGCCATCGAGGGTGTTCAGGTGGACGTGCAGCCGGCCTCCGAGTCCGAGGGTGCCGATCCGCCAACGCCAGTTCGCCTCCTCGTCCGGTGCGAAGCCCAGGAACTCCGGGAGATGCTCACCGAGTCGTTCCCGCACACGGAGGAACGGGTTCACGAGCACCTGCGTCGCGGCGACGCCCTCTGCGCCGATCCCGATGGTCACCGGACCGAGGTTCACGAGCCCCACGTCCACCGCCGCGGACGCCGGATGCCAGCCCTCGGCGATGGAGAGGATGTTGCCGCCCCCGATGCCGTTGAACTCGATCCCCAGCCCGACCCGACCCTGGATCCGCCCCGCCCGGAACGTGCTCTTCGGGTGTTCGACCTCGGAAGCGCCCGCCCACGCGAGCCAGATGACGGCGGAGAGACTCACGCCCCGCGCGGTGCGGTGGGATTCACGTGTGGGTCAGCCCCGCGATGCAGAACGCGAGCGACGACTCGATCATCGACTCGGGGTCGACCGCGACGCCACCGAGCTCCTTGGGCATGGGGCAGTCGCACGACGAAACGGGCTCGGTGATGCCCATCTTGGTCATGAGCAGCGAGACCAGACCGTGCATCTGAGCCCAGATCGCCAGGGAGTGCGGGCCGGGGTCGTCCCCCGAGAACACGCCCGTGGACTGGCCGTGAGCGACGGTCTGGACCAGTGCCGAGAACGCGGCACCCCCCGCGGCCTTCAGGGCGGGATGGTCGATCTCGGAGGGGGACAGCTCGGGCCCGAACATCAGGGTGTACAGCCAGGGGTGCTCGAGGGCGAAGCCGATGTAGGCCCGGCCCATGTTGGTCAGCCGCTCGACGGGCTCGCCGTCTGCGGACTGGTCCCGAAGGCGGTTGGTGAGGTCTTCGAAGCCACGCAGCGCGACCTCGGCCAGCAGCGCGTCCTTGTTCGAGAAGTGGTGGTAGGGCGCGGCCTGGGACACGCCGGCGTGCCGGGCCACCTTGCGCAGCGACAACCCGGCGGTCCCGCCGTCGGCGATGAGGCAGGACGCCGCATCGACGAGCGCTTCGCGCAGGTTTCCGTGGTGGTAGTGGTCGCGATGGGCCATCGGGTCTCCCGGTGGGAATCGGTCGGAGCCGCAGGTCGAGTATAGCCAGCATGGTGCCGATCCGGAGGTGATCCTAACAGTGTTCAATTTATTCTTGACGCCGTTAAGATGGCCTTCTATCTTTACGTCGTCAAGATGAGTCTGGGAGGGTTCATGGCGTCGTCTCACGGTCCTGGTGTTCTCGCTTCGTCGATGGTTCTGGTGGGCGGAGTGCTCCTGTCGGGGTGCACCCCGTCCGCCGCAGAGCAGCCCGATGTCGCGGGGCCGCCGCGCACGGTTCGCGTCGCGACCCTCGAAGAGCGCTCGCCTACGTGGTCGCTCACGCTGCAGGGGGTGACGCGCAGCGCAGACCGGGCGGCACTGGGGCTCCCGCTGGGTGGCCGGCTGGAATCCCGGCCCGTGCGGGTGGGGGACCGGGTGCTGCGGGGCGACGTGCTGGCCCGACTCGATCCGGCCCCGTGGGACAACGCCGTCAGCGCGCAGACCGCCGGACTCGCCCAGCTCGACGAGCGGATCGCCCAGCTCGACCGCGATCTGGCCCGTCTGCAGCGGCTCGGAGAGCGGGGGTCCGTGGCCGAAGCGGAGCGCGAGCGACTCCAGGCCGAGCGGGATGCGGCGGTGGCCGGTCGTGTCGGGGCCCAGGCCCAGCTCGACGAGTCCCGCCGACAGCGGCGCGACAGTGTGCTGACCGCGCCGTTCGCAGGCGTGGTGGTCGCGATTCACGCCGAGGCCGGAGAGACCGTGGGGGCGGGGAGTCCGGTCGTCACCCTGGCCGGGGACGGCATCGAGGTCGCGGTCGAGGTTCCGGAAGCCGCCTGGGTGCGGTTGCCGGAAGACGCCGACGCCCGGGCGGTGCAGGTGCGCCTGCCCGCGCTGGACGAGACCGTGCCGGCCCACATCGTCGATCTGGCCGGTGCCTCCGGGAGTGGCGGACTGTTCCCGGTCGTGGTGGCGGTCCCTCCCGGTCCGCGCCGTGTGGCGGGCCTCACCGCAGAGGTACGGCTCGATCTGCCCGTGCAGACGGGGCTCGTGGCGCCTCTCCCGGCCATCGTCGACCCCACGGGCACCGACCCGGCGGTGTTCGTGCTGAACAGCGGCCGGGTCCAGCGCACGCCGGTCACCCTGGGGTCGCTGCACGAAGACGGCATCGCGGTGGTGGCCGATGGGCTGGACGTCGGGACGCCGGTGGTGGTCGCGGGTCACGCGCAGCTGTTCGACGGGCAGGACGTGTCGATCGTCGGGGGTACACGATGATCGAGGCATTGCTTCGTCGAACGCGGCTCATCGCCGTGATGGTGGGGCTGCTCACCCTGGTGGGGCTGGCCAGCTGGCTCACGATGCCGCGCCAGGAGGACCCGTCCTTCGCGGAGCGGTTCGGGTCGCTGGTGGTGCCGTTCCCCGGAGCGGGCGCTCTCGATGTCGAGCGGCTCGTCCTCCAACCCGTCGAAGAACGCCTGGAGGAGGTCACCGAGCTGAGAGATGTCGTGGCGACCGCGAGGCCGGGCGTGGCCGTGTTCACGCTGCGATTGCAGGATGGCATCGCATTCGACGCGACGGACGCGGCCTGGGACGAGGTTCGACGTGCAATCGACTCGGCCCGGCCGGACCTGCCCGCCGAAGCCCTGGCTCCGGATCTCGACACCCAGGTCGGCGATCCGTCCACCGCGGTGTTCCTGCTCACCTCGAGTGCTCCGGAGGAAGCTACGGATGTCCTGGCCCTCCGCCGTTCGGCGAAGCAGCTCGAGCAGCGCCTGCAGACCGTGGCGGGCGTCGAGCGCGTCGAGCTGCTGGGCGATCCGGGACGTCGCATCGCGATCGGCTGGGCACCCGAGGTGGCCGAGCGGATGGGCGTGTCCGCCGGTGCGCTCGCACGCCAGCTGGAGGCGCGGAACGTGACCGTGCCCGGGGGCAGCGTCGAGGTCGGCGGTCGGAGCCTGGTGCTGCGTCACCTCGGAGAGCTCACCGATGTCGAGCGGATCCGGGCCGTGCCGCTGGTGCTGCCGAGCGGTGCCGCCGTCACGCTGGGCTCGGTCGCGACGGTCACCGAGGAGCCCGTCGTTCCCCCGCGAGAGCGCGTGCTGCACGATGGACGCCGCGCGGTGGGGGTGTCGGTCGTCCCCGTTCCCGAACAGGACCTGGTCGCGCTGGGGCACCGGATCGA
Source organism: Myxococcota bacterium (assembly GCA_965224055.1). GTDB lineage: Bacteria > Myxococcota_A > UBA796 > UBA796 > JACKEQ01. The sequence continues at coordinate 4,958,441 of OZ245034.1, read as the reverse complement.
CGCCGCCGTCGCCGAAGCGTCGCTCGGAGAGGGCGTCACGCTCCATCGCTTCGCGTTCCAGCCCGCGCTGGTCGAAGACCGCATCGCCGGCCTCACGGGCTCGCTCGTGCTGGGCATCGTCATCGTCGCTTGTGTGCTGTTCGTCGCGATGGGTCCCCGCATGGGCGTGGTGGTGAGCGCCATCGTGCCCCTCGTCGCGCTCGGCACCATCGCGGTCTACGCCGTGGGGGGCGGCATCCTCCACCAGATCTCGATCGCTGCGGTGGTCCTGGCGCTGGGCCTGCTGGTCGACAACGCCATCGTCGTCGCAGAATCCGTGCAGCAGCACCTCGACGCCGGTCATCCCGACCCCGGAGCCGCAGCGGTCCGTGAGCTCGGGGTACCCCTCGGCACCGCCACGGGCACGACGGTCGCGGCCTTCGTCCCGATGCTCCTGGCCGCTGGAGGCACGGCGGACTTCACCCGGGCGATTCCCATCGTGGTCATCCTGGCCCTGCTGCTGTCGTACCTGTACGCCCTGGTCGTGACCCCTACGCTGGCGGGGCTCCTGCTCTCCCCGGCCTCCGAGCGGTCCAGTCGGCTGGAAGCCCCGGGACGTCTGCTCGCGCGGTGGACGGTCCGTCGCCCGAAGACCCTGCTCCTGGCCGTCGGGCTGGGCCTCGCAGCGACCGCAGGGCTCGCATCGTTCGTGCCCGCCGAGTTCTTTCCGATGTCGGACCGCAATCAGCTCGTAGTGAGCATGGCGCTTCCCGAGGGCACCCACTCCGATGCGACGGTCGAGCAGGCCGGTGCGCTGGCCGACGTGCTCCGTGCGGATCCGCGGGTACAGAGCGCTACGGCCTTCGTGGGTGGGGGACTGCCGCGGTTCTACTACAACCTCAACGACAGCCCGAACAGCCCCCATCGCGCCGAGATCGTCCTGTCTGCGACCGAGGACACCGACCTGGACGCGCTGAGCGAGCACATCCGACACGTGGCGCGAGGGTGGCCGGACGCCACCGTGGTGCCGGCCCGACTGCAGCAGGGTCCGCCGGTGGGAGCGCCCGTGCAGATCCGCGTCCACGGCGACGACCTGGACGCCCTGGCACGGGGCACGCGGGCGGTCACCGAAGCCCTGCGCGCCACCTCGGGCGCTCGGGACGTCCGACACGACCTGGGGACGGGCATTCCCACGCTGGAGTTCGCGATCGACGACGTGTGGACGGGTCGGTTCGGGGTGGGGCGCGCTGCCGTGCCCCTGGCGACCCTGGCTCAGACCCACGGTCTGAATGCCGGCGTGATCCGAAACGGCACCGACCCCATCGACATCCGCGTGGCATCGCTGACCGGCGAGAAGACCGCCACCGACGCGCTGCTCACGGCTCCGGTCGCCACGCCGTCGGGGGCCGTGCCACTGATGCAGCTCGCGGCCTACACCCCCACCTGGCAGCCGGCGTCCATCCGGCATCGCGATGGCGTACGCGAGGTCACCGTGTCGGCCGAGCTCGCTGCAGGTCGCTCCTTCGGCGGTGTGCTGGACGCCTTCACGGCACAGGATGTCGCGCTGCCCGAAGGCGTGACGCTGTCGTTCGGCGGCGAAGCCGAGGGGTCGGGCGAAGCGAACACCGCGCTGCTGCGCACCCTGCCCCTGGGCATCGGTCTGCTGGTGTTCTTCCTGCTGCTGGAGTTCGACAGCATCCGGCGCCTGGGCATCGTGCTCACCACGGTCCCGCTCGCTGCGGTGGGCGTGGTTCCCGGCCTGGCGTTGACCGGCGAGCCCTTCGGCTTCATGTCGATGCTGGGCGTCATCGCGCTCGTGGGCATCGTGGTCAACAACGCCATCGTGCTGATGAACCGGGTGGAGCGGATGCGCGACAGGGGGCTGGATGTGCCCGCAGCCGTGACCGAGGCCATCCAGGTGCGGCTGCGTCCCATCCTGCTCACCACCGGCACCACGGTGGCGGGTCTGTTGCCGCTGGCGCTGTCGGACTCCGCACTCTGGCCGCCGCTGGCCTGGGCGATGATCTCCGGACTGCTGGCGTCCACCGCGCTCACCCTGGTCGTCGTTCCCGCCCTGTACGTCGTGCTGTTCTCCGGGGAGGACGGAAACGGAGCCGTGCCGGCGGGGTCGCGTCGCGGCTGGCGTCGCTTCTGGCCCGTCGCACTGCTGTTCCCGATGACTGCCGGCGCGACGCCCTGGACCCTCGATCAGGTGGTGGACGCCGCCGAGCACGCACCGCTGGTGGTCGCAGCCGATGCCGACGCCGATGCCGCCACCCGTAGTGCCGCGGCGACCTGGCTCGAGGCGACGACCCCCACGCTGGGCGTCCAGGCGGACTCCCGCTGGCTCGAGGACGACATCGCCATCGACACCCCTATCGGTCCGTTCGTCCAGCAGCCCAAGCAGCTCGGCACGCTGGGCCTGTCGGTGCAGCAGCCGCTGTTCGACCCGTCGGGATGGGCGGCTTCGCGAGCCGGGAGCCACGGCGCTCGCGCCACGCGTCTCCAGGCGGCGCGGACGCGGGAGCAGGTCGTCCAGCAGGCCGTCGACACCTACCTCGACCTGGTGGTGATCGACGCCCGGCTGGAAGCCCTCCAGACCCAGTCCGAGGCCCTCGAACGCACCGCCATGACGGCAGGAGATCTCGTGGGTGCGGGGCTGGCACTGTCCTCCGATTCGATGCGGGCCGAGGTCGCGCTGGCGGACGTGCAGCAGGCCCAGGCGCTGCTACAGGCCCAACAGACCGCGCTCCAGGCCTCTTTGGCGGCACGTCTGGGCGTCGAGGGGCCCGTCGAGGTGTCCGCGATCCCCGAGGGGTTTGCGCTCCCGGCTTCGCAGCGGCCGGACGTCGAAGCGGCGGCACAGGCGTCCCAGGCCCGGCGGCTGGAGCGGGTGGCGGTGGCGACGAGCCTGCTGCCGCGGGTGGTGGCGGACGTGGGCTGGAACGGCACCGACAACGACACGCTGGTCACGTCGAGCTGGACGCGGGCGGGGGTCACGGCCACCTGGTCGCTCGGTGCCGGGCGACTGGCCCGGGTGGACGCGGCCTCTGCGCGCATCGCAGCCGCTTCGGCCCGCCAGGATGGGCTCTCCAGAGGGGTGGCAGCAGAACAGACCGCCGCAGCGGCCGTGTTGGACGTCCGCGTCGCGGAGGTCGCCGTGCGACGCAGCAGCGAAGCGCAGGCGGTGGAGGCCGCTCGGATCCTGGAAGACCGCTACACCGAGCAGCTCGCGACGCTCACCGACGTGCTCCAGGCCCAGGCCGACCGCGCGAACCAGTCCGCGTTGCGGGTCCAGGCCGAGGCCGAGGTGGTCCGGGCACGGGTGGCGCTGGCGATGGCCGGAGGGTGAGGCTCAGAGCGCGAGGCGGCGCGCGATGGCCTCCAGGGTTCCGGGCGCGCAGCCCTCGGCCTTGTTGTTCGCGGTGACCCAGACGGGCCGTCCGCGCTCGACCGCCCAGGTGATGGCGCGTGCGATGCCCGCCCGCAGGCCGTCGTCGGGGTCGACCACCCGGTCGAACGGGGCGTAGGCGGACTTCGCCTGCTCGTAGTCGGTCTCGGCGGTGGTGGTGTGCTGATGACCGAGGTTCCAGCGCACCATCAGGTGCGGCGCTGCGCCGGCGTTCAGCGCCTTCCACTGGGTGCGCAGATCGGGCATGGCCGGGTGCACGGTGAGGCAGGGGCTGGTGTGGGTGTCCGCCAGCACGGCGTGCAGGGGCCCGTCCAGCCAGGCCGGTGTGCGCACCTCCACCGCGACGTCGACGCCGGAATCGCCCGACAGCACCGAGAGGAATCGGGCCAGGCGGTCCCAGAAGCCCGTCTGTACCGGGCGGTTCTCGGGGGGGAACTGCACCAGCACCTGCCCGAGCTGCTCGCCCAGGCCCTCGACCAGCGGCTCCAGGAAGGTGGTGCGGGCCCAGTCCGGATCGAGGCGGTGGGGGTTGGGGCCGTCGCGGGTGCGCCTGGCCGTGCACACCTGGGGGGCTTTGACCACGAACCGGAAGTCGTCGGGCACCTGGGAGCGGTAGTGCGCGTACAGCGCGGGGTCGGGCACGCGGTAGTAGGTGCGGTCGAGGCTGACGGTCCGGAACAGCGGATGGGCGGCGTAGGCGGACAGGCCCTGATCCGCGAGCATCGATGCGGGGTAGTCGCGCTTCCACACGTGCTCGGTCCACCCGGGGAACGACCAGCTGCTGGTGCCGAGGTAGACCCGCTGTGGCAGGCGATCGCCGAGGTCGCGCAGGGCGGGGGACGGAGCGGCTGGCTCGACGGTGTCGGCGGGCAGGCCGGTGAACAGTGCGGGCTCGTTCGGCATGTCGTGGGATAGCGCATCTGGGCGCTGAACAGGAAGAGGAGGAACGGTGCTCTGGTTACTCGGCGGACTCGCCCACGCGACGATCGTGAACGTGCTGACCCCCACGGTCGGGGTGCTGGAGGACGGCGTGCATGGCTCGGTGAAGGCCGGCGTGTCGCTGCTCGAGGGCAACGAGAAGCGGGTCGGCTTCGATCTGGCGGCGGGCCTGACCTACAAGCGCCGCAAGCACCTGGTGGCGCTGAGGGCGTCGTCGGATGTCGCGCGGGCGTTCGGAGACACGGTGTCGCAAAAGGCCTTCGCGAACCTCCGTCATCGGTGGCTCTTCGCCGATCCGGTGAGCGCTCTGGGGTTCGTCCAGGTCGATCACAACCGGTTCCGCGGGCTGTTGGTCCGCAACCTGGTGGGGGGCGGGGTCGACATCCGCGTATGGCGCAACGACTGGACCGAAGCGCACCTCGGGCTGTCGATCATGGGGGAGTACCAGGACCACGGCGACGGGTTCATCGACGAGGATCGCGGACTGCACGGCCGGATGAGCGACTACTTCACCGTGGCGGTCAAGTCCGAGACCGTCGTGCTCGCCAGCACCACGTTCATCCAGCCCCGCCTGGACGACTGGAGCAACTGGCGGCTGCTCGAGGAGCTGTCGTTCACGGTGGACATCAGCAAACTGCTCGACTGGAACGTGCTCTTTCGGGTCGAGCGCGACAATCGTCCGCCCACGGGGGTCGAACCCGTGGACCTCTCGCTCAAGTCGGGGCTGGTGCTGGGGTTCTAGGCAGCCCGGCGGCGGCGGAGCAGGGCCAGTAGCGGAAGCAGCGCGCCCATCCACGCCCCACGGACATCGGTGGTGGAGCAGCCCTCGCAGCCCGAGGGGTCGGTGACCCCGTCGCAGTCGTTGTCGATGCCGTCGTTCGGGATCTCTTCGGCGTCGGGGTTCACGTCCTCGATGGCGTCGTTGCAGTCGCCGTCCTCCACCGTGAAGCCGTCGTTGTCCTGGTCGGCATCCGCATCGGCGTCGGCATCGGTGTCGACGTCCACGTCCACGTCCACGTCGGCGTCTGCATCGGTGTCTGCATCGGCATCGGAGTCGGTGTCCGCGTCGGCATCGGCATCGGTGTCGCTGTCGGTGTCCGCATCGGCATCGGTATCGGTGTCGCTGTCGGTATCGGTGTCCGCGTCTCCGCCGGTGTCGGCGGTCGGGATCACGGGGTCGGTGTCGCCCGTGTCGGCGGTCGGGAGGGGCACCGACGTGTCGCCCGTGTCTCCGGTGTCGAGGCAGGTGTCGAGGGGGTCGTCCGGACAGATGTCCTCGCAGTCCACGATGCCGTCGTCGTCCAGATCGAAGCCCTCGTCGGTCTCGGAATCACAGTCGTTGTCGACCAGGTCGCACACCTCGGTGGCGCCCGGGAAGGCCGTGGGATCGGTGTCGTCGCAGTCGCTGCAGGCGAACACCAGGTCTCCGTCTTCGTCTGTGGACTCGTCGGCCGGCACGGCCCCGTCGCAGTCGTTGTCGATGCCGTCGCACAGCTCGGGTGCGCCGGGCGAGACCGTGGCGTTGGTGTCGTCGCAGTCCAGGCACGCCAGCACACCGTCGTCGTCGTCGTCGGCTTCGCTCGGGGGCAGGATCCCGTCGCAGTCGTTGTCGATGCCGTTGCAGGTCTCGGCTGCGCCCGGGAACACGGTGGGATCGGCGTCGTCGCAGTCCGCACACTCGGCCACCTGGTCGCCGTCTCCATCGGTGGATTCGTTGGCGGGGATGCTGCCGTTGCAGTCGTTGTCGAGGCCGTCACACAGCTCGGGTGCACCGGGGTAGACGTCGATCAGGCTGTCGTCGCAGTCCGCACACGCGAGCGCCAGATCGCCGTCTCCGTCGGACTCGTTGAGCGGGATGTCGCCGTCGCAGTCGTTGTCGATGCCGTCGCACAGCTCGGGTGCGCCGGGGAACACGGTGGCGTCGGTCTCGTCGCAGTCCAGGCACGCGATGGCGCCGTCGTTGTCGGCATCCTGGTTCTCGTCGGTCGCGTCGCCGTTGCAGTCGTTGTCCAGGCCGTCACACAGCTCCGGAGCGCCCGGGTAGACCGTGGCGTTGGTGTCGTCGCAGTCCGAGCAGGCGGGGAAGTCGTCGAGGTCGGCGTTCACCAGCTCGGCTGCGGGTACGCCGTCCACGCAGTCGTTGTCGATGCCGTCGCAGATCTCGGGGTTGCCCGGGAACGACAGGGGTTGGGCGTCGTTGCAGTCCACGCACGCGCGGGCGCCATCATTGTCGTCGTCGGCTTCGTCGGCGGGGATGTCGCCGTCGCAGTCGTTGTCGATTCCGTCGCAGATCTCGGGGTTGTCGGGGAACCGCGCCGCGTTGTCGTCGTCGCAGTCCTCGCAGGCCAGGAACCCGTCGTTGTCGGCGTCGTTGTTCTCGTCGGCTGCATCGCCGTTGCAGTCGTTGTCGATGCCGTCGCACAGCTCCTGAGCGCCCGGGTAGGTGTCGGGGTCGTTGTCGTCGCAGTCCTCGCAGGCCAGGGCGGGGTCGCCGTCGGCGTTGGTCTGCTCGTCGGCGGGGATGCTGCCGTCGCAGTCGTTGTCGATGCCGTCGCAGACCTCGGGGTTGCCCGGGAACGCAGCGGGGTCGGTGTCGTCGCACTCGTTGCACGCCAGGTACAGGTCGGCGTCGTCGTCCACCTCGTCGGCCGGCACGTCGCCATCGCAGTCGTTGTCGATGCCGTCGCACAGCTCGGGAGCGCCGGGGAACACGGTGGCGTCGGCGTCGTCGCAGTCGTTGCACTGCAGGAAGTCGTCCGCATCGGCGTTGGTGAGCTCTTCGGGGGGGATCACGCCGTTGCAGTTGTTGTCGATGCCGTCGCAGAGCTCGTCGGCGCCGGGGAACACCGTGGCGTCGGCGTCATCGCAGTCGTCGCACACCACGAAGCTGTCGCCGTCGTCGTCGGTCTGTTCGAAGGGCGGCAGCACGCCGTCGCAGTTGTCGTCGATACCGTTGCAGACCTCGGGTGCGCCGGGGAAGATGGATGGATTCCCGTCGTCGCAGTCGGCGCAGGTCAGCGCGCCATCGCCGTCGTCGTCGGTCAGCTCGTCGCCGGGGATGTCGCCGTCGCAGTCGTTGTCGATTCCGTCGCAGACTTCTGTGTTGTCGGGGAACCGGGCAGCGTCGTCGTCGTCGCAGTCTTCGCAGACCGCAAAGCTGTCGCCGTCGGCGTCGGTGATCTCGTCGGCCGGGACGTTGCCGTCGCAGTCGTTGTCGATTCCGTCGCAGACTTCTGTGTTGTCGGGGAACCGGGCAGCGTCGTCGTCGTCGCAGTCTTCGCAGACCGCAAAGCTGTCGCCGTCGGCGTCGGTGATCTCGTCGGCCGGGACGTTGCCGTCGCAGTCGTTGTCGATTCCGTCGCAGACCTCGGGGCTGTCCGGGAATCGGTCCGCGTTTGCGTCGTCGCAGTCTTCGCAGACCGCAAAGCTGTCGCCGTCGGCGTCGGTGGTCTCGTCGGCCGGGACGTTGCCGTCGCAGTCGTTGTCGATTCCGTCGCAGACCTCGGGGTTGTCTGGGAATCGGTCCGCGTTTGCGTCGTCGCAGTCTTCGCACTGGGCAAAGCTGTCGCCGTCGGCGTCGGTGGTCTCGTCGGCCGGGACGTTGCCGTCGCAGTCGTTGTCGATTCCGTCGCAGACCTCGGGGTTGTCTGGGAATCGGTCCGCGTTTGCGTCGTCGCAGTCTTCGCACTGGGCAAAGCTGTCGCCGTCGGCGTCGGTGGTCTCGTTGCTGGGGACGTCGCCGTCGCAGTCGTTGTCGATGCCGTCGCAGACTTCGGGGTTGTCCGGGAATCGGTCTGCGTTCGCGTCGTCGCAGTCCTCGCACTGGGGGAAGCTGTCGCCGTCGGCGTCGGTGGTCTCGTTCGCCGGGACGTCGCCGTCGCAGTCGTTGTCGAGCCCGTCACAGACTTCGGGGTTGTCCGGGAATCGGTCTGCGTTCGCGTCGTCGCAGTCCTCGCACTGGGGGAAGCTGTCGCCGTCGGCGTCGGTGGTCTCGTTGCTGGGGACGTCGCCGTCGCAGTCGTTGTCGATGCCGTCGCAGACTTCGGGGTTGTCGGGGAACCGCGCCGGGTTGGTGTCGTCGCAGTCCTCGCAGGTGACCGCCCCGTCGTCGTCCGCGTCCGAGGTTTCGTTGGTGGGCACGTCGCCGTCGCAGTCGTTGTCGATTCCGTCGCAGACCTCGGGGTTTCCGGGGAATCGCGCCGCGTTGTCGTCGTCGCAGTCGTTGCACTGCACGAACGCGTCGCCGTCGGCGTCGGTGACCTCGGCGCTCGGAACGCCGTTGACGCAGTCGTTGTCGACGCCATCGCAGACCTCGGGGTTGCCCGGGAACCGCGTGGGATCGGTGTCATCGCAGTCGATGCACGCATCCGACCCGTCTCCGTCGAGGTCGGAGGAGGACTCGCCTGGGGTTCCCCGGTCTCCGAAGCCGTATTCGGGGTGGTTGTCGACGAACCGCAGCTCGGTCAGGCCGTCGCCGGGCTCGCAGACGGGGCAGGGGGCCGCCAGGGTGTCGCCCGACGGCGCTTCGTCGTAGACCACCACCGAGATGACCGTGGAGTCGGGGGTGGTGAGGCGCACGGAGTCCTGGTCGGCGAGCTCGAAGTCGGGCCCGTACACGTAGTCGCAGGCCTGACCGCCGTTCTCGTTGCTGCCGTCGCGGCAGAGCACGACGTAGCGGTCGGGATCGACGACGACCGAGGTGGCAATGGTGTGCTCGCCCGAGCCCGACGTGAGGACGAGCCCCTGGAGGTCGAACGCCGTGTCGGTGGGGTTGTAGATCTCGAGCCACTCGCCGAACAGCTCGTCGGTCTGCTCGGGGGTCGCCATGATCTCGCTGATCATCAGCTCGCACGGCTGGATGTCGATCGGTGGAGGGCCGCCATCGACCTCGACGCACGCCAGGTGCCGGAACTCCTCGCAGGACTGGTTGCCGAGGTTCTCGAACCACAGGTCGGTCGCACTCGAACGGCCCACGGTGGCTTCGCCGTCGAAGGTGCTCCAGCCGCTGCAGTCTGCGCCCGAGACCACCCCGCCCGACGTGGTGCCGGTGAAGATCTCGCGGCCGTCGTCGGTGATGCCGAGCACCAGCGGGCTCTCGACGAAGACGTCGCGGTTGGGGGCCAGCAGCTCGCCGGTCGCGGCGCGCACGTACTGCCCTTCGCCCAGCAGCTCGACGATGTTGCGGCCGTCGACCTCGCTCGACAGGTAGGCCACCCAGGTGGCGCCGAAGCCGTAGTTCTCGTCGCCCTCGGTCTGGCAGAGCATGTCGCCGTTGCCGGGCCCACCGAGGTTGCCGCTCACCGTTCCCTCGGTCGCGAACACCCGGTAGCCGCCGCCCGAACCACCGGTGGAGACCTCGAAACAGTAGAGGGACGCGCCTTCTTCGCAGCCGACCTCCTGGGCCGCAGTCCAGGCGGCGTCCTGTTCGGACGAGATTCCCTGGAGGCCCGATCCGCTGCCCTGCCAGCTGGCACAGTCGGCGTTGGGTTGACCGGACTCGTCGGTGCCGGTCCACACGGGACGGCCGTCTGCCGCGATCGGGCTCGTGAGCTCGCCGTCCAGAAGGTCATCGATCGAGCTCGCGATCGCCTCTCCGAGCTCCACCGACACGAACTCGCCGGGGGAGAGCAGGTCTGCGGGCTGACGGTCGTTCTCCTGGTCGGCGATCCAGGCGACCCAGGCGGTGTCTGGGCCGTAGTCGTTGCGGCCGGCTTCGTTGCAGCGGGTGTCGGCGTTGGCGGCGCTGCCGATCTCTTCGGCGGCGAACTCGTCGGGGTGCACGAACACCCGCCACGGCCCGACGGTGTTGATGGGCGTCGCGCCATCGGGCACGTCGACGGCCATCTCCGCGGGGCTCTCAGCAGGAGGAGGCGTGGAGCGGTCCGGTGCGTCGGGCTTCTCGGTCCAGCTGCACGCGGACAGTCCGAGACACAGGGCGAGTGCGAGCGAGACGCAGGAAGATGCACACGAAGAGGAAGCGAGGCGCGACATGGAGACTCCGATACGTCGAGAGCCTACCCGAACTGCGGGGGAGTGGCCGGTATCGGGGGTCGACTCCAGTGGGCTTCGGCCGGCAAGCGGCCTGCGCGGCCGCTTCGCGACCTTGCGGTTATCGGTTGACGTCCAAGACCCGCTCGGCCTCTCTGTTCGGATGAATGCGGACTCTTCGGGCCGATTCGGGTCTTGACCGCAACTCGATTCCGCCGGCCCACCCTCGCAAGCGAGGGATGAACCGACCGAATTACTTCCAATGAATGTCTTGTCGCGTTCGGGTACCCCCGGAAAATGTGCTCGTTCCTCCGCGCATTTCGGGGGCACCGCTCTCTTGACCGTCAAGACATTCGCGGACTCGGCGCTATTCGGACCCCTCCGAAGCGACATTCAGCAGGTGCCCCGACCGATCGCGCTTGGTGCGCAGGTAGTCGACGTTGTGATGCGTGGGCGGGAGCTCGTGCTGCACGCGCTCGGTGCGCAGCCCATGCTCGACCAGCGCAGCCACCTTGCGGGGGTTGTTGGTCATCAGGCGCACACCCTCGATGCCCAGGGCCTTCAGCATGCCTACAGCGGCCTCGTAGCGACGCAGATCGTCGGCGAAACCCAGGGCTTCGTTGGCTTCGACGGTGTCCAGCCCGGCGTCCTGCAGCGCGTAGGCGCGCACCTTGTTGGTGAGCCCGATTCCCCGGCCTTCCTGGCGCAGGTAGAGCAGCACGCCGCTGCCGTTCTCCTCGATCCGGCGCAGCGCAGCGTGGAGCTGAGCCCGGCAGTCGCAGCGCCGCGAACCCAACACGTCGCCGGTCAGACACTCGGAGTGCATGCGCACCAGGACGTCCTCTGCGCCGTCGACCTCGCCGAGCACCAGGGCCACGTGCTCCTGCCGATCGACCGGGTTCTCGAACGCCACGATCCGGAAGTCGTCTCCGAACTCCGACGGCAGGCTCGCCGAAGCGAGGGGACGGATGGCGTCGGGAGTGGGGCGGGGATCGATGAGAGCGGACATGGGGCCTCCGAGGAGCAGCGCTCGTAGGTGTAACAGATTTCTGTTCATTAGCCGTTCAATGAACAAAGAAGTTGTGAATGAGCCCGCGATCATGGGCTGTCCACAGGGATCTCGCCCTTCGGAGGGGTGTTCACTTCTTGTTCACGGGGGTGCGAAAGGGGATGTGCGTGCCGTCTGGACGCTCGATCGGGTCGTGCCCGGCGAGGTAGTGGCCGTCGATCACGGTACGGGCGCGCTCGTCCATGTCCTCGATGATGGAGGACACGGTCATGAGCGCCCACTGGGTGCCCGCTTCGTCTGGAATGGCGCCGCCAGGGCTCGCGCGGGTGTGGTAGACGAGCAGGGTTCCGCCCTCGAGGGTCACGAGCGTCCAGCCGCCTTCGGTCTCGGGAACCCAGACCGCATCGGGGTCTTCGGCTTTGGCGCCGCGCTCGGCCGACCAGGTCCACGAGCGTTCCCACACGGCTCCCTGGCTGGCGTTCAGCAGCGCGCGGTTGCTCTCGATGTCGACCACCCACTGGCGGGCGGCGAAGGGCCAGGGCAGGTCGATCCGCTGGTAGAGGGTGCGGTTGGCGAAGGTGCTGCCGGGAAGGTCTTCGTCGACGTACCCGTCCAGCGAGACGAAGCAGCTCTCGTCCTGGATGGCGAGCCACAGCTGGTCGTGGGTGGCGGGGGTCCAGGTGGCCGCCAGCACGCGATCGGGCCCGTCCAGACGCTCTCTTCGACGGATCACCTTGCCGTCGGCCAGCTTGCTCCACTCCTTGTCCGAGATGGCCGGACGATGCACCCAGCCCTCTGCGGGGAGCGCATCCCACGCGGCTTTCAGCGACGCGGCATCGGGAACGGGCGTGGCGTCGGAACCGGCGAGTGCGGAGATGGAGAGGAGCAGCAGCAGGAGGACCTCGCTTCGACCGGGGTCCTATCGGGTTTCCTCAGGGTGCGAGGCGATCGAGCAGCTCTGCAGCGAGGGCCTTGTAGTGCAGAGCGCCTCGGCTGCTGGGCGCGTGGGCGAAGATATCGCGGCCGGCCAGCTGGGCCTGGGCCAGAGCGTCGTTGGCGCCGATGTGCACGGGAAGCACCACGTCGCCCCAGCTCTCCTTCACCAGGGTACGCACGGCTTCGTTGCTCCGCGTGGTGCGCCCGTCCACCCGGGTGAGCACGACGCCGAGCAGGTCGAGGGAGGGGTTGAGCTGGGCCCCCACTTCGTCGAGCGTGCGGAACAACCCGTCGATCCCGGACACGGCGAGCATGCTGGCCTGAGCGGGCACGAGCACGGTGTCGGCTGCGACCAGCCCGTTCACGGTGAGCGTGCCCATGTTGGGCGGGCAGTCCAGCAGGATGAGGTCGTAGTGGGTCCGGGTGATCTCCAGCGCGTTGCGGAGCAGCAGCTCCTTGCCGATGCGGTGCGCGACGCTGTCCTCGGCGTGCAGCAGCTCGGGATCGGGCGGGGTGACGAACAGGTCGTCGATGCTGGTGCCCGTGCGGATCTCCTCGACCTCGAGGGTGTTGGTGGGGTCGGTGAGGAGCTCGGACAGGGGACTTCCGCCGATGCCGACCTGCTCGCGGAGCGCGAGGTGCACGTGGCCCTGGGGGTCGAGGTCGATCACGAGGACCTTCAGGCCGTGGAAGCGCGCGAAGGCCGCGGCGAGGGACACGGTGGTGGTGGTCTTGCCGACCCCGCCCTTCTGTGCGGCGACGGCGATGACGGTGGCCTGACGGTCACCCCGGGGAAGGGATGAGGCGGGAGCGGTGCGGTTGGAGCGACTCCAGCGCGGGCGGGCGGAAGACGCGGAGGGAGCGAGGCGCATCGGGACTCCATGTTTGGATCGTCAAGAGCTGTTGCTCGATCATACATGAAGTCGGGAAGAACGCCAGCCGGCGAAGCGGTCGGACCCCCGAAACGACGCGACCCGCCGCGTCCGGTTGCGGACGGGCGGGCCAGGAGCCCCGCGAAGACAGGTGCTTCGCGGGGTCGGTAGTCGGTCAGCCTAGAAGATCGAGGCCGTGAGGGTGTACGGGTTGCTGTTGCAGCCCGAGCCGAGGAGACGAACCTCGAGGTTGACCTGCTCGGTGGCTCCCGTGGTGTTCGTCCAGGTCACGAACTCCTGGTCCGAGACGCCAGCAGAGCCATCGAGGAAGTTTCCGGCGCTGTCATCGAGGGTCGTGTCGATGTCGCCATCGGCGTCGATGAAGTCGAGGGTGATCTCGATGGTTTCGCCGTCGGCAACGTCGAACAGCCAGTAATCGTCGTCTCCGGTGTTGGAGATGGCGTCGGTGGCGGAGAGCACGTTGAGGTTGCCGGTGGCGACGTCGTTGTCGGGCTCGTAGGGGTCAGTCGTGGAGCAAACGATGGTCTGGCTCGCCAGGGTGTAGGGCATGCAGGCCGAGGTGATGCCGTCGTCCTCGATCCCCACCACCCACGTCACGGTGGCACCGGTGTTGTTGACCTCGGACACGTCGTAGAGGTCCCCGAAGGTGTCCGTGTCGAGCTCCCCACCCAGATCATCGTAGAGGGTGACGGCGATGTCTCCGAAGACTTCTGCAGCCACGACGTCCACCGTGAGCTCTTCGCCGTCTGCGACCTCGAAGGTGTAGAAGTCAGGCGAAGTGTCGTCGATGTTGTACGAGCCATCCACACCGACAACGGCGTTCGCGATGTCGTCGTTGGGCTCGTCGCCGTCCGGCGTGCAATCCGGCGTTGCATCGTCGATCAGGAGGTCGTACTCGCCGCAGATGCCGTCCGCGACCTCGACCTCGACGAAGACGGTTTCGGGGTTCGCCGTGCCGTTGAGGTAGGTGATGGGGTTGCCGTCGTCGATCTCGTTCCCGCTGCCGTCCCGCAGGACGAGGTCGAGGTCGATCACCGTGTCGTCGAAGTCGAGCGCGAACTGTCGTGCTTCGCCGGCGGGAACCTCGTACGAGAAGAAGTCGGCGTCTCCATCGATGATCCCCAGGCCGGCTTCGCTCGCCGTGATGGCAGCCGAGGAGACGAGGTTGTCGTTCTCCTCGAAGGTGTCTTCGGGGCAGACGAACGGGGCCGTCGTGGCGCCCAGGTCGTAGGTCGTGCAGAATCCGTCGTCGAGGAACACCCGCGCATACACCGTCTCGGTCGCGCTCGAGCTGTTGAACCACTCGAGGGTCTCGTTGTCGTCGTTGCTGTCGGCCTCGGCGAGCACCGTGCCCGCGGCGTCCACGAGCTCGATGTCGACATCGCCATCAGCGTCGATGAAGAACGCGTCGAGCGTGAGGAGGTTCGATGCATCGACGTCGATTGCGAACACATCGACGTTGTCGCCGATGAGGTACTGACCGACGGCGTTGCCCCCGACCGTCGCGGTAGCGATGTCGTCGTTGGGCTCGTTCGTGTCTTCGGTACACGTGTCGATCGTGTAGGAGAGGTCGTACAGGTTGCAGCTACCGCTGAACAGGAACACTCGGGCGGTGACGGTGGTGGCAGCGCCTGTGCCGTTGACCCACTCCAGGACCTCCTGGTCGGAGACCGATCCAGAACTGTCGACCTCGTCGTTGTTGGCGTCGTAGAGGTCGCCGTCCACGTCCCCGAAGTCGTCATCGAAGTCGTAGAAGATCGTGATCTTCTCGTTCACGCCCACGTCGATCTGCCACCAGTCCTCGCTGGAGTCGAGCACCGCGAGGCCTGTGCCACCTGTGGTCGGCAGTGCCGTGGCGAAATCGTCGTTGGGCTCGTTCGCGTCCTCGAGACAGACGAAGAAGCCGGTGTCGGTGTCCGTGTCGGTGTCCGTGTCGGTATCCGTGTCGGTGTCGGCGTCGGTATCGGCATCCGTGTCGGCATCGGCGTCGGCATCCGAGTCGGTGTCGGCGTCCGTGTCGGAGTCGGTGTCCGAATCGGTGTCGGTGTCGGTGTCGGCTTCGTCGCCGGTGTCCTTGCCGTCGGTACAGCCGAGAGCGAGAACGAAGATCAGGGAGAGCGTGTTGATGCGCATAGAGAAGTGTCCGTTTGTGCAGGTTGGACAGAAGAGCGACGCCAGGGCGTCACGTTGCGGTCGCCCCCCTTTTACCTGCTCCTGACACGATCGGCACCCCTGGCGTCGTCGAGGTCGTGCTTCGGAGTGGGGGTGCGGGTCCGGTAGAGTGCCGTCGTAGCCCCGTTCGACACGCATCCGCGCCGCTCTGGTTCGGGGGAGGCCGTCGGGTGTTGCAGGAGGAGGATGACGCACCCCACTTCGGCCGCTGTGGTCCCTGCCAGCTGGCACCGCACCTGGCGAACCCGGCTCGGTGGGGACGGACGACCCGTGCTCTCCGAAGCGCCCGACCAGACGGGTGTTCCTGCGGCCGGCGATGCAGAAGTGCCGTCCGAGCGGCCCGGTCCGACGCTCCCTGCGCGCTACGTCGACCTGGGCGCGTTCGCGGAAGGGGGCGTGGGCGAGATCCGGCGGGTGCGCGACACCAAGCTCGACACCCAGCTGGTGATGAAGCTCCAGCGCAAGCGGGTGGGCGGCATCCAGCGCAAGCGGTTCGAGCGAGAGGCCCGGCTCACGGCCCGCCTGCACCATCCCAACATCGTCCCCGCCCTCGATCTGGGCCAGCTCGACGACGGCACGCCGTGGTTCACCATGCCCGAGGTCCGCGGTCGGACCCTGCGCACCCTGATGGACTCCGAAGAAGTGGGGCTGCGGGAGCTGTGCGAGCGGGTGGAGGGCATCGCGCGAGCGCTCGCGTACATGCACAACGAAGGGGTGGTGCACCGCGACATCAAGCCCCACAACCTGATGGTCGGGCGCTTCTCGGACGTTCGCATCATGGACTTCGGAGTGGCGCTCGACCTCGCCCGGCCCGACGAGGAGCTGGACGACGCCGTGGTCGGGACCCCGCTGTACATGTCCCCCGAGCAGGCCCGCGGCGAGATCGACCGCTGCAGCGGGGCCCTCGACGTGTACGCGCTGGGAATCCTGCTGTACGAAGCGCTCACCGGCGCTCTGCCCTACGACGGCACCGCCATCCAGGTGTGGCACGCCATCATCCAGGGCCCCCCGCGCGACCCCATCCAGAGCCTGCAGCCTGGCTACGACCCACCGGACGTGCTGGTGGAGCTGGTCCGGGCCATGATCCAGCGGGCTCCCGAAGAGCGTCCCGATGCCCTGGGCGTGGCGAACCGCCTGCAGTCCTGGCTCTCGGGGGAGCAGCGTCGCGAACGTGCCCTGGCCCTGGTCCAGCAAGCCCAGCCCCTGGCATCCGAGATCGAGACCCTGCGCGACCGCATCGAGCGCCAGCGCGCCCTGGCGGCCCAGATCCTGGCTGCGCTCCCGCCGCACGCCCCGGTGGAGGACAAGGAACCGGGCTGGCTCATCGAGGATCAGGCCGACGAGACGGAGGTGGAGCTGCGCCGGGTGGAGGCTCGACGGCTCCAGACCCTGCAGACGGCGCTCTACCAGGATCCGGAGTGCGGCCCGGCCCATCGCGCCCTGGCGGCGCATCACCGCGACGCCCTGGAGGAGAGCGAGGCGGCCCACGACCCGGTCCAGACGGCGGTTCATCGGGATCTGCTGCTGGCGCACGACCGTGGAGAGTTCGCGTCCTACCTGGAGGGCAAGGCGGCGGTGACGCTCCACACCGATCCCCCCGGTGCGGTGGTGGTGGCGGAGCGGTTGGTGCACAAGGCGCGTCGCTGGCAGGTGGCGGAGTCCATCCCCCTGGGCACGACCCCCCTGAACGCGGTCGCGCTCCCCCATGGCTACTGGCGCCTTCGGGTGCGGGCGGAAGGGCGGGTGCCGGTGAACTACCCCGTGTTCGTGGGGCGCGGCGAGCACTGGGACGGCATTCCGCCCGACTCGGACGCGCCGTTTCCGATCCCGCTCCCTGCGGCGATGGGGCCGGGGGAGGTCTACGTTCCGGCGGGGTGGTATCGCACGGGGAACGCGGAAGAGGCGCTGGAGCCGTACCAGGAGGGGCGGGTCTGGATCGACGGGTTCTTCATGCAGGAGCACGTGGTGACGGTGCGGGAGTTCCGGCGCTTTCTGGATTCAGAGGGGCCGGAGTCGAAGCACGTGCCGGACGATGATCTGAACGGCATCCAGACGGGCTGGCGCTGGGAGCGCGGGGCCTGGACGCTGGACGCGCAGCCGGGGGGCGACTGGCCGGTGGTGGGCGTCGACCGGGCGGGAATGCTGGCGTTCATGGACTGGCAGACGCACCGGACCGGGTTGGTGCATCGGCTGCCACACGACCTCGAGTGGGAGAAGGCTTGCCGCGGGCCCGCACGGAGCGCGTTCCCGTGGGGAAATGGCTTCGACCCTTCGCTCGGGAACGTCCTGATGAGCGGGCCGCGGCCACGACCCGTGTCCCTCGACGCGTTCCGGCTGGACTGCTCGGTCTACGGCATCCGCGGGTGCGGCGGAAACGTCCGGGAGCAATGTGCGACGACCTGGGAGAAGCACGCCTCTCCGCCTTCGAGGCTCATCGTCTCGGCCCTCGAGTTGAACGAAGACCTCTGGATCGTCCGCGGGGGGAGCTGCCACTCGGCCGACCCATCGAACGCGCACGGCGCAACCAGATTTGTCTCTGGCACCGACGAAAGCGGAAATCGTGGATTCCGGTGCTTCCGCAACCTCAACCTTGGTAATGGTTGAGCGGGTACTGCTTGTTCGTGGGGAACGGACCCGGAACGAACGAGAGGGTGTCGCCTGCGGAGACGTCGAAATACCGGTCTCGGGTCAGGGACTGTCCGTTGGACCACCACATCAGCTTGGCCTGGTTGCTTCCAGACACATAGGCCTCCAGCCAGCCAATGGTGACGCCATTCTTCTTGATGACGAAGGTGTTTCCGCCGAACTTCGATTCCGGGATCTCGGTGTCCGTGTCGAAGGCGTAGGACGTGAACACGTAGTCGACGCCCGAGATGCTGCCGCCCGACGTCAAGTCCAGGTCCCACCCGGTGCTGGGGAAGGGGGTGCCCCGCCAGGCCCAGTAGTCGTCCCCGTCGGTGCACTCGAACTGACCGCCCTGGCTGCCGCCGATCATGATGTTCCCGTTCGTACCGTCCGGTACTTCCTCGGTGTTCATCGCTACCTCCCGAACGCCGTGGAAATACGGCGGTGAGGCGACGCTACCGACGACGCTCGCCGAGATCAACTCGAATGCGACCAGCCGGTGGTCGACCGCGCAGATCGGGAAAGGTCCGAACCCCGAAAACCCTCGAAGCACACCCCGACACCTCGCCCACCTGCGCCGTCGCTTGCATCTCGCGCCTGCACGCGTCCGAACGATGGGTGGTTCTGTCGCGGATGGCGCGGAAGAGTCCGGCCTCGCCCTTGGGGTGTGGCGAGCGCGGTGGACACGAGCGGGGACCGGAAGAGCCCGTGGTTGCTGGGCGGTGGGGTAGACGACGCTCGAACACGGCGCTGGAGACGGCTCGATCGAGACATCCCTGAAGGGGCCTGCGGCCCCCGGAAACCCCCGCTGCACCG
This sequence comes from Myxococcota bacterium, assembly GCA_965224055.1. GTDB lineage: Bacteria > Myxococcota_A > UBA796 > UBA796 > JACKEQ01. Next base: position 4,939,672 of record OZ245034.1, on the reverse strand, counting down.
GGTTCGTAGCGCCCTTCGGGTGTGGCGAGCGCGGTGGACACGAGCGGGGACCGGAAGAGCTCGTGGTTGCTGGGCGGTTGGGTAGACGACGCTCGAACACGGCGCTGGAGACGGCCCAATCGAGACATCGGCGCTCCGTGCAATCCTCCGTGAGCGAAGCGCTCCGTGAGCGACAGCGCTCTGTGGTGGACGTCGAGCTGGCCCCGGGGACACCGCTGGACCGAACGCCGGAACCCTCGTCCACCCGAGCCGTCCCGCCTCCTTGTTGAAGATAATTCAACAACCGATTACCTCCAGAACATGCCCCGATTGCCCCCAGAAGAACGCCGCCACGCCATGCTCGATGCAGGCCGCCGGCTCTGGTCCTCCAAGCCGTTCGACGCTATCCGCCCCGACGACATCACCGCCGCCACGGGCACGTCCATCGGCCTGGTCTACCGGTACTTCGGCAGCAAGCGCGGCTTCTACGTCGAGACCGTCCGGGCGGTCGCGCAGCAGATCCTGGTCGCGACCGACCCCGCCGTTCTCGCCGTCCAGTCGGGGGCGTCCACACCCCATGCCCTGATGCGCGCCGTGCTGGCGGCCTTCGTCGAGGTGGTGGTCGCCGAAGGCCCCCTGCTCAAGGCCGTGTTGCGGGGTGGGGTCGGGGTCGATCCCGAGGTCGCCGGGCTCGCCCAGCAGGTGCGCGACACCCAGGCCAGCCGGGTCCGCGCGCTGTTCGGTCTGCCGGACGACCCCCACACGTCCCTGCTCCTCGCGGGCTGGATCGGCTTCTGCGAGGCCATCGTGCTCACCGACTCCGACCTGCCGCCCGCCGCCCTGGTCGACCAGATGGCCGACGCCCTGTACCGCCTGGTCCCCGCCACCGCTCCATCTCGAGGCCCCGATGTCTGAGCTCGCTCCCGCCGATCGCAAGGCGATGAACCGCACCTGGAAGCAGCACACCGGCCACCTCGCCTGGCCGACGCTGGTGCTGGTCGGCGTCCTGGCCGCGTCCACCCTCGGGCTGATGGTGCTCGGCACCCTGCGCATCCTGCCTCTGTGGCTCGCAGGTGCGCTGCTGGTGCCGGTCGCCTACGGCTGGTTCACGCCGCTCCACGAAGCCGTGCACGGCAACATCGGCGGGTCGAAGCGCCTGGCCTGGCTCGACACCGCGGTCGGTTGGGTGGCGGCTCTGGCGTTCGTCGCGCCCTACCCGGCGTTCCAGGCGGTTCACCTGCGCCACCACGGGGTCGCCAACAAGCCCGGAAAAGACCCCGATCTGTGGGTCGCGGGCAGCAACCCGGTCACCATCGCGCTGCGCTGCTTCACCATCGTCCCGCACTACTACTGGATGTTCCTCACCCAGCTGCGCACCGAGTCCGCGCACATGGCCCGGGCCGTCCGTCAGGCCGTCCTGGCCGTGCTCGTCATGGTGGGGGTGGCCAGCGGCCTCTTGTGGGCGGGCTTCTTCGCCGAGCTGCTCGCGTTGTGGGTGTTCCCGGGGGTGCTCGCCAGCGGCTGGCTCGCGTTCGCCTTCGACTGGTTGCCACACCATCCCCACGGGCAGACCGGGCGGTTCGACAACGCACGCATCGTCGAGGGGGGGCCCGTGCTCTCGATGATCATGGCCGGCCAGGATGCCCACCTGATCCACCACCTCTGGCCGAAGGTGCCGTTCTACCGCTACCACACAGTGCTCAGGGCGGTTCGTCCGCTGCTCGAAGACGAGCAGGTGCGCTTCGAAGGCGTGTTCGACGGTCCCCGGGGGGCGCCGTCTCCGGTGGTCAGCCGATCCCCGTGAGTCCGCCGCCCTTCTCCATCGCGCGCTGGTAGGCCGGTCGCTTCTGGATGCGCTCGAGCCAGGCCCGGGTGTTGGGGCCGATCGGCGTGCTGGACCGCATCGCACCCGCCTCGATCGGGAAGCTCATCTGCACGTCTGCCGCGGTGAACTGCCCGCCCGCGAACCACTCCCGGCTGGCCAGGTGGGCTTCGATGAACGCGAAGTGTGTGGTGATCTCGGCGTCGGTGTACTGCTTGTCGATCTTGTCGGCGATGCCCTTGGCCACCGGGCGGATGAAGAACGGCACCTGGTCGCCGCGAAGCTGCCCGATGATGAGCTTGATCAGCAGCGGCGGCATCAGCGAGCCCTCGGCGTAGTGCATCCAGAAGCGCAGCTCGTCGCGGCCCTCGGACGAAGCCGGAACCAGGGGCTGGTCGCCGTCGAACTGGTCGCCGTAGCGGTCGACCAGGATCTCGAGGATGGCCCCGGACTCGGCGATGACCTCTTCGCCGATCTGCACCACGGGCGCTTTTCCGAGCGGGTGGACATCCTTCAGACCGGGGGGTGCGCGCATGGTCTTGGGGTCGCGCTTCCACTCCTTCAGCGTGTAGTCGAGGGAGAGCTCCTCCAACAACCACAGGATGCGCTGGCTGCGGGAGTTGTCGAGGTGGTGCACGGTGATGTCGGACATGGATGCTCCGGGTTGCCTGCCCCTTAGTGCGACGACAGCCCCGCGAGCCAGTCCTGTACGTGGGCCTCGAAGGCGGCTGTGCGTTCCGGCGCGTCGATCTGGCCCGTCCGGTATGGGGTCTGTTCGAGCAGGGTGTCGCGTTGCGTCCGTGAGAGCGGGTGTCTCGAGAGGATCCGTCGCGCGTGCTCCTGGTCGGACGGCGACCACCGTTCCAGCTTGGAGAGCAGGACATCGTGGGGATGCGGCACGACGAGGCGGACGTCCGGAACGGTCTCGTCGGTGAGGACCCGCGCACGCTCGCGCCAGGTGGTCGGTGCGGCGAAGGTCTCGGGCCGCCAGACCTCGACGTAGGCGTCGTGTTTGTCGTGGTACCAGGACAGCTCGCCCATCACGGCCTCGACGATCTCGCCGCGCTCGGCGGGGTCGACCCACACGTCCACGTCTCGCGTCGCGGGTGCGTCGTCGAGGAAGAAGGCCAGTGCCCCGCTTCCGAACACGACCACCTCGCCCGACCGGACTACTCGCGCGGCGTCGAGGAGGATGCGGGGGATGTCGCGGGGGTCGACCACGGGGTCCAGTCCGAGAAGGGGTGGGAGGTGATGAGCTGGCGGGCCTCGGGGGTCGTCTGCAGGGCCAGGAGGTCCGAGGCGGGACCGTCGCCGTCCAACCAGGCGACCAGCGGATGCGCGCGCTCCAACACGTCGATCCACACGCGACCGATCGGGTGATTCTCTCGCTGGAGACGCGTGATCAGACGGTCTCGCCGCATTCTGGAGAGCGTGCGCCACTGCCGACGGACCCGCTCCGCCTGACGGAGCCAGCGGTCGGTGGGGGATGGAGAGCGCGCGGACATGTCCAGGATCTATCCCGTCGCTTCCGACACCCGGTCGTCAGAACGGATCGCCGAAACCCCCGCGTCCGGAGCCCCCGTGGTCGGTGCTGCCGCCGTCCCAGCCGAAGCTGTCGTCGCCGAAGCCACCAGCGTCCGCCGAACCGAACGTGCAGTCGAACTCGCAGAGCACCCGCTGCCCGCTCGACGGAAAGCCCGCTCCCGCGATGAGATGCGCCAGCTCGTCTTTGATCGAGTCGAGAGCGGGGTCGCTCGACACCCGGACCACGCTGGTGGTCTCGCCGGGACCGAGCGCCAGGGTGAGGTGGACCGTCCCGTCGGTCTGCTTGCCGCGGTCCTTGAGCTTCGAGGCGTGCAGCCGGCGGACGTCCATCTCGACGTCGGCCAGGGTCCGGAGCACCTCCTGCCAGGTGATCTTGCCACGCCGCCGCAGCTGACCCGGGATGTGTGGCCCCTCGGTCAGCTTGGGCTGGCTCCACTTGACGACACTCATCCAGCTCATGGCACCCCCGGCATCGGCGAGAGCCTACCTCATTCGGCCCAGACGCGGATGGTGCGGCCGACGTCTTCGAGCATGTAGCGGCACAGGTCGTAGTCGGGGTGCTTGCCCCAGACCCAGGCGTTGCCCATGTACCCGGTGTCGACGGGCTGGGTGCGCGAACCCACGGGGGGCAGGTGCATGCGGAAGAGGAAGTCGCCGTAGCGCTTCTTGATGGTCTCGACGCCGGTGTACCCCACGATTCGCCCGTCCTGGTTGGGCCGAAGCGCGACCATGCCCGCGGCGAACCGCCTGGATGGGCGCGGATGGCACTCGCCGTGCACCAGGGCCTTGGCCCACTCGACGTACAGATCCATGTCGTTGGCTTCGCAGTACAGATCCCAGACGCGGACGCCGGGCGGCCGCGCGCCGATCTCGCTGAAGAACAGCCCCTTCGGACCCACGAACCACTCCATGTGGGTGGGGGCGGTGTCGAGCTGCAGCGCGGTGAGGACCTGGCGCCCGAACACCTTGAGCTTGGTGTAGCTCTCGGCGTCGACCCGGTTGGTGACCATCACGATGGGGGAGCAGTTCCGGGTGCGCATCGCTTCGAGCACGTTCGGGTAGTAGTGGCAGATCTGCTCGTACACGACGCGCCCGTTGCAGGTCAGGGTGTCCCAGAAGCCCTCGTGCCCGGTGATGAACTCCTCCATGGTCATCTTGCGCTGCGGGCTCATGCCGCTCTCTTCGATGGCCGCGGCCAGCCCACCCCAGTCGTCGGCCCGCCAGGTTCCCGCCGCTCCAGCCGCCGCGAGGGGCTTGAGGATGACGGGGAACCCGACCTTCTGGACGAACGCCTTGGCTTCGTCGACGGTTCCGACCTCGGCGTTCATCGCGCAGCGGATGCCGTGCTTCATCAAGAACTGCTTCATGACGTACTTGTCGCGAAACAGGTTGGTCTGCTGCACGCTCATGCCGGGAATGCCGGTCCGCTGACGGGTCTCGGCGGCGGGGAGCATCAGGGCTTCGATGGTGCTGACCAGCTGGTGCACCCACGGACCCCGCTGCTGGATCCGCTTCACGGCCTGGGTGAGGGCGTTGACGCTGGCCGTGGACCCCACCTGTTCGTAGCTGTGCATCCAGCTGCGCAGCTCGCTGTCGTAGGCCTCGATGGGAGCGGTGCCGATGCCGCTGATCGTCGCTCCGACGGCATGCAGACCGCGGACGAACTCGCGCTGATTGCCGGGGAACGCGGGCTCGAGGAAGATGACGTGCGGCATCGGTCGCTCCTGGGATTCCGGGACTTCAGAGGGGTCTCGGGGGCCGCGCGGTGTATCGCCGATTCCGCGGGCTGACGAGCTGTTGACGAATCGACGCGAACCGATCCCGTGCCGGTGCAGTCGACCTCTATGAACCGCTGCTCTGTTCCCTGCCTCTGGAGGTCTCATGTCCCGTCGATCCCGCTCCCGTGCCCCCGCGATGGACCTGGTCCCGATCATGGGTCTGGTCTCGCTGCTGATTCCGCTGCTGCTGCTGGGCAACGGGGTCGCGTTCGGTGTGATCGACGTGTCGCTGCCGAGCATCTGTGCGTGCCACTCGGAGGGGGAGGAGGCGCTGGTCCCGGCGATCGGGATCCATGCGGATGGGCTTTCGCTCACGGTCGACGGGGAGCCGGAGCGCTTTGCCGCCAAAGACCTCGACCGGCTGACCGAGCGCCTGAAGCAGGTCTCCGAAGCGCACCGCACCAACGGGCAGATCACGGTCGTACCCGATGGAGACGTCGCCTACGAAGGGCTGATCGCGGTCATGGACGCGTCGCGCCCGTCGTTCCCGCACGTGCAGGTGGCGGGCGGCGTGCGCTGATCCGCACCCTCGACCACGTCAGTCCTCGGCATCCGGTTGCTGCACCACGTCGTCGATCGAGGTGTACGACTCGAGCAGGGTGTACTCGATCCACACGGTGGACAGGGGCGGCGGCACGTACTCCCGGAACGACACGCTGTTTCGGACCGGGTTGTACTGCACGTCGCACGCGGGGTCGGGGTCGTCGGCGGTGCACTCCTCGAACTCGAACATCACGGGCTGGCCGGCCTCGTTCAGGGCCTCCACGCGAACCTCGAGGGTCCACGGGGCGAGCAGGGGTACGCGAGACAGGAAGAACTCCCGCTTCAGGCCAGTGGTCTGCAGTCCGAGCTCGTCCAGGAAGGGCCCCCAGTCCGACTGGCAGATGTTGAACCGCACCCCGTCGGTCCAGTTGACGTACTGGGCGTAGGTCTGGCCGACCTCGAAGCCGTCGGGGCAGTTGGTCTGGGGAAGCCAGGCGATGGCGTGCGCTTTGACGAGGTCCGGCGACTCCTTCTCGGTGGCCATCCACTCCCCGAACTCGGCTCGCGTGATGGGGTTGGCGGCCGACTGGTCGTCCTCGTCCGAGACGAAGATCATCTGCAGCGACGCATCCTCGCGGTAGAACCCGGCGTTGAACCCATTGGGGCCGGAGAGCTGCTCGATCGCGGTGAACGCTGCGGCCCGGCCCTTCTCCTCGCTGTCTCCGCCGGTCCCCATCAGGGCCATCTGCCCGAAGACGAGCTCCGGGTTGGGGGTTTCGCTGTCGATGTAGCGAACGCCCCCGGCCTGACGGAGCTTTCCGCGGTGTGCCGGCGAGAACATGTCCATCGAGACGACCCCGATGTGGTAGTCGAGCCCGCTGCCGGTGAACGACTGCATGAAGGTGGGGAAGTTGTTCGCCAGCGCGGTCTGTTCGGCGTCCATCGAGCAGCTGTTGTCGACCACGAAGAGCACGTCCACGGCGGGCTCGGTGACCTGGACGATGCGGTCGAGCTGCTGGGTGTTCTCGGGTTCGGGGGCCGACGAGAACAGAGGGTCGGCTTCTTCGGCCTCGAATTTGTACTCCGATTCGCACCCCGCGAGCACCAGCGGCACGAGCGTGGGAAGCAGGATCAAGGCGGATGGGATGGAACGATGCATGAGGCCTCCGATTCACCCCGTCATTCCCGGTCACGCCGTGCAGCTTCACTCCAGGCCCGGGTTTTGGAGAATTCCAGGATCTCCCGGCGATCCCGAATCGCGGTTCTTCCTGCGTCAGCCCGTGACAATCCGTGACCGGGGTGCTATCGTCCACGTGCTCTGTGGAGGCACTTGTGTTTGTTCTGTTGCTTGCTCTCGTGGGGTGCGACGACGCCCCGCCCGTCGACACCGATGTCGACACCGACACCGATGTTCCGGTCGAACCCGCGCCGCAGGGCTTCCTCACCGGCGAACTCTGCCTCGTCCGCACGGTGTTCGAGGTCTCCTGCGTCACCGGATGCCACTCGGCGGTCGTGGCAGGCGGCGATCTGGATCTGCAGACCAGCCCCTACAACGCCCTGGTCAACGTCCCGTCTCCGTCCGGCGCCGGAACCCTGGTCACGCCCGGGTCTTCGGGCGAGTCGTTCCTCTACCGCAAGATGCAGGGCATCCTCGCGGCCGGCGAGGGGGGCGTGATGCCGCCAGACGGTCCGATCGACCCGTTCGCGATCGAGATCGTCAAGGACTGGATCGACAACGGGGCCGCCAACGACTGCGACATCCCGCCGGTCGGTGGCGAGCCGCCTCCTCCTCCGCCTCCACCCCCCGAGGACGAGGTCGATCCCAACGAGCCGTACCATCCGCCGGACTGGGCGCTCCCCGAGAATCACGGGGTCGCCACCAACCTGCAGACCGATGGCGACTGCCGGAGCTGCCACGGCGCCAACCTCGATGCCGTCGGCGGGACCACGGCCGTGAGCTGCGACGACTGCCACGAACCCACGTGGCGCACCGACTGCACGTTCTGCCACGGCGGAACGGTCAACGCGTCGGGCGCACCGCCGAAGGACATCGATGGCGAGGAGGACCCCACCCTCATCTCGTTCACGTCGCACACCGCGCACATCGATCAGGGCTACGGCTGCGAACAGTGCCACTACAAGCCCAGCGACGTCCTCTCGAACGGCCACGTGTTCGGGGACGTGACGCCTGGCTACGGCGAGATCGACTACACCGACGGCTACTCCGTGCTGGCCACGTACAATGCCGCGACCAGCACGTGCTCGAACGCGTACTGCCACGGCGACGGCCAGGCCGACAACGGAACCGCCACCGACGGTGAAGGCCCCTACGGCTGCACCAGCTGCCACTCCAACCTCGGAGACCCGAACGGCTGGGCTCAGATGTCGGGCCGGCACGCGCTGCACCTCAACGCCGACTCGATCTGCTCCGAGTGCCACGCGAACACGGTCGACGCCGCCAACACCATCATCGGGCCCGACTACCACGTGAACGGCGCGAAGGACGTGCTGTCGAACGAGCTGGACGCGGGCGCGACGTGCAACGGCGCCTGTCACGGCCACGACCACCAGAACGACACCTGGTAGCCGCACCGAGGCCGTCTCCTCGAGTAATGCGCGCGTAGTGCTTCAGATGTGCTTCACCGCCTTGCGGGTCGCAATCATATCTCCTAAAGTTGTAGTGAGACTACAACTCAGGAGACGCAAAGAAATGAGAACCCTCGCACCACTCGCGCTCGTACTCGCTCTCGCCTGCAACAACGACGACCCCGACGTCGATCCGGACAACGCGTCCACGATCGAAGGCCAGGTGTCGAACGACGCCGGAACACAGGGCCGTCTGGCCGGATCCGGTTCGGTCGACGCCGCGGCCGAGGTCGAAGCCATCGCCATGTCCGGTGACGAGATGGGGCAGGTGATCGGCGCTGCCGACATCGACGCCGACGGCTCGTTCGCGGTCGACGTGCCCGCAGAATCCTCGCAGATGGTACTCGTCGCTCTCGACGAGAACGGCGAGAAGGTCGGGAGCGTCATCGTCGAAGGCGCCGCTGAAGCGGGCTCGACCGTGACCTCGCAACCCATCGACTCCGAGACCAGCCTCGAGGCCGAGGCCTTCACCTGGATCGCCAACGAGCGCTCCGGCGAGACCATCGACACCATCGACCTGCGGAAGCGGATCGACGCGGATCTCGCCGCCGAGATCGACGCCGTGGCCGATGCCGACGAGACCCGGGGTGACGTGGCGATCGACGCGGTCGCCAAGGCGGTTCTCGCCGCTCAGGAAGCCCGGGGCGACGTGTTCGCGGATGCGGGTCTGTCGGTCGATGCCGAAGATCTGTGGACCGCCAAGGTCTCGGTGATGTCGACCTTCGTGACCAACGTCGCGTCCGGCGCGACTGGAGAGGCCACCACCACCACCTTCCTGGATGCGTCCCTCGACTCCGAGGCTGCCGCCGGGGTGGACGCCGAGACCGCATCCACCGCCGAGCACCAGGCATCGCTTGCGTTCCGAACCGTGATCGAGGGCGCGCTGGAAGGCGTTTCCGAGACCGAAGCTGCAATCGACGCCGGTGCGCGGTCCGCAGCGACCCTCGAAGCGTGGGCCATGGATGAAGCCCTGGTGACCCTGGGGTCCGACGCCGCATTCGATGCAGGTGCCCAGGCGCAGTTCGAGACCGCCGGCACGACCCTCAAAGCCGATGTCCGCGCCGCGTCGTCCTCGAGTGACGTCATGGCTGCGTTCGAAGACTACGAAGCGGTCGTGCTCGACGCCGAGTCGGGCCCGCTGACCAGCTTGGTGCTCGACGTGCCGATCGTGGACCTGTCGGTGTTCGTGCAGGAAGTGCTCGATGCCGAGATCGACTTCGAGGCCGAGCTCGACAGCGAGATCGCGAGTCTCTACGCCAGTGGCGACGTCGAAGCGTCCGCGGTCGCAGACACCGTCGCACAGGTCTGGGCCTCTTTCGAGTCCGACATCATGGCCGCCGTGGAGGCCGCACCGCTGGGCAACGCCGATCTCGCCGCCAGCGTGGTGATCGAGGCATCCAGCGGGTTCGCCAACGCGGGCTCGTAAGCTCCCGACCCGTCTTCGGACGATGATACCTGGCCGGTTCGCCCCTCGCCCCCGAGGGTGGGCCGGCCTGTTTCATCTCAGGGAGTGGGCGACTCACTTGGTTGACTCCCTTGGTGTATGCAGATATAAGTATACGCATAGATAAGACCAGGAGACCCATGACCCATCCCCAGCCCGTCCCACAGCCGTCGAATGCCAGCCCCACCGCGCGCACGATCGCCGAGCGGCGCCGGCGCCGGTCGGAGAGCGTTCCCCTCGACGATCATCTGATCCTGTCGAAGAACGCGAGTGAGCTGCCGGAGATGCAGCGAATCCTGGGTGAGCGGATGGTCCTCGGGAACCGGCTGACGACCTGGGTCGCCGACGGAGATGCCATCCTTCCGGTGGTCCAGCGCGCCCTCGACCTGGGTGCCGACCGGATCATCGCCGCCGGGGGGGACGGCACCGTGAACGCCGTGCTCAACGGTCTCCTCGCGGGGGCGGACGGCCACGCGCCCGTCCCGATGGGGATCCTGCCCGGTGGCACCGCGAACGACGCGGCTGCGAGCCTCGGGTTGTTCGACGACGTCGCAACGGCGCTGACGCGGCTGTGGCAGGACGATCTGCCCCCGCTGCCGACCGACGCGCTTCGTGTGGACGGGGTGCTGAAGGACCCGTTCTATGCGCTGAACGTGATCACCTTCGGCTTGCCGGCCGCACTCACGCGGGACACGCCCCAGGGCTTGAAGAGCGCCCTCGGGGGCCTGGCCTACCTCGCCTACGGGTTGTCGCGCCTGCCCGAGCTGAAGCCGTTCGAGGTGACGATCGAAGGCGAAGAGCTCGACTACGACGGTCGGGCGTTCGCCGTGTACGTGGGCAACGGGTGCTATGCGGGCGGCGGGTACCCGGTGTGTCCGGATGCCATCGTGGACGACGGCCTGATGGACGTGCTCATCGTCCCCGAGATGGACGCCGGCAACCTGGTCGCGCTCGTGGGCGACACCACGTTTCGCGGCGACCCCCGACTGCACGACTTCGTGGAGCACCACCGGGTGCGCTCGATCACGCTGACCTGCCCCGACTCCACGCATGTGAACGCGGATGGCGAGCCGTTCCCGGGCAGCACCTGGAAGATCGACACCCTCCACGGGGTCGTGGACATCCACCGTCCGATCGCCCCCGTCGCGCCGGGCGCTCAGCTGGCCAGCACCGCGTGATCGCCTCGCTCGGCTCTACGGGTCGACGCGCTGCTTCAGCTCGTGGATGCACTCCTCGAAGGCGCGTCCGATGCGGGTCTCGTTGCGGATCCGGGCCAGGAGCGGCCACACCGATCGCTGTCCCTCGAGGATGAACTGGGCGAGGTCGCCCCGGGTGGGGTTCGCCACCACCTTCTTGTAGAGCGCGAAGGTGAAGCGGGGGTGGATGTCGATGTTCCCGCGGTAGTCCTGGCTGGCCAGGTTGTAGAGCTGGCTGGCCACCTGCTGGACCCCGGCCCGGCGTGCGGTACGTCGGAGCAGGTCGGCCGCGAACACGCCCTGGCTGCGGGCGGTCGCGCTCACCATCCCCCCGAGGATGGGCAGGACTCCGTGTCGGCCGTGATGGGCCACGAAGGGCAGCACATGGGGGTTGGTCTGGCTGACGATGAAGTGATTGGCGTTGTGGAGCCGGGCGAGGCGGAGCTTCGGGAGGTCGCCGTCCAGAGAGCCGTCGGTCCAGCGCTCTCCATCGATGTAGGGCTGAATCGCCCCGTCCCGGTCGCGCATCTCGAGCTCTACCGGTGGGAAGAGGCCCGGCAGAGCGGAGCTGGCGAGGGCTGCGCTCGCGACGAGGACGCGCGGTGCCGTGAGGTGGTTGAGCAGGCGGGGCTTCTGGGTGTGCCGGGTGGACGACACGCTGATGTTCAGGGTTCGACCCGAGTGGGCGTGGGCTTCGGCGAAGGTGGACGGCCCGACGTTGTGTCTGAGGACGTCGTAGAGCCGGGTCGGGTCGAGCAGCCCGCCATTGCTGCGAAGCTTGCGCAGACCCACGGGTGACAGACCGTCCAACCGCATCTGGTCGGTGTCGGCGAACAGATCGGCCACCTCTTCGTCGTTCCGGGCGCCGATCCCCGCAGCGATCATCGCTCCGGTGCTGGCGCCGGAGAGGATGTCCGGGAGCAGCCCGTGCTCGAAGAGCGCCTTGACCACACCCAGGTGGTGGAACCCGAGGGTCGCGCCGCCAGACAGCATCAGCGCGCTCCGGCCGTACACCTTCCACGCCACCCGGAATCGCTGGAGCTTCGCCATCGCGGGAACGCGCGGGGTGTCGGTGGTGGCCAGCCAGCGCATCGCGTCCTCGCAGGCCTCCAGGTAGGCCTCGACGAGGTGTTTGGTGCCGACGAGGGCCACCTGGTAGAGCGCGGGCTCGGCCAGATCGCCCTGACGTCGGTACAGGCTGTGGGTGAGGGCAGCGGCCAGGGCTTCGGCATCGCCCCGCTCGCGAAGTGCGCGCAGGGTGAGGATGTCCGAGCGCAACGACCGGTGGTCGTAGTGGGGGCTGTCGTCCTCGGCGCGCCAGTCCTCCGCCCCGCTCACCCGGTCGTACTCGGCGGCGATCTCGTGCCACTCCGCGTAGTGCTCGGCGTGCTCGAGCTGGTTCGACAGGTCGGTGAGGAAGCGCCGCGTGGCCATGGCGCGTCGTAACATCCCCCTCACGCGCGAACGTGGGAGGCGGCGTGGAGCTGGGGCCGTTCGAGGTGCTCACCGAGATCGGAGAAGGCGGGATGGGCACGGTGTGGAGCGGTCGACACCGCACCCTCGGCGTGCCGGTCGCGATCAAGGTGATGTCGCCCGATCTGGCCGACGACGCCGACTTCCTGGAGTTCTTCCAGCGCGAGATCCGCGCCACTGCCCGGCTCACGCACCCGCACGTGATCTGGGTGTACGACCACGGGGTGCTGCCGGAGCCGTTCGATCGGCACGAGAAGCTGCAGAGCGGCCTGCCGTACCTGGTGATGGAGTTCTGCAGCGAGACCCTCCGCCAGCGGCTCGCGGCGATGCGGGGCTGGGAGGATCTGTCGGCCCTGCTCGCCCACCTGCTCGAAGCCCTGGGTCACGCGCACGCCCGCGGGGTGGTGCACTGCGACCTGAAGATCGACAACATCCTGTACGCCACGCGGGTCGATCAGCGGCCGGGGCTGAAGCTGTGCGACTTCGGCATCGCGCTGTTCTCGGGAGAAGCCGGCGAGGCGCGCGGAACGCCGTCCCACATGGCCCCCGAGCAGTTCCACGCCCTGGGAGGCCGGATGGTCGGGCCTCACAGCGATCTGTACGCGCTGGGGGTCATCGCCTGGACCATGGTCACGGGCACGCGTCCCTTCCGGGCAGACCTCGACGTCGACACCCTGTTGAAGTCCAAGCTGAAGGGCTGCACCGCGTCGTTCCAGCCTCGACTGGAGGTGCCGTCCGGGCTCGAAGACTGGCTGCGAACGCTGATGGTGGCCGATCCCAAAGACCGGTTCCGGTCGGCGGCCGATGCCCGGGCGGGTCTGCGGGCCCTCGAGCGCCAGCCCGTGTACGTCGAGGCGAGCGAAGAGGTCACGCTTCCGCCGGATCGCGATCTGGAGCAGACCCGCAAGCTTCGGGGGGCCGTGCTCCCCAGCGGCTGGCGGGGGGCGAGCGCGCCGGTCGTGTCGCCGGTCGTGCAGGGGGCCGGACTGGCTCTGCTCGGGCTTCGCGACCCCCCGCTCGTGGGCAGGGAGGAGGAGCGAGACGCCCTGTGGCACGCGCTGATGGGGGTCGTCCGTGGGAATCGGCCCGCCGGAATGGTGCTGCACGGCGAGCCCGGTGTGGGATGCACGGCCCTGGCGCGGTGGGTGGCCGTGGCCGCCGAGGAGTCGGGGGGGATCCGGACCGTCTGGCTGGATGGGCGGGTGAGCGGAGAGGATCCCGCCGAGGCCATCCTCAGGCAGCTGCTCGGGTTGACGTCGCTCGACGATCCGGACGCTGCGAGCGAGCGGCTCAGCCTGCTGGGTGCCAACTACGGCTCGGCGACCGTCGCGCTCCAGGAGCTGGTGGCGCACCCGGTCCAGGATGCCGCCCTGCGTCGCGGGCTGGCGTTGCAGATCCTGGCGGCCGTCGCGCGTCAGAGGCCGGTCCTGGTGGTGCTCGATGCCGTGGACGAACGCCTGGCGCTCGAAGCGTTGCTGGCGCGGGGTCTCGATGCAGACGGGCGCGTGCTGTGGATCGCGACCGCACGGCAGATCCCCGATGGCATCCAAGCGCCGGGCCTGGCGGTTCCGCCCCTCACCGACGATGCGATCATCGCCGTGCTCCGGGAGCTGCTGCCCATCACGGACCGGTTGGCGGCCGAGCTCGCGAATCGGGCGTCTGGACGGCCCCGGGTGGCGGTCGACACGCTCCGGGAGCTCGCGGCACGGGACGATCTCGCCCTCGATGCCGGGGAGTGGACCCTGGCGCATCGCGCGACCCTGTCCCGGGAGCGGGAGACCGAGCGGTTCATCGAAGAGCTCGGATCCGCGGAGCGGCGGGCGGTGCTGCTGGCGGGTGCGATCGGCGAGACGATCCCCGAGGAGGCCTACCTGCGGGCGGCGGGCGACCTGGGGGTGCGTCCCGCGGCCATCGGGGTGGTCGAGCGCCTGTCGCGCCGCGGAATGCTGGAGCGGACCCCGCGGGGCTACCGGTTCCGTTCTCCACAGGTGCGGACCACGCTGCTGGACTACGCCCGCGGAACCCTGGACTGGTTCGCGCTGCACGAGGCTTCGGCGGCGGCCCTCGACCGCACCGGCGAGCCGGACTTCCGCGTGGGGCAGGCCCTGATCGCGGGGGGCGAGGTGAAGGCGGGGCTGATCCGGGTCGTGCGGGACATCGGACGTATTCGCGAGTCCGAGAGTCGCGAGACCGCGCTGACCGTGGTCCGGGATGCCCTGCACAGCGCGATGGAAGCCACGCTGCCGCTGTCTGCGGGGCTGCACGGCGAGCTGTGGTGGTGGGAGCAGGAGCTGCTGCGCCTCCTGCATCGGGACGACGAGAGCCGGGATCTGGCGAAGCAGGCGCTGGACATGGCGCGAACGCTCGGGTGGACGTCGGTCGCTTCGCGGCTGGCGCTGTCGCTCGGCAAGCTGTCGATCCACGACGTGGACGGTGCGCTCAAGTGGCTGGAGCTCGCCCAACAGCTGCTCGATCGGGACGCCCGCAGCGAGCGCGCCGAGATCCTGGAGCGGCGGGGGGCCACGTTGTTCGGGGCGGGTCGGACGGCAGCGGGGGAGACCGCGTGGCTCGAGGCCGTCCGCATGCTGGACGGGGTCGAGACCGGGCCGGCACGGGCAGCCTCGGCCCGGATGCGCTGCTACCTCGCGGGGCTTCGCGGTCGGGTGGAGGAGGCGTACACCCTGGGGCAACAAGCCGTCGAGCTCGCGCGGGAGCACCAACCCACCGAGACCCTGTCCACCCTGGTGATGCTGGGCGAAGCGGCGGTGAAGGCCGGTGCCGTCCGACCCGGTCGGGCCGCGTTCCAGGAGGCGGCCGAGCGGGCGAGCCTCGCGGGGAGCCCGTTCTTCTCGGGGCTGTCGCTGGTGAACCTCGCGATCACGGACGTCCGGCTGAACGCGTGGACCGCCGCCGAGCAGAACGCCCTGTCGGCGCTCCAGGTGGTCGACACCCGAGAGCTGAAGCTGTTCGCCGAGCTGGTCCTGGTGATCGTCGCCACCAAGCGCGGCCGCACCCGCGAAGCGCAGAAGCAGTTCGATGTCCT
The DNA here is from genome assembly GCA_965224055.1 of Myxococcota bacterium. Lineage (GTDB taxonomy): Bacteria > Myxococcota_A > UBA796 > UBA796 > JACKEQ01. The sequence continues at coordinate 4,924,263 of OZ245034.1, read as the reverse complement.
GCGTCCGACGATCGAGTCCACCCGTAAGCCGGAGGCGGACGCCGCATACCTGCTCGATGCGCTGGCAGTGGTCGCCGATCAGCCCCTGCCAGGGGTGGCGCTCCAGGCGAGACGCCTGGCTCGAGCGGAACATCAGCGTCTAAAAGAAGTCTAAAAACGAACACAGATTCATTTCTTCAGGCGGAGGAATGGGGTACAAGTTCCTTGCGGTCGAGACGGGACCGCCTTTTTTGCTTGTCCCCATCGACATTCAAGCCGTTGTTTGGATGTCGACGCATTTTGTTTTTTGGCGCTTACCCAGGTTTGCGGCGCATTTGCCGCGAACGTTCTTGCTTTGAGAGTGACCATGATCGAACGTGCGACGCGGTGCCTTCCGGCGCTGACGATGGCCCTTGCCCTGACCGGCTGCAGCCAGCAGCTGGGTGCCCCCTCTCCGGTGCTCGCCCCCGACGGCGCTGCTCCGGATCACGATGCGACCTTCGAGCAGGGCACGATCCCCGCTGGATTCGCGGAGGCCGTGCAGCAGGAGACCGTTCCGCTCGAGATCCTGCTCGCCATCGCGAACGCCGAGACCGGGTTTCAGATGGTCGTCGGCGAGTCCGAGTTCGAAGGGCAGGAGCGCGCGTTCGGCCTGATGGGCCTGCGGGAGTCGAACCTCCAGCTCGCTGCCGAACTCTCCGGTCAGGACCCCGAGGTCGTGAAGACCGACCGCACGGCGAACGTCCTCGCGGCCGCCACGCTCCTCGCCGAGTGGGCCCACGAAGAGGGCATCGACACCACCGACCTGGCCGCCTGGGCGCCGGTGATCGCACGCTACTCGGGCATCGAAGGCGAAGAAGGCATCGCCGAGTACGTGCACTACGAAGTGTACGGTGCGGTGAACGGCGGCATCAGCCTCGAAGGCTTCGAGATGAAGGGCGACGACATCACGCCCGACTACCCCTTCCCGGCCCGGCACGGTCAGCGCACGGGCGACTCGGGCTCGGTCTGGACGCCGTCCCCCAACAACTCCAGCCGCAGCGGTGCCGACGCCGAGTACGTCATCATCCACACCTGCGAAGGCAGCTACTCCGGGTGCTGGTCGTGGCTGTCCCAGTCCGCATCGGGCGTCAGCGCGCACTACGTCGTGAACAACACGGGCTCCGAAGTCCGCCAGCTGGTCGACGAGGACCGCAAGGCCTGGCACATCTCGGCCGACTACTCCTGCAGCCGCAACTCCGGCGTCGACTGCCACAACAACGGCGCGGCCATGAACCGGATCAGCATCGGTATCGAGCACGCGGGCTACGGCAGCCAGAGCTCCTGGAACAGCGGACTCATCTCGCGCTCCGCCGAGCTCACCTGCGGCATCACCCAGCGGCACGGCATCCCGCGTGACGAGTTCCACATCGTCGGGCACGGTCAGCTGCAGCCGTGGAACCGCACCGATCCCGGCGCAGCCTGGCCGTGGTCGAGCTACCTGAACCAGGTCGACGCGGCCTGTGGTGGTGGCGGCGGCACGAACGGCGGCGGCGGCACGAACGGTGGCGGCGGCACGAACGGTGGCGGCGGCACGAACGGCGGCGGCGGCACGAACGGCGGCAACGGTGGCGGCACGAACGGCGGCGGCTCCTCGACCCCGGGCGCCTACCAGTTCACCATCGACAGCAACAACGGCGCGAACGACACCGCCAACCACTACGTCGAGGTCAGCAGCGACTGGTGGGCCAGCAGCAACGTCAGCGGCTACTACAACACCGGCTACTGGGTCGCCGCGACCGGCGCGATCTCCGACCCCGCCCACTTCCGCTTCCAGGGCGAGGGCTGCTACGAGGTCGAGGCCTGGTGGTCTGCCGGCAGCGACCGCCCGTCTTCGGTCACCTTCATGGGCTGGGACGCGAACGAGGTCGAGGTCGGCCGCAGCACCGTCAACCAGAAGGTGAACGGCGGGCAGTGGAACGAGCTCGGTCACTGGGAGTTCGGCCCGGGCTGGAACCAGGTCCTGCTCTCGCGCTGGACCGGCTCCGGTAGCTACGCCGTCGCGGATGCGGTCCGGCTCACGCCCTCCACGCAGTGCAACTGACCGCACTTCTCCTGCTGCTCTCGTGTGGCTCGGAGGCCCCCCCTTCCGAACCACACCAGACCGCCCCGTCTGCCGAGCCCGCCGTGAACCAGGATCCGCCCCCGGATCCAGAGACGGACGTGGCGAAGCTGCCGGGGCGGTTGTCCTGGATCACCGAGCGGTCTGGAAGCCCGCGTGCCTGGATGCGCACTGCATCTGGGGACGGAGGCGGGGAGCTCGTCGACGGCGAGGCACTGTCCGGCGCGACCTTTCCGGCAGCGCCCGACCCCCTCGGAACGCACCACCTGGTCGTGCGATCCGTAGAGCAACCCCACCTCGAGTCCCTGTGGCTGGTGCCGAACGACCGGTCGTCCGGTGATTCGCCCGTGCAGCTGGGCTTCGCGGCCGCCATGGTCCGCAACCCGTCCTGGGCGCCCGACGGCCGCTTCGTGGTGTTCGAGAGCAACCGGGACAGCTTCCGGGATCTGTACCGGGTCGACCGTCCGTCCGCGCCCGGCCCGACCGAAGCGACTCGGCTGACCGCCTTCGAGAACGGGTCCTTCGAGCCTGCAGTCGGGCCCGATGGCCGCATCGCCTTCGTCAGCAGCCAGACCGGTGACGCCGAGATCTGGACGATGACCGACGAGGGCTCGGAGCCCCAGCGCATCACCAAGCGCAACGGAGACGACACCAAGCCCGGGTGGGTGAACGGCCAGCTGATGTGGCTGTCGCGGACCGGCATGATGGTGGAGCTGTGGCGGCAGCGCGAAGACGGCGTACACGAGCCGGTGCGCGCCTCCACCCGTGAGCGTCTGGCAGGCCCGCCGGGTCAGGAACCCCCTCGTCGGATCGCCAGGGAGTGGGCGGCCTCGCCCGATGGGTCGCGGATCGCCATCACCGTGCAGACCGGCCCCGCCGACATCGCGCTCGACATCCTGGATGCCGACGGCACGCTGGTGAAGCGCCTCGACGGGCCGCGGACCGACGAGAACCCCGCCTGGTCGCCGGACTCGAAGTGGCTCGTCTTCGCGGGGCATCTCGACGACCAAGCCGAGCCCGACCTGTACGTGGTCGATCGCAACGGCGAGGGCGCGACCCGGATAACGTCAGACGAAGCGCCGGACTGGCTCCCGAGGTGGAGCGACTGATTCGGCTGGAGGGTCCGTGGCCGATTCTGAGTCCATTCAAGACCGGCTCCTGTCGATCTTTCCCCTCGAGAGCCCGGACGGAGACTTCTCCGTACAGCTGGTCGAAGTCGACCGCGAGGCGGACCAGGAAGTGCGCGTCGTGTTCCGGGTCGTGCATTGGAACGTGCTCCCCGATGGCCTCGCACGTCCACCCGCGGGTGCGATGGTCGATGCCTGGGTCGCTCAGCTCTGAGTCCAGCGCAACCGCTCGGATCCCCGGTAGCTGCGGGGCTCGTCCCAGGGCCGGGTCGGAAACACGCCGATGGAGACTGCTCCGTTGCGGATCACTCCGCCGAGACCAGCGTGCCCTGGCCGCTCTTGAACAGCTTGCGTGCGGCCTTCTCGGCGTCTGCGGCGTAGTGTCCTTCGACCTCGATCTCGAAGGTGAGCTTGAACGTGCGCGCCTCGGCATCGGCGTCGAACTTCGCGGACAGATCGGTGTCCGGCGCGACGTCGACCGGACCCAGCGCCATGCCTTCGGAGTCGATCCCGAACACCTTGCGGGGCTTGATCGGACCCTCGGGAAGCAGGGTTCCCAGCTGGGCGATCGCGGCGACGTCGCCCACCTCGTACACGTTGGTGAGGTTCGCCACGATGGTCTTCCGGCCGAGCTCGGGGCTCTCGAACCCGTAGATGAAGAGGTTGTCGGTCTTCTCGTGGGCGGTCTTCTCGACGCACTGCATGGCGATGACGGGCACTGCGGCTCCTCGGGGTTCGGTGGACGGCTCGATTACTCAGGTGCCGGTCGGACGTCCACGCCCCACACGCGCTGCAGGAACCCGTACCAGGGGTTCCGTGCTTCGGGGCGATCGAGGGTCCACGCGTCGTGTCCGTGGTTCGGAATCTCGACGTAGGTGCTCCGCGGCTGCAGCTCGGCCAGGCGGCGGCCGTGCCACACGGGGATCAGGTGATCGTCGCGCCCGTGCAGGACCAATGTCGGAACCGTGACCGAAGGCGCCCGGTCCACCGAGCGGAACGGGTGGGCGAGCAGCAACGAGACCGGTACGAACGGCAGGGTGTCGTGGGCGATCTGCTCGAGCGAGAGGAAGGTGGAGTCGAACACGGCGCCCGCCGGCTCGGCCTCCATCAGCAGGTGGTGCATCACGCCGCCCCCCATCGACTGCCCCATGAGCACGACGTCTTCGGGGGCGTAGCCCTGCTCCTCGATCACGTACGACCACAGGGCGCGGGCATCCAGCACGAAACCGGCCTCCGATGGACGCCCCTCGCTGCCGGGGTAGCCGCGGTAGGAGATGCCGTAGACGTCGACGCCATCGAGCTGATCGCGGATCCAGGGCACGGCGCTCACCCCGCCCCCGTTGCCGTGGAAGAACAGGATCGCCCGCTCTCCGTCGCCCGCCGCGTGCATGCCGTGCAGGCGGGTCCCGTCTTCGGCGTGCAGGGTGAACGGTGTCGCTCCGAACCGGGTCGCGCGCTCCTCCATCTGTGCGAGGGAGAAGGTGCGGGGATGGAAGATCAGGGCGTCCTGCATCGCCCAGGCCGCCACACAGGTGACCCCCCAGGCGAAGAGCACCAGGGCCACCGCGCCCAGCGCCAGCCGGCGAAGCCACCGAACACACCCTGCCCGGGTGCTCATGGTCGGACCGACCTGCCCCAGACGCGCTGCAGGAACGCGTACCAGGCGTCTCGGCCGGTGCGGTCCGCCAGGCTCCAGTCGTTGTGCCCCTGCCCGGACAGCTCGACGTAGCGTGCGTCGGGCTGCAGCTCGGCCAGGGCGCGACCATGTGCGACGGGGATCAACCGGTCGGCGTCCCCGTGCATCACCAGGCTGGGCACGCCGATGTCCGCTGCCCGGTCGCTGGAGCGGAACGGATGACGCAGCAGGGTTCCGACCGGCAGCCAGCCGAAGCGTTCCGAGGCCAGCTGTTCGATCGACAGAAAGGTGGAGTCGAACACCGCGCCGGCGGGCTTCGCCTCCATCAACAGGTGATGGGCGACGCCTCCTCCCATCGACAGCCCCTGAATCACGACATCGTCCGGTGCGAAGCCCTGCTCCTCGGTGACGTACGTCCACAGCGCGCGGGCATCCAGGACGAGCCCCGCTTCGGACGGCTCGCCATCGCTGCCGGGAAAGCCGCGGTACGAGATCCCGTAGACGTCGACGTCCTTCAGGTCGGACGCCAGCCACTGCACGCCTTCGAGCCGTCCGCCGTTGCCGTGGAAGAACAGCAGGGCCTGTTCGCCGTTTCCGGGGGCGTGCCAGCCGTACAGGGTCACGCCGTCTTCGGTCTCGATGGTGAACGGCCGGATGCCCGCTCGACCTGCAGCGGCATCGAGCTCGGCGCGGGTCTGGTCGGCCGGGTGGAACAGCATGGCGTCCTGCAGCCACCAGAGGACGCCACAGGCGAACACGTAGAAGCCGGCCACGGTCGCACCGCTGATGAGGCCCAGCCGGACGAAGGAATTCACCGTTTGCTGCTCGAACGCTCCGCTCGGCGGGCCCTCAGGAGCTCGACCACTGCTTCGCGCACGGCAGACGCGGTGGTGTAGCGCCCCTCGGCGGCGTCGATGAGGGCGGTTCCGGTGGCGCGTTCCGGGCCGTCCCAGCTGCGTCGATGCCGGATGACGGCGGGCTGGCCGGTCCACAGGCGGTACTCCCGCTGGTGGTCGTCCCAGGTGATGATCGGGAACGGCTCCGACCGCGAGTTGACCATCACCAGCATCGGCTCGGCGATCATCGGCTCGGGGATGACGGGGCTGTCGGCCAGCTCGAACAGGGGGTTGAGCATGCGCCGGCAGCGGATGCCGGACCGTCCGAGCCCCCGACCGACGCGATCGAGGGCGTTTCGCATGCGTTCGTCGGGGAGCACCGTGTGCTCGAGAGCCTCGATGGGCTGCCACACGGCGTGGTCGGGATGCAGGAACTCCATCGCGCCCACGCGCAGCTTGTAGTCCATGCGGGGCTCGCCGGGCAGCACGTAGCCGCTGTAGTGGTACGACCGGCCGGTCTCGCGGGCGTGCTCGACCTCGAGCAGCATGCTGGCCATGCCGAGCGAGTCTTTCTGGTAGGCGGGATCGAAGGCGCCCAGCAGGCTCATGAGCGAGGTGTCGCCCGCGTCGAACAGCGAGAACGCAGCCAGCTCGCGTCCCTGGCGGATGGTGATCTGCAGGGTGTCGTAGCAGTCGAGCGCTTCGTCGCCCCCCAGGAAGTCGACCAGGGTGGCGGGCCGCTCCCCGCCGACGAATTCACAGTAGCGGCGGTAGAGCGCCTCGTGTTCGTCGGTCAGATCGAGGTGGTGGACGTCGATCGTGTAGTTCTTGCGGGCCTTGTTGAGGGTGCGCCGGTTGCTCTTGGACCACTTGAGCCGGTCGATGTCGGTGCGGGTCCAGATGGTCGACCGGAGGTGGCGTTCCTCCCACACGGTGAAGCGCGTGGTGCGCATGGTGCCGCCGAACCGGAACCACCCGCGCTCCAGGTAGGTGTCGAGCGCGCGCGCAGTGACGGGTTCGGGTGGGGAATGGACCATTGTGCCAGTGTATCAGTGCGCCGCAGCACCCTGTTCGCGCTCGTGTGCGAGCTTCTTCTGGTAGCGGCTCTGGGCGATGTCCACGACCACCAGGATGCCGATCGAGAAGTAGAACGTGGTCTTCGCCATCGGCTCCACCGCGTACTCGCCGAAGTGCAGGTGCGCCAGGTGGCCGCCTTCGCCGACCAGCATCACGCCTACGATGAACAGGATGAACAGCCCCAGCACCTCGTACATCCGGTTCTTCTTGAGGAACTCGGACACCGTGTCGGCCAGCAGGATCATGCCCAGCCCCGACAGGATGATCGCGGTCGCCATCACGGCGATGCTGTCGGTCAGCGCGATGGCCGACAGGATCGAGTCGAAGGAGAACACCAGGTTCATGGCGACGATCCAGGCGATCGCCGTGCCCACGCTGCGCTGCCCGCCGTCTTCGTGACCCACTTCGTGGATCGACAGCATGTGCGTGATCTCCTTGAACGCCGTGTAGATGATGAAGACTCCGCCCGCGAGCACGATGACGCTGTGGACGTTGAACTCGGCCTCGAAGATCGAGCCGATGTGGGGCGAGAAGAAGGGCTCCTGGAAGATCTCGATGACGTTGACCACCACCACGAGCAGCACGATGCGCAGGATGATCGCCAGCCCGATGCCCACGCGGCGGACGAACTGCTGGCGATCCTGCGGGACGCGCTTGCTCTCGATCGAGATGTACAGCAGGTTGTCGAACCCGAGCACGGCCTGGAGGAAGACCAGCATCAAAAGGGTGAACAGGTTCTCGAGGGTGAAGACGTCCATCATCGCTAGCGGGCCTCTCTGCAGTCTGGCGGCCTGTATTCCGTCTGGTGGATCGCGTCGTCTGGAGCGTGTGGAGTAGGCTCTCGGCGATGTCCACACCCCTGCCGTTCTCGCTGTCGGTGCTGGTTCGCCAGCACAGCAACGGAACCGTCACCGCACGGGTCCTGGGGCTCGACGATCTCGTGGCCTGGGGGCCCGATCCCGACGCCGTGCGCGAAGACCTGGAGCTCGCGGCATCCGACCGGCTCGAGCGCAGCCATCCATCGCTGCTGCACCGCTTTCACGCGCCCCGCGGACGACGCGCCGATCAGGTCGAGGTGCCGGAGCTGCTGCCCATCCACGGTGCCGGTGAGGATGGCGGGGTGCAGCAGCGGGATGCGCCGCTCGACGTGGTGGTCGAACCCGAGGGCGACTGGCTGAACGTGTGGATCCCGCGACTGGACGCCCGGGTCTGGGTCGCTGCCCCCGACACGGAGGACGACGATGGCGATCGGGCCGAGGCCATCGAGCGCGCTGTGGTCGATCTCGTGAAACGCTCGGTGGGGGCGGTGGATTCACACACCCGGAGCGCGAAGCGCCTGTCGCTGCGGCCCGAAGACGGGATGGTCCTGCAGTCCCTCGATCTGGAGGTTCAGATCGCCCGGCTGGAGGCGTTCACCGGCGAACACGCGGGGAAGATGCTGCTCCCGGAACCCCAGCCCGACCCCGAAGAGGACGACCCGGCTGCCATCCCCACCAAGGACGGCAAGAAGCCGCCACCCACGCCGATGCTGGACCGGCTGGCGATCGATCTGGGTGCCGATCCCGAGGCCCTGGTGCGTGCGCATGGCCGCGATGCCGAGGTGGCCGACCTGCTGCGCATGCTGGACCGACCCGGTGCCGTCGTCTGTGTGGTGGGTCCGCCCACGTGCGGCAAGTCGGCCGTGATCGACCAGGTCGCGCGGGTGATCGGCGAGCGGGCCGATGCCGCTCGGGCCGCCATGCGCGACGGTCGGCCGGGCGACGTGTCCGATGGGCCGCTGCGAGCGTGGTTCTGCGACGCGAGCCGGTTGGTGAACGCCGGGGTGTTCTCGGACTGGCGGTCACAGACCCTGGATGTGGTCACCGAGCTGGCTGCGACCGGCGGGATCTGGGCCACGGGCGACCCCATCGCGCTGCTCGACGCCGGAAAGCACGTGAGCAGCGAGATGAACGTCGCCCAGCTGCTCAAGCCCTACCTGTCGAACGGCCAGCTGCGCGTGCTCGCGGAGTGCAGCGAGCAGACCTGGGGCCGGATGGTCGCGAGGGACGCCGGGTTCGCGCGGCTGTTCACGCCGTACCGCCTGACCGAGCCGGATCCGGACGACGTGCGCGGCGTCCTCGATGCGGTGGCGTCCGATTTGCCCGTGCCGGTGGGCTCGGAGGGGCTCGATGCCGCGATGGGCCTGTCCAGACGGTACGGATCGGCGGACGCGCTGCTGGGAACGACGTGTCACTTCCTGCGTCGGCTGACGTCCGAGGCCCGGGCGCGAGGGCTGGAGGGGCCGCTCGGCCGCCTGGACGTCATCCAGCGGTTCTGCGCCGAGACCGGACTGCCGCAGATCCTGGTGCGCGACGAGGTCCATCTCGATCCCGAAGCGGTACGCGCTGCGTTCGCGGACCGGCTGGTCGGGCAGGACGACGCCCTGACGCAGATGGTCGACCTGATCGCTGTGATCAAGGGGGGCATGAGCGATCTGGAGCGCCCCCTCGGCTCGTTCCTGTTCGTGGGTCCGACCGGCGTGGGCAAGACCGAGACCGCCAAGGCGCTGGCGTCGTGGTTGTTCGGCAGCGACGAGCGACTGGTGCGGTTCGACATGTCCGAGTACGGCGGGCCGGACTGCCTGCAGCGCCTGCTGGACCCCGAAGCGGGACTGGTCGCGCGGGTTCAGCGCAATCCGTTCTGTGTGGTGTTGCTCGACGAGGTCGAAAAAGCCCATCACGCGGTGTTCGACCTGCTGCTGCAGGTGCTCGGCGAGGCTCGACTGTCCGACGCCGAAGGGCGCACGGCGGACTTCCGCAACGCCGTGGTGCTGATGACCAGCAACCTCGGGGTGGGCTCGTTCCGGCGACCGACCGGCTTCGGGGCCGATCTCGCCACGGCCCTGTCCCAGCACGTGCTGACCGAGGTGGAGCGCTTCTTCCGGCCCGAGCTGTTCAACCGGATCGACCGCATCATCCCGTTCGCGTCGCTGGGGTCCGAGGCCATCACGGGCATCGCGCGTCGCGAGCTCGACAAGGTGGTGCAGCGCGAAGGGCTGAAGGGCCGCGGGGTGGAGCTCGAGGTGTCGGACGACGTGGTCGCGTGGCTCGCGGAGCGCGGTGTCGACGTGCAGTACGGGGCCCGACCCCTCAAACGAGCCATCACCACCGAGCTCACGGCCCCCCTCGCGCGACATCTGTCCGGCTCGGGCGTGCCTCCCCGGGTGCATGTGCGCGTGGGGGACGGCCGCCTCGACTTCGACAATGCCGAGGCTTCGGAGGGCGCATCGAAGACCCACCGCCTGTCCAGCGTGGTCGAGCACCTGTCCGAGCTGCGGTTCCGTGCGCGTTGCTGGGAGGAGACCTCGCTCGTCCGCGCGGCGCGTCACGAGGTCCGGATGGTGCATCGCCTGCTCGCATCCAAGCGGTTCTGGCGGGACGAGAAGGCCGCGCGCAACCGTCTGGAGCTGCTGCAGCCCAAGGTGGAGGCGCTCCGCACCCTCGATACGGTCCAGGAGCAGATCCGAGCCGCCGAAGAGCTCGCGCACGAGGCCTGGGCCCAGCGCGCGTCCCCGTCTGGCGACGGGTCGATGATCGACGGCATCGCCGAGACCATGGACGAGGCGCGACACGACCTCGTGGAGGCCGCGCTGACCGTGGCCGACATCGCCTTCGACCTGCCGGACAAGGCCACGCTGCGGTTCTCCGGCCAGGTGGACTGGCGACCCGAGCTGATCATGCTCTACGCCGATCTGGCCATCCAGCGGGGCTGGTCCATCGCGTTCCGGCCGTCGAAGGGTCTCGAGTGGCCGGGCGGTGGGCGCAAGGGGGACGGCAAGCTGTCGGCCGATGCGTTCCTGCACAAGGTCCGGCGACGCGGAGATGCGACCGCCATCTCCATGCTGGTCGAGGGCCCCCACTGTGCGGCGATCCTGGCGGGCGAGACCGGCACCACCGTCCGCAAGGTGCCGAACGACCCCCAGCACGTCCGGGTGGAGTTCGCTCCCGGGGGCTGGAGCGCGCTGCCCGATGCGGTTCCCGAGCTGCTCCCGACGCGTCGGGTGTTCGACCTGAAGCGCAAGCAGCTCAAGGACACCCACACGGGCCGGACCACGACCCTGGTGGCGCGGGAGGCGCGCTCGGTGTCCGAGATGGCCCGCCTGGCGCTGTTCGTCCGTCTCCACGGGGCGGATCGCGGTCAGCGGTTGTGGAAGGCCACCGATGCTGCGGACTGGGGGCCGTCGTGGAGCTGACCGTCGCCGCCCTGGTCGGAACGCTGTCCGGCGATCGGTACGAGGTCCGGCTTCCGGGGCTGTGGACCGGCGCGTTCGTGGGGCCGTCCGTGGCCGAGCTGCTCGACGACGCCGCGCTGCACCTGATGGAGCACGTGCCGAAGTGGCCCGCGCACCGGCTGCATCAGCTCGTCTTGAACCCCGAGGTCCGGGTCCGCCGCACCACCATCGACACCACCCTGATGTTCGCGGGCGCGAAGAAGGGCACCGACGTCAAACAGAAGGTGGTGTGCGTGTGCACCCGGTGGCCGGCCGACGGCTTCTGGCAGGTCCGCGTGCCGCGCATCGACGGCTCGGACTGGTTCGCCATCCGGGGCCTGGGCGAGCTCACCCAGGGGCTCGAAACGTGGCTCGCCGAGCGTTCGCCGGGCTGGTCCAGACGCGTGCTCCAGGTCGCCCCGCTGCGGGACGTCTACCTCGAGCTGCTGGACGTCGAGCTGGAGCTCCCGAGCGTGCTCCCCAGCCGCAAGCCCAAGAAGAAGAAGAAGAAGCGGAAGAAGCCAGAGGATGCGCCGGAGAAGAAGGAGCCTCCGAAGAAGACCTGGATTCCCGCCCGGGAGCTGCGGCACGTCGCCGTGAACCTGGTCCAGCGGGCGATGGATGGGCGGCTCCACGGCGCACACGGCCGCGATGCGGTGGTGGACGACCTGGAGCTGCAGCTGATCGCCGATGGTGCGACGCTGCTCCTGGTGGGCGAGCCGGGCGTCGGAAAGACCGCCATCATCGAGGCCACAGCACAGCGGTACGCCGATCGGGCCCGTCAGGGCGGGACGCTTCAGCAGCGCACCGACTTCTGGCGCGTCGACGGCGGGCGGCTCATCGCGGGCATGTCCTACGTCGGCGCCTGGGAATCCAGAATGGCGGCGATCGTCGAGGAGATCCACCAGCGGGACGACGTGCTGGTGGTGGACGACCTGCCGAGCCTCTGCTGGACCGGCCGTTCGGCTCAGTCCGAGACTACGATGGCCGACTTCCTGCTCCCACACCTGCAGCGCGGGGAGCTCCGGATCCTGGCCGAGTGCACGCCCGAACGTCTGGAGGCGGGTCGGCAGCGCAACCCGGGGTTCTTCGCCAGCTTCCGAATCGTGCACATCGATGCCATGACGCCGCTCGAGACCTATCGGGTGGTGCTCCAGCACCTTCGCCAGACCGAGCGCGAACGGGGGCTGGTGGCCAGCCCGGAGGTCGTCGAGTCCATCCAGGGCCTGGCGCGTCGGTTCGGTCCGCGGATGGGGGAGCCCGGCCGCACCGTGTCGATCGCCCGACGGTTCCTGGGCGAGGTGTCGCTCGACGACCGCGCGACCGATCGCTTCGGGCGCGTGCGCATCCAGGGGTCGGATGCCATCGCGCACTTCGGCCGGGCCACGGGGCTTCCGGACTTCGTGCTGGAGCCGGGTCACGGACGTCCTCCTGCCGAGATCACCCGCTGGTTCTCTCGGCGCATCATCGGCCAGCCCACGGCCATCGCAGCGGTCACCGACGTCGTCTCGATGCTCCAGCAGGCGCTGGACGACCCCGATCGCCCCGTGGCCACGCTGCTGTTCGTGGGGCCGACCGGCGTGGGCAAGACCGAGACCGCCAAGGCGTTGGCGAACTACCTCTTCTCCAGTGAGCTCGGGAGCGAGTCTGGGAGCGAGTCCGGAAGCGGGCGGCTGTTGCGGTTCGACATGAGCGAGGTGCGCGGGCCCGGGTCGCTCGCGAGGCTGGTGGGCGGAGCGGGCCGTCCAGACGGCGATCTCACGCGGGCGGTCGCCAACCAGCCCTTCTCGGTCGTGCTCTTCGACGAGATCGAGAAGGCCGGGCCCGCCGTGTTCGACCTGCTCCTGCAGGTGCTCGGCGAAGGCCGGCTGACCAACGCCGTCGGGCGCACCACCGACTTCCGGAACACCGTCGTGATCATGACCAGCAACCTCGGTGTCGCGTCCGCTCGGCGTCGACCGGGGTTCGGGTCGGGTGCAGAGGCCGAAGCCGATGCCCGTCACTTCCGGCGCGCGGCCGAGGAGTTCTTCCGGCCCGAGTTCTTCAACCGCATCGACCGGGTCGTGCCGTTCCGCGAGCTGTCCCAGGACGACGTCGCGCCGCTGGTGTCGCGGATGGTGGGGCGGGTGCTCGGACGGCGGGGGCTCCGGCGCTCCGGCGTGATCGTGCACTTCGACGCGCCCATGCGGGACTGGCTGGCCGAGGAAGGCTTCGATGCGCAGTACGGCGCGCGCTCGCTGCAGCGGGTGGTGGAGCGCGAGCTGACCGTGCCGCTGGCCCGCCACCTGGTCGATCGACCCCCGGGTGAGCGAGGCGCCTGGCTCGACCTGTGGCGGGACGAACAGGGGCTGCAGATCCACTACCAGTCGTTGGTCGACGCGGGCGATGGCCGCAATTCTCTCGACGCAGACGGGCGGAGAGCGGACTGGCCCGACCTGGAGGCCCGCCACGACGCGATGATCACGCAGCTGACCCGCCTGGCGGACGACCCGCGCTGGTCGACCATCGTGTCCGAGCGCTCCCGCATGCTCTCGGAGCTCAACGCGCGCGCAGCCCGGGGCGACACCGCGGACTTCGACTGGAGCGAGCTGAAGCTGTCCAGCAGCCTCATCGAGGACCAGTCCACCTTGCTGTCCCAGCTGGACGACTACGCGACCGACTGGCTCGCCACCTACCGCTACGAGGACGACTACCAGGCCGATCTCAAGGTCGATCCCCGCGGGTGGAACGACATCAAGAAGCAGCTCGTCACCCAGGAGCGGCCCATCCCGGTCGACCGGAAGCGCACCCTGGGAACGGCCACCGAGCTGCTGGAGACCCTGGAGCTCGAGGCGGCCGCGGTGCTGCATCGGGTGCGGTCCTGGGGCGACGAGCAGACGACGATCCTGCGGTTCGAGTCGCTGCACGAAGGGGCGGGGGACTTCGCCGGGGAGCTCGCAGACGCGTTTCGGGCGGCGTGGTCGGACTGGGGGGCGGTCTCGGGGTTCAGCTTCGGTGGGGCGGAGCCACAGTGGCGACGCGAATCCTGGGGTCAGCGGTTCTCGCGGCATGCACTGGCGTTGCGGATCCCGGGCATGGGGTCGCTGATCAGGGGCGATCTCGGGCTGTATCTGGACGCCGAGGACGTGGGGGCCGACCGCGTCCTGCGACTCGTGCGCGTCGAAGCCCTGCCCTGCGAGACCGCCGAGGACGACGACATCATCGCAGCGCTCACCGCCCGAGACGCCCAGCTGGCCGAGTCCCGTGCCGCCCTGCGTCGCGGAGAGGCCGCCACCGAGGCCCTGCCGCCGGTGGTGCATCGCTTCGGCGTGCTGCATCCGGGCGGGTCCGCGCCCGCATTGGAGGGCAGGCTGGGTGCCGATCTGCGCAGGGTCGCGCTCCGTCGGGTCCTGAACGGCGAGGTGGACTGATGCAGCAGCGCTTCCACCTCTACGTCCGCCGCTACCGCGATGGTCGCTACACCCTGTCGGTCCTGACCCACCCCGAGCTGGCGGTCTACGGCCCGAAGCTCAAGCCCATCCGCGAAGAGCTGCACGACGTGCTGGCCCGCGAGCTCGCCCTGGAGCGCGTCGTCCCGCTCCCCGAGGAGCACTGGCCCGATCTGCAGTCCGAGACCATCGCGCTCGAGCTGCGCGCGGTCCAGCACGACCGGCTCATCCGCGTGCCCATGCGCTTCCTGGTCCTGTACCGGCGCGTGAAGCCCACGGACGGCCCGCCCCCCGACCCGGAGTCGGCGCTGATCGACGTGTTCGTGCCCACCATCGGGCTGCGGTTTCGGGTGGTGGGGGAGTCCGAGCGGCGGATCTGGGTCGAGGAGCGCATCCGCGGCCACTTCCACCTGCAGCGTGTCGCGAAGCTCACGGCCCATCGCTTCGCCAAGCACGAGCGCGTGGAGACCCTGGTGGTGCGCTACCACGGGGCCGCCCGGTACAAGGAGCTCTCGCGCCAGATCGCCCGGAAGAAGGCCCGAGCCCAGGCCGAGGAGAGCCAGCCGTCCGGTCCGCTCGCCGCCGCTGGGATCGAGCTCGTCGAAGAGGCCCGCCGTGGCAGGATCCCCCGTGCGCTCGGGCGCGAAGCGGAGGTGCGCCGCGTGATGGCCCTGCTGGCGGAGCGTTCCGGCCGTGCCGTCGTGATGCGGGGCGCTCCGGGGGCCGGAAAGACCGCCGTGCTGTACGAGGTCGCCCACCGCATCGCGTCCGGCCGCTGCCCCGAGTCGCTGGTGGACCTGCCGATCTGGCACGTCACCGGGAACCGCATCCTGGCGGGGCTGCCCTTCCTCGGACAGTGGCAGGACCGGGTCCTGGGGATCGCCCGGGCCATGCGCGCGAACGGCGGGATCCTGTTCGGAGACG
Source organism: Myxococcota bacterium (assembly GCA_965224055.1). Lineage (GTDB taxonomy): Bacteria > Myxococcota_A > UBA796 > UBA796 > JACKEQ01. Next base: position 4,908,906 of record OZ245034.1, on the reverse strand, counting down.
ACCTCGCCGAGCTCGCCATGGCGGGTCGGAGCAGCGAGGGGGCCAGCGTCGCCAACCTGCTCGAGCCGTTCGTCCGCGATGACGCCATCCGCTTGGTGATCGAGGCCAACGACGATGCCTGGATGCTGGCCAGCCGCTTCTCTCCGGGCCTGTCACGGCTCCTTCGACGCGTTGCCATCGAGCCCATGCCCCCTGACGAGGCCGTGAGCGTGCTCACCACGCTGGGGACGCGCCTGGGGCGGAAGCAGGGCACGGTGGTCTCGGAACCCGCGCTCCAGCGGGCGTTCGAGCTGCTGGCCCGGTTCGGAGGCGCCGACGCACTGCCCGGGAGCGGGCTCGCGTTGCTGGAGCGGATGATCCGCCTGGCACCCGGTCGGACCCTCACCGCCGACGACGCCGTGGCCGCCTTCTGCAGGACCACGGGGTTTCCGCGGGTGCTGGTGGACTCGGACGTGTTGCTCGACGAAGCCGCGCTGACCACCTGGTTCGCGGAGCGCGTCGTGGGTCAGCCAGCCGTCGTGCGTGCGCTGGTCGAGCTGCTGCTCGTGATCAAGGCCGGCCTGTCCGACCCGAAGCGGCCCCTGGGCAGCTTCCTGTTCGCGGGGCCGACCGGCGTGGGCAAGACCGAGAGTGCGAAGGCCCTGGCCACCTGGCTGTTCGGCGATGCGGGCCGTCTGGTGCGGGTCGACATGTCCGAGCTCGCGGCGCCCGGGTCGGCGTGGCGGTTGCTCGAGGGGCCGTCGAGCCTGACCGCACGGGTGCGCGAGCGGCCGTTCACCGTGGTGTTGCTCGACGAGGTCGAGAAGGCGGATCCCGGAGTGTTCGACGTGCTGCTGCAGGTGCTCGACGAGGGTCGGCTCACCGACAGCTCGGGCCAGCTGACGTCGTTTGCGCACACCATCGTGTTGATGACCAGCAACCTGGGGGCCACGAACACCCGGCCCGTGGGTCTGGCCGTGGAGTCCTCGCCCGAGTCCGAAGCCCTGCGCTACCGGCGGGCGGTCGAGAGCTTCTTCCGCCCGGAGTTCGTCAACCGCATCGGACAGGTGGTGCCGTTCGGTCCCCTGGATGCGGTCTCGCTGCGCGTCATCGCTCGCGGACTGCTGGGCCAGGCCCTGGAGCGCGAGGGGTTGGTGCGGCGGGGTGTGGAGGTCGGCTGGACGCCCGAGGTGCTCGACCTGCTGGTGGAGCTCGGCACCGATGTCCGGTACGGCGCGAGGCCGATGAAGCGCGCGATCGACCAGCACGTCGTGCAGCCCCTGGCGCGGCTGTTGGTGAAGGGACTGCGCGATCAGCCCGTGAAGCTGGGCGTCTCCGAGGGGTCGATCGCGATCGAGCCGGTCGGTACGCCGCCCGCGTGAGCAGGCACCGACCTGACGGGGCGTCAGCGCGGTGGACGCATCGGGTGGGTGTTGGTTCGGCTCTGAACCCTACTCGGCGGGGGTTTCCGGCTCGTCGTCGGCAGGTTCTTCGCGGGATTTCTTCGCTCTGTCGCGCTTTGCCGCCTTCGCCGCCTTTCGAGCGGCCTTTCTCAGCGCCTTGTCCAGATCCTTCGACGGGGGCGGCAGATCCGGGGTGTCGAGCCGCAGGAACTCCGTGCTGACGGGGTCGCACGACACCACGTTCCCGTCGGCGTCGGTGTGGAGCTCGCCATCACAGGGGGTGGGCGCGGGCCGGACCTGCTGCCCGGCCTCGGGATCGCTCGCTTCGACAGTGCCCACCGCAAGTGCGACGCTCGGGACTGCGAGCAGCAGGGCGAGCACCGAGCACGCCATCGATTGCATCATCCACCCGGTCATCCGTTCACCTCCTGCTCGCACAGTGGGCCCAGGCCGCTGAGTGTTCACAGGCGATCGAGGATCGCGGCCATGGGGTGGAGCACGCTCGCGCCCAGCTGGCGACACCGCTCCGGCGACCAGCCGAACAGCTCGTCGGGCGCGTTGGCGTTGTCCTTGAACGGCATCTCGAGCGTCATGCCCAGCGCGCCGTACCGCTCGGCGGTCTGGTTGGTGCACATCGACATGTTGGCCTTGCCGGGCTTGGCCACGGGGTAGCCCTTGTCGGTCTGGAAGTCGGGGTTGGCGGCGACGTACGCGGCTTCGAACGCCCGCAGAACCGCGTCGCGCTCGTCGGTCCAGCTGGGCACGCCCTCGGGGCCGCTGATGAAGTTGTAGGGCAGCTCCTCGTCGCCGTGCACGTCGAGGCACAGCTTCACCCCGGTCGCGTCCATCGCGTCCCGCACGAGCTTCACCTCGGGAGCGCGCTCCAGCGTGGGCTCGTGCCACTCCCGGTTGAGATTCGCCCCACAGGCATTGGTCCGGAGGTGCCCCCGCCTGCTCCCGTCCGGGTTCATGTTGGGCACGACGTGGAAGGTGGCCCGCTTGCACAGCTCGCGCGACAGGGCGTCGTCGGGGTCGACCAGCCGGCCGAGGAAGCCCTCCATCCACCACTCCGCCATGCTCTCGCCGGGGTGCTGACGGGCGATGACCCAGATGGGAAGTGGGCCGGTGCCGATGGTGAGCTGGTCGAGGTCTTCGCCGTCGAGCGTCTGTCCCAGCACGGTGAGGCGGGCGCCAGCGGCCTGACAGCTCGCGACCAGATCGCGGTGCTGCTCGCGGGAGTAGGGCGCGAAGTAGGCCACCCACAGGGCGTCGACGAGGGGCGAGACCTCGATGGTGAGCCTGCCGGAGTCGGCGTCGTAGGAGGTCGGCACCCGAAACCACTCGTCGCGGTCGGTGGACGCGCACGCCTGGTAGCCGTCCCAGGCCTTGGGGTAGGAGCACTGGCCGGCGTTCTCGATGTGGATCACGCAGTCGGCCTCGCGCACGCCGACCATCCGGAAGTGGAACCATTGCTTGTGCTCGCCGCCCACGTCGTCGCGGATGCGCAGGCGGATGTTGCCGGCGTCGGCGGCGTCCACCACCTCGATGTTGCCGCTGTCGAACTGAGCGCTGATGTGGGGCATGGGTCCTCCGGAGCTGTCGTGGCTCGCCGCCCTAACACCTCAGCCGACCCCTCAGCCGACCCCTCAACCGAACCGCACACCGCTGACCGTCACATCCATGACCCGATCGGTGAAGACGACTTCTCCGACGTCCTCTCCGGCGGCTCCCGCTGCGACGTGCAGGGGTAGCAGGTGCTCTTCGCGGGGGTGGCTCGCTCGGCCGGCGGGGGCGCTCTCCCAGGCCGTGAGGCGCGCGTTGCGCTCGGCTTCGGGGAGCGTGACGGTCTCCTGCAGCCAGGCGTCGAAGGTGGCGGAGTCCGCGACCCCCCGAGGGCGTCCGAAGCCGCGGAGGTCGTGGTAGCTCATGCCCGACCCGACGATCAGCACGTCCTGTTCGCGCAGGGGGGCGAGGGCCTGGCCGAGGGCGAGGTGTCCGGCGGGGTCGAGGTCGTGGTGCAGGGAGACCTGGATCGTGGGCAGGTCGGCATCGGGGACCGACAGCAGCATCGGCACGAACACGCCGTGGTCGAACCCGCGGGTGGGGTCGGCGACGCTGGGGATGCCGGCGTCCGACAACAGCTGGGTGACGGTCGCAGCCAGCCTGGGATGGCCGGGGGCGGGCCAGTCCAGCTCGTAGGTGTGGGCCGGAAACCCCGTGTAGTCGTACAGCATCGGAGGGCGAGGGCTGGAGAGCACCGACACCACGGGGGCTTCCCAGTGTGCACTCACGACGAGCAGGGCGGACGGGCGTTCTTCGAGGCCGGACACGAGGGCGCGCAGCCAGGCCTCCATCTGGTCCCAGGTGTCGGCGGGGCCCCGGTTCCAGTCCATGAAGAAGCACGGTCCTGCGCCATGGGGGATGTAGAAGGTGGGTTGCACGGTGGCTCTCCTGCCGACGCTCACTCCAGGGGCGCCGGACCCTGCAGCTGCAGGCCGAAGCGCACGAGCGGGCCCGACGTGGCGGGCCAGTCCTGGGACCACAACGTATCGTCGAGACACCTGGCGAGGGCGGGAGCATCCAGGGGCTGGCCACTGGGGTCGATCGGCGCCATCTCCTGCAAGCCCCGCTCGTCGAGGGTCACCACGGCGATCGCCATCAGGCCTTCGGGCACGTGTTGCTCACACTCCACCATCGTCTGACCGAGGGCGATGCGGGCCACCTTCTGGAGCGTCGCACGCTCGTCGTGGGGCAGGTCGGTGAGGGCCGTGGGCGGATGGGGCTCGGTGGGGGGATCTGCGGGCTCGACCGAGGGGGGCGGGGCTGGAGCGGGGGAGGGCTCGGCGGGCCGGGTGAAGACGACCCGCTTGGCCACCGGGACCGCTCTGGGCTCGGTGGGGACGGGCGCTTCGCGGGGTTCGGGCGCTTCGGTGTCGCTTCGGGTCATGGAGAACACGGCGGCCGCGACGAGCACCGCCAGGAGGCCGACAGCGAGGAACCCCGCGCCCCAGGTCGTCGCTCCGGTCGGACGCGAGCTCACTCGATGGCTCGGAGATCGGTGCGGTCTTCGCCGCGGGAGAACACGGGCGGAGAGCCGATGGGCGTGGGATGGGTGATCCAGCCCGGCCCCTGGTGGGAATCGCCGGTCCACACATCGTACCAGATGCCCTCCGGCAGGTAGACCTCGCGCTCCTCCTGGGCTTCGTGCAGGGCCGGGGCCACGAGCAGGTCGGAGCCCAGCAGGTACTGGTCGGACAGGGGCCAGGTCTCGGGGTCGTTCGGGAACTCGACCATCAGGTGGCGAACGATCGGCAGGCCGGTCTGCTCGGCTTCGGCGGCGAGGGCTTCCAGCTCGGGACGCAGGGCGTCGTGGACGCGGGCGAAGCGCGAGAAGTGCGCGGTGGTGTCGGGATCGGTGTCCCAGCGGTGGTTCAGGGCGCGGTTGTTGCCGTCGTGGGTGCGCATGATGGGGGTGAACGCGCCGAGCTCGGTCCACCGGCGGTACAGCTCTGGAGTGCTCGGACCTCCGGAGAAGCCCGCGATGTCGTGCGTGACGAAGGGTTGACCCGACAACGACAGCGTCAGCATGGCCGGAACCACGGTCGGCAGCCCGTCGGTCTCCTCGAAGTCGGCCTCCTGGTCGCCCGCCCAGTGGATCTGGGCCACCGAGTGCACGCCGGTCCAGCCCGAGCGCGCGTACATCACCCAGTCGCCGTCCGGACGCACCTCGTCCATCACCTCGCGGGTGAGCCGCTGCCAGGCCTCGGGGTAGCGGTTGTGGAAGGCGCGTGGGTCGCCTTCGTGGATGTCGCAGTCCAGAGGCAGCCACTCGGCGAAGTCCGCCATCCAGCCGTCCAGCCCGACGTCGACCACCGCGGTGCGCAGGAAGCCCTTGATGTACTCCTGGGTGGCGGGGTTCGACAGGTCGGCCTGGGTCATGTCGCCGCGGGGCCCGAAGAAGGTGCAGGTCTCGCCGGACTCGGGGTCGACCGGGAGCATGCCCATGGCCTCCATCTCGTCCCAGTGCTGCAGGGCAGGGTCGACGAAGGGGTTGACGTAGCCCGTGATCTTGTAGCCGCGCTGGTGGATGTCCTCGAAGAACGTGGCGATCTCGGGGTAGTAGTCGAGGTCGGGCTCGTAGCGGTACTGCACGCCGAAGCCGCCGCCCAGGTTCTGGCGGGTGCCGGTCCAGTCCTGCACCCAGATCGAGGTTGCGGGGATGTTCGCGGCTTCGACGGCATCCAGCTGAGCGAGCACCTCGTCGGGGCCGCCCTGGGTCATGATCCAGGTTCCCCACGCCCAGTCGGGGGGAGCGGTGGGGCGCCCGACCACGTCGCCGAGCTGCCGGATCACGTCGGCGGGCGTGGGCCCGTGGAAGACTGTCCATGCAATCGGCCCGGTCTCGACGGGCTCGATCCAGGCGATGCCTGCGTCGGTGCTGCACAGATCGACGTTCGTGCGGTAGTCGGTCTCGAACAGCACGCCGAAGCCGCGCGCATCGAGCCAGTAGGGCATCGGGAAGTAGGTGGTGTGCCGGTTTCCAGACAGGCCGAACAGCTCGCCGTCGCGGCCGATCCCCTGCTCGGACAGGAACAGCTCGAACGGCAGCTCTCCGTGCTGGTCGGTCACGTGGTACTGCTCGCCGAAGCCGTGGAACGTGCTGTCGGCGTCGCATCGGACGGGGATCGCGACGCTGTCGGCCTCGACGTCGGGCGTGAACAGGAAGCGGGTCGACTCGCCCTGGTCGGACACCAGCAGGCTGGCGGTGGTGCCGTCTTCGGCGGTGAACGTGAGCGTGTTGGTGTCGCGGTCGACGTCCGTGAGCTCCCCGAAGGGCAGCTGGGTCTCGTCACTGCGCTCGAACCGCCAGATGCCGAGGTTGGTCTCGACGGTCTCCTCGAAGGTCCGCGCCTGCATCGCGGCACCGGGGGCGGTGGCGAACAGGGGCTGGGTGTCGTCGGGTTCGCCGGTGGGGTCGTTGCGCACCAGGGTGAGCGCGCCGTCTTCTTCGATGGTCAGCGACACGTCTCCGAGCGCGATGGCACCGGGCGGGCGAGAGCAGGCGAGCAGCGAGAACAGGAGCATCGGACCTCCGGACCCAGCCTAATCCGTGGCTCCAGGGAAGCAGCCGCCTGAGTGGGCCGGGGAGGCTTCGGGCTACAGGCTGCAGCAACCCGGTCGCCGCCGAGGCCTCAATCTGCATCGAGACCCGATGGAGGCGACTCGAGCCGCTGCCAGGTGATGCGGATCTTGCTGCCCACCGGAGGCGGGGCGCCCACGAGCTGCACGGTCACGGGGTCGACGAGCACCACCTCGCTCCGGGGAATCGAGACCACCAGGCCACCGACGATCTCGTACGAGACGCCAATCGAGCCCGGCTGGGCGGGCGAATCGAGGGTGAAGGTGTCGCGCAGGCCGTTCTGGGCGCTCACCTGACCGAGCGCGCTGAGAAACGGCCCGTAGTTGTCGGCGCAGATCGACTGTGTCAGCCCGCCGGTGAGCTGTGCGAGCTGCAGGTAGGTCTCGCCGACGAAATCCGGACAGGTGTCGTCGGTCGACACGACGGCGTGGGCGGTCACATCCCCGATGCCCCCGGCCTGCAGCGACGAGAGGAAATCCAGGGCCGACAGCGCGGCGCCCACGTTGTCGGTGTCGCTGGCGAAGAGCAGGGCCAGGTGGGCGTCCGGCCGGCGGAAGTTGGTGTTCTCGAGGTGTCCGGCGAACAGCGCGGCCTCGGCGACGTCCAGCCCTGGCGAGTCGAAGTCCACGTCGCCGATCTGGCTGGCTTCTTCGGCGATGCTCACCAGCTGGCCGTCGATCCAGACGTGGACCGCGTCCCGGGACATCGTCGCGCTCGCAAATCGGCGTCCACTGTGCGAAATGAGGCGCCCGCCGTGCTCCTCGTCGTCGGCGTCCATCACGATCACGCCCAGGTGGGTGTCGCGAGAGGGGGGCGTGGAGACCGTGCTGGGCTCGGTGTCGACCACGGATGGCAGCAGGTCGTCCATCCCGTCGGCGAGCGCCACCAGGTCGTCTTCCATCGACGGGGTGTCGTCCAACACCAGCAACAGATCGAGGCGCATCTGCTGGGAGACCTCGAGGACCTCCGTGCAGCCGGCCAGATCGGGTGTTCCGTCACAGTCGTTGTCGCGGCCGTCACACCACTCGGGCAGCTCGGGATTCACGAGGGGGTCTTCGTCGTCGCAGTCCTCGGTGAACGGCACACCATCGCCGTCCACGTCGCGCGGGTCGTTCTCGCCCACGCTCCCGTCGATGGTGCAGGACGCACTTCCAGCTGCCAGCAGCATCGCCAGCCCGGCTCGCACCCACCCGACGGTGGGGAGGGCCATCAGCGCCTCCGGCAGGTGGACCGGACGGTCTGGACGCGGTCGAATCCGGGATCGGAGCGACGGCGATCCGCCACCAGGCTGCGTGCCTCGTCGCAGCGATCCAGCTTCACCAGCGCCTCGGCACGGGTGAGCAGCAGATCGTCGCGTTGGGCCTGCAGACCGGGGGTTGCGAGGAGCTCACCGGCCAGACGCTCGACCTGGGCGGGCTGATCGACACCTACCAGCGCACGGAGCCGACCCAGACGGGCCTCCGTGTGCAGGCGTCCGTCGGGCCACCGGTCGAGATAGACGTCCCAGGCCGCGAGTGCAGCGGCCCAGTCCTGGCGAGCATCGAAGTCCACAGCCTGATTGTAGTCGGCCAACTCGGCCGCCAGCTGGCTCATCGGTGGAGACGTGCCTTCGCGGGAGGTGGAGTCCGCGTCGGTGACCGTATCTGGATCCGCTTCGACAGCGCGTTCAGCGGGCGTCTGTGCGTCCGCGGGAGGGGTGGGATCCTGTTCGGGCAGCGCGTCGACACCGGGTCGGGGAGCGTCTGCAGCGGCGTCGGTGCCGCTTACACGCGGCGTCTGCTCTACCCGTGTGGGAGGGGCTGCTGGATCGTCGGATGGGGCATCGGGCGACTCGTCGAGCCGTTCGAACTCCGGCTCGAGCTCGGTGTCGTCCAGCGGGATGGTCTGCAGGGACGGCGTGAAGGTCTCGGCGACCGCAGGCGGTGCGGGATCGGATGGCAGGAGCTGCACCAGGCCGAAGGTGACCAGGCTGGCCGTGATGCCGGACAGCACCGCCACCTTCCACCAGGACGTGCCGGGCGGTGCGGGCTGAGGTCCGGTCGGAGGCGCTCCTCGCGCGGCATCCAGGACGCGACCGCGCAATCCGTCCATGTCGTAGGCGCCCACCGCGAGGGACTCGTCGGACAGGGCCTGCGCCAGGGGGTCTGCGGGGTCGGTGCTGTGCTTCAGACGCGGTGGTGCTGTGGGATCGGTGTGCATCAGGCCGTTCCCCCCTGCGAAGTGCTCTCGGTGTCGGGATGGGCATCCCAGTGCTTGCGGAAGGCGTTCCGCGCCAGGCGCAGCCGACTCCACACGGTGTTCAGCGGGATGTCCAGGATTTCGGCGATCTCGGCGCCATCGAGGTCTTCGAGCTCGTACAGGACGAACACCTCGCGCTGCTTGTCGGACAGCTGCTGGATGACCTGATGGACGTGTTGCCCGCGCTCGTAGCGCTCCAGTCCTTCGTCTGCGGGGCGGTCGTTGCGGGAGAAGATGCGGGCGAAGCGGTCGAGGACGGCGCCGTAGCGGTACTCGCTGCGACGGCGATGGCGGACGACGTTGACGGCCACCCGGTACAGCCAGGTACGAATGCCGGACGAGTCCGTCAGCTCGTCCCTACGCTTCCAGGCGACCAGGAAGACCTCCTGCACGAGGTCTTCGGCCAGGTCCGCGCGTCCCGTGAGGCGATGCACCACCCGGAGAAGGTAGGGCGCATGTGCATCGAAGAGCTGTCCGAGATCCAGGGGATCCATCGAGCTGCGGGGCCTCTCGGGAGGAGGGGAACCAGGAAACGGCACGACGTTCATCGTGCTCGAGGTGACGGACTCGTTCGGCATCGCACCCCACCATGGCCGCTCGCCGCTCACACCTTCACCGGACATCCGAGAAATCCAGTCCGACCACGATCCCGATTCGGATCGGGGGCTCGGTTCGGCTTGTGGAAGCTTCATTTTCGAGATTTGGATCCTGAACGGTCAGCCGGCTGCGCAGGATCGGGATCTCGCCGTACAGCCCGGCGTGCATCGGCCCCTGCAGCTGCAACCCCGCCCCCACTTCGGCCGACAGGCGGGGCAGCACCACCACCTGATCGTCGTCGAACTGGTCTCCGGCGGCGATGAGGGGACCACCCCAGACCAGCGCCCAGGCGTCTGGTCGCAGCCTGCGCTCGAGCACCTCGAGGCGGGAATCGTCCCGTCCGTGCAGGACGATTCCCAGTGCGGCGCCGGGTTGGAACAGCGTGGCCGCGCCGGATCCGACCTTCAGGCGCGGACCGGTCTGGAGACGCGCCTGGAGCCAGAGGTGGGCGATGGGTCCGGTGCGGAGCTTCACACCGCCGTGCAGGCCGATCCGGGGGTCGACGGGCAGCCCGCTGTTGGCCGCCAGATGGACGGTCGCGCCCGAGCGGACGGGCTCTGGAGTGGTCTGGACACCGAACCCCGGGACCCCCGCGAGCCCTTGCTGTATGGACGCTGCGAGGGCTTCGGGCAGCACGGGGCAGTCGGCCGGCACGAACGCGGACCGCTTCGACCACAGCCGTTCTCCGTCGCGTCGCACGCGGGTCGAGGTCGCAAAGGAGCCGTCTGCATCGGGCGGATCGACGGGGTCGAGCGCGACGCGGACCTCCAGCTCCGACAGCACGTCGTCTCCGAGCTGCAGTGCGAGCTCGTTCTCGAGACGCGCGGCGTCCAGGCAGTCGGTGGGGTCGTCGACCGTCACGTCTGCGTGCGCGATGGCGGACAGCAGGAGCAGCATCTGTGTTCGATAACCCTGGTGGGGATGACCCTGGCGTCTCGTGGCTCGGTCACCGCTCCGTCCGCAGGCTCCTGGCCGCCGAGGGTTAGGGACTCCCCATGGCTGAACTCCTCCACACCTCGCCCGACCTCGTCCTCGCCCACGATCAGGGCGTCTTCCTCACGCTGTGGTGGGCGAAGCGCGTCACCAAGGCCCACATCGACACGCTGAACCGCGTCCAGTCCGAGTGGGCCGCGACCCAGGAGCGCTTCGGGGTGCTGGTGCTCGTGGATGTCGACCGGGGGAGCGGAATCGACGCCGACGCGAAGGAGGCCAGTGGGGCTCAGGCCCGCTCGATGGCCAGCCAGACCTGGGGGAACGCTCAGGTGCCGCTCGGTGGACGCCTGAAGTCGATGGCGGCGCGGCAGGTGATGCGCGCCCAGAACGCGATGATGGGCTCGCCCGTGCCCACCACGATCCACGGGTCGATCGCCGAGGCCACGTCCTGGCTGGCCGGGCAGAGTCCCGGTTCCCTCGATGCGAAGGGCCTCGCTCGCGAGGCAGAGCGTCTGTGGAAGGCGCATCGTCTCTGAGTGCTGGCCTGTTGCCGATTCACCTCTTCAGGTGGGCGGTCTTGCCGATTGGTTTGAAAGCACGGCTACACGCAGTCGCATCGACGGCTGTGGACGGTTCAGGGAGGGGAGCGGCGCAGCTGGTCCAGCGCACTCTGAAGGTCCCGCTGCAGTCGTTGGAACGAGGGAAGTCTCGTGACCTCACCTCGAGGGTCGAGTTGTTCAAGCAGTTGATGTCGCACACTCGAGAAACGGATTCTTCGGCGCGCTGTCTGCTTTTCCTGGGCTCGCGCCACCACTCTTTGCAAGACTTCCTTCGGGTTCGCCGTATTCTCGATCGCCCCGACACTTGGAAGCCGGAGCGGCGATGTGTCGGACGGGCGTCCGCAGGCCGCTCGGATCGCATCGGCTTCGACCAGCAGCCAGGCCTCGGTCTCTTGGACTGGAACCACGGCAACGTGGCGGAAGCCCAGACCGGTGACTGCATCGGCGATTTCCTGGTACCGAGGTTCGGGATCACGCGCGTCGGCGTCTCGATGCACGAACAGCAGGTTGGCGTGGGAAAACAGCTGTACCGCGCGTTCACACTGGCTCTGGATCTTCTTGCCCGGTGGATTCGGCAGCTTGCCCAGGTCAGGCGCATCGACAATCGCCTCGTCCGCGCCAGCCAGAATGCACAGCTGTTCCAGCACCGGAGCGAGGGCACGATCTGTCTTGCCTTCCCCGACAAGAAGGCCTCGCACGTCAAGCATTGGGCTGTCCCAGCAGTTCTCCTTGCGCTCCGCGGGGGGTGGTGAGGTATTCGATGGCGACCCCGGGTCCAACGCCGGGAACGGTGTGAGCACGCCAGGACCCGGCGCGATGGCGGAAGCGGACAGTCTGCCCGACACCGGTGTCCAGACGAACCGTGGAGCGCTCCGCGATCAGCAGATCCCCCCATCTCTCGTTGGCCTCCAGCTCCTGCACCAGCCTTGGAGAATGTGTGTTGATGACGACCTGTCGCAGCGGATTGTCGTCTCCAGGTTGCTGGTGAGGATCGACTGCGACCTGGTCCAGCAGGTCGAGAATCGCAGGAATCCGGAGAGGATGAATGCCGTTCTCGGGTTCCTCCATGCACAGCAAGGTCGCTGCGCCTGGGTCGGCTGCCAGGGTCGCGAGTGCCAGGAACCTCAGGGTGCCCTCGGAGAGCGCGCGAGCTCCCATCCACGACCCACGTGGCTCCCGGAGCTCCAGCTCGTACTGTTGATTCGCGTCGTTGGGAACGACCCGAAGCTGCGCAACAGGCAGTAGTTCTGAGAGCGATGCGGCCACCCGCGCGCAAAGGTCTTCCCGTCCAGGGTCGGTGTCGGCGAGTTGCCATAGTGAACCTGGGATGTGCGCTCCCTTTTCGGTGACCGAGGTTGCCTCGCCGGCCTCCCAGTAGCGGTCTGGTCTGCGCATCGCGCTTGGTTCGAGGGCCAGCAGCTTCCAGGATGCCATCTCCTGCTTCACCGCGAACACAGTTGGATCGTCGACAGAGGTGGTCGCCCCAACCACGGTCGCTGTCGCAGCTTCGGCTGAAGTAGGTCGAGGCTTCCCCCGGGAACCGCCGTCCTGGTGGGTCTTGATGACGGCCATTTCGCCGGTGTCGTCTGTGCTGATGAAGGCGCCGCCACGTCGAGCGCCGCGGACTACGCGCCTTCGGAACGACTGGGCGCTGTGCGGCCACCGAAGGTGGAGGTGGGCGTCGCCCTGGTTGATGTGGACGAGACTCTCGTGGACGAGCGCAATGCTCCCATACCGGTCCGTACCCGAAGGGGAAGAGTATCTCAGACCGACTTCATACCTTAGAAAGGTGATGCTCGGATGGCCCCGACCCCCGAAGAGGTCCGTGATGTTCCACGGTACGATCATCTCGGCCGCGAGGCGCATGGATCGTTGCCCAGTTGGCGTTTCAGTGGCGCGATTGAACAGATCTGCAGGATTGGTGGGGTCGTCATCGGTTCCGCGGACAAGCCGTGCGGCATCCATGATGCGGTGTTGGGACAGCAGCGCCAAGAACCGGATCGCGTCGAACAGGTTCGACTTGCCCACGCCGTTGGGGCCGGCGATGCAAGTGAATGGTCCGAGATCCACAGCAACGTTCAGGAGGTTCTTGAATCCATCGACCTCGAGTCTAGTGAGCACACGCCCTCCGACGGAGATCATAGCGGGTCGTCTCGAACACTGGCAGAGGCGGTCGTGGAGAGGCTGCGAGAGCGCCGCGTCGGTAGTCGTCGGCCGAGTCCCGTTGAGACTCGATGGCGAGGATCAGCACGTTCATCGCCAACCCGAGCCGCAGGTCGAAGTCCGTGCCCTTCGCCGGCCGGAATTCGACGGCGTACTGCATCAGGAAGAGGTGGGAACTTCTGATGGATGGTGCCCACCACCTCGCCGTTCCAGGTGACCTCGTACTTCTGGGGCCACCACCCTGCTGGATCACGATCCGGGGCTCGAGGTCTCGTTGCCCGCGAAGGTGTCGATGTGCTCCCGCAACCGCCCGGCCTTCTGCTTGCGCCAGAAGCGCAGCATGCCGAACTCGTCGTAAAGCCAGAACTTCGTGGACCACCAGTTGATGAACGACTTCTGGGCCAGGAAGCGATGTGGGACTCGAGCGACGGCGGTGTCGGACACGGTAACTCCGGGACGTGGGGACACCGGGAGGGTACCTGTCGCGGGTGACGGGGACCGATCGACCATGACGCGTGCGAGACCACGGCTGCGAGGGGCAGTGTGGCTGCTGCTGGCACTCGTGGGCTGCGCGAAGCACGAGCCGCCGCCGTGGTTGACGTCCGTGCGCGTCACCGGGCCCGATCCGCGACCCGGCATCGCGGGGCTCACCGACGATCCCGACCTGCCGCCCATCGGGCCCCACCTGGCCGACAGCTTTGCGTCCCGACGCACGATGTGGACGGTCAAAGCCGAGGTGGAGCACCCCTGGTCGCGCTGGTGGCAGTTCATCCCGGTGGCGCCGACCGTGCTGGGCTACCGGCGCTCGACCATCGACGAGGAGCTGTTGGAGGCCGACAGCGAGCGGGTCCGCACCTTCTTCGTCGAGCAGGGCTGGCGCGATGCGGCGGTCGACCTGGAGCTCGGAGCGCCCACCCTCTGGATCGCGAAGCTGTTCCGCAACCGCAAGGCCAACCGCACCCTCGAAGCGCGGTTCACGGTGGACGTGGGCACCCGCCACCAGCTGGGTGAGCTGACGTTGACGGGGGACCCGCTGGAGATCGAGCGGCTTCCGGAGCCCGGCAGTCCGTGGGGGACGCTGCGCGAACGACAGCTGGAGCGCCGCTTGCAGATCGCCGCTGAGACCGACGGGCACGGGCGCGCGACGGTGGAGCTGTCGAACGAGGCCGACGAGACGGGGGTGACGCGGGTCGAAGCCCACATCGAGCGCGGTCCACGCGTACGGTTCGGAGCCCTGACCTTCTCGGGCAACGAGGACCTGACGGATGCGGCACTCCACCGGACGGTCGGTCGGGCGGTGGCCGAGGGGACGTACTGGGATCCGAAGCGCGTCGACCGGCTGGAGCGGCGGCTGTTGCGCACGCCGGGCGTCGAGACGGTCCAGATCGAGAAGGGCGAGCACCCCAACCCGGGCATCGTTCCGCTGCACGTGACCATCATCGAGTCGCCGCGCAACGCGGTGGAGCCAGCGAACGAGATCATCGGGCGCCCGGGGACCTTCACCGTGATCGTGGGGAACGTCTGGACCCGACGCCATGTGTTCGGTCGCAACACCCGCACCCGACTGCTGGTGGCCGGCGGGTATCGGCACATCTGGCGCGATGTGTGGGGCGGCGACTCGGGGCCGGCCGGCCAGCTGGGCCTGGGGATGGACTACTCCCTCAACCCGACCGCTTCGATGTTCCTGCACATGTCCGTGGATGCCGAGGTGGACCAGTGGCACGGCTACCACTACGGCGCTGCGGACGCCGAGCTGGGGCCGAGCTGGGAGCGGGGCCCGCTGTCGATCTGGGCGGGCGCGCGCTCGTCGGCGTTCCTGGCGTTTCCCTACCCGCTGCAGCGCCCCACGTTCGAGCGGTTCTTCGAGGCCGGCGACACCGGGAATCGCCCGCTGGAGCGCCAGTACCTGCTGCATCAGGGCGTGGTCCACGCCGAGCTCGACACGATCCGCGACCCCGTGAATCCGCGCCAGGGGGCGCGCTGGTCGCTGGATGCGATTCCGTACGGCCGGGTGGAAGGCGCCACGCTTCGGCGCATCGACACCGATATCGACACCTACATCCCCACGGCGCTGTCGCTGCTGACCATGCGGATGCGCGTCGGAGGCGGGCTGTTGGACGTCACACCCGACGAAGACCTCGGTGCAGACGAGGCGCCTGGCCTGTTGCTCGGCCATCGGGTCTATGGAGGCGGGCCGTCTCTGGTCCGGTCCTGGAGCGACCGGGGAATCCTGCCGCCGGGGACCCGATGGCAGCCGGGTGAACCCCGGACCGGCGGGGACGTGGAGTTCCACGCGACCGTGGAGCCGCGCCTGCACGTGCATCCCCACGCGACGCTGACCACGTTCCTGGACGCGGCATCGGTCTGGGAGAATCCCCGCGATATCTCCCTCGATACGCTGCGCTGGTCGACCGGGGCGGGGGTGCGGTTCCCGTTGGTGATCGGCGAGGGGCACCTGATCTTCGCCTGGCTGGTGGGAAAGCCCCAGCAGGACCGGCAGGGGGGGCGGCTCGTCATCCACCTCACGCTGGACGGGTACTGACGGTTCGGGCGGGAACGGCTACCTTCTGGCATGCCGATCGACCGTCGCCGCTTTCTGGTCGGGGCCGCCTCTGCCGGGGTGGCGCTGACTGCCTGCAAGTCTCCCGAGGACTCCGATTCCGACGCGGAGCCGGTTCCCGCACCGGTTCGCGAGCCGGGTCCCCCCGCGTTCGAGGCCCCCGGGCCCCTCGACGAGGACGTGTTCCCGTGGAGCCTGACCATCGGAGACCCCCAGCCAGACGGGATGATCGTGGGTGTGCGTGCGAACGCGCCGTCTGTGACGATCGTCTTGATGTGGTTCGAAGCGGGCGCCTGGGCCGAGGCCGGCCGATTCGGTGGGGGCGACACCGAGGGCTGGGCGGTCACCACGCTCATCACGGGCCTGGACCCCGACCGCGCGTATGCGGTGTACGCCGAGACCGACGACGGGCTGCGCAGCCGGGCCACCCAGTTCCGCACGGCTCCGGCCGCAGACGCCCACCGGCAGGTCCGCATCGTGGCCACCAGCTGCCTCGGACGCGACGGCGACAACGACAACCAGCTGGCCAACCTGCACCACATCGCAGGGGTCGACCCCGACTGCATCCTGCTGCTGGGCGACACGATCTACGCCGACGGCAACGACACCACCGAGGAGTACCGCACCCGGTGGGACTGGCAGATGGGGCGCGACGGCATCGCAGCCCTGTTCGCGTCCGGTGCGGTGGTGGCCACCTGGGACGACCACGAGGTGGCGAACAACTGGGTGCTCGGGACGTCGGACGATCCACTGCAGGACGGCGTCAGCCCCGAGAAGCTCGCGATCGCCACGCAGGTCTGGCGGGATTCCGTCCCGCAAGGCATCGGGCCCGGTGGCTCGGGGGTGTGGCGGGCGCTGCGCTACGGTCCGATCGAGCTGTTCGTCCTGGACTGTCGTGGCGAGCGGTCCGACGGCAAGATGATGAGCGACGAGCAGCTGGACTGGTTCGTCGACGCACTGCAGGCGAGCGATGCGCCCTTCAAGGTGGTGCTCACGTCGATCCATGCCACCGATCACACCGCGTTCATCGGGGCGGTTCAGGATGTCGATCGCTGGCAGGGCTACCCCGAGCAGCGGGCGCAGCTGGTCACCGCGGCGGCTTCGGTGCCGGGCGTGCTGTTCGTCACGGGCGACATGCACTACGGCGCGGTCCAGCGTCTGGATGCCGAAGGCGGGCCGGGAGCCGATCTGTACGAGGTCGCGGCGGGTCCGGGAGGCAGCCGGATCTTCCCGGTGGTCGACATCGCGGGCATCGGGGGCGGCGGCTTCCCCCCGCAGTACGAGACGATGCTGCAGACCTGGACGTTCAGCGTGCTGGACTTCGACCCCGGCACCGGCGAGGTGCGGGTGCAGTTCATCGACGACGACGATGTGGTGGTGGCGGAGCAGACCCTGATGCTCGACCTGGGCTGAGGGGCTCGAAGAACGGACGTCGGAACCGCCATCGCAGGGCGTGGTCTAAGATGGGCACACCTGGTTCTTCGGAGGCTTCATGCGCACGACCCTCACTCGAGGCGGCATCGCTCTGTGCTTGTTGGCGAGCAGCCCGGCTCTGGCGTGCGGCAACGACATGGCGGGCGGTAGCGCGCTGCCAGACCTCGTGATGATCAGCCTCATGGCGGTGGCGGGCGGCGCGCTGACGCTGGTGGTCCTGCTCGGGTTCATCGGGATCCCCACGCTGTTGGTGCTGAAGCAGCGTCGCGAAGACGAGGCGATTCAGCGGGCGGCCGGCATTTCGTCCGATGGAGACGGGCCGCCCGACGTGTGGGTTCCCGGGAGCTGACCGTCCTCGCGCTGCTCCTCGTCGGATGCTGGGCCCCCGGTCCTCCCGAAACACCGGAGAGGGTGGCGACGTTCGAGTGCGTGCGCTGCCACGAGACGTCCTGGGCATCTGCACCCGAGGAGCGGGACTGTCACGGATGCCACTCCGACATCCAGGCGGGTGCGTACGACACCTGGCGCTGGGATCCGGAGCACGTGGCGAAGTGGAAGTCGACCATCCGGCACTTCGACGACGTGCCCAGCCTGATCGCAGCCGAACGATTCGAGCGGGACTGGTTGGTGGGGTTCCTGCAGGCTCCGCACGACCTGCGACCGGTGCTCGAGGAGGAGATGCCCCGGATGCCGATCGATGCGTCCGAGGCCGAGGCGCTGGCGGACGCGCTGGGGGCCCGGGATCGGGACGGTGTGGTGACCGGGGATGCGCTACGCGGGCGAGCGCTGTTCGGGGCGAAGGGCTGCGGTGCGTGTCATGCGTTCACGGGAGTCGAGCTGCCTGAGGTGGCGTCGCCGGGGGTGGAGGTGACGTCGCGCATGCTGGAGCTGGCGCCCGACCTGCGCTGGGCACGCGACCGGCTGGACCCCGCGACGATGGAGCGCTGGTTGGCGGACCCGACCGCGGTGAAGGCGGACGCAGCGATGCCGGACCTCGAACTGAGCCCGTCTGAACGGGCCGATCTGGTGGCGTACGTCGTGAAGACCCCGCTCGGACCGGTTCCCGAGCGCACGGTGCCCGCTCGATTGCCGCCGCTGGATCGGGAGGTGACCTGGGACGAGGTCTACGAGCGGGTGTTCGGCAAGACGTGCCGGCACTGCCACTCGGACGGGGCGGCCGGGGATTCCGGGCCGGGCAACGAAGGCGGGTTCGGGTTCGCGGGACGGGGGCTCGACCTGTCGAGCGAGGCGGCTGCGATTCGCGGAGGGCACAGCGGGAGCGTGCTGGATGCTTCCGATGGCGATGCGGAGCTGGTGGAGCGACTCTGGGCGCGGCATGCGGAGGTGGCTGGCCAGCCGACGGACCGGGTCGGGATGCCGCTCGCGCTGCCGCCCGTAGCCCCGGCGGACATCCAGCTGGTCGAGACCTGGATTCGCCAACGCGGCAACTAGGTGGTCCACCCTGGCTGGTCCGGCGCCGCAGGCGCGCTCGTTTCCTCCTGGTGGACTTCCGAGGGGCGGGCCTGATCCTCCGGAACCGTTAGACCCGACCCATGCGTAGCAACGACGTCCAGATCCTCGTCAAAGGCCGCTTCTGGCCCATTCCCGGCGCGAAGATCCGCGAGATCGCGCCCAACGCCGTCGAGATCACGATCCCCCTGTCTCCGGACCTGAAGAAGCGCACCCGACGCGGCGAGCAGGCCGAAGACTGGGACGGGGCCGTGTTCCTGGTCGATGACGAGGAGTCGGAACCCGCGGTGGGCAGCGGGCAGAAGAACGGGTCGGTGATGGTGACCGCGTTCTTCCTCTGAGTCAGCGCCCTTCGTAGACCCCGGGGCGCTTCTCGAGCAGCGCGCGCACGGCTTCGTCGTGGTCGGCGGTGTTCTGAGCGACGCCCTGGAGGGTGGCGGCGAGCTCGAGTGCGGCTTCGAGGGGGAGCTCCCAGGACCGCATGGTGGCGCGCTTGGCGTACCGCAAGGCGATGGGCGGGAGCGAGGCCATCCGGGTGGCGCGGCGGCGAACGGCATCCAGCAGGGCGTCTGGCGGGGTGACCTCGTGAACGAGCCCGAGCTGGCGGGCCTCCTCGGCATCGATGACGCGGGCGGAGAGGATGAGCTCGAGGGCGTTCGCGTAGCCGATGGTGCGCGCGAGGAAGTACGCACCCCCGTCTCCGGGAACCAGCCCGACGGCGACGAAGGTGGAGCCCATCTTGGCGCGGTCGGACGCCACCCGGACGTCGCACATGCAAGCCAGGTCGAGACCCGCACCGATGGCGGCACCGTTCATGGCGGCGATGACGGGCTTGTCGAACCGGGCGAAGCGCCGGGGGATCTGCTGGATGCCACGCATGTACGCGTCGCGCAGGCGGATGGCGTCGCCCTCGAACATGCCGTCGTGGGCGAGCATGCGCTTGAGGTCTCCGCCCGCCGAGAACGACCGTCCAGCCCCGGTGATGGCGACCACGCGGGTGGCCTCGTCGGCCTCGCACCAGTCGAGCGCGGCGACGAGGGAGGTGACCATGGCGTCCGAGTACGCGTTGCGGGCGTCGGGTCGGTCGAGGGTGATCCAGGTGAGGCCCGCCACCTCGGAGTCGGGGTGCAGGGCGAGATCGGCGAGTTCGGGTGCGGAGCTGGACATGCCGCCGTGTATCATCGCGCGGTCCCCGCAGGCGTGGAGCCGAGATGTCCGACGAAGAATCCAGCCGAACCCGTGGCGCGCGGCGTCCCCGGTCGCTGTTGAAGTCCGCCGCGATCAGCGCGACCGGCGCGATGCTGGTGGCGTGTGGAAGCAGCGTGGGCGCGGCACCAGACCCCGTTCCGCTGCCGGGCAATCCCAAGGGCAGCCACTTCGACGACAACGCCAGCGAGGAGATCCTGGTGTCCGGCACCATCGAGATCGTGGGCATCGAAGCCGCCGAGCTCGAGAAGGTCGAGTCGGTCTTCGTATCGATCCGCGGCGAGTCCGGGCCGCCTCTCGCGGCCAGGAAGCTGGCGGCGGGCCCGTTCCCCATGGAGTTCGAGCTCACCGCTGCCGACATCGTCTCCATGGGCGGCGGCGACCGCCCGGTTCCGGAGTCCTTCCGGATCAAGGTCGCACTCGACACCGACGGCAACCCGATGTCGAACGACGGCCTCGGGGAGTACGTATCCACGGTGAAGAAGGGCCGAACGGGTCTGGCGGTCCAGATCTCGACGCCGCGGATCCCCAAAGAGGTCCGGCCGCCGGGCAACCCGAAGGGCTCGATGTACGACGAGGAGCTGAAGAAGGACGTGGCGGACCCCAAGATGGACGAGTGATGCGGGAGCCGTTCGAGCTCACCTGGATGGGAGGCCCGTCAGAGCGGGCGTTTCGCAAGCTGAGGCCCGGGGTCGACCAGTTTCCCTGGGGCACGCTGGACCTCGATCGCTATCCGCCCGTGCTGGTCGAGCGCGCACGGGTGTCGTGGACCGAAGCGGCGTGGAACGAGTACTGCACTGCTGCGGCCTTCACGACGCTGTTGCGCGCGCTGCTCGAGGCGAAGGTCCCCATCGATCTCGTGGGGATGGCGAGCGACTTCGTGGTCGACGAGATGCTGCACGTCGAGCTCACCTCGCGGGTGGCGATGGAGCTGGGCGGTGGCGCGCCGTACAAGGTGGACTTCGAAGACCTGACCATGCCGGTCACGCCGGGCCTGACCCCGTTCCAGCGCGCGAACGAAGAGGTGATCCGGACCTGCTGCGTGGCCGAGGCGTTCAGCGTGCCGATGCTGGCCACGTGCATGAAGTCGGCGCTGCATCCGCTCACGAAGGCCGTGTTGACGCAGATCGTCAAGGACGAAGCCCCGCACGGGAAGTTCGGTCAATATTACCTGGAGTGGGCCGCGAACCACATGGATGCCGCGGAGCGGGCGAGGCTGGGCGACGTCGCGCTGACGATGCTGGAGATGTACGCGCCGTTCTGGGCGAAGCTGACCAGCCGGACGGTCGACGGGAAGACGAGCGAGGGCTTCGACATCCGGCACGTGCACGAGCTCGGGTGGGCCGAGGCCGAGACCTATGCCCGCACCGCCCGCGAGACCGTGCGCGACGACATCCTGCAGCCCCTGGCGGCGTTCGACATCCATCCCGATCCGCAGCGCGTCGAGGCATTGCTGGCACAGGGGGCGCTCGGGCACGGTTAGCCCTCCGGCATGGCCGACCGCCCCACTCCCGCCGATCCCCTCGCTCCAGAACCCCTCGCTCCTGTTGCGCCGTTCCCACCGTTCCTGCCCGGAGAGGCCGTCCGGTACGTGCCGGAAGAGGACCGCTGGGTCGCACGGGCCGACCGACGTGGGGCGATTGCGTGGGTCGGGGCGTTCGTCGCGGTCACGGTGGTGTTCTGGACGCTGCCACCCTCGGCAGGAGGCCTGCGCTGGGGGTTCGTGGCGCTCATCGTCCTGGCGGCCATCATCGCGTCCTTTGTTTTTCCGGACTGGCGGAGTAAGCCCTTCCAGCTGGGCGTCGGATCGGACGGATTGACTCTGGATCGGGCCGCCGTGCCGTGGGACCGGGTCGGGCGCCTGGCGGTCGGAGAAGCCGACGTGCTGGGCCCGCTGCAGCAGACGACCGAGACGCTTCGCCTGCTGATCGTCGAGATCGATGGGGAGAAACGACCCTTTCCGACCCGGGCCTCCGAGGACTCCGTGGAACAGGTGATCCGCGCCCTGGAAGCCCGACGGCCCTTGACGTCCTGAATTCCGGAATTACGGAATAGAGGGGAGGTCGAATGCAGATCGGACGATGGGGACGATGGATCGGCGGTGGGGTGCTGGCTCTGGGCCTGGTGTGCTCGGGCGTGCTGTTCGCGGCGTGGGACACGATGGCGGCGGTCACGGACGTGTTCGTGACGGCCATGGAGGAGCCCGACTGGGCCGAGATCGAGGATGGCGAGCGGATGCTGGCGTACCTCGAGGCCCATCCGGAGTCGTTCAGCTTCACGGCCTACCAGGTGGGGCCCGATGGTCTCCCGGTGCCGGGCACCCGCATCGATCATCGCGCCGACGAGCCGCGGGTACTGGCCAGCACGATGAAGATCGTGGTGCTCTCGGCGTACGCCCGTGCGGTCGAAGAGGGAGCGCTCTCGCCGGACACCCCGGTTCCGCTGTCGGAGTGGGACAGCTGGTATCTGCACGGATTGGACGGTGGCGCGCATCCAGCGGCGTACGACAAGCTGGGGATCGCGGCGTCGGGTGGGGTGGCGAACGACCCGTCGGCCACGGTTCCGATCTCGGATGTGGTGCGGATGATGATCGAGGTCTCGGACAACGCAGCGACAGACGTGATGCTCGACCGCCTGGGCCCGCGGGTGGACGCCGAAGTGGCCCGCGTGGCCGGGCAGGAGCGCATCCCACCGCTGTTCGGCTCCATGGTGGCGGGTCTGAACGCGGACGAGCCGTGTGATGCGTCCGGTGGGGAGGGGTTCGTGGGCGATGCGGCTGCGCGAGCGGCGGCGGCAGACGACGTGCCCACGCGGGGGCTGACGTTCCAGCGGAAGATGGCCCACTGCCACTTCCCGCGGGGTACGACGGAGGGCTACGCGTCGATCATGGCGGGCGTGGTCGCCGAGACGTCGCCGCACACCGTGCACATGGCCGAGGCTCTGGAGTGGCCCATGGCGTTCGAGAGCAACCAGGCGCAGTTCGACGCATTCGGCTCGAAGGGGGGCAGCCTGGCCGGCATCGTGACGGAGGCGAGCTACGTCCAGCCGAAGGGCGGCGAGCCCTGGGTCGTCGCGCTGTTCATCAACGACATGAGCGGCTCGGCGTGGCTGGCGAACATGGGGTCGTTCGCGCACCAGGAGCTGATCGTGCGGGTGGCGACGGATCCCGCGTTTCGCGACGAGGTGGCGTCGACCCTGGAGGGGGTGTCCGATGACTGACCGGATCGACGATCTGGAGGCGAAGCTCGAGCGGCTGACCCAGCGCGTCGAGGAGCTCGAGGGCTCGAAGGGCCCGTCCACCCGGGCCGAGAGCAGCTCGGGGCTGGATCTGGCCCTGCTGGAGCGGCTCTCGAACCGCATTCCCGCAAACGCACCGGGGCTGGCGGGGGCCTGCACCTTCGCGGGGTCGCTGCGTCGGGATGGCGAGCCGCTGGTGTGGCAGCGCAACCTCGAGGTTCCGGGCGTGCTCGCCGGCGATGTGGCCGGGCTGGCCGAGGTCCTGGCAGCCGCCGGGCATCCCGATCGGTTGTCGGTGTTGAAGGCGCTCTGTTCGGGGCCCCGGGTGTCTACCGCACTCGCGGAGGCCGTGGGCGCCCAGAGTGCGGGCAAGCTCTACCACCACCTCGACAAGCTCCAGGCGGTGGGCCTGATCCGTCAGGTGGAGCGCGGCACCTGGGAGCTGCCCGACGAGAAGGTGGTGCCGGTGCTGGTGCTGGTGGGCGTGGCCACCGACCTCAGCCCGGGAACCGCCTGACCAGCCGAAATCCGAGCCAGGGCTCGTGGCTCTCGGCGTCGACGCGGGCGCGCAGCCAGGTCGACAGCTCGGGGCCGGTGAGCTGGAAGTGGCCGCCGCGAACCACCTTGGGCCCGGTGTTGGAGACGACCGGAGGGCCGTGATCGGCGGCGATCTGCGGGCGGGACTGCCAGCTGTCGCGGCACCAGTCCCGGACGTTCCCGGCCATGCCACGCACGCCGTAGGGGCTGCTGTCGGACGGAAAGGCCTCGGGCTTGCGGGGATGCCCGACGCCGTCCTGGCTCTGGCCATAGACGGCGAACAGCGGGTCGAGTGCGTTGCCCCAGGGGTAGGTACGCCCATCCACGCCCCGGGCGGCTTTCTCCCACTCGATGTCGTCGGGGAGCCGCCAGGTGGTGTCGGTCACCTGGGTGCGCCATCGGGCGAAGGTGCTCGCCGCGTTCCAGCTGATGTTCGTGACCGGCCAGTCCAGGTCGGGCTGCCTTCCGAACGGACCGGGAAGGGGGCTGTGCGCGCCATTGCGTGCGTGTACGAGGGGGTGACCGTCGCGCGTGCGGGGCAGGCAGGCGTCGAGCTCGGGGTCTTTGCTCCGGGCCAGGGCATCCAGGAACTCGATCCAGGTCCGCCAGCTGACGGGGTCCTTCTGGATCACGAACCCGTCGCACCACGACCAGGTGGAGGGAATCGCGTTGCCGACCTCGGGGCCGCCGCAACGGAACCACCCGCCGGGCACGTACACATGGCCGTTTCCGAGGGTGTCGCGCCGGGGAAGCACGACAGGAACGGGGTCTTGCTCGTCGGGCCCGCGACCGTGCCAGTGGGTACGGCGTCGGATGACGATGGGGTAGCGCACGTCGACACAGTCGGGGTGGCGCACGATGCAGACGTACGAGCCCATGCCCAACCGGATGTCGTTCAGGGGGGTCTTGCCGAGATCGCGCACGAAGGTGGGCCACAGGCGCCGATCCTTGAGCTCGTACCGATACAGCTCGACGGTCGCCCCCGGGGGGTCGGTGTGCAGGGTGAGGCGACCTTCGCCTGCGAGGTAGGCGGCGTGCTTTCTGGGGGCGAGGGCACGAAGGCGGTCTGCGAACGGAGCGGCATCGGCTTCGGTCGCGTCCAGGTCGGCCTCGACGCGCTTGTGCTGCTCGAGCAGGTGTGCGCAGAGCAGGTCGCGGATGTGGTCGTCTGCGGGGTGGATGGCGAGCTCGCGTTCGAGGGCTGCGCGGTACTCCCGATCGAGCTGGTCGGCGGTGCGGTCGAGCCCGGCAGCCTCTTCCTGCTTGGCCCAGGCAGGCTGCTTGTCTTCGATGCGTCCGAGCCCCTCGAGCCTCGACAGCATGACGATGGCTTCGGCCCGTGCCAGGACGGCGGAGTGGCGCAGCTGTGCGGCGCTCTCCGGATGGTTCGCGAACTCCTGGAACGACGGGTGGCCCGTGTGGATGTCGAACAACCAGCGATCGAGGTCGGCCGCGAACGCAGATCCGTTCGGGTGCCGGGCACCGGGAGCACCGTGGGTGGCGCGCTTGAGGACGTCGTGCAGGGGAGTGGGCACGTCGAAGGGAGACTCGAACGGCCGACGCTCGTCGTCGAGCACGGCCTTGAGCGTGGCTTCCTTGCCGACCTGAGCGAAGAGGGGCGTGTTGGTGAGCGCTTCGAACAGCAGGGCGCCGAGCGCGAACACGTCGGAGGCGGGGGTCAGGGCACCTGTGGGGTCGCGCGCCTGCTCGGGGGAGCAGTACGCGGCGGTGAGCTCGCGTCGGGGTTCGGCGTACACCACCTCGCCGAGCTCGCCGAGCAGGATGTTGTCGGGCGCGAGGTTGCGCAGGATCACGCCGTTGCGATGCGCATTGCCCACCGTGGTCGCGACCGCAGCGAGCTGGGCGATCAGGGTCCGGAGCGCGTCTTCGTCCGGCTTGGCGTGGGCTGCCCGGATCGCGTCCTTCAGCGGGGTTCCGGACACCGTGCGGTCGGAGGTCTCCGGAGGAGCGACGGTGGCGGGCAACGAGGCGCCATCGATGTCGACGCGCTTGAGCTTGCCGGTGGAGGCGCTGGGGGCGGGCCCGTCGTCCCAGTCGGGCATCCGGGGCGCGTCCTTCTCGAAGCGGGTGCCCGGCTGTGCCGAGGGTGCCCGACGCGCAGCCATCACCTGCAGCTCGAACTTCTGATCGTCGGGAAGGCCGAACTGCTCGGCGATCTCGGACGCTGTGAGGGGTGGGTCGCTGGTCAGCTGGGAGCGCCGACGCTTGCACTCGGCCACGACTGCAGCGTCCCAACCATGCCGTTCTGCAAGGCCCTGCAGGCGGGTCTCGAAGGGATCCAAGGGTGAACTCCCGGGCTCTGACGGCGGCACCATACCCTGTTGCAACGCGGTGCAACGGAGTGCAACCAGACACAACCGGGAAGGGCCGGACGGGCGCGGTATGCTGCGGGGGTCAGACAAGGAAGTCCGAATGTCCCGCCCGATGTCTCCCTCGCGAATCGTTCCCCTGGCCGTGCTCATGGGGCTCGTGTGGACCCCCACGGCCATGGCTCAGGTCAGTCAGGGCGGGGTTCCTCCCACCTGGTCGAAGTCGGGGATCGTCTCGAACCTGCCGTCGATGGAGCGCTTCGAGCTCGACCCCGTGGACATCTCGGCGCACGTCGCTGAAGACGAAGCCAACGCCGACGACAAGAGTCGTCCGTGGCGCTTCGGGGTGAACGTCCCCGTCGCGCTGTCGGCCGACACGCACGGAACGTGGACTCAGCTGGACGACGGCAGCTGGCTGTGGAGGATGGCGATCACCTCCGAGGACGCCGTGCACCTGAACCTGGCATTCTCGGACTTCGAACTGCCGCCGGGCGCGAAGCTGCACGTCTACAGCGAAGATCGGCAGCACCACATCGGCAGCTTCGACGATCACAACCACAAAGACGGCTACGTGTTCGCCACGCGCCCGGTGAAGGGCGACACCACGGTGCTCGAGTACTGGGAGCCCGCCGATGCGGCGTTCCCGGGGCGCATCGCGATCGAGCAGGTGACCCACGGCTACAGGGACGTCTACGAGCGGCAGGCCATCGAGGCCCGGGTGTTCGGAGACTCTCAGGCCTGCGAGATCAACGTGGCCTGCGAAGGCGCCGTGATCGACGAGCAGACGCGCGCCACGGTCATGCTGACGGTCGGTGGCAACGGGTTCTGCTCGGGCTCGATGGTCAACAACACCAGCGAGGACGCCACCCCCTACATGCTCACGGCCGACCACTGTGTGAGCGGCAACACCCAGCAGTGGACCATCTGGTTCAACTGGGAGAGCGCCACCTGTGCCAATCCCGGCGCCTCGCCGCCCGCCGACACCATCACGGGTGCCACGCAGCGGGCCGCGACGTCGATCTTCAACGGCAGTGATTTCGCGCTCTTCGAGCTCTCCACGGCCCCGCCCGAGGACTACAACCCCTTCTACGCGGGCTGGGATCGGTCGGGAGTCGCTCCGAGCTCCACGTTCAGCGTCCACCACCCCGCGGGCGACATCAAGAAGATCAGCCGCGACGACGACGCGCCCACCGAGGACTTCGTGTTCGGCGGTTCTCCTGCTCTGTGGGAGGTTCGCTGGGACAGTGGGGTGACCGAAGGCGGGTCGTCCGGCTCGCCGCTGTTCTCGGACGCCGGGTTGGTGATCGGGCAGCTGTACGGCGGCTCGTCGTTCTGCAGCGCTCCGAACGACCCCGACGTGTACGGCAAGTTCAGCGAGTCCTGGACCGGCAACGGCACGGCGGGCACCCGGCTGTCGGACTGGCTCGACCCCGCGGGCACCAACCCGCTCACGCTGCAGGGCCTCGATCCGTTCGCTGCAGTCGGGCCGGACGACGCCGCGGTGTTCTGGGAGTCGCCCACGCCGGACGATCTGAGCTGTGACGCCACGATCAGTCGGGTGGTGCGGCTCCGCAACGACGGCACCGACCCGCTCACCTCGGTCGACATCGACGTGCTGACCAACGGCGGAGGCCTCGAGGTGTTCACCTGGACCGGCAACCTGGCACCCGGTGCCGAAGCGCTCGTCGACCTCGGCGATGCGACCCTCGCGGACGGCCTCTACACCCTGGACGTGTCGGTCTCCAACCCCAACGGCCAGACCGATGCCAACCCCAACGACAACGACGCCAGCGTGGACTTCGAGGTCGTCGAGGTGGTGGGTGCTGCCACGATCGCCCAGGACTTCGAGGGCGCGTTCCCGCCCCAGGGCTGGCAGGCGGTCGCCG
Organism: Myxococcota bacterium; assembly: GCA_965224055.1. Classification (GTDB taxonomy): domain Bacteria; phylum Myxococcota_A; class UBA796; order UBA796; genus JACKEQ01. The sequence continues at coordinate 4,881,233 of OZ245034.1, read as the reverse complement.
ATCAGCTCCCGTACACCTGGGAGGACGGCAGCCCCATCAGCGGGTACGACATCGGGTCGGGCTCGGCGCTGTTCGACAACTTCAACAACGACGAGAGCGGCGATGCCGACCTGCTCGTGGCGCCGGCCCTCGATCTGTCCGCCGCCACGAACCCCGTGTTGAGCTGGGACATCGCATACGCCCCGTACAGCACGTCGTTCTTCGACGGCTTCGGCGTGTTCGTCTCCGACGATTGCGGGCAGACCTACGACGAGGTGTACTACGCCGAGGGAACCGGTCTCGCGACCGCGCCCACCACCACGAGCGAGTTCACGCCCACCTCCGATCAGTGGCGCACCGACAACGTCGATCTCTCGGCGTACTCCGGCGAAGACGACCTGTTCGTGGTGTTCGTCAACGCCGGGGGCTTCGGCAACCGGCTGTTCCTCGACAACGTGTCCTTCGATGCGAGCACCGCGCCCGTCCTCGACGTGCAGCTCAACGGCGCGGTCAGCCCGGCCGAGGGCCACGAGTTCTGCGACCGGGAGCTCAACGCCGTGGTGCAGATCGAGAACACCGGTGAGCTCACCCTCACCTCCGTCGAAATCGTCTACACGATCGACGGCGACACCGACTCGTTCACCTGGACCGGCTCCCTGGCCCCCGGCGAGGTCGAGAACGTGCCGCTCCCCACGGTGGAAGTGAACAACGGCTCGCACACCTTCGAAGCGTTCGTGACCGACCCCAACAACGGGACCGACGCGAACCCCGCGAACGACAGCCTGGCGCAGATCGGCTTCGATGTCGCCGAGATCACGGGCGACCCCCTGCCTCTGGCGCAGGACTTCGAGCAGGGCACCTTCCCGCCGACCGGCTGGGGCGTGTTCGACCCCGACCTGAACCAGACCTGGGAGCAGGTCACGGGCGTCAGCCACCAGACCGGCTCGCGTGCGGCGTACTACCCCAACTTCACCACGAACGAGGGCAACTTCGACATCCTGCTCACGCCGCCGCTGGATCTGCAGAACCGGGCGGAGGTCGAGGTCTCCTGGGATCTGGCCTACGCGCGCTACGACGCGGACTTCTGGGACGGGTTCGGTGTGTTCGCCAGCCGCGACTGCGGGCTCACGTTCGAGGAGCTCTACTACGCCGAGAGCGACGAACTCGCGACGGCTGCCGACGTCACCACGGCGTTCGTGCCGAACCAGGGCGACTGGCGCACCGACACGGTCTCGCTGGAGGCCTACGACGGCGACGACGACCTGGTCCTCGCGTTCGTGAACTTCAACGGCTTCGGAAACGACCTGTTCCTCGACAACATCGACGTCGATGGCCTCGATGACGCCGATGGAGACGGGTCTCCCGCGGGGACGGACTGCGACGACACCGACCCCGACGTGTTCCCGGGGAACCTCGAGACCACGTGCAACACGGTGGACGACGACTGCGATCCCGCCACACTCGACGACCCCGACCTCGACGGCGACTCCTACGGGCTGTGCACGGACTGCGACGACGCCGACCCCGATATCTTCCCGGGCGCCGACGAAGAGACCTGCAACGGCGTCGACGAGAACTGCAACGGCGATGCGGACGACGACCCGGACGACGACGGCGACGGCTTCGGGGTGTGCACCGACTGCGACGACAACGAGCCCACCGCCTACCCCGGCAACACCGAGGTGCTGTGCTCGGGCATCGACGAGAACTGCAACGGCATCCTGGACGACGACCCGGATGGCGATGGCGACGGATTCGGCGTGTGCACGGACTGCGACGACAACAACAACACCATCTTCCCCGGTGCGTCGGAGATTCCGGACAACGGCATCGACGAGGACTGCGACGGTTCCGACCTGATGACGGGCGGCGATGCCGACACGGACACGGACACGGATTCGGACACGGACGCCGATGCGGACACGGACAGTGACGCCGACGCGGACAGCGACGCCGATACCGACGCAGATGCAGACGCCGACAGCGACACGGACTCGGACACGGACGCCGATGCGGACGCCGACAGCGACACGGACTCGGACACGGACGCTGATTCGGACACGGACGCTGACACGGATTCGGACACGGATGCCGACACGGATTCGGACACGGACGCCGACACGGATTCGGACACGGACACGGACACGGACGCTGACACCGACACCGACACCGATACCGACACCGACACCGACACCGACACCGACACCGACACCGACACGGGGGACACCGCGTTCACGGACACCGGAGACACGGCGGACACCGGTGGGGATGCCGACACGGATACCGACACCGATACCGACACCGATACCGACACGGATACGGACGCGGACACGGACAGCGACACCGACGCGGACACGGACAGCGATACCGACGCGGACACGGACAGCGATACCGACGCGGACACCGATGCCGACACGGACACCGATGCGGATGCCGACACGGACTCCGACGACACCGGTGGCGATGGCAAGAGCTGCGGTTGCGACAGCAGCAGTGGTGGCCTCGGTGGGGTCGTGCTCCTCGGAGCCCTCGCCCTGATGCGCCGCCGGCGTCGCTGAGTCCGGGCGTTTCGGCGCTGGTTTCGGCTGGCGTCGAGCGAACTCCGCTCTGTCGGGTGGACACCGACAGGGCGGATGCCTACATTGCGTCTTCGAGCCATCGGGTGTTCTGTGCCCGAGCACGAGCGCGTGGCATGCACTGTGCAGTCCGATACACAGGCCGTGGGAGGTCCGGTTGGTTTTTGATGAAGGGGATGTCGTGGTGGCGCCGGGATGTGGCGTCGGTCACATCGACAGCATCGAGGGCGTCGACCTCGGCGGCGACGAGTCCGTGCAGATGTACAAGATCGTCCTCGAGACCAACGGCATGGAGATGTGGGTGCCCACCCACCGCGCGGTCATCGACGGTATCCGGCGCCCGATGGAGGCCAGCACGGTCGACGAGGTGCTCAACACCATCCGCAAGACCGTGGCGCCCAAGAAGCGCAGCAACTGGAACCGGCGTCAGCGTCGCTACCGCGAGCTGCTGATGAGCAACGACCCCATGCAGCTCGCCGAGCTCCTGGGCGAGCTCGCGTCCGTGCGTCAGAACAAGGCGCTGTCGTTCGGCGAGCGCCGGATGTACGAGCGGGCCAAGAGCCTGTTGGGTGCCGAGCTCAAGGCCGCCTGCGACGACGACGTCGAAGAGCGGTTCGAGAAGGCCCTGGCGGCCTGAACCCATCGCGCGCCCGGCTGAAGACCACGGTGTCGCGCCCTACTTCCAGACGCTGATCTGGTCCAGCGGCTTGCGGTCGAGGTCGGGCACCGTTGCGTCTTCTGCTGCGTAGCCCACCGGGAAGAGGATCATCGGCTTCTCGTGGCTGGGCCGGTCGAGCAGCTCGGACAGGAACCCCATCGGGCTCGGGGTGTGGGTGAGGGTCGACAGGCCCATGCGATGCAGGCTGGCGATGAACAGGCCGGCCGCGATGCCGCAGCTCTCGCTGACGTAGTAGTGCTTGATCTTCTGGCCATCGGGGTCGAGCCCCCATCGCTGGGCGAAGAGCACCACGATCCAGGGCACGGTCTCGAGGTAGGGCTTGTTCCAGTCGGTGCCGATGGGCGCCAGGGCATCGAGCCACTCGTCGCTCATCCGGTTCTCGTAGGACTGCTTCTCTTCCGCCTCGGCGGCGATCCGGATCTGGCGCTTCAGCTCGGGGTCGGACACCGCTACGAAGGTCCACGGCTGCATGTGGGCGCCACTGGGTGCGGTGCTCGCGGTGCGAATGGCGATCTCGACCAGGCGACGGGGAACCGGCCGATCGCTGAAGAACCGCACGGAGCGACGCGCGTTCAGCTCGTCGTACAGGGCTTCTCCGCGGGACTCGGCCGCATCGGGGTCGACTGGATCGGGGCGATACGGGATCTGCGGTGCAGGGGCGTTGCTCACGACGGCTCGCGTCAGGGGTTCGGGTTGGGCTCGACCGTGAAGTCGTACACGTTGCAGGTGCCGGACAGCAGGTAGACCTCGACGGTCACGTCGGTGTCGGCGGTGCCGTTGTTGGTGAGGATGAAGACCTCGTTGTCGTCGGTGCTGTCGAACGTCCCGATGATGTCGCCATTCGAGTCGTAGACCAGCATGTCGATGTCGCCCGCGCTGTGGGCGAAGTTGGCGCTGACCCGGAGGTTGTCGCTGGGCGAGACGTTGATCTCGAACCAGTCGGAGTCGAGCTCGTCGAGCCCGCGCCCGAGGACCGTCTCGTCGTCGTTCATGAACTCGGCGTCGTTCATCGAGTCGTTGTCGAACGCGTCGTCGCTGCAGCCTGTGGTGACCTCGAAGTCGTAGACGCCACAGGTGGTGATGGATGGCCACACCTCGACCTCGGCGAAGTAGGTGCGGGTGAACGGCCGGGTGTTGGCCGCCTCGACGAGCTCCGCGCCCGACCCGAGAAGGCTCAGGTCGAGCTGATCGCCGGCATCGTCGTACAGCCGCAGGTCGAGGTCGTCGCTGGGAAGCGCGAAGAACACCTCGGCGGTGACGCGCTCACCGGGCGGGACGTCGAAGTACCACCAGTCGTCGCTGGTCTCGGTGACGACGAGGTCGGTGCCGCTCACGAGGGGAAGCGCCGCGCCCTGTGAATCGTTCGGCTCGTCGGGGTCGTCCGGGCAGATGTCGGTGTCGGTGTCGGAATCCGTGTCGGCGTCGGTGTCGGCGTCGGTGTCGCTGTCGGTGTCGGCGTCGCTGTCGGTGTCGGCATCGCTGTCCGCATCGGCGTCGCTGTCTGCATCGGCATCGGTGTCGGTGTCGCTGTCTGCATCGGCATCGGTGTCGGCATCCGCACCGCCGCCCCCGAAGATGTTGAGGGTGAACGCGCCGCAGTCGTTCGAGTCGTACCCGCCCACCACGACCACCACGGTCTCGTTGGCCGCCAGGGTCGCGATGGCCTCGGACGGACCGCCTACGCCCATGAAGTCGTCGTCGCAGGCGATCTCGGAGTCGTCCGGGCAGGGGGTCTGGAGCGAGACGACCGTGTCGAAGCTCGAGCCCTCGGTGTCGAAGGTGTAGGTGCCCGCAGAAGGAGCGGTCCAGCTGTAGCCCCGGTCGACCGACTCGCTGCTGGAGCTACCGCAGCTCTGGTCCCAGTGCTCGCCCCCGCCGCACGTGCCACCACTGATCACGTCGAGGCCCATCGCGCTGCCGAGATCGCCGTCCGGCGTGGGGCAGGAGAGGGGGTCGGTGTCGGTGTCGGTGTCGGTATCCGTATCGGTGTCGCTGTCCGCATCTGCGTCGGCGTCGGCGTCGGCATCGGCATCGGCATCCGCGTCGGCATCGGCATCGGCATCTGCGTCAGCGTCAGCGTCAGCGTCGGCGTCGGCATCTGCGTCAGAATCCGTGTCTGCATCCGCATCGGTGTCGGCGTCTGCATCGGTGTCCGCATCCGCTTCGGGAAGGGCGGTGTCCGAGTCGCGCGTGAGCCCGGAGGTGGTGCAGGCGAGCTGCATCGTGAACACGCCTGCAAGCGCGATCAAGGGCAACAGAGCAGTCGAACGTCGGAGCATCGTCCCTCCCGGCATCGACCAGCTTGCACCGAGGAATACGCACAGCTCGGTCGACTGGGACGTATAGCCGACCAGTCCGTCATCCGAAAGCGCTGCGAGTCCGATTCACACAATGCGGACGAACGCTGGGGTTCACCAGCGCGATCAGAACCGGTAGCTGAGCCCCGCACGCACCCCGGCGTCGAACTGACCCTCGTTGGAGCCCGCGAACACGCCTGCGTTCCACTCGAGATTCTCGCGCTCGTGGGAGACCCCCGCGTTCACGTTCCAGTCGCCGTGGGTGTTCGCATCGAACCCGCCCTCGTAGACCGGACCTTCGCCCAGCGTGCGGATCGACCCGTTGAGCTGGCCCAGATCGGTGGCGGTGTCGTAGCTGCCGTTCAGGCTGGCCTGGAGATCGTCGTTGCGGAACGCCAGCCCGCCCGTGGCGAGGTACTCGTCGTCCAGCTGGCGGACGTTCGCGTTGGCCGAGAACTTCCCCCAGTCGCCCTCGTTGCGGTAGTAGGCGCCCGCCGACCACTCGTCGCGGTCGAAGCGGGACTCGCCCTGCAGCCCGACGGTCATGCCCTCGTGGCTGTACTCGGCGCCCGCCCGCAGCGCATCGACGCCGGGGTTCAGCGTGCTCCCGAAGTCGCCGCCGAGCATGAGATCGGTGCGGCTGCCCAGCCCGACGTCGGTGTCGAACGCGAGGTCCTGGTCGGACAGGATGAAGCCCGCGGCACCGAGTGCTCCGAGACCCGCCACACCCCAGGGGCTGGACTGGGCCCAGTCGCTGACGCCTTCACCGATCCCGCTCTCGGCGAACCGGCCGCCGTAGCCCTCGCGGAACGCGGTCTCGAGGTGGCTGCGGAACGCCAGGGCGTGCTCGCGGTCTTCCTCGCTGGCGGCATCCACGGCCAGATCGCCGATGGCCGAGCCCGCCGACCCGAATCCATCCGCGGCGTAGCCATCGATCTTGTCCGGGCTCGTGGCCCCCTCGACCTGGTCGAACAGGAAGCTGCCCACGGTGTCGCCGAACGCGCCGGTGTAGTGGCGGTTCGCCTCGACCAGCTCTTCCTGGAGAACGGAGTTGTCGACGACCGGCCCCTGGGATTCGGGGGTGGGCGTGGTGACGGTGGGGGTTTCGGCTTCGGGTGTGCGCCGGGTGCGATCGGACATGGAGCAGCCTCCGAGGAGAAGGAGATTCCCGAGTGTCACACGAAATCGCCCCGTCTGGCAGGCCGGTTCGAACGATCACGCTGCTTTCGGGGTTTTCGCAGCGGGGTTCACGGCGACGGGCTTCCTGGGCTCGAGCGTGAGCACGTCCATCGGGCAGACCTGGACGCAGATCCCGCACTGGATGCACGCCGAGTTCGCATTGTCGAAGGCCTCCTGCTTCTGGGCGAACTGCTGGACATCGATGCCCATCTGGCAGAACCGCGTGCACTCTCCGCAGCCGATGCACTTGTCGTTGGCGTGGATGGCGAGCCGCCCGATGTACTTCGACAGGATCTCCATGTACGCGCGCAGCGGGCAGAAGAACCGGCACCAGACCCGATTCCCGAGGTAGGGGTAGAACGCCACTCCGATGACCGAGGCGAGCCAGAAGTCCACCATCAGGCTGTACCAGGACTCGGCGAACACCTTCACGTCGTACAGCGCGTCCCTGGCCACGAACGCCCAGGCGTCGTTGACGATCAACAGGGTGACCGGAATCGCGAGCAACAGCACGATCCGCCCGCCCCACTCGGCCTGAACGGCGGTCTTGCCCCGCGGTGCGAGGTGTCGCCAGAAGTCGCCGAGGGTCTCGGCCAGCCCACCACAGCCGCACAGATAGCTGCAGAACTTCTCGTTGTTGCGCCACACGTACAGCGGCATCAACACGAAGCTCACCAGGGCACCGACCCCCATCCAGCCAGCGGCGACAGCGGTCTTGCTCCAGGCTGCGCTCTCGGTGACGGTGGGCCAGGTGGGGCCGTCGATCAGCGCCCAGATGTTGAGCGGCCACGGAACCGAGATGCCGTAGAACCGCCAGGCGCGCTCACCGCCGAACAGATCCGCGATGAGCGGGCTGCCCTTGATCACGAGCGGGGCGATGACCTCGGGGATCCCGAACAGGAACAGCACCTGAAACCCGATGAGGCTGATGTAGCGCCGCTTCTGGACCGGGCTCGGGTACTTGCTGTAGGCCAGGATCCCGAAGCCCGTGATCATGATCGAGTAGATGAGCGTGCCCCAGAACGCCCCGTCGATCGACCGGAACCCGAGGTCGAACTGCAGCAGGTAGTGGACGAACTCGAGAGGGTCGCCCTTGCCCATCGGCCAGAAGTCCCACTTGGGGTACTCGCCCTTGACCCCGCCCTTCATCAGGTAGAACAGCCAGGTCACCATCATGAAGCTGGCGATCCAGACCGCTCGCTGGACCGTCATCTGGCCGGCCATCCGGATGCCGACGCGCTCGAGGAAGCCCTTCGGGAGCTTGGTGCCGATGAAGATCAGCATGTCGTCGTTGGGCACGTCGAAGGTCTCGTCGCCGCGCTTCAGGGTCACGGCGTCGTCGGTCACCTCGACCGCCTGGGTGCCGTACTCCGCCGTGATCCGCCCGTCGGCGATGAGGGCCTCGATCTTGTCGCGGTTGCCCTTCTTGGCCCGGATGAACGCATCCTTGCGGTAGCTGATCGTCACGTCTGCACCGGCCTCTGCGCACGCGATGGCCGCTTCGACCGCGCTGTCGCCGCCTCCGACGACCAGGACCGCGCGATCGGTGTGTAGATCCGGGTCTCTCAGCACGTACTGGACCTTGTCGAGATCCTCGCCGGGGATGTTCAGCCGGTTCACGTCGGCCCGCCGCCCGATCGCCAGGATGACCTTCTTCGCGCGGTAGGTGTTCTGTGCGCCGGCCGCGTCGTCGTGGGCCCCCGAGTGCCGCACGTAGTCGCCCATCAGCCCGCCGCTGCCCACCTTCGTCTTCACGGTGAAGGCGCCGTCCCTGCCCTCGATGTCGACCACGGCCTCGGGCTGGTGCAGGACCAGCTTGCGGTTCTCGAGCGCCTCCCCCCAGCGGTCGACCAGCTCTTCCTTGCTGGCGTCCTCGAACCAGAAGCTGCCCTTGTTCTCGATGCTGCGGGGCTCGCTGAACACGAACTTCGCCTTGGGGAAGTTCTGGATGGTGTTGAAGGGCCGCTCTTTCTCGAGCAGGACGTAGCTGTGGCCGGACTCCTGCAGCGCCAGGGCAGCGCCGATCCCGGCCGGACCGGCTCCGACGATGACGAAGTCCAGCACGTCGTCGTCCGCCGCGGCTGGGAGGGTCTTCGCGACGTCGGATGCGACCTCGTGGCCCTGGTTCAGCGCGACCTTGATGATGGGGGCGTCCGCCAGGTCTCCGACGACGTACAGCCCGGGGATGTTGGACTGGTGCTTGCCGTCGAGCTCGGGCAGCTCGCGGATGCCGAGCTTGGGGCTGAACTCGAACGAGATCTTGGTGAGGTCGGCGATGGCCATGGGCGCTCCGCGGGTGTGCGGTTCGGCCGCACTATACGGGCTGGGGTCCTGCGGGCGGCCCTCGTGTTTCGTCGGGAGGCCAGGGAAGCTCGACCGCGACCTCGAACCCGGGAGACAGGTTGCGCGCACGGGTCCGACCGCCGAGGGCCGTGGCCAGCTGCCGGACCAGCGCCAGGCCGATGCCCGTGCCCTGCGTGGAGCGCGTCAGCTCGGCCTCGCCGCGGGTGAAGGCGTCGAACATCGCGTCCAGGAAGGCCTCGTCGACCCCTGGACCCGAATCGCGCACGGCCAGCACGACCCCATCGCCCGTGTCCTCGGCGCGGACCTCGACCTGCTGACGGGTGGCGTCGCGCGAGAACTTGATGGCGTTGTCGATCAGGTTGGTGAGGATCTGGACCAGCGCGTCGCGATCGGCGACCTGCAGCGACTTCGCACGGTCGGTGATCGACTCCACCCAGGTGACCTCCTCGGCGGCGACGATGGGGTGGTAGAGCTTGCGGATCTCGTCGAGCGCGTCTTCGATGGTGCCGGGTGGCCCGCGGAGCTCGGCATCGGTCCCGTCCCGGTCCAGCCGCGAGAACGCGAGCACGTCCTCCACCAGCCGCGACAGGCGCTGCGTCTCCTCGCGAATCGTCGTGAAATACCCGTGCTGGCGGGCCGGATCGGGGATCATCCCCTGCTCGAGCATCTCGCTGTACATCCGGATGCTGGTGAGGGGAGAGCGGAGCTCGTGGGAGACCGCGGCCACGAAGTCGGCCCGCTGACGCGCCAGGCGGCGGCTCTCGAGCACCCAGTGCGTTCCGAGGGCGGCTGCGAGGGTGATCACGACGACGATGAGCAGCGACAGGGTCCAGAACATCGTGGTGGAGCGCTGCGCGGGCAGATCCCGGAGCACGACGTCGACCGCCAGCGACGAGAAGGGCGCAGGGAACACGTGGGAGAAGGCGCCTTCGGCGGCCGAGCTGTCGTCGACCCGCCACTGCAGGCTCGCGTGCTGGGCGAGGGTGGGGTCGAGAACGGACTCGTCGAGCTGCGCGAACAACGCGGCGCGGTCGAACGCGAGTCCCTGGACCCACGACCGGGAGCCGAGCTCGACGGTGCGGACCAGCAGCAGGGTGTCGCCCGTGGCCCCGGGCACCAGGGTGAGCGGGGTGACGATGACGTCCAGGCTCCCCTCGTCCAGCGCCGTGCGGGGGTCCGTGTCCGCGTCGCTCGCGTCGGAGGCCCTCTGGCGCTCCTGTTGCTCCTGCAGGATCCGGGGAGTCTGGAGTTGCACGGCCTGCTGCTGCGGGAGCACGGCTTGTTGCGGTGTGAGCGAGTTGTCGGCGACCCAGTTGCTCGCCTGCACGGCCTGGACGGTCTCGACGCGACTCGACCCGCTCTTCAGCCGCTTGTTCATGGACAGATCGAGCGCCAGCTTGTTCGTCGGCGAGGGCTTCGGTGGCGGCTTCTGCGCGGGTTCCGGATCCGGGGTCGGAGCGGGTGCTGGGACCGGGGTGGCCATTCGGGCGGGGAGATCGGCAGTCGCAGCCTCCAGCCGGGCTTCGATGGCCTCGACCTGCGCGACCGGGTTGACCGTCGGGCCCTCGGCCGGGCGATGGGGAGTGCCCAGCCGTCCGTCGGGGTCGATCTGGAAGTAGCCCACGATGGCGGGGTCGGTGGGCAGCTCGGCCAGGGGGCTCCGCCCGACGCCCGCGTTCCCGAACTCGTTGGAGGGGACCCAGGCGTAGCGGTAGTGCAGGAACGGCCGGGCCTCCTCGCGCTCCACCCGCTTCGACAGCTCGCGCTCCAGCCCGTCGACGATGCGGTCGGCGATCCGCGCCTGCCGCAGGGCCTCCTCGCGCTCCACACTGCGGATCGCCCCGTTCAGCAGGGCCGCGAGGAGCACCGTGACGCTCACGGCCACGGTCAGCAACAGGACCAGCTCGCGGCGCATCTTCACGCGTCGAGCTCGGTGACCAGGCGGTAGCCCGCACCCCGGACGGTCTCGATCAGCGTGTTGCCCATGTCCGGCAGGACCGCGTCGATCTTCCGGCGGAGCTTCACGAGGTGCATGTCGACCGCCCGCGTCTCGACGGCTTCCGGGCGCGCGTAGCCCCACACCTCGCCGAGCAGGTCGGTGCGCGACACAATGCGATGCCGCTGCTCGAACAGGAACACCAGCACCTCGACGTCGCGCTTGGTGACCCGTTCTGCGGCGCCGTTCGCGCGGATCTCCAGGTTGTCGACGTCGACCGTGAGCGGCCCGATCTCCACCACGTCGGCCTCGGGAGGCCCGGATGAGCCGTCTGTCGAGCCCGCGCGACGCAGCAGCGCATCGACCCGGGCCATCAGCTGCGCCACGCTGAACGGCTTGGCCACGTAGTCGTCGCACCCCGCTTCGAAGCCGTCCAGCACGTCGGATTCGCGACCCCGGGCCGTGAGGACGAGCAGGGCCTGGCTGGGCTGGGCGGCGCGGGTCTTCCGGCAGATCGTCAGCCCGTCGACCCCGGGCAGCATGACGTCGACGATGCACAGGTCGTAGCGGCCGCTGGTCGCGTGCTCGAGGCCGGTGGTGCCGTCTTCGACCGCGGTGGGCGTGTGCCCGTGGTACGCGAGCAGATCGACCAGTCCGCGACGGATCGCGGGTTCGTCTTCGATGACCAGGATGGACGCCATGGCACGAGCCTACCCGCGATCGGCGCGCCGTTCAGGGGGGCGGGCCGGGATTTACGGTGCCGTTACGCGTCACTTCACGTCGATCGACAGGTCGTGGAAGCCATCGAGCCGCACGCCCATCGCCAGGGTCTGGCCGTCTTCCTGGTGGATGGACAGCGAGGCCTTCGAGGCGCCGTCGAAGGGCTTTTCGAGCTCGTTGATCCAGTACTGACCCGACTTCTTCATGTTGCTCTCGAGCCGCTGGTGCTGGGCAGCACTCTTGTGGACCACCCACTCCTGCAGCGTGCCGTCGGACCAGCGCAGCGTGTGGAACGCCTTGCCGTCGCGGGGGGTCCAGACCGTGAGCTTGCCGCCGCAGCTGTTCTCCTCGACCGACCAGGTGCCGGAGAAGGTCAGCCGGTCGTCGCCCTTCTCGTGGAGGGTTCCCGCGCCCTTGTAGACGGTCTGGCAGTCGCACAGCCCGGTCATGCCGCACAGGCGGTCGCCGGTGTCGTCCATCTCGAAGCGCGCGGTGTAGGTGATCTCGACGTTCTTCGGAGGGTGGCCAGCGAGGGCGGGTGCGGGGATCAGAGCGAGGGTGAGCAGGGTCATCGGGCCTCCAGGGGGGCATGCACAACGTACTGCGCTCGCGCCGTTTACGGGGGGCTTACAGAAGCGTGAAGGAGCATTTACCCCGTGCTGGACGGGCTGCCCGTAGGTTGGAGCCACAACCGAGGAGGTGCCCGTTGGCTCGTTCGTTCCCCACATCGCTCGTCGTTCTCACCCTGGTCGTCGGAGGGGGCGCCACGGCGCTCGCTGCGGGACGGGGGGCGCCCGACACCGCCCAGCCCACGGTCGACGGCCTCGTCGACGAGGTGGTCGCCAACCCCACCGAGGCAGCCATCCGTTCGCTGCGTTCGATGGGTCAGGAGGGGCTGGATGCACTGCTGGACTACGACGAGACGGTCGAAACGGTGCCCGATGCGACGATCGACGCCGTGGCGGGCCAGCGGGATGCCCGGTCGTCGGGCCTGTTCTGGCACATGGACCTCGCGTCGGCCCAGGACGAGGCGGCGCGCACCGGCAAGCCCATCGTGTCGCTGCGGATGCTCGGGGACCTTCGCGACGAGCGGTCGTGCGCGAACTCCCGGTTCTTCCGCGCGGTGCTCTACCCGGATCCGAGGGTGCAGGAGGCGCTGTCGGAGGTGGTACTGCACTGGTCGAGCGAGCGGGACGTACCGCAGATCCGCATCGACCTCGGCGATGGGCGGGTGATCGAGCAGACCGTGGGCGGAAACAGCGTGCACTACGTGCTCGATTCGGAGGGGAGGGTGCTCGACGCGCTTCCTGGGCTGGTCGACGGAGACACCTTCGCTCGCGGCATCCGAGCCGCGTCGGGCCTGCGAGACGCCCTGGAGGGGATGGATGCGCGGACCCGGGCGAAGGAGCTGGCCCAGTGGCACGCCAGCGCCCGCGATCAGCGGTTGAACGGCATCCGCCTGAAGGGACCCCTCCCCGTGGGGCAGCTGCGGGACGCGGTGTTGTCGCGGTCGCTGTTCCCGGACACCGACGTGATCGACGCCTCGTTCGCGCTGCCCATCGCGGTCGGAAAGGGTGTCGTGGAGCAGCCGTTCGTCCCGGCCCCGTCGGGTGCGCTGTTCGACGGCCTGCAGCCGGACGATCTGGTGGTGAGCCGCCCCGCACTGATCTCGGAGCCCACCCGACAGATCATCCTCGACGAGTCGCGCTCCCGCGGAGAGCAGCGGGTGGAGCGCTTCACGAAGGTGCTGGCGCGAGATGCGGCCTGGAACGAGATGGTGCTCCACACCCGGGTGCACGACTGGCTCGCCACGACGCCGGACATGGCGTGGTCGGACCTCAACGAGCGCGTCTACACCGAGCTGTTCGGGACGCCGGCCTCCGATGCGTGGCTCGGGCTGTACGATCCCGCCACCTTCACCGGGCTGCCGAACGGCGGGACGCGCTTCGAACACACCGACTGGTAACGAGGCGACGACCGGGGGGGGTTGCGGGCCGGGTGGGGTTACGGCTCGGGTATGCCCACGCATCTTCAGGAATCCTGGCTTCCGCACTCGCCAGAGACCGTCTACGCGTTTCACGACCGCCCGGGGATCTTCGAGCGGCTCACCCCGCCCTGGGAGGACGTCGAGGTCATCCGTCGCACGCCGGGTCCGAACGGCTCCCTGGACGTGGGGGCCGAGCTCGAGCTGTCCACACCGCTGGTGGGGCCGGTCCGGGGGCGCGTCCTCACCCGGCACACCTGGCACGAGCGGCCGCTCGGGTTCACCGACGTGCAGCAGGAGGGGCCGTTCGCGAAGTGGGAGCACCAGCACCGCTTTCACGCCGAGACCCGCGATGGGATCGACGGCACCCGGATGGTCGACCGCATCGAGTGGGTCGCTCCCCTGGGACCCGCGGGCAAGGCGGCCGAGCCGTTCGTCATCCAGCCGCGGCTGAACACCATGTTCGCGTGGCGCCACGAGCGGGTGAAGCGGGACCTGCAGCGCCATGCCGAGGCGGGCCTGTCGCCGATGCGCATCGCGATGACCGGGGCCACGGGTCTGGTGGGGCGGGCGCTGACCACCCTGCTCGAGACCGGGGGCCACACGGTCGTTCCGTTGAAGCGCGACCGCGACAAGACCCGCGAAGGGGCCCGTGAGGACGGGCGGATCTTCTGGGAACCCGTCGGGAAGAACGGCCAGCCGGGGGCGGTGGGGCCGGGCCTCGAAGACTGCGACGCCGTGGTGCACCTGGCGGGCGCTCCGATTGCGGAGACCGACTGGGACGAGCGGGGCAAGCGGATCATCGAGCAGAGCCGGTCGGTGGGCACCGAGACCCTGTGTCGCGCCCTGGCGAAGCTGCCGCCGAAGGTGCTGGTCTCGACGTCTGCGGTGGGGTTCTACGGCGATCGCGGCGACGAGGAACTGACCGAAGCCAGCTCGCCGGGGACGGGGTTCCTGGCCGAGGTGGGGCAGGGCTGGGAGGCCGGCGTGACGCCCGCAGCAGAGGCGGGGTGGCGCGTGGCCATCGTGCGCGTGGGGCTGGTGATCTCGGCGAACGGCGGATTGCTGGGGCCCCTGCTTCCGCTGTTCCGGGCGGCGGGCGGAGGCCCTGTGGGGTCGGGCAAGCAGTGGATGCCGTGGGTGCACATCGACGACCTGACGGGGCTGTTCCTGCACCTGCTGGCCCACGAGGAGACCGCGGAGCACGGCCGGGTGTTCAACGGCGTGGCTCCGAACCCGGTCCGCAACGCGACGTTCTCGAAGGCGCTGGGTCGCGCGCTGAACCGTCCGGCGGTCGTCCCGGCACCGGCGTTCGGCGTGCGGATGGTGCTGGGCCGCGAGAAGGCCGACGAGCTGTTGCTGGCGGGGCAGCGCGTGCATCCCGAGGCGACGCTGGCCGCGGGGTTCCGGTACGACGAGCCCGAGCTGGACGACGCGCTGGCGTTCGAGCTGGGGTGAATCCTCCCTGATCCTGGGCGAGCTCCACGTGGCCACGGAGTCACGAAGTCCACGAAGAACGGCACGGAGATGGGGGATTTCGGCGTGGAGATCGGAAGATCACTCTGCGCTGGCGGCGACGGCCTCGACAGCTTCGGTCCAAGACAGGGCGCCCGCATGGATGGCGGCCCCATGCCTTTCGAGTTCCGCGATGGTGCTGTCGGGTCCGATGCGCGGGACGGTGGTGGCGGAGTCTCGTCGCGCGGTCAGCAGTCCGGACTCGGTGGTCCGGAGAGGTCGGTTGGTGTGGGAGTACGCGACGTCGGCCCGCTTCACGACGAACATCGAGGTGTTGTCGATCCACGCGAGTGTCCCGTCCGTCCCCTCGGTCGCCCAGATGATGTGCTCCGCTCCGTCTCGGATCGTCGGCCGGAACATGACCTCTCCGACTGCGAACTCGATGATCGGTGTTGCGACGGAGCCCTTGAACCGCTGCGCGACATCGAACGTGCAACGCACAGACTTCTGGTGGTCGGTCGAGTACTGACCGTCGTGGGACCATGGGTCGCGGGCCCTCATCTGCGAGACCTCCTGCTCGCTCCAGTTGACCGCCTTGCACGTGGCGGTGCCCCGAAACACGACGTCCGCCTTGGCGGTCCACTCCGTCAGGTCGATCTCGTGATCGTGAGCGGTCGGCATGAACTCTGGATCGAATGCCTGGGCTGCAGCGATGAACACGAGCATGAGCGACCTCCGGTGTGGCTTCGGTAGCCTGTCGATGGGCGTTCTTCAGGGTTGGACGAGGAACGTGGCATCACCGGCCGGGAGCTCGACGGCGGTACTCTCGCTGAAGGGCGACAGGTTCGACACGACGGGCGTGCCGTCGGCATCCACGTCGACGGCGTTCGCGGTCCCGTTGATCACCTTCATCCGGGCCATTCCTGACGAACCGCTCGTCTGCGCGTCGCGGAAGAGCTGGGCTTGGGGTGACCCGCCGTCGCTGAAGACCAGGGTCCAGGCCTCGCCAGCATTCATCACCTGGCTGATCGGCGGGGTGAGGGCCACGCCACTCTCCTGGACTTCGAGGGCGTAGGTGTCCGGACCGTTCAGCTCCCAGTACGTCCAGTCGGGTGGAGCGCTCATCTCTCCCGGACCGATCGCTGTCATCGACGGGAACAGCTGGCCGTTCACGATGACGTCGATCGGCGTGTCGGCGCCCCGCGCGTTGACGATTCGCAGGTGTGGCGCCCAGTCGCCCTCCCAGTCGTGATTGTCGACCAGTCGGGGCTCGATTCCCACGCCCTGTGGGCCCTCAAGTACGAACAGGGTCGCGTTGCCCTGGTCTTCGAGCACGGCGTCGACCTCGACGCCGCAGGCAGCGAGCAGGGGTAGCAGGAGCATCGGGCTACACGCGAACAGGGACTTCATCGGGACTCCTCTCGTCGTCGCCAGCATAGCGGGTCCAGGGGCCGATCGCGGACGCCTACTCGGGATCGAGCTCGCGCCGGGTCCAGACCGGGAACCCGTCTGCGCCCTCGACGCGCCGGAACTCCTGGGTGGGCCAGTAGCGCAGATCGAGCTCGAGGGTGTCGACCCATTCCTCGCCGCGCAGTCCCTGCATGCGCAGCTTCACCGCCGATCGGTCGGGCTTGTCGCGCACGGCGTCCAGGAAGCTCTCCAGCCCGTCGATCGGCACCCCGTCCACCTCGACGATGCGTCGACCGTAGCCCAGGTTGTAGCGCTGTGCGGGCGTGCCGCCGTAGTACCAGCTGATGTAGACGCCCGCGCTCGGGGTCTGGCTCTGCATCGCGACGATGGGGGGCTCTTCCTGGATGAGGGCTCCGCCCCAGAGCAGCACGCGCTCGGTGCCGGCCACGGGGAGCTGGGCGGCGTTCAGTTTGACGTCGATGGGCTCGCCGTTGCGGATGACCGTCGCGGAGAGCCCTTCTGGACGGGCCGATACGGCGTCGCGGACCTCCTGGAACGTGGTGACGGGCCTCCCGGCGATGGCGACCAGGAAATCCCCGACCTCGAGGACCTCCCGAGCCGGGGTGTCGCCGGACATCGTTCGGATCTCGAGGACCATGGGACGCTCGGGGGCGTGGGCGCGCAACCGGATGGCGGTGGGCTCGGGCAGGCCGTTCTCCCGGGCGTCGACCAGAGGCCGGAGTCGGAAGTCCACCCCGAGGTCCGCGATGGTCTCGACCCCGCGCTCCCAACGGTCGATGGCCTGCAGCCCGAAGCGGACGGGCACGGCGTAGAGGCTGGTGCGATAGCGGTCGTGGTCGTCGCGCTCGAAGCGCTGCAGGAGCCCGACGATCCGACCCTTCTTGTCGGTCAGGACCCCGCCGAGGGTAGGCCGGTCGAGCTCGCCGAGCCGGAGGAAGTCGATGTCGCGCACCTGGAAGCGCGGGCTGCCGGGGGTACGGAAGCGGGCCGGCTGGAAGCGGTCGATGTCGACGGACTGCCGGTACACGCCGCCCTCCCGGTCGAGGGCCACCAACGTGAGCTCGTCGCCGGGCTGGAGGTCGGTGTCGCGGAGCTCGGGGGCTTCGATGTCGGACAGATCGAGGTGGTCGGGGTCGAACTGCACGATGGCGGCGTTGGCGACGGGGTCCATGTAGAGGATGCGCGCGGCGACGCTGGGGGCATCGCCGAGCTGGACCCGCACCTCGCCCGTGGTGACGGGGGCGACGTTGCGGTCGGTGAGCACGATTCCACGCGTGGGATCGAGCAGGACGCCGGGGGATTCGCGCTGGTTGCCGTGGATCGAGTCGAGGTTGAGCTGGGGTCGGAACGCCACGCGCACGAGGGCGTGGGTGGCGGCCCGGAACTTCTTCTTGCGCTCCTCGGGGAGGACGACGTCGTAGGTAGTGCGTTCCTCGACGCCGTAGGGCCGCTCGTGTTCGGTGCAGGGCCAGTCTCCGACCGCCGGACCGTCCTCGGGGGCACCCGCGGTATCGACCCGGTCACAGCGCTGCACGGGCCAGAAGGAGCGGTTCATGAGCAGGCTGGTGACCTGGGTGTCGACGGGCGCATCGCGGTCGGTCCACTGGATCTGCACGCGCTCGCCGTCCGGAATCGTGGACAGGGCCTCGATGAAGTCGTCCAGGCGGGCGATCTCGCGGTCTCCGATGCGCTCGACGACCGCGCCCCGGGGGATGCCGGCACTCGCGAACAACCGTCCGGAACGCGCCACGGCGACGCCGGATGTGGGCCGGGGAACCCGCACGGCGGAGTGGTAGGAGAGGTCGTGCATCACGCCCTCGCCGATCTCGTAGTAGGCGCTCGGGATCAGGGCGTGCAGGTCCTTCACCTCCACGTCGACCGACACGGGCTCGCCCCCGCGCAGCACGTCGAGGGACACGGACGCGCCCACGGCGTCGTCGAGCGCGGCTTCGAGGGGGACGAAGCTGTAGATGTTCTCGCCATCGACCGCCCGGAGGATGTCGCCTTCTTCGAGCAGGCCGTGTGCGGGGCCCCCTTCGTTGATCCGGGCGACGGTGAGCATGCCGGTGCCCTCCCATTCGTCGCGGGCGTCGGCTTCGACGGACTCGGGCAGCCCGAGGCGCTCGAGCTCGTCGTAGGTGCGGTACGAGAACACGGTCTGGAGCGTGCCCCGGTCGGGAATCCGGCCGTCCTGCAGGGCTCGAACGGCGCGCTGCACGCGGGGGAGCGGCAGGAACAGGCTGGTCGCGGCATCCATTCGTGCCCCGGCGTTGAGTGCGACCACCCGCCCGTCGACGTCGAACACCGGAGAGCCGCTGGAGCCGCCCGAGGTGCTGGACGCGGCCTGGAGGTAGAAGGTGTTGAAGTCCCAGCCGGGCGCTGCGCGGTCGAGGCGGGAGAGCGTTCCGGCGAGGATGCTGATCTGCTCGGCGGCGTCGTTGCCGATCACCCGGATGTCGGTGCCGACCCGCGCGCCCTCGGGGGCCAGGGGCAGGGACACGGGCTCGATGAACTCGAGGTCTTCGGGGTCGTAGCGGAACACCCCGAAGTCGTGGATGGGGTCGCGGTACAGCGGGACGAGGTCGACCTCCTCCTTGTTGTGGAAGATGGCTTTGGCGACGGTGGGCCCGGTGGTGACGACGTGGCGGTTGGTGAGGACGAGGCCCTGCTCGGCGTCGATCACGAAGCCCGACGCCTGGCTGGAGCTCTGGCTGTTGCCGTCGAACGGCCGCGTGCGGTCCATGTGGAGGATGACGACGGAGTCGAGCACCCGGGCGATCGTGTCGTTCCACCCGGCATCACTGGCGTTGTGGACGGTGTGGGCGGGTGGCGCCACCACCGGGACCTCGGCGGCGGCGGTGACCACGACGAGGAACGGGATCAAGGCGTGGCGTCCCGCCGGTCGTACGTGAGGTGGATGACCCCGCCGGAGTGGGCGGGGCTGGCGAGCCACTCGAGGGAGTTGGTGGTGGGCTCGTACTGCAGGAAGCAGTCGGGGGTCTGTGTGGCTTCGGTGCACACCAGGACGCCGTACTGGACGACGCCTTCGGGGAACGAGCGCTGAATCGTGGCGTCGATACGGGCCGGATCGGCGGGGGGCTCGCTGAGGTACAGCCTCGGTGGGGGATTGTGAGCCACGAGCGTGCTCAGCTCGAAGGACGGATCGGGGGGAACCCAGGGCTCACCGGGAGGGTCCTGGCTGCCACGCCCGCTGCCGGTGGGCGACCATCCGGGGGGAGGCTGGACCTCGAACGGCCAGACGTGCTGCCCATCGGTCTGGTCGACGAACTCGAGGGTGGACGCTGCGCTCGTGGGCAGCATGCCGTGAGCGGTTCCGCCGCGGCGGGGATCGTGGATGAGCCAGCTGGTGAACTCGGAGGCGTCGGGGGCGGTGGAGCGGTCGTCGCGCGGGCTGGCGACGATCACCTCGAGTGCGGCGTCGGCACGGCGGAACGGGGCGTTCTCGTCGGCCTTCAGCTCGAGTGCCCGGAAGATGGCGGACCGGACGTACCCGGAGTCGCGAGCGGGGGGCAGGGTGTCCAGCGCGCCCACCAGGACGGCGGGATCGTCGGTGATGGTGTCGAGCACTCCGAGGGGCCGTTCGTCGAGACCACCCAGGCTGTCGAGCAGGCCGTAGTGCACGTCGAGGTCGCGCTGGGTGAGCAGGGCGCCCAGATCGACGAGCTCTTCGCGCAGCGCATCGAGGACCTCTGGGCTGCGGTCGTGCGTGGAGTCGACGACCACCAGCAGGTCGATCATCGGCCGGCGGATCGGCAGCGAGTCGGTGACCTGGGTGTCGACCGGATCCGGCGGCGGAGCGACCAGGTCGGTGTCTGTGAGGGGGGTGGAGCAGCGCCCTGCATCCGCGCTCGCGGACGTGGTGGTGGCGTCGGGGCATTCGGTACACCCCACCAGACTCCACCAACCGAGCAGGACCATGCGTCCTCCCTTGCGCAACGACGAGGCAAAGATAGCGCAACAGCGCAGGAGCGACCATGAGCCTCGCCCAACTGGCATCGATGCGAGCCCATCTCGACGAGGCACCCTACCTGGCGTTGTCGGGTCGGTTCCACAGCCACCTGACCGTCTCGGTGCGTCCGGAGGCGATCGATCGATTGCGGGGATTCTGTCGCTCGGAGCGGGTGAAGCTCACGGTGGTCGACCTGGAGATCGGCGGGGCGGAGTCGCGTCGCCAGCGCGACGTCATGACCACGCAGTACCACCGCGACCTCGCGTCCGGGGCCGTCGGTCGCATCGCGGACGATCTGCTCGGCCTGGGGGAGCGGCTGGGCGCTGCGGGGTTCTAGGTGGTGCGCGCCAAGCTCGAGCACGAGTCCGAGCCCTCCCTCGAGCCCTACACCGACGACCGGTACCACGAGGTCCACATCAAGCTGGCCATCCCGGTCGCCGCCTTCGATGCGGCACGGGAGTGGCTCGACCAGCACGGGGCCGTTCACGGCTTCGTCGCGTCGCGGAATCCCAACGAACGGACCCCAGAGGAGGTGCTGCAGTTCGTCAACCTCCGCATCGGTTCTGGGGGGCGAGCCGCCGCAGACGCCCGTGTGGACGGGCTCGTCGAGGTGCTCCGTCGCAACGGGTTCGCCGTGCGCGAGGTCAAGCGGGAGACCACGATCTTCGACACGCACCGCGCTCACGATCGCTGGTGGGCCTGACGCCGTCGGTCGGTCAGCGGCGTCGAACGAGCGGGATCGCCAGCAGGCCCAGCCAGAGGACGCTCAACCCACCCCCCGCATCGCACCCACACTCGATGGGTTCGATGTCGAGGGAGAGGGGCTGGCCGGGTCCGTTGCACTCGGCGATGGCGGCTCCGGGCGCCCACGGCAGCGCGACGCGTTCCCCTTCGAGCGAACGCACCTCCACGTCGACGCAGGTGTCGGTGTCGCCCACCGGACAGGACTGGCACGGCACGCCGAAGGCAGCGACCAGGTCGCACAGGCCGTAGGGGTCGTCCTGACCGGTGACCCAGGGGCCGAGTGCGGCGGTGTCGGCGACGGCCGAGGCTCTCCGGGTGCGCACCCGATCCCGCCAGAACGCCAGCTCGAGCTGGACCCCGTAGAGCTGACCGAATGCGGGCCCCGCGTCGTAGTCGAGGATGGGATGGATGTCGGTGAGGGTGCCCTCCGAGGTCTCGTGGGCGGTGCTCTCGTGCACGACGCATGCGCCGTCGTCGGCGGCGAGGACGACCCGGAACGGGCGCTCGTCGCTCGCAGTGCCCGCAGATTCGGGGTCTTCGGCGTCTTCAGCGTCGAGGAACTCCACGAGCAGGTCGCCATCGAGTGCACTCGCCAACAGGGACGCGATTCCGGGGGGATTCACGAGCTCGGCGCCCTCGACGTCGAGCAGGATGGCGTCTCCGGGCGCAGGCAGCTCGAAGTCCGTTCCCCAGGGGAGGACTTCGGACTCGGGTTGTGGATCGAGCTCCACGCCGAGGGCTTCGACGACGACGTAGCGGCCGGGCTCCAGCTCGCTGCTCGGGACGAACTCGAGGGTGCCAGGCCGGACCGGTGCAGGCTCGACGGACACGGTCTGGCCATCGGGGCCCCGCACGGTCAGGGTCTCGTCGGCAGGCTGGGCGTCGGCGTCGTAGCGGACGACGAAGCTGTCCCAGGGGGCGGTCGGCAGCTGCACCTCGTAGATGTCGAGGGACGAGCTCGCAGCCGGGCGCGGAGGCGGGTCGCCGGGCGCCTCCCAGAACGGCTGGCAGGCGGACGTGAGCGCGAGCCCGGTGAGGCAGGTGGCGGCGATCAGCACGCGGGAGAAGCGCGGCAGGAAGGACGTGGACATCGGGGACTCCTCGGGAATCGGTACCCCTGATGTACGGGATGTCCCGGGCGCTCGCTATCCCTGAATCGAAGATATCGGGACTCGTTTTCGGGCGGTATGTTTGAAAACGGGAAAGATCACTCCAGGTGGAGGGTCCAGTCGACCGTCGGTGTGGCGACGCCGTTCACCCGGACGTCGATGCGCTGCTGCCCCGCGTACAGCCTGCGGGTGGTGACGATGCGGGTGCGGTGGGTCCGCTCGACGAGCACGCTGTGGCCGGGCGGGATCGTGCGCTCGGCCAGCTTGAACACCTTCGCGGAGTGGCTGCCGTTCTTGCGCAGGTAGTGCACGCCGTAGTCCAGCCGTACCCGCTGGGGCTGTTCTGCCGTGGAGGTGAGGGTGACCGACAGATCGAGGGGCTCGCCCACCACGACCTGTCGCGGCGAGACCTCCAGCTGGACGGTGCCTTCGAAGGGGTGCAGGCCGATCAGAGCGAACGCCGCGGGGTCTCCGGCCTTGATCTGCGTGCGGAGGGCGTGTCGGACGAGCTTCTCGCGGGTCTTCTCGTGGCGGGCGGGGACGTCGGTGAGCCAGTCGCGAGCCAGCTCGACCAGGGCCGCGGGGTGGTCCTTCGCGATGTCGTTCAGGTGGTTGGCGACGCTCCGCCGCACGTACTCCGAGGGGTCGTCGCGCAGCTGTTCGAGGAGGGGGCGCATCCGCTCGGGATCGGCGATGCGGTTGTCGAGGCGGATCCCCCAGGGCAGTCGGGGTCGGGTGCCTTCGCTCACGAGCCGGCGGACGTGGACGTTGTCGTGGGTGACCCACCGGTCGAGCCACTGGTGTACGTGGTCGGGATCGTCCCGGTAGAACGGACGGATCGCGAACTCGCACGACCAGTGCGGGGTGAGCCTGGGCATGGCGGCGAGGGAGGCTGCGGGGTGGTCGAGGCCGTGCCGCTCGACGAACGAACACAGGGGCCACAGCTCGAAGGCGTCCGTGAGCGAGTCGGTGTCGACGGGGGCCTCCGGCAGACCGGCGAGGATCTGCTCGAGGGCGGTGGGGAAGTCGTCGGGCAGCGCAGCACGGAGGGCGTCCGCCACCTGGTTGACGCGGTCCTTGAGCTCCAGGTCGGCCAGGTCAGCCGATGCAGCGCGAACGAAGCCCGTTCGGTCCCAGCTGCCGGGCACGAGCGCGGCGATGCGCTCGATCGCACCCGTGTCGATGCGGTTCTTGAAGGGCTCGGCCACGTCAGACGAGGGGGGTCTGACCCATCAGGGTCTCGATGGTGTCGCCGGGGCTGTAGCGCAGCTTCTCGCCCGTCCGGTCGAAGATCACGACGTCCTCGTCGCCCACGCTGGTGGCTCGCCATCGGCCGCCTTCGGGCACGAGCTCCAGCACGCTCCCGGCGTTGAGGCCCACGCAGAACCGGTCGTCGAACCGGGCCGCCAGGTAGGCGAGGTTGGCGGGATCCCCGGTCTGGACGCGGTCGGACACGTGCGGGAAGACCTGCAGCCCCTCGACCAGCCGTACCCCTCGCTCGAGCAGCTGGAATTCCTCGCGGGGCTCGCGGTGGTCGTGGAAGATCACCACCCGCCGCCCGAGGACCATGGCGCCCGCCGAGGTGCCGAAGAAGCTGGTTCCCCGACGCAGGGCTTCGGTGAGCACGCCGTCGAGCTGGAAGAACCGGAAGCCGACCAGCAGGGTGGATGGGCTCCCGCCGGGGAGCACGATGACATTGGACTGGAGGATGCGGGTCATCAGCTGGTCGCGCAGCTCGTTCCAGTACGGGTCGAACTCGATGCCGGCGGCGAAGTGGAAGTGCTGCCAGAGGTCCCGCAGCCGCTCCTCGTGGCGGGAGTCGGCGGTGATCAGGGCTTCGACCTGTCGCTGGAGCTGCCCGGAGTACGCGGCGCGGAGGAACTGCTGCATGGGGCGGGTTCGCGGGCCGGGAGGGAGCCGCTCCCCCCTGGACAGGAACGCGTACATGTCGGGCGCCTCGGCCTTCTCCTGGGCCCGGTTCCAGGCGTCCCGCAGGCGCTCGACCGTGGCGGCGTTCTCGGCGCTGTAGGCGTTGAACAGCTCCCACCACAGCGACTGGTGCTCGTCGTACAGGCCCTTCACGACGTCGCGGGCGTCCAGGTACCGGTGCATCGAGGTGTACAGCTCGAGGTTGATGACGTTCTCGCCGCCCTGGCCGCGGCCGGTCTCGGCGAAGCCGCGACGCAGGGGAGCGTCGTTGAGCTCGGTCTTGCCCCACGCACCGGTGCAGATGAGCACCTGATCGCGCTCGCGGGTGACGGGGTCGCGGTGCGTGGACTCGCCGAGGCAGCGATGGGCCAGCTGCACGAAGCGGTCGAGGGTCTCGGCATTGCCGTTGAGCAGGACCTTTCCGGGCGTGTTGCCCATCGGGTCGGAGCCGGTGTTGGATTCGTCGGACACGGGATCTCCTGGCGCCCCGTCGAGGTCGAGCGGGCACGAAGACCCCCGGTCCTAATCTGTCGATACAATGCGCGCCGTGCCGTCCTCTTCTTCCAACGCCGTCGCACTGCTGGCACTCGCAATCGCGTTGCTGGGTCCGATCGGGCCCGCCTGTACCGCGGCATTCGCGCAGGAGGAGCTGTGTTCGCCCGTCGATGCGGCGAACCTGGCCGGTCAGCTCGATCTGGCCACGGGGGCGCTGAAGCGGTTCGACCTCTCCCGCGCGCGGTCCGAGCTCGAGATCGCCCGCGAGAAGGCGCGGTGTCTGCAGGAGCCCATCGGGTCTGCCCAGCTGGTCCGGCTGGCGTGGCTGCAGGCCGAGCTGGGGGTGTTCGAGCAGGATCTGGAGGAGGTGTGGCGGTGGGTGCGTCTCGCGCGCGACACCGATCCGGGTGCGGCCTTTCCCGACCACGTCGCTGCCGACCATCCCTTGCGTCGGTACATGCCCGAACAGCCGGAGCCGCCGCCGATCGAAGGCCCGGAGCGCACGATCGATCACCCGCGACGGGGTGGCGTGTACATGGACGGCAAGCGGCTCGAATCCCCCCGGGCCCGGCGGGCCACGCCGCACCTCGTGCAGGTCTTCCAGGGCAAGGAACGCGTCGAGGCCTGGTGGCAGTCGGGCCCGGTGTTCCACCCGTCGATCCTGGAGCGCGTCGAGGCCGAGTCCACGGCGGCTGCGCGAGACGGGGAGCCCTCTGAAGAAGAGCAGGTGGGGCCGAAGCGGTGGAAGCCCGCTCGCAAGAACACCATCGAAGCCTGGGAGGACTGGATCGCCGACAATCCCGACTCGGAGTGGGTGGCCGAGGCGCGGATCCGGCTGGACCGACGGCGGTTCGAGCTGGCTCGGGAGGCTGGTGAAGCTGCGCTCAAAGCGTATCTGGCGGATGATCCGGGAGCGTCGGCTTCAGTCGCGAGAGCCGAGGTGGAGCGCATCCACTTCGAGGCCGCGAAGGCTGCAGACACCCGCCAGGCCTGGTCGATCTTCCTCGCAGCCTTTCCGAACGGGGTGTACGCGAGCGAAGCCGAACGCGCTTTCGATGCGTTGTCCTGGGTGCGATTCGAAGAGCAGGACACCGAGCAGGCGTACGCGAGATATCTGACCCAACATCCCGATGGCGCCCATCGTGCGGTGGCCCGCGAGCGCATGATGGAGCGTGCGTTCGAGGCCGCGGTGGCGAGCAACGACGACCGCAAGCTCAGAGCCTACCTGGAGCGGTATCCGGGGTCGTCCCACACCCCGCGTGTCCGGGCGGTCCTCGCGGGGACGCGTCTGGATGCGGTTCAGATTGCGATCGACGGCCTTCGTGGCGAGGACGATGCGCTGGAGTCCGCGCTTCGCGAGAAGCTGGTCCCCGCTGGGGTGCGCGTGGAGCGGGTGCCGTTCCCGGAGACCGTCGACAATTCGTTGCTACCGGCCGGAAACGGGCTGCTCTGGGTCGACGTCGCGCGGCTCACCGACGGTCGGCTCGAAGCGGAAGCAGCCCTGTGGGCGCCCGTGGGCGCGGGCCCTCTGGCGCGATGGACCGCGGAATCCCCCGATCTGGAAGGGCTCGTGGACGTGGTGGTCGAAGGGCTGCCGGACGTCGCGGACTTCCGCTGATGCCGGGCCGCGCCCCTGTCAGGCCAGCGGGGCCTGGTCGGGCACGTCGAAGTGCGCTGCGTGCGGACCCGAGGCGGTGTTGCCGGGCTGTCGGGTCTTGAGCTCGTCCAGCACCTCCTCCCACTCGGGGGTGAGGAAGTCGCCCGGGGTCTCGCGCGGGAACGCCCCCGGCTCCGGTCCGAAGCGGGCGTGGAGGTCGGCGACCTCGGCCTGGAGGTTCTCGACGGCTTCGGTGCTCGCAGAAGGTGCACCCTTGCCGAACCACTTCTTGCCGGATCTCGCTACCGATTCGCTGAACTCGACGGCTCGCGCCACGTGTGTGGGATGGACGTCGCTCGCAGCTCCGTCGTCGCGCCAGGCGAGCCAGACCAGGACTTCGGTGGCGTAGTCGAGCACGCGGGGATCGGGCTGTTCGTCGAGCCAGCCCTCGACCACCGACCGTCCTCGCGGCGTGAGCCAGGAGTGGTTGTCGCCGAACTCGAGGATGGCGGCACGCTCGGTGTCGTCCACCCGACCGTCGGCCCACGCGACCCGGATCAGTGGCGCGAGCACGAGAGGGCCGAAGTCGCCCGGAGCCAGGCCCAGCGTTCGGAATGCGTCGAGTGCTGCGTGTTGATCGCGATGATCGTGATGAGCGTTGTCGGTCTGTGTCGTCATGATCCTGCCTTTCGGGGTGTCGTGGTGGGCTCGTCTTCGCATGTTTGCCTGCGTCGACTTGACTGCTCAATAAAGCTCACATAGTATAACGGTGTTCTTACAGTGAAGACAAACACAAAGAGGAGAAATCATGCGCAAGCTGTTCACCATCCTGATGACGACGTCCGCTCTCACCGCCCTGTTCGTGGCCCCCGGCTGCAACGACGAAGGCGAGATCGACATCTGCGACGACGATCTGGACTGCAACGACGGGTTCATCTGCGAGATCACGGGTGAAGACGACGGCGTGTGCGTCGAGGACCTCGGCGAAGACTGAGTCGTCGAGATGTCAAGGCGATGTCAAGTCGTCGGAATTCGTCATCGGGGGTGAAAGTCCGTCCCGACCGCAGCGTTGGTCGGCCAACGGAGGTCCCTGATGTCGCATTCCACGCTCGTCCGCTCGCTCGCACTCACCACCCTGCTCGCTGTCGCCGCGATGTCGTCTGCTCCGGCTACTGCGAGTGCGGTCGGCTGTGACGAGATCGAAGCCTGGTACGCCAACGGGCTGACGCGGGCGCAGATCGAACAGAAGGTCGTCGCACTCGGAGCACCGGTCTCGCGCATCGACGAATGCGTCGCGGAGCTTCAGGTGAAGGCGATGGAACAAGCGAAGCGCCAGGCCGAAGAGGCGCACAAGCTGGCCGCAGAGCGAGCTGCCCGGCAGGCGGCGGCGGAAGAGTCGTACGCCGTCGAGGCCGAGCCGATGGATGCTCCGGCGGCTGCTCCGGCGCGCCCGGCGCGGACCCGGAGGGCCGAGGCGAAGCGCAAGTCGCGTCGGCCGGCCGCACGTCCGCGTCCGGCTGCCGCTGCCCGATCGTACAACGCACCCGTCACCACGGGCGGGGGCCTCGCTGCGCCTCGGAACCGGTACGAGGTGCGCCAGGACATCGGGAGCGAGGGCTACACCGACTACGGCGTCGGCGAGATGTTCCTGGTGGAGGACGACGCGCTGTCGACCTTCTCGGTGGACGTGGACACCGCGAGCTACGCGATCAGCCGCCGCAAGCTGCAGTCCGGCGGGCTTCCGCCCCAGGCGTCGGTGCGGGTCGAGGAGTTCGTGAACGCCTTCGACTACGCCTACTCCGCACCGCGAGACGGCCGGCCCTTCTCGGTCCACATGGAGGCCCTGGCCAACCCCGAGGCGGGCAACCACCACATCATGCGGGTGGGCGTGCAGGGACGCGAACTGGTCGGTGAACGCAAGCCGGTCCACCTGACGTTCCTCGTCGATGTGTCGGGGTCGATGAGCAGCGCCGACAAGCTGGGTCTCGCAAAACGCGCCCTGCACGAGCTGGTGGACAACCTGGGCTCCGAAGACACCGTGGCGCTCGCGACGTATGCGGGCACCGAGCGCGTGGTGCTCGAGCCCACCTACACGACCCAGAAGAAGACCATCCACGACGCCATCGAGGGGCTGCGAAACGGCGGCGGAACGTCGATGGGCTCGGGCATGGAGCTCGCGTACCGGATGGCCAGCGAGATGTACCTGCACGGCGCCGAGAACCGCGTGATCGTGCTGTCGGACGGCGATGCGAACATCGGGCGCACGAGCCACGACGAGATCCTGTCGACCATCGAGCACTACGCCGAAGAGGGCATCACGCTCACCACGGTCGGCCTGGGCATGGGCAACTACAAGGACACGATGATGGAGCAGCTCGCGAACAAGGGCGACGGCAACTACTTCTACATCGACTCGTTCAAGGAAGCGCAGAAGGTCTTCGGCCAGGATCTGTCGGGCACCATCCAGACCATCGCCAAAGACGTGAAGATCCAGGTGGAGTTCGATCCCGACGCGGTCCACGGCTACCGCCTGATCGGGTACGAGAACCGCGACATCGCCGACCAGGACTTCCGCAACGATCAGGTCGACGCCGGTGAGGTGGGATCCGGCCACCAGGTGACCGCGCTGTACGACGTGGTGCTGAAGGACGGCGCGAGTGCGGACGACACCATCGCCACCGTGCGCCTGCGGGCCAAGAAGCCGGGTCCGGACCGCCCCGCCGAGGAGTACACCTGGGCCGTTCCGGTGGGCGAGATCCACGGCGACTTCGCAGATGCGAGCCGCGACAGCCGCAGCGCCTGGGCCGTGGCGACCTTCGCCGAGAAGCTCCGGGGCAGCCCCCACGCCGCCGAGATCTCGTACACCGACATCTACCGCTACGCCGCAGGGGCGACGGATGGCACCGACGACCATCGCGAGCTGCTCCAGCTGATCGACCGCGCCGCCCAGCTGTCGGGCGAGGGGAGCCCGGTCGCAGCCCGCTGATCGGCCGAACAGCACTGGACGCCACGCCGGCGGAGCCTATATTTGCGTATGGAGGTTCCCGCCGGCATTCCTGTCTCGTACACCCACGATGGGGTGCGCGTGCCGGTCGACGGGCGGGCTCCGGGGCTGTTCCGCTGCTGGGTGGCCATCGCGATCACCGGCGTGATCTGCGCGTCGGTCGGGCTCGCGGCTCCGGGCGGGTTGCTGTTCTGGCTCGCCATCGCGACCGGATTCTGGGTGTTCTGGCCGGTGGAGCACAGCGTGGTGGAGCTCCAGGCCTCGGCCCTGCGGATCTTCACCGATGGCGGCTGGGAGCGGATCCCGTGGGATCAGGTCGAGCTCGTGGGCCGGTCGGGCCTGGTGTTGACCCTGGTCCTGGTAGACGGTCGTCGGCTGCAGGTGCCCGCCCAGAGCTCATCGAGGGCTGCGGGCTGGCTGGTGGGCGTGCTGCGCGACCTCTCCGAGCGGGCACGGCAGATCCACGCCGACGCAGACGAGACCACCGACGCCTCCGAGCGCTTGCGGGGGATGATCGCAACGATCCGTAGCGCCAGCTGACGCGTACCTGACACCGTGGGCGTCTCCGGGCGCGTTAGGTGGGCGCTTTGGAGGGTGTGATGCGGCATGTCGTTGGATGCGCGATGGTCCTCGCCATCGCGGGTGGGTGCGCAGACGAGGACTACGTCCGCCTCTACCACACCGAAGACAAGGCGCCGTCCCTCGACTGGGGCGCCATCGGCGATCTCGATCACATGGGTCCGGAGCTCGTGGATCGGGGGGTCAACTTCTCGGTCTACTCCCGCAACGCGACCCGCATCGACGTCCTGTTGTTCGACGACCCCGAAGCCGAGCAGCCCACCCAGCAGTTCGAGATGGTCCAGTACAACGACGTCTGGAACCTCTACGTCGAAGGCGTCGGGCCAGGGCAGCACTACGGATACGTCGCCTGGGGACCGAACTGGGAGTACACCGAGGACTTCTTCCCGGGCTCGCTCGAGGGGTTCGAGGCCGACGTCGACGTGGGCGGGAACCGGTTCAACCCGAACAAGCTGATGATCGACCCCTACGCTCGGGTCGTCCACCGGGATCACGACTGGCTGCGGGGGTCCGCCGCGTCCGGTCCCCATCGCGAGCAGATCACCTACGGTGCCGCGGCCAAGTCGGTGGTGATCGACTCCACCTTCGAGTGGACCGACCAGGCCTGGCGGGACGCCCGGGAGTCCGGCGACCACGAGGGGCACGACTGGGAGGACCTGATCGTCTACGAGGTCCACCCCAAGGGCCTCACGATGAACGCCGCCAGCAACCAGTACGGCGTCGAGCACCCCGGAACCTACCGGGGAATCGGCGAGATGGCGCCCTACCTGGCAGATCTGGGCATCACTGCGGTCGAGCTGCTCCCCATCCACGAGAAGCCCCTCGACGGCGGCTACTGGGGCTACAACAACATCTCCTGGTTCGCCCCAGAGGTGTCCTACAGCTCGGCCTTCCAGGAAGGTCGCGAGCCGTCCGAGACCGTCGACGAGGTCAAGTGGATGGTCAACGAGCTCCACGCCCACGGGATCGAGGTGCTGGTCGACGTCGTCTACAACCACACCGGCGAAGGCGGGCTGTGGCGCACCAAGCTGTTCTTCAACGACCCCGACGGCGACTTCATCTGCGACCCCGGCGCAGCGGTGCCCCTCGATTCGTCCGAGGTGGCCAGCCTGTTGAGCTTCCGAGGGCTCGATTCGCCCACGTACTACGAGCTCTCCAACGCCGGGCAGGGCTTCTGGTCCGGCAGCACGGGCGTGGGCAACCAGGTGCGCGCGAACCACGAGCCCGTGCGGCGACAGATCCTCGACTCCCTGCGCTACCAGGTCGAAGAGCTGCACATCGACGGGTTCCGGTTCGACCTGGCCGGTGTGCTGGGCGAGAAGGACGGCGAGCGCAGCCAGTACTGGACCGTGCCGACCGACACGACGCTCAACACCATCATCGACGACCCCGTCATCGCCAAGTACAACACCCGGGTCATCGCCGAGCCCTGGACCACGGCCTACGACGGATCCACGCAGTACCCCGCGAGCCAGGACGACCCCGCGTACGCCTGGCACGAGTGGAACGCGAACTTCCGCGACTGGTGGCGCAGCTACCTCAACGACGACGGCTTCAACCTGAACAGCACCCAGAACCTCGATGGGGGTGCGGTGATGACCGGCTCGTACGTGCGCTACTCGCACAACGGTCGCAAGCCGTACCACTCGGTGAACTTCATCACCGCGCACGACGGCTTCACGATGTTCGACCTGTTCTCGTACAGCGAGAAGGAGAACGGGTGCGGGCCGCTCAACCCGATCTGCTGTGACGACGCCTGCAGCGAGTGGTGCGACCCCACCTCGGGCGACTCGAACAACCACAGCCGGGTGTGGGGAGACGAGTGGACCAAGCGCCAGATGATGCGCAACGCGTTCGTGGGCCTGTTCATGAGCCACGGCACCCCGATGATGCTCGGTGGCGACGAGTGGATGCGCACCAAGTACGGCAACAACAACTCGTACACCACCTGGGGCGACAACGAGTGGAACTGGTTCCGCTGGGGGGAGTGGACCAGCGCCAACCGCAACAACGTCTTCCGCCACCGGATGCACGACTTCGTGCGCGACCTGATCTGGTTCCGCAAGAACCACACCTACGCCCTGTCGCCCACCGAGTACGGCGAGGGCATGCCCTTCGACTGGAAGAGCCCCGCGAACACGCCTGCAGACGACGGGACGTGGGGATCGAAGTCGATCATGGTGCACTACTACGACGACGGGAGCATCGGTGAGCCCGAGATCGCGATCCTCTACAACCTCTCGCAGGACACGGTGGAGTTCACGCTCCCGGGCGGTCGCGACTGGGGCGTGGTGATCGACACCCAGTCGTACTTCGACCTGCCCGGCCGCAACGGCGAACCCGAGGGCTGGTTCTCCGAGAACCCCGACATCGACGCCTTCGAGTCGAACAACATCCGGCTCGACAACCCCACCCCGGTCTCCGGTGTCTACGGGGTTGCTCCTCGGTCGATCGTCGTGCTCGAAGAACAGGTCCAGTAGGGCGCTCACGGGCGAACGTGCGCTTTCGTCTGGACACCTCGTTGGAATGTCAATAGAAGGGTTCATCCACTTTCTTGGTGGGTGCTCTTCTGTTCTGTTCGCGAGGTTGTGATGCGATTGCTCGTTGTCGTGGCGTGGAGCGCCGCGTTGTTGGTCGGAATGTTGGGATTCGTCGGTGGATCGGGGTGCGACCGCGCCTCCGCGAACCAGACGCCTGCTGCGCTCGAGACCGCGTGTCACGACGCCACCTGGTGGAGCGGACGCTCGGCCGACTGGGGCGTCGACACCTTCTGGATCGGCGATGCCCGCGTGTCGTTCACCGACGCCATGGACCGCCTGGAGCTGCCGCCACGGTCGGGGCGCGATGCTCTGCAGGCTGCACTCATCGTCGCCGAGCTCGAGCTCGCCACCCATCCCCCCACCGAGGTGGAGTCGCGGCTGCTGCCACACGTCTACGCCGGGCACGCGTTCCTGGCCCAGGCCAGCAGCGATGGCGTGGCCGAAGCGGGCCGTGAAGACGGGCGTTCTGGCGGGTCGGACCGCGATGCTGCCCGTCTGGCCGAAGCGTTGACCCAGGCCACCTGCGGCGGGTGATCCCCACAACCGGGGCAGGGGCGTCCACGACTCGTGAATTCCGGTGAACCCGGTCGGGCAACCGTGCAGATCGCGATAGAGGGCGCCGATGCTGACGCTCCTCTCGATCCTGACATTCTCGACCGCTGCCGATGCGGGCCGAGCCGATGTCGGCGGCTATTTCCGGGTCGCTGCGCGTCCAGACCTGCAGGGGGGCTCGGGGCGGCTCGGGTTCTGGAACCTGTACGGTCGTCTGATGAACGAGGGCTCGTACGGGATGGTCGAGCTGCGCTACGACGTGCTCGAGCCTCAGGGCGATGCGCCGTGGACCACCTTGCACGCGCGGTTCGAGGGCGGGTCCATCGACGGTGCCGATCCCGGGAACGGCTTCCTGGACATGTTCCGCGTGTCCCAGGTCTTCATCGAGTCCGGCAATGTCGGCATCGACAACGTCACCTGGCGCGTCGGCACGCTCGAGTACTTCTTCGGTGACATGGGCCTGTACGACATGCGGCCGGCCACCCTGTTCTTCCGGACGGTGGGCGCGCGGGCCAAGTACCAGACCGACAACATCGAGTTCATCGTGGGCCTCGGCGACGCCGGCTACGGCATCCGCGGTCAGCGCTACAGCGCCATCCCCACCGTGGGGTCTGCGCTGCGGGTGCGCGTGCCGCACTTCGAGATCGGGGGCGGCGGCGAGGTCCGCTACGAACCTGGCGTGCGAGGCTCGACCAACGCGCCCTACCAGACCCCCGACATCAAGTACGAAGACTGGGTCCGCGGCGAGGTCACCGAGCGCTACATCCAGGAGTTTCCCGGGCTCGAGGACTTCTTCCCCGACCCCGAACCCCGCAGCTCCCTGTCGTGGAACGCCGTGGGCTACCTCGGGTTCGGTGGGTTCGGTCCGATCCGCTGGAACAACCTGTTCGTCCGCTACGGCGTCGCGCATCCTGAGACGTTCACCACCGAGCAGCTCGCGGGCGAGCCCGTCAACCTCTACATCCACGACTTCACCGACCAGCGCCGTCAGCTGATGATCGGCAACGAGCTCCAGCTGAAGATCGTGCCCCGTCGCCTCGATGCCGCGTGGGGCCTGTTGTACGGCAACCACTCCGACGGCGACAACGCCATCGTCCCGTCCGACCACGACCGCTGGTACGCCTCGAGCGTGCTGCGCCTGCAGGCCTACGCCACGCCCACGCTGCACTTCCTGGTCGAGAGCGCGCTGGCCCGCGAGAAGAGCAAGAACGGCAACGCCTACCGCGAGCACGCCGACAGCATCTTCTCGAACACCGAAGGCCGCGCGGACGTCCGCGGGCTGGAGTACGGCGACACCGACACGCGGGACACGCTCCAGTTGAAGGGGGGCCTCGTGATCAACCCGTTGGGGCCGGGGATCTTCACGCGTCCGTCGCTCCGGGCGCTGTACGGCGTGCAGTTCAGCAACGTGAACAACGCGTTCGGCAATGCGTTCGTCACCGAGCTCGACCAGTTCGACGACTTCGACACGGTCGAGCAGCACGTCCACCACCTGGTCGCACTCGAAGCCGAGGTCTGGTTCTGATGGGTCGTCTCCTGCTGTCGATGGCGGCCGTGGTCCTGCTCGCCGGGTGTCCTCCGAAGCACGGGGTGGTGACCGCCACCACGCCCGAGTCCGTGCGGGTGGCATCTGTGCTCGAGAGCGCGACCGAAGGCGAGGTCGAGTCCGACGACACGGCGCTGGACGCCCTCGTGCGCGAGCTGGAGAAGCGCAACCTCACGCCGGTGGTCGATGCGGTCTCGGGACCCCAGCGCACCCGGCTCGAACTCCTGGCCGAAGGGGCCGAGGCCGGGATGGTGTTGCTGGTCGAGAGCACCACCCGGTTCAGCTCCCAGATGAACGGGCGGTATCGCTGGACGGTCGACGTGCGCGCCCGGTTGGCGGATCCCGAGAACCTCGCGCAACCTCTCGAGGCGACGTTCTCGGTGCCGGTTCACCTGTTGTTCGCCCACGAATCCGACAACGACGCGCTGATCGCCGCGACGCCCACCATCTCGAACCGGGTGGGCAACCTGCTGGACGAGTGGTTGCGGGCGCAGCAGGGGCTGAGAGCGAGCGAAGAGCGGGACCCCTCGAGCCAGCTGCCCGGAGCCGGTCTGCAGAGGTAGGTCGCCGGGTCGGATCGGACCGGAAATCCAGCGGGCGTGGGTGGGCGATTCGTTGCCCGTCCCAGAGAGAACGAGAATGATGAGGCCGAAGCCCATCCACCACGGAGTCACGGAGGACACCGAGGGGGCACGGAGCAGGAGGCCCATCGCCATGTCACTTCGCAATGAACAACTGACCGAGAAGGTGATCGGTGCGGCGATTCAGGTGCACCGTCAGCTCGGGCCTGGTCTTCTGGAGAGTGCCTACCGTCGCTGTCTGGCGCATGAATTGAGGTTGCGCGAGGTTCCGGTGGAGCAGGAGGTGGTTCTCGACATGGTCTACAAGGGTCTGAGAGTCCCCAACTGCTACCGGCTCGACCTGCTCGTCGCCGATGCGCTGGTCGTCGAAGTCAAGTCGGTCGATACGACCCTGCCGATTCACGAGGCCCAGCTCCTGACGTACCTCCGCGTCTCTGGTCGCCGGGTCGGCCTGCTCCTCAACTTCAAGTCCAGGCTTCTCAAGGATGGAATCATCCGGCGCGCCCTGTGACACATCCCAAACAAACCCAATCCTCCGTGCAATCTCGGTGTACTCCGTGACTCAGTGGTGGATTGGCGCTTCGGCCATCGACTCCGATGGCCCCTTCCAGTCGTCGTTGGCCGGCCAGCGCCAGAACTGCAGGTAGACTGACCCATGCTCCTCGCCGTCCTCTGTTCCTCCGCATTCTCCCAGGAGACCGTCCTCACCCTCGATGGCGCCGTCTCCGACGATGGCACCCTCTTCGAGCAGGTCCCGTTCGAGGTTCCCGCAGGCACCGTCGAGATCGAGGTCCGGCACAGCTCGCTCAACGACGCCAACTTCTTCGACTGGGGGGTCGACGACCCCGACGGCTTCCGGGGGTGGGGCGGAGGCAACAGCGAGCCCGCCATCATCGGGGTGGAGGCCGCCTCCCGCAGCTACCTCGCCGGGCCGCTTCCCGCCGGCACGTGGCACGTGTCCATCGGCAAGCCCGTCATGGGTGGAGCGCCGTTCGACTACGCGCTGGAGGTGGTGCTGCGCGAGACCGCGACGCTTGCTCCGCAGGACCGTCAGCCGTTCGAGCCGCCCGCAGCTCTGAGCTCCGAGACCCGCTGGTACGCGGGCGATCTGCACGTCCACAGCCGGGAGAGCGGGGATGCGTCGGCGGAGCTGGATGCCATCGCCGATCTGGCGCGTGAGCGCGGGCTCGACTTCGTGGTGGTGACCGACCACAACACCTCGAGCACGCTCGACTTCCTGAGCGCTGCCCAGGCCCGTCATCCGGACGTTCTGCTGATCCCCGGCCAGGAGTTCACGACCTACCGCGGGCACGCCGGAGCGCTCGGGGTCACCGTGCCGCTGCCCTACCAGCTGGGCATCGACGGCACCACGGTCGAGGATGCGTTTCAGGTCGTGCACGACGACGGCGGCCTGGTGAGCATCAACCACCCCGCCCTCGACCTCGGAGACCTGTGCCGCGGGTGTCCGTGGGAGCACGACATCGACTTCGCCGACGTCGACGGGGTCGAGATCCAGACCGGGGGCCTGGAGCCCGTGGGGGCGCTGTTCACCCCGCTCGCCATCGCGTTCTGGGAGGATGCCGTGGCTCAGGGCCATCACCTGGCCGCGGTCGGTGGGAGTGACGACCATCGGGCGGGGGTCGGGTTGTCGGGCACCGAGTCCCCGATCGGAGACCCCACCACCCTGGTCTACGCGACCGAGCTGTCGATCGAGGCCATCCTGGCGGGCGTCTCCAACGCTCGGACTGCGGTCAAGCTGCAGGGCCCGGCCGATCCGTTCGTCGAGCTGCTGGCCGACGGGGTCGATCGACACACCGACACCTGGAGCGCCCCAGGGCTGCAGGCACGCGTGACCGGAGGGGAGAACACCCAGCTCGTGGTGGTCGTGAACGGCGAAGACGCCCAGTCTCACGCGATCCGCGAGGACGACATCACCGTGGAGCTGGACCCCATCGACGCCGAGAGCGAGGCCTGGGTGCGCGCCGAGATCCGCATCGGGGGAGACCCCCAGGTGGTCACGAGCCACATCTTCTACACGCGCGCCGAACCAGAGGTGGAGCCCGAAGACGACGGCTGTGGATGTGCGGTGTCCTCGCGTGCTTCGTGGGTGGGCGCGCTGGTCCTGGCGTGTGCCGCGCGGGTCCGGAGACGTCGAGCGTAGTCGTCAGTCGCCCAGTCCGCGCAGCAGCTCCCCGAGCTCCGCCGGCGGGGCGACGTCGAGCTGGCTGAACGTGCAGCTCTCGGGTGCCCGGTCGAGCCGCCACCGGACGAACCGGCCCGGATGCCGCAGCCGTCCGCCATTGAACTGGTTGACCTTGATCTCGAGCACGCGCTCCAGCCGGACGGGTTCCCACGACAGGTCGCGTCCGGCGTTCCAGCGGCTGCGCACCCCCGCGCGTCGTTCAGCACCGTCCTCGGTGGACCAGTCTCGCCAGGGGTGGTCGTCCAGCGCATCTTCGCGGAGCGGAGCCAGCTCGTCGACCAGCTCTGCACGGCGCTTCTTCGTGAAGGAGCTCGCGACGCCGATCTGGTGCAGGCGACCCTCGCTGTCGAACAACCCGAGGATGAGCGAGCCCACCCGCGGGGCGTCTTCGGTGCTGGACTTGTGCCAGCGGAACCCGCACAGCACGCAGTCGATGGTCTTGACGTGCTTGATCTTGAACATCGCGCGCTTGCCCGGTTGGTAGACATCCTGGGCCGGCTTGGCGATCACCCCGTCGAACCCGGCCCCCTCGAAGCGCGCGAACCAGTCGGCCGCGACCGCCCGGTCCCGGGTGATGGGCGTGAGGTGGACGGGGGGCGCGAATCGCACGTGCTGCTCGAGGGCTTCGCGGCGCTCGGCGAACGGACGCGCCGTCAGGTCGGTGTCTTCGAGGGCCAGCAGGTCCCAGAGCACGATGCGGGCGGGAGTCTCGGCGGACAGCTTCGCGATGCGGCTGGCGGCGGGGTGCAGCCGCATCTGGAGGCGCCCGAAGTCCAGCTCGGAGGTGCCGTCTTCACGCTCGGTGGCGATGACGAGCTCCCCATCGACCACGGCACGGTCGGGGAGCGCGGCCTTCAGGGGCGCGTCGAGCTCGGGGAAGTAGCGCAGGAGCGGCCTGGCATCGCGGGACTGCAGATAGAGCGCGTCTCCGTCCCGAAACACGAGCACCCGGAATCCGTCCCACTTGGGCTCGAACAGCAGGTCGTCGTCCTTCGGAAGCGTGGTGCGGTTCTTCGCGAGCATGGGCGAGACCGGGGGCTGCAGGGCCAGATGCGTCAGGGCGGGTACGTCGGAAATGGGATCCTCCACGGCAGCCTCGTGTTATTCTGCGAGGTGATCCGGTCGCGATGTTTTGGTGCAGCCGGATCCCGATCTGTTTTTTGGAGATCCGCGATGAGTGCTGCTGCCTTGTTTGTCGAAGAAGATCCCGAGAAAGCGCTCCACGATGCCGACCGTCGGCTGAAGGAGTTCGAGGCCAAGGCCTTCGCTGCGAACCGGATGGCCCGGTTCCGCCGCGAATCGCCGCGTCATCCGATCCTGATCGGGATGGTGCTCACGGCGTTCGCCAGCGTTCTGCTGGTGCTCGCAGGGGTGGTGCTCGCCACGGCTCCGGTGATCTCGCCGGATCTGGCGCGCACGTTCGCGGGCATCCCCGGCATGGCCATCCTGCCGTTCGGGCTGGTCGCGCTCGGCTTCTGTGCGGCCATCCTCTGGGTCGCGCTTCGCGTCTTGGCTTCGGCACGGGCGGCGAACAGTCCGCTCCTCCCGCGCGATCTCTCCGAGCACAACCGCCTGCGTTCCGATGTCCAGCGTCTCAAGGCCGCGCGCGACGTCAACAAGCGCCTGTCCGCCACGCCGCCGCCCAGCCGGGTCCGGGGCAACTTCAAGCGATAGTCGCGCTCGCTCAGCCGTCCTTCATCGACTCGCGCCACTCCCGCGTGGGGTCGACATCGGGGTCGGGGGGCTCCTGGGGCGGATGCAGGTCCTTCGGGACGTGCTGCAGGTTCACCCGGATGCGCGTCCAGGTGGAGTAGCGGCCGCGCATCGCGTCGATGAGCACGTCGTGGGGCTCGAGGTACGCAGCGGCCTCGGCGTGGCGGGCCTTCCAGCGCTCCAGCCCCGCTTTCGCCTCGTCCAGGTCGGGGTGATTGGCGATCGTTCTGAGGGGCTTCTTCGGGATCCGCTGCCCCTTCGCGTTCTTCGCTCGGGATGGAGCCACCCGCGTGGCCTCGCCGTCCTTCTTGGTGTAGTGCGGCGGCCAGGGCGCGTCGGGCTCGGTCTCGAGTTGCTTCGCAGAGAGCTGCAGCAGGGAGGTGAGGTCGCCCCGGGGTCCGTGGTCCATCGGCGCATGGGGGTCTCCCAGGGTGTCGAACCGCTCGGGCACCGTGCGCAGCGTGTAGCGAGCGGGGTCGCAGTCGGGGACCTCGTCCCACAGCAGGGGTGTCGACACGCGGGCGTCGGGCAGGGGGCGGACCGAGTACGCGCTCGCGACCGTCCGGTCCTTCGCGTTCTGGTTGTAGTCCACGAACACGCCCACCCGCTCCTCCTTCCACCACCGTGCGGTCGCACGACCCGGTGCGCGTTGCTCGAGCTCCCGGGCGATGGCGAGGGCGGCTGCGCGAACCTCCGAGAAGTCCCAGCGCGGCTCGATGGGCACGAGGATGTGGAATCCCTTGCTGCCCGACGTCTTCGGATAGCCCACGAGGTCGTGTTCCTGCAGGACGGTGCGCGCCAGCAGGGCGATCTCGCGGGTCTGGGACCAGGGGACGCCGGGGAGGGGGTCGAGGTCGATCCGCAGCTCGTCCGGATGGTGCAGGTCGGAGCGGCGGGTGGGATGGGGGTTGAGGTCGACGCAGCCCATCTGGATGGTCCAGAGCAGGCTCGCGGTGTCGGTGACCACGACCTCCTCGGCCGTTCGCCCGCTCGGGAACGACAGGGTGGCGGTCTGGATCCAGTCGGGACGACCCTTGGGAACGCGCTTCTGGTAGAACGGCTTGTTGCCCGTGCCCTTGGGGAAGCGCTTGAGCATCATCGGCCGCTCGAGCACGCCCCGCACGGCACCTTCTGCGACGTGCAGGAAGTAGTCGGCGACCTCCTTCTTGGTGATGCCCGCTTCGGGGAACATGATCTTGTCGGGGCTCGACAGCCGGACGCTGCGCCCGTCGATCTCGTAGATGTGGGCCTTCTTCTTCGGCATCAGGGCTCCCAGCGCACGCGGACCCGACCCCCCGCGAGGACGGTGACGTCGGTGGCCTGGCTCCAGTGTTCGGTGCCGTCGCGGTCGATCACGACCAGCTTCACGGCGGTTGCGGTCCCCTCGGGCAGGTTCAGACGCGCCTGGCCGGTGGGGAGGACCTCGGCCCCGAGCTCGGCAGACCAGCCCCCGACCTCGGGTGCAGACCCGACGACGCGAGCCTGCTGGCCAGGCTTCAGGTCCAGAGGGGTCTCGGGATGGACGGCGACGAGGGTTCCGGCGGGCCGGGCTTCGAAGGGCTCCGGTGTGGCGGACCGGTAGAGGAGGGTGCCGGCGAATGGCCCGCCCTGGTAGGGCTCCAGAGCGGGGAGGCTGCTCCGGGCGGGGTCGGCGCTGCTCCTGAGCACGAACGCGGCGCGGGCATCGGGGAGCTCGGGGGGGAGGCCGGGCGAGGTGCGATGGACGACGTGCACGGTGTCGGGTCGGGTGCCGGCATAGCTGCGCACGATGTGGATCCGGTCGTCCTCGAGAGAGGCGATGGCCTGGTGCCCCTTCCGCAACGCCGTCCAGTCGGCCCGGATGCCGTTGAGCTGCTTCAGCACGGGTGCCAGAGGCATGGGGGCGTCCCAGTCCATGCTGGCGCGGTTCGCGGGCTCTTCGGTGGCCGACTGCCCCTGCTC
The DNA here is from genome assembly GCA_965224055.1 of Myxococcota bacterium. Classification (GTDB taxonomy): domain Bacteria; phylum Myxococcota_A; class UBA796; order UBA796; genus JACKEQ01. The sequence continues at coordinate 4,840,190 of OZ245034.1, read as the reverse complement.
GGTGCCCCAGGTGACGCTCGGGGTCCCAGACACGCCGTACTGCAGGGCGAGTGCGGCAGCCGGGTGCTCGCAGATCCCAGCGATGCGCGGGGTGTCGTGGTTGTCGAGCAACGTGACGAGGGGGGCGAGGAACCCGGCTTCGGTCGGAGGCAGGTGTCGGGCGGTGAAGAGGTTGGCCGCGAGCTTGTCCAGAGACTGCTCGGGGTCGCAGACGCCGGACTGCTGGATGCCGTACATCAGTGGGAAGTCGAACACGCTGTCGAGCCGGTCGGAGCGCATCCGCTCGCCCAGCGCTGCGGGGTTGCCGTCGAAGATCTCGCCCAGCAAGACGAAGTGGTCGGGTGCGGCTCGTCGCATGGCGTCGCCGTAGTCCTTCACAAAGCCGGGGGGCACGTGTCGGACGGCGTCGATGCGAAACGCGTCGGGGCGCACGGTGGCGATCCAGTGGCGCCCGGCATCGGTGAGCCAGGTGGCGACGGGTTCGGTCTCGACGGCGAGGTCGGGCAGGCCGTGCACATCGTGGGTGACGACCTCGGTGGCGTCCGACCAGTCCTCGATGTCGCCGTGGCCGTGCACCCAGTCGGGATGCTCGGTGAGGATCGGCGCGTCGTAGCCGACGTGGTTCACCACCTGGTCGAGGATCAGCCGCATGTCGCGCTCGTGCAGCGCGTTGGACAGACGGGCGAGGTCTTCGACCGTGCCGAAGCGCGGGTCGACGGCCGCGGGGTCGTGCATCCAGTAGCCGTGGTAGGCGCCCCACTCGCCGGTCTTCGTGTCCAGCGCGTCGGTGATCGGGGTGATCCAGAGTGCGCCGTAGCCCTGCTCCTCGAGCCAACCCACCCTGTCGATCAGCCCGTCCAGGTCGCCCCCATGCCAGCCCTGAGGGTCGTTGGGGTCGGTGCTGCCGGGCGGATCGCTCGATCCGTCTGCAAACCGGTCGACCATGGCGAAATAGATGGCGTCGCTTCTCGCGCTTCGATCGGACGAAACCTCCGGCCCAGCGCGTTGTTCCACCGGTGATCGGGGCGCAGTCGCATCCGATGCGGGAACCGCGGGCGGTTGCGAGGTACAGGAGAGGGCGAGGATGGGCAGCACGCGACCGTATAATGACGCGCGCCCCAGGGATGGAGGAACCCCATGCGTTGGTGGATGAACGGACTGGTGATCGCGGCGGTGGTCTCGACGACCGTGGGCGGGTGCAAGCGTCGGACCGGCAATGTCGTGCCGGACACGGATGCGGACACCGATACCGACACGGACACCGATACCGACACGGACACCGATACGGACACGGACACCGACACCGATACGGACACCGACAGCGACCCCGGGCCCTGCGAAGAGGATCCGGTCGAGCCCAACGACGACTTCGACGGCGTGCTGGGCGAGATGACCGGCCCGCTCGCATCTCCCCAGGACGGTGCGCTCACCGAAGACAGCACCAACGACTACTGGACCTTCACCGCGCAACAGGGGATGGAGGTCACGGTGCTGGTCGAGTTCAGCCACGCGGCGGGCAACATCGACGCCAGCGTGTTCCGGGCCACCGAGGCCTCGGTGAGCGGGGCCCTCGGCATCTCCCAGAGCGACGACGAGACCATCGTGTTCATCGCGCCGGACTCCGGAAACGCGACGTACTACCTGCGCTTGCAGTACCCGGGCGACACCGGGTGCGTCGACTACACCGTGACCGTCACGTCTGCGCCGCCGGCCGACGACTGAGCGGGGCTCGATGGACCTGAATCCCGGCACCCAGGTCGATCGCTACGTCGTGCAGTCCGTGCTCGGCGAGGGCGGGATGGCGGTGGTGTACCTGTGCCGGCACGACCAGCTGGGCACGGCGCACGCACTCAAGGTGCTGACCATGACCAGCCGGGCGGTCCGTCAGCGGCTGGTCCAGGAAGGCCGACTCCAGGCGCAGCTGCGCCATCCGAACATCGTGGCGGTCACCGACATCATCACGCTCAACGGCGCGCCGGGTCTGGTGATGGAGTACATCGAAGGCCCGTCGCTGGACGATCTGCTGAACGAGAAGAGCCTGTCGTTCGAGCAAGCGGACGCCCTGGCCGAGGGGATCCTGGCCGGGGTGGCGCACGCGCATGCGCAAGGGCTGGTGCACCGCGACCTGAAGCCCGCGAACATCATGCTGGCCGTCGAAGGCGGCACGCTGGTGCCCAAGGTGATGGACTTCGGGCTGGCCAAGCTGCTGGAGGGGGAGCCGGGCAGTGCCCGAACCCGCACGGGCTCGACGATGGGCACGCCCCACTACATGTCGCCGGAGCAGGTGAGCGACAGCAAGAACGTGGATGGTCGGACCGACGTCTTCGCGCTGGGGGCCATCCTGTACGAGCTCGTCACGGGGCATCGGGCCTTCGGCGGCGAGAATCTGCTGCAGATCTTCAGCGCGGTCGCCTCAGCGCGCTTCAAGGCTCCGAAGTCGCTCCGACCCGACCTTCCGGACCGGATGGAGCGGGCGATCCTGGGGGCCCTCGAGCCCGACAAGGACGCGCGGATCCAGAGCGTCGAACAGCTGATCGCCGTGTGGACCGGCAAGTCCGAACACGTCGGTGGCGCCGAGCCGGTGGAGCCCGCGGGCCCGTTCAGCAACGACTTCATCTCGTCGCTCTCCAACAACAGCCAGAGCGGCGAGAGCACGTCCCAGCCCACCTTCGGAGCGGTCGACGCGATCCCCGGAGGACCTCCGGACGGCCCCACCGCGCCCTCCACGCCGGTACTCCGGGGCGAGCAGGTGGTCTCGGTCGAGACCCTGCATCAGGGGCCTCCCCTCGACGACGCGCCACACCGCTCTCCGGTCCCGGCCACCACGCCGCCTCCCGCTCCCCAGGGACGCCGAGATGTGGGGGTTCCGGCCGAGTCGATGGTCAGCGGCACCTCCCTGGTGGTGGGGGGCAGCGCGGCGTTCTTCTTCGCGGCGGGGCTGGGCGCGCTGGGCCTGATCTTCGTCGCCCTGGCTGCCGGACTGATGTGGACGTCGATGTCCACGCGGCCGGGCCCGCGGCGCACGGTGGATGTCGAGGTCCCCGACGTCGAGCCGGTCGAGCCCGTCGCCCCCGTGCCCGACGACGGCATGGTGGCGGTCGATCCCGCTCCGCAACCCGACCCTCGGCCCAACCCTCGTCCGGGTCCCCGGCCCGATCCGGCTCCCGTGGCGGATCCGTCTCCCGTGGAAGATCCCGCGCTTGTAGCCGATCCGTCACCCGACAGCGATCCAGACGCCGCGGAGCCCACCGAAGCCCCGGCGCCCGTCGCGTCCACGAGCGCGTTGGACCCCCGACTGGAGTCCACAGACGAGACCGAGCGTGAGGAGGGGATCGAGGCGATCCTGGAGCATCCCCAGGCCACGGATGTGTTGCTGTCGATCGCCGCGAACGACCCCGATGCGGGGACCCGCGCCAAGGCCTGGAACGCGCTGCGGCACCGCTACGAGAACGGCATCGGCGACCAGGCCAAGCAGGAGCGACTCATCTTGAAGGCCCTGCGTACCGGCACGTTCTCGCGTCGCGAGGCTGCGATCTCGTACGGGCTCGCGGGGTCCGAGATCGACCCACTCGTGCCGTTGCTCAAGGACGGGGGTGTCGCCGAGTGGCCGGTGGCGCTCACCGCCATCGTGCGGGTCGCCAACCGCACCGGTCAGCAGGAAGAGGCTCGGGCCATCATCGAGAAGGAAGGCGAGTCGCGGGGGTTCATGTACCGCAAGGCCATGAACAACGCCCTCGACAACCTCTGAACGACCCCGAGGCGACGACTCGAGCGATCAGTTGTCGGTGTCCGACGTGTCGCCCGTCGGCGTTGGCGCAGCGGTGTCTCCGGTCTGACCGGTCTGCCCGGTTCCGCCCACCACGGCCGTGTCGGCGGTCGGCAGAGGAGGCACGGCGGTGTCGCCGTCCGTGTCGGTATCGGTGTCGGTGTCGGTATCCGAGTCGGTGTCGGTGTCGGTATCGGTGTCCGAGTCGGTGTCGGCATCGGTGTCGGCATCACCGCCGCCGCAGCCTGCCATGCCGTCCGACGTGGGCGTGCACGCGGTCTGCGTGATGATCTCAGAGGTGTTGCCCGCGGCGTCGACGATCTGCCACGCGAAGTCCAGCTCGGTGTCGAACGGCAGGTTCACGCCGTCGATGGGGAGCGTGAGCGGCAGGGTGAACTGCTGGTCGATGCCGCACGGGGCGATGTCCTGACCATTCTGTTGCAGCGCGATGTCTTCGAGGCCGCCCGGCGCCGGCGAGCTGGTGTCGACCACGCCATCCGGAACATCGTCGATCCACAGATCGAGCGTCATCCGGTGCAGGTCGCCATCGTCGTCCTGAAGCGTGAACGTGTGGGTCTGGGCCACCTGTGTGGCATCCGACCCATTGGTGATCTCGAGCCCGATGAAGTTGGGCGCGGTGTCGCCGCAGTTCGCAGCGGTGTCGGCGGTCTCTTCGGTGGGGGGCTCGGTGGGCGGATCGGTGTCCGGCGTGGGGACGTCTTCTTTGCAGCCGATGGCCAACAGGGTGGCCAGGGCGACGACCGCAGGGGTCTTGGACACGGACATGGGCTCCTCCTGCCTCGGGACTGCGCCGAGGGCTCTCGATGGGGTACACCAGTGGGCCGCGATCCGCAACGCCCGCGTGTGTGCGCGCGCTCGCGTGACCCCCGTTCAGGTGCGTTCAGGTGCGGTCAGGCGCCGAGCTCGACCCGGACCGTGGTGACGACCTTCCGCAGTGCAGCGACACAATCCTGGGTCTGGCTGGCCTTCACCACGACCCAGCCCTCGCCTTCGTAGCCCGAGGATCGGGGTTGGCCGACCACCGGCCAGCGCGCGTCCACGAAGTGGTCTCCCAGTGCGGCCTTCACCTCTTCGACGCCGTGTACGGCCACCACGCGACGACCGCGACCCATCCCGCGCAGGAATGCGGATCCGCCGGCGCACACGCGCTCGTCGGGCATCTCCCAGCGATTGTTCACCTGCACGTTGAGCCACTGACCCCACGCGTCGACCCCCGACACCAGGGAGTTGAGCTGCATGATGTTGACGCCGGGCGGCCGGGCTCCGACCTCGCTCACCACGGGAGACCCGTCGGCGCGCAGGAACCACTCCATGTGCGACAGACCGGACGTCATCCCGAGCGCACGCAGGGCCGCGGTGTTCACGGGGGCGAAGCGCTTCACGTGCTCGGGCTGTTCGCGGGGCAGCAGCACGCAGTACTGCATCCACGGGTTCTCCAGGACCTTCAGCGGCCCCGGCAGGTAGTACGTGGAGCTGCGGTAGACCGGCTTTCCGTCGACCATCGCGGTCTCGCAGGTGTGCTCTTCGCCGGTGACGAACTCCTCGCACTGCACGGGGGCATCCGGTCGGGGCATCAGCGTGTTGAGGGCCTGGAACAGCTCGCTGTCGCTGTTCGCGCGCAGTGTCGCCTTGCTCCCCATGCCGTCGACCGGCTTGAGCACGACGGGGTAGCCGACCTCTTCGACGAAGGACAGCGCGTCGCCGGCCCGCTTGATCAGCCGCTGCCGGGCCACGGGAACCCCGGCCTTGCGCAGCACCTCCTTCATCCGGTTCTTGTCGCGGAAGTTCCGGGCCACCTCACCGCCCATTCCCTCGATCCCCAGCCGGTCCCGGGTGTCGGCCAGCTGGACCTGCATCTGCTCGAGGTAGCCGACCAGGCGATCGACGCGCCCCCAGTCCTTCGCGAAGGCCCGCGTGGCGATGGTCAGCTGGCCGGCATCGAGCGCGTTGTCGATGCGAAAGTGCCCGTCCAGACGGGCCCGAATGGCCTTCGGCATCTGATCGGCCGCCTGGTGACTGATGATTCCGAGGCGGACGTCCATCTGCGAGAGCAGGTCGATGCAGTGGACCATGTGACGGCCGAGGTACGGCGCGACGAAGACGACGTTCATCCAGAGCTCCAATGCCAGGGTGTCGCCGGTGGAGTCCCGGCGACGGCCGCGCCATCTAGCCGTATGACGGCAGATGCAACAGGGGGCGCGTGCGATTAAGCGATGGCGACTTCGAAACGACCAGGAAACGGAGAGCGTAGGTGGCACATACGACCGTCGGTGGCATGATTCTCGATCGCGTGGCCAAGAGCCCGGACAAGCCGGCACTTCGGCACAAAGTCGGAGGAACCTGGAAGGACATCTCGTACCGCGAGCTCGGCGAACAGATGGAGCGGATCGCGGCCGGGCTGCTCACGGCCATCCCCGAGATCGAGGACAACGCGGCGATCTCGATCCTCGGCAACACCAGCTCGAACTGGATCGCTTGCGACTTCGCGTGCCTGTCGGTCGGTCTGCGCACGGTGCCGGTCTACGCCACGCTGCTTCCCAGCGAGGTCGGCTACCTGCACGTCGACACCGAAGCCGTCATCGCCATCTGCGAGAACGCCGAGCAGCTCGAGAAGGTGCGCGAGATGCGCAAGGGCTTCACGTTCTTCGACACCGAGTACGGCCCCGACCGCGTGAAGGTGCAGCACATCGTCGTCATCGACCCCACGGGCTGCGAGGGCGACGACTTCGAGACGCTCGAGCAGCTCGAAGCCCGCGGCAAGGAGAAGCTCGAGGAGACCGCCGAAGAGCGGAAGCGGCGCGGCGACAACCCCCGTGACCTCACCTGCACCTACACCTACACGTCGGGCACCACGGGTCCGCCCAAGGGCGTCATCCAGACCAACGGCAACATGCTGTCCATGCTCGAGAGCATCGACGAGATCGGGCTGTTCGGCGAGAAGGTCCAGGAAGGCGGGCTGTTCCTCTTCCTCCCGCTCGCACACAGCTTCGGCCGGCTCATCGAGCTCGGCGGGCCGTTCTACAACAGCCCCATCATCATCAGTGGCGTGCCCACGCTGGTCGACGACCTCGGGGACACCAGGCCGGGCTTCTTCCCGGCCGCTCCCCGCGTGTACGAGAAGATGAAGGCCCGCATCGAGTCCGCGGTCGCGGGCGCCTCCGGGTTCCGACAGGCCCTGTTCAACTGGGCCATCAACACGGGCAAGGCCACCATCCCGTACCGCAGCAACGGCGAGTCGCTGCCGTTCTTCCTCAAGCTGCAGTTCGACCTGGCCGACAGCCTCGTGCTCTCCAAGCTCCGGGCGCGCCTGGGCTTCGACAACGCCGAGATCCTGCTGTCCGGCTCGGCGCCGCTCAACGTCGAGGTCCACAGCTTCTTCATGGCGATGAACCTCAACCTGCTCGAGGCCTACGGGCTCACCGAGACCTGCCCGGGGCTCACCAGCAACCGCCCGAACAAGTTCAAGATCGGAACGGTCGGTCAGCCCTTCCCGGGCGTGCAGATCAAGATCGCCGAGGACGGCGAGATCAAGGCCAAGGGCGGCAACATCACCAGCGGCTACCTCAACCGCGAAGAGGCCACCAAGGGCGCCTTCGACGACGAGGGCTGGTTCTGCACCGGCGATCTGGGGAGCATGGACGACGAGGGCTTCGTGAAGATCACGGGCCGCAAGAAGGAGCTCATGAAGACCTCGGGCGGCAAGTACATCGCGCCGGCCAAGCTCGAAGCCAAGCTGAAGGACCTCACCTTCGTCCAGGAAGCCGTCACCATCGCCGACACCCGCAACTACGTCACGGCGCTGGTCGCCCTCGATCCCGAGGAGCTCGACGAGTGGGCCAAGCAGACCGGCAACGCGGCCGATCCGCAGTCCGACGCCGTGAAGAAGGCGGTCCAGGACCACGTCGACACGGTGAACGCCGATCTGGCTCGCTACGAGACCATCAAGTACTTCCGGATCGTCGAGCCGATGACGGTCGAGAGCGGCTTGCTCACGGCATCGCTCAAGGTGAAGCGCAAGGTCGTCCACGAGCGCTACGCCGACCTGATCGACGAGATGTACGACTCCGCGAAGAAGCCAGGTAAATAGCCTGACACCCCGGAGCAGCGCAGGTCATGTGCTGCCCGGAGAGACCTGCTCCACCGCCTGGGTGAGGCGGGTCTGCTCCTCGTTCGAAAGGCGGTCGCGCCAGGCGTTGGTCGCGTCCACGTCGTGCTTCGCGCACCAGGCCCAGGCGGCCACCAGGGTGCGCTCCACCTCCGGACTGCGATGGACGCGAGCCAGCAGGGCGGCCACGGCGTTCAGGACCTCGGGCACCAGCGATCGATGGGTGTCGAGGTGAGGGAGCACGGCGTCGAGCACCTCGGCTTCCTGGAAGTCGGGGCGTGCCGGATCCGTGAGGAAGCCGTGCAGTGCGTCGTGTCGAGCATCCGACCCGAGGGTCTGCAGCACCCGATGGACCCGCTCCGGGCGATCCCCGAACGCGATGGGAGGGGCATCGGGCGGGTCGATGCCGTGGTGGGCGAGGGTGAGTCGAGCCACGTTGGCATGGGGGGGCGTGGAGCGTCCCCACGGCCGAAGCGCGAGGGGCGTCGCGTCGATCCGGGCGAGCAGGTTCGTGGCCCAGGCCGCATCGAGCTCCATGAAGGATGTGAGTGCGTCCGCCGGAGCGCGCTCCAGGTCGTGCCCTCCGAACAGGGTCTCGATCAGGACCGCGCAGCGCAGATCGGCAGGCAGGGACAGACCCTCGACCACGGTGGCGAGCTGTGCAGCGGGAACGCCGGACAGCACCTGCCACACGGGGCCATCGGGCGTCGAAGCCTCGAGAGGCCCTGGTGGATCGAGCCCGAGGAGCCGTCGCGCGTCGATGGCGCGGGAGGGAAGGCCGGGGAGCATGGCGGGGCGCCCGGGGATCAGGATGGCGTCGGCCCAGTCGCGCTGCGCGGAGGACAGCTCGGGAGCCAGGGGGTCGATGGGCTCCGAGAACCCGTTCTCGGCGACGCGACGGGCCCGCTCGGATGCGCGGGGGCTGTCGGGCGCATGGGCCACCGCCCGAGCGAACACGCTCGCGATCCCGGCATCTCCGTCGGTGTGTCGCGACAACAGCGCCTCCACCGCTACATCCAGTTCGCCTCCTGCCCAGACGAACCGCTCGGGGTCGGGCGCAGGGTCGAGCAGGGGGGCGAGCTGCTGGAGCACGTCGCTGTCCGGGGGCGCGTCCCAGATCCGCATCAACAGCTGTGCAAGGGATCCGGCGGCCTCGAAGTTGCTCCCTCTCCGGGCGTGGGCGATGGCCAGCGTGGCCTCCACGGCGGGATCCGACTCGGCGTCTGGCAGCGCGGCATCCGGCACTGCGAGGGAGATCAGCTGCATGGCATGGGCGCGCACCGATGGGTCGTCGTGCGTAGCGAGCTCGGCCAGCTCGATGCTCCGGAGATCGAGCGCAGCCCAGACCTCGGCGCCCGCAGCGTCGGTGGGTGGACCTTCGGCCGCGGACCAGGCGAGCCGGTCGACCTCGGCAGCCCCGATCTCAGCCAGGAGGCCCAACAGGCCCGCTGGCTCGGGGGTCTCGGGGTGGATCACCTCGCCCAGCAGCTCCTGGACGACCCGAGGTGCGGCGGTCGTGTAGACGCCCCGCGACACCAGGCGTTCCCGCAAGCCGAAGCGCGCGTGCCGTCGAGCCTCGGGGTCGGGTCCGCAGGCGGCTTCGAGCAGGCCGGGCAGATCGGTCGCCTCGCCGAGCAGGTGGCGTACGGATGCCCAGGCCTTCATGCGCTCACCCCCCGAGGCTGACCATCACGACCAGCGCGAACACCACGATCGCGCCCACCACCACCAGGGCGCCCAGCAGGAGCAGCAGGAGAGCGGCCCCCAGCGCGATGGCGAGCTTCGGGGGACCCGCGGGCACGATGATCTCGCCGTTCTCGTCGAGCTCGAACAGATCCGGAGCCTCGATGGCGCCCGCTTCGGACTCGATGGTCTGCACCACCCGGTAGGCGCCTGGCCGCTCCTCGGGGGTCTTCAGAAGCAGGCCCGCCACCAGATCGTCCATCCACGCCGGGGTTCCGTCGGCCGCGGCAGAGGGTGGGGGAGGGGTCTCGGACACGTGCGACGACAGCACTTCGAGCATCCCGCCCGTGAACGGCGGCTTGCCCACCAGCATGTGGTAGGTCAGCGCCCCGAGCGCGTACAGGTCGCCCTTGGTGTGGTACTTGCTGGTCTTGATGTACTCGGGGGCCATGTACTCGGCGTTGCCCACCCGGGTGTTCTTGGTGGTGAGGCCGGTCTCTTCGTCGTCGATCTTCTCGAGCTTCGACAGGCCGAAGTCGCGCACCTTCACGAAGTCGCCACCGTCGGCGTTGTCGAGCAGCAGGACGTTGTTGGGCCCCAGCCCGCGATGCACGATGCCTTCCTGGTGTGCGGCTCCGATGGCGCGTGCGATCTGGATCGTGATCCGGGCCACGCGGTCGGGCTTCATCGGGCCCTTCTCGAGCTCTTCGGCCAGAGTGCGGGCGCGCAGGTACTCCAGCACCAGGTAGTGGACGTCGCCTTCTTCGCCCCAGTCGGTGACCTCGACGGTGTTCTGCTGGCTCACCATGTAGGTGGCCGTGATCTCGCGTCCGAAGCGCTTGAACTTCTCGCGGTCTTCGGTCAGGTGCGGGTGCAGGACCTTCACGCTCACCCGGTGCCGCGCGTCGAGGTCGTTCGCGGTGTACACGGCACCCAGGAGCTCCTCGTGGTCGAGCTCGAGGATCTCGTAGCGGTTCGCGAGGGTCTTGCCGACGAGGTCGGCGGTCAGGAGCGCCATGGCAGTGCCGGAGTTGTTGCCAGACGCCGTGACGCGCCCGTTTCCTCCGGGACTCTACCGTGCGATGCGCCTGCGGTCATGCACGGCACCCTCCCGACCCCCTGCCACACACCGTGGCACCCCCGCCGTGCACGATCGATCGCGGACGGAGCCGTGGTAGAGTGCGGACAACCCGTGTCCCCGTTGCAGACCAAGCCCTGTAGCCGGGCCGTCCGTGGTGTCTTGCCTGTGCTGCGTTTGAACCCGCTCTACGTCCTCGTCATCTTCGCGTCGCTGGCCGTCGTGTGCCTGCCGTCGGACGCCTGGGCGCAGGGGCAGTTCATCAGTCCGGGCCCCCTGGGCATGCAGCACCAGGATCTCGACAACAACTGCTTCGCCTGCCACTCCGTGTCGCGCGGCGTCGACGAGACCCTGTGCATGGACTGCCACGACAGCGTGCGCAACCAGGTGTCCACCAACCTCGGCTTCCACTCCGACAAGCGGAACAACTGCGAGAGCTGCCATCACGAGCACTGGGGCCGTGATGCCCCGAAGCTCATGCCCAAGGTCGCCGAAGACCCCGACTTCGATCACGCCACCACCGGTTTCGAGCTCAAGGGCGCGCATCGCGATGCAGCCTGCGCCGACTGCCACACCGAGCCCGGGACGTTCACCGGGCTCCAGTCGGCCTGCGAGTCCTGTCACGACGACCCCCACGGCATGGACGACAGCAAGCGCGACCTGCTGCAGTCCTGCGACCTGTGCCACAACGAGATCGAGTGGAAGGCGCTGCCGATTCCCAAGTTCGTCTTCGACCACACCTCGGGTGCTCAGACCGACTACGTGCTCGAGGGCAAGCACATCGACGTGTACTGCGCCGACTGCCACTTCGACTGGCGCTTCGTCCCGGTCGAGCACGAGCGCTGCGAAGACTGTCACGACGATCCGCACCGCGCCGACTTCGGTCGCGACACGTGCGAGGACTGTCACAAGAACCCCGGCAGCTGGGTGGTTCCGAAGTTCAACCACGACCGCACGCCGTACCCCCTCGAGGGTCAGCACCAGAAGGTGCCGGAGTGCTTCGACTGCCACAAGGGCAACGCCACGCTGCCGCTGGCCTTCGGAACGTGTGAGGACTGCCACGGAGACGTCCACAGCGGGCAGTTCCGGCCCAAGCCCTGCGACGACTGCCACACCGTGCAGATCCCGGGCTTCTCGATGGACGGCTTCGACCACGACATCACGGACTTCCCGCTCGTGGGGCTGCACGAGGGCGCCACCTGCGAGTCCTGTCACGGGTCTGGCGACAAAGCGGTCTACGTGGGCCGCCCCTTCGACGACTGCGACGCCTGTCACGTCGACGAACACGAGGGCCGGTTCGAGCCCACGCTCTGCCAGCGCTGCCACACGCCCGAGGGCTTCAAGGCCCTGTTCTTCAACCACGACGACACCAACTTCCCGCACACCGGCAAGCACACCCAGGCCGAGTGCAACGGCTGCCACACCGACTTCGCGTGGGTCGGGTTCGCCTATGGCTCGTGTGCGGACTGCCACCAGGACGAGAGCCCCCACGACCCCGGCATCCTCGGCCCGGAGACGTGCGACTCGTGCCACGACACCATCGAGTTCCCAGACGTCACGTTCGACCACCTGGCCAACACGCGATTCGACCTCGCGCCCGCGCACACCGACCGCAAGTGCGCCGACTGCCACGACTCCGTCGACGTCTTCAGTGGTCTGAACTCCGACTGCGTCGCGTGCCACAAATCCGACCGCCCCTGGGGCCACTACGAGGGTGCGTGCGGCGACTGCCACCAGGCGGCCGACTGGTTCCCGGGGGGCCTGGGCAACGAAGACCACAGCGTGACCGGCTTCGCGCTCAAGGGGCAGCACGCGGTCCTCGAGTGCGAGTCCTGCCACCTGCCCGGGGTCCCACGCGGTGCCGCCAAGCCCGAGTGCGCGTCGTGTCACGCCGACGACGACAGCCACAAGAACCTCCTGGGCAACGTCTGCGAGGACTGCCACAGCGACTACAGCTGGTTCCGCGTCCGCTGGCGCCACGGCACCACGGGCTGGCCGTTGCGCGGTGGGCACCGGCTGGCCGAGTGCATCGACTGCCACGCCAACAGCTACACGGGCACGCCCAACCAGTGCTTCCGGTGTCACAGCGGCGAGGCCAGCAACGGCGACCACCACCAGAGTGCCGTGTTCCGCGACTGTGAGCTGTGCCATCGCGAGTACAGCTGGACACCCCCGATCTACAGCAGCTTCGGAGCATCCGGGCTCGGGGGTGGCCAATGATTTCGGGGCTGTTGGCCGGTCTGGTTCTGTCTGCGCCCGTCCAGGCGAGGGATCTCCACGAGACCAACGTGAGCGCCACCAGCGTCGGCGTGCAGTTCTGGCAGAGCTCGGTGCTGGCCGACGTGAACGGCCCCACCGAAGACGTCGACATCCTCCTCGGGCAGCGACTGCGGTGGACCCTGGCCCAGAACGACAAGCTGGCGGTGCGGGCCCGCGCCGATGGTCGGTTCACCCTCGGGCCGGGAGACGAGGCGTTCTTCGAGCGCAACCGCGTCACCCAGCTCGGCGTGTCCGTGCTCACCCCCAGCTTCACCCTCGATATCGGGCGGCACCGGGTCGTTCGCGGGGGGCCACGGCTGGTCGACGGCGTGCAGTTCGTCGCGCATCCGTCCAGCATGTTCGACATCGGCGTGTGGGCGGGGCTCGCACCCGATCTGTTCACCACCGAGTTCCGCACCGAGCGCTTCGGGGGCGGTCCGATCATCGCGTGGACCGCATCGCGGGTGCAGGCGTCGCTCACCGGTGATTTCCTGCTCGGGAAAGGCAAGATCGACCGCGCAGCAGTCCTGGCGCAGGGTCGACTGAACCTCGCGCGCAACTTCGAGGTGTCCGGCCGGATCGACACCGACTTCGCAGCGGATCTGCACCTGTCGGACGCCAACGTCTGGGCGCGCTGGAGCCCCGTCGAGGCCATGAAGATCGACGCGTTCTACGACGCGTTCAGCAGCTACCGCTACCAGGAGACCGAGAACCTCGACCCCGACATCCAGCGGTTCGCCTTGCGCATGCGCCAGAACGACGGACGGCTCGGGAAGATCCTGCAGAACTGCCTCGAACCCAAGGTCGCCCATGCGGTGGGGAGCAACGTCTTCGTCTCACCGCGGTCGGACGGCGTAGCGCCGCACATCGGCGTTCGGGGGCGCTACCGGTTCGGCAACGAGGAAGACGACGTCCCGCTCTACGACCCCAACGACCCCAACGGTCCGGGGGCGGCGTTCGACGCTTCGCAGCCCCAGTGCATCTTCGACGACATCAACCAGTTCGTGCGCGTCAATCCGCAGCTGGGGCTGAAGGGCCTGCCCATCGCCGGCCAGATGAGCATCACGCTCGACGGCAACTACTACCAGATCGACGGTCAGGACCAAGCCGATGCAGGCGTGATCCTGTTCTGGGAGCCCAGCGACGACGGCCTCTTCGCGCTCGACCTGTCGTATCGCGCCATCTTCAACCAGTACGACCCCGTGAACAACCCGCGTGGCTACGATGGCCTCGGCCACTACGGCGATCTGTTCGTCGACCTCGTCATCCCGACGGCCGATGTGATGGTGGGGGCCGGTATGAACATGGTGAGCGAACCCGGTCCCTACGCCGAAGACATGGGCGTGGGCGCGTTCGCGCGGGTCACGAAGTACTTCCGCGGAGCTCGCAAGCCGACGTCGGCTGCCGACCCGTAGGCACCCGTAGAGAGTCGTCCAATCGGCGCCAGGAAGATGCACGCACAGCCGCAGAGGCCGACCGAAACCACCTGACGACCGACTACCGCCACGACCGACGACCGACGACCACGACAACGACGGGTTTGCCTCGTCGATCACGTCTTGTTCGCAGGGCTGTTCGTGCTCTGAGGCTCTGGCGACGCTGTCTCCGGCTCGTCGCTCCCACGATTGGTCCGCTCGGCCTGTTCGTCCATGCTCGTCCGCTGCGTCTCTGTGCGTGTGCCCGATCCGCCTGTCGGAATCGCTGGCCTCCGCTGCCCAGGTGGCCTCCAGAGACGGGCCAAGTCGACCAGCGGGAGTGGCTGCTGGAGAGGCTCGGGCACACGCACAGAGCCACAGGGGGCGACGGACGATCGGCATGGGAGCGCGTCGATCGGCGAAGACATGCTGGTAGACAGCGTCGTCAGAGCCTCAGAGCGCCAGCACTCCCGAAGAGACGGGGTGTTCACCGTGTTTCGTCGGTGCCTGGATAGCGATGATCGAGCCACCAAAACCTGCAGGGTCATCCAGATTCGCGGGTGGTAATGGGCCGACCCGTTTCGCGTGGTCGAACGGTTTCCTCACCCCTCCGTGAAATCCTCGGTGCTGCTCCGTGACTCCGTGGCGTCCGTGCGCTGAAATTGCCTTCCGCAGGAAATCGCCCCGACACTCCCTTCTACCGCAGGGAGCAGCGTTGCGTTCAGGCCGCCCGCGGATGAACGCGAGCGAAGGAGTCAGTCCTCGACCTCGATGATCTTCTTGCCGTGGTGGCGCTTGATGGCGATGCCCGCGTTCCGCAGGAACTCAGTGGGCAGGATGCCGCCCGCGAACACGAAGCAGTAGTCGTTCGGCAGCACGATCTCGTCGTCGTACTGGGTCAGCACCACCCGATCGACGCCGATCTCGCGGACCTGGGACTCCAGGACGAGCTGCACGTCTCCCGACTTGACGGCCTTCTTGAGTTTCTCGACGTTCTTCTTCTTCGGACGCGTGAAGTTCGCCTTGCGGTAGGAGAGGAACACCTTGTTGCCCGGCTGCTCGCCCAGGGCCATCGCGGCCTCGACCGCGGAGTCGCCGCCACCGACGACCAGCAGGTGCTCGTACTCGAACTGCTCGGGGTCCTTCAGCCAGTACGCGACCTTGTCCTGCTCTTCGCCGTTCACGCCGAGCTTGCGGGGCGTGCCAGCGCGACCGATCGCGAGCACCACCTTCTGGGCGTAGACGGTCTGCTTGATGGTGTTGACCTGGAATCCGCCCTCGTCGAGCGGGATGACCTCCTCGACGCGCTCCTCGGTGTTGATGTCGATCCCGGACTTGTCGATGACGTCTTCGAGGATGTCGACCAGGTCCTCCTTCTGGAGGCTGGTGAACTTCACCTTGCCGTAGCCCGGGAAGTCGATCGGCCGGATGAACACGAGCTTCTTGCGGGGGTACTTGCGAATCGCGCCGCCGAAGTCGTCCTGGTCGAACAGGATGTAGCGGAGGCCCTTGTCGATGGCGACGAGCGCCGCGCCCATCCCCGCTGGACCCGCGCCGACGATCACGACGTCCCAGCGGTCGGGATCGGGCTCGAGGTCCTCGGCCAGGTTGCCCATCGCCTGCACGCCCTGCTCGACGGCATTCGCGATCAGGCCCATCCCGCCGAGCTCCCCGGCGACGTACAGCCCGGGGACGTTGGTCTGGAAGTCGCCCCCGACCTCGGGGATGTCGATGCCCCGCTTCTCGCTGCCGAACACCAGCTCGACGGCGTCGACCGGACACGCCGGGACGCAGACCCCGTGGCCGACGCAGGCGGCGGTGTTGATCAGCACCGCCTGGCCGTCGACGATCCCCAGCACGTCCTCTGGACAGGCCCGCACACACGTGGCCGATCCCATGCACAGCCGCTCGTCGATCAGCGGACGGATGGTGACGGGCTCCAGCCGGCCGGACTTCGCGTTCTCGTCCATCACCTTGCGGGCCCGCCACTCGACGAACTGCATGTAGAGCCAGGTCGGGAAGACCAGGAACACGACGATGAACCCGACGCAGATGAAGTGCCAGACGAACTCCATGTGCGTCAGCCGCCCATCAGGGTCTGGAACACGCCACCGAACATGATGGCGTTGAAGATGTGGATGACCGCAATCATGTACATCGCGAGCGCGAGAGGCTGGTGGAAGAGGTGCCAGTACCGGAACAATCGCCGCGCGACCTCCCAGCTGGCGAGGCTCCGCTTCATGCGCAGCTGGGCCACCAGGGTCTTGCGGGCCTTGTCGTGCACGGGCTTCGGCAGACCGGCGCGGTAGAGCAGGACCTTGACCTTGTCGATGCGGCGTCGGACCTCGAGGTCGAGCAGTAGGAGCCCGATGAACGTGTTGGGCTCATCATGGAGCTCGCGCGCGAGGACCACGGCTTCGCCGACCTGGTCGCCCGTGGCCTCGCGGGTCTCGGCGACGAGCTGGGCGCGCAGCTCCGACAGGCTCTCCCGTGCGAACTGCAGATCGAGGCGTCGACCGGCCGCGGCCTTGGGGAAGTGGCCGAACAGATAGCGCCCGAACAGCCCGGACAGCGAGACCAGCACCATGCACCAGAACGCGATGCCCACCGAGCCCGACGGCATCTTCATGGCGCCGTGCAGGATGATGAAGACGGGCCCCATGACGCCGCACACCATGTGGAACCGCAGCCACCACTGCATCGAGCCCAGGAACTCCATCCAGGCCAGGAAGTTCAGCCACTTCCGGACGCTGTAGAGCAGCATGATCACCATGAGCACCGTGCCCAGGATGCCGGAGAGCAGCCCGATGATGTTCCCGGACGCGAACCAGAAGTGCAGGCGGTGTGCCTCGCGGACCTCCACCGCGGTCACCCAGTACGGCAGTGCCACGATGAACAGCAGGGCGGCCAGCGCCACGAGCACGAACGTGAAGCAACCGACACCGACCGTGCCGGCGACCTCGACGAGCTGCATCGTGCTGTTCTTCTGGTTCGACGAAGACATCACTCCACCTGACCCTGCCGGGCGCGGACTGGCGGCGCGGCGGCGAACACCCCGCCCGCGTGGCGCGGCCCCACTCTACTAGGGCGCGGGTGAAATTCCGAGAGGATCGACGGGTGGTGCAGCGCGCGTGCGCCTCCCGATCACGGGTGAACCTGCTGAATTCGCCTGTCACGGAGTGTCGCGACGGATTGTTCGTGAACTTCGCATAATTCGGTACGGCTCCACCGAATCAACGGTCGTACCGAGCTTTTCGCTCCGGGATCCCACCGAGCGCCACACCCGATCGTCGGGATCGTAGACAACTCGATGACGTGATATGCCGCGTTCATCCGTGGTCGGGCAGGGAATGTCTCGAATGGTCTTGATGGCCGTGAACCCAACACATAGACTGGGAATCAGGTGGGGCTTGCCGACTTCGTTCGGAGGGATTTTTACAAATGCGAATACTTCTACTCACACCGCTCCTCATATTCGGCGCGTGCAAGAGTGATGACACCGACACGGATTTGGACAGCGATGATCCAAATGCGCCGCCGAGTACAGTCATTCCGCCGCCGGATTGCAACGCTTACGAGTACCGGGACACGACCTACAACTGTTCCCAGCTCGACCGCTGCGACAACTCTCCAGAGAACCTGACGTACCGTCTGGCCTGCTGCGAGTGCGACCCGCAGCTTTGCAACCCGGACCCGTCTTGTCCTCCGGACGAGGTGGTTCCGCCGCTTCCCGATCCGCCGCCGCCGGACCCCGTCCAGGGCAACAGCAGCTGCATGACGTGCCACAACGGCGCCGACCCGTTCGGCGACAAGTGGTCGGGCAACCTGCTCTCGAACCCGCACCCCTTCGGGGCCGCGGCGTACCTCGACTGCACGGAGTGCCACGGTGGTAACCCCGAAGGCAACGGCCGCGTGGAATCCCACGTTCCGGTGCCTCCGGAGATCGGGAACGAGACGAACCTGATCAACGACGCCGTCAGCTACTTCAACTACCTGACCATGACCGGCGTCGACAAGTACCCGGACTACACGGTCGACGGTCAGACCTACAGCGCGCTGGACTGGATCCAGTTCATGAACCCCGGCGACACGCGCATCGTGTCCGAGGGTCGTGGCTGTGGTTCCACCGGCTGTCACGGCGACGGTGCCACCCTCGGCGACCACAAGAAGTGGGTCACCCGGTCCCCGCTGAACACCGAGGTCGGGTTCTACTCGGCTACGATGTACACGTCGGGTGCCGAGAACGCCATGGGCTACCAGGGCCAGCAGTACTGGTTCGACACCGCCGGCGACTACGCGTTCCGCGACATCACCGACCCCAACTGGACGTTCGACCAGGCTCAGGTCGGTCGCGTCGGTGGTCTGATGGAGTTCCCCGAGTACGGCCAGTTCGGCCAGAACGGTGGCAACTACATCTACCAGAACCCCGACTACACCGCGGCGGCGCTCGACAACGACATCCACAACGGCAACCTGAAGGAGGCCAACCGCCTCTTCACGGGCTCCAACCTGGAGCGCCTGGTTCAGGAAGTCGTCGCGCTCAACTGCGGTGACTGCCACCTCGGTAGCCGCGGCGCCAACAACCGGTACGGCGACTTCCGCTCGTCCGGTTGCACGGCCTGCCACATGCAGTACGCGCTCGACGGCCGCACCAACTCGTCCGACCCGAACGTCCCGCGTCTCGAGCCGGCCGACCCCGACGCCATCGCGGCGCCGGAGCGTGCGCACATCGACGCCCACCAGATCCGCAACGTCGCGAAGTTCATCCAGGGCGGTTTCGTCCGCGGGATCAACGACTACGCCTGCGCGGGCTGCCACCAGGGCTCGAACCGGACCGTTCTGCAGTTCTGGGGCATCCGCCTCGACCAGAACCAGGATGTCGTCAACAACTTCCAGTACCCCGCCAACCCGCAGAACTTCACGAACACTGCGGCGTGGGAAGAGAACGGCTACCGCCTCTACGATCCGGCTGTCGCCAACGTGACGTTCAACGGCCGCATCGCCGACCAGTACCTCGCCTTCGAGGACTACGACGGTGATGCCCGCGACGACACGCCGCACGACATCCACTTCGAGAAGGGCATGGGCTGCATCGACTGCCACGGCTCCTTCGACATGCACGCGGGCACCAAGGACGGTGTCGAACTCGGCATCCGGTCCCACCAGGACCAGGCCATGGCCGCCACCTGCGAAGCCTGCCACGGCGGCATCGAAGAGTACCCGAGCACGATCTCCTGCATCGACTACGACGGGCAGACCGCCGAGTGCGCGACCGACCGTCTGGGCAACCCGATGCGGAACGTCACCCGGAACGCTCAGGGCGACTTCTACCTGCGTAGCCGCGTCGACGGCGCCATCCACTACGTGCCCACCACCAAGGACACCGTGGACCAGTCGACCAACAAGTCGCACCCGCAGACCGGTCAGCTGCTGTTCAGCCCGTTCGCGTCCTACGCGATGGGTCGTATCGACAACAGCAACGCCAACGGCGTGGGTCCGCTTCAGGCCGATCCCAACGTGTACAGCAACGGCTTCGCTCACGAAGACAAGCTGGAGTGCGTGGCTTGCCACAGCTCGTGGACCAACAACTGCGTTGGTTGCCACCTCGCTCCCGAGTACAACGAGGATCCCGCGAACTTCTTCTTCTCCAACACCACGGGCGAGCGCATCACGCTCAACTTCGCGGCAGACTTCGTCTACCAGAGCCCGATCATGTTCAACATCGGTGTTGGCTCGACGGACCGCATCACGCAGACGCAGCCCGGCATGAAGATGTTCTTCCGGTACACGGACTTCAACGGTGACACGTCCAACGTGTTCGCCTTCACCGACCGGAACGGCAACGGGAACAACCCGAACGACGGCGGACGCGGTGACTTCGGTGCACTGGCCCACAACAAGATCATGCCGCACAGCACGCGTGGCAAGATCGACAACAACAACGAGGGCCCGCGCTACTGCAACTCCTGTCACATCACGTTCGACATGGACCTCGTGGAGTACGCGGCGTTCAAGGACACGTACCTGAACAACGACTTCGCCAACCTCGACTTCGCCCTGCTCCAGCAGGTCATCGGTCAGGGGACCAACAACGCTGAGAACAGCGCTATCTGGGTCCACATGGTGAGCGGTCAGGGTTCCGGCCTGTTCCTGTTCGATGCCGATGGTTGCCCCGTCAACCCGCTCGACAACAACGCCAACCGCCAGTTCTGCAACAACGTGTCGCCTGCCGACCGCTTCGCAGACCAGGTCAACAACGTGGTCTACGACCTCGACCGCATGGTCGAGCCGACCGGCGTGGCCAACAGCTCCAACGCACACCCCCTGCTGAACGGTGGCACCAGCCTCAACCGTATCGGCTCTCGTGCCCCGGGCCTGTCGGGTCCGCTGGGTGTCGACCTCCTCGAGCGGTTGACCAACGAGAACAGCAACAACTTCATCTTCCTCGATGGCTACATCGACGACGATGGTGTGCCGCAGGGTACTGCTGCTGACTTCATCCCCGCTCCGTAAACGACGGACGACTGGATGAACAAGGCCTCGGGGGTTCGCCCCCCGGGGCCTTTTTCTTTGGGTGGAGGGGTCGTGGGAGACGGCACGCAACAGCGCACACCAGGCTCACCGGTCGGCCTGTGGGGTCTACGGGCCCTGCGGAACGGGCTGCCCGCCGCACTGACGGTCGGGTACCTCTACCTGGCGTTCACCGCGTTCCGGTGGGAGTGGTCGAAGATCCTGCTGCTGGTGCAGCTCACGCTGCTGGCGCTGTTCTTCCTGTTCCGGACCGATCCGGTGAAGGTCTCGTGGCGGCCCGACCACGTGTTCGTCGCGCTCTTCGGGACGTTCGGGCCATTCATGCTCGGGTACTTCGCGCGTTCGCCGTCGCTCGAGTTGCCGGTCGGGGTCGCGATGCAGGCGTCCGGCCTGGTCCTCGCCCTGATCGCCCTGATCTCGCTCAACTGGAGCTTCGGCATCCTGCCCGCCAACCGGGGCATCAAGACGAACGGGCTGTACCGGTTCGTGCGGCACCCCATCTACGCGGCCTACCAGCTGCTCCACCTGGGCTATGTCGTGAACCATCCGACGCCGGCGGCCGGGATCATCGTGTTTCTCACCCTGGTCGCACAGGTGCTGCGGATCCTCGCCGAGGAGTCGCTCCTCCGCCAGGACCCCGCATACAGGGCGTACATGCAGCGCGTGCGCTACCGGTTGCTCCCGCCGCTGTTCTGAACACGAACGGAGGTCGCGCTACTCGAGCGTGAGCTCCAGACCCTTGGTGCCCTTGGTGACGTCGAGCACGACCTGGGGGTCGTCGGGAGTCTTGGTGAAGGCGTTGCCATCGTCGTCGAGCCGCAGGGACAGCTGCACGGTGGCGGGAATCGGACGGTTGCCCATCGGCCCTCCCATCGCGATGCGGTCGGCCTCGGTGATGCTGAACGCCAGGGGATACGGCCCCGGCGGGAGCTTCTTGGCCGCGAGCGGCGGACCGGGGTTGTTGGGGTCTTTGATGTTCACGAACAACGTGTTCGCCTTGAACGTCTTCCGGCCCTCGGACAGGGTGACCACCCCGCTCGCGATGGTGGCCGTGTTGCCCGGCGCCACCTGGCCGCTGGACGCAGGAGCCGGGGTGGGCGCGCTCCCCATCATCGTGCCGTCGGGCCGCTGACCGCCGTTCTCGGCCACCTTGAGCGCGTTGTCGAGCGTGTGGTCGGACAGACCGAGCTCCTTGGCCTTGCGAAGCGCCTCGGCGGCCTTGTCCCACTCCTTCATCTCGATGTAGGTGAGCCCCTTCCAGGCCCAGGTGGCCGCGTGGTCCGGGACGTCTTCGAGCACGCCGTCGTAGTACTCCTGAGCCTTGTCCGGCATGCCCATCGTGGCTGTGATCACGCCGTGAAGCATGCGGGAGTCCGGATTGTCGGGCTCGATCTCGCGTGCCTGCTCGTTGTAGTTCCAGGCCTTCTGGGGCTCGCGGAGCGACAGCTGGGTGAGCGTGTTCAGCGCTTTGACGTCCTTCGGGTTCGCCTCGAGGGCGGCCTCGGCTTCGGCGCGCTGCTTGGCGATGAACGGCGGCTCGCCCCCCATCTGCGCAGCACCGGCCTGGTTGGCCGGCGGGCTCTCGGACGGCCCGAGGTCCTGGTTGCCGGTCATGGATGCGCCGTCGCGCCGGTCGACCGACTGGTTGCTGGCGTAGTAGACCAGCCCGCCGATCAGTGCGGCAGCTGCGATGGTGTAGATCGCGCCCTGCCACACGGGCGAGATGGCGGGAGGGTCGTTCCTGGCCGGGGGCTTGGAGATGCCGGGCGACCCACTGGCTGCAGCGCTGGACCCCTCGGAAGGCGCCGCGTCGACCGGGCGTTTCACGGGGTGTGGCTTGGAATCGTCCGTGCGGGACGCGTCGGAGAGCGCCGCGACCGCGGTGGCGTAGGTGGCCTGGTCGATCTCGCCACGCTTCAGCGCTTCGGTGAGCTCGGCGATCCCCCTCGCGAAGGAATCCGGACTGGAGGCCGCAGGCCCATCTTTCGATCGTTCGTCCAGCTCACGCATCGCATTGGCTCCCTTCTCGAGCAGCGTCTTCCGCTCGGCCATGTAGTCGGCCGGCTCCATGTCGTCCTTGTGCATCTCGAGCGCTGCGAGGGCTTCGCGTGCTTCGTCGTGCCGACGCTGCAGGTCCTCGGTCTTGCCCCGGGTGCTGATGGCCTCGCTCTGCTTCTTGTCCGGACGCAGCAGCGCCAGGGCGCCCACACCCATCACCAGACCCATGCCGACGACGGCCAGCGGGGGGCCCCACTCGGAGGGATCGAACTCAGTCATCTGACAACTCCGCGAGCAGTCGCCGCTCGTATTCGTCGAGCACCTCGGTCTCCTCCGGGGCGGGCTGAGCCACCGGACTGGAGCCCGGCTCTCGGCGCCATCCCACCACAGCCTTCAGCGCCAGCGCCAGACCCAGCCCCACAGCGAGGCCGGGAGCCACGAACAGCATGATGTTGAGCCCGTCTTTCTGGGGCTCGAGGAGGATGAACTCGCCGTACTTGTCGACGAAGTAGTCCACGATCTCGTCTTCGGTGTAGCCCGCCGCGATGAGCTGCCGGGTGCGCTCGAACATCGCCTGGGCCGTGGGCGACGGGCTGTCGGTGATGTTGGACCCCTGACAGACCGGGCAGCGCAGCTTGCGGCCCAGGGTGCGCGTGCGGGTGTCGACGTCTTCTGCAGGCGGTGGTGGACCCGGAGGCACACCGGGGATCAGCATGGCGCCCGCGGCAGCAGGAGCCTCGGCAACCGGCGCAGAGGAGCTGGGTTGTGGGGCGGCAACGGCGAGGGTCGCCCCGAGCATCAGCGTGATCATGCGGGTTCACCCTCGGCGGCCACCGCAGCGGTGGACGCGGGCTGGGGCGAACGGCGGCGCCGCTGCCAGAATGGCGGCAGGATCGCGATGAACGACCCCAGGAAGATGAGGGGGGCCGACCACCAGGCCCACATCATGAACGGACGCTCGATGAACTTGATCTGCAGGGACTGCCCGTCCGGCGGGATCTCGATGAGCGAGAAGTAGAGGTCGGACAGGCCCGTGCTCCGGACGTCGGGGGTCCAGATGGGGTCGGACATCCGCGAGCCCGCGAAGTAGTTCATCCGGGGTTCGTAGGTGCCGATGAACGAGCCGTTCCGGTGGACGTCGAGCTGGGCGACCGTGCTGGTGCGGTGGGGCAGGACCACCTGTTTCTTGCCCGTGAACTGGATGTCGTAGCCCTGGAACTGCACGGTGCCGTTGAGCGGGATGTTGTAGTCCTGCTCGGCCCGGTAGGTGCGCGACAGGGTGAGTGCGAACACCGCCAGGATGATGCCGTAGTGGGCGATGTGGCCGCCGAACCGCCGGTGGGCCTTGCTGACGACCTGGACCGTCGCGCTCACGGGGTTCTCGCTGCGGGCGCGCATCCGCTTGAACACGGGGATGACGAGCTCGGCGATGTTGGCGTAGAGCGCGAAGGCACACACGAAGATCGACACGATGGGCAGGACGTCGGAGAAGGCCTCGCCGAAGCTGGCGTCGCCCAGGTGCCCCAGGACCTCGGACCAGGAGGTGGGCCAGCCCATCATCAGCTGGAAGGTGCACAGGGTGACCACCACCGCGAATACCGCGGGTGGAATCAGCTTGCGAGCGGCGGACTCGGGTGCGGAGCGACCCCAGGGCAGCGCAGGCCCGACGCCCATCATGAACACGATGGCGACGCCGATGGGGCCCGCCCAGTCGTCGAAGTAGGGCTCACCCACGCTGATCCGGCGGTCCTGCAGGGCTTCCAGCAGCAGCGGGTAGGTGGTGCCCAGCAGCACCGTGAAGGTGAACACGGTGAACAGCGCGTTCTGCACCATGATGGAGAAGTCGCGCCCGAGGGTTCCGCGGAGGATGGAGCTGCCCGTGAGCTTGCCATTGGGCCCGATCATCGTGGCGAGCGCGCCCAGGTCCTTGTCGCGGTCGAGCAGGTGTGACCGGGTGGCCAGCAGGATGACGCTGTAGATGAACGACACCGCGATGAAGCCCAGGAACGTGGGCCCGATGTCGGACTGCGTGAAGCTGTGCACCGAGTTGAACACGCCCGATCGGGTCATGAACGTGCCCAGCATCGTGAGCAGGAAGGTGGCCAGGCCGAGCGCCAGGGTCCAGTCGCGCAGCAGTCCGCGGCGTTGGAGCACCATCGCGCTGTGGAGGAACGCGGTGCCGGTGAGCCACGGCATGAACGAGGCGTTCTCGACGGGGTCCCACGCCCAGGCGCCGCCCCATCCGAGCACGGCGTACGACCACCAGCCGCCGAGCACGATGCCGACGGACAGGAAAGCCCACGGGACCAGCATCCAGCGGCGGACCGGTGCCATCCAGCCCGCATCGAGACGACCCGCCAGCAGGCTCGCGCAGATGAGCGAGAACGGCGCCGCCATCCCCACGTAGCCGAGGTAGAGCGTGGGCGGGTGCACGGCCATGAGCCAGTGGTTCTGCAGGAGCGGGTTGGGGCCGGGCCCGGTCTCGGGGATGCCCTTCATCCGCCACTCCATCGCCAGTGTGTTGGGATCGACGTAGGCGAAGGGGTTGGCGATCGAGCTGACGAGCAGCGCGAAGAACACGGCGATCGCGAGCATCACGTGGAGCGTCCACGGGGCGTACTCGCGGTATTCCGGCCTTCGGAGCGTGAGGACCATCGCGAGCACGTAGATCGCGAGCACCCCGCCCCAGAACAGGATCGAGCCCTCGAGAGAGCTCCACAGGCTGATGACCGTGATGTACCAGGGGCTCTCGGTGGAGCCGACCTGGGCGACGTAGGCCACCGTGAAGTCGGACTGCAGGAGCGCCGTGACCATCAGCACGTTCGCGGCGAGCATGCAGATGCTGAAGAAGACCGCCGAGAGCTGGGTGATGTTCCAGGCGTTCTTCGAGTACCGCGCGCCGGCGATGAAGCCGGTGAAGCTGCCGAACGTGGCGAACAACAACGCGGCCATCACGAGGCCTCGGCCCAGGTTCGAGATCATCGTCGGGCTCCCAAGATTAGCAAGGCCCGTAACGTACCAGACCACCTCGTCTGGCTGTCGCTGCGTATGTCTAGGAACATCACGGCGCAGCAAAGCGTTGCGACATCCCCAACGGCGATAGAGGAATCTTCGGAGGGAACACAATGCGCGTCGGGGCGTTCGAGCTCGACCAGCGAATCGGCGCCGGCGGCATGGGCGAGATCTGGCGCGGCACCCACGCGGAGACCGGCGTTCCGGCGGCCATCAAGCTCGATCTGCACACCCCCGACGACACGTGGCGTGAAGCCTTCCTCGCCGAGGTCCGTCGCATCGCGGCCCTCGAGCACCCGTGTGTCGTCCACATCTTCGACACCGGCGTGGTGAGCGAGCGGGAGTCGAAGATCGCCGACGGGCGGCTGGTCGAGGGGATGCCCTGGCTGTCGATGGAGCTGGCACGGGGCGGATCGCTGGCCGACGACGGGAACAGCCCGCGTACGTGGGCCGAAGTCCTGCACGTCACGCGGAGCCTGCTCACGGCCCTGGCGCACGCCCACGCAGCGGGAATCGTGCATCGCGACATCAAGCCCGGCAACCTGCTGCTGGCGGGTCGGCGCAGCAGTCTGGTGACCACACCGGGTCGGGTGGGCGAAGCGCGGGTGGTGCTGTCGGACTTCGGGATCGGTCACGACCTGGAGCGGCCGGGCTGGATGGACGAGCAGTCGGTCGGCACGCCTCGCTTCATGGCGCCCGAGCAGATCGAGGCCAACTGGCGCGATCAGGGGCCCTGGACCGACCTCTACCAGACCGGCGTGCTGATCTGGCGGCTGTGCTGCGGCACCTACCCCTTCCAGCACAAGCGGTCCGTGCAGCTGTACCGCGCCCACATGTTCAGCCCGCTTCCCGCGTTCACGCCCTGCATGGACGTGCCCGACGGCATCGAGGCGCTGTGTCGCGAGATGCTCGCCAAGCGGATCGAGGATCGTCCGCAGCTCGTGGCGGACGTCCTGGCGAAGATCGACGCCCTCGGCGACCCCGTCGTCGGCAGTGCGATGGAGGGCGACGACCTGCTGCTCGACCTGGAGGACGCGCCTACGGTGGTCGTGGGCGGCACGTCGACGGCCGGCGGCACCGGCGCCTCTACGGCCCACCAGACCGGGGGCCCGGACGCGTCGATGGGCACGCTGGACATGGGGTTGCGCAGCGCGGGCCTGGGGCTGTGGGGGTTGCGTCCACTCCCGCTCGTCGACAGGTTGGCCGCTCGCGAGGCCCTGTGGGACGTGGTCGAAGGGGTGAAGCGTCGCAATCGGGCCGCTGTGGCGCTGGTTCGCGGGGCTGCGGGTGTGGGCAAGAGCCGGCTCGCACAGTGGGTCACGCGCCGGGCGCACATCGAAGGCGTGGCGACCACCTGGAAGGGCCGGCACACCGCGGTTCCCGACGCCGAACACGGCCTGGCGGCGATGCTTCGGCGCGAGCTGCGGATCGACGGCCTGGAGCGCGACGACGCCGAAGCCCGCGTGCGCGACAAGCTGGGGTTCGCGGACGACGAAGCCACCCTGAACTGGGCCCGGTACGCCCACGACCCCGGTCAGCTCCTCCTGTCGTGGCTGCTCGGGCCTTCGGGGCCTGGCGATCGGCTGCCGAACCCCCGAGAGCGGTTGTCGTTGCTTCGGCGGGCGCTCCAGCACGTCACCCGTGACCGGCCTCTGGTGGTGTGGCTGGACGACGCCCACTACGCCCACGAGGGGCTCCAGCTGGCTCAGTGGGTGTTGCGGTCGCCCGATGGGCTGCCGGTGCTGTTCCTGGCCACGGTGCGCGACGAAGAGCTCGCAGATCGTCCCGACGAAGCCTCGCGAATCTCAGCCCTGACCGAAGCAGCAGAGACATCCGAGAACACCCACGTCATCGAGGTGGGGCCCCTCGCCGAGTCCGATCATCGGGCGCTGGTGCGGCGCATGCTGGGGCTCGAGGGGCGCCTGGCCGAGCTGGTCGAGCGGCAGACCGCCGGCAACCCGGCCTTCGCGGTGCAGCTGGTCGACGAGTGGGTGGAGTCGGGTCGCCTGGTGCCCGGCAAGAAGGGGTTCCGGCTGAAGGGCCCGGTGCCCGAGACGCTTCCCGCGGGTCTGCTGGACGTCTGGCACGACCGGGTGGAGCGCCTGGTCGGGAGCCTGTCCGATGCCGACACCGCGGCGCTGGAGCTCGCCAGCGTGTTGGGGATGGACGTCAGCGTGCGGCACTGGCGGGACGCCTGCATGCGTGGACGGATCCGCTTGCGGCCCGGTCTCATCGGGTCGTTGGTCCGCGCGCGGTTGCTGCACGCCGACAGTCGTGTCGAGCACCTGACCTTCACGCACACCGGCATCCGCGCAGCGCTGCTGGCCCGCATCGACGGCACCGAGCGCGCGCGCCTGTACAACGACCTGTGCGCCACCGTGCTGCTCCAGCGGGGAGGAGACCCCGAGCAGCTCGCCAGCCATCTGATCGCGGCCGGTCGGCTCGAAGAAGCCGTCGACCCCCTCCTGCTGGCGATCGAAGCGCGGCTGTCCCAGGGCGACATGCGCAGTCCCCGCCTGCTCGACATGTTGAACGACACGCTCACCACGCTTCCGGCCCCACCCGACGACGAGCGCTGGGGCCATCTGTGGCTCAATCAGGCCTGGTTCCAGCGGCTGCAGGGAGACCGGGAGACCGCCGACCGTCAGGCGGCCCGCGCGGAGCGAGCGGCCGAGAAGTACGGCTGGAACGCGGTGCTGGGCTGGGCGCTGCGCGAGGCCGGCAACACCGCCATGGATCTGGCCGAGTACGAAGATGCGTTGGAGTTCCTGGAGCGGGCCGAGAAGGTGCTGGAGGCGGCCGGCCGGACCGAGTCCGCGGCGTTCTGTCGGAGCAAGATGGGCACGGCCTTCGAGTTCCTGGGCGACTTCGAAGCGGCCGAGGCCATGTTCCGCTCCTGTCTGGACGTGTTCGACGCCGAACCCAAGGCCTGGGTGTACGCCGCGAGCCCGTGGAGCGCTCTGGCACAGCTGGCCCAGAAGCAGGGGAGGGTCGACGAAGCCCTGGAGCTGGCCGAAGAAGCGCGGTGGCGGGCCGAACGCGTCGGTCAGCACGGGCTGCTCGCACACCTGGCCATGCTGGAGGGCGAGGTGGCGCGGTCGAAGGGGGACCTGGATGCGGCGGCGGTGGCGTACCGCGACGCGATCGAGCGCTACGAAGCCTTCCACGATGCCAACGCGGCGGTCCCGACCCTCAACCTGGGCGTGGTGGGGGTGTTGCGGCAGGACTACGCCGAGACCCGCGCGATGACCGAGGCGTTGCTGCGCCAGCTGCTGGAGGTCGGCCGGCGCCCGGTGTTCGCGGCCTACGCCCGCTCGGTGCTGCTGGCCTGTTGCGCCGCACTCGGAGACAAGGCCGCGTTCGACGAGCACTACGATGCGTTGCTCCCCTTCCTCGAGAAAACGGGCGTGGCCGACCCCGACATCCTGGAGCTCGCGATGATCGCCGCAGACGTCGCTGAGAACGACGGCATCGCCGCCCGCGCTCGGGCACTCGTCGCCCAGCAGGAGAGCCGCATTCGCCCGGCGTGAACGGGCTCGCCCAGATCAGGGAGGAGGCGGCGGGCCGTCGATCGCAGTGACCTCGACCGGGTTGGACTCGTCGTAGCGCGCTTCGACCGTCCAGGTGCCCGGCGGGACCCCCTGGATCACGTAGTCGAGCCGCCAGATGCACTGCTCGGGAGAGGGGTCGACGGCCTGCTCTTCGTAGACGATCTCGATGGTCTGGTCGTCGAAGTCGATGGTGCCCGTGACGAACCACTCGGGCTCGATGCTGGTGACGATGCCGTCGTGCTGGACGGTGATCTCGCCCGGCCCGCCCCAGGCGGTCATCGGAGGCACGGTGGGGAGTTCCTCCGGCCCCAGGCACCGGTGGCGGAACCCCCCGCGGTAGCCGGACTCGAGCTCGTCGGCGAAGTTGGGCTGGTCGCCCTCGGAGGGTGCGACGTCCAACACGAACTCGTCGCCGTCTTCGAGGGGCTCGTCATCGGCTTCGAACTCGAGCTCGCACCCGGTGAGCGCGCCGATGGCCGAGATCGCCAGAACGGCCAGCCCGGCGAATCCTGTGAAGCGTGTGACGTGCATCGTGACCTCGAAGTGCCCGATCTCAACGTGACGTGCACGGTCGCGGTCGTCAACTGCGATGATCCCGCGGCGTGGGGAGTGGGATATCCCCCAGCCATGCATGCGCTGACCCTCACGGGCGACGGGCCTCGCGACGTCGCCGACTTCCAGCCCACCCCACCCCACACCCCCGAAGCCCGGATCCGCCTGCGGCTCGGTGGGATCTGCGCCACCGACCTCGAGCTGTGCAAGGGCTACATG